>NZ_CP120741.1:0-4800000 GCF_029581255.1 Verrucosispora sp. WMMD1129
CGGCCGTGCGGTACAGCCGCGCGCTGGACACGTCACGTGGCCCCGGAAGGCTGCTCCGCCTGGCGCACCTGGTGTTCGACCTCGCCGCGTACCGCCGGTTGCGCGCCGCACTCGGCGGACGGTGCCGGATGGCCATCGTGGGCGGCGCGCCGCTGGGGGAGCGGCTGGGTCACTTCTTCCGGGGCACCGGAATCACCGTGCTGGAGGGGTACGGGTTGACCGAGACCTCCCCCGCGCTTACCGCGAACCTGCCGACGGCGATGCGGATCGGCACGGTCGGGAAACCACTGCCGGGGGTACGGATCCGCATCGCCGACGACGGCGAGATCCACGCCCGGGGCGAGGTGGTGTTCGGCGGCTACTGGAACAACCCGGAGGCCACCCGGGCGGCGTTGACCGACGACGGGTGGCTGCGTACCGGCGACCTCGGCACGATCGACGACGGCGGCTTCCTGCGGATCACCGGACGGACGAAGGACATCATGGTCACGGCCGCCGGCAAGAACATCGCGCCTGCGCCGATCGAGGAGCGGATCCGAGCGCATCCGCTGATCAGTCAGGTGATGCTGGTCGCCGACGGTCGCCCCTACGTCGCCGCGCTGGTGACGGTGGACCCGCAGGCGTGGACGCGCTGGCGGGAGCAGCACGGGCACCCCGGGGCGTCGGTGTCCGCGTTGCGGGACGATCCGGCGTTACGTGGCGAGATCCAGATGGCGATCGACCGGGCCAACCGCAGCATCTCCCGGGCCGAACAGGTCAAGACCTTCCGGATCCTGCACCGGGATCTCACCGAGGTGGACGGGGAACTCACCCCCACGCTCAAGATCAAGCGGGAGGCGGTGCAGGATCATTTCGCCGACGAGGTCGCCGCCCTCTACCAGGGCCATTAGGGTCGGTGCCGGCTCGCCGCTGCCCAGCCGGTGCTGATCAGGAACAGTGCGGCGCTGTAGGTCGCCATCACCAGCACGCTGTGTCCGGGCACCGTCGTACCGGCCGCACCGAGGCCGATCAACAGGTCCGAGAAGAGGAACAGCGCGCCGCCGAGCGCGACCCGCAGACCGAGCGCGGTCGCGGTCGCCGCCATCAGGCACAGCGCCAGGCTGTACCCGAGCACCGGCAGCCGCAGCTCGCCCAGCCGCGGCCACAGCAGCGCGTTCGCCACCACCCACAGCGCCAGGTACCCGGCCAGCGCCGCCGGTCGGGCCCGGCGGTGACCCACGAACGCGGTGACGAGCGCCAACTGGGTGCCGAGGAAACAGCCCATCCCGACCAGGAACGCGGCGTCCGACGGCATCAGCAGCGCGACGTCTCCGGCGGTGGCGAGCAGCAGGCCGACCGCGATCGGGGCGTTCGCCGCGCGGACCCGCCACAGCCAGGCCAGCAACAGCGGCGCCAGCAGCGGCTTGGCCAACCACTGCACCGCGAGCACGTCGGTGGCGACGGCGACCAGTTCGACGGCCGCCACGACGGCGAACGCCCAGAGCAACACCCCATCCCGGTCCGGCCGCCGCAGCCGCGTGTCCACCAGCCTCCGGCCGGTGCCGGTCGCGGTGTTCATCGGGCCGGCTGCCAGCCCGGGCGGCGCAGCAGGTACCCGAGCCGCTCCCGCCAGGACCTGGCGGTGCGCAGGTCCCGCCAGATGGCCGCGTACTCGTGGGTCGCCACCCGCAGCGGGTTGTAGGTGCCGATGTTCTTGGTCAGGCCGTACCGGACCGCGTCGCCCTCAGCCTGGAAGGTCCCGAAGAGTCGATCCCAGATGATCAGAATGCCGCCGTAGTTGCGGTCCAGGTACTCGTCGTTCGAGCCGTGGTGCACCCGGTGATGTGAGGGGGTGTTGAACAGCAACTCGATCGGTCGGGGCAGCAGGTTGATCCGCTCGGTGTGCAGGAAGAACTGGTAGAGCAGGCTGATCGACTGCTGAAGGAAGATCATCCACGGTGGAATGCCGAGCAGGGCCAGGCCCAGCCAGAAGGGCAGCGAGGTCATCGGTGTCCAGCTCTGCCGCAGCGCGGTGGAGAAGTTGAAGAACACGCTGGAGTGGTGCACCACGTGTCCCGCCCACAGCAGTCGCACCTCGTGGTGGGCCCGGTGGAACCAGTAGTAGGCGAAGTCGTCGGCGAAGAACAACAACACCCAGACCCACCAGTCGCCGGGGGAGAGACTGAACGGCGAGATCGTGTAGGCGGCGGCGTACAGGCCGATCGTGAGCAGCTTCCACGGCACGCCGATCACCTGGCTGCCGGCCCCCATGGTCAGGCTGGTGGTGGTGTCCCGGGCCTCGTAACCCCGTTCGGCGTCGTCGGGCGCGAACCGGTACGACAGCGCCTCGACGGTGATGAGCAGGAGGAACGCGGGGATGGCGTAGAGCACGGCGGGGATCATGCCCGGCTGTCCTTTCTGGTCGGGGCGGTGAGCGCGGCGGTGAGCAGCGATCGGGCCTCTTCGGCGGCCTCGACGTCCCGGCCGTCGGCGATTGCCGACGCCAGCCGGCGGTGCCCGGTGACGTCGAGCAGTTCGGTGGCGCGCCGTTGGGGCGGCACCTCGGCCACCGCCAGGGCGCCGGCCACCAGGCTGTTGAAGGCCAGCAGGTACGCGGTGTTGCCGCAGCCGTCCAGGATCAACCGCCAGACGGCGATGTTGGCCTCACCCATCGCGGTCAGATCGGGTGCGAGGTCGGCGAACTCCTCCACCGCGCGGACGATCCGTCGCCGCGCCGCGTCGTCGGCCCGGCGGGCGCAGAGCCGGGCCGCGTCGACGCCGATGCAGGCCCGCATGTCCATCATGTCGCGGACCAGGGTGGCGACCGGCAGTACGTCGCCGGAGCGCACCAGCGACAGCGCGAGATCCAGACCGGCGTGCACCCGCCAGTCCAGCACCCGGGTGGCCCCGCCCTGGCTGATCCGGACCAGGCCGAGTTGCTGCAACCGACGCAGCGCCTCCCGGACCGCATGTCGGTTCACCTGGAAGGTCGTCGCCAGCTCCCGTTCGCCGGGCAGCGTGTCGTCGGTGCGGTAGGTGCCACTGACGATGGCGTCGCGCAACTGTCCGAAGACCAGGTCGGAGACGGAGGCCCGGGTGACGGGGACGAATGCCATGCCCGGCAGTGTGGCCCAGGGCACATCAACCCGTCAACTGGTTGGACCAGTTGGGAACCTGGCGGATCGACACGCCCGTGGCTCGTGACCGTGCTGTCGCAGTGAGTTAGGGTGCGTTCGCAGCGGGTGGCGGTCGGGCACGGGAGGCGCCGGTGACGAGACGACGGCGTGGCCTCGCCCGCGCGGTCCTACGACTCGGTTTCCTGACCGCGGTCGCCGGGGCGGCATGGTGCGCCTACGACGTCGCCTCGGCCGATTCCGCCCGGGCCGCCGGGGAGCCGCCGGCCGTCACTCAGGGCGGAGCAACGCCCCGCGTCGGCGACCTCGTTCGAGGTCTGCTCGCCCCGGCACTCACGTCGGATCCGCCCGCCCCGGAGCCCCCGCCGCCGGCCCCATCGCCGCCGGCCCCACCGCCCAGGTCCGATCCGCCCCGACCGCTTCCGCCCGACGAGCCCGAACCACCCGCCGACGCCAGGCCGGCGGAACCGCCGTCACCACCTGCCGGTGGGCGACCACCGCAGGACACCGCGCCACCGGCTGACCCGGCGCCACCGGCTGGGTATGCGCCACCGTCGACCGACCCGAGCATGTCGAGACCGAGGCCGAGCGCACCTCGGGTCGCTGCCCACCCGGCGGGTGCGACACCGGCAGCGCAGCGGACGGCCGGGTCGCCAGCTGCGAGCCGGCCCCACAGCCGATCGGCGGAGCCGCTGGCGCGACTGCCCGAGGCGGTACGCGACGAGGTGGCCGTCGTGGTCGCCGAGGCCGGGACGCTCGCAGCGCCGCTCATCGCCGCCCTTGTGGAGCTGCTGGATGCCGAGTTGCCGCTGCTGGACTCCGTAGTGGTGGGGCTGGAGCCGGTGCTCGACGTGCTGGATCCGGTCGTCGAGCTGCCCCAACCCGCTCCGGCACCGGTGGACCCGACCCCCCGACCCGATCCGGATCCCGCCATGCTACCGGCACCGGAAGCCGAACCCGCGCTACCGGCCAGGCCGGACCGGGCCGACGCCGGCGCGGACAGCGCCCGGCAGATCGGCTCCGTCCACCACGTCATCCGTCACCGGTCCGGCCACCCGGCGGCTTCGCTGCCGCACAGCGGCGAGGAGATCGTCGACGGTGGACTGCACGAGCGGGACGGGCAGGCCGACCGTACGCCGGGTCCGCCGCCCTCGTCGCCGGCTCCCGGCACCAGCGGCGCCGAGTCGGCACCGACGTCGCACAGCGGCCCGGTCGACATGGCCGTGGCCGGCTGGTCGCCGCCAGCGGTCAGCGGCCGGGTGACCCGGCTGGCGCGTACCCGGAGACGCCCCTCCCGCTCGCCACGCCCGCGCAGCCGGCCCGCCTGACCGCTCGCTGCCACCTCCGCGCCGCCACGTCGGTCGTGGCCGCGCGACGCGACACCTGACGGCGGTCTACACCGTCGACCGTCCCGGGCCTGCCGGCGTGTGACTGCCTGGCACCGGCCCATCACCTACTTTTCCGACTTCATGCCTCACCAGGAGTAACCATGCACGTCACCCTGCCGGTCAACCGTGCCCGATGGTGCGACGTCGACTGGATCGTCGACCTGCTCACCGCCACGATCGTCCCCACGTCCCTCGGCGCGTGGCTCGTGCCCGATGAGCGGCGCCGTGCCGCCGTGATCGCCGCCGTGGCCCGCATCTGGACCGAGCACGCCCTGCTGTTCGGCGACGCGTTCCTGCTCAAGGACGGGACCGCCGCCACCGTCTGGTTCCACCGCTATCGCCCGATCCCGCCGCCACCCCGCTACGACGAGCGACTCGACGACGCCAGCGGCGAACACGCCGTGCGCTTCCGTCGCGTCGACCATCTCCTTGCCGCGCGGCGGCCCGCCGAGGCACACAACCACCTCGCGTTCCTCGCCGCACCCCCGGACGCCGACCGGGCTCGTCAGGCCGCCGCCGTCCTCGCCGGCAGCCACCGGTACATGGACAACCTCGGCCTGCCCGCGTACGCGGAGGTGCACGACGACGACCTGCGTCTCTATCGCCGGCTCGGCTACCGGGGCCGGCAACGTCTGTCGGGTCCCGGCGGCGCTACCGTCAACCTGCTCTGGCGGCCGGTCCCGTCGGTCCGGATCAGTCACTCGACCGTTCCGACGCGTCGGGTACCACCCGCCCTACAGGCGACGCCGCCCAGGACGGTGATGACGGTCGACGCCGGAGGAGGGGCCTGCCGCTGATCCGTGCTGAGATGGCACGAACGTGATCCGTCCTTTGGCGACCCGGACGCGCGCGGGTCGGCCCCGGTCGACCCGCGCGGGGCTCGAAACCACCGTCGGCGGCTGGTGTGAAACGTCGGGCGTCAACGCTGGGCGGTCGGTGACGGGGGAGCGCTGCCGCCCTGGGGTGCCTCGGTGGACATCAGCTCCACGACCGCCTTGCGGTCGGCCGCCGACGGTAGGCCCCAGCCAGGTTGGTACCCGTACACCTCGCGCAGCGGAGTGGCGCTGGTCCGCCCGCCGAGTATCTCCACGGCGTCGGTGTCGATCAGCCCTGGATGCTCCACCCCGCACGCCTCGGCGACCTTCATCAGGTCCCGCCGCAGCGTCTTGAGGTAGTGCGCCGCCCGGACCGACTTCGATGCCGGGTCCAGCCCCCGGGTCAGCCAGGCGTTCTGGGTGGCCACTCCGGTGGGGCAGGTGTCGGTGTGGCACTTCTGCGCCTGGATGCAGCCGATCGCCAGCATCGCCTCCCGGCCCACGGCCACCAGGTCGCAGCCGAGCGCGAACGCGACCACCGCGTTGTCGGGCAGGCCGAGCTTGCCGGAGCCGACGAAGACGACCTGCTCGTGCAGGTCACGTTCGGCGAAGATGGGATAGATCCGGGCGAAGCCCTGCTGGAACGGCAGCGACACGGAGTCGGTGAAGATCAGTGGCGCGGCCCCGGTGCCGCCCTCGCCGCCGTCGATGGTGACGAAGTCGACGCCTCGGCCGGTGTCGCGCATCAGGTCGGCCAGCTCGGTCCAGAAATCGAGGTCGCCCACGGCCGATTTGATACCGACCGGCAGACCGGTCTCGGTGGCCAGGAGTTCCACCCAGTCGAGCAGGCTGTCGCAGTCGGCGAACTCCGCGTGCCGCGAGGGGCTGACACAGTCCCGTCCGACCGGGATTCCCCGGGTCGCGGCGATCTCCGCCGACACCTTCGCCCCCGGCAGCAGGCCACCCAGGCTGGGCTTGGCCCCCTGACTGAGCTTGATCTCCAGCGCCCGCACCGGTGCGCCGGCGACCACGTCCTTGAGCCGGGCCAGGTCGAACCGGCCCCGATCGTCGCGGCAGCCGAAGTACGCGGTACCCAGTTGCAGGATCAGCTCGCCGCCGTTGCGGTGATACGGGGACAGCCCGCCCTCGCCGGTGTTGTGCAGGCAGCCGGCGAGCGCCGCGCCCCGGTTCAACGCCTCGACAGCGGGGCCGGACAGGGAGCCGAAGCTCATCCCGGAGATGGTCACCACCGATGCGGGGCGGAACGCGTGGGTGCGGCGTCGCGCGCCTCCGAGCACCTTCGCCGACGGCAGCCGCACCTCGTGCCCGGTAGTCGGCGTCGACGGCGGTACCGCCCGACCGAAGGTGCGGTGCTTGATGACCGGATATCCCGGGCTGTACTCGATGTCGTTGTCGGTGCCGAACCCGAAGTAGTTGTTCTGCCGCTTCGCCGACGCGTACACCCAGCGGCGTTGGTCCCGGGTGAACGGACGTTCCTCGTTGTTGCCGGCCACGATGTACTGCCGCAGCTCCGGCCCGAGCGATTCGAGCAGGTAGCGGGCGCGACCCAGCAGCGGGAAGTTGCGCCTCAGCGCGTGCTCGCGTTGCAGCAGGTCACGGGCGGCGAGCGCGGCGAGGGCGGTGACGGCGGCGGGTACGGCGTGACGGGCCCATCTCATCCCGCCACACTTTCCGTCGCCGAGCCCGGTCAAACGTCGGGGCGGTGCAGCTCAGCGCCGGTCGGCGGCACCAGGCGCAGCGGGTAGGCCGCCGACCGTGCCCACCGGACGACTCACCAGTTGGCCACCCGGTGGGGTCGGTGCACCCGCCGGGCCGATGGCGTCACTGGCGGCGGTGGCGATAATGATCGCGTGTTCAGCGGCACCGTTCACTTGCGCGTGGCACGGATAGTGGCGACATGAACGGTTGGCAGGTCTCCGGCTACACCCCGGTCCGTCGGCTCGGTGCCGGTGCCTCCGGCAGCGTCGATCTCGCCGTGCACGACGCCACCGGCACCGCGGTGGCGATCAAGTATCTGACCACCGGGCCCGACGACGAGCTGTTGCGGGCCGACTTCCGGGACGAGGCGCGGCGGCTTGCCGACATTGACGACCCGCACATCTGTCGCCTCTACGAGTACGTCGAGGCGCCCGGCGGGGCGGCGATCGTGATGGAGTTGGTCAACGGCGTGTCGCTGCGCCAGATGCTGCGTGCGCAGGGCCCCACCACACCGGAGTCGGCGCTCTGCGTGCTCAAGGGTTCCCTGGCCGGGCTCGGTGCGGCGCACGCGCGCGGCGTGGTACATCGTGACTACAAACCCGAGAACGTGCTGGTGACTGCCGAGGGCGCGAGCAAGCTCGCCGACTTCGGCATCGCCATGCCGGTCGGTGCCGCCTCCGGTGGCACTGTCACCGGCACCCCCCGCTACATGGCTCCCGAGCAGTGGTCCGGTGCGCCGGCCAGCCCGGCCTGCGACATCTACGCCGCCACCGCCACCTTCTTCGAATGCCTCACCGGCCACCCGCCGTTCGACGGGCGGGATCTGGCCACGCTGCGCCGGCAGCACATCCGGGCGCCGATCCCCACCGATCGGGCGCCGCGCCCGGTGCACGGCCTGCTGCGCGACGGGATGGCCAAGCGGCCCGACGACCGTCCACAGCCCGCGCAGGTCTTCCTCGCCAGCCTGGAGGAGGTAGCCGCCGGTGCCTACGGGGACGACTGGGAGGAACGCGGGTGGCGCGAGCTGGCTCGCCGGGCAGCGCTGCTGGCGGCGCTGTTTCCGTTCCCGGACGGCAGCGGGGGCGGCATCAGCGTGGCCAGCACGGCGGTCGGCACCTCTGCGCCGACATCGGTGGGCGAGGCCGCCGACGGATCCGTACCTCGGCGGACCGGACGGTCCCGGGCGGCGCTGGTCGGGTCCGGCCTGGTGGCGGCGATGCTGGTCGGCGTTGCCGGACTCAGCTACGCCGGGAAGGACGAGCCACCGTCGGTCGGTGCGGCGGCGGCCACCGAGGCCCGCACGGATCTGACCGCCGGGACCGTCCCGACCGTCGGAGTTCCGGCCGCACAGCAGCCGACGCCGACGTCCGACGTGCCGACGGTCGGCACCCCCGCTTCACCCACCCCGACCGGTACGGGGACCGTCCCGACGGGCGGCACCACGGTCGAGCCGAGCCGGTCGGTGCGTCCCCCGGGCGGCTCACAGCCCGCGACGCCGGTGCCCACGTCGTCCACCAGTCCCGCACCGCCGTCGGACACCACCGCGCCCATCGTTGACCGGGTCACCGCGAGTCCGACCGAACTTGATCCGGCGGGCTGCCCGTTCGGGCCGACCGCGAGCACGGTCACCGCGCTCGTCGCCGACGACCGTACCGACTCGGGTGAACTGCGGGTCCGTCTGCGCTACACGCTCGAGAAGCGGTCCTACGAGCAGAACATGGCTCAGCTGCGTGGCGGCCAGTTCCGGGGCGTGCTCGGCGACCTGCCCAGGCCCGGAGCGACCACGCGGATCCCGGTCGCGGTCCTGGCCACCGATGCCGCCGGTAACACCACCACCGGTGCGACGGTGCACGTGACGCTCTACTCCTTCTGCACGCCCGGCTGACCAGCCGCCCCCGCACCCAGGCCCGCGACGAACGCAGGAGACGACAGCGTGAATCAGCCGGACGACGACGCCACGGAGGCCCTGCCCACCCAACGGGTACCGGCCGAGCCGACCGTCACTCTGCCCGCACACCCACCGTCCGTGACCGCACCTAAGCCGTCGCTCGACGGTGCGGAGCCGACGCTGTCCCTCGACGCTGCTGAGCCGACGCTGTCGTTCGACGGTGCGGAGCCGACGCTGTCGCTGGCTGGGACCGGGGGAGACACGATGGCCGCGAATGTCACGGTCGGTACGCGTACCGGCGGCACGGCCCTGCCCGCGCCCACCGCCGGGCCCGGCGGCGAGCTGCGGTTCGGTCCCGGCGTGCCGGTCGCCCCGCCAGCGGCACCGGCCTGGCCGGCACCCGCGCCGCCGCGCCGGCCGTCGCCCTGGCGTCGCTTGACCACCGTGCTCTCCGCGCTGCTGAGCCTTGCGCTGCTGACCGCGGTGGGGTTGTGGATCTGGCAGCGACTCAGCCCGCTGGAGATCGCCGATGTCACCGCGAGCGTGCCCCGACCGGCCGAGGCACGCTGCGACGTCACCGTCGACGTGGTCGCCACCGTGCGGACCAACGGCCGCGCGGGCGTGATCGAGTATCAGTGGCTGCGGACCGGCAGTGCGCCAGGTGCTCTGCTCACCGAGCGCGTCGGTCGGGGACAGCGTAGCGTCACGCTGACGTTGCGCTGGTCGTTCACCGGGGTCGGCAGCACCACGGAGACCGCGACGGTGAACATCGTGTCGCCGGCACCGGCGCAGGCAGCGACCGAGGTCAGCTACGCCTGTCCAGGCTGACTCCGACGGGCCGGTGGTCGGGATGCGTCTGCGGCTGGGACGCCTACCGGCCCCCGGGATGCAGCGGCCCCATCCTGATCGCCCACGCCGTGGAACCGGGTAGCGCCGTGGAACCGGGCAGCGCCGCCGCCGAGCGGCTGCCGCTGCTCGCTGCGGACGCGACTTGACGACCTCTGCCGGCCACACCGACATCCGCCTCTGGTACGAGCCGGCCTGACGGTGCTCTCGTACTATGAATCGCGAGCCGTCAAGGACCGAAAGTTTCGATCCGGGACGTCGTTCGGGTGATCGGGTGGGTGGCGGAGTGGGCCATCGTCGCAGCACAGATGGGGCATTGGTGCCCTTCACGGTGACTCGGGCCGGCTCGGGACACAGTGGCACCAATTAAGATCATAATTGACATTTATGCGACTCGATGCTTGTCTGGCGTTGGAAGCGCTCCCATCCACCGACACCACCGAGGAACGGAGGACGCACATGCGTTCACGCAGGCCTGATCAGAGCGGCGGACGGTCCCGGTCAGCCGTCCGCCAGCCCCTTCGGGTGTTTGCCGTGCTGCTCGCGATGATCGTTGGCGTGCTGCCCTGGGCCACCCCGGCCCAGGCGCACGGCACCATCATCAACCCGGCCTCCCGCGCCTACCAGTGCTGGCAGAGCTGGGGCAGCCAGCACACCAACCCGGCCATGCAGCAGCAGGACCCCATGTGTTGGCAGGCGTTCCAGGCCAACCCCGACACCATGTGGAACTGGATGAGCGCGCTGCGGGACGGTCTGGGCGGCAACTTCCAGGGCCGCACCCCCGACGGGCAGCTGTGCAGCAACGGGCTGTCCAGGAACAACAGCCTGAACCAGCCTGGCGCGTGGCGGACGACGAACGTGAGCCGCAACTTCACGGTCCAGCTCTACGACCAGGCCAGCCACGGCGCCGACTTCTTCCGCGTCTACGTCAGCAAGCAGGGGTTCGACCCCACCACCCAGCGGCTCGGCTGGGGCAACCTCGACTTCATCACGCAGACCGGCAGGTACGCGCCTGCGCAGAACATCTCGTTCAACGTCTCGACCTCCGGCTACACCGGACGCCACATCGTCTTCGTCATCTGGCAGGCTTCGCACCTCGACCAGGCGTACATGTGGTGCAGTGACGTGAACTTCGTCTGATCGACCAGCTCCATCGCTCCGGCCCAGGGTTGCCGTCCTGGGCCGGAGCGGCTCGTCGAGGCGGCCGCGACGCTGCGGCGGACCGGCACCGGCCGGCTCACTGCGTCCGGTCGGCCCGAGCACGGGCGATGCCGGCACCGATCAGGCGTACGCCTCGAGCCGTCGCGGGGTGAAAGCCGAGCAGTTCGTGGGCCCGGCGGATGCGATAGTCGAGCGTGCGCGGATGGATGTTGAGGGCCGCCGCGGTACGAAGGCGGTTCATGTCGTTGTCGTAGTAGGCAGCGAGCGTCTCGATAAGATCGGGGCCGGCGGAGAGACGGCGGGTGAGGTCGTCGAGCCAGCGGTCGACCGCGGGCAGTTGTGCGACAGCGAGTTCGATCAGGACGTCGGCGACCGTGTGCAGGCACTCCGGCCTCGGCTGCGCGGGCGCGACGCAGCTGACCCGGCGGGCCAAGTCGGCGGTGTCGGCCAGGCTGCCGGTGGGGCCGGCGGCGGTGCCGATCGACAGCGGACGGCCGACGGTGTCGGCGAGACCGCGGATCACCGCGAGAGCGGTCTGATGCTCCGTGGCGACGAGCGTTCCGACCGCCTCCGACACGGGGGTAAGCAGGACGAACTCCGACGGCTTGCGCCACATCATCGGCGTGCGGCGCACGCGCAGCAGCGTTTCGATGGTTCTGGCGCGCACCTTGGCGGTCAGGCGTCGCGTGTCGCCTCGGATGGTGACGACCGTGACCAGGTACGGCCCGTGGTGGGGCAGGGCGAGGTCACCGGCGAGCTGACCGGCGGCGGGGTCGTCGTGAAGCAGCGCCAGCGTGAGGTGTTGTATCCGCGCTGCGAACGGCACGCTGCGGTGCTGCCCGGCGAGGAAACCCCGGGTGTACGCGGCCTGGGCGACCGCGCCCTGCGGGCCCAGCCACCGCAGCATTCGCATCACGTCCTCGATGTCGTCCGGCCCGGCCGCCTCGCGGATCTCCTGAAGTGTCAGCGTCGAGTGCAGCGTCAGCACCTGGCGTTGGGCTACGGCGGAGATGCCGCGTTCGCCGCGCTCCTGGCCGACCGACTCCATGTGCCGCAGATCGTCGTCGGTGAAAGGCTGCTCGTCGGCCGCGAGCGCAGCGGTGCGGCGGCGGAGCAGCACCGCGAAATCCATCATCGCGGCGAGCCCGTGGCTGGACACATCGACCCGCCGAAACTCGGGCAGCTCGCGTTGGTACACCCGAACAGCCCGTCGGGCGTTGCGGTCGACCTGCTTGCTGAGCTGGTGGAACAGGTCTCCCATTGAAGCCCCTGCCTCGAAGGTCCAGCCGTTCCCGCGTCACCTCAACCTCAGAGATTAGTGCCCCCGCCCGAGTAATAACCAGCGCTCCGCGAAGGGTGGCACCGCGTTCGATCGGGTCACCACAAGTGACAAGCGGCGTTTCCCGATCGCGCATCCGGGTTGTCACCGATGACGAAGACAAGCCGGTGCCGCACGGTCCACGCTATTCGCGTCCGTCGATAACAGGGCGAAGGAGAATCGCCATGGGACGTCAACCGGTACGTACGCTCGTCGCCGCCACGCTGGCGGTCGCCCTGGCTGTTCCGGGTACGGCGGCGCCGGCGCACGCCGCCGACGGCACGGTGCCCGTGCAGAAGATCGGCACCACTGTCATCCAGCTGCTGAACCTGTTCAGTGACGGCGGGCTCAGCCCCGAGGAGATCGCCCAGCTGGTGACCGACACCATCCTGGCTGTCGACGATGCCGAGTCGGTGGTGCTCACGCACATGGACGCCCTCGCCGCGGCGCCGTGGCTCGGTGCGGCACGGGCGCACATCGTGGAGTTCAACGACATAGAGATCTTTGAGGAGGAGACGCTCTGGGACTGGGCGATGGCCGTCACCCGCGACGCCGACATGGCGGCGAGCGTCTTCAACGCGATGACGGACCCCAAGTCCCGCAACGACCTCGGGTACGCGATCCACACGCTCTACCCGATGGCGCTGGCCGCCCGGGCCAAGGCCGGGTTCGGCACGACCACGCTGATGCGCCACTACCGGGAGGCACTGGAGTCGATCGTGGAGAACCTCAAGCCGGTCTGCGCACCCCCCGCGCAAGGTGACCTGGACCCGCACCCGTCGATCTACCACGTCGTGCACGTCTGCACCGCGCCCGACGGTCGGCGACTGGAATTCCAGGACTACGAGTACTTCGGCGACTGGCGGGAGGGCCCGTACTCGCCGGAGTCGCTGTTGGAGGCCGCCGGGGCGGGCACGAGTTGGGCGGTGGCCCGGGCGGTCCTACAAACCATGGATAACCAGGGAGGCGATCGGTGACAAGACTACGTAAGCGATTCGCTACCGGCATGGCGGCTGTGGTGCTGGCCACCGGGCTCGTCGTGCCGGGCGGAGCCCGACCGGCACAGGCGGCCGTGGACCCGACGACGGTGGCGGCCATCATCCAGTTCGCTGCTGCGGCCTACTCGTACTTCAACAGTTCCCAGAACGGCGGACTCACTCTCGAACAGGCGACCAGCCAGATCATCGGCGCGGTAAACGCCTCGCGGGACGCGATCAACGCACACGCCGACGCCTTGGCGGTGGCGGAGGCGACCGGCTGCGTACGGCACCATGTGCTCGAGTTCGCCGACATCGCCGAGTTCCCGCTCAGCCTCAAGCAGCGCTGGGCGCAGGACGTGACAAGCTGCGTGACGCTCATCGACGCGCTGTGGAACGCGGTCACCAACGCCTCGGCGAAGAACCAGCTCGGCATCCTGCTCGGCGCCATCGGGCCGATCGCGCTGATCGCCCGGGCCCAGGCCCGCTTCAGCGTCACCGAGCTGAGGTCGTTGCTTGTCAACGCGTTCACCCGGGTGCAGACCCAGTGGCAGCCGTACTGCATGGGAACTCCGTACGGTGTCAACGAGGAATTCTGGATGAACTACCACGATCCGATCTGGCTCGACGGCGGCTTCTTCTGTTCCGGCCCGTACGACACCGTCACCCGTACGCACGTGGCCCGAGCATCCGCCGGCGGCATGGGGCTCTTCCAGTACGGAGCACTCATCCAGTACGACTTCAGCCCGCTGATCGACGCGGTGTCGAAGCAGTACGCGCACGGGGTCGCGGTCGCCTCACTGGCCCAACTGCGTCCGTAGGTCGTCTCCTCCACTGGTTTCTGCGCAGGGGCAGGCGGGTAGGTCGGGCCGGACGAACCACCTGCCCCTGTGGAGGACCATCCGATGCGAGACGACTTTGGTGACGCGGTGGGGGACACCCTCCGCTCGATACTTCTCTTCCTGCCCAAGGCGCTCGCCTTCGTGGCCATTCTGGTGGTCGGCTGGCTGCTGGCCAAGGCGGCGCTGAAGCTGGTCAACCGGCTGCTCGAGAGGGTCGGCTTCGACCGTGCGGTCGAGCGCGGCGGCATCCGCCGGGCCCTGGCCCGATCCCGCTACGACGCCAGTGACATCGTCGCCCGGCTCGCCTACTACGGGATCCTGCTGCTCACCCTCTACCTGGCCTTCGGGGTCTGGGGGCCGAACCCGATCTCCGACCTGATCGGCGGGGTCATCGCCTGGCTGCCCCGCGCCTTCGTGGCGATCGTCATCGTGGTTGTCGCCGCCGCCATCGCCAGTGCGGTGAAAGACATCATCTCCGGCGCGCTCGGCGGGTTGTCCTACGGCCGGCTGCTGGCCACCGCCGCCTCGGCGTTCATCCTCGGACTCGGCATCATCGCCGCGCTCAACCAGATCGGTGTGGCGACCACGGTGACCACGCCGGTGCTGATCGCCGTGCTGGCCACGATCGGCGGCATCCTCGTGGTCGGGGTCGGTGGCGGGCTGGTGCGTCCGATGCAGAGCCGCTGGGAGTCGTGGCTCGCCCGGGCCGAGCAGGAGTCGCGGACCATCGCCGAGCACGCGCGGGCCTACTCCGCCGGCCGGCGCGAGGCCGACGAACGTCCCGCCGACCCCGCCGCCAGCGCGTCCACCCATGCGTCGGACGTCGCCACGCCCAGCACCTCCCACCCGGTCAACGCAGAGCCCACCTCCACCGGTGACGACCCGGAGGCGACCCAGGTCGTCACCGGCCCCGCCATCGATCCCGACGCGACCACGCCGCTACCGCGCCAGGACCCGGCCCCGACGCAGCCCTCGGCGTCGCCGGAGAGCGACCCGGACACCACCCAGGTGGTCACTCCGAATCCGCCGCAGGCGCCGGCACCGCGCGACTCCGCCGACAGCGACTCGACAATCGTGCTGCCGAAGACCGGCGAGCAGCGTTGACCGTCGGGCGGGACGGGACCGGTACCGGTCCCGTCCCGCCCGGGCCGTTGGCCACGCCCGAATCACCCGTGCGGAACCGCCGGGTGGGGCGTTAGCATCAGCGCCATGACCTGGCGACATTGATCCGTCATCCGAGGCCGTGGGCCGCCACGAACGCCGTGACACCGGCGTCCGTGACCCGTCCACCTGAAAGGCCCCGATGACCCCGACCTCGCCGCGTGCCCGCCGCCTGGCCGGCACGCTTTACGCGTACGCGTTCCTCACCGACCTGGTGCTGCTCTACCCGGTGTACGCGCTGCTGTTCGCCGACACCGGCCTGTCGGTCGGGCAGATCTCCTCGTTGTTCGTCATCTGGTCGCTGGCCAGCATCGCGCTGGAGGTGCCCTCCGGCGCCTGGGCCGATGCGACCTCCCGACGGCGGATGCTCTGCCTCGCGCCGCTGTGCACCGCCGCCGGCTTCGCCCTCTGGACCCTCGCGCCGTCCTATCCGGCGTTCGCCGCCGGGTTCGTCCTCTGGGGGGCCGGCGGCGCGCTCGCCTCCGGCGCGACGGAGGCTCTGGTCTTCGACGAACTAGACCGGCTCGGTGCCGCCGACCGGTACGCCCGCGTCATCGGCCGGGCGCGCACCGCCGGCACCCTCGGTGTGCTGGCGTCGATCGTGCTGGCTGCTCCCGTGCTCGCGTTCGGTGGCTACCCGGCGGTTGGCGCGGCCAGTATCGCGGTGTGCCTGCTCGCCGCGGCCGTCGCCGTCCGCTTCCCCGAACACCGCCAGGCCACCCGCCCGGCCGGCATCGCCTCCGCCCCGCCGGGCGGCCTCGACGTCGATCGCGCCGTGCCGCGTGGCGTCGATCGCGCCGCGTCGGCTGACCTCGACGCCGACCTCGCCGTGCCGGCCGTGGGCAGGGCGGCCCCAACCGTGGTCAGTGGGCCGGCGGACACCGTGACGGCCGCCGACCCGGACGGGGACGAACTCGGTTGGTGGCAGGGGCTGCGCGCGGGAGTCGCCGAGGCCCGAGGTCACCGGTCGGTGCGCCGGGCGGTGCTGCTCGTCGCCGGGGTCGGTGCCGTCTGGGGCGCACTCGACGAGTACACGCCGCTGCTGGCCCGCGACACCGGCGTCGCGCTGACCACCGTGCCGTTGCTGCTCCTGATCGTCACGCTCGGGCAGGTCGTCGGTGGTCTGCTCGCCCCGGTCGGTCAGCGGTTCGGCAGTCGTGGCTTTGCGCTGCTGCTGGCCGGCTCGGCGTTGGCCCTGGCCGGGGGCGCACTGTCGGGTCACCCGGCCGCGTTCGGGCTGGTGGCAGTGGCGTTCTGTGGTTTTCAACTGGCCTCTGTGCTGGCCGACGCGCGACTACAGGCCCGGATCACCGGGCCGGGGCGGGCCACCGTCACCTCGCTCGCCGGGATGGCCACCGACGTGACGATCATCGTCGTGTACGGCGGGTACGGCCTGGTCGCTACCGTGGCGGGCAATCGGGTGGCGTTCGCGGTCGCCGCCGTGCCGTACCTGCTGATCGCGGTGGCACTGGCGATCCGGCCGTCCGATGACCGGAGACCGCTCGCGTCGGTGGGGGTGGCCCGGGGTGGTTAACGGCTTCAGCCCAGGTCGTCGTCGAGGTAGACCCAGCGGCCGTCCTCACGGACGAAGCGGCTGCGTTCGGTCACCGTGCCCGGATCGCGTCCCTCCCGGTAGTGGGCGCGGAACTCCACGGTGCCGGTGCTGTCGAACAGGCCACCGCCGTCGGTGTCGAGCACCTCCAACCCGGTCCAGCGCTGGGCGGGGTCGAGGTGCAGCCGTGGCGGCCGGGTACCGGAGTGCCAGCTGCGCAGCAGATAGTCCGGGTCGCCCACGGCGAAGGCCGCGTACCGGGACCGCATCAGCGCCTCGGCCGTGGGCGCGTCGGCCTCACCCCGGTGCAGCCGTCCGCAGCAGTCCGCGTACGGCAGGCCCTGCCCGCACGGGCACGTCCCGGTCACCTCGGGTCCGCTGGCTGGTCGTCTGTCTCGCTTGGCCACGTCGCCATCCTTCCGGTCGCGGCGTCGGCCACGGCCACCGGGGCGCGTCGGCCTTGCGGACGCGCCGGTCAGCGGGATCCCGAGCGGGGGCTCCGCCGGTTGCCGAACGACTCCATCGTGGTGGCCCGCTTCGCCGGTGCCGGGGTGGCCGAGCGGGACCGGGATGCGGCGGCCTGGGAGGCGGAGGTCTTCCTGGTCGGTGCCCGCTTCGTACCCGTGGCCTTCCCCGCCGGTGCCGTCGTGCCGGGCGCTCTCGCCGCCGTCGCCTTCTTCGCGGATGCCTTCTTGACCGGGGCGGACTTCTTCGCCGCGGTTGCCTTGGCAGTGGGGCGGCGGGCCGGGGTGGCGGTGGCGGAGACTGCCTTCTTACGGGCGACGCGGGAACTCGTCGGGGTGGGCTTCGTCTCGGGCGTCTTCGCGGCGGTGGCCCCGGTGGCCCGCTTCGCCGCCGTGGCCGCCTTCTTCGCCGCCACCTTCCGCGGCGGCGGGCCACCCTTCTCCGCGCCGGTCCGCTTGCTGGCCCGTGCTGCCTGCGCCATCGTCGCTCCTTGCGAATCTGCCGTGGGCGACAGTTCTTCCCGGCGCCCCGACGGTCAAACGCGGGTTCACGCTGCCCGGGTGGCGAAAACGATCACGTTGTCGACGTACTCGTCGGTGTCCCGGTCGAACCGACCGCCGCAGGTGATCAGTCGGAGGCCGGCCGCTTCGCCCGGGCCGTAGACCAGGTCCGTGGGGAACCGGTCCTTCGGATACGCCTCGACGTCGTGCACGGCGAAGCGCACCATCCGGGCGTCGGTCCGGACGATCTCGATGGTGTCGCCGGGACGCAGCCGTCCCAGGTGGAAGAAGACGGCTGGCCCGCCGGGGGAGTCCACGTGCCCCACCAGCACCGCGTTGCCGGTCTCGCCGGGGCTGACTCCGGGCCGGTACCAGCCCGCGACACCCGGGCGGTCCAGCGGTGGCACCTCCAGCGCCCCGGCGGCGTCGGCGGCGACGGAGATCAGCGGTGCGCGGATGCCGACGGCGGGGATGCGAACCTCCACAGGGTCGGCCCGGGGCAGCGGCGACAGGTGCGGCGCCGGAACCGTCCGGTGCGGCGCCGTCGCGCCGTCGGGTTGCGGTGGTCGCGCCGGTAGCCGCGTCAGACCCGTGCCGACCAGCGCGAGGCCGGCCACCGCGAGCGCCGCGATCAGGAACCGGATCACCTGGTACGCCCGCACGGGAACCTCCGTTCGCGGTGCCCGCGAGGGGCGTGGGATCTTCGTCTGCCGGTGCCACCTCGGGTGCCCGCACCGTCGAGCACGGTGCGGGCACCCGTCGCAGGATGGGATGGGGTGAGTCGTGGATCAGTGGGTCGCGGCGGTGACGGCGTGGCGACGCCGCCGGGCCAGAATGACGGCACCGCCGAGCGCGGTGGCCAACAGGGTGGCGCCGGTGGCCAGGGTCCCGGCACCGTCGTCGTCACGGCCGCCGGCCTCGGCACCGCCGATCGGGGTGACCGTGAAGGTCGCACTGCCGTCGGCCGTACCGTCGCCGCAGGTCGCGGAGACCGTGTAGGTGCCGAGGGTGAAACCGGCGGTGAACAACTCCGCGCTCAACCCGCCACCGGCGGCTGCCGTGGTGGAGCGAACGTTCTGGTCGCGGTCAGGCCCGGTGACGCGGAAGATCGCGTCGCCTGATTTCGGGTTGCAGCCCGTCGCGGTCAGTACGACGGTTCCGCCGACCGGCGTGGTGGACGGCGACACGGTCGTGTCGGCCAGCGCGGTGCCGGGCAGCAACAGCGCGCCGAGAGCGATGCCACCTGCCGCCGGTATGAGAACTCTTCTTGCCTTCATACGCGTCTTCCCTCACTTTTCGTCCGCTGACTGCGTGGGACGTCGTTCGGGTGGCCAACTCCGTGACTAGCACCGGTGTGCCCAACACTAGGTGGCCTTGAGACTCGATCCGGTGAAAATGAGAAATCCTCGTTGCCGTCCGGTGTTCTCCCGGACGCCGTAGGCGTCGCGGAAGGGGCGGTCGGGGTACGCCGTGTCCGGCTGCTGGGGTTGTGGGCGCGATGCCCAGGTGGCCTACACCCGCGCCCCAGCCTGCGAGCGCCCTCCCAATGGTCCCGGGGGGTTTGGGGTGGGGTGTCGGGTTCCGGGGGAGGGGGTTGGGGAATGGTGGGGACCGGCCGGTCGTTGAACACTCGCGAACGGCCGTGAAAGACTGCCCGCCACGGCGGGTGGCCCCGGGAATGATGGCGGGCCGGCGGTCGTTGGACATGGTCGCGGCGATGCGGAGCGGCCCCTCGGGCCCCGCGTCCCGGAGATCTTTTCCCCCTTCTGTTTTGAGCGCCTTTTGTGCTGGTGCTTGCGTGCGTGCGCCCGTCTCCCTCGGTGTGCGTGCGTCGACCCCCGATTGGAGCTTTGTCATGAACACGATGCTGCGGAAGAGCGTGCTGGGTATCGCGGGTCTGGCGTTCACCGGTGGTCTGTTCGCTGGTCCGGTGGCCGCCCACGCCGATGTCACCCCGGTCAAGACCGTCCCGGTCGCGGCGGTGCAGGCTGACAAGCCGGACATGGGCAAGCTGCTGCCGCACGGCGCCCCGAGCAACCAGTCGATGATCGAGTTGAACGACGAGCAGATCGCGAACGTGAAGGCGATCATCGCGGCGACGAAGAAGGCCGGGATGGACGAGCGGGCCGCGGTGGTGTCGATCGCGACGGCGTTGCAGGAGTCGAAGTTGGAGAACCTGGGTCACCTGGGTGACCGCAACGACCACGACTCGCAGGGCCTGTTCCAGCAGCGCCCGTCGTCGGGTTGGGGCACGGTGGAGCAGATCACCGACCCCGAGTACTCGACCCTGGCGTTCCTGAAGGGGTTGAAGCAGGTCGACGGCTGGCAGGACATGCCCCTCACCGAAGCAGCGCAGACCGTGCAGGTGTCGGCCTACCCCGACCACTACGCCCAGTGGGAACAGCAGGCCGCCGACCTCGTCGCCCAGCACTGGACCAGCTGACAACCGAAGACATTCCTCCACAGGGGGAACCAAAAACCGCTGGCCGGCACCCGACACCCCGGGTGCCGGCCAGCGGGCTTTGCGGCGTTTGAGGACCGGCCCAAGAAGTCGGCACCGCCCCCTGCGCATCCGACCGGCCTGCGGATGTGGCAGCGTGATCGGATGGACTCCCCGCCGGTTGACGTCGATCTCGCCCTGGTGGGCGGGGGTGGGGCGGCGTCGCTGGTGCTGGCCGCGTTGGCTCGGCACCGCGTACGCGACGTGCGGATCGCGGTCGTCGATCCGGTGCACCGACGTGGGCAGGACCGCACCTGGGCGTTCTGGGGCCGGCCCGGCAATGACCTGGACGAGTTGCTAAGCGCCAGCTGGTCACGCGTCGAGGTGGTCACGCCCGACACGCAGCACGCCCTGGATCTGACTCCGCTGCGGTACGCGATGCTGCGCTCCGGCCCGATCTACGAGCGGGCCGCAGCGGCGGAGCGACGCCTGGGCGTTACCCGGATCGTCGCCGCTGCCGGAAGCGTCGACGACGATGGTGAACGGGTGCTGGTGCGTACCGCCGAGGGTCGACCGCTGCTGCGGGCCGGCTGGCTGCTGGACTCCCGGCCGCGGCCACCGCACCGGCCCGGCCGCACCAACTGGTTGCAGCACTTCCGGGGCTGGTGGTTGAGAGCCGACCGACCGGTCTTCGACCCGGCGCGGGCGGTCCTGATGGACTTTCGCACCCCGCAGCCTGCCCGGGGGGTCTCGTTCGGCTACGTGCTGCCCGTCGACAGTCGGTACGCCCTGGTCGAGTACACCGAGTTCTCACCCCACCTGCTGACCGGAGCGGCGTACGACGCGGCGCTGGCCGGATACCGCGACCTGCTCGGTCTCGACCCGGCCCGGCTCACGGTCGCCGAGGTCGAGAACGGCGTCATCCCGATGACCGACGGCCCGTTCGTGGTCCGGCCCACGCCGCGAGTGGTACGGCTCGGCACGGCGGGCGGTGCCACCCGGCCCTCGACCGGCTTCACCTTTTCGGCGATGCACCGTCAGGCCGAACAGGTGGCCCGGGCCGTCGCCGCCGGGCGGCCACCGGTGCCGGCGTCCGCGTACCCCGACCGGCACCGGTGGATGGATGCGGTCGCGCTGCGGGCGCTGAACGGTGGCCTGGTCGACGGTCCGGAGTTCTTCGGCCGCCTCTTCGAGCGCAACCCGGCCAGCCGGGTGCTGCGCTTCCTCGACGGTGACACCACCGTGGCCGAGGACCTGGCGGTGATGCGCTCCACCCGTCTCCGACCGATGGTCACCGCGACCGTCGCCGATGCCGTCGGTCGGCTACGCGACCGGCTCGCGCCGTCGCGCCAGCCGGCGTGGACCGTGCCGCCGCCCGTCGTCGACAGCGAGTCGCCGAACGTCGACGCCCCAGGTCACTGAGCCACAGCGGAGTCGGCCTCGGACCGGTGGTGGTCGGCGGCGAGCGCCCGCAGCTGCGGGCCGTCCAGCCGAAGCACGTCGATCTCGTCGACGGTGCGGGCGTGCAGCCGTCGGTAGAAGCGCAGCGCCGGATCGTTGGTACGCAGCACCCACCACTCCAGGCGGGCGCAACCGCGTGCCACGGCCAGCCTCGCCAGGTGGGCCAGCAACGCCCGACCGACGCCATCGCCGCGATGCTCCGGCCGGACGTACAGGTCCTCGAGATGGATGCCGGGCCGGCCGGCCACGGTGCTGTAGGTGGGGTAGTAGAGCGCGAAACCGACCGGGTCACCGGCGATGTCGGCCACCACCGCCTCGGCCACCGGCCGGTCGCCGAACAGCGCGTTCGCCACGTCCGCCGGCTGTGCCGCCACCTCGCCGGGATACTGCTCGGCCTCGGTCAGCTCGACGATGAAACGGTGCAGCATCTGCGCGTCAACCGGCTCCGCCGGGCGGATCAGCAGCCGACTTTCGGTCACGACATCACTCACTCCGCCGACCCTAACGGCCCGTCGAGCGACCCGGGGGCCCGCGGACGGTAGGGTCTGCCGCCATGGTGGACGAGACGGCCGGCCGGGTGGTGCGGATCTGGACCGACGGGGCGTGCAGCGGCAACCCCGGCCCGGGCGGCTGGGGCGCGGTGCTGCGCTACGGCTCCCACGAGCGTGAGCTGCGCGGCGGGGAAGCGGACCCGACCACCAACAACCGGATGGAGCTGACCGCCGCCATCGAGGCGCTGGAGAGCCTGACCCGCCCGGTCACCGTCGAACTGCACACCGACAGCACGTACGTGCGCAACGGCATCACCAGCTGGCTGGCGTCGTGGAAACGCAACGGTTGGCTGACCGCCGCCAAGCAGCCGGTGAAGAACGCCGACCTGTGGCAGCGGCTGGAAGCGGCCTGCGCCCGGCACCAGATCACCTGGCTGTGGGTGAAGGGCCACAACGGGCACCCGGAGAACGAGCGGGCCGACGCGCTGGCCAACCAGGGCATGAACGAGGCGCGGAAGGCCGCCGCGCCAGTTCGCCGCTGACCGATCGCACCGGGCCGCGCCGGGGCCGGGCTGGGCCGGGGCCGCGCCGCGCCGGGGCCGCGCCGGGCCGTCGTCTCGTACCGGTCAGCGGCGCCGGCCGCGCCGCGACGTTCTCGGCGAGGCGAGCGGCAGGTGTGACCAGTGGGCCGGGCGGCTGATCCGTCCCGGCAACCGGGTCCGCAGGTCGCCCCGGGCGGCGTCGACCTGTGACCGGTGCAGGAAGAGAGCATCGGACAGGTCGGCCCCGCGCACGTCGGCCCCGCGCAGGTCCGCGCCGGTCAGGTCGGCTCGGGCCAGGTCCACGCCACGCAGGTCGGCGCCGACCAGCGCGGCACCCCGCAGGTTCGCCCCGCGCAGGGTGGTGCGGCGCAGGTCGCGGCCGACCAGCGTGGCGCCACGCAGGTCGGCGCCAGCTCCGCCCCGGGCGCGGGCCAGCGCGGCAGTACGCGAGAGCAGCGAGTTGACCGCCGCCCGATGCGTGTCGACGTCGGTGGCGAGCAACGTCTGCGGGTCGCCACCGGTCAACCGCTCGGTCTCCGCGAGCGCAGCTGCCAGCCCCGCCCGCAGGTCGGCTGGGGGACTCATCCGCAGCGCCTCGGTGAGCAACCACAGCAGCTCGTGCAGCGGGCGCATCACCGCGAACACGTCGAACATCTGCCGTGCGCGTCGCGGCTCCTCGCGCCAGTCCCGACCGCCGAAGGTGACCTGGGCGACCCGCTGACCCGCGCCGAAGCAGTCGAAGACGGTGCAGCCGGGAAAACCCCGTTCGCGAAGCTCGGCGTGGATGGTGCAGCCGAAATCCGCTCCCAGGTTGCGGCACGGCTGGCCGGCGGGCTTGTCGAGCGCGAAGTCGCTCGACGCGGCGAAGGCGGGGGCGACGCAGCACAGGCCGAAGCAGCGGGCACAGTCGGCCCGTAGCTCGTCCCCGGCCGGCCCACCCTCCTCGGACATCCGGTCCGTCCCTCCTGGCGGCGGTTGGATAACGTCTAACAGCTCTATTGCCTGCGGTGGATCTCTCTGACATATTCCTGCGTGGACGCTGCCAGCGACGGTCGCCAATCCGGATGCCGCGCTGCGGTGACGCCGTCATGCCGGAGGAACCCTCGTGAAGCGTAGACGTCGCCATCTTCTTGTTGGCCTGGCGGTCGGTGCCCTGGTGGCGTCGACGGGTCTGGTCGGAATTCACTTCGCCGGCGCCGAGGTGCCGGCACCCGTCGCGGTCGGCGGGGAGATGCCCAACGCGCTCGGCACCCACCTGGAGCGGCTGCGCCGCGCCGTTCCGGGCGACAGCGGAATGTCCCCCGACGGGCCGGGCGGCGCCGCCCAGCAGGCGTTCCTGGAGCGGGCCTACCCCGCGGACGCGATCACCATTGCCCAGTTGGACCGGTCCAAGTCGGCCTTCAAGGCCGCCGACAAGCGGTTCAAGGGCAGCCGGCATTGGACAAACATCGGCCCGAGCGAGGCGCTCTACCCGTTCACCGAGTACCGCAACGCCTTCAACTACGTGCCCAACGAGTACGTCGCGGGCGGTCGGGTCACCTCGATCGACATCAGCCCCGACTGCTCGAAGCTGCTCTGCCGGGCGTACGTCACCCCGGCCGGTGGCGGCGTCTGGGGCACCCTGAACATCCTCGCCGCCGAACCGAAGTGGTTCTACCTGGGCGGCCCGCTGGGCATCAACGCCGCCGGCGCGGTGACCATCGACCGCAACGACCGCACCGGCCTGACCATCTACGTCGGCACCGGCGAGGCCAACACCTGCGGCTCCGGCTGTGTCGCCGGCGTCGGCCTGTACCGGTCCACCAACGGTGGCCTGACCTGGTCCGGCCCGCTCGGCAAGGACGTCCTCGGCGGCAAGGGCATCGGTGAGATCACCATCAAGCCCGGCGACCCCAAGACGCTCTACGTGGCCACCACCACGGCGCTGCGCGGCATGTCCAGCTCCTGCTGCACCGGGGTCACCCGGCCGGTGCCGGACGCCGAGAAGTGGGGCCTGTACAAGTCCACGAACGGCGGCAAGAGCTGGAAGTTCATCCACAACGGCTCGGCCGACGCCACCGCCTGCACCGGCAGCGCCGCCGAGTACAACAACACCGCCACCTGCTCGCCGCGCGGCGTACGCCAGGTCAAGCTCGACCCGCGCGACGCCAACATCGTCTACGCCAGCTCGTACGCCCGGGGGGTGTGGCGCTCCTCCGACGCCGGGGCGACCTGGACGCAGATCAAGCCGTCGCTCAACGCCGCGATGTTCCAGACCCGGCCGGCGATCGACGTGACCGCCCTGCCCGGTGGCAAGACCCGGATGTACGTCTACGAGGGCAACACCGGCACCCCGTACTCGCGGCTGTTCCGCAGCGACGACGTGGCCGCCGGATCGCCGACGTTCACCGACCTGACCAGCTCCAACCCGGCCGATCCGGGCTTCGCCACCTACAACCAGTGCACCGGCCAGTGCTGGTACGACGTGTTCGTGCACACCCCGGCGGGGCACCCCGACATCGTCTACACCGGCGGCTCCTACGTGTACGGCGAGACGGTGGCCAACAAGCGGGCCGTGATCCTCTCCACCGACGCCGGGGTCAGCGGCACCGACATGACCTACGACGGCACCGACGAGTTGCACCCCAACGGCCTGCACCCCGACCAGCACGACCTGGTCACCAACCCGCGCAACCCGTACCAGTTCTTCGAGGCCAGCGACGGCGGCGTGATGCGCTCCAGCGGTGAGTTCGTCGACCGCTCGTCGTGGTGCGACAACCCGGACCGCAACCTGACCAAGCCGGGCCAGCAGGACCGCTGCCGGCAGATGCTGTCGAAGATCCCGTCGAAGCTGGACGGCGTCAACAAGGGCATGAACACCCTGCAGTTCATCAGCCTCTCGGCCAGCCCGCACGACGTGAACCTGTTGCAGGGCGGTACCCAGGACAACGGCACCTGGGAGAACAAGGGCCAGCGGCAGCGCTGGGTCAACACGATGATCGGTGACGGCGGGGCCTCCGGCTGGGACGTCGCCCGTCCCGAGTTCCGGTTCCACACCTACTACGACGTCTCGCCCGAGGTGAGTTTCGCCAACGGTGACATCGCGAGCTGGATCTGGACCGCCGACCCGATCTACGGTCAGCCGGGCAGCCTGTTCTACGCCCCGGTGATCAGCGACCCGAAGGTCAGCGGCACCATGTTCGCCGGCACCGGACTGTCCGCGTACCGCACCAAGACCTTCGGCCTGGGCGACCGCAGCCTGGCCGAGGCCGACCGGATCTGCAACTCCTGGACCGGCACCTACGAGGAGGACTGCGGTGACTGGGAGCCGCTGGGCACCACCAACCTGACCGGTACCGGCTGGGGCGACCGGGCCGGCGGCGCGGTGTCGGTCATCCAGCGGGTCGACTCCGACAGCTCCACCGCCTGGGCGGCCACCAGCACCGGCCGGGTCTTCGTCAGCCGCAACGTCGACGCGGAACCGGCCGCCGCGGTGACCTGGACCCGGGTGGACACCGCCGCCACGCCGAACCGCTTCGTCACCAGCATCCACATCGACCCGGCCGATCCGGCCCGGGCGTGGATCTCCTACAGCGGGTACGGCTCCAACACGCCGACCACCCCCGGCCACGCCTTCGAGGTGACGGCCACGGCCGACGGGGCGACCTGGAGCGACAGGTCGTACGACTTCGGGGACCAGCCGATCACCGACCTGGTCCGCGACGACGTCACCGGCGACCTGTACGCCTCCACCGACTTCGGGGTGCTGCTGCTGCCCAAGGGCAAGAAGTCCTGGACCAAGGCGGCTCGCGGCATGCCGAACGTCGAGGTGGCCGGCCTGACCATCGTGCCCGGCGAGCGGATCCTCTACGCTGCCTCGCACGGTCTCGGCGCCTGGAAAATGACCTTGAAGTAAGGAACACGATCATCGGCACAACATTGGTGAGGGGTCGCGCTCGCGGCCCCTCACCGCTGCCCGAACGGGCCGCCCGGCTGTGGCGTACGCTCGGCGCGGTCTTCGTCCTCTTGGTTTTCGTTCCGCCCCTGCTGCTGTTGGTCTCCGGCTCCCTCACCGAGCCCGGCCTGCCACCGTCCCCGACGCCGCAGCTGGTGCCCGAACCGCTCTCCACGACCGGCTACGAGCGCGCCCTCGACCTCGGCGGCCTGCTGCGCGCCTCGCTCAACTCGCTGCTCGTCGCCGTGGTGGCGGTGCCGTTGAGCGTGCTGGTCGCCGCACTTGCCGGCTTCGCGTTGGCCAGAATCGCGCCGCGCGTCACCGCCGTGGTGGTGGCCGCCTCGCTTGTCGCGCTGATGGTGCCGGCGACCGCCCTGCTGGTGCCCCGCTTCGCGATCTTTCGGCTGCTCGGGCTGACCGACACCCTCGTACCTCTGATCGCCCCGGCGCTGCTTGGCACCTCGCCGCTCTACGTGCTGGTCTACTACCTGGCCTTCCGGGCCCTGCCGGCCGACCTGTACGACGCCTGCCTGGTGGAGGACCTGTCACCGCTGCGGACCTGGTGGCGGGTCGCGCTGCCGCTGGTGCGCCCGGTGACCGCCGGGCTGACCGCGCTGACCTTCGTGCTGACCTGGTCGAACTTTCTCGACCCGCTGATCTACATCTACGACCGTGAGCTGTTCACCCTGCCGCTGGCGCTGCGGTCGCTGTCCCTGCTGGACCCGACCAACTTTCCCGTCTTCCTGGCGGGGGCGGTGATCGCCACGGTGCCCGCGCTTGTGGTCTTCGCGCTGGCGCAGCGGCGTTTCCTGCACCACGACGACCGATCCGGGGGATGACCATCGTGCGAATCAGATCCCTGTCCGCCCTCGCGTTGAGCGCCCTGCTCGCCCTCACCGGCTGTGGCTCCGGCGGCGGGTCGTCCTCAGGTGATCCGGTCAAGCTGCTGGTGTTCGGCGCCCCGGAGGAACTCGGCGCGTACCGCACCCTGATCGAGGCGTACCAGCAGGCCCGGTCCGGCGAGCGGATCCAGCTGATCGAGGCCAGCGACCGCAAGGACCTGCTGGCCCGACTCGCCACCTCGGTGGCCGGCGGCGCACCACCGGACCTGTTCCTGATGAACTACCGCTTCTACGGCCAGTTCGCCGCCAAGGGGGTGGTGGAGCCGCTGGACGAGCGGATCGCCGGCTCCTCGGTGCTCGACCCGGCCGACTACTACCCGGTGGCGATGGAGGCGTTCCGGTGGGACGACGCCCAACTGTGCCTGCCGCAGAACGTCTCCAGCCTCGCCGTCTACTACAACCGCACCCTGTTCACCGAGTACGGGGTGCCCGAGCCGACGGCCGGCTGGACCTGGAACGACCTGGTCACCACCGCCACCCTGATGACCCGCGACGACCGGGGGCTGGTGATCAAGGGCACCGAGGCCGAGGGGGCGGCTCGGCTGCCCGCCGTGCACGGGCTCGGCGTGGAGCCGTCGATCATCCGGCTGGCCCCGCTGGTCTGGTCCAACGGCGGTGAGATCGTCGACGACCTCGAGCGGCCGACCCGGCTCACCCTGGACAGCCCGGCCGCCCGCGAGGCGCTGCGGAACCTGATCGACCTGCGGCAGGCGTACGGGGTGGTGCCCAGCGACGCCGAGGTGGAGGCGGAGGACGACGAGTCACGCTTCCTCAACGGCCGGCTCGCCATGCTGATGACCTCCCGCCGAGCCACCACCAACTTCCGCACCATCACCGGCTTCGAGTGGGATGTCGCACCGTTGCCGGTCTACCGGCAGCCGGTGGGGGTGCTGCATTCCGACGCGTACTGCATGACCCGCGGGTCACGGAACAAGGACGCCGCGTGGCGGTTCATGGAGTACGCGATGTCTGAGGAGGGACAGCGGATCATCGCCGCGACCGGGCGTACCGTGCCGTCGCACATGGAGGTGTCCCGCTCACCCGCGTTCCTGGACCCGGATCAGCCGCCCCGTAACTCGCAGGTCTTCCTCGACGCCATCCCCACCGTCCGGGCCCTGCCGACCGTCTCCACCTGGCCCGAGATCGAGGACCTCAGCTACGGCATCCTGGAGAACGCCATGCATCGGGGCGACAAGCTCGACGACGTGATCCGCGAGCTGGACGCCAAGAGCCGGCCGATGTTCGCCCGGGGAGAGAACGGGTGAGCGACGGGCTCGTCCTCGACGGGGTCAGTGCCGCCTACCGCGACACCACCGTGCTGCACGAGGTGGACCTCAGCGTCGCCCGGGGTGAGCTGTTGGTGGTGCTCGGCCCCTCCGGCGCCGGCAAGTCGACGGTGCTGCGGGTGGTCGCCGGGCTGGAACCGGTCACCGCCGGTCGGGTCCGCATCGCCGGCCGCGACGTCACCGAGGAGCGACCCGGCCGCCGCAACGTGTCGATGGTCTTCCAGTCGTACGCCCTGTTCCCGCACCTGACCGTGGTCGAGAACATCGCCTTCGGGCTGGAGGTACGCGACATTCCGCGCCGGCTGGCGCGCGAACGGGCCCGGGCGGCGGCCGAGACGGTGGGCTGCGCCGGGCTGCTCGACCGCCGGCCCGGGCAGCTCTCCGGCGGGGAACGTCAACGGGTCGCCCTGGCCCGGGCGCTGGTCCGCGAGCCGGACGTGTTCCTGCTCGACGAGCCGCTGTCCAACCTGGATCTGGCGTTGCGCGCCGAGATGCGGACCGAGCTGCGGGCCCTGCACGACCGGATCGGGGCGACAATGGTGCACGTCACCCACGACCAGACCGAGGCGCTGGTGCTCGCCGACCGGATCGCGGTGCTGCGCGACGGGCGGGTCGAGCAGGTGGGCACCCCGGACGAGATCTGGCGCACCCCGGCGAGCAGCTTCGTGGCCCGGTTCGTCGGCTCACCGGCGATGAACCTGCTGCCGGCGGACGGCCCGCTGCGACCACGAGGCGACGCGCCCACGCTCACGGACGAGGCACTGCTGGAGATCGGGTTCCGACCGGAGGCCGTGGCGCTCGACTCGACCGAGGGCACCCCCGCCACCGTCGACCGGGTCGAGGTGATCGGCGAGGACGCCTTCGCGTACCTCCGCCTCGCCGCCGGACAACAGGTGGTCGCCCGGGTGCCGGCGGCCCGCCGGCCCGACCGGGGCGCGACGGTACGCCTCGACGTACGGTGGGCGGACACGCACCTGTTCCACGCCGCCACCGGTCGCCGGTACCAGCCGTGAGCGCCAGTGGTGCGGCACCGGGCCGGCGAGCGGCCCGGCCGGTGCGCAGCCCGGACACCAGGGCGCGGCGGCAGCTGGCGTTGATGCTGACGCCGTACCTGATCGGGCTGGTCGGTTTGGTGCTGGTGCCGGCCCTGGTCACGCTCGGCATGTCGGTCACCGACTACGACCTGCTGCGTCCGCCGACCTGGGCCGGGCTGGACAACTTCGCCGCCCTGCTGGACGACCCGATCTTCCGGGTGGCGCTGCTCAACTCGGTGGTCTTCGCACTGGTGGCCGTGCCGCTGCGGGTGCTGCTGGCGCTGGGACTGGCGCTGCTGCTGCACCGCCGGGCGGCCGGCGTCGGCACCGCCCGCACCGCCACGCTGCTGCCCACCGCCGTACCGGAGATCGCGTACGGCCTGCTCTGGCTCTGGCTGTTCAACCCGCTGTACGGGCCGATCAACCAACTGCTGCGGGTAGGCGGGGAGAACGGGCTGACCGCGCTGGGCCGTACCCCGCCGCAGTGGTTGACCGACCCGACAAGCGCCCGCGCCGGGATCATCCTGATGAGCCTGTTCACCATGGGGGAGACCTTCGTGGTGCTGCTGGCCGCCCGGCGGGCGCTGCCCCGCGACGTGTACGAGATGGCCGCCATCGAGGACGCCACCGGCTGGGACGTCTTCCGCCGGATCACCCTGCCGCTGATGGCTCCGGTGCTCGCCCTGCTGGCGGTCCGCGACGCCGTGGCCAGCCTGCACTTCACCTTCGTGCCGGCGTTCGTGGTGACCGACGGCGGCCCCCCGCCGTACGCCACCACCTACCTGTCGCTCTTCGTCTACCAGACCGGATTCGAGTACCTGCGGTACGGCTACGCGGCGGCGGCGACTCTGGTGATGATGCTGCTGACCGTCGCGGCGGTGCTCGTGCAGTGGCGGCTCATCCGCCGCTACCGTCGCTTCTACCAGGTGTGACCGTGGCGCGGGGCCCCTGCTCTCCAGCGACGTTACGGGCCCAGCGCAGCAGAGCGGTGAAGGCCAGCGCGGCGGTCACCGCGCCACCGGCGAGCCGCACCCGGTGCCCGGCGACGAACTCCTCCGCCACCTGGCGCAGGTACTGCGGTGAGTGGGCGCCCACCGGATCGACGAACATGATCTCGTTGCGGGGCCAGAAGAAGACGACCGAGAAGAGGAACTCACACGCGACGAAGACCATGGTCGCGGCGGCGACCCACCACCGCAGCCGGCGATCTCGCCAGGTGAGCACCGTGGTGGCGCCGCCGAGCAGCACCACCGAGGCGCCCAGCGGCGGGAAGTAGTCGCTCGGGCCGCTGACGCTCAGGAAGTCGCGGGCGCGCTCCAGCGATGCCGGGGCGTCGTGGAAGATGTTCGGGTAGAGCATCACGGTCTCGGCCGCCACGCCGCCGAACGACATCATCGCCGCCCAGGTCAGCGCGATCAGGCCGAGCCAGGTCAGTCTGCTGCGAGACACCGGTCCTCCTACCGGTTCGGCGCCCGTCCGGGCGCGGTCGGTCCGTTGCGCTACGAACGCTAGGTCGGCGACTGTGGGTCAGCTGCCGTCCGGCGACGCGAATGAGGGTCGCCTCTCGACGTACCGCCGCGACTGTCCGGCACGTCCCTGGGCGATGGTCGGCAGCGCCAGGTGTAGCTGGGGCGACGGCGGGTAGCTGCCCTCGATGGAGGTGGTCGAGGAGTCGCCGTACCGGTTCCGGATCGAACGGCGTGACCCGATGCGGGTGCCCGGAGTGGTCTTCGCGTCCCGGTCCCTGCTGCCCGACCCGGCGGCGGACCGCTCGCTGGAACAGGTCGCCAACGTGGCCACCCTGCCCGGCATCGTCGACGCCTCGTACGCGATGCCGGACCTGCACTGGGGCTACGGCTTCCCGATCGGCGGGGTCGCCGCCACCGACGTCGAGGCGGGTGGGGTGGTCTCGCCGGGCGGTGTCGGATTCGACATCTCGTGCGGGGTCCGGCTGCTCGCCGCCGACCTGGGCCGCGACGAACTACGCCCGCACCTGGACGCGGTGATGGACGGGCTCGGCGCGGCCACCCCCCGGGGCATGGGCAGCGGGGCGGTGTGGCAGCTGACCAGCCGCGACGAACTGGACGCGGTGCTGCGCGGCGGCTCCCGGTACGCGGTGCGGCGTGGCTTCGGCGTGGAGCGGGACCTGGACCGGTGCGAGGACCACGGCGCGGTGGACGAGGCCGACCCGACCCAGGTCAGCGAGCGGGCGATCGAGCGCGGCGCGCGCCAGGTGGGCAGTCTCGGCTCCGGCAACCACTTTCTGGAGGTACAGGCCGTCGAGCAGGTGTACGACGAGCCGGTGGCCGAGGCGTTCGGGCTGCGTACCGGCCAGGTCTGCGTGATGATCCACTGCGGTTCGCGGGGCCTGGGCCACCAGATCTGCACCGATCACGTGCGGATCATGGAGCGGGTGATGGACCGGCACGGCATCCGGGTACCGGACCGGCAGCTCGCCTGTGCGCCGGTCGCCTCCGCCGAAGGACGTGCCTACCTGGGCGCGATGGCCGCGGCGGCCAACTACGCTCGGGCCAACCGGCAGTTGCTAGCCCACGCGGCGGGGCAGATCTTCAGGCGGCAGACCGGTCGGCGACTCGACCTGGTCTACGACGTCTCGCACAACCTCGCCAAGATCGAGGAACATGTCGTGGCGGGGGTCGCGGGCCGGCTGTGCGTCCACCGCAAGGGGGCCACCCGTGCCCTGCCGCCGGGGCACCCCGAGTTGCCCGAGGACCTGCGCGCGGTCGGCCAGCCGGTGCTCATCCCCGGCTCGATGGGCACCGGCTCGTACGTGCTGACCGGGGTGAGCGGTTCGCCCGCCTGGGCCTCCACCTGCCACGGGGCGGGCCGGGTGCGCAGTCGCAAGCAGGCCGTCTCCGCCGGGCGCGGCACCGACCCGCGCGGCCAGTTGGCGGCGCAGGACATCGCGGTACGCGGAGCGTCGCGGCGCGGCCTGGCCGAGGAGATGCCGTCGGCGTACAAGGACATCACGGCTGTGGTCGAGGCCGCCGAAGGCGCCGGCCTGTGCCGCAAGGTGGCCCGATTGGTCCCGCTCGGCGTGGTGAAGGGCTGAACGGCACCTGCCCGACGGTTCGTGGCCGGTGTCGGCCAGCGGGTGACGTCACACGTCCAGCGTCACCGCACAGGACCAGCCGGTTCCGTCCGGACCGAAGCGCAGCTCGTGCAGCGAGACCGCCTTGGGTACCGCGCCGGTGAGCTCCAGGTCGGTGGTGGCGCAGGTGTGCCAGCGCACCAGCAGCCCGTCGACTCCGTCGTCGATCACCTCGGTCGCCAGCGGCAGCTCGTCGGTCGTCTCCATTCGGAAGATCACCTCGTCGAGGACAGCCACCAGCAGGTCACCGTCGGCAGCGGGCGGCGCGTGGAACACCCGTTCGGCACGGGGACGGGCCCCGCCGGGGTCGGCGAACGACCCGACCAGCGCGGCGACCGCCTCGGCGACACAACCGGCCCGGTCCGGTGCCCACGCCTCGATCCGCACGTCGGCGGTGTGCGGTACGCACCGGTGTCCCCGAGCTGGCTCCATTGCTCGATGATGCCTAGTGCGCGCCGAGCCGGGCGATCGGTTCGACCAGTTCGCGTTCCTCGTAGGACAGGTGAGACAGCAGCGTGTCGCTGAGCAGGTCCACCGCGGCGCGCAGGTCGGCCATCCCGTCCGGGGTGGCCACGAAGGCGACGAGCGCCCGGTCGACGCCCTCCAGCACGTCGTGGATGGCGTGGTGTTCCTCCTCGAGCCGGTCGATGACCGGTGCGAGTCGTGGGTCGGCCCGCCGCAGGTGCGGAAAGAGCGACCGGTCCTCGATCGTGTGGTGGGTGGTGACCACCCGGCAGTACGACTCGCAGTAGGTGCCCAACGTCCACTTGTTCTGCCGCATGGTCATCGTGTTGATGTGCGAGCGGGCCGTACCCACGTCGATCAGACCGGCCGCGACCTGCTCGATCAGGTCGTGGATCTGGGCCAGCTCGGCGCGTAGACCGTCGTGCACGTCGATCAGGTGCTGCGCGCCCGCCTGGTCGTGCGCCGTGTAGGTGCGCTGCGGGTCCGGGGCTGGTCCGGCCGGTCGGGCGGCCTCGTCCCACACCTGCACGTCGCTGCGGCGTACGCCGTCATCGGGTGTCGGCACCACGGCGAACGGTGCCGCACCGACCGGGGCCGGGCGGCCGGTCGGCCCGGCCGACGTGGTGTGGCGGCGCGTGCCGCCGGTGGCCCCGGCCGGGTCGGCCCCTTTGCGGGTCCGGTCGGCCGGGGCACCGGTCGGAGGGTCGGCGCGTTCGGCGGCGACCAGTTCCCGGGTGGCCGGTGCCACCTCGGCGGCGAACCGCCGCAGATCGTCCGGATCATCGCTGGCCAGGATGAACGTGCTGATCCCCTCGGTGAGGGCCAGGTCGGCGAGTTCCTCGGCCCACTGCTCGGCCGGACCGTCCAGCGGGCCACGTCCGGTGGCCGCGAACCGTCCGTTGACGTTGAGCAGTCGCCGCACGTCGGCGGGGGAGCGTCCGGCGTCCGCGGCGGCCTCGTCGATGATGGTGTTGCCCCGGGCCAGATCGCCGGGTTGCAGGTAGGCCAGCGACGGTAGCCAGCCGTCCGCCCGCCGCCCGGTCAACGCCAGCATGCGCGGCTTGTAGGCGCCGAGCCAGATACCGACGTCGTGGGCCGGGGCCGGCCCGCGTTTGGCGCCGACCGCCCGGTGGAACTCGCCGGGGACCCGGACGCCGCCCTGGGCGTCGACGTTCCAGATCTGGCGGATGATCTCGATCGCCTCCTCCAGGGCGCGTACCCCCTGACCGGGAGAGAGGCGTCGGCCCCCCATCGCCTCGATGGCGTCCCAGAACGCGCCGGCGCCGAGGCCGAGTTCCATCCGGCCGCCGCTGAGCAGGTCGAGGCTGGCCACGCCCCGGGCGAGCACGGCCGGCGGGCGCAACGGCAGGTTGGTGACGTTGGCGGACAGGCGTACCCGTTCGGTGCGAGCCGCGACGAAGCTGAGCAGTGTCCAGGTGTCCAGGAACGCCGGCTGGTACGGGTGGTCCTGAAACGTCACCAGGTCGAGCCCGACCTGCTCGGAGAGCATGGCCAGGCCGACCGGCCGGGTCGGGTCGGCGTTGCCGGGCGTGAGAAACGACCCGAAGGTCAGTGGGTGCCCGTAGTCGCTCATCTCGGCCGTCCTTCCGGTCCTGCGGCGCGGACCCGCGCCGAGACAAATGTTATGTCGCACAGAACATCATTGCTCAAGAAAATATGTGATCTACGCTATCGTGGGCCGATGAGCGGCGCCCAGGCCAGTGATCCGATCAACGACGACCTCGGTTGGATGCTCGGTGTCGTATTTCGCGCCTACCTCCGCGCCGCCGACCATGCCGTCGGTGACCTGCCCGGCGGGCCCCGCGGATACCAGGTGCTCACCTCGGCGGACCGGGAACCGGCCCGCAACCAGGGCGCCATCGCCGAGGAGCTGGGCATCGACCGCACGGTGCTGACGTACCTGATCGACGACCTGGAACAGGCCGGGCTGGTGGTCCGCCGACCCGACCCGGCGGACCGGCGCAGCCGCCTGGTCACCCTCACCGAAACCGGGCGGACGGCTGCTCGGCACCGTCGCGAAGCCCTCGCCGCGGTCGAGGCGCGCTTGTTGCGGGAGTTGTCGCCGGAGCAGGCTGGCACCCTGCGTGACCTGCTGCAACGGGTGGCCTGCGCGGCGCAGGCGGACGACCCGCTGACCGACCTGTGTCAGGTGGCCGAGGCGGCGGCGGAGCGGCCGCCAGCCGGTCGCGCGGGCCGGCGGCGTTCGACCCGGAGCTGAAGCCGCACGTCACCGGGCGCGTCGGCCGGCAACGGCACGTACGCCCCCGCGCGGGGCACCCGGCGGCTGGTTGCTCGGCGTACCGTCCCGGAATGCGGCTCACGAAGTACACGCACTCCTGCGTCCGACTCGAACACGACGGCGTCGTGCTCGTCATCGACCCGGGCACCTGGAGCGAGCCGCGGGCTCTGGTCGGCGCGGACGCCGTACTTGTCAGCCACGAGCACACCGACCACATCGACGTGCTCCGGCTCGCCGGCCTCGGTGTGCCGGTCTTCGCGCCGGAGGGGGCCGTGCTGCCGGACCTGGCGCCGCTGACGGTGACCCGGGTGCGCCCGGGTCAGCGCTTCACCGCCGCCGGCCTCGACGTCACCGCAGTCGGCGGACGGCACGCCACCATCCACGGCGGGCAACCCGACTGCCCGAACCTCGGTTACCTCGTGGCCGACACGGTCTACCACCCGGGCGACTCGCTGGCCCCACCGGACCGGCCGGTGCGGACCCTGCTGGTGCCGGCGCAGGCGTCCTGGCTGAAACTGACCGAGGCGATCGACTTCGCGGTCGGGGTCGGTGCGGCCGAGGTCCTGCCGATCCACGACGCCCAACTCAACGAGCGTGGCCTGGCCAGCGTCAACGGCTGGTTCGGCGAGACCGTGCCCGGCTACCGCTACCTCGCACCGGGCGAGACCCGCTGACCCATGCGGACCCGGGACGGCCGCCCCGTGCCGGCCGCCCCGTGCCCAGCGTGACCGGCAGCTACGCCTCGAACCGAGGCGCGTCCGGGCTCAACATGCTGGTGCGTGCCGAGACGCCCCAGCCGTGCCGCAACCCGGCGGCGAGCGCGTCGAGCACCGCGGGCACATCGCGGTCCGCCTGGTGGTGCATCGCCTCCACCACCACCAGGACGGTGCGGGTGTCGTCGCGCACCGCCGACCACCCGCTCTGCCGATTGGTCCACCGGCGCGCGTGGGCCCGGCCGAGCGGATCCGTGAAGATCACCTCACCGGGCTCGGGGTGTTCCTCGACCCCACCGAAGGTCAGGTAGCGCTCGTCGCCCCGGGCCGGGCGTACCTCGATGCCGCCACCACACCTGTCGACGTCGAGGATCCCCACCGGCACGGCGTACGCGGCCGAGACGGCGTTGCCGAGGTCCACCAGCGGGCTCACCCTCGGCAGGTCGCCGGCCGTGCGCAGCCGCCGCAGCAGCGATTCCGCCGCGCACCGGTACTTCGTGGGAGCCAGGCCCATCCGCGTGAAGGCCCGCCGCCACGCCTGGATCTCCGCGAACGTCGCCTCGGTGCTCCCGTCGAGCCTGCGCCGGGCCGTCCCGAGCAACTCGGCCAGCGGCAGCTCGGCGCGGGGCTTCCCGGCGACGCCCTCGGCGTACAGCACGCCGGCGACGAGTGAGGGGTGCTGCGCCCACACCTGTGGTGAGTGCTGGAAGAACATGTTCGGCTCCTCGTCCACTCACGCCTCGGCGCGGGCCAGCAGCAGCCCGAGCCCCAGGAACGACCCGGCGAAGCACCGGCGCAACCAGTCGGCCACCCGAGGGCGGTCGAGCACCCGCCGGCGTACGGCGGCGGCGCCGAGCCCGTAGCCGACGAAGACCACAAGCGTCGTCGCGGTGAAGACCGCACCCAGGCCGAGCATCCGGCCGAGCGCACCCGGGCTGCCGGGCTCAACGAACTGCGGCAGGAACGCGACGAAGAAGATCGTCAACTTCGGGTTGAGCAGGTTCATCGCCACCGCCGAGCCGATGATCCGGCCGGCCGGCGGGGCGGGGCCGTGGTCGTTGACGGTGAACGCGCCCCGCTCGCGTACCGTCGCCACCGCCAGCCAGAGCAGGTAGCCCACGCCCACGTACTTGATCAGGTCGAAGGCCAGCGCGCTGGAGTGCAGCAGCGCGGCGAGCCCGGTCACCGCCGCCAGCAGGTGCGGCAACGTGGCCAACGTGCCACTCACGGCGGCGAGCAGCGCGGCCCGGTGCCCACCGGTCAGCCCGGCGGAGAGGGTGAACAGCACCCCGGCGCCCGGAGTCACGACGACCACCAGCGTGGTCAGCAGGAATGCGATGGTCACGAGAACTGCTTCCTGGTCGGTGATGGGTTCACCACCACCCTGCCGGCAGAATGGTCCGATGGGCAGTGCCAAAGACATGTCCGCTGACAGGTCCATAACGGTAGGAGCGGATCGGGGCCGGACGCCTCGCCCGGCAGCGGAGCCGACCCTCAACGCCGGGGCGGACTTCCTGCACCTGGACGTCGGGCAGGCGCCACCCGGAGGCCGGGCAACCTGGCTCACGGACCGGCTGCGCCGGGCGATCGCCGACGGCGTGATCCCCATCGGATCCCGGCTGCCGGCCACCCGCACCCTCGCCGCCGACCTGGGCGTGTCGCGGGGCGTGGTGGTCGAGGCGTACCAGCGCCTGATGGAGGACGGGCACGTCGCCGGCCGGGGCCGCGCCGGCACGAGGGTCGTGGCCAGCGCCCTCACCGCGACCAACGCCGTCGCCGAGCCGGCCGAGCCGCCGGGCGACGCGTCGCCGGCCCGGGTGGTCGATCCGGCCGCACTGTTCCGCGCCGCGCCCGGCACCGACGTCTTCGACACGGTACGCACCATCCCGGCCCACATCGACCTCACGCCCGGCGTACCCGATCTCGCGGCGTTTCCCCGCGCGGACTGGCTGCGGGCCGAGAAGGCGGTGCTCGGCCGGTTGGTCGCCGCCGACCTCGGCTACGGTGACCCGTGCGGCACGCCGGCCCTGCGCCGGGCCGTCGCCGGATGGCTCGCCCGCAACCGGGGCATCACCGTCGACCCGACCGAGGTCATCGTCACCACAGGTGTCTCCCAGGCGCTCGGCCTGCTGGCCCAGGCGCTGCGCGACAACGGCGTGACCACGGTCGGCGTGGAGGACCCGGGCTCGCTCGGCGTCCGTCAGCACCTCGACAACTGGCGGCTGACCACCGTGCCGATCCCGGTGGACGCCGCCGGGGTACGGGTGGACGAGCTGACGGCCAGCGGGGTGCCGGCGGTGATGCTCACCCCGGCGCACCAGTTCCCGACCGGCGCGGTGCTCGACGGCGAACGGCGTCGCCAACTCGCCGGCTGGACCCGAGCGGGCGGGCTGGTCATCGAGGACGACTACGACGCCGAGCACCGCTACGACCGCCCGCCGGTGCCCGCGCTGCGGGCCACCCTGCCCGAGCGGGTGTGCTACGCCGGCAGCGTGTCGAAGCTGCTCGCCCCGGCACTGCGGATCGGCTGGCTACTGGTGCCCCGCCGCTACCGAGACGCGGTGGTGGCGGCCAAACGCAACGCCGACCTGGGAAACGCCGTGCTGCCCCAACTCGTGCTCGCCGAGCTGATCACCAGCGGGGCGTTCGAACGGCAACTGCGGTTGCTGCGTCGGCGGCACGTACGCCGCCGGGACGCGATGACCGCCGCGCTGGCCCGGCACCTGCCGGAGGCGACCGTCCACGGCGCGGCGGCCGGGCTGCACCTGACGGTCACCCTGGACAGCGACGTGGTCGACACGGAACTCGCGGCGGCGGCGCTGGCGCGTGGGGTGAAGGTGCAGCCGTTGTCCTGGCACTGCCTGCGGCCCTACCGGCCCGGCCTGGTGCTGGGCTACGCGGCCAACACCGCCTCGGCCATCGACGCGGGCATCGCCACCGTCGCGGCGGCGCAGCACGGCGGGTAGCCGCCACGATCACCCCGGGCGGGGCTCGGCCGGGTGCTCACCGCCCAGTCGGGCGTCGGCCGCCTGCTGGCCGTCGTCGTCCCCGGCCACCTCGCAGATCGCCGCCGCGTCCGCCCAGTGCCCACGGGCCTCCTCGTGGTCGCCGAGCGCGGCCGCCGCGTCGCCCAGGTGCAACAGCGTCCGGCCCAACCCGGCGTCCGGGCGGCCACCCTCGCGCAGCCGCCAACTCTCGGCCAGCAACTCGTACGCCTGACGGGCCTGTCCCGGCGCCACGCCGAGCAACGCCACGCCCGCGTTGAGCAGCGCCACCGCCCGGTTGGTCGGGTCACCGAGCGACTCGTACTCGCGCAGCGCGGCCCGCCACGCCTGCGCCGCGTCGAGGTGCTCACCCATCGCCGAGTGGACCAGCACCAGATTGGTCAACGCCGCCGCGTAGCCGCGTGCGTCGCCGAGCGACCGGAACGAGTTTGCCGCCCGTACCAGCAGGTCGTGCGCGGTCTCCAGCTCGTGCCGCGCCAGCCGCGCCGCCCCCAGCCCGAGGTCGCTGAGCGCCCGACCGGCGCGGTCGGCGCTGGCCCGGTGTCGCCGCGACAGCTCCAGATGCTCCACCGCCTCGTCGGTGCGGCCGAGGTCGAGCAGGGCCAGCCCGAGATTCATCCGCGCCTGGGCGGTGCCCCGGCGGCCCTGCCCGGCCACCGCCAGACTGAGCGCGGCCACCGCACCGTACGGGTCGTGCCGGCGACGACGCAGCACACCCAGCTCGTTGTGGGCCCAACCGGCGATCTCCGGCCGGTCCTGGGCGGTGGGGTTGGCCAGCACGGTCCGGCAGACGTCCTCCCACTCGTCGAGCCGTTCGGTGTGGGCGAGCCAGCCGCACAGCGCCACGGCCAGCCGGAACCACCAGTCCCGCACCCGACCCGGCAGGGTCTCCACCGCGCCGGCCGGCACCTTGACCACCGCCAGCAGCAACTCCTGATGCAGGTCGAACCAGCCGTACGGATCGTCGTCGGGCAGCCGCTGGCCGCGGTCGAGAGCACCGGTCGCCAGGGCGGCCACCTGCTGCTCGGCCCGGCGGGCCAGATGCCGGGTCAGCCGCGCCTGCACGGTGACCCGCCGGTGCACCGGCTCGGCCTCCCGCAGATGCATCCGGGCGTACCCGGCGAGCAGCGGACGGATCTCGTACCGGTCGCCGGGCGCGCCGACGACGAAGGCACCGTCAGCCAGCTCGTCCAACAGGGCGGCGACCCGGTGTGGTCGGCGTCCGGCGAGCGCGGCGATGGTCGCCCGGTCCAGCGGTACCCGGCTCAGCGACAGCAACCGCCACAGCCGGCGAGCCTCGCCGCTGAGCGCGTGGTAGGCGGTGTCGCGAGCGGTGACCAACCCCGTCACCGGTGACACACCCACCCGCTGGTGCGGCGGTGTGTCGACGGCGCGGTGCAGCGCGTGCAGCACGTCGGCGGGCCGCCAGCCGTGCTGTGCGCTGCGTCGTCCCAGCTCGGTCACCGTGCGCGGCTGTCGTCCGCACAGCTCGACGATGGTCCGTACCGCCGGGTCGGAACGCGGGTCCGGGCGGTGCGGGCGGGCCACCGCGGTGGCCGCTCCGGCGTCGGCGAACATCTCCACCGCATCGTCGACGTCCGGCTCGGCCAGCCAGTACGCCACCACCCCGTCGACGGCGGCGAGCCGGCCGGTGCCGGCCAGCAGCAGCCGGCAGGCCCGAGCGGTCGGCGGTAGCAGCGGCCGGACCTGCGCCGGTGAGTCCACGTTGTCGAGCACCAGCAGCACCTTGCGGCCGTCCAACTGGCCGCGCAGCTCGTCGGCGGCGTCGGCCAGGTCGTCCGGCCGACCGGACCGGGGCGCCCGGGTGCCGACGATGCGGGCCAGCGCGGCCAGCACCTCCCGGGGCGAGCGGGCCCGACCACCTCGGCGCAGGTCGAGGTAGTACTGCCCGTCGGGGAAGTCCGCACGGCTCAGGTTCGCCGCCTGGATCGCGCACCAGGACGTACCGACGGCGCGCCGGCCCACCACCGCCACCGCGTGTTCCGGGGCGAGCATGGCCACCACCGCCTCCGCCTGGCCCTGCCGACCGGTGTAACCGGCCGGCCAGGGCAGCGTCGGTGCGCTGCTGCCCGCCTGCGCCTCGGCCTCCTCGCCGGCCAGCAGCTGCTCGCGTTGCCGCCGCCGCCACTCGACCAGGAAAGAGGCGGCCACGCCGAGCGCCGCCAGGCCCAGGCTCGCCGAGCCGAGGACGGTCAGCGACAACTCGGAGAGCAGATTGCCGGTGACGTTGCCGAGCACGGCGCTTACCCCGGCGCCCACCACCCCGCCGGCGGCCAACAGCACGCTCAACAGCCGGGACCGCCGGCCCGCCCGCCGGGGCGGGGCCCCGGTCACCGCACACCCCCGGCGACCAACCCGGCCACCACCTGCCGGCGGGCCAGCACGAACACCAGCACCGGCAGGATCGAGGCGAGTACACAACCGGCGGCGAGCGTGCCGCTGCCGGCCACGAAGCCGCGGGTCTGCCCGGCGAGGAACAGCCCGAGCGGGGCGGCGTCCGGACCGCTGAACAGCAGACCCACCACCAGGTCGTTCCACACCTGCACGAACTCCAGGACCGCCACCGCCACCAGCGCGGTGCGGTTGTGCCGGGCCAACCTGCGCAACGTGCCCCACCAGTGCCGCCCGCCGATCCGGGCGCCACGGACCTGCTCGGCGGGCAGATCGGCGAAGGAGTTGCGCAGTACCAGCACCGCGAACGGAACACCCAGGGCGATGTGCACCAGGGCCACGCCCCGGGCCGTGCCGGAGGACAACGCCAGCCCGAGCACCTCGTTGAGCGGGCCGGCGATCACCTGCACCGGGACCACCACCGCGGCCATCAGCACCAGCCCGGTGAGCTGGGCGGCCGGCCCGGTCAGCCAGGCCAGCGGATAGGCGGCGAGCAGCGCGACGCCCAGCACCGCGGCGGTGACGACGACGGCGAGCACCAGCGTGAAGCCGAGGCTGCGCCACAGCTCCGCGCCGCTGAGCACAGCCCGGTAGGAGTCCAGACCTGGCGGGCCGGACCACCAGCCGCCGGTGGCCGCTCGTACCGGATTCTGCAACGACGTGGCGGCCAACACCCCGAGGGGCAGCAGCCAGGCGATCGCCGCGCCCGCGGCGAGCAGCCGGACCAGCCGGCGCGGTGGCCGCGCGGTCACCGCGCCGCCCGCCGGCTGCTGCGGCGGCGGCCACGCCTGCCGGACGAACAGGGCCACCACCAGCATGCCGGCGGTCACCGCGACCAGCCAGACGACGCCCAGGGCGGCGCCCTCGCCGGTGGTCGTCGCACCGGACGTCTGCCAGATCCGCAGCGACAGCACCGCGGCCTCGTCGCGTACCGAGCCCGGGGTCATCACCAGGATCAGGTCGAAGGTGCGGCTGGTGCCGATCGCGACCAGGGCGAAGACCACCGCGACGGTACGCAGTAGCAGCGGTCGCCACTGCGCATCCCAGAGCACGTCGCGGCGGGTGCCGCCGAAGGCCCGGACCGCGTCGATGAGCCCGGTCGGCACCGCGTCGAGAGCGGCCCGGAACACCAGCATCGCCAGCCCGACCCAGGCCCACACGAACGCCGACATCACCGCCACGGTGACCAGGTCCGGCCCGAGCAGTTGGGGCAGCTGCTCCGGGTCGCGTCCGGTCACCCGGGCCAGCAGCAGGGTGGCCAGCCCGCGCCCCGGGTCGGGGTCGTAGAGCAGCCGGAAGGTCACGCCGGTGACCACCAGCGGCAGCGCGGTCGGCACCACCAGGATGAGCCGGACCAGCCAGCCCTCCTGGGAACGGCGGGAGGCCACGGCGAGCAGATAGCCCAGGACGGTGACCACCGTCGGTACCAGCAGCGCCCACAGCAGGGTGCGCCCGATCACCGCGGCGGTGCCGGGGGCGGCGAGGGCGGCCCGGTAGTGTTCGCCGCCCACCCAGCGGCCGTCGGTGGTGACGCTGGCGTGCACGGTACGCAGCACCGGCCAGGCCAGCAGGCCGCCGAGCAGCAGCACCGCCGGTGCCAGCAGCGCCCAGCCGACGCCGGCCGCCGGATAGGCCCGGCCGCGTCGAGGCGGCCCGACATCGTCGAGCACCGCCAGCTCGCCAAGCAGCGGGCCCCGGCTCACCTGCCGCCCCCCGCCGCCGCCCGGGCCGCCTCCGCCAGCTGTCCGGTGGCCCGGCCGACCGCCTCCCGGGCCGGCACCCCGTCGGTCACGTTCATGAAGAAGTCCTGCATGATCCGCCAGATCCCCACCCCGTCGGTGCCGGTGAAGGTGCCGGGCAGCTGGTCGGAGAGGTCGAACTGCACGCTGTCGGCGGCGCGCAGCTCGCTGGCGAGGCGCCGGCGCAACGGGTCGCGGTAGCTGGCCACCGGCACGGCGAGGTTGGGGGAGAGGTAACCCCCGGCGTCGAGCCAGGGCAGGAAGGCCACCGCGTCGCTGAGCCAGCGCACCAGCTCCGCCCCGCCGTCGGAGCCGGCGAACGCCACCGCCGCGTCGCCACCGACGATCAGCGGCTGGTCGGCCACCCGGGCGCCGGGGAAACGGAACGTGGCAAGCGGCTCGGTGCCCCGGCGGAACCGGCCGACCACCGCGTCGACGAAGTCGGCCTCGAACACCATGGTCGCCTCGCGGTGGTGCACCACCTGAATGATCGACTCCTCGAACTGGGTGAGCAGGGCCCGCCGCCCGCCGCCCGGGAACGCCCCAGCCACACTCCACAGCTCGGCGAGCCGCTCCAACGCGTACCGCACCGGCCGGCCCCGCCAGTCGGCCTCACCACGGGCCAGCGCCGCGTACAGGTCCACGTCGGCGACGTCGCCGAGCACGTTCTCGAACCAGTCGGTGAGCACCCAACCGTCGGCGGCACCGATCGCCAACGGGGCCGGGCCCGCACCCGCCCGGTGCCGTTCGCCGAGCCGGCGGGTCAACCGCACGAGCGCGTCCCAGGACCTGGGCGGCTCGGCCAGCATCGACGGGAAGTGCCAGAACAACGACTTGTGGGCCGCCTTGACCCAGACGCCGTAGCGACGCCCGTCGACGCTGAGCAGGTCGCGCATCCCCACCGGGGCGGTGTAGCTGACCGCCGGGGTCACCTCGCTGAGCCAGCCCCGCCGGGCGTACTCGACCACCAGACCGGGTCGGGGCAGGATCGCCACGTCGGGACTGGTGCCGGCGGCGCGGCGCGCGGTCAGAAACGCGTCGATGTCGTTGCCCACGCTGACCACCTGCACGGTCGTCGGGTAGCCGGCGACCACCTCGCGGAACCGGCCCAACTCGCTGCCGGCCCAGACGACCGCCACCTGCACCGACCGCCGACCCTGCCCACAGCCACCGGCCATCGCGCCGGTGGCCGCCGCGGCGGCGCCCAGCAGCGTACGGCGACGCAACCCGGCCCCGGTCATGCCCGCACCGCCGGCTGGACCGGGCCGGGCGGGACGTCGTCGACGAGTGGCACCCGCTCGGTCACGCCGGCCAGCACCTCCTCCTCGGCTGAGCAGAGCAGCACCGTCACGCCCGGGGCGTCCGGTGGGGCCGTGCGCTGGAGCAGGTCCGGTAGGAAGACCCCGTCGACCGGGGCCGGCAGGTCGACCACCAGCACCTCGGGCAGACAGGCCATGGCCCGGGCGAGTGCGACCCGGAATCGTTGCGCCTCGGACAGCAGGTGCGGGCGCAGACCCAGCGTGGGGGCGAGTTCGAGCCGGTCGACCAGGGCGGCCGCCCAGCCCTCGGCGACGTCGCGTACCCACCGGCGTCGGCGCTGACCGTAGGAGATGTTGCGGCCGACGGTGAGGTGGGGCAGCAGGGCGCCGCCGGCCGGCACGTATCCGATGCGACGGCGCAGCGGCGGCAGGTCGGTGACGTCGCGGCCGCCGACCAGGATCCGGCCGGTGACCGGCGCGGCCAGCCCGGCCACCACCCGCGCCACGGCCGTGGCCGGCCGGGGCCGGGCGATCAGGGCGACCGTCGCGCCGACGGCCACGTCGATGTCGAGCGGCGACATGTCCGGCACGGCAACGAGGTCGTGCATGCGTAACGTGACCATCACCTCCGGCGAGCCTCGCTGTCATCCCAGCCTGTCACAGGCGCACCACGCTCGGTGTCCTCGACCGCCGTCCATCGTGGCCTGGGCGCTGCCGGTTACCGTGCCACCCATGGGAGCGACCCCCTTCGCCGCCGGCCGTGACGCCGACGTGTACGCCCTCGACGGCGGCCGGGTGCTGCGCCGCTACCGCGACGGCACCGACGTCGCCGTCGAGGCCCGATTCATGTCCCACCTGCACGCCGCCGGATTCCCGGTGCCCCGGGTGCACCGCGCCGACGGTGCGGACCTGGTCATGCAGCGGGTGACCGGACCGACGATGCTCCAGGCGCTGGTCGACGGCACGACCGAGGTCGACGCCGCCGCCCGGATCCTCGCCGGCCTGCACCGCCGGCTGCACACCGTGCCACCACTGCCGGACGCGTCCGCAGGCGAGCGGATCCTGCACCTGGACCTGCACCCGGAAAACGTCATCCTCGCGCCGAGCGGTCCGGTGCTCGTCGACTGGCGCAACGTGCGCCACGGCCCACCCGGTCTGGACGTCGCCATGACCGCGCTGATCCTCGCCCAGGTCGCCGTCGACCCCGATCAGCCGATGGCCGACGCCGCCGCTGCCGCCCTGCGGACCTACCTGCTGGTGATCCGCGAGCATGCCGTACCGCTCGTCGCCGACGCCCTGGCGATCCGGCGCGCCAACCCCACCCAGACCGCCACCGAACTCGCGCTGCTCGACACCGCGGCGGCCCTGCTCACCTCCTGACTCGCGGATCTTGCGCTTGTGGCCGCCGGGATGCCCATTTTGTCGCTGTGCGGCGGCAGAAAGTGCAAGATCGCGGCGGGGGTGGGTGGGAGGGTAGGGTCCGGTCGTTGGCGTGGGGTGGGAGGTGGAATGGGTCGGGAGCATGTCGACGTGCTCATCGTCGGCGCCGGTCTCTCCGGCATCGGAGCCGCCTGCCACCTGCGGCGTCGCCACCCGGGCCGGACCTACGCCCTGGTCGAGGCGCGCGACGCGATCGGAGGCACCTGGGACCTGTTCCGCTACCCCGGGGTGCGTTCGGACTCGGACATGTTCACCCTCGGCTACTCGTTCGCGCCGTGGACCGCCCCGAAGAGCCTCGCCGACGGCGACACCATCCGCGACTACCTGCGGCGTACGGCCGACGAGCACGACGTCACCCGACACATCCGGTTTCGGCACCGCGTCCAGCGGGCCGACTGGGACAGCCACCGGGCCCGCTGGACGGTGCACGTACGCCGCGAGGACACCACCGAGACCGTCGTACTGACCTGCTCGTTCCTGTACGCCTGCACCGGCTACTACCGGTACGAGGCGGGCCACACGCCGCACTTCACCGGCCAGGAGCGGTTCACCGGCCGGATCGTGCATCCGCAGCAGTGGCCCGCAGCCCTCGACCTCACCGGCCAGCGGGTGGTGGTCATCGGCAGCGGCGCCACCGCCGTGACGCTGGTGCCGGCGCTGGCCCGGCAGGCGGCCCGGGTGACGATGCTGCAACGCTCACCGACGTACCTGCTGGCGCTCTCCTCCCGCGACCGGCTCGCCGACGCCGTACGGCGGCTGCTGCCGGCGCGGCTGGCGCACCAGACCGTGCGCTGGAAGAACATCCTGCTCGCCACGGCCAACTACCAGCTCAGCCGGCGCGCCCCCGGGCTGGTACGCCGGCTGCTGCGGCGCGGGGCGGCCCGCCGGCTGCCCGCCGGCTTCGACGTCGAACGGCACTTCACCCCCCGCTACGACCCGTGGGACCAGCGGCTGTGCGTGGTCCCCGACGGTGACCTGTTCACCGTGCTCTCCGACGGGCGGGCCGAGGTGGCCACCGACACGGTGGACACCTTCACCGCCCGGGGCATCCGGCTGGCCTCGGGTCGGGAACTGCCGGCCGACGTGGTGGTCACCGCCACCGGGCTGGACCTGCTCGCCCTCGGCGGGATGACCCTGCGGGTGGACGGGACGGAGGTGGACCTGCCGGAGACCGTCGCGTACAAGGGAATGATGCTCTCCGGGGTGCCGAACTTCGCGATGACCATCGGTTACACCAACGCCTCCTGGACGCTCAAGGCCGACCTGGTGGCCGGCTACGTGTGCCGGCTGCTGCGCCACCTGGACCGCACCGGAACCCAGATCGTCACCCCGCTCGCCCCGCCACCAGGCCCGCGTACGCCGTTGATCGGCCTAACCTCCGGTTACGTGCGCCGCGGCGTTGGCAGGCTGCCCCGCCAGGGCACCCGGGCACCGTGGCGGCTGCACCAGAACTACCTGCGTGACCTGCTGCCCATGCGGTACGGCCGGCTGACCGACCCCAATGTCCGGTTCGACCGGGCCGGCGCGCCGCGAAGAAGCCCCGTCGGTGCGTAGGTTCGCCCCAGGGGTGTGCCGGCTGCCGTCCGCGTACGGGCAGCGGCGGCGAAGCGGTGCCGATCCGTCGTCGCGGCGGTAGGTTCGCCTCCGGAGGCGAAGGCGGCAGCCGCCGCCGTGCGGCGACAGCGAGACCGCGGGCCGGCGCCGAGTAGGAGGACAGCGTGAGCCAGCAGGTACGGGGAGTCATCTCCCGCAGCAAGGGCGCGCCCGTCGAGGTCACCGAGATCGTGGTGCCCGACCCCGGGCCGGGCGAGGCGGTGGTCCGGGTGCAGTCGTGCGGCGTCTGCCACACCGACCTGCACTACCGCGAGGGCGGCATCAACGACGACTACCCGTTCCTGCTCGGCCACGAGGCCGCCGGCATCGTCGAGCAGGTCGGCGAGGGCGTGGACGCGGTCGCACCCGGTGACTTCGTGGTGCTCAACTGGCGGGCCGTCTGCGGGGTGTGCCGGGCCTGCCGGCGCGGACGCCCGTGGTACTGCTTCGCCACCCACAACGCCGCCCGGAAGATGACCCTCACCGACGGCACCGAACTCGCCCCGGCGCTGGGCATCGGCGCCTTCGCCGAGAAGACCCTGGTCCACGCCGGCCAGTGCACGAAGGTGGACCCGGCGGCCCGGCCGGCCGCCGTCGGGCTGCTCGGCTGCGGGGTGATGGCGGGCCTCGGCGCGGCCATGAACACCGGTGGGGTGACCCGGGGTGACTCGGTGGCGGTGATCGGCTGCGGTGGCGTCGGCGACGCGGCGGTGGCCGGCGCGGCCCTGGCCGGCGCGACGACGATCATCGCGGTGGACACCGACTCCCGCAAGCTCGACTGGGCCCGTCGGTTCGGCGCCACCCACACCGTCAACGCCTCCGAGGCCGACCCGGTGGCGGAGATCCAGGCCGCCACCGGCGGCTTCGGCGCCGACGTGGTGATCGACGCGGTCGGTCGGCCGGAGACCTGGAAGCAGGCGTTCTACGCCCGTGACCTGGCCGGCACCGTGGTGCTGGTCGGCGTGCCCACGCCCGAGATGCGCGTCGAACTGCCCCTGCTGGACGTCTTCGGTCGCGGTGGCGCCCTCAAGTCCAGCTGGTACGGCGACTGCCTGCCCAGCCGTGACTTCCCGATGCTCACCGAGCTGTACCTGCAGGGCCGCCTTGACCTGGATGCCTTCGTCACCGAGGAGATCGGCCTGGACGGGGTGGAGGAGGCGTTCGACCGGATGCACCGGGGCGACGTGCTCCGCTCGGTGGTGGTCTTCTGATGGCCGCCCGGATCGACCACACGGTCACCTCCGGCACCTTCTCCCTCGACGGTCAGACCTTCGACGTGGACAACAACGTCTGGGTGGTCGGCGACGACACCGAGTGCGTCGTGATCGACGCCCCACACAACGTCGACGCCATCCTCGAGGTGGTGGCCGGGCGGCGGGTCACCGCGATCGTCGCCACGCACGCCCACGACGACCACGTCCGGGTCGCCCCGCAACTGTCCCGGGCCACCGGCGCCCCGGTGCTGCTGCACCCCGCCGACCGGGTGCTGTGGGACATGGTGCATCCCGACGAACCACCGGGCGGCCCCCTCGGCGACGGCCAGGCCATCACGGCGGGCGGCACCACGCTCACCGTGCTGCACACCCCCGGGCACAGCCCCGGCGCGTGCTGCCTTTACGCCCCCGAGCTGGGTGCCGTCTTCACCGGCGACACCCTGTTCGCCGGCGGGCCGGGCGCCACCGGCCGCTCGTACAGCGACTTCGGCACCATCGTCGACTCGATCCGCGACCGGCTGCTCACCCTCCCGCCGGAGACGTCGGTGCACACCGGGCACGGCGACAGCACCAGCATCGGGGCCGAGGCGCCGCAGTTGCCACAGTGGCTCGCCAGGGGGCACTGAGGGCGCTGTCGCCTCCGGCCCGGCCCGGCTCGCGAGAACGGGGATGCGGCCAGGAGCCGGTCCCGGCGAGACTGCCGGCATGTCCGTCGATCCAACACTTACCGCCGCGCAACGCGCGGCACTGCGCCACGTGCGCAAGGTGGCATTGCGTGACCGTCCCGCCGCGCTGGCGGTGATCGGGCGGGCGCTGGCATCCGTCGGCGTACGCCACGAACCGGAGCGGCTCGTCGCGGAGATCGGCCGGCAGGGACGGATCACCCTCAACTTCCACCCCGACCGGCTGCGCGCCGACGGCCGCACGGTCGCCGAGGCCCTCACCACCGAGGGGGTCTACCGCAACCAGTTCGAGACGCGGATCTCCAACGGCGGCCTCACCGCGTACCCCGGTGGGGACCGTGACCGCTGGGAGGAGCGCCTGTTCGGCGGCGCCTACCAGCGACCGGGCGTCGGCCCGGCGGAGCGGCCGAAGTACGGCGGCCTCAATCTGCTCGACCACCCCGACGGCGCCTGCCCCCGGTTCGGTTCCTGTCACCTGCGGCTGCGTCCCGAGGTACTGGCCCGGACCACCTTCTGCTTCGGCGACAGCCACCTCGGACCACGTGACGTCGGCACCGTCGACGTGGTCGAGCCGGTGCTGGCCGCCCTGATCGCCGCCACCACCGATACCGGCGTGTGCCTGGGCCGGCCCGGTACGGACCTGGTGACCCTGACCGGTGAACTGCTGCGTCGTCGTGAGGCGGTGGCCGCGACACCCCGGGCCGCCGGCCGGGCCCTCGACGACTACGTCGAGGCGCAGGTGCACGGCGAGGTCCGACTGGACCGCGACGTCCTGGAACTGGTCGTCGATCCCTCGTTCCGGGGCACCGACACCGCGGCGAGGCTGATCGCCGCCGCCCACCGGTACGGCTTCCCGATCCGCTGGCACGCCGGCTTCGCGTTGCCTGTGGACCGGGTGGACGCCGAGTTTCGTGGGCCGGCGATCCCGCCGTTGGCGGCCCGGGTGCACGCCGAGTTCGGCGGGGCGGGTGAGCCGCTGCACGCCGCGCTGATCGGGCGGGCCGCGGCGTCGGTGGTGACCGACCCGGGCGGGTGGGCCGACCACGGACCGACCACGGACACCTTGCAGCAGCTCAAGCAGCTCTGGCACGTCCTGGTGCGGTTCGGCGAGCCGTACGAGGTGTGACGCTCGCTGTCCGTTTCATCCCCACCGAGCCGGTCTGCGCCGTGACCTGGGTCGCAGCCGACCACCATCAGCACATTTCCGGAATGGCGGACTTGTCAACCGGGTTGTGTCCCCCATAGCGCCGGCTGGCCAACCTCGACCAGCTCGGCCCGTCCCCCGAGAGCGGCTCACCCCGAGCGGCTCGTACCCGATCGAAAGGGCAACCATCGTGAAGCCGGACTTCACTCGATGGCTCCCGGCCATCGCGACGATCCCGAACCGGAAGACCGCGCTCAGCGTGGTGGGCGTGACCGCCCTCGCCGGACTCGCCTTCGGCCCCACGGCCGTGGCCGCACCGATCACCGCCGGTCCGCATGCCGGCGCGGTTGCGGCGATCGACCGGGCGACCGGTCGCACCAGCACCGGCGTCACCGTCGAATCCGGGCTGACCACCGCCGGCCGCACCGACAAGCCGGACGCTGGGAAGCCGACCCGGGACGAGCTGATCCCGCACGGTGTGCAGGGCGCCCAGTCGCGCGTCCCGCTCGACGACGCCCAGCGCGACAACGCCAAGACCATCATCGAGGTGGCCAAGCGCACCGGTGTCGGTGAGCGCGGCGCCGTGATCGGCATCGCCACCGCGTTGCAGGAGTCGAAGCTCTACAACCTGGGACACCTCGGCGCGTGGAACGACCACGACTCGCAGGGCCTGTTCCAGCAGCGTCCGTCCACCGGATGGGGCAGCGTGGAGCAGATCCGGGATCCTGAATACTCCTCGACCGTCTTCTTCGAGGCCCTGAAGAACGTCGGCGGCTGGCGGGAGCTGCCGCTGACCACCGCCGCGCAGACGGTGCAGGTGTCGGCCTACCCGTTCCACTACGCGCAGTGGGAGGAGCAGGCGGCGGACATCGTCTCCCAGCTCTGGTGACACCGCAGTCAGTGACCGCCCGGCCGGCCCCGCTCGCGGGGCCGGCCGCGGCGGTGGTTGCCGATGATGTCGACGGCGGCCGCCACCAGGGCCAGCGCGATGATCGCGGCCGAGGTGAGCAGGGACCGTTCGAACGCCCGGGACCAGGCGTCCGCGCCGTCGGCCAGCGCGGAGAAGAAGACCGCGCCGACCACCGCGATGCCGGCGGCCGAGCCGATCCGCTGCCCGGTCTGCAACATCCCGGCACCACTGCCGGCCTGTGGAACCGGCACCTGCGTCAGGGTCAGCGTCTGGTTGGGAGCGATCACCAGGCCGCTGCCGATGCCGGCGACCAGCAACGGCAGCGCGGTCACCCAGGGCACCGGCGCGCGCGGCGCCAGCTCGATGGCCAGCGCGGCGAGACCGAGGCCGGTCACCACGCCGACCAGCCCGATGGCGACCAGCGGCCGGCCGTACCTGTTGACCAGCCGCCCGCCGACGGCGGACGCGACGGCTGACCCGAGCGCGAACGGGGTGATCGCCGCACCGGCGACCAGGGCGCTGTAGCCACGCCCGTTCTGCAGGTAGAGGGTGAAGATGAAGAAGATCGCGGTGAACCCGCCGAAGTAGAGCAGCGCGATCGTCGAGCCGAGGGCGTACGACCGGTGACCGAACAGCCGGACGTCGAACAGCGGCGGGCCGTGCCGGGCGTACCGGCGCTCCCAGCCGACGAAGGCGGCGAGGGTGATCAGGCCGGCGGGCATCAGCAGCCACTTCGTCGCGCCGTGCCACTGCTCGCGCTGCACCAGCGGCAGCAGCACGAGCGTCACGCCGATGCCGAGCAGCAGCACGCCGACCGGGTCGAACCGGCGTTGCGCACCGCGCGGGGTGATTCGGCCGGGCAACAACCGCCAGCCGAGCAGCACCGCGACGAGTCCCACCGGCACGTTGACGAAGAAGACCCACCGCCAGCCGTGTTCCGGGCCACCGGCGGCGATCAGCAGGCCGCCGAGCAACGGACCGATCGCGGTGGAGATACCGATGGTGGCACCGAGCCAGCCGAAGGGTCGGCCCCGCTCAGGCCCCGCGAACAGCTGCTGGATCAGGCCGGTCACCTGCGGGTTCACCACCCCGGCGGCGGCGCCTTGGAGGAGCCGGGCGGCGATCAGCCAGCCGGGGGACTGGGCCAGCCCGGCCAGCGCGCTGGTCAGCGTGAACAGCGCGATGCCGAAGACGAACGCGTTGCGTCGCCCGCGGACGTCACCGAAGCGTCCCGCCGGCACCAGAACCAGCCCGAAGCTCAGCGCGTACCCGGACAGCACCCATTGCAGGTCGCTCGGATCCGCCCGCAGGGCACGCTCCAGGGACGGCAGGGCCACGTTGACGATGCTGATGTCGAGCAGCGTCATGAACGCCGCGACCAGCCCCACGCCGAGGGCCTGCCAGCGCCGCCGCTCGTACGACGTGGTCCCGGACCCCGCCGAACCGTTGGGCTCCGCCGAGGTCAACCGGCCATCCGCCGGGCCAGGTGGCGGTCGTGGGGTGCGCGACCGACCGTCATGCCAGCTGTTGCGCGCAGAAGCGGGGGCCGAAGTCGAGCCCGGCCATCGGCGAATCCTCCCGATGCAGCAGGTTCTTCTCGGTCAGCAGGTGCAGCGGGGTCTGTAGTTGCTCCTCGGTCAGCCCGCACTCCTGAGCGATCATGTCCGGGTACGGTACCTGGCCGCGCGCCTCCAGGGCCGCCACCGCGTCGTACACCCGCGCCTCGACGTCCGACAGCCGCACCTCTTGCATGGTGTCCTCCTCGCGCCTCCGTCCGCCTGCGGCAGGCGGTCTGCGGCCGGCGGTTACCCGGCGCGCCGGAGAAGATGCCCGCGTCAGCGGCCTGTCCCGGCCGACCGTTACCGCCGCGCGCGCCCTGGTTGATCTACCCTGCACCAGTGAGCGTCTGGGAACTCGTGGTGATCGGTGGCGGCCCTGCCGGGCTCTCCGCCGCCGCCGTCGCCGCCCGTCGAGGCGTCCGCACGCTTGTCGTCGAGCGTGCCGCGCATCCGCGCTACAAGACCTGCGGCGGTGGGTTGATCGGCACCTCGCTCGCCGCGGTGGCCGGGCGGATCGAGGTACCCGCCCACGACACGGTGGACCGGGTCACGTTCACCCTCGACGGGCGAAGCGACTTCACCCGCCGGCATGGCGCCGGGCCGCTGGTGAGCATGGTGCGCCGGGAGGAGTTCGACGACCGGCTGCGGGCCGCCGCGTTGGCCGCCGGGGCCGAGGTCCGCGAGCGGGCGACCGTCCGGTCGGTGGAGCAGGACCCCGATGTCGTACGCCTGCGACTGGCCGACGGCGAGCTGCTCCTGGCCCGTACGGTCATCGGCGCCGACGGCTCGTCCGGGGTCAGCGGACGGCACGTCGGGGTACGTCACCGCCAGGTGGATCTGGGGCTGGAGCTGGAGCTGCCGGTGCCGCCGGCCGAGCAGGCCCGGTGGCGGAGTCGGGTGCTGCTCGACTGGGGGCCGCTGCCCGGTTCGTACGCCTGGGTGTTCCCGAAGGGAGATCGGCTCACCGTCGGTGTGATCGCCGGCCGGGGGGAGGGGGAGCGGACCCGGGAGTACCTGCGGAGGTTCGTCGATCGTCTCGGGTTGGCCCACGTCTCGCCGATCCATGACTCGGGTCACCTGACCCGCTGCCGGACCGACGACTCGCCGCTGAGGCGCGGGCGGGTGCTGGTGGTCGGCGACGCCGCCGGCCTGTTGGAGCCCTGGACCAGGGAGGGGATCAGCTACGCGCTGCGCTCCGGCGAGCTTGCCGGTGCGGCGGTGGCCGGCGCTGATCTCGCCGGCTACGAGCGGTCGGTGACCGAGCGCCTCGTGCCGGCCATGCGGGCCGGGCAGCGGCTGCTCGACGTCTTCTCCCAGCGACCGGCGCTCTGCCACAGGTTGCTGGCCACGCCGCCGGGCTGGCGTGCGTTCACCCGGTTCTGCCTGGGCCGGGCCGAGTTCGACGAGTTGCTCGGCCGGGTACCGGTCCGGGCCGCGCTGGCGTTGGCGGATCGCCTGCCCGCCCCGAGGCGCCGCGTCGCCGCACGACTGTCCGACTGACGCCTGGATGGCTGGTCCCGCACGCGGCGGGACCAGCCATCCAGGATCCTAGGATGCCTTAGCGGTGGTGACGCACCGCGATCCGTGCTCGTCGAGAGTCTGTGTCGTCGCGGCGACCGGACGGTTTCCACCGAGTTCGCCCGGGTAGGGGCTTGCGGGAGCGCAACCCCACGATCCCGGGCGAGGAGACCTCCGTGAGCGAGACGCAGCACACCCCGCAGGACCCGACCGAGCAGTACGGCCAGCAGTCAGGTCAGCCGAACCAGCAGCAGAGCCCACCGGGTCGTACCGGCGACATGACGCCCGAGCCGGATCACGGAGAGGACTCCTATCGGGGCACCGGCAAGCTTGACGGCAAGAAGGCGGTGATCACCGGCGGCGACTCGGGCATCGGCCGGGCGGTCGCCATCGCGTACGCCCGGGAGGGTGCCGACGTGCTGATCTCCTATCTCAGCGAGGAGGAGGACGCGGACGCCCGGGAGACGGTACGCCTCATCGAGGCCGCGGGTCGCAAGGGTGTGGCGGTCCGGGGTGACATCGCCGACGAGCGCAACTGTGAGACGTTGATCGAGCGGGCGGTGCGTGACCTGGGTGGCATCGACATCCTGGTGAACAACGCGGCGTACCAGATGGCGCAGGACAAGGGCATCGCCGGCATCAGCACCGAGCAGTTCGACCGGGTGTTCAAGACCAATCTGTACGCGATGTTCTGGCTGTGCAAGGCGGCGTTGCCGCATCTGGACGAGGGGTCCACGATCATCAACACGTCCTCGATCCAGGCGTTCGACCCGTCGCCGCAGTTGCTCGACTACGCCACCACCAAGGCGGGAATCGCGAACTTCACAAAGGCTCTCGCCGCCGATCTGGTCGATCGGGGCATCCGGGTCAACGCGGTGGCGCCGGGTCCGATCTGGACGCCGCTGATCCCGGCGACCATGCCGGAAGGGAAGGTCGAGCAGTTCGGCACCGACACCCCGGTCGGTCGGCCTGGTCAGCCGGCGGAGCTGGCGCCTGCGTACGTCTTCTTCGCCTCGCAGGAGTCGAGCTTCATCACCGGCGAGGTCCTGGGCGTCACCGGTGGTCGCTTCACCAAGTGAGGTCCCCGTCGACGCGGTGCTCCCGCCGGCTCGGTGTGGGTCGGCGGGGCCGGGTCAGCGGGGCCAGGCGGCCAGGTGCCGCCGGACCTGGGCGATGTCGGCGGGGTCGAGGCCGTAGCGGGTGAACCGGGCGTCGGGGATCCGGTCGAGGTACCGGCCGGCCGCCCGTACGTCGTCGTCATCGAGGGCGGGATCGAGCTGGCGGGCGAGTTCCAGCAGCTCCGCGACGGACCGGTGCTCCAGGGCGGAGGCCACGTCGATGTAGTCGCGTACCTCGCGACGGTTGACCAGGGCGGCGGTCTTGTTGGCGATGAGGTCCCGCACGTCCATGACCGGACCGAGGTCCATCACCACCGGGCTGCGGTGTCGGTCGAGCCGGGCCAGGCTGAGGCGGATGCGCCGCTCGTTCCGGCCGACGACGAAGTCCCGCAGATCCCGGTCGAAGCCGTCGAACAGGTCACCGAGGTCGCTGTCCGGATCGGCGTCGACCACCTCGAACCCGGCGCGTTCCAGCGCGGTCCGGACGTCGGCCGCTGCCGCGGCGGCGGCGCCCTCCACGTCGGCGAAGAGGTCGACGTCCTCGGTGGGGCGGGTGACCAGTCCGTGCGCGGCCCAGGCCACTCCGCCACCGAGGACGAAGCGGTGCGGCCCGGCGACGGTCAACGCGACCCGGGCGACCTCCCGGTAGAACTCGTGTGGGTGTGCGTCGGGGGTCGCCTCGGTCACGCCGACCGGAGCCCCTGGTGCCGGCTCTCCCACGCCAGGCGTACGCCCCGGGGCAGGTTGAGCAGCTGCCACACCCGGCGCAGCGTCCGCCCGTTGACCAGCCGGCGCAGGTCGTCGACGCTCGTGGTCTCGCGCAGCACGTTCTCGTAGAGCCAGAGCAACTGGTCGGGGTCGGCCAGGTCGAACGCGCGGTCGGCGCACCACATCAGCCGTACCGGCAGTTCCACCACCCCTCGGGTGGGCCCACGCAGCTCGGCGAGCGTCCGGGCCACCACGGCGGGACGGCCGGGCCGGGCCAGGTGCGCCACGCCGGTCATGGTGGGGGAGACCGCCTGCATGCTGTCAGGGTAACCCCAGATCGGGTCGGGGCGGTCCGATGACCTGTCCCTGGTGTCGCAGTCGGTGACCCTGTTTGGGGCTTTTTGTCGTCGCGGGCGGCCCCGTCTGAATGTGCCGGGTGTCCGGTTCCGCCGGTGTCCGTTGGCGATCTTGGTGCGATTTTGCCCTTGGGTGGGCGGTTTCGGACCAAGATTGCTGGGCGGTCGGGGGCTCGGGGTGGAATGGGTGGCGGGGTGGGGGCGTTGGACATGGCTGAGCGACCGAGGTAGACGGCCTGCCGCAGGGTGGGCCGGGTGGCCCCGGGAATGATGGCGGGCCGGCGGTCGTTGGACATGGTCCCGGCGATGTGAAGCGGCGATACGCCCCGCGTGCCGGAGATCTTTTCCCCCTTTTTTGTTTTGAGCGCCCTTTCTGGTGCTTGCGTGCGTGCGCCCGTCTCCCTCGGTGTGCGTGCGTCGACCCCCGATTGGAGCTTTGTCATGAACTCGATGCTGCGGAAGAGCGTGCTGGGTATCGCGGGTGTGGCGTTCACCGGTGGTCTGTTCGCTGGTCCGGTGGCCGCTCACGCCGATGTCACCCCGGTGAAGACCGTCCCGGTCGCGGCGGTGCAGGCTGACAAGCCGGACATGGGCAAGCTGTTGCCGCACGGCGCCCCGGCCAACCAGTCGATGATCGAGTTGAACGACGAGCAGATCGGCAATGTGAAGGCGATCATCGCGGCGACGAAGAAGGCCGGGATGGACGAGCGGGCCGCGGTCGTGTCGATCGCCACCGCGCTGCAGGAGTCGAAGTTGGAGAACCTGGGTCACCTGGGTGACCGCAACGACCACGACTCGCAGGGCCTGTTCCAGCAGCGCCCGTCCTCCGGCTGGGGCACCGTGGAGCAGATCACCGACCCCGAGTACTCGACCCTGGCGTTCCTGAAGGGGCTCAAGCAGGTCGACGGCTGGCAGGACATGCCCCTCACCGAAGCAGCGCAGACCGTGCAGGTCTCGGCCTACCCCGACCACTACGCCCAGTGGGAACAGCAGGCCGCCGACCTCGTCGCCGAACACTGGACCAGCTGACAACCGAAGACATTCCTCCACAGGGGGAGCAAGAACCGCTGGCCGGCACCCGATCTCAGGGTGCCGGCCAGCGGCATCCTCAGCGAGTGCCGGCCCTACTGTGGCGGCGGTCACGGCAGGGGTAGGAAGAAGCAGAGCGGGTAACCTGTTGACTCGGGTGTCGGTGTGTCAAGTGTCCCCGGGCCTCACCTAAATTGCCTTCGCGGAATACCGTTCGGCTGGAGCCGCGTCGCGCCACTCGCCGAGAGGCGACCTGCACACCGGCACCTTCGTCGCCCCCGGCCCGGGATCGGGCCGGGGGCGACGTCGTGATGTGGTTCCGAAAGGTGGGTCGCCGATCTCGGCGCGCTGTCCTAAGGTCGACACCGGAGGTGTCGAGCGTGGGGCTGCGGGACAGGTTGCTGGGCTGGCCGGTCTACCGGCAGCTCACCGGCACCGACCCGTTGGGCCGGGGCGCGGCGGCGTGCTCGAACCGCAGTGCCGAGTTGACCGCCCGCACGGAGGGCGCCGACCGGGTGGCCCGTTCCGTCTGCCCGTACTGTGCCGTCGGCTGCGGGCAACGGGTCTTCGTCACCGACGACCAGGTCACGCAGATCGAGGGTGATCCGGACAGCCCCATCTCCCGGGGTCGGCTCTGCCCGAAGGGGGCCGCCAGCCGGAGCCTGGTCACCAGCCCGCTGCGCCAGACCACGGTGCGCTACCGGCGGCCGTACGGCACCGAGTGGGAGGACCTGGACCTCGACACGGCACTCGACATGATCGCCGATCGGGTGCTCGCGGCCCGGGCCGAGACGTGGGAGGACGTCGACGCCGAGGGCCGGCCGTTGAACCGCACGCTGGGGATCGCCAGCCTGGGCGGGGCCACCCTGGACAACGAGGAGAACTACCTCATCAAGAAGCTGTTCACCGCGATGGGGGCGCTTCAGATCGAGAACCAGGCCCGTATTTGACACTCCGCCACCGTCCCCGGTCTGGGGACCAGCTTCGGTCGCGGTGGCGCGACGGACTTTCAGCAGGACGTGGCGAACGCCGACGTCATCGTCATCCAGGGCTCGAACATGGCCGAGGCCCATCCGGTGGGCTTCCAGTGGGTGATGGAGGCGAAACGGCGCGGGGCCAAGGTCTTCCACGTCGACCCGCGGTTCACCCGCACCAGCGCGGTCGCCGACGCGTACCTGCCGATCCGGGCGGGCACCGACATCGCGCTGCTGGGCGCGGTGGTGAACTACATCCTCACCAACGAGCTGGATTTCCGGGAGTACGTGCTGGCGTACACCAACGCCGCGACGATCGTCAGTGACGACTTCGTGGATGCCGAGGACGCCGACGGGCTCTTCTCCGGCTTCGACCCGGCGACTGCCAGCTACGTGCAGGACAGCTGGCAGTACGCGGGCCACGAGCGGGACTCCGGCAGCGGGCACACCGCCCGGGAGCGGGAGACCGCGGCCGGCCTGCGCCACGAGTCGCACGGTGCCCCGGTGTCCCGACAGGTCCAGCGGGACGACACGCTGCAACATCCGCGCTGCGTGTACCAGATCCTCAAGCGGCACTTCGCCCGCTACACCCCTGAGATGGTGGAACGGGTCTGCGGCATCCGCCGGGAGAAGTTCCTGGAACTGGCCCGCGCCTGGACGGAGAACTCCGGGCGGGAACGCACCGGCTGCCTGATCTACTCGGTCGGCTGGACCCAGCACACGGTCGGCGTGCAGTACATTCGCACCGGGGCGATCATCCAACTGCTGCTGGGCAACGTGGGGCGGCCCGGTGGTGGGGTGATGGCGCTGCGCGGGCACGCCAGCATCCAGGGCTCCACCGACATCCCGACCCTGTTCAACCTGCTGCCGGGCTATCTGCCGATGCCGCACCACGCCCAGCATCCCGACTTCGACGCCTGGGTGGACAGCATCCGGCACCCCGGTCAGAAGGGTTTCTGGGGCGGCACCCGCGCCTACGCCGCCAGCCTGCTCAAGGCGTACTGGGGAGACGCGGCGACACCGGAGAACGGCTTCTGCTACGGGTACCTGCCCCGGCTCACCGGCGATCACGGCACCTACCAGCAGGTGCTCAACATGATCGACGGCAAGGTGAAGGGATACTTCCTGCTCGGCCAGAACCCGGCGGTCGGCTCGGCGCACGGTCGGGCCCAGCGGTTGGGCATGGCCAACCTCGACTGGCTGGTCGTACGCGACCTGTTCATGATCGAGAGTGCGACCTTCTGGCAGCGTGGCCCCGAGGTCGCCACCGGTGAGACCGTGCCGGAGCAGTGCGCCACCGAGGTGTTCTTCCTGCCGGCCGCCTCCCACGTGGAGAAGGAGGGCACGTTCACCCAGACCCAGCGGCTGCTGCAGTGGCGGGAGAAGGCCGTCGACCCGCCCGGCGACGCCCGCTCCGAGCTGTGGTTCTTCTACCACCTGGGGCGCCGGATCCGGGAGAAGCTGGCCGGCTCGACTTTGCCGCGCGACCGGGCGCTGCTCGACCTGACCTGGGACTATCCCACGCACGGCCGGCTCGCCGAGCCGGACGCCGAGGCGGTGCTGCGGGAAATCAACGGATACGACACGGTCAGTGGCCGTCCGCTGTCGGCGTTCACCCAGGCCCGCGACGACGGGACGACCGCGATCGGTTGCTGGATCTACACCGGCGTCTACGCCGACGGTGTGAACCAGGCGGCCCGGCGTCGGCCCGGGCACGAGCAGGACTGGGTGGCCGCCGAGTGGGGCTGGGCGTGGCCGGCGAACCGGCGGATGCTCTACAACCGGGCCTCCGCCGACCCGCAGGGCCGCCCGTGGAGCGAGCGCAAACGGTACGTGTGGTGGGACGACGACGCCGGCCGGTGGACCGGTCGCGACGTGCCCGACTTCGAGGTGACGAAACCCCCGTCGTACCGGCCGCCGGAGGGTGCCACGGGGCCGGCGGCGCTGGCCGGTGACGATCCGTTCATCATGCAGTCCGACGGCAAGGGCTGGCTGTACGCGCCCAGCGGGGTGCTGGACGGGCCGCTGCCGACGCACTACGAGCCGGCCGAGTCGCCGGTGCGTAATCCGCTCTACGGCCAGCAGGCCAACCCGACCCGCAAGAGGTACGACCACCCGGTGAACTCGACGAACCCGAGCCCGCCGCAGCAGCACGACGAGGTCTTCCCGTACGTGTTCACGGTCAGCCGGCTCACCGAACACCACACCGCGGGTGGGATGAGCCGGACCGTCGCGCCGTTGGCGGAACTGCAACCGGAGATGTTCGTGGAGGTGTCGCCGGAGCTGGCGACGCTGGCCGGGCTGACCCATCTCGGGTGGGCGCACCTGATCACCGCCCGCGCGGCGATCGAGGCCCGGGTGCTGGTCACCGACCGGTTGGCGCCGCTGACGGTGGACGGCCGGGTGATCCACCAGCTGTGGCTGCCGTACCACTTCGGCTTCGAGGGACTGGTCACCGGCGACTCGGCCAACGACCTGTTCGGCATCACCCTGGACCCGAACGTCCTGATCCAGGAGAGCAAGATCGGCACCTGCGACGTGCAACCGGGGCGTCGGCCCACCGGGGCGGCGCTGCGGGAACTGGTGCAGGATTACCGCACCAGGGCCGGCATCGTGCCGGGTGTTCTACCGCCGGCGGTCACCCCTGGGGTGCCGGTCGAGCCGCCCGGGTCCACCGGCGACGGAGAGGGGAACCCCTGATGGTCGACCCGCCGCACCGGCCCGCCGTACCGCCACAGTCGTCGCTGCCGGCCGCCGATCCGGCGACCGCGGCCGGCTGGGTCGACGCGCCGCCGCGCATGGGCTTCTTCACCGACACCAGCGTCTGCATCGGCTGCAAGGCGTGCGAGGTGGCCTGCAAGGAGTGGAACGGGGTACCAACCGCCGGGTTGGATCTGCTCGGCATGTCCTACGACAACACCGGCGCGTTGACCGCCAACTCGTGGCGGCACGTCGCCTTCGTGGAACAGCCCCGACCCGCCGGTCACGGCACCGCGTCGTTCGCCGGGAACCCGACGAGCGACCCCGCGAGTGCGACCTCAGCCGACACCACGAACCCGACCGGAACCGAGCCGGGTGTGCTGCCCGGTGAACCGCCGGCCGCCGCCCGGATGACTGAGTTCCTCGGCATGCCGGCGGCCGGGCCACCCGGACGCACCGGCAGCGCCGAGGGCCGCAGCGACTTCCGCTGGCTGATGATGTCGGACGTGTGCAAGCACTGCACCCGGGCCGGCTGCCTCGACGTCTGCCCGACCGGGGCGCTGTTCCGCACCGAGTTCGGCACCGTGGTGGTGCAGGAGGACATCTGCAACGGCTGCGGTTACTGCGTGTCGGCCTGCCCGTACGGCGTGATCGACCGCCGGGTGGACGACGGCCGGGTGTGGAAGTGCACGCTCTGCTACGACCGGATCGGCGCGGGCCTGACCCCCGCCTGCGCGCAGGCCTGCCCGACCGAGTCCATCCAGTACGGCGCCCTCGACGAGCTGCGGGAACGGGCCGCCGCGCGGGTCGCCACGTTGCGGGAACGGGGGGAGACGCAGGCGCGGCTCTACGGCCACGACCCGGACGACGGGGTGGGTGGCGACGGCGCGTTCTTCCTGCTGCTCGACGAGCCGGAGGTGTACGGCCTGCCGCCGGATCCGCAGGTCACCACCCGGGACCTGCCGGCGATGTGGCGCCGGGCGGGGCTGGCCGCGCTGGCCATGACGGCGGCGGCGGTCGGTGCGTTCCTCGGTGGTCGACGGTGAACCGGGACCGACCGGCCGTCGGCGACCGGTTCCGGCGCTTCCGCGCCGGTCGCCGGGGTGGTGAGGAGCTGGCCGTGCCGCCGGCGGAATTCACCTCCTACTACGGCCGGCCGATCCTGAAACCGCCGGTGTGGACGTGGGAGATCGCCGCCTACCTGTTCACCGGCGGGCTGGCCGCCGGTTCGTCGCTGCTGGCCGCCGGTGGGCAGCTCACCGGGCGGGCCGGGGTGCGCCGCGCCGGCCGGTTCGCCGCGCTGGCCGCGGTCACCGCCAGCGCCGGCCTGCTGGTCAAGGATCTGGGCCGGCCGGAACGGTTCCACCACATGCTGCGGGTGGCCAAGCCGACCTCACCCATGTCGGTGGGCACCTGGATCCTCGCCGGGTACGGTCCGGCCGCCGGACTTGCCGCGGTCGCCGAGGTGGCGCCGCTGCTGCCCACGCGGGGTCCACTCGGGCTGGCCCGTCGGGCGTTGCCGCCGGTGGGGCGGGCTGCCGGGCTGGCCGCTGCGGTGGCCGCACCGGCCCTGGGCACGTACACGGCGGTGCTGCTGGCCGACACGGCCGTGCCGTCCTGGCACGAGGCGTACGCCGACCTGCCGTTCGTCTTCGCGGGCAGCGCGCTGGCCAGCGGCGCGGGAGTGGGTCTGCTCGCCGTGCCGCCCGCCCAGGCGGGTCCGGCGCGGCGGATGGCGGTGGCCGGCGCTGGACTGGAACTGTTCGGCGCGCACCGGGTGGAGACTCGTCTCGGCCTGCTGGGTGAGCCCTACCGGACGGGGCGGCCCGGTCGGCTGCTGCGCGCCGGGCGGGCACTGACCATGGCCGGGGTGGCCGGGGCGGTGCTGGGCCGGCGTAGCCGACTGGTCTCGGCGGTCTCCGGTGCCGCGTTGCTGGCCGCCTCGGTGGCCACCCGCTTCGGGGTCTTCCACGCCGGTGTCGCCTCGGCCCGTGATCCGAAGTACACGGTGCTGCCGCAGCGGGCCCGGCTCGACCGGCGGGCGGCCGATCCCGGCCGGTGACCGTGGTGCCGACTCGGCCGCACGCCCGCCGCCGAGCTGTGATCCAATGGCCGGTGGAGGCGTTCAGGCGGCTGGTGCCCCTCCCGGTCTTCAAAACCGGTGTGGTCCGGGATCCGGGCCAGGCGGGTTCGATTCCCGTCCGTCTCCGCCAGCTGCGAGGAGATGAACCGATGGGCGACGGCGGCGCCGACCCGCGGCGCCGGGTGCCGCGTACCGATGTGCTGCTGGCTGATCCGCAGTTGGTCGCGGCCGCTGCGACGGTCGGCCGCGACCGGGTGCGCAGCGCGGTGCGGCAGGCCCAGGACCGGGCCCGCCGGGGTGAGATCGACCCCGCCGAGGTACGCGACGCCGCGTTGGCCGACCTGCCGCCGCCCGTGCCACGGGTGGTGCTGAACGCCACCGGGGTGGTGCTGCACACCAATCTTGGGCGGGCCGCTCTCTCCGAGGCCGCGGTGGCCGCGGTGACCGCCGCCGCCGGGTACACCGACGTGGAACTGGACCTGGGCACCGGCCGGCGGGCGCGCCGAGGGCGGGACGCGTTGCGGGCGCTCGCCGCCGCCGTACCGGCCGCCGAGGCGGTGCACGTGGTCAACAACGGTGCCGGCGCGCTGGTGCTGGCGGCCACCGCGCTCGCCGCCGACGCCGAGATCGTGGTCAGCCGGGGCGAACTGGTGGAGATCGGCGACGGCTTTCGGCTGCCGGACCTGCTCACCAGCACCGGTGCCCGGCTGCGGGAGGTGGGCACCACCAACCGGACCACCCTCGCCGACTACGCCGCCGCCGTCGGGCCGCGTACCGGGTTCGTGTTGAAGGTGCATCCGTCGAACTTCCGGGTCACCGGTTTCACCTCGGCGGTGCCGGTGCGGCGGCTGGCCGGGCTGGGGGTGCCGGTGGTCGCCGACATCGGCTCCGGGCTGCTCGTACCCGACCCGCTGCTGCCGGACGAACCGGATGCCGCCAGCGCCCTGCGTGCCGGGGCGGCGTTGGTCACCGCCAGCGGCGACAAGCTGCTGGGCGGCCCGCAGGCCGGGTTGCTGCTCGGCACCGCCGACCTGGTCGAGCGGCTGCGCCGGCACCCCCTCGCCCGGGCGTTGCGGGTGGACAAGCTGACCCTGGCCGCCCTCGCGGGCACCCTCGGTGACCCGGCCACCCCGACCCACCGGGCGCTGCACGCCGACCCGGCGGCGTTGCGCGAGCGGACCGAACGGCTGCGCGACGCGCTCGCCGCCGACGGCCGCAAGGCCGAGGTGGTGCCGTCGGTGGCGGTGGTCGGCGGCGGCGGCGCGCCCGGCGTCGAACTCGACTCGTGGGCGCTGAGCCTGCCCGAACGGTACGCCGGCCCGCTGCGTGCCGCCGACCCACCGGTGCTGGGTCGGGTGGTCCGGGCTCGGCTCCTGCTCGACCTGCGGTGCGTGCCGGAGGGGGCCGACGGGTTGCTGCGCGCGGCGGTGCTGGCCGTGCCGGAGGACGACTGACCATGCTGGTGGTGGCCACCGCCGGGCATGTCGACCACGGCAAGTCCACGCTGGTGCGGGCGTTGACCGGGATGGAACCGGACCGTTGGGCGGAGGAGCGCCGTCGCGGCATGACCATCGACCTCGGGTTCGCCTGGACGTCGCTGCCGTCGGGTCGTACCGTCGCGTTCGTCGACGTGCCGGGGCACGAGCGGTTCGTGCCGAACATGCTGGCCGGGGTAGGGCCGGTGCCGGCCGCCGTCGTGGTGGTCGCGGCCGACGCGGGCTGGATGCCGCAGTCCGCCGAGCACCTGGCCGCCCTGGACGCGCTCGGCGTCGGGTACGGCCTGCTGGTGGTGACCCGCGCGGACCTGGCCGATCCCACCGCCGCCCTGGCCAGGGCCCGGTCGGAGCTGGCGGCGACCTCGTTGGGCGAGGTGGAGACGGTGACGGTCAGTGCCGCCACCGGTGCCGGTCTGCCCGACCTGCGGGCCGCCCTGGACCGGTTGGCCGATCGGCTGCCGGCCCCGGTGCCCGACGGGCCGGTTCGTCTCTGGGTCGACCGCTGCTTCACGGTGCGGGGCAGCGGCACGGTGGTCACCGGCACCCTCGGCGCCGGGCGGTTACGTGTCGGCGACGAACTGGAGCTGGCCGGCGCCGGTGAACCGGTGCGGATCCGGGGCCTGCATCGGCTCGGCGCGGCCTGCGATGAGGCGATGCCGGTGGCCCGGGTGGCGGTGAATCTGCGGGGCGTGGCCCGCGACCGGATCGGCCGCGGCGACGCCCTGCTCACCCCGGGCCGTTTCCAACCCACCGACCTGGTGGACGTCCGCCTGGCCGGTGTCGCGGTGGCCGAGTTGCCGGTGACGCTGACGCTGCACGTCGGTTCGGCCGCGGTGCCGGTGCGGGTCCGTCCGCTGGGCGGGGACACCGCCCGGTTGCGGTTGAGTCGTCCGCTGCCGCTGCTGATCGGGGACCGGGCGTTGCTGCGCGATCCGGGCCGCCGGTACGTCGCCGGCGGGGTCACCGTGCTCGACGTGCGGCCGCCACCGCTTGCGCGTCGGGGTGCCGCGGCGGCTCGGGCGGCCGTGCTGGCCACCCTTGACGGCCGTCCCGAGCTTGCTGGTGAGCTGAGCCGGCGGGGCCTGGCCCGGGTCGGTGACCTCGTCCGGGCGGGTGTTCCGGTGACGGTTGCCCCGGTGGCGGGTGACTGGCTGGCCGATCCGCAGCACTGGCGGGGGCTGGGCGACCGGCTCGCCGTGGCCGTGGCCGAGCACGCCCGCACACATCCGCTGGCACCTGGCGCTCCGGTCGAGCAACTGCGCCGACACCTCGACCTGCCCGACCGGTCTCTGGTCGAAGCCCTGGTGAAGCCGCCGCTGCGGTTGGTCGCCGGTCGGGTGGTGGCGCCCGGCGCGGCGTCGTTGCCCGAGCCGGTGGCCCGCGCGCTGGCTCTGGTGAGCGAGGACTACGCGGCACACCCGTTCCGTGCTCCCGACGCGGACCGGCTCGCCGCGGTCGGGCTCGGCACCCGGGAGATCGGTGCCGCGGTGCGCGCCGGGGCGCTGCTGCGGCTGAGCGGTAACGTGCTGTTGCTGCCCGGCGCGCCGCAGCAGGCGGTGCGGGTGCTGACCGGGCTCCCGCAGCCGTTCACCCTCAGCGCCGCCCGGCAGGCGCTCGACACGACCCGCCGGGTGGCGGTGCCGCTGCTGGAGTTGCTGGACCAGCGGGGACTGACCCGTCGGCTACCCGACGATGCTCGGGTGGTGGTGGATTGAGCACATCGTCGGCGGGCGGCGGAGCCGGGCACCTACCGTGACGGCATGGACCCCTCCGCGGTCTGGCGGGACCGGCAGCACCGGTGGCGGATCGAGGCGTACCGGGCGCCGGACCTGCGGTTCGCCGTCTACGCGACGAACGGCACCACCGAGTCCGCGCCGCTGTGGCTGTTCGGCATGTCGGCGCTGGCCCGGTGGCTGATGAGCCACAAGATCTCCCTCGACGACCTGGAGGTCGACTGAGGAGTTCCCCGAGTGAGGGACAAAACCGGCTAATCCGCCATAACGGTGCCCGGTCGCGTACCGTGCCAGCTGTGAAGGACCGAGGCATCCGGAAGTTCGTCGCGGTGCTCGCCGGCCTCGCCGTGATCTACTTCGGCACCACGGGCCGGTCCCCGGAGGAGGGGCGTGGCCTCTCCGGCGGGCTGGTGGTGCTGGCGCTGCTGGCGTCGCTGCTGGTGTGGTATCTGACCAAACCCGGCGGTGACGCGGCGAAGTGACGGCGCTCAGCGGGCCGCCACGCCGCGGCTGATCTGCCCGGCGGACTCCTCGCCGAGGGCGACCCGCACCAGCGCCGAGGCGAGCCGGCCGAAGTCGACGTCGTCGACGAGCCGGGCGAGCCGGTCCGTGCTGGCCGGCAGGCCGAGTCGCCGCGCACCGGCCACCGCCCGCCGGTCGGCGTACGGGCGCAACTGCGGCCAGACCGACTGCACCTCGCGCAGGAAGATGTCCGCGCCGGTGGGCCCGATCCCGGGAAACTCGGTGAGCAGCCGACGCAACTGCGCCGGCTCACCGGCCGCCTCCCGGTGCAACCGCCGCAGGTCGCCGTGCCAGCGGTCCAGGCAGAGCCGGGCGCCCGAGCCGAGCATGGTGGCGGTCCGCTCGTCGTAGCGGCGGTAGTGTCCGCGCCCCAGCGCGTCGACCCGTTCCTGCCAGCTGGCGGCCTCCATGGCCTGCGGGGTGCGGTAGCCGGCCACGAAGAGTTCCCGGGCCGCCGCCACCCCCACCTGCGCCCGGATCCGGGTGCTGAGCAACGTGACCAGCACCAGCAACTGGTACAGCGGCGCGGGTCGGTCAGCCAGCGCGATGCCGGCCTCCTCGGCGTACGTGCGGCGGGTCAGCAGAGACCGCGCCAGCGCCCGTTGGTCACCCATCCTCGGGGGGTACCCGCTGCCGGCCCGGTTAGCCCTCGTGCCGGAATGCCCCCGGCGCGGGCGGGTAAGCCGCAGGTGACGCGGCGCCGTGCCGCGCTCGGGCGAAGGGAGACGACCGTGACGAACCCGCAGCAGCAGGAACTCCGGCGCAACGCCCTCGGTGACACCAGCCAGGACAACAAGGGCCCCGACCCGGCCGGCCATCCCCGCAACCGCGGCTCCTCGCCGGGGGACACCGGCCGCCCGGTGCCGCACGGCCAGGTGTCACCGTACGGACCCAGCGGTCGACCGGTCGCCGAGGACGACACCGACCGTTAGGCCCTGCTGCCGGTTGACGGCCGCAGCCGGTTCCAGGTGGCTGCGGCCGTCAGCCCGAAGGTGAGGTGCGGGACGATGTCGGCGAGCCAGTCGACGCGCCGCCAGGTGCGCGGGTCGGTGACGCCGAGCAGCGTCAGCGACCCGTCCGACAGGGTCATCAGGCCCCCACCGAGCAGCGTGGCCGCGCGCAGCAACGGTTGCCGACGGCCCCGGGCCAGCAGCGCGAAGCCGACCGTCGCGGCCGCGCCGAGCCCGTAGCCCAGCAGGGCGCCGAGGCCGCTGCGCCGGTTGTCCGCCTGTTGCGGCGGCCCCAGGGACAGGTGGAAGGCGCCGGCCAGTTTCCCGGCGCTCTGCTCGGGCGTCTGGCTGGCCGGTCGGGCCCGGGCCGTCATGTCCAGGTAGGTGACGATGTTGAGCGCTGCGGTGCCGACGGCCCCGGCGATGAGGCCGTCGGTCAGGTCGGCGGTCCTCACTTCTTCGGATCCCCGGGCTCGCGGTTTCCCTTGGGCCCGTAGGCGCGTTCGCCCCGCACGACGCCGCGCCGGCCCCGATCCTCCCGCAGGATCCGGTTGGCCGCCTCGTCGGCCTTCTGGTCCGGTGTGCCCCGGCCGGAGCCGTCGATGGCGTTGCGCAGGCGGGCACGCTGCTTGTCGTATGCGTTGCTGCCGGGCCGAGGTCCTGGCATGGCTGTATCCCCCTGTTCGTCGCCGGTGGCGTACGCGGCCCGTCTACCCGCCTGGGCCGCCGCCAACCGTGCCGGCCGGTCACCGGGGGCCGCGTACCACCGCGACCGGACAGTGGCTGTGGTGCAGCATCGACTGGCTCACCGAACCCAGCAGCAACCCGGTCACCTCACCACGCCCCTGCCCCCCGACCACCAGCAGTTGCGCCTGGCGGGACGCGTCGGTGAGCACCCGGGCGGCCCGACCCCGCACCGACTCCCGGGTGATCGGCACCTCCGGGTACCGCTCGGTCAGCCCGGCGATGGACTCGGCCACCGCACGGTCCTCGTCGTCGCGCAACTCGGACTCGTCGTACACCAGCGGCTGCATGTCACCCGGGCCGGTGGACACCGGGTGCCGGTAGGCGTGCAGGGCGAGCACCGCGGCGCCGCGCAGGGCGGCCTCGTCGACGGCGAACTCCACGGCCCGGCGGGACGACTCGGAACCGTCCACCCCGACCACCACGGCACCGTCGGGGTGCTGCGCGCCGCGCGCCACCAGCACCGGACAATCGGCGTACGCGGCCAACTTCACCGCGACCGAGCCGAGCAGCAGCGCGGCGATACCGCCTGCACCGCGGTCACCGAGGACCATCATCGCCGCGCCGGGCGCCTCGGCGAGCAGCACGGCCGCAGCCTCACCGTCGATAATCTCGCCGGTGACCCGTAGTCCCGGCGCGGTCGCCTCGGCCTCTTCGACAGCGTCGGCGACCATCCGTTCCGCTCGCGCCCGCAGACCCCCGCCGGGGGCGCTCTCCGTGGCCGGCCGGACGGGGGAGTGCAGCGTCGGCCAGATGAAGGCGTGTACCACCCGCAGCGGGCGGTCGCGGCGGGCCGCCGTCGCGGCGGCAAGTCGTACCGCGGCGCGGGCGGGCTCGGAGCCGTCCACGCCGACCACCACCGCCGCGCCGCTGACCGAGCTCACCGTCGCCTCCCTGTGCTGGGCCCCGCCGTCGGGACCGGTTTGGGTAAGTATCGCCGCCCCCGGCGGCCAACGGGGCGATACCGGCGAGCGACGTGCTGTCGGTACGCTGGCGACTGGGGAAGGAGCGTCGTCGATGGTGGAGCCCGACCAGCCCAGTACCGCACGGATGATTGATTTCTGGCTCGGCGGGACGCACCACCATCCGGTGGACGTGGCCGCCGCCCGCGCCTTCGAGCAGGCGTACGGGCCGTGTGCTCCGGTCTTCCGGGCGCTGCGCGCCTTTCTCGGCCGTGCCGTACGGGCGATAGCGGCCACCGGTGTGGACGGATTCCTGGTGTTCGGCGCCGGGGTACCGACGATGGGCAACGTGCACGAGGTGGCACCTGACGCGACGGTTCTCTACACCGACGTGGACCCGGTGACCATCCGTCTCGGGCAGCGCATCCTGGCCGGCAGCGACCGGGCGGGTTACGGCTTCGGCGACGCCACCGACATCGGCACCGTCGACCCGGCGTTGCTGCACCGGTTCGTGCCGGGCTGGGGGCGTCGGCCGGTCGGGGTGGTCTTTCTCGGCCTGGCGGCGTTCCTCGACGACGACACTCTCGCCCGCACGCTGGACGAGCTGTACACCGCGGTGGCACCGGGCAGCCACCTGGCGATCGACTTCGACACCGAGGAACTCGCCGCGTATCCGCAGGCGCTGGCGATGATGGGGCCGGCGTTCCGAATGCGCCCGCCGGCCGCGTTCGGGCCGTTGCTCGGCCGGTGGCAGCCCACCCGGGACGGGATCGTGCCGGTGACCCGCTGGCGACCGGAGGGGCGACCGGCGGAGGTGCCGGACGCGTTTCACGGCGCGGTCGCTGTGCGGTCGGTCGGGTGACCATGGGCGAAACCACCTCCGTATGATGCTTGCCCCAGAGCAAGTATTTTTCGGAGGATGGTCATGGCGGATGCGCCCACGGGGATTTCCCGCGCCCTGCGCGAGGCCCCGCCCGACCGCGTGGTCGAGGCCGCCGACGTGGCCATCCGGTCGGCGCTCGGCGCGTCGGGCACCATCGTGTTCGTTGCCGACTACCGGATCAGCGGGCTGTGGCCGGTGCTCGACTCCCGCCAGCCCGCCGTGGCGGTCGCCGAGGTTCAGGGTACGGTGCAGCGCTGCTTCAGCAGCCAGCAGCCGGTCCGGGAGTCCGGTGAGGACGGGCGGTGCCGCATCTACGTTCCGCTGACGGTGTGGGGCGAGCGGCTGGGCGTGCTCATGGTCGAGTTGGCCGGGGAGCCGACGGAGTCGGTGGTGCGCGAGGCGGTCGACATCGCCGGGGACATGGCCATGGCGCTGCGTGCGGCCGACCGGGAGACCGACCGCTACCGGCGGGCTCGGCGGCGGGAGCGGCTGAGCATGGCCGCCGAGTTGCAGTGGGAACTGCTGCCGGGGCGCAGTGTCAGCCATGACTCGTTCCAACTGGCGGGCCAGCTGGAACCGGCGTACACGGTGGGTGGTGACCACTTCGACTGGTCGCTGGACGAGGGCCGGCTGACCGTCACCGTCCTCAACGGCGACGGTATCGGGCTGGCCGCCGCCCTGTTGACGGCGGTGACGGTCAATGCCATGCGGAACGCCCGCCGTTCCGGTGGCGGTCTGGTGGAACAGGCCGAGCTGGCCTCCGACACGGTCTACTACCAGCATCGGGGGCACCGGCACGTGGCGACGTTGCTGCTCGAACTGGACTGTGTCACCGGGCGGGTGCGGGCGGTGGACGCCGGCTCGCCACATCTGGTGCGGGTGCGCGGCGGCGCCGTCTCCCGGGTCGCTCTCGAGCAGCAGCTCCCGCTGGGGATGTTCGGTGAGACCCGTTACGACCTACAGGAGTTCGACCTCGACCCGGGGGACCGGTTGTTCATCGTCTCCGACGGGGTGTGGGCGGCCGATCCGAGCGGCCGGGAGACGTACGGCGAGCGGGCGATGGCCCGGGCGATGCGGGCCACGCGGTTGCAGCCGCCGACCGAGGCGGTTGGTACGGTGATGCGCGAGTTACAGACCTTCCACGCGGACACCGATCTGCGGGACGACGCGGTCGTCGTCTGCCTGGACTGGCGCGGCTCGGCCGGCCAGGAACAGGGTTGACCGACCCGTCCGGCGGTTCGGTGCAGGACCAGCGGGACAATCGCAGGGGACATCGCGTGGAGCGACCGGATCTCACCGCGGCGATCGACGCGGCCGCCGAGACGCTTGTGGGCGTGCTCGACTCGGCCGTCTCCCGGCACCGCCTCTCGGTGTCGCCGACCCAGCTGCGCGTGCTGTCCCTGCTGAGTATCCGCCCGGAGATCAACGTCAACGGGCTGGCCGCGCTGCTGGACGTGGTCCCCTCCTCGGCCAGTCGGCTCTGTGACCGGCTGGAGGCGATCGGGTTGGTGCGCCGAACGGCCGACCCGCGCGACCGTCGGGAGGTGCGCCTCGTCCCGACGGCGGCGGCCGAGGTGCTGTTGGCCGAGGTGCGATCACGCCGGCACGAGGCGGTGCGGGCCGTGCTCGAACGGATGCCGGCCCGAGGGCGGCAGGACCTGCTCGGGGCGCTGGTGGCGTTCGGGCAGGCGGCCTCGATGTCGTCGAGTGGCGCGAGCGCCACTGTCCCCAGCACGGGAATCCACCTCGACTAGTGTCCTAGGATGCCCTACACGCAGTGACACCCATCACAATGGCAGCAACCAGCCATCGGCACGGGCCCGCTGGGCAGCGAAACCACGGCAGCAGCCCGCTATAGTGGCAGCGCATTCGACCGGCCCGTGATCATCGACGATGGACGGCGGGTCAGGGGACGGATCCCGGCAGGGGATCACAGGGGGCGCCGGCAGCAGCCGGCTGGACACGCGTACGACGCCGAACGGCGGACCTGGTCCGCGGTGCCCGAGCGCGTCGCGGAGGAGGTTCGGTGTCGGGTCGGGCGGCTCGGGAGGAGCAACCGCAGGCCCGCGACGATGGCCGGGGACCGAACGACCGGGTGCTCACCTGGCCGAATCTGATCAGCTTCGTCCGCCTGCTGGGTGTTCCCCTCTTCCTCTTTCTGTTCCTGGTGGTGCGCGCCGACGCTGCCGCAATCGTGGTGTTGGCCGTCGGTGGCACCAGCGACTGGGTGGACGGCTGGATCGCCCGGCGGCTGGGGCAGGTCAGCCGGCTTGGCGAGTTGCTCGACCCGCTCGCCGACCGGCTCTACATCCTCGCCACCCTTGTCGCGTTCACCGCCCGCGAAGTGGTGCCGTGGCAGTTCACCGCCGCGCTGTTGGCGCGGGAGGTGCTGCTGCTGGGCTCGCTCGGGGTGCTGCGGCGGCACGGCTACGGGCCGCCGCCGGTGCATTACGTCGGTAAGACGGCTACCTTCCTGCTGCTGGCTGCCTTTCCGATCCTGCTGCTGGCCGCGGTGGTGCCGGCGGCCGCAGCGGTGGCCGGCACGATCGGCTGGGCGTTGGCGTGGTGGGGGCTGGTGCTCTACTGGGTCGCTGGCGCGCTGTACGTGATTCAGGCCCGGCAGTTGGTTCGTGCGGTACGCGGTCGGCAGGGAGCGGCGGCATGAGCGACGATCAGAGCCGGCGTGGGCCGAGGGCCTTCACCCCGGATTTCCTCACCGAGTTGTTCCGTAACCCGTTGGATCCGGGCTACGCCGACGCGGCGGCCCGGCGGGCGGAGACCGGCCGGCCAGCGCGGTCGGGCTGGTCGGTGGGGCCGGTCGGCCTGGTGGTGATCGTGCTGCTCGGCTTCCTGTTCGCGGTGGCCTACCGGCAGACCATGGCCGAGGAGCCGGGGCGTGCGCAGGCCCGGTCCGGCCTGGTGGCGCAGATCAAGCAGCGGCAGGGTGAGACCGACGCCTTGTCGACCCGGGCCGAGGAACTGCGCGAGGAGGTCAACCGGCAGCGGGAGGCCGCGTTGGGTGGTTCCCGCGCGGCCCGGTTGCGGGAGCTGGAGGCGAGTACCGGCCTGGGGCGGGTGCGCGGTGACGGTGTGGTGGTGGAGTTGGCGGACGCGCCAGGTGGCCAGGATGCGCTCGGCGGTGCCGATGCCGGTCCCGCGCAGGTGATTTATCTCGACCTGCAGAGCGTGGCGAACGATCTGTGGGGTGCCGGCGCCGAGGCGATCGCCATCAATGGGCAGCGGTTGACGTCGACGTCGACGATCCGTTCCGCGGGTCAGGCGATCCTGGTGGACTTCCGTCCGGTGACCGGGCCGTACGAGGTGAGCGCGATCGGGCCGGGTGGTATGCGGGAGCGGTACGAGGCCAGCGGTAGCGCGTTGACGATGCGCCAGGTGGCGAAGGTGACGGGTCTGTCGTTCGCGGTGCGCGACGCCGATGACCTCACGCTGCCGGCTGCTCCGGAGCCGCGGCTACGCTACGCGGAGCCCGCGGTGAGTCCGAGTGTGTCGTCGTCGGGCGGTGACGAGTCGTCCGGCTCGGGTACGTCCCCCAGTCCCTCCGGAGGTGGTCGATGATCGCGGTGCTGGCCCTGTTGGCCGGGGTGCTGCTCGGGCTGTGGCTTGATCCCACGGTGCCGGCGGCGTTGCAGCCGTACCTGCCGATCGCGGTGGTGGCCGCGTTGGACGCGGTGTTCGGTGGGGTGCGGGCGAAGCTGGACCGCATCTTCGACGACAAGCAGTTCGTGGTGTCGTTCATCTCGAACGTGCTGGTGGCTGCGTTGATCGTGTATCTGGGTGACCAGTTGGGGGTGGGCGGTCAGTTGTCCACCGGTGTGGTGGTCGTGTTGGGGGTTCGTATCTTCGGCAACGTGGCGGCGATCCGTCGGCACCTGTTCCGGGCGTAGGTTTGTGGCGTGAGTGACGAGCACACGCAGACGGGTACGGGGTGGCCGCAGCCGGCGGAGCCGACGCGGCCGGATGGCCCGGCGGGGGAGCCGGATCCGCGTCCGGAGGCGCCGGATCCGGACGAGTTGAGTCCGTTGTCGCCGCAGGAGCGCCCGTCGGGAGAGGACGAGGATCCGTCGCCGGACGAGACGGCGCCGGCGGAGGGGGTTGCCGCGGCGGGCCCGGCTGCGGTGGTGTCGCCGTGGCGACGGTTCAGCTCGGCGGCGGTGATGATCGTTGTGCTGCTGGGGCTGTTGGGGTTCACCCTGGCCGTGCAGTTGAAGATGACGTCGACGGATTCGTCGTTGGCGGCGGCGCGGCAGGAGGATCTGGTTCGGATCCTGTACGACCTGGAGGCGCGGGAGATCCGGTTGCGGCAGGACATCGCTGCGTTGGAGGAGAGTCAGCGGCAGTTGCGTTCGGGTGAGCAGGGGCGTCAGGCCGCGTTGGAGGAGGCGACCCGGCGGGCGGACGAGTTGGGCATCCTGGCGGGTACGTTGCCGGCGCGGGGCCCGGGTCTGACGGTGCGGTTCCAGGCGGGGGCGAAGCCGATCTCGGCGGTGCGGGTGCTGGATGCGGTGCAGGAGTTGCGGGGTGCCGGGGCGGAGGCGATGCAGATCTCCGGTGGTGACCAGGCGACGGTGCGGATCGTGGCGTCGACGTATTTCCTCAACGGGGAGAACGGGGCGTTGATCGTGGACGGGCGTCCGTTGACGGGGCCGTTCACCATCACGGTGCTGGGTGACCCGGCGACGATGCGTACGGCGCTCAACATTCCTGGTGGGGTGGTGGCGTCGGTGGCTGGCGACGGCGGTAACGTGATCGTTGAGGAGCGTGAGGTTGCCGAGGTGTCGGCGCTGCACGTGCCCCGCCCGCTGGAACATGCCCGTCCGGTCTCCTGAAGGTCGGCGGGCCGGCACCGGTTGGTCCGGTGTCGCGATGGATGAGGACGCTGCTGGTGATTCCTGAGGATCTGCGTTACACCGCCGAGCATGAGTGGGTGGCCGTCGCGGACGGTGGGGCCGTCCGGGTGGGCATCACTCATTTCGCGCAGGATGCGCTCGGCGACATCGTGTATGTGCAGTTGCCGGAGGCGGGTGCGACGGTGGCGGCCGGTGAGTCGCTGGGTGAGATCGAGTCGACCAAGAGCGTGTCGGAGTTGTACGCGCCGGTGGCCGGTACGGTGTCGGCGCGTAACGAGGCGTTGGTCGACACCCCCGAGGTGATCAACAGTGATCCGTACGGTGCGGGTTGGTTGGTGGAGATCACTGCGGCGGATGCGGCGGCGGTGGATGGTCTGTTGAGTGCGGCCGCGTATCGCGAGTTGACCGAGAGCTGAGCTTTTTGCTGTGCGGGCGGGGCGGTGTCTGCCGCGCGTCCGGTTGCCCTGTTTTTCGGCGCTGGCTAGGCTCGCCCAGTCGACCGAGAACCCATTAGTTGAGCGTCGCGGACAGCCTTTCGGGGCACGGAGAGCCAGCCGCCGGGTGGATGAGAGCCCGGCGGCCAGACCCGCCGTCACCCGACGCCGACCGAAACAGATTCCGTGAGGTGGTCCCCATGACTCGCCCAGGCGACGAGTTCCCCCCGCTCGACGTCACGTCGACGCTCAATCTCGGTTCGCTCGAGGAAGCGCTGGAGGGGCCGGACACCGATGTGGTGCCGAGCCGGATGTCCGGTTCGCTGCCGCCGGGGATGGCGCTGCTGGTGGTCCGGCGGGGGCCGAACGCGGGTGCCCGGTTCCTGTTGGATCACGATGTGACGACCAGTGGGCGGCATCCGGACAGTGACATTTTCCTCGACGATGTGACGGTGTCGCGTCGGCACGCGGAGTTCCACCGGGATGGTGGGACGTTCACGGTGCGGGACGTGGGCAGTTTGAACGGCACGTACGTGAACCGGGAGCGGGTCGAGGCGGCGACCTTGAGCAACGGTGACGAGGTGCAGATCGGCAAGTTCCGGGTGGTGTTCATCGCCGGTCCGCGCCCGGAGGGTGAGGCCGGCCGGGGGTGAACGAGCCTGCGGCCTCCAGGCCGTCCGGGGTGGGTGGCGCCCCGCCGTTGATGAGTATCGGCGAGGTGCTGGCCCAGTTGCGGGCGGATTTTCCGGACGTGACGATTTCGAAGTTGCGGTTTCTTGAGGCTGAGGGCCTGGTGGAGCCGCAGCGTACGGCGGCGGGTTACCGGAAGTACGGCTGGGACGATGTGGCGCGGCTGCGGTTCGTGCTGACGGCGCAGCGGGATCAGTATCTGCCGTTGCGGGTGATCCGTGAGCAGTTGGCGCGGTGGGACGCCGATGGTGAGGTGCCGGAGGGGTCGCGTCCGGCGTTGGTTGCTGTGGGCCCTGATGGTGAGGTGCCGGGTCGTGGTGCGGCGGCGTCGGTCGAGTCGGCGCAGGTCCGGTTGGATCGTGCCGAGTTGGTGGCGCGTAGTGGGCTGGACGAGTCGACGTTGGGTGAGTTGGAGCGGCTCGGGTTGGTGGTGTCGGATCCGCCGGGGTGGTATGACGGCGACGCGTTGATCATTGCGCGGGCGGTGGCGGGTCTTGCTGCGTACGGGTTCCAGCCGCGGCATCTGCGGGGTTATCGGACGGCGGCGGATCGCGAGGTCGGTTTGTTCGCGCAGTTGGTGGCGCCGTTGGTGCGGCAGAGTGATCCGGCGGCGCGGGCGCGGGCGGCGGAGACGGCGCGGGAGTTGGTGGCGTTGTCTCAGCAGTTGCATGCGGCGTTGGTGCGGGTGGGGTTGCGTTCGACGTTGGGTCGGTGAGGTGCGTGTGCGTACTGATCGGCTGGTTGGTGAGTGGCGTAGGCTTGCGGGGGTAACCCCTCTTCTGGCGCGGGCGTGGGTGCGTGTAGCGCATGAGACGGCCGTGTCGCGGTCCGTGTACCGTGCAGAGAAGGGCGCGGTGCGGCGTAGGTGACAACGACACGGAGGCGGCGGTGCGCGAGCTGAGCGTGGTCGGGGTTCGGGTGGAGTTACCCAGTAACCAGCCGATCGTCCTGCTCAGGGAGGTCGAGGGGGACCGCTATCTGCCGATCTGGATCGGCGCGGTCGAGGCGACGGCGATCGCTTATGAGCAGCAGGGTGTCAAGCCGGCGCGTCCGCTGACCCATGATCTTCTGCGGGATGTGTTGGCGGCGTTGAAGGCGCCGTTGCGGGCGGTGGAGATCACCGAGCTGAAGGAGAACGTGTTCTTCGCTGATCTGTTGATCGGTGATGGGGTGCGGGTTTCGGCTCGGCCGAGTGATTCGATCGCTCTGGCGTTGCGGGTGGGTGCGCCGATTCGTTGTGCGGAGCAGGTCCTCACTGAGGCGGGGATCGTGATTCCCGACGAGCAGGAGGACGAGGTGGAGAAGTTCCGGGAGTTCCTGGAGCAGGTTCGCCCGGAGGATTTCGCCGGCTGAGTGTTCGGCCCTGCCGATGTCGGTGGGAAGGCCGTGTGGGCGATGACTGTCGGTGATGGTGATGGTCATCGCTGTCGATGCGCGGCGTGTCGCGACGGTTTCTCCGTGGTAACTCCTGATGGTCGCTATAGGGTTGCCGTGTCGAGGGGTGCGCGTCCCGGAAGCGGCGTGGCACCGCACTGACGGGGAGGTTGTCGGGATGTACGAGCCGCGGGATTCCGATCAGGGTGCGGTGTCGGGTGAGCCGGGTGGGATGCCCGGGTCGGCAACTGACGGTGACGGTGCGGTGGGGTACCGGGGTGTAACGGCCTGCCACGCGGTGGGGATCAGCTACCGCCAGTTGGATTACTGGGCGCGTACGGCTCTGGTGGTGCCGAGTGTGCGGGACGCGTCGGGTTCCGGTACGCAGCGGTTGTACTCGTTTCGCGACCTGGTGGTGTTGAAGGTGGTGAAGCGGCTGCTGGACGCCGGGGTGTCGTTGCAGAACATCCGCAAGGCGATCGAGGCGTTGCGGTCGCGTGGGGTGGCGGACCTGGCCGGCATCACGTTGATCTCCGATGGGACGACGGTGTACGAGTGTCGTTCGCCGGAGGAGGTGGTCGACCTGTTGCAGGGCGGCCAGGGGGTGTTCGGCATCGCTATCGGTGGCGCGTTCAAGGAGATCCAGGGTTCGCTGTCGCATCTGCCGGCGGAGCCGGCGGCGGTGTCGGTGGAGCAGGGGGCGCCGGAGGTTGCCGAGGGTGGTGCGGTGGGCGACGAGTTGGCCGCACGGCGGGCCCGGCGGCGGGCGGGTTAGTCGTTCCACTGTGTCGTCGTGCGCTCGGGCGCGCCGCTGGTGACGTTCGGCCGCTGGCAGGCCACCGGGCCTGGTTGATCACGTTGGGTGTGGGTCCGGTTGTCCCGGGGTGACGGTCCGGGGTGAGATTTGTGACTCTTCGTGTCTGGTTGTGGTCGGGATTCCGATGGGCCGGCGGTGACGGGGCGGACGCGGCACGCTATCGTCCGACACGGTCTGCTGGCTGCCGCTGCCGTGGGGTGGTTCCGGTGTCGGCGGGTCGTCGTTGCGCGCGTTGACACCGCGCGTCCCCTCACGACGGAAGGAAACAACCGTGACGGTTACCGAGGAGACCGCTCCGGTCTCGCACTACGAGCGCATCGGCGGTGCGGCTTCGGTGAAGGCCGCTGTCGAGCTGTTCTACGACCGGGTGCTCGCCGATCCGGAGCTTGCCGGTTACTTCGCCGAGGTGGACATGGCGGGTCAGCGCCGGCACCTGGCGTTGATGCTGACGGTGGTGCTCGGTGGTCCGAACGAGTACACCGGCCGGGATCTGGCGTCGGCGCATCAGCCGTTGAACATTCCGGTGGCGCACTACGTCATGGTTGGTGAGCATCTGACGGCGACGTTGACGCAGCTGGGTGTGCCGGGTGACATCATCGCCGACGTGCAGGCGGTGCTGGCGCAGGTGCAGGACCAGGTGGTGGCCGGCGGGGACCAGGCGGGCGCCTGAGCGTGGACGTGCCCCGGCTCAAGCAGAGCTGGTCGCTGGTGGCCGCGCACGGCGACCAGGTGCCGCTCTACTTCTATTCGACGCTGTTCCTGGCGTATCCGGAGACCCGGCAGATGTTCCCGACGAACATGGCGGGTCAGCGGGATCGGCTGGTGAACGCGCTCGGTCACATCGTGTCCCAGGTGGACCAGGTGGACCGGCTGGTGGGTTTCCTGCAGGATCTCGGCGTCGACCACCGCAAGTTCGCGGTGCGGGCGGAGCATTACCCGGCGGTGGGGGAGGCGTTGCTGGCGACGTTGCGGCATTTTCTCGCCGACCAGTGGACCGACGAGTTGGCGCAGGACTGGGCGGCGGCGTACGGGCTGGTGGCGCAGGTGATGTCCGAGGCGGCGCAGGCCGCTGAGGCGGTGAGTCCACCGTGGTGGGTGGCGGAGGTGGTGGGGCACGAGCGGCGGGCGTTCGACGTGGCGGTGCTGACGTTGCGTCCGCAGTATCTGTTGCCGTTCACCGCGGGTCAGTCGATCGGGGTGTCGCATCCGGCGGTGCGGTCGTGGCGGTACTACTCGCCGGCTAACGCGCCGCGCGCGGACGGCACTGTCGAGTTGCATGTCCGGGCGGCGCCGGGCGGGGCGGTGTCGTCGCGGCTGGTGTACGGGTGTGCGGTGGGTGACCAGTTGCATCTGGCCGCTCCGGTGGGTGACGGGTTGACGTTGCGTCCGGCGGGTTCGGCGGATCTGCTGCTGCTGGCCGGTGGTACCGGTTGGGCTCCGCTGAAGGCGTTGGTGGAGCAGGTGGCGGCGGAGGGTTCCCGGCGTCGGGTCGACGTGTACGTGGGGGCGCGTTCGCGCAGCGAGTTCTACGACGGTGACACGTTGGAGAAGTTGGCCGCCTCGTACGCCTGGTTGTCGGTGACGCAGGTGGTGGGGTTGGACCTGAACCGGCCGGGGGAGTTCGTGTATCCGGTGGATCGGGCGCTGGCCGACGGTGACTGGCGGTCCCGGCATGTGTACGTGTGTGGTTCCGACGACATGGTGTCGCACACGGTGGCGACCCTGACCCGGTCCGGTTTTCATGCCGGGCAGGTGCATCACGAGGGTCTGGGTAGGCACTGGTACGGCCCCTCGTGGCGGACGGCGGTGGGAGGCCCCGCTGTCTCTGACGATTCCGGAGGTGCCCGGTGAGTGAGCCTCGTGGCCGGGAGTGGCAGGCCGGTGCGGTGAGTGGAACCCCGGTCGGCAGGTACGACGGTGCGCAGGTCGCCGGTGGTGTGCAGGTGCGGATGACCGCCGACCGGGTGCGCCGGTGGGAGTTCGGGTCGTCGTCGTTCGGGCGTCGCGGCTACGACCAGAACGACGTGGACCGGTTCCGGGTGCAGGTGGCCGATGAGTTGGATCTGCTGTCGACGCAGGTGGCGAATCTGCGGGCGGAGAACGAGCGGCTCAACGACCATGTGGAGTTGCACCGGCACGGGGTGATTCCGAGTTCGGAGCCGACGGCGAAGGTGCCGGCGGCCAAGGAGGTGAATCTGCTTTCGGCGGCGCAGCGGGAGGCCGAGCAGATCATCGCCCAGGCGCACGACTATGCGCGGCGGGTCGCCGAGTACGCCCGTACCCAGTACGAGAGCTATGTGCGGGCGGCGGTGGAGGAGGCCCGTCAGGAGGCGGAGCGGGCGGTGCAGGACTACCACGTGGCGGCGGGTCCGACGTTCGACGACGGGGTGGCGGCGCGGGAGGCCCTGCGGATCTACGGCGAGATGATGATCTCGCACATGCAGGCGGCGGCGCGGCATCTGGACGACGGCAGTGAGCAGTTGTCGCGGACCATGGAGCGGATCGGGGCGCAGCCGGCGGCGGCCGGTGCGGCGGCGGCCCGGTCGTTGCCTCGGCATCAGCAGCGCTGACGCGAGCCCGTCTGGCGGTGCCCCGCTCACCGTGGGCGCCACCGGCGGCGGTGAACCGCCGCCGCCGGTGGCGTTCGTCGGCGGCGGTGGTGCTGGGGCACGATGGGTGGGTGCAGCAGCTGATCGAGCCGTTGGCGGGGCTGGTGGCCGCCGGTGGGGTGGTGGTGCTCAGCGGTGCCGGGTTGTCCACCGAGTCGGGCATTCCCGACTATCGGGGGCCCAGTGGTGTCGCGCGCCGGCACACTCCGATGACGTATCAGACGTTTCTGGCCGACGCGGTGGCGCGGCGGCGGTACTGGGCGCGCAGTCACCTGGGGTGGCGGTTGATCGCCGGGGCGGCACCCAACGACGGGCACCGGGCGGTGGCCCGCCTGCAGCAGAGCGGGCTGGTGACGGGGATCATCACGCAGAACGTCGACGGGTTGCACTCGGCGGCCGGTAGCCGGGACGTGACGGAGTTGCACGGTCGGCTCGACGAGGTGGTCTGTCTGGGGTGTCGACGCCGTACGTCGCGGGCGGAGTTGGACGGGCGGCTGCGGGCGGCCAATCCCGGGTTCATCGGGCAGGCCGCCGCGGTCAACCCGGACGGTGATGTGGATCTCGCTGACGCGCAGGTGGCGGCGTTCCGGACGGTTGACTGCCTGGCCTGCGGCGGGCTGCTCAAGCCGGATGTGGTCTTCTTCGGCGAGACGGTGCCGGCGGCGCGGGTGCAGTCGTGTTTCGCGATGGTGGAGCAGGCCCGGCTGCTGCTGGTGCTGGGGTCGTCGTTGACGGTGATGTCGGGTCGCCGGTTCGTGTTGCGGGCGGCGAAGCGGGACGTGCCGGTGGTGATCGTCAACCAGGGGCCGACCCGCGGTGACGAGTACGCGTGCCTGCGGGTGGAGGCGCCGTTGGGGCGGCTGTTGCCGGCGTTGGCGGACCGGCTGCTCGGTGCCGGGCCGCCGGTGGTGTCGGCGATGTTGCCGGGGGCGCCGAGTCCGGTCGGCGGGTGAGCGGCGGGCAGGTCAGGGGCTTCGGTGCGGGCCGTCGGGCCCGCTGGTAGCGTTGATCGCGCCGGTAGCACCGACGTGGGAGAGACCGCCTGGCGACAGCCGGGGCGGCGCCGAAGGGGCAAATCCTCCCCGGAACCTCTCAGGCAGAAGGACCACGTCGGGTCAGGCACTGTGGAGCGCCCGCGGGGTGTGACAGAGGGGGAGGGCCGACCTGTCGACCCCGCCCCTCGCAGGAGCGCCCATGACCACCGAGCAGTTCGCCGACCGTCACATCGGTCCCGGCCCTGACGACGAACGCCGCATGTTGGACGCCGTCGGGTACGCCTCGATCGACGAGTTGATGGACGCGGCGATTCCCGAGGTGATTCGCTGGCACGGCCGGCTGGACCTGCCGCCGCCGGCCAGCGAGCACGAGGCGCTGGCGGAGTTGCGGGCCTTGGCGGCCCGGAACACGGTCGCCGTCTCCATGATCGGGTTGGGGTATCACGGCACCCACACCCCGGCGGTGATCCGCCGCAACGTGTTGGAGAATCCGGCCTGGTACACGGCGTACACGCCGTATCAGCCGGAGATCAGCCAGGGTCGGCTGGAGGCGCTGCTGAACTTTCAGACCATGGTGTCGGATCTGACCGGTCTGGCGACGGCGAACGCGTCGATGCTCGACGAGGGCACCGCGGCGGCGGAGGCGATGACCCTGGCGCGGCGGGCGTCGAAGAGCGGCAGCCGGGTGTACGTGGTCGACGCCGACGCCCTGCCGCAGACCATCGCGGTGATCGCCGGGCGGGCCGAGCCGCTCGGTATCGAGGTGCGGGTGCTGGACCTGGACGTCGAGCCGTTGCCGGCGGAGTTCTTCGGGGTGCACCTGCAGTATCCGGGGGCGTCGGGGGCGGTGCGGGACCACGCCCCACTGGTCGAGGCCGCGCACGCGGTCGGGGCGTTGGTGACGGTGGCGGCGGACCTGTTGGCGTTGACGGTGCTGCGGCCGCCGGGGGAGATCGGCGCGGACATCGCCGCCGGCACCACCCAGCGGTTCGGGGTGCCGATGGGTTTCGGTGGGCCGCACGCCGGCTACCTGGCGGTGCGGGCGGGTCTGGAACGGATGCTGCCGGGTCGGCTGGTCGGGGTGTCCCGGGACGCGGCCGGCGCGGCGGCGTACCGGTTGGCGTTGCAGACCCGTGAGCAGCACATCCGCCGGGAGAAGGCGACGAGCAACATCTGCACCGCGCAGGTGCTGCTGGCCGTGATGGCCGGCATGTACGCCGTGTACCACGGCCCGGACGGGCTGCGGGAGATCGCGGCCCGTACCCATCGGATGGCAGCCCGGTTGGCGGCCGGGTTGCGGGCCGGTGGGGTCGAGGTGGCCGACGTCGCGTTCTTCGACACGGTGACGGCGCGGGTGCCGGGTCGGGCCGGGCAGGTGGTCGCCGAGGCGCAGCGGCGTGGGGTGAATCTGCGGCTGGTCGACGCCGACCGGGTCGGTGTGTCCTGCGACGAGACCACCACGGCCGAGCAGGTGGCATTGGTGTGGGCGGCGTTCGGTGTCGACGGCGTGGCCGGTGAGGTGCCCGAGATGTTGCCGGCCGCTTTGGCCCGCACCACCGATTTCCTCACCCATCCGGTGTTCCGTACCCACCGGTCGGAGACGGCGATGCTGCGGTACCTGCGTCGGCTGGCGGATTTCGACTACGCCCTGGACCGGGGCATGATCCCGTTGGGGTCGTGCACGATGAAGCTGAACGCCACCGCCGAGATGGAGCCGGTGAGCTGGGCCGAGTTCGCGAACATCCACCCGTTGGCTCCGGTGGAGCAGACCGCCGGCTACCGGGAGCTGATCGGCCAGTTGGAGGGGTGGCTGGCCGAGGTCACCGGCTACGACGCGGTGAGTGTGCAGCCCAACGCCGGTTCGCAGGGCGAACTGGCGGGGCTGTTGGCGATCCGCGCGTGGCATCGCAGCCGGGGTGAGCAGCACCGCGACGTGTGCCTGATTCCGTCGTCGGCGCACGGCACCAACGCGGCCAGCGCCGTGATGGCGGGGATGCGGGTGGTCGTGGTCGGCTGCGACGCCGACGGCAACGTCGACCTGGTCGACCTGGACACCAAGATCGACGCGCATCGGGACACCCTCGCGGCGATCATGGTGACGTATCCGTCGACGCACGGCGTGTACGAAACGGGTATCGCGTCGCTGTGCGCGAAGGTGCACGACGCCGGTGGGCAGGTGTACGTCGACGGTGCGAACCTCAACGCGCTCGTCGGGTTCGCCCGGCCGGGCCGGTTCGGTGCGGACGTGTCGCACCTGAACCTGCACAAGACGTTCTGCATTCCGCACGGCGGTGGTGGGCCGGGGGTGGGTCCGGTGGCGGTGCGGGCGCACCTGGCGCCGTTCCTGCCGGCTGATCCGGCCGGTGCGCCGGTGCCGGGGCGGCCGGCGATCGCGGCGGCCCGGTACGGGTCGGCGGGGATCCTGCCGATCCCGTGGGCGTACCTGCGGATGATGGGCGCCGACGGCCTGGTGCGGGCGACGGGGGTGGCGGTGCTGGCGGCCAACTACGTGGCGGCGCGGCTGCGGGAGCACTTCCCGGTGCTGTACGCGGGCAACAAGGGCCTGGTCGCGCACGAGTGCATCCTGGATCTGCGGCCGGTGACGAAGGCGACCGGGGTGAGTGTCGACGATGTGGCCAAGCGGCTCATCGACTACGGCTTCCACGCGCCGACGATGTCGTTCCCGGTGGCGGGGACGTTGATGGTGGAGCCGACCGAGAGTGAGGACCTGGCCGAGCTGGACCGGTTCTGCGACGCGATGATCGCCATCCGGGCGGAGATCGACAAGGTGGGTTCGGGTGCCTGGCCGACGGGGGACAACCCGCTCGCCAACGCGCCGCACACGGCGGAGATGGTCGGCGGTGACGACTGGCCGCACCCGTACCCGAGGTCGGTGGGCGCCTGGCCGGCGGGGGTGCAGCGGGCGGGGAAGTACTGGCCGCCGGTGCGTCGGGTCGACGGCGGGTACGGCGACCGGAACCTGGTCTGCTCGTGCCCGTCACCGCAGGCGTACGAGAGCTGACCGGGTCCGGTACCGCGCCGACCTGGTCGTGGCGGTCCCTGACCGGGGGACTAGCCTGGGTCGGCGCGGGAAAGACGTCGTGACGGATCGTGACGTCGCCTCAGGCGGCGAGCGCGTGTCGGGCGGGGCCTCGGTGCGGTGCGATGCTGCTGCCGTCGGGCAGCAGCTCGCCGGTGTCCTCGAAGACGATGACTCCGTTGCAGAGCAGGCTCCAGCCCTGTTCACGGAAGCAGGCGATGACCCTGGCGGCTTCCCGGTCGGTGGCTTCGGCGGAGGGACAGGTGGGTTGGTGCTGGCACATCGGGTTCTCCGGACTGTGGGGGCACTGTGTCATGGTTCACATGACCAGTGACGCACAGTACCAAGCGAAAGCTTGCCGCATCGAGCAGATGTACGCGTGGTGCGCGGGAAATCCGCTGAACGGATGAGCATGAACCGCCCAGACGTAGTGGAAGCGCTCCCACGGATGGTTGTCGATCCACCCGCGGTTCCCGCGCCCTGCCGCGGCCGGCTCGCCGAACACGCCCGCTGGCAGTGGCGCCCCACCGACGGCGGCGACCCGGCCGCGTACGCCGAGCAGTTCCTCGCCGAACACGGCCTGCACCTACGCGACCTGGCCCGCCCGGCACGCCCCCACCACCAGCACAGCATCTGCGGAGCCGCGCTCTACCTCTCCGCCACCGCCGCGGCCCTGCTCGCCGGCGGCCCACCCGGCGCACCCAACCCCGCCGACCTGCCCGAAGTCGCCGTCGTCGTCTACACCCACACCGCGGCCCGCACCACCCACCCCCACCCACCACCACCCTGGTGGCACGGCGCCTGGACGGAAAGCTGGACCCCCCGCCAGCACGCCGACGCGGTCACCGCGATCCGCCGCGCCATCGGCCACGGCGAGGTCTACCAGGTCAACCTCGTCGGCCACGCCAGCACCCCCTACACCGGCGACCCACTGCCGGCCCTGACCCGCCTCGGCCGCCTACCCGGCGCCCGCTACGGCGGCGTGCTCACCGGCCCCGGCTGGGCCATCGGCTGCGCCAGCCCGGAAACCCTCATCGAGGTACGCGACGGCACCCTCACCACCCGACCGATCAAAGGCACCCGCCCGGCCACCGCCGCCGGCCGCGCCGACCTGCTCGCCTCGGCCAAGGAACGCGCCGAACACATCATGATCGTCGACCTGGAACGAAACGACCTGGCCCGCGTCGCCCGCACCGGCAGCGTCCGCGTCGACGACCTGTTCGCCGTACGCCGCTGGTGCGACCTGTGGCAGGCCGAATCCACCATCCGCGCCGACATCGCCGACGGCCTCGGCCTGGCCGACCTGCTCCGCGCCGTCTGCCCCGGCGGCTCCGTCACCGGCGCACCGAAACTCGCCGCCCTCAACCACATCGCCGCCCTCGAACCCGTCGGCCGTGGCGCCAGCATGGGCGCCCTCGGCTGGGTCGGCCCCGACCACATCGACCTCGGCCTGACCATCCGCACCGCCGCCGTCGACGCCAACGCCCTACACGTCTGGGCCGGCGGCGGCATCACCTGGGACAGCGACCCCGCCGCCGAGGTCGCCGAAGCCGCCGCCAAGACCACCCCGGTGCGGGCCGCTCTCACCGGCCACCGAACCGGGCCACCCCCGCCGACGGCCACCGCCCGATAACCTTGCCGACATGACGATGCGGGACATCCGAATCATCGGCGACCCGGTGCTCCGCACCCCCAGCGAACCGGTCACCAGCTTCGACGCCGAACTGCGCACCCTGGTCACCGACCTGATGGACACCCTGCTCGGCGCGCCCGGCCGCGCCGGCGTCGCCGCCCCCCAGATCGGCGTCAACGCGCAGGTCTTCGTCTACGACGCCGACGGTCACCGCGGCCACATGATCAACCCGACGCTGGAGCTTTCCACCGAACTCCAGGACGACGACGAGGGATGCCTGTCCATCCCCGGGCTGTACTTCCCGACCCCCCGCGCCCTGCACGCCACCGCCCACGGCTACGACCAGCACGGCGAACCCCTCACCATCGCCGGCAGCGGCTTCCTCGCCCGCGCCCTGCAACACGAGACCGACCACCTCGCCGGCCGCCTCTACGTCGACACCCTGCGCGGCGAAACCCGCCGCCGCGCCCTACGTGAGATCCGCGCCGGTCGCTTCGACTCCTCCCGCCGCAGCTGAACCAGCCACCCACTGGTCGTATCCCAGCTTCGCCACCAACGCCAGAACCACCACCAGCAGCACCACCCGCACGAAACCGGAACCGCGCCGCAACGCCATCCGCGCACCCACCGACGCCCCCGCGATGTTGCACACCGCCATCGCCGCACCCAGCAGCCACCACACGTGCCCGGTCACCGCGAACACCGCCAACGCACCCGCGTTCGTGCCCGCGTTGACCACCTTCGCCATCGCCGAACCGTGCAGGAAATCCGCACCCACCAGCGCGGTGAACGCCAACACCAGGAACGTGCCCGTACCCGGACCGATCAACCCGTCATACGCGGCGATGCCCACCCCGGCCACCAGCACCGCCACCACCACCCGCGGCCGGGTCCGCCGCTGCGGCACCGCCAGCACCCCCAACGCGGGACGCAGCACCACGAACAACGCCACCGACACCAGCACCACCAGCACCACCGGCCGGTACGCCGACGGCGGCACCGCCCCGGCCAACGCCGCACCCAGACCCGCACACACCACCGCCAACGCCGCCGCCGGCCCCGCCACCGCCCAATCGATCTTCGTACGGCGGGCGAACGTCACCGCCGCCGTCGACGTACCGGCGATCGCCGCCAACTTGTTCGTCCCCAACGCCGTCGCCGGAGGAATCCCCGGGGCCGCCACCAGCAACGCCGGCAACAACAGCAACCCACCACCACCCACCACCGCATCCACCCACCCCGCCAGGGCGGCGGCGGTCAGCAACGTCACCACGGTCACCGGGTCCAACTCCACGACCAGGGATTCTCCCCACCGGCACCCCGCCCACACCGCCGGCTGTGGCCAGCCTCACCGGCCCCGACGACGCCGCACCCAGATCCCCACCCCGGCAACCGCCACAAACACCAGCACCGAACAGCACAACGCCCGCAGCATCGGGCAACTCTCCCACGCCGTCGCTAAGGTGACAGCGTGCGCCTGGCCACGTTCAACCTGCTGCACGGCCGGTCCCTCACCGACGGCCTGGTCGACCCGGCCCGACTGACCGCCGCCGTCGCCGCCCTCGACGTCGACATCCTCGCCCTCCAGGAAGTCGACCGTGACCAGTCCCGCAGCGGCAACCTCGACCTCACCGCCATCGCCGCCCAGGCCCTCGGCGCACCCGAGCACCGCTTCGCCGCCGCAGTCGTCGGCACCCCCGGCGAAAAGTTCCGCCCCCTCACCCACGACGACGACGGCCACGGCGAACCCTGCTACGGCGTCGGCCTGATCTCCCGCCACCCGGTCACCCACTGGCGCGTCACCCGCCTGCACCCCGCCCCGGTGCGCTCCCCGGTCTACGTGCCCGGCCCGGGCGGCGGCCTCATCCTGCTCCGCGACGAACCCCGCGTCGTCCTCGCCGCCGTGCTGGACACCCCCCACGGCCCCCTCACCGTCGCCGCCACCCACCTGTCCTTCGTCGCCGGCTGGAACGTCCGCCAACTCCGCCAGGTCATCCGCGCCCTGCGCGCCCTACCCGCCCCACGCATCCTGCTCGGCGACCTGAACCTGCCCGCCTGGGCCACCCGAGCCGTCTCCGGCTGGCACCTGCTCGCCCGCCGGCCCACCTACCCCGCCGCGCAACCCCGCGTCCAACTCGACCACATCCTCGCCGACCGGCACGGCTTCGACCAGCTACCCCCGGTCACCGCCGTGCGCACCCCACTGTCGACAATCTCCGACCACCGCCCCCTGGTCGTCGACCTCGGCAGCCGTCCCTGACCCGGCGAACCCGCCGACGCCGCTCCTCCGGCAACCCAGCAACATCAGGGTTGTCGCGGTCTCCGAGCCCCGGGCGGCGGCAACTACAGCGTTGTTGCTGCCTCCCCGATTTCAGCGCGCGCTCACCGAGGTAGTGCCTCAGCGCCACCGCCCTGGCGACACACCGCCCGGCCAGCCGCTGACCGGGCCGCCCGCAACGCGTTACGGAACAACATCGCCACCGTCACCGGACCCACCCCACCGACCCTCGGCGTGATCGCCCCCGCCACCCGCGCACACGACTCATCGACGTCCGGCAGCAACCGACGCCCGGCGTACCGCACCCCACCACCGACCACCACCGCACCCGGGCGCACATGCTCCGGCCGCACGATGCCCGGCACCCCGGCCGCCGCCACCAGAATCTCCGCCCGACGGGTGTACCGAGGCCAGTCCGCCACCCCCGTGTGCACCACCGTCACCGCCGCGTTCGCCGTCGACCGCTTCTGCGCCAGCAGCATCGCCAACGGCCGCCCCAACGTCGCCCCACGACCCAGGATCACCACCTCACGACCAGCCACCGGCACCCCGTGGTACGCCAACAACGCCTCGATCGCCGCCGGCGTGCACGGCAACGGCCCCGGCAACCCCAACGCCAGCCGCCCCATGTTCACCGGATGCATCCCGTCCACGTCCCGATCCGGGTCGAGGGTCTGCAACGCCCGGTCGTAGTCCAGACCGCCGGGGATCGGGTGCTGCACCAACACCCCGTGCACCCCAGGATCGGAGTTGAAGTCGGCCAGCACCGCGTGCACGTCGGCCTGCGACACCGACGCCGCCAACCGTACGTGCGGCGAGGCGAAACCCAGCTCCGCCGCCCGCCGAGACTTGATCCGGATGTAACCGGCACTGGCCTCGTCGTCACCCACCAGCACCGTCGCCAACGTCGGAGTCACCCCCGCCGCCCGCAGCTGCGCCACACCCTCGGCCACCTGGGCCAGAATCTCCTCCGCCACCGGCACACCCGGCAGCAACCGCGCCGTCGTCGACATGGCTCTCCTCGCCCGTGGCAGGCCCAGGCGGACGACCCCCCACGACGAGCTTCCCGATGGTCGATCCCATCCCCGATGCCGCCAGTCGCGTCCTCGCCAGCCTGCCACACCACCGGCCGCGTCAGCTCAGTCAGGAGCCGAGCAGCAGCCCCGCCAACGCCCGGTTCGTACGGTTGGCCCGCACCGCCTCCCGCTGCTGCCCCGACGTCACCTCGATGTACGTCTGCGACGACGCCAACGACGCGTGCCCCAACAGCCGCATGATCTCCGCCGCCCCGGCGCCGTCCTCGGCCAACCGGGTAGCGAACGTGTGCCGCAGCGCGTGCAACCGCGCCCCACGCGGCACCCGGTCGACGATCCCGGCCCGCCGGTAGCAGGACTCCACCAGATACTGCAGACCGCCCCGGCGCAGCGGCTCACCCTGACGGTCCACCAACAGCGGCGACACCTGCCGCACCGTACGCGCGCCGAAGCGGCGGGCACGGCTGTCCAGATAGCTCGCCAGCACCGCGTCCAGATCCGGCTCGATCGGCAGTACCCGGGGGCGCCCGCCCTTGCCGGCCACCTCCAGCCGGCGCTCACCGGGGCGGCCACCGAGCGAATCGATCCGTAATGCCAGCAGCTCCGACAGTCGCAGCCCCGCGCACAGGGCCAGCGCCAGCACCGCCACGTCCCGCTCCGGCCACGGGTCCCGCTGCCGTCCCTCGGCCCGTGCCGCCGAGGTGAGCAGGTGTTCGGGGGTGTCCTCACCGCGCAGCGGCTTGGGCGTCGGCAGGGGAGTGCGGGGACGTCCCACGGCCGGCATCGGATTGCCGGGCACCACCTGCTCGGCGACCAGGAAGGAGAAGAAGCCGTTCCAGGTGGACCAGGCCCGACCGACGGAACTGGCCGCTCGGCCGGCGGCGAACCGGGCGAACGCGGCCCGGATCAGCCTGGGGGAGAGCGCGTCGACGGGTAGCTCGGCCAAGGGGAGGGGAGGGGTGGACAGCTCCGCGGCGAGGGCGGCGACGGCGGTCAGATCCCGCCGGTAGGCCGCCTGGGTGTGCGGGGAGGGCTTACGGGTGGCCCGGGCGGTCAGGAACTCCTCGATCAGCGTTGTTACCGATTCGTCCTGTTTGTCATGCATAAGGGATATTATGCATGACTTTCGCGTTCCGGGCCCGAGGGCAGGGGAGCGTTTCTGTCAGGGGCCGGAGCTACGGTGCGATCACCGAGTTCACCGTCACCGGAGGCGCACCATGACGACCCTGCCCGAGCGACCCAACACCGCGCTGCTCGTCATCGACGTGCAGAACGGGGTGGTGGCGGACGCCCATGACCGTGACGGCGTCATCGCCAACATCAACACGGTGCTGGGTAAGGCGCGCGCCGAGGGCGTGCCGGTCGTCTGGGTGCAGCACTCCGACGAAGGCCTCCCACCGGGCAACGAGGCCTGGCAGTACGTGCCCGAGCTGCTCCGCCAGGACACCGAGCCGTTGGTGCACAAGCGCTACGGCGACTCGTTCGAGGACACCGACCTGGAGGCGGTGCTCGCCGAGCGCGGCGTGGGCCGGCTGGTCGTCACGGGCGCGCAGACCGACGCGTGCATCCGATCGACCCTGCACGGCGCGTTCGTGCGCGGCTACGACGCAACGCTTGTCGGCGACGCGCACACCACGGAAGACCTGACCGCCTACGGCGCGCCGCCGCCGGAGCAGGTCATCGCCCACACCAACCTGTACTGGAGCTTCCACAGCGCACCCGGCCGCCAGGCCGGGACCGTCCAGGCCGCCGAAGTCAACTTCGGTCCCACCGGCTGACCGTCGGGTGGGCCCTTGGATCGGTCAGGGCAGGGGCCCACCCGCCTCAACTTTACATAATGTGCATTATCGAATCGGTACGTGGACGGTCGTCGTCGAGGAGAGGCGGGGCCGCCGACGTGCGGCTTCCCACCTCTGGCGTTCACGATGTCGACGATGCGGCGAGATGAGTACGGCGACTCATGCTTCGTCTGACGGCGGCCAGCATCCTCGCAACCATGACTCCTCGTCACCTGGTCACGTCGGCGACAGCCGCAGCTCTGGTGTTCACGCTGGCGGCCTGCGGGTCGGACGCACCCACGCCCGAGGAAGCCAGCCGGGAAGCGCAGTCGGCAGCGGTCCGACAGGCAGGTGCGTCGAGCGCCGAGCAGATCAGCATCCTGCTCTCCGACGTGGCCCGGGCGTCGCCGCTCACGCCGGTCGCCGTGGCAACGCGGGACATCTGCCATGCCGGCGACACGAACGGTCTGTGGCCCCACGACGAGTACCGCCTCAGTTGCGGTCTCACCGAGACCAGGTACTTCGGGGCCGACGGCGACCTGCTGAAGGTGCTGCGGGAGGTCGACAGACACGCCAGAGCTACCGGGCTAATGCCGTCCACCGAGTCGGCCATCGAGGAGGTCGAGAGTTACTACGCGGCGAACGGCAGGACCGAGGACGGATTGCTGCTGCCTCCGCCCGCGTTGGGCTACCTCGTCCCTGGGCAGGACCTGACTGTTCAAGTCGGATGGTCACAGGACTGGACTGCTCGGGCCGAATGGTCACGGATCGGCGATCCGCTGAACAGCCAACCCGTTCCGGATCTCATCTGGCCGACTGTCTTCGTCGAGGCGCGACCGGTCGACCTCGACGCGCTACGGAACGGCCCGTTGCGGCGGCACGAGCATATTGTCACCATCTCCTCGGGGATCACGTACCACGAGGTGCCGTGGCCTGCCTGACGGTGGGCACGGGTACCGGCGGTTCAACGCTCAGCGGTGCTGTTCGTGGCCGGCGCGCTCGTCGACCATGTGTCGGGCGTACCAGTCCGGCCAGTCGGGGTCGGGGTGGCCGAGTTTCTTCTCGTGGCGGTCGTGGGCGGACGCCGCCCGGCGCAGCGCCGCGGCCAGGTCGTCCACCGAGTCGTAGGTGGTCTGCATGTCTGCTCCCCTCCTGCGTCGAGCAGCCGCCGGGCACCCCTGTGCGCGGTGGCGGCGTAGTGCGGCTACCCGCCAGGCCGGTGCGCATTCCCGTACGACGAGTTCGTTGGCGTGCCCGCACCGTCCCGCGCTGTCCGGTCGGCGGTCAGAGGCCGCCGCCGACGCGGAGGATGGCGCCGGTGGTGTAGGAGGCGTCGGGGCTGAGCAGCCAGGCGACGGCGGCGGCGACCTCGTCGGGTTCGCCGGGGCGGCCGAGTGGGATCCGGCCGGCGGCTTGGTCGGGCCGGTCGGGTTGGCCGGAGAGCGCGTGGATGTCGGTGCGGATGATGCCGGGGGCGACGGCGTTGACGCGGATGCCGCGTGGGGCGAGTTCCTTGGCCAGGCCGGTGGTGAGCGCGTCGGTGGCGGCTTTGACGGCGGCGTAGTGCACGTACTCCCCTGGGCTGCCGAGGGTGGCGGCGACGGAGGAGAGGTTGACGATGGCGGCGCCGTCGCTCATCCGGCGGGCGGCCTGTTGGGCGCAGAGGACGTAGCCGATGAGGTTGACGTCGACGACGCGGCGCAGGTCGTCGGGGTCGAGGTCGGTGAAGGGGCCGATCGGGCTGGTGATGCCCGCGTTGTTGACCAGGCCGGTGAGGGTGCCGAGTTCGGCTGCGGCGTCGAACAGGGCGGTGACCTGGTCGGGGTCGCGGGTGTCGGCGGGGACGGCGATGGCGCGTACGCCGGTGGCGCGCAGTTCGGCCACGACGGTGTCGGCGGCGGTGTGGTCGCGGCGGTAGCCGATGGCGATGTGCTGGCCGGTGTGGGCGAGGCGGCGGGCGGTGGCGGCGCCGATGCCGCGGCTGCCGCCGGTGATGACGGTGACGTTGTCCAATGGACCTCTCCCCTGCCCCGAGCCGGTGTCGGGGACGTTACCGGCGTGGTGGCGGTGGCGGGTAGCGCGGTGTGGTCGAGCGCACGGTCGGTGGTGGGCGATGGCTTACGCTCGCGGCGATGGTGTCGTTGGGAGGGCTTGTGGCGGGTGTGGGTGTCGGGGATCTGGTCGAGGATTTCGAGTTGCCGGACGAGACGGGTCGGCCGCGGCGGTTGACGGAGTTGCTGGCGGCGGGGCCGGTGGTGTTGTTCTTCTATCCGGCGGCGATGACGCGGGGGTGCACGGCGGAGAGTTGCCACTTCCGGGATCTGGCGGCGGAGTTCGCGGCGGTCGGGGCACAGCGGGTGGGCATCAGCCGGGATTCGGTGCGGCGTCAGGCGGAGTTCTCGCGGTTGCACGGTTTCGACTATCCGTTGTTGTCGGATCCGGACGGTGTGGTGGCCGAGCGGTTCGGGGTGCGGCGGCGGTTGCCGTTGGGGCCGTTGAGTACCCGGCGGATGACGTTCGTGATCGGGGTCGATCGGCGGGTCGTCGAGGTGGTGCACAGCGAGTTGGGCATGAATGAGCACGCCGATCGGGCGTTGCGGGCGTTGGGGGGCTGATCTTCGGGTTGTCGCTGGCTGCTGGTATCAAGGCAGGCGGCTGAACACGTGTACGAGGAATGAGGTTGGGCGATGGGTGCCGCTGGTCAGGGTTTGTCCGAGGACGAGGTGCGCGGCATCCGGGAGGCGTTGGCCGCGGGGCGTAAGCCGAAGGTCGTGTTCACGGCGGCGGCCGGTCAGATCGCTGGTCAGTTGGGTCAGGTGGTGGAGTTGACCGATCCGGCGGAGTCCGACGAGTTCGTGGTGGTGCGGTTCGGGCGCGACGAGTTGCCCTTCTCCCCCGCCGATGTGGCGGTGGCGCCGCGGGGTGCGGGTCGGCGGCCGGCCGAGTCGAAGGTGGAGCCGGCGCCGGTCGAGCCGGCGGTGGTGACGCCGGAGTTCGTGTTGGATCGGGTGCCGCAGCAGCGTCGTGAGGAGCAGCCAGGTCGGGATGAGCAGTCGGGTCGGGAGGAGCCGAGGGTGGACGAGACGGTGGGGTCGAAGGTGGAGGCGAAGCCGGCTCGGCGGGCGGTGAAGGCGGCGAAGCCGAAGGGGCCGGCGGGGTTGACGGTGACGTTGGCCTATGCCGAGGGCGAGTGGACGGTCGCGGCGCAGCAGGGTGGGAAGGTGTTGGCCAAGCCGTATGTGCTCAAGCCGGCGGAGGCGCTGCGGATGGTGGCGTTGGTGGACGTGCCGGGGGTGCACGAGGCGGTGGAGCAGATCCTGGCCGCCGAGCGGTCGGAGGCGGAGCGGCAGGCCGAGAAGTTGCGGGCGGAGTTGGCGGAGATCGAGGCCCGGTTGGCGGAGTTGCGCGAGGCGGGCTGAGGGTTTCGATCCGATCGGTGGCCCGGTCCGGCATCCCCTGCCGGGCCGGGCCGTCGGCGTTCGTCAGAAGTAGTCGATGAGGTGGGCGGTGGGTCCGGCGGCGAGCAGGTCCAGGGCGGCGGGGTCGGGTGTGCGGTGGTGCAGAAGTCCGGCTTCGGCGAGGGTGCGGGCGGTGCCGGTGCCGGTGTAGAGGCGGGCGAAGCCGCGTACGGTCAGGTGCAGGTCGGCGTCGGTGGTGGTGCGGTGCAGGTCGGCGTGGCCGTCGGCGACGGTGAGTTGCCAGGTGCCGGTGTTCCAGTCGGCGAGGTCGTCGGTGAGGGTGAAGGCGACCTGGCCGTGGGTGTGGGTGGGCCAGCCGCGGGCCTGTACGGCGCGGACGATGTCGACGGGTCGGTGCATCCAGGCTTCGCGTTCGTGTTCGCGGGCGCGTTCCAGGGGCAGATGGGTGCTGACGGTGTCGTCGGGTAGCGGGGTCACGCGCAGGGTCGGGGTGACGCTGTACCAGCTGGCGAGGGTGCCGACGAGGGCTTGGGCGGCGTCGGCGGTGGTGGCGAAGATGTCTTCGACGGTGAGTACGGCGTCGGGGCCGTAGCCGCGGCCTCGGTCCCAGCCGGCGTAGCCGACCAGTTGGCTGTCATGTTCGACGAGGGTGAGCCCGTCGTAGGGCAGTTCGTCGGTGGCGGTGAACCGGCGGTGGGTGCGGGTGAGCAGGCCGTTGCGGTGGTGGGCGACGCGTCGGTAGAGCTCGGCGGTGGCGGGCAGGTCGGCGGTGGTGCCGGCGCGGATGGTCAGCCGTGGGTCGGGGCGGTGTCGGGGCAGGGTGGCGGTGGGTAGGTCGAGGGTGCGTAGTTGGCCGGTGATCTCCCAGCCGCAGGCGCGGTAGGGGGCGGCGGTGGTGGGGAACAGCGTGCTGACGGCGGCGCCGCGGTCGCGGGCGTGGCGGAGCAGGGTGGTCAGTAGGGCTCGGCCCACTCCGGTGCCGCGTGCTTCGGGGGCGACGGCGACGCCGGCGACGTCGGCGGCGGGTACGGCGTGTCCGCTCCACCATTGTTCGTCGTGCAGGTCGATGGCTTTGCCGATGAGTTTTCCGGTGGGGTCGAAGGCGCCGTGGGCGGTTCGGCCGGTGGGGTTTGGTGGTGGGGGTGGTTGCGGGTCGGAGCCGAAGGCGAGCCGGCCGAGTTGCCAGGCGTCGTTCAGGTCGTCGGGGGTGAGTTCACGCACGTCGGGCACGGGCCGACGATAGCGGTCGTGGTGGTGGGGTCGACGGGATTTTCCGGTGGGTTCAGGTGGTGGTGACGGGGTGGTGGCGGACTGGGAAGTTGACCGAGTTGGCGATGAAGCAGGTGTGGTGGGCGTCGTCGTGCAGGGCGGTGGCGATGTCGGTGGTGGTGGGGTCGGCGACGGTGACGTGGGGTCGCAGGGTGACCTCGGTGAAGTGGCCGTTGCCGGTGTTGTCGGTGGTCATGGTGCCGGTGGCGTGGTCGATGTAGTCGGTGACGACGATGCCTTTGTCGGCGCACAGGTGCAGGTAGGCGAGCATGTGGCACTGGGACAGGGCGGCGAGGAGGAGTTGTTCGGGGTTCCAGCGGGTGCGGTCGCCGTGGAAGGTGGGGTCGGAGCTGCCGGGGATGGGTGGGCGGCCGTCGGTGGTGATGTCGTGGTCGCGTCGGTAGTCGCGGTAGCTGCTGGTGCCGGTGCCGAGGTTGCCGGTCCAGGTGACGGTGGTGGCGTAGTGGTGGGTGCGGGCCATGGTCAGCCTTCCGGTTCGCTGTGGTGGGTGAGCAGGAGGTCGAGCAGGCGGACGAGTTCGTGGCGGTCGGTGGGGTTCAGTGGGGCGAGCAGGGTGTCCTGGGCGGTGTCGAGGGCGTGTTGCAGGTGGGTGAGTTCGCGTTGGCCGGCGGGTGTGATGTGGACGATGTTGCGGCGGCGGTCGGTGGGGTCGGGTTGGCGGCGTACGAGGTGGCGGTCGGCGAGGTCGTTGAGGGTGGCGACGATGTCGCTGCGGTCGATGCCGCTGTGTCGGCCGAGGTCGGCCTGGCTGGCGGGGCCGGTTTCGGCGAGGGTGGCCAGTAGCCGGTAGTGGTAGCCGCGGGCGTGGCGGGTGGCGAGTGCGGTGGTGACGAGGCGGGTGGCGTGGGCGGCGGTCTGGGTGAGCAGCCAGCTGGGGGTGGTGCGCAGTCGTTTGGGTGTGGGGGCGCTGGGTTGCTCCATGTGGGGACTGTACGCGATTTCGTTGGCGGCACCCACGATCAGTGCTATGTTGGCCTCGCCAACGTTGGCTTCACCAATGAATAGAGGTTGACATGTCCATCATCCTCAACGGGCAGATCCTCGGCCGGACCCACTACGCCACCCGGGCGGTGCTGGAGCGGGAGCTGGACCGTCTCGGGTTGACCTTCGCGCAGGCGTTGCTGCTCAACGCGTTGGCTGCCGCCGATGCTCCGCTCCCCCGCGTCGATGCCGCCCGTCGGCTGGTCGACGCGGTGAAGGTGTCGACCGCGACGGCGTACGCCACGCTTGCCGAGTTGATCGCGGCGACGCTTGTGGCGCCGCTGCCCACCGACGCCTCCCGGGTCGCGCTGACCCCGACCGGGCGGCACACGCAGCAGCTGGTCGCCGCGGCTTCCGCCGAGATCGGCGCCCGGCTGTGGGCCGATCTTCCGACCGACGACCTCGCGGCGGCGGCGCGGGTGCTGGAGGTGGTGCGCCGCCGCGCCGAGCAGACCCTGGCGGCGGCGTGACGGGCGGGGCCCGGGTTTTCCCGGATCCCGTCCGCCGGCCGGTCAGTGCTGCGGGATGTGGGCCACGCCTATGCGCTTGCGGAAGACCCAGTAGGTCCAGCCCTGGTAGGCCAGCACGATCGGGGTGAAGAACACCGCCACCCAGGTCATGATCGTGAGGGTGTAGGGGGTGGAAGCGGCGTTGGTGGCGGTGAGTGTGCCGGCGGGGTCCAGCGTGGAGGGCAGCACGTTCGGGAACAGGGCGGCGAACAGGGTGGCCACGGCCAGGCCGATCGCGGCGGCGGTGCCGGTGAAGGCCCAGCCCTCCCGGCGTACCGTGGCGGCGGCGAGACCGCCGAGCAGGGCGAGCGCGGCGGCGACGGCGAGCACGACGGCGGCCGTGCTGGAGCGGATGGTCAGGGTCCAGCTCAGGAAGGCCACCGCGAGGACCGCCGCGGCCACGCCCAGGCGCACGGCGAGCGCGGCGGCCCGGCCGCGGATGTCGCCGACGGTCTTGAGGGCGACGAAGACGGCGCCGTGGGTGGCGAACAGCGCCGCGGTGGTCGCGCCGCCGAGCAGGGCGTACGGGTTGAGCAGGTTGAGCAGTCCGCCGACATACTCGTGGTCGGCGTCCAGCGGCACGCCGCGCAGGATGTTGGCGAACGCCACGCCCCACAGGATGGCGGGGACGAGTGAGCCGAAGAAGATGGCGTTGTCCCAGCGGCGTTTCCAGGACGCCTCGGGACGCTTGTGGCGGTATTCGAAGGCGACGCCGCGGGCGATCAGGGCCAGCAGGATGAGCAGCAGGGGCAGGTAGAAGCCGGAGAAGAGGGTGGCGTACCACTCGGGGAAGGCGGCGAACATGGCGCCTCCGGCGGTGATCAGCCAGACCTCGTTGCCGTCCCAGACCGGCCCGATCGTGTTGATCATGACGCGGCGTTCCTTGTCGTCGCGACCGAGCACGGGCAGCAGCATGCCGACGCCGAAGTCGAAGCCTTCGAGGATGAAGTAGCCGGTGAACAGCACGGCGACGAGGAGAAACCAGATGGTGGTCAGTTCCACGGTGGGGCTCCGGACTCAGTAGGCGAAGGCGAGCGGGCGCTCGGCGTCGTCGGTGTCGTCGGGTTCGGGGGCCGGGGTGACGTCTGGTACGCCGGCCTTGGCGTAACGGATCAGCAGTTTCACCTCGATGACGGCGAGGACGGCGTAGATCAGGGTGAAGGCGGTGAAGGAGGTGAGCACCTCGGTCAGGGAGACGCTGCGGGACACGCCGTCGCGGGTGAGCATCTCGCCGAAGACGATCCAGGGCTGGCGGCCCATCTCGGTGAAGATCCAACCGAAGGAGTTGGCCAGCAGCGGCAGGATCGGCATGGCCAGGCCGGCGCGCAGCAGCCATTTGCTGTTCGGTACGGCGCGGCCTTTGCGCTGGGTCCAGAGCACCAGCAGGGCGATGGCGGCGGCGGCGAGCCCGAAGCCGATCATGAGCCGGAAGCTCCAGTAGGTGACCGGGATGATCGGGGTGTAGCTGCCGGCGCCGTACTGGGCGCTGTAGCGGGCCTGGAGGTCGTTGATGCCCTGCACGGTGCCGTTGGGGTCGCCGGTGCCGAGGTAGGACAACAGGTACGGGATCTTGAGGGCGAACAGTTCGCGGCTGCCGTCGAGGCTGCCGACGGTCAGTACGGAGAACGACGCGGGGCTCTCGGTGGCGTAGAGCCCTTCGGCGGCGGCCATCTTCATCGGCTGCACCTGCGTCATGATCTTGCCTTGGATGTCGCCGGTGATGACCACGACGGTGGCGGAGATCAGGGTGACCCAGGAGCCGAAGCGGGCGGCGAAGCGGTAGGCGGGGGTGTCGGCGCTGTCGCGGTGGCGGATGAGGTGCCACAGGGCGACGGCCACCAGCAGTGAACCGGCCACCAGGAAGGCGCCGGCGATGGTGTGCGGAAAGGTGATCAGGGCGACCTTGTTGGTCAGCACGGCGAGGAAGTCGGTCAGTTCGGCGCGACCGGTGTCCGGGTTGTAGCGGTAGCCGACCGGGTTCTGCATGAACGAGTTCGCGGCGAGGATGAAGTACGCCGACAGGTTGGTGCCGATGGCCGCGGCCCAGATGCTGGCCAGGTGCAGGCGTTTGGGTAGTCGGTCCCAGCCGAAGATCCACAGTCCGATGAATGTGGATTCGAGGAAGAACGCGACCAGGGCCTCGATGGCCAGGGGCGCGCCGAAGATGTCGCCGACGAAGCGGGAGTAGTCGCTCCAGTTCATGCCGAACTGGAACTCCTGCACGATGCCGGTGACCACGCCCATGGCGAAGTTGATCAGGAAGAGTTTGCCGTAGAACTTGGTGAGCTTGAGGTACTTCTCGTCCCCCGTGCGGTGCCAGAGTGTCTGCAGGATGGCGACCAGAACGGACAGGCCGATGGTCAACGGCACGAAGAGAAAGTGGTAGACGGTGGTGACACCGAACTGCCAGCGGGCGACGTCCAACGCGTCCACCTGCGACCCCCAGGCTATTTATACTACAAGACGTAGTAAATACTACAGCGTGTCGTACGAGGATTGGCAGAGGCGGCCGGCCCGAACCGGACCGGGACCAATGACCCTGCTCACCTCTGCCGTACGGCCCGCCCTGGCCGCCGCGCTGTCCGCCCGCCGTGCGACCATTTCCCGCTGATGGAAGCAGCCCACTCCCCCTGGCGTCCGCCGCTGATCTGGCGCGTCGCGTTGCTGCTGGCCCGCGTGGTCGTCGGGACGCTGGCCCGGCTGGAGGTCACCGGCGACATCCCGGCCCGGTTGCGTGGCGGGCCGCTGATCCTGGCCGCCAACCACATCAGCCCGTTCGACCCGATCGTGCTCGCCGCGGCCTGCCGGGCCCGCCGGGTGGCACCCAGGATCATGGCCACCGGCGGGCTGTTCCGGGCCCCGCTGATCGGGACCGCGATGCGCAGCGCCGGGCACATCCGCGTCGACCGGGGCACCAGCGGCGTACACCGGGCCCTGGACGATGCCGTCGCCGCGGTCGCCGCCGGCGCGCCGATCCTGGTCTACCCGGAGGGACGCATCGGCCTGGACCCGGGCATGTGGCCCGAACGCGGCAAGACCGGCGCCGCCCGCCTCGCCCTGGCCTGCGGCGCGCCCGTGATTCCCCTCGCCCAGTGGGGATCCCACGAGGTGCTGCCCTACCAGGCCCCGAGAGGGATGCTGCGCGGCGTCGCCCGGGCGCTGGTGCGCCGCCCCACCGTACGGGTGCACTTCGGCGACCCGGTGGACCTGGCCGAGGTGACCCGTGGCACGCCGGGCGCGGCCCGACAGGCCACCGACCGGATCATCGACGCGCTCACCGACACCCTGGCCCCGCTGCGGCCGGACGAACCTGACCGCCCCCGCCACCTCGACCCCAGCCGGCCGGTCGACCCCAGCCGCGCCCACCGGCGCCGCCCCGCCGCCGGCTGAGCCTCAGGTCGCCTGCTGCACCGCCCGCAACACCTCGGTCACGGCCGACGCCACCGGCGCCACCGGCGCGGCCAGGGCCGCCAGGCGCTGCAACAGCACCGTCACCCGGGCCGGTTCCGGATCCGGCCGTGCCAGCTGGACCCGCAGTTCCGCGGCCACCGCCCGAGCCGGCTCCGGCAGCTCGTCACGGTGCCGGTCGAGGGTCTGCACCAGCTGGGCCACCAGCGCCGGCACGTCCACCCCCGGCGCCGTGGCCCACAACGTCCCACCGACCGCGTGCGCTCCCGGACCCACCGCCTGGTTGCCGACCTGGCTCACCCCACCCGACTGCTGGATCCCGAAGTTGATCGAGTTGTCGGACGTGGTCATGACGGCCTCCCGGTGCCGGCTCGACGGCTTGTTCCCTGCGGTGACGGCTGTTCCGTGGTGGTCTGCTGCTCCGCCCGCGCGCCGGCGCCCACCGCCTGGTTGCCGACGACGCTGAGGCCGCCGGTCTGGATCACACCCTGGTTGAGGATCATGGTTTGCCGGGTGCGGAACTCGGCGGTGTCCACACCCTTGTCCTCCAGGAAGTCGACGATGGCGGCCAGCACGTGCCGCTCGACCACCTTGAGATGCTTCGCGGCGTCGAGCACCTGAAAGTAGTTGTGGTAGGTGGTGCCGGTGGCCAGCTCCCGCACCCCGGCCCGGGCGCCGTAGTCGTAGCCGAGGTCCTCGCGGGCCATCCGGCGGGACCGCGACTGCCGGATCTGGTGACGAACCACCCGGACGCCGTCGCGTACCAGGCGCACCGGCGCGCCGAAGGCGGTACGCACCAACTGCTCGGCGGCGGCGGTGAACAACTGGACGAACTGGCGCACCGGGATCCACTCGGTCAGCCGGTCCACGTCGTGGTACTCGATGCGGGGCGGCTCCAGCAACGTCCGGGCGCACTCCAGGTAGAGCACCCGACCATCGGTGGAGAAGTGCAGGAACGTGCAGGCCACCACCTCGCCGCCCCAGGACGGCACCAGGGCGCCCAGAAAGTGTCGGGCGGCGCCCTGCGGCCGGCTCGCCACCGCTCGCAGCCGCTCGTCGGACCAGCGTTGCCGGGGCATCCGGCTGCGCTCGGGCAGCAGCTGCGGATCGTCGGTCAGCAGACCGCCGTGCACGAAGACCCGATCCTCAAGCACCAGCCCGGCGAGCCGTTCCGGATTCAGCTCCGGGTCGCCGGCCGGGTCGAGCCGGATCGCCGCCAGTCGTTGCCGCACGTGGTCGATCAGATCCACCACGGCGAACTGTACGGTGGCGTCCGGGTCGTCGTCGGTGACCGCCGTCGCCGGTTCGGGCAGGTGCTGTTCGGCCCGGTGGATGGGCAGGGCGAACGACCAGCCGGCCACCGGTGCGCCGTGCCCCACGAACGGGGTGTACCCGCTGTAGATCGTCACGTTGCCGTGCTGGGCCGTGTCGAGCTGGGCCAGGCGTGCCGCGTGGCGCTGCGGCACCGGGCCGGTGTCGGCCGACGTGGGCTGGAAGTGACCGCGCCGCAGCCGCTGCACCAGCAGCTGCCGGGTGCCCAGCAGGTGCAGCACAAGGATCAGGTACGCGAGCAGCCCCGCCACCAGCGCCAGCCACGGCAGGCCGATCATCCAGTCGAGCGTGCCGTCCTCGTCGGTCTGCACCCCGGCGAACTGCGCCACCAGCCACAGCGACACCACGACCGTCGCGACCAGTGCCGCCGCCGAGGCCAGTGGGCCGTTCCGGTTGGCCCGGGTCAGCGACATGCCGACCGCCAGCACCGCCGCGGCCAGCAGCGTCCACAGCGGCGCCAGCAGCAGGGCCATGCTGCCGGCGATCAGCAGGCCGGCATCGCGACGAATGCGCCGCTGACGTGCCTCAAGGCAGTGCCGCAGCACGGTGGTCAGGTCGAAGCCGACCGAGGGCGCCACCGCCCGAAGTTCGTCGTCGAGGACCTCGGACAGGGCCGAGTCGGCGAACGTGTCGTCGGTGTGCGCCGCCACGCACAGGTAGCGGGTCGCCTCGCTCGTGGCGTCCGCCGTGCCCGCCGTCGAGACCTCGGGGGTGGCCTGCCGGATCACCATGTCAGTTGCCTCCCAGACCGGGAACGGTCGGTCGCGGCCGGCGCCGCCGTGCCGGCGCCACCGCGAGCAGCAGGCCGACGACGAAGCCGCACAGCAGTGCCCGTACCAGTTCGTTCAGCAGTTCCGCACGCATCGCCGACCCGGTGTAGACGCCGCTGTCGACGGCCAGGTGCACCAGGGCGCCGCCGATCGTGGCGAGCGTCGCCGCCACGACTGTCGCGCCGAGCGTGCCGAAGAAGCGGTACGCCCGGGGAGGCGTGGCCCAGGCGGCCAACCTGCGCAGCAGCACCAGCACGATCAGGACGAACAGCGCCACCTGGGCGGTGCGCGCGAGCTGGTAACTGGACAGGGTGTCCGGGCTGCCCCACCGCAGCCACGACAGCCCCAGCAGCAGCGCGTCGACCGCGGTCGTGAGGATCCCGGCCGGGCCGTCGATGCGGGGCAGGTTGACGCTCAGCTCCCGCAGCACCTCGTACCCCCAGGGGCTGCCGGCGGCCAGGGTCGTGACCAGCAGCGCCCCGAACCCCGGCGGAAGATCGCGGGTCGCCGGGCGGCGCGGTGGCGCGACGCGTCCGGGCAGCGGGTGCACCGGGCGGATGGTCAGCGCCGCCGGCGTCGAGGGCGGGTCGTCTCGTCGCGGTACGGAACTCGTCCACGGCATCACCGGGGCATCGTCGCCGGTGCCGACCGAGCAGGGAAGGTTACTGTCCGGCATCCGGCAATCACCGGTGGGTATCGGATGGGCGTGGACGACGGGACGAATCCGGGTCGCCGCCGGCCCGCCACCGGGCGGTCACCGGGGCCAGGCATACTGCGCCGCGTGCCCACGAACGCGCACCCCTACCTCGACGCACCGGCGCCGCTGGCCTTCGCCCATCGCGGCGGCGCCGCCGACGGCGACGAGAACACCGCCGCCGCGTTCGCGCGGGCGGTCGAGCTGGGCTACCGGTACGTCGAGACCGACGTGCACGGCACCGCCGACGGGGTGGCCGTGGTGTTCCACGACGACACCCTGGAGCGGGTCACCGGGCAGCGTGGCCGGGTGGGCGCCATGCGCTGGGCCGACCTGGCCACGCTGCGCGTCGGCGGCTCCGCCGTGGTGCCGCGCCTGGACGAGGTGCTCGGCGCGTGGCCACAGGTGCGGTTCAACATCGACGTCAAGTCCGACCAGGGGGTTACGCCCACGGTGACCACTGTCGACCGGGCTCGCGCCGCCGACCGGGTGCTGCTGGCCTCGTTCAGCGACGCCCGGCTGACCCGGCTGCGGGCGCTGACCGGCGGACGCGTCGCCACCAGCCTCGGGGTACGCGGAGTGGCCCGGCTGCGGTGGGCCTCGTGGACCGGACGGCCGCTGCGGTTACCGCCGTCGGTGGTGGCCGCGCAGGTGCCGGTGCGCTACGGGCGGGTGCCGGTGGTCGACCGTCGCTTCCTGCGCACGGCCCACCGGCTCGGCCTGCAGGTGCACGTCTGGACGATCGACGAACCTGCCGAGATGCACGAGTTACTTGATCTTGGGGTTGATGGCATCATGACCGACCACGTCGGCGTGCTGCGCGACGTCTACCGCAGCCGCGGCCACTGGGCCGCCTGAACACCTGGGCGGAGGACCCCCATGGCCGAGACGGTCACCCCGGCGGCGCAGGACATCCCACCACCGCGAAGCACCCGGCGCGAACGCACCGGCTGGTACTTCTACGACTGGGCGAACTCGGCCTTCCAGACCACAGTCATCACGGTGTTCCTGGGGCCGTACCTGACAAGCGTCGCCAAGCTCGCTGCCGGCTGCGAATCCGGTGCCGACAACTGCAGCGGCTACGTCTATCCGCTGGGCATCAAGGTGGCCGCCGGGTCGTACTACCCGTACACGATCTCGCTGTCGGTGCTGCTGACCGTCTTCGTGCTGCCGGTGATCGGCGCGATCGCAGACCGGTCGCTGCACAAGAAGCGGCTGCTGGCCGCAAGCGCGTTCACCGGCGCGTTCGCCACCACCGCGATGGTCTTCGTCACCGGCGACCGGTACCTGCTCGGCGGTGTGCTGCTGCTGATCGCCAACATCGCCTTCGGGGCGTCGATCGTGGTGTACAACTCGTTCCTGCCGCAGCTGGGCGGGCCGGACGAACGCGACGGCATCTCCAGCAGGGGCTGGGCGCTGGGTTACCTGGGCGGCGGTCTGCTGCTGGCGTTGAACCTGGTCGTGGTGCAGTCGTTCGACAACGGCACCGCCGAGCGCACCCTGGATCTGGCCCGCTGGTCGATCGTGTCGGCCGGGCTGTGGTGGGCGGCGTTCACCCTGGTGCCATTGCGCTGGCTGCGGGAGCACCCGACCGCCGCCGCGCTGGCCGCCGCCGGCCGCGGCAACGTGCTCACCGACGGGTTCCGGCAGCTCGGGCGCACCCTGCGGGGGATGAAGACGTACCCGCTGACGCTGTTCTTCCTGCTGGCGTTCCTGGTCTACAACGACGGCATCCAGACCGTTATCACGCTGGCCAGCGTGTACGGCACCGAGGAGCTACGGCTGGGGCAGAGCACCCTGATCGTGACGATCCTGCTGGTGCAGTTCCTGGCCTTCGGCGGCGCGTTGGCCCTCGGCGCGTTGGCCGGTCGGATCGGGGCGTGGAAGACGGTCCTGCTGAGCCTGGTGCTGTGGACCTTGGTGATCGTCGCGGCGTTCCGGTTGCCCGCTGAGGATCCGCTGCCGTTCATGGTGCTCGGCGCGGCCATCGGCCTGGTCCTCGGCGGCAGCCAGGCACTGAGCAGGTCGCTGTTCAGTCAGTTGATCCCCGACGGCAAGGAGGGTGAGTACTACGGCTTCTACGAGATCAGCGACAAGGGCACCAGTTGGCTCGGACCGGCGGCGTTCGGGCTGGTGTTCCAGCTCACCAACTCCTACCGGGTCGGTCTGGTCTCGCTGCTGATCTTCTTCGTGGTCGGCTTCCTGCTGTTGTTGGCGGTACCGATCCGACGGGCCATCGTGGCCGCCGGCAACACCCCGCCCCGGGTGCTCTGACCCGGGCGACGATGCGATGATCGACACCCCGGCCGGGTCGACCGCGCCAGCCGGGAGCACACCGCACTAGGCTGCCGGTCCGTGACGACCGACGACGCCGTACCGACCTGCCTGGCCCGCCCGACACTGCCCGCTGCGGGCGACAGCCCGGCCGGGTGCGTCGCCGCCCGTGGCGTCGACGGGCGGCCGGCGCACGCCGCCGCGCTGCGGTTCTACTGGGGGCCGATGGACTGCGGCAAGTCCACGATGGCGCTGCAGATGAACTACAACCATGCCCGCCAGGGCCGCCGGGGACTGGTGACCACCCGCATCGACCGCTCCCTGGGCCCGCAGGTCACCACCCGCATCGGGCTGGCCCACGAGGCCATCGAGGTGACCGACGCGCTCGACCTGCGGACGCTTGTGCGCGACGCCTGGGCCGACGGGGTGCGGGTGGACTACCTGATCTGCGACGAGGCCAGCTTCTACGGGGTCGAGCACGTGGAGCAGATGGCCGACCTGGTCGACAGCTACGACGTCGACGTGTACGCCTTCGGCCTGGCCACCGACTTCCGCTCCAGCCTGTTCCCGGCGGCGCAGCGGCTGTTCGAACTGGCCGACTCGGTGGCCCGGATCCAGGTCGAGGTGCTCTGCTGGTGCGGCCGTGAGGGCCTGCTCAACGCCCGGGTCGCCGACGGGCGGGTGGCCCGCGAGGGCGAGCAGGTCGTCATCGGCGACACCGTCGACACCGCGGACGTGCGGTACCAGGTGCTCTGCCGGCGGCACCACCGCGCCGGTGACCTGGGCCCCGGCAGCGGAGCCGCGTCCCTGCATAACGAAACGATCACCGCTGCGAACCTTTCGCGGGACTCGGCCCCTCCTGGTGCATGACGGCAGCAACCAGGGGCCACACCGGCCCGCGGACCGGCGGGGGTACAGGACACATGAGGTTCGCGTTGCGGCGTGCCCGGGCCACGAGGGGTCTGCTGCTGGCGGCCGCCGGGGCGGCGCTGGTGGCCACCGTCGCGCTCGCCGGTCTGGCCGCGTACAACCGGGACGTCGTCGACTCCGGCACCCGCAACGTGCTGACGGCGGCAACCGCCGAGGAACGCTCGATTCTGGTACGCGCCTCCGCCGGCCGCACCGCGGAGGCGCTGCGGGACCGTGACGACGCGTTGCGCAAGCAGGTCGCCGCCGACCTGGCCGGCCTACCGGCCCGGGTCAGCACCGCCGGGTACGCGGCCGGCCGGCAGCTGCGCGGAGACACCGGCGACGCCGTCGCCGACCGCAGCGGGGCCACCTACGCGTCGGTGATGTTCCTCGACGATCTGCCCGCGCACGCGCGGCTGACCGCCGGGTCGTGGCCGCAGACCGGGGCCGGTCCGGTGCAGACCGCGATCGCCGAGGTGGCCGCGACGACGCTGCGGGTGGGGGTCGGCGACCGCATCCCGATCACCGACGGGCTCAGCGGGCAGGTCACCGAGGTCGTCGTGACGGGCGTGTTCACTCCGGTCGACCCGGATTCCGCGTACTGGCGGTTGGCGCCGGAGACGACGACCGGTTCGCTGCCGCAGGCGGCCACCTACGGCCCGATGACGGTGTCCCGGGATGACTTCGACACCCACTTCCTGGCCAACGCCTCCGCCGGCTGGCTGGTCGAGCCTGACCTGGCCGGGGTCGGCCCGACCGCCCTGGACCGGCTCGCCGACGCCGCCGGCCGGATCACCACGAGCAGCCCGGCCGAAGCCGGCCTCGGCGAGTCGGCGGTGGTCAGCGGTGACCTGGTGGACCTGGTGCAGCGGCTGCGCCAGGCCACCCTCGTCGGCCGGTCCGCCCTGGTCACCCCGATGCTGCTGGTGGTGGTGCTCGGCGGGTACGCGCTGCTGCTCGTGGCGATCCTGCTCACCGAGCACCGGCGGGGTGAGACCGCGCTGCTGCGCGCCCGGGGTGCCGCCCGCTGGCAGGTGGCCCGGCTGACCGCCCGGGAAGCCACCCTGGTCGTCCTGCCGGCCGTGTTTCTCGCCCCGCCGCTCGTGGTGGAGCTGCTGGGGCTGGCCGACCGGCTGCCCGGACTCGCCGCCGTCTCGCTGCGGCCGGACTGGGCCGACCCGACGGTGTGGCTGGTGGCCGGGCTCGCGGCCGCCGGTTGCGCGGCCGCGATGATCGGTCCGAGTCTGCGCCGCGGCGACAGTTACGTCGCGGACCTGGCCAGCCGCTCCCGCCCGAGCCGGCGGGGCATGGTGCAGCGGGCCGGGCTGGACGTCCTGCTCGTCGGCCTGGCCCTGCTCAGCTGGTACCAGCTGAGCAGGTACTCGTCCCCGCTGTCCCGGTCCCGGGGCGGTCAGCTGGGCGTGGATCCGCTGCTGGCGGCCGCGCCGACGCTCGGTGTGCTGGCCGGGGCGGTGCTCGCGTTGCGGCTGCTGCCGCCGCTGGTGCGGCTGACGGAACGCTGGGTGGACCGCCGGCCGTGGACCGCTGTCATGCTCGGCACCTGGCAGGCCGGGCGGCGTCCGCACGCCGGCCCGGTGCTGCTGCTCGCCCTCGCCGTGGCGGTCGGCACCCTGGCCTGGTCCCTCGCCGGGACCTCGCAACGTTCCCTCGACGACCAGGCCGCTCACCGGGTCGGTGCCGACCTGCGGCTCACCGAGGCCACCGGCGCCGCCCCCGACGGCCGCGCCGACCAGCTCGCCGACCTGCCGGGGATCCGGGCGGTCCTGCCGGCCTGGCGCGAGCCGGTACGGCTCGGCGCCGGCGCCGAGCCGGCCACCATGGTGGCGGTGGACGCCGGTGCTGCCGACCAGGTGCTGCGGCTACGTGCCGACCTGGCCGGTGGATCCACCGACCGGCTGCTCGGCGGCCTCGCCGACGCGCGGGTACCGGCACCGGAGGCGGTGTTGCCGACCGGCACCCGACTGACCGGCCAGCTACGTACCCGCGGTGACGTCGACAGTGGCGTGCCCATCCGTCACGAGGTGGTGCTCAGCGACGCCCGGGGCGAACACCGTCGGGTGGCGCTGGGCTCGACCGGCTGGGATGGTGAGCCGCTGCGGTTCTCCGTCGAGCTGCCGGCCGGCGACGGGCCGTGGCGGCTGGCCGGCTTCACCGCCGAGACCCTCGGTGGTCCGCGGCTGAACCTCGACTGGCGGCTGTCCAACCTGCGTGCCGGCCCGGACACCACCACCGGCACACCTGTGGACCTGACTGCGGACGGGCCGTGGCAGCTGGTCGACCGCGCCGGTGCGGCCACCGCGCCGACCGTCTCCGGCGCCACGCTGGCCGGTCGCTACGAACGGGACATACCGGCGGGCTGGTTCGCCCGGAACACCCCTGTGCAACTGGCCGTCACCCGGACCGCCGGCCCGGGCCGGGTGCCGGTGGTCGCCACCGGTCCGGCGCTGGACATGCTGCACGTCGACGTCGGGGCGCAGACCCGGCTGTTCCTGGGTGGCGCCGAGGTCGACGTGGTCCTGGTGGACCGGGTCACGGCCCTGCCCGGCGACGTCGAGGACGCCGCGTTGCTTGTCGACCTGCCGTCGCTGCGTACCCGGCTGTTCCACGAGCATGGCATCGTCCGCTCGCCGCAGGAGTGGTGGGTCGCCGCCCGGCCGGGTGCGGCGGCACAGGTCGCCGGGGCCGCCGCCGCGCTCGACGACCTGACCGTGCTGGACCGCCAGGACGTCGCCGACGAGCTGGCTCGCGACCCGTTCGGCGTGGGTGCCCGTGGCGCGCTCTTCGTCGCCGCCCTGGCTGCGGTGCTGCTGGCCGCGGTGGGCGTGGCCGTGGACGTCAGCGCCACGGCACGCCGCCGGGCCAGGGAACTGGCGGTGCTGCACACCCTCGGCGCGGGTCACCGCCTGGTGGCCCGGTCGCTGCTGGCCGAGCAGTCGTTCCTCGCCGGCATGGGTGTGCTGGTGGGGTTGGCCGTGGGCATCGGGGTGGCGGCGACGATGGCGCCGCTGGTGATCCTGACTGCGTCGGCGGACCGCCCCGATCCTCCGCCGCTGCTCAGCGTCGACTGGCCGCCGGTGCTGGGTACCGGCGTCGGACTGCTGGCGCTGGCCCTGGCGTTCAGCGCCGCGGTGTCGGTAAGCGTGCGGCGGCGGCTCACCGCCGCGCACCTGCGCACCGGGGAGGACCAGTGAACGCGAGGAGTGAGCTTGCGAGCCCCGCAGTCGCGAACGAAAGGTCGGCCCAGTGAGCGCGAGGCGGATCAGGGCGTACGGCGGGCAGGTGGGCCTGCTGGCGGTGCTGGGGTTGGTGGCGGCGCTGCTGCTGACCGCCGCGCCGCGGCTGGCCGGGGAGTACGCCGATCGGGGGTTGCGCGCCGACGTGGCCCGGCTGCCGCACCTGGTGCGGGACGTGTCACTCGCCGGGCAGCGGCCCGCGCCGGTGGCTGCCGGGCAGGCGGACCTGGACCGCTACGCCGCCGAGTTGCCGCAGCCGCTGCCGGGCCTGGTGGAGCGCCGGTGGTACGCGGCGTCGTTGGACGAGGAGCAACTGTTCGCCATCGGCGACGAGCCGCCGATGAACGGCGGTGCCCGGAAGATGTTCGGTCTACGCGCCCAGACCGGCGTCGTGGAGGCGGCCGAGCTGACCGCCGGGCGCTGGCCCCGTACCCGCCCGGGTGGCCCGGCGGAGGTGGTGGTGTCGGGGGCGGTGGCCGAGACGCTGTCGTTGCGTGCCGGCCAACGGTTGCGGTTCGCGGGGCGCGATGGTCAGGCGGACGCGCACCTCGTCGGGGTGTTCGAGCCGCGAGACGCCGCTGACCCGGTCTGGGACGACCTGGGCTACGCCCTGGAGCCGGTGGTCCCGGTGCTGGACGGTGAGCCGTACATCGTGGCGGGGGTGACCGACTGGGTCGGGGTGGACGTTGTCTCCGCCGGCAGTGGTGTCCCCGCGGTCGGTGGTTGGCGGTACCGCCTCGACGAGCGACGCCTGAACGCGGCGACGCTGGAGTCGGTGACGGCGGCGGTGGCCGAGGCCCGCCGCATGTCGTGGAGTTCGGGGGCGACCGTGCAGACGTCGTTGGACGGTGCGCTGTCGCGGTTCGCCGGGCAACTGCACGCGGTGCAGGCCCTGCTCGCGGTCGTGCAGGCGGGGCTGGTCGCCAGCCTGCTCGGGCTGATCGTGCTGGCGGCGCGGTTGACGGTGCTGCGGCGACGTGACGAGTTCGCGTTGCTGCGGGCCCGGGGTGCGGCGCTTTCCGCCATCGGGCTGCGTAGCCTCGCCGAGTCCGCGCCCGTGCAGCCGCTCGCCGTGTTTGTCGGTTGGCTTGTGGGCAGCCGGGTCCCGGGTCGCGACGGGGCGTTTCCGTGGTTGGTGCTGGCGGTGGCGGTGCTCACCACCGCCGTGGTGCCGGTTTTGGCGATGCACTCGCAGCGGCGGGTCGGGGTGGTGACCGGGCGTGCCGATGTGGCGTGGCGACGGCCGTCGGTGCGGCGGCTGACCGTCGAGGCGGGCGTGCTGGTGCTGGCCGCGCTCGGGGTGGTGTTGCTGCGCCGCCGTGGTCTCGACCCGGGCGCCGGGGTCGACGCGTACCTCAGTTCGGTGCCGGTGCTGGTCGCGGTCGCCGCCGCGCTGGTGGCGGTGCGGCTGTTGCCGTGGCCGCTGCGGGCGGCCGGTCGGCTGGCCGCGCGGGCCCGGGGTGCGGTGCTGTTCCTCGGTGTCGCCCGCGCCGGACGGGGTGCGCCGGTGGCGCTGGGTCCGTTGGCGGTGTTGATCGTCGCGGTCAGCACCGGGGTCTTCGGTGGGGTGGTCACCACCACCGTCGCGGCGGCCCGGGACCGGGCGGCCACGTTGACGGTGCCGGCGGATGCCTGGCTGACCGGGTACACCTTCTCCCCCGATGCTCAGGACGCGTTGTCCGGGGTGGCCGGGGTGACGGCGGTGGCTCGGGTGTGGGTGGACTCGAATCGTCGGCTGGCGCCGGGGGCCGGGGTGCCGTCGCGGCAGATCGGCACGGCCCGGGTGCTGGTGGTGGACGGCCCGGCTTTCGCGGAGGTGGTGGCGCGCAGCGGTGTAGAGGTGGATGTGCCGGCCGCCCTGCGGGCTGCCGCCCGGGGTGACGGGCCGGTACCGGCGGTGGTGTCGTCGCAGGTGGCGGCGCAGGTCGGCGACCGGGCTGCCGTCGATGTGCAGGGCAGGTTGTACGAATTCCGGGTCGCCGAGGTGACCGACGCCTTCCCGGGCGTCGGGTTGGGCACCGAACGGTTCGTGGTGCTGCCGTGGCAGGCGCTGCCCGAGTACGAGTACACGCCGATCATCCCGAACCGGTACCTGGTCGCCGGTGACGACATCGATCAGGCGCAGTTGTTGGGGGTGGCCGACGACGCGCAACGGCGGCGGCAGTCGGCGGTGCTCGGGGTGGAGGTGACGCGTACCCAGGTGCCGGCGGCCCTGGAGACCTGGCGGGCGTACCGCGAAAACCTGGACCGGACCGGGGCCAACGACGTCCTGACCCTGGCGTTCACCGCCGGCACGGCCGGGGGTACCGCGCTGGCGGTGCTCGCCGTCGGGTTCTCGGTGGTCGCCGACGCGGCCGGGCGGGGGCGGATGCTGTCCCGGCTGCGCACCCTGGGCCTGTCCGTCGGCCGTGGTCGGCGGTTGCTGGTGTACGAGCTGGTGCCGTTGGTGCTGGTCGCGGCGTTGACCGGGGCGGCGGTGGGGGTGGCCCTGCCCCGGATCCTGGGGCCGGCCCTCGGGTTGTCCGCGTTCGTGCCCGGCGTGCCGGTCCGCGACCACCTGGATCCGCTGGTCCTGGCTTCGGTGTTGGGGCTGGTGGTGCTGGGCCTGGTGACCGGGCTGGTGGTGGAGAACCTGTTGAACCGACGGATGCGCCTCGGTGAGGTGCTGCGTCTGGGAGAGGAGAACCCGTGACGGTGGTGTCGGAGGTTCCGGACCTGGCGACGTTGCAACGGCGGGCGGCGGAACGAGCCGCCGCCCGGGCCGGTGGCACGGATCGCCTGCGCGGGCACATCGTCTGCGACGGGCTGGTGCGCATCTTCACCAGCGAGGGGGTGGAGGTCGTCGCGTTGCAGGGCCTCGACCTGGTGGTTGACCGTGGTGAGCTGCTGGCCATCGTGGGCGCGTCCGGTTCCGGCAAGTCGACGGTGTTGAACATCCTGTCCGGGTTGGACACGCCGACCGCGGGGATCGCCCGGGTGGCCGGTTACGACCTGCTGACCATGTCGGCCGCCAAGCGGTTGCGATATCGGCGGCACACTGTCGGGTTCGTGTGGCAGCAGACCGCCCGCAACCTGCTGCCGTACCTGACGGCCCGGGAGAACGTGGAGCTGCCGATGCGGCTGTCGCGCCGGGGTGGCCGGGCCGCTCGGCGGCGGGCGGCCGAGCTGCTGGAGATGGTCGGTGTCGGCTACTGCGCGGATCGTCGGCCGGGGCAGATGAGCGGCGGCGAGCAGCAGCGCTGCGCCGTCGCGGTGGCGGTGGCCAACGACCCGGAGGTGCTCTTCGCCGACGAGCCGACCGGTGAGCTGGACGAGGCGACGGCCGGGGAGGTCTTCGCCGCGCTGCGCACCATCAACGCCGAGCTGGGGGTGACCGTGGTGGTGGTGACCCATGACCCGCAGGTCGCCGCACAGGTGCGCCGTACGGTGTCGATCCGCGACGGCCGCACCGCCTCGGAGGTGCACCGCACGGCGCGGGTCGGCGCCGACGGCGTCGAGGAGTTGGTGACCGAGGAGTACGCGGTGCTGGACCGGGCCGGGCGGATGCAGCTTCCGGCGGGTTTCGTCGACGCGTTGGCGCTGCGGGACCGGGTGAGGTTGACCCTGGAGCCGGACCACGTCCAGGTCCGGTCCGGCGACGAGAGGAGTACGCGGTGAGCGAGCAGGATCTGATCCGGGTCGAGGGGCTCAGCCGCGACTACGGCGGTGGCGACCGGGTGGTCCACGCGGTGCGGGACGTCTCGTTGCGTGCTGGTCGCGGTGAGCTGGTCGCGGTGCGGGGCCGTTCCGGGGCGGGCAAGACCACCCTGCTGAACCTCATCGGCGGCCTGGATCGGCCCACCTCGGGGCGGGTGTGGGTGGCCGGTCAGGAGGTCACCGCGGCCAGCGAGAAGGATCTGCTGCGGCTGCGTCGGGACACCATCGGGTTCGTGTTCCAGTCCTTCGGGCTGGTTCCGATCCTGTCCGCGGCGGAGAACGTGGGGGTGCCGATGCGGCTGGCGAAGGTTCCGGCGGCGGACCGTGAGCAGCGGGTGTCGGTGCTGCTGGAGCTGGTCGGGCTGGGTGGTCACGCGGCGCAGCGGCCGTACGAGATGTCCGGCGGGCAGCAGCAGCGGGTGGCGATCGCCCGGGCGCTGGCCAACGATCCGGCGCTGCTTATCGCTGACGAGCCGACCGGCCAGTTGGACTCGGAGACCGGCCGGGCGGTGATGGACCTGCTGCGGGCGCTGGTGCATGCCCGGGGCATGACCGCGCTGGTGGCAACGCATGACCCGACGCTTGTGGAGCTGGCCGACCGGGTGCTGGTGCTGCGCGACGGTCGGCTGGTCGAGGCGGCCGAGTCAATCGGGGTGTGACAGGTCAGTACGGGTCGCCGCAGACCCGCCAGCCGCCGTCCTCCCGCACCACCGACAGGTCCCGTTGTTCGGTGCTGCCGCTGTCGCGGGTCAGCAGCACGGTGACCTTGCCGTGGGGTCGGCCGCCGCGGGTGGCCACGGACACGTCCACGATCTCGTAGTCGCGCACCACCGGCGGGGTGCGTACCCAACTGGTGAAGCCGATCTCGCTCCACCGGGTACGCGCGTCGGCGCAGAGCCGCTCGTACGCGCTGCCGGTGTCGCCCGCGGTGACTTCGCGCAGGAACCCTTCGGCGGTCTGGCGAACCGGGGCGGCGGCCTGGGTGACCAGTTGCAGATTCCAGGCGCCCAGGCCGGCGACGCCGACGCAGCACAGCGCCACCGCGGCTCCGGCGACGGCGAGGCCGGTCCGCATCGGATGACGTCGCCGGGCCGGTCTGCTCCACGGCTGCGCAGCGCCCACACCACTCGACGGTAGAGAATCGGCCGGCGCGGCGGGCGGAAAGTGGGCGTGGCCGGGCGGGACCGCACCGCGTCCCGTCCGGCCACGCCGGGGGCGAATCGTTGATCAGGACTTGATTTCCTTGCGGCCGTTGCCGGTCGCGCTGATGGTGACCCGGCGGGGCTTGGCCCGCTCGGCCACCGGGATCCGCAGCGTCAACACGCCGTTGTCGTAGCCGGCCTCAAGCTTGTCGGTGTCGAGGGTCTCGCCGAGGAAGAGCTGGCGGCTGAAGACGCCCATCGGGCGTTCGGCGGCGACCAGTTCGACGTTGTCGCCGGCGGGGCGGCGGCGTTCGGCGCGGACGGTCAGCACGTTGCGCTGCACGGTGCAGTCGATGCTCTCCGGGTCGACGCCGGGCAGGTCGAAGGCGGCGTAGAAGTGGTCACCGTCCCGGTAGGCGTCCATGTGCATGACGGCCGGACGGCTGGTGCTGCCGAAGAACTGCTCGGCGAGCCGGTCGATCTCACGGAACGGGTCGGTGCGCATCAGCATCGGGTGCCTCCTCGGTTCTCCTGGCCGAAGGTCCTTAGTTGAGTCCGCATGACTCAACTTCTGCTTCTTATTTAGCGCGCCCGACGCCCACCGTCAAGTCGTCCGGTCGAGCACTACCGACCTGGCGGGCACGGGCGACAATGTCACAGTGACAACGGCGACGCCGCGGGTCCGAACCGGTGCGACACAGCAGCCGCCGGCCCCCGAGCCCGGTCCCCGGACCACCGGGCCGTGGCTGGTCGCCGCGACGGTCACCCTGGTCTTGCTGGCTCTGGCCCCACGCTACGGCTACCACCGCGACGAGCTGTACTTCCTGCTCGCCGGCAGGCACCTAGACTGGGGGTACGTCGACCAGGGGCCGTTGGTACCGGCGCTGGCCCGACTCACCGACACGGTCGCCCCCGGCAGCCTGCTCGCCCTGCGGACGCCGTCGGCGCTGTTGGCCGGAGGTGCGGTGCTGCTGGTTGCCGCGACCGCCCGGCAGCTCGGCGCGGACCGGAGCGCACAGACGTTCGCCGCCCTGCTCGGCGCCACGTCGGGGATCGTGCTGGCCACCGGTCATCTGCTCAGCACCAGCACCGTCGACCTGGTGGTCTGGTTGGCCGCCGCGCTGTGCACGGTACGACTGCTGCGCACCGGGGACGGCCGGTGGGCCCTCGCCGTCGCGCTGGTGCTGGGCGTCGGCATGTCCAACAAGCTGCTGCCCGCGTTGCTCGCCGTGGGGTTGGTGGCCGGGCTGGCGCTGGCCGGGCCTCGCCGGCTACTCCGTGACCGCTGGGTGCTGGCCGCCACCGCGCTGTTCGGGCTGCTCACCGCCGCGAGCCTGAGCTGGCAGGCGGTGAACGGTTTCCCGCAGCTGGGAGTCGCCGCGACGATCTCCGGCGGGGACAGTTCCTACAGCGGTCGGCTCGACGCCCTGCTGCTGCACTTCGTGATCATCAGTCCGTTCGTGGTGCCGATCTGGGTGACCGGGCTGGTGGTGCTGCTGCGCCGGGCCGGCTGGCGCAGCTACCGGGCGCTCGGCTGGGCGTGGCTGGTGGTGGCCGGCATCGTGCTGGTCGTCGGCGGCAAGGGCTACTACGACGCCCCGCTGCTGCTGGTGCTCACCGCCGCCGGAGCGGTCGTCGCCGCCAGCTGGGCGGCGCGCAGTCGGGTACGCCGCGCCCTGCTGGCGGCGGTTGTCGTCCTCACCGCCGCCAGCAACGTGGTGCTGCTGCTGCCGGTCCTGCCGGCCGACCGGCTGCCCGGCTTCGTCGTGGCGGTCAACTACGACGCCGGGGAGACCATCGGCTGGCCGGCGTTCACCGACTCGCTGGCTGCCGTGCACCGCACCCTGCCGGCGCAGGAGCAGGACCGGGCGATCATCCTCACCGGCAACTACGGCGAGGCGGGCGCGGTGGCCCGCTTCGGTCCGCAGCGTGGGTTGCCCGCCGCGTACTCCGGACACAACAGCATGGCCGACTTCGGCCGGCCGCCGGACGGCGCCGACGTGGTGATCGCCGTCGGGTGGTCGCGGCCGGACCGGTTACGGTCCTGGTTCACCGACGTCACCCTCGCCGGGCGGGTGGACCTGGGGGTGGCGGTGGACAACGACGAGAACGGCGGACCGATCTGGTTGTGCCGTGGGCTGCGGCGTCCGTGGGCCGACATCTGGGACGCCGAGGTACGTCACACGGGGTGAACGGCAGCCACGCGGACCGCCACGGCGAGCACGCCGGGCGGGTTAAGGTGCTGCGATGGGTACCCACTCCGCCGCGGTCGAGGCCCTCAAGACCGACCCGCGCACCGCCTCGCTGCGCCGATCGCTTGAGGTCTACTACGGCGATCCCGACCGGGACGCGGCGATGGACGCGTTCTACGCCCGCTTCGTCCGCACCGGTGACCTGGTCTTCGACATCGGTTCGCACGTGGGAGACCACATCGGCACCTTCCGCCGGCTCGGCGCCCGGGTCGTCGCCGTCGAACCGCAACCGCTGTGCCTGCGGGCGTTGCGGGCCATCTACGCCGCCGACGACCAGGTCACGCTGATCGAGGCGGCCTGCGGTGCCCAACCCGGGCGGATCGGCTTCCTGGTCAACTCGGCCAACCCCACCGTCTCCACCGCCTCCACCGACTTCGTCACCGCCGCCGCGGGCGCGGGCGGCTGGGAGGACCAGGTCTGGGACGGTCAGATCGAGGTGCCGGTGACCACCGTCGACACGCTCATCGCCGAGCACGGCACGCCGGCCTTCGTCAAGATCGATGTGGAGGGCTTCGAGGACGCCGTGCTCGCCGGGTTGAGCCGCCCCCTGCCCGCCCTGTCGTTCGAGTTCACCACGATCGGACGGGCGGTCGCGGTGCGGTGCCTGGACCGGCTCGCCACGCTCGGGTTCGACGGGTTCGACGTGGCGCTCGGCGACGACAAGTCGCTGACCCTCGGGCGTTGGGTCGATGCCGAGGAGATGGCCGCGCACCTGCTCGCGCTGCCGCACGAGGCCAACTCCGGCGACGTGTACTGCGTCCGCACGCCACGGGGTTGACCCGCCGGTCAGCCGCGGCGGCGGGCCCGGGCCGCCCAGATGGCGTACGCCGGATCCCGGTCCAGGTTGTGCCGGTCCCGGTCGTAACGGCGGGTGGTACGCGGATCGGCATGGCCCATCGCGTCCTGCACGTCCTCCAGCGGCACCCCCTCGGACCGCGCGGTGGTGGCGAATGCGTGCCGCAGCGAGTGCGGTGACAGCCGCGCCCACGCGTCGATCCCGGCGCTGCGGGCGAGCCGCCGGACCAACCGGAACACCGAGTGCCGGTCGAGGCGGGCGCCGCTGGCGGTGACAAGCAACGGGCCGGTCAACTGCGTCACCTCCACCCGCTGCGCGGCGGCCCGCTCGGCCAGGTAGGCGTCGACGGCGTACGCGGTGCCCGGGGTCAGCGCCCGACGGCGGGACCGGCCGCCCTTGCCGACGAAGCGCACGCTGCGGTGTCCCCGCTCGGCGCCCAGGTCGGTCAGGTCGAGCGAGACCAGCTCCCCCACCCGCAGTCCCAGGTCGGCGAGCAGCGCGACGGCCGCCCGGTTGCGGGCAGCGGTCGGCCCGGTCTCGGCCTCGGCCGCCGCCAGCAGCGCGTCCACCTCGTCGGGGGCGAGACCGACCGTGGCCGAGTGGTCCCGGTCGACCCGTGGCCGGTCGGCTCCGGCGACCGGGTTGAGTTCCACCGCCCGCAGTTTGACCAGGAAGTCGTACCAGCTCGACAACGCGGACAGTTTCCGGGCCACCGTCGCCGCGGTCAGCGGGCGGCCGGTCCGGGCCGAGACGCTGTTCTCCAGCGCCCGCCCGTACTCGTTGACATGCAGGAAGTTCGCGCGCAGCGGGTCCAGTTCCCGGGCGGCGCACCAGGCCAACCAGCCGGCGACGTCCCGGCGGTACGCATCGCGCGTGTGTTCGCTCAACCGCCGGTTACGCAACCATGCGTCGGTGACGGCCATCGGCCCGTCGGGCAGGGCCGGGTAGGCCGACGGGCGGTACTGCACCGAAGTGTCGTGCGGACGCATGTGAAAAATGCTCTCAGCCCTGCTGTGGGTTGACGATCAGGCGCGCCGAAACATCATGATCGGCCGCCGGTAGGCCGGGTTCCACGTCGCACCCGGCCCCTACGCTGACCCGGTGCTGTCTCAGGTCAACGGTCTGTCCCGACACTTCACCGAGGACACCCTGCGGGCGTACCTGCTGAGTCGGTCGACCCGGGTCGACACCGGGTGCCTCATCGTGCGCGGCTACGGCAGCCGGCGCGGCGTGCACCAGAAGCTCGCCGGACGGGCGTGGGCACACATCGCCGCGTACGTGGTCTTCGTCGGCGGCTACGACCCCACCCTGGAGGTCCACCACGACTGCGGGGCGCCGGACTGCATCGAGCCGACCCACCTGCGCCAGCTCAGCCACGCGGACAACTGCCGGGAACGCACCCAGCCGCCGCGCTGCCGCAACGGGCACGAACGGGAGACCGATCCGGCGACGGGCCGCCTGCGCCGGGTCTGCCGCACGTGCAACCGGTTGGCGCAGCAGCGCTGGCGTGAGCGCCAGGCGGCGGAGGTGGCGCATGCCCGGGCGGCGTACGGGCGAGCGCCCTGTTGACCCGGCAGTCCCCGCCGGCTGGCTGGCGCCTGGCCTCCCCGTGGCCCGGGCGGGCCGGGAGTGACCCGCCCGGGCCCGCTGGTCAGTCGCCGGCCAGCACGGTGAAGGTGAACCCGGTACTCCTCGGACGGCGCACCGGGATGTCGCACTTGATCCGACGCAGCACCTCGCCCCTGCTCAGGCCGAGACCGTGGGCGATGAGCCGTTCCGGACGCACCGGCACCGGATCGGCGAAGTCGACCGCCACCTGGACCGGCCACGTCTGGCCGGGCCACTCCGACGGGGTGTCCAGCCGCCACGCCCCCGTCCAGTCGAGAGTGAAACGGTTACGCCTGGCGAACGACGTATCCAGCAACGTGGACGCCACCAGTTCCGCGTCGTTGACCCGGTAACCGGTCAGCTCGACCGGATCGAACGAACTGACCGGCGTCCGCTCGTACACGGTGAGCTTGCTCGTCCGATCGCAGGACACGCAGCGGACCAGCAGCCACACGTCCAGCAACTTGTGGTTGGCGTTGACCCGGAACCTGCCGGGGCCGGTGGTGGCCGACTCCGACCCGCAGTCCACGCACCGCCGCGACAGCAGCGGCAGCCTGGTCCGACGGACGACCCAGGGCAGCACGATATGAGGTGGTGAAGACACGATTGCTCCGAAGACCTGACACGAGGCCGATTGCGCGCGGCCTCAAGCGCTGTACGACCGGGCGCGCGAGGGCAGCCCGGCGAGGCCGACGGGGACGTCGGCTACCAGAGCGGAAGAGGTGTCAGGTTCAGAGAGCAGGCGGGGTCACGCGGGTATGTGTCCTCTGTCTTCACTGGGACGGGTCGTCGGCAACCTATGGCAACGTCCAGGCGAGGCTCAACCGGTTTCCGTCCGGAGCCGCTGCCCGCGCGCCCGCGGCGGCTCGGTCGCTGGGTGGTCGGCGTCAGCCCGGGCTGAGGATGCAGAAGTCGTTGCCCTCGGGGTCGGCGAGGCACCGCCACGACACGTCGCCCTGGCCGACGTCGACGACTGTGGCGCCGAGCGCCTCAAGCCGCGCCACCTCCGCCGCCTGATCGTCACCGGAGTAGGGCTTCAGGTCCAGGTGAACCCGGTTCCACCAACTCCTGGGCCCCGGCTTGCGCAGGAACTCCAGGTACGGTCCGACGCCCTGGGCCGACCGCAACCGCGCATGGTCATCGGTCACCTCGTGCAGGGCCCAGTCCGTCGCCTCACCCCAGAACCGGGCCATGGCCCGCGGATCCGCGCAGTCGACCACCACGGCGGCGATCGGCCCGGTGTCCCGGTAGATCTCCCGAGGCTCCAGAACGCAGAACACGTTGCCCTCCGGGTCGGCCAGCACTGTCCACGGGACGTCGCCCTGACCGATGTCCGCGGGCGTCGCGCCGAGGTCCATCAGGCGGCCCACCAGCTCCGCCTGGTGTGCCGCAGAGGTGGTGGCGAGGTCGAGGTGCGTGCGGTACCGCACCGTCTCCGGATCCGGAACGATGACGACGTCGATGCATACGGCCGTCGGGTCCGGCCAGGTGAAGCCCAGGGGTTCGACGTTGACCACGCCGGGCTCCTCGACGGAGACGCCCCAGCCGAGCGCGTCCGCCCAGAACCGGCCGAGGGCTGATTCGTCCCGAGCCTTGTAGTTCACCTGAACGAGCCGTAGCGCCATGCCGCCCACCCTATGCCCCGCAGGACGGGCGGGTTGGCCGGCCGCGCACACCAACCTAAGCGCTTACGCACCTTAACAGTCATTATGATGTTCGTGCGTTATGCCCGATTTCGGGCGGTCAATTAATGGATTGCAGTAACCGGTAATCCATTAATTGGGGTGATGTGGTTGCCGATGACCGGGCCCTGGATGAGGCGGTCACGCGACAGGCGTTGCGTCCCGCTGCGGGCTCAGAGCCGGTGTGGATCGATCGTCCGCGCCGACCGGCCGGTGGCGAGGGCGATCAGGCGGCGCGGCGGCGGCGGAACCAGGAGCGTCGTCGCGGCGCCGGCGGTTCGGCGACGGGCGGCGGGACCGCCTTCCGCCGCTCGTCCTGCCAGCGGCTTACCACCGCGTCAGCGTCGACCGGGCGCACCACGACCCGTGGGCCGGACGGGTTACGCAGCCAGGCCAGCACCTCGGCGTTGAGGTCGGCCACGACCGCCCGCACCGCCTGCTCGGTGGGCAGTTCCCGGACCTCGTCGGGGAGTTGCTCGATGCGGCGACGCAGCAGCAGCGGAGTGGGCAGCAACAGGCTGGTCGGCACCTGTTCGCGCTCCAGGAAACTCTTGATCCACCAGGACTCGTCGTAGGGCAGACCCCGGCCGGCGATCGGCTTGCCCGCACCGGGCAGATTGTCGAACTCGCCGCGCTCCTGCGCCGACCGGATCTGCGCCTCGACCGACGCCTCCCACCGCATCTCCACCGTCGCCACCTCCCCGGTCAACCGTAGCGTGACCACCGTCTCCTGATGGCGCAGCGTCACGGGCCCGACCGGCATTCCCCGGTGCCCTAGGCTCAGACACACGGTGGGACGGGGGTCACGGGCATGGTCAGTACGGCGGGAATCGTCGGCATCGCGTTGGTCGCCCTCGGGATGGTGCTGACGCCGGGGCCGAACATGGTCTACCTGGTGTCGCGGTCGGTGACCCAGGGCCGGCGGGCCGGGCTGATCTCGCTGCTCGGGGTCGCTGCCGGTTTCGCGGTGTATCTGGGGGCGGCGGTCGCCGGCATCGCCACCGTGTTCGTGCTGGTGCCGGCGCTGTACACGGCGGTCAAGCTGGCTGGCGCGGCGTACCTGCTGTGGCTGGCGTGGCAGGCGTTGCGCCCGGGCGGGCAGTCGCCGTTCAACCCGGCGCCGCTGCCACCGGATCCGGCCCGCCGGCTGTTCACCATGGGTCTGGTCACCAACCTGCTCAACCCGAAGATCGCCATCCTGTACGTGTCGCTGCTGCCGCAGTTCATCGACCCGGCACGCGGCAACGTCGCCGGGCAGAGCCTGCTGCTGGGGCTGACCCAGATCACCGTGGCGCTGACGGTGAACGCGTTGATCGTGCTCACCGCCGGTGGCATCGCCGGCTTCCTCAGCCGGCGGCCGCTGTGGCTGCGCGTACAGCGGATGCTGATGGGCACGGTCCTGGCGGCGATGGCGGTGCGGATCGCCGCCGACCGGTCCCGCGCCGCCGTCGCCACCGGCTGAGCCCCGCACCGCCATGGGCGGGGCAGCCCGGTCGAGGTCAGACACGTACCGGCCCGGTGGCCGCGTCCAGCAGTTTCTCCAGGACCGCGCGGGTGGGCAGGTGCGACAGCAGGTGCGCGACGCTGCGGTCGGCGTACCGCCGCTCCTCGTCGTCGGGTGCGTCCAGGGCGACGCTCACCTGGCCGGAGACGTAGTTGGCGAGGCTGGTGACCGCGCCCCGGAACGCGGCCAGGTCCAGCGGCGGCAGGGCGCCCGCCGTCGCGCGGTACCCGTCGAGCAACGCGCGGGCGCCAGCCACGTTGACCTCCCCACCGGGAACCACGGCCCAGTCCAGCAGTGCGTTGGCCAGCTCCCAGCTCGGCGGTTGACCACCGGCATGTTCCCAGCCGACGACGACGAGGCGGCCGTTGGTGGCCAGCCGGGTGCTCGCCGGTCCGAGGGTGTTGTGGCAGAGCACAGGTTCCGGCGTCCCGGTGTCGCCGCCGATGCCGTCGAGGTCCGTCAGGGTGGCCACTGTGGCGTCGAGCGCCCCAGCCCAGCTGGCCTGGCGAGCCGCGGCGACGGCGGCGAGTTCGGGCCAGCTCGCGGTGGCCAGCCGGGTGCCGTGCCACGGGCTGATCCGATCCACCGGCAGCCTGAGCCCGTGGATCGTGGCGAGGACGCCGCCGACCGCGCGGGTGAGCGACGAACGGGCCGGGGCGAGCAGTGGTGGCCCGGAATGCAGCCCTTCGTAGACCCGCCAACGGTGCCCGCCGATGGTTTCGACGATGCGGCCCGCACGGCTGCGCACCGGCGCGGGCAGCAGGACACCGGCGGCTGCGGCGGCCTGCTGCAACGCCACGTCGGTCTCGGCGTCGACGATGGGCCACCAGGTGTCCATCGTCCGCACCGCCCAGCGGCCCCGGTCCGTCACCAGCGCCCAGCGACGCCCCATGTCGTCGGCACGGGCGACCGTGCGCATCTCGCCGACGACGTCGCCGAGGCCGTAGCTGGCGGCGATCGCGCGGGCCAGCGAAACCTCGGCGATCTCGGCCCGGCCCCGCACCCGGGCGACCTCGGTCTTCAGCGCTGCCCGGGTGGGAAAGCCGTACTGCTCGGCCAGCCGGGCCTGAGCGGTGGTCAGCGTCGCGGCGGGATCCATGTCGCGCAGGCCGGCGAGCAGGTTCTTGGCCTGCTGACGCAGGTGGTCGAGGCTGGGGTTGTCGGGCAGGGTCTTCACACGGCACCTCACTGCTCGCCCGGACTCGCACGGGCGGAACTGAGCTTCGGTGTCCGTCGCTCGACAGGTGGTGTGTGGGGGTGGCTTCGAGCCTACCGGCGAGTCTCGGCGCGTTCCCGACGCGCTGGTCCGAGATTAGCCAGCCAGAGTCGACGGATCAACCCTTGTGCTCGCGGAGCACCGCGACACCACCGGGCGCCAGGGTGACCGCCCGCTCGATCGGCGTCGCGGTGAGCAGGTCCACTCCACGCGCGGGTACGTGCAGCTCCTGGTCGGTGTGGTTGAGCAGGAACAGCCAGCTCGCCGCGCCGTCGCGGCGGCGTACCGCCTCGACGCCCTCGGGCGCGTCGGGGCAGACGGTGGTGACGCCGGCCGCCCGCGCCGCGGTGTCGAGCAGCCGCCGGTAGGAGGTGTCGTCGAGGCGAGTGGACACATACCAGGCGGTGCCGGCGCCGACCCGGTGCCGGGTGACGGCCGGCATAGCGTCGAGTACGCCGCCGGTGTAGGAGACGACGGTGTCGGCGCCGGTCAGGCGCAGCGTCTCGGCCCAGATCCGCCCGGTCCCGCCGTCGTCGAGTCGGACCTGGTCGGCCGCGTCGAGGGGGTGGAACTCCTCCGCGTACGCGCCGAGCAGTTCCCGCAGGGCGCCGGGGTAGCCGCCGAGGCGTACCCGGGCGTGCTCGTCGGCGACGCCGCTGAGGTAGGTGACCAGCAGGTGTCCGCCGCCGTCGACGTAGCCGCGCAGCCATTCGGCGGTGGCGTCGTCGATCAGGTAGAGGGCCGGCAGGACGAGCAGCCGGTACCCGTCGACAGGGTCGCCCGGGGTGAGCGTGTCGCAGGCGTACCCGCTGCGCCACAGTGCCCGGTGCGCGGCGGCGAGTTCGTCGTGGTGGTCCGGCAGGGCCGACGGCAGGCCCGGGTGGCGCAGCGCCCAGCCGCTGGCCGCGTCGACCACCAGCGCCACGGCCGCCTCGACGCTGCCCCGGACCTCGCTGAGCTGCCGCAACGCGGCACCGAGTGCGACGGTTTCCCGGAACACCCGGCTGTCCGGGCCGGCGTGCGGCACCAGGGCACTGTGGAAGCGCTCGGCACCGCCGACCGGTGCCCGCCACTGGAAGAACATCGCACCGTGTGAGCCGCGGGCCACGTGGGCGAGGCTGTGCCGCATCATCCGCCCCGGTTCCTTGGTGTGCATCCGTCCGGCGGTGTGGATCTGGTTGGGCGCGCTCTCCATCAGCAGCCATGCCGCTGCGCCGCCCGCCGGCGGCGAGCCGGGGCGCCGGTGGGCGGCGTGTCGGGCCCAGCCGCGGGCCAGGTCGGCGGCGAGCGCGGTCTGTTCCTCGGCGCCGCCGTCGACGGCGGACGGGTAGTGGTCGACGGCGACCAGGTCGACCTCGGTGGCCCAGCGGGCGTGGTCGACCGGCACCCAGTCACCGAGTACGTAGTTGGTGGTGATGGTGAGCGCCGGGTTCGCCGCCCGCAGCAGGTCGCGTTGCTCGGTGTACGCGGCGAGCAGGGTGTCCGACCAGAAGCGACGGAAGTCGAGCAGGTGGCCGGGGTTGGGCAGGTATTGGGTGGCCCGGGGGGTGCTGATCTGCGCCCAGTCGGAGTAGTGCTGGCTCCAGAAGCTGGTGACCCAGGCGTCGTTGAGGGTGGCCAGGTCACCGTGGCGGGTGGTCAGCCAGCGCCGGAAGGCGCGGGCGGTGTGCTCGCAGTGGCAGGTGGTGCCGTACTCGTTGTGCACGTGCCAGCCGGCCAGTGCCGGGTGGTGGGCGTACCGGTCGGCCAGGGCGGTGGTGATACGCAGCGCGGCGTCGCGGTAGGCGGGGGTGGCGGCGCAGTAGGTGTCCCGGCTGCCGTGGTGCAGCCGGATCCCGTCGGCGGTGACCGGCAGCGCGCCCGGGTGGGCCAGGGAGAACCAGGGCGGTGGCGAGGCGGTGGGGGTGGCCAGGGCGACCCGTACGCCCCCGCCGTGCAGCAGGTCGAGCACCTGGTCGAGCCAATCGAAGGTGTACCGGCCGGGTGCCGGTTCGAGCCGGGACCAGGCGAACACCCCCACGGTGACGAGGTTGACTCCGGCCTGGCGCATCAGCGCCACGTCCTCGGACCAGACCTGCGCCGGCCACTGCTCGGGGTTGTAGTCGCCGCCGTAGCAGAGCGGGCCGTCGGTCCACATCACCATCACCAGCCCACCGGTTTAGTTGGGGATGCGTCCAAACTATGGATCATCACTGCGCATGTCAACAGGTCGAAGGTGGATTGCATTCATCGTCATCGTTGACAGTTCGTTGGATAGTTAAAGAAACTGTCGGCACCGCCGCGAAACGCCGCCGAGGAGAACTGATGCCGTACAGACCGCCGCTGGTGCCCTACGAGACCTTCGTCGCCGACCCACCCGACCTGCCGGTGCGCACCCCCGGTGAGGGTGGCCCGGCCATGGTGAGCCGGGCCGAGATCGCCGGCACCGACGCACACGGCGCCACCGTCAAGGCGGTGCTGGCCGACGGGGTGACGGCGGTGGTGCGCATCGACGCGGCCGGCGACGGCATGATCCGGGTACGGCTGGCCGAGGATCCCCAGGCCCGCAGTCGGTCTGCCCGGCTGATGCCGCTGACGCATCCGCGTCCCCACCCGGCCACCGTCACCGTCGACGACCGGCAGCTGCGGATCGACGCCGGCGCGCTGATCGCCGAGATCCGGCTCGACCCGTGGCACCTCCGGTTCCTGCGCCCCGACGGCTCGCTGCTGCTGGAGCAGGATCCGGGCACCGTCGACATCAGCGGTCGGCAACGCACCCTCCCGTTCGGGCACTCCACCAGCGACGGCGTACGGGTCGCCTGGCACGAGAGCTTCGTCGCCCCCGGCGACGAGCGGTTCGTCGGCTTCGGTGAGAAGTTCACCCCACTGGACAAGCGTGGCCAGCGGGCTCTGATGTGGAACTTCGACGCCTTCGGCAGCGAGTCCGACCGGGCGCACAAGAACGTGCCGTTCTACCTGTCCAACCGGGGCTACGGCGTCCTGGTCGACAGCGGGCTGCCGGTGCAGTTCGACGTCTGCCAGTCCACCCACAGCGCCGTGCAGATCCTCGTCCCCGACGACCTGCTCGACTACTACGTGCTGGCCGGACCGACCCCCGCCGACGTGCTCGACCGGCTGCACCAGCTGACCGGGCAGCCGTACCTGCCGCCGCGCTGGGCCTTCGGCACCTGGGTCTCCTCGGGCTTCTACCCGGACAGCCAGGAACGGGTGCTGGAGCGGGCCCGGCGCCTGCGCGAACGCGACATCCCCTGCGACGTGCTGCACCTGGACTGCTACTGGCAGGTGGCCGGCAACTGGTCGGACTTACGCTGGGACACCGAGGCGTTTCCCGACCCGGCCGGCATGCTGCGGACCCTGTCCGAGCAGGGCTTCCGGGTCTGCCTCTGGATGAATCCGTACCTGATGACGGCCAGCCCGCTCTACGCCGAGGCCGACGCGGCCGGCTATTTCCTGCGTCGACCCGACGGCAGCACGTACGTCGCCGACGTGTGGCACGGCAGCTACCCGGCCTCGGCCATCGTGGACCTGACCAACCCGGCGGCGGTGGACTGGTTCACCGGGCTGCTGCGGCCCCTGCTGCGGCAGGGGGTGGCGGTGTTCAAGACCGACTTCGCCGAGGGGGTGCCCGCCGACGCGGTGGCGCACAACGGGATGAGCGGCGTCGAGCTGCACAACGTTTACGCCCTGCTCTTCAACGACGTGGTCGCCGCGGTCACCGAGGAGGTGGCCGGCCACCGGGCGGTGTGGGCCCGCTCGTCCTACCTGGGCGGTCAGCGGCACAGCGCGCAGTGGAGCGGCGACGTCAACGCCACCTGGCCGGCCCTGGCCAGCACGCTGCGCGGCGGCCTGTCACACGGCCTGTCCGGGGTGCCGTTCTGGAGCCACGACACCGGCGGCTTCCACGGCACCCCCGAACCCGACCTCTACGTACGCTGGTCGCAGTTCGGCGCGCTGTCGCCGTTGGTGCGGCTGCACGGCACCACCAGTCGGCTGCCGTGGGAATTCCCGGCCGAGGCGGAACAACTCGCGGTGGCCGCGTTGCGGCTGCGCTACCGGTTGATGCCGTACCTCTGGTCGGCGGCGGTGCAGGCGGCCCGCACCGGCGTGCCGATGATGCGGGCCCTGCTTGTCGACACCCCGCAGGATCCGACGGCCTGGACGACCGACCTGCAGTACCGGCTCGGGACGGACCTGCTGGTCGCGCCGGTCACCGACGCCTCGGGCGAGCGGGACGTGTACCTGCCCGTCGGCGACGACTGGTTCGACGCCGCCACCGGCGAACTGCACCCGGGAGGCCGGCACCTGCGGGTGCGGGTGCCGCTGTCCCGGCTGCCGCTGTACGTGCGCCGGGGCGCGCTGCTGCCGCTGGTCGCGCCGCAGGCCACGGTCGGCGACGGGCCGTTCCGGGAGGTCACCCTGGTCTGCTGGGGCGCGGTGGAGGGGCGGACCGTCGTGCACGACGTGGCCGGCGACACGAGCATCGAGGCGGTCCGCGACGGCGACGAGCTGCGAATCCAGACCCGGGGGCCGCTGCTGGTGGGGCAGCTGGCGCTCGCGGGGGTCGGCGACGCCGACCGACCGGCCCGGTCACTGCTCAACGGTGCGGCGGTGACCGTCCTGCCCTTCGCGGGGCTCTTCCCCGCACCGGGCTGACCGTACCCGCGCGGTGCCCGACTGGACGGAGTCGGGCACCGCGCGGGTACGGGGCCGCGATCCGCGTGGGGGTCAGCCCTTCACCGCGCCGGTGATCACGCCCTTGGTGAAGTGCCGCTGCACGAACGGGTAGATGATCACCGCCGGGATCACCGTCACCACCACCACCGCCATCTTGACCGCGAGCGTCGGCGGATACGCGGTCACCCCGGGCAGGTTCACCGACGCGCCCGAGACGTTCGGTGACTGCCCGGCCAGGATGTAGCTCTGCAACACCCGCTGGATCGGGAACTTGTCGTTGGAGTCGATGTAGAGCACCGCGTTGAAGTACACGTTCCAGTAGCCGACCGCGTAGAAGAGCCCGACCACGGCGATCACCGCCTTGGACAACGGCAGCACGATCCGGGTGAGGATGCGCAACTCCCCCGCGCCGTCGATGCGGGCGCTGTCGAGCAGCTCGGCCGGCACGTTCATGAAGAACGCGCGGATCACCACCAGGTTGAACACGCTTATCGCGCTGGGCAGGATCAGTGACCAGAGGCTGTCCTTGAGGCCCAGCCCGGTCACCACCAGGTAGCTCGGCACCAGCCCCGGGAAGATCAGAAACGTCAGCAGGAAGTAGAACAGCAGCCCACGGTGGGCCACCGAGCCCGGCCGGGACAGCCCGTACGCGGCCAGCACGGTGAGCACCAGGCTGACCGTGGTGCCGAACACGGTGACCAGGGTGCTGACCCACACCGCCCGGGTGACGTCGCCGCCGCTGAAGATGGTGATGTACGCCGACGGGTCGAATTCCCGAGGGATCATCACCATGCCGCCCGCGTCGTCGATGGTGCCGCGTGAGGCGAGGCTGGTGACCAGCACCGCCCAGAGCGGCACCAGCACCGCCGCCACCAGCAGCGTGAGCACGACCCCCTTGCCGATGGTCAGCGACGTCGACGGGCGGCCCGCCCACACCGGACGACCGGGGTGACGTCGCCGTGGCGGTGGCGCGGGTGGCCCCGCCGTGGCCGGTGCCGCCGGTACCGGGCCGGCCCCACTGAGCTGTGCGGTCATGACTTGGAGTACACCCCCTGCTCACCGAGCCGATGTGCGATCTTGTTGGCGGTGAGGATCAGCACCAGCCCGACCACCGCCTTGAACAGGCCCGCCGCGGCGCCGAGCCCCCACTGCTGGGTGCTGATCGCCTGGTAGTAGACGAACGTGTCGAGCACCTCGGCCGCCTGCCGGCCGACCGCCTCCCGTTGCAGGATGAACTGCTCGAAACCGACCGAGAGCGCGTCGCCGAGCCGCATGATGAGCAGCAGCACGATCACCGGACGCAGTCCGGGCAGGGTGATGTGCCACAACCGCCGCCACCGGCCGGCCCCGTCGGCCGCCGCCGCCTCGTACAGGTTCTGGTCGATGGCGGACAGTGCGGCCAGGAACACGATCGCGCCCCACCCCAGGTCCTTCCAGACCGCCTCGGCGGTGACCAGCACGATAAACGTGTCCGGGTTGGTCATGATCCCCCAGGGCTCCAGACCGGCCTGGCGCATCTCCTGGGCCAGCAGTCCGGCTCCACCGAACATCTGCACGAAGAACGTCACCACCAGCACCCAGCTGAAGAAGTGCGGCAGGTAGACGACGCTCTGCACGAAGCCGCGCAGCCGCCCGGAGACCACGCTGTTGAGGATGAGCGCCAGCAGGATCGGCAGCGGGAAGAAGAACACCAGCTGGAAGGCGGTGATGCTCAATGTGTTGCGGACCGCGTCCCAGAACAGCGGGTCGCGGAAGAGCGCCTCGAAGTTGCCGAAGCCGATCCACTCGCTGTTGAGGAACGCGTCAAGCGGGTCGTCGCCGACGAACGGGTTGTAGTCCTGGAAGGCGATGATGTTGCCCAGCGTGGGCAGGTAGTGGAAGACCAGCAGCAGCACCGCCGCCGGTGCGGCCATCGCCAGCAGCGGCCAGTCGCGGCGCAACCGGACCCGCAGGCTGCGCCGCCCACCCCGCCGGGGACGCCGCGGTGACGGCGTACGCCCGGTGGGTGGTCGCGTGTCCACGGCGCCGGGGGCACTCACGACCGCACCCCGGCACCGGTCGGCGGCGCACTCACCCGCCCGCTCATCGGCCGTTGTCGGCGAGCGCCTTCTCGTGGAACGCGCGGCCCTCCTCGCCACCGGTGTCGAGGAACTCCTTGCGTACCTGGGCCAGGTCGCTGACCGGGCGACGGCCGCGCAGGATGTCCCGGATCTTGTCCTCGGTCGGCTGGATGATCTTCGACCAGTTCGCCGGCAGCTCCAGCTTGATCCCGGCGAACAGGTCCTGCTCCATCTGGCCGATGTGGTTGCGGTAGTACCCGATGTAGTCCTGCACGTAGTTCGGGGTGTCGCCGCTGCGCACCTTGACCGGCACCCGGCCGCCGATGTGGGTGTACTGCGCGCCGAGTTCCTTACGGCCCAGCTCGGTGAGGGCTGGCGTGCCGTCGGTGCCCCGGGTGAAGTGTTGCCCCTCCACGCCGTACTCGCGCAGCTCGAACTCCCGGCTGCCGAACGGGGCGGCACACCAGTTGAGCACCCGCAGCATCTCGTCGACCCGCTCGGCGGGCAGGTCCTTCTTGAGGAAGGTGTAGAAGATCGGCTTCTCGCTGCCCCAGATGACCGGCTGGGCGCCCTGCGCGCCGAAGACCGGCAGCGGCTGCATGTCGAAGGTGGGCAGCTCCTTGGCCCGTTCGCTCTGCATGCCCTGCCAGGCGCCGAGGCCGTCACGGTACATGAGGATCTTGCCGGAGTTGAACAGTTGCTTCTCGTCCTCGCCCTTGCTTTCCGCCGTGTCCGGGTGTACCAGGCCCTCGGCGAACAGCCGGGCGGTGAACGCCAGCGCCGCCTCGAACGCCGGGTCCTCGAACTTGTGCTGCAGACCGCCGTCGGGCTTCTTGCGCCAGGTCTGGTTGCAGCCGAAGTACTGCTGGATCATTTCGAAGACGCTGCCGAAGGCCCACACGCCCTTGGCCGGGTCGGTGGCCTTCTTGCCGAACTCGTACAGCTCGTCGGGGCTGGTGGGGGTGGCCAGGCCGGCGGCGCCGAGCAGATCCTTGCGGTAGAACATGGCCCACGCGAACGGACCGTCGGTGGGGAACGGCACGGCGTAGAGCCGCCCACCCCAGACCGAGTACTCCCAGGCGCCGCTGGGCAGCGCCGCCAGGTACGGGTACTTCGCCGCGTTGTCGCCCTGGAGGTGGTCGGTCAGGTCGGTGAACAACGCTTTGACCGCGTCGGAGAACCGGGCGACCTTGTCCACCTCCCAGTTCGGCGCGGACAGCAGCTCCGGCACGTCGCGGGCGCCGAGCATGGCGTTGAGTTTGTCGGCGTAGGTCAGGCCGTCCTGCAGGCTCGGGTTGACCTCCACGCCGAGCTTGCCGTTCACCGCGCCCAGGTAGGAGTTGCGGCCCAGCGGCGGCGGGGTCGGCCCCCACCAGGGGCTCATCGTCTGGATCGGCGGACCACCCCGGCCGGGTGTCTCGGTGACCGCGTCGACGAGTTCGCGCGGGTAGCTGAGGTAGCCGTGCGGGATCGGGCCCTCGCCGGGGATGTCCGGCTTGAGCAGCTCGGCCGGCTTGTAGGTGGGCAGCACCGCCTTGATGGCGTCGGCGTTCGTGGCGCTGCCCTGGCTGCCGGCCTCCTTGCTGCAACCGGCCAGGGCGCCGCCGCCCACGGTCGCGGCGGCGCCGAGGCCGATCAGCCGCAGCATGGTCCGGCGGTCGGTGGATGTGCGCGCAGAAGGCGTCACGGCGCACTCCCTTCGTCGTCGATAACGGTTTGCGGAGCGGGGGACTCCGGCTAGGATTAGTTGGGGTTCTAGCCGAACAAACTAATCGACGGCAATCCGTCCCACAAGACAGCGCTGGCGGCCTGGTCGGCCCCGCCAGCGCGGTACGCGATGATGGACGCGCGCCGCGACACCGGCGCAGGGAGCGGGCAGATCGTGATCAGCATCCACAACGAACCGCAGCCGACCGACCTCGGTGACGTCCGCGTCGCCAACCGGGCGGTGGTGCTGCGGCACGTACGCCTGCACGCCCCCTGCTCCCGCGCCGACATCGCCGCCCGTACCGGCCTGAACAAGGCCACCGTCTCCAGCCTGGTGACCGAGCTGATCGACAAGCGGCTGGTCCGCGAGACCGGGCTCACCGAGAACCGGGTCGGCCGACCCGCCACGATGCTGGTCCTCGACGGCGAGCCGTACGCCGCGCTGGGCCTGCAGATCGGCCCCGACGAGCTGGTGGCTGTCGCCATCGACCTAGGCGGCAGCCGGCTGCTGACCTGGCGGCGGGCCTTCGCCGCGACCACCGTGCCCCCCACCGAGACGCTGCGCGCCCTGGCCGCGCTCGCCCGGCGGGCGGTCGGGCGGGTCACCGCGCAGGGCCGCACCGTGCTGGGCCTCACCGTCGGCGTACCCGGCCTTGTCGACCCGTCCGGCGCGGTGCCACTGGCCAGCGCCCTGGGCTGGCGGGACGTGCCGGTCGCGGCGGAACTGCGCGCCATCCTGCGGGATCCGGAGTTCGCCGTCGGGGTCGACAACGTCGCCAACCTGGCCGCCCTCGCCGAGCAGCGGCACGGCGGTCACGCGGGCACCACCGAACTGGTCCACCTGACCGGCGGTATCACCGTCGACGCCGGCATCATCGCCGCCGGACGACTGCTCCGCGGCGGGCGTGGCTTCGCCGGGGCGATCGGGCACCTGCCGCTGGATCCGAACGGGCCGTCGTGCGCCTGCGGCGTCCACGGCTGCCTGACCGCCCTGGTCGGCCTGCCCGCCGTGGTGCACCGGCTGCTGCCCGACGCCGAGGCCGACGGCCCGGTCCTCGACTACCTGCCGGAGTTGACCCGGATCGTGGCGCTGGCCCGGCAGGACGATCCGGGGGTGTGCAGCGGCCTGGCCGAGATCGGCCGGCACCTGGGCCGCGGCGTCGCCGTCCTGGCCGACCTGCTCAACCCGGAGACGGTCGTGCTCGGCGACCATCTCGCCACCCTGGCGCCCTGGCTGCTGCCGGCGGCCCGGTCGGAGCTGGCCGCCCGGGCCCACGCCCCCGGCGCCGGCGGCTGCCGGCTGGAAGCCTCCACCCTGGACACGGCCGCCGCGCTCGGCGGCGCAACCGCCGCACTGGCCACCGTCGAGGCCGGACGGCTGCCCGTCCGCTGACCCGGCGGGCAACGTCACCGGTCGATACCCGCTCGGCCGGTCGGAGTCTTGACCCGACCCGTCCCAGGTGCCAACCTCGAAGCGAGCCGCTCCGCACGGGCACCCGGGGCGGCTTGCTTTCCACGGTTTGTCGAAGCGCTTCGCCAGCGTCCGGGCCGACGACCGTCACCCCACCATGACCTGCGAGGCCGCTCGGCCATCCGCCGTCGAAGCGCTTCGACCTCCGGCGCGCCGGGCACTGGAAGGCGATCCACCATGACCGACCGCACCACGCCCCCGATCCGAGACCGCGTCGACGACCTGCTGGCCCGACTCACCCTGCCGGAGAAGATCGGGCTGCTGCACCAGTGGCAGACCCCCGTCCCCCGGCTCGGCCTGCCCGGCTTCCGCACCGGCACCGAGGCACTGCACGGCGTCGCCTGGCTCGGACCGGCGACCGTCTTCCCCCAGGCCATCGGCCTGGCCAGCAGCTGGAACCCCGACCTGGTACGCGCCGTCGGTGACGCCGTCGGCGCCGAGGTACGCGCCAAACACCACACCGACCCGCAGCGCGTCGGCCTCAACGTGTGGGCGCCGGTGGTCAACCCGCTGCGCGACCCGCGCTGGGGACGCAACGAGGAAGGCTGGTCGGAGGATCCGTGGCTGACCGGCCGACTCGCCACCGCCTACGCCCAGGGGCTTCGTGGCGGGCATCCGCAGCGGCTGCGTACCGCCCCCACGGTCAAGCACTTCCTCGGCTACAACAACGAGACCGACCGGGCCACCACCTCCAGCGACCTGCCGCCCCGGGTGCTGCACGAGTACGAACTTCCAGCGTTCCGCGCCCCCCTCGCCGCCGACGCGGCGGTCGCCGCGATGGCCGCGTACAACCTGGTCGACGGGGTGCCGGCGCACCTGAGCCCGCTGATCGACGGTGAGCTGCGCCGGTGGGCGCCCGGCGAGGTTCTCGTCGTCGGCGACGCGGGGGCGGTGAGCAACATAGCCGGGGTGCAGGGCCACCTGCCCGACCACGTCGACGGATTCGCCGCGGCGCTACGCGCCGGGATCGACAGCTTCACCGAGGACGACACCGACAGCGCGCCCACCCGGCGACACCTCACCGAGGCCCTGGGCCGTGGACTGATCACCGAGTCCGACGTGGACCGGGCGGTCCGTCGGGTGCTCACCGTCCGGCTGCGGCTGGGCGACCTCGATCCGCCGCACACCGACCCGTACGCCCAGACCGGCCCGGAGGTGATCGACTGCCCGGCGCACCGGAACCTGGCCCGGGAGGCCGCCCGGCAGTCCATCGTGCTGCTGCGCAACCGTGGGCTGCTGCCGCTCGCGCCCGACCTGCGGATCGCGGTGCTCGGTCCGCTCGCCGACACCGTGCACACCGACTGGTACAGCGGCACCCTGCCGTACGCGATCAGCGCCCTTGCGGGGCTGGCCGAGCGGCTGCCGACGATCACCACCCACCCGGGTGCCGACCGGATCGCGCTGCGGGTGGGTGACCGTTACGTGGGCTGCACCGACGACGCCGAGGGCGGGCCGCTGACCGTCGGCGTCGACCCGGCCTCGTTCGACGTGTTCGACTGGGGTCGGGACACGGTCGCGTTGCGGGCCGTCGGCAACGGCCGCCACGTCGGCGTCGACGACGACGGCGCGCTTGTCAACGACCGGTCCGGCCCCGGCGGCTGGGTGGTCCGGGAAACCTTCCAGTTCGACCCGCTGCCCGACGGCACCGTGCTGCTGCGCCACCTGGCCACCGACCGGTACGTCACCGTGGACCAGGACGGCCGGCTGCGGGTCGACGGCGACGACCGGCAGGCCGGCACCGGCTTCGGCATCGACCTGGTCACCGACGGTGCGGCGCGGGCCGCCGAACTGGCCGCGGCCGCCGACGTGGCGGTGGTGACCCTGGGCAACCACCCGATGGTCAACGGACGCGAGACCGAGGACCGTCTCGACCTGGCCCTGCCGGCCCGGCAGGAGGCGATGCTGCGCGCCGTGCACGCCGCCAACCCGCGCACCGTGCTGGTGGTGACCAGCAGCTACCCGTACGCGCTGGGCTGGGCACAACAGCAGCTGCCGGCGGTGCTCTGGTCGGCGCACGGCGGGCAGGAACACGGCCGCGCCCTGACCGAGGTGCTCCTCGGCGACACCGACCCCGGTGGCCGGCTCACCCAGACCTGGTACGCCGACACCGCCGACCTGCCCGACCTGCTCGACTACGACGTGATCGGCGCGGACTCCACCTACCTGTACTACCGGGGTGAGCCGCTGTACCCGTTCGGGCACGGGCTGTCCTACGCCGAGTTCGACTACCGCGACCTGCGGTTGAGCGCCACGACGGTGAGCATCGGGGAGGAGGTGGAGGTGAGCGTGGACGTCACGAACACCAGTGAACGTCCCGGTGTCGAGGTGGTGCAGCTCTACACCCGGCAACGGCGCTCCCGGGTGAAGCAGCCGCTGCGGCAACTACGCGACTTCGCCCGGATCGTTCTCTCCCCCGGCGAACGGCGTACCGTCACGCTGCGGCTGCGCAGCGCCGAGCTGAGCTGGTGGGACACCGACGCGGGCAGCTTCGTGGTGGAGGACGCCACCCACACCGTGCTGGTCGGGCGTTCCGCCACCGACGTGCGGCTGGTCGGCGCGGTGGCCGTACGCGGTGAGCCGCTCACGCCGCCGGCCCGGCCGCACGCCACGAGCGGAGTCCGGTGAGCGGGCGGGGCCGGGTACCGTCCGGTCAACCCACCATCGCCGACGTGGCCCGCCACGCCGGTGTCGCGGTGAGCACCGTGTCGTACGTGCTCAGCGGCAAGCGGGCCATCTCGGAGCTGACCCGCAACCGGGTGCTGGCCAGCGTCCGGTTGCTCGGCTACCACCCGAACGCGGGCGCGCGGGCCCTGGCCAGCCGCCGCGCCAACGTCATCGCGTTGGTGCTGCCGCTGCGCTCGGGCATCCAGGTGCCGGTGGTGATGCAGTTCGCCACGGCGGTGGTGACCTCCGCCCGCGGTCACGACCACGACGTGCTGCTGCTGACCTCCGACGAGGGCCCGCAGGGGTTGCACCGCATCGCCGCCGGTGCCCTGGTCGACGGGGTGCTGGTGATGGACGTGGAACTGCACGACGTGCGGGTGCCGCTGCTGCGCGGGCTTGGGCGGCCCAGCGTGCTGATCGGGCTGCCCGCCGACCCCGACGGGCTGACCTGTGTGGACCTGGACTTCCACCGGGCCGGGCAGGTCTGCGTGGAACACCTGGCCGGGCTCGGACACCGCAGCATCGCGTTGCTCGGCGCACCGGCCGCCGTCTACGACCGGGGCACCGGATTCGCCCACCGCACCCGGGCGGGCGTGGTCGAGGCGGCGGCCCGGCACGGCGTCGAGGCGGTCGCGCTGCCCTGCGAGGAGAACGCCGCCGAGGTGCACGCACGGGTGGTCGAGCTGTTCGCCCGGCAACCGGAGCTGTCCGCTCTGGTGGTGCAGAACGAGGCGGCGGTCGGCCCGGTGCAGGCGACGCTGGCCGCGCTGGGTCGACGGGTGCCCGATGACGTCTCGGTGGTGGCCGTCTGCCCGGACCAGTTCGCCGAGCACGCCAGCCCCCGCCTGACCTCGGTGCCGGTACCCGCCGAGGAGATCGGCCGGCAGGCCGTGTCACTGCTCATGCGCAAGCTGCGGGACGAGCCGACCCCGCAGGTGACGCTGCTGGAACCCCGACTGACCGTCCGGGACAGCACGGCCGCGGCCACCGGCGCGCCGGTGACGCACGACGGTCGGGCGGCGGCCCGGTGACCGGTCCGGTCCACCGGATCTGGGACACCGCACCGGCCACCGACTGGCAGGACGCCCTGCTCGCCGGCAACGGCGAGTACGGGATCATGGTGCACGGCCAGCCGTGGGCCGAACGCATCGTGGTCAACCACCACCGGTTCGTGCTGCCCAACGGCACCCACGACGCCCGTGCCCCACAGCTGGCCGCGCTGCTGCCCCGGATCCGGCGGTTGATCCTGACCGGTCGGCGGGCGCAGGCCAGCCAGCTGCTGGCCGGTGACGGCGTGCTGCGCTGGACCCAGTCGTTTCATCCCGGCTTCGCGCTCACCGTCGACGCCGACGGCCCACCGGTGGGCGACTACCGCCGGTACACCGACTTCGACACCGGCGAGGTCGTGGTGCGGTGGGCCGGCGGGAGCCGCCGCTCGTTCGTTTCGCGTACCGACCGGCTGATCGTCACCCGGCTGGACATGGGAGCCTGCCGGGTCGGGGCGACCGGCGAACTGCCCGGCCGCCCCGCCGGCCTGCGTTACGCGGTGTCGGCGTACCGCCGCGACGGGCTGGTCTTCCTGCGGGTGCGGGCCCGCTACCCGACGGCCGGCGCGGCGTACGGCTTCGAGGGGTTGACCCTGCTGCGCGGCGCGGTCGAGATCGACGGCGACCAGGTGCACGTCGACGGGCCCGCCCTGCTGCTGACGGTCCTCGACCGCCCGCGCGACCGGTGGCGTACCGGGGCGTTGCAGCGCCGGCTGACCGCCCACCGCGACGCCCGCTACGGTGACCTGCTCGCCCGGCACACGGCCCGGCACACCCCGGCGTACCGGCGGGTCGAGCTGGACCTGGCGGTGCCGGCGGCGCAGCGGGCGCTGCCGGTCGGTGACCTGCTGGCCCGGCAGGCCGCCGACCCGCACACCCTGGACGCGGCCCTGCTGGAGCGGCTGTTCCACGCCGGGCGTTACCTGGTGCTCAGCGCCAGTGGTGTGCTGCCGCCCCGGCTGACCGGGTTGTGGCTCGCCTCGTGGGACGCGGCCTGGGCCGGCGACTTCACCACCGACGCCAACCTCAACCTGCAACTGGCCTCGGCGAACGTGGCCGCCCTGCCGGAGGTCACCGAGGCGCACGCCCGGCTGGTACGCGCCCAGGTCGAACACTGGCGACACAACGCCCGCGCGATCTACGGGGCGCGCGGCCTGCTGGCGCCCAGCCGCACCGACGGCGAGCACGGCCACCTGTTCCATCTGCATCCGGACTGGCCGTTCGCGGCGTGGCTGCCGGGCGCGCACTGGCTGCTGTTCCCGCTCTACGAGCGGTATCTGGTGACCGGGGAGCCGCTGGGTGAGGTGGCGGGTTGGCTGGTGGAGGTGGCCGAGTTCTTCGCCGACGTGCTGACGGCCACCGACGCTGACGGGACGTGGGGGTTCGTGCCGTCGTACTCGGCGGAGACCGGGCCGCTGGACGACTCGGGCACGGCGGTGCACGTGGCGGTCAACGCCACCATGGACCTCGCCGCGGCGCGGCACGCGTTCACGGTGGCCGCCGCGCTGACCGGCCAGCGGCGGTGGACGCGGTTGGCGGCGCGGCTGCCGCCGTACCGCCTCGATGCCGACAGTGCGTTGACCGAGTGGGCGTGGCCCGGTTACCGGGCCGACGAGAACCACCGCCACGTCAGCCACCTGTATCCGGTGTGGCCACTGGACGAGATCAACCCGGAGGACACTCCGGAACTGGCCGCCGCCGCGCACCGGGCGTTGCGCCGCCGGGGCGAGGAGAACCTGTCCGCGCACGGCAGCCTGCACCGGGCGCTGGTCGCCGCCCGGTTGCACGACGGGCCACTTGTCGAAGCGAACCTCCTCAAGATCGTCGGCAACGACATGTTCTTCCGGTCGCTGATGAGCGCGCACAACCCGGGTCGGGTCACCTACAACGCCGACGCCGCGCACGCCCTGCCGGCGGTGCTGATCGAGGCGCTGGTGCAGGGGCGGCCGGGCCGGCTGCGGCTGCTGCCGGCGCCGTTGCCGGGGCTGCCCCGTGGCACCCTGCGCGGGGTGCGCTGTCCCGGGCGGGTCACCGTCGAGGAGTTGGCGTGGCGGCCGGGTGCGGTGCGGGCCCGGCTGGTCTCGGCGGTGCCCCGACGACTGCGCGTCCGCAGCCCGTACGGCGAGACGGTGCGGAGGATGCCCGCCGGTGAGCCGGTCGAGGTGTCCTTCAATGGGTAGCCCGGCGTCGCCGTGACCTGGTCGGCGGCGCCGGGCGGGGCACTAGACTGCCCGTTCGATGGACGTTGAGTCGACTTCCGCCGCCGACACCCGCCCCTGCGCCCACTGTGGGCGGGAGGTGCCGCAGCGGGCCGGCGCCGGCCGCCCGTTCCGGTACTGCCGGGACAACGACGGCGCCTGCCAGCGGGCCTCCCGGAACAGCCGCATGCGGCACCGCAACGCCCCGGGTCTGCCCGGGCAGGTGGCCCGGACCTGGGAGGCGGTGGACCGGCTCGACCAGATCGTGGACACCCTGACCGAGGCGCTGCACGCCGAGTTGTCCCCGGCCGGGGTGCAGCGGCAGCTGTCGCAGCTGCGTGCGGAGACCGCCGGGGAGATCGCGGCGGCGCAGACCGAACGCGACGAGGCGCTGCGGGCCGCCGAGGACGCGAACGCCCACGCCGAGCGGCAGCGTCGGCAGGCTCAGGCGGCGACCGTCGAGCGGGATGCCGCCCGGGCCGAGGCCGCCCGCGCGACCGAGCAGGCGGAATCGGCCGCCCAGCGGGCGCAGGATGCGCAGACCGCCCGGGACGAGGCGCGGCGGGAGGCCGCCGCCGCGCAGGCGTTGCGTTCGCAGGCCGAGGCCGATCGCGACGCCGCCCGCGCCGAGGTGACCTCGGTGCGCGCCGACCTGACCGCCGAGCGTCGTCGCCACGACGACCTGGTCGCCGAACGCGACGCCGCCCGTGCCGAGGCGGAGCGGGCCGCCACCGCCAGCGCCGCGGCGCTGGCCGAGGCCGACCGGCTGCGGGTCGAGTTGAACCAGACCCGGGCCGCAGCCGAGCAGGCCCGAGTGGACACCGAGCAGGCCCGGGCGGAGGCTGCGCGGGCTGGCGCCGAGGCCGAGCAGGCCCGGGCGGAGTCGGCCGCGGCCCGGGCGGAGGCCGAACGGGCGGAGCAGGCGCGGGCGCAGGCCGAGGCCGACCGCGAACGGGCCCGGACGCAGGCCCGACAGGCCGGTGAGCAGCAGGCCGCGCTCGCCGGCCGCGCCGACCGGTTGGGTGAGGAACTGGCCGGCGTACGGGCGACGCTCAACGCCGCCGAGCGCCAGGTCAGCGAGCTGACGGTACGCCTACGCGCCACCGAGGCAGACCGCGACGGTGCCCGTGAGCGGGTGGCGCAGCTGGCCGCGAAGGTCGCCGACCTGGCCACCGCCCTCACCCGCCCCACCCCCTGACCCCCACCCGGCGCGGCAACGGGCGGCGGGTGGGGGTGGGGGAGGATGGCGGTATGGGTAAGACGCATGAGCGCATCGAGGGGCGGTTGCGGGAGTTCATCGAGGTACAGCCGATGTTCTTCACCGCCACCGCCCCGCTGGCCGGCGACGGCACCGTCAACCTGTCCCCGAAGGGCCTGCGGGGCTGCCTCGCGGTGCTCGACGAGCAGACGCTGGCCTATCTGGACTTCGCCGGCAGCAACGCCGAGACCATCGCCCACCTGCGGGAGAACGGCCGGATCACGCTGATGTGGTGCGCCTTCACCGGCCCGCCCAACATCGTGCGGGTACACGGCCGGGGCGAGCCGGTGTTCCGTGACGACCCCCGCTTCCCCGACCTGCTGGCACACTTCCCCGACATCGACGCCACCCAGCACGGCCTGCGAGCGGTCATCGTGGTGCACGCCCGGCTGATCCGCGACACCTGCGGCTACGCGGTGCCACTGATGATCTACGACACCGACCGGGACCTGCACGCCCGCCGTTTCGCCCGGGAGGACGACACGTCGCTGGACGCCTACTTCGCCGGCAAGGACAACGTCGCCACCAGCATCGACGGTCTGCCGGGGCTGCCGTTGCCGCTGCCACCGACACCGCGGACCGGCTGACCGGGCCGTCGCACACCAACGGGTGCCCGCCCGGCGCGTCAAGCCACTGCGTCGCCGGGCGACGACCTCGGCCGGTTACCATTCCCGCTGGCGGTGACGGTCCGCCGAGACGACCCGGCCGGGACGACCCTCGCCGGGCGTACGTCATGGCCGGCTACCCTGGACTGCGCACCCGGGTGTACGGGGTCGTCGAGGCGCGGGGAGCGGGAATGGCCCGGCGGAGACGGACCGTTACACCGATAGGACCTGCACCACCGAAGAGGGGAAGTCGATCATGGGCGAGCGTATGCTGCGCGGAAGCCGGCTGGGCGCGGTCAGCTACGAATCCGACCGCAACACGGAGCTCGCGCCGCGGCAGACCCGCGAGTACCTGTGCGCCAAGGGTCACCAGTTCGAGGTGCCGTTCGCCGTCGACGCCGAGGTGCCGACCACCTGGGAATGCAAGTTCGACGGCAGCGTGGCCCGGCTGGTCGACGGCAGCGAGCCCGAGCAGAAGAAGGCCAAGCCGCCGCGCACCCACTGGGACATGCTGCTGGAGCGACGTTCGATCGCCGAGCTTGAGGACATCCTGGCCGAACGGCTGCAAGAGGTTCGCACCCGTCGCGGCCGCGCCTGACCCGTTCACGTCAACGGCGCCCCCGGAAGTCCCGGGGGCGCCGTTTCGCGTACGTCAGCGCGGTTCCACGATCTCACCCTCGATGGCCTCGCCCTCCACCGCCGGACGCGTCCCGGCAGCGGAGGTCTGCGGCGGTGTCGTCGCCGGGCCCTGCGGCGGCGGAGCCTGCCCCGGCTGCTGCGGCCCACCCCGGTACACCCGCACCCGACGGGGACCGAACAGGTCACCGGCGGTCATCGACGACACCCGACGCTCAGCGGCCCGCTGCACCCCACCCCGGGTCAACCGGCGCACCGGCGGCACCAGCAACAGCAACCCCACCAGGCCACTGACCAGCCCCGGGGTCGCCAAAAGCAACGCACCGAGCAGCCCCACCAGCCCGTCGGTCACCTGCCGACCGGGCGGCCGACCCGACTGCGCCGCCTCCCGGAAACCCCGCCACGCCCGCACGCCCTCCCGGCGCAGCAACACCAGACCCAGCAGCGAGGCCGCGAACACCAGCAGCGTCGCCGCACCGAACCCGAGCGTCCGACCCACCACCACGAACACGGCGATCTCCACGGCCACGGACACCAGTAGAGCCAACGGTACGAACCTCAGTGTTCGGCGCATTTCACCCCAACCGCCTCACGGCGCCTCATCGTGGCGGCCCCGCCCCGGCGGCGCAGCCGTCCCGTTCGTCAAGCATGACACGCGACCGCTCAGCGCGGGTTCGAGGAGGCTCGCCCGTGGCGAACCGAGCCGCGCTCAGGGCCACCGCGCCTGTCCAGCCGTGGCCGCGCGCAGCCCACGCCGCACCGCCGTACGCCGGTCACGCACCGCCCAGCCGGTGATCCGCCACAGCGCCTCCACGACGATCAACGGGCTCATCTTGCTGGCCCCGCGTTCCCGCTCGGCGAACGTTATCGGCACCTCCACGATCCGCGCACCCGCACGGTGCGCCAGCCGGGACAACTCCACCTGGAACGAATACCCCTGCGAACACACCGAATCCAGATCCAGGGCGTCCAGCACCCCGGCCCGGTAGACCCGGTAGCCACCGGTGGCGTCGGCGACCGGCATACCCAACGCCAGCCGCGCGTACAGGTTGCCGCACCGCGACAGCAACAGCCGCCGCAACGGCCAGTTCACCACCCGGGCGCCCCGGGTCCACCGCGATCCGATCACCACGTCGGCGTCGCGGGCAGCGGCCAGCAACGCCGGCAGGTCCTCCGGGGCGTGGGAACCGTCGGCGTCCATCTCCACCACCGCGTCGAAACCACGCCGCCGCGCCCACGCGAACCCCGCCAGGTACGCCGCGCCGAGTCCCTGCTTCCCCTCCCGGTGCAGCACGTGTACCCGCCGGTCGGCGCGGGCGATGCCCTCGGCGATGCCGCCCGTGCCGTCCGGACTGTTGTCGTCGGCGACCAGAATCTCCACCTGCGGCGCGGCCACGCGGACCCGCCGCACGATCGCGGTCACGTTGTCGGCCTCGTTGTAGGTGGGAATGACCACCAGCACCCGACCCACGCCGGGCACCCCGGTCATCACCGGACGGATGTCGGTTCCGCGTACCACCGCTGCCCCCTTCACCCCGGGTGGGCGGCCCCCGGCACCGGTCGGCCGTCCCGCCGACGCCGCAGCACCGCCGCGCCGGCCAGCGCAGCCACCGCCAGCCCGGCCAGCACCACCTCCGGCAGCACCCCGACCCGGGTGGCCAGCGTGCGCCCCTCGGTCAGCCGCAGCTGCCGCACCACGACCGCACGGGTGTTGAACCCGGTGGCGTCGCTTACCCGCCCGTCCGGGGTGACGAACCCGGACACCCCGACCGTGGACGCCATCAACGCCGCACGCCCGTGCTCGACGGCCCGCAGCCGCACCATCGCCAACTGCTGACGCGCCTCGGCCTCGTCGAACGTGGCGTTGTTGGTCTGCACCACCAGCAGCTGCGCCCCACCGACGACGGTGTCGCGGACCAGCCCGTCGTAGGCGACCTCGAAGCAGATCACGTCACCGAGCACCACCGGCCCGCTGTCGACCACCCCAGCCTCGGTGCCGGCCACGAAATCGGCCCGTACCCGGTCGACCTGGTCGCTGACCATCCGGGCGATCCGGCGCAGCGGCACATACTCGGCGAACGGCACCGGATGCCGTTTGACGTACAGCTGCTCCAGGTCGGGTCCGCTGCCCGGACGCCACAGCAGTCCCGCGTTGCGCACCTGCCCCCGTTCCGGCCCGAACAGCACGGCGCCGACCAGGATCGGCACCCCGACGGCGTCCGCGGCGGCGGAGATCCGCGCCCCGGCCGACGCGTTGCGCAGCGGGTCGATGTCGCTGGAGTTCTCCGGCCACACCACCAGATCCGGTCGAGGTCGGGTGCCCGCGGTGACCTCGCCGGCCAGGGCGATGGTGGCGTCGACGTGGTTGTCGAGCACGGCCTGCCGTTGCGCGTTGAAATCCAACCCGAGCCGCGGCACGTTGCCCTGCACGATCGCCACCGTCACACTCGCCGTGTCCCGGGTGGTGGCCACCGGCACCGCCAGCCCACCGGCGAACAGCAGCAGCACCGCCGCGGCACAGCCGGCCGCGGGTGCCCACCAGCGGGGGCCACCGGTGCCGCGGCGGGCCCGTGCCGTCCACCACGCCCCGGCGACCAGCAGCCCACCGGCCAGCGCCACCGCGAACGTCACAAGCGGCGCACCACCGAGCGCGGCCAGCCGCAGCAGCGGCGACTCGTCCTGGCCGAACGCCAGCCGACCCCACGGGAACCCGCCGAACGGCGTCCGGTCGCGCAGCGCCTCCTGCCCCACCCACAGCGCGCCGGTCAGCGCCGGCCACGCCGCCGGGAACCGGTCGGCCAGCGGCGACACCCACGCCGTGGCCATCCCGAGCACCGCCAGGTAGCCGGCCTGCAACAACGACAGCAACACCCACGGCAGGTAGCCGGTGTGCAGGTTCGTCCAGGCCAGCAACGGCGCGAACAGGGCCAGACCGGTCAGGAAGCCCAGACCGGCGCCGGCCCGCAGCCGCCGCCGGTGGGTCGCGGCCGCCAACAGGGCCACCCCGACCGGCGCCAGCGGCCACCACCCGTACGGGGGGAAGGCCAGCAGCAACGCCAGGCCCGCGGCCACCGCCATGGCGACGGCCACCGGCAGGCGCACCGGGCCGGCCGCCGCCGGGGCAGGTGGCGGTGGGTCGGATCCGGCGGCACGGTCCACGGTCGTCACGGGCGGGTCGGGCGCGATCACGCGCCGAAGGCTACCCGCCCGCCATGATCGTCCGCCGACGACCCGACCCCCCGTCCCGTTGGTGGGGTGACCGTCAGCGGCGGCGGGCCAGCAGCACCGCGTCGTGATGGACCACCTCACGCCCGTCCGGATCCGTCACGGTACGGGGCCGGGCCTGCACCGTGAGCACCTCGAACTGGTCCGGGTCCAGCTCCGCGGCGGCCTCCTCGGCGGTGTACATCATCTCCGGATAGTGCAGGCGATGCCCGGAGTTGGGCAGGTCCGCCGGGTGGTGCCCGACGATCAGCAGCCGCCCACCGGGCGCGACCGCGTCGGCCAGCCGAGCGAAGACCTCCCGCCGCTGCGGCGGCGGCAGCTGCATGAACTGCGCCGACACCAGGTCGTACGCGCCGGACGGCGGTGACCACTCGAACAGGTCGGCGTGGGTCCACTCGATCCGGGCGGCCACCTCCGCGCCGGCGGCCTGGGCGTGACCGGCGGCCCGGGCCAACGCGACGGTGGAGATGTCCACCGCGTGGACCTGCCAGCCCCGCTCGGCCAGCCACACCGCGTCAGCGCCCTCACCGCTGCCCACGTCCAGCGCCCGACCGGGTGTCAACTCGCTGACCTCGGTGACCAGCTGCGGGTTCGGTCGGCCGCTCCACACCGCCGGCTTGGACCGGTAACGCTCCTCCCACGCCGCCTCGGTGAACATGGTCTCCCGCTGCCGCCGGTGCTCGGCCACCGCCTCGCGGGTGTCCTCCTCCACCAGATCCATGTTGATCATCCCGCCGGCGGTCGTACCGGATGCCGCGGCACGAATCACCTGGGCGGACAGATCGGCCACGTTGCCGGCCACCCACACCCCCGGTACGGAGGTCGCGCCGGTGGCATCGGCCGGAATCTGCCGACCGATGACGTGACCGGAATGCTCCACGTCCACCGGGACCAACCCGAGCGACTCCAGCAACGCCGAGCGGGCCGTCATCCGTGCGGCGACCACCACCGCGTCGAGCTCCACCAGCTCGCCGGAAGCCAACCGCACCCCGGTCAGCCGGTCCTCGGCGGTCTCCACGGCCACCACCCGCCCGGGCACCACGGGGACACCCAGGGCCGCCAACTGTTCGGCCTCCTGCGGGCCGGGCGCCGGGCCGTCGTGCAGCAGCAACCGCACATGCGGGCTCCATTGCCGCCACAGCTTCGCCCCGTGCACGGCCAGCGGCCCGGTGGCCAGCACCCCGATCCGCCGGTCCCGGACCTCCCAGCCGTGACAGTACGGGCAGTGCAGCACGTCCCGCCCCCACCGCTGCGTCAACCCGGGCACCTCGGGCAACTCGTCAACCAGCCCGGTGGTGACCAGCAGCCGCCGGGCTCGCACCGTACGCCCCCCGTCGACGGTGACCACGAAGCCGCTGTCGTCACGGACGACCGCGTCGACCCGCCCGGCCACGATCTGCCCGCCGTACGCGGTGACCTCCGCACGGCCCACGGCCACCAACTCCCCCGGCGGTGTGCCCTCCCGCCCGAGATAGTTGTGCACCCCGGCGGCCGGTGCGTTACGCGGCTCCCCCGCGTCCACCACCAGCACCCTGCGCCGGGCCCGGGCCAGCGTCAGCGCCCCGGCCAACCCAGCCGCCCCGCCGCCGACCACCACCACGTCATACCTGTCGTCCATTGCCGCCCCCTCGTCGGTGATGCCTCACACCCTGCAACCAACCCCGCCGATCGACAAGTAATGTTGCTGTTATGGCAAACGAGGAGGCGGCGGTGCTGGCAGCGGTCGGACCCCGACTACGCGCCCTGCGAAAACAACGCGGCACCACCCTGAACGAACTCTCCGACGCCACCGGCATCTCGGTGAGCACCCTGTCCCGGCTCGAATCCGGGCAGCGCCGCCCCACCCTGGAACTGCTGCTGCCGCTGGCCCGCGCCCACCAGGTGCCCCTGGACGAGCTGGTCGGCGCACCCGCCGTCGGCGACCCCCGGGTACGCCCCCGCCCCATCGTCCGCCACGGCATCACCTTCCTGCCGCTGACCCGCCGCCCCGGCGGCCTGCAGGCGTTCAAACAGATCCTGCCCCCACACACCCCCGCCGAGCCACAGCCACAGACCCACGAGGGCTACGAGTGGCTGTACGTGCTCTCCGGCCAGCTACGACTACGCCTCGGCGAGCACGACCTGCTGCTCGCCCCCGGCGAAGTCGCCGAGTTCGACACCCGGATACCGCACTGCGTCACCAACCCCGGGCCCGAAACCACCGAAGTGCTCAACCTGTTCGGCCCGCAGGGCGAACGCCTGCACGTACGCGCCCGCCCCGCCACCTGAACCAGATACGAAGTCGGGGCGCGGCATACGCCGCGCCCCGATGCTCCCAGGCCCCTCCCGGCCGGTGCGGCGGAATGTGGCACGCCGGCCTTCGGACCGACCCGACGATGACTGGCTGTCCCCGCCTGACCGTTGTCTACTGGCCGTGCACCCCATCCTGCCCGTACACCGGTAACCGCGGCCGGTTCGCGCCGCCCCGCCGACCCCCGCCCGCTGGACCTGGCCGCCGCGACTGAACATGCACCGTGTCGCTCGGCCAGCGGACGAAGGGACGAAGCGAACAACAGCCGCTTCCCGTGGTAGGACTCAAAGACGGTACGTGGCCCACCCCCGGCCTTGTCAACCCACCCCCGACGAGTCGCCGCACCACCCCGGCGTGTCGCGGCGGCGCCACCGCGGCGGCAACCCCAACAACCACCCGCCGACCTGCCCGCGACCGCCGCCGTCCACCCTGGTCAAACGAGCAACGACCGCAACAACCCCCGAGCCGCCACCGGATGCCCGTCGGCGAGCAACCCGGCGGCGGCCAGCACATAGTCGGTGTCCACCACCGGCCGCGCCGCCCGCGGCAACGCCCACCCACCGGCATGGTCGGTCAACACCGCGTCCAACACCCCGGCCGCGTCGTTGGCCGGAGCGTGCCGCAGCACCCCACCGGAACCGACCAGCAGTCGCACATCCCGCAGATCCCGGCCGGCCCGCTCACCGGTGCCCACCCCACGGGCATGCCGACGCAACGCCACCGTCGCCGCCAACGCCGCGATCCGGGCATCGACCGCCCGCCCCGCGGCGTCGCCCGGCAGGAAACCGGGATCGGCGGCACGCACCGCGGCCTCAGCCGCCAACCCGTCGACCGCCCCCGCCGCGAGCAGACGTTCCTCCACGGCCGCCCGCACCACCCCCGGGGCGCTCCACCGCACCCCCAGATCCCCCTCGACCGTCCGAGCCCGCCACAGCTCACCGGCCACCTCCCGGCCCGGCCCACTGGCCCGCTCATCCGGCGTGAGCACCGAATACACGTCCGTCGTCGCGCCACCCACGTCGACCACCACCAGGTCACCGCCGGCCACGTCGGCCAGCACCTCCACCCCCGACAGCACCGCGTCCGGCGTCGCCGCCCGCACCAGCCGGGCAAACCGGCCACCCCGCGACAACCCCTTACCGCCGATCACATGCCGCAGGAACACCTGCCGGATCGCCGACCGCGCCGACAACGGCGCCAACACCCCGATGCGGGGCAGCACATTGTCGGCCACCGTCACCGGCACCCCCGCCCCGGCCAACAACCCGTGCAGGTCGGCACGGACATCGACGTTGCCCGCCAACACCACCGGCACCCGCCACCGGGCCCGCGCCAACCGCGTCGCATTGTGCGTGAGCGTCTCCGCGTCCCCGCCGTCCGTGCCACCCACCAGCAGCACCACGTCCGGGCGGGCCGCCCGCAACGCCGTCAACTCCGCCCGACCCAGCCGCCCGGCCGCCACATGCACCACGTCCGCCCCCGCCGACAGGCCGACCCGCCGACCCGCCTGCGCGGTCACCAACGGCTCGTAGCCGATCACCGCCAGCCGCAACCCGCCACCGGCCGACGAACACACAAACCACGGCACCTCACCCGAGCCGAGCCCCACACCCGCCGCACCCACCGCCGCGTCCAGCCCATGCAGCACATCCGACGCCACAGTGGTGGGCACCGCCGCCGCCGACACCAACCCACCACCGGCCAGGTCGACCACCGCCACCTTCGTGTACGTCGAACCCACGTCGGCGCAGACCGCGACGTTCACACCGCAGCAGGCACGACCACCGTGCCGGTCGCCGTCACCGCCACCAACGGCTCGGCCAACACCTCCGCCGCCGACGAACCCCGATCCGGCCGCCCCCGACACACCACCCGGGCCTCGAAGTCGATGGTGCGGCTCCGGGTACCCACCCGGGTCACCGTGGCCACCACCTCCAGCACGTCACCAGCCCGCATCGGCGCCTTGAACTGCACATCCGAATACGACGCGAACAACCCCTCGTCCCCGTCGGTACGGATACACACCTCGGTGGCCACATCCCCGAACAAACCCAACGCGTACGCCCCATCGACGAGATCACCCGCGTAGTGCGCGTGCGCGTACGGCACATACCGCCGATGAGTCACCGTCACACCCAACCGCCGGTCAGTCATGCCACCGTCGCCTTCCTACCCGTGATCAACGCGTGGACCAGATAGGACGCCACCTCACCCGGAGTCGTCCCCCGACCGAAGATCCGATCCACCCCCAGCTCAGCGGCCTGAGACTCGTCGAACCGCGGCCCACCCACAATCAACAACGGCCGCCGCCCCGCCGGCATCGCCTCCCGGAACGCCGCCGACATCTCCCGCGTGTTGTGCAGATGCGCATCCCGCTGCGTCACCACCTGCGACACCAGCACCGCATCGGCCCGCGCCACCCGCGCCGCCTCCACCAACTCCGGCACACTCACCTGCGCACCCAGGTTCGTCACCGACAACTCCCGGTAGTACTCCAGACCCTTCTCCCCCGCGATCCCCTTCACATTGAGAATCGCGTCGATACCCACCGTGTGCGCGTCCGTGCCGATACACGCCCCCACCACCGACAACTTCCGCCGCAACCGCCGCTTGACGACCGCATTGACCTCCTTGGCGCTGAGCAACGGGAAGTCCCGCTCCACCACCCGCACCGCCGACAGGTCCACCAGATGGTTCACCCGCCCGTACACCACAAAAAACGTGAACCCGTCACCGATCGGCTTCGCGTGCACCAGCAACGCCGGGTCCACACCCATCTTGTTCGCCAACTGCACCGCCGCACCCTCGGCCCGCTTGTCATGCGGCACCGGCAACGTGAACGACACCTGCACCATGCCGTCACCGGTGGTGTCCCCGTACGGCCGGACGATCTTCTGACCGCTCACGGCCGGACCTCCTCGGACCGCGACCCCGGCACCCGCCCGCCCGCACCCGGCTGCTCCAGGACCTCCGTGGCCGGGTTGTAGTAACCCGCCTCATGCCGCGCCACCCCGTCCAGACCCTTACCCCGATCCGCCGGCCGCTTCATGATCCCGAACGTGCCCTCGGCGATCGCCGTCAACAACGACTGCGCACCGATCCGCTCCAACAACCCCACCGCCTCGGCCAGCACCCGATGGGCGCGCTGCTGGATGAACCCACCCGGCGCCGGCACGAAATCCTCGTGCAACCCACCCGCCGCACCGAGCACGTACCGCACGTTCTGCAAGGCGATGTCCCGGTCCGACAACCACGGCGTCACCACCGCCTCCGTCATCATCCCCACCAGCAGGATGCCCTGCCCCGTCATGGTGCCCACCAGATTGAAGAACCCGTCCAGCAGATTCCCCCGGAACACATCCCCGGTCATGTGCTTCGTCGGCGGCATCCACTTCAACGGCGCATCCGGAAACAACTCCCGCGCCAGCAACGCGTGCGCCAACTCCAGGCGAAACGACTCCGGCACATCCGGGTTGATCTCAAAAGCGTGCCCCAACCCCAACTGCCAGTCCGCCAACCCCGCCTCATGCGCGAAATACTCGTTCAGCAACTGCGACACCGTCACCGTGTGCGCCTCGTCCACCGCATCCGCAGTGGTCAGGTAGTTGTCCTCACCGGTGTTGATAACGATCCCCGCCCGCGCGTGCACCTGCCGCGAAAACCGCTGATCCACGAACGTCCGCACCGGATTGATGTCCCGGAACAGAATCCCGTACATCGAATCGTTGAGCATCATGTCCAACCGCTCCAGACCCGCGAGCGTCGCCATCTCCGGCATGCACAACCCCGACGCGTAATTCGTCAGCCGCACATACCGACCCAACTCCTTCGACGACTCGTCCAACGCCGCCCGCATCAACCGGAAGTTCTCCTGCGTCGCATACGTGCCCGCGAACCCCTCCCGGGTCGCCCCCTCCGGCACGTAGTCCAGCAACGACTGCCCCGTCGACCGGATCACCGCGATCACATCCGCCCCGGCCCGCGCCGCCGCCTGCGCCTGCGGAATGTCCTCGTAGATGTCCCCCGTCGCCACGATCAGATAGATCCACGGCCGCTGCCTCGGATCCCCGTACCGCCTCACCAACCGGTCCCGCTCGGCCCGCCGCCGATCGATCCGCCGGATCCCCGCCGCCACCGCCCTACGGGCGGCCCGCCGCGCCGCCGTCGCCGCCCGACCCGACGGCACCTGGAACCGCACCGACCCCGCCGCCGCCTTCTGCGCCAGCAACGTCACATCCGTGGTCTGCTCCCGCACCAGCGCGTCGAACACCGGCAACGCCACCCCGTGACCCAACCCGACATCCGCCACCACCGCATCCACCAGCCGGTTCACCCACGGAATACCGTCCGGATCCGCGCCGACCACCCCGGCCAGCCGCAACACCGCCCGCTCCACCGACACCGTCGTGTGGCTACGCGCCAACTCCACCACCGGCCGCCCGGCCCGCCGCGCCAACTCCCGCGCCCGCGCCACCAGCACCGGATCCAGATCAAGCTTCCCCGTCACGCGGACCCTTCCTCATAGATCACCTCACCGCGCAGCACCGTGCGCCGGCACACCGGCAACGGCGTCGGATCATCCGCGCCACGCGCCTCCAGATCCGCGGCCTGCAACACCGGCAACCCCCGCTCCACCCCACCCGGCGTGGACCACACCGCGAACGTCGCCGGCGCACCCAACGCCAGAACCCCCTCGTTGTCCAGATGCACCGCCCGCCAACCACCCCGCGTATGCGCCGCGAACGCCGCCCGCACACTCATCCGCTGCACCGGATTGTGATGCGCCACCGCCGCCCGCACCGAACCCCACGGATCCAACGGCGTCACCGGCGAATCCGACCCGAACGCCAACGCCACCCCGACCCCGTGCATCGCACCCATCGGATTCGAAGCCAACGACCGCGCCAACCCCAACCGCGACTCGTACATCCGGCCCGCGCCACCCCACAACCGGTCGAACGCCGGCTGCATCGACGCCACCACCCCGAACTCCACGAACCCGGCGATCAACCGCCGATCCACGATCTCCGCGTGCTCCACCCGATGCCGCGCCGCCCGCAACCGATCCGTACCCAACCGCCGCGCCGCCCCCGCGAAACCCTCCAGCACCGTCGACACCGCCGCGTCACCGATCGCATGGAACCCGCCCTGCATCCCGTGCGCCGAACAATCCAACAAATGATCACGAACCTGGTCCGCGCTCAGATAACCGTGACCACACCCGTCACCATCGACATACGGCTCCGACAGATGCGCCGTCCGCGAACCCAACGCACCATCGGCGAACAGATCACCACCGGCACCGACCGCACCCAACTCCCGCGCCCGCGCCGCACCACCCAACTCACCCCAGTACCCGTACACCTCCGGCACCCCCGCACCGGAAATCCCCAACAGGCCAGTGAAATCCTCCTCGTCGGAAATCTCCGGCCCACCACACTCGTGCACCGCCGCGATCCCCACCGACGCCGCATGCCCCAACGCCACCCGCTGCGCCGCCACCCGCTGCGCCCGCGTCACCGACGCCCGCGCCACCGCCCGCACCACATGATGCGCGTCCCGACGCAGCCAACCCGACTCGTCGTACCCAGGCGCGGCAACCGCCTCCGGACACGCCGCCAACAACGCCTCCGACACCAACGCCGAATGAATCGACGCCTGCGACAGGTACACCCGCCGACCACCGGCCGCCCGCCCCAACTGCGCCGCCGACGGCGGCTGCGCCACCGCCCACGTCGACTCGTCCCACCCGTGACCCAGCACCACCGCGTCCGCCGGCAGCCCCGCCGCGTACGCCGACACCGCGTCCAACAACTCACCGGCCGACCGCGCCCCGGACAGATCCAGCCCGGACAACACCAGACCCGTGTCGCTGACATGCACGTGCGCATCCACGAAAGCCGGCGTCACCAACGCACCGTCCAGCTCCACCACCCGGTCCGCCGACGGAGCGTCGGCATCCAAACCCAGCCACACGATCCGCCCGTCACGGACCAGCAACGCCGTCGCGGACGGATCCGCCGGACAGTGCAACACACCAGCGCGGTACAACGTCGAGGGGTTGTTCGTCATGAGCTCAGTCTGCCGCCAGCCGAGCCTCGAACAGCCCACGCACCCCCGGCTCACCCCGCAGCAGACCCAACGCCAACTCCGCGTGCCCCGGCACGTACCCGTTGCCGACAAGCATCGTCACGTCCGCCGCCAGACCCTCCGCACCCAACGCCGCCGCCGCGAAGCTCGTCGCCATCGAGAAAAAGATCACCGTGCCGCCGTCCGCAGTCGCCAACACCGCCCCGTGCTCACAACCCGGCACATCCACGCACACCACCGTCACGTCCGCCGGCACCCCGAACGCCGACGTCACCGCCGTCGACAACGCCACCGGATCACGGGCGTCGGCCAACACCACCGCATCGGCCAGACCCGCCGCCACCAGCGCCTCGCGCTCCGCGACCACCGGCACCACCCCGACCGTACGGCCCGCGCCCGCCCGCCGCGCCGCCGCCAGCGCCAACGAACCGCTCTTGCCCGCGCCGCCGACCACCGCCACCGTCACCGGTCGGGCCTCCCCCTCGACCGCCCGCTCGGCCACGTACCGGGACACCACCCGCGACGTCAACGCCGGCGCACCACACACGTCCAACACCGCCAGAGACAGCTGCGGATCCAGATCCCCCGGCAGCACCGCCGCGACCGACCGGGCGAACAGAATCGCCCACCCCGCACACGGCACCTGCTCGCTCCGGCCATCCCAGCCGGCCAACCCGTCGGTCACCACCAGCGGAGTCAACGTCAGCGACACCAGCGTGGCCACCCGCTCGCCCGCCTTGAGCCCCAACGGCGAACGTCGCCCCGCCTCCTCGACCGTGCCGATCAGCATGCCGCCCGACCCCGTCACCGGGTTCTGCATCTTTCCCCGGGTCGCGATGATGTCGAGCACCTCGGCCCGGATCGCGTCGCCGTCCCCGCCGTGCTTGACGGACAACTGCCGGAAACTCGCCGCGTCCAGATTCAGCCGCTCCACCCGGATCCGCACCTCGTTCGGCGCGATCTCCTGACGCGTGTCGAGCCGCCAGGCCGCCTGAGGCAACACGCCCCCGGGCTCCAGGACGCGATGCAGACCCACTGGTGACGTCACGCCAACCTCCCCTGTCTGACCGCCTGAAACTTCGCCTTGGACTCGCATGGCGGGAAAACTTACGGCAGAATAATTTCTCAACCGAAATTTTTCCAGTAGCCTTCGGTTCGCCGATCACCCAGGCAGACCAGAGGAGGGGCCGTGACCCAGACCCGACCGCCGGTGCAGACCATCCCGGCACCCCCGCCGGCCCCCACCACCCTCACCGGCCAGCCCTACGAATACCGCCGCAGCCCACTCGTCGAACCCGACTGGACCCGCTTCCCCGGCTGGCGCGACGTAACCCGCGACCAGTGGGAAAGCGCCCAGTGGCAACGCGTCAACTGCGTCAAGAACATCAAGCAGCTGCGCACCGTGCTCGGCCACACCGTCGACGACACCTTCTACGCCGACCTCGAAGCCGACCAGCGCGCCCTGGCCACCATGTCCATGCTGGTGACCCCACAAATGATCAACACCATGGCACCGTACGGCCCACCCACCACCGACGCGCTGCTCGCCGACCCCATCCGGCGCTACATGATCCCCGTCGCCTCCGACCGACGCACCGACTGGCCGTCCCACCCCTACGCCACCCGCGACTCCCTGCACGAACACGACATGTGGGTCGCCGAGGGCCTCACCCACCGCTACCCCACAAAGGTCCTCGCCGAACTGCTCTCCACCTGCCCGCAGTACTGCGGGCACTGCACCCGCATGGACCTGGTCGGCAACTCCACCCCCACGGTGGACAAGCTCAAGCTCAGCCTGAAACCCGTGGACCGCTACGACGCCCACATCGGCTACCTCCGAGCCCACCCCGGCGTACGTGACGTCGTGGTCTCCGGCGGCGACGTGGCCAACGTGCCCTGGCGCAACCTTGAGTCGTACCTGATGCGCCTACTGGAGATCGAAACCATCCGCGACATCCGGCTCGCCACCAAGGCCCTCATGGGCCTGCCCCAACACTGGCTGCAACCCGACGTCGTCGAGGGCCTGGAACGGGTCGCCCGCACCGCCGCCCGCCGCGGCGTCAACCTCGCCATCCACACCCACGTCAACCACGCCCAGTCGCTGACCCCGCTGGTCGCCCGGGCCGCCCAGACCGCCCTCGACATCGGCGTCCGCGACGTACGCAACCAGGGCGTGCTGATGCGCGGAGTCAACGCGACAAGCACCGACCTGCTCGACCTCTGCTTCGCACTACAGGGCGAGGCGGGCATCCTGCCCTACTACTTCTACATGTGCGACATGATCCCCAACGCCGAGCACTGGCGGGTGCCGGTCTGGCACGCCCAGCAGCTCCAGCACGACATCATGGGCTACCTGCCCGGGTACGCCACCCCACGGATCGTCTGCGACGTGCCCTTCGTCGGAAAACGCTGGGTGCACATGGTCACCGAGTACGACCGGGAACGCGGCATTTCCTACTGGACGAAGAACTACCGCACCTCCATCGAGTCCGCCGACCTGGAGGCGCTGAGCAAGCGCTACGCCTACTACGACCCGATCGACACTCTCCCGGAGGCCGGTCAGCAGTGGTGGCGCGTCCACCGCGACGACTGAACCAGCTCAGCGCCCGGCCGGACGGCGCCTCCTCCGCCAAACCGCGCCACACCGCGAAGTGGGCCGCCGGATCATTCCGGCGGCCCACTTCCGTACCGGGCGATCACTTGTTGAAAGCGTCCTTCGCGTTGCGCCCGGCCTCCTTGACGTTCTCACCGACCTGACGGGCGCGAGCATCGCTCTGCTGGTTGGCGCCCTCGGCCCGCATGCGCTCGTTGTCGGTCATGTCGCCGATCCGCTCCCTGGCGGCACCGCTCAGTTCCTCGACCTTGTTCTTCGCCTTGTCGGTGAAGCTCATGTCGCCTCCCTGCCTGATTTCGGCGGTTCGCGGAGCGGATCGCTCCGCTCTTTGTGGTGTCCCCCCGTGCTGTGGCCTGAAACGGTCTCGCCAGCCGTGGTGGGTGGCACAATCGCTGAGGCATCCTAGGACACTAGGGGTATCGTTCGGACGCGGTCGGGCAGCTCAGCGAGCGACGCGCCCCGGCCGATCCCGCCGCCGCCCGGCAACGGGCACGGTGTCCTGGTTGACTGAGGGCATGGGCCAACGAATCCAGACAATCGGCATGACGGGGTCGTGCCTTGCCCGGAAGCGACCTGCGACGGCATGAACGACATCCTGCTCATCCGGCACGGCGAGACCACGTGGAGCGCGAGCCGCCGTCACACCTCGTACACCGATCTCAACCTCACGCCCGACGGTGAGCGGCAGGCCCGCGCGCTCGGACCGGTCCTCGCCGGACGGCGGTTCGTCGCGGTGCTGACCAGCCCACGCATCCGGGCGCTGCGCACCGCGCAGCTGGCCGGGCTGGCCGTCACCGGTTCCGACGACGACCTCGCCGAATGGCACTACGGCGACTACGAGGGCCGCACCACCGCCGAAATCCAGGACGAACGTCCCGGGTGGAGCGTCTGGACCGACGGATGCCCGGGCGGCGAGTCGCCCGGCGAGGTGGGCGAACGCCTGGATCGGCTGCTCGCCAGGCTGCATCCCCTGCTCGACCGGGGCCCCGTCGCGTTGGTCGGACACGCGCACGCGCTGCGGGTGCTGGGCGCCCGCTGGGTCGGCCTGCCGCCGTCCGCAGGCGGGCTGTTCCGCCTGGACACCGCCACCCTCAGCCTGCTCGGACACGAACACGGCCGGCGGGTGATCCTCCGCTGGAACCAACCCGTCGCCCAGCCCACCGTGCCGGCCACCGGGTCAGCCGGTCGGCACTGACCCGTCGGAGAGCAAAGCTCCGGCAGCAGGCCGGCTCGATGACCGAACAACACCGGCTCCGGCCGGCGCGAGGCCGGGCCGGAGCCGGTACGAGAACCGCTGTCGAACTCAGAGGTAGCGGGACGCCTCGTCCAGGAAATGCTGGGCGTAGCGCTCCGGCGGAATGTCGCCGAGGTAGTACTTCTTGATGTCCTGTCGGGTGGAGGCCAGCGGATCGGCGCCGAGGAGGTCATCGAGGATCGCATCGAGCCCCTTGACCCGGCCGCCGTGGGCGTCGATGACATAGCTGGCCCGCCCCAGCGGGAACTCGTCGGTGAACGTGTCCGCCGGCGTCGAGACGGCCACCATCGCGAAGGGCTTCTCCGAGTACAGGTAGTCGGCCACCACACTCGACACGTCCGACACCATCGCGTCGGACGCGTTGAAGCAGTCCATCACCGACATCTTCACCTCGGCCTGCTTGCCGAAGACGTGCGGCCGCCCGTTGGCCTTGCGGTCCTCGGCCAGCAGCGCCTGGATCCGCTCACACTCACGGCCCAGCGCCGGATTCCGGTTGCTGTACGGGTGTGGCCGGAAGACGATGCTGCAACCGCGCTCGACCAGCGCCTTGACGATGTCGTAGCCGACGTGCAGTGACGAGTAGTTGGAGTCGGCGTAGAAACCCGCCCAGGTCGGCGCGTAGAGCACCCGGGGGTTGGCGATCGAGGCGATCGGCTTGGCCGCCACCGCCACGTTCTCCACCTGGGGTCGCCCGACGACGCTGAACATCTCGATCGGCATCTTCACGCCGTTGGCCGCGAAGCGGTCGATCGCGGCCTGGCCGGCGACGAAGTTCTTGTCGTACATCCGGAAGACCGGGTTGTGACTCGGCACCTTGTCGCTGTCGCCGTGGTTGAGCTGGATGTGCGTCAGGTTCGTGTACCGCAGGAGGTGGTTGTTCTTCGTCGCGGTGTTCACGTAGAAGGCGGCCCGCATGGACGGGGTGACCACACTGTCCATGTCCTCCAGGGCGGTGCGCAGCACCACCGGGGCCTTGGTCAGCGCCGCCACCTCGCTGAAGTTGGCCTCACCGCGCACCAGCACGAAGAATTTACGACCGAGCCGCTCCAGGTAGGGCAGCCACATCGCGACCTGGTACGCGGTGCCGGCCGGTGCGGTCCAGTGCACCACGAACGCCGGTTCGTAGGCGGTGAGCGCCTTGGTGAGGTTCCGCTCACTTGTCCGCCGCGCCCGCACCCGGGCCAGCCCCTGCCACAAGGTGAACAACGACAGGCCGAGCGCGGCCGCCGACACCGCCGCGGCGATCAACCCGAGGTTGCCGATGAAGGCGCAGACGAGCACCACCAGCACCGCGGCACCGTTGACCAGCACCGCGCGGCTCGTGTTCGGACGCCGATAGGGCCGCGCGCCGATTCCCGGCAGATTGGCCGTCACCGGGTACGCGGCACGGGAAATGAACCCCATCGGTGTCTCGCTGAGCACCGCCAATCCGGCCAGGGCCACGCCGACGGCGAGCGCGAGGTCGACGCCGCCGTGCACCGCGCCGAGCAGGTACGCGCTGGCCAGCAGCAGGACGCGCGGCACGGCGGCCTTCGAGGTGGACGCCGCTCCTTCGCGCCACGTCCAGGCCAGCAGACCGACTGCCAGCACGGCCGGCGGCAACGCCCAGAGCCGGGAACCGCCCACCGCCGCCAGCAGCAGCGCGGCGAGCGCCGACACGTCGATCGCCGTGGAGGTGATGCGCCCCCCCGTCTTCGACGCCACCCATGCCCCCAGTCGGGACGTGTTCGGAGCCGCAGTCGTCACCGACGGCCCCCCGTGGACAACGGGTTGATCCGCAGCACCCGCCCCATCCGACCCCGCCAGCTCGCCAGCGACTCCTGCTGCACCCTGAGTTCCTTCTCCAACTCGGTTACCCGCTCCTCAAGCGTCCTCTGTCCGCGCGGTTCGCGGAACGGTGGTTCGAATTCGTAGGCGCGGCGCTCCAGGTCGCCCTCGTGCCCCTGCCGTAGCCAACGCAGCCGGGACATCACCTGACGCCGCCCGACCACGTCCGAGGCCATCAGCGTGTGCACCGGGCCGGGGAACGGGGCAGCGGCGAGCGCCTCGTCGTAGGCCGGGTTCGCCTTGCCCGGCTGGAACACGTGCTCAAGGTCGTTGTGCTCGAGGAACCGCACGTAGGTCTCGAAGGTCTCGGCCTGACGCGGACCGAAGGCGTCGAAGTCCGCTTCCTCGTAGAGCCGCTGCGCGTCGACGTCCGGCGGCAGCTCCGAGTAGAGGCGGTACGGGATGCCGTGGTACTCGGAGAGTTCGACGGTGCGGGAGTCGTGCGCCAACACCACCGACGGCGTGCCCGCCAGCACGCCCGCGACGTTGCCGTGGATGCGCGTGCCGAAGGCGAAGTGCTGCTCGGCCATGAAGTCGACCCAGGTCGAGGCATCGACGAAGAACCGCATCCGGTCGTTCTCGTACAGCGGATGCTCGGTGTGGATGGGCATCCGCTTGTTGGGGACCTTGGCCGGATTCTCGCCCCACAACATGAGCGCCAACCGGTGATGCTGCTGCGGCACGATGACGCTGTTGGGGTACCGGTCGGTGTTCGCCTCGACCAGTCGGTCGACACCCTTGACCTTCGGCGTGTACGAGATGGCGATCGGGCTGTCGTAGGCCAGCCGGTCCACCTTGCGTACCAACGGTCCCAGCGGCCCGTTGCCGAACATCGACGGGCAGCCGATCACCCGCACGTGCTCGTCGCCGAAGCCGAGATACTTCAGCATGCGTGCCGTGTACTCACCGCGCACACCGATGGAGGCCGACCGGTTGAGAACGGCCCGGGTGAACCGCGTGACGATCTTCTTGTAGTTGTCGGGGAGCGAGTCGAACTCGGTGCCGTACGGCAGCTGCGCGCCGATGCCGACCACCGTGACCGGGATCTTCAACCGCTCGATGACCTTGGCGAGACGCTCCAGGTGCGGCAGGAAGGTGTCCCGGTACGAGTTCGCCATCGGCAGGACGAACCGGTCGAACTCTTCGTTTGTCCGGTTGATGTAGGTGCCCAGGTGCACCGGACGCTCATGCACGTAGGAGTTGGCGACCACCTCGGCACCGGGCACGCTCAGCACCCGGAACACCGCGCTGTAGAACAGCATGTTCCCAGAGTTTGACCCGAAGACACCCAACCGAGAGGTGGACAGGCTTTGCTCGTGGGACAGCACGGTCAACGGGCTCTTGCCGGCACGGATGAGAATGCGTGTCATGAGCGGACTCCGGCCGCCGGCTGGCTGGAACGCGATCGCATCGATCGGTACATCTCATCCTCCCCTTCGAGACACGCGAGGCGACCCGGACACCGGGCGGCACGAACCGCCCCGGCGTCCCGGTCATGATCCGGGTCTCACCTTCCGCCGAACCAGGGATGGATCCTAGCCCCGTCTCCTGGGTCGCAGCGGCACCGGGTGTTCCGGGTCAGTCCGCCTGTGCGCCAGCTGCGGCGGGCGGTACGCCCCGGGTGCGATGGTGCGCCGCCGGGTCGAGGGTGATCTTGGGCGGTCGGTGCTCGTACGGGGTGGACAGCACCACTGTCGTCCGGGTGGTGACGTTGGCCGCCGTCCTGATCTCCTGGAGCACTCGCTCCAGGTCGACCGGACCGGCCACCCGGACCAGCAGCAGGTAGAAGTCCTCCCCCGCCACCGAGTAGCACGAGTCGATCTCCGGCAGGTGAGCCAGCCGTTCCGGCGCGTCGTCCGGCTGGGACGGATCGAACGGCCGGATCGCCACGAACGCCGTCAGGGGCAGGTCCAGCGCCTCGAAGGAGACCCGCGCGGCGTAGCCCTTGATCACCCCACGCTGCTCCAGCCGACGCACCCGCTGATGCACCGCCGAGACCGACAGGCCGACCTTCTCCGCCAGGTCCGTGTACGACAGTCGGCCGTCCGCGGTCAGCGCCACCACGATGGCGCGGTCGATCTCCTCCACGGCGTGCAACCTACCGGGTACGACAGGTCGACGCGACTGACAAAGCCGCCCGCCGTCGCGTTCGGCGGGCGGATGGTCGCGTTCGGTCAGCCCTTCGCCAGCGCGCGGGAGATCACCAGCCGCTGGATCTGGTTGGTCCCCTCCACGATCTGCAGCACCTTCGCCTCCCGCAGGTACCGCTCGACCGGGTGGTCGGCGACGTATCCCGCGCCGCCGAGCACCTGCACCGCGTCGATTGTCACCCGCATCGCCACATCCGTGGCAAACAGCTTCGCCTTGGCCGCCTCGATCGAGTACGGCCGCCCGGCGTCGCGTAGCCGGGCCGCGGCCAGCGTCAACGCCCGCGCGGCGGAGATCTGGGTGGCGAGGTCGGCCAGGGTGAACCCGAGCCCCTGGAAGTCGATGACCGACCGGCCGAACTGCTCGCGTTTTCGGGCGTAGTCCACCGCGTAGTCAAGCGCCGCCTGGGCCAGCCCGACCGCGCAGGCCGCGATGCCCAACCGACCGGAGTCCAGGGCCGACATGGCGATGGTGAAACCCGCCCCGTCGCCGCCGATCAGCCGGTCGGCCGGCACTCGGGCCTCGTCGAAGACGAGCTGCGCCACCGGAGAGGAGCGCAGCCCCATGGTGCGCTCCGCGGCCTGCGGGTGGATACCCGGCGTGGCCCGGTCGGCGAGCAGGCAGGAGACGCCCTTCGGGCCGGGGCCGCCGGTACGGCAGAAGATGTTGTAGAAGTCGGCCACCTGCGCGTGGGTGATCCACGCCTTGGTGCCGGTGACGACATAGCCGTCGCCGTCGCGCACCGCCCTGGTGGTCAGTGCCGCGGCGTCCGACCCGCCCTGCGGCTCCGACAGGCAGTACGCCCCGAGCAACTCGCCGCCGATCATGTCGGGCAGCAGCTTGCGCTGTTCCGCGCTGCCGAACGCGGCGACCGGGTAACAGGACAGGGTGTGCACGCTGACCGCCTCGGCCACGGCCAGCCAGCGGCTGGCCAGGATCTCCAGCACCTGCAGGTAGACCTCGTACGGCTGGGCGGCGCCGCCGTACTCCTCCGGGTACGGCAGGCCGAGCAGTCCCGCCCGGCCCAGCGTGCGCAGCACCTCCCGGGGAAACTCGGCCCGCTGCTCGTACTCGGTCACCTTCGGCGCGAGTTCCCGATCGGCCAGCTCGGTGGTCAGCTCCAGCAGGTCGCGAGCCTCGTCGGTGGGCAGGATCCGGTCGACAGTCATAGCGCGATGAGCTCCGTGGGGGTGGTGTTGAGCCGTCGTACGCCGTCCGTCGTGCAGACGACGATGTCCTCGATCCGGGCGCCGTGCCGCCCGGCCAGGTAGATGCCCGGTTCGACGGAGAAGGCCATTCCCGCCGCCAGCGGGCGGTCGTTGCCGGCCACCACGTACGGCTCCTCGTGGCCGTCCAGGCCGATGCCGTGTCCGGTGCGGTGCAGGAAGGCGTCGCCGTAGCCCGCCGCGGTGATCGGTTCGCGGGCGGCGGCGTCGACCGCGGCGGCGCTCACCCCGGGGCGGACCGCCGCGACGGCGGCGCGCTGCGCCTCGTGCAGCACCGCGTAGTAGTCCACGAACTCGGCAGGTGGTGGCCCACCTGGGCAGTAGGTGCGGGTGCAGTCGGAGCGGTAACCCGAGGCCATGGTGCCGCCGATGTCCACCACGACCGGCTCACCCGCGCCGATGGGCCGGTCGGAGGTGCCGTGATGCGGGCTGGCGCCGTTCGGTCCGGCGGCCACGATGACGAAGTCGACAGTGACATGGCCTTCCGCCCTGATCGCGGCGGCGATGTCGGTGGCCACCTCCACCTCGGTCCGCCCTGGTCGCAGCCACTCCCCCATTCGGGCGTGCACCGCGTCGATCGCCGCGCCGGCCTCGGCGAGCGCCTCCACCTCGGCGGCCGACTTGTGGATGCGCAGCTCCCGCAGGACGGTCGAGGCGAGCCGCTGCCGGGCGTCGGGGAGCACCGCACGCAGCGCCAGCACCTGCTCGGCCCACATCCGGTCGGCCAGGCCGACCGCGCCGACCGGCCCGCCGAGAGCGGCGGTCACCAGTGGGTACGGGTCCGTGCCGTCCGGGTGGTCGACGAGGCGTACCCCGGTGGCCGGCGCCGGGGAGGCCTCGGCCGCCGGCCGCTCCAGGGTCGGCACGACAAGCGTCGGCTCGCCCTCGGCGGGCAGCACCAGCAGGGTCAGCCGCTCACCGGCGTGCGCGTCGTAGCCGGTCAGGTAGCGCAGGTCGGATCCGGGGCTGAGCAACAGCGCGTCCAACCCGGCGGCGGCGACGGCGCGCTGCGCCGTGGTCAACCGCTGCGGCGGATACAACTCCTCGAACCCCACACCGCTAGCTTAACGGTCGTTTGGGCCGACTGGCGCGGACGGTGCCGGACCGCCACGACACACCGGTCAGGAATCGAGAAGCACCGACCACCGGGACGTCACTAGCTTGACCAGGGTAGATCCCCGGCCGGGCAGCCGCTCGGGCCGGTGCGGAGAGTCAACCGGGAGGTTCGTGATGAGTGGGAGCAACTGGATCCGGCAGACCCATCGGTGGCTGGCGATCGTGTTCACGGTGACCGTCATCGTCACCTTCGTCGCGCTCGCGCAGGAGAATCCGGTCGAGTGGATCGCGTACCTGCCGCTGCTGCCGCTGGCGCTGCTGATGATCACCGGCCTGTACCTGTTCGTGCTGCCGTACGTCGCCAAGCGCCGCCGGCGGGCTACGGCTGGCGGAAGCTGAGGGCACCGCGGGGTCAGTCCGTCAGCCAGAGGCAGAACGGGTGGCCGTCCGGGTCCAGGCAGACCCGGACGTCCTCCTGGGGCTGAGCAGCGGCGAGCGTCGCCCCGCAGGCAAGCGCGTGCTCCAGCGCCGCCGGCAGGTCCTGCACCCCGATCTCCAGGTGCATCATCATCTGCTGCCGGCCGGGCTGCGCCGGCCAACTCGGCCGCACGTACGCGCGTTCCCGCTGGAAGGACAGCCCGACCCCGCCGTCGGCGGCACGCAGGATCACGTCGTCTGCCTCCTCGACCGCGATGTCCCAGCCGAGCAGGCGCGCGTAAAAGCGGGCCAGGGCCGCCGGGTCGGGCGTGTCGAGGTTGACCGTGGTCAGCGTCAGCCGGGTCGGTACGGTCATCGGCTCCTCCTTCGTCGCTGCACCGGACCGCACCGTCGACCTGCCGTGCGCCGTGAAAGTCGGTGCGGTGTGCCAGGCTGTCGGACGTGACAGCGCAGACCCCGATCATGCTCATCGACGCGCCCAGTCTCTACTTCCGGGCGTACTTCGGCATTCCCGAGTCCGCCGCGAGGACGGCCGACGGCCAGCCGGTCAACGCGGTACGCGGGTTCCTCGACATGCTCGCCCAACTGGTGCGCACCCGGCGGCCGGGGCGGATGGTGTGCGCGATGGACCACGACTGGCGGCCCGACTGGCGGGTCGCGCTGCTGCCGTCGTACAAGGCGCACCGGGTGGCGCCCGAGGGCGGCGAGGTGGTGCCGGACACCCTCTCCCCGCAGGTGCCGATGATCCTGGAGGTGCTCGACGCGCTGGGTGTGACAGTGGTCGGCGCGACCGGCTACGAGGCCGACGACGTGCTCGGCACCCTCTCGGTCACCCAGCCCGGGCCGGTCGAGGTGGTCTCCGGCGACCGGGACCTGTTCCAGCTGATCGACGACGCCCGGGGCGTACGACTGCTCTACGTCGGGCGGGGGGTGGCCAAGCTGGAGGACTGCGACGACGCCGCGGTGCGGGCCCGCTACGGCGTGCCGGCCGACAGGTACGCCGAGTTCGCCGCGCTACGCGGCGACCCGTCCGACGGGTTGCCCGGGGTGGCCGGCGTCGGTGAGAAGACCGCGGCCCGGCTTGTCGACAGGTACGGCGACATCGCCGGCATCCTCGCTGCCCTGGACGACCCGGCCGCCGGCTTCGCACCCGGGTTGCGCACCAAGCTCGACGCGGCCCGGGACTACCTGGCCGTGGCGCCGAAGGTCGTCAAGGTCGCCCTGGACGTGCCGCTGCCGCCGCTGGCCACCGAGCTGCCGGTGTCGCCGGCCGACCCGGAACGGCTGCTCGACCTGGCCGAGCGGTGGAACCTCGCCGGCTCCACCCGACGCCTGGTCGACGCGCTCGCCACCCGCAGCACGACGAGCTGACCCGCCTCCAGGCCGGCCCGGGCGACCATCCGGCCCGGGGGCGACCGGTTGCGCCGCCGTTCAGACGACCTCGCGCAGGTAGCCGTCGATGGCGGCGGCCAGGATCTGCTCGCCGGGGCGTGCCCAGACCTCGGCGTTGAAGACCTCCACCTCGACCGGGCCGGCGTAGCCGGCCGCGTCGACCGCCTCGCGTAGCCGGCGCAACTCGATGCAGCCGTCGCCGGGCAGCGCCCGGCCGAGCAGCGCCCCCTCCGGCAGCGGGGTGATCCAGTCGCAGACCTGGAACGCGGCGATCCACTCCCCCGCGCGGGCGATCTGGTCGTGGACGGTGTCGTCCCACCACACGTGGTACGCGTCCACCACCACACCGACCACGCCCGGGTCGAACCGCTCGGCGATGTCCAGCGCCTGACCGAGGGTGGAGATCACGCACCGGTCGGCGGCGAACATCGGGTGCAGCGGTTCAATGGCCAGGGTCACCCCGGCGGCGTCGGCGTGCGGGGCGAGTTCGGCTATCGCGTCGGCGACCCGGGCGCGGGCGCCGACGATGTCCCGGCTGCCGGCGGGCAGGCCGCCGGAGACCAGGACCAGCACCGGTGCGCCGAGAGTGGCCGCCTCGTCGATGGCGCGCAGGTTCTGCTCCCGCCAGTCGTCGGCGGTGAAGAACCCGCCCCGGCACAGGGTGGTGACCGCCAGCCCGGCGTCGCGGACCAGTTTCGCGGCGCGGCCAAGACCGTACTCGGCGACCGGTTCCCGCCACAGGCCGACGCCCGGCACGCCGGCGGCGACGCAACCGGCGACCACGTCCGGCAGCGGCCAGTGCTGGGCGGTCGCCTGGTTGAACGAGAACCGGCGCAGGGCCGCCCGGCTCGCCGGCCCGGCCCCGTGAGCCCGCTCAGCCGCGTGAGCAGGCCCGGTCACTGGGGCACCCCGGCCACGGTGAAGAAGGCCCGGGCGCGGGCGGCAGCCAGCTCGGCGTCGGGCAGCAGCCCGGCGGCGTCGGCGAGGCTGAGCAGGGTGCCCAGGTGCTCCGGTGAACGGCCGGACTGCAATCCGCCGACCATTGTGAAGTGCTCCTGATGCCCGGCCAGCCAGGCGAGGAAGACGATGCCGGTCTTGTAGTACCAGGTGGGTGCGGCGAACAGGTGCCGGGCCAGCGGCACGGTAGGAGCGAAGATCTCGTCGTACCGGGTCAGGTCACCGCGGTCGAGGGCGGCGAACGCGGCCGACGCGGCCGGCGCGATTGCGGCGAAGACCCCCAACAGCGCGTCGGAGTGGCCGGCGTCGTCACCCCGGATGAGTTCCGGGTAGTGGAAGTCGTCGCCGGTGTAGAGGCGTACGCCCGCTGGCAGCCGGCGGCGCAACGCCACCTCACGCCCGGCGTCGAGCAGCGACACCTTGATGCCGTCCACCCGGGCCGCGTGGGCCTTGAGCAGCTCGACGACGGTGTCGGCGGCCAGGTCCAGGTCGGCGGTGCCCCAGTAACCGGACAGCGCCGGGTCGAACATCGGACCGAGCCAGTGCAGCACCACCGGCCCGTCGGCGGCGTGCAGCAGTTCGTCGTACACCCGCAGGTAGTCCTCGGGGCCGCGGGCGGCCGCGGCCAGGTGCCGGCTGCACATCAGCACCGGCACCGCCCCGGCGGCCTGCACGTCTTCGAGCTGCGCCCGGTAGGCGGCGGTGACCTCGGCGAGCGTCGCCGGGCCGGGCGGCAACTGGTCGGTGGTGGCTCCGGCAACGATCCGCCCACCGACGGACCGGGCCTCCGCCGCGCTGCGGCGGATCAGCTCCCGGGTGGCCGGGTAGTCCAGACCCATGCCGCGCTGCGCGGTGTCCATCGCCTCGGCCACCCCCAGGCCGTACGACCACAGGTGCCGACGGAAGGCGAGGGTGCGGTCCCAGTCCAGGACCGCCGGGGTGCCCGGGGTGTTGTCGGCGGCCGGGTCGGCCACCACGTGCGCGGCGGCGTACGCGACGCGGGTGCGCGGCGGGCCGTCGGGGCGGGGATGCCCGCTGCCGCCGGACAGCCGGATCCGCCGGCCGCCGGGCAGGGTCACCTCGGCGCTACCGAGCCTGCTGGTTCGCTCGCTCACAGGGCCAGCTCCGGCACCTCGACGCGGCGTCCCTCACGGGCCGACAGCAGGCCCAGCTCGGCCAACTGCACGCCACGGGCGCCGGCCAGGAAGTCCCACGGGAACGGTTCGCCGGTGGCGACGTGCCGCAGGAACGCCTCCCACTGCACCTTGAAGCCGTTGTCGAAGTCCTCGTTGTCCGGCACCTCCGTCCACTGCGAACGGAAGTCCTCGGTGGCGGGCAGGTCAGGGTTCCAGACTGGCTTCGGGGTGACCGCCCGGTGCTGCACCCGGCAGCGCCGCAGCCCGGCCACCGCGCTGCCCTCGGTGCCGTCGACCTGGAACTCGACAAGCTCGTCGCGGTGCACCCGGACGCACCAGGACGAGTTGAGCTGGGCGATGACGCCGCCCGCCAGCTCGAAGGTGCCGTAGGCGGCGTCGTCGGCGGTGGCCTCGTAGGGCCGCCCGGCCTCGTCGACCCGCCTGGGAATGTGCGTGGCGATGGTGGCCGAGACGCTGCGTACCTCGCCGAACAGCTCCGCGAGCACGTAGTGCCAGTGCGGGAACATGTCCACCACGATGCCGCCACCGTCGGCGGCCCGGTAGTTCCACGACGGGCGCTGTGCGGGCTGCCAGTCGCCCTCGAACACCCAGTAGCCGAACTCGCCGCGTACCGACAGCACCTGGCCGAAGAAGCCGCCGTCGAGCAGTCGCTTGAGCTTGCGCAGCCCCGGCAGGAAGAGTTTGTCCTGCACCACGCCGGTGCGTACGCCGGCCGCCCGGGCGGCACGCGCCAGGTCCAGGGCGGCGGCGGTGTCCTCGGCGAGGGGCTTCTCGGTGTAGATGTGCTTGCCGGCCTCGATGGCCTGTCGGATGGCCTTCTCCCGCTGCTGGGTCACCTGCGCGTCGAAGTAGATCTGGATGTCGTCGCGGGCCAGGGCGGCGTTCAGGTCGGTGGTCCAGTCGTCCAGGCCGTGCCGTTCGGCGATCTCGCGCAGCTTGGCCTCGCTGCGGCCGACGAGGACGAGATGCGGCCAGACGGTGGTGCCGTCGGCCAGCGGCACACCACCGGCGGAACGGATGGCCAGCAGGGAGCGCACCAGATGCTGCCGGTATCCCATCCGGCCGGTGACGCCGTTCACGATGATGCCGATCGACCTGCGGGTCATGAGGGTCCTTCCGTCGTAGGCGCTCGTACCGATCAGGTAAGCGCTTTCCTGCACAGGTTAGGCGGTGCCGCGACGGCCAGGCAAGGGCTTACCCAACCGCGGTACTTTCGGCCGTCGCAGCCGTCGCCGGGGACGGCGGCAGGAACAAACCGCTGGCCATCTCGCCGCCCCAACGAGGATCATCACTGGATGGCTGACCAGTCAGACGAGATCGTCGCGTACTACACGGACCGCTACCGCGAGGATCTGCGGCTCGCCGCGCGGCCACAGGCCCGGCTGGAGCGGACCCGGACGTTGGAACTGCTGCGCGCGTACCTGCCGACGCCGCCCGCTCGGATCCTGGACGTCGGCGGAGGGCCCGGTGCGTACGCCCGGGCCCTCGTCGCCCTCGGCTACCGGGTACGCCTGCTCGACCTGGTGCCGGCGCACGTCGAACAGGCCCGCGCCGGCAGCCCCGCGATCGACTCGGATGTCGCCGACGCCCGCGCGCTGCCCGAGGAGGACGACAGCTACGACGCCACCCTGCTGCTGGGGCCGCTGTACCACCTGCCGCAGCGCGCCGACCGGTGTCGGGCTCTGGCCGAGGCGCTCCGCGTCACGCGACCCGGCGGACGCGTCCTCGCCGCCGCGATCTCGCGGTTCGCCGGGCCGCTCGACTTCGCCGCCACCGGGCGACTCGACGACCGGACGGTCGAGGAAGCCGAGGTGCTGCTCACCGACGGCCGGAACGACGCGCGTCTGGGTTTCACCCACGCCTACTTCCACCGGGTCGAGGAACTCCTCGACGAATGCCGTACCGCCGGGTTGGTCGAGCTGGCCGTCGACGGCGTCGAGGGACCGGCCTGGATCGCCGCCGAAGCGGCCGCGCACGGGCCGACGGCGGAGACCGTGTACGCCGCCGCCCTGCGGCTCGCCCACGTCTTCCGAGGGGAGCCGGCCCTGGTCGCGGCGAGCGCCCATCTCCTCGCCCGGGGCACGGTTCCCTGACCGCGCGGCGGAGACCGGACGGACCGCCCGGACCCGCGGCCTTGACCTGCGCGAACCACGCCCCGGAAAAGGCTCCGCGCTGCGGTACGGTGTCGCTGGTCGCCGCGACAGCGGCCGGCGCGACGCGTGAGGGGGCGGGTGTGGCGACGCTGTCCGATGTGGCCCGACGGGCCGGTGTCTCACCCGCCACCGCCTCCCGCGTGATCAACGGCAGCAGCAAGCCGGTCACCGAGGAGTTACGCGAACGGGTCTTGCAGGCCGTCGCCGAGTTGCAGTACGTGCCCAACGCGCACGCCCAATTGCTGGCCCGGTCGCACCGCGGCGCCGTCGGAGTGATCGTGCACGACGTCTCCGACCCGTACTTCTCGGAGATCACCCGCGGCCTGCAACGGGTCGCCACCGACCAGGGCCGCCTGTTGATGATCTGCAACAGCTACCGCGACCCGGAGCGGGAGTTGGAGTACGTCGAGCTGTTGCGGGGCCAGCAGGTCGCCGCCATCGTCCTGGCCGGTTCGGGATACCACGACGCCGACTTCACCCGGCTGCTCAACGGCAAGCTCGCCGCGTACGAGGCCACCGGTGGCCGGGTCACGGTGATCGGCCGCCACGAGCACTCCGGTGACGCGGTGATGCCGGACAACCGAGGCGGTGGCGGACTCCTCGGTCGGGAGCTGTGCCGCCTCGGCCACGAACACATCGGTGTGGTGGCCGGGCCCCGGGTGCTGACCACCATCACCGACCGGCTCACCGGGTTGCGCGCGGCACTCGCCGAACACGGCCTTGACCTGCCGGAACACCGCATCCGGTACGCCGATTTCGACCGTGACGGCGGTGCCGAGGCCACCGCCGCGCTGCTCGACGCGGAGCCCGGCCTGACCGCGATCGCGGCGCTCAACGACTCGATGGCCATCGGGGCGCTGGCGCTGCTGCGCGCCCGCGCGGTGCCGGTGCCGCAGCAGGTAAGCGTCTTCGGGTTCGACGACATGCCGATGGCCCGCGACGTTACGCCGGCGCTGACCACGGTGCGACTGCCGCTGGTGGAGATGGGTGCCCGGGCGATGGCCCTGGCTCTCGACCCGGGCGCCGCCAGCCCTCGGGTCGAGTCGCTCGCCGCCGAACTGATCCGTCGGGACAGCACCGGGCCCGCCCCGAGGTGACGCGAGTAGTGGGGGCTCGCGGCCCGGCCGAGGGCTCGTCTACCGCCACCGAAAACGTTATCGTGAGTGATCATCGTTAGGAGCCCCATGCCCCGCGCGCACCTCACCATCAACCCGGCCTTCACCATCGGCCCGGTCCGTCGCCGACTCTTCGGCGGTTTCGTCGAGCACCTCGGTCGCCACATCTACGACGGCATCCACGAGCCCGGGCATCCGAGCGCCGGACCGGACGGATTCCGGCGCGACGTGATCGATCTGGTCAAGGAACTCGGGGTCAGCACGGTCCGGTACCCGGGGGGCAACTTCGTCTCCGGCTACAACTGGGAGGACGGTGTCGGGCCGGTGGGCGAGCGGCCGCGCCGGCTCGATCTCGCCTGGCACTCCACCGAGACCAACGAGGTCGGCCTGCACGAGTTCCAGCACTGGCTCGACCTGGTGGGCAGCGAGCTGATGCTGGCCGTGAACCTCGGCACCCGGGGCCCGAAGGAAGCCGTCGAGCTGCTGGAGTACACCAACCTGCCGGCCGGCACCGCCCGCGCCGCGCAACGGGCCGCCAACGGCCGGGAGAAGCCGTTCGGGATCGCCATGTGGTGCCTCGGCAACGAGATGGACGGCCCCTGGCAGCTCGGCCACCGCGACGCGACCGACTACGGCAAGCTCGCGTCGATGACGGCGAAGGCGATGCGACAGGTGGACCGGGATCTGGAGCTGGTCGCCTGCGGATCGTCCGGCCGGGGCATGCCGACCTTCGGTGAGTGGGAACGCGTGGTGCTGACCCACGCCTACGACGACGTCGACTACATCTCCTGCCACGCGTACTACCAGGAACACGACGGGGATCTCGCGAGTTTCCTCGCCTCCGGGGTCGACATGGACACCTACATCGAGTCGGTGGTCGCGACCGTCGACCACGTACGCACGGTGAAGCGCTCGACCAAGCGGGTGGACCTCGCGTTCGACGAGTGGAACGTCTGGTACATGTCCCGCTGGCAGGAACAGGCCCGCACGTTCACCATCGACGAGTGGCCGGTCGCACCACGCCTGCTGGAGGACCGGTACACCGTCGCGGACGCCGTGGTCCTCGGCGGTCTGCTGATCTCGCTGCTCAACCACGCCGACCGGGTCACCTCGGCGAACCTCGCGCAGTTGGTCAACGTCATCGCGCCGATCATGACCGAGCCGGGCGGGCCGGCCTGGCGGCAGACGACGTTCTTCCCGTTCTCGGTGACCTCGCACGCCGCCCGGGGCGACGCGCTGCGGGTGCTGGCCGACGCCGACGAGACGACCACCGCGACCTTCGGCTCGGTGCCGGTGGTGGCCGCCGCCGCGACCAGCGACGGCACCGAGCTGACGGTGTTCCTGCAGAACCGGCACCTCACCGAGGCCACCACCGTGACGATCGACCTCGGCGCGTTCCAGCCGGCCGGCGCGGTCGCGGCCCGGGGGATCTGGGACACCGACGTACGCGCCGCCAACGACCTGCGTGACCCGCACCGGGTCGGGCTGCGGACCAACGACACCGCGCGGCTCTCCGGTGATCTGCTCACCGTCGAGCTGCCGCCCGTGTCGTGGACCGCACTCACGGTCGAGCACGCCGAGCCCGGCAAGGCCTGACCGCTGCGGCGGTCGGCGCGTATCGTCTCCGCCGTGACACCGGCGCTCGGAAACCTCACCCGCCAGCAGCGCAGGCTGCTGGCGGGGTGGCTTCCAGGGGCGACCGTCGAGGCGGACCACAGCTGGGGTCTGGTGGCCACCACGGTGCTGGAGGTGACCTGCGCCGGTTCGCGTTTCATCGTCAAGGCCGGCGGTGCCGAGGACCATGGCATCCGGCGCGAACTGGACGCCCATGCCAACTGGTTGCGCCCCTGGACCGCCCGGGGTCGGGCACCGACTCTGGTGCATGGCGACGCGGGAGCGAAACTCCTCGTCACCCGTTATCTGCCCGGCGAGTTGGTGCTCGGCAGCGCGCAGGCCGAGGACCCCCGGGTCTTCCAGCAGGCCGGTGAGCTGCTGGCGCTGTTGCACGCCCAGGTCGTCGTCACCGACGACGACCATGAGAGACGCGAGAACGAGAAGTCGCTGGCCTGGTTGTGCCGACCACACCGGATCGCCGCGCACACCGTGCGGCGACTACGGGCCGAGATCACCTCCTGGCCGACCCCGCCGGCCCGCCTCGTGCCCACCCACGGTGACTGGCAGCCCCGCAACTGGCTCGTCCACGACGGTGTGGTGGGCGTCATCGACTTCGGCCGTGCCGCGATGCGCCCCGCGTTCACCGACTTCGGCCGGCTGGCCGCCCAGGACTTCCGTCGCGACCCGCAACTGGAGGCGGCCTTTCTCGACGGGTACGGGCCTGATCCGCGTACGCCGGACGCGTGGCACCGCACCCGGGTCCGCGAGGCGATCGGCACCGCGGCGTGGGCGTACCGCGTGGGCGACGAGGCCTTCGAAGCCCAGGGCCATCGCATGATCGCCGAGGCGCTCGCCGATGTCCGGCGCTGACCAGTCCGGCGGAGGCTGTGGCGTGGCGATGCGATCATCGGTGCCATGCGCAAGATTGCCGTGACGATGGCCGTGGTCGTGCTGGTGTCGGGGTGCACCGGCGGACCGGCCGGCACGGACATCTCGGTCCCCTCCGGGACGGCCGCCGGCGGATCCCCCGAAGCCGTCGTCACCAGCCCGCCGGCACCAAGCTGGCGGCTGGCCACGCTGCCGGAGCTGGCCGGGCCCACAAGCGTGCTGTGGGACGTGGTGTCGGTGGACGCCACGCACGCGTGGGCCGTCGGCAGCGAGGCATACTCACCCGAGCAGCCGAACGACACCGGCAGCCCGGTGATCCTCCAGTGGGACGGAAGGAACTGGGCCCGCGCGCCGCTGCCGGCGATCTCGTGGCACGGTCGTCTCGACCTCGTCGCCGGCGACTCGCCCGGGAATGTCTGGGCGGTGGGCAGCACGGCCGCCGCCACCCCGGAGGAGCAGGTGACGCACGTCCTGCACTACGACGGCAGCGCCTGGCGCGAGGTGCCGTTCGCGCGGGGCGAAGGCGGAGGCCACGCACTGATCACCGGGCTAACCGTCCAAGGCGGACAGACCTGGTTGGTGGGGAACGACCTCAGCGATGTGATCATCGAGCAGTGGGACGGACGATCCTGGCGGTCGCACCAGCCGCCCGCCGAATGCCGCACCGGCGGCACCTCCTTCGGTGGAATGCCGAACTTCTGCACCTTCACCGCGATCAAGGCCTTCGGCCCGGATGACGTCTGGGCCGCCGGCAACGGCGCGTGGCAGGGATTCAAGGGCCCGTTGCTCTTCCACTGGAACGGCTCAGCCTGGCGCACCGTCCAGGTGGGCGTCAACGAGGAGGAGTCCTCGTTCAGCGCGCTCGCGGGTCACTCTTCGGGCGAGCTGTGGGCGGTGGGCGACGGTGGGTTGGCCGCGCGCGGGAGCGGTGGATCGTTCGAGCTGCTCAGGTACGGGCAAGGTGGCGCGCTGCCCGACGTGGTCACCGACCTGGCCGGACGCCCGTGGCTGATCGACAACTCGGCTACACCCAGTGCGTCGCTCGTCACGTACCGCACGGGCGGGTGGGCCCGCGTACCGGCGCCGCAACCGCCCGACGCCGTCGGCATGAGCCTGCACGGGCTTGACAGCATTCCGGGCGGCCCACTGATGTTCGCGGTGGGAGCGGCCGATCTACCCACCGATCCACGCTACCTGAGGGGGGTCGTCCTCGAGTACGCGCCGGCGCCGTCGGCCGAAGCACGCCACTGACGGGCTTGTGCCGGAGGTGGTGCTGACCGGGGAGGTGACCGACGGCTGAACCGTACCGCCCGCCGGCCGCACCCCGGGTGGGGCCGGCGGGGACGGGACGGACAGCACGCGGAGCGCGGCCTACGCTGTCCGGGTGGCGCCGGTCAGTCCAACGCAACGGGTCCTCTCCCCCGACGACGTGGTCGACTTCGTACGATCGTCCTTCGGCCCGGATCGACGGGTGACCGCCTGCGGGCCGCTGTCCGGCGGGGGCTTCGCCGCGGTGTGGTGGGCCGGTCTCGACGACGGCCGGGACGTCGTGCTCAAGGTCGCCCCGCCGCCCACCGCCCGGCTGCTGCGCTACGAGACCGACCTGCTCGCCGCCGAGGCCCGGTACTTCCGGCTGGTCGCCGAGCGGGCACCGCAGGTGCCGGTGCCGCCGGTGCTGCACCACGGCCACGACCGGCGACTCGGTGAGTGGCTGGTCACCGGCCGGCTGCCCGGCCGGGCCCTGCCCGAGCTGGACGGCGACGACGCGGCGGTCCGCGCCGGCCTGGGCGCGGCCACGGCCGCCCTGCACCGGATCACCGGCGACCGGTTCGGCTACGACGCCGGCCGCACCGGCGGAGCGACCTGGTCGGCCGCGTTCGCAGCGATCATCGACGACCTGCTCGCCGACGCGGCCGACTGGGAGGTGCCGCTGCCCGCGCCGCCGGAGCGGTTCCGGACGCTTGTGGCCCGGCACCGCGAACTGCTCGACACGGTACGCCGGCCGGCGCTGCTGCACTTCGACTGCTGGGACGGCAACGTCCTCGCCACCCTGGACGGCGACGGCGTGCACCGGATGTGTGGCCTGGTCGACGGCGAGCGGTTCCTCTACGGCGATCCGCTGCTCGATCTGGTCTCTCCGCTGCTGTTCCGTCGCGCCGAGGACGAACCGACGCACCCGTTCCTGCGCGGGTACGCCGAGGCCACCGATGTGCCGCTGGTCTTCGACGACGGGGCCCGCCGCCGGCTCGCGCTGTACCGGATGCACCTGCACCTGCTGATGACCGTGGAGATGCCCAGCCGGGGCATCACACCGGAGAACGACCCCGGCCGGCACGCCCTGCTGGCCGGGCTGCTCGACCGTGACCTGACCGAACTGGCCTCGGTCTGAGCGGCCCGCCGACCGACCCGACCGCCCGGCCCCAGCCGACCAGACCAGGCCGGCCGACTGTTGACGACCGTGAGAGGAGCCGCCGTTGCGAGACCGTCACGCCAACCTGACGCGCATCCGGTCGCTCGACCCCGAGCGTGACCACCTGGCGATCTACCAGACCATGCTGCGCCACGAGTTCTGCTGGGACCTGCGGCTCGGGCTCAACCTGGCGTTCAACCGCTCCTTCTCGATCCCGGAGATCGCCGCCGTGCACACCGCCACCGGCGAGCTGACCCGGCGGACCCGCAAGCGCATCGACGACACCGGCCTGCTGATGTACGAGATGGTGCTCAACGGCTTCGACCATCCGCGCGGGCGCTCCGCGCTGCGTCGGGTCAACCAGATCCACCGCCCGTACGGCATCGGCAACGACCACCACCGGTACGTGCTCGGCTGCCTGGTGGTGATCCCGACCCGGTGGATCGACAGGTACGGTTGGCGCCGTACCTGCTGTCACGAGCGGCGCGCCACCCACGTCTTCTACCGCGAACTTGGCCGCCGGATGGGGATCACGAACATCCCGGACACCTACCAGGAGTTCGCCGACTGGTTCGACGCGTACGACGCGGCACACCTGCGGCCCAACGACGACGCGGCGGCGATCGAGCGGGCCACCCGGGAGCTGCTGCTCGGCCGGCTGCCCCGCCCCCTGGCTCCGATCGGCGACGCCCTGGTCGCCGCGCTGTACGACGACCGACTGCGCGCGGCCACCCGGGTCGCCAGGCCGGCCTGGCCGGTGCGGGCCGGGCTGCACGCCGCACTGCGCGTCCGGGCGTGGCTGCTACGCCATCTGGGCCGGCCCCGCGTCGCGCCGCTGTTCACCGACGGGGTGATCAGCACGAGGACGTACCCGGACGGCTACACCATCGACCAGCTCGGCCCACACCCCGGCTGATCCGCGACCGCCGCCCCGGCGACGGCCGTCGCCGGTCCCGACCGGCGACGGCTGGTCGGGACCGGGTGTGCCGCAGGTCAGGACGGCGCGAAGCGGGCGATCGGATTGGTCAGCGCACCGACCAGTTGCAGGGCTGCGGACGGGTCGGCGAGGTCGACCATCTGCTGGTTGTCGCGCAGCTGGAGCCGGTTGAGGCAGGACAGCGCGAACTCCGGGGCGAACAGGTCGTAGCGGGCCAGCCGGTCGGCCAGGTGGGGTACCCGGGCGGCGTACTCGGTGGCGCAGTCGGCCACGGTACGCCAGAACTCCTCCTCGCCGATGACGCCCTGATCGGCCAGGGTCGCGCCGAGGAAGCGGAAGAAGCAGTCGAAGACATCGGTGAAGATCGACAGCAGCTTCATGTCCTCCGGGATGTCGGCGCGGACCCGCTCGACCGCCGGCGGCAGCTGCGCCGCGGCGCTCATCACCACGATCTCCTCGGCGATGTCCTTGAAGATCGCCCGCTCCACGACCCCGTCACGCAGCACCAGGATGACGTTCTCGCCGTGTGGCATGAACGCCAGGTCGTAGGCGTAGAACGCATGCAGCAGCGGAGTCAGGTAGGCGTTCAGGTAGCGGCGCAGCCACGCCGCCGGCGCCAGCCCGGAGGTGGCGATCAGCTCGGCGGCGAACGACCGCCCGTCGGCGTCGACGTGCAGCAGTGACGCCATGGTGGCCAGTCGCTGGCCGTCAGCCAGGTCGGGGACCGGGCTCTCCCGCCAGAGCGCGGCAAGCATCTTCCGGTACGGCGAGTAGCGATCGGTGGCGGCCTCGTACTGCCGGTGCCGGTAGCCGACGGCGGCCCGCTCCCGGATGATGGTCAGCCCGGTGGCCCGGAACACCTCGTCGCCGTCGATCAGGTCGGCCAACCAGTCGTTGATGGCCGGGGTGGCTTCCATGTACGCGGCCGACAGGCCCCGCATGAAGCCCATGTTCAGCACGGACAGCGCGGTCTTGACGTAGTGCCGCTCCGGCTGGCTGACGTTGAAGAAGGTGCGGATGGACTGCTGGGCGAGGTACTCGTCGGCGCCTTCACCGAGGCAGACCAGCCGGCGACGCGCCACCTCGCCGGCGAAGGTCACCGACAGCTTGTTCCACCACTGCCAGGGGTGCACCGGGATGAGGTGGTAGTCGGCGAGGTCCAGGCCCAGCTCGGTCATGGTCGCGGCGAACCGGGCGAGGGTGGCCTCGCCCAGTTCGGTGCGGAGCAGCGTCTCCTCGTCCAGGTCGGCGGCGCTGGTGAAGGTGGCGTGGTCGCGGTGGGCGGCGAGCCAGATCAGCCGGACCGGGTGGGCCGCCTCGGGGGCGTACCGGTGGTACTCATCGACACCGAAGCCGAGTCGCCCGTTGTTGGCCACGAAGCAGGGGTGGCCCTCGGTCATCGACGTCTCGATGGTCTGGAAGTCGGCCTCCACCAGCTTCGCCGCGCTGGGCAGCGCCCGGTCCAGCTTGTACGCCAGGCCGGCGAGGGTGGAGGTGATCTCCTCAAGGTAGACCGGCAGGATCCGGTCGGTGAGGCCGAGCGCGTCGCGCAGGTCGAGACAGAAGTCGACCGCGTCCAGCGGCAGCGGCTCGCCGTCCCGGTGCCGGCTGATGCTCTCCGGATCGACATCCCAGTGCTCCAGGGTCAGCACCCGGGCGGCGAACCGGTACCGGACCGCGCCGGAGGCGGCGGTGACGGCGTACCAGCGGCGGCCGGTGCCGTCGACGGCAGCCGGGCCGTCCGGTTCGGGAGTGAGCAGGCGCTCGTGGGTGAACTCGGCGAGCGCCTTGCGCACCAGCAGGCGGTTGGCCCGCTCCCAGATCTGCGGGCGCAGGTGGGCGACCGGGTCACGGGTGGTCATGCCGGTACTCCTTCGTCTCGGGTGGCGGCCAGGAACCGCTGCCGGGTGCAGATACTCAGCAGGGCCGTCTTCTCCGGCTTGCTGACCGGTCCGACCACCTCGAAGCCGACCGCCGCGTTGAGCGCGTGCACGGCGGTGTTGCGCACGTCCGGCTCGACCACCACCCGCGCCGTGGCAGGGTCGGCGAAAAGCCAGGCCAGCACGGTGGTGATGACGGCCCGGGTGAAGCCGGACACGGGGGTCTCGGCGGGCGCGCAGAGGAAGTGCATCCCGACGTCGCCGGGCCGGGCGTCATGCAGGCCGACCAGCTCGACGCGCGCCGGATCGTAACGTTCGGCGAGGAACGCCGGCTCGCCCCGCCACAGACCCAGGTACGCCTCGTGGTGCGGATGATCGGCGATGCGCTGGTACTCGGCGACCACCGCGTCGACGTCGGCGTCCTGCATCAGCCAGAACGCCGCCTTGGGGTGGGTGACCCACCGGTGCAGCAGCGGCGCGTCGGCAGCCACGTCGAGCGTACGGAGGGCGAACTCGCCGAGTCGCCGATCGTGGCGGGTGTGGACGAGCTGGCTCACCCGGTCACCCCGAAGTCCTGGAAGGCGATCGACTTCTCGATCGGGTACGGCTCACGGCCGAGCAGTTCCCGGATGATCCAGCTGTTGCGGTACGGACCCATGCCGAGATCGGGCGAGGTGATGCTGTGCGTGTGGGTGCCCCCGTTCTGCAGGAACACGCCGCGCCCGGTGGAGTCCACACTGTAGTTGCGGGCGACGTCGAGCCGACCGTGCTGGTCGAAGCGCAGCCGGTCCCGGACCGGCTCCAGGAACGCCGGCACCTCGTACCGGTAGCCGGTGGCCAGCACCAGCCCCTCGGTGTCCAGGGTGAAGTCCCGCTCCTGCTCGACGTGGCGCAGCCGGAGGGTGTGCACGCCGGTGCTCTGGTCGTGGGTGACCTCGGTCAGCTCGGTGTTGGTCAGCAACCGGGTGTTCACCGGGCCGTTGATGCTTGAGGCGTAGAGCAGGTCGTAGATGTCGTTGACCAGCTCGGCGGAGATGCCCTTGAACAACCCTTTCTGCTCGGCCTCCAGCCGGTACCGGGTGGGCTCGGGCAGCGCGTGGAAGTAGTCCACGTAGTCCGGCGAGGTCATCTCCAGCGTGAGCTTGGTGTACTCCAGCGGGAAGAAGCGGGGCGAGCGGGTCACCCAGTTCAGCTGGTAACCGTGGTGGTGGATGTCGCCGAGCAGATCGTGGTAGATCTCGGCGGCGCTCTGCCCGCTGCCGACGATGGTGATGCTCCGCTTGGCCCGCAACGCGTCCCGGTGTTCCAGGTACCGGGAGTTGTGCACCGCGTCGGAGGTCAGGCCGGCGCAGGCGCCCGGCAGGTGTGGCGGGGTGCCGGTGCCGAGCACCAGGTGCCGGGCCCGGTGGGTGACGGTGGCGCCGTCGACGGTGGCGGTCACCACGTACCGGTCATCGGTCGGGTCGTACTCGACGGCGGTGACCTGGTGCCCGAACCGCAGGTTGGGCAGTTTGGCGGCGGCCCAGCGGCAGTACGCGTCGTACTCGACCCGCAGCGGGAAGAAGTTCTCCCGGATGTAGAAGGGGTAGAGCCGGCCGATCTCCTTGAGGTAGTTGAGGAAGGAGAAGGGCGAGGTGGGATCGGCGAGGGTGACCAGGTCGGCCAGGAACGGCGTCTGCAACCGGGACGACTCCAGCAGCATGCCGGGATGCCAGGAGACGTCGTCGCGGGCCTCCAGGAACAGCCCGTCGAGGTCGGCGACGGGTGCGGTCAGGCAGGCCAGGCCGAGGTTGTACGGCCCGAGGCCGATCCCGATGAAGTCGTAGCTTTCCATCCGGCCCTCCAGGCTCGGGTCAGCAGGTGGCATGGTCAGCCGACCGGGCAGGTCAGGTCGGCGGTGGCCGCGCCGGCGTGTTCGTGCACGTGACGGCCGGCATGCTCGGCGATCAGGTCCAGCACGTAGGCGACGTCCTCGGTGGTGGTGGCCGGGTTCAGGACGGTGAACTTGAGGTACTGACGACCGTCGACCCGGGTGCCGGCGACCACGGCGAGACCGGAGGCGGCCAACGCCTCGCGGGCCCGCAGGTTCGCCGCGTCGGCCAGGTCCCGGCCGGGTCCGGTGGGGCGCCAGCGGAACACCACGGTGCTCAGCTGTGACCGGGTCAGCACCTCGAAGCGCGGGTCAGCGGCGACCAGCGCCCACGCCTGCGCGGCCCGGTCGCAGACCTCGTCGAACAGTTCACCGACGGCGTCGGGCCCCATCACCCGCAGGGTCAGCCAGAGTTTGAGCGCGTCGAACCGGCGGGTGGTCTGCAAGCTTTTGTCGACCTGGTTGGGGATGCGTTGGGCGACCATCCGGGCCGGGTTGAGGTAGTCGGCGTGCCAGGTGGCGTGCCGCAGGGTCCGCCGGTCACGGACCACCAGCGCGCTGGAGCTGACCGGCTGGAAGAAGGACTTGTGGTAGTCGACCGTCACCGAGTCCGCGCGTTCGATGCCGTCGAGCAGGTGCCGGCGGGTGGGCGAGACCAGCAACCCGCAGCCGTACGCGGCGTCGACGTGCAGCCACACGCCGGACGTCGCGCACACCTCGGCGATGTCGTCGAGCGGGTCGATGGTGCCGAAGTCGGTGGTGCCGGCGGTGGCCACCACCGCCATGACGGTCAGTCCGGCGCGCCGGCAGCGGGCGATCTCGTGGCGGACCGCGCCGGGGCGCATCCGCCGGTCGGGGCCGGTTTCCACCACCACGACCGCATCCGGTGCCAGGCCGAGCAGCTTTGCCGCCTTCTGCACGCTGAAGTGACCGGCCGCCGAGGCGATGATCCGCAGCTGGGGCAGCAGGATCCGTCGGTCGGCGGGCGTCGCGGCGGCCAGCGCCTCCTCCCGGGCCAGCAGCAGGGCGTGCAGGTTGGACTGGGTGCCGCCACTGGTGAACACCCCGTCGGCGGCTGGGCCGAGACCGATCCGGTCGGCGGTCCACTCGATCAGCCGGCGCTCGATCAGGGTGCCGCCGGCGCTCTGGTCCCAGGTGTCCATTGAGGAGTTGACCGCGCTGAGGATCGCCTCGCCGACCAGCGCCGGAATCACCACGGGGCAGTTGAGGTGGGCCAGGTAACGCGGGTGGTGGAACCAGACCGCGTCGCGCAGGTAGACGTCCTCCAGCTCGTCGAGCGCGGCGGTGGTGTCGCCCAACGGCCGGTCCAGGTCGATCGCCTCCACCTGGGGGGCGAGTTCGTCCGGGCGTACGCCGGTGAAGGGTCCGTCCGCCTCCGCCACCCGACGGGCCACCCGGTCGGTGCCGGCGGCCACCGCCCGGCGGTACTGCTCGACCGTATCGTCGTTGAGCAGGTGTGCCCGGGCGGGTGTGGTCGCGGGCTTCGGGTGGGTCGGCGTTGCCTCGGCGGTGTGCACCGGCAGGGTCATGGACGTGTCCTCCACGATCGGCGGTTCGGTTTTCGGGCAGCCGGAACCCGCCGCACGACAGGTGGGCGGCGGGCAGTTCGGTTCTGGGAGGGGTGGCGGGCGGCCGGTGCGGTGGTCGACCGTGGCCGGCCGCCCGACGGCATCAGGTGAGCTTCTTCGCCCCCTGGATCGCCTTGGCGAGGTTCTCCAGCAGCGGAGCCGCGCCCGCGTACGAGAAGCGGGGCACCGCGTCCCACGGCGTGACCTGCCCGGCCTGCACGGCGGGCAGCTGCTTCCAGGTGGGCTTGGCGGCCAGGTCGGTGGGTTGCAGGGCGGTGCTGCGGTTGTCGAGCAGGATCAGGTCGGCGGGGAACTTGCCGGTGTTCTCCCAGCTGAGCGCCTCGAAGTAGTCGCCGGCTTCCAGCTTGGTCGGCACCACGATGTCGACGCCGAGCTCGGCGAAGTACATCAGGTCGGTGCTGACCTTCGGGTTGGAGACGTAGAACAGGTCGGGGCTGCCGGAGGCGGCCATCACCTTGATGCCCGGATTGGCCGCGACGGCCTGGCGTACCGCCTCGGCGGCGGCCTCGAACCGTGCCTTGGCGTCGGTGATCCTGGGCGCCGACAGGTCGGCGCCCAGGGACTCGGCGAGCTGCGCGTACCGCTCGATCGGCTTGGTCATCGGCACCCGCGCGGTGGTGATGGTCACCACCGGCGCCAGCGGCAGGATCTTGTCCTTGCTCTCGTCCGGGACGTACCAGTAGGCGCCCGGGTCGTACATGTGGGTGACCAGCAGCTCCGGGCGGAGGGCGGCGTACTTCTCGACGCTGAACTCGCCCCAGACGTTGCCGAGGATCTCCACGCTCTCCACGTCCAGGTCACCGGCCTGCGGCTCGACGCTGCCGTCGGCCTTCTTCGTCTCACCGAAGACGCCGACGATCTCGCGGCCGAGTCCGAAGTCGACAAGTGCCGCGGCGGAACCGGTGAAGGCGACCACCCGGTCCGGCCGGGCGTCGGCGGTGACCTCCTCGGGTCGGTCGTCGGTGAACGACCAGGGCCCGGAGGCGTTGTCTCCGTTGGTTCCGGAGGCATCGTCGCGGCCGCAGCCGACGAGTGCGGCGGCCACGGCGGCACCGCCGACGGCGAGCAGCCCCCGGCGGGAGAGGCGACGGGGAGAGGGGTGCTCAGACATTCGTGTCGTCTTTCGATCAGGGTCTCGGACCATGGACAGCCGGGGGTTAGGCTAACCTAACCTAACTTCGTGCCTAGACTCGGCTCCTGTCAAGTCCCGACGGCGTTTCGCACCACACTGGAGTTCACACTGTCCGTCATCGAGTCGCCACCCTACGAGACGCCGACCCGGTCGACCGCACCGCCCCGGCACCGCCGCACCGCCCTGCGCGCCAGTGGTCTCCTGATGGCCGCGCTGACCCTGCTCACGGTCGCGGTGCTCAGCATGGCCGTCGGCGCCAAGCAGATCCCCCCGGGCGAGGTCTGGCACGCCCTGACCGACCGCGACGCCGCCGAGTACGCGGTCGTGCGGGAGCTGCGACTGCCCCGTACGCTGCTCGGTCTGTTGGCCGGCGCCGCGCTCGGCGTGGCCGGCGCGGCGATGCAGGCGCTGACCCGTAATCCGCTCGCCGACCCCGGGCTGCTCGGTATCAACGCCGGAGCCGCCGCCGCCATCGCCACCGCCACCGCCCTGTTCGGCCTCGGTGGTGGCACCGGGCAGGTGTGGTTCGCGCTGCTCGGCGCCGCCGTCGTCACCGTCGGGGTGTACGCGGTCGGTGGCGGTCGCTCGGCCACGCCCGCCCGCCTGGCGTTGGCCGGCGCGGCGCTGAACGCGGCCCTGTACTCGTACGTCAGCGCGGTGATGCTGCTCAACGCGGCCGGTCTGGAACGGCTGCGCTTCTGGACCGTCGGGTCACTGGCCAGCGCCGACGCCGGCACGGTGCTGCGGGTGCTGCCGTTCATCGCCGTCGGGTTGCTTGTCGCGTTGGCCGCCGCCCGGCCGCTCAACGCGCTCGCCCTCGGCGACGACGCCGCGCAGGCCCTGGGTGCCCGACCGGCCGTGGCCCGGGCCGCTGTGATCCTCGCCATCACCCTGCTCTGCGGGGCGGCCACCGCAGCCTGCGGCCCGATCGTCTTCGTCGGGCTGCTCGTGCCGCATCTGGTCCGTGCCGTCACCGGCCCCGACCTGCGCTGGCTGTTGCCCTACTGCGCGCTGCTCGCCCCGGTGCTGCTGCTCGGCTCCGACGTGTTCGGCCGGGTCGTCGGCCGTCCCGGCGAACTTCAGGTCGGCCTGATCACCGCCGTGGTCGGCGGCCCGCTGTTCCTGACGCTGGTGCTCAGGACGAGGACGACCCGCTCATGATCGTGATTCGTACGCCCGGCCGGCTCTCGGTCCGGTTGCATCCCCGCGTCCTCGCCGTGGGCGCGGTCTGCCTGCTGCTCACCGTCGGCGTCGGCGTACTGGCCGTCGGACATGGCGAGTACCCCATGTCACCGGCCGACGTGCTGCGCACCCTGACCGGTGGCGGCAGCGCCGCCGAGGAGTTCATCGTCACCCAGTTGCGGCTGCCCCGGCTGGTCACCGGCCTGGCCGTGGGCACCGCGCTCGGTCTGGCCGGAGCGGTCTTCCAGTCGCTGGTCCGCAACCCGTTGGGCAGCCCCGACGTGCTCGGTTTCACCCAGGGCGCGGCAACCGGAGCGCTCGTCGTGGTCGCCGTCGGCGGCAGCAGCGCCGCCCTCGCCGGCTCCGCGGCCCTCGGCGGTGTGGTCACCGGACTGCTCATCTACCTGATCGCCTGGCGGCGCGGCGTGCACGGTTACCGGCTGGTCCTGGTCGGCATCGGCATGTCGGCCATCCTCACCGGCGTCAACGGCTACCTGATGACCCGGGTACCGCTGATGAGCGCCTCCCGGGCGATGCTCTGGCTCACCGGCAGCCTCGACGGCCGCGGCTGGTCCGACGCCGTGCCGCTGCTGGTCGCCCTCGTGGTGCTGGTGCCGGCGCTGCTGGCCTGCGCTCCGGCGCTGCGGATGACCGAGCTGGGCGACGACGCCGCCAGCGGGCTGGGGGTGAGCGTGCACCGGATGCGGATGCTGCTGCTCGCCGGGGCCGTGCTGCTGGTGGCGCTGTCCGCAGCCGCCGCCGGGCCGGTGCCGTTCGTCGCGCTCACCGCCCCCCACCTCGCCCGCCGGCTCACCCGGGCACCCGGGGTCACCCTGCTGCCGGCGGCGCTCATCGGCGCGCTGATCACCGTCGTCGCCGATCAGGTCGCCCTGCGCGCCCTCCCCGGCCAACTCCCGGTCGGCGTGGTGACCGGCGTGATCGGCGGCGGCTACCTGGTGTGGCTACTGGCCACCGAGCGCCGGGCGGGCCGGCTGTGATGCCCGGACAGTCCCACGGACCGCAGCCGGACACCGTGCCGGTCCCGACCACGACACCGGTCCCGACCACGACACCCGAGAACGGAGCAACAAGCATGTCGACCTCCCGGCTCGGTGGCAACGGGCTGCGGCTCGCCTACGACCGGCGCGTTGTCGCCGAGGACCTCACCGTTGCGGTGCCCGACCGCTCCTTCACGGTCATCATCGGCCCGAACGCGTGCGGTAAGTCCACGCTGCTGCGAGCGCTGTCGCGGCTGCTGAAGCCGGCCGCCGGGGCTGTGCTGCTCGACGGCGCTGACATCCGTCGGCTGCCCGCCCGAGCCGTGGCCCGTACGCTCGGGTTGCTGCCCCAGTCGCCGATCGCTCCCGACGGCATCGGGGTGGCCGAACTGGTGGCCCGGGGCCGCTACCCGCACCAGGGGCTGCTGCGTCAGTGGTCCCCCGACGACGAGCGGATCGTCGCCGAGTCGATGGCCGCCACCGGCGTCGACGACCTCGGCGACCGGCTGGTCGACGAACTCTCCGGTGGCCAGCGGCAGCGGGTCTGGCTGGCGATGGCGCTGGCCCAGCAGACGCCCCTGCTGCTGTTGGACGAACCGACCACGTACCTCGACATCGCCCACCAGATCGAGGTCCTCGACCTGTGTGCCCGCCTGCACGAGGAGCAGGGCCGCACGCTGGTCGCGGTGCTGCACGACCTCAACCACGCCGCCCGCTACGCCACCCACCTGATCGCGATGCGCGACGGACGGGTGGTGGCCGCCGGCGAACCCCGCCGGATCGTCACCGCCGAGCTGGTCGAGGAGGTCTTCGGCCTGCCCTGCCGGGTCATCGACGATCCGGAGACAGGTACGCCGCTGGTGGTTCCGGCAGCCCGCGCCCGAGCCGGTACGGTGGCGCGGTGAGCGCCCGCCGCTACCGCGACGACTACGGCGTCCCGCACCTGCGCGCCGACGACCACCTGTCGCTGGCCTACGCCCAGGGTCGGGTCACCGCCCTGGACCGGGCCTGGCAGCTCGAGGTGGAACGGCACCGGTCCCAGGGCACCTCCGCCTCGTTCCTCGGCGCCGACGCGGTGGCCTGGGACAGCTTCGCCCGCCGGGTGCGGCTCGACGACACCGCGCGACGTTGCCACGCCGCCCTCGACCCGGCCACCGCCGAATGGGTGGGTCGCTACGTGGACGGGGTCAACGCCGCGCTGGCCACCGGTGCGGCGCAGGCCCCGGAGTTCGCCGCCACCAGCCTGCGACCGGGCCGCTGGCAGCCGTGGACGCCGCTGGCGATCTGGCTCGGTCACCACGTGCTCTTCGCGGGCTTCGGCACCAAACTCTGGCGCGACCACGTGGCCCGCCGACTCGGTCCGCAGGCGACCGGCCTGTTCGCCGTCGACAACCACGTCACCTCGGGCAGCAACGGCTGGCTGCTCGCCGCCGACCGCACCGCCACCGGGGCCGCCCTGATCGCCGGTGATCCGCACCGGATCATCGAGGCGCCCGGCATCTACCAGCAGATCCGCCTCGCCTGCCCGGAGTACGACGTGCTCGGGTTCGCCGTGCCCGGCGTTCCGGGCATCCCCCACTTCGGTCATGCCGGCCAGGTCGCCTGGGCGATCACCAACGCGATGGCCGACTACCAGGACGGGTACGCCGAACGGCTGCGCCGCCGGGGCGACCGGGTCGAGGCGTACGGGCCGGACGGGTGGCGGCCCGCGCACCGGCACGTCGAGACGATCGAGGTGGCCGGAGCCGCACCGGTCGAGGTCGAGGTGATCGAGACCGACCGGGGACCGCTGATCTCCGGTGGGCCCGACGACGACCCGGCCGTCACGGTGAGCCTGCGCCATCCGCCCCGCGTCCTCGGTGAGCTGGGCTTCAGCGTCCTGCCGGCGCTGCTGCGGGCACGGACCGTCGACGACGTCGACGCGGCACTGGACGGCTGGGTCGAACCGGTGAACGTGGTCCTCGCAGCCGACACGGCCGGCGGACTGCTGCACCGGGTGGCTGGCCGGGTGCCGCGTCGCCACCCGGACAACGGGCTGCGGGTGGTCCCCGGTTGGGAGGCGAGCCACGCCTGGCGGGGCTGGCACGACATGCCGAAGGCACCGGTCGACCGGGTGGCGGTGATGGCCAACGACCGTGGCATCGCCGCCGAACTCGGGGTGGAGTTCGCGCCGCCGTACCGGGCCGACCGGATCCGCCACCTGCTGGACGCCACCGACGACTGGGGTGCCGAGCAGTTGGCGACCGTGCACACCGACACCCAGCTGGCCGCCGCCGCGCCGCTGCTGGACCTGCTCGCCACGCTGGACGGGCTCGGCCCGGCCGCCGCCGGGCTGCGGGAACGTCTGCTGGCCTGGGATCGCCGGATGGCCGCCGACAGCGTGGACGCCGCCGCCTTCGCCGACCTGCGGGCCGCCGTGACCCACCGGCTCGCCGCCCACCCCGCGCTGGCGACGCTTGCCGAACCACCCGCCTATCCCGAGGTGTTCCGGCCGTGGCTGGCCCTGCTGCCCCGGGTCGGGTACGCGGTGAACCCGCTGCTGCACGCCGACCTGCCCGGCCTGGATCGGGCCGACCTGCTGAGCGAGGCCCTGACGGAGGTGGCCGCCGACGGCGACCCCCGGCGCTGGGGCGAACGGCACCGGCTCCTGCCGTGGCAGGCGCTGCCCGAGCCGGCCGCGCCGCCGGGTCCGCAGCTCTCCGGCGACCACGACTGTGTGCTGGCCACCTCCAGCGTCCCCGGAGTCACCGACCTGTGCCTGCGCGGGCCGGCGGCCCGCTACGTGTGGGACCTGGCTCGGCGGGACGACAGCCGCTGGGTGGTGCCGCTCGGCGCCACCGGCAGTGGACCGCACCGCGACGACCAACTGCCGCTGTGGGCCAGCGGCGAACTGATCCAGACCGGCTGCGACTGGGACCGGCTGACCGAGGAGCACGATGACTGACCGGCACCACTACGAACGGCACGTGCCCCGATTCGGTGTGGTCACCTTCCGGCCGGTCGAGCCTGACACCGACGCCGACGTCATCCACTCCTGGGTCAGTCAGGAACGGGCCCGGTTCTGGGGGATGCGCGACGCCGACCGGGAGCAGGTCGCCGAGATCTACCGGTACGTGGACTCGCTCTCCACCCATCACGCGTACCTCACCCTGCGCGACGGGCATCCGGTGGCGCTGTTCCAGACCTACGAGCCGGAGCACGACCCGGTCGGCGAGTGCTACCCGGTGCGCCCCGGTGACCACGGCGGGCACCTGCTGATCGGCACCCCGGTACGGCCGGAACCGGGGTTCACCGGCACGCTGCTGGGCGAGTTCGTCTCCTTCGTCTTCACCGACCGCAGCCGGCTACGGCTGGTGATGGAACCGGACGCCCGCAACGACAAGGCGATAACCCGGCTGCGGCGGGCCGGTTTCGTCGACGGCCCGCTGATCGACCTGGCCGACAAGCGGGCCCGACTGATGTTCCTCGACCGCCCCCCGGACTAGACCCTGGTCGAAGTCCTCGGCCGAGCCGAGGCGGAGTCCAGCCGGCGGTCCGGCCAGGCGGGGCCTAACCCCGACATGCCGCATGTCGCGCCTTCCCGCCGCCCGGACCGCGCGAGATGCGGCATGTCGCGGCCCCGCCGCCGCAGAGACACCGCGAGATGCGGCATGTCGCGCCTTCCCGCCGCCCGGACACCGCGAGATGCGGCATCCGGCGGCGGTCAGTCGGCCTGCGTCGGTTCGCAGCGTTCGGACAGGGCGTAGCGGGTGAGCACCACGTCACCGATCTGCCGCGCCTCGACCACCTGCGCCCGCCGACCCGGGTGCCACGGGAAGCTGCCCTCGCCGACGAACCGCGGTGCCCGCCGGTCAGCCACGAAGAACGGGGCCACCACCAGGTGCAGCTCGTCGGCGAGCCCCGCCGCGAGGAACTGTCCGTGCACGCCCGCGCCGCCCTCCACCAGCAGCCGGCCGACGCCCCGCTCGGCGAGGTCGGCCAGCATCCGCACCAGGTCGACCGGCTCACCGGCGTCGACCACGGTGGCCAGCGCGCCCAGCCGGTGCCGGGTCTTCTCGACCGCGCCGCTGGCGCTGTAGACGATCCGCTCGGTGTCGCCGACGGTGAACAGCCGGGCCTGCGGATCCAGGTCGCCGCAGCCGGTCACGGTCACCCGGGTGGGCGACGCCGGCAGGCCACGGGCGACCCGCGCAGCCCGGCGCCGTTCGCAGCGCACCAGCAGCCGGGGATCGTCACGGCGGACGGTGCCGGCGCCGACCAGGATCGCGTCGCAGCCGGCGCGGACCTCGTCCACCCGGTCGAGATCCGCGTCGTTGGACAGCAGCAGCCGCTCCTCGGTGGCGTCGTCGATGTAGCCGTCGATCGAGGTGGCGCAGCTGAGCAGCACGTACGGCCGGGCCACCCCGGGCGGGCCGGTCACCGGACGCAGGGAAGGTCGGCGGTGCGGGCCGCGCGGCTGGCCTTCGCCGCGAGGTAGTCGGCGTTGGCCGGGGACAGGAACACGCCGGTGGGCACCTGCTCGGTCACGGTGATCCCGAGCCGACCCAACTGGTCGGTCTTCTCCGGGTTGTTGCTCAGCACCGCGATCGGTCCGACGCTGAGCGCGGCGAGCATCTGCGCGGCCACGGTGTAGTCGCGTTCGTCCTCGGCGTGACCGAGCGCGACGTTGGCCTCGAAGGTGTCCAGCCCCGCGTCCTGCAAGGCGTACGCGTCGAGCTTGGCGTACAGCCCGATGCCCCGGCCCTCCTGGCGCAGGTAGAGCAGGTAGCCGCCGACGTCGGCGATGCGCTGCACCGCCTCACGCAACTGCGGCCCGCAGTCGCAGCGCTGGCTGCCGAACACGTCGCCGGTGAGACATTCGCTGTGCGGGCGGACCAGGGGCACGTTGCCGCCGCGTTCGGCAGCGGCGGTGTCGCCGAGGGCGAAGGCGAGGTGCTCCCGGCCGTCGACCAGCCCGTCAAAGGTGAACAGCCGGGCCGTGGTGGTGTAACCGTCGGGAAACCGCAGCGGCACGGTGACCTGCGTCCGGATGGTGGCGACAGGCAGTGATTCGGACATGGGTCTCCTCGTCAGACGGTGGCGGGTACACGGATACGTCGGGCCAGCAGCACGGCGGCTCCGGGCAGGCTCGCGACGAGCACCAGGGCGCCGTACACCGTCGCGGTAGCCACCCCCTCGGCGGCGGTCAGGCCGGCGGCGGCGAACGCCCACGCGGCCACCCCCTCGCGGGGGCCGAACCCGGCGACGTTGGCCGGCACCCCCATCGCGAGCAGGGCCAGCAGGGTCAGCGGCAGCAGCAGGGTCAACGGGGCGGTGGAACCCGCAGTGCGTGCCGCCACCAGGAAGGTGGCGAGGTGCCCGGCGACGGCCAGCGCCGAGGCGAACAGCACCCCGGCCCAGGTACGCCGGCCGAGCAGCCCGCGTCGGACGTCCGAGACGGCGGTGCCCAACGCGCGCGCCCACCGGGAGGCACCGGACTGCGGCAGCAGCCAGGCGGCCAGCACCACGGCGACCAGCACCGCCACCGCCACGGCGGTCGCCACCGGCAGGAACGGACGCACCGGCGACGGGAAGGCGAACAGCAGCACCACGGCGACCGCGACCAGCACCACCTGCCCGGCCATCCGTTCCCATACCACCGCCCGGATGCCGCGTCCGACGTCGCCCACGTCGCGGCCGTGCCGCACCGCGCGGTGCACGTCACCGAGGATCCCGCCGGGCAGCGTCGCGTTCAGGAAGATCGCGCGATAGCAGTGGGCGACCGCCTCCCGCAGTGGCAGCCGTACGCCGAGCCCGCCCGCGACGAGACTCCACCGCCAGGCGGCGCAGACGGTGGTGAGGACGCCGATGGCGAGCGCGGCGGCCAGGGCCGGCGCGTCGATCAGCCGCAGTCCGGCCAGGAACGGACCGGTGCCGAGCCAGCAGAGCAGCCCGACGAGGACGGCCAGTCCCAGCACCAGACGGGCCCAGCCCCAGAACGACCGGCCCACCGGGGTCGCCGTGGGCGCGGCGCCGCCAGCTTCATCCCCCACTCGTGCCTCCCCGGCATGACGATCTTCCCTGACTGTACGCACGCAGCAGGTCGGCTGCCGGTTCAACGGGGCAGCGCCAGCAGGTCGACGTGACCGACCAGTACCCCGAGCCGACCGGTTTCAGCCTCCGCCAGCCGACGGCGTTCGTACTCGCCGGTATGGGCGGTCAGCTCGGTACGTTCCTCACGAGCCGCGTCGAGCCACCCGGTGAACCACTCCGCCGCCAGGGCGGCCTGCTCCGGACCGAGCAGCCAGGGGCTGGGGCGTCGTTCCACGTCCACCCCGTGCCGGGCGAAGGCGGCGGCGCAGGCGTCGACCGCGTCCGGCCCGAGCAGCCGCCGACCGCCGACGGTACGCCGCTGGTGGGCGTTGAAGGCGGCGGCGACCTCGTCGTCCAGCGGGTCGGCCGGGGTCAGCCGTACGGTGCCGGTCACGGAGATCAGGAGCAGGGCCGGGCACCCGGCCTCGGCGCAGGTGGCGACCAGTCTGTCGAGTTCCTCGACGGTCAGCATGTCGAGCAGGGCGGAGGCGGTGACCAGGGCGGCGTCGGCCAGCTCGGCGGCGGTCAGGCGGGTCAGGTCGCCCTGGCGCGTCTCGACGGTCACCGGCGCGCCGTCGGCGGCGGTGGCGGGCATGCCGGCGCGGGCCCCAGCCAGCAGGTCGGGGTCCTGGTCGTGCAGGATCCAGTGCTGCGCGCCGGGCAGCAGCGGGGCCAGCCAGCGGCCCAGTGAGCCGGTTCCGGCGCCGAGGTCATGCACCACCAGGGGGCCGTCGCCGGGCAGCGCCGCCCGCAGTTTGTCTACCAGTTCGGTGGATCGGGCCGCCACGTCGGCGGGTTCCCGCAGCGCGAGCCACTTCGCGAAATCGGGCGGGAGATCGATGCTCATGCCGACGCCTCCTTCAGGGCGGTGGTGATCCGGGCGACCGTGCTGCCCCAGTCCGCGAGGGTGTCCCGTCGCTGGCCGGCGGCGTGCCGCAACTGCTCACGCAGGGCCGCGTCGTCGAGCCAGCGGCGTAACGCCGTGGCCAGCGCGGTCGGGTCGTCGGGCGGCACCAGCAGACCCGGCCGGTCGCCCGTCGCCGTGCGCCCGAGGGCGTCGGGCACTCCGCCGACGGCGGTGGCGAGCACCGGTACGGCGCGCGCCAGCGCCTCGGTGACCACCATCCCGTACGTCTCACCGCGCGACGGGTGCACCAGCAGGTCGGCGGCGGCGTACGCGGCGGCGAGCCGGTCACCGGCCAACGGCCCGGTCAGCCGGATCCGAGCGGTGAGCCGCCCGGCGCTGATCCGCTCGCGCAGCCGGTCGACGAACTCCGGCTCCCGGTGCAGCGGTCCGACGCAGGCCAACGTCCAGTGCCGGTCGGCCACCATGGTCAGCGCCTCGACCAGGACGTCGTGCCCCTTGTGCCGGGCGACCGCCGCGACGCAGAGCAGGGCCGAACCGGTCGCCGAGCCGGTCGCCGGCGACGCCGGGTCCACCCCGGGCGGCGCCACGTGCACCCGTTCGGCGGGCAGCGGGTACCGCCGCAGCAGCGCGTCGCGGGTCCAGGCGCTGGTGGCCACCACGGCGGTGACCGCGGCCAGCGCTCGGGCCTCGGTGTCGTCGTCCCGGGGCAGGTGCACCAGCGCGACCAGGCGCAGCCGCCCGGAGTGCGCGGCGAGCACGTCCGGCACCACCGAGGCGACCAGGCCGTCGACCAGCACCAGCGCACCGTCCGAGGTACCGGCCAGCACCCGCGCCAACGCAGCCTGCGCCGCCGGGGACGGTCTCGGCCAGTCACCGGACACGGCGTGCTCGCGGACCAACCAGCCGGCGGCGGTGAGCCCGGCGCAGATCCGCCGGTCGTAGCCGTTGCCGCCGCTGGGCGACGCCGGGTCGTCGATGTCGCCCGGCAGGATCACGTGCAGGGTCGGCACGTCAGGCGGTGCGCTCACCGACGGCGGTCGAGCCGGGCAGCGCCCGCTCGTAGCTGGCCCACGCCACGTGCGACTCGTGCAGGGTGACCGTGATCCCGGTCAGGCCCCGGGCACCGCCGCCGAGTTGACCGGCGGCCACCCGCTCGGCGAGCCGGTCGGCGATGGTGCGGGCCAACACCTCAGTGGTGGTGTTCTGCCCGGCGAACGCGGGTTCGTCGTCGAGGTTGCGGTAGTTCAGCTCGCCGAGCACCGCCTTGAGCTGCTCGGTGGCCAGTCCGATGTCGACCACGATGCCGTCGTCGTCGAGGTCCGGCCGGCGGAAGGTGGCGTCGACCACGAACGTCGCGCCGTGCAGCCGTTGGGCGGGGCCGAAGACCTCACCACGGAAACTGTGGGCGATCATGATGTGGTCACGGACGGTCACGCTGAACACGGTTCACTCCCCGTCGTAGGTGATGAGATGGCACAGCGCGGGCAGGTCGCCCCCGCTGAGTCGGGTGAGTACGTCGGGCAGTTCCGCGAACGGCGACCGGCCGGTGATCAGCACGTCGAACGCCGGGTCGGCAAGCAGGTCCAGGGCGAGCGCCATCCGGTCGGCGTAGCTGCGACTGCCGCGTCGCGCCGGCGCCACCATGCCAACCTGGCTGCTGCGGATGTTCAGCCGTCCGGAGTGGAACGCCCCGCCGAGGGAGAGTTGCACCGGCCGGTCGCCGTACCAGCTCAGTTCGAGCAGGGTGCCTTCCGGCGCGAGCAGGTCCAGGCCGCGTTGCAGGCCGGCGGCGCTGGCGCTCGCGTGCACCACCAGGTCACGGCCGTCGCTGGCGGTCTCGGGGGCAGCGAAGTCGACACCCAACGCGGCGGCCACCTCGGCGCGGGACGGATCGGTGTCGACCAGTTCCACCCGTACCCCGGGGAAGCGGGCCAGCAGGGCGGTCACCGCACAGCCGACCATGCCACCCCCGACCACTGTCACCCGGTCGCCGACCAGGGGCGGGGCGTCCCACAACGCGTTGACGGCGGTCTCCACGGTGCCGGCCAGCACGGCACGGGCCGCCGGTACCTGCGCCGGTACGACGGTCACCGCCTCCGCCGGCACCACGTATGCGCTCTGGTGCGGGTGCAGGCAGAACACCGTACGTCCGAGCAGGTGCGCCGGGCCCTGCTCGACCTCGCCGACACTGAGGTAGCCGTACTTGACCGGGGCCGGAAAGTCGCCATCCTGAAACGGGGCGCGCATCGCGGCGTACTGGCTGGCGGGCACGCTCCCGGTGAAGACCAGGGTCTCGGTGCCCCGGCTGACCCCGGAGTACCGGCTGCGCACCAGGACCTCGTCGGCGTCCGGTTCCGGCAACGTCACCGGACGGATCTCACCCGCGCCGGGAGCCCGGAGCCAGAAGGCGAGGGCGGTACGCGTCACGGATTTTTCTCCTTACCTGCGTCCAGACCGAACCGATCCGTCGTATTTTCCGTAGTTCCCTGGCAGGGGTCGTCGATCATAAACACGGAGGCACGGTGTCCACAGTTCGAACCGGTCCGCAAATCGGGCTGATCGTCCAGATCGCGCTGCTGGCGGCGCTCGCCGCGACGGTCGGTCTCGGTGTCGCGGGCTGGCTGGCGGGCCTGGCGTACGGGGCGGTGACCTGCCTGGCGCTCGTGCGTGGGCTGCGTCACGCGGGCTCGACCCGGCTGGGACCGGCCGACTGGGTGACGATGGGTCGGGGACTGCTGGTCGGGGCGGTGACCGCGCTGATCGCCGACTCGCTGACCGGCGATCGTCCCGCGCCGGTGGCGCTGCTGGTGACGATGACCGCGGTGGCCCTGGCCCTCGACGCGGTCGACGGCAAGGTGGCCCGCCGCACCGGTACGACAAGCGCCCTCGGCGCCCGGTTCGACATGGAGGTCGACTCGTTCCTGGTGCTGATGCTGAGCCTCTACGTCACCCCCTCGGTCGGCGCCTGGGTGCTCGCCATCGGCCTGATGCGGTACATCTTCCTGGTCGCCGGCTGGGTGCTGCCCTGGATGAACGCGCAGCTGCCGCACCGGTACTGGCGTAAGGTGGTCGCCGCGGTCCAGGGGATCATGCTCGCGGTCGCCGCCGCCCAGGTGCTGCCCGGGATGCTGACCACGGTCGTGCTGGTGGCCGCGATCGTCCTGCTGGTCGAGTCGTTCGGGCGGGACGTCAGCTGGTTGTGGCGGCACCGACCCGTCCGGACCGTGCCGGCACTTGTGGTGCCGGCGGCACCGACCATGCCGACCGTGCCGATCGGCGTGCGACGGGCCGATCGGGTCGACGAGCGCGACCTGTCCACCGCCCCCGTACTGTCGCTGCGCTGACCCGGGAGACCCAGTTGTCGATCGCCGACCCGGCGTCCACGCCCGACGCCGACCAGAACCCGAGCACCACCACCGACGTGGATGACGCCGCGTCCCGGCCAGCGCCGGTCACCATGCGCCGACGGATCCTCGCGCGGGTGGCCACAGCGCTCGCCGCGCTGCTGGTGCTTGTCACGTTCACCCTGCCCAACCGGCCGTGGCAGCTGGAACCCGGCGCGTTTCTACGAATCCCACTGGAGGCGCTGCTGCTGGCGGCGCTGCTGCTCGCGCTGCCCGGTCGGCCCCGCCGGGTGGTGGCCGCGCTGGCCGGTGGGCTGCTCGGGCTCGTCGCCGTGGTGAAGGTCGGTGACCTGGGTTTCTACTCCTCGCTTGGTCGCCCGTTCGACCTGGTGCTGGACTGGTCGCTGCTGGACGAGGCGTTCACCTTCGTGGCCGAGTCGATCGGCCGACCGGGCGCGATAGCCATCGCGCTCGGGGTCGGGCTGCTGCTGCTGGCCGTACCGGTGCTGACCGCCCTGTCGGCGGTACGGCTGTCCGGGGCGCTGGCCCGACACCGGACCGGCAGCACCCGGGCGGTCGCCACGCTGGTGCTGGTCTGGGCGGTGCTGGCGGCCTTCGGGGCGCGGATCGTGCCCGCCATGCCGATGGCCGACACCAACGCCACCATCCTCGTGCAGGAGCATGCCGCCGAGGTCCGGGACCGGCTGTACGACCGCCAGGCGTTCGCCAGCGAGGTCGGGGTGGACCCGTTCCGGGACGTGCCCGCCGACCAGCTGCTCACCGGTCTGCGCGGCAAGGATGTGCTGATCGCCTTCGTGGAGAGCTACGGCCGCGACGCGGTCACCGACGCCGAGTTCGCGTCCATTCCCCGGATGCTCGACGAGAGCGCCGATCGGTTGGCCACGGCCGGGTTCGCCACCCGCAGCGGCTTCCTCACCTCGCCGACCATCGGCGGAGCGAGCTGGTTGGCGCACGCCACCCTGCTGTCCGGCCTGTGGGTCGACAACAACCAGCGCTATCGGAACCTGCTCGCCACCGACCGGTTCACCCTCGGCGATGCGTTCCGGCGCGCCTCCTGGCGTACGGTCGGGGTGATGCCGGCGGTCAACCAGGCGTGGCCGGAGGGCGCCTTCTACGGCTACGAGCAGTTCTACAGCGGCCCCGACCTGGGCTACCAGGGCCCCAAGTTCGCCTTCGCCCCGATGCCTGACCAGTTCGCCATCCACCAGTTCCATCAGCGGGAGCTGACCGGACAGCGGGACCGTCCGGTCATGGCCGAGCTGGCCCTGGTCTCCAGCCACTCCCCCTGGACGAAGGTGCCGTCGCTTGTCGACTGGGACGCCATCGACGACGGCGAGGTGTTCCGGCGGGGCATCATCGGTACGCCGACGGCGCAGGCCCGCACCGGTTACCGGCACTCGGTCAGCTACACGCTGCGTACCCTCATCTCCTACGTGGAGCGCTACGGCGACGACGACACGGTGCTGGTCTTCGTCGGTGACCACCAGCCCGCGCCGGTGGTCACCGGCGAGAATCCGAGCCACGACGTGCCGATCCACATCGTGACCAAGGACCAGGCGGTGCTGCAGCGCATCAACGACTGGGGTTGGCAGGACGGCCTGACCCCGGACCCGAGCGCACCGGTCTGGCCGATGAACGAGTTCCGCGACCGTTTCCTCACCGCCTTCGGCCCCACCGGATCCCGCCCCCAAGCCCAACCCCGCTGACCCACCCCCACCCCCGCGATCTTGCGCTTTCTGTCCCCGCAAGAGGGGCATAGGGCACATTTCGACGACCAAAGCTGCAAGATCGCGGGGGTGGGGTCGGGTCAGGTGGGTTTGTGGGCTACCAGGACGTCGCGGACTATGGCTTGGTCGACGCGGTGGGAGAGGGCGCGCCAGGGGCCGGTGTCGAGGACGGTGAGGCCGGCGGCGGCCAGGCACTCAGCGGCGGCCTCACGCCGGGCGACGTTCGTGTTCCAGGAGATACCCAGCGCGCCACCGGGGCGCAGCACCCGCGCCCACCCGGGGGCGGCGGCGGTGAGCAGGGCGAGGGGGTCGCGGGCCAGCCCGTTCTCGGCGGTACGGCTGCCGTGCTGCACCCCGTAGGGCGCGTCGGCCACCACCACGTCGATCGTCTCCGGGCGGAAGAACTCACCGACCCGGGTGGTGTCCGCGTTCACCACGTCCACCGACTGCACGTCGCCCGCCTTGTGGGCCTCCTTCGAGGCGGCCAACTCCACCCGCAGCCGCCGGCCGACCACCTTGCGCTCCCGACGGATCGGCCCGGACTCCAGCACCCGGTGCTTGATCCGCTTGCGCTTGAGCCAGGTGCTCAGGAACGTCTGGTACGCCTCGAAGTCCTTGCTGTCCCGGTCCAGGCCGGCGGCGTCGAAGCCGTACATCATCGCCTGGTTGAGCGTGGTGCCCCTGCCGCACAGCGGATCGAGCACCCGGAACCGTCGGGTCAGCAGCTCGCCGGCCCCGTCCGAGGCGAGCAGTGTGACGTTGAGCAGCAGCTTGGTGAACTGCTCGTTGGTCTTGCCCGGGTACTTCTGGATGGTGAGCAGGTCGTCGTCGAAGCGGTCCAGCCGGGTCACCGGCACCGGATTTAGCAGCTCGCCGACGAACTCGAAGATCGCGTACGCGCCGGAGAGGTTGCCCAGCAGCGCGGCGTCCTGCTCGCTGAGGCCACCGGCGGCCTCGAATGTGATGTAGCGCGCCCCGCCGATGGTCGCGGTCGCCACCTCACCGATCCGCCCACCGAGCACCGCGTCGCCGAAGATCTCCAGCTCCGCCCGGGTCAACTCCACGGCCGCCCCCGAGTACACCCGGTTACTCGACGGCAGACTCAGCACCCCATACCTCGTCACGACCGCCCACTATCCCACCCCACCCCGCGCTCCCCCGCACAACCCTCGCCGATCATGCAGGTGTGGCACCCGGAACAGCCCGTTTCGGGGCGTTCGTGGGGCACCACACCTGCATGATCGCGGCGGCGCGGGTCAGGAGGGCAGGCCGCCGACCTGGGAGTTGATCCAGGAGCGGATCGAGGTCAGGTCACCGTAGATGGACGGGGCGGTGGCGCAGGTGGAGCTGTTGTTACCGGCTCTACTGGTCGCGCCGATCACGTTCCACACGCCGTTGATCCGGCGCACCTGCGGGCCGCCGGAGTCGCCGTAGCAGGCGCCGGCGTTGCCGTTGGTGTTGTTGGTGCAGATCTCGTACGGACCGTTGATGCCGCTGCACCGGCTGTCGGACACGATCGAGGTGTCCAGTTCGTGGGCCACGGTGGGCGCGGAGCCGCAGCCGCGGGGCGCGCAGGTCTGGCCCCAGCCGATGATCCGGGTGGCCGTGCCGACGGCGCCGGAGGTTGTCGGGATGGGTGCCGGCGCGTAGCTGACCGAGCTGGCGAGTTGGAACAGCTTGACGTCGATGCTCGGGTGGTTGACCGCCCGGCTGACCCGGACGACAGTGCCGCCGCTGGTGCGGTTGATGCTGCCCACCCGCACCGACGACGGGGTCGGGCAGTGCCGCGCGGTGACCACCCAGTTGGACTTGATCAGGGTGCCGGTGCAGCCGGAGGTGTAGACGAGCCACGGGTAGTTCTCGGTCGCCGGCCGGCCGTTGACCACCAGGATCCCGACAGCGGCGTCCTCGGTCCAGGTGTAGCTGCCCGCCGCCGCCGACGCGCGCACGCTGCCGGCGAAGAGCTGGTTAACCCGGCTCGCCTCGGCGGCGCTGGGGTACGCGTTGGTGCAGGAGACCGGCGCGCTGCTGCCGGACATCAGGTCGGAGCAGAGCCCGGTGCGCCGGTCGGGCAGGCCGAGGATGTGACCGAACTCGTGGGTGGCGATCCTGGTGCGGTGGTAGCCCTGGTTGACCGCCTGCCAGCCCATCCAGATGCGGCCGGAGCCGAGCCCGGTGACCTGCGCCCGGGGCCAGCCACTGTCGACGTAGATGGTGACGCCGGCGGGCGTGCCGGGCACCAGCCGCACGTTGCTGACCCGACTGTTCCAGATCTGCGCGGCCTGGTCGAAGTTGGTCCGGAACTCGCCGGCCCGGCTGGCGTCGTAGTAGACGGTCCGGGCCGCCGAGGCGCTGGCGGCGGTGGCCACCTGAAGCCCCGTCGCCGCCAGCACCGCCGCCAGCGCGGCGGTGGCCGCGCGCAGCAGTTGTCGTCGGATCATCACGCACTCCCTGCGAACTGAGCGGCGCGCCGACACGCCGCAATCGATGTGCGTAAATATTAATGGGCGCCCTTGGATGGTTGTCATCGCGAAAGCGTCATACCGCCCGGCGCTGTTACCCCTGCGTTACGCCACGGCGAAACTGCCGTGGCGTAACGGCGCGACCGTGGGATTTCACCAGGTCAAGCCCGCACGTCCCAGGGACGAGGCGGGCTGGAAGGGAGCACCGAATGAGGACCAGAAGGACCGTCACCACGCTGCTCGTGGCGCTCGCCGCGCTGATCGCCGCCACGGCCGCGCCGAGCACCGCCACGCAGGCGGCGACCGGCACGCCGTACTGCGGAATCACCTGGGGCAGCGCCGACAAGACCGCCGGGGCGCTCAGCTCCGCGCCACTGATCGACGTGCGAACCGGTCGGCACGACTGTCACGACCGGGTGGTGTTCGAGTTCGACGGCCCGGTCACCGGCTACAGCGTCGGCTACGGCGAGACGTACACCGAGGGTGAAGGGTTGCCGCTGTCGCCGTACACCGCCGGTGGCGCGCTGCTGCGGGTCTCGCTGCGCGCCCCCGCGTACGACGACGAGCACCTCGCGACGGTGCCATACCGGACCGGCGAGCACGTGGCGAACGTGCTGCGCTACCAGACCCTGCGCGACGTGGTCTTCGGCGGCAGTTTCGAGGGCTACAGCACATTCGCCGTCGGTGTCCGCGCCCGGCTGCCGTTCCGGGTGTTCGTGCTGGCCGGACCCGGCAACCACAGCCGGATCGTGCTCGACGTGGCGCACCAGTGGCAGGAATGACCGACCGCTGCGGTGAGGGTCCGGCACCGGCCGGACCCTCACCCTCGCCCGTCACGCCGAGCGACGTACCTGCCGTCCGGGACTACCCTGGGTGCATCATGGACGGCCGCGTGCTGGTGGTCGAGGACGACGCCTCCATCCGGGAGGTCACCGCCCTCGGGCTGCGTCGCGCCGGGTTCCGGGTGGACACCGCCGCCGACGGCCGGCAGGCGCTGACCGCCTGGCGGGCCGGGACCGTCGACCTGATCGTGCTGGACATCATGCTGCCCGGCCTGGACGGCCTCCAGGTGTGTCGGGAGATCCGGCGCAGCAGCGCGGTGCCGATCCTCATGCTGACCGCCCGTACCGACACCATCGACGTGGTGGTCGGTCTCGAATGCGGTGCCGACGACTACCTGCGCAAGCCATTCGACCTGCCCGAGCTGGTGGCCCGGGTCCGTTCGGTGCTGCGCCGCGCCGTGGTGCCACCCGAGCCCGGCGCGTTGCGGGTCGGCGACCTGGAGATCGACCCGGGCGCGTTCGTGGCCCGCCGGAACGGTCAGGAGCTGCCGCTGACCACGACCGAGTTCCGGCTGCTGCTGGAGTTGGCCCGCCGACCGGGGCAGGTGTTCACCCGCGAGCTGCTGCTGGACCGGGTCTGGAACCACAGCTACCTCGGTGACAGTCGGCTGGTCGACGTGGCGGTGCAGCGGCTGCGCGCCAAGGTCGAGGCGGACCCGGGCGCCCCTCGGCTGATCCGCACGGTACGCGGCGCCGGGTACAAGCTCGTCGCCGGATGAGCGGCCGACGGCGATGGGTGCAACGCCAGCACGGGAGACGACGGCAGGATCACCGACCGTCCGTCCCGGCCGGCTGCGCCGCCGGCTGACCATCGCGTTCGTGCTGGTCGCCGGAATCTCCGCCGGAGGGCTCGCCGGTGGGTCGTACCTGCTGCTACACCAGGCCCGCTACGACGCGTCGTTGCACGCCGCCGCGGCCGACGCCCGCTACCGGTTGGTGCTCGCCGGGCAGTTCCTGCCGCTGACCGAGCAGCGCCGCACCGAACTGCTGACCAGCTTCGAGGGCAGCGACCGGCACGTGGTGCTGATCGCCGAGAACACCTGGCCGTCGGACCCGGCGTACGCGCCGCACCTGACCGAGCGGCTGCGCAGCACCGTGGCAGCCGGACAGCTCGGCTACCAGCGCAGCTCCGGACCGACACGGCTGCTCGTGGTGGGCGGACGGATTCCCGGCTCGACCGCCGAGCTGTACGTGATCACCGACGAGAACGACCTCGCGGCCGGGTTGGAGCAGCTCCGCAACGCGCTCGCCGCCGGCTGGGTGCTTGTGGTGCTGCTCGCCGCCACGGTCGGGCACACCCTCGCCCGGCGCACCCTGGAACCGGTGGGGCGGGCCAGCCGGGCCGCGCGAGCCATCACGGAGGGGCTGCTCGCCACCCGGCTGCCGGTGGCCGGACGGGACGAGTTCAGCGGGTGGGCGGCGTCGTTCAACGAGATGGCCGAGGCGTTGGAGGCGAAGATCACCGCCCTGCACCACGCACAGGAACGCGAGCGGCGGTTCACGGCCGACGTGGCGCACGAGCTGCGTACCCCGGTGACCGCCCTGGTCGGCGCGGCCTCGCTGCTGCGCGACCACCTCGACCAGTTGCCCACCGATGCCCGGCGCGCCGGTGAGCTGCTGGTCATCGACGTGGTCCGGTTGCGTCACCTGGTGGAGGACCTGATGGAGATCTCCCGGCTGGACGCCGGGCGGGAGGCGGTGCACATGACCGACGTGGACGCACCGGACCTGGTACGCCGGATCGTGGCCGCTCGCGGCTGGCCCGACCGGGTCACGGTCGACGGCGACGCGCTGCGCCTTCGCACCGACCCGCGCCGACTGGAGCGGGTGCTGGGCAACCTGATCGCCAACGCGGTGCAGCACGGTGGCGGTGAGGTGCGGGTGCGGACGGCCCGGGCCGGTGACCGGGTGCAGATCGACGTCGACGACCGGGGGCCGGGAATCCCGGCAGAGCACCTGCCCCGGCTGTTCGACCGGTTCCACAAGGTCGACCCGGCGCGATCCGGCGGCGGTAGCGGGCTCGGTCTGGCCATCGCCCTGGAGAACGCCCGGCTGCTCGGCGGCCGATTGACCGTGCACAGCACCCCCGGCACCGGCACCCGATTCCGCCTCGACCTGCCCGACATCGCGCCCGCAGGCGTCCCGTCCGCAGAGCGCACCGGGCCCGGACGGGCGTCTGCGGGGCTACCCCCCAACGTCGGCGGCTCCGAGCTGACGGGCGGCACCGGATGATCCGGTGCCGATCCGCGACGCTGATCGCCCTGGTGCTGCTGGTCGCCGGGTGCGCGCCGTCGCGGTCAGGCTCGCTCGGGCCAGCGCCCACCGCCGCCGCGCCGATCGCGCCAGCTCCCACCAGCGTCGGCCCGTCCGCCACCATCGCGCCGCCGCCCACCGACGCCCCCGCACCGACCACGCCCGGCATCGGCACCACCGGCGTCGCCCGGCCGGAGACCCTCACCCTTGAGCTGTGGTACGTCCGTGACGGGCGGCTCGTCCCGACCCGACGCACCCGACCCGCCACGGTGGCCACCTCCCGGCTGGCCCTGGCCGAACTGGCCGCCGGGCCGACCCCACGGGAGGCCGACGCCGGTCTGGTCACCCTGCTGCCGGACGGTGCCGAGGTGAGCCGGATCGTCGCCGGTGTCGCCACCGTCCGGCTGGCCGCCATGGCCGACCCGGTCACCGCCCGGCTCCGTGAGGCGCAGGTGGTCTACACCCTCACCCAGTTTCCCACCGTGCGACAGGTCGACTTCGGCGCCGCCACACCGGCCGGCCGTGCCGACCACGCCGACCTGCTGCCACCGATCGTGGTCACCGGCCCGGTCATCGGCGGCCGGGTGACCAGCCCGGTCACCGTCACCGGCAGCGCCGACGTCTTCGAGGCGACGGTCAATGTCCGGGTGCTTGACGCCGCCGGCCGCCAGCTCGCTACCGCCTTCACCACCGCCACCTGTGGCAACGGCTGCCGGGGCGGGTACCGGGTCGCCGTGAGATACCGGCTGTCGGCCGAGCAGAGCGGCACCATCGAGGTGTACGAGGTGTCGGCGGTCGACGGCTCCCGTACGAAGGTGGTGGCGGTGCCGGTGACCCTGGCCGCGACCCGCTGAGCCGGCTCCGCAGCGACGGGCGGAAGGTCGGTCGCGGCTGGCGACTCGATCTCGACGACCGCGGCTACGATCTCCGACGTGTCTGCGAACGCCGTGACCGGGATGGCCGGTGCCTGGACGGCCGCTGCCTCGGCCCGCCGGACGGCGCTGCTGGTGCTGTCAGGGTTCGTCATCGCCGGGCTCAACACCGGCATCGGGTACGCCGCCGCTGGCACCAGGGCTGTCGCGATCGGGACCGGCATCGTCCTGTCGCTGGCCTTCGTGTTCGCCGTCCGCCTCCTGCACCGGGCGGCCTGGCTGGCCTTCCTCTCCTTCCTCCCGGCCCTCTTCGTCCTCGTCGGTTCGGTGCAGCTCGCCCCCGACCTGGCGCTCGAACAGCGCGGCGTACGCCAGGAGGTCACCGTCGTCGACACACAGGCCGACGGCAGCCGGCACACCTTCACCCTTTCGGGCGCGACCGGGCCCCTTGCGGAACCGCTTGTCTACCAGGGCAGTGACCCCGGTTACCGGATCGGCGAGCGGCTCACCGTGCTTACCGACCCGGACGGGGAGCTCACCCTCCAGGACGCCGACCGGGTCGACTCCGGCGGCAAGCTGATCGCGCTCCTGCTCGGCGTCAGCGGCTGGACCTTGATCGCCCTGCTCGCCGGGTGGCGTGGTCACGTCCGCCGCCGCACCGGCCGCGAGGACACCCTGGTGATCTAGCGGGTAGCGATGGTGTCGAGCGAGGGCGGCAGGGATCCTCGACCTGGGGCGGTCACCCCGGCAGCCGCCTCGCAAGGAGGGCCGGTCACGAGCGACGATTCTGCCCTACGGCCGGAGTCTTTCTCTCGACACGGCACGGCTGGGCCGTTCGTCGGACCCCGATCGCACGACGTGACGGCGGCCACCACAGGAGGTTCACTGCATGACCGAGAACGCCGCGAAACGTGACCGCACCGCCGTCTGGTCGCTGGTCCACGCGGAACGGGCGGCACTGGCCGACGACCTCGCCGGCCTGACCGCCGACCGGTGGGCCACTCCGTCGCTCTGCACAGGTCTGACGGTGCGTGAGGTCCTCGCCCATCTCACCGCGGCGGCGAGCCTGAACCCCGCGCGCTGGATGCTGGGCGTGATCCGATGCCGATGGGACTTCGACCGGCAGGTGCTCATGCGACTCCGGGAGCAACTGGGCGACACCCCCGACGACACCCTCGACAGGTTCCGCGGGATCGTCACCAGCACCACCAAGCCACCCCTGCCGGTGGTGGCGATGCTCGGCGAGCAGGTCGTGCACGGCGAGGACATCCGCCGCCCTCTGGGGCTGGAGCGCCCGTACCCGATCGAGACCGTCACCCGGGTAGCAGAGTACTTCGCCGGCTCCGACCTCACCGTGCCGGCCAAGGGTCGGATCGATGGGTTGCGCCTGGCGGCGACGGACGGCCCCTTCGCCACCGGTTCCGGGCCGCTGGTGTCCGGTGGCACGCTCGCGCTGACGATGGCGATGACCGGGCGGCGGGCCTACTGCGCGGACCTGACCGGCGACGGCGTGCCGATTCTGCTCGGCCGGTGCCCCACGGCGTGAGCCCACCGTCCACCGGGTCGGTGAGCGCCGCCCACCGACCGTTAATGAGCCGTCCTCATATTTGGCGTTGACCCTCCCACCCGGCCGTGCGATATAGATATCCATGAAATCTGCGTCATCACCGTCGTCTCCCCCGCCGACGCTCGCCGCCGGCCAACCGCCGCGCCGGTCTGGTAGCCATGGCCGGCGAGGGCTGGGCCGGCTCGTCGCCGGACTAACCGTCCTGGGCGTGCTGGTCCCGGCGGCACCGGCTCACGCCAGCTCACTGCCCAACCTGCCGCACAACGCCGGCGGCTACGAGTCGTCGTTCTCGCCCGCCTACGACTACGACACCGACGGCTGCTACGCCGTGTCGGCTATCAGCCCGGACGGCACGATCAACGGCGGGCTACGGACCACCGGGGCGATCAACGGCAGCTGCCGGGACCGCTCCGACCTGGACATGTCGCAGACGTACGCCCGGTCCAAGTGCAACAACGGCTGGTGCGCGATCGTCTACGCCAGCTACTTCGAGAAGGACCAGGCCGTGCACGGCAGCGGTCTCGGCGGCCACCGGCACGACTGGGAGCACGTCATCTCCTGGGTCGACCAGGCGGCCAACCGGGTCGAGTACGTCAGCACCACCCAACACAGCAGCCGGCGCACCTACCCGCGTGCCCAGATACGGTTCGACGGCACCCACCCGAAGGTCGTCTACCACAAGGACGGCGCGTCGACGCACTTCTTCCGGCTCGCCAACAACAACGACGAGCCGCCGGAGAACCACTACCACGTCTGGCACTACCCGCCGGTGGTGGACTGGAACGGCTGGCCCAGCACCGAGCTGCGCACCCGGCTGATGGACGCCGACTTCGGCGCCGCCACCATCAAGATCAAGGATGGCTCGTTCGAGTACCTGCTCAACGCCGCCAAGCCGGCCGGGATTCCCTTCGACCCGTACGGCTGACCGGCCGCGCGCCGGGATCGGCGGCGCGGTCACCGGTTCTGGCGTTCGATGCCGCGACGGACGAGGCCACGGATGCCGGGCAGGGTGACCGCCCGGATCGTGACCTCGTTCAGCCAGACGTGCAGGCGACTCGGTGGCGCGTACTGGTACATGCCCCGGCGGGCGAGCGCCTGCCGCTTGACGACCTCGGCGCGTAGGCCGGTCTCCCACTCGGTCAGCGCCGACCGGACGTCGTCGCCGTGTCGCCCCAGGGCGGTGCCGAGTTGGTCGGCACCGGCGAGCGCCAGGGCCGCGCCATGCCCGGCGAAGAGGCTGACGCACCAGGCCGCGTCACCGAGGAGAACCGTGCGACCGACGCTCCACTGCGGCAGCATGACCTGGCTGACCCGGTCGAAGTAGGCGTTCACCGGGTCGGCCTCCAGGTCACGCAGTGCCTCGGGTACGCCGCCGGCCACGTCCCCGAAGGCCGCGCGCAACGCGGGCACCGGCCCGCGTCGCAGTTCCCGGCCCGGCTCCGCACAACGGTAGGTGAAGAAGGCCGAGGACCGTCGCGGGCCCAGGTTGACGATTGCCGCCGTACGTCCCGGACCGATGAACGTGGTGGCAGACGACGCGGGCACGGCCTCGGGCGGACGGATTAGCGGGAAGGCCGCCACCACGTACGGCAGGTCGACCCGATGACCGTCGCCGAACAGGGTCGTCCGGGTCGCGGAATGCACGCCGTCGGCGCCGACGAGCAGATCGGCCTCCTCGGTGGTGCCGTCGCTGAGCCTGACCACCGCCCGGTCTGCTTCCTGCTCCACGGAGTCGACGGTGGTGCCGAAGCGGAGGTCGACCCGGTCGCGGACCGCCTCGTACAGCACGTCCTCCAGATCCCCCCGGAACACCGTCAAGGTGCGGGGGCCCAGTGCCGCCTCCGCGACGACCGAGGGCACCGTGAGCTTCGGCCGACCGTCCGATCGGACCAACACGGTGGTGAACAGGCCCAGCGCGCGCTCGGCGAGGGCGGGAAGCAGGCCGAGCCGCTCGACGGCGTCATAGCCTCCGCCGAGCAGGTTCACCAGGTAGCCACCACTGCGCCGGACCGGGGCACGTTCCACGACGATCGGCTGCCACCCGTCGCGTGCCAGTCGCAGGGCGGTGGCGAGACCAGCTATGCCAGCACCGACGATCACCGTTCGCTTCATTAAGACCCCCAGGTATGAGCGTTTGCTCAAACATGATGAGCGTATGCTCATCCGGGCGCAAGATGCGTAGACTGCCGGCATGCCACGCGGAGTCGCCATCACCGAGCCCCGGCAGCACCTCTTCGCCGCCGCGGAACGCCTGATCGCGACTGCGGGGCCCAGCCAGCTCACCAGCCGGGCCGTGACGCGGGAGGGTGGCGTCGCCACGGGGCTGCTGTTCGCCCACTTCGCCAGCTTCGACGACTTCCTGACCGGCTACGCGGTCGACCGGAGCTTCCAGATCGCCGCCGCCGTGGCCGGGCTCCCCGACCGCGCCGGCACCGGCACCCTCGACGCGAATCTCAGTGAGACGCTGCTCGCCACCCCGATGATCACGCTGCTCGCCGTCACCCGACTGTTCGCGTACCGGCCGACCCTGACGCAAGCCGTCGAAGCGGTGCTGGGCGGTGGAAGCGCCGCACTGTCGGCGCTCGAACGCACCGTCGCCGGCTACCTGACCGCCGAGCGGCACATCGGGCGGCTACCCGCAGCCGCCGACACCGAGGCGCTGGCCGTGGCGGTGGTCGGGGCGCTGCACCACGTCGCCCTCACCGACGGAGCGGACCCGGCAGCGGCCAGCCGCGTCCGCCGCGCCATCACCGCCCTGACGACCGCCGCGACGGTGCGGGAGCCTTCATGACCGTACGTCCGGACGTTGTCGTCCTCGGTGCCGGAGTCGCCGGTCTCAGTACCGGCACCCGGCCGCGTTCACCGTCGCCTGGCTGCGCCCGGACAGGTTCCGGCGGGTGCTGTGCTGCCTGTCCAGCTTCGCCCAGATGCCCGGCGGGAATCCGTACCCGGACATCATCGTCACTGAGGTCCGCAAGCCACTACGAATCTTCATGCAGGCCGGTCATCGGGATCTGCACTGAACGATCCGCACCGCAACTGGCTCTCCCACAACTTGCGTGTCGCGGCCGCCCTGGCCGAGGCAGGTTACGACTTCCGGCTCGTGCTCGGCGACGGTGGCCACAACCCCAACCACGGTGGCGTCCTTCTGCCTGACGCGCTGCGCTGGCTCTGGCGGTCAACCGACTCCTGACCTACTCCACCGCTCTCGGCGCGACGTCGGGCGTCGCGGCCAGCAGCAGCGCCGACCCGGCCGCGAAGACGGCCGCGCCGAGATAAACCGACCCCGGCCACGCGTACGTCAGCGACCAGCCGAACGCCAATCCGGCCGTGATCGGCACGACGGTCTCCGCCACGGCGCCGATGCCGGTCAGCGCACCCTGCACGGTGCCCTGCTCGTCGGCCCGCACGCTGCGGGAGATCCATGACTGCGCGGCGGCGCCGAGCAGACCACCGAGGACCGGACCGGCGACGAAGCCGAGCCCGAACGCGGCACCGGCCAGCCCGTACGCCTGGGCCCGCGCCCGGCGCATTGCGGCTCCTGAGTGTCGAGAGGGCAGGGCCCCCTCGCGACTCACGGTCCGCCGGAAGTACGGAGGATCAGAATATGTGCGCTGTCAAACCGTTTTCGACGTCGTGCGCCGTGGTCGACGCCGATGCCACCTCCCGGCGAAATCAGTGGACGACGGCTTCCCGGGGTGACCGATGATGGGTCCGTGGCCGAGACGTCCGTGGTGCGCAGAACAAACCTTCCCGCCTCGAGCGCGGAGGGGGCGTGGCAGGCGTTGGTTCTCGACGTCGGGCAGCCAGACCGACCGGTCCTGCGGGTGGAGGCAGCCGGGCGTGGCCTGCTCGTGCTGCGGCATGGCGACGCGGTCCTGCTGCTGGCCAGTGTGGCTGATGACCACTTCGGCGTCGCGTACGCGTCAACGGGCCAGCACCGCCCGCCGGTGCCGCCGATGAGCGCGGCCCGGGCGGCGGCCGTCGGCGCCGACAGCGGCGGCGCCTGGCTGGCTCGGTGGGCTCATCACTTCGCTACCGCGCTGACCGGGACCGGCGCAGGCCCGCTGCATGCCGGCCGCTGGGTCATCAGCGGCGACGTCGGGTACCCGGGGGTCGGCGCGACACAGCGACCGGCCCCTGTTCCGCTGCCGCATGACCGGGGCTGGATCGACTGGTTCGGCGGGGACCCGCACCGGCAGATCCTGCCGCTCCGCCCGCTGGCGGGCCCCGGCTCCGCGCGGGTCAAGGCGTATCGGAGGCAGTTCCGGGAGGGGGTCCTCCCACCGGTCCTGCTGTGGTGGATCAGCGGCCTCGACTGCCACGTCGTGCTGGACGGTCACGATCGGCTCGTCGCCGCGCTCACCGAGGACGGACAGCCACCGCTGCTCCAGCTCTCCTCGGTGGGCCAGCACCAGGTCGACGATGAGACGGACACCGCCGTGCGCCGCTACTCGACGACCACCGAGGCCGTACGCCACCAGGTGGCCGTCGGCACGCCCGGCGCGGCGGACGCCCTCGCCGCCGCGCATCGCCATTTCGCCCGCGAGCTGAGCGTGGTCGGAACCGGTTACGGCACCAGCCGCGCCTGGCCCCTGCGGGGCGGCCCGGCGAACTGGCACCGGCTCGCCGAAGCGCAGGCGCCGGACTGGCACGCGGAGATCTCAGCGGCGGACGACGGGTGCGGCCGGCGCCCGCCCCCCGACGGGCGCCGACCGCACCTCAGCCCTTCACGCAGATCACCTGCTTGAGGTGAGCGACCACCTCGACCAGGTCCTCCTGCTGCGCCATCACCTCGTTGATGTCCTTGTACGCGCCGGGGATCTCGTCGACCACCCCGGCGTCCTTGCGGCACTCCACTCCCGACGTCTGCGTCGCCAGGTCCGCGGTGCTGTACGTCCGCTTCGCCTGGGCCCGGGACATCCGCCGGCCCGCCCCGTGCGAGGCCGAGCGGTAGCTCCAGTCGTTACCTGAGCCACGGACGATGTACGAGCCGGTGCCCATGGAACCGGGGATGATGCCCAGGTCACCGAGGCCGGCCCGGATGGCACCCTTGCGCGTCACCAACACGTCCACCCCCTCGTAGGTCTCCTCCGCCACGTAGTTGTGGTGGCAGCTGATCGGCTCGTCGTACGTGATCTGCGGGAACCGGTCCCGCATCAGGTTCATCAGGACGGCGAGCATGACGGCGCGGTTGCGCCGCGCGTACTCCTGCGCCCACCACAGGTCCCGGCGGTAGGCGTCCATCTCCGGCGTGCCGGCGAGGAACACCGCCAGGTCCCGGTCGGGCAGGTCGGCGTTGTGCGGCAGCCGGCGGGCCACCGCGATGTGGCGCTCGGCCAGTTCCTTGCCGATGTTGCGGGACCCGGAGTGCAGCATCAGCCAGACCCGCCCGGCGTCGGCACCACCCTGTTCCAGGCAGACCTCGATGAAGTGGTTGCCGCCACCGAGGGTGCCGAGCTGCCGACGGGCCCGCGACTCCAGTTGCGCCACCCGCCGGTCCAGGTCGGTGAAGCGCCGCCAGAAGTCGTCCCAGCCGCGCTGTTCCAGCCCCCGTACCCGGCGCGGGTTCACCGGCTCGTCCCGTTGCGCGAAGCCGACCGGAATGGCGGCCTCCACAGCCCGGCGCAGCCCGGCGAGGTCGTCGGGCAGGTCGTCGGCGGTCAGCGAGGTACGCACCGCCGACATGCCGCAGCCGATGTCGACTCCGACGGCCGCCGGTGAGACCGCCTGCCGCATCGCGATGACCGAGCCGACCGTGGCGCCCTTGCCGAAGTGCACGTCGGGCATGACCGCGACGCCCTGCACCCACGGCAGCGCGCCGATGTTGCGCAGCTGCCGCGCGGCCTGCGGCTCGATGGCGTACGGGTCGGTCCACACCCGCACCGGCGCCCGCGTTCCCGCGAGCAGGCTGAAGCCCATGGTGGTGTTCTCCTGGTCTCTGAGGCGAAGCCCGCCGATCATGCACCTGTGGTCGGTGGAATGCAGCTTTTGCCCCGATTTGGACAGACCGCAACTGCATGATCCACGGCCGCGCGGGCGCGGGTGGCGGGTTGGTGTGAGAGATGCCGGGGCAGCCCGGGGTCGGTTGGGATGGTCGCGGAATCGTCGGCGAATCCGAGCCGGTCAGGGTCTGCCCTGCGGCGGCGCGCCGAGCGCCGGGACTACCTGCTGGTCGTCGGGAGGGCGGGTCTGCCGGCGAGCGCGACGGCGGGGCACCACAAACAACGACCGACCTGGCTGCGGTTCAGTTCTCGCACGGCATACTCCTTCCGGCTCCCGTCGTGATCGACCTGATGCCGGAAAGGCTAGGCATGATCCGCGCCGCCCGCAATGGATATTGACCCGGGGCTGCCAGCTGTCGAGGGCCCGGTCAGGCCGGCGCGGAGTGCTCCCGCTCATCGGCGACACGGTCCAGGTGGGCGGCGAGTTCGTCGGTGACCAGCAGGTCGGTGCGGATGTCCTCGTGCGGGTACGCGACCCGGCCGACCATGTGGGCCGCAACCGGGGCCGTGGCAAGGGAGAAGGCACCGACCAGCACCAGCGTGGTGATGTCCACCCCGGTACGCAGTCGCAGAGCGCACCCGACCAGCACCAGCAACAGACCGAGCACCTGCGGTTTGGCCGCCGCGTGCATCCGGGTGAGCAGGTCGGGGAAGCGCACCAGCGCCACCCCGGCGGCCAGGCTGAGCAACGCCCCGGCGATCAGGCAGATCGAGGCCACGACATCGAACACCACGTCCAGGTTCACGGCTGGCTCCCGTCCGAGGTGGTGGACGTGGCGTTGTCGTCACGTCGGGCGGCGAACCGGGCGACGCTGACCGAGCCGACGAATCCGAGCACGGCGAGGACGACCAGCACGGGCAGCGCGGTGGCGTCCCGGCTGTAGGCGGCCTCCGTGGCGATCGCCGCGACGATTATGGCCAGCAGCACATCGGTGGCCACAGCCCGGTCGAGGATCGACGGCCCGCGGATGACCCGGGTGAGGGTGAGCCCGCCGGCCACGGCGAGCAGCACGGTGACGGTCACGGCGACTGCGGTCATGCGGGTACTCCTTCCCGGTCAGCCGGATTCTCCCGGATGCGGCGCAACTCCTCGGGTGAGCCGATGGCCTCGATGATGCGGGCCTCAAGCTCCAGCACGCCGCGGCGGAATCGCTCGACCTCGTCCCGGCTGGTCACGCCCAGTACATGGATGTAGAGCGTGCCGGTCCGTCGGTCGGCCTCCAGGATCAGGCTGCCCGGCAGCAGCGACAACGCCTCGGCGGTGAGCGTGAGGTTGAGGTCGGTGTTGACCCGCAGTCGCGCCGCGATGATCGCGCTCTGCGGAGTGTGGCCAACCCGCATGGCCAACCAGGCGACCTGCGCCGAGGCCACCACGAGGTCGCGCAGGAAGTGCAGCCAGAAGCGGAGCATCGGCAGTGGGTGGATGCGGCCGGCGAAGGTCACCGGCGGCAGCGGGAACACGGCAAGCAGGACGGCGGCCACCACCAGTCCACCGATGATGTTGGCCCAGGAGAGGGTGCCCCAGAGCAGCACCCAGACGGCGACCAGCGCGGTCACCGCGATGACCTGGTTGCGCCGCCGGGCCGTGCGGCTCAGCGCGGGGCGCAGCGGCTCGTCCGGCTCCGCCGGGGTCATCGGGTCGGAACTCACGGCGCACCTCCCGGGAAGACGGCATCGACGTACGGCGTCCGGCGCAGCAGGTCGTCGGCGGCGTCGGTGCTGAGGTCGAACAACGGGCCGGCGACCACGGTCAACGCGAGGCCGAGCACGACCAGCGCGAGCGTCGGCGCGATCATCAGCTTGGGCAGCACAGCGCCTGACTGCCCGCCACGGTCCGGTTCCACCGCGCCCTCGGTACGGGCCGCCTGCTCGGCGTCGTCGGCGGCCGGCATGTCCACGTGCGGCGTCCGCCAGAAGGCCAGATTCCACACCCGGGCGATGGCGTAGAGGGTGAGCAGGCTGGTGACCAGCCCGCCGGCCACCAGGATCCAGGCCAGCACGCCCCCGTCGTCGACGCCCGCCTGGATCAGGCCGAGCTTGCCGAGGAACCCGGAGAACGGCGGGATGCCGGCGAGGTTCAGCGCGGGCACGAAGAACAGCACGGCGAGCACGGGTGACAGCCGGGCCAGGCCACCGAGACGGTCCAGCGCGGTGCTGCCGCCCCGGCGTTCGACCAGACCGGCGGCGAGGAACAGGGTGGTCTGGATGGTGATGTGGTGCACCACGTAGAAGATCGCCGCGGACAGCCCGAGCGACGAGGTGAGGCCCACCCCGAACAGCATGTAGCCGATGTGGCTGATCAGCGTGAACGACAGCAACCGCTTGATGTCCGACTGGGCGACCGCGCCGAGGATGCCGACCACCATGGTCAGCACCGCCGTCACCAGCAGCAGCGTGGCGGTGCGTCCGCCGGGGAACAGCAGCGTCTCGGTACGGATGATCGCGTACACGCCGACCTTGGTCAGCAGGCCGGCGAAGACCGCGGTGACCGGGGCCGGCGCCGTCGGATAGCTGTCCGGCAGCCAGGCCGACAGCGGGAAGACCGCCGCCTTGATGCCGAAGGCCAGCAGCAGCATGCCCTGCAACAGCAGGCGCAGGTCGTCCGGCAGGGTGTCCAACCGGTCGACGAGTTGGGCGAGGTTGAGCGTGCCGGTCGAGGCGTAGACCAGGCCGATCGCGATCAGGAAGATCACCGAGGAGAGCAGGCTCACCACCACGTAGGTGGTGCCGGCACGGATCCGGTTCTCCGTGCTGCCCAGGGTCAGCAGCACGTAGCTGGCGACCAGCAGGATCTCGAAACCGACGTAGAGGTTGAACAGGTCACCGGAGAGGAACGCGTTGCAGACGCCGGCGGTCAGCACCAGGTAGGTCGGGTGGTAGACCGACAGCGGGGTCTCCTCGTGGCCGTCGGCCATGCCCTGCCCGATCGAGTAGACCAGCACGCAGAGCGTCACCGCGGCCGAGACCACCAGCATCAGCGCGGCCAACTGGTCGGCGACCAGCACGATGCCCAACGGGGCGACCCAGCCGCCGACCTCCACCACCAGCGGTCCGTGCAGGCTGGACTGCACCAGCAGTGCCGCCGACACCGCCACGGTGGCGGCGAGCACGGTGAGGCTCACCCACCGCTGGGCGTGCGGACGGCCGAGCAGCAGCAGCGTCAGCGCCGCGCCGAGCAGTGGCATCACCACCGGCAGCGGTACGAGGTACGTCATCCGGCCCGACCTGCTTCCACCACGTCGACGCCCGGACGAGCACCGCCGGCCGGCCCGTCGTCGTCACCGTCACCGGTGCCGCCCTCGATGTCGGCGGTGCCCGGACCCTCGTCGCGGATCGCGAGATCCATGATCCGGCGGTCCTCGACGTCGTCCTGCACTTCGTCGTGCCCGTTGAGGTGCCAGCTGCGGTACGCCAGGGCGAGCAGGAACGCCGTCATGCCGAGGGTGATGACGATGGCGGTGAGAATCATCGCCTGTGGCAGCGGATCACTCATCTGCTCCGGATCGGTGGTGCCGACGATCGGCGCTCCACCGGCCCGGCCGCCGGTCAGCAGCAGCAGGTTGGCGCCGTTGCCGAGCAGGATGACACCCATCAGCACCCGGGTGAGGCTGCGTTCCAGCAGCAGCGTCACGCCGGCGGCGACGAGCACTCCGACCACGATCACGTAGGTGAGGTTGGCGCTCACACCAGCTCCTTTTCCCTGCTCTCGGCGGTCTCGGTCTCGCTCTGCCGGTCCATCTCCGCGCCGAGGCTGCGCAGGATGTCCAGCACCAGACCGACGACGATCAGGTAGACACCGACGTCGAAGAAGACCGACGTGACGAAGTGGACGTGCCCCAGCACCGGTAGGTGGAAGTCGAGGACCGCGCTCTGCAGGAACTCGCCGCCGAGCAGCATCGCGCCCACGCCGGTACCGACGGCGACGAACAGCCCGGCGCCGAGCACCACACCGGCGTCCACGGGTGCCGCGCCGTTGAGTTCGGTGCGCCCGCCGGCCAGATAGCGCACGGCCAGCGCGAGACCGGCTACCAGGCCGGCGGCGAAGCCGCCACCCGGGGCGTTGTGGCCGCTGAACAGCAGGTAGATGGAGAAGAGCACGATCGCGTGGAACAGCAGCCGGGTCACCACCTGGAGGACCACCGACTGGGTCCGGGTGGTGGCGCCGGTGGTCAGCCACCGTGGGCGGTTGTATCCGGCCCGGCCGTCGCCGGGAATGTCGGCCCGCCGGTGCAGGTCGCCAGCCCGGCGGAAGATCAGGCTGGCCACACCGGTGGCGGCCACCACCAGCACGGCGATCTCACCCATCGTGTCCCAGGCCCGGATGTCGACCAGGGCCACGTTGACGATGTTCTTGCCACCGCCGTACGACACTGCCTCGTCGGGAAAGCCCACCGAGACCGGAATGGCCTGGCGCGAGCCCGTGGCGACGTACGCCATACCGGCGGTGACCGCACCGACGGCGACGCCGATCGCGACGCGACCACGCCGGCTGGAGCGGATCGGCCGCTCCGAGAACCGCACCGGCAGGCGACGCAGCACCAGCACGAACATGACGATGGTGACGGTCTCCACCAGGAACTGGGTGAGCGCCAGATCGGGTGCGCCGTGCAGGATGAACAGCAGCGCGGTGCCGTAGCCGGCCACGCCTACCAGGATCATCGCGGTGAGGCGGCGCAGGGCGCGGGCGGCCAGCACCGCCGCCACGATCACCACGGCGGCGGCCACCCCCTGCAACGGGGTGTCCCAGACGTGGAACCGCTGCGGCCAGGGCGCACCGATCAGCAGGGCCCCGCCGGGCAGCAGCACCAGCACCACCAGGATGACGCCGAGGTAGAACGGCAACGAACCACGCTGGGTGGCACCGGTCAGCTCCACGGCCAGCCGGTCGACGCCACCGATGACCCGCGCGTAGACGGTGGCGCTGTCGAAGGGCAGCCGCAGCGCGGCAGGCACCCGTTCGCGGCGGCGCAACAGGTGGAACAGCCCGGCGCCGCCGGCCACCGCCAGCACCGACAGCCCCAGCGCCGGGGTCAGCCCGTGCCACAGTGCCAGGTGGTAGCCCGGCTCGGCGCTGGGATACAGATCGGCGTACGGGGCGAGCAGCCGGTCCACTGCCGGGGCGAGCAGTCCGGCCGCAGCGCCCGCGAGGGCCAGCGCCGCCGCCGGGGCGATGAACGGCCAGGACACGGTCGCCACCTCGGAAGGCGCGGTGTCCGGCTTGCTGGCGAAGGCGCCCCAGAGGAACCGCAGTGTGTACGCGACGGTCAGCGCCGATCCGAGCACCACACCGGCCAGCACCATCAGGTCGGACCCGCTGCCGTGCAGCAGCGCCTCGACGGCGGCCTCCTTCGCGACGAACCCGGCCATCGGCGGCAGGCCCGCCATGGACGCCGCCGCGAGCGCGGCCACCCCGGCGAGCACCGGCGCCCGCCGGCCCAACCCACTGAGCTCGCGCAGGTCCCGGGTGCCGGCGGCATGGTCGATGAGCCCGACGGTGAGGAACAGGGTGGCCTTGAACAGGGCGTGCGCGAGCACCATGGCCGCTCCGGCCAACGCGGTGTCGCGGGTGCCGGCGCCGAGCATCACAATCAGCAGGCCGAGCTGGCTGACCGTCCCGTACGCCAACAGCAGCTTGAGGTCGGTCTGGCGCAACGCCGCCCACCCGCCGAGGAACATGGTGACCACGCCAGCGGTCAGCAGCACCGGCCGCCACGGGGTGACCTCGGCGACCGCCGGCCCCATCAGGGCGACCAGGAACACGCCGCCTTTCACCATCGCGGCGGCATGCAGGTACGCGCTGACCGGAGTCGGTGCCGCCATCGCACCCGGCAGCCAGAAGCTGAACGGGAAGATCGCCGACTTACTGAGCGCGCCGAGCAGGATCAGCACCACGGCCACGGCGAGGTATCCGCCGCCGGGCAGGTTGCCGGCGATCTCGGACCAGCGGTAGCTGCCGGCGTGCTGGCCGAGCATGACGAACCCGGCGAGCATCGCCAGGCCGCCCAGCGTCGTCACCAACAGCGCCTGCATGGCCGCCCGCCGGCTGGCCCGTTTCGCCGGGTCACTGCCGATCAGCAGGTACGAGAAGACGGTGGTCAGCTCCCAGAACACGTAGAGCAGCAGCAGATCGTCGGAGACCACCAGGCCGAGCATCGCCCCGGCGAAGGCGACGAAGACGGCGGCGAAGCGGCCGAGACCGGGATCGTCGCTGCGGAAGTAACGCGCGCTGTAGGCCAGCACCAGCGCGCCCACCCCGCCGACCAGGACGACCATCAGCCAGGAGAGCGTGCCCATCCGGAAGGCGAGTTCCAGCCCGAGTTGCGGCACCCACGGCACCGTCTCGACCACCGGTGCACCGCCGCGTACCCCGGCGGCGTGCGTGAACGCCCAGACCAGCGTCGCGCCCGGTGCCAGCGCCACCAGGTAGAGGGCGTTACGCCCCCACAGCCGCACCAGCCTCGGGGCGATCACCGCTGTCAGCGCATGGACCGCCACCAGTGCCAGCACGCAGCCTCCCCAGAGATCATCAGACGGTGTAACGACCCTATCCGGTGACGCCCGTTATCCGCACCCGTCGTGATTCTGATCAAAGACGGACGCGACGGCAGGTGGTCATTCCTTGCCGACCCGGCGGAGGCGGCCGTCGTCGCGGTCGATGCGCAGCTCCCGTTCGAGCTCGACGATGAGCGTACGCAGGTCGTCGAGACGTTGACTGATCGCGATCCGGTCCACCTCGTCGGGGACGCCGTCACCGTCGGAGTCGTAGCCGGGGCCCAACCCTTCGGTCATCTCCAGCCGGCGCGCCTCCTCCATCGAGTTGACGAAGACCGCGATCAGGATGTTGAGCAGCAAATTGACAGTGATCACCACATAGCTGCCGTAGTAGAGCACCGTCCAGGGCGAGAACTCCATCCCCTGCTCGATGAGGTCCGGCAGCGTCTCCAACGACAGCAGCACGAACAGCGTCAGCAGGGAGCGGCCGATGTCTCCGTACTGCTCCGGATAGACCTCGCCGAAAATCAACCAGCCGGCCATGCCGTACACGTAGAGCGTCACCACAGCCAGGGCGAAGAAGCCGCCGATGCCGGGCAGGCTGCGCCACAGCGCGGCGACGATCGTGCGCAGCCCGGGCGAGAACCGCACCAGCCGGACGATCCGCAGCACCCGGACCACCCGCAGCAGCGCCGAGTCGCCGTGCAGGCCGGGGATGAAGATCGCGGCGATCACCAGTAGGTCGAAGACGTTCCAGCCGTGCCGGAAGAAGTCCTGCGGGCGGCGACCGTACGCCAGGATCCGGATGGTGATCTCGGCGACGAAGACCGCCCGGAAGCCCCATTCCAACGCACGCAACGCGGTGCCCGCCGGCCCCAGATCGGGGTACGTCTCCAGGCCGAGCACGATCCCGTTGGCGAGGATCACCACGACGATGGCGATCTCGAACGAGCGGGACGCGGCGAGCCGGGCGCAGCAGGCGAAGAGCGCCTTGCCGCGAGGGTTCCGGGCCGACCCGCCTCGCGGAGCCGGCACAGGCGTACCACTCATGGTGCGACCGGCCCCGGTGCGGACACCGGGGCCGGCGCGGCCACCCACCGTGCGTCATCGGCGCGCTGACGTACGGCAATCATGGGCGACAGCCTACGGGGCGACGGAGGCCGCGCTCAGCCGCCCAGCCGGCGCACCATGTTCATCACCGTCTCCACCTGGGCACCGCCCTTGATCGGGTAGTTGGTGGCGCCGAGGTAGCCCCACCAGTCCCAGCATCCGTTCGGGTTGCTGGGCACGGTGATGGCCTGCGGGTACAACACGATCGTGGCGTTGGTGTCGGCGTACTGGTTGAGGTTGGCCCGGTCCACGAAGGCGGTGCCGACCCGGCTGTGGCCCTGGAGGCAGCCGTGCAGCGCCACCAGCAGTCGGCAACTCGCTCCCGAGGCGCAGGACGACGGGACGTAGGCGAAACCGTTGGCGTCCATGCTCAGGCCGTTGGCCCAACCACCCGGCGCGAAGCCGTGCTGGCTGAACCGCACCAGCGTGCCACCGAGCGGCCCGGTGTTCGGCGGCTGCACCGAACCGAAGAGTTTGCGCAGGAAGGTGTGCTGCGGGTCGGTGCCGCAGTCGTTGAGGTACGGCGCGGCCGTGGCCGTGCAGCCCACCGTGCCGTAGGGCGTGACCCAGCCATGGCCGGCGGCCGAGCCGCTGTCGTACTGGACGCTGGCGCCGAAGTGCTGCTGATAGCGGACCAGGTCGTCGCTCACCGACCGCTTCACGGTGCCGTCGGATCCACCGTGGAAGACGTAGACCGGCTCGCCGGACAGCCCGCTGAGCGGGTCGACCCAGCCGTATCCGGCCCAGGTCCGGGTGTACGACTGCAACGCGCTCAGGTACGTCGGGTAGATATTGTCGCCGCAGCCGTACAGCGCCTGCGCGACGTTGTTCTGCGCGCAGTAGTAGGGGCCGGCGGCGAACAGCGCCGCTCCCCTGATCCGCTTCGAGTAGGCCACCTGGAGTTGGCCCGCCAGGTAGGCGCCGGAGGAGACGCCGGCGACGTACACACCCGAGATGCGGTAGGTCGACAGGCTTCCGGACACGGGACTCTTGGTGTGCGGGGTGTCGGCGGCGTGGGCGGGTGCCACCGGGGTGAGCAGCAGAGCCGCGACGGCGGCGGCGAGCAGCCGCGAGACAGGTCTGATCATGACGCTCCCTGGGGTCCGGTGAGCGCCGGCGGTGGTGTCGGCGTACGGCGACGCTAGCGTGACCTGCGTCACCGCCGACATGAGCGCAACCCACACCTCACCGGACCCCACAGTGGTGCCGTTCGCCGTCGACTGCCTCTCCCCCGGTCGCCGCTGGGCCTGACCGCCGCGCTCAGCCGGTGGTGCCGAACTGCGACCAGACCCGAACCCGCTCGGTGACGTGGTCCCGCCCGCCGAGGGCAGCGCGGACCTCGGCGGTGAACGCGGCCCGCCCGGATGCCGAGGGCAGCCGGTCGGCCGACAGGGCGGAGAAGACACCACCGACCATGTCGTCGACGGTGAGTGGCGCGTCGTACTGCACCAACGACTCGGCGTACTGGTAGCCGGCCCGGACCAGGGCCTCCTGGTTGAGCCGGCGACCTGCCCCGTCGGTCTGACAGGTCGCGGTGACGGGGTGGCCGAGCAGCCGTTCCAGGCAGTCGCGCAGTGCCGCCGACCACTCGGCGTCCTGCGACCACAACGGAGCGCCGTTGGTGACCACGGCGATCCCACCGCCGGGACGCAGCAGCGGCCGGGCGGCGGTGAACAGCGTGTCACGGTCCATGAACGCGAGCCTTGGCCAGCATGTCCGGCTCAGGGTCCACGCCGATGACGGAGCCCAAGGGCGTCAAGCACCTCGGGCGGGTAACCGCACCGGTGTCTCGCGTAGTACGTCGCCACCTCACCGCTGAAGTCCGTCCTCACCTCGCCAGCCTGCCCGCGACACCGGGCGCGAGGCGAAGCATTCTGCCCACGGCATAGCCCATCCCCACCACGCACCATCCATACGAGATCTTGGACATTTTCCGTTCTCGCCAAACGGGAAATGTCCAAGATCTCACATTCAACCCATCCGCGTGGCGCTCGTTCGTCGAGTCGATCAAGCTCGACGGGCTGCGCTGACCCGTCGTCGGAAGGATGGCCTGCCCATTCCCGGGCAGCCCCTCCATGGGGTTTCCGTCGCTCCCCGCGACCCTCGACGGCGTCAGCCGGCCGAGGAACGGGTCACCGGCAGGTCGAAGTAGGTGTCCGGCCAGGGTTCGTCGCGGTAGCGAAAGTGCCACCACTCCCGGTCGTAGCCGACGAAACCACCGTCGGTCATCAGCTGCCGCAGTTGCCGTCGGTTCTCACCGGCGACGGGTCCGACGCGGTCCGAGTCGGTGTGCGACAGCGGGTCGAAACAGTCGAAGCCGGTACCCATGTCGACGCTGTTGTCGGGGAAACGCTGCGCACGTGGGGCGGTGCAGGCCAGCAGCGGTTGACCGGGTTCGAAGCGGGCCTGCTCGGGCGGCGGCACGTCGACCAGGGTGAGGTCGACGGTGCTGCCCCGGCTGTGTGCGCTGGGTGCGCCGAGATAGCCGCGGTCGACCAGCTCCGCTTTGGCCACCCGAGGGTAGAACTCGGCCTTCATGGCGTCCTGCCCCGGTTGGCCGGCCCAGTTCAGGAAGTCCTCGGTGGCCCGCTGCGGGCGGTAACAGTCGTACACCTTGAGGCTGCGGCCGACGGCGAGCGCCGCCTCCTGCACCCGGCGCAGCGCCTCGGCGGCGCGTCTGGTGAGCAGGCACAGGGGTTCCTGGTAGCCGTCGACGCGGCGGCCGATGAAGTTGTACGCCGTGGCGTACCGGATGTCGGTGAGGATGCGATGGTCGACATCGGACAGCACCACGAAGCCCGGCGACACTGACGGCGAAGGTGGTGGCGGTGCCGGCTCCGGTTCGTCGTCCCGTCCGCAGCCGACAGCCATGACCGCCAACGCCGCCGTCACCGTCAGGCTCAGCCGGGCGAGGGAGCGCGACGATGCCGAGTGCGGCGGCGTGCCCGCCGTCCGCGCCGGGTCGCGCCTCGGCCAGTGCCGTCGCCGCATCACCTCAACGCCGACCGGCACGCGTCCCGGCGGTACGGTGCCGGCGGCGACGGCGGCCGACCAGACCGCCCGCGAGCAGCGTCACCCCGACGGCGAGGCCGATCAGGGAAACCGACCGCAGGCGACCGGCCAGGATCGCCGAGCGCGATGTCTCGGCCCCGGACGCGCCGCCGGGCAACGCCTGCGGGGGTACGGCGGCAGGTGGGGCCGAGGCGGTGGCCGCACCCGGGCTCACCAGCACTCCCACCGAGGCCGCCGGAGGCAGCTCGAATCCCCAGTCGAGCAGGGCCGCACCCTGTTGCCAGCCCCGCTTGTCGATCACGTCCGCACCCAGCAACGTCACCACGAGCCGACGTCCGCCCCGCTCGGCCATCCCGATGTAGGTGTGTCGGGCCAGGTCCGTGTAGCCGGTCTTGCCGCCCAACGCGCCGGGATAGTGGTAGAGCAACTGGTTGTCGTTGTCGATTGTGAATCCCTTGGCGCGCTGTCTCGGCTGGGCCGGGATGCTCGCCTCGCGAGTGGCCACGTAGCGCCGGAAACGTGCGTCGGCGAAACAGGCCCGGGTGATCAGAGCCAGGTCGTACGCGCTTGTGAACTGCCCGGGACCGTCCAGTCCGGAGGGGGTCGCCGCGTGGGTCTGGTACGCGCCGAGCAGTCTCGCCTGCTCGTTCATCGCCCGTAGCCCGCCGGCCATGCCGTCGGCACCACCGCCGAGGCGGGCCAACGCGTTCGCCACCTCGTTTCCCGAGCGCAGCAGCAACCCCAGCCAGAGTGTCTCCACTCGGTACCGACCGCCCGCCACCAGCCCCACCGCGGAACTCCCCGGTTCAATGTCAAGATCACCCGCGGTGATGGTGACTACGTCGGCCGGATCAAGTTTCGGCAGCATGGTCGCGGCCAGCAGCAGTTTCTGCACGCTGGCCGGGGTCGCGTACTCGTGAGGACCGCAGCCACCCAGCACCTCACCGGTGTCCAGGTCGGCCACCAGCCATGAGGTGGCGGCCACCTTCGGCGGTTTCGGTACCCCGGGCGGCACCACCAGACCGGACGTGGCCAGCCGAGGGCCGCCGACGGCCCGCTGCACCGGGTCCGGGGAGGGCGTCACAGGTGGTGTGGGGCCGGGAGCGGGCGGCGCCGAGCGCGGACACGGAACCGGCGCTGCCGCGTGGGCGTCGACGACGGGCACCAGCGGCGTCGCCAGTAGCGCGACAGTCACCGCCACCGTAAGCGCGGAAGCTCTCACAATTAGCGACACTATCGGGTGATTCCCAACCAGTCCCCCAAATCCCCCCACCCCCCACCCCCTCTCCCCTCTCCCCCCGTCCCCCACCCACCACCCAACCTGCCCGGATCTTGGACTCGGACGGCCCCGATAGGGGCGATTTCGCACCAAGATCCACGGCGGGTTGGGCGGGTCAGGGACGGCGGGAGGTCGCGGCAGGGGTGGGGCCAGGGGTGGCTGAGGCGGAGGCAGGGGTGGCTGAGGCGGAGGAGGCAGGGGCGGCTGAGGCGGTGGGGGCAGGGGCGGGGCTGGTCGGGAAACGTCGCGCGGCTGAGGTGGTGGGGGCGGGGGGCGTGGGGGCGGGGGTGGTTGGGGATCGTCGGGCGGCGACGACTGCCAGGGTTATCGCGAGCGCTCCGACGGCCAGCGCCACGAGCATTCCGGCGCCTGGCCCGTCGTCGACCGACGAGGCGGTGCCCGCCGGCTGTGCGCTCCCGGCCGGCGGGGGCGACGCCGATGACGGTTCAGCGTCCAACTCCCCCGGCTCCACCAGCCGGCCGACGCTGGCCGGCCGGGGCAGCGTGAAGCCCCAGTCGAGCAACGCGGCACCCTGCTCCCAGCCACGTTGCGGTCGCGGCTCGGCACCGAGCAGCGTCACGACCAGCCGGCGACCGTTCCGCTCGGCCGCACCCACGTAGGTGTGCCGGGCGTAGTCGGTGAAGCCGGTCTTGCCACCGAGCGCACCGGGGTAGCGGTACACCAGTTGGTTCTCGTTCTGGATCTCGAAGCCCTTGCCCCGCAAGGCCTTTTGCGCCGGAATGCGGGTGCGCTCCGTGAGCACGTACCGCCGGAATGCCGGATCGGCGAAGCAGACCCGGGCGATCAGAGCCAGGTCGTACGCGCTGGTGAACTGGCCGGGGGCGTCCAGCCCGGACGGGGTCACCGCGCGGGTCTGCCATGCGCCGAGCTTTCGGGCCTGCTCGTTCATCGCCCGTACTCCACCGGCCACGCCGTCGGCGCCACCGCCGAGGCGGGCCAGCGCGTTCGCCGCCTCGTTGCCGGATTGCAGCAGCAACCCCAGCCAGAGCGTCTCCACCCGGTACCGGCCGCCCGGCAGCAGTCCGACGGCCGAACTGCCGGGGGCGATGTCCAGATCCTCTTTGGTGACAGTGACAACCTTGGCCGGATCAAGTCGAGGCAGCATGGTCGCGGCCAGCAGCAGTTTCTGCACGCTGGCCGGGGTCGCGTACTCGTGAGGACCGCAGCCACCCAGCACCTCACCGGTGTCCAGGTCGGCCACCAGCCACGAGGTCGCCGTCACCTTGGGCGGCGTCGCCACGCCGGGCGGCACGATCAATCCGGGGGTGGCGAGCGCATCTCCGCCGACCACCCGGTGTTCCGGAACGGGCGGCGGCGGCGTCGGCTTCGGTGACCGGACCACCTTCGGCGCGACCGCCTTCGGGCAGGGCACTGCCGTCGGGGCGGCGGGCCCCCGAACGGGTGGCGGCGTAACGGCGGCGGCCGGCAGAGCGGATGAGGTCAACGGTCCAGAACCGACGGTGATCGCCGCAACACCGGGAGTCGCGGGGATCGTCACGGCGGCGAGGGCGGCAAAACCGGCGGCGAGGGCCCGGATTCTCATGAACACGCAGACTAACGGCAGGATCTCCGGCGACGCCCACCCCGGCCGGCCGGTTCGGGACTGGCGGAGGGCCGCGATCTTCGCGGGGAGATGTTGAACCGATCGCTCGCACCCCCCGTATCCACGACCGAACACATGAAACGCCCGGACCTGCGACGGGAGCGCTCCCGCAGCTCGGTCCGACGTCACCCGTGAGGATCCTCGGCATGCGGGGCGGGGCCGGCCGCCGTTGCCGATCGTCTTTCCGGGCACCCCATTGCGCACCAGCCGACGGTCGACCCGTCGGGCGGTCAATCATGAGGAGAGAAGCATGGTCAGGCGTACGCAGCAGCACCGCAAGCACGCTGCCTTGAAGCTCGGCGGCGTCGGTGTCCTGGCGGTGGTGCTCCTGGGAGTCGGTCTGACGCTGGCCTCCGCCGACGACGGCGCTGCGCCGCAGACGGCAAACTGCCCGACGGTACGGGACAAGCTGTCCAACGTGCCCGCCGCCGCCGTTGCCGGAGTCGAACAGGAACTGGCCAACCTCGACAAGCAGATCGCCGAGGCGAACGCCCGCCTCGCGCAGCAGGCCGCCAACCCCCAGGGCGGCCCCAACTTCATCCAGAACGCCATCCTCGGCCCGCTGGCCAGCAAGCGAACCGCCGCCCTCGATCGCATCGGCATCAACATCAACCGCGTCGGCGGACAGCGCCCCGATCTCGCCAGCCTCGCCACCTGCGGACTCAACGCCGCAGGGGTGCCCAGCGCCGTCAACGGCAACGCCGGAAACGCAGGCAACGGCAACGCGGGCAATGCCGGCAACGGCAACGCCGGCAACGGGAACACCGGCAACGGCAACGCGGGGGCCGGTGTGGCGCAGCGGGTGAGCTGCCCGACGGTGGCCGACCGGCTCCCGGCCGTGCCGGCTCAGGCCGCAGCGGAGGTGCAGCGGGAACTCGCCAACCTGGAGAGCCAGATCGCTGACGCCAACGCCCGCCTCGCCCGGCAGGCGGCCAACCCGCAGGGCGGCCCGAACTTCGTGCGCAACGCCATCATCGGCCCGCTGGAGGACCGGCGCGTCGCGGCGATCAACCGCATCGCCACCGCGATCGGCCGGGTCGACGGCAACCGGCCCGCCGACCTGGTCAACCTGGCCCGGCCCTGCTCGGCGGGCTGACAACCTGATCTACCCAGGAAGGGCGAGCGGGTGGTGACGCGAGTGGTCGACCTTCGAACACCCCGCTGAGCGAGCTTCCATCGTGGATCACTTCAGGCGGTGATGTCACTCGGACATGTGCATGTCGGAGTGACATCACCGCCTTCGACCTAGGTGCCTGCCCAGCAGTGTCAGGCGGTCAGGTGGCACAGATAGTCGTGCAGGGTCGCTGAGGCGGCCAGTCGTCGCCGGCTGCGGCGGTGCAACTCCTGCTCGCGGCGGGCCAGCTCGGCGCGGACCCGCTGCGGGCTACCGGTGGTACGCATCTCGTCGAGCACCGCTGTGATGATCTCGAACGGGTACGCGCCCCGGCGCAGCAGCGCCACCACCTGTGCGGCACGCTGCTCGGCCTCGTCGTACACCCGATAGCCGGTGCCCGCCTCGCGGACCGGACGCAGCAGGCCGCGAGCCTCCCACGAGCGCAGTTGCGAGGTGCGGACCCCGACCAGGTCGGCGACGACGCCGACCCGTACCGCCCGGCGTGGCACAGTGTGCTGGCGGGCACTCGTCACCACGGTTTCGAACGCGCCGAGCACCATCCGGATCTCGGCCCGTTCGCGGTCCAGCTCGGCGTGGCCGGCGTCCAACGACGCCAGCGCCGTCGGCAGGTCACCCCGGTGGACCGCCGCCATGATCTCGCGGGTACGCGTCCAGCCGTGCCCGTCGGCCACCGCGCGGGCCACCGTAAGAGCCCGCGCGTGCGCGTCGGTGAAGATCCGGTAGCCGCTCGGGGTGCGCTCCACCCGAGGCAGTACGCCGAGGTCGACGTAGTTGCGCACCTGCTGAACGGACACACCCGCCGTAGCGGCGAGATCCACCGCGCGCAGCCGTCCGCTGACCCGACGATCCACCACCGGTTCAGCCTAGCCTCTCACGTCTGTTTGAGACTTCTCGCCATCTACCGGACCTTGCACACGCTCGATACGTCGCAAAAGCCTCTACGAGCACATCAATGCGACAATTGAATCTGGCCAGGCCAATCGGAAGCCAGTTCCCGGGCGGTAGTCCGTCCACGATCTCGCGAAGGGTTCGCATGCAGCAGCCAGCACGGTCCGCCGCGGACAGCCACGACATGATCGAGGTACGCGGGGCGCGGGAGAACAACCTCGATGACGTCTCGGTCGACATCCCCAAGCGCCGACTGACCGTCTTCACCGGCGTCTCCGGCTCCGGCAAGTCATCGCTGGTCTTCGGCACCATCGCCGCCGAGTCCCAGCGGCTGATCAACGAGACCTACAGCGCCTTCCTCCAGTCGTTCATGCCCAGCCTCTCCCGGCCCGACGTGGACTCGCTGCGCAATCTCACCCCGGCCATCGTGGTCGACCAGGAGCGGATGGGCGCCAACTCACGCTCCACGGTCGGCACCGCCACCGACGCGTACGCCATGCTGCGCATCGTGTTCAGCCGGCTGGGTGAGCCACAGGTCGGCGGTGCCGGCGCCTTCAGCTTCAACCTGGCCGAGGGCATGTGCCCCACCTGCGAGGGCCTGGGCCGGGTCTCCGATCTCGACGTCAACGAACTGGTCGACGTGGAGAAGTCGCTGAACGACGGCGCGATCACCGTGCCGAACTTCGCCGTCGACACGTGGTACTGGCAGACGATCGTCGGCTCCGGCCTGTTCGACCCGGACGTCAAGCTCCAGGACTTCACGCCGCAGCAGTGGGAGGACTTCCTGCACAAGCCCGCCACGAAGATCAAGGTAGGTGGCACGAACCTGACCTACGAGGGTCTGGTCGTCAAGGTGCGTCGGCTCTACCTCGCCAAGGACCGGGAGTCCATGCAGCCGCACATCCGGGCCTTCATCGACCGGGCGGTCACCTTCACCACCTGCGCCGACTGTGGCGGCGCCCGACTCAACCCGGCGGCGCTGTCGTCCCGCATCGCCGGCCGCAACATCGCCGAGTGCGCCGCCATGCAGATCAGCGACCTGGCCGAGTTCATCCGGGGGATCGACGACGCGTCGGTCGCCCCGTTGACCGTCAACCTTCGGGAACTGCTGGACTCGCTTGTCGAGATCGGTCTCGGGTACCTCAGCCTCGACCGGGAGTCGGCCACCCTCTCCGGTGGTGAGGCGCAGCGGGTCAAGATGGTCCGGCACCTCGGCTCCAGCCTTTCCGACATCACGTACGTCTTCGACGAACCCACCGTCGGCCTGCATCCGCACGACATCGCCCGGATGAACGACCTGCTGCTGCGGCTGCGGGACAAGGGCAACACGGTGCTCGTGGTCGAGCACAAACCGGAGACCATCGCGGTGGCCGACCACGTGGTCGATCTCGGTCCCGGTGCCGGCACCGCCGGTGGCGGCATCTGCTACACCGGTGACGTGGCCGGCCTGCGCCGCTCCGACACCCTCACCGGCCGGCACCTGGACCACCGGGTACGGCTACGGGAACCGGTCCGTACGCCTCGGGGCCACCTCGCGATCCGGCACGCCGACCTGCACAACCTGCGCGACGTCAGCGTGGACATCCCGCTCGGCGTGCTGACCGTGGTGACCGGGGTGGCCGGCTCGGGCAAGAGTTCCCTGGTGCACGGCTCACTGCCCGGCCGCGACGGTGTGGTGGTCGTCGACCAGGCCCCGATCCGTGGCTCCCGGCGCAGCAACCCGGCCACCTACACCGGCCTGCTCGACCCGGTACGTACCGCCTTCGCCAAGGCCAACGGGGTCAAGGCCGCCCTGTTCAGTGCCAACTCCGAGGGTGCCTGCCCCACCTGCAAGGGCATCGGGCTGGTCTACACCGACCTGGCGATGATGGCCGGCGTCGCCTCCGTCTGCGAGCAGTGCGAGGGTCGCCGGTTCACCGACGAGGTGCTCACCTACCGGCTGCGCGGACGCAACATCAGCGAGGTGCTCGGCATGTCGGTGGCCGAGGCCCGGGACTTCTTTCCCAGCGGCCCGGCCCGGGTCATCCTGGACCGGATGGCCGACGTCGGGCTGAGCTACCTCACCCTCGGCCAGCCGCTCACCACGCTCTCCGGCGGCGAGCGGCAACGGCTCAAGCTCGCCATCCACATGGCCGACAGGGCCGGCACCTACGTGCTCGACGAGCCGACCACGGGACTGCACCTGGCCGACGTCGACCAGTTGCTCGCGTTGCTCGACCGGCTCGTCGACGCCGGCAACACGGTAATCGTCATCGAGCACCACCAGGCGGTGATGGCCCACGCGGACTGGCTGATCGACCTCGGCCCGGGCGCCGGTCACGAAGGCGGCCGGATCGTGTTCACCGGCACCCCGGCCGACCTGGTGGCGCACGGCAACACGCTCACCGCCCGCCACCTGCGCGATTACGTCGCCGCCTGACCACCGCCGGAGCCGGTACGCGCCGGCCGGCTCCGGCACCCGAGGTCCGACCACGGTGCCTGCTGATCCGGGCGTCGACGCTGTGGAGGCGACGCACCGGCCACCGCCACCCGTGGTCGGTGCCGCTACGCCGCCGACAGCCGGCGCAGCCAGCGCCGCTGCCAGGGCGTCTCCACCGCGCCCGGACGGTAGGCGGCGCGCACCCAGTCGACCGCATCATCGGCGGGCAGCCCGTCGAGGACGGCCAGCGCCGCCAACGCGGTGCCGGTCCGTCCCGTGCCACCCCGGCAGGCCACCTCGACCCGCTGGCCGGCGTACCCGCGGCGCAGCGCCTCGCGGAAGGCGTCCAGGGCATCCGCCCGGTCCAGCGGGATCCAGAAATCCGGCCAGCGGAGCCGCCGGTACGCCCAGCCGGGCACCGGCCCGTCAGCGAGCAGCAGACTGAAGTCGGCCGGTGAGGCGGGGTCACCGATCCGGCGACCCCGCATCCGCACCCCGCCGGGCAGTTCCACCACACCGACCTCGTCGGCCCAGTCCGATCCGCTCATCAGCACCTCCCTCGGGACAGCCAACCCCGTCCGGAGCCCGTTCGGGGCGGACGGGACGGGGCATCTCTACCGGCCGGACAGGAATCAGTGCCGGGGTTCCTGGTCGGTCGGTTGGTGGCCGTCCGACCAGACGCTGCGGTAGATGGTGCCCCGCCCGTCGGGATCCGGCACCCCGGCGGGCGTCGCGTCGGTCAGGCCGGCGCCGCTGTCGTTGGACCGCAGGCCGCCGGCTCGGCGGGAGCGGCGCAGACGGGTGACGACGAACCAGACGACACCCAGCGCCGTGGCGACGATGACCACGTTCTGCAGGATGCCGGCGTACCCCTCGACCAGGTGCCAGTTGTCACCGAGCAGGAAGCCGGCCATCACGAAGGTGGTGTTCCAGATCAGACTGCCCAACGTGGTGTAGACCGCGAAGGTGAGCAGCGGCATGCGTTCCACCCCGGCCGGGATGGAGATCATGCTCCGGAAGATCGGAATCATCCGTCCGAAGAAGACGGCCTTGACGCCGTGCCGCAGGAACCACTCCTCGGTCCGGTCGATGTCGCTGAGCTTCACCAGCGGCAGCTTCGCCGCGATGGCCCGCGTCCGCTCCCGGCCCAGCGCGGCGCCGACCCAGTAGAGCGCGAGGGCGCCGAGCAGCGAACCGAGTGTCGTCCAGAAGATGGCCCCGATGACGCTCATCCGCCCCTGCGCCGCGACGAACCCGGCGAGCGGCAGGATCACCTCGCTGGGAATCGGGGGGAACAGGTTCTCCAGCGCCACGGCCAGCCCCGCACCTGGGCCGCCGAGCCGCTCCACCAGGTCGGTGACGAAACCGACCAGGCCGTCCTCGGGTGGTGCGGACTGGCCGACGACCGAGGGCGAAGCGTACCGGACATGCATCATGTCCCACACGCTACGAACCTCAGCTGAGAGTCGCCGCACCGGCATCGCCTTTCCTGCGTGCGCCTGGCCGACGACGACAACGCCGCCGGCCGAAGCGCCAGGGCGCGCCGCAGCCCCGCCAGCCGTATTGCCGGTCGCTCTAAACTGCGCAGGTGCCGCGCCCCTCGCTGACCATCGCCGTCGCCCAGCCCCGATGCGTGTCGTACGACATCGACACGAACGTGGCGGCGCACGCGGCGATGGTCGGTGCTGCCGCGGCCCGGGTGGTGGTCTTCCCGGAGTTGTCGCTGACCGGTTACGAACTCGACGCCGCGCCGGTCGACCCGTCGGACCCCGGCTCGCGCCGCTGGTCGCCGCGTGCGCGGCCACCGGGGCGCTCGCGCTGGTCGGCGCACCGGTGGCCGGAGAGCACATCGCCACCCTCGCCGTGGACGGCGGCGGGACACGGGTGGCGTACCGCAAGATGTGGCTCGGGGAGGTCGAGGCCCGCCGGTTCCGCCCCGGACCGGCGCCGGTCGTGCTGGACGTCGACGGCTGGCGAATCGGCCTGGCGATCTGCAAGGACACCGGAATCGCGGAACACGCGGCGCGCACCTGCGCTGCCGGCGTCGACGTGTACGCGGCCTCGATCGTCGACGCCGCAGCCGAGGCGCACGTGCCGGACCAGCGGGCATCGCGGATCTGCGCCACCCACCGGGTCGTGGTCGCGGTCGCCGGCTTCGCCGGCGCCACCGGTGGCGGCTACGTCGAGACGGCCGGACGGTCGGCGATCTGGGCGCCGAACGGTTCGCTCCTCGCCCGCGCCGGGACCGCTCCGGGCGATTTCGTGCGGACGACCCTGGCCTGATCCTGGCTCAGCGGCGGTGCCGGTCGACGCCGGACAGGGTCACTCCTCCGGCAGGTTGGCCTCGAGCCGCTCCAGCACGTCGTCGACCTGGTCGGCGAAGTCAGCGGGGAGTCGACCGCGGTCCACCTCGTCGTCCAGACGCTCCCGCAGCTTCTCCAGTCGCTTCTCCTGCTCCTTCGGCCTGCCCCCGGCCAGTTCGGTCAGCTCCTCACGTAGCCGGTCCGCGGCCTTACGGTCGATCTCTCCGGTGAGCTGTGCCTCGGTGAGCAACGCGATGAGTTCGACCGCGGCCCGTCCCAGGCTCACCGGCTCCGGCCGGGCGGCCGGCGAGCTGGCGGCGGGTCGTGGTGAGGCAGGCGCGGAGGTCGGCGGGGCGGCTGGCGGCGTGGTGGGGCTGGCCGTCGACTGCCCGTCACTCCGGTCGCCGAGGACGAGCGCCGCGCCCAGGCCCAGCAGCAGGACCAGCGCGAATGTGACAAGCGCGCCTGCCGGCGGGCCGCTGTGCCCCCGCCGGCCCGGCGGCCGTCCGGGTGCCGGCCGGGGTCGGCCACGGCCGGACAGTGCTCCGCGCGTCGTGGATCGTGGTGCGACGCCGGACACGGTCTCGGGGCGGGTGGTCGGCTCGATCAGGGTCGGTGGATGGTGAGGCACCGGCCGGGTCTGCGGCGTCTGCTGCCCGCCAGCGCCCGGTGTGTCGACCGTGGCCGCCGCCAATCCGGTGGCGGCGGCGCGGAACCGGGTGGCCAGTCGGCCGGCCGTGGGGCGTCGTTCCGGATCGGGATCGAGGCAGGCCAGCACCAGCTCGGCGAGATCAGCCGGCAGGCCCGGCACCCGCGGGGGTGCGACAGCCGGGCGGTTGGCGTGCACCCTGACCGCATCGGGCCAGCTGCGCACGGGCAGCGGAACATCGCCGGTGAGGGTGCGGTACAGCAGCGCCCCGAGGGCGTACACGTCGCTGGCCGGATGGGGCGGGTCGGCGCTCAACCGTTCCGGCGCGAGGTACGCGGGCGTACCCATCAGGGCGCCACCCGCCGGGCGGGCGCCGGGCGACGGCGCACCGGCGAGCGCGGCGATACCGAAGTCGAGCACCTTGGCACCGTTGTCGGTGAGCATGACGTTGCCCGGCTTGATGTCGCGGTGCACCACGCCCAGGCGGTGCGCAGCGGCCAGGGCGGCGGCCACCTCCGCAGCCATCCGCAGGGCCGGCCGCCAGGGCAGCGGCCCGTCGGCCAGCCGGTCGGCGAGATTCCGTCCGTCGACCAACTCCATCACCAGGTAGGGCACCACGTTGCCGTCGGCCAGAGCCGCCTCGCCGTAGTCGTACACCTGGGTGACGTGCGGGTGGGCCAGGCGTGCCGCGGCACGGGCCTCCCGCCGGAGGGTGGCCCGCAGGTCCGGGTCCACGGCGAACGTGCCGGCAAGGACCTTCACCGCGACCGACCGGCCCAGGACCTCGTCGTCGGCGCGCCACACCTCGGACATTCCGCCGAGGCCGATGCGATCGTGCAGCACGTAGCGGTCGTGCAACCGCAGGCTGGGGGTGAACGGCGACATGGGCCTCCAGTCTGCCTGCTGCACCACCCGGCGCACCACCCGCTCGGATGGCGGACCGGCCTAGGTGCGGCAGGCGGGTGGGGCGGGCACGGGACGCGGCTGGATGTGGTCGGCGAGTCGGCGCAGCGCCCCGGCGGCGAGCCGGCGGGTGACCACCAGCCGCGCCGGCCGGGGTACGTCGGGTCGGACCGGTGCGTCCGGCCGGGCGGACATGACATGACGGGTGACGGCGTCGACGGCCATGACGAAGCCGGTGGGCTGTTCCATGGTCAACTCCTCGGGGCGGGTCCGGAGCTGCTCCGGACGACGAGCGTGGTGGGCAGCAGGATCTGGCCCGCAGCGGCGTCAGCGGGCGGGTCGAGCAGCAGCGTGGCGGCGCTTCGACCCTTCGCCTCGCCGGGCTGGCGGACGGTGGTCAGGCCGGCCGGGGCGGCCTCGGCGATGTCGTCGAAGCCGGTCACGGAGACGCGCCGCCCCCGCTCACCGTCGGCGCGCAGGACGTCGAGCGCACCGAGGGCGAGCACGTCGGAGCAGGCCAGCACCGCGGTGGGCGGTTCGGGCAGGTGCGCCAACGCCCTGGCGGCGGCGGCACCCGCGGCGCGGGTGTTGTCCGTCGCGGAGAGCACGGTCAGGTCGGGCCAGGCGACGCCGACCGCCGCGAACGCCTCGGCGAAGCCCGCCAGCCGGTCCCGGGTGGTGGGGTGCGGCACGTCGGCCACGTCGGCAACCCGCAGCGGCCCGACCGGTGCGCCGGGCAGGACGTCGTCGCCGAGCAGGGCGACCCGGCGGTGACCGAGCGCGGTCAGGTGTGCCGCGGCGGACCGGGCGGCGGACCGCTCATCGATGCCGACCCAGAGGTCTCCGGCGCGGGGCCGCGAGGAGGTGGTGACGAAGGGCAGCCCACGGCCGCGAATCGTGTCGAGGATGCTCTCCTCGTCACCGGCGCAGTAGACGCAGAACCCGTCGACGGCGGCGTTCTCCACCGCCGTACGCGCGCCGGCCGCGTCGTCGGGCAGCGGTATCAGCAGCAGGTTGCTGTCGTGGCGTTCGGCCGCCTCGGCGACGCCGGTCAGGAACCGGACGGCGAAGGGGTCGGTGAACGCGTACGACAGCCGGGAGGTGAACAGCACCCCGATGGCACCGACGAATCCCCGCCGCAACGATCGCGCGGTCGGGTCGGGCCCCGGGTAACCCATCTGCCGCGCGGTCTCCAGGATGCGCTGGCGCAACTGCGGTGAGAGCTGATCCGGGCGGCCGTAGGCGTTGGAGACGGTGCTGCGCGAGACACCGACAGCCTCGGCCACGGCCCGCAATGTCGGCTTCATCAGCACTCCCCGTTCTGGATCGATCCAGCAACTGAATCGATCCAGACCATAACCCCCGCACCCCCACACCCGTCAACCCCATCCCCGCCCTCGACGTGTTGATCACGAAATTCCCGTCCGGGCAAGCGCTTGCCAGCAGCGGTAGCCCCATGATCAGCGCGGAGGGGCGTGGGAAGGGTGAAGGTGTGGTGGTCAGCTGGGGTCGAGGTCGGCGATCATTCGTTCGAGGATCTCCGGCGTACGCTCCGGCGGCTCGGCCTCGACGCAGAGGCGTTCCATGGCGACCGCGTAGAAGTCGAGGTCTTCGCGCTTGTCCAGGTAGATGGCGCTGGTCAGCTGCTCGATGTAAACGATGTCAGGCAGGTCCTGATCACCGAAGCGCAGGATCGTGAAGGCTCCCCCGGCGGCGGCATGCCCACCGGCGGCGAACGGGATCACCTGAAGCCGCACGTTCGGCGTACGCGTCGCCTTGAGCAGCGCCTCCAGTTGACCGCGCATCACCTGGGGGCCACCGATCGGCCGGCGCAGCGCCGCCTCGTCGACGACCGCCCACAGGCGCGGTGGGCGCGGCCGGGACAGTAGTTCCTGTCGGCGCATCCGCAGATCCACCCGACGGTCGATCTCGTCGGGACCGGCCGTGCTGTGGCCGAGCAGCACCACGGCTCGGGCGTACTCCGGAGTCTGCAACAGACCCGGGACGAACTGGACCTCGTAGCTACGGATGAGGGCGGCCGCCGCCTCCAGGCCGAGGTACGACTGGAACCACGACGGCAGGACGTCGCCGTACCGGTGCCACCAGCCTGGATTGTTCGCGTCCCGGGCCAGTTTGAGCAACGCGGCTCGCTCCTGCTCGGCGGTGACGCCGTAGAGCGTGAGCAGATCGGCCACGTCGCGCTCCTTGAAGCCGACCCGACCCAGCTCCATCCGGCTGATCTTCGACTCGGAGGATCGAATCTCCCAGCCGGCGTTCTCCCGGGTGACGCCCCGCGACTCCCGCAGCCGTCGCAGTTGAGCACCCAGCAGCATCCGCAGCACGGTCGGGCCGGCCGCCGGACCCTCCTCGGCGGAAACCATGGTCACCTACCGTCCTCCGCATGCCGTCAGCGGCCGAACCGGTGGACCGACTCGACCGACGTGTAAGCATGCCATGAACCGTCAGTAAGGTGAACCGCCCATCCCGTGCGAGACGAATCCCGTCGATGGGATGCGGGGTCAGCCGATCAGGTGATCGAAGTCACCGTCCCGGGCACCGAGCACGAACGCGGCGATCTCGTCCACCGTGTAGATCAGCGCGGGTCCGTCCGGGTGCCGGGAGTTACGCAGGGCGATGCCCGCCCCACCGGGCAGCTCCGCCAGCTCGACACAGTTCCCACTGGGATTGCTGCGCCGACTCTTCTGCCAGGCAAGGGGAGGCAAGTGGTTGACGGAAACACCGTTGGGCGGCTGCTGCATGAGGGGCTTCTGTTCTCTCCGATTGGCGCCGGTGCCGTGGGAGGAGCGGTAGCGGCTTGACGGGCGGTGTCGGCTCGTTATGCACGTGCATCTGCTATTGCATCTGCAATGGACACCGGGGATGATAACGCACGTGCGTGATGCCTACCTGCTCACGTTCTGTCCCGCGAACCTGACAACCATCAGGGGAAACGAGGTGTCTGGCAGCGTCGGCCGATCGGTGCCCGACGTGTGTCGCGGAGAAGGGAGATGGTGGTGCCGGATCCGCTGACCGTCGCGTCCGGCATCTGCGCCGCAGGAGCGTTGCTCTCCTCCTGGCAACTGGGACGCCGGGCCGTGCGGGCGGAGGCGGAGATCGGGCGTCTTCAGGCGGAACTCACCGCCGAGCGGCACGCCGCCAGCCACGACCCGCTTACCGGTCTACCGAACCGGCGGGCCTTCTACCGGCTCGCCGCGACGCTGCTCACCGACCGCTCCGGCTGCCACCTGATCGCCGTGGTCCTCGACATCGACGACTTCAAGCAGATCAACGACCGGTACGGACACGCCGCAGGCGATCAGGTGCTGGTGAGCGTCGCCGAACGACTGGCCACCTTCGCCGGTGACAACCTGGTGGCCCGCCTCGGCGGTGACGAGTTCGCCGGGCTGCTGACCAGCCCGACCCTCGACCGACGGTGGATCGACCACGCGACCCGGCGGCTGTACGACATGCTGGCCGCCCCGATCCCGATGGGCGCCGTCACCCTCCGGGTGACCGCCTCGGTCGGTCTGGCACCCGTGCAGGACAGCCAGCTCACCGAGGCGCTCAACCGCGCCGACGCCGCGATGTACGAGGCCAAGGCGCTCGGCAGTGGCCGAACGGGCCGGGCTCTGCACGACACCGCGTACCTCGCCGAGTGCTGACGCCACCCCGGTTGCGGCCCCGGCCCGGGCGTCACCGGTCCAAAGGTGGGTACTCCGCCGGGATCAGGCTCGTACGGCGGAGGGAAGGTCATGGCGGACATCCGGGCGTTGATCCTCAACTGCACCCTCAAACGCTCCCCTGCCCGGTCCAGCTCCGAGGTGCTGGGCCGGGAGGTGCTCGACGCTCTCGGCGAGCAGGGGGTCACCGGCGAACTGATCCGGGTGGTGGACCACGACGTTCGCTTCGGTGTCTCCACCGACGAGGGGAATGGCGACGCCTGGCCGCAGATCCGCGCGAAGCTGATGGCCGCACAGATCCTCGTGATCGCCACGCCGATCTGGCTCGGCCAGCCGTCAAGCGTGTGCAAGATGGTCCTGGAGCGGCTCGACGCCGAGCTCAGCGAGACCGACGACCAGGGCCGGCTGCTCACCTACGGCAAGGTCGGCGGGGTGGCGGTGGTCGGCAACGAGGACGGCGCGCACCACACGATCGGGCAGGTGCAGCAGGCGCTCAACGAGGTCGGCTTCACCTGCCCGGCGGCCGGCGCGACGTACTGGGTCGGCGAGGCACTGCACAAGACCGACTACATCGACGCGCGCCCCAAGCCCGACACCACCGGTCGGACGACGAAGGCGCTGGCGCTCAACAGCGCTCACCTGGCGCGGCTGCTCGCCGAACAGCCGTACCCGCCGCCGGACGCCCGCGACGCCGCGGTCGACCCGGCCCAGCAGTCCGGCTGAGGCCAGCGGTCCCACGGCGCACGTCACCGGCGCCGCAGCGCACGCCACCGGCTCCGTGCGGAACCGCCGGGACCGGTCGGTCAGCGCCAGCCGTACCCGGCGCGCAGGGCCTGACCCACCCGGTCGAACCGGGCCCGGTCCAGGACCGCGCCTTCCCGCCGGATGCTGTCCTCCCGCATGGTCAGTACCCGGTCCAGGCGCACCCAGCTCGGCCGCCGGTCACGGTCCCAGTCGCCCGGCCCCAGGGCCAGCCAGTGCCGGTCGCCGTGGCGGTCCTGCTGGCTGGAGAGCATCAGCCCGAACAGCGTCCGGCTGTGCCGGCCCACCACCAGCACCGGCCGGTCCTTGCCCTGGCGAGGGTCGTCCTCGTAGGACACCCAGGTCCAGACGATCTCCCCCGGGTCGGCCTGGCCGTCGGGCTCCGGGGCGTACGACAACTCGCGGCGCTGCAACGCGCTGACCTGACGCCGTCGCGCGAGCCGCGCCGGGGACGGACCGGCCGCGCGCGGCCTCGGGATGACCGCGCCGACACGGGACGCCATGCTCCTGAACAGACCTGCCACGGCGGCAGCCTATCCGCTGCCACCGGTCCCCCGGCCGGCAGGGAGCGCGCCACGAGCCGCCGGGTGCCGGCCGCGCCTCACCCGACGATCGGGTCAGTGCCACCGCCGGCCGCGTGCAGTCGCGCCACCATCTCCTGGAACTCGCCGACGGTCACCGTCTCGCGCAGGGTGGCGAACACGGCCGCGGCCCCGGCGGCCGCCGTACCCTCGTCGACTCCGGCCCGCTCACCGACCCGGCGGAGGAAGTCCGCCGGCTCGCCCGGCGACACCGCGTTGGTCAGCTCGACCGGCAGGTACCCGGTCGGGTCGGTCGGCGGCGAGCCGGTCATCCGCTCCACGACGGTCTGTAGCACCGCGCGCGCGACGCTGGCCGCGGGTTCGGACGCCAGCCCGGATCGACGGGACACCGCGGCGACGAACAGCGGAAACCGCACGGCGCCCTCCTGTCGTCAGCGCCGCGCTGGTTACCCCCGCCGACACCTGACAAACGCCTGCCCCGGGTGCTCGGGGTGGTCCCGTGCGGTGACCGGGCGGGCCCGCCAGGAACCGACCAGGTGCGAGGCCGGCGGGACGAGCGCCGCCCGGAGGTCCCTCGGCCGCCGGGTACGGCTCGCACGCACACGTCGCGCCCCCGTTCGCCACCACGTGTGCCTGCCCGAAAGACCATGCTGGCAACCCGCCGGGCCGGAGCTGTCCGGCCGCTGGGGTTGCCAGGCGAATGCCATCGTACGCGTACAGTTAGGAGTCCTGTCAATGCTGGATGCCATGTCCAGCCCTCGTGTAAATATGGTGTTCCGCCGTGCGAGGAGCCTCCATGCCTGAGGAGCCGCACCACCCCGGCGAAACCTTCGCCGAGCGTCTCGACTGGCTGTTCCGAACCACCTCGGACCCGACCGGCAAGCCGTACAGCGTCCGCCATGTCGCCGCCGAGTTGACCCGGCGCGGCTGCCGCATCTCCCACACCCATCTCAACAACCTGCGCCAGGGACGAGCACCGGACCCACGGCGATCCGTGGTGGAGGCGATAGCCGCCTTCTTCGATCGTCCGCCCTCGTTCTTCACTGGTCGGCCGATCGATCGGGAGCTACCCGACGACGACCTCGTCCAGCTGCTTGCCGACCCGTACCTCCGGCAGGTGGCCCGGCGGCTGGTCGACGCCCGCCTGTCGCCGGAGGGACACGCCGTCGTGGTGGCGGTGATCGAGCAGGTCCGCCGGCTGGAGGCCGCGGCCGGAAACCGATGCGCCGCGGCCACCCACGTCGCCGGGAGGTGAATCACGCCGCCGGCTGGTCACAGGTCCGGCTGCGCGCCGACTTTCCCGGCTGTCTCGGGGCCGCGATGCTGTGCCTCGCGCCAACGTGCGGCGCGGACCCGGTCCATCGTGTAGCACAGCTCTCGAGGGGACTCCGGCCGCCCGGGCATTCGGTCGAACGGGAACCCCCGACCGGCGTAGTTGTAGTGGGCCTTGAGCAGCCGGGTCAACCCCGCCATCGCACCGATGATTTTCTTGCGGGGCCGTCCCGTGGCCTCGGCCAGGTCCGCCACCGTGAACAGCCGCTCCGGATCGGCGGCGAGCGCGTCGAGCACGGCGGCGACAGTCCGATGGGTGGCGCTGCGCCCCTGGCTGAGCCGACGCAGATCCTCGACCGTCCAGTCCGACTCCGCCGGGTGGGGCGTCGGGTCGGCCCGCCGACGGGGCACCGGCCCCACCCGGTGCCGGGCGTCGAGGTCGGCCAGCAGCCGGGCCACGTGCGGGACGTACGCCAGCGGGACCGCCACCAGCACCATCCCCTCCGTCGGTGTCCCCGACGGCGGGTACGACGGCAGCGTCGGCATGTTCACGACGTCGTCGGCGTTGCCGTGGCCTGGGCGGGCACGAAACGGTAGCCCAGGCCGCGTACGGTCACGATCATCGGCGCCTGGTCGCCGTCCAGCGCCAGTCGCCGACGCAGCCGTTTGATGTGCACGGTCAGGGTGTTCGACGTGTCGTCGGAGATGCCACCCCAGACGGCGGCGAGCAGTTGTTCGCGGGTGACCGTCCGCTCCGCGTGCGTCATGAAGAAGTAGAGCAGCCGGAACTCCTTCAAGGGCAGGGCCACCGTCCGGCCGTCCAGACTCACCTCGAACGTCGCCGGGTCCACCCGCAACCCGCCCAGTTCGATGGGTGGATCGAGGGCGCCGGAGGTCTCCGGGCGGATGGCCCGCAGGAGCGGCAGTACCTCCTCGGGCCGGTAGGGACGCCGGACGCAGGCCGTGGCACCGGCCTTGAGCGCGGCGGCGGCCACCCCACCGTCCTCGTCGCCGACCCCGACCACCGTGGGGATGCCGGCCCGACTGGCGAGCAGCCGCACCAACTCGGTGCAGCTCATCGTGGACAGACCGGCGGCGACCACGGCCGCGTCCGGTTGCAGTGCCCCGGCGGCCAGCAGCGCCTCGGCGGCGTGCGCGAAGTGGTGGCCGCGTACCCGGTGGTCGGCCAGCTGGGCGACCAACGCGGCACCGACGCTCTCGTCGTCGTCCACCACGAGCAGCACGAAACGCCCGTCGGATCGATGGTCACCCCTGGTGGCCTCGACGAGATTGTTCATCGCACACCGGCTCCGGTTCAGTTCAGGCCCGCCGCGACACCCTCGGTCGCGCAGGGCGATCCCCCGCACTACAGGTCGGCGACGGTCGGCCGGACGCGGCTGGGCTCACGACGAGCCAGCCACTCCCGGTGGGTCACCCTTGCCCAACGGCGACCCACCGCCGACCGTCGCGTTCGGCCTCAGCCGAAGCGACCGGTGATGTAGTCCTCCGTACGCTTGTCGGCGGGATTGGTGAACAACTTGCCGGTCTGGCTGAATTCGACGAGCCGCCCGTGCCGCTCCTGCGCCTCGTCCACCTCGGCGGTGAAAAACGCGGTGTAGTGGCTGACCCGGGCCGCCTGCTGCATGTTGTGGGTGACGATGACGATGGTGTAGTCGTTCGTCAGCTCGAAGATCAGATCCTCGATCTTCGCCGTGGCGATCGGGTCGAGGGCCGAGCAGGGCTCGTCCATCAGGATCACCTCGGGCTTGACGGCGATCGTCCGGGCGATGCAGAGCCGCTGCTGCTGGCCGCCGGAGAGCGCCAGAGCGCTCTTGCGCAGCTTGTCCTTGACCTCGTCCCAGAGCGCGGCCTTGGTCAGGGCCTCCTCGACGTGGTCGTCGAGGCGACCCTTGATGCCGTTGATCCGCAACCCGTACGCCACGTTGTCGTAGATGGACTTGGGAAACGGGTTGGGCTTCTGGAACACCATGCCGATGCGGCGGCGCACCTGGATCGGGTCGACGTCCTTGGCGTACAGGTCCTGGCCGTGGAAGAGGACGTCGCCGCTGACCCGGGCACCCGGGATCGGGTCGTTCATCCGGTTGAGCGCCCGCAGCACCGTCGACTTGCCGCAGCCGGAGGGCCCGATCATCGCGGTGACCTGGTTCTGCTGGATCGGCATCGTGGTGCCGCGGACCGCCTCGTAGCTGCCGTAGTAGACGCTGACGTCGCGCAGCTGCATCACTGACGCGTTGGCGGAGTCCGCGCCGGAGACGGTGGTGCCGGGAGCGTGCACCGCCACGGACGGGCGGGTGGTGAGGTTGGTGTCGTTGCTGGCCATGTCAGCGCTCCTTGATGGCGAACCGGCTGGAGATGAATCGGGCGATGATCGTGAAGCCGAGCACGATCACGATGAGCGTCAGCGCCGCACCCCAGGCCCGGTCCTGTGCGGCCGGGAAGGGCTGGCTGGCATTACGGAAGATCTGCGCCGGCAACGCCGTGTTGGAACCGTCGAAGAGGTTCCAGTTGGGCGAGAAGACGATGCCGGTGACGATGATGATCGGGGCGGTCTCACCGGCCGCACGGGCCACGGCCAGCAGCGAGCCGCTGGTGATCCCCGAGATCGCCGCCGGCAGCACCACGGTCAGGGTGGTCTTCCACTTGCGGGCGCCGAGCGCCATGCTCGCCTGCCGCAGCTCGTCGGGGACCAGCCGGAGCATCTCCTCGCTGCTGCGGATGACCACCGGCAGCATCAGACAGGCCAACGCCAGCGCGCCGGCGAAGCCGGTCTGCTCACCGACGAGCAGCACCCAGGAGATGTAGATGAACAGGCCCATCACGATCGACGGCACGCCGGTCATCACGTCGGACATCAGCCGGATGACCCGGGCCAACGGCCGCTGCTTGCCGTACTCGTTGAGGTAGATCGCGCCGAAGACGCCGAGCGGGATCGCCATCAGGGCGGCCATCCCGGTGATGAGCAACGTGCCGACGATCGCCGGGCCCATCCCACCACCTTCGCGGCGGTAGGAGTTTGGGATGTCCTCGTTCAGGAACGACAGGCTCATCACCCCACCGCCCTTGGCGATGACGGTGTAGGTCACCAGCGCCAGCGGGATGACGGCGAGCAGCACGGCGACCCAGATGGCCGCCGTGGCGAGATGGTTGGTGAACCGGCGGCGGCCGGAGAGCGCCGCCCGGGTCAGGTCGGGCCCGCCGGCGGCCGGCCGGGCGGCGGGTGGTGCGGTGAGAGTCACGCGACGCTTCCCTTCATCCGGGCCTCGGCCCGACGGACGACCACCTGGGCGAGCACGTTGATCAGCACCGTCATCGCGAACAGCACCACGCCGAGACCGATCAGCGCGGCGGTGAAGGTGCCGGTGGACTCGCCGAACTGCTGCACGATGACGGCGGCCATCGAGTTGCCGGGGGCGAACAGGTTGGCGGTGATGTTGGTGGCGCCGCCGATGACCAGCGCGACCGCGATCGTCTCGCCCATCGCCCGGCCCAGGCCGAGCATCACCGCGCCGACCACCCCGCCGAAGCTGTGTGGGAAGACCGCGCCCCGGATCATCTCCCAGCGGGTCGCGCCCAGGGCGAGGGCGGCGTCCTTGTCGGCACGCGGCACCGTGCTGAACACCTCGCGGGTGATCGAGGTGATGATCGGCGTGACCATGATCGCGAGAATCAGGCCGGCGGTCATGAAGTTGCGGCCGCTGCCCACCGGGCCGAAGAGGCGGCCGAGCAGCGGGATGCCGCCGAAGACGTCATGCATCCACTGGTAGATCGGGACCAGCGCGGGTGCCACGACCAGGATGCCCCAGAGCCCGAAGACCACCGACGGCACGGCGGCCAGCAGATCGATCACGGTCACCGCGGGGCCGCGCAGCCGGCGCGGGGCCAGCTCGGTGAGGAACAGCGCGATGCCGACCGAGACCGGCACCGCGAACAGCAGCGCGATCAGCGACGAGACCGCGGTGCCGTACGCGAACGACAGCGCGCCGAAGATGGCGTCGCCGGTGGCCGGGTTCGGGTCCCAGACCCGTTCGGTGATGAAGCGCAGGCCCATCGCGTCGAACGCGGGCCAGGCCTCCCGGACGGTGGTGATGAGGATCAGCCCGAGGATGGCCAGCACCAGCAGGCCGGTGCCGAGCGTCCACCAGGAGAAGACGCGGTCGCCGAGGGCGCTGCTGCCGCGCTGGGTCAACGTCGGCTTGGTGGCGGGGGGATTGTTCGTCAAGGTCATCTTCACTCCAGCTCAGGTACCCCGCTAGGGACGGGATCGACGTGATCCCGTCCCCAGCTGGAACGCCCTAGCGATCTTGATTTGATCAGCCCTGGATCTTCTCGACCTGGGCCAGCGCCTTCTCCTTGAGCGAGGCCGGCAGCGGTGCGAAGTCGACCTCCTCGGCCAGTTCCTGGCCGTCGTTGAGCAGGTAGGTGAGGAAGCCCTTGACCAGCGCAGCCTTGTTCGCGTCGTCGTAGGACGTCTTGACGATGATGAACGTCGGCGCGGTGATCGGATAGGCGGAGGCACCGGCGGCGTTGAGCGGGTTGTAGCTCAGGTCCTCGGCGACCTCGGCACCTTCCAGGCCGGCGGTGGTGCCCTCCAGGGACGGCTCGACGAACTGGCCGTCCTTGTTCTTGATGGCGGCGAACTTCAGGCCGGTCGCCTTGGCGTCGCTCAGGTCGACGTACCCGACGGCGCCGTTGGTCTGCTTGACGATCTGCGCGACACCGGTGTTCTTCTCGCCACCCTGGGTGCTGGCCGGCCAGGCCACCGTGTCACCGCTGCCCAGCTTCCAGGTGCCCGCCGCCGCGGCGTCGAGGTACTTGGTGAAGTTGCTGGTGGTGCCGGAACCGTCCGAACGGTGCGCGACGGTGATCGGCGTGTTGGGCAGCTCGACACCCGGGTTGTCGGCCTTGACGGCCGCGTCGTCCCAGGTCTTGATGTCGGTCTGGAAGATCTTGGCGAGCGTCTCCGGGCTGAGCTGGAGCTTGTCGACGCCCTCAAGGTTGTAGGAAACCGTGATCGGGGCCGCCACCGTCGGCACGTACATGAACGAACCGGCGGTCACGCCGTCGGTGTCCTTCACCAGGCTGTCGGTGCCGGCAAAGTCGACCAGGCCCTCACCGAACTGCTTCTTGCCGGTGCCGGATCCGGTCGCGTTGTAGGTGACCGTCACGTCGGATGCCTCGGCCTTGAAGGCCTCGACGACCTCTTGGTAGTAAGCGTCCGGGAAGCTGGCGCCCGACGCCTTCAACTCGCCGGACAGGTCGGCGTAGGCGCCGTCGCCGCCACTGCCGCCCGGCTCCGAGCTGTTGTCGTTGCTACCACAGCCGGTAAGCGCGAGCGCGGCAAGCGCGACGCCGGCAAGGACGCGCCGCGAAAGCACGTTGCGGTTCACCAGGTAAGCCTCTCTATCGGGGTGCATCAGCCCGTCCGGGCCGTACGCGAGTCAAGCTAGGAGGCCCAGGTAGCCGGACTCCCGGACCCAGGTGAACGAAAAATGAACTTGCCGGCTCGGTGATGGCCACCTGGAAGTCGGGATGTGAAGTTGCGGACGCGCCGTACCGGATGTCCGGAATCTGGGGCCCGCCGGCTGCCCTACGGGTGCCGCGTCAGAGCCGGATGGTGCCGGTCACCAGGTAGACGACCTGACGGGCGACGTTCACCGCCTGATCGGCGTAGCGCTCGTAGTAGCGGCCGAGCAGGGCCAGGTCGATCGCGGACTCCACCCCGTACGGCCAGCCGGAGACCAGCAGCGACAGCAGGCGTTCCTGCGCGGCGTCGACCTCGTCGTCGTCCAGCCCGAGCTGCATCGCGTCGAGCCGGTCCCGGGTGGCCAGCACGACCGCGCACTTGTCCGCCACCCGCGCCGCCGCCTCGGCCAGCGCCGTCATCACCGGCATCGCCGGCTCCGGGACCACCCCGATCGGATGCCGGCGCAACGCGACCTTCGCGACGTGCACCGCGAGGTCACCCATCCGTTCCAGGGCACCGGCCATCCGCAGCGCGCACACCACCAGGCGCAGGTCCGAGGCGACCGGCTGGTGCCGCACCAGCACCTCGGGGATCATCGCCTCCACCTCGGCCCGCCGGGCGTCCAGCACAGTGTCACCGGCGAGCACCCTCTCGGCCGCGTCCCGGTCCACCTCCAGCAGCGCGGTGCTGGCCCCCCGGATCGCCGAGCCGGCGTCCCGACTCATCAACGCCAGGACGCCGGTGAGCCGGTCGAGCTGCTCGTCGAAGCTGTCCCGGCTCATTGCGCGTCCCTCCAGTCGGGTCACCCGGTCACGGTGCCGGCCAGGACCGGCGCGGCAGCCGGCCGATCCTGGACAGCAACCTACCTGCCCCCGGGCAGCGCCACCCGCCGCGCCACCCCGGGCAGGGCACCGGCAGGGTCTCGCCGCACCGGTCAGTCGGCCAGCACGTCCAGCAGCAGGGCCGCCGTCCAGCTGAACGACGGTGAGCCCAGGCCGACACCGGTGTCCGGGTGGAAGTACTCGTGGCAACCGGCCGCCGCGACCAGGTCGATCATCGAGGAGCGCAGTCCGGCCGCCAACCGGTCGTGTCCGTGCCTCAGCAGTCCAAGCCGGATCAGCCAGGTGATGTTCATCCAGCTCGGGCCGCGCCAGTAGCGCAGCGGCTCGAAGTCGGTGGCGGTGCGGTCGTGGCTGGGCAGTGGCCGGGGCATCCGGGCGGCGAGGCCGAAGCGGGCCGAGCGTGCCTCGGCGAGCACCGCGTCGACCTGTCGCACCGGCAGGCCGGGCAGGATCAACGGGGTCAGGCCGAGCACCGTACGGGCCGGTGTCAATCGGCCGGTCCGCAGGTCACGCGGGTGGAAGGTGCCGCTGACCGGGTCATACAGCCGGGTCACCACGGCCTCGGTGATGGCGACGGCCCGCTCCCGGTGCGGGCCCGGGTCGACGCCGATCGCCTCGGCGATGCCGGCGAGCGCCACCTCCGAGGCACCCATCGCCGCGTTGAACAGCGGACACTCGACCAGGAACGGATGCCGATCGGCCAGGCCGTCGTCGCGGTAGCCGTCCGCCCGGTAGGCGGTGACCATGGTGACGTACCGCGCGTAGTCCAGGTCGGTGGGTCGGTGGGCGGGATCGGCGTGCACGGTGTCGCGCCGCCGGTACGCGCGCATCACCGCCGCCTCCGCCGGCACCGCGGACATCGGCCCGTCCCAGGCCGGGCTGTTGTCCAGTCCGGACTCCCACGGGTGCACGATGCTGACCAACCCGGCGCCACCGACATCGCGACAGGTCGCGAGGTAGCGCTGCTGCGCCACCAGGCGCGGATAGAGCCGTCGCAACGCGGCGCGGCCCGCCTCCGACGGCACGCGACGGTACGCGTGCCAGGCGGCCAACGCGTGCACGGGCGGCTGCACCAGGCCGGAGGTGGCCACCGGCGGTGTCCCCTCGACGGTGTTCGACGACCAGAACCCGGGGCCGGGAAAGTAGGCGCCGCCGGCCACCGCCGGGTTGAACACGATGTGCGGCACCCGGCCGTCGCGCCACTGGGCGCGGAACAGGCTGTCCAGCTCCGACCAGGTGCGGTCGGGGCGGATATGCGCCCAGCCGATCGCGATGAAGGCCGAGTCCCAACTCCACTGGTGCGGGTACAGGGTGCGCGACGGCACCGTGTGTCCGCCCGCCCAATTTCCGTCGAGGGTGGCGCGGGCCACCCCCCACATTCGGCCATGCTCACCGGCAGCGTCAGTGCCCAGAGCCGGGCCCGGCCCGGCCGGCGGAACAGTTCGGTTCACCATGAGTCACGACATGGTAGCGCGCGAGTTGGGCTCCGGACACCTGCCGTTGGTCCTGTTCCGGCGGTCGGACGGCTGCCCCGAGCCGGTCCGGATACGGTGCAGACATGACCAACAGGACCCGATGGGCCACCGACACCGGTCCCGAGCACTCGCAGTGGTACGTCAACCGGTTCCGGCAGTTGGCGGCCGAAGGGGCGGATCTGGCGGGTGAGGCCCGACTGCTCGACACGCTGGTGCCGCCGGCCTCCCGGATCCTCGACGCCGGCTGCGGCACCGGTCGGGTCGGCGCCGAGTTGGCGGCGCGTGGTCACACGGTGGTCGGGGTGGACGCGGACCCGGTGCTGATCGACGCGGCCCGGGCCGACCACCCCGCGCCCCGTTGGCTCGTCGCCGATCTGGCCGAGTTGGACCTCGCGGCGGCCGGCGAGAGCGAGCCGTTCGACGCGGCGGTCCTCGCCGGCAACGTGATGGCCTTCGTCGCCGCCGGCACCGAACGCCAGGTGCTCAGCCGGGTCGCCGCGCACCTGCGCCCGGACGGCGTGGTCGCGGTCGGATTCGGCACCGACCGGGGGTATCCGCTCACCGACTTCGACGCCGACGCGATCGGCGCCGGACTGCGCCTGGAACACCGCTTCGCCACCTGGGACCTGCGCCCGTGGCGCGACGACGCGGACTTCGCCGTCACCATCCTGCGCCGCCCCACCTGATCGCCGCTCCCCCGCCGTCCGCCATCCGCCGCGTCGACGCCCGAACCGGCTGATATTGACGTGGAAGCGTCACCGCGCCTCACCGTAGCCTGAACCGATGCCCCCACAGCTCCCGCACGCCGAGCCGGGCACGCCGGACACGAGGGGGCCACTGAGGTACATCTGGTGGCTGGTCCGCTGCCAGCCGTGGCGGGTGCTACGCGGCGGTCTCATCGGCACGGCCTGGATGCTCGGGTTGTCGGCCCGGCCGTACCTCGTCGCCCGCGCCATCGACGACGGACTGCGCGCCGCGGATCACCGGGCGCTGCTGTGGTGGGTGGCCGCGATCGTCGTCGCCGGGATGGCCTTGGCCTACCTGGGCATCATGCGGCACCGCACGATGACGTTCGTCCGGGAGGATGCGTCGGCCCGGTCCGCCGCGGTCTTGTTGCGTCACCTGTCCCGGATCGGTGCCGTGCTGCCCCGCAGACTCGCCGCCGGGGAGGTCGCCACCGTGGGCGGTGCCGACATCATCCACACCTCGGCGGTGCTGACCATGACCGGGCCGGGCGTCGGGGCCGTCCTCGCGTACGTCTTCGTCGCCTTTCTCCTGTGGTCGGTGTCCCCGTTGCTTGCAGTGTTCGTGCTGCTCGGCGTGCCGGCGGTGGTACTCCTCGTCGGGCCGCTGCTGCGCCGCCTCGAACGGGTCGAGTCGGTCTACCGGCACCAGCAGGGTCTGCTCACCACCCGGGCCGCCGACATCGTGGCCGGGCTGCGGGTGCTCGCCGGGGTCGGTGGGCGGGGACTGTTCGCCCGCCGGTACACGGCCCGCTCGCAGCGGCTGCTAGCGGAGGGGTACCGGGTCGGTGCCGTGAACAGCTGGATCGAGGCGCTGACGATCGCCATCCCGGGGCTGTTCCTGGCCGCCGTGGTGTGGCTGGCGGCGCGGATGGCCTCGGCCGGTGACATCACCATCGGGCAGATGGTGGCCGTGTACGGGTACGTGGCGGTGCTCATCGTGCCGGTGTGGTTCCTGCTCGAAGGCGGCCACCAGCTGATCCGGGGGCGGGTCGCCGCCCGCCGGATCGTCGCGCTGCTCAACCTGAGGCCGGACGTGGCCGGCCCGCCGTCGCCAGTCGGTGGGCCGCCTCGACGCGCCCCGGACCGGCCCGCCGACCTGCACGATCCCGACACCGGGCTGACCGTACCCGCCGGGCGGCTGCTTGCCGTCGCCGCCGACGACCCGGCCGAGTCCATCGCCTTGGCCGACCGCCTCGGGCGGTTCGTCGCCAGCGAGGTGACCTGGGGTGGCGTACCGCTGACCAGCATCGCGCTGGACGAGGTGCGGGCCCGGATCCTCGTCGCCGACCACGACTCCTACCTCTTTGCCGGGACACTGCGCGAGATCCTGCACGTCCGGGCCGACCTCGACGACACCGACCTGCGGACGGCCCTTCGCACGGCGTCGGCGGAGGATGTGGTCGACGCCCATCCGGAGGGGCTCGCGATGCCGATCGGTACGCGGGCCCGAACCCTCTCCGGCGGCCAGCGACAACGCGTACGCCTGGCCCGCGCTCTGCTCGCCGAGCCGGACGTGCTGATCCTCGTCGACCCGACCTCGGCGGTGGACGCGCACACCGAGGCGCGCATCGCGCAGCGACTCCACGCGGCGCGGGCCGAACGTACGACAGTCGTGCTGACCACCTCACCGCTGCTGCTCGGTCATGCCGACCTGGTCGCCCACCTGCGCCACGGCCGGATCACCGCTGCCGGCAGCCACGTCGAACTGCTCGAACAGGAACCGAGCTACCGCGCCCTGGTGTCCCGGGACAACGAGGTCGCCGACGCTGACGGGTCGCTGCGGTGAGCGGACTGCCCGTCGCGGACCGGCAGGTCGTCCGCCGTGCGGCGCTGGGCCTCGTCGCCGTGGACCGCCGCGCCGTCGCCGTGATGCTGGTGCTGCACGGCGCCGCAGCGGTCGCCGGGCTCGCCACGCCGTGGCTGGTGGGCAGGATCGTGGACGAGGTCGCGGCCGGTGCCGGCGTCGCCGCCGTGGACCGCCTGGCGCTCGCGATCGGCGGCTGCGTGTTGGCTCACGGGCTGCTCACCCGGTACGCCCAGTACACCGGTCACCGGTTCGGCGAGCGTGCCGTCGCCCGGCTGCGCGAGGGGTTCGTCGCCCGTACGCTCGACCTGCCCATCGCCGTGGTCGAGCGCGCCGGCACCGGCGAACTGGCCACCCGCAGCTCGGTGGACGTGACGACGGTCGGGAGCACCGTCCGGGACGTGGTGCCCGTCATGGTCATCGCCTCGACCCAGCTGACGCTGCTCTTCGGTGCGATCTTCCTGCTGCATCCGCTGCTCGGTCTGGTCGCCCTGAGCGGGCTTCCGTCGATCGTCGCGGTCACCCGCTGGTACCTGCGTCGCGCCAGGCCGGCGTACCTTGCCGAAGGGGCCGCGACCGCCGAGCTGACCGAGGCGTTGACCACGACCGCGGAGGGCGCCCGCACCGTCGAGGCGCTCCGCCTCGGCGCCGACCGCACCGCGTACGGCCGGCAGCGCATCGGCCGGGTGTGGGCCACCCGCCGGGCGACCCTGGCGCTGCGGTCGGTCTTCTTCCCGGTGGTGGAGGCGAGCTACGCGCTCCCGATCGCGGTGGTGCTGCTGTTCGGCGGTCTACTGCTGGACCGTGGCATGGTGAGCCTCGGCGAGGTGGTGGCGGCGGCGCTCTACCTTCAGCAGGCGATCGAGCCACTGGACCGGCTGCTGCAGTGGATGGAACAGGCCCAACGCGGTCTCGCCTCGTTCGCCCGCGTACTCGGTGTCGGCCAGCAGGCCGAACCCGCCGCCGCCCCGCGACCACGCGTCCCGGCGCCCGCCCGTTCCGGGCGGCTCGTCGTGCGCGGCGCCCGCTTCTCGTACGCCGACGGTCCCGACGTGCTGCACGGGATCGATCTGGTGGTGCACCCTGGCGAACGTCTCGCCATCGTCGGCCCTTCGGGGGCGGGAAAGTCCACCCTCGCCCGGCTGCTCGCCGGAATCGACGTGCCGCGCGAGGGGATGGTGAGCCTCGACGGCGTCGCGGTCACCGACCTCGACCCGGCCGAGCGGCGCCGCCGGATCGCCCTGGTCACCCAGGAGCACCACGTCTTCATCGGTACGCTGCGCGACAATCTCGCCTTCGCCGCACCGGACGCGTCCGACGAACAGATGCGCGCCGCACTTGTCGCGGTGAGCGCCGACTGGTACGCCGACCTGCCCAACGGGCTCGACACGCAGCTCGGCGACGGTGCCCGTGAACTCGGTGCCGCCGACGCCCAACAGCTGGCGCTGGCCCGGCTGGTGCTCGCCGACCCGCACACCCTGATCCTCGACGAGGCGACGGCCGCGCTCGACCCGACGACCGCGCGGCGCACCGAACGGGCCCTCGCCGCCGTAGTCAACGGGCGTACCGTCATCGCCATCGCGCACCGGCTCAACACCGCGCACGACGCCGACCGGGTGGCGGTGCTGGAGGACGGCCGGATCACCGAACTCGGCAGCCACCACGAACTCGTCCGCGCCGGTGGCGCCTACGCCGCCCTCTGGCGCTCCTGGCACGGCTGAAACCGTCTTGCACGGCCGCCTCGTCACCCTCGATCAGGCTCGACGCCGAGCAACGCCGCAGGCTGTTTCGATATTCTTCTAGGTTGACATATCTCTAATCAAGGGGCAGTCTCTGCTTCGAAGGTTGTCGAGACAGAGCCGCGGTGCAGGGACATGCGTACGCCGCATCCTGATCATCCTGCGGCCATCGAGAGGAGTTCGGATGAGCAACAACACTCAAGCTGTCGGATCCACCGACCACCCAGCCACCGCTTCCGGTTCCTGCTGCGGCAGCCCCGCCCGGCCGGCGGACACGACCCTCCCGCTCACCGGCGAGACGCCGACCACCAGTCCCTGCTGCGGCTCGACGGCGGCCGCCCAGGCTGCCGGTTCCTGCTGCGATGCCAGCGCCAAGGCCGCCGCCATCAGCGCAGGACAGGGATGTTGCGGATGACACGGGTCGGGTCCGAGGATCCGTTCGGACAGGTCCGCCCGGGCGGTGCGGCGACCCCGGTCTCGTCCATCGCCGGCGACGGTCGCCCGGGACGACCAGCCGCAGCCACCGTCTTCAGGCACGACGCCCAGGTGACGTCCCTGGTCGGCCCCGGTTGCACCGGCTGATGACCACCTCCACGGTGGTGTCCGCCGATCCGAGAGCCGACGGACACCACCCGTGGCGCATGGTCGCCGCCCTCGCCATCACCTCCACGGTGGGCTACGGCACGCTGTACTACGCCTACGCCGTCCTCCTCAGGCCCATGGCCACCAGCCTCGACACGTCCACCACCGCCGTCACCGGTGCGCTGACCACAAGCGTCCTCGCCGGGGCCCTGATGGCCATACCCGTCGGCAGATGGCTCGACCGGCACGGCGGACGCGTCCTCATGACCGCAGGCTCGATCACCGCCACCGCCCTGCTGGTCGCCTGGTCCCAGGTCCAGACCGTCGGACAGCTGTACGCCGTGATGACGGGCATCGGAATCGTCAGCGCGATGGTCCTCTACGAACCCGCCTTCGCCGTCATCGTCTCCTGCTTCTCCCCCGACCGACGCCCCACCGCCCTGCTCGCAGTCACCATCGTCGCCGGTTTCGCCAGCACCATCTTCATGCCCCTCACCGGCCACCTGGTCGCTCACCTCGGTTGGCGCGCCGCACTGCTCACGCTCGCCGCCATCCACGGCCTGGTGACCGTGCCGCTGCTCTCCCTCACAATCCCGCCGCCCACCGCGTCCACGCCCACCGCGCATCCGGACCGCAGCCAGCGACGGGCGGCGGCCAGCAGGGCCACCCACGACCCGCGATTCTGGATCCTCACCGCCGCCCTCGTCGCCCACGGCGCCGCGACCAGCATCATCGCCGTCCACCTCGTCGGCTACCTCACCAGCCGCGGCCACCCTGCCACCTTCGCCGCCACCACCACCGGCCTCCTGGGCGTCCTGTCCGTCACCGGCAGACTCGTCCTCACCGCCGCCCGACGCCGCTTCGCGGTCACCACAATCGTCGCCACGGTCTTCGCCATCCAGGCCGCCGCCATCCTCGCTCTACCTTTCGCCGGAGACAGCCGGATCGGGGCGGTCATCACCGTTACCGGATTCGGCATCGGGTTCGGCATCGCCCATCTCGCCGTCCCGGCCCTGCTCACCGGCCGCTACGGCACCACCGCCTACGCAACCATCGCTGGACGACTTGCCGCCCCCGTCACCATCGCCAGAGCCACCGCACCGCTCGGTGCCGCCGCGATCCTGCACACCGGCGGTGGATACCTTCTCGTACTCGCCGCCGTGGCCCTCTGCTGCGTCCTCGCCGCCGCCGGAATGCTCGCCCGAGCCGGCACCGCGACGCCGCCCACTTGAGCTGCGCCTACCCCGACCGGGACGCTTCCGCCTGTCCCAGTCGGCGCCAGGCCGTCAGGGTCGTACGCGCCCCACCTGATCGTCGCCGTGGTGGGAGCATCCTCGGCATGATTGTCTGGATCAATGGTGCCTTCGGCGTCGGCAAGACGACCACGGCGGGCCTGCTCGTGGAGCGGCTCCCGGATGCCAAGGTCTTCGACCCTGAGTACGTCGGTTACCTGCTGACCCGGTTCGTCACCTCGCCGACCGGGGACTTCCAGGATCTTCCACTGTGGCGTCACCTCGTCGTCGAGACGATGAGCGGCCTCGCCCGGGAGTATCCGCACCCCTGGATCGCGCCGATGAGCCTCATCAACCCCGTGTACCGCGAGCAAATTCTCGACGGTATCCGCGCGGACGGCGTCGAACTGCACGAGGTCGTGCTCACCCTCCCCGAGGAGCAGTTGCGCGTCCGCATCGATGCCGACCAGTTGGATGTCGCTGCCCGCCAGTGGCGACACGACCATGTCGCCCGGGCGCTCAGCACCTTCGCCGACGTGACCGGCGCTCATCTCGTCGACGCGTCCCAGCCGCCCGACCAGGTGGCCGACGCCGTCGCCATGAGCATCAGGTCCGCGCCCAGCCACTGACCGGCTTCGGCTGTGGGTACATCTGTTGTCGTCGGAGCGACAACAGATGTACCCACCACGGTCAGGCGGGACGGTGCCGCACCACCGGCCGGGCCGGTCGGCTGGTCAACGAACGACGTCGTAGACCAGCTTCTGGATGCCGTTGGCGTAGGACTCGCTCTCGATGAGCTTGAGGTTCTGCTTGTCCCGGTCGGCGTCGGAGAACAGCCGCTTGCCCGCGCCGAGCAGCACCGGAAAGACCAGCAGGTGGTAACGGTCGATCAGGCCGGCGTCGGAGAGGTTGCGGTTCAGCGTGGCGCTGCCGTGGATGCTGATCGGGCCGCCCTCGGTCTGCTTGAGCGCGGCGACGTCGTCAAGCGACCGGAGAATGACGATCTCCCCCCAGTTGGACACCAGGTCCTGCTCCTTGAGGGTGGTCGACACGACGTACTTCGGCATGGCGTTGTAGCCGGCGAACTCGACGGTCATCTCCGGCCAGACCGGGGCGAACGCCTGGTAGCTGACCCGGCCCATCATCATCGCGGTGGCCTCGTCCTGCTCACGGCCCTTGATCTCGTAGGCGGCCTCGTCGAACGCGATGTCGTTGAAGGTCCAGCCCGAGTTGCGGTAGCCCGGTTCTCCGCCGGGTGCCTCGACGACGCCGTCGAGCGAGACGAACGCGGTGGCGATCAGGGTACGCATCTGGTTGCTCCTTGAGGTCGGTCTGACGTGCTGTCGTCAGTGCGACGAGCGAGGGTCGCCGGATTCGACAACCCACGCCGAGAAATTTCCTACCACTTCCGCGGCGCGAGTCCGAGCAGGTCAGGCGGGGGCGGCGCGCTGGCGGGCCACACTCGGGTCGAGCGAGGCGCCAGCGGGTACGAGGCTGACCACGCCTGCGGGCAGCCGGACGGGTCGCACGTCCGCGTAGCCGAGCATGCCGGTCACCTCGGGGCCGGCGAGCGCGTACCGGCGGCCGAGGTCGGTCACCACGGAGATCGCGCCGCCGGTGGCGCCCGGCGTGGCGACCGATTCGACGACCGCGCCCCGCCCCGGCTCCACCAGCACGTGGTCAGCGGTCGTCGAGTCGGCCGGCTGTTCCGGCGTCGAGGCCGGCGTCGGCAGTTCCACACCCCGCCGCACCTCGACCGCACCGGTGTCGTCAGCCACCCGCACGCAGATCGTCGACGGTTCCGGCGTGGCCAGCCGGGGCGGAGCAACCGGCGGCGCGTCGGGCCCGGCGGGGACGAGATCGGGCAGCTGGGGCAGGGCGGCGAACCGGCCGAGGCTGATCTGCTCCGGCGCCCGCTGACCGGTACGGGCGAGCAGCAGACCGGCCTGTAGCTCGGTGATGCCGGCGAGCCCGTCGCGCAGCACCACCGCGTACTGCCGCCCGCCGCCGGAGTTGCTCACCACCAGCACGTCACCGATCCGAGCCTCGGCGACCCGGGTGGACCGCCGACCCAGGTCGGGCGGGTCCAGTGGGGCCAGGTCGAGACCGGCCGGCACCGAGTTGAGCAGCGCGGCGGCCACCGGTACGGACCGGGAACGGGTGGTCACCAACGCGGCCAGCACCCGGTCGGTGTCCCGGATCAGGTGCCGCTGCTGGTGCCAGAGCAGGTGCAGCCGGCCGTCGGGGTCACGCAGCAGCAGTGCGTCCCGGCCCAGCGGCCGGCCGCCGGTGCCGCCGGTGCCCACCAGCAGCACCGACCGTGCCGCCGCTGCCGGCTCGGTCGGTGGCACCGAACAGACCGTCCACGGTGCGGTGGCCAGCCGGGCCGCCGGGGGCAGCGAGTCGGGAGCGTCGCGGATGCCCAACGGCGATCCCCTCGGCACCCCGTCGATCGACCGCCGGGACACCAGTACGGTCTTCGGCCGCTGCGTGCCGACGATGAGCAGCGCGGAGGCGTAGTTGAGCACCGGGTGCAACTTCTCCTCCCGGTAGACGAACCGGGCACCGGACTCCTTCTCCACGATCACCACGCCGGTGTCGCGCCACTTCGCGCCGCCGCCGGTGAAGAGGCCGTAGAGGGCGGCAGCACCCAGCCCGATGACCGCCACCAGGACGCCGGCCATCCCGGCTCCGGCAAGCCGCCGCATCGGGGACTGCGCCGGGTCGGTCTCCCGCGTCACCAGCGCGGCCACCGTCCGCTGGAGGGTGAACTGGTACGAGTGCAGCTGATCCTGCCGCGACGGCATCGCTTTTCCCCTCCGGCGAGACGAACGGGGCACAGGATATGCGCTGCGTCGATGTCCCGGGGACCGAGCGTCGCGCCGCTCGTGGCAGTTCACCGGCCGGTAGCATGCCGGCGGTGAGCGTACGTTTCGAGGAACTGGCCTGGCGACCGACACCCATCGGCGAGATCAGTCTGCGCCGGCGTCGCGATCCCCGGCTCGACCTGGATGTGTACGAGGTCAAGCTCGATGACGAGTTCCTGATGTCGAGCCTGTTCACCGCCGGTGAGATCGAGTTGGCCCGGTTGGGGTTGGCGCCGCTGGCCGGTGACCGCCTCGACGTCGTCGTCGGCGGGCTGGGCCTCGGCTACACCGCCCGCACCGCTCTGGCGGACGACCGGGTCGCCTCCCTGCTGGTGGTGGAGGCCATCGAGGACGTCATCGACTGGCACCGGCGCGGCCTGCTGCCGTTCGCCGCCGGGCTGGCCACGGACCCGCGTACCCGGCTGGTGCGGGCCGACTTCTTCGCCCGGGTGGCCGGCCCGGACGGCCTCGACCCCGACGACGCCGGGCGTCGTTTCCACGCGGTGCTGCTGGACGTCGACCACTCCCCCCGGCACCCGCTGCACCCGAGCCACGCCGCCTTCTACCGGCCGGACGGGTTGCGCCGCCTGGCGCGGCTGCTGCATCCGGGCGGGGTGTTCGCCCTCTGGTCGGACGATCCACCGGACCCGGACTTCGAAGCCGACCTGGCCGCCGTGTTTCCCACCCACCACAGCCACGTGGTGCGGTTCGCCAACCCGCTGACCGGCGGCACGTCGGCCAACACCGTCTACCTGGGCAAACTTCCCGACTGAACCGGGTCGCCCACTCGCACAGACGGCATGATGCGGGTGGAAACGGGTAGCCGGACCGGCAACCGCGCCCGGACCGGCCGGGCGGCCGGTTGGGAGGTGGAGATGCGTGCCCTGCTCTGGGTGGTCGGCGTCGTCGCCGGGGCGCTGGTCCTGCTCGGGCTGCTTCTGGAAGCGGTCCGCTGGCTGGTCATCATCGGCCTCGTCGCGCTCGCCGCGGTGATCGTGCTGGCCTTCGTCAAGGGCCGCCAGTCCGCCCACAACTACCCCAACCGCCGCTGACCGACCCACTCCCACCCCGCCCACCAACGCTGCGGTGGGCAACTTCAGGGCTGTTACTGGGTCAGCGGGGCCTCCAGGCAGCAACAACCCCGAAGTTGTCCTCCGAAAACGGCGGCGGCGGAACGAGGTGGCGGCGCGTCGGTCAGGCGGCGACGAGTTCCCGGGTGGGGTGGTCGGCGGAGTCGTCGAGTGGGGTGGCGGGGGCCGCCGGCTGGCGACGGTTCGGCAGCGCGAGCCGGAAGACCTTCTTCCACGCGGAGAAGACCTGCCGGGGCAGCGAGCCGGTGGTGTACTTCAGCCCGTACCTGTCGAACAGCGCCCGGATCTCCGGCGCGATCTCCTGGTAGCGGTTGCTCGGCAGGTCGGGGAAGAGGTGGTGCTCGATCTGGAATGACAGGTTGCCGGTCATGATGTGCATCAGCCGGCTGCCGCTGATGTTGGCCGAGCCCAGCATCTGCCGCACGTACCACTCCCCCCGGGTCTCGCCCTCGATCGAGGTCTTCTCGAAGGTCTCCACCCCCTCCGGGAAGTGCCCGCACATGATCACGGAGTGGCTCCACAGGTTACGGATCAGGTTCGCGGTGAAGTTGGCGGCCAGGGTGTGCAGGAACGACGGGCCGGACAGCACCGGGAACAGCAGGTAGTCCTTGAGGAACTGGCGGCGGATCTTCCGGCCGACCGCGCGGACCCGGCGCCGGAACTCGGGGTCCTTGTGGCCCCCGTTCTTCAGCTTGTTGCCCAGGTCGAGGTCGTACGCGGCGATGCCGTACTCGAAGAAGCAGGCGTTGAGGAAGTTGTAGAGCGGCTGGCCCAGGTGAGCCGGGTGCCAGGGCTGGTCCTCGTCGACCCGCATGATGCCGTAGCCGAGGTCGTTGTCCTTGCCGACCACGTTCGTGTACCTGTGGTGCAGCTCGTTGTGCGACTGCTTCCACTGGTCGGCCGGGGCGACGTGGTCCCACTCCCAGCTGGTCGAGTGGATCTTCGGATCGCGCATCCAGTCCCACTGGCCGTGCAGGACGTTGTGCCCGATCTCCATGTTCTCCAGGATCTTCGCCACCGACAGCCCGGCGGTGCCGACGATCCAGGCCGGCGGGAACAGCGAGAACAGCAGCACCACCCGGCTGCTGATCTCCAGCTTCCGCTGCGTCGAAATGACCTTGCGGATGTACGCGGCATCCCGTTCGCCCCGGGAGGCGATCACCCGTTCCCGGATGGCGTCGAGTTCCTTGCCGAGAGTCTCGATGTCCTCGGCGGTGAGGTGGGCGATCGGGTTGTCGGCCTTTTTCTGGATCACGGTCATGTCGGTCGGTCTCCGATCAGATCTCGAGTTCGCACGGGCCGGCGGCGGCGGACACACAGGTCTGCACGCGTACGCCGTCGCCCGGCAGGGCGGTGGTGAGCTGGCCGTTGCGTAGGTCGCGGACCGCGCCCTGACGCAGCGGCAGCACGCAGCCGAAGCAGATGCCCATCCGGCAGCCCGAGGGCATCAGCACGCCGGCGTTCTCGCCGGCAGCCAGCAGCGGGGTGGCGCCGGTGGCCGCCACGGTCACCGACGAACGGGTGAAGGTGACCGTCCCGCCGTCACCGGCGGTGATCACCGTGGGGCGGAACCGTTCGGTGTGCAGGCGGGCGGCGTGGCCGCGGGCCGCCCAGTGCGCCTCGGCCGCGTCGAGCAGCCCGAGCGGGCCACACGCCCAGGTCTGACGGTCCAGGTGGTCGGGGACGAGCGTGTCCAACTCGGCCACGTCGAGCAGGCCCTCGACCTCGGTGTGCCGCTCGATCAGCCGGATGGCGGCACGCTCGGCGAGGCCGCGCAGCTCCGCGCCGAAGACCACGTCCGCGGCGGTGGGCGCCGAGTGCACAAGCACCACGTCGCTGCCGGCCAGGGCACCCGAGCGCAGCATTCCGGCCACCGGGGTGATGCCGCTGCCCGCGGTGAGGAACAGCACCCGCGACGGTGCCCGCTCCGGCAGCACGAAGTCGCCGCGCGCCTGGTCGAGCTGCACGATGGTGCCCGGCCGGATGCGACGGACCAGGTGGTTGCTGACCACGCCGTCGGGAATGGCCTTCACCGTCACCGAGATCGGATCGGCGCGCCGGCTGGGGGCGGAGGTGACCGAGTAGGCCCGCCACTGGCGCACCCCGTCGACGTCGACACCGAGCCGGACGTACTGGCCGGGGACGTGCCCGCGCCAGCTGCGGCCAGGCTGGATCAGCAGGGTCGCCGCGTCCGGCGTCTCCGGCTGCACGGCGAGGATCCGGCCGCGCAGGTCGGCACCGGCGCGGAGCGGAGCGATCAGATCGAGGTAGTCACTGGGCAGCACCGGCGTGGTCACCGTCTCGGCGAGCCGCCACAGGCGGCGCCGCAAAGATCTCGTCGTGCCCGGTGGCGGGACGGTGGCGGTCATACGACGATGGTCGCTGCGCGCTGGCATAAAATCTTGGCCAGCGAAGGTAAAGCGATCCATCCCTTTTGTGCGGGGAGAACAACCGTGGCGGAACCATCCGGAACGACCAATCGGGCGGCCCGCATCGAACTGGACCAGCGGGTGGCCCGCGAACTGCGCGACCGGCTGCCGCTGGTGGCCGGGCAGACCGTCACCGCGATCACCGCCGAGGTGCCCAGCTACTCCGGCACCCTGACCGGGCAGATGCGGGACAAGATCGAGAACGCGGTGCAGATCGCGTTGGGCACCTTCCTGCAACTGCTCGAACAGTCCCAGGCCGCCGACCGTACCCAGGTCAACGACCCGAGCACCCCGCTGGTCCCGGCGCTGGAGGCCGCGTACGCCCTGGGCAGCGGCGAGGCCCGGTCGGGCCGCAGCGTGGACGCGCTGCTGGCCGCGTACCGGGTGGGTGCCCGGGTCTCCTGGCGGGAACTGGCCGCCGCCACCGTGGCGACCGGCCTGCCCGCCGCCAAGGTCGCCGAGTTCGCCGAGTTGATGTTCGCCTACATCGACGAGCTGTCCGCCGCGAGCGTCGCGGGGCATGCCGACGAGTTGGCCAGCGTGGGCCGGGCCCGACGACGGAACCTGGAACGGCTCACCCAGCAGTTGCTCGCCGGTGAGGCGGAGGACGTGCTGCTGCGCAGCGCCGAGCGGGCCGACTGGCCGGTGCCGCAGACCCTCACCGTGGCGCTGCTGCCCCAGGCGAAGCTGCGCGGGGCGCTCGCCCTGCTGGGCGAACACACCTTGGAGAGCAGCGAGGAGCTGCCGGCCGGCGAGCCGGGCGAGGAGACCGCGGTGCTGCTCGTACCGGACATGCACGGGGACCGGCGCCGGCAGCTCGCCCGGGTGCTGCACGGACGCCGCGCGGTGCTGGGGCCCTGCCGTCCCTGGGCCCGGGTCTGTTCCTCGTACCGGCGGGTGGTCCGGGTGGTCGCGCTCGGTATCGCGCAGCCCACCGACGGCGAACCCCTGGACACCGAACAGCATCTGGCCGAACTGCTGCTCAGCGCCGACGTCGAGGCGCTCGCCGACCTGCGTGCCCGGGTCCTGCAACCCCTCGCCGCGCTGCCTGCCGCCACCGCCGAGCGGCTCACCGAGACGCTGCGTTCCTGGCTGCTGCACCAGGGACGGCGGGACGACGTCGCCGCCGACCTCTTCGTCCACCCGCAGACCGTGCGCTACCGGATGGGTCAACTGCGCGAACTCTACGGTGACCGCCTCACCGATCCGCGCAGTCTGCTCGACCTCACGGTCGCGCTCGCCCTGCCGGCCGGCGGGGCGGCGGCCGGCTGAGCGAACCCGCCGGGTAGGCGGGCCGGCCGGCTGAGCAGCGGTTACTCGGAGGTCGTCGGGCCGAGCAGGCGGATCTCCTCGACGTCCAGCCGGGCCTGCAACTCCTGCAAGACGGTGTCGTCGATCTCCCGCCGGTCGCGCATCGCGGTGATCTCGCGTCGCTTGTGTTCGAGGGCGGCCAGCCGCAGTTGACGCTCGACCTCCCGGGCGGTCAGCGACTCGTCCTCCGGCTCGGCCTGCATCGCGTTCAGATGACCCGAGTACTCGGCCCGGAGCCGTTGCAGGGTCTCCGCCTCGGCACCCACCCGGTCGGCGAGGTCGGGCAGCGCGTCGAGGGTGGCCTGGGTGGCATTCAGCTGCGCCTGCCGCGACTCCTCGACCCGTTCCGGATCGCCGCGCAGCCCGGCCCAGCTCATCAGGAACGGCAGGGTGGTGCCCTGCACCAGCATGGTCACCATGATCACCGTGGCGACGCCGAAGATGATCAGATCCCGCTCCGGCACCGGGCTGCCGTCCTGCGCGGTCAACGGCACGGCCAGCGCCGCCGCCAGCGACACCGCACCCCGGAAACCGGCCCAGCCGGCGACCGTACGCACCCGCCAGTTGACCTGGCGGGCGAGCTGCGACTCGCGCCGGTCCACCAGCCGGGCCACTCCGGCGATCAGGTGCAGCCACAGCATCCGCACGGCCACCAGCACCCCGGCCACCACTAGCGCGATCACGACGGCCCGGCCCAGGGAGACGCTCGTGACGTTCTGCACCGCCCGCGGAATCTGCATGCCGACCAGCACGAAGAGTCCACCGTTGACGAGGAAGGTGGTCAGGTCCCAGAAGGACAGCGCGAGAATCCGGGACCGGGCCCGGATCACCCGGGGGCTGGCGTAGGAGAGCATCAGACCGGCGACCACCACCGCGAGCACCCCACTCTCGTGGATGCTGTCGGCGAGCAGGAAGGCGGCGAACGGGGTGAGCACGCTCAACGCGCCCTCCCGCAGCGGGTCGTCGAGGCGCTTGCGGATCAGGATCACCACCGTGCCGACCACCATGCCGGCGGCGATGCCGCCGAGGAAGGACAGGCCGATCCGCTCGACGAGTTCGAAGGCGTTCGGTGCGGCGCCCCCGCCGAGCAGGCCGAGCGCGATGGCGAACAGCACCAGGGCGGTGCCGTCGTTGACCAGGCTCTCCGCGCGCAGGGTGGTCAGCAGCCGGCGGGGCATCCGCTTGGCCAGCCCGGCCACCGCCGCGGCGTCGGTCGGGGCGAGCACCGCGCCGAGCACCCAGGCCACCGCCGGGTCGACACCGAAGCGCTGCACGACAAGCGACACCGCGACCATCGTGACCCCGACCAGGCCGACCGCCAGCAACGCGATGACGACGATGTTCGCCCTGATCTCGCGCAGGCTGGTGACCAGGCTCTCCCGGTACAGGATCGCCGGCAGGAACAGCAGCAGCACCACCTCGGGTGCCAGGACCACGTGCGAGAACGGGGGCAGCAGCGCCACCAGGGCCCCCAGGCTGATCAGCAGCACCGGTGGGGCGACCCGGTACCGGCCGCCGATGGTGGTGCCGACCAGCACGACGACGCCAAGCGTGATGACCAGCAGCAGCTCGCGCACCTCGCCCCCCGTTCGTCGCCCCCCACATGGTGGTACGCGGACGGGCCGCCCCGGGCTGATTCGCCGCAGCGCCCAGACCGGGCTCAGCGACGGGGACCGGCGCTCAGGTCCTCCTCGATGCGCTTGGCCGTGGCCAGCAGCGGTGGCAGCAGCTCCCTGCGGATCATCTCGAACGAGCCTCGGCTGGCGTGGGCGGAGACGTTCACGGCGGCCACCACCGAGCCGTTGTCGCCGTGGATCGGCGCGGCCAACGACCGCAGCCCCTCCTCCAACTCCTGGTCGACGAGGGCGTACCCCTGGGTGGCGATCTTCGTCAGGAGGCCGCGCAGCTTGTCCGGGTCGGTCACGGTGCGCCGGGTCAGCGGGCGCAGCTGCGCCGTGGCGAGATAGTCGTCCAGCCATCGGGGCGGCTGCCCGGCGAGCAGCACCCGGCCCATCGACGTGGCGTACGCGGGGAACCGGGTGCCGACGCTGATCCCCACCGTCATGATCCGCTTGGTGGGCACCCGGGCGACGTAGACGACCTCGTCACCGTCGAGGACCGACACGGAGCAGGACTCGTGCACCTGCGCCACCAGCGCCTCCATGTGCGGCTGGGCCACCTCGGGCAGGCTCAGGCTGGACAGGTAGGCGTAGCCGAGGTCGAGGATGCGCGGGCGCAGGGAGAACAGCCGCCCGTCGGTGCGTACGTAGCCGAGTTCGACCAGGGTGAGCAGGAAGCGGCGGGCGGCGGCCCGGGTCAGCCCGGTGGCCCGGGCCACCTCACTGAGGGTGAGCTGCGGGTGTTCGGCGTCGAAGGCCCGGATCACGGCGAGACCGCGTTCCAACGACTGGACGAACTCGCCGGAGCGGGCCGTCGCCTCGTCGGTCACTGGGCCTCCTGCCGCAGAGTCTCCTGGGCCACCTTGAACGCCCGGTTCGCCGCCGGTACGCCAGCGTAGACGGCCACTTGGAGCAGCACCTCCTTCACCTCGTCGGGGGTGAGGCCGTTGCGCAGGGCGGCGCGTACGTGCATGGCCAGTTCCTCGTCGTGGTGCAGGGTGGCCAGCACGGCGAGGGTGATGCAGCTGCGGGTACGCCGGTCCAGCCCCTCCCGGGTCCAGATCTCACCCCACGCGTAGCGGGTGATCAGGTCCTGGAAGTCGGCGGTGAACTCGTCGGTGCCGGCGATGGCCCGGTCGACGTGCGCGTCGCCGAGCACCTGCCGGCGTACCGCCATGCCGGCCTCGTACCGCTGCTGGTCGGTCATCAGGGCACCGCGCCTTTCGGGTCGAGGTGGTCCGCGAGCAGTCGGGTGACGGCCTCGGGTTGCTCGACGTTGGCCAGGTGCGCCGCCCCGTCGAGCACCACCAGGCGGGCCGACGGGATCCGCTCGGCGATGGCGGCCGCGTGCTCCGGCGGGGTCGCCGGATCGTCGGCCGCGCCGACCACGAGCGTCGGTGCGCGGATCGCGGTCAGGTCCGGGCGCAGGTCCATCGCGGCGATTGCCGCACAGCAGCCGGCGTACCCGGCGGCAGGTGTGCTGACCAGCATGTTCCGGTACGCGGCGACGGCGTCCGGATGGGTCGCGGTGAAGGCCGGAGTGAACCAGCGCTCGACGATCGCGTCGGCGATGCTGTCCAGCCGACCGGCACGGACGGCGGCGGCTCGGGCCCGCCAGCCGTCCGCCGGCCCGAGCAGTGCGGAGGTGCACAGCAGGGCGAGGCGGTCGATCCGTTCGGGGGCGTGCGCGGCCAGCCACATGCCGACCATCCCGCCGAGGGAGAGCCCGGCGTAGTGGACCCGCGTCACGCTCAGGTCGTCCAGCAGCCGCAGCACCTTCCGGCCGAGCAGGTCGATGGTGTACGGCCCGGCCGGTGTCGCCGAGCCGCCGTGGCCCAGATGGTCGTAGCGGACCACGCGGTACCGCTCGGCCAGCGCCGCCACCTGCGGCTGCCACATCGCGCCGGTGGTGCCCAGGGAACTGCCGAGCAGCAGCACCGGCGCGTCCGGCGGGCCGTCGACGGTGTAGTGCAGCGCGCCGGTCACGGCCGTACCTCGCCGTCCGGCCCGACGGACGCGGCCAGGTCGTGCGCCGCCCCGGGGTGCGGCCCGCCGGACGCGGCCGGGTCGTGCGCCGCCTCGCGGTGCAGGTCGAGGGCGCGGTCGATGAGGTGCCCGGTGCTGCCGAGCCAACCGGCCGGGTCGAGGGCGGCGTCGACGTCCGATTCCGACAGGTGGGCGCGCAGGTCCGCCTCGGCCAGCAGCGCCGCCCGGAAGTCGGGCCGGCCGGCGGCGCGGCGGACCAGGTCGTGAGCGGCGGCGCGGCCCAGGGCCGGTGCCAGCCGGGCGGCGACCGCCTCGGCGAGCAGCAGGCCGCCGGTGGCGTCCAGGTTGGCCCGCATCCGCTGCGGACGTACGTCGAGGTTGGCGAGCATCCGGGCGGTGCGGGCGGCGGCCCCGCCGGCGAGGTGCGTCAGGTCGAGCAGGGGCTCCCACTCGGCGTGCCAGCCACCGGTGGCCCGCTCGTGTTCCTGGCCGGCGGCGGCGAACAACGTGCCGACGAGCCCGGGGCCACGCCGGGCCGCGGCGGTGACCAGCACCGAGTCCACCGGGTTGCGCTTGTGCGGCATCGCCGAGGAGCCGCCCCGCCCCGCGCCTCCCTCGGCCACCTCGCCGACCTCGGTCTGCGCGAGCAGGCCCACGTCGAGGGCGATCTTGCCAGTGGCGGCGAGCAGCCCGCCGAGGGCGGCGGCCAGGTCGAGCAGGGGCTGGCGGCGGGTGTGCCAGGGCAGCGGGCTCGCGGCCAGGCCGAGCTGCGTGGCGAACCGGTCGACCATCGCCGGCCCGGCAGTGCCGTAGGCGGCGAGGGTGCCGACCGCCCCGCCGAGCTGCACGGGCAGGTCGGCGCGCGCCCTGGCCAGCCGGGTCCGTGCCGCCACCAGGCCGACCAGCCAGCCGGCCGCCTTGAGCCCGAAGGTGGTCGGTGCGGCCTGCTGGCCGAGGGTACGGGCGGTCATCAGGGTGTCGCGGTGGGTCCGGGCCAGCCGGGCGGCGGCGTCGGCGGCGTCGGCGAGGTGCCGCAGCAGCGGCTCGGCGGCCCGGGCCGCCACCAGCGACAGGGCGGTGTCGAGCACGTCCTGGCTGGTCGCGCCGTGGTGGACCCAGGGCCGGGCCGGCGCGGCGACCGCGGCGGTCAGCTCCCGCACCAGCGGGACGACGGGATTGCCGGCTGCCTCGGCCGCCTCGCCGAGAGCGGCCGGGTCGTACCGTTCGACGCGGCACTGCCGGACGATCTCGTCGGCGGCCGGGGCAGGCACCAGCCCGACCTCGGCGCCGGCCCGGGCCAGGGCCGCCTCCGCGTCCAGCAGCGCCCGCAGCAGGGCGTGGTCGCCGAGTTCGGCGTCGACGTCAGGCGTGCCGGAGAGCCCGCGCAGCAGTGCCTCAGACGGCGAAGAAGACGGTCTCATGCTCTCCCTGAAGGCGGATGTCGAACTGGAACCCGTCCGTGGCCGGTCGGGCCAGCAGCGTGTCACGACGCTGCGGGTCGACGGTACGCAGCACCGGGTCGCTGGCGTTGGCCGCCTCGCCGGGAAAGTAGACCCGGGTGACGAGACGGTGCAGCAGCCCCCGCCCGAACACCGACAGGGTCAGGTGCGGTGCCTCGGTGTCGCCGTCGAAGGTGGGCAGCAGCCCGGGTTTGACGATGTGCAGGGCGTACCGGCCCTCGGTGTCGGTCTCGGCCCGGCCGAAACCCCGGAAGCCGGGGACCACCGGTGGCCGCGCGCCCCGCGGATCGTCGGGATGGTCGAAGCGCCCGTCGGGATCGGCCTGCCAGCTCTCCACCATCGCGTCGACCACGGCCGCGCCGGTGCCGTCGAAGATCCGGCCCCGCAGCCAGAACGCCCCGGGCGTACCCTCCGGGACCACGTACGGCCCGTCGGGCCAGCGCAGGCCGATGTGCAGGTACGGCCCGACGGTCTGGGCGGGCGTGACGCCCAGCGACTCACTCATCGTCGTCCTCGTCCTCGAACACGGTGGCCTCCCGGCCGCGCAGCACGATGTCGAACTCGTAGGCGAGTGCCCACTCGGGGCGGGTGGCGGCGTGGTCGTAGCGGGCCACCATCCGCTGCCGGGCCCGCTCGTCGCGGACCGAGTTGAAGATCGGGTCCTGCAAGAACAGCGGATCGCCCGGGAAGTACATCTGGGTCACCAGCCGCTGGGTGAAGGCGCGACCGAAGAGGGAGAAGTGGATGTGCGCCGGCCGCCAGGCGTTGTCGTGGTTGCGCCACGGATAGGCGCCGGGCTGCACGGTGACGAAGTGGTAACGGCCGTCCGCGTCGGTCAGGGCGCGTCCGACGCCTGTGAAGTTCGGGTCCAGCGGCGCCGGCCAGGTGTCCGCCGCGTGCCGGTAGCGGCCGGCGGCGTTGGCCTGCCAGATCTCGACAAGGGTGTGCGGCACCACGCGGCCGTCGCCGTCGAGGACCCGGCCGTGCACGATGATCCGCTGCCCGAGGGGTTCGCCGTCGTGCTGGCGGGTCAGGTCGTGGTCCAACTCGCCGAGGCGACCCTCGCCGAGCAGCGGGCCGGTAACCTCGGTGAGCCGCTGCGGCAGGTAGGTCAATGGCTGCTGCGGCGCCCGGGTCACCGTCGACCGGTAGCCGGGGCTGAGCAGCGGCGGGTGGGCGTCGACGTCGTCGCGCCGGTAGCTCGGCAGGATCAGTTTCCGCTCGGCGTCCTGGGTCAAGGCCGCTCCTCCCCTTCAGTCGATCCGAGTATCCGCGACCCGGAGGGTTCGAGCGGGTGCCCGCTGACGATCGCACCACCCGGCGGTTCGGGCTGCGGCTGGTCGGTCATGCCGCCGCCCGCATTGTCGCTTCGAGGGCGCGCAGCACTGTGAGTTCCTCGGCGGTCGGTGGCTCGTTGGTGCTCAGGTCGTCGGCGACGGCGAGCGGCCAGCCGGTGGCCTCGCGGACCCGCTCGACGGTGACGCCCGGGTGCAGCCGGGTGAGGGTGAGTTCGCAGCTGTCCGGGTCGGCCTCGAGGACGCCGAGGTCCGTGATGACGGTGCGGGGTCCACCGCCGCGTAGACCGAGCCGGGCCCGGTCGCCGGGGCCGGCGCCGTAGCCGACCGAGGTGACGAAGTCGACGCGCTCGGTGAAGGTACGCCGGCTCTGCCGGACGATCACCACCACCTCGCCGCAGGAGGCGGCGATCTCGGGAGCGCCGCCGGCACCGGGCAGGCGCACCTTCGGGTCGGTGTAGTCACCGCCGATGACGGTGGTGTTGATGTTGCCGTACCGGTCGAGCTGCGCGGCGCCGAGGAACCCGACGTCGATGCGTCCGGGTTGCAGCCAGTAGTTGAACACCTCGGGCACCGGGATCACCGCGTCGGCGGTGTCGGCGAGCACGCCGTCACCGATGGAGAGCGGCAGCCGGTCGGGTTTGGCGCCGAGACAACCGGACTCGTAGATCAGCACCAGGTCCGGGGCGTGGGTGGCGCGGGCCAGGTTCGCCGCGGTGCTGGGCAGTCCGATCCCGACGAAACAGGCGGTGCCGTCGCGCAGTTGCCGGGCGGCCGCCACCGTCATCATCTCGTCGGCGGTGTACTGACTCATGCCGGCCCTCCGCTGCGCTGCGGGCCGACATGAGGCACCAACGCGCTGAGTTTATGATTCGCTCGCTGACGCTCACTCATGCCGGCCCTCCGCTGCGCTGCGGGCCGACATGAGGCACCAACGCACTGAGTTGATGATTCGCTCGCTGACGCTCACTCATGCCTTCGTCCCCGCGTTCTGCACATGCCGTTCGATCCAGTCCTGGAAGGTGTCACGGTCCCGGCTGATCTCGTCCCAGGCGACGTAGAAGGCGTTGTCCCGCACCGAGTAGCCGTGCGCGTACGAGGGATGGGCGCCGCCGGGTACGTGCGCCACTGCGGTGATCGCCCAGCCGGGCAGCACCACCTGGCCGGGTACGGGGGTCAACTCGTCGACGATCTCCTCGACGGTGACCAGGGACCGGCGGGCGGCCAGCACCGCCTCCTTCTGCACGCCGGTGATGCCCCACATCTGCACGTTGCCGGCGCGGTCGGCGCGCTGGGCGTGCACCACCGTCACGTCGGGGTTCAGCGCGGGGACCGCGGTAAGCGTCTCCCCGGTGAACGGGCAGTCGATGCTGCGGATGTTGCCGGTGTGCCGGGGCAGGTCGGTGCCGGTGTAGCCGCGCAGCACCGCGAACGGCAGGCCGGAGGCACCGGCGACGTAGCGGTTGGCCATCCCGGCGTGGCTGTGTTCCTCCAGCTCCAACGGGACGGGCCAGGAGTTCTGCACGGCGTCGCGGAAGCGGTGCAGCGACCCCACGCCGGGGTTGCCGCCCCAGGAGAAGACCAGGCGGCGGGCGCAGCCGGCGCCGATGAGCTGGTCGTAGATGACGTCGGGGGTCATCCGTACCAGGGTCAGGTCGCGCCGCTCCTGCCGGATGATCTCGTGGCCGGCGGCGAACGGGATCAGGTGGGTGAATCCCTCCAGCGCCACCGTGTCCCCGTCGCGGACCAGCTCCGCGACGCCGTCGGCCAGCGGGACGAGCTTCGCCATGAGCCTCCCTGCCTCCTGTTTCACGTACCCACCGACCGCTGTTCGGCATGCGGACCGGCGTACTTATCTCGAACGTAATCGGCGTTGGTGACGTTCGTCAACGCGCCCCGGCCGGCCGGATTCACCCGTCCGACCTGTCGCAGAAATGTTGCGGTGATCCGTTGACGCGAGCCGAGTCCCGTGCAAATGTCCTTGATGAGAACGCCTGTTCGGCAAGCGAACAAGCGACGCGCGCGGTCGGCCCCGGCTACCGCCGGGCCGCCGCACGTATCAGGCGTGGCCGGAACCATCCCGCCGGCCACCGCCCGTGCCTGTCCCACCTGCGGCGCAAGGAGGATCACCATGCCCCTGCTCGACACCGACACCTGGCACGGCCGGATCTACAGCGACGGCTGGGTACGGGCCTCCGGCGGCACCGCCACCGTTCGTGCCCCCGCCACCGGCGAGGAGATCGGCCAGGTCGGCGTGGCCGACGCCGACGACGTCGCGCGGGCCAGCATCCGGGCCGCCGCCGCGCAGCGGGCCTGGGCCGCCACCAGCTACACCGAGCGGGCCGCCGTGCTGCGCCGGGCCGGCGCGTTGTGGGAGCAGCACGCCGCCGAGGTCGGCGAGTGGGTGGTCCGCGAGTCCGGGTCGATCCCGCCCAAGGGCGGCCTGGAGACCGGTACCGCCGCGCAGGAGTGCTACGAGGCCGCGACGCTGCCCTCGCAGTCGCTCGGTGAGATCATCCCGAGCGCCCAGCCCCGGCTCAGCCTGGCCCGCCGGCTACCGGTCGGCGTGGTGGGCGTCATCTCGCCGTTCAACGCTCCGCTGATCCTGGCGATCCGCTCGGTTGCCCCGGCGCTGGCGCTGGGCAACGCGGTGGTGCTCAAACCGGACCTGCGTACGGCGGTCTGCGGTGGGCTGTCCATCGCCCGGATCTTCGAGGAGGCGGGGCTGCCCGAGGGCCTGCTGCACGTGCTGCCGGGCGGCGTCGCGACCGGCGAGGCGCTGGTCGCCGACCCGCGCGTACGGGTGATCAGCTTCACCGGGTCGTCCGCCGCGGGCCGCAAGGTCGGTGAGGCCGCTGCCCGGCACCTGAAGCGGGCGCATCTGGAGCTGGGTGGCAACTCGGCGCTGGTGGTGCTCGACGACGCGGACCTGGACCTCGCCGTCTCGGCCGGTGCCTGGGGTTCTTTCCTGCACCAGGGGCAGATCTGCATGACCACCGGCCGGCACCTGGTGCACGAGAGCCTCGCCGAGCGGTACGTCACCGAGTTGGCCGCCAAGGCCGACCACCTGCCGGTCGGTGACCCCGCCAAGGAGCAGGTGGCGCTCGGGCCGATCATCGACGAGGCGCAGCGCGACAAGATCCACGCGCTGGTCACGTCGAGCGTGGACGCGGGTGCCCGGCTGGCCGCCGGTGGCAGCTACGAGGGGCTGTTCTACCGGCCCACCGTGCTCGCCGATGTCACCCCGACCACCCCGGCGTACGCGCAGGAGGTGTTCGGCCCGGTCGCCCCGGTGCTCGCCTTCAGCGACCTGGACGAGGCGGCGGCGCTGGCCGGCGCCAGCGAGTACGGGCTGTCGCTCGGCATCCTCAGCCGCGACGTGATGAAGGCGATGGCGCTGGCCGAGCGCATTCCCAGTGGCATCGTGCACATCAACGACCAGACCGTCAGCGATGAGGCGGTGGCGCCGTTCGGCGGGGTCGGTGCGTCCGGCACCGGTTCCCGCTTCGGTGGGGCGGCGGCGAACATCGAGGCGTTCACCGAGACGCAGTGGCTCACGATGCAGGGCGACATCACCCGCTACCCGTTCTAGGCCCCAAGGAGGCATGGATGCGTACCCAGGTCGGCATCATCGGAGCGGGACCGGCCGGTCTCATGCTGTCGCACCTGCTGCACCGGCACGGGATCGACTCGGTGGTGGTCGAGAGCCGTAGCCGGGAGTATGTGGAGCACCGGCTACGCGCGGGCGTGCTCGAACAGGGCTCGGTCGACCTGCTGCGAGACACCGGCCTGGGGGCACGCCTGGACCGGGAGGGGATGCGGCACGAGGGCATCGAGCTGCGCTTCGACGGCGAGTCGCACCGGGTGCCGATGACCGAGCTGACCGGCCGGGCGATCACGGTGTACGGCCAGCAGGAGGTGGTCAAGGACATGATCGCCGCCCGGCTGGCGGCGGGCGGGACGATCCTGTTCGAGGCACCCGCCGACCGGCTGTCCGGGCTGGACAGCGCCCCGGTGATCCACTTCCGGCACCAGGGCCGGGACGAGGAGTTGCACTGCGACTTCGTGGTCGGTTGCGACGGCTACCACGGGATCAGCCGACCGACGGTGCCCGACGGGGTGCTGACCACCTACGAGCGCACCTACCCGTTCGCCTGGCTGGGCGTGCTCGCCGCCGCCCCGCCCGCGGTGGAGGAGCTGATCTACGCCCATCACGAGCGCGGCTTCGCCCTCTACAGCATGCGCTCGCCGCAGATCTCCCGGCTGTATCTCCAGGTGCCGGCCGACGAGGACATCGCCGACTGGCCGGACGAGCGGATCTGGGCCGAGCTGCGGACCCGGTTGGAGACGGTGCCGAACTGGACGCTCAACGAGGGGCCGGTGCTGGAGAAGTCGATCACCCCGCTGCGCAGCCTGGTGGTCGAGCCGATGCAGTGGCAGCGGCTGTACCTGGCCGGCGACGCGGTGCACATCGTGCCGCCGACCGGTGCCAAGGGCATGAACCTGGCGCTGGCCGACGTCGCGCTGCTCGGTGTCGCCTTCGCTGCCTGGTACGCCGACGGCAGCACCCACCTGCTGGACGGCTACTCGCGTACCGCGCTGCGCCGGGTCTGGCGGGCGCAGCAGTTCTCCTGGTGGATGACGTCGATGCTGCACCGGCTCAACGCCGACGACCCGTACGAGGCGAAGCTCCAGTCGGCGACCCTGCGGTACGTCACCACCTCCCCGGCGTACGCGACAAGCCTCGCGGAGAACTACGTCGGCCTACCCGAGGTCTGAGCGCGGAAGGTGAGGGACCTCAGCGCTTGCGCGCGAGGATGAGCCGGAACCGTGGGCTGCCGTCGCGGTGCTGACCCAGACCGGTCAGGGCGGTGTCGGTCGCGGTGAAGCCGACCGCCGTCAGGTCGTCACGCAGCGCGGAGAGGCTGGTGGTGTGGTAGTACATCACGAACGGCGGGCGCCACACGGCGTTGCGCACCCGCATGGTCAGGTCGAACCCGCGGGTGACCCAGTGCGCGACCGAGGTACGCGGCGACGGCGTACCGATCGGAATGGCGAACAGCCCACCCGGCCGCAGCGCCCGGTGGACCCCCGCGAAGAGCGCGGGCCGTTCCTCCGGCAGGAAATGCCCGAGCGCGCCGGCGCTGACCGCGAGATCGAACCCCTCGGTGAACGGCAGGGCCCGAGCGTCGGCCCGCACCCAGCTGGCCTCCGGGAATGCGCGGCGGGCCTGCGCGAGCATCCCGGCGCTGAAGTCCACGCCCGTGATCCGATCCCGACACAGGGAGCTGAGGACCTGCATCCCCGCGCCCGTGCCGCAGCACACGTCCAACCCATTGTCGAAGGCCCCGACTTCGGTAAGCGCTTGCGCGGTCGCGCGGAGAACGCTGTCCGGCGTACGGAAGGGCGTGTGGTCGAACTTCGGCGCCAGCAGGTCGTAGCCGCGCTCCACCGAGGAGAGCGCCTGGACGCACAGCTCCCGTAGCGACGGGCCGTTGGGCGAGAACACCGGCCGAGGGTACCTTCCGGACCGCCGGCACCCGGCCGATGCCGAGGCACCCAGCCGGCGAGTGGACGATTCGCGCGCGCTCGGAGTCGCGGGAACCAGCACGGCCCGCCGTCCGACTAGGTGATCGAGCGGCGGGCATCCGGGCGACGGCAGGCAGCACTGACCCGAAGGGCACGGGCCAGGTCCGCAGCATGACCTCCCAACCCGATCGGAACACGCATGTCTCTGACCGAATTGTCCGGCGAGTCCGCGCCGGAGTCCGTCCCCGGCCCGGCACCCGCGGTGCCCGCCCGATCACCACGACGCGCCGCGCCGCTGGCGGCGTTGCTGCTGCGCCTGCACTTCTACGCCGGGGTCCTGATCGCCCCGTTCCTGGTGGTCGCCGCGCTGACCGGCCTGGCGTACACCGTCACGCCGCAGCTGGATCAGCTTCTCTACGGCGACCAGCTCACCGTCGCCAGCGTCGGCGAGCAACGGAGGTCGTTGGCCGACCAGGTCACCGCGGCCCGCAACGCCCACCCGACCGGCGATCTGGTGTCGGTGGCCCCGGGCACCGGCGACCAGACGACCCGGGTCGTCTTCGCCCTTGAAGAGTTGGGCGAGAAGCAGCACACCGTCTACGTCGACCCGTACACCGGTGCGGTGCAGGGGCAGCTCACCACCTGGTTCGGCTCCACCCCGGCCACCACCTGGCTCGACGACCTGCACCGCAACCTGCACCTGGGCGAGTTCGGGCGGCACTACTCCGAGATCGCCGCCAGCTGGCTGTGGGTACTGGCGCTCGGCGGCATCATCCTGTGGTGGCGTCGCCGGAACAACGGACGTGGTCGCGCCAAACACCTGCTGGTGCCGGACCTGTCCGCCGCCAAGGGGGTACGGCGGACCCGGAGCTGGCACGCCACCACCGGCGTCTGGCTCGCCGTCGGCCTGCTGTTCCTCGCGGCCACCGGGCTGACCTGGTCCCGCTTCGCCGGTGCGAACTTCGGCACCGGGCTGGACGCGCTCGACGCCCGGCGGCCGGTGCTGTCCACCACGTTGGACGGTGCCCCGAGTGCCGGTGGCGGCGAGCACCAGCACGGCGGCGCGTCAGCGCCGGCAGCTGCCGATCCGGCCACCTTCGACCGGGTCCTGGCGGTGGCCCGCGACGCGGGCCTGTCCGGGCCGGTCGAGATCAGCCCGGGTGCGCCCGGTACCGCCTGGGCGGTCGCCCAGACCGACAACGCCTGGCCGGTGCGGCTGGACCAGGTCGCCGTCGACCCGGCCACCAACGCGGTCACGGCGCGCAACGACTTCGCCGGCTGGTCGCTGCTGGCCAAGCTCAGCGCCCTCGGCGTACAGGCCCACATGGGACTGCTCTTCGGCGTGGTCAACCAGATCCTGCTGGCCGCGCTGGCTGTCGGTCTGCTCTGCGTCATCGTGTGGGGCTGCCGGATGTGGTGGCAGCGCCGCCCGACCCGGGCCGACCGGCGGGCCCCGGTGGGCGCGCCACCGGCGCGTGGTGGCCTGCGCGGGCTGCCGTGGTGGGTGGTGCTGCTCGGTGTGCCGGTGGTCGTCGCGGTCGGCTGGGCGCTGCCGTGGTTCGGCATCCCGCTGCTCGGCTTCCTGGTCGTCGACGTCGTCGTCGGTGCGCTCGCCCGCCGACGCGGCGGCCGACAACGCGATCCCGCAGCACTGGCCGGGTGACGCCCGCCCGGTGATCGGCACCGTCCTGGCGGGACGGCGGCGCTCGGCGCGTCCGGGGCCCGCCGTTGCGCCGGAACGGTGTCGACCGCAGCCCGATCCGCTCCAGGCATGGCGTACGGCGGCGTTACGGGGTAGAAACATCTCGGCGAGAGAGCGCTCTCACAGACCTGGTCCACCGTGTCGTCGGGCCCGCCAGCAACCGGCCCGACGGGAAGGACGAACGCATGCCGACCCCACCACCGCACCGGCGACTCGGCCGGGCACTGGCCTTCGGGCTGGTGCTGACCACCGCCGCGGTCGCCACGAACACCCCGGTCAGCGCGGGCCCGCCCCGACCGGCCGGCCCCACCTTCGGGCCCAACGTCACGATCTTCGACCCGAGCATGCCGGTCAGCCAGATCCAGGCGACCCTCGACGCGGCCCACGCCGCGCAGGTCGACAACGAGATGGGCACCACCCGGCACGCCTACCTGTTCCGGCCGGGCCACTACGGCACGGCCGACCAGCCGCTCCAGATCAAGGTGGGCTACTACACCGAGATCTCCGGCCTCGGCGCCTCCCCCACCGACGTGGTCATCAACGGCAAGGTCGAGGCGTACAACCGCTGTCTCACCGAGGGTGGCACCGCCAACTGCATCGCGCTCGTCAACTTCTGGCGCACGCTGAGCAACCTGTCACTGCGCATCAACGCCACCGGCCAGGACGACTGCCGCGCCACGGCCAACTTCTGGGCGGTGTCCCAGGCCGTGTCGATGCGCCGGCTCGACATCAGCGGCGGCGGACTGTCGCTGATGGACTACTGCACCAACGGGCCGCAGTACGCAAGCGGCGGCTTCATCGCCGACTCCCGGCTGCCGGCCACCACCAACGGCTCACAGCAGCAGTGGCTGACCCGCAACAGCGAGGTCGAGAGCTGGTCCAACGCCGTGTGGAACCAGGTGTTCGCCGGGGTGGTCGGCGCTCCCGACGACGCCGGTTTCCCCGACCCGCCGTACACGACGCTCGACACGACCCCGTTGAGCCGGGAGAAGCCGTACCTCTTCGTCGACGCCAGGGGCAAGTACCAGGTCCGGGTGCCGGCCGTGCGCCGCGACACGCGCGGCATCACCTGGGGTACCCGGATGACGCCGGGACGGACCATCCCGATCAGCGACTTCTTCGTCGCCCGGCCGTCCGACCCGGTGCACGTCATCAACCGTGAACTCGCCCGGGGCCGGCACCTGCTGCTGACCCCCGGGGTGTACGACGTGGCCCGCAGCATCGAGGTCCGCCGGCCAGACACGATCGTGCTCGGCATCGGGCACGCCACCCTGACCGCAGTCGACGGCGCGGTGCCGCTCAACGTCGCCGGGGTGCCCGGCGTGGTCGTCGCCGGGGTCACCATCGACGCGGGTCTGAAGGAATCACCGGTGCTGCTGCGGGTCGGCCGCAAGCACGGCCGCAACCACAGCACCCCGCGTAACCCGATCACGCTCTCCGACGTGTACTTCCGGGTCGGCGGCCCACACATCGGCAGGACGGACACCGCGCTGGAGGTCAACAGCGACCACGTCCTGATCGACCACACCTGGGTGTGGCGGGGCGACCACGGCGTCGAGGGCTTCACCGAGGGCGTCAACGGCGACACCGACCGCTGGCGTACCAACACCGGTCGCTACGGCGTCGTCGTCAACGGCGACCACGTCACCGCCACCGGCCTGTTCGTCGAGCACTTCCAGCGGTACAACACCGTGTGGAACGGTGAGCACGGCACCACGATCCTCTACCAGAACGAGCTGCCCTACGACCCGCCCACCCAGGCGGACTGGCACAACGGCAAGGTCAACGGGTGGGCCGGCTACAAGGTCGGCGACCGGGTCCGGCACCACACGCTGCACGGCGGCGGGGTGTACGTGTTCAACCAGAACAACCCGTCGATCCGTACCGAGAACGGCTTCGAGGTGCCGGTACGCCCCGGCGTCCGGCTGCGCCACATCATGACGGTGAACCTCAGCGCCGGCACCATCGACCACGTGGTCAACGGCGTCGGCGAGGCGGCCGACATGGACCGGGTCGGCGCTCCGGTCTACCTGGAGCAGTACCCGTAGCACCGCAGGCGGGGGGCCGGCGGCTCGCCGGCCCCCCGCCGACGCGGTTCAGTCCACCACCGGGCTGCGGCGCTCCAGCAGGACGACGTCGCGCCAGCGGCCGTGGTGGCGGCCCACCCGTTCGCGGGTGCCGACCACCCGGAACCCGGCCCGCCGGTGCAGCGCCAGGCTGGCGGTGTTCTCCGGGAAGACGCCGGACTGGATCGTCCAGATGCCCGCCGCGTCGGTCGACTCGATAAGCGCGTCGAGCAGCAGCCGGGCCACGCCCCGCCCCTGGGCGACCGGGTCGACGTAGACGGAGTGCTCCACCACCCCGGCGTAGACCGCCCGGGCCGAGGTCGGCGACACGGCGATCCAGCCGATGAGCGTCCCGTCTCCGTCGACCGCCACCAGCCGGTGCGCCGGCAACCGGCCGGCGTCGAAGTCAGTCCAGGACGGCGCGACGGTCTCGAAGCTGGCGTTCCCGCCGTCCAGCCCGGCCTGGTAGATCGCCAGTACCCGGTCGGCGTCGTCCGCCGTCATCGGGCGCAGCCGCACCTCGGCCGCCGCCGGCTCATTTCCGATCATTGGCGAATCGTAGGCGAGGGCGTCGGACGGCCCGCACGGCGATCGGAACCGCGCCGGGTCTGGGTCCGGCGACCGCCGCCGCGCTAGCTCGCCGGCCCGTACCGGTACCGCTCACCGTGGCAGCCGAATCGACGCGAGCGCAGCCGCCGGGCCGGGCGCGGCCTGCCGGCGGACGGTTCCGGCACGGGCGAGTCGCGCTCCCCCTCGGCCACGTGGACGACCGTGTCGAAGGTGCTGGTGAAGCGCTGCCGCAGGGACGGCGGCAGCGGTGCCCGGCTCACGCAGTGACGCAGCCGGGGCAGTACCCGGCGGCCCCGGGCCGCGTCGAGCAGCGCCGCGTACATCGCCGACGTGCCGTGGAAGACGGTGACCTCCTCGCGCAGCATGAGGTCCAGCGCGGCCGGGCCGGTGAAGCGGCTCAGCAGCACCAGGGTCGCCCCCGCCCGGAAGGTGCCGGTCAGGGCGACGGCCCGGCCGAACCGGCCGCCCAGCGGCAGGCAGCCGAGCACCACGTCGGTGCCGTCCGGCTCGCCGGCCGGGTCGACGTCGGGGTCCGCGAACGTGGCAGCACCGCCGGGTGGGGTGTCACAAAGATCTTCCAACCGGGGTACGCCGGACAGGCCCCGGGTCGGACCGACCGTGAGCAGCGGTACGCCGGCCCGCGCACTGAGCCGCCGCCCGGCCGCCAGTTGCGAGGTGTGGCAGACCAGCAGCCTCGCCTCCCGGGCCAGGTGGTCGGCGTGCGGACCGACCGGCACGCCGACCGGTAGGACGACCGCACCGGCGGCGAGGGCGCCGTAGTAGACCCGGGGGAAATCCACCACGTTCGGCGCGAGCAGGGCCACCGCGTCGCCGTCGCGGACCCCGGCGGCCCGCAGCCCGGCGCCGTAGCAGCGGGCCTCCAACCACAATTCGGCGTACGTGACGCGGGCCCGGCCGTCGACGACGGCGACGGTGTCGGCGTGCCGGTCGGCGGAACCGGCCAGCACGGTCGCCGGGGAGAGCGCGGTCATCGGGGCGGGTCCACGTACAACCGGCTCACCGTCTCGGCCACGCAGACCGGCTTGCCGCCACCGTCGCCGTCCACTGTCACCGTGGCCACCAGTTGCGCTCCGCCGTCGAACGGGCTGACCTGGTCGATGGTGGCGACGACCCGCACCGAGCTGCCGACGCGTACCGGGGCGGGGAAGCAGACCCGGTTGAGGCCGTAGTTGACCCCCATTCGCACCCCGTCCACCCGGTAGAGGCGGCCGACCAGGGCGGGCAGCAGGGCGAGTGTCAGGTAGCCGTGGGCGATGGTGCCGCCGTACGGCCCGGCCGCCGCCCGTTCCTGGTCGAGGTGGATCCACTGGTGGTCGTCGGTGGCGTCGGCGAACAGGTTCACCCGGCGTTGGTCGATGGGGAACCACGGGCCCGGCCCGAGTCGCTCGCCGACCGCGCCGGCCAACTCGTCGATGCTGGCGAAGCGCCTCATCCCAGATGCCCTCCGAGCTTCGTGTACCCGCGCAGCAGGTCGCGGGAGATGATCAGTCGCTGCATCTCGTCGGTGCCCTCGAAGATCCGGTACAGCCGCACCTGCCGGTACCAGCGTTCGATCGGCAGCTCGCGGGTGTAGCCCATCCCGCCGTGGATCTGCATGACCCGGTCGACCACCCGGTTGACCATGCCGGCGCCGTAGAGCTTCGCCATCGAGGAGGCGTGCCTCGGGTCCAGGCCGGCGTCGACCGTCCACGCGGCCCGCAGGATCAGCCAGCGGGCCGCCTCCAGCTCGGTCTCCGAGTCGGCGATCATCCACTGGATGGCCTGGTTGGTGCCGATCCTGGACCCGAAGGTCTCCCGGGTGTTGGCGTAGTCGATGGCCATCCGCAGCGCGCGTTCGGCGATGCCCACGGCGTGCGAGGGGATGGTGTAACGCCCCTTGCCGATCCACTGCATGGCGAGGGTGAAGCCCTGCCCGACCTCGCCGAGGATGTTGCGGTTCGGCACCCGTACGTCGTCGAAGAACAGCGAGGCGGGCCCGCCCTCGCCCATGGTGGGGATGAACTCCGACCGCCAGCCCATCGCCCGGTCCACCAGGAACGCGGTCGCTCCGCCGTCGCGGGCCCCGCGCTCCGGGTCGGTGACCGCGATGACGATGGCGAAGTCGGCCTCGTTGCCGCCGGTGATGAAGGTCTTCTCGCCGTTGAGGATCCAGTCGTCACCGTCGCGCCGGGCCCGGAACCGGATGTTGGCGGCGTCGGAGCCGGCGCCCGGCTCGGTGATGGCGAAGCAGGAGTTCCGCTCCCCCTCGATGGTGGGCAGCAGGAACTCCTGCCGCTGCTCCTCGGTGGCGTGGAAGAGGATGTTGTCCGCCTCGCCGCCGAAACGGAACGGCACGAAGCTGCGGCCGATCTCCGTCCAGATCAGCGACTGGACGACGGCGGGCAGGTCCATGCCGCCGTACTCCGCCGGCGTGGCCAACCCCCAGAAGCCGAACTTGCGGGCCTTGAGCTGCAACTCCCTCAGCTCGGAGCGTTCCAGGCCGGGTTGGTGGGCCCGCTCGCGACGCAGCAGCTCCTGCTCCAACGGCATGACCTCGCGGGTGATGAAGTCGCGGGCGGTGTCGCGGATGGCCCGTTCCTCGTCGGACAGCCCGAAGTCCATGTGCTCACGGTTCCTCTCGCGGGTTCAGAAGGCGTTGACGCCGGTGAGCGCCCGCCCGATGAGTAGCTGCTGGATCTGGCTGGTGCCCTCGTAGAGGGTGGCGACGCGGGCGTCGCGCAGGTACTTGCCGACCGGATACTCGTCGATGTAGCCGTACCCGCCGAAGACCTGGATGGCGTCGTTTGCCGCGCGGACGGCGGCCTCGCTGGCGAACAGCTTCGCCATCGACGCCTCGGTGGCGAACGGCTGACCCCGGTCGATCAGGTCGGCGACCCGCCAGACCAGCAGTCGCGCGGCGGCGGTGTCGACCGCGATGCCGGCGAGCAGTTGCTGCACGAGCTGGTGCCCGGCGATCGGCTTGCCGAACTGCGTACGGGTTCCGGCGTAGCCGACGGCGGCGTCCAGGCAGCCCTGGGCGATGCCGACGCAGCCGGCGGCGACCGACATCCGTCCCTTGGCGAGGGTGGCCAGCGCCAGCTTGAAGCCGGCACCGCAGTCGCCGAGGCGGGCGGTGTCGGGCACCCGGACGGCATCGAGGACGAGTTCGGCGGTGGCCTGCCCGCGCAGGCCCAGCTTGCCCTTGATCTCCGACCGGGTCAGGCCGGGGCTGTCGGTCGGCACCAGGAACGCGGTGATTCCCCGGTGGCCCGGGCCGCCGGTACGGGCGAAGATCAGCGCCACGTCGGCGGTGGTGCCGTTGGTGATGAACGTCTTGCGGCCGGTCAGCAGCCAGTCGTCGCCGTCGCGGACCGCGCGGGTGGTCAGCGCCGCCGCGTCCGAGCCGCTGTCCGGCTCGGTGAGCGCAAAGCAGCCGAGCGCGGTGCCGGAGCAAAGCTGAGGCAGCCACCGTTCCCGCTGTTCCGGGCTGCCGTGGGTGGCGATCGACTTGGCGACCAGGCCGAGCGAGACCGACACGATGCCCCGGACGGCCGAGTCGCCCCGGCCGAGTTCCTCAAGCACCAGGCAGTACGCGAGGTGGTCGCCGCCGGATCCGCCGTACTCCTCGGCGATGGTGAGGCCGAGGAAGCCGACCTCGCCGAGCTTGCCGACGATGCCGGGGTCGACCGCCTCGCGCCGGTCCCAGGCCGTCGCGTGCGGCACCACCTCGCGGTTGACGAACTCGGCGGCGAGCGCGCGGACCGCGACCTGCTCGGCGGAGAGGTGAAGGTCCATGGCAGTAAACTAGCGGTGCAAGTTTTATGCTGTCCAGACCCCGGTGTGGCAAAGTTCCCCGCGAGCCACCCACCCGAAGGAGGACGCCATGCCCCGGCCGCGACAGGCCCTGCTCAGCAGGGAGCGGATCGTCGAGGCCGCTGCCGCGTTGATCGACGCCGAAGGGCTCAACGCGTTCTCCACCCGCCGGCTCGCCGCCGCGCTGGGCGTGCGCGGGCCCTCGCTCTACAACCACTTCGGCACCAAGGACGAGATCCTCGACGCGGTCGCGGACAGCATCACCGGCCAGGTCGACGTGTCGTTCTTCGCCGAGGTCGACTGGCGTGAGGCGCTGCGTCGCTGGGGCCACTCCTACCGGGCCGCCCTCGCCGCCCATCCGAACATCGTCCCGCACCTGGCCCAGGGTCCGGGTCGACGCCCGGCGGCGCTGGCCATGGCCGACGCCGTCTACGGCGGGCTGGTCGCGGCAGGCTGGCCACCCGCCCGGGCGACGCACATCGGCGCGCTGATGCGCTACTTCGTGATGGGTTCCGCGCTCAGCTCCTTCGCCCAGGGCTTCGTGGAGGATCCGGGGCTCTACGCCGAGCAGTACCCGCACCTGAGCCAGGCCCACCGCCTCGCCGAGCACCAGCAACAGGTCGACGAGGGCGCCTTCGCGCTGGGCCTGGAGGCGCTCATCGACGGGCTGACGCACACGTACGAACGCGTCGTCGGCCCGCTGCCGCCCCTCCCGCCGAGCGGCCCGGCGTACTAGAGTCCAAACTTGCACCGCTAGTTTTAGTCGAGGTGAGGAGCCCATGGAATCCGTACGGACCGACTTCTACCTCGACGGACGCTGGGTGCGTGCCGAGAGCGGGCAGCCGCTGGAGGTGCACAACCCGACGACCGAGGAGGTCATCGGCACCGTCCCGGCCGGCACGGCCGACGACGTCGACCGGGCCGTGGCCGCCGCGCGGGCCGCCTTCGAGGGCTGGGCGGCGACCGACCCCGCCGACCGGGCCGCCCACCTCGACCAGCTGCACGCCGCCCTGACCGCCCGCGCCGACGACATCGCGCACACCGTCGCCGCGGAACTCGGCACCCCGCTGAAGGTCGCCACCCGCGTCCAGGCCGGACTGCCGCTGACCGTGCTGCGCAGCTACGTCGACCTGGCCGCCCACCCGCCCGCGCCGCAGACCGTGGGCAACTCCCTTGTGGTACGCGAACCCGTAGGCGTGGTCGGCGCGATCACCCCGTGGAACTATCCGCTGCACCAGATCGTCGCCAAGCTGGCGCCCGCCCTGGCTGCCGGTTGCACGCTGGTGCTGAAGCCGAGCGAACTGACCCCGCTGACCGCGTACCTGCTCTTCGACGCCATCGACGAGGCCGGCCTGCCGCCCGGCGTGGTCAACCTGGTCACCGGCACCGGACCGGTGGTCGGCGAGGCGCTCGCCGGCCATCCTGGCGTGGACCTGGTCTCCTTCACCGGCTCCACCGCCACCGGCCGGCGGATCACGCACCTGGCCGCCGACCGGATCGCCCGGGTGTCGCTGGAGCTGGGCGGCAAGTCGGCGAACGTGGTCCTCGACGACGCCGACCTGGCCAGCGCGGTCAAGGTGGGCGTCGGCAACGCCTTCCTCAACTCGGGCCAGACCTGCACCGCCTGGACCAGGATGCTGGTGCACCGGGACCGCTACGACGAGGCCCTCGACCTGGCCGCCAAGGCCACCGACGGCTACCAGCTCGGTGACCCGCTCGACCCGGCCACCCGACTCGGCCCGCTGGTCTCCGCCCAGCAGCGGGACCGGGTACGCGACCACATCACCCGGGGCCTGGCCGACGGCGGCCGGCTGGTGGCCGGCGGCCTGGACGCCCCCGTCCCGCAGCGGGGCTGGTTCGTCGCCCCCACCGTCATCGCCGACGTCGACCCCGACAGCGCCCTCGCGCAGGAGGAGGTCTTCGGGCCGGTCCTGGCGGTCATCCCGGTCGACGACGACGACCACGCGGTACGGGTCGCCAACAACTCCCGCTACGGCCTGGCCGGCGCGGTCTGGTCCGGTGACGAGGACCGGGCGCTGCGGGTGGCCCGCCGGCTGCGTACCGGTGCCGTCGACATCAACGGCGCGCCGTTCAACCCGCTCGCCCCGTTCGGCGGCTACAAGCAGTCCGGCGTCGGCCGTGAGCTGGGCGTGCACGGGCTTGAGGAGTTCAGCGAAGTGAAGGCGATCCAACGGTGAGGGGCCTGGTGGTTCGGGGCGTCGGCAAACCGCCCCGGGTGGAACCTGTCGAGCTGCCCGCCACCGGCTCCGGGCAGGTGCGGGTGGCGGTCCGGGCGGCCGGGGTCTGCCACTCCGACCTGTCCATGGTCGACGGCACCATCGCCGCGCCGTACCCGCTGCTGCTCGGCCACGAGGCCGCGGGCGTGGTGGTCGAGGTCGGCGACGACGTCGACCGGATCGCCGTCGGCGACCACGTGGTGCTCGACTGGGCGCCCCCGTGCCGCGTCTGCTGGTACTGCGGGCACGGCGAACCGTGGCTCTGCGAACGCTCCGGCACCCCCGCCGCCACCGCCGGGCACACCATCGACGGCGAGCCGCTGCACGTCACCCTCGGCCTCGGCGCGCTCGCCGAGCAGGTGGTGGTGCCGCAGCAGGCAGTGGTCACCGTACCGCCGGAGCTGCCCTTCCCCACCGCCGCGCTGCTCGGCTGCGCGGTGCTCACCGGTGTCGGCGCGATCCGCCGTACCGCCGACGTCCGTCCCGGCGACTCGGTGGCCGTCATCGGTCTCGGCGGCGTCGGCCTCTCGGCGGTCGCCGCCGCCCGCGCCGCAGGTGCCGCCCGCGTCATCGCCGTCGACGTCGCACCCGCCAAAGCCGAGCTGGCGTACGCGGCCGGGGCCACCGACTTCCTGCTCGCCGACGACACCCTCAGCCGCGCGGTACGGTCACTCACCGACGGCCGGGGCGTCGACCACGCGGTCGAGTGCGTCGGCCGGGCCGCCACCATCCGCGCCGCCTGGCGGGCCACCCGCCGCGGCGGGCAGGTCATCGTGGTCGGCATGGGCGCCAAGGACGACATGGTAGGGCTCAGCGCCCTGGAGATCTTCCACTCGGCCCGCACCCTGCGTTCCTCGGTGTACGGCTCCTCCGACCCGGACCGCGACGTGCCCGAACTGGCCCGCGCAGTGCTCGACGGCACCCTCGACCTGGACTTCCTGGTCACCGACCGGATCACCCTCGACGACGCACCGGAGGCGCTGGCCCGGATGGCCCGGGGCGAAGGCGCCCGCACAGTGGTCCTGTTCGACTGACGCACCCCGGTCGGCCAGCGGCATCCCCGCTCCGAGCATCGAGGGCGTTTATCGAGTGTCGTGACAGGTCGGTGCCCTGCCACCTGTAGCGACCTTCCCTGGCCCAGCACGGACACCTTTTCCGGCGACCTGGAGATCTTCCGTCAGTACGTGTCGCCCCAGTAGGTGTCCGTGCTGGCGTTCACCACGTCCTCCAGCGTACGAAGACCGGTGGGAAAGATGTTGAGTTGCCGCAGGTCGGCGAGGTTGCACCAGCGCATCCCCTGCTGGCCTTCGTCGGAGACATCGTCTGCGGCCAGGTAGTCGGCGGACAAGTCCGATTTGAGTTCCGCGAGAAAGTAGAACTCGATCTTGTGTTGATCGCGCCCCTTCCCGGCCAGTTCGTGGCGCGCGTGAATGTACTCACGAACGAAGAGCAGGCGCCCTGGCATCACGTCCGCGCCGATTTCCTCCTGGCATTCACGGATCAGAGTTTCGGTCAGCGTCTCGCCGTACTGCTGCCGACCGCCGGGCAGCGAGTACCAGACCCCGAGCCCCATCTTGCGGTCCACATACTTCAGCAGGAGCACCCTGTCGCCATCGAGGATGACAGCCTTGGCAGAGTTTTCGAGCCGGCTCTCGGCACTCGTCATGTCGTCGCTTCCAATCCCGCTGCTTCGATCATGTCCTGGAACGTGTGCGGAGGTGGGTTGTTCTGCCAGCCATTCATCGCCAGGCGGTCGAGCAGCGCCCGCTTGAGGTCGATGATCGCCAGGAGCGGCTCACCGAACCGAGGGTCCAGAGCATCGAGGCCGAGCGCGATCTCACGCCAGAGGGTATCGGCCTCCCGGTAGCACTCCCGCATGATGCCACCCGACACCAGCATCTCCAAGATGGCGCTGTGCGTCTCGTTCAGCTCAGGATCGTCGGCCAGCGCCCGGTTGAGCACACCAGCATGCCTGCCGTGGCTGCCGATGACCTGCTGCGCCCGGGTCCAGAGCTTGCTGATCGAATGGCGCAGGTGCGCGTTGAGCGTCGGCTCGGCGAGCCCCTTGGCGACCGGGTAGCTCACCAGCCCAGTAACGGTGTCCTCGAACAGGTCCGCCAGTTCGTCCACCCGCTGTCTCAACCGGCGCATGTCGCGGAGCTCGTCGGCCAAGCCATCCGGCACGGTCTTCCCGAGATAGGCAAGCAGTCCGAGTAGGCCAGACGAGTAGAAGCCAGATCCGAGGTGTCGAGACCTGACATCCATTCGATACCAGTTCACAAGGCTGTCTCCGTCTTCGAGCGGCGCTGCGTCGAAGCGGGCGGCGTAGTTGTCGTACATGGACTGCACGATTTCCACCGTCACCTCGGCCATCACCGGTAGTGCCCGAACGCCTGCTGGTGTGAGCGTCGCCTCGCGGACCATCGTCAGCAGGCTGGTCACCGAGAGGCACATGGTCGAGTTGACATCGGCAAGCAGCAAGGCCGGGTCGCGGATGCTGTAGGAAGCCGAAAGGTCGAGGTGGCGGTCCATGTTGTTGAGGATGAGGGTCTGACCCAGTGCGTAAATCTTCAGGTACTCAGCCAGCACCTCCCGATCGGCACCGATCCGGGCACCAACCGCGGCCACCGGCACCGTCTGCCGGAACAGCAGCTCGGAGTCAAGGGCATCCTGATACAGCCGGGACATCCGGGGAAACAGAAAGTCCATAGTGCGTAGTTGGCTAATGGCTATCAAGATCGGCTGACCGTATCGGGCGAGAAGTTCGACCGTCGTACCGAAGTCGTAGCCGACTGGGTCAGCACCCGTAGAGAAACGCCTCACCCGCCCGCTCCCACTGACCGTTTTCGTTGTACCCTCTGGAGTACCTCCCACGTGAACTCCATCTGCAAGAGGAAGTAGATCAGCGCGAACGCCGCTGACAGCAGGGGCGTCCAGGAGATGTCTGTTCCATACGTGATGAGACGGTCGGCACCGACAGCGACGTACGCGGCGTTGAGCGATCCGATCACCACTGAAGTAAGTGCTGCGGCCTTCAGCTTGCGTCGACTCTCCAGGTATGGGTTGGTCGACCCCCACACCGGTTTCCATCCTTCGGGAAAATCGGCGGCAAGCGCGTGCAGATAGAGGCTTCGCAGCCGGTTGACCTGGTGTTTCGCCTCGGTCTGCACCCGATCGGTGACGACATAGGCCCGCAGGACGATGTGTTCAACACCCCAGCGATCACCGCCGCCGCATAGATGATCGGTAGCCGCAGCACCGTGCCGACCTGCCCCACCGAGGAGATCAATTTTGCGGACACCAGGGCACCAGCGACCAGCACCGGAAAAGCCAGGATACGGAGACTGAGCTTATAGAGATCCCTTTCGGCGTCCTTGTAGTCGTTGTGCAGGATGAACGCCTGCTCGAAGTCGATCAACAACATCTTGCGGGCGGTCTCTACGTCGATGCCCCCGGGTCGCGTCCGCGCTGACGGTGTGGTGCGAGCCTCCGCATTCTTGGGCGTCAGCGCCTGCTTGATCACCTGGCGCAGACGCCTGCGGCGTTCGTGAGTAGGCACGGGTGATCGCCACCTCCCCATGGTCACGTGCTGCGCATTATCGCGTCAGACGTGGCATCATGGAAACGGCGCCGCAGAGACGACAAATGCCGACGGAAGACTATCGCGATCGAGGGCGGTTCTGCGGTCAGTGCACTTCGCCGCGCTACGGTGACGGTCATGCCGCGCTACCTGAAGGTCGTCTACCTCCTAATCCTGCTCGCCCTCGTGGTCTTGGGCTTCGCCTGGGACGCGTCCGTCGGTCTTAAGATCCTGGTTGGTGCGGTGGCGGTAATCCCTGTTGTGGTAGCTAATTTCGTCCTCAGGCACCGGCGGAGCGGGTCGCCCAACGCATAGCCCGAAATGTACGGCGGCCTGTCCCACCTCCGGTCATCGCGCTCACCAGCGCGCCGCCAACCCGTCGGCCGCCGACCCCACACCTCGGTGGAGCAGCCGTTTGGCAACTCGACCTGGAGCCGTCTGGCCCTGTCGGAGCCGCAATCCCCAAGTCTCAACCCTGTCCCACCGTCGGCCCTGCGATGAGGATCAGTCGGTTGCGGGCTGGGCGAGAGACAGGAATGGTGCCGTCACTGGTCAGCCCACCCCGAGGGCAACGGCGAGCTGCGTGATCGTGCTCGGGGCGCACGCGTCACGGGCGATCTCGGCGAGTAGCTCCCGGCCCGCGGGCCGGTGACGGATCTCGGCCGGTGCGGTGCGTTCGGCTTCGATCAGGACCCGGGCAGCATTGGTCGCATCGTCGGCGTGGAGGTAGGCGCGGGCGACGTCGAGCAGGTGCGCGGCGCGATTTTCGGGCGGTAGCCACCGCCATCCGGGCCGCCTGGTGGCCTTTTCGTGCCAGCCGATCGCAGCACCGGCGTCACCGGATTCGACGGCTGCGGCGGTACGGGCCAGGGCGACGGCGGTGGGTCCGAACCCTGTGTGGTGATGGTCGTGCCCGTCGCCGACCCGCTCGGCCATGCCGGCGGCCTCATCGATCAGCTCAGTGGCGGCCGACTCGTTCCCGTGCTGTGCGGCGGCCAGGGCGGCCTGGATGAGCAGGGTTCCACACAGGGACAGCTCCGCCGGTGTACCGCTCTCGATCACCGGCGGAGCGATCCGGTAGGCGGCGGCGAGCATCACTGACTTCGCCTCCCGCGCCCCACCCGACATCCGCAGCACCTGCCCGAGTTGGACGGCTGCGGCTGCCACCAGTTCCGGGTCACCGGTGGCAGCGAGCATCGCCCGGTCGATGGCGAGCCAGGCCATCTCGGCCTCGCCGAGCTTGATCAGCAGGGCGGCCGTGATCCGGTACGCCTCCACCAGCGGCGTTCGACCCGGGACCGGGGCTTGGGCGTGAGTGCGCTGTGCCTTGGTGAGCAAACCCGGCGCCATGTCGATCACCTGCTGGTAGCGGGCATACTGAAACGTCGTCCACGCGTGCTCCACCTCCCGCAGCATCCGGTCCACCGGAAACACCGGCCGCAGGCCCGCCGGCATGCCCAACGGAATCTCGTACCGGGACAGCGCAACCCTGATCCGATCGACACCCTCGGCGCGATGTGTCACCTCGGCCGGCTCGGTGTTCCCGCCGACCAACACGGCGGCATCGATACGCAGCACGCGGGCGATCTGCTGGAGGGTGGACAGTCTGTCCAACGATCGGGCTCCGCGCTCAACCTTGTCGACCCAGCTCTTCGACTTGCCGAGCCGGTCGGCGAACATCTGCTGCGACAGCTTCCGCCGCCCCCGCCAGTACGCCACCCGCCGTCCGACCGGCAACAGCTCAACGCTGTCCACGACGCCACCGCCGGTCCGGTCTCGCCCGGGTGATCTCCTCCGCCGGGATCCGCTCCGCCTCAGCCTCGGCGAGAAGCCGCCGCTTCGCCGCTTCCCGCTCGACTGCTTGGATCTGCTCGCCCCGGCTCACCCCTGGCTCGTCGCCGTCACCCTGCATCCCCACCTCCGTCGGCCGAAGCGCGGCGGCAGTCGGCCGTCGCAGGTCTACAGTGACGTCCGAATGTCACCGACCGCGACGACACAAAGCCCGGCAAATAGGCCACATTGGTGGCGACAGAAAGGCGACACGACGCTATCTTGTCGGTCATGGACGCCCCCAATACCGCCCTGCGAGCTATCCGCATCGGGATGCGGATGAGCCAGGACGACTTCGCCCGCGCGCTCCAGGCGGCCGGCCATCGCGTCGGTGAGCCCAACGACGCCAACAAGAGGCTCGTCCAACGATGGGAGTCCGGGGCGATCGCTGCGCCCAGACCCGTCTACGCCCGCGCGCTGGAGGTCGTCACCGGCCTGCCGATCTCGCTGTTGGGCTTCGCCTCGGTTCCCGGCAGGGAGGTCGCCGACGACCAGCACGGCGGCCACGACCTGACATCTCCCATGTCCAGCCTGGCCACGCCGACGCCAAGGCCGACCACGGTTCACCAGTCGTACGAGGGAATCTGGCTCAGCCGCTACCAGTACTACTCAAGCGGCCGGGGAGACTCCTTCGCCGGCCAGCACTTCGTCGTAGTTCTCCAGCACGGCGACCGACTGACCGCACGTAGCCTGCCCGGTTCGGCAGCCTCGTCTCTTTCAATGGACCTGACCGTGGACGGCTCCGTCATCACCGGCACCTGGGTCGAGCAGACCGACCCGGCCGGCTACTACCGGGGTGCCCGCTATCACGGTGCGATCCAACTCCTCGCCGAGCCCACGGGCCGACGGATGGCCGGAAAGTGGGTCGGGTTCGGCAAGGACATGGACGTCAACACCGGCCCGTGGGAACTTATCTTCCGCGACCCCTCGACATCCAAGGCAACACTCGACCGATACAACACGACGGCGACGTAGCGCGCCGCTATCCGACCGACGACGCCGAGCCGCGGCCGACCTCGGCGTGGCGCTTGGCTAAGCCTGAGTACAACTTCCCTGTTGTTGTCGTCTCCGTTCGGTTCGAGGCGACAGCTTCCCCGTTGTTGTCCTATCCGTAGGGCCACTGACTACGGTCGGCGCTTGTACTGGTTGCCGTGCCGGACGGTGAGGTGGTTGGGCCTGATTCAACCGGGCCACCCGTCGAGGTACTCGGCGAAGGGAACGTCGCCCCGCTCGTCGCCGCCGATTTCCCGGAGCTGGTCCAGGTCGTCGTAGCCAGGAGTATCGGGCAGCAGCACCCGCAGGGGGTGCGTGGCGTGGTCGGCCAGGAACTTCCACAACGCTCGGGTCAACTCAGGCTGGTCGGAGTTGGCGCTGTAACCGTCCTGGAAATAGCCGATCCGCTGGTCGCCCAGCCGGTACGCGGTGCCCAGTGCCATACACATGGCGCACTGCGGACAGGCCAACCAGCCAGTGAGCGACATTCGGGAACCCCAATCACATCGTCATGCCACGGCGGTCAGGTGGCGGCGTCGCGTTCGGCCGCGTCGCGTTCGGCGGCGTCGATGTTGGCGTCGGTGACCACGAACATGCCGAGCAGCAGGGTCAACGTCAGTGACCCCAGGATGGCGAAGACCGCGCGGAGGCCGAACACCTCGGCCAGCAGACCCCCGATGAGCGCGCCGGCCGGCATGCTTCCCCAGGCCAGCATCCGGTAGCCGCTGTTGACCCGGCCGAGCAGCCGGTCCGGGGTGATGCGTTGGCGTAGCGAGATGGTGATGACGTTCCAGGTGGCGAGCAGGATCCCGCCGACGAAGAAGACCGTGCCGATCACGAAGGGGTTGGTACTCAGCGCCGGTACGCCGACGACGGCGGCCATCGCCAGCACGGAGAGCGCGAGGGTGCGGGACCGCCCGAGCCGTTGTTCGATCTTGGCGGTGGCGACCGAGCCGAGCACGATGCCGGCGGCGATGGTGGTGAGCAGGAGGCCGTACCCGGGTTCGGTGAGGCCGATGGCCGAGTCCGGGCCGACCGCGTAGAGCACCAGCACGGCGAAGATGCCGCTGGTGATGAAGTTGCTGGTCCCGACCATCGTGGCCAAGGTGCGCAGCAGCCGGTGCCGCCACAGGAAACGTAGCCCTTCGGCGATGTCGGCGCGCATCGTCGTCGGCTCGTCGCGCTCGATCCGGAACCGGCCGGTGACCAGGAGCAGTGCGGCGACCGCCAGCGCCCACAGCACGGCCGGCCCGGCGAGTGCCAGGGCCACCCCGGCGGCGATCAGGAAACCGGCGAGTGGCGGGCCGATGAACTGGTTGGCGGCCAGTTCCACGGCGGCCAGCCGGCCGTTGGCCCGGGGCAGCTGGTCGCGGGTGACCACCTGCGGCAGGATCGACTGGGCGGAGGTGTCGTAGAGGGTCTCGGCCATGCCGAGGCCGAGCGCCACCAGGTAGAGCAGCCAGATCGACCCGGAGTCGAAGGCCGCCGCCAGGGCCAGTGCGCCGATGAGTGCCGCGCGCAGGGTGTTGGCGGCGAGCATCACCCGCCGCCGGTCGAGCCGGTCGGCGAGGGCGCCGGCCGGCAGCGCGAACAGCAGCCAGGGCAGGCTGTACGCGGCGGCGACCCCGGCCACCAGCACCGGTGAGCGGGTGTAGCCGACGGCGACCAACGGCAGTGCGATCTTGACGATCCCGTCGGCCAGGTTGGACACCGCCGACGCGGACCAGAGCCGCCAGAAGCGACCCCCCAGCCGAGAATCGTGCGCCGCCCCCTGATCCGTACGCACTGGTTCCTCGACCCCCGTCATGCCGCCGATCATCGCAGCGTCGCGGCGACCGGTGAAAGGCCGCGCGGCCTTTCACTGAGTGAAATAGACGCTGCCGATCAGCGGTCGGATCACGGGATCATCCGACCGCACCCCGCTCCCGTCCCGAGAGAGGTTGGGTCACGATGGCGTTCGCCCGCAACCAGTGGTACGTGACGGCCTACAGCAACGAGGTCGGGCGGGATCTGCTCGCCCGCACCGTGCTCGGTGAGCCGCTGGTCCTCTACCGCACCGAGTCCGGGGAGGCCGTGGCGCTCGCCGACCGGTGCGTGCACCGTCGCTACCCGCTGTCGGAGAGCCGCCTCGACGGCGACACCATCGTCTGCGGCTACCACGGTTTCACCTACGACCAGACCGGCACCTGCGTCTTCGTGCCGGGCCAGCAACGCATTCCGCGGACCGCGCGGGTCGCCGCGTACCCGTTGGTGGAGCAGGATTCGCTGATCTGGGTGTGGATCGGCGACCGGGATCGCGCGGACCCGACTACCATTCCCCGCGCCCCCTGGCTGGACGACCCCCGGTACGCGGTCGTCCGCGGGATGGAGCCGCTGAACGCGCGGTACAGCCTGCTGGTCGACAACCTGATGGACCTGTCGCACGAGACCTACCTGCACGGCGGCTACATCGGCACCCCCGAGGTGGCGAACACGCCGATCACCACCGAGGTGGACGAGGAACGCGGCATCGTCTACGTCAGCCGGCACATGGACGACGCCGAGTGCCCGCCGTTCTACGCCAAGTCGACAGGCATCCAGGGCCGGATCACCCGCTGGCAGGACATCGAGTTCCACCCGCCGTGCCTGTACCTGCTGCACAGCCGGATCGCGCCGCAGGGCCTCTACCCGCCGGCCGAGGGCGAGGACAGCGACGCCTTCCACGCCGAGATCGTGTACGCCATCACGCCGTCGACGGAGAACACCACCTACGATTTCTGGGCTGTGGCCCGCGACTTCGCCATCGACGACGAGTCGGTGAGCGAGTACCTGCACCAGAGCAACCGCACGGTGGTCATGCAGGACGTGACGGCGCTGAACATCCTGGAGCAGGTGATCGCCTCCGAACCGGACAAGTACCAGGAACTGAGCATCAACATCGACACCGGCGGGCTCGCCGCCCGACGTCTGATCGCCCGGATGGTCGAGGCGGGGACGGTGGGGGCGCCCCGATGACCGGGCCGGCCCACATGCTCACCGGCGACCGGATCTACCGGATCCACTGGATGCCGGGTACGGACACGCTGCGCGGGATCTGCCACTGCGGTGCCGAGCGCGTCGCCGAGGAACCGGTCGAGATGTGGGAGTGGCTGCTCGCCCACCCGTACGGTCATCAGCCGCCGGAGGCGGTCGCACCGACCCCGCACGCCGCACCGACCCGGTCGGCGGTGCCGGCATGACCGACGACGCCTTGGACGGCGCGGAGCTGGTGGTGACCGACCGGGACCCGGCGGCGGAGGGTGTCGCCGTGCTGAGCCTGTGCCGCCCCGACGGCGGCGACCTGCCCGCCTGGACCCCGGGTGCCCACCTCGACCTGGAACTCGGGCCGGGGCTGGTGCGCCAGTACTCGCTCTGCGGCGACCCGGCCGACCGCGCCACCCTGCGGGTCGCGGTCCAGCTGGAGGCAGAGGGGCGCGGCGGCTCGCGGCACGTGCACGAACGTCTCACCCCGGGCGCGACCGTCCGGGTGCGCGGGCCGAGGAACAACTTCCCACTGGTGGCGGCGCCGCGCTACCTGTTCGTCGCCGGTGGCATCGGCATCACCCCGATCAGGCCGATGGTCGCCGCCGCCGACGCCGCCGGAGCCGACTGGCGGCTGGTGTACGGCGGACGCAGCCGCGCCACCATGGCCTTCGCCGACGCCCTCCGGGAGAAGTACGGCGACCGGGTGGGCCTGTACCCGCAGGACGAGACCGGCCTGCTCGACCTGGACGAGCTGCTGGGACGGCCGGTCGACGGGCTGGTCTACTGCTGTGGGCCGGAGGCGTTGATCGCGGCGGTGGAGCAGCGCTGCCGGACGTGGCCCGCCGGGGCCCTGCACGTCGAGCGCTTCACCCCGCTGGCCCCCACCGAGGCCGCGGACGCCGCCGTCGAGGTGGAACTCGCCCTCAGCGGCCGGACGCTCACCGTGCCGCCGGGCACGTCGATCCTCGAAGCGGTGGAGGCGGCCGGTGTGCAGGTGCTCTCCTCGTGCCGCGAGGGCACCTGCGGCACCTGCGAGACAGGTGTCCTGGACGGTGTGCCGGAGCACCGGGACAGCCTGCTCACCGAGGCGGAACGGGCCGCCGGCGACACCATGATGATCTGCGTTTCCCGGTCCGTCACGCCCCGGCTGACGCTGGAGCTGTGACCGGCGGGCCGGGGTCGGCATGATGGCGGGGTGGACGCGCAGCCCGGACGGTCGGTCACCAGCAAGGTGCTGGCCCTGCTCGACGCGTTCACCCCGGCCAGTCCGGCGCTGACCCTCAGCGAGCTGGCCCGGCGGGCCGAACTGCCGTTGCCCACCGCGTCCCGCCGGGTCGCCGAGCTGGTCGCCTGGGGTGCGCTGGAGCGGGGTGACGACGGGCGGTACCGGATCGGGTTGCGGCTGTGGGAGGTCGGTTCGCTCGCTCCCCGAGGGCTCGGGCTGCGCGAGCTGGCGCTGCCGACCATGGAGGACCTGTACGAGGTGACCCACGAGAACGTCCAGCTCGCCGTCCGGCAGGACGTCGAACTGGTCTTCATCGAACGGATCGCCGGGCGGCACGCGGTGCCGGTGCTCACCCGCGTCGGTGGCCGCTTCGCGTTGCACGCCACCGGCGTCGGGCTGGTGCTGCTCGCGTACGCGCCGGCCGAGGTGCAGGAACAGGTGCTGGCCGCGCCGTTGGAGCGGTACACCCCGCTGACCATCACCGATCCCGGGCGGCTGCGGCGCGGGCTGGCCGAGGTGCGGCGCACCGGGTACGCGGTGAGCGACCGGCAGGTCACCATGGACGCCCTCTCGGTGGCCGCGCCGATCTGCGGACCGGAGGGCGCGGTGGTCGCCGCGATCTCACTCGTGGTCGCGCAGCACCGGGCGGACCCGGTGGCGCTGGCGCCGCTGGTCCAGGCGGCCGGCCGGACCATTTCCCGATCCCTCGGCACCTCGTACGGGTCACGGCGGCCGGTCGGGTGAGGCCGGTACCGCGCTGTGAACTGGCGCAGTAACGTGACCGGGTGTTGATGCGCTCTGGTCAGCCCCGCAGCGGCGAAATCGCCACCGGGGCGTCGTCGTGGTGAGCGACGTTCTGGGCGAGTCGCCGCCGGGTTCGCCGTCGGAGCGGGCGGCGGTCGGGCGGGCCCGCGCCCAGCGTCTGCTGGTGACCCTGCTCGGCGATCACTGGCACGCCGGTCGTGCTCCGCTGCCGTCCGGGGGTCTGGTGGCGGTCCTCGCGGAGTTCGACATCGCCCCCGCGAACGCCCGCGCCACGCTCGCCCGGCTGACCCAGCGGGGCATGCTCCAGCGGACCAAGGAGGGCCGCCGGACCAGCTACCGGTTGACCGAGCCGGCCTGGCACATCCTCCAGCGCGGAGCGCGGCGCATCTTCGCCGCGACCGACGAGAGCACCTGGGACGGCAGTTGGACGCTCATCGCGTTCACCGTTCCGCTGGAGGACGCGAACCAGCGGCGGCTGATCCGGGCCCGGTTGCGCTGGTTGACGTTCTGGCCGCTGTACGACGCCACCTGGGTCACCCCGCACGACCGGCTCCACGAGGCACGCGAGCAGCTCAGCGAACTCGGCGTCACCGACGCGGTGCTCCTGCGCTCCACGGACCTTGAGCTGCTGCCGGACGGCAGGGCGCGGCTGGAGGCCGCCTGGCGGATCGACGAGGTGGCCGCCGGATACCAGGAGTTCCTGCACCGCTACCGCGACCTGGCCGACCGGGCCGAGGCCGGTGCGGTGCCGGCGGCGGAGGCGCTCGTCGCGCGTACCGAGTTGGTGAGCGACTGGCGGGCGCTTGTCGGCACCGACCCTGACCTGCCGGTCGAGTTCCTACCCGCGTCGTTTCCACGCGCCGAGGCACGGGCGATGTTCCTGAGCATCTCCGAGGCACTGGCACCGCTGGCCCAGAAGCGCTTCGAGGACCTCGTCCAACGGCTCGAACCGGTCTGACCGCACCGTACATCCGTGCCGAACCCGGCCCAGGGCCACCTCACGGCATCGATGCATTGCACTTCCATTGACTGCCGATCAGTTTTCGCATTACGTTCTCCCCGTGCCTTCGACCCCGGAGGCCCAGCCGCCCGTCCCCGGCTGAAAGGGTCCCGCCATGCCCATCCACCGTTCGAGGAGGAGCACCCGGCACCGACCCCTCCGGGTGGCGTTGACCGCGCTCGTCGCCATCGCACTGGTCAGCAGCTCCGCACCGGCCGGCGCCGCGCCCCTGACCGGCAAGGGCGGCGACAGGGGCTTCGACGTGACTGTCGTCTCCGGCCGCCCGGACATGGTCAGCGGCGGCGACGCCCTGGTACGGGTCACCGTGCCGCGTACCGTCGCGCCCCACCGGGTGAAGGTCCGCCTCGACGGCCGCGACGTGACCGGCCGCTTCCGCCCAGCGGGCGACAAGCGGACCCTGCTCGGCCTGGTGGACCGGCTGAAGCTGGGCCGCAACCGGATCGAGGTCCGCACGCACGGACCGGGCTGGGGACGCCCCGGCGCCAGCCTGACGCTTGTCAACCATCCGGCCGCCGGCCCGGTCTTCTCCGGGCCGCACATCCCGCTGTTCTGCACCGCCTCGGGCAGTCCGTGGCACCTGGGCCCGGTCGACGAAAACTGCCACGTCACCGAGGCTCAGGTCAGCTACCGGTACCGCAGCACCGCCGGGAGCTTCGCCGACCTGCCCGACGGTCCGCTGCCGGCGGACGTGGCCAGCACCACCACCACGACCGGCCGGACCGTCCCGTACGTGGTGCGGATCGAACGCGGCACCATCAACCGGGCGGTGTACGAGATCGCCATGCTGCACCAGCCCGGCACCCCGACCCCGAGCCCCTGGGCGGCCACGCGTGGCTGGAACGAGCGGCTGGTCTACACCTTCGGCGGCGCCTGCGGCATCGGCCACACCCAGGCCACCAGCACCGGCGGCGTACTCGACCACATGCTGCTGAGCCGCGGCTACGCGGTCGCCAGCGCGACCTTCAACGTGTACGCGCACAACTGCAACGACGTCACGTCAGCCGAAACGGCCATGATGGTCAAGGAACACTTCGTCGAGACGCTCGGCGTACCGGCCTTCACCATGGGTTGGGGTGGATCGGCCGGCACCATGCAGCAGTTGCTGATCTCGAACGCCTACCCCGGCATCCTGGACGGCGTCATCGGAAGCATCGGCTACCCGGACGAGCGCTCCACGACCATCTCCGGTCACGAGTGCCGGTTCGTCTCCCAGGCGGCCACCGCCGCCGGGCTGTCAGCCGCCCAGCAGCAAGCCGTCAGTGGCTTCGGCAGCCCGAACACCTGCTTCGGCTACCAGTTCTTCGACAGTGTGGACTGGCCGACCGCCTGCCCCGCCCACATCCCCGCCGACCGGCGCTACCACCCGGACACCAACCCGGAGGGCATCCGCTGCGCCATGGCGGACTTCGTCTCGAACGTCTACGGCGTCGACCCGAGGACCGGTGCCGGCCGGCCGATCATCCCGGACACCGTCGGCGTGCAGTACGGCCTGGCGACGCTCCGGGCGGGCGTCATCAGCCCGGAGCAGTTCGTCCGGCTCAACGAGGGCATCGGCGGCCTGGACGTGGAGGGCAACCGCACGCCGCAGCGCACCTCGGCGAACGTCGCGGCGATCAGCAGGGCGTACGCGACCGGCCGGGTCAACCAGTTCGACGGCGGGCTGCGCTGGACCCCGATAATCGAGACGCGCGGCTACACCGACCCGACAGGCGACTTCCACGACCGGTTCCGCTCCTGGACCATGCGGGAGCGGCTGGTGCGGGCCAACGGCAACGCCGACAACCACGTCAGCGTGACCGGCCCGCCGGGCGCGGCCAGCGCGGCGATCCAGGAACAGGCGCTCGCCGACATGGACGCCTGGCTGACCGCGCGCGGCCGGCTCGCGGCGGCCCGTCCGCACCTCGACGCCGTCGCGCTCACCCGGCTGTCCCGGCCGCGTGGCCTGGCCGACGGTTGTGTCACGCCCGACGGAGAGCTGATCGTGGAGCGGCTGACCCTCGACCCGAACGCCCGGTGCAACCAGCTCTACCCGTACCACCGCAATCCCCGGGTGGTGGCGGGCGGGCCGACCACCTCGGCGGTGCTCAAGTGCCAGCTTCAGCCGCTGCGCAAGTCGGGGTACGGGGTGCGCTTCACCGCCGAGCAGTGGCAGCGGCTGCGCGCGGTCTTCCCCGACGGTGTCTGTGACTGGTCGAAACCGGGCGTCGGGCAGCGCCCGCTCGCCGGCACCTGGATCCGCTTCTGAGTGCGTGTTTGAGATGGAGTTGATCAGGTCCTGGTGAAGGTGCGGCGGGGTTGCCGGCGGGCGGGTTGGCCGCGGGTGATGCGGCGGGTGATGCCGGCGATGGCGGCCCAGCGGATGAGGGCTGCGGAGATGGCCGGGTGGCGTTCGTAGTCGCGGGCCAGGCGGCGGCAGGCGGTGAGCCAGGCCAGAGTCCGCTCGACCACCCACCGACGTGGGTGGACGGCGAAGCCGCGCTGGTCAGCGGGTTTACGGACGATCTCCAGGGTGGTGCGCAAGGTGTCGCGAGTCCAGTCGACCAGGCGGCCGGCGAAGCCCTGGTCGGCGTAGACATGCCGGATCGGGCTGATCATGTAGGCGCCCAGCAGGGCGGTCTTGGCACCGTCGCGGTCCTGCCAACTCGCGGCGAGGACGGTGACGGCGACCAGCAGTCCCAGGGTGTCGGTGACGATGAACCGCTTGCGGCCGTTGACCTTCTTCCCGGCGTCGTAGCCCCGACTGTCCCGACCCACGGTATCCGCGCCCTTCACCGTCTGGGAGTCGATGATCCCCGCCGACGGGTCCGGCTGACGGCCTTGCTGCACCCGCGCCTTGACCCGCAGCGTGGTCAGGAGCTTCTCGGTGACGCCGGCTTCTTCCCACCGGGTGAAGTACCAGTACACCGTCTGCCACGGCGGCAGATCCGCCGGCAGATAGCGCCACGGACACCCCGACCGCACCACGTACAAGATCGCGTTCACGATCTCCCGACGCGGATGCTTCTCCCTGCGGCCGTCCGTGCTCGGCTCGGGCAACAACGGCTCGATCAGCGCCCACTGGGCGTCAGTCAGGTCCGAGGGGTAACCGCGACGTGCAACCACCGCGCCACCCTGCCCGCCCCGGCAACAGATGTCACGCCGCCACACCGTCCACAACAGACCTTCTCAAACACACTCTGAGGCTCAGCGCGTAGTCGGGGAGGCTCGCTCGTCGCGAGCCTCCCCGACCGCGCTCAGTCGGGAAAGGCGAGCAGGCGCAGCAGGCCGGCCAGCCGCTCGTGCTCCTCGGGGGTGACCGGGGCCAGCAGGCCCAGCTCGACGGCACGGGCGGCCTGCTGCGCACGGGCGAACAGATCCCGGCCGGCGTCGGTCGCGACGAGGACGTTGGCCCGCCGGTCGGCGGGGTCGGTGCGGCGCTCCACCAACTGGCGCTGTTCGAGCCCGTCGACAAGCGCGACGACCTGGCTCGGGTCGAGGCGGAGGAACTCGGCCAACTCCCGCTGGGTGGGTCGAACCCCGTCGGCGGCCAGCGCGAGCACGGAATAGGACCGTGCCTTGAGCCCGTGCTCGGCGAGGGCGGCGTTGGCCGCCGCGAGCGTGAGCGCGTTGGCGCGGGCCAGCAGAAAGACCAGGTCACCGCCGAGCACGCTGTCCCGCAGGGCGTCCCGCCCCGGCAGCCGGGTCTTCCCGCTAGCGGACATGGCGACGATGGTAGCGCGTTTCACCAATGATTGACATTTTCAACGGTCCGTGCTCAGATCGGGTGAACACGAAGGAGTTCTCCATGTCCCTGGACGGCAAGGTCGCCATCGTCACCGGATCCGGCCGCGGTCTCGGCCTCGCGTACGCGCAGGAGCTCGCCCGGCAGGGTGCCGCCGTGGTGGTGAACGATGTCGACGCGCAGGCCACGGCCGACGCCGTCGCGTCGATCGAGGCGCTCGGTGGCCGGGCCGCCGCGGTGGTCGCCCCGGTCGGCCCGACCGAGACCGCCGAGCGGTTGGTCGCTGCCGCCGTCGAGACGTTCGGTCGACTCGACATCCTGGTCACCAACGCCGGTGTGCTGCGCGACACCGTGCTGTGGAAGATGACCGACGAGGACTTCGACACCGTCATCAACGTGCACCTGCGCGGCACCTTCACCACCGTGCGCGCGGCGGTGCAACACATGCGGGCGGCGGGCGAGGGTGGCCGCATCATCTGCATCGGCTCCCCCACCGGCCAGCGCGGCAACTTCGGCCAGACCAACTACGCCGCCGCCAAGGCGGGCATCGTCGGCATGACGCGTACCTGGGCGCTGGAGCTCAAGCGCGCCGGCATCACCGCCAACACCGTGGTCCCGGTGGCCGCGACCGCCATGACCGCCACCGTTCCCTACTTCGCCGCCGCCGTGCAGGCGGCCGAGCAGGGCGAGCCGATGCCGGCGTTCTTCCGGCACGATCTCGGCTTCGGCACGGCTGAGGACGTCGCCGGTCTCATCGCGTTCCTCGGCTCCGACGCGGCCGGCGGGGTCACCGGTCAGGTGATCGGGGTGGGCGGCGACCGGCTCCAGGTCTGGACCCACCCGGAGGCGGCGCTGACCGCCCACCGGGAGGGCGGTTGGACGTACGATGCTCTGCTCGAAGCCTGGCCGGCGACGTTCGCCGGGGCGCTGCAGAGCGTCGGCGAGCGGTTCCCCGAACTCCCCGAGGAGTTCAAGACCGCAGGCTCCTGACCCGCCGGACGAAAGTTCCCCATCATGTACCAACCCGCCATCGACCTCGACGCCGTCACCGCGATCGACATGCACGTACACATCGAGGTCGACGAGCACGGCCACAACTCGCTGCCCGACGACCTGGTGGCGGCGGTGTCGAAGTACTTCAAGGCCGACGGGCCGCGCCCGGCGATCGAGGCGGTGGCGCAGTACTACCGGGAACGCCAGATGGCGGCAGTCGTGTTCACGGTGGACGCCCGCACCCAGTTGGCGCACCAGCCGCTGTCGAGCGTGGAGATCGCCCGCGCCGCGGCCGAGCACGCCGACGTCCTGATCCCGTTCGGGTCGGTCGACCCGCGCACCGGGGCGGCGGCGCTCGATCTCGCCAGTCGGCTGATCGAGGACGAGGGCGTACGCGGCTTCAAGTTCCATCCCACCGTGCAGGGCTTCGATCCGAGCGACGAGCAGTACGCCCCGCTGTGGGGCCTGCTCGAAAAGGCCGGTGTGCCGGCGCTGTTCCACACCGGGCAGACCGGCATCGGTGCCGGGATGCCGGGCGGCTACGGCTTCCGGCTCGGCCTGTCGAACCCGATGCTGCTCGACCCCGTCGCGGCCGAGTTCCCCGACCTCCAGATCATCATGGCCCACCCGTCGGTGCCCTGGCAGGACGAGGCGCTGTCGGTGGCCACCCACAAGCCGAACACCTGGATCGACCTGTCCGGCTGGAGCCCGAAGTACTTCCCGGCCGAGCTGGTGCGGTACGCGAACTCGCTGCTCAAGCGCCGGGTGCTGTTCGGCACGGACTACCCGCTACTCACCCCGGACCGCTGGCTGCGGGACGTGCGCACCACCGACCTCAAGCCCGAGGTGCTTCCCGGCATCCTGAAGGACAACGCCGTCCGGCTGTTGCGCCTGTCCAGCTGACGACGAGAGGACGCTCATGACGACGACGATCACCTACGAACAGCTCGCCGACCTTGCCGGCACCGACCTCGGCTACACCGACTACCGGACGGTCACCCAGGACCAGGTGAACCTCTTCGCCGACGCCACCGACGACCACCAGTGGATCCACGTCGACCCGGAGCGGGCGAAGAACGGCCCCTTCGGCGCGCCCATCGCGCACGGCTTCCTCACGCTCTCGCTGGCGGTGCCCTTCTGGACCGAACTGCTCGACGTGAAGGGGGTCACCACGAAGGTCAACTACGGCCTGGACAAGGTGCGCTTCCCGGCCCCGGTAAAGGTCGGCTCGCGGGTACGCATGACCGCGACGGTCGCCGAGGTCGTCGAGGTGGCCGGCGGCTACCAGATCGCCGTCGACCAGACGATCGAGATCGACGGCGGCGCCAAGCCCGCAGTGGTGGCCCGCGGCCTGTACCGCTTCTACGCCTGACAGCCAGCGGCACGCCGGGAGGCCGCCCGGCCACCGGCACGCCGACCGGCCACGCATCGACGCACCATCCGCCACCACCGGGAGACCGCTGATGCACGAACAAGGAATCGGTGCCTGGCTGGCCAAGCGCCGGCTCAAGTCCCCCGACAAGCTCGCCCTGGTCCACGGCGAGGGCTCCACCGTGACGTACCGCCAGTTCGCCGACGGCACCGACCGGGTCTCCGCCCTGCTGCGGCGGCTCGGCGTCGGCAAGGGCGACGCGGTGGCCTACCTGGGCGAGAACAGTCCGGATTTCCTCCAGGTGATGTTCGGCGCGGCGCGGCTGGGCGCCGTCTTCGTGCCGATCAACACCCGGCTGGCGCCGCCCGAGGTCGCCCACGTGCTCACCGACTGCGGCGCGCGGGTGCTGATCCACGATCCCGAGTTCGGCGAGCGGGTGGCCGCAGCCATCGGCACCGGGCCGTCCCCGCGCGTCGTCGTCACCGGGGAGGGTACGGCCGACCGGCCGGGACTGACCCGGCTGCTGAGCACGACCGCCGTGGGCGACGCTGCCGTGGCGGTGAGCCTGGACGACCCGGCCGCGATCATCTACACCTCGGGCACGACCGGCCGGGCCAAGGGTGCCGTGCTGACCCATGGCAACCTCACCTGGGTCGCGCTCAACTGCGTGGTCGACTACGACGTCGTGTCGACCGACGTCGCGCTGATGATCTCGCCGTTGTTCCACGTCGCGTCCCTCGGCATGGGTGCGCTGCCGGTCATCCTCAAGGGCGCCACGCTGGTGCTGGAGAAGGGCTTCGAGCCGGGACGCGCGCTTGCCCAGATCGAGCGGCACGGCGTCACCATGCTCAGCGGCGTGCCGACCACGTACCAGCTGATGGCCGACCACCCGAACTGGGCGACCACCGACCTGTCGACGTTGCGCAAGCTGACCTGCGGTGGCTCGGCCGTACCCACCCGGATCCTCAACGCCTACGAGGAACGCGGCCTGTCGTTCTCGCAGGGCTACGGCATGACCGAGGCGTCGCCGGGTGCGACGTCGCTGCCCCCGGCGATGACCCGCGCCAAGCAGGGCAGCGTGGGCCTGCCGCACTTCTTCACGAGCGTGCGGATCGCCGACGAACACGGCGCACCGATCGGCGACGACGGCATCGGTGAGATCCAGATCTGCGGTCCGAACGTCTTCCCCGGCTATCACCTACTGCCGGAGGCGACGGCCGAGGCGTTCACCCCGGACGGCTGGTTCCGCTCCGGCGACCTCGGATACCTCGACGCCGACGGCTACCTCTACATCTCGGGCCGCCTCAAGGACATGATCATCTCGGGGGGCGAGAACATCTACCCGGCCGAGATCGAAGTCCTGCTCGGCGAGATCGACGGGGTGACCGGAGTGGCGGTCATCGGCGTACCGGACGCGCGGTGGGGCGAGGTGCCGTGGGCGATCATGACGGTGCGGGAGGACGCCACCGTCGACACGGCGACGGTGCAGCAGTTCCTCGACGGCCGGGTCGCCCGTTACAAGGTGCCCAAGAACGTGGTCGTCGTCGACGAACTTCCCCGGACCGCGTCCGGGAAGGTGCGCAAGGGCGATCTGCGGAGCCGGTTCGCCGGCTAGTGCGGGGCCCGGCTGCGCCGGGCCGGATCGCCGACCGACCTCGCCGCGGCACCGGCGACGTTCCTGGCCACCGCACCGGCGCCAGCGGTGACGAGGGCGGCGAACTCGTCGGCGGAGGCCGCAGCCAGCCGCTGGTGCATCCGCCGGTAGACCTGCGTCGACCGCTCGGCCGGCCACTGCGCGTCCATGAACTCGCGGGGCAACCTCGGGTCCGCGCGCAGCAACGCGAGCCAGTCGGCCACCAGCATGGTGCGTACGGTCAGCGCGCTCGCCGCCTGGGTCGCGGCGCCCGGGTCGCCCCACACCTCGATGAACGCCAGGTGTTCCCGCCGGATCGCCTCGATGTCCCATGCCGCCCGGACACTGTCGGCGATCGGAAACCCGGCGAGTTCCCGGGCGTGGAAGGCGACGACCGTCTTGGGGGGAAGGTCCTGACACAACGGCTCCAGCGACCCGGCGAGGTCGACCTCACCGGGCGCCAGCCAGAGCCCGTCGCGCAGCGGCGCGAACCCCTCCCAGGTCAGGGTGGAACGCAACCGGTGGCGCAGGGTCCGCTGTCCCTCGGGGATCGTGAACGTGACGAGGGTCCAGCCGGTGCCCTGCGGCTCGAACGGGCGCGGGCCACGGACGCGTGCGGTGGCCTCCCGCAGCACCGCCACGCCGTGCTCGGTGAGCGAGAAGAGGATCTCCCGGCCGCTCTTGCTCCGGTCCAGCATGCCGGTCTGCACGAGCCGGTCGAGGGTCGCCCGCGTCGCCGGTGCGGCGACGCCGGCGCCTTCGAGCACCCCGATCAGGACGCTGGCGCGAATCGGGCCAACCGCATCGTCGACGACGTGCTCGCCGAAGAACGCGAGCAGCAGCTGCTTCGGCTGACGACTGCGCACAGCTCTCCCTCTCGAGCGAATCCACCCCTCGGCACGGTCACGGGGCGACGGTCTGCCCGCGCTTCGCACGCTGGATCTGGTCGTAGACATGCGTACGCAGCTCGGTGAAGCGCGGTAGCGCCCGGGTGCTGATCTGGTCGCGCTCCGGCGGCAGGTCGACGGTCAGGTCCTCCTGCACCCAGGTCGGCGACGCGGACAGCACCAGCACCCGTTCCCCCAGGTAAACCGATTCGTCGATGTCGTGGGTGACGAAGAGAACCGAAATCTTCCGGTTCGTGTGCAGCTCGCGGACGAGATCCTCCAGGTCCGCGCGGGTCTGCGCGTCGACCGCGGCGAACGGCTCGTCCATGATCAGCACTTCGGGTTGGTACGCGATGGCCCGCGCGATCGCCACCCGCTGCTGCATGCCGCCGGAAAGCTGCCACGGGTGACTGCGTGCCGCGTGCGCCAGCCCGACCGCCTCGATGGCGTCGGTGACGAGCTTGTCGCGTTCCTGGCGGGACAGCCGCTTGTGCCGCAGCGGCAGCTCGACGTTGCCCCGGACGGTCAACCACGGGTAGAGGCTGCGACCGTACTCCTGGAAGACGACTGCCATCGCCGGGCTCGGGCCGGTCACCGGCTCTCCGTCCATCTCGACCAGGCCGCTGGTGGGCCGGAGCAGGCCGGCGAGACACTTCAACAGGGTCGTCTTGCCGCAGCCCGACGGCCCGACGATGCAGACCAGCTCACCGGAGCGCATGGTGAAGCTGATGTCCCCGATCGCCTCGACATCGCCGTTCGTGGACTCGTAGACCTTGCGCAGGTGCTCCACCCGCAGCAGGGTGCTCCGGTCAGGCACGGTTGACCTCCCTGATTCCGTGGTACCAGCGCAGCACCCGTCGCTCGACGACACCGAAGGTCGCGGCGAGGAGCACGCCGACGAGGCCGAGCAGGAGAATGCCGCTCCACATCTCGGCGATGAGGTAGTTGCGTTGGAAGTAGGCGATCCGATAGCCCAGTCCGGCGGACGAGGCGAACATCTCCGAGATGACCATCAGGATCAGCGCGACCGAGAGCCCCTGCCGGACCCCGGTCATGATCCGCGGACTGGCGGCCGGGAGCACGAGGAACCGGAGCCGCTCCCACCAGGTGATCTGGAACGAGTCGGCGGTCTCGGACATCACGCTGTCGGTGGCCCGGACACCGTCGATCGTGTTCAGCAGGATCGGCCAGACCGCGCCGGAGACGATCACGACCACCTTCATCGTGTCGGTGATGCCGAGCAGCAGCATCACGACCGGGATCAGCACCGGCGGCGGGATGGCCCGGAAGAACTCCAGCAGCGGTTCGAGCAGTTCCCGTAGCCATTGGAACAGCCCGATGAGCGTGCCGGCGGCGATGCCGATCACGATCGAGGCCGCGATCCCGAGGGCGAGCCGGTAGAGGCTCGGCAGCACGTCGTCGACGAACGCGGGGCCGATCCAGGTCTCCCGGAAGGCTTCGAAGATCGTGAGGGGGCCGGGGAAGAACCGGTTGGTCGACGAGCTCGACGCCACTCCCCAGACCACCAGCAGCAGGAAGGGCAGGCCGAGCGGGTAGAGGAAACCCGCGGCGACGCGGCGCCCGAGGCCGCGCCCGCGCGAGCGCTGGGCGATCCGGCCGGTGTGCACGGTCACAGGACCTCCTCACCGCGTACGGACTGGTGCCACGACAACGAGCGCCGCTCGATGAACCGGAAGACGAGATTCACCACGAGCCCGAGCAGACCGGTGACCACCACGAAGGCGTACAGGCCGACCGCGTCACCGGCGGACCGGGACAGCTCGATCATTCGCCCCAGACCGGGATTGCCGATCACCATCTCGGCTGTGATGGCGAGGATGAGGGCGACCGCCGCAGCCAGCCTGACGCCCGTCATGAGGTACGGCAGGGCGGTCGGCAGCACCAGGTACGACAGCCGCTCGCGGCCGGTGAGTCCGAAGCTGCGGGCGGTGTCCCGGGCGACCGCGTCGACGTCGGCGACGCCGTAGATCACCTGGACGAAGACCTGCCAGAACGACGCGTAGATGATGATGAGCAGGGCGGCCTGCATCTGGATGCCGAACAACAGCACGGCGAGCGGGATGAGCGCCACCGACGGGATGGGCCGCAGGAACTCCACCACCGTGTGGGTGGCGCGGCGCAGGAAGGGCACCAGGCCGACGATCGTGCCGAGGACGACGGCGGCGGCGGTGGCCACGGCCAGCCCGATCGCCCAGGAGGTCATGGTGTACCCGAGCCGGCGCCAGAAGGCGAGGTCACGGAACTCCTCGGCGAGCCGGGCGAGCACGTCCGTGACGTACGGCAGGTACTGCGAGTTGATCAGGCCCAGGGTCGGGACCAGCTGCCAGATGACGAGGAACCCGGTCAGCCCGACAACGCCCAGCATCACCTTGCGCAGCGAACGGGGACGCCGGAGGGACAAGACGTGCATGTTGCTCCCGTGGTCGGCGGCGACGCCCTTCCCGGTCGGTCACCGGGAAGGGCGGGACCGCGCCGGCTACTGCTGTTGGATGAGGCGATCGAAGTTCGGCTGCTGATCGAGCACCTTGTACTTGCCGGCGAGCGTGGCCAGCGACTCCAGGCTCGCCCGGTCCAGCTCCCAACCGAACTCCGGCAGCTTCACCGAGTCCGCGACCGCCTCCGGAAGCTCCAGGTTGTCCTTGATCGCCTGGCGGACGGCCGCCTCGTTGGCGGAGTCCTGTGCCCACGCGAGGGTCTCCTTCATCGCCGCGGTGAAGTCGGCGACCAGCTCGGCCTCGGAGTCCAGCTGCTCCTTCGTCGTGATGGCGGTGAGCGTCGCGAGCCCGGGGGCGACCGCCTGGTACGGCGCGACGACGAAGGTGTCGCCACGGTTGCGCAGCTGGGTGACGAAGGGTTCCGGCACCCAGGCGGCGTCGATGTTGTCGGCCTCGAGCTGCGCCGGGACGTCGGGGAAGGCGACCTCGACGAACTTGATGGTCGAGGGGTCACCGCCGTCCTTCTCCACCGCGGCCATGATCGTCACGTCGCCGGCCGCGCCCAGGCTGTTGACCGCCACCCGCTTGCCCGCGAGCTCCGCCGGCCTGGTGATGCCCGACTTGGCCGAGGCCACCACGGCGTTGATGTCGTCGCCCTCGGCGTAGGACGACGCGTAGTTGCCGATGATCACGACTCCGAGATCCTGCAGGTCGGCCCGGAACGGACCGAACGGCTGACCGATGGCGAAGTCGATGTCGCCGTTGATGAGCGCGGGGATGGCCTGTGCGCCGCCCTGCGCGGGCAGCACCTCGATCGACAGCCCGTGCTTTTCGAAGATGCCGGCCTTCATGCCACCCCACAACGCGGCGGTCTCGGTGATCGGCAGGGCCGCGACACGAACCTGGCGAAGTTCGCCGCTATTCTCTCCCGAGGGGGTGGCATCGGAGTCCGTACATCCAGCGAGCGCGATCGCGACGCTGGCGATCAGCCCGACCGTGAATAGCTTCTTCATCGACAAGGCCCTTCCTGGGGCGGGAGTGGTGGGCGCGTCAACACCGACAGGTGCCTTGGGACCTGCGGCGGGCTGGATGTGAGTGAGATCACCCGGCCGTGTTGGCCATCGTGGGCCACCGACCCTCAAATGTCAAGAAATTCTGACGCCCGTCATGGATCAGTTGAATATCGGTTTGGCCACGTCAGCCCAACGCGCGGACCAGCTCGGTGCGGGAGCGGATGCCGAGCCGGTGGTAGATGTTGCGCAGGTGATGGTCGACGGTCCGGGTGGACAGGAACATCTGCCTGGCCACCTCCTGGTTGGTGGCACCGGAGGCGACCAGGTGGGCGACGCGCAGCTGCTGACCGGTGAGCAGCCGCACGGCGTCCGGGTCCGGCGTACCGACGGACTCCCCCGCCGCGCGCAGCTCCACGGTGGACTGCCGCGCCCACGCCTCGGCGCCGAGCAGGATGAAGGTCTGCCGGGCCCGGTGCAGGTGACCGCGAGCCTCGCGGGGACGGCGGGCGTGGCGCAGTTCCCGACCGAAGAGCAACTCGGTGCGCGCCCGTTCGAAGGTGGCGGCGTCGCACGGGTGCAGGGACAGCGCGGCCCGGAAGTACCGCTCGGCCTCGGCGCTACCGCGCGGGGCCAGCAGCGCGTGGCAGCGGGCCGACAACGCCCGGCGCAGCGGGCTGGCGGTGCTGCCGGCCCAGCGGTCGAAGACGGCGAGCGCGGCCCGGGCCCGGGCGTGCCGACCATCGTGTGCGGCGGCCTCCACGAGGTGGGGCGTCGCCATCACCTGGACGAGGACCTGGCCGCGTCCGGTACCGGGCCGGGCCAACGCGGCCAGGCGGTCTGCCGCGTCGGCGTACCTGGCGTCGACCAGGTCCAGCAACGCGAGGGCCCACTCGGCGAGGGCATGCGGGCGGCTACCCGGTACGGCGACGTCGCCCAGCTCGGCGACGTGGCCGAGACTGGCGTCGTGGTCGGACCGCACGGCCGCGAGCACGGCGAGCAGGCCGAGATGCACGCCGGCGCTGCTGCGCTGGCCGGCGGCCCGCGCCACCCGCAGCCCTTCCCGGCAGCTCTGCGTCGCGGCCTCGTGGCGACCCAGCCAGTACTCGCTCATCGCGCGTAGTTCGAGCGCCCGGGGCAACAGGGACACCTCGCCCCGGTCGGCCGCCAACTCGACGGCGCGGTCGGCGAGCCGGTACGCCGCCGCGTCCACCGCGACCAGCAGACCGGCCACGGCCGCGCCGGTCAACGCGGTCGGGGTCGCTGCCGCACTTGTCAACCGGTCGCCGAACACCACCGCCCGACGTAGCAGCGGGCCGCCGTGGGCGTGGTCACCGCGCAGCGTGGCGGCCACCCCGGCGACCAGGGTGGTCAGCAGGTCCGCCCAGGGTGGGTCCCCGTCGCGACGGAGTGCCGCCATCCGTCGGGCCACCTCGGCGTAGCGGTACTGGTCGCCGCAGAAGCAGACCGCCTCACCGGCGCGGACCAGCGCGACCAGTGCCGACTCACGGTCCATCTCGGCCAGTGCGCCGGCGGCGGCAAGCAGGTTCGGCAACGCGGCCGGCGCCGAGCCGCAGCGCAGTCGCATCTCGCCCCGCAGCAGCTCGGCGAGACCGCCGGTGGGAGAAGTGACCGGCACGTCCGCGACGCGATGTAGCAACGCGCGGGCGCGACCGGGATCCCCCGCCTGCCAGGCGTAGCGGGCGGCGGTGACCTGCCGGCTGGCGGCGAGCACCGGATCGTCGCTGAGTTCGGCGGCCCGGGCCAGCGCGGTCGCCGCGGTGGAGCGGTCCGCACGGTCGTCCACCGCGTCCGCCAGTTCCGTGGCCAACGCCGGTGCCGGTCCGTCGGTCGCCGCCGCCAGGTGCAGGGCCCGACGCAACCGGGCCCCGGTGCCGTCGAGCGCGGCGGCGAGCAGTAGATGGGCGTCGCGGCGCGCGGTCACGGAGGCGGTGGCCTCGACCATGGCCCGGGCCAGCGAGCGGGGAAAGGCGACACCGCCCGGTGCGGTGAATCGGATCAGGCCGGCGGCCTCGGCCGGTGCGAGCGCCGCGAGACTGTCGCCGGCCGCTCGCAGCGCCCGGCTCAGCGTCACCGGATCCGCGACGTCCGTATGGTCGGCCGGGGCGGTCGCGGCGAGCGCGGCCAGCAGCAGCGCGCGCCGCGTCTCGCCGGGCAGACGGGAGAGCAGGCCACGGTAGGCCCGGCCCAGGCCGCCGTCGGCCGGCGGGGTCGTGGGCAGCGGTTCCACACCGCGCCACTGGCCGTGCGTCATCGAGTCCGCGAGGTCGACCAGGGCCTGCGGGTTGCCGGCGGCGAGGGCGCTCAGCCCGGCCAGCACCGGGCCGGGTGGTGGCGGCCCCGGGCGGCGCGCGGCCAGCAGGGCGTGGCTGTCCGGCTCGTCGAGCGGCAGCAGCCGGCGGCCGGGTATCGCGTCCGCTCCGCGGTCGCTGCCGGCGGTGAGCAGCAGGACGACGGGCAGCTGCGGCAGTCGTCGGGCCACCAGGGTCAGCAACCGCGCCGTCGGGGCGTCGCCGACGTCGAGGTCGTCCATGGTGCACAGCAGCGGGCCGTCGTGGGCGGCCTCGGCGAGCAGCCCGAGCACGGCGTGGGAGAGCACCAACTGGTCCTGGTCGCGACAGCCCTCACCGGCCACCGCCCGACGCAGCACCTCCCGTTGCCGCTCGGGCAACGCGCCGATGCCGTCGAGCACCGGATCGAGCAGCCGCTGCAATCCGGCGTAGGGCAGCATCGCCTCGTCGGGCAGGCCAGCCGCAGCGAGCAGCCGACGCCCCCGGCCGTGCCGGTGGGCGTACGCCAGCAGGGTGCTACGCCCGGACCCGGGTTCGCCGTGCAGCAGCAGCGCCTTCCCGGCCAGTGCGGCGAGCAGGCTCCGGATCTCCCGGCACTCCGCCTGCCGGCCCCGTAGCACAGCTATTTGCACCGTCGATGCAGTAACCATGCATCGAGTCTCGCCTACGCATCGGCGCTTGAGAAGAGGGAATTGTCGGGTGGCGGCGGCCCGGGTCAGCGGTCGGCCGGCTCGGCGAGCAGCGCGCCGACGGTGCGGGCCATCACCGCGCGGGCGGCGTCCACGCCCAACCCGAGGCTGTCGCGCAGGGTCGACCACGCCGGCCAGGTGCTCGCCGCCACCACGGCGTTGACCACCTGGTCCCGGGCCGGCCCGGTGCGGTCCAGCTCGTCGGCGAACAGCTGCTCGACCTCGTCGCGTACCCGGGCGATGTGTTTGAGGCGGTTGCGGCGCAGCTGCGCGGAGACCGGTTCGCGCATCTGTGCCGCCCGAGCCGACGGCGCGATCAGTTGCAGCAGTTTCGCCCGCTGCCGGCAGAACGCGTCGACCCGCTTGGCCAGCGGCAGGCTGGGCGAGATCGGCCGCCACGCGGCGTCCTGCTGACGAAGCAGCTCCGCCCCGCTGGCCTCGAACAGGGTCTCCATGTCCTTGAAGTTGGTCCAGAGCGTACGCAGGGAGATGCCGGCCCGCTCGGCGATGCGCTCACCGGTCGGGCGCAGGTCTCCCTCGGAGATGAGCGCGAGATGCGCCTCGACGATCGCCGCCCGGGTGCGCTCGGCCCGGGCGGTGCGCCCGTCGACCCGACCGGCTGCCTCGGCACTGACCATCCCCGCCGTCCCCCTCACCCTGGCGTCGCCTTCGTGCGAGCCGAGTCTAGGCGCTTGCCGAGACCCTGCCCGGACGAGCCGACCCGATCGCACCGGTGCCGCCGCGGATCGCGGCGGGTCGGCGCGGGTCGCGGCGGGTCGGCGCGGGTCGCGGCGGGTCGGCGCGGGTCGCGGCGGGTCGGCGCGGGTCGGCTCAACTCGCCGGTGTGCACCGACCGGGATCGGGCCGGGCGGTGCACACCGGGCGAGCGGATCAGGCGCTCGGCACGCCGTTCGCCGGTGGCGGCACCGGCGGTGTGGCGTACTCGTTGACCGGCCCGTCGGACTCGTCGGTCTCGTACGTGGGGCCGAAGTAGCGCTGCTCTCCCCCTTCGACCCGGCTCAGCCGGCCGCCGCCGTAACCGGAGTGGTCGGTGGCGGAGAACCGCAACGGCGCCACCCCGGGCCCCTGGTAGCCACCCTTGCGGACGGCTTCGACAAGCGACTCCCGGGTGAGGTCCTTGCCTGCGGCCTGGAGCACCTGCACGAACAGGTAGCCCACCGCCATGCCGTAGACGGTGTTGCCGTCGAACTCCGCGCCGCCGTTGTGCTCCGTGTTGACCTTGGTGAACAACTGGATCCACGGATCGTCGGCGTCGTTCTGCATCGGCAGGTAGTTCAGACCGACCATGCCCTCCAGCAGCCCGGCGGCGTCGCCGAGCTGGCGAGCCAGCGTCGGGTGGTCGGCGCCCACGTTCGACACCACCCACTGGGGGCGGAAGTCCAGTCGGGCGGCGGTGCCGACGGACAGGGCGGTGAAGCCCGGCACGGTGGCCAGGATGACCACCTCGCAACCGGCGGCCTTGAACGCACCGATCTGCGGCGCGACGTTTGTGTTGCTTGTGACGTAGGTCTGGCGGTCGGTCACGCCGTCGGCACCGAGCACCTTCTCCACGCCGGCCAGCGCGTCCCGGCCGAAGTCGTCGTCCTGCCCGAGGAAGCAGACCTTGCGACCGGGCAGGGTGGTCTTCACGTGGTTCGCCAGGATCTTGCCCTCGACCGTGTAGTCGGGGTTGAAGCCGAAGGTGTTCGGATAGCGGTCGGGCTGGTCCCAGCTGCGGCTGCCGGAGGCGACGAAGAGGTCCGGTACCCGGTTGGTGTGCAGGAAGTCCAGCACGCCGGTGTGGGTCGGCGTGCCGAGGCCGTTGAGGATGGCGAAGACCTTGTCCTGGAGGACGAGCTGCCGGACGACCTGCTGGGTGGTGGCGGGGTTGTACCCGTCATCCATGATCTTGTACGTGATCTTGCGGCCGTGCACGCCGCCGTTGGCGTTGACGTAGTCGAAGTACGCCTTCGTCGCCGGGGCGATCTTCGAATAGCCGGCGGATGCCGGACCGGTCAGCGGCATGTGGGTGCCGACGACGATCTCCGAGTCGGTGACGCCGGGCACCGGCGCTCCCGCACCGGGACCGTCGTCCGAGCCGCACGCGGCAGAGGTGAGCAACAGGGTGAGAGTGGTGGCGATCACGAGACCGCGCCGTGCCGTGCTTCGCATGGGACACCGACCTTTCATCGGTCCGGTAGTGCGAAATGGATGGTTGGGGTGGGTAGGTGCGACGGTTACGACCGCCCGACCGGCCAGCGGGCGCGCATCGCCCTGGCCAGCCGAGACAACAACCCCTGCACACCGCCCGGCGCGACGATCATGACCGCGATCAGCGTGCTGCCGAAGATCGCCAGCGGCAGGTTGCCCTCCAGTCGCTGCGCCGCGGCCGGCGAGAGGGTGAACAGGTTGGTCAGGGAATGCGTCAGATCGGGCAGCGCGACCAGCAGGATGGCGCCCCAGGCCGCCCCGGCGATCCGACCGAGACCGCCGATGACCACGGCCATCAGCAGGAACAGCGACAACGTCAGGCCGAACGCGCCGGGCGACACGCTCTGCGCGAGCACCGCCAGCAGGGCCCCGCCGAGGCCAGCGCTGGCCGCGCTGACCACGAACGCGACCACCTGGGTACGGGCCACGTGGATACCGGCCAGCCGGGCGGCGACCTCGTCGTCGCGTACCGCCCGGAACGAGCGGCCGTAGCGGCTGCGGACCAGGTTCGCCAGCAGCACCAGGCAGATCAGGGACGCCGCGGCGGCCACCCAGAGCTGCCATCGCTCGTGCGGGAAGTAGCTGCCCAGCGCGGCCGGGGCCGGGGCCACCGGCACCGCCAGGCCCTGTTCGCCGTTGAAGACCCCGTCGAAGGTGACGGTCAACGCCGGCACCACCACCGCCACGGCCAGGGTCAGCCCGGCCAGGTACGGCCCGCGCAGCCGGGCGGCGGCGACCCCGACGACCGCGCCGACGACGACGGTGGCCAGCACCGCCACCACCAGCGACACGGCCAGCCACCCACCGGCGGTGAGACCCCGATCGGCGAAGGCGTTCTGTACCAGCGCGAGGCTGTAGGCGCCGGTGGCCATCAGCGCGCCGTGTCCCAGCGAGAGCTGCCCGCAGAGCCCGGTCAGGACGGTCAGCCCGGCGGTGGCGCAGAGGTAGGCGGCCACGGTGGCCAGTTGGTAGTTGCGGAACGAGTCGAGTTGGTAGCTGACCGTCAGCACCAGCAGGGCGACGCCGGTCGCGACGGCGAGGTGGCGCACCAGGGTCGGCAGTGACCGGCCGGGGCGAACGGGATCGACGGCGGCGTGCCGGGTGGGCGGTGTCGCCGCCCGGGTGGCGCTCACACCCGCCTCGCGGCGACCGGGGCGAACAGCCCACCGGGGCGTAACAGCAGCACCGTCAGCAGCAGCGCGAGCACCGCGAGCGGGATGAGATCGCCGCCGGCGTACCCGCTGACGTAGGACAGCAGCAGGCCGACACCGAGACCGCCGACGACCGCGCCGGGCGGGCTGTCCAGCCCGCCGAGCACCGCGGCGGTGAACGCGGAGACGAAGACCAGGTCCATCGCGTGCGGATGCAGCCCCAGTTCGGTGGGGATGACCAGCATCCCGGCCAGGGCGCCGACACCCGAGGCCAGCGCCCAGCCGAGGGTGAGCATGCCGCCCACGTTCACCCCGAGCAGCCGGGACACCTCGGGTGCGAACGCCGCGGCGCGCATCCGCAGCCCGATCGCCGTCCGGGTGAAGACCCAGACCAGGGCCGCGCCGACCACCCCGACGGTGGCGAAGACGAACAGGTCGTACGGGGACAGCACGGCCGTGCCGCCGACCGTCAGCGCGGTCCGGCTGAACGGTGTCCGGGCCGGCAGGTACTCGTTGCCGTACACCATGCCGAGGATCGCCTGGATCAGCAGGACCAGCCCGAGCGCCACGATCACCGGATTGAGCGGTGACCGGTGGTCCACCAGCCGCATCACCGCGACGTCCACGACCGCGCCGAGCAGCAGCCCGGCCAGCAGCGCCGCGCCGAAGCCGAGCCAGTACGAGCCGGTCACGGCGGTGACGCTGTACGCGACGTACGCGGCGGCCACCGCCATCGCGCCCTGGGCGAAGTTGACGATCCGCCCGGCCCGCCAGATGAGCACCAGGGCGAGTGCGAACGCGGCGTAGACCGCGCCCCTCGACAGGCCGTCGAGGGTGAGGAAGAGGAAGCGGTCCACGGTCCTCCTTGCGCTTCAGAATCCGAGGTAGGCGTGGCGCAGGTCGGCGTCGTCGCGCAGCCGGGCGGCCGGGGCGGCCAGCGCGACCCGGCCGAGCGACATCACGATGCCCTGGTCGGCGACGGCCAGGGCGCTGCGCACGTTCTGCTCGACCAGCAGCACGGTCAGCCCGGTGTCGTCGCGCAGCTGGCGCAGCAACGCCATGGTCTGGGCCACCACCCGCGGCGCCAGGCCGAGTGACGGTTCGTCCAGCAGCAGCAGGCGGGGCCGGCCGACCAGCGCCCGACCGAGGGCCAGCATCTGCCGTTCGCCACCGGAGAGCTGGTGGCCGAGGTGTCGCCGCCGCGAGGCCAGCGGCTCGAACAGCTGATAGACCTCGTCGAGGGCGCGCGCGGCGTCGCTGCGGTCCCGCCGCCACAACGCGCCGAGCCGGAGGTTCTCCTCCACGGTGAGTTCGCCGATCACGCCGCGCCCCTCCGGCACGTGCGCGACGCCGCGCCGGACGAGTTGCTCGACCGGGGTGCCGCGCAGGTCGCGGCCGTCGAGGAGGATCCGACCGGCGGTCGGGCGCAGCATGCCCGACAGGGTGCGCAACAGGGTGGTCTTGCCGGCGCCGTTGGCGCCGATGACGGCGGCGATGGTGCCGGGGGGCACCCGCAGGTCGACGTCGTGCAGCACCGGCACCGGCCCGTAACCGGCGGCCAGGGCCTCGGCGGTGAGCAGGTCGCCGGCCACTACGCGGCCTCGTCGAGAGCCGCGCCGAGGTAGGCGTCCACCACGGCCGGATCCTCGCGGACCGCCTCGGGCGGCCCGGTGGCGACGACCCGCCCGAAGTCGAGCACCACGATCCGGTCACAGACCGCCATGACCAGGTCCATGTGGTGTTCCACGAGCAGTACCGCGCAGGGGTCGGAGGCCCGGTGCGGCAGCCCCCGGATCAGCTCCGCGAGGCTGTCCACGTCGTCCGCGCCGAGGCCGCCGGCCGGCTCGTCGAGCAGCAGCAGCCGGGGGCGCGCGGCCAGCGCGCGGGCGAGCGCGACCCGCTGGCGTACCGCGAACGGAAGGGTGTCCGGCGCGGCGTCGGCGTACTCCGTGATGCCCAGGTCGGCCAGGACGGCGCGGGCGTGCTCGCGCAGCCGGCGCTCGTCGCGGTCGCTGCGAGGCAGACCCAGCAGGGCCGGTATCAGCCCGGTGCGGGCGGTGTGGGCGGCCCCGGCCATCACGTTCTCCAGCACGGTGAGCCCGGCGAACAGGCCGGTGCCCTGCAACGTCCGGGCGATGCCCAGCCGGGTCAGCCGGTGCGGCCGTGGTCGAAAGGGCCGGCCGTCGAGGGTGAGTGTGCCGGTGTGCGCGGTGGCGAAGCCGCAGACGACATTGAACAGCGTGGTCTTGCCGGCCCCGTTCGGACCGATCACCCCGACCACCTCGCCCGGCCCGACCGTCAACGAGACGTCGTCGAGGGCGATGAGGCCGCCGAAGCGGACGCCGACCTGGTGCAGTGCGAGACCGTCCGCCATCAGCCCGCTCCTCGCCTCGCCGCCACATTATTACACTCGGAGTGTACGTTTCTCGCGTGTTTCGTCAACACCCTCGATGCCTGGTTGTTACCTGTCGGTACTGCGACTCGTGACGCCCTCGGCGGCGCCCGGCCCGGGCAGGTCGACCAGCCGGGCCAGGGCGGCCCGGTGCCGGTCGGCGGTGCCGAAGGCGATCGCGGCGCTCTTGGCCCGCTTGAGATAGAGATGGGCCGGGTGCTCCCAGGTGAAGCCCAGCCCACCGTGCAACTGGACGCAGACCTCCGCCGCCCGGACCGCCACCGGGCCGCAGTACGCCTGCGCCAACGCGGCGGCCAACGACGCCTCGGAACCGGCGGCGTTGGCGGCCGCGTACCGGGCCACCGCCCGAGCCTCGGTCAGCTCCACCCAGAGGTCGGCCAGCCGGTGCTTGACCGCCTGGAACGAGCCGACCGGTCGGCCGAACTGTCGACGCTGCCGCACGTAGTCCACCGTCGTGTCCAGACACCACTGCGCCACCCCGACCTGTTCGGAGGCGAGCAGCGCCGCACCCGCGGTGAGCGCCGCCCGCACCGCCGTCGCGGCCACCTCGCCCGCCGCGACCCGGCGGGCGGGCGCGGCGGTGAACTCGATGTCGACGAGCGGTCGGGTGGCATCCAGCGACACCACGGGAGTCGTCCGCACCGCCGGATCGGCGGCGTCCACCGCGTACAGTCCGTCGCCGGTCGGGACCAGCAGCAGGCCAGGCGGCGCGGTGTCGGCGACGCCGGCCACCCGGCCGGAAAGCGTCGGCCCGGGGCCGGCGGTGACCGCGCCGGGAGCCGCGTCGGGCGCGGTGGCGAGACCGACGGCCAGCGCCACGTCGCGTTCGGCGGCCGCGACCTGACGCAGCAGCGTGGACTCGCCGCAGGCGAGCAGTGCCCGGGTGGCCACGACGGTGCCCAGGAAAGGCACCGGCGCGACCGCTCGGCCCAGTTCCTCCAGCACCACCGCGACCTCGCGGAACCCGGCCCCGGCGCCACCGTGCTCGGCCGGCACCACCAGGCCGGTCACCCCGGTCTGGTCGACCAGCCGACGCCACAGCTCCGCGTCGTACGGCGCATCGGCGTCCACGGCGGCGAGGATGCGCTGCCACGGCGCGTGCGTGGTCAGCAGGGCGCGTACGCTGCCGCGCAGCGCCTCCTCGTCGGAGTCGTAGAGCAGGTCGGTCATCGGTCCACCCGGGGCTCGGCGGGCAGCCCGAGCACCCGCTCGGCGATGATGGTGCGCAGGATCTCCGACGTGCCGCCCTCGATGGAGTTGCCCCGGGCGCGTAGATATCGATAGGTGGCGGTGCGGCCGAGCAGGTCCGGGGCCACCGGCCGACGCATCGTCCAGTCGTCGTGCCGCAGCCCCTCGGCGCCGCGCAACTCGACCTCCAGCCCGCTGATCCGCTGGCTCAGCTCGGCGAAGGAGAGCTTCACCGCCGAACCCTCGGGGCCGGGTTGGCCGGCGGCGACCAGCTGGCGCAGACGCAGCGCGGCCAGCCGGGCGGCTTCGGCGCGCACCCACGCGTGCAGCACCTCCTCGTGCAGGCCACCGGTGCGCAGGTCCGGTCGCTCCCGCCACAGCCGGGCCAGCACCCCGACCATCCCGCCCTCCCGGGGCAGCGGCCGGCCGCCGATGGCGACCCGTTCGTTCATCAGGGTGGTGCGGGCGATCCGCCAACCGTGTCCGACCTCGCCGATGCGGTGGGTGTCGGGTATCCGGACACCGGTCAGGAACACCTCGTTGAACTCTGCCTCACCGGTGGCCTGCCGTAGTGGCCGCACCTGCACCCCCGGCGCCGCCATGTCACAGACGAAGTAGGTGAGGCCGTGATGCTTCGGTGCGGCGGGGTCGGTGCGGGCCAGCAGGATCGCCCAGCGCGCCTCGTGGGCCAGCGACGTCCACACCTTCTGCCCGTCGACCACCCAGCCGTCGCCGTCGGGCACCGCCCGGGTACGCAGGCTCGCCAGGTCGGAGCCGGCATCGGGCTCGCTGAACAGCTGGCACCACACCTCCTCGCCGGTCCACAACGGTCGCAGCCAGCGCCGGCACTGGGCCTCACTTGCGTGCCGTAGCAGGGTGGGCGCGGCCATGCCGAGCCCGATGCTGTTGCGCCGGGGCTGGTTGTCCGGCGCACCGGCCGCGGCGAAGGCGTCGTCCACCACCGCCTGGAGATGCGGCGGTGCGCCCAGGCCTCCGCGACCCGGCGGATGATGCACCCAGGCCAGTCCGGCGTCGAAGCGAGCGCGCAGGAAGCCGGTGCGGTCACCGCTCGGATCGTGCCTCCGCAGGAACGCGGCGACCAGCCCGCGCAGCCCGTCGGCCGTGTGGTCGGACACTCGCCACCTCCAATATTTTTGCACTGCTGATGCAATATAAGGCCGCCGGTCCACGGGACGGAAGACCGGCGGCCGGACGGCCGGGGCGGACGCGACGCGACCGCCCCGGACCGACCTCAGTGCGGGCAGGTGTCGCGGTACTCCTCGATCGCCAGGCCGCTCGGCCCCGGGCAGAGGAACTGCTCGTACCGGGTGTCGTCGTCCACGAACCGCTTGAGCCAGGCCACCATCTGCTTGGCGGTGGGGGTGTTTACCGTGTTGGGGAAGAAGTGACCTTCGCCGTTGAGTTCGAGGTACGCCTTCTCCGCCGAGGCCGGGATGCTGTTGTAGAACGGCTCGGAGTGCGACGAGACCGAGGCCACGGTGTCGTACTCGCCGCCGACGATCAGCGTCGGCACCCGCAGGTTGGACCAGTTCTTGGTCAGGTTCCACGGCGCCAGCGGCACGGCGGCCTGCAACGACGGCCGGCTCGCCGCAGCCTCCAGGCTGCCGCCACCACCCATCGAATGCCCGGCCACGGCCAGCCGACTGGCGTCGATCCGGCCGCGCACCGAACTGCGCTCGGTCAGGTAGTCCAGCGCGGCCAACAACTGCCGACCCCGGCTGCTCGGCTGGTCGAACCGGGTGATCGTGTCGATGCCGATGACCACGAAGCCGTGCGAGGCGATCCGCGGGCCGAGCCAGTCCAGGCTCGACCAGGAGGCGGTGTAGCCGGGCGAGATGGCCACCGCGCCGAAGGTGCCCGCCGTGGTGGTGGTCGGGTAGTAGATGACGCCGCCGCCGAAGCCGCTGACCAGCGAGGAGACGCTCGTCGACGAGGTGGCGAACGGGCCGCGGCTGGCCTCCAGGATGGCGTTTGTCGGTGCCGGTCCCCGCTCGTACGGGTTGGCGGCCTGGACTGGGGACGAGGCGGCGACGACGCCACCGGTGGCCACGACGGCGGCCATCGCCAGCCGGGCCAGGAGGGAGAGGGAACGGGGACGGGTGGTGGTGGTAGATCGCACGTCGGATACTCCCTTGGGTTGGAGTTGTATCGACTGCGATCAGTGTTTGGGGCGTCCCACCAGCCCCGCATCGGCAAAATCACCAGTCCCGGCGTCGTCGGTGGAGCGCGATGCCGCCACCGACGACGCCGGCGGCCTCACAGCACGGCGCAGAGGGTGCCGTTGAGCCGGAAGGCGGTAGGTGTCACGTTCGGCCCGCTGTACTCCCCGACGAAGCCGGCGCTCGTGCCACCCCCGGCGGGTATCCGACGGTTGTCGTCGGTGCTGGTGACCCGGACGGTGGTGTCGACCTGCTCCCAGTTCGCGCTCCAGCCGCTGCCCACCCGCTGCCACGTCGTCGGCCAGGTCCAGGTCAGCGTCCAGCCGTCGATCTCGGTGTCGGTGTTGTTGACGATGTCGACGTTCGCCACGTAACCGTTGCCCCAGTCCGTGGTGCGGGTGAAGCGGACGCCGCAGCTGCTGGTGGCCGGGGCGCCGGTGGTGAAGGTCAGCGGCGGCGACGCCCACGAGACCCGGCCGGCGGTGTCCCGGGTCAGCACGTTGACCGTGTACCTGCGCCCGGGGACGAGGTTGTCGACGGTCAGCGAGGTGCCCGAGGTCTCGCCGAGTTGCTCGCTGACCGCGCCGTACTGCCGGTGCACCTCGTACTTCGCGATCGGGCTCGCGCCCCGGGTCGCCGCCGGCCAGGAGATCGTCGCGGTCCGGTCGGTGACCTCGGTGGCCGTGGGCTGCCCCGGTGCGCCGGGGTGCCCGGTGGCCGGAGCGGCTGACTGCACCACGAGCGTGGTCAGCGAGTACGGCGGCAGGGTCCGGCTGGTCGCGCTGCCGGACCGGCTGGTGGTGATGGCGGTGGCGCCGTTGGTGTGGGTGTGCACCGTCGGCTCCCCACTCGACGGGGCGAAGCCGGCGTAGTCGATGGTCACCTCGTGGGCGTTGTCCGGATCCCGGTTCACCAGCAGCACCGCGACCTCGCCGTTGGCCCGGCGTACCGCGTGTGCGGCCACCAGCGGGTCGTCGCTGGCCGCCCGGATGAACTGGTCGCCGGTGCGGGCGAAGCGGCTCATCATCGACAGCCCGTGGTATGCGGCGAAGGGGGTGTTCAACGGCGGCTCGCAGACCGATCCGTCCGAGGTGCAGGTGCCGCTGGAGAGCATGCCGAAGTCGCCGTAGTCGGTCTGCCCGGCCACTGTCGACACCTGCCCGATGCCGTTGCGCACGTTCCACCAGTGGACGGTGAACACACCGTTGGCCAACAGCCCGCTGTACGCGTCGGCGAGGAACAGCGCGGCCGGCTGGCTGGTCATGCCCTGGGAGGTGACGTTCACCTCGGTGAGGCTGATGCCGATGCGACCGGCGTCCGGGCCGGCGTACCTGGTGATCTGCTCCCGGAGCAGGTGGACCGCGTCGGTGATGTGGCTGGTCCGGGGCAGCGATTCGGCGGCGCTGCCGCCCGGGTACCAGTGCACGTCGACGAAGTCGATCTTCTGGCTGGCGATGTCCAGCACGGTCTGGTTCCACGGTCCCGGATCGTCACCAGCGGTCAGCCCGTCGGGCCAGTTCGCCGGCATGGTGAGCACCGCGCCGACCTTGATGCTCGGGTCCACGGCCTTCATCGCGTCCGCGTACTCGACCACCAGGTTCGCGTAGTAGGTGGCGCTCTTGTCGGGGTGGTGGTCGGCCTCCCACGCCGATCCGTAGTGGCCGTTCCCGTAGTTCTCGTTGCCGACCGTCCAGTACCGGGCGTCGTAGCCCTTCGTCACGTTCGCGTACCGGACCCACTCGGCCGCTTCCTCCGGGGTGCCGGTGCCGTAGTTCGCGATGATCATCGGCTGGGCGCCGGCCCGCCGTACGCCGGCCATGAAGGTGTCGAAGTCGGTGCCGGGAGCGACGTAGCCGCCGGGCGCGGTGTGGTCCTCCCAGTGGTAGATGTCGGCGTAGGAGCCGCCGGGATAACGCATCATCTGCACACCGGCCGTCCGCAGCAGGTCCGACGTCTCGGTGCTGCCCAGCTGCGAGTCCCAGATGGCGTGGTTGACGCCGAGCGCGGTGTCGGGCACGGTGGCCAGCCCGGCCCGGGCATTCACTGTGATCGTCGCCGGCGTGCTCGCCGCGACGGCGTTCGGTTGGTCGATCCCGACCAGTGCCGTGCCGAGCAGCAGGCCGACCGCGAGGAGGGACTGCGCGCGTCGGACGGATGGTCGAGGTCGGGCCAGGTGTCGAACCCCGTGCCGGTCCGAGATTTTCATGATCTTCCTTCGTTGGTCACGCGGAGATCCATCGGCCCCGGGCCCGACGTACCGGACCCGGGGCCGATGGGTCGGAGACGAATCCGTCTTCGGCCGTCGTCCCCCGGAACCGTGGCGGCCCCGGTTGCCCATCGGGCGACGGTCACTCACACGCGCGACAACGCATCGGCGTCCAAGAATCCCACAGCAATCGGTCCGGCTCAACGCCCGGTTCACTGCTCGGAACTAATAGTAAGGTTTATGAACAGTGGGTGTTACCATCACAGTCGTCGATGACCGTTCCGGCTCTCGACGTACCACTCCCCCCGGAAAGGAGTGATCGCATGTCGAGATTGCGCGCCCTGGCCGCGCTCGCGGCACTGACGCTCACCGGCGCGCTGCTGGCGGTCATCCCGTCGACCGCCGCCTCCGCCGCCGCCTGTGCCACCCCGTGGCAGTCCGCCGCGGTCTACACCTCGGGCATGCAGGTCTCCCACAACGGCCGCAACTACCAGGCGAAGTGGTGGACGCAGAGCGAGGCCCCGCCCGGCACCACCGGAGTCTGGCAGGATCTCGGCGCCTGCGGCGGCAGCACCCCGCCGCCCCCGGGCGGCACCTGCAACCATCCCAACTGGATCGCCGGCACCTGGTACCCGGCCGGCAGCATCGTGCGGTACACCAACGGCCAGTACTACATCGCCGAGCACGACAATCCCGGCTACGACCCGATCATCAGCACCTGGTACTGGAACCCGTACACCTGCTCGGGCACGCCGCCCACCAGCAGCCCGCCGCCGACCAACCCGGGTGGCTTCGTGGTCAGCGAGGCCCAGTTCCGTCAGATGTTCCCGAACCGGAACTCCTTCTACACGTACTCCGGGCTGATCAATGCGCTGAGCGCCTACCCGGCGTTCGCGCGCACCGGTAGTGCCACCGTGCAGCGACAGGAGGCGGCGGCCTTCCTGGCGAACGTCTACCACGAGACCGGCGGCCTGGTGCACATCGTGGAGCAGAACACCGCCAACTACCCGCACTACTGCGACAGCAGCCAGCCGTACGGGTGCCCGGCTGGCCAGGCCGCCTACTACGGGCGGGGGCCGATCCAACTGAGCTGGAACTTCAACTACAACGCGGCCGGGGCCGCCCTCGGGCTGCCGCTGCTGACCAACCCGTGGCTGGTGCAGAACGACGCCGCCGTGGCCTGGAAGACCGCCATCTGGTACTGGATGACGCAGCACGGGCCCGGCACGATGACCGCGCACAACGCGATGGTCACCGGGGCCGGCTTCGGGCAGACCATCCGCAGCATCAACGGCTCGATCGAGTGCAACGGCGGCAACCCCGCCCAGGTGCAGAGTCGGGTCACCCGGTACCAGCAGTTCGTGGGCATCCTCGGGGTGCCCGCCGGAGCGAACCTCTACTGCTGATCCCCCGGCTCCGGCGTCGCCGCCCACCGCGGCGGCGCCGGACCGGTCAGCCCACCTTCGGGGTGGCCCGGTCGATGATCGCGGCGAAGTCGACGCCGGCCGGCAACGTGCCGTAGGCATGCCCCCGGTCGCCACCGAGCCGGGACGCGCAGAAGGCGTCGGCGACCGCCGGGTGACCGTGACGCACCAACAGCGCCCCCTGCAACACCAGCGCCAGTTGTTCGACCACCCGGCGGGCACGTACCTCCAGATCGGCCGGATCGGCCAGGGCCGCCCGCACCTGGCGGACCGCGGCGTCGAGCCGGGCGTCAGCGCCCGCGGCGGCGTCCACCTCCGACTGGAACGCCGCCAGCACCTCGGGCTGGCCGGCCAGCGCCCGCAGCACGTCCAGCGCGGCGACGTTCCCCGAGCCCTCCCAGATGGAGTTCAGCGGCGATTCGCGGAACAGCCGCGGCATCCCGGACTCCTCCACGTAGCCGTTGCCGCCCAGGCACTCCAGGGCCTCCGCGGCGTGACCGGGCCACCGCTTGCAGACCCAGTACTTGCCCACGGCGAGGGCGATCCGCTTGAACGCCGTCTCGGCCGCGTCGCCACGTGCCGAACGGTCGGTCGCCCCGGCCAGGCGCATCATCAGCACCGTGGCGGCCTCGGACTCCACCGCCAGGTCGGCCAGGACGTTGCGCATCAGCGGCTGATCCACGAGGTACCGACCGAACGCCCGCCGGTGCGCGGCGTGATGGGTGGCGGTGACGACCCCGTGGCGCATGCCGGAGGCCGCACCGATCACGCAGTCCAACCGGGTCAGGTTCACCATGTCGATGATGGTGCGGACGCCCCGGCCCTCGTCGCCGACCCGCCAGGCCACCGCCTCGTCGTACTCCACCTCGGCGGAGGCGTTGGAGCGGTTGCCGAGCTTGTCCTTCAGCCGCATCAGCCGCATCGGGTTCCGGACGCCGTCGGGAAGCACCCGCGAAACCAGGAAACAGGTGAGACCGCCCGGCGCCTGGGCGAGGGTGAGGAAGAGGTCGCACATCGGCGCCGAGGTGAACCACTTGTGCCCGACCAGCCGGTAGCTGCCATCGGGCGTCGGGCGGGCCGTCGTGGTGTTCGCCCGGACGTCCGACCCGCCCTGCTTCTCGGTCATCGACATGCCCGCGAGCAGCCCCTGCTTGCGCTGCGGTTCACGTAGCCCGAAATCGTAACTGCGGGCGGTGAGCAGCGGTTCGTAGCGAGCGGCCAGGTCGGGGGCGTGCCGCAGCGCCGGTACCGCCGCGTACGTCATCGAGATCGGGCAACCATGGCCGGCGTCGGGTCGCCAGACGTGGAACTTCGCCGCCCGGGCGACATGCGCGCCGGGTCGCTCGTCGGCCCAGGGAGCGGCGTGCAGGCCGTGCGCCACGGCGGTACGCATCAACTCGTGCCAGGAGGGGTGGAACTCCACCTCGTCGACCCGGTGTCCGTACCGGTCGTGGGTACGCAGCACCGGCGGATGTTCGTTGGCCAGCCGGCCGTGCTCGACCGCCTGTTCGGTGCCGGCCAGCCGGCCGAGTTCGTGCACCTCGGCCGTGGCCCAGTCGGCCCCCTCCCGGGCCAGCGCGTCGAGCAGCGCGGGCTCGTCGGCCGTGTCGTGGCTGACCAGCGGCGGCACCTGATTGAACACCTCGTGTGTGCTCACGACGGAACTCCCAACGCGCGGTGGATGAAGGTGATCAGGCCGCCGACGGTGTCCGGGCCGGCGACACCGGCGGCCAGCGGGCCCACCATCGCCTCAGCCAGCGCGCCGACCACTGCGGTGGACGTCAGCTCGGGATTCTGCGCCGGCAGCTCACCGTCGGCCACCCGTCGGCGATGTAGCCGGCCAGCAGCGCCGCATGGGCACGCCGGAAGACCAGTCGCTGCGCCTCCACCGCCGGATCGACCGGCTCGGCGAGCAGGGCGTACGCCAGCCGTGGCGACCGTAGGGCCCGGCCGGCAAAGGTTTCGATGACCGCGCGGACCCGCGCCGCGGCCGTGCTCTCGGCCGCGGCGGCCCGGGTGACGGCGTCGATCTCGCGCTGGCTGGCGGAACGGAACACCTCGGCGACGAGGTCAGCCTTGGCGGGAAAGTGACGGTACACGCTGCCGGTCGCCACCCCGGCCCGCGCCGCGACGGCAGCGACCGAGCAGCCGGCATAGCCGTCATCGGCCAGGATGCCGATCGCGGCGGCCACGATGCGCTCCCGCGAGGCGGTCAGCCGCGCCTTCACCCGCTCCGTGCTCCGGTAGGCCACCAAAGGATTGAACCATCATTCATTTCTTGCCGGCAAGCACCCGACCGGCGACCAGTACCGCCGCCGGGACGTCCCCGCCGGGTGAGCCTCAGGCGGCCACGGTCACAGGTCGTACGCCTGCGCGAGTTGCTTGCGCAGCGCCTCGACGAACGGCCGCAACTCGGCATCGAGGTTGGCCGCCTCGTCCGGGGTCACCACGACCGAGGCGTCCCGGTGGGGCATTCCCGAGATCACCTGGTGCCGCCGGCCCGGCGCCGGATGGCTGGCGAGCAGTGACGCGTACTCGCGGATGGTGAGCTGACGCAGCATCGGCAGCCGCACTGCCTGCTCCGCACGGGTGGTGGCGATGGCCCGCCGCCACACATCCATCGCGACCCCCGGCGTTGGATGCGCGGTGACGAGAGGCGACAGCAGAGGCGACAACGCCAAGACGTCGATCATGCTGAGAGCCGCGGTGCTGCCCGCCGCACTCGCCGCCATCGCGTCGGCTCGCACCTCCGCTCGACGCCCCTCCCGGGCATCGAGCGTGTTCATCGCGAGGTGTACGGCGAACAGCAGCCAGCTGACGGCACCTCCGACCAACTGCCAGAGTGTGTAGAAGAGGGCGTAGATACCCGCCACGTCCCTGTCGTGCGCGTCTCCGTGTGGCGGCCGGGTCGCGGTCGCGAGCATGCCGAAGAAGGTCCGGGCCGGCTGCGTGAGGAGACGACGGCGCGAGTCGGCCCAGCGGAAGTGTCCGAGTTCGTGACCGATCAGTGCCACCATCTCCTGCGGCGACAGGCCCACGAGCAGCGGTACACCGAGCAGCAGTACTCGGGTCCTGCGCACCCCGACGACTGCCGCCGCCGCGTTCCACTCGTCGTTGAGCACTATGAGGTCGGGCTTCGGTGCGCCGACAGAGTCGCCGACCCGTTCGACCAGACGGTGCAGCGCCGCCTGTCGCTGCGGAGTCAACCGGTAGGCGCCTTTGACCACCTGTCGGACGCTGCCCAGGCGGGGACGCAGCGCGTAGGCCACGGCGGCGAGCAGCAGCGGCAGAATCAACGGCCCCACGCCGTCGACAAGCAGCCACACGGCGGCGGCCAGCGCACCTAACGGAAGAAGCACCAGCGCGAACGAGACCAGCACGAGCAGCAGGAAGGCAGGCGTCAGCCAGGAGTGGGAAGCACCCAACTGCGTGGCCATGTGGGCCAGGCGGCGGTCCGCCCGGAACCCGGCACGACGATCGAGCCGTTCGAGAGACCGGCCGAGACGGCCGACGGCACTCGAAGCGGCGACGTCGAGGTTCCACTCACAACGTCCGCACCAGGGTGGCTGATCGACGACGGTCCGCAGCTCCGTGCTGGCGCAATCCGGGCAGGAGCCGACGCCGGGCTCGGACATGATGTGGTCACGCGCGATGGGCACCGCGACAGTGTGATCAACTGCTATGTCTCCGTCAACGGCTCACCATCGCCGGGCTTCGGCGGGTACCTGCCAGCGCGCGTTTCAGGTCAGCGGCTTGGCGAACCAGTGGTGGGCGTACGGGTTGTCGTTGTAGCGCGGGATCTCCTGGTAACCCTCGGCGCGGTAGAGCCGCATCGCCTCGGTGAGAGTGCGGTTGGTGTCGAGGCGGATGCTGGCCGCGCCGGCCGCCACGGCGTGCCGCTCCAACTCGCCCAGCAGGCGACGCCCGACGCCGAGCCCGCGCACCGAGGCCGACACCCAGAGGCGCTTGATCTCGGCGGGCTCGCCCGGGGACAGCCGCAGCCCACCACAGCCCACCGCCTCGGTCGAGAGGGTGGCGACCAGGAAGAGGCCGGCCGGAGGCACGTATTCCTGCTCGTCGGCGCCGCCCTGACCCACCTCGAAGCCGGAGTCGAACCGGGCGGCGAGTTCCCGCACGTACGCCCGCAGGCAGGCGCGGGCACGCGGCTCACCGGGATGGCAGGGTTCGATGGTGACAAGCGACGCCATCAACAGGCGCTCGACCTCGGCCATGGCGCTGGTGAGCCGGGCGCGTTGGCCGGCGGTGAGCGGTGCGAGGACGGACCAGGCCAGCTCGTCGGACCTGCCGTCCAGCAGGTGCCACTCGGCGCGGCCGGCGTCGGTGAGGCGGACGGTCCGCACCCGGCCGTCTCCCCCAGCGGGCCCCACCACGACGAGGCCCGCACCCTCCAGCGTCCGGAGCAGCCGGCTGAGGTAGCCGGCGTCGAGATCCAGCCGGGTACGCAGGGCCGCGACCTCGGCACCGTCGGGTCCGATCTCCCAGAGCAGCCGTGCTTGCGCCAGGGGCCGATCCCGAGCGAGATAGCTGTCGTCGAGCGCGCCGACGCGCTGGGTCACCGTGCGGTTGAAGCGCCGCACCACGTCCACGAGTGCACGATCCACGATTGCTGACTTTAGTCAGATATTCGAGTGACGAACAGTCGCCGGGGACGATGAGCCGCGCAGGGTCGGCGTGGCCAGGGCCGCCAGCCCGGTCACGGCGAGTACGCCCGCGCAGCCGAACAGCACCGCCGGGACGTCCACGATCTCGACGACGAGGCCGAACGCGTTGGCCGTCACCAACAACGGCAGGCTCTGCGCCAGCACCAGCACGGACTGCACCCGAGCCAGATGGGTGAGCGGCGTGGCGGCCAGGACCAGTGGACCGACGTGCGTGGCGAAGCAGCCGGCGCCGGCACCGACGAGCACACCGGCCAGGACGGCCGGCAGCGGAGCGCGGGCGACCGCGAGCGCGACCACGCCAGCGGCGGCGACCAGCAGGCCGACGGCGGCCACCGCTGCGGGACGGGAGGACCCACCGCGCAGCAGAACCCCCAGCGCGATGGCGGCGGTGCCCAGCGCCATCGCCGCGACGACCGCGCCGGTGGCCGACGCCGACCAGTCCCGCTGCCGGGCCAGCAGGGGCACCAGCAGCGTGCCGACCGGCAGGAGGAACCCGGCCGCGACGCCGGTCACCAGCAGCGCCAGCCGCAGCACCGGCACCGACCAGGCGAGGCGCAGTCCGTCCAACCCGGCCGACACCGGCGACCGCCGGTGAGCCACCCCGGCGCCGGGCGGCCTGTGGCCTCGTCCGGTGTTCGGTGGCCGCCCGCCGTCCGACCCGGCGTCGGGCGGCCCCTCGCAGTCCGGCCCGGCGTCCTGCGGTTGCTCGGCGGCGGGTCGGACGACCAGCAGGACCGCGAGCATCGCCAGGAAGGTGGCGGTGTTGGTCAGGGCCGCCCCGGCGAGCCCGGTCATCCCGAGCAGCACGCCACCCAGCGGCGGGCCGCTGAACAGCGCGAACTGCCCGACGAGTTGCCGGGCCGACATCGCGCGGGCCAGCACCCCCGGCGGTACCAGCCGCCGTGGCATCGAGCCCGAACTCGGCAGCTGAAAGGCGTCCACGGTGCCGATCGCCAGCGCGGTGAGCAGCAGCGGCAGCCGCAGGTCGAGCGGCGACCACGCGACGGCGGCCAATGCCACGGTGACCACCACCATGGCCGCGTTCGAGGCGAGCAGGACGAGCCAGACGCCGAACCGGTCGGCCACCGCACCGCCCACCAACAGCAGCAACACCCGAGGCAGCACGATCGCGGTCGGTACCAGGGCGGCGAACCGAGCCCCCTGCCCGGCCGCCGACCAGGCCATCGCGAACGCCATCGCCTGTACGCCGACCAGACTCAGCGCGCTGCCGCCCAACCACACCCGGTACGCACCCGGCATCTTCGCCCGGCCCCCACTTGCCACCACCACGTGCCCCTGCCGTCGCCGCTCGCCCGACCGGTCTCGGCGAGGACGCCGGCCGGCTGCCCTCGGCACCCTCCGGCCTCGACCGGGTCGAGGGTCAATCCGGGTCGCCCCGCAGCCCCGTCAGCAACGTCTTGCGGTAGCCATATAGAGCCGCGTATGTTAGCGATAACATTGATGGGCTTGGCAAGGCCGCCACCGCAGCAAACGCGCCGGGTCCGATCGTTGCGCGCTGCGCGCCGCGCATCGACGTCATCGCACCACTCCTCGCCGCCCGGTCGGCCACCACTCCCGCCGGGTCGGGCGGCGTTCCCCCATGCCACCACGGAGGTCGTGATGCCCTACCCGTCCCTCAACCGTCGACACGTGCTCCGGGCCGCCGGCGCGGCCGCCGTCGCCGCCGCCGTCGGCCCCGCACTGGCCAACGGCACCGCCAGTGCGGGACTCCCCCCGGTACGCCCCGACCTCGGCGTCTCCGCGTACGCCTTCGAGCCGGGTCAGGTTCGGTTGACCGCCAGCCGTTGGCTGGACAACCAGAACCGCACGGTCAACTACCTGCGCTTCGTCGACGTCAACCGGCTGCTCTACAACTTCCGCGCCAACCACCGGCTCTCCACCGCCGGTGCCGCGGCCCTGGGCGGCTGGGAGGCCCCCAACTTCCCGTTCCGCACCCACTCGCAGGGGCACTTCCTGAGCGCCTGGTCGTACCTGTGGGCCGTGCTCGGCGACACCACCTGCCGGGACAAGGCCAACTACATGGTGGCCGAATTGGCCAAGTGCCAGGCCAACAACGGTGCCGCGGGCTTCAACACCGGCTACCTCAGCGGCTTTCCCGAGTCCGACTTCACCGCCGTGGAGAACCGCACGCTCAACAACGGCAACGTGCCGTACTACGCCATCCACAAGACCCTGGCCGGGCTGCTCGACGTGTGGCGGTACATCGGCAACAACCAGGCGCGCGACGTCCTACTGGCGTTCGCCGGCTGGGTGGACTGGCGCACCAGTCGACTGAGTTCGGCGCAGATGCAGGCGATGCTGGGCACCGAGTTCGGCGGGATGAACGCCGTGCTGACCGACCTGTACCAGCAGACCGGCGACGCCCGCTGGCTGACCGCCGCCCAGCGGTTCGACCACAATGCCGTGTTCAATCCCCTGGCGGCCAACTCCGACCAGCTCAACGGGCTGCACGCCAACACCCAGGTACCGAAGTGGATCGGCGCGGCCCGCGAGTTCAAGGCCACCGGCACCACCCGGTACCGGGACATCGCCAGCAACGCGTGGAACATGACGGTCAACGCCCACACCTATGTCATCGGCGGCAACAGCCAGGCGGAACACTTCCGGGCCCCGAACGCCATCGCCAGCTACCTGCGCAACGACACCTGCGAGGCGTGCAACACGTACAACATGCTCAAGCTGACCCGGGAGCTGTGGCTGCTGGACCCGAACCGGGTGGCGTACTTCGACTTCTACGAGCGGGCACTGCTCAACCACCTGATCGGAGCGCAGAACCCGGCCGACAACCACGGCCACATCACGTACTTCACCCCGTTGAACCCCGGCGGGCGGCGAGGTGTCGGACCGGCGTGGGGCGGCGGCACCTGGAGTACGGACTACAACTCCTTCTGGTGCTGCCAGGGCTCGCAACTGGAAACCAACACCACCCTGATGAACTCGATCTACTTCCACAACGACACCACGCTGACGGTGAACCTGTTCCTGCCCTCGGTGCTGAACTGGTCGCAGCGCGGCATCACGGTCACCCAGAGCACCACCTACCCGGTCAGCGACACCACGACCCTCACCGTGACCGGCGACGTCGGCGGGTCGTGGACCATGCGGATCCGCATTCCGGCGTGGACGCAGGGAGCGACGGTAAGCGTCAACGGCGCCGCGCAGAACATCAGCACCACCCCGGGCGCGTACGCGACCCTCACCCGATCCTGGGCCTCCGGCGACACGGTGACCGTACGGCTCCCGATGCGCGTGATCGTGCAGCCCGCCAACGACGATCCGAACGTGGTGGCACTCACCTACGGGCCCGCGGTGCTCTCCGGCAACTACGGCAACACCGCGCTCTCCGCCCTGCCCGCCCTGGCCACCACCTCGGTCAACCGGACCAGCACCTCGGCGTTGACCTTCACCGCCACCGCCAACGGCGCCACGGTCAACCTGGGCCCGTTCTACGACGCGCACGGGCACAACTACACCGTCTACTGGAACGCCAACGGCCAGTCCCCGGGCACCGGAACGGCGACGTTCCGGCTCGCCAACGCCGCCAGCGGCCTGGTGCTCGGCATCGAGAACATGTCCACCGCCGACGGGGCGCCGGCGTTGCAGTGGGGCGACAACGGCACCGCCGACCATGACTGGCAGCTGGTCGTCGACGGCAACGCGGTGAAGTTCCGCAACGCCAACAGTGCCAAGGTGCTCGGGGTGCAGAACATGTCGACCGCCGACAACGCGCAGGTCCTGCAATGGTCCGACACCGGCACGGCCGACCACCGGTGGACGATCGTGGACGTCGGCGACGGGTCACACAAGATCCGTAACGGGCACACCGGCAAGCTGCTCGCCACCCTCAACGGGTCCACCGCGCAGGGTGCCCGGGTCGTCCAGGATCCGGACAACGGCACGCCGGACAACCAGTGGCGGTTCGTGCCAAACGGTGCCCGCCGGATCCAGAACCTGGCCACCGGTCTCGTGCTGGGCGTGCAGAACATGTCCACCGCCGACGGCGGCCTGGTGATCCAGTGGGGCGACACCGGCACCGCCGACCACCTCTGGACCGCGATCGTGGACAGTGGCGGCTACCTGCGGCTGCGCAACTCCCACAGCGGCAAGGTGCTGGGGGTGGAGAACGGCAGCAGCGGCAACGGCGCCCGCGTGGTGCAGTGGGCCGACAACGGCGCGGCCAGCAACCGGTGGCGGCTGCGGTACGCCGCGAACGGCTACTTCCGGATCCAGTCCGCAAACGGCGGGCGGGTCCTCGGCGTCACCGGCGCCTCGTCCAGCCAGGGCACTCAGATCGTGATCTGGGACGACAACGGCGCGGGCGACCACCGTTGGCGTTTCATCTGAGCCTGACCGCTGTCACCGAGGCCGTCGGAGCGACCCACCACGGGGTCGTCTCCGGCGGCCTCGACCGTCATTGCATCCATCGTCATCGCTTGAGCATGTTATCGATAACATGCTAGCTTCGGGGCAGGGAGCCACGGGCACGCTCCTGTTCAGGTCACCGGCCACCGGGCCGAGGCGGCACCAAGCCGACCCCGCCTGGCGGCCTGTCCGGGCCGGCATCCGCGAGACGCCGCGCGCTGTCAATCCGCGCGGAAGGGCACGCCTCGACGGCACCGATCGTCGCGTCATGGCCGCTGTCATCGGCGACCGCCACATCCCGACCAACCCCGCAACCCGTGCGATCCGCGCTCGGGTCGCCTCGCCGTGCCCGGATCCACACCTCCGCGCCGGTAGGCGGCCGCCAGCAGGCTGATCCGGGGTGGCATCCCGAACCACCACCATCGAAAGGGCACGTCGATGAAATCCAGAACCACCGGAGGCAGGGTCGTGGGCATCCGACCGCGTACCGTGCTGATGTCCGTCGCGGCCGGTGCCGCGCTGCTCGTCTCCACCGCGCTGGTCGCGCCCTCCGCCCACGCCGCCGCCAGCACCCTCGGCGCGGCGGCGGCGCAGAGCGGTCGCTACTTCGGCGCCGCCACCAACTCGTTCCAGCTCTCCAACTCCGCCTACGCCACGATCCTCAATCGTGAGTTCAACTCGATCGTGGCCGAGAACGAGATGAAGTGGTACGCCAACGAGCCCCAGCAGAACTCCTTCAGCTTCAGCGCGGGTGACCGGCTCGTCGCGCACGCCCGGGCCAATGGGATGTCCGTACGTGGCCACACCCTGCTCTGGCACGCGCAACAGCCCGGCTGGGCACAGAACCTGTCCGGCACCGCGCTGCGTAACGCGGCGATCAACCACGTCACCCGGGTAGCCACCCACTACCGGGGTCAGGTCCACTCCTGGGACGTGGTGAACGAGGCGTTCGCCGACGGTGGCAGCGGCGCGCGGCGGGACTCGAACCTGCAACGCACCGGCAACGACTGGATCGAGGCCGCGTTCCGGGCCGCCCGCGCGGCCGACCCCGGCGCCAAGCTCTGCTACAACGACTACAACACCGACGGCATCAACGCGAAGTCGACAGGCATCTACAACATGGTGCGCGACTTCAAGCAGCGCGGCGTCCCGATCGACTGCGTCGGCTTCCAGTCCCACCTCGGCACCACCCTCGCCGGTGACTACCAGGCCAACCTGCAACGCTTCGCCGACCTCGGCGTCGACGTGCAGATCACCGAGCTGGACGTCGCTCAGGGCCCCAACCAGGCGAGCATCTACGAACGGGTGACCCGGGCCTGCCTGGCCGTGACGCGCTGCACCGGGATCACGGTCTGGGGTGTCTGGGACGCCGCCTCCTGGCGGGATGACAACCCGCTGCTGTTCGACGGCAACGGGAACAAGAAGCCCGCGTACACCTCGGTGCTCAACGCGTTGAACAGTGTCAGCGGACCGAACCCGACCACCGCGCCGCCGACCACCACCGCGCCCCCGCCGGGCGGCGGTGCCTGCTCGGCCTCGGTGTCGCTGAACTCCTGGAACGGCGGCTTCGTGGCCACCGTACGGGTCACCGCCGGCAGTGCCGCGATCCGGGGCTGGACCGTGCGGATCACGCTGCCCGGCGGCGCGGCGGTCACCGGCACCTGGAACGCGCAGGCCAGCGGCAGCACCGGGACGGTGAGCTTCGGCAACGTCAGCTACAACGGTCAGGTCGGCGCGGGCGGTAGCACCGAGTTCGGCTTCCAGGGCACCGGCGTCGGCCCCTCCGGCACCCCCACCTGCACCGCAACCTAACCCACCCCACCCGGGTACGAATCGCCGGTTGATCAAGAAGTTTTGGTCGCGTCCAGCGCGCAGGCCGACCAAAACTTCTTGATCAACCCTTCGGTGGAGGGGTTGGTCAGGGGCGGGGTGGGGGGCCTACGCTTCGGCGGGCCACCAGGGTCGGGGCGATGGTCCGGCGCAGGGCGCCACCGCTCACCGACTCGATCTGGGTGAGCAGCATCTCCAGGCTCGCCCGGGCCACCGCGCCGAAATCCGGTCGTACGGTGGTCAACGGCGGAATGAAGTAGGCGGCCTCCGGCACGTCGTCGAAGCCGACCACGCTGATGTCGTCCGGCACCCGGCGGCCGTGCTCGTGCAGGGCGCGCAGCACCCCGAGGGCCAGGTGGTCGTTGGCGGTGAAGACGGCGGTGACGTCGGGCATCCGGGCCAGCATCTGCCCACACCGGTAGCCGGCCGCCGCGGACCAGTCCGCCGGCACCAGCGGCGGGATCTCCGCGCCGGCCGAGGTCAGCGCCGCCCGCCAGCCCTCGATCCGGCCGGCGCTGTCGAACCAGTCCGACGGACCGGAAACGTGCCAGACCGTACGGTGACCGGCGTCGAGCAGGTGCTGGGTGGCGGCCCGGGCACCGGCCGCCTGGTCCACCGTCACCAGCGGCATCGGCCGATGCGGATCCCCGTCCACGGTCACCAGCGGCACGTCCTTCGGCAGACGCTCCAACGCCTCGCCGGCCGACTCCACCGGCGCGATCACCACGATGCCGGCGACCCGGTGCGCCAGATGCCGCTCCACCACCGCCGAGATCGACCGATGATCGAGGTCACGCACGCTGCCCACACTTACCGCGAAACCGGACTCGGCGGCCGTCTGCTCCAGCGCGGCCAACAGCGAGGCCGGACCGTAGAGGGTGGTGTTCTGCGCGACCACCCCGATCACCTGCGAGCGGCCGGTGACCAGCGCGCGGGCCGCCCGGTTCGGCCGGTAGCCGAGCTCGGCGATGGCCGCCTGGACGCGCAGTCGAGTCTGCTCGCGTACGTTCGGGTGCCCGTTGAGCACCCGCGAGACCGTCTGATGGGAAACACCGGCGAGGCGGGCCACGTCCGTCATCGCAGGATCGCGTACGGCCATCTCACACTCCCCGCAATCCAGTCGCTCGCCGCAGCCCGTCGGCGATGACTGGCACGGCTCAGGTACAAAGATCCCCTCGCGCGGTGCCCACGCCGGCCCGTGCCGTCCGGGTGGAGAGCGCTAGATCACGCACAGTCTAGCGCCAGTAGCCGCCCCGGTGGCCGCCGGGCCGTCCGCGTACGCCACACAGCGTCCTTCATCGCTGCCTGTTAGCGGTCACACCCGGATTCCACTCCGTCCGGTTCGACGCAGATCTGTTGCTCCGAGGGGCTGTGTGGGCAAGCAACAGACAATTTACAGGCATTGATGATAGCGATAACATTCCTGTCATCGGAACGGTGCCTGCCGACACGGCGCGGCGGCAACCGTGCGGGGCCCGAAACAGCGTGCCGACCGGCGATATCCGGGCCCTGCACATCGGCGTCCCGGACGACTGCACGCGTACGTGGGCGGCGTGCGCAGGATCCGCCCGCAGAGTTCCACCCGGCCGGACCCCGCCGAACGCCGCGATGCCGGCGACCGGACCGATCACCACACCGACGCAAGGAGGATTCGACGTGCGTAGCGCAAGAAGGTGGCTGACCGCCGCCCTCGGCATCCTGGCGGTGACGCTCACCGCGAGCTTCGCCGACGGGGTCATCTCCCCCAAGCCGGCGCAGGCGCTGAACAACGGCGTCGCCCGTACCCCACCGATGGGCTGGAACACCTGGAACACGTTCGGCTGCAACATCAACGAGACGCTCATCCGCCAGATGGCCGACGCGATCGTCAATCACGGGTTGCGCGACCTCGGATACAAGTACGTCGTCGTCGACGACTGCTGGTTCAACCCGGACCGGGACGCGCAGGGCAACCTCCAGGCCCATCCGCAGCGGTTCCCGAGCGGCATGAAGGCCCTCGGCGACTACCTGCACTCCCGCGGGCTGCTGTTCGGCATCTACCAGGGGCCGCTGGACCAGACCTGCGCCCAGTACTTCGACGCCTTCCCCGGTTCCACGGGCAGCCTCGGACACGAGTACCAGGACGCCCGGCAGTTCGCCGCCTGGGGCGTGGACTACCTCAAGTACGACTGGTGCTCCCCCACCGGCACCATCAACGACCAGGTGGCCCGGTTCGGCATCATGCGCGACGCGCTGGCGGCCACCGGCCGGCCGATCGTCTACAGCATCAACTCGAACAGCATCCACGAGAAGACCGGGCCGCAACGCAACTGGAGCGACGTGGCCAACCTCTGGCGGACCACTGAGGACATCACCAACACCTGGGACAGCGGCCAGACCAACGGCTACCCGATGGGCATCCAGAACATCGTCAACGTGAACGTGCCACTCGCCGGCTACGCCGCACCGGGCGGATTCAACGACCCGGACATGTTGGAGGTCGGCAATGGCGGCATGAACGACACCGAGATGCGCAGCCACTTCGCGCTGTGGTCGATGATGGCCGCGCCGCTGATGATGGGCAACGACCTGCGCTCGGCCAGCACAGCGACGCTTGACATCCTGCGCAACCAGCACCTGATCGCGATCAACCAGGACACGTTGGGGCTCCAGGCCGTGCAGGTCTCGCACGACGGCACCCGGCGGGTACTGGCCAAGCGGCTGGCCAACGGTGACGTCGCGGTCGCGCTGTTCAACCAGGGCAACTCCACCACGACGATCTCCACCACGGCGGCGGCGATCGGCAAGACCGGCAGCTCGTTCACGTTGCTCAACGCGTGGACCGGCGGCACCTCCACGACCACCGGGACCATCTCCGCGAGCGTGCCGGCACACGGCACCGTGGTGTACCGGGTAAGCGGTGGCGGCACCACCAACCCACCGGTCCCGAGCACCTTCCGGCTGCGCAGCGAGTCGGCCGGGCGCTGCCTCGATCTCGACAACTCGAACACCGCGAACGGCACCGGAACCCTGATCTGGGACTGCCACGGCAACCCCAACCAGCAGATCACCCAGGACGGCCAGACGTTGCGGATCCTCGGCAAGTGCCTGGACGTGCCGACGAACGCCACAAACGGCACCCGGGTGCAGGTCTGGGACTGCAACGGCGGCACCAACCAGCAGTGGACGTTCAACGCCAACGGCACGGTGAGCAACGGCCGCTTCCCGTCGCTGTGTCTGGACGTCAACAACGCCGGCACCGCCAACGGGACCGCGGTGATCCTCTGGTCCTGCCACGGCAACGCCAACCAGCGGTGGAGCCGGGCATGAGCATCACGGCGCTCCGCCGCGTCGTCGCCGTGCTCGTGAGCATGACCTGCGCGATCGCCCTGCTACCCGGCGCGGCGCGGGCCGACAACCCGATCGTCCAGCACATCTACACCGCCGACCCGGCACCGATGCTGCACGACGGTCGGGTCTACCTCTACACCGGCCACGACGAGGACGGCTCGACCTACTTCACCATGCGTGACTGGCGGGTCTTCTCCTCGGCCGACATGGTGAACTGGACCGACCACGGCACGCCGATGAGTCTGGCCACGTTCGCCTGGGCGGACGCCAACGCGTGGGCCGGGCACGTCATCGCCCGTAACGGGAAGTTCTACTGGTACGTGCCGGTCCGGCAACGCTCGAACGGGCAGATGGTCATCGGGGTCGGGGTCGCGGACAGCCCGACCGGGCCGTTCCGGGACGCGCTCGGCCGCCCGCTGGTCGGCAATGGCGAGATCGATCCGCACGCGTTCATCGACGACGACGGTCAGGCGTACCTGTACTGGGGCAACCCGAACCTGTGGTACGTACGGCTCAACCCTGACATGATCTCGTTCTCCGGCGGTCCGACCCAGATCCCGCTCACCACGGCGGGCTTCGGTACCCGGACCGGAAACGCCAGCCGGCCCACCCTCTACGAGGAGGGGCCGTGGGTCTACAAGCGCAACGGGCTCTACTACAACGTGTTCGCGGCGGAGTGCTGCTCGGAGTTCATCGGCTACTCGACGGCACCCGGCCCTACCGGCCCGTGGACGTACCGGGGAACGGTCATGCCCCGGCAGGGCTCCAGCTTCACCAACCACCCCGGCGTGATCGACTTCGCCGGTGGGTCGTACTTCTTCTACCACAACGGTGCGCTGCCCGGCGGTGGCGGCTACACCCGGTCGGTCGCGGTGGAGAAGTTCACCTACAACTCCAACGGAACCATCCCCACCATGAACATGACCACCGCCGGGGCACCCCAGGTCGGCACGTTGAACCCGTACGTACGCCAGGAGGCCGAGACGATCGCCTGGGGATCCGGTATCGAGACCGAGCCGGCCAGCGAGGGTGGCATGAACGTCGGCTGGATCGACAACGGCGACTACATCAAGGTAAAGGGGGTTGCCTTCGGCACCGGAGCGACCACCTTCTCCGCGCGGGTCGCCTCGGCCACCAGCGGCGGCCGTATCGAGGTACGGCTGGACAGCGCCAGCGGTCCGCTCGTGGGCACCTGCACGGTGGCCGGTACGGGCGGCTGGCAGACCTGGACGACCACCAGTTGCGGGGTGTCCGGCGCCACCGGCACACGCGATCTCTACCTGCGTTTCGCCGGCGGCAGCGGCAGCCTGTTCAACGTCAACTGGTGGCAGTTCGCCGGTGGCGGTGGCGCACCGACGGCCTACCGGATCACCAATCGCAACAGCGGGCAGGTCGTCGACGTCCAGCAGCCGAACCTCGACAACCTCGCGGTGATCGGTCAGTGGAGCAGCAACGGCAACGCCTGGCAGCAGTGGCGTTTCCTCGACGCCGGCAACGGCAACGTACGGCTGCAGAGCGTGCACAGTGGCAAGTGCGTCGACGTGCGCGACGTCTCCACGGCCGACGGGGCGCAGATCATCCAGTACACCTGCCACGATGGCCTGAACCAGGTCTTCAGCTGGCGATCGACCGGCGACGGCTACCACCAGCTGGTCAACGTCAACAGCAACAAGTGCCTGAACGTGGCCGGCGGCTCCACCGCTCTCGGTGCCGCCCTGGAGCAGCGTACGTGCAGCTCCGCGTCGAGCATGCAGTGGTCCCGCGCCGCCTGAGCCACAGGTAGCCGAGGCCGGACGGGTGCCGGGTGGGATGTCTCCCACCCGGCACCCGCATGTCCCCCGGCTGCCGGCGGCGGCAATCGCCGGGCCGGAGGAGGGGCCTGTCGCCCGCTCGGCGGGCAGGCGACAGGCCCCGGTCCGTGGGTGACGGCCCGGCATCGGTACGACGCCGGACCGTCAACCGTCACCTCATGGCGTGGCCAACTCGAAACGGCGCACCGTCACCGAGCCGCCCAACGCCTGGGTGGCGTAGTTGAAGATGGCGAACCGGTAACCCATGAAGAACGTCCAGTTGTTGTTGAGCGTCAGGGCGTTGCCCAGCGGGACGAAATTGACCCCGTCGGTGCTGTAGGAGAAACGCGCCTGCCGACCGGAGCCGGGCCGGATGTCGGCGTTGGCCCGCAGCCAGATTCGCCCACCGGAGACCGCGGCGCTGGCGATCTCGCTACCGGTGCTGCTGGTGTCCCAGTTGCTGTTCATGTTCAGCCCGTTGGTCATCACCACCCGGGTGGCACCGTTGTCCCGCCGGACGCCGATCCACGCCGAGACGTCCCGCAGCATGGCCAGGCCGGTACGATCGCCGTCGCGCATCGTCGAGTAGTCGATCTCGACCGTGCCGGTCGAGGTCGGCCCCTGGATGCGGTGGGTGATCGTGTTGCGTGCCCGGTAGAGGTCGTTGGTCACGGTGGCGGTCTGCAACCGAAGCCCGTTGTTCACCGACCACCGGCTGTTGTCGGGGTTGTGGTTCCACTCGTACTGCGGACCGAGGGTGGTGCCGGTGAACGTGTCGACGCCGGTGAGCGGCTTGACCGGACGCAGCGGCAGCGGGTTCGGGTAGTTGACGCCCCAGGCGCCGTTGACCGTCTGCACCTGCGGCCAGCCGTCCGCGGTCCAGTTGATCGGCGCGAGGGTCGGCATCCGGCCGCCCGGGTACGCGTCGGTGAATGCCATGTAGTACCAGGATCCGTTCGGCAGCTGCACCAGTCCGCCCTGGTGGGGCACCCCGCCGCCGGAGATCGGGCCCTGCATGTTGAGCAGCACCTGGCGCTGCTCGTACGGGCCGAAGGGGCCGTTTGTGGACTTGAGCACGTACTGGCCGTTGGCCGGGCGGGTCAGCCAGATGTAGTAGGCGCCGTTGCGCTTGTAGAAGCGCGCGCCCTCCAGGGTGCCGATGCTCGACGGCGTCTGGTAGACCTGCTGCGCCCGGACCTGGCTGCGCCCGTCGGCGGAGAGCTGAGCCACGCTGATGGTGCCGTTGCCGTACGCGACGTACATGGTGTCGTTGTCGTCGATCAGCATCCCGGCGTCGTAGTAGCACTGCGGCAGGGTCGCGTGCCGGCTCCAGGTACCGTCGACGGCCGTCGCGGTGTAGATGTGGGTCTGGGCGAAGTTGATGCACCCGGCCCAGTAGTAGGTCTGGTTGCTCGGCCGGTAGTTCAGCGTCGAGGCCCAGATGCCCTCCACGTACGCCTGCTGCCCGGCGGGCAGGTCGTACTTGGTGCCGAAGTCCAGACGGGGTACCGAGTGCCCGGCGAACTCCCAGTTCACCAGGTCGTACGAGCGCAGGATCGGGGCGCCGGGCGAGTAGTGCATGGTGGAGGCGGTCATGTAGTACACCTCGCCGACCCGGATGACCTCGACGTCGGCGAAGTCCTGCCAGACGACGGGGTTGGTGAAGCTGCCGCCGGGGGGCGGGTCGGTGGGGTTGCCGCCGCCGTCGACGCGGACGAGTTGCCACTGCTGGTTGGCGCCGCCCCAGTCGTCGTACTGCACGATGTTGCCGCCGTCGGCGGTCGAGGCGTTCTGCACCTCCATCACCTTGTTGGAGTTGCGGTTGATCAGCCGTACGTAGCCACCTGCCGAGTCGGCCAGTCGGAACTGCTGGTTGGTCCCGTTGTGGTCGGACCACTGCACGATCGAGGCGCCGTTGGCGGTGGAGAAGTTGTAGACGTCGAGCACCTTGCCCGAGTGCCGCGACTTGAGCCGGTAGTAGCCGCCGCCGGAGTCGACGAACTGCCACTGCTGATGGTTTCCGTCGTTACGCGACCACTGGGTGATCCGGGCCCCGTCGTTGGTGGCCAGGTTGTAGACGTCGAGAGCCTTGCCGCTGTTACGGTTGACCAGCACGTACCAGGCGTTGGTGTCCACCGTGGCCGCGGCTGCGGGCGATGGCGCCACCGCGGCGAGGGAGCCGCCCACCACCATCGCCGTCAGGATGGCCGCCGCGCGCGACAGCCAGCCGCGCCGGCCCGGCGCGGTCCGTGGGACCTCACCAATGGCAATCATGATTCTCCTTCGGGATACGAGCAGAACGAACAGGACGGCTCCTCTGCGGCCTACGCCGTCGCTGATCCGGTGCGGCGTGTGATCGCTAACATGACCGCCCTGCCCAAGGGAGAGATCAGGTGACCACCAGCTTCAGAGCAACGTGGCGCGTCCCGGACGGCCACAGATATCGTCCGTCTTCACTACGACTGTGAGCGATAACACGGCCTTCGTCAAGACGTAACATCAACGACGCCGTACGGCTCGCAGAAGCCTGCTCGCGGTCCCCGGCCGGCGGGGTGGCGCGCCGGCCGGGGACCCTGCCACCCGCGGGCGCGGGCAGCCGCTGGCGGGGCGGAGAGGCCGCTACGGCAGCTCCGCCACACCAGCGTCAGCGGGCGGTCAGAACCCCCGGGCCAGCCGGTAGTACGCCTGGTTCCAGCGCAGCTCGTCGGCGAACCGCCGGGGATCGGTCTCGGCGTCGATGACGACGAGTTCGGTACGGCTCATCTCGGCGAGGTCGTGCAACTCCTCCACCCCGACCGCCTGGGACAACACGGTGTGGTGGGGCGCGCCAGCGGTGATCCACGCTTCGGCGGAGCCGGGCAGGTGCGGTCGCGGCCGCCAGACCGCCCGGGCGACCGGCAACCGGCGCAGTGGTTGCGGTGGGGAGACCACGTCGACCTCGTTGGCCACCAGCCGGAAACGCTCGCCCATGTCCGCCAGGCCGAGCACCACCGCCGGCCCCGGCGCGGCGTCGAAGACCAGCCGGACGGGATCCTCACGACCGCCGATGCTCAGCGGATGGATCTCCACGTTCGGCACGTCACCGGCGATCGACGGGCAGACCTCGAGCATGTGGGCACCGAGCACCAGTTCCTCGCCCGGGGTGAGGTCGTAGGTGTAGTCCTCCATGAACGAGGTTCCGCCCTCGGTGCCGACGGCCATCGCCTTGAGGGTGTGCACCAGCACCGAGGTCTTCCAGTCGCCCTCACCGCCGAAGCCGTAGCCATCGGCCATCAGTCGCTGCACCGCGATGCCGGGCAGTTGACGCAGCCCGCCCAGGTCCTCGAAGTTGGTGGTGAAGGCGCGGAAGCCACCGGCGTCCAGGAAGGTGCGCAGCCCCAGTTCCAGCCGGGCGGCGTACCGCAGCGAATCGTGCCGCTCGCCGCCGGGTCGTAGCTCGGCGGCGACCCGGAAGGTGTCGTCGTACTCCTTGACCAGATCGTCGATCTGCGCCTCGGACACCTCGTCGACCACCCGCACCAGGTCGTTGACCCCGTACGTGTTCACCGAGACGCCGAAGCGCAGCTCCGCCTCGACCTTGTCCCCCTCGGTGACGGCCACGTCGCGCATGTTGTCGCCGAATCGCGCCAGCCGCAGCGAGCGCATGGCCGACCAGCCGATCGCCGCCCGGGTCCAGGCACCGACGCGGGAGACCACCCGGGGGTCGGAGACGTGCCCGGCGACCGTCTTGCGGGCCACCCCGAGCCGGGTCTGGATGTACCCGAACTCCCGGTCGCCGTGCGCGGCCTGGTTGAGGTTCATGAAATCCATGTCGATCTCGTCCCACGGCAGCAGGACGTTGGCCTGGGTGTGCAGGTGCAGCAACGGCGTCTGCAACGCGTCCAGGCCCGAGATCCACATCTTCGCTGGCGAGAAGGTGTGCATCCAGGCGATCACCCCGACCGCCCCCTGCGACGCGGCATCCCGGCAGGTCCGCAGGATGTCGGCGCTGGTGGTCAGGACCGGCTTCCAGACCACCCGGGCGGGAATGTGCGGCGATTCGTCGAGCAGAGCGGCGATCTGACGGGACTGGTCGGCCACCTGCCGGAGCGTGTCCTCGCCGTACATTGCCTGGCTTCCGGTTAGGAACCAGACCTCGGGTTCAGGGTGTGTTGCCATGGGAGTTGCCTTCCGCGAGAGGGGCGGTCACTTGTAGCGGATGCCGATGAGGCGCTGGAGCAGGATGAACGCGAAGAGCAGGCCTCCGATCACGATCTTGGTCCACCAGGAGTTGAGGCTGCCGTCGAAGGTGATCAAGGTCTGGATCACGCCGAGTACCAGCACACCGAGCACCGTGCCGAAGATGTACCCCGAGCCACCGGTGAGCACCGTGCCACCGATGACCACGGCCGCGATCACGTCGAGTTCCATCCCGATGGCGATCAACGGGGCGCCGGACAACGTGTAGAAGGAGAGCAGGATCCCGCCGATCGCCGCGCACAGGCCACTGATGGTGTAGACCGCGATCCGGGTCCGGCCCACCGGCAGCCCCATCAGCAGCGCCGACTGCGGGTTGCCGCCGATCGCGTAGACGTTGCGTCCCAGTCGCGTGTACGCCAGCACGTACGCGGCGATCAGGACCACCGCGAACGCCACCAGCACGCTGATCGAGACGAAGTTGCCCCGGGGATCGCCGATCCGGTACTGCGACATCGTGGTCCAGAACCCGTCGGTGATCGGAATCGACGCGTCGCTGATGAACGTGCACATGCCCCGGGCGAAGAACATCCCGGCCAGGGTGACGATGAAGGGCTGGATGTCGAAGAAGTGGATCGCGCAGCCCATCAGGAACCCGAGCGTCGGCCCGATCAGCAGGGCGATCACCAGCACCAGCAACGCGGGCAGCCCGGACTGCAACAACCAGGCCGAGACCATCGCGGTCATCGCCGCCACCGAGCCGACCGACAGGTCGATACCGCCGGTGAGGATCACGAAGGTCATCCCGACGGCGATGACGAGAAGGAAACCGTTATCGATGAAGACGTTGAAAACCACCTGGACGTTGGAGAACGCCCGGTACTGGGACACACCGATGCCGTACATCACCAGCAACAGCGCCAACGTCGCCAGCACCGGCATGTGCCGCCGAGGCAGCTTGGCCCAACTCGGAGCGGAGATCGGGAAAGTACTCATGCCGGCACTCCGCTCCGCTCCGTGCCGCCATGAGGCACCAACACCCTGAACTGATGATTCGCTCGCTGACGCTCACTCATGCCGGCACCTGCTCCTTCTGCCGCTGCGGAGACGGCTGGGGCGGCGGCGGTGCCCCGGGCCGTCGACGGCGGAACTTCGCCCGGAAGGCCGGTGCCTGGATGAGGCAGACGGCGATGACGACTACCGCTTTGAACAGCAGCGCCGTCTGGGGTGAGATGTTCATGGCGTACACCGTGGTGGTGAGGGTCTGGATGATCAGGGCGCCGAGGATGGTGCCGCCGAGGTAGAACCGGCCACCGGCGAGCGAGGTGCCGCCGATGACGACCGCGAGGATCGCGTCCAGCTCCACCCACAGGCCGGTGTTGTTGCCGTCGGCGCTGGAGACGTTGGCGGTCATCATGAACCCGGCGATCGCGGCACAGGCGGCGCTGACCACGTAGACGAGGAAGACGACCCGACCGGACCGGATGCCGGCCAGCCGGCTGGCCTCCCGGTTACCGCCGACCGACTCGACGATCATGCCGAGCGCGGTACGGCGGGTGAACGCCGCGACGAGTAGGGCCGCGGCCAGGGCGATGAAGATCGCCAGGGGCAGGGTCAACAGGTGCCCCAGCCCGATCGCCCGGTACGGCCCGGAGTTGATGGTGATGATCTGGCCCTCGGCGATCAACTGTGCGAGGCCCCGGCCGGCCACCATCAGGATGAGCGTGGCGATGATCGGTTGGATGCCGATGACGGAGACCAGAACCCCGTTCCAGGCACCGAGCACCAGCGCGACCCCGAGCGCCATCGCGAGCGCGGTCAGCACGGTGACGAGGTTGTTCTGGTCCGGTGCCCGGCTGATGTAGAGGCAGGCGATGGCGCCGCTGATCGCGCAGAGCGAGCCGACCGACAGGTCGATGCCGCCGGTCGAGATCACCAGGGTCATGCCCAGCGCGACCAGGATCAGCGGGGCGCTCAACCGCAGGATGTCGATCGGGGTGCCGTACAGGTGCCCGTTGTTGACCTCGATGGCCAGGAACCCCGGACGGTAGATGGTGTTGGCCGCCAACATGACCACGAGCACGGCGACCGGCCAGAACAGCCGGTGGCCGAGCATGGTACGGAAGCGGTTCCCGGCGTCGCTCATCGGCTCGCCTCCTCACGCTCGGTCCCGCTGGCGATGGTCTGCATGACGCGGTCGGCATCCACAGTGTCGTCGTTGTCGAGCTGGGCGACCAGTTCCCGGTCGCGCATCACCGCGATCTTGTGGCTGAGACGCAGCACCTCCTCCAGCTCGGCGGAGATGAACAGCACCGCCATCCCACCGTCGGAGAGCTCCACCACCAGCCTCTGGATCTCGGCCTTCGCGCCGATGTCGATTCCCCGGGTCGGCTCGTCGAGGATTAGCAGTCGCGGCTCGGTGATCAGCCAGCGGGCCAGCAGAACCTTCTGCTGGTTGCCGCCGGAGAGGTTGCGCACCGGCATGTCCGGGTTGGCCGGACGGATGCTCAACGCCTTGATGTACCGGTCGACCAGCTCGTCCTGGCGGCGACGTGGGATCGGGCGCAGCCAGCCCCGGGCGGCCTGCATGGCCAGGATCATGTTCTCCCGGACCGACAGGTCGCCGATGATCCCCTCCGCACGGCGGTTCTCCGAGCAGAAACCGATGCCCCGCTCGATCGCCTGCACCGGGTTGCGCAGGCCGGTCTGGGCGCCGTCCACCTGGACCTCGCCGCGGTCGGCCCGATCAGCACCGAACAACAGCCGCGCCACCTCGGTACGCCCGGAGCCGAGCAGCCCGGCCAGGCCGACCACCTCACCGGCGTGGATGGTCAGGCTGAACGGGGCGACCGCGCCCCTGCGCCCGAGCTGCGACACCTGGACGAACGGGGCGCCGCTCTCGATGGCCGCCGTCGTCTGCCGGGGCTGCTCGTCGATCCGATCGAGGACGTCGAGCTCCTTGCCGATCATCTTCTCCACCAGCGCCAGCTGCGGCAGCTCGGCGATCGGGTACTCCCCCACCAGCGTGCCGTTACGCAGCACGGTGATCCGGTCGGCGATGCCATAGACCTGGTCGAGGAAGTGGGTCACGAAGAGAATCGCGATGCCCTCGTCCCGCAACTGCCGCATGATCCGGAACAGTTGCGCGACCTCGCCAGCGTCCAGGCTGGAGGTCGGCTCGTCCAGGATCAGCACCCGGGCCTGTACGTCGATCGCCCGAGCGATCGCCACCATCTGCTGCACGGCCAGCGAGTAACTCGCCACCGGCGCGGTGACGTCGATGTCGAGGTCCAGCCGGGCGAGCAGCTGTCGGGCCCGCCGACGCACCTCGCCCCAGCGGACGGCGCCGAAACGGCGCGGCTCCCGCCCGATGAAGATGTTCTCCGCCACGGACAGGTTCGGGCAGAGATTGACCTCCTGGTAGACCGTGCTGACCCCGGCCGCGGCAGCCTGCATCGGTCCGTTGAAGGCCACCTGCTCGCCGTCGAGGGTGACGTTGCCCTCGTCGATGCCGTAGACGCCTGTCAACACCTTGATCAGGGTCGACTTGCCGGCGCCGTTCTCGCCCATCAGGGCGTGCACCTCGCCAGGAAGGAGCCGGAAGTCGACATTGTGGAGTGCGCGCACCCCGGGAAAGGACTTGCTGATCCCGGTCATCGTCAGGACCGGACGACTATCCGTCATCCCATCGATCCTCTTCTAATTTTCATCGATGCGGAAGGGCCAGTTCTCCCGGCACGCCGCCCGGCCGGCCAGCGGGCCGGCCGGGCGGCGTGGCACGGGACGTCGGGCCGGACGCCCAGTCCGTCGGGAATGGGCGACGCGGCGGGGCCGCCACGTGGGTGCGGCGGCCCCATGCGTCATCAGTACTTGCGGTTGGGCAGGGCCTCCTTGGCCTGCTCCTGGGTGAAGGTGGTCTCCTCGGTCTCGATCCGCGGCGGCACCTCCTCGCCGGCGTGCACCTTCTTGGCCAGGTCCATCAGCTGTGGGCCGAGCAGCGGGCTGCACTCCGCGATGAAGTTGAACTTGCCGTCGGCCAGGGCCTGCATGCCGTCCTTGACCGCGTCGATGGTGATGATGGTGATGTCCTTGCCCGGCTCCTTGCCCGCCGCGGTGATCGCCTCCAGCGCGCCCAGACCCATGTCGTCGTTGTGCGCGAAGAGGACGTCGATCTTCGGGTGGGCCTTCAGGAACTGTTCCATCACCTGCTTGCCGCCCGCGCGGGTGAAGTCACCGGACTGGGAAGCGATGACCTTCAGCTTGGGGTCGGCCGCGATCGCCTCGGCGAAGCCCTTCTTCCGGTCGTTGGCCGGGGCGGAGCCGGTGGTGCCCTGCAACTCGACGATGTTCACGTCGCCGGTCGCGTCCTTCTTGTTCTCCACCAGCCACTCGCCGGAGAGCCGGCCCTCCTTGACGAAGTCAGAGCCGAGGAAGGTCTTGTAGAGCGACTTGTCGGCGGAGTCCACGGCGCGGTCGGTCAGGATGACCGGGATGCCGGCGTCCTTGGCCTCCTTGAGCACCGTGTCCCAGCCCGACTCCACCACCGGCGAAAAGGCGATCACATCGACCTTCTGCTGGATGTAGTTGCGGATGGCCTTGATCTGGTTTTCCTGCTTCTGCTGCGCGTCGTCGAACTTCAGCTCGATGCCGGCCTCGGCCGCCGCCTCCTTGATGGAGTTGGTGTTGGCCGTACGCCAGCCGCTCTCCGCGCCGACCTGGGAGAAGCCCAGGACGAGCTTGCCGTCGTCGCCTCCGTCGCCGCCGCCGGTGTCGCTGTTGCCGCAGGCCGCCACGCCGCCGGCGAGCAGCACGGCGGCGACGACCGCGATGGCGCGCCGACGCGCCATGGGCATTCGCATGTTCCTCATCGGATCTCCTCGGGTGGGGTGCGGTTGTCCACGCCGGCCGCAGAGGTACACGAGCAGCCAGCGCTGGTGGTGCGGAATCTGTGCGTCAGGTGGTGCCAGGCGACCCGGTTCACCGGGTCGGTCAGGAGTTCGCCGGGGGCGAAGAACGTTGGCCGTAGACGTTCTGGTAGCGGTCGTAGAGGGCGTCGATGTCGGCCTGCGCCATCGGCACCGGTTGCCCGAGCGCGCGCGCCAGGTGCGCGGTTCGGGCGACGTCCTCACACATCACCGCGGCCTTGACCGCGGCCCGGGCGTTGCGCCCGATGGTGAAGACGCCGTGGTTGCGCATCAGCACCGCGGGCGATCGGTGCCCGGTGAGCGTGCTGACGATCCCCTTGCCGATATCGTCGCCGCCGATCAGGGCGAACGGGCCCACGGGGATCTCCCCGCCGAACTCGTCGGCCTGCGCGGTGAGGTGGCACGGGATCGACTCGCCCCGCGCCGCCCAGGCGGTGGCGTACGTGCTGTGGGTGTGCACGACGCCGCCCACCTCGGGCATGGCGCGGTAGACGTAGGCGTGCGCCGCGGTGTCGCTCGACGGCGACAGTTCCCCCTCGACCGGCACGCCGTCGAGGTCGCAGAGCACCATGTTGTCGGCCGACAGGTCGTCGTAGTCGACGCCGCTCGGCTTGATCACCATCAGCTCGTGCCCGGGTACCCGGGCGGAGACGTTGCCGGCCGTCCAGGCGACCAGACCGTACCGGGTCAGTTCGCCGTGCAGCCGGGCCACGCTCTCGCGCAATTCGCTGATCTGTCGGCTCACTTCGACGTTCACGCGAAGACCTCCTGCTGCGACGTAGCCGACTCCACAGCCGCGTTGCGGATCGCCCGCAGCCGCAGCATCACGTCGTTGGCCCCGCGACCGAAGTGGTCGTGCAGCGCCCGGTACTCGGCGTAGAGGGCGTCGTAGGCGCGTACCCGGTCCGGGTCCGGCTGGTAGACCGCCGCCGATATCCGCCCCATCGCCTGCGACGCGTGATGGATCGAGGGGTGGGCGCCGGCGGCCACGGCGGCGTGGATCGCCGAACCGAGCGCCGGCCCCTGCGCGGAGCCGATGATGCCCAACGGCCGGTTGGTGACGTCGGCGTAGATCTGCATCAGCAGCTCGTTCGACGTGAGGCCACCGGCGATCACCAGGTCGTCGACCGGCACGCCGGCCTCGACGAACGCCTCGATGATCATCCTGGTGCCGTACGCCGTCGCCTCCAGCAGGGCCCGGTAGATGTCCTCCGGGCGGGTGGCCAGGGTCAGCCCGACGATCAACCCGCTGAGGTCGTGGTTGACCAGCAGCGACCGGTTGCCGTTCCACCAGTCCAGCGCGACCAGGCCGTGCGCGCCGACGGGCTGCGCGGCGGCCAGCTCGGTGAGTCGCTCGTGCGAGTCGACGCCGGCCGGCGCGGCGTGCTTGACGAACCAGCCGAAGATGTCGCCGACACCGCTCTGCCCGGCCTCGTAGCCCCACGCACCGGAGCTGATGCCACCGTCGACCACCCCGCACATGCCGGCCACCTCGGCGAGATCGGTGCCGTTGACCACGTGACAGGTCGAGGTACCCATGATCGCCACCAGCCGGCCCGGGTCGAGCGCCTGGGCGGCGGCCGCGGTCACGTGCGCGTCGACGTTGCCGACCGCGACGGCGATCCCCTCCGGCAGCCCCGTCCAGGCCGCGGCACGGGCGGTGAGTCCACCGGCCCGGGCGGCGAGGGGCATCAGCGGGCCGTCCAGTTTGGCCACGAAGTCACCGAAACCGGGATTGAGCGCGGTGAGGTACTCCGCCGACGGGTAGCTGCCGTCCTGGTGGATGCCCTTGTAGCCGGCGGTGCAGACGTTGCGGGTCTCGACACCGCACAACTGCCAGATGATCCAGTCCGCCGCCTCGATGAACCGCTCGGCCCGGTGGTAGACCTCCGGATCCTCCTCCAGGATCTGCAAGCCCTTGGCGAACTGCCACTCGGCGGAGATCTTCCCGCCGTAGCGACCGATCCAGGGCTCGCCACGTTCGTGGGCCAACGCGTTGATCCGGTCGGCGTGCGGCTGGGCGGCGTGGTGCTTCCAGAGCTTCACCCAGGAGTGCGGACGCTGCCGCAGCTCCGGCACCTCGCACAACGGCGTACCGTCGGCCAGCGTCGGCAGCACGGTGCAGGCGGTGAAGTCGGTGCCGATGCCGACCACGTCGCCCGGGTCGATCCCGGCGGCGGCCACCGCCGCCGGCACCGCGTGGCGCAGCACGTCGCGGTAGTCCTCCGGGTCCTGCAACGCCCAGTCCGGCGGCAGCGGCGTACCCCCGTCCGGCAGCGCTGAGCTGATCACCGCGTTGCGGTACTCGTGCACCGCGGTCCCCAGCTCGGCACCGTCGCGGACGCGGACCACCAGGGCCCGCCCCGACAGGGTGCCGTAGTCGACGCCGACGACGTACTTGTCGCCCGCTGCCACACCGCTCATCTTCACCTCCGGCCGATGACGGACCTCAGTGTTAACGCTCACATCCGATGTCGTCAAGACACCTCCCGGCAACAGCTCCGTAACGGACTGCATGGTCGCAGGCCCACCCGCCGGTCGGCTACCCCATGCCACCGGCCCGACCGCGTCGTCGACGCCGGCCGCCCTGCTCAGACCTGTCGTCGCCGCCGGAAACCCGGCACCGGCGCGGACGTCGGCACGCCGACCTCCGGCGACACCGGTGCGGTCAGCGCCGCCAACGGATCGTCGAGCAGCCGGGCGAAACCGAGTTCCGCCGCGCCGACCAGGGTGGCGTCGTCGCCGAGGGCCGCGGTGCGCAGCCGGACCGTCTCCCGGGCCACCGGCAGCACGTGCCGGGCGATGCGACCGCGTACCTGGGCGGCGGCCCCCGGGTAGAGGTCGCACAGCATCCCGCCGAAGACCACCACACCCGGGTTGAACAGATTGATCAGATTCGCGACCCCGATGCCGAGCCAGTCGCCGATCCGGCGCAGCGCCTCCCGCGCCATCGGATCCCCACGGTCGGCGTCGTCGGCCACCGTCCGGACGGCAGCACGCCCGAACAGCTCGGCGGGCCGACCGGCGGCATCGAGCAGGGCCCGCTCCCCTACCTCCGCCTCCAGGCAGCCGCGCGAGCCGCAACCACAGGGCCGGCCGTCGTACGGGTTGACCACCATGTGCCCCAACTCGCAGCCGTAGCCGCTGCCGCCGCCCAGCAGCCGCCCGCCGACGATGATTCCGCCGCCGACGCCGACGTCACCGTGCAGGTACACGAGATCGTCGAGGCCGACACCCGCGCCGCGCTGCTGTTCCGCCTGCGCACCGAGGTGGGCCTCGTTGCCCACCGACACCGGCAGGCCGAGCCCGAGGCGGCCGCCGAGTTCGTCGCCGAACGCCTGGTCGACCCAACCCAGGTCGGGCCCGTACCGCACCATCCCGTCGCCCGGCCGGATCATGCCGCAGTACGACGCGCCCACGCCGACGCAGCAGGCGCCCGGCGGTGCCGCCCGGTGCAGCTGGCGGCCGAACCGGGCGAGGACCGTGACCACGTCGTGCAGGTCCGGCCCGGCGCGCGGACGCACCGCCTCCCGCCGGTCCAGGATCCTTCCGCCGAGCCCGACCCGGGCAGCGACCAGCCGGTCCACGGCGACATCGAACGCCAGGACGTAGCAGCGCTCGGACGCCGGTCGCACCACAAGTGACGGGCGTCCGGCACGGCCGGTGTCCACCGGTGACTCCTCACCGACGAGACCGAGCCGGCTCAGCTCGGTGGTCAACGCCATGATGGTGCTGCGGTTCAGGCCCATCCGTTCGCTGAGCTCGGCCCGGGACAGCGGGCCGCGGAGATGCACGTGCCGCAGCAGCGCGCCGGCGTTGCGCCGCCGAATCTCCTCCTGGACCAATCCGACCTCCGCAGGTCAGCTCCGAGCGACGCGGAGCCGACCCGAGGAAGTGTTTCCACACCGCGACCCGACGTCAAGCGCCGGCCCGCGCCCCGAAGCTGGCGGTCGCTCAGCGGCTCGCGCCGGCGCGGCGCTTGTTGTAGACGTCGAAGGCCACGGCGACCAGCAGCACGAGGCCCTTGACCACCGACTGCAACGACTGGTCCACACCCATCAGCTGCATCCCGTTGCTCATCACCGCCATGATGAGCCCGCCCACCATCGCGCCGACGACGGTACCGACACCGCCGGTGACCGCCGCGCCGCCGATGAACGCGGCGGCGATCGCGTCGAGTTCGAACATGTTGCCCGCCGCCGGCTGCGCACCGTTGGAGCGGGAGGAGAAGATGATCCCGGCCACCGCGGACAGGAAACCCATGTTCACGAAGATCCAGAAGTTCACCGTGCGGACCTTGACGCCCGACAGCATCGCCGCGGACAGGTTGCCGCCGATCGCGTAGACCTGCCGGCCGAAGACCGTACGCCGGGTGAGCAGCCCGTAGACGAGGACCAGCGCGGCCAGGATGATCAGCACGATCGGCAGGCCACGGGCGTGGGCCAGTTGCCAGGCGAACCACATGACCACGGCACCGACAAGCGCCAGCCGGGCGACGAACAACGCGAAGGACTCGACGGGCTGCTGGTAACGGACGCGCGCCGCGCGGGTACGGAAGCCGCTCACCACGTACCCGGCCACCGCGATGCCGCCGATGAGCAGGGTGAAGGCGTCGTAGCCGTCGCCACCGATGAGTCCGTTGAGGAATCCGGCCGCGATCCGGTTGTACTCGGCCGGGAACGGCGACAGCGAGATGTTGTCGAGCACCCGCAGGGTGAGGCCGCGGAACAGCAGCATGCCGGCGAGGGTCACGATGAAGGCCGGGATGCCGACGTACGCCACCCAGAAGCCGTGCCAGGCACCGACCGCGAGCCCCACCGCCAGGGCGGCCAGCACGCCGACCCACCATGGTTGTCCCTGCCGGATCACGACCACTGCGGAGACCGCGCCGGTCAGCGCCACCACCGAACCGACCGAGAGATCGATGTGCCCGCCGATGATCACGATGACCATGCCGATGGCGAGCACCAGGATGTACGAATACTGAAGGACGATGTTGGTGATGTTGCCCGGGCTCAGCGAGAGACCGTCGGTCAGGAACGCGAACAGGGCGACGATGACGACGAGAGCGACGAAGATGCCGCTCTGCCGCAGATTGTTCAGGATCAGCGTACGTGGGTCGCTGGTGCCGACGTGCAGTGCGGCGGCGGAGGCGCTCTCGGCCGACTTCCGGTCGGTCGAGGAGGGCTTGGTGCTGGTCATCCGACGCTTTCCTTGTCCTTCGCCATGAGTTCCATCAGCTTTTCCTGGGTCGCCTCGGCGACCGGCACCTCGCCGGTGATGCGCCCGGCCGACAACGTGTAGATGCGGTCACACATGCCGAGCAGCTCCGGCAGTTCCGAGGAGATCATGATGACGGCCTTGCCGTCGGCCACCAAGCGGTTGATGATCGTGTAGATCTCGAACTTCGCCCCGACGTCGATCCCCCGGGTCGGCTCGTCCAGGATCAGCACCTCCGGGTCGGTGAACAGCCACTTCGACAGCACGACCTTCTGCTGGTTGCCGCCGGAGAGCTTGCCCACGACCGACATCACGCTCGGCGCCTTGATGTTCATGTCGCGCCGACTGGACTCGGCGACCTTGATCTCCTCGTTGTCGTTCACCCAGCCCAGCCGGGCGAGCCGGCGCAGCCCGGCCGCCGAGACGTTGCGCCGGATGTCCTCGATGAGGTTCAGGCCGAAGCGCTTGCGGTCCTCCGTCGCGTACGCGATGCCGTTGCCGATCGCCTCCGCGACGGTGCGCGCCCTGACCTCCCGGCCGTGCACGAACAGTCGACCGGTGATGTCCCGACCGTACGAGCGCCCGAAGACGCTCATCGCCAGTTCGGTACGACCGGCGCCCATCAGTCCGGCGATGCCGACGACCTCGCCGGCGCGCACGTTCAGGCTCGCGCCGTCGACGACCAGGCGGTCCTGGGTCGGGTGCCGCACCGACCAGTCCTCGATGCGCAGCACCTCCTCCCCCGGCGTGGAGACCCGCTCGGGGTAGAAGCTGTTGATGTCGCGGCCGACCATTCCCCGGATGATCCGTTCCTGGGTCATCTCGCCGGAGGCCATCTCGAGCCGTTCCACCGTCCGCCCGTCCCGCAGCACCGTGGTGGAGTCGGCGATCGAGGTGATCTCGTTGAGCTTGTGCGAGATCATGATGCAGGTGATGCCCTCGTCACGCAGGCGTCGCATCAGGTTGAGCAGGTGGGCCGAGTCGACGTCGTTGAGCGCGGCGGTCGGCTCGTCGAGGATGAGCAGTCGGACCTTCTTGGAGATGGCCTTGGCGATCTCCACGAGTTGCTGCTTGCCCACGCCGAGCTGCACCACCGGCGTGACCGGGTTCTCCGCCAACCCTACCGAGGCGAGCAGTTTCGCCGCCTCGGCGTTGCTGCGGTTCCAGTCGATCAGACCACCGGGCCCGCGCTGCTCGTTGCCGAGGAAGATGTTCTCGGCGATCGACAGGTACGGCACCAGGGCGAGTTCCTGGTGAATGATGACGATGCCCCGCTGCTCGCTGTCGCGGATGCCGCGGAAGTGCACCGGTTCGCCGTCGAGGAGGATCTCGCCGTCGTAGCTGCCGGACGGGTAGACCCCCGAGAGCACCTTCATCAGGGTGGACTTGCCGGCGCCGTTCTCACCGCAGATGGCGTGGATCTCCCCACGGCGTACGGCGAGTGTGACGTCCTGGAGCGCGGCCACGCCCGGGAAGGTCTTGGTGATGCGACGCATCTCGAGGATGTTGTCGTCGGTGCTCACCATCCTGAGCCTCCAGATCGTCGTGGGTGTCAGGGGTGGTGCCGGGCTCGGCCGCGGTAGCGCCGCCGAGCCCGGCGGTGCCGTCAGCCGGCCTGGCCGGCGGCGACCTCCTCGGCGGTGAAGTAGCCCGAGTCGATCAGGACCGGCTTGATGTCGTCCTTGAACACCGTCTGGACCGGCAGCAGGTACGACGGAACGACCTTGACACCGTTGTTGTACGTCTCGGTGTCGTTGGCCTCCGGCGCCTTGTCGGTCAGGAACGCCTCAGCGGCGACGACGGCCTGCTCGGCCAGCAGCCGGGTGTCCTTGAAGATGGTGGAGCTCTGCACCCCGTCGTCGATCAGCTTCACCGAGGCGATCTCGGCGTCCTGGCCGGTCACCACGGGGAAGTCCGCCCCCTTGTAGCCGGCGTTCTGCAGGGCGGTGATGATGCCCCGCGACAACCCGTCGTACGGCGACAGCACGCCGTCGACCTTGGTGCCGCCGGTGTAGCTGGAGGTGAGCAGGTCCTCCATCCGCTTCTGCGCGGCCTCCTGCTGCCAGCGCAGGATCGCCACCTGTTCGATGTTGGTCTGCCCGGAGGTCACCTTCAGGGTGCCGTCGTCGATGAACGGCTTGAGGGTGTCCATCGCCCCGTCGAAGAAGAAGTGGGCGTTGTTGTCGTCGAGCGATCCGGCGAACAGCTCGATGTTGAACGGGCCCTTCGCCTCGCCCCGCGCGCCGTCCTTGGTCTGCACGCCGAGACCGACCAGCAGTGCGGTCGCCTGGGCGACACCGACCTTGTAGTTGTCGAAGCTGACGTAGAAGTCGACGTTCGGGCTGTCCCGGATGAGCCGGTCATAGGCGATCACCGGGATGTCGGCGTCGGCCGCCGCCTGCAACTGCCCGCTCAGCGCCGTGCCGTCGATCGCCGCGATGATGAGCACGTCGGCACCCCGAGTGATCATCTGGTCGACCTGCTGGGACTGGGTGGGGATGTCGTCACCGGCGTACTGGAGGTCGACCTGGTAGCCCTTGGCTTCGAGCTTCTCCTTGACCGAGTTGCCGTCCGCGATCCACCGCTCGGAGGTCTGGGTCGGCATCGAAACGCCGATGGTCAGGTCGCCGGGCTGGTCGCTGTCGTTTCCGCCGCTGCCGGCGCCGTCGCCGCTACAGGCCGCCATGCTCAGCGCCAGGGCGGCGCTACCGAGAGCGGCCAGGACTCTTCTGTTCACTGGCTTCCCCAATCTGGAACTCGCGCCGTCGCACCGGCTGCGCGGGTCGCACTTGGGGCCCAAGTGTTAGCGCTCACAATGCCTAGGTCAACACCTGGTTGGAAATACTGCGGTCACGGTCTCGTAACGAACGCCCCGCTCCCCCATCCGGCCGAATCGCCGCAGGTCAGAGCGGCGATCACGAGGTGCGACCAGGGCGTCGCGCGGACCTACCGGACGGCGATCATCGACGTCAGAGAATACGGCAAGCCCGGGGCGGCGAAAACCCCAGGGCCGAGTGCCGTCCACACCCGACCGTGGCCGCCGGGTGGACCGGCGGCGAGCCGGCGATTCTCCCGAAGATGTGAACAGTCGGTTTCGACCCCGTCACCAAAGGCGGCCTTGACATCGACCCGACCGACGCCGATGCTCTGCTAAATCAGTTTAGCGCCCGCTGATTCGGAGCTCGACAGAGCCGCTCCGGCGCGCAGCCGGACCAGACGGACGCGTCCAACGAGGAGGGCCGATGAGACTGCGCAGGACGCTCGTCTCCGTCACCGCGGTGCTGCTGCTGGCCACATCCGGCACGGCCGCCTATGCCGCGACCAGGGATCACGGCGGCGGCACCGGTGGCATCCGCAGCGTCACCCCCATCACCACGGTCTACACCTACGGCCAGAAGGTCTCGGCCGTCGCCGTCGAGTACGGCGCGACGGTCAACCCCCGCAAGCTCGACAACTCGACCTTCGCGGTCTCCGACACCAGCTACAACTTCCGCTTCAACCCGATCGAGGATCTGCCCAAGCTGACCGAGCGGAAGATCACCCACACCTATACCAACAGCAGCGCCACCGTCCGCGCCGACCGCCGGTCCGTACCGGGCCGGTTCGTCATCGTCGAGTTGGACCCGGACCAGAACGCCGGCTGGACGGTCATCGTCTCCAAGTGCCCGACGTTCCTGTGCATGGTGAAGGTGAACCCTGAGCTGCCGACCCGGGTGACCCAGCGCAAGGACGTGCACGCCCAGCCGGGCAAGGGCAAGGGCGCCGGGCCGGTGCTGGCCAAGGGAGCGCCGCGTACCTCGCACGGTGTCACGGAGGCACCGGTGAACCTGCTTGTCGACGAGTTCCGTTACGGCTCGTACCTCAGTGGCGGCATGGTGCTGCCGTACCACTACCACCTGCCGAAGAACTACCAGCCCGGCCGGGAGTACCCGCTGATGGTCGTTCTGCCCGGGCACGGCATGGGCTGGGACGGCGACAACACGGGCGTACAGATCGCCGCCGACATCCCGGCGACGGCCTGGCTCCAGCCGAGCGTCACCGGCAGCCGTGAGGACGTCATCGTGCTCGCCCCGCAGAACCAGCGGGTGGGCGACGTGGCCGAGGCGGAGCTGCTGGTCAAGCTGGTGGAGCAGTTCAGCAAGGACCACGCGGTGGACACCGAGCGGGTGTACGCCACCACGGTCTCGTACGGCTCGCGGCTGTTGTGGGAGGCGTACGCCAAGCGCCCCGACCTGTTCACCGCCGGCCTGGTCACCGGCGGGTTCCAGGTGAGCACCAGCCAGGCGGAGGCCATCGCCGCCGCCGAGATCCCGCTGTGGATCACCCACGGCGTCAACGACCACCTGCTGAACATCTCGCTGGCCCGCAACTCGCGGGCGGCGCTGCGATCGGCGTACGAGGCGCAGGGCAAGACGCCCGAGCAGATCGCCGAGTTGCTGCACTACACCGAGTACGACAACGAGGCGTTCACGCTGCCCGACTACCACGCGGCCTACGGTCCGACGTACGACGACCAGAGCATCCTGCAGTGGCTGCTGGCCCAACGAAAGTGAGTGCCGGCCGGTACTGAGCACACCGGGCTCGCCGGCCGCGACATCCCGTCGCGGCCGGCGAGCCCGATCTGTTGCCGCCCGGCGGCGAGTCGGAGACCCGCCCTCGGCCGTCAGCTGCCGATCGCGATGGCGAAGATGTGCATGGTCGGTACGTTGGCCGCCGGACGTGCGCTGATGTTCGGCAGTTCCACCCGGGCCACCGGCTTGTTCTGCAACCCCACCCCGACGTAGTAGACGCAAGCGGTGGTGTTGTGCCGCTGGTTGCCGGGCCGGTTCTGGTACGCCATCACGACGGCGGCGGTGCCACCGGCGTGGGGGCCGCCGTACCAGTCGGGGGTGCTCAGCGTGAACGTCTGCCGGGTGCCGTCGGCGTAGACCACCGCGGCCGTGCCCGACACGGCCCCGTAGGTGCCGGTCGCGAGGAACCCGAGCGTACGGCCCGTGCCGGTCAGCCCGATCGACTGCCCGGAGGCGATGGCGTTGTCCGCGCCGCCCGGCGCGACGTTGGGCCAGCGGAAGGTGACCCCGTTGCGGCTCACCGTGCTGCCCGGCGTCACCCCGGCCTGGGCCAGGGCCTGCGCGGAGAGGGTGGCGCCATTGCCGTCGAAGTTGCCGGCGCCGGTGTTGTTGTCGTTTGTGGTGCTGACGTTTGTGAAGCTCTGCTCCAGCGGCGGTGCGGTGGGCGTGCCGCCGGAGCCGGTGGCCCGGTAGGTGCGCCCCGCCTCGACGGTGACCTCGATCAGGTCGTTCTCGACCTTCGTGGTCCGGGCCGGGGTGCCGTCAGCGGCATCGACAACGGTGTGGTCGCCGGTGAACATCCGGCCCCGCAGCCGGACGGTGCCGGCCCGGTCCGGCCGGACGAGGATCTCGGTGGCCTGGCCGTTGCTCCAGGTGATGCCGACGGTGTGACCGCCCCGACCGCGCAGTCCGCTGACCCGTCCGCTGGGCCAGGCCGCCGGCAGGGCCGGCAGGATGTGCAGCTCACCGACGTGGCTGTGCAGCAACATCTCGGCGATGCCGGCGGTGGCGCCGAAGTTGCCGTCGATCTGGAACGGCGGGTGCAGGTCGAACATGTTCGGCGCGAGCCGGGCCGGGGTGGCGAGGAAGCGGATCAGGTCATGGGCGCGGTTGCCTTCCTCCATGCGGGCCCAGAAGTTGATTTTCCAGGCGAGCGACCAGCCGGTGCCGTCGTCACCCCGGATCTCCAGAGTGCGGCGGGCCGCCTCGAAGAGTTGTGGGGTGCCTCGCCGGGTGATCTGGTTGCTGGGCGCCAGCCCGTAGAGGTGCGAGATGTGCCGGTGGTTCCGCTCGGTCTCGACCCAGTCGTACAGCCACTCCATGATGTTGCCGCGCGACCCGATGCGGTTCGGCGCGAGCCGGTCCCGGGTGGCCCGGACCTGCGCCCGGAAGGTGGCGTCGGTGTTGAGGATCTCGCTGGCTCGGGCGCACCCGTCGAAGAGGTCCCGCAGGATCTGGTTGTCCATCGTGGGCCCGGCGCACACGCTGGCGTCGGCGTGGTGACCGATCTCCGGCGAGTTCGACGGGTTGGTCACCAGGTAGCCGAGGCTCGGCTCGGTCACCAGGGTGTCGAGGAAGAACTGCGCCGCACCCTTCATCGCCGGGTAGTTCGCCCGGAGGAACTCGACGTCCCCGGTGAACAGGTAGTGGTCCCAGATCAGGGTGGCCAGCCAGGCGCCGCCGGTCTGCCACATGCCCCAGAAGGCACCGTCGACCACCGAGGTGGCGCGCCAGGCGTCGGTGTTGTGGTGGGTGACCCAGCCGCCCGCGCCGTACTGCACCTGGGCGGTGCGGGCCCCGGCCACCGCGAGATCCCTGACCATGTCGAAGACCGGTGCGTGGCACTCGGAGAGGTTCGTGGTGTTGGCCGGCCAGTAGTTCATCGGCAGGTTGGCGTTGATCGTGTACTTCGAGTCCCAGGCCGGCGTGAGGGAATCGTTCCAGATGCCCTGGAGATTGGCCGGCTGGGTGCCCGGCCGGGAGGACGAGATCAGCAGGTACCTACCGAACTGGAACAGCAGCGCGGAGAACTGCGGATCGTTGACGCTGTTGTGCTGCGCGATCCGCACGTCGGTCGGCTGGTCCGCGGCGGAGGTACGGCCCAGGTCGAGGCTGACCCGCCCGAACAGCGCCTGGTAGTCGGCGACGTGCCGAGCGCGCAACTGGTCGTAGCTGCTGGCCCGGGCGGCGGTGAGGTGGCGCCGCGCGATGCCCTGGTAGTCGCCGCCGACGTTGCGGTAGTTGACGTAGCTGGAACCGATCGAGACCAGCAGGGTCACGCTTGTGGCGCCGGTGACCCGCAACGTGCCACCGGAACTGCTCACGGTGCCGCCGCTGACCGTGGCGTTGGCCAGCGCCAGGAAACGCACCGCACCGTTGACGCCCTCCTGATTGCCGGAGACCCCGTCAAGGGCGATCGTGCTGCCGTCCGGGCTGGAGGCGGAGGTCCGCTGCGGACTGTCGAAAGTGGCGGTGAAGGTGATCGAGCTGGCCCGGCCGGCGGTCAGCCGCATCGCGATGACCTGGTCCGGCGCGCTGGCGAACGTCTCCCGCTGGTACCGCACGCCGTTCATCACGTACGACACGCTTGTCGTCGCGGTGGTGAGGTCCAGCTGTCGGTTGTACTGCGACGCCCCGCCGGAGGTCGGGAAGGCCAGCCGGAGGTTGCCGACCGTCTGGTACGCCAACTGCCCGACCGGGTTGCCGAGCATGGTCTGATTGATCAGGTTCTGAGCCTGGGTCCACTGATTGGCGAAGACGAGACGCCGGATCTCGGCCAGCGCGCCCAGGCCACGGGGGTTGCTCGGGTCGTGCGGTCCGCCGGCCCAGACGGTGTCCTCGTTGAGCTGTAACCGCTCCGCGTCGACGTTGCCGAAGACCATGGCGCCGAGCCGGCCGTTGCCGATCGGCAGCGCCCGCAACCAGTCGGTGCCGGCGGCCTCGTCGTACCAGAGCGCCAGGTCACCGGCGGCCAACACCTGTGGCGGTGCCGCCGAGTCCGCACGGGCCGCGGCGGTCCACGGCAGCGGCAGCAGGGCTCCACCCGCACCTGCCGCACCGATCTTGAGGGCCTGCCGTCGAGTCAGGTCTGACATCGATCCTCCAACCGAGACCGATCCGGCCATGCGAAGCCTCACTGATCGCCGGCAGACCCAGAACGGCCCAGACGTCTGATGTGTTTCGCGTAGGTTACCGCCGAGCAAGCCGATAGGCAACGGTCGATCCAGGCATCGGAACGACGCGTTCACCAAGCGGTCGATGCCGCTTCCACCAGGTGTTCTAGGGCCTGGAGACAGGGTGATCCCGCTCCCGTCGGCCGCCCCGGTAGACCGGAGCACACACCGAACGGGAAGCTCGACTAGCCATATTCATCAGATGAGCTGCCGGTCGGATCGGCGTCAGCGCCGGTCCGTCGCGCCGCGCTCAGGCGACACGGTGCGCAGGACAGCCGCCCACCAGTCAGGGGTGTTCCGGTCGGACAGGTCAGGGCACCTCCTCGGTCAGGTGCCAGATCTCCTGCATCGGGGCCCACCAGTGCCCCGATCCGGGTTCGGCGAGAGACTCCTGGCAGGGGTCGGTCAGCTTCCACCACGCCTGCGTCTGCGGGTCGTCGGCCATCCGACGCTGGTCCGCGTCATGATCGTCGCCGACGTACTCGTAGTAGCCGAACAACAGGTCGCCGTGGAGGAAGATGGTGAAGTTGCGGATGTTCCCGTCGCGCAGCGTCTGCTCGACAGCGGGCCAGACCGCGGCGTGCAGCCGCAGGTAGGTTTCCCGGTGCTCCGGCCTGAGCCGGATCACCATGCCGTAACGTCGCACGTCACATCCTCCGGCGAGGTCGGTTGATCCTGGTCCCGGTAGCCGCACCTCGAGCGAGCAGCGTCGCCGACAAACGTCCGATGTCTCTATAGTGGTGGGGGTCGCCGGTGCCCCTCACGGGCATCGGGTGCAGGCCGGCGTCCGGCTGACCCGTCCGAAGGGGGCGCGCATGGCACTTACCGACGACGCGATCGCGAAGATCCGGAGCATGATCCAGAGCGGTGAGCTGCCCCCGGGGACGCGGTTGCCACCGGAGCCGCAACTGGCCGCCCAGATGGGGCTCTCCCGAAGTGGCGTCCGGGAAGCGGTGAAGGTGCTCGAATCGGCTCGGGTGCTCGACGTGCGACGCGGCGACGGGACGTACGTGACAAGCCTCGCCCCCCGGCTGTTGCTGCAAGGGCTCGGCGTCGCGGTGGAGTTGCTGCGTGACGACACCCTCCTGGAGGTCATGGAGGTACGCCGGATGCTGGAGCCGATGGCGACCGGCCTGGCGGCGTTGCGGATGACCGACGCCGACCTCGACGAGCTGGGCCGGATCCTGGAGGACATGCGCGCGGCGGCCGACGACGCCGAGAAGCTGATCCAGTTCGACACCGCGTTCCACCACACCGTCGTCGCCACGACCGGCAACGAGACCCTCACCTCGCTGCTGGACGGGCTCTCCGGCCGTACGCTGCGGGCCCGGGTGTGGCGCGGGTTGATAGAGGGCAACGCGGCGCACCAGACCATCGAGGAGCACCACACGATCTACCTCGCGTTGCGCGCGCGTGACCAGTTGCTGGCACAGGCCAGCGCCCTGCTGCACGTCAACACCTCCGAGGCGTGGCTGCGCACCGTGCTCGCCGCGACGTCGGCGGACGGGTAGACACCGCCCGGCGCGGACCGGGGGTCTGTCGGAATCGCTCCGACGGTCGTCCGGACCGGGGCGGAGGCCGGCCGCCGGCACGCCCCGCCGGGTCTGCCTTGTCGGCGGTGTCCGAGGACCCGCGGTCAGCCGGATCGGATGGGGCGGACCGACTGAGTCGAGCCAGACATCAGACGACCCACGCCGGACGGCGGCGTGGCCGAGGAACTCGGCGGCCTCGTCGGGACGGCAGCGGCCGCCCCGCACCAGTACGGTGCCGTACCGCCCGGCCGCAACACTGATCATGTCTGCCGTGCTCCCGCCATGACCGACGCGTCCGCCCACGCCGGGCCGCCCGGGAAGCGGTACTGCGCCAACGAGTCGGGCAGGATCCGGGCGCTCATGCCGGGCGCGTCGGGCGCGAGGTAACGTCCGCCACTGACGCGTACCGGATCGACGAAGTGCTCGTGCAGGTGATCGACGTACTCGATGGCCCGGTTCTCGGTGCTACCGCTGAGCGCGACGAAGTCGAACATGGCCAGGTGCTGCACCAGCTCGCACAGTCCCACTCCCCCGGCGTGCGGGCAGACCGGCACCCCGAACTTCGCGGCGAGCAGCAGGATCGCCAGGTTCTCGTTGACACCGGCCACCCGGCAGGCGTCGATCTGCACCACGTCGACGGCGTCGGCCTGGAGCAGCTGCTTGAACATGACCGCGTTGTGCACGTGCTCGCCGGTGGCCACCTTGACCGGGGCGAGCGCCTTGCGGACGGCACCGTGCCCGAGCACGTCGTCCGGCGAGGTCGGCTCCTCGATCCAGTACGGGTCGAACTCGGCCAGCTCCCGCATCCAGCGGATCGCCTCGGGCACACCCCAGATCTGGTTCGCGTCGACAGCGATCCGGATGTCCGGGCCGACGGCCCGTCGCGCGATGCCCATCCGGCGGATGTCGTCGGTCAGGTTCCCGCCCACCTTGAGCTTGATCAGCCGGTAGCCGGCCGCGACCGCCTCCCGGCAGAGCCGGGCCAGCTTCTCGTCGTCGTAGCCCAGCCAGCCGGGGGTGGTGGTGTACGCCGGGTAGCCTTCGGCCCGTAGCCGCCGCTCGCGCTCGGCCCGCCCACCCTCGGCGGCTCGCAGCAACGCCGCCGCCTCGTCCTCGGTGAGGGCGTCGCGCAGGTAGCGGAAGTCGACCTGGGCGACCAGTTGCTCCGGGGTGAGGTTGGCGAGCAGCTGCCACAGTGGCTTCTCCGCCCGCCGGGCCGCGAGGTCCCACACCGCGTTGACCAGACCGCCGGCGGCCATGTGCACGACCCCCTTCTCCGGCCCGAGCCAGCGGATCTGGCTGTCGCCGACGAGCTGGCGGGCCAGTGCCCCCGGATCGGCGACCAGCTCGTCGACCGGCTGGCCGACCACCATCGGGGCGAGTGCCTGCACCGCCGCGACCTGGAGGTCGGTGCCCCGGCCCACGGTGAAGACCAGCCCGTGTCCCTCGGCATCGGCCGAGGTGCGCAGCACCACGTACGCGGCGGAGTAGTCGGGGAACGGGTTCATCGCGTCCGACCCGTCGCGATGCCGGGAGGTGGGGAACCGTACGTCGATGGTCTCTACGGACGAGATGCGCTCACTCACCAGTAACTCCTGAGGGGTCGAGCAGGTGGGCCTGGTTGCCTGCCTCGCGTTGGGCCCGGCCGACGGGCGGGCCGCCTCACGTCTGCGCCTTGCCTCCGGTGATGCGGGAGACCACCAGGGCCACCAGGATGACGGTGCCGTTGAGGAAGTTCGTCCACTGCGCAGGCACCCCGGCCAGGGTCAACACATTTATGATCATGAACAGCAGCAGGACGCCGGTGAAGGCGCCGAAGACGCTGCCCTTACCGCCGTTGAGGCTGACGCCGCCGATCACCGCCGCCGCGAAGACCTGGAAGATGGCGCCGCTGCCCTGGGCCGACGGCACCGCCGCAAGCCGGCCGCTGATCAGCAGACCGGCGAGCGCCGCGAGCACACTGGCCACGATGAGCGTCAACCAGAGCACCCGGTCGGTACGGATACCCGCCGCCCGGGCCGCGTCGGCGTTGCCGCCGATCGCGTACAACGCCCGACCCGCCCGGGTGTAACCGAGAACGACGATCCCGGCGGCGAACAGCAGCAGCGACAGCCAGATCGAGGCCGGTACGCCGACCCAGGTGGCGGAGCCGAGATAGGTCATCGACTCGGGCAGCATGAAGAAGGTCTGACCACCGGAGATCCCGGTGAGCAGGCCGCGCAGGACGATCAGCATGCCCAGCGTGACGACGAAGCCGTTGAGGCCGAAGCGGACGATGAGCAGCCCGTTGAAGGCGCCGACGAGAGCGCCGACGAGCAGCACGACCGGGACCGCCCAGGCGTCCGGTAGCACGTCGAGGCCGAGACCCCGGGTCAACGCGGGGTCCACCACCAGCCAGGCGGCGATACCCGGGGCCAGGCCGAAGGTGGACTCCAGCGACAGGTCCATCTTGCCGGTGATCAGCACGATGGTCTGGGCGAGGACCACGATCGCGATCTCCGACATGCTCTGCAGCACGTTGATGATGTTGTCGGGGCTGAGGAAGACCGGGCTGACGACGGACCCGACGATCGCGACCGCGATGATCGCCGGCACCAGCGCCAGGTCCCGTAGCCGGGCGATGGCCAGGCTCCGTGATGCGGCGGCCCGGGGTGGTGGTGGCGTTTCGGCCGGCCGCGCGGTGGTGGAGAGCGTCTCAGACATGGTGGAGATCCACCCCTTCCATGGCGGCTACCAGCTCGTTGTCGCTCCAGCCGTGGGCCAGCTCGCGGACCACCCGCCCCTGGAACATCACCAGTACGCGATCACAGATCCGTAGGTCGTCGAGTTCGTCGGAGACGACAAGCACGCTGGTACCGCGACGGCGTACCTCCTCGACGACACCGAGCAGGGTCTGTTTGGAGCGCACGTCCACCCCGGCGGTCGGGGTGATCAGCACCAGCAGCTTCGGATCGCTGGCCAGTGCCCGACCCATGACCACTTTCTGCTGGTTGCCCCCGGACAGCTCGGAGACCGGCACCTGCGGCCCGGCGGCCTTGATCGCCAGTTCGGTGATGGTGTCCCGGGCCAGGGCGTCACGCCGGGCCGGCGAGATGAGGCCCCGCCGGCCGATCCGATGCGGCACGGTCATGGTGACGTTCTCGGCGATGGACAGCAGTGGCACCAGCCCTTCGCGGTGCCGGTCCTGCGGCACCAGCCCGACACCCGCGTCGAGGGCGTCGGGCACGCTGCCGGGCCGCAGCGCACGCCCGTCGACAACGACCGTCCCGTCCGCTGGCCGGGCCAGGCCGACGATCGCTTCGGCCACCTCGACCTTGCCGCTGCCACCGCCGCCCGCGATGCCGACCACCTCGCCCGCTTGGACCTCGACGGACAGCTCGGCGCCGGAGGTGGTGACCAGATCGCGTACGGCGAGCAGCACCGGCGCGTCGGCGAGCAGCGGCCGGTGGTCGGCCTCGGGCATGGTCACGTCCTCGCCGGTCATCGCGGCCACCAGTGCGGGTCGGCTCAGCTGCGCCACCGGGGCGGTGACGATGTGCCGGGCATCGCGGAAGACCGTCACCTGGTCGCAGATCTCGTAGATCTCCTGAAGGTGATGGCTGATGAACAGGAAGGTCACGCCCTGCGCCCGCAGCTGCCGGATCCGGGTGAACAGCCGATTGATGCCAGCCCCGTCGAGCTGGGCGGTCGGCTCGTCGAGGATGATGAACCGAGCGCCGAAGGAGAGCGCCCGGGCGATCTCGACGAACTGCCGCTGCTCGACGGAGAGCGTCGACGCGGGCTGGCGCACGTCGACCTCCACCGACCACTCCGCCAGCAACTGCTCGGCCGCGCGGCGCAGCCGCGACCAGCGGATCAACCCGGCCCGACCGCGGGCGTGCCGGTTGAGGAAGAGGTTCTCCGCCACGGTGAGCGTGCCGATGATCGTGGACTTCTGGTAGACGCAGGCCACCTGCTTGCGCCAGGCGTCGCGGTCGCCGAGCGGCGGCGCCGGACGCCCGTCGAAGGCCACCGCTCCGTCGTCGGCCGCCTGCAAGCCGGTGAGAATGCTGACCAGTGTGGACTTGCCGGCGCCGTTGCGCCCGACCAGGGCGTGGGTCTCGCCGCGACGGACCACGATCCCCGCGTCGGCCAGCGCCACCGTCGACCCGAATCGTTTGGTGATGCGCACGGCCTCGACGACGGGCTGGCCGGCATCGCCCAGCCCGTCGGCCGACCCACTCGGGGTGACGCTCATGCGTTGTTGCCCCACAGGGACGGGTCGTCGAACTTGAGGGTGGGTTCCCCCGCGATCGGCGCACCGTCAAGCGTCACCAGTGGCGCCGGCAGTTGGTCCTCCAGCAGGCCGTCGCGCACCTGGATGATGTTGCTGCCGTGCTCGGTCGGGCCAGGCTGGAACGTCTTGCCCTCGATCGCCGCCTGCACGTACTCCAGGCCGTACTTGGCGTAGAGGTCGGCCGGCTGGCTGACCGTGGCGTCGATCAGCCCTTCGCCGATGTTCTTCAGCTCCTCGGGAATGCCGTCGTTGGAGACCACGAAGACGTGCTTCGCATCGCTCGGCGGTACCTGGAGACCGCGCTGCTTGAGGATCTGAAGGGTCCCGGACAGGGCGAACGAGGACTGCATGTAGATGCCCTTGATGTCCGGGTCCGACGCGAAGCGGGTCTGGAGCTTCGACGCCGCCACGTCGGCCTTCCAGTCGGTGGCCTCGCCGAAGACGGTGATGTCCGGGAACTGTTGCTGCATGCACTCGTTGAACGCCTCGGTACGGTCCCGACCGTTGATCGAGTCGAGGCCGCCCTGGAGCATCACGACCTTGCCCTTGCCCCCGAGTTTGGTGCCGAGGAACTGACACGCCTTGATGCCGTAGGCGCGGTTGTCGGCTCGGACGACCATGAACACGTTGCCGGTGTCCGGCCGGGTGTCGATGGTGACCACCGGGATCTTCTTGCTGTCCAGTTGGGACAGGGTCGGCGCGATGGCGGCCGTGTCCTGCGGCGCCATCACCACACCCTTGACGCCCTGGCTGATGAAGGTCTGGGTGTTCGAGATCAGGTTGGCGATGTCGTTCTGCGAGTTCGTCGTCTTGACCTCGACGCCCAACTCGTCGGCGAACTGCGGGACGTACTTGATGTAGGAGTTCCAGAAGTCCGTGTCGGAGCGGGGGTAGTCAACCCCGATGACCTGCGAGCCGCCCGATCCGGTCCCGTCGGCCGCGCCGTCACCGCAGGCCGCCAGGGAGGCCGACACGCCGAGCAGCAGCGTCAGCCCCACGCTCGTCAATGCCCTGTTTCTCATTGTCGTTCCTCCATATCCGGGACGTCACCGCAGGTGCGTCGTCGCGACCGGGTCCGGTCGCGGCAACGCGCGTGTCGGACGTGATGTGCGAAGGGTTCATGGGGTGGCGATGGTCCACCGCAGATCGCCGCCGTCGCCGGGCGCCTGGTAATCCGCCGCGCCGTCACTGGTCCGCAGTTGCCGAGGCAGTCGGACGGGCCCGCGGTGGCGGCCCGGCCGGACAACGGCCCAAAGGAACGGAGTGCGGGACATGGCGATCCCTCCAAGGCACGGTTGCGGGGTGGTGGAGTTCACGTGACTTAGACATCAGACGTTAGGGCTTGCAGACATGTGACGTCAACGTCCAGGATCGCGCGAAAACCGGACAGCGGTGACGCCGGATCGTCTTAGACATCAGATTGATTGCATCAATGAGCAGCACTCCAGCCCACCGGGGGCTGGCGACCCGCCAGCGCGGACACCACCGCCCCGCACCTCACGGCCGGCCAAACGGACCCGGCGCGTGACCGCCACGAGCGGGAACCTCGGCCACCGATGTTGGCGATCACATCGGCATAACCACCGTTGTTCGTCCGGGCGTGAGGACGCTAGATGCGAACGCTAACATCGATGTTGCTGAGATTGCTAGCTTGTTGCGGACGCGATCAGGAGAATCTGAGCCGCCAGCGTCATCGCCCGCCCACCACGGTCGCGCACCGAATTGTCGGCCCTGCCTGGCAGGGTGACTGCCGGAACGCGAACGGAATGGAGCAACGCGATGAGCCGCCACATCCAGGTCACCTTCGACGCCCACGACCCGACAGCGCTGTCGACGTTCTGGCGGGACGCACTGGGCTACGTACATCCCGGCCCGCCCGGCGTCGACCTTCCCGAGGGCGCCGACCCGCTGGCCGCGTGGGACGACTTCCTCGCCCGGATCGGCGTACCGCCGGAGCAGCGCAACACCAGGTCGGCCATTGAGGACCCGGAAGGGCACGGCCCACGGCTGTTCTTCCAACAGGTGCCGGAGGACAAGATCGTCAAGAACCGGGTGCACCTCGACGTGCGGGCCGCGCCCGGGCTGACCGGAGCGGAACGAATGGCAGCCTTACAGGCCGAGTCTGATCGGCTTGTCGCGTTGGGCGCCACGCAGGTGCGCCGGGTCGAGCCCGCGCCGCCACTTGAGGCCGGCTTCATCGTGCTGACCGATCCCGAGGGCAACGAGTTCTGCCTCGACTGACCGGGCCGGCCTTACGCCGACTCCCCCTGCTCCGCGATCAGCGTCAACAGGTCGGCGTGCGTAGGCGCGTCGGCCGCCGCGACGAGCCCGCCCAGGCCGCTGCGCCAGGGTTGGCCGTCGAGCCCGGTCACCACGCAGCCGGCCGCCTCGCAGAGCGCGATGCCGGCCGCGAAGTGCACGTTGTCGCGCAGTCGGCCATCGGTGACGTACGCGGCGCGCCGACCGGCCGCGACCCAGGTCAGTGCCAACGTGGTCGACACGACCCGGGGCCGGAACCGCTCGACGAACCTTTCGTGAGCCAACAGCCGGACGACCCGGAACACCCGCTCGTTCGGGTATGGCGGATCGAGATTGACGTCCACCAGCCCGGAGGCCGCCGAAGGCGTGAGTTGCTCGTCGGCACCGGCGCGCCGCACCCGGGCGTCGGTGCCGTCGGTCCAGAAGACCTCCTGGGTGAACGGGTCCACGGCGGCCGCCACCACGACCTGCGCGCCGACCCGCAGGGCCACGTTTACCGAGACCAGCGTGGTGTGTACGGCAAAGTTGAGCGTCCCGCAGAGCGGATCGACAAGCCAGACGCGCCCGTTCCCGCCTGAGCCGCTGCGTCCGCTCTCCTCGGCCAGCACGGCGTCGTCGGGTCGCGCGGACCGCAGCACGCCGAGGATCGCCTGCTCCGCCTCAACGTCGGCGGTGGTGGCGAAATCCCCACCCGACTTCGCGAACCGGGCCACCGCTGTGCCGTGGTGCGAGCGCACCACCTCGGCGCCGGCCTGCGCCGCCCGGATCGCGAGATCAGCATCGACAAGCGACATCCGACCAGCGTACGGCGATCCCGGTCGCGGGTGTGCCCCGGCTCAGCCGAGCGGCTTCGCCGGGCCACCCGCGTCGGTCACCTATCGCCCGAGGCAGTCCCGGACCGCTGCGGAGAGCAGGTTGGCCCGCTCGTCGTCGAAGCCGCCCATCTGGTTGACGACATAGCCAAAGCCGACCTGGTGGGCGTCGTCGCCGAAGGCCAGGTGTCCACCCGCGCCGTCGTGCCCGAAGCTGCGTACGCCGAGCATCGGGCGGGGCACCGAGTGCACCAGGAAACCGGTGCCCCAGCGATGCCCCGCATCGGGCAGCCCGTAGACCTGTTGACCACTCACCCGGACCGTGACGGCGTCGTCGACGGATGCGGGGCTGAGCAGCCGCGCCGCACCCACCTCCGAGACGCAGGCGGCGTAGAGGCGGGCCAGGCTCTCGGCCGTGCTGACCGCGCCCGCGCCCGGGATCTGGGCGGCCTGAATGGCCGGGTCGTTGAAGCTGACCAGGCCGTTCTCGTCGGCGGGGAAGGCGAAGGCGCCGCCCATGGTGATGCCGCGCTCGGCGACCGGGTCGCTGGCCGGGACGGGCTCGCCGATCGGCGCCAGCATCCAGGCGACGGCGTCCCGCTCGGCGGCCGGCAGTCCGATCCAGGTACGCAGGCCCAGCGGCTCTCCGAGAACGCGGGCGAAGTAGGCGCCGGGCATCTCACCGGTGATCCGCCGGATCACCTCGCCGATCAGCCAGCCGTAGGTGATCGCGTGGTAGCTGTGCGCGGTGCCCGGCTTCCACAAGGGAGCCTGCGCCTCGATGGCCTTGATCACCGGCTCCCAGGCGAGCACCTCCTCGCGGGAGAAGGGCTTGTCCAGCGCCGGCAGGCCGGACTGGTGGGTGAGCAGCCACCGGACGGGGATCTCCGCCTTGCCGTGCTGGCCGAACTCCGGCCAGTAGCGGGTGACCGGCGCGTCGAGGTCCAACCGCCCCTCCTGCACCAGCAGGTACGCGCAGATCGCCATGATCCCCTTGGTGCAGGAGAAGACGACGGCAGGCGTGTCCGCCGTCCAGGGGCGTCCCGACCGGACGTCGGCCAGCCCGCCGTGCAGGTCCACGACCTTACGGCCGCGCAGGTAGACGGCGACCGCCGCGCCCACCTCCTGCCGGTGGGCGAAGTTGTCCCGAAACACGTCGGCGACCGGGCCGAAGCCCTCTTCGGCGTGACCGTGGATCTGGCTGTCGCTCAACCCGCTATCCCTTCACGGAGCCCTGAAGCAGGGCCTTGATGAACTGTCGCTGGAAGATCAGGAACACGATGAGGGTAGGCGTGAGGATGAGCAGCGAGCCAGCGCAGAGCAGCACCAGATCGGTTCCCCACTGTCCCTGAAAGGCACCGAGGGCACCCGCCATGGTCCGCTTCGTCGCATCGTCGACGAGCACGATGGCGAGCAGGAACTGGTTCCAGGTCCACAGGAACAGCAGGATGGTCAGCGACGCGATGGCCGGCCGAGCCAGCGGTACGTGCACCCGCCAGAACAGCTGCCAGGTGTTGCTGCCGTCCACCCGTGCCGCCTCGGACAGTTCCCGGGGCACGTTTATGAAGTGGGCGCGCATCCAGAAGACCGCGAACGGCATGTAGAGGCCGATCAACGGCAGGACGATCGCCCAACGGGTGTTGAGCAGGCCCAGGTCCCGCATCTGGTAGTACAGCGGGGTGACCACCGCCTCGAAGGGCAGGGTCAGGCCGAGCAGCAGCAGCCCGAAGGCGAGGTGACCGCCGGGCACCCGCAGGTGGCCGAGGCCGAACCCGGCCATGGTCGCGATGAGTACGCCGACCGGCACCACCCCGGCCACGATCAGCGCGCTGGACTTCAGCAGCGCGCCCATGTTCGCGGCGTTGAAGGCGTCGACGAAGTTGCCCCACTGCGGATCGGTGGGCCAGGCCAGGCCGGTGGGCACGGTGCCGCGCGGTTGCAACGCCGCCGACAGCATGCTCAGGAACGGCAGCAGGGTGACCACGACCAGCGCGATCAGGAAGATGCGTCCGGTCAGCCGCTCGCTGCGGGTGGTCAGGTTCATCACTTCTCTCCCCGGGTCAGCCGCTGGATCGGCAGTACGCACACCAGCACCAGCGCCATCAGCACCACCGCGAGGGCCGAGGCGAGGCCGACCTGACGCTGGGAGAAGGCGAGCCGATAGATCTCCAGGCCGGGCACGGTGGTCTGGATCCCCGGGCCACCGCTGGTGGAGATGTAGACGATGTCGAAGCTGGCCAGCGCCGCGATTATGGTCACGGTCAGGCAGATCCCGATCTCCTGGCGCAGGCTGGGCAGGGTGACCGCGAAGAACTCGCGCACCGGGCCGGCGCCGTCGATGCGGGCGGCCTCGTAGAGCGAAGGGTCGATCTTGCTCATCCCGGTGATCAGCAGGATCGTGCAGAGGCCGAGCATGACCCAGGTGCCGATCACGCCCACCGCCGGCAGCGCGGTGTCGAACTCGCCGAGCCAGGCCCGGGTGACGCCGCCCAGCCCGACCGCCCGCAGCGCCTGGTTGACCAGGCCGTTGGTGGAGAGCACCCAGCTCCAGGCGATGCCGGCGGCGACGAGCGGGATCACCTGGGGCAGGAACAGCACGGTCCGGACCATGGTGCCGGCCGGGCCGGTGGTGATCCGCCGGACCAGGCTGGCCACGAGCAGGCCGAGCAGGACCGGGATGAAGCTGAAGAAGATGATCAGAATGAACGCGTTCGAGATGATCTTCAACAGGTCCCGGTCGGTGAAGACCGTGAGGTAGTTGTCCAGCCCTGCCCACCGGGCCGCACCGATGCCGTTCCAGTGGTACAGCGAGTACTGCATGGTCAGCACGAGCGGACGCAGCACGAAGACGCCGTACATGATCAGTGCGGGCAGGACCCAGAGCCACCCGGACCACCGGACCGTGCGGCCCCACCGCTTCCGGTGGGGCCGCGCGGGTGACCGGGTGTCCCCCCGGCCGGGTCGGGACGCGGTGCCCGACCCGGCCGGGGCGCTGCCGAGGGCAGACGTCATCGGGACAGTTCCTTCTCGTACTCGGCCTGGACCGCCTTCACGTACCCCTCGGGGGTCTGCTGGCCGGCGATCAGCTTCTGCATCTCGGGGGTGATGGCGGCGGCGAAGATGCCGCCGGTGGCGTTCGCGGTGAAGTCGACTGCGCCGTTGTCCGCGCCGAGCTGCTGGGACGCCTTGAGCGTCTCGGCGAGCACGGTGCCCTCCGACACCGGCGGCAGGGCCAGGTCGGCCGGGCCGCCCGGGTGCGAACCGCCGATGGTGACCGAGATTTCCCGGGCCTTGTCGTTGGTGTGCACCCAGTTGAGGAAGAAGGCAGCGGCGTCCGGGTTCTTCGCCTTGGCGCCCACGCCGAACGTGTTCGGCGCGGACATCGCGACCCGCTTGGCGTCGGCGGTCTCACCCGGGAAGAGGAAGAAGCCGACCTCACCGGCCATGTTCTTGTCCAGGTTGCCCGACTCCCAGTCGCCGTTGAACATGAACAGGCCGTTGCCCTTCTGGAACTCGCCCATCATCGCCGTGTAGTCGATGGCGTTGGCGTCCTTCGGGAAGTAGCCGGCCTCCGCCCACTTCTGGATGGTCTGGGTGGCCTTGAGCGCTGCCGGCGTGTCGAAGGTCGCGCCCGGCTTCTGGAAGATCCAGTCGGCGATTGCGGTCGGGTCGCCGTACTGGTTCTGCAGCGCCTGGTGCGGGAAGTTGATGCCGGCGGTGTTCTTGTTGAACTGCATGATCGGCAACAGGTTGGCCGCCTTCGCCTTGGCCAGCAGCTCCTCGAACTCGGCGATGGTGGCCGGCGGCTGGGTCATGCCGACCTGCTCGGCCTGCTTCTTGTTGTAGAAGACGCCGGTCACGCTGTAGCCCAGGCCCATGCCGTACAGCGAGCCGCTGCCGCGCACCGCGCCGCCGTCGGACAGGCGCAGCTGGACGAGCTGGGAGGCGGGGAACTTGTCCCAGCCGTACGCGTCGAAGTACGGGTCCAGGTTCTTCAGCAGCCCGTCCTTGACCAGGTCGACCATGGTGGGCAGGCGGATGATGTCGGGCGCGTTGTCCGAGGCGAGCACCCGGGGCGCGTTCTCCGTGATGACGGTGAACTGGTCCTCGCGGACGTTGAACTTGACGTTCGGGTGCTGCTTGGTGAACTCGTCCGCGAGGGCCTTGGCCAGCGGGAAGCCGGTCTCGGCGTACATTTCCAGGGTGATCGGGTCGGTACCCAGCTCGGTGCTCACCGGGGCGTCGGAGTCCCCTGCGGGGGTCTCCTCCGAACCCGGTGCGCTACAGGCGGTGATGGCCAGGCTGACGCCCACCAGTGGCACCAGCAGGGCCAACCGGCGTCGGGTGAATCTTGTCGAGAACTCCGGCACCTCATGCTCCTTGACTCATCCGCGCGCCGGACCGACTGACGGCCGTTCGTGGCAACCGCCACGAGTCCGGCCCGTCGGCCACCACGTGTCGCACGTCGCGTGCCGAACCCCGGCTCGCGGCCCGCGGTACCCAATATGACGTCGGAAGACGCGAAGGCGTCCACCGCAGAGGCGAAACCACGTCGCTAAACTGATTTAGCAGAGCATGCGCGCGTCGCCGGGGACTGTCAAGGACGAGTTCGCAACGGTCTGGAAACAACTGGTTCACCGGCCCCCGACCAGGCCGGACACACCGCCGGTGACCACGGAAGTGACTCGACCCAGCATGATGGGACCACGGCGGCGTCGGGACGGCCGCCGTGATCGGAGGACGCAATGGGCCGTGAGAGAGCGACACTGGCCGACGTGGCGCGACGGGCCGGTCTGTCCAAGACCGCCGCGTCGATGGTGCTGAACGGGCGCGAGGGCACCCGGCTCTCCGCCGAGGCGCACCAGCGGGTCTTCGCGGCAGCGGAGGAACTCGGCTACCGACCGAACGTGGCCGCCCGCAGCCTACGGACCCGCAAGACCGCCACCATCGCGTTCGTCTCCGACATCGTCGCCACCACCCGCTTCGCCGGTGGCCTCATCCGCGGGGCGCTGGACGCCGCCCGCGAGCGCGACCACGTCCTGCTGATCACCGAGACGCAGGGCGACGCGACGTTCGAGCGGTACGCCATCGAGGCCATCCTCGACCGCCAGGTCGACGGGGTGATCTACGCGGCCATGGCGACCCGCCGGCTGGCGGTGCCGCCGGCCATCCTCGGCGGTCCGGTGGTGCTGCTCAACGCGACAAGTCCGGAGCCGTTGCCCTGCGTGCTGCCCGACGACGAGGGCGCCGGCGCGATGATCGCCGAGACGCTGCTCGCCCAGGGCCACCGGGACCGGATCGCCCTGATCGGCCGCAACCGGCAGAAGGAACTCGACCCGGAGATCTCGCTGGCCGCCGACGCCCGGTTGCGCGGCATCCGGAGCACGCTCGCCGCGGCCGGTGTCGCACTGCTCACCGAGGGCTTCTGCCCCGAGTGGCTACCGGAGCACGGCTACGCCGCCATGCGTACGCTGCTGGACCGCCCGACCCGGCCCACTGCGGTGATCTGCATGAACGACCGACTCGCCTTCGGCGCGTACCAGGCGCTCGGCGAGGCCGGCCTGAGCATTCCCGGCGACCTCTCGGTGATCTCCTTCGACGACGACCCGATCGCCGCGTGGCTGAGGCCGGGGCTGTCCACGGCGGCGCTGCCGCACGAACAGATGGGCCGCCGTGCGGTGGAGGTGCTGCTCGACGGGGGTGACGGCGGCGCGTCGCTCGTGCCGATGCCGCTGCGGCGGCGACGGTCCGTGGCCGCCCCCGACGCCTGAACTTCACCGTCTCCCCGACAGCACCACCGCACCCGCTGTAGTCGCTAAACCGATTCACTGGTACGTTTCCGGCCATGCTTCGACTGCCCGACCACTGGGTGTGGGACAGCTGGTACGCCCAGGACGACGACGGCCGCTGGCACGCGTTCTTCCTGCGTGCCTCCCGGGCCCTGCTCGACCCCCATCGCCGCCACCGGCGCGCCTCGATCGGCCACGCGGTCTCCACCGACCTGCGCTCCTGGCAGCTGCGCGCCGACGCGCTCGTACCCGCCGACGCACCCGCCTGGGACGACCTGGCGACCTGGACCGGCTGCACGGTCCGCGGCCCGGACCAGCGTTGGTACCTCTTCTACACCGGGGTCGGCCGGGCCGAGGACGGCCTGGTACAGCGCATCGGCCTGGCCGTCTCCGACGACCTGGTCAGCTGGCAGCGGCACGGCGACGGGCCGCTGCTGGAGGCCGATCCGACCTGGTACGAGCTGCTCGACCGCGAGCTGTGGTACGAGCAGGCCTGGCGCGACCCGTGGGTCTTCCCGGACCCCGACGGCGACGGTTGGCACATGCTGATCACCGCCCGCACCAACCAGGGACCGGGCGACACCCGCGGTGTCGTCGGCCACGCGACCTCCCCCGACCTGGTCAACTGGACGGTCCGGCCGCCGTTGTCCACGCCGGCCGGCTTCGGTCACCTGGAGGTGCCGCAGGTCGCCGTCGTCGACGGAGAGCCGCTGCTGCTGTTCTGCACCAACGCCTTCGCCGCCGGCCGGGAGCCCGAGTCGCGACTCTGGGTCGCCCCCGGGCCCACGGTGCGCGGGCCCTGGGACATCGCCGCCGCCCGGCCGGTCGCGCAGCCGCACCTGTACGCGCCCCGCCTGGTCCCCGACGGCGACGGCTGGTCCCTCATCGGCTTCGTCGAGCACGCCGACGGCGAGTTCGTCGGAGAACTCAGCGATCCCGTTCCGGTCCGCTACGACCCTGCCCTCGGCCTCGTCGCCCGGCACCCGGCGCCCGTCGGTAGATGAGATGCCGTCGACGCCCGCCAACGGGCGGTCCCGGTACGCGGGCGCCCGGCTGACGGGTCACCGGTCGGTCGGTGCGGACGCCGGCCGCTGCCCGCCCCGCGCGTACGGCAGTAGGACCACGCCGAGCAGGTAGCTGGTGAGCACGCCGATGGCGACCAGGGCCGGCAGCGCCCGGCCGACCGGCAGCAGAAGCAGCGGCACGACGGCGACGACCAGGTGGCCCGCCCGGGTGCCCCACCCGGACAGGTAGCGCACCAGCAGGATGCCCAGCAGATAGAGCGCGGTGCCCCCGTAGAGCGCCACCACTCCCGGCCATCCGAGGGGTTCCCCACCCGGCGTGTCGGCGGCGGAGATCAACGCCAGCACGTCCTCGAACCCGAGCGCCGTGTAGAGCACCCCGGCGATCAGCGGCAGATGTCCCAGCGAGTAGGCGTCCGCGCCGATCCGGTCCCGCCGCTCACCGTCGGCCCGCAACAGCGCCTGCTCCGCGAGCGGACTGACCCGGTCGAAGTGGACCGACCACAGGCACGCGATCAGGATGAAGCCGATCACCGCGCCGGCGAGCACCGGAAGCTTGGTGACCATGGTGCCGACACCCACCCCGGCCGCGAGGAACGACTCGCCCAGCGCGATGATCAGGACCAGCCCGTGCCGTTCGGCGAAGTACTCGGGGCTGCGCACCGGCCACCCGCCCAGGCGGTTCTGCACCACGCCGCGCTGCCCGCCGATCTCGACCAGGAAGGCCAGCACCCACAGCCAGGTCTGCGCCCGTCCGCCGAGCACGGCACCGACCAGCAGCGGGAACCAGGCCAGCACACTCGCCACGGCGAAACGCCGGATCCGCCGCCGCAGCGCCGGCTCGCCCGCCCAGTGGTAGAGCGCCAGGTGGACCGCGCGCAGCAGCACGTACGACAGGGCCAGCAGCAGCGGCCCGTCCAGACCCGACGCGCTGTCCCAGGCGCCCGGCATGACCAGTGCGGCGACGAAGAACCCGGCCATCGCGGCGAGCACCAGGAGGCGTACCGGCGGTCGGTCGACGCGGGTCTGGTTCCCCAGCCAGAGATACCCCGACCAGGCGAACCAGAGCAGCATCAGCAACAGCAGCCCGCGGCCCATCGCCACCGGATCCGGTGGCTTCCCCATGAACGCGACGATCCGGGTGAGGGTGAAGACGAAGACCAGGTCGAAGAAGATCTCGAACGGCGTGACCGCGCGTACCCCACGCCCCGGCACCGGCCGCCCCACCCGCCACCCACGGCGCACCTGCCGAAGACCCTTCCCGTCGGTCAACCCCGCCGCCACCCTGCGGCTTCAGCAGGATCCTAGGCACCAACCACCCCCGCCCAGACCCAATTCCCCACCCCAGCCCGCCCAGGTGATCAAGAGGTTTGCGTCGCTTCCTGGCCGGGATCCGACGCAAACTTCTTGATCAACGTGGGGGTCGGGGTCGGTCGGAGGGGGGTGTCGGGTCACGCGGCGCGCATGGCGCGCACGGCCTCCTTGGCGAACAGGCACGCCGCGCGGTGGTCGGGGTCGACCTCGGCCAGCGCCGGATCGGTCTCGGCGCACTCCGGCCGGGCCTGCGGGCAGCGGGTACGGAACCGGCAGCCACCCGGCGGGTCCACCGGGCTGGGAATGTCACCGCTGAGGATGATCCGACGGCGTTCCCGCTCGGCCTGCGGGTCGGCGACCGGCACCGCGGACAGCAGCGCGGCGGTGTACGGGTGGGCCGGGTCCCGCCAGATCTGTGCCGGGGTGCCGCTCTCCACGATCCGCCCCAGGTACATCACCGCCATCCGATCGCTCATGTGCTCCACGGCGGCCAGGTCGTGGGCGATGAACAGGTAGGTCAGGCCCAGATCCCGTTGCAGCCGGCGGAGCAGATTCATGATCTGCGCCTGCACGCTCAGGTCGAGCGAGGCGATCGGTTCGTCCAGCACGATCAGGTCCGGTTCGCCGGCCAGGGCACGGGCGATACCGACCCGCTGCCGCTGGCCGCCGGAGAGTTCGTGGGGATGCCGGTCGGCCAGTTCGCCGCGCAACCCGACCATGTCGAGCAGTTCGTCGACCCGGCGGCGGCGGGCGGCACCACCGTCGGTGAGCCGATGCACGATCAACGGCTCGGCGATGCTCGCTCCGATGGTGAGCCGGGGATCGAGGGACGCCTGCGGGTCCTGGAACACCATTGCCACCCGGCGACGCAGCGCCCGCAGCCGTCGCCGGGACCACCGGGTGACGTCCTCGCCGCCCACCCGGACCGTGCCGGAGGTGGGATCCACCAGCCGGAGCAGCGCCAGCCCGGTGGTGGACTTGCCGCTGCCCGACTCACCGACCAGCCCCAGCGTCTCCCCCCGCTGTACCCGCAGGGACACGCCGTCGACGGCCCGCACCACACCTGCCGGCGTTGGGCACCACACCGTCAGATCGTCGAGTTCGGCCACCACCTCGCCCGGCTCCCGCTGCTTCGGCACCACGCCGTGCGCCGTGCCGTCGGCGGACCCGACCGCGCTGAGCCGATGATCCGCTCGCTGCCGCTCGCTCATCGGCGCTCCCCGTCGCTCGGCTGCGGATAGAAGGTGCGGACCTGGTGCCCGGCCGAGACCGGTACCAGCGGCGGCAGCTCGTGCTCGCAGCGGGCGTCACCCCGCACCGGGCAGCGGGGCCAGAACGCGCAGCCCGCCGGCAGATCCAGCGGGCTGGGTGGCGCACCGGCGATGGTGACCAGTTCCGCACTGCCGGCCGCCGGGTCCGGACGGGCGGCCAGCAGGGCCTTGGTGTACGGGTGCGACGGCGCACCGAAGACGGCGTCGACCGGCCCCTGTTCGAGGATCCGGCCCCCGTACATGACCGCCACGGTGTCGGCGATACCGGCGACCACACCCAGGTCGTGGGTGATCCAGACGACCGCGGTGCCGAGCCGCCGTTGCAGGTCGCCGACCAGCTCGACGATCTGGGCCTGGGTGGTGACGTCGAGGGCCGTGGTCGGTTCGTCGGCGATCAGCAGGTCAGGTTCGCAGGCCAGCGCCATGGCGATCACCACCCGCTGGCGCATGCCGCCGGAGAACTGGTGCGGGTACGCGTCCACCCGCTGCCCGGCCGACGGGATGCCGACCATGTCCAGCAGTTCGACGGCGCGGGACCGGGCGGCCCGCCGGGTCAGCCCGAGGTGTTCCTCGGCGGCCTCGGTGACCTGCCGGCCGACGGTGAGCACCGGGTTGAGCGAGGTCATCGGATCCTGGAAGACGAACCCGATGTGCCGCCCCCGCAGTCGTCGACGGCCTTCCTCGGTCACCCCGGTGAGTTCCGTTCCGAGCAGGTGCACCCGGCCGGTCACCCGCGCGGTCCGGGGCGCCAGCCCGGTGGCGGCGAGCACGCTCATGCTCTTGCCGCTGCCGGACTCACCGACCAGCGCCAGCGTCTCCCCGGGCCGCACCGCCCAGTCGACCCCGGCGACCGCGTGGGCCGGCCCACGCCGGGTGCCGATGGTGACGGTGAGGTCCTCGACGGCCAGTACGGGCTTCATGCGGTGCACCTCCTGGCTTCGCTGACGGTGAGCTGGCGAGGATCCAGCACGTCCCGTAGCGCGTCACCGACCAGGTTGAACGCCAGGACGGTGAGGAAGATCGCCGCACCGGGGAAGAAGCCCAGCCACCAGGCATCGGTGACGAAGCCGCGCCCGTCGAACAGCATCCGGCCCCAGGCCGGATCGGGTGGCTGGACGCCGAGGCCGAGGAAGGACAGCGCCGCCTCGGAGAGGATCGCGAAGGCCAGCGAGAGCGACGTCTGAACGATCAGCGGCGCCGCGATGTTCGGCAACACGTGCCGGCGCATGATCCGCAGGTCGGACGCGCCGACGGAGACCGCGGCCCGGACGAAAACCTGTTCCCGCACCGAGAGCACGCCGGCCCGGGTCACCCGGGCGAAGATCGGCGTGTAGACCACGCCGATCGCCACCATCGCGGTGACCAGGCCCGGACCGAGTACCGCCACGATCGCCACCGCCAGCAGCAGCACCGGGAACGCGAACAGCACGTCCATGCAGCGCATCAGCACGTTGTCGAGCCAGCCCCGGTAGTAGCCGGCGAACAGCCCGAGGGTCGCCCCCACCACCAGTGCGATGCCGACGCTGACCAGGCCGACCTGCAACGACACCCGGGCGGCGACCATGACCCGGCTGAGCACGTCACGGCCCAGCTCGTCGGTGCCGAACGGATGGGCCCAGCTCGGCGGCTGAAGCATCTGGTCGACGTTCACCTCGTTGATTCCCGACGGTGCCAGCCAGGAGCCACCCACACCCACCACGACCAGCACCACCAGCACCAGGCTGCCGGTCAGGGCCAGCGGATCGCGCCGCAGCGTGGCGAGCACCCGGCGCAGCTGCCCCTCACGGTTGATCGTCTGCTCGCTCATTTGACCGTGATCCTCGGGTCGAGACGGGCGTAGAGGATGTCGACCAGCAGGTTGACCAGGAGGAACAGCGCCGCCACCAGCAGCACCGCCCCTTGCAGGACCGGATAGTCCCGGGCTGCGACGGCGTCGTAGGTGAGCCGCCCGATGCCGGGCCAGGCGAACAGCACCTCGATCACGATCACGCCGCCGAGCAGGCTGGCCAACTGCACCGCCACCACGGTCACCACCGGAATGAGGGCGTTGCGCAGCACGTGCCGCAACACCACCACCCGGGTACGCAGTCCCTTGGCCTCGGCGGTGCGCACGTAGTCCTCGGAGAGCACCTCCAGCATCGACGAGCGGATGAACCGGGTCAGGATCGAGGCGGTGACCAGGCCGACCGTGGCGGCGGGTAGCGCCACGTGGGACGCCCAGCGCCCCGGATCCTCGGTGAGCGCGACGTACCCCGACGGCGGCAGCCAGCCGAGCACCCCGGAGAAGAGCAGGATGCCCATGATTCCCATCCAGAAATCCGGCACCGAGACACCGAACTGGCTGAACACCCGGGCCGCGTGGTCGACAAGCGAGCCGCTGCGGATGGCCGAGACGATCCCCAGCGGAAAGGCGACCGCCATGGCGAACACCACCGCGGTGACCGCCAGCGACAGGGTCGCCGGCAGCCGCTCCAGCACGATCGCGGTGACCGGGCGTCCACTGCGGAAGCTGACCCCGAGGTCGCCGGTCAGCGCCCGCCGCAGGTAGTCGAAGTACTGCACCACAAGTGGCTGGTCCAGCCCCGCCCGGGCCCGCAGCGCCTCGTACGTCTGCGGGTCGAAGCGGGTGCCGAGGGCGACCCGGACCGGGTCACCCGGCACCAGTTGGAGCAGCAGGAACACCACGAGGGTCACGCCGAGCAGCACGACGGCCGACTGCAACAGCCGACGGATGACGAAGCGGGCCACCTAAGGTCCCCCGCCGGGTCACCGAGCGAGAGCCACGTCGCGGAACCGGATCGCCCGGTCCGTGCGTACCTCGTAGCCGCTGACCTGCTTGGACCAGCCCTGGGCCACGTCCGGGTTGTAGAGGTAGATGTAGCTGGCGTCGTCCACGATCTGCTTGGCCACCTGCTCGTACTGCTGCTTGCGGGCGGCCTGGTCGGTCTCCGTCCGGGCCTGGTCGAGCAGCCGGTCCACATTCGGGTTGGCGTACTCGTGGAAGTTGAACGTGCCGTCGCTGTGGTGCTGGGCGTAGTAGAACTCGTCAGGGTCGATGTTGCCCAGCCAGCCGAGCATGAACGAGTCGAACTTGCCGGCACCCTGCTCGTCGAGCCACTGCGCGAAGTCCAGCGTACGGATCTCGACGGTGATCCCGACGGCCTCCAACTGGGAGGCGATGACCTGGGCGGCGGTGACCGTCTCCGGGTACTCGTTGGTGACCATGAGGTCCATGGTCAGGCCGCTCACCCCGGCCTGGTCGAGCAGTTGCTTGGCCTGGTTGACGTCGTGGGTGTACGGCGCGTACTCGTAGTAGAAGGCGCTGTTCTGGGGGATGGCCGTCTGGTTGACCGTGGCCAGCCCGAACTTGGCGGCCTTGGTGATCGCCTCACGGTCCAGCGCGAAGGCGATTGCCCGGCGGACGTTGACGTCGTCGTACGGCTTGCGCGCCTGGTTGAGCGCGAGATACCAGTAGTCGGTCGAGGGCACCGACTGCACCGTCGGGTCGTCCCCGTCGAGCAACGCCGGCACCTGCTGCGGTGGCAGGTTGTCGGTCCAGTGCACCTCACCGCCGCGCAGGTTCTGCAGGGCGACGGTGGGGTCGCTGACGAAGGTGAACCGGACGCCGTCCAGCTTGGGCTTCTCGCCCCAGTAGTTGTCGTTGCGGACCAGCCGGATGCTGTCGCCGGAGCTGTAGTTCTCCAGGGCGAACGGGCCGCTGCCGACCGGCTTGGTGGTGATCTCGCCGGATTCCACGTTGGCCTTCTGGACGATCGCCACGCCCTTGAAGCCACCGAGGTTGGCCAGCAGGTTCGGGGTCGGCGCGTTGAGGGTCACCACCACGGTCTTCGGGTCGGTGGCCTCGATCGACTTCACGGTGCCGAACTTGTACGCGTTGTTCAGCTTCTCGTCGATGATCCGGTTGTAGGAGTAGACGACGTCCTCGGCGGTAAGCGGCGACCCGTCGGAGAACTTGACGCCCTCGCGGAGGGTGAACGTCCAGGTCAGCTGATCCTCGCTGGTGGTCCACTCGGTGGCCAGGGAAGGCTTCATCTCCAGGTTGGCGTCCGGCTCGACGAGCGTGTCGAAGACGTTCTCCAGCACCTGGAAGCTGTAGTAGGCGGAGGTCTTGTGCGGATCGAGCTGGTCGGGCTCACCGCCGATCGCGGCGTTGAGCACGCCTCCGGCGCCCGCCGTGTCGTTGCCGTCGACGTCGACGCCCTCGCCCCCACTGCAGCCCGCCGCGGCGGCGAGCATCAGGGCGATCGTCGCGCCGGCCAACCGGAATCTGGTCCTGGACATGGTCCTCCCCCTGGATTCTTCCCCGGCAGTCGAAAGATCTTGCGAGTCTGGTCCCCCGACCTAGCGATGTCAACACAAAACGTGGCAAATTGCCCTGGTCGCCGCCGCCCTGCTCGCCCACGCTAACCGCAAACCCGCCGGCCGGCAGGGCTCGGACCGGTGGGCGGACACGTTCGCCGTCAAGCTGTGACCCGGGCGGTCAGAGGCAGCACCAGCAGTAGAGGTGGTTACCGGCGGCCTGGGCACGGCGGGCCAGGGCGCTGATCTCCTCGATCACCGGCAGCAGTTCATCCGGCGGCAGCGGCTCACCCCAGGCCAGCTCCTCGATCTGCCCCCACCGCGCCGACAGCTCGGGAGACTGAGCGGCAGTGATCGACGCCAGGGTGTCCCTGGTGGCATCGTCGAGGACCATCAACCATGGCCCTTCGTCGCCACCGCTCCAGATCAGCCGCTGCTCGATCAGATCGGTGGACCAGGCCAGCCCGCGCACGAAGCCGACCAGCTTGCCGAGGGTCACCGCCGGCTCGATGCCCTTGAGGTCGATCGCGTCCACCCCGGGGCGGCCCCCGGACACGGCGACCGGGCCGCCGTCGAGCTCCGCCATCAACCCGATCGCGGCGGCGTCGTCCGCCGCCCGGAAGTAGTCATACAGAACACCCATGCGCCGTACCCCATCAGGTGGGTACGACAGCGCCCGCGCTACGGACAGTTGTTGCTGGTCAGCCGCAGCGTGTACTCGGCGTCGTCGTTGGTGATGCCCGACGGGGCGCCGTCGAAGTAGGTCTCCACCTTCTGCCAGCCACGCCGCTGCTCGTAGTGCAGATGCGGGGCGCCGGAGTTGCCGGTGCTGCCGATCCGGCCGATCTGCTGGCCCTGGACGACCCGCTGGCCGGCCTGCACCAGCGGCGGCTCCAGCAGATGCAGGTACTGGGTCTCCCACCGGCCGCCGTGGTCGATCTTCACCCAGTAGCCACCACCACGACCCCGCGGGCCGTCCGGATTGTCCGGGGTACGACCACCAAGCGACCCGTTGATCCCGGCCACGGTGACGGTGCCCTCGTACGAGGCGAGCACCGGTTGTCCCCACGGGTCGCCGGAGAGCGGGAAGAAGTCCACGTCGTAGTCGCCGTGCCCCGGGTAGGTGCCGACCTGCCAGGTCTCGCCGCAGCCGACCGGCATCTGGAACAGCGGGCGGGGTCCCGGCGGGCGCAGCACGATCACGGCCGCCACGGCCAGGGCGATCACGATGCCGAGGCTGAACAGGAGCCCGAACCGGGTACGGCGGGCGCGGCGGTGGGAACGGGGGTGGCCGGTCGTCACGGCCCAGAGCATGTCAGAGACCGGCAACCCCCGTCGGTCGCCCTCAGGCCGGCACCGCCGGCACGGCAGGACCGCTCGGCGCCGGCACCGGCACCGGGAGCACCACCACCGGGCAGGTCGCCTTGCGTACGCACTCCTCGCTGACCGAACCGAGCACGGTGTGCCGCAGCCGGCCGTGCCCGTGACTGCCCAGCACCAGCAGGTCGGCGCCACGGGCGGCGGCGGTCAGCACGTCGGCCGGCCGCCCCTCGACGACCTCGGCCGAGACCGGTGCCGCGGCCATGCCCCGGGTGACCTCGCCGATCTCCCGGGCCAGCAGTGCGGTGGCCCGCTCCTCCTCCTCGACCGGATTGGGCGCGACCATGGCACCACCGTCCAGGCCGTCCCACCGCCAGGCGGTCACCGCCTGCACGGTGCCGTTGCGCTCGGCCGCCTCACCGACCGCCCACCGCAGGGCACGCCGCCCACCGTCCGAACCATCGACGCCTACGACAATCAGATACGTCATCGTTCTCACCTCTCTCCGTCCTGCTTCCAGTGCAGCGCCCGGACGTGGCGCGGACCAGCGGCCGGAGTCCCCTCCGGACGGGTCGGACGGCCCTGGGCCGGGCAGGACCTGCGACCCGGTCGAGCCGCCCGAATTCCACGGAAGATCGCCGTCGATCATCGGCCTTGTGAGGCGTCACGATCACCTGGTAGACATCACATGTCTTGCGGCTCGTTCGCGCCGCGGTATCTGGGGGTGACGGTGAAGCTGCTGCGAGTGGGCCCTCCGGGGCGGGAGACGCCGGCACTGCTCGACGAGGCCGGCCAACTCCGTGACCTCAGCGGTGTGACCGACGACCTGGACCCCGCCTTCCTGGCCACCGACGGCCTGGCCCGCCTGGCCGGCATCTCCCGGCACGATCTGTCTCCGATGGACCCCACCGACCTGCGGATCGGTCCCCCACTGCGCCCCGGGAAGATCGTCTGCATCGGGCTGAACTACCGCGACCACGCGGCCGAGACCGGGGCGGCCCTGCCCGCCGAGCCGGTGGTCTTCCTCAAGGCGGCGGACACGGTGGTCGGTCCCGGCGACCCCGTGCTGGTGCCCCGCGGCAGCACCAGGACGGACTGGGAGGTCGAACTCGCCGTCGTCATCGGCCGCAAGGCGCGCTACCTGCCGTCGGCCGAGGCGGCGCTGGACTGCGTCGCCGGGTACGCCATCTCCCACGACGTCTCCGAGCGGGAGTTCCAGCTCGACCGGGGCGGCCAGTGGGACAAGGGCAAGTCCTGCGAGACGTTCAACCCGCTCGGCCCGTGGCTGGTGACCGCCGACGAGGTCCCCGATCCGCAGGACCTGCGGCTGCGGCTCTGGGTCAACGGAGTGCTGCGGCAGGACGGCACCACCAAGGACATGGTCTTCCCGGTGGCCGAGATCGTCCGCTACCTGAGCCAGTTCATGGTGCTCTACCCCGGCGACGTGATCAACACCGGCACCCCGGCCGGCGTCGCCCTCGGGCAGCCGGAGCCCAAGCCGTACCTGGTCGCCGGGGACGTGGTCGAGTTGGAGATCGACGGCCTGGGCCGGCAACGTCAGACGCTGGTACCGGCATGACCGGCGACGGGCCGGGGTTCGCTGGCGGACCCGTCGCCGGCTCGGGCGAGTTCACCGGGTTGGCGGCGGTGGTCACCGGCGGCGCCTCCGGCATCGGCCTGGCCACGGCCACCCTGCTGGCCGAGCGGGGCGCCCGGGTGGCCTGCCTGGACCTGAACGCACAGCACGTACCCGAGCCGTTGCTCGGGCTGGCCGCCGACGTGACCGACGACGCGTCGGTACGGGCCGCGATCGCCGCCGCCCACGAGACGTTCGGCGGCCTGGACGTCCTGATCAACAACGCCGCCGTCGGTGCGGTCGGCACCATCGAGGCCGGCACCGATGAGCAATGGCACCAGGTTCTCGACGTCAACGTGGTCGGCATCGTCCGGGTGACCCGGGCCGCGCTGCCGCACCTGCGCGCCTCCGCGCACGCCGCGATCGTCAACATCGGTTCCATCGCCGCCTGGCTCGGGCTGCCGCAGCGGGCCCTCTACAGCGCCAGCAAGGGGGCGGTGCAGGCGCTCACCCTGGCGATGGCCGCCGACTACGTCACCGCCGGCATCCGGGTGAACTGCGTCAACCCCGGCACGGCGGACACCCCGTGGGTACGTCGGCTGCTCGACGCCGCCGACGATCCGGCGGCGGAACTGGCTGCGTTGCGCGCCCGCCAGCCCACCGGTCGCCTCACCACCCCGCAGGAGGTCGCCGCGGGCGTCGCGTACCTCGCCAGTCCGCTGTCCGGATCGACCACCGGCAGCGTGCTCGCCGTCGACGGCGGCATGCACGGCCTCCGCCTGCCCACGCCGCCGAGCCGGGCCTGAGCGGCAGCTCAGCGGGCGAGACCGATCGCCGGGCCGGCCTTGCGGACCGACCGGCGGGCCACCGCGCCGCCCGGGTCGCCGGGATGGCCGGGCCCCACCACGTCACCGCGTACGTCGGCGACGATTGTGGCGAGCAGGTCCCGGCTGGACCGCAGCGACTCGATCTTCTCGGTCAGCAGGTCCAATTCGCCCTGAAGGGTGTCGGCCAGGCGGGCGCGGTCGGCCGGCTCGTCGGGGATCGCGGCCCGGCCGTCCAGCAGGAACCGCAGCGCCTGTCCGACCACTCCGGACGGCAGCGCGGCCGACAGCATGCACCGGATCCGGGCCACCCGGTCGACGTCGGATTCCTGGTAGATCCGGTAGCCCGACTCGGTGCGTACCGGCGTCAGCAGGCCCTGCTCCTCGTAGTAGCGCAGCATCCGCACCGACGCGCCGGTCCGCGCGCTCAACTCACCGATCCGCATCGCTTGACTCTAACGTCGGTGTGAGGCTTTAGCGTCCCAGCTGTGATCATCTACGTACTCTTCGTCTGCTCCTTCGCCGTGGCCACCGCCGAGTTCGTGCTCGTCGGCCTGCTCCCCCAGGTCGCCACCGACCTGGACGTCTCCGTGGCCGCCGCCGGGCAGTTGGTCACCGCGTACATGATCGTGGTGACGGTGGGCGGCCCGGTCGCCACCGTGCTGACCCGTCGGCTGCCGCGCCGGGAACTGCTCGCCGGCACCATGGCGCTGGCCACGGTGTCCGCGGTGGCCAGTGCCATGGCCACCTCGTACGCGATGCTGCTGTCGGCCCGGTTGGGCTCGGCGCTGGCGCAGGCGCTGTTCATGGCGGTGGCCTCCCAGGTGGCGATGGCCTCGGTGCCGCCGGAGCGGCAGACCGTCGCGGTGGCCCGGCTGTTCGGCGGATTCGCCCTGGCCACCGTGCTCGGCCTGCCGCTGGGCAGCCTGATCGGTGAGGCGTACGGCTGGCCGGTCACCTTCGTGGCCGTGGCCGGCATGGCCGCGCTGGGGCTGCTCGGCGTGCTCGTCTTCTGCCCCCGCATTCCCACGCCGCCACCGGCCGGCGTCCGCGACAGCGTCGGTGCGCTGCTGCGCCCCGGCATCTACGCCGGACTCGGCGTCACCCTGCTGACGCTCGCCGGTTTCGTGGCCGCCTTCACCTACGTCGCGCCGATGCTGCGCACCGTCACCGGACTGAGCCCCGGCTGGGTCAGCGTCGGTCTGGTCGGCTACGGCCTCGGCACCATCGCCGGCAACCTCCTCGCCGGCCGGGTACGCCCCGAGGCGATCACCCGCCGGCTGCCCCTCGCCGTCGGCGCGTTGACGGCGATCCTGCTGATGCAGCCGCTGCTGCTGCCGGTCGCCCCGCTCGCGCTGACCGGGCTGGCCCTGCTGGGCGCGGCGGCGTTCCTGGTCGTGCCGTTGGTCCAGACCTGGCTGATGGGTCAGGTCGACGCGGCCACCACCGGTCTGGTCGCCGCCGTCAACATCTCCGTCGCCGGTGCCGCCGGAGCCCTCGGCGCCGCGCTCGGCGGCACGGTGCTCGCGGTCGGTCTCGGCCCGGCCTGGATCGGCCCGGTCGCCGCCGTCTCCGTCCTGGCCGCCACCATCGTCGCCGCCAGCCTTTCTCGGGCCTCGTCGCCGTGCGGCTCCTCGTCCGGCGCGTTGCTCCAATCGTGAGGCGAGCGGCTTTCGGGGCGGAGGTCACGGCCGGTGGAAACGGGGTCGCCAGTGCCGTCGCCAGCCCGCTACGGTCCGCCGTATGCGGTTGGAAAGGATCACGCCGGAGAACTACGAGGCGGCGCTGGCGCTGTCCGTGCGCCCCGAACAGGAGGACCTGGTCGGGCCGGTGGTCAAGTCGCTCGCCGAGGCGTACGTCTTTGCCGACAACGCCTGGCCGAGACTGATCTACGACGGAGACTCGCTTGTCGGGTTCCTGATGGCCTTCCTGGTCATCCAGTGGGACGCCGGTCGCGATCCCGACGACCGACGGTCCGGCCTCTGGCGGCTGAACATCGCCGCCGACGCCCAGGGACGCGGCTACGGTCGCTTCGCCCTGTCAGCCGTGTGCCAGGAGATTCGGGCCAGGGGCGGCACCCGGGCGTACGTGACCTGGAAGCCTCGGGCCGGCGGCCCGGAAGCCTTCTATCTGAAGCTCGGCTTCCGGCCTACCGGCGAGCAGAGCGGCGGCGAGATGGTCGGCATGCTCGACCTTTGAGCACAGGTCTCGTCTCGGCCTACGGATAGATTCGGTTCGGGCCGATTCCAAGTTCGCATGAGTGACGGGACAACTGGTGAGGGGCATGAATGAGCCTCGATCTGAGGAGCCGCCCGGGCTTACGGATGGCGGTCGCCGCTGTCGCGATCGGGGCGGTTCTCGCCCTCGCCACGGTGGTGACTGCGGCCATACGTGATCGAGGTCCAACTCCCCAGCAGGAGGTGGCCAGCGAGGGCGTACGGATCTCGGTGCCAGCTGAGTGGCCACGCAATGCCCTCAAATGCGGTACGCCGATGCGCGACACCTACATCGTGGACCTCGATGTGATCGCGGGCTGCGCCGTGTTGCCGCAGCCTCGCGTCGACTACGCCGAGATAAAGCGCGGGAATCTCGATCTCGACCCGGTCGCCCAGCTCGCCACCGAGGCGGGCGAGGCATTCGGCCACCCCGTCCTGGGGGGCGGCGACGTGCTGCCGGATGGCCGGACGCGGCAGGTGGTGGTGGTCCCCGACCGACAGGTACTCCTCGTCGCGGTGTCCAGCAACCCGGCAGTCGCCGAAGCGATCGTCCGTTCACTCCGAGTCGACTGACCTGCGTCGGCACCGCCAGCGCCTCGCTTACTGTCAGTCAACCAGGAACGAGATCTTGGAAAAATTCCGTTAGTAGTTAACGACAACTGTCCAAGATCTGGTTTCAACCTTCGGAACAGAGACGTTGCCGACCCGGCGGAGGCTGGCGTTACTCGGACCCGCGCTCCGGCTCGGCTACGTATACGCCTTTCCCGGGATGCCCTTCGACCAACTCTCTGTCTTTGAGCAACGACATGACACGGTGGATCGTGGAGATGTGCACGCCGTACTGCTCGGCGAGTTGGCGCGTGGACGGCAGCTTCTCCCCCGGCGCGAGTTCGCCAGATTTGATCTTGCTCGTGATCTCGTTCGCTATGCGGCGGTAGTCGACTCTCTCGGTCGGCATGTCGATCTCCGTCGGTTCCCTGGCTTCGGCACGCCAATCTGATCACGACGGAACCTGTTCCAGCAAGTTTCATGCTCTAGCTACATGCGCCTCCTTGACCTACTCCAACTTGTTGGAGTAGGTTGCTGTCCGGGTCGGTTCCCTGGTTTCGGCAAACTCCGCGGTTCCGGCCCGCATACCCACCTCGGACAGTGCTACGCCCGCGTTCGGGGTGGGCACCTATTCGACACCGGGCGGAAGGTGCCACATGGTCGACCCCGTTGACATGCAGTCGAATGCCGCCGTACCTCCGGACGAGATCAGTGTCCTGGACGATCACGGAGAGGAACGGCGGGAACTAGCGTTCGGCCTCCTCAAGTGCCCCCGGTCGGCAATCCATGGATAGTCAACGCGCAGCTGGACAGGAGCGTGGCGTGAAGAGGGGCGACGTGCCGATCGGGCGGCGGGTGGCGTACTGGCGGGCGCGGCGGCGGATGTCGCAGCAGGTGTTCGCCGACCGGCTCGGCAAGTCCAAGAGCTGGGTGGACAAGGTCGAACGCGGGGTACGGGCCCTGGACAAGGTTTCCACGTTGCGGGACATCGCTGCCGCGCTGCGGATCGATCAGGCGTTGCTGCTCGGCCAGGACAGTCGGCCCGCCGAGGCGACCACCAGGGTCGAGGGCGTCGAGCAGATCCGGGCGGCACTGTCCGCGTACGACATTGCCTTGGATCGGCCCGCGGCGCGCCGGGACGCGCCGGACGTGGCTCGGCTGGCGCGGGGCGTCGCGCATGCCTGGACCAGTTTTCAGCATGCGCGGTACCCGGCGCTTGTCGGTCTGCTGCCCGAGTTGCTGGCCGGGACACAGCGCGGTCACGCCCACGATCCGCAGGCGGGCCGGGTTCCGCTGGTGGAGGCGTACCGGGTGACCGCTTCGCTGCTAATGAAGCTTGACGAGACCGAGTTGGCCTGGCTCGCCGCCGACCGGGCGATGACGGTCGCGACCGGTGATCCGCTGTTGGTCGCCGCCGCCACCGTGCAGCTCGGCCAGGCGTTGCGGGCCGGCGGTCGGGCGCGGGAGGCGGGCACGGCGGCGCTGGCGGCGGCGTACCGGATCGGCCGGGCCGACCTCGACGTGGCTCGGGTGTCGCTCTGCGGTGCGCTGCTCGTGCAGGCGGCGCTCGCGGCGGCCCGGCACGGCGACGACCGTGCCGCCGCCCGCGTCGACGAGGCCGCCGACCTGGCCGCCGAGGTCGGCGACGGCAACGATCATCATCACACCAGCTTCGGACCGACGGCCGTGGCGCTCGCCCGGGTCGCTGTCGCGATCGAGTTGGGTACGCCGGACGAGGCGATCGTCCGACACGAGAAAGCTGTCGGACGGGACGGCTGGCGGTGGCTGCCGCCGGAGCATCGGGCCGCTCATCTGATCGACGCCGGGCGTGCGTACCTTCAGGTTGCCGACCCGGTGAACGCGGCCCGGGTGCTGCTGGAGGCCGACCGGACGGCCCCCGCCGAGGTGCGCCGCCGACCCGCCGCCCGGAACGTGCTCGCCGCCACGGTCCGCCATCCGGGTGCTCCCGCCACGATCGTCGCGCTGGCCGCCACCCTCGGGGTGGCCCGCGCATGACCGCACCGTTGCTCACCCTGGCGCAGATCCTCAACCGGCTCACCCTGACCGCCCGCTGGACGCTCCGTGACCACGAGCAGGCCTCCGACGGTCGCTGCCCGATCTGCCGCGTCCCCGACTGTGCCGTGGCCACCGCCGCCCGCAACCTCCTCACCACCCTCAGGCAGACCCGCTGGACCGGGGACGGTGACACTTTGGATCCGTGGCAGTCGCGGTAGTCGACACGCCGACCATCTGACGCCTTTGCTGCCACGGATCCTTCGGCGACGGGTTACGACGGCGCGTGCTGGGGCGGGAGCTCGGGTGCCGGGTCGAGGAGGCGTTGGCGCTCGGCCGCCACGACCTCTCGGACCAGTTCGGCCTCGGACAGGTCGACCGCCTCCGGGCTCGCGTCGGCCGTGTCGCTGACCCGGGCGAAGTCGTCGAAGATGCGGCGCTTGCCCGCCAGCAGTTCGGTGATCCGCTGGTCGACGCCCTCCTCGGAGAGCAGCCGGTGGACCTGCACCGACTGGACCTGCCCCATCCGGTGTGCCCGGGCGATGGCCTGCGCCTCGGTGGTGGGTTTCAGCTGAGGTTCACAGATGACGACGACGGAGGCGGACTGGATGTTGAGCCCGACGCCACCGGCCACGATCTGGGCCACCAGGACGGCCCCGTGGCGGGCGGCCGAGAATTCGTCCACCATCCGCTGCCGGTGGTTGGCGGGCACCGAGCCGGTCAGCGGACCGAAGACCGGGCCGGGAAGGGTACGGGCGACCAGTTCGAGTACCTCCCGGAAGTGGGAGAAGACGATGACTCGGCGCTCGTTCTCCGCCGCCTCCCGGACGATCTCGACCAGGCGCTGCACCTTTGTGGACTCGGTGGCCTGAAGCATCGCCGCCTGGCGCATCCGCATGAAGTTTCCCCGCTCGACCGCCTCGCGGTAACGCGTGGTGTCCGCCGAGGACATCGGCAGCCACTCCTCGACCTCGATGAGTTCGGGCAGTTCGTCGAGCACGTCGTCCTGGTTGCGGCGCAGGTACGCGGGCGCGATCTGCCGCCGGAACCGCGCGGGTGACGGGTCGGTGGTGTCGAGGGTGAGATCGGGGCGTACATAGCGGGCGAGGTTGCGGAACTCGTCGACCTTGTTCTCCAGCGGTGTACCGGTGAGCAGGATGGCCCGTTCGGCGCGCGCGACAATCTCCTTCGTTCTGATCGACCGCTGCGCCTGTGGGTTCTTGACGTAGTGGGCCTCGTCGACCACGACACACGCCAGGTCGGGGACTTCCCGGAGTTGCGGCTCCCACCAGGCGAGGGTCTCGTACGTGGTGACCGCCACGCCCCCGTCCCGCAGCCAGGTACGGGCCGCGGCATCGCGTTCCGGGCCGTGCACCCGGTGTGGACGCAGCCTCGACTTGCCGCTGATCTCGCGGACCCAGTTGGTCACCACGGCGGCGGGACACACCACCAGGAAGTGAGTGCTTCCCCTGCTGCGCAGGTGGGCCAGTACCGCGAGCGCCTCGACTGTCTTACCGAGGCCCATCTCGTCTCCGATGACGACCTTGCGCTGGACCAGGGCGAAGCGCGCCGCGAAGCTCTGGTAGCCGCGCAGCGAAGCGGTCAGGTGTGCGCCGTCGAGCACCTGGTCGCGTACCGCCTCGATGATCTCGTCCGGGAGGTCGCCGTGCGCGGCGTTCCCGTCGCCGCTGGCGAATCCCAGCTCGGAGAGCATCGCGAAGTAGTCGGCGGGGCGAGTGAGGAAGTCGTCCCAGGGGTCGGCACGCAGGTTCCGCCGACCCGGTGCGGAGGATCTGCCGAGCAGCTCGGCTCGCCGTTTGACGATCTCGATGCTCTCGCAGAGGCCGCTGGCGGCGAGCCCTCGGGTCGGCACCACCAGCAGGTGAGTGGTGCTGCGGTCGATGGTGCCGCCCAGCGGCGCGAGTTCCGCGGCGCGTTCGAGGTCGGCTGCCGCGCCACGCGTGCGCCGGCGCGCGTCCCACTCAGCGAGCCGCCGCAACAGAAGAGTGGTCTCCGGGTGGCGGTGGTCGACGTCGATGCGGACCGGCGTCTCGTCGTAGGTGGTCTGCCAGAGGGTGCGGGCAGCTCCGATCAGGCGACGAGCCGAGGTCGCCCCGACACCCGGAAGCGCCTGAAGCGACGGGCCATGGTGCAGCACGTCCTGCACCGTGACGACTCCGGCGTCGGCCAGTGGTCCGAGGCGGAACCGGTCGCGGGTGACGGTTCGCAGCGCCTCCACCGGCATGTCCCGCAGGATGCGGTGCACCTCGGATTGTCTGACCTGCTCGCCCGCTTCACGGGCCGCCGACCGGTACGGGGCTTCACCGGCCACGACCTTGTCGATGGCGGCAAGTGCCGCAGGCAGCCCTCCGAAGACCGACCGGTCCACCAGCTCCGGCTCCGGACCGGTCCACCCGGCCGACTCCCGCTCCGGTCCGATCCGGCCGGTGGGCCCGCGCTCCCGCCCGGTCCGCTCGACAAGTTCGGGCTCCCGGCCGGTGCGCTCGGCGAGGAGCGCGAAGCGAAGGGACGGGTCGAGCAGGTCGCGGACGTCGTCCCGGACCGGGTCGGAAGCTGCGGTGGGGACGCCGAGGTACGCCAGGCGCTCGGGACCGCCAGTGGCGATGACCTGCGTGTGCCGGTCGCGGAGGAACATCGCGGCGGTGGCCGCTGACTGCTTCCTGGCTGGCCCGGCGAGGTAACGGCGTACGTCGAGCATGGGCGCGAGGTCGGCGACGGCGCGAGGAGCGTCATCGGTGAGCAGGCGCAGCAGGGCGTGGTCGGCGGCTGTCGTCGCGGGAAGCACGGCCCGCTCCTGGAGTCGCCGGACGGCGTCACGGTCGTTCGCCCGCAACGCGAGCACGCGCCACGCCCCCTGGCCGGAGCGATCGACCACAACGCTGCGGTCCCGCAATCCCCTCTCGGCGCTGCTGGCCGCCTGCTGGACGCCCCGGTGCCAGTCCCGTACGTCCTGGGCGACTTGGCCCCACCGCCTGAAGTCCGCCACGAGCCGACGCAGCTCTACGCGCTCGGCCTTGTCCATCCGCACCCCGGCCCGGTACCCCGCCACCCACCCGAGCATGCCGCACAGCTGACCGCCATGCGGCAGCAACTTGCCCGACGTTGCTGCCTCGGGCGCCCTTGAGGGGACAACATCGCCGATGTTGCTGCTTCCTGTTCCCGTCGGGGCGAGGGTCCCAGTGGGTGGGTGGGGGGTGGGGCGCGGGGTCAGGTGATGAGGAGTTTGCGGCCGATGCCGGAGCGGAACTGCGACATCGCGTCGGCGTAGGCGGCCAGGGGGAAGCGGTGGCTGATGAAGACCTGCGGGTCCAGCACGCCGGCCGCGAACAGCTCGGCGGCGCGGTCGAAGCTGTGCAGGACGGCCATCGAGCCGGTGACGGTGATCTCCTTGTTGTAGATGCGGTACGGCTCGACCGGCACCCGGGTGGCGTACTCGGAGACGCCGAACTGGAGGAAGGTGCCGGCGGGAGCCACCCGGGTCAGGCCGTCGGCGATCGCCGCCTCGACGCCGGTGCAGTCGATCACGACGTCCCAGCCGCGCGGGCGGTCCAGCTCGTCGGCGTTGGCGGCGCTCGCCGAGCAGCCCAACTGGACGGCGGTGGCGAGGCGGTCGGGGTTCAGATCGACCACGCTGACGGACGCCGCACCGCAGCGCTTCGCCAGCTCCAGCATCATCAGGCCCATGGTGCCGGCGCCGTAGATGAGGTAGTGGTCGGCCAGCCGGCGGGGCAGCACGTCGAAGCCGCGTACCGCGCAGGAGAGCGGTTCGATGAGGGCGGCGTCAGCCGGGGCCACACCGGACGGTAGCACCACGCAGTTGCGTACCGGGGCGAGCGCGTACTCGGCCGCCCCACCGGAGACGGTGACCCCGATGGCGTTCCACCGTTCGCAGAGGTTGCCCCGGGCCCGGCGACACTGGTAGCACTCGCCGCAGTGCAGCGACGGGTCCACGGCGACCGGGTCGCCGACGCGCACCTCGGTGACGTCCCGCCCCACCGCGACCACCGTGCCGGCGAACTCGTGGCCCGGCACGATCGGGTACGCGGGCGCGAACTCGCCGTCCATGATGTGCAGATCGGTGCCGCAGATCCCGCACCCGGCGACCTCGACCACCACGTCCCGGGTGCCGGGCGTCGGGTCCGGTACCGACTCGACGCTGATCTGGCCCGGCTTGACGATGACTGCTGCCTTCACTTGACCGCCCCCATGGAGAGTCCTCGGACGAGTTGTTTCTGGGCGATCCAGCCGGCCAGCACGACCGGTAGCGACACGATTGTCGCCGCCGCGCAGAGCCGGGCCAGGAACAGCCCTTCGGACGTGATGAAGCCGACCAGGAAGATCGGCGAGGTGCCGGCCCGGGTGGCGGTCAGGTTGACCGCGAAGAAGAACTCGTTCCAGCTGAAGATGAAGCAGATCAGCGCGGTCGCGGCCAGGCCGGGCGCCACGATCGGTAGCAGGATCCGCCGGATGGTGACGAGCAGGTCGGCGCCGTCCATCGCCGCCGCCTCGATCAGCGCCGCCGGCACCTCCAGCAGGAACGACCGCATCATCCACACCGCGAGCGGAAGGTTCATGGCGGTGTAGAGCACGATCAGGGTCCAGACGTTGTCCAGCATGCCGAGGTCCTGCACCAGCAGGTAGATCGGCAGCAGCGCGGCGACCACCGGCAGCATCTTGGTGCTGATGAAGAAGAACAGCACGTCGCGCCAGCGTTCGACCGGCCGGATCGACAGCGCGTACGCCGCCGGGGTGGCCAGTACGAGCACCAGCAGGGTGGACAGCACACTGGCCATCACCGAGTTGAGCAGGTACGGGGTGATGTCCCGGTCGAAGACCTGCCGGTAGCCGTCCAGCACCGGGGTGAAGAACCAGGACGGCGGGTTGCTGGCGGCGTCGACCTCGCGCTTGAAGCCGGTGAGCACCATCCAGGCCACCGGCAGGAAGAACAACAGGCCGGCCAGCCACGCCAGCACGGTCCACGCGGCCCCGGTGCGGCCCGCGCTGCGCCGGGCCGGACTCGCGGTACGGGTCATCGTGCGTCCTCCATCCGGAACAGGCTGGAGATCACCCGCAGCGCGAAGGTGGCGACGATGATGGTGCCGATCACCACCACGACGCCGGCCGCGGCGGCCTCGCCGTACTCGAACTTGCGGAAGGTGGTCAGGTAGATCTCGTACGGCAGGTTGGTGGTGGCCCGACCTGGGCCGCCCTGGGTGATGGTGAAGACCGCGTCGAAGGTCTGCACCAGGTAGATGGAGCCGAGCAGGGCACCCAGTTCCAGGTAGGGCCGCAGGTAGGGCAGGGTGATCCGGGTGAAGGTCTGCCACGGGCCGGCGCCGTCGACCCGGGCCGCCTCCAGCGTCTCCAGGGACTGGCTCTGCAGGCCGGCCAGGATGATCAGCATCATGAACGGGGTCCACTGCCAGACCAGCGCGGCGACCACGGAGACCATCGGGTACTGCGACACCCAGTCGGTGCTGCCGCCGAGGATGCCGTTGATCAGGCCGTAGGACGGGTTGTATATCGCGTGTTTCCACAGCAGCGCCGCCGCCATCGGCATCACCAGGAACGGGGTGATGAGCAGGGTGCGGACGATCCCCCGGCCGGGGAACTTGCGGTCGAGCAGGATGGCCAGGCCGAGGCCGAGCAGCACGGAGGCGATCACCGACGAGGCGGTGAGCACCACCGTGTTGAGCAGCGCGGCACGCAGTCGACCGTCGGTGAGCACGGTCGCGTAGTTCGCCAGGCCGATGAACTCGCGGCTGCCCGGCCGCAGCGCGTTCCAGCTCTGAGTGGACAGGTAGAGGGTGAACAGGAAGGGCAGTTGCGTCACCACGATGGCGAAGACCAGGGCGGGCAGCAGCGGGGCCCGACGGGTCCAACGGTGTCGCCGGTCGTCACGGGTGGGACGGACGGTGGGTCGCGGGGGCGCGTCCGCACCGGTGGTGCTGGTGGTGGTCATCGATCCGCCTCGGGGGCAGGGCCGGGGCCGGTCGGTCGACCGGCCCCGGCGGGCGGCTACCGGTGGTTGCTGGCGGCTTCCTCGGCCAACCGCTGGCCGTCGGCGAGCGCCTGGTCGACGGTGGTCTGGCCGGCGATGGCGGCCGACACCTCCTGCGACACCTTCGTTCCCAGGTCGGCGAACTCGGGGATGCCGACGAACTGCACGCCGAGGGCGGGGCGCGGTTGCACCCCGGGGCTGACCGGGTCGGCCTCCTGGATGGACTTGAGCGTGATGTCGGCGAACGCCTCGGCGGACTGCCGGTACTCGGCGATCTCGTAGGTGGACTGACGCTTGCCCGCCGGCACCCGGGACCAGCCGAGTGACGAGCCGACCAGCTTCTCGTACTCCTTGCCGGTGGCCCAGGAGATGAACTTCCAGGCGGCGTCGGCGTTCTTCGTGGTCTTCGGCATGGCCAGGGCCCACGCCCACAGCCAGCCGGAGGATTCGGTCTTGTCGACCGGCGCGTACGCGTAGCCGACCTTGCCGGCGACGGTGCTGGCGTTGGGGTCCTCCAGGGTGCCGGCGGCGGAGGTGGCGTCGTACCACATGGCCGCCTTGCCCTGCCCGAAGGTGTTCAGGCACTCGGTGAAGCCGGACTGCGGCGCGCCGGGCTGGCCGTGTTCGCGCAGCAGGTCGACGTAGAACTTCGTCGCCTCGGTGAACTCGGGTGCGTTGACCTTCGGCGTCCAGTCCTGCTCGAACCAGGTGCCACCGAAGGTGTTCACCACGGTGGTCAGCGGGGCGAACAGCTCACCCCAGCCGGGCAGCCCGCGCAGGCAGATGCCGGAGACGCCGGCCGCGTCGTCGTCGAGCCGTTCGGCGAACTCGGCCACCTGCTGCCAGGTCGGCCGCTCCGGCATGGTCAGGCCCTCGGCGGCGAAGAGTTCCTTGTTGTACATCAGGAACGACGACTCGCCGTAGAACGGGGCGGCGTAGAGCTTCCCGTCGGTGCCGGAGAGCGAGGCGACCATCGGCTCCAGCAGGTCACCCTTGTCGTACGCGGTGTCGGCGTCCGCGTACGAGCTGAGTTCGTGCAGCCAGTCGTTCTGCGCCCAGATCGGCGCCTCGTACGCCCCGATCGTCGCCACGTCGTACTGGCCGCCCTGGGTGGCGACGTCCTGGGTGACCCGGTCGCGCAGCTCGTTCTCCGGCAGGATCGTGAACCGCACCTCGATTCCGGTGTCCTTGGTGAAGTTGTCGGCGGTGACCTTCGCCAGGTCCTCCATCTGCGGGTTGCCGACCATCAGCACGGTGATGGCGGTGCCGTCGCTTGAGGAACCACCGCCCGCTCCGGAACAGGCGGTCGAGACCAACGTGACGGCGAGGACGGCGGCGAGCGCGGCCGGCCCACGCCGTCGACGAGGAGTTCGTGTTTCAGGCACAGCGAACCTCCATGGTGGGGTGTGGTGGTGAGGGAAAGGTGGGTCGGACGGCGGCGCTCAGACGCGCAGCACCACCGGGCCGAGCAGTGAGTAGCGGTGCGCCTCGGACGCCGGCAGTGCCGTGTCCGTGACGATGGTGTCGACGTCCGCGACGTCGGCGAAGCGGCAGAAGCTGTGCCCACCGAACTTGGTGTGCACCCCGGCGAACACCACCCGCCGGGACACCGACATCACCTGGGCCTTGACGGCGGCCACCGCCGGGTCGGGCGTGGTCAGCCCGTGCTCGCGGGAGATGCCGTTGGCCCCGACGTAGGCCAGGTCGATGACGAATCCGGCAAGCATCCGGGTGGCCCAGTGGTCGACGGTGGCCAAGGTCCGGCCACGGACCCGGCCGCCGAGCAACAGCACGGTGAGGCTCGGGTACGCGGCCAGCGCCGCAGCGGTGTGCAGGGAGGCGGTCACCACCGTCAGTGGGCGGTGGGTGGGCAGCGCCTCGGCGATCAGTTGCGGGGTGTAGCCCTCGTCGATGAAGACCGACTCGGCGTCGCCGAGGTGTTCCACCGCCGCGGCGGCGATCCGTCGCTTCTCCACGACCATCCGGGTGGCCCGGGTCTCCAGGGTCGTCTCGAAGCGGGCCGTCTCCACCGGGTACGCCCCGCCGTGGGTGCGGCGCACCAGCCCCTGCTGGGCCAGCAGGCTCAGGTCGCGTCGGACGGTTTCCGGCGCCACGCCCAGGTCGGCGGCGAGCTTACGCACGTCGACGTCACCCTGACGGCGAGCCAAGGTGAGGATGTGCTGCCGGCGCTGGGTCGGGTCCACCTGCACACCTCCGTTCGGCTCGGGTGCTTTTTTGTAACACCGATGAACGGCAGGTGACCCCGGTCACCTGCCGTTCAATCCAGTGGATTTGGTGACCGGCTTCCACCGCCGAACGGGCAGCCCATAACCGTCACCGCCGGCAAACCGCCACAAATACCTTGCCCGTTTCGTGGCACGGCCTGCCCGACCGGTACCCGCGCTGCCCGCTCGGGCAGGGACCGGTCATCCCGGTGCCGCTCCGTTGTCGACCAGCCGGAACCGCGTGGTCAGTGGTGCGTCGCCCAACTCCTCCAGGATCAGGCCACGGGTCGGCGAGTTCTGCAGGTACGCCGACTGGCTGCTGATCGCGTACGTCGGCGCACCGCCGCGTTGCCCGTCCCGGACGATGGTGAACTGCTGCCTCGGTTCCTCCGGCGCACAGGTGGCCGCCACCACCCGCAGCGGCTGGCTGCCCGACGACCGCACCTCCCAGCAACTGTCGGTCGGTTCGCCGCCCCGCTCGGCGGCCCGGACCAGATAGGTGCCGGGTCCCTGCGGTGTGACCACGAACAGCTGGCGGCCCTCGTCGCCGTCGACCTCGGCGAGGCGACCGTCGGCGAGCAGGGAGAGCCCGCCGCTCTGCTCGGCCGCCCGGACGATCGTCACCTGCCGCCGCCCCGACAGCAGCGGATCGTTGCTCGGCGGACCGGACGTGCCGGCCGCATCGGGAGTCGCCGACGCGGCAGCCGGCGGTGTCGTCGGGCCGGCCGGGCCGACGGGGAGGGAGTCCGAACCCCCGGTGGGACGGGCCAGGACCGCGCCGGCACCGAGCAGACCGACGAGTACGACGCCCAGGGCGGCGGAAGCGGTCCGTCGGCGGCGGCGACGGGTGTCGCCCCGACGTCGGATGTCGACGGCGGCCGGCACCCTCCCCTGCCGGCCGTGCCCGGCCAACGCGCGCAGGGCCTCGTCGAGACGCGGCTCAGGACCCATGACTGCCTCCCCCGCCGGTGGTCTCGTATGCGTCGTCGCTCAGGTGCGCGGCGAGGGCCCGGCGTCCCCGGGCGAGCCGCGTCTTGACGGTGTTCACGTTGCTGCCGATCTCCGCCGCGATCTCGGTCACACTCAGCCCGACCAGGTGGTGCAGGACCACCACCCGCCGCTGGTCGGCGGAGATGCGTCGCAGCGCCGACACCACCGCCACGTGATCGACCGAGGTCGGCTCGACCTGATGGCCGGCCATCTCCCGGCGGTGGGCACGGAGCCGGTTCACCGTCTTGCGCCAGGCGCTCACCGCGATCCGGTACGCGACCCGGCGCACCCACGCCTCCGGGCTGTCGCACTCCCGTACCGACGCCCAGCGGTCCCAGGCTCTGGCGTACGCCTCCGCCACCGCGTCCTCGGCCTCGGCCCGGCTGCCGGTCATCGCCGCCAGGTGGCCCAGCACCCGCTGCGCCGACGCCGAGTAGAAGGCGTCGAACTCCTCAGCGTCGCGTTTCACTCACGTTCCCACCCGTACTGTCGCTGCTTGTCGTGGCCTGGCGGTCACGCCCCCGGGACCGGTGCCCGGGGGGCGTGACCACGCCCTACCTCCGGGGTGCCGGTCCGGTGTCGGTGAACCGGAAGCTACTCGCCGGCGGGGCATCCCCCAACTCCTCCATGATCAGGCCGGATCGTGCGGAGTTCCGCAGGTAGGCCCACCGGTTGCTGATCAGGTACTCGCGGGGACCACCGTCGGCCACGGCGGTGATCTCGAAACGCTGGGCGGGGTCGTCGGCCCGGCAGACGGCGCCCCGTACGTGGAGCGGCCGGGTGTCGCCCGGGTTGCGCACCTGCCAGCAGACCGGCTGCCCGGTGCCGCCACCGTGGTACGCCTTGACGAGGAACTGTCCCGAACCCACCGGCGTCGGTACGAACACCTGTCGGCCCCGGTCGTCGTCCACCTCGGCCAACCGGCCGCCGTCGAGCAGTGCCAGCCCCGACTCGAAGGCACCCACCCGGACCATGGTGATCCGACGCTTGCCGGACAGCAGCGGGTCCGCCGCCGTGGGCAGCGGCGTGGCTGCCACCCCCGCCGGAGCGTCCACGGGCGTCGCCGCCTCGCGCGCCGGCCCGTCGCCGGAGGCCGGACCCATGGTGTATACCGCGACGGCGGTGCCGGTCAGCACCACCAGGCCCGCAGCGGCGAGCCACCTACCCAGCGACACGATTCCTCCCGAGCTGGTCGGCACCGGGGCCAGCCGCCGGGTGGCGGGTGATCCTCGGTCGATTCAGCGGGATGACGCGTACGGGCGGCGGAAGGTTTCACGGCTCGGCCGGATCTCTCACCTCAGACTCGGCGCGGCCGACAGGCTGGGGCCCGGCGCGGCCGGCGGGGCACCTGTCGGCGCGGCGCGGTCGGCCGTCAGCTCAGTTTGACCAGGCGCATGCCGGTGCGGATCAGGACCACCGCGCCACCTGCGACCATGACCAGGCCGACGCCCGGCATCAGTTGCCCCCAGGCACCGGTGCTGGCGCTGAGGCTGATCAGACGGGCCACCTGCCATCCGACGATCGCGGCGACGACCAACCCGGGGATCAGGCTGTGCGCGATGGCCACCTTGCGGTACGGCAGCAGGGCACCGGCGACGGCCAGGAACGCCATGCTCAACGTCCAGAGACCGGGACCGGCCGCGCCGGAGAGCGAACCGAACGGCGTGATGACCCAGGGCAGCAGCGAGCCGACAAGCGCGAGCACGCCGCCGACGATCATGCCGAGACTGCCGGCGTGGAAAACGCGCCGGCGAACCGGGGCGGCGGTGGATGCGGTGTCGGCCATGTCCGGATGCTAGGCGCTCCACACCGTTGATCGACCGGGCCGATCGGTGAGCGGTCGGGCGGGGTCGGTGGGCGGACGGACCGGGCCCGCGAAAACCGCGAAACGGGACGATTTCGCGCTCCGGTCCGCCCCACTCGACCGTTCGCGGGGTCCAACGGACCGCTCAGCGACCCGAGGCCGCACCTGACGGATCAACTCTTGCCTGGCCAGGCTGCATCACGTTCGCTTCCCAGACCAAAGGTGTGACCGACCGCACAACCACGTCGAGCAGTACGGCGACGCGGCTGGGCGGGTCGGGCCACGGCACCAGCACCGCGTCACCACCAACCGGGCGCCGTGTCGCAGGCCCCTCGCCGGATCTACCGGTTCCATACCGACTAGGAGGCTCCAGACATGACCGAGGTAACCCCCGATAAGGAGACCCGTGGCGGTGAACCGCCACCGGCGGCACCACCACCGGCTTCCCCGCCGGACAACAGCTGGCGCAAAGAGTACTGGAGCCGCAATCTGCGGCTCATGGTGATTCTCCTGGCCATCTGGTTCGTCGTCTCGTTCGGCTTCGGAATCCTGCTCGTCGAACCGCTCAACAACATCGTCATCGCCGGATTCCCGCTCGGGTTCTGGTTCGCCCAGCAGGGATCGATCTACGTCTTCGTGATTCTGATTTTCGTGTACGCGAAGATGATGGATCGCCTCGACAACCAGTTCGGTGTTGACGAGCAGGAGACCGAGGGGGCTGGCAAATGAGTCAGATCCAGATCTGGACCCTCGTCTTCATCGTCGGCTCGTTCGCCGTCTACCTCTACATCGCCTGGCGCAGCCGGGTGAAGGAGACCGCCGGCTTCTACGTCGCCGGCCAGGGCATCCCCACCATCGCCAACGGTGCGGCCGTGGCCGCCGACTGGATGTCGGCGGCGTCGTTCATCTCGATGGCCGGCCTGATCGCCTTCCTCGGCTCCGACGGCACCATCTACCTGATGGGCTGGACCGGCGGCTATGTGCTGCTGGCCCTGCTGATCGCCCCCTACCTGCGTAAGTGGGGCAAGTTCACGGTGCCCGAGTTCGTCGGTGACCGGTACTCGGAAACCGTGCGCACCATCGCCGCGGTGGCCGCGATCATCATTTCCTTCACCTACGTGGTCGGGCAGATGCGCGGTGGCGGCATCGTCTTCAGCCGGTTCCTGAAGCTGGACGTGACCCAGGGCGTCATCCTCGCCGCCGTGATCATCGGCTTGTACGCGGTGCTCGGCGGCATGAAGGGCATCACCTGGACCCAGGTGGCGCAGTACACGGTGCTGATCGTCGCCTATCTGATTCCCGCCTTCGCGGTGGCGCAGCAGATGACCGGATTTCCGGTCCCGCAGGTGTCGTTCGGGCAGATCCTCGCCGAACTCGACGCGATCAGCGTCGAGATGGGCTTGAACCAGTACACCGAGGCGTTCGCGGCCCGGCCACAGATCGACGTGTTCCTGGTGACGATGGCGCTGATGATCGGCACCGCCGGTCTACCGCACGTCATCGTCCGGTTCTACACGACGAAGACCGTACGCGGTGCCCGCTACTCGGCGTTCTGGGCGCTGTTCTTCATCGCCCTGCTCTACACCACCGCCCCGGCGGTGGGCGCCTTCACCAAGCTGAACCTGCTCCAGGACGTCAACGGCGTCTCGGCCAACGCCCTGCCCAGCTGGATCGAGAACTGGGCGGCGACCGGGCTGGTCACGGTCAGCGACGGCGCTACGACCATCAACACGGTAAGCAACAGCCCGACCTCCGGCGCCGACCTGATCGTCAACAACGACATCCTGGTCCTCGCCAGTCCCGAGATCGCCGGCCTGCCGGCACCGATCGTGGGTCTGGTGGCGGCCGGCGGCATGGCCGCCGCGATGTCCACGGCAGCCGGCCTGCTGCTGGTGATCTCGTCGTCGTTCTCGCACGACCTGTACTTCCGCCGGGTCAAGCGCGACTCCACCGACCAGCAGCGACTGCTCGCCGGCCGGATCGCCATGGGCCTCGCGGTGCTGGTCGCCATCTACGCCGGCATCAACCCGCCGGCGTTCGTGGCGCAGGTGGTCGCCTTCGCCTTCGGCCTGGCGGCGTCGACCTTCTTCCCGGCCATCGTGCTTGGCATCTTCTGGAAACGATGTAATGCCACCGGCGCGGCGGCCGGCATGGTGACCGGCCTGATCTTCACCGCCAGCTACATGATCTACACGCTGCCGGTGTTCGGCACCGCGGCCAACCCGCACATCTTCGACATCAGCCCGGAGGGCATCGGCACCATCGGCGCGATCGTCAACTTCGTCGTCACCATCGTGGTGTCGAAGATGACGGCGCCACCACCGGACGAGATCGTCGAGATGGTGGAGAGCATCCGCTACCCGGCCACCCGGCGGGAGGTGACCGCCGGCACCGCCGCCGACGCCGCCTGACCCACCTTCCTGTCGAGAACCACCGGTCGCCGGTCCCACCATCGATGTTGGGGCCGGCGACCGGCCCGTTCCGGAGGACCTGGGTCCGCTCAAGATCCGCGCAACATCGGGGAACCTGCTGCCTCCGGCCGGCCGGAGGCAGCAGGTTCCCCGATGTTGTCCCCCTCGGCCGGTGTCGCCGTCAGGAGGGGCGTGCTGGGGGCGGTGGGATGTGAGGTGTGTTACCGGTGTTGTGGGGAATCAGGTCGGCGGCTGCGGGTTGCAGCCAGGTATGACCGTCGCACCACGATCCGCCCCGGCTCCGGTCCGGCGGGAGACCTTCCGGTGAGCGCCGTCGACGACGCCGCTCCGCCGGCCGCGCTGATGCCGGGCGACCTGATGAGCCGTCGCCAGCGCCTCCGCCTCATTCTCGTCCTCGGCTCGCTGATCGCGGTGGGCCCGCTCACCATCGACATGTACCTTCCGGCGTTGCCCTCGATCGTCGACGACTTCGGCACCACCTCGGCGGCGGTCCAGCTGACGCTCACCGGCACCCTGATCGGCCTCGCCCTCGGACAACTGCTGATCGGTCCGCTCTCCGACGCCGTCGGCCGGCGGACACCGCTGATCGCCGGTACCGCACTGCACATCGTGGCGTCCGTGAGCTGCGCCCTCGCCCCGAACATCACAGTGCTCGGCGCACTGCGGGTGGTCCAGGGCCTGGGCGCGGCGGCGGCTGCCGTGATCGCCATGGCCGTGGTCCGCGACCTGTTCAGCGGCGCGGCCTTCGCTCAACTGCTGTCCCGCCTGTTGCTCGTGATGGGCGCCGCTCCGATCCTCGCGCCGACCCTCGGCAGCGAACTGCTGCGGTGGACCCAGTGGCGTGGCGTGTTCGCCGCCCTCGCGGTCTTCGGCGTACTGCTGCTGCTGATCGCGATGCTGGGCCTGCCGGAGACGCTGCCACCGCTGCGGCGTCAACGCGGTGGGGTGCTGCCCACCGTCCGGCTCTACGGCGCACTGCTGCGTGACCGCGCCTTCGTCGGGCTGGTGCTGGTGGCCGGGCTGGCCATGGCGGCTCTGTTCGCCTACGTCGGCGGCTCATCGTTCGTCCTGCAGGAGCGGTACGGGCTCGACGAGCAGCAGTTCGGGCTGGCCTTCGGCGCCGGGGCGGTGGGGCTGATCGCGGCCACCCAGGGCAACGTACGGCTGCTGCGTCGCTGGTCCCCGCAACGGATCCTGGTGACCGCCCTGATCGTGGGCTCCGCCGCCAGCGTGCTGCTGCTCGGCCTCGCCGCGACCGGGATCGGCGGCCTGCCGGCCCTGCTCGCGTCGCTCTGGGTGGTGCTCGCGGCGGCCGGCCTGGCGCTGCCGAACGCTCCCGCGCTGGCCCTGACCCGACACGGCGAGGCGGCCGGCACCGCCTCCGCTCTGCTCGGCGCGGTGCAGTTCGGCATCGGGGCGGTGGCCGCTCCGCTGGTGGGCGTGCTCGGCACCGGTGCCGTGGCGATGGCCCTGGTGATCGCCGGCGGAATGGTCTCGGCCCTGCTCGTGCTCGTCGTGGTGGTCCGCCCCGGCCAGCTGGCCGTGCCGGAGCCGGTGGAGGCGATGGCAGTCGCCGCCCACTGAGGACTCCCGGCACGGCGCTGCGGTGTCGGTGGGTTGCACTACCGTGCGGCGGCGTGAGCGTAGTCCAGACGTACCGGTATCTCGCCCCCTCCACCCTCGCGCAGCGATCACTCGCCCTGCAGACCAGCGGCGGTCCCGCGCCGAATCCCCGCTTCTTCACCGGTTTTCTCACCACTGGGCAGGCAGCCGCGGTGGGTCTGCTGGCGGTGGCCGAGGTGGCCCGCACCCGCTACCACCGGCCGGTCAGCCCGGCCAGCCTCGACCCGGTGGTCACCGGCAGCCGCGACCGGCTCCGCTTCGAATCATTCTCCGGCTGCTGCGGGGTGTACGCGCGGCTCGACGTGCTGCCCACCGGGCTCGACGGTGACGTGTCCGAGCACGGCACCACGAACGTCGACGTGAACACCCCGCTGCGCGAGGCACTGGCCCGGGTCGGTGGTCTGGATCCGCTGCACCTGTCGGTCGGTCCCGACGATCTCACCGTCTCCACACTGGACGGTTCGGTGGTGGAGAAGAAGGTGCCGCTGCCGGCGCGCTGGCTGCGCGGCTTCGCCGAGGTCCAGGTCCTCGCGGCCCGCTTCGAGCCTCGGGCGGAGCTGCCGGCCGCCGAGGCCAGCGCCTTCCTGCGCCGGCTACCCAGGGGCAGCGAACGGTCGGTGCTCTGGGTGGTACCGGCCGGCCGGTCCCTGCGGCTGACCTCCCGACCCGTTCCCGGAGCGGTCTGCCTGGCCGGGGCCGGCCGACTGGTCGCGCTGCAACCGATGCTGCGCTTCGCGAAAACCCTCCGGGTGTACGGGCCGACGGTGGCTCCCGGCGCCGCTCCGGCCCCGAGCGTCTGGGAACTGGACACCGGCGCGCTGCGGCTGTCGCTGACCCTCTCCCCCGAGCCGTACCGGGGTTTCTCCGGCGAGGGGGCCGCTCTCGCCGCGCTCGCCGGAGACGATGTCGTCGACGACGCCGACCTCATCTCGGCCCTGCTCTCCTGGGATCCGACCATCGAGCCCGACCGGCTGGCCGAGCAGGCCGGCATCGACGCGGAGCGGGTCCGGGGCGCACTGGCCCAGCTCGGCACCGCCGGTCGGGTCGGCTACGACGTGGCCGAGGCGGCGTACTTCCACCGGGTGATGCCGTACGACGCCGGCCGGGCCGAGCGGGACAACCCCCGGTTGGTCGGTGCGCGGGCGTTGCTCGACGCCGAGGCGGTGCAGCTCGACGGCACGGCAGCGACGGTACGCAGCGGGGACCAGGTGTACCGGGTCCGCCAGCTCCCCGACGGCGGGCTGACCTGCACCTGCCCCTGGTGGGCGAAACACCGGGGGCAACGCGGGCCGTGCCGGCACGCCCTGGCCACCCGGATGCTGGCCGCCGAGCGGGTCGAGGAGCGGGTGTGACGCGGCCGGTGCAGAGCACCGTACGTCGTCGGCGGGAGTTGGCGGCCGGCGGCACGAGCGACCTGTTCGACCTGGTGAGCAGCGGTGACGCCGATTCGGTCGCGGCGGCGCTGGAGGGCTTGCCGGAGCAGCGCCGCCGGGAGATCGGCGTGGAGTTGACCGCCTGGTTCAAGCAGCACCGGGACAACTGGTGGGCGGCCGGCACCGGGACCGCCCTGGCGGCCGCCGTGGTCGGCTGCCTGCCCACCGCAGCTCAGGCCGCGGCGATCCTCGGTCGTCCCTCGGTGAACCCGCACGGTCGGCGCGCGGCCGAGCTGATCCGTCGAACAGCGCAGGAGCGGGGTGTCGACTGGCTCGTCGACCTGGCCCACCGGATTGCCGCTCGGTTCCGTCAGGACACCTGGGTGGGCCGGTGGCATTTCATCGCCGCCCTGCTGCACGCCGAGGGGGGCGCGCCACCCACCGACGACCGGTGCGTGCAGCTGTGGTTGACCGGGGTCGAGGCCCCCGACCGGTTCCACCAGGGCCAGCCGGCGCCGGTGGTCGACCGGCTGCGCGACGATCCGTTCCTGGCCGCCATGCTGCCCCGGCTGTTCGAGGTGGACGGCATCGGCGTGCAGATGATGTTCGTCGCCCCCCACGACAACTGGGACGAGCACGGTCAGCCCGCCCTGCCGGCCGCCCTGGCCCAGCTCGCCACCGAGGGGGTGGTCGACCGGATGATGCTGCTCGACGGTTCGATCAGTCGGCTGCTGCGCGGCGACCGGCCCGCCGCGCTGCGCGCCTTCACCACCCTGCTCGACCAGCTCGCGCCGACCCCCGCCGAGGTCACCGACCGGGTCACCGATTACCTGCGGCTGCTCGTCGACGCTCCCGCGCCGGTGGCCACCATGGCCCAGAAGGCGCTGCGGAAACTGCCCGAGCTGGAGCTGGAGCCGATCCTCGACGCTGCCCGGCAGATGCTCACGCGACCCGACAAGACACTCGTCAGGACCCAGCTCACCTGGCTCGACCAACTTGCCCGCCAGCACCGGGACCGGGCCGCCGAGATCGGCGAGGTGATCGCGGTGGCCGCCGACCATCCGGCGGTGGAGCTACGGGAGCGGGCGGCGGCTCTGGCGGCCCGACACGGTGTCGAGCCGGCACCGGTCATCCCGGCGCTGACCCGGCCACGCGGCGACGACCTGTCCCCGCCCGCGCCGCCCGCACCGGCCTCCGACCCGATCAACGACGTGGACGAGTTGACCGAGGAGGTCGCCGCCCTGCTGGGCGCGCCGTACGAAGGGGCACCCCTGGAGCGGATCCTCGACGGGCTGGTCCGGCTCGCCGCAGCCGACGGGCCCCGGGTACGCGCCGCACTCGACCCGGTGATCGAGCGGCGGCACTGGTCGTGGGCGAACGAGCACCGCTGGGATCCACTCTGTCTCTGCGAGACGGTGGTCGAGGTGTTTCGCAGCGCCGGTGTCGGCCGCACCGACCGGCGGCGGGAGCGGTGGGAGAAACTGCTGAAGGCGGTGCACCGACCCGACGCGGTGCCGGAGCTGGCGGTCACCGATCCCAAGGTGCCGCCGATCCACCGGCTGTTGCGTGCCCGGCTGGCCGAGATCGGCGCGTACCTCGACGAGCCGGGACAGTCCGGCCTGCTGGCACTGCCCACCTCGACCAACGGTCTGCTCGACCCGATGGCCCTCCTGGAACGGCTCACCGCGCTGGGTCACCGGGAGCCGGGCCACTGGGATCTCACCCAGGCGCTGCTGCGGTTGCCAGCCGACGTCGACGAGTCAGTCGCCGCGAAGGTGGCGGCGCTCGGCACCGCAGCCGGCCAACGGCTCGCCGGCTGGCTACGCGACGGCGGCCTGCCGCAGCCGGTCATCCGGTCCCGCACCGTCACCCGAGACCCGCGCCGGGGCAACCGCCACTGGGAGTGGGCGTACATGCCGGCCGAGCGCATCCTGGTCGAGCTGGCACCACCCACCGGCACGATCGACCGCTACGGGCTGCTCACCGCGCCGGCCACCCCGCTCGGCGGCGACCACTCCGGCTGGGTGCACCTGTGGCCGTCGCTGCTGCCCAGCCACAAAGGCGCGGTCACCGCGTACGCTCTGCCGCTGGTCGCCGGTGCCGCGGACATGGACGAGCGCGGCGGCGCGACGGTGCTGCCCCTGCTCGCGGAGGTCGGTGGCCCGGGCGGGGTGGCTCTCGACCTGGCGGTGGCCTACGGGCTCGCTGCCCGGCACGGCCCGGACCGGGTGGCGACGGTGGATGCGCTGCTCGCCCTCGCCGCCGCCGGTGACTTCGACGCCGCCGGCACCGGAGAGCAGCTCGGCACGCTGGCCGCCCGGCAACTGGTGAAGCTGTCCCGGGTCGTCGAACCGCTGCGCGACGCCGCGCAGGCTGGCGCGCCGCTGACCGTGTGGCGGCTGCTGGCCGCCGCGCTTCCGGCGGTGCTGGCCGCGCCCACGCCACCGCGTGGCGTACCGGATCTGCTGACCCTGGCAGCGGAGACGGCCACCACGACGGGCGTCCGGATCGACGTGCCCGGCCTGGCCGACCTCGCCGGGCGGAGCGGCTCCAGCCGCGTGGTCACCGAAGCCCGCCGCCTGCACAAGGCCCTGTCCGAGACCTGACGCGCCGGTACGCCACCCCGGACCTACCGAACCTCGCGTGGAGCGCTCGACATGTGAATCTTGGTCCGTGAGCACCCTCCTGGGGGCGCTCACGGACCAAGATTCCTACGGCGTGGAGCCGGGTCAGGCGACGGGGGTGGGGGTGGGGAAGCGGTGCCAGACGCGGTGGTCGGCCATCAACTGCTGGACGGCGGTCAGGACGTCGCTGGCGGAGTCGCCGGTGACCACGCCCGGAGAGCCGGTGACGCCGACCTGCTCCAGCACCGTGACGCCGCTGCCCCACGCGCCGATGGCCTTGGCGTGCCGCCAGCACTCCTCCACCATCAGCAGGACCCGGGGGTCGACGGCGGTCGAGCCGGCTGCGCCCGCCTTGGCGTCGCGGGCCGGTATCGCGTCCGGGGCCGGTGCGGGCGCCGAGGCGAGCAGGAGCGCGTCGAGTTCGACCGAGCGGCCGGTGGCGAAGCTGCGTTGCGCGGGCAGATCGCCGATGGTTCCGCCGTGCGGCGCGATCAGCAGTGGCACCATGTCGGCGGCGAAGACCGCCTCGCGGACCGCCCGGACGCTGTCCAGGTCGACGTCGGGGTCGACGACGATGCCCACCATCCGCCCGTCGGCCGGCCACTGCCGGCCCACCTGGGACAGCGCGGGGCTGGGCTCGACGTCGGCCACCGGCACTGTCGGCTCCGGCGCGGGCAGACCGAGGCCGGTGGCCACCTGGGCGCAGAGCACCGGGTCGATGTTGGCCAGGCACTGGAGCTGCCGCTCCTTGATCGCCTGGTGGTAGCACTTGCCCAGCTCGAAGGTGTACGCCCGGATGATGTGTTCCCGCTCGACCGGGGACATGCTCAGCCAGAACAGGCGGGCCTGGCTGAAGTGGTCGTCGAACGAGGCCGGGTTGGCGCGTACCTTGGGAGCCTGCGCGACCTGCACCGGCACGTCGACGAACGCGTCGTCGTCCGCGCCGGCCGGGAACGGATTGCCACCGTCCAGGGAGTTCGGCCGGTACGGTGCCACGCCCGCGTGGACGGCCTGCTGGTGGAAGCCGTCGCGCAGCATGTCGTTGACCGCAGCGTGCGGCCGGTTGATCGGGATCTGCGCGAAGTTCGGCCCACCCAGGCGGGTCAACTGCGTGTCGACGTACGAGAAGAGCCGTCCCTGGAGCAGCGGGTCGTTGGTGACGTCGATGCCCGGCGGCAGGTGCCCCACGTGGAAGGCGACCTGCTCGGTCTCGGCGAAGAAGTTCGTCGGCGTGCGGTTCAGCGTGAGCTTGCCGACCGGCTGCACCGGTGCGAGTTCCTCCGGCACGATCTTCGTCGGATCGAGCAGGTCGATGCCGGCGAAGGTCTCCTCCGGCGTGTCGGGGAAGACCTGAAGGCCGAGTTCCCACTCGGGGAACGCACCGGCCTCGATGGCGTCGTAGAGGTCACGCCGGTGGAAGTCCGGGTCCATGCCGCCGAGCAGCTGGGCCTCCTCCCAGACCAGCGAGTGCACGCCCAGCTTCGGCTTCCAGTGGAACTTGGCCAGCACCGTCTCGCCCGCCGCGTTGACCAGTCGGAAGGTGTGGACGCCGAAGCCCTCCATGGTCCGGTAGGAGCGGGGGATGCCCCGGTCGGACATGTTCCACATGGTGTGGTGCTGGGCCTCGCTGTGCAGCGAGACGAAATCCCAGAAGGTGTCGTGCGCGCTCTGCGCCTGCGGGATCTCACGGTCGGGATGCGGCTTGCCGGCGTGGATGATGTCGGGAAACTTGATGGCGTCCTGGATGAAGAAGACCGGCATGTTGTTGCCGACCAGATCGAAGGTGCCCTCGTCGGTGTAGAACTTCGTGGCGAAGCCCCGGGTGTCGCGGACGGTGTCGGCCGAGCCCCGGGAACCGAGCACCGTGGAGAAGCGGACGAAGACCTCGGTGGTCCGCCCCTTGGCCAGGAAACCCGCCCGGGTGACCGCCTCGGCGGTGCCGTACGCGGTGAACTCGCCGTGCGCGCCCGCCCCGCGGGCGTGCACCACCCGCTCGGGGATCCGCTCATGGTCGAAATGGGTGATCTTCTCCCGCAGGTGGTGGTCCTGGAGCAGGACGGGCCCGCGCGGGCCCGCCTTGAGGGAGTGGGCGGTGTCCCGTAGCCGCGCACCCTGCGCGGTGGTGAGGAAGGCGCCCTGCTGGCCGTTGGCGGTGGCCGGCGCGCCGGTCTCGGCGCCGGTCGGCGTGCGGGTCTGCGGGGCACCCTGTTCGGGTTTCGGCGGCAGCGGCTCGTGCGGCGTCGTCGGCTCGTCGCGCGGCGGCGGGGCGCTGCCCGGCGCACCGGGCACCTGCGGGGTGAGGGCGTCGGTCACCTTCTCCGCCGCGGCTTCCACGACGTTCCTTACCGCCTCGGCGGGGTTGCGGGCGTTCATCTTGACAGGTACCTCCCTGGGACACGAGAGCCAGATGGCCAGGGCGGTACCCGGGGAAGACCGAGCAAAACGGAGCGAATGGCGCGGATGTGGGTATCTTCGATCACTCCGGCCGCAGTTGCTCGTAGTACGCCTTCATGGGCGGGTGGTAGTCGTCGAACGACGGCAACGCCGTGTCGTCGCGGGCGGCCACCAGACAGTCGAGGTAGTACTCCCAGCCCGGCCCCACCTCACCGATGCCATCGGCGTCGTCGAGGTGGTGGACGAAGCGCAGCTCGGTCCGCTCACCGTGGGAGGTCAGCAGCAGCTCCAGCACCCAGTGGCCGTACTCGTCGCGCATCGAGACGGCAAGCCGTCGGGGTGGCTCACACGCGTCGATCCGCAGATCTGACCAGGGCGCTTCCTCCTCCAGCGCCATCTGCACCCGGATGGTGCGGCCGGGCCCGGCGTCGCCCTCCCACGGGCCGAACCATCGTGCCGTGCGTTCCGACTCGGTGAGGCTGGCCCACACGTCGTCGATGGGGGCGGGGAACATGCGGGTGAGGACCAGGTCCATGCCGTTCTCGGTGCCGAAGAGTCGGCCGGTCGGTACACGGGTCATGCGGTGCGCTCCTGTGTGGCGGGTGGCGAGTCGCCGGATCGGCGGTCGCGGCGGGCACGGTAGACCTCGGTCTCCAAGGCGTCGAAGCGACGTTCCCAGAGCGCGGTCCGGGTGAACGGGGTCAGCCACCGGACCAACTCGGCGAGCCGGGTCGGATCCAGTTCGTAGAACCGCTGGCGGCCGACGACGGTGTCGCGGACCAGACCGCAGTCGCGCAGCACGCGCAGGTGTCGGCTGATCGCCGGGCGGCTGATCTCGAACTCCTCGGCGATCCGTCCGGCCGGCAGCTGACGCTCGCGCAGTAGTTCGAGGATGCGCCGCCGCACCGGGTCCGCGATCGCGGCGGCCACGTCGTCCACCGCCAAAGCGTAACCTATGGGTTACGCTTTTGGAGCCCAGGCAGCGGGCCGCAGCCTCCCAGAATTCGTCCTCGCACCGCCCGAACTAGTGCAAAGGTGGCAGAGACAGAGCTGATTCATGGTCGGGAGATCTGATGCGGATCGGATACAAGCTGTCCAGTGAGGGCTTCGGGCCGAACGAGATCATCCGGCAGGCGGTGCGCGCCGAGCAGGTGGGGTTCGACTTCGTCGAGATGAGTGATCACTTCCACCCCTGGCTGGACAGCCAGGGTCACTCGTCGTTCACCTGGACGGTGCTCGGGGCGATCGCCGCCCGGACCGACCGGCTCGAACTGGCGACCGGGGTCACCTGCCCGAGCGTGCGCTACCACCCGGCGATCATCGCTCAGGCCGCCGCCACACTCGCCCTGGTCTCCGACAACCGGTTCACCCTCGGCGTCGGCGCCGGCGAGCGCCTGAACGAACACGTCGTCGGCCAGGGCTTCCCAGGGGCGCGGGGGCGACACGAACGGCTCCGCGAGGCGCTAGAGATCATCCGACTGCTCTGGTCCGGCGGCTACCGGTCGTACGAGGGGAAGCATCTTCAACTGGACGATGCCCGCGTGTTCGACCTGCCCGATGAACTGCCCGTCATCGCCGTCGCCGCCAGCGGCGAGGCGTCCGTGACCATCGCCGCAGAACTCGGCGACGGCTTGTTCGCCACCGAGCCCGAAGCCGACCTCGTGCAGACGTACCAGCGACTCGGCGGACAGGGGCCACGCTACGCCGAGGTGCCACTGGCCTGGGCGCCCGACGAGCAGCAGGCCGTGCGGGCGGCCTGGGAGACCAGCCGCTGGGCGGTCACCGGCTGGAAGGTGATGAGCGAACTGCCGAACCCGGTTAACTTCGACGCGGCCTCGCGTACCGTCACCGAAGACGACATCCGGCAGCAGTTCGCCGTCGGTCCCGACCCGGACGTGCACGTCCAGGCCGTGCGGACGTACGTCGACGCGGGCTTCGACCACATCGTGCTGCAGAACGCCGGTCCCGACCCCGACGGCTTCCTCGACTTCTTCCAGGACGTTCTCGCCACCCGGCTGCGGTCCCTCGGCTGACCTGCGCACCGGCCGGCATCGGCCGGTGTGGCGAGGATTGACACCGCCGACAGTGACGTGATGTGCTCCCAGCGTAGCGATAATGACAACCGTGATCATTACCTGAGGAGGAGCATGTCTCTCACCGTGCCGCCGAGCCTGCTGCGTGCCGCCGAGTCCGGCCCCGTCGATGACGAGGACTTCGTGGCCTGTGTCCGCGAGTCGCTGCCGTACGGCTGGCGGCAACCGGCGAGTTCAGTGCCGAGGATCTGGGGGTGGCCTGCTACCACTCCAAGGTCGGCGCGGTGGAGCTGCTGCTGAACCACCTGCTCGACGGCCCCGACGAGTACGTGGTGGTGGACATGACCGCCGGCGCCGACTCCTTCGCCTCAGGGCTGTTCACCCGCTTCGACCGCACCTTCCTGGTCTGCGAGCCGACCGTGCGCAGCGTCAGCGTCTACCGCCAGTACGCCGGCTACGCCCGCGACTACGGGGTGGCCCTGTCGGTGATCGGTAACAAGGTCGAGGACGCCACCGATGTGGAGTTCCTCCGCGAGCACGTCGGCGCCGACCTGCTGACCTGGATGAGCCGGTCAGCCTACGTGCGCCGCGCCGAGCGCGGCACGGTCGGCCCGCTGGACGACCTGGAGGAGCCGAACCGGGCCGTGCTGAGCCTGATGGCCGACGCCGTCGACGGCACCACCCAGGACTGGACAGCGTTCACCCGGTGGGCCACGAGTTCCACCGACGCAACGCCGAGGCGTGGGCCAACGAGCGCGCCGGAATCGACCTCACCACGCAGATCGACCCGGACTTCCGGATGGGACCGGCCGCGCTGGCCGGCGCGGTCTCCCACGCCTGAGGCACCGCGCTGCCGGGCCGGCTCGCGTCGTGCCCGGCGGCCAGTCGCGTTTGTTCCAACCTGGTTAACGTCACCTGCCGCGTACGCGACAGGTCTGGCGCCGGGCGCGACATCTTGCGACGCTGGTGATCGTGTATGACTACGACCTGTTGGTGCTGGGCTCCGGACCCAGCGGTCAGAAGGCCGCCATCGCCGCCGCGAAGCTTGGCCGGCGGGTCGGCCTGGTGGAGCGGCGCGACATGCTCGGCGGGGTGTGCATCAACACCGGCACCGTGCCCTCCAAGACCCTGCGCGAGGCCGTGCTCTACCTGACCGGCCTCAGCCAGCGAGACCTCTACGGCAGCAGCTACCGGGTCAAGGACGAGATCACGGTAAGCGATCTGGCCGCCCGGACCCAGCACGTCATCAACCGGCAGACCGATGTCATCCGCAACCAGTTGGCCCGCAACCGGGTCGCGATCATCACCGGCACCGGGCGGTTCGCCGACGCCCATTCGGTCTGGGTGGACGGCGACTCCGGACGCGAATCCAAGGTCACCTTCGACAAGGCCATCATCGCCGCCGGCACCCGGCCGGCCCGGCCCGACAGCGTCGACTTCGACGACCGGACCATCGTGGACTCCGACGGTGTCATCAACCTCCAGGCCGTACCCCGCAGCATGGTCGTGGTCGGCGCGGGCGTGATCGGCATGGAGTACGCCTCGATGTTCGCCGCGCTCGGCACGAAGGTCACCGTGGTCGAACGCCGGGAGCGGATGCTGGACTTCTGCGACGAGGAGGTCGTCGAGTCGCTGAAGTATCACCTGCGGGACCTGTCCGTGACATTCCGCTTCGGCGAGGAGGTGGCCTCGGTCGAGAAGCACCAGACCGCCGCGTTGTGTGTCCTCAAGAGCGGCAAGAAGATCGTCGCGGACACCGTCATGTACTCGGCCGGCCGGCAGGGCCAGACCGACGGGCTGGACCTGGCCGCGGCCGGGTTGACCGCGGACCGGCGCGGTCGTATCGAGGTCGACGCGAACTACCGCACCGCGGTGGAGAACATCTACGCCGTCGGCGACGTGATCGGCTTCCCGGCGTTGGCCTCGACGTCGATGGAGCAGGGACGGTTGGCCGCGCAGCACGCCTGCGGCGAGCCGGACCGCCCGATGCACGAGTTGCAGCCGATCGGCATCTACACCATCCCGGAGATCAGCTTCGTCGGAAAGACCGAGGAGGAGCTGACCGACAGCGCGACTCCGTTCGAGGTGGGCATCGCCCGCTACCGCGAACTGGCGCGCGGCCAGATCGTGGGTGACTCGTACGGCATGTTGAAGCTGCTCGTCTCGCCGGAGGACGGTCGACTGCTCGGCGTGCACGTCTTCGGCACCGGCGCCACCGAGATCGTCCACATCGGGCAGACGGTGATGGGCTGCGGCGGCACGGTGGAGTACCTGGTCGACACGGTGTTCAACTACCCGACGCTGGCCGAGGCGTACAAGGTGGCCGCCCTGGACGCATCCAACAAGATCCGCAACATCACCCGGATCGACGGCTGACACCTCACCCTCAGTAACAGCAGACTCGATAGTGAACAGTCACTTGGCGTGACAGCCACACCCGCCCGGCCACTTACCCCTTTCCGCACTTTGCTCTGCTTCAACCAACGCAGCAGTGACTGAGCTGGGCAAACTCCAGCGGCCGTAGTCGACCGGCTCGGCGATCAGTCACTTCGTGTAACCGTTGCGTGGGTTGAAGCAGAGCAAAGCAGGCGGGGTGGGAGGTAGGTGGGCGGGCGGGGAGGCGGATACGGATGGTGAACGGCCGCGCGGCCGGTGCCTCCGGGTGCCCGTCGCGGTCCCTGGTCCAGCCGAAGCCGGCCAGGGACCGCGACACAGGGCCTAGGCAGCTGCCAGGGCCGGCTCCCGGGTGGGCCGCAGGTGCCGGGCGTACGCGCTGGTGGTGAAGAACGACGGCAGGTCCTCGGCGAGGGCGGTCTCCTCGACGATCCGCGCGGCCTGCTCGGCGCGTTCCCGCTCGACGCCCTCGCGCCCCTCGGTCACCGTGGCCAGCTCCTCGGCGAGCATCGAGCGGACCAGTTCCTCGGTCACCGATCCCCCGCCGGCCAGCGGGGTGCCGTGGTGCAGCCACTGCCACAGCTGGCAGCGGGCGATCTCGGCGGTGGCCGCGTCCTCCATCAGGTTCCACAGCGCCACCGCGCCCGTGCCGCCGAGCCAGGCGTCGATGTAGCGCAGCGCCACCGCCACGTTGGCCCGTACCCCCGCCTCGGTGACCTGTCCCGGGGTCTTGTCCACCGAGAGCAGCTCGGCGGCGGTGACCGTCACCTCGTCGCGGCGCCGGTCCAGCTGGTTCGGGCGCTCGCCCAGCACCCCGTCGAAGACCTCCCGGCAGGTCGCCACCAGCCCGGGGTGGGCCACCCAGGACCCGTCGAAGCCGTCGCCGGCCTCGCGCTGCTTGTCCGCCCGCACCTTGCGCAACGCGTCCTCGTTGACCTGCGGGTCGCGGGCCGGGACGAAGGCGGCCATCCCGCCGATCGCGTGCGCGCCACGCCGGTGGCAGGTGCGCACCAGCAGTTCGGTGTACGCGCGCATGAACGGCACGGTCATCGTCACCGCGGCGCGGTCCGGCAGGATGAAGTCCGGCCACTGGCCGAAGTTCTTGATGATGCTGAAGATGTAGTCCCACCGGCCGGCGTTCAGACCCGCCGAGTGCTCGCGCAGCTCGTAGAGGATCTCCTCCATCTCGAACGCGGCGGTGATCGTCTCGATCAGCGTGGTGGCCCGGATGGTGCCCTGTGGCAGCCCGAGGTAGCGCTGGGCGAAGACGAAGATGTCGTTCCACAGCCGCGCCTCGCGGTGGCTCTCCAACTTCGGCAGGTAGAAGTACGGGCCCTTCCCGGCGTCGAGCTGCCGCCGGGCGCAGTGGAACAGGTACAGCCCGAAGTCGACCAGGCTGGCCGAGATCGGCCGCCCGTCAACCACGATCCCCTTCTCCACCAGGTGCCAGCCGCGCGGCCGGACCACGATCGTGGCCAACTCGTCGCCGAGCGCGTACCGCTTGCCACGCGCGTCGGTGAAGTCGATCCGGCGGTCCAGCGCGTCGATCAGGTTGAGCTGACCGCCGATGACGTTGTGCCAGGTCGGCGCGGTGGCGTCCTCGAAGTCGGCGAGCCACACCTTGGCGCCGGAGTTCAACGCGTTGATGGTCATCTTCCGGTCCGGCGGCCCGGTGATCTCGACTCGCCGATCCTCCAGACCGGGCGCGGGCGACGCCACCTGCCAGGTCGGATCGTCGCGGACAGCGGCGGTCTCCGGCAGGAAGTCGGGCAGCTGACCGGTGGCGTAGCGGTCGCGACGGGCCCGGCGGGTATCCAGCAGGGCCACCCGGCGGGCGGCGAACTCGCTGTCCAGCGCGACCAGGAAGTCCAGCGCCTCGCCGGTGAGGACCTCGTCGAAGCGTTCGGCCATCGGGCCGATGATCTCGTATCTCATGCGAACTGCTCCTCCTCCGTGGAGCCACGCAGCGCGGTGGTCTCGGCGGCCGGGTTGAGCACCGTGCTGATCAGGTCGAAGTAACCGGTACCCACCTCGCGCTGGTGCTTGACCGCGGTGTAGCCGGCCGGCTCGGCCGCGAACTCCCGCTCCTGGAGCGAAACGTACGCCGACATGCCGTCGGCCGCGTAGCCCCGGGCCAGGTCGAACATCGAGTAGTTGAGGGCATGGAAGCCGGCCAGGGTGATGAACTGGAACTTGTATCCCATGTGACCGAGTTCCCGCTGGAACTTGGCGATGGTCGCGTCGTCGAGGTGCTTGCGCCAGTTGAACGACGGCGAGCAGTTGTAGGCGAGCAGCTGGTCCGGGTACTCCTCCTTGATCGCCTCGGCGAAACGCCGAGCGACCTCCAGGTCCGGCGTGCTGGTCTCCATCCAGAGCAGGTCGGCGTGCGGCGCGTACGCCAGGCCACGGGCGATGCACGGCTCGACGCCGTTGCGGACCCGGTAGAAGCCCTCCGCGGTGCGCTCGCCGGTGACGAACGGCTGGTCCCGCTCGTCGACGTCGGTGGTGAGCAGCGTGGCGGCCTGGGCGTCGGTGCGGGCGATGACGACCGATGGCACGCCCGCCACGTCGGCGGCCAACCGCGCCGCTTCCAGGGTGCGGATGTGCTGGCCGGTGGGGATGAGCACCTTCCCGCCGAGGTGACCGCACTTCTTCTCGCTGGCGAGCTGGTCCTCCCAGTGCACGCCGGCTGCGCCGGCCGCGATCATCGCGTTCATCAGCTCGTACGCGTTTAGCACTCCGCCGAAGCCGGCCTCGGCGTCGGCGACGATCGGTGCCAGCCAGTCGATGCCGGAGTTGTCGCCCTCGGCGGTGGTGATCTGGGCGGCGCGGAGCAGGGCGTTGTTGATCCGGCGCACCACCGCAGGCACCGAGTTGGCCGGGTACAGGCTCTGGTCGGGGTAGGTGTGCCCGGCGAGGTTCGCGTCGGCGGCAACCTGCCAGCCGGAGAGGTAGATCGCCTTGAGCCCGGCCCGGACCATCTGCACGGCCTGGTTGCCGGTGAGGGCACCGAGGGCGTGGATGTAGTCCTCGCTGTTCAGCAACCGCCACAGCCGGTTCGCGCCGTGTCGGGCCAGGGTGTGCTCCTCCTGGATCGCGCCACGCAACCGCACCACGTCCTCAGCGCGATAGCTGCGTCGCACACCCCGCCAGCGGGGGTTGGTGTCCCATTCGTGCTGCAACTGCTCGACTGCGGTAACCATCGTTGCTCATTCCCTTCGAATTCCGTCGTCACCTGGTGACGCTGCGCGAGACGCCGGGTCGCCGGGTGTGTTGCCCACGGTCACACGGCACGCCGGAGGTGGTCGAGGGACGGAAAAAGCCAATTATTGAAAAGTCGACGGGCGATTCTGCGAAGTTGTGAAAGCGCCTATTCGCAGCAGTGCTAATGTGGCCGGATCAGACTGCCGGACCAGGGAGGTGAGGGCCGTCGCCAGGACCTTCGCCGGGGCCCGGCTACGCCGGATGCGCGAGGAGCGTGGGCTGAGTCAGACGGAGCTGGCCCGACACCTCAGCATCTCCCCCAGCTATCTCAACCAGATCGAACACGACAGCCGGCCGCTGACCGTCCCGGTGCTGTTGCGCATCACCGAACTGTTCGGCGTCGACCCGACCGTGTTCGCCGCGCACGACACCCCGCGGCTGGTCGCCGGGCTGCGCGAGGCCCTGCCCGGCCGCGCCGGGCTGACCGAACTCACCGAACTGGCCAACCGGCTGCCGGAGGTCGCCGCGGCGGTCATCGAGCTGCACCGTCGCTACCAGCAAGCCGACGAGCAGCTCGCCGAGCTGGTCGGCGACCGCGAGCGGATCGGTCGCAGCCCGCACGACCAGGTCACCGAGTTCTTCTACCGGCGGCAGAACTACGTACCGGATCTCGACGAGGAGGCCGAGCGGCTGGCCGGGCGGATGGCGCTGCGTCGCGGCGAGGTCCGCGCCCTGCTCCGCGACCGGCTGGCGCAGCGGCACGGCGTACACGTCACCCGCGAGGAAGCCGCCGCGCTCGGCGGTGAGCTGCACCGGTACCGCCCGCAGACCCGCACCCTGCACCTGTCCACGTCGCTGCGCGCCGGACAGGAGGCGATGCGGATGGCGGCACAGATCGCGCTGCTGGAGTTCGCCGACGTGATCGACGAGATCGTCGAGTCGGAGGAGTTCGACGACGTGCAGACCCAGATCCTCACCCGGGTCGGCCTGGCCAACTACTTCGCGGCGGCGCTGATCCTGCCGTACGAACACTTCCTGGCCGCCGCCGAGCAGCGTCGGTACGACATCGACCTGCTCACCCAGCACTACGCGATGGGCTGGGAGACGGTCTGCCACCGGCTCAGCACCTTGCAGCGGCCCCGGGCGCGTGGCGTGCCGTTCTCCTTCGTCCGGGTCGACCGGGCCGGCAACATGTCGAAACGCCAGTCGGCCACCGGTTTCCCGTTCTCGCGTACCGGCGGCACCTGTCCGCTGTGGACGGTATACGAGGCGTTCGGCGCGCCGGGGCGGGTGGTGACCCAGGTCGCCGCGATGCCGGACGGGCAGCGTTATCTGTGGATCGCCCGCACCATCACCCGGCACCACGGCGGCTACGGCCAACCCGGCAAGGTGTACGCAATCGGGCTGGGCTGCGAGGTGCGGCACGCCAGCCGGCTGGTCTACTCCACCGGAATGGACCTGCACGCGGCAGAGGCCGCGACCCCGATCGGGCCCGGCTGCAAGACCTGCGAGCGGATGACCTGCCCACAGCGGGCCGCCCCGCCGATCAGCCGACAACTGGACGTGGACGAGAATCGCAGCACCTTCATCCCGTACCCGTTGCGGACCTGACCCCCGGACCACCGCCCAACGGTACGGATACACTTTCAGCCCCTCCGCGAGCCCAGGGCTGGTGCATGGTTTCTCGTCCGACAGTTCCGCGGCCACTGGTGGCCGCCATCGCCCTGCTCTCGGTCGCCGTGCTGCTGGCCGGCTGCTCGGTCGTCGCACCTGTCGCACCGGCACCGCTGCGGGTGCTCCAGCTGAACCTGTGCAACAGCGGCATGGCCACGGGCTGCTACACCGGCCGCTCGGTGGCCCGGGCCGCCGAGGTGATCCGGGCCGAGGCCCCCGACATCGTCACCCTCAACGAAATCTGCTCCGGCGACGTGGACACCCTGGAACGGGCGATGACGGAGGTGCACGACGGCACGGTGGTGGCCGCCTTCCAGCCGGCGCGAAACGGCCGCACCGGCGAGCCGTACCGCTGCGTCAACGGGCAGCAGTACGGCGTCGGGGTGCTTACGCACATCGCGGCACCCGCCGGCGACCACGAGGTGCACGCCGGGATCTACCCGGCACAGGACCCGGCCGACCCCGAGCAGCGGGCCTGGCTCTGCGTCGAGGCCCGCACCCTCTTCTTCGCCTGCACCACCCACCTGGCGTACACCAGCTCGACGCTGGCCCTCGCCCAGTGCGTGCACCTGGTCGGCACGGCGATCCCGCAGTTGCACGCCGACGGTCGCTACCGGCCGACCGTGGTTAGCGGCGACCTCAACCTGCGGCAGGGTGGCACGCCCGACGTGCGCTCCTGCGTACCGGAGGACTACCGCCACCGGCACGACGGCGGGGTGCAGCAGTTCATGGCCACGGCGGACCTGCGGATCGAGGCGACCAGGTCGGTCAGCATGGAACGGACAACCGACCACGCGGCCTTTCTGGTGACGCTCACCCTGCCCGGTGAGGGCGACCCCGCCCACTGAGGACCACCCGGGTCAGTCCCACCAGAACGCCCAGGTCGGCGCGTCGACGATGCGTTCGGCGTAGGCGGCCAGGGTGCACGGCCGCTGCCCCTGCCAGACGTTGTCGGGGCAGAAGGCGAAATGCTCGGCCGCCACCCGCAACGCCTCCGTGGTCTCCTCCGGAGGCGCGGCGACGCTCAGATACAGCTCGGCGAAGCCGACCCCGATCACCCGGACACCGAACCGGTCCTCCCAGCTGCGCAGCACGGCCGACAGCAGCCCGGGATCGTTCGTGTGGTTGACCGCGCCCAGCCAGCCGAGGACGGCCAGGGCGTCGCTGCCCCGCTCGGCGGGGACCAGGCCCAGGCGCATCGCCGGTTGGGCCAGCGACAGCTGCTCGGCCCAGTGGTCCGCGTGCCGCTCCGGCGTCGTCCACGGCTCGCCGGGCGGCGCCAGCCCCGGCCAGTCCAGCCCGTACGGGGCGGTCACGGCGACCCGCCGCTCGTTGGACAGCTGGTCGTCACCGTCGTAGGGGGCCGTCTGGCCGGCCCACCAACCGGCGAGCAGCCGCTCCGGATCGTGCTCGGCCGGCGACGAGCCGCGCTCGGGCCAGAACTCGCCGTCCTCCCAGGGCCGCGTCGGCTCACCGTCGTAGCCGTCCAGCAGCAACGGCCACAACCCCGACTGCGCGTGCGCCGCGTGCAACCGCGCCCACAGCCCGGCCGGAGCCGGATCGTCGCTCAGCCACAGCGTGGGCCGGTCCGCCTCGCCCCCGTCGCCACGGATCGTCCGGCCGGGCGGCAGCGGCACGGGCAGTGTCCGGGGACGCGCAGCGGCGTCCACGAACAACTCCAGCAGGTCGGGCGGCATCTCGTTCAGCTGTGCGGTCACGACGCGTGAGGATAGCCGTCAAGTCCGACAATCCTCCGCGACAGGCCGGCCGGTCGCCGGGCGGTGGACGCAGCCGAGAAGCCGGACCGCCATCACGGTCAGGCCCGCTCACTCCGCAGCGGCGAATCTCTCGACGTTGTCGACCGGGCCGACCACCAGGATCAGGTCTCCGTAGCTCAGCACGGTGTCGGGGGTCGCGTGGGTGAAACCCGGCCGTCGCCCGCCCACGGCCGCCTCCGGCTTCACCGCCACCACGGTCACCCCCCACCGGCTGCGCAGCCGGGACTCACGCAGCGGCATGCCGACCACGTCGTGCGGCGGCTTGGTCTTGATGACCGCGAAGTCCGCGTCCACCTCCACGTAGTCGAGAATGCGGCCGGTGAGCAGATGGGCGGTGCGTTCACCCATGTCGTGCTCGGGCGCGATGACGTGATGGGCGCCGACGCGAGTCAGGATGTTGCGATGCTGGCCGCTGACGGCCTTGGCCCAGATGTCGGGGATGCCGAGTTCCGAGAGCAGGCTGGTGGTCAGGATGCTGGCCTGGATGTCGGTGCCGATCGCGACCACCGCCCGGTGGAAGTCGCCGACACCGAGTTGCCGCAACGCCTCGATGTCGGTCGAGTCCGCGGTGATCACGTGCGGAAGCTGCCCGACGAGGCTCTGCACGGTCTTCGGCTGGTTGTCGATGCCGAGCACCTCGGTACCCCGCTTGGCCAGTTCGAGAGCCAGCGCGCTGCCGAAGCGGCCCAGACCGATCACGACGACCGGCTCGTTACGGATGTCAGCCAACGATCGTCCTCTCCTCGGGTAGTTCGAAACGACGGTTACGGTCCCGCAGCGCCAGCGCGGACGCCAACGTGAGCGGTCCGATCCGGCCGGCGAACATCAGCAGTACGAGCAGCACGTCGGCCTGCGGCGGCAGGTCAGCGGTGATGCCGGTGGACAGGCCGACGGTGCCGAACGCCGACACCGCCTCGAACAGGACCGCGTCGAGCCGGTACGGGGTGATGGCCAGCAGGATGAAGGTGGCCACGGCCACCGTGCCCGCGCTGAGCAGAACGATCGCGAGAGCCTGACGCTGGTTGCTGGCAGGAATCCGGCGGTGGCCCACGTTCACCTGGGTCTCGCCCCGCATCTCGGACCACAGCACGAAGGCGAGCAGTCCGAAGGTGGTGACCTTGATGCCGCCGGCCGTCCCCGCGCTGCCACCGCCGATGAACATCAGCACGTCGCTGGCGAGCAGGCTCTCCGGACGCATCGCACCGATGTCGACGCTGTTGAAACCGGCGGTACGTGTCATCGCGGAGGCGAAGAACCCGGCGAGCAGTTTCTGCGGACCGCCGAGCGGGCCGAACGTGCCCGGATTCGCATACTCGGCGAAAGTGAACACCACGGTGCCGATCGCCAGCAGCGCGACGGTCAGCGCGACGGTGATCCGGGTCGTCACCGACCAGTACGCCGGGCGACGCCAGGTGCGGACCAGTTCGAACACGACCGGAAATCCCAGCCCACCGAGGATGACCGCCGCCGTGACGGTCAGGGTGATCCAAGGGTCGGCCACGTAACCCATCAGGCTGTCCGCGTACGTGGAGAAGCCGGCGTTGTTGAACGCGGAGATGGCGTGGAACACACCCTCGTAGAGCGCTGTACCGAACGGGCGCTGGTACGCGGTGGCGAACCGGATGGTGAGCAGCGTCGCTACCACTGCCTCGCTGACCAGGCTGAACACGACGATGCGACGCACCACGTCGCGTACGTCGCCCAGGTTGAGACTCTTGGTCTCCGCCTGTGCGAGGAAGCGGGCACGTAGCCCGAGCCGACGCGACAGCAGCACGGTGAACAGCGTGGCCAGGGTCATGATCCCGAGGCCACCGATCTGAATGAGCAGCAGGATGACCACCTGCCCGAAGGTGGACCAGTAGCTGCCGGTGTCGACGGTGACCAGGCCGGTGACGCACACCGCCGAGGTGGCGGTGAAGAGTGCGTCCACCAGTTCGGTGCGACTTCCCGATCGCGTCGCCCAGGGCAGGGACAGCAGACCGGTGCCCACCATGATCGCTCCGGCGAAGCCCACGGCGATCATCTGCGCCGGATGTCGAAACCGGTCACCACGTCGCTGCCAGGCGGGCCGTCGGGTCAACGGGCGCACGATCGGCCGCCCGACCTTTGCTCGCGCCGGCTGGGACGATCCGAGGTGCTGACAACCCGTCCGACGAACCGGTCCACCGGTCGCCTCTGGTCAGCAGCGATCACCATAGGGCGCATCCTCCCACGGTCGAACCGTCCCGGTCCCGGCCCGGCAGGTGCAGGTGACCGGCGCATCAAGGTCCGGCGGCGTACCGTGCCGGTGTGGAGCCTGATCGGACGTCCGGGCAGCGACCGCGCCGGACGGAAGGGTCGGAGGCGGAGCTGCTGTCGGCGGCACGCGCCGGCGACGGTGCGGCGTTCGGCCTTCTGGTCGGGTCGCTGCGCGACGAGTTGCGGGCGCACTGCTACCGGATGCTGGGCTCGTTGCACGACGCGGAGGACGCGGTACAGGACACGCTCGATCGGGCCTGGCGCGGTCTGGATCGCCTCGACGACCATGCCGGGATCCGGCCCTGGCTGTACCGGATCGCGACGAACCGGGCGTTGACCCTGATCGGGCGGCGACACCGGCGGGAGCTGCCCACCGACCTACGCGCCGACACCAGGCCGACGAGCGAGGTCGCCTGGTTGGAGCCGTACCCGGATCGGCTGATGGCCTGGGCCGACCACCTGGGCCCGGCAGCTCGGGTGATCGCCCGGGAGAGCGTCGAGCTGGCGTTCGTCACCGCGCTGCAACACCTGTCAGCCCGGCAACGCGCGGTCCTGCTGCTGCGTGACGTGCTCGGTTATCCGGCCCGCGAGGTCGCCGACCTGCTGGACACCACGGTCGTGGCGGTCAACAGTGCGTTGCGGCGGGCCCGTGCGGTGCTCGCCGGCCTACTGCCGGACCGGACCCAGCAACGAGCCCTCGGCGCGCTCGGCGACCCCGCGCGGCGCGATCTCGCCCGGCGGTACGCGGCAGCCTGGGAGACCGGTGACGTCGAGACCCTGGTGGCGATGTTGACCGAGGACGCACGCTACTCGATGCCGCCGCAACGGGTCTGGTACCAGGGTCGCAGCGCGATCCGCGGCTTCCTCGCCGAGGCGGTGCTGTCACACCGCTGGCGGTTCCTGCCGGCCTCGGCGAACGGACAGCTGGCCCTCGGCACGTACCTCTGGGACGACGCCCAGGCAGGCTACCGGCCGGCTGGTCTGGATCTGCTGACGCTGGATGGCAGCCGGGTCAGCGAGGTGGTCTCCTTCCTCGACGCACCGTTCCCGGAGTTCGGCCTGCCCGCCCGACTTTCCGAGGACGACCTGGCCACCTCGCGGTGAGTTCGCGTGCCGCCCGGGGTTGTAGGGGTGACGGACCCGATCGACCCGGAAGGACCGAGCCGAGCATGAGCCACGAGGAACAGATTCGCGAACTGATCGAACGCTGGGCCAGGGCGGTACACCGGGGGGACCTAGGCACGGTCCTCGCCGACCACGCCGAGGACATCGTGATGTTCGACGTGCCGCCGCCGCAGCAGGGAGTGCGTGGCCTCGACGCGTACCGGCAGACCTGGCTTCCGTTCTTCCGCTGGCAGGCTCAGGGTGCGTCGTTCGACATCGAGTCGCTGGAGGTCACCGCCGGCGACGAGGTGGCATTCGCGTACGCCCTGCTGCGCTGCGGCACGCCGGCGGACCTGGCCGAGGCGCCCGACCGGCGGTTGCGCCTCACCCTGGGCCTACGCCGCCACGACGACCGTTGGGTGGTCACCCACGAGCATCATTCGTTCGCCCTCGACCCGGCACCCGACCGGGACTCCGCCTCCGACGAGCGGGAACTGTACGAGTTGCACGAGCGGTGGTTCGCCGCGACGGCGGCCAAGGACCTCGACGCCCTGATGGAGCCGATCGCCGCCGATGTCGTGTCGTACGAGCACGAGGCGCCGCTACGGTACGTCGGGGAACCGGCGGTACGCGAGGTCTGCCAGGCCGGCCTCGACGCCTCGGGTGACGGTGCGGTGAGCTGGGAGGTGCCCGACCAGACGCTCATGGTCGACGGTGATCTCGCCGTGTCGTGGGGCCTGAACCGGGTACGGGTCATCCGCTCCGGTGACGCGACCATCGAGAGCTGGTCGCGCGGTACCCGAGTGTTCGCCCGAAGCGACGGCGGCTGGCAACTGGTGCACCAGCACCTGTCCTACCCGTTCGACCCGGCGACCGGTGCCGCCCGGACCGACCTGCTTCCCTGAGCTGACCGGTCCGGGGCCGCGGTCAGCGTTGCACGCGGGCGCCGGCCCCGCGCACCAGCGCTTCCACCTCGGCCAGGCTGGCCATGGACGTGTCGCCCGGAGTGGTCATCGCCAGCGCGCCGTGCGCGGCGCCGTACTCCACCGCGAGAGCCAGGTCGCCGTCGCGTTCGAGCAGGCCGTAGATCAGCCCGGAGGCGAAGCTGTCGCCGCCGCCGACCCGGTCGAGGATCTCCAGGCCGGGTCGGTGGGTGGCCTCGGCGAACGCGCCGCCGGCCCAGGCCACGGCACCCCAGTCGTTCACGGTCGCGCTGCGTACCCCGCGCAGGGTGGTCGCCACCACCTTGAAGTTGGGGTACGCCCGGACGACCGCCTCGATCATCGCCTTGAAGTTGCCGGCGTCCAGCGCACCGCTGTGGATGTCGGTGTCGGGCACCGGGAAGCCCAGGCAGGCGGTGAAGTCCTCCTCGTTGCCGATCATCACGTCCACCAGACCGGCGAGCCGGGTGTTCACCTCCCGCGCACGCTCCTGACCACCTACGGCCTTCCAGAGGCTGGGGCGGTAGTTCAGGTCGTACGAGACGAGGGTGCCGTGCCGACGGGCGGCGGTCATCGCGGCCTCGGCTGTCTGCGCGGCCGTCTCCGACAGGGCGGCGTAGATGCCGCCGGTGTGCAGCCACCGCACCCCGAGCGTGCCGAAGAGGTGGTCCCAGTCGACGTCGTCCGGCTTGAGCTGGCTGGCGGCGGAGTGGCCCCGGTCGGAGGTGCCGACCGCGCCGCGTACCCCGAAACCGCGCTCGGTGAAGTTCAGTCCGTTGCGGACGGTGCGGCCGATCCCGTCGTACGGCAGCCAGGTGATCAGGCTGGTGTCGACGCCGCCCTGGAGGATCAGGTCTTCCAGCAGCAGGCCGACCTCGTTGCGGGCGAACGCGGTGACGACAGCGGTCCGCAGGCCGAAGCAGCGGCGCAGCCCCCGGGCGACGTTGTATTCGCCGCCGCCCTCCCAGACCCGGAACTGCCGGGCGGTGCGGACCCGACCCTCACCGGGGTCGAGCCGCAGCATGACCTCGCCGAGCGAGACCAGGTCGTAGTGGCAGTCGGTCTTCGGCCGAGGGTCCACCGCGCTCACACCGCACCTCCTGCGGCGGCCAGCGCCTCGCGGGTGCGGGCGGTGATCTCGTCCCACTGCTCGCCGGCGATCAGGTCGGCCGAGACCATCCAGCTCGCGCCGACCGCCAGGACCGCCGGCAGGGCCAGGTAGTCGGCGATCACCGCAGCGGTGATCCCGCCGGTGGGAATGAACCTGACGTCGCGGAACGGCGCCGCCAGGGCCTTGATCATGGCTGCCCCGCCGAGCTGCTGGGCGGGGAAGAACTTGACCACGTTCAGACCGGCGTCGAGGGCCATCTGGATCTCGGTGGCGGTGGCCGCCCCGGGCACCACCGGCACGCCGGCCTGCTGGCAGGCACGGACCACGGCCGGCGCGAAGCCGGGGGTCACCACGAACCGGGCACCGGCCCCGATCGCCCGCTCGGCCTGCTCGACGGTGAGCACCGTCCCGGCCCCGACGGTCAGGTCACCACGGGCGGCAAGCGCCGCGATGGCATCCAGCCCGGCCGCGGTACGCAGGGTCACCTCGACCGCGGTCAGACCGCCCTTGACCAGTGCGTCACCGAGCGGATCCGCGTGCCGCGCGTCGTCGAGCACCACCACCGGCAGCACCCGACCGACAGGCAACTGTTCAGAACCATGAACGTTGGTCACGTACGTGACCATACTGGAGGCGTACGCCCTTCGCTAGTCTGGCCTTGTGCCCACCGCGCCCGAGGATTTCCAGCCCGTGAAGTCGGCTGGACGCACCCTCGACCTGCTCGAACTGCTCGCCGATCAGCCGCAGACCTGGGCGCTGGGCGACCTGGCCCGCGCCCTCGCCATCCCGAAGAGCAGCCTGCACGGCCTGCTGCGCACCCTGGTCGGCCGAGGCTGGGTGCAGACCGACGAGAGCGGCACCCGGTTCCGGCTCGGCCTGCGCGCGCTGCGGGTCGGTGCCGCCTACCTGGACGGCGACGACCGGGTGGGCCTGCTGTCCGGCGTGCTTGACGAGTTGTCCCGCCGCTTCGGTGAAGCCGTACACCTCGGTCGACTCGACGGCGACCAGGTCGTCTATCTCGCGAAACGGGAGTCGGTGCACCGCCTGCGGCTCTACAGCGCAATCGGCCGCCGGCTGCCGGCACACGCCACCGCGCTGGGCAAGGCGCTGCTGGCCGAGCTTCCGGACATCGATGTCGACCGGAGGCTGAACTGGCCGCTGGCCCGCCTCACGCCGCACACGGTCACCGAGCGCGAGGCCCTGCACGCCGCCCTGGCGACGGTGCGGACCACCGGGCACGCCGTCGACCGGGAGGAAAACGCGGAGGGCATCCGCTGCTTCGCTATGGCCGTGCCGTTGGCGAGTCCGGCGGTCGACGCGGTGAGCGTCTCGGTGCCGGTCAGTCGCCTGCGCCCGGAACTCGAAGCGGCGATCGTCGCCGCGCTACGGGAACTGGTCGGTGGACTCGCTCAGACCCGGAGCATGCTGAGCGCATGATGTCGGCCTCCCTCTCCCCGCACTGAACACCGGGTCGGACGCGCGGCCCCGGGGTGCCTGAACGGCGGCGTTGACCCTGCCCAGCACCCCTCATAACCTGAGTGAATCGATTTCGACTGCGAGGAGCGGGATGAACATCGGGGAGATCGCCCGCCGCGCGGGCGTGTCCCGCAGCACCGTGTCGTACGTGTTGAGCGGCAAGCGGGCGGTGTCGGAACCGACCCGGCAACGGATCCAGGCCGTCATCGACGAGTTGGACTACCGTCCCAACGCCAACGCCCGAGCGTTGAAGGAGGGCCGCACCCGCACCCTCGGCCTGGTCATCCCCCCGGCCAGCCAGCGGCTGACCGACATGCAGCTCGGCTTCGTCGCCAGCGTGGTCGAGGCCGCCGCCCGCGCCGACCTGGACGTGCTGCTCTCCCCCTCCGGCGGCGACCACGACCGGTCGTTCGAACGGATCGTCACCGGACGCCGCGTGGACGGCGTGATCCTCATGGAGATCCGGTTGGAGGACGACCGAGTGACCCGGCTGCGGCAGAGTCGACTGCCCTTCGTCACCATCGGCCGCACCGCCGAGCCGACCGGCACCAGCTGGGTCGACGTGGACTACGAGGGTCTGATCGCGCGGTGTGTGCACCATCTGGCCGACCTGGGGCACCGGCACGTCGCCCTGGTGAACCGCTCGGCCGAGCTGGTGGCCGCCGGCTACGGACCCGGGCACCGCGCCCTGGCCGGGTTCTCGCACGCGGTGGCCGAACGCGGGCTCACCGGCGTCGACCTGTGCTGCGGTGACGACGCGCCCGCTGGCGAGGCCGCCATGAGCCGGCTGCTGACCACCCGTCCGGAGGTCACCGCCGTTGCCACAATCAACGAGGCCGCCCTGCCCGGCGTACAGCGGGCCCTGGCGGCCGAGGGCCGGCTGGTGCCTCGCGACTTCTCCGTGGTCGGGGTCGCCGCCGCGCACTGGGCCGAGGACTTCCGCCCGCCGTTGTCGGCGGCGGACGTGCCCACCCTGGAGATGGGGGCCGAAGCCGTGGCGCTGCTGCTCGAACGGATCGCCGCCCCCACCGCCGCCCCTCGCCACCACCTCTACCAGCCCCCCATCTCACTGAGAGCCAGCACCGCCCCAGCCCCTCCCCCCTGACCGCCCCGACCCCCTCCCCCGACCCCGCCCCCCGACCCCAGCGTTGATCAAGAAGTTTTCGCCGTGCCCGGCCGCGCGGCGCGACGAAAACTTCTTGATCAACGGGGTGGGTGGGGTGGACGACGGCGGTGGTGGGCGGCGGCGAGGATGAGATAGCTGCTGGCGGTCCAGGTGTAGGCGCGGTCGCGTAGGCCCGCGCCGGTCTCGGCGTCGAAGTTCTCCGCGAAGCCGGACTTCTCGCACAGGGCGCGGAACCGGTGGCTGATGTCATCGGCGAACCCGATGTGCCCCGCCCGGCGCAGGCCGTCCTCGATCAGTACGGTGGCAGGCGCCCAGATCGGCCCACGCCAGTAGCCGTCGGCCGCGTAGTGCGGGGAGTCGACCGGCTCCGTGGCGAGGCCGTGTGCGGTCAGATGGCGCTTGAGACCACCGGCGAGCCCGGCGCTCACATCGGCGGGCAGGTCGGCGCCGAGCACGATGGGCATGAGGTCGAGCAGACTGGTGCTCGACCTCAGCTGACCGGTCCTGGCGCTCCGGGCCACGAACCGCTGGCCGTCCCAGAGTGTGCCGAGCAGCTCGGCGCGGATCTGGCTCGCGGTGCGGCTCCACTGACCCACCTCCTCGGGCAGCCCCAACTCCCCGGCCAGGTCCGCGAGCTGACGCAGCTGCAACAGCAGCAGAGCGGCGAGATCCGGTGTCTCGACGGTCCGATCGCCGTCGAAGGTTGTCGCGTTGTCCCATCCGCTGTCATTGCCGTGCTGGTAGTGCGGCAGATGATGACCGGATACCCGGCGTTGGTCGAGCCAGAACGTCGTCCAGCGGGCGAGCCGCCGGTACATGTCGGAAAGCTCGTCACGCGACAGTGGCCGGGACAGCCGCTGCCGCAGCTGCCGCAGCGCCCAGCCGTGCACCGGCGGCTTGACGTAGTTGTGCAGCACCTCGGAGTGGGCGACAGAATCCGGCAACGCACCCGTCGGGTCCTGATGGTCGAAGGGTAGCTGGACCTGGTGCCAGGCCAGCTCGGCGTCCGCCTCGGCGAGGGCCAGGGCGTTGAAGCAGTGGTCCCAGCTCCACACCTTGTTCATCCAGTGCTTGGACATCAGCACGGCTGGCCGGGCGAGAAAGCCGCCCGGCGCGACAGTCGCCGACCACAGCACGTACGCGGCCAGTTCGGCGGCGGGAGTCTCGGAGCTGCGCCAGGGTGCCAGCCGGTCGACGAAGCTGGCGAACTCGGCCGTGGTCGACCTGACGAGCTGATCGAAGTCACGGTCGCCCGGATAGCGACGGCGGGCCGACTCGTACTCCTCGACAGCGACCTCCCACGGCTGGTCGGCCGGCAGCTCCACCGCCCGCGCGGCAGTGCCGAGCGCCTCGACGCCGACGGCACGAGGGTCGCCGCGAAGCGACGTGACCCGGTAGCGGCGGCCGGTCTCGTACGAGGTGAAGACGTACGAGTCATCGACCGGGTCGTGGAAGAGGTAGGTGCCACTGAACGGGGTGAGGGTGTCCCGGGCGGCGGCGATCCGCAGGCCGATTCCGCGACCGCGCAATCGCATGGTGTTCCGGCCGTCGTAGGTCGCCTCGATCAGGCCGGTGCGGTGGCGCCAGGTCAGCAGCGCCGCGCTGGCCGTCACCGTGGTGTCGACCGAAGGCGTCAGTCGAAGCACCGGATGCATCCCGGTCTGGTGTGAGACCAGATGCAGCTCTGATGCCTGAGTGTGCGCTGCCACCACCGGCGAGATGCTGAACCAGGACCCGTGGTAACTGAACGGAATCTCCTGGATGGAGAAGGTCGGGCCGGTACGGACGTCGGTCATGATCGGCGACTGCCTTTCGGGATGCGATTGGTGCGACTGCTCCGAGAGCCGGCCGGATCAGTCCCTGATGGCGCCGGCGGTCACCCCGGCGGCGACGTAGCGTTGCGCCAGGACCAGCAGCAGGGTGGTGGGAATGGACGCCACCACGGCCGTGGCCATGATCGCGTTCCACTGTTGGTTGTTGTTGCCTATGTACTGGTAGATGCCGAGGGTGATCGGCCGATGGCCGCCACCGCTGGCCAGCGTGGCGGCGAAGACGAAGTCGGACCAGGCCCAGAGGAACGCGAACAGCGACACGGTGACGATCGCGTTGCGGCTCACCGGCAGCACCACCGACCAGAACGTCCGCAGCCGGTTGGCGCCGTCGACAAGCGCGGCCTGGATCAGGTCGTCCGGTATCCCGGACATGAAGGCGGTGAAGATCAGCACCGCGAAGGGGACCGCGATCGTCGAGTCGGCCAGGATCAACCCGGGTACGGTGTTGAGCACGCCGAGGTTGAGGTAGATGGCGTAGAAGCCCATCGCCATGATGATGCCGGGGATCATCTGCGCGATCAGCAGGACGAACCGGATCGCCCCGCCGCCGGGCGGCCGGAGCTTGGCCAGCGCGTACCCGGCGGGGGCGGCCAGGACCAGGGTGAGCAGTACGGTGCCGAGCCCGACGACCAGACTGGTGCCGACGTACGGCAACTGCTGGCTGAGCACGGCTCGGTAGCCGTCGAGGGTGCCGTCGATCGGGAACAGGTACGGCGGGCTCTTGCGCATGTCCTGGTCCCGGGTGAACGAGACGTTGATCATCCAATAGACGGGGAAGAGCATCAGCCCGGTCAGCATCACTCCGAGCCCGGTTCGCCACCAGCCACGCGTCGGTCGGCTCATGACAGCCGCTGCCGACGCTCGAAGCCGATGTAGAGCCCGCCCGCCGCCACCGCCAACAGGATCAGCAGGTTTCCGACGGCCGCTCCGGACCCGAACTCGGGCAGCAGGTTGCCGAACCCGAGCCGGTACGACCAGGTGGCCAGGGTGGTCGACGAATCGGTCGGGCCACCCCTGGTCATGATCCAGATCAGGTCGAAGACCTTGAGCGTGTAGACCAGCCCGAGCAGCAGTGTGATCGCCGAGACCGGGCGCAGCAGCGGCCAGGTGATCCACCGGAAGCGCTGCCAGCCGCCGGCTCCGTCCAGCTCCGCCGCCTCGTACAGCGGACGCGGGATCGCCTGTAGGCCGCTGTAGAGCACGACCAGGTTGAACGGGATGCCGATCCAGATGTTGGCGATGATCACCGATACCAGCGACCACCGCGGTGAGGTCAACCAGTTCACCGGATCCACGCCGACCAGCGCGAGCCCGGCGTTGACCACCCCGGCCTCGCTGTTGAGCAGCCACGACCAGGTGGACGCCGACACGATCAACGGCAACAGCCAGGGTACGAGGAACAGCGCGCGCAGCGTACGCGAGAGCGGAAAGTGCCGATGGAAGAAGAGCGCCAGCAGCAGCCCGATGGCGAACTGGAAGACAAGTGACGCGACGGTGAAGACGAGCGTGTTGAGCAACGCCGACGGGAACGTCGGCGCGGAGAGCACCGCCCGGTAGTTGTCCAGCCCGGCGAACGGCGCACCACCCTGGACGAAGGAGCGGACGGTGTACTCGCGCAGGCTCAACTCGACGTTGCGGTACAGCGGATAGGCGTAGAAGGCGACCAGGTAGCCGGCCACCGGGGCGAGGAAGGCCCAGGCCGCCCACCGGGAACCGCTGGGGTGGCGACGGCGTCGGTGTGCCGGTGGGGCGGTGCTCGCCGTTCCACCGGTCTCGCCCACCGTCGCGGCTCGCGGGGTACGGGTGACGTCGATTCCCATGTCGGTGGCGTGCCTGGTCAGCTCGTCGCGCTCACGGCGGCCCGCTGCGCGGCCGACAGCGCCTCCTGCGGCGTCTGCGCGCCGCTGAGCGCGGACTGCACCGCCGTCCACAACGGCTCGGAGATCCTCGGATACCGGGTCCCGAGATCGTCGCCGGTGCGTCCCTTCGCCGCCTTCACCGCGTCGACCCAGACCTTCAGCTCGGCGTTGGCCGCCACCTGTTGCTCCTGCACCGCAGCGACCGGGGCGATGTAGGACAGGGTGGTGTCCGTGGTGAACAGGTTGTCGCCGCTGGTCAGGCAGGTGACCAACTGCTTCGAGGTGGCGTACCGTCCGGTGTCTCGCTGTACCGGGATGGAGATGAACTCACCGCCGGTGGGTGCCGGGGCGGTGCCGCCGGCACGGGCCGGGATGGGGATGATGCCGTACTCGAAATCCAGCTTCGCCGCGTTGGCCAGCTGCCAAGTGCCGTTCTCGCTGAACGCGTAGTCGCCGCTGGCGAACTCCTGCCAACTGGTCGTCTGCGTGTTGTTGATGACGGAGTTGGGGGCGTGGCCGGCGGCCAGCCAGTCGCTCCAGAGGGTCAACGCCACCACCGCCGGTGGCGCGTCCAACGCGGTCAACTGGGCACCGGCGCCCCAGAACCAGGGCAGGAACTGGAAGCTGCCTTCCTCGGTGCCGATCGCGGAGAAGGTGATGCCCTTCTTGCCGGCTGCCTTGACCTTGACCAGCGCCGCGGTGAGTGAGGGCCAGTCCGTCACCGTGGTGATGTCCACTCCCGCCTCGGTCAGCAGGTCCTTGTTGTAGTAGAGGGCGAGGGTGTTCGCACCGATGGGTACGCCGTACGTCTTGCCGCCGCTCTGCCCGGCGCCGAGCAGGTTGGGTTCCATCGCCGACACGTCGAGGTTCGTCTCGTCGGTGGTGGTCAGGGTGCCGGCCTCGGCCAGGGTGGAGATCACCGGGTTGTCGATGATCAGTACATCCGGGGAGTTGCCCTGCTGCGCGGCGAGCAACGCCTTGTTCGTCAGGTCGGTGGTGTCGTAGCCGGTCCGTTCGACGGTCACCCCGGCCGACGTGCCGCAGCCCTTGAGCAGTCGGACCCAGTCGGAATCGTCGGTGAACTGCGGGTACGGGTCCCAGATGGAGTATGTCCCACCGGCCTCGGTCGACGGGGACTCCGTGGAACAGGCGACGGCTGTGGCGGCGACGGCGACTGCCGCCAGGGCGGCACCGATGGCACGCCCGCGCGGGATGGATCGGGTCATCTGACGCCTCGCTTCGATCGCTGTGGTGGAAGGTGCGCAACATCAGCCCACTGTCGAACCGATTCGCCGAATCGGTTCGGCCGACCATAGGCCCGGCCGAGCGACCCGGTCAAGAGCGGGCGAGACGAGGTCCGCCACAGTGTGAAACGTGCGCTTCACGCTGGCGTCACGGCGTTGACATTTACAACCGTGAACTCCTACGCTCCGCAGCGAATCGATTCGCCAACGCCCTCCGCCCTCGGACGTGCTCCCGTCGCAAAGGAGTCCCCAGTGCCACTCCCCCGCACGAGCAGACCAGGACCTCTCCGCCGCCTCGCCGCCCGACTCGCGGTCGGTGTTCTCGCGGCCACCGCCGTCGTCGCGGTATCCACGCCGGCCCAGGCCGCGGACGAGTCGATAAGCGTGAACTTCTCGAGCACCAGCGGCGCACCGACGTACCGCGCGGCCGGCTGGATCTACGGCATGACCGAGAACGCCTCCGGCCCGGCCGATCACTTCTATCGGGACGTGAAGTTCCGGTACATGCGTGCCGGTGGCGCACAACTGCCCGGCAGCGGCTGGGTCGGCGGAAACTACGAACGCCGGTGGAACTCCACCCTCGCCCAGGCTCGCCGGACCAACGCTCTCGGCGGCGAGTTCATCCTCCTGCCGCACGACCTGTGGGGTGCCGACGGTGCCGCGATCTCCCGTTTCCCCGGCGACAACGGCAACTGGACCGACTACGACAACTTCCTCAACCGGGTCATCAGCGATGTACGCGCGGCCGGACTGACGGTGCAGTGGGACATCTGGAACGAGCCCAACATCACGCTGTTCTGGAACCGCCCGATCTCCCAGTACTTCGAGTTGTGGCGCCGCACCTACCAGCGCATCCGGGCCGAGTTCCCCAACCAGCTCATCGTCGGGCCGAGCTGCGCCTGCGTACCCTCGACCAACCACGCCTTCTGGAACCAGTACCTGGACTTCGTCCGCTCGACCAACACGGTGCCGGACATCGTCAGCTGGCACGCCCTGCCCGGTGATCCGGTGGCCAACGTCGCCGCCGCCAACGCGACACTCGACCCGCGCGGCATCCCGCACCCACGGCCGTACCAGATCAATGAGTACGCCGCCCCGGACGAGCAGAACCCCGCCGACGGCGCCTGGTACATCGCCCGTCTGGAGCGCGCCCGCGCCGACGGCCTGCGGGCGAACTGGGCCAGCGCCGGCAACCTGCACAACGACCTGGGCAACCTGCTGGTGCGCAACTCGGCCGGGCAGCATCAGCCGAAGGGCGAGTGGTGGGTCTACCGCTTCTACGGCTCGCAGACCGGGCAGATCGTTTCGGTCTCGGCCAGCCCGTCGTACGACGCCTTCGCCACCAAGGCGACAGGTTCGGCGAAGGTGCTGCTCGGTGGGGGCCGGACCACCGGAAACCTCACCGTCAACCTGCAACGGCTCGACACCACGGGCATCGTGCAGAACAACCAGGTCCGGGTGCTCACCCAACGGATTCCCCACAACGGCGGCGGCGCGGTGCAGGGCCCGGTCACCGTCTCGAACAGCGTGGTGAGCGTGAGCGGCAACAACGCCACCGTGACGGTGCCCTACGCCAACCAGACCGACACCTACACGCTGACCCTGCTGCCGCCCGGCGACGGCGGCTTCCAGTCGGTGGCCGTGGCACAGCACTCCCAGCAGTGTCTCGACAACACCGACCGCAACACCGCCGACGGCAACGTGCAGCAGCAGTTCCACTGCGAGGGTGGCGACCAGCAGCTGTGGAACTTCCAGCCGGTCTCCGGGGTGGCGAACACCTACACCGTGGTAAACCAGCAGACCGGCAAGTGCCTGGACGTCAACGGGGTGTCCACCGCCGACGGCGCGGCGGTGCACCAGTGGGGCTGCCACGGTGGTCTCAACCAGCAGTTCACCCTGCGCAAGGTGACCTACCCGGGCAACGACCCACACGACTACCAGTTGGTGGCCCGACACAGCAACAAGTGCGTCGATGTCAGCACCATCTCCACCGCGCCCCGCGCCCCGGTCCACCAGTGGACCTGCAACCCGGTGGGCCAGGGCGGCCCACTCAACCAGACCTGGCGGCTGTGGGGCCGGTGACCGCCGATCCCGGCCGATGAACGAGCCCGCCGGCCGAGGCGGCCCCGTCCCCACCGGGACGGGGCCGCCGTCTCGTGTTTTGACCGTTCTGTGGGCAGGGTGGTCTGGCGGTGTGGTGTGGGTGTGTTCGTGGTGGTGTGGGTGAGGGCTGTTACTTGCCCTTGTGGATGGCGTTCTTGCGGATGACGGGGTATCGGGTGCGGCGTTTGCGGCGTTTTCCGGCGGGGCGTCCGGGGCCGGGGTGGCCGGGTTTCGGGTGGCCTGGTGGTTGCCAGGCGTTGCGCAGAGCGGGCGAAACCTGGCGGCGGGTCTGGCCGGGGGTCGGTGTCGTGGTGGTGGTGGGTTCCCAGGGCAGCCGGTGGTGGGTCAGGTGGGTGCGGGCGCAGAACAGGTGCAGGTAGGCGTAGGAGTGCAGGCGGAGCCAGGTGGTCAGGGTGCCGGGCTGGCGGGGGTGGAAGTCCGGGGCGTGGGCGGTGGTCTTCAGGTATCGGAAGTAGTGCTCGATGTCGAAGCGGGCCAGGTAGGTCATGACCAGGGTGAGCAGGTCACGGCGGGTACCGGAGTACCAGAGTGCGAGGTCGCCCGCGCGGCGGCTGGGGCGCAGGTGCTGGACCCGGGCGAGTAAGACGCTGCCCTCGACGATCGGGAGGGTGGGCTGGTCTTCGAAGCCTCGGCTGGCGCGGGTGAGTTTGGGGTGGACCTGGTGCCAGGCTCGGACGGTGACGGTGCCGTAGATGTCGAGTGGTCCGCTGACACCGGCATCCGGGTGCAGGTCGGGTTGGCGCAGGGCCAGGCGGAACCCGTGGCGGCGGGGCCGGCCGCCGAGGGGGTGCGCGGCCCGGCGTTCGGGTCTGGTCCACATGGTCTGCGAGGTCGCCAGCCTGACCAGGACATCCGCGGGAATCCCGCGTTCGCGCAGCAGATGGGTGATCCGGGCCGCGGGGTAGCCGGAGTCCAGCAGGAACAGCGACGGATCGGCCGGGCAGGCGCCGTCCTGGGCGCAGACCCGAGCGATGTGGTCCACGGTGACCTCGACCAGGTCGTCGTCGGAGGCGATCCGGTCGGCCAGGACCGGCACAACCCACGAGTCCGGGGTCAGGGTCAACCGGACGACATGCTGATACCGCCACCCGGTCTTGATCTGGGCCGCGCCGCGCGGGCCGCCCGGGGTGTACTGCGGCTGCCGGTCCGGGCTGGTGGTGGCGTTCGGCCGTGGCCACGCGGTGGTGTCGACGGCGTACACCCGGGGCAGGCCGGACCGCGCGGCGATCCGGCACGCCGCCCGCAACGCCCGGCCGGTGTCGATCTCGCCGTCGCGTAACGCCCGGTACGCCGCGGCGTGCCCGGTGACGGTGCCCAGCGACAGATGCGCCGGACAGCCACACCGGCCCTGATCGGCGGCCAACTCGTCGACCAGCGTGAACAACGTCCGCGACCGGGACGCGAGGACACCCTCGTACAACTCCCGCCGCCACGAATCCAACAAGATCCGGTCCAGCTCGCCGCCACCGGCACCAGTAGCCGTTACGCTCCTCATCGAGGACCCTGCCCATTGATGATCTTTGTGTGAGAACTCAGATCATGGACAGGGTCCTCCCCATTCCGCTAGACCTCGACCACCACGAATCCCCCCGATGGTCAAAACACGAGGAGGCGGCCCCGTCCCCACCGGGACGGGGCCGCCGTGGCGTTCCGGGCGGGCGGGTCAGGCCGGTAGGCGCCAGACCTGGTTGGTGCCGCCGAAGCAGTCCCAGATCTGGAGCCGGGTGCCGTCGGCGGAGCTGTTGCCGGTGGCGTCGAGGCACCTGTTCGACGCCGGGTTGCGTAGCGTGCCGTTGGACTGGGCCTGCCAGACCTGGGCGCCGGTGCCGTTGCACTCCCAGAGCTGGATCGGAGTGCCGTTTGCGGTGCCGGCGCTTGTCACGTCCAGGCACTTGCCCAGGGCGCGCAGGGTGCCGTCGGTGGCCACGGTCCACCGCTGCGCGTTGGTGCCGTTGCAGGTGTAGAGCTGGATGGCGGTGCCGTTGGCGGTGGCCGCAGCGGCGACGTCGACGCACTTGCCGGCGATGCCGGTGATCTGGCCGGTCCGGCCGGTCGGCGGCAGGGAACCACCCATCACGGTGTCGTAGATCGCGCTGACCAGCGACGTCGAGCCACCGGTGTCCTGGGTCAGTTCCCAGTTCATCATGCCGCCGGCGTTGGCCATCGCCCACTGGGTCTTGCGCTTGACCGTCGGTACGCCGTTGTAGCACTGCTGAGCGCCGCCGACGATGGTGCAGTCCCGGTTGGCGTTGGCCGGGTCCATGCCGACCAACTGGGTGTACGTGTAGTAGCCCGGCCGGCTGTAGAAGGGCACCCCGAGGATCGCCTTGCTGGCCGGCAGGCCGCGGGCCTTCCAACCGTTCACGGCGTTGATCGACCAGTCGTAGTTGGCGTGGGGACTACCGCCGTCGTACGCCATGATGTTGAGAAAGTCCACGTGGTTGAAGACCGACGTCGGTACGCCGTCGCGGTAGTAGCCCTCCGCCACCACCGCTGCGGTGAGCAGCTTGCCCTGTGGGCGCAACGCGTTGCTCAACTGCTGCATCAGCAGGCTGAAGTTGTTGGCCGAGGTGCCCGGGTCCGGGTACTCCCAGTCCATGTCGACTCCGTCGAGGCCGTACTGGTTGACGAAGTTGACGACGCTGTTGACGAACGTCGTGCGGGTGCCGGCGTTGGCCGCGAGTGCCTCGAAGGCGTTGTCGTCACCGTCGTTCCAGCCGCCGATGGCGATGGAGACCTTGACGTTGTTCGCCCGGGCCAGCGACACCAGCGAGGTGAGCTTGCTCGGATTCTCCACCGCGCGCAGGGTGCCGTTGCTGTTGGGCAGCACGAACGCGTAGTTGATGTGGGTGAGCTTGGTGTACTGCACCGAGTTGACGTTGCCGGTCCAGGACGGCAGGTAGCCCACGCTCTTGAAGTTGCCGGGCAGGACCACCGCCTGCGCGGCGGTAGGGGCGACGGTGAGAGTGGCGCCGGCGGTGACCAGCGCGAGCAGACCGGCGGCGAGGGCCGAGCGCGGCCGGGGACGTGGTGGGGACATCGAGGACCTTCCCGTGGCAGGTGAGGGTGCCGTGCCGCCACGGCCGGTCGTGTGGAGCCGCCGATGACCGGCCGTGGCGTACGGGTGCTTGGTTCCTCGAGGCAGCCAAATCTTAAAGAGTGTTTACGGTAGTGGTCAATGACGCCCTTCGATCAAAGCTGCGGCCGGATCAGCCGACGGTGACCTGGTACAACGTCGTGTTGACCTCCCCGCTGCCGGTGAAGATCTCCGGTCCCGCCTGGACGCTTGTCAGGTACTTCGAGCGGTTCATCCAGCCCCGGGACACCACGTCGTCGGTGAAGTCGCGGATGTTGAGCGTCGCGCTCGTGGTGTTGCTGGCCCGTACGTAGGAGTAGACGTTCCAGGTGCCCACGTAGCCACGCCAGACCTCCCAGGTGGTACCCGCGATGGTGACGGTGCCCTGGCGGCTGCCGGCTGGCGACGCGTTGGAGCGGTAGAGCCAGATCATCAGCTCGTCCGTGGGCTGGTCCGCCGAACCCGGGTTGGCCATCGGGTGGAACCACATGTCGTACGCGACGTTCATGTTCGAGGCGCCGTTGGAGGTGACGTTGAAACGCCAGTTGGTGTTGACGTCACGGTTCGCGGAAAGCTGCACCGGCAGCCCGGTGTTCGGCCGCCGCCAACCCCAGTGCCAGCCGAGAATCGCCGCCGCGTACGACTTGACGCTGCTAGGGTCGCCGCTCCAGGTGTAGCTGGTCCCCCAGTAGATGGGGTCTCCCGGCCCCCCGTTGGACCAGATGCACTGGCTGCCGGTGGCACCGGTGGCGCCCCACTGGTTGTTGGGGATCCAGTACTTGCCAATGTCGATCAGATCGTCGCTGTCGCACAGCCGACCGGTGGGGGGATAGTCGGGCACCGGCGGCGGCGTGGTGCGGGTCGGCGTCGGGGTCGGACCGGGGTTGCTGGAGCCGGTGCAGGTCACCCCGTTGAGCGCGAACGCGGTCGGTACCGGGTTGCTGCCGCTCCACGAGCCGGTGAAGCCAAAGCTCGCGGTGCCGTTGAGGCCGATCGCTCCGTTGTACGACACGTTCGCCGCGGTCACCTGCGCGAGGTCCTGGGTCACGGTGGCGTTCCACGCCTGCGTGACCCGCTGCCCTGCGTCGTAGGCCCAGGTCAGACGCCACGACGATACCGGGTCGCCGAGGTTGGTGATGGTCACGTCGGCGTTGAAGCCGCCCTGCCACTGCGCGGAGACCGTGTATCGCACGGCGCAGCCGACCGTCGCGGCATGTGCGACCGCGACTCCGACGGCGGCGGTGACGACGGTGCTGGCCACCGCGGCGGCGAGCAGGGCGAGGCGGGTGCGTTTCACCATTGGTCCTCCTTCAGTCCTGGCCGCCACGTGGGCGGCCGGGACTGTTCGCGTTCACGACAGCGGCGGATCCGGCGTGCGGTTCGTGATCGCGTACGGAGGCGGCAGCCGGCAGCGACATGTGCGTGGCCCGGATCGCGCCGGTGGCGCTGGTCCTGGCCGTCGCGGCCCATCTCGCCCGGCGACCGTGCCCGAGAAGTCGCCCGGCGGACACGGCGCCGGCTCGGTCGCCCTGCCCATCATCGATGGCTGACGCTGCGACGGTACGACGATGCACAGACAGCAGTCAATGAGGGGCTTTTAGTCCACAGTGGCCCGTCGAGATCCACTGTCGATTTGTAGTCAGTCCGTGGGGCCGCCGCGTCAGTACCCTGATGCCACCCGGTCTTCGGTGTCGCCCTGTCGAGAGGTCCAGCATGGCTGGTATGTCCGGCACACCAATCACGGTTTCCCTCGTCGTGGCGGTCGCCGCCGGGCTGCCCGCCATGCCGGCACCGACGTACGCCGACGGGCTGCTCGCCGAGGTGGCCGTCACCCTCAGCGGTACCGATTCCGCGGAATGCGGTGCCTCGGCCGCCCCCTGCCGCACCGTCAGCCATGCCGTGGGCCGGGTCGCCTCCGGCGGCACGGTCCGGATCGGGCCCGGCTGGTACGACGAGAACATCATCGTCCCGGACGGCCTCGCGGTCAGTCTGATCGGTGCCGGCATGGACGTCACCGTCCTGAACGGACGCCAGCGCGCCACTGTGGTGGACTCGTGGGACGGCGGCGCACTCGAGGTGGCGGACCTCAGCATCGTCAACGGTGTCGGCGAGGGTGCCCTCGACGGCGGCGGAATCACCAGTGCGGCACCGCTGACCGTGCGGCAGGTTCGGCTGTGGCACAACGCGGGTGAGGTCGGCGGCGGGATCGCGGCCTACGCCACCACCAAGGTCAGCGGAAGCATCATCAGCGGAAACAGCGCTCGGTCCGGTGGTGGCGGTATCTTCTCGCGGTTCCACGGGTTGACTCTGGAGAGGTCCACGGTTGGCGGCAACCGCGCCGCCGTCGCAGGTGGCGGCATCTACGCGGTCTTCTCGGCGACGCGGATCACGGACTCCACGATCACCGGCAACATGGCCGGTACCAGCGCGAGCGGAATCCTCGTCGCGCACGGGGACCTGCGACTGCGGCACACCACGATCGCCGGCAACCAGGGGCCAGCGGCGCTGGTGACCTCCGGCGATCCGAAACATGCACATGACATCACCGCGTCCCTGTTCACCGGCAATGCCGGCGGAGACTGCGTGCTGATCCACTCGCCCGCCATCGACCTGGCCAACCAGAACGTCAGCGCCGACGGTAGTTGTGGCCGGCAGGTGGCGGCGGTCGACATCGACCTGCGCCCCGTCGCGGAGCTGGCCACCGGCACGACCCCGACGCACGCGCTCGGCGTGGCGAGCACGATCCGCGGCAGCATCCCGGCCGGCGACCCGCTCTGCGACGGCGCCGACCAGCACGGCCAGAGCCGCCGTAGTTCGCTGGCCGGCGGCTGTGACCCGGGCGCGTACCAGTCGGCTCCGGTGCCGTTCAACGCGATCCCGCCGCAACTGGGCGGACTAGACAGCCCGATTGACCCCTACGGATCGGTGGGTAGCGCCACGCCCGGGGTCTGGCCGTTTCAGCGGAACCTGGTGTACGCCTTCCAGTGGCAACGCTGCCACCACTCCGAACCGGTCTGCGTGTCGATTCCGGACGCCGTCGGCAGGACGTACCGAGTCACCGAGGCCGACGCCGGCAGTCGGCTGCGGGTACGGGTCGTCGCGACAAGCGCCACCGGAATCAGTCAGCCGGCCTACTCGGCGATCACCGAATCGATCGGCTACGGCTGACCCGTCCCCCGGCCCGGGCGGGCCCGTGACGCTTGGACGACGTCTTTCGTCACGAACGAGGACCGGCCGTGCGGGGGCGAGCCCCGCACGGCCGGCGTGGTTCGGCCCGGTCAGCCTGCGGTGCAGGACCTGATCTGCGGTCGGGCGCTGGAGTTGCCGTTCATCATCGTGGTGAAGCCGAACGTGTTGCCGCTGCCGTTGGAGCGCATCGTCATCACGTTGCCGCTGCTGTCCCAGGTGGGGCTGCCACTCCAGGTGGCGGAGATCCGCTGCGGCGGGGTGATGGCGACGACCACCGACCAGGTGCTTGCCCCATTGACCGTCACGGAGGTGTTGTAGCGGTCACCCCAGACCTGGCCGGGCGTCACCGTCGCGGTGCACCCGCCACCGGGCGGCGGAGTGGTCGGGTTGCCGGTGGGCGGCGGGGTCGTCGGGTTACCGGTGGGCGGAGTGCCGTTGTTCAGCGCGGTGAGCACGGCGTCGTACGCCGGCTTCTTCTGGCCACTGCCGTTGAACAGCAGCGGGTTCTCGCTGGAGCGCCACGAGTCGGAGTCGCGGATGCCCCAGACGGTGATGCCCTTGCAGCGCGCGACAGCGAGGCAGTCGTTCACCACGTTGCGGTACGCGTCGGTCGGGGCGTTGCGGATGTCCAGCTCGGTGATGTGCACGTCGACGCCGAGGGCGGCGAAGCTGGACAGGGTCGTGCGGTAGTTGCTCGGGTAGTTCGAGCCACCGGTGAAGTGCGACTGGAGGCCGACGCAGTCGATGGGCACGCCACGGCTCTTGAAGTCCTGGACCATCCGGTAGACGGCCTGGGTCTTCGCGTCGTTCCAGTTGTCGATGTTGTAGTCGTTGTAGCACAGGTCGGCGTTCGGGTCGGCCTGCCGGGCAGCGCGGAAGGCGGCCTCGATCCAGTCGTTGCCGGTGCGCTGGAGGTTCGAGTCACGGCGAGCGCCGCTCGACCCGTCCTGGAACGCCTCGTTCACCACGTCCCACCACTCGATCTGGCCCCGGAAGTGGGTGGCGACCTGGGTCACGTGGTTGAGCATGGCGTTGCGCAGCGTGGTGCCGGACATGTTCTGCATCCAGCCAGGCTGCTGGGAGTGCCACGCCAGAGTGTGTCCCCGGACCAGCATGCCCTGGCTGCGGGCGTGTTGGACCAACCGGTCGGCGTTGCCGTAGTTGAACTGCCCCTGGTTCGGCTGGAGCGCGTCGATCTTCATTTCGTTCTCGGCGGTGACCTGGTTGAACTCGCGGTTCAGGATGGTCGTGTAGGCCGAGTCGTTGAGCCTGCTCACCGCGACGGCGGTGCCGAAGTAACGACCGCTTTCAGCCGCCGAAGCACCAAGGGTGCTCGCGGCGCTGGCGCTGCCGGGCAGGACCACGGCGCCCGCGGTGGCGAGCAGGCCGACGGCGGCGGAGACAACGAGCGCGGCGCGCAGTCGCCTCGACCGTCCAGGTGCTCGGGAAGAGTTGGCCATGACGCTCCTTCCGGGTCCGGTGGCCCGATGGGGGCAGCATGAATCCGGACGTATGGTTGCGGAAAGGGTGGACCGTGCGCACCTCGGCCAAAGGGATCGCATCGGCCTTACTGGGCCGAAGTATTGCAGCGAGATTTCACGCACGTCAATGATTTCCGGAAGTTCCACCGGAAGTTTCGAAGCGTCACTGGGCATGACGGCGTTCGCCGCCATGCCCAGGCGCTCGGCGCGCAGCGTCGGAAGCTACCGGGCGGCGCAGGTGGGAGTCATCCCGGTGCCGGTGCCGGTGCCCTGGAAACCGAACTCGGTGGACTGCCCGGCGGCGACGGACCCGTTGTAGCTGACATTGCTGAAGGTGACCGCTCCACTGGAGCCACTGCGCTGGGCGTTCCAGGAGTTGGTGACGCTGGCACCGGAGGGCAGCGTCATGGTGACCGCCCAGCCGTTGAGCGCGGCCGAGCCGGCGGTGACCCGGACTGTGGCAACGAAGCCACCCGTCCACTGATTGACGGACACCGAGGCCGAGCAGGCACCGCTCGCCGGTGGCGTGGTGGGAGGCGTCGTCGGCGGGGTGGTGGGAGGCGTGGTGGGAGGCGTCGTCGGCGGGGTCGTCGGAGGCGTGGTGGGAGGCGTCGTCGGCGGCGTGGTCGGGCCGTCGGCGAGGGTCGGCGTCTGCCAATCCCGCCACTCGGAGAGGTTGCCGGCCTTTCGGCTGGAGATCCGGAACACGCCCGTGGAGCTGCCCGTGTTGAGCAGGAACTTCTGGATGTTCTGCTGCAACGGGGTACGCCACTCCGACCGGGAGGCGCAGTGCGTGCCGTCCTGGACGTCGGACCAGTAGCTGATGTTGTCACCCACGCCGAGTGCCCGGTAGACCTCCGCTCCGGCCAGCGCGGCGACACTCGAGGAGCGGGCGGCCAGCCAGTCGATGTGCGGGTTGTCCATGATGAGCAGTCCACGCGGAGCCACCATGGCCACGGTCTGGTGGGTGTCGATCGGCAGGTTCGCCGGGTTGCCGGTGTACGAGCCGAAGGCGTCACCGAGCCATGGCTGCTCGCCGTACGCGCTGCTCAGCGGTTGGGCACCGGACTCGCCGGGGATGCCCCGGAAGATCGGCGAGCCGGCGCTGCCCGACTCGATAGGCATGGTCAGGGCGATGCGCTGGTCGAAAGCGCCCGTCACGAAGGCGCCCTTGCCGTAACGGGAGCACCCCGTGACGCCGGTCGCGTCCGCGCGGAGGATGTTTCCGCCCGACTGCTCGATGACGTCGATGATCCGGCTGACGCCCCAGGCCCAGGCAACCAACAGTCCGCTGCTGCTCGACGAACCGTAGATGCTGTAGAAGGCGCCCTGCTTGTTGTTGCGGGGAGTGCCCTCCCGCCCCACCGCGAGCGGGTCATAGCTGATCACGGCGGCACCGGCGGACCGGATGGTGGCGGTGTCCGCCCCGAACCCACCGAGCACCACGACGGCCGGATACGGCCCACTGCCGCCGCTGGGCAGTTGCACGCTCGCGGAGAAGCTGGCAGTACGGCCGTTGTGCGCCACGTTCACGGTGATGCTGGTGTTCGAGACCGTACCGCTGACGGTCTGCGGTTTCGCCGGCTTCTCACCGTAGACGTACCGCTGCGCGAGCTGCTTGGTCTGGGCTCGCTGACAACGCCAGTCCGACTTGGCCGAGATCCGGCTCCCGTCGAGGCGCCGGAAGGGGTCGGGCAGCCTGGGGTTCGCCGAAATCGTTCCCGGATTCGGCGTCGGGCAGTCGACGCCGTCGTCCTCCACCGAGGAGACGACCGCGAGGCCGTCGGCGGCCCGGGCCACGCCCATCTCCGCCACCGTCAGTGTCGTCGCGGCGAGGGCGAGGGCGAGCGCCGCCACCGCCAGTACGACGACCACCGAACGGTCCCGTGGGCGGCCAACCTTCGCTGTCACTCCAGTCCCCTTCCGGGCAGACGCCGAGACCGACATTGATCGAGCAGCATCGATCGCTATCTGAGGGTAAGTTTCGAGCCGGGAAACGAAACGTGTCAATATAGTTTCGGTGATTATCGGCGCTGAACGGCGGTCGGGCGCGCATCAGCGCGCCGACATCAGGCGCGCTGGGGTGGCCCACGAGGACGATCACGGCCGGAGCGGGAAGTCCACACCACAAACCAACCCCGGCCGGCCGTAGTCGCGGCGAGCGACAGCCGACTGGGGTTGTCTACCCTGGGTTCACCACCGGTCCACGACTGGTCCACTCGCGCGCGAACCGCGCCCTGACCAGCCGACCGGCCCGAGCCGGACGATCACGGATGCGCCTGACGCGCGCCAAAAGTCCAGGTTGGCACAACATTGCCATTGACCCGGTTCGATGCGTCCCATTACTATTCCCGGAATAGTTCCCGCAAGTTTACCGAGACTTTCGGTTGCGTTCGGTTGCCTGACCGCAGCTCGTGCCGACGAGATGAGACGGGGCCGGCGCGACAGCGACCCAGGAGGAAGACACCAGATGTCGCAGCTCATCCTGTTCGCGATCGACATCGGCGCGGTGGTGCTGCTCGTCTTCGGGCTCTACTTCCCGAGACACCGCCGCCGGGATCTCGTGGTCGCCTACCTCGGCGTCAACGTCGGTGTCCTCGCGGTGGCCAGCGCGCTCAGCGCCAGCAACGTCGGCGCGGGGCTCGGGCTCGGGCTGGCGCTGTTCGGCGTACTGTCGATCATCCGCCTGCGGTCGACGGAGCTCGACCAGCACGAGGTCGCGTACTACTTCTCAGCGCTGGCCCTGGGCATCCTCGGCGCGTTGAGCACCACCTCGGTCTGGCTCAGCGCCGGGCTGATGGGCCTCATCCTCGTGGTGATGTTCCTGGGCGACCATCCCCGGCTGCTCCGCCACTACCGGCACCAGATCATGGTGCTCGACTCGGCCGTGACCGACCACGTGACCCTCGTGGCTCAACTGGAGCAACTGCTCGGCGCACGCGTGCACGTCGCCACCGTGCAGCGACTCGATCTGGTCAACGAGACCACCGTCGTCGACGTCCGCTACTCGGTCAAGGGCCAGACGACCAGAGCCACCGCGACGCCGGCCAAGGCGGGAGCGGCCCGATGAGCATCCAGCCGATCACCGCGCCCCTGGCGGCCATGGACACCATCGGGCTGACCGAACTCATCGACCGGGCCGCCTTGCAGACCAGGGTGGACCGCAAGTACCTCGTCCCGCTCGACCGGTTGCCACACCTGCTGGAGCAGCTCGTTCCGCACGCACGGGTGCTGGAGATCGACGGCGCGCGGAGCTTCCGCTACGAGTCGGTCTACTTCGACACCCCGAGGTTGGCCAGCTATCACTGCGCGGCCTACCGGCGGCGACGCCGCTTCAAGGTGCGCACCCGCACCTACCTCGACTCAGCCCAGTGCTGGCTCGAAGTCAAGATCAGCGGAGCGCGCGACAGCATCACCAAACACCGGCTGCCGTACGATCCGCACGACCGCACGACAGTGCTTCCCGGCCGCGCATTCGTCGACGAGGCGCTCGCGCGGGAGGCGATCTGCCCGCCCGCCGGCAGCGCCCTCGACCCGGTGCTGGTCACCAGCTACCGGCGGGCGACGCTGCTACTGCCGGCGACCGCCAGCCGGGTCACCATCGACACCGGGCTCGCCTGGCAGGCCGGCGCCACCTCACTGCACCTGCCGGAGCTGGCCGTGGTCGAGACCAAGACCAGCGCCGCCGCATCGCCCGCCGACCGGCTGCTGTGGCAGCGCGGGCTGCGGCCCGCCCGCATCTCCAAGTACGCCACCGGTCTGGCCGCGCTGCGTCCGGACCTGCCGGACTCGCCCTGGCGCCGGACACTGCGCCGGCATTTCCGCACCACCCCGTCGGTGGGCACGGCACCGACCGCCACCACCCACCGTCCCGTTCAGGAGGCATCGTGCGTCTGACCGACCGCAGCGTCGGCACCTCGGCGGCACCCCTGCGCATCGCGGGGATCGCGGCCGTCGCCATGCTGGTCACCGCGTTCCTCGTCCCGTCGCCGGCACCAGCCGGTGCCGAGCCCCTCGCCGGCACGTCCAGTTCCACCGTCCCGGCTGACCGGACCGCCGGTTCCCGCACCGCCGCGGACGCCGCCGCGGCTGCGGAGGCAGCCGAAGACCTGGTTGGCGACATCGGCTTCTCCGTGCCCAGCGGCACCTTCTCCGGCGAGGTCGCGGTATCGCTGAGCACCACCGTCAGCGGTGCCCAGATCCGCTACACCACCGACGGACGCCTGCCCGACGCGCAGTCGCCGCTCTACTCCGGCGCGGCGCTGCGCTTCACACGTACGACGCAACTGCGGGCCCAGGCGTTCGTCGGGCAGACCGCCTCGGGTGCGCCCGGCACCGCCATGTACGTCGCGCGCAACACCAGCACCACACACGACCTGCCGGTCGTCCTGATCGACTCGTACGGTGCCGGGCGGCCCGACCGGGAGTACTTCGACGCCACCACGATGATCTTCGAGCCCGGCGGCGGCAGCACCTCCCTGGCCGCCGCACCCACCGTGGCCACCCGGGCCGGTTTCCGACTGCGCGGGCAGTCGTCGGCGATGTTCGCCAAGACGCCGTTCCGGCTCGAATTCTGGGACAACGAGGACGACGACGCCGACTACCCGGTGCTCGGCATGCCGGCCGACTCCGACTGGGTGCTGCGCGGACCGTTCAGCGACAAGGCACTGATCCGGGAGGCGTTCGTCTACGACCTCGGGCGGCAGATGGGCCTGCCGGCACCCCGGTACGCCTTCGCGGAGTTCTACCTGAACACCGACGCCGGGCCGGTCGGTTCCGACGACTACATGGGTGTCTACATGCTCGTCGAGACGATCAAGAACTCGAAGGACCGTCTCGACCTCAAGCAGCTCCGCGAGGACGACCGGACCCTGCCGAAGATCACCGGCGGTTACATCTTCAAGTTCGAGTGGATGGCCGCCGAGGAGCCGACCCTGCCGTGCACCGGGCCGGCGGCGAGTTGCTGGAACTACCTTGAGGTCGCCGACCCGTCGCCGCTGCAGCCCGAGCAACGCGACTGGTTGCGTAACCACATCCAGGAGTTCCACAACGTGCTGCGGGCGCCGAACTTCGCCGATCCGGTGAGCGGCTACCGGGCGTACATCGACGTGGGTTCCTTCATCGACCAGCTCATCATCAACGAGCTGAGTCGCGAGATGGACTCCTACATCCGCAGCGCCTACTTCTACAAGGACCGCGACACCAAGATCTTCGCCGGGCCGCTCTGGGACTACGACCTCAGCTTCGGCGTGGGCGGCTTCTTCCAGAACGACCAGACCGCCGGTTGGCAGTACCAGCAGGTCCGCCAGCCGGTGGCCAACGACTGGTACACGCAGTTGATGCGCGATCCGGCGTTCGTCAACGAGGTGCGGGTGCGCTGGCAGGCGCTGCGCCGTGGCCCGCTCTCCGACGCGTCGTTGCAGTCCCGCATCGACGGCCTCAGCGCACCCCTGACGGCCGCCGCGCAGCGTAACTTCGCGCGTTGGCCCAACCTGAGCAACCGAAACGTCGGGCCCTTCATCACGCCGACCGCGCCGACCTGGCAGGGGCAGGTCCAGTTCATGCGGGACTGGATGCTGCGCCGCGCGGCCTGGCTGGACTCGACCGCCGGCTGGGGCGGGTCAACCACGCCCCCGCCGACCACGCCCCCGCCGACCACTCCCCCGCCGCCCACCACGCCGCCGCCGAGCAGCCCACCACCCACCACGCCGCCGCCCAGCGGTAGCGGCTGCACGGCGACCTACACGGTGACCAACCAGTGGTCCGGCGGCTTCCAGGGCGAGGTGCGGGTCACCGCGGGCGGTTCGGCGATCAGCGGGTGGACCGTGACCTGGACGAACCCGGCCGGGCAGACGGTCACCCAGGCGTGGAACGCGACCGTCACCAGCCAGGGATCGTCGGTGACCGCCCGCAACGTCAGCTACAACGGCAACCTGGCCGCGGGCGCCAGCACCTCGTTCGGTTTCCTCGGCGCCACCACCGGCACGCCGAGCACACCCACACCGACCTGCACAGCGAGCTGACCCGCTCGCCCCGGTCGCCGAACAGCACCTCGAGTAGCTCGTCGGGCGGACCCGCCCGGCACCGGACAACTGGTGGTCCGGTGCCGGGCGACCACCGTGACCTGCCGTGTCGGCGTTGCCTGACACCGACGCCGCCCGGCCGGCATCGTCGCTGCTCGAATGGGCTACGCCTGGTACGCGCACGACCAGCTGTCAATGCCGGCTAGGTTCGACAGAATGGCCGGTATGCGAATAGATCTTGCTGGCCGCACCGCGCTCGTCACCGGTTCGACCCAGGGCATCGGCCGGGCCATCGCCGTCGGGCTGGCCGCGGCCGGAGCCCGGGTGGGAATCAACGGACGCTCCGCCGACTCGGTGAACCGCGCCCTGGCCGAGCTGGGCGAGGGTGACTTCGTCGCGGTACCGGCCGACGTGACCACGGCCGACGGGGCGATCGCGGCCGTCGAGGCTCTCCCCGACGTCGACATCCTGGTCAACAACCTCGGCATCTTCGGTGCCCAGCCCGCAATGGAGATCACCGACGACGACTGGCGGCGGTACTTCGAGGTGAACGTGCTGGCGGCGATCCGGTTGACCCGGGCGTACCTGCCGGCAATGCGCGAACGCGGCTGGGGCCGGATCCAGTACATCGCCAGCGACTCGGCGGTGGTGATCCCGGCCGAGATGATCCACTACGGGGTTTCCAAGACCGCCCTGCTGGGCGTGTCCCGGGGCTTCGCCAAGGAGGCCGCCGGGTCGGGGGTCACCGTGAACAGCGTCATCGCCGGGCCCACCCACACCGGCGGGGTGGAGCAGTTCGTCCGCTCGCTGGTCGCTGACGACCTGCCGTGGGACGTGGCGCAGCGGGAGTTCATGCTCCGGCACCGCCCGCAGTCGCTGCTGCAACGCCTCATCGAGCCGGCCGAGATCGCGAACCTGGTCGTCTACCTGGCCTCCCCGCTGGCCTCGGCCACCACCGGGGCGGCGGTGCGGGTGGACGGCGGTTACGTCGACGCCATCCTGCCCTGACCCCACGGTCCACCTGAGCACCCCGGTCGATGCCCCCGAGGAGGGGCACCGACCGGGTGCTCAGGCGATCCGACGGACCCGCCACACCGCGAGATAGAGCAGGATCGCTGCGAGGGCGACGAAGACTCCGGTCTCGATGCCCTGGAACAACCAGTACCGGTCGGCCGGCTGGTAGAGCACCCAGTTGTACGCGCCCGCGCCGAACTCGGCACCACACTGCCCGCCCGTCGGCGCGGTGGCGCCCGGTGGACAGATGACCTGGGCGCCCGGCGCCACCATCGCTCCGCTGCCGTCCCGGATGCCGTTCGAGATGGTCCAGGCACCCCGCAGGGCGGTCTCGTCCAGGCCCGCGGTGGAGACGAGCGGCGTGGCGTGCTCACGGCTCGGCAGGTAGTGCGGCCGGGCCAGGACAGTCAGCGCCACGCGTACGGCGGCGAACCCGGCCAGGGTCACCGCCATGGCCGGCAGCATGCGGGGCCACACGGTGCCGGCGAAGACGCCGAGCGCAACCGCGAAGAGGGTGTAGCCGATCGGTGCCACGCCCTGCATGTCGAAGAAGAGCACGTCGAAGCGGCTCCGACCACCGCCCGCTACCAGCGGGGACAGCCACCACGCCATGCCCAGCCCGTACACGACGGCCGCGCCCAGCGTGAGCGCACCGACAAGCCCGAACTTGGTCGCCGCCCACCGCGTTCGGCTGACCCCCTGCGTCCAGACGAACCGGTGGGTGCCCTGCTCGACCTCCCGGGAGACCAGCGGCGCGCCCCAGAAGAGCCCGACCAGCAGCGGCAGGACGAGGAAGAGGATGCCGACCAGGAGCGCCGTGTCGTGCTGGCTGTTGAACTGGTTGAAGGCCCGGACGCACTCAGCCGTCTCGGTGTCCTGGCGCAGGCACTGCGGCAGGCCGAGTTCGGCGAACCTGCCCCGGATCGCCAGCCCCGTCGGGACCAGCACGGCGGCCAGGACGGCGAGCCCGATCAGCGTGACCAGCGCCTGCCTGCGGTGCTGGCGCCAGGCGACCCACATCATGCCGGAACCCCCCACGCCTCGTGGCTGCCCCGCGTCACCGTGTCGTCGGTGAGATAGGCCAGGATCAGGTCCTCCAGGGTGACGTCGCGGACCGTCCACTCCGGGTCGATGGGGTCTCCGTCGGCTCGAACCAGCAGGGTCGACTGCCGGTCGGTGTGACTGGCCCGGACCACCGCCGCCACCCCGGCGATCGGACGCGCACCTGCCGCGCGCGGCCCGCTGAGCTGCCGGTGGCCTTCGAGCAGCTCCTCCACCGGGCCGGCGAGTTTGACCTCGGCAGAGTGCAGCACGATGAGGTAGTCGCAGACCCGTTCGAGGTCGCCGAGGATGTGCGAGGAGAGCAGCACCGTGGTGCCGGACTCGGCGACGCTGCCCATCAGTGACTGCATGAACTCGCGGCGGGCGAGCGGATCCAGGCTGGCCACAGGCTCGTCGAGCAGCAGCAGCCGGGGCCGCTTGGCCAGCGCGAGGGCGAGCGCCACCTGGGCACGTTGACCACCGGAGAGCTTGCCTACCGGGCGACCGGGCGGAATGCCCAGTTGCGCGAGCCGGGTCCGCACCAGGGTCGGGTCCCACCGTCGGTTGAGCTTGCCGCCCATGATGACCAGTTCTTCCGGCGTGAGGTCCCGATAGATCGGGGTGTCCTGCGCGACGAATCCGATTTCCGCCAGCAACTCCGTGTTGCCGTACGGCACGTGACCGAAGACCCGTACCTCGCCGGCGTCCGGCCGGGACAGGCCCACCACCAGGTGCAGCAACGTGCTCTTGCCGGCCCCGTTGGGCCCGACGAGCGCGGCGACTCGTCCAGCCGGCAGCCGCAGCGAGCACTCGCGCAGCGCCCAGGTGCCGCCATATCTCCTGCCGAGCCCGTCGGCCTCCAGCACCAGCTCCATACCGCTTCCTCTCACGCAGATTCCTTCGTCACCGAGGCGGGAAAAGTGGCCCGCATCGTCGTCGCCACCAGGGCGGTTACCTCCTCGGCCGTGAGCCCCACCGCCTGCGCCCGACGCACCCAGTCGACCAGCTCGGCGCGCAGCTCGGCCTGGTTGACCAGGGCCTCGCGATGCAGTGACGCGGTGATGAACGTGCCGACACCGGGCCGCCCCTCCGCCAGTCCTTCGATCTCCAACTCGCGGTACGCCTTGAGCACCGTGTTGGGGTTAATCGCCAATGACTGCGCCACCTCGCGGACCTTCGGCAGCTGGTCGCCGGGCGCCAGCAACCCCACCCGCAACGCCTGTTTGACCTGCTGAACCAGCTGTACGTAGGTGTTCACCTTGGACCGGCCGTCCAGCACGAACTCGATCAACACGCTCCTCCCGACCAACCCTTACGGCTTGTCCTACGACAGTAGGACTATACGACAGGTTGGTGAACCAGGACGTCGCTGTCAAGGCATCGCGACGGCGGTCGCCGAGTCGGGGTGCCGATGGGGCCACCGGGCGCGTCAGGCACGATCAACGACATGGTGTTCCACGGGCTCGCGTACACCGCGACACCGCACGACCGGGCGGCGAGCCTACGCGTCGACCCGGCCCGGGTTGCCGACCTGCTCGACCGCGACGACAGCCAGGTGCTGCCGATGTGGCGCGACCGGCCGCTGCTCACGGCCGACGGCAGACCGGTGCGGCTCACCGGTGCGCCCGCCCGAACCCTGGTGGCGGTGGCCGGTCAGACCGCTCTGCTCGGCCTCGACGGCACCACAGCGAGTTTCACCGCCGATCTCAGCGACGTCGAGGAGACCGAGGCGCTGCGCCTGGCTACTGCGCACCGCAGCACCGACCTGCGCGGGCTGGCCACCACCCTGCCCGGCCCACTCGCCGCGACCCTGGCGTACGCGCGCGGCCTGCTCTACTGGAACCGGCACGCCAGACACTGCGGTACCTGCGGCGCGACCACGGCCAGCGCCGACGCCGGTCACCTGCGGATCTGCCAGGGCCCCGACTGCGGTCGGCAGTTGTTCCCCCGGATCGAACCCGCCGTCATCGTGCTTGTGGAATCCCCCGATCCGCAGCCACGCTGCCTGCTGGCCCGCCATCACGGTGCCGACCCGGACGGCTTCTCGCTGCTCGCCGGCTTCGTCGAGATCGGCGAGAGCCTGGAGGGCGCCGTCCGTCGCGAGGTCGGTGAGGAAGCCGGCGTGACGGTCGGTGCGGTCACCTACCAGGGTTCCCAGGGATGGCCGTTTCCGGCCGGTCTCATGGTCGGCTTCGTCGCCCGGGCCATCGAGGAGACGATCGCCGTGGACGGACGCGAACTGTCGGAGGCCCGGTGGTTCACCCGGGCCGAGATCGTCGAACGCGTCCGCAACGGTCCCGGCTCGGGACCGGTCGACTCCATCGGCGGTCGGCTGCTGCGCTCGTGGGCCGGGCTCGACCGGCCACCGCTTCCGCACGCCGAGGACTGAGACCTGGCCAGCACGGCGCACCCGCGAATGGCATTCGGCGAGTACGGCAGGTTAGCCTGCCCTAACTCATCGAACGTGAGGCGGGGGCATGACACAGACCACGGGGCGACTGATCCGCCGGATGTTCTGGCGGCAGCGTCGCGACACCGCCCTGTGCGCCGCGTTCTGGTCACTGCACCAGCTGTGTGAGGCTCTCGTTCCGGTGGCCATCGGCCTGGTCATCGACCAGGCCGTCGGAACCGGGTCGACCTCGGCGATGGCCTGGTCCGTGCTGGGCATCTTCGCGTTGTTCACCGCCCTCACCATGGGCTGGCGGTCGGGCTTCTGGTTCCTGTCCCGGGCGGTCACCGAGGAGTCGCACGAGCTGCGGATGCGGGTGGTCCGACGGGTCGTCGGCGGTCAGGGCGTCCGGACCAGCCGCCAGAGCGGGGAACTGCTCTCGATCGCGACCTCCGACACGCAGTCCGCCGCTGAGCTGCTCGAACTGGGCACCCGGGGGGTGAGCGCGCTGGTCGGGCTGACGGTGTCGACGGTCGTGCTGCTGCGGATCGACTGGTCGCTCGGGCTCGGACTGGTGGTGGGCGTGCCGCTCCTGGTGCTCGGGCTCAACGCGCTGGGGCCGGTCGTGGGCCGCCGCACGTCCGCGCAGCAGCAGGCGGTCGGTCGGGCCGCCGCCACGGCGTCGGACCTGCTGCGTGGGCTGCGACCGCTGCGTGGCTTCGGTGGGGTCGACGAGGCCGTCGGCCGTTACCGCACGGCCAGCCGTACGTCGCTGCGTGCCGGCATCGGGACGGTCAAGGCGGGCGCCACGTTCGTCGGCGCGTCCACCTTCACGACCGGCCTGCTGATCACCGCCGTGGCCGCGCTGGCTGGCTGGTACGCCCTGGACGGGCGGATCACGGTCGGGCAGCTCATCACGATCGTCGGGCTGGCCACCTTCCTCACCGATCCGGTGCTCAACCTCGCCGACTGCGTCTTCCGGCTGGCGACGGCGCGGGCCAGCGCGGCCCGCGTGGCCGAGGTGCTCGCCGCCCCGGAGCGGGTGCCCTCCGGGACGCGGACGGCCGAGCCGGGGACGTTGAGACTCGACACGGTGCACGCGCCGGGCCTGGCCGGCGTCGACCTCGCCGTGGCCCCCGGTGAGCTGCTCGGCATCGTCACCGCGGAGACCAGCACGGCGGACGACCTGACCGAGTTGCTCGCGGGGGCACGGCCGCCGGACCGGGGTGAGGTGCGGCTGGCCGGCACGCCGATGCGGGAGCTGGACCTCGCCTCGTTGCGGCGAACCGTGCTTGTCGAACCGCACGGCGTGGACCTGTTCGGTGCCACGCTGCGGGAGGTGCTCCAGACCGGCGACGACCGGGACGACGCCGCCCTGCGCGCCGCCATGGCCTCGGCCGCCGTCGGTGACCTGCTCGCCGATGACGCCGGATTCGACCGTGGACTCGTCGATCACGGCCTGAACCTCTCCGGTGGCCAGCGGCAGCGCCTCGCCCTGACCCGCGCGCTGCTGGCCGACCGGCCGGTCACCGTCTTCCGCGACCCGACCACGGCGATCGACGCGGTCACCGAGCACGCCATCGCCGACGGCATCCGCGCCTACCGGGCCACCGACGACCGGGCGACCGTCCTCATCACCACCAGCGCACCGCTGCTCGACCGGTGCGACCGGGTCGTCTTTCTCCGCGCCGGTCGGTTGGCGGCCGTGGGGCGTCACCGCGACCTGCTCGCCGACTCGTCGTACGCGGAGGTGGTGCTGCGATGACCCCGGGAGCGACGATTCTGCCGGTCGCGAGCGGCCGGGTGACGCTCACCGCCTTCTGGCGGGCTCTGCGGCGCTATCCGCTGCTCGCCTGGGCATCGGTGGCGGCGGCCACGGCGGCCAGCGTCGCGGCCGTCGTCGTGCCGATCCTGCTGGGCCGGCTGGTCGACCTGGTGGTGGCCGGTGGCACCGTCGGCTCGCTGCTGCTGACCTCGGCGTTGATCCTCGGCGCGGGCCTGGCCGCCGCGATCCTCACCGGCGCGGCCAACTGGCTGGTCACCGAGTGGGGCATGCGTGCCTGCGCCGACCTCCGCGAGGAGGTGCTCGACCGGGCGCTGCGGATGGACGCGACCCGGCTGGAGAGCGCCGGCTCCGGCGACGTGGCCTCCCGGGTCACCGAGGACGTGGAGCGGGTGACCGACTCGGTGCGGCTGGCGGCCGGGATCTTCACCGCCCTGGTCACCGTTGTCATCACCTTCGCCGGTTTCGCGACCCTCGACTGGCGCATCGCCGCCGCGTTCCTGGTCGTCTTCCCGGTGTACGTGCTGAGCCTGCGCCGTTTCGTGCCGCAGGCGAAGCGGCTGTACGCCGCCGAGCGGGAGGCCGCGGCGGTGCGTACGCAGAGCCTGCTGAACACCTTCACCGGTGCCCGGACGGTGCACGCGTACGGCATGCAGGACCGCCAGAGCCGACGGGTCGAGCAGGCCTCCCGGCACGCGGTGGTGGCGCGCCTGCGCGCGGTGCGGGGCTTCCTCTGGTTCGCGAACACGATGAACTACGCGGAGGCGCTCGGCCTGACCGCCGTGCTGCTCACCGGCTTCCTGCTGGTACGCGCGGGCGACAGCACGGTCGGCGACGTCACCGCTGCGGCGCTGCTGTTCCATCGACTCTTCGGCCCGCTCGGCCTGTTGTTGATGTCGTTCAACGACATCCAGTCGGCCGGGGCGGCGCTCGCGCGGCTCGTCGGCATCTCCGGGCTCGACGTACCCGCTACGCGGCCGGCCGGGCCGATCTCCGGTTGGCTGCCGACGAGCATCACCGCCAAGTCGGTGTGGCACCGCTACCCCGGCGGCCCTGCCGTCGTGCAGGACGTCTCGATCGAGATCGCCGAGGGCCAGTCGTTGGCGATCGTCGGCGAGAGCGGAGCCGGCAAGACCACCCTCGCGGCCATCCTCGGTGGCGTCTTCCCCGCCGCCGAGGGCGAGGTGTGGTTGGGTGACCGTCGGATCGGCGAGCTGGATCCGGCCGAGCTGCGCCGGACCGTCGGCGTGGTCACCCAGGAGGTCCACGTCTTCGCCGGCACCCTCGCCGACGACCTGCGGCTGGCCGCTCCGGCCGCCTCGGACGACGACCTGCACGCCGCCTTGCGGCTGGTCGAAGCCGACGGTTGGGTCAACGCCCTGCCCGACGGGCTGTCGACTCGGGTCGGCGACGGCGAACACCCGCTCACGGCCGGTCAGGCGCAGCAGGTGGCGCTGGCCCGGATCGCCCTGCTCGACCCACCGATCGTCGTCCTCGACGAGGCCAGCGCCGAGGCCGGCAGCGCGGGGGCCCGACAGCTCGAACGGGCCAGCGCCGCCCTGATCCGGGGCCGCACGGCCGTCGTGGTCGCCCACCGGCTCAGCCAGGCACACACCTGCGACCGGATCGCCGTGATGGCGCACGGCCGGATCGTCGAACTCGGCGCCCCGGACGATCTGGTCGCGGCCGGCGGCCGGTACGCCGAACTCTGGTCGGCCTGGCGACGCTGACCCGGCCCGTCCGACCGTCAGTCGCGCAGCAGCGGCAGTACCCGCCGACCCAGCAGGTCGATCCCGCGCTGCGGGGTCAGGCCGTGCGGGGTGCCGAACTCGACCCGGCTCGCCCCGGCGTCGAAGACCGCCGCGGCCTGCGCGGCGACCTGCTCGGGCGTACCGGAGAACGCAAACAGGTCGAGCAGGTCGTCACCGATCAGTGCGCCGGCCAGGTCGTCCTCGCGGCGGGTGACGTGTTGCTGGATTCGGGCCAGCAGTTCCGGGTCGACCTCGACGGTGGGGTCGAGGGCGGCGACCACCGCGAGGTACATGGCGACCTCGGTGCGGGCCATCCGTCGGGCCAGCGCACCGTCGGTGTCGACCACGGTGACCGCACCGAGCACCACCCCGGTGTCCCGGCCCGAGGCCGCCTCGTCCAGCCACGCCCGCATCGTCTTGGCCATCGCCGGATTCGCCGATCCGCCGACCTTCACCTCGTCGGCGAACGCGGCGGCGGACCGGGCGGTCTGCTGGCCCCACGTGCCCACCAGCACCGGCACGTCCGGCCGGGCCGGGGTGTACCGCAGCGCGGTACCCGGCGCGACGGTGAACTCACGGCCGACGAAACCACAGTCGTCACCGGCGAGCAGCCGCCGGACGATCTGCACCGTCTCGGCGATGCGTCGCAGTGGCCGGGTCTGCGCCACCCCGACCTGTTGCAGCCAGGTGCCCCGGGCCAGGCCGAGGTACGCGCGGCCGTGCGAGGCCAGGTCGAGGGCGGCCACCTGACCGGCCACCTCCACCGGGTGCAGGGTGAACGGGTTGAGGCAGGCCGCGCCGAGCCGGATCCGGCGGGTGTGCCGGGCGGCCACCAGCAGCGGAAACAGCGGCGGCTGGTACATCAGGTCGCCGAAGACCGACAGCACGTCGAAGCCGTGCCGTTCGGCCAGCTCGGCCAGCACGGCGTACTCGTCGGCGGACTTGTCCGACTGGAGGCCGACACCCACCAGGCGGGTCACGTCAGCTCCTCGGTGGGGATCTGCCGCCGTTCGGTGCGCTCGATGCGCATGATGAGCCGCTCCTCCGGGTCGGGGCAGGCGACGTGGCTGTCCCGGGCCATCCAGTCGCCGTCGTCAAGGGCCCGCTGCTTGGCCGGTAGCAGCGGCAGGCACGCGGCGAGCGCGTACAGGCAGAAGTGCTGGCCCTCGGGAATGCGCAACCGGCACGACTCGGTCAGGTCGACGTGGTCGCCCGGCTTCATGCCGCACACCGAGCGTCCCTCGATCCGCTCCACCACGATCCGCAGGTCGTAGACGTCGGTGGTGGGCTGGTCGTCGCTCATCGCACGGCCTCCGCGTGGTGGTGCACGATCCGCCAGCCCGCGTCGTCGCGCCGCAGCACATCGGTGACCCGGAAGCAGACGTCCGGTCGGTCGGCGGCGTGCCGGGCCCGCAGCACGTACCGGACCAGACCGGTGTCGTCCCACGACTCGGCGTGCAGCTGTTCCGGAGCCACGCTGACCGGTGCCGGTCCGGTCGCCTCGGCAGCCCGGCGGTCACGCAGCACGTCCAGCGCAGCCAGCCCGGTGAGCAGCCGGTCGGCGTCGGATTCCCAGATGGTCAGGTCGGGGTGCAGGTGGGCGTCGAAGGCGGACCGATCCCCCAGTGATCGGTACATGTCGGTGATCGTGCTGGTGAGTTCGTCGATACTCATCGGGGTCACTTCCGGTCGAGGGAGGCGGCAGCGGGTCGGAACGTCTCGGCGAGGCGCTCACGCAGCGGATCCAGGCCCATCGGCCCGAGCGCCAGCGCCGTGTGGTGGAACTGTTTGCGGTCGAAGGTCGGGCCGGCACGACGCTCGGCGTCCTGGCGGGTCTGCTGCCACAGCCGCGCGCCGACCTTGAAGGCGAGCGCCTGCGCCGGCCAGCCGAGATAGCGGTCGACTTCGAACCGGGCGGTGGCGGCGTCCAGCCCGGCGACCCGGGTGAGCAGATCCACGGCCACACCGTGGCTCCAGCGGGGCGCGTCGGTGAACCCGTTGCCGGGCGGGATCGGCAGGTCGAGGTGCAGGCCGAGGTCGATGACCACACGGGCGGCCCGCCACATCTGCCCGTCCAGCATGCCGAGCCGTTCCGCCGGGCCGGCGTAGAGGCCGAGTTCGTCGGCGAGCCGTTCGGCGTAGTGCGCCCAGCCCTCGGCGTACCCGTGCACGTGGCACAGCGTGCGCTGCCACGGGTGCAGGTCGGCGGTGGTGAGCGTGATGGCGTGCTGGAGGTGGTGACCGGGCAGCCCTTCGTGGCAGAGCGTGCCGACGTGCCGCCACACCGGCACCGTCGACTCGCCCGGCGGCACCGACCACCAGATGCCGCCCGGGCGGGTCAGTTGCGCGTCCGGTGGGGTGTAGTACATGACCCCGGAGGTGGCGGGACTGATCCGGCACACCACCCGGCGGGTGGCGGCGGGGATGTCGAAGTGTGTCCCGTCGAGCAGTTCGGTGGTCAGTGCGGTCCGCCTGGCCAGCCACTCCTCCAGGGCAGGGCCGACCGGCACCCGCCCGTCCGGGTCGGCATCCAGCGCCGTCCGGGCGGCGGCCACGTCCGGGTGGCCGCAGTCGGCCGCCGCCGCCCGCAGCTCGGCCGCGGTGCGGGCCAGCTCCGCCCAGCCGTACGCGTACAACTCGGCCAGGTCGACGGTGGCGCCGAGGAAGGCGCGGGCGGTGATCTGGTAGAGGTCGCGGCCCACGCCGTCCACCTCGGTCGCGGCGGGAGCCAGTTCGGTACGCAGGAACGTGGCAAATTCCGCCGTGGCAGCGGTGGCCAGCCGCGCCCCCTCAACCAACCGCTCGGCGAGCGGCCCGGCCGGTTGACCGGCGACGAGACCGCCGAAGAAGTCGGCGTCGACCCAGGCGGTGCACTGCGCGGCGACGGTCAGCACCTGCCGGCGGGCGACCAGTTGACCACGCTGGGCGGAACGGCGCAGCGTCGCGGTGTACTGGTCCAGGGTGGTGGGCAGCCGGTGCAGGTGATCGGCGACGACGGCCCAGTCGTCGACGGTGCTCCGGGGCAGGTTGTCGAAGACCTGCCTGGCCAGGTGCACCGGGGTGGCCAGCGGGGCGAGCAGCCGGGTGGTGAAGCCGGCGTCGTGGAGCGCCACCTCGCTGGCCAGTCGGTCCGCCAGGGCACCGGCGAGGGCACGCTCGGCCGGGCCGGTCACCGTGGCGGCGGCCAGGGCGGTCGCGGTCGCGCGGGTCAGTTCGGCGCGGGCGTCGAACCCGTCCGGCGACAGGTCGGCCAGCCGCCATTCGGGGGTACGCCCGGCTGCCTCGGCGGCCTGCGGGTCGAGCGCGGCGAGGGCGTGCAGGTATTTGTCGGCCACGGCGCTGACGCGCGGCGCGGTCGCGCCGGTCATCGGGGCGTCCGGAGCCGGTGGTGGTCGTCGCGGTACACCACGCCGCCCTTCATGACCCCGTGCAGGGTGCGCAACGCGGAGACGGAACGGGTCGGGTCGTCCCGCAGCACCAGCAGGTCGGCGTGCTTGCCGGCCTCGACGCTGCCGAGCGTGTCGGCCTGGTCCAGCCATTCGGCGGGACGGATGGTGGCGGCCTTCAACGCGTCGGCGACCGGCATCCCGGCGTCCACCATGAACTCCAGCTCACGCACGGTCGCGCTGGTCTCGTCGTAGCCCGCGTGCGGCGGCATGTCGCTGCCCAGTGCGATCGGCACCCCGTTGCGGATGGCGTGCTGGAGGCTCTCCCAGTGCCGGGGGCCGGCGGCCAGGGCCCGGTCCATCAACCAGCCGGGCACTGCGGAGTCACGGAAGAACTGTTCGCAGCGGCTCACCACGATTGTGGGCACGTACCAGACGCCCCGGTCGGCCATCAGGCGGGTGACCTCGTCGGTCAGCTCGTAGCCGTGTTCGACGCAGTCGAGGCCGAGTTCGACGGCCCGGCGTACGGTGTCGGCCGGGCCGGCGTGCGCGGTGACCTTGCGCCCCCAGTCGTGGGCGACCCGGATGACGGCGGCCATCTCGTCGTCGAGCAGCTGCGGGGTGTCGATCGCCTCGAACTGACCGGCGATCCCGCCGGAGATGCAGACTTTGATCAAATCGGCGCCGGCCCGGATCTGGGCCCGGGTGAGCCGCCGGAAGCCGTCGGCGCCGTCGGCCTCCAGGGCGTCGGCCTCCCAGCCGTGACCGCCGGTGCAGCACAGCGCGTGTCCGGCGGTGAAGATCCGGGGGCCGTCCACCGCGCCGGCCTCGATGCCCCGGCGCAGCGCGAAGTCGGCGTAGCGCCCCTCGCCGACCAGCCGGGCGGTGGTCACCCCGGCGTGCAGGGTGCGTCGGGCCGAGTCGGCCATCAGCAGCACCAGTTCGGCCAGGTTGGATCGGTGCACCGTGTCGGCGAGGTGACCGGGCAGCCCGAGGGAGAGGTGCACGTGCATGTTGGTCAGGCCGGGCATCACCACGTCGCCGCCGAGGTCGACCACGCGGGCGTCGCCGGCCTCGGCGAGCACGTCGTCGACGGCTGCCACGGCCTTGATCATCCCGTCGGCGCCGACCCAGACACCCCGGTCGGGCTGGAGGTGGTCGGCGACGCCGTCGTAGAGCGCGAGGTTGACCAGGACCTGTTCGGTTGCGGTGTGCATTGACGGCGTCCTCAGTTCGCGGGCACGGTGGCCGGGGCCACCGTGGGGTCGTTGAGCCAACAGGCGGCGCTGCGTCCGCCGAGGTCGAGGGTGGGTGGTTGGTCGTCGCAGGGGGCGAAGGCGTGTGGGCAGCGCGGCCGGAACCGGCAGCCGGTGGGGGCGTTGGCGGGATCGGGCACCTCACCGGCCAGGGTGGCGGGCAACCGTGGGGTGGGGCCGATGCGGGGCACCGCGTCGATGAGCGCCCGGGTGTAGGGGTGTCGCGGGTTCCGCCACAGCTCCCGGGTGGGCGCGCTCTCCACGATGCGGCCGAGGTACATCACGGCGGTGATGTCGGCGATCTCGTGTACGAGGGCGAGGTCGTGGGAGATGAACAGCATGCCCATGTCGAGATCGCGGACCAGGCCGACGAGCAGGTTGACCACCTGTGCCTGGGACGAGGCGTCCAGCGCGGTCACCGGTTCGTCGGCGATGATCATGCGGGGTTGCGGGGCGAGTGCCCGAGCGATGGCGAGGCGTTGCCGCTGGCCGCCGGAGAACTGGTGCGGGTACCGCTCGGCGGCGGTGGTCGGCATGCCGACCCGGTCCAGCAGCTCGCGCACCCGGTCGCGGCGGGCCGCGCCGGTCACCGTCGCCGGGACGCCGTCGAGCAGTTGCGCGCCGATGGTGCGCCTGGGGTTCAGCGAGGCGTACGGGTTCTGGAAGACCATCTGCAGGCCGATCTCGGTGTCCGGCCGGCGCCGCCAGCCCAGCGGGGTGACCGGCTGCCCGGCGAAGCGGACCACACCGGCGCTCGGCGGGGTCAACCCCACGGCCACCCGGGCCAGTGACGACTTGCCGCAGCCGGACTCGCCGACCAGGCCGACGATCTGCCCGGCCGCCACGTCCAGGCTGACCCCGGCGACCGCGAGCACCCGGCCGCGTCCCCGCGAGCGGTACTCGACCTCGACGTCGCTGATGTCCAGCAGGCCGGTCATCGGGCTGTCACCTCCAGGTGCGGGCGGACCACACAGGCAACCGACCGGTCGGCAGCCACCGGAGCCAGGGGCGGTGGCACGGTGCCGCAGGCCGGCTCGGCGTACCCGCAGCGGGGTTGGAACGGGCAGCCGGGCGGTGCCTCACCCGGCGCCGGCGGGGCGCCGGGGATGGGCCGTAGCGTGCCGACGGCCTGGGTGCCGTGTGGCCGGGCGCCGAGCAGCGCCGCAGTGTACGGGTGGGTGGGTGCGGTGAGCAGCGCCCCGGTGGGGCCGGTCTCCACCACGCGACCGGCGTAGAAGACGTAGCCACGGGTGGTCAACGCGCTGAGCACCCCCAGGTCGTGGGTGATGAAGGCGACGGCCAGCCCGGTCTCGGCACGCAGCCGGTCGAGCAGGGCGAGGATGCCGGCCTGCACGGTGACGTCGAGCGCGGTGGTCGGTTCGTCGGCGATCAGCAGTCGGGGCCGGGCGGCCAGGGCGATGGCGATGGCCGCCCGTTGCCGCATGCCGCCGGAGAACTGGTGCGGATAGGCGCGCAGGGCACGCTCGGGGTCGGGGATCCTGACCTGATCGAGCAGTTCCACCGCCCGGCGGGTCGCGGACCGTCGGTCCAGTCGCAGGTGCACCCGCATGTGTTCGGTGAGCTGACGGCCGACGGTGAGCATCGGGTGCAGGGCGGCGGTCGGGTCCTGGAAGACCATGGCGATGCCCGCGCCCCGGATCCGCTGCCAGCCATTGTTGTCCAGGCCGAGCAGATCGGTGCCGGCGAACCGCGCCGTTCCGGTGACCTTGGCTCCCGCCGGCAGCAGACCGAGCAGGGTCTGTGCGGTGAGGCTCTTACCGCAGCCGCTCTCCCCGGCGATGCCGACGAGTTCGCCCTCGTCGACGGTGAGCGACACGTCGTGCAGGATCGGCAGCGGCCCGCGCGGGCCGGGCAGGGTCACGGCGAGGGAGTCGACGTCGAGCAGCGGCGCCATCTCAGCGTCCCTTCGCGTAGCGGGGGTCGAGCCGGTCGCGCAACGCGTCGCCGAGCACGTTGAAGGCCATCACGACGGTGAGGATGGCCAGGCCCGGGAAGACGCTGACCCACCACATCGACAGGTCCTGGGAGCCGAGCGCGACCATCGAGCCCCACTCGGCGGCCGGTGGGCGGGGCCCCAGCCCCAGGAAGGAGAGCGCGGCGAGCAGCAGCACCGCGTTGCCGAGTTCCAGGGTGGCCAGCACGATCGCCGGGCCGATGCTGTTGGGCAGCACATCGCGGCGCAGCGCCCGGACCGGTCCGACGCCGAGCAGTCGGGCGGCGCTGAGGTAGTCGTCGCCGCGCATGCTGAGCACGGCGCTGCGGATGACCCGGGCGTAGACCGGCCAGGAGACGATGACCAGGGCCAGCACCGCGTTGCGGGTGTTCGGGCCGAAGGCGGCGGTGACCGCCATGGCCAGGATGATCTGTGGGAAGGCGAAGACCAGGTCGGTGAGCCGCATCAGCGCCTCGTCGGCGAACCGTCCCAGGTATCCGGCGACCAGGCCGAGCAGGCCGCCGACGAGCAGGGCCAGCGAGACGATGGCCAGGGCCAGCGGGATCGACAACCGGGCGCCGTGCACGACCCGGCTGAAGATGTCCCGGCCGAGGGAGTCGGTGCCGAACCAGTGCGCGGCCGAGGGTGCCGCGTAGGTGTCGGCGCTCTGGGCGAGTGGATCGTAGGGGGCGACGAGCGGGGCGAGGATCGCCACCAGCAGCCAGCCGCCGAGAATGGTCAACGCCACCACGGCGATCGGCTGTCGCCAGATCGGCCGGCCGGCCGAGCCACCACGCAGCCGACCGAGCCATCGACGGCGGGTCAGCGCCCGGTCCACCTTCGGGTCGGGGGCCACCGGATCAGGTGCGATCATCGTCATGACAGGCGGATCCTCGGGTCGATGAGCCCGTACAGCAGGTCGACGGTGAGGTTGACAAGCGTGTAGACCAGCGCGACGAACAGGCTGACACCGAGGATCGCGGGCAGGTCGAGGGCGGTGGCGCTGCGGTAGGCGTACTGACCGACGCCCGGCCAGCCGAAGATGCTCTCCACCAGCACCGTCCCGGACAGCAGCGAGGCGAAGGCCAGGCCGGAGACGGTGACCACCGGGACCAGCCCGGCGCGCAGCAGGTGCCGGCGCAGCACCACCCGGGCCGGCAGGCCCTTGGCGTACGCGGCCCGGATGTAGTCCTGCTGAAGCACCTCCAACATGGCGGAGCGAACAAAGCGGACCAGCAGCGCCACGGTGAGCGAGGTCAGCACCAGCACCGGCAGGGTGAGGTGTTGGGCCGCGTCCCAGGCCACGTCCCACTGACCGGCCAGTGCCGCGTCGACCGTGTACATGCCGGTGACGGTCGGCGGCGGGCTGAAACCGGTGGAGAGCCGTCCACCGCTGGGCGCCAGCCCGAGTTGGTAGAAGAAGACGTAGAGCACCACGAGCGACAGCCAGAACGGCGGCGTGGAGAGCCCGAGCAGGGCACCCACCCGCACGAGCTGGTCGGTGACCCGGCCGTTGCGGACCGCCGCGAGCATGCCGATCCCGGTGCCGATCACCAGCGCCAGCACCATGGTGGGGATGGCCAGTTCCAGGGTCGCCGGCACGTACCGGACCAGGTCGTCCAGGACCGCCCGACCCGTCTGCTGGGAGATACCCAGGTCACCGCGGAAGAGGTTGCCCAGGTAGTGCAGGTACTGCTGCCAGAGCGGCTGGTCCAGCCCCCACTTCTCGCGGAAGGCGGCCACCGTGGCCGGGTCGTTGAGCGCCTGGTCGGACAGGTTGGCGGTGACCGGGTCACCGGGCACCACGTTGACCAGCCCGAACGTCACCACGGTGACGCCCAGCAGCAGTCCGGCGGTGATCGCCAGCCGCTTGGCCAGGAAGGCCAGCAGCGGGTGGGACCGGCGGGGCCGGGGCGCGGTCGTGGTGACCGCGCCCGGCTCGCCGTTGTGGACGGTCGTCATGGTGCTCCGACTACCTGCGGCCGACCGCGGCGACGTCGACCTGCCAGCCGGCGGCGGAGTAGTCCGCGCCGGTCAGGTCGGCGGTCGCCACCACCGTGGAGGAGTTGCTGGCCAGCACGATGTACGGGGAGGACTGGTTCATCAGCCGCTGCCATTCCTGCATGGCGGTGGCCCGGGCCGCGAGGTCGAGGGTCTCGGTGACCTTCTCACCGGCGGCGACGACCGCCGGGTCGGCCCGCTCGACGGTCCAGCCCGAGCGCAGTGCGGTGGCCTGCCCGGGCGCCATGTTGTTGATCAGTGAGTCGGCGACCGGGTAGTTGAGGCTCTGCGGAGTGAAGCCCAGCGGGGACTTACCGCTGCGCATCTCGTCGAGGAAGGTGGTCAGCGGCTGCGGGTTCAACTCCAGCGTGATGCCGGCCTCGGCGGCGTCGCCCTGCACCTTGGTGGCGACGGTGCCCAGGTCGACGCCCTTGTAGGTGATGGCCGGGTAGTTGAACTTCACCGTCGGGTTGGTCAGTTCGGCCTCGGCGAGCAGCGCCTTGGCCTTCGCCACGTCCCGGGTGGACGCCTCACTCTCGGGCAGGGTGCCGGGGAAGGCCGGCGCGACCAGGCCGGCGCCGGGAGCGGCTCCCTCGCCGTACAGCGCGGCGATGCCCTGGTAGTCGATGGCGGCACGCAGCGCCTGGTTGAACTTCGGGTTCGCGGTCACCGCCGAGACCGCCGGGTCGGCGTTGAGGAAGAGGAAGTAGACGGTGTCCTGCACGCCGGAGGTCTGCAGGCTCTCCGGCAGGCCGTCGAGCAGCTTGCCGGAGATGTCCAGCGAGATCTCGGCGCTCTCGGCGCGTTGCATGGTCAGCTTCTGGGTCTGCACGTCCATGTTGCGCAGTACCACCCGCTCGAACTGTGGCTTGTCGCCCCAGTAGTTCGGGTTGGCCTCCAGCACCACCTGCGACTCCGGCTCGTACGACTTGAGCACGTACGGCCCACTGCCGATCGAGTTGGTGTCGAGGTACTGCTGGGCGGTGTCGCCCTGCGCGGCGTCCGCGCCGTCCTTGGCACCGTTGTCCCGGGCGACCTCGGCGTTGAGCACACCGGTGGACGGCATCGCCAGCACCACCGGAACGTTCGGGTTGGGGGTGGCCGAGGTGACCACGACGGTGCTGTCGTCGGTCTTGCTGACGCTCAGCTCGCTCACCGTGACCGCCGGGCTGCCCTTGATGTTCTTCAGCCGGTTGAGGGAGAAGACCACGTCGTCGGCGGTGAGCGGGCTGCCGTCGGAGAAGGTCACTCCGGAGCGGAGCTTGAAGGTGAAGGTCTTTGCGTCCGGCGACGCCTCGTACGACTCGGCCAACGCCGGGACGGGGGTACCGACGTCGGAGCCTTCGAAGGTGAGCAAGGTGTCGTAGAGGGCGTGCACGGCGGTCAGGCCGGTGGCTTCGTAGACGCGACCAGGGTCGAGGGTCTTGAGCACGAACGACGTGTTGACGGTGAGGGTCTTGGCCTCGCCACCGTTCGCGTTGCCACCACTGCCGCCGGCCGTGCAGGCGGTGGTGGAGATGATGGCCAGCGTCGCCAGAGCGAGCGCTCCGGCGCGGAGCCGGCGGGGGGACACCGACATGCTGTTCCTACCTTCGTATGGCGCGGCCCGCTGCGCGGGACCCGCGGGGCATCGACGTCCGGCGGCACCACCACCGGCCGGGCCCAGACGGCCAATGCCGGTGTTCCGGGTTCTCTCGGGGTGCGTCGGGTTCTCGGGGTGCGTCGTCGCAGGGTTGGATGTAGCCGGACTCGCATTCGTCCGGTTCATGTCTGGACGCGGCGTGTCCACCAGTACCAAACAGCGCCGCCCTCGTGTTTGACCACCCTAAACACGGCCGTGTAGCTTGGTCAAACATTTTTAGCCACACTGTTATCGGATCGAGGTTCACATGCTCGGTGACCGGCTCCGCGTCCTGCGCCAGCAGCACTCCCTCACGCTGCGGCAGCTCGCCACAGCCGCCGACGTGTCACCCGCCCTGCTGAGTCAGATCGAGAACGGGGCGACCGACCCGAGCCTGGCCACCCTGCGCAAGCTCGCGCAGGTGTTCGACACCTCGATCGCCGAGTTGTTCTCCGAGCCGGAGGCACCGGCGGTGCACATCAGCCGGGCCGGCAGCCGCAGCCTGCTCACCGCTCCCCCGGGCCAGATAACCTACGAGCGCCTGACCCCGGGGCGCGGCGATCTGGAGGTGCTCCAGGCCCACCTCGCCCCGGGCGACGCCAGCTCGGCCGAGCCGTGGGCGCACCCCTCGACCGAGTGCGCCATCGTCATCAGCGGCGAGGTGGTCGCCGACATCGGCGGCGAGACGTACACCCTCACCGCCGGTGAGGCCGTCACCTTCGACTCACGCCTGGCCCACCTCTACCGCAACGCCAGTGACCAGCCAGCCCACCTGATCATCGCGGTCACGCCACCCAACCCCTGAGCGGGCTGACCGGCATCGCGCTGTTGCGGCGGCCGCGCCGGTCGCTACTGTCGTCCGCGTGAATCTGGACGACATCGCCACCCGGCTCGGCGTGCCCATCGAGGACATCGACCGTGTGCACCGGCTGGCCGGCGAGCACCCGTCGGCGCCGGTGCCCGCCAGCGCCGACGCGCCCGCGCTGCTCGACCGGCTCGCCGTACGACCGGACGACGCCGCCGAGATCATGGCGGGCTGGCCGGACCCCGACTCCACGCAGTGGACCCCGGAGCTACGCTGGCTGCTCGACCGCTCGATCGCCCTGGTCCGCACGGATCTCGGCGGTCACGAATGGCTGCCGCCCGGTCCGGCGCTACCGCGCGAGCGGGGCCCCGCCTGGCGGCACCTCTACGTCTACACGTACCTGGCCCTGGTCGACGTGGTCAGGGGGTACCACCGTGACCACGGCGTTCCCGACGCCGTCTCCTGGGCGACCCTCGCTGACCTGGGTCGCAACCTCGCCATCGACCGGCGGATGAATCGCGAGGGCTGGTCGGTCATGCAGAGCTGGCTGACGCTGCACTCGCGCGGCGCGGTCTACGAGCTGGGTCGGCTTCAGCACCATCGCGGCGGCACCGCCATCGACCTGCACATCCCCGACTCGGGGTCGCTGACCCCGGAAGCGGTCGAGGCGTCCCTCGACGAGGCCCGGGCGTTCTTCCCGCGCCACTTTCCCGACGAGCACTACACGTCGTTCGCCTGCGGTTCGTGGCTGCTCGACCCGCAGCTGCGGGAGTACCTGCCCGAGGAGTCCAACATCATCCGCTTCCAGCGACGTTTCGAGCTGGAGCCCTATCAGGAACCGGAAGGGCTCGACGCCGACGTCGAAGTGGTGCGGTTCGTGTTCCGTACCCTGACCACACCGCTGGACCAACTGCCGCGCGACACCGTGTTGCAACGCGCCGTCATCGACCACCTGAAGGCCGGCCGCCACTGGCAGTGGCGCCGCGGACGCTTCCCGATTGAGCCGGTCCGCTGACCGCGGCGGGTCGGCTGGTGCTGCCGCTGTCACCTGACGCGCCCGGGTAACCCGCACCCGAGCGCTGGGACCGGATCCGGACGGCGATGGCGGCGGCGAGCAGGGCCAGACCAGCGACGTGCAGCGACCGGACGATTGTCGCGGCGAGGATGGTTGCACCGGGCAGCAGCGGCACGAGCGCCAGTCCGGCGACGGACACCAGCGCGGCGACGCTCCAGAACAGCACTGGAAGTCGACGTGGCGGTGCGAGCCGGCGAGCTCCTGCCGCCGCCGCTGCCCGCCGACCGAGGCGTGCGGTGAGCACGACGACGAGCAACGCACCGACGAGGGTGCTCGTCAGATCCGAGACCGTCCACCAGGCGACGTCCGTAACGCTCGACCATCGGAGACCGAACACCACTCGAAGCCAGCCGTCGGTGTGCGTCAGCCAGTCCCAGCCGAGGTGGCTCGCCGCGCCGAGGAGCGCCGAGCTGATCGTGATCCACCAGCGGTGCGGCCACCGGGCCAGGGAACCATGCCCACTCCAGCCGAACCGACGCTCGCCGGGCAGGTGAGCCAGGATTGCGTCGGCGCAGGACCGGCAGACCGCCGCGTACGCCAGCGCCACCGGCAGGCACCACCAGAACAGCGCCGGCCAGGAATGGGTATCGGCAAAGGTTCGTCCGGTCGGGCCGGTTGCCAGGTAGACGACGTCCGGCGACATCGCGCCCAAGCTCAACGTCACGCCGTCGAACCACCGGGGCCGCCACCACTTGAGCGCCAGCACCGGCGCGAGATGCGAAGGGAAGGTCAACGGCACGGTGCGGAGCATAGGGCCTGTCGTCCGCGCGGGCGTCGGCCCGCGACCGGGCGCGGACCCCCGAGTGGGATCCGCGCCCGGACAATGTACGGATCAGCTGACGGTGCAGGTCGCGCCGTTGAGGGTGAACGAACTCGGTTCAGCGGTGTTGCCGGTGTGGGTGGCCTGGAAGCCGATGCCGACCGACGCGTTCGGGGCGATGGTGCCGTTGTACGACATGTTCCGCGCGGTCACCTGCCCGGAGGTCGGTGAGTAACTAGCGTTCCAGCCGCCGGCGATGGTCTGCCCGCCGGGCAGCGTGAAGACCAGCGACCAACCGTTGATGGTGGAGCTGCCAGTGTTGGTGATGGTGATCTGTTCGGTCAGCCCGTTGTTCCAGGCGTTGACCTCGGCGGCGACCCGGCACGCTCCGCCACCGGGCGGCGGCGTCGTCGGGCTCGGGGCCGGCGTGGTGGGGTTCGGCGGCGGGGTGGTCGGGTTCGGCGGTGGGGTGGTGCCGCTGCCGAACTGGGTGAAGAAGCGCCAGGTCTCGCCCGGCAGCCAGGTCCGGGAGCCGCTGTCACCGGGTGCGCCGTCCTGTGGTGCGGCGATGTGTCCCTCGTCGAACGCCGCCCAGACCACCGGGTAGCCGGACGTGCAGCCGGAGTAGGTGGTGCTGCGGTGGGTGAGGCTGCCCTGCGACGGTTCCGGGGGATTCTGCGCGGTGCAGCCGTTGTTGCGGACGAACCGGTCCCGCAGCGACCGCCCGTTGGAGATGTTGAGGACGCTGTCGCGGATGCCGTGTGCCCCGAAGTAGGCGACCGGCTGGGTGCCGCCGCTGCATCCGCTCAGCTGCGCACCGCCGTAGACGGCGACGGCGCGGAAGATGTTCGGCCGGGCGCAGGCGACGGCGTAGCTCATGGCGCCGCCGTAGCTGAACCCGAGCGCGAAGCGCTGGGTGGTCTCGACGCAGAGGTCGCCCTCGATCTGCCGGAGCATGTCGTCGACGAACGTGACGTCTTCACCACCGGAGTTGGCCCAGCCGCTGTTGAGGCCCTGGGGCGCGACGAAGATGGTGCTGTTGTTCGACAGCGGCAACAGTCCGTAGTAGGCCCAGGTGTCGCGCTGCACCGTCTGGCCGGTGGCCACGTCGGTCGCCGAGCCGTTGAGCCAGTGGAACCCGAACACCAGTCGGTACGGGTGGTTGTTGTTGTAGTTGTCCGGCACCCGCAGGATGTAGCTGCGGTTCTTGCCGCTGCTCTGGATGGTGTGGGTACCGCTGCGCAGCGTGGGCGTCTTGCCGCAGCCGGCGGTCGCGGCCAGGATGCCCGACTGGGCGGCCGGGACGCTGCCGGGGTTCGCGCTCAACGTCGTACCGGCGGCGGCCAGCACCATCAGGGCCGCGAGCGCGACCGGTCCGAAAATCGATTTACGCCTGGACATCGTGACTCCATTCCGCGCCCGCTGTGGACGCGCGGCGGTGCGGCGCATCGCCCTGGTGGCGGCGCCGGGAACGGCCGGCGTACCGCGGGGTATGCGCCTGGGTACGGTGCGACACCGTTCGGGCTGTCAGGTCAGGTGGGCGGCCCGGAGCGGCGATGCTCTGCGTGTGCCACGGCTCCCGCGACGTACCGTCAGCCGCCCTGGACCGGCGGCGTGACCCGTCCCGCACGGGGCCCGCAGTGCCCGTCAGCCGGCGCAACGCGCCTCGGCTCGCCTGGTCACCGACCGGGCGGGGGACGTCGGAGCGTGCCCTTCGCTCCTGCCTCCGAAACGTAGCCAGTGAGCGATAACATCGCAAGGTGTGAATGTCTAAACTCCGAAGGGAGACGCCGTGCGTCGGTCCCCCTACCTGCTGGCACTGCTCGGCATCGGTCTGTCCGGCACGCTGGTGCTGCACGCGGCTCCGGCGGCGGCGCGGACCGCACCCACCGCCACACCGGGAATCGTGGTCGTCGACGGCATGACCCAACCGGTGTTCTCGCTCGCCGACGCGATCGAGGAGCGGGTTTACGTTCAAACCACTGTGGACACCGACCATGACGGCCGCCTCGACCGGGTGGCGATCGACATATCCCGGCCCCGGGAGACCGCCACCGAGGGATTCAAGGTGCCGGTCATCTTCGAGCACAGCCCGTACCGCAAGGACGTCTGGTATGACGTGCCGTACCCGAGCGTGCTGGTGGACGAGCTGCCGCAGAACGGCGTCGACCGCCGGGCCGGCCGACGGACGTCCGACGTGGCGGTGCAGCGGGCGGCGACAAAGGCCAACCTGCCCGGTTCACTCGACGACTACTACGTGCCCCGGGGCTACGCGGTGGTGCTCGGGCAGAGCGTCGGCACCGGCGATTCCGACGGCTGCCCGACCAGCGGCGACCAGGCCGAGACGCTCGGCACCAGAGCGGTGATCGACTGGCTGAACGGGCGGGCGAAGGGGTACGACGCGGCTGGCGCGCCGGTCACCGCCGGCTGGACCACCGGCACCGTCGGCATGACCGGCGTCTCCTACAACGGCACCCTGCCCAACCAGGTGGCTACCACCGGCGTCCCGGGGCTGCGGACCATCGTGCCCGTGGCCGCCATCAGCAGCTGGTACGACTACTACCGCGCCAACGGCCTGGTGGTGGCACCGGGGACCTATCAGGGTGAGGACACCGACGTGCTGGCCGGGTTCACCGCCGGTCAGTCCCGGGCACAGGGGCGCTGCGCCGACGAGATCGCGGAGCTGACCGCCCGGCAGGACCGGGTCACCGGCGACTATTCGGCGTTCTGGCGCGACCGTGATTACCTTGACGCACGGCAGGTGCGGGCCAGCGTGCTCGTCGTGCACGGCCTCAACGACTGGAACGTCAAGACCGAGCACTTCGCCGGCTGGTGGGACGAGTTGGCCCGGCACCGGGTACCGCGCAAGATCTGGCTGCACCGGGGCGGGCACGGTGGCCCGGGCAACACCGCGTCGGTGACCCTACCGGACGGCCGGACCTGGACGTGGAAGCAGACCGAGAACCGCTGGTTCGACCACTGGCTGTGGCAGGTGCCCAACGGGATCATGGACGAGCCGAGGGCCGTGGTGCAGCGCGAGGACGGTGGCTACACGACGTACGCCGACTGGCCCGATCCGGGCAGTCGGGAGGTCCCGCTGCGGCTGGCCGCCACCGACGCCACGATCGGCACGCTCACCTCCGCCCGGGCGCCGAAGCGCTCCGTCGAGCAACGCTTCGTCGACGAGGGGCGCACCATCCACCCGGACACCCTGGTCGCCGACCCGGAAACGGCAAGCCCGCACCGGTTGGCCTACCTGTCTCCCACGCTGCCCCGCGACGTCCGCGTGTCCGGCCGTCCGGAGCTGCGGCTGCGGCTGGCGATCGACAACAAACCGGACGCGAACCTCACCGCCTACCTGGTCGACTACGGGCGGGCCGGCTCGACCGCCGCACCGACGGTGGTGACCCGCGGCTGGATGGACCCGCAGAACCGGCGGAGCATCTCGCGCACCGACCCGCTGCGCCAGGGCAGACTGTACGACCTGCGGTGGACCCTGGAGCCCAAGGACCACGTCTTCCCGGCGGGTCACCGGATCGGTCTGGTGATCTTCTCCAGCGATCAGGATTACACCCTGCTTCCGCTGGGTGGCACCCGGCTGCGGGTCGCACCGCACCACAGTGAGCTGCGCCTACCGGTGGTCGGCGGAAGGGCCGACCTCGGCTTCTGACCCGGAAGGGTGGGCGGCACGACCGGCGCCGAAGACCCGTTCGTAGCCGACGAGCACCACGAGGAAGGTGGCGAGCAGGCCGAGGGCAACCAGGCCGGGCAGGTACCGTCCGGCCGGCAGCAGCGCCAGGGCCACCGCGGGCGCGAGCAGCTGCGCCGGGGACACCGATCGGACGCTGAGCCCACGGAACAGCACCTCGCCCGCGAGATACAGCGCGACCCCACCGAACAGCGCCACGGCCGAGATCCAGGCCAAACCCGACTCGGCGGCGTGCCAGGGTCGATGATGTGCCAGCGGGGCGATCACCTCGTGCACCCCGAGCGCCAGATAGATCGTCCCGGTGACCAGCGCGAAGTGGCCGTCGCTGTAGGCGTTGGCGGCTAGCCGATCCCGTCGCGGACCGCGCTCAGCCATCAGCGCCTCGCCCGCCGCCACCGAATTCAGCATGTACAGCCGAAACAGGCAGACCGTGACCACGAGGGTGAGCAGCGCGGCCAACATGGTCGGACCATTGATCATTTCGGAGCCGATGCCGGCGCCGACCGAGATCAACGTCTCGCCGAGCGCGATGATCACCACGAGGGTGTGCCGTTCGGTGAAGTACTCGGAGCTGCGCAACGGCCACCCGCTGATCCGTGAGGCGACCAGTCCGCCGGCGAAGTCGACCGCGACCGCCACCGTCCAGAGCAGCAACTGTGCGCCACCACCGAGGACGGCTCCGAGGACCAACGGGATCCAGGACAGCGCGGTGGTCGCGGTGTAGATGCGCAGCGTACGGTGCAGCCGCCGGTCGCCCTCGGCCGCCCGACGATAGAGCGCCAGGTGGACCGCCCGCACCACGAGATACGACAACACCAGGATCAGGCGCGGACCCGGGCTCGGTTCCCACACGTTCGGGATGACCACGGCGATGAGAAAGATCGGACCCATCACGGCGGTGGTGCCGGCCCGGATCAGCCCGATGTCGGCCCGAGCCTGGTTGCCCAGCCAGGCGTAGATCAGCCAGGAGATCCACAGCAGCAACAGGACGACCAGGCCCTGGAGCAGGGTCAGTGGCGAGGTGTGACCAGCCATGTAGGCGGTGATCCGGGTCAGCGCGAAGACGAACACCAGATCGAAGAAGATCTCGTACCGCGTCGTCCGGTGCATCTCCGTGGTCGTCTCGACGCGCCCTCGGAGGAACCGCCCCATGTGCCCATCTTCATCGTTGCGACCGCCGTGGTCCCGACGATTGGCCAAGCTCGACCCTCCGGCTAGGCCGGCAGCTGGCGCAGGTAGTGATCAAGGGTGACCCGCCCGTCGGGGACGAACGGCCAGGACGGGTCGGCGAGCCGGGCGGCCAGCTCGGCCAGGTCGAGCCACCACCCCTCGGCGACCTCGCTGGGCTGATGCACGACCGGGCCGCAGCGGTGCCGCCGGTAGCGGGCCTCGAAGACGTAGGCGAGGTAGTTGGTGCGCGTGTCGGCGTACCAGTACCGCAGGCAGGGCCGGATCTCGCAGTTCGTGACGCCCAGTTCCTCGGTGAGTTCCCGGGCAGCCGCCTCGAACGGGTCCTCGCCGGCCAGCACGACGCCTCCGGCGAAGGCGTCGTGCATGCCCGGATAGACGTCCTTCGTGTCGGTGCGGCGGTGGACGTACACGCGGTCCCGCTCGTCGCGCAGCAACACCGCCGTCGCGGCGTGCGGCAGGTTGCCGGCACGTACGGCACTGCGTGGCGCGGTGCCGGTGACGGTTCCCGAGATGTCACCTTCCAGGTAGAGCGCCACGAGTTCGTCCATCCGCCCACCGTAGCGCCCCACCCGCCGGCCACCGGCCGACCCTTCACCGGGACGGCAAGCCGTTCAACCAGCGTTCGAGGGCGTCCGGAGTCTCGAACAGCAACACCGGCGGTCCACTCGGATCGGCGTGCCAGGCCCGTAGTCGACGCCGTTCCCGGCCGAACTCGGTGAGGTGCCACACCAGGACCGACTCGCTGGACAGCACGCTGCCCAGCGACTCACGGTTGCCGTTGCAGATCTCCTCCCCCGTCGACAGCCGGCGCAGCGTACGCCGCAACAACCAGCGAAAGGACAGCCCGCGCGGGTAGTCCAGACCGATGACCAGGTCCGCGCGGGCCAGCGGCACGTCCCGCCAACCGTGGTACGCCCCGTCGAGAATCCAGCGGTCCCGGCGGCAGATCGCCTCGATCCGGCTGCGTTGCCGCGCCACCGGCACCTCGACCCAGTTGGGCTCCCAGAGCAGGTCGTCGACCGGGTACCAGGGCAGCCCGAGCCGCTCGGACAGCCGTTGTGCGAGGGTGGATTTGCCGGAGCCGTGGATCCCGTAGACCAGGATGCGCGACAGCGTCTTGCTCATCGCGCGGCAGCCTATCCGGCCGCCGCCACCAGCCCGAAGGAGGCGGCCGGGCGGCCGGTCGACGGCCGCCCGGAGCCGGGATCAGCGGTTGGTGGCCAGGTCGCCGCAGTCGATCTCGTCGGGCAGCAGCGGTCGCAGGGCCACCGTCCACCGCTTGCCGTCCGAGACCCACGGGGTGGCCGCGTTCGCCGCCGCCGCGGCGGTGAGCACCTGCTGCGCCTCGTCACCGGTCGCCGTGACACAACCCAGGCTTAGGCCCTCGCCGAGTTCGGCGCCCGGCAGCGCCGGCCCGGGCCAGGCCACCTCGGGCTGCTCACCGGCCTCGGCATTGGCGACCCAGGGCTCGGCCACGGCGGCGACGGCGGTCGGCACGTACGGCTGTGTATCGGTCGCCGCGGCGGCGAGCGGACCGGACTCGGCGGTCAGCGAGTCGGCGAACTCCCGCAGGGTGTCCCGCTTCGCCCGCTGGTCGGCAGTGAGCCCGGTCTGCGCTCCGCCGGACTCGGCCAGGGCATAGACCTCCAGCTCCTCGACGCCGTTGTCACCGAGGATCGTGAAGCGCGTCGCGGGCGCGTCGGCGACCGGCGGCGTACCGAAGTCCGCCGGTCCGCCCACCCCGGCGGCGCGGGCCGCCTTGAGCAGTTCCTCCACCTCGGTGGCGCTGATCGTGCCCACCTGAAGGTTGGGCAGCGCCGGACCGGGATAGATCAACGGCACCGGCCCCTGGGTGATCACCCGGCCGTCACCGTAGACGCTGACCGTGGGCAGGCGGGTGGCCAGCATGGCCGGCGTGACGAACCCCCCGGTGTGCTCCATCCGGAACACCACCGCGTCGGCGGAGTAGGACCGCTCGGGTGAGTCCGCCTCTCCAGACCCGGCGTCACCGGCCTGCTGGCCGCAGGCCGCGGACGTCAGCAACAGCAGAGGGACGACCGCGAGTCGCCCGCTTCGACGAATGCTCATGCCGATCGGACGTCGGCGGGCGCCGATCGGTTGCATCCGACCGGCACCGGCGCGGTCCGCCGCAGGCCCCGGGTCAGCAGCAGCGTCGTGACCAGCGACAACCCGGCCATCACCGCCACCGCCCGGTGGGTCGGCAGCAGGTCGGCGACCGTACCGGCCAGCGCCGCGAAGACCGCCTGACCGGCCAGCATCCCGTTCTGTTGCAGGCCCAGCACCTGACCCCGGGTCTGCGGCGGGGAGCCGGCGATCAGCCGCTCCTGCAACGGCAACGAGACCGCGAACCCGACCGAGGCGACCAGGGCGAGCAGCATCGCCAGCGGCAGCTCCGGACGGATCAGGAAGACCAGGTAGGGCACGGGAAGCAGCAGCCGCAGCGGCAACACGTACCGCTGCCGCGCCGCGACCGGCAGAAACCGCCCCACCAGCACATCGCCGGCGAGCATGCCCAGGGCACCGGCGGCGAAGAGGAAACCGGCCCGGTCCCCCGCGTACGGCAGGAAGAGCGCCTCACAACCGACGACCAGTCCGTTGGGCAGCCACAGGTTCAGATACAGCGACCGGCGTCCCGGGTCCGACCACAGCTCCCGGTTGATCCGCATGGTGCGGGCGGTCGAGGTCCGCTCACCGGCCCGCGCCGGCCGCTCCCGCAACCCGAACCAGGTCACCGCCACGGCCAGCGCGCGCAGCGCGGCGGCGACCAGGAACACCTGATAGGGGCTCAACCAGACCAGCAGCAGACCGCCCGCCCCGAAGCCGGCGATCTGCATGACGCCGACGCTCACGTTCATCGTCGACCGGCCCAGCACGTACGCGTCGGCCGGCAGAATGTCGTTGATCAACGCCCAGCGGGCACCGCCCGTCACCGACCCGACGTACGCCACGAGCAGGATCACCGCGAAGCGCACCGACAGCGGCAGACCGGGGACGGCCTGGAGCACCGCACCGGCGAGGCCGACAAGCGCGGCCAGGGTCAGCGCCCGGCGCGGCGGCAGGCTGTCGGCCGCCGAGAGCAACGTCAGGCTGCCGAACACGCTGGCAAGTGGCGCGCCGAACATGCTCAGCGCGGTGAGCAGTGCCGAGCCGGTCACGGCATAGGTAAGCGCACCGAGGGCCAGCGCCGACGTGGTGTGGGCCGCGATGCCGGCGCAGTTGGCCACGAAGAGGTTGCGGAATTCGGTCACGGCGAACAGTTCCGAGTACGTCCTCACGCCGACGATCGTGGGGGCGTCGATGCGGGCGGCGTAGAGTTACGGCTGGGGGCGAAACATGTCGCTGTGGCGGGTGCCGGTGGATCTGCTGGCGGGCAGTCGCTTCGTCATCTCGCCGATGACGGACACGGTGGCGGCGCTGAAGGCGCTGCACAGCCCCCGCCACCCGTGGCAACACTCCTGGCGACGGCCGCACCTCGGGGCGTACCAACGGATGCTGGCGCGGCGGCCGGTGCTTCCGGCGCTGCTGGCGGCGGCCTTCGCGCCGCGGTGGATCGCTGATTTCCTCACCCTGCCGCCCGCGACGGCGACGCCCGCCTTCGCTGAGGAACTGGCCGTGGTCGCCGCCCGTTCCGACGAGCGGATCCGCGCCGACCTGCGGGCGACCCGGCCGGGACCGCTCGCCGAGGTGCTGTGCCGAGACGGTCTCACCGAGCAGGTGGTGCGCCTGCTCGACTGGGTCTGGACCCACACGGTGCGCCCGGAGTGGCCGGAGCGGGAACGCCGGCTGCGGGCCGACGTGGTGGCCCGCACCTCACGACTGAGCGCCCACGGGTGGGCGAGCCTGTTCGCGGACCTCAACCCCGGGATGCGGTGGCTGGGTGACGGCTGGCTCCAGGTCAACGACCACCCCGCCGCGCCGCTACCGCTCGACCGGGCCGCACAACTGGTGTTCGTCCCGGCGCACTGCGCCAAGGGCTGGGTGGTGTGGGACCAGGACCGGTTCGGCATGGTCTACCCGGCCAGCGGCATCCTCGCCGAGGTGCCCCCGCCCACCCCGAACGGGTTGGACCGGCTGATCGGCCCGAACCGCGCCGCCATCCTGATCCGGTTGGGCACGCCGCTGAGCACCTCGCACCTGGCCGCGCTCACCGGGCTGTCCCTGGGCGCGGTCGGTGACCACCTGCGGGTGCTGCTCGACGCGGGCATGGTGACCAAACGCCGCTCGGGGCGGGAGGTGCTCTACTGGCACACCTCCCGTGGCGCCGCCCTGGCGGCCGGTGAGCCGGTGCCGGCGGATGTCCGGGTGGACGAGGTCCTCAGGCCAGATTGATCGTGAACGCCGCGGTGTGCACCTTCCCGTCCACCTGGAAGTCGAAGAACGCCCGGTAACGGCCGGCACTCGGCGCGGTCAGCCAGAACTTCACCGCGCCGTCGACCAGCTCCGGCTCCGGATGGACGTGCAGGAAACCCAGGTCGCCTTCGCGGACCACCACCAGATGCCCGTACGCGCCCAGGTAACGCTCCAGCGGCACGAGACCGGTGGCCCCGTCGCGGTCGACGCGGAGGGTCAGCGGAACGGTCATCCCGATGGTGGGCGCGCCGGCCAAGGACACCGTGTACGGACCGGTCGTCGTCTGCGGCTGCGGCGGGGGCAGTCCGGCCGGTTGGTAGTTGCCCGGCACCTCGTGGTCGACGCCGAGCACCAGCGGCAGCCCTTTGCCGTCAGCCGTGGTCACGGTGAAGTCCGCGTAGATGCGGTAGCCGCCGGGTCGGGTGATTTTCAGCGGCACGCTCCAGGTGCCGTCGTCCGCCATCGTCGGGTGCAGATGCTGGTATCCACCGAGGTCACGGCCGACCACGATCATGTGCAGCGGCTTGTCGTGCACCACCGCGAAGCGGGTCACCGGCTGCCCGTCGACCCCCACCACCCGGAACCGGTAGTCGCTGGTCGCGCCGGCCGCCTGGGAGCGCAGCACCGGCTTCAGCGTGTACCCGGCGACGCTTACCGTCGTACCGGTGGCCTGGTCCTGGCCGTCACCTGGATGCGAGTGCGGGCCGGTTCCCGGCCGGTGCTGGTGTCCGTCGCCGGCCGACAGCGCCTGCGCCGCGTCCCGACCGCCGCTGCCCGGTGCGGTGCCCGGCGGCTGCGCGGTGTAGGTGGGGTCGTCGTCGGTGCCGATCCGGCCGAGGGCGAACCCGGCCAGCAGCGTCAGGACGAGTCCCCCGACCAGCAACGCGAGCCGGGTGTCGCCGACGCGCTGCCACCAGCCGGTCGACGCGGATCCGTCCGCCGGTGCCGCAGCGGCGGCTTCCGCAGGTTCGCCGTCCGTCACCGGCGCGGTGGTGACCGCCTGCTGGGCCGGGGTCGCCGCCGGTACCGTGGCTGCCTTCGCGCCTCGCCGAGCGGCCGGGACCACAGCCGTGCGTGCACCACCTGTGGCACGCCGCCCCTTGGCCTTCGTGTTCGGCTTGGCGCGAGGTCGGTTGGCAGCGGACCGGCGTACCGCCTTGCGACTCCGCTCGACGCGGGCCGGGCGGCGCTGCCAAACGAGGAAACCGGCGACCGCGACGACGGCCACCACCACGACGACCCAGCCCAGTGGGCCCATGCCGCCGGAGTCGTCCGAGGTGGGTGGCGCGGCGGCAACCGACGGGAGCGGTGCCGTCGGGGCGACGGGAGTGGTGTCGCCGGCTGCCTGCTGCGATCCGGTGTCTCCGTGCTGCTCGGCGGCGGCGAGCAACGACGGATCCGGCTGACCGGTGGGCGGTTGCCAGTTCGGCGGCGCGGCCGTCGGCTTACCGGTGTACCGGAAGGTGACCGTGCCACGCACCGGGTCACCGTCCGAGGCCACCGACAGGTAGCTCACCGAGTACTGGCCGGCGGCGGGCAGGTGCGCGAGGGCCACCACCGCGGGAAAACCGGTGGTGTACTCGCGCGGTTCGAACACCCCGTCGACCAGGAAGTACTCCCGCACCGGACGGTCCAGTGTGCGGGGTTCGCCATGCGTCCAGCCGTTGTCGACCCGGGCGCCGCCCGGCGCTGTGACGGTGAAGTACGCGTCCTCGCGGACCCGCTCGGTGAAGGTGAGCTGCACGGCCGTCACGGCCTCATCGACGGTGGCACCATCGGCCGGTGTGGACGTCGCCAGGGTGCCGTGCGCCGAGACAGGCGTGGCGGTCCCGAGAAGGACGACGCTGGCGGCGAGGGCCAGAGCGAGCAGACCGGCGGCGACACGGCCGTGAGCCCGAGGGAGACGACGCATCGGATCATCCTCGCGATGACGCCGCTTTCTGCAATAGGTCGTCATCTTTTTGTTCAGATGGGAAAAGTTCTGGTCGTCCCGACCGATACCGGGATGGTGGTCCACTGCCGTCGTCCTGATCAGTCGGCGACGCGGACGGACTCGCGGCCCTCGGCCCGGGCCTGTTCGAGCAGTCGGGCGAGCTTCCGACGACGTCGGCGGCTGATGGTCCGCCAGCCCAGCAGCAGCGTGCCGACGAGCACGCCGAGGACCAGCTGTGGCCAGGGCAGCGCCCACGCGGTCACGGAGATGGTGGTCGGCCGGATATCGGCACCGGCCGGATCACCGGAGACGACCGTCGGGGTGACCTCGACAGTGGTGGTGAGCCGTCCCAGCCCCCAGATCCCCCCGACGTGGGCTTCGACCTTTCGCCCGTCGCCCGGTAGCAGCTCCGGCACGTCGGTGGCGGCGCTCCGGCCCGCCAGGCCGAACAGCTCGCCCACCCGTACGCTGCCGTCACCGGTAGCCGCGACGTTGCCGTTGTTCTGCGCCGTGAACGTCAGGTGGACATCGCCGGGGCTGAAGGGATTCCACGACCTCTCGTACCTGACGCTGAGATCCTCCACCGCGACTGCGGCGGTGACCGTGCCGCTGGCCCGCAACATGACCCGGAACCCGACCCTGCTCTGCACCGCCACCGTGCCCCCGGCGCTGGTCACCGTGGCCGCGACACCGGCCGGATGATCCCCCGGCGTCGCGTCCGGCGGCACGGTGATGGTGAACGGCACCACGGTCGTCTGCTTCGCCCCGACGGTCACCGTTTCGGGCAGGGTGATCCAGGTTCCACCGTCCACCGACTCCTGGCCGGAGGTCAGCATGTTGAACCGCCCCTTGTCGGTCAGGTAGCCGTCGGCGGCCTGCAACGCGAACACCACCGGCGCGTCGCCGAAGTTCCGCACCGCCAGGTGCTCGGTCAGCACCGTACCCGGATCCAGCGTGTGCTCGATCCACCGACGGCCGTCCGGGCCCCGGGCGTCCGCCGGCTGCACCGCCCAGGTCACCGTCGCACCGGTCGGCTCCGCCGACACGGGGACCGGCGCGGACAGCACGATGGCCGACATCGCGACCAGCACCGCCCCCCACCGTGGCAGGAATCGGATCATCACAGTCCTTCGAGGTCGGGATAGTACGGACCGGGGGCCGCCGGTCGGCGACCCCCGGTGTGCGGTGACGTGCCACCGCACCGGCCGTCACTCGAACAGGGACAGAGTCAACGTCGAGGTGTACGAACCGGCTGCGACATCCGCCGGGGTGCGCAGGAACAGGTCGGCGTCGACCGAGTACGCGTCCCCGGCCACCGCACCCGAGTCGAACGTCGAGACCAGCAGCTCCTGGTCGACCAGACCCACGTTGTTCCCCGGCTGCGTCGGCTCGTCCAACACCGTGACGACCTCTTCGCCCGCGCTGACCAGGCCGGTGTCGCCGCCGTCGAGCAGTCGCGGCTTCCAACCCAGATGCCCGGCGGCGATCGGCGCCTGACCGGCGCTACCGACGAAATCGGTAGCGCTGCCCAGCACCGCCCACGCCGCACCCTCGGGTGCCTCGTCGGCCGTGCGGGTGTCGGTGACGGTGACCGTCGGCAGCCCGCCGACGAACTGGCGTACCAGCAACGTCGAGCCGTCCTCGGTCAACGCCACCGAGTCCCCGGCGATCGACATCGCCAGCACTCCCGGCTCCTGGATCTCCTCGATGTCGACCGTGACCTCCACCTCGCCGGTGCCACCCGGCTCGGCCTGGGCCGGTGACGGCACCACCGCCGACCCGACCAGGAGGACGCCCGCAGCCCCCGCTGCGACCAGCCGCTTGCGATTCCATGTGCTCATCCGTTGCTCCGTTGTCGTGTGTGGATGGGGTGCAGGTCAGGCGCCGCAGTCGGCAGCGGGATACCCGGCGGTGCGTACGGTGGTGCCCTCGACACCGTCGGCGGTGACCCGGACGGTCGCCACTCCGGCCGGGACCGTCGGCGTCCGCGCGTTGAACTGCTGGTACGCGTTGGCGCCGGGTGCCACGCCGGTCACCGACCGCTGCCCGTACGCCGTCTCCAGCACCACGTTCACCGGCGTGTCGTGATCGTTGCGCGCCTGCACCGCCACGTACGCGTTACCACCCACGCACCGTGCCTGGGCACTGACCGTCACCGGCACCCCGGTTCCGTTCTCGAAGGCCCAGGTGTCCAGTTCGAAGAGGTCGGCGCCCTCCGGCCCGGCGTAGGTGAAGTACACGTCGTGCACGCCCGCGACACCGTCGAGTTCGGCGGTCAGTTCCGTCCACTCGCCGAGGGGCGCGTCAACCGGGATGGTCGCGACCACCGGTGCGGTGACCTCGCCCAGTCGAATCTGGATCGATCCGCCGCTGACGAGCGGCCGTACCTTCGCCGTCACGCTGCGGGCACCGTCACCGAAGTCCACCGACGACAACGCCGTCCAGTCGCCATCGTCGATGTCACGTACGACCAGGTTCGGTGCCGCGTCGCCGAACTGCGCGGACCCGCCGTCGACCTTGGCGGTCGCGACACCCTTGCTCCAGCCGAAGGTCTCCGCCTCGAACACCCGGTACGGGTCGAAGTCGCGGACCTGGTCGACACCGGCGTAGGTGCCCACCACCTGCTGGATGGTCCCGTCCTCGTTGAAGCTCAGCTCCTGGATGTGCGGGCTGCGGTACCCCTGGGTGGTGTTGCCGTTGATGCGCTTGTTCAACGTCGGGGCGTGATACGTGAAGTAGTGCCTGCCCTCGTACTCGAAGACGGACTGGTGGTTGTTGCCGCCGGTGCCGGTGCCGAAGAACTGGGACTGGTTCGGGAACAGCACACCCGCATAGGTCTCCTTCGGCCACTCCATCGGGTCGTCGGAGATCATGTAGCCGATCTGGCCGCCGCCGGGATAGCCGGGCAGCGGAGTCTGGTTGCCGCCGAAGTCGTTGCCGCCGAAGTGCGACGAGTACGACAGGTAGTACTTGCCGTCGCGCTTGAAGACCTGGGCCGCCTCGAACGCCACCGGGGCGTCCACCACCTCCGCCGTACCCTCGGTCGACACCATGTCGTCGCCGAGCTCGATGACCCGCAGGTTCTTCGGGTTGTTGAAGCGCTCGGCCGGCGGCATGCTTGTCGACGCCGGGCCACCACCGAAGTAGAGGTACGCCTCGCCGTCGGAGTCCACAAGCGGAGCGGGGTCGAACTTCCAGGCGACGTCCTCGGCACCCGGCGTGCGGCCGTCGATGAGCGTGCTCGTCCGCTCGCTGGTCCACGGACCGACCGGCGAGGCACCCGTGATCACGTTGCTCGAACTACCGTTGTTGGCGTAGTAGAGGAAGAACTTCTCCTCGCCGTCGACCACCTTCTTGGCCATCCCGGGGGCCCAGGAGTTGGCGGTGAAGGGTGCCACCCCGTTCGGGCCCGCGACCTGGATCTCGCCGTGATCGGTCCAGTTGACCATGTCCGTCGTGGAGATCACGGTGATCTGGTTGATGTCGCCGTAGTTGATGCCCGGCGAGACCCCGGTGGCCGGGTCGGGCGCGTACCCCTGGGTGTCGTTGGTCAGGTACAGGTAGACCCGGCCGTCGTGCACGAAGCCGAAGCCATCGGCACCGAACTTGTGCCCGATCAACGGGTTGTGCTCGCCGGGCAGCTTGCCGACGACCTCAATCGTCTTCGACGGCGCGGGCGGCGGCGCGGCGCCGACCACCGACACGCCGTCCAGCTTGAAGTCCATCAGGTGCACCTCGGGGTCCGACGACGGCGTGCTCGTCCACGGCGTCTCGAAGAACAGCCGGGCGGTCGACACGTTCTGATCGGCCGGGATGGTGAAGGTTCCGGTGAACTCCGCCCACTGGCCCTTGGTGGCGACGACGCTGACCAGGTTGGTGTAGGTCGCCGCGCCGTAGTGCATCGTGGCGAAGAACTGCTTCGTCGCCGGTCCGTTCGGGTTCTCGTACTTGATCCGGGCGGTCAGCGTGTAGCTCTGCCCGGCCTGCACCCGGCCGCTGAGATCCTGCATCGGACCGGACCCGGTGGTCGCCCGGTTGGTGACGAGCACGGCGTTCGAGCCCGCGTGGGCGTCCGCGGTGAGCGACAGAGTGGCGCTGTCGGTCGCGTTGCCGTTGTTGACGAACCAGCCGGTGAGGCCGTCCTCGAATCCGCCGTTCACGACAAGATCGGTCTCGTCCGCCTGGGCCGGCGACCCGGCGACGAGCCCGGTGGCCAGCATGAGCCCGACCGTGACGACAGCGGCGGCCCGACGTAGGGCCGCCCTTCGCACGCGATGTGTCACTGACATCCTCCTTGATCACTGCGGTGGATCCGGGGGTTCGGATGCTGGCGGCCGGCCCGGGCCGTCCAGCCTTCGCCGTGGCGGGTCAGCAGTCCGCAGCCAGGTGGTTCGCCGTATGCACGGTGGTCACCATGCGTCCGTCGACCGGCCCGGTGACCCGGACGGTCACGGTGCCGGCGGACACCGCCGGGGCACGGGTGTTGAACTGCTGGTAGGCGTGGGCGCCGGGCGCGACGTCCGGGACCGACCGCTGGCCGTACGCGGTCTCCAGCACGATGTCGACCGGCGCGTCATGGTCGTTACGGGCCTGCACGGCCACGTACGCGCTGCCACCGACGCAGCGCGCCTGCGCGTTCACGGTCACCGGCACCTCGACCCGGTCGGCCCGAAGTACGCCGAGCCGGGCGAGCTGGTAGCTCAGCGCCCGCTCGGGGGCGTCGATCTGGTTCTGGGTGCCGAACCCGGCGGCCCGCGCCGCCTGCGCCTCGGCCAGCCGGGCGAGCATGACGGCCCAGGCGTCGGCGGGATGGTCGGCCTCGTCCAGCGACCCGGCGTACGCGATGGCGGCGTCCAGTCGGCTGGTGTCCAGTGGTCGGCCCTGGGCCGTCAGCGTGTCGCTGAGCAGGAAGTGGTCGAAGTCGACGTGCCCGCCAGTCTGCTGGGTCGCGTAGTTGAACAGGCCGACCCGGTGCCCCATGAAGTGGGCGAGACTGCCGTCCAGCGTCTGCGGGCCGACCCGGCTGCCCAGTTGGGACCACTGACGCCCGTCGAGGCTGTAGTGGAAGGTCGTCCAGAGCTGACCGGTGGGCGAGGCGAAGTCGAGGTCCGCCTTCAGGTGCACCTCGGTGGCGTCGCTCAGCGGCACGGTGCTGCCCGGCAGGAAGTTCTCCAGCGTCGCCTGATCCAGGTCGACCGCGAACGGTTGGCCCCGGTTCACCACGCCGATGGTGTTGACGCCACCGGTCCGCTTGACCGCGACGTACGAGAAACCGCGGTTGTAGGCGGCCAGACCGGCGACGTCGCCGTCCTTCATCCCGGAGATGTCCATTCTGGTTTCCACCGACTGCCGTGGTCCGAACGTCCGCTGCGACAGGGTGTTGCGGGCCTCCTCGAACCAGGCCAGTTCGGCGCGGTTGGCGAGCTTGGTGTAGACGTAGTCGCCGGTGACGACCTTGCCGGCGGTGAGTCGCAGCCATCCGGCGCGGTCGGTCAGCGACCAGTACCGGTTGTCCGGGGCGTGGTTCCATTGCCACGCCAGGTCCAGCCGCGACCCGTTCGGCGCGATCTCCTCCGCGCTTCCCGGCGGCGGCGTCCACTCTTCGTCCAGGTAGGGCTTGTGCGGCGCGTCGTTGGCGAAGTCGTCGGAGACCACGATGCTCTGCTGCCGGGCGAACAGTTCCTCGGCGGGGCTGAGCCGGATCGGTTTGGCGAAGGTGCCGTCCACCGCCACGACCCCGTTGGCCCCGAAGGTCGGCCAGCCGTCTGACCAGGTGGCGGGGATGAGCGCCGGGATGCGGCCGATCGGGAAGGTGTCCCGGAAGAACATGCCGTACCAGTCCGTCGTCCCGCCGTCGCGGGTGATCGGCACCAGGCTGCCCTGCGCGAATCCGTTGGAGTTGAGCACGCCGCGCGCCTCGTAGGTGTTCACGCCGCCGGTCGAGGTGTAGCGGCCGAGCAGTTCGCGGGAGCGGAACATGACGACCTGCCGGCCCTGGCCGGAGGGCCAGGTGATGATGACCGCGTAGTACCAACCGTCGATGTGGTAGAACTGGGCCCCCTCGAACAACCCGCCGATGAACGGCTGACCGGCGTAGTCACCCGCGGTGAAGATGTTGGGGTAGTCCGCGGTGATCTCGGTCAGGTCGGCGTTGAGCCGTACCGCGCTGGTCCCGCCGGAACCGTAGAAGATGTACGGCGTGCCGTCGAGGTCGAAGAAGAGCGAGGGATCGTGCAGGCCCCGGCCCAGCGCCGTGCGCTGCCACGCCCCGTTCTCGATGTCGTCGGTGCGGTAGATGTACGCGCCGCCGAGGTTGTTGGTGTTGAACGCGACGTAGAAGACGCCGTCGTGGTGGCGCAGGGACGAGGCCCACTGGCCCTGCCCGTACGAGTTCTGCCCGTTGCGTAACGAGAACGAGTCGCCGACGCTCGCCCGGTTGAACACGTAGTTGACGATTTCCCAGTTCACGAGGTCGTAGGACTTCATGATCGGCGCACCCGGGCTGAGGTGCATCGTGGTGCTGATCATGTAGTAGACGTCGCGACCCTCGTCGTTCTCGGCCGCCGGCACCCGTTCCACGCTGATGTCCGGCACGTCGGAGCGCAGCAGCGGCACACTGTAGGTGCCGTCCCCGCGGTCGGTCGAGGTGTACGACGAAGGAGGGGCCCACTCGTCGGCGGCGTGCGCCACGCCACCTGGGGAGATCGCGGCGGCGCAGAGCAGCACGCCGGCCGTGACCAGTGGGATTCGTCGTGGCGGGCGTGGGGCAGGAGGGCCGGCAGACACCTGCATGGCGGGGCTCCAGACGCGAGTGGTACGGGAGCCTCTATGCTGTTAGCGCTAACATAGATCGTCAATACCTTGGTCGAGATCGATCCGAAATATTCGTGAAACAGCGCCGCCGCCAACCCGGCGCAGGTGGGTCCAGAAGGGACCGGTCACCGAACCCGGACGGCTCCGCCTCCACTGAATGGCGGGCAGCCGGCCGGGCGGCGGTGCCAGGGTTCAGCGCGAGTAGTACTCCACGACCAGTTGCTCGTCGCAGTGGACCGGCACCTCGGCGCGGTGCGGCAGCCGGGTCAGCCGCGCGGTCAACCCGGACAGGTCGACGTCGAGGTACGCGGCCGGGCGCTGCGGGGCGTGGGTGCCGGCCGCGGCGACGACGAAGGGCGTCTTGGCGCGGCTGCCCTCGCGTACCGCGAGCACGTCACCGGGGCTCAGTCGGGCGGACGGCCGGTCGACCCGCCTGCCGTTGACGTTCACATGCCCATGGCTGACAGCCTGGCGGGCCTGGTAGATGGTGCGGGCGAAGCCGGCCCGCAGGACGAGCGCGTCGAGACGGCTCTCCAGGTCGATCACCAGCTCCTCGCCGGTCTTGCCCGGGCGACGCACCGCCCGGTCGAACGCCCGCCGGAGCTGACGTTCCCGCAGGTCGTACTGGGCCTTCAGACGCTGCTTCTCCAGCAGGCGGACCTTGTAGTCGCTCTCCTTGGTCCGCGAGCGACCGTGGACTCCCGGCGGGTACGGCCGTCGCTCGAAGTAGCGCACGCACTTGGGCGTCAGCGGGATGCCGAGCCGGCGGGAGCGCTTGATCTTAGGGCGGGACTGGTTCATCATCACCTCTCTAGTAAGGTAAGGCTAACCTAAACGGAGGTGGGAACGTTGGGCAAGGCACTCCCGGCGGTGACGACCAGCACCCCGGCGGAACGGCTGCGTACGCTGCTCGTCGGCACCGGGTCACTGACCCTGCGTACCCCCACGCACCGCGCGAATCTGGTCGGTCGGCACACCGTCGCCGCCGACGGGCGGCTGCGACTCGCCCTGCCCGCCCGGACCGAGGTGGCCCGGCAGTTGCTCGACCTGGGCGAGACACCCGCACAGATCGAACTGACCGATCTCGTGCCGCTTCCCGTACGCGATCGGGTCCGCGCCCGCGCCACCCTGTCCGGCTGGCTCACCCTCGACGAACTCGACGGCGGCGAGGTGACCGCCCGGCTCGACCTGGCCAGCGCCGATCTCATCGACCCCGACGGCGACGCCAGCGTGGATCCGGACGCACTGGCCGGCGCACGTCCCGATCCACTCGCCGCGCACGAGGCGGAACTGCTGCGCCACCTGCACCGGCATCCGGACGCGATGCGACGCCTGGGCCGGCAGGCCACTGCCGGCCTCGGCGTCGACGCCCGATCCGTCCACCCACTACGACTCGACCGGTACGGGATCGTGCTGCGCCTGGAGTTGCCGACACACCACCGGGACGCCCGGATCGCCTTCGTCAGCCCGGCCGACGGGCTCCGGGAAGCGGTCGCACACCTGGCCGGTCTGATCGGCGCCCACCCGTCCTGCCGGGCCTGCGTCACCTCCCACCGGTAGCGCACCGCCGCCGTCCCGACCCACCTTCACGAACGGAGCCTCCATGCAGCCCAGCCGAGCAGAACTGGCCCGTACTTTGGTCAGCAGCACCACCCCGGCCACCGTCGTGGTGGAAGACCTTTCCCCGGTCACGGGAGTACGGCACGGCGCCGACGACGACGGCCGCGTCCTGCTGCTCTGTCACCGTGGCGACCCGCTCGCCACCGGGCCCCACGACGTGTGCGTGCAGATCGCCGACGAACCACCGCTGCCGTTCTCGCCCGGTTGGGGCCAGGTCCGGGTGAGCGGTCGGGCAACCCCGCTCGGTGGAAACGCGGCCCGGACCGCCGCCGACTCGATCGCCGTCACCCTGCCCGATCCCGACCTGCTCGACGTCGGCCACCACACCGTCATCGTCGAGGTCGTACCGAGCCGCGTCACGCTGCTCCCCCGGCGGGCCGAACCGCACGAGGGCCCCCGGCCGCCTGCGCCCGCGACCTCCGGCTGGCCGGACGGCCCGGTTACCGACGGCTCGTCGGTGGGCCGGCACGACGAACTCGCGATCGGTCTCGCCGACTATCGCAGTGCCGACCCGGATCCGGTGGCAGCGATGGAACGCCCGTTCCTGGTCGATCTGGTCGACCATCACGGCCCGCAGCTCTACCCGTTCCTGCGGCGGCAGCTGGTCGCCTCGGGTGTCGACCTACCGGCCGACTGCCTGCCGTGCCCGCTGCGGCTCGACCGGTACGGGCTGCTCGTCTCCGTTCCCGACGGTGACGCGACCGCCTGTTACCGGCTCTGCTTCACCCCGCCGCTCGACGGTCAGCAGGACCTCCTGGACCGGCTGCATCCGGTGCTGTTCCACCACCGCTGCGACCACCACTGACGAACGCCGACGACCGCGACAAACCGCAGCTGCGAGTCGAGAGTCGACGTGAGGCCCGCAGATTCGATGGTTTCCCTATCCTCAGGCTCGTAGCAGCATGGCGTAGGGTGAGCGCCGTGACGATGTTCCGCATGAGCGAGGCGGCCGAGCTGCTGGGGGTCAGCGCGGACACGGTGCGGCGCTGGGTGGATGCCGGTCGTCTCGCCGCCACCCGCGACGAGCAGGGACATCGGTTGGTCCACGGCGTCGATCTGGCCGCCTTCGTCCGGGCGCGGTCCGACGACCCGGTCGATCGGGCCGACGAGTCCTCGGCCCGTAACCGGCTCCGGGGGATCGTCACCGCCGTGCTCAAGGACGCCGTGATGGCCCAGGTGGACATTCAGGCCGGCCCGTTCCGGGTGGTGTCGCTGATGAGCCGCGAGGCCGTCGACGAGCTGGGACTGTCGGTCGGTTCGGTGGCGATCGCGGTGATCAAGTCGACCACCGTCGTCGTGGAGCGACCGCCGACCAACGCGGGCCGGAGTAGCGGCTCGTGACCACCCGACGCCTGGCCCTGTTCACCGCCACGATGACGGTCGCGATCACCGGCTGCGGCAGTGGCGGGAGCAGCGACCGGCGACCGCCGGACGGTGCCTTGACCGGTGACGTCACGGTGTTCGCCGCCGCGTCGCTCACCGAGTCGTTCACCCGGATCGGCGAGGACTTCGAGACGGCGAATCCCGGCGTACGGGTCACCTTCAGCTTCGCCGGCAGCTCCGCCCTCGCGAACCAGATCAACCAGGGTGCCCCGGCGGACGTCTTCGCCTCCGCCTCTCCCGCGAACATGACGACCGTCATCGACGCCGGCAACGGCGACGGCAACCCGCGCATCTTCGTCCGCAACCAGCTCGTGATCGCGGTACCGGACGGCAACCCGGGCGGGGTGAACGGCCTGGCCGACCTGACCCAGCCGGGCGTCAAGGTCGCGCTCTGTGCCGAACAGGTCCCCTGTGGCGCGGCGGCGGCGAAGGTCCTGGCCGCCGCCGGGACGAAACTCACCCCGGTCACGCTGGAACCGGACGTCAAGGCGGCCCTGTCCAAGGTACGGCTGGGCGAGGTCGACGCGGCACTTGTGTACCGCTCCGACGTACGGGCCGCCGACGAGGACGTGGATGGAATCGAGTTCCCCGAATCGGCCGGGGCGATAACCGACTATCCGATCGTCGTGCTGAAGAACGCCCCGAATCAGCCGGCCGCCCGGGCGTTCGTCGAGCAGGTGCTCTCCGGGCCGGGCCAGGCCGTCCTCGCCGCCGCCGGATTCCAGGCTCCGTAGCAGATGCCCCGGCCTGACCAGGTGACCGTCGCGCCTGCCCGGTCCACGCCACCTCCACGCGCCAGGCGCACCGGTCGGGTACCCGTCGCGTTGCTGCTGCCCGCCGCCCTCGGCCTGCTCTTCCTGGTGCTTCCGCTGGCAGGTCTGCTGGTCCGTACGCCGTGGAGCACCCTCCCACAGCGCCTGACCGAGCCGGGGGTGCTCACCGCGCTGCGGCTGTCCGTACAGGCGGCCACCCTCGCCACGCTGCTCTGCCTCGTCCTCGGGGTGCCCCTGGCCTGGCTGCTCGCCCGCATCGACTTCCCGGGGCGCCGCCTCGTGCGTGCCCTGGTCACCGTGCCGCTGGTGCTGCCGCCGGTGGTCGGTGGCGTGGCTCTGCTGCTCGTCTTCGGCCGGCGGGGCATCCTCGGCGGCTGGCTCGACAGCACCTTCGGGTTCACCCTGCCGTTCACCACGACCGGTGTGGTGCTCGCCGAGGCCTTCGTCGCAATGCCCTTCCTGGTGATCGCCGTCGAGGGCGCGCTGCGCGGCGCGGACGTCCGGTACGAGGAGGCGGCGGCGACCCTCGGCGCGGGCCGGTGGACCACCTTCACCCACGTCACGCTCCCGTTGGTCGCCCCGGGCATCGCCGCCGGAGCGGTGCTGTGCTGGGCCCGGGCGCTCGGCGAGTTCGGCGCCACCATCACCTTCGCCGGCAACTTCCCCGGCCGTACCCAGACCATGCCGCTCGCGGTGTACCTCGCCCTCGAAACCGACTTGGAGGCGGCGATCGTGCTCAGTCTCGTCCTGCTCACCGTCTCGGTGGTGATCCTGGCCAGCCTCCGCGACCGATGGCTCGGCAGCTCATGACCACCGATCCGAACTCCCCCGGCGTCGATCCGAGCCCGCCGGGCGATCCACCGCCCGGACGGGCGGTGCTCGACGCCCACCTCGTCGTGGACCGTGGCACCTTCCGACTCGACCTGCCGCTGACCATCCGCCCCGGCGAGGTCGTCGCACTCCTCGGGCCGAACGGTGCCGGCAAGACCACCGCGCTGCGGGCTTTCGCCGGCCTGCTCCCGCTCACCGACGGGCACCTCAGCCTCGCCGGCCGCCACCTGGATCATCCCGGCCGGCGGATCTGGACGCCGACCGAGCAGCGCCCGATCGGCGTCGTGTTCCAGGACTACCTGCTCTTCCCGCACCTGACCGCGCTGGACAACATCGCGTTCGGGCCACGTCGACAGGGCCTCGACCGGCAGCGGGCCCGGCAGCGGGCCGCGGACTGGCTGGCCCGGGTCGGGCTCGCCGACCACGCCCGGCGCAAGCCCCGGCAGCTGTCCGGCGGGCAGGCCCAGCGGGTTGCCCTGGCACGGGCCCTCGCCGTCGAACCGGCACTGCTGCTGCTCGACGAGCCACTCGCCGCCCTCGACGCCCGGACCCGGCTCGACACCCGCGCCCAACTCCACCACCATCTCGCCAACCACCGCGGCGCCACACTGCTGGTCACCCACGACCCGATCGACGCCGTCGTCCTCGCCGACCGGCTGGTCATCATCGAGGACGGGCAGGTGGTGCAGGAGGGCGACGTCGCCACCGTCACCGCCCAGCCACGCAGCGACTACGTCGCCCGCCTGGTCGGTCTCAACCTCTACCGGGGGTACGCGGACGGGCACCACGTCCGGCTCACCGACGGGTTCCACCTCGTCACCGGCGACCAGCACGTGGGTGCCGTCTTCGTCGCCTTCGCGCCGTCGGCCGTGGCGCTGCATCCCCGTCGCCCCGACGGCAGCCCCCGCAACACCTGGCCGGTCACCGTCAACGGGATACAGCGCCACGGCGACAACCTGCGGGTGCAACTCGACGGCCCGGTCACCGTGGCGGCCGACATCACCCCGGCCGCCGCCGCCCAACTGCAACTGGCACCCGGACGAACGCTCTGGGCCGCCGTCAAGGCGGCCGAAACCCGGGTCTATCCGGCCGCGGTGGCACCCACCGGCGCCGAGCCGTAGCCTGACCGGTCGCGGGACACCGTCCGCGTGCCCGACCAGCGACATCGACCACCGGCGACCCGAGGGCCGATCACGGGAAGTCGTCCGGGCTGGTGCCGGGTAGCGTGGCCAGCAGCTGACCGGCGAGCCCCCGTACCGTGGGATCGGGCGCGCCGGCCAGTCGGACGAGCAGCGGCCTGGTCCGGGTGTCCTCGCCGTAGTGCCGGGCGAGCGCGAGCAACGCGGTACGGCGGATCTCCCAGTCCTCGTCGTCGACCAGCCGCATCAGCAGCTCCCGTACCCCCGTCCGGTCGGCCAGGTTGGCCGCGAGTTGCTCCGCGGCCCGGCGGCGTACCTCCAGCGCCGGATCGTCGCGCACCAGACCCACCAGCAGCACCCGGACCTCCGGGTCGTTGCCGAAGTGCTCGCCGAGCGCTGCGGCGATGCGGGCCCGGATCGCCGGATCCCGGTCGGCCAGCCGGCGCATCAGCCGCAGCGTCACCGCCATGGCGGTCTCACCTCGCGCGATCAGGCAACACACCGCCGCGTCGAAGGCCGCCGGATCGGTGTCGGACTCGATGCATTCCAGCAGCACGTCGGTCACCACGTCCGGCTCACCGTACGCGCTGAGGGTCTCCACAGCGGCGAGTCGGATGCCGGCGTAGCTGTCCCGGCGTGCCCGCCGCGACAGCGTCTCCACCAGCCCGTCGCTGCCACCGTCGCGGGCCAGCGCCTGCGCGGCCGCCCGCAGCACGTTCGGGTCGGGATCCCGGCGGACCTGCTCGGCGAGGCACTCCACCACCGCCGAGTCGAGCGGCTCACCGAGGTGGGCCAGGCTGCGGGTGACGCGGAGCCGGACGATCGGATCCCGTTCCCGGGCCGCCCGGCTGATGAGCAGCTCCTGCGTGGCGGACCCGAGCAGCGGCCGACCGGTGAGCAGGTCGACGGCGGCGAGCCGGACACCGGCGGTGGGGTCCTGGCGGGCCCGTTCCAGCAGCAGCTCGCCGGTGCGGTGATCCGGGTACGCCTCGGCCAGCGCACGAACCGCGGCGAGCCGCACCGTCGCGTCGTCGTCCGTCCGCGCCGCCTGCGCGGCGACCGCCCAGCCGCTGTCGTCGACCCGGTACCGGTCGGTCAACGCCGCCACCGCCGCCGCCCGCACCGACGCGTCCTCGTCCTGCTCGATCCGGTCCACCAGCCGGTCCCGGCACCGCCCGTCCGGGTCGTTGACCAGCACCAGTCGCTGTACGGCGACGGCACGGACCCGTGCCGAGGCGTCCGAACCGGCCAGTTTCAGCAGCAGCTCGGTGCCCTCCGCGCCGACCCGCCCCGGCAGCAGCTCGCACACCAGGCAGCGTCGCACCTCGTCATGGGAGTCACCGGCGATCCGGGACAGGGCACGCCCACGGGCCGTCTCGCTCTGCTCGGGGAGGGTGAGCAGGCAACGCAACGCGGACTGCACCACGCCGGGGTCGGTGTCGGTGACCAGCAGTCGGTGCAGCGTCTCGGTGACATCTGGCAGGTCGAGACAGCGGGTGGCGAGCACCGTCACGGCGGCCCGCCGTACGCCGGTGTCCCGGTCCTCGGTCGCCCGCGTCAGCAGCAACCGTCGAATCTCCTCGGCCAGCTCGGACCGCCCGCCTAGGGACTGCACGGCGAGGGCGCGGACCGCCGCGTCGGCGGAACCGGCGAGTTCGCTCAGCGCCACGACCAGGTCACCGGCGGCACCGAAGTTGGCGACCAACGCGCGGACCGCGGCCTGGCGGACCGCGGTCGAGCCTTCCGCCCGGGCCTGTGCGAGCAGCAGATCCTGACAGTGGCGGCGGCTGCGGCCGGTGTCGTCCAACCGTCCGGCGGCCTCCGCCAGACCGGCGACAAGCGCGATCCGCGCCTGCCGTTCGCGTCCCTGGCCGAGTTCCCGGACCAGCAACTCCTCCAGTTGCTCATCGGCGGTGGACAGCACCGCCGCCGACCGGGTGGCGAAGGTCGAACCGGAACGCCAGCTGGTGCGCACCCCGCGGCGGCGGTACCAGTGCAGGAAGACGGCCCGGCCGGGCCAGTGCGGCCCGAGCGCCCGGATCGAGGAGAGCAGTTCCTGCTCGGTGACCTCGACGAGGTTCGGATCGTCGGCGGAGATGCCGTGCTCGATCAGCAGCACGACCTGGCGAAGCACCGCCTCGCCGGCACCGGCCAGACCGGCCGGCTGCGGTGCCTCCGCCACGCACTGCGCGGCCAGGACCAGGTTCCACGGTGCGCTGGGCAGGTTCAGCGGCGGCCACGGTCGGTTGACCTCGGTGGCCAGCAGGGTCACCAGCTCGTTGGCAACCTCGGCGGGCAACGCGCTGGCGACCAGCCGTAGCACCTCCCGCCAGGACGGATCTGCCCAGTTATCGCGGAACAGCGCACGCAACTGGTCGATCCCCCAGGTGTCCGGGTCATGATCGAACCTGTCCACGATCTCCTCGGCACAGAAGAACTCCAGAAACGTACGGTGCACGAACCCGAACAGGCGCAACCCGTACCGTTCCAGGATGAAGCTGCGCTGGCGCAATTTGTCAATCATCGAGTACGCCATGGCGTGCGCGCGGTCGTTCTCGAAACCGTAGAACTCCACCAGGTGGTCCCGGAAGATACGCGAGAGCTCATCCGCCTCGATGTAGTTGCCGGCCGGCCCCGACTCCCGGCACTGCATCCAGAAGGCCAGGTGGCGCAGCAACCGCAGCTTCGCCTGCGGATCCAACGGCGGCACGTCGCCGTGGCTCTCCCGCAGTTGCTTGGTCACGTCCCATTCGGAGATCAGCACATCGGTGACGTGCGCGTAGAGCCGGCGACGGTTGCGGGGCAGCGGGCGGTCCCGACCGACGATGGCCATGAGCATCAGCAGCAACGGATTGCCGGCGATCTCGTGCATCGCCCGGGATCGCCGCACCACGTCGAGGATCTGCCGCCGCTGCCGGTCCGCCTCGACCGACGGGGTCGGCACCACGTACTGGTACCAGTTGCCGAGGAAACGCGCGATCCGCTCGTCGTCGAGATCCTCCAGGGTGAAGTGGTCGAATCCGGCGTTGGCGAAGGTGTGCCGGAGGTAGCCGGCCGCCCGGGAGGTGACCATCGTGCGCACCCCGGGGTACTCGTTGGCAAAGGTGGCGATCTGCCCGGCCATCTCCTCCCGTTGCGCCGGATCGAACACCTCGTCCAACCCGTCGAAGAGGAACAGCGCCTGCCCGCCCTGCCGCAGGTACGCCTCAAGCACGTCCCGGTCGATCCCGGCCAGCCCCTGCTGGTGCCGGTGGCCGACGTAGTCCAACAGCCCGTCACACCGGCCGTCCCCGCGATGCGCGGCGTACGATCGCAGCTCGATCAGGACGGGAAGGTACCGGTCCAACGCCGCCAGCCGGGGCTCGTCACAGACGCCGGCAAGCGCGAGGGCGAGGTAACGTGCCGCCGCCGATTTGCCGGACCCGGGATCGCCGAGCAGCACGATGGCCCGCCGCGCCGGGTCACAGACCACGTCGAACAGCGCCGACGCCTCCTTGGCCGCGTACTCCTCCCAGAGCCGTTCCACGTCCCTCGGGTCCACCACGCCGGGCAGCGCGCCGGCGTCACCGTCCGGCCCGGAGCCCGCCCAACGCCACCAGGCCAACGGCATCTCCGGCCGGGCGTCCTCGTGCACCCGTGGCTCGACGAACACGTTGGACAGCCCGACGGTGAGGTAGCCGATGGTGGGCCGGGGCGCGACGGCGTCCAGCGGCACCGCCTGATACCGCAGCCGCAGCTGCTTGTGGTACTGGCTGCGGACCGCCTCCGGCAGGTGGGTGTCGGGGTCGCCGGGCTCACGCGCCGGTGACCGGCCGCTGCGCACGTCGGCCAGCGCCACGGTGACCTTCGCCGACAGATCGTCCACGCTGGAGAAGAAGGCGCACAGGTGGCGCTCCTTCAACTCGTTGCGCAACGCCACGATCTGCTGCCAGTCGCCGTTGCGGTCGATCATGTCGACCGGCCAGGGCGTGTCCTCGGCGACCAGGAAGATCAGGCACGGCTTGCCGGCGGCGAGTGCCTCACGGTACTCCAGCTCGGTGATCGAGGACTCCTGACCCGGTGGCCGGTAGCCGTAACGCCAGGCGAAGAGCCCGACGTAGAGATCACATCGGCGTACGTCGGTCAGGCAGCGTTCCAGGGGTGGACGGGCGTCGGCCCCGTACGCCTCCATGGCGACGTCCTCGATCTCGAGGCGACGCGCCACCGCGTGTACGGCCGCACGGTATTCCAGCAGGTCCTTTTGGGTGGCTGAAATGTAGACCTTCATCGACGGCAAACTCCAGGGGTGGCTGGCGACCGCATTCTTCAAAATATCAGCCGTCGTCACATCCATCCGGCCCGTGAAGTCCGCACCCCGGTCACATATCGGCTCTCCCGCCACGGATGGGCCTATGATGGCCGCGGGACGGATTCGATCCGGTCACCGGCCGCAGGTCCATGCCCGCCGGTGTCCCCCGTGGTGCCGATGCGGAGGAACCATGCTCACGGTGGGCGAGGTGCACACCAGCCTGCTACAGCACAGCACGGCGCTGGCGCAGGACCAGAGTGCCGAGGTGCTCAGTCTGGTCGAGGGTGAGGCGGTGCTGACCTCCCGACGTCCGTCGCTGTACGCGGTCTCACCCGACGTCCGTACCGGCGTGGACTGCTGGCTGCCGAGCGCGAAGAACCGCCAACTGCGGGGAGTTGGCGCGGTGGTCACCCGGGCCGTCATCACCGGCGGTCGGATCGTGCAGGCCTCCTCCATCATCCAGGTCGTCGCCGGGGAACGCCGCCGGCCGTGGTCGCACTACCTGGCCAACTCGGGTGTGCTGGAGACGGTCGGCAAGCTGGACGCCGACGACCTGACGAGCGGGTTCCTGCACGGCAACGCCGCCGACGTGCTGAACCTGGACGCGATCACCGGCCGGGTGCTCGACAGTGTGCAGATGTCCGACCTGCTGGACCGACGTCCACCGCTGCGTGCGGCGCGCACCCGGCTGCGGTGGACCGCCCAGGTGCATCAACAGCCGGGCGAGAACGCCACGGCGGACGTGGCGGTGGACTCACCGACGCTGCGCACCGTGCGACTCACGGTGAGTCCGCAGGACGTGCCGGCGGCGGTCGCCGGCCTCTGCGAGGATCTCGCCCTGCACGACTGGCTGCTCACCATGCTGTCCGCCCTGGTGGAAGCCGCGGTGACCCGCGCCGGCTCGACGCAGGAACACATCGAACGGCTGCGGCCGGTGCTGGAGCACCTGTTGCATCTGTGGCTGCCCGGTGCCCGCGTCGACCCACGGCTGCGGCCGATCTGGGACCGGCTGGAGCAGGTACCGGGGTTCAGCCGGCAGTGGCAGTCCTCGGTCAACTGGATCCGGGATCAGATCACCGTCGGCAACATGGCCATCCTGCGCGACCTGGCCGGCCGGGCGGCGGTCGGCCAGCCGTGTGGGCCCGCCCCGCTCACCGAACCGTTCTCGGCCGCCAACCGGGGCCCGTCGGACCGCAGGGTCGGTCGCGGTGCGCAGGCGCCACGCGGCTGATCAGTCGCCGATGAACACGTAGCTCAGCCGGTCGACCAGCTCGTCGGGCAGTTCCAGGCCCTCGCTGCCGGCCCGCTTGGCGACCTGGCGCGCGACCGCGGGTGGCACCGCCACCTGCCCGAGAATGGTCCGTACGGCCAGCTCGACCGGCAGGTACCGGGTGTCCATCATCGTCACCGTGCGGTACCCGCAGAACGGTGTGGCGTTCGGATTCAGCTGAACGATGGCGGGGAGGCGGTCCCAGTCGGTCGGCAGCGGCTCGTCGGCGGGAAGGCGGTACGGCTGGGTGATCGTCTGCCCCCGGTGCCGCAGCACACCCAGCCGGGTCATCTGCCACACCGAGGCGAGCAGCGCACAAGCCCACACCCGGCGGTCCGGTTCGTCGGACCACAGTTCGATGTCGACGAAGATCGAGTGCGGTGCGTCGCCGGACTGCAGCGGCGGTGACCACGGTATCGGCAGCGTCATCGCGGGCGCGTCGGCGTGCCCAGGTGAACGCTTGCCGTTGGACAGCCAGCCCGACTCACTCAACGGTGGGCGGCTTCCGGTGGTGTTGCGTGGCGGCTCCACGACCAGGGTGTCCACCACCAGCCGGGCCAGTTCGACGTCGTCGTAGCGGGCGAAGCTGGATTCGCGGGCCACATAGTCGAGCATCAGCCCGTGCTCCGCCGCGGCCTGCTGTACCTGCGGGATCACCTCGCGCGGCGTGGCGAACCTGTGGAAGTAGTCGTCGACGAGGAAACAGGTGCTGATTCTGGGTTGCCGGTGGGGGCGCAGCCCCCGGCGGGCCAGCGCCGGGATCGCCTGCGCCCAGTCCGCGATCCGGGCGAACTTGCGCCGTAGGTCGCGGCATCCGTCGCCGAAGTCCTCGGCGTAGACGTGCCCCAGCTCGACCGAGAGATGCGAGTACGGCACGCTCTCCGTCCGGCGTACCGCGGCTGCCTCCTGAAACCTGACGTCCACGCTCATCACACGGTCTCCCATGCGGTCTCGTCGAAGAGCTTCTCGGTCAGCTTCACGAAGGCGTCCACGGTCCCGGCGTTGGCGATCTTGGCCTGCACGTCATTGTCCGAGATCAGCTGCTCGCGCCATTGCAGGAGTGGGTCCAACGGCACCGCGCCGAGCAGCGTGGTCCGTCCGAGGCCCCGCTTGCTGGCCTGTTCTTTCAGTTCCTCGTGGCATTTACGCAGAAACGCCTGCTGCGCCAGTTCGAGATGGCCGACCTCCGGCCCGCGCGAGTCGATCACCGCGGTCCGCACGAACCGCAGCGACTCCCGTAGCCGGTCCGGCTCGTGGCCGTACTCCTTGCCCATGGCCAGGATCCCACCGGCCTCGAAGGCGAGATCCGCCGCCGCCGCCACGTGCTGCGGTGTCCAGCGGTGGAAGACCAGCCACCGCACGGTCACCTTGCGCAGGGTCCGGTTGGCGGTGGCGGCCAGCGCGATCTGGCTGGCGTACGAGCGACCGGCGCTGAGATCCACCAGGGTCAGGTCGAACTCCTCCTCCAGCCGGAGAAAGAGCTCGGCGCAGCGTCGGCCGATGTCGTCGGTGAAGCCGAACTCGCTGCCGTTGCGCTGCCCGGGCAGCAGCACCAGCGAGCTGGAGCGGGGCGGTCGTTGGCGCAGGCTGACCCGCTCCGAGGTGCCCCACACGTCCAACTGCTCCGGGGACGGGATCTCGCCGCGAAGGTAGCGGTGGAGGCCACCGCCGTTCGGGCCGGCGCCCTCGATACCGTTGGTGGCCTGGGGGATCTGGAACGTGATGCCGGCCGTCGGCGAACCGAAGTCGTAGTCCAGGTAGCAGGTGGAGCGGCCGGAGAGCGCGCTGCGGTAGGCGATGTTCGCCGCGGTCACCGAGCGCCCGGTGCCACCCTTGTGCGACGTGACGAAAACCAGCATTCAGATCCCCTCGCTGGCCTTCTGTTGGCCGGTGGTGATGTCGTTCAGCTGTAGCAGCAGGGTGCTGGCCAGCGCGGCGGCCGTGCCCGGTTGGTCGTCCACGAGCGACTGCGCACGGCGCAGCGTCGCCCGGATGCTGCGCATGCTGCGTTGCATGGCCTCACCGGCGAACGTGCCGCTCATCAGCTCACGGTCGAACACGTACTCGGCTTCGTCGATCAGGTCCTGGGCGTACGTGGCGAGGTTGACCGCGCGGGGGAACGGCCGCTCCCAGAGCAGCTGACCGGCGTTGACCAGGGCCTGCACGACCCGCTCGGTCAGGTACCAGGAGGGCGCCTCGGGCAGCGGCGCCAGCCCGGGGAACGCACCACCGGCGTGATCCCACAGCCCTCGGTGCCGACCTTCGGGAATGCGCCGCAACAGCAGGTGCTCCCACACCTCGTCCGCGAGTTCGAGCAGCTCGCTGCGGTGCCGGGCATTGTTCAACAGCCCGGCGACGGTGGTGGCCCGCTGCAGCAGCACAGTGGAGAACTCGTTGACGTTCCACGTCATGATCGGTTTGGAGGTGGCGTCGTTCAGGGTCACCTGCTTGCCCGGGGCGTGCACGACCAGCGCAGCCTCGTTGGGCGAGGCGCGCCTGGTGATCCGGCCTCGCTGCGCCAGCTCCACCAGCACGTTCCCGATCCGCCCGAACTCCTCGTCACCGCCGCGGCCGCTGGCGACCAGCCCTTTCACCGCCAGCGAGGTGGCCTGCAGGGTGTAGTAGTCGGTCCGGTCGCCGTCGGTGGTACGCCAGGGAATGTCCTCGATCGGCCACCGTCGCCGGTTACCGAAGGTGGCCACCGTCGCCCAGTACCTCCGGGTCAACTCCCAGCGCAGTTGCAGGATCCGGAACAGGCGCTGCTGTTCCTCGTTGAGCAGGCCGAGCAGCCGGGTACGTTCGGAGTTGAGGTCGTCGATGGCGTCCACCGCGATGACGGTGAAGTACAGGTAGGGAGCGTTCTCGGCCGAGCCCTCGCGTTGCGGGCCGATCGGCTCGGTCGTCGTGACCTCCTCGGCACCGGCGATCGTGCCCCACGACCAGCCACACTCGAAGAGCATTTCACTGCTGTCCAGATCCTCGGTGACCTGACCGGATCCGACCACGACGTTGCGCAGGCTCGCCATGGTGTCCCGCAGCTGCGCCCGCAACGCGGTCACCACCTCACGGCGTGGCAGTTCGTCCTGGTTGACCATGTCGCAGAGCCGGACACCGAACTCGTCGGTCGCGGCGAAGACCGAGGTGCTGAAGCTACGCAGCAGCCCGACCATGGCCGCGGTCAGCCGGATGCTGGCCATCTCCTCCAGCTTGTCCAACTGGGCCCGCAGATCGGCTCGCTGGGTGGAGGGGCGGTAGATCTTGACGAAACCGATCGTCGCCAGGGTGAGCGTGATCGACACCGCGAACGAGTCGACCACGTCCATGGAACGCTGCTCGTCGGTGAGGTCCGGACCACCCTCGACCGGGGTGAGGTAGCTGCCACCACCAAAGGTCGGCGCGCCGCTGTCGTCGGTGTAGCGGACGAAGTACTCGGTCATGATCTTGACCAGTCGGCGCGGGATCTCTATCGCGCCGCCGATCGCGCCGAAGGCGTCGATGACCTCCTCGTCGATCCGGTCCGGATCGTCGAGCGACAGCACCGGGATCTTGGTTGCCGGCAGCAGCAGGGTCAGCAGTTGCTCCGCGTCGCTGATGGAATTGGACCCGCTCCGGCCGCCCCAGTCCCATTCGCCGTTGCGAAGACAGCTACGCACCGTGGCCCGCCAGATGTCGAGAATTTCCTGGCGCGGCTGCATCCGCATGGTCCACCACCGTCTGCTGTAGTCGTCGAAACGGAGCTGCTGATGTTGCCTGACCCACGATGATCCACGATGACGTGCACCCATCATCGTATCCCTGCCGGAGCGTGACCTGAACGGCCGTGCGTACCGATGTCCCGCAGAATTCAGCCGGCCCAAGTGTCCAGGTGAGAGGGATGCGGGGCGGCGATATCCGAGGTCAGCCGCGGCTACGTCCGGTGACCAGCAGCATGCCAAGATACCCGTCGCGCAACGACGGCGTGGGGCGCACCTCGTGCATGTCCACGTCGTACGCTCCGGCCGCCATGCTCGCCACCACCTCCGCGCGGTGCAGTTGCACTGCCGGAAACCAGTGCTGCCCGACGCGGTAGCCGTTCGAGCCCAGCATGAATGCCGCGGCGAACGGCGAACCGGGACGCAGCGCTCCGAGGAACCTGCCGATCGCGCGCTCCGCCTCGACCCGGTCGGCCGAGATCGAGCAGGCCACAAAGAACATGGTGCCCGCACTCCAGACCCGCCTGGGCAGGTCGAAGACGCTCAGCTGCGACACCCGACCCACCCGGGCCAGGTGGCTGCGGGGGTCGGTCAGCGCCGCGTACGCCGCGTGTTCCGCACACACCTGCCAGTACGCGTCCCAGCACTCGTCATAGCCGCTGATCTGATCACGCAGCCAACGCACATTCGCGGTGGAATATTCGCAGAGTTCGACGCTGCGGGCGAATGGCAGAAGCGACAGCGTCGGGTAGAGGTTTGCGCCTGAGCCGACGTCGACACAGTCTGCGCCGGCAATCTTCGCACCCGCGAAAAAGTCTCTTATCCGACAGAGGATTTCACGATCATCATCGCGCAGGACCGAGTAGTTGTGCTGGACGTAGGCGCCCGGGTCGAACCCGTCCCACTCGACCTCGGAATTGACCGTTCGCGGGGACTCAACTCGTGGCGGCGGGGTCGACGGCCCACTACAACCTGCACCAGCCGCCGGAATCAATGCCATGGAGGTGCCTCCATTGAAGTCGGCAGATCACTGTGGTCGTTGCCCCGACGCACGCAGCCCGTTGCCCATTATGCATCGGATGCGATACCGATTCGCAAGTATCGACGTTGACGCGACTCGATCACCCGGGTCGGCATCGTCGCGCCGCCGACGGTGATTGATCGCTGTAAACCACGGTGCTTCCGGCGGCCACTGTGGACCGCGATCAGCAAACGTACTCAGCTGGATGAATGCGATCAGCCGCCGGCACCCTCGGCGGAGCCGTCCGGACCGAGCGCGCCCTCCACCTCGCCGACATCGAGGTGCACGTGCTGGTGACCCTGTCCGGCATCGATGTTGACCTGGTCGAGCTGGGTCGCCGCGACCGACCAGGTGGTGACGGCGAGGGTCGCCTGCCGCGCGGCCAACTGCATCCGCTCCGCGCGCCCGGCAGTCGGACCGCCGAGTGCGAGAGCGACCGAGTCGACCGCGACGGCCACCTGGTCGACGGCGCTACGCAGCCCGCCACGGGCGACGTTGGTGGCGGTCATGCCCGATGGCGGGTCGGCGAACTGGGCGACCAGCCGCCGCATGGTCTGCTGCCACTGTTCGACCTGGGCCCGCTCGGGCGTACGCCCCGCCTCGGCGTCCTGACGCACGGCGCGGATGATCGGCGCAAGTTCCTCGCCCGTCCGGTGAGCCATCTCGGTGAGTTCGACAACCTGCTGCGCGTCCCGCTCGGCGTCGGCCTGGCGCATCTTCGCCACGCTCGCCTCCGTCGGGTCCGGCCGACCCACAGCGTGCCCGACCAGCCCGCCGGCCGGGGCCGCCACCAGGACCGCCGCTGCGGCGGTAGCGACGATCCACGTCCTCTTCCGGTGCTGCCGCGCGGGCGGAGCGACCAGGTAGGAGGGCCTTCCGGTTCGACGGGACATGACACCCCTCGCATCGACGGCTGTTGCCTGGGAGCGTAGCTGTCGTCCCAAGCGACGTCGATAGTTTCCAACCCACCAGCCGAACTTTCGCCTGGAGCAAACGAAAGCTGCTCGGTCTACCCCTCGGCCGGCGCGCCCAGCCGGGCGAGCGCGCTACGGGCGCGGGCCTGTTCCTCGGGTCTGTCGATCTCAGTCGCCAGGGCCAACGCCTCGACATGCCGCGCGACCGCCTCGTCGCGTGCGCCCTGCCCGGTCAGCGCCCGCCCCAGCCCGTTGAGCACGCACGCCTCGCCGTACCGTTCCCCGATGTCGCGGAAGAGGGCGAGGGCCGGTTCGTAACACTCGACGGCGTCCGCGAACCTGCCCAGCGCGACGTAGGCGTCACCGAGGTTGTTCAGCGCGGTCGCCTCGCCGCCGAGATGCCGCAGCTCACGAAAGATCGCCAGGGCCCGGCCGTTCTGGTCGACCGCGGTACCGGGGCGGCCCAACCGTTCGTGGACGGCACCCAGGTTCGTCAGGGTGTTCGCCTCACCGACCCGGTCGCCGATCTGGACGAAGCGGTCGAGCGCCAACTCGTGGTACCCACCGGCGCGCTCCCAGTACCCGGCCGCGCTGTGCACCACACCGAGGTTGCCCAGCACCCGGGCCTCCCCGCGACCGTCACCGGCCGCGCGGAACAACGGCAGTGCGCGTTCCAGATGCCCGATCCCCTCCGGATAGCGGCCCAACTGCCAACACACCACACCCAGATTCGTCAGCGCGGTGGCCTCGGCGACGGTGTCCCCGAGCAGCCGCGCCGCGTGCTCGGCCTCGGTGTGCACGGTGATCGCATCGGCCGGATAACCACCGTTGTCGAGATAGACGTACAGGGTGCCGGCGAGCCACACGGCGTGCTGCGGCCAGCCGTTGCGGGCCGCGTGCACGCAGACCGCCACGAGGGTGGCACGCTCCGCGTCCAGCCAGCGCAACGCGGTCCTGGCCTTGTCGAGCACCGGGACGGCCGGGGGTGGCTGAGGCAGTGGCGGTCGACGGTGACGCTCGGCCGGATACAGCGCTTCCATCGCCGCCGCCGCGCTGTACAGGTAGTGGTCGAGCAGACGGGTCAGGGCTGCCCGACGATCCGCCGGCCGGTCCTCCTCCCGGCCGCGCTCCCCCGCGTATGCGCGGACGAGGTCGTGCAACGCGTACCGCCCGACGACGGGCTGCTGGACCAGGTATTCGGCGGCGAGATGACGCAGGTCGGCTGCGGCGGTGGCCGGATCGGTGTCCAGCAGGGCCGCGGCACCGTGCTCGTCCAGATCCGCGCCGGGCTGCGCGGCCATTCGCCGCAGCAGCGTCTGCCGCCGGTCCGGCAGGTGCTGGTACGACAGGTGCAGCGCCAACTCCACCCCGCTGTCGAGCCGGCGGTGCCGGTGCCGCTCGTCCAGCCGGTCGGCGTGGTCGGTGACCGTCCACCCGGGCCGCGAGGCCATCTGACCGACGACCACACTCAGCGCCAACGGCAGGTACCCGCACCGCAACGCGACACGCTGGTGCGCCGACGGATCGCTGCCCACCGCTACGCCGGGGTGCGACCGGACCAGCAGCCGCTCCGCCTCCTCCGGCGTGAACAGGTCGAGGTCGAGATGCACCGCCTCGTCCAGGTCGGCGAGCCGGCGCCGGGAGGTGATCAGCGTCAGGGTTCCGGCCGAGCGCGCCAGGAGCGGACGAACCTGCTCCGCGCCGGCCGCGTTGTCGAGCACGACCAGCACCCGCCGACCCGGGAGCCGCTCGGCGAACGCCGCCGCGCGCTCCGCCAGGCCGAACGGGATCTCGTGGCCGGACATGCCCAGCAGGCGCAGGAAGCCGTCCAGCACCGCGCCCGGCTCGGCCGGTGGCTGCCCCGGATCCGGGTGGTAGCCGCGCAGGTCGACGAAGAGCGTCGTGTCGAAGTGCCCCTCGTCGACAAGCAACTGGCCGGCGCGTACCGCGAGGTGGGTCTTGCCGACCCCGGCCATGCCGGCGAGCACGCAGACCTCCGCGCCGCGCCCAGCCGGGCCGGGTTCGGCGGTCAGCACGGCCAACTCCCGGAGCCGGGTCAGCTCCGCCTGACGGCCTGTGAAGGCCCCCGCGTCGTCGGGCAGCCGGTCGAGCACCCGTACCTGGGCGGCCGCGGTCGTCTCAGCGAGACTGACCCGCAGCGCCTGTCGCCAGTGCGCGAGGTAACCCGTCTCGTCGTGCAGTGCCTGTACGACGGCGAGCATCAGATCGGCGTTGATCCGCCGCCGCCCGGTCTTGAAGCAGTCCACGACGGTGCCTCGGCGAGCCATCTCATCGGCGGGGCGACCGTCGGCCCGCCACCGCTCGTTCACCCGCCGGGTGATCGTCTCGTACGAGGGATCACCGGCCCAGAGCTTGAGCGCCCGTAGGCAGCCGATCAGTTCGTCGAGGCTGTGGGCCGTGCCCGGGTCGGGTGGCCCGTTGGACACGGCAGCCTTCATGACACCCACGAGTTGCGACGATAACAATCGATCCCGTGACACCCCGTACGGAATCGTTTGGACTTCGCTGGCGGGTCAGAAAGACGTGTTGGGATCAGGCGGGGTGACGGCCGCCACGGGGTACGGGGGCGTGGCGGCCAGCAAATCGTCTGGCCACCACCGACGTAGCCCGGCGGACCTGCCGGAAGGTCAGGTGAAGCGGGCCGGGTCGCCGGCGCCCACCCGGACGATCTCGGGCTCACCGTCGGAGAAGTCCACCACCGTCGTCGGTTCGGTACCGCAGTCACCCGCGTCGACCACCGCGTCGACGGCGTGGTCGAGGCGTTCCTTGATCTCCCAGCCCTGGGTCATCGGTTCCTCGTCGTCGGGCAACAGCAGGGTGCTGGACAGCAACGGCTCGCCGAGCGCGTCCAGCAGCGCGCGGGTGACCGGATGCGCGGGAATGCGTACTCCGACGGTCTTCTTGCGGGGGTGCCACAGCCGCCGGGGCACCTCCTTCGTGGCGGGCAGGATGAAGGTGTAGCTGCCGGGGGTGGCCGCCTTCACCGCCCGGAACACCGCATTGTCCAACTGCACGAACTGCCCGAGCTGAGCGAAGTCGCGGCACACCAACGTGAAGTGGTGGCCGCTGTCGAGGTGGCGGATCTCCCGGATCCGGTCCATGCCGTCCTTGTTGCCCAGCTGGCAGCCCAGGGCGAAGCAGGAATCCGTGGGGTAGGCGATCAACCCGTCCCCGCGAACGATCTCGACCACCTGACCGATGGTGCGCGGTTGCGGGTTGTCCGGGTGCACGTCGAAGTACCTCGCCATGGGCGAAGCTTAGGCCGCCCACGTCCGCTGTCGCGTTGCCGACAGTGGCACGCTCAGGCAGGCGTCGACACCCATCGTTGTCTCTATGGTCGTACGCGCACCCGGCGGCGGCTACGGGGACATGCTCCGGCCTCCCACGACGCCAACCCCGGTCCGGGTCACCGTGCTCGCGTTCGCACTGCTGGCACTGCTGTTCGCGCTCGCGACGGTGCACCGGTCGCTGGCCGCGAAAGGCTCCCTCGGCGCCGTCGCCTTCTTCGCCGTGATGGCCACCGCGTGCGCCCTGGTCGCGGTCAGCCTGGCGGCCCGCCGCCGCTGGGCGCCGTACCCTGCGTACGCCGTGGCGGGTCTGCTGGCCGCCGCCTCGCTGGGACTCTTCGGCGCGATCACGATCGTCGGCCTGGGCCTGTTCGCCTGGGTGGCGGTGGCCCTGAACACCCGGTCTTCGCGGGACTGGTTCGGCCGGCGCGGTCGGCTGCGCTGACCGTCCGGTCCCGGCTGCGCCACCGCGACCGTCATGGCCGACCCACCGGCCGGCCGCACCGGCCGGACGGTCCTAAACAGATTGACAGGCGCACCGGCCCTCGACAGGCTGGGCGGGCAGGACGTTGTCAGCCGACGTGGCACACGGGGAGAGGCCATGAGGCGTCCACGCGTCAAACCTGAGCACGCGCCCTACCGGATCGCCGACGGCCGGATCCGGATCGGCGGCCCGACGTACGGCATCGCCGCCGAGGTGGCGGATCCCAGCGGTGCCATCTGGTGCCTGCTGGAGAGCATGGACGGCAGCCGCAGCGTGGCGGAGATCGTGCGCCACGTGCAGACGGCGCATGCCGACCAACCGAGCACCGACATCCGCGCCGCCCTGCAACTCTTCGTCGACTCCGGATACGTCGAGGAGACCGACGCGCCCGACCCGCCCGAGCTCAGTGCGCGCGATCGGCAGCGTTTCGACCGCAGTCGGGCGTACTTCCGCTGGATGGACCTCGTCCCCCGGGACAGCACCTGGGAGCCGCAGGTCGCCCTGAGCCGCGCGACCGTCACCGTGATCGGGCTCGGTGGCACCGGCGGGATCGCGGCCATGGCGCTGGCGGCCAGCGGTGTCGGCCGGCTCCGCTGCGTCGACCCGGACGTGGTCGAACTGTCGAACCTGAACCGCCAACTGCTCTACGCCGAGCAGGACATCGGTCGGGCCAAGGTCGATGCGGCGGTGGACCGGCTTCGGCAGTTGAACTCGACGGTCGAGGTCACCGGGCTCCGGCAGCGGGTCAACGGCACCGAGCAGGTGGCGGCCCTCGCCGCGGAATGCGACGTCCTGGTGCTGGCCGCCGACCGGCCACCGGCGCTGCGGCGATGGACCAACCGCGCCTGCCTGGCCACCGGCACCCCCTGGGTGGACGCCGGCTACCACGGCCCGCTGGTGCAGGTCGGACGGTACGTGCCGGGCACCGGACCGTGCTGGGAGTGCGTCCGGTGGGCCGACGCCGAGCAGCACCACGCGATCGGTGTCCGACACGCCGACACGGTACGGCGCAACGCGGCGGTCGCGAACGCGGTTGCCGCACCAACGGCGGGAATCTCGGGTCACCTGGCGGCACACCATGCCATGGCGTTGATCACCGGCGTACCGGCGCTGCCGGCGGGGCGGGTCGACGCGGTCAACCTCCTGGCCCCCGACGCGACCTTCGTCCGCGACGACCCACGCCGACCGGACTGCGCCGCCTGCGGGACGCCGGCATGACCGCCCCCGGGGTGAGCGGACGCGCCATGCCGGGGGCAGGCACGTCCGCGCCGCAGGTGTCCGAGACGAAGCCGATCGCCGACCGCAGTCGGGTCCGGCTGCACCGGCTCCATTTGCGTGCCGAGGGCAACTCCTGGGTCGTCGGCCGGGTCGACACCGGGTCGTTCGTCCGACTTCCGCCGATCGGGCACCGGGCCATCACGCTGCTGCCGCACACCACCGTCGGCGAGGTGCGAACCACGCTGCGGGAGGAGAGCGGCGCCGACGTGGACGTCGCCGAATTCGTCTCCGACCTGGTCGCCCTCGGTTTTGTCGCGGAGATCGACGGTCGACCGCTGCCGACGGCGCCGGTACCCAGACCGATGTTGCCGTGGCTGCGTCAACGGCACGTCCGCTGGCTGCTGCATCCGGTGGTCCCGCTGATCGCGGGTGCGGTGGTACTCGCCGCCGCGGTGGCGATCGGACGCGAGCCCGTGCTGGCGCCACGCCACCAGGATCTGCTCTGGAGCGACAGCGGCGGGCTGATCCTGCTCGGCAATTTCGGGATCGTCTGGACGCTTATCGGTCTGCACGAGTTGGCGCACCTGGTCACCGCCCGCGCGGCCGGGGCACCCGGTCGAATCAGCTTCGGTACCCGGTTGCAGTTCCTGGTCGCGCAGACCGATGTCAGCGGCGTGTGGGCGGCGCCCCGCCGCGACCGCCTGGCCGTCTACCTCGCCGGTATCGCGACGAATCTGGTGATCTACGCCGGAACGGTGCTGGCGCGGGCCACCGGTGTCGCGGGTCCAGCCGATGGCCTGCTCGCGGCGGTGGGCCTGCTCTCGCTCGGTCTCGTCCCGGTGCAGTTCCTCGTGTTCATGCGTACCGACATCTACTTCGTGCTCCAGGACGTGACCGGCTGCGCCAACCTGTACGCCGACGGCTCGGCCTATCTGCGACACCTGGCGGCACGGCCGGTGCGCCGGTTCCGGCGGGCAGCCGACCCGGGCGAGGACCCGAGCCGGCGACTCACGGCACGGGAGCGCCTGGCCGTGCGGGCGTACGCCGTCGTGCTGGTCGGTGGGACGGTCGCCTGCCTGGCGGTGGCGGTTCTGGTCACCCTCCCGGTGGCGGTCACCGTACTGACCTCGGCCATCGGCGCCGTGCTGGTCGGCGGCTCGGCCGGCGACCTGTTCGACGCGGGCGCGGTAGCTGCCATCAGCGTCGTCTTTGTCGTCCTTTGGACCCGTGCCTGGTGGCATCGCCACGGGCACCGGGTCCGACGGGGGATCAGCCGCCATCGGCGGCAAACCGGAAGGAGGTGAACCGCATGGAGAAGACGGACGGCCGCAAGGCCGACAAGCCGCAGGCCGGCAAGCTCGACAAGATCGAGATCCGCAAGCTCGACAAGATCGAGACGACCGCGCTGAGCAGCAACCCGTCCGGCTGATGCCGACGGACCGCCGGCTCGACGCGATTCCGGTCGCGCCGAGCCGGCGGCACCCGGGAAGGTAACGGTATCGAGACAGAGAGGTGAGGCCGTGCGGGATCTGCTCGATCAGGCGACCGGGAGGCGGCTGGCGCGGGAGGAGTACCTGGCGGACTTCTGGGAGCGGTTCTGGGCCGTCGACGGCGCGCACATCTGGAAGCTGGAACGACGACAGCACTTTCAGGAGCCGGGCTACGGGGTGTGGGAGGCGTTCGCCCGGGGCGACTGGCCGGAGTCGATGCGGCTGCTCCAGGCCGACCGGCAGCAGATAGCCGCCGAGCACCGGCGGATGGCCCGGCACGCGATCAGGCTGCACTGGGTTCGGGTGGTGGAGCCGCCGCTGAGCGAGTACGTGCGGTGGAACCTGCACGTGCTGCGGATCAGGGCGGAGTGCGGCACCGATGTCCGGATCGTCGGGCCACCACAGGTCGCGCCACTGGAAGTCAGCGAGCCGCTGCCGGAACTCGTCGCGGTGGCCGACGAGACGCTCTACGAGGTGTGTTACGACGTCGACGGCGTACTCGTCGGCGCGGACCGCTACGCAGACGCGGACCTGGTCCGGGCGTGCCGGCAGGTGGTCACCGACCTGCATCGGGCGGGCGAGCCGCTGGCCGACTACTTTCCCCGCGTAACTGCGCGACGACCGCGTTCATGACGTGTGCCGCATCGCGTCCGACACCGCGCAACGTGTTCGAGGCGAAGGAGCGCTGGAACTCCAGGCCAAGGTAGGCAAGGCCGGCATGGGTCGTCGACACTCCACCGACCTGCCGGGGCGCGTTGCGGTCCACCCCGAGCGGACTGAGGTAGTCGAGGTCCGGGCGGTAGCCCGTGGCGAAGATGACAGCATCGACCTTTTCGGTCGTGCCGTCGCGCCAGCACACACCGTCGGGGGTGAAGGCGGTGAACATCTCGTGCCGGGGCAGCGCACCAGAGGCGAGGGCGTCGCGGTAGCGGCCGGTGTCCAGCACGGCGGCGTGCCGGATCAGCCGGGTGACGGCGGACCGTGGAAGGCGGTCCGCGCCGGTGACATGTAGCCAGTGGTGCAGGTCGCGACCCCGGATCCGCTGCGGCAGGAAGCGGACGGGCTCTCGGGTAGCCAGCGTGGTCCGGGCGTGCATGGCCAGTTCGTAGGCGACCTGGACGGCGGAGTTTCCAGCGCCCACCACCACGACCCGCCTACCCGCGTACGCCTGTGGCCGGCGGTAGTGGGCGACATGGCGTAGGTCTCCCGCGTAGTCGGCTTGGCCGGGCAAGCTGGGCAGGTGCGGTCTGCCGAAGGAACCGGTAGCGGCGATGACACCGGCGGCGGGTATTTCGTCGCCGGTGCCGGTTCGGACGAGGTATCCCCCGTCAGCACGGCCGTGTACCGCGACGACCCGGGTCTGGTTGCGGATCTCGGCGTCCAGCACCCGCGCGCAGCGTCGGAGGTAGGCGACCACCTCGTCCCGGTGAGGGTAACGGTCAGGGTCACCACCGAAGGGCAGGCCGGGCAGGGAACTGTAGCGGGCGGGAGAGAAGAGGGTGAGGCTGTCGTAGTAGTCCGGCCAGGACCCCACCGGCTCGGCACCAGCGTGCAGCACGATCGGTCGCAGACCGGCGGTGAGAGCGGCGCGGGCGGCGGCGAGGCCGGACTGGCCTGCACCGATGACGACGAGAGGGTCGCTGGAGGGGCGCACGCCGCGACCATATCGTCATTTCGTTGAATGACAAAATGACTGGTTGAGGGAAAGGTGGAACGATGAGCGACAGCGCCGCCGACACATCCCCCGGGACGCCGGTCACCGACGGAACCGATTGGCACCTCGCACCGCAGACCCAGGACTTCCTGAAGGCCCTCGGCAGCCCGACCCGACAGCGGATGATGATGCTCTTCTCCGCCGGCGCGGAACTCTCGGTAGGGGAAGTGGCCGAGCGGGTCGGCGTCAGCCAGGCCACCGCGTCGCAGCAACTGACGCTACTGCGACGCGGCGGGATCGTCAGGTCACGTCGCGACGGCAAGACCGTGCTGTACCGAGCCGACCCAGAGGGTGCCCTGACCGCCCTGTCGGACCTGCGCTCCTATCTGACGAACTGCTGCTGAGTCACATCGGTCCGAGGAACTGCGGACGCCGGGGGCGCGAGCTTGACGGACGAGAATTAGTCAGCAATAGTTGAGTCTATGGAGGTTGAGCTTTCTTCGTTGGCGGCGCGAGCGCGCACCCATGCCGCACTCGGTGACCCGGCGCGCCTGGCGATCGTGGACGCGCTCACCCTCGGTGACGCCTCGCCCGGCGAGATCGCCAACCGGCTCGACATGCCGACCAACCTGGTCGCCCATCACGTCAAGGTCCTCACCCAGGCCGACCTGGTGGTGAAGGTCCGCTCCGAGGGCGACCGACGGCGCACCTACCTCCAGTTGCGCCCCGAAGCGCTCGCCGCCCTCGCCACCCCCCGGCTGACCGGGGTCGGTCGGGTGGTCTTCGTCTGCACTCACAACTCGGCCCGCTCGCAGCTCGCCGCCGCGCTGTGGCGACACCGCACCCGCGGCGCCGCCGCCTCGGCCGGCACCCAACCGGCGGCCCGGGTCCACCCCCGCGCGGTCGCCGTGGCCCACCGCCACCACCTCGACCTCGACCCCACCGGCACCGCCCACGTCGCCGACGTCGTGCGCAGCGACGACCTCGTCATCGCCGTCTGCGACAACGCCCACGAGGGACTGACCGACCAGCTACGCCCCCGGCTGCACTGGTCGGTGCCCGACCCGGTCCGGGTGGACACCGACGAGGCGTTCGAATCCGCCTACGCCGACCTCGCCGACCGGGTCGCCCGGCTCGCTCCCGCCGTCCTACCCGGAGACCCACGATGACCCACCTCACCCGCAGTCCCCGACCAGACCTCTCGGTCGATCAACGTCTGGCCCTGCGTACGGCCGCAACCCGCCTCGCCGAAGAGTTCCACGGCACGTACGGCAGCGAGACGATCGAACGTTTCCTGCACAGCAGCTACGACCAGTTCGCCGTCGACGGTCGGATCCCCCACTACCTGCCCCTGCTCGCCGAACGCTTCGCCCGCCAGCGGCTACAGGCACTGGCCCGCGTCGAAGGCCTTCACCGTGACGGCCGGCCCGTCGTCCTGTTCCTGTGCACCCACAACGCCGGCCGCTCGCAGATGGCCCTCGGGTTTCTCACCCACCTGGCCGGCGATCGGGCCGTGGCCTGGTCCGGTGGCAGCGAACCGGGCACCGAGATCAATCCCGCCGCCGTGGCGGCCATGACCGAACGCGGTATCGACATCTCGGACGAGTTTCCCAAGCCCTGGACCGACGAGGTGGTCCGCGCCGCCGACGTAGTGATCACCATGGGCTGCGGTGACGCCTGCCCGGTCTTCCCGGGGACCCGCTATGAGAACTGGGACCTTGCCGACCCTGCCGGCCTCGACGTCGACGATGTCCGGCCGATCCGCGACGAGATCGAACGGCGGGTACGGCGGCTCCTCGACGAGTTGAACGTTCCCACCCCATAGCCATCGAGGAGAAGCACAACCGATGACCATCGCACTCCCGCGGCGCCTGCTGGCCGAGTTCACCGGCACCGCCCTGCTGGTCACCGCCGTGGTCGGCTCCGGCATCATGGCCGCCGACCTCTCCCCGGACGACGTCGGCCTGCAACTGCTGCAGAACTCGATCGCCACGGCCTTCGCCCTCGGCGTACTGATCCTGATGTTCGGGCCGGTCTCCGGCGCTCATTTCAACCCGGTCGTCTCCGCCGCCGACTGGCTGCTCGGCCGCCGCTCGGGCACCGGGCTCTCCCCCCGGGAGCTCGCCGGCTACGTCGCGGCACAGGTGACCGGGGCCATCGCCGGGTCGGTGCTGGCCAACCTGATGTTCGACCTGAGCGCGGTCAGCTTCTCCGGCCGGGACCGCAGCGGTGGCAACCTGTGGCTCGGTGAGGTCGTCGCCACCGCCGGCCTGGTCCTGCTGATCTTCGCGTTGGCCCGGTCCGGCCGCGCCACCGTGGCGCCGGCCGCCGTGGGCGCCTACATCGGAGCCGCCTACTGGTTCACCTCGTCCACGTCGTTCGCCAACCCCGCCGTCACGGTCGGCCGGGCGTTCACCGACACCTTCGCCGGCATCGCCCCGGCCTCCGTACCAGGCTTCGTGGTGGCACAGGTCGTCGGTCTCGCCGTCGGTGTCGGCCTACTGGCGGCCCTCTACCCGGACGCCGGTGCCGCCGCCGACCTGGTGGTCGTGCCGGCCGACGACCAGGCGACCGCGAGCCGACACCCATGACCTCCACGCACGACCGACCGCCAGCCACGACCCCCGTACCGCAGAAAGGCACCTCGTGACCGACAAGCCAAGCATCCTGTTCGTCTGCGTACACAATGCCGGCCGCTCGCAGATGGCCGCCGGCTGGCTACGCCACCTCGCCGGCGACACCGTCGAGGTCCGCTCCGCCGGCTCCGCGCCCGCCGAGACGATCAACCCGGCAGCCGTCGCGGCCATGCGCGAGGTGGGCATCGACATCACCGACCAGACCCCCAAGCTCCTTGAGTACGCGACTGCGGAGTCCTCCGACGTCATCGTCACCATGGGTTGCGGTGACGCCTGCCCCGTGTTTCCCGGCAAGCGCTACGAGGATTGGAAGCTCGACGACCCGGCCGGCAAGGGCGTGGCGGCGGTACGCCCGATCCGTGACGAGATCCGTACCCGGGTCGAGGCGCTCCTGGCCGACCTGCGGAGAGCCGGCTGACGCCCGCCGGCCAGAAACGTGCACCGTGAGTGCAAAATCCCACCGCCTTTTCGTTGACGAGCCTGACCTCGATGCCGGAATACTGCTTCCAGTCCCGAGATCGGAGGCAACGATGACGGCGGATCCACACGGCAAGCTTCCCACCGGGTTTCTCGCCGACGGACCTGACGAACCTGTGGTCATGCTCAATCTGCTGCGGTTCGCCGACGGCGGCCGCGCGCGGTACCAGCAGTACGCGAAGGCTTTCGCCACGACCGTCGCGCCGCACTACGGAGTCGAGGTCGTCTACGCCGGCGACGGTGACGACGCCCTCATCGCCGCGGCGGATCAGCAGTGGGACGCGGTCCTGCTGGTGCGCTATCCAACCCGCCGGGCGTTCAGTCAGATGATCGCCGATCCGGCGTACCAGCGGATCGCCCACCTGCGGCGGGAGGCACTGAGCGATGCCGTGCTGCAACCCACCCGCCCCTGGGGACGGACGCCACGAGACGATTCCAGACAGCCGTGACCGACGCGCGCACCGCGCCACGAGACGGAGACTTGCCCGAACGCCGACCGGCTGGTTAGGTATGCCTAACCAAAGTTCGGGGAGGGTTCACATGTCGTCGCCCGCTGTGTCCGAGGCGATCGACGGTCTGGACAGCGCCGTCGTCACCACCGACCAGGTCGACATCCCGGCGCTGGCCGAGGTCTACCGCCGCGTGCACGCCGCCGACCTGCACCTGGTCGACCACACCGTGCCGACGGTGGAGGAACGCCTGCGGCGGACCGCCGAGGCCCCCGGTTTCGAGGCGGCGCTCGGGTACGTCGACGGCCGGCTCGTGGGGACGGTCATGGGTTGTCCGCTACCACCGGAGACCCTCTGGTGGCGTGACCTGACCTCCGCCAAGGATCCCGACCTGGCGATCGAGTGGCCGGGCCGCACCTTCGCGGTCTGCGAGGCGTTCGTGCTGCCCGAGTACCGCCGCCACCGGCTCGGATTCCGGATGACTGTCGAGTTGCTGGCCCGACGGCGCGAGGAGCGGGTGTCACTCGCCGTCGCCGAGACCAACACCCGGGTGTGGCACGCGCTGCAACGAACCGGGTTCGACCACGTCGGCGACCTCGTGCCGTTTCCCGGCTGGCGCTCGCACCGGATGCTGGTGCGGGCACTGCCACTTGCCGCTCGGCCCTGAGCCCGACGCCCACGCGCGCCCGTCGGCAGTCGCCCGGCTTCGACCAGGGACGTGCCATCGAGGGTCGGCAGGCTCCTCGTCGCCCGAACCGCATCCACAGTGGAGAACCGAGTGAAACGCAACTGGGAAGCCCTCGTACTCAAGGCGTTCGGGGGCCGGAACTTTGAGCTGACCGTCCTGGAGAACGAACCCGTCGGAGACCGCTACCAGCGGCTGCTCGTCGACGGGGGCGACCTGCTGCGTACCTGCGGTGTGCACCCCACCATGTGGATCCGGCTGTGGTTCGACAACGAGGGCCGACCCCACCAGCGGGCGTACACCCTTGTCGACCCGGACGCGGACAGCGGGCGCTTCCAACTCGTGTTCGCCCTGCACGACGGCTGCGCGGCACGCTGGGCCACGACGGCTCGGCCCGGAGACACCATCGAGGCGACCGTGCAGGGCAGCTCCTTCACGCTCCCCGAACCGGTGCCCGGCCGGCTCTACCTGGTCGGCGACGCGGCGTCCCTACCCGCGGTCAACAGCCTGCTCGACGCCGCCGGGCCGGTGTCGGCGAGCATCTGGCTCGAGTACGCCCATGATGGCGAGCGGAACCTGCCGCTGCGTACCCGGCCACACGACGAGGTGGTGTGGGTGCCGCGTCGCGACGAGGGTCAACACCTGGTGGACACCGTCACCGCCGCCCTGAACGCCGCCCAGGAGGACGGCCTGTACTGGGTGGCCTGCGAGGCGGCCAGCACCCGCAGCATCGTCAGACACCTGCGGCGCGGGCTGGGCGTCGGCAAGGAGCAGGTGGCGGCGCTGGCCTACTGGCGCGCTCGGTGACGGCCCATCACCGAGTCGGCTCGTGATGCTGTACCTGACCGCCCTCAACCCGACCGACTCCGTGCTGGACGGCCTGCTGCCGGCCGCCGACACGCTCGGCGTGCCGGTCACCGTGTTGACCGACCGGCCCGACGACTGGCCCACGGCGGTGCCGACGCGGGGCTGCCCGGTGCGGGACCCGCAGGCCGTCATCGACGTGGTCCGGAACGGGCCAGCCGCGGTGGGACTCTTCTCCAACAGCGATCACCTACAGGCCGCGACGGCGCTCGCCGCCCGTCGTCTCGGCCTGCCCGGTAAGGATCCCGAGTCGGCGCGACGCTGCAAGGACAAGGCCGCCACCCGGCAGGCCGTCGCCGACGCCGGTCTCGACGTGGTCCACGCCCAGCGCCTCACTCCGGGGCAGCCACCGACGTTCGACGTCTTCCCCGCTGTGGTCAAGCCGCGTGACGGCGTCGCCAGTGAGGACGCCTACCTGGTCACCGACGCGGACGAGTTGGCCCGGCGGGTGACCGAGATCCGCGGTCGCCGACCGGACGCGGCACTGGTGGTGGAGGAGTACCTGCCGGGTGAGGTGCGCACCCACGACACGCTCGGAGACGCCGGGACGCTGGCCGTGCTCGGTGGCTGGCGTACCACGCTCGGCCCGCCGCCCACCTTCACCGAGCTGTGCCTGGAATGGGCACCCGCGACTCCGGCGACGGCCGAGCGGCTACGCGCTCAGCTGGACGCGCTCGGCGTACGGTTCGGCCCCTGCCACACCGAGTTCGTCATGCACCGGGAGCGACCTCGGCTCATCGAGGTCAACGACCGGTTGATCGGTGACCGGATGGATCTCATCCTGGCCGAGCTGCTCGACGTGCCGCTGTTCGAGTACGTCATCCGGCTGCACCTCGGCGAATCCGTCGCCGACCTCGGTCTGCCCGACCCGACCGCGATCAACCAGACCGCCCGGGTGGAGTACGTCTGCGCCGAGCGCGGCGGCACCCTCGTCGCCGCCCCCGGTCCGATCGACGCGGTACGCGACGGGATCCGGCTCGGCTGCCGCCCGCTGCGGCCGATCGGGACCACCGCTGAGCACACCGGCACCAACCGCGACTACCTGGCCGTCCTGCACGCCATCGGGTCGGATCCGGCCGTGGTGCGCCGCGCGCTCGTCGAGTTCCGCGCCGGACTGGACTGGGTGATCGACACGTGACCGATCCGGTGGAGCAGCAGCTGTTCCGCCGGGTGCTGGACGCCCTGCTGCGCGAGGACCATCTCGGCCTGAGCAGCGGCGGCGGCCCCGACGGCCCCGGCTGGTGGCAGGCAGCGCACCGCGCCGGCCGGTTACGCCTTCCTGTTCGACCCGACGGCTTCCAACACGCCGTCCGCCTCGCCCGCGCCGAACTGCACGTGCACCCGCCCGGCCGGGCGCCACACCGGGTGGACACGCTTGCGGGGCTGCTGGAGCTGCTCGCGCCGCACGACGACGTCGAGGCCGAGCAGGGGTGGCGCGCCTTCACCGACGAATGCCGGCAGGACCTGCTCGCCCGCCGGCTGGCCGAGACCACCCGGTCGGAGACGTACGCCCGGATCGCCGCCGACCGGGTCGACCCGCCCACCGGCTTCGGCGGCGCGCTCCTCGACGACGTGCTCGCCGCCCACGCCGGCCACGCCGTCTACCCCACCGACCGGTGCCGGCACGGCCTGGACGAGGCCGAACTGCTCCGGTACGCACCCGAGCACGCCCCCACCTTCGCCCTGCGTTGGCTGCCCGTACCGGCCCGGACCCTGCGGCTGAACGGGCGGCTGCCCGCCTGGTGGCCGACGCCGCGCCAGGCCGGGGAGGTGCTGCTGCCGGTGCACCCGCTGACCGCCGACCGGTCGGCCCTACCGGTACTCGACGTACCGGAGATCACCGTGCGACCCACCCTGTCGATGCGGACCGTCGCCCTGGACCGCTATCCGACGACCCACCTGAAACTGCCGCTGCCGACCGCGAGTCTGGGTGCCCGCAACCGCCGTACCCTCGCGCCTGACGCGCTCTCCGACGGCGCGGCGGTGGCCGCGCTGCTCGACCGCATCGCCGCGGAGCAGCCGCGCTTCGCCGACCGGATCACGCACGCTGACGAGAGCGTCTTCGGTCACTGCGACGACGACGAGCTGCGGTCCTTTCTGTTGCGTCGGCTACCCGCCGGGCTGGAGCGGGCGACCGTGGTGCCGGTGGCCGCGCTCGCCGCGACGGATCCCACCGCCGGCACGGTCGCCCAGCGAATCGGCGGCGCCGACCCGACCCGGCTCCTCGGGTCCTATCTGGATCTCCTGCTCGACTGGCACGTGTGCCTGTGGTTACGGTACGGAGTGGCGTTGGAAGCACATCCGCAGAACATCCATCTGGTCCTACCGTCCGACGGTCCGATCCGGCTGTTGTACAAGGACAACGACGGCGCCCGGCTGGACCCCCGGCACGCGGGCACGGTCCGACTGCGCGATCAGCGGATGTGGATCCGCCATCCCGGGGAGCTGGCCGACATGTTCGTCACGATCACACTTCACCTGGCGGCGACGGCCCCCCTGCTGGCCCTGGCGGATCAGGGGGTCGCCGTGCCCTCCCCGGCCGAGGCCCTCGCGCCCCGGCTGCGCGCCGCCCGCGACCGGTGGGGCGACACACCCGCCGCCCGAGAGCTGGTCGACCGCGTCCTGACCGCCGACCGGTTGCCGGTCAAGGCGATGCTGACCGCCGGCACACTGCTGCCCAAGCAGCGGATCGGCTGCACCGACGTGAACAAGTTCTACCACCGCACCGGACCCAACTACCTGCGGAACGCCTCGTGACGCCGCAGACCGCCGAGGCCACCGCCGGGCCGGCGGAACGCGCCGCCGACCTGGCCGCCACGCACACCCTGCTCTCCTGCTACCTGCGGGAGGTGGCCGCGCCCGACGGTGCGGCCGAGAACGTGGGCGGGCAGCTTCGGATCCGGTTGCCACACCTGGGGCTGACGCTCTCCTGCCGACTGGCCCGGGTCTCCCCCGTGCTGGCGCACCGCTACGTCGGTCCGGTCCGCTGCCGGCCTGCGGCGGCACCGGTCGCCCGCCGCCACCCGGCGGTTCCGGATCCGCCGGCCGCCGACACGCTGGGCGACGGCTCGACGGACGCCGACGGGCCGGTCGACGGCGCACAGCTCGCCCGGCTGCTCGCCGCCGAGCTGCGCGCCCGCACCGGGCTGGTTAACGACGAATTCGTCGAGCAGGTGCTCGGCAGCCGGGACGCGTTGGCCACCCTGTTGCGGCAGCGCCCGTCCAACGACCCCACCCCCACCGGCGACCCGGTGGTCGACGACTATGTCGACTCCGAACAGTGCCTGGTACACGGCCACCCGCATCACCCCAGTCCGAAGTGGCGCAGTGGTGATCCGGCGAGCTGGCGTCGCTACGCCCCGGAGCTGCGCAGCAGCTTCCGGCTCGACTGGCTCGCCGTGCCCGCCGACCTGGTGGCGGGCGACGGGCCGGTGGACGACCTGATCGCGCCGCTGGATCCGCCGGACGCACCGCCCGGTCACCACCTGCTGCCGGTGCACCCGTGGCAGTTGGACCTGATGCCACCTACCGATCCGAGGTTGCGTCGGCTCGGCCCGGCCGGCGTACCGGTCCGCCCGACCGCGAGCGTCCGTACGCTCTACGCCCCCTCGGTCGACCTGTTCCTCAAGACCAGCCTGCACGTGCGCATCACCAACTGCCTGCGCAAGAACGCCCGCTACGAGTTGACCGGGGCGGTGGCGTTGACCCGGTTCCTGTCCGGTGTGCCGCTTCCCGCACGGGTCGGGTTGCTGCGGGAGCCCGGCTACCGGACGGTCGACCTGCCGGGGGCGGACGAGGCGTACGGCACCATCCTGCGGACCGGGGTACGCGAGCATCTGCGGCCGGGCGAACGGGTGGTGTTGGCGGCGGCGCTGGCCAGCGCGCCGCTGACCGTGCCGGACCCGATCGACTGGTGGCGGGCCTACGTCGAGCTGCTGGTGCCCACGGTGCTGCGCCTGTGGCTCGGCCACGGCGTGGTCCACGAGGCACACCTGCAGAACGTGCTGGTGGTCCTGGATCCGGACGGCCGCCCGGCCCGCCTGATCCTGCGTGACCTCGAAGGATTGAAGCTGGACCTCGGACGGTTGTCGGCCTGGCCCGAGCGGGTGCCCCGGCAGGCCGCCTACACCCCCGCACAGGCGGCCCGGCGCGTCGTCTACTGCCTGTTCGTCAACAATCTCGCCGGTCTCGCCGGTGCGCTCGCCGACGGCCACCCCGGCACCGAGCCTCGGCTGTGGCAGACGGTCCGGCGAGCCGTCGAGGCGGCGTACGCACAGCTGGGTGAGCCGGCCGAGCTGACCCCGCTGCTGCACGGCGCTCCGCTCGCTGCGAAGGCGAACCTGTTGGTCCGCTGGCACCGGGCCGCCGACCAGCAGGCACCCTACGTCGAGGTGCCCAACCCGCTCGGCGGTGCCGAATGACCCGACCGACGTACGTCTACGATCTCGCCGCCCTGGCCACGCACGCGGCTGCCGTCCGGGCGGCCCTGCCGGAGCGGGTCGAGCTGCTCTACGCGGTCAAGGCCAATCCCGACCCGGGGATGCTGCGTACTTTGGCCGCCACGGTCGACGGTTTCGAGGCGGCCAGCCGGGGCGAACTGCGGCACCTCGCGGGCGTGCTGCCCGGGCGGCGGGTGGCCGCCTTCGCCGGGCCGGGCAAGACCGACGCGGATCTCTCGGCAGCGCTGGCCGCCGACGTGCACCGGATACACGTCGAGTCCGCCGCCGAACTGCACCGGCTGGCCGCCCTGGCGCGGGCCGTCGGGCGTACCGTCGATGTGCTGCTGCGGGTGAACCTGCCGGTCGCGACCCCGGGCGCGGTCCTGGTGATGGGCGGACAGGCGAGCCCGTTCGGCCTGGACCCACCGGAGGCGGTCCGGCTCGCCGTCGACCCACCGCACGGGGTCCGGGTCCGTGGCGTGCACGCCCACCTGGCCAGCGGGCTCGACGCGCCGACCGCCGCCGCGGTGGCGCGCGAGGTGACCGACTGGGCGGTGCGGCAGGTACGCGCCGAGGAGGTGAACGTCGGCGGCGGCATGGCCGTCGACTACCGCCGCCCGGAGCACCGCTTCGACTGGCCGAGCTACGGTCGGCTGCTCGGCGAGGTGTGCGACGCCCACCCGACGGTCCGGCTCCGGATCGAGCCCGGCCGGGCCGTGGCGGTCTACTGCGGGTCGTACGTGACCGAGGTGATCGACGTGAAGCGGTCCCGGGGTCAGTGGTTCGTAATCGTCGCTGGCGGCACCCACCACCTGCGGACTCCGGCGGCCAAGGGCCACTCCCAACCCTTCGTCGTGGTGTCCCGCGACGGTGCCGGGCCACGCACCGACGGCGGGCTGGTCACCGTCGTCGGCCAGCTCTGCACGCCCAAGGACGTGCTGGCCCGCGACGCCGAGAGCGGCCCGATCGCCGTCGGGGACCTCCTCGTGTTCGGAATGGCCGGCGCCTACGCGTGGAACATCAGCCACCGCGACTTCCTCATGCACGATCCGCCCGACTTCCGGGTAGGAGACCCACTCGCCGTCGCCCACAGCTGGGGTCGTTGATCACTGTGATCCGCCCTCCGGCATGACGACCCTCGGCGCCACCGCCGTCGAGCGGCCACTTGCCATGCCGATGGCCGTGCTCGACGCTGACAGCGTGGATCTGGCGGCGGATGGTGCGGAGGCGGCATGCTGACGGCTCTCGTTCCGGGCTTCCGGGAGATCCGGTCGTCGCTCGCGGCGGGCTACCTCTGCCTGGCGACTGTGTGGCTAGCGTTTCGCGACAGCATTCCACTCGTGCAGCCGGAGACGGGCCTGTGGCGGGACATGTGGATCGTCGGTGGCGCCCTCGGCGTGCCGACGCTGCTTGTCACGCTCAGCTTCGTGGCATACCTTGTCGGCTCAACGCTGTCGCTCGACGCGCAGTCCGGCCGAGCGATGAAGCTGGCCCAGCGCCACCTGCCCAGCAGCGGTCGCGGATGGGCGAGCGTCCTGGGCACCGAGCTTGCCAACATTTCGGTGGTGGCGCACGGTCGAGGCTGGCCGATGCCCGACGTCACGAGGCTTGCCGACGCGGTCATCCGGGAGACGCACGACGCGCGGCCGCTCGGGGTGCAACTGCTGGTCAGCAACGAGGTCGTCTTCAACGAGTACGACCGGGCCCAGGCCGAGGTCGACCTGCGGTGGAACCTGTGGCTTCCGGCGCTGGCCTTCTCGCTGGTCGGCGCGTTCACCGTCAATGTGTTCTTCCTTCTCGGCCTCCCCTTTGCCGCGGTGGTCTTCTGGCAGGCGGTCACACGGCAGACACGGGCGTACCGCATCCTCGCCACGGCCCTCCGGGCCGGCGTCATCAGCACGGCCACTCTTGATCAGCTCCGCTCGTTGTGCTACACGACGCCCGACGACGACGTCCCGGCCGTTTCGGGGCGACCGGCGGTGCCGATCATCGGCCAAGGCGGGGATTCCGCCCCGTAGACCTCGGTGCACGAGCCGGCGGCCACGTGGTGAACCACGACTCATCCGTTACCGCCGTTCTGATCTTGCTGGTAGCTTTTGCCAAGATTTTGCAAGAGCAAAGTGAGTGCAGATGGAGGTGCGGTGATCACCACCGCCCAGCCCGAGAGCCGGCCGGACCTGCTCGGTCTCGCGGCGCAGCGCCGCCGTACCGGGATCTGGCTGGTCGCGCTGACGGTCGGGCTGATTCTCACCGGGGTGGCCGCGGTCGGGTCCGGCGCGATCGGCATCCCGCCGGCGACGGTGGCGCGGATCATCGGGCACAACCTCGTCGGCCTGCCCGGCGAGGTGAGCTGGACGCCGCCGCAGGAGGCCATCGTCTGGCAGGTTCGGCTGCCCCGGGTGCTGCTCGGCATGCTTGTCGGTGCCGGGCTGGCCGCCTGCGGGGTGGCGTTGCAGGCCATGGTGCGCAACGTGCTGGCCGACCCGTACCTGCTGGGAATCAACTCCGGCGCTTCCAGCGGGGCCGCCGCCGCGATTCTGTTCGGCGCGGGCGCCGGCTTCGGGCAGTACGCCCTGTCCAGCAGCGCCTTCCTCGGCGCGCTCGGCGCGTCGCTGCTGGTGTTCCTGATCGCCCGCAGCGGCGGACGGGTGACCTCGATCCGGCTGCTGCTGTCCGGCGTCGCCGTCGGCTACGCCCTCTACGCCACCACCAGCTTCCTGATCTTCGCCTCGGGGTCCGCCGAGGGGGCCCGCTCGGTGATGTTCTGGCTGCTCGGCTCCCTCGGGCTGGCGCGGTGGAACGCCCTGCTGCTGGTCGCTGCGGTCGTGCTCTGCGGCATGATCGGCTACCTGACCATCGTCGGACGACGGCTCGACGTGCTGGCCATCGGCGACGAGACCGCTCAGACCCTTGGCGTGTCACCCGACCGGTTCCGCCTGCGGTTGCTCGTGCTGGTGTCGCTCAGTGTCGGCGTGCTGGTCTCCGCCGCCGGCAGCATCGGCTTCGTCGGCCTCGTCGTGCCGCACCTGGCCCGCCGCATCGTCGGCGCGCCACACGTCCGCGTGGTGCCGGTCGCCGCGTTGCTCGGCGCCATCCTGCTGGTCTGGGCGGATGTGCTGGCCCGGGTGCTGCTGGCCCCCCAGGAGATCCCGATCGGCATCATCACCGCCCTGCTCGGCGCCCCCTTCCTGCTGGTCCTGATCCGTCGTCTGCACGTCACCGGCGCCTGAGCGCCCCATGAGCCGAGGAGCACCGATGAAGGCAAACCGTCTCACCGTCACCGCGGCCACGTCCGTTCTCGCGCTGCTGGTCGCCGGCTGCGGCGGTTCCGCCGCCGACGAGCCGACGACGGCTGGCCCGGGGTACCCGGTCACCGTCACCAACTGCGGCGTGGAGGTGACCTTCGACGCCGCGCCGGAGCGGGTCGTGCTGCTCAAGAGTGCGGCCGTGCCGTACCTGCACGCCCTGGGCGTGATGGACCGGGTCACCGCCCGCGCCGGGCAGTACCCCCGCGAGTACTACGTCGCCGAGACCCTCGCCGAACTGGACCGCATCCCCCTGCTGACCGACAAGACCGACACCAGCGGGCACCTCCAGATCTCCAAGGAAGTGGTGATCAGCCAGGAGCCCGACCTCGTGCTCGGGGAGGTCGACAACCTGTCCCGCGACACCCTCTCAGCCGTGGACATCCCGCTGCTGGAGGAGCCGGCCATGTGCCCGGACAACACCGCCACCCCCAGCTTCGACGACATCTACCGGCAGCTGGAGACCTACGGTCGGGTGTTCGGCCGCGAGACGCAGGCGGCCACGGCGGTAGGCGCGCTCAAGGACCGGATGACGGCGGTCCAGGCCGGGGCGGGCGCGGCGTCCGGTCGTACCGCCGCCGTGCTGTATCCGACGGTCGGCGGCGGCACCACGTACGCGTACGGCGCCGCCAGCATGGCCCACCCCCAGCTGGCGGCGGCCGGCTTCCGCAACGTCTTCGGTGACACGCCGGAACGGGTCTTCGAGGTCACCGTCGAGGAACTGCTCGGCCGTAACCCCGACGTGCTGATCCTGCTCTACAGCGACGGCGATCCCGCTGCGGTCGAGCAGGGCCTGACCGGTCTTCCCGGGGCCGAGAAGCTCAACGCGGTCCGTGACGGCAACGTGATGACCCAGCTGTTCAACTTCACCGAACCGCCGACCCCGCTGTCGATCGACGGCCTGGAGCGGATCGTGCAGCGGTTCGGAGGCGACTCGTGATCCGGGCGACCAGGGTTTCCTGGCGCTACGGCGCCAACCCGGTGATCGACGGGGTAAGCGTGACCGCGCGACCCGGCCGGGTGCTCGGGCTGATCGGCCCCAACGGCAGTGGCAAGACCACGCTGCTGCGGCTGCTCTACGGCGCGCTGCGCAGCGGCACCGGACGGGTCGCCGTGGACGGTGACGACCTAGCCACGCTGCCGTCGCGGGAGGCGGCACGCCGGCTGGCCGTGGTGGTGCAGGAGACCGGCGGCGAGACCGCCCTCACCGTGGCCGAGCTGGTGCTGCTGGGCCGTGGACCGCACCTGAACACCTTTCAACGCACCGGGCCGGCGGATCACGAGATCGCGGCGGAGTGCCTACGCCGGGTCGGTGCCGCTCACCTGGGGTCACGGGCGTTCGCCGGCCTCTCCGGCGGTGAACGCCAGCGGGTGCTCATCGCCCGGGCGCTGGCCCAGCAGGCCACCCACCTGCTGCTCGATGAGCCGACCAACCATCTCGACATCCGCTACCAGCACGAGATCCTGCGGCTGGTACGCGACCTCGGCACCTGTGCCGTCGTCGTGCTGCACGACCTGAACCTCGCCGCCCGCTACTGCGACGACCTGGTGCTGCTCGGCCACGGTGGGGTCGCCGCCGCCGGCAGCACCGAGGAGGTCCTCGACCCCGCCGCCCTCGAATCCGTCTACGGCATCGGCATTCAGCGCCTCGACCTCGACGGCACCATCCACCTGCTGTATCACCCGACCGACCAGCCCGCCGTCGAAAGGACCGCCGCATGAGCGAGCGAAGCGGAGTGCCGGCATGAGTGAGCGTGCCGTCACGAGCGAACAGGAACGCATCAACGCGTACTGGACCGGCCGGGCGCCCGGCTACGACGAGTACCAGCAGCGGCCCGACCGGCTGGCCGCCGACACCCGGGCCTGGTCGCAGGTCTGGGCCCAGGCGCTGCCCCCGGCGCCGTTGGACGTGCTCGACGTCGGCACCGGCAGCGGTCAGGTCGCCATGGTGCTGGCCGGACTCGGCCACCGGGTCACCGGGATCGACCTCGCCGAGGGCATGCTGGCCCAGGCCCGCCGGCACGCCACGACGGTGCCGGACGGTCCGGTCATCCGGCACGGCGACGCCGTGCAGCCGGACTTCCCGCCCGCCAGCTTCGACGCTGTCGTCAGCCGCTACCTGATGTGGACGCTGCGGGAGCCGGAGACCGCGGTGGCGAACTGGGCCCGCCTGCTGCGTCCCGGCGGCACCGTCGCCGTGGTCGACAGCACCTGGTTCCCCGACGGCCTGGACAACGCCTCGGAGAACTTCGCCGACCACTACGACGACAAGGTGCGCGCGGCGCTGCCGTTAGCGGCCGCGACCTCCATCGACCAGACCGTGGCCGTGCTCGAACGGGCCGGGCTCACCGGGGTCACCGCCACCCCGCTGACGTCGATCTTCGAGCTGGACCGGCGTTTCGGTGTCGCACCGAACCACGAGCATCGCATGCAGTACCTGGTCGCCGGCCGGGTCTGAGACGACCTGCGGGCCGGGGCGGCCCGGCGATGATCGACACGATCAGCGCCGAGCCGGACCCGGTCAGCGGATGTGACCGCCGTCAGAAGTCGTCGTCGAAGGCGACAGTGCCGGTGACTCCGACCTGATAGGCCGACACTCGCCGTTCGAAGAAGTTGGACAGCTCCTGCACGTCCTGCAACTCCATGAAGGCGAACGGATTCTTCGACCCGTACAGCGGTTCGATCTCCAACTGTGCCAGCCGCCGGTCGGCGACGTGCTGGAGATATTCGCGCATGTCGGCCAGGGACAGCCCGGACACGCCCTGTTCGAGCAGGTCGGCGGCGAACTGCACCTCGCACTCGACGGCCTCGGCCAGCATGTCCCGGACCTGCTGCTCCATCTCGGCGTCGAAGAGGTCCGGCTCCTCGGCGCGTACGGTGTCGACCACGTCGAAGGCGAAGGCCATGTGCATCGACTCGTCCCGGAACACCCAGTTGGTGCCCGAGGCCAGGCCGTGCAGCAGGCCCCGGGACCGCAGGAAGTACACGTAGGCGAAGGCGCCGTAGAAGAACAGTCCCTCGATGCAGGCGGCGAAGCAGATCAGGTTCAGCAGGAACGACCGCCGGTCCGCACGGGTCTTCAGCTCCCGCAGCTCGAAGATGGAGTCGATCCATTTGAAGCAGAACTCGGCCTTGCGGGCGATCGACGGGATGTTCTCCACCGCCGCGAACGCCGCGAACCGTTCCCGCTCGTCCGGCACGTAGGTGTCCAGGAGGTTCAGGTAGAACTGGACGTGCACCGCCTCCTCGAACAGCTGCCGGGACAGGTAGAGCCGTCCCTCCGGCGAGTTGACGTGCTGGTAGAGGTTGAGCACGAGGTTGTTGGCCACGATGGTGTCGCCGGTGGCGAAGAACGCGACAAGCCGGGACACCAGGTGCTGCTCCGCCGGGGACAGCTTGGCCAGGTCCGTGAGGTCGGAGTGCAGGTCGACCTCCTCGACGGTCCAGGTGTTCTTGATGGCGTCCTTGAACCTGTCGAAGAACTGCGGGTAGCGCATGGGCCGCAGGGTCAGGTCCATGCCGGGGTCGAGCAGCATCTGCCGCTGGCCGGTGTCGGGTTCGGAAACAGTTGTCACTGGCACGCCTCGCAGCTCTCGGGGTTTTCCAGGGAGCAGGCCAACGCCTCGTCGTCGCTGACCGCGACGATCGGCTTGACCGCCGGGGTGACGGCGACGGTGGCCTGCTGGATCCGGGTCGCCGGACGCGACCGCAGGTAGTAGGTGGTCTTCAGCCCGGCCTTCCAGGCGTACAGGTACATCGAGGAGAGCTTGCCGATGGTCGGCGCGCTCAGGAACAGGTTCAGCGACTGCGACTGGTCGATGAACGGGGCGCGGGCGGCGGCCAGGTCGACGAGCGCCCGCTGCGGCAGCTCCCACGCGGTACGGAACAGCTCCCGCACCTCCTCGGGCAGCTCGGCGATGCCCTGCACCGACCCCTCGGCCCGCTTGATCTGCTCCCGGATCGGCGCGGTCCACAGCCCGCGCGCCTTCAACTCCCGCACAAGGTACGTGTTGATCTGGAGGAACTCGCCGGACATCGTCTCCCGCTTGAACAGGTTGGACACCTGCGGCTCGATGCACTCGTAGCACCCGGCGATCGAGGCGATCGTGGCGGTCGGCGCGATCGCCACCAGCAGCGAGTTGCGCAGGCCGTGGCGGGCGATCTGCTCCCGCAGCGCGGTCCACCGCGACGCCTGCGTCACCTCCGCGCCCCACAGGTCGGGATGCAACTCACCCTTCGCGGCGCGGGTTTCGGCGTACGCGGGGTGTGGGCCGAACCGCTCGGCGAGCCCGGCCGACGTCTCCAGCGCGGTCAGGAAGATCTCCTCCTGGACCCGGGTCGACAACTCCCGGGCCGGAGCCGAGTCGAACGGCAGACGCAGGGTGAACAAGGCGTCCTGTAGCCCCATCAGGCCGAGCCCGACCGGACGCCAGCGCGGGTTCGACACCGCCGTCTGCTCGGCCGGGTAATAGTTGATGTCGATCACCCGGTCGAGGAACACCACAGCCGTGCGTACCGTGGCGCGCAGCTTCTCCCAGTCGACACCGTCGGCGGTGACGTGCGCGCCCAGGTTGACCGACCCGAGGTTGCACACGGCCGTCTCGGTGTCGCTGTTGACCTCCAGGATCTCCGTGCACAGGTTCGACAGGTGGATCGTGTTGCCGGGCGCACCGGTCTGGTTGGACAGCCGGTTCGCCGCGTCCTTGAACGTCATCCACCCGTTGCCGGTCTGCGCGAGCGTACGCATCATCCGGCCGTAGAGATCGCGGGCCTTGACCGTCCGGACGGCCTTCTTCTCCGCCGCCCGGTACGCCTCGTCGAACGCCTCGCCGAACAGGTCCGGCAGCTCGGGCGCGTCCGACGGGTCGATAAGCGACCAGTCGCCGTCCGCCTCGACCCGGCGCATGAACTCGTCCGGGATCCAGTTGGCCAGGTTCAGGTTGTGGGTACGCCGGGACTCCTCCCCGGTGTTGTCCCGCAGTTCCAGGAACTCCTCGATGTCCGGGTGCCACGGCTCCAGGTACACGCAGGCCGCGCCCTTGCGCCGGCCACCCTGGTTGACCGCCGCCACCCCCGCGTCGAGCGTCTTCAGGAACGGCACGATGCCGTTGGAGCGGCCGTTGGTGCCCCGGATCAACGCGCCCCGGCCCCGCACCCGCGACCAGGAGATGCCGATGCCGCCGGAGAACTTCGACAGCTTCGCCACCTGGTGGTAACGCTCGTAGATCGAGTCGAGTTCGTCGCGCGGGGAGTCGACAAGAAAACACGACGACATCTGGGTGTGCCGGGTCCCCGAGTTGAACAGCGTCGGTGAACTCGGCAGGTAGGCCAGGCTCGACATCAGCCGGTAGAACCCGATCGCCTCGCCGGGCGTCTGCGACAGCCCGCAGGCCACCCGCAGCAGCCAGTACTGCGGCGTCTCCACCACCAGGCGGGTCTGCGGATGCCGCAGCAGGTAGCGGTCCGCGACGGTACGCAGTCCGAAGTACTCGAACCGCAGGTCACCGTCCGGGTCGACCGCGTCGTCCAGCTTGCGCGCGTTACGGGCCACGAACTCCGCGGTCGCGTCCCCGATCAGCCCCAGGCCGTGCGCGTACCGGATCGATTGGCTGAAGCTGGCCACCTGCTGCCCACGGACCTCCTTGTCCACGTACGCGGCCAGCAGCCGCGCCGCCAGCTTCGAGTACTGCGGCTCCGTACCGATCAGCTCGGCGGCCGTCTGGATGGACAGCTTGTCCAGCTCGGCGGTGGTGGCACCGTCGTACAGGCCGCTGATGGTCTTGGTGGCCACCCGCAGCGGATCGACCTCGTCGAGGTCGGTCACCCACCGCTCCACCGCCCGGACGATCTTGTTGACGTCCACCGGTTCCGTGGCGCCGTCGCGTTTGCGGACCTGCATCACCTGCCGGCGCTGCTCCGACACACCTGCGTCGGAGGCCGGCGCCTCCCGCACGACCGTCACGTCTCTCTCCTCGCGCCGTCTGCTCAGGGCCTCGGACACGCGGGAGGACGCCACGGAATCCGCGCAGGCGGCACGGCCCGTTCATGGCGTCGGCCGTCCCACGCGGCCTGCGGCCGCCGCCCACGAGTGCGGGCGGCGTGCTGGCAGGTCTTCGGACTCGTGGGCGTGCTTACGCGCTCCTACTGGCCGTCGCTTCCCAGGCCGGAGCCCAGTGCTTCGTGACGGCTGTCGTTCCCACTCACCGCTGCGGGGCAGCCCCGGATTCACACCGGGTTCCCTCTTGCCTCGGCCGCCCCGGATGGGCGCCGAACCAGCTACGAGTGACACCATATATGGGTGGCCCACGAACGCAAGACACCAGATGGTGTGTCGGCGTGTCCTGCAACGTGGGTCACATCCTGCTACGCCGGTCCGTGCTTGACCGGTCGCAGGCCGGCCAGCGTACGAAAAGGACGGCGGATGCGACGGGATGCTGATCGTCGGTCACGCCCCGGCGTGGCTACCCGTCCCGCAGGTGCACCGCAGCCACGCGAGGAACCGGGTCGTCAGCTCGCCGGGATCCTCACGCGGCAGGTCGTCCAACGCCGCCGTCAACAAGGCACCCGCGTACATCGACAGGCCCACCCGGTCCCGGCCGTACGCCTCGGCGGCCGTCGCATGCCGGCCACCGGGTGTTGCGCCGGGCCTGGTCGAGCAGGCGTTGCCGGGCGGCCTTCTGCTCGACAGCCTCCCGCCACTGCCCGCCGTCCGCCAGCGGTATCGGCCGCCGCCGCAGCCACCACCAGAACCTGCGCCACCTGCTCACGCCATCACCTCCACCGAAGTTCGGGACGGGGGCGGCGGTACGTGGGGGCGCACCGCCACCACCCACAAGAATCGTGCGATGGCGGTGGGTGCTCAGGGCAGGTGCGAGGCGTCCGGCGCCCTGTCCGGGACGGTTGACGGACAGCTCAGCCGGTGGCGACCGCGAGTGCCTGCCGATATTCCTGCGTCCATGCGGCTTCCCGCTGGTCAGGCGGCAACCCGGCCAACCCGGCCCGCAGGTTGTCGATGCCGGCCGACGTGTCGCCGAGCGCCAGATAGGCCAGCCCGAGACCCATCCTGCTGAACGTGGGCGTCAGCCAGTAGGCCAGGACCGGCGCCTGCTCACGCTCGGCCGCCTCGGTGAGGTCGCTCGCCTCCCCGAGGAGCCCTACCGCTGAGTTCCGGTCGCCGAGTAGCGCAAACCCATGGGCGGCCTGGACCGCGTCGCCGACGCGTTGCAGCGCCGTCGCCCCGGGTGTGTGGTACGCGGTGAGGAAATGGCGCACGATGCCGCGCGGGTTGCCTCGCTGCCGCTCCAGGTAGCCTCGGAAGTTCTCCACCTGCGCCGCGAGCGGGCCACTGTCAACGGCGTCGGCCTGCCTGGCGGCCTCGATCAGCACCTGTATCGCCTCACCGTCGTTGCGGGCTTCCGCGTGCAACCAGCCGACGAACTGCGTCCACTCCGCCACCACCTCGTGCAGTTGGCCGGCGTACGGCCCGGCAGCCCGCTCGGCGAGTTGCTGCATGGTGGACCACTGCGCCACCATCGCCGGCAGTGTCACCGGAGCCGGCAGGACGTCGTCGAGGCGGCGTTGCGCGGCCAGCACCTCGGCGAGCAGCCGCACCGCAGCGGCGTCGAGGCGGGTCGGTTCGGCGAGCACGTACGCCAGGCGGTCATCGTCGTCGGGGGTGGTCACGGTCGGCGCATCGACGACCATCGCGGCCAGCGTCCCGCCGGCCTGCAGGGTGTCGTCAAGGTGCGCGGCGAGTTCTCGGGACGGTCGGGTCCGGCCCGTCTCGAGGTCGTGCACGTAACTCTTCCCGACGTACGCGAGGCGGGCCAGATCACGCAGTGACAGGCCACGGACACGTCGAAGTCGGGCAAGCTCAGCGGGAAACCGTGGGTCAACGATGGTGCGCGCACTCGGCGGCATGACGAAGCTCCCGGGTGAAGGACTGGGCGACGATCTGCTGGCCTCCCACCAGCGAGCCGCCACAATCGACGGTACCCGGCTCCGACACGCAGCGGCCGGATCCGCCGGCCGAGCCGGGCACGTGTCGGCGAGATGGCGAATCGCGCGGACCTGTCGAATTCAGTCAGCGAAGGCGGGATGGCTACGCGTCTTCGTCACCGTCCTGAAACCCAACCGAGGTGGCAGGTCGACGCCGCGCTGTAATCGTCAGAGCATGGTCGCTCGAACGCGCGCGAGGACACGGCGGATCGTCGCCACCCTGGCCGCCACACTGCTCGTGCTGACCGCGCTGACCGCCTGCACGCCAGAGATCAAGGGCATCACCGGCCTCACCGTGGATGCTGACGGCCGACCGCTCGCCGCGCTGGCCTGGTGCGCGGACAAGCCGCCGGACGTGATTGTCCTTGCCACCGAACGCGCGGTCTCGCCCACCCCGTCCGGCGCTCCGGAACCATCCGCGAATTGGCCGAGCTGGCCGGCCTGCAACCAGGATCAGCCATGATCACCGCAATCGTGAACAACGACGAGGTACCGAAGTACGTCTCCCTCGACGAGTTCGCACGCCTCGGCAGGGCCGAGTGCTGACCTCGCTCGGTTCTGCCATCCTGGCCGGGTGAAGCCCAACCTGGAGAGAATCCCGGGGAAGCAGGACCGACTCGCGGAGGAGATCCTCGCCCGCGCGCCGCGACGCATCGAGCAGAGCTTCGTAGGCTCCCTCGACCCCACCAACGCGCTCGCCCTCGGCCGCTACGGTGCCCGCCTCGCCACCCTGGCATTGCGCCAGAACTCCGTCGATCTGCTACGCCGCTCAGTGCTGGCGACCGGCCTCGCCCGATGTCTGGCGTCCGATGACGACCGGGACTTCATGCTGGCTCTGGCAGTGCCGTGGATCGTGGCACAGCAGCTCGGCGAAGCCCCCGTCGAGGTATTCGCCACGGTCGGCGACAGCCTGCCGGACGGGCCGGTCGCCAGACTGGTCCACACCTTCGGTGCCCGTACCGACATCACCCTGGAAGCCTTCGGCTGGGAACTGGTGACGACATCCGACGGCCCGGACTTCCGGCCGGCGTCCTGATCACAGAAGCACCTCGGGAGTGCCGGCTTGCGCCTGGCCGACGGCCTGAGCGATGGCGAGGGTGTGCTGATACTCGCGCCACTGGGCCAATTTGCCGTGGCTGGTCCGCAGTACCCCGATGAACGGCGCCGAGGCGGTGACCCCGGTCGCCGTGTGTGTGCCGACCAGTTCGTACTCGACCACGATCACGTCGGGGTCGCCGGTCTCGTGCACGACCACGTTGCGGCAGCCGCCGCAGGTGACCGCAGCCATGTTCAGTGCGGCGACGACCAATCTGGCGTCGTGGTGGGCGCGCCGGAAGTGGTACGGCGAGTGTATGAACTGGGAGCACGCCAGCACACGCGCAAATGGGGCAATGGGTTGCCTGCGCAGCGCGAAAACAGCACCGGCGTGCCGCCGGACGTTCGTCTATGCTCGCTCGTATTTCCTGCAACTGCCGAGCGGTGGAGAGGGAGAGCCATGTCGGACTGGTTGGACTTGTTGGAACGGGGGTCCTGGTTTGCGGCGATAGCAGGTACGCTGGTCGCTGTCATCGTGGCCGTACAAGCGTCGAACACCTCCTCTAGGATGAAATCGACGCTGGATATGGCGAGGCCCTTTGTCCGCGCGTTGGCGCTCTCCCTGGACAAGCCAGAAATCCTGGCCGCATACGAATCCGAGTGTACGACCGCCAAGGAGATCCTGCGCAAGAAGACGCGCCGCAGGCTCGGTGTGGCAGGAGTGGTACTTGGCATCCCGGCATTTTCGGTAACCGCTGCCTTACTTCTTCCTGAGGTTCCTAATCGCACCGAGATGCGGTTCTCCATCGGCGACGCAGCACAGCAGGAATGCACGACCGGCGGTCTGAACTTCGCAATGCATACCACCTGCACCAATCGCTGGTTCCTTGACTCGCCAGGGCAGGCAATCCAGGCACAGGCCACCCTCTCGGGTCCGGCACGCCAGAGAGATCTGAGCATCGTCGTTGATGGCTGCTCGGACCGCGCGCAGGTTCGGTGGGAGCTACTCGCCGATGGCGAAACTCTCGGCAATGGCGTGGCTGGTTCTGGGAGCCAGGAACAGGAACTGCGCGTACCTAAGGGCAAGTCATCGCTCACCATCCGAGCCGAGCGAATCGATGATAATTCGTGCTCCGCAGAACTCGTCGTCGAGGCCATCCAGTGGCCCTAGTACTTCAGTAGGAGATCCGTTTCCGGGCTCGGTGGGGTCATGTCGGGTGTAGTGACTGATCTTGGCTTTGGTTTGGTGCCGGCCTCGGAAGGTGGACCACACGATGACGTTGCCGACGCGTCGGGTGGGTTCTGGTTCAACGCCTACCGCAGGTGCCGGAAGTGCAGGTCACGGCACCTGCGGGCGTCACTTGGCGTTGAAGTAGCTGGCCTCGGGGTGGTGGACGACGATGGCGTCGGTGGCCTGCTCCGGCATCAGCTGGAACTCCTCCGACAGCTGCACACCGATCCGTTCGGCGCCGAGCAGCTCCACGATCTTCGCCCGGTCCTCCAGGTCGGGGCAGGCCGGGTAGCCGAACGCGTACCGGCAGCCCCGGTAGTCGGTGCGCAGCAGGCCGGCGAGGTCGGCCGGGTCGTCGTCGGCGACGGTACGGCCGTCGGGCAGCTTCCACTCGGACCGGACCCGCTTGTGCCAGTACTCGGCGAGAGCCTCGGTGAGCTGCACCGACAGCCCGTGCACCTCCAGGTAGTCGCGGTACTCGTTGCGGGCGAACAGCTTCGCCGCGTACTCGCTCACCGGCTGACCGACGGTGACCAGCTGCAACGCGACCACGTCCAGGGCGCCGCCGCGCGGGCGGAAGAAGTCGGCCAGGCAGAGCCGCCGCTCCTGCCGCTGCCGGGGGAAGGTGAACCGGGCCCGCTCGGCGTGCCCGTTCTCGTCCAGGACGACCAGGTCGTTGCCCTCCGAGTACGCCGGGAAGTAGCCGTACACCACGGCCGCCTCCAACACCTGGTCGGCGATCAGCCGGTCCAACCAGTAGCGCAGCCGGGGTCGGCCCTCGGTCTCCACCAGCTCCTCGTACGACGGGCCCTTGCCGCCGCGCGCACCGCGCAGCCCCCACTGGCCCATGAAGGTGGCCCGCTCGTCCAGCAGCGCCGCATAGTCGGCCAGCGGCACCCCCTTGACCACCCGGGTGCCGTGAAACGGTGCGACCGGCACCGGCACGTCGACCGCGACGTCGGAGCGTACCGAGGTGTCGTGCAACTCCGGCAGCGACTCGGCGACAACCGCGCGCTGCCGTTCCCGACGGGCCCGGCGGGCCGCCAGGGCCGCCTCCCGCTCGGCGTCGACCACGGGAGCGCCGCCGCGCTTGGCGGCCATCACCCGGTCCATCAGGGACAGCCCCTCGAAGGCGTCGCGGGCGTAGTGCACCTGGCCGGGGAACATCGACCGCAGGTCGTCCTCGACGTACGCCCGGGTCAGCGCCGCGCCACCGAGCAGGACCGGCCAGCGCTCCGCGACCCCGCGCGACGCCATCTCGACCAGGTTCTCCTTCATGATGACGGTGCTCTTGACCAGCAGGCCCGACATGCCGATGGCGTCGGCGCGGTGCTGCTCGGCGGCGTCGAGGATGGCGGAGATCGGCTGCTTGATGCCGATGTTCACCACCTCATAGCCGTTGTTGGACAGGATGATGTCGACCAGGTTCTTGCCGATGTCGTGCACGTCGCCCTTGACGGTGGCGAGCACGATGCGACCCTTGCCGCCGTCGTCGGCCTTCTCCATGTGCGGTTCGAGGTACGCCACCGCGGTCTTCATCACCTCGGCGGACTGCAACACGAACGGCAGCTGCATCTGACCGGAGCCGAACAGCTCACCGACGACCTTCATGCCGTCCAGCAGGATGTCGTTGATGATGAGCAACGGGGCGGTGCCGGCCGCCATCGCCGCGTCGAGGTCGGCTTCCAGGCCGTTGCGCTCGCCGTCGATGATCCGTCGCTTGAGCCGCTCGTTGAGCGGCAGGGCCGCCAACTCCTCGGCCCGGGTGGCGCGCGCCGAGGCGGCGTCCACACCCTCGAAGATCTCGATGAACCGCTGCACCGGGTCGTAGCCCTCGCGCCGCCGGTCGTAGACCAGGTCGAGGGCGATCTCGCGCTGCTCGTCGGGGATCTTCGACATCGGCAGGATCTTGCTCGCGTGCACGATCGCCGAGGTGAGCCCGGCCTGCACGCATTCGTGCAGGAAGACCGAGTTGAGCACCTGCCGGGCCGCCGGGTTCAGTCCGAACGAGACGTTCGAGACGCCCAGCGTGAAGTTCACCCCGGGCCAGCGCCGGGCGATCTCCCGGATCGCCTCGATGGTCTCGATGCCGTCGCGGCGGGTCTCTTCCTGACCGGTGGCGATCGGGAAGGTCAGCGCGTCGATGAGGATGTCCGAGCGGTGCATGCCCCACCGACCGGTGAGGTCCTCGATCAGCCGCCCGGCAACCCGTACCTTCCACTCCGCCGTACGGGCCTGACCCTCCTCGTCGATGAGCAGCGCGACCACGGCGGCGCCGTGCTCGGCGACCACCGGCATCACCCGCGCGTACCGGGACTCCGGGCCGTCGCCGTCCTCGAAGTTGACCGAGTTGACCACGCACCGGCCGCCGAGCATCTCCAGGCCGGCCTCGATCACCGCCGGCTCGGTCGAGTCCAGCATGATGGGCAACGTGGAGGCGGTGGCGAACCGGCCAGCCAGCTCACGCATGTCGGTGGTGCCGTCCCGGCCGACGTAGTCGACGCAGAGGTCCAGCAGGTGCGAGCCGTCACGGGCCTGGCTCCGGGCAATCTCCACGCAGGACTGCCAGTCGGCGGCGAGCATCGCCTCCCGGAACGCCTTGGAGCCGTTGGCGTTGGTCCGCTCCCCCACCATCAGCACGCTGGCGTCCTGCGCGAACGGCACGTGGTGGTAGATCGAGGAGACCCCCGCATCGGTACGCGGCTCGCGGGCCACTGGCCGCACGTCGCGCAGCCGCTCGGCGAGCACCCGGATGTGCTCGGGAGTCGTGCCGCAGCAGCCACCCACCAGCGCGACGCCATAGTCGGCGACGAACCGTTCCAGCGCATCGGCCATGTCGTCCGGGCCCAACGGGAAGTACGCCCCGTCCGGGGTGAGCACCGGCAGACCCGCGTTGGGCATCACCGACACGGGGATGCGGGAATGCTGCGCCAGGTAGCGCAGATGTTCGCCCATCTCTGCCGGCCCGGTCGAGCAGTTCAACCCGATCAGGTCCACGCCGAGCGGCTCGATGGCGGTCAGCGCCGCGCCGATCTCGCTGCCCAGCAGCATGGTGCCGGTGGTCTCGACCGCCACGTGACAGATGATCGGCACCGTACGGCCCGCCTCGGCCATCGCCCGCTTGGACCCGACCACCGCCGCCTTGACCTGGAGCAGGTCCTGGCAGGTCTCGACGATCAACGCGTCCGCGCCGCCAGCGATCAGGCCGCCGGCGTTCTGCTGGTACGCGTCACGGAGGCTGGCGTACGAGGCGTGACCGAGGGTCGGCAGCTTCGTACCCGGACCGATCGAACCGAGCACCCAGCGGGGCCGCTCCGGGGTCGAGTACGCGTCGGCGGCCTCCCGGGCCAGCCGCGCCCCTACCTCGGACAGCTCCCAGATCCGGTCGGCGATGTCGTACTCGGCGAGGTTGGGCAGGTTCGCGCCGAAGGTGTTCGTCTCCACACAGTCCGCGCCCGCCGCCAGGTACGCCTCGTGCACCCCACGTACGACGTCCGGGCGGGTGACGTTGAGAATCTCGTTGCACCCCTCCAGACCGTCGAAGTCGTCCAGGGTCAGGTCCGCAGCCTGCAGCATCGTGCCCATCGCCCCATCGGTGACGAGGATCCGGTCTGCCAGCGCATCGAGCAACGAAGTCCGCACGACCTCAGGTTAGTGCGGCGGGCCAGGCCCGCACCCCTGCGTACCGTCCGATCCCACATTGTGTCATCGGGATCACGCTGCCCGCTTTGGTGCGCATTGCCCGAGACGTGCCCTGCCGGCCCGGTGCCCGCACGGTCCCACGCCGGTGTCGACGCCCTCCCCATCCGGCGCGGCCGACGGGCCGGGTCCGGGCCTGGCACGTAGGCTGACTGACGTGAAGGACTACAGCGACACCGCCACGCACCGTGGGCGGACGACCGGGACCATCTCCCGGACCGCCGGTGACGAGCAGGAGGTGACGGCGTGACCGAGTTCGACGGGCTGCCGGTGCTGCGGTCCCCGGTCGCCATCTGCGCCTTCGAGGGGTGGAACGACGCGGCGGACGCATCCACCGCGGCGGTCGAGCACCTGGAGCAGGTGTGGGAGGCCCGGCCCGTCACCGAGCTGGACCCGGAGGACTTCTACGACTTCCAGGTCAGCCGGCCCACCATTGCCATGTCCGACGGCGCCACCCGCCGGGTGGAGTGGCCGACCACCCGGTTCACGGTCGCCAGCCCCGCCGGCACCGAGCGGGACGTGGTGCTGATCCGCGGCATCGAGCCGAGCATGCGGTGGCGGACCTTCTGCGAGCAGGTGCTGGAAATCTGCCACAGCCTGGAGGTCGAGCGGGTGGTGCTGCTCGGTGCTCTGCTGGCCGACGTGCCGTACACCCGGCCGCTGCCGATCAGCGGCAGCGCCTCCGACGCCGACGCCGCGCGCCGCTACCAGCTCACCCCGACCCGATACGACGGGCCGACCGGCATCGTGGGCGTGCTGCACGACGCCTGCACCCGGGCCGAGGTCGACGCCGTCTCGTTCTGGGTCCACGTGCCGCACTACGCCAACAACCCGCCCTGCCCGAAGGCCACCCTCGCCCTGCTGCACCGGGTCGAGGAGGTGCTGGATCTGCCGGTGCCCATGGCCGACCTGGCCGAGGAGGCCGCCGAGTGGGAGCAGCGGGTACGCAGCGCCGCCGAGCAGGACGCCGAGCTGGGCGAGTACGTCCGCGAGCTGGAGGAACGCGTCGGTGACGCGGGCATCACCCCGTTGACCGGGGACGAGATCGCCCAGGAGTTCGAGAAGTACCTGCGCCGCAGGGGCGGATCTGCCGGCCCCACCGCCGGTTCCTGGTAACCCGCTACCCCGTTCCGCTTTCGAGACCCCGGGTCGTTCGTCGGCCCGGGGTCTCGACGTATGTGTCGGGGTGGCGGCGCTCACCACCCGTACGGCATCCTAGGAACCTAGCTGAAATGAGGAGGCGGGATGCAGATCAACCCGGGGGCGGCCGAGTTCCCGCACCGGCAGATCGCCGCGCAGCTCAAGACCCAGATCCGCCGCGGCGACTGGGCGCCCGGCGAACGGCTGCCGTCCATCCCGGCCATCGCCGAGATGTTCGGGGTGGCCAAGCAGACCGTGCAACGCGCCGTCGACCAGCTGCGGGTCGAGGGCATCCTGATCACCAAACCCGGTTCCGGTACGTACGTGCGGGGCACTCGGCGGCGACTCAACCGGCTATCCCGGGGCCGCTATGGCGGCTTCCGCGGCTACCACACCGACCTGGCGGCCCGATATCGCCAGCAGCTCGTCTCCGTTGGCCGCTCCCCCGCGCCGCCCGAGGTGGCCGATGCGTTCGGCGTACCCGACGGCACCGAGCTGCTCTGCCGCCGCCACCTCGTCCGCACCGAGGACGCACCGGTCGAGGTGGGCGCCTCCTGGTTCCTGCCCACCGACACCGCCGGCACCACACTGGAGCGGGCCGAAGCGTTCGGCCGCCCGCTCTACCAGGAGGCCGAGGAGGCCACCGGCCGCCGGTACGCGACCGCCACCGACACCATCACCGCCCGCCAACCCAGTCGCGAGGAGTCGGAGACCCTCCAGATCCGACCGGACACCCCGGTGCTGCACCTGCTGCACGTGGCGTACGACCCGCAGCGCAAACCGATCGAGGTCGCCCAGGCCACCTGGCCGGGCCCGGTCACCACGCTGACCGAGGAGTACCAGATTCCCGCCCCCACCGCCGAGCCGGACCCCGACCCCGGCCTCGTCCTCGGCTGACCCCCACCACCTCACGTCCGCCACCCCTGGGGACCTCGACCCGACGGGGAACAGGTAGCAGCAACATCGGCGATGTTGTCCCCTCCCGAGCGCCCGAGACAGCAACATCGGGAAAGTTGCTGTCTCAAGGCGTCCGGGAGGGGCGCGCACGACAACAGGATCGGGGACGTTGCCCTACGGCGTCCGAGGCAGCAACATCGGCGATGTTGTCCCCTCCCGGGCACGCCAGGCAGCAACATCGGGGATGTTGTCCACCGGGGCGGGAGGGGGTCCCGGCGCGGAGGGGCACCGCGCGGGAGGGCACCGCGCGGAGGGCACCGTGGGAGGCGGGGACGTCGGGGACTTTGCCGGCTCGGGCTGTCAGAGACGGATGCCGAGCAGGGCGTCGACGGTCTCGGCGAAGAGGCGCGGCGCGGCCGGGTCGTCGTCGGCGCCGGCCAGGGTCCGCTCGGCCCACTCGTCGGCCAGCCGCAGGGCACCAGGGGTGTCGAGATCGTCGGCGAGTCGTTCGCGTACGCCGGCCAGGAACGCCGCCCCGGACGGTCCGGCGGTCGCGGCGGCGGCCCGCCGCCAACGACCCAGCCGTTCCTCGGCGGCGGTGAGCAGGTCGTCGGTCCAGGACCGGTCGGCGCGGTAGTGACCGGAGAGCAGGGCCAGCCGGACCGCCATCGGATCCACCCGGTCGGCGCGCAGCCGGGAGACGAAGACCAGGTTGCCCCGGGACTTGGACATCTTCTCGCCGTCCAGCCCGATCATGCCGGCGTGCACGTAGTGGTTGGCGAACGGTGCTGCCCCGGTCAACCGCTCGGCGTGCGCGGCGGAGCACTCGTGGTGCGGAAAGAGCAGGTCGTTGCCGCCGCCCTGCACGTCGATGGTGGAGCCGAGCAGGCCGAGGGCGATCACCGCGCACTCGATGTGCCAGCCCGGCCGGCCCGGACCGAGGTCTCCGCCCGGCCAGGACGGCTCGCCGTCGCGGGCACCGCGCCAGAGCAGCGGATCCAGCGGGTCACGCTTGCCGGCGCGGTCCGGGTCGCCGCCGCGCTCGGGGAAGATCTCCAGCATCTCCGCGCGGGACAGGTTGGACTCGTAGCCGAAGCTCGGTGCGGCCGAGATGTCGAAGTAGACGTCACCGGTGCCGTCGTCGAGGCGGTACGCGGCACCGTCCTTGAGCAGCACCAACACCTTCTCGGCGATGTCCGGGATCGACTCCACAGCGCCGACGTAGTGGGCCGGCGGGATGATCCGCAAGGCCTCCATGTCCTCCCGGAACAGCGCCGTCTCCCGCATCGCCAGGACCTTCCAGTCCTCGCGGTCGCGTTCGGCCCGTTCCAGCAACGGGTCGTCGATGTCGGTGACGTTCTGTACGTACCGGACCTCGTGACCGGCGTCGCGCCACATCCGTTGCACCAGGTCGAAGGTGATCATGGTGGCGGCGTGACCGAGGTGGGTGGCGTCGTACGGGGTGATGCCGCAGACGTACATGGTGGCGGTGCCGTCCGGATCGCTCGGCTGCACACTTTCCCGCGCCGAGTCGAACAACCGCAACGTCTCGCTCCGGCCCGGCAGCCGCGGCACCTCGTGCCCCACCCAAGACTCCATGACCGTCAGCCTAGCCAGCCGTTGGGCGACGTCACGCCGGCCCGAGAGTGATCAACGCGACAGGCTCAGATCGGCGGCCAGGGCACCGCCGGCCAGTCCTGGGACGGCTGCGGATAGCGACCGCTCTCGCACAGCCGGTCGACCCGGGCGGTCAGCTCGGCGATCTCACCGAGGGTGAGGTGCTCGGCCAGTTCCTCGCCGAGCGGGCCGGCGAGCTGACGGGACAGGCGGCCGAGCATGTCGACGGCGTCGGCCGGCAACGACCGGCCGGCCCAGCCCCAGAGCACCGTACGCAGCTTCTCCTCCACGTGGAAGCTCACCCCGTGGTCGACCCCGTGAATCCGGTCGTCCGGACCGACCAGGACGTGGCCACCCTTACGGTCGGCATTGTTGATCACCGCGTCGAGCACCGCGAGGCGGGCCAGCCGCGGATCGTCGGCGTGAGCCAGCGCGTACGGGGTGCCGTCGTCGTCGCGGGCGGCCGCGATCGGGAACCAGCGGGGTGGCACCGAGTCGGCCGGCACGAAACCCACGAGTGGCTCGGCGTCGGGCGGCTCGTCGATCCACAGTTGGCAGGAACCGGGCCCGAACGGCCCGTCCCGCAGCACCGTCGGCGGCACCAGATCCCAACCGGTGGCGGCGGAGACCAGGTAGGCGGCCACCTCGCGGCCCGCGAGGGTGCCGTCCGGAAAATCCCACAGCGGTCGCTCGCCGCGCACCGGCTTGTACACGCACCGCGCCGACGCTCCGTCCAGGGTCAGCACGCCACGCAGGGTGGTGTTCGAGGCATCGACGAGCCGCCCTTCGACGGTCAGCTCACCGTCACGCAACAGGCGCAGCGCGGCACCCCCGTCCTGTCGGGGAGCCACGCCGGACGAGGTCACCGGTGGTAGCCGTTGTTCCGGGGGCAGAGGTGGCCAGCCGGGTCGAGGGGCTGACCGCAGAGCGGGCACGGCGGCCGGCCGGCGTTGACCACGCGCCGGGCCCGCTCGATGAACGCGCGGGTCGCTTCAGGGGTCAGCCGGACCCGGAGCCGGTCGAGGTCCTCGTCGGGCTCGACATCGTCGGGGTCGTCCTCCTCCTCCGACTCGCCAAGCTCGATCTCGGTCTCCGCCTCGCCGACCGCGATCGCCTCGATCACCACGGTCGCGGTGTCCGCGTCGAAGGCCAGGCCCAGCGTGCCGACCCGGAACTCCTCGTCCACAGGTGTCTCCAGCGGGTCGTTGTCACCGACCGGGACGGCAGCAGCCTCAGGCAGTTCCACACCGAACCGACGCTGGGCCTCGGTGAGCAGTTCCTCCAGCTTCTCGGCGAGCAGGGAGACCTGGACCTTCTCCAGCGCGACGCTGACCAGCCGGCCACCGCCGCGCGCCTGAAGGAAGAACGTGCGCTCCCCCGGCGGCCCGACGGTCCCGGCGACGAACCGCTCCGGCGGCTCGAAGGCGTGCACCTGGTGGGTCATACCCACGACCCTATCCGGCGGCCCCGCACAGCGCGCACCCCACCGACCCGAATAGCGACGCCGCCGACACCGCGTGTCCCGCTCGCGGTGCGCGCCGCGGAACACGGAGCCGGGCGGCTCACCGGGACGCCCCCGCCCCACCGCCGACCGCGGCGTCCGAGTCCGCCGGCCGGCGGGCCCGCCGACGCCGTTTACCCGGCGGTGGCACCAGGCCGGCCAGGTCACCGCCGACGTCGTTGAGGCGTACCAGGAAGGGCCGCAGAGGGGTGTAGCGGATCGCGGTCACCGACGCCGGGTCCACCACGATCCGCTGAAAAAGATCCAGATGTACGCCGAGCGCGTCGGCGACGATGGCCTTGATCACATCGCCGTGGCTACAGGCCAGCCAGACCGCCTCGGGACCGTGTTCGGCACTCAGTCGGGCGTCCCAGGCGCGTACCGCCGCGACCGCTCGGGTCGCCATCTGCGCCATCGCCTCGCCACCGGGGAAGACGGCCGCGCTGGGGTGCTGCTGCACCACCGGCCAGAGCGGTTCCTTGGCCAGCTTCTTCAGTGGCTGACCCTCCCAACTGCCGTACCCGCACTCGATCAGACCGTCGTCCACCACCGGCGACGCCTCGGGCAACGCCAGGTCCAGGGTCTGCCGGCACCGGATCAACGGGCTGGTAACCACGGCCGTCAACGGCACCAACCGTAGGCGTTCACCAACTGCGGTGGCCTGGGCTCGGCCGGTCTCGTCCAGTTCGACGGGCTGCCGACCGGCGAGCCCACCGTCGGCGTTTGCGGTGGTGCGTCCGTGCCGCAGGAGCAGAAGTGTCGCCACCCGCACAACCCTAGGCCCTCGCCCCACACCCCTCAGGGCAGTGCCCAACTCCCCCCGACGGCAACCCCGGCCACCTGCCACTCGCCACCACGCAGCAGCTGCGCGGTGGCGGGTGGCGGGTGGCGGGTGGCGGGGAGATCTTGGTGCGATTCGGCCCTCTGGTGGGCGGTTTCGGACCAAGATCCGGGGCTGTGGTGGTTCGGCAGCCCGGCGTTTCGGGTGGCGGGCGACTTGGCTCGGGCCTGCTGCGCGTTGGCGGGCGCCGGATGCGGCAAGTCGGGCCTTCCCGGGCGCCGGAGACCGCGACTTGCCGCATGTCGTGAATCGGCGAGCCATTTGGCTCGGTGGGGTGGAGCGCGGGTGGCGGTGTGGCGTGGTGTGGTGTCCGGGATTCGCGGCGGGTGCGGTGGTGTGGTGTGGTGTCCGGTTTTCGCGGGCGGTGGCGGGTGGCCGGACGGAATGATCGGCGGTCGGTCGGCGTTGTAACCAGTGACTGACCACGCAGCACTTACCCACCTACCCACCTACCCCCTTGGTGGGCCCGGCGGGACACGGGAATGACCCGCCCCGGTCAGTCGTTGGACATGGTCCCGGCGCGTGAAGTGGCACCGCCCCACGCGTCACCCCCTTCGGGCCGACAGTTCGGCCCAGACCCTCGGAACCGAAACGGCCCACCCCAGAGGCCGACGGTCCCACCAGTCCTTCTGGCACCCCACGTGCACGGTCCCACCGCCACCCCCTGTGCAGGCGGGCCGGACCTCACCCCCGAACGCGAAGGAGCCCCCCATGAACACCACGCTGCGCAAGAGCATCCTGGGCATCGCCGGCCTCACCGCCGCCGCCGGACTCGCCGCCGGCCCCCTGAACCACGCCACCAGTAACGAGCCCACCCCGATCACCCCGATCGCCGCGGTCCAGGCCGACAAGCCGGACATGGGCAAGCTGCTGCCGCACGGCACCCCCAGCAACCAGTCGCATGTTGAGTTGAACGATGAGCAAATCGCGAACGTGAAGGCGATCATCGCGGCGACGAAGAAGGCCGGCATGGACGAGCGGGCCGCGGTCGTGTCGATCGCCACCGCGCTGCAGGAGTCGAAGTTGGAGAACCTGGGTCACCTGGGTGACCGCAACGACCACGACTCGCAGGGCCTGTTCCAGCAGCGCCCGTCCTCCGGCTGGGGCACGATCGAGCAGATCACCGACCCCGAGTACTCGACCCTGGCGTTCCTGAAAGGGTTGAAGCAGGTCGACGGCTGGCAGGACATGCCCCTCACCGAAGCAGCGCAGACGGTGCAGGTGTCGGCCTACCCCGACCACTACGCCCAGTGGGAACAGCAGGCCGCCGACCTCGTCGCCGAACACTGGACCAGCTGACCCCCACCACGGTCAGACAACAACCGAAGACATTCCTCCACAGGGGGAGCAAGAACCGCTGGCCGGCACCCGAAACCCGGGTGCCGGCCAGCGGCATACCCAACAACACCAGACAGCAGACAGCAGACAGCAGGATCCTGGGCCGGCTGGCCTACCTTCGCGCGGAGGCGGACCAGGTCAGGCTGGGGGCGACCGTGCCCGGCGCAGGGATCAAGCCTGACCGCCCGAAGCCGGGCACGGTCGCCCCCGCCCAAACCGCAACCACCCTTAAACCGCAACCGCGCCGGAGCCGCACACCCCAGAACTCAGGCTCAGGTGGCGCTGATGGTGCCGGTGAGCAGCAGGGCCAGGACGAGCGTGCCGATCGCGACCCGGTAGAGCACGAAGATGTAGAGGGTGTGATGCGCGACGTAGCGCAGCAGCCAGGCGATGGCCGCGTAGCCGACACCGAACGCGATGAGCGTGGCGACGACCATCTGCGCGACGCTGGGTACCGAGGTGCCGGGTGCCGCCGGTTCGAAGACGTCACCCAGGCTGAACACCCCGGACATCACCACCGCCGGGATGGCCAGCAGGAACGAGTAGCGGGCCGCCGTCTCCCGGGTCAGGCTCAGGAAGAGACCGAAGGTGAGCGTCGCTCCCGAGCGTGACACGCCGGGGATGAGCGCCAGCGCCTGGGCGAAACCCATCACCACGCCGTCCCGCATCCGGAAGTCCCGCAGCGTACGGGTCTGCCGGCCCCAGTACTCGGCGAAGGCGAGCACGAAGGCGAACACGATCAGGGTGGTGGCCACCACCCACAGGTTGCGGGCGGTTTCCCGGATCTGGTCCTTGAACAGGAAGCCGAAGAGACCGATCGGGATCGAACCGATGATCACGTACCAGCCCATGCGGTAGTCAAGGCTGGAACGGACGGATTTGTCCCAGATGCCGACGACCCAGGTTCGGCCGATACGCCAGATGTCCTTGGCGAAGTACAGCAGCACCGCCGCCTCGGTGCCCAGCTGGGTGACCGCGGTGAACGATGCTCCGGCGTCCTGTTCGAAGAAGATCGCCGAGGTGATCCGCAGGTGACCCGACGAGCTGACCGGAAGGAACTCGGTCAGGCCCTGGACGATGCCCAGGACGATGGCTTCGATCCAGGTCACTCCCCGACTCCCGAGAGGTCCAGCGCCTCGGCGACGGTCCGCAGGGTCTGCACACCGGTGTCGCGGTCGGCGGCGAAGAGGGTCACCGACAGGGTGGTGACCCCGGCCTCGGCGTACTCGCGCATCCGCTCGGCGATGCGCTCCTTCGGACCGAGCAGCGAGGTCCGGTCGATGAACTCCATCGGCACGGCGGCTGCGGCGTCGCGCTGCCGCTTGGCCAGGTACAGCTCCTGCACCTCGCGGGCGGCGTCACCGTAGCCCATCCGGGTGGCCAGTTGGTTGTAGAAGTTCTGCTGGCGGCTGCCCATCCCACCGACGTACAGCGCTGCGTACCAGCGGACCAGCTCGGCGCAGGAGTTCAGATCGTCACCGACCACGACCGGCACGGACGGCACCACGTCGAAGCCGGCCAGTTCCTTGCCGGCCTTGGCCCGGCCGGCACGCACCGCCGCGAGCTGCTCCTCGGCGAACTCGGGCGCGTAGAAGACGGCCAACCAGCCGTCGGCGATCTCACCGGCCAGTTCGAGGTTCTTCGGGCCGACCGCGGCCAGGTAGATCGGGATGTGTTCGCGCGGCGGGTGGAAGCCCAGCCGCAGCGCCTTGCCGGGGCCGTCGGGCAGCGGCAGCGTGTAGAACTCGCCGTCGTAGGCGACCTCCTTGCGGCCCACCGCCAGCTTGACGATGTCCACGTACTCGCGGGTGCGGGCCAGCGGCTTGCCGAACCGTACGCCGTGCCAGCCCTCGGAGACCTGCGGGCCGGACACACCCAGACCGAGCCGGAACCGCCCCCCGGACAGCGAGTCGATCGTGGCCGCGGTCATCGCGGTCATCGCGGGCGTCCGGGCGGGGATCTGCATCACCGCGCTGCCGATGTCGATCCGCTCGGTCTGCCCGGCCATCCAGGCCAGCATGCTCGGCGAATCGGAACCATAGGCCTCGGCGGCCCACACCACCGAGTAGCCGAGCCGGTCCGCCTCCTGAGCCAGGGCCAGGTGATCGGCCGGCGTGCTCCACGCTGTCTGGTATCCGAGGCTTAGCCCGAGTCGCACAGAGTCCTCCCCCATCCGCAGTCGCATCAGGTTACGCGGTGTGGGTGGCCGGGACGATCACCGGCTCACCCCGATTCGCGGGCAGACTCGACGGGAGCGAGGATATCCGTCCGGCCCTGGTTCGAAATAAGGTTCACCCATGCAGCAGCGACCGCTCGGCCGCAGCGGGCTGGCGGTTTCCCGGCTCGCGCTCGGCACCATGACCTGGGGCCGGGACACCGACGCCGACGACGCGGCCGCGCAGTTGAAGAGTTACCTCGACGCCGGTGGCAACCTGATCGACACCGCCGACGTGTACGGCGACGGCGACGCCGAGTCGGTGATCGGCTCGCTACTGGGCAGCCTGGTGCCCCGCGATGAATTGTTGATCGCGACGAAGGCGGGGCTTCGACCGGGCGGCAGCCGACGCCGGGACGGCTCCCGAGGGCACCTGCTACGCACGCTGGACGCCTCGCTGCGACGGCTCGGCACCGACCACGTCGACCTGTTCCAGGTGCACGGCTACGATCCACAGACTCCGCTGGAGGAGACCCTCGCGGCACTTGATCATGCGGTGGCCAGTGGCCGGGTCCGCTACGTCGGCGTGTCGAACTTCTCCGGCTGGCAGACCGCCCGGGCGGCGGCCTGGCAGGCGGCCTGGCCGGGGCGGGCCCCGGTGGTGGCCGCCCAGGTGGAGTACTCGCTCCTGGAGCGGGGGGTGGAGCGGGAGGTACTGCCCGCCTGCGAGGCGCTCGGGTTGGGTGTGCTGCCCTGGTCCCCGCTCGGTCGCGGCGTGCTGACTGGCAAGTACCGGCACGGTCGCCCGGCGGACTCCCGAGCGGTTTCGCCCCATTTCGAGCGTTTTGTCGCCACCTACCTGGAGCCGCGCTGCTCCAGCATCGTAGAGGCGGTGGCCACGGCCGCGGGTGGCCTCGGCGTCTCCCCGCTGGAGGTCGCGTTGGCCTGGATCCGGGATCGGCCGGGAGTGACCGCCCCGATCCTCGGTGCGCGCACCTCCGGACAGCTGCTCGGGGCGCTTCAGGTGGAACGGATGACCCTGCCCGACGAGATCACCACGGCGCTGGACGACGTTTCGGCGCTGGAGGTCGGCTATCCGGAGCGCGATGGTTGAGCATCACCCGGTGAAGGGTGGCGCTTCCGGGGTCCAACTGGGCAGCATAGGCCCCATGGACTACGAATACGCGCCGCTGCGGTTACCGCCGAACGTCGATCGGTTGACCGCCGCGGCGCAGCTGGCGATCCAAGCGGAATACTCCGGCTGGGAGCTGGCCCGGGTGCGGCTGTTCCGCGACGGTACGCGGCAGGTGATGCTGCGCCGCCGACGGGTCAACCAGCCGCAGCCGGGCCTGTCGTACTGACCGTCGGCGGTGCGGCAATCACCGGGCCGACCGTACCGGCCGGCCCGGTGACCGATGGGACAGCCTGTGCTGTCAGTGCACGTGGTCGTGCTCGTCGTCGAGTTCCAGGAACGGGTGCTCGTCGAGGCGGCCGACCAGGCGGTCGTCGGCGCCGGGCTGGAACGGACCGGCCGGGTCGTCGTCGGCGAACGACTCCAGGTCGACCGGGGTACCGACCTCACTGACCATCACCACACCGTCGAGCGGTTCCAGCTCCGGCACGTCGAGCGCGCCGAGCGAGCCGTCGCCGCTCTGTAGCAGCTCCAGCACGGCCTCGCCGACGCCCTCCACCGGCGGCACCTCCTCGTCGCCGGGCACGCCCTCGCGGCGGGCGGCCTCGGCGATGCGGATCAGCGCGGAGACGCTCGGCACCCGGTAGTCACGCCGCTGGCGTACGGAGATCACCTGCGGGTGCGGGTCGGTCGACTCGACGCCCTCGCCGCCGGCGAAACGCTGATCGGCCTCGTCGGGGTCGATGGACTCGACGTCCCACGGGGTGACCTCGCCGAAGGCGTCCATGAGTTGCTCGTCGTAGGCGAACGACGCATTGTTCAGCGCGACGTACGCCTGCCAGACGTCGTCGTCGTCGATCCGGCCCTGCGCGGCCCGGACGGCGGCCAGGTGGTGGCGGGCCGCTTCGATCACGCGCTCGAGAGCGACGTCCAGCTCACCGTGCTGGTCGGTCATGTGAGGCGTCCCCTTCACGAAGAATCCAGGATGTCTAGCAGGTACGCAGGAACCGGTCGAGAACCCGCACGCCGAACTGTAGTCCGTCCACCGGGACCCGCTCGTCGATGCCGTGGAACAGCGCCGAGAAGTTCAGGTCGGCCGGCAGGCGCAGTGGTGCGAACCCGAAGCAGCGGATGCCCAGCTGCGAGAAGGCCTTGGCGTCGGTGCCGCCGGAGAGCATGTACGGCACGGGTCGGGCACCCGGGTCCTCGGCCCGCAGCGCGGCGCCCATGGCCGCGACCAGCTCGCCGTCGAAGGTGGTCTCCAGCGCCGGCTGCCGTTGGACGTACTCGATGGCGATGTCCGGGCCGATCAGCTCCCGCAGCTGCCGCTCCAGCAGCTCCGACTGTCCGGGCAGGCTGCGGCAGTCGATGGTGGCGCTGGCCCGGCCGGGGATCACGTTGTCCTTGTAACCGGCGGCGAGCCGGGTCGGATTCGCGGTGTTGCGGATGGTGGCGCCGACGATGTTGGCGATCGGGCCGAGCTTGGCGATGGCGGCCTCCGGGTCGTCCGGGTCCAGGTCGATCCCGAGCACCTCGGAGACCTCCTCGAGGAAGGCCCGCACGGTGTCGGTGACCACCACCGGGAAGCGGTGCCGGCCGATCCGGGCCACGGCCTCGGCCAGCGCGGTGACCGCGTTGTCGTCGTGCAACATCGAGCCGTGCCCGGGCCGGCCCTTGGCGTACAGCCGCAGCCAGTCGATGCCCTTCTGAGCGGTCTCGATGAGGTAGAGCCGCCGCGCCGGGTCCACCGTGTACGAGAATCCGCCGACCTCACCGATGCCCTCGGTGCAGCCGTCGAAGAGCTCACGGTGCCGGGTGGTCAGGAAGTGCGCACCGTACTCGCTGCCCGCCTCCTCGTCGGCGGTGAACGCGAGCACGATGTCCCGTGGTGGGCGCACCCCCGTACGCTGCCAGTGGCGTACCACCGCCAGGACCATCGCGTCGAAGTCCTTCATGTCGATGGCACCGCGACCCCACAGGTAGCCGTCGCGCAGCTCACCCGAGAACGGGTGCACCGACCACTCGTCGGCATCGGCCGGTACGACGTCCAGGTGCCCGTGCACGAGCAGCGCGCCACGGCTGGGGTCGACACCGGGTATCCGGGCGACCACGTTGGCCCGACCGGGCGCGGACTCGTGGACGACCGGGGTGATGCCGACATCGGCAAGCTTTTCCGCGACGTACTCGGCCGCGCCGCGTTCGCCGACGCTGGTGGCGTTGTCGCCGGTGTTCGTGGTGTCGATGCGCAGCAGATCCCGGCACAGCTCGACGACCTCGTCGGTCGGCGCGGGAAGGGCGGCGTGGGCGTCGCTCGTCATCGTGCCTTCATATCAGCCTAGAGTTTCGGTTCGGGCGGCCGCGGGTACTGCCGCGCCTGCCCGATGCCCGTCGAAGCCCTCTCGTCGCTCCGCCCGCCCGCCCAGGAGGCGACCATGTCCGTCCATCTGCCGCCGCTGCCACCCACCCCCGGGGACGCCTACCAGCCCACCGGGCGCAGCATCGCCGACCTGGTCGCCGAGGAGCACCGGCAGTTGCTGCAGTTGACCCGGCGCCTGATCGAGCCCGGGCCGGACCCGGAGCACGGCCGCGACGTCCTGGTCGCCGCCCTGTCGCGGCACCTCTCCGGCGAGGAGCAGTACCTGCTGCCCGCCGTCCGGCACGCCGTCGAGGGCGCGAACCCGCTTGTCGACGAGGTGTTGACCGGCGACGTCGAGCTGCTGCGCGCCCTGCGGGAGCTGACCGACGAGAACCTGCCCGACATCGCCGCCCGGGTCGAGGCGCACGCCCGTGCGGTCGATCCGCTGATGCAGCGGCTGTGTGCCTCCGCCACCGAGGAGGAGCTGATCCGGCTCGGCAACCGGTTGGAGATCGCCGAGGAGGCGGCACCGACCCGACCGCATCCGGCGGTGCCGCACAACCCGCCGTGGAACCGGATCGTCGAGCCGGCGGTCGGGGTGGTCGACAAGGTTCGGGACGTCCTCGCCGGTCGGCACACCCAGTTGGGTGAGCTGACCGAGCCGCCACCTCGGTGAGAGACCCACGCCACGTTCATGGTCGTTGATCCGTCCAGGCACTACCGCCGGCTGCGCCGTGGCCCTACCGTCACGCTATGAACCTGGAGTTGCGCCACCTGCGGGTGGTCTGCGCCATCGCGGAGACAGGGAGCGTGACCAAGGCGGCCTCGACGCTCGGCCTGGCCCAGCCGGCGTTGACCGCCCAGCTCCAGCGGATCGAACGCACCCTCGGTGGGCCGCTGTTCGAACGGGACCGGCGCGGCGCGCGGCCCACCGCCCTCGGCGAGCTGGTGCTCGCCCGGGCCCGGGTGCTGCTGCCGGCGATGAAGGGCCTGCAGGACGAGGCGGCCCGATTGGCCGGCGCGGGCGACGCCCCCCGCCGGTACCGGTTCGGCGGAGTGAACAGCCCGATCCTGGGTCGGCTGGTGCACCGGCTGGCGGCCGAGCAACCGCAGGCGCAGATCAGCACGCATGCCTCCTGGTCGGTCGACGAGCTGGCCCAGCTGGTCGCTGGCGGACGGCTGGACTACGCGCTGACCGGGGTCTGCGGTGACTCGACACCGTCGGCGGACTACGGGCTGAGCTGGCGGGAGGTCGCGGTCGACCCGGTCATGGTGCTGCTGCCGGAGACCCACCCGCTGGCCGGGCGCGACGAGGTGGACCTGGCCGACCTGCGGCACGAACAGTGGGTGGCGGCCCCGGGGGACGGTTGCTTCGGTGACTGCTTCGCCGCCGCCTGCGCCCGGGCCGGGTTCACCCCCCGCAAGGTGTACGAGGCCGACGTGCGCAGCTGCATCGATCTGGTCGACGCCGGCGAGGCAGTGGCCCTGTGTCAGGCCACGTTCCGGCCGGTCGCCGGTCTGGTGACCCGCCGGCTGGTCGAGGCGCCGCTGCGCTGGCGGTTGATGCTGGGCTGGCACCCGGAGTCCGCCGCCGCCCGCACCGCCGATCTGGTGCTGGAGACCGCTCTGGTCGCGTACACCGATGCCCTCGCGCCGCATCCGGCGTACCTGGCCTGGCTGCTGCGGAACCCGGCATTCGGAGTTCGGCGACCGGCACCGGTGGTGTCAGCGCATCGGGTGCGAACCGGCTGAGCGCGGGTAAGGGGCGGGTATGACCGACCTCTATCCCGCCGCCGACGACCGCGAACTGCTTCGTCGGGCTGCCGCCGCGCACACCGCCGCCGTCCGCGAGTGCGAAGCGTTCCTGCGCCGGTTGCCGGAGGTGCCCGACCCGGCCGACCTGGCCGAGTACGCGAACCTGCTCACCCGCGAGGAACAGACCCGCGCCGAGCGGCAGGCCGCCGCCGACGCCGCCGGGCTGGCCATCGCCAGCCTCGAAGCCGAGTAGCCCGCGCGGACGTACGGTCGTCCCCGGCGCGATGCGGCGGCGCCGGGGACGACCGTGGCGGGTCAGCGTTCGACGAGCACGTCGTGGCCCAGGTCGAGCAGGCTGTGCCGCCATTCGTCGTCGGAGTTGCCCCGGCCGGGCTTGGCCGCGGTCAACGATCGGATCCGCTCGACGGCGTCACGCATCACGTCGATGTCCTCCGGCGTCAGGTCGACCTTGCGTTTCCGCAGCACGGCGAGGATCTGCCGGCCCGGCTCCGGCAGGTTCAGGTCCGGGTCGGGGCCGAACGCGCTCTCGCCGGAGCCGCGGGTCAGCAGCCACTGTCGAAGTTGCTCGGACGGCACGTTGACCTCGGCGTGGAAGTCCTCCCAGAGCACTTCCACCTCTGGGTCGAGTCGCTGTTCGCGTACCATCAGCCCTCCTCTACCGGCGGCGACCCGGACTCCTCCGGGTGCCCCTCGTCGGTCTGCCCGCCCAGCCCCTCCGGCGGCACCTGCACCCGGGCGGGGTTGGCCGTCGGTGGCGCCAGGATCGCCTCGGTCCGCTCGTCTTCGCGGGCCTCGTCCGGTTCGGTCATCAGTACCCTTCCGGTCAGCGGGGATGCGAGGTCTCCGCCCTGGCATGACCCCGGCCGGCCGCCACGTCGAAGGCCAGCCGGTCGTCCCGGGCGTCGACGGTGACCCGCTGACCGGGCGAGATCTGCTGCTCCAGCAGCATCCGGGACAGGTGGTTGTCGACCTCCCGCTGGATCACCCGGCGCAGTGGCCGGGCGCCGAACTCCGGCTGGTAACCGTGGTCGGCGAGCCAGTCGATGCCGGCGGCGGTGAAGTCCACCTCGATGTCCTGGGCGTGCAGCCGGCGACGGGTCTCCTCCAGCAGCAGTTCGGTGATCTGGCGCAGTTGCTCGGCCTCCAGCCGACGGAAGATGATCACCTCGTCGATCCGGTTGAGGAACTCGGGGCGGAAATTCTCCTGCAACCGGCGCATCAGCCGCTCCCGCAGCTCGTCGCTCTCCTGCCCCGGCTCGCCGGCGCCGAAGCCGACCGCGCGCTGGGTGCCGGTGATCAGTTCGGAGCCGAGGTTGCTCGTCATGATGAGTACGGTGTTCTTGAAGTTGACGGTGCGGCCCTGGCTGTCGGTCAGTCGCCCGTCGTCGAGCACCTGCAACAGCACGTTGAACACGTCCGGGTGGGCCTTCTCGATCTCGTCGAGCAGCACCACCGCGTACGGGCGGCGACGGACCGCCTCGGTGAGCTGGCCGGCCTCCTCGTACCCGACGTAGCCGGGCGGAGCGCCGACCAGTCGACTGACCGTGTGCCGTTCCTGGAACTCGCTCATGTCGACCCGGACCATCCGGTCCGCCTCACCGAACAGCGCCTCGGCCAACGCCCGCGCCAGTTCGGTCTTGCCGACGCCGGTGGGGCCGAGGAACAGGAAACTGCCCATCGGCCGGTTCGGGTCGGCCAGGCCGGTACGGGAGCGACGGACCGCCTCGGCGACCGCGGTGACCGCGTCGTCCTGCCCGACGACCTTCTCGTGGAGTTGACCCTCCAGCCGCAGCAGCCGGTCCCGTTCCTCCTCGGTGAGCTGGCTGGCCGGGATGCCGGTGGCCCGGGACACCACCTCGGCGATCTCCTCCGGTCCCACCTCCGGCACCTGGTTGCCGCTGCCGTCGTCGCCGCGGGCCCGGTGCACCTGGCTCTCCAGCTCGGCGACCCGGTCGCGCAGCGCGGAGGCACGTTCGTACTGCTCGTCGGCGACGGCCTGCTCCTTGTCCCGCCGTACCTCCTCCAGCTGCTGTTCCAGGTCGCGCACGTCGGCGTCCGGGGTCCGGGTGCGCAGCCGGACCCGGGCGCCGGCCTGGTCGATCAGGTCGATGGCCTTGTCGGGGAGGAAACGGTCGGTGAGGTAGCGGTCGGACAGTTCCGCGGCGGTCACCAACGCCTCGTCGGTGAACCGCACCTGGTGGTGTGCCTCGTAGCGGTCCCGCAGCCCGCGCAGGATGGCCACGGTGTCCTCGACTGTGGGTTCGGGTACGAACACCGGCTGGAAACGCCGGGCCAACGCGGCGTCCTTCTCGATGCTGCGCCGGTACTCGTCGAGGGTCGTCGCGCCGATCACCCGTAGTTCGCCGCGGGCCAGCGCCGGCTTGAGCATGTTGGAGGCGTCCATGCCGCCCTCGCTGCCCGCGCCGCCCGCACCGACCAGGGTGTGGATCTCGTCCAGGAAGATGATCAGCTCCTCCCGGTGGGCCCGGATCTCGTCGATCACCTTCTTCAGCCGCTCCTCGAAGTCGCCCCGGTACCGGGTTCCGGCGACCAGGCCGGCCAGGTCGAGCTGGATCACGCGCTTGCCGAGCAGTGTCTGCGGCACGTCGCCGTCGCAGATCCGCTCCGCCAGTCCCTCCACGATCGCGGTCTTGCCGACACCGGCCTCGCCGATCAGCACCGGGTTGTTCTTGGTACGCCGGGACAGGATCTCCACCGCCTGCTCGATCTCGTCGGCGCGCCCGATCACCGGGTCGATCTGGTCGTTGCGGGCCAGGTCGGTGAGGTCCTGGCCGTACTGGTCGAGCGTCGGCGTGCCCCGGTCCGGTCGAGGCCCGCCGGCCGGACCACGTTCGGCGTTGGCGGCCTGCAACGACTCCGGCTGGATCCGGCCGGCGGCGAGCATCCGGCCGGCGGGCGACTCCGGGTTCAACGGCAGGGCCATCAGGATGTGTTCGGGCCCGATGTAGTTGGCGCCCATCGCCCGGGACAACTGATGCGCGTCGAGCAGGGCCCGCTTGGCCGCCGGGGTCAACGACAGGTTCGGCGGCACCTCACCCTGTGGGGCGCCGTCACCGCGTCCGCCCAGGGCGTTGACCAGGGTGTCCGGGTCCGCGCCCGCCCGCCGGACCAGGTCGCGCAGCGGCTCGCGTTGCAACGCCGCCCAGAGCAGGTGGTCGGTGTCCAGGTCGTTGCTCTGCTTCTGCGCGGCCCGACGCGCCGCGTCGGCCAGCATCTCCCGCGCGTCCGCAGTCATCAGTCGGGTGATGTCGACCCGATGCGCCGGGCGTCGCCCGCCCTCGCCCCGACCGAAGTACCGCGCCAGGAACTCGTCCCACGGGTCGGAGCCGAAGTCACCGGGTCCAATCATGTCTGTCCTCCGCGGTCGGGCGAGACGGTCGGCACGGGCTACCCCGGCGCCGGCCGGACAAACGCCACGAAGGGCCAACCAGCCGTTGCCGACACCGGATGGCAGGCTGAACGGATGGAACCGACACCGCTGCTGATCGTGGACGCGGCCAACGTGGTCGGCTCGCGCCCGAACGGCTGGTGGCGCGACCGGGCCGGCGCCACCGCCCGACTACGCGACACGCTCGTCCCGCTGAGTGGGCGGGGTCTGCCGCCGGAACTGCCACCCCCGGTCGAGGTGGTGCTGGTGGTGGAGGGGGCGGCCCGGGACGTGCCGGGCGTCGAGGGAGTACGCGTGGTCTCCGCCGCCGGCTCCGGCGACGATGCCGTGGTCGACCTGGTGGCCGGCACCGGGCAGCGGCGACGGGTGGTGGTGACTGCCGACCGCGAGCTGCGGCAGCGGGTCACCGCGTACGGCGCGGAGGTGCGGGGACCACGGTGGCTGACCGGTGGTGGCGGTGGGTGAGCGGCCGCCCACCGGTCCCACGAATCGGACCCGGGGCGTCTATGGTCGACAACCGGTCAGCGGGGCAGGAACACTGACAGGGCAGTTGTTCTGTCCCCTACCGGCATAGGCTCTAATGGAGTCCTCCCCGCCCCCAGGAGGTTCCGCGTGGCGAGCGTCGCCGAGCTCAAGGCAGCCATCGATGTCGCACTTCAGCAGATCGGTGACGGTCAGAGCGCCGTGCAGGCCGCCGGCGAGAAACTGGCCGAGGCGCAGCAGACCCTCGCCGGGGCGCTGGAGGGCAGCGGTCACACCACGGTGGAGGCGGCGCAGGCGTCGCTGACCCAGGCCAGCCAGGAGCTGGAGGAGTGCCTCGCCGCGACACTCGTCGCGGTCGAGCAGGCCCAGCAGTACGTCTCGACGCTGTAGGGGCGGGCGTGTCCATCGTCGAGGAGGTCGGCGCGCAGGTCCGCGCCGCCGCCGAGGAGTTGCCGCTGGGTCTGCTCGGGCAGGCGCTGGAGAAATTCGGCCTGGCCAGTGAGCGGCTGCGCTGGGTACGTCAGGAGTCGGCCAACCCGATGGGGGTACCGGAGCTGTCCGCCGCCACCGAGCACGCGGAAACCGCCGGCTACGCGTTGCGGCTGGCCCAGGAGCAGCTGACCGCGTACCTCGCCGCGATCGGGCTGGCCCCCGACGGCGCGCCACCGACGCCGGGGCAGCCCGAACGGCGGCCGGTGCACGACGCGCCCGGGGCGGCCGAACCGGTGGTCGCCGCGCCCGAACCCGCCGGCGAGGTGCGGCTGCGTCGCTGGTGGTCGGTGCGGGTGGCCGAGCTGACCGGCGAGCGGGAGGGTCCGGCGGAACAACCTGACGAACGCATCGCTGACTCCCGGGAACTGCTGCACCGGGTGGTACGCGGTGTCCGGGCCGGTGATCGCGACCGGCTGCACCGCGAGCTACGTGGCGCGCACGCCGACGTCGGTCTGGGGCTGGCCGCCGTGGCCCCGCCGCTGCTGCGCGACCTCGCCAGCGAACTGCTGGGTCATCCGCCGCGCGGCGACGACCTCGCCCGGCTGCACCGCGAACTGGACGGTCGGGTCCGCGACCTGCTCCCCGGCCTGCCAGCCCCGGTGCTGGAAACCCTGCTCAGCCGGGTCTGCCGGATGCCTCCGCCGCGGCGCGGCGAGGGCGAGCAGCCGCACGCCGCCGACCCGGCGGTCACCGCCGGGGTGCTCACCGGCGTCCTGCTCGACCGTCTCGGCCGCGACCTGCCGCCCGAGCCCGGTGCCGGCGACCGGCCCTCCCACGGCCGGCCCACCTCCCCCGACGAGCCAGTCAGCCAGCCGAGGCGCGGTATCAATGGCTGACCGGCGCAATCAGCTGGTCACCCGCGTCCGGGAACTGCTCGCCGAGGCACTCGGCGCGTCCCGGCAACGGTCGGCCACGGCACAGATCACGCTCTCGGCGGCCCACGATCGGGCGGTGCGGGTACGTCGGGCCGCCGCCGGCGTGCCGGAGCGTGTCGGCGCCGAACGCGACCGCCGCCTCGCCGAGATCGACTCCCGGCACGCGGCACGGTTGGCGGTGCTGGCCCGGGAGGCGGCCGAGGCCGCGGCCCGGGAGGCGCCCGGCGCAGGTTCGGCGGACTGGCCTGGGTGGCGCCCCACCCCGGCCGAGCGAGCCGAACCACCGGGAGCGACCCGGATCGGCACCGTACGGCTGGCCGGCACCGAGCCGGTACCGGCACTGGTACCGCTGCTCGATTCCGGGCACGTGACGCTGGACGGGGACGCCGACGGCTGCGCCGCCGTGGTCGCCGCGCTGCTGCTGCGCAGCCTGGGCCGGGCGGCACCGGGCAGCGTACGGCTGGTCGGCTACGACCCGGACCGGCTCGGCGGCGGGCTGGCCGGATTCGCTCCGCTGGGTCCGGCGGGGCTGCTCACCTTCGTCGGCCCGGGTGGTCTGGGTCGACTCCTGGACGACCTGGTGGAACAGATCCGCCGGATCAACGAGACCGTCCTGGCCGGCGAGCACGCGTCGCTGCGCGACCTGGCCGCCGCGACGGGACGCCGGCCGGAGCCGTGGCGGGTCGCGGTGCTGCTCGGCGGCGACGAACTGTCCCGGCACGAGCGCGGCCAGCTCGACCGGGTGGTCCGTGCCGGCGCGGCCTGCGGGGTCCACCTGATCGTGCGGGGTGTGCCGGTGCCCGACCAACAAGCGGTTACCCGGGTGACGGTGACCGCCGACGGCGCCCGGATCGGCAGCCTGCCGGTCCGGCTCGACCCGCCTCCGCCGGCTTCCCTGGTCACCGAGACCTGCCGGGACATCGCCTCCGTGGTCAGCGCCGGCCCCGCGCCCACCCCATTCACCGATCTGCTGCCGCCGGCCGACCAGATGTGGCGAGAGGACTCGTCGACCGGGCTGACCGCGCCGATCGGTGAGGGACCACAGGGCCGGCCGGTGCTGCTCACCCTCGGCGACTATCCACCGCACGCGTTGATCGGGGGCCCCTCCGGCACCGGCAAGACAAACCTGATCTTCGCCTGGATCGGGGCCCTCGCGGCCCGGTACTCCCCCGCCGAGTTGGAGTTCTACCTGCTGGACTTCAAGGAGGGGGTGTCCTTCGCCCGGTTCGCCCAGGGCCGGCGGGACCCGAGCTGGCTGCCGCACATGCGGCTGGTCGGCATCAACGTCAACACCGACCGGGAGTTCGGCCTGGCGCTGCTGCGCTTCCTGGCCGAAGAGTTGCGCCGACGGGCGGACGCGGCCAAGAAACACGAGGTCACCAAGCTGGCCGAGCTGCGCGCGGTGGACCCGACCGGACACTGGCCGCGCATCGTCGCGGTGGTCGACGAGTTCCAGATGCTGCTGGCCGGCCGGGACGCGGTCGCCCGGGAGGCGGCCGACCTGTTGGAGGACCTGGCCCGCCGGGGCCGCTCCCAGGGCATCCACCTGGTGCTGGCCTCACAGGACGTACGCGGCATCGAGGCGCTGTGGGGTCGACCCGCGCTGGTGGCCCAGTTCACCCTGCGGATCGCGCTGCCGAAAGCGCTGCGCATCCTCGCCGAACGCAACGACGCCGCCCAGTCGCTGCCGAAGTTCCACGCCGTGGTGAACGCCGAGTCGGGCCTTTCCGAGGGCAACCAGGTGGCCCGGATCCCGTCGGCCAGCGACTGGGAGACGTGGAGCGACCTGCAGCACCGGCTGTGGCGGATGCGTCCGGCGGAGGCGTCGCCCGCCCGTCTCTTCGACGGCGACGCCGTTCCTCGGCTGGCCGACGCGCCGGACTTCCGGGCGCTGCGGGCGCCGGAGGTCGGTACGCCCCGGGGGCCGGTCGCGCTGCTCGGCGAGATCATCGACGTGCAGGCCCGCTCGGCGGTGCTGCGCCTGCCCCGGGCACCCGGCCGCAACCTGGCCGTGCTGGGTACCCGGGTCGACGAGGCGTGCGCGGTGCTGGACTCGGCGGCCCGATCGCTGGCCCGGCAGCACCGCCCCGGCAGCGCCCGCTTCTCGATCGCCTGCCTGGATCCGGACGCCGACCCGGCGGCCCGGGCCCTGTACGAGGATCTCGCCGACGACGCCGCCTGGTACGACGAGGAGACCGTGGCCGAGCTGATGGCCGAGACGGCCGACGCACTGGGTGCGCCCGGCGCCACCGGAGCACCTCACTATCTGCTGCTGTTCGCCGTCGATGCGGCGGCTGGGACGCTCGCCGCACGCACCGGCCGGGCCACCGGGCTGGAGAGCCTGCGCCGGATCCTGCACGACGGCCCCGAACGGCGTACCCATGTGTTGGCATGGTGGCGTGGGGTGGCCCGGATGCGCGCCGACCTGGGCGGCACCGGCGCGCGTACCGATCAGATCGGCGCCTGGGTGGCACTGGACACCCACGGCGGGGAGTTGGGCCCGTCATTGTACCCGGGCAGCGGTGGGCCGGACTGGTACCCCCGCCCGTGGCGTGGGCTCTTCTTCGACCGGGCGGTGCACCGGACCGGGCAGACCATCATTCCCTACGGGCCGGCCCGATGAACGAACCGGTCACCAGCCAGACGTACACCGCCCAGCTGCGACGGCTCGCCGAGCTGGCCGCCCGGGTGCGCGAGCAGCGCGACGAGGCGCGGGACTGGTACGACCAGCAGTGCGCGGCGGCCGACCGAGCGGTGGCCGAGTCCGCCGACGAGGTGTACCAGGCCGAGCGGGAGCTGGCGGCCGCGCGCGAGGCGCAGGAACGGGTGGACGCCGAGGTGGCGGTGCTGTGGCAGGAGCTGAACAGCCGGCTGGGCGGTGGCGGGCGACGGGCCGGGGCACCGCCGGCGCCTGCGCCGGACGCGACCGGCGACCCGGTCGCGCTGTTGGACGCCGTACGCGATCTGCTGCGCCGTACCCGTCAGCCCGGCGAGCTGCCGGGCAACGTCAATCCGCTGTTGGCGTTGTGTGGTGTCGGCGGTGCGGTGCTGGCGTACGCGCTGGGCGCCGTCGCCCGCGCCCTGGGTGTCCGCAACGACGGTGACCTGGCTGTCGGCCTGCCGGTGTTGGCTCTGGTGGTGACGCTGCTCGGCCCGGTGCTGGGCCTGATCCCGGCGCGCCTGATCGCCGACCGTCGCCACGCCGTGCTGAGCCCTCGCCCCGTCCTCATCGTCGTCATCGCCGGCCTCACCGTCACTCTTCTCCTCCTGGCCCTCCCCCTCCCCTGACCACCCTTCCCCCCTCGTTGATCAAGAGTTCGCGTCGGGATTTCCGGCGAGACCGACGCAAACTTCTTGATCACGGTGAGCTGGGCGGCGGGACGATCAGGCGGGGGTGAGGGCGGCCTCGCGGAGGAGGCGGCGGGTGAGGGTGAGGCGGTCGGCGTCGGTGTCCAGGCCGGGGAGGTCGCCGACGCGGACCGCCGGGCCGGCGAGCAGCGCCCGCACCGCGGGTCCGCACTGCGCCGGCAGGGTGACCGTACGGTCGAACAGCCGCAGCGCCACCCGCTCGCCCTCGGCGACCAGCTGCCAGCGCAGGCCCGCCCGGACGGTGACCCGGCTGTCGGCGGTGAGCGTGGTGATCGCGGCGGCCTGAGCCAACGGCCGGATCGGCGCCGGACGTGACGCCGACCAGGCCCGTTGCCGCAACCGGCCGGCCACGGCGGCCGGGTCGGCCCGCAGCAGCCACTCCCGCAGTGCCTCGACCGTCTCGGTCAGCTCCGGTTCGATGGCGTCCGGATCGGCCACGTCGACGCCGAACGGCAGGGTCGCCCGCAGTCGCTGGTCCTCGGCGGCCAGCGCGAGCAACTCCTCGACCAACGCGTACCGGGTCAACGCCCGGACACCGACGGTCAGGTGCAGCGAGCTGGATTCCTGCGCCTGGGCGCTGTGCAGCCAACCCCGGGGCAGGTAGAGCGCGTCACCCGGTTCCAGGACGACGTCCAGCGCGGCGGGCCCCTGTGCGGTCGCGGCGACCTCGTCGGCGCGGCCGCCCCATGGTTGCCGCTCCAGCGGGTCGGGCAGCACCGGCGGATGGATCCGCCAGTGCTTGCGGCCGTCGACCTGAAGCACGAAGACGTCGTGGGTGTCGTAGTGGGTGGCGAAACCCTGGCTGTCCGGCGGGGTGAGGTAGGCGTTGACCTGCAACGGCTGCCCCACGGCCAGGCTCAGGTCCCGGGTGAAGTCGATCAGCGCCGGCCAGGTGCGGTGCAGACCCTGCAGGACCAGGGTGGCACCGTCGGCGTACAGCTGGAGGATCCTCTCGTCGAGGACCTGATCGTCGATCTCGGCGCCGGCGCCACCGCCGCCGGTGTACCGCGCCGCCGGCAGCACCTGGCCGTCCTTGGCCACCCGCAGGAAGGGGGTACGCAGGCCGCGCCGGCTGAGCAGTTCGTCGGCGTCGGCGGGGCTGAGCAGATCAGTGAAGCCGGCCGGGTTGGGCAACTCGTCGGCGCGGGACAACAGCGGGGTGCGCCCCCAGTGCGCGGCGGCGAACTTCGCCGCTTCCACGCTGACGCAGCGGGCCAACGCGACCGCGGCCGACGCCCGATCGGCGGGCTCGTCGAGGCCGGACGGCACGGCGGCCGGAGACGAAGCCGCCGGGCGGCCGTGGCCGCCCGGCGGGTCGAGATACGTCATGGCGATCCGTTACCGGGCTGCGCCGTCGGCGCCGCCGTCCTGCTGACCGGGGGTCGCGCCGCCGTCGGCCGGACCCTCGGCGCTACCGTCCGCACCGCCGTCGTGCTGACCCGGGGTCGCGCCGCCGTCGGCCGGACCCTCGGCGCTACCGTCCGCACCGCCGTCGTGCTGACCCGGAGTGGCGCCGCCGTCGGCCGGACCCTCAGCCCCGCCGCCGCTGGTGGTCTGCATGTCATCGTCGTTGAGTGGCATCGTGCTCCCTCGGATTGACCCGCCCCCGCCGCCATTGGTCGGTTGCGTCCTGCCGCGGGTGGTACCCCGCTCCCGATCTTCTCTAACCACACACCTGGTCCCACCGTAATCGCCCGAACCGTCCGACATGACCAGTTCGCCGCTGCGGGCGGGCCAGCGCCTCGGGTGGCAGGATTGCCGGACACACCGACGGAGGTGCTCATGACTGAACCACTGGAGCCGGTGACCGAGGACTGGCAGCGCGCCCTGGCGATCGTGGCCCATCCCGACGACCTGGAGTTCGGTGCCGCCGCCGCCATCGCCCGCTGGGCCGGGCAGGGCAAGCAGATCGTCTACTGCCTGGTCACCAGCGGCGAGGCGGGCATTGACGGGATGCCGCCGCCGCGTGCCCGAGAGGTACGCGAGCGAGAGCAGCGGGAGTCGGCAGCCCTGGTGGGCGTGGACACGGTCGAGTTCCTGGGCCTGCCCGACGGGGTGCTGGAGTACGGCGTACCGCTGCGCCGGGAACTGGCCGCAGTCGTCCGGCGGCACCGCCCGGACATCGTCATCACCAACAACTTCCGGGCCACCTGGGACGGCGCTGACGTGCTCAACCAGGCGGACCACATCGCGGTGGGGCGGGCCACCCTGGACGCGGTCCGTGACGCCGGCAACCGGTGGATCTTCCCGGAGCAGCTCACCGACGGCGTCGAACCGTGGGGCCGCGTACGGCAGGTGTGGGCGGCCTCGTCGCCGCGTTCCCGCCACGGGGTGGACACCACCGCCACGTTCGACCAGGGGGTCGCGTCGCTGCTGGCCCATGAGGCGTACCTGACCGGCCTGGGCGACGGCAGTTTCGACGCCGAGGAGTTCCTGCAGGGCGGCGCGCGGCCGGTCGGCGCCCGGCTGGGCGCGCGCTACGGCACCTCGTTCGAGGTGTTCCACTTCGACCTCTGGTAGGGCCTGGGCCCCGGCCCGGGCCCCGGCCCGGCGAACCGGGCCGCGTCGACCCACCCCACAATGGGCGGGGCGGGTCACGACGGGCCCGGAGTCAGGGCATGATCCGGGCGAGGTCAGCGGGCATCGTGCCCTTGACGTCCTCCCACTCGCCCTGGGTGATGTGCCGACGCAGGGTGTCCAGCACCACCTGGACCACCCGCTCCGGGCCGCCGGCCACGTCGTACGGGAAGCCCTGGCGGACCTCGTAGAGGAAGTCGTCCCGGTTGAGCTTGATCGGCACGTTCTGCGGCTGCCAGCCGTCGAAGTAGATGCCCCGCACCACGACCGGCAGTTGAGCGGAGAACTCCACGCTCTCCTGCACCGGCATCCGGTCGCGGAGCAGGTGCAGCACGGTACGCAACGCGGCGTACGACTGGTTGCGCTGCTCCTTCGGCCATCCGTACGCCTGCTCGATGTCCTTCAGGATCAGGTTGGTCTTGTCCATCGAGGACTCGATCGCGGACTGGAACTGCTCAGCCATCTGTCCACCCCCGTAGGTCGGTTTCCCACCGTCGGTCGTCGTGACGTCGCGGCGGACCCACCGGGCCGCGCCGGTACCGGATCGGGCTGTCGCGGCCGGCCCGGGCGACCCGTCGAGGCTGCTCGGACGCTCCGACGGTGCGCAGGACGCCGGTTCGCCGCCGATGCGGTACGACCCGAACGGTCATCGCGGTCACCTCCGTGGTGTCGCTTCCGCGCGGACGATCGCCAACGGCGCGTCGCCCGCTTGACCCCATCCTCGGTTGCCGCAAGGTGAGGTGCCCTCACCCCACCCGGGTGAGAACCGCCCGCGCCCCCATCGCACTCGAACCGCTGGCGGTCAGGCGCGAGTCACCGAAACAGCCATCACCCTCCGTGACAGCATCGATCGCCGCCCCATCTAACCCTCAGTGACGGCCTTGACGTCACCCCCGCTACCCCTGTTCAGCCCCTTTGCTCTGCTTCACTCCACGCACTAGTCCACAAGCTGGTGAGATGCGGCGGGGGCACCGATGAGCCCACGGCCACATCGACACGGAGAGTAGTTCTTTGCGTGGGTTGAAGCAGAGCAAAGGGAGCAGGGTGGGAGGCCGGACGGGCTAGGGCAGGTCTACGGAAAGTGGCCACTGCTGCGCGTACCCAGCAGCCGGGTACCGCCGGGCCGGGCCGCCGTGGTCGCATCCTCGGCTCTGCACGACGCCGGGCACGGCGGCGGGGACGTCAGCCGGTCTCGCCGAGCAGGGCCTGGAGTTGCTGGGCGTTGGTCTGGGCGTAGTCGCGGTAACAATTGTTCATGAGTACGTGCGTCTGTTCGGTCTCGCCAGCCAGTTCGCGGAGCTTGGGGGCCCAGTCCGTGAGCTCCCGTTCGGAGTAGTGGTAGCCGAACTTCTCGTGGATGTCCTTGCTGGTCCACTTGTCGCTGTGCCCGTGGAAGCGCACCACCGCGAGGTCGGAGGTGGCGGCCAACACCGGCGGGATCGACGAGCGGTGCCCCTGCGGCATGTCCACGCTGACGTACGCGAGCCGGTGCGCACGCAGGAAGTCGAGGGTCTCGGTGGCGTTGTCGCCGTCGAACCAGGACGCGTGCCGGAACTCGAAGACCGGGCGCAGCGGCGCGCAGCGCCGCGTCACCTCCAGCAGGTACTGCTTGTTGTCACGCCGGATGGTGAACCAGGGCGGGAACTGGAACAGCAGCGCGCCGAGCTTGCCCGCCTCGACCAGCGGATCGAGGGCGCTGAGGAAGCGCGTCCAGACCTCCTCGTACGCCTGCGGCGGCAGGTCGTCGGGGTAGAGATTGCGCTTGCTGGTCTCCGGTCGCAGCTCCTTGTAGAGCGCGCTGACCCGGGTGGGGTGGCCGGTGAGCAGGCTGAACGCCTTCACGTTGAAGGTGAAACCGGCCGGGGTCCGCTCGGCCCACAGCCTCGCCGTACGCTCCGCGGGCGGCGAGTAGTAGGTGGCGTCGACCTCGACCAGCGGGAACTGGCGCGCGTAGTAGGCCAGCCGTTTCTCCGGGTTGTCGGCGGTCTGGGGGTACCAGCCGGAGTCCAGCAGAGTCCGGTCGGTCCAGGACGCGGTGCCCACCTTGATCTCGCCCATGGGTGGAGTCCACCGTGTCCCGGACCGACCGGCAACCGTTGCGGGTCAGGCCGCCCGACGCTCGCGCGTCTGCTTGCAGGTGACGCAGGTGGTGGCCGACGGGAAGATCTCCAGCCGTTCGACCGGGATCGGCGCGGTACAGCCCTCACAGAAACCGTAGGTGCCCTCGGCGAGCCGGGCCAGGGCGTGCTCGTACTGGGCGCGACGGTCCAGGATGGTCCGCAGCAACGACTGTGCGGTGTCCCGCTCGGCGGTCTTGGTGCCGCTGTCGGCCTGGTCGTCGCCGGCGGTGTCGCCGACCTCGACGAGCCGCAGCACCTGGCTCTGCTGCACCGCCTGCTGGTACTCCTCGGTCAGCTCGTCGTGGCGGGCCTGCAGGGAGAGCCGGATCTGGTCGGTCTCCGCCTGGGATCGGCCGGTGCCGACCGTGTCGTGGACGAGCATCGCTGCCTGCCTTTCCTGGGCCTTATGGTCTCCGCGGGCGGGTCGGTCCACACCCGGTCATACCGCCCAAGTCATCGCACCCGGGCGCTGTGAGCCCCGCGTTTACCCTCGCTGTCGGCGTCTCAAACCGGTCCGTCGACGGATTCCACCAACGCCGGGCGACGCGGGTCGTCGACCCGGACCACCACGTCGGCGAAGCTGGCCGGGGCGACCTCGGCGGCGTACCTGTCGAATGCCGGCAGGGTCCAGGCCAGGTCGGTCCCGGTGTGCCGACGCAGCGCGGCGGCCGACATCTCCAGGTGTACGACGACGTCGAAGGCCAGCCCGCCGCCGAGCAGGAAGGCGCCGCTGACCAGTACCACCCCGCCGGGTGGCAGGTCGACGTAGGCGGCCCGGCTGGCCCGGTCCGTCCGGGCGTCCCAGAGCGAGGGCAGCACCCTCCCGGGCCCGTCCGGCCCCGCCGGGTCCAGCACCTCCCGCCGCAGACCGGCCTCGTCGATCCAGCTCTCGTAGTACGAATCCGGGTTGGTCCGGCCCTGTTCCAGGCGTAGCGAGGCGGGGCGCAGGAAGTCCTCGGTCCGTACGTGCAGCACCGGGTGGCCGAGGGCGCGCAGTGGATCGACCAGGGCGTCGGCCAGGTGGTCGGGGCGGGCGGCCGGCGCACCGTCCAACGCGACCCGCAGCCGTCCGGTCGACCTCGCGCCGGCCAGCCGCTCGGCCAACTCGCTGACCAGGAGCGGCGGTGAGATGGGACGTACGCGCATCCCACAATGGTGCCCGCCGGACGGAGCGAGGCCGGGCCAGGCCGGCGCGACCCGGTCAGCCGGCGCGGTCGAGGGTGACCCGGGCGTCGTCGGCCAACCGGTAACCGACGCCGTAGACGGTGGTGACCAGCGGAACGTCCACGCCGACCTTGCCGCGCAGCCGACGCACGTGCACGTCGACCGTGCGTACGCCGGCGTGCTCGTAACCCCAGACGGCGTTGAGCAACTGGAGCCTGGTGAAGACCCGTCGGGGATTCGCGACCAGGTGCAGCAGCAGATCGAACTCCAGCCGGGTCAGCGGCAACGGCTCGCCGTCGCGCAGCACCGACCGGGAGGACGCCAGGATGTGCAGGGCGGGAATGGCGGGCGCGAGCTGCCGCGACGGCGTACGACCCGCGGGCACGGTCTCGCTGCGGCGTTCCGGCACCACCGGACCGACGGTGGTGATGGTGCCCTCGCCCCGCTCCAGCATCTCCCGGGCCGCGTCGAGCAGCCGCCGCGCGGCCGGCGTCAGCGACTCCTCGCACGCCAGGGGAATGGAGAGGGTGACCGTCAGGACTGGCGCGGCGGTGTTGGCGGGACGACGCTGGCCGCCGGGGGGTCGACCGGGCACCGCGGGTTGGGACGTATGCCATCCGGCGCGCGACGAAGCGGGGCTGACCGACATGGTCCTCCTTGGCTGGTCCGGGTGTTCCCCACGGCCCCGGGACGCCGCTTTATCGATGTTTCCCGGCGCCCGTGCGAGGGTCAAGGGGCGGCTGCGTTGCATGAATGTGACAATTGACCGACACATCGGAGCCGTCCGCTCGCTCTGCGTACGAGGCCAGATGATTACAGCAGAGTCGCCAAGTTGACCTGATACGGGGGGTGGTCCACACCGTTCGCGGCCTTCGCGGCGGGATGTCCGTACCCGGCGTGACGTCGGCTGTTCGCGCTCCCACGCCACGGCCGTCACGCGAACGGGACAGCAGTGCCGGCCCCGGACGGTCGGGCAACGGCGAGCGGGTCGACTGGCGGTCGCGAGCGGTACGACGGCGGCGACTAACCTGGACCGGTGAGCGACGAACTCGACGCCGAGACCCTGGAATTCGCCCACCGGATGTTCGACCTGGCGCGCGACGGCGCGACCACGGAGCTCGCCGGGTACGTCGACGAGGGGCTACCGGTCAACCTGACCAACCAGAAGGGTGACAGCCTGCTGATCCTGGCGGCGTATCACGCCCACCCGGAGACGGTGCGCGCGCTGCTCGACCGGGGAGCCGATCACTCCCGCGCCAACGACCGGGGACAGACGGCGCTGGCCGCGGCGGTGTTCCGCAGCAACGCCGAGGCGGTACGCGCGTTGCTCGACGCGGGCGCCGACCCCGACGGCGGCAATCCGTCCGCAGTGGCCACCGCCGAGTTCTTCGACCTGCCAGAGATGCTCACGCTCCTCCGCACCGGCTAGACGCCTACGCCCGGGCCTCGATGAGGAAGCGGCGGGCGTGGGCGACGAAGGGGCCCTCGGCGCGGATCCGATCGTGCAGGCGCCGCAGCGCGGGTCGGTGCGCCGCCACGGTGAAGCCGGGCACGGTCCAGATCACCTTGCGCAGGAACCAGACCACCGCGCCGATGTCGTGGAAGACCGTCCGCAGCGTCGCCTCACGCAGGTCCACCACGGTCAGGCCGGCCGCCCGGGCGGCGGCCACGGCGTGCTCCGGATGGCGCTGTGCCGGCGGCGGCAGCGGGCCGAGGATCGCCTCGCTGAGTTCGCGTACGGTCCCGGGACCGATCTGCTGGGACAGGAACGTACCGCCCGGACGCAACACCCGGGCCACCTCGGGCCAGTCGGTGCGCACCGGATGCCGGCTGACCACCAGGTCGAAGACGGCGTCACGGAACGGCAGGGGCGCGTCGCCGGTCACCGCCACCACGCTCGCACCGAGTGGCGCAAGGTGCTTCCGCGCCACCGGCACGTTCGGCGGCCACGCCTCGGTCGCCACCAGCAGCGGGGGGTGGGGCACCTCGGCCAGCACCTCTCCCCCGCCGGTGTCGATGTCCAAAGCCGCGTCGACACCCGCCATCCGCGCTGCCACCAGCCGCGCGTAACCCCAGGGTGGGCGTTCCTCGGTGGCCCGCCCGGCAAGCCAGTCGAAGGCCCATCCCTCGACCGGGACGGTGGCCCCCTCGGCGATCAGATCCTCGAAGCTCGTCTCTCGCGGCACGGTGTCAGCGTGTCCGGCCAGGACCGCTCCGGCAACGCGTTATCCGACGCTGCCCGCCGAGCGCCGACGCCGACGCAGCACCCGGGTACCGGGCCGGGCGCTACGGACGGGGGCGTACGACCTCGACGGTGGGGGCGTCCACGCCGCGTACCAGCTCGACGCTTGCCGTCTCGGACCGGGTGGCGTCGAAGTGGCGCATCAGCCGCGCGCCGAGGTGGACGCCCACCCCGCCGACGGCGAGGCCGAGCACTTCGACGACCAGCAGCGCCGGAGTGGCACCGCGGTTCGTGGCGTCCGCCCGGACCAGGCAGGAGAGCAGGAACAGCCCGGCCATGCCGGCGTTGACGACGTTGAAGCTGATCGCCGTGTGGCGGGTACGGTCGGGCGGCACGTCCCACAGGTCCACCATCCCGGCCACCGCGGTCAACGCCGCCGTCACCAGGGCGGCCACCGCCGTCCAGTAGCCGACCTCGCCGAGGAAGACCGGGCCGCCGACCACGTCGGCGAGGTCGAAGATGACGGCACAGACGAAGAGCCCGTACGGAAAGGTCACCAGCATCGGTTGGATGGGGTGCCCCTGCACCCGCAGCCGGCTCTGCATCGTGGTCCCCCTGGCTAGGTTCAGTCCATCAGTCCAGGGTGCTACCCGGGCGCCACCCGGGCGAAACGACACGCCCCGGTCAGTTGTCCCGAGGTCGCGACACCGTGCTGACGAGCCGTTCCGCCACCTCCCGCAGCGGGATCGACAGCGACGACGCGGCGCTGCGCAGCACGTCGAGAGCGTCCTCGGCGGGGCAGCCGCGTTGGGTCATGATGACGCCGACCGCCTGACCGATCACGCCGTCGTTGAGCAGCGCGGTGTCCTGCTGCCCGGTCAGCGCGGCACGCTTCTCCCGGTCGCGCACCGCCGCCAGCAGCAGGCCGGCGTGTTCGGCCAGCAGCATCGCGGTCAGCTGGTGAGCGGGGGTCAGGGCGTCGGGTTCGGCAGCGTACAGGTTCACCGCGCCGATCACCTGGTCATCGATGTCGACGGGTGCCGAGATGACCCCGCGTACGCCCAGTTCGCGGGCCCGGGGCGTCCAGTCCGGCCAGCGCGGTTCGACGCCCAGCTCCTCCGCGCCGACCATCTCCCGGCGGCGGATCGCCTCCATCGCCGGGGTGTCCGGACCGTACCGCAGGTCGTCCAGCCCGCTCAGCCGCGGATCGGAGGCGGCCACGCCGGCCGGCTCGCCGGCCCGCAGGGCGGTGAACCCGCACCAGGCGACGCCGCCGACGGCGTCCCGGGTGATCCGGACCAGCGCGGAGAGCGCCGCGTCGAAGTCGTCCACGGCGATCAGCCCGGCGGTCACCTCCCGCAGCAGGGCAGCCGTCTCCAACACGCCGAGCGTCTCCGCCAGCGGTGTACGCGTTTCCAGGTTCACGAGCCCGCAACTCCCGTACGCCCGGTCAGCGTCGTCACCCGTATCCTCCTCGGCTGGGCCCCCACGCTGGAGCCGCACTCGACATCACGATCGCCCTGCTACCGGCGCCGACAACGGTCGAAGCGGCGCAAACCGGGGCCCCTCCCAGGGTACGGGTGCCGCCGGGAGGGGTGGGCCGGACCGGACGACTCAGCGAGAGCCGGCCCCGCTGAGCCGCCGCCCGACCGAGGCGATCAGCCGGTCCAGCTCGGAGCCGAACGGGTTGTCGTGCACCAGATACGTCCAGGTGGCGCTCGGACGGACCAGTTCCGCCGCGTCGGGCTTCCAGTCGTCGTCGAACTCGGTCTCGGCGAAGGTCGCGAGGGTACGCGCCTCGATCGCCGGCACCAGCTCGGTGAAGGCCGGCACCGCGGCCCGGTGGAACTCGTCGAGCGGGTCGAGCCGTCCCAGGGCCCGCAGGTGCACGCCCTCGCGGACCTCCGACAGCTCGGCCAGGTGCGATGCCCACAGCCGGTCAAGGTGGTAGAGGGCGATCGACCGGGCCACCTGGGCCAGCAGGTCCTCGTCCATCTCACCGGCCTTCTCCGGCATCTTGTCCAGCAGCATCAGCGCGGCGACATCGCTGGTGAGCAGCCGCTCCCGCCGCTCGGCGAGGGCCTTGCGCTGCTGCTCGATGACCACGCTGTAGCGCCAGGTGTTGCGGTGGATCTCGTGGTTGACCCCCTCCGCGACCCGCTGGGCGTGCTCCACGGCGTAGTCCACCTGCGGGTCGGTGACCAGGCCGTCGGCGTTCATCCGGGGCGACGGCGGGACGGTGTCGCCGGCGTGGCGGACGACCAGGTCGTCCTCCAGGCTGACGTAGAAGACCGAGCCACCGGGGTCGCCCTGACGGCCGGCCCGGCCACGCAACTGATCGTCCACACGACGGCTGTCGTGTCGGCCGCTGCCGATCACGTAGAGACCGCCCAGCTCGGCCACCCGCTCCCGGTCGGCCTGGTCGCTGCCACCGAGGCGGATGTCCACGCCCCGGCCGGCCATCTGGGTGGAGACGGTGACCGCACCGTACGCGCCGGCCTCGGCGATGATCGCCGCTTCCTCGTCGTCGTTCTTCGCGTTGAGCACCACGCACGGCACCCCGGCGGCGTTGAGCCCGACCGCCAACTGCTCGGACTCCTTGACATCCAGCGTGCCGACCAGCACCGGGCGCCCGTCGGCGTGGCAGCGCCGGATCTCGTCGATCAGCGCCTCCTCCTTCTCCGCCCGGGTGGCGTAGATGCGGTCCGGCTCGTCGACCCGCACGCACGGGGTGTTCGGCGGGATCACCGCGACCTCCAGGCCGAAGAACTCCCGCAACTGGTCGCCGACGAGCACCGCGGTGGCGGTCATGCCGCACACCACCGGGTAGAGCCCGACGTACGCCTGCACGGCGATGGTGCCCAGCACCTCGCCCTCTGCCGTGGCGTCCAGCCCTTCCTTGGCCTCGACCGCCGCCTGGAGCCCGTCGGGCCAGCGGCGGCGCTGAGCCACCCGCCCCCGCATCTCGTCGATCAGCTCCACCGTGCCGTCCCGGACGATGTAGTCCACGTCCCGGTGCAGCAGGGCGTGCGCGTGCAGCGCCACGTTGACCGCGGAGAGCTGCTCGACGTTCTCCTCGTCGTACAGGTCGATGCCGAGCTTGGCCTCGACGGCGGCCAGACCGGCGGAGGTGAAGGCGACGCTCCGGCCGTCCTCGGCCACCGTGTAGTGCTTGCCCTTGCGCAGGCCGCGCACCAGCGCAGCGGCGGCGTGGACCGGATCCTGCTCGCCGGGGACCGAGCCGGCGAGGACCATCGGCACCCGGGCCTCGTCGATCAGGATCGAGTCGGCCTCGTCGACGATCGCGGTGCGCAGCGGGCGCTGCACCCGGTCCTCGATGTCGGTGACGAGCTGGTCGCGGAGGAAGTCGAAGCCGGCCTCGCTCACCGAGACATAGGTGACGTCGCAGGCGTACGCGGCGCGCCGCTCGATCGGGGTGGACGCCTCGTTGACCCAGCCGACGGTGAGCCCGAGCAGGGTGTAGATCGGCTCCATCCACTGGGCGTCGCGGCGGGCCAGGTAGTCGTTGACGGTCAGCACGTGCACCGGCCCGTTGCCGAGCCGGACGTGCCCGTACGCGGCGATCGCCGCGGTGAGCGTCTTGCCCTCACCGGTGGCCATCTCGGCGACCTTGCCCGAGAGCAGCGACATGGCGCCCAGCAGCTGGACATCGTACGGACGCTGGTCGATGCCGCGGCGGGCCGCCTCGCGGCCGAGCGCACAGATCTCCTCGTAGCTCGACGCCGCGGTCGCCGCCTCGGTGAGCTCGGCGTCGTCGAACGCCGAGATCTCCTCCTCGCGGGCCTCGATGACCGGCAGCAGCTTCTCCAGCGGAGCCAGATCGACCGTGGTGCCCGGGCGTTGGAGGAACCGGCGGAACCTGGTCTTCAACCGTTGCGACACACCCATGAGCCGCAACGGTACGCGACCGGACCGATCTTGAACGTCCCGGCCGCCCTCCCGAATCCGCGCGATCTTGCACTCGATGTCTCGACATGGGGGATGTCCAGCGCATAAGGAAGACCAGACGTGCACGAATCGCGGAAATTGGGCCTGGTTGGTGGACGCAATCAAAGGTTCATCAGCCGGGAACGTGGCCGGAGCACGCTTGTGATCAAGCTGGGGGACCAATCCGGTTAGCGTGCGGGGGGCTGGGAAATCCATCACCCGGTCTTCCCGCCGACGAGGGGGTGCCTGTGCGCAACAACGAATCTCTGGTCTCGCCGGTGGTGGAGGCCTGGGCCACCTATCGGACCACCTCGGCGGCCGACTGGCCGACCCGACGACTCCTGCGGGCCAAGGGTGACAGCCGGGTCAGCGTGGTGCTGCCGGCGCGCAACGAGGAAGCCACCGTCGGGGCGATCGTGGCGACCATCCGCGAGCACCTGATGGACCGGGTGTCGCTGGTCGACGAACTGATCGTGGTCGACTCGCGGTCCACCGACCGCACCGCCGCGGTGGCCCGGGCCGCCGGCGCCGAGGTGGTCGGCCAGGACGCAATGACCCGCGGACTGCCCCGGCTGACCGGCAAGGGCGACGCGCTCTGGGCCGGCCTGGCCGCGGCGGAGGGCGACGTGGTCGCCTTCGTCGACGCCGACCTGCGCGAGTTCCGGCCGCACTTCGTCACCGGGCTGCTCGGCCCGCTGCTGACCGACCCGTCGGTCGATTTCGTCAAGGGCTTCTACCACCGGCCCCTGGTCAGCAGCGGCGGGGTGGAGGCCGACGGCGGCGGCCGGGTGACGGAGCTGATGGCCCGGCCGATGCTGAACCTGTTCTGGCCGGAACTGGCCGGGTTCGTGCAGCCCCTCGCCGGTGAGTACGCCGGCCGCCGGGAGGTGTTGTCGCGAGTGCCGTTCGTCTCCGGCTACGGCGTCGAGACCGCCATGCTGATCGACCTGCTCGAACTCGTCGGGTTGGACGCGCTGGCCCAGGTGGATCTCGGCGAGCGTAAGCACCGGCACCAGGACACCGCCGCGCTGGGCCGGATGTCCGCCCAGATCATGCTCACCGCCTGGTCCCGGTTGCAACGCCAGGGCTGGGCGAATTCGGACGTACTGCCCACCGCCCTGCTGACCCAGTTCCGCCGGGGCGGCTCGGACGCGCTGCCGAACCTGGACCGGGAGATCGTGGTCAGCGACGTCGCCGTGGAGGAGCGGCCCCCGCTGGCGGAGTTGCAGCACCAGCTGCCGCGACGGCAGGTCGCCGCGGCATGACGTGTCCGACCCCACGGTGGCGTTTCACCCCGTGGAGGACCGGGTACCTGCCAGGCTCTGCGACACCGCCGAGACGAGGGTGGAGATGGCGAGCCGGATCACCTGCCAGGTGCACGACGGAGCACAGGTCACCGTCGTACGCCTGGCCGGCACCCTCGACATGATCTCGATGCGTGAGGTGTACGCGCGCCTGGAGGAGTGTCTGGCCCGGCAGCCCGACGCGCTGGTGGTCGACCTGGCCGAGCTGGCCGTGCGGGACCAGCTGGCGGTGTCCGTCTTCGCCGCCGTGGCGCGTCGCGCCGCAGACTGGCCGATGGTGCCGCTGGTGCTCTGCGCACCCCACCCGGAAGCCGCCGCCCTGCTGACCGCCTCCACCGCCTGCCGGGTGGTGCCGATGCGGGACAGCTGTGACGAGGCGAGTCGGTTCGCCGGCGCGTCCGCCGTGAGCCGGCTGCGGCTGCGCCTGGACCCGGTGGCGGCGGCCTGCCGGCGGGCCCGGGAACTGGTGACCGATGCGTGTGCCCGGTGGAACCTGCCCGAGGCGGCCGGTCCGGCCTCGGTGGTGCTCAGTGAGCTGGTCGGCAACGTGGTCCGGCACGCTGGTACCCCGATGCAGGTCACGGTGACCCTGCGCCGGCCCTGGCTGCACCTGGCCGTGATCGACGGCAGCAGCGCGGCGGCCCGGCCCGGCGCGGCCGGGCAGCACGACGAGGGCGGTCGTGGGCTGCTGTTGGTACGCGAGCTGGCCGACCGCTGGGGCAGCGCGCCGGCCGGCGACGGAAAGGCCGTCTGGGCCACGCTACCGGCGAATTGACCGAAATTACCGCTCTCGCCTGGTTACATGGTCGACGGGGTGGGTAGCCACGCCCGTCCTTATCCGTCGTCAACGCAGGTGAGCGCTCATGCCCAAGCGGGTTACCACCGAACCCGGACAGGACCGGGGCCCGGCGATCCTCGCCCCGGCCCGGTTCGGCGGCTATCCCGGACCGCTGCGCAGGCCGCTTCCGGGCGGAAAGCTGGTCAGGTTCCTGGCCACCACGGACCACAAGCAGATCGGCCTGCTGTACCTGCTGACCTCGTTCGGCTTCTTCGTGCTGGCCGGGATCGAGGCCATGGTGATCCGCGCCGAGTTGGCTCGGCCCGGTCTACAGTTTCTCGCCCCGGAGCAGTACAACCAGCTCTTCACCTCGCACGGCGCGGTGATGCTGCTGCTGTTCGCCACCCCGGCGGCGTTCGGCTTCGCCAACTACATCGTGCCGATCCAGATCGGCGCCCCGGACGTGTCGTTCCCCCGGCTCAACGCGCTGGCCTACTGGCTCTACCTCTTCGGTGGGCTGATGGTGGTCGGCGGGTTCCTGACCCCGGGTGGCTCGGCCGACTTCGGCTGGACCGCGTACACGCCGCTGAGCACCGTCGAGCACTCCCCCGGCGTCGGCGCGAACATGTGGGTGATCGGCCTGGTGGTGTCCGGCCTGGGTACGATCCTCGGCGCGGTCAACCTGATCACCACGATCCTGACCCTGCGCGCGCCGGGCATGACCATGTTCCGGATGCCGATCTTCACGTGGAACATGCTCTTCACCAGCGTGCTGGTGATTCTGGTCTTCCCGCTGCTGGCCGCCGCGCTGCTGGCGCTCAGCGCCGACCGGCTGCTCGACGCGCAGGTGTTCAACCCCGACACCGCCGGACCGATGCTGTGGCAGCACCTCTTCTGGTTCTTCGGCCACCCCGAGGTCTACATCATCGCGCTGCCGTTCTTCGGCATCATCACCGAGGTCATCCCGGTCTTCTCCCGCAAGCCGATCTTCGGCTACACCGGCCTGGTGCTGGCCACCATCGCGATCACCGTGCTGTCGATGACGGTCTGGGCGCACCACATGTTCGCCACCGGTCAGGTGCTGCTGCCGTTCTTCAGCATCCTGAGCTATCTGATCGCGGTGCCGACCGGGGTGAAGTTCTTCAACTGGATCGGCACCATGTGGAAGGGACAGCTCACCTTCGAGACGCCGATGCTGTTCGCCATCGGCTTCCTGGTGACCTTCCTGCTCGGCGGGTTGACCGGCGTGCTGCTGGCCAGCCCGCCGGCCGACTGGCACACCCACGACAGCTACTTCGTGGTCGCCCACTTCCACTACGTGGTCTTCGGCACGGTGGTCTTCGCGCTCTTCGCCGGCTTCTACTTCTGGTGGCCGAAGATGACCGGACGCCTGCTCGACGAGCGGCTGGGCAAGCTGCACTTCTGGACCATGTTCATCGGCTTCCACGGCACCTTTCTGGTGCACCACTGGCTCGGCAACGAGGGCATGCCCCGGCGATACGCCGACTACCTGCCCACCGACGGGTTCACCACGCTGAACACCATCTCCAGCATCTTCGCGTTCGTGCTCGGGGCGTCCACCCTGTTCTTCATGTGGAACGCCTGGAAGTCCTGGCGCTACGGCGCCGAGGTGACGGTGGACGATCCCTGGGGCTTCGGCAACTCCCTGGAGTGGGCCACCACCTGCCCACCACCGCTGCGCAACTTCGACCGGATGCCCCGGATCCGCTCGGAGCGGCCCGCGTTCGACGCCAAGTACGGCGAACTCGTCTCCGACCTGGGCCGCGACCTTCCACAGCGGACCACCCGGCCGCCGCAGGAGTTCCGCGACGAGATCCACCGGGAGGTGCACATGCCGGAGTCACCGAGTGCCGAGGGGGCGCACGGCGCGCGGGAGGCCGTCGCGTACCAGCCAGCGCCGCAGTCCGGCGCCCGGCCGGTCGACGTGCCGGAGCCGGAGGAGGTACGCCGGCCGAGCTTCGAGGAGACCGACGAGCCGGAGGACAACCCGCTGGGCGCGCAGCGCGAGGCGCAACCCAACGACCGGTGGCGGCATCCGCGCGGACACGGCGACACCCCGCAGAACTGATCGACGCGTACCGGTCGGGGCGGCACCGGTCGGTGCCGCCCCGACGAGTTTCCCGAGGCTCAGCGACCGCGCACCGGCGCCGTGGCGCGCGACTGGTTGGCCGACTCGGACTCGGCGGGACCGTTCTGCCACGGTGGCGGCGCGTCGGCGAGCATCGCCTGGCGCAGCCAGGTCAGCGCCCGCGACAGCAACCGGGACACGTGCATCTGGGAGATGCCGAAGCGGGCCGCGATCTCGGCCTGGGTCTGGTTGCCGTAGAACCGCATGGCCAGGATCCGCCGTTCCCGCCAGGGCAGCCGGTGCAGCAGACCGCTGACGGTCACCCGGTCGTCGACCGACTCCAGCGCGATGTCCGACTCGCCGACCAGATCGCCGAACTCCGCCGAACTCTCCCCGCCGACCGGCGCGTTGAGCGACGCCGGGCTGTAGCCGGCCGCCGACTCCAACGCGGCGAGGATCTCCTCCTCCGGCGTCTCCAGCCGTTTCGACAGTTCGGCCACCGTCGGTGCCCGGGACAACTCACTGGTCAGCGCCGCCGTCGCCTGTCCGACCTCCAGGATCAGGTCACGTAGCCGGCGGGGCACGTGCACACCCCAGGTGCGATCCCGGAAATGCCGCTTGATCTCGCCCACGATGGTGATTGCCGCGTACGCGGTGAAGGAACCCCGTTCCGGGTCGTACCGGTCGACGGCGTTGACCAGTCCCAGGCGGGCCACCTGTTCCAGGTCCTCCAACGGCTCGCCGCGCCCCCGGTAGCGGCGGGCCAACCGGCCCGCGAACGGCAACGCGAACCGGACCAGGTCGTCGCGGGCCTCCTGGCGGCGCTCCGGCGGCAGCCCTTCGATCCGCGCCGCGTACGCCAACGCCGCGGCGTCGAGGTCCTCAAGCCCACGATCGGTGGGTGGTGGTGTGGTTGTGGTGGTCTGTCCGAACATCCGCGCCTCCCTCGGGAAGGACCCCGCCCGGATTCGCCGACACCGGGCACGCGCGTAGGCACGCACGGGCCTGTGACTGGGTTACGTGACTGGGATGCCAGCGGGCGACGGCGCCGCGCCACGCAAGGTGATCAGCCTGTCGCAGCCGGCGGTGTTCCCGCTCCGTAGGTACTCAATCACGGGATCGCGGGTTCGCGAGGATGTTTCGTCAGCCCGGTCTCAACAGATCAGCAGGCCGTGGTGGCTCCCGCCGTCGCGCAGCGCGGACAGGGCCTCGCCGGTCGCCAGCGGCGCCGGGTTGGGCAGGTCGTACGGCTGGGCGCGGAGCACCTCGGTGGCCCTGCGGGTGGGCACGGAGGTGACCGGGTAGCCGCGCGCCGAGGTGCGGTCCAGGGCCCGCCGCCGCCGACCGAAGCCGGCGACCGCCAGCCACTGCGGGAGCCCGGCCAGCGCCGGTGAGCGTACGCCGGGTGGCTCCGGCAGCACGTCGATCGAGGTGAACGACTCGCTGCCGGCCAGCCACCACTCCACCTGTTCGACGCTGCGCCGGGTGGCGTTCTCGCACCAGTACGGCACCAGCCCGGCCCGGAGCACCTGCCAGGGGTCGAGCAGTCGCCCGCACTCGACCACCAGGCGGTCACCGGTCTTGCCGGCGGCCCGCAGCCAGTGTCGGTACAGGTCCGCGGTGGCCGCGCTGAGCGCCTCCGGCGTGGGCACCAGGATCTGGTGCAGCGGATGACCGTGCCGGGAGGTCCAGTCCCGTACGCCCCGGTCGAAACCGGACTCCACGCCGTGTTCGGCGGCAGCGGGCGGGGCGGAGATCTCCGGTGGTTCCCAGTGCGCGCTGTCCCCGCCGGCCGAGCGCAGCACCTGCCGCAGCGCGTGACTGTCGGGATGGAAGTCCACCGGGTTCAGGCCGCTGGCCGGGCAGCCGAGTTGGAAGCTGTGCCCGTCAGCGGCGTCCACCACCGGCCAGGTCCGGGTGTCCCGCAGCACCAGCACCGGCGCGCCGGGCGCCAGCCGGTCGGTCAGAAAGCTGCGGTACGCCGCCGGCAGCGCCCGCCAGCGGCCGGTCAGCGCCACCGTCGCCCCGGCCAACGCGCCTCGGCTGGCCGGGCAGTGCACCTGCCGTACATGCAGGTCGGGGTTGCCGGCGAGCACCCGTCCGGCAAGCGCCGCGCCGTGGTCCAGGGCGGCGCGGGGCCGGTCCACCGCGCCCTGCGGCCAGTGCGCGATCATCTCGAACCCAGCGGGCAGCCAGGGCATGCCCAGCGCCACCGCCAGGTGTGCCACGCCGCCGTGCGGGGAGCCCAGCAGCACCCCGGGGTACCGGCGCCGCGGGTACTGGTCGACGAACCAGCGGGCGACCCGCTCCGCGTCGACCTCGGCGGCCTGACCGGCGGTGAGGGCGATCCGGCCGGCGGAGCGGATCGCCGCCGCCCGCCGTACCGGCTCGGGCGTACCGGCGAAACGGGACACCGGTCCGGCGTGCCCGAGGTCGGCGCAGTCGCTGCCGCGTAGGGCGCGGGCGGTGGCCCCGACCAGGATCCGGGCGGTGCTGCCGGCCGCGACCAGGCGGTCACCGGCCATGCCGGCCCCGGCCGCCGTCAGTCCCGGGCGCACCTTGCGCACCGGCCCCACCTTGCCTCGATCGCTCACCACGCGGCCCGGCTTCCCGCCACGATGCGGGTTAAACAGGGCATCTCCCCACCGGACGGCATCAATCAGGGGATCTTGCCCCTTCCCCCCAACACCGACCAGCCGCCATCGCCGGTGCACCGTTGCCGTCGAGCACCATCGGGGATCCTGCTGTCTCGCCGTCGCCCGGGGCAGCAACATGCCCGATGTTGTCCCATCCCTGCCGGTTCCACGGGCCTGGGAGCAGGGCGTCCGTGACCATCTCCAGCACGCACGGGCGGTCGGCGGTCAGCGCCTCGTCCCAGGCCACGCCGACCAGCTCCGGCCGGTCGACGCGCACGCCGTGCAGGCCGAGCAACCGGGCCCAGCCGGCGTACGGGACGTCGTCGGTCATCGGCCGGTCCCCACGCCGGAGATGACCAGACCGCTTGTTGAACACCAGCACCACCAGTCGCGGGTCAGGCCACACCGACCGCCAGCGGGAAACGGTGACCAGTTCGCCCAGTCCCTGCGAGCGCATCCCCTCGTCGGTGACCAGGGCGATCACCGGCCGGTCCGGGTCGGCCAGCTTCGCGGCGACGGCGTACGGCAGGGCACCGCCGGGCGGTCCGGCCGGACCCACCACGACGTGCGCCGTCGTCTTCAGGTGTACGGCCGGCAGGGTGCCGTCGACGATCACCGCGCCGTCCGGTGGCAGCCGGGCGGACAGCTCGTCGAGTATCCAGCGGCCATCGGTTGCGGCGCGCGGCGACGCGGCCTGCACCCCGCCGACCGGTGACGGGGGAGGCAGCACCAGGCCGACCGGGCGGCGAACGTGCGCCGCGACGCGCAGCGCCTCGTCCACCAGCTCCGGCACCCGCACCGGATCGGCGGCGTACCGGACGCCGTGACACACCTCGGCGAGCAGTCGTGTCGTGAGACCCACCTCGTCGTCCGGGACCGGGCCGGGCTCGGCGACGACGGCGAGCACCGGCAGGCCGGTGCCCCGGGCGGCGTCGAGTCCCGCGAGCAGGCCGGCGGCGGCCACTCCGCCGACGGCCAGGCAGACGCCCGGGCCGCCGGTGAAGCGGGCGTGCCCGGCCGCCATCACCGCAGCGCACTCCGCGTTGCGGACGGGTACGAACTCCGGGTCGCCACCGGCGGCGTCGAGCGCCTCGACCAGTGCCGTGGCCGCCTCCTCCGGATGGCCGAAGACCCGCGGAATCCGCCCGGCCAGCAGCCGGTCGACCACCGCGTCAGCGACGCTCGGGTCAGGCACCGCCCCGTCCCGGGGTGACCGGGTCGACGTAGCGCAGCACCGCGCCCACCCCGTCCACCAGGTCGGGCGCCTCGTCGGCGCCGAGCACGGTCAGCTCGGCGTCGGTGCCCACCAGGGCACGCACCAGCGCCGCGTCGGCCCGCACCCGCTCCGGTTCGGCGACCGCGGCCAGCTGATCCGGCTCGGTGGCGATGTCGGTGGCGGCCGGGCCGATCCAGAGTTCGCCGTCGGCCGACGGGTCGTCGACGATGAGCATCGTGTCGACCTGGTTGCGCTGCAACGCGGCCACCACCGCGTCGAGTCCGGCGCCGACGTCCTCCTGCGTGCCGAAGCGGTCCAGCGCCGCGTTCACCCGCTGGTCGGCCACCTCGGCGATGGTCTGCACGGTCAGGTCGTCGAGCAGGGTCTGGTCGGCGCCGCCGGCCCGGGAACCGGCGTCGGTGCGTACCACCAGGTCCTGCCAGCGATCCGGCATCTGGGCGGCGATCATGCCGGTGGCGCGGACGTCGCCGGCCACCACCACCACCTCGGCGCCCACCCGCTCGGCCAGTTCGACGGTCGCGGCGGTGACGTCACCGGCGTTGTGATGCCATGCCTCCATCGCGGCCCGCTGGTAGCGCGACTGGGACCAGCCCCCGGGTTGGACCCGGCGCAGCTGGTAACTTTCCCGACCGACGACATGTGCCCGGCGCGGCACTCCGCCGGCACTCACCGACATCGCGTCGGCACCCGTGCGGTCGGCCAGCACCCGCACCCACGCCACCTGTTCACCACGCTGGGCCAGCAGCGGCATCACATGCGGCAGCGGGGCGTACGCGGCCAGATCCCGTCGCGGCGGGGCGGACAGGTACTCGGAGAGCACCACCTGTCCGTGGGCACCGAACACGGCCAACCCGTAGTCGCCGGGCATCGGGTCGTGTCCCCGGACCACCCGGTCGATGGCGGCCATCGTCGGCTCGTCCGCCCCCTGCTCGGCCAGTTGCCGTTGCAGGCCACGCCAACGCAGATCGAGTGCCGCGTGCGCGTCCTCGGTGTCCAGGGAGGCGTCCAGGTAGACCGAGCACCACGGGCCCGGACGCTGGTACAGCGGGCGCAGGAAGGACAGCTGCATGCTCGACCCCTTTCCAGCTCGGCCCACCGCTTACCCGCGTCAGCGTGCTTGTCACCTGCCGGCAACCGCGTGACCGGTTTTCATTCACGTCGTTCAACCCCGAGGATCGATACGATCTGTAGGCGTAGGCGGACTCTGGGTGGTGGCATGGACGCGACATCGTACTCCCGGCGCAGCCTGCACCCCACCGGGCGGATCCTCACCGCGCAGATCGTGCGCCTGATGGACGGCTACCCCCGGGAGGTGCGGGTGGGGCAGCCGGTGCTGGTGGTGGTGCTGGCCGCGGCCAGCGTGGCGGGCCTGCTGGCCAAGCTGGTACGAGCCCTGCTCTCGGCCGGCTCCGGCACGGGTCGACGCAGCTTCAAGGAGCTGAAGAAGGGACCCGAGTACCTGGTCACCCCGGTGCGCCTGCGGGACGCCGACGGCCGGCTCTACGAGGTGGAGTTGCACGGGCACCTGCCGCAGAGCGCCCTGCATCCGGCCGACCACGTTCAACTGACCCTGCGCGACCAGGGTGATCCCGACCTGGCACCGAAGATCGAACGGATCGTCAACCTCACCACGGGGCAGTTGCTCCGGCCGCGTACGGCCACCATGTGGTCGCACCTGGGGCCTCCGCTGCTGCTCCAGGCGATGCTGGGCGTGCTGGTGGTCGCGACGGTGGCCGCCTGCACGGCGGTGACCTGAGGCGGCGGCCCGGCAAGACCGACGGCACGGGGGCCAGCCGCCTCGGGCTCAGCCGACCGGAGCGGGCTCCGGGGCCGGCTCGCCGACGTCGAGCATGCCCCGCCGCCGCGCCCAACGCTCGAAGATCACGGTGGCGAACGGCGGCACCGCGCAGGCCAACGCCACGAACGTGGCCAGCAGGCTCCACCGGTGCACCCGGGCCACCGCCAGCACCAGCACCCCGTACGCGACGAAGAGCGCGCCGTGGATCGGCCCGAAGATCTGCACCCCCAGCTCGTTGCCGGGCGGGCCGTACTTGACGGCCATGCCGGCCAGCAGCCCGGCCCAGGAGATCGCCTCCGCGATCGCCGCCACCACGAACAGTCGGGTCACCTTGTCACGCACGACGGCCATGCTACGGACCTCTCCACCGGTCCCGACTTCCGCAGGTGGCATGGACGTGCGACGTTTGGGGTACCAGCGGTGACAGGGTGGTGACCTATGGGCGAGGAAGTCGGCGTACAGACCTTCAGCCGTCAGGATCGGGCTCGCTACCGGGACAAGGTGCGCCGCTGTCTCGACGTCTTCGCCGAGATGCTGCGCGAGTCCCGGTTCGACGTCGACCGGCCGATGACCGGGTTGGAGATCGAACTCAACCTGGTCGACGCCGAATCGATGCCGGCGATGCGCAACGCCGACGTGTTGCAGGCGGTGGCCGACCCGAGCTTCCAGACCGAACTCGGCCAGTTCAACGTCGAGATCAACGTGGCGCCGCGGCGGCTGTCCGGTACCGGCACCGCCGAATTCGAGGAGCACGTCCGCGCCGCCCTGAACTCGGCCGACCAACGGGCCCGCACGGTCGACGCGCAGCTGGTGATGATCGGCATCCTGCCGACCGTGCTACCGGAGCACCTGACCGCCGCCACCCTGTCGGCAAATCCCCGTTACGCGCTGCTCAACGAGCAGATCTTCGCCGCCCGGGGTGAGGATCTGCGGATCGCCATCAACGGGGTGGAGCGGCTGGCGGTCACCGCCGACACGATCACACCGGAGGCGGCGTGCACCAGCACCCAGTTCCACCTCCAGGTGGGGCCCGGCCAGTTCGCCGACTACTGGAACGCCGCCCAGGCCATCGCCGGGATCCAGGTGGCGCTCGGCGCGAACTCGCCGCTGTTCTTCGGCCGTGAGCTGTGGCGCGAGACCCGGATCCCGCTGTTCCAGCAGGCCACCGACACCCGCCCCGAGGAGATCAAGACGCAGGGCGTACGCCCCCGGGTCTGGTTCGGCGAGCGCTGGATCACCTCGGTGTTCGACCTGTTCGAGGAGAACGTGCGCTTCTTCCCGGCGCTGCTGCCGGTCTGCGATCCGGAGGATCCGTCCGAGACGCTCGCCGCCGGAGGGGTACCGACCCTCGCCGAGTTGCGGCTGCACAACGGCACCATCTACCGGTGGAACCGGCCGGTCTACGACGTGCTGCGGGGCCGGCCGCACCTGCGGGTGGAGAACCGGGTCCTGCCGGCCGGTCCGACCGTGCTGGACACCATCGCGAACGGGGCGTTCTACTTCGGGCTGGTCCGGGCGCTCGCCGAGGCCGACCGGCCGCTGTGGTCCCAGATGTCGTTCAGCGCCGCCGAGGAGAACTTCAACACCTGCGCCCGGCACGGCATCGACGCCCACGTCTTCTGGCCCGGTCTGGGTTACCTGCCGGCCGCCGAGCTGGTGCTGCGCCGCCTGCTGCCCCTGGCCCACCACGGTCTGGACCGGTGGGGTGTCGAGCCGGACGAGCGGGACCGGCTGCTCGGCATCATCGAGCAACGCTGCCTGACCGGCCGTAACGGCGCCACCTGGCAGGTGGAGACGCTGCACCGGCTGGAGTCGACGGACCAGCTGGACCGCCCGGACGCGCTGCGCCAGGTGGTCCGGCACTACGTGGAGCTGATGCACAGCAACCGGCCGGTCCACGAGTGGCCGATCCCGTGACCACCTCCCGACACAACGCGTGACGGGTCCGTCACAGTCGCTACCGTGAGTGGGTTTCGTCCGCCGGGTGGAGAGGATCCCGCCGATGCCGCGGTCACCACGTCATGCCATCCCACTCACCGTCGCCCTGCTCGTCGTCAGCCTGCCGCTGCCCGCCGCCGCGAGCCCCGGGCTCGCCCAGTCCGCCGCCCCGCGCGCCACCGCCGCCGCGCCGTCCACGTCCACGTTCGCCGCCACGTCGCACCGGGAGGAAGCCGGTCGGAGCACTGTCGACACCACTGCGGGCGAGGTACGAACCACCTTGCGCGACCGGGCCACCGGGGCCGCCGTACGAGGATGCGTGTCCCTGGTTCCCGTCGACCGTGACCGGCTCACCGTCGTGTATCAGGGCGAGCCGCAGGACGGCCGGCACGGCGGCTGCACCGGCGTTGACGGTGGCGACGTGCTCGCCAGCAACGTGCCGCCCGGCCGTTATCACCTGCTCGCCGAGCCCTACGACAACACGCAGTACGGCATGCAGTGGGTCGGTCGGCACGGCGGCACCGGGCAGCGGGAGCGCGGGGTGACGATCCGGGTGCGTCCGGGCAAGACGGTCACCGCCCCGACGGTCCGGTTCGACCCGCCGGGCACCGTCACCGGCCGGGTCACCCGCGCGGCGGACGGCACCCCGGTCTACTTCGGATACGTCCTGCCCCTGCCGGTGGTCCCGCATCCCAAGTACAGCGACTACGGTGTCATCACCGATGACGACGGTCGGTACACGCTCACCGGTCTCGGGCCGTACCGCTGGCCGTTGTACTACACCGGTCCCGGACTGGCCAGCCAGTGGTCCGGCGGGGTGGCCGACCGCCGGAAGGCCGACACCGTACGGGTCCGGTCCGGCACGTCCGTGACCAGCAATCAGACACTCGTCGCGGGCACCGTGGTCAGCGGCACCATCGCCGTCGACGAGATGCCCAACTACTCCCAGGTGATCGCCTTCCACGCGCGGACCGGCGACGTGACGGGGGTGGTCGACGTCGGCGCCGACTACACGCTGCGGCTGCTGCCGGGGCAGCGGGTGCTGCTGCGGTGCGACTGCGCGCACGCGCCCAGCCGCTGGTTCCCCAACGCGGCGGAGGTGGCCGGGGCGCAGCCGGTGCGGATCCGGCACACCCCGGTCACCGCCGACTTCGACCTGACCGGTCCCGCCACGGTGCCGACCCCCTGACGAGCGCCCGGTCCCGGCCGCGCCGCCCGTCGGCGCGGCCGGGACCGGGCCGCACACGAACCCGAGCCAGCGACCGGACCGGCCACCAGGACGACCCGCCACGGTCGCCTGGTGGCCGGGTCCAGGCTCCAGGGACCGGCTCAGCTCAGCGCGTCGAGGGTGAGCTCGGTGGCCCGGGCGAGCAGGGCGTCGTCGCGCTCGGCGTCGGGCTCGGCCCGATCGGAGAGCACGGCCAGCACGATCGGTGCCCGGTCCGGCGGCCAGATGACCGCGATGTCGTTGCGGGTGCCGTGGTCGGCCGAGCCGGTCTTGTCACCCACCGCCCAGCCCTCGGGCACACCGGCCCGGATCGTCTTGTCGCCGGTGGTGTTGCGCTTGAGCCAGTCGACCAGCAGGGCCCGGTCGTCCGGGGAGAGGGCGTCGTCGACCGCGTACGCCCGCAGCGTGGTGGCCAGGGCGCGGGGCGTACTGGTGTCACGGCGCTCGCCCGGGACGTACGCGTTGAGTTCGGTCTCCCACCGCGTCGGCTCGGTGACCTCGTCGCCGATCTCGCGCAGCGCCTGCTTGAAGCCGGAGGGACCGCCGAGCTGCTTGAGCAGCAGGTTCCCGGCGGTGTTGTCGCTGTAGCGCACCGCCGCGTCGGCGATCGCGCGCAGCGACAGGCCGGTGTCGACGTGCCGTTCCGTGATCGGCGAGTAGGTGACCAGGTCGTCGCGGGAGTAGCTGACGACCTGGTCCAGTTCCTCGGTCGAGGTCGCGGCGAGCACCGCGGCGGCGGCGAGGGCCTTGAAGGTCGAGGCGTACGCGAAACGCTCGTCGGCCCGGTGCGTGACGGTGCTGCCGCTACCGGTGTCGATCGCGTACACGCCGAGCCGGGCGTCGAACTCCCGTTCCAGCGGCGCGAAGTCGACGGTGACCGGCGCAGCGGACGCCGCCGGTTCGGACACCGTCGGCGTTGGTGTCGGCGTGGACGGGCTGCCGGGAGAGCAGCCGGCGAGCAGGCCGAGTGTCAGCGCGAGCGCGATCGCACGGGTACGGCGGTCGGTACTGGTCACAGCTGGGTCCTTCCCTCGATCAACCGGTCCACCGGACGTCGTCCGGGCAACCGGCACCCAGATTCGCAGCGCCGTCCCATGCTGTCGAAGACACCGACGACGGTACCGATGCCGAATCGGCATAGACTGCCGGCGTGGATCTGGTGGCGGCCTGCCGGGCCTTCGTGTCGGTCGGCACCCACGGCAGCTTCACCGTCGGCGCCTCGGTGGCCCGGATCCCGCAGTCGGTGGCGAGCCGACGGGTGGCGGCACTGGAGCGGCACCTCGGCGGGCAGTTGTTCGACCGCACCTCGCGCAGCGTCACGCTCACCCCGTTCGGGCGGGACATGCTCGCCTCGGCCCGGCGGATCGTGGAGTTGGCGGAGGCGATGGAGCACGACGCCGAACGGGCCCGGCTGCGCCCGTTCCGGCTGGCCGTACCGGCGGCCTGCGCGCCACGCTCGCTCGCCCGGCTGGTGGTCGAGGCCCGTCGACACGACCTGAATCTGGAACTGCGCCGGGGCGAGCCGGCGGAACGGGCCCGGCTGCGGCAGCGCCACGAGGTGCGCGCCGCGCTGCTCTGCGTACCGCCGGACGAGGCCGCGTGGCGGGTGCCGCTCGGCCTCGCGGGCGGCACCGACCCGGGTGTCGAGGTGGTGCGGCTGGAGACGCTGCGGACCCCACGGGCGAACCGACGGACCCGTCGACGTCGGGTCTGGATCTCACCTGAGGACGACGTGCCGCACGTCCGTGACCCGCTGACCCGGCTGCGCGACGCCGTCGGGTTGCAGCCGACCCAGGTGGCGGTCGCGGCGTCCGTGGTCGACGCCGCCGCCGAGGCGCTCGCCGGCACCGACCTGGTGCTCTGCTCCCCCGCCGAGGCGCGCGAACTCGGACTGCACTGGCGACCCCTTGGCGACCTGCGACCGGTCCGCGGCTACCAGGTGACGGCCGGTGTCCGAGAGGACGCCGAGCGGCTGCGTGGCGCGTTGGGGGCCGCCGTGGCGCGGTGCCTGGGCGTACCGGAGGCGGCGTGACCGTCGGCCGCCTGCTCCGCACCGCCCGGGAGACGCTGCGCGACGCCGGGCTGCGGGGCTGTCTCCTGGTCCGCGACCTCGACTCCGGCGACGAGTTGGGCCTGGACGACGACGTGGTGCTACCCGTCGCGTCGCTGGTGAAGGTGCCGTTGGCGGTGGCCACCGTGGACCGGATCGAACGCGGCGAACTCGACGGCGCCACCGCGGTCACGGTGGCCCCCGGCCGGGTGCGCACGCCCGGTCCGACCGGGTTGAGCCGGTTCCGGCACCCGGCCACCGTGGCGATCGACGACCTGCTCTACCTCAGCGTGGCGATCAGCGACGAGGGGGCCTCGGACGCGTTGTTCGCGCTGACCCCGCCCACCGTGGTCGCCGACACGCTGCGCCGTTTCGGCGTCGACGGGATCAGCGTCCGGCACCGCACCCGGGACCTCACCGACACCCCGGCCGAGCGGCTCGCGCCGGAGGTGCACCTCGCGCACTCGCTCGCCGCGTCCGCGACCACCGCCGGTCAGGGCCATCCGGTCGCCCAGCTGGACGTGGGCCGGGCCAACTCCGGCTCTGCCCGGGCCTTCGTCGAGCTGCTGCACGCGCTGTGGCGCCCGTCGCGGATACCGGCTGCGGTGGCCGCCCGGGTGCGCGAGCTGATGGGTGACAACCTGCTACGACAACGGCTCGCCCCGGACTTCAGCTCCGACAGCTCCCGGTGGTCGTCGAAGACCGGCACACTGCTCAACCTGCGGCACGAGGTCGGCGTGGTGGAACACGCCGACGGGCAGGCGTACGCCGTGGCCGCGCTGAGCGAGTCGACGGTGCCGGCGGCCGTGCAGCCGCAGGCCGAGGCGGCGCTGGCGCAGGTGGCGCGGGAGCTGCACGACGCGCTGCGCGCCGCCCGACGCTGACCCAGCTGACAGATCGCGACCCCGCTCCGCTGGCCCGCCGGGCGCCTCCACGCGCCACGCGATGTAAAAGTTCCTAGACATGATGTCAAAGACGCCTTACCCTCATGATGTCAATGATTCTTTACATCGAGGAGTCGTCGTGACGCACCAGGAGAAGCGGGCCTGGATCATGCTGGTGGTCAGCGTGGTCGGCTACGCCGTCTACGTGGCCGTGGTCCTGAGCCGGGTCGGCGACGGGCGACTGACCGCGACGCCGTACGCCGGCGTACTGCTCTGGACGGTCGGCGGCGCCATCGCCGCCAGCATGCTCCTCGAGATCGGGATCGGCATGGTGAACCCGCGCGCCTCGCGGGTCAGCGACGTCCGCGACCGGGAGATCGGGCGGTTGGGCGACCACGTCGGGCAGGCGTTCGTGGTGATCGGGGCGGTGTCGGCGATGCTCATGGCGCTGGCGCAGTGGCACTGGTTCTGGATCGCCAACGTGATCTACCTCTGCTTCGTACTGTCGGCGGTGGTCGGCTCGCTGGCGAAGGTGGTCGTCTACCGCAGGGGCGTGCCGCAGTGGTGAAGCCGACCCGCGTCACAAACAACATCCGGGCACTGCGTTTCGCCCGGGACGAGATGACCCAGGCCGAGCTGGCCGAACGGCTCGGGGTGACGCGGCAGACCGTCATCGCCATCGAGCAGGGCCGCTACTCCCCCTCGCTGGAGATGGCCTTCCGGATCGCAAACGTGTTCGGCGTACGGCTCGACGACGTGTTCCAGTACCCCGAGGAGGCACCGTGAAGGCCATCGTGTACGACCACTACGGCCCGCCGACCGGGCTGCGGCTACGCGACATCGACCGCCCCGGCGTCGGGGATCGGGAGGTGCTGGTGCAGGTCCGCGCCGCCGGGGTGGACCCGGGAGTGTTGATCTTCCTGGCCGGACGTCCCTACCTGGTACGGCTCGCCGCCGGGCTGCGCCGGCCCCGGGTGCCGGTCCTCGGCCGGGACGTGGCCGGCGTGGTGGCCGAGGTCGGCGCGCGGGTGACCCGCTTCCGGCCCGGCGACGAGGTGTACGGCACCACGCTGCGCGGGTCGTACGCCGAGTTCACGGCCACCCACGAACGGCGGCTGGCCGGCAAGCCGACGAACCTGACCTTCGCCCAGGCCGCCGCCGTACCCGTCTCCGGGATGACCGCCCTGCGCGCGGTCCGCGACACCGGCCAGGTGCGACCTGGCCACCGGGTGCTGGTCATCGGCGCCTCCGGTGGCGTCGGTGCCCAGGCCGTGCAGATCGCCAAGGCGTACGGTGCGACGGTCACCGGCGTCTGCGCCCCCGCCAAGACCGAGTTCGTCCGCTCGCTCGGTGCCGACGACGTTCTCGACTACACCCACGAGGAGATCGACCGGGACGGTCCGGTGTACGACGTGGTCGTCGACACCGGCGGCAACCGGCCGCTGTCGTTGCTGCGCCGCGCGCTCACCCCACACGGGACGCTGGCCCTGGTCGGCGGCGACTGGACCCGGGGTGCGCTGCTCGGCGGCTACGGCCGGCAGATGTTCGGGGCGCCGTTGTTGTCGACGGTCGTCGGTCACCGGCTGCGCGCCGTCAACGCCCGCGAGCGCATCGAGGACCTCGACGAACTGCGCGACCTCGTGGAATCCGGCGCGCTCACCCCGCAGGTCGACCGCAGCTATCCGCTCGCGGAGACGGCGGACGCGCTGCGCCACTTCACCGACGGGCACCCGGCCGGCAAGCTCGTCATCACCGTCTCTGGACCGGGAACGTAGGCGGTCACGTCGCTCGGCCGGCGCGCTATCGGAACAGCGTGGCGCGCCCGGCCCGGCTCCCCACCAGGCGATTCCGGGTGTCCAGGTCGTTGACCAGGTCCGTGGTACCCAGCCCGTGGGCGGTCAGGTCGACGGTGCGCCCGACCCCCCACAGGACGGGCCGTCGGACACCGGCGGCGGTGTCGGCGCTGCCGAGGACCACCCCCAGGTCGTTCACGGCGGTCGCCCGGCTCGTCGCACCGCCCAACGTGCCCAGGTCGGCCAGCACCCCGGCGCGCCAGCGGAACGCCCGGCCATTGGCCACACCAACCACGTGGCCGAGGTTGTTGATCGCCGTCGCCTGGTCGCCGACAGGGGTGACGACGCCGTCCCGCAACCGGCCACCCACGCAGGTGCACGGGTAGTCGTACGGCGAGACGTTGAAGGTGCCTACCACGTCGCCCCGGTTGTTGAACCCGGTGGTCAGCTCGTAGAAGTCCTGCCGGCCCAGGTCGATGATCGCACCGTCCTGCCACACGACACGGTGCGGGATGTCGGTGGCCGGGTTGCTCAGGCCGAGTACCTGCCCCCGGTCGTTGACGGCGACCGCCTCGCTGTAGTCGCCACCGAGGGTGCCCAGGTCGATCATCTGGCCATTCCGCCAGAGCACTGCCCGGGTGATCAGCTCAGGGCCGGTCGAGGTGCCGACCACCTCGCCGCGCTCGTTGACGTCGACAGCGGTGGACTCCACGTGCCCCGGCAACACGCCGAGGTCGGTCATCACCCCGTTGCGCCAGACGAATGCGTGCCGTGCGCCCTCGGCCGTCAGGCTCCAGCCGACGACCGTGCCGCGGTCGTTCATCGCGGTGGCGGCGCTGGCGGCACCGCCCAGGGTGCCCAGGTCGACGGCGTGGTAGGCGAGCGTGGCCGGGGCGGCGGAGGCGGCGACCGCGGGCAGGACGGTCAACGCGGACGCGACGAGCACGGTCACGGACGCGGCGGCGGACAGGCCGGTGGGATACCTCAAGGGGTCCTCCTCGGTAGGCGACGAAGACCGACGCCACCCCACCATCGTGGACAGTACGCGATCGGTCGACTACGCAAAGTAGAACCGACTTCCGGGAAAGTCACCTCGGTCGATCGGCCACGGATCGGTAACCGTGCGCCGCCCGCGACCGTTCAGGTGCCCTCAAGGCCCGCAGGCACCCACAGACGCCACGCGGCGACGCGGCGGTCGGGGTAGGTCACGACGTCAGCCGCCCGCCTGCCACACCGCCCACAGGCCGTACAGGGTCGCGACGCCCAGCGCCACCGTGCCCAACGCGACCGATCTGTGGTACTGCCCGCCCCCCGGACGGACCCGGACGGCGACGACGACAGCCACGTAGAGCACCGCCACGATCGTCGTCCAGAGCCACGCGGCCGAGATCCGCGCGTCGACCCGGCAACCGGCCGGCGCCGGATGCACCGCGGGGCAGACGTCGGAGCGCGGCACAGCCAGGTACCAGAAGCCAGCCCAGGCGAGGACCGCGACGGCGGTCGCCACCGCGACCGCCTGCCAGGGTCGGACGCCTGCCAGCACCGCCACCTCCTTGAGCGCCTCCGAAGGCGGCAAGCGTACCGGCCACGGATCGGCAGGCCGGAGACGGCACCACCCACCGCCGGGGGTGGGTGACCGTCGGCGGCGGGTGGGTGGGCTTGACCGGATCCGGTCGGTCAGTCTACGCCGAACTCCATGGCGGCGCGGTCGAGCGCCTCGTCCTCGGCCGACGGGACACCCCGGGAGGCGATCGCCTCCGCGCCGCCCTCCGGCATGGCGCCGATCAGCCCGGTCGAGGCCGCCTGGGCCGCACCGACCACCCGCTGCGGAGCGCCGCCGACCATGCCCAGGTGCGCGTACTGCTCAAGCTTGGCCCGCGAGTCGGCGATGTCGAGGTTGCGCATGGTGAGCTGACCGATGCGGTCGGCCGGGCCGAAGGCGGAGTCCGTCGTACGCTCCATCGACAGTTTGTCCGGGTGGTAGCTGAAGGCCGGCCCGGTGGTGTCCAGGATCGAGTAGTCCTCGCCCCGACGCAGCCGCAGCGTCACCTCACCGGTCACGGCGGTGCCGACCCAGCGTTGCAGCGACTCACGCAGCATCAACGCCTGCGGGTCCAGCCAGCGGCCCTCGTACATCAGCCGGCCCAGCCGGCGGCCCTCGTTGTGGTAGTTGGCCAGGGTGTCCTCGTTGTGGATGGCGTTGACCAGCCGCTCGTACGCGGTGTGCAGCAACGCCATACCGGGCGCCTCGTAGATGCCCCGGCTCTTGGCCTCGATGATCCGGTTCTCGATCTGGTCGGACATGCCGAGGCCGTGCCGGCCGCCGATGGCGTTGGCCTCCAGCACCAGGTCGACCGCGCTGCCGAACTCCTTGCCGTTGATGGTCACCGGCCGACCCTGGTCGAAGCCGATCGTCACGTCCTCGGTGGGGATCTCCACCGCCGGATCCCAGAACCGGACGCCCATGATCGGGTTGACCGTCTCGATGCCGGTGTCGAGATGTTCGAGGGTCTTCGCCTCGTGGGTGGCGCCCCAGATGTTCGCGTCGGTCGAGTACGCCTTCTCGGTGCTGTCCCGGTACGGCAGGTTCCGGGCCAGCAGCCACTCCGACATCTCCTTGCGGCCACCCAGGTCGCTGACGAAGTCGGTGTCGAGCCACGGCTTGTAGATCCGCAGCTGCGGGTTGGCCAGCAGGCCGTAGCGGTAGAACCGCTCGATGTCGTTGCCCTTGAAGGTCGAGCCGTCGCCCCAGATCTGCACGTCGTCGGAGATCATCGCCCGCACCAGCAGCGTGCCGGTGACCGCGCGTCCCAACGGCGTGGTGTTGAAGTAGGCCCGCCCGCCCGAACGGATGTGGAAGGCGCCGCAGGTCAGCGCGGCCAGACCCTCTTCCACCAGGGCCGCGCGGCAGTCGACCAGCCGGGCGACCTCGGCGCCGTAGCTGAGCGCCCGGTCCGGCACCGATGCGATGTCGGGCTCGTCGTACTGGCCGATGTCAGCGGTGTAGGCGCACGGAATGGCGCCCTTGTCGCGCATCCACGCGACCGCGACGGAGGTGTCGAGGCCGCCGGAGAAGGCGATGCCGACACGTTCACCGGTGGGCAGGGAGGTCAGGACCTTGGACACGAGGAAAAGTATGCACCACGACGTATGGTCATGCAAGCCAAATGGGATGAAGGGCCGCCGGCTACCGGGGGTCGTGGCGGGCGCGACGGCACCGGCGACCGGGTCGACGAGGGTCGAGCAAACTGAGAGTTACCAGCCCCCGCCCCATCCACCATCATCATTGCTAACCCTACGTGATGATGAGGAGCCTATCCGTGACCAACACCGACAGGCGCACCAGCCCTCCACCCGCTGACGACGAGCTCCGCGTTCCGGCCGAGACCGGCCGCACCTCGATCTTCGTCCCCGGCGAGACGCCACGTCGACGCGGGCTGATCATCGCGCTCAGCGTGCTTGCCGGCTTCCTGCTCACCGTCGTCTGGTCGGCGGAGTTCGTCGACCGGACCATCGGGGACAACGTCGCCAACACGCTGCTGGGTCACGACGCCAAGGAGACTCCGATCAGTGGGGTCGTGGCCGGCGTGCTCTTCGCGTTCGTCTCGGGCATCGCCGGCACCTTCACCGCCTGCAACGTCGCCGCCTTCGGCGCGCTCGCCCCGCTGGCCGGCACCTCCGGCGGTCGACTGAGCCGCTTCCTGGCACCGCTGCGACCGCTGGGCTGGATGGCGGTCGGCATGATCGCGGTCTCCGCCACGTACGGTGTGGTCGTCGGCCTGGTCGGGACCGCGATGCCCCAGTTCTCCACCGCCTCGAACACGGCCGGCTCACTCTCGCCGCGCAGCATCCAGTCCATGGTGGTCTTCGGCGCCATCGGGCTGATCATGATCTACCTGGGGCTGGCCGCCCTGCGGGTGGTGCCGGACCCGTTCGCCCGGATCTCCCGCCGGTATCCCAATGCGCCGCTGGTATTCATGGGCGCGCTCATCGCCGGCTTCCTGATCGGACGCCCGTTCTCGCTGTTCCGGCAGATGTTCCGCGACGCCGCGGAGAGCGGCAACCCGCTCTACGGCGCCGCCGCGTTCACCCTCCAGTCGATCGGCAACATCGTCATCATGGCGGTGCTGTTCATCCTGCTCACGTGGTTCGCCGGCAGCCGGCTCCAGCGCTGGTTCGCGGCCCGCCCGAGCCGGCTGGCGGCGACCATGGCGGTGGCGTTCCTCATCGCGGGTGCCTTCACCTTCCTCTACTGGGACATCCGTCTGCTCGCCCGCCGCGAGATCATCCCCTGGTACCCGACCGCCCCCTGGGCGTGACCGCGAACCATGCCCCGGTCGACTTCCTGACGTCGGTGCTGGCCCAGGCGAGCGTCACGCCGCCCTCGCTGGGCACGGGCCACGAAAATCACGCGCCGCGCGGGCGGACGCGTGCGATCGTGGCCCGATGCCGCAACCGGTTCTGCGTACCGATCGTCTGTTGCTGGTCCCACTCGCCGATCGGCACCTCGACCTGGAGGTCGAGTTGGACTCCGACCCGGAGGTGCTGCGCTACCTCTACGGCCGGCCCCGTACCAGGGACGAGGTGGTCACCTCGCACGCGAACCGGATGGCCCTGGCCGACAAGGTGGACGGCCTCGGCTACTGGATGGCGTTCGGCACCGACGGCGGGGCTCGCGGATCGAGGCCGCCGCAGGCCGAGGATGACGGGGAGTTCATCGGGCTGATGATGCTTCCGCCCGCGCACGGCCCCGACCAGCCGGACGATCCCGCCGTCGCCGAGCTGGGGTACCGCCTCCTGCGCCGGCACTGGCGCCAGGGTCTGGCCAGCGAGGCCTCCCGGGAACTGCTGCGACACGCCTTCGAGACGGTCGGTCAGCGCCGGGTCATCGCACAGACCATGGCCGTGAACATCGGGTCTCGTCGGGTGATGGAGTCCGTCGGCCTGCGCTACGTCCGCACCTACTTCCCGTCCTGGGACGACCCGCTGCCCGGAACCGAACAGGGCGAGGTCGAGTACGCCATCACCGGCGCAGAGTGGCGGGCCACCCGACCCGGGTGAACTGCCCGAACGTGACGGACAGCGAGGAACCAGGGCACGAACCGCGCGGCCGGACCGACGGTAGAGTTGCACGCCTGCTGCGGCGCTTCGCACGCCGCGCGATGGTGCACGCTGTGACGGAGAGGACGCGCGATGGAGGGCATCAACCCCGAGGCGCCGCCCAGCGGCCCGGGCTGTGCCGACTGTGCGGCGACCGAACCGCCGGGCTGGTGGTTCCATCTACGGCGGTGCGGCCAGTGCGGTCACATCGGGTGCTGCGACTCCTCGCCCAACCAGCACGCCAGCGCCCACCATGCCGCGACCGGGCACCGGTTCGTCCGCAGCTTCGAGCCGGGCGAGGAATGGTTCTGGGACTACGACGAGCAGGTGCTGTACGAACAGGGGCCCTCGCTCGTGGCGCCCGTCAGCCGTCCGCCGGAGCAGGGCGCACCAGCTCCGGCCGAGCGCGTGCCCGCCGACTGGAAGCGGCAGCTGCACCGCTAGGGCGCTGGCTGGGACCGGTGGTCGGGCGAGGCCCGGGTGGGCCGGCCGACCATGATGGTCGGCATGCGGGAGACCGTCGCCATCGCGCTGATCACGTCACTGTCCACGCTGACCGCCGCCGGCCTCACCGGGCTGGTCACCGCGTTCACCGGGCGTCGGCAGGTCACCGGCCAACTCACCGCCGCTCGGGAGGAGCGCGACGCGCAGCGTACGGTCCGCCGAGACCAGGCACGGCGGGACACGTACGTCGGCTTCCTGGCCGCCTGCGACCGGGCGTACCGGGCACTGGACACCGGGTGGGTCGGGCCGGACACCGCACCCGGCGAGGACGCCCCGTACCGGGCGCTGCGCGCGCTCGACGAGGCGTACAACCTGGTGTTGCTGGCCGGCCCGGACCCGGTCGCGGACGCCGCCGGGCGGACCGTGCGCAGCGTCAACGAGGAGTACGCCCAGCAGCGTCGGTTACTCCGGGAGCAGGCCACGGAAGCCACCCCGCCGGGCGAGCGGCACCGTGCCGAGCACCTCGCTGCGCTGCGCTGCCGGACCGAACGCCGCGACGCGTTCGTCGCTGTCGCGCGTGGAGCGCTGGAGCCGAGCTGACCAGCGGATCGTCAGGGGGTGATCGGGGTGGGGGCGGACTGGGCGGCGGCTCGTAGCGCGGTTACCGCCATTCGGGCCGCCGGGGTGTGCTCGACGGCGTCGTGCACCACCACGTGGATGGACCGGGTCGGTGTCGGGCGGAGCAGCCGGACGCAGGTCACCCCGTCCGGCAGGTGCGCCGCGCCGAGCGCGGGCAGCACCGTGAGGCCGATGCCGGCGGCGACGAAGGCGAGCGCGGTCCGGTAGTCGTGCGCCTCGACCCGGAAGGCCGGACGAAAACCGGCGGCGGTGCAGGCTTCCAGGAGGTTGGCACGGCACCAGCCCCGGGCGAAGTCGTTGTCGACCCAGCGCTCGTCGGCGAGGTCGACCAGGTCCGTCTCCGGCCGGTCGGCGAGGCGATGCCCGGCCGGCACCACGGCGACGTACGGGTCGTCGAGGAGGTGGTGGGCGGTGAAGCCCGAACCGGGGTCGAAGCCGGTGCCCGCCACGACCACCTGCACGTCGGCGCGCTCCTCCCGGCTGTCCGGGATGTGTTCGCGTAGTTGCAGGTCGAGCCGTACTCCGGGAAGTCCGGTGAGGATGGACCGCACCACGTGCGGCATCCACGCCGCGCCCACCGACGCGAAGTACGCGATGGACAGGGCACCGGTGCGACCGGTGCGCAGGTCGGCGATGAGCGATTCGGCCGCACCGACCCGGGCGAGCACCCGATCGGCTTCGGCGGCGAGGGCGTGCCCGGCGGCGGTGGGCCGCAGCCCTCGTCCGGCTCGGGCGAGCAGGGTGAGACCGGTCTCGCGTTGCAGTGCGGTGAGGTGCTGACTGACGGCGGAGGGGGTGTAGCCGAGGTTGGTGGCGGCGGCCTGGACCGACCCGGACGCCACGACGGAACGGAAGACGCGGAGGCGGTGAACGTCAAGCACCGCCCAACGATAAAGCGCTACTAAACTGTTGTGAAGAAACAGTCGCTGGTGCTGAATCGTCGGGCGGCCGAGAATCTCCTCATGAGCAGCCCGTCGATGACCGAGCCCGCCGCCCCGATCCTGGCCGTCCCCGAGAAGCCGGTCACCGGGTACGCCGGGCGCGCGGAGCGGCCCCGGTCCTGGCCGATCGTCACCGCGGCCGGGACCACGGTGCTGCTGTGGGCCTCGGCGTTCGTGGGCATCCGCTTCGCCGGGCACGACTACTCCCCCGGCGCCATGGCGCTGGGCCGCATGGTGGCGGCGTCCGCCGCGCTGAGCGTCTTCGTCGCGGTCACCACCCGTCTGCGGCGCGCCCGAGCACCGCACGCCACGACTCGGGACACCCTGCCCCGTGGTGGCACGTTGGGACTCGTCGCGCTCTGGGGCGTGGCCTGGTTCGGCGGGTACAACGTGGCGCTCAACGCCGCCGAGCGGCTGGTCGACGCCGGCACGGCGGCCCTGCTCGTGGCGGTCGCACCCATCCTGGTCGCGGTGGCCGCGGTGCTCGTCCTGGGCGAGCGACTCACCGGCCGGCTCGGCGTCGGGGTAGCGGTCGCCTTCGTGGGCGTGGCCCTGATCGCGGCCAGTGGTTTCACCGGGCACGCCGACAAGGTAGGCGTCGGGCTGGCGGTGCTCTCCGCGCTGTTGTACGCCTTCGGCGTACTGCTCCAGAAGCGCCTCCTGGCGCGGATGGCCGCGCCGACGATGACCTGGCTCGGCGCGCTGGCCGGGACGGCGGCCCTGCTGCCGTTCGCCCCCACCCTGCTCGCCGAACTCGCCGCAGCCCCGGCACCGGCCACCATCGGCGTGCTGTTCCTGGGCGTCTTCCCGACCGCGATCGGCTTCCTCACCTGGGGTTACGTGCTGTCGCGCTGGACGGCGGGGCGCACCACCGCCGCCACCTACCTGGTCCCGCCGGTCACCGTCCTGCTGTCCTGGACGCTGCTGGGCGAGGTGCCGGCTCTGTTGGCCCTGCTGGGCGGCGCGCTCTGCCTGACCGGCGTGGTGTTCGCGACGCGCCGCTGAGGGGCGTGGGCAGCCAATGGTGGGGCAGCGCACGCCGGCCGGGGGCCGGCGTGCGCCGCTTCCAGAATGAGCTGCTCAGCTACAGGCAGCGCCGTTGAGGGTGAAGCCGGTGGGCGGGGCGTCGTTGCCGCCATGAGTGGCCTGGAAGCCGATGGTGACTGAGGCTCCCGGCGGTATGGACGGGTTGTAGCTGACGTTCGTCGCAGTCACCTGACCGCTGGTTGGTGAGTACGTGGCACCCCAACCAGAGGTGATCGTCTGCCCGGCAGCGAGGGTGAATCGCAGCGACCAGCCGTTGACGGCGCTCGTGCCGGTGTTGGTGATGGTGATGTTGTCGACCAGGCCGTTGTTCCACGCGTTGACCGCGTTGGTCACCCGACACGCCCCCGTGGGCGGCTCGGTGGTCGGGCTCGGGGTGGGCGTCGGCGTCGGCGTCGGACTGACGGTCGGAGTGGGCGTCGGGGTGACCGTCGGCGTGGGTGAGGCGGACCCTTCGGTCAGGACGATCGTGGAGATGCTCCGGGCGGGAACGTTCACCGTCGCCTGTCCCCCGCTGATGTTCACCGCCTGGGACTGGGCGCCCGAGGTGCGTGAGGTGACGATGTACTCGGCCGACGAGATGTTCTGCGGCACCTGGACGACGGCGTCGTTGACCGCGTTGTTCGACCGGTTGAGCAGCACCAGCACGACCTTGCCCCGGCCACGGTAGGCGGTGACCTCCAGCCCGGAAGCCCGCGAACTCTTCGACACGCCCACCCGGCGGTCACCGGGGCGGACGTACTTGGCGTACTGGGCGAACGCCTGGCCACGCTTGAGGACGGCGCCCTTGGTGGTCCCCCACTGCGCCTCACCGTCACCGATGAAGGAGTAGAAACGCCGGCCGTACCACCAGATGTAGGCGCTCCAGTTCGCCTCCATCGACCTGTGCACGGTCCGCATGATGTCGTCGAGGGTCTCGTTCCAGACGGCCGTGTTGCCGGGGTCTCCCCAGATGTTCGAACCGCTGCCGTCGGCCGCGTGCAGATTCCACTCGGTCATCCACTGGTTCTTGCCGTACTGGGCGGCAAGCGGGTACGGAGAAAGGTTCCCGCTGTTCTCGGCGTCGTACAGGTGGCCACCGACGTAACCGATGTTGTTGCGGGCGGTGGCGTCCTGCAACGTGGGGTCGGAGTACTGGCGTGCGAACCGCAGGGACTCGCCGACCATCAGCTGGGTGTCCCTGACCCGGGCACCGTGGTCGCGGACGAAGTTCCGCATCTCGGTACCGGTCCAGTCCATCGAGTCGTAGTCGGGGTGCCAGTCCGGCTCGTTCTGGACCGAGGTCACGTCGATGGTGACCCCCCGGCTCTTCATGAACTGCACGTAGCTGTTCAGGTGTTCCGCATAGTCGTCGTAGTAGTCGGTCCGGAGCTTGCCGCCGTTGATCCTGCTGTTGTTCGTCTTGAAGTGGGCGGGCGCGGTCCACGGCGAGGCGAGGATCTTGACGTCGGAGCCGTAGGACTTCGCCGTTTGCAGGCTGCTGGCGTACAGACCCCATTCGCTCGATACGGGCGACACCACGGTCCGCACGATCGACAGACCGAGCTGTCCCGGCCCCGTACCGACGAGGGTCTGGGTTTCGCTCGTCGTCCACGGGTCACCGGAACCACCGAAGATCGGCGTCGCGGCCCCGAACCCGTCGATCGTCTGGAAACTCGAAGCGGTGTTGACGGTGATGTCGGGTGTCGCGGCCAGCGAGGGCGGCGCGGTCAGGATTCCCGCCACGGTGACCAGCGAGGTCGCCGCCGCGAGCACGGTGATCGCGCCGGCTCCGTGCCGCCGACGCGACGGTGGGACGTTGTCAGGTTGGGCAAGCCTCATCGGGCTTCCTCTCTACCGCCGCTGCCAGGCAGCGGCGGCACCTCGCGCAGCTGGGCACGCCCGGTCAGCCCGAGCGGCCGAACGGCAGCGAGCCAACCGCCTGCCGTCGCCCCCAGCTACAAGTCGATCAGGAACGATCCGCTCCCGCGCCGTTGCCCTCGGCTCGGGTGACCATCGCTGCCACTCCCCGGCACCGCATCGACGGTCATCTTGCCAGCCCTGCCCAGCGCACTGCAATCGTTTGCCGAACCGACAGGCCGACCCATCACACCGGGCGGGACTCCGGATGGGGCCGGGATCGGCCGTAGACTCCCCCAGATCACGCTGTCGGTCGATGCACCGGGGTCGGAAGGGTGTCCGTGGCGAGTGACGCGAACGGAGGGAACACGGTCCCGCCTGCGCCCCACGTCGAGGTGCCACCTGCCCGCGGGGACCGGCGCAACCGATGGATCCTGGTCCTGGGGATCGTGACGACGGTGGTGGCGGTGGCAGCGGGCCTGACCGTGTGGGTCGCCGGACGGAGACCGGAGGTGCACACGCCAGGTGACCCACCCCGTTCGGCACCCACCCGGTTCGACCCCGGCCAGCAACTGTTCCGCCTCAGCTTTCTACCTGGCCCTGTGCACCAGGTCCGCTACCAGACCGAGCCGGACATGCACATCATCGACATGGCCGGACGACCCGATGACCCCCGGCAGAGCGACGAGGTCTCGACCGCATCGACCTGGCGCGTCGAGGTCTTGATGGCGGCACGGGACGTCGATGTCCATCGTTATGATCGGGAGTACGACCAGGAGGCCGGATGGCGCGTCCCGGGTGAGTCCGTCGCGCCGGTACGTGGCCGTCCCGCCTTTCAGAACGAGGGCGGCGTTCTGTCCTGGGAGTACGCGCCGGACGCTTGGATGCGAATTGCGGCGTCCGGTGATGACCCACATGAGATGACGCGTCAGGTGGCCGAGGGCATTCGCTGGGAGACGACGCCACTGGCCTTGCCGGTCCAGGCGATGGAGCTGCCCGACGGTGCCGTGCTCGGCAGCGCCGACCTGCAATGGGCCGACGACGAGCTGTGGCCCCACGACGCCCCACTGAGGAACTACGCCCACGCCCAGTACGTGCTAAAGCCGATCAAGGGTTACCGCGGCTACCTGAGGCCCGACATTCAGGTCGGCATCAGCACCGACAGCCTGGCCAGCGGCAGACACAACGGCACCGATGACGTGACCGTGTCGGGCCGTGCCGCCACCGCGGCCGACTGGGTCAGGAATGGCGAAGGGGTCTACCGGGTGGAACAGCTTCCCGGTGGGTGCGCTGAGTGCGTCGCGGAGACAAGAATCATGAGCCGGCGCGGCAACGAGGCGCTGGGGGGCCGAGACATGGCGCTACGGCTGGCGGCCTCGATCCGGCTGGCCGACGGCGTCAAGGATCCCGCCGACTGGCGAGCGCGATGAGTCGACCGGCAACCGTTCGGTGGCCATAGGGATTTGTGGCAGTGCAGGAGGTCGCGACCCGGCGTGTCGGATGCCGGCACTGCCACAGATCGGTCCACCGACTCCGCAGCAGGGTCGTCTTAGAGCTCTTAGGCGGGCGACGCCGAACGCTGCCGGGCGACGCTGGGCCAGCACGGCGAACTATCGCCGAAGTGGGATGATGGGACCATCGATCGAGCGGTGCCGAGAGCCGGTCGCGAGGAGTGTCGAGTCGATGAACCTTGACCCGTTGTGGACCGACCTGACGACTGAGCTGTTGGACATCCTCGCCTCATACCGATCCCGGGTAGCCGAGTTGAACGTGCGGGAGAAGGCCGACCGCACCCTGCTCACCGAAGCCGACCTCGCGGTCGAAGACATGGTCATCAGCAAGATCCGGGCGGTGGACCCTGATGCTCGCGTGCTGGCCGAGGAGTCGGGCAGTGGCTCGTGGCGGCCCGGCCACGACGAGGAACCCGAGCGGATCTGGGTGATCGATCCGATCGACGGCACGGCTGAGTTCGTCAATCCGCACAGCACCGAGTTCTGCTCCGTGGTGTGCCTGCTGGAGCGACGGGAGCCGGCTGCCGCGCTCATCGTCGCGCCGGAACTGGGAGACGGTGGTAAACCGATCGTGGTGGTCGCCTCTCGGGCCGACGATACGATCAGAGTCAACGGCAGACCGGCGACGTACAACCGCGAGCCGATTCGTGTCGCATCCCTGACCCGCAGCGCCCGATCGGAAGCCCCACCGCACGAGATCGGCATGGCCGAGGCAGGTTACGCCCTGAAAACGCGGACCACGTCACAGACGCTGGACATGCTGCGTACCGCCCTGGACCTCACTGATCTCGCGGCGGGTGCGCCGCGCTTCGACCTTTTCTACCGCCCTCGGCAGAAGGTCTGGGACGGCCTCGCAGGCTTGTGTCTCGGTGAGATCGTCGGTCTAATGTCCACAGACGTGAATGGGAAACGGCATTTGCCGGTGCCCATGGAAACGCTCGCCCAACCTGAGCCGACTTTCGCCAGCACCGTTCTGGGTCGCCCGGAGGCCGTCAAGTGGTTCGTGGAGCTAGCCCGGGACTCCCCCATCGGAACACCGAAGTCCTCGTAGACGTCACCTCGATCATCAGCGCGGAAGATTTCGTCGTTGCGCAGAACCGCGGGACTCGGCCCGACGACCCGTTCGCCCGCCAAGCGTTTGTCGAACTGATCCAATCTCTGATCTTCATGGACCGGGTGTGGGTGGCGCATCCGGTACTCGCCCGACCTTCGGCCGCCGACTTCGGCGCCAGACCGTATCTCCTCCGGGCGTTGGCCGACGTGGGACTGTTGCACCCGCTGCAACTCGACGACGACGAGACCAACCGGATGCGGGACGCCGAGGAGACGGCGCTGCACGAGTTGCAGAGCTGGCGCGGCAACCAGGTCCTCGGGCAGTTCATCGGGCAGGCTGTCACCTGCGACGATGCCCTGCCCGACTCACGGAACTCGCTGTCGAAGCGCATCCACGGCTGGTGCGCCTTCCAGGCTGCCAATGTACGGGTAGCCGGTCATCACACGGATCGGATCACCACCGCCGACGGGGTCGAGGACGACCCTTTCGGCACCTGGGCACGAGCGGCCTCGATCGTGCTACGTGGCCCGCTGCGACTGATGGCGCCGCCTGGCGAGGAGGTCTACGTCGCGGCGACACTGGCGCGCGGGCTGAAGTATCAGGCACGTGCGGACGCCACCAGCCTGTCCTACCAGGCCCATCCCGTCCGGCGCGACTTCCTGCTGACCTTCGACCTCTCCACCGAGGGTGCGACGGAAACGGTGGTGCTCGACGTCATCAAGGCCATCCGGGGGATCCACGAGTCCCTCGTGACGGCGGCGGACGACAATGACACGCACCGCGTACAGCTTCTCGAACTCGAACTTCCGCTGTTGGGCGGCCGTCTCTGGCAGGCGGATGAGACCGGGCGGCTCGGTGAACGCGAATGGATAGACCTGATCGTCGCCCGGATCGCCGATTACCGGGACAAGGCAGCCGAGCTGCGGGCCGCCGTCGCCCGCTGCGTCACCGACGAGGATTATCTCCGCCTCGCCCGCGACATCAACGGGGCGAAGCGACAACTCCTGGAACGGCTCGGCCTGCGCCGGGTGGCGCTCTCGCCGGTCGAACAGGAACTGGTCAACGGGGTGGCATCGGTGACCGAGTCGGTGCCCGGTGTACCCAAGGTCGCCGGCATGTGGATCGGCGCACGGGCACTCGGCAAACAGCTCTCCGCCACCGGCACGCCGGTGCAACGCTTCCTCTACAAGGAGTTCTACCGCGCCTGGAAACGCGCCGGCCGCTGACCCAACCCTCCACCCGCCCCGGCCGCCACGCTTGTCGATCATGCAGTTGTGGCACCTGACAATCGGCGCATTCTTTCCATTCCTCGTGCCACAACTGCATGATCAGCGACAAGGTGGTGGTGGATCAGCGGGTGAGGCCGACGAGGGTGGCCAGCCGGGCCACACCGGGCGGTGCGGGTCGTCCCCGGGCAAGCTCGCCGAGGAGGGTACGCGTCGACGGCCGCGCCCGGACCTCGGCCGGTGCGACACCGTCGGCCGCCACCAGCATCCGTCCCGCCCCGGCCAGGTCACCGGCGAGCAGGTACGCCCGCGCGGCATCCACCAGATAGGCACCCCGATACTCGGCGGGCAGCCGCCGCCAGCCCTCTCGCCGGATCACCAGCTCGTGCCGACCGAGCGCCTCGCCCAGGTCGCCCCGCCCGACGGCCACCACCACCCGGGTCAACTCGACGGCGACCGCCCCGAAACTCGTACGCTGCGGGTCATCCGCGAGGGCCACCCGGACGTCCCGCTGCTGCTCTGCGACCTCGACCTGGTCCGCGAGGTCGGCGGCCCGGCCGAGCAGCGCCTCGGCCTGCCCAGGCTCGCCGCAGCTCGCGGCGGCGAGGGCGGCCTGGAGCAGCAGCGTCCCACCCACCGCCAACTCCTGCGCCCGCCGACCCGACGACACTGCCCCGCCTGCGGACGGCCGAGGTGTGGTCAGCCGCTGTGCGGCGGCGACGGTGGCCGCCAGCGCCAACCGTTCCCGGCCGGCGAGCCGCAACGCCTGCCCGATCGAGATGGCCGCCGTACCCGTCAACACCGCGTCCCCGCCCGCCGCCGCCACCGCCCGGTCGGCGGCCAACCACCCAAGGGCGGCCTCCCCCAGTTTCACCAGCACCGACGAGGCGACCCGGTACGCCTGCACCGGCGACTCCGCGTGCTCGAACGCGGACGACATCCGCACGGCATCCAGCAACCCCGGCAGTGCCCGCACCACCTGCGCATACTGACCATGCTGAAAACTCAACCAGGCGTGCCCTACCTGCCGACGCAGCTCCGCCGTCGACACCGGAAACGCCGCCTGGCACACCCCGTACCGGGCAAGCGCCGCCCGCACCTCATCAAGCCCGTCGGGTACGCCGACACCGGCCGGCGGCGTCGGCTGGCCGAGCAGCACCGCCGGGTCGACGCGCAGCACCTCGGCAATAGCCTGGATCACCGAGAACTTGTCGAGCCGGCGGGCACCCCGCTCCACCTTGTCGACCCAGCTTTTCGACTTCCCGAGTCGGTCCGCGAGGCCCTGCTGCGTCATCCGCCGCCGCACCCGCCACTGTGCCACCCGCCGCCCGATTGGCACCTCACTCCGGCCGGTCACGCCGCCACCGCCGATCCGGCACCGCCCGCGTGGTCTCCTCCACCGGTACGCGCTCCGCCTCAGCCTGCTCCAACAGCCGCCGCTTCGCCGCCTTCCGCTCAGCCGCCTCAATCCGCTCACCTCTGCTAATCGACTCGTCGCGGTTCATGCCACCCTCCGTCGCCTCGGAGCGCCGTCGCTTTCGGCACCCGGTAGCAGCGAAGCCGACTGTCGATCGGCGGGACAGATGGCGGCCGACGTGCGGCATTGCGTTGAGCTAGCAATAGGTTGTGCGGGGTTGCGCGCCTCCCGATGGCGGTCCAGGAGGCCATAAGCTCATCACCGGCAGTAGCCGATTGAACTCGAAAGGTGCAAGCCATGGTGCGACCGGTCACTAATGAGGCTTTCGCAGCCGTGCTGGGTGACGCGGGCTACGGCAACGCCCGCGCTGCCTTTGCCCGCCAGCTCAATTACGCCGGACGCACTTACGGCACATGGCGGTACGACGCCGCCAGCGTCTACTGGTGGCTACGCGGGCGCCGCCCTGCTGACCAGGTGCAAGCCATCATGGCCGACGTACTCAGTCGTAAACTTGGTCGTCCAGTCGCGATCACGGAGTTGGGCTTCACGACCGCTCAGGTTGCCGAGAACCTCTCCTACCCTGCGTCTACCGCTGACGCGATGGAATCCGCCGAGCGACTCTGGACGATGCTGACCAAGCAGGTGAGTCCCCAAACCGACGAAGCTTTCGACAACGCCACTGCCTTAGAGTGTGTTTGAGAAGGTCTGTTGTGGACGGTGTGGCGGCGTGACATCTGTTGCCGGGGCGGGCAGGGTGGCGCGGTGGTTGCACGTCGCGGTTACCCCTCGGACCTGACTGACGCCCAGTGGGCGCTGATCGAGCCGTTGTTGCCCGAGCCGAGCACGGACGGCCGCAGGGAGAAGCATCCGCGTCGGGAGATCGTGAACGCGATCTTGTACGTGGTGCGGTCGGGGTGTCCGTGGCGCTATCTGCCGGCGGATCTGCCGCCGTGGCAGACGGTGTACTGGTACTTCACCCGGTGGGAAGAAGCCGGCGTCACCGAGAAGCTCCTGACCACGCTGCGGGTCAAGGCGCGGGTGCAGCAAGGCCGTCAGCCGGACCCGTCGGCGGGGATCATCGACTCCCAGACGGTGAAGGGCGCGGATACCGTGGGTCGGGACAGTCGGGGCTACGACGCCGGGAAGAAGGTCAACGGCCGCAAGCGGTTCATCGTCACCGACACCCTGGGACTGCTGGTCGCCGTCACCGTCCTCGCCGCGAGTTGGCAGGACCGCGACGGTGCCAAGACCGCCCTGCTGGGCGCCTACATGATCAGCCCGATCCGGCATGTCTACGCCGACCAGGGCTTCGCCGGCCGCCTGGTCGACTGGACTCGCGACACCTTGCGCACCACCCTGGAGATCGTCCGTAAACCCGCTGACCAGCGCGGCTTCGCCGTCCACCCACGTCGGTGGGTGGTCGAGCGGACTCTGGCCTGGCTCACCGCCTGCCGCCGCCTGGCCCGCGACTACGAACGCCACCCGGCCATCTCCGCAGCCCTCATCCGCTGGGCCGCCATCGCCGGCATCACCCGCCGCATCACCCGCGGCCAACCCGCCCGCCGGCAACCCCGCCGCACCTTCACCAGGACCTGATCAACTCCATCTCAAACACGCACTTACAGGCCGCCTTCGCCTGGCGGTACGACTGGCCCGACAAGTCGGTCAGCCGGTCCGGCCGACAGTCAGTCACCACGGCCGAAGTTCAGTCGCTGTACGCCCTCGCCGACCACTTCACCGACCTTGACCGGCGTCATGGAGGCGGCTCTCCGCGCATCCGGACCCTCATGGCCGACCTCCTATTGCGCCAGGTCGCCCCAATGCTGCACGGCACCTACAGCGACACCGTCGGGCGAGAGCTCATGCGCGCAACCGCCACGCTCACCGGCCAACTTGCCTTCATGTCCTATGACGCCGGCGACCACGGTATAGCTCAGCAGCACCTGATCATTGCCCTTCGGCTCGCCAAGGCAGCTGACGACCGCCTGTACGGTTCACACCTGCTGGCCAATCTCGCGACCCAGGCCATCTACCTCGGGCACACCCAGGACGCAGCACGGCTCGCCGAAGCAGCAATCGACGGAGCAGGTCGAGCCCCTGCCGCCGTCCTCGCTCGCCTTTACACCACCGCCGCCAGCGCCTACGGCCGCTCGGGTGACAAGCGGGTCTGCCAAGCGGCACTGGCGAAGGCTGAACGTGCTCTTGGCCGGTCGACCCCCGGAGCCGGCCCCCGCTGGACCAACTACTTTAGCCCGGCCCATTTCGCCGGTGCCGCGTTGAAGTGCCTGAGCGATCTACAGCTGAGCCGACAGGCACTACGGCACCACCCCGATGCGATCGCACTTGGCGAGCGGAACCCCAGGACGCTCGCCCTGCACACGGCACTTATCGCAACAAGCTATGCGCGAGCCGGGGACTTCGACGCTGCTTGCGGGTGGGGCTGGCAACTAGCGCAGCATGCGACGGAGATTCACTCAGCGCGCGTGAAGAAGCGGATCCGGGAACTCGTCACCATCCTCGGACCACACCAGTCCGCGTCCCAGGTCAACGACCTCCTTCATGCTCTCGGAGCGACAGCGTCGCCCGTCTGACCCAGAGCCAAAGCGAGACATGTCCGCTAACGTCACCGAAGTGACCTGGACGGAGCCCGCCACCTGGTACGCCAACCTCGCCTCCTTCTACGCCGCTGCGGCCGCCTTCATCACAAACCCGGCCGGCGATGTACTCCTCGTCAAGCCCACCTACCGCGACCACTGGGCCTTCCCCGGCGGCTACGTGGACGAGGGCGAGTATCCCCACGAGGCATGCGTCCGAGAGATCACGGAAGAGTTGGGCGTTAGCGTGAGTGTCGGCGGGCTGCTTGTCGTGGACTGGGCACCTCCCGCCGGCAAGAGGCCACGATCGCTTGCAAGCTTCACCTTCGACTGTGGCTTGCTCACCGATACAGATCAACTCTGCCTGTCAAAGGATGAGTTGGAAGACGTCGCCTTCTTCTCGCTACAGCAGGCCGCGCGACACCTTCCAGATGATGTCGCACCACGAGTCGCAGCTGCGATGCAGGCTCGCGCTCGGCGCGTCCCGGTGTACCTCGCGGGCATGCCGTACCGGCTCTGACTACTCGAACCAGTCTCAGCAACACCATCGGGACGAAGTGTCGCTCGCCAAGTCCCCCTCATGGCTTGCTCCACGGTGGTCGATCATGCGGGTCCACCAACCACCTGACGGACACCGTAAGTGTGGCTATCGCGAGCGCCGGATGAGCCTGGTGACCATCGGATCCGTATGATTTGATCTAGCTGATCAACGGAGGCAGGCAGATGATCCAGCACGAGGAGCGGAACGAGTCGCGCGAGGCGGCCCACGAGCCACGCGAGGAGTACTTCGACAACCAGCCGCTAGGAGTCGAACTGGAGGAAGATGAGCCTGATGAAGACGAACAGATCGCCCGACCTTGGGACCCAAACGCTATTCGGGTCTCAACCAAAACGTTCTCCATACGCCAAGTCCTTGATCAGATCGATGAAGAAGATCTAGAGCTAGCCCCAGACTTCCAGCGGAACCTTGTTTGGAAGGGGCCACAAAAGTCTCGCCTTATCGAGTCGATAATTCTGCAAATCCCCCTACCCGCCTTCTATTTTGCAGAAGATGAAGACGGCATGTACCGAGCGGTGGATGGGTTGCAACGTTTGTCAACAATCCACTCTTTTGTACGCAACCAGGCGTTCGCGCTGCACGGCCTAGAATACCTAAAAACTGCGATTGGGCAGAGGTTTGACGACCTCCCACAGGCATGGAAGCGTCGGATATTCAGCAGTCAGCTGGTTGTCCATGTCATCGATCCCTCCACGCCGACTGACGTAAAATACAACATATTTAAGCGTCTCAACACAGGCGGCTCCCCCCTTAACGCACAGGAAATTCGCCACTGCATGAGCGGCAACCGCAGCCGAGATTTCCTGGCAGAGTGCGCAACATTACCAGAGTTCGAAGCCGTTATCGGCGAGGCACTGAGATCTAGAGTGCGCATGACGGATCGAGAAATGGTCCTCCGCTTCTGCGCCTTTCGCTTACTAGGCGTCGATGCGTATGAAGAGCAACGCTACCGAGCAATGGAACCCTTTCTAGATGAGGCTACTAGAAGGCTGGATGACCCTAAACAGGTACCGGAATCAACACTAAAGCTACTTCGACACGACTTTAGGCAAGCAATGGACAACAGTTACAAAATTTTCGGAGATCATGCATTCCGCAAATGGCCGCTAGGCAAAGACAACCTTAGCCCCTTCAACCGGGCTCTATTCGAGTCATGGTCGGTCGCACTTGCCGAAATAGATCCAGCAACAGTTTCCAAAACCCGCGGCAAGATCGTCGAAAGGGCCCGGATTTTGATGTCAAACGATGCAGACTACATAACGGCAATAACTACCTCAACTGGCGATGCCAGGAAAGTGCGGTATCGGTTTCGGAAGGCCGCCGAATCCGTGCAGGAAAGCCGATGATAGAACGCATCAAAATACGGAACTTCAAGTGTTTTCGTCAGGTTGATCTGCCTCTTCGGTGCCTGACGGTTCTAACTGGCACTAATGGTGCAGGAAAGAGCAGCCTGATTCAAGCCCTTCTCCTAGTTCGCCAAGCTAGCGAGGACGAACGAGCTTCTGTCGTACAACTGAACGGACCATACGGTCTTGAAATCGGCGAAGCCGATGACGCTCTTCACGCCGCCGCCGAAGACCAAGACATACAGGTATCTTTGAGCATTGCAGGTAGCTGGCGGGATTTTAACTTCTCTGCAGTTATTGAGGAACGAACTCTGCACCTTCCAATCACCCACAGGCCAAAGCCGCTTCCCGAAGCGCTTAGCGCCCCCGGCATGCCCTTCACTTATCTAAACGCCGAACGACTGGGACCTCGTGACCAACTTTCGGTAACCTCCGATGAAATCTTGAATATTGGCGTAGGAGTTCGGGGCGAGTATGTGGCACAAGCGATCACTTTACGAGAGCGCGACGTAGTCGCGGAAGCATTAAGACATCCAGGTGCACCGGCGGTTCAGACCTTACGGGCACAGGTTGAGGCGTGGATGTCCGACATCGTACGGCCAATTCGCATTGAAGCCCAGTGGCCACTCGGCATGACTGCCAGCATGATTCGGTTCCAGGCGCCAAACATGGAGTCTCAATCGCTCAGACCGGGAAACATCGGCTTCGGCGTCTCCTATTCACTTCCAATTATCGTTGCCGGGTTAGCAGTCGGACACGGCATCCTGATCATTGAGAATCCTGAGGCTCATCTCCACCCAGGAGGACAGTCCAAGCTAGGAAGATTTCTGGGTCGGGTGGCCGGCACTGGCGCCCAGGTAATCATAGAAACGCATAGCGACCACATACTGAACGGCATTCGTCGCGCCGCAGTCGATGATCACACTATAGATCCGTCGGACCTTGTAATTCATTACTTTGACGGATCCGAATCATCACCTATTCCGATTGATGTTGGCGTCGGAGGACGCATGTCCAGCTGGCCTCCTGGCTTCTTCGATCAGTTAGACCAAGACCTTGGAAGGCTTGCATATGCAAAAAGGGAAGCCAGACGAGCCGCTCAGAATAGTGATCGATGAGTCAAGCCTTACGTTTCACAGCGCTAATGATCTACAGGCCGAAGAGGCTCTCGACGAATTTAACGACACGCTTTCCGAACTCCTTCGATCCGGCATTCCAGTAAGCAAAGTCTCGTTTTGCCTAGAATTTGAGTGCCGGGCGGGATTACCTCTTTACGCCCTCCTGTACGAGAGATCAACCAACATCGACGTCGACACACTCCGCCGCTGTAGCGACCTACTCGATAGATGCGCCGACTGGGACGAAGATGTTTACGACGTCGTCACCAGTTGCGTAGTATCGGAAAAGCCGGTGGAGAGTTGGTCAATAGGATATGCAGTGTTGCGGTCAAGCGGTCACTTAATGGCTTGCCTAGTGTGCCCAACAACTGAAAGACGAGGCTTACTTCCAGCTACCACCGGAGACGCTAGTGCCGAAATATTCTTTCTAGCGGGAACCTCAGACACGATCGAATACTGGCAGCTCGTCTTGTCGCGAGAGAGGATTGCATTTGAGCAGTTCTTCACGGTTGCCAAACGAGCATTTCCGAAACTTGCATTTCACCCCGATCTGGACTTCCGAAGATTCCGCGCCCCCTACGATGAAGTGTACAACTGGGTTGTTCTAGCACTCACAGTGATCAACAACTTTCTCACCGCCTCATTTGAGTCCCGGAAGGGCGTGCGTCAAGCAGTTCAGGCCGATATCGCTTCCTACGGAGTAGACGTCTCGCCCGAAAGTTCCCAGACTCACAAGAACACGAGGGCAATCAATCAACGGACCGTCAAATATGACGGTGTGGCTTATTTGTGCGAATGGCACGCAAAGCGGACCTGGAACACCGACAGAATTCACTTCACCACGCCGAGAGCCTTTCCGGGCGGACAAATATTGATCGGCATTTTCGTGGACCATCTCGACACTTAGACATGAGTTTCAAACACTTCCACCGGTTCTCCCCTGCAGAAGAGAACCGCGAATCGACAACAAGCCACCCAGCCACCACGCGAACTAGCGGGAGGCTAAAGCGCCACGATCGCTGCTGTTTCGGCTGGTAGTTCGATGCGGTCGCGTTGCACTGTGACGCCGCTACCGGTGGCCAGCAGGACGCGCCGCGCCACCCCCGGCAACGTCACCCGCTGGGGTTTGCCGGCCAGGTTCGCCGCGACCAGGCAGCCACCCCGCCGCATCACCAGGAACTGGTCGCCGTGGCGTACCTCCATCGCGAACAGGTGTGGATCCGACAGCTCGGGGCGGGACTTGCGCAGCGCGATCAGGCGGCGGTGGAAGTCGTACATCTCGCGGTGTTCGGGTTTGTCCAGCTCGGCCCAGTCGAGCCGGGAACGGAGGAAGGTCTGCGGGTCCTGCGGGTCCGGCACGTCGCCGGGGGGCCAGCCGTGGGCGGCGAACTCCGCACGGCGACCGGAGACCACAGCGGTCGCCAGTTCCGGCTCCGGGTGCGAGGTGAAGTACTGCCAGGGCGTCGAGGCGGCCCACTCCTCCCCCATGAACAGCATCGGGGTGAACGGCGCGGTCATCAGCAGGGTCGCACCCACCCGCAGCAACGCCGGGGAGAGCGAGGCCGACAGACGATCACCGACGGCGCGGTTGCCGATCTGGTCATGGTTCTGGAGGTAGGCGACGAAGCGGTGGCCGGGGGTACGCGGGTCGACCGGGCGGCCGTGTTGGCGGCTGCGGAAGCTGGACCAGGTGCCGGTGTGGAAGAAGCCCCCGGTGAGCACCTCCACCAGGCATTCCATGGTGCCGAAGTCACCGTAGTAGCCCTGCCGTTCGCCGGTGAGCAGGGTGTGCAGGGCGTGGTGGGCGTCGTCGTTCCACTGGGCGTGCAGGCCGTGGCCGCCGGCCTCCCGGGGGGTGATCAGCCGGGGGTCGTTGAGGTCGGACTCGGCGATCAGGGACAGCGGGCGGCCCAGATGCGTCGAGAGCGATTCGACCTCGACGGTGATCTCTTCGAGGAGGTGCACGGCGCGGGTGTCGGGCATGGCGTGCACGGCGTCCAGCCGCAGCCCGTCGACGTGGTAGTCGCGCAGCCACATCAGGATGCTGTCGATGATGAAGCGGCGTACCCCGTCGGAGTGCGGGCCGTCCAGGTTGATGGCCTGACCCCAGGGGGTGTGCCGCTCCCCCACATAGGGCGCGAACTTCGGCGCGTAGGCCCCGGAGGGCCCGAAATGGTTGTAGACGACGTCGAGGATCACCCCCAACCCCTTGGCGTGGGCGGCGTCCACGAAACGTTTCAGGCCGTCCGGCCCGCCGTAGGGTTCGTGCGGGGCGTACCAGCAGACGCCGTCGTAGCCCCAGTTGTGTTCGCCGTTGAACGCGTTGACCGGCAGCAGTTCGATCATGTCGACACCCAGGTCGACCAGGTGGTCGAGTTTGCCGATCGCCGCGTCGAAGGTGCCCTCCGGGGTGAAGGTGCCGACGTGCAGCTCGTACAGGATGCTGCCGGGCAGCTGCCGGCCGGTCCAGGAACCGTCGGTCCATCCGAAGGCCGCGTGGTCGTAGATCCGGCTGGGGCCGTGCACCCCGGAGGGCTGCCAGGCCGACCGGGGGTCGGGCAGCGGCTGGTCGTCGTCGAGCAGGAACGCGTAGTCGGTGCCGGCGTCGGGCACCTCGACCCGCCACCAGCCGCCCCGGCCGGCACGCATCTCGTGGTCCGCCGCACCCGGCAGGTGCAGCCGTACCCGTGTCGCCTCGGGCGCCCAGACGGTGAACTCGGTCATGACGCAGCCTCCCGGGTCAGGTGGTGGGCACCAGCAGCGCGACGGGATAGGTGGTCAACAGGTCCGCGAGGCGGACCTGAGAGCCACTGTAGACCCGACCGGTGAACAGGCACGACATCTCTTTAACGGGTAGTGACAGGGTGGTCTCCCGCCAGCCGCCGGCCGCCGCCAGTCGCAGCGGCAGCCGGGTGGCCACGGCGACCGCACCGCCCCGGTCGAAGGCCACGGCGTGCCGGGCCGCCGGCCCGTGCACGATGAGCGGCTGGTAGTCGCCGAACAGTTCAGGGTGGTCGCGACGCGCCCGCAGGGTCCGCGACACCACAAGCAGTTTCGCCGCGCCGGTCTCGTCCACCGGCGGCTGCCAGCCGGCGTCGAGCCGGGCCAGCAGTTCCCGGCGTACGCCGAAGTCGACCGGGCGGCGGTTGTCCGGATCGACCAGCGAGTTCTCCCACAGCTCGGTGCCCTGGTAGGTGTCGGGCACCCCGGGCATGGCCAGTTGCACGAGCTTCTGACCCAGCGAGTTCGACCAGCCGGGCGGAGTGATCTCGGCGGCGAAGGCGGCCAGCTCCGAGCTGACGGCCGGGTCGTCGTACATGGCGTCGACCAGGGCGTGCATGGCCCGTTCGAAGTCCGGGTCGGGCTCCGTCCAGCTGGTCGAGGCCGCCGCCTCCCGGGCGGCCTTTTCCGCGTACGCGTGCAGGCGCTCGCGCTCGATGGGCCAGGCGCCGACGGCGGTCTGCCACAGCAGGTGGGCCAGGGCGGCGTCGGGCAACGGCACCGCCGCCATCCAGCGGGTGACCGCGTCGGCCCAGCGCTGCGGCAGCTCGGCGAGGACGGCGAGGCGGGCGCGGACGTCCTCACCACGTTTCGTGTCGTGGGTCGACAGGGTGGTCATGCTCGCCGGCCAGCGCTCGTGGCGGGCCGCGGCGAAGCGGTGGAACCGGCCGGGCCGGGTGCCGAAGTGGGTGGGGCTGCCGCCGACCTCGTTGAGCGCGATGAACCTGCTCCACCGGTAGTAGGCGGTGTCCTCGACGCCCTTGGCCATCACCGCGCCGGTGAACTGTGGGAAGCGGCGGGCCAGCTCGTCGTCGGGGTCGCGCAGCCGGCGGGTGATCGCGTCCAGCGCGCCGGTCAGGTCGGTGCGGCGGCGGCCGGCCTCGGCGCGGGCGTTGGCCAGGTGCCGTGCCCCCTCGGGCGGGTAGCCCCGGTAGACGGCGAAGGCGGCGGCGAGTTCGGCCAGGGCGGCGCGGGCCGTGTCCGGGTCGACGTCGGGGGCGAGCGCGGCCAGCCGGGTCAGTTCGGCGGCCAGCAGCCGGGTGGCGGCGCCGAGTTTCGTGTCGTGGGTCAGGTCGGCCCAGGAGGTGGCCCGGCCGGCGAGGCGGGTGTCCAGGGCGGTGAAGTCGGCTTCGGCGTCGCCGTCGACGAAGAGCCCGCCGACGGCGCCCAGCGCGTCGTAGCCGGTGGTGCCGTCGACCGGCCACGCCGGCAGTTCCTCGCCGTACTCCAGGATCTTCTCCACGATCAGCCAGGCCTCGGGGGCGGCTTCCCGCAGCCGGGCCAGGTAGCCGGCGGGGTCGCGCAACCCGTCGGGGTGGTCGACCCGGATGCCGTCCACCTCACCGGCCGCCGCCCAGGCCAGGATCAGCTCGTGGGTGGCGGCGAACACGTCCGGGTCCTCCACTCGCAGCCCGGCGAGGCTGGAGACGGCGAAGAACCGGCGGTACGTCAGCTCGGCGTCGCCGCGTCGCCAGGAGACCAGCTCGTAGTGCTGCCGGTCGTGCACCTCGCGGGCGGCGCCGTCGCCGGTGCCGTCGGCGATCGGGAAGCGGTGTTCGTGGTAGCGCAGCTCCCCGTCGGCGAGCTTCAGGTCGTCGAGCGCGTCGGGGGTGTCGGCGAGCACCGGCAGCAGCAGCCGGCTCCGCTGCCAGTCGATGTCGAACCAGGCGGCGTACGCCGACTCGCGGCCCCGGCGCAGCACGTCCCACCAGGCCGGGTTGGCTGCCGGTACGGCCACTCCGGCGTGGTTGGGGACGATGTCCACGACCAGGCCGAGGCCGGCGTCCCGCAGTGCCCGTAGCAGCCGCTGCCGGCCGGCCTCGCCGCCGATTTCCGGGTTGACCTGCCGGTGGTCGACGACGTCGTAGCCGTGCGCGCTGCCCGGTGCGGCGGCCAGCAGCGGCGCGCTGTAGAGGTGGGTGACGCCGAGGTCGGCGAGGTAGCCGGCGAGGCCGGCGGTGGCGTCCAGGTCGAAGCCGGGGCGCACCTGCACCCGGTAGGTGGCGCCGACGGGCTTCGCAGGCATGTCAGGCCACCCTCTCCAGCACCACCAGGGATCGGTCCGGTACGCAGAGCGTGTCGCCGGCCTCCACTGTGGTGCCCTTGTCCTGGTCCGGTTCGGCGGTGCTGATCACCAGTTCCCAGCGGTGGCCGAACTCGGCCGGTGGGAGGGTGAAGTCCAGTGGTGCGTCGTGGGCGTTGAAGCAGAGCCAGAACGAGGCGTCGTGGTGGCGTTGGCCGTACTGGCCGCGTTCGCGGATGCCCTCACCGTTGACGAACAGCGCCACCGAGCGGCCGAAGTCGTTACCCCAGTCCTCGCCGGTCATCTCCCGCCCGTCGGGGGTGTACCAGGCCAGGTCGGGCAGCGGCTCGTCGACCTCGCGGCCGTGCACCGGCAGGCCGCTGAAGAACCGGCGACGCTGGAACACCTGGTGCTGGCGGCGGAACTCCACCAGCCGGCGGGTGAAGTCGAGCAGTTCGGTGTCGGCGTTGTCCCAGTCGATCCAGGCCAGCTCACTGTCCTGGCAGTAGGCGTTGTTGTTGCCCCGCTGGGTCCGGCCCAGCTCGTCGCCGTGGCCGATCATCGGTACGCCCTGCGACAGCAGCAGGGTGGCAATGAAGTTGCGGCGCTGCCGGGCGCGCAGGCCGAGCACGCCCGGGTCGTCGGTGTCGCCCTCGACGCCGCAGTTCCAGGAGCGGTTGTGGCTCTCCCCGTCGCGGTTGTCCTCGCCGTTGGCCTCGTTGTGCTTGTCGTTGTACGACACCAGGTCGTTGAGGGTGAACCCGTCGTGGCAGGTGACGAAGTTGATGCTGTGGAAGGGACGGCGGCCGTCGTCCTGGTAGAGGTCGGCGGAGCCGGAGATGCGGGAGGCGAATTCGGCGAGGGTGGCCGGTTCGCCGCGCCAGAAGTCGCGGACCGTGTCGCGGTACTTGCCGTTCCACTCGGTCCACTGTGGCGGGAAGTTGCCGACCTGGTAGCCGCCGGGGCCGACGTCCCACGGTTCGGCGATCAGCTTCACCCGGCTGACCACCGGGTCCTGCTGCACCACCTCGAAGAAGGTGGAGAGCCGGTCCACCTCGTAGAACTCGCGGGCCAGGGTGGCGGCCAGGTCGAAGCGGAAGCCGTCGACGTGCATCTCGGTCACCCAGTACCGCAACGAATCCATGATCAGTTGCAGGGAGTGGGGGCTGCGGACGTTCAGGCTGTTGCCGGTGCCGGTGTAGTCGACGTAGTAACGCCGATCCTCTTCGGACAGCCGGTAGTAGCTGGGGTTGTCGACCCCCTTGAAGCTAAGCGTGGGGCCCAGGTGGTTGCCCTCGGCGGTGTGGTTGTAGACCACGTCGAGGATCACCTCGATCCCGGCGGCGTGCAGCGCCTTGACCATGCCCCGGAACTCCTGCACCTGCTGGCCCAGGTGGCCGAGGGCCGAGTACGCGTGGTGCGGGGCGAAGAAGCCGATGGTGTTGTAACCCCAGTAGTTGCGCAGCCCCAGGTCGGTCAGGCGGTGGTCGTTGACGAACTGGTGCACCGGCATCAGTTCGATGGCGGTGATCCCGAGCCGGGTCAGGTGCTCGATCATCGGGGGTGAGGCGATGCCGGCGTACGTGCCGCGCAACTCCTCGGGGATGCCGGGCAGCCGCATGGTCAGCCCGCGGACGTGGGCCTCGTAGATCACCGAGTGGTGGTACGGGATGCGCGGCGGCGCGTCGTTGCCCCAGTCGAAGTAGGGGTTCACCACCACCGACTTCGGCATGTACGGCGCCGAGTCGTCGGTGTTGATCCGATCGGGGTCGCCGTGGGTGTAGTCGTAGACCGCCGGATCCCACCGCACGTCACCGTCGATGGCCTTCGCGTACGGGTCGATGAGCAGCTTGGCCGGGTTGCAGCGCAGCCCGTTCGCCGGATCGTACGGGCCGTGCACTCGGTAGCCGTACCGCTGCCCCGGCCCGATCCCCGGGATGTACGCGTGCCAGACGTACGCGTCGACCTCCCGCAGCTCGACCCGGCGCTCGTGGCCCACGTCCCACTCGTCGAAGAGGCAGAGTTCGATCTTCTCCGCCACCTCGGAGAAGATCGCGAAGTTGGTGCCCATCCCGTCGTAGGTGGCCCCGAGGGGGTACCGCTCGCCCGGCCAGACCTGCATGTCGCTCCTTCGGCCCACATGTCATGAGCGCGCCCGCACCATGAGCGCACCCGCCGGGGCGGCCCGGTGATGCGCGCGGCGGTAATGCCCCGCACGGTCCACCGCCAATCCATCCGATCGGGTGAATGCCCGGTATCCGCCCGACTGAGCCGAGATGAACCCTGCGGTGTCCTCGGTCACTGAGGCCCTCTTCGAGATGCGCGATCGGCCGTCATGACGTTTCCTTGTTCGCGGGCGCGTAGTGCGCGCGCCTATCAGATCCTTGCACCGCGGACGCGTCCACGCGTGTCCGAAACCCAACCCTGCCCGTTCGCCGCCACCGACGTCGGCGCGTTCCTTCCTGCACGGACGGAGACTGATGTGACCACCCTGCGGGTCGGCGGACGTACCGCCACCGCTCCGGATCGCGTCCACCGCCCCACGCTCACCTCGCGCCCCCAGGTTCCGACGCCGTCCGGCCCTACCGCCGGGACACAGACCCGCCGCATCCTGATGCTGTCGTGGGAGTACCCGCCGGTACTCGTGGGCGGCCTGGGTCGGCACGTGCACGCCCTGTCGGTGGCGCTGGCCGCCGCCGGTCACCAGGTCACCGTCGTCACCCGCCACGCCGACGGCGCGCCGCTTGAGGAATACGTCGACGGCGTCCGCGTCGTCCGGGCCGCCGAGGACCCGGTCACCTTCCCGCTGGCCACCGGATCGCTGCTGGCCTGGACCATGGCCTTCAACCACACCCTCACCCGCGCCGCCCTACGCGCCGCCGCGACCGACGACTACGACGTCATCCACGCCCACGACTGGCTCGTCGCGCACACCGCGATGACCCTGCGCGACCACCTCGACCTCCCCCTCGTCACCACCATCCACGCCACCGAAGCCGGCCGGCACCAGGGCTGGCTACCCGAGGAGATGAACCGCACCATCCACGGCGTGGAGCACTGGTTGGGCGGCGAGTCGAACCGGGTGATCGTCTGCTCCGGCTACATGCGCGACGAGGTGGCCGGCCTGTTCGGCGTGCCGAACGGCCGGGTCGACGTGGTGCCCAACGGGGTCGAGCCGCACCGCTGGCGGGTCTCCGCCGCCGCCGTGGCCAAGGCGCGGGCCCGGTTCGCCGGAGACGGGCCGCTTGTCACCTTCGCCGGCCGGCTGGTCTACGAGAAGGGTGTGCAGCACCTGATCGCCGGGCTGCCCCGGCTGCGTGAGCGGCACCCGGGGCTGCGCGCGGTGATCGTCGGCGACGGGCCGTACCGGGGTGAACTGGAGGCCCACGTGCACCGGCTCGGCCTGGCCGACACCGTCAGCCTGCCCGGTTTCCTCGGCGGCACCGACCTGCCCGCAGTGATGGCCGCCTCGGACTGCTTCGCCGTGCCCAGCATCTACGAGCCGTTCGGCATGGTCGCCCTGGAGGGAGCCGCCGCCGGTGCGCCGCTGGCGGTCGCCGAGACCGGTGGGTTGTCCGAGATCGTCGAGCCGGGCGTCACCGGCGTGACCTTCCGGCCGCACGATCCGGACGCGCTGACCGACGCGGTGCACACCCTGCTCTCTGACACCGAACGCGCCCGGACGCTGGCCCGCCGGGCCCGGGTGATGGTGCACGAGCAGTACGGCTGGGCCGCCATCGCCAGCCGCACCGCCTCGACGTACGCCTCGGCGATCACCCAGGCCCCGACGTTCACCGCCGAACGCGCGGCGCAGCAGATGGCGCACGGGCGGGCGCTCCCGGCGCTCCCGGAGGGCAACCTGCTCGCCGCCGCCGGCCTGCGCTGACCCCTTACCCACCGCTCGCGCTTGCGGGCGCCTCGCCCCGACCCGGACCTCGACCGGGTCGGGGCGATGACCCATCGGCGATCGGGGGGCGGCTATCGGGGCCCGAGTCCCGTCCTTCCGTCGAGCAGCTCGCGCGCCGCGTCGAGATGACCCGCGTGTCGTGCGGTCTCCTCGATCATGTGCAGGACGACGCGCCGCAGGTCGGTGACCTCTTCTCCGAGCGGGCCGGGGTGCCGCTCGCGTACCGGGGCGGACAGCGACGTGGCGGCGAGGACGGCGTCGGACCGCTCGCACTGGGCACGGTAGAACTCCAGCACCACCGACGGCGGTCGGGGCGTGGTCAGCGGCGCGTGGTCGTCGTCGGGCCAGACCAGCGGGACGGCCGAGCCGAGCATGATCTCCTGGAACCAGTGTCGCTCGGCGTAGCCGAGGTGCTCCACCAGGCCCAGCGGCGTCCACCCGGAGGGCAGCACGGCGGTGGTCAGAGCCGTCACGTCGAGCCCGTCGATGATCGCGAGGACGCTTACCCGCTGCGCCTCCAGGAACATCGACAGTGCGCTCTTCTCCTCGTCACCCATGCCGTGCATCCCCTCTTGTCAGCCGGTGGCCCCCGCGAAACGTGTCGCCCGGATCGGCTCCAGCGAATGCCGGACGGTAGCAATCCCGACCGACACTCGCTCACGACCGCCGTCGGCAAACCCCTAGTCTGCCGATCAGCACGGCGGCCAGCATCAAGAGGTGGGCCGCCAGCACCACGCGCCCACCGAGCGAGAACGGTCGGACCCGCACCTGCTGACTCATGGGCGGCACCGTACCGCTCACCCGGTTGGTGCGGCGGCCCGGACCTGACGGGGCCACCGGCCGGCAGGGCGAATGGCAGCATGCTGGACATGACGAGGATGGACGGTGGGGACGTCGAGCGGGCGGTGACCGAGATGGTGCGGGTGCTCACGCCGCACCTGTCCCGGGACTGGCGGGAACACCGGGCGGGCCCGCTGAAGTGGAGTTGCTGGACGACGGCGGTCCACGTCGCCCACGACCTGCTGGCGTACGCGGGTCAGGTCGCAGCCCGCCCGGATGCGGCGTACCTGCCGTTCGACCTGGTCGTCCGGGACGACGCCGCGCCGCGCGATGTTCTCGCCGTGGTCACCGCCTGCGGGCGGCTGCTGAGCGAAGCGGTCGACGCTGCGGATCCGGCCGCCCGTGGGTGGCACTGGGGGCCGACCGATCCGGGTGGCTTCGCCGCACTGGGGGTCAACGAGACGCTCGTGCACACCTGGGACATCGCCCAAGGGCTCGGGATCGACTGGCGGCCACCGGCGGCGCTGTGCGCGGCGGTGCTCGCCCGGCTCTTTCCGCAGGCCCCGGCCGGGGATCCGGTCGATGTGCTGCTCTGGTGCACCGGCCGGGCCGAGCTGGCCGGCCAGCCCCGGGTGACGTCCTGGGTGCTGAAGGCCGCCGTCTACTGACAGACCCGGCGGGCACCGCCGGGCGGCGTGTGGGGCGGCGCCCGCCGGATGGCACCAGACCTGTTCGGGTAGTCGGTCTGCCGTTACGATCTATCCACACTGGTCGGCGACGCTGCGCATCCGACACACTCGCAGGCATCCGGCGGCGGTGCGGTCCGAGGAGGGCGCGGGTTGCTGCGCGATCATCTGGTCACCGGGGCACTGCCGGTGGCCGAGCTGGTCGCCGCCGGCACGGTTACCACCGTCGCCGGCACCAGCCTCACCGTCACCGGTGTCGGGCAGGGCGCCCGCCTCGACGACCAGGCCGAGACGGTGTGCGCCGACTACCGGGCCGGCGCCGCCCGCATCCATGTCATCAACGAGGTGTTCGGCGACCTGCCCACCACTGCGGGTCAGGACGACGACGGCCATCCGGCGCACTGAACGCGGCACGACGACGGCCGCCGTACCCGTGATCGGGTGCGACGGCCGTCGTCGTGCGGGCTGCGTCAGGTTGCGCGGTCAGCGCTGCTCGACGGGGAGGTAGTTCCGCTCGGCGGCACCGGTGTAGACCTGCCGCGGACGGCCGATCTTGGTCTCCGGGTCGTTGATCATCTCGCGCCACTGGGCGATCCAGCCCGGCAGCCGCCCCAGGGCGAACAGCACGGTGAACATCTTCGTCGGGAAGCCCATGGCCTTGTAGATCAGGCCGGTGTAGAAGTCGACGTTCGGGTAGAGCTTGCGGGAGACGAAGAAGTCGTCGGCGAGGGCGATCTCCTCCAGCTGCATCGCGATGTCCAGCAGCGGATCCGGCTTGGCCATCCGGCCGAGCACGTCCTGCGCCGCCTGCTTCACGATCGCGGCACGCGGGTCGTAGTTCTTGTAGACCCGGTGGCCGAACCCCATCAGCTTGACGCCGTCCTCGCGGTCCTTCACCTTGCGGACGAACGACTGCACGTCACCGCCGTCGGCCTGGATGCGCTCCAGCATCTCCAGCACCGCCTGGTTGGCGCCGCCGTGCAGCGGGCCGAACAGCGCGTTGACGCCGGCCGAGACCGAGGCGAACAGGTTGGCGTTGCTGGAGCCCACCAGCCGCACCGTCGAGGTGGAGCAGTTCTGCTCGTGGTCGGCGTGCAGCACGAAGAGCATGTCCAGCACCCGGGCGATCACCGGGTCGACCTCGTACGGCTCCGCCGGCACACCGAACGTCATCCGCAGGAAGTTCTCCACGTAGCCCAGGGAGTTCTCCGGATACAGCAGCGGCTGCCCGATCGCCTTCTTGTACGCGTACGAGGCGATGGTCGGCACCTTCGCCATCAGCCGGACCGTGGACATCTCCACGTGTTCGGCGTCGAACGGGTCGAGGCTGTCCTGGTAGAAGGTGGAGATGGCGCTGACGGCGGAGGAGAGCACCGCCATCGGGTGGGCCTCCCGGGGGAAGCCGTCGAAGAAGCGCCGCATCTCCTCGTGCAGCAACGAGTGCCGGCGGATCCGCTCGGTGAACTCGGTCAGCTCCTGGGTGGTCGGCAGCTCACCGTAGATCAGCAGGTAGGAGACCTCCAGGAAGGAGCTCTTCTCGGCCAGCTGATCGATCGGGTAGCCACGGTAACGCAGGATGCCCGCGTCACCGTCGATGTAGGTGATCGCGGACGAACAGGCGGCGGTGTTGACGAACCCCGGGTCGTACGTCGTCAGCCCGGTTTCCTTCAGCAGCTTGCCCACACCGATCCCGGCGGGGCCCTCGACCGCGGAATGTACCGGCATCGACAGCTGCCCGCCGGGGTGATCGAGCTTGACTTCCGTCATGTGGTTCCTCGCTTCGCCGGCAGATCTACGTTGAATTGCCTTCGCTTCTACCGTAATTGCGGTTGCGGCAACACCGCCGCTCGTGGTTCGGCGGTGAGGCATGCGTCACCCGATTCCCGACCGAAGCGCCGGGAAACCCCGACGACCGGGACGGACAGGCAGGAAAGGCGCACGTAGCGTGCAAACAGGCGGAGTGAGAAACGATCCAGGACCGGCGCGCGTGCCGACCTGGCGGGCCCGACGGACCGGTCAGGAGATCGACAGCTGACGAAGTTGGCCGTCCTGGCCGACCAGGTAGAGGTCGAGGCGGTTGGCACCGGCCCGGAACAGCCGGTCGTCGGCGAGCAACGCCGCGAAGCGCCGGCCGCCGGGGTCCGGGGCGACCACCGGGACCACCGCCGTGACGGTGCCGTTGACGGCCACCGCCAGCTCGGTGCCGTCGGGGACGTCGTCGTCGACGGTGCCCCAGATCATGCCGGGCAGCACACCCTCGTCGGGATCGACGGCACGGAAGGCGTCCAGCCCACCGACCCGGGCGCTGCCGGAGATCGGTGCCGCGCCCACGGCCGTGCCGACCAGCCGGTGCGGCGCCATCGGTGGCGGCGCGGCCGGCACCCCGCCGCTGATCGGCATCGGCTGGGACGGCCGGTCGTAGAAGACCTTGCCCGCGTCGGCGCGGGGCCCCTGCCGGGCGGAACGACCGTCGACCCCCCAGGGCAACCGGATGGCGGCCTCGTCGGCGATCGTCGGCAGCAGGTCGACGTGTTGCCAGTTGCGGTCGTCGACCCGCCCGCTGCGCTGGCCGGGCGTCTTGACGAACAGCGGCACCCAGGCCACCTCGTCGGCGGCGGCGCGGATCGCGTCCTCGCCGCGCCCCTGCACGCCCTTTGTGAAACTGACTCCGTGGTCGGCGGTGACCACCACGAGCGCCTCGTCCCACAGTCCGCTGGCGCGCAGCGTACGCATCGTCTCGCCAATCAGCCGGTCGGTGTAGCCGAGTTGGGCGAGGTGCCGGGCGCGGGCCAGGTCCACCCAGCCGTCACCCTCGTTGGGGAAGTCCTCCGGGGCCTCGTACCGCGCCCCGGACGGCAGGAACGCCCACGGCGAGTGGGGCATCAGCAGGTGCAGGAAGTGCAGTGTCGGTCGCGCCGACGGGGTCAGGCCGGTGAGGAAGCTGGTGAAGCGGGCCGGCTGGTTGACGTTGAGGCTGTCCCAGCGGAACTTCGGGTCGGTCGGCACCGGCTCTGCGGCGTCGATGCCGGCCTCCTCGGCGGTGCGTTCGCGGTAGGAGTCCTCCGGGTCGATCCGACTGTCGTGCGGCGCGATCACCTGACGCAGCAGCTCCGCCGTCTCCCGCACCAGCACGCCGGTCCCCTGTTCCGGGGTGACCGGCTGCTCGCAGCGGCTCGGCGGGCAGAGCCGGGTGATGCTCTCCTCGGCGCGGATGTCGTACAACCCGCCGAAGGCGGTGAAGAGGTTGTCCGGGTAGTGCGAGTAGTGCGGGGCGAACGACTCCGCCGGGTAGCGGCCGGTCAGCATCGCCGGCAACGCGTACGGGGTCCAGCCGCTGACCCCTGTCGCGTTGCGGTACCAGGTCGAGGCGGCGGCCAGCTCGGCGAAGTGCGGAAACCGGGTCGCGTCGACGCCACCGGTGGCGTCGAGCAGGGAGACCAGCGGAAGCTCGTCGAGGATCAGCATGATCACCGGCGGGTGCCGGTTGCCGGTCGCCGTGCCCGCCACGCCGCCGTCGCCGAGCGGCAGCACCACCGGCCCGGTCGGCGAGGCGAACAGGAACAGCCCGACGAAGATCAGCGGGCCGACGGCCGCCAGGCGCAGCACCCGACCGAGAGCCGTCCAGCGCCGGTGAGCGACGGCTCCGGCGGCGCCGAACACCAGCGCCACCAGCAGCAGCGGTACGCCCCGCAGCGGCGTGGTATGCCGGCCCACCTGCACCGCGAGCGCGGCGACCAGCAGCCCGAGCAGCAGGCTGTGGGTGACCGTCCGCACCGCGGCTCCGGCCAGGCCGGCGAGCAGGCCCAGCAGCCCGAGCGCCGCCGTCGGCAGCACCGCGACCAGGGCCACCAGCAGCAGGATCTCGCCCCGGTCGGCCCGGTGGAACAGGAAGAAGTCCGGGCTGCGGCCGAGGATGTCCAGCAGCGGCTGGGTGATCACCAGCCCGACCAGCGCGGTGACCTCCAGCAGCCGCCGGCCCTCAGCCCGCCAGCCGCCCCAACCCCACCACCTGCGGCGTACCGTCTCGGTCGAATCGGTCGGCGCGGACGGGGCTGGCACCGGGTCGCTGCCGGGACCGCTCCCGCCGGCCTCGGTGGTGGGGCGGTCGGTCACGGAAGCGCCACCCGGTACAACGTGCGGGTCCCCGAGGGCAGTTCCAGCCGGTCCTCGACGGTGCCGTGGCCGGCGAGCAGGGCCTCGAAGGCATCCCGCCGGTAGTCGGGAAAGATGCCGTCGGGCTTGTTGGCCAGCAGTCGGGCGGCCATCGGGTCGTCCGGGTGGACGAACTCGACCACCAGCCGGCCGCCGGGCGCGGCGAAATCGGCGAGGCAGGCCAGCACCTCCGGCAGCGGCACGTTGCGTCCGATCGCCAGGTGGTGCACCAGGGCCAGGGCGAGCACGGTGTCCGCGTTGACCCGGGCGGCGAACGAGGCCCGTTCGGTGCCGCGCCAGCCACCGCCGGGCGACGGGTCGGCCAGGTCCATCACCAGCGGCAGGACGTGCCGTTCGCCCTCTCCGCGCAGGGTGCGGTACAGCCGGTCGACCACCGCCGGGTCCTGCTCCACGGCGACCACGTAGTCGGCGTGCCGGGCCGCGAGGCGCGCGTACCGTCCGTCGTTGGCGCCCAGGTCGAGCACGAGCCGGCGCCGACCGGCGACGCTCAGCGCGGCGGCCACGAAGCGCTCCTTGCCCGCCCGGTCGTCGCCGGAGTAGCCGCAGGTCTGCTGGTAGTCGACCCAGTGGGTGGCAGCCGGTTGATGATCGAGGCGGCGGACGAGCTTCTCCAGCCCCCGCACGGTGGCCACGGCCAGCTCACGGGTGTACCCGGCGTCCCGCAACTGGGCGCGTACGTCGGCGGTGCTGGTGTCGGCGCTACGACGCTGCACGGAACCGTGCAGGTGGACGTGGGTGAGCACCCCGGGCAACAGCCGACGGGTGCCCCGGAACAGTGGTCCCATCTGCTCCGGCTCGATGCCGTCGACCTGGGCCCGCAGCCACGGTTGGAAGGCCAGCCCCAGGTGGGCGCCGAGCATCAGCGGGTAGAGCAGTGTCTGGCAGAACTGTCGGTAGCCGGCCCAGGGTTCGCCGTCGCGCAGCGGAGTGAAGGACCCGATGTCGATGAAGATTGGCTCGGTGCCGCGCCACTGGAGGTTGTACGCCGAGCCGTCCTTCGTGGTGAAGCCCGCCGGCAGGGCGGCCCGGAGGATCTCCAGGTGCAGCAGCGCGGCGTCGCGCAGCATGGCGAAGGACCACTCGTACGGGTGTGAGACGAACGGAACGCGCTCGTGCCGAAGCACCGTCGCCCAGTCGGTCGACGCCGGACCCGACGGCAGTTCCCGCAACGGCGACTCCACCGGCAGTTCCTCGGTGCCGCAGACCTTGCCGGCGGCGAGCAACGGCGGAAAGAAACTGCTGGCGGCGAGGGCACGCCAGTCGGCGGCGGCGGTCCGGTCGAGCGCGCGCAGCACGTCGTCGCCGGCGTGGAACACCCGGTTCGCCGGGTCGCGGAACGAGCCGGGCTCTGGCCGAGGGTCGACGTGCAGCGGGGCCGGTCGCGACGACCGGCCAAGGTCCGGAATCACCATCGGATCGGGTCAGCTCTGGTCGGTGGGCTGGCGGCGGAACCGGCTGACGAGCCTGCGCCAGTAGAGCTTGGCCGCCACCGCGACGCCGGCGATCCCGCCGACCACCGCCTGCACGATCAGGCTGCCGGATCCCGCGTCCAGGTAGGCCAGGTGGTTCACCGACCACTCCTTCCTCTGCCGTCACAACCGACACCAACCGCCATAAGTCTCGCATTGAGTATTCGGGCGGCCTGGCCGGACCATGCCACCGTACGCTGCCAATTGCCACCTGTCGGGCACAACAACACACTTCCCACCCCATTTCCCCCCGCCCCCACCCCGACGCCCGGTTGATCAAGAAGTTTCCGCCTAGTTCGATCTTCATCGGCGACCAGAACTTCTTGATCAACACGGTGTGTCGGGGGTGCTGTCAGGGGTGGTGGTGCATGGCTAGGCGGAGCAGGGTGAAGCGCAGGGCTGTGGCGGCGAGGTTTGCCGCAAGCAGGACCGCCAGTTCCACAGCCCGGTCCGGGGTGGTGGCCACGTGCAGGATGGCCAGTGACCCGCTGGTGAGCGCGAGGCCGAGAGCGAACGCCAGCAGTCCCTGCACGTGGTGCCGGGTGACGTGCCGGCGTCCGGCGATACCGAAGGTGAGCCGCCGGTTGGCGGCGGTGTTGGCCACCGCGGTGAGCAGCAACGCCAGCAGGTTCGCCGGCTGGGCACCGAGCGCACCCCGGGTCAGCGTGAACAGCAGCAGGTACGCGCAGGTGCTGACCACCCCCACGGCGGCGAACCGGACCAGTTGCCGGGGCAGCCCGGCGGGCGCCTGCTGCGGCGGTGCCGCCAGCGGAGCCCGACCGAGCTGCGCTCTCAGCTCGGCCAGGGGCAGCGCACCGGTCAGCAGCGCCCGGCCGAGCCGACCGATGCCGCGCAGATCGGCCACGGCGGTGGCCACCACGTCCACCCGGCTGTCCGGGTCGTCGATCCAGTCGACCGGCACCTCGTGGATGCGTAGTCCGGCCCGCTGCGCCAGCACCAGCAGCTCGGTGTCGAAGAACCAGCCGGTGTCCTGCACCAGTGGCAGCAGCTCGCGGGCCACGTCCGCCCGGATGGCCTTGAACCCGCACTGCGCGTCGGAGAACCGGACGGCCAGGGTGCCGCGCAGCAGCAGGTTGTACGTCCGGGAGATGACCTCCCGCCGGGCACCGCGCACCACCCGGGCGGTACGCGCCAGCCGGGTACCGATGGCCACGTCGGAGTGACCCGAGATCAGTGGCGCGACCAGCGGCAGCAGCGCCGCGAGATCGGTGGAGAGGTCGACATCCATGTACGCCAGCACCGGCGCGTCCGACGCCGACCAGGCCGCCCGCAGGGCCCGCCCGCGGCCCTTGGCGGACAGGTGCCGTACCCGAACCTCGGGCAGCTCGACGGTGAGGGCCTCGGCGACGGCCGGCGTGCCGTCGATGCTGGCGTTGTCGGCGATGGTGATCCGGAACGGGTACGGGAAGTGCTCGGCCAGGTGGGCGTGCAGTCGCCGGACGCTCGGGCCGAGGTCGACCTCTTCGTTGTAGACCGGGACGACGACGTCCAGTACCGGGTTCGGTGCGCCGGGCCGGGCCGGTACGGCGGCGCGGGAACCGATCGAGGTGATCATCGCGGTCACCCCTGCCGTCCGCTGCTCAGGTCGTAGAGAGCGACCCCGTCGACGGTCTGCGTCGGGAAGTTCGCCGCGACCCAGGCGGCGATCTCCGAGGAGGCGGAGCTGCCGCCGTTGGTGCCCCGGAAGCCACCCCCGCCGAGGAACCAGTGGATCCTGCCGTCGGCCACGTACCGCTGGAACTGCTCGAGGGTGGGCGACGGGTCGCTGCCGTTGAAGCCGCCCACCGCCATCACCGGCCGGCCGGTGGCCAGCTGGTAGCCGGAGGCGTTGTTGGAACCGACGGTGGCCGCGATCCAGGTGTAGTCGTCCCCGTCGCGTTGCAGCAGCTCCCGCAGTTCCGCGCTCGGCTCCCGGGAGTCGAGCAGGCCGCCAGTGCCGCCACGGTTCGCTCCGGTCCGCCCGGCCGTCGGCGGCCCACCGGGGACTTGGCCACCGGAGACCGCACCGCCGAGGGGTCGGCCGCCGTCGGTCTGGCCGGCGCCGTCGGCTGTGCCCGGCGGGCCGAAGCCGGATCGGCCGTCGCCGGGTCGACCGGTGCCGTCGAAGCGGCCGGCGTAAGGGCCGTCGGCGAAACGTCCGCCCCCGCCCGGCCCGAATCCGCCGCGCGCCTGCGGACCGGCGGTCGGGATGGCGCCGGTGTGCGGGGTCGCTGCGGTCTGCATCGCGTACGCGGCCGGCCCGGCCAGCGCCACCGCCGCGCTGACCAGCAACGCCGGGACGGCCGCGCGGCGGACCAGCCGATGGGCCAGCAGCAGCGTCGACACCGCGATCAGCCCGCCGACCAGTACGGCGGTACGCAGCCACGGATACCAGTCGGAGGTACGGCCCAGCAGCGTCGCCGACCACACCGCAGTGACGACGACGGTGCCGGCGAGGACCAGGGTGGACGCGATCCGGCGTCCCCTCGACGCGACGGCGCGGGCCTGCCAGAGCAGGGTCGTGCCGATGCCGACCAGCGCGGCGACCGCCGGTGCCAGCGCCACCGTGTAGTACTCGTGGAAGATGCCGGACATGTAGCTGAAGATCCCGCCGGTGACCAGCAGCCAGCCGCCCCAGAGCAGCAGCCCCGCCCGCGCCCGGTCGGTACGCGCCGCCCGGCCTGCCAGCACCAGCCCGGCCACCAGCAGGATCAGTGCGGCCGGCAGCAGCCAGGAGATCTGCCCGCCGACCTGCCCACCGAACATGCGCAGCGGGCCGGCCTGTCCGGAGAACGGGCCGCCGCCGCCCGGCCCGCCGCCACCGCCGACGCTGCCCACCTCGTTGCCGGTGATCCGACCGAGACCGTTGTAGCCGAGGGTCAGCTCCAACACGCTGTTGGACTGCGACCCGCCGATGTACGGGCGGTGCGCGGCGGGCACCAGCTCGACCACCGCCACCCACCAACCGGCGGCCACCACCACAGCCAGCCCCGCGATCAGCACCTGCCGGAGCCGGCGGCCCGGCGTGGTCGGCGCGGCGATCAGATACACCGCCGCGAGGACCGGCAGCACCAGAAACGCCTGGAGCATCTTGGTCAGGAAGCCGAAGCCGACCAGGGCGCCGGCCAGCACCAACCACCGGGTGCTTGCCGTCTCCAGGGCGCGGACCGTGGCGTACGCGGCGGCGACCAGCAGCAGCACCAGCAACGCGTCCGGATTGTTGAACCGGAACATCAGCGTGGCCACCGGCGTCACGGCGAGCACCCCGCCGGCGATCAGGCCGGCGATCGGCCCGTACCAACGGCGCACTGCGGCGTACAGCAGGCCGACCGTGGCCACCCCGCAGAGCGCCTGCGGCACCAGCAGCGCCCAGCTGTTCAGACCGAACAGGCGTACGGAGAGCGCCATCAGCCACAGCGAGGCGGGTGTCTTGTCGACGGTGATCGAGTTGCCCGCGTCCGACGAGCCGTAGAAGAAGGCCGTCCAGTCCTGCGAGCCGGCCTGCGCCGCGGCGGCGTAGTAGGAGTTGGCCCAGCCGGAGGCGCCCAGGCCCCACAGGTAGAGCAGCCCGGTGGCCAGCAGCAACGCGGCCAGGGCCGGCCGTACCCAGGCGGTCGAGGGGGCCGAAGGGTCGGGTGAGGCGGTGGGCGCCCCGGACGGGTGCGACGGATTGCCTGTGCTGTCCATGCCGGCCAGCCTCGGCCAGGCAGCTGTCGTGCCGCCGTGGCTCGCCTATGCGTCGGCTGTGGAGTTGGGCAGCCGGACGGTGAAGACGGTGCGGCCCGGCCGGGAGTCCAGGGCGACGGTGCCGTGGTGCGCCTCCACCACGGCGGCGACGATGGCCAGGCCGAGGCCGGTGCTGCCGTGGGCGCGGGACCGGGAGCTGTCGCCGCGGGCGAAGCGTTCGAAGACCTCGGGCCGCAGCTCGGGCGGTACGCCGGGGCCGTCGTCGGTGACGCTGAGTTCGGCGGTGTCGCCGGCCTGGCGCAGGCGGGTGGTGACAGTGCTGCCGGGCGGGGTGTGCACCCGGGCGTTGGCCAGCAGGTTCGCCAGCACCTGGTGCAGCCGAGCCGGGTCGCCGGGCACCCGGATGACCTCGTCGGGCAGGTCGAGCTGCCAGCGGTGCTCGGGGCCGGCCACGTGCGCGTCGCTCACCGCGTCCACCATCAGTGCGGTGAGGTCGACCGGTTCGACCGCCAGGGGTCGGCCCGAGTCCAGCCGGGCCAGCAGCAGTAGGTCGTCGACGAGGCCGGTCATCCGGGTGCTCGCCGATTCGACCCGGCGCAGCGCGTGGGCCACGTCGGGCGGCACCTCGTCGCGGCCCCGGCGCGCCACCTCGGCGTAGCCACGGATCGCCGCGAGGGGCGTACGCAGTTCGTGGCTGGCGTCGGCGACGAACTGGCGTACCCGGGTCTCGCTCGCCTGCCGGGCGGCGAGCGCGGCGGCGACGTGGCCGAGCATCCGGTTGAGCGCGGAGCCGACCTGCCCGACCTCGGTACGCGGATCGGTGTCGGCTGCCGGGACCCGTTCGGAGAGTGCCACCTCGCCCCGGTCCAGCGGTAGTTCACTGACCCGGGCGGCGGTGGCGGCGACCCGGCGCAGCGGACGCAGCGTGGCCCGGACGATCAGCGCTCCGGCGGTGCCGGCGATGAGCAGGCCGACGGCGGTGACCCCGGCCTGCGCGGCCACCATCGCCCAGACGGTCTCCTGCACGCCGGCCAGCGGCACACCCAGCACCCGCACCGTCCCGGTGGCCGACTGCCGGGCCACCACCCGGTAGCCGCCCCGGTCCCCCAGGCTCAGACTGTGCGCCCGGCCGTCGGTTGGCACGTCGGCCAGCTCGCCCACCTCGCCGACCGGTACCGGCTGTTCCTGCCGGCCGACGAGTGTCCACGCCTCGGTGACCCGGCCGTCGACGACCTGGGCGCTGATCGTGCCGGGCGGGAAGCCGCGCGGTACCCGCACGTCGCCCCACGGGCCGGTGCCCGGGCCGGGTTCCCAGGGTGCGCTGGGCCGCCCGCCGGGCGTGAAGCGCAACTGCTCGTCCACCCGGGAGATCAGGAACTGCCGCAGTGCCACGGTGGTGAGGCCGCCGATGGCCAGGCTGACCACGGCGAGCAGCGCGACCAGGGTGATCACCAGGCGGGTCCGCAGCGACCAGCCCGCCAGCCACCGGCGCACTCCGCTCACTCCGCCGGCTTGAGCAGGTACCCGGCCCCGCGCAGCGTGTGGATCATCGGCTGGCGGCCGGCGTCGATCTTCTTCCGCAGGTACGAGATGTACAGCTCGACCACGTTGGCCTGGCCGCCGAAGTCGTAGTTCCACACCCGGTCGAGGATCTGCGCCTTGCTGAGCACCCGGCGGGGGTTACGCATCAGGTACCGCAGCAGCTCGAACTCGGTCGCGGTGAGGGTGATCAGCCGACCGTCCCGGCGTACCTCGTGGCTGTCCTCGTCGAGGGTGAGGTCGCCCACGGTGAGCACCGCGTCCGGGCGGGCGGCCACCGCGAAGCCGGAGCGGCGCAGCAGCGCGCGCAGCCGGGCGATGACCTCCTCCAGGCTGAACGGCTTGGTCACGTAGTCGTCGCCGCCGACGGTCAGCCCGGCGACCCGCTCCTCGACGGCGTCCCGGGCGGTCAGGAACAGCACCGGCACGCTGTCGTTGTCCGCCCGCAACTTGCGCAGCACCTGGAAACCGTCGAGGTCGGGCAGCATCACGTCGAGCACCACCGCGTCGGGTCGGAACTGCCGGGCGGCGCGTACCGCCGCCATGCCGTCGGCTGCCGTGCGCACCTGCCAGCCCTCGTACCGCAGCGCCATCGACAGCAGGTCCGTCAGGGTCGGCTCGTCGTCGACGACCAGCACCCGGACCGGTTCACCGTCCGGTCGACGCAGTTCCACCCGGCCCGGCGTGGCCTCGCCCTCGATCCTCATGGCTGCCATGGTGGGGCCGCGCACTTGGGGCCGCTTGTGCGGTTGCTGTGTGCCAGCTGTGCGGCCACCGTCGGAGGGGGTCGACCCGGGGTCACTCGGTCACACCGACCGGGTCGGTCCGGACGAAACGCATGGACCAGGTGCCCGACCCGTCGGGGCGTTGCCGCACGTAGAGATGGTCGGCCGCCGGTGTGGGCGCCTCCTGCGGCCGGCGCAGCACCCACAGCCGCGGCGGCGCGCCGTCCGGCCCCGCCGGCAGCGACCGGACCAGGTCGTGGGCCGGACCGCCGACGAAACGTACGGTCACCTCACTCATCACGTTCCGCCTCCAGCCCGCCCGGCGCGTCGGGCGTCCCGGCTCGCACGCTAACGCACCAGCCGCCGTAGGAGGCGGGTTTGCCCTGATCGGAGCCGGGGTACCGTGCCGGGGCCACGGCCTCACGCGCCGCGGCGGAGCACTACGAGGTCAGGGGGCGGTCGATGCGTACGCTGGACGGGCGCTACCGGCTCGAACAGCGCATCGGCATCGGCGGGATGTCGGAGGTGTGGCGGGCGTACGACACCGTGCTGGATCGGTCGGTCGCGGTGAAACTGGTCTCGCCCGGTCAGCCCGACGGGACGGCCTCGGTGGAGCGGATCCGCTCCGAGGCACGCTCCGCGGCCCGCCTGGTCCACCCGAACGTGGCAAGCGTGCACGACTTCGGCACCTGCGACACCGGGTTGGGGCACGAGCTGCCGTACATCGTCATGGAGCTGGCGGAGGGGCAGACCCTCGCCGCACACCTGCGCACCGGCCCACTGGACTGGCGGATCGCGGTGCGGGTCTGCGCGGAGGTCAGCGCCGCGCTGGCCGCCGCGCACGCCCACGGCATCGTGCACCGCGACATCAAGCCGGCAAACGTGATGCTCACCCCCTCGGGGGTGAAGGTGCTGGACTTCGGCATCGCCACCCCGGCCGGGGCCGCCGACACCGCGCCCGACGGCGTCGTGGTCGGTACGCCCGCGTACCTGGCACCGGAGCAGCTGCACCGGGCCCCGGCGACCCCGGCGGCCGACATCTACGCCCTCGGCGTCCTTCTCCACTACAGCCTCGCGGGACGCCTGCCGTACCCGGTGGACAGCGTCAGTCAGTTGCTCGGGCGGGAGTCACGCCGGGCACCGCGGCCGTTGCCCGAGTTGCCCGGGCTGCCCGCCGAGGTGGCGGACCTGTGCCGGCGCTGCCTCGCCGACGACCCGACCCGGCGGCCGAGCAGCCTGGTGGCCGCACTGCTGCTGGCCGAGGCGGTCGACGCCCGGGTGTACGTGCCGATGCACGAGCCACTGATGCCACGGCAGCGGCCACCGGCGGTGAGTCCGTGGACGGAGCGGGCGGCGGCCGAGGTCACCGAGGCCGCCGCCGGCGCCCAGTGGAGTCGGCACGGCGGTTGATCCCCGGTTTCACGCGTCCGACCCCGGGTAGCCGGGCGGGGAGTGACGGGAGGAACGCGATGCCGAGTTCCTGGCTGAACGAGGTTGCCGCCGCGACCGCCGAGGGCGGTCACATCCACACCGACGACGAGGCGCTGTCGACCGCCCTCGCCTCGCCGCTGGCGCCGCACTGCACCGGGCTGACCCCGTCGCAGCTGCTGGCCGCCGCGTTCGCGTCCTGCCTGCACCACGCGGCGGTGGAGGCGGCCGGCGGGATCACCGACGAGGCGCACACCGTGCAGGTACGCGCGGAGGCGAAGCTGGGGCGGGACGACGACGGCCGGTACCGGGCCGACGTGCACGCCTCCATCTCGTCGGTCGGGCTCAGTCGACAGCAGCTCGCCGAACTGGTCGAGCACGCCGATCGGCTGTGGCCGTTCTCCAGCGAGGACGGCGGCCGGCACCGGCTCACCGTCAGCCCGGCGGAGAACGGCCGGCACTGACCCGCTGGTGGGATGAGCGGGCCGGGTTCCTGCCGGCGCGTACCGCCGCCGGCGGGCACCGGATGGTCCGACCGCCCCACCAGACGGCTCGAATGGGTCGAGCCAAGCCTCACCCATTCGGGGGAGGCAACCAACGGGCTCGATAGACGTCTACAAGATCCCGTTTCCGCCCTGTTTTATAGGCTCATTCCTGACATTTACTCCACAGCGGATAGGTCGGGCTTGACCCATATGTAGGCGTAAGTGGAAAATGACCCGGCGGATAGCCGCGAATTGTGACGCATGCCACCAACCGGGCCGATGGCAGGCGGCGATTGGCTTTCTAGCCTCGGCGGGTGCATCCCGACGACGACTTCGACCAGAAGCTGACCCCCGGGCAACCGCCGAGCCTTTCGGCCGACGGTGCATCATCCGAAAGGTTGATGGGGCGGCATCGTGCCGTGCCGACACCGCGCCGCGGCGTTCGCGCGGTGCTCGTCTCCACCCCGGTCCGGGTGGCCCTGGCCACCGGCGTGACCTGCTGCCTCGGCGCCACCGCCGTCGTGGCCACCCGGCACGATGACGAGGTACCCCCGCCTCCGGTGACCGAGGCGCTCACCGACCGCGCGCTCACCGACCGCGCGCTCGCCGCCCAGGAGAAGGCCGCCTCCCGGTCCCTCGACCGCAGCCCCACATCCGCCCCGGCCAGCCCCACCGCCTCGCCCAGCGCCAAGCCGTCGCCCACCCCCAAGCCGAAGCCGAAGAAGACCCCCACCAAGCCACCACGCCCCCGACCCGTCGCCGGGCTCACCCAGGCACAGATGGACAACGCCAAGGCAATCGTGGACGTCGGCGTCGACATGAAGATCCCCCGCCAGGGGCTGGTGATCGCGGTGGCCACCGCGATGCAGGAGAGCACTCTGCTCAACTACGCCAGCGGCGTGCTGCCCGAGTCGCAGAACTACCCGCACCAGGCCATCGGCTGGGACCACGACTCCGTCGGGCTGTTCCAGCAACGCCCCAGCAGCGGTTGGGGCAGCGTACGAGACCTGATGCGGCCGGCGTACGCGGCCCGCGCGTTCTACGAGGCGCTGCTCCAGGTGCCCGGCTGGCAGCAGATGAGCCTGACCCTGGCCGCCCAGGCCGTGCAGATCTCCGCCTTCCCCTACGCCTACGCCCAGCACGAGGACCGGGCCGCCACCGTGGTGGCAGCGCTGACCTGAGCCGGGCGTACGTCGTCGGGTCAGGCCCGCCGGTAACGGCGGGTCAGCCCCGCTTGGGCAGCACGACCACCCGACCGAAGAACTCGTCGATCCGGTGCACCACGTCGTTGAAGTCGTCCAGGTCGATCGGCTTGGTGACGTAGGCGTTGGCTTGGAGCGTGTAGCTGCTGATGATGTCGGTGTCCGCGTTCGAGGTGGTAAGCACGACGATCGGGATCGTCCGCAGGTCCTCGTCGCCCTTCACCTCGCCCAGCACCTGACGCCCGTCCATCCGGGGCATGTTGAGGTCGAGCAGGATCACGTCCGGGCGTTGGGCGTCGCCGTGCCGGCCCTCGCGGCGGAGGAACTCCATCGCCTCCTGACCGTCGGCGACCACGTCGATCACCTTCTCGACGTCCGAGGTGGCCAGGGCCTCCTCGATCATGAGCACGTCGCCCGGGTCGTCGTCCACCACGAGAATGCGAACCGGAGCGAGGGTGCGTGCGCCCATCTCTACCTGCCTCAGGTCGGCCAGGACGGGGCCTGCCGGCCCCGCGCTGGCGGAAATCTAGCCCATCGCCGGACGGTCGGCGACCGCCGGGTCCGCGAAGTCGCGGCCGTACCTCCAGCACCCCCGGCCTGGCCCGCTACGGTCAGCACAGATGTTTGCTGCGCGACAAGTATAGGGGGGCCATGGGGGCCGGCAGCTCACCTCGCGGTCAGGCGGCTCGCCGGTCGGCAACCGGCAGTACCGCGCGTCCCCGCTGGAGATAGTCCACCGCCCGGGGAAAATCGTGCAGCACCCTGCCGTAGTGGGCCAGCGAAGCGTCCACCGTCACGGCCGGCACGCCACGACTGTCCAGGATGGTCACCAGCCACTCGACGAACTCGGTGAACAGCGAGCCGTCGTCGACGTAGAGGGCGGCGGCCAGGAAATCCAGGATGTATCCGAGGTCGCTGACCGTCGAGTCCAGTTGGGCCGGGCTGTGGTCGCGAATGGCCGGGAACCGCTGCGCCAGGTCGGCCAGCGCGCTGTCGATCAACTCACCGCGCCGGCTCACCAGGCTGGCGTACTCGTCGTCGGCCAGGTGCGCCAAATCGGCCGCCGCGACCGAACGCAGGGCCCGTTCGTCGCCGAGCAGGTCGGCGGCGGCGGGCGCGCTGCCCGCCCAGGGCACGCCGAGCCGCCGAGCCCACCGGCCGTCCACACCGAAGCCCCGACCACCGACCAGCACCGGCACGTCCGAGCGCCGGCACGCCTCGATCATCCGGTGCGCGTGCGGCAGCCGCATCGGCAACGCGGAGGCCAACGCCACCGCGTACGCGTCGTGCCGGTGCAGGTACGACACCAGGTGCGCGGCGGGGACGCTGGCCCCCAGGAAGGTGACCTGCCAGCCGCGCAGCCGCAATACCTCGGCGACCAGTCGCGCCGGCAGGGCGTGCCACTCGCCGTCCATGCAGGCCACCACGATCCGGGCGCGGGTCGGACGCACGTCGGCGTACGTGGCGACGGCCGCCACCACCCGCTCGCTGATGTGCGTCGCCGCGTGCTCCTGGGCCACACTCCACTCGTTGCGCGCCCAACGCTCCCCCACCTCGGCCTGCGCCGGAGCGACCAGATCCAGCAGCACGCGTTCGGCCGCCACGCCGGCGTCGAGCAGCCCGCGCGCCACCTCGATGGCGGCATGCTCGTCGGCCTCGGCGAGACAGTGCAGGTAGTCCGGGTAGACGGCGTCGAGCGAGGCATCCCTCGTCGCGGCGGTCACCGGGCCGTCGCCCCCTCCGGGTCCGGCCCGGCCACGCTCGGCACCGCGTGCAGATGCCGTTGGGGGCGGTTGGCGACGCCGCTGGCGCGCAGCGCGAGAACCGCGATGTCGTCGTGGTCACGCTGGGCCAACCAGTCGGAGGTCACCTGCTCGATCCGCTCGGCCAGCGCCGGTGCCGGCATCCGGTGGCACCCGGTGAGCGCCTGCACCAGACGATCGGCGCCGAGCAGTTCCTCGCCCCGCCGGCCGCCGCGCGCCTCGGTGACTCCGTCGCTGTATAGCAGGCAGGTTTCACCGGGGGCGAGCCGCGTGGAGACCTGACCGATGCGCGGATCCGGCACCACGCCGATGAGCATGCCGTTCAACGGCAACTGCTCCACCTCGCCGGAGGAACGCAGCACCAACGGCGGCAGGTGCCCGCCGCCGGCCAGCGTCAGCCCCAGGCCACCGTCGCGGTGCGGACGGACCACACCCAGCACCATGGTGGCGAACCGGCCCTGACCGTGCGCCAGGGTCGTCTCCAGCAGTGCGTCGTTGAGCAGCCGCAGCAGCCTGGCCGGTTGCTGCTCGACCCGGTGCAACGCGTGCAGGCACTGACGCAGCTGCCCGGTGAAGACCGCCGCCTCGACCCCCTTGCCGGAGACGTCGCCGAGGAAGAACACCGAGCCGCCGTCGGGCAGCCGGTGAGAACCGTAGAAGTCGCCGCCGATGCGCAGGCCGGCCTGGGCGGGACGGTACGCCGTGCCCCACTCCACGCCCGGCGCCGCAGCGGGCTCGACAGGCAGCAGGCTGGCCTGCAACATGTCGGTCACCTCCGCCTGTTCGCGGTAGAGCAGCGCGGTGGTCAAGGCCGCACCGGCCCGGGCGGCGAAGGCCCGCACCAGGTCGAGGTCGGCCTCGCCGTACCAGCCGCCCGTCCCCCGGGCGACGAGCAGTACGCCCGCAGGCGCGTCCCGGCCCGGCAACGACACCAGCCGGGCAGCCACCTCGGTGGCGGAGACACCGGGCAGCCAGCCCGCCTCGACGACCTGCTCGACCAGCCAGTCGACGGCATGCGGCTGGTTACCCCGCAGACTCTCGACGATCGCCGGCGGGAGCGCCGTCGCGGGAATCACCCCGCGATCGACGGTGGGTGTCTCGCCTCCGGCCTGACTGGCCCGCCACCAGCGGGCCCGTCCGGACCGTGGCGCCAGCACCAGCACCGCCACCTCGGCGAGGGTGGGCACGGCGAGGCGGACCACCGCTGCGGCGGCCCGGTCCGGATGCAGCGGGTTGCCCAGCTTGTCGCCGACCATCGTCAGGAATGCCGACCTGGACCGCTCGGCGGCCAGTTCCTCGGAGCGCCTCTCACGGTCGCTGACGTCCTCGACGTACCAGCAGCTTCGCCCGGCGGAGAGCGGGACTCGACGTACCCGCAGCCGCCGGCCGTGGTGAAGCAGGTATGGATCGAGCGAGGCCAACTGCTCGACGGCCGCGAGCGTCCCGCCGACGGCCACCTCGGGCAACAGACGCTGCGCGACCGGGCTGACGTGTCGTACGGTCCCGTCCGGGCCGCAGACCACCACGCCTTCACGGAGATGCTCGGCGATCTCGGGCCAGTCGACGGCGGGCTGACCCTGCACCGGCTCCAAGGCGGGCAACGCGGCGACCGACCGTGAGGTGGTCGGACGCCAGGCGGCGACCCGGGCGGCGCTCGGCGTGGAAGACCGTCCGTCGCCGGGGTCGAGGTCCCTGACGTCGGCACCTGTCACCAGCTTGAGCCTCGCTCCTTGTCGGGTCCGCAGCCGCTTCGAGCGGCATGCATGGTCACGTCCTGACACCCAGCCTACGCGGGTCTGCCGGTGCCGCCACCCGGGCGACCGTCCGCCGGGCACCGCCGGCCGCCCGAAAGGCGGGCCAGCTCAGTGGTTGTTACGATCCGATCGCCCCTACCCGCCCGCCACCCGCGGAAGGCGTGATCGTTGCTGTCCCACGGTCGCAGACCCGAGACGCCGCCGCTGAGCATGTCCGTCGACCGGTCCGATCCTGACGCCCCCGTGATCAAGGTCGTCGGTGATCTCGCCTACACCACCGCCGCGCCGCTGCGGGCCGAGATCGACCGGTCGATGAGCACCGAACCCAGAACGCTGGTGCTCGACTTCGGCGGCCTGCAGTTCATCGACAGCACCGGACTCAGCGTCATCGTGCACGCCTGGCGCGAGGGTCAGCAGCGGGCCATCCGACTGCGGCTGCGGACCGTCCCCCGGTTCCTCGAGACCATCCTCGACATGACGGGGGTGACCGGCCTGCTGGCCCGCGAACCGGTCGGCACCGAGCCGGACGATCAATCTCCGGTCACCGCGTAGCGGCTGTCGGCAAACTTCACACCCCCGCGACTTGCGCTTGGCCGGCGTACTGGGAGCATGTAGTCATGTCGGCACAGCTGTTGGTCATCGAGGTCGACCGGCACGACGCGGGGCAGGCCGAGTTGCGGCTGACCGGCGACCTCGACTTCGACAGTGCGCCGGAACTCATCGACGTCGTGGCCGCCCTGCGGCGCGACGGCTACCAACAGTTCGTCCTCGACCTCAGCGGCGTCGGGCTGTGCGACTCGTCCGGGTTGAGCGCGCTCGTGGTGGCCTATCGGGGTGGCTCCGCGCCGCTGCGGCTGACCGGCGTCAACCCCGCGCTGCGCCAACTGCTGGACCGCACCGGCCTCGCCGAGTTGCTGGAGCTTCCCCTGGCCGCCGGGGACGATGACGTGCAGGCGGCCGGCTGATCCACTCGGGCCACCGGAGGGGTGGCCCCCGACCCTGGGACCAGGGGTCGGGGGCCGGAGGATGGCTCAGGAGGCCGGGACCGGATACCGGCCCGTACGGTGGGTGGTCGGCTCCGCGTCCTCCGGCGGACCCGAATCCGGAGTTTTGAACAGATAGCGGACGAACTCCGCACCTGTCCCGTCGTCCTGCGCCCCGGGCCACTGGCCGGCGCAGTCGACGCCGATCACCTCGCGGCCGCCGCCGTCGGCCTCTTCCAACAGCGCCCACAGGCTCACCGGGTAACAGCGGGTGCGCTCAGGTGCCAGCCGCCACCGGGCGTACCAACCGGGTCGAGCGGGGACGATCTCGACTATCCGCTTCATCACGACCTTCCCTTCCGCCGTGCCTCGGAAGATCTCCGGTCCACCACGATCGTCAGCCCCGCCCGGGTGACCGGCCCTCACCCCGGCGGGATGAAGCCTCACCGGCGTCGGCGACCGGCACCCGGCCCGACCCCGGCCCGATCGTTTCGCACCGGCGACGGCCGGGAAGGCCATCGACGAAGCCAACGAACACCAGCGGAAGCGAGGTGTGCACCATGCGGAAGCAGATGGAGGGCGACAACCAGCGCCGCCGGGCACTGGCCCGCCAGGCCCGGGAACGCGGCATGCGAGCCGCCGACGCCGGCGCCAGCCTGAGCGCGTCCAAACAACTCACCCACCTCGACCAGAACAAGCGGGCCGGCCCGGCACCGGCTGGCGGCCGCAAACCGGACACCACGCGGGGCGGTCCCGCTCCCCCGCCAGCCGGTTTGCCGGAGGCCCCTCGGCCCCGGCCGGAGCCAGGTGTGCAGGCACCGGGGATCACCACCATGGGCTACCGCGACCTGGTCGAGGACGTCGTCCGTCGCGCCGGGGTCGACTTCCGCACCGCCAAGGTCGGGGTCGAGTCGACGGTGCTCGTGCTGGCCTGGGCCCTGGAGGCCGGCGAACGCCGCCGGCTGCTGGAGGCGGTGCCCGCCTCACTGCACGACGTGGTCCCGGTGGACGGCATCGAGCGGCGCCAGGACCTGAGCGGATTCCTCTCCGAGGTGGGTCGGATCAGCGGTCGAAGCCCGGAGCAGGCGCGCTACCAGGCCGAGGCGACCCTCGCCGCACTCGCCGAGCACGACGGTGACCTGATCGAGTCGCTGCACGTACCGGATGAGCTGCGACAGTTGCTGGACCAGCCGTCCGCCGGCGGCGGCGTGGTCGGTCCGGTCAGCGCGCTGCCGCCGTTGTCGGCGGCCGAGCTGCGTACGGCCCTGGGCGACCTGCCCTACTGGTCCGGTGACGGCACCGCGCTGTCCCGGACCCTGGAATTGCCGCCGGGCAACCTGGACCGGGTGTTGGACCGGCTCGACCTGCTGCGCCAGCAGACCGGCCGCGGACCACGGATCGGCCGCGCCGGCCCGACGACCGCCGTGCTGACCGTGACCTCCGGCAACGCCGGGGCGGTGACCGCGATGGACATCGACCTGGCGCACGCGGTGGATGACGCCATCGACGAGGCGGGGGCCGGAATGGCCGCCGGCTGAGCCGGAGATCAGCTGTGCGGTCGCGGGGTCCTCGCCCACGACCGCACGAGCCTCCGTGCCGACGGGCCCGTGGTCAGCGGGCCCGCGCCGGCATCTCGGGCGACGCACTCTCCAGCGGTACGGCGGTGGCGGAGATCAGTCCGAGCTGTGCCGCCGACCGCTGCAGTGCGGCGTCGAGGAACCAGTCCGCGCTCACCCTGGCCCGGTTGCCGGGCATCGCAAGCAGGTGGTAGCCCCGGGTGACCGCCTTGGCGGGCAGACCGGACAGCGGCACCTTCAACGGGTTCGCCGCGGCCTGCTTGCCGCCCAGGTCGACCACCCAACCGAGATCGTGGTGCTTGTACGGCCGGCGGCGTCCCTGCCCGTACGAGGCGGCGATGTTGTGCGCGGCCAGTTTGCCCTGCCGCTGCGCGTGCTGAGCGGTCATCGTGCAGATCTCACCGGGCCGGGTCAGGTCGGGCACCGCGGCGGCGTCGCCGCAGGCGTAGACCTCGGGGAACCCGGGGACGTTGAGGTACTCGTCGACGACCAACCGCCCCTTCTCGGTCCGCAGGCCCAGTTCCGCCACGAACGGGTCGGGACGTACGCCGACGCACCAGACCAGCGAGCAGGTGGGCACGTACTCGCCGTCGGTGAGCTTGACCCCGTCGGAGGTGGCGACCGCCACCGAGGTGCCCATCCGTACGTCGACCCCGCGCCGCCGCAGCACCTTGTCGGCGGTGACCGACATCCGCCGGTCCAACTCCGGCAGCACGCGTGGGGCGACGTCCAGCAGCAGCCACCTCGGCCGGATCTTGAGCCGGGGGTGCTGGGCGGCCAGTTCGTCGGTGAACAGGATGCCGTGCGCGGCCACCTCGGTACCGGTGTATCCGGCACCCACCACCACGAACGTGGCGCGTGCCTGCTGCTCCGCCGGGTCTTCCGCCTGCTCGGCCAGCTCGATCTGCCGGACCACGTGATCGTGCAGGTAGAGCGCCTCAGGCAGACCGCGGAAGCCGTGCGCGTACTCGGTCACGCCGGGAATGGGTAGCAGCTTGTTCACGCTGCCGACGGAGAGGACCAACCGGTCGTACGCCAGCCGATTGCGGTCGCCCTCCGGCTGGGTGAAGCCGACCCACCGGTTCTGCAGGTCGACGCTGTCGGCCTCGCCGATCACCGCCCGTACGCCGTCCAGGGTGCCGGCCAGCGGCACCGCGATCCGGCCCGGCTCTACCACCCCCGCCGCCACCTCCGGCAGCAGCGGCAGGTATAGGAAGTAATCCGTCGAGTTCAGCAGGACGATCTCGGCTCGGTCGCGGGCCAACCGGCTCAACGTCTTCGCCGCGTGGTACCCGGCGAACCCGGCCCCCACGATCACCACACGAGGCTTCGTCATTTCGGCCCGGTTCCCGTCATGCGCGCCGGCAAACGTCCCCACGACAGTCGCGAAGACCTCAGCGTGGCCGGTCGAGTGGCATCGGGAACTGGAGGAACGTGGCGCCGCGCAGGTCCAGCCAGGCGCGGTCGGGCGCGCGGACCAGCCGCACCATCACCTCGACGCAGGTGGGGCAGCGACCCACCAGGCCGGGCGCATGCGAGTAGACCCGAAGCCCCGCCACCGGACCGGGGGTGCCACAGGTGGCGCACCGGGCGGTGGCGGTGCTCAAGTCGACCGCGAACACCTCCCCCAACGGACCGTCGAGCATGTTGCCGTCCACGTAGGGCAGCGCGGTCATCCGCGGTCTCCTCTCAACCGGTCGGGCCGAAACGTTCGGTGCGTACCCGCCGCGCCGGGTGGCCCAGCCCGACGAGCAGGTCGGAGACGGTCTCCACGAAAGCGGTGGGCCCGCACACGTACACGAGGGGCTCCAACTCCGGCGGCCAGCCATGGGTGTTGACATCGGCGAGGCCGAGCCGGTGCGGCTCGCCGCGCCAGCCCTCGGGCGCCTGCCGGGTGTACACGTACGCCACGTCCAGGCCGGCGTCGTCGCGTACCCGTCGCCGCAGCTCGTCGGTGTAGAAGGCGTCCTCGGGGGTGCGGACGGAGTAGATCAGCCGGAACGGTGCCCGGCTTCCGGCCGCCCGCCGGCCACGGATCATGGCCATCAGCGGCACCACCCCCGACCCCCCGGCGACCAGCAGCACCGGTTCGGTCTGCTGTGGCCGCCAGACGAACCAGCCGCCGATCGGGCCGCGCACCTCGACCGGATCACCCTCGCGGTAGGCGTCCACCAGGAACGGCGACACCTCGCCGTCGGACACCCGCTGGATGGACACCTCGATCCGGTCACCGTCGGCGGGGGCGGCGAGCGAGTACGACCGGGCGGCCTGGTACCCGTCCGGCGCGGTGAGCCGGATGTCGACATGCTGGCCAGGCAGGTGGGCCGGCCAACCGGGTACCTCCAGCACCAGGGTCCGCGCCGTCGGCGTCTCGGTCCGGTGTGCCACCAACCGGGCCGCCCGCCAGCTCATCCGGCCGCTCAATCGCCCTGGTACCGCTGCTCACGCCACGGGTCGCCGTAGTCGTGGTAGCCGGCGGTCTCCCAGAAACCCGGGGTGTCCTCGACGGTGAGATGAATGCCCCGCACCCACTTGGCGGACTTCCAGAAGTAGAGGTGCGGCACGAGCAGCCGCGCCGGCCCGCCGTGCTCGGCCGGCAGGTCGTCTCCGTCGTAGGTGTGCACCAGCCAGGCCTGCCCGTCGCGCAGGTCCTCCAGCGGGAGGTTTGTGGTGTAGCCGCCGTAGGAGTGCGCGAGGGCGTAGTCGGCGGCGGTGTCCACGCCGTCGAGCAGCGTGTCCAGCGAGACGCCGCGCCAGGTGGTGCCGAGCTTGGACCACCGGGTGACGCAGTGGATGTCGACGGTCGGCGTCTCCTGCGGCAACGCCATCATCTCGTCCCAACTCCACCGGTACTCCGTACCGGTCTCGGAGCTGATCACGAATTCCCACTGGTCACGGGGCACCCGTGGGGTCGGGCCCGCGGAGAGCACGGGAAAGTCAGGCGTCAGGTACTGGCCGGGAGGCAGATCCGGAGCCTCGGCGCGCGGCCGACCCTGGAAGCCCGGTGTGACGATACCCACCGCTCAGTCCTACCACGGCGAGGACCGCCGGGGGCGGGTTCGACCGGCACGGAGTCGGCCACCCGTTCCCGGAGACGCTCACTTCCGCTCGGTGACGACTTCCTTGGCCCCCGGCACCACGTTCCGGGTCGCCCGCAGGCTGGTGATCGTGACCACGGTCAGCACGCCGACGATGACCAGCAGCGAGGCCACGGTGGGGATCTCCGGGACGCCCTCCCAGACACCGTGCGCCCAGTGCAGGCCGAGCTTGATGCCGATGAAGGCCAGGATGATCGCCAGGCCGTAGGTGAGGTGGACCAGCCGGCTCAGCGCCGCGTGCAGCACGAAGTACAGCGCCCGCAGGCCCAGCAGGGCGAAGGCGTTGGTGGCGAAGACGAGGTACGGGTCCTCGGTGATGCCGTACACCGCCGGCACCGAGTCGACGGCGAAGACCACGTCGGTGGCGAACACCGCAACCACCACCAGCGCGAGCGGGGTGAGCGCCCGACGCCCGTCGACCCGGACGGTCATCTTGGTGCCGTGGTACTCGTGGACCACCGGCATGAACCGGCGCAGCAGTCGCACCGAGCGCATGTTGCCGATGTCCACCGTCTGCTCGTGCCCGGTGAACGCGTCGCGGAGCAGCTTGGCGGCGGTGAACAGCAGGATCAACGCGAAGATCAGAAAGGCGAAGTCCAGGGTTTGCAGGGCCGCCGCGCCTAGGGCGATGAAGACACCACGCAAGACCAGCGCTCCGGTGATGCCGAACAGCAGCACCCGCTGGGCGAGTTCGCTGGGCACTGCGAAGGCGGCCAACAGCAGCATGAAGACGAAGAGGTTGTCGACCGACAGCGACTTCTCGACCAGGTATCCGGTGAGGTACTCGAAGCCACGCTCGGAGCCGTAGCGGTGCCAGACCCAGGCACCGAAAGCCAGCGGCAGGGCTATGTAGAAGGCGGTCCAGCCGAGTGCCTCCTTGAGCGACACCTCGTGCGGGCGCCGGGTCACCAGGAAGTCCAGCGTCAGCAGGGCGAGCACGCCAAGGATGGTGATCGCCCACAGCGAGGGCGTGCCCACCGACTGCAGACCAGCCGCGACAGACAAATCGGACATGGGGCCTCCTCGAACACCGTGTCATGTTCGAGGTCTCCTTCACCCACGTTTCGTGGGCAACCACCCGAGGCGCGCTCCGGGCGCGCCGTACTGACCGGCATGGTTCGTGGGAAGTACTCCCCTCGTGCTGACAAGGTTAGGACAGCCGAATTCCGCCCGCCAGGCGGGGCGTTGTCGGGCCCGGTGGCTTCGCTCACGGCGGGCGGCCGGCCGAACGCGAGGTGAGCGCCTATCGTGACCCGGTGACCGCAGACCTGGCGACCGGCCCACTGTCCGGCGTACGCGTGGTGGAGCTGGCCGGGATCGGCCCCGGGCCCTTCGCCGCCATGATGCTGGCCGACCTGGGGGCCGACGTGATCCGGGTCGACCGGGTCACCGAGGTGGATGCCACGGCCTTCGGCACCCCGCACCCCGATCTGCTCAACCGGGGGCGCCGCTCGATCGGGGTGGACCTGAAATCCGCCGACGGGCGCGAGGTGGTACTGGCCCTGGTCCGCGACGCGGACGCCCTCGTCGAGGGGTTCCGGCCCGGCGTCACCGAACGGCTCGGCGTCGGGCCGGCCGACTGCCACGCGGTCAACCCGGGGCTGGTCTACGGCCGGATGACCGGCTGGGGCCAGGACGGCCCGAACGCCCCGTACGCCGGGCACGACATCGACTACCTGGCGCTGACCGGTGCGTTACACGGCATCGGACGGGCCGGTGAGCCTCCGGTGCCGCCGATGAACCTGCTCGGCGACTTCGGTGGCGGCGGAATGATGCTCGCCCTGGGTGTCGTCTCCGCGCTGTACGCGGTGCGCGGGGGTGCCACCGGCCAGGTGGTCGACGCGGCCATCGTGGACGGGGTCGCGGTGCTCAGCACCCAGATCCACGCCCTGCACCAGCTCGGCATGTGGCGAAACCCGCGCGGGGTCAATCTGCTCGACGGCGGCGCGCCCTTCTACGACACGTACGAGTGCGCCGACGGGCGGTACCTCGCCGTCGGGGCGCTGGAGCCGCGCTTCTACGACGAGTTGGTGCGGCTCACCGGTTTCCCGCTGCCGCCGGACGAGCCGATCGACCGCACCGACCCGGCGAACTGGCCGGCGCTGCGGGCCGCCTGGGCGCGCCTGTTCCGCACCCGTACCCGCGACGAGTGGGCCGCGCTGCTCACCGCCTCCGACGCCTGCGCCGCGCCGGTGCTGGACTGGCGTGAAGCCCCGGAACACCCGCACCTGGCCGCCCGGAAGACGTTCGTGCTCAGCGACGGGGTCGTCCAACCGGCGCCGGCACCCCGGTTCTCCGCCACCCCGGCCGCGATCCGCCGGCCGCCGCCGTGGCCGGGCGAACACACCGACGAGATTCTCGGCGAGGCAGGCGTCGACCGGGACCAGATCAGCCGGCTGCGCGCCAGCGGGGCTGTCGGCTAGTGCGGTGTCCGCACCGACGGCCAGTCAGCCGCGCCGCAACGTGGCGCCGGGCGCCAGGGCGGGCTCAACCATGTCGCGGTAGTCGCGGGGCAACTGGACCACCAGTTCGTCGAACTCGCCACCGGTCACCGCCTCCCGAAGGGTGGTGAAGACCGCGCGGACCGCGTCCCGGGCGGCCGGCTCCCCCACCCCGGCGCGGAGCGCGACCCGGGCGACGAACTCGGCGGCGCCGAAGCGCTCCGCCGCCTCGATGTCCGGTGTCGGGCGCATCGGCAGCCTCAGCGGAGCGGGCAGCTGCACGGCCAGGTCCAGCACCTCGCCGCCGGTCAGCCGCTCGGCCAGCGTCTCCAGCGTCGCCCGAATCAGCTCCACCGCCCGCGACGATGACGTGGCGGTGCGCTGGGCGACCTGGTCGACGAACGTGTCGTAGTTCATCGCGTACCCCCTCCGGCCGGCGCTTACCCACCCGCTCGGTATGGAAACGGCGACTGCTTTTCCGTCGGCCTCGGCGCGTGAGCGGCCCCGGGTCGGGTATCCGCGCCCGGTTGTGGCCGGACCGAATGCCCGGGAGGAGCCGACATCATGGCGAGTTACGCCGACGTCCTGCAGTACCTGTCGAGCCTGGACTACCCCGCCGGGAAGGACGAGGTGGTACGCGAGGCCGAGCGGGAAGGGGCGCCGCCGGACGTGCTCCAGGCCCTGCGCGCCCTGCCTCCGGTGGATTACGCCAACGGCAACCAGGTGGCCCGTTCGGCCGGCATCGACGCGGCCCCCGAGATCACCGACGCGCAGCGTGGCGCGCAGGGACGCGACAAGCGGCACCAGCGGGTATCTCAGCACCTGCGCGGCATCTAGGCCCTGCCCGGCGCGTCTCGACTCGCCGGTAGACAGGGAGGCGCCCCGGCAACGAACCGCTGCCGGGGGCGCCCCTGCGTAACCGCCTGCCCTGGCGACGGCGCACCCGAACCGGGTCGCGGCCACCAGGCGGCCGGCAGCCACCCGAACCGGGTGGCTGCGTTTTACTGCGGTCAGCTTACCGCACGCCATCAGCCGAACGGACAGCGGGTACCGACGAAGGGCCTCATTCTGTCAGCTCGGCGTAGCGCCCCTCCAGGTCGACCCGCGCGAGCGCACCGACCAGCCAAGCGAGCCGCTCCGACTCGCGGCCGCCGGCCAGCCCGGCGAGATCCTCGGCGGAGCGGCCCAAGCCGAGTCGCCGCGCCGCCGTCAGCGCCCGCCGGTCGGCCACCGGCGCGACCTCGCCCCACAGCGCCTGCACCTCGCGCAGGAACAGGTCCGCGACCTGCTCGTCGACCCCCGGGAGGGCGGTGAGCAGGGCCCGCTCACGGGCCGGGTCGCGGTGCGCCGCCGACCGCAGCCGCCTTAGGTCGCCCCGGTACCGTTCGACGACCGTGCGGGCCAGCCGGCCCAGCAGGTCGGCCAGCGCGTCGACGTCGCCGCGCTGGCCGCTGTCGCGCAGCGCCCTGACCCGATCCGGGTGTGACGCGCCGGACAGCCGGGCGGCGCTGTCCCAGCCCGCGTCGGACAGCGCGTGCGCGCCGTCGACGGCCCGCCGGAAATCTCCCCGGCGGGCGAGCAGCATGGACAGGCAGAGCACCTGGAACAGGCTGGACGGGTTGTTTGTGACCCGGAATCCGTACTGCTCGGCGAAGCCCCGGCCGCTACCGGCGAGCCGACGCGCCAACCGCTTCCTGTCCTCGATCGTGGCAACCGTGGTGGGCATGAGCGGCTGTTACCCGCGCCCCGCACGAGTAGGCCGGGTGTCCCGGCCGCCCGGACACGAACCTCAGCTGCGATCCAACGTCAGTACGCGTACCCCTGAGTCCAGCACGGCGGCGTCCACGTGGGTGAACAAGGTGGGCTGGAAGGGACCGGCGAACATCGGGATGCCCGAGCCGATCACGGACGGGTGCTGCTTGATGATGAGCCGGTCGATCTCGGGCAGCAGGCTGTGGGCCAACGTACCGCCGCCGACCAGCCAGATGTCCAGCTCGCTGCCGTCCTGCTTGAGGCTGCGGACTCGGTCGAGGGCGTCGGTGCGGACCAGCTCGACGGCGTTGCCCGGCGTTGCCCGCAGGGTGGTGGAGAACACCAGGTGACGCAGGTGCGGATAGGCGTCGTCGAGCCCGGCGTCCAAGCCGAGCTGATAGGACGCCCGACCTTCGAGCACCGTGTCGAAGACCTTTCCCGGCCCCTCGACGCCCAACGCGGCACGGGCGGGCGCGGGCAACGTCTCCGGGAAGTTGGTCACCATGTAGTCGATCAGGTCGGCGGGGACCGGGAAGTAGCTCTGGCCGCTCGGGTCCCCGCCGTCCGGGCCGGCGATGAAGCCGTCGAGGGTGGTCGCCACGTAGTAGGTGAGTCGGCGCAAGAGGCTCTCCATCACAGGACGCTCAACTGTCGGATCGGTCCTCGGGGTTCAGGCCGGCTTGGGTCACTCGGCGCCCACGAGCCTCGCCAGGGTAGCTTCCAGCTCGGCGCGGCCGCGTTGCTGCCCCTCGGCCGCGGTGAGTTCGGCGAAGAGCAGACCGTCGACGAGCGCGAGCGCGGCCTTGGCCACATCGCGTGCTGCCACGACGCCCTGCTCGGTCAGCCGCTGCTCGATGGCACCACGCACCCGGTGCGTGCCGGCCGCCAGGACCTCGCGCAGCTCGGGCCGCCGTACGGATTCGAGCGCGAGCTCGTAGCGGGCGAGGAGCCGCTCCCGGTCGGCGCTGAGCAGCTGTTCGGCCACTCGGGCGAGGTCTGCGGCGAGCGTCCCGCCGGTTGCGGGAGCGAGGGCCGCCTCGTCCAGTTCGGCCAGCCGGTCGACGGCCGCCCGGAGCAGGTCCGCGCGGGTGCGGAAGTAGTAGGAGGTCGAGCCGAGCGGAAGCCTCGCCTCCCTGTCGACGGCTCGGTGCGTGAGTCCACGTCCACCGGCCGTGGCCAGCGTGGTGATCGCCGCGTCCGCGATCACCGTCCGGCGTTCGGTCGCCATGGGCTTCCCTCCCAGCTCTACAGGTGTAGAGTAGCACTCCTCGACACCTGTAGAGGAGGAGTCCATGCCGAACGACTACGTGGTGCACGTCCTCGTACTCGGCCTGGCCACCACCGCCGCGTTCAGCCCACCTACGCGACCACGGCCGCTGGCGCGGGCCGCCTTCCTGGCCGGGATGGTCGTGAACGAGGTGCCCCACCTGGTACTGACGCTGCTCGCGGTCTCGACCGCTGCGGCCGTCTGGAGTGGGGACCTGCGCCGCGACGTGTTGTCGGGCGTCCTGCTGGCGGGCGCGGCCGCGACCGCGGCGATGCTTGTCGCGTTGACCCGCCGAGCCGCCCGTTCGAGCTCCGTCGCTGATGACGCACTCCGAGCGGCCGGCATAGATCGCGCACCGCCGCGACGGAGCCGGTGGCGTACCGCCCTCACCCCGCTTCCGATCCGACCGCGTTCCGTGCAGCGGCTACGCAACCTGCGCTACGGCGACCACCGACGCCAGCGCCTCGACGTGCTGCGACGCCGCGACCGGCCCACGGGTGGCCCGGTGCTGGTCTACTTCCACGGCGGCGGCTACTTCTCGGGAAGCAAGAACTGGGAAGGTCGTGGCCTGCTGCATCACCTCGCCGCGCGCGGCTGGGTGTGCATGAGCGCGACGTACCGACTCCGCCCCGGGGCGGGCTTCGAGGAGCACCTTGCCGACGCGGAGGCCGCGATGGCCTGGGCGCGCGAGCACGCCGAAGAATACGGCGCGGACGCGACGACTGTGGTGATGGCGGGCAGCTCCGCGGGCGCTCATCTGACCTCTCTCTACGCGCTACGCGCGACGCCCGACGAGCGCCCTGCCGCAGCGGTCTGTCTCTACGGCTACTACGGCCGCTACTACGGCCGCAGCACCGACGAGGTGGTCACGTCGACCCCGTTCGCGCTGCCGGCATCCGACGCACCGGCATTCCTGATCGCGCACGGAAGTCTCGACAACCAAACCTCCGCCGCCACGGCGCGCGCCCTGGCGGACAAGCTGCGAGCCGAGTCGTCGCAGCCGGTGGTCCACGTCGAACTGCCCGGCGGCCAGCACGCGTTCGACTTCGTCTCCTCCTGGCGGCTGACCGCTGTCATCGACACCCTGGACGCTCTTCTGGCTGACATCGGCGTGGGAGCGAAACGTCGCCTGGAGGCGTCATGAAGGTGCTGATCGCCGGCGGGGGTGTCGCCGGCCTGACACTCGCGGCGCTGCTGCGTCCCCGTGGCCACCAGATCACCGTGGTCGACCCCGGCCACGGCAGCGACGACGGCTTCGCGCTCGCCCTGTGGCCACACGGAACCCGGGTGCTGCACGCGGTCGGCGTCCACGACCGGCTGGTCGAGCGCGGCCTTCCGATGCGGCGCTACACGGCGCGGTCGGGGTCCGGTGCCCTGCTCACCACCTCCGGGCCACCTGCCGGCATCGCCCGCCACGGATATCTGGGCACCGTGCCGCGCAGCGACCTCGTTGAGATGCTGGCCACGGCCTGCGACCACGTCGAGCACCGGACAGGTCGCATCGTGGCTCTGCAGCAGCACCACGCCGGCGTCGATGCTCGTCTCGACGACGGAACCACCTTCGAGGCCGACCTCTTGGTGGGTGCCGACGGCATTGGTTCCGCGGTGCGCACCGCGCTCCTCGGACCCCAGCCCCGGCATGACACGGGATGGACCTGCGCCACGTGGTGGACCGAGGCGGCGGACCACCCGGGCGACGCCGGTGAGACGCTGGAATTCTGGGGAGCCGGCAGCTTCGTCGGGTGCTACCCGTGCCAGGGCCGGGTGTGCCTGATCGTCGGCGGTCCCTCGGATACCGTCCGTGGTCCGCAGGCCAGGGCATGGCTGCGCCGGACCCTCACCGGAGCGGGCCTGCCCGCCGACCGTCTGCTGCCCGGCTCGGACGACGAGCGTTGGCTGTGGCCCATGACCGACGTGCGCTCCACCCGATGGGTACGCGACCGGGTGGCGCTGGTGGGGGACGCCGCCGCCGCCTTTCTGCCGACCGCCGGAATGGGCGCCTCGATGGCACTGGAATCGGCAGCGGCGCTGGCCGATGAGCTCAGCCGCTGCGACGCCGGCCACGTGCCCTTCGCGCTCCGCCGCTACGAGCGGCGGCGAAAGGGGCGTGTCGAGCGGGCGCAGCGGCAGTCACGCCACTTCGCCCGGGCGCTCTTCACCTCGTCGAGCACGGTCGCCCGCCTCCGCAACGGGATCGTCGCCCGGATGTCCGTCGACCGGCTGCTCGACCCCTTGGTGCGCGACTTGGAGCACCCCGCCTGACTGGACACGGCACTAGCCGTGGAAGCCGCCGGAACGGTCGCGGGCCTTGAGCCGGACAGTGGGCAGCGCCGGTGCCGGCAGCGGCGGGTCGGGGTCGTCGGCCACCACCCCGAAACGCCGCCCGGCCATCCAGTCCTCCCGGGCGGCGACGATCTCGTCGTGGTCACGGCCGACGAAGTTCCACCACATCACCAGCGGCTCCTCGAACGGTGTGCCACCGAGCAGCATGAGCCGGCTACCCGGCTCACCACGCAGGCGCAGCACGTCCCGCCCGGCCCCGAGCCAGAGCAGCGCCCCGGGCACCAGCGGTTGGCCGTCGACCTCGCCGGCACCGTCGAGGGCCAGCAGCGCGTACTCGAAGTCACGCCGCAGCGGCAGCCCGGCCACCGCCGATCCGGCCAGTTCCAGTTGCGCGCCGAGCAGCGGGGTGTGCACCCGGGCCGGCGAGCGTTCTCCGGCGAGTTCCCCGACCAGCAGGGTGACGTCGAGATCCCCGTCGCGCCACCGGGGCAGCTCGGCGTGGTGGGCGAAGTCGGCCCCGCCGGCTCGGGCCTCGTCCGGCAACGCCACCCACAACTGCACCCCGTGCATCAGGGGCGGGTGCTCCGCCGGTGAGCGTTCGGAGTGGGCGATGCCGTGACCCGAGGTCATCACGTTGAGTTGGCCGGGACGGATCGGCTGCTGGTTACCGAGGCTGTCGCGGTGCAGGATCTCGCCGTCGAGCAGCCAGGTCACCGTCTGCAGACCGGTGTGCGGGTGCGGCGGCACCTCCATGCCGGGCCGTTGGGCCACGTCGTCGGGGCCGAAGTGGTCGACGAAGCACCACGCCCCGACCAGTCGACGGGTGCGCTGCGGCAGCAGCCGGCGCACCGTGGTGTAGCGCCCCAGCGGCACATCGTGGCCGGGCAGCAGCACGCTGCCTGGATCGACCGTCGCCACCCCGGGCGGACGGGTCTCGGCAGGCATCGCTTCGGCACGCTCCACGGTCCGACTCTACGCCGGCCCCGGCCGGCCGCCCGGCGGTCGGCGAGCGGCTGCCCCGCACGGGCTCAGCCGCCGCGTACGGTCACCACGTTGGCACCGGCCACCAGGTCCAGGAAAATCCGTTCGGGGGCCCGGTCCCAGCCCTGCGAGCCGAGCACCGTACCCGGGGCGAGGCCGTCGCGGCGCTCGCCGTACAGCTCGACGGCACCGGCGCCGGAGCCAGTCCGGACGCGCACCGGCACGCCGTCGGTGACCGTGACGTCGAACTGGTTGACCCCACCGGTGACCCGCACCACGAGCAGCCCGTCGACGTGGGGCAGCCGAAGGTCGGTCCGGGTCGCGCCACCCACCAGTTCCAGTCCGGACAGCCGGGCGGCGCTGAGGTCCATCCGTCGCTCGGCGGTCCCACCGGTGAGCCGCAGATCCCAGGACACCCGGGCGTTCAGCAGCACCTCGACCATGCCCGGCTGCTCGCCGGTCCGCTCCATCCGCAGCGACACCCGATCGCCTACCAGTTCCGGACGTGCCCGCGAGCCGGACGCGGCGGGGCTGACCACGCGGTACAGCTCCTCCCCCAACTCGGTGACCCGCAGATCCACCCGGTCCAGCCCGTCGACCAACTCGAAGCTGGCCCGCCGTCGATCGTGCAGCGGCGCGGTCCGTACCTCCTCGGGGCTCTCCCGCGCCGCCCGGGCGGCACCGCCCAGTCCGCTGGCGTCGTCCGGCGCGGCGGTCGCGCTGGCCACCGAGTCCGTTCCGCCGGAGAAGACCCGGCCGAGCCGGTGCGGGTCGGAGAGGATCACCACGACGGCAACCGCTCCCAGGCCCAGCACCAGCACCGCGGCGGCGACCAGCAGCCGGGCGGCCGGCGACCAGACCTGCCGATCCGGTGGTGTGCCTCCGACCTCGGTGGGCGTCGCCGGGAACACCTCGATCTCGATCGATGGTGCCGGGGCTGGCCCGGATTGTGTCTGATCCTGTCCGCCCTGCACCGATCCGGCCATCGGTCTCCCCTTTCACGGTCCCCTACCGAGGGGTACGCGCCAGGAGGCGGGTCGGATCAGTCGACCGCGTGTCGCACCGGCACCTGAGCTGGTCCGGGACCGTCGGTGAACCGGACGGCGGTGACGAACCGTATCGAAGGACGGTCGGCGCGAGGCCGCCGAGGTCCGGCAACGGCGCCGGGCCTGAACCGGAAGGGACGTGTCGGTGATGCCGGAGACGGTCGAGTCGGTGTTCGCCAGTGTGGTCGCCCGCAACCCGGGTGAGCCCGAGTTCCACCAGGCCGTACGGGAGGTGTTGGAGAGCATCGGGCCGGCGCTGGCCCGGCACCCGGAGTACGCGCGGGCCCGGATCATCGAGCGGATCTGCGAACCGGAACGGCAGATCATCTTCCGGGTGCCCTGGGAGGACGACGCAGGTCGGATCCGGGTGAACCGGGGCTTCCGGGTCGAGTTCAACAGCGCGCTCGGCCCGTTCAAGGGTGGGCTGCGCTTCCATCCCACGGTCTACCTGGGCATCGTCAAGTTCCTCGGCTTCGAGCAGATCTTCAAGAACGCGCTGACCGGGCTGCCGATCGGCGCCGGCAAGGGCGGCGCGGACTTCGATCCCAAGGGGTGCTCGGACCGCGAGGTGATGCGCTTCTGCCAGAGCTTCATGACCGAGTTGCACCGGCACATCGGGGCGCAGACGGACGTGCCGGCCGGTGACATCGGGGTGGGCAGCCGGGAGATCGGCTACCTGTTCGGCCAGTACAAGCGGATCACCAACCGGTACGAGTCGGGTGTGCTGACCGGCAAGGGCCTGTCGTACGGCGGCGCGCAGGCGCGTACCGAGGCCACCGGTTACGGCGCGGTGTTCTTCGCCGAGGAGATGCTGCGGCAGACCGGGGATGGTCTGGACGGCAAGCGGGTGGTGGTCTCCGGTTCCGGCAACGTGGCCATCCACGCCATCGAGAAGGTCCACCAGCTCGGCGGGACGGTGGTCGCCTGCTCCGACTCCACCGGCTACCTGCTCGACGAGAAGGGCGTCGACCTCGACGTGTTGCGGGAGCTGAAAGAGCGGCGGCGCGGCCGGTTGGCGGACTACGTGCTGGACGTGCCGCACGCGGTAAGCGTCGCCGGCCGTACCCCCTGGGAGGTGCCGTGCGACCTGGCCCTGCCGTGCGCGACCCAGAACGAGATCGGCGGCGCGGAGGCCGCCCAGTTGGTCGCCGGTGGCTGCGCGGTGGTGGTGGAGGGGGCGAACATGCCGACCACCCCCGAGGCGGTGCGCATCCTCGGTCGGGCCGGCGTGCGCTTCGCTCCCGGTAAGGCGGCCAACGCCGGTGGCGTGGCGGTCAGCGCCCTGGAGATGCAGCAGAACGCCAGCCGGGAGACGTGGACCTTCGCGAAGTCGGAGCAGCGGTTACGAGAGACGATGCGGGACATCCACGCCCGGTGCTGGGCGACGGCGGAGGAGTACGGCCTGCCGGGCGACTACGTGGCCGGGGCGAACATCAACGGGTTCCGCCGGGTCGCCGAGGCGATGCTGGCGCACGGCGTGGTCTAGGGCGGGCAGACAGGTACCGGTGCCCGTCGGAGGGAGCGGCGGGCACCGGTACCTTCGTTCTCCGGGCCCTGCCCGGAATCGTGGATCAGTTCGCGCCACCCGCACCGAAGCGGTTGCGCCGCCGCCAGGCCAGCGTGCCGAGCAGCAGGACGGCACCGGCGGCGACGAGCCCGCCGCCGACCTTCATCGGCGTGTCCAGGCTGCTGCCGGTGACCGGCAGGTGCGGCTTCTTCTTCGGCAGCACCCGCAACTGGGTCGAGGCGGAACGGCCGGACTCCCGACCGGTCGCGGTGAAGGTGAGCAGGCCGGTCACCGACGGCGTGTACCGCCGGGTGAAGACCCCTTCGGAGTTGGTCCGGGCGGTGAAGCTCAGCGGCGCGCTGGCCTGGAAGGCCACCGGCGCCATGGCGACCGTGCTGCCGTCGCTGCGCCGTGCCGTACCAGCGGCCGGTGCGGCCAGCGGCGACACCGAGACGACGATGTCGACCGTCTCGTTCGGCCCGAAGTTGCGGCCGGTCAGGATGACCGTCTCACCGAGGAAGATGGTGGGTCGGTTCACCGTCAGCGACGCCAGCACCGGCGGATACGGCGGTGGCTGGGGCGGATCGGTGACTGTTGGCGACGGCTGCGGCTGCGGTTGCGCCGCCCCCGCCGCAGCCGGCACGGCCACCACGGCCAGACCGACCGTGAGCGCCATGATGATGCGGGATAGCCGCATGGTTCGTTCCCTCCTACTGAGAACAGCTTGGTGCGGTAACAACATGGGTGGTCCATGGGGTGGCGGTCGGGGTCAGCCACAGCTCGGCCGCTCCGCTCTCCGTCTTGCCGGTCAACAGGGAGACCTGCAACGTGCGAGTCCCGCCCGGGCCGATCTCGACGTTCACGGTGGCGACCTGCCGCCGCCGCTCGGTGCCGTTGCCCACCGAGGTCTCGGCACCGTCGACCCGGGTGTCGAGCACCGCCCCGCCGGCCGGGCCGTACACCGACACCAGCGTCCGGACGGTGTACGGATCCCCGGCCCGGCCGAGGCCGAGGACCGACTCGCTGAGCCCCGAAGCCGGTGCGGTGGACCGGAGCGTCACCCGGAGGTTCAGCTCACGGCGACCGTCGGCGTGGCAGTCGCCGACCGTCAGGTCGGCGGTCTGCCGGAGGTAGTAGCCGAGCTTCGCGCCGCTGCCGTCGTTGAGGAACACGCCGACCGTCGGCACGGTGTCCTGTTCCGGAAGCGTCCCGGCCATCCGGCTGTCGCCGAATGTCCGCTGTTCCTCCGGTCGGGCACTCCAGAACAGTATCCGACGTTCTTGTATAGAGCGGTTGAATGCGGATAACAACCCATTCGGGTGGACGTTCCGGGCGAATAGCGTGTCGAAGACGGTGGCCGCCGCGCCCGCGAAAAAGCCGTCCTGTTCTCTCGGACTCATCCGCTGGTAGGTGTCACTGAGCAGGGTCCGAACCACGTTCTCGGCGCTCAAAGCCACGCCACCCGGCACCCGCACCGGCCCGGTGGCCTTCAGCAGGTACGACAGCACCACCGGATCGACGGCCAGGACGCCGTCCACCGTCTCGCCGCTGTGCCGGCGGTACATCTCCCGGTACAACGCCGCCGCGGTCGGGAAGTGCGGGCTGAGGTTCACATCCGCCGGATAGATGCCGGGCAGCTCTCCCCAGAGGGCGCGCACCTCCGCCGGGATCTTCAGCGGCTGGGTGAACCGGCCGAGGCTTGAACTGCTGCCCTGGCCGCCCATCGTGACCCGGCCCTTGTTGGCCTCGATGACCGCGTACGCGCCGAACATGCCGCCGGTCGCGCGCAGCTCAGCGGGGTTCTGCGACACCAGCAGATACCGTCGCGGCCCGTCCACGCCCAGCAACGGCGGCAACAGTCGGCTCGCCCGGTCCGCCGCCGAGGTCATCGCGGCCAACTGGTCGATCTCGCCACGCAGCTCCGTGAGGGCGCGTCGGACCTGCGCGACCAGCCGGTCACCGGAGACCTCGGCCAACTCAGCGCGGGTCCGCTGCACCGTGGCGTGCACCGCGACCAGATCGTCGGTGACCGTACGCAGCCCGGTCAGGTCCAGCCGACCTTCCTGGGGGATCAGTCCACCGAGGTCGACCCGGAGCAGCGCCGGGAACGCCTGGCGGGCCAGGTCGTCGATGGCGATGGCGATCTGCCGAACCGCGGTGAGGTTCGCCCCGGCCACCGGGGCCTGTCGGCCGAGCCACCATCCGGGGTCCCCGGTGGCCCGCCGCGCCGCGCCGGCCTGCTCCTGCAAGGCGGCGAGGGTCCGCTGGGCGCGTGCGGTGTCGCCACCGACCAGATGGGCACTCAGTTCACCGGCCAGGCCGGCGGCGTTTACCAGATGGGCGCGCGCCTGCCAGCCACGGAAACCGACCCACCCGGTGAGACCCAGCACCAACGAGGCGACCACCAACGTGGTCAGCAGGATGCGACGCAGTCGGGCGCGCCGACGGCGGCGGGATCGGCTACGCCGCCGTCGAGGGCTCTCGCTCTCCGACACATCACACCTCTTTCCAAAAACGGACAGAAGACCACATTGTTCTTAACACCTAACGGTGAGTTTGGCGGGTTAATGACGGGATCAGGCGTTACGAGAGGTTCGTTCGGCTTCCGTGGCACGCCTGGCGCCGATGGCCGCCGCCTCGCGCAGCAGCTCCTCGATGCGATCCACGCCCGACGGCAGCGACATCTCCCGGAGATACGCTTCCCGGCCGCGCCGACCCATCTCGGCCCGCGCCGGTGCGGGGATCTGCGCCGCCAGCCAGAGCCGGTCCGCCAGGCTGGCCCAATCCTCCGGCGGGCAGGACAGCCCCGCCCGGGCCCGTTCGACAAGCGTCGCGGTGTCGCCGCCGGCCGAGGCGACCACCGGCGCTCCGCAGGACAGGGCCGCCTGGAGCTTGTCCGGGACGCTGCTGCGCAGCTCGGGCAGATCGCGCACCATCACCAGCTGGTAGTCGGCGGCGGCGTACAGCTCGGGCATGTCCAACGGGGAGCGCCGGTCCACGAATCGGACGTTGTCGGCCCGCAGCTCGGCGGCGAGTCCCCGCACCCGCCGCTCGTCGGAGCCCGAGCCGACCAGGACCAGATCGACGGTCTCGCCCAGGGCTGCCGCCGCGCGTACCGCCGTGTCCAGTCCCTGCCGCGCGCCGATGGTGCCGGCGTGCATCACCACGCACCGTTCGTCCCGACGGACCAACCGCCGAGCGGCCGGACTGGCCGACACCGGGCGGAAGATCCGCTCGTCGGTCCAGTTGAGCACCACCCGGACCCGCGCCTGGTCGATCCCGTCCGCCAGCACCGCGTCCCGCAGGGACGGCGTGGTCACCGCGACCCGGCTGGCGGCACGGTAGGTCCGGAGGGTGGCCGCCCGCACCCGCGCCGCCCACCGGCCGTCGTCGACGGCCTCGGGGACCTGTTCGGCCCAGACGTCCGGCACGTGCAGTACCAGCGGCACCGGACCGAGCAGGCGCAGCAGGGCCGCCGAGGCGAACGCGGCGGCCGGCGGCTGGTGCACGTACAGCACGTCCACGCCGGCCAGGAACCGGCGGCCCACAAGCGCCGCGCTGCCGGCGAAGGTCAGCCAGGAAGCCATCCGGCCGCGTACGGTGACGTCGCCGGTGCTGTACCGGGGCACCCGCCGCACGGTCAGCCCCCGGCTGCGGGTCTCGTGGTGCCAACGCTGCCGCCACCCCGGGTACACGTGCCCGCCCGGATAGTCGGGGAAGCCGGTGAGGACCCGCACCTCGTGCCCCCGCGCCGCGAGTTCCTCGGCGAGGCTGCCGGGGATGAACGCCGGCTCCGGCGGAAAGTGGTACGTCACCATCCCGATTCGCACCCGGACACCCCCGTTCCCTCGCATCGGTTCGGCGCGCCGCCCGGGACCGTGGCTGCGACGAATGCGTACGATCTCGACATCCCCTCACCGGGCGGACGCCGCCGGCGACCGTCAAACGTCGCGGCGCCACCGCCCGCGACCGCGTCGTCCAGGGGGTTCCACATGCTCAGCGGGGTGTTGTTCGTCTGCCACGCCAACCTGTGCCGGTCACCGATGGCCGAGTACGCCGCCCGTCGCCTGCTCGCCGGGCAACCGGTGACGGTGGCCAGCGCCGGCACCGACGCCGTCGAGGGCCTGGCCATGCATCCGTACGCGGCGGCGATCGCCGCCGAGACCGGCGAGGACCCGGCGTCGTTCCGCAGCCGGCGGCTGCTGCCGGAGCATCTCACCGGGGCGGTGCTGGTGCTGACCGCCACCCGGCGCCAGCGCTCCATCTGCACCGCGCTGGCGCCGGCGGCGCTGCACCGGACCTTCACGCTGCGCCAGTTCGGCCGGCTCGCCGCGGCGGCCGAACCACCGCCGGACGAGCAGGACGATCCGGTACGGGCCGCGGTGGCGGCCGCCGCACTGGCCCGGGGGCGATTGCAGCCCGCCCCCGGCGATGCGGACGACCTGCGTGACCCCGTGGGGGGCACCCCGGAGGACTTCCGACGCTGCGCGGAGGAGATCGACCGGGCGTTGCGCCCCCTGGCCACGCTCATCGGGACAGCCGGGTGAGTTCCTGCGTGTGGTCGCTCACCTCGCCGGCGTTGGCCCGCTCGGCATGCCGGCCGCCCCGGCTGCGGTCCCTCGGCACCGACTGGCCACCGGCCGCGGCGGCGACCACCCGGTAGGCCTCGTACTGGTACGCCTCGGCCTTGGGCACCCGGGCCATGTTGAGCACGCAGCCCAGTAGCCGCACCGAGACCGAGTGCAGGGCCCGGGCGGCTGCGGCGACCTGGGCCCGCGAGGTACGTCCCTGCTGGGTGACCAGCAGCGCGCCGTCGGCCTGCACGGCGACCACCACACCGTCGGTGACCGCGAGCAGCGGCGCGGTGTCGATGATGACGATGTCGGCGGATTCACGCAGGGCGAGCAGCAGATCCGACATGGCCTTGGAGCCGAGCAGCTCGCTCGGGTTGGGCGGCGCCGAGCCGCTGGGCAGTACCAGCAGCGACTTGTCGCCCCAGCGCTGGACCACGTCGCCCACCTGCACGTCGCCGACGAGCACGTCGGTCAGCCCCACCCCCGGGTCGATACCCAGGTAGTCGCCGACCTTCGGGCGACGCAGGTCGGCGTCGACAAGCAGCACCCGCCAGCCCGCCTCGGCCAGGGCGATCGCCAGGTTGCACGACAGGGTGGTCTTGCCCTCGCCCTGCAGGGCGCTGGTCACCGCGATGACCCGGGCCGGCTCGTGCACGTCGACGAAGCGCAGGTTCGTCCTCAGCTTGCGGACGGCCTCGGCCCGCGCCGAGGTGGCGGCGTCACCGACGATCAGTGGAGCCGACCGCGCGCTGGTGTCGATCGGGATCTCGCCGAGCAGCGGGCTGCCGGTCACCCGCTGCAGGCCGGCCGCGTCGCGCAGCCGGACATCGGCCATCCCCCGCAGAATCGCCAGACCGACGCCGGCCAGCAGACCGAGCAGGGCGCCGATCGCGGTGTTGCGTACCGGCTGCGGCGACACCGGCGTCGGGGTCACCCGTGGCCCACTTACCACCTCGATCTTGATTGGCCCCGGGGTGCCGTCCGGCCGCGCCTCGACCTTCTGTACGAGTTCCACGAACTTCGCCGAGAGCGCCTCGGTCACCCGCAACGCCCGGGTCTGGTCGGTGTCGGTCACCGACGCCCGCAGCAGCACCGTGCCGGTCTCGGTGGAGGTGCTGACCCGACGCTGAATCTCCTCTGCGGTCAGCCCGAGCTGATTGTCGGCCACCGCGGCCTGCGCCAGCCGATCACTGGTCAGCAGCTCCGCGTAGGACTTGACCCGTTGCTGGAGGAAGAGCCCGCCCTGGTAGGCGTCGGTGACACCCTGGCTCGGCGTGGTGACGAAGAAGGTGACCGAGGCGACGTAGCGAGGCTGGGCCCGCACGGTGACCAGCGCGGTCACGCCCAGAGCCACCATGAGGGTGACCAGGACGATCCACCAGTGCCGGCGCACCAGGCGTAGTTGGCGGTACAGGTCCATCAGGCGGGCCTCCGTACCGGGCCGGTAACGCCAAAGAACTTCACGAAAACCCCCAAGGTCGACTCAATCTCGTGAAACCATTAAAGCGGCTCATGCGGCTTATGTCCGGAGTTAGGTATTTTCTCAATGGCGGATCGTGCCCGCAGTGACCAACCGGACCGGGGGTCTGTCGGAATCGCTCCGACCCGGAAAAATTGCGGTGTCTTCGCCGAGCACTTCGGGTGACTCCTCGCCCTCCTGTGGGAAGAGTCGCGTTCGCCCCGCTCGCGACGGCCGTCGGCACTGGATAGGGTCTTGCACGGGTGTGCCGGGAAGCCTGGTCGGCGATGGTGCCGTGCTGCCCTCCGACCGACGAGGTGGACCTCACGTATGACCGATCAGACCCCGCCCCCCGAGCGCCGCGGCGTGCGCGGCCTCTTCGCCCGTACCTCCTGGCCCGAGGCGCGTTTCGTGGCCGACGTGCTGCGCACGGAGACCGTCGGCGGCGCCCTGCTGCTCCTCGGCGCCGTGATCGCACTGGTCTGGGCGAACTCGCCCTGGGGTGACGCCTACGCGGACCTGGGGCGGTGGGTGCCCTGGTCGGGCGGCGCGGCGTTGCACCTCGACCTCGACCTGGCCACCTGGGCCGCCGACGGCCTGCTGGCCATCTTCTTCTTCGTGGTAGGGCTGGAACTCAAGCGCGAGTTCGTCGCCGGCGAACTGCGTGACCCGCGGCGGGCGGCGCTGCCGGTGGTGGCGGCGGTCGGCGGAATGGTCGTGCCGGCGCTGATCTTCGTGGCCGTCAACGTCGCCGGTGGCGGCGACGGACTGCGCGGCTGGGCGATCCCGACCGCCACCGACATCGCGTTCGCGCTGGCGGTGCTGGCCGTGATCGGGGCCTATCTCCCGCAGGGACTGCGCGCCTTCCTGCTCACCCTGGCCGTCGTCGACGACCTGCTGGCCATCACCATCATCGCGATCTTCTACACCGACGACTTCAGCATCGTCCCGCTGCTCGCCGCCCTGGTGCCGATCGCCCTGTTCGGCCTGCTGGTGCAGCGTCGCCGCACCTGGTGGTGGGCGCTCATCCCGCTCGCCGTGATCGCCTGGACCCTGGTGCACTCCTCCGGAGTGCACGCCACGGTGGCGGGCGTGCTGCTGGGCTTCACCGTGCCGGTGCTCGCCGGCAAGGGCAGCCCCGGCGGTCGCCCGATGCCCGGCCTCGCCGAGCACCTGGAGCACGTGTGGCGGCCGATCTCGGCCGGCTTCGCGGTACCGGTCTTCGCGTTCTTCGCCGCCGGGGTGTCCCTGCGGGGCGCGGACCTCGGCGCGGTGATCACCGACCCGATCGTCCTCGGCATCGTGCTCGGCCTCGTCGTCGGCAAGTGCGTCGGCATCCTCGGCTCCACCTTCCTGCTGGCCCGGTTCACCCGGGCCAGCCTGGACGAGGACATCAGCTGGTCGGACCTGCTCGGCGTGTCGTTCCTGGCCGGTATCGGGTTCACCGTGTCGCTGCTCATCGGCGAGTTGGCCTTCGGCTCCGACGGCGGCGAGGGCGACAACGTCAAGGCGGCGGTGCTGGCCGGCTCGTTGATCTCGGCGCTGCTGGCCACCGTCGTGCTGCGGCGGCGCAACAAGGTGTACCGCGCGATCGCCCTCAAGGAGCAGGTCGACCAGGACCGGGACGGTGTGCCGGACGTCTACCAGAAGCCCGGCGGCTGACCCCGTTCCGCGCCGCACTCATCGGGGAAACGCCCGGCCGACCCGCTCGGCCGGGCGTTTCGCCTCTCTCGACCGCCGCCGGAAATCCGCGGTCAGCGCGGTACGCACCAGCAGGCGCAGTGCCACGATCGCCACCAGTACGGCGATCTCCGTCCAGGACTGCTCCCCGGCCAGCCGCAGCAGGCCGGCGGCGAGCAGCATGTCGAGCAACACCCCCAGGGCCGTCGTACGCGAGCCGGTGGTCAGCAACGCCACCGTCGCCGCGAGTACACCGAGCGCCGTGATGAGGGCGGACAGCAGCATCCTCATCGGTTGTCGACCTGCCGCTGCTCGTGTTCGATCTCGCGTCCCAGCACGTAGTTCAGCACCGTCCGGATGGCGGCGATGGCGGCCAGCTGGCCGATCTGCGCGAAGGTCGGCGACAGGGCGGTCCGCAGGATGTCCGCCGCCAGCTGGAATTCCAGCCCGAGGGTGAGGAAGCGCCCCAGGGACAGCCGGATCCGGGTGAACACGGCGGCGTCGCGGTGGCGCAGCCCGTCGACCACGAACCGCAGCGCGGCCAGCGTCGCGCCGACCACGATGACGAACGCACCGACGAGTTCCACAGCGGTCACCAGCAACTGGTGGCCCCGTTGGAGGATCACCTCGACGTCCACCACGAGGGCTTACCCGGCCTGCCTGCGGGTAGTCGGCGCCGGGTCGTACGACGACGGGCCGGTCACCGCGGCCGCTGGGCAGGCGACCACGGCGGTCAGCGCAACTGGGTCACCGCGTCGATGATCAGCCAGACACCGCTGATGGCGAAGAGCGTGGCGGCGCCATACCTGATGGTTCGTTCCGGCAACTTCCGACCGAGCAGCCGACCGGCGATGATCGCCAACGCGTCCGCCAGGACCATGCCGATCGTCGAGCCGATCCAGGTGCCGAACCAGCCGTACTGGGTGGCCAGCGTGATGGTCGCGAGCATCGTCTTGTCGCCCAACTCGGCGAGGAAGAAGGCGACACCGACGGTGATCACGGCTGATCTGCCGCCGCGGGCGGCACGGCGCTCGTCGTCCTCGGTGAGCCGGTCGCCCCGCAGCGTCCACGCGCCGAAGCCGAGGAAGGCCAGACCCGCCAGCAGCGAGATCCAGCCGGTCGGCAGGGTCGCGCCGAGGCCGTGGCCGATCGCCACCGAGGCGAGGTGCACCACTGTGGTGGCGACGGTGATGCCGATCAGCACCGGCACCGTGCGATACCTGGTGGCGAAGGCCAGCGCCATGAGCTGGGACTTGTCTCCCAGTTCGGCGACGAAGATGACGCCGAAGCTGATCACCAGCGCGGCGAGGAACCCGTCCATGATGTCCTTCCCGGATCAGACCGGGAGAAGGGTGTGGGGACGCCCTCGACCCGGCCGCGACAGCCTGGGTCGAAGGTCTCGCCCGCCTCGCCGAAACGAGGCCGGGTGGCCGGATGCGTCACGCACCAGTATGTCGACCACGACGTTATGGGCTACTCCCCTTCGCTACGCCCAGCCTAGCCGATCGTCCGTGCCCGGATCACCGGGGCCCGGCGTGCCGGCCGCCGGGCCCCGGTGCCGAGCTGATCAGCTCCGCCGCTGGACAGCGCTCATTCGGCGCGTGCGAGGGTCACCCCGAACAGGCCGTCCGGGTCGGTCCAGAACCGCTCGGTGCGGAAACCGGCGGCGGCCAACTCGCGCGAGATCCCCTCCGGGCGGAACTTCGCCGACACCTCGGTACGCAGGTCCTCACCGACGGCGAAGTCGACGTTCAGGTCGAGCACCGCCACTCGCATGGATCGCTCAGCCCGCAGCCGCATCTCGATCCACTCCTGATCCGGATTCCAGAGCGCGACATGGGCGAACCCCGCCGGATCGAAGTCGGCGCCGAGTTCCCGGTTGAGCACCCGCAACACGTTGCGGTTGAACTCCGCGGTCACCCCTGCCGCGTCGTCGTACGCGGGCACGATCACCGCCGGATCCTTGACCAGGTCGGTACCGACCAGCAGCCAGTCACCCGCCTCCAGCGCGGCCCGCATCCCGGCGACGAACGCCGCCCGCTCCTCCGGCAGCAGGTTGCCGATCGTGCCACCGAGGAAGATGACCAGCCGCCGCCCGCCGGTCGGCAGGTGCTCCAGGTGGCGCGTGAAGTCCCCGACGATGCCGCGCACCCGCAGGCCCGGATAGTCGGCGGCGAGGGCGGCGGTGGACCCGGCCAGCGCGCTGACCGACACGTCCAGCGGCACGAACGTGCCGAGCCCCCCGTGCTGGGTGAAGGCGTCCAGCAGCAGGCGGGTCTTCTCCGAGGAACCGGAGCCCAGCTCGATGAGCGTCTTCGCGCCGGTCAGCTCGGCGATCTCCGTCGCCTGCGCGGCCAGGACGGCACGCTCGGCCCGGGTCGGGTAGTACTCGGGCAGTCGGGTGATCTCGTCGAAGAGTTCGCTGCCCCGGGAGTCGTAGAACCACTTCGGCGGCAGCCACTTCGCCGCGGCGGTCAGCCCGACGCGGACGTCCCGACGCAGGCTGCGACTGATGTCCCGGTCGTCGAGGTGGATCTCGAGCGGCTCAGCGCTCATCTGCTGTCCCTTCCGTCGTGTCTGACAGGTGTGTGCGGACCCGAGGCCTGCCGGCCGGCCGCCCGGACGCCTCACCACGCCGCCAGTGCCTGCTGGCGCAGATCGGTCGCCGTGGCCTGCACGAGTTGCCCGTCGGGCACCGCACGCCAGCCCGGTCCGTCGTCGTGCGGTTCGGAGGCGAGCAGCACCGACGCGGGTGTGGCCCGCAGTGACAGGGCGTGCCCGGCCGCGCTGGCGACCACCGTGTGCCCGTCGGTGAGCAACAGGTTGAGCCGGGAGCCGGGGGCCGCCGCCGCCACCGAGGTCACCGTCTCGGCGACCGCCCGGGCCGGCGCGACACCGGCGCGCAACCGGTCACGGACCAGCGCCCACAGCAGTGCCGAGTCGGTCGTCGCGTCGAGGGTGAGCAGGTCCCGTACGGGCAGCTCGGCGGCGAGCGGGACCATCGTGTCCGGCCAGCCCCGGACCACACCGTTGTGGCTGAACAGCCACCGCCCCTCGGCGAAGGGCGCGGCGGCGGTGTCGACGATCGCCATGCCGACGGTGGCTGAGCGGACGGCGGCCAGCACCGCGCCGGTGGAGGTGACCGCGGCCAGTTCGGCGATGGTCGGGTCGCTCCAGATGGGTTGCGCCCGGCGGTACCGCACCGGCGTCTGGCCGTCCGGGTACCACCCGATGCCGAAGCCGTCGGCGTTGATGGTCCCGCCGCCGCGCATGTCGCGGGGAGCCCAGGACTGGCGCAGCAGCGAGTGCGGCGGGTCGAACAGCAGCTCCCGCAGGGTCACCGGTGGCCCCAGATAAGCCAGGTGTCGGCACATCAGGCGACCGGCTTCCGGGCGGTCACCGATGCGCCTCGTCCGGCCGGGCGTCCCGGGCGCAGCGGAAGCCGCTGAAGATCTGTCGCCGGATGGGATAGTCCCAGTTTCGGAACGTGCCGCGGCACGCCGCCTGGTCGGTACCGAACGAACCACCCCGCAGCACCTGGTAGTCGTCGCCGAAGAAGACCTCGGAGTATTCCCGGTAGGGAAAGGCGGCGAAGCCCGGGTAGCCCCGGAACGGGGTGGCGGTCCATTCCCACACGTCGCCGATGAGTTGATGCACCCCGAGTGGCGAGACGCCTGCCGGATAGGCGCCCACCGGTGCCGGCGACAGGTGCCGCTGGCCCAGGTTCGCGTGCGCGGAGGTCGGATCCTCGTCGCCCCACGGATAGCGCCGGGACCGGCCGGTCGCCGGATCCCACCGGGCGGCCTTCTCCCACTCCGCCTCGGTGGGCAGCCGCTTGCCCGCCCAGGTGGCGTACGCCTGTGCTTCGTGGAAGCAGACGTGCACCACCGGCTCGTCGTCGCGGACCCGGTCCAACCTGCCGAACCGCAGGTAGGCCCAGCCGTCTCCGTCCCGCCGCCAGTGCATCGGCGCGCTGAGCCCGGCCTGCCTGCGGTGCTGCCAGCCCGCCTCGGTCCACCAGCGCGGGTCGTCGTATCCCCCGTCGGCGATGAACGCCCGGTACGCACCGTTGGTCACCGGTGCGGCGTCGATGACGTACGCGGGCAGGTCCACCCGGTGGGCGGGGCGCTCGTTGTCCAGTGCCCACGGGTCGGTGTCGGTGCCCATCACGAACGGGCCGGCGGGCACCAGCACCTCGGCGGGCACCCGTACGGTCGGCTCGGGTGGCGGCGGCGCGTGCAACGCCACCGGGCCGGAACGCAACTGGTGGGTGGCGAGCATCGTCTCGTCGTGCTGCTGCTCGTGCTGCACGATCATGCCGAAGGCGAAGCCGTCGGTGACCAGCCGACCGCTGTCGAAGGTGACGCGGTCCAGCAGGTCGTACACCTTCTCCCGGACCGTGGCCACGTACGCCCGGGCCTCCGGCGGCGGCAGCAACGGCAACGACGGGCGGTCCCGACGCGGCTGTTTGAACGCGTCGTACAGGTCGTCGATGTCGCATCGGACCGGTTCCCGCCCGCCGACGTCGCGTACCAGCCAGAGCTCCTCCTGGTTGCCCACGTGCGCCAGGTCCCACACCAGCGGGGACATCAACGGTGAGTGCTGACGCATCAGGTCGTCGTCGTCCACCGCCTCGGTCAGCAGGGCGGTGCGGGCGCGGGTACGCGCCAGCTCCGCCGCGATCCGGCCGCGTAACCCCTCGGCGTCGCGGTCGATGCCGATGTCGGTCACCGCATGCTCCTCTCCGCGGCGTCACGCCGCCGTCGTAATCCGTGGTCCATCTCCTGGTGCAGGGTCGGCGGCAGTTCCAGCCGCGGCAGCGCGGTCCGGGCCAGGTCGAGCAGGCCAGCGGCGGCCCGGGCCAGGGTGGTGTCCCGCAGGCCGTGCCGCGCGGCGCGATGCCAGCTGTCGGCAGCGGGCGCGGCCGCCTCCATCGCCGCGACGATCGTGTCGGGCCCGCTGAGCAGTGCGCTGAGCACCGCCAACGGCAGGATCCAGCCCCGCCCCGGTTGGGCGTCGAAGTAGCGGATCTCCAGGTAGCCACGCGGACGCACCGGCGGGAAGAGGGTGCTGACGTGGTATTCCAGGTCGTCGACGCGGGGCGGTCGGTGCAGCGCCCCGTCGACCCAGTCGGCGAAGGTCACGCCCGGCGGAGCTGTCCAGTCCGGACCGTCGCCGCGTACGCAGAGCAGCGGCGCGGCCAGGACGTAGGCCGTCCAGGCGGCGACCGGATCACGGTCAGCTTCGGCGGGCGTCCAGACCGGGGCGGTGCGGGCGGGATCGATGCGCCACCACGCGCCCATCCGGGCCGACGCCCAGCCGGTGTCACGGCCGGCGTGCCGGTTGGCGGTGGCGAAGGCGGCGAGCAGGGGCGGCCCGACCGCGTGTACCAGTTGCCAACGGGCCGGCAGTTGCTCAGGCTGCCCGGCGTCGAGACAGATCTGCAGCCCGGCGGTGCTGTACATCATCGTCCGCCCGTCGGGCCCGCGACGGTCGAAGACCTGGCGCATCGCGCGGTAGCGGGGGGTGTCGATCACCGGCCGAGGGCGTCGGTACGGGTCGATGCCGGCCCGGCCGAGAGTCAGGCCGGCGGCGTCCAACAGTCTGGTGGCCTGCTCCACGTCGGACTGGGTGGCATCGATCAGCGCGGCGACGCAGGCTTGCGGTGCGGTGGAGATCTCCAGTTGCCCGCCGGGCTCGACGGTCATCGCGCTGCCCCGGAGCAGGCGCAGGGCGGGGCTGGTCGGGTCCAGCGTGGTGGGGCCGTACGGCCCCAGTGCCGCGCGCAGCCGCGCGGCGTCGACGGGGCGAACCGGCTCGACGGCGTCGTGGACCGTCCATTCCAGCTCGACCCCGGTGAGGGTGGGTGGACCGGTCTTGAAGCAGATCCGGGCGAGGTGCCGGGCCGCGGCGGCACGGTCCCGCAGCACCGGGATCCGGTCCACCTCCGGTGACATCACCATGCGTGGCTCCTTCCCGATCGATCCGCCGCCACGGTAGCCCACCCCGGTGACATCGAACCCATATGAACCTGAACCGCACGGTGCCGACGCACCGGCTCCGAAAGCCTGACACGTCGCCTTCGCCGGCTGGTTGACGAGGCGATTCGCCCGGGGGGCGGTCTCGGCAGCTCCGCCACCATCTGTGTAGCAGGGACCAACCGTCCGTCGAACGGATTTCACGATTCGGTCGAATTCGGCTCGGGCGGAACAGGTTCCCCTTCGCGCGGACCGCCGGACGGAGGGGTCCAATGGGACTCAGCCGGCGGCGCTTCCGGTCTGCTCCGGCTCGGCCCGCAGGCCGTGGCAGTACTCCTCGACGTGTTCCGCGCCGCCGGCCGCGACCACCAGCTCCTCGAAGGCCGGCGTACGCAGCGCCTGCTCCCGCTGTCGCTCCGACTTGGCCAGATAGGCCCGGCATAGGCCCGGACGGTCCCTGGTGTTGTCCGAGTTTCCGGGGCCGACGTTCCCGCTGGCTCCGGGGCTCGGCCTCGCCGAGGCGCCCGGTGGCCACACCGGGGTGCTCGGCGACCGCGCGGGTGGGGAGGTCGGGACTGCGGTAGGACCGTCGGTCGGGGCTGCGGTGGCCGCTCCGGTAGGCCCGGTCTCCCCGGGAGGCGTGGCGTCGATGGTGGGTGCCGGCGCGGCGGGGCTGGTGACGACCGGCGGCGAGACCGGACCGGAGCCGTCCAGACCGGCCGCCGCCAGAGCGACGCCCGCGGTGGCGGCGGCCGCCAGACCGGCGACCCAGGCCACCGCGCCAACGGTGAACCGGCGCCGTCGTCGCCGGGGCGTCGACGCCGCCGCCCCAGGTTGGCGGGCGGTGCGGAACGCCGCGACGGCGGCCTCCTCGCCGGCCAGCTCCCGCTCCCGCGCCGGACCGGCGGCGGCCCGTAACAGGTCGGCGAGCGGGCCGGTCGGACCCGGTGCCGTACGCGTGGGTCCGGCGTGCGGGGCGGCGTCCAGCAGCCGCTCGTGGTCGCCGCGTCGCGACCGGCTCAGCATCACTCGCAGTCCACGCATGTCAGCCGTCCACCGGTTCGGTCCGCGGCGGCAGGCCGGCTCGTCGCCGGACCCGGATGTCGGCCTCGGTCGGGACGTCGTCGGGTGCGGTGCTCGCAGCTCGCTGGTCCAGCAGCACGGCCAGCCGGCGCAGGCCACGGTGGGCGGCGGTACGCACCGCACCGGCCCGACGGCCGAGCACCCGCCCGGCGGTCTCGGCATCGAGCCCGATCACGGCCCGCAGCAGCACCGCCTCGGCCTCCCGGGGCGGCAGGCTGGCGATCATCGCGAGCGCGGCCTCGGTGCCGAGACTCTCGCCCGCCCGTTCGGCGGTGTCCGCGTCCCCGGCCAACTCGCTGAGTTCCTGCACGGGAACTGACAAGGCGGGGCGACGGCGCTGCCGGCGCAGGTGGTCCATGGCTCGGTTCCTGGCGATGGTGACGACCCAGGCACGAAACTGGCCGCCGGTGAAGGTGGGCAGGTCGCGGGCCACCTGCAACCAGGTCTCCGACGCGACGTCCTCGGCGTCCGCACCGACCAGGGCGGTCAGGTAGCGCAGCAGCCCGGGCTGGAGATTGCGGTAAAGGTGACGGAAGGCGTCCTCGTCGCCCGCCCGGGCGGCCACCACCAGTTCGTCCAGTTCACCGGTCACGGTCGCACCGCCGCCCCACCGGCCGCTCTCGGGAGGCCCACCGAGGGGCGGCACGCCTCGACTCGGCCGACTCCGCGCCCCGGACCTCGCTCCGCACCCCACCCCCGTTGACCTGAACGAACCGGGCTCGTGCGGCCCGGTAGCGGATTCTCGCCGACAACGCCGAGGACCACAACCTGACCGCGGGCCAGTCCCAGCCGACCGAGGTTGGGCCGACGCTCGAAGCGCCGACACCGCCGGACCGGGACGTGGCGGGCACACCGCAGTGAGAATTGTCTACCTGCGCAACCGCGGTTCGCCGTAACGCGGCGCGGGCCCACGACGCTGCGGACGGTCGGACCGGACCGACACCGACGACAATGTGGCGCCCTGTGCCGCCCTGGTCACCCTGGGACAACCGCGGTCCGCGGTCGACAGGTCCGTCGATTCGGACAACGGGCCGACCATCGGCACGGCCCGACCCGCCGACGCGCCGTTCGGGCTCGCGGTGGGTACGGTAATGCCGTGTTGTCTTCGGAGGTCGTACTCAGCGGTCGCTACCGCTTGGACGAGCGTGTCGCCACCGGCGGCATGGGCGACGTCTGGCGGGCGACCGACCTGATCCTCGGACGGCAGGTCGCGGTCAAGGTGCTGCTGCCCTCGCTCGTCTCCGACCCCGATTTCATCGCCCGGTTCCGCGCCGAGGCACGGATCATGGCGGCGCTGCGGCACCCGGGAATCGTGCAGGTCTACGACTGCGGTGAGGACGATCTGCCCGACGGTGGCCGGGCCGACTACCTGGTCATGGAGTTCGTCACCGGTCAGCCGCTGTCCAAGCGGATCGAGGCCGAGGGTCGCCTGGACGTCGGCCTGACCATGTCGGTGGTGGCGCAGGCGGCCCAGGCGTTGCACGCCGCGCACGTCGGCGGGATCGTGCACCGCGACGTCAAACCGAGCAACCTGCTGATCCAGGAGGACGGCACGGTCGTCCTGGTCGACTTCGGCGTGGCCCGTTCGACGAACGTCACCAGCATCACCAGCACCAACGCCGTGCCGGGCACCGCTCTGTACATGGCTCCCGAGCAGGCCGCCGGGCGACCGGTCTCCGGCGCGACGGACCTGTACGCGCTCGGTGCCGTCGCCTACTGCTGTCTGACCGGCAGTCCGCCGTTCACCGGCGACAACCCTCTCCAGGTCGCCGTCCGGCATCTCGACGACCCACCACCGGAACTGCCCCACGACATCCCGGAAGCGGTGCGGGTGCTGGTCGACCGGGCCCTGGCCAAGGACCCGGCCGACCGGTTCAGCAGCGCGGCGGCGATGGCGGAGGCGGCACGGGCAGCCGTCTCCGAGGGCTCCCTGCCCACCACGGTGGTCCCGGCGGCCACGGCGCTGCGCGACGCCGGGCCGGACACACGCACCGGACTGCCGGTGATCGACGCACCGCCACCGGGCCGTCGGCGTCGCGGCAAGTTGGTGGGCGCGCTGACCGCCGTGCTGGTCGGGATGACGGCGCTCGGCGCAGCGCTCGGCGCCACCCAGGAGGCCAACACCCCGGCGGTCAAGCTGCCGACCACCGCACCGACGGTGGAGTCCACCGACGAGGAAGCGGCACCACCGAGCCCGCAGGAGAGCGCACCGGCGCAGGCGCCGTCGCTGCGTCCGGCCGGTTCGACGACCCGGCCGAGCGAGTCTCCGTCGCCTGAGCCGTCCTCGCCCCAGCCCAGCGAGTCGAGCGAGCCCGCGTCGCCGGACCCGACCACGCCCAGCCCCGACCCGGAGCCGACGGATACGCCCAGCAGCCCGGCGCCGTCGACACCCACCACGCCGTCCACGCCCACCACACCGCCGGACGGTGATCCGCCGGGCACCGGCGAGGGCGAGAGCGGCTGACCTCACCGGCCTCAACCTTCCCTAAACGCGACCGGTCGCTCTAAATCCCCGAAACGGACGTACGGCACCACACTGCGCTCTAGGCTCCTCACCAGCAGTTATCTCCTACTGTTCGGGAGTTCGGGTGAGCGTGGAGAAGTTGGTCGTCGTCGGCCAGGGTTATGTCGGTCTGCCGCTGGCCATGCAGGCCGTCGAGGCCGGTCTGGACGTGGTCGGCCTCGACGTCGACGCCGACCGGATCAAGCGCCTCGCTTCGGGCGAGTCGTTCGTGTCGGACATTCCCGCCGACCGGCTCGGCCGTGCGCTGGCCAGCGGTCGGTACCGCCCGAGCACCGAGTACGCCGATGCCAAGGACTTCGACATCTGCGTCATCACCGTGCCCACTCCGCTGCGTGACGGCACCCCCGACCTGAGCTTCGTGGAGCAGGCCGGCACGGGGATCGGACCGTACCTGCGGCCCGGTTGTACGGTGGTCCTGGAATCCACCACCTACCCCGGCACCACCGAGGAGCTGCTCCGACCGCTGTTGGAGGCGGCCAGCGGGCTGCGCAGCCCCGGGGACTTCCACCTCGGGTACAGCCCCGAGCGGATCGACCCGGGCAACCCGACCTGGCGGCTGGCCAACACCCCGAAGGTGGTTTCCGGGGTGGACGCCGCCGCGCTCACCCGGATCGACTCGTTCTACCGGCGCCTCGTGGAACGCACGGTCCCGGTGGACTCGACCCGGGTCGCCGAGCTGACCAAACTCATCGAGAACACCTTCCGGCAGGTCAACATAGCCCTGGTCAACGAGCTGACGATGCTCTCGCACCAGTTGGACATCGACGTGTGGCAGGCCATCGAGGCGGCCGAGACGAAGCCGTTCGGATTCATGCCGTTCCGGCCCGGGCCCGGCGTCGGCGGGCACTGCCTGCCGATCGACCCCTGCTACCTCTCCTGGCAGGTCAAGCGCCGCCTCGGCCGGCAGTTCCGGTTCATCGAGCTGGCCAACGACGTCAACCACGAGATGCCCGAACACGTGGCGCAACGGGTGATGGCCGGGCTGAACCGCTCCGGGCGTGCGGTCAAGGACGCCCGGCTGCTGCTGCTCGGGCTGGCGTACAAGCGCAACACCGGTGACATGCGCGACTCGCCGGCCGTGGAGGTCGCCCGCCGGCTGCGGGAACTCGGCGCCGAGGTCCGGGCGGTCGAGCCGTACGCCGAGGCGCACCACCTGCCCGCCGGGGTGCTGACCGTGGGCCTGACCGAGCGCGAGCTGCGCGAGGCCGACGGTGTCGTGGTGGTCACCGACCACGACGTGTTCGACTACGACCTCGTGGTCCGGCATGCCCGATACGTCTTCGACACCCGAAACCGCTGCACCGGCCCCACGGTGGAACGCCTCTGATCAGCGGTCCGCGAGTGCCTCGACGACGGGCAGCGCCAGGGCCCGGCGGGCCGGCAGCACCGATGCGACCAGCGCCGCCAGCACCGCGATCCCGAGGATGCCGCCGAGCTGTCCCCACGGCACGACGAGGGTGAACTCGCCGGCGATCCGGGACAGCACGGCCATCGCCGAGGCGGCGACCCCGGTGCCGAGGGCGACGCCGAGCACCGCGCCGACAAGCGCGGTGAGCACCGCCTCGACGGCCAGCATGCCCCGCATCCGCCCACGGGTCAGACCGACCGCCCGCAGCACCGCGTTCTCCCGGGTGCGTTCCACCACCGACAGGCTCAGTGTGTTCGCCACCCCGACCAACGCGATCACCACCGCCAGTCCGAGCAGTGCCACCACGAACGCCAGCAGCATGTCGATGGTGCCGGTGAGCACCCGTTTGTACGCCGCCTGGTCCATCAGGTTGACCGTCGGGTAGTCGACCAGGACCGCCTCGATCGCGGCCCGGGCCGCAGTGGCGGACACCCCCGCCGCCGGGTCGACCTCCGCCAGGTGGCCCCGCTCGTCGGGGAAGAGCCGGGTGAAGTCGGCGTCGTCCAGTTCGACGACGTGACCCTCCGGTACCCGCCCGTTGTCGGCCTCGGGTCCGGTGCCGACGACCACCGCCGCCACCTCGAACGAGCGTCCGTGCAGGGTCACCGTCTCCCCCGCCGACCAACCGCGCCGACCGGCCAGCTCCCGGTGCACCAGCAGCCGACCCGGTCCGAACCGGTCGAGCTGCCCGGTGAGCACCCGGTCGACCCGGTGACCGACAAGCGCCGGGGCGGCGGCCCGGAACTCGACGTCGGCGACCACGTGCGTACGCAACTCGTGCACCGTGCCCAGCTCCGGACGGTCGGCCAGCGCGTCGACGACCCCGGCGGGCAGGTCCACCCCGATCCCGGTCACCACGAAGTCCACGCCCACCTCGGCGTCGACGCTGCGCTCGATGGCCGCCTTGGTGCTCTGCGCGCCCACCACGAAGGAGGAGACCAGGCCGATCCCGATCACCAACGCGGTGGCGGTCGCGGCGAGCCGTCGCGGATTGCGGACCGCGTTGGCCACGGCGAGGGAGCTGGTCCTCCCGAAGATCCTGCGGGCCGGGACGCCGAACAGCCGCACCAACGCCGGCACCAGCACCGGACCGAACAGGACCAGGCCGAGGAAGCTGAGCACCCCGCCCAGGGCCACCAGCACGACCTGCCCCGCCGAGGCCGCGCCGACCAGTGCCGCCACCCCGCAGGCGAGGACGATCGCGCCGAGCGCCAGGCGTACCCGGCCGGCGGGGCGGGCGACCTGGACGGCGGCGTCGGTCAACGCGGCCACCGGGGCGACCCGGGTGCCCTGCCAGGCCGGTACGAGTGCCGCGCCGACCGTGAGGGCCGTGCCGGCGGCGAGGCAGCCCAGCACGGTGCCGACGGTGAGGGTCGGCTCGCCGTGCAACGGGGTGTCCAGCCGCGCCATCAACAGGTTGAGGCCGGCCGCCAGCCCGGCACCGAGCCCCACGCCGAGGGTCGAGGCGGCGAGCCCGACCACCACCGACTCCAGCAGCGTGGCCCGGAACACCTGTTCCCGGGTGGCACCGACCAGGCGCAGCAGCGCGGTCCGCCGAGTGCGCTGGGCGAGCACGATCGTGAACGTGTTGGCGATGACGAAGGCGGCGACCACCACGGCCACCCCGGCGAAGGTGAGCAGCACCATGTTGAACTGGCTCAGGTCGCGAACCTCCTCGGCCACACCGGCGTCGAGGATCTCCTGTCGGGTGCGTACGGTCGTGTCCGCGCCGGCCGCCTCGGCGATCCGCTCGGCGAGCAACCGATCGGTCGTACCCGCCTCGGCCGCCACCATGATCCGGTCGTAGCCGCCGCGGTCGGTCGCGGCGAGGGCGTCGGCACCCACCAGACCGATGTACGGACCACCGACGTCGCGCGCAGTACCGGCCACGTCGACCGCGCCCACCAGGGTGTACGGGCGGGCCGCGCCGCTGGCGCCGCCGACGCGTACCGGCGCGCCGAGGTCGAACCCCTGCGCCGTGACGGTCCGCTGGTCGAGCACCAGCTCGCCGGTGCGGGCGGGCAGGCGGCCGGCCACCACGTCGTACGACTGGAGGGCGGGATCGGTGGGGATCGCGGCGAGGACCCCGTAGCCGAGCACCGGACGGCCGTCGGAGCCGACCAGCCCGCCGGTGCCGATCAGCTCGCCCTCGGCGGCGCGTACCCCGTCGACCGCGCGCACCCGTTCGACCAGGGACGCGTCGATCGCCTCGTCCCGGTAGACACCGACGTCGGTGTGGCGGTCGAAGGTGCCGGCCCGGTCGTAGGCACCGGCCCGCATCCCGTCCACGAAGATCAACGTGCCGGCGATGAAGGCCACCCCGAGGACGACGGCGAGGGTGGACAGCAGCATGCGCGCCGCCTCGGCGCGCAACGATCGCAGGGTCAGCCTGATCATGTCAGCGCCCTCCGACCGGGGCCGCGGCGTCGGTGTCCAGACGACGGAGCACGTCGAGGATCCGCTCGGCGGTCGGCTCGGCCAGTTCCCGGACGAGCCGACCGTCGGCGAGGAAGACCACCCGATCGGCGTGGGCGGCGGCGACCGGGTCGTGGGTCACCATCACCACGGTCTGCCCGAGGGTGTCGACCGCCTCGCGCAGCAGCCGCAGCACCTCTGCCCCGGCGCGGGAGTCCAGGTTGCCCGTGGGCTCGTCGGCGAAGATCACCCACGGTTTGGTGATCAGTGCCCGGGCCACCGCGACGCGCTGCTGCTGGCCACCGGAGAGTTCGGCCGGACGGTGCCGCAGCCGGTCGGTCAGTCCCACCGCCGCGACCACCTGCCGCAGCCAGGCCGGGTCCGGCCGTCGTCCGGCGATGTCCAACGGCAAGGTGACGTTCTCCTCCGCGCGCAGCGCCGGCAGCAGGTTGAACTTCTGGAACACGAAGCCGATCCGGTCGCGGCGCAGCAGGGTCAGCCGGCGGTCGTCGAGGCGGCCCAGCTCGGTGTCGCCCACGCGTACCGTTCCGGCGGTGGGGCGGTCCAGGCCGGCCAGGCAGTGCATCAGGGTCGACTTGCCGGAGCCGGAGGGGCCCATGATGGCCGTGAAGCGGCCGGCGGCGAAGTCGACATCGAGGTCGTCGAGGGCGACGACGGCGGCCTGGCCGGTGCCGTACTGCTTGCGCAGGCTCCGAGCGGTGACGGCGACACCTGCGGTTACGTGGACGGGTGGTGCGATCGACACGTGCTGCTCCGTGGGACGGTGGATGTCGGACGTCCCCGACGCTATGGAGACCACCGGCCTGTCGAGATCAACCCGGACGCTCGACCTCGGTACGCCTCAGGTCGTCCCGCCCCGGACACTCCCGTACGCCTCAGGTCGTACGCGGGCCCTCAGCGCCCGGGGTGACCAGGCCGCTCTCGTACGCCAGCACCACCGCCTGCACCCGGTCGCGGAGCTGGAGCTTGGCCAGGATCCGGCCGACGTGGGTCTTCACCGTCGCCTCGGCGACGTGTACCCGGGCGGCGATCTCCGCGTTGGCCAGACCCTGCGCGACCAGCAGCAGGATCTCCCGTTCCCGGTCGGTGAGCTGGGCCAGCCGGGGGTTCTCGGTGGGCCCGCTGCCGAGCTGTCCGGCGAACCGGTCGAGCAGCCGGCGGGTGATCGACGGGGCGACCACCGAGTCGCCGCCGGCGACGACCCGGATCGCGGTCAGCAGTTCCTCCGGAGGGACGTTCTTGAGCAGGAAGCCGCTGGCTCCCGCGCGCAACGCGGCGAACGCGTCCGCTTCGGTGTCGAAGGTGGTCAGCACCAGCACTCTCGGTCCTCCGGCCGGCCGGTTGGCGCAGAGCCGCCGGGTGGCCTCCACCCCGTCCATCGTCGGCATCCGGATGTCCATCACCACCACGTCCGCCGGGACGCGGTCGAGTACCCGCAGCGCGTCCGCGCCGTCGATCGCCTCGCCAACCACCTCAAGATCGGGCTGGGAGTCCAGCACCATCCGGAAGCCGGCTCGCACGAGCGCCTGGTCATCCACGATCACCACCCGGATCATGCCGCGAGCACCTCCGAGCCGGGGGACGACGGCAGCGGCAGCCACGCCCGTACCTGCCAGCCACCGGCCAGCCGGGCACCGGCGGTGAGGGTGCCGTCGTACACCGAGACCCGTTCGCGCATGCCGACCAGCCCGTGACCACCCGGCGGTGTCGGGGTGAGCGGTCCGTGACCGCGACCGTCGTCGACCACCGCGAGCGCGACACCGTCTGCGGTGTGCGCCAGCGTGAGCTCCACGCTCGCTCCCACCCCGGCGTGCTTGAGCACGTTTGTCAACGCCTCCTGCGCCAACCGGTGCACGGTCAGCTCCAGCGCGGGCGGCAGCGGGACGGATCTGCCGGTGACCGTGTAGCGCACCCGCAACCCGGCCTCCCGGAACCGGTCCAGCAGGGCGGGCAGCTCGGCCACCGAGGGCCGCCGGTGGTCGGGCCCGGCCGGGTCGGGCACGGGTCGTACGGCCGGTGTGGGCACTGGTTCCGGAGGGTTCGCTTCGCGCAGTACGCCCACCAGCCGACGCATGTCCTCCAGTCCCTGCCGGCCGGTGTCCGCCACGATCTTGAGCGCGTCCCGGGAGGTGTCAGGGTCCTGGTCGATCATGTACCGGGCCCCGTCCGCCTGAACGATCATGACGGCCATGCTGTGCGCCACGACGTCGTGCAGTTCGCGGGCGATGCGGGTGCGTTCCTCCGCCACCGCCGCCCGCGCCTCGGCCTCCCGTTCCCGTTCGAGGGTGGCCGCCCGCTCCTCCAGGCTGAGCACGTACTGCCGGCGGGTACGGACGTTCAGGGCCACCAGCCAGACCGCCCCGGTGAGCAGGGTGTAGTAGACGGCGGCGTAGTACCAGGCGGCCGGCAACGGATCCCGCACGGCGGCGAGGACCGCTCCGAGCACGGCCACCACTCCGGCGATGGCGCCGTCGCGTAGCCGCTCGGCGTACTTGACCACGCCGTAGAGGGCGATCAGGACCGCCACGTCGTAGAGCATCGGCGCCCACCCGAGGGCGACCTGGGCGAAGGCCAGCGCCGCCACCACGACGGTCACCGCCACCGGGCGGACGCGGCGGAACAGCAGCGCCAGCGCCATCGCGACACCTATGGAACTGGACCACCAGCCGCCCGGCTGCACCGGCCCGCCGGCCACGCTGACCAGGGCCACCAGGCCGGCAAGGGCAACGTCGAAGGCGACCGCGGGCAGCCGCCGGCCGAAGATCATCGCATTCATCGTGCACCCAGCGTACGAGGCACCCGGCGACGGACGCGAAAGGTGCTCCCGGCCTCCCGGAGCTGGATCGGTCAGGACGGCAGCAGGTCGCGCATCCGGGCGATCTCGACGGACTGCTCGCTGGCCACGGAGGTGGCGAACTGCTCCACGGTCAGGTCGACCCCCACCTTCAGCACGTCGGTCGCCATCACCACGGCGCCCTCGTGGTGATCGGTCATCATCCGCAGGAAGAGACGGTCGAACTCGGCGCCCCGGGCGGCCGCGAGCCGGCGCATCGCCTCGGCCGACTGCATCCCGCGCATCGTGGCGTGGTCGTGCCCGTCGACACCGGCGGCGAGGCCCCGCGCGGTCAGCCAGGCCCGCAGCACGCCGATCTCCGGCCCCTGGCTGGCCCGGATCCGGTCGGCGAGGGCACGCACCTGCGGCTCGGCGGACCGGTCGGTGGCCAGCTCGGCCATCTCCAGCGCCTGCTCGTGGTGCGGGATCATCATCCGGACGAACCAGGTGTCCAGCCCGTTGTAGCGCGGCGGCGCGTCGTCGCGGACCTCGTCGGCGGGGCGTTCGACGGCTTCCTCACCCGGACGACCCGGCACGATGACCGGTGGCGCGGAGGCGTCCGCCGAGGCCGGCGCGGGGCTGGCGGTGGCGGGCGCGGTGGCGGTTGCCGGGGCCGGATCGTCCGATGCGGAGACACCCCGCAACGCGAAGGCTCCGGCGGCCAGCGCCACGGCAACCGATGTGACGGCGGCGAGTAGCCGTCCGCGTCGGGCGGTCATGCCACACCTCCTCCGGGTCGAGGTCGCTGCGATCGTAACCATTCACATTGGACGTAGAATGTGACCTGGATCACATCGATGAATCTCATCTACGAGTAGGGTACGGCCAACGTCACTACCCCTCTCGAAGGGCGTCGCCGATGGTCGGATCGACCCTGCCACGGGGGCGGCAACTGCGTATCGTCAGTGTGGCCGCCACCGGGCTCCTCCTCGCCAGCATCGCCGTTGCCTCGCCCGGCAACGCACAGACGGTCTCGTCGGCGGCCAGCGAGCCCGCCGCAGCCGTCCAGGCACCGCTCGGTGTCGACGAGATTGCCAGCAGCCCCAACCTCAAGCTGATCGCCAACCTGCCGAAGCAGGCGCCGTTCGACACCACCGCGGCGCTCGGCACCGACATCGCCTTCCAGGGCAGGTACGCCTTCGTCGGCAACTACGACGGCTTCGTCATCTACGACGTCGCCAAGCCGAGCAAGCCGAAGATTGTCTCCCAGGTGCTCTGCCCGGGCGCGCAGAACGACGTCTCCGTCTACGGCGACCTGCTCTTCCTGTCCACGGACTCGTCCCGCAACGACGACTCGTGCAGCAGCACCTCCCAGTCCGCCACGAACAAGGCATCGTGGGAGGGCATCAAGATCTTCGACATCAAGCACAAGGCCAGCCCGCGGTACGTCAAGGCGGTCGAGACGGCCTGCGGCTCACACACCCACACGCTGGTACCGGCGAAGGACAAGAAGTCGGTCTACCTGTACGTCTCCTCGTACAGCCCGAACGCCGCCTTCCCGGACTGCCAGCCGCCGCACGACTCGATCAGCATCGTCAAGGTGCCGCTGAAGAAGCCGACCGACGCGGCCGTCATCGCCACGCCGAACCTCTTCCCCGACGGTGGCTACGAGGGTCGTACCGGCGGCTCGGCGACCACGGGCTGCCACGACATCACCGCGTATCCGACGAAGGACCTCGCCGCCGGCGCCTGCATGGGTGACGGGGTGCTGCTGGACATCAGCAAGCGGGAGGCGCCACGGGTGCTGCACACCGTGCGGGACACCACCAACTTCGCGTTCTGGCACTCGGCCACCTTCAACAACCGTGGCACCAAGGTCGTCTTCACCGACGAGCTGGGCGGTGGCGGCGGCGCCACCTGCAACGAGACCGTCGGCCCGGAGCGTGGCGCCAACGCCATCTACGACATCACCGGTCGGGGTGACCAGCGGAAGCTGGAGTTCCGCAGCTACTACAAGATCCCCCGTACCAACGGCGACACCGAGAACTGCGTGGCCCACAACGGCTCGCTCATCCCCGTCCTCGGCAAGGACATCATGGTCCAGGCCTGGTACCAGGGCGGCGTCTCGGTGTGGGACTTCACCAACTCCCGCAAGCCGAAGGAGATCGGCTACTGGGAGCGCGGCCCGCTGTCGGACAGCCAGCTGATCGTGGGCGGCTCCTGGTCGGCCTACTACTACAACGGGCACATCTACTCCTCCGACATCCAGAAGGGGCTCGACGTGCTGGCGCTCAACGACTGGCGGACGTGGACGGCCAAGCTGGCCCACTTCCGCGAGCTGAACGTCCAGACCCAGCCCAGCTACCTGAGCTGGTAGGACCAGCGCACCGACCGGGCCCGGTCACCCCGTACGGGGTGGCCGGGCCCGACCGCGTAACAGCCGCATCGACTGTCGCGTTTCCTCCCGCCTGCCCCGGGTACCACGTCCGTCACGCAGGGAAGGGGTGTGAGATGACGCGCAACGAGTACCACGTGGTGCCCGACGGCGCCGGCTGGAAGGTCGAGCAGGGCAGCACCGTCGTCGGGACGTACGACACGAAGCAGCGGGCGGTCGAGGCCGGGCGCGAGACGGCACACGGCAACGAACCCAGCCAGCTCGTGGTACACACGGCCGACGGCAAGATCGAAACCGAGTACACCTACCAGGACGACCCGTACCCGCCCGCCGGCTGACCGGGCGGCACCAGCGGCGGCCTGCCGACACCATCCACCCCGGGTGCTGTCGGCAGGCCGTCGTCGCGGGTCCGTCGTCGCCACCGTCCCTCACCGCCGCCGCGGCGCCGCTGCCACCGCTGGCCGTGCCGGCCGTCACCTGCGACGACACCGAGACCGGCGGGGTACGCCGGGCGTGTCAGGATGGCCGATCGTGACCACTGCCGGGGCTGCCCCGCCCGCCCCGATCCGACCGCCCCGCCGCCGACCCCACCCGCTCGACGCGATCGCCGTTCTGCTCGCCGTCGTCGGGGCCGGTTGCGTCGCGACCGGGCTGTTGCCCCGCCCTGAGGCCGCCGCCACCCTCGGCCGGATCCTGCCACTGCTGCTCTTCCTGGACACCACCGCCGTGCTGCTCACCCCGGTGCTGCTCACCTTGGCGGCCACCCTGCGCACCGCGGTGGCGCCGCTGGCGGTCACCACCGTCTGGCTGGCGAACACGGCCAGCCTGCTGCTGCCGGTGTCCAACCTGACCAACCTGCTCGCCGCGGACCGGATCGGCCTGGACCCGCTCACGTACGCGAGCCTGATGTGGCTGCCGCAACTGGCCGTGCTCGCGGTCACCACGGTGCTGCTCTGGTACTGCTGGTGGCGGCCGGCCCGGCCGCCCGGCAACCGGTTCCCGGCACCGGCGGCACACCGCCCGCCCGACGGGGTGCTGTACCGCACCGCGCTCGCCGGCTGCCTGCTCTTCGTCGGCGCGATCCTGGCCGGCGTACCGGTCGGCCTCGGCTCGACGGTCGCCGCCGGTCCGCTGGTGCTCGCCTTCGCCATCCGCTCGCCCCGCACGCTGCGGTACGCGCTGGTCCCCTGGCGGTTGCTGCTCTTCGTCACCGGGCTGTTCCTGGTGATCCAGACCATCGGTCGGCACGGGTTGAACGACCTGGTGGCCGGGCTGATCGGGCCGGACGGCGGGGTGCTCGGCGCGCTGCGCGCAGGTGGCACCGGAGCCCTGCTGGCCAATCTGGTGAACAACCTGCCGGCCTATCTGGCCGGCGAGGTGGTGCTGCCGGCCGGGGAACGGCAGCGACTGCTGGCGCTCCTGATCGGCACCAACGTGGGACCGCTGGCGCTGCCCTGGGCGTCTCTGGCTACGCTGCTGTGGCTGGAACGATGCCGGGCCGCCCGGGTCCGGGTGCCGGCGGTCCGGTTCCTGCTGACCAGCGCCGTGGTCGCGGTGCTCGGCACCCTCGCCGCGGTCGGTGCCCTGCTGCTCACCGGCTGACCCTGATCGGGGCCGGGCGGCGTGGCCGGTCACCCGGCCACGCCGCTCGGCTCAGGCTCGACGGACCGGCAGCTGCAACTCGGTGACCCCCTTGTCGGCCTCCTCCGGCCAGTACTCCACGTAGAGTTCGCGCGCGTAGCCGTCCGTCCGCCAGTCGTTCTCCTCGATCCAGCGGGCCAGCACCTGCAGGCTGCGGTCGGCCGTGTCCATCGGGCCGTGGTGGATCGTCGTCGCCGCCGTGATCGCCGGCAGTTCCACCACGGTGATGCCGCCGACCGCATCCCGGCTGCCCTCGATCCCCACCCCGGCGTGCACCACGACGCCGTCGCCGTCGGCGGCCTGGTCGTACCAGGCCACCGCCGGACCGGCCGGGTTGACCCCGGCGGCCTCCAGCCGGCGGAACAGCTCCGGGTAGAGCGGCGTCAGCACCGGACCGATGTCCGCTGGTTCGTAGCTGCGGGCGACGGCACTCAGCTCCGCGACCCGGATCGACGGCACCTGCTTGAGCACGACATCCTGGCTGGTCATCCGACCCTCCGTCTCAATCATGTGGAGCCTCGCCTCGACGCTGGACAGTCGGGCGGTGTCCGCCGCCACCTGCGCCGCCAACTGGGCCCGACGCAGCCGCAGCATGCCCCGCAGCTCGACCAGGTCGACCGCCTCGTCGAGGATCGCCCGCACCTGGGCCAGGGTCAGGCCCAGCTCCTTGAGGGCGATCACCCGGTTGAGCCGACCCAGTTGGGCGGCGGTGTAGTAGCGGTAGCCGCTGTGCGGATCGACGGCGGCCGGCGGTAGCAGCCCGATGCTGTCGTAGTGCCGCAGCATCCGGACCGACACCCGGCCCAGGCTGGCGAAGTCTCCGATGGTCAACATGGCTCCCCCAGGGTCGGCGCTGACACCGTGTCAGAGTCAATCCTGGGCCACCACGGGCCGACAACGACTCAGCCGGGCAGCGGGGCCTCGTCGCCGCGGTTGCGACGTGGGGACACCAGCCGGCGCATGATCGGGGTGGCGTTCCACTTCGCCGCACCGACCAGGTCCCGGGCGTGTTCCAGCACTGTGTAGTCGGGCCTCGCCCGACCGGCGGCGAGCGCGGCGTCCAGGTCGTTGCCGCAGCGCATCAGCACGCTGTCGAAGTCACGGCGGACCGGCTCCAGCAGGTGGTAGCCGAATGATCGGTGCAGGCGGGCGAAGAGCGGCTTGTACAACCGGGCCCGCTCGTGCAGCCCGGAGGAGTACGACATGGGGTTCTTCGGCCGGCGTCGGATGTAGTCGGGCAGCACGTCGGCGAAGGCCCGGCGGACGATCCACTTCTCCTGGCCGGCACGCAGCTTCAAATCGATCGGCAAGCGCATCGCCAGCTCGACGAGCGCGAGGTCGAGGAAGGGCACCCGGGCCTCGACGCCGAAGGCCATGCTGGTCCGGTCGACCCGCTGGAGCTCGGTCCGGCACAGGTTGCGGATCTTGTGCAGGAAGAGTCGCCGGGACGCCTCCGGACCGACCTCGTGGTACATGGGGTAGCCGCCGAACAGCTCGTCCGAGCCGTCTCCGGTGAGGACCACCTTGACGCCCAACTCGCGCAACCGCCGGAAGATCGGCACGGAGACGACCGCGTTGATGATGTCGCCGTACTCGGTCAGCTCGGAGATCCGGATCGCCTCCCGCACGTCGGCGAGCCGGATGTCGCGCGGGCGCAGCTCCACCACCTCGTGCGCCACGCCGAGATCCTTCGCCAGCCGCCGGGCGTACGCCAGGTCCGGGCTCTCCGGCACGCCGACGGTGACGGCGACACAGTCCGGGTGCAGCTGGGCCGCGTGCAGCAGCGCCAGCGAGCTGTCCAACCCGCCGGAGAGCACCACGCCCACCGTCAGGTCGGTGTCCAGCCGCACCCGGAGGCTGTCGGTGAGGGCGGCACGGACGAGCAGGGCGGCCTCGTCCGGGTCCGCCACCACCGGCCGGCCCGCGCCGAGGGCGAGCAGGTCCACGTACGGTCGCAGCTGCGGGTGACCGTCGGCGTCGGCCCAACCGTGGTGCCCCGGCGGCACCTCGCCCACCGGCGCGCCCAGCCGGACCAGCGCCTTGACCTCACTGGCGAGGTGCAGGCACCCCGGTGTCCGCGCCCAGTACAGGGGCTTCACGCCGAGCGGATCCCGGACCAGGTACGCACGTCCGGTGGCCCGTTCCACCACGACGAAGGCGTACTCGCCCCGCAACCGGGTCACCACCTGCTCGCCCCAGTGTTCGAACGCCGCGAGCACCACCTCGGTGTCGCTGGCGCTGCGGAACCGGTGACCGAGGGCGGTCAGCTCCGACCGCAGTTCATGGTGGTTGAAGACCTCGCCGTTGTAGCAGAGCAGCCACCGCTCGTCGGCGGAGACCCAGGGCTGCACGGCGCGCTCACGATCCACCACCCGCAGCCGCCGGGTGCCGGCGAGCAGACCACTCTCGTGTCGGGTCTCGGTCACCTCGCCCCGTGGCGCGAGTGTGCCGAGCATCCGCCGGAAGATCGCCGGGTCCGCCTCCGGGCCGATGCTGAGCATGATCCCGCACACGGTCAGCTCCCCATCTCGGCTTCGTACGCGCGGCGCAGCCGCAGCGTCGCCGACGGCGCGAGGCAGATGTGCCACGCCTGCCCCTCGTCCACCACGTTGATCTCGCCCGCCCGTTGCCGGTTCAGCAGCAGTCCGGCCAGGGTGTCCCGGACCCCGAAACGGCGGTACCACTCCATCTCCACGTCGACCGCCCAGCCCAGGCAGTGGCCGCTGGGCACCATGGCGGCGTACCCGAGGCGGCGCAACCGGTACTGGTGTTCGGCGCTGCGGACCAGGCTGGTCACCCAGAGCGGCGGCGTGCCCGCCGGGGTGGCCGCAGCGAACTCGCGACCGATGTCGTTGAGCAGGGCGATCACCTCACGGCGGGACCGGCGGAACAGCAACCCGGCGGTACGCGGCGTGGCGTCGGGCAGCACCCGGCGGCGCAGCGCGCGTACGCCCCGGCCGACGACCGTGCGGGGCTGCTCGGTGTACTGGAACCGCAGCAGCCCTCGCCGCCGCAACCACTCCAGGTCGACAAGTTCGGCGCTGTGGTAGACCTCCGTGTCGGTGAGGAACGTGGCGGCGTCGCGCCACCACATCACGTCGATCCGGGACAGCAGGTAGATGCGGACCAGTGCGGCCAGGTCAGCGGCGGAACTGCGCTCGTTCGGCTGGTACCGGGCCATCTCCAGCAGCAGGGTCTCGCGGGCTCCGATCAGCCCCTGGGAGGTGGCGTCGAGCACCTGCATGATGGCCGGTTCCCGCAGCCGCTGGTCGATCAGCACTTGACGAGCCTTCGCGCTGCTCACCCCGGCGAGCGCGCTCACCTCGACCAACAGTTCGGCCACGGCGTCGCGGTAGGCCGCCAGGTCGGGCGGGGCCGCGGTGACCGGGCGCACGATACCCGGTGGGCGTCGGCGGGCCGGGGTGACGGGGAGACCGGGTCGGTGTCCCGGGCTTCGGCTGGGCACTCGCATGATCGGTCCTCTCTGCCGCCGCGACGGTCGCCTGTGACAGAAAGTAACCACACCAATCCGGATGAGTGCGAGCAATACTCCTGTATCCCCCTAAGGCGTGGCAGACCACTCGGCAGGCGCGTGCCGCCCGGCGGCACACAGACCGGGCGGGGTCGTTGTACCATTCGGTACAACGACCCGTGCCGCGGAGGTGCGGTCGACGGACGGGAGGGACGGTCGATGCCGACCATCACCCTGACCACGGGCACGATCGACTACACCGACACCGGTGGTGACGGAGCAGTCCTGGTGCTGCTGCACGGTGTGAACATGGACGCGAGCCTGTGGCGTCGGGTGGTCGCCGAACTCGGTCCGACCGTGCGCTGCGTCTGCCCCACCCTGCCGCTCGGCAGCCACCGGAGACCGATGGAACGGCCGGAACTGGTCACCCACCGGGGCGTCGCCGCCCTCGTCGGGGAACTGCTCGACGCACTGGACCTGCGTGAGGTGACCCTGGTCGCCAACGACTGGGGTGGCATCCAGTTCCTCGTGGCCGACGGCCCGACCGACCGGATCGCCGGTCTGGCGCTGGTCGCCTGCGAGGCGTTCGGCAACTTCCCGCCCGGAAAGCCGGGCAAGGCGGTGGCGATGAGCGCGCGACTTCCGGGTGCGCTGTGGCTGTCGATGCAACTTCAACGGTTCGGCTGGTTCCGGCGCGCTCCCGGCGCGTGGGGGTGGATGAGCAAGTACCCGATCCCTGACGAGGTGCTGGACGCCTGGTTCCGACCGGCGCAGCAGGACCGGGCGATCCGACGGGACCTACGCACCTTCGCGTTGTCCACCCCGCCGAAGGCGGAACTGCGGGCCCTGCCGAACCGGCTGGCGTCATTCGACCGCCCGGTCCTCGTGGCCTGGGCCCGTGAGGACAAGCTCATGCCCCCGTCGCACGGCCCCCGGCTGGCGGCGCTGTTTCCCCGGGGCCGACTGATCGAGATCGACGACAGTTACACCCTGGTGCCGGAGGATCAACCCCGCCGGCTCGCGGCGGAACTCGCTCGGTTCGTCACGACCGAGGTGCGCGGGCCGCACCCCTGAGCCGTTGCCGGACGTCACCCACGCCGCGCGCGTCACCCGGCCCGGCTGATCGGCCGGGTGGATTGCAGGAAGGCCGCCATGGTGGCGTCCGCCGTCGCCCGGTCGCCGGTGAGCGCCAACTCGAACAGGACGCCCCGGGTCATCGCCATCGCCATCCGCGCCTGGATCCGCGCCTGTGCGGTCGGATAGCCAACCTCCTCGAAGAACCAGCCGAGCCGGTCGGTCCAGAAGGTGATCCAGGTGCGCAACGCGCTGGCCCACGCGTGCCCCTGCATCGCCGCCGCCGACATCTCGAAGAACAGCGGCGCGAACGCCCGATCGTCGGCGAGCCGGAGCCAGAAACGCCAGGCGCCGTCGTACGGGTCGTCGGCCGCCTCGCGCAGCAGCGAGTCGAGCAGTTCCTGCTGGTCCCGCCAGACGGCCTCGACCATCGCGGTGAGCAGCCCTTCGCGGGAGCCGAAATGGTAGATCAGCATCCGGTGGCTGGTCCCGATCTCGGCTGCGAGCGTACGCAGGCTGGTGTCGCCGACACCGTTGGCGGCGAAGTACGCGATCACCCGTCGCAGGAGGGCCTCCTGCGGACCGCCGGCCGGCACGGTGACTGTCACGACCCGATGCTAGTGCGGTGGCCAGGACCGTTGGCGGTGTCGCGGCGAGGTCCGCTCTCCGCGATGACGGTCAGCGGTCGGGACACGGCGGCGTCCAAGGCGGCACCGCCCTCGGCGACGCCGCGCACATGTTCGGGTGGTCGCCGCAGCGGTCCAGGGGAGGTGATGAAAGGCTTGACCCATGAGTTCCACGCCCGTACTGCCCGACCCGTCCGCCGAGCCGCCCGCCTTCACGGAACTCGGCCTACGACCCGAACTGCTCGCCGCGCTAGCCGCGCTCGGGTACGAGGAGCCCACGCCGATCCAGCGGGAGGCGATCCCACCGCTGCTGAGCGGCCGGGATCTGCTCGGGCAGGCGGCGACGGGCACGGGCAAGACCGCGGCGTTCGCCCTGCCGCTGTTGCAGCGAATGCCCGACGACCGGGCCGGAGACGACCCGCACGCGCTGGTGCTGGTGCCGACCCGGGAACTCGCGGTGCAGGTCTCCGAGGCGTTTCACCGCTACGGCAAGGACCTCGGTGCGCGGGTGTTGCCGATCTACGGCGGGCAGCCGATCGGTCGGCAGTTGCGGGCGCTGGACGCCGGCATCGACGTCGTGGTGGCCACTCCCGGCCGCGCTCTGGACCACATCGCCCGGGGCACGCTGCGGCTGGGCAACCTCGCCACGGTGGTGCTGGACGAGGCCGACGAGATGCTCGACATGGGCTTCGCCGAGGACATCGAGGCGATCCTGGAACACACCCCCGAGCAGCGGCAGACGGTGCTGTTCTCGGCCACCATGCCGGCGCGTATCGACGGGATGGCCCGAGCGCACCTGAGCGATCCGGTGCGCATCCTGATCGCCCGCGAGCAGCCGGTGGCCGGTGAGGCGCCCCGGGTGCGGCAGAGCGCGTACCTGGTGGCGCGGGCGCACAAACCAGCGGCGCTGGGGCGGGTGCTGGACGTCGAGTCGCCCACCGCGGCGATCGTGTTCTGTCGCAGCCGGGAGGAGGTGGACCGGCTCACCGAGACGATGAACGGTCGCGGTTACCGGGCGGAGGCGCTGCACGGCGGCATGAGCCAGGAGCAGCGGGACCGGGTGATGGGGCGGCTGCGCGCCGGCACCGCCGATCTGCTGGTCGCCACCGACGTGGCGGCCCGTGGGCTCGACGTCGAGCAGCTCAGCCACGTGGTCAACTTCGACGTGCCGTCGGCACCTGAGTCGTACGTGCACCGCATCGGTCGGGTTGGCCGAGCCGGACGGGAGGGGGTGGCCATCACCCTGGCCGAGCCCCGGGAGCACCGGATGCTCAAGACCATCGAGCGGGTCACCGGGCAGCGGATCACGATCGACAAGATCCCCACGGTCGCCGATCTACGAACCCGTCGGCTGGAGCTGACCCAGGCCGCGCTGCGGGAAAGCCTGCTGGAGGACGACCTGGACCCGTTCCGGGTGATCGTCGAGACGCTCAGCGACGAGTTCGACCTGATGGAGGTGGCGCTCGCCGCCGTGAAGCTGGCCCACGAGGCGACGCTGCCCGGTTCCGACGAGGCCGAGGAGGAGATCCCGCAGGTGGCGGTCCGCCCGCCTCGGGAGGGCCGGTCGGCGGGGTACGAGGGCCGGGGCGAACGCCGACCGGCGCGGCCCCGTACCGCCGGCACCACCCAGGTCTTCATCGGGGTGGGCCGGCGGGCCGGGGTGCGCCCGCAGGATCTGGTGGGCGCGATCACCGGGGAGACCGGGGTGCGGGGCAGGGACATCGGCTCGATCGAGATCGCTGATCGCTTCTCCCTGGTCGAGGTGCCCCTCGGCGTCGCCGACGAGGTCATCGCCGGGCTGCGCGGCAGCACGATCAAGGGCCGTAAGGCCACCGTCCGCCGGGACCGGGAGGGACGTCCCGGCGAGCGCCGATTCGACGACGGCGACCGACGCGACCGCCGCTGATCTCGGTCACCCTCCCGCGCCCCGGCTCCCGTCGCCTGCTCCGCTGTGCCGCGCCCCCGGCCAGGTGACCGGGGGCGCGAGCACGGTCAGGCGGCGGTGACGCGCTGCCCGCCCAACGACGCCGGATCGATCTCGGCCGGGCGCAGCGCCAGCGCGAGAACGTCGGCGACGTCGGCCAGGGTGTGCACGGTCAGCGCCTCGCGCACCTCGGTCGGCAGGTCGTCCAGGTCCGGTTCGTTGCGGGCCGGGATGATCACCTCGGTCAGTCCGGCCCGGTGGGCGGCGAGGAGCTTCTGCTTCACGCCGCCGATGGGCAGCACCCGCCCGGAGAGAGTCACCTCGCCGGTCATCCCGAACTCGGGGCGTACCGGTCGGCCGCTGGCCAGCGACGCCAGGGCGGTGACCATCGTGATGCCGGCGCTGGGCCCGTCCTTGGGCACCGCGCCCGCCGGGACGTGCAGGTGGATCCGCCGCCCGGCGAGGGCGTTCGGGTCCAGGCCGAGGCGACGACCGTTGGCCCGCAGGTAGGAAAGGGCGATGTGCGCCGACTCCTTCATCACGTCGCCGAGCTGGCCGGTGAGGGTCAGCCCCGGCTCGCCGTCCATGCTTGTCGCCTCGATGAACAACACGTCTCCCCCGGCACCGGTGACCGCCAGTCCGGTGGCCACGCCAGGTGTCGCGGTGCGTTCCGCCGATTCCGGCGTGTGCTTCGGCCGGCCGAGGTAGCGGACCAGGTCGTCGGCGCCGACGCGGGCGGGCGTCGGGTCGTCGGCCAGGGTCACGGCCACCTTCCGCATGATCTTCGCCAGGGCACGCTCCAGCTGCCGTACGCCGGCCTCGCGGGTGTACTCCCCGGCGATCCGTGCCAACGCCGCGGCGTCCACGTCGACCTCGTCGGTGGTCAGCCCGGCCCGCTCCCGCTGGCGCGGCAGCAGGTGGTCGCGGGCGATGGCCACCTTCTCGTCCTCGGTGTAGCCGTCCAGAGTGACAAGTTCCATCCGGTCCAGCAGCGGCCCGGGGATGGCTTCCACCACGTTGGCGGTGGCCAGGAACAGCACATCGGACAGGTCGAGGTCGACCTCCAGGTAGTGGTCCCGGAAGGTGTGGTTCTGCGCCGGGTCGAGCACCTCCAGCAGGGCCGCGGCCGGGTCGCCGGCGTACCCCACGGAGACCTTGTCCACCTCGTCGAGCAGCACCACGGGGTTCATCGACCCCGCCTCGCGCAGCGCCCGGACGATCCGCCCGGGTAGCGCCCCCACGTAGGTACGGCGGTGTCCCCGGATCTCGGCCTCGTCACGGATACCGCCGAGGGAGACCCGGACGAACGTCCGGCCGAGTGCCCGGGCGACCGACTCACCGAGGCTGGTCTTGCCGACACCGGGCGGGCCCGCGAGGGCCAGTACGGCACCGGAGCCACGGCCGCCGACCACCCCGAGGTCACGTTCGGCGCGCCGGTTGCGCACCGCCAGGTACTCCAGGATGCGGTCCTTGACGTCGGCCAGGCCGGCGTGGTCGGCGTCGAGCACGGCCCGTGCCGCGGCCAGGTCCGTGTTGTCCTCGGTACGCGTGCTCCACGGCATCTCCAGCACCGTGTCGAGCCAGGTACGGATCCAACCCGCCTCCGGGGAGGCGTCGCTGGCCCGCTCCAGTTTGCCGACCTCCCGCAGGGCCGCCTCGCGTACCTTCTCGGGCAGGTCGGCGGCCTCGACGCGGGCCCGGTAGTCGGCCGAGCCGTCCGGGGCGTCCTCGCCGAGTTCCTTACGGATCGCGGCGAGCTGCTGGCGCAGCAGGAACTCCCGCTGCGTCTTCTCCAGTTCTTCGCGTACCTCGGAGTTGATCTGCTCGGTGACCTCCTGCTCGGCCAGGTGGTCCTTCACCCAGCCGACGAGCAGTTCCAGCCGGGCCGTGACGTCGGGGGCAGCCAGCAGTTCGGTCTTCTGCGCCAGGCTGAGCCAGGGCGCGTAGCCGGCCGAGTCGGCCAGCTCGCCGAGGTCGGTCATCCGCTCCACCGCGTCGATGACCTGCCACGCGCCGCGTTGCTGGAGCACGGAGGTGACCAGGGCGCGGTACTCGCGGGCCAGTTCCCGGGCTTTGCCGGCCGGGGCGGGTTCATCGATCTCGGACGCCTCGACCCACAGCGCCGCGCCGGGACCGGGCACCCCGGAGCCGATGCGGGCGCGGGCGATGCCGCGGATCACGGCGGCCGGTTCGCCGCTGGGCAGCCGACCGACCTTCTCGATGGTCGCGACCGCGCCGACGGAGCCGTACTCGCCGTCCAGGCGGGGCACGGCGAGCAGCTTGTGGTCGCCGGTGGCGCGGGCCGCGTCGACCGCGGCCTGGGTGGTCGGGTCGAGGGTCACCGGAATGACCATGCCGGGCAGTAGTACGGCGTCGGTCAGTGGAAGTACCGGAAGAGTTGCCATCGAACACCTGCTATCGCGTATGAGTTGAGCGTGTCTGGCTCAAGTCGCGACGGGCCTCGGTTGTTCCGCCGTGTGACCCAGCACACGGCAGGCGGCTCACAGCTAGTCGGCCGCGCCCACGCGGAGCAGATCCAAAATCGGGGATTTCGGTGTCACGCAAAACGCGAACCGCCGCAGGGCGCGCTTTTGTTGCGTAATTGGCGGACGATCAGTCAAACTTTGAGCACACCCCGTCAGACACAGGGAGTAATCGACGATGGCCAAACAAGTAATCACGGTGCTGACTGACGACCTCGACGGCGGAAAGGCCGACCGTACGGTCGAGTTCAGCCTGGATGGCGTGGCGTACACCATCGACGTTTCCGACGAGAACGCGGGTGTCCTGCGGAAGGCGTTGGATCCGTTTATCAATGCCGGCCGGCGACTCGGCCGTGGTGCTGCCGACACGGGCCGTAACCCACGTCGTGGCATCGGTTCGGGCACACCCGGAATGAACCGCGAGCAGAACCGCGCCGTCCGCGAATGGGCGGTCCGGAACGGCTACAAGATTTCCGAACGGGGTCGCATCCCGGTCGAGGTGGTCGAGGCGTACAAGAACCGCTGAGCAGCGGGAATGTCGCTCTGGCGCGGTTAGGGCTCGGGTCACGGCAGGATTGCACCGGCTTTCCTACATGCAGCGGGGCCGCCCGGAATTTCTCCGGGCGGCCCCGCTGTTTGGTCTCAGCCGCACGACCTCAGTCGTCGGCGTCAGTTGACCTGGATGCGCACCGCGTCGAAGGCCGGGGTCTGGTTGGCCCGCTCCGACATCGGGATGCGGTGCGAACCGTCGCCGGCCCAGACCGCGCACTGCGCGGTACCGGAGTCCGGCAGGCCCGGGATCTGGATGGTCACCTGGTCCGGCTGGGCGCCGCCGCCACCGTCCTCGGTGGCCACGAAGAAGGCCGGCACCGGCTCCGGCGCAGGCGCCTCGTCCGTGTTGTTCAGCATCCGGCAGGCGGTGTGGAAGTGACCGCGGGTCAGGCCCTCACCGTTGAGCAGCGAGCTCTCCAGGTAGTAGCCGCCCTGGCCGGCCGGGAGGAACCGGTCCCGGACCAGGTTGCGGGTGCTGACCTGGATCGAGAAGCCCTCGTTACGGTTGATCTGCTGCGGGAAGTCGGTGATCAGCAGCGACGGGTTGTTGGCTGCGGCACCGACCTCGCCGAAGGCGGTGCTGATGCAGCGGTTGCCGTTCTGGAAACCGTCGTGCGCCTGAAGCTGGCTGTTGTCACAGTTGTTCGCCAGCACGTCGAGACCGTTGTTGTTGTTACCGCCGTCGTTGTCCCCGTCGTTACCGCCGTTGTTGTTGCCGCCGTCGTTGCCGCCGTTGTTGTTGTCGACCGGCTGCACCTGGCAGGTGGCGAGGTTGCCGAGGCCGCGTGGCCGGGGGCCGAAGCGGTCGATGGCGATCGTGATCCGGCCGATGGTCGCTCGACGCTTGCTGGCCAGCGGATTGAGGATGGCGTTACGGATGAACCCCTCGCCGCGGTCACCCTCTGCGGCGAGTCGCTCGTCCGCCTCGGTGATCTGGGTCTGCAACGCGTTCAGGTTGCGGTCCACCTCGGCGCGGGCCCGGTCGGGCACCTGCGGGAGTCGGCTGACCACGTCCGGGCAGGCCACCGCGAAAGCGCCGTCGGTCGCGCCGTCGGTGCCGTCGCGAGTCTCCTGACACTCCTCGACGGTCTGCTGCCCGTCGCCCCAGTGGTTGACCACCCAGCGGCCGTTCTGCCAGGTGCGGGTCGTGGTGGCGCCCCGAGCGGCCGGCGCGGTGGCGCCGGGGCTGGGTGCGACACATTCTGCCGCCACCGGTCGCTGCTGCTGGTTTGACCGTCGGTCACCGGCCGACGAGATCTGGGTCACGGCGACGACGCCGCCGAAGACAGCGAGCGTGGCGCCAACGGCCAGAAGTCGCTTGGTCCGCGCGTTACCGGTTGGTCGGCGCGACCGGGTTGACCTGCGCATCGAATTGCTCTCCTTCTCGATCCGGTTCCTGATTCGTGACTCGACGGACCGAACGGAATCTTGGTTGGCGCGTTCGACGGGGACCGCCTGAACGCACCGGTGGCACGTCGACGAACGACGATGCCCTTTCCGCACCGTCTGCCGCACCTGCCGGTGCGGGTTGGGGAGATCCTGTCCATTCGCGGTGAGGTACGGGCCCGCTCCGACGGCGGTTCAAAGGCCGCCAACTTTTTTTCGATGTTTCTTTCCGCGCCCGGCCGGTCACCGTCCGCCCTCGGTCGACGAACGCTCAGGATGCGGTCACCGCTGGCAGAGATGGTCGTAGGCGAAATCGCCGACGAGTTCGTCGCGTCGATCCCGCAGCTGCCGAATGTCGGCCAGCAGATCTGCGAGTGGCACCAGCGTCGGCGCGTCCGACTCGATCGTCCGCAGTCGCTCGCCGACCGCGAGGACGGCCAGGTCCTCGGCCAGCCGAGCGGGTTCGATGCCGCAGGAGAGGCCGTGCGCCTGCACGGTCACCCGCTCCACCAGCACCTCGCCCGGACGCACCTCGGCCCAACTCCACCCCTCGGCCGGCCCGCGCGCCCAGCACACGTGCAACCCGCGCAGGATCGGATCGGTCAGCCGACGCGCCACGTACCCCTGCACCGCCTCGACGCGGGCAAGCGCGCCGAGGTCGTTGACCGCACCCTCACGTCCGTCGGGCAGCCGGCCGACGATGTCCCGGAACCCGACGCCCGCCAGGTCGGATCCGGCGGCACCGGCGGCGAACCGACGCGCGTCGACGAGGTACGCGACGATCCGCGCCCCGTGCCCGGCGGTACGCAGGGTGGCCGAGACGACCCGTAGCAACGGCAGCCCGATCGCGGCGGCGACAGCCTCCGTGGTCCGCTCGGCCCGCCGGGCTGTGGCGTCGGTCGACGGCGACCGGAACTCGACGGCGAACTCGGGCCGTCCGGTCACCGCCGTGCAGACCACATGGTCGAACAGCGTCCGGCTGGCCGTGTTCCACTGGCTCGCGGTGAGACCCGGCGGCCGACGCCGGACGACCTCGCCGAGCCGCAGCCCGGCATGTATCCGCTGCTCCGCCCGGACCTGCACGGGGGCGCGCCCGGCGTCCTCCGGCACCTGCGACAGCCCGCGATCGTGGTCACCGGTCATCGTCGTACCCATGAGTCCTCTTCAACCTCTCCTTGCCGGCCGACAGCGGCCGCGAGGCCGGACGACGGGTGCGCGGGCAGCTCGACAAGGCTCTCCTCCCGTCGGCCGACCGAGTCTAGGATGACGATCATGCCGGCGGCTCCCCCGGCGGGCCGGCGGTGACCGGACGCGCTCCACGCCGGACCGACCGGCAGCCGGGCCGAGGAGGTGGACGGGTGCGGGTGGTGTCCCTGGTGCCGTCGCTTACCGAGGCGGTGGCGGCGACCCTGCCCGATGTGCTGGTCGGCGCCACCGACTGGTGCACCCATCCGGCGGACCTGGACGTGCCACGGGTGGGCGGCACCAAGTATCCGGACCTGGACCGGGTTCGCGCGCTGCGTCCGGACCTGGTCCTGCTCAACGTCGAGGAGAACCGGCGGGAGGACGCCACCGCCCTGGCCGCGGCGGGGATACCCACCCGGGTGACCTATCCGCGCACAGTGGACGGTGCGCTGACCGAGCTGGCCGACCTGCTTCGGGAGCTGGGATCGGCAGCGGAACCGCACTGGCTGACGAAGGCCCGCCGAGCCTGGGCCGCGCTGCCGGGAACGCCGGTCCGCCGACGCGCGGTGGTGCCGGTCTGGCGGCGGCCCTGGGTGGTGCTCGGCGCCGACACCTTCGCCGGGGATCTGCTGCGCCGGCTCGGCGTCGACAACCCGTACGCCGAGCAGCCGCAGCGGTATCCACGACCGACCCTGCCGCAGCTGCGGGACCAGGCACCGGAGCTCGTCGTGCTGCCGGACGAGCCGTACCGCTTCACGCGCGACGACGGGCCGGAGGCGTTTCCCGGCATTCCCTGCGCCCTGGTGTCCGGCCGGCACCTGACCTGGTACGGCCCTTCGTTGGCGGAGGCTCCCGCACTGCTCTCCGCCCAGCTCGCCGATCTCTACGTCGCCCGCTGACCGCCGCGACGCACGGTCGTCGAGGGCGGCACCTGTCACCGGTCCCGGCGAACAGGGGTCGAAGGTCCCGGCCGGCACCGGCCCGCTGGCCCTGATCGCCACCGCCTCCCCGGGCGTCAAATGGAAGTGCCACCGGGACACGCGGTGCGAAGCAGAGAAGGGACGTGGACATGATGACCGCGATGATCGAGCGGAACACCGCCGCCAAGACCCCGGTGGCCGAGACCAACCAGGAGCAGAACCTCCGCACCCGGGCCACCCGCTACCTGCTCGCCGGGCTCCGCCTGGCGCTCGGTTGGGTCTTCCTCTGGGCCTTCCTGGACAAGGTGTTCGGCCTGGGGTTCGCCACCGAGGCGAAGAACGCCTGGATCAACGGGGGCAGCCCGACCAAGGGCTTCCTCAGCTTCGGTGCCGCCGGCCCGTTCCAGGGCTTCTACAACAGCATCGCCGGCGCCGCCTGGGCCGACTGGCTCTTCATGATCGGCTTGGCCGCCATCGGTACCGCACTGCTGCTCGGTATCGGAGTGCGCGTCGCCGCCGCGGCCGGTGGTCTGCTGCTGGTGCTGATGTGGACGGCCGTCCTGCCTCCGGAGAACAACCCCTTCATGGACGACCACCTCGTCTACGCCGGCGTGCTGGCCCTGCTCGCGGTGACAAACGCCGGTGACACCTGGGGCCTGGGCCGCACCTGGGCACGACTGCCGATCGTCAAGCGGTTCGGCTGGCTCCGCTGACCCTGATCACCTCCCCCCGCGGCGGGCGTCACCTACCGGTGACGCCCGCCGCACCGCATCCGGCGCGCTCGGCCACCGGTGGCCCACATCGGTCCACGGGGCGCGCCGGGCCGTAGCATCCGGCAGGATTGTGCTGAGACGGAACCGACGCACCAGGAGAATCCGCATGAACCAGGCAGCGAGCAAGCCCGAGATCGGCCCGATCGAGGGCGCCCCGCCGGCCGACCTCGTGATCGAGGACATCACCGTGGGCGAGGGCCCGGAGGCCCAGCCCGGGCAGGAGGCCCGGGTGCACTACGTCGGGGTGTCCCATTCCACCGGCGCGGAGTTCGACGCCTCCTGGGACCGGGGCGAGCCGTTCGACTTCCCGCTCGGCGGTGGACGGGTCATCGCCGGCTGGGACCAGGGCGTGGTGGGGATGCGCGTCGGCGGCCGACGCCGGCTGACCATCCCGCCGCACCTCGGGTACGGCAGCCGAGGCGCCGGTGGCGTCATCAAGCCCAACGAGACCCTGGTCTTCGTGGTCGACCTGCTCGGCGTCCGCTGACCGCACGCGTCCGGCGCCGGCCCCGTGCCCGGCGCCGGACGCGTCGTCGGAACCCCGCACCCGGTGCGCCACCTGACGGTGGCACGCCGGCCGGTCACGCCGCGGCGAGCACCCGCTGCGGCGTCGTGCCGACGACCGGGATGACCCGTCCCAGGCCGGTGGCCCGCAGCACCCGCTCCACCAGGGGCGGCGGGTCGACCAGCACCAGATTGCCGCCCTGCGACCGCACCCAGAGCCGAGCCGCGACAAGTGTCCGGACCCCGGCAGCGGAGAGCAGCCGGACCCCGGAGAGATCCACCCGCAACTCGGTGCGGGTGGGGGCCGCCCAGAGCGCGGCGCGGAACGCCGCGACCGTGGCGATGTCGATCACACCGACCACGCGAACGCACACCGCGTCGTCGGACACGCTGGTCTCGACGTGGAACCGTTCCTCGCGCTCTGGCATACGACGAACCTATCCCGCACCACCGACACTTCCACCCTGCTGGAAGGCGGTTCCGGGTAAGCCCAGGGCATGACCCGCAGGCCGGCCGGGTCCACCCTAGGGACGATCCCCGGCCCTCAGGGTGACCACCTTCCGGAGACCGCCACGACACGCCGGGCCGACCCGAGGGCGGGTGGCCCGGCGCGTACGTCTGGTCAGCCGCCGCTCGCCGACGGCTGCGGTTCGGGCGAGCCTCCGGCGACCGCTCCCGGGTCCGGGGCCTGGGTCGGCGAGGGCCGCAGGCCGGCCGGCACCGGCAGCGCGCTGCCCTTGGCGAACTGCTCCCAGCTGACGTTCCACGCCGTCCAGCCGTTGCCCTCGTCGAGCTCGACCTCGGTGCCCTTGACGGTGACCAGGTCACCGACCTGGGTGATGCCCATCAGCCAGTCCGCGTTGGCCGCCGACAGGTTGGTGCATCCGTGGGACACGTTGGTGTATCCCTGATCCCCCTCCGACCAGGGCGCGCCGTGGAGGAACTCACCGCCCCAGGTGAGTCGCTGCGCATCCTCGACGTCGACCACGTACGGATCGGCCGAGCCCCGCGTGTCGAACGTGGTGAACTCGTGCTTCTCCATGATCACCATCTTGCCGCTGGAGGTGGGCGTGCTCGGCTTGCCGAGACTTACCGGCAGCTTGCGCAGCAACTTGCCGTCCCGGATCACCGACATCTGCTTGCTCGCGTTGTCGATCTCCAACTCGACCTGCCGACCGATCTTCGAGGTGGCCCGCCGGTCGGCGTCGCCGACGTGCTCCTTGCCGATCGGCAGTCCCTCCAGCGCGGCGCGGACCTTGATCGACGTACCGGGCCGCCAGAAATCGGGCGCCCGGTAATAGACCTGGCTGCCGTCGGACACCCAGGACCAGGTGCCCGGCTGCGGCGGATCCGTTTTCACGAACAATCGGCGTTGCACATCCGCCCGCGCCTCTTTGGGAATTGGCGGGTCGAAGGCGACGGTTACCGGCATGGCCGTTCCGTACGTCCGATCATCGGCGAAATACAACGTGCTGACAATGGCTGGTTTGGATGATTTGGGCTGCGTCGTGAAGGTCGTCCTGCGGGTGACGGTCTTCCCGGAGTGGCCGGTCGCGGTGACCTCCGCGGTGTACGTCCGCTTCGGTTCCAAGGTCCGGCTCGGCACCCACCCGGAGCCGTCCTCACGCGGCTCGGCCGCGACCGTCGCGCCCTTGTCGTCGGTGATTCGCACGGCGGTGACCTGCCCGTGCTTGACCATGGTGCCGATCTCCCCGGTGACCGGCACGTCCCGCGTCCCCTCGGCCGGCGTCACGGACAGTTCCGGGTTGGCTCGCGCCTCGGCGGGCTGCCCGGCCCTGCGATCGCCGGTGCACGCGCCCAGCGCCAGCGGTGCCGCTGCGACACTCACCGCCAACAGCGTCAGTCGCCGCCTCAACATCATGATGCGTCCCCCCGTTATAGCCGCTTCCTCCGCCACATTCTCCCTAGCTCGGCACCGACGTTTTTGCGGTTTCGACCAAGAGCGGGGACATTACATGGAGAACCGTTTCCGTAATCGCACCCAGGCGAACGGAAAATGCCAGCGACGACGGTACGGGCGATACTCGGTCGACTGTCGCGTTCTGTCCGGCGGCGTACCACTGATCCGCTCCGTGGGGTCCGCACCCGGCGGACGTCGATCGCGGGTTCGCTGTCCCGCCTGCGGGCGGAACGGCGAACCCTCCCGGTCGACCTGGTTCCGTCAGACCGTGGCGATCAGCAGCGCGGGCTGCTCGACACAGTCCGCCACATGCCGGAGGAACCCGCCGGCCACACCGCCGTCGCAGACCCGATGGTCGAAGGTGAGGCTCAGCTGCGTCACCTTCCGGACCGCGAGCTGGCCGTCGACGACCCACGGCTTGTCCACGATGCGGCCGATGCCGAGCAACGCGGCCTCCGGGTGATTGATGATCGGGGTCGAGCCGTCGACGCCGAACACCCCGTAGTTGTTGAGCGTGAAGGTCCCCCCGGTCAGCCGGGCCGGTGGCAGCTCGCCCGCCCGGGCCGCGGCGGTGGTGGCCGCGAGTTCGGCAGCCAGTTCGGTGGTGGTGAGCCGCTCGGCGTCCCGCAGCACCGGCACCACGAGCCCCCGGTCGGTCTGGGCGGCGATGCCCAGGTGCACCCCGGCAGACTGGACGATCCGCTGGCCCTCGGTGTCGACCCGCGCGTTGAGCTGCGGGTAGCGGCGCAGCCCGGACAGACAGATCCGCGCGAACAGGGCCAGGATGCTCACCGGACGGTCCGGGCGAGCGGCGTTGATCGCGGCCCGGGTCTCCAGCAGGCCGGTGGCGTCGGCGTCCACCCAGATGGTCACCTCGGGGATCTCCCGCCGGCTGCGGGACAGCTTGTCCGCGATGGTGCGGCGGATACCGGTCAACGGGATGACCAGATCCTGGGCACCGACCGGGCGCGGGTCTCCCGATGCCGGTTGTCGTCCCGTCGTCGCCGGCCGGTCGGGAACAGCGGTGAGCCGGGCGGTCCCGTCGGCCGGCGCCCCGGTGACGTCGCGGGCCGCCGCCTCCACGTCGGCCCGGCGGACCACACCGCCGGGGCCGCTGCCGCGCACCGTCGTCAGGTCCACCCCACACTCCCGCGCCAACCGCCGCACGATCGGCGAGATGACCAGTGGCTGGGCCGGTTCGGGCGGGCCGGGCTCCCGGTCGGCCACCGCCACCTGCCGGCCGGCGGCGGACGGAGCCACTGCCGCACCCGATGCCGTCGCGGCGTCCCTCGCGCCCGACGCGTCCGTGGCCGCGGCGAGCCGAGGCCGCCTACGACGGCGGGAACTGCCGTGCCCGGTGCCGTACCCGATCAGGACGTTGCCGGAGCCGGCCCGCTCCTCCTCGCGGTAGACCGCGTGCCCGGTCGGCTCACCGCCATCGGCGCGCCCGCCGACCGGATCGGCGACGGTGATCAGTGGCTGGCCCACCGGGCGCACCTCACCCTCGGCACCGTGCAGGGCGACGACCCGCCCGGCGTACGGGCAGGGCACGTCGACGACCGCCTTGGCGGTCTCGACCTCGACCACGGTCTGGTCCACGGTGACCGTGTCGCCGACCGCGACCCGCCACTGGACGATCTCCGCCTCGGCGAGACCCTCTCCGAGGTCGGGCAGGAGGAAAACCTTCTCGGTCATGCCGCACTGCTCTCGGTCAGCCAACGCCGGTCGGGCTGGTCGTCCCACTGCAACCGGGCGACCGCGTCCAGCACCCGGTCGACCGACGGCAGGTGGGTGTGCTCCAGCATCGGCGCCGGGTACGGGATGTCCAGCCCGGAGACCCGCAGCACCGGAGCGTGCAGCGCGTGGAAGCACCGCTCCTGCACCCGGGCGGCGATCTCCGCGCCGACCCCTGCGAAGCCCTGCGCCTCCTGCACCACCACGCACCGTCCGGTACGACGCACCGAGGCGGCGATGGTGGCGTCGTCGAACGGCACGATGGTGCGTACGTCGACCACCTCCAGGTCCCATCCTTCCTCGCGGGCGGCGTCGGCGGCCTCCAGCGCGACCGGAACCGCCGGCCCGTACGCGACCAGGGTGGCGTCGCGTCCGGCCCGGCGCACGACCGCCCGGCCGAACGGCTCGGTGCGGGTCGGCAGCTCGGTCTCGGCGCCGGCGAAGTAGAGCTTCTTCGGCTCCATGAACACCACCGGGTCGGGGTCGTCGATCGCCTCCCGCAGCAGCGAGTACGCGTCGTCGACGGTCGCCGGGGTGACCACCTTCAGGCCCGGGGTGTGTGCGTAGTACGCCTCCGAGGAGTCGCAGTGGTGTTCCACGCCGCCGATCCCACCGGCGTAGGGCACCCGGATCACCATCGGCACGCTCAACGCGCCCCGGGTGCGGTTGCGCAGCTTCGCCACGTGCGAGGCGATCTGTTCGAACGCCGGGTACGCGAACGCGTCGAACTGCATCTCGACCACCGGCCGCAGCCCGGACATGGCCAGCCCGACGGCGAACCCGACGATGCCGGCCTCGGCGAGGGGGGTGTCGAAGCAGCGTTTGTCGCCGAAGCGGGCCTGGAGTCCGTCGGTGATCCGGAAGACCCCGCCGAGTTGGCCGACGTCCTCACCGAAGACGAGCACCCGCTCGTCGTCGAGCATCGCGTCGGCGAGCGCGGCGTTGAGCGCCTTCGCCATGGTCATGGTGGCCATCAGGCGTCCTCCTCCGCTGCCGCGGCCAGTTCGGCGCGCACCTGCTCACGCTGCTCCACCAGTTGCGCGGTGGGTTCGGCGTAGACGTGGTCGAAGAGGCTGAGCGGGTCGACCGTGGGTTGGGTGTTCATCCGTTCCCGCAGGTCGGCCGCGTACCTCTCGGCCTGCTCGGCGATCTCGGCGACGGCCGCGTCGTCGAGTACGTCCCGGCCGCGCAGGTAGGTCTCCAGCCGGACCAGCGGGTCGCGGTCACGCCACGCCTCGACCTCGTCGGCGTCGCGGTAGCGCGAGGCGTCGTCGGCGTTGGTGTGCGGCTCCATCCGGTAGGTGTGCGCCTCGACCAGGAACGGTCCCCGGCCGGCGCGGGCGTGCGCGACCGCTCGGGTGAGCACGGCGAGTACGGCCACCGGGTCGTTGCCGTCGACCTGCTCGCTGGGTACGCCGTACCCGACACCCTTGTGCGCCAGCGTCGGGGCGGCGGTCTGCCGGGACAGCGGGACGCTGATGGCGTACCTGTTGTTCTGCACGAAGTACACGACCGGGGCCTTGAACACGGCGGCGAAGTTGACTCCCTCGTGGAAGTCGCCTTCGCTCGTGGCACCGTCGCCGATGTAGACCAGGGCCACCGTGTCGCGCCCCTGGTAGGACTCCCCGTAGGCCAGGCCGGCGGCGTGCACGCACTGGGTGGCCAGCGGCGTGCACTGCGGTGCGGTGCGCCGCTGTGCCGGGTCGTACCCGCAGTGCCAGTCGCCGCGCAGCAGCGTCAGCACCTCAACCGGGTCGATGCCGCGGGCGGTCAGCGCCATCGACTCCCGGTAGGTCGGGAAGACCCAGTCGTCGTCGCGCAGCGCCAGCACGCCGCCGACCTGGCAGGCCTCCTGGCCCCGGGAGGACGGGTAGACGGCGAGCCGGCCCTGCTTGGTAAGCGCGGTGGCCTGCGCGTCGAAGCGCCGGCCGACGACCATCCGCCGGTACATCTCGCGCAGCGCCTCGACCGGCGGTTTGGGGTAGTCCGCGCGGGCCGGCAGCAGGGTGCCGTCCGGGTTGAGCAGCCGGACCGGTTCGGTCTGGGGCAGCAGGCCGGCGGCGGGGTCGGGCGTGGCCGGGGTGGCCGGCCGCCGCTTGCGCGGGGATGCCCTGCGGGCCGCCTGAGGGGTGGTGGTCACGGCGGAACCTCCTGGACGTGTGGTGGCCCTATGCTCCTGCTGTCGGATGATTGACTCAAGATGCCCGGTGAACGCGGGATGAATGGCACCCGGAGGAGACCACGATGAGCCAGGAGGCCGCCGAGGAGGCGGACCGGCGGGGCGGAACGGGACGTTCGGCCGTCCCCCTCGACGAGGTGGACCGGCGCATCCTCGACGAGCTGACCCGGGATGGTCGGCTCTCCATCCGGACGCTCGCCGAACGGGTGCACGTCTCGCGGACCAACGCGTACGCCCGGGTGGAGCGGCTGCTGCGGGACGGGGTGATCACCGGTTTCGCCGCGCGGGTCGCCCCGGAGGCGGCCGGCCTGGGCACTTCGGCGTACATCGCGCTGACGATCCGGCAGAACACCTGGCGGGAGGTGTCGGCGGAGCTGGCCCGGGTGCGCTACGTCGAGCATGTGGCGCTGCTCAGCGGTGAGCACGACGTGCTGGCCCTGGTCCGGGCGCCCGACAACGCCACCCTGCGGGACGTGGTGCTGGACCGGGTGCAGCGCATCGCCGGGGTGCTCGCCACCCGCAGCTGGCTGGTCTTCGAGGAGTACGACGGGGCGCGCAGCCCGTGGGAGTGACCGCTCAGCGCTCGGGCGGCGACTCCAGGCCGTCCCGGTCGGCCAACTCCAGCAACGGCGCCAGGGAGAAGCGGCGCTCGTCCAGGCCCGCGTGCGGGTCACCCCGATCGGCGAACCGGCCCGGCATGGTGGTCACGTCGAAGTCCTCCGGCCGGGCGTCGTCCAGCTCCGCCCAGTCCAGCGGCGCGGACACCAGCGCGGCCGGCGTGGGCCGGATCGAGTACGCCGAGGTCATCGTGTGGTCCCGGGCCATCTGGTTGTAGTCGACGAAGACCGGCCGGTCCCGCTGTTCCCGCCACCAGGTGGTGGTGACCAGGTCCGGCCGTCGCCGCTGCATCTCCCGCCCGAGGGCCAGCACCGCGCGGCGGCAGTCGCCGAAGCTCCACCGCGGCTCGATCGGGACGTAGACGTGCAGGCCCCGCCCGCCGGTGGTCTTCGGATAGCCGACCAGGCCCAGCTCGTCGAGGAAGGCGCGCACCTGCTGCGCCACGGGCACCACCTGGTCGAAGCCGACCCCGGGCTGCGGGTCGAGGTCGATCCGCAGCTGATCCGGGCGCTCCACGTCCGCCTTGCTCACCGGCCACGGATGGAAGCGCAGGGTGCCCAGGTTCACCGCCCAGATCACCACTGCCAGTTCCCCCGGCGCGACCTCGTCGGCGGTGCGTCCGCTGGGGAAGGTGATGTGGGCGGTGCTCACCCAGTCGGGTGCACCGGCCGGCACCCGCTTCTGGTAGAACGCGTCACCCCGGTTGTCCGCCCGGGTGGCGATGGTCGCGCCCTCGAACACGCCGCGGGGCCACCGTTCCAGCATCGTCGGCCGGTCCCGCAACGCGCGCAGGATGCCGTCGCCGACGGCGAGGAAGTAGCGCACCACGTCGAGCTTGGTCAGCCCCCGCTCCGGGAAGTACGGCTTGTCCGGGCTGGTGACGCGGACCGTCCGCCGCCCCACCTGGATCTCCTCCGCCGCCGTCGCCACATCTGAGAGGGTACGACGCGACGCCCGGCGCGGCGGGCCACCGCCGGACGCCCGGCTGCGACGAGTCCCAGCATCCCGAGCCGTGGCGCCGCCGGCCGGACCGGGTGGAACCGCCGTCGTCGCGCCGCTCAGCCGTTCTCGCGTTGCAGCCGCGCGGCCAGCATCTGCTTGCCCTGCTCGCCCGCCTTGCGATTGTTCTCCTGAATCTTGCGGAACCAGGTGGCGAGTTCCTGGTCGCCTCGGGCGTCCGCGTCGGCGATGTAGGTCTCCAGATGCCAGATGTTCTCCAGCGACATCTGCAACGCGTGGATCAGGTCGTAGTTCTTGTCCTTCACCGGACTGTCCGGCCGCTGCACCATGGTGGCCACGACGCACCTCCAGCTCGTTGGTTGCCGGCCGCATACCCCCGGTCGGCCGCAGCACACGCATCAGCCTGAGGCGCAGTTCCGTGGTAGCCCGCCGGGTGGTGGCGGCCGAGCCGGTTCACCAGGCCGTCGGCGGCACCCCGTCCGGTGGCGGCAGGATCTGCCGCAGCCGGCCCGGGGGGAGGCGACGGGTCCGCCACTCCCGGGGGTAGCCCACCGACACCTCCTCGAACCGCACCCCGTCGTGCCAGGTGGTACGCGGGATGTGCAGATGGCCGTAGACCACCGCGGCGGCGTCGAAGCGTACGTGCCAGTCGGCGGTGGCGGCGGTGCCGCACCACTGGGCGAAGATCGGGTACCGCAGGACGCGTGTCACGTCCCGGACCAGCGGCCAGTGGTTCATCAGCACGGTCGGCAGCGCCGGATCGCGTTCGGCGAGCCGGCGGGCGGTCTCGGCCACCCGTGCCGCGCACCACGCCGACCGGCTCTCGTACGGGTCGGGGTGCAGCAGCACCTCGTCGGTGCAGACGATTCCGGTCCGGTACGCCTCGGCCAGCGCCGCCTCGGGCGTGTCGAAGCCGTCCGGCCGCCAGCTGTGGTCGTACAGCAGCATCAGCGGGGCCACCGTCACCGGGCCGCCGGGCCCCTCCCACACCGGGTACGGGTCCTCGGGCGTGACCACGCCGAGCTCACGACACAGCTCGACCAGGTGGGCGTAGCGCGCCACGCCCCGCAACGTCACCGGGTCGCCGGGCGGGGTCCAGAGCTCGTGGTTGCCCGGCGACCAGACGACCCGGGCGAACCGGCCGGCCAGCAGCCGCAGCGCCCACTCCACGTCGGCGACGGTGTCGCCCACGTCACCGGCGACGAGCAGCCAGTCCCGCGGCGTCCGGGGACGCAGCCCCTCGACGATCGACCGGTTCTCCGGATATCCGACATGCAAGTCACTGATGGCCAGGAGACTGCCACCATCGTCCGTCCCCGCCATGCCTCCGATCCTAGTGAAGCGATCAAGGGCGTCGATCCGGCCGCGCCCGGCGGCGCTGCGGCCCGCCGTGCGGGCGTACCCGGTAGGATCCCCTCGGGCCGTGACTGGCGCATGGAGATGGAGAACCATCGGGGAGCGGCCCCGTCACGAGGACGCATGCCGAGCGCCTGGGCCTTCCGCACGTCACCTGGAGGTCGCATGCCGCGCAACGCCGAATCCACAGCCTTCCGCAGCGCTCTTGAGGTGATCCGTGGTGTCGAGCCGCGGGTCGCCGACGCGATCGGCGCGGAGCTGGCCGACCAGCGCGAGTCGCTCAAGCTGATCGCGAGCGAGAACTACGCCTCCCCGGCGACGTTGCTGGCCATGGGCAACTGGTTCAGCGACAAGTACGCCGAGGGCACCATCGGACGCCGGTTCTACGCCGGCTGCCAGAACGTGGACACCGTCGAGGCCCTCGCCGCCGAGCACGCCCGGGAGTTGTTCGGCGCGTCACACGCGTACGTGCAGCCGCACTCGGGCATCGACGCCAACCTGGTGGCGTTCTGGGCGATCCTGGCCGACCGGGTCGAGGCGCCGGCGTTGCAGCGGGCCCAGGCGCGGCACGTCAACGACCTCACCGAGGCCGACTGGTTCGCGCTGCGACGTGAGCTGGGCGACCAGCGGATGCTCGGCATGTCGCTGGATGCCGGGGGGCACCTCACCCACGGTTTCCGGCCGAACATCTCCGGCAAGATGTTCGACCAGCGCAGTTACGGCACCGACCCGGCCACCGGTCTGGTCGACTACGACCGCGTTGCCGAGGCGGCGCGGGAGTTCCGCCCGTTGGTGCTGGTCGCCGGCTACTCGGCGTACCCCCGAAAGATCAATTTCCGCATCATGCGGGAGATCGCCGACTCGGTCGGCGCCACCTTCATGGTGGACATGGCGCACTTCGCGGGCCTGGTCGCCGGCAAGGTCTTCACCGGCGACTTCGACCCGGTGCCGCACGCGCACATCGTCACCAGCACCACGCACAAGTCGCTGCGCGGCCCGCGCGGTGGCCTGGTGCTGTGCGGCCCGGAACTGGCCGACCAGGTCGACCGGGGTTGCCCGATGGTGCTCGGCGGCCCGCTGCCGCACGTGATGGCCGCCAAGGCGGTCGCCCTGGCCGAGGCCCGGCGCCCCGACTTCGCCGGCTACGCCCGCCAGATCGTCGACAACGCGCAGGCGCTGGCCGAGGGCCTGCTACGCCGGGGTGCCACGTTGGTCACCGGCGGTACCGACAACCACCTGGTGCTGATCGACGTCACCGGCTACGGGCTGACCGGCCGGCAGGCTGAGCAGGCGCTGCTGGACTCCGGCATCGTCACCAACCGCAACGCGGTGCCGCAGGACCCCAACGGCGCCTGGTACACCTCCGGCATCCGGATCGGCACCCCCGCGCTGACCACCCGGGGGCTCGGTACGGCGGAGATGGACACCACCGCCGAGCTGATCCACACCGTGCTCAGCCAGACCAGCGCCGGGGCCGGCCCGGACGGCGCCGCCTCCAAGGCGAAGTACGTCCTCGACCCGGCCCTCGCGGACAAGGTCAGCCGCCAGGCCAGCGAGCTGCTCACCGGTTTCCCGCTCTACCCCGACGTCGAGCTGGGCTGACGAGGTCGCGCCGGGCCGGGGCCTCCCGGCCCGGCGCGATCCCGGCCTCAGGCGATCGGACGTTTGAGGTGGTAGCGGTGGACCTCGGTGCTGCCCTGCACGTTGTTCACGTCCTCGGCGGCGGAGACGAGTTCCCAGCCGTCCCGCCCGGCGCGGTTGAGATGCGCGATGGCGGTGTCGCCGTACGCCGTGATGTCCTTGCGGGACCCGTCCGGGCCGTACCAGACGAACGAGACATGAAAATTGCGGCCCTGCCCCTGGTAGCGGCGGACCAGCAGGGCGTACTCCCAGGCAACCATGTCGCCCATTATGACCGTCCACCGAGGACGCCGGCAGGGCAGCGGTCACAGGTTGCAAAGCGGTGAACGCGATGAGTCGCCGTACCGGTACCGGTCAGTCCACCGGCACCGTGCGCAGTGCCCGGGCGGCCACCGGGTCGGCGCAGCCGGCCAGGGCCAACGCGTCCCGCAACTCGTCGGCGAGCAGGGCCAGGGCGGTGCTGGCCGCCGGTTGCCCACCGACCGCCAGCGCCCAGAGCATCGGCCGACCGACCAGGACACCGTCGGCACCCATCGCCAACGCGCGCAGCACGTCGACTCCGCCCCGGATCCCGCTGTCCAGCAGCACCTCGCACCGGGCACCGACCGCCGCCACCACCTCGGGCAGCATGGTGGCGCTGGCCGGGACCCCGTCGAGCTGCCGGCCGCCGTGGTTGGACACGACCACCGCCTGCGCCCCCGCCTCGACAGCCCGCACGGCGTCGGCCGGGTCGAGGATGCCCTTGACCACCAGCGGCAGGTCGCACCTCTCCCCCAGCCACCGCAGATCCGCCCAGCTCAGTGCCGGAGCGAAGGGCGCGTCGTGCGGCGCGGACAGCGGAGTGACGCCCGGCGTACCGCCGTGGGCCAGGTCGTCGCGGCCACCCGGCAGATTCGCCGGGACCAGTTCCGGCGGCAGCCGGAAGGTGTTGCGCAGGTCCCGCAGACGTCGGCCGAGCACCGGCACGTCCACCGTGACCACCAGCGCCCGACAACCGGCGGCGCGGACCCGGGCCAGCAGGTCGGCCACCAGCGACCGGTCCCGCAGCCAGTACAGCTGGAACCAGACGTCGGCGCCGGTGGCGGTGACCTGCTCGATCGGGGTGCTGCCGAGAATGCTGGCCAGGTACGGCACCTCGGCGGCACGGGCCGCGGCGGCCAGCGCCGGTTCGCCGTCGGGATGCACCAGCCGTTGGTACGCCATCGGCGCCACCCCCACCGGCATCGCGTACTCCCGGCCGAGCAACCGGGTCCGCAGTCTCGGGGTGGTCACCCCGGTCAGCACCCTCGGCAGCACGCCGACCCGGTCCAGCGCACGGCGGTTCGCACCGAGGGTCACCTCGGCGCCGCTGCCGCCGTCCAGGTAGTCCCAGACGTGCGGTGGCAGCACCGTCCGGGCCAGGGTGGCGAAGTCGGCCAGGCAGACCGGGGCCGGACCGGGCGTGATCTCCATACGGTCCACCATCGCCGACCCGGCGCCCGCCACGCCACTGTCGCGCCGGAGGATCGGCGCCGGCGCGGCGAGGTGTCCGGGCGGAGTCGGACGCGCCCGGCGGGGCCCCACCGGGCGCGACACCTGGCGTACCGTCGGGAGGTGGCCAGTTGGGACGACGTACGCCGGATCGCGCTGGGCCTGCCGGAGACCAGCGAACGGCCCTCCTACGACGGGGTGGCCGCCTGGCGGGTGAAGGACAAGCCGTTCGTCTGGGAACGCCCGCTACGCGGCAAGGAACTCCAGGACCTCGGTCCGGCCGCGCCGGAGGGTCCCATCCTCGGGGTACGGGTGGCGGACTTGGGCGTCAAGGAGGCGTTGCTCGCCGACGAACCGGACCGCTTCTTCACCACGCCGCACTTCGACGGCTACCCGTCGGTGCTGGTTCGGTTGGACCGGGTCGACGTCGCCGAGCTGACCGAGCTGATCGTCGAAGCTTGGTACGCCCGCGCCCCGAAACGGCTGGCCGCCGCGCACCAGGCGGAGACGGCGCCACCCGCAGAAGATTCGGGATAAGGAGACGCCATAAAGGCGCTCGATAACCGCCCCCACTCCGCACACCGTCGACGCGCGTGCTCAGCCCTCCCACCCCGCCGGACTCCCCGGACAACACCCCGCCGGACTCCCCGGCACCTTCAGGGATACTGCTGCATCCGGCGTCGTCGAGGCAGCAGTGTCAGCGAAGTTGCGGGTCAGCGCAGCGCGGGGCAACAAGCGCCGGCGTGGCGGTGGGGGGCGACTCCGACGGCGCGTCCCCGGTAAGGGCGGGGTGGGCGAGACGCCGCTCGCCGAGCGCCAGCACCATGGCCACGGCGCTGAGCAGGGCGCCGATGAGCACCGTGCGGTGCACGCCGTGACTCGGCAGCGTTAACCCGCCGACGAAGGCGCCAGCGGTGATGCCGACGTTGACGGCGGCCGACACGGTGGCGGCGGCGAGGTCCGAGCGCCCCGGCGCCACCTGCAGGACGAGGCCGCCGAGGGTAGCGGTGAACGCGGCGAACGCCAGCCCGGCCAGTGCGATCAGGCCGACGGCCGCGGCGGGCCGGTGCCCCAGTGTGTACAGCCCGATCAGGGCCAGCGACTGTACGGCGACCGTCGCGACCAGGGCGAGCCAGGGGCTGCGATCCACCAGCACGCCGACGGCGAGGATGCCGAGCACGCTGGCGATGCCGCGGACGAGCAGGACGGCACCGACCGAGGTCGCGGCCATGGCGCTGTGCTCGGTGACGAAGAGGGCGACGTAGGTGTAGGCGGCGATCGCCCCGGCGGTCGCCAGCACGGCCACCGCGACCAGCAGCCGGAAGCGTCGGGCGTCGGGCGTCGCGCCTCGGGTGGCGTGCCCCTGGTCGGGCCGGGTCGAGGGCAGCAGCGCGGCGACCACCGCGAACACCACCGCGCCGAGCCCGGCCACCGCCAGGAACGAGGCCCGCCAGCCGGCCCGCTCGCCCAGCCAGATGCCCGCGGGTACACCCAGGGCCAGGGCGACGTTGCCCCCGGCGAACACGACCGCGACCACCCGGCCACTGAGCCCCGGCCGGAACAGTTCCGCGGCGGCCGGCACCACCACCGCCCAGAACAACGCGTGGGTCGCCGCGGTCGCCATCCGGGCCGCCAGCAGCACCGCGAAGCTGCTCGCGAAGACCGTCACCGCGTTGCTGACGACGAAGCCGGCCAGCAGCGCCGACAGCAGTGGCCGGCGAGGAACCCGGCGGACCAGCGCGGTCAGCGGCACCGAGGCGACCATCACCACCGCGCCGTACGCGGTGACCAGCATGCCAACGTCCGCGGGTGACACGGTCAGGTCCAGCGCCATCGGCAGCAGCAGCCCGATGGGCAGCGCCTCGGCCGTGGTGTAGAGGAAGGTGCCGCCCGACAGTCCGATCAGGACCACTGTCGCCCGCCCGCGTCCCATGCGCCCTCCAGTGTTACCTGCTATGTCGTTTACGGGGGTAACACTAGGGAGCGCCCGACACACGGTCAACTGGTAAAGTCTGTTTTGATGGAAACATTCGAGGGTGTCCGGAGGCTGCGCCTGGTGGGCGGCAACCTCGCGCTGGACTTCGTCAACACCCGCACCGGTCCACCCGTCGGGCCGCCCGACGGCGACGTGCTCACCGGCTATCCCGAGCTGGTCGCCTGGGCCGGCTACGCAGGCGTCCTCACCGACGCGGAGGTGACCAGGTTGCATCGTCTCCGCCACGACGACCCGGACGCCGCGCAGGCCGCCTTCGAACGGTCACTGCGCACCCGCGACCGGCTCGACGAGGTGTTCCGGGCCCTGGCGAGCGGCCGGAGCCCGAGCAGGTCCGCCCTGGCCGACCTGCGTGACGACGAAGCTGACGCGCTCAGTCACGCGCAGCTCGACCGGGCCGGCAGCTTCGTCTGGACCTGGCGGGACGACCGCACCGCCGCCCGACCCCTCCGGCCGGTGGTGCACGCGGCGATCCAGCTGCTCACCACCGGCCCGCTGGACCGGATCAAGGGCTGCGGCGGCTGCCGCTTCGTCTTCACCGACGAGAGCAAGAACCGAAGTCGACGCTGGTGCAGCATGGACGACTGCGGGACCACCGAGAAGGCCCGACGCTACGTCGCCGCGCGCCGCACCCGGGCGAGCCGGTGAGCAACGACGCCGGACAGCGCCACCGGTGGACCACCGCCGGGCTGTCGCGTTCGTCCGCTGTTCGTCCGACCGCCACACCGGTGTCGCCCGCTCCGCGTACCGTCGACGCACGTGATCATCCGTCCGGCGACCACCGAGGTGCGCGCGTTACGCCGTATCGGTGACACCGCCCCGCACAGCGCCTTCACCGACCTGGTCCGGTACGCGGGAACCTGGTTCTGCGCCTTCCGCGAGGGCCGGTCGCACCTCTCCGACGACGGCGTCCTGCGGGTGTTGACCTCCTCGGACGGTCGTTCCTGGCAGACCGCGGCCGTCCTCGCCCAGGCCGGTGTCGACCTGCGCGATCCGCGCTTCGTCCTGCGCCCCGACGGACGGTTGCAGCTGCTCGCCGCCGCCGCGACCGGCATGCCGAAGCAATTCCGGACCGTCACCGCGGTCAGCGACGACGGTAAGCGGTGGGACGAACCACGGCCGGTCGGCGAACCCGACGTCTGGGTCTGGCAGGCCGCCTGGTGCGGCGACACGATGTACGGCATCGGCTACGCCACCCGGGAGCCACGGTTCGTCCGGCTATACCGCAGCGAGGACGGCTTCGACCTGCGGCCGGTGGTACGGACGCTGTTCTCCGGCGGCTATCCGAACGAGTCCGGGCTGGTCTTCGACCCCGACGGCACCGCCACCTGCCTGCTGCGGCGCGACGGCGGCACAGCCACCGCCCAGCTGGGTCGCGCCCGCCCGCCCTATCGGGAGTGGACCTGGACGGATCTCGGGGTACGCGTGGGCGGGCCCGCGCTGTGCCGGCTGCCCGACGGCACTCTCGTGGCCGGCGTACGCCTGCACGACGGTGCGGTGCGGACCGCGATCTGCGCCGTCGACGTGGCCCGGGGCCGGCTGCGGGAGTTGGTCACGCTGCCCTCCGGCGGCGACTCCAGCTATCCCGGCCTGGTCTGGCACGACGAGCGGCTGTACGTCAGCTACTACTCCTCCCACGAGGGGCGCAGCTGCGTCTACCTGGCCGAGGTCGACCTCGGGTCGCGCTGAGGGCCCGCCGGCCATGTCGACAGCCGGGACACAGCCCGGCCCGGCAGGTCGGCGGAGGGCTGCTGGTCGGCGCGGGACGACAGATCGGCGGGGGTCGGCAGGTCGGCGAGGGGTGGCCGATCGGCCTCGCTCGGCGAGAACAGCGGTCCGGTCATGACATCCCCACCTCACCATCGGCGTCGCTGCGGCGCGAACCGGCCGCAGGTCGCCCGCTCGGAGCACTGCCGGAACCCTACGGCAGGCACGGTGGACATTGCTTCATGCAAATGGATGCCGGAGATGGGCAACAGGCCGGATTGTCGCCGGGCCCTCCGGCGAGGATGATCGATTCCGTGTGCCGACCTTGAGTGAGTGATTCGACACCTAGCGTGCATCGTTCACCCGGGCGTCCCGGCCGGTACCGGGGTCTGCGCGTGGATGTGGAAACGCAGGGACCGGGCGTCGGTGAAGCACTCCCGCATCGGCCGGACCAGTTCGCGGTGCTCCGGGCTGCGCTCCCACGCCTCGAAGTCGGCCAGGCTGGTCCACTCGCTGGTGATCAGCCACTGCTCCGGGTCGGTCGACGAACGGCACACCTGGTCGACAAGATGGCCCGGCACCCCGTCGGCGACCAGGTGCCGGACCGCCTCGTAGGCCAGCAGGAAATCCTCGGTTCGCTCGTCCGGCACCCGGACCAGGAACACCACCCGTGCTCGCGTCATCACCCCTCCTCTCCGGCTGGTGGCGCACCGCGCAACACCAGCGCACTGTTGAATCCGTCGAAACCTCGGGCGCAGACCAGCGCCACCCGGGTACGCGGGCGGCGGGGGGCCCGCAGGAAATCCAGCTCGCACCCCTCGGCCACGACCTCCGGACCGGCCGAGGCGGGCAGTGTGTCGTGCGCGAAGGCGAGCAGGGCGGTGGCCACGTCCAGCGCCGACCCGCCCTGATGCGCCCGCCCGGTCAACTCCTTGTGGGTACTGACCGGCGGCGTGCGGGCACCGAAGACGGCACGCAGGGCGCTCGCCTCGGCCCGGTCGTAGCGGGGCACCCCGAGCGCGTCGGGGACCACCACGTCCACCTCGTCCGGCTCGACGCCGGCCCGGCCCAGGGCCAGCCGCATCGCGCGGGCGTACTGATGCGGGTCACCGGCGCTGTCGGACGTGGTGTGCGCCGCGTCGTGGGTGGCGCCCCAGCCGGTCACCTCGCCGTAGCTGCGCGCCCCCCTCGCTCGGGCGTGGTCCAGTTCCTCCACCACGAACACCGCGCCTCCCTCGGCGGGTAGGTAGCCGCTGGCGGTGGCGTCGAACGGCCGGTAGGCGTGTTCCGGATCGGCCACCTCGCTGAGCAGGCCGGACCGCAGCTGACAGGCGAGCGCGTACGGGCTCAGCGGACACTCGGTCGCCCCGGCGAGCACCACCGAGGCGCCGCGCCGCACGGCCCGCACCGCGTGCGCCAGACTGTCCAGGCCACCGGCTGACTCCGCCACCAGCACCCCGCACGGCCCCTTCGCCTGATGCCGGATGGAGAGCTGTCCGACGCTGGCCGCGTAGAACCAGGCGATCGACTGGTACGCGCCGACCGTGCGCGACGGTGACGACCAGAGACGTTGCAGCTCCCGCTGGCCGAACAGGTTGCCGCCGGAGGCGCTGGCCAGGGTCACCGCCCAGCCGTACGGGTCGGTGGCCCGCTCCGGCAGGCCGGCGTCGGCCAGTGCCAGCGCGGTGGCGGCGAACCCGAGGTGCGTCCACCTGTCGGTCTGCACCAGAGCGCGGTTGTCGGCGTACCGGGCCGGGTCGAAGTCCACCACCTCGCCGCCGAGACGGGTCGGGTACCCGGCGGCGTCGAACAGGGTGATCGGACCGGTACGGCGGCGGCCGGCCAGGACCGTACGCCAGTGCGCGTCCGCGCCGACGCCGCTGGGCGCCACCACCCCGATGCCGGTGACCACGGCCCGCCCGCCGGTCACGCCGTCACCTCGACGGCCGTCCGGACCCGACGCGTGCTCACGGTGTCACGTCCCGGGCCAACCGGCGGAACAGCATGGCCGACTGGAAGCCGCCGAAGCCGCTGCCCACCGAGAGCGCGACGTCCACCGGCACCTCCCGGGCCTCGTTGGGCACGTAGTCCAGGTCGCATTCCGGATCCCGGGTGGCCCAGTTGGCGGTCGGCGGCACCACCCCGAACTCGATGGCCAACGCGCACGCGGCCATCTCGATGGCGCCGATGGCACCAAGTGAGTGCCCGACCATCGACTTGATCGAACTGATCGGTACCCGGTAGGCCGCCGATCCGAGCGACCGTTTGAACGCAGCCGTCTCGTGCCTGTCGTTCTGCCGGGTACCCGAGCCGTGGGCGCTGATGTAGGAGACGTCCTCGGGCGCCAGGCGAGCCTGCCGCAGCGCGTCGGTGATGGCCAGCCCCATCTCCAGGCCGTCGGGGCGCAGCCCGGTCATGTGGTATCCGTTGCTGCGACTGGCGTAGCCGGCCACCTCGCAGTAGACGTGCGCGCCGCGCCGCACGGCGTGTCCGGCCTCCTCCAGCACCAGCACCGCCGCCCCCTCGGCCAGCACGAATCCGTGCCGGTCGGCGTCGAAGGGGCGGGAGGCGTGCGCCGGGTCGTCGTTGTCCGGGCTGGTCGCCTTGATGGCGTCGAACGAGGCGACGGTGACCGGTGAGATGGGCGAGTCGGCAGCCCCGGCGAGCACGATGTCGGCCTCGCCGTCGACGACGAGTTGGTGGGCGTACCCGATGGCGTCGATGCCGGAGGTACAGCCGGTGGAGATCACCTGGGCCGGACCGTGCAGGCCGTGGCGGCAGGCCACGTCGGCGGCCAGGCTGCTGGGCATCAGCGCCGGGTAGAGGTACGGGCCGCCGAGTGCCGCGTCGACCAACCAGCGCCGGCCGCTGTCGCTCACCGTCACGTACTCCTGCTCCAGCGCCATGGTGCCGCCGACCGCGGTGCCGAGCACCACCCCGGCCCGGTCGCGTTCGGCGTCGGTGAGGTCGAGCCCGCTGTCGGCGACCGCCTCGGCGGCACAGGCCAGCGCGAACTGCACGTACCGGTCGGCGCGCTGCCGCTGGGCCGGGGTCAGTCCGGCGGCGTCCGGGTCGAAGTCGCACTCGGCGGCGATCTGCGACCGGAACGGTGACGGGTCGAAGAAGCTGATCCGCCGGGTCGCCGTACGGCCCTCGGTGATGCTCTTCCAGAACCGGTCCCGGGTCACCCCACCGGGGGCCACCACCCCGACGCCGGTCACCACCGTGCGGCGGCTGGTCACGACCGGTCCCGCTGTTCGACGAGCTCGGTGTCGACGTGGCCGAGTTCCGGGCGCGGAGCCAGCGGTCCGAGGTGGAAGACCACCTCGGCGGGGAGATGGCCGGTGTTGCGCAGCCGGTGCCGGACGTTGCGGGCCACGAACAACGCCTCGCCGGCCGCCAACGGCACCGGCTCGTCGTCCAGGTCGACGGTGATGGCGCCCCGGGCGACGTAGAGGAACTCCTCGCTGTAGGGGTGGTAGTGCTCGGCGATCCGCTCCCCCGGCGCCATGGTGGCCACGCCCATGAAACCCGAGGTGCTGCCGACGGTACGCGGACCGAGCAGGACGCGCAGCTCGCCACCGCGACGGCGGTCGGCGGGCACGTCCCGGGCGGCCACCACGGCGAGGTCACTCATCATCTGCTCCTGTCGCGCTCGTACCGGTCGCCGACGCCGTACTCGTCAGGGTCGTCCGGTTCCGGGCGAGCCGCTCGACGCGCTCCTTGATCACGGCCAGCTGCACCGCGCTGTTGGTGTTGATCCGTTCGGTCATCCCGGCGTTGTCCACAGGTGCGGTCGGTTTCATGGCGAAGTCCTGCATCCAGGTCATCCGGACCCCGTCGGGTTCCTCGGTGTAGGTCCAGCGGATCCGCATGTACTCGAACGGGCCGGTCTCCACCCGGCGGGCGTGCACCTGTCGGGTGGCCGGGTCCGCGGTGCGTTCGCTGACCCAGCTCCAGGCCACCCCGTTCTCGTCGGGATGCATGGTGAGCCGGAACCGGACGGTGTCGCCGTTCCGGTCGAGGATCTCCGCCCGCGCGTACTCGGTGAACAGGTCCGGCCAGCCCGCCACGTCGTTCGTCACCGACCAGACCAGCTCCAGCGGGGCGGCGATGACCACGCTGTTCTCGGTGTGCCCGGGCGGGTCGGCCCGCCGGGCGACCAGGTCGGCCACGGCCGGAATGGTCAACTGGGCGGCCTGCTCCGGGATGCTCACCTGCCACCGGTCGGCGACCACGGCCGAGAGTTCGAGCAGGGCGAGCGAGTCCATGCCCAGCTCCTCCAGGGAGGCGGCCGGCGCGCGGGCGGCGGCATCCGGGTCGAGGCCGCAGTTGGTCACCAGGATGTCGGTTATCTCCGCGGTCAGCGAAGCGCCGTCGGTGACGGTCATCGTTTCCTCCTCGGGTGTGCGGGTTTCGGTGCGGCGATCAGGCGGTCCACCAGCCCGGTGGAGTGACGCCCCTTGCGGAACTCGGCGTCATCGAGCACCCGCCGGACGAACGGGATGGTGGTCCGCATCCCCGGTCCGGAGATGTCGAACTCGCCGAGCGCGCGGTCCAGCCGGCTCAACGCCAGGTCGCGGTCCGGGGCCCAGACCGCGACCTTCGCCAGCAGCGAGTCGTAGTGCGGACCCACCAGGTAGCCGGCATGGCCGTGGGTGTCGACCCGGGTGAACGGGCCGCCGGGCGGCACGAACCGGTCCAGGCGGCCGGGCGTCGGGGCGAAGTCCCGGTCGGGATCCTCCACGTTGACCCGGCACTCGACGCTGACTCCGGTGAACCTGATGTCGTCCTGACGCCAGCGCAGCGGGGTGCCGGCGGCGACGTGGAGCTGCTCGTGCACCAGGTCGATCCCGGTGATCATCTCGGTGACCGGGTGTTCCACCTGGATCCGACAGTTGATCTCCAGAAAGTGGAACCGTTCCTCGGCGTCGACCAGGAACTCCACAGTTCCGGCGCCGGTGAACCCGACGTCGAGGGCACCGCGCAGGGCGGTGCTGGCGATGGCCTCCAGCGTCGCCGGGGACAACGCCGGGGCGGGCGCCTCCTCGACCAGCTTCTGATGGCGACGCTGCACCGAGCAGTCCCGGGTACCCAGGTGCACGCCGTTGCCGTGCGAGTCGCAGAGCAGCTGGACCTCGACATGCCGAGCGTCGGTCAGGTAGCGCTCGACGTACACCCGGTCGTCGCCGAAGGCGGCCTGGGCGGCGGCCCGGGTGCGGGCGTACGCCCGGGGCAGGTCCGCCGGGGCACGGACCACGGCCATCCCGCGGCCCCCTCCCCCGGCGGCGGCCTTGATGATGACCGGATAGCCCACCTCGGCGGCGAGGGCCGCGGCCTCGGCGGCCGTCGGTACCGGCTGCACCGCACCCGGTGCCAGCGGTAGCCCGGCCCGGCTCATCAGCGCCCGGGCGGAGGACTTGTCGGCCAGCACGGACATCACATGTGGCGGCGGGCCGACGAAGGTCAGCCCGTTGTCCGCGCAGATCTCCGCGAAGTCGGCGTCCTCCGAGAGGAAGCCGTAGCCCGGGTGCACCGCCTGGGCGCCGACCTTACGGGCGGCCTCCACCACCGCCGCCGCGTTGAGGTAGCTGCGCCGGCTGACCGAGGGGCCGATCCGGACGGCCTCGTCGGCCAACCGCACGGCCGCCGAGTCGGCGTCCGCCGTGGAGTAGACCACCGCGGTACGGATGCCCAGTTCCCGGCACGCGCGCAGGATGCGCAACGCGATCTCGCCCCGGTTGGCGATCAGCACCTTGGAGAACATCAGCGCACCACCCCTCAGGCCGGGTCCAGGGCGACAAGTGGCTGGTCGTACTCCACCGGCTGTCCGTCGGCGGCGAGGATCTCGACGACCCGGCCGGGCCGGTCCGCGACGATCTCGTTCATCAGCTTCATCGCCTCGACGATGCCGACGACCTGCCCGGGTCGGACCTGGTCGCCGACGGCCACGAAGGGTGCCGCACCCGGCTGCGGCGACCGGTAGAAGGTGCCGACCATCGGCGAGCGGACGCTGGTGCGGGTGGCGGGGCTCGCCGCCGGCGGGACCACGGACGGACCGCCCAGCGACCGTGGGGCGGCGGCGGAATCCGTGCGACCGGACGGTGCGGCCTGGTCCGGACCGACCGGCCGGTCCCACTCCACCTCCAGTTCGGCGTCGCCGAGGCGCAGCCGCAGCCGGCGTACCGGCTCGGCCAGTTCGGCGACGAACTGCTGGGCGTGTCGGCGTAGCTCGGCCAGGGCGGCGTCGGCCGTCGGGGGCCAGGCGGGTTCCGGGTCGGCGACGCCGCCGGTCGGGTGCCCGGTCCGGTCGCCGGTCGGGGTCGGCGGTGCGGTGCGGGCGCAGGGTGTGCCGGTCCGCCCGGCCCCCGCCGCGTCCGCGCCGGGCGGTGGCGCGGCGGACTGGGGTGGGGAGACCGCGGCGTCGGCGGCCGGAACACCGGCTGCCGTGGGCACGGCGCTCATCGGGCACCCGCGCGGGCACCGGCACGGGCGGCGCCGAAGCGGCGGAAGCGCCGTCGGCGTCGTTGCACGAGGGTCACCGTCGGCACCTCCAGCAGCGGCAGCAGGTTCGCCAGCAGCGCCTGCCGGACGGCTCGGGCCGTCGCCTCGGGGTCGTTGGCGGCCGAGCCGTCCGGCTCGGGTACGACCTCGTCGACGACCCCGAGCCGGCACAGATCCGGCGCGGTCAACCGCAGCGCCCGGGCCGCCTGCGGGGCGGCGGTACGACCCGGCCAGAGGATCGCGGCGCAGCCTTCCGGACTGATCACCGAGTAGACCGCGTGCTGGAGCATCAACACCCGGTCGGCCACCGCCAGGGCGAGGGCACCACCGCTGCCACCCTCCCCGGTCACCACTGTCACCACCGGTGTGGGCAGCACGCTCAGGGTCAGGATGTTCTCCGCGATGGCCGCCGCCTGGCCGTGTTCCTCCGCCTCGACGCCCGGGTCGGCGCCCGGGGTGTCGACCAGGGTCACCACGGGCAGCCCGAGTCGGGCCGCCAGTCGCATCAGCCGCAACGCCTTGCGGTGGCCCGCCGGGGTGGCCATGCCGAAGTTGCGGGCGGCCAGTTCGGCAGTGGTGTGTCCCTTCTGGTGGCCGATCACCATCAGGTGCCGGCCGTCGAGCCGCGCCACCCCACCGACCACCGCCGGGCAGTCGCCGCCGAGCCGGTCGCCGTGCAGCTCGGTGAAGCCGTCGAAGGTGGTCTCCAGGTAGTCCAGGGTGGTGGGGCGGCCGGGGTGCCGAGCCAGGCGTACCGTCTCCCAGGCGTCGCGGGCCGGCGCCCGGGACGCGGGCGTCGGGCGGGCCGCCTCGGGCGGCGGGGCGGTGGCGCCGGGGCGGTTCGTGGCCCGCCGGCAGGTGGCGGCGAGCAGGGTCGCCAGTCGGACGCGCAGCGCGTGCCGGGGTACCACCATGTCGATCTGGCCGTGCCGCAGCAGGAACTCGGCGGTCTGGAACCCCTCCGGGAGGGTGCGTCCGGTCACCTGGCGGATCACCCGAGGACCGGCGAAGCCCATCCGGGTTCCACTCTCGGCGAGTACCAGGTCGGCGCTTGTGGCGAAGGAGGCCGCCACCCCGCCGTAGGTGGGGTCGGTCAGCACGCTGACGGTGAGCAGCCCGACCTCGCGCAGCGCGGCCATCGCCTGGCTGACCGTGGCCATCTGCATCAGCGACAGCGCGCCCTCCTGCATCCGGGCGCCGCCGGAGGCGGTGACCAGGACCAGTGCGATGTCGAGCTCCAACGCCTGCTCGGCGGTACGGGTGATCAGCTCGCCGACGGCACAGCCGAGACTGCCGCCGAGAAACCGGAAGTCCATCACCGCGAGCGCACAGCGCGACCCGCCGATCGTGGCGGTGCCGCAGAGCACCGCCTCCGCCAGGCCGGTGTCGGCGCGGGCGGCGGCGAGCCGGTGCGGATACGGCAGGACGTCGACGAAGCCGATCGGGTCCACCTCGACCGCGCGGTCTGGCAGCGGCCGGAACGATCCGGGGTCGACCAGCTGGCTCACCCGCTCGGGTGCGGCGAGTCGGGTGTGCAGGCCGCACTCCGGGCAGACGTCAAGATTGCGGCGCAGTCGCTTGCGGTAGAGCAGGGCGGCACAGCCGCCGCACCGGGACCACAGGGACTCGCCGGAGGGCGCGGTGGCGGTCACGGCCGGTGCCCGTCGAAACGGTAGAAGCAGCGGGCCATGGCGTCCCGGGGCGCGCGCCAGTCCGGCCGGTACGGCGAGATGTAGGAACTCAGCCGGCTGCTGACCCGGACGAACTCCGGGTGCTCCCGAACGGCCTCGACGGCGCCGTCGCCGGCCGACTCGGTCTCGATGAGATGCACGTACAGGTCGTGCAGGCGGTACAGCGAGCGATGCCGGACCCCCACCAGGCGGGGCAGTTCGGTCGTGTCGGACTCGGCGAAGATCTCGGCGACCGCCGATTCGGCGGTCGGGACCACCTTCGCGACGATCAGCGTTCGGTCCATGCTGGTCCTCCCCCCATGGGGCCGGTCGGACGCCACCGGGTGCGCCCGGACGGCTGCCGCCACGATGCGCGGCACCGCGTCACCCGGGCGTCACAGACACCCCCGGAAAGAACGGAGCTGGTGACGCTGTGTTGACGCAAGCTGTGGTTCAGCTGAGCGGCCACGGTTGCCATGATCAGCGCGATTGACCAGTTCAGAGGCGGTTTCACAGACGCTGACGAGTTACATTGCCGACAACATCGTTGACTCAGAGTAATTGCGATTGATAATCTTCACGACGGTCGGACCCGGCACCGCACCCCACGTGCGACGGCCCGACGAGTCGACAGTGGCGTCCCGGCGGCCACGCCGGGCCCGGCCTGAACCCGCAACCGACGCGTTTCGCAGGGGGTGCCGCCGTGGCCGCCGTTCCGCCCACGCCCACCACCGGCCAGCCCCACGACGCCGACATCCGGCTGCATCTGCTCGGCGGCTTCCGCCTGACCCACGGCGACACCCCGGTGGTGGTGCCGCGCGGCCTGCAACGGATCATCGCGCTGATCGGGCTGCGCCCCGGGGCCACCCGTACCCACCTCGCCGGTCTGCTCTGGCCGGAGGCCACCGAGGAACGGGCGCTGTCGTCACTGCGGACCGCGCTGTGGCGACTGCGTCAGGATCCGTACTGCCCGCTGAGCACCGCCGCCGACACCGTCCGCCTCGACCCGCTGGTCCGGGTCGACGTCGACCTGCTCATCGACACCGCCGGTCGGGTCCGTGACGGCCATGCGCCGGGCGACGCCCCGAAGGCCCTCGCCGCCGGCCGGCACGACCTGCTGCCCGGTTGGTACGAGGACTGGGTGCTGGCCGACCGGGAACGGTTGCGCCAGCTCCGACTGCACATGCTGGAACAGGTCGCCGGCCAGCACCTGGCCGCCGGGCGGCACGGCGAGGCGTTGGAGGCGGCGCTGGAGGCGATGGCCGCCGAGCCGTTGCGCGAGACGCCACACCGGCTGGTCGTACGCATCCACCTCGCCGAGGGAAACGCCTTCGAGGCGGTGCACGCCTATTACGTCTACCGGGATCTGCTGCTGCGGGAACTGCGCCTGGAGCCGTCGCCGGCGATGAGCGCGCTGCTCGCGGAGACGCTCGACCCCATCCGGCGCGCCAGCCGGCCGGCCAGCGGACCCCGCCGGCACGTGGTCACCCGCAACGCCGCTCCAGGCCCGTTGACGATGCGTCACCGCACCGATCCCGGACATTGACGGACAGGTGACTGTGCGGGCGACAGGGTGGAGCCACAGCGGCCCGGCACCCGGTGTCCGGCCGGGCCGAACCACCGGTGAGAGGGGTCCGATGAGCCGTCTAGTGATCGTCAACAGAATCATCCCGGGCGCGGAGGGTCGCGTGGCGCAGATCTTCGCCGAGTCCGACGAGACCGAACTGCCCAGCCTGACCGGGGTCCGCCACCGGTCCCTGTACTGCCTGCACGATCTGTGCGTACACCTCATGGAGACCGACGACGTCGGCGCGGACGCCCTCGCGGCGGCCCGCAACCATCCGCTGTTCCAGCAGGTCAACGAGCGGCTGTCCGCGCACACCTCGCCGTACCTGCCCACCTGGCGCTCGCCGCGCGACGCGATCGCCAACTGCTTCTACCGCTGGGATGCGGCGGACGTTCCGACACCGCGTGTGGCCAGCTGACCGGGCGAGAAACATGACGACCCGAGCACCGCACGTCCTGGTCATCGGCGCCGGCACCGGCGGCCTCTGCCTGGCCCACGGGCTGCGCCGGGCCGGAATCGGCGTCGCGGTCTACGAACGACACCGGGCCAGGGGCGAAGGACTGCTCGGCTACCGGGTGGGCATCGGCCCCACCGGCAGTCGGGCCCTGCGTGACTGCCTACCGCCCGAGCTGTTCGAGATCTACCTGGCCACCTGCGCCCGCTCGCCCCGCTACTTCAACGTGCTCAGCGAGAAGATGCGCCACACCGCGTCCTTTCCGCTGCGACCGGACACCCACCCGGTCGACACGGAGCGGTCCGTGGCCCGGATGACGTTGCGCCAGGTGCTGCTGACCGGACTGGAGGACGTGGTGCACTTCGACCGCACCTTCACCCGGTACGAGCAGCACGACGACGGCACGGTCACCGCCCACTTCGCTGACGGGGGCACCGCCACCGGTGACCTCCTCGTGGCGGCGGACGGCACGCACTCCGCGGTCCGCCGCCAGTACCTGCCGCACGCCGTCATCCGGGACGCCGGCACGGTCAACATCGCCACCCGGGTGCCACTCACGGCGCACACCCGGTCCCTGCTGCCGGAGAGCGTGCAGCGGGGCATCTCGCTGATCTTCGGCACCGGCGGGGTGATGGGCGTACTGCACGTGATGGAGTTCAAGTGGGACCGCGACGGCCGGCTGAAACCGGAGACCAGCTCGGCGGACGCGAAACTGCTCACCGACTGGCCGGGGCTGCGGCACGATCCCACCCGCGACAACATCAACCTGGTGGTATGGAGCACGGCCCGCCGGTTCCCGTCCGACGTGATGAGTCGCCGGGGCACGGAGCTGATCGAGGTGGCCCTGGAGCTGACCGCCAACTGGCACCCTCACCTGCGGGAACTGCTCAGCCTGGCGGACCCGGAGAGCGCCCTGCCGATCCGGGTGTCCACCTCGGAGCCGGTGCCGCCCTGGAAGAGCAGCACCGTCACCCTGCTCGGTGACGCGATCCACACCATGACGCCGGGGCGCGGCGTGGGGGCCAACACCGCACTGCGCGACGCGAACCTGCTGCGGCGGCAGCTGATCCTCGCCGCCGCCGGTGAGAAGAACCTGGTGCAGGCGGTGGCCGACTACGAAGCGGCGATGGTGCCGTACGGCTTCGCCCGGGTCGCCGACTCGCTGGGGCGCAGCGGCACCAACGGTGACGATCGCATGTACCAGCCGGTGTTCGGGCGGCTCGCGCTGCTCGGTGCCCGGGGTTACTTCCGGGTCACCAGCCGGGTTCCCCGGTTGCGGCGCAAGTTCATCGACGACTTCTACACCTACCGAGGTGAGCAGGACTGATCCGCATCGCGACCCCGGCACCCGAGTTGGTGTCGGGGTCGCGATGTGTCCACATCCGCACGGCGGCGCCACACCGTCCGTCCCGTAGCGGACACCTGCCGTAGCCTCCGCCCGTCCGGTACGGACTGTTACCTGGCCTGCCTGTCGTCCCGGCCGCGCGTATGCGAAGCTGCGGCGAGTTTTTCTCGCGACGATCCGGACGTGAACCTCAGGGAGGGTTACCGTGGGCGAGTCCTTCGGGAGCTGGCTGATACTGCTCGTGGCGCTGCTGGCGGGGCTGGCGGTGGGCTGGGTACTGCTGCGTGGTCGGCGGTCGGAACCGCCCGCGCCGACGGCCGGCACGGCGAGCGACGCGACCACCGAGGCGAGCGAATCGACCCCGGTCGCCGCCGGAACCGCGCAGTCCACCACCGCGACCGAACCAACGACCGAGCCGGCTTCCGGCGCTCCGGCGAGCACCGGAACCACTACTGCGACGCAGGCCGAGCCGACCGAGGCCGAGCCGGCCCCGACCGCCGCCGCGGAATCGGCCGGCAGCACCACCGAGGAGCCGCTGACCGGTACGCCCACCGGGGCGACGCGGGTCGGCGAACCGCTCGCTGGCGACGTCGACCCGTCGTCGATCCATGCGGGACCGACGGCGGACACCACGGCGGACACGAGCGCGGAACCGCGATCGACGGTCGCCACCCCGCCGGTCCGGCCCAAGGACACCACCGAACCCGCAACGGCAGCCAGCGCAGCCGACCCGGTCGCCACCGAGCCGGCCGTCGCCGTCGACCCGATCGCGACCGAGCCGGCGGTCGCCGCCCATCCGGTGGTGACCGAGCCGGCTGCGGCAGCCGAGCCGGTCTCCGCGGAACCGGTAGCCGCCCAGGTCGACGACTTCCGGCGCATCCAGGGGGTCGGCCCGAAGATGGCGGCGGCACTGCACGGCGCGGGTATCCGGACCTACCGGCAGTTGGCCGAACTGGACGAGGCAGCGCTGCGGGAGACCGTCAAGAGCGCCGGGCTCCGCGCCACCGCCAGCCTGGCCACCTGGCCTCAGCAGGCGAAGGTGCTGGCCGCCCAGGCCGACAGCGAGTCCTGACGACCCGGGCCGCCGGTCGCGGAGACGCCCCCACGGGCTCCGTGACCGGCGGCTCCGGTGTACGCCGTTCCGGTGACCGGCCTCAACCAGGACACGCTCCGGCCGGAAACGCCGTACGGTCGGTACGCCGGCCGAGCCGGCAAGCCGCACTGTCGCCGGCTGCCGGGAGTCATCCGTGCCGTTCGCCCAGCAACAGCCCGAGAACCCACGGCGACCTCTGACCCGCAGTGCCACCACGACCCGCCGGGTCACCCTCCTGGAACTGTTCTTCGACCTGGTCTACGTCGTCGCGTTGGCGCTCATCTCACGCGGGCTGGCCGAGGAGATCAACTGGCACCAGGCCGGCCAGGCGCTGATCCTGCTGGCCGCGGTGTGGTGGACCTGGACGATCACCAGCCTGGTCACCGACCTGTACGACCCGGAACGCACCGAGATCAAGGCCCTGGTGCTCGCGGTGATGTTCGGGGTGCTGCTGATGGCCAGTGCGATCCCCAAGGCGTTCGGCGATCGGGGGCTCACCTTCGCCGGTGCGTACGTCGCCATCCACCTCGGGCGCGGGTTGTTCATCATCCCGGCGGTGCGCAACGACCGGCAGATCCAACGACGGGCGGCCCGGGTCTTCTGCTGGTTCACGCTGTCGGCGGTGCCCTGGATCGGCGGCGCGTTCGTCTCCGAAAACGCCCGAATGGCGCTGTGGCTGCTCGCCCTCGGCCTCGACTACCTCGGGCTGCGGCTGTCCTACCCGGTGCCCGGGCTGGGCAGCGTCCCCGCTTCCCTGTTCAGGTTGACCGCCGAACATCTCGCCGAGCGGTATCAGCAGTTCTACACCATCGCGCTGGGCGACGCGATCCTCGTCATCGGCATGGCGTACACCACCAATCACTCGGAGCTTGAGGACGCCGTGGCGCTGCTGCTGGCCTTCGCCACCACGCTGGTGCTCTGGCGGATCTACGTGCACAAGGCCGGGGAACTGCTGCCCGTCGCCATCAAGGTCGCGAAGAAGCCGATCCGTTTCCTGGGCACCTCCCCCTACACCCACCTGGTGATGGTCGCCGGGGTGGTCATCACGGCGGCCGGCTTCGAGGTGGTGCTGCACACACCCACCCTGCCCGCGCGTACCCCGCCGGAGTGGGCGGCGATCATGCTCGGCGGCCCGGCGCTGTTCCTGGTCGGCCGGGCCCTCTTCGAACGTGAGGTGTTCAACCGGGTGTCGTGGTCCCGGCCCGGCGGCGTGGTGGCGCTGACGGCGGTGGCACCCGCGACACTGTTTCTTCCATCTCTGACCGCTGGGCTGGCCGCGCTGTTGGTGCTCACCGGAGTGGCGCTGGCCGACCTCCGACACACTCGCACCCGCCCGCCTGAGGCACCCATGCCGCCGTAGCTCACGGCGGCCTCCGTTAGCCGCTCGGCGCGTCTGGGTACAAGGCCCACACCTTGCAACCCACCCCCGAACCTGTGGAGGAAGCCATGCGTGGCACGTCGATATTCGGAGTCCTCGTGGTGATCTGGCTCGTCATCGGCGCCATCGCCGCCGGTCAGCGCGGCTACTACAGTGACGAGGAAGCCAACTGCGCCGAGGTCGGCACCATCCTGGTGACCATCGCCGCCGGGCCGTTGAACTACGTCGGCGCCAACCCGAAGGTCGACTGCGAACTGCCCCAGCCCTCTCAGTGAGCCCGGGGAACACGAACAGGGCCCGTGCCGGCTTCGGACACGGGCCTTGTTCGTCGGCGGGATGCGGCTGCCGACCGTGCCGGCTCAGCGGAAGCAGTGCGCCACCGGCACCTTGCTACCCGCACAGTTGGTCGGGTTGTTCTCGATGACGACGCTGTCGTCATCGATCTTGACCTGGGCCCGTTCGGCCTGGATCCCGCCCGCCTTGACGGTGGACTGGTTGCCGATCACGTGGCTGCGGTAGAGCGAGGTCGAGCCGGCCGTCACGAACAGCCCCGCCCCCTGCGACCGCTTGCCGACCGCGGCGTTGCCCTTGACGTCGCTGCCCCGCACGAGCAGGTTCGACCTCTCGGCGTGGATGCCGCCGCCGTTGCCACGCGTGGTGTTGTCGCTGATCACGCTGTCGTCCACGGGCAGCAGGCCCTGGAAGGTGGAGATGCCGCCGCCCTTGACGGTGGCGACGTTGTCGCGGACCGTCAGCTGCCGCAGCACCAGCACCGCGTCGGAGTTGGCCAGGCCGCCACCGATCTCGGCGCTGTTCTGCGCCACCAGCGTGTCGAAGACCTTGGTACGGGCGGAGAAGCTGGCCACACCGCCACCCTGACCGGCGTTGTTCTGCACGAAGGTGGAGGAGTACACGTCGCCCGCGGCCCGGAAGTTGGCCAGGCCACCGCCGTAGCTGACCGCGCTGTTGTGCCGGAACTCGGTGCCGTGCATGGTCATGACGCCGCCGTTGAGCAGGCCCCCACCCTTGCCCTGGGTGCCGGCGGCCCGGTTGCCGATCAGTTTGCTGTCGCTGATCCAGAGGTTGCCGTCGTTGAAGATGGCGCCGCCACCGCCCTCCGCCGACAGCGAGGTGCTGCCGACGACGGTGACCCCTTCGACGACCGCCGTGGCGCCGTGCACGATGTGGATGCTGCCGCCTTCCGCCGCCGAGCGGCCGTTGCGCAGGGTGACGTCCCGGAGGGTCAGTTCGCCACCGTCGCGGACGGTGAAGAAGCGGAAGTCGGGGGTGTTGACCCCCCGGGCGATGGTCGCGCCGGAGCCTTCGATGGTGATCCCGTGGTAGATCACCGGCAGGCCGGCCTTGTCGTCGGCGGGGTTGCGCGGTGGCGCCTCGGCGTCGCCGGGGTTCTCAGCGGCATCGGCGGCCTCCCGCGCGTCGCGGATGCCGCCGTCGTACTCGTCGGGCTGCTGGAACGCGTGGGTCAACGTGTAGGTGCACTTCTCCGCCAGCCGCAGCGTGGCGCCGCCCTCGGCGTTCGCCCGGACCAGCGCCGCGATGAGCCGGGCGGAGTCGCAGGGCACCGGCACCACCGTGTCGTCAGGTGCGCGCCCGTGGTGACCGCGCGACCGGCCGGTCGCGCTCCCCTGGCCGTCCGGGGTCGCGCCGGAGTCGTGCCGCCACTCCGGCCGTTGCCGGTCCTGCCCCCGGCGGTGCGGTGTCTCGTCGACTCCGGGTACGTCATCCTGAAACATCGCGGCGGGCTGGCCCGGGTTCGGTGCCGCCGGGTCACGGTCGGCGGCCGAGGCGGTGACGGCGGTCAGGCCCGCCGCCCCGACCACCAGGCTGCCCGCCACCAGGCCACCGGCCAGCAACCACCGGGACCGCCGACCGGGTCGGGTGGACCCGCGGCTCCCTTGGTACGTGGACATCAGCGCTCCTGCCTCTCGTGCATGCGGAAACACGGCCGCACCGAATCGGGCGCGGGGTGGCTGACTTCGCCTCAGCCACCAGAGGCCACCGTACGGCGACACATGACACAAATCAGGCATAAGTGAACGAGTAAGCCATTCGGCTTCACATCTACCCGGAGCCGGCATCGACCGCGCCGCTCAACCTCCGACGTGAATGCCGGGGCGGCGGGCGGGATCCGGCTCGGACTTACGCAGAATCTCCCGTACCACGGGCGGGGTGTCCCCCCGCCCGAGAATGAGGTAGCGCAGCAGGTGAGCGATCGGGTTTCCCTCCGACCACTCGAAGTGTGCGTGCGGGCGTACGCCGGTGGCGTCCCGCAGCGCCAGCAGGATCGCCGCGATGGCGTTCGGTGCCGCCGGGCTGCTGGCCCGCAGCACCCGGTAGCCCCCCACCTCGACGCCGCACACCCGCAGCACGTGACGGAACCCGGACGGATCCACCACGTCGATCTCCAGGAAGAGCACGTCGGTCGCCCCCGGCACCGGGTTCAGGCCACGCTGCGCGCGCTCCTTGATGGTGTACTCCTTGATCGCCCCGCTGCGCCGCTTGTGGGCGATCACGTGCAGCCGCCCGTCATGGGCCACCGAGTCGGCGATGAACCGCCGCGCCGTCTCGTCGAACTCGACCCGCTCCGCCCGCAGTTCGGTGGTGCGGGTCACCCGGGACACCAGCGACACGGCGATGATGCCGAGGATGAACAGTCCGGAGATGGCGATTCCGTCCGGCTTCTCGATCACGTTCTCGACCAGCGCGTACAGCAGCACCAGGGTGAGCACCGTGAAGCCGGCGGCGACGCCGCGTTGCCGGCGGCCGGCGGCGGCGATGGCCACCGCGACGGCCGCCGACACCATCATCGCCAGGATCCCGGTGGCGTACGCCCCTGCCTGCGCGTCGACGTCGGCGCGGAACACGATGGTCAGCACGATGCAGACCAGCGTGTAGACGATCACCACCGGGCGCACCGCGCGCGCCCACTCCGGGGCCATGCCGTAGGAGGGCAGGTAGCGCGGCACGATGTTGATCAGCCCGGCCATCGCCGAGGCACCGGCGAACCAGAGGATCAGCACGCTGCTCACGTCGTAGGCCGTTCCGAACGCCTCACCCACCTGCTCGTGGGCGAGATAGGCAAGCGCCCGCCCGTTGGCGGCCCCGCCCGGCGCGAACGCCTCGGGCGGGATGAGCACCGCGGTGACGAAGGTGGTCGAGAGCAGGTAGACAGACATGATCAACGCGGCGGCGGTGAGCAGCCGCCGGGTGTTGCGGATCCGGGCGGCCAGGCGGGCCGGTGCGTCGGGCCCCTTTCCCGCCACCAGCGGCATCATGCTGACCCCGGTCTCGAACCCGGACAGGCCCAGCACCAGCAACGGGAACGCCAGCGCCGCGGTCAGCGCCACCTGGCCCGGACCGCCGCCCGTGGTGAGCGCCGCCGTCCAGTCCGTCAGCGGACGGGGATCATCGGCCAGCTCGACGAGCGACACCCCCACGATCACCGCGTTCAGCCCGAGGAAGGCGGCCACCAGCGGGACGGCCACCGCCACGGCTTCCCGAAAACCGAGCAGGAACACCCCGCCGAGGATCAGCAGCAGACCCACGGTCACCCCGACGGCGACGCCGGTGCCGCCGAACCACTCCGGCAGGTACGGGTTCTGCAGCACGTGCACGGTGGCGTCGGCCGAGGAGAGCGTGATCGTGACGATCCACGAGGTGGCGACGAAACCGAGCAGCACCAGTACGAATATCTTGCCGCGCCAGAACGGCAGCAGTCGTTCCAGCATCGCCACCGACCCCTGGCCGTGCGGGCTGTCCCCGGCCACCCGGCGGTACATCGGCAGCATCCCGAACAGGGTCAGTGCCACGATCAGCAGGGTCGCCACCGGTGACAACGCACCGGCGGCCAGGGCGGCGATGCCGGGCAGGTAGGACAGGGTGGAAAAGTAGTCCACGCCGGTCAGGCACATCACCCGCCACCAGGCGTGCGACCGGGTCTGTCCCTCGGCGGTCTCCGGTCCGACCGGCTGCACCCGGTGGACGAACAACCACCGACGCAGCCGACTCTCCGGTGTCACCGGGCCGGTCGGGACGGCCACCCGCTCGGGCACGGTGACCCTCCGCCCCGCCCGCTCCCCCTTGCGCGTCGGGTCCCGCGCGGCACGCAACTCCGGTTCTGGTGCGCCGGTCGCCGGGCGGCGGCGTTCCCGGCCCCGTCGCGCTCTCGTCCGGTCCCCCATGTCCCCGCCTCACCGTTGTCGAACAGACCGTAGGTGGTGGTTCGTCCGCTACCGGTCAGCCGCCGTCCGGTGCGGTGAGCGCCCGAGCCAGGTCTGCGGGGTCGGTCACGGTGACGGTCATCCCGGGATGTCGGGGCCACCGGCCGGGCAGCAGGGCGGGCACCGGTCGCACGAACCGGACACAGAGCCCGGCGGCGGTGGTGGTGCCGAAGGTGACGCCGGTGTCGGCGCCGGACAGGTGCGGACCGATCACCCGCCACCAGCGGTACGGGCCGCCGCTCTCCACACCCGCGATGTTCTCCCGACCGGTACGTAGCTGCCAGGGGCCGAACCGGACCAGCAGTTGGGCGGAGTCGACCCGCACCCAGGCGGTGCCGGGCCGGACGCCGATCAGCGCCAGCAGCCGGCGGAACCGCGGGTCGAAGCGGAACTGGAAGACCTGAACGGTCATCCCCGGGCTCCGCGGGCGGCGCGGTCTCCCGGCCGCGCTGGGCGGGGTGGGGCGGCAGGGCGCGGTCGCGGCCGGGCGGCCGGACGGTGCCGGGACACAGCGGTCATGGTCGCGGCGTACCCGGAAGGGGCCGGCCGACACCCCCCGGGCCGGCCGGCCCCTGTTTCCCCCGTGGTCCCCCCGTGGTCCCCCCGTGCCCCCGTGCCCCCGGCTCCCCCGTGCTCCCCCCGGTGGCCGCCTCCGGGCGTTGCCGCCCGGTCTCGGGTCGGATGCCCCCGCGCCCCTCGGGTGGACGGAGCGCGGGGACCCCCCGTCCCGGTTACTGCAGGAACGCCCCCAGGGGCGACAGCAGCAACCGACCGAGCGCGGCGGCCGTGTCGTCGAGCCGCCTGCGCTCGCGCTCGTGCTGGTGCGGGTCGTGCCGGCACCGCCAGATCCGCTGCGCGTTGCGCCAGGCGACGTCGCGCGTGTAATGGATCAGCTCGCCCTGATACCAGTCGTCGATCTCGCCGTTGAGCATGTCGATGAGCAGTTGCCACTGTTCGAGGTAGCCCCGGCGCAGGCCGGGGATCTTGTCGGCGAAGATCTTGTTGATCTCCAGATAGTCACGGTGCTGGTCGCTGCCGTCGACCGGCTCGGACTCCAGGTGGTCGAAGGTGGTGACAAGTGCGAACGGCAGATCGAAGTTGATGTGCGCGTTGACGCCGGCCGCCGCCGAGGGCAACGGTCGGGCGTCCGGCCCGCGCATCCGCTCGAACAGGCACGCCCAGGCCCGGGGCGTGCTCGGGCTGGCGTCGCTCCACATCCGTAACGCGTCGAAGTAGCGAGCCGCGAACTCGACGTCCAGCCGGGACAGGAAGACCGGGTCGACGAACCGGTCGGCGTACAGCCCGTCCAGCACGCTGGAAGTGATGGTGAGGTACAGCTTGTTGAAGTCCGCCAGCGGGCAGCTGTCCAGCAGCGGAGGCAGCCGGACCAGCATGTCCTGCAGCTTGGTCAGATGGTCGACGACGGCGGGCACGTCGGTCGGATGATCGGCCAGCAGGTCGACGATGTCCCGGTGCACCGGCCCCCACGCCGGCTCACCACACCCACCGCGCTCGCTCATGTCCCCTCCAGGCTGCTCGCCGGCGTCGTCGTGCCCGTTGCGACGCCGGGCCCCAGCCTTTCAGGCGTCCGCTGCGCGGACATCAGTAGAACGACGTATCCGACACCTACGCCCGACTACGCAGGAAGATGGCGCTCGCCTGAACCCGGGTACGTACCTGGAGCTTGTCGAAGATGTGTGACACGTGGACGCCGATGGTCCGCTCGCTGATGAACAGCCGCTGGCCGATCTCCTTGTTGGTCAGCCCTTCGGCCACCGCGGCCAGCACCTCATGCTCCCGAGCGGTCAGGGCGGCCAGCTCCTCACCGATCGACCCGCCGGACGTCCCGGACTCGACCGCGCCGCGCTCCTCCAGCGCGACCCGGGCCCGCCCGGCCAGCGTACGGATCTCGTCGGTCAACGGCACCGCGCCCAGCGCCTGCGCCATCTGGTACGCCTGGCGCAGCAGCTTCCCGGCCGTGGCGGCCTTGCGGCGGCCGGCCAGCAACGCCTCTGCCTGACGTAGGCGCGAGTACGCCGCCGGGTACGGGTGGTTGCGGTGGTCCCACTCGGCCGCCGCCCGCGCCCACAGCTCCGGATCGGCCCCGTCGAGCCGGCTCACCTCAGCGGCGCACAACGCCAGGTAACCGTCGATCACATAGCGCACCGGCCGGGCCGCCCGCTCACTGCGTGCCGCCACCCGGTCGGCGATGCCACGAAGTCGGCGCACCGCGTTGTCGTCCACGGCGACGGTGCGGCTGGCGTGTGCCTCCGCCTCGGCGCGCAGCCCGTGCCAGACCAGCACCGCGAGGATGACCAGGTCGTCGGAGCGGGTCTCGGTCAGACCTCGCTGCACCGCGTGCCGGGCCACATCGTGCCGCCCCTGCCACATGGCCAGCCCAGCCCGCAGGGTGAGCAGCGGGATGACGTGCCGGGCGCCCCCGCCGGCCAGGATGGTCGCCACCGCGTCCAGGTCCCGGTCGGCCGCCTCGACGTCGCCGTAGCCGACCGACAGCCGGCAGCGGGCCAGCAGCAGCTCGACGGCGTCAGCGCCGGAGGGACGGTGCCGCAGGGCCGAGGCGACCACCTTCTCCGCTTCGGCCCACTGTCCCACCCGGAACAGTCCATTGGTGGCGATGGCCAGCAACCGGGTCTCGTAGGACCGGCCCAGTCCCAGCTCGGCGACCCGCTCGGCACCCCGGCGGGCGACCACCACGCCCTCCTCGAGGATGTTCAGCGGCCCGGTCAGCAGCTCGGCCAGGTGCAGATAGGCCAACGCGACGTCCTCTGGACGACCGGCCCGCTCGGCGGTGGCCAGTGCCCGCCGCAGCACCGCCAGGCCCGCGTCCGGATCCTGGCGGTACGCCTCGGAGAAGCCCAGCGCGGCGCTGGCCAGCACCACCTCGGTGGTCGCCCCGTCCACCTGCTCGGCCAGGGCGAGCGCCTCCCGCGCCCGCTCGCCCGCCTCGGCGTACCGGCCGAGTTGCAGCAGCAGCTCCGCCAGTCGGGCGGCGGCGGTGGCCCGCTGCCCCGGTGTGCAGTCGGCGACGGCGAGCGCCTGCTCGTACTCCGCCTCGGCCAACGCGGAACGGCCGGCGGCGGCCAGGTAACGGGCCCGTCGGATGTGCAGTTCGCAGGCCGGAAGGTCGGTGTCGGCACCGGCCAGTTCCTCCAGCAGGGCCAGCGCGCGGGCGTACTCACCACAGTGGTGGGCCGCCTCGGCCGCCCGCCCGAGCAGCGTGGCCCGGTCGACGCCGGGCAGTCCCTCGGCCGACTGCACCGCCACCGACCAGTGTCGATGCGCCTCGGCGTAGCCGTACAGCCGCTCCGCCTCCTCGGCGGCGGCCACCGCCGCCGGCAGCGCCCGCTCCGGCTCACCGGCCAGCCGCCAGTGATGGGCCAGCCGGGCCTGGTGCAACTCGGCCGGGGCCGAGGTCAGTGCCTCGGCGTAGCTGCGGTGCAGCAGCGCCCGCTCGGCGGGGAGCAGCTCATCCTCCAACACCTCGGCGACGAGCCGGTGGCGGAGCCGGTAGCCGTCGGCCGAGCCGACCAGCAGCCGGTGGGACACCGCTGCCCGGACCGCATCGAGCAGGTCGTGCTCCGGCAGCCCGACCACCCGGGCGAGCAGCCAGTGCTCCACCGGTTCCACTCCGGCGGCGACGGCGTGCACGGCCCGGTGGGCCGGTCGGGGCAGCGCGTCCACCCGGGCCAGGAAGACCTCGCGGAGGGTGTCGGAGAGCCCGTCGCGACCGTCGCGCAGTTCCCGGGAGAGTTCCTCGACGACGAAAGGGTTGCCGCCGCTGCGCTGCCACAGTTGCTCGGCCGCCTCCGGCGCCAGTGGCCGGCGCATCACGGCGGTGGCCAGTTCCTCGGTGCCGGCCCGATCGAGCGGGGCCAGATCGAGTACCCGTACCGACCGCAGTCGGCGCAGCTCGGTGAGCACCCGACGCAGCGGATGCGCCCCCTGCAACGACTCCGACCGCACCGCCGCCAGCACCGACAGTTGCAGGTCGCCGAGGCCGGCGAGCAGGTAGAGCAGGAGTTGGCGGGTCGTCCGGTCGACCCACTGGAGGTCGTCGAGCACCAGCACCAGCGGGCGGCCACCGGCGATCACATTCAGCCCGCGGGACACCCGCTCCAACAACGCGCCCGCGCCGTCCGGGCCGGCCCGGTCCTCGGCGAACACCCCGAGCAGCGCGCGGACGGACGCTGCGGCCGGCGGGGCGAGGTCGGCGTCGAGGCGGCGCAGCGCCTGGCGCAGCGGATGCAGCGGCGAGGCGTCGCCGATGTCCAGACAGGACCCGGTGAGCACCAGGGCGCCACCGTGGCTCAACTGGCCGCCGACTTCGTGCAGCAGGCGGGTCTTGCCCACGCCACTCTCACCGGTCAGGAACACCGCCGCCGTGTTTCCCGGCGTGACGTCGTCGAGCAGCGCGGATCGTACCGTCGCCATCAGGTCGTCCCGACCCACGAGCGGTGTGGTGTCCACGTCGCTGGCCATGGCTCGCAGCCTAGTCACAGGTTCCGTCCCCGTTCTACAGGTGCCTCGCGTCAGTCCTCCGCATCGCGTCGACATTGCGACCAAAGGTTGCGTTCGGCCGACATACGTCGTTCTGCCGATCCGCCGTCAGACCAGCGGTGACAGGCTCCGGGCATCGTCGGCGCGTACGGGGGGAGAGGCAGGTGCGATCTCCATGCCCAGTTCTGTTGTCGCTGGTCAGCTAGCCGTCGAGCGGGCGCCTTGGCCCGTGACGGAGGAGCGGCGGACCATCACGGTCCTCTTCGTGGACATCGTCGGTTCGACCCGGTTGGTCGACCGGTTGGACCCGGAGGACGTCCGCGCCCTGCAACGGGCCTACTTCGGCACCGTCGCCCGGGTGCTGCGGCGGTGGAACGGCGCGGTGGAGAAGTACGTCGGCGACGCCGTGATGGCTCTGTTCGGCGCGCGCCGTGCCGACGGGTGGGACGCGTACCGGGCGGTGCGGGCCGGGCTGGAGATCCAGCGGGCGCTGGACGGCCGACCGTTGGCCTCGGCACCGGGCCTGCGGGTCCGGGTCGGCGTCGCCACCGGTGAGGCTGTGGTCGACCTGGCCGTCGACCACGACGGCGGGCACGGCGTCGCCAGCGGCGCGGTCATCACCCTCGCCGCCCGGTTGCAGGAGCACGCCCCACCCGGCGGGGTGGCGCTCTGCCCGGCCACGCATCGGGCCGTCGTCGGGCTGATCGCGCAGCGCCCGGTCCCGGCGGTGACCGTTGCCGGCAAGGCCCTGCCGGTAGACGTCTGGCACGCCATCGGCACCGAGCGTCCCCGACCGCCACGGCACGACATCCCGCTGTTCGGGCGGCGACGGGAGTTGGCCGTCGCCCGGGAGCACCTCGCCGAGGCGGTACGCGGGCGCGGTGACCGCCGGGTGTTGCTGCTCGGTCCGCCCGGCAGCGGGCGCAGCCGCCTCCTGCGCGAACTGGTGCGGAGCACCCGCACGCTGGGCGGCGTCCCGGTGCGTTGGTGCTCGACGACCTGCCCGCCCTACCCGGAGGGACCGCTGGATCCCGTCGCGGACCTGGTCCGCGGTCTGGCCCAGGTGGGCACCGGCGACGACCCCGAGACGGTACGCCGCCGGCTCGCCGCCGCCCTGACGGATCTGGTGCCGGCCGAACTGCTGACGCCCGCCCTGAACACAGTGGAGGACCTGCTCGGGGTGACGGTCGCGCAGACCGGGACGGTGGCGTACTGGCGGGAGGTGCTGTTGAGCCTGGCGCGGCGGCAACCGGTCGTGGTCGCCGTCGACGATCTCGACCGTGCCGCACCAGCGCTGCGCCACCAACTGGCCGTGCTCGTGGAACTGGCCGACAAGCGTGACCTCCCGCTGGTGCTGGTGGCGACGGGCACTCAGGAGCTGGAGCTGGACGCTTCCGGTCCAGGGGTGGTCAGGGTGCTCCTGTCCCCGCTCGACACCATCACCACCGGCCGGCTGTTGCGCCGACTGCTGCGTCGGGCCGGCCGACCTGCCTGGATGGCGGCCCGGTTGATCCCCGTGACCGGTGGCAGTCCTGGGCGGGCGGTGGCCTACGTCCGTACGGTCACCGGGGGCGACAGCGGGAGCCTGCCCGTACCGGAGGGTGTCCGTCGGGTCGTGGAGGCCCGGCTGGATCGTCTCGACGCCGATGCGCGTGCGGTCCTGACGGCCGTCGCGCTCGCGCCGGGCCGCACCGGGGCGGAGCTGGCCGAGGTTCTCGACTGGCCGCGGACCCGGGCGGCGGCGGAGCTGGCCACCCTGACCCGCAACGGCCTGCTGGTGCACCGGCCGACCGGCGGTTACGACGTCGCCGATCCGGTCCTGCGGCAGGTCGCCGACGCCCGGCTGCCCCGGGCGGTGCGCGCCGTGCTCGCCCGGCGGATCGACCAGGTCACCTCGGCGGCCGCCACGATCGCGAGCCGGATGGTGGCGCGGACCTGCGGCGTCGCCCTCCGGTCGACGGCCCGGTCAGCGGTGCTGAAGGAAGGCCAGCACCCGATCCCAGGTCAGCCCGGCAGCGACCGGGTCGTGGTCAACCACGGTCGGGTCGGTGAAGAGATGCCCCGCCCCGGGATAGCGGTGCACCACGAGATCCGCTCCGGCCGCGACCATCTCCCGCTGCCACTGGTCGACCTCGTCGGGCGGGTCGTAGGCGTCCGGGTCAGCCAGGTGCAGGTGCACCCGGAGGCCGGGACGGACCGCCGCCGGGGATCCTCCGGTGCCGTGCAGCAGCAGCAGGCCGGCGGTGTCGGGTCGTTCGGCCAGCAGCGCGCCGGCCACCCCGGCACCCATCGAGAATCCGGCGAGCACGGTGTCGGGCGGCAGCCCGTCGAGCGCCGCGCGGGCCCGGTCCAGAACTGTCTGCTGGCCGATCCGCTCCAGCAGGGCGAAGCCCGCCGCCACGGAGTCGACGGCGGGCACGCCGTACAGGTCGGGCGCGTGCACCTGATGGCCGGCGGCGCGCAGCCGGTCGGCGGCCGCCAGCACCGCCGGCCGCAGCCCGTACACGGAGTGGAAGAGCACGACGTGTCCCATCGGGACATCGTGCCCGACGCCCGGGACCACCACGGAGCGGCGCGCACGGGATCCGTCCCGGGCGGAGCGTGGACCCGCGTCGGCTGGAGCAGCGGTGCCGGATCCGGGGTCAGCGTCCCTGGCCGGCCGCCGGTGCCCGGTCCCGCTCCCCCGGATCCGATCCGTCAGCGTCAGGGGGAGCTGCCGCGCGCAGGGTCCGGCTCCGGCCACGGAACTCCGCGACCACCTCCCCACCCTCCCGGCTCACGGTGACGTCGTAGATGCCGCTGCGGCCGTACCGAGTGCGCTCGCTGGCCCGAGCGACAAGCACGTCCCCCTGGTGGGCCGGGCGGATGAAGGTGATGTCGGCTCCGGCGGCGACGGTGGCCGGACCATGGCTGTTGCAGGCCAGGGCGAACGCGGTGTCGGCCAGTAGGAAAACGTAACCGCCGTGCGCGATGTGGTGTCCGTTGACCATGCCGTCGGTGATCCGCATCCGGGCCACCGCGCTGCCGTCGGCGGCGCTGAGCAGCTCGATGCCGAGCCGGTTCGAGGCCACGTCGGCGTCGAACATCTTGTGCGCGGCGGTGCGCTGAGGGTCCACCTTGCTTCCAGTCCGTTCCGGCCGGGCAGCTCGCCCTCGCCACGGGACATCATGGCACCGCCGGCGGGCGGGCGTTCGGGGAGGCTGGCCACGGGCGGGCGCAGGTGCTCGCGGAGACACGATCGGGCCGGACCAGGTCATCCCGGTCCGGCCCGATCCGATCATCGCCATGCCATCCTCCCGTAGTTGCAAAAGATTGGCAACAAGCCTGGACAGGCGAGCCGTCTAGTAACTAGCGTGCTCGCCATGAGTCCTTACATCAGCAATGTCGCCGCCTGGCAGGAAAGTTGGGACCGCCAGCAGGAGGCGTACATGCCGGACCGCGAGCAGCGGTTCACCGTCATGCTCGACGCGGTCGACGCCATCCGCGAGGCCACCCCGCCCCGGCTGCTCGACCTGGCCGGCGGCACCGGCACCATCTCCCTGCGGGCCCTGCGACGTTTCCCCGACGCCGAGATCACCCTGGTCGACCTCGACCCGGCACTGCTCGCCCTCGCCACCGCCTCCCTCGGCGAGCGGGCCACAATCGTCACTGCCGATCTGGGCCGGCCGGACTGGACCACGGCGCTGCCGCACCGACGCTACGACGCCGTGCTCACCGCCACCGCGCTGCACTGGTTGCCCGCCGACCGGTTGCGCATCCTCTACACGGAGATCCGCGACCTGCTCCGGCCGGGCGGCCTGTTCGTCAACGCCGACCACATGCCCGACGGCGACCTACCCGAGTTGACCAAGCGGCTGCTCGCCCGGGGCGAGGAGCACCGGGCGGCCCGCTACGCCGCCGGCGCCGTGCTGTCGTGGTCGCAGTGGTGGCAGCAGGCCGAGCAGGACCCGACGCTGGCTCCGCTCGTGCAGCAACGCCACGCCATCTACCCGTCCGGACACAGCCCGGAATGGATGCCCCCGGCCTCCTGGCACCTCACCGCCCTCAAAGACGCTGGATTCACCGAGGTCGGCACCCTCTGGCGCGGCGCCGCCGACGCCGCCGTCGTCGCGCTCCACTGACCTCGCCTTTCGCAATCATGCAGTTGTGGTCGTTGCTTGCTCCGCATTCGCCCCACTCGTCCACTGCCACAACTGCATGATCGCCGGGGCCGGGTACCGCGGGGAGTGGGGTTAGGGTGCGGTGGTGGTGGCGTTCGAGCATCTTGCGGGGCGGGTCTGGCTGTGTGCGGGGGATCCTGACCCGGAGTTCGTGCAGGCGGGCGTCGCGGTGATCGCCGACGAGCGGGGCAGCGTACTTGTGGATGCGGGACAGAGCCCGTCGCACGCCCGTGAGATCCAGGTCGCGTTGCGCGCCGCCGGTCTCCCGGCGCCACGGTGGCTGGTCTACACCCACCACCACTGGGACCACGTCTGGGGCGCCTGCGCCTGGCCGGACGTGGAGATCATCGGACATGTCAGCGGCGCGGAGTTGCTACGCGCGGAGGCGACCCGGCCGTGGAGCGTCCGATACCTCCGCGAGGAGGTGCTCCGCAACCGGCGGCTCGGGCCGAGCTACCGGGCTCGCGCGCTGGCCGTCGACTCCTGGGACGAGTTGCGGATGCTACCGCCCAGCCGGGTCTTCACCGACGAGGTGGAGTTGCCCACCGGCGTGCTGGCGCGCCACGTCGGCGGCCGGCACGCCCCGGACTCCACCGTCGTGGTGGTACCCGACTCGGGGGTCATGCTGCTCGGGGACAGCTGGTATCCACCGCCGGCGCACCTGCGGACACCGGCGGACGAACCGGACCTCGCGCTGGTCGGACGGCTGCTCGACGACGACATCGGCTGGTACGTCTCCAGTCACAGCCCGCCGTTGACCCTCGACGAGGCCCGGACGGCGATCACCGGCTGAGTCGGCAGCACGGTCGGCTCAGCGGGCGCGACGCTCCGGATGGGCCCGGTTCCAGGCGCGCATCCGATCCGGGTACCCGACCTTGGCGGCCTCGTAGAGCGGGATGGCGTGTTTGCGGGCCAGAGCGCCAGCGGCGCGCGGCGTGCCGGTGCGGCGGCGGATCCACTCGCCGTCGTGGGCGATGGCCATCACTGTGGTGTCGGTGGCGGTTGTCTCCGGCTCCAGGTAGAACTCCACCCCCTGCCGGCTGGTGGCGAAGCGCTCAAGCGCGGCGAGGTCCTCGGGGGTACCCTCGCGGTCGAGTTTCGTCGGGGTGCCCTGCGCGGCTCGTGACCGCCGGCTGAACCAGCCCATGCCCGGCTCCTCTCCTCGGCGTGACTCCCAGTGCAGCACCGTCACCTGGCAGATCCCTGTGAGCCGGGTGAGAATCCCCCGTCGGTAGCCAACCGACGGCGGCACGGCCACCGGCCTGCTACGCGTCGGGTTGCGCCGAGCCCGCCCGCGCCGGCGCCCCCGTGCCGCCGGCGACGGGCGGGCGAGCCGCCGGGACCAGCAGGAGGGTCGGCAGCAGGAGCAGCGGTACGACCAGCAACGCTCGCAACGTGCCGACCTGGTCACCGAGCAGGCCCAGCAACGGCGGCCCGGCCAGGAACGCCGTGTAACCGATCACCGCGACCACGCTTACCCGTACGTGCGCGTGCTCCTCCTCGTCGGCGGCGGCGCTCATTCCCACCGGGAAACCGAGCGAGGCACCGATCCCCCACAGCGCGACGCCGACCACCGCGACCGGACCGGACCCGGCGAGCACCGCCAGCCCCGCGCCGACGATGGCGAGCAGGATCGTGGTGGTCAGCACCGGCCCCCGTCCCCAGCGGTCCAGCGCCACCGTCCCGACGGTGCGGCCCAGCGTCATACCGACCACGAAGACACCGAAGACCGCCGCGCCGGCCGCCTCACTGAAGCCGTAGCCGTCGATGAAGGCGACCGCGAGCCAGTCGTTGGCGCTGCCCTCGGCGAACGCCGCCGCCAGCACCAGCAGGCCGATGAGCAGGGTGCGCGGCTCCCGCCAGGCGGCCAGCAGTCGACTGCGACGCCCGGCCGAGGTGCCGGCCGCCGCCGGCTCGGCCGGCAGGAACGCGCGCACCCCGAGCAGCGTGCCGCCGAACACCACCGCGGCCAGCACACCGAGGTGCACGGCGACCGGGACGCCCAGGCGGGCGGCCCCCGCGCCGATGCCCGCGCCGGCCACCGAGCCGAGGCTCCAGGCGGCGTGGAAGCGCGGCATCACCGTCCAACCGAGCCGCCGTTCGACCGCCGCGCCCTCGATGTTCATCGCGACGTCGCAACTGCCCGAGCCGTACCCGAGCGCGAACAGGCCCACCGCCACCCCGGGCAGCCATCCGGCCACACCGGCCGAGATTCCGGTGATGGTCAGCCCGAGCGCGACGAGCAGGGTGGACGCCGCCACCGCCCGGGCGGCACCGAGACGCTGGGTGACCAGGCCGGCGGTAGGCATGGCGAGGATCGCCCCGAGCGACAGGGCGAGCAGCAGCAGGCCGAGCCGACCTGGGCTGAGTCCGAGTCCGTCGCGGACCGCCGGCACCCGGGCGAACCAGGTGGCGACGGCCAGTCCGTTGAGCGCGAACACGACCGCCACACCGTTCCGGGCGGCCAGGACGGCCCGGGACGGGCCGGCGCCGGTCGGCGGGGTGGCAGGGGTGGTGACGACGGGGTCCATCCGGTCCTCTCCTCGGGCAGTACGACGATCACACACCTGGGAGCGCTACCACCACAATCCACCTCCGGTCCTTACCAGCGGCCGTCGGGCACGGCATGATGCTGATGGGCGCCCAGGCGGGCGGGAGCAACAACGGGGAGAAGTTCATGACGACGGCAGCGCGCCGCCCGGCCACCCTCGACGACGTGGCCCGGGCCGCCGGGGTGTCCCGTTCCACGGCGTCCCGGGTCCTCGCCGGCAACGGTTTCGCGTCACCTACCGCCCGCGAGCGGGTACGCACCGCCGTGAACCTGCTCGGCTACGTGCCGAATCCGGCGGCCCGGGCCCTGGTGCACGGTTCCGGCGTACGGCTGCTGATCGCGGTGGCGGGCACCGGCCCGGCTGTCCTCGACGACCCCTACGTCGACCAGGCGGTCGCCGCGGTGGCCCGGGCCTGCACGCCGCACGGTCTGGGTGTGGCGGTGCAGTGGGTGCCGTTGGGAGCGCCGGAGCGGCTGACCCAGTTGACCGAGGACCGGGGCGTGGCCGGCCTGGTCCTGCTCAACACGACCCCGGCGCTGCTGGACCTGGTGCCGCGCCGGCTGCGTGGCCGGGCGGTGTCGATCGGGATCGGTTCGGCCACGGTGCCGTCGGTGGACATCGACAACGGCGGGGGCACCGCGGCAATCGTCCGCCACCTGTACGACGCCGGACGGCGACGGATCGCCATGGTCACCGGTCCCCGCTGGCTGGCCTGCGCCAACCGCTCGGTGGGGGCGTACCGCAGGCTGCTGCACGACGCCGGGCTGCCGGCCCGGGAGGTGGTCGGCGACTTCAGTGCGGCCCGAGGTTACGCCGCCGCTCGGGAGGTGCTGCGACGCTGGCCGGACACCGACGCGATCGTCGGGATCAGCGACGCGACGGCGCTCGGGGTGATCGGACGGCTCCGGGCCGACGGCATCCGGGTGCCCGAGGACGTCGCGGTGACCGGATTCGACGACATTCCGCTGGCCGCGACGGTGGCGCTGACCACGGCCAGTCACCCGGTACGGCAGATCATCACCGCGGCCGCGACCATGGTGCTGGAGCATCGCGAGGCGCCGGAGACGACCGTCTTCCCCTCGGCGTTGGTCGTCCGCGGCAGCGCCTGAAGGGTCAGCCGGTCTCCTTCCGGCTTCTACAGGCGTAGAAGGGGGTCGCCGTGACGGAGCGGCATGCGGTGGTCGCCGGGGCGGGCATCGGCGGGCTGGCCGCCGCCCTCGCCCTGCACCGACGGGGCTGGCGGGTCACCGTGTTGGAGCAGGCCCCCGAGCCGCGTGAGGTCGGCGCGGGAATCACGCTGATGGCGAACGCGGTACGCGGGCTGGACGCCCTCGGCATCGGCACCGAGGTACGACGGCTGGGGCGCGACGGCGCCACCGGCGGGCTGCGCACCTGGAACGGGCGCTGGCTGTCGCGGGTGGACGCGGCCGAACTGGAGCGCGTGCTCGGCACCACCGCGCTCGGCGTACACCGGGGCGCGCTGCACCGGGCGCTGCGCGAGGCGCTGCCGGCCGACGCGCTGCGGACCGGCTGCGCGGTGCGGGACGCCGACCCCGCCAGCGGCACCGTGCGCTACCAGCGCGACGGTGAGCCGGCCGAGATCTCCGCCGACCTGGTGGTCGGCGCCGACGGGCTGCGCAGCACGTTGCGTACCCGGCTCTGGCCGGACAGCCCACCACCGGCGTACTCCGGCTCCACCGCCTGGCGGGCGGCGATCGCCTTCGACGAGCCGGTCCCCGCGGCGGTCAGCTGGGGACCGGGCAGCGAGTTCGGCACCGTCCCGCTCGGCGACGGGCAGGTCTACTGGTACGCCGCGATCACCGCCCCGCCCGGCCGGCAGGCCGTCGACGAGCTGGCCGAGGTACGCGAACGCTTCGGCCGCTGGCACGACCCGGTACCGGCGCTGCTCGCCGCCACCCGACCCGACGACGTGCTGCGCAACGACCTGTACCACCTGGGCATGCCGCTCCCCCGCTACGTGCGCGGCCGGGTGGCCCTGCTCGGTGACGCCGCGCACGCCATGACCCCGCATCTGGGGCAGGGCGCCTGCCAGGCGATCGAGGACGCGGTCACGCTTGGCGCGCTCGCCGGTCCGGAGGTCGACGTTCCGGTGGCGCTGCGCGCGTACGACCGGCTGCGCCGACCCCGCAGCCAGGCCATCGCCCGCGCGGCCGCCCGCACCGCCCGGTTCGGACAGGAACTGCGACACCCGGCGGCCATCGCGGTACGCAACGCGATGCTGCGTCTCACACCGAGCCGAACCGCGCTGCGGGGCATGGCGAAGCACGCCGACTGGCATCCGCCGAGGCCGGACTGACGCCAGACCCGACGCAATCCGATCAAGAAATTGCGGTCAACCTTTCAGAATATCGATTTTCCCGGTTCGCGACCTCGGCCGAATGTGACGGGGTGCCGGTAAGATCGGCGACTGGCATGTGACTGATCGCTGACTGATGACTCGGACGGCGAGAGCACACACTGAGCCCATGAATACGAGGCTCGGGCGCTTCAGCACACTCCGCGGCGCGGCGTGCCTCGTACTGGTGGCAGCCCTTTCCGGCTGTATGCAACTCAATGCCGGGCTGACCGTCAACCCGGACGACACGGTCAGCGGCCAACTCCTGCTCACGGCCGAGCGCAACGTCCTGACCTTGAACAACAGGCCGGTCGAGGCGGGCTTCGCCGAGTTGCGGCAGAACATCCCGGCGCTACCCACCGGGCCGGAGACCCGATACGAGGACGCCACCCACTTCGGATCTCTGATCAACTATCGGAACGTGCCGCTTGCCGAATTCGACAGCGAAAGTCTGAGCATCGTCCGTACCGACGACCGGTACGTGTTCACCCTTCCGCTGGACCCGAAGAAGTACGGCGGAAAAGTGGCCGAGCAGGACCCCAAGAATCAAGAGCGATTCATGTTGTTGATGTCGTTCGAGATCGCGGTGACCTTTCCCGGCCGCGTCCTGGACGCCAGCACCGGTGGTCAGGTCAACGACCGGACGGTCACCTGGCGGGTCAATCGCAACGAGCCGAAGCCCGTCGAGCTGCGCGCCGTCGCCGAGGCGCCGCCGCGCCCGTCTCCGGCGGCCGACCCGGACTCCGGCGGCGGGTTTCCCTGGCTGCTGATCGTCGCCGGCACCGTGGTACTGCTGCTCGTCGCGGTGCTTGTCGCGTTCCTGCTCCGCCGCTCCCGCACCGGCGGGACACCGCCCGAGAACGCCACACCCCAGGTCGGCGGAGCCACCCCGGTGACGCCGGCCGCCACGAATCCCGGCCCGCCGGACGCCGGCTGACAGCCGGCCTGCCGCCGCCCGCCGAGGACGGCAGCGAACCCACACCCCACCCCGCAGTACGCAATACCGAAGGGGGATCGGCGATGAACGATCTCTTCACCTGGGCGGCCCTGGGCAGCCTCACCGGAGCCAGTGCCGCGACGCTGCTCACCACAAACGCCATCGGCGGACTCATCGGCCCGAGCGCCGACAAGGCCCGCAAGTGGATCGCGCTGGGCATCGCCCTCGCGCTGTCGTACCTCACCGCGGCCTTCGCCACCGAGGCCGGCGCCGAGAAGTGGATCATTGCGTTCTTCAACGGGCTGGTCATCTTCTCCGCCGCGCTGGGCGTCAACCAGTTGCCCCCGGGCAACCGGCAGGCGACGCCGACCCAGCTGGCCCAGGGCAATGAGCCCCGGTTCATCCGCTCGTGGGCCTGAGCGGAGCCGGCCATGGTCTTCGGAATCTTCAGCGCCGCCGCTCACGTCGCCGCGGGCGCCGTGCTCGGCCAACTCGTCGGGGGCAGCATCGGGCTGCTCATCGGGGCGGTCATCGGCCTGCTCGTCGGCGCGGTCTTCGGCTGGGCGGTCGCCGCAGCCGAGGTCTACGCGGTCAGCCCGCGCGGTGTCCTCCTCTTCGTCGTCGATCACACCTGGAGCCTGCTGAACACCCTCGTCGGTGCGATCTACCTGGCCCTGCACCTGGTGTTCGGCCACTCGCTGGACCGGGCCACCTCCCGGCACAGCTGCCGGGTGAACGTGGTCGAGGGGGTCTCCCCCCGCTACGCCACCACGCTCGGCACGGTCTGCGCCGGTTCCGGCCCCGGCATCCAGCGACACGAGGACGTGCACATCTTCCAGGCCCGACTGCTCGGCCCGCTGTACATCCCGCTGGTCGTGGCCAACTACGTGCTGTTCACCATCGCGCCGATCTGGCTGCTGTACCACGACCACACCGGCGCACCGATCAACCGCTTCACCCGGTACTTCGAGATCGGCGTCTACCCGCACGTGTGGAACGAGGCCATCGCGTACCGGATCCAGGGGACGCCGCCGCGATGACCGACGGTCCGATCTGTGCGGCCACCACCGAGTTGGTGGCGTGGCTGGCCGGGGCGGTGGGAGACACCGTCCCGGTCGGCCCGCCCGAACCCGACGCCGATCCGAGCCGGTTGACCCTGTGGCCGCTTGACGTCCGGCCGGCCCGGCAGACCCGGGGCAGCGGCAGCGGCCCCGAGCCGTACCGGTTCACGGTGCGCTACCTGCTGGCCGCCGGTGGCCCGGAGGCGCTCACCGCGCTGGACCGGGCGCTCGTCGCGGCCACCGAAACAGACGGCCGCACGCTGGTCCTGGAGGCCGGCGACCCGGCCCTGTGGGCGGCCTTCGGTGCGCCGCCCCGACCGGCCTTGCTCATCGACGTGCTGGTGCAGGTCACCCATCCGACCCGGCCGGCCGCACCGGTCCTGCGACCGCTGCGACTGCGACAGCTGGAGATGCTCTCCTTCGACGGGCGCGTCGTCGGCCCCGCCGAACAGCCCCTCGCGGAGATGCGGGTCGAGGTCGTCGGTCAGCCGTACTCGACACGGACCGACCCGGCGGGCCGCTTCCGGGTCGTCGGCGTACCCCACGACCCGGAGCGTCCCGCACCGGTCCGGCTCCGGCTCACCGGCCGGGGTCAGGTGCTCACCGCCGAGGTCGACCCGACCGAACCCGACATCGTCATCGTCTGCACGCCGCCGACTCCCTGATCCGCCGACCCGACCTGCACGGGAGGACCGATGCCCACCTACTTCTCGCCCGGCATCTACGTCGAGGAGGTGCCCAGCGGTGCCCGGCCGATCGGACCGGTCGGCACCAGCACGGCGGCCTTCGTCGGGGTCGCGCCGGACCGCACCGCCCATCTCGGTGCGGCCCTCGCGGTGAACAACTGGACCGACTTCCTCCGCCTGTACGCCGACGGTGACGAGTTGGAGAGCACGCCGCTGGCCCGGGCCGTCTTCGGCTTCCTGGACAACGGCGGCACCCGCTGCTGGGTGGTGAACGTCGGCGAAGGCGGTGCCGTCTCCGGCACCGGCCGCAAGCGCGCCGGGCTTGACCTGCTGGAGGCGGTCGACGAGATCTCCATCCTGGCCGCGCCCGGCTTCCACGACCCGGTCTCCCACGAGGCGCTGCTGAGCATGGCCGAGCGCACCCGCACCATGGTCGCCATCTGCGACCCGGCGCCCGACATCGACGACATCTCCACCCTCACCCGGGTCGCCACGCCCGGTTCGGGCCGCCCGGCGAAGCCGAGCGACACCGCCGGGTCGGACACCGCCGCCGGATCCGGCGGCGGAAGCAGCGGGAGTGCTCCGCTGGCGCACCGCCCCCGACAGTCCGACTTCGGTGCCCTCTACTACCCGTGGCTGCGGGTCCGCGACCCGCTCAGCGGCGAGCTGGTGCTCACCCCGCCGAGCGGGCACGTCGCGGGCATCTGGGCCCGGACCGACGCCCTGCGCGGGGTGCACAAGGCACCCGCCAACGAGCCGGTACGCGGCGCGGTCGACCTGGGCCACCTGGTCACCCGGGCCGAACACGACGTGCTCAACCCCCGGGGCGTAAACGTCATCCGGTACTTCCCCGGCGAAGGCATTCGGGTCTGGGGCGCCCGCACCCTCGCCGCCGAGGCCAGCGAGTGGCGTTACCTCAACGTCCGGCGGCTCTCCATCGCCATCGAGCAGGCCATCGCCAACGGCACCCGCTGGATGGTGTTCGAGCCGAACGACTACACGCTGTGGCGGTCCATCCGGCGGGACATCGGCGCCTTTCTCACCCGGGTGTGGCGTGACGGGGCGCTGCTGGGACGCACACCCGAGGAGGCGTTCTTCGTCAAGTGCGACGAGGAGACCAACCCGGCCGACGTCCGCGACGCCGGCATGGTGGTCGCCCACATCGGCATCGCCGTGGTCAAGCCCGCCGAGTTCGTGGTGTTCAAGCTGAGCCAGTGGGCCGGTGGCACCGAGACCGAGACGATTGGAGGCTGACATGCCGACCACGGCCACGCCGCAGCCGGGCACCCCGGTCGACCCGTACCGGGCCTACAACTTCAAGCTGCTTGTCAACGGGGTGACAAACGGCCACTTCACCGAGGTCAGCGGGCTGGAGGTGAACATCCCGGCGGTGCCGTACCGGGAGCAGGGCAACGACCGGATCCGGATTGTCCCGGGCCAGGTCGAGTACGGGCCGGTCACCCTGCACTTCGGTCTCACCGCGTCGCGGGAGCTGTGGGACTGGGTGCACGCCGTCGCCCGGGGCACGGTCAGCCGCCGCAACGTCTCGGTGGTGCTGCTCGACGCCGCCGGCACAGCGGAGGTGCTGCGCTGGAACCTGATCAACGCATGGCCGACCAACTGGCGCGGCGCCCACCTGAACACGCTCGGTCAGGAGATCGCCATCGCGGCGCTGACGCTGCGCTACGAGAGCCTGGAACTGGAGGCCGGTGGTGCCGCGCCGACGCCCGCGTAGCTGGCTGGCCGATCGTCTCCGGTCCGCGGCGGCTGCCGTGGACCGGCTCGCCGGTGCGGTCGACTCCCCCGCCCCGGGGCCGCCGGCCGGCCCGACCGCGAGGTCGGGCAGGGAACCGGCCACCATCGATCGTGCCGTCGCAGCCACGCCTGCCGAGCCCCACGGTCGGCCCCGGCGACCGGGGCAGCCACCCGAGCACTGGCTGCGGGTGGTCACCGCCCACGCCCCCGGCCTGCTCCGGGACCTGGCCCTCGACTCGCCGCCGGCCGGCACGTACCACCATGGGCCGGGCTTCCGCGAATCGGACGGCGACGGCCGGTCGAAGGAATGTTTCGCCGATCCGGCGGGCGAGGGTGGTGCGGACGGTCCGGGGCGTCGACCCGCGACGACGGTCGAAGAAGCCGGTCGGCACGCCGAGCGACCCGGCGCGGCGACCGGTCCGGACCCGACCGCCGACGCGCCCACGGAGCACTCCCCGACGTCCGGGCCGGCACCGGCCACCCACTCCCCCACGTCCTTTGCTCTGCTTCACCCCACGCACCACGTAACGTCCGGTATCCGGACATCAGCCGGTGCGCCGATTGAAGCAGAGCAAAGGGACCACAGTGGAATGTCCCGGCCCGTTCCGGCGACGGCCGCGCAGCACGGGTCCGCCGGGCCCGGCGGACCAGGCGGACCGGTTGGGTCGAGCGGGTCGCGCGCTGTCCGCCGGCGATCGACCCGAGGGGCGGTCCGGGTAGCCGGGGCGGCGGCAGCAGCCACGACGGATGCCCACGACGGGGCTCCAGCGTCGACGCCAGGTCCCCGCCCGGCCGAGCCGGTCCGGACGGACCCGGGCGCGACCACGGCCGGGATTCGCACCGATGCGGGGCGGCCCGCAGCAGTCCCGGCCACGGCGGAGCCGCCGCTGCCGCCCGTACCGACCTCCCGGCACACCGATCCCACGAGCCCATACACCGGCCCGGCGGGCCCGCCCACCGACGCAGCCGCCTGCCCGCCGGTCGACGCGGCGGGACGGCCCACCGGCTCCGCAGGCCGGCTCTTCGACGTGGCCGGGCCGGGGCCGGCGGGGCCACCGGGTAACCCCGAGCCGCGACCGGCAGCGGCCACCCCGGGGCACCGGGCGGTGCTCCGGTTGGTGACCGGGCGCCAGCGGACGGCCGACCCTCGCCTGCCGGACCGGGACGGTTGGGCGGGACGCCCGATCGGGCCAGGCGACGGACGCTGGGTACCCCACGGGCCACCCACCGGCGACGGGCGGTGGCCCGGCAGTGGGCTGCCGATCGGCGATGGACGCTGGTCCGTGGGCGCGGACGTCCGCTGGCCGGAGCTGGAGTCGTCGCGCGGTGGGCGTACGCGGCCCGACCCGTGGCCGGCTCTCCCCGACGACCGGTCGCTGTGGTCGGTGCCCGGACCGGCCGACGGCGACGAGCACCGGACGCGGCGGCTCGACGGTGAACAGGCGGGTGGCTGATGCAGCGGGTGGCCTTCCTCATCGACACCGGCGAGCGGATCGACTGTCTGCTCAATCCGGAGACCGTGCAGGTGACCCGCCTCGCCGGGGTGCGTCAGCGAGGTGGCGCCGACGGTCAGCTCACCGGCGCCGGGCTGGCCGACGACCCGCTGCTCTTCACCGGCGGTGGCCGCACCGAACTCGTGCTGGATCTGCTCTTCGACATCGACTTCGCCGAGGGGCAGGTCCGTCCCACCGACGTCCGGACGCTCACCCGACCACTCTGGATGCTGGCCGAGAACTCGGCGGTGGAACACGGCTGGCTACGTCCACCGCTGGTACGGATGGTCTGGGGCAAGACCTGGAACGTGCCCGGTGTGATCGTCGCGGTGGCGGAACGCTTCGACGCGTTCACCGCCACCGGCTCCCCACGCCGCTCCTGGCTGCGGCTCAAACTGGTCCGGGTGGCGGAGGACGCCCGGCACGCCGAGGCGGGCTTCGCCGAGGAGTTGTCCGCCGCGCAGACCCCCACCGTCGCCCCGGGCACGGCCGTGGTGGCCGCCGGTGACGGCACCGCCACCGCCGACACCTCGGGCGTACGCTTCGATCTGCTCGCCCACGACGCGCTGGGCTCGCCCCTGCGCTGGCGGCTGTTGGCCGAGCACAACCGGATCACCGACCCGCTGGCCGTGCCCGCCGGCACCGCGCTCGCCGTACCGCCGCTGCCGGGCACCGCACCGGCGGGGGCGACGTCCACCGACTCCTCCGGGGCCGGGTCGTGACCGCCGCCGCGCCCCGGGCGCTGACCGTGCTGCTCGGCGGTAGATCGCTGCCCGAGGCGGTGACCGGCCGGGTCGCCTCGGTGCGGGTGGCCGCCCGCCTGAACCGGCCCACCCAGTGCGAGGTGACGCTGCGCACCGCCCCTGGCAGCGCCGCGCTGACCGGACCGGTGCAGATCGGCGCGAGCCTGGACGTGCACCTCGACGGGCGTCCGGAGGCACTGTTCACCGGGGAGGTCACCGCCGTCGAGATCGAGTACGCCGCCGACGGTACGGCCGTCCAGCGGGTGCGCGGGTACGACCCGCTGCACCGGTTGCGCAAGCGGCAACGGATCCGGGTCTTCGAGTCGGTGAGCGCCGCCGGGTTGGCCACGGAACTCTGCGCCGACCTCGGGTTGCGTGTCGAGGCGGAGGTCGACGGCCCGCACCTGGACCGGCTTCCGCACCACCGGCCCAGCGACCTGGACCTGCTGGTCGAGGTCGCCGCACGGGCCGGGCTGCACCTGACTGTCGACGGCGACGTGCTGCGACTGGTCACCCTGGACGGCTACGGCGAGGCGATCCCCCTGGAACTGGGCCGCGACGTGCACGGCCTCCGGTTGTCGGTGAACGCCGACAGCGCCGCCGGGGAGAGCGCGGTGCTGGGTTGGCATCCGCAGCGCGCCGAGGCGATGGCCCAGAGAGTCGGCACCCCCCGCTGCGGGCGACGCACCCCGGCGGATCCCGATCCGGCCGATGTTGGCGCGGACGGCACGCGTACCGCCCTGGACCAGCCGGGGCGCAGCGACGACGAGATCGCCGCGTTGGCCCAGGCCCGGCTCGACACCCGGGCCGCCGCGCTGGTCACCGCCGACGGCACGGCCGAGGGCACGCCCGCGTTGCGGCCCGGCCGTCGGATCCGGCTGACCGGGGTGGCCGAGCCGGTGGCCGGGACGTACGTGTTGACGGAGGTGGTGCACACCGTCGACGCGAACGGTCACCTGAGCCGCTTCTCCACCCTGCCGCCACCGGCACCGCGCACCGGCACGCCGGCACCGGCGGTGGTCACCCTCGGCACGGTCACCGACGTGTCCGACCCGGACGGTCTGGGCCGGGTACGGGTGGAACTGCCCGCGTACGGCGGGGCGGACGCGGGCTGGCTGGCGGTGCTGTGTCCGGGAGCGGGGCGGGGCAAAGGACTGGTCGCGCTGCCCGATCCGCAGGACAGCGTGCTGGTGGCGCTGCCCGGTGGTGAGCCGGCCTCCGGGGTGGTGCTCGGGTCGCTGTTCGGCACCGTCGAGCCGTACGACACCGGGATCGACGACGGGCGGGCCCGGCGCTGGTCCCTGCGTACCGCCGGTGGTCAGCAGGTGGTGGTTGACGACGTGGCGCGAAGCCTGCGCCTGAGCACCGACGGCGGCAGTTGGCTGGAACTGACCCCGCAGTTGGCCACCCTGCACGCCGCGACGGACCTGGTGTTGTCCGCGCCCGGTCGGGCGATGGTCGTGCGGGCCCGCAGCGTCGACTTCCTGCACGCCGAGACCGTCGAGGACCCGCAGACGGCGGCCGAGCAGGCCCGAATCCTCGCTCGCGCCCACCACGAAGGAGGCAGCTGATGCGCTGGATCCACCGCGACTCGGTGATCAGGTGCAGCCACGACGGCCGGGTCCGCAACCGGGCGTCCCAGGGATGGGTCACGGTGGCCGGCGTACCCGTGCTGGTGGCCGACGACCCGAAGGGCCGGGAGATCGTCGCGTGCCCGAACTACGGCGCCACGGTCAAGCCGTGCACCGGCACCGAGGCGGTGCGGGCCGGCTACAGCGACTGGGTACGCGTGGACGGCCGGCGGATCGTGCTGTCGCACCTGTCCGGGTTCACCAACGGCAGTCCACCCGGCCAGTTCACCTACCGGGTACGCGATCCCCGGCAGCGTTTCGTGGGGGCCGACCGGTGAGGGCGATCCGGTTCGTCGGCGCCGGCTTCGACCCCGGTCAGGGCGGCGGGCTCGGGTTGACGGCGGCCGGCGGCCTGGCGATGACCGACGGTGACGAGACCGTACGTCAGGCGCTGTTCCTGCTGCTGTCCACCACGCCGGGCGAGCGGCTGATGCGACCGGGGTACGGCTCCCGCCTGCACCGGCTGGTCTTCGCGCCGAACGACGACACCACCGCCGGGTTGGCCATCCACTACGTCCGCGCGGCCATCGCACGCTGGGAACACCGGATCGACGTGCTCGACGTCGACGCCGGACCGGATCCCGACGACCCGTGGCGGCTGGTGATCCGGCTGGACTACCGGATCCGGGCCAGCCTCACCCCCGGGCAACTCGTCTTCTCGGTCGACCTGCTGCCCGCCGACGACGACCCGACCACCGGTTCCGCCGCCGACATCGAGGAGGCACGATGACGCTGCCCGTGCCGCACCTGGACGATCGGACCTTCCTCGACCTGGTCACCGAGGCCCGGGAGCGGATCCGGCAGTCCTGTCCAGGATGGACCGACCTGTCCGCGCACGACCCCGGTGTCGCGCTGCTGGAGGCGTTCGCGCATCTCACCGAGGTGATGATCTACCGGCTCAACCAGCTGCCGGAGAAGGCGTACGTCTCCTTCCTCAACCTGCTCGGGGTGACCCGGCACCCACCGGCGGCGGCCTGGGCGGACGTCCGGTTCACCCGCACCGGCCCGGACGATGCCCCGCTGCGGATCCCCGCCGGTACCCGGGTGGCCGCCGCCCGCGGAGCCGACCCACGCCCGGTGGTCTTCGTCACCTGCGAGCCGGCGCTGCTCGCCGCCGGGCAGCGTGAGGTGACCGTCCGGATGCACCACTGCGAGCCGGTGGAGGCGGAGTTGCTCGGTGTCGGCACCGGGCAACCGGGGCAGGTGCTGCGCGCCGGGCGCGCCCCGCTGGCCCGTACCGCCGAACCGCTGGACCTGCTGCTCGGTGTCGAGGTGCCAACCGGCTCGGTGGAACTGGGCGCCGCCGCGCGGGAACACGACGGGCGCACCTTCGAGATCTGGCGGGCGGTGGACAGCTTCGCCGGGCTCAGCCCGCAGGACAAGGCGTACCTGGTGGACCGGTGCTCCGGCACCGTGACCTTCGCCCCGGCGCTGGACCTGCGGGCCACCGACGGCGGGACGCTGACCTTCGGCGACGGCGCGGTCGCGGCGGTGCCACCGGCCGGGCGGCAGGTCCGGCTGTGGTACCGCGCGGGCGGTGGACCGGCCGGCAACGTGGCCGCCGGCACCCTGACCAGCCTGCGTGACCCGCTGCCCGGGGTGAAGGTGGTCAACCCGCTGCCGGCGGCCGGTGGGCGGGAACTGGAGGCCATGGAGTCCGTGCTGCTGCGCGGGCCGTACGCCTTCTTCGCCCAGCAGCGGGCGGTGACCGCCCGGGACTTCGAGGTGCTGGCCACCGCCGCCGGCGGGGTGAGCCGCGCCCGTGCCTTCACCCGGGCCGCCGTCTACAGCTTCGCCCGCCCCGGTGAGGTGGAGGTGGTGCTGGTGCCGTACGTGCCGGACGGGGCGCGGCCCGGTGGCCAACTGCCGGTGGCGGTGCTGCGCGATCACGAGGTGGAGGAGGTCCGGTTGCGGGTCGAGGCGGACCTGGAGCGCCGCCGTTCGCTGGGGACCACCTGCCGGGCCTCCTGGGCGCGGTACAAGGCGGTGTCGATCCGGGCCCGGGTGGTGGTTCGTCGGGAGGAGGACGTCGACGCGGTACGCCGACGCATCCACGACCGCCTGCACCAGACGTTGACTCCGCTGCCGACCGCACTCAACCCGACCGGTTGGGCGTTCGGTGAGCCGCTGCGGGCGTCAAACGTGTATCGCCTGCTGGAGCACGCCGAGCCGGGGGTGCGCTACGTCGAGTCGGTGCGGTTCGAGGTCGACGAGGCGCCGGACAACCAGGTGCGTACCCTGGCGGCCGACCAGTACCAGCCCCGCACCTGGTACGCCGGCAGCGGGGCGGTGCTGTTCCGCTCCACGAACGCGGGCGCCGGTTGGGAGCCGGCGGGACGCTTCGACGGGGAGACCGTGCAGCGGGTGGTGCCGGCCCCCGCGCCGGTGCGACCCGGCATCGTGCCCCGGGCCGGTTCGGTGGCGGTGGCGACGGTACGCGCCGGCGGCGGGTCCCGGGTGCACCTGAGCACCGACCTGGGTGAGACCTGGTCGCTGCTGGCCGACCTGGACTCGCGGGTCGGCGACCTGGCCTGGATCGACCGGGACGGCGCCGGAGCGCTGCTGGTCGCCACCGACACCGGCCTGTACGAGGTGTCCCTGCTGCCGGGCGCGGTGCCGTTGCAGATCCTGGTCGATCCGGCCGACGCCGATCGGGGTTTCTACGCGGTGCGGTCGTTCGTCTCCGAGCGCGGCGCGGCCGGGGTGGCGGTCGCCGCCCAGGCCGGTTTCGGGGTGTACCTGTCCCACAACGCCGGACGCCCCGGCAGCTTCAGCCACGTCGGCATGGCCAACGTGGACAACCGGGTTCTCGCCGTGCAGTACGACGGACCGGCCACCCTGCTGTGGAGTGGTGCCGGCGAGCCCGATCCGAAAAGGCCCGGCCAGGGGTGCTTCCGCACCCGGCTGTTCGAGTCCGACGTGAAGTGGCAGGCGCTGTCGGCGGGCTGGCTCGGCGGCACCTGCCGGGATCTCGCCTTCAGCGGTTCGCTCGCGCTGGCCGCGACGCAGAGCGGCGGGGTGCTCCGGCTGGACACGCTCGCCGCGCAGCCGCAGTGGACATCGGTGTCGGTCAACTGCGGGTTGCCGCTGCGTGACCGGACCCGGTTCATGCCGGTGGACGCGGTCGCCGCCACCGGCGCGGCGGAACGCCTGGTGCTGGCCGGCGGGGAACGCGGCGTGCACCGCAGCGAGGACGCGGTGGAGTGGTCGGCCAGCGCGAACCAGTCGACCGCCGACGTGGTGACCGTCCCGGACACCTGGCTGCTCTGCTCCGGCGAGCACGACATCGAGGTGGTGCGGCAGGATGCGACGAGCGGCCATTGAGCGGCTGCTGCCCGCGGCCTACCAGCGGGCGGCCGGGCCGGGCAGCGTGCTGTGGGCGTTGCTGGACGTGATGGAGGCGTTGCACGCCCCGGACGAGGCGGTGCTGTCCGAGGTGGACGCGCTTTTCGCGCCGTACCGGGCACCGGCGCCGATGATGGCGTACCTGGCCCGATGGGTGGCGATGGACCACCTGGTCAGCGCGCCCCGGCGGGACGTCCCCCTGCCGTTGCCCCTGAATCGGCTGCGCGACGTGGTGGCGCACGGCGCGGCACTGGCCGCCTGGCGGGGCACCCCGGACGGTCTGCGGGTCGCTCTGGAGCTGGCCACCGGGGTCACCGGGTTCGTCCTCGACGAGCCGGCCGAACGGCCGTTTCACCTGGTCGTCCGGGTGCCCGCCGACGCCGTCGATCAGTTGGCGCTGGTCGACCGGATCGTGGCCGCGGAGAAGCCGGCCGCGGTCACCGCCGAGATCACGGTCGGCGACACCCCGTCCGAGCGGGCGGTCGGCCGGGCCAGCGTGCCGTCGCCGGCCGTCGACCCGTCAGCTCCCGTCTCCCCCGTTTCCGCCGCCGAGGAGCCGTCATGACCACCGAATGGACCGTCGTCGCCGCCGCCGAGCAGTTCACCCTGGACGCCCGCAACGCCGGTGAGCTCACCTTCACCGTCTCCAACCCGGGCGTCGCACCGGACACCGTGGTGTTCGACGTGGCACCCGGCGAGGGCACCCAACGGTCGTGGTTCACCGTCACCGAGCCCCAGCGGGTGGTACCGGGCCAGGGTTCGGTGTCGTTCCTGGTCCGCCTGGCCGTGCCGGCGGGCACGCCGCCCCGGCGCTACGACATGACCGGGTTCGCGTACTCGGCGAACACGGCGCCGGAGGAGAGTTCCCGCTCCAGCGGCCGGGTCACCTACGAGGTGCGCGCGGTCGCGCCGCCGAAGCGTACGCCCTGGCCCTGGATCGCCGCGGCGGCGGCGTTGGTGCTGGTGGTCTCGGCGGTGGTGGTCTTCCTGGTGGCCCGCGACGATGAGCCGCCACCGCAGGCGCAGGTGGTGACCGTCGAGGCGGAGACCCTGGTGACCGGGGCTCGGGTCGAGTCGCCCTCGGGTTCCGGTGCCACCGTTCAGGTGCAGCAGAACTGCTGCGAGGTGACCTGGTCGCAGGATGCTCAGCTGTTCTTCCTCGGCCGTGCGGTCAACGACCGGGTGACCGTGACGGTGGCGCTGCCCGCCGAGGCGACCTGGCAGTTCTCGGCCGTGCTGACCACCGCGTCCGACTACGCCAACACGGTCTTCCTGATCGATGGCCGGCAGGTCGGCGCCCCGTTCCTCGGGTTCACGCCGAAGGTGCAGGTGACCGACTGGGTCGAGGTGGGTCGGGTGCGGCTCGGCCCCGGTACGCACGAGATCACCCTGGTCGTGATCGGCAAGACGCAGAGCACGAACCGCTACTTCGCCGGTATCGACCTGCTCCGGTTCACCGAGGTCGCACCGGAGGACCAGCGATGAGCGAGCGGCAGCGAGCGAATCATCAACTCAGCGCGGCGATGCCTCATGACGGCACGCAGCGAAGCGAAGTGCCGACATGAGCGGGCAGCAGAAGGCGCTGCTGGCGGCGCTGGGCGTACTGCTGGTGGTGCTGTTCGCGGTGGCGGTGGGCGCGGGTAGCGACGACCGGGGCGACCCGGCGGCCCGGCATCCACTTGTCGACCTGCTGGGGCGAGCCGGAGGTGGGCGGAGCGCCGTCGATCCGGCCGGGGTGGACGCGGACTGCGCCGACGCCGCCGGGCAGTTGGTGGTCAACGGTCGCTGCGAGCTGCGCATCGCCGATCCGGGCGGGTTGCGCACCCTGATCCTGCGCGGTCCGCAGGCGTTCAGCGTACGGGCCACGGCCCCGGGCGACGCCGACTTCACGGTCACCGACGAGGTGGATCCCGCCGACGACGGCAGCGGCGCCGTGGCCCGGGTCGCCGTCGACCGGGCCACCACGGTGCTGGTGAGTTGCCCGCCCGGGTGCCTCGTCACCATCGCGCAGGACTGAGGCAGGAGGTCGGCATGGGTGCGCTGCGCAAGCCGTTCCTGCTGCTGGCGATGCTGGCGCTGGTGCTGGCGGTCGGCCTGGAGGTGGGTGCCGGGCTGTTGCTGGGCGGCGGTGACGCCGGTGCGGAGTTGGCCGGCAGCGCCGCCGACCTCGGGGTGGAGGTCGGCGACGTACGAGAGGTCAGCGAGCCGTCCGGCCGTGGTACGGGTTACCTGGCGCTTGTCGACGCGGCGGCGCTCTGGACGACCGGGCTGTTCTGCCTGGGTCTGGTGCTGCCGGACCGGCTGCACGGCCGGATCCAGGGCGTCGCCACCCTGGTCTTCTCCATCGTTCTGATCCTGGTGGCCCTGCTGGCGCTGGTGCTCGCGTTCATCGAACTCATGATCATGGTGTCGTTGTTCCTGGCGCCGCCGTTCGGCACGCTGGCGTACCTGGCGCTGTGGGGCTTCTTCCCGGTGGGTGACGCCGCGCTGCTGCTCGCGCTGGTGCTGCTGCTCAAGCTCGCCTGGGCCGGGTTGCTGATCCTGGCTCAACCGAAGTTCCTTCAGAACAAGGGGCTGGTTCTGCTGATCCTGACCAGCCTGCTCTGCACGGTGCTGCTGGAGTTCCTGCACCACCTGGTGCCGGTGATCCTGGTGAGCATCGTCGACTCCGTGGGCGCCGTCGTCTTCGCGATCATCGCGATCGTCTGGGCGCTGGTGCTGCTGATCGGAGCGATCCCGGCGATCGTCAAGGCGGTGCGGGCCACGGCCGCCCTGCGCGCCGAGCCGGACCCGCACGGCTGACGGCCGGCCTGAAGGAATGAGCTGTGCCGTCAGTCGGGACCGCTGGTCTGCCTGAAGACGCCGGCGTGGGCGGCTGCCGCTGCCGCTTCGGCGGCCCGGTCCGCCATGGCCTCGTCGATGGGGTCTCCGCTGACGAGCAGGCGGTAGTAGAGCGGCGCCGAGACGGCACGGATGACCTCGGCTGCGTCCGTGTCCGGGGGCAACTCCCCGCGCCGCACGGCCTGTTCCACGCAGGGGGCCCACTCGGCGATCCGGACGGCGTAGAAGCGATGCAGAGCATCGGCGGCGCGTAGGTCGCAGGCCGCGGCGACGATGACCGCCCGGAACAGGGCACCCTGACGCGAGTCGACCAGGGTTCGCTGCACGAGCCGGGCATTGGCACGCAGGTCTCCGATCAGGCTTCCGGTGTCGGCTCTCGGCAGCGACTGCTCCGCCATGTCTGCCAGCAGGTCGGTGACCAGGCCGGCGGCCGTACCCCAGCGGCGGTAGACAGTTGTCTTGCCTACCTCGGCACGGCGCGCCACGTCCGCGAGGTCAAGACGGTCGAAGCCGTGCTCGACGAGTGCGTCACCGGCAGCTTTCAGCACGGCGGCGCGGACCCGGGCGGTCCGTCCTCCGGGCCGGATCGCACCGACAGTCATAACGGGTCTCCAGTTCCCTTAACTGCGATTGACTGCTAGCGTAGCCGACGCGCTAACGAAACCCCAGTTCCCTTAGCGGAAGGATTCATCGTGGAGTACCGACGACTCGGGGCATCCGGCCTCACCGTGCCCGCCCTCAGCTTCGGCGCCGGCACCTTCGGCGGGTCCGGCCCGCTTTTCGGCGCCTGGGGCAACACGGACGCCCGAGAGGCGAGACGCCTCGTGGACATCTGCATCGAGGCCGGGATAACGATGTTCGACACTGCGGACGTGTACTCCGACGGCGCGTCCGAGGAGGTGCTGGGGCAGGCGATCAAGGGCCGACGCGACGCCGTCCTGATCTCGACCAAGAGCGGTCTGCCGACCGGTGACGGGCCGAACGACGCGGGAACCTCACGGGCTCGTCTCATCCGATCGGTCGACGTGGCGCTGCGCCGACTCGGGACCGATCACATCGACCTGTTTCAGCTACATGCCTTCGACGCCGCGACGCCCGTCGAAGAGGTCATCGCGACCCTTGACGACCTGGTGCGAGACGGCAAGATCCGTTATCTCGGCGTCTCCAACTTCGCCGGCTGGCAGCTCATGAAATCCCTCGCCGCAGCCGACCGGGAGCATCGCCGCCGCTACGTGGCACACCAGGTCTACTACTCGCTCGTCGGTCGGGACTACGAGTGGGAGCTGCTGCCCCTGGGCCTCGACCAAGGCGTCGGAGCCGTGGTGTGGAGCCCGCTCGGCTGGGGACGACTCACCGGCAAGATCCGCCGCGGCACACCGCCACCGGCCACGAGCCGGCTCCACGCGACCGCCGCCTTCGGCCCACCCGTCGAGGACGAGCACCTGTTCCGCGTCATGGACGTCCTCGACGAACTGTCCCGCGAGACCGGTCGAGCGGTGCCGCAGATCGCGGTCAACTGGCTACTGCAACGGCCCACGGTAGCCACCGTCATCATCGGCGCCCGCAACGAGGCACAGCTGAGGCAGACCATCGACGCTGCCGGTTGGTCACTCACGCCGGAACAGACAGCCCGGCTCGACACTGCCAGCAGCCGCACCGCGCCCTATCCGTACTTTCCTTATCAGCGACAGGAAGCCTTCGCCAGGCTCAACCCTTCGCCGGTCGCGACCACAGCCTGAACGCAGACCCAAGCTAGAGAGGCGGCAACAACCCTGTAGTTGCCGCCTTTCGCGGGCCGGACACCGCAACAACCCTGATGTTGCTGCGTCGACGGCGGGGCGGCGTCCAGGGGGCGGTGGTCGAGATCCTGGACGCCCACCTTTTGCTTACGGCGGATATGGTTGCCCCGTGATCGGGCTCGGCCTGCTCTGGTACCTCGTCGGCGTGTTGGCCGACGTCGGTGCCACCAGCATGCTCTCCGGCACGGCGGCGGTGACCGGCGTGCTGCTGGCCGCCGTGCTCGCCGCCGGGGTCCTGCTCACCGGGACGGTGGCCGATCCCGCCCTGCGGGTCACCCGTCGGATGCTGCGGGAGCGCTCCGGCCGTACCGGGATACCCCGCCACCGCGATCCGGACGCTGCCGGCCGGGCCCGGCCCAGAGCCCCCACCGCCGCGACCCTCGCGGTCGCCTGAGCGTCTCTCCACTCACCCACCTCTGCCGCTCCTCGGCGACCGCTGGTGACCGTTCCTGCTCACATCAGCCTCAGGCCGTATCGAGGGGTGTTCCATGTCCATGATCTACCACGCCATCTCCGAGATCCTGTTGTTCTGGCACGCCGCCTGGCAACGGCTGCTCGGCGACGCGTCCGCGCTGCGCACCGACTGGTCCTGGGTGCTGGGCATCGTCTTCCTGGTGCTCACCGTCCGGATCATCCTGTTCCCCGTCTTCGTCAAGCAGATCCGGTCGCAGCGAGCCATGCAGGCGTTGCAGCCGAGGCTCGCCGAGCTCCAGGCCCGGCACCGCGACGACCGGGTGACCCTACAGAAGGAAATGGTCGAGCTGTACCGGGTGGAGAAGGCCAACCCGCTGATGGGTTGCCTGCCGATGCTGGTGCAGATCCCGGTCTTTCTCGGCCTGCTCCACGTGTTGCGACATCTCAAGCCGACGATGCCGGAACACCTGAAGACGCTGTACGGCTGGTCGGTGACCCAGTTCGACAGCGCCTCGTCGGCCACGCTGTTCGGCGCCCCGATCGCGGGTTCCTTCGGCTCCACCGGGCAGGAACTGGCCCTGCTCGGCGCGGACAGCGCGACGGTCAGGATCGTGGCCGCCGTGCTGATCGTGACGATGATCGCCACGACCTACCTGTCCAGCCGTCAACTGATCCTGCGCAGCGGCTGGGCCACGGACCCGCAGCAGCGACTGGTGCAGCGGCTGATGCTCTACGGCATCCCCGCCTCACTGCTCGTCTCCGGACTGATCTTCCCGATCGGAGTGATCATCTACTGGGTGACCACGAACCTCTTCTCGCTCGGCCAGCAGACCTGGATGCTGCGCAGGTACCCGCCACCCATTACCGCGACGACCGGTCCGGGTGCGCCGGCCAGCACGCCGACGGTTGACCCGACCCGCGACGGGGACGCAGCTGGCCGTCCGGCCGCACCGAAGGTCGGGGCGAAGCCGACCAACCGCCGCCGGAGGCGGGCCACCTGAGTCCCGGGGCAACCGCGCGGCGGACGTGCACCAGGGCAGTTCCCGATCATCGGGAACTGCCCTGGTGCAGGCGGTCGGCCACCATCGCGGCGGTGGCCGGTCAGCCTGGATTCAGCTGATCTCGGCGGTGGTCCACCGGGCGGAGGCGTTGGTGACCGGCGCGACGTCGCCGACGAGCGTGGTGGACGCCTCGACGTCACGGCGCGCGCTGGTGCCGATCCAGAGGTCCACGTCGCCGGGCTCCACCACTCGCGTCAGCGTTCGGTCGGAGAAGGCCAGCCGGGTGGTGGGCACGGTCAGCGTGACGGTGGCCGACTGACCCGGTGCCAGGTGGACCCGCTGGTAGCCGAGCAGTTGCGCCACCGGTCGGGTCACCGACGCCACCAGGTCACGGCCGTAGAGCTGCACCACGTCGTCGCCGGCCACTCCGCCGGTGTTGGTGACGCGTACGCTCACCGTCAGCGCCCCGTCGGTCGGCGCCGTGGCCGGCACCGTCAGGTCCGTGTACCCGAACGTCGTGTAGGACAGGCCGTGACCGAACGGCGCCGCGGGCGTCGCCAGCAGGTTGGTCACCTCGTTGCCGTCGCCGAGCGTGGGATGCAGGTACGAGTACGGCTGCGCGCCCGCCGACCGGGGCAGACTGACCGGCAGCCGTCCCGATGGGTTGACCCGCCCGGAGAGCACACCGGCGATGGCGCCCGCCCCCTCCTCGCCGGGGAAGAACGTCTGCACCACCGCCGCGCAGCGGCTCAGCGCCCAGTCGATCGCGTACGGCCGGCCGGTGAGCAGCACCAGCACGACGGGCCGGCCCGTCGCCAGCACCGCCTCGACCAGGTCCCGCTGCACCCCGGGCAGTTCCAGGTCGTCCCGGTCGCAGCCCTCGCCGACCGTGCCGCGACCGAACAGTCCCGCGTGGTCGCCGACGACCAGTACGGCGACATCCGCCGCGGTGGCTGCGGCGACCGCGGCGTCGAAGCCGGAGCGGTCGTCGTCGTCCACCGCGCAGCCGCGGGCCGAGGTGACCAGTTCGGCACCGAACTCGGCACGCAGCGCGTCGAGCACCGTCGGCACCTCGATACCGGCCTCCACATCGGGATGCTGCACGAGCACGTGGTTGAGGAAGGAGTAGCACCCGAAGAGGGCACCCTGCCGGTCGGCGTTCGGCCCGATCACCGCGATCCGCCGGTCCGCCGGCAGCGGCAACGCGCCCTGGTTGGCGACCAGGACTATCGACTTCTCCGCGAGGCTGCGGGCGATCGCCCGGTGCTCGGGCGAGTCGAGGTCGACCACCGGGGCGGGCTCGTCGGTGAAGGTGGCGTCCAGCAGCCCGAGTTCCAGCTTCTGGCGCAACACCCGCAGCACCGCCTGGTCGATCACCGACTCCTCGATCCGGCCGGCACGCACCGAATCCGCCAGGGTCAGGTACGCGTCGCCGGTCGGCAGCTCGATGTCGACACCGGCTGTCAACGCCTGCACGGCCGCGTCCGCGTGGTCACCGGCGACCTGGTGCAGCAGGTTCAGGAACGCCACACCGTAGTAGTCGGCAACCACCGTGCCGTCGAAGCCCCACCGGTCCCGGAGCAACCCGGTCAGGATCGTCGGATCGGCGGCCACGGGCACGCCGTCGATCTCGGCGTAGGAATGCATAACCGAGCGGGCGTCGCCGTCGAGGATCGCCATCTCGAACGGTACGAGCAGCACGTCGGCGAGTTCACGCGGACCGGCGTGCACCGGCGCGAAGTTGCGCCCGGCGCGGGAGGCTGAGTAGCCGACGAAGTGCTTGAGCGTGGCATGCACGCCCTGCGACTGCAGGCCGCGCACGTACGAGGTGCCGAGGGTGCCGACCAGGTAGGGATCCTCGGCGATGCACTCGTCGACCCGCCCCCAGCGGGGATCACGGATCACGTCGAGCACCGGGGAGAGCCCCTGGTGGATGCCGAGCGCCCGCATCGACGCCCCGATCGCCGCAGCCATCTCCGTGACCAGGGCGGGGTCGAAGGCCGCCCCCCACGCCAGCGGGGTCGGGAAGGTCGCCGCCTTCCAGGCCGAAAGCCCGGTCAGGCACTCCTCGTGCACGATCGCCGGGATGCCGAGCCTGGTCCCCGTCACCAGGTCGGACTGGAACTTCCACAGCCATGACGCCCGCGATACGGCCTCGACCGGCCGGGTGCCGTAGGCGCGGGTGAGGTGACCGAGCCCGTGCCGGGAAAAGTCTTCGAGCCGGCCGATGTCACCGAACTCGCCCTGCAACGGCGCGACCGCCTCGCCCTCCGCCTTTTCCCAGAAGCCGACGAGCTGTGCGATCTTCTCCTCGATCGTCATCCGACCGAGCAGTTCTCGCACGCGCGTCTCGCCATCGGACCCGTACCGGTCGGGCCGGCCGTGGCCCGATCCTGTCTGGGCCGGCACTGTCGCCGGCCCGCCCACGACCTCGCGGACCTCAGTCATGCTGTGTTACCCCTTTTGTGTTCGTGCCGCTGCCGCTCAGCCCTTGACCGCGCCCTGGAGGCCACCGACGATCTGCTTCTCGGCGAACGTGAAGAAAATAAGTGCCGGCAGCATCGCCAGCGAGGTGAAGGCGAGGATGCCCGCCGTGTCGGAGGTGTACTGGCTGGAGAAGTTCTGCACGCCCAGCGGCAGGGTGTGCAGGCTCGCGTCGCCGAGCACGAGCAGCGGCAGCAGGAACGCGTTCCAGCTGGTGACAAAGGCGAGGATACCGACGGTGACCAGCGCGGGCCGCGACAGGGGCAACAGGATGCGCCAGAGGAAGCCGAGCCGACCGGTGCCGTCGATGGCCGCCGCGTCCTCCAACTCCCGGGGGATGGCGGTGAGGAACGGTCGTAGGATCACGATCGTCAGCGGCAACGCGAAGGCGACCTGCGGCAGGATAACCGCGTAGTACGAGTTGATCAGGTTCAGGTCACGCAGCATCAGGTAGAGCGGCAGGATCGCCGCGCCGGCCGGGAACAGCAGGCCCAGGGTGAAGAAGGTGTAGAGCACCTCACGGCCGCGGAAGGTGTAACGGGCCAGCACGAACGCGGCGCAGACCCCCAGCACCACGACGCCGATCGTGGTGCCCAGGGACACCACGGCGCTGTTGAACACCTGCCGCCAGAAGTCGCTCTGGGTCAGCACCCGGGAGTAGTTGTCCCAGACCCACGGGTCGGGCAGCCCGGCCGGGTCCGCGACGATCTGCGGCGTGGTGCGGAAGCCGCCGACGATCACGTACACCACCGGGGTGATCGACACGGCGGCGACCGCGAGCGCCAGCGCGTAGGTGAGGGGATTCCCCCACGAGATCGGGCGACGCTTGGCGGTGGGAGACAGAACGGCGTTCGCGGCCACGATCAGTTTGCCCTTCTGGTGATGGCGCCCTCGATGTCGCGACGCAGGAGGAAGCGCTGGAACAGCACTGCCGCGACGAACGAGATGGCGAACAGGATGACCGCCACCGCGTTGCCGTAGCCCCACAGGCGAGCGAAGAACCCGTTGTCCACCATGTACGTCGCCATGGTGGCCGACGCGCCCAGCGACCGGACCGCAGGCACGGAGGTCACCCAGATCACGTCGAAGACCTGCAGCGAGCCGATCATGGACAGGAACATCCAGATCCGGATCGTGGGCCCCAGCAGCGGCAGCGTCACGTGCCGCTGGATCTGCCACCAGCTGGCGCCGTCGATGGCGGCGGCCTCGTTCAACTCCTGCGGCACATTCGACAGGCCGGCCAGCAGAAGGATGATGGCGAAACCGACGTACTTCCAGGTCAGAACGGCCAACATCGTCCAGATAACGATATCGAGATCGGCGAGCCACGCCTGTACGAGGCTGCCCAGTCCCAGCGACTCCAGCATCGCGTTGACCGTGCCGGCGTCGGACAGCAGCAGCTTCCACATGATGCCGACGGTGACCTCGGCCAGCACGTACGGCACGAAGGCCAGCAGGCGGAACAGCGTACGGCCCCGGAAATTGCGGTTGAGCAGCAGAGCGACGCCCAGCGCGATGGGTCCCTGGATCAGCAGTGACCCGAACACGATGATCGCGTTGTTGCGCAGCGCGTCGATGAAGATCGGGTCCTGGAAGGCCAGGACGTAGTTGTCGAAGCCGACATAGTCGGTGGGTGGTCCGACGCCACGCCAACGGAACAGGCTGTAGTAGAAGGCGAAGCCCATCGGGACCAGCACGAACATCACGTAGACGATCACGGCTGGTGTCGTGAGCCCGATGATCTCGTACCACTTGCGTCGGGTCTCGGCGGCCCGAGCGGACGAGCGCCGGGCAGGCCGAGGTCCCGCCGGCGGCGCGGATGCGCCGCCGGCGAGGTCCAGGGTCGGGTTGGTCGACGTCACTTGCGCGCGGCCGCCTTCATGGCCTCGACAACCTGCTCAGGGGTGCCGTTGCCGGCGAAGATGGCGACGATCGCGTCGTTCATCGCGTTACCGACGGTGCTACCGAACGCCGTGTCCAGCCAGAGCTGCACGTAGGTGGCGCTGGTGGTGGCCTCCAGGATGGACTTCAGGGCCGGGTCCTTGACGCCGTCCTCGGCGCCCTTGGCGACCGGCAGGCCGGTGCCGGTCTCGGCGTAGCCCTTCTGTACCTCGGGGCTGACGATGTACTTGAGGAACTCGACGCACTCGGCCGGGGCGTTCTTGGCGCAGGCGAAACCGTCGCCGCCGCCCAGGGCCGCCTTCGGGTCACCGGCGGAACCGGTGATGGCGGGCACCGGGAACCAGCCGATGAACTTGTTCAGCGCCTCCTGGTCCTCGGTGACGGTGTCCAGGGTGCCCTTGTTCCAGTCACCCATCAGCTCCATCGCCGCCTTGCCGTTGGCCAGCAGGCCGTTGGCGCTGGTCGGGTCGTTCTGGCCCGGCGTGGCGATGAAATTGGGCTGGAACGGCTCGGTGTCGATGAAGGCCTTCAGGTCCTGACCGGCCTTGACGAAGCACTGGTCGTCGAAGACGTTCTCGAGGGAGGCCTTCCGCAGGGTCTCCACCGAGCAGGCACGCAACGCGAAGTTGTACCACCAGTGCGCGGCGGGCCACTTGTCACCGGCGCCGACGGCGATCGGAATGACGTTGATCGCCTTGAGCTTGGTGACCGCGTCGTTCAGCTCGTCGAAGGTGGCCGGCGGAGCGGTGATGCCGGCCTGCTGGAACAGGTCCTTGTTGTACCAGATGCCCTCGATGCCCATCCGGTACGGCAGGCCGTACTGCTTGCCGTCCACCTGCCAGATCTCGACCGCGCTGCCGATGTTGGCAACCTCGTCCTTGACCTGGTCGGTGATGTCCTTGAGGTAGTCGGCCTCCACCTGCTCGCGGATCTCGCCGCCGCCCCACGCCTGGAAGATGTCCGGCGGGTCGTTGCTCAGCAGCGCGGCAGGGAGCCGGGTGCGCTGGAGCTGGTTGGTCTCGATGCCCTCGATCTCGATCGTGACCGTGGGGTGCAGTGCATTGAAGTCCTTGGCGACCTTTTCCCAGTAGGTCTTGCCGGGACCATCCTGGGAGGCGTTGTGCCACCAGGTAAGCGTCACCGGGTTCTTGTACAGCTCGCTCTCGGCAGGCGCCTCGTCCTCACCGCCGCCACCGCAGCCGGCGACGAGTAGTGCGGTTGTCATGGAAAGCGCTAGAAAGGTGGTTGCACGGCGCTTTATAGCCATCGATGTCTCCTCGACCAGTCAGTCGGGTGCTCGGCCTGAGCGAGTTTTTCAGTCGGGTAACCCAGTGTCAATCGGTGTCGATAACGTTTTCGACTCGTCTCCGTAACCGGCCCGATCGCCCTCTATCATCATCGACGTGGCGTTTCCCCAGCGTGTCAAGATGTCGGACGTAGCCCGCACGGCCGGCGTCTCCGTGGCGACCGTTTCCAAGGTGGTGAACGGCCGTTACGGAGTGGCACAGGCGACCGTGGAACGGGTCCAGCAGGTCATCCGTCAACTCGGCTACGAGGCGAGCCTCGGTGCGCAGAGCCTCCGCAGCCATCGCACAAACGTGCTGGGCATCCTGGTCGCCGAGTTCGAGCCGTTCTCGACCGAACTGCTCAAGGGCGCCAGCGTGGAGGTCGCCGGCACCGGCTACCAGCTACTGGCGTACTCCGGCGGCGACGGTGCCGGTACGGCCGTCGGTTGGGAACGCCGCTCGCTGGCCCGGTTGTCGGGCACGCTCATCGACGGGGCCGTGATCGTCACACCGACGGTGGTGGAGACCAAGCAGGGCTTCCACGTCGTGGCCGTGGACCCGCACACCGGCCCGTCGGGGCTGCCGACCGTCGATTCCGACAACTTCGCCGGTGCCGTCCTGGCGACCAACTATCTGTTGTCCCTCGGCCACCGCCGCATCGGGCACATCAGCGGACGCCGCGACCTCGAGTCGTCCCGGTTGCGCGAGGCGGGCTTCCGGCAGGCAATGGCCGACGCGGGCGTGACGGTGGACGAGCGGCTGGTGCGGGTCGGCGGGTTCCGCATCGAGAGCGCCGCCGAGACCGCCGCCGAACTACTCTCGTTGCCCGACGGCCCGACCGCCGTCTTCGCCGGTAACGACCTCTCCGCGATCTCCACAATCGACGTCGCCCGGAGCATGGGCCGGTCGGTCCCCGACGACCTGTCCGTGATCGGCTTCGACAACATCCCGGAATCAGCGCTTGTCAACCCGCCACTGACGACGATAATGCAGCCGTTGCAGCGGATGGGTGCCGAGGCGCTGCGGCTGCTGGTCGACCTGATCGCCGGCGTCGAGCGGGACACCCACATCCGGCTGCCCACCGAACTTGTCGTCCGCTCGTCCTGCCGTCCGCTGCGTGATTGATCAGCCGCCCCTTTGCCGCTTCTCGCGCCATCTGACGGTCTGCTCCCCCGCCGACGGTATTTCCCGGCTACGACCCCGCTCTGTATTTGGCGTAACCAGGTCGACACCGGAGCGTAACGAGCCGGGTCGACCACGGCTCCGTCGATGGGAGACACCTGTCATGAGCAGTGTAGGGAGACGGCTCCGCCGGGCCGTGTGGATCGGGTTCCTGGGAGCGGCGCTGACCGGCCTGTTGACGACCGGCGCAGCCGCCGCCGTGCCGGTCGGGCACGGGTCGGACCGCGCCACCCCGGTTGCCCGCACCGACGTCCACATCCGGGATGTCGCCGCCGACACCGGAGTCCAGCCACACTCGCTCGACCCGCTGTGGGCCAGCCCCGACATCAAGGTCTGCCCCACAGCGGTGGAGTGCGCCGTGAGCCAGAACCCGGTCGTCGGCGCGACCAACTACATCTTCGTCAAACTCCGTAACCCGGGCCCGTCCGGCTCGGGCTCGGTCAACGGCGTGCTACAGGTCTACCGGACGACGCCGGGTGGCGGTGCGGTGTGGCCCATCCACTGGACCAGGATCGGGGCGGCCTCCGTAGCCGCCGCACCCGGCGTCACCACCGTCACCATCCCGTGGAAGGGAGTCCCGGGACCGGGTCATTTCTGCCTGCTCGCCCGCTGGGTGTCGAACTCCGACCCGATGACCGTCGAGGGTCCGGACATCAGCACCAACACCCGGAGCAACAACAACATCGCGTGGCGCAACGTCGACTCGGTCCCGCTCACCCCGGGTGCCGGTCCGACCGTCCGGCCCTTCGCGATCGGCAACTCGCTCACCGTGCCGTCGCGCAACGAGGTGCTCTTCGTGGCGGCCGAACCATTGCAGAACATCGGTGGCCGGGTGGTCGTCGACCTCGGCCAGGACTTGTTCGAGCGCTGGCGTGCCGGCGGCGCGGTCGGCACCGGGGTACGGCCGATCGGCAGGACCCAGGTGGAGATCGTCGACACGACCTGGGCCAGCCTGGGCAACCTCCTGCTGCAACCCGGTGAGCGGGCGCAGTTCTCGCTGATCTTCACGGCCCAGGCGGAAAGCGACGGGGAGATGTGCCTCGCCGTGGTCCAGTTGGGCCCGGACAGCAGCGGGACGATGTCCGACCTGGGCGGTGTGCAATATCTGATCACCTCCCTGAAGGAGTAGTCCTCCAACGCCGTGTGCCGCGGGGGTCGGGAACCGTCCCGGTTTTCGATCCCCGCGGTGTCAGCGCAGGCAGACCCAGTCGGTCACCACGCTGAACCCGCCGGAGCGGGCGTGCAGTTGGACCGGGCCCGGCGGTGGGAGACCGAGCGAGAAGAGACCCACGGCGTCGACCGAGGTCTCCTCGTAGGTGCCGTTCGCGGTCCGGGCACTGACCCGGCCGCCGTCGACCGGACTGAGCTGCCCGACGATTCCCGTGCCGCCGATCTCGATCTCCACCACGATCGGGCCGCCCCGGAAGGACAGGTTCCGCGTGGAGCCGGCCGACCGGGTGGCCACCGCGCCCGGCTCACAGGCCGAGTCGAAGACCAGCTCAGCGACGGTGGGCTGGGCGCCCACCGTACGCCAGGCGAAGGCCGCCCGGGCCGCCCGGAGGTGCTCCTCGGGGACCTCGCCCGCGTCGCCGAGCGCCGCGCGCAGCTCCGCGCCGAGCGCGGCGTCATCGGCCGGCGGCCACTGCTCCATCACGCTCACCCCCCTTCGTCCCGTCCCCCGGGTGAGCACCAACGTACGGCGCGAGCGCGGCACAGGCACGAAGCCGACGCAGGCAACGCGCCTGGGTCGGCCCGATGCTGCCGACCGGTACGCCCAACCGCTCGGCGGTCTCCCGATAGCTCAGCGGCGGATCGGCCGTGAGCATCGAGAGCACCTGCTGGCAGCGGGGTGGAAGCTGGGCGAAGCCCTCGCGCAGGGCCCGCCGCCGCTCGGCACGCAGCAGGTCCTCGTCCGCCGCCGGCGACGTGCCGTGGTACGCGTCGAGGGCGCCACCGGACGGGTCGACGGGTTGGGTCCGCCGGCCGAGGCGGGACATCCGGTAGCACTCCCGCCGGGTGGTGACGGCCAGCCAGCCGGCCAGCGCCTCCGGTCTGCGCACCTGATCCAGATGTTCCACGAGCCGCAGCCAGACGGTCTGGTTGACGTCCGCGGCCTCGGCCCCAGCCAGGTCGTGGCCGCGGATCACCGCGTAGACGAGCGGGGTGTAGCGGCGAACCAGCTCGGTCCAGGCCGACTCGTCACCGTCGGCTGCGGCGGCCACCAGAACCGCGGCACCGCGCTCGGTCACCACAACGTGTCCCGGGAACTCATTCGACGAACACGCCGTAGTCGGGGTGCCAGGACGGCGCCGCCAGCAACGCCAGCCGGGCCTCGTCGGCGCTCAGGTCACCGGCGGTCATCAGGGCGGCGAGCCGACCGGAGACGTGGGCAGCCGCGAACGAGGTGCCGGCCCACGTCGCGAAGCCCTGGAACACCCGGGTCGGACGATCGGGCAGCGGCAGTCGACCCGCGACGTAGGTGCTGTCCCGGCGGCCGACGGCACAGGCGTCCACCCACGACCCGAATCCGCTGTCTTCCGCCGGCACCAGGCCGGCAGGACCCGAGGCGAGCGCGGCCACTCCCACGACGCGGTCCAGCGCGGCCGGCCAGATCGGTCGGTCGGTGCCAGCGTTACCGGCAGCCGCCACCACCGCGGTGCTCGGCGGCAATCCGGCCACGGCGTTGGCAAGTGGCATCGAGGGCTGGTCGTCGAGGGTGAAGCCGCCCAGCGAGAGGTTCACCACCGACACCTCGGGCGTCAGCCGTCCCATGGCCGCCACCACCATGGCCTCGTCGCCGATCCCGGTCGGCGCCAGTGCCGCCTCCGGGTCGACGTGTACGCCCGGCGCGGCCTGCCGCACCACCCCGGCGACGAACGTGCCGTGACCGCCCTGCACGGCGAGCACGTCGGCGTACAGGTAGAGCGGGTCCTCGTCGTCCGGCTCCGGGAGATACCCACCGCCCAGCCAGGACGGGTGGTAGTCGCCGGCCTTCCGCCAGATACCGGTGTCGCAGATACCCACCGTCACCCCCGCTCCCTCGCCGAGCCGGCTCGGGTCGGGCGGTGCGAGCGCGGCGGCCTCCCGAGGCGGCGTACCCGGGTTGCCCATGATGTTGCCCAGGCCGACCAGCACATGGTGCGGTTGGACCCGGGGTGCCGGTTGCCCGGGCCACTGTCGTGGGTCACGCAGCCTCGTCACGATTGAGGGAACATCGGTCTCGGCGACGAACCGCAAGCGGGTGACTCCCGCGAAGCTGTCCGCGATCGTCACCGCGTGACCGCGGGCCCTCAGCCAGGCCGCGACCCGCTGGGCGTCGGCGGTGGCGGCAAGCAACTGCCGGGGCCGGTAGAGGAAGTGCCGGCCGGCGGCGAGGTACCGCCGCACGTCGGGATCGGCGGTCAGCGCCGCCTCGAACGCGAGCTGGTACGCCTCGTCGTCAGCACGGTCGTGCCGGGTACGCGCGTAGCTCGGACGTGGCCCTGCGCCGAACGGTAACGCCGCCGCGGCCAGGGCGGATGCCGCGAGCAGTCGCCGACGCGACGGTCGGCCGGTGAGGGTGGCGCGGTCAGGACGCACGGCTCCTCCAACTGTGCGAGAGGCGGCACGCCCACCGGTGGCGGGCGCGGCGGCCCCCGCGAACCTCACCAATTCTTCCAATCAATCGTTGCAAGTCAATGAGGTGAACGCCCGTAACGGCCCACCGTAGCGCCATTCGTCGGCGTTGACGGACGAGTGTGGATGCTGAATTCTCTGACCATGCCTGACCGCACCGGTAGCGGTGCCGGAACCGCCCAGGCGGCTCTCGACCTCGTCCAACGCTGTCCGCGCGAGGCGATCACGATCGCCACCGGGGTCCTCACCGCGATTCCCGCCGATCGCGACGAGCGCGCCACCGCCGAGCGGGCCATCGGTCTGGCCCTGCGGGAACTAAACGATTTGTCCGGTGCGCTTCGCCACCTGCGCCGGGCGGTCCGCAGCGCCGGCTCCGCCCGCACCGAGGCGCTGGCCCGGATGAGCCTCGGCTACGTACTGGCCAACGCCGGCCGTACCGCGGCGGCGCTGCGCGAGGTGACCGCCGCGCTGCCCGAGCTGACCGGCGCCGATGCCGGACGCGCCCGAATGCAGCGGGGCGTGGTGCTGCACTACCGGGGGCTGTACGACGACGCGGTCCGCGACTACGGCCAGGCCATCGACATCGCCCAGCGTGAGGGTGACCGTCTCCTGGAGGCACGGGCTCGCAACAACCGCGGACTGCTCAACGCCCACCGGGGCACCGCAGACGGCACCGACGATCTGGACCGGGCGGCGGCGGTGTTCCACGGCCTCGGCCTTGACCTGGCGGCGGCCGACGCCCGCTGGAACGGTGGGATCGCCGCCGGGCTGCGCGGTGACGTCGCCGCCGCACTGCGCTGTTTCGCCGCCGTCGGCGAGGAGTACCAGCGGCTGGCCGTGCCCCGGCCGGCGCTGCTGCTCGACCGCTTCGAGCTGCTGCTGTCGGTGCCGCTTGTCGACGAGGCGGTGCAGGTCGCCGCCACCGCCATCCGGGAGTTGCGCAGTCGGGGAATGGCCTCCGATCTCGCCGAAGCGCTGCTGGCCCAGGCTCGGGCCGCGCTGCTCGCCGGTGACCTGGACACCGCTACCGGGTCCGCCGCGGCGGCACGCAACCGGTTCCGTCGCCAGGGCCGCCGTACCTGGGCAGCCTTCGCCCGGCACGTCGAGCTACGCGCCGAGTTTCGCCGGGGCACGCGGTCGGCCACGCTGCTGCGGGCGATGGTGCGCACCGCCGACCAGCTCGATGCCACCGGCTGGCCGGATCCCGCCCTCACCACCCGCGTCGACGCCGGACTGCTGGCGACGGAGTTGGGCCGGACCGGACGTGCGACGGCGCTGTTCGCACAGGCCGCCCGTAGCCGCGGTCGCGGCACCGCCCCGCGACGTGCCCGAGGTTGGTACGCCCTGGCGTTGTCGCGTCGGCTCGGCGGTGACGAGGCCGGTGCGGCCCGCGCACTGCGGCGCGGCCTGGCCGTGCTCGACCGGCACCGCACCTCGCTGGGCGCCACCGAGCTACGCGCGCACAGCGGGGTGTACGGGCAGGAGCTGGCGGCCGAAGGACTGGACATCGCGGTCCGGGCCCGCGCACCGGGCCAGGTGCTGGCCTGGGCCGAACGGTGGCGCGCCAACGGGCTACGGATGCGCCCGGCGCTGCCGCCCGATGATCCCGACCTGGTCGCTGCCCTCGCCGAACTCCGACTGGTCAGCGGCCTGCTGGAGGAGGCGGTGCTGGCCGGGCGGACCGTGCACAGTTTGCGCGAGCGGCAGACCCGGCTCGAACAGCGCATCCGGGACCTGGCCCGGCGCGCGCCGGGCGGTGCTCAGGTGGTGGCACCACCGGGTGTCCGGCGCCTGGCCGACCGACTCGGCCCCCGCGTCCTGGTCGAACTCGTGGCCCACGGCGACCGGCTTCGGGCGGTGCTGCTCCGCGACGGCCGCGCCAGCCTGCACGACCTGGGTCCACTCGACCAGGCGGCCCAGCTGGCGCACTGGCACCGGTTCGGGCTACGCCGGCAGATCGTCGGCGGGGACTCGGCCGCCGCGCGAGCCGGCACCGAACACGCCGCCGCGGCGCTCGACAGTCAACTCTTCGACCCGATACGGCGGCAGGTGGCCGACCGTCCGCTGGTGATCGTCCCGGTCGGCCCGCTGCACGGCGTCGCCTGGGCCGGGTTGGCTACCTGCGCCGGCCGGGCCGTCACCGTCGCCCCGTCGGCCACCGTCTGGCTCAGCGCCGAGCAGCGCGAATGGTGCACCAGGGCACCGGTGCTGGCCAGCGGTCCACGCCTGCCGGCCGGGCGGGCCGAGGTCGTCCGGCTCGCCCGGGTGTTGCCGGCAGCCCGGACGTTGACCGGGGCGGACGCCACCGTCACCGCGCTGACCTCGGCGATGGATCGGGCCGCGCTGGTGCACATCGCGGCGCACGGCGCCTTCCGGGCGGACAACCCCCAGTTCTCCACCCTGGAACTCGCGGACGGGCCGCTGTTCGCGTACGAGTGGGAGCGGCTCACCCGTCCGCCGTCCTGTGTGGTGCTCTCCGCCTGCGAGTCCGGGCTGCACGGAGTCCGCCCGGGCGACGAGATCATGGGCTTCGCCGCGGTGCTGCTGGCGCTGGGTACCCGGTGCCTGATCGCCACCGTGCTACCGGTGCCGGCGGAGCCCACCACCGCTCTCATGGTGGACCTGCACCGACGGATGCGAGCCGGTACCCGGCCGGCGCAGGCGCTCGCCAGCGCCCAGCGGGTGTTCGCCGCCGGCGGCGACGACACCGCGCGGGCCACTGCGGCGGCGTTCGTCTGCCTCGGCGCCGACTGACGGGTCATGCCTCGGGTTGACCGGACCCGGTTCAAACACCCGCGGCGGCCAGCCCGGCAGCGCTTTCCGGGTCGAGCCTGCCGTCGACCACGATCACCTGGTGACGGCCGTGCCGGCTGGTGCCGGCGGGGATGGTCACCGTCCGCGCGAAGGCGTAGGCCACGCACACCCCCGGGTACATGGTGGTCCGGACGAACCACCGGTCCCCCGGTCCGAGGCCGCTGAAGATGAGGGTGTACGCCCCGCCCTCGGGGGCCTGCCCGCGCAGCGCCACCCACGGTCGGTCACAGCCGTTGACCGCCTCCTCGCCGGTCAGCTCACCGGCGAACACCTCGGGCGGTTCGGTCGCCACCGCCCGCCAGAAGAACCCGCCGTAACCGGCGCCGCCGGGGCGCCCGTTGGTGGCCGGGCTGCCCAGCACGATGTCCCGATCGGCGGGTGCGGTGAGGGTGCTGGCGAGGTCGAGTCGCCAGGCGCTCGGGTGGCCGGACACGGCCGAGGCGCTGATGGTGCGCTGTTCGGAGAGCAGCACGTCACCGGCCGGATCACACCAGTGCAGCCGGTGGTCGAGCCGGTCGGGCGTCCGCTCCTCCCAGCCCACGTGGACGATGCGTCCGTGGTCGCCACGCCAGGTGTATCCGACGTCGCGGACGTAGGTGCGCCCGCCCCAGAGGTTGGTGCCGGCGACGTCCTGCACCGCCACCGACGCGCCGAGGTGCCAGACATGGTCGGCGGGCAGAGCGTCGGTGACCGGGGTGCCGGCCAGGGTACGCACCGGGTGCAGGTAGGGCCGGGGCCCGTGTTCGACGTCGAGGTCCGGGGCGAGCACGTAACGGGCCACCGGCGTACCGCCGACCAGCAGGTGCGGGTCCGCGCGGCCCTCGGAGGCGTCATCGGTGGCCCGGCCGAGGGTTCCGTCCCGTCCGTTCACGACAGCTCCACCTGGGTGACCGGCCGGCGACGGGCGACGGCGTGCACGGCGGCCAGCGCGTACCCGGCGAGGATCGGCACCGCGACCGGGGTGACCAGCACCCCGACCAGTACGGCCACCAGACTGGTCCCGGCCAGCGCGGCGCAGTTCGCAGGGTGGTCGAGGCAGGCGCGGGCCGCCCTGGTGACCGCCGACCGCCACCCAGTGCCACCGGTGCGCCCCACCTCGACCACGATCGCGGCGGCGTAGCCGAGCAGGGCCGCTGCCACCACGCTGGTGACAGCCAGTCCCACCGCCCCACCCGGGACCCGACCGGTGGCCAGCGCCACCAGGTTTGTGACGAGCAGCCCGACGCCGCCCAGTCCCAGCAGGGTGACGGGCAGGCCGGGCAGCAGTCCCCGGCCGAACCGCGACATCGTTCGGCGGGCGGTCGGCCAACTGCCCGTGTCGAGCCAGTCGTGCAGCGCCGCGCTGGCGGCGCCGACGGCGGCGCCGGCGGTCAGCACCGGCGCCGAGGCGAGCACCGTCAGGATACCCAGCAACGCCAGGTCGGCAGCGTCGCGTACGGTGTCGCGCCAGTCGCGGCGCTGGTCGCCGCGCTCGTCAGCCCTTGAGTCCACTGGTGTTGATCCCCTCGACGAGCATCCGTTGGAAGGCGACGAAGAACAGGAAGACCGGCAGCAGGGACAGCACCGCCATGGCGAACATCGGCCCCACGGCGCTCTGGCTGGTGGAGTCGATGAACAGGGTCAGCGCCACCGGGACGGTGTAGTCGCTCAACTCGGACAGGAAGACCAGTTGCCGGAAGAAGTCGTTCCAGGTCCAGATGAACGAGAAGATCGCGGTGGTGACCAGGGCGGGACGGCTCAGCGGCAGGATCACGTGCCGGAAGATGCCGAACGCGTTCGCGCCGTCGATCCGCGCCGCCTCGTCCAGCTCGCGCGGGATGCCGCGCATGAACTGCACCATCAGGAAGACGAAGAACGCCTCCGTGGCCAGGAACTGCGGGATCAGCAGCGGCAGGTAGGGCCACTCCCCGCCGACCAGGCCGAGGGTGCGGAAGAGGATGTACTGCGGCACGATCAGCACGTGTCCCGGTAGCAGCAGGGTGCCGATCATGACGGCGAACCACAGCCCCCGCAGCCGGAACCTCAGCCGGGCGAAGGCGTACGCGGCCAGCAGGCAGCTCACCGCGTTGCCGACCAGGGTGAGCAGGCTGACCATGGCGCTGTTCAGGAAGAAGCGGGCGAAGCTGACGTCGAAGTTGGTCCACCCGTCGGTGTAGTTGCCCGGGGTGAAGTTCCGGGGCAGCAGACCGATGTTGTTGACGATCTCCTCCTGCGACTTGACGGAGGTGCCGATCATCCAGAACAGCGGGTAGAGCACGACCGCGACGATGGCCAGCAGCACGACCAACCGGAGCCAGGAACGGCTGCGTGGGCGTTGTGGACGGGTCGCCACGGTCGGGACGACGGTATCGGCCACCATCAGCGATCCTCCCCGTCGGAGTAGTGCACCCAGAACCGGCCGGTGCTGAAGAAGATCACCGTGATGATCGCGATGGCGATCAGGAACACCCAGGCCATCGCGGAGGCGTAGCCCATCTCCAGGTTGGTGAAGCCGGTGATGTAGAGGTTGAGCGTGTACATCAGGGTCGAGTCGACCGGCCCGCCGGTGCCGTTGCTGAGCACGAACGCGGCGGTGAAGCCCTGAAACCCGTTGATGGTCTCCAGCACCAGGTTGAAGAAGATCACCGGGGAGAGCATCGGCAGGGTCACGTTCACGAACTGCCGGAACTTGCCGGCCCCGTCCACCGCGGCGGCCTCGTACAGCTCCGTGGGCACCTGCTTGAGCCCGGCCAGGAAGATCACCATCGGTGCGCCGAACTGCCAGATGGCCAGCACCATCAACGTCTCAAGCGCCCAGTCCGGGTCGTTCACCCAGGGCTTGCCCTGAATGCCGAAGAGGGCGAGGAACGAGTTGAACGCACCGTCCCGGTTGAACATGTTGACCCAGACGATGGCCAGGGCCACACTGCCGCCGAGCAGCGACGGCAGGTAGAACAGGCCGCGGAACAGGCCGACGCCGCGCCAGGCCCGGTTGAGCAGGAGAGCCACCCCGAGTGCCGCGGCCAGTTTCAGCGGTACGGCGATCAGGGCGAAGCTGAGCGTGACCCGTACCGAGTGCCACCACGAGGTATCGCTTGTGAACATCCGTTCGTAGTTGGCCAGCCCGACCCACTCCACCTCGGACCACGGCGTCAGGATGTCGTAGTTGGTGAAGCTGAGGTAGAGCGACAACAGCATGGGTATCGCCGTGATGCCCATCAGACCGATGAGCCAGGGCGACAGGAAGACGTATCCGGCCAGACCTTCCCCGTGCCGGATCCGTCCGGTCCCGCGCCGGTTGGCGTCGGGCCGGACGGATCCGGTGCCGCGTCGGGTCGGGTCGGGCGCCGTGGTCAAGGCCACGAACTGCTCCTCTCCGGGTGGTGCGGCGGGTCAGGAGGCGATTGCCGCCTTGCACGCCTCGACGAACTGGGCGGCGGACTCGGCGGGGGTGGCTCGGCCGTACTGCGCGTTCTCGGCGGCCTTGATCAGCTCGGCGCGAACCTTGCTGTGCCCCTTGATCGGCACCTGGGGCGCCTCGCCGAACGTCTTGGCCAGCTCGGTCTCGACGGCGATGGACTGCTTCATCGCCTCGTCGGTGGTGTCGTCGCTGACCACCCGGCGCAGGTCCAGGTTGGACGGCAGGCCCCGGTCGGTGCCGAGCAGCTTGACCGCGTCGGCGTCGTTCGCCAGGAAGTTGATCACGTCGACCGCGATGTCCGCGTTCTTGCTGCCCCGGAAGACCGACCAGTACATCGAGGCGCGGGCCCACTGGCCGCTGGGGTCACCCGGGTAGGCGATGACGCCGAGCTCGTCGGAGGTGTTCTTCTTCAGCTCGGGCATCTGGTTGACCCACACCCACGAGGTGGCGGCCTTGCCGGTGACCACCAGCTGCTTGGTGATGTCGGTGGCGTTGCCCTCGTGGATGACGTCCGGGGTAGGGGTCGCGCCCCGCTCGCGGGCGTCCTTCCACAGCTCGAACCACCTGGTCACGTCCTCCACGGTGAAACCGAGGTCGTTGCCGGAGTACAGATCCTTGCCCTGCTGGCGCAGCCACACCCAGAACGCCTTGTCGATGGCGCTCGCGTCCATCGTGCCGGGGACACCGGTCTTCTTGCTGACCTCCTCGGCCCAGGCGATGTGCTCCTCCCAGCTCATGCCGGTGGTCGGCTCGGGCAGGCCGTTCTTGGTCACCAGCGTCTTGTTGTAGACCAGCCCCTGGGTGTTCTCCCCGGCGGCCAGGCCGGCGAGCTTGCCGTCGACCACGCCGTACTGGAGCAGGCTGGGCGGGAACTTGGAGGTGTCGAGGTCACCGGACTCCTGGTACGGCTTGAGGTCCAGGGTCGCGTTGCGGGCGGCGTACTCGGTGAGGAAGTTGTCATCGATCTGGAAGATGTCGGGCGGGTTGCCGCCGGCGGTCAGGGTGGCCAGCTTGTCGAAGTAGCCCTGGTTGGCCTGCCACACCTTCTCGAAGACGACGTCCGGATTCTTCTGGGTGTAGAGGTCCAGCGCCTGCTCGGTGAGCTGGGCCCGGGCCTCGCCACCCCACCAGAAGATCGAGATGGTGGTCTTGCCGTCGGACGCTGCGTCGTCGCCGCAGGCCGCGGCCGCGCCGACCAGCGGCAGGGCGACGACCGCGGCGACCAGGCCGCGCAACAACCGGCGGCGCGGCAGGGGGGTACGGTAGGTGCGCCCGTCGGGCGCGCTGGCGGTGGGGTGCGTTGCGGGGTGCATGTGCGCTCACTCCTTGGCGTTAGGAGGCGACCACGTCACCGGCGGCCACGACCGGGTTGCCCGGGTCCGCACGGCGATGCGGGCCCGGGCCAGCGGCAGCGGTTCCGGGACGTTCCCGGCCGGCGTAGGGGCCCGGCGCGGTGGAGTCGCGGATGACCAACTCGGTCTGGAGCATTACCTGTGCGGTGGTACGACGGACGCCGACTGCCACGGTGGCACCGCCGCCCCGCGCGGTACGCGGGAAATCGGTGTCTTGTTGCAGCAACATGTCGACGGCCGTCCGGCCGGCGGCCGCGGTTGGCGTGGCCACCGTCGTCAGCTTGGGGCGGGTGAGTCGGCTCAGGGAGATGTCGTCGACACCGACGACACTGACCTCCTGTGGCACCCGCACCCCGAGTGCGTCGAGCCCTTCGAGAAGCCCGATCGCCATCAGGTCGTTGTAGGCGAGCACGGCGGTGACGCCGGCCCGGCGGACCTGCTCCGCCTGGGCGAGGCCGCCGGTCTCGGTGGGCGGGTTGGGACCGAGCACGGTCAGCTCCGCTCCCGCGGCCCGGGCTGCGGCGCTGGCGGCGCGCCGGAGCTCCCGGCTGGTCCACGAACCACGTGGACCGCCCAGCAGCGCCATTTCCCGGTGACCCAGCCCGGCGAGGTGCTCGATGGCCGAACGCGCGCCCTGCCCGACGTCCATCAGCACGCACGGCAGCCCGGCCAGCTGTCGGTTCACCACCACCAGCGGCACCTCCCGACTGAGCTGCTCGATCAGGCTGTTGCTCATCCGGGGGCTGCACAGCAGCACCCCGTCGACCTGCTTGGCCAGGGCGTGGACCAGTTCCTCCTCGGCGGCGGCGTCCTCGTTGGTGTCGGCCACGAAGACGTGGTAGTCGCGGTGGCGGGCCTGGCTCTCCGCCGCCTTGATCAGTGGCGGGAAGAAGGGGTTGGCGATGTCGGCGATGATCAGCCCGATGTTGTGGGTGCGGCCGGTGATGAGTGCGCGGGCGGCGCGGTTGGGCCGATAGCCCAGATCCTCGGCGCACGCGAGCACCCGTACCCGGGTCTCGGGGTTGACCAGATGGGGTGCCGAGAAGGTGCGGGAGACGGTGGAGATGTGCACGCCGGAGGCCCGGGCGACGTCCCTGATGGTGACTGGCATCCAGGCCCCCTTCGTCGATGTGTCGGCGGTCACGGGTGCCGCCAATTAATGCAAACGGTTGCGCCAGTGTCAACGGTGGATGGTTACAGCTGTGTTTCGGTGGGCTACACATCATGCCCTGTTAAGCCCATCAAACGGGGCAAAGGCCGCCGATTTTCGCGCCCTCGTTGACGCGAGCCGATCGACCGTGGTTACTTCAGTGCAAAGGTTTGCAGAGAGATCGAGGAGGGTCGGTCCGTGTCACCGCAATCCGGCAGGCGGGCCCGGTACGCCGTGGTCGGCACCGGCGCCCGCGCCGAGATGTTCGTCCGGGCGCTGGTGCGCGACCACGCCGACACCGTCGAACTGGTCGCCTTCGCCGACGTCAACCAGGCCCGGATGGACGCCCACAACCGGTGGCTCGGTGAGCTGGGCCACCGACCCGTGCCGACCTACCACGCGGGCGACTTCGCCACGATGCTGGCCAAGGAGCACGTCGACGTGGTGTTGGTGACCTCCGTGGACGTCACCCACGACGAGTATGTGGTGGCTGCGCTGGAGGCGGGCTGCGACGTGGTCACCGAGAAACCGATGACCACCGACGCGCCGCGCTGCCAGCGCATTCTCGACGCGGTACGCCGCGCCGGCCGGCGGGTGACGGTGGCCTTCAACTACCGCTACAACCCGCTGCACGAGCAGCTGCGCCGGCTGCTGGCCGACGGCGCGGTCGGCGAGATCGGCTCGGTGCACTTCGAGTGGCTGCTCGACGTGCGCCACGGCGCCGACTACTTCCGCCGCTGGCACCGGGACAAGGCCAGCTCCGGCGGCCTGATGGTGCACAAGGCCAGCCACCACTTCGACCTGGTCAACTGGTGGCTGGACGCCACACCCGTGCAGGTGTACGCCGCCGGCCGGCTGTTCTTCTACGGTGCCGCCGGCCGCCGGCACGGCTACGCCCGGGACTACGACCGGGCCCATGCGTCGCCGGCCGCCGACGACGACCCGTTCGCGTTGCGGCTGGCCGAGCACCCCCGACTGCGCGAGTTGTACCTCGACGCCGAGGCCGAGGACGGCTACCACCGGGACCAGAACGTCTTCGCCCCCGGGGTCAGCATCGAGGACGACATGGCGGTGCTGGCCACCTACTCCACCGGGGCGACCATGACCTACCACCTCACGGCGTACGCGCCCTGGGAGGGATACCGGGTGATGGTCAACGGCAGCCGGGGCCGCCTCGAACTGGAGGTCACCGAGAGCGAGTTCGTAAGCCCGGCCGCCGCCGGTGCGCTCAAGGGCGCCGCACTGCACGGCGACCAGGCAGCCGACGAGGGTGGCGCCGCCACGCTGACCCTGCGCCCCTTCTGGTCACCGCCGCAACGCATCGAGGTCGACGGCTACACCCGGCACGGGCACGGCGGGGCGGACGCTCGGATGACTCAGGTGCTGTTCGGTGGCGTACCCGATCCGCTGCACCGCGCGGCCAGCGCTCGCGACGGGGCGCTGGCCCTGCTCACCGGCCTGGCCGCCAACCGGTCCTTCGAAACCGGCGCACCCGTGCGGGTCGCCGACCTGCTCACCCTCGACTGACACCGACCACAGGAGCCGCTCCCCGTGCCCACCTCGACCAGACCCGACCTGCTCCTCCCCGCCGAGCCGGGCCAACGCGCGCTGGCCCGCGAGCTGTACGCGCTGGTGGCGCAGTTGCCAATCATCTCCCCGCACGGGCACGTCGATCCGGCGCTGCTGGCCGAGGACCAGCCGTTCCCCGACCCGTCCCAGCTGCTCATCGTGCCCGACCACTACGTGACCCGGATGCTGCTCAGTCAGGGCGTCTCCCCGGGTGAGCTGGGGGTGCCCAGCCGCGACGGCAGCCCGGTGGAGACCGACGGGCGGCGCATCTGGCGTCGCTTCGCCGACGGGTGGCACCTGTTCCGGGGCACGCCGTCACGGCTGTGGCTGGAGCAGACCTTCACCGAGGTGTTCGGCGTGCACACCCGACTCACCCCGGGCACGGCCGACGAGGTGTACGACGCCCTCGCCGCCCGGCTCGCGGAGCCCGACTTCCGGCCGCGGGCACTGTTCGAACGGTTCAACATCGAGGTGCTCGCCACCACCGAGTCGCCCCTGGACGATCTGGGCCGGCACGCCAAGCTCGCCGCCGACGGCTGGGGCGGTCCCGGCGGGCGGGTGGTCACCACCTTCCGTCCCGACAACGTGGTCGACCTGGACTTCGAAGGCTGGTCGAGCAACGTCGACCAGCTCGGCGAGATCACCGGGGAGGACACCGGGACGTACGCCGGTTACCTGGCCGCCCTGCGTTCGCGCCGGGCCGCCTTCATCGCCGCCGGCGCCACCTCGTCCGACCACGGTCACCCCACCGCCCGTACCCTCGATCTCGGTGCGGACGCGGCGGCGCTGTTCGACCGGGCCCGGCGGGGCGCGGCGGAGCCGGGCGACGCGGAGGCGTTCCGGGCGCACATGCTGCTGGAGTTCGCCCGCATGTCGCTCGACGACGGCCTGGTCATGCAGTTGCACCCGGGGGCGGTGCGCAACCACAACCGGTGGCTGCACGCCCGGCACGGCCGTGACGTGGGTGGCGACATCCCACAGGTCACCGAGTACGTGCACGCCCTCGCCCCGCTGCTGGACGCGTACGGCAACGACCCCCGCCTTCGGGTGGTGCTCTACACCCTCGACGAGGACACCTTCACCCGGGAGCTGGCACCACTGGCCGGTGGGTACGCCGCGCTGCTGCTCGGTGCGCCCTGGTGGTTCCTGGACTCCCCCGAGGTGCTGCGCCGCTTCCGCGAGTCGGTGACCGAGACCGCCGGCTTCTACAACACCGCCGGGTTCGTCGACGACACCCGGGCGTTCTGTTCCATCCCGGTCCGGCACGACGTGGCGCGCCGCGTCGACGCCGGTTTCCTGGCCCGGTTGGTCGCCGAGCACCGGCTGCCCATGGACGAGGCCGCCGAGACCATCGTCGACCTGGCGTACCGGCTGCCGAAGCGGGTCTTCAAGTTCGGAGAAGAGTCATGACCAGCATCACCGAGGTGACCGTGCACGACGTGCGGTTCCCCACCGCCGCCAGCGGCGACGGCTCCGACGCGATCAACCGCGGCGACTACTCGGCCACCTATGTGGAGTTGAGCACCGACGACGGGCCGACCGGCGCCGGCTTCACCTTCACCAACGGCCGTGGCAACGAAATCACCTGCGCCGCGGTCGACGCGCTGGCCCACCACGTACGAGGGCGGACGGTGCAGGAGATCACCGCCGAGCCGGTGGCGTTCTGGCGCTCGCTCGTCGCCGACGTGCAGCTGCGCTGGCTCGGCCCGGAGAAGGGGGTCATCCACATGGCCACCGGCGCGCTTGTCAACGCGGTGTGGGACCTGCGGGCCAAGCTGGCCGGCAAGCCGATGTGGCGCTACCTTGCCGAACTGCCCACCGACGAGCTGGTGGCCAATGTCGACTTCAGGCACATCACCGACGCGCTCACCGCCGACGAGGCCGCCGCCATCCTGGACAAGGGGCGCGACGGGCTCGCCGACCGGCTGGCGCTGCTGGAACGTGAGGGCTTCCCGTCGTACACCACCTCGGTGGGCTGGCTCGGCTACCCCGACGACAAGGTCCGGGCGCTGACCCGGGAGGCGTACGCGCAGGGGTGGCGGGCGATGAAGATGAAGGTCGGTGGCCCGCCCGCCGACGACCTGCGGCGGGCCCGGATCATCCGGTCGGAGATCGGCCCGGACGCGCTGCTGATGATGGACGCCAACCAGGTCTGGGACGTCGACGAGGCGATCACCAACATGACGGCCCTCGCTGAGGTCGACCCGTACTGGATCGAGGAGCCGACGCACGCCGACGACATCCTCGGCCACGCCCGGATCGCCCGGGCGATGGACGAGCTGGCCGGCGGGCGGTGCCGGGTCGCCACCGGCGAGGTGGCCGCCAACAAGGTCATCTTCAAGCAGTTGTTGCAGGCCGAGGCGATCGGCGTGATGCAGATCGACGCTTGCCGGGTCGGCGGGGTCAACGAGGTGCTCGCCGAGATCCTGATGGCGGCGAAGTTCGGGGTGCCGATCTGCCCGCACGCCGGTGGCGTCGGCCTCTGCGAGTACGTGCAGCACCTGGCGATCTTCGACTACCTGCGGGTGGGCGCCAGTCTGGAGGGACGGATGGTGGAGTACGTCGACCACCTGCACGAGCACTTCGTCGACCCGATACGCACCCGCGACGGGCGCTACCTGCTGCCGACCGCTCCCGGCTACAGCGCCACCATGCGCCCCGAGTCGATCGCCGCCTTCCGCTTCCCGGACGGTCCGGCATGGCGGTGACCGTGGGCGCGTCCCGACTAGGGCTGGGCGCGGTACGCCGGTTGCCCGCGGAGGCCCGTCCCCTGATCCGTCCGGGCGCCGTCCCGGCCGGTGTGGTGCACCTCGGGCTCGGCGCCTTCCACCGCGCCCACCAGGCCGTCTACACCGAGCAGGCGATCGGCCTGGCCGGCGGCGACTGGGGCATCATCGGCGTGGCCCCCCGCAACGCGGAGATGGTGGCGACCCTGGCCGCCCAGGACAACCTCTTCAGCGTCAGCACGCTCTCCGCCGCCGACCAGCACACCCGCGTGGTCGGAGCACTGGCCGGGGTGCGACTGGCCGCCGCCGACCCGCAGGCCGTGGTGGCCCTGCTGGCCGACCCGGCGATCCGGGTGGTCACCCTGACCGTGACCGAGAAGGCGTACCAACTCGATCCGGCCGCCGGCACGCTGCGACCCGACACCGACCTGGTCGCCGACCTGACCACCGACCGACCGCCGATCACCGTGCCGGGGCTGCTGGTGCGCGGCCTGCTGGCCCGCGCCACCGCCGACGCCGGACCGATCGCCCTGGTCAGCTGCGACAACCTGCCCGCCAACGGCCGCCGGCTGCGGAGCCTGGTGACCCAGTCCCTGGCGTACGCCGGCATCTCGCGACAGGTGCTGGACTGGGTCGAGGGGCAGGTCGGTTTCCCGGGCACCATGGTGGACCGCATCGTCCCCGCCAGCACCCCGGAGACCCTCGCCGCGGCCCAGCGGGCACTCGGCGTCGAGGATCTCGCGGCGGTGGCGGCCGAGCCGTACACCCAGTGGGTGATCGAGGACGACTTCCCCGGCGGTCGGCCGGCGTGGGAGCGCGCCGGGGCGGTGCTCTGCGCGGACGCGGGGCCGTGGGAGCGGCTGAAGTTGCGCGCCCTCAACGGCGTGCACTCGGCCACCGCGTACCTCGGCGCGCTGGCCGGCTGCGAGACGATCGCGGAGGCCCTCACGCTGCCGCACCTGGACACGGTGCTGCGCCGGCTGATCGCCGAGGACGTGGCCGCCAGCTTCGTTCCCCCCGACGGGGTGGACGTGGTCGGCTACGGCGAACAGGTGCTGGAGCGCTTCGGCAACCCGGCGATCCGGCACCGCACCCTCCAGGTGGCGATGGACGGGTCGCAGAAACTGCCGCAGCGCATCCTGCACACGGTCGCCGACCTGCGCGCGGCCGGGCGGCCGGCCCGCTGGGCGGCGCTGGTCGTCGCCGCCTGGATCCGGTTCGTCCAGGGCAGCGCCGACGACGGTCGCGCCCTGCCGCTGGACGACCCGCTGGCGGAGCGGATCCGCGCCGCGCTGGCCGCCGCGCCGCAGAGCCCGGCGGGGGCGGTGGAGGCGGTGCTCGGCATCGACGAGGTCGTGCCGCCCGAGGTGGCCGCCGACGCGCAGGTCCGCGCCGACGTGGTCGCCTGGCTCACCGACCTGCATCAGCACGGTGTACGCGCCACCCTGGCCGGTGCGGTGTGACGAGTCCCCGGGTGGCGCTGGTGGGGGCGAACGGCCACGGGCGCTGGCACCGCCGCGTCATCGGGCCGCTGCACGAGGCCGGCCGGGTACGCCTGGTCGCCCTGGTCGACACCCGGCCGATCGAGTGCGAACCGGCGGCACCGGTGCCGGCCGGCGTCCCGGTGTTCACCGACCACCGGGCGATGCTCGCCGACGTCACGCCGGACGTGGTGGTCATCTGCACCCCACCGCACACCCACCTGCGGATCGCCCGGGACGCGGTGACCGCCGGAGCGGACGTGCTGCTGGAGAAGCCGCCGGTGCTCTCCACCGCCGAGCACGAGGAACTGTCCGGGGCGGTGGCCACCACCGGCCGGATCGTGCAGGTCGGATTCCAGGCGCTCGGTTCGGCGGCGCTGACCGCGCTGACGGACGCGGTGTCGACCGGGCGGATGGGCGCGGTCAGCGGCATCGCCACGGTGGCCGCCTGGCAACGCCCGGACGCCTACTACGCCCGCGCGCCCTGGGCCGGGCGTCGGCTGCTCGACGGGCGGCCGGTGCTCGACGGTGCGCTGGCCAATCCGCTCGCGCACGCGGTCATGCAGTGCCTTGCCGTCGCCGAGGTGATCGGCGGCGGGCCGGTGGAGCCGGTCAGCATCGAGGTGGAGCGCTACCGGGTGCGGCCGATCGAGGTGGACGACACGGCAGCGCTACGGGTGCGGCAGCGGCACGGTCCGCCGATCGTGGCCGCGGTGACCCTGGCCGGCGAGGACTTCATCGCCGGCGAGGTGATCGTCACCGGCGACGCCGGACGGGCGGTGCTGGAGTACCCGACCGATCGACTGCTGCTGCCCGGGGAACCCACCGCCCGTGCGGTGCCCGGCCGGTGCGGGCTGCTGGAGAACCTGCTGGACCACCGGGCCGATCCACGGGTACCGCTGATCGCGCCGCTGGCCCGGACCGCGCCGTTCACCGCCGTCCTGACCGCCCTGCAGGCGGCACCCGACCCGGCGCTGCTCGATGGTGCGCTGGTGGACACCGTCGGCGCCGGCGCGCAGCGGGTGCTGCGGGTGCGCGGCGTCAACGAGGTGCTACGTCGGGTGGCCGACGAGGGCCGACTACCGTCGGAGCTCGGCGTGCCCTGGGCGATTACGCCTTGGCGAACCGAACCGATCTATCAAGAATAGGAGGCATCACCGCAACAAACTGCAAATCTCCGGTCCAGACAGGATCGAAGACGCAGCGATGAACAGCGGTTTCCCGACCAGCACACGTCGGGACGATGCCACTCGACACAATTAGCTGCAACAAATCTGCACATCATTAATATTGACCCTCGTAAAAACATGAACGTAACCTTCGTCATTGATAAGAAAAAACGACGAAGGAAACGGAACGAGCCGATGCGCAGACTTGCCGCCGCCGCGGCATCGACAATTATCGCCCTGACCGCCCTCCCCGCCGCCGCTTCGGCGCAGCCGTCGAACGACGCGGGGGTCGGCAGCCACCACGAGCGGGACGACCGCACCGCACTCTCACCGTTGGCCCGACAGCTCGGCCGGCAGGCCCTCCCGGCCGGTGACGGCTGGGCCGCCGCCGGTCCCGGCACCACCGGAGGCTCCGCCGCCTCGGCCGATCAGATCCACGTGGTGAGCAGCCGCGCCGAGCTGGTCGCCGCGCTCGGCGGAGACAACGCCACGAACGCAACGAACGCCACCCCCAAGATCGTGTACGTCAAGGGCGGTATCGACGGCTTCGAGGACGCCGACGGTCGGCTGCTCGACTGCGCCGACCTGGCTGATCCCGGGTACTCGCTGGAGGGGTTCCTGGCCGCGTACGACCCGGCGGTGTGGGGCCGGGTGACGCCGAGCGGGCCGCTGGAGGAGGCCCGGCGGCGCTCGGTGACCAACCAGACCCAGCAGACCCAGATCAACGTCGGCCCGAACACCACGATCATCGGGCTGCGGGGAGCACGGCTGACCGGGCTGACCCTGATGATCGACCGCGCGTCGAACGTGATCGTCCGCAACATCACCTTCGACGACGCCCGGGACTGCTTCCCCGCCTGGTCCCCCACCGACGGTGAGACCGGCAACTGGAACTCGCAGTACGACCTGGTCTCGGTGCGCCGCAGCGAGAACGTCTGGATCGACCACAACACCTTCACCGACGGCGACAACCCGGACAGCGCCCAGCCCGTCTACTTCGGACGGCCCTACCAGGTGCACGACGGCGCGTTGGACATCACCCACACCGCCAGCCTGGTCACCGCATCCTGGAACCGCTTCGTGGGACGCGACAAGCTGATGCTGATCGGCTCCTCCAACACCGTCGGCCCGGATGTCGGCCGGCTCAACGTCACCCTGCACCACAACCTGTTCGACGGCGCGCTCCAGCGGTTGCCGCGGGTCCGCTTCGGCCAGGTGGACGTCTACAACAACGCCTACCGGCTCGGCGGTGACGGCTTCCAGTACGCCATCGGCGTCGGTGTCCAGTCCGCCGTGCACGCCGAAAACAACCACTTCACCCTCGATGCCGGCGTCGACGCCGCCGACCTGCTCTACGACTGGGGCGGCACCGCGATCACCACACGGGGCAACTGGGTCAAGTCAGCCGGCGCGCCGTCCCGCCCGGTGGACCTGGTCGCCGCGTACAACGCCGCACACGACCCCGACCTGAGTCCCGACGCCGGCTGGACGCCGACGCTGCGGCACGGACCGGTACTGCCGGCCCCGCTGGTGCCGCTGGTGGTCGGCCCACTCGCCGGCGCCGGACGCCTACCGCTGTAACCCCCCACTCCACCACCACCAACCAGGAAAGGTGAGACGAGGATGAGACGACCAGTCGCACTCCGACTCCTCGCAGGACTGGCCGCCACCGCCACGGGAGCCGCGGTCTGCGTGGCCCTGGCGACGCCGCAGGCGTCAGCCGCGGTCGGCAGCGCCACCGGCTTCGCGACCGGCAACGGTGGCACCACCGGCGGCGCGGGCGGACAGACCGTGCGCGCCACCAGCGGCACGCAGATCCACGCGGCCCTGTGCAATCGGGCCAGCAGCAGCACCCCGATCACCATTCAGGTCGAGGGGACCATCAACCACGGCAACACCACGAAGGTGTCCGGTTCGAGCTGCAACACGGCCGACGACGTGATCGAACTCAAGCAGATCAGCAATGTCACGATCCTCGGGGTCGGCAACGGCGCCGTCTTCGACCAGATCGGCATCCACATCCGCGAGGCCAGCAACATCATCATCCAGAACGTCACCGTCCGGAACGTCAAGAAGTCCGGCTCGCCCACCTCCAACGGCGGCGACGCCATCGGCATGGAGTCCGATGTCCGTAACGTCTGGGTCGACCACGTCACCCTGGAAGCCTCCGGCGGGGAGTCGGAGGGCTTCGACGGGCTGTTCGACATGAAGAACAACACCCAGTACGTGACGCTGTCCTACAGCATCCTGCGCAACTCCGGTCGGGGTGGCCTGATCGGATCCAGCGAGAGCGACCGGTCCAACGGCTACGTCACGTTCCACCACAACCTCTACGAGAACATCGACTCCCGTACGCCGCTGCTGCGCGGCGGCATCGCCCACATCTACAACAACCACTACGTACGCCTCAACGAGTCCGGCATCAACTCCCGGGCCGGGGCACGCGCCAAGGTGGACAACAACTACTTCCAGAACTCCAAGGACGTGCTGGGCACCTTCTACACCGACGAGGCCGGCTACTGGCAGGTCAGTGGCAACATCTTCGACAACGTGACCTGGTCCCCGCGTGGTGGCGACACCAACCCGGCCGGCCCCAACCCGACCTCCAACACAAGCGTCAGCATCCCGTACTCGTACCGGCTCGATGCGGCCAGTTGCGTGCCGAGCATCGTCAGCCAGACCGCCGGCGCGAACAAGGGCATTCGTACCTCCAACGGCAACTGCACGCCGCAGAGCCCGACCGCCGGGCCGACCAGCCCGACGCCCGGTCCGACCACCACCACCCCACCCCCGACCAGCAACCCGACCCCGACGCCGAGCCAGCCCAGCGGCACCAACCTGAGCATCGGCGCCGGCTCCGACGGCTCCAGCAAGGCCAGCGGCACCAGCTACGGCGACGTGCGCGACGGCAACATGAACACCGCCTGGTCGCCGAACGGCACCACCGGCCAGATCTCGATCAAGTGGGGCTCCGCCACCACGGTATCGAAGATCAACATTCGGGAAGCGTCCGGCTCCGCCGGCACCATCCGTAACTGGCGGGTCCTGAACCACGACACCGGCGCGGTGCTGGCCTCCGGAACCGGCGCGGGCGTCATCAGCTTCGGGTCGACGTCACTGCGCAAGATCACCTTCGACATCACCAGCTCGACCGGCACCCCGCGGGTCGCCGAGTTCGAGACGTACGCCAGCTAGCACCTGCACCGACACGGTGGGAGCCGTCGACACCCGACGGCTCCCACCACTGTCCTCCCCGCCCCCTTTGCTCTGCTTCAACCCACGCACAGGTTCCCGGGTGAATCCGTTGCGCCAGTTGAAGCAGAGCAAAGGGGGCACACCAGTAACTCCGGCCCGACGCACGATCTGGCCAGGGGCCGCCGCGCGACGGCCCCGGGCGCCGGTGCGCGGCCGTGGCCACCGACCGGAGCACGACCGTGACCGCGTACGGCAGAATCTGCGGGCGATGCACGCGGCGACCATCCTCACCGCGCTCGCCGACCTGGCCCCGGCCGGTGCCGAGCGGATCCTCGACGTGGCCGGGACCGGCCGGCCGCTGGTCTGGCTGCCGGAACCGCACCGGGGCCCCCGCGGCGCGCGGCTGGACCGGCTCGCCGCGCTGGACGCCCTGCACCGCGACGAACGGATCCTCCGCCTCGGGCTGGCCTTTCTCGTCGGCACCGCCGACCTGGACGGCGCGCGGCGACGAATCCGACTTCCGCTGCTGGCCCAGCCGGTACGCCTGCACCGCGGCCGACGCGACTACCGGGTCGTGCCGGCCGGCGACCTCGAACTGACCCCGCTCATTGAGGACCGGGAACTCGCGGCCCGGCTGGAGGCCGCACCGGGGCTGGCCGGGCCCGGCTGGCTGACGGCCCCCGGCACCACCGCCTGGATCACTGCGGCGGCCGCGGCTGCCGGCGTGAAGGTGACCACGGTCCGGCCGCGACCACCGCGCGGCAACGACGACGACGTCACCGGGGTCGCCGCGGCAGCGCTCTTCGTGACCCGTGACGTGTTCGCCGGTCGCCTCCGCGACACCCTGTTGAGCTGGGCGAGCCGTCCCGGGCTGGCGGACTCCGCCCTGAGCCGGCTCTATCTCGGCACCGACGGCGACGCCGATCCGGTCGCAGACGGCGGCCCCAGCGACGAGGGCGAGGTGCTGTCGCCCCTGCCGCTCAACGAGGCGCAGCGCGACGTGATCCGGCGGACGCGGACGGCAGCCGTGGTGGTGGTCTCCGGCGCGCCGGGCAACGGCAAGAGCCACGCCCTGGTCGCCGCCGCGCTGGACACCGTGGCTCGCGGTGGGTCGGTACTGGTGGCCACCCAGTCGACCCACGCCGCCGAGGTGCTGGGGGAACTGTTGCGCCGGCATCCGGGTCCGCCGCCGGTGCTCTTCGGCGACGCCGAGCGGCGCGGAACCATCGCCACCGAACTCGCCGGTGGCGTCGCCGTCGGCGTGGACGACGCACAACTGCGCCACGACACCAGCGCCGTGTCGGCCGCCCGAGACCGGGCCGACGGGGTCCGCGCCGGCATCGCCGCCGCGCTGGAGCAGGAACGCCTCGCCGCCACCCTGCCCGACTGGCAACCACTGCTGCCCGCCCTGAGCCACGACGCCCCGGCGGTGTTCGAGCCGGACACCGACCTCGACGCGATCCATGCCGCCCTGCACGCCGCGAGCCGGAGTGGCGACGGCTGGTGGTCCCGGTGGCGCCGGTCCCGCGCCGCCCATCGACTCCACCGGCTCACCGGCGCCGGCCCGGCCGTACCCGTGTCCCAGCTGCGGGCGGCCGTGGACGCCGCACACGCCGTACGTGCCGCCGCCCGGCTGTCCGCCAACGGCGGCACCGACCTGGCCGCCGCCTGGCGGGTGTTGGCCGAGGCGGACGTCGCGCTCGCCCAGGCGGTCGGCACGGCGCTGCGGAACCAGACCGCCAGCGCGCGACGCTGGACCGCGGACGCCCGGCGCGCCGCCAGCGGTCTGGGTACCGCCCTGCGGGCCGGACGCAACCGCCGCCGGGAACTGCTCGCCACGCTGGACGCCGAGGCGCTGGTCCGGGCGCTGCCCCTGTGGGTGGGCACGGTGGCCGACGTCGAGGATCTGCTGCCACCGGCAGCCGGCATGTTCGACCTGGTGGTGCTCGACGAGGCCGCGCACATCGATCAACTGCGAGCCGCTCCGGTGCTGGCCCGAGCCCGCCGGGCGCTGGTCGCCGGCGACCCACGGCAGCTACGGTTCGTCTCCTTCGTCGCGGACGCCGACGTGACCGCGACGCTGCACCGGCACGGCCTGGACCGCTACGCCGACCGGCTCGACGTACGCCGGGCCAGCGCCTTCGACGTGGCGGCCGGAGCCGCACCCGTGACCTGGCTCGGTGAACACCACCGCTGCGCGCCGCACCTGATCGGCTTCTCCGCCCGCCGGTTCTACGACGACCGGCTGGAACTGGTCACCCGGCACCCCGGCAACGAACGGGCCGACGCGATCGACGTGGTGCCGGTCGCCGGTGCCGCCGTCGTCGACGGCGTCAACCAGGCCGAGGTGGCGACCGTGCTCGACCTGGTCGCCACCCTCGCGGCCCGCCCCCCGCAGGGCGGCGTCGCGGTGATCAGCCCGTTCCGGGCGCAGGCCGACGCGGTGGAGGCGGCGCTGCTGTCGGCGTACGACGTCGACGAGATCGAACGGTTGGGCCTGCGTACCGGGACGGTGCACGCGTTCCAGGGCAGCGAGGCGGACGTGGTGATCGCCACGCTCGGGCTGGTCGACGACGACCCGCCGGCACGGCACCGGTTCGTCGCCGAACCGAACCTGTTCAATGTCCTGGTCACCCGGGCCAGGAAGCAGCTCACGGTGGTCACGTCGCTCCGAGCCCCGGAGGGCATCATCGGCGACTACCTCCGGTACGCCGAACAACCACTGGACGCCGCCTACCTTGGGCCGCCGGACACGACCCACGCCGGGCCGCCGGGCACGACCGGGGCGGGAGCCGCCGAGCCGGCCCCGTGGATCCGGGCGCTCGCCGTCGAACTCGCCCGGATCGGACTGACCGTACGGCCCGACTACCCCGTCGGCCGCTGGCGGGTCGACCTGTGCGTCGGCGACGACGGCCCGGTCGGTTTGTTGTGCGGCGTGCACCCGGACGGCGTAGCCGCGCACGTGGAGCGGCAACGCACCCTGACCCGGGCTGGCTGGCGACTGTACGACGCTTTCGCCAGCCACTGGACCGACGACCCGATCCGCGCTGCCCTCGATCTCGCCACCCGCATCCACGCCGACGCTCACCGATAGCCGAACCTGACCGGCTCCTTGAGGACGGCCACCGCAGAGTCCACGTCGGCGAGCCGTGCGGCAAGCGTGGCGGTCGCCAGATGCGGTGGCAGGGCGGCACTGAACTTGAGCCCCGCCAGGGCCTTCTCGGTCACCTCCGGCAAACAGACCCGGTTCGACGCGTCGACCGTCGCAGTCCGCCACATGTCGCGCTCCAGATCCGGGCGCAGTCGAATGGCAGCGTCGTCAAAGCGCTGGTTCGGATCGGCGAGGCCGTCAAGAGTTGCGATCAAGGTGGCGTTGGCCCGATAACCCGCCCAGGTCCACCAGCGGATCTCCCCCTCGCGGTCCCGGACGATCGTCGTGCCGCCCGGGTGAACGCGGGATTCCGCTTCCTCCCGCAACTGCACCAACCGGTTATTGGCTCGCTGGGTCAGCCGGACCGAAGGGTCGGCTCCGAGCAGCACGTCTCGCATGGCCCGAACCATGTCGTACGACAGGCCCTGCGGCGGTCCACCGCTCATCCAGAGCGCCTTCCCGCCGCCTTCGGCTGGCTCGACGAAACAGCGGCGCCGTTTCCAGTCGATGTATGTGACCCGCCAGCTGCGGCCGCCCAGTAGAAGCAGCCGAGGGCCCTCGACCCGCGCGGTCAGCAACGCTGGATCGGTACGGCCGATCTCGGTGCGACCGGAGAGCACCGTGAACTGCGGTGGCGCGGTGAAGACCGCCAGCATGTCCATGAAGTGCCGCCGACCGAATCGCAACTCGGCCTGCGGCCCGATGAACAGCATTCCAGAATCTGAATCAAGGTAGCCGTGTTCGACCAGGTGCCGAACGATGAGGTCGGCGCTCTCGTCGAATGGTGCAAGTCCGTTCCACTCCTCAGCCCACAGTTTGTCGCCGATCCGGTGACGTTGCAGGGCCAGCGCGAGAACCTGCTGCGCGATTATGTGTCGCGGTTCGACTGGCGGAACAACCGCTTCCACCCAACCTTGTCGCCAGAGCAGCAACAGCGCGCAGGCGTGCAGGAGCCCCTCGCTGTCCAGGGCCAGAAAAAGACAGTTGCGGGTGCTGCCGGGCCGTCGCCCGGTCCGGCCGATGCGCTGGAGGAAGGCGGCGACACTGCGCGGTGCGCCGATCTGAATGACACGGTCGAGGTCTCCGACATCGATGCCCAGTTCGAGGGTGCTCGTCGCGACGATGACGCAGTCCCGCTCCTGAGCGAACGCCTCCTCCGCCCGCCGCCTCTCCTCAACGGCGAGTGAGGCGTGGGAAAGGAACGTCCTGACTCCCAGGGCACGCAGCCGCTGTCCGAGATCCTCCACCAGCGCCCTGGAGTCGCAAAACACCAACCGCTTCTCACCGCGATGGAGTGCGGCGATGACCCGGGCCGCATTGTGCACCGAGCCGACGTAATCCAGCTCGACGTCATCCGGCACCGCCGCGTTGACCGTGGCAGCGAGGTGCGGAGCGACCACCCGGGCAGGCTGATTATCCCGGCCGGAGCCCTGCAACCAGCGCAGCAGATCATCAGGGTTGCCCACCGTGGCCGAGAGGCCGATCCGCTGAATCGGACGACCGGCAACCCGACCGAGCCGCTCCAGGACGGCCAGTAGGTGCCAACCACGGTCGTCCCCCGCGAAGGCATGCACCTCGTCGACCACGATCGCCCGTACGCCGCGAAAGAACTCTTCGTGGTCCACGGCCCCGCTCACCAGCATCGACTCGATCGACTCAGGGGTGGTGAGCAGGATATCGGGCCGCTCCCGCAGGATCGTACGGCGTCGCCCCATGGTCACGTCGCCATGCCACAACGCCGCCCGTCGCCCCAACCACCCGGCATAACGCTCGACCCGGGGCAGCAAATTGTTGAGCAGTGCCTTCAGTGGGCATACGTAGAGCACACTCGTCCCGGACCAGTTCTCCTGCGCCATCCGGGACAGCAGGGGAAACATCGCCGCCTCAGTCTTGCCGCCAGCGGTCGGCGCAAGCAGCAGCGCGTCGTACCCATCGAGCAGCGGCTGCACGGCAGCCTCCTGTAACGGCCGGAGCGCCGGCCACTGCAGCGAGTTCACCACATGGTGCAGGACGACCGGATGTAGCCGTTCGGCGGTCATCTAGAGGTCCAGGGCGACGGCATCGGCACTGGTGGCGTTGCGTTCCACGTCGGTCATCTCGGCAGCGGTCAGGGTGAGTGCGTAATGCTGCCGAGGGTCGAAATCGGTGAACTGGTCGACTCGGTCGAGCACCTCCCCCACCAGCTTTTTGACGAACAGTCGAGGCGCCACCCCTACCTTGCCGCCGAGCCTGCCGGCGACGGCCTGTGCCAGCTCCCGAAGGTAGTCATCGTCGACGACGGCCCGGACCCGATGCGGTACTGCCGACCCGTCGGCGTACAGGTCCCGTACCCGGCCGCCCAGTTCGACGAGGGAGTCCACGGTGAAGCCGGCGAGCCGGATCTGCACCGCGCGTGGGTTGTCGAACCGCGCGTCGGTGGTGAAGTCCACCGCGAGCCGCTGGGCCAGCGGGGCGAGCCGCTGCGCCCCCTGCGGCCCTTCGTAGAAAGCAGGGGTTCCGGTGATGACCAGGTACAGCCCAGGAAAGCGGCCGGAGTACACCTCGTCGATCAACTGTCGCAGTGCGTTGAGGGCCTTGTCACGGGCGTCGGAGCGAACCCGTTGGAGCGTTTCGACCTCGTCGAGCACCAGCAACAGACCGGGATGACCGCTGTCACGCAACACCGCGAGCAGACCCTGTAGAAAGCTGAGCGCCGCGAAGTGGTCGAGGTCGCCGCGCACGCCGGCCACCCGTCGGGCGGAGGCTGCGACATGTGGCTGGCCGCCGAGCCAGGCCAGCACCGCGTCAGCGGTGGCCGGATCGCCTCCGAGTGCGGCGGCACGATAGCCGCGGAGCGCGGCGGCGAAGGCGGGGGCGCTACGGCTGACCGTGGCCAACCGTTGGTCCAGCAGAGCATCCACGGCCTTGTCGAGGGCGCCAGCGTCCTCCGCCGCGACCGCACCGGCAGCGAGGACATCCTCTTCCAGGGCGTAGAACCACCCGTCGACCACCGCCCGCAACGCACTCGGCGGAAACGTGGCGGTGCTGAGCCGCTCGGTCAACCGTCGGTAGACGGTCTCCAGTTTGTGCAGCGGCGTCTCGTTCTCCGAGATCTGCACCTCGGCGGTGGCCAGGTTGGCCCGTTTCGCCTGCTCCGCGATCCAGCGGGTGAAGAAGGTCTTGCCGGAGCCGTAGTCACCGCGGATCGCCTTGAACACCGAGCCGCCAGCGGCGACAACGCTCAGGTCCTCCCCCACCGCGGTCACGAACCGGTCCAACCCGACCGCCAGGAGGTCAAGGCCGGCTGCGGGAACGGCACCACGACGCAGCGCGTCGATGACCTGCCGCCGCCGTACCGGACTGACGTCGCTCACGCGGCACCTGCCGGAAGGCCGAACTGGGTACGCAACAGCGCGATGTCCAGCCGGACGCTGCGCCCGTCGTCGATCTGCGACAGCACCGGATAGTTGTCCACGTTGAAGATACGCTGCAGGGTGATGACGAAGCCGCCTGCCCGAGCCGGTAGTTCACCGGCCCGCTGCGCCAGGACCGCCGTCGACAGCACACCCTTGGCCTCGACCAGTGCCCGGACCGCCGCCTCGATCTTTCCCGGATCGACGCGGCGTGGGGTCAGCGCATGCTGTGCCTGGAACAGCTCGGTGGCGAGCAACGCCGCAACCAGGTCGACGGCAGCCGGGCTCGCGGTAGAGGCCGGCGTCTGCTGCGGCACGTCGAACAACGCATCACCGACGACGACCGGGGGCTTCCTGCGGGGCCTGGATGCTGGCGGTGGGACCGACACCGCGTCGGCAGGAGTCTCCGGGAGTTGCGCTTCCCACCACTCGGGGGGACGCTCCTGCACCGGTGCCCATCCCCTCGGCACGTCTGCGACGTTCGGCACCAGATAGGCCAGCAGCGGGATGGTGACTTCCGCGAGCGCGGCACCACCGTGGTAGCCGGCCCTGCTGGGCCGGTAGCGCAACGACGGATCCCAGAGAGCGACGATCCGCTGCCCGTCGGCGACCACTCGCGGCCCCCTCAGTTCCACCTCTCCTGACCCGGCCGGGCTCGGGCCGGTGCGGTGCCGGGCCGAGGCCGCGTCGTCCGTCTTCACGTGCTCGCCGCCGTGTTCGAGGACATGCCCGTGGTCGCTGGTGATGAGGACCGCGCGGCCGGATGACCGGGCAAGATCGAGCAGGCTGCGCAGAAAGCCAAGATCGCTGAGTTGCCAGCCGGCCTCGTCACCTTCGCGGCCATTGGCCAGCGACTCGTCCACTGTGTTGATCACGACGGCGACCAGGCGTCCCGGGTCGGCCATCGCCTCGGCGAGCTCACCGGCGAAAACCTCCCCGGCCCCGCCACGGGAGGGTCCCTTGTGGAAGACGCATGCTCCGGGGCCCCACCGTCCCTGCGCGAACATCTGCCGCTCGGTGGCCTGCGTGCCGGCACGCAAGGCTCCGGCGAACAGGGAGGTACGGGACACCGCCGTCAGGGTGGGCAGCGCCGCGACCAGCGCACGGCGTTGCCCGGTGCCCGCGCCGGCGAGCGGGTCGTACTCGACCCAGTGCTGGGACAGCTCCTCGGCCAACTCCACGGCCACGGCGGCGCTCATCCCGTCGAGCACCACGAGCAGTACCGGCCGCTCGGCACGGATCAGCGGGTCGACGACCCGTGGGAGCAGGTTTTCCACGGTCAGCAGGTCACCGTCGTTGCCGGGGCCGGCGGCGGCCCACGCGGCGAGCCGATTGGCGAAAGCACGGTCGAGCTCTCGTCGTCGTTGCTGCGCTCGGTCGAACACCGTCCGGAAGGCGCGCTGAAGCTCCGGGTGCGCATCCTCACCCGCCCAGACGTGGTTCAGTGCCCGGTCGACCCAGCCCCATTGGCCGATCTGCCGCCGCAGCCCGTCGGCGACGCTCGCCGGGGCCTCGACCTCGGTTCCGAGCCACCGGACGAGTCGCTGCGCCATCCTGACCCGGAGTACCCGCTCCGCCTCCACCTGCGCCAAGCGGTGTTCGGCAAGCTCGTCAACGGCCACGTTCAAGGCGGTGCCCGAACGGCCTACTGTCAGTGCCTGTGCCGCCGTTGTGAGCCGCCGGGTGAAGCCGGTCCGCAGGATCGGGCTGTGATCGACGCTACCTGCCGCGTTGAACTGGACGACCAGTTGCTCGGCCCGATCGAGCAGCGCGTGGCCCTGCCGCCGGACCCCGTTGTCCCGGTCGGTCAGCATCGCGCCGACCATTTGCACCGCCGCTTGGGCAAGTCCGCGGATCGCGGCGTCGTCCTGTAGACCGCCGAAGTACTGGTCGACACGCCCCTGTGCCCGTACCGCCTCGGGCATCTGATTGCTCCAGAGCGCTTCGCAGAGCAGGCCCAGTGGCAGCGCGTCGCTGCCACGGCCGGCGTCGACGAGCGCGAAGAGCGCACGGGCCGGCCCGCCGAACCTCTCGACCAGCCAGGACGCGAGGCCGGTGCGCTCCTCCGCCCGGAGCAGAGTAAACGCTTCGACCGCACCCGGCTCGGCGCTCCACCGCAGCAGCGTGGTCACGTCGAGGTCGTCGGGCCCGTGTCCTCGTCGGTCGAGACCGAGACGAACAGCGGCAAGGTGCCGCAGCGCCACCTCGCGGGTGAGGACGGTGGTGGCCAGTCGCGGCCAGCCAGCCGGCGGCATCGCGTCCAGCAGCGCCGGCCCGGCCCACCGTTCCGATTCGAGTGCGGCATCGGGCACCTGCGCGCCGAAGGCGTCAACAACCAGGTCCCATGGTTCGACAGTGATGACACGTTGACGGAAAACGCGACTGCGCACCCCGTGTCCCAGGCTTGTTTCCGGGATGTCCGTGAGTAGCACCAGCACCTCATCACCACGGTCGGCGACGAGGTGATCCCAGATAGCGAGTAGCGAGACGCACGGCACGACCCGAGCTTGTCGTCCATCCGGCAGAGCCAACACCGGATCGTGGGTCCAGGTGGGTTCCGCGGCAACGACCATGGCCGGGTACGCGTCACCGTTGCCGTGCCGGTCGAGTTGCTGCGCCACCTTCTGGCCTAGCGCGACAGGATTGATCCGCAACGCGTGAGTGGGCGCGGATGCCGACGTCACGACACCACTCTCCAGCTCACCTCGATCGTGGCGTCGCCATGGGCCTCGGCGAACCTGCGCAGGTCAGTCACCACCTCGTCGATTCCGTCCACTCCCGTACGCCGGCTACCCCCGGCGGTCCTCGGCGTGCCCACCGTCGAAGTGCCAGAGCCGCCGCCTGTACTGACACCTGCTCCGCTACCCGCGCCGGTGCCTGCCCCGCTACTCGCGACAACGCTGGTGGCCTCGCGGAGCAACGCCGTGGCATCGCTCTGCGCCCGTTTCAGGGCCGGCACCAGCGGTGTGGTCAGTTCGTCGGCCTGCGCGACGCGACGGAGTTCGGTCAGAATCGCCGCACCCCGGGCTGCGAAGGGAACGGGCAGGCTGGCGATGATCTCGAAAGTGTCCCAGGGCGCGGCGGCGAGTGCGGCGGTCACCTGAGCGGCGCTGCTGATGCTCCTGCCGGTACGGTCGGCAGGCCCGGCGAGTTCGGCCTGCGCCAGCCGTTCGACCGTCTCCTTTGCTGAGCGTCCGGTAGTCAGTGCGTCGAGCAGGTCGGCGGCGGCGCGCGCGGTGGCGAGGCGACCGGTTTCCCGGTCGAGCCGCAGTTGGTCGGCGTGCGCGTCGAGCCGGCTGGCGAGTTGGTGGGCGGCGACGCGGTGCCGGTTCGCCTCGCTGACCAGGTCCCGGCCGAAGATCGCGACGAGGCGACCTCGACGCAGGTCCAGTGGCCGGAGACCGAAGATCGCCACGGCGCGAGCGTGGGCGGACTTCCAGTCCTCCTCGCTGGGCAGGCTCTCCTCCCGCAACGTGTACTCGGAGGTGATCCGGCCCGGCTCGGGTGCCGGGGTGACCTGGCTGCCATGCAGGTGGAAGGCCCGGTCGGTCTGCTCGGCGAAGGTCGCCACGACGAGTTGAGCGACGATCGGGTCGAGGCCACGCGGCTTCGGCTCGTCGATCCAGCGCAGCAGGTCGGCGACCCGCAGCTCACCGGTGATGCCCTCGCTGGCCGCCTTCTGCTGAAAGTGCTGGACCCACTCCCCCTCGGCGACGAAGGCCGCCTCGTGCATCGTGCCGAGCCGCAGCGGGTTGGCGATCCGGCGCATCGTGAACCGGTGTGCCCGGTCGACCTCCACCCGCCCTTCGGGCGACTCGACCGCCCGCTGGACGTACCCGAAGACGGTCTTGACGTCCGGCGGTCGCACCGGGTCGCCCTTACGGTCCGGGTCGAAGTCGGGATGGGCCGGATACTGGTGGGTGAGCATCTGGTCGCCGATGCTGCGCAGCGCATCGTTGAAGGTGGCGCCCATCGGCAGTTTCGGCTCCAACGCCCGGGTCAACGACTGCAGGTGATCGTCGAAGCCGAGTTGCACGTCCGTCGGCTGCTTCGCGGCCAGCCCGTACGCCTGGCGCAGCACCCCGTGCATCTTGGCCAGCAACGCGCTGCGCTGATTGGTCAGGGCGGCGTGCGCCCGCCGCCGGTCGTCCGGGTTGAGATGTTCAGCGTGGCTGTCGAAGCGCTGCCCCTCGAGCAGCTTGTCGATGATGACGAGCTTGCCCAACTCGTTCCGGCGTTCCACGGTCAATGCCGCGGGGATCCAGCAGACGGTCTGGGCGTGCATGCGGGAGGTCAGGTCCTGCACCCGTTGCCGGTCATCGGCCGGCCCGTGACTGCCGTCGTCGAACGGGTAGTCGACGATCATCCGCCAGCCGTCCCGGGCACTCGGATGGAACGCCTCGTCGCGGATGTCGTTCGGGTCGCGGACGTTGCCGTAGACCAGCTCGATCGCGCGACGGCTGCCTCGCCAGGTCAACCCGGCCTCGGCAAAGAACGAGTCGGTCCAGGCCACGCCGAGTTGCTGCCACAGCAGCCGTTGGACAAGGTGTTTGCGGGCGCCTTCGTTGTCGTAGTGCTTGGCGGTGGCGAGCACGCTGTCGACATCCACGCCGACCAGTTCCAGCGACACCACCGGATCGTCACCCTCACCGATGCGGATCTCGGCGAACTGGCCGGCCCAGTCGGCGACCTTACGCGCTACCTGAGCCACCTCACCGCCGGGAATAGGGCTGGTGATGGTGCCGTGGTTGAGCGCGGAGAGTCGACGTGCGGTGAGGTTACGCAGCGCCGGCACGCTGGGGGCCAGGGCGGCGAGCAGCAGCGTCTTGATCAGCCGGTCGTCGCCGGTGAAGGCACGAAGCCGCCCGGCCGCGTCGCCGGCCGGTTGATCACCCCGTCGGACCGCGTCGAGGTCGTCCTCGGTGAGCCCGTACCGGCTGAGCAGGTACGGGCGCAGCTTGAGGTCGTACAGCTTCTGCGCCATCTCGAACTCGGCCTTGAGTTTCTCGGTGAAGGGCTGGTCTCCGCCCCCACTGATCACGTCGTAGAGATCCCCGAGCGGGACGAGTTGCCCGAGACGCAAGGTGTCGCGCCGGTCGACCAGGAGCTGTCGCATCAGCTTCAGCGCGGTCCGGGAGCGTTGCAAGGCGCTGGAGACATGCACCAGCGTCGAGAGAAACGCGGGGCTGAACGGGTACGTTGACCGGAAGGCGTCGATGTCGGCACCGCTGCCCGAGTCGGTGCCGAGCAGGGTGTCGAAGACCTCCCGGCGCACCTTCGTGGTGGCGTCGAAGGCCCGCGAAATCGCCTCGCCGGCCTCGGTGGTACGCGGCTTGAGCAGACGGCGGCGGGCGATCTCCGGAAGGTTGCGGTCCTCCAGCTTGATCACGTCGAACCGGCCGCTGGCCAGGTTGAGGGTGTCCTGGTAGCTCAGCTCGTTGGCGCCGACGACCTCCTCGCCGACCAGCTCGCGCAGGTCACGCTGGCGGGCGATGAAGCTGATCACCGGGATGGGACGGCGGGTGTCACCACCCTCGACGAAGTTGGTGATCTTCTGGATCTCTCGGGACACGAACTGCTGATCACCGATGGAGTTGGCCAGCCAGAGAATCAACTCGTCGAGGAAGAGGATCAAGCCGTGGTAGCCGAGTTCCTTGGCGTGCCGACTGATCTCGGTCAGGCCACGGTCGAGCGAGACGAACGCCTCGGCGTCCTCCCGAGCGTTGCTGAAGAAGCCCTTGTTCCAGCTGGTCAACAGGTCGTTGACCAACTTGCGGCGCAGCTCGTCGGAGTACGCACCGGCGAACGCCTCGTCCAACCGTTCCGGCGTCCAGAACCTCTCGCTCTCACCCCACTCGTCCTCGACGTCGCCACCGGGCAGCCCGGCGATGAACTGGCCATCGCCGATCTTCTCGCGCAGTGAGGCAGCCTGCTCCAGCAGCGCGTCGGTGCGGTGCACCGCCGGGATGGGCGCCTCCGGATGCAGCGCGCGCACCCGGTCGACGTAACCACCGAGCACCCGCTGCTCCAGCGAGCGAGCGTCGAGCAGGTGGTACGGAATGAGCAGGAATCGCCGGCCGTCCAGCCAGACGCTGTGCTTGGCGACTAGCGGAGCCAGCTCGTCCCGGCCCCGGGCGGCGGGTTCGCCGCGCAGCAACGCGTGCAGCACCGCCATGAAGTGCGACTTGCCGGAACCGAAGGAACCGTGCAGGTACGCGGCCTTGGAGGCCTGCCCCTCGACCGCGGAGCGGATCAGCCCGAGCGCTTCGTCGAAGTTCCCCAGCAGTCGATCCGTGATGACATAGTCACGCAAGGTCGCATCGGCGTCGGCGACGCTGTCGGCGAGCTTGAGCACGAAGTCGCTTGTGCTCGTGCGTTCAGGAATGTCGATGACGTCGCGAAGCAGCGGAGCGGAGGCGGGCGAGGACATGCCGCTACCGTACCGACGAACGACCGCGGCCTTGCCGCAGGCACGCGACCTTGTGAGGCAGATAGACCCTTGGCTCGCTTGGTTTAACCGAGAAATGGAATCCCGTCGGCCGCAGGAGGACACGGAACGGCCGATCATGGGGTGGACATGCGATTACCTGACACGGTAGGGCATCATGCGACCGCTGGTCGCCGACTTGGACCGCAGCAGGGTGGGCTGCCTTAACGTGGCCGGTTCGGTCGGTTGAGACAGCTACCTGCCAGCCGCACGAGAGCGACGACGATCGTGCCGACAGCGGCAACGGCGGCCGTCGCCGCCGCCTCGCCACCGATCAGGGCGAGCACGACCAAGGCGACGAGCGCAATCACGCCGGTGACAAGCGTACGATTGATGACCGCCTCGGCCAACTCATTCCCCTTGGCCTTATCCACCCTGCCCATCAGCATCTCCCGACCCTCACCGCTACGACCAGAACAGCAGACGAGGGGCACCAGGGGCTCCAGTTCATGCACCAAACGAAAGATGTTTGCGTGAGGCGGTATTCACGGCGGACATTCGACGGTGAGGATGTGGCGGGGGGATGCCATGGGCGGCGAACTCCAGTGGTCGGCGCTTCCAGAGGCCAGACAGGCAGCTGCCGTGGGCGACTTCGGCACACTGCTGCGTGTCGCTCGTACCGCGGCGCGGTTGACCCTGGCTGAGGCCGGTCAGCGGTGTGGCTACTCGGCGGCGACGTTGTCCCGGATCGAGCGGGGCCGGCAGCGGCTGACCGACGTCACAGTCCTGCGACGACTGGCAGCGATCTTCGACATTCCACCCGAACTCTTCGGGCTCACGGACATGAACGGCCCCGCAATCCACCAATCCGCCCCGCCGATCGATAAGGTGCGCGGTAAAGCAGCGCGGCGCGAGGTGGGAGAGGATTCGGTGCGACGGCGTGAGGTGCTCGGCGGACTGGCCGGCCTGGTCGGCTCGACGCTCGCCGGAAGCACGCCTGCCCCGACCCCGCCTGACCGGGTAGTTGCCAGCCTGGAGGACATCCTCCTCGGTCACTGCCCGCCACCGACCCGCCCGATCGACCCTGACTGGCTGCGGACCATGCTCACCCATGCCTGGTCCGATTTCCGCGCATGTCGCTACACCAGGCTCTCAGCTCGGCTGCCACAGTTGGTTTCGGCCGCAACCGCCAGCCACTCGTTGACGACCGAGGGACAACGCCCAAGCGCCGCCGCCACCCTCGCCCGGACGTATCACCTGACCACTCAGGTGCTGATCAAGCTGCACGAGGACGGAATGGCCTGGTCAGCGATGGACCGCGCCAGGCATGCGGCCCGGGAGGCCGACGATCCGCTGCTGTACGCCGAGACGGCGCGCATGACCGCGATCGTGCTGCGACGCACCCGTCACGGGCAACGGGCCCAGCAAACACTTGTCGACGCGGCGCAAGACCTCGACGAATCGACCCGGCTCAGATCTGCTCAACAGGTTGCTGCATACGGCCGGCTGTTGGCGACGGCCGCCTACACGGCCGCGCTCACGGATCGTCGAGATATCGCACGGGAGTTGCTGCAGGAGGCCGACGAGGCGGGGCGTCGCAATGGCGACCGCGGCGAGTTCGCTGACGTCGACGTGATGCTTTACCGGATCAGTGTCGCCCGGGTGCTCAACGACTTCGGAGCAGCTGTGCAGTACGCCCGCGAACTGCGCCCCGGTCAGCTGGGCACCGTCGAGCGACGCGCCCGCTACTGGGAGGACTATGCCCTGGCGTTGCACGGGCGTGGGGCGTACACGGAGTCGTTCCGAGCGCTGCTGGCCGCCGAGCGGATCGCGCCGCAGGAAGTCCGGTACCGCCCATGGGCGCAGCACCTCACCGTGGCCCTGCTCAACGCAGATCGCCGGCAGGTGCTACCCGACCTGAGGAACTTCGCTGTTCGCATCGGCACACCGCTGTAGAGCTCAGCCTTTACGCTCCGCAATTCGGAACGGACGTGATCCGACGACTGTCACTGGTCAAGAGCGGCAGGGAAATCTCACTCTCGGCCGTCGAACAGCGGCTGTAGGCAGTCGAGCAGCATGGCGGTGTCCACGTTTCGCGGCAGGTCCAGGCGAATGTCGATGCCCGGCCCCTTGGCCGTCAACACGACCACTTGCCGCTCGTCGCGCAGCCGCCAGTTTCTGATCGCGGTGACCAGCGCGCCCAACTGCGGCTGCACGGAAGCCAGGGTGGCGAGATTGGCCATCACGGCAACCCCCTCCACTGCCAGCGTGATGACGACGCCTACCCCACGAATGCCCTCGTACGGCAGGTCGACCTCGTCCAGCACGTCGGGTGGCAGTAGCAGTTTGACGACGCTCATAGTTCTCCCTTGACCCGCGAGGCGATCTGTTCCTGCATGTCCCCGTCCAGCGGATGCAGGCTGGCACTGGCCACCGCGCCGCAGAAGTATCCCTGCACGTGGTGAATGCCGAGGTCCCAGATCTGTCGCAGGCTGACCGGTGCCTCGTCGTCGTAGCCCTCAACCACGACGGCACGCGGGTGGGGCGCGTCCCCCTGGTCTCTGGCATAGCGCGCCACCTGCGTCACCAGCCGCAACTCGTCGACAGCCAGCGGGTGGTGCAGCACGGCCCGGTCCACCTTGATCTGGGTGAGCCGCAGCTCGGCCATCCGCGCCAGAGATGCGTGTCCCACTCCGAAGTCGTCGACGGCGAAGTTGATGTGCAGCTTCCTGGCCAGTGCGGTGAGCCTGCGGTGGAAGTAGTCCAGCGGCTTCTGCGGCCAGTCCTCGCCCGGCCCCGGCTCGATGGGATCCTGCTCAGAGATTTCCAGGGTGAGCGTCCCGGGGTTGACGTCCGCTTCGGCGAGCGCCTTGCTCACCTGCTGGAGATAGGCGTCGTACAGCAGCGAGCGGACCGCGACGTTCACCGACAGTGGTTTGATCCCCTGCCAGCCGGCGGCACCGGCGGCTTCGGCGTACGAACGGATGGCGTTCGACACGAGCAGCGCATCACGTTCGATGATGAAACGGTCGCCCCAGTCGTACGCCATGCGCAGCGCCGCCAGCGGTGCGCTGACTTCCCGCTCGTTGCGGCGGGCCAGCGCCTCGAAGCTGTGCACGCCGACCCCGGCGGGTTGCCTGCTCAGCTCCACCACCGGCTGGAACACCATGGTCATGGAGTCGATGAGCTTCTGGTAGATGGTGAACGCGTACTCGTACACCGGTGTGGGCAGGCGCCCGAACGCCGTACGCAGCGCGGTCATCACCGCCATCTCCGACTCGACGGGATCGTCGACCGGGTCGGAGTCCCACACTGCGCGCAGGATCACCGCGAGCGGCTCCCCCATCTCCAGTTGCGCGGGAGCCGGGTCGATCACGGCGAGGGCAACGACCCGCCCGTCCACGTATTTGACGGGCACGCATAGCATGCGTCGCCGAGCGCCGTCGGAGACCACGTGACCCGGCATCGAGGTGCGGTGCTGCGCGGCTTCGTCCGCCGCGAGTTCCAGCATCGGCCGGAACAGATCCCGGTCGAACCGGGCCGTCTTGTCCATCACCCGGAATTCGTCGCCGATGAACTCCACCACCGCCACCGAATCCGCATCAACGGCGTACCGGATGAGTTCCACCCGTTCGGCGGGTCCGCCCTGCTGGGCGTGGTACCGCGGCCGATGCAGGCCACGAAACATCCGGCCGAGCAACTGCATGATCGAGTTGCCGTGGTCCTCGAGCGGGTTCTTGCAGGGGCGGATGATGCCGGGGTTCGCTGGCGTGTTGAGCGCCTGCCGGTCGTGCCGGGACACCGGCGGCTGTGTCAGCGGCGTGGCGGGACCGTAGGTCTTCACCCACTGCGCGGGCGGCGGATCGATCCCCTGTTCCGCCACGAAGGCCGCCATCCGGGCGAAGGACACCCGGCGCCCTTCGTCCGCCGCCTCGCCGCGCAGCGCCCGCAGCACGTGATGGGTCAGCACACCGTGCCCGTACTCCATAGTCTCTCGGGCTACACCCCCGCTGGGGCAGGCGAGCAGGGCGCTGTGCCGGTCGACCTGGGTCCGGTACGTGTGCATCGCCGCGGCGTGTCGCCGGTCGGCGTCGGCGTAGATGCCTGCCTGGCAGCAGTCGAGCACCAGGAACGACGTGCCGGTGAACGCCTCGAACACGTCCTGCTTGAGAAACGACATCCGCAGCCCGTTGTCCGGTTCTCGGGGTAGCACCTCTGGGTCCAGGTCGGCGGTCACCAGGTACGCGTCGAGTTGGTCGTTCCACTCCGGCACCAGTGCGTGGCCGGCGAAGTAGACCAGGAGCACATCCGACGGTCCGGACCCGACAACGATCTCCCGCAGGTACGCCTTGATCTCCCGCCAGGTGGCCTTCGGCCCGATGAACATCTTGACGTCGCCGTCATGAAATGTGCCGTAGTCCTGGTCGAGCAGCACGGCCCGCAGATCCTGCGCGTCACTCTCGGCGAAGCGCAGAGCGGGAAGCTGCACGTCGTAGCCGCAGTGGTTGACTCCGATCAGGACGGCTTGTCGCTTGCTCGGCGCCATCGCACACCCCCGAGGCGAACCGTCGCGCGGTCACAATATGAATCCTTGTCAACGCCGTAGGTGACCTTATCGGGTCTCACCCACGAGACAGCGCAGCGTCGGATTTCCGTCAAATGACCACTGAGGTGTCTCAGCGCCTCGCAGCCGCCCGCCGCGCGATCAGAGGCGAGGATGCGCGTCCTCGATGCGCTCAGCCTTGACGTACGCGAGAAGGTCGGCTTGGTCGGTTGCCGGCAGGACGGCGAACGCCGCGTAGTTCAGGCGGATTGCTCCAGGCAACGACGCCCCTCACGACTCGTTTGTCGGCGCTTCAGCTTCCCAGGTTGTGCCGAGGAGCAAGGCCAGACGACGTCCAAGCAGGTGGTAGCGCCGCTCACACCAGTCGAGGTAGTCGTCGAGGGATATTGGTAGGTCGGGGAGCGCGTTCAACTCCAGATAGTTCTGATAGCCGGCTGCACTGAATGTCGCCTCAGCCCAGGCCCGAGGAAGCTTGTCTTTCTTGGCGATGTTCTCCGGCCCTTCCAGCAACTGCAGGTTGGCCAGGCTGTCCCGGTACCACAAGGCAAGGTCAAGTTGATCTTCGCTGTACTTCCCGTACTTCTTCAACCTCGCTCGGGTCAGCAACGAGCGCGGGAAGACGTGGTCGATATGGTGAAGATTCCGGGTGTTGACATGCGGAAACAGCAAAGCGAGGACCGAGAAGACACCGGCACTGCCGTACGTCCAACCTTCCATCAGATCCTCGACCTCGGCGGGTGCGAAGGTAAGCGTTTTACCTCGAGCTCTCATCCGCTCTTCGATCTGCTCTACCGGGAAGCTCTCCGCACCGTGCTTGTCGATCACCTCGCGTAGCTCACGGAGAAGCGTGTCGAGACCAGAACCCCACACGCCCTGCTTAAGCAGACTGCGGATCACCCAGGATCGGACCGCCGCCCGATCCTCCCGATCAGCCGGCCGGTCACGATAGTGTTCATCAAGGCCACGCCGATGCACGTAGTAGGCGACCGGGATGAGCACGCTGTTGGCGGTCAAGGTTGCCGAGGAGAGTCCGAAGTCTCCGAGCAGTCCGGCTGCAACAGTCAGCGCGTTGGTTACCTCGTCCCACCGCTCTTCCAGCCGCAACATGTTGTTCCGGTTGAAGTTCCGCACCTTGAATCCAACGTCGGCCACTCCGGTAAGCATGAGTCCACTCTTGAGGACGACGTCCTTGCTGAACCAGAAACGCTGGTCGGGTCCGTTCAACGCATCGACCAGTGCCTGGATCTCCTTCCGGGCGTCGCGCTTGCCCCACTGCGCGGTGGCGATGCTGAGCAGCAGGTCACTCTGCGAGAGCACGGTCCCGGCCGAGTTGACCCGGATGAAGATGTCGAGCACCTTGTCGATATCCTGGTCAGCCTCTTCATAAAAGTGCAAGATTGGCTTGCTGTGGAGGAGGTTGAACAACGTGCCAATGAGCTTCGTCGCATAGGGATTGTTACCCAGACCATGGCCAGCGAGCATCGCCATCAACTCGCCGAGATCAGACGTGGCGAAGAGTTCGTATACGGGAAACCAGTAGGCGGTTCCGTCTGTGGGCTGTGTCACCGGCTCGGCCAGCAGACGAAAATCGTGGCGGACGCCCCGATCGTTCTCCGGCGCCTCACCCAACACGTTGAGATACAGCCGCCGCGGCGGATACGACTTGGGCTGGTTCTTGTGACCGTACCGGATCCGGCTCGCATGGTAGCCGCGTAGCGCCACGTTCAGTGAGGTCAACCGTTGCTGTCCATCCAGCACGGCAACAACCGCCTGACCATGTGGAACGTCGAGTTCCTTGCTGTAGCGATTGTCCTTCTCGTGGTACTCCCGCATGAACTCATAGAACTTAAACTGGCCCGAGGTCTCGGAACGAACATGCCACGACAGGAAGGAACCGATGGGGTAACCCCGCAGGATGCTGTCGAACAGCCGGGTGATCTGGTCGTCATTCCATACAAAAGCCCGCTGGATCGCTGGCAGCACCAGCTCCCGTCGCTGGATCTTGGTGATGGCGTCGGCGATGGTGATGGCCGGTTGAAAGCCCACATCAGCTCCTTGCAATGGCGAACGGTGAGGGGTTGGTGATCGGCCGGGAGCAGTTCCGTCGTGGGACTAGACCCTCGCCTTGCGGCCTCGGGTGGTCTTGGGTGGGCGCCACGACGTCAGCGCCTCGTCGGTGAGGTGGAGGCGGTTGGTGGTCTCGGCGAGGAAGCCGGCGTAGATGTCGGCCGGCGAGGCACCCCACTCCGCGTCGAACTCGCCGTGCCACTGGCGTACCCAGGGGAGGATCTCGCGCAGCCCTGCGACCAGTGGCAGCAGCCGGTCGGTGGCCCAGCCGTCCTCCTGCTCACGGGCGACGATCAGGGTGGCCAGGGCCTGGGCCTGCTCGCGGTGGTCCCAGCCGGCCCAGCCGACCAGCAGCGACGGATCACCGTCGCGGCTGGCACCCGGGTACGACACGAAGCGTTCCTTGGGCACGTCGAGCTTGCCCCGATGCTTCCAGTAGCTGGCCTTGACGAAGTCCGCCGACGTGTACTTCGGCGGCACCGGGATCTGCTTGCGGAACTCCCGCTTCGCCGCCTCGTCGGGCAGCGCGTCCTCGGCCCGTTGCAGGTCCCACACCTGCTCCCAGTCGGCGCGCTTGCTCAGGCCGGAGTCCTTGTAGCGCAGCGCCGCCAGGTGCGGCACGTGCTCGTCGGCGACCAGGTCGGCGATCACCTTGCCGAGATCCTGACCGGGCGCGTACAGCTCGGCGACGGCGAGCACATCACGGTCGCGGCGCAGCTCGTCGGCGAGCTGCGCGGTGGTCAGCGGACGCGGCTGCTCCAGGCCGTCAACGTGGTGATACCACAGCTCACGCGCCTCGCACCGGTCCAGCAGCCAGTCCCGCAGCGCCTTGGCCTGCATCTTGTCCCAGCCCTCGGTGGCCCACCGCCGCTTGCACTCCGGCCGCTCGATCAGCCCGATGTTGCGATTGTTCTCGATCAGCTCGATCCGCCGCTGCACGACCGCCTTGTACTCGTCCGACCAGCCCGCCGGCAGCTCCGTGATCGGCGTCGAGCCGTGCCGCGCGAACCACTGCGTCTCCAGCCCCTCGTCGCGCATCTTCCGGGCGAGCACGATCTCGAACGCCCGCTGCCCCAGCGACAACATCGGCGGCCGGATGCTCTCCGGCGCGGTCAGGTCCTCGTCCAGCAGCCCGTAGAGCGAGTAGACCTGCCAGTCCAACTCCTCCTGCAAGCAGATCATCTGCCCCCGGGTGGCGTGCCACTCGTAGGCGGCGGCATCCAGCCGCTCCCGCGTCGGCACCCCAGACCCCGCCACCGCCGCCGGACTCACCGTGGCGAGCCGCTGCGCCAGCCCATCAATTTCCCGAGCAAATTCCAAAGGGTACGCCGAAGGCAGCGGAAACTCCTGCAACTTGGTACCTGTGAACTCGTATCGGTGCTCCCACATCTCATCGGAAATACCGCCACCGATACCACCGTTGCCCTTGCTCTGACAAACCTGCTTGAGCCAGAAGCAGGCGGTCGAACTATTGAGCACCCCGAGCAGCCTCAGATGATCGTCCTCCGACGCCCCCTCCCTCAACTTGATCACTGGCGAGTGTCGATTAAAGATGTTTCCGCCGCGATCCAGCACAAAATGGTTATGGGTTGCGACGAAGGCAAAGGCTATCGACAGATCAGTCGCATAGGCGCTGGAGGTATGCTGCATGAAATCCCACCAGCGGAGGCCGGCATCAGCCATGTTTCCTTGGAAGGTGCGCCGCTCCTGCAGCAACCTTCTCCAAGGCCAGAGCTCAAGAGCGAGTCCAGACGCAGACAACTGGGTGGCATGGGGATACCAAATTCGATCTTCCGCGTAGGAACTCCAATCCCGCCGACTGTCACCAGTCATCAATGGTCGTAACGCGGCGGGATCAGCGATTGTCCTAAGCGCCCGATTCGATGGTCGCATGAATGCTTCATCCGCGCCAACCCGGACAGCGCGTCCAACCGGCGGCTCAATCTCTTGAGTCAGCACCTCACCAGTCGCAGCTTGGATGACTTCTGCTAGGCCTGCAGCCCCGCCGCCACCAAGGCTCCACGGATGTCTAGCGAGACGGAAACGGGTGATGTCGTCGACGCTAACCCAGTCACTCTCAGATCCAGGCTGGTTCACCTGGCCGACAATCGCTTGCCAAACCAAGCCCTGGCTCGGGTCGTTTGGCGCGCCAGGCTCACCTCTAATACCCATGACAACACGAACCGTTTCGGCTCGCTGCCGCGCTCGCCGTCTACCGACCAAGATTAAGGTGGGCGTACCGTGACCGGGGATGTAAGCACCTGATGTATCGACTACCTGGGTCAGATCAACTTCATGTGCAAAGAGCTCTTCAATCAACCTTCTACCGAACTCACGTTTTGCAAAGGAGTTGGCCGTGATTTGGCCTACGTGGCCAGCACCTCTGCCGTCTTCGTCGGCAGCCGTAGCCAGCTCGAAGAAGCGCTGTGCGAATGGTACCGAAAGAGCGTACGTGCCTGTGCAAACGCTATAGATCTCACGGTAAAGCTCGTTGAGGGCCTTGTCCTTGACAGTGATATACGGTGGGTTACCCACGACCACGTGATACCGGCTGTCTTCCAGGATGCCACGGTGCTCCTGCAGGTCCTCAGTGCTGTACTGAAGATCAGCCAACTCGTCGCCGAACAGCAGAAGCTGTCGATCCTTGATAAGCGAATCACCGACCGCAAGGTGCATCGGGAAGGTGTAGCCGGACGAGTCGGCGAGGGTTTTGACGTGGCTGGCGCGGAGGGCGGCTGCCAGGAGGCGGAAGCGGGCGATGGCTACGGCGAAGGGGTTGATGTCGACGCCGTGGACAGCGTCGAGGGCGAGGCGTACTCGCTCGTGGGGGTCGCGGTTGGGGGCGTGACGTTCCCACTCCTTCAGTAACCGCTCGAATGCGCCGAGGACGAAGTGGCCGGAGCCGCAGGTGGGGTCGATCATCTTGACCACGTCGTGGCCGAACTCTTCGATCGCTGGGGTGAGCGTCAGGTCGAGGATGAACTCTTCGACGAACTCCGGAGTCTGGAGCAGGGCGTAGGTCTTACGGGCGGCTTCGGAGAGGTCCTGGTAGAGGTCGCCGAGGAAGCGGGTGTCCCACTCGGGGTCGGTGAAGTCGTGCACCAGGCCGCCAGCTTCGCCGCGTCGACGCCAGAAGGCGATCAGGTTCTTCGCCTCGTCGTGGGAGAGCGGGATCTGGTAGAGCGGGTTGTGTCGCTTGTCGAAGAGTGACCTCCCCGCCTGGGTGCTGGCGATGGCGTCGAAGCCCTGGTGCAGCCAGCCACGCAGAGTCTGGTCGGGGTGGTCGCGGAAGAACTGTGCCTCGGCTTCCTCGGCCAGGACCAGCCTGTCCCCCGGGCCGGCCAGGTAGGGGTCGGGTAGCAGGCCGTTGTCCTCGCAGAAGCGGACGAAGACGGTGCCGAGCACCCAGGCGACCGCGACCTGTGTCACCCGCTCGTCGCGCCAGGCTGTCCAGGTGGCGGCGGTACGCCCGACCTTGAAGGCGTGGTCGTATTCACCACGCAGTCGGGAGCGCACCTCCCCGACCGTCTCGGCCTGCTCCCGCAGGTCTATCTCCAGGTTCTTGACCTGCTTCTGCAGGTCCGACAAGAGCAGCTTCCGGTCGACCACGCGACGACTCTAGTCGTCCCGTTCACGGGACGGAGCACCCGTAAGGCCCGTTTCCGTCGCCGAGCCGCTACCTACGGCTCCCGCATCCAGAGCTTGGGATCGGTCACGAAGACACCCTTGCCCTGGTGCCGCCAGATCACCCGAAGGGCTTCCAGCCGCACATAGACCTGCTTGACCGTTGACGGACTGACCTTGTACTTCGCCGCAAGCTGCGCAATCGAGGGCAGCCTGTCCCCCGGCGTGAGCCGCTTGGCTCTGATATCGGCAACGATCTCGTCGGCGATCCGGATGTAGTCGGCGGTGATCGGCATGACCTTCCCCTTGCGTGGCACGCCAATTCGATCACGCAACGACACTCCACAACAACTCACCGTTTGACTCGGATGACTGGGACAGCTAAGTTGAATCACGCCTCTCCCCTTGCGTGGCAACGAGGAGCAGAGGCGTTCCCCCTGGTCGGGGCGGGTGCGCGTGCCCGTCCCGACCCTGTGAGCTGCTCTGTCGTCGTACCGCCGAATGGGCTGCGGCGGCCGAGCGGGCGGGCCGTGCGGACGCCGGCCACGCACGGCCCGCCCTTCCACGCACCACCGCACCGACCCTCCGCGCTCCCGCCTGCCCCGGAAAGGACCGTCGTGGCCCAGGTGTATCGAGGTGGCCAGCCCTACGGGACCGGCCACCCGGCCCGGTTGACCCCGCACGAGGTACGCACCCGCACGTTCGCCCCGCGCCGCCGTGGCGTCGACCCCGATCAGGTACGCGAGTTCCAGGCCAGGGTCGCCGACGAGTTGGCCGACCTGCACCGGCAGTTCCGTACGGTCGCCCAGGAGAACGAGAGGCTCAAGCGGGCCCTGCGCGACTGGCAGTCGATGCACGCCCGGCACTGCCGACCACCGAACCAGGGCCGCTGGTGACCGCCCGCCCGGCCCCCGGCGACCTGCTCCGGATCGACGGTCGCGCCTCGGTGCAGTTCGCCGGTGGCCGAGCGCTGACCCTGCGGGTCGTCTCGGTCAGCGACCGGCACGCCTACGACGGCTGGATCTGGTTGACCGGGTATGTCATCGACCGGCGCGGCAACGCCACCGCCAAACGCGAGCTCTACGTCCGACTCGCCGGCCTTCGGCCGCCGGTCAACCTGCCCCCGCCTGGACCGGCCGCCCCGGACACGACCAGGGCTGTGACCGGCGTCCGCAGCCGCGGCCTCGCCGCACCGGGTCGTCACTGAGTGGCATCGTGCCTCATCTCGCGGAAGGGATCAGACGACGACACTGGTAGGTACGCCACAGTGGCGAATAGCCCACCTTCGACCAGAACGCCATCGCTGCTGTGTTGTAGTAGCTGTAGTAGAGGTAGATGCCGCGTACGTCGAAGTGGGACAGCGCACGTTCGACGGCGTCGGCGAGGAAGCGGCCCGCCCCGCCGCCCCGCCGCTCCGGCAGCACACCGAAGGTGTTCACGTAGCCGTATAAGCCATCCGGCAGCAGCATGTCCAGTGCGATGTCGTGCCGTCTGACGAAACACTCCGACATGCCGACGATCTGCCCCTGGTCCTCCGCCACCACCACGAGCGGTGCCCCATCGGCCGGTGTCCGGCCGGCCCACATCTCTGCCAGCCGATCATGAAAGCGGGCGCGGACCGCCGGGACCCGTCGAGCGAACGGGCTGTCCGGTATGTGCGCTGCGAGAACAGCCTCCTGGAGGCGGAGCAGCATCGGCTCATCGTCGGGCACCGCGAGCCGGGCGCTCAGCGACCGCCTGCGGCCGGTGGCCTCCGGGCGCGGCTCCGCCATCGGCTTGACGGCGATGCAGGCGTCCTTGGCGAAGCCGTGCGCCGCAAGAGGCTGGTCAATGCTCATCTCGCGACATGGCCAGACCAGATTGGCCCCGGTCGCCCCGGCCGCCCGCCAGTCCTGCTCGATCTGTGTCAGCAGGGCGTTGAGCGCGGCAAGGCACGGGCCGCCGGTCTGCCGGACAGTCAATCCGAAAGTGGTGCCGGTGTCACGCTCGTAGTAGGCGAGTTTGTCGCTGTCCGGGTCGTAGTGCTCGACCGCCGGCCACGCCAGCGCGATCACCCCGTCGGCGTCACAAATGGCGCGGACGGCCGACGTCGTCGGCGTTGCGGCCGACGCCAGCAGGGCGGCCACCTTCGCCCGGTCGAGGCTTGGTAACCGCTCGTCCAGCCTGGACCGACGCCGGTGCTGCTCGACGATCGCATCCAGCACGTCCATGCCGGTCACCCCAACTCGACTGTGATGGGCGTCATTATTCTATGCCCGGTGGCGTCGATCCTGAGTCTCATACCGGACCGCCGTGCACCGGTACGTAGTCTGCGGAGATGTTGCGCCGACTTCACCCCGCACTGCTGGATTCCTGCCACCGGTTGCTCGGGCCCCGACCGGTCTACTTCATCGGTTCGACGCGTCGCGACGGCACGCCCCATCTCTGTGCCGCGACAAATGTCACCGCAATCAGCTCAAGTCCGACGCTGGTGACGGTGGCGCTGTGGCCGGAATGGGAGACGCGCGACAACATCCTTCGGCACCGGCGACTGAGTATCAGCCTCGCCACCAGTGACCAGGTGCCGGCGGTGATGGTGGCCGGTCACCGCTACACCGGCCGCTCGCTGCCACCGCAATCGGACAAGTTCTCCGCAGCCGGGCTCACTCCGTTGTTGACCGAGCCCGACTATCCAGCTGGCGTCGCCGACTGCATCGCCGTGCTGCTCTGCGATGTCCTGAAGGTGCTTGACGACCTGGGTGACCACGACGTGCTGGTGACGCGGGTGAGATCGGCATGGGCGGACAGCACCTGCTTTTCCCAGGACCTCGTCCTGGACGTCAATCGCCGGAACCCTCTCCTACAGATCACCGGGCAGCGATTCGCCGCCGCGCAACCGACAACCTAGGTCGGGTGCACGGCGACCCGCGTCAGGAGATCAGTCAAGGCTGGAGCCGATGACCTTCGGGCGCCGTCGTTGCTCGGCGCAACCCGCTTCGTAGTCGTCCAGCACGCTGCGCCAATCCTCGATCCGATCGACGGTGCCGTCCGGATGGAAGTACGTGATGGAGCCGAGGATGGAGAAGATGACGTCCGCTGGTTCTGTCCCGTGCACAGCCAAGGAATGCACCGTCCCCGCTTCCTCCACCAGATAGTCGCCGACCCCGCACCGGACGTCGAGTTCCGGATAGCCCCACTGGCCGGCAAGGGTCACCGCGCTGACCGACCCGCTGTGCAGATGTTGCGGCACCACCGTCCCCGCAGCGAATCGGCTACGCACCACCCAGAGCCCCGACAGCCGGTCGACGTGCAGCAGCATGAAACTGCCGCCCGTCGCCGGATCCTCCACCCAGGGTTGGGTCCCGCACTGCACTGCTGCGACGGACGAGGATCGACGCCGATCCGAGAGATCGATGCCGTACATCCGCACCTCCACTCGATCAGGGCGGCTCAGGCTCCCAGCGACCGCCGCAGACGGTCGAGGTCGACCTGAACCCGGGTGTCGACCTGGGTTTCCACAAAGGCTTCGAGATCGATCAGGTAGACCTCGGTCAGGTCGAGGCGATAGAAGCGCCACGTGCCGTCGCCATGGAACGCCTCCGGCGGGCGATACCACCAGTCCCGTTCCTCGGGATCGGTGAAGTTCGTCCTGAAATAGTGCTCGGACACGTCCGCCAACTCTGACGCGGCCACCTCGGCGCACCGGGCCACGAACTGCATGCCGTCCACGTCGTCGCCGACCGCCGTGGAGTCGAACACCGCACCGGCGACGGTCGGCATCGCCGCGATGTGACGCGAGTGCCGAGCGGTCGGCGTGGAATAGAAATGCAAGACCGGTCCCGGCCCGAGGACGTAGTTGATCGGAGCTGCCCATGGCACGCCGTCCGCGCAGGTCGCGAGGGTGAAGTATCGGTTGCTCCGCAACAGTTTCACAGCCCGCTGGACCAGCCCGTCATCGGTCACCTGACACTCCCTGCTCTTTGCGTCGAATAATCAGCCCCGGCTGGCCTGGTAAAACCAGCGAGCACACTCCAGGCCACCAGTGCCGATGACCGGTAAAGCACCTGAGAAGCCGTCATGCCGGCGCTGTTCGCGGAGCGCTCCGGAATCGGGCCCGGCAGGAGCATATCGGTGAGGGCGGCCAGATCCAAGTGCGTCGGACACCAGTCCGGCGGTGGCTCCGGATAACCACGCAGCTCACTTTTCAGCAGCGCCACCAGAATCGACCGCGAACCCGTCAGATGCGGTACGGAGCCTGGATAATGGGCAGCCAGCCCGAAGTCGGGCTCCACAAGTCGTTCCAGCAGATCGTCCAGTCGCACCGGGACGATGAATTCGGGGCACGGGCCGGCGCTCGAATCGACGACCGCGGACAGGTCGAGCGCGGCTCCCGCGGTCGCCTGCCCGCATCCGGCGCACTCGGCGACGTCGATCTCCGCACCCGACGCCTCGAAGCGGCACTGCACGCGGGTGCGGACGTGGCATCTCGAACAGACCCGCCAGATGCCTTCCCGCACGAGGTCGGGGCGGGCCAGTGCGATGAAGCTCAGCATCCGCTGGCGTGCCTGCGCCTGGTTGAGCAGCGTCTCAACGCCACTCGCCACCGACACGTCAACCCCGAAGATCTGCCGAATCATCCACGCGTTGTGTTCGGCGAGGGCGTCGGGCAGCCGAGCCCGGCTACCGAGTAGATGCCGCAACGCCGCGAACCCCTCGGCGACCCTGCTGCGACACGTGCGCCGGCCGGTCACCGCCCAACCTTGCCTCGCCAGATGGTGCCGCAGCGCAAGCGCGCTATGGACGGCCTCCTGCTCCACCTCGGCCAAGCGGAACCTCATCGCCCCGGCCGGAATGCTCGCCGCAAGCCGTTTGCCCATCCGACGCCGGTTCAACACCGGCGACATCCGGGTGCTGAGGCCGGGGCGGCAGCGGGGCAACCGTACCCGCAGCAGCTGTTCGTCGTCCGCCCCGTCGTAGTCGACGGACATCCAGGTCACCAGGCACTTCACCGGATCTTGGCGGCGGAGCCCGGTCAGCGCCGCCGCGGCACACGCGGAAAGGACCGCGAGGCTGGCGAGCGCGTTGGGCTGATGGGAGTAACGCACCCGTAGCACCCCACGTCGGGCCGCCAGAAGCGCCTCCAACGCCGGGAGACTGCGGTGCATTCCGGCTGCGTACCGCCCCTGCGGCTCGGTCATCGGTCGCTCCGGCCGCGCCCGGCATACTCTTCGGCGAAGGTGTGCACCGAGGAGCGCCACACCACGTAGATCGCCACGAAGAAGAGCAGGGTGGCGACGACCGTCAGGCCTTCCTGGGCGTAGAGCACCAGCCGGCAGGGGAAGTGTCGACCCACGATCCCGACCACGACAGCGGCCGAGAAGAGTGCGCTGGCGAACGCCAGAGCGTGCAGCCCACGCAGCACCCTTCGGGCAGCGGCGTACTCGGAAAATCCAGGCGCACCCCGCATCCGGATGATGCCGTGGAACGTGGGCAGCACGATGAAGATCGCCACCGAGACGGCCGCGAGGCTGGCTGCGAGCGCAGTGCCATCCTTGATCGGCTCGGCGAGGCCGGGATCCTGATCGAGCAGGCTCGTCAGCAGATTCGAGATCGTCACCAGTGCTCCAGATCGACCTTGTCGAGTTCGGCTCGGAGTTTCACGTCCCGGCCCGCCAGCGCGCGGTACACGGTCAGCGCGGACGCGTTGTCGGTGGCGTCCGCCAACCCCTCCATCAGCTCCAGAAACCGGCGGGTACGGGACCGGACGTCGGGGTCACCGAGGATCGCGGAATGGATCTCGAAGATGGTGTCGTGACCCAACTCTCGGATGTTCGGCCAAATATTGATCATTTGCAGATCGCCTTCGGCCACCCGGAACGCCCCCGGGATCCGTTTGCCGGGCAGTTGTAGTGGCTGGGCGAGGGCTCTGACCGCATCGCTCCAGTTGATGTCGAAGCACTCGGCACCTGTGGTGCCGGTGTGCACCGCGTCCGCCCCAGCCAACCGGCTGAGCTTGGAAATGACCTGCTCATCCACACCGACCCGATGCACTCCGCCGGTCGACGGGCGCGACACCATGCCGGAGCCCATGTTGGTGGCGATCAGGCACGCCCCGAATCGGTGTGAGCTGAGATCCTCCAGCGTGCCCAGCCCTTGGCTGAACCCGTTGACGACGAACCCTTTGGCGCCATTCGCCGCCGCCCACTCGGCCTTACGCATGATCTGGCTCGGCGTCCCCGCGAGACAGGTTACGTACGCCTTCTGCCGGCCACTCTCCTCTGCCGCGCGGCGACAGACCGCGACCAGGTGTGGCAGCCGGTACTGGAGGGCCAGCGTAGGCGACGGAGGATCACCCAGCAGCATGTCGTCGACCAGGAGATCCGCCCCGGCGACGAGCACCTTTCGGTACTGGTCGAGCACGGACTGGTCGAGCGTCTCGATCCGGCACCCGGTCTCCAACGCCAGCAGCGGACGCCGTTGCACACCGAGCATCGAACGAATGCCATCGATGCCCAGTTGTGGCCCCGGAAGTGCGGTGAGGAAGGGCCTGGGAAGATCCACCCGCTGGAGCCACACCCCGTCGGCGTAGCTGTACTCGGCCGCACTTGTCAACAACTGGAACAGGTGAGACAACCCCTCGCTCGGGGCGGCGTGCACGAGCGGCAGCGCCAGGGTCACGTCTGTCCAGGTGGAAACCGGCCCCACGTGAATGACCGCTCCGGTGAACTGTGGATCATGAGAGGAATACCGGAGCCCGAGCCGCTGCGAGCGTTGGGTGAGTATTCGAAGCATCTGGACTGCGGCCTGACGGACATCGGCACCGGCGGGAACGGCGAAACTGTACGTGGCCCTGACGAAGGCGTCGAGATCCAACGAGTCCGGGTCCAGGATCTGGTCCCGCCAATTCATATGATCACAACTTCGGCTCGGTAGAAGGACACGCCTGGGCCGGCGCAGATTCACTGCCGTCAGAAGGTTGCTACGTGAAGGCTGATCGTCTTGCGCGACGTAGTATCACACAGGATCCACGCCACGGAATGAGTCCCATATCTGACAGGAGTCGAGCCGAGTTCTGCAGTTATGGGGTCGCGGCGCCGATGTGCCTACTGCGGTGGGCATTTGTGGTCCATGCGTCTGGCAGAGGAATCCACTCGCTGTCGGCAACGGGGACCACCGCACTGTCCAGCTTGGGCAGCACCCCCGGGTCGTCCATCGGGCAGAGCAACCAGACATCGCCCTCCCCGCTGCGTGCGGCCTCGGCCAGCTCGTGGAGTCGCCCCATCGCCCGGTACCGCGCCAGCACCGCCGCGTCGTGCAGCAGCACCGGCCCGGCGTCGACGCGCAGGTGCGCCCGCAACGAGGGCATCGCCAGCTGCCAAGCCTGCTCGACGTACTCGCCGAGCTTGATGGCTGCCCGGGAGCCCGGTTCGGCGATGTCCGCGCCCAGCACCGTCTCCCACGTGGGCTTCGGGCGGGTGTCGACGAGACCGCGTAGCTCACGCAGGAACACCGCCGCCACGTTGACCGGCCGGGCGTCGAAGCGTCGGGTCAGTTCCTCGCGCGCCAGGGTGTAGCGGTTGAGGCGTACGGTAAGCGCGCGGAAACCCCCGGCGGACCTGGCACCGGTCAGCCGTTCCTCGGCCCGCACCGCCGCAGCAAGTTCCGGTGAATCGGCCTCCCACCGGCTCGGCGCGTTCGTGGCCGACGGGCGACGCTGGACGATCGACATCGAGGACGAGCCGGCGCGCGGTGGTGGGGGAAGGTACCGGTCGCGATCCCAGCGCAGGTCGAAACCGGCCTCGGCCAGCAGCTTGTCGAGCTTCGGGTGTGACGGCAGCGGGGCCGTCAGCTCGGGGAAACGGGCGGCCACCCGCTGGATGACGTGCTCCGGGGTGAGGCCGCGCCGCCCCTCGGGCGTGGTCACCGGCGGCACCACGCCGGCCTGGGCGAGTCGCAGCGCGCGGACCGGGTCGAGGTTGCGCGGATACAGCTCCAGCCGGGCGGTCGCGGCGGCCTGGTCGGAGGCCACGGCGGCGAGCACCACGCGCCGCCGGTCGTCGACAGCGTCGGCAGCACCGCCGGGCGGGGTTACGGCCGCGAGGGTACGCAGCACCGTCGCCGCGCTGGGCAGCACCTCGCTGGCAGCGAGTTCGTCGGCGGCCTTGCCGAGCGCGTCGGCGTAGTCGAGCAGCGCCGGCGCGGCCGGGGCGTCCGGACCGTCGTCCTCCCCCGCCTCAAGAGCCACCAGCAGCCGGTCGCCACGCGGATTCGGTTTGCCGTCGATGTCGCCGCGAGCGTGCCGCCGCAGCAGCAGGCGCGGCTCCTCCTCGATGGCGTCGACCTCGACGGCCGCCCGTACGGCGGCGACCGCCACCGTGAGCCGCAGGTCGTCTCCGGTACGCACCGACCCGCGGCTGATGAGCAGGGCCTCGGCCAACTCGGCGACCCCCATCACCCGTCCACCGTCACGCAGCATCTCGATGATCTGGGTACGCACGCTGCCCACCACCGGCATGCCCTGCCAGCGCTTGCGCTGCTTGCCGAGGATCTGGGCGATCCGGCCGGACGTGACGCCGACAGCGGCGGCGACCTGTGGCTGCTGCGGCCACAGCGGCAGTCCGGGCAGCGTGCCGGTGGCGTCGGGCAGGTTCAACAGCAGCCGGGTGGCTTCGACCTCGGCGGCGTTGCGGCCGTTCTTGGCCGGCACGAGCAGCGCGGCGACGGCGTCGAGACCGACGCGTACCAGATCGGTGTCGCCGCCGGCATTTGTCGTCTCGGTGGCGACCTCGGCGGTGGCCGCCTTACGGGCAGCGGCGGAGGTGGGGATGGTTTCCCGCTCCCCCAGTCGAGTGCGCCACTGCTTCACCCGGCGCTGCAACTCCCTGCGTGTCCGGGCGCCCAGACCGGGCAGCGTGGCGAAGGTGTTGTTACCGACGGCGAGCAGCTCACCGACGGTGGTGGCCTCCACCCGGTGCGCGGCGGACACCGCCCGTGGGGTGAGCCCGGCGGCCTCCAGCGAGGTGGCGCGGGTGGCCTTGGCGGCGGCCTCCTCGCGAGCCTTCTCGGCGGCCTTCTCGTCGGGCTCCTCGGCCTCGATCTCCGGATGCTCGCTACCGACCGGGGCACTCGCGTCGGAGCGGCGGAACACCTGCTGCCAGGCGTCACGCATCTCCTTCAGCGAAGTGAACCGGCGACGGTGGTCGCGGTGCAGGGCCCGCTGGAAGAACTCCACCAGGCCGTCGCGGATCGCCGCGTCGAACGCCTCCGCAGCCAGCACCGGCGGTCCCTCGGTGAGCTGCGGCTCGGTGCCGCCGTCACCCCACAGCGGCAGTTCGCCAGAGGCCATCTCGTGCAGCGTGACACCCAGGGCGTACCACTCTGCGTGCTTGTCGTAGACCTGCCGGGCGGCGGTGCCGAGGAACGGGTCGAGGTAGCGCGGGGTGCCGGCGGCGAGTTCCTTGACCGAGACGCCGGCCAGGGAGAAGTCGAAGAGCACCAGTTGGCGGGTGCGGTTCGGGCGGATGCGGATGGCGATGTTGTCCGGCTTGATGTCGCGGTGGTAGACGCCCTCGCCCTCCAGGTAGTCCAGGGCGCCGAACAGGTAGTCGCTGTAGGTTTCCAGCTCGTCGATGGTGAGCCGGCCGTCGTCACGCAGCTTCCGGGCCAGGGTGTGGTCGCCGGCGTGCTCCAGCACCACGACGGTGCGGGTGCCGAGTTGCAGTGGCTCCGGCCGGGCCAGGCGGATCACCCGGGAGTCGGTGAGCGGGCCGAGCACCCGGGCCTCGTGGGCCAGGCGGGCTGCCTTCTCGTCGGAGAGGGCCACCTTGAGCACCTCGTTGCGGCGGGTGCGCTCGTTGAAGGCCAGGAACGCCCGGCAGGTCGAGCCGGTGCCGAGGCTACGGACGATCTTCCACTCGCCGACCAGGTCGCCACCGCGCGCCTCCAGCGGATCGACCTGCTCCGGTGCGGATTCGGGCGGGTGGGTCGAGGTGGGTGGCGGGGCGGTCAGCTCGTCCTCGACCTCCTGGAGCATCTCGACGAACTCGGCGACCGTGGTGAGTCGCTGGATGGGCACCGGGGCCGTTGCCGCCTGGATCATCTCGTCGGCGAAGGTGCTGATCGCGTCGGCGATCGATGCCGCGCGCAGCCCGTTGTCGCGGGCGAGCCGGGTGAGCAGTTCGGGGCGCTTGGCCGCCGGAGGTTGCCCGGTGAGGATCAGGTACGCCAACGCGCCGAGGCCGAAGACGTCCATCGCGACCGCGTCCGGGTTCGGCGCGCTCAGCTCCGGTGCGAGATACGCCTCCGCCGAACGCTCGATGTGGTCCGTGGCGTGTGAGGAGGGGGTGATCGGCTCGCCGCTGCCGCTGCCGCTGGTGTCGGTGCCACGGGTGGCCGCCTGCCAGTCACTTACCAGCAGTCGGGGCGTCAGCCACGCCTCGTCCTCGCTGCCGCCGCGCCGCCGTGGTCCGGGAGCGACCAACACGCTGCGGGCGGACAGGGCGCGATGGTGCAGCTTACGGCGGTGCGCGTACGCCACCGTCTCGGCGAGCTGGCGGATCATGGCGAGTCGGGTGAGCACGTCGAGGCGCTCGCCGTACTGCGACATGTAATGGTCGAGACGGATCGTCCGTGGGTCATGGCGGAAGATCAGCGCCGGCCCGGCCTCGTGCTGCTCCATCGAGTCGGCCTGGACGATGCCGGGATGGCTGATGCCGTGCAGCACCGACATCTCGCGCCGGGCGGCCCGTTCGATGCTGGCCCGCGTGGCCTGGGCGGCGTTGCGCTCGACCAGGTAGATCCGTACCCGGCGGTGCTCCCGCTCCAGGTCACGGTGCCGGGCCCGGTGGTCCTGCCAGGTCGGCCCGACGTCGAAGGGCCGGGTCTCCAGCTCCCACGCGCCGACCTGGTAGTGCCTCCGGCTACGAGCGATGCCGACATCCGCGAGCAGATCCGGCAGAGCCGCCGACACCTCCCGGGTGACCCTTCGCCGCTCGTCGTCCGGCTGCCGCAGCAGCAGCGAAGTGATCGGATCCAGCTTGCCTTCACGGCCCGCAACGGGCTCGGGGCCGTAGACGCCGTGCAGGTGATGCTCCGACAGCTCGATCGTCAGCCCCGGCTTGGACAGGAAGACCGCCGCCTGGACGAACGGAATCCGCACCGGCTGGCCCCGGCGGCGGCTTGCGGCGACCTGGAGCAGCGACTTGAGCTTCTTGGCCTTCGCATCGGCCAGATGCAACGGGTTGTCGAAGGTGCGGGTGCCGTTGGGGCCGTGCAGCAGCCAGTTCGAACCGCTGGAGGTCAGCCGCCCGGACCAGCTCTTGATCTCGACGAGATAGAGGCCGCCGGGGGCGGCGACGAGCAGATCGACCTCGTACGGATGCCCGGTCTGTGCGGTGAAGGTGAAGTTCGACCAGGCGCGGTAGGGCTCGGTGTCGGGGAGCAGCGTCTGGACGTAGGCCAGTGCCTCCCGCTCGTGCGTGAACTGCGACGGGGTGATCGTCGTCCACCGGCCCTCCTGCATGGGCAGATCCTATGCTCAGCGGGCGACAGCGGCGGGCGTCGCCGGTCCACCGAAAGGTGGGGGTGATCCGATATAAGGGACGGATGGACTTGCCGCCGTATCTGGCCACCATGCCGATGCACGCGATCACCGAGATGCACGGCGAGGCCGGGCTGCGGGAGCGGTTCCGGCTGGAGATCGAGGAGTTCGGCGACGAGGAGCGTGGCCGGCTCGACGAGGCGTTGGAGCTGGCCGGGTGGCTCCATCGCGATGATCGGCGGTCCCGGGAGCCGTACGTCAACCATCTGCTCCGGGTGGCGATCCGGATGCTGCACCACTACCAGGTACGCGACGTCGACGTGATCGTCGCCGGTCTGTTGCACGACGCGGTCGAGGACCATCCGGCCGAGCTGGCCGACGCCGGGGATCCCAGGAGCGGCGGGGAGCCCGGGAGCGGCGGGGAGCCGAACAGCGGCGGGAGGCTGGGCGTCGGTGGGGACGACGTTGGGGATCCGACCGACGCGGCGTTGGCGGTGCTGGCCGAGCGGTTCGGGGCACGGGTGGCGCGGCTGGTCGCGGCGGTGACCAACCCGCCGTGGGAGCCCGGACGCGATCGCTACGAGCAGTACCGGGAGCATGTCGCGGCCAGTCTCGAACGGGAACCGTGGGCGCGGGTCATCAAGGTCTCCGACTTCACGGACAACGGCGTCGGGGTGATCCATTCTGTCGGCCCGAAGGTCGAGTCGTCGGCCCGCAAGTACCGCCCCCTGGTGCCGGTGTACCGCGACCTCGTCACCCGTGCCGACACGCCCCTGTCCGAGCCGGTGAAGCAACACATCCTGGGTCAGCTCGACCTGGCCGAGCAGCGCTTCAGCGCGATCCTCGACCAGCCCGCCCACCCCGCCTGAGCCGGTCGGTCACCGCTCCGCGGGCGCTGCGGGTTGCGGGTCGGTTCGGAGGTTGAGCCTGCTCACCAGCAGTTCGGCCTGGGCCACCGATCCGCCGCCGACCCCGAGCCCACCACGGGCGGCATGGTAGAACGCGTCGCGTGCCTCGTTGGCCCGGTGCAGCAACATGGGCCGGTCGGCGTCGGCCTGCCCGTCGCGCGCCAGCCGCTCGACCTCCCAGACGCTGTCCCGCCAGGCCCGCGCCGCCGTCACCGTCGGCGCGTCGCCGAGCAGCAGCACGTTCTCCCAGGCCAGGGTGTGCCGGAAATCTGCCTCCGCGAGCGCGGCGAGCGCCGTGTCCCGGTCGACGTAACCGCCGGTCAGTCGGCTGGCGATGGTGTGTGTCTCCTTCAACGCCCGGGCGAACTCGACGTACGCGTCGAGCCGGCGCTCGTCCCAGCGCACCGTCTGGTTGCGTCGCCACCGCGACCGGTCTGCCAGCGAGGTGGCGACGATCGTGCCGATGGTGCCGACCAGCACACCGAGTAGTGCCGGTAGCTGCGCAGCGAGACTGTCCATGGCCGCACAGCCTGGCAGCAGCCGGCAACCGCCGTCCATACGTCGAGACTGGATCTGTTCTGGATACGATGGTGATCTAGGCCCTTCCCAGAGGACGACCACTTCGATAGGAGCCCAGCATGGCCAGCCCGGTGGCCCGCGAGGCTCGATCGCCCGTGCCGATGGCGAATCCGCTGACTCAGCTGTCCCTGGCCGAACTGCGACGACGCACCAGCGTCAAGTGGCGCCAGTACGCCGATGACGTGCTGCCCCTCTGGGTGGCCGAGATGGACGTGCCGTTGGCCGCGCCGGTCGCCGAGGCGCTGCACGACGCGGTCGGGCGTGGTGACACCGGATACGCCTACGGCACGGGGTACGCCGAGGCGCTCGCCGACTTCGCGGCCCGCCGGTGGGGGTGGTCCGATCTGGCGGTCGACCGCACCGCCCTGGTCCCGGACGTGATGCTCGGCATCGTCGAGGTGCTCCGACTGCTGACCGCTCCCGGCGACGCGGTGGTGGTCTGCGCACCGGTCTACCCGCCGTTCTACGCCTTCGTCAGCCATGCTGACCGGCGGGTGATCGAGGCGCCGCTCGGTGCGGACCAGCGGATTGACGTGTCGGCGCTGGGCGAGGCGTTCCGCCGGGCCCGTGCGGACGGCCGCCGAGCGGTGTTCCTGCTGTGCAACCCGCACAACCCGACGGGTGTGGTGCACCGCCGGGATGAACTCGAAGCGGTCGCCGACCTTGCCGGTCGGTACGGGGTACGGGTGGTCTCCGACGAGATCCACGCTCCGCTGGTGCTGCCCGGGGCGCGGTTCACGCCGTACCTCACGGTGCCCGGCGCCGAGGACGCGTTCGCCGTGCTGTCCGCCTCCAAGGCGTGGAACCTGGCCGGGCTGAAGTCGGCGCTGGTGGTGGCCGGCCCGCACGCGGTCGCCGACCTGCGGCGGATGCCGGAGGAGGTCGGCCACGGGCCGAGCCACCTCGGCGTCATCGCGCACACCGCCGCCTTCCGCGACGGCGGCGAGTGGCTGGACCGCCTGCTGGCCGGTCTCGACCACAACCGCGAGCTGCTGGGGGTGTTGCTGGCCCGGCATGCGCCGACTCTCCGGTACCACCGCCCCGAGGGCACCTACCTCGCCTGGTTGGACTGCACCGCACTCCGCATCGACAGCGGCCCGGTCGGTGACGAGCCGGGCGTGGTGACCGACATCGCCGGGCCGGCACGGCTGTTCCTCGACCGTGCACGGGTCGCCCTCAGCTCCGGGCATGTCTTCGGCACCGGCGGCGCTGGCTTCGTACGCCTCAACTTCGCCACCTCGCCGGAGATCCTGACCGAGGCGGTGACCCGGATGGGACGCGCCGTCGCCGAGCACCACGCGTCGCACGGCTGACCGACCCCGCGACGGGTCAGGCGAAGAAGCCTTCACGCAGGTTGATGCCGTGTTCCAGCCACGCCTTCATACAGCAGAGCATCTGGGTCCAGCCCTGGCAGTTGCCGTACGAGGCTGCCTGGCCTTCGGGGGTGGGCCGCCACCCGTGTTCGGCGATGGTGACCAGGGTCCGATCGTCACCGAGTGACTCGAACTCCATGGTGACGGTGGTGGAGTAGGACGCGCCGGTGACCGGTGCGTCGTTTGTGGACTGGGCACCATCGGCCGCCTCCCAACGCAGCACGATCCGCCGGTCCTGTTCCACCTCGACCACCTCGACCGGGAAGGCGCCGGGGAAGTCGGCGAAATCCCAGGTGACGGTGGCGCCGGTGACCAGCCGGCCCTTCGCGCCACCGGTGGTGAAGTACCGGGAGAGCTGGTCGGGATCGACCACCGCCTCGAACACCTCGTGAACCGGACGGCTGATCCGCCCGGCGATCTTGAATCGCAGGTCCATGGCGGCCCTCTCTCGCGTCGTCGACATGTTATAGCTTTATAACATGTCGAGTCGTCGTGGCGAGCGCGTCAGCCCGGAACAGGTCGACGAGGACCGGGTTTTCAAGGCGCTGGCGTCGTCGACCCGGCGGCAGCTCCTCGACGCGCTCAAGGACCAGGCCCGGACCACCGGCGACCTCTGCGAACGGTTCCCGCACCTGGACCGCTGCACGGTGATGCAGCACCTGCGGGTGCTGGAGGCGGCCGGGCTGGTCATCGCCCAGCGCAAGGGACGCGAGCGGTGGAACCATCTCGACCCGCTACCGATCAAGCACATCCATGACCGGTGGATCGGCGACTACGCCAGCGCCGCGGTGGGCATGCTGGCCACCCTCAAGAGCGACCTGGAAAGTCGTACGCCGTAGTCGCGGCAGCGGTTGGCGACACGGAGCCGCCGATCCCTCCGGGCAATTCGGCAGCGTGCGGCAAGATGGGTACGGTGACCGTCGTACGTGGCCTTGACTTCGATGTGTCCCGGGCCCTCGGGGCCGTCACGGCGCTCCTGACCGGACCGATACCGTCCGCCGGCAGCCCCACCTCGATCGAATCCGACCCGCACACCGGCGAATGGGTGGCCACCCGCGCCGCCGGCTTCGTGCTCCTGCCGCTGTGGGAGGGACCGGATCTCACCGGCCTGCGCGACCCCGAGTGGACCGAGCAGTTGGAGGCCGGCGACCGGCATCTGGCCACGCTGACCCGAGCGTTGGACGAGCAGTGGGGCCCGCACCGCGTGCGTAGCGTCGATTACCTCCTGCGGAACCCGCAGGCGGACCGTCCGGCGGTCCACGACGCGCTGCTTCGTCAGGATCTCTACGGCGACCTGCGCGTCTGGGCACCCGACGAGGCACCGGCCCGGCAGCTCGCCCTCGTCCTCGGGCACAGCGACGGCGACCAACCCCTCACGCTCGCCGGGCTGGTCACCGCCGGCCCGATCCCCGAACTACCCGACTGAACAGCGTCAGCGGGTCGCCTCAGCGGTCAGCCGGGACTCATGCGAGCCGTCGGCGATGGGTGTGTGGCACCGCTCGACCGGCCACCGTTGGCGATCAGTGGCTCGGCCAACAGGACGGCGAGCGCCGCGACGGCCAGCAGACCGCCGACCAGGGCCGTGCTGCGCACGCCGAACTCGGGCAGGAGAAGGGCACCAAGCAGGGATCCCCCGGCGATGCCGACGTTGAAGGCGGCGGAGTTTCCCGCCGCCGCCAGGTCGGAACGTCCCGGCGCCACTTCGAGTACCCGGTTCTGCAGCGCCGGCGTGAGCGCACCCATGGCGAACCCGGTCAGGGCCAGCAGCACTCCGGTCGCCGGTGTCGAATCGGCGAGGACGAACATCCCGAGCAGGGCGACCGCGAGCAGCAGCACCGACACCAGCATCGCCACGCGCTGGTTGCGGTCGCTCGCGATTCCGCCGACGCTGATGCCGGCGAAGTCCGCGAGCCCTCGGACGAGCAGAAGAAGACCGACGGCCGCGGGAGCGAACCCGGTGACGTCGGTCAGGAACACAGCCGTGTAGGTGAACGCCGTGAACAACCCGCCCACCGACAACGCGGTGGCGAGCACCACGGTGGCGTAGCGGCGGGTGTCCGGGCTGGTGCCGGTGAACGCATGGGTGGCCATCATCGTCGTCGACGGCATCAGCGTCACGATCGCCACGAACGCGGCCAGCGCCAGACCAGCCAGGGCCAGAAACGCCGCACGCCATCCGAGTTGCTGTCCGAGCCAGGTACCGGCCGGCACGCCGAGCATCGGGCCGAGGGAGGCCCCGGCGAACACGACAGCGGTGACCTTTCCGCGTACCCTGAGCGGGAACATGCCTGCGGCGGCGGGCGCCACCACCGCCCAGAACAGCGCCTGGGTGAGCGCTACGACCACGCGCGCCCAGAGCAGCACCTGGTAGTCGCGGGCGGCGGCCGAGACCAGAGTGGCGATGACCAGTACGCCCAGCAGGACGGTCAGCAGGCGACGACGCGGCACCCACTGGGTGACGTACGTCAGCGGAACGGAGACGATCGCGACGGTGACCGCGTACCCGGTGACGAGCAGGCCGGTGTGGGACACCGACACGTTCAGATCGGCGGCGATGAGCGACAGGATCCCGATCGGCAGCGTCTCCATGGCGACGTAACAGAACGCCGAGGTCGAGAGCGCGATCAGTGCCCCGACCGCCCGTGGCGATGCGGCCGTCACCGGCTCCGGTGGCCCCTTCACGACCGTGTCCTGAGGCGGTTCCGGTAGTCGGAGGCCGGTATCCCGCGCCGCGGCGTGATCGATGCGACTGCTGCCGCACCGAGGATCAGGGCCGGAATCACGAAGTAGACGCCGTCGCCGAGGCCGAGAAGCAGCCCCCAGGCCAGCATCACGATCGCCGCCAGCGTCATCGCGACCACCTCGTAGCCCGCCTCGTCGGTTGCGGTCAGCGCCGGGCCGGTGCCCACCACGTCAGATTCGCGGCAACCTGGGCGACCGGCTCGATGATCTCCCACCCTTCGGCGACCAGCCCGTCGTCGATCCGCCAGATGTCGACGACCGCGATCTCTGGTCCCGCGTCCGGAAGCCAGCGTCGCGAGTACACCACGACGTGATCGCCGTCGGCCAGCACCTGATGAATCTCGACCCGCATATCGGCGAGCGACACCAGCGCGGCGCGGACGGCGGCGAGCCACTCCCTCTTGGTCGATGTGATCGAACCCGGCCGGTGGTGCACGAAGTCGTCTTTCAGCAGTTGGGCGAGCGCGTCGACGTCACCTGTCTCGATCAGCCCTGCCAGCGCCCGTTGGACGATCGTCTTGTTCTCCGCGGTCATGGACGCAGTGTTTCCCGCACCCGCGACGCCTGTCGATGACATCGGATGTCATGGCGTCCGGCTCCTCGATGAGTACGCTCCATGACCGTGTACACGGTCGGGGAACTCCTACGACAGTGGCGACACCGCCGAGGGCTCAGCCAACTCGATCTCGCCATCGCCGCGGACGTCTCGGCCCGGCACGTCAGCCTGGTCGAGACGGGCAGATCCAAACCGAGCGCCGACATGATCCTCCGGCTCGCCGCTCAACTTCATGTGCCGCTACGCGATCGCAATCGGCTCCTGCTCGCCGGTGGCTTCGCACCCCGCTACACCGAGCGTCCACTCGACGACGATGCACTGACGGCTGCCCACGACGCGATCCGCCGGGTGCTCCGCGCGCACGAGCCCTATCCTGCGGTGGTCTTCGACCGCCGATGGAACATCGTGATGACCAACCGGGCCGTCGAACCGTTCTTCGCACAGGTGGCTCCCGACCTGCTGCGGCCACCGGTCAACCTGGTACGGCTGGGACTGCACCCACGCGGGCTCGCCCGCCTGGTCGTCAACCTGGCCGACGTACGCGCGGTGTTCCGCACCCGGATCTCACGCCAACTCGCCACCGCTCCCGACCCTTACCTCACCGCGCTCTACGAGGAACTCCTGGCGCCCGGGCAGGACGAGGCGCCAGGTCAACGGCACGACGTCGACGTCGTGATCCCGATGATCCTCAACGTCGACGGGCGGGAACTGCGACTGTTCTCGACCATCACCACGTTCGGCACCCCGATGGACATCACCATCGACGAGATCGCGATCGAGTCCTACTACCCGGCAGACGCGGCGAGTGCCTCCTACTTCACCGAATAACGTGCCTCCGGTCCGGCCACGGACCGCAGCGGTCCGGTCAGGGAACTGAGCCGACACGCGGTCCCGTGCTGTTGCCGGGAGTACGGCTACGCGGTCGCCGAGTCCGTCTTGCGGACCAACATGTAGCCGTACGGTGGCTCGCCTTTCTCGAACGGAGTGCTGCCCTGGAAAACCAGCGCGAGCCCGGCGGCGGCGAAGCGGTCCATCATCTCCCGGGCTGAAAGCCAGTAGCGATCGAAGTCGATGCCGAAACTGGCGATGCGGCTGCCGGGACCGTTACGGTGCGCGGTGCCGTCGCCGTGCTTGAAGGCCGCCACCAGGTAGCCGCCCGGCCGCACGACCCGGGCGAGTTCGGCGAACGCGTGGGCCCGGGCCTCGGGCGGAAGGTAGATCAACGAGAACCAGCACACCACCCCGGCCAGCGACGCATCCTCGAACGGCAGCTCGCGCAGGTCGGCGACCTCGTACGCGAAGCCCGGGTTGTCCCGCCGCGCCACCTCGATCATTCCCGGCGAGAGGTCCACCCCGCGCGGCGACAGACCCCGGTCGGCGAGGTACGGCAGAAGTCGCCCGGTGCCGCAACCCACATCCGCGACCTCCGGCCCCACCGCCAGGGTCAGCTCGGCGAACAGGTCGAGCATCGCCCGCTCGATCGGCATCCGCTCAAGCGCCTCGGCCACGTTCTTCGCGTACCACTCCGCCAGCACGTCGTGCGCGTGTCGCAGCTCCTCGGTCCTGCCGTCCATTCCCGGTTGCCCTTTCGTCGACCGCCGTCGTGGCGGCGAATCTACCGCCGGCCCAGGACAGGCACGGAAGGCGGAGATCGCAGCCGACTGCCTAGCGGAGGCGCAGTCCTTCAGTGAGGAGTCCGACCAGGCGACGCGCGTCGTAGCGGGGGTTGTCATCCGCGCCGATACAGAGATTGCCGACGCCACGCAGCAGTTCGTAGGCATCCATGTCGGGGCGGATCTCGCCCGCTGCGGCAGCTGCGTCGAGGAGTTGGGCACACACGGGGACGAGGCGGTCGATGAAATAGGCGTGCAGAGTCTCGAAGGCAGCATCGTCGGACTGCAATGCCTCGGCAAGGCCGTGCTTGGTGACCAGGAAGTCGACGAAGAGGTCGATCCAACGCACCAGGGCGGCGTGCGGTGTACTGCTGCTCGCCAGCAGTGCCGGACCGGCCTCAGCGCATGCCTCGACCTGGTGCCGGTAGACCGCGACGATGAGATCGGCCCGCGTCGGAAAGTGGCGGTAGATCGTGCCGATGCCGACGCCGGCCCTGGCGGCGATGTCGCGCACGGGCACATCGACGCCGGAGGTGACGAAAGCCGCGGCGGCGGCGTCCAGCAGTGTCTCCTCGTTACGTCGGGCGTCCGCACGCTTTCGCCTGGCTGACGCCCCTGATCCGTTGTCGGTGCTGACCACTGCGCGTTACCTCCGCCACGTCCCTTGCTATGCGGAACCTTGTTCCGTATGTTGGCTAACGGAACACGGTTCCGCTCAGTCAGCATACTGAACCGGCGAGCCAAGACCCAAGCCGCGCTTCGCAAACCACTTCACGTCGCAAAGGAGACAAGTCATGCAGTACCGCACTTTGGGCCGCACCGGTGTGCAGGTCAGCAGCCTCGTGCTCGGCGCGATGAACTTTGGGAAGATCGGCAACACCACGCAGGAGGAAGCGACCGCCATCGTCGATGCGGCCCTCGATGCGGGGATCAACCTCATCGACACCGCTGACGTGTACAGCGGCGGCCAGTCCGAGGAGATGATCGGCAAGGCCATCGCCGGTCGCCGCGACGACGTCGTGCTGGCCACCAAGGCGAGCTTGCCGATGGGCGACGAGCGCAACCATCGGGGCAGTTCGCGCCGATGGTTGGTCACCGCGTTGGACAACAGCCTGCGTCGCCTCGGTGCCGACCACGTGGATCTTTATCAGATCCACAGGTGGGACCCGAGCACCAGCGACGAGGAGACGCTGTCAGTGCTTACCGATCTCCAGCGGGCGGGAAAGATCCGGTACTTCGGCTCGTCGACCTTCCCCGCCTACCGCATCGTTCAGGCGCAGTGGGCCGCCCGGGAGAACCATCTGGGCCGGTATGTCACCGAACAGCCCAACTATTCGATCCTGCAGCGTGGGGTCGAGACCCACGTGCTGCCGGTGACCGAGGAGTACGGCATGGGTGTGCTCGCCTGGAGCCCACTGGCGTCGGGATGGCTGTCTGGTGCGATCCGTGCCGGCCAGGAAATCAGCACCAACCGCTCGGGCTTCATGCAGCAGCGCTACGACATCAGCATCCCCGCCAACCGCGCCAAGCTCGACGCCGTCGAGAAGCTCGCCACGGTTGCCGACGAGGCCGGCCTCAGCATGATCCAGCTCGCGCTCGGATTCGTCACCGCGCACCCCGCCGTGACCAGCGCGATCATCGGCCCTCGCACGATGGACCACCTGCATGCGCAGCTCGCCGCCGCGGACACCGTGCTCTCCGCCGACGTCCTCGACGCGATCGACGCGATCGTCGATCCCGGCGTCGACCTCGCCGCACACGAGAAGAACGACACACCGCCCGCCCTGCTCGACTCGGCGCAGCGACGTCGCTGATCGCTCTCACGTCAGGCACGCACCGAGCAGCAGGCGTACCCCTGCTGCTCGGTGCGTCGCAGGGTGGCCCTTAAGGAAGGACGACCGACCCATGCCGCAGACACCCCTGCCTCGATTCGGGATCATGACCGCCCCGTCGCAGGTCGACTACCACGACGTCCTGCGGGTCTGGCGCGAGGCAGACACCATCCCGGAAATCGAGCACGCGTGGCTGTTCGACCACCTCATGCCGATCGGCGGCGACCCGAACGGGCCGACCTACGAAGGCTGGACACTGCTCTCGGCCCTCGCCGCACAGACCCGACGACTGCGCCTCGGCCTGCTCGTGACCAGCAACCGCATCCGCCCGCCCGCGATGCTGGCCAAGATCGCCGCGACCGTCGACATCGTCTCCGACGGACGGCTCGACTTCGGTATCGGCGCGGGTTCACGACCCAGCCACCCCCTGGCCCGGCGCGAGTACGAAGCACACGGCCTGCCCTTCCACGACACGGCACACGCGGTGGGAAGCCTCGCCGAGGCATGCACCGTCATTCGGCGTCTGTGGACCGAGACCGACCCGTTCGACTTCCACGGGACCTACCACCGGCTCACCGGAGCATTCGGCAACCCCAAACCCGTCCAGCGCCCCCACCCACCGATCCTCGTCGGCGGACGCTCGGCCGCCGTGCTGCGGGTGGCAGCCGAGCACGCCGACCTGTGGAACATCCCCGGCGGCGACATCGACGACGCCGCCCGCCGCAGCGCACTGCTGGACCGCTACTGCACCGAGATCGGGCGCGACCCCGCCTCGATCACCCGATCGATCGTCCTGCAGGTCTCCTACGACCAGCCCAGCATCACCCAGGAGGCAATCGGCAGAGCGATCGACGCCGGCTTCCCGCACATCGTCCTCGGACTGCCCGCGCCCTACCCCGCCAACGTCGCCCAGTGGGTTGCCGACGAACTCATCACCACGCCCGCCCGGTAACCCCAGCCGCAGCGCGAACCTTCGCATCGCGCTTACGCGGCCGTTGCCGTGCGAGTCGTTTCGCGAACGGTCGTGGTGCAGGTGACGGCGGTCAGCTCGGTGCGGCCCGGAGTGTGTCCACGACCGAGCCCCGGGTGGCAACCATTGCGGGGATCGCGGTGAGCGCGGCGATGGCGAGTAGGACTCCGAGTGCCGTGGCGAGCAGCCAGGCGGTGGGCGGGTACTGGGTCCCGGCACGGCTGACGAACGTAAGGAGCCCGATGCCGGACGGGATCCCCGCCACGACGCCGGGTACGGCGGGAAGCAGTTGCGCTACCGCCAGGCCCAGGCCGGCCTGGGCGGGCGTGGCGCCGAGCGTCCGCGCGACGGCCAGTGGCTGCCGGGCGTCGAGGACCGCGGTCCAGGTGCTCACGACGGCGTTGATGAGCGCAAGGATGCAGAGCACGACGATGACGACGAGCAGGGCCTGGTCCATTCGCTCGCTGCGGGGGTTGGCCAGCTCTGTATAGCCGAGGTCGAAGTACTCCACCCGGGTGTTGATTACGAGTACGGCGACGAGTGCGGTCGTGGTGATCAGGGCGTTCACGGTGACCAGCCGGGCACGGCGCGGCCGGCGGGCGTTGATCCGCACCCCGATCAGCAGGGGGGTGGGCAACTGCCGCGACAGCCAGATCCGCCATTGCCGGCGCTGCGGTGGGGTCGCGGCGTCGGCCAGTGCGTGGACGGTGCTGGTGGTGGCGGCGCGTATCACCGGTACCAGGGTGGCCGCCACGGCGATCGTGAGGGCGAGGACCGTGGCGGCGATCACCGTACGCAGCGCGGGCGGCTGGGCGTTGACCGAGCCGATGAGTCCGACGCTGGGGCGGATCAGCACGGGTGCGGCGGACCAGCCCACGGCCACGCCCGTCGCGGCGGCGGTGAGCCCGATGACGAGGTACTCGGCGAAATGGACGGCAGCGATCACGGCCGGTCCGGCACCGACGGCCTTGAGCAGTCCCACCCGGCGACGCTGGCCGATGATCCGGCCCGCGACGATGCCGGCGACGCCGGTCAGCGCGAGGCCGCTGAGCAGCCAGCTACCGACGAGCAGCGCCATCTGCGCGTCCTGGTACAGCCGGCCGTTGAGCTCGCCGATCCACTGCCAGGTGGCCACGTGGGGGCCAACGCCGTAGCTGGCGCTGTCCGCCGGGTCGGTGAGTTTGAGGTTCAGGGTGTACGACAGCGGCTCGCCGCCCGCGAGCGTGGCGATGTCGCCGCGCTCGACCCAGACCAGGCCGCCGCGCTCGACCAGGACGCTGCCGGAGTAGTGCCACCCGGCGTACGGATACGTCGGTCTCGCGGCGGTGACCGCGGTTCCGGTCACGCGTAGCGGATGGCCCTCGATGTCGACGGTGTCGCCGACGCGGATGCCGAGGGCGTCGGCGAAGGCGCTCTCGACGACCACACCGCCCGGGCGTACCCAGGTGCCGTCGGTCATCGCCGGCCGGTTGATCGAGTCCGGTGCGATGTCCCGGCCCTCGACAACGGCGTGGGCGGAACTGCCGGCGGCCGTCATGGTCAGGTAGGCGATCGGGAAGGGACCGCTGTGGCCGGTGACGCCGGGCGCGCTGGTCAGTGGTGCGAGTTCGTCCAACGCGGCCTGACCGGTGGCAAGGGGTGTCATGATCACGTCCGGTCCGGCGGTGGCGGTCCGGGTCTGCTGGTACGGCCGGTCGGCGATCTCGTTGAGGTTGAGGCCGAGGGTCAGCGTGGCGGTGGCGGCGGTGATGGCGACCAGGAGCAGGAGGGTCTCGGTCCGGCGGCGGCGCAGGTCCCGAATCAGCAGCCGGCAGACGAGCAGAAGGCGGCCGGACATGTCAGCGCCGCCCGCCGTAGACGTTTCCCCTGGTAGCAACGGCGAATCGGTTGTCGTCGGCGAATGCCCCGTCACGCATCGAGATCACCCGGTCGGAGACGGCGGCGATGCGGGCGTCGTGGGTAACCACCACGAGGGTCTGCCCGGCGGTGTGCAATTCCTCGAACAGCCGCAGTACCTCCAGGGTGGCCGCACTGTCCAGGTTGCCGGTGGGTTCGTCGGCGAGTACGACCAGCGGCTCGTTACTCAAGGCGCGGGCGATGGCAACCCGCTGGCGCTGCCCGCCGGAGAGCGCCGAGGGCAGGTGGGCGGCGCGGTCGGCCAACCCGACCCGGTCCAGCAGGTACATCGCCCGCCTGCGGGCCCGCCCTGGTGAGCGGCCGGCCAGTAGCGCCGCCAGCTCGACGTTCTCGACCGCGGTGAGCTCGTCCATGAGGTGGAACGACTGGAAGACGAAGCTGACGCGGTCCCGCCGCAGCCGGGCCAGCGCCCGTTCAGTTAGCGTGTCGATCCGGTTCCCGGCCAGCCACACCTGCCCACTGGTCGGGCGTTGCAGCCCGCCGAGCAGGTGCAGCAGCGTGGACTTGCCGCATCCGCTCGGGCCCATTACCGCCAACGTCTGCCCGGCGGGCACGTCCAGGTCGACCTCGTCGACCGCCCGTACAAGCGTGTTGTTCGAGCCGTACCATTTGGTCAACCCACGTGCCCGCAACGCCATCGAACCGGTCACGCCTCCGCCTTCCGCTCCGTCCGATCACGATCGGTCCACATTCGCTCGCATGCCTCCAGCCACTCCAGGTCGGCCCGCAGCCGTAGCACCACACCCTCCAGCAGCAGCCCGGCGACCGGATCCACCGACCTGTCCAATGCGGCGAGCTGCGTGTCGCGCAGCCGGCGCAGTACCTCGCGCCGCTGTGCGTCGACAAGTGCCACGGGATCGGCCAGCCGGCCAGCCGCGGCGGCCACCAGCTTCAAATGGAACTCCGTAAGGTCCGGCTTCGGCCAGCTCACCTCGGCCAGCCAGCCGGCGACCCGTTGTTGTCCGGCCGGGGTCAGCGCGTAGACCCGGCGGTCGGGCCGGTCCGGCAGGCCGTCGGCCCGCTCCGAGGTCACCAGTCCGGCCTTGCCCAGCCGGGCCAGCGTCACGTAGATCTGCCCAGCGTTCATCGCGTCGCCCAGCGGGCCGAGTGCGTCACGCATCCGGCCACGCAGTTCGTACCCGTGCGCTGGCTCCTTTGCCAGCATGGCCAGCACCACGTCCTGCACCCAGGCACATCCCTTCGTTCTGGACCGCCAATAGATAGCCGTTAGCTATGGTGTTGTCAAATCCGGCGGCGGGCGCACGGACCCAGCCGCTACCAACCTGAGCGGCTGTTCTACCTCTGCACGCGCAGGTGTACCGAGACTCCGCGCTGATCCCGATTCGGCGACCACCAAGACGACGCCGCGTCGATCCGCCACATCACGAGCACAGAGTGCCAGTCAGCACGCAGAGAACGCCGCTGTTCCTGCTGGACGAGGAGACGGTGCAGCGCATGGCGCGCATGAACCCCAGTGAGCGCGCCTCGGCACCGGAGGACGCCGCAGAGGTGGTGTCCTTCCTGGCCGGTCCCGGCGCTGGGTCAACGGCCAGATCGGCTACGCCAACAGCGAGGCCGCCTGAGCCCCGGCGAAGACGGCGATCCGCGTGCCGCGGATTCGCTCAGCCCTCGGGCGCGAGGGCGGACAGCCAGTCCTCGGTCGGGGTGAGCGGGACAGGTGCGGGACGTTCGACGGCCGTCGTCAGCTCGATCCGCCGGCCCTCGGCGGCCGACCGGAGCAGGCTGGTCATGATGTCGAGTACGTGCAGCCCGACCTCGCCGCTGGCCCGTGGCGGACGCGTATCGTCGGCCCGGACCAGGTCGATCAGACCGACCCCCCGGGCGGCGGCGACGTACCCGGCCCGCGGTTCGACTGTGCGCCATCCGGGGCCGTCGAGCGCGAGGTGGCGGACCTCGCCGTCGAAGTTGTTCGGATCGGGTACGGCGAGGGTGCCCTCCTCCCCCTGCACCTCGATCGGCACGGCCGTCGTCGCGACACCGTCGAAGGTGGTCGTGAGAGTGCTCAGGGCACCACCCTCGTGTTCCAGCACACCGCTCACGTGGGTCGGCACCTCGACCGGGATCCGCTGCCCGAGCCGGGGGCCCGAGCCGATGACCCGGCTGTCACGCAGGCGGCTGGCCGCTCCGATCACCGCCCGGACCGGCCCGAGCAGGTGGACCAGCGCGGAGATGTAGTACGGCCCCATGTCCATGAGTGGGCCGCCGCCCGGGGCGTAGTAGAAGTCGGGGTTGGGGTGCCAGCGCTCGTGTCCCGGGGTGACCATGACGGCCGATGCGGAGAACGGGCGGCCGATCAGTCCACCGTCGATCGCCGCGCGGGCGGTCTGCGTACCGGTGCCCAGAACGGTGTCCGGCGCGCATCCGACGCGGACGCCGGCCGACGCCGCCCGGCTCATGAGCGACCGGGCCTCCGGGAGCGTGACGGTGAGCGGCTTCTCGACGTAGACGTGCCGGCCGGCGTCGATCGACGCGATCGAGATCTCGGCGTGCGCCGCCGGGATGGTCAGGTTGAGCACCGTTTCCACGTCGGGGTGGTGGAGCAGTCGCTCGACACTGACCGCCTCGGCGCCGGGAATCGTGGCGGCGGCCGCGTCGGCCCGGGCCGCGTCCAGGTCGGCCAGCGCGACGACGCGCACGGTCGGATGGTCGGCCAGCGTGTTCAGGTACGCGCGGGAGATGAACCCGAGACCTACGACGCCGACGCCGTGCGGGTCGCCCACACCATTCCCCTCTCGATGACGGTACGGACACTCGGATGCTCCAGCACGTCAAGGCTGTGCCCCGGAGTCGTCACCACGATCCGCCCGGCGCCCCAGTGTCGGGTCCAGATCGCCGGTGAGGTGACCGGCCGGTGCCACGGGTGCCACTCCCGGGTCGGGTGGGTGGTGGTGGCCAGGACGTCGATCAGGTCGTCGTGCAGGACCCAGTACTGTTCGGTGACCAGGTCGAAGTTCTCGATCCCGGCGGTGATCGGATGCTCCCGGCCGAGGTCGGTGATGGTGACCGAGTGAGGCAGGAAGTTGTCTGCCTCGCCGCCGCTACGGTCGCACGGCTGGACGCCCGGATGGGTGGCGAACTGGCCGCCCACCAGGTGCAGGTAATCCGACGAGGCGCGGAACGAATCGACGATGCCACCGTGCCAGCCGGTGAAACCCGTACCGGCGACGACCGCCGCAGCCAGACCCGCCACCTGCTCCGCGGTGATCTGCGACATCGTCATGCACTGCACGATGAGGTCGGTGTCGGCCAGTTCGGCGGCGTCGGTGTAAACCTCCGTCGACCCCTCCACCCGTACCGCGTATCCGCTGCGTTCGAGGAACGGGATGAACAACTCTGTCGCCTCGACCGGCCGGTGGCCCTCCCACCCGCCTCGGACCACAAGGGCTCTCCGCTGCGTCACACCCACTCCTCCCCCGGTCCCGCCTGGGCCCGCCGTGCGTCGGCCAGGGACTCGACACAGGGCCTAACCGTACCCGGGCCGCCCTCCTGGCTCAGCCCCTCACCCGAGGCGCCGAGATCCGGGCCCGCCTGCCATGCGCAGGAGTAATGGTCGGTGCTGGGCCTCCGGTCGCCAGTTCCGAGCGCTGACAACGCACAGCGTACGGTCTAAGCGGAAACCACGGATATAAGCTGCATGCATGATTGACTCGTGGACCTTGCGGGTGCTCCTGGAGGTCGCCAGCCGGGGTTCGTTCTCCGCCGCAGCCGAGGCGCTGTCCATGACACAACCAGCCGTCTCACGGCAGATCAGCGGATTGGAACGGCGGGTCGGCGTGCCGTTGTTCCGTCGGCTTCCGCGCGGCGTACGGCTCACCCAGGCCGGGCAGACCGCCGTCGAGCTCGCCCGCGACATCCTGGTGCGGACCGACGCCCTGGAAGCCCGGTTGCGCGCCTTCACCAGCCTGACCGGCGGGCAGCTCAACGTGTCGGCCTTCCCGAGCGCCAACGCCCGACTGACTCCGGAAGCCATTCGGTGCTTCGCCGAGTCCCATCCGGGCGTCGCGGTGAACCTTGTCCGACCGGACGAGGCGGGGCCGCTGGCGGCCATCAGGGACGGCCGGATCGACGTGGCCCTGCTGACCTCGTGGCAGTTGTTCGTCGACCCGGCCAGCGCGAAGTACGACCCGTCCGCGTCGCGGGTCACCGACGAAGCGCTGGACGGTCTCGACCTGGTGCCGCTCTGCGACGAACGGCTACACGTCGCCCTGCCGGCCGATCATCCGTTGGCGCAGCGCAATCGAGTGCCGTTGCGGAAACTGAAGGACGAGCGGTGGATCGAGGGCGCCTATCCGGACTGCCTCGGTCCGATCCCGCCGATCGCCGAGGCGTTGGGCGGTCCCCCGCAGATCGCCTTCTTCTGCGACGACTGGAACGGCAAGCAGGCCCTGGTCGCCGCGCGGGCCGGTGTCATGCTCGTGCCGACGCTGACCCAGGCCGCGCTACGGCCGGACATCGTCCTGCGCCCCACCGTTCCGGTCCTGCCGACCCGCCGGTTGTATGCCGCAGCGGCCGCTCCGCCGTTCCGGTCGCCGGCGGCGACCGCGATGATCGAGATCCTCACGGCAATCTGCCGGCAGCCCGTCGAGGCGTGACGACAGTCCGCCGGGGCGCCCGGAGGATCGAGAGGCGCCTCGGCGGAAACCCTGATCAACGTGCGCCGCTGTCCACCGCCGGTCGCCGGTCGTTCCCGCTCGTCGGCGGCTTCCGGGACCAGGCGGGCGCCACCGCCAGCACCACCGCGGTGACCAGGGTCAGCACCCCGGTGCCCTGGAACAACACGTCGTCCGAGATGCGCGCATCGCCGTCAACGGGATAGAGGTCGTTGATGAGGGTCTGAGCGTCCAGCAGCCGCAGCACGACGAACAGGGCGTGATTGAACCCACCCTCGAAAAGGCCGACCGCCGCCACCCAGAAGGCGTAGACCAGGGACCAGAAGATCGGGCGAGCCCACCGCATCGTCGATCCGAGCCGATATGCCAGATACGTGACGGCGAAGACGGCGCTGAACACCCCAGCCAGGATGGTCCGCTGTGGGCTGTCGAACCGGAGCCCCCCGTACACGTGATGGATGAACGTCACCAGGAAGACCACTGTGGTCCAGGCGATGGCGGTTCCGCACCGGTCCGCTGAAGCTCGTTGCATCAATGCTCACATCCTTCGGACGTGGCCGGGATCCGGCCTGTCGCCAGCTCGATCGGGAACGACGGTTTGCTCGTGCACGGTCAGGTCATGCCGCCGAATCGTTTTCAGGAACTCGCCCGCCTCGACGATCTGGTCGATGTGATGCACCCCGGGCGGATAGCGGCGAGCCATCAGGCCGAGGGCGATCTCCGCTGCCACCACGCCTGTCGCATGACCCTCCTGACGGCCCGTCACCGCCGACCACACCTGCCTCCCGCCCCTGTCGGTGGCCGAAGCGTGCACCACGAACCGGTCCCCGCCGAGCCGCAGTCGGCTCGACGCGCCGGTCAGCAGGCGAGCCCCGCCCAGCCGATCCGCCAGCCGGAAGGCACCGACCCCACGCAGCCCGAACAACGCCGCTGTCACCGCACCGGAGTCGAAACAGAGACGAGTGGTCACCGGGACGCCGAGCGTGCGGGTCAACGTGTACTGATCCGAGAAGGGAAACGGGTACGCGGTGCGTACACCGAACCCGGGCAGGTCCACCCGGGCCCGTTCCGGCCGTCGAGCCCGGTCGGGCGGAGCCGTCAGTCCCGCCACCGTCCAGCGGACCGAGTCGGGCCCGTGGTCACCCGCCGTACCCAGCAGGATCGTCACGTCGACGGAGGTCGCGGACGGCAGGCGTTCGGTGCAGCGTCGCGCCAGCACGTTTGTCAGCCCGGGTGCCAGCCCGACGCTGAGCACGGCGGCCGTCCCGGTCCGCTTCGCGGTGGCATCGAGCCGTTCGATGCCGGCCAGCACGTCGGCTGACGCGCTGATGTCGACGACGGCAACGCCACGGTCCAGGCATGCGCGCGCCACCGCCTCGTTGCGATGCTCCACACACATGACCACCACGGCGGCGTCGGCCAACACCCCGTCGAGACCCCGCGGGTCGTCGAGGTCGAACCGGCGCGGGGTCAGCCCGCCCGGGCCGGTCCGGGCCAGGGCCTCAGCACGCGCCAGATCACGACCAGCGACAACGACCTCGTTCGCGGCATCCCGGGCCAGTGTGGTGGCCACCACCCGACCCACTGCGCCGTAGCCGCCGATCACGACGGCCACCCCGTGGCCGGTCATTGCCACCTCGCCGTGACGCCCCAGTGCCTACCGCTGAGGTGGACACCGGCCCCGAGGTCGTACCTGCTGATCACCACGTCGTGCCGGCCGCGGGGGAATGGGTACACCGGCGCATCGCCCTGGTGGAACCGGGCGTTCGTCAGCCCCTCCCGGACCGCGTCGGCCCGGGCCCGGTCGAGCATCGGCGCGGACAGGTCGACTCCGGCCGCCCAACCCCGGGCACATTGTCGTGCCGCTCTCCGGGTGGTGCGCCCCGTGCCGCACCCGATGTCGAGCACCACGTCGGTGGGGCCGATGTCGGCCAACCGGAACAGGCGGTCGAGCAACGCATCGTCGAGGTCCCCCCGCCGATCGTGGTGCTCGACCCAGTGGGCCCCCTCCGGACCATTCCAGGCCATCGCCTGGTCAGCCTTCGCCACCCGCATCTGATCACCTCTTCGGACGCTGTCCACGGAAGTGAGTCTGTACGGGCCCAGCTATGAGCACCACTGCAACTTGTTTGGGTAATCCATGCCGTCAGCGCATGGCACGGATCCGCCCCCGCGCCGTGTCACATTTTCTTGGCGACGGTCAGCAGCACCACGGAGTCCTGCAGCGCCTCGAGACTGTGCCGGGCGTCGGGGACCAGCAACAGGTCGCCGCCGGTGCCGTCGCAGCTGGCCGTGTCGGTGGCGAGTCGGACGAGGCCGTGCAGCACGTGCACGGTCGCCTCTCCCGGGTTCTCGTGTTCGTCCAGCCGTTGACCGGCGACGAGGGCGATGACGGTTTGCCGCAATGTCTTGGTGTGGCCGCCGTGCACGGTCTGGGCGCTACGCCCGCTGGACGCGCCCCGCGCCGCGGTCAGCAGCTGGTCGGTCAGGTCGGTCAGCGACGACTTCTGCATGATCTCCCTCTGCTGGTCGATATCTGTCATCAGATCAGGCATGGATGCTCCGGCGGGGCGCTGTGTCCGCTACGAGGTTTGATTTCTTGTCGACCCGGCTCATCTTGACGGCGGTGTAGACGGCGGCGGCGAGGGCGACGTCGGACAACAGCATCAAACCGATGGTGTACGAGCCTTCGATGCCGTACACCCAGCCCATGATCAGCGGCGGGACGAACCCGCCCAGGCCGCCCGCCGCCCCGACCACGCCGGTCACCGTGCCGACCTTGTCGGCCGGGGCGACCCTGCCGACGAGGGCGAAGACGGCACCGCTGGCGGCACCCAACAGAGCCGCCATGGCGAGGAGAGCGATCGTGGCGACCGGCATCAGGGGCGGCTGGAACGCCTGAACGATGGCGAACACGGCCGTGCCGCCGAAGCACCATACGAGTACCGGCACCGGGTGGAGACGGTCGGAAAGCCAGCCGCCGACTGGGCGGGCGGCCACAGCCAGGACGACGAAGCCGGCGGTTCGCAGCGCCGCGTCGTTGGCGCTCAACTCGTAGGCGGTGCGCAGGTACGCGGGCAGGTAGACGCTGAAGGCGACGAACCCGCCGAAGCCGACCGCGTACAGGAAGCACAGCTGCCAGGTGACGGTCAGCCGGCTTACCTCGGCGGTGCGGGCGAGCGCGGACCCGGCCGGAGCGGTACGGCCGGGTGGATCGCGCAGCAGCAGGAACGCCAGCACGGCATAGCCAGCAAGAATGGCCGCCACCAGCAGGAAGGGCGTGTTCTCGCCGTAGGTGTCGGCAAGGCGCACGGTGGTGAAATTGGCGATGGCGGTACCACCGGTGCCGATGCCGAACACGCCGAGCGCGAACCCTCTTCGGGCGGGTGGGTACCAGCCGGAGATCAGCGGCACGCCGATGGCGAAGGTCGTACCGCCCAGGCCGAGGAAGAAACCCGTGGCGATCAGCGCCGGGTAGCTGTCCACGACGGTCAGGGTCAGCACCGGCACGATGGTGGCGAGGCTGAGCAGGGGAAACATGATGCGCGCGCCGTACCGGTCGGTGAGCGCGCCGACCGGGACACGGCCCAGCGAGCCGACGATCACCGGCACCGCGACCAGCAGCGACTGGGCAGCGAAGCTGAGCCCGAGGCGCTCCTTGACGCCCGGGCCGAGCGGGCCGAGCAGCGCCCAGGCCCAGAAGTTGACGGTGAAGCCGATGGTGGCTACCACCAGGTTGCGCATCGCGCCGGGACGTGGCACGGCACCGGCCGAGTTCGCGCTCGACGCTTTGCCGGTTGTGGTCATCTCGTACCTCGTACCTCGTAGCAGGTCGGTCGACGGCGGTGAGCGCGTCAGCGGCGGGTGCGGCGGGGTTTGTGCTGCGCGCTCGGTGCCGTGGGCGGCCCTTCCCATCCGGGACGCGCCGGCCGTAGGCCGGGTCGGGTGTCGCGGCTGCGGTAGGGCACGTAGGGGCGGGTGAGGTAACCGACCGGCGCGCTGAAGGCGTGCACGAGCCGGGTGAACGGCCAGAACGCGAACAGCGCGAACGCCGAGACGATGTGGATCTGGAAACCGACCGGGACGCCGGCCATGATCTCCGGATCCGGGCTGAGGTAGAACAGCGACCGGAACCAGGGCGAGATGGTCTCGCGGTAGTCGTAGCCGTCGCCGACCACGTTGGCCCGCAGGGTGGACCAAAGGCCGATCACGATGACGGCGGCGAGCACGGCGTACATCGCCTTGTCGTTCTTGGTGGTGGCGGCGAAGACCGGCCCGGTGAGGCGGCGGCGGGCGATGAGGATCGCCATGCCGATCAGCGTGCAGAAGCCGGCGACGGTGCCGATGAACACGGCCATCAGGTGATAGGTGTGCTCGGTGATGCCGACGGCCTCGGTCCACGACTTGGGCACCAGCAGCCCGCCGACGTGCCCGATCAGGACCATCAGGATGCCGAAGTGGAACATCGGGCTGCCCCAGCGCAGCACCGCCGACTCGTACAGCTGCGACGAGCGGGTCGTCCAGCCGAACTTGTCGTAGCGGTAACGCCAGATCAACCCACCCACCATGATCGCGATGGCGAGGTAGGGGTAGACCACCCACAGCAGGACGTTCACCGGCGACCTCCGGTGGTGTCGACGAGTCCGAACGGTTCGAGGCCCACCTGTTCGGTGGGCGGGCCCGTGCGGGCGAGCTGGGCGGCGGCTCTCACCTCCGCCGGTCCGGCGGCGGGCAGCACCGCGCGCACCGCCTCCACCGCATGCCGGTAGACCGACTTCTCCCTGGCCAGCGACTCGGTGAGCAGGTCCAGGCCGACCCGGTTGTCACGCAGCAGCCGCCACCCTGCGCCGTCGACGGCGGCCAGATCGAGCACCGCGGGCAGGTAGTCGGGCAGTTCGCCGTCGATCACCTCCACGCCCGCAGCCTTGTAGGCGGCGGTGAATCCCACCAGGGCCTCACCGCGCTTGCGGGTGTCGCCGCAGGTGTAGTAGGTCAGGTGCAGCGCGCACCGGCGGCGGAAGTCGAACAGTTCCACATACTCCGCGGCGAGCCGGGTGGGGTCACCGTCGCGGCGGTGCACGGCTACCGGACGCAGGTGCCGGGCCACGGTGTCGGGCAGTTCGTCGAGGGCCGCGAGCAGCGTCGGCAGCACGTCGAGGGTGTCGGTGTCGGGATAGCGCAACAGCAGCGAGGCGGCCCGGGCCGCGGCGGCCCGCCAGAGGGGTGTGGTGGTCATCGTGCGCTCCCGTCGGTGTCGATCACACCGGGCTCGTCGATGCCCGCGCCACCGGTCGACGTGTCCCGGCGGGGCGGGAAGAGACCGGCGGGCCGCCCCTTGCCGTCCCAGTTGAGCAGGTTGACCCGGCGCGGTTCGTCGCCCGGGTCGGTGAAGCTGTCCGAGGTCTGGCGTTCCCGCAGCATGTGGAAGGTCTCGACCTGGATCGGCGCGGGGGTGCCGGACGACTCACCGAAGGGGCCTTGCCCGTACGGGCCACCGCCACCCATCCCGGGCCCACCCTCGTAGTCGAGGCTGCACTCGGTGCCGAGCTGTTCCAGACGGTGCGCGTCCTCGGCGTGGGCGGCCGGAATGACGTAACGCTCGTCGTACTTGGCGATGGCCAGTAGACGGTACATGTCGTCCATCTGCGCACCGGTCATGCCGACGGCGGCGGCGATGGACTCGTCGCGCGGCTCCCCGAGGTTGATCCGGCGCTGGTAGGCGCGCATGGCGGCGAGGCGGTTGAGCACCGCCCGCACCGGGGCGGTGTCGCCGGCGGTGAACAGCCCGGCCAGGTACTCCAGCGGGATGCGCAGCGCGTCGACGGCGCCGAACAGGTTACCCATGTCCTCGCCGTCGTGGCCGGTGTCGCGCAGCACGTCGACGACCGGGGACAGCGGCGGGATGTACCAGACCATCGGCATGGTCCGGTACTCCGGGTGCAGCGGCAGGGCCACCTCGTAGCGCATGATCAGATCCCAGATCGGGGATCGTTGCGCCGCCTCGATCCAGTCGTCGGGGATGTCCGCCTGCCGGGCGGCGGCCACGACGGCGGGGTCGTGCGGGTCGAGGAAGACCGAGCGTTGGGCGGCGTACAGGTCGTGTTCGTCCTTGACCGCTGCGGCGGCCGCCACGGCATCGGCGTCGTAGAGCATCAGGCCGAGGTAGCGCAGCCGCCCCACGCACGTCTCGGAGCAGATGGTGGGCTGGCCGATCTCGATACGCGGGAAGCAGAACGTGCACTTCTCCGCCTTGCCGGTGCGGTGGTTGAAGTACACCTTCTTGTAGGGGCAGCCGGTGACGCACATCCGCCAGCCCCGGCACCGGTCCTGGTCGACCAGGACGATGCCGTCCTCGCTGCGTTTGTAGATCGCCCCGGACGGGCAGGACGCGGCGCAGGACGGGTTGAGGCAGTGCTCGCAGATGCGCGGCAGGAAGAACAGGAAGGCGTTCTCGTACTCTTCGCGGACCCGGTCGGACACCTGCCGCAGCACCGGGTCACCTGCGGCGATCTCGTTGCCGCCCGCGAGGGAGTCGTCCCAGTTCGCACTCCACCTGATCTTCGTGTCCGCGCCGGTCAACAGCGACTTCGGTCGGGCCACCGGGATGTCGTCGCCGGCCGGCGCGGTCAGCAGGTGCTCGTAGTCGTACGTCCAGGGCTCGTAGTAGTCCTGCATCGACGGCAGCTTCGGGTTGGCGAAGATGCTGAACAGCTTCTTCACCCGTCCGCCGGATCGGGGCTTGAGCCGCCCGGAGCGGGTCCGCACCCACCCGCCCTGCCACTGCTGCTGATCCTCGTAGGTACGCGGATAGCCCTGCCCGGGCCGGGACTCGACGTTGTTGAACCAGACGTACTCCACCCCCGACCGGTTCGTCCACGCCTGCTTGCACGTCACCGAGCAGGTGTGGCAGCCGATGCACTTGTCGAGGTTCATCACCATCGCCATCTGCGCCATCACCCGCATCAGTACTGCACCTCCTGGGAACGGCGGCGGATCACGGTGACCTCGTCGCGCTGGTTGCCGGTGGGACCGAGGTAGTTGAACGCGAACGACAGCTGGGCGTACCCGCCGATCAGGTGGGTGGGTTTGACAAGCAGTCGGGTCAGCGAGTTGTGAATGCCCCCGCGGCGACCGGTCCGCTCGGTCTTCGGCACGTCGATGACCCGCTCCTGGGCGTGGTACATGTACACCGTGCCCTCGGGCATCTTGTGCGTCACCACGGCGCGGCAGACGACCACACCGTTGCGGTTGACCGCCTCGATCCAGTCGTTGTCGCGTACGCCGATCTTCGCCGCGTCGGCCTCGCTCATCCACATCGTCGGACCGCCCCGCGACAGCGTCAGCATGAGCAGGTTGTCTTGGTACTCGGAGTGGATGGACCACTTCGAGTGCGGGGTCAGGTACCGCAGGGTGATCTCCAGCTCGCCGTGCGGGCCGAGCCGCGGCTCGCCGAACAGCCGGTGCATGTCCAGCGGCGGCCGGAAGATCGGCAGGGACTCACCGGCCTCGTGCATCCAGTCGTGGTCGAGGAAGAAGTGCTGCCGGCCGGTGAGCGTGTGCCACGGCTTGCGCCGCTCGGTGTTGATGGTGAACGGCGAGTACCGCCGACCGCCGTGCTCACTGCCGGACCACTCCGGGCTGGTGATCACCGGCACCGGCCGCGACTGGGTGTCGGCGAAGGTGATCTGCTTGCCCTCGTGCTCGGCGGCCAGGTCGGCCAACACCACGCCGGTGCGCTTCTCCACGTCGCGGAATCCGGCCGTGGCCACCCGGCCGTTCGTAGTGCCGGACAACGCGAGGATCGCCTCGCACGCGTGCACGTCCCGGGCCAGCGACGGACGACCGTCGGCGACACCGCCGCGCACCGTGCCGTTCTTGCGACGCAGGTACTCGATCTCCGGTGTCACGTCGGTGTGCACGCCCTTGCCGGTGGTGCCGAGCGTGTCCAGCAGCGGACCCAGGGCGGCGAGCTTGTCGGCGACGGCGGCGTAGTCGCGTTCGACGACCACGAGCTTCGGCATGCTGCGGCCGGGCACCGGCATCTCACCGGTACGGGCCCAGTCCCGCACCACCCCGTGCGGGGTGGCCATGGCGTCCGGGGTGTCGTGCAGCAGCGGCGCCGCCACGATGTCCTTGCGTACGCCCAGGTGGGGACCGGCCATGGCGGAGAAGGCGCGGGCGATGCCGTGGAAGGCGTCGAAGTCGGTACGGGTCTGCCAGGGCGGGTTGATCGCCGGGGTGAACGCGTGCACGAACGGGTGCATGTCGGTGCTGTTGAGGTCGTGCTTCTCGTACCAGGTCGCCGCCGGCAGGACCACGTCGGAGAAGAGCGTCGTGGACGTCATCCGGAAGTCCAGGCTCAGCAGCAGGTCCAGTTTCCCCTCCGGCGCCTCGTCCGGCCAGACCACGTCCTGCGGCCGCAGGCCCGGCTCGGCCTCGGAGGCGCGCAGGTTGGAGTCGGTGCCGAGCAGGTGGCGCAGGAAGTACTCGTTGCCCTTCGCCGAGGAGCCGAGCAGGTTCGCCCGCCACACCGTCAGCACCCGCGGCCAGTTCTGCGGCGCGTCCGGATCGGTGCAGGCGAACTTGAGCCGCCCCTCGTGCAGGGACCTCGCGACGTACCCGGCCGGGTCGTCGGGTTGCGCGGCCAACGCCTCGTCGGCCAGGTCGAGCGGGCTGCGGTCGAACGTCGGCATCGACGGCATCCAACCCAGCCGCGCCGACTGGGCCAACAGGTCCATCGTGTGCTTGCCGTCGAACAGGCCGGTGCCGGTCGGCGAGGACACCGTGTCGGCGGAGTAGGTGTCGTAACGCCACTGGTCGGTGTGGACGTACCAGAAGGCGGTACCGATCATCTGCCGCGGCGGGCGCACCCAGTCCAGCCCGAACGCCAGGTTGGCCCAGCCGGTCACCGGGCGGCACTTCTCCTGCCCCACGTAGTGCGCCCAGCCACCACCGTTCACCCCCTGACAGCCGGTGAGCGTCACCAGCGCGAGGATCGCCCGGTAGGTGGTGTCCGAGTGGAACCAGTGGTTCGTGCCCGCACCGAGCAGGATCATCGACCGGCCGCCGGAACGCTCGGCGTTGTCGGCGAACTCCCGCGCCACCCGGGCCACCTGCGCCGCCGGCACGCCGGTGATCGGCTCCTGCCACGCCGGGGTGTACGGCACCTCGGCGTCGTCGTAGCCGGCCGGCCACTGCCCCGGCAGACCGTCACGGGCCACCCCGTACTGCGCCAGCAGGAGGTCGTAGACGCTTGTGACGAGCTTGCCCGCCACCGTGCGGGTGGGCACCCCGCGACGCAGCACCTGTGGCGTGTCGGTGTCGAAGCGCGGCAGCGCCACTTCCACCGCGTCGCCCGCCCCCAGGCAGGTCAACGCAGGTTGCAGGTCACCCAGGTCGAGATTCCACTGGCCGGCCTGCTCCTGCCAGCGGTGCCCCAGCGAGCCGCGCGGCACCGCGACCTCGTCGGTCACCGAGTCCCACAGCACCGGCTTGAACGCGTCCTCCGTGCCCTGCCCGCCGAGGTCGGCCGCGGTGAGGAACTTCCCCGGCCGGTACGACCCGTCGGCGGCCTGTTCGAGCGTGATGAGGAACGGCAGGTCGGTGAAGGTGCGGACGTAGTCGACGAAGCGGGGGGTGCGCCGGTCGACGAAGAACTCCTTGAGCATCACGTGGCCCATCGCCATGGCTAGCGCGCCGTCGGTGCCCGGCTGGGCGGGCATCCACTCGTCGGCGAACTTGACGTTGTCGGCGAAGTCCGGGCTGACCACGATCACCTTCTGGCCGCGGTAGCGGGCCTCGGCCATCCAGTGGGCGTCCGGCGTACGGGTGACCGGGACGTTGGAGCCCCACATGACGAAGTAGGAGGCGTCCCACCAGTCGCCGGACTCGGGCACGTCGGTCTGGTCGCCGAACACCTGCGGCGAGGCGACCGGCAGGTCGGCGTACCAGTCGTAGAACGACAGCATGGAACCGCCGAGCAGCGACAGGAACCGCGCGCCGGTCGCGTGGGACACCATCGACATGGCCGGGATCGGCGAGAAACCGGCGACCCGGTCCGGGCCGTACCGCTTGATCGTGTGCACGTGCGCGGCGGCGATCATCTCCTGGGCCTCGTCCCAGGTGACCCGGACCAGGCCACCCTTGCCGCGGGCCCGCTGGTACCGGCGGCGCCGCTCGGGGTCACCCTGGATGTCGGCCCACGCCGCGACCGGGTCACCGAGCCGCTGCTTGGCCTCGCGGTACATCTCCACCAGCACACCGCGCGCGTACGGATAACGCACCCGGGTCGGCGAGTACGTGTACCAGGAGAACGCGGCGCCGCGCGGGCAGCCACGCGGCTCGTACTCCGGCCGGTCCGGCCCCACGCTGGGATAGTCGACCTGCTGTTGCTCCCAGGTGATGATGCCGTCCTTGACGTACACCTTCCAGGAACACGAGCCGGTGCAGTTGACGCCGTGGGTGGAGCGCACCACCTTGTCGTACGACCAGCGGTCGCGGTAGAACGCGTCCGCTTCACGACCGCCGATCTGATACAGGGCTCGGCGGTCCGGCGACACCTCCGCCCGGCGGACCAGCCCTCCGACTGCCAACAGTGCCCGGCTCGCATGCTCCCCAGTGCCCGCCATGCGCCTCATTCCCTCGGTCGTGACCTTGATCCCACGTTCGTGCCTCTGCTGCTTCGCCGCAACCCCGAACCTGGACCGCGGCCCATCACATCGTGATGTCGGCGTCCGCCGCCCGGGCCAAAGGTCCCGATGCGGCAGGGTCGACCGGATTCGCCGCACCGACGCACGGCGAGTGGCGAGGATCGTCCACATTCGACGGTCGCAGCTTGGTGGTGGGCGGCGTCACCAACCCGACCATGTCGTCTTCCACCGCTCGGCTACCTGCCGGTGACGCGGTCCCACGCCGGAATCGGCAGGGCGATGACCGCGGCCGGAAACAGGCCGTGCTCCTCGTTGTCGATGTGCCGACGCAGCCGGTCCAGGGCGGCCAGCACCGTCGGCCAGTCCGGTGCCTTGCGGTCGAGGGCACCGAGAACGCCGTGGATGTCGTCGTGCTCGTCGCACAACCGGTCCACGGCTTCGGTGAGACTGCCCTCGGCGCGCAGCTCGACGAACAGACCGCGCTCCTCGATGTCGGTGTGCGGCATCAGCAGTGCGAGCAGCTCGTCGAGGAGGGCGACGGCGTCAGTCCCACCGGAGGTGATCGCCGTCCGGAGTCGCCCCGCAGCGTTTGCGATCGCCTCGTGCTCGGCGCTCAGTTGACCGATCAGCGGAAACTCCCGGCAACCGCAGTAGTTGCACATGATCGATCTCCTGACGGTGATGTGGTGATACATCCAGCTTGCCCCGGTAGAAACTCGGGCGAGTAGGGCCGTTGGGCCCGTGCCGGGGCGGTACAGTGCCCCACCCCGACGTCGGCCGTCGACACGCTCAGGCCGCGACGGACAACCGGTGCAGGCGGATCTGCCAGACGTCCGGACCGTCCTGCAACCACTCGGCGGTCACCTGCCCGGCGAAGTGGGAATCGATCTCGGTCAGCAGGGGCCGGGGCGCGTGCGGGGCGACCAGAACCAGCGCCGCATCGGCGGGCAGGGCGTCGATGGCGGCGAGAACTCGGGCGTGGCGCTCCCCGTGAGGCAGATCCCGCACGTCGAGCCGGGGATCGATGCTCAGCAGCGGAGCATCCACCTCCGCGCTGGCGGCATCGCCGCCGCAGCCGCAGCCGCCACGACCGCCGCCGCAGCCACCCGCCGAGGAGCCGGTCTCGGCGCCGACGATGTCGTGCATGCCGTCGAGCAGCTCGGCCAGCGACACCGCTTCGGCGTCAACCAGCAGCGGCACGACCAGGTCGTTCTCCTTGGCCAGGTGAGTGGCAAACACCGCCTGCAACGCGCGGGCCGTCGCCGCCGCCGTCGTCGGGGAGGCGGTCGCCGTCAGCTCGGTGACCAGCGCCGTGATGGCGCGATGCTCGCCGAGCATCCCCTGCACCAGCAGCTCACCCGCCGGTAGCTCGGCAGCGGCCGGATACAGGCCCGCCTCCTCGGCGTACGCGTGCGGCAGCAGCTCGCCGTGCAACCAGGCCACCAACTCGTCGCGGCGCAACCACACCTGCTCGGTGACACCGGCATCGACGGCATCGACCAGGCGCGTCACGTGGTTGGTCAGCGCTGCGGACAGCTCGCTGTGGTGACGGACCACCGCACGCGCGGCCCGCTCGTCGGCGACACGATCCAGCTGTGACATGAGACCCTCCGAGGGTTTCTACGTCGTTTGACGTTGTAACGTTATGCATCGTGGAAACTCCGCGTAAAGGCCCCAGCGGGGAGACGATCGACACTCCTCGTCACCGTGCTCTGGGTTCGACCAGCCGGGTGTCGATCCTGCGGCTGGTACGGGCCGCCGAGGGCGGTGTCACCGCCGCCGAGGTGGCCGCCCGCACCGGGCAGCACCTGTCCACCACCCGCGCCCACCTGGACCGGCTCACCAAGGCCGGGCTTCTGGTCAAGGCCCGCGCCAGCGGCGGCCTGCCGGGTCGTCCGGCGTGGCGGTACCGGGCGGCGGCGGCCGATCCCGCCCCGGCCACCTACCGGGACCTGGCGGCTGCCCTGCTGGGACACCTGTCCCGCAGCGGCGGCGACGTCAAGGCCACCGCAGCCCAGGTGGGCCAAGACTGGGGCCGACAGTTGGCCGCCGCGGCACCGCCTGGCGACGACCCGGTGGACACCGTCCTGGCGGTCCTGAACGGCCTGGGTTTCAGCCCGCGACGCCAGCCCACCACCGACGACGGTGCCGGAACGGAAGTGCACCTGCTGACCTGCCCGTTCCTGGAACTGGTGGGCCAGAACCCCGACGCGATGTGCGGCCTGCACCTCGGCGTCGTCCGGGGAGCCCTGCGGCACGACGACGCGCCGGACACACCGGTGGTGCTGGAACCCTTCGGCGCCCCCGCGGCATGCGTCGTGAGACTGCCCACGACGAGGCGAACGGCCGGGTAACGGTCGTGAGCCTCCCCGCCTCGATGCCCGTCCGGTGGCGGCTACCCGCCCTCGCCACCGCCGCCGTCGCGCTGCTGTCCGGCCTGTACGCGGGCCTGCTGCTGCTCGGCACGCCGGTTCCCACCCCGCCGGTCGCGGTGGACCAGGTGCACGGACCGCTGATGGTCCTCGGTTTCGTCGGCACGCTGATCGCGCTGGAACGCGCGGTCGCACTCGGCGCGCGCTGGGCGCTGCTCGCCCCCACCTGTTCCGGGCTCGGCGGTCTCGCGCTGGTCGCCACCGGACCGAGCCTGGCCGGCAAGGCGCTGCTCATGTCCGCGTCGGCGGTCCTGCTCGGGATCTACCGGGCGCTGTGGCGCCGCCAACCCAGCGCCGCTCTGCTCGCCCAGACCACCGGCGCGTTCGCCTGGTACGCGGCCACACTGCTGTGGCTGGCCGGCTACCCGGTCGCCGAGACCGTGCCGTGGCTGGCCACCTTCGTCGTGGCCACCATCGCCGGCGAACGCCTTGAGCTGGCGCACGTCGCACTGCACCACCCGTACGCCGAGCGGTGGTTCCTCACCGCGCTGGCCGCCCTGCTGGCCGGAGCCACGGCGACCACGCTGTGGCCGATGACCGGCCCCCATCTGCTGGGTGCGGGCGTCCTCGCCGTCACGGCCTGGCTCGCCGTCTTCGACGTCGCCCGCCACACCATCCGGGCGCGGGCCCTCCCCCGCTACGTCGCCGTGGGTCTGCTGTCCGGTTACGGGTGGCTGGCCCTGGCCGGCGTGCTGTGGGCCGGTGCCGGACCGGCGACCGACGGCCCCCGGTACGACGCCACGCTGCACGCGGTCTTCCTCGGCTTCGTCATGTCCATGATCTTCGTACACGCGCCGGTGATCCTGCCCGCGGTGCTGCGCCGGCCCCTGCCGTACCACCGGGTGCTCTATCCGCCCCTCGCCGTGCTGCACGCCTCGCTGCTGGTACGCGTCGGCCTCGGCGACGCCGCCGGCATGGCGCAGGTGTGGCGCTGGGCCGGAGTCGCCAACGTGGCCGCCGTGCTCGGCTTCGCCGGCTGCGCCGTCACCCTGTCACTACGACACCGAAGGTTGTCGCCGACGCCGACGCCGGTCCGGCACCGCATCCCGGCGGGTGTGTCGTGAGCACCATCGTGGCCGGCGATCAGGCTCCGCCCAGCGGCAGCGGCCCCACCGGCCGCGCGACCTGGCACCGCCGCGTCGGCATGCTGCCCCTGGCGTACCTGGTCGCACTCGTCGCCGTCGCGCTCACCCACCCGGTCCTGCCTGCCTGGCGGTGGCTCGGCATGCACCTGCTGCTGCTCGGTGTCGCCACCAACGCCATCGTGATCTGGAGCGCCCACTTCACCAGCGCCGTGCTGCGCTGCCCACCACCGGCCAGCCGCCACGGCGACGGCATCCGGCTCACCGTGCTCAACCTCGGCGTGGCCGGGGTGCTCGCCAGCGGTGTCGTCGACCAGCCGTGGATCGGCGTCGTCGGCGCCGGCATGGTGTTCGCCGCGGTCGCGGCACACCTGGTGTGGCTGGTCGCGCGGCTGCGCGCGGCGCTGCCCGCCCGCTTCGCCGTCACGGTGCACCACTACCTGGCCGCCACCGGCGCCCTGCTGGTCGGGATCCCGGTCGGCGCCTGGATGCTCGTCGTCGACGACGTCAGCCGGTCGCGACTGCTGCTGTTCCACGCGCACGTCAACCTGCTGGGCTGGGTAACGTTGACCGTGCTGGGCACCCTGCTCACCCTGTGGCCCACCGTGCTGCGTACCCGCATGGCCGACGGTGCCGCCACCGCGGCCCGGCGAGGGTTGCCGGTCGCGGTCGCCGGACTCACGGCTGTCAGCACCGGCGTGTTGGCCTGGTGGCCGCTGCTGGCCGTCGGTGGGCTGGCGCTGACCGCCACGGCCGTCCTGCTCACCGCGGTGCCGGCCGCACAGGCCGCCCGGCGCAAGACCCCGGCCTCATTCCCGAGTTGGTCCATCACGGCCGCCGCCGGTTGGCTGGTCGTCGCGCTCGGCGTCGACGCCTGGACACTGCTGTCCGCGTCCGACCCGGCCGTGGCGGCGGACCGCTTTTCCGCCGTGCTCGTGCCGTTCCTCATCGGCTTCGTCGGCCAGGTAATCCTCGGTGCCCTGGCGTACCTGCTGCCCGTGGCGCTCGGTGGCGGACCGGCCCTGGTACGCGAGCGCACCGAACGGCTCGACCGTCACTGGCCGCAGCGCGTCGCCACGACCAACGCCGCCCTGGCCGTCTTCGTCCTGGCGGTACCCCCCTACGTACGGATCACCACCTCGCTGCTCCTGCTCGCCGCCCTGCTGCAGTTCCTCGTGCCCGCTGTGCACGTTTTGCTCGCCTCCCGGAGACAACCGTGACACCACCTGTCGCCACACCCCCACCGGCGCGCCCGCTCGGCGGCGTGGCGGTCGGGCTCGCTCTGGTCCTGCTGGCCGTCCTGGTCGGCGTGGCCGCCGAACGCGCCACCGCACCAGCCACCAACACCGCTGCGGCGGCCGGCGTGACCCCCACCGGGCGGACCACCACCGTGGCCGTCACCGCCGACGGCATGCGTTTCCAACCCGACCGCATCACCGTTCCCGCCGGGGACCGGCTGGTCATCGAGCTGACCAACAACGACCAACGCCGCCACGATCTCGTCCTGGCGACCGGCGCCAAGACCGCCATCCTCGCCCGCAACGGCACCACCCGCCTGGATGCCGGCATCATCGGCGCCACCGTCGAGGGATGGTGCTCGCTGCCCGGGCACCGCCGGGCCGGCATGACCCTGACCATCACCACCACGGCGACATCGATCGGGACCGACAGCCACACCGGGCACGCCGCACCGACCACGGAGCCGGCTCCCGCACCGGTCATCGACGCGATGGCGGAGCCCACGGCCGGGTTCACCGCCCACGACGCCACCGCCCCGCCCGTCCCGACCGGCCGGGTCCACCACGTCGAACTGCGCGTGCGGGAGGTCGTGCGGGAGGTCGCACCCGGCGTCCGGCAGCAACTGTGGACGTTCAACGGAACGTCGCCCGGGCCGGTGCTGCGCGGTCGCGTCGGCGACACCTTCGACGTCACCCTCATCAACGACGGCACCATCGACCACGGCGTCGACTTCCACGCCGGTGCCCTCGCCCCCGACCGACCCATGCGGCCGATCGACCCCGGCGAGCGGCTCACCTACCGGTTCACCGCCACCAAGGCCGGCATCTGGATGTACCACTGCTCGACGATGCCGATGCTGCACCACATCGGCAACGGCATGTACGGCGCGGTCATCATCGACCCACCCGACCTGCCCGCCGTCGACCACGAATACGTGCTCGTGCAGTCCGAGTTCCATCTCGGCCCCGACAGCGAACCCGGCGACCTGGCCAAGATGCAGGCCGAACGACCGGACGCGGTGGTCTTCAACGGCTACGTCTCCCAGTACGCGCACCGGCCGTTGACCGCCGGGGCCGGCGACCGGATCCGCATCTGGCTGCTCAACGCCGGCCCGAACCGCTCCAGCGCCCTCCACGTCGTCGGCGCCCAGTTCGACACCGTCTACGCCGAGGGCGGCTGGCGACTGCGGCCGGACGACCCCGGGGCGGCCCAGGTGCTGGACCTCGCGCCCGCCGCCGGCGGCTTCGTCGAGACCGTCCTGCCCGAACCGGGACGGTTTCCCTTCGTCACCCATTCCATGGTCGACGCCGAACGCGGCGCCCGCGGCGTGATCGAGGTGCGGTGACCAGGCCCATGACCACTCCCGTACGCCGCACCGCCAGGTCCACCGCCGTCCGGCCGCGGCCCCGCAGGCTCCGACAGTTCGTTCCGCCTCAGCACGGTGCCTGGGCGATGCTGCTCGTACCGTGGCTCGCCGCGGTCCTCACCGTCGGACTTCACTGGCCGCACCTGCCCCTGCTCGGTGCCTGGCTCACCGGCTACCTGCTCAGCTACTACCTGCTGCAAGCCGTCAAGACGCGCCGGCCCGGCCGGGTACGCGCCCAGCTGTGGACCTACGGCATCCCGACCGCACTGCTGGGCGGCCTCGTCCTGCTGCTCCGCCCGGAACTGCTCTGGTACGCCCCCGCCTACACCGCCCTGCTGGCCGTCAACGTCGTGCAGGCGCGACGGCGGGCCGAACGTGCCCTCGGCAACGACATCGCCTCCGTCGCGCAGAGCTGCCTCATGGTCTTCGTCGTCGCCACCGCCGCCGGTCAGCCTCTCGACACGGTCGTCACCGCGTTCCTCGCCGTCGCCGCCTACTTCACCGGCACCGTGCTGTACGTCAAGACGATGATCCGCGAACGCGGCAACACCACCTACCACCGAGCCTCGGTCGGCTATCACATCGGCGCGGTCGTCCTGGCCGCCTGGCTGAGTCTCCCCCTGCTCGGCGTGTTCCTGCTTCTCCTCGTCCGCGCCGCCGTCCTACCCCGACGCCGGCTCACCCCGAAACACGTCGGCCTCATCGAGATCCTCGCCAGCATCCTCGTGCTGATCGCCAGCACGAGCTGAACCGACGATCATGCCGGCATCCGGCGGTGACTTTCCGCCCGACCGCCGTACCGCCGGCAACCCCGCACACCCGGCGTGACACAGTCGATGCGGAGAGACAGATCCACACCGGATCGCCTACACTGCCGATGCACTGCGAATCGTCGATCGTTGCCAGCGGGTGTGCCGAAAGACATCCCAGGAGCTTGAATGCCAAGCAGCAGTCTTCAGGGACTGACCGGGCCAGGCGGAAACCTCGGCCGACGACCGGCTCTCTCCTCGACCAACGGTGAAAGAATCTTGCGACCACACCTCGGCCGGCCCGCGTCACCGTGGCTGGTCAAGATGACACCCGCTGCCGCGGATCCCCGGGCGAGCCTGGTCATCTACCCGCACGCGGGCGGATCGGCCGCCGCCTACCTCAAGCTCGTCCGGGCGTACCCGTCGTGGCTGGCGACGATGGTCGTCCAGTATCCGGGGCGGGCGCACCGGATCCAGGAGCCTTACGCCCGCTCGATCGGCGAGCTTGCGGCGAACACGGCGGCGGCGATCCTGACCTGTGTCGACGGTCCGGTCGTGCTTCTCGGTCACAGCCTGGGTTCCCTCGTCGCCCTGGAGACCGCCCGCATCCTGGCGGCGGAAGGGCGAGAACCTGTGGCGCTCTACCTGTCGGGGCGGGGTGACCCGTCGGCGCCGCCCAAAGGCGGACAGCACCTGCTGGACGACACACAGTTGATCGAGCACATCTGCGCCCTCGGTGGCACGGACCGCCGGATCTTCGACGACGCGGCGATGCGCGCGCTCGCGTTAGAGGTGATCCGGGCCGACTACCGTGTCCTGTCCGCGTACCGGTACCACCGGGGTCGGCTGCTCCACTGCCCGGTGACCGTGCTCAACGGCGCGGAGGATCCGGCGGTGCCGGTAGGTTCAGCCAAGGCGTGGGCCGAGGTCACCCATGGCGCCTTCGCGCAACACGTGTTCCCAGGTGGACACTTCTTCATCCTGGACCACGTCGAGGCAGTCGCGGATCTGATGTCGTCCGGTCTGCTGTCGCAGCTACCGCCGGACCCAGCCGGCCGGGTCGCTCCGGTCAAGGAAACGGCACTGTGACCTCGCGATCGAAACGGAGGACGCCACCGACGATCCCCCGGGGGCATGTCGATGACACCGCGACGGCGTGGGCCCTTTGGACGGTGTTGCTGTCGGGATAGCGGGAATCGCCTTGCCGAGGCGCACCCGGCGGGACAAGCTGCCGCCATGCTGGAACAGCAGCGCGGCAAGCTGTGGCTGGTGGTGGCAGCCGCCGGCTACGGCAAGACCACCGCGCTGCGCCGGCTGTTCCCCGGCCCGACCGTCCGGTGGCAACGGGAGTGCGACGTCGATGCGTTGCTCCGCGGCGAGCTGGCGGAGCTGGCCACCGGCGCGACGCAGCTCGTCCTCGACGGACTGCCCGCCATGTCGGAACGGACCGAGCAGGCGTTGCTGCACGCGATCGCCGGCCTGCCGGACGGCGTACGGCTGGCCCTGTCGTCGCGATGGCCGGTGGGCTGTGCCGCGTCGTCGTGGTTGACCCGGATGGTGCCCGCGCAGCTCCGCCCGGCCGAGCTGAGCCTGACCACCGATCAGGTCGACGAGGTGCTGCACACCGAGTACGGGCTGACCGCCCCCGCCCTGGCGCAGCGCGTGCACGAGATCACCGCAGGGTGGCCCGCGCTGGTCCGGCTGGTCGCCGAGACCCTGGTCGCCGAGGGCGTACCCGCCGGGCAGCTCCTGCCGGCGGTGACCGAGCCCGGCGGTCTGGTGACGGGCTACCTGGCCGAGGAGGTGCTCGGCCCGCTGCCGGAGGACGCCCGGCGGCTACTGCACGAGGTGGCCGACCTCGCGCCGGTGACGGCGGGCGTCTGCGCGGTCGCCGGACACCCGGCAGCCGGGCCGCACCTCGGCCGGCTGCTGCGCACCGGGCTACTGACCAGGGTCGGCACCGATCCCGACACCGGGCCCCGGGTGGTACCGGTGATCGCCGCAGTCGCCGGCCACGACCGGCCGCCGGTGACGCGCGGGACGCTGCTGCGGGCGGCGACCTGGTACCGCGACCATGGCCCGGCCCGCGCCGCCGCGTTCACCTTCCGGCTCGGCGGCGACGATGCGGCGCTGGCCGCGGTGCTCGACGAGCACGGCGACCGGATGATCGCGGCCGGCCGGCCCGGCGCGATAGCCGAACTGGTCACCACCCTGCCGGCGCCGCTGCGCACCCGCAGGCTACGGCTGCTCGCCGGCGACGCGCTGCGTACCGCTGGCGACGTGGCCGCGGCGGCCCGCGCGTATCAGGAGGTGGCGGCAGCCGAGCCGAGGTGGCAGCCGGGCATCGCCTGGCGGATGGGCTTGATCCACTACCTGCGCGGCGACCAGCCCCGGGCCCTGGCCGACTTCGCCCGGGGCGACGAGGCCCCGGGTTGCCCCACCGATCAGGCGATGCTGCTGGCGTGGACGGCGGCGGCCACCGCTCGCAGCGGTGACGCGGCGGCCGGGGTGGAACACGCCTGGCGGGCCTACCACCGCGCGGCCGAGACCGGCCGGGACAGTGCGCTGGCCACCGCACACGTCAGCCTCGCCCTCTGCCTCGGACTCACCGGTGACCAGGTCGGCGGCGAGGAGCACTACCGGCTGGCGCTGGGCATCGCCGAACGCACCGGCGACCTGGTGCTGCTCGCCCGGATCCTGGTCAACCAGAGCTACCACCTCGTCGAGCAGGCCCGCTATCCGGCAGCGCTGGCCGCCGCCCAACAGGCGGCCGGGCACGCCGAGGCTGCCGGCCACGCCAACCTGTACGCGATGGCCGCCGGGACCGAGGCCGACATGCTGGCGATGCTCGGCCGGTACGACGACGCGGCGGCGCGGTACGCCCAGGTGCTCGCCCGCCATCAGCGGATGGGCTCGCGCCGCTGCGCCGACACGTACCTGGGTCTGGCCGAGCTGCATCTGATGCGCGGCTGGCGGGAACAGGCCCGGGCCGCGTTCGTCGAAGCGGTCCGGTTGGCCGACGACAGTGACAGCCGGAAGCTGGCGGTGCGGGCGCACGCCGGGCTGGCCCGGGTGCTGCTGCCCGACGACACGGTGGCGGCGGCCCGGCACGCCGCCGAGGCAACCCGGCTGGCCAGTGACGACCTCCGGGTTCCGGCACTGCTCGCGCAGGGCTGGGTGGCGCTGGCCGGCGGCGACGCCGCGCACACCGCACGGCTCGCCGGCGAGGCGCTAGACCTGGCCCGGTCCGGTGGGTTGCGGGCCGGCCTGGCCCGGGCGCTGGAGCTGCGGGCCGCCGCGGAGATCGACCCGGGTCGGGCCCGCGCCGCCCTGCGCGAGGCGTACGCGATCTGGGCCGACGCATCGGCGGTCGGCGACGCGGCCCGTACCGCGCTGGCGTTGAGCCGGCTGCCGGGCGCCACCGCCGACGACCGGTTCGCCGCGCTGCTGGCCACCGAGCGCCTCGCCGCCGGGGGCGGCTCGATCGACCAGGAGGAGACGCCGCCGGACCAGCCAGCCGACGGCCAACCGTCACATGGCGTGGGTCGCGTCGGCGTCCTGGTCCGCGCCCTCGGCCGGTTCGAGGTACGGGTGGCCGGGGCTGCGGTACCGCCGTCGGCCTGGCAGTCGCGGCGGGCGCGGGACCTGCTGCGGATCCTGGTGGTACGCCGGGGCCGGCCGGTGCCCCGGGGCGAACTGTGCGAACTGCTCTGGCCCGACGACGATCCGAGCAGGACCGGGCACCGACTGTCGGTGTTGCTGTCGATCGTGCGCGGGGTGCTCGACCCGGACCGGGTCTTCGCCTCGGACCACTACCTGGTGACCGACGCGGCCAGCGTCGCGCTGGACGTCACCCACCTGCGGGTCGACGTGATGGAGTTCCTCGGTGCGGTGACCCACGGTCGTCGGTTGCTCGATCGGGGTGCCCAGGCGGAAGCACGCACCATCCTCACGGCGGCCGTGCGGGACTACCGGGCGGACGTGTTCTCCGACGAGCCGTACGCCGACTGGGCCTCGGCGCTGCGCGAGCAGGCGCGGGCCGCGTACGTCGGGGCGCTGCGGATGCTGGCCGACGCGCACCGGTCGGCGCGAAACAGCGACGCCGCCGTGGACTGCCTGCTCCGACTGCTGGAGAAGGATCCGTACGACGAGCCGGCCCACCGGATGCTGGTGCGCACCCTCGTGGCGGGCGGGCAGCACGGCGAGGCACGGCGGGCGTTCACCCGCTACCGCGCGGCGATGCGCGCGATCGGAGTACGGCCGCCGGACGAGATCATCCTGACGCCACGGGGCGGGGTACGGCCGTCGGTGACGGTCGTACCCCCACCACGGTGAAGGTTCGGGCAGCGCCGGCACGGCATTCGGCGCTCAGTAGATGTCGTGGTCGGTGCTGTACCCCGTGACCATCCACTTCGGATCATCGGTCAGGTACCGGGGAACCGGCCGCAGCTCGTCGTCCGCGGCCGACGGCCCGGCAGGTGTGCCGCCGCGGACGGACCGGCCCGTCTCGGTGCCGGCCCGCTGGACCGCCGCGACGGTCACCCGCGTCCCGTCGTCGTTGGGCATCATCGCGTCGATGAAGAGGTCCGTCCTGGAGATCGGGAACGGATCGGCGGGGTCGGGCAGCACGGTGATCTCACCGCCGACACCGGACATGGACGGGAATTCCCACTCCCACTCGCGCTGCACGGTCACGGTCCTCGGCGAGGACGTACCGACCGGGCTGGTCGTGGTGAACCGCTTGTAGCGCAGTCCGTCCTCCGGCCACGAGGCACGGATGCCTTCCACACAGACCGCGTAGGCGACCGGGCTGGCGCCGATCCGGTGGAAGGCCGTGCGAACGGTCACGCTCGCGCCGTCGGCGTCGGGGACCAGTCCGGCCAGCGGCACGCCGGCGGGCAGGTCGAACCCGGTGCCGCTGAGCACCAGGTCGGCGGGACAACTCGCGGTTTGCGAACCGGCCGGGGAGACCTCGACGACCCGCGCCGTGCCGTCGTCGGACTCGCAGACGGCGGCGGCGATCACCGACCAGGGTTCCGCGTGGTCCGGGTACGCCTCGCCGCGTACCTCGACCGAGGTCGCGCCCGGCACGATCGCGGCCAGGCGGACTCCCCCGTTGCCGTTCCTGATCCGGCCACCGGCGCCGATCAGCACCTCGTCCGCCCCGCACGTCGCGGTCACGCTCTTGGGCGACGTGGTGTCGTAGCCGCTCTCCGCCCGATGCCGGTACGCGGCGTGCGCCGCCCCGGGTAGGACGAGCGTCGCGGCGACCGCGACGACCGCTGCGGCCGCCGCGACAGCGCACCGCGACCGATTGCTTGTGCCGAGTGTCGTGCCCCTGCTCATGACCACTGTCCTTTCCTGCTGACGCTGCCGCGAACGGTTCGCGCGGCGCTGCCCGGAATCATCGGCGAGGCCCGTCACGGTGGCGTCATAGTGGCGCACGGCAGGCTCCGGAAAGCGCCCGCGCCTGGTCACGCCGACCGACGTGACCAGGCGCTGCGCCCGCTGACGGTACGGGCCCACGAGCTGTTACGGGCCCCAGCAGATGACGTGGCTCTCCAGGTCCCACGGGGGCAGGTAGACCCCGTCCTCGACGGCGATCGCCTGGGCGTTGTTCTGGGCGACGTTCGCCATCACCCGGGTGAGCAGGACGTTTCCGGTGGCGGTGGCGGCGACCGTGGCGCCGACGCCGGTGGCGAGCGCGCCGGCCGGGCAACCCGCGGACACCTGACCCTTGGGGCTGACGCTGTTGGCCGCCCCGGTCAGGCTGACCAGCGTGCCGGTGAGGTTCGCCGGCAGGGTGGCGCAGATGGCGTACCCGACGAGTTCCCACGGCCCGGCGAACCCGCCGGCCGCGCCCGCGGTGACCACCCCGGCGGTGAGCGCCGCGTTCGGCTCGATCCGCTGGTAGAACGCTTCCCCGTTGGCGGTGCGCAGCTCCGCGCCGAGCCCGAGCAGGTCGGTGCCGGCCGGGCAGGCGGCCACCTGGTTCTTGATCGGGTCGACGTTGCTGCCGCTCGCCGAGATGACGCGCTGGTAGTTGGCCGGGGGCGCGCCCGGCACGCAGATCGCCTGCGCCACGAGGGTGTACGCCCCCGCCACACCGCCCGGGTTGGTGTGCGCCCAGACCGTCACCGACTGGGTGGCCAGGTTCGGAATGATGTCGGTCAACGTGACGTCGCCGCCACCACCGTCCACCGAGCCACCACCACCGGCGAGAAATTCGCCGGCCGGACAGGTGGCCACGGCGGACTGATTGGGAAAGGCGCCCGCCACACTGACGTTCACCACTGTCGCCTGCGCCGGCCCCGCGCCGGTGGCGACGGCCACGGCGGTGCTGGCCAGCAGCAGGCCCGCAGCGGCCGCGAGCCGGGCGAGCCTGGATCGAGTACGCATCGTGCACTCCACTTCGTACCTGCCGCGAAACGATTACGCCCCGGCGGGGCGACGCGGCAGGTAACCCACGATCCGTGCCGGCCTCACGGCGGCCTCAGTGCCGTGTCAGCGTGGACGCCCCCGGGGCAGCGTCGACGCGGAGGGGCTCCGCGTCGACGCTCGTTCGTGGCTGACGCGGCGCACAATGAGACGATGGAGACGACCCGGGTCATCCTCTACCGTTTCCGGCTTCCGCTGCCACGCGGCGACATGATCGTCCACCGGGTGGGCAGGACGACGAGCATCCGCTGGGACGACGAGCCGGTCGCGGTGTTGACCGTGGTGTGGGTCGAAGACGATTCCCGGCACCGCTACTTCATCGACCGTGATCTGGCCGATCGGTTCGACCTACGCCCCGCCGAGCGGGAGTGGCAGTTCGTGTCGGTGGACCTCGACCCGGCGACGGCCACGCAGTGGCGGGTCGCGGCGGAGAGCTACCTGACCGCGATCCAGGCCGCCGAGCGCGCCCGGCACGCGGCCCGGGATCATCCGCCGTGGTTCCGACGCAAGGCCGCCGCCGAGCGTGCCCGGTCCCGGCACCGCGCGGCGCTCGACGCCGCCGACAACGCCTACGCGCCGGTGCGGGAGGCCGCCTCGCGATTGGTCGACGAGGTGTACGCCCCGATCGCGACACGGGAGAGAGCCATCGCGGCGATCATCGGCAAGCCGCTCTGGAGGTACGTGCGCAGGGGCGACATCGCTCTTGTGCACGCGGCCACCTCTGGCGGGTCGACCGCCGAACAGCTCATCTCGGCCATCAGTCGGCAGAAGGGGATCACCGCGTTCCGGTGGGAGCCCGATGCCGTGGCGAAGGCCGTGGAGTTGCTCGGGGAAGACGGATTCGAGGTGTGGTGGCACCGGTTCGCCGGGAATTGGCAGTACCGGCTTCAACAGAACGAGAGAGCACGGCGGGCCGGCGGCACCGGCCTCGCCGGCACCGGCGGCTTCGGAATCTGAGCGCGGGTGTCGAGTCAGCCCACCCGGGTCTGCCCGCAAGGCCCGCCGTGATCGCAGTACGGCTGCCGTTGGCTCCGCCCGCACCCGCACAGGACCGCCCTGGTCTCCGCGCGCACGCCCTGCGGCGTGTCCACTCTCAACTCACCGCGCACGATCAACTGTCCGGTGGAGTCGCGCCTGATCTGCGTCGGCCGGTCCGGGGACTCCGCACCACCGTCTGCGAATTCGTACCGCAACGCTCCGGAGGGACACCGCCGCACCACCTCGGCCAGGCGCTCAGCCTCGGCGCCGTCGGGCCGGATCCACGGGCGCTGACCCGGGTCGAAGACCGCCGGCAGGCCGCGTACGCACTCGGCGGCGTGCAGGCAACGCCGGGCCTCGAAGGTCACGGTGATCGACCGGCCCTCGTACGCCTTCGTCGCCGTTTCGCTGCTCATGCCGACCTCCGTCGCTGTCCTACCCGGCTGTTCAGTCGCTGACCCTGCTGCGGGACTGGTACACCAGGTCCTGATACTCGGGGTGCCGGGCGATCCAGCCCGCGAAGAACGGACAGGTGGGCAGGACCAGCAGATTCGCGGCGCGGGCCGCGTCGAGGCCGGCGCGGGCCAGGGCGGCGCCCACTCCCTTGCCCTCGTACGCCGGCAAGACCTCGGTGTGCACGAACGCCACGAGTTCCGCAGTGCGGATGTACTGCGCGAAACCCGCGACCGTCGATTCTCCCTCGACCCGAGCCTCGTACCGATTGGCCTCGGGGGCATCGCTCACATTCACTACCATGTGTCCTCCAGCTCGCCGTGCTGCGCATCGAAACCCGATGCCCGTCATGAGCCGGGTACGCGGCCACGCGCACGACGCCCCACCCCGGTTGGTTGATGTGTCACCCAGATTAGCCACCGATAGTTGATGCGTCAACCGGCCCCCGGGCTCGCCAGCCTTGACCGAATCCGCGCAGGAAGTCCGGCAGCCACATGCCGTCGACGTTGTCGTTACGCTCCCCGCATGGACCCAACGCCCCGCTGGCTCACCTCGCAACAGCAGGTCGCCTGGGACAGTTTCATCCGCATGCAGGAGAAGCTCATCGGACGGCTCGCCCGCCGAATCCAGGCCGACTCCGGCATGTCCGCCGCCGACTACATCGTGTTGGTCAAACTCACCGAGACCAGCGGCGGACGGATGCGCCTGACGGACCTGGCTAAGCAGGTGGAGTGGGAAAAAAGCCGCATGTCACACCAGATACGGCGAATGGCCGAGCGCGGACTGGTGGCCAAGGAGGAATGCCCCGACGACGGACGCGGAGCGTTCATCGCGGCCACCCCAGCCGGCTGCAAGGCGATCGAGGACGCGGCACCCCTGCATGTCGAACATGTCCGCCGGCTGTTCATCGACGCACTCAGTCAGGAAGAACTCGACATGCTCGCCAGCATCTCCGATCGCGTCCGTGCCCACCTGGAGAGTCAGCCCGACTGAGGCCGAGCGACACCGAGGAGTCGCCGCGCCTCGCCGCTGACCCCGGGGGAAGCGATCGGAGCCCAGGCAGCGAACAGCGAGCGGAAGTACTCGCCGTACCTGTCCGCGGTAGCAGCATCCTGCTCGACGACATCCAGTTCGTTGACGATGCTGAGATCCACGAACGGTTGCCTCTGCTCGGGTTCCAAGTGCCAGGTTTGGCTGGTGAACCGGTTGACGACCACACCGGTCTCCGCCAGCTGTCGCCAGGTCCGCCTTCGGTCGCAGGCCCCGTACAGGTAGACAAGTGCCTCGGCGTCATCACCGATGAGGTTGCGCAGTGTCGCTCGATCGGCCCAGTCGAGCAGCGTCACATCGAAGCCGTCCGTGCCGTAGACGGCATGCGCGAGACCGGCCAGCTGCGCGTCGACCGCACATCCCAGGTCACCAAGGCGGTCGTGAACCCGGCACAGGTGGGCGTAGAGAGTGCCGCCGGGATGCGGAATGGTCTCGGCTCCACGCTGCCGCAGCCAGTGCCGCACCTCGGAATCCACGCTCATGTGCCCGACCTTACGTAAGCCGCGTCCGACCGGCGGCCCGTCAACGAGGGCGGTTCGTCACACCGGCGTACCGAGCAGCTCGGTCGTTCGCTCCCACAGGCGGGTGGCCAACTTGTCGTCCGTGGCCTGCCGGTGGACCGGCCCGTTCGGTGTGAGGCGGTGGAAGTAGCCGCCGTTCACCGCCTCCGGATCAGGCATCGTGGCCAGGTGAACCAGCGGCTCGGCACCCTCGGCGAGAGTGGACAGACCACCCAGCAGGCGGTACCGGACCAGCGCCGCGACCAGCGGGGCTTCCCGGTTGATGTCGGTGGCGGCGATCACCCCCGGGTGGAACGCCATCGCGGTCAGCCCGCTGCCCCGGGTACGCCGGGCCAACTCGCGGGTGAACAGGATGTTCTGCAGCTTCGTCATCCCGTACCGCAGCAGCTCGGACCGTTTGCCGGCACCTTCGAGATCGTCGAGATCGATGCTGCCGAACCGGTGGCCATTGCTGGAGGTGGTGATGACGCGCGCCCGCCCGACGGTGGTCAACCGGTCCAACAGGAGATTGGTGAGCAGGAACGGGGCCAGGTAGTTGACCTGGAACATCACATCATGACCGTCCTCGGTACGGCTCCGCCTGGTCAGCACGACGCCGGCATTGTTGGCCAGCACGTCGATACAGGGGTAACGAACCAGGAGGGTGTCGGCGAGCCGGCGTACGTCCGACAGCCGGGTGAAGTCGGCCACCAGCGGCTCGCCGCCCACCTGGCGCGCGACGGCTGCGGTCTTCTCGGGCGACCGGCCCACCACCACCACTGACGCGCCCAGACACGCCAGCCGGCGGGCAGCCTCGGCGCCGATACCCGCACTGGCCCCGGTGATCACGACGGTCTTGCCTGCCAAGATCCGGTCACCCATGGCATCCATCTCCCTGAATGGGACGATGGCCCATCGTAGAAAACCAACAGCACGAACGCCACCGCCGGTGGTGGTCGGGCCGAGCAGCCGGTGCAGCCCGGCCGTGATGCCGGCGGTCAGCAACGCATGGTCGGTGCTCAGCGCGGTAGCGATCTGCATGAGCAGCCACATGGTGGCGGAAGCCGCCGACGGTCGAACATGCCCGCCAGCACCACCCCGACGTGGCGGTGCTGGACATTCGCATCGCCGTCGAGGCTGGCCTCGTCGACCATCCGTCCAAGGAATGATCAGGCCGACCCTGTCGAAAGCCAGGGTCGGAACCCTGGTGAATCTCAGGGATGGTGACTGCCTTTCGGGCACGGCGGCGGACCGCTCCCGGCTCATACCGTCGAGACATGATCGACCTGCTGGAAACCGCGATTACCTCGCCCTGGGTTTACCTTGCGTTGTTCGCGATCGCGACCCTCGACGGGTTCTTCCCGGTCGTGCCGTCGGAAACCATGGTGATCACCGCTGGCGTGTTCGCGGCGAGTGGCGAGCCGAACCTGACGCTGGTCGTCGTCGCCGCCGCACTCGGCGCATTCTGCGGTGACCACGTCTCCTACCAGATCGGGCGTACGGCAGGCAGTGGTTTCATCGACCGGCTGCCATCCGCCAGCCGGCGCCGGACGGCATTCCGGTGGGCCGCGGGCACTCTCGCCAGCCGCGGTGGGCTGCTGCTCGTGGTCGCCAGATACATCCCCGGTGGCCGGACGGCTGCGACCATGACCATGGGCGCCGTACGCTACCCAAGGACCAGGTTCGCGCTCTTCGACGCCGTGGCGGCCACATCCTGGGCCGTGTATTCGGCCGCCGTCGGATACATCGGCGGCGAGGCATTCGGAGACAACAAGCTCCACGGTCTCATGCTCGGCCTCGGTATCGCCGCCGGCACCACGATCATCGTCGAGGTGGCCCGGCACATCCGCCACCGTACGAGCGCGCACTCACCGTCGCCTGGCACAGTCGGTGACCCGCCCCGAGGGCCGCTACGTCTCCGGCCGGATCCCCGCCCGACGACAGGGCAGTCCCCGCACCGAGCGGGCAAACCGCGATGACCTCGCCGGGCGCGAGGCTGCCAGTTGATCGATCTTGACGGGCGGTACCGACCACGAGCCGTGTGGTCGGTACCGCCCGGCCCGGTGCGGTCAGCCCCCGCGCACCTCGGCGGCGGCGGCGACCAGGTGCCGCAGGGACGCCTCGACCTCCGGATAGCCGCGCGTCTTGAGGCCGCAGTCCGGATTGACCCACAACCGGCGGGCCGGCACGGCCGCGACCGCCCGGCGCAGTGCCTCGATCACCTCGTCGCGCGGCGGCACCCGGGGGGAATGGATGTCCCACACCCCGGGTCCGACACCCCGGCCGTAGCCGATCGCGGCCAGATCGTCGAGCACCTCCATGTTGGACCGCGATGCCTCGATGCTTGTGACGTCGGCGTCGAGGGCGTCGATGGCGTGGATCACCTCGCCGAACTCCGAGTAGCACAGGTGGGTGTGGATCTGGGTGTCGTCGGCGACGCCGCCGGTGGTCAGCCGAAACGCTCCGACGGCCCAGTCCAGGTACGCCTTCTGGTTGGCCTTGCGCAGCGGCAGCGTCTCGCGTAGTGCCGGTTCGTCGACCTGGATGACCCGGATGCCGGCGGACTCCAGGTCGCGGCACTCGTCGCGCAGCGCCAGCGCGACCTGGTCGGCGGTGTCCGCGAGGGGCTGGTCGGTACGGACGAACGACCAGGCCAGGATGGTGACCGGGCCGGTGAGCATGCCCTTGACCGGTTTGCTGGTGAGCGACTGCGCGTAGGTGGACCACTCGACGGTCATCGGTGCCTTGCGGGACACGTCACCGTAGATGATCGGTGGGCGTACGCAGCGGGAGCCGTACGACTGCACCCAGCCGTGCTGCGTGGCGGCGAAACCGTCGAGCTGCTCGCCGAAGTACTGCACCATGTCGTTGCGTTCCGGTTCCCCGTGCACGAGCACGTCCAGACCCAGCTGTTCCTGCAACCGGATGACCTGCGCCACCTCCGCGCGCATCCGCGCCACGTAGCCGGCGTCGTCAAGGCTGCCGGCCCGGTGCGCGGCGCGGGCCCTGCGCAGTTCGGCGGTCTGCGGGAACGACCCGATCGTGGTGGTCGGCAGCTCCGGCAGGCCCAGTCGTTCCTGCTGGCGGGCGGCCCGGTTGCGGTATTCACCGCGCTGCCGGTCGGTGGGACGCAGCGCGGCCAGGCGGCCGCGGACGTCGTCGTGACGCCAGGCCGCCGGGGTGGGCGGCAGTGGCGCCGGTAGCGCGGTGGTGCCGTCGCGCAGCGCACGGCCGAGCACGACGATCTCGTCGACCTTCTGCCGGGCGAACGCCAACCGCGCGGACAACCGGGGGTCGAGGTGCGTCTCCGCGGACACGTCGACCGGCACGTGCAGCAGCGAGCAGGACGAGGAGACGGCGACGTGATCGGCGAGCCCGGCGACCGTCGCGCCGGCCGTCACGGCGGCCCGCAGGTCGGTACGCCAGATGTTGCGGCCGTCGACCAGGCCGGCGACGATGGTCTTGCCGCCCAGCGGGCCGGCGGCGGCGAGCCGGTGCAGGTTGCCCGGTCCGGCGACCAGGTCCACGCCGACGGCTTCGACCGGGGTGTCCAGCAGGGCCGGAAGCGCGTCCCCAAGGTCACCGAAGTAGGTCGCCACGAAGATCCGCGGTCGGTGTGCGAGTTCACCGAGTCGGGTGTAGGCGCGACGGAGGGCATCGATCTCGGCGGGGCTGCGGTCGGCGGCGTAGGCGGGTTCGTCCAGCTGCACCCAGCCGACACCCGCGTCCGCCAGGGTGGCGAGAATCCGGGCGTACGTCCGGACCAGGTCGTCGAGCCGGGCGAACGGATCGTCTCCCTTGGCCAGCAGCAGGAACGTGGCCGGGCCGACGAACACCGGTCGGGTGGTGACACCCAGGTTGCGGGCCTCGGCGTACTCGTCCAGCGCCTTCGCCGGGTTGGCCGTGAAGACGGTGTCCGGGGCGATCTCCGGCACCAGGTAGTGGTAGTTGGTGTCGAACCACTTCGTCAGCTCCAGCGCCGGCTCGGCGTCGACGCCGCGGGCCATGGCGAAGTAGGTGTCCAGCGCGGACAGACCCAGCCGGGCGAACCGGTTCGGGACCGCGCCGACAGCGACGGCTGTGTCGAGCATCTGGTCGTAGTAGGAGAAGGTGTTCGACGGGATCGCGTCGAGACGGGCATCGCGCAGCGTCCGCCACACCTGCGCTCGGAGACCGGCAGCGGTGTTGGCCAGCGCCTCGGCGTCGATGGTGCCGGCCCAGTACGCCTCGACAGCCTTCTTCAGCTCACGGTTGACGCCGATGCGTGGATAGCCGAGCACGGTGCTCTGCCCGAATGCGGTACTCACCAAGGGGGTCCTTCCCTCGAAGTGTCCGGCGGACACGGAAGGGGAAGACGGGTACACCTCGGGTACCGGCTTCCGCCCTGGCCCTCCCGAGCGGCCGCCGGCGGCGCACACCGGCGGCGTGCGCAGCACTGGCAGGTCTTCGGACTCGCGGGCATGACACCAGGTCGCCTACTGGCCGTCGCTTCCCAGACCTCACGGTCCAGTGCTTTGTTGACGGCGGTCGTTCCCACTCACCGCTGCGGGGCAGTCCCGGATTCACACCGGGTTCCCTCTTACGACGCCCCACCCACCCGGACGGGACGAACCAGCACCACCGCCATCGTACGGGCCACGCCGCCGGCTGGGCCCGTAGTGCCCGACCTACGGGACTACGGGACGACCGCACGCACCACGCACTGGACCGTGCGGTCTGGAAGCTCTCCGCATGGCCTCACCCGGCCCGCTCGTCAGGACTGCTCAATCTCCGAGAACAACCCCTTGAACGCGACCTGCGTCCCCACGAGCGTGCCGAGGACGTCAGCGGCAGCGGGCGTCGTGACTGCGTCGGAGGCGTCTTCGTAGCTGTCGAAGTAGAGGTCGAGGGTCCGGTAGGCGGGGGTAGCGGTCCCGTCCTCCTTCGGCCACACCTTCGCAGACTCAAGTCGTCGCAGCTTCGGCAGCTTCGCCGCGGTCGCCTGCACGTCCGAGTAGGCACGCTCGAAGTCGTCGGGGTCCGCTGGGTTGTCGATGATGAAAGTGATCTTGGTGGACATGGAAGCCTCCATTTGTCGTTCGTTCTGGGGGCAACGGCTCGGGCTCGCGTTGGCGATACCCGAGCCGCTTCGATCCGGCGTGTACCGCTACGGAGGAGCGCTCGGCTCCCCGTCAGCGGCCGTACGTCTCCAGCAGTCGCAACCAGACCTCGCTGACCGTCGGGTACGCCGGCACCGCGTGCCACAGTCGGTCCAGCGGGACCTCTCCGACGATGGCGATCGTCGCAGCGTGGATCAGTTCCGCGACGTCCGGACCGGCGAGGGTGAAGCCGACGACCACCTTTCGGTCCTCGTCGACGACCATGCGGGCATGTCCCTTGTAGCCGTCGGCCTGCAGGCTGGCTCCGGCGACGGTTCCCAGGTCGTAGTCCACGACCCGAATCCGCAGTCCGGCCGTCTCGGCCGCAGCCGCGGTCAGCCCCACCGACGCGATCTCCGGGTCGCTGAACACCACCTGCGGCACCGCACGCTCATCGGCGGTCGCGGCGTGCCGCCCCCACCTGCCGTCCTCGACCTTCTCCCCCTTCGCCCGGGCCACGATCGCGTCGCCCACCGCGCGCGCCTGATACTTGCCCTGATGGGTCAGCAGCACCCGCCGGTTCACATCACCCGCGGCATACAGCCACCCGCCTCCGCCGACCACACGCAGCGTGTCGTCGACCGCCAGCCAGGCACCCGGCACCAGTCCCACGCGGTCGAGGCCGATGTCCTGAGTGTTGGGCGTCCGGCCGATCGCCACCAGCACCTCGTCCGCCTCGACCCGCTCGCCGTCGACAGTTGCGATGTGGACGATTCCGCGGTCGTCGCGGTTTACGGAAGCGGCCTCCACGCCGAGGCGTACCGACACACCGGCCTCGCGCAACGACTCCGTGACCAACTCGCTGGCGAACGGCTCCGCCGACGGCAGCACACCGTCACGGGCAAGCACCTCCACCGACGACCCCAGAGCGGCGAAGGCGGTCGCCATCTCGGTCGCCACCACGCCGCCACCGATGATGGCGAGCCGACGGGGAACCGACCCGGCCGAGGCAGCCTCGCGGCTGGACCACGGCGCCGCCGCGCGCAGACCCGGAATGTCCGGCAACAGCGCGCTGCTGCCGGTCGCGACGACCACCGCATGCCGCGCGGTCAGCCTGGTCGTGACACCGTCCACGCCGGTCACCTCGACAACGCGGGCGGAAGCGATCCGCCCCTGGCCACGGTGCAGGGCGATACCGGCCGACTCCAGCCAGGAAACCTGCCCGTCGTCCCGCCAATGGGATGCGAAGGAGTCGCGCCGGCCGAGCACCGCAGCCGCATCCAGGTTGCCCGTCACAGCCTCCCGAGCACCCGGCAGTTGGCGAGCCGCCCGCAACGCGGACGCGCTGCGCAGCAACGCCTTGGTGGGCATACACGCCCAGTACGAGCACTCCCCACCGACCAGTTCCCGCTCGACGATGGCGGCGGTCAGCCCGCCCCGCACGACCCGGTCGGCAACGTTCTCCCCGACCGGACCGGCACCGATCACGACGACGTCGTACTCAAGTGAGGTCATGTCAGTTTCCCTTCGCGGCACGGCCGAGACGGACGGCCGCGATCAGGAAGAAGACGGCGCCGGGAATGGCGTAGCCAGCCGCGTTGATCAGCGACGGGTGATCCGCGGCGGCTGCGACGATGAAGGAGCCACCAGCCAGCACCGAGATGCCGCCGCTGATGATCATTGGCCACTGGCCGCCCATCCGCCGACGGGTGACACCTACGATCAACTGGACCAGACCGGCGACGATCGCCCAGGCACCCCAGACCCGCAGGACCGCGGGAACGCCGGACGCCCCGGCGACGCCCACTCCTACCGCCGCGACGAGGCTCACCGCGATGTTCACATAGAGCAGGGCCGGCGAGCCGGTGGCCCTTGACGAACGAAGGTCGTAGCTGGCGGCACCGACGTCGAACAACGGATAGAGCACGAACAGCGCCACCGCGAGCGGACCGATCTCCTTGGCGGTGGCGATCGTCACCCCGGCCCACACGATGGCGAACGCGAAGCGGATGAAGTACAGCCGCCGCAGCGCGGAGGCAGCCTCGGAGATACCGGGCGAAGCAGCAATGGTGGTCACGGGTGACCCTTTCAACGGAGAGGTGGTAGACCGAACGTTCTGTCTCTATAAGCATGCCAGGGGCGGCCGGCACCGTCAAGACCGAACGTTCTATCCGCCACCTCGGTATCGCGCGACCACCGCGCGCCACGGCTCTCGCCGGAGGCCCGCCCCCTTCGTCGCCGCATCGGGCCACGCGTCGTCATCGACGTGGCGCTGTTGGCCCCTGAGGTCGCTCGCTTCCCTCAGACCGAACGTTCTGTTCGCTAAGGTTGAGGGCATGACACGTGGCAAACCCGACAATCGGCCCTCCGAGGCGCGCCTCCGGCTGCTCGCCACGGCAACCAGGATCTTCTACTCGGAGGGCATCCACTCCGTCGGTGTCGACCGGATCATCGCCGAGGCGAAGGTGACCCGGGCGACCTTCTACCGGCACTTCCCGAGCAAAGACGACCTCATTCTCGCCTACCTACGCGAAGTCCATGAGATGGAGCGCGGCACGGTCGACGCGGCCATCGCCAACGATTCATCACCCGTCGACCCGCTCCTGGCCATTGCCGATTCCATAGCTCAGAACATCCAGTCCCCCGGCTTCCGTGGCTGCGCCTTCCTGAACGCCGCGGCGGAGTATCCCGACATGGAACACCCCGTGCGCCAGGAGATAATCGCCCACCGGCAATGGTTCCTGGACACGCTCAGCAAGCTGATGGCGCAGGTTCACCCGGAAACGGCGGACCCGGCCGCACGCCGTTTCGTCATGCTCCGCGACGGCGCCATGGCAGCCGGATGCCTCTTCGACCCCGCGTTGGTGTCCGAGACATTCCTGCACGGCGTCGAAGACCTTCTTCAGCCGAGCGCCGATCGACCGTCGACCGAATCCATCGGCTGACCGGGCCGCACCGGGTCCAGACGACGACCGGCGGCGTTGGATCGCCGATTGGCCCTCGCCGCGACACCGCCAACGTTCCCTGGAAATCGCACTAGCGTAGATGCCGGGCGAAGAACTCGGCCGCGCCTTCCCCTGCGTACCAGGGAACACCAGTGTGTCCGCCCATGTTGGCGTGCAGCGTCTTCTCCTTCGAGCCGAAGGCGTCGAACAGCTTGAGGGCCGCCTGTCGGTCGTTCCCCTCGTCGTCCCACTGCAACAGCACGTGCAGCGGAATGGTGACCTTCCGGGCCTGCTCGAACATGATGCGCGGCACAAAACTCCCGGCGAAGAAGCCGGCGGCCACGATGCGCGGCTCCACCGCCGCAAGCCGGATGCCGACGGAGATCACTCCCCCCGAGTACGCGACCGGGCCGCCGATCTCGGGCAGCGACAGGAAGGCATCCAGGGCGGCCTGAAATTCCGGTACCGCCTTGTCGACGAGCGGGAGGATGAGGGCATCGATGATCTCGTCGTTGACCGGCTCGCCGGCCTCCAGCGCCCGGCGCAGGTCGACGCGGGCCTGTTCGATCGCGTCCCAGCGGGGCCGATCACCGCTGCCGGGCAGCTCGATCGCGGCTGCGGCGAACCCATCCGCCACGGTACGCCGAGCCCGCGCCACCAGACGTGGGTACATCCTGCCCAGCCCGAGTGGCGGGTGGCCGAGCAGCACCAGCGGGACCGGCGGCGTCGCGGATGCGGATGTCCACAGGATGCCGGGGATCTCGCCGAGAGTGAACTCGCGTTCGACGACGCCGTCATCGAGGTGTCGTGCAGAGGTGAATCGCATGGTCGTGCCTTTCGGGAGTGCTCGTGGACGGCGCTCCCGGACGACCTATCGCCCGACCGTGACTGCGGGGAGAGCACCCATGTCGAAAACTTTCACGGGTATCACCTCCTCGGTCTCTGGCACGGCCTCCGGCAAAATAGCAGCGGGCCGCTACGGTCCGCCGCGCATTTCTGCGCCGCACCGCGCTCACCGGATGCTGCGGATACCTAGCATCAGCAGCCCGGATGCCACCGCGCACAGGGATCCGAAGACGAACAGCGCCGGATAACCGCCGAACCAGGTGATCAGCGCACCGGCCACCGCTCCGGCCAGCAGCTGGGGCAAGCCGGTGGCCACCTGCAGGATGCCCAGGTCACGGCCCTCGCTGTCGGCATCGGGCAGGACCAGGGACATGACTGCCAGGTCGACCGCGAAGTAGGTGCCGATCGAGGCGCCCAGACAGGCAGCGTAGATCAGCATTCCGGTCCAGGTGGGCATCGCCAGGGGAATGGTCATCGACGCGGCGACGCCGAGGGCGCTCACTCCGACGACCATCTTCCGACGATCCACCTTGTCCGCGATCCAGCCCGTGAGGCCAGCCACGACCACCCACACCAGGATGCTCAGTGTCAGCATGGTGGTCACCGCAGCGGCCACATCGCCGCCGGGCACGTTCTCGGAGCCGATGTAGTCCTGCAAGGTGTAGAAGAGGTAGCCGCTGACCACGTAGTAGGACGCGAAGAGCATGAACCGGCTGGCGAATGCCAACCGGAAGTCGCGGGCGGCGAAGGCGGCGAAGAACGAACGCAGCCGCTCCCCGAGACGCCAGCGCTCACGCACAGGGAGCGGCAGGCCCCGCGCCGACCCTTCCCGGGCCCCGACCAACAGCAGCACGGTGGTGACCAGCAGCACCCCGGCGATGACGGCATAGGCGGTCAGTTGGCTCACCCGGCTGGCGATCTGAACGCCCAGCACGACGCCGGCCGGGGTGCCCATCCCGATGACTCCCGCAGCCAGGCCACGGCGGTCATCGGGAACCCGGTCGGGCAGGATCGCGGTGATCGCGCCGGAGTAGAGGTTCGCCGCGAACCACAACACCATTGTGGTCGCGATCAGCCCCGGCAGGCTGTCGGCCAAGCCCATGAGGATGCAGGCGACAGCCGAGACCACCGCGGCCCCGGCGATCCACGGCGTCCTGCGGCCGAACCGGGAACGCGTGCGGTCAGACAGCGCACCACCGACGGGAATCGCGACCATCGTCGCGACGGCGGCAAGCGTGTTGAGCAAGGCGAGGTTGCCGACCTTCGACGCCGGGTCCACCGCCTCGACCTGCGCCGGGAGGATGACCGCCGAGATGCCGTTGAAAAGCGCGTACATGGCCGCCGTGGCCGGAAAGAGCAGAATCAGCAGGCGGCCGACACGCGGCCGTGACGCCGGTGCGTGCGGGGGGCGGCGCAAGTCAGTCACGAGGTCTCCGACCGGTCGAGCGGAGTAAGGATCATGCCATCAGTCGCGCGTCGGGCTCAGACCGGCGTGGGTGGTATCGTCCGCCCGTGGAAGGAGCTCCGTACCGTTTCGACGGGTTCGAGCTTGACACCTCCCGCTACGAACTCCGGCTCACGGGCAAGCGCGTCCCGCTGGAGCCGAGGGCCTTCGACGTGCTGCTGCACCTGATCCGGCATCGAGACCGAGTCGTCTCCAAGGAAGAGCTCCTCGACTCGGTGTGGGGCGACCGCTTCGTGACCGACGCCGCAGTCACCACCGTGCTCCGCGCCATCCGGCTGGCCATCGGCGACGCCGGCAAGGAACACCGGCTGATCCGTACCGTCTATCGCCGCGGTTACCAGTTCATCGGGCCCGTCACGCAGACACCGGCCGGTACGGAGGCAGGACACGACCGGGCCCTACCCGCTCGGTTGGCGATGTCGTCAGGTCTCGGCTTCACCGGCCGGCAGCACGAACGCGCGACGCTCGCGGACGCGTGGAAGGAGGTGCTCGCCTCGCGGCAGCGTCGGATGGTGCTGGTGAGCGGAGAGGCGGGCATTGGCAAGACGACGCTGTGTTCGGTGTTCGCGACCTCGGTGCAGCACGAGGCGGTGGTGCTTTACGGGCGTTGCGACGAGGAGTTGTCGATTCCCTATCAGCCCTGGCGGGAGGTGCTGACGGATCTCGACCGCGACGCCCACGATGTCGTCGACAGCCGCCGCGACGCGCTCGCACCGCTGCTGGGTGGCGCGAGCGCGGTGAGCCTGGAATCGGATTCGGCCCGGTTCGCGCTCTACAACTCGGTCCTCGACATACTCGATGCCGTCTCGACACGCAGTGGACCGGTGCTCGTCGTGCTCGACGATCTGCACTGGGCGGACATGCAGACACTCGCTCTGCTGCGGCACCTCGCCGAGCGGGCTCTGACGACGCCGGTCCTGGTGATCGCCACTTTCCGCGATTCCGACTTCGACGCCTCGCATCCGCTGAACATGTTGCTGGCCGCCACCCATCGCGAGCCGGGGACGACCCGGCTGGCCCTGCACGGTCTCGACAACAGCGAAATGCTCGGCCTGCTGGAGACGATCGCCGGCCACGAGATGGACCACAACGGGCTCACGCTGCGGGATCTGCTGCGCGCCGAGACCGAGGGCAACCCGTTCTTCGTCACCGAGATTCTGCGTCATCTCGCCGAGACCGGGGCGATCAGCCGCCAGCAGGACGGCCGCTGGGCGACTCCGACCCGGCTGCTGACCCGGGGCCTGCCGGTAAGCGTCCGAGAGGTCGTGGGCCGCCGTGTCCAGCGCCTCGGATCCGAAACGCGTCGAGCGTTGGACACCGCGTCGGTGCTCGGCCGGGACTTCGAGCTCGATCTGCTCTCCGAACTGCTCGGCGAAGCTCCGCTGCAGACGTTCGAACGGCTGGCGCCGGCGGTCGACAACGCTCTCGTCACCGACGCCGTCGGGCGATTCGCGTTCACCCACGCCATCGTCGCCCACACGCTGTACGCGGAGTTGAAACCCACCGCGCGGGCGTTCATCCATCAGGCGGTCGCGATGGCGATGGAGCGTCGGGTCGGCGATGACGCGGGCGAGCAGGCGGCCGAGATCGCCCACCACTGGATCCATGCCGTCGCACCTACGAACCGCGCCAAGGCAGCGGAATACTCGCAGCAGGCGGGTGCCTACGCGCTGACTCACGTGGCACCCGACGAGGCGGTCGTCTGGTATCGCCACGCCCTTGAGCTGATGCCCGCCGGTCCCACGGTGCGACGCTGTGAATGCCTCGTCGGTCTCGGCACCGCGCAGCGTCAATCCGGTGACCCCGCGCACCGTGAGACGCTGCTCGAAGCCGGTCGCCTCGCGATCGAACTCCACCACGACGAGCTTCTCGTCCGTGCCGCACTCGCCAACAACCGTGGCGACGTCAGCGGATTCGGGACGACAGACGACGAACGGGTCCAGATCCTGCGCCGTGCGATCGCCGCGCAGCCCAACCCGGCAGACGGTGCGCTGCTCCACGCGATTCTCGCCATCGAGATCCATGCCACCGCCGCCGAGGACCTGGAAGAGGCCGCCGCCCGTGCGGTGTCGCTCGCCCACGAGGCCGGCGACGACCACGTCCTCGCGCACGTCGTACGGCTCACCGAAAGCGCCCTGCGCACGCTGGACGCCCTTGATCGTCGTGAGCAGTTGTTGCAGGCGGGCATCACGGCCGCGGAGCGAACCGGTGACGCGCGGTTGCGCGGCATCCTCTCGATGTCCCACCACGAGATCGCGCTTGAGCGCGGCGACCGTGAGGTGATGAACCGGGAGAAGGACATCCGCAACGCGTTCGCCCAGCGCAGTCCGGAACCCTTCGTCCGCTGGACCAACGCGCAGACGTCGTCGATGCATCATTTCCTGGACGGTGACCTGGCGGAGGCCGAAGCCGCCGCGAACGCCGCCCTCGAACTCGGCGTGGCAACCGGCCAGCCCGAGGCGTTCTTCGGTTACGCGGGCCAGCTCTTCCAGATCCGCCGGGCCCAGGACCGACTGGCAGACGTGGCCGAGGCCATGGGGCAGGTCGTCGACCAGAACCCGACGCTGCAGGTCTTCCGGGCGGGCATGGCCTACGTGTGGTGCGAGCTCGGCCGGGCAGCCGACGCCCGGGCACTCACCGACTCCCTCGACGTCTCCGCCGGCGGCGCACCCCAGTTCTGGTCGACCTCCCTGATGCTGTGGGCCGAGGTCTGCCACCGGCTCGTCCTTCCCATCCCCGCCTCCCGGCTCGTGCCACTGCTCGACGGCTGGCGCGACCGGGTCGCCAGCACCGGCGCGACCACCGAGGGTTCGATCGCCTACGGGCTCGGCCTCGCACTGGCCACCGTCGGCCACCGCGAGGAGGCGGCGGCCGCCTACGACCTCGCCCTGACCGTGAACCGGCGGCTGCGCTCCCCGCTGCTCGTCGCCCGAACCCAGATCGCCTATGCCGATCTGCTCGCCGGGACCGAACCCGACCGGGCGCGATCTCTCGTCACCGACGCGCAAGCAGCCGCCAGGCGCTTCGGTCTCGCATTTGTCGACCGTCGTGCCCGGCAACTGCTCGATCGTCTCCGCTGAGATTCACACCCCCAACCGGAACGCCTCGACATGCCGCTGGCGGGCCGGGACCCGCAGCGCGCGGAGGCTGCGCTGCACGGTGGTGGCCATCGCCGCGGGACCGCACAGGTAGACGTCCCGTTCGGCGATGTCGGGAACCAGGCCGCGCAGGCTCTCCGGGCTGAACGGCTGGCTGCCGTCGGCGGTGCGACCGGTCAGCAGATGCAGGCGGGCACCCCGGGCCTGTACAAGATTGCGCAGCTCACCGATCAGCACCGCGTCGGCGGGGGTGCGGGCCCGGTAGAGCACCACGACGTCTCCGGTCAGCTCCGGGTCCTCCAGCAGCGCCCGGATCGGGGTGATGCCGATGCCGCCGGCGATCAGCAGGGTGTTCTCCCGGGTACGGCCGGCGGTGGTGAGGGCGCCGTACGGTCCCTCGGCGTAGACCCGGGTGCCCACCGGCAACTGCCGCAGCCCGGCGCTGGTGGAGCCGATCGCCTTCGCGGTCAGCCGCAGCGTGCGGCCGTCGGGTGCCGCGGACAGCGACCACGGGTTGACCTGCCACCAGGAGTTGTGCCCAGGGAAGCGCCACCAGAAGAACTGGCCGGGACGGGCGCGCAGCCGGTCCAGGCGGTTGCCGGCAATGTAGACGGAGACGGCGTTGTCGGTCTCCGGCACCACCGCGACGACCCGCAGCCGGTGCCGGACGTTGCGCACCAGCGGCACGAACAGGCGGTTGGTCAGCAACGAACCGACCGCGAAGGCCCACAACCCCCACCAGTACGCCTTGGTGACGTCGCTGTTGGCGAACGAGGCGCCCTCGTAGATCTGGTGGATCACCGAGAGCACGATCACCACGTACACCACCAGGTGGATGGCGTGCCAGGTCTCGTACGACATGCGGCGGCGGGCCATCCGTACCGAGGTGAACGCCATGACGCCGATCAGGACTGCGGCGATCATGCCGAGTAGTACCGGCATCTGCTTGGCCAGGTTCGGAATCTCGGCGAAGAACGAGATCCGGTCGAGCTGTGCGTAGCCGAGCATCACGAAGGTCGGATGCAGCACGACCAGCCAGAAGATCGCGAACCCGGTCCAGCGGTGCCAGTTTGTGAGTTTGTCCATGCCGATCCGCCGTTCCAGGAACGGCACCCGGCCGATCAGCAGCAGTTGCAGTGCCATCACGAAACCCAGATGCAGGCCGAGGAAACGGCCGATCCCGGTCAGGGTGTTGGGCACCGGCCGGCTCGGATGGGCGAACATGGCCTGGAGGATCACCAGGTTGACCAGGAGAAAGGCCCAGAGCAGCAGGTACGCGACCCGGGCCTGGCCGAGGCGGCGCACCGGTGCTGCCGGGGCGGCGGTGAATGTGGTCGTGGACATCGCGAGCCTTCCTGAAGCGGTCCTGTTCGGACCGGCGTGAGATTCCGTCGACGGCCTAGCGGGACGGCGCGGTCGCCGTCACACCGATCTCCGGCAGGCGGACCTTTCCGTCCGCCTCAGCGTGCCAGCGCCAGCGTGCGCCCGGAAGATCGCCGAGCACGATCGCGACCTGCCCGGTGCCGGGCCCGCAGGCGGCGAGCAGATGCGCCGCCTCGTCGGCCGAGGGCGTCTCGGCGATCACCGCCAGGGCGGTGAGCGAACGACGGCGGGCGGCGAGGCGCACCATCCCGTCGTCGGTCTCCGGCCCAGAGTCGTTTATCCGCAGCTCAGTGACGGATCCCAGGCGTAGCGCGGACTGTGGCAGGCCGGGTGGCTGGCCGCCGAGTCCCGGCACCGACAGCACCGGCAGATCCGGACGGAAGCGGCTCAGGTCGGCCATGAGGTTGGCCAGGACGTCGATGGCGACCCCGGCCGATCCGCCGATCGCCAGCACGCCGTCGAGCCAGGTGAGATCCACGAACAGGGTTCCGTTGTCGTCTCCGCCGACCCGCACCAGGCACGGCGTGACCGCGTCACCCCGGGTGGGCCGTCCGGCGGCGTCGGCGGGGCGCGTCCACACACCATCGGCCTCGGCCAGCCAGGGCGGTCGGGGGGTGTGGTCGGCGGTCACCCAGGCGGTCACCGCCCGAATGTCCACGCGCAGAGCGTACGCCTCGACCTGATCGGCGGTCAGTTCGGCGGACGCCTGCCAGGCCAGCGCGGGACGTTTCTGGTCGGCGGCGAACTCGGCGGACAACTGCGCGCGCGTACGCATCCGTTCCTGGATCTGGCGGTGCCAGCGGGCGTTGTCGGCGTAGGCGCGGCGACGTCGGCGAAGCCGGGCGACGAGCCGGCGGCGGAAGATCACCAGGAGGCTGAGCAGGGCCAGGATCACCGCGCCGAGCAGCGCGGCGGCGACCTTCCAGGTGAGCAACGGCGTACTGTCGGCGGCCGCGGTGGAGCCGATCCGGCCGAGCCGGACGTCAGGCCCCGTCGCATCGGCCGGCAGCAGCAGAACCCATCCAGGGCGTACCTCACCGGAGTCGGTGAGGGCACCGCCGTCGCTCTGCGGGCGGGACCGGTTCAGGTCGAGAATCTCGGCGGCGCGGGCCGGGTCGCCGAGCGTTCGCTGGGCGATCTGTGCCAGGGAGTCGGTGCGCCCGCCGTTCTGTTCGGGGCTTCGCACCACGGCGACCTTGACCACCTTGTCGGGAGCGGCCGAGACGGCCGCCGGTGCGGCCAGGACGGCGGTGAGCGCCGCGAGCAGCAGCAGGACGGCACGGCGGATCATCGGGCCGCCGTCCAGCCCTGGGTGGCGGCGCTGGTGATGATCGTGTCGGTGCTCTTGTCGGCGACGTTGCGGTAGAGCGGCGATCCGTCCAACGTCACCTGTTTGGTCCCATCCTTGCGGCTCAGCCACCAGACCCGGTCGCCGTCGATGCCCTTGAGCTTGACCCTGCCGCCGTTCCTGGCGACCACGGGCTGCCACAGTGCGGCGCACGCGTCCGTGCAGTTGCTGGCCGGCGGGTCGGTGTCGTCCCCGTCGAAGCGGTAGATCGTCGCGCCGTCGTCGTCGACGACGATCGGGCCGTCCTTGCCGTCCTTCGCGGTCAGCGTGCTGGTGCGATCCGGCTTCGCGGCCTTCAGCTCCGCCGTGGTGATCAGTGCGTCGAGGGCCTTTCCATCGGGCCCGAACGCGAACCACACGTTGTCGACGCCCTGTCCATTAAGGTCGCCAGGCACCGTGTCGCCGCCGAACCGGTAGGCCGGCCGGCCAGCGATGGTGACCTGCACGCCACCATCGGGCCGCCGGATCGCACCGATGTCGTCCGTCTGCAATCCGTCGACGAATACCCGGCCCCCGGCCTGGATCAGTACCGGTGGCCAGCTCTCGGCGCACGTGCCGGTGCAGGCCGAGGCGGGCGGCTCGGCCGGGTCCCGGGCGAAGCTGTAGAGGGTGAACCCGGTTACGTCCGTCACCGTTTCCCCGATGGTGGCCTTGTTGGTGGAGAGTTGGACCCACTTGGCCGGGGCCTGCGGGCTGGGCGCCGTCGGGTCGGGCGCCGGAGGCGTCGTGCTGGCCGCCGCCGGAGATGCTGGGCTGGCTGCAACGGCATTGTCGCCGCGACCGTCGCCGGTCAGGCCGGCGCTGGACGCCGGTGCGTCCACCAGCTTGATCTCACCACCGGCGAGAACGGGCGCCGCCGCCGGATCGGCGGCTTCGTTCCCGGCGCAGCCCGCCAGGAGCAGGGCCGCGGCAAGTGGGGCGGCCAGAGCGCGGACCGGGGTGCGGGACACGATGACACCTCCGTTTCGATCGGGCTCGACAGGTGCGGTCTTCACGACCGGGCCACCGATCCGGTTCGAGGCTTGTGTTCCAGGTCACATTCGCCGAACCGTTGCGGGATGTCCGACGTGACGGGCTCATGGCCAGATCAGACATCGTCATCCCGGGCGAAGATCTTCAACAGGCAGCCGACGCGATGCGGCAGGTGCTGCGGACCATCAGCGTCAAGCGCAGCTCGGCGGACTTCAACCGGACCGTCGGACCTCCGGTTCGGGACGCGGCGGAGAACTTCGAGGACCGTTGGGACGCCGGCCGCAAGCAGCTGCGCAACGAGTGCGACGACATCGTCGAGGCGATCGACGTGATTCTCAACGCCTTCACCGCCGTCGATGACCACAGTGGCGACAGCCTCGGCGGTGGCCGGTGAGCGCCCCCGTACCGACCTCTGGATCATTTACCTTCGAGGTGCCGGAGGGTTGGCTCGACTACGACCTGGCGGGGCAGGACTTCAGCCGGCAACAACGCGAGCTACGGGCTGCGGTGTCCACCGCCGAACAGCGCAGCGCGGTCGACGACGCGCTGCGCCAGGCACGCCGCCTGCTGCGGGCGGCTCGTCAGCAGGGCGCCGCGGCCGCGGCCGGCATGATCGCTCGCGACGACGACGGCGGGCTGCTGATGGCGTTCGTGGCGGCCTTCGGGATCACCGTCCCGGACGGTACGCAACCATCGGTGGCCGACATCGCCCAGCAACTGACTCGCCCCGCCGGAATCAACGGCCACGGGGATCGCACCGTCACCTCGGCCACCCTCCCCACGATCGGCACCGTCGCCCGGATCACCGGAACCGAGGTCGTCGAGCTGACCGAGAGCACGTCCGCGGTGATGGTCGCCATGCACACGATCATTCCCGTGCCGGGACAGCCCGGCTCGTACCTCGTGGTCACCGGAATGAGTCCGAACCTGCCGCTCGCCGACGCTCTGTACGACGTCTTCGACGCGATCACCGGCACGCTGCGCTTCACCTGACCGGCCGTCCGGGCACCACGGGATCCGGCGACGCCGAGCCGGCGTCACCGGATCCCATGCTTTCAGTCCGCCTTCGGCACCTGCACCGCCGTCAGCACCCCGTCGCCCAGATGCAGGTAGGCACGCCCTGGCCGGGCGGCCTGCCCGACGATCCCCCGTGGGATCCGCATCCCGATCAGCTCCCCGTCGGTGATGCTCTGCGGTGCGATCAACAGTCCAGCCCGGTTGCGTTTGAGCTGGGTCAGCCAGCCGGCCAGGCCGAGACTGAGCGCCTCGGCATTGCCCGCGACCACCAGGCCCCACCCATTGCCTGCCGCACCCCGGGCCAGGGTGTTGAGGTCTCCGTCGACGTCCGACTGGGCGAGCAGTTCGGCGTCGTCGATGACCACTGTCCCGGTGTCCTCCGGAATGCTCTTGAGCAGGTCCCGGAAGTCCATCGCGGCGATGCCCGCGTCGGTCACCACCGCGGCCACCCCGGGCTGCCCGGCCAGGTCACGCAGTGGCGAGCGCCGCGGCGCCACCACGAGCAGCCCGGTGCCGTTGGCCAGCAGAGTCCGCGCCACCGACAGCAGCGCGGTGCTCCGGCCGGAACGCGGTGGCCCGCCGATCGCAAAGGTCGGAATGTCGGCGAGGTCCGGGCCGAGCGGGACTACCTCGTCGCCGCCGACCCCGACGATCGCCGTCAGGGCGCGGCCCGGCTCCGACAGCATCCGGCGCACCTCGGCGTACCCGATCAGGTCGGGCAACGCCGCGAACCGGCGCGGCCGGGCGGTCCCCGGGACCGTGGCGTCCCGCACGGTGAGCTGTCTGGCGATGTCGGTCAGTGCTGCTGCCTGTCCCTGCCCACTGAGGTCCGGACCGAGGACCGCGATCTGCGCCTCCGCGTGGTCGGCCAGCCGGATCGCCCGGCCCGGTGCCTGCTCCGGGGGTACGTCGCGCAGGTTGAGACCCAGCAGGGAGTAGTCGCTGCGGTCGTTCAGGCGCAACACCAACTTCTCCTCGGTGGCGCCGGCGAACCGGCCCGAACCGAGCACCTTGTCGCCGGCCAGCACGACGTGGACACCGACGCCGGCACCGTCACGCAGCAGCCGGGTCAGCCGTTCCAGATAGCTGCCGTTGTCGTACGTCGCGAAGTCCCGCTCGAACACCTCGAAACGATCGACGAGCAGCACCACGTGTGGCAGTCGCCGATCGGCGGCGGCGTTGCGCCGCTGCTCCGCCAGATCCGCGACGCCCTGTTCACCGAACCAGGCCTGCCGTCTGGTCAACTCACTGTTCAACCAGGTCAGCAGGCGATCGAGGCGCTCGGTCTGTAGCCGGTCCACCACCGCGCCGCAGTGCGGCAACCCGACCAGCGGCAGCAGCGCACCGTTGCCGCAGTCGACGGCGTACAGGTGCAGGTCGGCGCTGGAGTGCCGGGCGGTCAGCGCGACCGCCAGGGTACGCAGCGCCTGCGAACGGCCGCTGCGGCCGGATCCGATGAAGAACACGTGCCCGGTACGGTCGGTGTCGAACAGCAACGGCTCGCGGCTCTGCGAAGCGGGCAGATCGACGATGCCGTAGGCGACCGCGCCCAGGTCGCCCGGGATCGTGGCCGGGGGCGGCTGAGGGAGATCCGCCCACTGTGCCACCTCGGTGAGCGCCGGCAGCCACGGGCTCGGCTGCCGCGGCACCCCGAGCCTGTCGGTCGCCGCGACGACAGCCGCGACGAGTTCCCGCAGGTCGGTGTCGGCCGGGCCACCAGACGTGGCAGTCGACGAGCGGCGGGCCGGAACCGGGTCGCCCAGCCGTGACCAGTTCACGTGGGTGACCTCGACGCGCACCTCGTCGGCCCGGTCCCCCAGCACCGGTCGTCTGCCGCCGATGCGGCCAGCCTGGAACGGCAGCAGCGCGGCGTACCCCAGCCGGGCGTACGCCCGACCAGGCGTGCGCGGCGACAGTTCACCCGCGTCGGGTGCGTCGATGATGTCCCGGCTCTCGCCCTGGTCGGTGGTGCGCAGGGCGATCCGCAGGTTCGTGTTCGCCCGGATGTCCGGGGTCACCGCTCCGGACGGCCGCTGGGTGGCCAGGACCAGGTGAATCCCCAGAGATCTGCCGCGCTGCGCGATGTTGACCAGCCCGGTGACGAAGTCCGGCAGCTCGCGCACCATCGACGCGAACTCGTCGATCACCAGCACCAACCGCGGCATCGCGGGCATGCTCGCGTCCCGGGCTCGGCGTTCCTGGTAGCGGATGATGTCGGAGGCGCCGGCCGCGGCCAGCACGTGCTCGCGACGGCGCAATTCCGCGCCGAGCGAGGTGAGCGCCCGCTCGACCAGGTGGGTGTCCAGGTCGGTCACCATGCCGACGGTGTGCGGCAGCTGTTCACACTCGGCGAAGGCACTACCGCCCTTGTAGTCGACCAGCACGAAGGTCATCTCGTCCGGCCGGTTCGCCACCGCCAGCGTGGCCACCAGGGTCTGCAACAACTCCGACTTGCCGGCTCCGGTGGTCCCCGCGATCAGGGCGTGCGGGCCGTCGCGTACCAGGTCGATCGCGAACCGGCCGTCCAACCCGACGCCGAGCACCGCCTCGGTGCTGGCCGGCCGGACCGCCCAACCCGCCGCGATCCTGTCCGGCGTCGGCGGCTCCAGGTCGAGGACGTCGAGCAGCCGTGCCGACGGCGGCAGCACCGCCTCGTCGCCGTCGCCGGACACCCCCAACGGCGCCATCCGCCGGGCCGCCCGCTCGTACCATCCGGCGTCCGGTTCGTCGGCGCGGATGCCGGCGACCAGCGCCGTCTTGGCGGTCCGCAGCGACGCGCCGTCCGCGCCGGACACCACCACCGCCCGGCACTCCTCGGGCAGCAGCCGTTCCTCCGGCTCCAGGCACATCACGTAGACGCCGACCGCGGGACCGTCCCGCAACAGCGGGACCGCGCCGGGCATCGACCGCAACCGCCGCGCACCGTCGAACACCACCAGGATGTCCGGATCGCCGGCTGCACCGCCCCGTTCCGGCCCGCTCGCCTGGTCACCGGCCGACCGCGCCGCGATCACCCGGTTGAGCTCGGCGATGCGCCGCGACACCGACTCGGCGCTGGTGCCGATCCGGACGTACGCCTCTTCGCCGTCGGCCCGGGTATGGGGAAGCCAGCGCAGCCACGACCAGCGCTGCTCACCGGCGGCGTCGGTGAGCACACAGATACGCAGATCGTCGGGGCTGTGCAGCACGGCCGCCTGCGCCACCAGCCAGGGAGCCAGCCGGGCCAGGCGGTCCCCGGCCACCCCGACCACACCGCTGTCGCGAACGTCCACGGCCACCGGCACCTGGCCCAGCTCGGGCGCGGTGATTCGGCGGTGCTCGTCCAGCGCCGGATCCTCCACCCGCACCCCCGACGGCATCGAACAGGTACCGACCCGCAGGGCGAGGAAATCGTCGTCACGCCAGCGCCGCTCCCACAGTCGTTCACCCGGCAGGGTCGCGATCCGGCCGGTCAACGCCGGGTCCGGGTAGGCGTACCGGCGGGCCCGCTGCTCCTCCAGCACCGCCTCGTCGATGTCGGCACGGACCCGGAGAAGTTTCTCCTCGTACTCCTGCATCCGCTCGGCGTGGCTCTGCCTACCGCGCCGCTTGGCACCGAACTGGGTCAGCAGCGCAGCGAGCGGAGAGACCAGCGCGAGGAAGATGAACCGCCAGTTGCCCGTCGCGAGAATGCCCACCAGCGCGCCGATCGCCGGGGCCAGCAGCAACGTCACCAGGCCGATCGGGCTCTTGTCGGATTCGGTCGGTGCGGCGGGCAGCCGGAACTGTCCGCCCATGATCTTCGGGAAGAACCGCGGCGGACGGTTGAACTCCCAGGTGAAGCCGTCCGCCGTACGGGTCAGCGGGGCGCGTACCGGCACGCCGGTGGCCAGTTCCAGCAGGACGCCGCCGACCGCCAGTTGACGGCCAGCCGGCCACTCGGCGGTGCCGTCCAGGGCAACGCCATCCAACTCGACAGCCGTTACCGCGGTCACCGCCACCGTACGGTCCACGGTGACCAGCAGCCGAGCGGCGACCGGCGGCACATCACCGGCAAGGCGTACCCGGCACGTGGGCGCGCTGCCCACCTCGTACTCCCCGGGGGGAAGGAGCACGATCCCACCGGCTCCCGGGCCGCCCACCAGGCGCACCTCCACCGCACCCGCCCGACCGGCCGTTGGCCGGGCCGGACGATTCAGGCCCAACTCGGCACCGGCGCCCAGCCGCGCTGCGGCAAGCGAGAGTCCCGGGTCCAGGGGTTGGGCACCGTGGAACAGCGTGCCGGGACGGCCGCCGACGGCGTCGGCCAGCTCCGCGGCGAACGTCCCCACCGAGGTCCCCGGCTCCGCCTCTACGACCAGCGGCTCCGCCGCAGGTGAGGCGTCGGAGACCAGACTGACGTTGAGCCGCATCTCGACCCTCCTCCTTTCCTCTCAAGCGGACACGCCCAGCGCTTGCGCACGCCGGGCGTGTCCGATTCGTTTGAAACGGCGGTCAGCCGAGACGCGAGCCGAGGTCCTGGTCGGTGGAGGCGAATGCCTCACCGACCGAACGGACGTAGTTGCCGATGCCCTGTAGGCCCTGGTTCACCTGGTCGAATCCCTTGGCGAACTCGTCGAAGAACGGCTGGAACTTCTGCTGGGCGGCCGGGGTGCGGTAGCCCTGCGCGAGCAGGTTCTGCACCTTTCCGCGTACCTCGACCAGCTTGTCCTGTAGCTGGGAGAAGTCGTTCAGCAGCGCCGCCGAGGTCTGGGCGGTCTCTTCACTGTTGACCGCGAAATCGGGCATGGTGACACTCCTTGATCTCTTGAACAGCCACCGGCAGGCCGCCGGCCGGTTCTTACCTGCGGAACTTCCTGGTGATGCCGGTGTCGTGCTCGGACGTTGACGCGCCCGTGGCGGCGTCAGCTGCGCCCAACACGAATCCCGCCTGCACAGCCGCCTCGACCACCGCGTCGGTCGGCGGATCCTCGGCTTCCTCGTTCTCGATGGCGGCCGATGCCGCGTCGCTTGCACCGCTGGAGACGATCCCCGTCACCGCCTCGCCCGCACGCTCCTCGACGGACTTCTCACCGGCCGGCTCCTCGTCGACCTTGCGGGCGTCCGGTGCGTCCTCGCCGTTCGGGGGCGCGTCCGGCTGCACCGGGCGGGCGCCTACCGGCTCAGCCGCCGGTTCAGCCGCAGGTTTGGCCGCCGGCTCGGCCGCCGGTTCAGCCGCCGGTTTGGCCGCCGGCTCAGCCGCCGGTTTGGCCGCCGGTTCGGTGACCGCCGCGGGCTGATCCGATCCTGGCGGTCGCGTCGGCGCAGGAGCAGCGGTGGCCGGATCGGCACCGCCCGTCCCACCGCCGGCAGCGGGTGCGCCGCTGGTCACCGGTGCTGGAGCCGGCTGCGGTGGCGCAGCAGCAGTCGGTGCCGAGACGTTGCCGGCAGAGCCGTCGCCGCCGGAAGCAGACGACGGTGCCGGGCTACTGGCCGGCGGGTCGATGGAGGTGGATGCACCCGGCGGCCCGCCACCCGCGGAGTCGGGTTCGGTGGCCGATGCGCGGTCCCCGCTGGGAATGTCACCGGCGGGCGCACCGTCACCGCCACGTGCGGTGTTCGCCCCCGACAAGCCCTCGGTGCCACCACCAGGAGGGAGATCGAAATCCGGATCGCCGGTGAAGCCCTTCCGGAAGCCGTCGGCGAGACCTCCGGCGGCGGCACCCGCCGCCGCACCGCCGAAAATCGAGGCGGCGTTGAAGTCTGCGTCGTTGGCCTTCCCGAGCTTGTTGAGGCCGATGGTCGCGGCCTCCTCCACCACGCCCTTACCGAAATCGGTCACCACCTGGTTGCCGAAGCCACCACCGCGGCCACCGAACCGGAGCAGGCCACTGATGACGGTGTTGTTCCGGCCGAACTGGCCGAATGCCGCGGCTCCGCTGCCGGCCGTCTTCACCAGGCCAGGCGCTACCGCTTTCGCACCTCGCACGAACGGACCGAAAAGCTTCGCTCCGGGCACGAGAGCCACCAGGCCCACCACGAGCGTGCCCAACTCGAAGTTTCCGTTCGCAGCCTGAACCGCCACCGTCACCACGAGGGCTACCGCGGCGAGCACGATGCCGACCACCGGCAGCAGCACCCCGACGACGGCGATCGCGACATCGATGATCAAGCGGAGGATTGGGTTGTTCCGGAAGAAGTCGCCGATGCGCTGGAAGAAGTTGCGCCGCGGCGGTGGCTTGATGGCCTTCGAGGCGGCGTCGTCGAGCGCCCGATTGCATCGCGCGGACGCGGCCTCCCGCAGTCGGCGGGCGTCGGCGGCCAGTCGTTGCGCGGCCGAGAGCTGGTCCCGTGCGCCGTCGATCTCGTTGGCCGCCGACCGCGCCGCCGCCTCCTGCCCCGGTGTGGCGTCGACGGCCACTCGCGGCACGGCGAGCCGTACCACCTGCACGGCCTCGGTCGCCTGATCCATCGCGGTGTCGATGCGGGTCTGCTGCTCGCGCAGCGCCCGGCTGTAGATGCGGTACGCCTGTGCCGCCGTGTCGAAGGAGTCGACCGCCTGCTGCAGCTTGCGTGGCAGGCTGTCGAGCATGTCCCGCAGCTTCTCCATCGATTCGCCGCGCGCTCTCGACAATGATCCGCCCCGCCCGAGGACCCGCACACCGGTCTGGGCGTCGTCCCGGATCTCCTCGTAGAAGCGGGCCAGCTGATCGATCTGATCCGGGTCCCCGGGGGTCGGATCCCGGTCCATGCCGAGGATGCTGAATCCGGAGGTGTGCCGCCGGCTCATGAAGGGCTGCCCGGACCGGACGAAGCCGCGGACGCCAGCTCGGCCCGCAATGCCCGGACGGCATAGTGAGCCCGGGATTTGACGGTTCCCGGCGGTATGCCGATGGATCTCGCGGCCTCGGTCACCGTACTGCGGCGGTAGTAGAGCTCGAAGATCACGTCACGGTGCTCCGCGGTCAGCCGGCGTAGGGCCGGCATGAGGGCGGCACTGGCCACGACCGCATCGGCATGGTCCGGAACGGGCTGCTGGATGCTGTCCCAGACCTCACTCCCCACCGGTTGCGACCGTCGTCCACGCAGCTGGTCCACGGCGGCGTTGTGCGCGACCGTGTACAGCCAACTCCTGATCGAGCCCTCCCGGCCGACCAGCCTCTGCCGGTGACGCCACGCCCGCAGCAGGGTCTCCTGATAGACGTCCTCGGCGATGCTCTGGTTGCGGGTCAGACGGAGCAGGTACGCGCGAACGGAGGCGCCATTCTGTGCCACCAGGTCGGAATAGAACTGCTCGGCCGTCGCTGACTGGGCCGGGGCACGCATCACACCAGGTGACCGTCGTCCGACCCGGCCCGCCGTGTCACAGCTGTTCCGGATGGTCTCTCCGGATCTCTTTTTCCAGGCTCGCCGGCCCTGTCCCTGCAGACCGCCCTGACCCATGCCAACGGCATCGGCGGTGCTATGACCCGTGGTCACCGCGGAAGCTCTCCCTCTGCTCCGGGGCCGCCGGTGCGGACCCGGTTCAGAGCCTGCGGGAACAGCCGGGCCAAACCTTTTCGATTGTCTGAGGACTTTCTGAGGACACCGGAAGGATGCCCCGACGGGTCCGCGAGGTCGCCCCAGCGCCAACAGGTCGCCCACGTGCCGCGGCAGGGGTCACCACACGAGCCGTGGCGGTTCTTCACGGGTTTCGCTCGACCTGCGGGGCCGGGGAACGCGCAGGGGCATGGTCAACGGAGCCGCCGATTGCGAAACTGCTTCAATCTGTGTCAGCACGACCATCAGGGCTCCCGACGGATCAGGTAACCATGCGTGCCGGCCAGGCGACAACACGTGCCCGGCTGGTGGGCCGGACCACTACCCGAGGCAGGCTCGACATCGGCACGACCCGGACGGAGGACGGATTGTCCAGCACACCGCTGTCCCTGCCGAAGCCGTCCGCGCGGGCGCCCGAGTTCGGCCGGGACGCGCTCATCGTCTGCGAGAACCTGGTGCGGATCTACCAGACCGGTTCGATTGAGGTGCAGGCACTACAGGGACTGGACCTGACCGTGGAGAGCGGCGAGCTGGTCGCCGTCGTCGGTGCCTCCGGGTCGGGCAAGTCGACGCTGCTCTCCATCCTGGCCGGCGTCGACGCTCCCACCGCCGGGCGGGTCCGGGTCGACAGGTGGAATCTGCTGGCGATGTCCCGAGCGGACCGGGTGAACTACCGGCGGCACACCGTCGGGTTCGTCCGGCAGCAGACGGCGAGCAATCTGATCCCCTACCTGACCGCGCGGGAGATGGTGGACCTGCCGATGACGGCGGCGCGTACCGCGAAGGAGGAGCGCCGGGAGCGCGCCGCCGAGCTGCTGGACAGCCTCGGTGTCGCCGACTGCGCCGATCGGCGTCCCGGGCAACTCTCCGGAGGGCAGCAGATGCGGGTCGCGATCGCCGTGGCGCTGGCCAACCAGCCGCGGGTTCTGCTCGCCGACGAGCCGACCGGCGAGCTGGACGCCGCCACGTCCGCGGAGGTCTTCGCTGTGCTGCGGGAGGTCAACCGGCGCTACGGCGTCACCGTTGTCGTGGTCACCCACGATCCGGAGGTCAGCGGCCAGGTCGAACGGACCGTCGCGATCCGGGACGGGCGCACCAGCAGCGAGGTGCTGCGCCGCACCACCACCGACGCGCGCGGCGACACGCACACGATCGCCGAGGAGTACGCGGTGATGGACCGGGCCGGGCGGGTGCAGGTGCCCCGCGACTTCCGCCAGGCGCTGGCGCTGACCCGACGGGTCCGGCTGGCCCTGGAACCGGACCACATCACGATCCGCCCCGACGCGGGGAACGGCGAATGAGACACCCTTTGTCAACCTCCGGGTCAAGCAGCGAGTTTCGAGGGCTGGTTGACCCGGCCGAGTGCGCGGTTGCGGTTGGCGACGTGGACGTTCTCGTCGTAGGGGGTGTTCTTGGTCAGGCAGTGCCACAGGACCTCCAGCCAGCGGTTGCCCAGCGCTCGCAGTGCGGCGTGGTGCTTTCTTCCTCGACTACGTTGCGTGTCGTAGAACTCCCGGGCCCAGCCGGAGGTGCGCAGGCTGGTGAAGGCCCACTGCTGTACGGCGTCGGCGAGGTAGCGGTTGCAGGCCAGCCGGGACGCGACGACGAGCTCGCTCTTGCCGGAGCGGCGGGTGACCGGGGCCTTGCCGGCGTAGCATTGCAGCGCGTTCGGTGTGTCGAACTGTCCGATCGCGTCGCCGATTTCACCGGCGATCCTGGTGGCGAGTCGATCTCCGAGCCCTGGAAAGCTGAGGTAGATCTCGCCGCCAGGAACCGCCGGCCCCCGGTTATCACCGGGCTGTTTGGCGCGTCCTCGACGCCGGTCGCCCAGCAGCAGTTCGCCCATGCGTCGGTGCCAGCTGCGGCGTTGCTCGCGCAGCAGCAACAACTGGGCGCAGGCCAGCCGGATGGTGTCGGCCTTGGCGCGGATGAGGTAGTCGCGGGGCTGGAAGTGATCACCGGTCAGGGCCTGGGTGACCCGGTCGGCGAGCCGGTGCGGCCAACCATGCTTGGCCGCCCGGGCGAGGGCCTCGACCTCGTCGTGGCTGGCGGCGGCCAACTCGTCGGCGGTGGGCCAGCGTTGCAGCAGCTTGAGCACCACCGGGCTCCCCAGATCGTCACCGGCGATGGCCAGCGCGGCCGGAAACACCGCGGCCAGGTCGGCGCGCAGCCGGTTGAGCAACCTGCGTTCGTCACGGCAGGCCCGGATGTCGTCGCGGGCGATAGCGCGCAGTTCTCCGGCCAGTTCCCCGTGCGGGATCAAGGCCCGCAGATCGCTGTACTGGTCCAACGCGAGCAGGCAGGCGATCCGCGCATCCTCGGCGTCGTCCTTCTTACGCGCCGGCCCACGCCGGCGGGCCACCAGGTCCGGGTTGACCGGCAACACCGTGTACCCGGCGTCGACCAGGGCCTCGACCAGCAGCCCATGCCGGGTCTCGATGACCACCCGCACCTCGGCCGGGTCCGGCTCCAACCCGGCGATCCGCGCCACCAGCGCCGCCACCGCAGCCGGAGTGTGTTCCACCCGGGCCACCTCGACCACACCCTCACCCGGACGGCCCACCGCGACCAGATGGAACTCCTCCGCCCAGTCGATACCGACCCCCAGCATCGCACCACCCCTTCACATCGTGACTGTGCGTACAGACCGAAGGCGCGGCGCCGTGCTGATGGACCAGTCCTCGCGGGACGACACCCTTGTGGGCGTCGGGCCTCCAAGGCCACCCTCCCGGGACGCCGTCTCATATCAGTCCTCAAGGGACAAGCGGCCAAAGCGTTCCCGGAAGGGGACCTCTGATGAACGAAGGTAATGCCATCAGCGGCGAGCCGCTGCTGCGTGTGCGTGGCGTGCACCGGCGCTTCCGTACCGGGCCGACCGTCGTACACGCCCTGCGCGGCGTGTCGTTCGACGTGGCCGCCGGTTCCATGGTGGCGCTCGTCGGGCGGTCCGGGTCGGGCAAGACCACCCTGCTCAACACCATCGGTGGCCTGGATCGCCCGGACGCCGGCACCGTGCACGTCGACGGCACCGACGTGACCGCGCTCGACGAGGACGGCCTGTCGCGGCTGCGGCGCGAGAAGGTGTCGTACGTCTTCCAGAGCTTCGGGTTGATCCCGGTGCTGTCGGCTGCGGAGAACGTCGCCGCCCCGTTGCGGCTGGCCCGCGTCGCCCCGGCCGAGCGCGAGCGGCGGGTCGAGTTGCTGCTGGAACTGGTCGGCCTGGCCGACCACTCCCGGCAGCGGCCGGCCGAGCTGTCCGGTGGCCAGCAGCAGCGGGTGGCGATCGCCCGCGCGCTGGCCGCCTCGCCCCGGCTCCTGATCGCCGACGAGCCCACCGGGCAACTGGACGCTGAGACCGGGCTGTCGGTGATGGCTCTGCTGCGCGGGGTGGTCGAGTCCGAAGGCGTCACCGCACTCGTGTCCACCCACGATCCGGTGATGATGGCACTGGCCGACCGGGTTATCCGCATCCACGACGGGCACCTCGACGAGGGGACAGCCGGGCGACCTGACGAGCCCGTGTCGGATGCCAGGTGACGCGACGATGCTGAGGCTGGTCACCCGGCGCGCCCGCGTGCAGTGGCCGTTGCTGGCGGCCCTTATCGGGGTCGTCACGGTCGGCGCGACCCTGCTGGGCACCTGCACCCTGCTGAGCACCCGCACCGCCGAGCGGGCGCTGGAGGTCGCCATGGCCCGTGCCGCTCCCGCCGCCGTCGACGTGACCGTCTACACCGGCACCGTCGAGGGCCCCGACGCGCTCTCCGTCGCCGCCGACACCCGCACCGTGGTGGCTGCCGCGCTGGCACCGTTCCCGGTGACCACAACCGCGCGGGCGTCGACAGTGCTGCGGGCGCTGCCGCCCACGATCGCCCCGGGCACCACCGTCCCGCCCCAGGCGTACCTGTCGGGACTGGACGACCTGTCGACCCGAGCCGAGCTGGTCACCGGGGGCTGGCCGCACGAGCGTGGTGAGGCTGTGGTGTTGGAGTCCACCGCCCAGTTGCTCGGCCTCGCTCCCGGTAGCCGGGTACGCCTCGGCGCCGAGCTGGCCCACGCACCCGTCCCGGCCATCGACCTGACCGTCGTCGGTGTGGTCCGCCCGTTGCCGGGGCGCGGCTGGGACCGCGACCCGCTGGCCGCGACCGGCTCCGCCATCGGGCACCAGGACGGCCGCTTCCGGCAGCCGGTCAACGCCTACGGCCCGTTCCTCGTCGACCTCGCCGATCTGGTCGCCACCGGTGCCACAGTCGACCGGATGGAGGTCACCGCTCATCCGGACCTGTCCCAAGCCAACCGTCGCGACCTGGCGGCCGTGGCCAGGGCCGTCCGCAGTGCCGACCGCCGGCTGGCCGCCACCCTCGGCGACCGCGTCCGGCTCGCCCGGGTCGCCTCCGACCTGCCGCTGACCCTGCGGTCCGCCGACGACCAACGGCACGTCACCGCCGCCGTCGTGTTCGCCATCGCCGTTCTCGGCGGTGTCCTGGCCGGGACGGCACTCGTCCTCGCGGGCCGGCTGACCGCACGGGTACGCGCCGACGAGACCGCCCTGCGGTCCGCCATCGGCACCAGTAGCCGCCAACTCGCCGCCACCGCGATGCTCGAAGCCGGGCTCGTCGCCGCCGTCGCCGCCGCGCTCGCGATACCAGCCTCGTCGGCCCTGCACGCCGGCCTGACCCGGCTGCCGCCGCTGGACGGTGCCGGCCTGACCGTCCGGCCGGACATCACCGGTACCCAGGTCCTCGCGGTGACTGGCGGCGCGCTGGTACTCGCCGCCGTACTCACCGTCCTGGCGGTCCGGCCCGGTCCGGCAGCCGGCGACCGACGCACCCGCCGTGAGCTGCTGGCCCGGTCCGGCGCCGATCTGATGCTCACGGTGTTCGCCGCCGCCGCCTGGTGGCAGCTGTACGCGCAGCCCACCGCCGCCGACCCACGCGTCGACGCGGTCCGGGTACTCGCGCCGGCGCTGCTGCTCACCGCAGGCGCCGCCCTGGCGTTGCGGGTGGTACTGCCCGCCCTGCGCGGTGCCGACCGGCTGGCATACCGCGTCCGTGGGCTGGCGCTTCCGCTGGCGGTCGCCGAGGCCGCCCGTCGACAGCAGGCGGTCGCCGTCGGACTGCTCGTCGGGCTGGCCTGCGCGGCCGGAACCTTCGGCCTCGCCTTCGACGCCACGTGGCACCAGTCGCAGCGTGATCAGGCCGCGCTTTCCGTCGGCACCGACCTGGCACTCACCCTTGGTACGGCGCCGGTGGCCGGAGAGGGCGCGGTCGTCGGCGCGGCCACCGAAGGGACGGTCAGTCCGGCCCTCGACCGTGGTACCGCCGTCGGTCAGTGGCTCGGCACCGCCGGCGATGCGCCGCGCCTGGTCGCCGTCGACACCACCCGCGCCGACGCGCTGCTGCGCGGACGGCTCGACCGCGACCGTACGTGGTCGGACGTGGCGGCGAGGCTCGCCCCACCGACCCGGGTCACCGGCGTCCCCGTTCCGGTTGATGCCCCGCTCGTGATGAGCGGAACCGCGACCGGCGAGACCTCGCTCGTCGTGACGCCACGGCTGCTGCTGCAGGACGCCACCGGCCTGCGTACACCCTGCACCGGTCCCCCCGTGCCGCTCGACGGCCGGAAGCACCGGCTGCCCGGGTGCGCGAGCGCCGACGGACTGCGCCTCGTCGCGGTGTCCCTGCCGGTCGAGGCCGGGCCGGATGCCGGGTTCCCGGTCGGCGGTCGCACCACCATCGACGTCACCCTGACCGTGCCGCGACTCGGATCGGCTGACGGATCGGACTGGACCGCCACGTCCGTGCAGACGGTCCCGAGCACGTTGCGCGACCCGACCGTGGGACTTTCCGCCACGCCGACGGGAGCGGCGCTCCGGATGGCGGCCTCCGTCGACCTCGGGAGCATCGCCTACACCGCGCCAAACCTCGTCGCCACCGCCTTCCCGGACCCCGGACCGGTGCCGGTCGCCGTCTCCGCCCGCTTCGCCAGCGAGGTCGGTGCCAGCAGCGGCAGCCGGCTCAGCGTCACGGTCGGCACCACGCCCGTGCCGATCGTCGTCGCCGAGATCGTGCCGACCGTGCCGTCCGCTCCCGGCGCCGTCGCCGTCCTGGCCGACCTGGACATGCTCTCCAGGGCCCGCGCCGTCGCCGGCGACCTGACGTTCCCGGTCGACGCCTGGTGGGTCGGCCACCCAGCCGGTCCCGGTGCCGCCGAGCGGGCCACCGCCCTGCACCTGGGCACCGTCACGACCCGCGAGGCGGAGACCGCCCGGCTCACCGGCGGTCCGCTGCACGCGGGGCTGCCGGCCGCGCTCCGGCTCGTCGTCCCGGCTGCGGCCCTGCTGCTGCTCGCCGGCATCGTCCTGCACGTCACCTGTGATCTCCAGGTCCGCGCCGTCGAGGTGGCGCGGCTGCGCGGTCTCGGAATGTCCCGGCGCGACATCCGGGCCGTGCTGCTCGGCCAGCATGCCGGAGTGCTGCTGCCGCTGCTCGCAGCGGGCGCGGCCGTCGGCGCGCTCGCCACCCGCGTCGTCGCTCCCCTGCTCGTACGCTCCGACACCGGCGCCGCGCCAGTCCCGGCCGTCCAGCCACACTGGCCATGGCCGGCCGAGGCCGCGCTGCTCGCCGCACTGCTGGCCGGATGCCTGCTGGCGGTCGCCACCGTGGTCGTCGTCCAGGTCCGCCGGGCCGACGCCGCGCACCTGCGGGTGACGCCGTGAACGGTTGGTTGACCCGGCGGTGGCCGGCGCCGCACTGGCCCAGCGTCCGTGGGCGTGGCCGTGCCGACGCCGGACCGCTGCTGCTCACCGCCGCGGTCATCGCGGCCGTCGCGCTGCTCGCCGGGGCCGTGCCGGCGCTGCTGCGTGCCGCCGCCGACGACGCCGTCCAGGACACGGTCCGCCGCGCCAGCCACGCCTCGAACGTGCTCGTGCACGCCAATTGGGAACGCGACGACGGCCCGACCGGCGGGCGGATCCGGATATCCCGCCTCGCCGAGGACGTCGACGACTTCCGCGCCCGGGCAGCGTACGCCCTCGGGCCCGACCTGGACGCCGCGCTGCTCCCGCCGACCGCCGTTGTCAGCGGCCCGATCCTGCGCATCACCGGTGGCAGCGTGCCGCGTACCTTCCAACTCACCTACCTGGCCGACGACGTCGGCGGCCCGGAGGTGACCTGGATCGCCGGCAGCGCGCCCGGCCCCGCCATCCCCGAACCGTCCATCGAGGTTCCCTACAACGGACCGCCCTGGCCGGTGCAGGTCGGCCTCTCCGAGGCCGACGCCGCCGCCCTCGACCTCGGCCCCGGCGATCGAATTTCGGTGCAGGACGGACAGGGGCGCGACAAGGACGTCCGGATCAGTGGGATCTACCGACCCGCGGACGGCAGCGACCCCGCCTGGCGACTCGCCCCGGCGCTTCTGCGCCCCGTGCCCGGCGCCGACGGCGTGGGCACGACCCGGTTCGCAGGTCTGCTGTCGCGTGAGTCGCTGCCGGACGCCCGGCTCGCCTTCGACGAGGACGAACTGCGGCGCAGCGTCCACTTCGCCCCCGAACCCGACGCGCTCACCTGGGACGCCTCCGCGGCGCTGGCCAGCCAGATGGTCAGGCTCAAGGCGGCGTCGGGCTCATCAGGCGTCCGTGACCAGTCCCTGAAGTGGGAATCACAGCTCGACACCGTCCTGCGCGACGCCCGCACCCAGATCAGCGCCGCTTACGCACAGGCCGCCGTCCTGCTCGCCGGAGTCCTGACCGCCACGGTGCTGGTCCTGCTGCTCGCCGCCGATCTGCTGGTCCGCCGCCGTACTCCGGCGCTGACCGCCGCCCGGCAGCGTGGGGCGGCGCTGCCCGACCTCGGTGCGGAACTGATCATCGAGTCCACCGTGGTGTCCCTGTCGGCCGCCGCCGTCGGGCTCGCGCTCGCCCGTGTGGCCGCTCCGGGCGTCTCCTGGACCTGGACCGTTCCCGTGGTGCTGGCCGGTGCCGTCGCCGGGCCGACGTTCGGCACCCTCGCCGCCGCCCGCGCCAGCCGCGACCGGCGCCAACCCGCCAACCCGGCCGCCCGGCGCTGGATCCTGGCCACCGGTCAGCTGCGCCGCGCCGCCGTGGAGGCCGCCGTGCTGATCGCCGCGGTCGCCGCCTTCGTCACCCTGCACCAGCGCGGGCTGCGGCCTGTCGCCGCCGACGGCGACTCCGGCGAGCTGACCGGCGACCTGGTCCTACCGGTCAGCGCCGTCGCTCTGGGCGTGCTCACCGGCGCGCTCGTCCTGCTACGGCTGCTGCCTGTCGGAGCACGGCTCGTGCTCCGACAGGCCCTGCGCTCGCGCCGCCCGCTGGCTGTGTTCGGTGCCGCCCGGGCGGCCACGACGGCCGGACGCGCGCTACCGCTGCTGGTTCTGGTCAGCGCCACGGCGCTCGCCTCGTTCGCGCTTGTCGTCGGCGGGACCGTCGCCCGCGGCCTGGCCGACGGCGCGTGGAACACCGTCGGCGCCGACGCCCGCCTCGACGTCGACGCTGAGGCCGCGGCGCCCACCGTCGCCGAGCGCATCGCCGCCGCACCCGACGTGGGACAGGTCGTCGTCGCACAGGTGACCGATTCGGCGCGCATCTTCACCGAGTCGACACTGCTCACCCCGCGCCTGGTAATCGTGGACGCCGCCGCGTTCCAGCGTTTGCTGGCCACCACCCCGCTGCCCGACGCGCCGGCGCTCGCCCGGCTCACGGCACCCGGTCCTGGCCCCGAAGACGTCCCGGCGCTGGTCCTGTCGAGCGACGGCGAGCTGCCGACCGGCACGCGGCTGCAGCTGACCCGGGAGGACGCCCCGGCGATCCGGCTCGCGGTGGTCGGTACCGCTCCCTCCGTCGGCGGTGCCAGCGACGTCGTCATCGTGGACGCCACTGCCCTGGCCGAGGCGGGGTTGCCCGCCGTTCCCAACACCGTCTGGGTCACCGGCCCCGGCGCGGCGCAGGCCGTGTCGAACAGCGATACCGCCGCCGACGTCGTGCTGCGCGCGGACGTCCAGCGGGCGCAGCTAGTGGCTCCGCTGACCGCAGGGATACTGCGGCTGGCGTGGACGGCCGCCGCGGTGTTGCTGGCGCTGGGGTTGCTCGGCCTCACGCTCGCCGCCGCCGCGGGTGCGTCGGAGCGGTGGCAGACCCTGACCCGGCTGCGAACCCTCGGGCTACGGCCACGCGACGCCCGCTGGGTCGCCGCCGGAGAGCTGCTACCGCCGGTCGTGGTCACCGCGATCTGCGGCCCGCTGTTCGGCGCCCTGCTCGCCCGCCTGACGCTCGGTCCGCTTGAGCTGCGGCTGCTCACCGGTCAAGCCACCGACCCGGCTGCGGTGTTGCCGTGGTGGCTGCTCGGTCTGATGAGCGTGACGCTGCTGGCGGCGGTCGCGGCGGTCGTACCTGTCGAGTCGGCGCTGCGGCGACGCGACCGGCTGAGCGAGGTACTCCGCGCCGGCGAGTAACCGGCACAGCCGGAGCGGAACCGCGGCTATGTAGCGTGGCGATCGGAAGAGTGGCATGCGTTGAGCGACAGCCCGGCCGGCGGTCAGCCGTTGAGGAACTGCTCCAGCCCGTCAAGCATGCGGTCGAGCCCGAACCGGAACGTTCGCTCCGGATCGTCGATCGCGTTGTACTCCTCGCCGGCCACCCGCCCGACCCGGCCGGAGATCGGATAGGCGTCGGCGGGCATCACCCGCTCGAGAACCGGCGCGTTGATCTCCCACCATTCGGCGTCGGAGATGCCGGACCGCTCCGCCGTACGCCGTGCGTCCACCGATGCCCGCGCCATCCCGGCGGTGAACCCGCTCAGCAGCGTGACCACCTGGTCCATCTGGAGATCGGTGAAACCGGCACCTTCGATGGCCGCGAGCTGCCACTCGTACCGGTCGGAGACGTTCGGACCGATCCACGGCCGGCTGTTCTCCACCTGAAGCAGCCAGGGATGCCGGTGGAACTCGTCCCACAGCTGCTCGGCGATCCGGGTCATCCGCTGCCGCAGCGGGCCCTCGTGCGGCGGGAGTTTCTGCTCGCCCGCGACCTCGTCCACCATCAGGCCGATCAGCTCGGAGCGGCCGGGGACGTAGGTGTAGATGGACATCAGCTTCAGCCCGAGCCGATCGGCGACCTTGCGCATCGAGAAGGCGGGCAGGCCCTCCTCGTCGGCCACCGCGATCGCGGCCCGGACCACCTCGTCGATGGTGGCCCGCTGCTTCGGTCCCCGTGAGCCCTGCGGCGTGCCGAGGGTGCGCCGCCACAGCAGTTCGAGCGTGCGGTCGACGTCCTGACTTTCCATGTGCGGAGATTACCCCGTGAGGTGTACGGTGTACCACGCACCATTTCCGTAAGGCATACGGAGTTAGGAGCGGCGTTGACGAACCACACCCTGACCGCCGACGGACTACGCAAGAGGTACGGCGACGTGCACGCGCTGGACGGCTTCGACCTGAGCGTGCCCCCCGGTGTCATCCACGGGCTGCTCGGCCCCAACGGCGCCGGCAAGACCACCGCGGTCAGGGCGCTGGCCACCCTGATCGACGTGGACGGCGGCAGCGCCAGCGTCGCCGGGTTCGACGTGCGCACCCAGGCCCGCCAGGTCCGGCGCAGCATCGGACTGGTCGGGCAGAACGCCGCCGTCGACGAGATCCTCGGCGGCCGGCAGAACCTGGTGATGTTCGGCCGACTCTACGGCCTGAACTCCGCCGACGCCCGGGTGCGCGCCGACCAGTTGCTCGACACCTTCGACCTGACGGACGCGGCGACCCGGGCCGTCTCGACCTACAGCGGCGGGATGCGCCGCCGGCTCGACATCGCCGCCGGCCTCATCCTGACCCCGGCGGTGCTGTTTCTCGACGAACCGACCACCGGCCTCGATCCCCGCGCCCGCAACGAGGTATGGGCCGCCGTGCGCGAGATCGCCGTCCGCGGCACCACGGTCCTGCTGACCACGCAGTACCTCGATGAGGCCGACCAGTTGGCCGACCGGATCTCCGTCATGAACCACGGCAGGATCATTGCCAGTGGTACGCCGGACGCCCTCAAACGTCAGGTCGGCGGAGACCGCGTGAGCGTCACGGTGCCGCTGCGCGAGCCACTGGCATCCATCGCGCAGCGGATGGCGGCTGCCGTCGGGGCACCGCCCGCGATCGACACCGACACCCGCACCATCACCTTCGAAGTCGGCACCGGCGTGGTCGCGATCGCCGAGATCGTCCGCGCCCTGGACGAACTAGGCGTCACCCCGGAGGACCTGATGCTGCGCCGCCCCACCCTCGACGAGGTGTTCCTGACCCTGACCGACAAGGAGGTCGCGCGATGACCACCCTGCGCGCCGGCTGGGTCATCACCCAGCGGGATCTGGCCCACTGGGTACGCCAGCCGTGGGCACCCGTATTCGGCCTGCTCTTCTCGATCATGCTGCTGCTGGTCTTCGGCTTCCTGTTCGGCGGGGCGATCAGCGTCCCGGGCGGCGGCGACTACATCAGCTTCCTGCTGCCCGGCATGCTGGCGTTGAGCATGATGTTCGGGGTGGAGGCCACTGCGACCGCGATGGCCAACGACGCCCGCAGGGGCATCACCGACCGGTTCCGCTCGATGCCGATCGGCAGTGCGTCGGTGGCGCTGGGCCGCGTCGGCGCCGACATGGCCAACTCGGCTGTCGAACTGCTGGTCCTGATCATCGGTGGCCTGCTCATCGGTTGGCGGATCTCGTCGGATCCAGCGTCGGCGATCCTGGCTGTGCTGCTCCTGCTCCTGCTGCGGTTCGCCGTCCTGTGGATCGGCATCTTCCTGGGGCTGACCTTCCGCGGCGAGGGCGCGACGATGGCGGTACAGGTGCTGGTCTGGCCCATCGGCTTCCTCTCCACCGCGATCGTGTCCGCCGAGACGATGCCCGGCTGGCTCGGCGACCTCGCGGCCTGGAACCCGTTGTCCGCGACCGCGACCGCCGCCCGTCAGCTGTTCGGCAACCCGACCGGCATCACCGAGGGGCCGCTGGTCGGCGGGGCGGTGTGGCTGGCGGTCGGCTGGCCGCTCCTGCTGACCGCCGTCTTCGTACCGCTGTCGGCGCGGGCGTACCGCAGACTGCGCCACTGAATCCGGCCGGACCGCAGCTCGAGCGCTTTCGCCCATGGTCCGTGTACCACAACCCACCAGGAGAGCAGATGAGCTTGATCGACCAACTACACCGCCTGCTCGACGCCGGACTCGCCGACGTCACCGGCAGCAGCCCGGCAGAACTCGCCGCCTGCGTCGCCGCGCTGCCAGACGAACCCCAGTGCGTGCTGGCCGTGCACCCCGAGCTGGCCACCGCGCGTCAACTGGCACCGCTGCTGCGCCGTGACGACAAGCCCGGCTTCGTCGTCGACGACATGGTCGACCTCGAGCAGTTCGTACCCATTGAGGGCCTCGCCCTACCCGACCGCCCGCTCTATCTCGTCCGCGAACCCGACCGCGGCGACGACATGCGCAACTGGAGTCCCAACGAAGCGCTACCGGCCATCCTCGAACGCGGACGAACACCGCTCACCATCCACGAGGGGATCAGCTGGCTGCTACAGGAACCGAAGGTGCTCGAACCCAATCACTGCTTCATGACCATCGGCTCCCGCAAGCCCACCGGCGACACCCTCGACGCCCGGACCCCTGCAATTTGGATCAGCGGCGGAACCGGACGCGACGGCACCGCCCGACGCAGAGCGCCGAAGATCGGATGGTGCTGGGCGGGCAACCGGCATACCTGGCTCGGTTTCGCCTCCGCGCGCCACCGCAGTCCTGTCAATTGATCACGGCAGCGTCGCGGAAACGGAAAGGGCAGTTGGCTCCAGCCTGACCAGCTCCATCCCGTTGTGCACAGGCGGCGATCCGCCTTGCCGGATCGCCGCCTGAACCTAGCCGCGCCACCGCCAACGCTCCTGGACACCGCACTAGGATCGTCGGCCATGACTCGCACCACGCCGCCGCGGCCGCTGGACGTCACGGAGCTCTTCCCTGAGTTGAGGAACCACCCGGCGAGCCTGAGGAATCCGCACGGCAGTCGGCAAACTGCGAGAACACGCTCGATGTCGGGTCGCCGAGAATTCAGCCATGACTGCCACGGAGCGCACCGGCCTGGATACTGTCCCGTCGACATCGCCGACCCGACGGGGTCGCGTGATCCTGATCGCCGTCGGAGTCGGTGTACTGCTGTCGGTGCTGTGGTCGTACGAGTTCGTCGACCACACCATCGGCGATTCGATGGCCAACGCCATCCTCGGCCGGGACGCGAAGGCGACCGCGATCGGCGGTACCGTCGCCGCCCTGGTCTTCGCGTTCGTCTCTGGTCTGGCCGGTACCTTCACCGCCTGCAACATCGCCATGGCCGCGTCGATCGGACCGATGAGCCAGGCGAACGCGGGTGCGGCGGCCCGTGCCGGGCTGCGTAGCCTGGTGCGGCCGGTCGGCTGGCTGACCCTCGGAATGGTGGCGGTCTCCGCCAGCTACGGGTTCATCGGCGTGCTGCTCGGTGAGCGGCTGCCGCAACTGTCCACCGCCACCGTCGGGACGCTCCCGGTCCGCCTGATCCAGTCGATGATCGTGTTCGGGGTGATCGGGCTCGCTTTCGTCTACCTCGGCCTGGCTTCGCTCGGCGTGGTGCGGGATCCCTTCGCGCACCGGCCGGTGGCTCGTGTGGTGGTGCTCGGCGCGCTGGTCGGTGGCTTCCTGATCGGCCGGCCGTACCCGCTTTTCAACAAGCTGTTCCACTGGGCGGTGGAGAACGGTAACCCGTGGTACGGCGCAGGGGCCTTTGTCCTCCAGTCACTCGGCAACATCGCCATCGTCACGGTGCTGTTCGTCCTGCTCGTGCTGGTGACGCGGGGCGGCTTCATTCGCTTTCTGGCGGCCAGCCCGGCCCGCACCGCCGCGTTGACCGGCGGGATGCTGATCGCGTTGGGCGTGTTCATGGTCGTCTACTGGAACGTGCGACTGCCGGCGATGTTCGACTACGGCTGGTTCCCCACGATGCCCTACAACCAGTGAAAGTCGACGGATGATCCGCGCCTGAGCATCTGCTGATGCCCGGGCCGCCACCTGCCCGGAACTATCGGCCGATCACCGTGCCGACGGCACAGGAAGGAAGGTCTGCTCGTGTCGGCTGCCTACCACGGCGCAGATCCAGCGGACGGCGATGTCGCCGGGACGGGAAAGGACGACATCGCGAATCGACCCCTCGGGCCGAACCGCACGGCGGGGCGACAATCGGCGCGGCATCCGGTGGTCGGGCAGCGGTCGACAGCGGACAGCCACTTCTGGTGGCGCTGGGGCTACGAGGCCGCCGAGGCTGGTCCCGTGCCGACAATCGGCGAGGAGTTGTCGGGCGGACCGGGCCCGATGCCGTGACATCACGTGGGGTGAACAGCACGTTGCGGAATGTCACCTTACCGGCACCTTTTCGGTATTCAGTATGGTATCTTTACGCTCCTCTTTCGAATAGCACACTGCCGTGACGAACGTGATGTCGACATGCGCCCACCGAGAAGGCCCTACGTAGCGGCGACCTCGCTACCGTGCTCCGCCTACGTGGCCCCCACCGACCGTCGGCACCACCTGCGGTCGTACGCCAGTCGCGGCCCGATCCCCCCGGTTGATATGACCTTCGGTGAACTGCACGGGCTACCCCTGAAAGCCCTGGCGACGCGGCCGGTCACAGAGCAGTTCCCGGATCTCAACTCAGGTGTCGTCCATCTCGATGCGCCCGCCGGAACGCTGGCCCACGCCGCCGTCCTCGACGTACTCGAAAACTATCGGAAAAATAGCGTGGGCGTCCCCTGGCACCGCTCCCAGGTGGCGCTCAACTGGGCCGCCAACCGATTCCGGGCGCTTATCGGCGCACCCGGCGGCGCCGTCTCGTTCGGGCCCGACATGACGAGCCTGACCCAGGCCTTCGTCCGCTCGATCGAGCCGGCTCTCCTGCCGGGCGACGAGGTCGTCTGCACCACGTTGGATCATCGTTCCAATGTGGATCCCTGGCGGCAGGCCGCCCACCGCCGCGGGGCCGCGGTACGGATGGCAGAGGTGTCCCCGGACGGCCGGTTGACGGTGGACGCCGTCGCCACCCAACTCGGCCCGCGTACCCGTTGGATCGCGGTGACCGCCGGATCCAACGCGCTGGGCACCGCGCCCGACCTCGTCGGTATCTGCGCCGCCGCTCGGCTTGCGGGTGCCCAGGTCTTCGTTGACGGCGCACAGGCGCCGGCGCACCTGCCGGTCGACGTCGCCGCCTGGGGCTGCGACGTCTTCGTCACCTCGGCCGCCACGTGGTACGGCCCCGGATGCGGCATCCTGTGGCGGCGCGGCGGTAGAATCTCCGCCACGCTGCTGCGCGGTGCCGCGCCGACCGGCGGGCCAGGCATCGAAGCGATCCTGGCCACCGGTGTCGCTGCCGAGGTGCTGATGCACTGGGACCGCGCATCGGTCTTCCGGCACGGCGAGCGGCTGGCGAACCTGCTGGCCCGAAGTCTCCGCATGATCGATGGGGTACGCGTGCTCGGTCGGTCGGGCGACGCGGCACGCCTGCCGATTGTCGCGTTCCAGGTCGCCGACCGTCCGGCCGCCGAGGTCGCGGCTCAGCTCGCCGACGGTGGCGTCGTCGTCGGACACGGCACGTTCGGGTCGGAGCCGGCGCTGCGGGCCGTGACACCGGAGACCCCGGAGGCGCTGCGCGCCGGCATGGCCCGTTACACCTCCCGGGCCGACGTGCGTGCCCTCATCGCCATGCTCGCGGGGATCGCGGCGACCCGCGACTGACCGGCCACTCTCAGCTTGCGCGGTCCCCACCAATCGACCGCGAGGTCTCGAACGCCCGGCGTCGGCGTGCCACGATGGGCTCGACGTGCAGGCGCAGGCCCAACCCGACAAGGAGGGCCGGTGGAACGACCCGGGGCACCAGACGGCCGGCCACTGCTCCTCGACGGCGCGCTCGGCACCGAGTTGCAGCGGCACGGTCGTTCCGTCAGCGCTCCCTGGTGGACCGCGGACTGTCTGCTCGACGCCGCCGGCCGACGGCTGGTCACCCAGGTGCACGCCGCATACGTCGCCGCTGGTGTGGACGTACTCACCGCGGACACCTTCCGCACCACCCCGCGTACCGCCCACCGGGCCGGCACCGGCCCCGACACCGCCGCTCGCCTGGCGCACGTCGCGGTGTCGCTGGCCCGCGAGGCAGCCGCCACCGTGGCCCGCCCCGTCGCCGTCGCCGGATCGATCGCGCCGATCGAGGACTGTTACCGGCCCGAGCTGGTGCCCGACGAAGCGGTGTTGCGCAACGAGCATGCCTGGCTGGCCGACCAGCTCGCCCGCGCCGGCGTCGACCTGGTCCTGGTGGAGACGATGAACACGATCCGCGAGGCGGTCGCCGCCGTACGCGCCGCCCGCGCGCACGGGCTCACCACCTGGGCCAGCTTCGTGTGCGCGCCGGGTGGTGACCTGCTCAGCGGCGAGGACGTGGTGGCAGCCGCCACTGCGGTACGCGCCGCCGGGGCGAGCGCGGTGCTGGTCAACTGCACCGATCCGGCCGGTACGGAACGGGCGCTGGCCCGGCTGGGACGGGCCGGCGCCGGGCGGCTCGGCGCGTATCCGAATCTGGAGGACCGCACCGGTCTGCCGCCCGCGACACCTGTCGACCGGTACCTGCCGCCGGCAGTGTCGCCGGCCGCGTTCGCCGGTCTTCCGGACACGGATCCATGGCGCGGCCTCGACATCGTCGGGGGCTGCTGCGGGGCCGGCCCGGAGCACATCGGCGCGTTGCGGGCACGCTGGCCGCGGGACGCCGACGAGGGTCAGCCGGCAGCGGCCACGGACCGCGTCACCCCGGGCGGGTAGGTCGGGACGATGCCCAGCTCGGCCAGGTCCGCCCGTACGCCCTCACGAAGCCTCATCCGCGCGGAGTCGGGCAGCAGCGCGGCCTCGACGGCGGTCATGGTCATCCCGGCGAGCTCGGCCACCGTGAAACCGTGCCAGCGCGCCGCGAGCCGGTGCTCGGCGACCAGGTCGGTGTGGAACATCGACGGATCGTCGGTGTTGAGGGTGATCTGGACGCCGGCCTCCCAGAGCCGTCGCAGCGGGTGCGCCTGCAGCGTCGACACCACGCCGGTCCGCAGGTTGCTGGTGAGGCAGACGTCGAGGACGACTCCCCGGTCCCGGAGCACCTTCATCAGCGCCGGGTCCTCGACCGCGCGGATGCCGTGCGCGATCCGGGGTGGGTGGAATGTCAGACAGTCCCAGACGCCCTCCGGTCCCACCGCCTCACCCGCGTGCGGCACGAACGGCACACCACGTGCCGCCGCCCACCGGATCGGCTCGGCGAACAGCGAGGCCGGCCGTCCCGGCTCGAAGCCACCGAGCCCGAGCCCCACCACCCCGCCGGGTCCACCCGCCACGGCCCACTCCGCGATCTGCTGGCACTCCTCGACCGACTCGCCACGGACATGGTCCACGACGAACCGCATGCTCACCCCGAACCGCCGCCACGCCTGCTCAGCGCCCCTGCGCACCGCGTCGAGCTGCTCGTCGAACGGAATGCCGCGCCCGCGCCAGTGCGTGCCGGGGCTGAACGTCACCTCCAGGTGCCGGACGTTCTGCCGGTGCGTCGACTCGGCCAGTTCCTCGGCCAACAGTTGGAGATCGGCCGGCTCACGTAGCGCGGCACAGCACTGTTCGTACAGTTCGGTGAAGTGCCGGAAGCTGCGGAAGCGGAACAGGTCGGTGATCCGCCCCTCGTCGAGCCGACCGAGGTCGAGCCCGTGGCGGCGGGCGATCCGAAGCAGCGTTCCAGGTCGGACCGAACCCTCCAGGTGCACATGGGTCTCGACCTTGGGCAGCCGCTGGATCATCTCGTCGCGGGCCGTCCCGAGCGGTTCGGCGGTGCTCACCGTGCCGATTCTAGGTTCGTCACGACCGGACGGGCCGGTTCCGGCAACGGTCGATCGGGTCCAGCGGGTAGGAGGGCAATCTCGAAGAGGCCGCCGTGTACTATGTCTAAGTAAAGGGGCGTTGCCTGGGCCCACACTGCGGCATGGAGGAGCGCCGTGAAAGAGCAACGAGACCGTCGGACCTACGGCCAGCAGTGCGGCCTGGCCTTCGCGCTGGATGTGGTGGGCGAGCGGTGGACCCTGCTCATCATCCGTGAGCTACTGGTCCGACCGCGCCGCTACCGGGATCTCCTGGACGCCCTGCCGGGCATCGGCACCAACCTCCTGGCCGACCGGCTGGCCTTCCTGACCGAGGTGGGCATCACCCAGCCGCTGGACGCCGAGCGGCGGACCGCCGGCTACGCGCTCACCGAGTTGGGTGAGAAGCTACGCGAACCGGTCCTGGTGCTGGCCCGCTTCGGGCTGACACTGCTCGCCCAGCAGCCGGGTCAGGTCCAGGCGCCGGTCACCCGGGCGTCGTGGGCGGCGCTGGCGATCGAGTCCATGGTCGACCCCGCACGGGCGCTGGTCGACGAGGTCTACGAGTTCGACATCGAGGGCGAGGTCTTCCACGTCCGGGTCAGCGACGGCGAGGTGCGGACGATCAGCGGTACCGCCGGTCCCGACGCGACCCTCCGGGTAGCCACCGACGCCCGCACCTTCTTCGACCTCGGCAGCGGCGCGATCGAGCCGGTCGAGGCGGTGGTCAGCGGGGTGGTTTCGGTGACCGGGCCGGCGGCGGCCATGCCACGCTGCCTCTACCTGCTGGGCCTGGGTGGCCGCCCGGGTGTCGAGCGGATGTTGTCGACGGCCGGCGGCGCGAGGCGCTGACGCTCACCGACCGGGACGGGCGGCCGGTCGGGCCACGCCACGTTGGAAGGCGCCACCGCCGACAGCTCGGGCACGGCGAGGCTGAAGCCGAGCCGGCCGCGTAACGCATGCTGACTGTCGATCGCCATCAGCAGCTCCGCCAGCGACTCCAACGCCGGGGCCCGATCAATCCCGCCGACATCAACCGGCACGAATCCGAGTCCACACAGCAGCGCGGCACACTCGATCTTGGCCGAGGGGTGGTCCCCGGCCAGTGGCACCGTGACCGGCCGGCCGTCCAGCACGGGCTCACCGAGCATGCCGGCGGGCACTGTGTTGAGGGCTTTGACCACCCGCCATTGTGGTAGCAGTTCCGCAAGCAGTCGGCCGCTCCGCCGACCACCTCCGACGCTCGACGGCGGGTTGGTCGTATCGACGACCGTACGCCCGCGTCCGTCATCGAGCAACCCGTCGCGGGCCAGGTCCACCGCGGCGTCGAATGGCAGCGCGAGCACGAGCAGATCGGACCGGGCGACCACGACCGGTGCCGGCACACAGTGGATCTCGGGATACGAAGCCAGCCCGACCGGTCGCGTGCCATCGCGCGTACGGCCGGCAATGAGCACCCGTTTGCCCTGCACAGCAAGGTTCCGGGCCAGCGCAGAGCCCATCCGTCCGCGGCCGAGGACGCCGATCATCGGGTGCACCGCACGCCGCGGCGGCGACAGCAGGCAGGCGGTCGTACGGACACACGCATCTTCTGACTCCGGGGTCGGTGGTCAGATTCTCCGCCGAACGCGGCCCGAGAGCTCGGGTCGGGTCGGGTCGTCGGACAGTGTCGCCCAGTCACCTTGACGGCGACTTGAACTCTCCCGGCATGCGGTTGACGCCGCGCGGCTCGACACGACTACTTTAAGTATGGAAGTTCTTCACTTAAGGTGGAGGAGAACCGAGCCAGCACCAGAACAGCTTGGGGGACCCGTGAAACGGACCGAGGTCGAACTCCAGATTCAGATTCTCGGTTCCGTGCGAGCAACGATCCACGGCCAGGAGGTCGACCTGGGCCCCCCGAAGCAGCGGGCGGTTCTGGCCCTGCTGGCGCTGCGGGCCGATGGGCACGTGCCGCTGGACGACCTGATCACCGTCCTCTGGTCGGGACGGCCTCCGGTTCGGGCCGCGAGTCTGGTGCACACCTATGTCGCGCGGTTACGGCACACACTGGAGCCCGACACGCCACGACGTCAGCGCACCAACGTCATCGCCTCGGCGCCCGGCGGCTATCGACTCACCGTGGCCGACAACCAGCTTGACCTGCTCCAGTTCCGGGCCGGCATCCGCGAGGCGGCGGCCTGGCACGCGGCCGGCGAGCACGAGATCGCCTTCACCACGTACCGGGAGACCCTTGAGCGCTGGCGGGATCCGCAGCTCACCGACCTGACCACGTTGCTTGTCGAACAGGACGACATCGGCCCGCTACGGCAGGAGTTCCTGGCTGCCGCACTCGACTACATCGGGCTCGGCCTGGAGTCTGGGCGGCCCGAGGTGGTCCTGCCACTGGCCGAACGGCTCGCCCAGGCCGAGCCCCTCAACGAGCGGGTCCAGGCGCGGGTACTACGGGCCCTGGCGCGCATCGGGCAACGCGCCTGGGCGATCGAGCGGTACGCCGACGTCCGCGCTCGCCTCAAGCTCGACCTGGGTGTCGATCCGGGGGCCGAACTGACCGAGGCGTACCGAGAAGTACTGGACGCCGATCCGCCGCGACCTGACGGTGCGACCCTCAGTGCAGACCATCAGCCGCCCTGGCGGGGACCGGCAGCCGTGGTGGACGAACTGGTCGGGCGGACGGCCGACCTCGCGGCGGTCTGCGACCTGCTCGGCGATTACCGCATGGTGAGCCTCACCGGCCCGGCCGGGGTCGGCAAGTCGGCGCTCGGCATGGCCGTGGCGTTGGAGCTGCGGGAACGATTCGCCGACGGGGTCGCGGTGGTGGATCTGGCGAACGCGCGCACCGGCCGGGAACTGGTCCAGGCGACGGCGGCGGTCGTCGACGAGCCGGGGTCCTGGCACGCCAAGGGCTGCCTACCGTTGACGCATCGGCTGCACGACCGCAAGCTCCTGCTCGTCCTCGACAACGCCGAACTCGTCACCGACGAGGCCGCCGACCTCGTCGACGACGTGCTCCGCGGCTGTCCGCAGGTCCACGTCCTGCTCACCTCGCGGGAGCTGCTCGGTCTGCCGTACGAGGCGGTGTACCCGGTGCGGCCGCTGGCGGTCGAGAAGGAGCACGGCTCCGCAACGGCACCCGCACTTGCGCTGTTCGCCCAGCGGGCGGTGCAGGTCCAACCGGCGTTCCGACTCACCGAGAGCAACCTTGAGGCGGTGCGGTCGGTGTGCCGGGCGCTGGACGGGCTACCCCTCGCCATCGAGCTGGCCGCCGCATGCCTGCGTACCCAGCGGCTGGAGGCGCTGGTCAACGTCGTGGACGACCCACTTCGCCGGATCCGTCCGCGCCGCCGGGGGTTGCCAAGTCACCACCGTTCACTGCGCGCCGCAGTAAACCGCAGCATGGAACTGCTGGGGCCGGCGGAACAGCGGTGCTTCGCCGCGCTGGGCGCGGTTCCGGCGGAGTTCGGCCTGGAGGCCGCGGCGGTGGCCGGCCGGGCGATCGGCGGTGAACCCGAGACACTGCAAATGCTGCTCGATCGGCTGGTGGACAAGTCGGTGCTGGAGGTCCTGCACGGCGCGTCGGGCCGCCGCTACCGAATGCTCGGCACGGTCCACGCGCTGGCGCGGCAGATGCTGCGCGAGCACGGCGTGGACAGCTCGGCCCCCGCAAGCCGCTGCGGCTGCGGCTGCCACACCGGCCATTGAGGCGAGACATTCACCGATCACTGCTATATGATTCTTTAGTAGATGTTGGCGGTCGACGAGCAGGAGATCTCGTATGGACCAACGCCACCTGCTCATGCACCAGGCAATGCTCGGTGACCGTAGACGCGTCGAGTCCTACGACCGGGCACTGGCCACGGTCATCGACGAGAACGCCGTGGTCGCCGACGTCGGCGCCGGCACGCTGGCGCTTACCGCGTTGGCGCTACGACACGGCGCCGCACACGTGTACGCCGTGGAGGCTGATCCTCAGATCGCCGCCGTCGCGGACCGGATCATCAAGGCCAACGGCTGGCAGGACCGGGTCACCCTGATCGCTGGGGACGCCCGGCTCGTTCGTCTGCCCCAACAGGTGGACGTGACGGTCTGCGAGCTGATGGGCAACCTCGGGCCGGAAGAGGACATGGCCCGTATCCTGCGGGTGTTCAACCGCCGTAACCTGCGACCCGACGGCGTCGTGGTGCCCGAGCGGGTTGTCACCTGGCTGGCGCCGGTGCAGTTCGGCACCGAAGGTTGGGGCATCTGGTCCCCGGACTTCTTCGGCATGCGGCTCGACGTGGTGCAGGAACTGGTCGACCCCACCGCCCACCTGCACTTCCTCACCCAGGAGCCGACCCTGCTCGGCGAACCGGTCGCGCTTGTCGACACCGGCCGCGGCGACACGGGACTACGCAACGCCCGCCCGCTGGCCCTACCGCTGCACACAGCCGGAACGCTGCACGCCGTGCTCGGCTACTTCACCGCCACGCTCGCCCCGGGGATCGAGCTGTCCAACATGCCGTCGTACCCGGGCTGCAACTGGGCGGTCTTCGTCTGGCCGCTCCGGCACACCGCCGTCGCGGCAGGCGACACCGTACACGTGCGTCCCCGACGTCCCGATGGTTCCGCCGCGCGGGACGTGACCCAGTGGCGCCTCGACTGTCGTCTCGACCGGGTGAGCAAACAATGATCATTTACACCGCTGCCTCCGTCCGTGACCACTCCGTCGACGCCGACCGGATCTCGGGCCTCACCTGGTCCGGCCACACCCTCTGGTACGCCGACGCCGGACGCGGGCGGGCGGTTTGCCTTGACCCGCGTACCGGGGTGCCCGGCGCCGAACTGGCCTGTCCCGGTCTGGTCACCGGGCTGACCACTCTCGGCGGGTGCCTCCTCTACGCCACGTCGACCACCCTGCGGCTGACCGAACCGCAGAGCGGGGATGTGCTGCGTGAGGTGGCCAGCCCTCGGCCGGATACGCAGGTCTGCGGCATGGAGGCGGGCAAGGACGGCATCTGGCTCGGCTGGCCGGACGCCCTGGAGTTGCGGGACGCCTCCAACCTGCGGCTGCTCGCGGCCATACCCGCGCCACTCGGTGTCGCCGGCATCACGGTCACCGACCGGTACGTCGCGCACACCGATCTGCTCGGCGAGGCCATCACGGTCTTCGACCTCCAGACCGGACGCAACGTGTTGCAGATCCAGGTCGACGGTCGACCCGCCACCAGCCTGACCTGGGACGGGCTCCGCCTGTGGTACGCCGACGCCGGCAACATGCGCCTGCGGGCGCTGGACGTCCCCGGGCTGTCCACCGCGCGGGGCTGATCAGGACCCGGTTGACCCCCGGCAGAAAGGCGCCTGATGCTACCGCTCAAGTATCTCCTCAGCCTCTCCCCCATCGGCGCGCCGTCACTTGAGTCATCCCGTTCGCCCGCCCCCGAACGTCTCCAGCTGACCGGGCGCGCGCTCGTCATCGGTTCGGTGGCCGCCGCCTCGATGGCAGCGGGTGTCGTCGGCGCCTCGGCCACTGCGGTACGGCACGGCAGACCGGCCGGTCGGCGGCGGCTCGCCCGGGAGATCGCCCGGACCGTCGCCCGCCTCGGCCCCACCTTCATCAAGGCTGCCCAGGTCCTCGGTACCCGCCGAGACGTCGTGCCGGCCTGGCTCTGCGACGAGTTGTCGATGCTCCAGGACGATGTGCCGCCAATGACCGCGACGCAGGGACGCACCGCGCTGCGCGAGGCGTACGGCGACGAACTGGACGAGGTGTTCGTCACCGTCGAGAAGGCTCCGACAGCCAGCGGCAGCATCGCCTGTGTCTACCGGGCCACCCTGCTCGACGGCGGTACCGTCGCGCTCAAACTGCGCCGTCCCGGAATCGGTCCCCGGATGGCTGCCGACCTCGCGTTGCTGCGCCGGGGAGCGGCGCTCGTCGCCCGGTTGCCGATGTTCCGAGGGGTGCCGGTGCGTGAGGTCATCGACAACCTCTGTGAGTCGGTGCTCGGGCAGATCGATCTCGGCCGTGAAGGGCGGGACCTCGGCCGCCTGCGGGAGGATCTGGGCTCGGTGCCGCGGGTCCTGGTGCCGCGGGTGCATCCGGAGGCGAGTCGCCCGGCCGCCATCGTCATGGACTTCGTCCCGGATCTGGCCGTCGACACCGCGGACCGGTGTCCCCCGGCGTTGCGCCGAAGGTTCGCGGCCTCCGCGCTGACCGTGGTCTACCAGATGCTGTTCATCAACGGATTCGTCCACTGTGACCTGCACCCGGGCAACCTCTACTTCACCCGGGGTGGCCAGGTGGTGGTGCTGGACGCCGGGTTCAGCGTCCAACTGTCCGAGCGGATGCGGGACCTGTTCGCCAACTTCTTCCTCAACATGTCGATCGGCCGGGGCGAGCGCTGCGCGGCGATCGTGCTGGAGAGCGCCATCGGGGTGTCCGACGACGCGGACGTGGGGGCGTTCACCGAGGGTGTCACAGACCTGGTGGCCCGCAGCTACAAGCTGTCCGCCAAGGAGTTCAGCCTGATCGCGTTCGCGGGGGAACTGTTCGACCTGCAACGCCGGTACGGCGTCGCGGCGTCGCCGGAGCTGGTGTTTCCGTTGCTGTCGCTGCTCGTGGTCGAGGGCACCGTACGGTCGCTCGATCCGGACATCGACTTCCAGGAGACGGCCAAGCCGATCCTGAACCGCGCGTTGTTCGGCATCCGCTGAACCACCCGATCGATGAGCGGGGGGACCGATCAATCGGTCCCCCCGCTCGGGATCGTCAACGTCCCGCTGCGGTCACCACCTGGCGACTCCGGTGGCCACGGCGTTGGCCCGGGTACGCGGCCAGTCGGCCACGATCAGGGGCACCAGACGCAGGTCGGCCGTGGCCATCCGGTCGAAGCGGCGCCACAGCGTGGTGGCCGTTGCCGGGTCGAGCGTCCGCAACGCCTCGGTTGCGACGCCGGCCGGGTCGCCGGAACCGCCGTCAGCCGGCCAGATCCGGTGCAGCAGGTCCCGGTTGGCGTTACCGGCCCAGCGCGGCGTCCACTCGTGCAAGGTGAGATCGGCACCCGGCTCACCCGCCGACACTGTGACGACGTCGACTCCGTACCGGATGAAGACACCGGCCACGGCCGCCGCCACGACCGCCGGCCGTGACCCGACCGGCACCGCCAGGACCAGCCTGCTTCCCGGCGTCAGTCCGGCGTCAGCGAGCAGGTGCCGGCCCCGTGTCAGGTCACCGTTATCGGGCGCGGCGTCGGTGTCGGGCGCGGCACCCGGGTCCCCGGGTTGCAGGACACCGTGCTGCGCGGCGGCACCTACGGCACCGGCAGCGCGTGCCGCCTCGGCGAGGGCAGCCCGGTCGACCGCCCAGGTCAGCGCGCGGCGGGCCGCGAGTGACCACGCCGCCCCGCCGGGCGTCGCGGACAGGTAGTAGCTGCAACCGGTGCCGCCGAAGCGGGCTGGCGACGCCGGCAGATCCCAGGAGCGAACCCCGAAGTCGGTAGCGTCGTCCAGCGGCTGGTCGCCCGAAGAGGCCACGACGTCGATGCGGGACGCGGTCCGCCGGCGGATCGGGTCGGTGGCCGGGTCCCATCGGGGGTTGGGCTCCAGGACGAAGTCACCACCCGGGGTCAACTGCCGGGCGATCCGGTACGGCCCGCAGGCCGGGTTGCAGCGGTACAACTCGGGGCTGTCCGGCACGTAGTAGTCGTACTCTCGTGGGGCCAGGGCGGCGTACCCGGTGGCCAGCAGGTCGATCAGGTCGCTGGCCGGTTCGGTGAGCCGCAACACTACTGTGTCGCCCTCGACCCGTAGCCCCGGAACCGGGGTGAGGTGGGAGAACTGGGCGAGCGCGGGGGCGTGCGCCGTCCAGTGCCCGAACTCCTCGTCGTATCGCCGGTAGTAGTCGGCCAGCCCTTCGATCAGCGCGCCGAAGTACGGCCGCATCGGCCGGGCCAGCGGATGGGCCGTGCGCTTGAGGCCCCGCACGGCGTCGGTGGCGCCTACCTCCCGGGCACGCTGCGCGTCCCAGTACACGCCCGAGCGGACTCGAACACGCCAGGTTCGGCCGTCAGCGCTGATCCCAGCGTTTGCGACGGTGGGCACCTCCCGCGCGACGTCGGGCACCGGTCGCCCAACCGGGTCGTCGGTCACGGGGACGGCGAACAGCTGTCGGGTGATGAGCCGGAGCACCTGCCCGGTCCCGATCCTGCCGGGCTCCCCCTCGCCAGGCAGTCCGTCGGCGGGCCGCAGAAACCGAAGCTGGCTGCGGTCGGTCGGGGCAGCGGTGGATGTCCGCTCGCGTACGCCGGTCATGCGGGCACCGTCCCCACGTCCGGGAGGGTGCCGGTCGTCGGTTGCCCGGAGCCACGGAAGACGAGCTTGGACTTGTCGATGTCGTTCGGGTCGCCCTCGCAGTCCACCACCACGATCTGTCCTGGGGTGAGTTCGTTGAACAGGATCCGTTCGGAGAGGTTGTCCTCGATGTCGCGTTGGATGGTGCGGCGTAGCGGGCGGGCGCCGAGTACCGGGTCGAAGCCCTTCGCCGCGAGGTACTTCTTGGCGTTGTCGGTCAGTTCCAGACCCATGTCCTTGTTGCGCAGCTGCGTCTCGATGCGGGAGATCATGATGTCGACGATCGAGAGGATCTCGTTCTGCCGCAGCTGGTGGAAGACGATGGTGTCGTCGATGCGGTTGAGGAACTCGGGCCGGAAGTGCTGCTTGAGTTCGTCGTTGACCTTCTGCTTCATCCGGTCGTAGTTCGACTCGGAGTCCTCCGAGGCCTGGAAGCCCAGCGACACGGCCTTGGCGACGTCGCGGGTGCCGAGGTTGGTGGTCAGGATGATGACCGTGTTCTTGAAGTCCACGATCCGGCCCTGACCGTCGGTGAGCCTGCCGTCCTCCAGGATCTGCAACAGCGTGTTGAACACGTCCGGGTGGGCCTTCTCGATCTCGTCGAACAGCACCACGCTGAACGGCCGGCGACGCACCTTCTCGGTCAGCTGCCCACCCTCGTCGTAGCCGACGTAGCCGGGAGGGGCACCGACGAGCCGGGACACCGTGTACCGGTCGTGGAACTCCGACATGTCCAGCTGGATCAGCGCGTCCTCGGACCCGAACAGGAACTCCGCGAGCGCCTTGGACAGCTCGGTCTTACCCACACCCGACGGCCCGGCGAAGATGAACGAACCCGACGGACGCTTCGGGTCCTTCAACCCCGCCCTCGTGCGGCGGATCGCCTTCGACACCGCCTTGACCGCGTCCTCCTGCCCGATGACGCGCTTGTGCAGCTCGTCCTCCATGCGCAGCAGACGCGAGGTCTCCTCCTCGGTCAACTTGTAGACCGGAATACCGGTCCAGTTGCCCAGCACCTCAGCGATCTGCTCGTCATCGACCTCCGAGACGACGTCCAGGTCGCCGGCCTTCCACTCCTTCTCCCGCTGCGCCTTCTGACCCAGCAGCTGCTTCTCGGTGTCCCGCAACTGCGCGGCCCGCTCGAAGTCCTGCGCGTCGATCGCGGACTCCTTGTCCCGACGCACCTGCGCGATCCGCTCATCGAAGTCCCGCAGGTCCGGCGGCGCCGTCATCCGACGGATCCGCATCCGCGCACCCGCCTCATCGATCAGGTCGATCGCCTTGTCCGGCAGGAACCGATCGGAGATGTACCGATCGGCAAGCGTCGCCGCCGCGACCAGGGCGGCGTCGGTGATGGAGACGCGGTGGTGCGCCTCGTACCGGTCCCGCAGACCCTTCAAAATCTCGATGGTGTGCGCCAGCGACGGCTCACCCACCTGGATCGGCTGGAACCGCCGCTCCAACGCGGCGTCCTTCTCCAGGTGCTTGCGGTACTCGTCGAGGGTGGTCGCGCCGATGGTCTGCAACTCACCCCGCGCCAGCATCGGCTTCAAAATGCTCGCCGCGTCGATCGCACCCTCCGCGGCGCCCGCACCCACGAGGGTGTGGATCTCGTCGATGAACAGGATGATGTCGCCCCGGGTGCGGATCTCCTTGAGCACCTTCTTCAGACGCTCCTCGAAATCACCGCGGTACCGGGAACCCGCCACCAACGCACCCAGGTCGAGCGTGTAGAGCTGCTTGTCCTTCAGCGTCTCCGGCACCTCACCCTTGATGATCTTCTGGGACAGGCCCTCGACCACGGCGGTCTTACCGACGCCGGGCTCGCCGATCAGGACCGGGTTGTTCTTGGTGCGGCGGGACAGCACCTGCATGACCCGCTCGATCTCCTTCTCGCGCCCGATCACCGGGTCGAGCTTGCCCTCCCGAGCCGCCTGAGTCAGGTTCCGGCCGAACTGGTCCAACACCAGACTCGTCGACGGCGCGGCCTCACCCGGGGCGGCACCAGCAGCGGCCGGCTCCTTACCCTGATAGCCCGACAGCAGCTGGATGACCTGCTGACGCACCCGGTTCAAATCCGCGCCCAGCTTCACCAGCACCTGCGCGGCGACGCCCTCACCCTCACGGATCAGCCCGAGCAGGATGTGCTCCGTGCCGATGTAGTTGTGCCCGAGCTGCAACGCCTCCCGCAACGACAGCTCCAACACCTTCTTGGCCCGCGGCGTGAACGGAATATGCCCGCTCGGCGCCTGCTGACCCTGACCGATGATCTCCTCCACCTGCTGACGCACGCCCTCCAGAGAGATCCCCAGACTCTCCAAAGCCTTCGCCGCGACACCCTCACCCTCATGGATCAGGCCCAACAGGATGTGTTCCGTACCGATGTAGTTGTGATTGAGCATCCGGGCCTCTTCCTGGGCCAGGACGACAACCCGTCGCGCTCGGTCGGTGAACCGCTCGAACATAACCGCCACCCTTGAAGAGTGACGTCGCCCCGGGTGACGCAAGGGCACCCGGGACGACGTCTGCTACCGGACTAAACCAGCCGTCACGCGCTGACGTAGGCCTCGGAGCCCACCAGTGCGTCGGCCAGCTTCATCTGCACGCCGGTCAGGCGCGCCCGGACGTCGCCGCCGGAAGTGCGCAGCGCGGCGTCCGCGTGGTCGGCCGTCAGCACCGTGCCGGTCGGCTCGAGGTCCTTCAGCCGCCCAGCCAGGTGCACCGGCGCCGCCGCGTACAGCGTCGCCGACGGGGTGACCAGCTCGAAGTGAGCGTCGAAGTGCAGCTCACCCGGGTAGCGCAGGGTGCTCAGGCTGTCCTCCGTACCCTCACCGAGCTGGCCGCCCGAGACGGTGAAGAAGCTGGCCCGCAGCATGACCTTGCCACCCAGAGCCGGGCTGTTGCCCACCAGCGCCACCCGCGCAAGCTGGGCCAACACGCCGGAACCCTGGTCGTGCTTCTCCGGGCCGAAGAGGAGGATCTCGGCGCCGGCGGCCAAGGGGTAGTCGCCGGAGAGTTCGATCTCCTCGGTACGGCCGTTGACCTCGACCTTGATCTTCGCCTCGGTCGACGCCTGGATGATGATCGACGGGTCGACCAGCATCGAGACGCACGGGCCGATGCTCGACGCGAAGAAGGCGCTCGGCGTGTTGCCGACGGCCTCGTTCTCGTCGTTCGACGGGTACCACGCGGCCGGCAGGTTGGTGCCCCGGACCACGTTGTGCGCCGGCATGACCTCGCCCTGGTCACCGTAGGGGCGACCGAGGAACGGCGAGGTGAGCGGGGTCTTGTACGGCGGCAGGCCGTCAACGATCCCCTTGACGTCGATGACACCCCGGTGGGCCAGCCGCATGGTGCTGGTCTCCAGGATGCCGAACCGACGGATGTAGAACTCCGCGGGGAAGTTCTTGCCGGGCACGATCTGCTTGATGTGACCGGTGTTCGGCAGGTAGGGGTTCGACAGGATCTGGATCCGGTCGTTGAGCGTGTAGCTGAACCCCTTGATGCCGACCTCGGGAGCGCTGATGAGCTCCAGGTCGAAGCTCGCCGTGCCGTCCTCGTCGACGGTGTGCTTGAACCCCTGCATCGGCCACTTGTTCATCTGCACGAACCCGGACAGGTTGATCGTCTCCCGGCGACCACCGTAGTAGTCGTCGCCGAAGACGACCGTCGCCGCCGCCAGGATGTGCGGCCGCAGCGGCTTCGGCTCGATGTTGAGTGACTCGTAGGTCTCTCTCGCCGTGTCAGTCACGGCTCCACCTCCCTGTATGCCCCGGATGCGGTGACGCCTCTGTGACGCCTCTCCACCGGAGGACCACTACTCGGGACGCTATCGATTTTTAAAGTGCTCGTCAATCGGCCTCGATTGATCCTTAGCGAAATAATGTCCCAATTCGCGCATGGTTGAAGCCTGTGTGCGTCACAGAGGGCAAACGGGTCCACACAAGAGGAAGGCAGGAGCGCTACCGGTTTCCCTATCGGAGAGTCCGATCCGGCGAACCGGTCAGACCGCGCCCGTCGCGGCGGTCAGCGGGAAGTCCGGCACCCGCAGCATCGGCATGGCCACGTGTGCCACCGCATCGCCCCAGTCCCGCGCGCGGGTCGGCACGGTCCGTCCGACCTCGGTGGCCCGCATGACCATCGCCAGCGGGCTGTCGTTGAAGCGGAAGTTGTGCACCGCACCGACGACCTCGCCGTCCTCGACCAGATAGACGCCGTCCCGGGTCACCCCGGTCAGCGCCATCGTCGCCAGGTCCACCTCGCGGATGTACCACAGGCTGGTCAGCAGCAGGCCACGGCGGGTACGGGCGACCAGGTCCGCCTCGGCACCGCCGCCCGGCGGCCCTTCGAGGATCAGGTTCTCCACCAGCGGGGTCAGCGGCATGCCCAGTTCCTCGGCGCTGTGCCGGGTGTGCACCAGCGAGCGCAGGCGTCCCTGTTCCCACCAGCGGGTCGGGCCCAGCGCCAGGCCATTGTCGAAGACCGACCGGGCCCCGCTCGACGCGGCCGCCACCAGGAACGGCGCACACCGCAACCCCTCGGCCGTCGGATCGCTGCGCAGGGTCAGCGGTATCCCGGCGATCGTCTCTCCGATCCGGGTACGGCCGCCGGCCCGGCTGTAGGCCGTCCGGCCCTGCGCCGCCGCCGCGGCACCCGCCGTGGTGTACGCGTAGTTCATCAGGTCGGCGACCGCGCTCGGCGGTACGAGGCACTCGTACCGGCCGGGTGGCAGGTCGACCCGTCGTCGCTCCCACCGCAGCCGCCGGTCGAGACTGTCCTGAAGCCCGGCTACCGACACGTCAGTGAAGTCGTCGGTGACGGCGCTGGTCCACACCGGAGCACCGCGCCCGTCACGCGCGGTCAACTCCAGGTGTCCGGCGGATCCGTCGTGCCGCAGCCGCGCGCCGGCGGAGGTGCCGAGAAACGTGGTCCGGGACCCGTGTTCGGCGTACCCGTGCAGCACCTGGCCGTGCCCGGCGGCCCGCGCGAACCCGGTAGAGAGCTGCTCGACCAGGCCGGCGAGCACGCCGGGCGCTGGCGGTCGGACCGGGTCGTCCCAGCACGGCGACGCCGCACCAGGCTCCGGCAACGGTCGGGCGTCCGGTGCCGGCGGCGCCTGTCGGGCCACCGCCTCCGCGCCGTCCACCGCATCGACGATCTCGGCCCGGCCCACCCGGCCGGACACGGACACCGCGCCTACCCGTCCGCCGACGACCGAGACCACCGACAGCCGATACTCGTCCGCGTCGCCGGCCGCCACCAGCGTGCTGTCGGCCCACCGCAGGTAGCGGTCGACGCCGGACTCCACAATCACCACGGTGGCGTCGCCGCGGGCGGCGGCGAGGGCCAGTTCGATGGTCTCCTGCGGCCCCGGTGTGTTCATCCCGTCGCCCCCGTCCGCGTGTCCGTGACAGGCACCGCCCGGAACAGCGCCGACGGGCAGCCGTGCCCCGCCGCGGCGATCTGGAGCGGCTGGGCCTTGCCGCACTGGCCGGCACCGGACAGCAGCCAGGTCTGCGGGCCGCCGACCGCCTCCAGCGACCGCCAGAAGTCGAGCGTGGTGCCCGTGTACGCGATGTCGCGCACCTGGCCGACCAGTCGCCCGTTGTGGATCCGGTGGAACCGCTGGGCGGTGAACTGGAAGTTCACTCGGGCCATGTCGATGGAGAAGCTGTTGTCACCGACGACGTAGAGGCCGTCGCGGACCCGACCGATCAGCTCGTCGGTGTCCGGGCCGTCCGGCGCCGGGCACAACGAGACGTTCGGCATCCGGGGCACCGGCAGATGCCGGTAGGACTCGGCGTACGCGCAGCCGGTGGAGCGGTCCAGCCCGGCGGCACCCGCGGTCTGCCTGTCGTGCTGCACCCCCACCAGCAGGCCCTCGGTGACCAGCGGCCAGGAGCCGGCGGCCACCCCGTCGTCGTCGTAGCCCACGGTGGCCAGCGCGTGCGGGGTCGTCCGGTCGGCCACCACCGTCATCTGCGGTGAGCCGTAGCGCAGGACACCGACGTCCTGTGGCCGGACGAAGGAGCTGCCCGCGAATGCCGCCTCCCGACCGCGCATCCGGTCCAGTTCGGTGGCGTGACCGACCGTTTCGTGGATCGTCAGCCACAGGTTGGTCGGGTCGATCACCAGGTCGTACCGTCCCGGCTCGATCCTCGGGGCCGCGGCCTTCTCGGCCAGCAGTTCGGGCATCCGGGCCAGTTCGCCGGCCCAGTCCCAGCCGGTGCCGGTCAGGTACTCCCACCCCCGGGCGGCCGGCGGGCCGAGCGTCCGCATCGCCTCGAACGTCCCGTCACCGGCGTCGATCCGGAAGCCGAACACCATCGGATGCAGCCAGGTACGTCGTTGCCGGATCCGCCGGCCCTCGCTGTCGTGGTACACCGTCGACTCACGGAAGACCTGTAGGTACGCCTCGGCCAGGTGCGCGCCGCCGTCGCGGAGCAGCCCACACCAACCGGCCAGCAACGCGGTGCGTTCGGCGGTCGGAACCCCGAACGGATCCACCTCGTACGGCGACTGCCAGTCCACAGGTGCGGGCACCGGCTCGGCGGTGAGACGCACCGGCTCGCCGCGCAACGGTCGCACCGTACGGGCCAGCGCGCAGGCGCGGGCCGCCAGCGCGCCGACCCCGCGCGGGGACAGCTCGACCCCGGCGGCGAAACCCCAGGTGCCGTCCACCAGCACCCGCACCCCGACGCCGGTCTCCACGCTCTCCTGGCTACTCTCCGGACGGCCGTCGCGGACCCGCTCGCGCAGGGCACGGACCCGCCGCAGCCGGACGTCGGCGTACGTCGCGCCAGCACGGCGAGCCTGCCGCAGCGCCGCGTCGGCCAGGTCGTCGACCGGCAGCGTGTCGAATCCCGGCTCGACGGCCGGGGCAGGAGTGGTCACCGGAACCGGACGCCAGGGTGGTGCGTCGTCCACTCCCCTGCCCGCACGGTGCGCAACGCGGCCACCACCCGGTCGATCTCGGCGACCGTGCTGTAGACCGCGAAGGAGATCCGTACGGTTCCGACCAACCCCAGGTCGTCGAGGAAGGTGCTGGCACAGTGCACGCCGGAACGGACGGCGATGCCGTGCTGGTCCAGGTGACCGCCGACATCGTAGGGATGCAGGCCGTCCACGGCGATCGAGACGATGCCCGCGGGGTCGGTCGCCGGGTCGCCGATGACCCGCACCCGGTCGATCTCGCCCAGCGCCTGCACGGCGTACCGGACCAGATGCGCGTCGTGCGCCCGTACCGCCTCCCGGCCGAGGCCCTCCAGCCAGGTCAACGCCGTGGCCAGCGCCACCGCCGCGGGGATGTCCGGGGTACCTGCCTCCAGTCGGGCCGGTACCGGCACGTACGACACCGGGGCATCGTGGGAGACGCCCTTCACCGTCCCGCCACCGACCTGGTACGGCGGCAGGTCAACGAGCAGGTCGCGGCGGCCGTAGAGCACGCCCGAGCCCATCGGGCCGTACACCTTGTGACCGGAGAAGCAGTAGAAGTCGGCCCCGATCTCCCGTACGTCGACGGGCAGGTGTGGCACCGCCTGTGCGCCGTCGACGACCACCGGCACGCCGCGCTCGTGGGCGACGCGGACGAGATCCCGCACCGGGTTGACGGTGCCGAGCACGTTGGAGACGTGGGTGACCGCGACGAGGCGGGTCCGGGGACTCAGCTCGGCCGCCAGGGCTTCCGGTTGGACGGGCCGGCCGGCGGCCGTCGGCACCACCCGGAGGGTGGCGCCCTGCCGCTCGCACAGCCGCCGCCAGGGCAGCAGGTTCGAGTTGTGTTCCATGCCGCTGATCACGACGTCGTCACCCGGACCGACGATCCGTGCGGCGAAGGTCTCGGCGAGCAGGTTCGTCGCGTCCGTGGTGCCCCGGGTGAAGACGATCTCATCGTCATGGGCGGCGTTGAGGATGCGACGCACCGTCGCCCGGGCCTGCTCGTAGTGGCCGGTGGCCCGGCGGCTCAACTCGTAGAAGCCGCGGCCGACGTTGCTGTTGGCGGTGACGTACTGGTCGACCAGCGAGTCGAGCACACATCGGGGCTTCTGCGTGGTGGCCGCGTTGTCCAGGTATGCCAGCTGCGGGCGCTTGTCGGCGTGGTCGAGGAACGGGAACTCGGCCCGTACCGATTCCAGGGGATGGGCAGCCGTGTCGGTCATCCTGACTCCTCCGTGAAGCTCGCGATGAAGCGGTCGAGGAAACCCGGTGGGCAGGGAAACAACTTCTGCTCCGGGTAGGGCCGCTCCGCCGGCGGAATCCAGCCGGGCGCGCCGCGGCGGGGCCACCGACCGGTCCGGTCCGCCAGGTGCGGCCCGTGGAAGAACCAGCAGATCTGGCTGACCTGCTCGGTGAAGACGACCGGGTGCACCAGTGGCGAGTACATCGCCAGGTGGCCGTAGGCGGCCCGGAACTCACCGGCAACCCCCATCGTCGCGCCGTGCAGAATGTGCCCGAACACGTCGTGCACGACCCGGAAGATGTCGTTGTGCAGCAGCTCGACGCCGTCGACTGTGACGCCCGACGGCGCACAGAGCGGATGGTCCGGTGCCGGTCCGTGGGGACCGTGTCCTGCGCTGGTGAGGTAGACGTACAGCACACCCGTGCGGTCCACGGAATCGATCAGCTCGGCCGCGCCATGGTACGGCTGCCCAGGTCCCTGCCACGGCACGACCCGCAGCCCGGCCGGTTCGAGCAACGCGAAGTGGCGCCGGGTCTCCTCGGTGAAGCGGTTGTACCGGGCGACGAGGTCGGCGTCGAGGGCCCGCCGGGGCGCGCGGTCGAAGTGCCGGGCCACCTCGCGGCAGAACTTCGGATCGACGCGGACCCGGGTGCGGGACAGCCGGGACAGGTCCCGGTGGGGTAGTTCGTTCCGTGCGGCTGCGGCGTCCACGTACGCCTGGGCGACCGTCAGCAGGCGGTCGTGCCGTGCCGACGTTCGGACCCGGTCGGCGGGGCTACCGGCTCTGGTCGTCATCCGGTCCTCCCCGGCGTCGCCCCGTCGGGTGCGGCGCGCGCCCGCAGGCACAGCGCCGAGCCGGGCAGGCACACGATGCCCTCGCCACCGGCGTACCCGGCCGCCGCCTCGGCGAGTCGGTCCCATCCGGCGCGTTCGCCGTCGCCGCCGAGGTGCTGCCGCACCGCACGCAGCAGGCCGGGCGGTGTCACGTCCCGGGCGTACTGGAGGTACTCGGCGACCGAGGCGAACCGCATCGAGACCGGAACGGACTCGATGGTGATCTCGACGAAGCCGGCGGCCGCCAGTTCCTCGTGGGTACGCGCGACGTCGCACATGCTGAACGGACCGGGTCGCGGCGGTGGCGGGCCGGGCAGTTCGGCACCGAGGGCGCGGAAGGCCAGCGAGGTCATCGGATTGGCCGCCGGGGTGTCCCAGACCGCCGCGGCCAGCACGCCGCCGGGAACCAGCAGGCGACACAGGCTGGAGAGCATGCGGTGCCGGTCGACGGCGAACATCAGGCCCCAGCGGCTGAGCACCACGTCCATCGAGCGCAGCGGCAGGTCCAGTGACTCCACGTCGGACTCGACGAAGTCGATCGGATGGTCGAGACCTGCGGCGGCCATCCGGGCGCGGCGTACCATCTCCGGAGCGAGGTCGATGCCGAGCACCCGGCCGGTCGTGCCGACCAGGCGTCCGGCGCTGATCGCCGGCTCGCCCGTGCCGCAGCCGACGTCGAGCACCCGGTGGCCGGGGCGCACTCCGGCCGCGCGCAGCAGCCAGTCGGTCACCGGCGCGGCGGCGCGTTCGTACCGGTCCCGCCAGAACTCCCACCCGCCGCTGACCGCGTTCCAGGTGTCGCGTTGCTCGGCCTTGAAACCTGCCGGGTCGAACTGTACGACCGTCATGCTGTCTCCTCGCCGGCGAAAATCGGCCTCCGCCAACTATATGATTCACAAGTATCTTGGGCAACGTCGGCTCTTGCGGGCTGAAGACTCACCAACGACAACGTCTTCTTAAAGCGTCTTGCGCCTCGGCGCGGTGTCCACCCTCGCGCTCCCACGGGTAGCCTTCGCCGAAGCGCCGAAGCGCCGGAACGTCCGAAGGGGAGCCGACATGAGCCAGGCCGACCCAGCCACCGCACCACCGAGCTGGCCGGTCGGTGCCGACGAGGCGTACGCGGCGGCGCGGCGCGGACTCGCCGACGCCGAGCAGGAACTGCGCGACCAGGTCGAACGGGTGGCCGCCGCCCGCCGTGCCCTGCCGCCCGGCCCGCTGCTGGACGACTATCGGTTTGCCGAGGGCCCCACCGACCTGGACCGCGCCGAGCCGATCCGCGAGGTGCGGCTGCGTGAGCTGTTCGACGGGCACCCGACACTCTTCCTCTACCACCTGATGTTCGCTCCGGACGCCACCGAGGCCTGCCCGATGTGCTCGATGTGGGTCGACGGCTTCCACGGCGTCCTGCCGCATCTGCTGCGGCACACCGCTGTCGCGGTGGTGGCGAAGGCGCCGCTGCCCAGGCTGCGGGCGTGGGCCCGCAGTCGTGGCTGGGCCGGCCTGCGGATCGTCTCCAGCCACGGCACCTCGTTCAACGCCGACGTCCGGGCCGAGTACCCGGACGGCACGCAACGCCCGATGGTCAGCGTGCTGCGGGCCGAGGGCGAGCGGGTACGCCATCTCTACTCCGCCCCGGCGAGCTTCCCGGACGGCGGTGAGCGCGGCATCGACCTGCTCAGCCCGGTCTGGAACGTGCTGGACCTGTTGCCCACCGGACGCGGCGACTGGTACGCCGGCAACGACTACGTCGCCGAGCCCGGCGCGGGCCGGTCCGCGCCGCGCTGACCGACCCGCTCGCCCAGGAACGCCTCGGTGGCCAGCAGATCCGGCAGCCGTACCGCCGCCAGCCGGCGACCCGCGAAGTCGGCGTACCAGACCAACGCGCCGTCCCAGGTCAGGCCGACCGGCCGACCGTCGACGAGCGCCTCCCCGAGCAGCCTGCCGTCCCGGCCGTCCACCGCCCGCAGCAGCGCGGCCTCGAAGTCGGCGTAGATCACCACGTCGCCCGCCACGGTCAGGCCGGAGGGCGTACCCGGCACCGGGAACTCCCGGCGCACGGTCATCGTCTCGACATCGCGCAGTTGCACCACCGACGGGCCGCGCAGGCCCATCCACATCATCACGCCGCTGGTCTCGACACCACAGAGCCGGCCACTCGGTGGCCGGACCTCCCGCTCGTCGAGGACCTCTCCGCTGGTCGGGTCGATCAGCAGGATGCGCTTCGGACGTCCACCGACCTGGCACAGCGCCCCGCCACCCACCGTCAGGTCCGCCCGGACCCGGCGGCAGGACAGCGTCCGTACCACCGCGCCCGTGGCCGGGTCGAGCGCGTAGATCTCTCCGGCCGCCTGATCGGAGTGCCAGAAGAACTCACCGTCATGGGTGAGGCCACAGAGGTAACTGCCGGGGGCGGGCAGCTCCCGGGCAATGGGCAACGTCGTGTCGACACCGGGAATGGTCATCGGGTACCCCTTCTCGTCTCGGTGAAGCGGTGAACCGGTCAGATGCCGTCGGCAAGCGCCCGGGACACGTCCTCGACCAGGTCACGGCCGTCCTCGATACCGGCCGAGAGACGGATGAGTGCGTCACCGATGCCCCGGCGGGCGCGGACCTCGGCGGGCACCGGCCGGTGCGTCATCAGCGCCGGACACTCCACGAGGGAGTGCACGCCTCCCAGGCTGACGCCGCAGGAGAACAACGCGAACCGGTCCAGCAGCCGCGCAGCCGGGCCCCCCAGATACTCGAAGGACACCATCGAGCCGGGCTCGGTCATCTGGGCCTTGGCCACCGCGTGCTGCGGATGCTCGGCAAGCCCCGGGTAGTGGACGCGTCCGACGACCGGGCTGGCCCGGAGCCGCTCGACCAGCGCCCACGCGTTCGCCACCTGCCGACTCACCCGCAGCGAAAGCGTGTGCAGGCCCCGCCGGACCAGAAAGCAGTCAAGCGCGCCCGGCACGTTGCCGGCCGCCGTTCGGTACGACCGGTACGCCGCGTGCAGTTCCTCGTCCGCGTAGACCAGAGCGCCACCCAGCACGTCGGCGTGCCCGGCGATCGACTTGGTCGTGCTGTAGAGGGAGACGTCCGCGCCGAGGTCCAGTGGGCGCTGGAGCGCCGGACTGGCGAAGGTGTTGTCCACCACCAGCCGGGCACCGCGCTCGTGCGCCCGGCCAGCGACCTCGGCGATGTCCACCACGCTCAGCAACGGATTGGTGGGCGTCTCGACCCAGACCAGCGCGACGCCGGGGACGTCCAGCGCGCTGTCGATCCCCTCCGGCGTGGTCAGGTCGGCGTAGCGCACCCGGACGCCCTGCCGGGCTGCCAGCTCGAACAACGCGTCGGTGCCGGAGTACACGTCGTCGGTGCTCACCACGCACTGTCCCGGGCGCAGCTGGGCGAGCACGGTCGCCGCGGCGGCCTGCCCGGAGGACAGGACGGTGGCGAACCGTGCCCCCTCCAGATCGGCAAGACACTCCTCCAGTTGCTCCCGGGTCGGGTTCTCACCCCGCCCGTAGAAGTAGCGGAGGTCGTCCTGCGCCCGCCGCTCGTACGTCGTCGAGAGGTGGATCGGCGGCACCACGTCTCCGGTGCCGGGCGTTGCCCGACGACCCCCGTGCACCAGGCGCGTGTCGAACCGCATTGGTCACCCCACCCCGACGCCGGCACCGCGGAACGGTGACAGTGCCCGGACCAGGCCGGCCGGTACGCGGGCCGGCTCGGTACGTCCGTTCGGCCCACGCATGCAGGCGATCCGTTGCCGCCCCCGGGCCACCAGCAGGTCGTCGTCGGCGATCCGCAGGTAGTCGAAGGCCAGCTCCATCTGCGTCTGGGTCAACTCGGCCAGCCGCATGCGTACCGCCAGCCGATCGAACGGAGCCAGCTCGGCGAAGAACTCGCAGTCGACCTTCAGGGTGAACAGTTTCAGGTCGCCTCGCAGCTCGTCGAGCACCTCGGGCGCGTGCTCGTGCAGGAACATCTCCCGGCACCGACCCTGCCACCGCAGGTAGTTGACGTAGTAGACGTTGCCGACGAGATTGGTCTCCTCGAAACCGATGGTGTGGTGGTACTCGTAGTAGCGCGACACTGTCACCCCTCCGTCCCGTTGAGGACCGCCACCACGACCTGCTCCGCGGCGCCCGCCACAGTGCACACCCGGGTGGCGATCCGCACGCCACCGGAGTCCAGCACCACCCACCCGTCCGGCGCGGCGCCGGACACCAGGGTCAACGGACCGCCGGTGCGCCCCGCCTTCTGCAGGCACTCGGTCGCGCACCACACCCGGGTCGCCGCGAGGTCCGGCGTGTCACCGACCTCGGCGACGAGCAGCGCCGCCAGCGGCCCGTGCCGACCGATCAGGTCGCGCCGGGCGTCCGCCGACCGGACGGTCACCGGCTCCACGTCGCAGGCCAGCGGGGCGCCACCGACCACCGCGAGGCGCAGTGGCGCGGAGTACGCCACCGACACCTCACCCAGGCCGTCGGCCTCGGGTCGCCCGTCCGGTCGGTGGCGTACCACCACCGGCCGGCCAGCCGCCCGGGACAGCAGTGTCTCGGCGTCGCGCGGCCCACCGCCCGGCGCGGCTGCCACCGCGACGTCCCCGGTGAACACCTCCGCCAGACGCCGCTGCAACAGCGGCCCGAGCAGCACCGCCGGCCAACCCGAGGCCGGTGCGTGTGGACGCACCGCGCGCAGTCGAAGCCCTGTCCAGCTCTCGATCACCGTGCCGGTCGCGTCACGGACCACCGCGTCGTAGACGTAGCCCGTGCCGTGCTGTTCGCGTTCCCAGGCGGTGATGGTCACCGTCTCGGCCGCGGAGAGCTTCGGACCGGCGGACCAGATCCGGTCGATGCCCTCCGGCAGCAGCGTCGCATCCGGCACGCAAACCTGGATGCCATGCATGAACGCATCCCGGGCACCGGGGTCGCCCAGCACGAGACGGCCCGGTAGGAAGCGGCTGAACCATTCACCCGCGTCGCTGGTGGTCACCTCCGCCTCGACGAGCCGCGCCGCCACCTGCCGGTAGCTGTTCAGCCGCTGGAACCGACCGGCCTGGAACAGCAGGTCACCGTAGAGGTCCCGGGCCGGTTCCAGGGGAAGGGCCGGCAGCTCCGTCTGCTCCGGCGCAGCGGTGTCCTCCGGGTACGACCCGTCCGGCGCGAACCGCATGCGGGCCCGGAAGTGGTCCGCCGCGAAGCCGGTCTCGGCGCTGCGGATCACGACGTCGATCACCTGTCCCGACCGGACCAACGCGGCCACCCGGATCGTGACACCGCTCTGCGGGTCGACCACCACCGGCCGGTCGAACCGGACGTCCTCGATGACCGGCACTCCCGGGTGGCGGGCCAGCGCGGTGGCGACCTGGGCCATGGCCTCCAGCCCGAGCACCGCGGGAAAGATCAGGTCACCGTCGAGCTGGTGATCGGCCAGGTACGGGTCGGTGGTGGGCGCGAGATCCACCTCGCAGACGAGTTCCACGCCGTCGTAGCGGATGAGAGGTCGTTCGGTGAACCGCAACAATGGCAGCTCCGGCCGGTGGTACCGCAGGGTCTCCAGCCCACCGGTACGCCCGGTGACCACCACCACCGGCGGCAACGTGTCGTCGGAGAGCACCTCGCGCAACACCCGCAGCCCGTCCTCCGGGCCGATCGGGGTGACGCCACGGCCGCTGAGCGCCTCGACCACCGACAGCCGTTCCCCCATGCCGACGCCGGACCACACCGACCACTCCAGACAGACCGCGCGGCACTTCGGGTAGGTCGCCGCGACATCCCGGGTCAGCTCCGCGAGTGCCTCGTTGGCGGCGGCGTAGTGCGCCTCACCATGCAGCCCGGCCCGCCCGATGATGCTGCCGAACGTCACGAGCAGCCGCAGCTGCGCAGGGTCGATCGCGGCGAGCACCGCGCGCAGGCCGCCCACCTTCGGCGCGAACACCTGGCGGACCGCGGCCTCGTCGAGGTCGCCGAGCGCGGTGGGGGTGTTCAGCCCGGCGCCGTGCAGCACGGCGGTCACCGGGCCCCAGTCGGCGGTGAGGTCGGCGACGGCGGCGGCGACGGCGGCGGAGTCGGTGACGTCCACCCGCAGGTAACGCAGGTCGCTGGCGGAGTCACGCAACCGGGACAGGTTCGCGGACAGCACCTCGTCGGTGGCCGGGTCGGAACGACCGACCACCGCCAGCCGGCCACCGCTCTCCCGGGCCAGCAGCGCGGCCGCCTCGGCGGTGATGCCCTTGCCGCCACCGGTCACCAGCAGCACGTCCGCCGGTCCCAGGGGCAGCGCACCCGGCCGGGGATCGACCGGAGTAGGCCGCAGCACCGGCACCCGGCGGATGCCCGCCGCGTCGTACGTCACCTCGGTGAAGTCGACGGTGCCGGCCACCTCGGTCACCACCCGGTCCACGGTGTCCGGTCCGAGCGGAGTCGTCACCACCGTCGTCCGCAGCCGGTCACCCTCCAGTCGGGCGGTCTTCGCCAGCGCCCCGCCCCGTGCCGCCGGTTGCACCAGCACCAGCCGGCCACCGGCGGGTTGCCGCAGCGCGGCCTGGGCACCACGTACCGCGGCCTCCAGGTACGCCTCGTCGGGGTCGTCCGGCAGGCAGACCAGGACGCCAGAGCCGAGCCCGGCCTCCTCCAGCGCGCGCCGCAGCGGTTCGGCGAGCCGATGGCCGGGACTGGCGTAGACGTCCCACCGACCCCCGGCGCCCGCCGGCTCGCCCGCCGGCGCCGGCTCGTCGACCAGGTCGACGACGAAGCTTCGTACCCAGGGCGCGACCCCGGCGACGACATCGGCTGGTCCGGCGGTGTCCTCACGCCCCCGCGCATGCAGCGCTTCGGCCATCTCCCGCACGGTCGCGGTGGCGAAGTTGGTCGGCACGGACACCGCCGACAGCCCCATCGCCCGCGCCGCCTCGTTGACGATCTGCCCAACGGTGATCGAGCTCATGTGCAGGTCGTCGAGGAGGCGACTGTCCTCGTGGAGCACCTCCACCGGCAACTCCGCCCGCTGCGCCACCAACTGGCGGACCAGCTCCAACGCCCCGTCGCCGGCGGGAAGCGCGACCTCGGCGGTCGGCGCTGGCGACGCGGCGGTGGCCGGCACCGCCACCTGGGGAGCCGACTCGCAGGGGTTGGCGAAGAAGGTGCTCGGCCGGTCCAGGTCCAACGGCCGGGTGAACCTGTCCTCGAACAACGCCGGATAGCTGGCCGGACCACCCAGCACGTACACCGCACCGACGGCGGTGAGCAGGCCGACGAGAGACTCGGCGTCGGTGTCCAGCGCCAGCGCTGGAAGGTCCGGCATCTGGTCCCGGGCCAGCCGACTGAGCACCTGCCCCGGCCCCACCTCGACGAACAGGTCGACCTCGACCGCGGCACGGGCCAGCGCCACGGTGAAGCGCACCGGCGCCTGGATCTGCCGGTGCAACAGCTCGACCAGATCGGTGTCCGGTGGCAGCACGATCCCGGTCACCGTCGAGGCCACCCGCCGCAACGGTGGGCCGAACCGGCACGACCGCAGCCGTTCGCCGAAGGCTTCGGCCGCAGGCGCCATCAGCGGCGAGTGGAAGGCGTGCGAGACATTCAGTCGGGTGCAGGCCAGACCGGCCAGCGACGCCCGCCGGGCCACCTCGCCGACGGCGTCGTCAGTGCCGGCCACCACCGTCTGTCGGGGGCCGTTGTAGCCGGCCACCACCGCGCCCGTGCCGTCGAGCAGGGCGGCGGTCTCCGCCGGGTCGCCGATGACACCGGCCATCGCACCGGGCCGGGCCAGGCTCGCCATGAGGTGCCCCCGCGCCGCGACCAGATCCCGCAGCTCACCCTCGTCCAGGCAGCCCGCCCAGTGCAGAGCGGTCAACTCGCCGAGGCTGTGCCCGACAGCGACAGTGGCGTCGATGTCGAGCGCGTCGAGCACCCGCAACGCGCCGATCGACCCGGTGACGATGCGGGGTTGGGCGGCAGCGGTCCCGACGCTTTCGGCACGGTCACCGCCGGGGACGTCGCCGGCGGTCCGCCAGACCTCGTCCACCTCGGTGAATCTCCGGCGCAGTGCGCCGCCACCCCAACCCTGACCGGAGCCCTGGCCGGGAAAGAGGAAGCCGACGCGGACCGGACGGGTGACCCGTCCGACGAAGACACCCAGCCCCGGGTCGACCAGCCTGCCCGGGGCCCCGGGCGCCAGCGCGGCAGCTGCCGCCTCCACCGCCCGCTCGGCCTCCCGGGGGGTACGGGCCACGACGGCGGCCCGGTAGGCCCGCCCTCGTTGCTGCCGGTGCAGCGTCGCCGCCAGGTCGGCCAGGTCGGCGAAGGCGAGCCCGGCCACCGTCGGCCGTAGCTGCTCCAGCCGTTCCCGCAGCGCGTCCGGGCCGTCGGCGTCCACCAGGAGCAGCTCGGCGTCCTGCGCCGACCGGGCCAGCTGCCGGGTACGCCGGTCCAGCTGCCGGCGACGCGGACGGACCGGCCCGTCGATCACCAGGTGGGTGTTGATGCCGCCGAACCCCATCGCGGTGATCCCGGCCCGCTGCGGGGCGTCGTCCGGCCAGGACTCAGCCTGGCGGACCACTCGCAGCGCCGGCCGGTCACCGACGAGTTCGGCGTGCGGATCGGTGCAACCCACGGTCGGCGGGATGACCTGATGGTGCACCGCGAGTACGGCCTTGATCAGCCCGGCCACGCCGGCCGCCGCCTTGGTGTGACCGATCATGCCCTTGATGGAGCCGATCGCCGCCGGTGCGACCTGCGGATCCGCCGACCGCCGTTCCGCGCCGAGTGCCCTCAGTTCGGTGGCGTCGCCCACCGCGGTCCCGGTGCCGTGTCCCTCGAACAGCGGCACGCTCTCCACGCCGAAGCCGGCCCGTTGGTACGCGCGGCGCAGCGCCAACCGGTAGCCGTCGGCCTCGGGTCGGGTCATGCCGCCACGTCCGTCGGAGGAGACGCCCCAGCCGGCGACCGTGGCGTAGATGCGGCGGCCCTGCGCGAGCGCGTCCCGCTCCCGCATCAGCACGACCATGCCGCAGCCCTCACCAGGCCAGAATCCGTTGGACCGACGGTCGTAGACGTACATCTCCTCCCGGGCCAGGGCGCCGGTGCGGGCGAAACCGACCATCTCGAACGGATCGATCGACAGGTCCACCCCACCGGCGATCGCCACGTCGACGTCCTGATCGGACAGGTTGCGACAGGCGGTGAGCACGGACAACAGCGAGGAGGCGCAGGCGCCGTCCACGGTGTAGCCGCCGCCGTGCAGGTCGAAGTAGTTGCAGATGCGACCGGCGATGGTGTTGGACAGGCCACCGGCGAGGCTGTCCTCGGTCACCTCCGGGAACGGCGACTTGTAGGAGGACTCCAGGCCGGCGAGGAAGTCCGCCACCCGCTCGTCGTCCCAGCCCTGCGCGCCCAACGCGGCGCCCACCACCCGCCGCACGTACGGCCAGCGCAGCCGCATCGTCCCCGCCCGGGTGAACTCGCCGGTCAGCGTGTTGCCGACGACGACGGCCGTACGCTCGCGGGGCAGGCCGTCGCCCTCGGCGAACCCGGCATCGGCCAGCGCCTGCGCGGCCATGTCCAGTGCCAGCCAGTGGGTCAGGTCGGTGGAGCGGTAGGTGCTGCCGCTGACCTTGAAGCCGACCCGGTCGAACTCGTACCCCTCGATCACCGCGGCGTTGGCCGCGTAGTAGCGGTCAGCCGCGGTCGGGTCCGCCGACCAGTAGTCCTCGGCGCGCATCCGCTCGTCGGGCAGCCGGCGGAACGCCCGCCGCCCGGCGAGGACGTTCTCCCAGAGTTGACCAGGTCCGGCGGCGTCGGGAAACCGGCAGGCCAGGCCGACCACGGCTATCCGACTCATGCCCGCACCATCTCGCGTGTCACGCTGGCCGACACCTTGCCGTCCAGAGCGCCGGCATCGGTGGGCCCCGGCTGCGCGGCGAGGCGGACCGCGTGCAGCGACCACAGGAAGCCGCCACGGATCAGGCAGACGATCGCGGTGGCGAAGAACAGCCCGTACACGACGGATGCGCCGGTGAGCACGCCGTAGACCAGCGCGACACCGCCACCGAAGGCGAACTGCGACCAGGGCTTCGACGGTGTCGTCCCCGGATCCGTGATCATGTAGTTGGTGAACAGCACGAACGCAACGCCGGTCATGGTGGCCAGCGCGCCGACGATGGAGGTGTCGAGCACCAGGCCACGGAACACCGACTGGAGGACGAACACCCCAAGCCAGCCGGCGATCAGCCACATTCGGCCGGTGAGCTTGGCGTTTAGCAGCGTCCCGAAAATCACGATCACCGCCGGGACGATCCAGTCGCCGACGCCGGTGAGGTGCTCGGTGAACTGGTACGGCGGTGCGATGGAGATCCACGGAAACAGCAGCAGCGCGATCGCGATGCCGAAGTTCGACGGGTTCATGTAGTGCCGGAGCCGGCCGTTGACCGGCGCTCGGAACAGCCACTTGCCGCTGATCGCGACCATCACCGCGAAGAGCATGACCGGCACCTGGTCGTTGACGTACAGCAGCATGTTCACGGCGAGGCTGGTGATGTGCGCCGGGTAGAGGAACTCGACGAATCCGCGTACGCCGCCGCCGAGGTAACGCGCGCGGCGCTCCTCGGCCCAGGCGCCGATCGTCTCCAGCAGGATCTCGACGCTGTACCCCACCGCCAGTGCGAGCAGTGGCCACGCCCAGGCCTGCTCGAACCCGAGCACGGTGTACCCGAAGATGTTCAGGGCCGTGATGGAGATGGCGAACCTGCGCAGCGCGGTGACGATCCGCGGGTCCTTGTGTTGGGTACGCTGCTGACTCATCGCGAAGCCTCCCGTGCCTGGGTACCGAGGGCGAGGGTGTGCCGCCCGGGGGTGAGCCGCAGTTCCTGCTCCCGGGGGGTGCCCTCACGGTCGCGCCAACTCAGCTGCACGGTGACCGGACCAGCCACCTCACCGAGGCCGACCGAAACTTCGTTGCTGCGCCGGCCGGAATGGCCGCTACCGCCGTCGACGCGATCGATCAGCACTCGCCCGTCCGGGGTGGTCACCCGGACCTGCGCGCCGATCACCGGTGAGCCGGCGCCAGCGAGCGGGCCGGCGGCCTGCGGCTGGTCGTGCAGCAGCCGCAGCGTCAGGTTGGCCCCGGTCGTCGGGCTGTCGTTGTGGTACACGACGGGGGCGTCCCACTGCCGGGCCACGGCGAAATCGAGCCGGCCGTCGCCGTCCATGTCACCGACCGCGACACCCCGAGTGGGCACCCGCTCGGCCAACCCGAGTTCGACACTCAGGTCCTCGTACCGGCCGTCGTCGCCGGCCACGTGGAAGACCAGGTGCTGGCCGCCGGCGATGTCGTCGCCCTGCTCCACCCGGGGCCACCAGCGCGGATCGGCCAGCAGCTCGTCGTTGGCCGTGGCCAACTCCTGCAACTGCGCCCAGCGGTTGACCTCTCCCTTGACGAAGCCCGCCGTCTGCACGATGTCCGGCCGGCCCCGGTTGGTGAAGTCGGCGAGCTTCACGTCCCAGCTCCAGCCGCTCCAGGCCAGGCCCAGCTCGGCGCTGCGGTCCTGCCACGGCGCCTTGCCCTCGCGCAGCGTGGCGCGCAGCTCGTCGGTGTCGGCGGCGGTGTTGACGAAGGCGAAGTTGCTCTCCTGGATACCGAACGACGTGGTGATGTTGCCGACGTACAGGTCGAACATGCCGTCGCCGTCGAAGTCGCCGAAGTCGACGCCCATACCCTTGAACGAGTCGTGGCCGACCCGCTTCGACTTGGGCGTCAACCCGGGAAGCCCGCTGCTCTCCACCAGGGCGAAGGCGATCCGGCCCGGCTCCGACCGGTTGTGCAGCAACCGGTCGGGGCCGAAGTCGTTGGCGATGTACAGCTCCGGCAGCAGGTCGCCGTCGACGTCGTTGGCGGCGACCGCCAGCGTCCAGCCCCGCGACACGTCGGTGGCGAAGACGTCCGGCACCTCGGCGTACGAGACGTCGGGCTCCGGGCCGGCGCTGCCGCCGGTGAACCGCAGCACGTGGTCGTCGCCACCGTTGAGCGCGTTGGACATCGACCGGTTCATCGCCACCCCGCCGTGCTGGCCGGGGTCGAGTACCGGGCTGTCGGGAAAGTAGTTGCCGATGTAGACGTCGAGGTTGCCGTCACCGTCGAAGTCGGCCAGCGTCGCGGCGTTGGTGTTCCACTGCGGACCGGTGTAGGTGCCACCGGCCGGCACCCGGTCGGGCAGCAACTCGACCGCCACATAGGCGTCGCGGGACAGGGCTGTCGCGTCGGCCCGCGCCAGGAACGCCACAGGCGTGCGTCCCCAGTAGTAGACCAGCAGGTCGGTACGGCCGTCTCCGTTGAGGTCGCCGGGCAGGCAGCCCATCGGTGCGATGTGCGGGTTGGTGGGCAGCGGCGCCAGGTCCAGCACGAAGGGCTGGTAGCGGTCCGCGCCCGGGGTCGGTGCCGGCGACACCACGACCCGGTCGATGCGCGGGTCGGTGACGCAGAGGTCATTGGCAAGCCCGTCGCCGTCCAGGTCGTTCACCGCGATGCCCGCCCCGACCGAGGAGATCCAGGCCGCGATGTGCCGGTACGCGCCGTTCACCTGGCGGATCGACTGCTGCGGCAGCCCACCGGGCATGGTCAGCGACAGGGGCGTGAACCGGTAGGACTGCGCCATCACCCGCCGCTCGTCGGCGCTCGCCTCCGGCAACCGGACGGCCACAAAGGTGCCGACGAGCAGCACCAGCGCCACCACCCCGGCCAATTGCCGACGGAGCATCCTTCTGATTGCCAACACGGGTCAGCACCTCCCCAAGGTCACGAACTGCTGGGCGATCCGCTGCCGCCAGACCAGGAACGCCGGCACCGGCCCGTCGTGGTCGAGGCCGTCCAACGCGTGCTCGGTCACCTCGGCGGCCTGCGCTGCGGGCGTACCGCAGAACACCTCGGTGGCGACGCCGGTGTGTTCGCTGGTCAGGCCGGCACGGCGACGGGCCTGCGCGGCGAACGCGCTGCCCTGCGCCATGGCCGGTGCGTACGCCGCGCCCCGTTCAGCCAGCCGGAGCAGCAGTTCGCGGCGGGCGCCGCCGGCGTAGGTGGCGGCGAGCGCGGTCCCGCTGTACAGGTCCTCGCGCCGCTCGACGGGGAACTTGTCGATCGTGTCGGCGACCCGGTCGGGGTCGGCGCCCGCCACGAACCACAACGCCCGCCCGACGCCCTGGTCGATGACCTGACCGGTCCACCGCCCGGCGGGATCCCCCGGCCACGAGCCGATCCGGTCCCGGTGGCGTTCCCGCACGTATCGCTGAGTGTGGAAGTACGCCTGGTGGAAGCCGTACCCGTCGAGGGCCAACCAGCCCAGCAGGCGGTCGGTCGGTTGGACGGCCCGCCAGCGCCAGCGGGGCAGCCGGGCCATCGCCCACCCCAGCCCGACATGGACCATGTAGACGTGCCGATCGGCGGGACCGGCGAGGAAACGGGCCAGCCGGCGGCCACCGGTCAACCCGTCCAGCACGGCGAAACCCATCGCGGCACCCTCGTACGCGAAGCCCCGCAGGTCGGGCTCGACCGTCTCCAGCCGCGCCGCGGCCTCGACCGGGCCCCGCTCACCCACCGCGTACCGGAAGCCGGTGAGGAAGTGGACGCCGACGGACTCCAGCAGCTCGCGGCTGGCCTCGTCGCGGGCGACAAACCCACGAGTGGCAAAGCTGGCCTCGGTTGTTTTCGGGGTCAGAAGGTTCTGACGAATGGTTCGCCAGTTGACGGGCATGGATTACTCCTGACGCGCGTCATCCGCAATAAGGCCGACATGATTCGGCAAATTGGACCCCGCTGATTAATCAGCCCCATACGGGACCAGTGTCGCCGTGTCGGTACCCGAACCATGTTTCACGGCGATCATCGGAGTTACTTCTCTCAACTTGCTCGGCTGGCCCATCAATTGCCGGCCGGCCCTCCCGGCCAGCAATCAAGAAAACGTCAAGCACAGCCGCGCACAATCCACAACGGTGCCCGATCGACTCGCAGGGAGTGCACGTGAAAACGACGTCAGGCATGACGCGGAGCACGGTCGACCACTCCCGTGCTGCCGCTGCGGCACGGGCGATCGAATACATGCGTGGTCATCTCGCGGAGCCGCTGCAGCTTGCCGACCTGGCCCGGGTGGTTCCCTTCAGCCCGTTCCACTTCCATCGGCTCTTCCGGGACGTGACCTCGATGACCCCGGCCCGGTTCCTCGCCGCGCTGCGCATGGCGGAGGCCCGCCGGCTGCTGCTGCACACCGGCCTGACGGTGACCGCGATCAGCGGCTACGTCGGCTATACCAGTGCCGGCACGTTCACCACCCAGTTCACCCGTCTCGTCGGCACCTCGCCCGGACACTTCCGCCAGTTGGCCCGGCTGCTGGCCGGACGGCCCTGCTACGTCCTGGCCGAGGCGCTGCGCCGGGCGCGCACCGAGGTGGTCCGCCCCCGGCTGACGCTGCACCTGCCCGACAGCACCCCCGACGACCTCGTCCTGGTCGGCCTGCGCACGGCGGGTGAGTCCAGTGACGCGTCAACTGCGTGGGCGGTCTCGGCCGGTGGCACGGGCGTGCCGGTGGTGGCCCGTCCCGGCACGTACCACACCCGGGTCGTGCTGGTCCGAGGTCACAGCACGGTCGCCCAGGCCCTTGTGGACGAGGAGCCGACCAGCTATCTGGTGGGCGCCTCGGACCTGCTGCTGCCCCAGGACGGCCGGGCCCGTGCCCGCATCGCGATCCAGCCTCCCCGCCCCACCGACCCGCCCGCGCTGGCGATCGGGCCGGTGTGCCGACTGGTCGAGACGCTCATCGGCCGGGTCGCACCGGGACGCTGGTCAGGACCGGCCCGGCCGGTCGGCCGTCACGCGCCCGCCACCCCGGCCATCGCGTGATGGCGGCGGCCTGGCGGGTTCGCCCGACGGTGACCGGCCCGCGACGCCGTGAACAGGAAGGCGGTTCCGGACAACCATGCCAATCGATCCCGTTTCCGGACGCGTGTCCGCACTGAAGGCCGCCGTCATCGGCGCCGGTTACGTCGGCACCTGCCTCGCGGTGGCGCTCGCCGAACGCGGCGCCGAGGTGGTGGCGATCGACAGCGACGAGTCCCTGGTGGCCGACCTGCGGGCCGGCCGGTGTCGGCTGCCCGAGCCCGGCCTCGCCGCCGCCGTGGCCGAGCTGAGCGCCACCGGACGGCTCACCGCGAGCAGTTCGTACGCGGTGGTGGCCGGCGTCGACGTGGTGCTGGTGACCGTCGGCACGCCTACCGACCCGCGAGGTGAGATGGTCGCCGACCAGTTGGTGGCGGCCTGCGAACAGCTCTCCGGGTACCTGCGCGCCGGGCAGTTGGTGATCGTCAAGTCGACGGTCTCCCCCGGCACCACCCGCACCCTCGTCGCGCCATTGCTGGAGCGCGGTGGGCTGGTCCGCGAATGCGACTTCTGGCTCGCCTTCTGCCCGGAGCGGCTGGCGGAGGGTGCCGCCCTGGCCCAGGTTCGCAGCCTGCCGGTCGTGGTGGGCGGGGTCGGTCCCCGCTCGGCCGCGGCGGCCGAGCGCTTCTGGCGCTCCAACCTCGGCGTCGAGGTCCATCAGGTGCCGTCCGCCGAGGCGGCCGAGGTGGTCAAGCTGGCCACCAACTGGTGGATCGACGCGAACGTGGCGGTTGCCAACGAGCTGGCACGGTACTGCTCGGCGCTCGATGTGGACGTCCTGGACGTGACCGGCGCGGCGAACACCCTGCCCAAGGGCAGCAGCATGGTCAACCTGCTGATGCCCGGGGTGGGGGTCGGTGGCTCGTGCCTCACAAAGGACCCGTGGATGGCCTGGCGGGACGGTCGCAGCCGAGGCGTCCCGCTACGCACGGTGGAGACCGCCCGGGCGGTCAACGACGACATGCCCCGCTACACCGCCTCGCTGATCGCCGACGAACTGCTCAAGCTCGGCCTGGACCGGTCGGACACCACGGTCGCCGTGCTCGGCGCGGCCTTCAAGAGCGACACCGGCGACGTCCGCAACACCCCGGTGCTGGGCGTGGTGGCGGCGCTGCGCGAGGCCGGGTTCCAGGTCCGGATCTTCGACCCGCTCGCCGACCCGGAGCAGATCGAGGCCCGGTTCGGCTTCGCACCGGCGGCGAGCCTGGCCGAGGCGGTCGCCGGGGCCGGCTGTCTCGCCTTCCTCGCCGGACACCGCCAGTTCCACGACCTCGACCTCAGCACCCTGGTCACTCAGGTGCACCGCCCCTGCCTGTTCTTCGACGGGCGCATGCACCTGACGCCGACGCGCATCCGCGAGGTGCTTCGGCTCGGCTTCGCCTATCGCGGTATCGGGAGGTGACATCGTGCCGAGGTCCTTGGTGACCGGCGGCTTCGGCTTCGTCGGCAGTCACGTGGTGCAACGCCTGCTCGACCGGGGTGACGAGGTGGTGGTCTACGATCCCGCCGACCCGCCGCCGGACCTGGCCGGGGCAGCCGGCGACGTCCGGCACGTGCGAGGCGACGTCCGTGACGCGACCGCGCTGACCGCTGCCGCCACCGGCGTGGACGAGATCTACCACCTCGCCGCTGTCGTCGGCGTCGACAGGTATCTCAGCCGGCCGCTGGATGTCGTCGAGGTCAACGTGGATGGCACCCGCAACGCCCTGCGGGCCGGCCTGCGCTGTGGCGCCCGGGTGCTGGTCTCCAGCACCAGCGAGGTGTACGGACGCAATCCCCGGGTGCCGTGGCGGGAAGAGGACGACCGGGTGCTCGGCAGCACCGCGACCGACCGCTGGTCGTACGCGACGAGCAAGGCCGCCGCCGAGCACCTCACCTTCGCCTACCACCGGCAGGAGGGACTACCGGTGGTCGTGCTGCGCTACTTCAACGTCTACGGCCCGCGCCAGCGGCCCGCGTACGTGCTCAGCCGCACGATCGCCCGGCTGCTCCGTGGTGATCCACCGGTGGTGTACGACGACGGCCGGCAGACCCGCTGCTTCACCTGGGTACCCGAGGCGGCCGAGGCGACCCTGCTCGCGGCGGCGCACCCGCGAGCGGTCGGCGAGTGTTTCAACATCGGCAACACCGTCGAGACGCCGGTGGCCGAGGCGATCCGGCTGGCCGCCGAGGTGGCCGGGGTGACGGTGTCGGCCCGGACGGCGGACACCGGTGCCGGCCTCGGAGCCCGTTACCAGGACATCCCCCGGCGCGTGCCGGACTGTGGCAAGGCCGCCAGCCTGCTCGGCTGGCGCGCCGAGACTCCCTTGGCGACCGGCCTGCGCCACACCGTCGAGTGGGCCCGGCGCAACCCTTGGTGGACAGCGCAGGCCGACGACGGGTTGGTCGCCCGGTAGCCGGAGCACCACAGCGCCGCTCGGGTGGTCGGGGGTGGGCAACACGTGCGGTCAGGCCTGTCCGGGCACGACGGTGGCTGGGCGGATCTGCCCGCCGAGGCTGGGCCGGTCACCGGTGACCCGGGCTCGCGCGTACCGGCGACGGAGCGGTTCCTCCACCCAGCGGTGCAGACCGAGCGCGACGGCGATCGACACCAGCAGCATTGCGCCGGCGACCAGGAAACCCACCCCGGCGCCGAACCGCTGGTCCGCACCGACCAGGTGCCGCATGATCAGCATGATCGGAAAATGGATGATGTACAGCGCGTACGACGCGTTGCCCAGGGCGACCAACGGCCGGGATCGCAGCACCCGACCGCGACCTTCCAGGTCCGCGTGGGCGAGGTTCGCCACCAACGCGAACAGGGGCAGGAACAGCGCCGCGCTGAAGATGAAGGTGAACGGCAGCATCGGGGTCAGCAGGAACGCCAGGATCGTCGAGACCACCAGCTTCCACCGGGCGACCCGCCGCCAGCGACCGGTCTGCACGATGCGCGCCAGCACCATGCCGAGCAGGAAATTCAGCAGCCGGACCGGAGGGAAGGTGTAGACGAACCAGTACTCGGTGAGGTTGAACGGCAACCAGTCCAGTTGGGCAACGCCGGGTAGCAGCGGGCTCAGTGCCGAGATCAGCAGGATGCCCCCGATGATCGCGAAGCACCAGCGCCACAGCCGCTCGGCCGGGATACGCAGCACCAACGGCAGCAGCAACGGGAACAACAGGTAGAAGAAGGCCTCGGTCGAGATCGACCAGGCCGGGGCGTTCAGGTAGGACAGGTAGTCCCAGGACGGCACCCAACCCTGCACCAGCAGCAGGCTCGCCACCGCCGGGCCGGCCCGTAGGTCGGTGGAGAATCCGCTGACCGGCGACGGCGCGCTGGCGAGCAGGACGAACGCCACCGCGACACCCCAGGCGAGCACGTGTAGCGGCACGATCTTCCAGAACCGGCGACGCCAGAACCGGACGGCCCGGTCCATCGCTGGCGCCGACCAGGTCAGCACGAAACCGCTGAGAGTGAAGAAGGTGGCCAGGGCGGCCGAGGCCAACGGCGTGGTCAGGCCCATCCCGAGTTGCAGCGCCTCGTTGGCGAAGAGCTGCGACGTGGAGAGCAGGTGCACCGCCGCCACGGTGAGCGCGAGGAAGAAGCGATAACCGGTGAGTGCCGGCAGCCGGTGTGGTCGTGCGTCGGTGTGTGTCACGTCGCTCCTCGGATGGGCCGGGCCACGCCCTGAGCCGTCGGATGCCGCGCGTCCACCGGTGCCATCGGCGGGTGCCGGCACTCGGGCTGAATCTTTCGTCGTATCTGCCGACGAAATAGGATCAGTCCGTCTGGCAGACAAACGTCCGTCGTCCCGCTGATTGGTTGCGGTGAATGCGACGATGACACGCGCACGGGCGCTGACGCACCGTACTATTGGACGGATCGTCGATCCGTAGAGCGAGGTTGCGACGCCGAGGAGACGGTCCGGTCTATCCGTTTCCCGGGTTACTCATCCGCCGGACCACCACAACCTTCCCGGCTCCCACATCGTAGGATTGGTCCGTCGAGGTTGGCCCGCGTCAGATCTATTCAGTTCGACGGCGGCTCGCCGGTACGGGTGGCCACGAAAAGTCCTCGTCCGGTTAACCAGCCGGTCACATATGACCCTTCGCACCCGGCGGCGGCGAACGCGTCCAAATACTCGTCACGAGTGAACATCGCCAGCAGGCCGACCTGGGTGAACTCGCGTATGCCGTGGGCGTCACCCACCAGCCAACGCTCCTCCATCCGGGTGAGCCGCCCCTGCTGGGTCGAGCGTGAGATCCGAGCCACCACCCGGTCCGGCTCCCGGACCAGGTCGCCGCCGAGGTGACCGTCGATGAACCGCTCCGGAAACCACCAGGGCTCCACCACCAGCACGCCGCCGGGCGCGAGATGCCTGGCCATCGTGGCGATGGCGGCCCGCATCTCCGCCACCGTGCCGAGGAAGTTGATCGCGGTGAAGAGGCAGGTCACCGCGTCGAAGGTGGCACCCAGCCGGAAATCGCGCATGTCACCGGCGTGCAGCGTCACCCCGGGCAGCCGGCGGCGGGCCACGTCCAGCATGGCCGGCGCGAATTCCACGCCCTCGACATGGGCGAACCGGCCGGCGAACGATTCCAGGTGGGCTCCGGTGCCGCAGCCGACGTCGAGCAACCGGGTCGCAGCCGGACGGACGGCCAGTATCCGGTCGGCCACGTCGGTGGCCTCTGCCTGCCAACTCTTGCCCCGGCTACGGTAGGTCGCCTCGTACACCGCGGCGTGCTGTGGCCCGAACATTCCTACCCCTCCCGGCACCACCGGTCGTCGACCAGGTGGCGAGCTGGATCGGCGGTGCCGGGACGATCGCCGACCTGCCGCCTTTATAACCACGGTCTGATATTGTCGTGCCGTGCACGCGTTCGACGTCCTGGGCGACCCCGTCCGCCGCCGCATCATCGAGCTGCTGGCCGACGGCGAGATGTCGGCTGGCGAGGTCGGCGCGATCGTGCAACGCGAGTTCGGGATCTCCCAGCCCGGTGTCTCCCAGCACCTTCGGGTGTTGCGGGAGAACGGCTTCACCACGGTGCGTCCGCAGGGCACCCGCCGCCTGTACGCCGTCGATCCGGCACCGCTTCAGGAGCTGGACCACTGGCTGGAGCGCTATCGCAGCTTCTGGAGCCAGCGCCTCGACGCGCTGAGCACAGAGATCGCGCGGGGTCGGTCCCGCCGCCGGTCCGGCAGCGGCGAGTCGCCGGCCGACCACCAGACCCGCCGTCAGTCCGGCGGCACGGACGGCTAGGGCGCGTCTTCCGGATCTTCGCCGGCCTGCGACGGACCCAGAAGGCACCCGGCGGCGCTGGTGGTTCGTCCGGATACCACACCGGCATCCGGACGAACCAACGCCTTGCCGAATCGCCGCCTGGGCCCCGTCTCGGCTCGACCGGATCCGACAGCCCGATTCGGGCCCATCGCTCGGACGCGATCAGGCGGCCCGCCCCGCGGCGAAGTCGGGCAGCCGGCGGGCGACCTCGTCGGGGGCCGGCATCGCGGCGATCTCGGCGGCGACCGCCTTCGCCGCCGTCCGGTAGCTCTCGTCCGCGATCAGCCGCTTCGCGGCGTCCGCCACCGCCTCGGCGTTGACACCGCCGGGCGGCAGGTGCTCACCGGCCTTGGCCAGGGCCACGGCTTGGGCGTTCGCGAACGAGTCACCAGCCCACGGGAAGGAGAGCTGCGGCACACCGGCGTCGAACGCGCCGATGGTGGTCCCGCTGCCACCGTGATGGACCACGAGGTCGACGTGGGGAAGCAGCGCCGCCTGCGAGACCCACGACTCCAGCCGCACGTTGGTCGGCACCTCGCCGAGTTGGTTGAGATCGAGCGAAGGGCCGCCCGCGACGAGGACATCGACGTCCAGGGCGGCCAGGCCGTCGATCGCGGCCCGCAGCACCTCGACGGTGCCGCCACTGGAGGTGCCCAGGGTCAGGTACACCAGGGGCCGGGACCCGGTCCGCGCGAGTACCCAGTCCGGCACGTCCGGTCGCTCGGTGAACGGCACCGGGCGCAGCTCATGGCGCTCGGGGCGGGCCCGGAACGCGGGCTCCTGCAACGACGGCGGATAGATGTCGAGGAACGGGTTGCCGAAGGCGTCGATGCGCCCGGGCGGCAGATCGATGCCGAGCTGAGCGGCGAGCCGGGCCACCTCGTCCTCAATGGAACGGGTCAGCTCGTCCGGGGTGTCTCGGCCGACCCCGTGGCAGATGGTCGGGATGCCGGCCTTGGTGGCGGCCAGTCCTGCGCCGTAGTTGCTGATCTCCTGCACGACGAGGTCCGGTCGCACCCGGTCGAGCACCGGCTGGAGTTGGTCGAAGATGCGCTGTGGCATCACCTGCCCGAACACGATCTGGGGAAGCTCGCTGAGCTGCTCGGGCGTCAGCCCGTCGGGGCTGTCGGTGTCGAAGCGGATCCGTAGCGCCGCCAGGAAGCCGTCGAAGACCGGCATCCCGGTGGCGACCGGGTCGAAGCCCTGCCCACGCAACACCTCGGCGAAGCCCTCACCGGTGGCGAAGGTGATCTCGTGGCCGGCATCCCGAGCGGCGGCGGCCAACGGCAGTAGCGGGTAGGTGTGGCCGTGTGTTCCGAGACTGGCGAACAGCACACGCACGTCGATCACTCGCCTTTCGAAGGGAGAACAATCCACTTTATTCATATCTAGCACAGGCCTTACGGATCTACAGTGTCCCGGCTTGCGCAACTCGTACGGCAAGCAACCTTGCCGTGTTGTGCCATCCGACGCTCCTGCTCTACGCTTGAAAATATAAAGTGATCTACGTCTGGGAGGCCTCTATGGGCAGCGGTGACGGTCAGGACCTGCGTGCCTTCGTGCACGACTCGGCCGAGGAGACGGACACGACTCAGCGCCTGACGAAGCTCTTGACCAACTCCCCCATCCCGACCGAGGAACTGGTCAACAACCTTCCCCTCTTCCTACGCCGGCACCAGCTGACCGACCTGCTCTCCATGGACCACCTCTACCGCGAGGTCCTGGACGTACCCGGCGTGATCATGGAGTTCGGTGTCCGGTACGGCCGCCACCTCGCCACCTTCACCGCGCTGCGCGGCCTCTACGAGCCCTACAACCCGCTGCGCCGCATCGTCGGCTTCGACACCTTCACCGGATTTCCGGACGTCAACGAGGTCGACAAGGTCGGTCCGACCGCGTACGAAGGCCGGTTCGCGACCCCCGGGGGCTACCCGGCGTACCTGCGGGAGGTCCTCGACGCCCACGAGTGCAGCGAGTTCTTCGGCCACGTGACCCAGCGCAGCGTCCTCGTGGAGGGGGACGTACGCGAGACGGTGCCGCGCTACCTGGCGGAGAACCCGCAGACGGTCATCGCGCTGGCCTACTTCGACCTCGACCTCTACGAACCGTCCAAGGCGGTGCTCGAGGCCATCCGTCCACACCTCACCAAGGGCAGCATCGTCGCCTTCGACGAGTTGGACAACCCCAAGTGGCCGGGGGAGAACATCGCGATGCGGGAGACCCTTGGCCTGGACCACGCCACGCTGCGCCTGATCCCCGGCCGACCGGCCCCCGCCTACCTGCGGTGGGGCTCCTGAACCCCGCGTGTCCACCGCGCATCAAGCAAGCCGGGCGGGGTACGTATAAACTCTGACTTACGTTTGCGTCGACTTATGGAGAGGTGGGCGAGCCGCGGGCCGTCCACCTCCCGCACAGCGACAGTGAGGACGGAGACATGCCACAGGAGAAGACCGCGTCCGCCACCCGCACGGCGACCAAGAGCACCACCGCCCGGAAGCCGAAACCGCCGAACTACGATCCGTTCGTCCGGCACAGTGTCACGGTCGCGGCCGACCGCAAGACCGCCTTCAAGGTGTTCCTGGAGGACTTCCCGCAGTGGTGGCCGGAGAACTTCCGCACCACAAAGGTCGGCGCGCCCCTGGGCGTCGACCCCAAGAAGGGCGGCCGCCTCTACGAGATCGACGAGCAGGGCGAGGAACACACCTTCGGCCTGATCCGCACGGTGGACGCACCGGACACCCTGGCCGTCGGCTGGCGACTCAACGGTTTCGGCCGCATCGACCCGGACAACGCCAGTGAGTTCACGGTGACGTTCGTGCCCGACGGTCAGAAGAAGACCCGGGTCGAGGTCGAGCACACGCACTTCGACCGGATGGGCACCAAGCACGCCAAGCGGGTGCGCAACGGCATGGACAAGGGCTGGCCCACGATCCTCGCCTCCTTCGAAAAGAGGATCAAGGAGGTGACGGCGAAGTGAGCGAACTCAACAACCCGGTGGCCTCCGGCCAGCCGACCGAGCGACTCATCGGCCGGCGTTCGATCCCCGCCGGCGACGCCCGCAGCGTCATCATCCGGCAGCGATACGACGCGCCGGTCGAGGAGGTCTGGAGCGCCTGCACCGACCCGAACCGGATCAACCGCTGGTTCATCGAGCCGAAGGGGGAGCTACGCCAGGGCGGCACCTTCGACCTGCCGGGCAACGCGCACGGTGACATCCTGCGTTGCGAGCCGCCGCGGCTGCTCACCCTCAGCTGGATCTACGGCGACAAGCCCGACAGCGAGGTGGAGCTGCGGCTGAGCGAAGACGGCTCCGGCACGCTGCTCGAACTGGAGCACGCCACGGTCTCCGACCTGATGCTCATCGAGGTGGCCGTGGGCTGGGAGATGGCCCTCGACTTCCTGAGCATGTTCCTGCGCGGCGACCTGCCCGGCGCCCCCGTACCGGAGGACGCCGCCGAGGAGTTCGAGCCGAGTCCCGAGATGATGCGGATCGCCCAGGAACGCGGCCAGACCTGGGCCGCCCTGGTCAATGCCGAATCCTGACCGCCAGACGAAGCCGGCCCCGGTTCCCTCGTGGGAACCGGGGCCGGCTTCGTCTGGGGTCAGCGCTGCTTGCGGTTGTAGAGCAGGGCGGTCGGCGTCGCGAACACCACAATGAGCGCCGCGCAGGCGAGCAGACCCGCCGTGAGGTCACCGCCAGACAGATCACCGTGCATCAGGCCACGCGTGGTGGTCGCGGCATGGGTGACCGGGTTCAGCTTCACCACCGCCTCGAGCCAGCCCGGCATGGTCTGGGAGGGGGCCAGGATGTTGCTGCCGAACAGCAGGATGAACTGAAGCAGGTTGACCACACCGGCCGCGGCCGTGGGCTGCGGAATCAACACCGCGAAGAACATCCACAACCAGCTCACGCTGAAGGTGAACAGCTGCAGGTAGAGCAGCGCGAGCACCACACCGGCGAAGCCGCCGTCCGGGCGGAAGCCCAGCAGCAGACCCAACGCCAGCGGCACCACCGAGGTCAGCGCGTACCGCAGGACGTCGCCGCCCATCGTGCCGACCAGGACCGCCGGCTGCCAGATGGGCGTGGAGCGGACCCGATCGAACATCCCGGTCGCGATGTCGCGGTTGAGCGTCAGGGCACTCATCATGCTCGACGCCACAAGCGACAGAACGATCACACCGGGCAGGAAGAACTGCAGATAGTCCCCAGGCGTACCGGCGATCGCGCCACCGAGCAGATACGTGAAGACCAGGGTGAGGATCACCGGGAACACCACGGCGGTACCGAGGTGGTCCTGCACGTACTTCAGCTTGATCAACGTCCGCCAGGCGAACGTACGGCAGGCGAAGAGGGCGCCCGGAGCGGGCGGCCGTTGCATGCCGGGCACCGACCGACCGGGGAACTCGGCCGCCGGCCGAGCCTGGGTGCTGGATGATGTCATGCCCGAACCTCCGCTTCCTCTTCTCGGGTGTCGTCCAGCGTGGAGTGGCCGGTGAGCGCGAGGAACACCGTGTCCAGCGACGGCTGCCCCAGGGTGAAGTCCTCGACGCTGATTCCCGCGCGGGCCAACTCGCCGAGGGCGCGCGCGGCCTGGTCGGCGTCGGGAATCTTCACCAGCAGCCGGGACGGGTCGGACTCGGCGTCCACGCCCGCGCCGATCGCGCGGGCGAGCAGCGTGCCCGCCTCGGCGCGGCGGGACGGATCGGTCAGCAGCACCTCCAGCACGCCGTCGGCGCGGCTGGTCTTCAGCTCGGCTGGCGTCCCGCGGGCCACCACCTGCCCGTGGTCGATCAGGGTCAGGTCGTCGGCCATCTGGTCGGCCTCGTCGAGATACTGGGTGGTGAGCAGGACGGTGCCGCCGTCCTGGACGAGCACCCGGATCATCTGCCAGACCTCGCTGCGGCTGCGCGGGTCGAGGCCGGTGGTCGGCTCGTCGAGAAAGAGCAACTCGTGCGTCACCACCATGCTGGCGGCCACGTCGATGCGCCGTTTCTGACCACCGGAGTAGGTCTTCACCAGCCGATTACCGACCTCGGTGAGCTCGAACGCCTCCAGCAGCTGCTCGGCGCGGGCGGTGGCCGGGCGGTGCCGCAGGCCCTGGAGGCGGCCGGCGAGGATCAGGTTCTGCAGGCCGGTCATGTCCTCGTCGAGCGCCATGGTCTGCCCGGTCAGGCCGATCCGGCGGCGTACCGCCGCCGCCTCGCGCACCACGTCGTGACCGAGCACCTGGGCATTGCCGGAGGTGGGCCGCAGCAGGGTCGCCAGAATCTTCATGGCGGTCGTCTTGCCGGCGCCGTTGGGCCCCAGTACACCGTGGATCGTCCCGGTGCGCACGGTGAGGTCCAGCCCGTCCAGGGCACGCGTCTCTCCGTAGACCTTCACCAGCTCATGGGTCTCAATGGCCAGCGCTGGATTGCCTGTCATGCTCTCTCCCGTCGCGTCACAGCGAACTCGGGCAGCCGAATCACGAGATCTTGCCCGGACCAAGCTACAGAAGCTACTTATATCATTCAAGCCTGCTATTAGTCGCGACGACAATAACGCCGGATCAATCCGGCGGGTCAAGCCACAGGTTGGCCGCGTCGTACCAGCGGTCGACGTGCGGGAGGGGAATCGCGTCGCGTACCCGCGCGCTGGTCAGGTGCTCGATGGTCGGTTCGCAGACCAGGATCGGCACGATCGCCACGTCGGTGAGGACCTGCCGGTCGACCTGGTGCCACAGCGCCGCCGCCGAATCCTCGGTAGGCGCGGAGAGCGCGCGGTCGATCAGGTCGTCGACCAACGGATTGTGGTAGCCGCCGTAGTTCGCCGTGCCGACGGCTGTGTTGCTCTGGAACATCGGCTGTACGTAGGACCGGCCGTTGTTGCCGAACCAGTCGGGCATGAAGGCAGCCGGGGTGATGTCCCACTCCCCCGCTGCCGCCCGTTTCGGATCCTGGAGGATGCGGTAGTACTCGTCGGTCTGGTCGATCTCCACCAGTCGACAGTCGATCCCACCCGCGGCCAGGTCCTCGGCGATCGCCTTCGCCACCTGACCGTGCACCGCGTCGATCCGGTAGATCATCGTCAGGGTGAGCCCGTCCGGATAACCCGACTCGGCCAGCAGTTGGCGACACCGCGCACGGTCACCTTCGTCCCCCGGGGTCGGGTACGGGTCGTAGTCACGGTGGCCGACGTTGCCAGGCGGGATGACGCCGTGCGCGGGACGGGTCACCGTGCCGATTCCCATGTCGTCGAAGAACCGGACCAGCCGCGCCTTGTCGATCGCGTACGCGATGGCCAGCCGGACCTCCCGCCGCCGCAACGCGCCCGCCGCACGCGGACTGTGCAGGTTGAACACCAGGTAGGGGTTGAGCGCCCAGCCGAGGTTGCGGTCCGCTTCGGTGCGTCGGCGTGGCCGCCCCACGGCGGCGCCCCAGGACAGGTCCGCCCGTCCGCTGGTGATCTCGTCGCGGACCCGCTCGTCGCTCACCCGGGCCATCCGGACGTCGATCCGGTCCACGTACCGGCGACGGATCGGGTCGGCGTCGGGCCGCCAGGCCGGGTTGTGCGCCATGGTGAGGTGGCTGCCCGGAACGTAGGAGGTGATCCGGTACGGACCGTTGGAGCGGACCTGGCGGATGAACTCCGGGCTGTCCGGGACGAGCTGGTCGTACTCGTGCGGGGCTGCCGAGGCGAACGGCATCGCCAGCAGGTTGAGCAGATCGTTTGCCGGTCTGACCAGGTCGATGACCAACGTCCGGTCGTCGACCGCCCGCAGGCCGGCGATGTCGTGGCTATTCTGGTAGTCGGCAAGCTCCGCAGCGGTGGGAGTGCGGCCGGCGAAGCGAGCCCGGTAGCCCGCGACGAACTGCCCCATCCCGGCGATGGTGCTGGTGTAGTAGGCGAGGGCCCCCGCGCCCGCCACCGGATTCGCCATCCGCTTGAAGCCACGGACGAAGTCGGCGGCGGTGACCGCCCGCTGCGGGCTGGTGTCCCAGTACACCCCGTCCCGCAACCGCAGCGTGTAGCTCCGACCGTCAGCGCTGCGTCCTCCGTTGGCGAAAGTGGGCAGTTCGGCGGCGACATCCGGCACCGGCACCAGTGCCCGGGCATCCTCCGTGGTCGGATAGCTGAACAGCTGCCGGGCGAACAGCCGGATCACCTGGTGGGAGAAGGCGTAGTAGGCGGCGGCGGGGTCGAGGTGGTCAAGTCCGCCGGGGCCGTAGAAGCGCAACGTGCCGCCGGGGCGGGGACGTGGGTGGGGATCCGGCACGGTCGACGACCTCCCTGCTCAGGCCGGCACGCCGACCGCTACGGACATCACCGACCGGGTGGCCACCACCTGCTCCAGTCGGAGGCCGGCGGCGATGAACAACGGTTCGAGTTCGGCGGCCGTACGCTCCTGTCCGGTGCGTGCGGCCAGCATCATGAAGTCCATCTCCTTGCTCTGGTGCGGGTCGTTGCCCTCCGGAACGACCGCGTCGACCACCAGTACCCGGCCGTGCGCCGGCATCGCGCGACGGCAGTTGGTCAGGATCCGTACGCTCCGCTCGTCATCCCAGTTGTGCAGGATCCGCTTGAGCACGTGCACGTCGGCGTGAGGCGCCTCGTCGAGGAAGTCGCCGGCCACGACCTTCCAGCGCCCGGCGACGTCCGGCTCGTCGAGCCGATGGCGGGCGACCACCTCGGCGCGGTCCAGCAGGATGCCTTGGAGGCCGGGGTGTTCGCGCAGCACGGTGAGCAGGAAGCCGCCTCGCCCGCCGCCGACGTCGGCGACCGTGCCGGTGTCGGGAAAGAGGCCGGTGCGGGCGAGAATCAGGTGCTCGGCGGCGCTGACCGTCTCCATGCCCTCGTAGTAGAGCGCTTCGACCTCGGCGTCGTTGTCGAAGTAGTCGTTGAGCGAGCGCCCGAAGATCTCGTCGAACCCGGGTCGGCGCGCCCCCATCGCGTCGGTCACCCGGTGGCTCATCGTCCAGAACATCGTGTCGGTGAACATGAGGATGCCGGCCCGCGCCGGCACCGGGGAGTCCGACCGCAGCGCGGCGCCCTTGTCGGTGAGGGCGAACCGGCCGTCGTGCTCGTGCACCACGTCCCGCGCGGCGAGCAGTCGCAGCACCCGGCGCAATCCGTCGACGTCGGTGCCGGTGGCGGCGGCCAACTCGGTGGCGGTGCGCGGCCCGTCGGCCAGATGGTCGGCGACGTTCACCGTCGCTGCCGCCCGCAGCGCCGCCGCGTAGGTGTAGCCCATCGCCTCCTGGTAGAGGGCCAGCGCCGACTGCAACCTGTCCATGTTTCCTCCGGGCCCGATCGCTACTGCCGCACACGCTTGCTCGGATGCTATACCGGAATGAAGTGGATGGCAGCGCTAGCCTCTCTTCACCGCAACTTGCGCGATAGCCTCGCCGCTTTTCACTTGAGAAAGTGATTGTTCTGAGCGTCGGCCCGGACCGCCTCTGCGGCCTCCGGACCCGCCGTCGGCTACGAAGGGATCACCGTGAGCCATACCGTGGAGTCCCCCGGCTCGGCCACCGTCCCGGCGTCGGTGCCACCGAGCCCGTTGCGCACCGCGTCGTGGAGCCGCATCCGGGAACTGTTCGCCCTGGACCCGACGACAGTGCATCTCAACACCGGAACCGTCGGGGCCATGCCGTACGAGGTCCTCGACACCGTCGACCGGGTCACCCGGCAGTGGACGGGTGGACTTCTGGACGTCTACCGGCCGGCCATGTTCACCGAGTACCGGGCCTTCATCGGCAAGACGTTCGGGGTGGACGAGGACGAGATCGTCATCTGCCACAACGCGACCGAGGGCGTCGCCCGGGTCATCCACGGGCTGGACCTGCGCGCGGGTGACGAGGTGGTGACCACCACCCACGAGTGCTACTCGGTGTTGTCCAACTTCAACCTGCTGCGCAACCGGCACGGCATCGTGATGCGCACCGTCACCCCGCCGTCGGGCCACGACGTACGGGCCGAGGAGATCGTCGACCTGGTCGAGTCGGCGATCACACCGCGTACCAGGGTGCTGTCGTTCGCGGCGATCACCCTCTTCACCGGCACCATGTTTCCCGTCCGGCAGCTGTGCGAGCTGGCACACCGGTACGGCCTGACCACAGTCATCGACGGCGCCCTGATCCCCGGCATGCTCGACGTGAACCTGCGCGACTACGGCGCCGACTTCATCACCTGCTCCGGCTCGAAGTTCCAGTGCGGACCGCTCGGCACCGGCCTGATCTACGTCCGCAACAAGGTCGTCCCCGAGTCCAACCCGCTGCCGTTGCCCACCTTCTGGCCGCTCATCTCGACCTGGTACCCGATGATGGGCAGCCCGCCGCCGCGTACCACAAACGAGGTCGCCAGCTACAACATGGGCGACTACCTGCAAAGCGCCGGCAGCGCCAACCTGGCGCGCGGCGCCGCGCTGACCCGCGCCTTCGAACTGTGGGACGACATCGGGCGGCACCGCATCGAGCGGTACGTCATGGAGCTCGCCGAGTACGCGCGCGGCCGACTGATCGAGGCTTTCGGCGAGGAGGCCATGTACTCCCCCGGCGTCGATCCCCGGCTGCGCTCACCGCTGATCGCGTTCAACCCGTTCCGCCGCCCCGAGGACGCCTGGAACATCAAGAAGTTCATCACCTTCGTCAAACGACTTGAGACCGAGCACCGGATCTGGACCCGTTGGACCGAGTTCGACGTCCCCGGATCGCCGCACCAGCACTACGCGGCACGCATCACCACGCATCTGTTCAACACGCGTGAGGAGATCGACCACAGCGTCCGGACGATGGTCCGCCTTGCCGAGGAGATGTCCTGAGGTGACCCAGGCACGCAGCACCACGATCAGCACACCCGGCACCCGGCACCGGAACATCCTGCGGTTGCTCGGTACCACCGCCGTCCACCAGGCCGACCCGGCCGCCGCCTGGTCCCCGGCCGAGCGCCAACTGCTGCGGCTGACCACGCGGCAACTGGTCAGCTACCGCGGGGCGGCTGACCCGACCGACTGGCGGGCCCTCGGCCCGGTCGGTGACCTGGCCGTCGACGTGCCGTCCACCTACAACGCCGGGCTCGGCGCCAGTCACCGCTCGTATGTGGCACACCTGCGCCCGGACGTGTGGTGGGACACCCCGCAGCCGAGGCGGATCACCGCTCACGACGTCGTACGCGGCTTCAAGCGGCTCGCCAACCCCGTGACCCGCCATCCCGCGCTGCCCTATTTCCGCAGCACGATACGAGGCATGGACCGGTACTGCGCGGAGTACGCCGCCGCCGTCGCCGGTCAGCCGGTCTCCGCGGCACTGCTGGCCGGCTTCGCCAACGCGCACGATCTGCCCGGCGTGTTCGCCCTCGACGACGAGACGGTCGTCATCGAACTTGTCCGCCCGGCGTTGGACTTTCCCGACATGCTCGCCCTGTCCTGCGCCTCCCCGGCCCCCGCCGAGTACGACGCGTACCTGCCGGGCAGCCCCGAACTGCACGCGCATCTCGTCGCCAGCGGGCCGTACCGGGTCGCCGCATGGCAGCCCGGGGAGACCATCCGGTTGGAACCGAACCCCACCTGGCGTCCGGAGAGCGACCCGGTGCGGCGCCAGCGTTTCGACGCGGTGGAGTTCCGGGTCTCCGACGACGGTCCGCGCCGGCTGGCCGACCAGCTCGCCGCCGACGTGGCCGACCTGCCGTGGGGGGTGCCCGTCGGCGAGGTGAGCGGGTATCGGGCTGACCCGTTCCTGGTGTTCAACCTGCGCGACCCGGCCAACCCGGCGGTGGCCACGGCAGCCGTGCGGCGGGTCATCGCCGACGCGATCGACCGGTCCGCGCTGGCCCGGATCGCCCGCGCCGACGACCCGTGGTCGGCGATTCGCGAGGCGTACACCGTGGTGCCGCCGGGCAACGACGGACACCTGCCGCCGGACCCACCGGCCGACCCACCGGCGCACGGCACCCCCCGCGAGCGGCTCACCGCCGCCGGCCATCCGGACGGACTCGTCCTGACCGCGGTGTGCCCCGACCGGACCGAGGAGGTGGCCCTGGCCCGCGCCTGGGCCGCCGACCTGGCCACGGCCGGCATCGAGGTACGGCTGGTGGCATTGGACGAGGCGACGCACCGGGCGCTGCTCACCGGCGCCGCAGACGCACCGGCGCAAAGCTGGGACGTCAGCACCACGTCGTGGACGGCACCGTGGGGGTACGGCAACGCGCGGGTGTTCCTCCAGCCGCTGGTGGATGGCGCACGGCCCAGCGGCCACCGCGACGAGGAGATCGACCGGATGGTCGAGGAGGCGGTCGACGCCGCCGATCCCCGGGAGGCCGTGGCGTGCTGGCAGCGGGTGCAGCGACGGCTGCTGGCCGACGCTGCGGTCGTACCCCTGCTGTTCCGACGCCCCACCGGCGCGGCGCCGCGCGGGCCACGGGTGCACGGCGCCGATGCCCTGCCCTCGCTCGGTGGCCTGGCCGACCTCGGCGACGTCCGCCTGAGGAACGAGCGGTGAGCACCGCCGAGGAGGTCGTCGCCGACTACCTCACGCTCGGGCTGCGGATGGGTCGGTTGGTCGACGGCTACGTCGACTGTTGGTTCGGCGATCCGGCGCTGGCCGCCCGGGTCGCCGCCGAGCCGGTCCCCGACCCGGCGACGTTGGCCGGGCAGGCCGGTGAGCTGCTGGCTCGGCTGTCCGACGCGGACCTGCACACCGACCGCCGGCGGTTCCTCACCGCCCAGGTGCGGGCCGTGCACTGCGCCGCCCGGCGGGCCGCCGGTGAGCCGATCGGCTTCCTCGACGAGGTACGAACCTATTTCGGCGTCGAGATCGGGCTCGGCGACCCGGAGCGGTACGCGGCGGTGCATGACGCGATCGGCGCGCTGCTGCCCGGCAGCGGCACGCTGATGGAGCGGGTGGAGCAGTTCTACGCCCGCAACGTGGTGCCGCCGGATCGGCTGGGTCCGGCGGTACGGGCCGTCACCGACGCGCTGCGTGAGCGTGCCCGGCCGCTGCTGGGGCTGCCCACCGCCGAGCAGGTGGAGATCGAGGTGGTCCGCGACCGGCCGTGGAACGCGTTCAACCGCTACCACGGCGGGTTTCGCTCCACAGTGACCCTGAACGAGACGGCGGGCCGCACGATCGCGGTGCTGCCGTTGATGGCGACGCACGAGGCGTACCCCGGTCACCACGCCGAGCACTGTCTCAAGGAAGCCGGCCTGGTCCGGCAGCGGGGCTGGGACGAGCACCGGATCGCCCTGGTCAACACGCCACAGTGCCTGATGGCCGAGGGAACCGCCGAGCACGGTGCGACCGCCCTGCTCGGCCCCGGTTGGGGCCGGTGGACCAGCGAACTGCTGACCGACCAGGGCGTCACCGTCGAAGGTGAGCTGGTCGAACGGCTGGTCGCACTGGTCAACCAGCTCATGCCGGCCCGCCAGGACGCGGCGATCCTGCTGCATGACCGGGGCGTACCGCCCGACGACGTCGTGGCCTACCTGCACCGGTGGCTGCTGCTGCCCCGGGACCGGGCCGAGCAGATCGTCACCTTCCTGGTCGATCCGTTGTGGCGGGCGTACTCCACCACCTACGTCGAGGGTGCCCGGCTGGTCGGCTCGTGGTTGGCCGCCCGGCCGACCGAGGTGCCGCTGATCGAGCGGTATCGCACCCTGTTGACCGAGCAGGCGCTGCCCGGTCAACTGCACGACGACATCGTCGCGGAGGCGGCCGCTCCGGTCCCCACGGCCAGCTGATCCGGCCGGCGTCAGCGGCGCCGGGACAGATACGCCTCGGTCGCGTCGGCGGCGCGTACCGCGCCGCCGGCCTGCCGCACCTGCTCCCGCATCGCCGCCACCCGCTGCGCCAGCGCAGGGTCGCCGGCCACCCGCTCGACCGCGGCGAGCAGTTCCTGCCCGTCGGCCTTCTCCCCCGGCAGGAGCACACCGAGACCGAGCTGGTCGACCCGGCGGGCCATCGGCTGCACGTCGAAGGAGTGCGGTACGACAACCAGTGGGCGTCCCCAGTGCAGCGCCTCCATCAGGGTGCCCATGCCACCGTGCGTGACGCAGACGCTCGCCCGTTCCAGCACCTCCACATGCGGCACCCACGGGTGCGCCTCCACGTTCGGCGGCAGTTCGCCGAGCTGCGCCGGGTCGACCTGGTCGCCGAGGGTCATCACCACGTGCCAGGGCTGATCGGCGAACGCGCGGGCACAGTCGCGGAAGAACTCCGGCCGGTCGTTGAAGGTGGTGCCCAGCGACACCAGCACGACCGGTAGGTCGTCGACGGGCGGTGTCCACCGCCCGAGAAAACGTCGTTGCCCGAAACAGGGCCCCACGAACTCGAACCGCTCGTCGAAGCTCTCCCCGGCGATCTGGAACGCCTTCGGCACGAACACCAGGTTGAACTGCTCGACGTGCTGCCAGCACGCGACCACCGACCGGGTCAGACCGTGCTCGGCGAGCAACGCCGCCAGGGTGTCCCGGAACGCCGGGAGGTCCAGCGGGTCGATCGTGCCGGCCAACTCGATCATGTCCCGGGAGAAGGAGTAGTGCTCGTTGGAGGCGAAGGCGGCGCTGAGCCGGCCGGCCGGCCGATCCCAGCGGGCGGCCAGCAGCTGACCGGCGATGAACGGGAAGTCGTCGTAGAGGATCAGGTCCGGGACGTCGTCGTCGAGTGCGGCAGCGGTGGCCCGCAGCACCGACACGTTCTCCCGCAGATACATCAGGTGCGGTCGGACACCGAGGTCGTCGGCGCCGAAGACCTCGGCGGCGTCGGCGTCGATGATCTCCGATGCGTACGGCACCACGGTCGCGCCGGCCGCCGCGACCGGCGCGGCGAACCCGCCTGCGGTGACGTAGCTGACCCGGTGTCCACGCCGGACCAGCTCGGTGACCACCGCCAGGGTGGGCAGGACCAGGCCGTGGCTGGCCACGTTGACGAAGAGCAGATGGGCCAACGGTCGACTCCGTCCGTGGTCGCGTCCCGCACCGGTGCGGCACGGGTTCAGGTCAGGACATCCAGGCGTCCGGTGCCGGACCGCCGCGCCCCGGCGGCGGGAACAGCTCGTCCAACCGGGCCAGTACGTCGGCCGCCAGTGGCTGCTCCAACGCCCGCAGGGCACCGTCGAGGTGCTCCGGCGTACGGGGACCGACCACGGCCGCGGTCACTCCCGGCCGGTGCAGCACCCAGGCCATGCCGACCTCGGCCGGGTCCCGTCCGAGATCGGCGCAGAAGCGCTCGTACGTCTCCAGCGCCGCGCGGTGCCGGGCCAGCCCCTCCGCGGCCCGCCCCTGGGCGGACTTCACCGCCGTGCCCTCCGCCCGCTTGCGCAGCACACCGCTGAGCAGGCCACCGTGCAGCGGCGACCAGACCAGCACGCCGATGCCCTCGGCTGCGGCGGCCGGTAGCACCTCCAACTCGACGTACCGGCTGACCAGGTTGTAGACGCACTGCTCGCTGGCGAGACCGAGCAGCCGGTGTCGGCGGGCGGCCTCCTGTGCGCTGACCAGGTCCCAGCCGGCGAAGTTGGAGGATCCCACGTAGCGGACCTTGCCCTGGCGCACCAGTTGCTCCATGGCCTGCCAGATCTCGTCCCAGCCGACCTCCCGGTCGACCTGGTGCATCTGATAGAGGTCGATGGTGTCGGTCTGCAACCGACGCAGCGACGCCTCGCAGGCGGCGACGACATGCCGGGCGGACAGGCCCCGGTCGTTGGGGTTGTCACTCATCGGATTGCCCACCTTGGTGGCCAGCACCACCGAGTCGCGGCGGGACGGGTCCTTGGCCAGCCAGCGGCCGATCATCTCCTCGGTCCAGCCACGGTGTACGCGCCATCCGTAGATGTCCGCGGTGTCGACCAGGTTGACCCCGCGGTTCCACGCGTGGTCGAGCAGCCGGTGGGCGTCGGACTCGTCGACCCGACCGCCGAAGTTGACGGTCCCGATCGCGACCCGGCTCACCCGCAGGCCGGTCCGGCCGAGCCGGACATGCAGCGACGCCACCCGTACCTCCTGTGCCGGGCCGGATCCACCATCCGGCAACCACCCTTACACGATATAGATTTATGAAGCATGCGACGTGGGACGATATGAGGTCCGCAATCAGGAAGAACGGTTAGCACCCCTGGACGCCCTTCCGCCCTTGACCACCCTCATTAATCACTTGAGAATCATGTGGCACCTATCGAGGGGGGCGCGATGATCCCGTTGTCCAAGGTCGCCATGTCACCGGACGTCGGCCGACGCGTCTCCGCCGTGCTGCACAGCGGGCGTCTGGAGCACGGGCCGACCGTGGCCGAGTACGAGGCGGCGGTCGGCGAACGCATCGGCAACCCCCGCGTCGTGTCGGTCAACTGCGGCACCGCCGGACTGCACCTGGCCCTCAGCCTCGCCGCCCGCCCCGGGCCCGGGCAGGCCGCTCAGGCCGATCCGGGTGAGGTGCTGAGCACCCCGCTGACCTTCGAGGGCACCAACTGGCCGGCCCTCGCCAACGGGCTGCGGGTGCGCTGGGTCGATGTCGACCCGGCGACGCTCAACGTCGACCTGGACGATCTGGCGGCCAAGATCTCACCGGCCACCCGGGCCATAGTGGTCGTGCACTGGCTCGGATACCCGGTGGACCTCAACCGGCTCTCCGCCATAGTGGATCAGGCCGCGGCCAGGTACGGTCACCGGCCACTGATCATCGAGGACTGCGCTCAGGCGTGGGGTGCCACCTACCGGGGCACCCCGCTGGGCACGCACGGCAACGTCTGCGTGTTCAGCACCGGGGCGATCAAGACCCTCACCACCGGCAGCGGCGGACTGGTCGTGCTGCCCGACGACGACCTGCACGAGCGGCTGCGGCTGCGCCGGTGGCTGGGCATCGAGCGAGCCTCGGACCGGATCACCGGCGACTACGACGTGGCCGAATGGGGTTACCGTTTCGTCCTCAACGAGATCGGCGGTGCCATCGGCCTGTCCAACCTGGAACACGTCGACGAACTGCTGCGCCGGCACCGGGAGAACGCCGCCTACTACGACAAGGAGTTGACCGGTCTCGACGGCGTCGAACACACCGAACGCGCCGACGACCGGGAGCCCTCGTTCTGGGTGTATCCCCTGAAGGTGCGCGACCGTGCCGCGTTCATGCGCCGGCTGCACGAGGCCGGCATCGCCAGCAGTGTCATCTCCCGCCGCAACGACGCGCACAGCTGCATGGCGTCGTCACGAGCCCACCTGTCCGGCCTGGACTCGGTGGCCGACCGGGTGGTCTACATCCCGGTGGGCTGGTGGCTCACCGCGGAGGACCGCTCCCACGTCGTCGAAACGATCAGATCCGGCTGGTGAACCACGCCAGCCGTCACCTCGACCCGAAGGGCACCGACATGCGCGTCCTGTTCGTCTCCTCCCCCGGTATCGGTCACCTCTTCCCCCTGGTCCAGCTCGCCTGGAGTTTCCGCACCGCCGGCCACGACGTGGTCATCGCGCTGGCCGAACACACCCAGAAGGCCGCGGCCGCCGGCCTGGAGGTGGTGGACGTGGCCCCGGACTACAGCGCGGTAAAGGTCTTCGAGCAGGTGGCCAAGGACAACCCGCGGTTCGCCGAGACGGTCGCCACCCGCCCCGCCATCGACCTGGAGGAGTGGGGGGTGCAGATCGCCGCCGTCAACCGGCCGCTGGTGGACCGCACCATCGCTCTCGCCGACGACTTCAAGCCGGACCTGGTCGTCTACGAGCAGGGCGCGACCGTCGGGCTGCTCGCCGCCGCACGTGCCGGGGTACCCGCCATCCAGCGCAACCAGAGCGCCTGGCGCACCCGGGGCATGCACGCCTCCATCGCCTCATTCCTGACCGACCTGATGGAGAAGCACCAGGTCACCCTGCCCAAGCCGAGCGTGACGATCGAGTCGTTCCCGCCGAGCCTGCTGCTGGAGGCAGAGCCGGAGGGATGGTTCATGCGCTGGGTGCCGTACGGCGGCGGGGCGGTCCTCGGCGACCGGCTGCCGGCGTCCCCGCCCCGCCCGGAGGTGGCCATCACGATGGGCACCATCGAGCTCCAGGCGTTCGGCATCGGCGCGGTGGCGCCCATCATCGCCGCCGCCGCCGAGGTGGACGCAGACTTCGTGCTGGCGCTCGGCGACCTCGACATCACCCCGTTGGGCGAGCTGCCGCCGAACATGCGCGCGGTCGGCTGGACCCCGCTGCACACCCTGCTGCGGACCTGCACCGCAGTGGTGCACCACGGCGGTGGCGGCACCGTGATGACCGCGATCGACGCGGGCCTGCCGCAGTTGCTCGCACCCGACCCCCGCGACCAGTTCCAGCACACCGCACGGGAGGCGGTCAGCCGGCGTGGCATCGGCCTGGTGAGCACCGCCGACAAGGTCGACGCCGACCTGCTGCGGCGGCTGATCGAGGACGAGTCGATGCGCACGGCGGCGCGGGAGGTACGCGAGGAGATGCGCGCGCTGCCCACCCCGGCGGAGACGGTACGACGCCTCGTGGAGCACATCGCCAACTGAGCCGGCTCACGCTGTCCGCCGGCCCGTCCGGCGGACGGCGTGACCAGCCACCGGAGGGAGAACCTCGTGTTGGCCGATGCCGTGACCGCGTTCGATCCGACCGCCGTCGACGTCCGGCGCGACCCGTACCCGTCGTACCACTGGCTGCTCCGCCACGATCCGGTGCACCGCGGCGCCCACCAGGTCTGGTACGTCTCGCGTTTCGCCGACGTCCGCACGGTGCTCGGCGACGAACGGTTCGCCCGGACGGGCATCCGTCGATTCTGGACCGACCTGGTCGGGCCCGGCCTGCTCAGCCGGATCGTCGGCGACATCATCCTGTTTCAAGACGAGCCGGACCACGGCCGCCTGCGTGGGGTGGTCGGCCCCGCCTTCTCGCCGTCGGCGTTGCGCCGCCTGGAGCCGATGATCGAGGCCACCGTCGACGACCTGCTGCGCCCGGCGCGGGCCGTCGGCACGATGGACGTCGTGGCCGATCTGGCCTACCCGCTGGCACTGCGCGCGGTGCTCGGGCTACTCGGCCTGCCGGCCGGCGACGCCGACGCGGTCGGTCGCTGGTCGCGTGCGGTGGGCCGGACGCTGGACCGGGGTGCCACCGCCGAGGACATGCGGCGCGGGCACGCGGCCATCGCCGAGTTCGCCGACTACGTGGAGCGGGCGCTGGCCGAGCGGCGCGACGACGGTACGGACCTGCTGGCCCTGATGCTCGCCGCCCACCGGAGCCGGCGGATGAGCCGCAACGAGATCGTCAGCACCGTGGTCACCTTCATCTTCACCGGCCACGAGACAGTGGCCAGCCAACTCGGCAACGGCCTGCTCAGCCTCCTCGACCATCCGGAGCAGTTGGATTCGGTGCGCCGACAGCCGGACCTGGTGCCCCAGGCGGTCGAGGAATGTCTGCGCTTCGACCCGGCGGTGCAGTCGAACACCCGGCAGTTGACCGCCGACGTCGAGTTGCACGGCCGGCGGCTGCGCCGCGACGACGTCGTGGTGGTCCTCGCCGGTGCGGCCAACCGGGACCCCGGGCGGTACGACCGACCCGACGAGTTCGACGTCCGCCGCGAACCCGTGCCGTCGATGTCCTTCGGAGCGGGCATGCGCTACTGCCTCGGGTCGTACCTGGCCCGGCTTCAGCTGCGTACCGCCCTCGGCGCCATGGCCGCGCTGCCGGACCTGCGCCTGGCTGTCAGCCCGAACGAACTGGTCTACCAGCCTCGAACGATGTTCCGCGGTCTCACGAGGCTGCCGGTCGCGTTCACGCCGGCCGGCTGAGCCCCGCCGGTGGTCCGACGTACGCGAGCAGGAGGAGCAGGTGCCATGAGACAACCCGGTGCCGAGTACGACGTCATAGTCGTCGGGGGCGGTCCCGCGGGGGCGTGCACCGCCGGTCTTCTCGCGCTGGAGGGGCACCGGATCCTGTTGCTGGAGCGTGAGAAGTTTCCCCGCTACCACGTCGGCGAGTCGCTGATCACCGGCATCGTCCCGACGCTTACCGCGTTGGGACTGCTCGACCGCATGGCCGAGCTGCGGTTCCAGGTCAAGTACGGCGGCAGTCTGCTGTGGGGCGAGAACCAGACGGAGCCCTGGTCGTTCCGCTTCCGAGAGGTCCGGGGTGGCCGCTACGAGTACGCCTGGCAGGTCCGGCGCGCCGAGTTCGACGCGATGCTGCTGGACCGGGCGCGGGAGCTCGGTGTGCACGTCATCGAGGGGGCAACCGTACGGGACGCGCTCACCGACGGCGACCGGGTCACCGGCGTGCGCTATCAGTTCAAGGGCGAGTCGGACTCCGTGTCGGCGCGGGCGACGATTGTGGTCGACGCCGCGGGCCAGCATCGCTGGTTGGGTCGTCGGTTCGGGCTTGTCGACTGGTACGACGACCTGCGCAACGTGGCCGTGTGGAGCTACTGGCAGGGCGCCCTGCGCTACCCGGGTGAGCACGAGGGGGACCTGCTGACCGAGAGCTGCCGGCAGGGCTGGCTCTGGTACGCGCCGCTGAGTCCGGAGCTGACCAGCATCGGCTACGTCACGACAAGCGATCGGCTGGTGGCCTCAGGGCTGTCGCCGGAGCAGCTGCTGGAAAAACAGATCGCGGAGTCGTCCGAGGTCTCCTGGCTCACCTCGGGCGCGAAGCGGGTGGATATCTATCGCGCGGCGCGCGACTGGTCGTACACCTGCCAGCAGTTCTCCGGCCCGGGCTGGGTCCTTGTCGGCGACGCCGCCGCGTTCATCGACCCGCTGCTCTCCTCCGGGGTGACCCTGGCCATGCGCGGAGCGAGCAGCGTGGCGAAGGCGGTCCACGAGACGCTCACCGCACCGGACAAGGAACGGCACGTCATGAAGGACTACGAGGACCGGTACCGGGACTTCCTCGGCCAGTTGCTGGAGCTGGTCCGGTTCTTCTACGACGGCGCGCACGGCAAGGAGGAACTGCACCTGCGGGCTCAGGCCATCGTGGATCCCGACCGCAGCCTGCCGCCCAAGCTCTCGTTCGTGTCGCTGCTCTCCGGGCTGGTCCGCGGGGACGAGAGCCTTGCCCCCGGCGCAATCGACGAGCATTGACCCCCACATCTGACGCTATATATTGTTAAAGTAAAGATCCTAAGATCATTCGCCCCGAGGAGTGAACTCGATGCGCACCGCCGGAACGTACATTCGTGGGATCGGGGCCTACCTTCCTGAGACCGTGACCGTCGAACACGCCGTCGCCCAGGGCTGGTATCCCGAGGAGGACATCGAGACCCACGAGCTCGGAGGCGCCGCCGTCGCCGGGGACCTGCCCGCGCCGGAGATGGCCCTCCGCGCCGCACAGGACGCCCTGAAGACCAGCGAGCTGAATCGCGGCGACATCGACCTGCTGCTCTACGCGGCCGCCTGGCACCAGGGCCCCGAAGGCTGGATCGCCCACGCGTACCTTCAGCACTACCTGCTCGGCGGCGTGCCCCGGGCGAGCGAGATCCGGCAGGGCTGCAACGGCATGTTCACCATGCTGGAACTGGCCGCGAGCTACCTCAAGGCCGAGCCGGAACGCACGGCCGCGATGCTGGTCGCCGCCGACAACTACGGGACCCCGCTGTTGGACCGCTGGCGGACCAACCTCGGGTTCATCCTCGGCGACGCCGCCTCGGCGGTGGTGCTGAGCACCGAGAGCGGCTTCGCCGAGCTGCTGTCGGTCTGCTCGATCACCGTGCCGGAGGCTGAGGAGGTCCACCGCGGCGGCGAGCCGATGTTCCCGCCCGGCGCGACCCTCGGCAAGGATCTCGACTTCGGCGCGCGGCTCTTCTACCACATCACCGAACAGACGCCCGTGCTCGCCGTGCTGGGCGAGGCACAGGAGACCATGACGACCGTGGCCGAGCAGGCGCTCGCCGAAGCCGGCATCGACACCACCGACCTGACCCGGGTCTCCTTCATGAACTACTCCCGCGAGGTGGTGGAGCAGCGCTGCATGGCGCCACTCGGCCTCGGCATGGAGAAGTCCACATTCGACTTCGGCCGCATGATCGGCCACTGCGGCGCCAGCGACCACCTGCTCGCCCTGCACCACCTGCTGCGTACCGGTGAGCTGACGGCCGGTGACCACGTGCTCTGGCTCGCGATGGGCCCCGGCGTCGAGTTCACCGCAGCCGTGCTGCGCATCCTGCACACCCCCGACGGCCTCTGACCGGCCCGGAAGCCGCCACCGACCACGGAGGTACGACGATGACCCGGGATGACCCAGCCGGCCGCCCCTTCCAGGTGGCCGTCATCGGTGTCGGCTGCCGGCTGCCCGGCGACGTCGACAGCCCCGACGCCCTCTGGGAACTACTGCTCAAGGGGGGACAGACCAACGCGGAGATCCCCACCCAGCGGTGGCGGGCGTACCGCGAGCGAGGCCCGGAGTACGAGGCGGTCCTGCGGGAGACGGTGACCGCCGGCAGCTATCTCGACGACATCGCCGGATTCGACGCCGAGTTCTTCGGCCTGACCCCACGCGAGGCCGCCGAGATGGACCCGCAGCAGCGGATCCTGCTGGAGGTCGGCTGGGAAGCGCTGGAACACGCCGGCCTGCCACCGACCGGTCTGGCCGGCAGCGACACCGGCGTCTTCGTCGGAGTCAGTACCACCGACTACGGCGACCGGCTGCTGGAGGACCTGCCCACCGTCGAGGCATGGACCGGCATCGGCGCGGCCACCTGCGCACTGGCCAACCGCATCTCGTACGCCCTGGACCTGCGCGGACCGAGTGTCGCCGTCGACACCGCCTGTTCGGCGTCGCTGGTCGCGGTCCACCTGGCCTGCCAGAGCCTGCTGCTCGGTGAGAGCACCGTCGCCCTGGCCGGCGGCGTCAACCTGGTGCTCGCGCCCGGGCAGAACGTGTCGCTGAACGCCGCGGGCACGCTCGCGCCCGACGGGGTCAGCAAGTCCTTCGACCGCGACGCCGACGGCTACGGCCGAGGCGAGGGTTGCGGTGTGCTGGTACTCAAGCGACTCGACGACGCGGTCCGGGACGGCGACCGGGTGCTGGCAGTGATCATCGGTAGCGCGGTCAACCAGGACGGACGCACCGACGGCATCATGGCCCCCTCCGGAGAGGCCCAGCAGCACGTCGTCCGCCGCGCCTGCGCCCGCGCCGGCGTCACTCCGGACAGCGTCGACTACGTGGAGGCACACGGCACCGGCACCCGACTGGGCGACCCGGTCGAGGCCGGCGCGCTCGCCGCGGTCTACGGCGCCGGCCGACCGCCGGAGCGGCCCTGTCTGATCGGGTCCATCAAGTCGAACATCGGTCACCTGGAAGGCGCGGCTGGCGTCGCCGGACTGATGAAGGCGATCCTCGCGCTGCATCGGGACCGGATTCCCGGCACCCCGCTGCGCGGCCGGTCGATCCCCGCCGTCGACGGCGACGGCACCGGGTTGCGACTGGTCACCAGCCCGCTGCCGTGGCCACGTCGCGACGGGCCCCGCCGGGCCGCCGTCTCCGGCTTCGGGTACGGCGGCACCATCGCCCACGTGATCCTGGAACAAGCCCCGACGCTGCCGTCCACCGACACCGCGGACGACGACGCAGGCCAACCCATGGTGCCACTGTCCGCCCGCTCCGCCGCCGCCCTTCGCGCGCAGGCCGGCCGACTCGCCGACCGGCTCGCCGCCGACGACCGGACCAACCTGGCCGACCTCCGACACACCCTGGCACACCGACGCGCCCACCTGAGCCACCGTGCCGTGGTCACCGGCACCGACCGCAGCGGACTGGCCGCCGCGCTGCGCCAACTCGCCGACGATCAGGCGGACGCCGGCACCGTGTCCGGGGTCGCACCGGGCGGCCGCTCCGTACGCCCGGTGTGGGTGTTCTCCGGGCACGGGTCGCACTGGGCCGGAATGGGCCGCGACCTGCTCAGTCACGAGCCGGCGTTCGCCGCCGCGATCGACGAGATCGAGCCGGTGGTCGCCGAGGAGGCGGGCTTCTCGCTCCGCACCGCCCTCGGCGCCGCGGAACTCGGCGGCGTCGACCGGATCCAGATCCTGACCTTCGCCATGCATCTCGGTCTCGCCGCCGTGTGGCGGGCGTACGGAGTGCGACCGGCGGCGGTGATCGGCCACTCCGTCGGTGAGGTGGCCGCCGCCGTCACCGCCGGCGTACTGAGCCCGGTCGACGGCGCCCGACTGATCTGCCGCCGCTCCGCCCTGCTACGCCGTGCCGCCGGGCGCGGCGCGATGGCCATGGTGACCCTGCCCTTCGCCGACGTCGCCGAACGGCTGGCCGGCCGCGCCAACCTGGTCGCGGCCATCGCCTCCGCCCCCGCCGCCACGGTGGTCTCCGGCGACATCGCCGCCGTGGACGAGATCATCGAGCAGTGGCCGGCCGATCGGATCGCCGTTCGCCGGGTGCAGTCCGATGTGGCCTTCCACAGCCCGCACATGGACCCGCTCGTCGACGAGTTGCGCGCCGCGGTGCTCGACCTGGACCGTTCACCGGCCGTGGTACCGATGTACTCGACGGTGCTCGACGACCCGCGCGCGACGCCCAGCTGCGACGGTGACTACTGGGCGGCCAACCTGCGGCGCCCGGTACGCCTGGTCCATGCGGTCGAGGCGGCCCTGGCCGACGGACATCGCGCCTTCCTGGAGATCTCCGCGCACCCGGTGGTCGCCCATTCGCTGCGGGAGACCGCCGACCACGCCGACATCGCCGACGTGTACATCGGAACGACCTTACGGCGGCACGCCCCCGGCCACCGCACCATGGTGGCGGCAGTCGCCGGAGCGTACTGCCACGGCGTCGAGCTCGACTGGACGCGCCACTCCCCGCAGGGCCGGCTCGTCGAGCTGCCCCACTACGCCTGGCAGCACCGCGAGCACTGGCGTGAGCCCGAGCCGCCGGGCACCGCAGGTGGGCACGACATCGGGTCGCACACGCTGCTCGGCACGCCGACCAGTGTGGCCGGCAGCGAGCTGCGCCTCTGGCACACCGTGCTCACCGACGCCACCCGCCCGTACCCGGGCAGCCACCAGGTGCAGGGCGCGGAACTCGTGCCGGCGGCGGTGCTCGTCGCCACGTTCCTCGCCGCCGCTGCCCGCGACGGTGCTCCGGTGGCGTTGCGGGAGCTGTCGATGCGGGTCCCGCTCGCCACCCACGTGCGCCAGGAGATCCAGGTGGTCGACGACGAGGGCCAGCTGCGGCTCGCCTCCCGACCGGCCAACGGCGACCCGGCGCCGTGGCTGACCCACGCCACCGCCCGGGCCGTGCCGGCGAACGACCCGCTTGCCGGCACGGTGGCCACACCGCCGGCCGGCGGTGTGGTCGCCGACGTCGGGCTGGTCGCCGCCCACCTGACCGCCGTGGGAGTGCCGGCCACCGCCTTCCCCTGGACGGTGGACCGTCTGATCACCGCCGAAGGCGGCCTGCGGGCACGGGTCCGCTTCCCGGAGTCGGCCGGCGGCTGGGCGGCGATCGTCGACGCGGCCGTTTCCATCGCACCTGTCGTCTTCCCCGGCCCGCCCCGACTGCGCCTGGTAGACGGCGCCGAGTGGGTCGAGATGGCCGGCGCGCCGCCGACGGTGGCGGTGATCGACGTGATCCGCGACGCCTCCCGGGAGGACACCGCCTCGGTCCTGGTCAGCGCGCCCGACGGCACGATCGTCGCGCAGTTCGCCGGCTTGCGGTACCCGGTGGTGCCGGACGCGCCGGACGGGCCGGCCGACCAGTCCGGAGCGGCCGGCGGGTCGCTGGCCGGGATGGATCCGGACGAACTGCGCGAACGCCTGATCGACGAGGTGCGCGCCGCGATCGCCGCGGAGATGAAGCTCCCCGCCGAGTCACTGGACCCGCGGCTGCCCCTCGTGCAGCAGGGCTTGGACTCGGTGATGACCGTCATCGTGCGGCGACGGCTGGAGAAGACGTACCGCCAGGTGCTGCCGGCCTCGCTGTTCTGGCAGCAACCGACAGTCGTGGCGATCGCGGCCGAGCTGACCGAGTTGATCGCCGCCCCGCCGCAGCCGGCCGGAGCGGCCGCCCGCTGACCCACCGGACGCGCCCCACCGGAGGACCGCATGGCACCGACCACGAGCATCACCCAGCCCGGGCTGCGGCACCGGATGCAACACCTGATCTACGGCTTCTTCACCGCCCAGACGCTGCACGTCGCCGCCCGACTCCGGATACCGGACCTGCTCGCCGACGGTAAGGCCGACGTCGCCGCGCTGGCCGAGGCCACCGACACGCACGCGCCGTCACTGCGGCGGCTCCTGCGCGCGCTGGTGTTCCTGGAGGTGCTGGAGGAGCCGGAGACCGGGATCTTCGTCCTCACCGAACAGGGCGAGCTGCTGCGGTCGGACGCCATCGGGTCGATGCGGGAACTGGTGCTGCTGCTCTCCGGGCCGGAGAGCTGGGCCGCCTGGGGGCAGCTCGAACACGGCGTCCGCACCGGCGAGGTGGCCTGGGAGCATGCGCACGGGCAGAGCTGCTTCGCCTACCTCGCCGCGAACCCCCAGCGGCAGGCGGCGTTCAACGCGGCAATGGCGGAGGGTTCCCGGGCGTTCGTGCCGACGCTGATGTCCGCGTACGACTTCTCCGACCTGGAAACCGTGGTGGACGTGGGCGGTGGCAGCGGGGACCTGCTCGCCGGGCTGCTCACCGCGTACCCACGGCTGCGGGGCACGGTCTTCGACACCCCCGACGGCGTGGCCGACACCGCGCGCACGCTCACCGCGCGGGGCGTGGCCGACCGGTGTGAGGTCCGGTCCGGGGACTTCTTCCGGTCGGTGCCGTCGGGCGCGGACGCCTACCTGCTCAAGAGCGTCCTGCACGACTGGGACGACGACGAGTGCGTGGCGGTGCTGCGGACCGTCCACCGAGCGACCCGCCCGGACAGCCGGATCCTGCTCGTGGAGTCCGTCATGCCACCGACCGTCAGCACCAGCCCGAGCGTTGCTCAGGTGGTCATGAACGACCTGAACATGATGGTGTGCCACGGCGGCCGGGAACGCACCGTGGCCGAGTTCCGGGAGCTGTTGCGCGCGGCGGGTTTCCAGCTGGATTCCGTCGCGCCCTGCCCGGCGCCGAGCGTGATGTGCGTACTCGAGGCGACGCCGGTGACGGACGGAACGCAGCCATGACCAGCCTGGGTGACCTGCACACCACCGGGCCAACCGCCCCACCGGCCCGGGCCACGATGGTCCGCGTTCCCGGTGGCACGTTCCTCCAGGGTTCCCCGGAGCGGACGTTGGACTGGCTGGAGGCCGAGGGGCAGGCCTTCCCCCGGGACTGGTTCACCGACGAGACGCCGCAGCGACCGGTGACCCTGCGCGACTACCTCATCGACCGGTACCCGGTGACTGTCACCGAGTTCGCCGACTTCGTCGCCCGCACCGGGTACGTGACCTCGGCGGAGCGGGCCGGCGGCAGCATGGTCTACAGCGACTACTGGGAGATCCGCGAGGGCGCGTGTTGGCACCGTCCGGCCGGCTACGGCAGTGGCGTCCGCAACCGCGGCGACCACCCGGTCGTGCACATCTCGTATCCGGACGCCGAGGCATATGCGACGTGGGCGGGCAAACGGCTACCGACCGAGTCGGAGTGGGAACGGGCGGCGACCGGGCGGGCGTACCGGCTCTGGCCCTGGGGCGACACCTGGGACCCGACCCGGGCCAACACCGCCGAGTGGACCGGCGGCAGCCTCCGCGGGCTCGATGAGTGGCGGAAGTGGTGGTCGGGGATCCACAACGCCCAGGGCCCGGTGCCGCAGACCACACCGGTGGGCGCGTTCTCACCGCACGGCGACAGCCCCGAGGGCTGCGCCGACATGACGGGCAACGTGTACGAGTGGACCTCCACCACCGCCCACCTGTACGCGCCCGAGACCCGCTGCGACCCCACCATCCACCTGGTGATGGGCCGGTTCCGGGCGATCCGGGGCGGCTCCTGGATGAATTTCCGCTACCAGGTCCGATGCGCGGAGCGGCTCTACGGAGACCCCACCGGCTGGTCCAACTTCGCTCTCGGCTTCCGCTGCGCCGACGACGCGCCCGAGTCCGGCGCCGAACACCACGGGAGGTAGCAAATGGTCACGGTGCTGCTGTCGGCGGGCTGGGCCCACCGTGGGCAGAAGACGTTCGCGTGTCACGAAGGCACCGTCCGCGACGTCATCCGGGAGTTCGTCGAGTCCTACCCGCACTACCGGCGGCGGCTGCTCGACGACGACGGTGAGCCCCTGACCTACTACAACGTCTACCTCGACGGTGACCTCGTCGAGGCCACCGACCGATCCCGGGTGGCCGCCCCCGCCGACAGCACGGTGGCCATCGTTCCGCCCCTGGCCGGTGGGTGACCCTTCGGCCGGTCGGGTCGCCGCCACCCACCAGGGTCAACCTTTGGAGTAGTCATGGTCCTGCCGCACACAGAAGCCCGACCTCGTCCGGGGCACGCCGACCGGGACCACCTCGCCGCCCGGCTGGCCCGGTCGGCACGACACCGCCCGCGTCCGGTCGATGACCTGGAGGCGTGGCTGGACGCGCGGGCCCGGGCCAACCCCTTCGAGATCACCGAGGTGCCGTTCGCCGAGCTGACCGGGTGGTCGTTCGCGCCGCACAGCGGTGACCTGGTGCATGACAGCGGCCGGTTCTTCAGCGTCGAGGGCCTGCACGTCCGCACCGACGGTGGGCCGGTCGACGAGTGGTGGCAGCCGATCATCCACCAGCCGGACCGGGCCATCCTCGGCATCCTGGCCCGTGAGATCGACGGTGTGCTGCACTTCCTCCTCCAGGCCAAGATGGAGCCGGGCAACGTCAACGGCATCCAGTTCTCCCCCACCGTGCAGTCCACCCCCAGCAACTACCTGCGGACACACCGGGGCGCACGGTCCCGGTACGTGGAGTACTTCCTGGAACCCGGGCGTGGACGAGTGCTGGTCGACGTGCTCCAGTCGGAGCAGGGTTCGTGGTTCCGCGGCAAACGTAACCGCAACATCGTCGTCGAGGTGACCGACGACATCGAACCGCACCCGGACTTCGTGTGGCTCACCCTCGGCCAGATCCACGACCTGCTGCACCGGCCGAACCTCGTCAACATGGACGCCCGTACCGTGCTCTCCTGCCTGCCCGGCCACGCGGTCGCGGCCGACCCCGCCGCCGCCCCGGGCATCGCCGCCGCCGTCGCGCGGTCCTCGCTGGCTGACGACGATGCGGCGTGGCAGCCGTTGCTCCAGGTCCGCAACTGGTTGACCGCCAACAAGGCCGGCCGGACCCTGGTGGCTCACCAGGTGCCGCTGCGGCAGGTACGCGACTGGCACCGAGGCGACGCCGACATCCGCCACCGCTCCGGCCGGTTCTTTCGAATCGTCGGGCGTGCCGTGCGGGCCAGCAACCGGGAGGTGGCCCAGTGGCGGCAGCCGCTCCTGGCCCCCTGCGGCACCGGTCTGGTCGCCTTCGTCGTCCGGCGTCTCGGCGGCGTCCTGCACGTGCTCGCCCACGCCGACCTACGACCCGGCTACCGGGACATCGTGGAGCTTGGCCCGACCGTGCAGTGCACTCCGGACAACTTCACCGGCGCGCACCGTCCCACCTACCTGGATCTGGTCTGTTCCGACCGGGTCCAGGTGCATTACGACGTCCTCCAGTCCGAGGAGGGTGGCCGGTTCCACCACGCGGTGACGCGGCATCTGGTGGTGGAGGTGGGCCCGGAGTTCCCGGCCGTGACCCCACCGGACTACACCTGGGTGACCCTGCGCCAGCTCACCGCGATGACCGCGTTCAGCTACCAGGTCAACATAGAGGCGCGCAGCCTGCTGCTCTGTCTGCGGGCGCTGACATGACCGGGTACCAGAGCCCGCCGACCGGCGACCAGCCCGGCGCTGCGGTGCCGTCAGGGTCGACCGATCCGGGCATCGACGCGTTTCCGCTGCCTCGGCGCTGCCCCTTCAGCCCTCCTGCCGAGTACGCGCGACTACGCGCCGAGCACCCGGTCGTCCGGCTGCCGATGCTCGGCGGTGACACGGCCTGGGTGGTCTCCCGGCACGCCGACGTCCGGCAGGTGCTCAGCGACCCCCGGATGAGCGCGGACCGACGTCGGCCCGGTTTCCCGAAGTTCGCCCCGACCACGGAAAGCCAGCGGCAGGCGTCGTTCGCGAACTTCCGCCCACCCTTGAACTGGCTGGACCCGCCCGAGCACGCCATCGTCCGGCGACAGATCGTCGACGAGTTCTCCGTACGCCGGGTCCGGCAGTTACGGGCGCTTGTCGAACGGGTGGTCGACACCCACCTCGACGCGTTGGTCGCTGCCGCGCCCGGCGCCGACCTGGTGTCGACGTTCGCCTACCCGGTGCCGTCACAGGTGATCTGTGAGGTGCTCGGCGTGCCCTACGGCGAGCACGAGTTCTTCGAGCGCCGTTCGACGCTGATGTTCCGCCGGAGCGCGCCGGCTGACGAACGCGCCCGCTGTGCCCGGGAGATCCGCGACTTTCTCGACGTGGTGGTCAGCGACAAGGCACGCCGTCCCGGCGACGACGTGCTCAGCCGGCTGCTCCAGCAGCAGCGCAGCGCCGGTGACGTGGACCACGAGGCCGTGGTGAGCATGGCGTTCGTGCTGCTGGTCGCCGGGCACGTCACCACGTCCAACATGATCGCGTTGAGTGTGCTGGCCCTGCTCAATCATCCGGCACGGCTGGCCCGGCTACGCGCCGAGCCCGAGCGGTTCCCGGCCGCCGTGGAGGAACTGCTGCGGTACTTCACCGTGGTCGAGGCGGCGACGGCCCGCACCGCCACCGCAGAGGTCACGATTGGCGGGGTGACCATCGGGGCGGGCGAGGGGGTGGTGGCGCTGGGGCAGGCAGCTAACCGTGATCCGGCGGTGTTCGAGCACCCCGACGAGTTCGACCCGGACCGGGACGCCCGCGCGCACCTCGCCTTCGGCTACGGCCGGCACGTCTGCCCGGGTCAGCATCTTGCTCGGTTGGAGCTGGAGGTCGCGCTCAGTCGCCTGTTCCGGCGGCTGCCCGGTCTGAGACTCACGACGGAGGTTGCCGACCTTCCGCTCAAGGAGGACGGCAACATCTTCGGGTTGTACGCCCTACCGGTCGCCTGGTGATCCGAGCGGGTGTCGGGCGAGCCCCGCGACGTCGAGCTGGCCAGTCCGCGTCCCGGTCGCTTTCCCGCCGCGACCCCGGCGGCGTACTCCGGCATCGGACCGGCCCTGGTCACGGCCGTTCGGTGATCAGCTTCTCCCACGCGCCGCCGATCCGGTCGGCGGTCGCCGTGGCCGCCGCCACCTGCTCCGGCCCGGCGGTGGCGATCCAGTCGACCGCCCGCCCCTCGGGCAGGTCGCCGGCCAGATAGTCACCCAACGCCAGCAGGCCCATCTCCCAGCCCGCGCCCAGCCCCCAGAGGCCGGGACCGGCGTTCGGCACGATGTCCGCCGGCACCGGCGCGTGCTCCAGTTCCAGGACTGTGGACTCGCCGTCCGGGGTGAGTCGTAGCTGAACCTCGCTGCTGCCACCGCCCGACTCCCAGGTCAGGCCGATCAGGCTGGGCCGCTCGCACCGGCGGATCTCACCGCTGGCGTTGCCCTCCAACTGGAAGCGTCCACCGGCCCGGAGCTCACCGGCGACGGGCAGGAACCAGCGCACCAGGCGCTGCGGATCGGTGATGGCGTCCCACACCTCTTCCGGGGAGGCGTCGTAGCTGCGCCGGAGCACCAGGATGCTCATGCCGTCCGGGTGTTCCCGCAACTCGCGGTCGGTGTCCTGGAGCCCGTCGAAGATCCTGTTCATTGCCCTCGTGGCCTTCCTGCGGGTGCACCCTCACACCGGACTCGATCCGGCGGCACCCGAGGACTTTAGCAGCCAGAACTCGCGCAATGTCCCATTCTGGACCGGGGCGACGGCCACGAGTCGCGCCGGCCCGCGCCGCCTGACGGCGTCGGTTCTGCCCAGGCGCATGGCGGGCGGCGGACGGTCAGGCGGCGCCACGCGTGGGGCGGCGCAGGAGCAGGATCACCACGGCGAGCAGCACGAGGCCGTCCAGCGCCAGCAGGGCGGCGCCCATCGGGTCCACCCCGTGGGCGTGCGCCCCGTCGTCGGTCGCGTCCGCCGGACCGGCGGGCGCCGCAGCGTTCGGAGAGCCGACGGTGAGGCGGGCGATGCCCGAGGCGGTACGCCCGTCGACGGTCACCACGTGGTAAGCCACCGCGAGTTGACCGGGCCGGGTCACGGCGACCTGCTGCCGCAGACCGTCGTCGCCGTCGGGCACGGCCGGCCCGGTGTTCAACCGGATCCGATCGGCGTCGTAGACCACGATGTGCGAACGACCGGGGTCAGGCTCACCGGCGACCCGGATGCGTACCGTGGTCGGCAGGTCCGGCAGGACCGCCCCGTCGGCCGGTTCCATCGAGAGCACCTCGACCGCCCGCCCCGCTTCCGATTCGGTGCCGGCCCGGCCGACCAGCGCCAGCACGGCCACCAGCGCCGCCAGGCAGATGGCGGAGCCGACGTAGATGCGACCGGTGGTGGACATCCCGCCCGATCAGCGTCCGGCCACTGCGGCCGGCTGACGCGGGTTGACCAGGCGACCGGCGCACGAACAGCGCATGGCCGCCCGCTCGGTCTCGTTGGGGCGCAGGTGCAGGTACATCGCGAACAGCATCGGGATGAAGACGACCGAGTTGTAGAACAGGTGCAGTTCCACCCGGGGCACCACCAGTTGCAGGATGCTGACCGGGCCTTCCTCGCCGGCGATCCGGAAACTGCTGTGCGCCTGGATCAGCAGCAGCGCGTGCTCGATGTGGTGCCAGAACTGTAGGGCGAGGGCCACCGTCCACCACGCCTTCGCGCGGCCGGTGAAGCCCGGCAGCAGCAGAAAAAGCCCGACCAACATCACGATGGCGTACCCGTAGTGCAGCCACTCGGAGCTGACCAGCCAGGGGAACGGCATCCCCAGCACGCCGCGTGCCTCCGGGCGTGCCCAACCGAGAACCCAGATCTGGTACGCCTGCACGAGGTGTTCCGCCCAGTGAGCCACCACCACAGCCATATAAATCGCAAGCGCTAGCCGGTGGTGCCGGCCGTTCAGGGAGGAGATCAGGCCGGACCATCTGGTTCTCGCGGCAGGTGTCACGGATCCTCCATTCCCCAGCGAAAGCCGTCTACAGACACCTTAGGAAGCTCGTCGTCGCCGCATGTCTCTGAGCTTGCCGTCTATGCGCGGGAGCGACCCGAGGGCTAGCCCGCCCGACAGCGCAGCTATATACATTGAAAGCTCACCGGATCGCGGGAGTGAGCAGATGCACCAACGGCGGCACATTCTCTTCGCCAACGTCCAGGGACACGGACACGTCTACCCCTCGCTCGGCCTGGTGAGCGAGCTGGTTCGGCGTGGCCACCGGATCAGCTACGTCACCACCCCGCTCTTCGCCGACGTGGTGACCGCGGCCGGCGCCACCGTGGTGCCGTACAAGTCCGAGTTCGACACCTTCCACGTGCCCGACGTCATCACCAAGGCGGACGCGGAAACCCAGTTGCACCTGGTGTACGTCCGGGAGAACGAGGCCATCCTGCGCGCCGCCGAGGACGGGCTCGCCGACGACATCCCGGATCTTGTGGTCTACGACGTCTTCCCGTTCATCGCCGGCCGGTTGCTGGCTACCCGGTGGCGTCGTCCGGCCGTCCGCCTCAGCGCCGGTTTCACCGCCAACGAGCACTACTCGTTCTTCGAGGAGCTGTGGAAGAGCCACGGTCAGCGCCACCCCGCGGACGTGCCGGAGGTCAACGACGTGATCGTCGATCTGCTCGCCCGCTACGGGTTGCGCAGCCCGGTCCGACAATTCTGGAACGAGATCGAGGACCTCAACATCACGTTCCTGCCGAAGTCCTTCCAGCCCTTCTCGGAAACCTTCGACGACGACCGTTTCGCCTTCGTCGGACCGACGCTTACCGACCGGCCGGTACGCACCGGCTGGCAGCCGCCCACTCCGGACACTCCGGTGATCCTGGTGTCGCTCGGCAACCAGTTCAACGAGCATCCCGAGTTCTTCCGGACCTGCGCCGAGGCGTTCGCCGGTACCCGGTGGCAGACCGTGCTGGCGATCGGCACCTTCCTCGACCCCACCGTGCTGGAGCCACTGCCGCCGAACGCGGAGGCCCACCCGTGGATCCCGTTCCACGAGGTCCTGCCGCACGCGGAGGCCTGCGTCACCCACGGTACGACCGGCGCCGTGCTGGAATCCCTGGCAGCCGGCGTACCGCTGGTCCTGGTGCCGCACTTCGCGACCGAGGCCGCACCGTCGGCGCGCCGCGTCGTCGAGCTGGGGCTCGGCTACGAACTGACGCCGGAGCAGGTCGAGCCGGCAACGATCCGGGCCACCGTGCAACGGCTCCACGACGACCCGGCGCTGGGCGAGCGGGTCGATCGGATGCGACGCGAGATCCTGACGGCCGGCGGCCCGTCGGCGGCCGCCGACCGGATCGAGAGGTACCTGGACCGGTCCCGGGGGTGATCAGGCCCACCGGCCCGGGCGGTATGGGTGTGCAACTTCGGCGAAAGCGCGGCCTGCCGGGAGCGGGAGGCCGCGCTTTCGCCGACGTTGTCGACCGGGGTCTCCAGCAGCGGCACGATGCCCGATCCGGGCCCGGCCGTCAGCGGCGGGCGGCGTGGGTCACCGTACGCTTCACCGTGCCGTCGGGGTTGAAGGTCGTCCACTCGCCGACCTTCTTGTTGCTGGCGTAGTCACCCCGGTCGATCAGCTCACCGGCGGCGTTCCACCTCGTCCACGTGCCGTGCTTGCGTCCGTGGTCGAATCCACCTCGCTGCATGATCCCGCCGGACGAGCGATACCACACCCACTCCCCGTGCACGGTCCCGTTGTCGAAGCCGCCCTCCGCACGCAACCTGCCGTCGGCGAAGAAGTGCTTCCAGGTGCCCTGCCGCTCGCCCTCGACATACTCGCCGACCATCACACCGCCGTGCGGATCCGGGTCGGTCCAGAGGCCCGTCTTGCGGCCCTGCGCGTCCTTCTCGTCCGGAGTCGGTGGGGTACTCACGTGCGTTCTCCTATTCGCTCAGTGGCCACCGCTCGATGATCGAGCGCAGTGGTGCGGTGTCGAGATGATGGACCTTGGTGCGGCCGACCCGTTCGGACCAGACCAGGCCGGCCTCTTCCAGTACGGCCAGATGCTGGGAGATCGCCTGTCGGGTCGAGGTGGTGCCATGCTCCGCGAACAAGCGGCTATGGATCTCGAACAGGCTCAGACCGTCGGCGAGAGCGAGCTCGTCCATGATCCGCCGCCGCGTCAGGTCGGCCAGCGCCCGGTAGAGCACCTGCACCCGTCAACCATAGGTAATCCGGCGCTTGCCTATCAAGGCTTCGTCTTCTCGCATCATGCGCCATCGCAGGCATGCTCTGTCGAATGCCCATCAGCCCAGCGGCCGTACCGAATCGAGGTCGCAGTTGCTGCCGCCGATCGGTGACAGGCGCGGAACCACCGACCATCCGCCGTCGCGGGCGGCGATGATCGGCGGCTCCGTCGCCACCGCCTACGGCTTGCGGGCGAGTAGTCCGACGAAGGTGTGGTAGGTGTCGGTCTGTTTCGGCGCGGGCGCGCCGGGATCGGGACGCCACTCGGCCAGTGGCACCAGCCCCGGCTCCAGCAGCGTCAGCCCGTCGGCGAAGGAGAGGATCTCCTCGTCGGTACGCCAGCGGCCGGTGCCCAGCGACTTGTTGAAGACCCGTTCGACCTCACGTGCCTTACGGGAGCCCTCCGGGTCCCGCTCGCCCGGATCACGGAAGTGCGAGATCGCCACGTAACTGCCGGACGGCAGCGCTTCGATCAACTCGGCCGACACCGCTCGCGGCTCCTCGTCGTCGCCGAGGTGGTGCAGGATCGCGAAGAGCAGCAACCCGATCGGCCGGTCGAGGTCGAGGAACTGGCGGACGTCCGGATGGTTGAGGATCTCCTGCGGTCGCCGGACGTCGGCCTGGATCACCGTCGCCGTGCCGTCGGCGGCGAGCAGGGCCCGCCCGTGCGTCAGGACGATCGGGTCGTTGTCCACGTACACCACCCGGGCGCTCGGGTTGTGTTCGGCGGCGACCTCGTGCACGTTGCCCTGAGTGGGCAGCCCCGAACCGATGTCGAGGAACTGATCGATGCCGGCCTCGGCGACGAGGAACCGGATCACCCGGCGCAGGAAGGCCCGGTTCGCCTGGCCGGCGGCCGGCCCGTCCGGAGTGATCCGCAGGGCGTGCTCGGCGACCTTCCGGTCGACCTCGAAGTTGTCCTTACCGCCCAGGAAGTAGTCGTAGACCCGCGCCACGCTGGGGACGGTGAGGTCGATTCCGGGGGGTGCGGCCTCGTCGCGGGTCAATGGCATCTCCATCCGATTCTGATCAGCGCCGGGTGCTGCGCGCGGCCCCGGACCTTGTCCGGGAGTGTACCGATCGGACGGTGTAGATCGTCGCCCCGATGGTATCGCTCCCAGCGGATCGGCACCGCGAGCAGGCCCGTCTTCATCGCGACGTCAAGGGCAGGACCGTTCCCTCGGGTCGGGTTTGCTGCGAAGCCAGTGCCCGAAGAGCCAGTTTGATCATGGCGGCATCGCCGCTGGCCTCGTCCTTCGTCAGCAGTTCCTGCAGACCTTTCTCGTCGAACCAGCGTCCCTCGGTGAATTTGCCGGCTTCCAGGCGGGGCTGGCCAAGGTCGCCATCGGCGGTCGCCAGGACGTCGACTTCCCTGCGCCGTTGTCCGTCAGCACCGGTCCAATCGAATACGTGAACCACATCGGTGATCCGGTCGAGCCGCCAGCCGGTCTCCTCGGTGACCTCGCGAGCCAATGCAGCGGGTAACGTCTCCCCCGGTTCCACGTGGCCGCCGACGATGTCCCAGCAACCCGGAAAGAGACGGACGTGAGGCGCGCGGCGTTGCAGGTACACCCGCCCGTCTGGATCGCGGATGACCGCGCCGACGACACAGGTCAGGCCGTCTCGCTCAGCAGTTCTGCCCAGTTGGTCAAGGCTGGTCAGGATCGCGTCCACTGGCGTTGTTCCGCCTCTCGTCCGGTCTGCTGATGGGCGTAGTAACTGGCGTACAAGTCGGTGAAGTGGCCACCCGCGGCAAGTAGCGTGTCGAAATCACCCTCCTCGACCACCCGCCCGTGGTCGAGCACCAGTAGCCGGTCCACGTGACGGATGGTGGCGAGCCGGTGCGCGATCACCAGGACCGTCCGGTCGGCCATGAGCCGCGTCAGCGCCTGCTGGATTCCAGCCTCGGTGAGCGGATCGATGCTCGCGGTCGGCTCGTCGAGCAGCAGGATTGCCGGTTGTTTGAGGAAGATGCGGGCCAGCGCGATGAGCTGGCGCTGGCCGGTGGAGAGCTCCCGTCCGAGGCTGGCCATCTGATCGTCCAGCGCGAAGGGTATGCAGCGGGCCCAGACTTCACCGAGTTGGTCAACCGCCCGTTGCACGTCGGCCCGGTCGGCGCCGGGCCGAGCGTAGGCGATGTTCTCGGCGAGGGTGCCGGCGAAGATGAACGGGAGTTGTGGCACCACGCCAAGCCGGTGCCGGTATTCGGCCAGGTCCAGTCGGCGGATGTCGCGGCCGTCGATGAGCAACGCGCCCTGCTGAAACTCGTACCCGCGAAGGACCAGTTTGGAGAGGGTCGACTTGCCCGCGCCGGTACGTCCCACGACGGCCACTGTCTCGCCTGCGGCTATCCGCAGGTTGAGCCGGTCGAAAACGGGCGCCCCGGAACCGTACCCGAATCGCAGATCACGGATCTCGATCTCGCCGCGCAGGTCGGCGACTGGCTCGGCGGCGGCCTGCCGAACGCTGTCCTCGCTGTCGATGAGTGCGAAGACCCGTTCGCTGGCGGCCAGCCCCTGCTGGAACAGGCTCCAGAACGAGGCGGCCTGGGTGAGCGGCAGCCACAACAGCCCGAGCGCGTGCAGCGCGAAGTACCAGTCCCCGGCGGAGAGGCTCCCATCGATGGCAAGGCTGCCGCCGCCGACGAGTAGCGCGGCAGTGCCCAGCACAGAGATCATGGTCAGCACCGGCAGGATGACCGTGTAGATCAGGCCCTGCCGGACGTAGACCAGATAGGACAGTCGGTTCACTCGCCGGAAGTCCTGGTAGAGGCTCTCCTCCCGGCCGAAGCTCTTGGCTATCAGGATGCCCACCATCGACTCGTGCACGGTCGAGTTGACCTGGGCCATGACCTGCCGGGTGCGCAGGGCGGCGACGCGGGCGATTCGGCGGAACAGCAACGCGACGCCTACCAGGAGGGGCGTCACGACCAGCAGGATCAGGCCGAGACGAGGGTCGACGGCGAACACCACCGACCCGAGTACCACTACCAGAACCATCTGGCTGAAGAAATTCAGCGTCAGCGTCATGACCGCGCTGAAGGACTCGGTGTCGCCGGTCACCCGGCTCAGCACCTTGCCCACTGGATGCCGGTCGTGGAAAGAGGCGTCCCGAGCCAGTGCCGCCTCTGCCACCTCCCGTTGCAATCGCAGCACGAGGTCGCCGACCAGCCAGGCGATGAGCCGCTGCCGGCCCCAGTTCATGGCCCATGCCGCCGCCGCGGCGACGATGACGAACGCGCTGATCGTCCAGGTGAGATGGCTGCCATCACGCACCTGGTCGATCATCCGGGCGATGGCCACCGGAACCGCTGAAGTCAGTATCGAAGCACCCACTGTCAGGACCACGGCGAGCGCGATACGCCGGGTACCCGGGCGCAGCCGGTGGCCGATCCGGGCGATCAACTCGCGGTTACGGTAGACCCGGTCGTAGTCGTCAGGATGCAACCCGGCGAAGAGGTCGCTCATCGGTATATCTCCTGATACAACGCGCAGTGATCGATCAGCTCGGCGTGGCTGCCAAGGCCGGCCACCTCTCCCCGGTCGAGCACCAGGATCAGGTCGGCCCGCCGGATCTGGTCAGGGCGGTGCGACACGAGGATGGTGGTCCGTCCGGTGGTCAGGGCGTCGATCGCGTCGGTGATCTCTTGGGCGGTCCGCGCGTCGATCGCGCTGGTCGCGTCGTCAAGCGTGAGGATGGGTGGGTCGGCGATCAAAGCCCGGCTGATCACCAGACGTTGCCGCTGGCCACCGGAAAGGGTGCTGCCGCCCTCGTTGAGTACGGTGTCGTAGCCCTGCGGCAGTTGGCGGATGAATCCGTCCGCGCGGGCAAGTTGAGCGACCTTGGACACCTCGTCGGAGCTGACTGGTCGGTGGACACCGAAGGCGACGTTGTCGAACACGCTCTTGGAGAACAGGAACGCGTCCTGGTGCACGTTTCCGATCTGCCGCCGCAGCGCGCCCGGCTGCCAGTCCGAGATGTCTCGCCCGTCGATGAGAACCCGCCCGCCGGTGACGTCGTAGGTGCGGTTGACGAGCTTCGTGAGCATGGTCTTTCCGCTGCCCGTCGGGCCGACCACGGCGAGTGTCCGGCCGGCAGGCAGGTGGAAGGACACGTCCCGCAGGATCACCCGGCCCTGGTAGGTGAAGCTCACTCGGTCGAAGGTCACGCTTCCGGTCACCATCGCGGTGGTGCCGCCGGTTTGTTCACGCTGGTCGGAGTCGGCATCGGTCAACTCGTGCATCCGGGCGCAGGCCACGTATCCCTCCTGGATCACCGGGACGGACTGCTCCGACATCGAGATAGGCACCGCGAACAGACCCAGCCAACCGAGGTAGGTGATCACTTGGGCAAGGGCCAGCTCACCGGCGGAGAAGAGTGCCAGCGAGTGCACCGCCCCTGCCGCCATACCCAGCCCGAAACCCAAGGCCGGCAGGTACACGGCCTGTGCGTGACCGCGCCGGACATAGGCGTCCCGGTACGCCGTGGCTGCGGTGTCGAACTTTGCGAGCTCGTTCCGCTCCTGGCCGGATGCCTGCACCGTGGCCATACCGGTCAGAGTTTCGGAGAACTGTTCGTTGAGATCGGTGAACCTGCGTCGCAGCCTGCGGGTCAACGGATGCAACCGGCGCACGTGCCGCCAAAGCGCGAAGGTGAACACGGTGACGAGCAGCGCTGGTGCCAGCAGCAGCTCCGCGCGCATCGTGGCGATGAATATGATCGGGATAGCGAGCGCGATCACTCCGTTGAAGGCGGTCGCGACGCCGGGACTAATCAGGTAGTCGACGAGCCGGGCGTCGTTGATGGTGCGGGCCAGGATGTCCCCGATCCGCTGCCGGTCGTGGAATGCCTGACCCTTGTCCAGCAGGCTGCGGAAGAGCTGGTCGCGGGCATCCCGCTTGACCCGCTGCGCGACGATCTCCATCGATCCGGCGGAGAGCAGGTCCGCCAGGAACCGTCCGACGCCCAGCGCGGCGATCACCAACGCAGCGTTCACCACCACTGTGAGGGCCGGGTCTTGACGAGTCAGCTCGTCGAAGGCACGGCCCACGTACAGCGGTATCAGGGTGGCGAGCAGGTGCGCGGCCACCGTGGCGACGGTGAAGAGCAACAGCAGCCAGCCCTGCGGCCGAAGATGGACCGACAGCCAGCCCAGAGTGCCAGCCCTGCCGGTCCGGTCGGCCATGCTAGCGCACCTCCACACGATCGGCTCGGCGGCTCTTTCCGTTTCCGCCTGCCGGAGCAGTCAGGTGTGGTGCTGAACCGAGCTGAGCCAGGGCCTGGTCGATGAGTATCGAAGCACCGAGCGCGTCACCGATGATCGGCGCGGGCTTGTCCGCCGGCGCCTTACCGCGGCAGTGGTCGAGGAACGCGGCGAGTTCCGGCCCGAAGCCGCTGCGCGCCCAGCCGTCGTCGAGGTTGCGTGTGCTGTGCAGCAACGTTCCGGAAGGACGTCCGGCATCGACGTCGAGCCGGATCTGCTCCAGCGATCCGGCAGTGAACCGGCTGCCGTCGACCGTGTGCACACTGAGCCCCACGAGGAAACTCTTGGTGTGATTGCCCATCCGCAAGGTGGTCAGCGAACCGTCCTCGTGTCGCAGGGTGACGTTGATGAGGAAGCGATGTTCACCGTTGCGGATCGCGTGCGCGTCCACCCGCCGTACCTGCGCGGGCGAGAACCAGCGAGCCAGGTCGAAAGCGTGCACCCCGTTTTGCCGGAGCCAGGATTCCAGGGTCGTGTCGCACCCCCACTGAGGCGCGGACGGATGCCGACTGTAGAAGTCGATGGTCGTCTCGACCGGCGCGCGCCGCGCCGCAGCGGTGAGCGCGTGCAGATGCTGCAGGGTTTCGGCATACCGGAAGTTGAAACCCACCTGGACGTGCAGACCGGAACCTTGGATCACCTCGTCGAGCTGCCTCAGGGCAGGGGTCGACGGAGCCGCCGGCTTCTCAACGAAGCAGTGGACGCCCCGCCGCACGAGGTAGTCGGTGATCTGGAAGGACGGTATCGGGGGGACCGCGATCAGGGCGGCGTCGATGGTGCTCAGATCGAGTTCCTCGACCGCACCGGCCAACACGGTCGCCCGGGTGACGGCGCCCATCGACGCAACCAGGTCAGGATCGGGGTCGACGCAGGCCACCGTCTGGTGGGCGGGCAGGCGATGCAGGAACGGTTGAAGGTTCTGGCGCATCTGGCGGCCGCAGCCGACCAGCGCGAGACGCAGCGGGTCACTCATCATCTGCCTCGCCATCAGTCGACCACAGGCGCAGCGCACGAGTGGCTCGGTCCTCGAGGTCGGCCCAGTCGGTCTGGCCGTGGGCGAGGCAGACGAAGGACGGATGCCCCTCCAGCAGCAGGATTCCGTTGGCCGCGAATGCGGCGAGCAGGTTCTCCCGGCGGGTCTTGTCCCCGAGAACGTCGTCGGAATAGACCAACTCGAACATGCCTCCACCGAGCACCGGCTGGGCCCACACCGAACCGGCCACGCCCGCCGACTTGGCCGCCTGGGAGAACGTCTCCGCAACTCTGGTGCCGATTCGTCCCAGTTCGGCCCAGCCGTTCGGCGAATCGCCGATCGGCTGTTCCAGGATGTCCCGGGTGGCCAGGGCGGCATAGGCTGCGAGCATCTCCTTGGAGAAGGTGCCACTGAGCCGGGCGCGTTCAGCGTGGATCAGTAGTTCGGGCCGTCCGATCAGGACGCTGATCGGCGCTCCGTTCGCCAGCGCCTTGCCGATGACGATGAGGTCTGTTTCCAGCCCGAGATCGTGCGCGTAGCCAAGAGGGGAGATCCGGCCACCGGTCTTGGTCTCGTCGAAGACAGTGAGCAGTCCCGCTTCGTGGCACATCGCGAGTGCCTGGGCAAGCACAGCGGGAGTCGTGAACGACGCCAGGTAGGCATCGAAGACGAAGCAGCCCAGCCGGTCCCGGTGAGTGTCGATGATCTCGGCGAGGGATTCCAGTCGCAGGTCGACCCAGTTGTGCACGGCCTCGTCACCAGTGACTCCGCGCATCCCGTCGACATAGCGGAGCTTCTGACGAAACGGTGAATGCAGCGGCTCATGCCACTTGAGCGAATTCGCGACCTGTGAGTCGTGCCAGCCTATGTACCCACTGCGGATGACACCGAGTCGACCGGTTTCCATCGCGGCGATACGCAGTGCGCCCGTTATCGCCTCCGAAGCGGTCTTGAAAAAGGCTCCCCGCGCACCCGGCCGTGGCGCGAGCAGTCGATCCAGATATTCTTCATGAAAGCGCGAGTACCCGGGCATCATGACGCCGTTGCTCAGGTAGCGGCTGAACCGCTCGGTGAATTCTGGTGTCGCGTGGCCGAGAATCACTGGCCCGTAGCCCATGACGAAGTCAAGGTAGGTCGCTCCATCGACAGCCTCGACCTCGCCCCCCTTTCCCTTGGAGAACAAGAGCTGCTTGTTGTTGGACCGAAATTTCTTGGTGATCTTCGAATGGGCAATTCGCTGGCTCACGACTGTGCGACTCCTCAGCAAGAGAAACGATCCACGCTTCAATCGAGGTATCGGTGGACTCAAGATCGTTACGCGGCCACGACACCGAAACAGGTTAACGTACGGTTACTGGGGCGTGACGCTAGTGGAATCATCGCCTGATGTCAACGTTCGAAAATGGTTGTGGATCGACACCATACGGGTGGTTTTTATCGTATTTGAACTATGCGGCAGTGGTTCCTGGCCGCAGCCTGGGCTGCCACAGGGTTCGTTGATGCGCATAAGTGGGGCTTGGGCGAATCGGCGTGATTCGCCTTGATTTTTCTTGCCTTATCGAAAACGTAGGCGATCATTGATCTCAGCGCCGGTCTCCGATATTTTATCTGGCAAGGAGTGTGATATGTTTCGGTATCCCCGGTATGCGCACGAGCTGACCGATGAAAACCTGACGATGACAGCCGAAGAGCTGGCAAAGGTCTCCCGCTACCCGCTGACAATCCACCGAGACACGGCCGACCTGTATGAGCGGCTCGCCCGAGACATGGCGGATGAGCTACGCACCAACAATGATCGCGGTGCACCCACCCGGTGGATACTGCCGGTCGGCCCGAAAGCGCAATACCCCATCTTGGCGAACATCTGCAATGCCGAGGGCATCAGCTGGGCCAACGTTTTCGCGTTCCACATGGACGAGTTCCTGGACTGGCAGGGCCGGCCACTGCCGTCCACCCATCCGTTCAGCTTCCGTGGCTTCTGCGACCGCAATCTGTACGACCTGCTCCGACCGGACCTGCGGCCGAATCCCGACCAGATCGTCTTCCCGGACGTGTTCGCCCCAGATCAGTTCGCCGCCCGGCTGGCAGAGGTCGGCGGCGCTGACACGTGCTTCGCCGGCTTCGGATACCGGGGTCACCTGGCCTTCAACGAGCCGCCGTCGAGCCGCTGGCACCACTACAGCGTGGACGAGTTCGCCGAGTCCACCACCCGCGTGGTCACCTTGCTGGAGGACACGATCGTCGCGCACTCACACCGCACCACCGGTGGCTACACACAGGCCATCCCCCGGATGGCGGTGACCGTGGGGATGGCCGAGATCCTGTCCGCGCGACGGCTGCACCTGATCACCGATGGCGGCGCCTGGAAGCGCTACATCGTACGAGTGCTGCTCCTGACCACTGAACCTGACGTGTCGATGCCGGTCACGCTCGCCCACCGACATCCCCACGTCGAGGTCACGGTCGACGCGAGCAGCATCGCACCGTGTGCACTGGGAATCACGCCATGAGCGGGCCCCTACCGTGACAGTCCTCGCGGTCGGCGCCTACACCGTCGACTTCTACATTTTCGGTGATCGACTGCCGTCGGTGGGCGAGACTGTGGCGGCGACCGGCACCGCGTCCGCGCACGGAGGCAAGGCTGCCAACGTAGCGGTGGCCGCGGCACGGCTCGGCGGGCGAGCACGCTTCATCGGCGCGGTGGGCGGAGACCAGGAAGGTGCCGAGGCGCTGGCCACGCTGGCGCGCGACGGGGTGGACGTATCCGCTTGCCCACGCACAGATCCGCCCACCGCACGCAGCTTCATCTGCCTGGATTCCCGTGGGCAGCAGTACATCATGACCTGGGCTGGTGCGGCGGACGGTCTCACAGCTGACGTGGCCGCCGCAGGAGCCGCGCTGTTGCGGCCGGGTGCGGTCCTGGTGCTACAGGGCGAGATTCCGGTGGCGGTGTCGGCGGCAGCAGCCGCCGCTGCGGTGCCCGGCGTCACCGTGGTGCTCAATCCGAGCCCGGTCGAGCCGTTCACCCAGCCGAGGTCCGATCCGGACGCCGCTCGTCTGCTGGCTCGCGCGGATCTGGTGGTGCTGAACGCCGCCGAGTGTCGACGGTTGATCGGCGAGCGCGCCGATAGCACGCGCAGCGGCCTCTCCGCCGAAGCCGCGCAGTTGCGCCGACAGATCAGGACCGCGACCGTGGTGGTGACCGTGGGCGCTCAGGGAGCGCTTGTCATCCGCGAAGGCAGCGAGATGCACGTGCCAGCGCCTGAGGTGAAGGTGGTCGATACGACAGGCGCTGGCGACGGCTTCGTCGGCGCGCTGGCCGCCGGCATTGCGGCGGGCATGCCGCTTGCGGAAGCGGTGCTGCTGGCCTGCCGCGCCGCCGCGGTGTCGGTGACGCGGCAATTCTGCATACCGAGCTATCCCCGTGCGAGCGAGTTGAGCCATGCCCCACTGAGTCCGCGACAGCGCTAGCCCTGTGTCGAAGTCCCTGGCCGGCCTACGTCGGGCCCAGACGACGGCCGGCCGCGTTCGGGCCTGGCGACGCGTTTCACCTGCGAACGGTATTCGGCATTGGCATGTCATCTGAATCGGAGGACCTTTGTGACTGAGACCCGGACACCCGCCCGCACCGTGATCATGGATCACGACGGCTCCCTCGACGATCTGCTGTCGTTACTGCTGCTGACCCGCTACGACGTGGACCTGCAGGGGGTCGCCGTCACGCCGGCCGACTGTCTGCTGGCGCCCGCGTTGTCAGTCACTCACCGGATTCTCGACCTGGCCGACCTTCCGCACGTGCAGGTAGCGCCCGGCAGTCTCGCCGGCCCCCACCCGTTTCCGATGGCATGGCGAACAGACGCGCTGCGGGTGGAGGCGCTGCCCGTGCTCAACCGCTTTCCGCCGCGGGAGCGTACGCCCGGACCGGTCCTCCCGGCGCACGAACAACTCGTGAAGTGGATCGAACAGGCGGCCACCCCGTTGACCATTCTCGTCACCGGGCCGCTCACCAACCTCGCCTGGTGTTTGGACAAGCACCCATGGCTTGAACAGGCGATCGGCGAAATCGTCTTCATGGGAGGCGCGTTCGACGTGGCGGGCAACGTGGAAGAACCGGGCCACGACGGTTCCGCAGAATGGAACGTCTACTGCGACCCGAAGGCGGCCCAGCGAGTCTTCGCCACCCAGATACCTATCACCCTCTTCCCGCTCGACGTGACAAACCAGGTACCGGTCACCGATGAATTCGTCCGCGCGTTCGGGGCGCACTACGGCAATCCGGCTAGCGATCTGGCAGGTTCGTTGCTCGCCATGACCTTTGGCACCGTCGAGACGGTTGGCTCGCCGTACTGCTGTTGGGACAGCCTGGCCACGTCGTATCTCGCCGCACCTGAGCTGTTCACCTTCGACCAGGTGCGGTGCACTGTCGTGGTGGATGGCGCAAGCGAGGGGCGCACGGTACGTGCCGACGACGGACGCGTCGTGCGATGTGCGATCACGGTAAAGCAGGAGGACTTCTACCGGCATTGTCTCCAGCTGCTGACCTGAAGCTCGGGCCCGACTGGTGCGTTTGCTCCGCAAGTCCGACGGCGCGGGAGAGCGATTGCCTCCACGATGCGCTTGCCGGCTTCGGGCCCGCCGGGCGGGGCCACGACAACGACGGCTGATCGGCGACCTTGGATCGACAATGAATCGACGGGCGTCTGTCTCTTTCTCGACATCGGCAACCCAACGGTGTCCAACCTGGTTCAGGATGGCCGCATGACCAGCCGTTCAGGACCAAAACTTGAGATCGACCGGGGCGATCCCCGGCATCTCACACGACCCGGGAAGAGGGATGTTCGATGGGAGCAAGAACAATCGGTGGTCGGCGCCTAAGTTACCCCATCCTGGCCCTGGCCTTGGCCCTGCCGCTGTTGACCGTCGGTCAGCCGGCGCAGGCGGCTCCGCACGCCGACGGTGACAGCATCCGTCAGGTGGGCACGGCCGTCAGCGCCGAGGCGTGGGCGGCCGGCAGGCAGCGGTACGGCGCGCAGGTGACTGCCGACTCGGCGATCGAGGCGTACTGGACGCCCGAGCGGATGCGCAATGCCAGGCCCGTCGAGGAGTCTCCCTCGTACAAGGCCGCGGCACGGCGTTTCGCCCAGAGTGGCGGGACATCGTCCGCCGCGCCGACCAACCGGTCCAGGCCGGTGGATGTGCCTCCGCTGGCAGGCCTGATGGGCACCCCGGGCATGTCCACGCAGGCCATCAACCCGAACCTCGGCTCCAACCACCCGACCGCCCGGTCCAACGGCAAGGTTTTCTTCAACATGGACGGCGGATCGTGGGTCTGCTCCGGCGCGGTCATCAACTCGGTCGGCTTCAACACCGTGTGGACGGCTGGCCACTGCATCCACGGCGGCCCCGGCAGCAGTCTCGCCACCAACTGGTCGTTCGTCCCGGCGTACGACGATGACCTGGCCAACCCTCGGCCGCACGGCACCTGGACGGCCCGCGAGCTGTGGACCTGGAGCAGTTGGATCGACAGCTCCAACTGGGAGGCCGACATGGCCGTGGCCATCATGAACACCCGGAACGGCGTCCGCATCGTAAACCAGTTCGGGGGCCACGGCTTCCGTACGCACCAGGGCTTCACGGTCGGCATCAACAACTTCGGCTACCCGAGCGGCGCGCCGTTCGACGGCGGCAACCTGTTGAGGTGCAGCGGCAACTCGACCCAGTCCGGGGCGCGGATCCGCATCAACTGCGACCTGACCGCAGGCGCCAGCGGCGGCCCGTGGTTGATCAACTGGGATGGGAACTGGGGCTATCTCAACGGGGTCAACAGCACCCTCAACTCGTACGCGGCACCGACCCTGTGGTGGTCACCCTATTTCGACGACACCGCGTCGGAGTTGTACAACTTCACCGCCCCTCGCTGACCGATGTCCGGTGACAGATATCTCGTCCCGGTAGTGCGCCCTTGACCTGAGCGGGACTCCTCCAATGGCAAATGATCGAGCGACTGGTCGCCGTTGGAGCTGGCCCGCGGCGCGAGTGGAGCGGGTGGGACCGCATCGGTGATCATGGAGTTCGCTACGCTTCACGACGCCCCGAGGATCTCACCCGCCGGTGCCCTCAAGCCCGATCACCGCACTGTCCGTGGCCGCCGGCTACCCCGACGCGTCACCACCCGCCGTCACCGAGGATGAGGCGTCAGGACTGCTACGCGCCTTGTCGCGCGTACCGGATCCCCGCGACCATCGCGGGCTGCGGTACCCGATGACAGGTCTCCTCGCGGTCACGGTGTGCGCGGTCCTGGCTGGCGCATCGTCGTTCGCCGGGGCGACAGACCCCGTCCGTTCCTGAGATGCTGCCGGAGGGTCTTGCAGGAGTCGGAGCCCGTGGCCGTCCGGCCGGCATCCACCCCCGTGGCCGGTGAACGCTCGGCAGGCGCAAGGCTCTGGCGGGCAACGTCGACGGAGGCGGGGTTGGCAGTGGTGCTGCGAGTGAGTGGCCGCAATGCTCGGTTCCAGCAGTGGGAAGCTCTCCTCGGCAACCGGACCAAGCGGCAGCGACGCGGCGAGTTCATCGTGCAGGGCGTGCGCCCGATCACCATGGCCATCGCACACGGTTGGCAGGTCCGGGAGCTGCTCTACGACGCCAACGCTCACCTGTCCGGCTGGGCACGCCAGACCCTGGACACAGTCCGGGCCGAGACGTTCGCCGTCTCGCGTGACCTGATGCACGACCTCGGCGGTAAGGCAGACACAGTGCCAGAGCTGCTGGCCGTGGTCGCGCTGCCGGAGGACGACCTCCGCCGGATCCCGGTTTCTCCGACCATGCTCACCGTCGTATTCGATCGGCCGACCAGCCCGGGCAATATCGGGACCCTCGTTCGGTCGGCGGACGCCTTCGGCGCCGGCGGCGTCATCGTCACCGGCCACGCCGCCGACGTGTACGACCCGAAGGCGGTCCGGGCGAGCACCGGCTCACTGTTCGCCCTGCCCGTGGTCCGGGTTCCCTCCCACCAGGCCGTTCTTTCCTGGGTCGCGGACATCCGTGCCGACGGCATCGGCATGAGCATCATGGGCACCGATGAGCGCGGCGTCCTTGACGCCGCCGAGTACGACTTCACACAACCCACCCTGGCGTTGATCGGCAACGAGACCACCGGTCTCAGCTCCGGTTGGCGCGAAGCCTGCGACCAACTCGTCCGGATCCCCATGTTCGGGTCCGCCAGCTCGCTGAACGCGGCGACCGCCGCGACCGTCGTGCTGTACGAATCGGCACGCCAGCGGGCCGCCGCCGCCCGGCGATAGCGCACCGATCGCAGGCCTCCGCCGGCAGCTGACCACCGAGGCCGACGACCAGGACCTGATCCGGCAACTGCGCCGCACGTTCCACTGGGCTCCCCAGCGCCGGTCAGGACGCTTCGGCTTTGGACGCTCGGTCCTTGGTGGAGAGCCTTCGTGGACGCTGCTGGAGGAAACAACCGCCCGACCCGGGCCTGGTGACGCGGACGGCGGTAGGGGTTCACGCCACGACGTCGACGGGCGACCGCGCGGGTTGGTGGCGTAGTGACCGCCAGGTCGGCAGCGCGCTCGCCAGCACCGCCAGCAGCAGGCAGAGGCCCACCACCCCGCCGACCACCGACCATGGCACCACCAGGTCGACCGGTACACCGGCCTGCTCGGCGAGTCCGGCACGGATGCTCAGCAGACCGACGAACGCCACAGCGCCTCCGAGCAGCGCCCCGATCAGCACCACCAGGGCGGACTCGGCCGCGACCAGCCAGATGACCTGCCGGCGGGTCGCTCCGGCCAGCCGGATCAGCCGCAGGTCTGGCAGCCGGCCGGCAGCGGCCATCAGCAGCGTGTTCGCCACCGCGACAGCCCCGTAGCCGGCCGAGACACCGATCAGCAGCAGCGTGGCGAGCCAGACGAGGCGATCCTCCGCACGATCCGCCTCGGCCGCCCACCCTTCGACGTCGAGGATCCGCGCTCCGGCCGGCGGATCGATCAGCTCCTGGACGTACACCGCGGACGAGAGCGCCGACGGGTCGTGCTCCCGCACCACGGACCGGGGCAGGAGCAGATCGCCCGGGATCGAGTCGTCGGCGACGACAGCGACGACTCGCAGCGACACCAGCTCCCCGTCGGCGAAGACCAGCGCGTACCGATCGGTTGGCTGGCGGTTCGCCGATGCGGTGACAACGACCGTGTCACCGCCGCTGAGGTCGCTGAGGGAGCCGGCGATGACGGTGAGCGCGCGGTTCGCGGCGGAGAAGCCCGCCGGGTCCACGCCGAGCGCGGTCAGTGGCCGGTTCACCGGCGGCCTGGCCGGGTCGCTCACAAACACCGTCGTCGGTAGCAGGGCGGTGCCCCCGGTCGCCGCGACGGCCTGGTCCGACAGGCCAGGTGTGCGGTCGGGCACGACGATCCAGCCGGCGTTTACGTTGTCGGCCCGGCCCGCCGCGTAGGCGGCCGTCGTGGTGCGCACCATGCCGGAGACCAGCACCGCGAACGCCACCGTGAGCAGCACCGGGGCGGCGATCGAGGCTGTCCGCCGGGTCGCGGTCAACGCCCCGGCCCGGACCAGCATCCCGATCGCACCGCCCGGTCGACGCACCGGCAGACGCAGCATCCGCACCACCGGGCCGACGACCGTCGGTGCCAGCACCGCGACACCGGCCACCAGGGCCATCACCGCGTAGAGGGCGAACGTGGCGGCGCTGCGGGCGTCGTCGGACGTCGCGGTACCGAGGCTGAGAGCGACCCCCACCGCGACGAGGAGCGCCCCGGTGGCGGTTCGTAGCCGTCCGATCGGCCGTTGCTCCACGGCCGCCTCACGCAACGCCTCCAGTGGGCGAACACGTGCTGCTCGGCGCGACGCCGACCAGACGGCCAGCAGCGCGATCACCGGCCCGGCGGCGAGCGACACCGCGACCGGCCAGTGCTCGTAGCGGACCCGGAAGGTCGCCGGCTGGAATCCGACGTCGACAAGCAGTCGACCCAGCACCGGAGCGAGCGCCGCGCCGACCAGAAGCCCGGCGATCCCCGCCGTGACACCGACGACGAGCGCCTCGACGTACACCATGCGGCGGATCTGACCACTCGTCGCGCCGACGGCGCGCAACAAACCCAACTCGCGGCGGCGCTGCGCGACCCTGAACGCGAAGGCGGAGGCGACCACGAAGACCGTGACGAAGCCGGCGAGAGCCGCCGTGGCGGTGAGCACCTGCATGCCGATCCAGCGGGTACGGGCGTCGCCCCGAGGCTCCAACGCTCCGCGTCCGTCGCCGGTCAGCGCCCGTCCGTCGCCGCCGACGACGCCGCGGGCCGCCGCGGCGACGTCCTCGGCATCGGCACCCGCCGCGACAAGCAGACCGATGGCCCGGACGCCGGGCGCGAGCGCGGCGGCGACCTCGTCCGCGACGTAGACACCGGGCGCATCGACCAGACCGGTGACGGTGTACGACTGCGGCCCTGCCGCCGTGAGCAGGGTGATCGGCCTGCCCGGACGCAGCCCCAGCGCACGGTCGACGACCACCTCGCCGGCCTGCCGGGGCGCCTCGCCGGCGGTGAGACGGAATCCACCCAGCCGGGTGCTCGACCAGCCGTGTCCCTGGTGGGCGTCCTCTCGCTGGCCGTCGGTGGCCGGGGGCCGGCCGTCGACCAGCGCCTGGGCGTAGAAGGTCCGGTCCGGCACCGCGGCCGTGACCCCCGGCACCTCGGTCAGCCTGCTGGTGAGTTCCGCCGCCCTGGCAGCCGACCAGGGCCGGGTCGGCGCGAACGAGTCGGCCGAGGCACCGGCCTCGGGGCTCTGGACGACAACTGCCGCGTACGCCAGCCGGTCGGGCACCTGCGGGCGTCCGGAGGCGAGCAGCAGGGTGGTCGCCGCTACCAGTGCCACGCCGGCGGCGACGACCACGAACGCGCTCACCGACCTTCGGAGGCTCAGCACGACCGCTCCCCGGCGATCTCCGCCGGTGCCGTCTCCTGCTCGGCGATCCGCGCGGCCACGACCGCAGCGGTGATCCCGCCGGTCATGTCATCGACGATGCGGCCATCGGCGAGCAGCAGGACCCGATCGGCGTACGCGGCGGCGATCGGATCGTGGGTCACCATCACGACGGTCTGCCGGTGGTCGTCGACGAGTGCGCGCAGCAGCCGAAGGATCTGCCGAGACGCCGCGCTGTCCAGCGCCCCGGTCGGTTCGTCGGCGAAGACCACCGCGGGACGGGTGATCAACGCCCGCGCCACGGCGACGCGTTGCTGCTCGCCGCCGGACAGTTCGCTCGGCCGGTGGCCAGCCCGATCGACCAGCCCCACGGCGTCGAGCGCGGCAGTGACGTCACGGGCCGGGGGGCGGCGCCCGGCCAGGCGCAGCGGCAGCTCGACGTTCTGTGCCGCGGTCAGCGTGGACACCAGGTTGACGGCCTGGAAGACGAAGCCGATCCGCTCGCGACGCAGCCGAGTCAACTCGTCCTCGCCCAGCTCGTTGAGGCGACTGCCGCCGATGATCACGGTCCCCTCGGTCGGCCTGTCCAACCCGGCCGCGCAGTGCAACAGGGTGGACTTGCCCGAGCCCGACGGACCCATCACCGCGGTGAACGTGCCGCTGACGAAGCTGGTCGTCACGTCGTCGAGCGCCGTCACCCGCCGCGCTCCGGCGCCGTACACCGCCCGTAGCCCGGTCAGGATCACCGTCTGTGTGGTCATGTCCGCCAGCGTGCCGGCTCCGGCAGGTGTCGGGCGTCGTGCCGGTGCAGACACTTTCCGGTCCGCCCCTGAATGGACCCGGGGTGCCGGAACGCGGCAGAAGTCCTGCCTGAGGATGACCACCCACAGGTGGACGCGCCGGGTCCGGCCAGCCGATACGCTCGGGCAGGTGACCGCCTTCCTGCTGACCCGGCGGCTGCGGCCGGTGGAACTGGCCACCGTGGACGCCGTGCTCGCCGTGTCGGTCGGTGGGCTGCTCGGCCCGTACGCGGCGCTGGAATCGCCGCTACGTGGTGGTGTGCACGAACCGCTGTGGGTGTCGGTGCTCGTCGGGATGGCCCTCGGGTTGCCGCTGGCCGTCCGGCGACGGTGGCCGGTCACAGTCGCCGTCGTGATCAGCTGTGTCGCCGCCGTCGCCCTGATCACCGGCGTGGTTCCCAGCTATGCCGCCGCCGCGCCCGGGCTCGCCGTCGGTCTGTCCGTCTACACGGTGGCCGTGTCGACGAGCATGTACCGGTCGGTGCTCTGCGCCGCCGGTTGTCTCGCGTTGGTGAGCGTCGCCCTGGTGTTCAGCGAGAGTGATCTCTGGTCGCGGACCGGTGCGGTCGGCTACGCCGCCGTCATGATCGTGCCTGCCGGGATGATCGGCTGGCTGGTTCGGGAGCGCCGCGCCCTGGCCGCCCGTCAGGGCGAGCACCTGGTCCGCCAGGCCGCCACCGAGGAGCGGTTACGGGTGGCGCGGGACGTGCATGACGTGGTCGCGCACACGCTGAGCCTCATCGTGGTGAAGGCGGCCGTCGCCAACCACGTCGCCGAGGCCGACCCCCGCGAGGCGGGCGCCGCCCTGCGGGTGATCGAAGAGACCGGTCGCAACGCGTTGACCGACGTCCGCCGGGTGCTCGGCGTGCTGCGCGAGGGCGCCCCGTATGCCCCGGCGCCCGGGCTGGACGAGTTGCCCGCGCTCGCCCGGCAGGCGGCGATCGGCGGTGTCGACGTACGGCTCGACGTACGGCGGGAGGAACCGGCCGCAGCGGTGCCGGAGTCTTTGGGTCTGGCGGTGTACCGGATCGTGCAGGAGGCGGTGACAAACGTGGTGAAGCATGCGGCGCCGGCCATCTGCCGGGCAACGGTGACCGTCACGCCCGGCAAGGTCAGGGTCGAGGTGACCGACGACGGCCGCCGGCCGGTCTCCACCGCCGGGGAGGGACACGGGATCATCGGGATGCGGGAACGGGTGGCGCTGCACGGTGGCGAGTTCCACGCCGGTCCACGCCCCGGCGGCGGCTTCGTCGTCACGGCCAGCCTGCCCTACCGGGCGGCCGCGTGATCCGGGTGTTGATCGCCGACGACCAGGCGCTGCTGCGTGGCAGTTTTCGGCTGTTGGTCGATTCGACACCGGATCTCACCACCGTCGCCGAGGCGGGCACCGGCGCGGCGGCCGTGGCGTTGTCAGCCGAGCACCGGCCGGACGTGGTGCTGATGGACGTGCGGATGCCGGAGATGGACGGCATCGAGGCGACCCGACGGATCTGCGCCGACCCGACGGGCGTCGGCACCCGGGTCGTCATCCTGACCACCTTCGACCTGGACGAGTACGTCTACGGGGCGCTGCGCGCCGGGGCCAGCGGGTTCCTGCTCAAGGACACCCCGCCGGCGGACCTGCTGGCCGGCATCCGGGTGGTGGCCGCCGGCGAAGGGCTGCTCGCGCCGACGGTGACCCGCCGGCTGATCGACGAGTTCGCGCGTCGGCCCGAGCCGGCCCGGCCGCTGCCGCGACGGCTGGCGGCGGTGACCGAGCGGGAACGGGAAGTGCTCACGCTGATCGCCCGCGGCCTGTCCAACACGGAACTGGCCATGCACCTCAATCTCAGCCCGACCACCGTCAAGACGCACGTCGGACGATTGTTGACCAAGCTGGCGGTCCGTGATCGGGCGCAACTGGTAATCGTTGCCTACGAAACGGGCCTGGTTCAGCCGGGCGGCCCACGCTGAGCGGCTTGCCGCACCGACGGGAGCCATGAGTCGGTACGTCGCCCGACTGCGCAACGACTGCATCCTGGTTGCCGACCTCACGGCCATTTCCGGAATGTTTCCGGAAGTTGTTGACAGTGCGGCAGGCCGGTATCGAGACTGGCCGTTCCGGGGGCATGCATACACGTCGATTGATGACGTCCAGCACCAAGGGAGGGCCCGTGAACAGCGACCTGAAGCAGCGTAGGAAGGTTGCTCGAACAGCTTTACCGACGGCGGTGTTGTTGCTGATAAGCAGCGCTGTCGCGGTCCAGTCGAGCGCCCCGGCCGCGGCGGCCGAGACCACGCTGCGGGCCGCAGCCGCCAACGCCGGGCTGTTCTTCGGCGTCGCAGCCTCACCCAACCGGCTCTACCCGATCGTCGGGCAGGAGTTCAGCCAACTGACGCCCGAGAACGACATGAAGCCGGACAGGATCGCCACCTCCAGCGGCGGGCTGCAGAACACCAGCGGTGCGGACACCCTGGTCAACCACGCCCAGAGCAACAACATGCTGGTCCGCGGCCACACCCTGGTCTGGCACTCCCAGGCCGGCGCGTTGCAGGGCGCCAGCCAGGCGACGCTGAACACCTTCATCGGCAACGCCATCAACCGCTGGGGCAGCAGGATCGCGTACTGGGACGTCGTCAACGAAGCGCTGGAGGACAACAACACCGGCCGGCGACGCAACCAGTGGCCGCACTCCATGAACCGGGACGCCAACGGCGACGGCGACTTCTTCGACGCCGGCGACACCGACGTCATCCGGGACTCGTTCATCCGGGCCAAGCAGGTCGTGCAGGCCGGCGGGCTGACCACCAAGCTCTGCATCAACGACTACGACGTCGACGGCCTCACGGTCCAGGGCGGCACCCCGAACCGCAAAGCCAACGCGCTGTACGACATCGTCCGCAACTACCGGCAGTACATCGACTGCGTCGGGTTCCAGGCGCACTTCAACGACAACCCGAACAGCGTCATCACCGACGACATCCAGGCCAACATCCAACGCTTCGCCGACCTCGGCGTCGAGGTACACATCACCGAGCTGGACATCGACGACGACCTGAGCAACAACGACATCGGCGCAGGCCAGGCGGAGAACTACCGCAAGGTCGTACGGGCCTGCCTCAACGTCGCACAGTGCACCGGCATCACCGTCTGGGGCATCTCCGACAGCGAGTCGTGGCGCTCCTCGGAGCGGGGCCTGCTGTTCACCGGCGGCAATGGCAGCTACCAGAAGAAGGCCGCCTACCACGCGGTTCTCGACGAGCTGAACAAGGGCCGCAACTCCACCCCGCCGCCGACCACACCGCCGGTGACGCCGTCCGTCCCGCCGACCACGCCACCTGTCGATCCGACCACCCCACCGCCACCGACCACGCCGCCGACCACCGGTTGCTCCGCGACGGTCTCGCTGAACTCCTGGACCGGTGGGTTCGTCGCCACCGTCAGGGTCACCGCCGGCACCGCGCCGATCAGTGGCTGGAGCGTCCAACTCACCCTGCCCTCCGGGGCCACCGTCACCAACGCGTGGAACGCCAACCGCAGCGGAAGCAGCGGCACCGTGCAGTTCAGCAACGTCAGCTACAACGGCTCAGTGAACGCCGGCCAGTCCACCGAGTTCGGCTTCCAGGGCACCGGGACCGCCACCGGCCTGACCCCGGTGTGCACCGCCACCTGAACACCATCTGTCCTGGTCGGCCGGCAGACCGGCCGACCAGGACAGGCACCACGGCGACGACACGAGCCGAGGCGGGTCAACACGACCGCAGCCGGGCTCGCCATGGATGATCCGGGTGGACCAGGCCGAGCGTCGCGTCCAACCAGCCGCGTTCCGCGCGAGACAGCAGCGGCAGCACGCCGGTGAAGTCGGCCTCGTCCTTGTCGCGCGGGTGCTTTGCCTTGAACAGCAGTACGGCCTCGACAGCCAGGTACGGGATCCCGCCGTCGCTGCGCCGGATGATCTCCCGATACGGCCGCCGGATCCGCTGTTCGTCGCGGCGGCAGATCCAGACCTCCCCGTCGTGTGGCTCACGGAAGACGTCGAAGCGCCACCTGCCTGCCGCCGGATCCCAGGCCCAGGTCTGATGCGAGTCGCCGGCCAAGGCGTCGGCCGTCGACGGCACCAGCGCGCCCCCGCCCGCCGGCACCCAGAAGTCGAGCTCGGGAAAGAGCGGCGGCAGCAGCGCGAAATGCGCCGCAGGCACGGCGATCTCAAGGTCCCCGTGGGCCCGGGTCGGCTCGCCGCGGAACAGATCCACCGCCCAGCCAGCCGCGACGTACCAGGGGACCGGCAGGTCGCGAAGGCGTTCGGCCATCTGGACCGGGTGCCAGGCCTCCCACGCATCGACATCGGGATGGTTCACGACGCGAGCGTACGGCGCAGGAGAGCGCCGGTCGCATCAGCGCCGCCGTCGTGGTTGCGTGACGTACCCGCTTGGCAGTGACTCCACGTCACACGCGATCGTGACACTGCGTCACTTACGTCTCCGGCGCGTCCGCGCTGTGATGGGACACGCTCGTCGTGGACCAGCAGACCACCGGCGTGCCACGTCGCGAGCGTACGGCTGCCAGCCCAACGGTCCGGACCGCCCTGTCCTGACCGCGACGCGGCCGTGCTCGGACGGTCGTCTCACGATGGGGAAGGCTGGGCTATAGCGTTGAGCTGGGTGTGCCATCGCGGCCAGCGGGGGGAGACATGGAACTTTTCGGACGGCACGCCGAGACCGCGGTACTGGACCGGCTGCTGAATCGTGCGGCGGATCGCGCCGGCTCCGGGCTGGTGCTGTGGGGTGAGCCGGGCATCGGCAAGACCGCTCTGCTCGATTACGCCGTCGAGGCGGCGTCCGACGCGACGGTGTTGCGGTGTCGGGGCACCCGGATGGAGACCGGGCTCGCGTTCGCCGCGCTGCACGAGTTGCTGTGGCCGGTGTTGGACCGGCTGGAGACGCTCCCCGCCCCGCAGGCTGCGGCGTTGCGGGGTGCGTTGGGAATGAGCCGAGACCCGGCCAACCGCTTCCTCATCGGCGCGGCAGTGCTGTCGCTGCTCTCGGGTCTCGCGCGGGAGCGGCAGGTGCTGGTCGTGGTGGACGACGCTAAGTGGGTCGATGAGGCGAGCGCGCTGTGCCTGGGGTTCGTCGCCCGGCGAGTGGCGACGGAGCGGATCGCGGTGCTGCTGACCGGACACGAGGATCCCGCCTCGGGGCCGTGGGAGGGTTTGCCGGCCCTGGCGGTCGGAGGTCTGGCCGACGAGGACGCGCGCCAGCTCCTGACCGCTGTCGTGCCCGGGATCGACGCGGCGCTGGCCGATCGGACGGTGCAGGCGGCGGGTGGCAACCCGTTGGCGCTGCACGAGCTGCCCACCCTCGATCGCGAGACCGACGGCGAGGCGACCCTCCCGCACGCCGGCAACCCGGTGCCGGTGGGGCCACGGTTGCGACGGGCGTTCTGCGCACGGGCCGAGGCCCTGAAACCGTCGACCCGGGCGTTACTGCTGCTGGCCGCCGCCGAGGGCCGGGGCGACCGGCACGTCGTGCACCGTGCCGGTGCCGCCTGGGGCATCGACACCTCCGCCTGGGACGAGGCCCTGCGTTCGGGCCTGCTCCATGCCTCGGGAAGCCGCCTGGAGTTCCGGCACCCACTGATTCCGGCAGCCATCTACGACGGTTCCCCCTTCGCGGAGCGGCAAGCTGTGCATCAGGCGCTGGCGGCGGCCCTGCCGCAGGACGCCACCATGGAGCGGGCCTGGCACCTGGCAGCCGCTGCCGACGGGCCGGACGAGGACGTCGCCACACTGCTGGAGCACGCCGCCGAGGAGTGCCTGCGACGCAGTGCGGGTCCGATGGCGGCTCGCACCCTGGGTCGGGCCGCTGAGCTGTCCCCGAAGCCAGCGGACGCCACGCGCCGGCTGGCCGCCGCCGCCCGCGCCGCGTGGCACGCCGGCAATGCCGAGGCGGCGCGGCAGTTGCTCGAAGAGGCTGAACGCCTGAGCGGTGTGCTTCCCGTCGTCCGGCAGAGCGGCGGGCTGCGCGGGATCCTCGAATTCGCGTACGGCATGCCCGAACGCGCCCACCATTACCTGACGAGCGACATGGCCGCGGTACCCGAGACCCGCGGTGCCGTGGAGCTGGGCACAGTCGCGGTCCGCGCCGCCTGGTCGGCCGGGCGGTCCGACCTTCAACAGGAGGCGCTACGACGCGTGCGGGCCGTGGACACCGCCGCTGACTCCGCGGTGTCAGAGCTGATGCCCGTGTTGGAAAACTGGTGGTCCTGCTACGACGTGACCGGCGAGGCCATCCCGACGACCCGGGATCTGGCCAGCGACGTCGTCGGTCGGCTCGGTACGGTCGCATGGGAGTTGCTGCCGCCCGTGCCGTTGGTCCAGTCCTGGGGCATCGACGGTGGACTGCTCGACGTGCTGCGCATGCAGGCCGTGCAGCTGCGGCGACGGCACGAGCTCACCGCGCTGGCGCTGGTGCTGGCCCAGATCGCGGTCCTCGACACCGCCGCGGGCCGGTGGGGCGCCGCCGAGCAGGCGGCGACCGAGGGCCTGCGACTCGCCGAGGAGATCAAGGCGGATCACGTCGCCACGCAGAGCCGCGCCTGCCTCGCCTTGTTGGCTGCCGCCCGCGGCGAGCATCGCGCCGTCGAGGAGCAGACCAATCGGATGTTGCAGGTCTCGGTGCCACGCGGAGTACGAGCGCTCAGCGCATCGGCGTACTGGATCCGTGGACGAGCGGCGCTGTTCGACGGTCGTCCGCAGGAGGCGCTGAGCGACCTGCTGTGCCTCGTCGAACCCGGCCACGAGGCCGCCCACACCACCTTCGCGCTGCTCGCCGCCCCGGACACCGTCGAAGCGGCGGTGCAGGTCGGCAACAACGACGTCGTCGGGTTTCAGCTCGCCATGGTGCAGGAGTGGGCGCAGCGTACCGACGCGACCTGGGCCCGCACGGCCGGCCATCGGCTCACGGCACTCGCCGACGGTGGATCGGCGGCCGAGGCGTCGTTCCGAGCCGCCCTGGACGTCGCGGGAGCGGGGACGCAGCCGTTCGAGTACGCCCGCACTCGGCTGCTGTACGGGGAATGGCTGCGGCGGGCGCGCCGCCGGGCCGACGCCAGTGCCCAGCTGGCCGCGGCAGCCGAGACCTTCGACCGCCTGGGCGCGGGCCCACTGCGCGTGCGGGCGCTGCGCGAGCAGGCCCTGACCGACCGACGGGCCGCACCTCGCGGGACCGATCCGCCGACCGTCGCCGGGCTGACCGCACAGGAGCTGCGGGTCGCGCGGTTGGCTGCGGATCGTCTGACGAACCGGGAGATCGCGGCACAGCTGTTGATCAGCCCCCGCACGGTCGGCCACCACCTGGCAAACGTCTACCCCAAGCTGGGCATCACCTCCCGTGCCGAACTGGCCAGGATCAACTTCGATGGAGACCTGCGGCTCAGCTAGCGCGGTGTCCAGCGGACGACGACCGGTCCGACCGTGCGCCGTGGACCGGTCGAGCACCGGTTGGCGCCCGCCCCATTGGCGATCCTCACCGAGCAGTGTTCTGCTGCCACCGCAACGGGTCGTCCTCCAGCGCGGCGCGATCCCAGTGCCCGAGGTCCGCAGCGGCTTCGTAGGTGGTCTGAAGGAACTCGGCGACCGCACGGTCCGGGTCCGGAGCGGTGCGGGCGACCTCGTACGGCAGCAGGAACTGCTTGAACTCGGAACTGAAGTACGCGCCTTCGGGGCGGACCTGCTGCTCGGCGAACCCCTCGGGTTCGGGATAGGCGTAGGAGTAGAAGGCGCCTTCCTCGCCGCCGCCGGGCCAGAACCCGCAGCTGGACAGTTCCCGGGAGTAGCCCTCGACCATCACCCAGTCCCCGCAGTTGGGCACGCCGCCCGGGTGCGGCGGGGCCGACCGGCCGGAGAAGCGGGTGCAGGCGAGGTCCATGCCGCCCCAGAAGAAGTGCACCGGGCTCACCTTGCCCACGAAGTGCGACCGGAACTCGCCGATCACCCGATTCGCCTGCAGCAGCTGTCGCCAGAACAGGGCGGCCGCCTCGCCGTCGTAGGAGGCGTGTTCGTGGTCTTCCGCGAAGGGGATCGCCGGATCGACCTCGTTGGGGTGCGGCCGGATCGGTGCCTCGACATCCAGTTCGTCGAGCATGGCCATGACCCGCGAGTAGAACTCGGCGACCGGCATCGGCCGGAGCGGGAGGCTCCGCGCGCCGCCGTTGCTGCTGCGGACGTCGAGCCGATGGCCGATGAAGTCGAACTCGATCTCGAAGGCCCCCGTGCCGTACGGGATGGCGGACGTCGTCAACCCGCGAGGGCTCACGTACAGGGGCACCTGCCACCAGTGGTTGAGCAGCGGAGCATGCGCCATACGGATCTTGCCCACGATCTGGGTCCACATGTGCAGGGTCTCGCGGGTGGGGGTCCAGTCCGAGACCCGCAGGCTCGGCCAGCTCGTCGGTGCCGGGCTTGTCATCGCTACTCACATCCTTGGCGCTGTCACGGAAGGGTGACGGTCGTCGTGGTCGGATCCTCGGTACGGCTGGCCGACGCGTCAGCGGTACTCGGGGTTTGCGGCATCCGGATGGACCCCTGCGTCCCAGGCAGTGCGCTGGTTGCCGTACGCCGGGAACCCGCCGGCACGACGCATCATCGACGCGAGGTGGAGCAGGTTGTAGGTCATGAACGCGGTGTTGCGGTTGGTGAAGTCGTTCTCCGGCCCGCCGGAACCCTCGTCAAGGTAGGACGGCCCGGGCCCGACCTCACCGAGCCAACCCGCGTCGGCCTGCGGCGGAACAGTGAAGCCGATGTGCTGCAAGCTGTAGAGGATGCTCATCGCGCAGTGCTTCAGGCCGTCCTCGTTGCCGGTGAGCAGGCAGCCACCGACCCGCCCGTAGTAGGCGTACTGGCCCTGCTCGTTGAGCACGCCGGAGTAGCCGTAGAGCCGCTCGATCACCCGCCGGGTCACCGAACTGTTGTCGCCGAGCCAGATCGGTCCGGCGATGACCAGGATGTCGGCTGCCAGCACCCGGGCCAGCAGCGCGGGCCATTCGTCGGTGTCCCACCCGTACTCGGTCATATCGGGGCGAACCCCGGTGGCGATGTCGTGGTCGACGGCGCGAATCTGGTCCACGCTGACCCCGTTCGCCTCCATGATCGCCACACTGCGGTCGATCACCCCCTGGGTGTGGCTACGGCCCGGGGAACGGTTGAGGGTGCAGTTGATGTAGGTCGCGCGCAGCCCGGTGAAGTCGGGCTTCTCGATCCCCGTCGCGGTCATGGGGTCCTTTCCTGGTATCGGTCGTGCCGTCGGCCCGTCGGCCCCGCCGGGTCCACGTGACGAGTGTCGGACGCTGCGGCCCTCGCCGGATCGGCCGGTCAATCGGTCGGTCCTGCCCGGTCAGCGCGGTCAAGCAGAAAGGCGCGATCACACGCCATCAACCACGTCGATGACCGTGAGTCGGCCGCCGTCGCCGGGATCCGGGTCCGGGATCATCGTCTCCGGATCCACGAGATAGACCTCGTGACCGTCGAGCGTGAGCCGACGCGCGACCTCCAGGAGCATCCGTCGGGCCACATCGTCGATGGAGTGCACAAGCGAGACGTCGAGAACCACGCGGGGCTCCGCAGGTGCGCTCTCCACGAGCTCGCGAACGATCCGCTCGGCTCCCGCGAAGCGGATTCCGCCCTGCAACCGGAGAACCCGGGTCGCGTCCGCTCCACCGCCTCGTACTCGATTGGAACGCACGACCGCGCGCGCTGCGGGAGGGACCTCCATCACATGCAACCCCATGTCGTACGAGAACCGCTCGAACAGCGACACTCCGCGCACGCTGTTGCCGTGCCGGTCCAGTCGCGGCGAGAAGGTGGCGATGCCGAGCTGACCGGGGAGGGCACCGATCAGTCCCCCGGCCACACCGCTTTTCGCCGGAATGCCGACCTGCGTGGCCCAGTCGCCGGCGGCGTCGTACATTCCGCAGGTGGCCATGACGCTCAGGACCTGGCGCACCACCGCCCCGTCCACCACCTGCTCGTTCGAGAGGGGATTCGCCCCGCGGTTGGCCAGCGTCGCCGCCATCATCGCCAGATCTCGGGTGGTCACGAGCACCGAGCACTGACGGATGTAGCCGTCGACGACGGTCCTGGGATCCTCGGTGAGGATGTCGTGGCTGCGGAGCATGTGCGCGATGGCGAGGTTGCGGTGCGCGTTCTCCATCTCGGATGCGCATACCGTCTCATCGACGGTCAGCTGACGGCCCGCAAACGCCGAAAGCCCCTGAACGACGCGGTCGACCCGCTCGACGGGCTTCAGGTTCTCCGGTCCGGCGAGTGAGTGAGCGGTGATCGCGCCAGCGTTGATCATCGGATTGCGGGGACGCCCCGTGTCGCTTTCGAGGGATATCTCGTTGAACGCCTCCCCAGACGGCTCGACCCCGACCTTGGCGAGCACTCGATCGAAGCCGCGATCGGAGAGTGCCATCGCGTACACGAAGGGCTTCGAGATCGACTGGATCGTGAACGCGGCATCGACGTCGCCGGCACCGTGGACCGTGCCGTCGACCATGGCGAAGACCGCTGCGAGACGGTCGGGATCAGCTGTCGCGAGTTCGGGAATGTACCCCGCCGGCGCCCCGGAGATGTCCGATTCGACATCTCCAAGTACCTCAGCCAGATAGTCGGGAACGACTGACCGCATCCGTCCTCCTCAGGTCCTCGCGGAGGCTGCCAATGCGGGGCCTCGCGCACCAGCAGCCTGGCAGGCCGCGGTGCGGGTTCGCAGCTCGACCGCCTCGACACTCTCCATCCAGCGGCGACGCCGACAGGTGCCGCAGCCCGCCGGCCCGGTCGGTGAGCATGCGGCCCGAATCAGGTCGATCCACTTGGCGAGCGCGAGCACCTCGTCGAACCGATAGCGGAGGAGGCCGCGGGTCTCCGGCGTCGAGAGGTGGCGCAGCGCCGGTATGCCGGAGCCCGGTGCGACACACGTTCTTCGCCTACTGACACCCGGCGCCTCTCTGGGGCCGATGCCTGGACGCAGAGAGGCGCCGTCCGGGTGGCAGGGCACGGAGAGCATCGGCTGCGTGCAGCCCTCATGCCCTCCGCACGCTGCGCTAGTAACCGTAGATCATCTTGTAGGCCACCTCGGGCAGGAACTGCCCGGCGCTGGATCCGCCGCCGACTCCGCAGTTGCCGTCGGACTCACCCGGCGTCTTGAGCCAGAGCAGCATTTCCGCGCCGCCGCCCATCCGGCTGGGGGTGCCGATCCTGCGGCCGCCGGGGTTGCACCATTGACCGTTGGAGCCGTTGCCGTTGCGACTGGTGTCGATCACGTACGGCTTGCTGTATCCGAATCTCCACAGCGCGGAAGCGACCTGATTGCCGTAGTTGGTGTTCTCGCCGGTGGTGAAGTAATTCGAGACGTTGAGCGCGAAGCCGCGTGCATTGCCCACGCCGGCCATGTTGAGCCGCTGCGCCATCGTCTGGGCATCCACCCAGCGGGGATTTCCGGCGTCGATGTAGGCCCAGGTGTTGGGTGCCTTGGACCGGAACTGGCCGACGGCGCGGGAGAGCATACCCACTCGGTCGTTGATCTGCGCCTGGCTCATGCAGTTGAAGTCGCCCAGGGAGTCGGGTTCGAGGACCACTACGGCAGGACGGCTGCCGATGGCGGAGGCGAAGGAGGCGATCCATGAGTCGTAGGCGGCGACGCTGCCGGCGCCGCCACCGGAGTGGCCGCCGCACGCGTCCCGGCCCGGAAGGTTGTAGGCCACCAGCAGCGGAAGCTTGTCAACCGCATCTGCGGCGCCCACATAGCCCCGGACCGCGCTCCCGATGTCGCCGCTCCAGTTGCCGAACCATCTGGCCATCGGCTTCTGCGCGATCTCGGTACGGATGGCGGCGGCGCGTCCGTCGCCCGGGTTTGCGGCCGCCCACCTCGCCGGGCTCGAGTTGGGGTCGACGTAGAAGCCGCTGGTCTGGCTGACCGGATCCGCGTGCGCGGCTGGTGCCCCGAGCAGGATCGCGGGAACCGCCAACGCCAGGGCGGCGGCAATTCCCCAGGGGCGGGTGAAGCGTTTCATGGATAGCTCTCCTCTGGGTAAAACTGGAAGCGCTTCCAGCGATGTTCATCCATGCATTGCCGTCCGATGTTCGGTAAATTTCAGGCAGATGTCAAGAGAGGCCATCCCCGCGACAGGATCTGGATCACAGATTTCTGGGACCGCTTCCAGGCTGACGACGACAGCGAGCCACCTCGACGCCGTCGATGCCGGCCGATACGATCGGTGAGCGGTAACGGCACCGGCCGGCGGTAGCGGCTGCCCCGACGTCGGACAGGAAGGACTCGGCATCGCGATGGCAGCGCAGCGGCCCCGGCGGCAACCAACCCTGGACGAGGTCGCCGAACGCGCCGGCGTGTCACGTTCCGCCGCGTCCCGGGTCATCAACAAGGCGCCGCATGTCAGCCGCGCCACGCGCGAAGCCGTGGAGCGCGCCATCAAGGAGATGGGCTATCTGCCCAACCGCACCGCCCGTGCCCTGGCCACCCGACAGACGGGGATCGTCGCGCTCGCGGTCTCCCATGACGATCCCGAGCTGTTCGCCGACCCGTTCTTCGCCCAGGTCATCGTCGGCGTGTCCGCAGCGCTGGAGGAGACCGACCTTCACCTGCTGCTGTGCCTGGCCAGCTCCGGCCGGGGCCGGTCCCGGCTGACCAACCTGCTGCACACGCGCGGCGTCGACGGCATCATGCTGATGGCGCTGCACGGCGACGATCCGCTGACTCACATCGTGCGTCGGGCCGGGCTGCCCGCGGTGTACGGCGGGCGGCCGTTGAATTTCGAGCCACAGTGGTACGTCGACTCCGACAACCTCGGCGGCGCGCGACTCGCCACCGAATACCTCATCGGGCTCGGCCGAACCCGGATCGTCACCATCACCGGTCCCATGTCCACCGACGTCGGCCGCGCTCGCCACCGCGGCTACCGCGAGGCGATGATCATGGCTGGGCTGACCCCGTACGCGACGGCAGAAGGCGACTTCACCGAGACCGGCGGTGCCGCAGCGATGAAATCACTGCTGGACAGCCACCCCGACCTCGACGCCATCTTCGCCGCCAGCGACGACACGGCGGCGGGGGCCCTCCGCGTCCTCATCGACGCCGGCCGGTCCGTGCCGGCCGACGTGGCAGTGGTGGGCTTCGACGACCTCGGCATGGCCGAACGAACCGATCCGCCGTTGACCACCGTTCACCAGTCGGTCCAAGCCCTGGGCAGAGAAATGACCCGGATGCTCGTCGACCTCATCGCGGGGCACGAACCCTCGTCCATCATCCTGCCCACGAAGTTGGTGCTACGCGACTCGGCATGATCCGTGACCCGGGCAAGCTGGCCGGGAGGTGGCGTCGCTCGCGTGTGGTGGGCCGGCCACCCGGATCGCTGAAGACACCGGTTACCGGACTTGCCACGCTCCCCTCGGGTCGAGTGCCCAGCACCGTGTGCCGCTCGACTGCGTCGCGCCTCCTATGCCTGAACAAGGTCCCGGCGGAGGAAGCAGGACAGCAGTTGGCTGAACTCGTGCGGGTGCTCGATCGCCGGGACGTGCCCACATCGGCCGAGCACGTGCAGCCGGACGTCGGCCAGGTGCTCAAGCAGGGGTTGGGTTGCGGTCCTGAGCGGGGTGACCCGGTCCTGGGCGCCGTGCACGAGCAGCACCGGCGCGCGGATCGCTGCCAGCGTTTGCGCCGAGAGGGTGAGCTCGTCGACCCATCGTGCCCTCGGTGGCGGGAACAATGACGCGTATGCGGCTGCCCCCGCTCGCATCGCCTCGGCACGGGCGTCGACGGCCGAATCGGTCACGAGCGCCTGGTCGTGGACGAGGCGGCTCAGCATGTCTCGTGCGCCCAGGGGACCGGCGGGGGCGGCCCAGAGCGCGTCGAGATCGGCGGAGAGCGGCGCCCCGGGGGCGCCCATCGTCGCGACCGCCACGACCCGGGTGACCTGGTGGGGGCGTGCGGCCGCCAATGCCAACGCCACCGCACCGCCCATCGAGTGACCCACCACGGCGTAGCGGTCGACACCGAGGGCGGCCATCAGGCCGGCGGCCTGCTCCGTCCACAGCCGGAGCCCACCCCGGGCACCCGCCGGGACAGGTGTACGGCCGAACCCCGCCTGGTCGGGAGCCACCAGGTGCCAGGACGTGCCCAGCGCCTGCGCCGTCGTTGCCCAGGCGCCGGACCCGGTCGTGCCGGGTCCGGAGCCGTGCAGCATCAGCACCGCGGGCCCGGTGCCGCCCTCAAGGACGTGGACGGGAGAGCCGTCGACTGTGACGGTCCGACGTGTCGTCACCGGGACGGGCCAGGCGTGCTCATGCCGATGCGGGGTCGACGGACTTCGAGAAGAGCTCCATCATCGCCCTGCCGAACTGCGGCATGTCGGGCCACCCCCGGCAGGAGACGAGGTTGCCGTCCACCACGTCGGGAGCGTCGATGACGGTGGCGCCCGCATTTTCCATGTCACCGGTGATGGGTGGGAAGCACGCGGTCTTTCGACCCTTCAGTAGCCCGTACACCGCCGGCACCTGCGCCCCGTGGCACACCAGGGCTACGGGCAGGTTGCGCGCGAAGAAGTGCTCGGTGATGCGCCTGACGTCGGCGTCGACCCGGATCCACTCGGGGGCACGTCCCCCGGGGATGATGAGGGCGTCGTAGCGCTCGACGTCGACCTCGGCCCAGGGCACGTCGACCGGCAGCTTCCGGCCGTTCTTCTCCACGTAGGCGTCGGAGTTGGGGTCGAACTCGTGGATGACCAGTTGCACGTCACGCCTCGTCCGTGACGAGACGTCGACGTCCCAGCCGCCCTCCTGCACGCGATAGTAGGGATACATGGTGTCGAGTTCCTCGGCGGCGTCGCCGGTCAGGAGCAGCGCTCTGGGCACCTGCTTCTCCTCGCATCCTGGGGGCGGGTGGGGTAGATCCAATCCGATCCGATTCGGTTAGCATTCCCCGGCCCGGCCCGCCCGTCAACCCTCCGCCGCCACTGCGTCCGCGTCCTTGGCCTCGTCGAACAATCGTCGGAAACGCTCGCCGGAGCGCAGGATGTGCCGACGCATCGCGTAGGCGGCGGCGTCGGGGTCGCGCGCGGCGATCGCGGCCACGATCTCCTCGTGCTCGGCCATGGCCAGGTGAGTGACCTGGGTGTCGTGGTGCAGCCGAAAGAGGTGCACGTGGCTGTGCAGACGAGCGAGCGCTTCCCGGATGACCTGGTTCTCCGCGCTCAGGGCGACGAGGTCGTGAAAGGCGGCGTCGCGTAGACCGAAGGCGCCGTACGCCGTGGGCCCGGTGCCCCCCTCCAGCTCCGCCATCTCCTCCAGCATTGCTCGCAGACCGGCCACCTGCTCCAGCGATGCGCGTTCGGCGGACCTGCGCGCCGCCGCCGGCTCGAGGAGTAGGCGAACCTCGAGCATGTCCTCGAATCGGCGACGGGTGATCTGGGGTGGAATGCGGTAGCCGGCATGGGGCACCCGCACGACCAGGCCCTCGGCCTCCATGCGGTTCAGGGCGTCCCGGATCGGCGTCTGCGAGACCCCCAGTTCCCGCGCCAGGACGTCGATCGTGACGCGGGAGCCAGGCTCGATCCGCAGCGACATCAGCTGTCCGAGCAGCGTGTCGTACACCTCGTCGGCGAGCCGGCCGCCAGATCTTCCCGACGACGTGCCGCCCGTCACGGCTCGACGGCCCCGCGCGATCATTCCTTCGTCGTCCATCGTGACGTGAGGCCCTTCTTTGCGTCTTCCGGAACCTGTTGACATCAGTCACAACTCTGCGACATGCTGACGCCCCAGCCGGATCGTATAGGAAAAGTGGCGTACGACCGCCATCCTGCACCGTCGCGGAACCACCCGCGATCGCTCTACTTCGATCACCTGGAGCTCCCATGAGCGTGCTCGACGTCCTGCGCGGTTCGTCCCCGGGCCGCAGGTGGACGGGAGGACTGCTCGACGGCACGAAGATCGAGTACATCACGCCGCACTCGTGACGCCGGTCCGCGGGTCAGCCGCCGCGACAGCCCGCCAACCCGCCTGAAACCAACCCGGCAACTGCTCGGCGAAGCACCTAGCGAGGTCGTAGAAGTCCCCACTGAGAAGGCAGGCAAGGATATGCGGTATCAACAGCGAATAGGACGAACATCCGTTCCCGGGCGAAAGGTGCAGCTGGCGACGGCGGCCATGCTGCTGGTGGCCACGACCATGGCGGCCTGCGGCGGTGGCCAGGACGACGGCGAGCAGGCGAGCGCCCCCAAGGCGCCGGCGACCATCCCGGAGCTCACCACGGACCCGCTGACCCTCAGCTTCATCTGGTTCGACTGGCCCCCCGCCCAGGCCCTGGAAGACTTCGCGAACGCGGAGTACACAAAGGAACGGTCGAACGTCACCGTCAAGGTCAACACCGTGCCGAACGCGAACTGGCACGATGCCATGTTCACCCAGTTCGCCGCGCGCAAGACCGACTTCGACATCGCGATCCTGGACTCGCAGCACATCGGCGAGGCCGTGACGAACGGCAACATCCTGGACATCACCGACTTCGTCAAGAACAACATCGAGGTCGATGCCTACAACCCGTACCTGCTGGCGGCCTACGGCCAGTTCCCGCAGGCGGAGACCGGTCAGCGCGACGAGAACGCCAGCCTGTACGGGCTGCCGCTGCTCGGCGACACCTGGACGATGATCTACCGCAAGGACCTGATCGGTGACAAGCCACCGCAGACCTGGGACGAGATGATCTCGGTCGCTGAGAAGTGTCAGGCGGACAACCCCGGCGTCAGCGGGCTGGCGTTCCACCAAGCCAACGGCTCCGACGCCGCAGCCGTCACCTACAACACGGTGAACGGTGTCTACGGCGGCAACCTCTGGGACCCGAAGGCCCGCAAGATCGACGGCGTTCTCAACGACGCCGCGGGCCAGGAGGCGATGGACGTCCTGGTCAACAAGATGAAGCCGCTGACCGCCAGGGGCTCCGGCAACTGGTTCATCGACGAGGTGAACGCGGCGGTCGCCCAGGGCAAGGCCTGCATCGCGTTCAACTGGATCGCCGCGAGCGGCGGCCTGCTCGATCCGAAGGAGTCGACCCTCGGCACCACCCGGGAGCAGATTCTCGACAAGTTGGGTTTCGCCACCCTGCCGAGCCAGAAGACGAACCTGGTCCCGCTCGGCGGCATGGGGATGCACGTGTCGGCCTACTCCGCCGAGGCGAACCAGGTGGAGGCGCTGAACTTCATGAAGTGGTTCCAGCGGGCTGACATCCAGAAGAAGTGGGCTGCGGCCGGTGGGGTGCCGTCGCGTACGGACGCCCTGTCCTCGCCCGAGTTCCTCAATGCCGGGCCGTTCAACCAGGTGTACGCCGACTCGGTGCCGCGGATGCGGGACATGTGGAACGTGCCCGAGTACGCGCGCCTCGTCGACATCGAGAACACCAACGTCAACGCGGCTCTCAACGGTGCGAAGAGCCCGAAGCAGGCGCTCGACGACATCGCCAAGGAACAGCAGAGCGTGCTCGACTCCAGCGGCCGCAAGGGCGGCGGCGGGCTGTGAGTGACCCCGTACCTCTGACAACCGATGCCGGGCAGGTGGCGGCGGTGCCGTCACCTGCACCGGGTCGGTCCCGCCGGCTGAGCGACCGCGGGCTGGCGGTGGCCTTCATCTCCCCCGCGTTGCTGCTGTTGCTCGCGATGTCGGTGTTCCCGCTGCTGTGGGCGCTGTACCTGTCGTTCACCGACTACTCGGCCACCCGCGGGGGGCCCGCCCGTTTCGTCGGGTTCGGGAACTACACAGCCGTCCTGACGTCGGCGCAGGTCCACCAGCGGGCCCTGACGACGTTGATCTACGTGGTCGGTGCGGTCGGCCTGCAGACCGTGCTCGGTTTCGGCATCGCCTACCTGATCTCACGCCGCACGCACGGGCGAGGAGTGCTTACCACTCTGTTCCTGGTGCCGATGATGCTGTCGCCGGTCGTGGTCGGGCTGTTCTGGCGCTTCATGCTCGACGCGCAGTTCGGCGTGATCAACAGCATGCTCGGCTCGCTCGGCCTGGGGCAGGTGGAGTGGCTGACCCGGCAGCGCACGGCGTTGATCTCCCTGATCGTGGTCGACACCTGGCAGTGGACGCCGTTCATCATGCTCATCGCGTTGGCGGGGCTCACCGCGGTGCCCAAGTACCTGTACGAGGCCGCCTCGATCGACCGGGCGTCGGAGTGGTTCCGGTTCCGCACCATCACCCTTCCGTTGGTGTGGCCGCTGCTGCTGATCGCCGTGTTGTTCCGGGCCATCGAGGCCTTCCGGCTGTTCGACCTCGTCTACATCCTCACCAACGGCGGCCCGGGTGTCTCCACCGAGACGTTGTCGTTCCACGTCTACAAGGTCGCGTTCCTGGGCTTCAACACCGGAACCGCCTCGGCGTACGGGATCCTCATGGTCCTCGTCGTCATCGTCCTCACGCAGCTCTACCTGCGCTACCTGAACAGACTCAAGGAGGGCTGATGGCCGTCTCCGTCGACGAGGCCGTGTCCACAGGTCCTGCCCGGGATCGCACGCCCCCCGTGCGCCGTCGAAGCGGCCGGGGTCGCTCGGTGCTGGAGGTCGCGCTGCTGACCGTGCTGGCCGTCGTGATGCTCTTCCCGGTGTTGTGGATGATCGAGACGTCCATCAAGGAAAACCGGGACGTCTACGCCGTCCCCGCCGAGTTCATCGGCTTCACGGTCACGATGGAACATTTCAAGGACGTGTTCGTCGGTCCCGACGGCGGTCGCTCGGCCCTGTCCGTCGCGTTCCTCAACTCCGTCCTGGTCGCCGGGGCCTCCACGGTGCTGGCCACCCTGCTGGGTGTCCCGGCGGCCTGGGCCTACTCACGCTTCGCCGTGAAGGCCAAGAAGGACCAGCTGTTCTTCATCCTGTCCACCCGCTTCATGCCGCCCGTGGTGGTGGTGATCCCGATCTTCCTCATGTACCGCCAGGTCGGACTCATCGACAGCAAGCTCGGCCTGATCCTCATCTACGCCGCGTACAACCTGCCGTTCACCATCTGGATGATGAAGGGGTTCGTCGACGAGGTGCCCGCGGAGTACGAGGATGCCGCGATGCTCGACGGGTACACCCGTCTGCAGGCGTTCCGGCGGTACACCCTTCCCCTGCTCGTGCCCGGCATCGCCGCGACGGCGGTCTTCGCCCTCATCTTCTCGTGGAACGAGTTTGTGTTCGCCATCTTCCTCACCTCCAGCGACAGCGTGCGCACCGCCCCACCCGCCATCGCCGGCCTCATCGGTGGCACCACGACGGACTGGGGTCTGGTGGCCGCCGCCTCCGTGGTGTTCGCCCTACCGGTGCTCGTCTTCGCCTACCTGGTCCGCAAGCACCTCATCGCCGGTGTGACGCTCGGGGCGGTGCGACGCTGATGGCCGGCATCGAGGTAACCGCCCTGCACAAGCGTTACCCGGACGGCACGGTCGCGGTCGAACAGGTGGACCTGTCGATCGGCCACGGCGAGTTGTTCGTGATGCTCGGCCCGTCGGGTTGCGGCAAGACGACCACGCTGCGGGCCATCGCCGGCTTGGAGCGGCAGACGACGGGCGACATCCGCATCGGCGACACGCTTGTCAACGACCTGCCGCCGGCCGAGCGGGACATCGCCATGGTGTTCCAGTTCTACGCCCTCTACCCGCATCTGAAGACCCGCGACAACCTGGCGTTCCCCCTGCGGGCCGAGGGGCTGCCCAAGTCGGAGGTGCTCAAGCGGGTCGACGAGGCCGCCCGGCTGATGCGGCTCGGTCCGCTGATGGATCGGCGACCGCGTCAACTGTCCGGCGGGGAGCAGCAGCGTGTTGCGCTCGCCCGCGCCCTGGTGCGCCGGCCGCGCGCATTCCTGATGGACGAGCCGCTCACCAACCTGGACGCGGAGTTGCGGGCGGACATGCGTACCGAGATCAAGCACCTGCAGGGAGAGTTGGGGGCGACCATGGTCTACGTCACCCACGACCAGGTCGAGGCGATGTCGCTCGGTCACCGGATCGCCATTCTCAACAAGGGCCGCGTCGAGCAGATCGGCACGCCGCTGGAGGTCTACGACCGTCCGGCGAGTCTCTTCTGCGCTGCCTTCATCGGCTCTCCGCCGATGAACCTGATCGAGGTGGAGGTGGCCGACGGGGCGTTGCGCGCTCAGGGCGGGCTGGCGCTCACCCCACCGCCCGGTCTGTCCCGCGACTGTCACCTGGTCGCAGGTGTGCGGCCGGAAGCCCTGGAGGTCACCGCACCGGGGGCGGAGCGTTCGGTCCCGGCCCGTGTGGTCTCGGCGGAGTGGCTGGGCGACGAGATCATCTACGTCGTCGACCACGGCGGCCAGCACGACGTGCGGGTGCGGATGCCACCGACTGTCCGATTCGCAGCTGACGCACAGGTCGGGCTACGGCACACCGGCGGGACCCCGGTGGTGTACGACGTGAGCACGGAAGAGTTGGTGGCCTGATGGGAACCGTGGCAGCGCACGGGCTGTGCAAGTCCTTCGGCAAAGTGCAGGCCCTGGACGGGGTGACGCTGGACGTGCCGGACGGCTCGTTCTTCGTCGTGCTCGGGCCCTCCGGGGCAGGCAAGACGACGACCCTGCGGGCGATCGCCGGTCTGGAGAAGCTCGACGCCGGGTCGGTGCACCTGGACGGCGCGGACGCGACCGGTGACGCCCCGGCCGAACGCGACCTGGCCATGGTCTTCCAGAGCTACGCCCTCTACCCGCGACACACGGTGTACGAGAACATCGCGTCGCCGCTGCTGGCCCGGCGCTGTTCGTCCAGCGAGATCGCCGCTGCCGTCGAGCGGATGTCGCGCCTGCTGCACATCGAACGGCTGCTGCAGCGTCGTCCCGCGCAGCTGTCGGGTGGTGAGATGCAGCGGGTCGCCCTGGCCCGGGCGCTGGTCCGTAGCCCGCGCGCGTTCCTCATGGACGAGCCGCTGACGAACCTCGATCTCAAGCTCCGCGTCGAGATGCGTACCGAGCTCACCCGCATCCACCGCAGCCTCGGCGCAACCTTCATCTATGTGACAAACGACCAGGTGGAGGCCCTGTCCATGGCCGACCAGGTCGCGGTGCTCAAGGAAGGAAAGGTGCAACAGGTCGGCACCCCGACCGAGGTGTACGAGCGTCCCGCCAACCAGTGGGTCGCCGGATTCGTCGGGAGCCCGCCGATCAGTCTGCTCGCCTGCCGCGCCGAGGGAGATCGTCTGGTCGGTGCGCAAGGCTGGACGCTGCCTCGGCCCCACTGGACCACGGCTGAGGACGGTCGTGCGCTGCTGCTGGGCCTGCGCGCGGAGGACCTGTCCGTCGAGCAGCGTGGGCACGCGTCGTTGTCCGGCGAGCTCTACGGGCTTGAGCCGCTCGGTGACCGAACGGTGGTCGACGTCCGAGTGGGAACGGAGATCCTCAAGGTCAAGGCACGACCCACAGTCACCGGAACGCCGGGCGAGCGGCTGCAGGTGACGGTCGACCTGGACCGTGCGCACCTGTTCGATGCGGGCACCGGGCTGTCGCTGCCCGAGGCTGGGCGGTGACCCAGGCCACCGCCACATCCGACCCGCTCGGCAACCTCGCCTCCGACGAGGCTGGACCCCGTCCGGCTACGCGCACAGCGTGGTCGCCGAGGCACGCCAGACAACACCAAGAAGATCAAAGGAGGCGACGCAATGAGTGACCCGATGAGCGTCCTGGCCCCCGAGCACCGGCGACTTCGGATCGGCGACGCCTGGTGCGACGCCACCAGCGGAGCCACCTTTGCCGTCGAGGACCCGGCCACCGGCAAGACCATCGCCGAGGTGGCGGACGCCGACGTCGTCGACGGGCTCGTCGCACTGGACGAGGCGAGCAGGGCAATGGCGGAGTGGGCGGCGACCCCACCACGGAAACGATCAGAGTTGTTGACGGCGACGTACCGGGCACTGACCGAGCGATCCGAGGAGGTCGCCCGACTGATAACGCTCGAGATGGGCAAGCCCCTCGCCGAGGCCCGGGCAGAGGTGGCCTACGGCGCCGAGTTCTTCCGCTGGTTCGCCGAGGAGGCGGTGCGGATCGAAGGGCGCTACAGCACCGCTCCCGCAGGTGGATATCGCATCCTCACCGTGCCGAAGCCGGTCGGCCCGTGCGTCTTCGTGACGCCCTGGAACTTCCCGTTGGCCATGGGCGCCCGCAAGATCGCTCCTGCGCTGGCCGCGGGCTGCACGACGATCACCAAGCCAGCAGCCCAGACCCCGCTCACCATGCTGTTCCTGGCCCGCATCATGGAGGAGATCGGCGTCCCCCCGGGCGTCGTCAACGTGGTGACCACCAAGCGGTCCGGCGAGGTGGTCTCCGCACTGCTCGCCGACAGCCGAACCCGCAAGCTCTCGTTCACCGGGTCGACCGAGGTCGGGCGCGTGCTGCTACGGCAGGCTGCCGACAACGTACTGCGTACCTCCATGGAACTGGGCGGCAACGCGGCCTTGATCGTGTGTGCCGACGCGGACCTGGATGTGGCGGTCGACGGCGCCATGGTGGCCAAGATGCGCAACATCGGGGAGTCCTGCATCGCGGCCAACCGGATCTACGTCGAGGAGCCGGTGCGCGAGGAGTTCACGGCGCGCTTCGCCGAGCGGATGGGCGCGCTGTCGGTGGGCCATGGGCTCGACGACGGCGTGGACGTCGGGGCGTTGATCGACGAAGCCTCGGTCGCCACGATCGACGAACTCGTCGCCGACGCGGTCGATCGCGGCGCCCGGGTCTTGGTGGGCGGCGAGCGCCCGGCCGGACCGGGCCACTTCTACCCGCCCACAGTCCTGGTCGACGTGCCCGAAGATGCGCGGATGCTCAAGACCGAGATCTTCGGCCCGGTCGCGCCGATCATCTCGTTCACGTCCGACGACGAGGTGATGGCGAAGGCCAACGACACCGAACACGGCCTGGTCGGATACATCTTCACCCGTGACCTCCAGCGGGCGCTCCGGTTCACCGAGGGGCTGGATACGGGAATGATCGGCATCAACCGTGGTCTGATCTCGGACCCGTCGGCTCCGTTCGGCGGCGTCAAGCAGTCCGGGGTCGGCAAGGAGGGGTCGCACGAGGGCATCCTCGAGTACCTCGACCTCACCTACGCGGCGATCGACCTGCCGTGACCGACCCGCCGCTCCGGGCGCCCGCCGAGAATCATCGCGCCCTGCGTACGTACGACCTGACCGGTCTGCGCCCGGCGGACGGACCCCGGGTCATGGCCGGCACGAACCCGCTGGCACCAGTGGTGCCGGCCACTCCCCCGGCGCGCCAACCACGGCCGCGGCCACGAGTCCGGGTACCCGGCGCGCGCGCCTGCGGCACCCGGGCGGCCACCCTCGCCGACGCCGTCCAGGTGACCTGGACGTCCGCCCTGCACATCGCCGCCGACGTTTCGGAGAGGCACTGACATGCTTGAGACCGTCCGCGGACCACGCCAGCTGATAGTGGGCGAAGGGGTCGCACAGAACATCCCACGAGTGGTGGCCGAGAGTGGCTCACGCGTCCTCATCTTGACCGACCAGGTCCTTCTGCGGCAGCCGGGCGTGGCCGAGATCGTGGCCGCCGTGCAGGAGAAGGCCGACGTCGTCAAGGTGTTCTCTGACGCGACTCCGGACGTGCCACTCACCGATGTCGATCTGGCTGTCTCAGCCGCCGCCGAGGTGGACGCCGACGTGATCCTCGCCATCGGGGGTGGCACGGTCATCGACCTCGCCAAGATCGTCGGCGTCATCCGGCGGCACGGTGGGACGCCGCGCGACTTCTACGGCGAGTCGAAGGTGCCGGGGCCGACGATCCCTCTCATCGCTGTCCCGACGACGTCAGGCACCGGCTCCGAGCTCACACCCGTCTCGGTGTTGACCGACCCGGACCGCGAGCTGAAGGTGGGGGTCTCCAGCGTCTACATCGTGCCCGACTTCGCCATCGTCGACCCCGAACTCACGTACACCTGCCCGGCGACCGTCACCGCCCACTCCGGCATCGACGCGTTCTGTCACGCGGTGGAAAGCTACACCGCGCGACCCCGGGCCCACGGGCCGCGCGACCCGGTGGAGCAGGTGTTCCTCGGCCGCAACCCGATCACCGACCACTACGCGCTCCTGGCCGCGGAGCGGATCGCCCGTAGCCTGCATCGTGCTGTCAGGGACGGAGGCGACACGGACGCGCGCGCAGACATGTCCTACGGGTCCATGCTCGCCGGGATCGCCTTTTCCCACGCGGGCAACGCGGCCCCGCACGCTCTCCAGTACCCCATCGGCGCAGCCACGCACACGCCGCACGGCCTGGGCGTCGGGCTGCTGCTGCCGTACGCGCTGGACGCGGCCAAGGACGCCGTCGCCGACCGGTTGGCCATCCTCGCCGGGGTCTGCGGGCTCGACGTGACCGATGCCTCGGACGCTGAGGCCGCGGACACGTTCCTCACCTGGCTCGACAGACTCCTCGCCGACATCGGCATCCCGCCCACCTTGGCGGACATCGGCGTGGCCCGCGCCGACCTCCCCCGCTTCGCGCAGATGGCAAGCGGCGTGACCCGCTTGATCCAGAACCATCCAGGCCCGACCGACACCGCCAGCCTGACCGCGATCCTGGAAGCGGCCTGGACCGGGGACCGGGCCCGAAGCGCCCTCACGTCGAGCAGAAACAGTGACCGGCCTTCCACTTGACGCCGAGTCCCACGCCGTCCTGCTGAGCAGGTGTTAAGTGTCGTCAGGCGGGTCGCCCGGCCGCCTCAGACACGAATGCCAATGGGGCTCTCGGACGGATTGAGCGGCATCCGCGGATTGCGCGAAGACCGCTTCGTCAGGCGAACTCGCGCGCGGTGGATTCCAGCCTCTCGCGGTAGGCGGCCCACCACGCTTCGTCGCCCTCGACCACGTTGTCGCCGGGCCGCCGCCAGCCGACCTGGCCGTCGACCAGTTCGCGCACGATGTCGGCGTGCCCGGCGTGCCGGTTCAGCTCGGCGAGCATGTGCACGAGGATGTGGTGCAGCGTTACCGGCGTGTGTTGCCACCACCGCACCGAGCCGGGCGCGTCGATCGGAAGCGTCTCGATCGTGGTGTCCGCATGTGCCCAGACTCGGTGCCACAGGCCGATGATGTCGTCGCGGGACTCGTCGGCCGCGGCCCACATGTCCGTATTCGGCTCCGCGTCTTCGTTCAGGCCCGCGACGGGCTCGGGAAAGGGACGGTCGAACACCTCGCCGAAATACCCCGCGGTCACCGAGGCCACATGCTTGACCAGCCCGAGCAGGTTCGTCCCGGTCAGCACGAGCGGGCGCCGCACGTCGTACTCCGACAGCCCGTCGAGCTTCCCGAGCAGCGCCTCGCGCGCCTCCCGTAGGTACCGATAGAGATTCGCCTTGGCGTCGAGGTCTGTCATGCCGGCCAGGATCTCACCGCCGCCGCCCGCCGCGATGCCCTTTTACGCCCCGCGCTCCGAACCGCAGATCTGCGGCGGTCACGCGATTGCGGTTTCTGACGGCGCCATGTCCATGTGTCAACGTCCGTCGTAACGGTGGGTAGTGCGCGAGTCGCGGCTGCCTCTGAAGCCGACGAGTAGCTCGCCGGCCGGCCAGGCACGTCCACGACGAACAATTTCTCGAACCTCATGGCAGACATGATGGGCGCCCTGGTCGGTGGACCGGAAGGCCATCGTGACCACTCGGATGTCGAGTGGTATGCGGGAGGATGACGCAGATCCGTACCGCAGGGTGGCCGTGCCGCGACACGCGCACCGCGCGACCAGCGGCAGATGCGGGCGTCGTCGGACGCGTTCAGTCCGGATCCGCCATCTCGCGACAGGGCTACCGTTCAACGTGGGCGGCGAGGTTTGCCAGCGAGGACGCGAGCCCGGCCGCGTGATCCTCTGCGGAGATGCCAGAGGGCACGTCGTCGGCTCGGATGTCCACCCGCGTCCCATCGTCGGTTGCTTTGACCTCCCAGGTCATCGTCATGGTGCCCGCATAGTCGGGATCGTCGGCGACGAAGTTGACGGCCTGCACCACCCGGACGCCGGGGACGATGTCAACGAAGCGCGCCTCGACGATGTCGGAGTCCGCGGTGGCCTTGCCCGACGCGGTCGAGGCGTCCGCGTAGGTAAGCACCATCCGGTACGACCCACCCGGCCGGGCATCGAACCGTTCGAACCTACCGCTCATCCCCGCGGGCGGAAGCCAGGCGACGAGGGCGTCTGGATCGACGAGCGCAGCGTAGACACGATCGGGAGGGGCCGCGATCACCCGCGAGGCTCTGTCCGTGCGTGGCATAGCCCCATCATGGCGCATCGTCCAGGCCCCACCTCGGCAGGACCGCACGCAGGCACCGGCCGGCTTCAATGTTGCCCTCGGTGACAAGCGGCTCGCGGCATGTGCGTCCGATCCGCTGCGGAACCGTGCCCTGCCCGCCGTAATAGCGACGACCCGGGGCAGCAATGACACGGGGTGCCCCGACCACGTCAGGGCGCAGGATCCTAGCCTTGGGCTCGTGGAACGTATCGAATTCCGTACCATCGAGCAGGAACTCGGCGTCGGGATGTTCCCGACACTCGTTCCGTACCTTAACGACATATCCCTGCCTGACATGGTTCGCACGGCTGAGCTGCCCTTTGCGCGGCGGGAAGGGAAACCCAACCTCGCGGGCAGCTATGCGGGGCTGCTGGGCGACAGCGTGCGCTGGCCGAGTCGGCACTATCTCGGTGATCCGGTCTTGAGCTGGTTCGGAGACGGCGACACCGTGTTACTGGGGTGTACCTGCGGTGACTGGGGCTGCTGGCCGTTTACCGCGATGGTCACGGTGGCTGAGGACACGGTCAACTGGTCTGGCTATCGCACCGGACATCGTGATTGGGGCTACCACGAACTGCTTCCCGTCACCTTCGATCGCCTCCAGTACGAAGAAGCGCTGCAGACGACAGTTCGCTGAGCAGGCAAGGCCACTTCATCACCCCGTCGGCTCGAAAGGATGAACGTCCTCAACTCGGCAGTTCCGGAAGCCAGGGTGGGCTGTCGCCGACGCCCGCTCGGAGTGGCCAGAAGTGGTTCCTACCTTGGCGCCGTTGTGTCACGTGAGCGGGCGGCCGGTCGCGAGTCCAACCTGGTTGCCGACGTCCTCGCTGTCTGCGGCGGTCAGCACGGCGTCCAACAGACCGGGGAAACGGGCGTTCAGGTCCTCACGGCGCAGCACGACGTAACACCGGGTGCCTTCCTGGCGAGTGCGGGTGAGCCCCGCAGCGCGCAGCACCCGCAGATGGTGGCTCAGCGTCGACTTGGACACCGGCGTTCGCAGCTCTCCCCAGCCGCGTTCGTGGCCGTCGGACAGCAGTCGGACCAGGCCGATCCGGAGCGGGTCGCTCAGCGCGGCCATCACGTCGGTGAGGGTCATCTCGGCGAGTTCCGGGTGCTGCGGATCTTTCACCCGACCATGATAGCTTGTTCGATGTTCTACGAATATCGAACAAGAGGTGGAGTTGTGACCACACCCCCAGACACCGGCCCATTCACCGGTCGCGTGGCCGTCATCACCGGAGCAGGATCAGGAATCGGCCGCGCGGCCACGATCGCGTTTGCCGAAGCCGGCGCGCACGTCCTCGGTGTCGGACGCCGTACGGAGGCACTGCACCGCACCGCGCAAGAGCATGCCGGCATCGCCGTTCTCGCCACCGACATCCGCGCGACCAACGCCGGCCAGGCGATCATCGACGCCGCCGTCGGCCGGTGGGCTCGGGTAGACGTGCTGGTCAACAACGCTGGTGCCACCGCCGTCATGCCGCTCGCCGACACCGTCGCGGACCGCATCACCGAGATGTTCGACCTCCACGTCACCGCGCCCAGCATGCTCGCCCACGCGGCTCTACCCCACCTGCGGCACACCCGCGGCACCATCATCAACATCTCCAGCACCTACGGCCATCGCCCGGTGGCCGGCGCCGCCCACTACGCCGCGTCCAAAGCCGCCCTCGAACAGCTCACCCGATGCTGGGCACTGGAACTGGCCACCGACGGCATCCGGGTCAACGCCCTGGCCCCCGGCCCCACCGAAAGCGAAGCCCTGCGCGCCGCCGGCCTGCCCGAACCCATGGTCAACCAGATCAAACAGGACGAAGCCGCGCGCATCCCACTGGGCCGCCGCGGCCACCCCGACGACGTGGCCAGATGGGTGCTCCGGCTCGCCGACCCCGCCGCCACCTGGCTCACCGGACAAGTCCTCACCGTCGACGGCGGCCTCGAACTCACCTGACAGCAGCAACTCGGCTGACCAACGGCCGCAGCCTGAGCCCACAACTCGGAACTCAGACAGCGTGACGAAGTCGGTCGATCAGCCGAGCACATCCGATAGCCGCAGACCGGGCGCAACGTTCGGTCGCGCCCACCATGATGCCCGATGGCGGGCGGGCGTCCTGGCCGGGCATCCAGGTACCGCCCGGTATGAGCAACCTATGGCGTGCGCCGGGTCCTCATCGAACGCGTCGTCGATTGACCAGTCGTCGATGCGGCGGTGCGGGACGCTTTGGCAGCGGTGGCACCGCGTGATCGCCGAACCCGAACCGGCTCGATGCCGGCAACGTCAGCCCCCATTCTGGCTGCTGGCTCCCCGCCCGATGCTCGGGACGCTGGCCATGCAAGCTTTCGCTCGGCGACCGGTGCCCGGCCTGAGCACGCAACGCTCAACCGGTGTGGCGTGTCCGATCCAGCTTCCAGCGCACTTGGAATGTCAGCGCCGCGGCCATCAGCACCGCCGGGACCACGGTGAAGCCGATCAACAGGGCGGTGTGGGCGGACTCCGGCTGCGTCACGGTCTGCCCCTCGGTGGTGGCGATGAAGCCGCCCAGGGCGAGCACGGCCGAGTACACGTACGGGCCGATTGCGGTGCCGGTGGCTTCGGTGGCGGTCCAGACACCGGTGTAGGCGCCAGCCCGGACGGTGCCACGCTGCTCGGCGGCCGCGACCGCGTCCGGGACCATCGAGAACGCGAACAGCTGCAGCCCGGCGAACGCGATGCCCAGGACGCCGACCACCGCGACAGCCGGCCCGGTGCCGTAGCCGAGCAGCGGCGCCAGCGAACCGGCCACGAAGACCGCCTGGCAGATCAGCAGGCCACGCTGCTTGCCGATGCGCCTGGACACCTGCATCCACACCGGACCGGCGACGACCGCTGGACCGAGGAACGCCCCCATGAACAGGGCGGTTAGCCCAGAGTTCTCGAAGACGTACTTGGTGTAGAACGGCAGCGCTGCGAGGAACAGGTGAGTAGTGGTGCCGGTGAACAGGTAGGACAGCACCAGCGCGCGGAAGTCGGGATCCCGCCAGGCGACCGCGATGTCACCGATGGTCGAGTGGGCCGCCTGCTGGTCGGGCATCCGGAAACCGGCGTGGGCAGTGAGACGCCGTACCCCGGTCAGTGCGACCAGCCCGGAGATCACCATGACGCCGGAGAGCAGCAGGGCCATCCAGCCGTAGTCGCCGCGCCGTCCCGACTCCACCAGCGCCGGTGCGGCCACACCGGCACCAAGCAACCCGAGGGTGAGGAAAAGCATCCGGAACATGAACACCCGGGTGCGCTCGTGATACCCGACTCGAAGATCGGACGGGGTGGTCAGGTAGGGCACCTGGAAACACGCGAAGAACAGGTTGCCGGCGATGAACCAGCCGCCCACCCAGAGCGCCGCCGATGCGCCGGAGAAACCGGCGGGCACCGAGAACATCGCCACCATGGCCACCGGAAGCAGCAGACCGACCCGCAGCATGCCGAGCCGGTGTCCGCTGCTGCGCGCTTCCCGGTCGGATCGGCTGCCCAGCATCGGATGCACGATGATGTCGATGATCTTCGGCAGCAGCAGGGTGAGACCCGCCAGGAACGGCGAGACACCGAGCGTATTGGTGAGGAAATAGAGCAACAGCAGGCCGGGAACGGTCACCCAGACGCCCATCCCGACCGAACCGGTGGCGTACGCGATCAGGTCACCTGCCCTGCTCCGTACCTCGCCCGCCGCCCCGCGCAGCGCCGTCATCGGGTCGCCTCGTGCCGTGCGACCACACCCGCGGCCAGCTCGGCGCCCTGGAACGCGCCGGAGCGGACCCGGCCGGCGAGGATGCGCGCCACGATCCGATCGGTCAGCGCGGGCAGGTGACGGGCCAGGAAGAACTCGACCGCGCCCCGCCGGGTGGTGGGTAGATCACGGCGAGGACGACGACTGAGCGCGGCGCGCAGCACGGTCCGGACCACCCCGTCCAGCGGCTCGTATTGGCTCATGCCCTCCAGCGACAGCCCGGCCGCGGCCGTCGAGTCGTGGATCGGGCTTCGTACCGCCGACGGGTACACGCAGGTGACGCCGACATGGGTGCCGAGCTCCAGACGCAGCGCGTCCGCGTACGCGACCAGGGCGCGCTTGGAGGCACCGTACGCAGCGGCCAGCGGCAACTGCATGACGGCCATCCGCGAGCTGAGCATGACTATCCGGCCACCAGAGGCGACCAGCGCGTCCACACATGCGGCGGTGACCCGCCAGGTGCCCAGCAGGTTGATGTCGAGCTGGCGGCGTACTTCCGCACCCGGCGCCAGCTCGGCCGGGGCCGGCCCACCGATCCCGGCGTTGTTGATCAGCAGGTCGAGCCCACCGAGCTGGTCAATTGCTTCGCGTACCACCGCCGGCACCGCGTCGTCGTCGGTGATGTCGCAGGCCAGGACCCGGACCGGGTCATCGGCACGGGGGGCCAGGTCCAACCCGACGACCTGGGCCCCCAGCTCGTCCAGCCGGGCACAGATGGCCCGGCCGAACGTGCCGGAGGCACCGGTGACGAGGACACGCAATCCGCGGGGGTCTCGGGCGCTCAAACCACACTCTCCTCGGCGGTGAAGGTGCGTCCGCCCCGGGCGAGGCGATTCCGACCAGCCGCGATCTCCCTGGGCAGGTCGGCGACGTACCGGTCGAAATCGATACGCATGTGCGGCCGCGCGTTCGTGCCCCACCGTGCGATGGCGGCGCGCAAGGCTCGCTGCACGGCGTGCTGCTGTTCGTCGATGCCGGGCAGGGCATAGCCGCCGGAGAGATATGCGGCGAGAAGTTTGGCCTGGACCTCCACGACCGGCAGAGCGGCACCGGTGGACTGCATCAGGCCGACGAATGCCAGGCTGGGGTCGTCGAGATGGAAGACCCGCTGGTACAGCGGCAACTGTTGGGGGTCGGGGCCCAGCCATTGAGGGGACAGGAACGGGATACTCACCCGGTACCCGGTGGCCCAGACGATCACGTCGACCGGGTCGGCGCTGCCGTCGGTGAACATCACCCGTTCCCCGTCCAGCCGTTCGATGCCGGGACGTGGGGTCACCTCGCCGTGGGTGAGCCGGTGCAGGATCGTGTCGCTGATCGTCGGATGGTTCTGGAACAGGCCACCGGCCGGGGCGGGTAAGCCGTACCTCTGCGGGGTCCCGACAGCGAGCCGCAACAGGGTCTCGGCGATGCGCTGCCGCAGCCGCCACGGCAGGGCGGCGAGGGCACCGCCGGTCGCGTCGGCCGGGCGGCCGAACAGGTACTTGGGGACGATGTGGACGCCGCGCCGGGCGGAGAGCAGGACCGGCCCCCGAGCGACGTGCGAGGCGTCCACCGCGATGTCCATGGCCGAGTTGCCCATGCCGACGATCAGCACCCGCCGATCCAGGAAGACGTCCGGAGTGCGGTAGTCGTGGGCGTGCATCTGGGTGCCGTGGAACGTGCCCGGATAAGCCGGATCCGGATAGCGCGGATCCCAGTTGTGGCCGTTCGCGACCACCACGGCGTCGTACCGGTCGGTGTCACCGGACTCGGTCGTCACCGCCCAGAGCCGGTCACGCTCGACGCGGGTGACCGTGCTCCCGAACCGGATGTGCGGAATGAGCCCGAACGACTGCGCATAGTCGGCCAGGTAACTGGCGACGCGACTGGCCGACGGATAGTCGGGCCAGTCCGCGGGCATCGGAAAATCCGCGAACTCGGTGCGGCGTTTGCTGGTGTTCAAGTGCAGGGAGGCGTACGCCGGAGACAGGCCGCTGCTGTTGTCCCTGACCCACAGGCCACCGGGCCGGTCACCCTTCTCGTACGCCACCACCGCACAACCGGCGTCGAGCAGCGCCTTCACCGTGGCGAGACCGGCCGCTCCCGCACCGATCACCGCCACCCGACTCGAAGAAACGGCCATGGTGCTCCTCGACGGTTGTAGCTTCCGCCAAACCGTAGGGCCTGGCACGGGGGCGATCACATGGCGTGGAGCACGCAGTTTCGGGTTCTTGTTGTAGCGCAGCACAACGGCGGAGAGCATGACAGGATGACGCATCCGGACGGCTGGACGACGATGGTGAACCTGATCGAACGCGTCGTGGGCGATGACGAACTGCTGCCGTCGGTGGTCGCCGGAGTCCGTACCACCGTGCGGGAGGTCTCCGCACTGCCCACCTCCGACATCGCCGGGCACACCCGCGCTCTGCTGGTGGCCGCAACCCGCGCACTGGCCGCACGGCGCGGCCCCACCGAAGCTGAGCTGTCGTTCGTCGCGGACCTCGGTGTCACCCGTGCCCGGCAGGGCGTGCCCATCGAATCGGTGCTGGGCGCGATCCACGTCGCCGAGCGCGCGATCTGGGCCCGGGCCCGGGAACTCGCCCGAGACCAAGGCGTCAGCGCCGAGCAACTGCTGGACGTCCGGGACCTTTACGACGACTGGGCCGAGGCCGTCCGGGCCCGGCTGATCAGCGCGCATCGGGCTACCGGAGCCAGCACGGATCCGCTTCCCGAGCGCCGGGACACGGCACTGCTGCGGCGGCTGCTCCAGGGTGGTTCGGCGGCCACGCTGGCAGCCGCCGAGGCCGGCCTTCCGGTCACCGACGGGCTGTGGGTGCTCGTCGCCCGGCCCGGGGAGACCGCCGCCGGCATCGAACGAGCCGTGCGCGAGCACCCGCCGGTGCTGTGCGCAACCGTGGACGACCTGATGGTCGGAGTTCTGTCCCGGGCTCCGTCCGCCCGCCTGAAGGGGACCGCGGCCGTGGCAGGGCTCGCCGGTCCGGCCGAACCGGAGAAACTCGCGCCGGTGCAGCGGCTCGCCACCGCGGCCCTGACCGCCGCCGAGTCCACCGGCCGCACCGGACTGATCCACATTGCCGATGTGGCCTGGCTGGCGGCGTTGACCGAGCGGGCAGACCTGGCAACGGTGCTGCTCGACCGCTACGCGCCCGCTTGGGTGGCACTCGGACCGACTGCCGAATCGGTGGCGCACGCCGTGCTCGCCTGGCTGGAGAGCGACCGCGATGTCGACCTCGCCGGGGCGAGACTTTTCGTGCACCCCAACACGGTTCGCAATCGGGTCCGGCGCTTCGCCGCCGTCACCGGCATCGACCCGGCGGGCACCTTCGGTGCCATGACCGCCTGGTGGCTATGCCGAACCTGGCTGCGCAACGCGACCTGATCTCGCACCGTGCGGATCACCACCCTCCCACCAGACGGGAAGATCGGAGCCGAAAATGGGGATTGTCGACCACTAGCCTCGATCATTCACCGCTGATGTCGGCCGCTTCGGTCCCGCGCCTGTGATCGCTGGTGTTCGATGCGGTCCGGTCGGGTCATGGTGAGGGGCCGTCTGTCGCGGCGGTGGGTGGTCGGTCCGGTGGTCGGCTCCCCTATGGGACGTGCTGGCCCATCCCCTGCTACCCGCCACAGACGGGCCGGACCTGAACATATAGACCTGGTCGAGGTGTGACCTCTACGGTCTTCGGGCTGGTGAACAGGCACGGGATGCGTCGGAGGCCGCGCGGTGCGTACAGTTCCGGGTCGGACTTGGGGTGCGCCGGATAGATCCGGCGCAGGGAACGGGACGAGACAGCGACAGCATGACGGCGGACAGAATTACGGAAACCGGTCAATACCGCATTGACCCGGCCCTGCTGGAGACTTGTCTCAGCGTCTTCGAGGCGTTGGAGGACCTGCCTCCCGATCACCCCGACGTGGTGCGGGTGCAGCGGGCCACCGCGAAGCTCTACAAGATGATCAAGCAGCGACGACGTAAGGAACGGCGGGATGCCATCGCGGCAGCCGACCGCGCGGTGACGGCGGCCACCGCCACCGCCGCCCCAGGCCGGATCGACGACGAGACCCAGGGCAACCCACTCGCCTCCCCCACCGTAGGTGCCACGGCCGGCGTCCTGCACAAGCCGCGTGGCTGCTACATCTGCAAGCAGCGCTACCGCGATGTGGATGCCTTCTACCATCAGCTCTGCCCGCCCTGCGCCGCACTGAACCGGGAGCGCCGCGACGCCCGCACCGACCTGACCGGCCGGCGCGCGCTGCTCACCGGCGGCCGGGCGAAGATCGGCATGTACATCGCGCTGCGGCTGCTGCGCGACGGCGCGCACACGACGGTGACCACACGGTTTCCCCACGACGCGGTCCGCCGATTCGCCGCGATGCCCGACAGCGGGCAGTGGCTCCACCGCCTGCGGATCGTCGGGATCGACCTACGCGACCCCGCCCAGGTCATCGCCCTCGCTGACTCGGTAAGCGGCCAGGGACCACTCGACATCCTGATCAACAACGCGGCGCAGACCGTCCGCCGCACGCCTGCGGCGTACGCGCAACTCGTCGCCGCGGAGGCGGCGGCCCTGCCGGACGGCCCACTGCCGGAGATGATCACATTCGCCAAACCGGCCGGCCGGGGCGACCCGGCGGGTAGCCTGACAGCCCCACTGAACTCGCCCACCATCACCCCGCACGCGCTCACCGCGCTGGCGCTGACCAGCGGCTCCGCCTCACCGGCACGGATCGCGACAGCCAGCGCCATCGACGCCGGCGGTCTGGTCCCGGACCTCGACCCGGTCAACAGCTGGGTGCAGCGGGTGCACGAAGTGGACCCGGTCGAACTGCTCGAAGTGCAGCTGTGCAACGTGACCGCGCCGTTCGTCCTGATCAGCCGGCTGCGACCGGCGATGGCCGCAGCGACCGCCCGCCGCAAGTACGTGGTGAACGTGTCGGCGATGGAGGGCCAGTTCGCCCGCGGCTACAAAGGGCCAGGGCACCCACACACCAACATGGCCAAGGCCGCGCTCAACATGCTGACCCGCACCAGCGCCCAGGAGATGCTGGCCGACGGCATCCTCATGACCAGCGTCGACACCGGCTGGATCACCGACGAGCGGCCACACCCCACGAAGATGCGCCTGGCGGACGCCGGCTTCCACGCTCCGCTGGACCTCGTCGACGGCGCGGCCCGGGTCTACGACCCGATCATCCGCGGCGAACAGGGCGAAGACCTGCACGGCTGCTTCCTCAAGGACTACACACCCTGCGCCTGGTGATCGCTGCTGCCCTGCCGAAAACCTCATCCACGCAGGGACCGGGAGCACAGGCCGCGAGGACCCCACGACACGGGTGGTCAAGCCATGGGAGTTCGTGTCGGAGGGGCGACGTCGACCACGAATCCATAATCGTCGTTCGCGGCGAGCTGCGACTCACGCCCAGGTAAACCGGCCGCCGGCGTCGGCGAGCAGGTCGAACGAGCACACGAGCGCGCCCTGCTCTCGGCGGCGGCCGATGACGTACCACTGCGGTCCCGGGCGGCCGGATGGTACTGGTGGCGGCGGTGGCCGTGCTCGCCGGCCTGGCCGCGGCGATCGCACGCGAGCGGCGCCCGTGAGTTCATGACCGCGAGCCGGGCGTGGCGTCGCGTCCCGGGGTGACCAGGCCACTCTCGTACGCGACCACGACGGCCTGTGCTCGGCTGGCGAGGCTAAGCTTGGTCATCGCCCGATGTAGGTGGGTCTTGACCGTCGCCTCGCTGACCACCAGTCCGCGTGCGATGTCGCCGTTGGTCATGCCGGTGCCGACCAGCCGCAGCACCTCGATCTCGCGAGCGGTGAGCCCCCGCAGGTCAGGTAGTGGCGTTTCGGGGAGGTGGGAGTCTCGGGTGTATGCCTCGATCAGGCGTCGGGTGACCGTGGGGGCGAAGAGCATGTCACCGGCCGCCACGGTCTGGATGGCCGCGATGAGGCGATCCGGTGGCGTGTCCTTGAGGAGGAATCCGCTGGCGCCGGCGCGCAGAGCGGCGTAGACGTACTCGTCCAGGTCGAACGTGGTCAGCACGAGGACCCGTGGATGGTGCGTCGCGTCGGCGAGGATGCGTTCGGTGGCGGTCACCCCGTTCAGGCGTGGCATCCGGATGTCCATCAGGATCACGTCCGGACGGCGAGCCTCCGCCTGGATCACCGCCGTCTGGCCGTCCTCGGCCTCACCGGCCACGGTGAGACCCGGTGCGGCATCGATCAACGCGGCCAGCCCGGCGCGAATCAGCACCTGGTCATCGACGACGAGCACGCTGGTCATGCACGGCCCTCCCCTGGCTCAGCCCACTCCGCTTCCGCGGCCGGCGTGGGTAACGTGAGCAAGACCTCGAATCCACCATGTGGCCGGCTGCCGGTGACGAGAGTTCCACCATAGACTCGGGCGCGTTCCCGCATCCCGATTAGTCCGTGCCCGGGCTTGGCGTCGTCTCGTGATTCGGCCATGCCGCGACCCGCATCGCTTACCCGAACCACGAATCGGTCGGCGTCGTAATGCAGAGTCACTGTGGCGCAGGTCGGGCCGGCGTGCCGCAGGACGTTGGTAAGGCACTCCTGGATCACGCGGTACGCGCACAGGTCAAGGCCGGCCGCGAGGGGGCGTGGCACGCCGACCACCACCACCTCGACCGGAACGCCCGCCCCGCGTACCCGCTCCACCAGCTCGTCGAGGCGGTCGATGCCCGGTGAGGGTTGGTAGGTCTCGCCGTCGAGCGCACCGTCGACCTCGTCCGCGTCGACGTGCAGCACCGCCAGCACCCGACGCATCTCCCGCAACGCCTCACCACTCGTCCGCAGGACCGTTTCCAGCGCGGTGCGCGAGGTTACCGGATCGGACTCGAGTACGTACCTGGCCAGCCCCGCCTGCACGGAGATGACCGACATGTGGTGTGCGACCACGTCATGCAGCTCTCGCGCGATGTGCACCCGCTCCTCGGTGACCGCACGGCGGGCCCGCTCCTCGCGGTCGCGGCGCAACCGCTCCGCGAGTACGGCGAGGCGCCGGTTGCGCTCCGCCAGTTGCTGGGCGCTGTTCCCGAAGTGCCATACGACAGCAGTCCAGACCACGCTCTGCGCCAAGGCAGCCCACGCGAAGCCGGCGCCGAGGGCGAGTCCACCGTAGAACCATACCGTGGCCACCACAACGGCGGCGGTCACGCTTATCCGGGATGGCCGGTGGGCGGCCACCGTGTACAGCGCCAGCAGAGCTCCCGCGCTGTTCACCACCGGCCAGTAGCCGGTGGCGATATACCCCACCCAGAGTGTGCAGTACAGGAGCAGCACGGAGCTGGGAGCCCGCCGGCGCGCCACCAGAGTCGCGTTGACCAGGCATGTCAGTGCGTAACCCACGCCGTCGAGCTCGCGGAACTGCTCCGGCGGATCCTGCCGGCCGAGCACCAGGCTGACCGCGGCGGTCGCCCCCGCCAACGCCACATCTACCAGCAGCGGATGCCGGTCCGACAGTTGCCTCAGGTGCGCCACCGCTCGCATGCCCGCGAAGGTTAACGGGGCGGGCGGCGGCGCCTACGACGAGGGTTTACCGGACGTGCTCTTTGTTCAACCACTGGTAGCAATACATCAATCGATGGATGGACGATGTGACACGGCATGATTTCGTACCTTCGTTCCCAGCCACAGCCACTCACCGGAGGAGGCGAGGATGGGACGACGAGGTCGGGTGACAGCACTTCCGTGGACCGGCTTGACCCTGACTGCCGCATTGTTGGCGTCCGGATGTTCGGGGACCGCCGCGGAGGCGGACCACTCCCATGGAGTGCCGGACCTGCCGCCACCCGGGGCAGCCACCTCAATTGTCCTGCCACTGGACGACTATGTGATCAGCCCGGAGGAGCAGGAGCGGGCGGATCGAGCCCAGGCGGCACTGGAGGTGTCGTGTCTGGGCCGGTTCGGCCTGACCTGGTCCGGGCCGGACGAGCCGGACCTGTTGGCCGGCCGGGCGATACTCGCCGCAGGGCTGGCCGAGCGGTTTGGGCTCGTCGATGAGGCACAGGCAGTCGCGCATGGCTACCACCCGCCGCGCTGGAGCGCACGGGGGTTGATCGCCTCGCGGGAGGACGCTCACCACCACGAGCCTCCGGCGGATGTGGCCGAGGTGCTGTTCGGACAAAGATCCACTATAGATGGCGATTCGGTGCCGGCGCAGGGGTGCCGGGGTGAGGCCTCGCGCCAACTTTCGGCCAACACCCGTCCGCTGGCCACCATTTCGCTTGTCACGCGCCTGGAGGAGGAGGCGGCGCGGGAGGCCGCCACCGATGACCGGGTTACCGCGATGTTCGACGCGTGGAGCGCCTGCATGGCGGAGGCCGGCTACCACTACTCGACACCGATGAGTGCCGCCCGGGACCAACAATGGCGCCGCGCCCCGAAACCGTCGCCCCAGGAGATCGCTGTGGCCGGAGCGGACGTCGCCTGCAAGACAGCGGTCGGCTATCTGGACACCATAGTGGAGGCCACCGCCGAGTCCCAGCGAAACCTCATTGAGTCTTACGTTGACGAGCTGGATCGGGTGAAGCAGTCGCTCACCGTCGGGGCGCACAACGTCACCATGGCTCTCAGCTCGCACGTCCCGTCCGACCAGGGGAGGTGGAGCCCAGCACATCGGTGAAATCTGTCAATCGATACTTGGATCGGAGGAGACTATGCGACGCAGGATCATCGCACTACTGGCCGCAATCGGCATCGGCACGGCGGCCTTGTTGGCCGCACCGACCCCGGCGAGCGCCCACGGGGTGAGCCAGGGCAACGACTACGCCCTACATTCGTACAACGGTAGAGTCCTCACCATCTGTGACGCGGAAAACGACGGGCACCGGGTCTGGGCGGGGTACTACACCAGCGCGTCGTACTCGTACCAGACCGCACCTGTAATCTACGGCAGCAACACGTCGGGCGTTGACTGCACCACGTACGAACTCTCCCACGTGCTGACGAACCTCCGGGTCGTTGAGGACAAACCAGGCAGCAGCAGTAACTACTACGGGTCGTGGCATGGCTACCCGGTAGCGGGTACCTGACAAACTCCGGGCCAGGGCACTCACGGCAGCGCCGCTGATCATGGATGCCCTGGCCCGGCAGCGTGCCGGGCGCGGCTGGATGGAGTTTGTGACCACCGATCCGCCTCTCCCGCTGCTCGGTCCCCGCCGGCATGGCGTTATCGGTCGCGGCCTTCCAGGTTGAGGCGGTGCCGGTCAGCGAATGCGCGGGCGCGTACCTCGTTGTTGAACGCGGTGTCGATCTCGTCGTCCCATTCGTCGTCGGACGCGTCGTCCTGCGGGTCGGCGGGGTGCTCGGCATTCGTGGTAGACGAGCCAGCAGCCACGTATTCCGTCGAGAAGGTCTTCGAGCATGTCGCGGGCGGGACGACGTGGGTCCAGAGTGGTCAACCGGATCGTCGTGAACTCGGTCTGCGCCTCGGGGTCGTCCGCCCCGTACCGTCCTCGGAGGTCCATCCGAGCAGGAGCATCAGGTCACCGGTGTCGCCGCCGGCGCGTTTCCACTCGTGGGCGAAGCTGTGCCGCCACCGGTGCGCGTGCACGTCCGCCACCCCGGCCGCGGCGCCAACCGTTTTAGCAGGATCTTGATGCCGTTCGGAGTCAACGCTGCGGTGCCTCGTTCGGCCAGCCACAGGTGCGGCAGGGCGGCGCCCTTGTGCTTGTCCCGGGCCCGCAGATACCGCGACAACGCCCGGGCCGTCTTGGGCCCGAACCGCACCCGCCGATCCTTGGCGCCCTTGCCGTGGAAACGCACCGACTCCGTGTTCAGGTCCACATCGGCGACCAGCAGGTTGCCGACCTCCGACAGGCGGGCGCCGGTGTTGCAGTACACCCGGATCAACGCCTCGTCACGCAGGTTCGCGAAGCCTTTGCCCTTGCATGCGTCGAGAAGCTTGCTGGTGTCCTCGTCGCGCATGACCGGGATCAGCTTGCGGGGTGTCTTCGGCTGCCGCACCCGCTGCATCGGCGAGCGGTCGATGGCCTCCTCGTCGAGGAGCAGCCACTTGAAGAACTGCTGCAGCCCTTTGTGTTTGTTCACCGCCGTCGACGCGGACCTGGTCTCGATCATCCAACCCTGGAACGCCTCTACATGCGCCCGCGTCACCGCACACGGATCCTCGGCCGCATCGGCGGCGTCCGGATCCGGCGACTGCTCTGTCAGGTAGCGACCTAGCTGCGCGTCGGCGAGGAGGTAGTTGTAGCGGGTGGTCTCCGGATAGTTCCCCGCCCGCAGGGACCGGTCCCAGTCGCGGGAACCCGGCCCAGGTCCGGGAGAGCCCGACGGTGAGTTTCTGAAGATCCAGTAGTGGCATGACAACCTGCCCGAGTCAAGGAGTCCAACAGCGGCGTGCTAGACCAGACATCTATGCCGAGCAATGAAAAGAGGGCTCCCGCAAGTCTCTGACCTGCGGAAACCCTCTCGCTGTCGGGACGGCCGGATTCGAACCGACGACCCCTTGACCCCCAGTCAAGTGCGCTACCAAGCTGCGCCACGTCCCGATTGCCACCACCGGGATCTCCCCGCGACAGCCGGTACAGCTTAGCGCAGGCTCCGCTCCGCTCGCACCGACCCCTCCTGGCACCCCAGTAGCGCTGGAGCCGCGCCAGAGCTGGCTACTGTGGCGCGACGACGCACCCCACCACCGCTAGGGCGTCCTAGGAAACTGGTTAACTTGGGCGGTTCGCGCGCAGCGGGGAGCCGAGGGTCAGCCGTGGGCTTTGCCGCGGCCGCCGGGTCCGAGCTTCTTGCGGGGGCGTACCGAGATCTCGATCGGGCTGCCCTCGAAGCCGAACTCCTCGCGCAGCTTGCGCTCGACGAAGCGCTGGTAGCCGGCGTCCAGCGGACCGGTGGTGAAGAGCACGAAGCGCGGCGGGGCCACCCCAGCCTGGGTGGCGAACAGGATCCGTGGTGCCCGACCGCCACGCACCGGGTGCGGGGTGGCCTGGACCAGGGCGGTGAGCCACGCGTTGAGCTGTGCGGTGGGGATCCGCGTCTCCCAGCTGTCCAGCGCCCGGTGCAGGGCGGCGGCGAGCTTGTCGACCGCCCGGCCGGTCTTCGCCGACAGGTTCAGTCGGATCGCCCACGGGATGCGACGCAGCTCCCGCTCGATCTCCTTGTCCAGGTAGTACCGGCGGTCGGCATCGACCAGGTCCCACTTGTTGAAGGCGATCACCAGCGCCCGGCCGGACTCGGTGACCATGGACAGGATCCGCTGGTCCTGCTCGCTGATCGGCTCGCTGGAGTCCAGCAGCACCACCGCCACCTCGGCCGCCTCGATCGCCGAGGCGGTACGCAGGCTGGCGTAGTACTCGGTGCCGCTGGCCCGGCCGACCCGCTTGCGCAGCCCGGCCGTGTCCACCAGGTGCCAGGTGTCGCCGCCGATGGTGACCAGGCTGTCCACCGGGTCGACGGTGGTGCCGGCGACCGCGTCGACCACCGCCCGTTCCTCGCCGGAGAAGCGGTTCAGCAGGCTGGACTTGCCGACGTTCGGCCGCCCCACAAGCGCCACCCGACGCGGGCCCCGAGGGCGGTACTCCGCCACCTTCGGCGCCTCCGGCAATGCCGCCAGGATGGCGTCGAGCAGGTCACCGGAACCACGTCCGTGCAGTGCCGAAACCGGGTGCGGTTCGCCGAGGCCGAGTGACCACAGCGAGGTGGCCTCCAGCTCGATGTTGGTGTTGTCGGCCTTGTTGGCCACCAGGATCACCGGCTTGGCGCTGCGGCGCAGCATCTTCACCGCCGCCTCGTCGACGTCGGTGGAGCCCACCGTCGCGTCGACCACGAAGACCACCACGTCGGCGGTCAGCACGGCGGTCTCGGCCTGGGCGGCGATCGCTGCGGCGCGATCCTTCGCGTCCGGTTCCCAACCGCCGGTGTCCACCACGGTGAACGCCCGCCCGGACCACTGCGCGTCGTAGGGGACCCGGTCGCGGGTGACCCCCGGGACGTCCTCGACCACCGCCTGGCGGCGGCCGATGATGCGGTTCACCAGCGTGGACTTGCCCACGTTGGGGCGGCCGACCACGGCCACCACCGGTTGTGGACCGGTCTGCTCCTCGGTGTCCAGGTCCGGCTCACGCAGCTCGACCCAGCCGTCGTCACTCACGCCACTGACCGTTCGGCAAGTAGGGCCCGCAGGCGCGCCACGACCTCGTCGATACCGAGCTCGGTGGTGTCGAGCACCACCGCGTCCGGCGCCTGGGCCAGCGGGTCGGCCTTGCGGGTCGAGTCCAGCTGGTCACGCCGGGCCAGGTCGGCGGCGGTGGCGGCGACGTCGGAGGCGTTCTCGGCGCTCCGCCGCGCGGCACGTGCCGCGGCCGACGCGGTCAGGTACACCTTCAGGTCGGCGTCGGGCGTCACCACGGAACCGATGTCCCGTCCCTCGACCACGATCCGACCAGCCTTGTTGATCATGTCCCGTTGGCGGGCCACCAGCAGCGCCCGGACCGCCGGCACGGCAGCCACGGCCGAGACTGCGGCGGTCACCTCGGGGCCACGGATGTCGGTCTCGACGTTCACCCCGTCGACAGTCACGCCGTACCCCGCGGGGTCGGTGCCGATGCGCAGATCGACCTCGCCGGCGACCTTCGCCACCGCCTGCGCGTCGGTCAGGTCGACGCCGGAGCGCAGCACCGCCCAGGTGATCGCCCGGTACATCGCACCGGTGTCGAGGTAGCGCCCGCCGAGGCCCGTGGCGAGCCGTCGGGAAACGGTGGACTTACCCGAACCGGACGGCCCGTCCACAGCGACCACGCAGCGCCCGGCCCGCACGTTTTCCTCCACCGTCGTCCTCCTCAGCCCGTACCTCACGATCCGTCGGAGACGACCGCGAGCGGTTGACCACACAAGTCCAATGATGCCCGGCGCCGTGCAGCGCCACCGGCCGGGCCGTCAGGCAGCCTACCCGCAGCCGTACCCGCGACTGCCGCCTCAGTCACCCACGGCCTTGAACAGGGCGGCGACCTCCGCGTTGGTAAGCCTCCGGGTCCGCCCGGCACGCAGGTCGCCGAGCCGGATCGGCCCGATGGAGGTACGCACCAGCCGGCTCACCGGGTGGCCGACCTCCGCGAGCAGTCGGCGTACGATGTGTTTGCGGCCTTCGTGCAGAGTCAGCTCGACCTGAGCGGTACGCCCCAGACTGTCCACCACTCGGAAGGCGTCGACGGTCACCGGTCCGTCCTCCAGCTCGACCCCGGCCGCCAACCGCTTGCCGAGGTTGCGGGGAATCGGGCCGGAAACCTCACACAGGTAGGTCTTCGGCACCCCGTAGGAGGGGTGCATCAGCCGGTGGGCCAGGTTGCCGTCGTTGGTGAGCAGCAGCAGGCCCTCGCTGTCCGCGTCGAGCCGCCCGACGTGGTAGACGCGCTGCTCGACCCGGTTGCCGAGAAAGTCGGCGAGCGCGGTACGCCCCTTCTCGTCCGCCATGGTGGAAACCACCCCACGCGGCTTGTTCATCGCCAGGTAGACCAGCCGGGTGTCGGCCGCCAGCCGCTCGCCGTCGACGTGGATGACCGCCGTGGTCGGGTCGACCTTGTCGCCGAGCTGCGCCACTCGCCCGTTGACCGTCACCCGCCGACGGAAGATCAGATCCTCGCAGGCACGCCGGGAGCCGACACCGGCGGCGGCGAGCACCTTCTGGAGGCGTTCCGGGCCGGTGTAGACGGGGGCGTCGGGGCGGGGGGTGCGGTCATCGCGCGGCATCGGCAAGCTCTTCTACGTCGTCGGGGAGGAAAGGGGCCAGGGGCGGCAGGTCGTCGAGGCTGTTCAGGCCGAGCTTCTCCAGGAACAGGGTGCTCGTCCGGTACAGGTAGGCCCCGCTGTCGGACTCGGTGCCGCACTCCTCGACGAGGCCGCGAGAGACCAGGGTACGGATCACCCCGTCGCAGTTGACACCGCGGATGGCGGAGATGCGCGACCGGGTCACCGGCTGCTTGTACGCCACCACGGCCAGGGTCTCCAGCGCGGCCTGGGTCAGCCGGACCGACTGCCCGTCGAGAATGAACCGCTCGACGTAGGTGGCGTATTCCGGTCGGGTGTACAGCCGCCACCCGCCCGCCGCCCGACGCAGCTCGAACCCGTGGCCGGCGGCGGTGAAGCTGGCGGCGATCTCGTCCAGCATCGGGCCGATCCGCTCGGCCGGCTGCTCCAGCACCTGGGCGAGGACGAGTTCGCTCACCGGTTCGTCGACCACCAGCAGGATCGCCTCCAGCGCGCCACGCAACTCCGTGTCGTCGAGTTCCGGTGCCGGCTCCGGTACCGGCCGGACCCGCGCCCCTGACCGCTTCCGCCCCAGATCCGGAACCCCCTCCCCCGTCCTCCCACCATCCCCGCCCCCTTCCTCACCGCGCCCCTCGACCAATTCGATCTTGGACGGGAACGGCCCCTGGAGGGGCACCTCCGCACCAAGGTCCGCGGCCTCCTCCACCACCGCAACCGAGGCGGCGGTGGATGGAGCAGCGGGATCGGCGGGCGAGGCCGGATCAGTGGACGGGCCGGGATCAGTGGACGGGCCGGGATCAGTGGACGGGCCGGGCTCGGTGGTTGGGCCGGGCTCGGTGGTTGGGGCGGAATCCTCTGGTGGGGCGGGAGCCGGGCGTTGCCACGGCGGCACCCAGGCGGCGGCCTGCTCGGCCAGGGAGTCCGGCCGCTCTTCGTTGCTCATCCAGCACGCTCCTCGGTCGTTCCCATCGCCTCAGCCTCGTCGGCCCCAGCACCCTCGACACCGCCCTCGTCAGCACCGTCACCAACCGGGCTCTCGGCCGCCACCACGGTGCCACCCGCCTGCGGCCCGGCGGACAGCTCCGGGGACGACTCGTCGGACAGCTCCGTGGACGGCCCGTCGGACAATTCGCCGGTCGGGCTGGCGGACGGCTCCGGGGCCGGAGCGGGCTGCCCCGAGGACGGCTCGGGTGGTGTCCCGGCGTACTCGTCGATGGCCAGCGCCGGCCCGCCGTCGGCGGGACCTGTCCAGCGCACGGTCAACTCCTCCAACGCCTGCTCCTGGACGAAGGCCACCACACCCTGTCGGTACAACTCCAGCAGGGCGAGGAACCGGGCAACCACCTCCAGGGTGGCCTCGCAGTCGGCGCAGAGCAGCGAGAAACTGGCGGTGCCGGCCCGACGCAGCCGTTCGGCGATGACGCCGGCGTGTTCCCGGACGCTGACCCGGACCATGTGCACGTGGGCGACGGACACCTCGGGCACCGGCTTCGGGGTCATCGCCCGCACCGCCAGCTTGAGCAACCGTTGCGGGCCGACGCCGAGCACCAGGTCGGGCAGCGCCTCGGCGTAGCGGGCTTCGAGGGTGACGGCCCGCGGGTAGCGCCGACCGCCGACCTCCTCCAGTGCGGCGATGTGCGCCGCCGCCTCCTTGTATGCCTTGTACTGCAGCAGCCGGGCGAAGAGCAGGTCCCGCGCCTCCAGCAGGGCCAGATCCTCCGGGTCCTCGACCTCGGCGGCGGGCAGCAGCCGGGCGGCCTTCAGGTCGAGCAGGGTCGCGGCGACAAGTAGGAACTCGCTCGCCTCGTCCAGGTCCCAGTCGTCGCCCATGGCCCGGATGTAGGCGATGAACTCGTCGGTCACCTGGTGCAGAGCGACCTCGGTGACGTCGAGCTTGTGCTTGCCGATCAGTTGCAGCAGCAGGTCGAACGGGCCGGTGAAGTTGGCCAACCGCACGGTGAAGCCGGTGCCCTCCGCCGGCTCCGCGGCCACCGCCGGCCCGGTCGGCACCACCGGCTCCGCGGCCACCGCCGGCTCAGCTGGCACCGCCGGCTGAGCAACGATCATCGGCTCCCCGCCGGGGTCCGGGACGGGTGGGTCAGCCGCGACCGGCGGCGGGTCAGCCGCAGCGGTCGGGTCGAGGGGCGGGGCGCTCACGCCGACGACGGTAGTCCACGGTCGGGACACCTCGGTTCAGCGCCTCCTACCGCTCGGCCTGCGCGGCGATCACCTCGCGGGCCAGCTGACGGTAGTTGCGGGCACCCGAGGACGCCGGGTCGAGCGTGGTGATGGGTGAGCCGGCGACGGTGGACTCGGGGAACTTCACGGTCTTGGTGATCACCGTCTGGTAGACCTTGTCGCCGAACGCCTCGACAACCCGTTGGAGCACCTGACGACAGTGCGTGGTGCGGCTGTCGTACATGGTCGCGAGGATCCCCTCGAGCTCCAGGTCGAAGTTGAGCCGCTCACGCACCTTGTCGATGGTGTCCAGCAGCAGCGCCACGCCGCGCAGGCTGAAGAACTCGCACTCCAGCGGGATGAGCACGCCGTGCGCGACGGTCAACGCGTTGATCGCCAGCAGACCGAGTGACGGCTGGCAGTCGATCAGGATGTAGTCGTACTCCTTGCGGATGCTCTTGAGCACCCGGGCCAGAGCCATCTCGCGGGCGACCTCGTTGACCAGCTGGATCTCGGCGGCGGAGAGGTCGATGTTCGCCGGCAGCAGGTGCAGCCCGGCCACATCGGTCTTGATGAGCACGTCGTCGGCGGTGACGTCGTCCTGCATGAGCAGGTTGTAGACCGACAGGTCCAGGTTGTGTGGGTTGACGCCCAGCCCGACGGAGAGGGCGCCCTGCGGGTCGAAGTCGACCAGGAGCACCTTGCGACCGTACTCGGCAAGTGCGGCACCGAGGTTGATGGTCGTGGTGGTCTTGCCGACGCCGCCCTTCTGGTTGGCCATCGCGATGATGCGGGCCGGCCCGTGCCGATCGGTGGGCATCGGTTCCGGGATCGGCTTGCGCATGGTGTAGGCGGCCGGGTCCGCCGGGCCCAGATCCGAGCCGAGGGCGTTCTGCTGCTCGCGGAGCTCCGTCGTCCAGGTCTCGGCACGGTCACCGTTGCCAGCCATGTCCTCGATGCCCCCTCCCGACGACCGTGCGGCGTCGGAGCCGCCCGACGTCCTTCGCGGTGCCGCTGCGCACCCCGGTCCACTCGCCGCGAGGGCCGCGCCATGCCGACTGTACGCCACCGGCCAGCAGGGCGTTCGGCACCCGCTCGGCGTGTCGGCCGGTAGCACCGACCACCAGCAGGTCAGGCCGTCAGCACCCGGCCGGCTCCGGGCCGCGACCACACCGCCGGTCACCGGCCGAGCAGGTACGGCGGGCCACCGTCGACGGTCAGTTCAGCGCTCGGGGATGTGCGGTGGCGTAGACCTCGCGCAACCTGTCGACGGTGACCAGTGTGTAGACCTGGGTGGTGGTGACCGAGGCGTGGCCGAGCAGTTCCTGCACCACCCGCACGTCGGCCCCACCGTCGAGCAGGTGGGTGGCGTACGAATGGCGCAACGTGTGCGGTGACACGGCCTTGGGGCCCTCGACGGTCAGCCCGGCCCGTTGCGCGGCGCGGCGCAGGATGGTCCAGGCGCCCTGCCGGGTCAGCGGGCCGCCCCGGGCGTTGAGGAAGATCGCCGGGGTGCCCCGGCCGGCGGCGGCCAGCCCTGGTCGGGCGCGCACCAGGTACGCACCGAGCGCCCGCAACGCGTACCCGCCGATCGGCACCAGGCGGGTCCGGCCGCCCTTGCCACGTAGCACCGTCACTCCGTCGTCGAGGTCCACGTCGTCCACGGCGGTGCCGACGGCCTCCGAGATCCGCGCTCCGGTGCCGTACAGGAACTCCAGCAGCGCCCGGTCGCGCAGCGCCAACGGGGCGGCGTCCCCCGCCACGTCGACCGGGCCGGCGGTCTCCAGCAGGGCGACCACGTCGTCGACCGGCAGCGCCCGGGGCAGCCGTCGGGGTGCGGCGGGGGGCCGCACGTCCCGGCTCGGGTCGGCGCCGACCAGGCCCTCGCGTAACGCGAACCGGTGCAGTCCGCGTACCGCGCTGGCGGCGCGGGCCGCCGAGGAGACCGCGAGCGGCGGGTGACCGTCGGCACCGGAGCGCAGCCGGGCCAGGTGGCGTTCGATCTCCCCGGTGGAGACGGCCGACAGGTCGGTCACCCCGGCGGTGGTCAGCGACCCGAGGTAACGGTCCAGGTCCCGACGGTACGAGGCGAGCGTGTTCGCGGCCAGTCCACGTTCGACGGTGAGGTGGTCCAGGTAGCCGCGGACGGCACGACGCAGGGCCGGCGCGGGCTGCTCGCCCCCGCCGGCCTCGCCGTCGGTCAGCCGGTCGGTCAGGCCAGCACCTCGGTCAACGGCAGGGTGGGCAGGCCGTGCGCCTCGGCGACCGGACCGTAGACGACCTGCCCGTCGTGGGTGTTCAGGCCCAGTGCCAGCGCCGGGTCGTGACGCGCGGCCTCGCGCCAGCCGTGGTTGGCCAGCTCGAGGGCGTACGGGAGGGTGACGTTCGTCAGCGCGTAGGTGCTGGTGTTCGGCACCGCGCCGGGCATGTTCGCCACGCAGTAGAAGATCGAGTCGTGCACCCGGTAGACCGGGTCGGCGTGGGTGGTGGGCCGCGAGTCCTCGAAGCAGCCACCCTGGTCGATCGCGATGTCGACGAGCACGCTGCCCGGCTTCATCCGGGAGACCAACTCGTTGGAGATGAGCTTCGGCGCCTTCGCGCCGGGCACCAGCACCGCGCCGATGACCAGGTCCGCGTCAAGCACCGCACGCTCGATCTCGTACGCGTTGGAGGCGACGGTCTGCAGGTGGCCCCGGTAGATGGCGTCGGCCTGGCGCAACCGGCCGACGTTCTTGTCCAGTAGCAGCACCTCGGACTGCAGGCCCAGGGCGATCGCGGCCGCGTTCATGCCGGAGACACCGGCACCGATGACCACGGTCTTGGCCGCGTACACACCGGAGACGCCGCCGGGCAGCACCCCCCGGCCACCGCCGGTACGCATCAGGTAGAAGGCGCCGACCTGCGGGGCGAGTCGTCCGGCCACCTCGGACATCGGGGCGAGCAGCGGCAGCGACCGGTCCGGCAGCTCGACGGTCTCGTAGGCGATGCCGGTCACCTTCCGGTCGAGCAGGGCCTGGGTGCAGTCCCGGGAGGCGGCCAGGTGCAGGTAGGTGAAGAGCACCTGGCCTTCGCGCATCCGGTGGTACTCCTCGGCGACCGGCTCCTTCACCTTCAGCACCAGGTCGGCGGCGTCCCAGACCTCGTCGGCGCTCTCCAGGATCTTGGCGCCGGCGGCGGCGAACTCCTCGTCGGTGATGCTCGACCCGAGCCCGGCGCCGGCCTCGACGAAGACCTGGTGACCGCCGCGGGTGAACTCGTTGACGCCCGCGGGCGTGATCGCCACCCGGTACTCGTGGTTCTTGACCTCGCGTGGGATGCCGACCTTCACGATGCTGACACCTCTCTTCGGGGCACGTTCACCCCGACTGCGCGGTGCCGCGGCGGCCCCATTGCCGCCCCGGTCAACCGGTCCCGCCGGCGGCAGTCTAGGCGTGACCGCACGTCAGCGGAGCCTGCACTGTGACACCTGCTCGCCATGGCCGTTGACGATGTGTCAGGTGTGAGTACCCGGGCCGGCGGTGGACGTCACATCAGCCGTCAGGACAGTCTTCGGCACCATCGTCCCATCTGGTGCACACCGGTGCGGACAACGCGTTAGTGGATCACTATTGTGTCGCCCCATGACCACTCCTCCAATGCAGCCCGGGTACCCCCAGGGCGTTTCTGACAAGAGCAAGGTCGTCGCGGGCGTCCTGCAGATCGTGCTGGGCGGCTTCGGCGTCGGCCGGTTCTACATGGGCGACACCAAGACGGGCGTCATTCAGCTGATCGTCACCCTCGTGACCTGCGGTATCGGCAGTATCTGGGGCCTCGTCGACGGCATCCTGATCCTGGTGAACGGCGGCGTCGACGGACAGGGCCGGCCGCTGCGCGACTGACCCACGAGACCACGCGGGGGCCGGGCGGTGCACCGCCCGGCCCCCGCGTCGTGTTCCACGGGACCGCGTACCGGTCAGCGGGGCAGCGGGGCGTCCGCCCGGCGCAACCCCGACCAGCCGGTGTCGCGGGCGCGGGCGGCAGCGAGCAACCCGGCCACACACGGTCCGTTGCTGATCTCCCCCGCCAGCACCATGCCGACCGCCTCATCCAGGTCGATCCGGACGATCTGCAGGTCGGCCTCCTCGTCATGACGGTCGTGTCGCTGCTCCACCGGCACCTCGCCGAGATCCCGCGCCAGGAAGACCCGGACCAGCTCGTCGGTGAACCCGGGCGAGCTGTGCACGTCGACGAGCACGTCGAGCCGGCCGGCGGTGAGATCGACCTCCTCGGCCAGCTCACGCGTTGCCGTCACCGACGGGTCCTCGCCGGAGACGTCGGTCAACCCGGCCGGCAACTCCCACAACCGCCGGCCCACCGGCTGACGGTACTGCCGGATCAACACCACCTGACCGGCGTCGTCAAGCGCCACCACCGCCACCGCGCCGACGTGCCGGACGAGGTCACGCGCGGCGGTGCCACCGCCGGGCATGGTGACCTCCTCGGTGACCACCTCGAAGATCCGGCCGCGGTAGCGCAACTCCCGCGACCGCACCTCGTAGCGGTGCTCGACGGCGCTCATCGGCCCACCATCGGGTCACCCACGCCGGCCTCGGCCCTCATCGCCCCTTCGATTCCTGCCCACCGTCCGCTCACGAGGCCGAGGCCGCCTTCGTGGCGGCGCCGTTGCGGACGGCCCGTTCGGCCGAGGCGGTGTCCAGGTCGACCGGAAGCTGATCGGCCTGCGAGTACGTCACCGCGGCGTGGACGAAGGCGGCGAACAGCGGATGGGGCCGGGTGGGGCGGCTCTTGAGTTCCGGATGCGCCTGGGTGGCCACGAAGAACGGGTGCAGATCGCGGTCCAGCTCGACGAACTCGACCAGCCGACCGTCCGGCGAGGTGCCCGAGATGTGCAGCCCGGCCTTGGCGAGCTGGTCGCGGTAGGCGTTGTTCACCTCGTACCGGTGCCGATGCCGCTCGCTGACCTGGGTGCTGCCGTACGCCTCAGCGACGATCGACCCCTCGGTGAGCGTCGCCGGGTACGCGCCCAGCCGCATGGTGCCGCCCAGGTCGCCCTTGCCGGCGACGATGTCCTGCTGATCGGCCATGGTGGCGATGACCGGGTGCACCGCCTCGGCGTCGAACTCCAGAGAGTTGGCGCCGTCCAGGCCGGCCAGGTGCCGGGCCACCTCGATGGTCATGCACTGCAGGCCCAGGCAGAGCCCGAGCAGCGGAATGCCGTTCTCCCGGGCGTACCGGGCGGTGCCGATCTTGCCCTCGATGCCCCGGACGCCGAAGCCGCCGGGGATGACGATGCCGTCGGCCCCGGCCAGGGCGGCCGCCGCACCGGTCGGGGTGACGCAGTCGTCGCTGGGCACCCACCGCAGGTGGACCCGGGCCCGGTGGCCGAAGCCGGCCGCCCGGATCGCCTCGCTTACCGACAGGTACGCGTCGGGCAGGTCCACGTACTTGCCGACCAGCGCGACGGTGATGGTGTGCCGTGGCTGGTGCACCCGCTCCAGCAGGTCGTCCCAGCCCTCCCAGTCCACGTCCCGGAAGGAGAGGTTCAGCCGGCGCACCACGTACGCGTCGAGCCCTTCCCGGTGCAGCACCTTCGGGATGTCGTAGATGCTGGGCGCGTCCGGCGCGGCGATCACCGCTTCGGCGTCGACGTCGCAGTAGAGGGAGAGCTTGTGCTGGAGCTTCTCCGGGATGTCCCGATCGGAACGGCACACGATGGCGTCGGGCTGGATACCGATGCTGCGCAGCTGGGCGACCGAGTGCTGGGTCGGCTTCGTCTTCAGCTCCCCGGAGGGGGCCAGGTAGGGCACCAGCGAGACGTGCAGATAGAAACAGTTGTCGCGGCCCAGGTCGTGGCGTACCTGCCGGATCGCCTCCAGGAACGGCAGCGACTCGATGTCACCGACCGTGCCGCCGACCTCGGTGATGACCACGTCCGGGGTGCGGCCGTCGTCGTCCGGGTCGGCCATGGCCAGGATCCGGGACTTTATCTCGTTGGTGATGTGCGGGATCACCTGGACGGTGTCCCCCAGGTACTCACCGCGCCGCTCCTTGGCGATCACCTCGGAGTAGATCTGGCCGGTGGTGACGTTGGCCTTGCCGGACAGCGACCGGTCCAGGAAACGCTCGTAGTGGCCGACGTCGAGATCCGTCTCGGCGCCGTCCTCGGTCACGAAGACCTCACCGTGCTGGAACGGGTTCATCGTGCCCGGGTCGACGTTGAGGTACGGGTCGAGCTTCTGCATCACCACGCGAAGCCCCCGCGCGGTCAGCAGGTTGCCGAGACTGGAGGCGGTGAGCCCCTTACCCAGCGAGGAGGCGACGCCTCCGGTGACGAATATGTGCCTGGTCGTCCGTGCTGAAGGGGCCAAGGCCTGCTCCCGTGTCGTCCGTCGCGGTCGTGCAGACCGCCGAGCCGATCAGCGAAGTGATCACGCGATCCACGGGATTCCACGGTAACACCTCCCCAACGGCCGGCCGGTGCCGCACCCGGTACCGCCGCCGAGTCACCCGGTCGCGACCTCGGCCGACGACCGTGCGCCCGGCCCGTCACCGCCCGGCCTGTCACCGGTTGACCCGCCATCAGCCGGCCCGCCGCCGTCCGGCCCGCCATCGTCCGGGCGACTACCGTCCGGCCCGCCGCCGGCCGGGCGGTCCGCTCCCGGCTGGGTGCGGTCCGCCGAGTGGTCGAGCACCCGCAACGCCGACAGCGCCGCCAACGGCACCACCACGGCTGCCGCAGCCCCGGCCACGTCCAACGCCGCGGCGCTGAGCAGCCCGCCGATCACCGCCGCCACCGCGGTGCCCGCCATCGCCGCCCGGATCGCCGGGTAGATGCCGAACAGCCGCATCAGCCCGCCCCAGGGTTGCAGCAGCGCGAACCAGACCAGCAACGCGCCGGCCAGCGCCAGCACCGTCAGCGGACTGTTGACCAGCGTGTCGAAGCTCGCCGCGCTGGACCGCTGCACGGTCAGCCCTCCGGTACCGTCGCCGAGCGCGGCCAGGAACCGGCCGAGGCTGCCCCGCTCCGCCGGGGTCCGACCCAGATCCACCACCGCGAACCCGACCGTCACGGCCAACCCGGCCATCGCCGCCCAGGCGAGCCGGGTCAACGTCAGCCAGCCACCCGCGCTGATCGCCGCCGCCACGCTCACTCCAGCGGTCAGGGCGATCGCGCCGATCGAGTCGGCACCCAGATACGCGCTGCCGACGATCACCACGGCGGCCCCGCCGACGACGACCATGACGGTCGGACGCCAGCCACGGCGCACCCGCTGGGCGAGCCAGCCGGCGCTGAGCAGGGCGGCGGCAGCGAAGACGCCGAGACCGACGGTACCGAGGCCGGCATAGCGGCCCCCCTCCAGCGCGGAGTAACCCACCACCCCGTTGAGCTGCAGCCGGGCCCCGGTCACGACGTCCAGGCCAACGGCCAACATGGTCAGCCCGGCTACCGCGCCGAGCGGACCCAGGGTGGCGCGGTAGCCGGGTGTCAGCCGAACCAGCAGCGTCGCGGCAGCCAGCAACACGGCGGTCAGCCCGGCGAACGAGGCCGCCGGATACGCGAAGCGCCACCACGGCGCGGCCTCGGCGACCAGCGCCGCCGGTATCGCGAGCGCGGCGGCGACAAGCAGCACCTCCACCGTCGCCACCACCGGACGCGGCACCGGTTTCGGTCCGTACGGCCCGGCGTGCCGGCGGGCCCGGCGCAGCAGCGGCAGCACCGCCACCGCGAGCGCCACTTGAACGACGGCCAGCAGGGTGAAGAACCCGCCGGCCACCTTCCGCTGCGCGGCGGCCTCCCGGTCCGCGTCCGCCGGCTCGGCGATCGCGGCGGACAAATCGGCCGGCCGGCCGTCGACCGACTCGGCGGGCCGGCCGAGGAACGGCCGGTCCGGCATCGGACGACCCAGGACGGTCAGCGCGGTCGGGGCCAGGTCGATCAGTTGCAGATAGCCACGGCGGTCCGTGCTGGGCGAGGTCAGCCAGCCCTCTTCCCAGCCCGGACCGTGGGCAACGGCCACGTGCAGCCGGGACGGCAACTGAGTGTCGGAGACCCCGGCGACGATCACCAGCGATCGCGGCGGCCGGCCGTCGAGCACCCGGGCCAGTTGCGCGTCGGCAGCCCGAGCCGCCGCCGCCCGTACCGCCGGGTCGTCGCCCTCCACCGTGCCGAGATCGACGATGCTGAGCACGCAGGAGCCGAGCAGCCCGGCGGGATCCGCCGGCAGCGTCGGCGCGTACCGGTCGACCCGACCGAACGGTCGGGCGGCGGCCACCGCCGCGCCCGGTCCGACCGCCACCGAACACCGCACCGACTCCGACAGCGCGCCGGGTACCGTGCCCCACGGCAACCGCTCCTGGTTGTGCACGGCAACGCTCTCCTGATCCGGCAGGTTCGCGCCGATGCCGTCCGGCTGCTCCACCGTCACGTCGACGGGCGGACACTGCCCGTCCCCGCCGCGGCTGCCGGGCCAGGCGGCGAAGCTGCCCGCGCCGAGAGTCAGCCAGCCGTCCACGGGGCAGGTGGGTCGATGTGCGGACCGCACCGACAGCGACCCGATCGAGCCCTCGCGGGCCAGCCGCCACAGCGTCGGCGTACGCTCCGCGTCCACATCGTCCCAGCGCAGCCCGGCCACGCCGACGAGAACCACATAGTCGGCGCTCTGCCGGGCCGGCGGGCTCTGCGGGCGGGCGGCCAGCGCGGTGACCCCGAGCGCCACCACCACCAGGGTGAGCAGGATCGGAGCGATACGGCGCAGCATCACCGGCGTCCCGTCGACGGTGCGTCTGCGTCCGGCGATGCCGGCCCGGCCGGGCCGGGTGTCAGCTCGGCGTAGAGCGCGAGCAGTTGGGTGCGGGTCTGCGCCTCCGTCGGCCAGGTCAGTGCCCGTGCCGCGCCGCGCCGCGCCAGTTCGGCGCGGCCGGCCTCGTCGTCGAGCAGGCCACGCACCGCCGCGTCGACCGCGTCCACATCACCTGGCGACACCAGCACCGCCGCGTCACCGACAAGTTCCGGCAGCCCACCCACCGCGGTCGCCACCAGCGGTACGCCGGCCCGCAGCGCCTCCTGCGCGAACAGTTGACGGGCCTCCCAGTCGCTGGTCACCACCGCGAGGTCGGCGCCGGTGAGCAGATCGGCCACGTCCGTGCGGTGCCCCAGCAGGGTGACCGGTGCGCGGGCGGCGCTGATCCGGGCGGCCAGCGGCAGGTAGGCCGGTCCGCTGCCGGCGATCACGACGACCGGCGGCGGGGTGCGCTCCCGCCATCGGGCGGCGGCGTCGACCAGGACGTCGTACCGCTTCTGCGGATGCAGCCGGCCCACCGACAGGATCAACGGCTGGTCGGCCGCGACCGCGAACTCGGCCCGCACCGCGGCCCGGCGACGGCGCGGCGCGGGCAGTTCCGGCGCGGCGACCGGGGCGAGCCGGGCATCCCCCGCGCCCAACGCGACGGCCCGCGCCACCAGGTCACCCGAGGCGCCGAGGGTCACCCGGGCGTTCCGCGCCACGATCCGCTCCACCAACCGGGACAGGGCGCCGCGTACCCCGCCGGCCAGCACCGCGTTGTGCCAGGTGACCACGAGCGGGGCCGCCGGCCGGGCCAGCACCGCCACCAGCCCGGCGCGCAGCCCGTGCGCGTGCACCACGCTCACCTGCTCGGCGGCGAGCCGTCGGCGCAGCACGCCGACGGCGCGGGCGTCGCCCGGCGTGGGGCTCGCCGGAATCTCCACCGGCCGGAACCGGGCACCGGCGGCCACGAAGTCGAACTGGTCCTGGGTCGCCGCCGGCCCGCAGACCAACACCGGCTGCCCGGCCTCGGCCAGCCCGCGCGCCACCGACCGGACATGCTGACCGACCCCGCCGGTGCTGGAAGCCAACAGCAACATCACCGTCCCCGGCTGGCCCGGAACGGCCGCCGGCCCATTCGTCGCGCTCACCGGACCCACTCTCCGTTCGCGACCGGGCGGCTCGCAAGCTCACTCCTCGCGCTCACCGGACCGACTCTCCGTTCGCGACTGCGGGGCTCGCAAGCTCACTCCTCGCGCTCACCGGACCGCCTCCTCCTTCCGGTCACCTGGCCGGGCCCGGCGCAGGCGTCGACCCAGGCCGGTCAGCAGTGGCCGCAGGTCCTGTCGGTCGACCAGCCATACCACGGCGAGGAACACGACAGCGACCAGGACTCCGGACAGCATGCCCTGCATCAGTGCCGTCCACCGCGCCGGGGGGTCGCCCCCGGCGCCCAGCAGCCGTAGCATCCCCACCGCCGCGACGGCGGCCGCACCGCCGGCCAGCAGACCGGCAGCGCCGGCCCGCCCGGCGCCGGCCAACGCCTCCCGGCCGGCCGACCGGGCGACGGCGACCAGCAGCAGCGCGCCGAGCAGCAGCATTCCCGCCGAGTTGGCCAACGCCACCGCCAGCACCCGGTCGGCCACCGGAAGCAGCGCAGACAGCGGAAGCAACGCCAGCGGTACCGCCAGCCAACCGGCGGTGATGGTGGCGGTCGCCGCCCGCGTCGCGCCCCGGGCGTACAACGCGCGGGACAGCACCGCGAACAGCCCGTACCCGAGCAGCCCGGGCGCGTAACCGGCGATCGCGGCGGCGGTCGCGTCGCTGTCGAGCGGGAAGAACCGGCCGATCGGGCCGGCCACACCGACAAGTGCCGCAGCGCCGAGGAAGCTGCACAACAGCACCCCACGCAGGGTCGCCGACAGCACCTTCCGGTAGGTCCGCTCGTCCGCGCCCGCCGCCGTGGCCAGGGTCGGGTACGCGGCGGTGGCCAGCGGCACCGCCAGCACCGCCCAGGGCAGCAGGTAGAACGTCTGGGCCAGGTTGAACACCTGGAACGCCTCGGTCCGGCCGCTGGAGAGCCGGTAGAGGATCACCGCCAGCGCGACCTGTTGGGCGGTGACCGTCACCACGCCGGCCACCGCCAGCCCGCGTACCCGGGCCCGGGCGTCGGCCGGGAACGCGTACCCGGGGCGCAGCGTCAGCCGCAGCCGACGCAGCGGGATCAGCAGCGACAGCGACAACACCACCACGCCGAGGGTGGTGCCGACCGACAGGATCAACTCACCGCCGCGGCCGGCCTGCGCCACGCTGGCGCCCGTACCGGCGGCCCCGGCGAAGACCAGGTAGACGACGACCACCGTGAGGCTGGACAGCAGCGGCGCGATCACCGGCCAGGCGAACCGCCGGTGCGCCTGGAGCACGCCGGTGAGCACGATGCCGATGCCGTACAGCGGCAGTTGCGGCGCGAAGACCCGCAGCATCCGGGCGCCGGCCGCCAGTTCCTCCGGTGACCGGCTGTCGCCGAGCGCGGTGATGATCGGCCCGGCGCCCAGGGCCACCAGCACCGCCAGCGGCACGAGCAGCGTCACCGTCCAGGTGAGCAGGGCGCCGGTGGTGGCCGCGACCGCCTGCCGGTCCCCCGCCGCGACCGCGCCGGCGAGCAGCGGTACGACCAGGCTGGCCAGCGCCCCGCCCGCGACGATCTCGAAGATGATGTTCGGGATGGTGTTCGCCAGGACGTACATCGCGCCCAGGTCGCTGTCCTGCACCACCCAGGTGAACACGGCGGTACGCCCGAACCCGGCCAGCCTGCTGACCACGGTGAGTACGGCGATGAGGGCTGCCGCTCCGGCCAACCGGCCGGCGCCGGCGAGGGGGGCCGGTCTGGTCACGTCAGTCGGCGCGTCGGCCCAGCGCGTCGAGTTCACGCAGCCCCGGCGTGCTCGCGATGACCTTCGTGAAGCTCACCTTCTCGCTGGCCGCGGTGAGCCCGGCGAGGACGGCGAGCAGCCCGGCCCGGCCGACCGGGCCGGTGCGGGCGGCCAGCGCCACCCCGAGCACCGCGCCGAGGGCGTTCGCGCCGCTGTCACCGAGCATCACGTCCTCGGCCAGGTCTTCGGGGAGCAGCCCGGCGGCGGCACCGGCCGCGCCCGAGGCGATCCCACCGTGCCGGCCACCGCTCAGCGGCGCACCGAGCAGCAGACCCGACTTCAGTGCCCGTCCGGGACGCAGGTCGAGCAGGTTGACCAGGTTCGCCGTGCCGGCCACCACCCCCGCGCCGAGCAGCACGTCGACGACTCGTCCCCAGATGCCCTGCCGGCGCCGACGACGATGCCCGGCCACCCCCGGGTCGGCGGCGAGCAGGGCGGCCGCCCCCAGACCGGCCGCGCCCACCCCGACGATCTTGACGAGGCCGGCGGTGACCCGGCCCTGCCGCAACGCGGCCAGGTGCCCGGCGAAACCCTTTGCCGCCTTCTGCTCCGGACGGGCACCGACAACGTCGTCGTAGAGGCCCACGGCACCGGCGCCGAGCCCGGCCACCAGGGTCGCCGCGCCGGCCGGCACGCTCGCCGCCCCGCAGGCCGCGGCACCTGAGGCCCCCAACGCGAGGGCCGGGCCGGCGGCCAGGGTCACGGTGCGTTCCCGGAAGTTGGTCCGCTCCAGGGCCACCGCGGGCGGTGAGGTACGGATCTCGCGCAGCGCGTACCGGGCAGCGACCGCCCCGACCCCGGCCACCAGGAGTCGACCGAAGACCGTCACGTCGCCGTCCCGCTCACTCACGCCATCCCCTCCCGCCGGCCGGCGGACATCGTCGGAATCGGGCACCGGGTGCCCCGTCAGGCCACTGAACCCTTGCCGGCCCGCACCGCTCGGCGGGTGCGTACCCGCGCCGACGCCGCGACGGGTCGGAGCGTGCGAAGTGGGTGAGAAGGGTTCACTGGGGCAGTCTAGGCACCAGCGAGGCGGCGCTGTCACCGACGCCGAAGTGACCGGCCTTACGCTCGGCGAGCTGCTGCACCAGCGCCAGGGTGGTGACCAGTTGCCCCTGGACCGTGTTGGCGTTGTCGATGGTCGAGATGGTCTGGGCGAGCACCGCGTCGCCCCGGACGAAGGCCACCAGATTGCCGCCGGCCGAGCCGTTGCCGGCCACCACGATGCCCCCGGTCCGGTCGAACTGCTCGGCGATCTTGACGACGGACTCGTCCTTCTTGGCGGAGTCCTTGTCCACGTACGGCTGCCCGCTGACCACCACGACGGCCTCGGCCGGCGCGGTGATCCGGTCCGACGTGGTCAGGTAGTTGGCGTTGCCGTACGCGGCCAGCACCGCCCGCCGGTCGGCCTCGGTGACCGGCTCGGCACCGGCGGGCTGGTCCAGCAGTACGGTCGCCAGCAGGGCGCTGGAGGTCTCGACGCCGTGGCCGTTGCCGGGCAGCCCCGCGGTCGGCGCGTCGGTCGGTCGGGCCGCGGTGACCGCCAGTTCGAGCAGGTCGTTGTTGTTCTCCGGGTTGATGAACTTGTCCTGCAGGTCGATCCGCCCGGTGACGTCGGCACCGGCCAGCTGGAGCATGTTGAGCACCCCCTCGGTGTGCTCGCGACCGGTGGGCAGGCTGAGCACCAGCACCCGCTTGCCGCTGAGCGTGCCCGGCAGCATCACCTGGGCCATCTCGGCGGCGAAGTCCTCCTCCAGCTCCAGTTCCCGCTGCATGTTCTGGACCGCCTGGCGCTGGTGCTGGTTGTCCTTGCGTAGCTCGTTGACGGTCTCCCGGAGCGAGTCCGCTACCGGACCGTTGAGTGCGGCGGTACCGACCACCAGGCCGATCGCCAGGGCGAGGAAGACCGCGGTCAGGGACACCACGTGGTACCGGAAGTTGATCACGCTTGAAGCCTCTTGATCGGTCGGGAGCTAGAAAAGCTGGCCGAGCTGGAACACGAAATTGTCCCACCACTCGGAGACCACGCCCAGGTACGCCTTACCGACGGTGGAGACGGCCACCGCCGAGGCCATGGCGGCGAGTGCGGAGAGGACCAGCAGCAACAGGGACGACCCGGAAATGCTCTGCCGGTACAGCCGGCTGACCCCCTTGGCATCGACCAGCTTGCCACCGACCTTGAGCCGGGTGAGGAACGTCGACGCCATGCCGCCGCGCCCCTTGTCGAGGAACTCCACGAGCGTGGCGTGGGTACCCACCGCGACGATCAGCGAGGCGCCCTTCTCGTCGGCCAGCAGCATGGCGAGGTCCTCGCTGGTGGCGGCGGCGGGAAAGGTCACCGCCGGTACCCCCAGGCCGTTGACGCGCGGCAACCCCGGCGCCCGCCCGTCCGGGTACGCGTGCACGATCACCTCGGCGCCGCAGCGCAGCACGTCGTCGGTGACCGAATCCATATCGCCGATGATCATATCTGGGGTGTAGCCCGCCTCGACCAGAGCGTCGGCGCCCCCGTCGACGCCGATCAGCACCGGCTTGAACTCCCGGATGTACGGGCGCAGCACGTCCAGGTCGGCCTTGTAGTCGTAGCCCCGAACCACGATCAGACAGTGCCGGCCCTGCACCTCGGTGGCGATCTCGGGCACGCCGACGCCGTCGAGCAGCAGGTCCCGCTCCTGCTTGAGGTAGTCCATGGTGTTGGCGGCGAACGCCTCCAACTGCACCGACAGGCCCTCCCGGGCGTCGGTCATCGCCTTGGCCACGCTCTCGGCGTCCTGGCGACTACCGTGCGCCACCGGGTCGTCGTTCAGGTAGACGGTGTTGCCCTCGATGCGCACCGTGTCGCCCTCACGGATCCGCTCGAAGATGCCCTCACCGAGGTCGTCGAGCAGCGGAATACCCGCCGAGATCAGCACCTCCGGCCCGAGGTTCGGGTAACGGCCGGAAACCGACGGCTTGGCGTTCAGCACCGCGCCGACACCGACCGCGACGAGCGAGTCGGCAGCGACCCGGTCCAGGTCGACGTGGTCGATGACCGCGATGTCGCCGGGGCGGAGCCGGCCGACCAGCCGCTTCGTGCGACGGTCGAGGCGCGCGGTGCCGAGGATCTGTCCCGGTTCCGCGTTCCGGGCCCGGCGCAACGTGGGTAGACGCATCGTGACCATCCTGGCATGTGAGGCAGGCGAATCTGTCGCGACATGCCTGAGCAGGGCCGCCTACCCAGGGAAACACACATGGGCGAAGGCCGGTGTGCCTCCGCTCACAATCGCGGTCTCAGGACCGCCGTTCCCTGGCCGCCACGGCCAGGAGTTCCTCGGCGTGAGCGATACCCAGATCCGAGTCCGGCAAACCCGCAAGCATCCGGGCGAGTTCCCGGGCCCGCTCGGTGTCCTCCACCACCCGCACCCCGCTGGTGGTGACCGCACCGCCGGTGTCCTTGGCCACCACCAGGTGCCGGTCGGCGAAGGCGGCGACCTGAGGCAGGTGGGTCACCACCAGGACCTGGTGGCTGCGGGCCAGTCGGGCCAGCCGCCTGCCGATCTCCACCGCCGCCTGACCGCCCACCCCGGCGTCGACCTCGTCGAAGACCAGCGTCGGCGGGCCGCCGGAGCCGGCGAAGACCACCTCGATGGCGAGCATCACCCGGGACAGCTCACCGCCGGAGGCACCCCGTTGCAGAGGCAGCGACGGCGCACCGGGGTGCGCCAGCAGCCGCAGCTCGACCTCGTCACCGCCGTCGGGCCCGACACCTACGTCGACCCCGTTGACCGGCAACGTCGGCTCGGCCCGCCCGGCGGGTCGGGGCAGCACCGCCACCTCGATCCGGGCGTGTGGCATCGCCAGCCCGGCCAGCTCGACGGTGACCTGATCGGCGAACCGCGCCGCCGCCTCCTGCCGGGACAGCGACAGCCGGCCGGCCAGCTCGGCCACCTCGCCGGCCAACCGGGACGCCTCCCGGTCCAGCTCGTCGAGCAGCTCGTCGGAGTTGTCCAGCTCGGACAGTCTGGTCCGGGCCCGCTCCGCCCAGGCGATCACGCCGTCGACATCGTCGGCGTACTTACGGGTCAACGCGCGCAACGCGGCCCGCCGCTCGTAGAGCGCCTGCAACCGAGCCGGGTCGGCGTCCAGGCCGGCGAGGTATGTGGACAGCTCCACCGAGACGTCAGCGACCAACGTGGCCGCCTCCTCCAGACGGACGGCCAGTTCACCGAGCGCCGGATCGGTGCCGGCCTGCGCCTCAAGCGTGCGCCGGGCGGTGCCCAGCAGCGTCGAGGCGTCCGGGGTGTCGTCGGTGGCCTCCAAGCCGCCGGCCACGCACTGATGGGCCAACTGGGCCGCGGTACGCAGACCCTCCGCGTGCTCCAGTCGCTGCGCCTCCGCCTTCAGCTCGTCGTCCTCGCCCGGCTGCGGATCCACCCGGGTGATCTCGTCGAGCCCCAACCGCAGCAGGTCGGTCTCCTGATGACGTTCCCGCGCATTGCGCCGCCGGTCGGCCAGGTCGTCGACCACCCGACGCCACCGGGTGAACGCGTCCCGCGTCGCGTCGAGCAGCTTCTCGTGCTCGGGACCGGCGAACCGGTCCAGCGCGGCCCGCTGTTCGGCCGGGCGCAGCAGCCGCAGTTGGTCGGACTGACCGTGTACGGCGACCACCTGCTCACCGACCTCGCCGAGCATCGACACGGGCATGCCGCGGCCACCCAGATGGGCCCGGGACCGGCCCTCCACCGTGACCGTGCGGCTCAGCAGCACGCAGCCGTCCTCGTCGGGCTCACCTCCGGCGTCGGTGATCCGGGCGTGCACCGTCTCCGCCACCCGGCCACCGAGGCGCAGCCGGCCCTCGACCACGGCACGGCCGGGTTCGGCGCGTACCCGGCCGGCGTCGGCCCGGCCACCGAAGAGCAGGCCGAGCCCGGTCACCACCATGGTCTTGCCAGCACCGGTCTCGCCGGTGATGACGTTCATGCCGCCGGCCAGCGGCAGCGTCGTGTCCTCGATGACGCCCAGTCCGGTGATGCGTAGCTCCTCCAGCACAGCAACCGACAGTAGACGCGCTCCCCGACACTTGACCAGCCGGCGCGGGTCCCGGCCTCAGCGGCGGTTGCCTCGCCAGCCGTGCACCGGGAGGTCGAACTTTGCCACCAGGCGCGCGGTGAACGACCGGTCCCGCAGCCGCACGATCCGCACCGGCAGGGTGCCCCGCCGCACGGTGACCCGGGCGCCCGGCGGCAGATCGTAGACCCGCCGCCCGTCGCAGCAGAGCACGGCCAAAGTGGTGAACGGGTCGACGGTGATCGTCATGGTGGAGGTGGGTGCCGTCACCAGCGGTCGGCTGAACAGCGCGTGCGCGCTGATCGGCACCAGCAGTAACGCCTCCACCTCCGGCCAGACCACCGGCCCGCCGCCCGAGAAGGCGTACGCCGTGGAACCTGTGGGCGTGGCACACACCACGCCGTCGCAGCCGTAGCGGGACAGCGGCCGCCCGTCGACGTCGACGAGCAGTTCCAGCATCTGGGCCCGCTCGCCCTTCTCGACGCTGATCTCGTTGAGGGCCCACGACTCGATGGTCGGCCCACCGTCGAACTCCGCCGTCACGTCGAGGGTGAGCCGCTCATCGACGCTGTAGTTGCGGCTGACCACGTCACGGACCGCTTCGTCGAGATCGTCGATCTCCGCCTCGGCGAGGAAACCGACCTTACCGAGGTTGATGCCGAGCAGCGGCACCTTCGCCGGCCGGGCGAGCTCCGCGGCGCGCAGGAACGTCCCGTCCCCACCGAGCGCGAAGACGATCTCGGCGCCTTCGGCCGCCTCCGGCCCGGTCACCGGCACCACGCCCGGCAGGTCGAGATCCTCGGCCTCCTCGGCCACCACCCGCACCTCGAACCCGGCGGCGATCAGGTCCGCAGCGACCGCACGGGCATGCTCGGTGCTGCGCCGCCGGCCGGTGTGCGTCACCAACAGGGCCGTGCGGGTCACCGCGCCGCCGCCCCGCTCCGCTCACCGGCGGCCTGAGCCGCCACGCTGCTGTGCCAAACGGTTCGCTCGCTCCGCTCGCTCACGTGGCCACCTCCTCCGTCACCTCGTCCGGTCCGTCACCGGACGTCACCGGGCCACCTGGCCCGGCCGCCACCACGGCCCGCACCCGCTCCGGGTCGGCCGGTGGCGCGTCCCGGCGTAACCATACGAAGAACTCGACGTTGCCGCTCGGCCCCGGCAGGGGGCTGGCCGCGAGATCCGCCAGCCCCAGCCGCAGCGTCGCGGCTGCCGTGGCGACCTCGAGCACCGCCTGCGCCCGAAGCTCCGGATCGCGCACCACCCCACCGGCGCCGACCCGCTCCCGGCCCACCTCGAACTGCGGTTTGACCATCAGCGCCAGGTCACCGTCGGCCCGGGTGCAGGCCGCCAGGGCCGGCAGCACCAGCCGCAACGAAATGAACGACAGGTCGGCGACGGTCAGGTCGACCGGGCCGCCGATCGTCTCCGGCACCAGCGTCCTGACGTTCGTGCGTTCGAAGACCCGTACCCGGGGATCGTTGCGCAGCGACCAGGCCAGCTGGCCGTAGCCGACGTCCACCGCGACCACCTCGGCGGCCTCGGCGCGCAGCAGCACGTCGGTGAAGCCACCGGTGGACGCGCCGGCGTCCAGACAGCGTCGACCATGCACCGTCAGCCCGGCAGGGGCGAAGGCGGCGAGCGCACCGGCCAGCTTGTGCCCGCCCCGGGAAACGTACTCGGAGGTCGGGTCGGCACCGCTGACCAGCAACGGATCGGCGGGATCAACCATCGCGGCGGCCTTGCGGGCGGGCACCCCACGCAGCTGCACGCGGCCAGCCTCCACCAACGCGACAGCCTGCTCACGGGAGCGGGCCAGACCGCGACGGACGAGTTCGGCGTCCAACCGGTTACGCCGTGCCATGGATGGACGCGCCTCCTCAGGCCTGGTCGATGGTGGCCAGCGTCTCCCGCAGCGTCTGGTACGCGGCCTCGTACTGGGCGATCTGGTCGGCGGGTCCGAGCGTCGCGGCGTTCGCGATCGCCTGCATCGCGGCCTCCACCGCCGGGTGACCGTCGTCCTGCCCGCCCTCGCCGGTCCAGCGCTGCGGCGGCGGACCCGGGCGCGGACCCGGCGGCGGGCCGGGCCGCGGCGCGGTCATGCGGCACCGTCCGGGCGCGGCGGTGCGGCCTTGGCCGGTCGCGACGTCGGTTCACTGTCAGCGGTACGCACGACCGTTCCGGATGCCTTCTTGGCCACGGTCTTCTTCGCGACCGCCTTCTTGGCCACCGCTTTCTTGGCCACCGCTTTCTTCGCCACCGCCTTCGTCGGCGGGGCCGCGGCGGCGGTCGATGGCGTGCCGACCGAGGGGGTCTCGACGGACTCGGGGGCCGCCACCGGGCCCGGCGCGGCGCCGCTGGTGGGCGTACCGGAAGCGGCCCGGAGCTGGCGTTCCAACTCGCGCACCCGGCGGTCCAGTTCGGCGACCTCCTCGGCGGTGGCCAGGCCCACCACGCCGAGCGCCCGCTCGACCTCGAACCGCACCAATTTGGTCAGGGCCTCACGGTTGGCCGCGCCGGTCGACCGCAACTCCTCGGCGAGGGTCTGCAGCTGGGCCGCCGTCGCACCGGTCGATCCCATCGCCCGGCGCACCGCGTCCTGTGCTTTCTTCCGGGGCGCCTCCGTCAGGCCCATGGCCAGTTCGAGGTAGGTACGCCACGCGTCCTGCATGCCTGAGTCCTTTCGCCCGACGGCTGTGCAGGTGTCACGCTACCGGGCCGTCGGAACCGTCCTGTGCGGTACGGTGCCGGGAGACGACGTGGTGTGGCGAGGAGGCGATTGGTGGCCACGGTGGACGAGTGTCGGCAGGCGTTGCAGGATCTGGCCGCCCGGCTCGAACGCAACGCGGAGACCGTACGCGATCGCGTGGACCTGGATCGCACCCTGGCCTGCCGGATCACCGATCTGGAGACCGCCTTCCACGGCCGGCTCACCGGCGGGAGGCTGGTGGAACTCGCCGACGGTGACGACCCGAAAGCGAAGATCGCCATGAGCACCACAAGTGACGACCTGCTGGCCCTGGTTCGCGGCGATCTCGACGTCACCCGCGCCGTCGCCAACCGCCGCGTGTCGATCAAGGCGAACCCGTTCGACCTGATGAAGCTGCGCAAACTGCTCTGACCCGGTCAGGGTGCCAGGGCGAGTCGCTCCAGCGCCTTCGCCGCCTCTGGGGAGGCCGGCCGGATCGGGCCGGTGGGATGACTGCGCCAGGCCACCGCGCAGAGCGCGGCGAGCGCGTCAAGCGCACGCCCCGAGCCGGACAGCTGCCAGTCGTCGGCCCCGGTGATGGTCACCTGCCAACCACCGTGGTCGGCGTCCGACGCCGGCACCCGTACCACACCGTCGGGGTCGAAGAGGCCGGTCAGGTCCCATGAGACGTACGTCGGCCGCCGCTCTGCGGGCGCGCCGAGCAGCTCGGCGGCGTCGCTGACCCCGGTGAGGACCAGCAGGCTGTCCAGACCGGCCCGGTTGGCGCCCTCGATGTCGGTGTCCAGCCGATCGCCGACGACCACCGTACGACCGATGTCCGCCCGCCGGGCGGCGGTGGCGAACAGCTCCGGTGCCGGCTTACCGACGATCTCGTCCGGGTTCCGGCCGAGCGCGGTGGCCAGCGCGGCCACCAACGCGCCGTTGCCCGGCAACGGCCCACGCCCGCTGGGCAGGGTACGGTCGGTGTTCGTGGCCACCCAGGTCGCGCCGGCCCGTATCGCAACCGCGGCCTCGGCCAGATCGGCCCAGCCCACCTGCGGGCCGTACCCCTGGATGACCGCGACCGGACCCTCGTCGGCCGTGGAGACCGGCTTGAGCCCGGCCTCGCTGATCTCGGCCCGGAGCGCCTCGGCACCCACCACGAGCACCGGCGCGCCAGCCGGCAGCCGCTCACCCAGCAGCTGGGCGGCTGCGGCGGCGCTGGTGAGCACCTCATCCGGTCGCGCCGGCACACCCATCCCGGTGAGCAGGTCGGCCACGTCGGCGGCACGGCGCGAGGCGTTGTTCGTCGCGTACGCGACGGCTCGGCCCTCACCGTGCAGCCGGGCGACCGTCTCGACCGCGCCGGGGATCGGCTGGTCGATCAGGTAGATCACTCCGTCCAGGTCGAAGACGACCAGGGCGTAACCGTCAACCAGCCGGTCCCCGCTCATCGCTGCCGTGCCTCCGGCTCCGCAGTCCCGTCCGCCTCGCGGCGGTCCGCACCCTCCGGTGCGGCCTCGATGTCCGCTGCCACGTCCTCGGCCGGCTCCACGCCGGTGGTCGCATCGTGCTCGGGTCCGTCGGACGCCAGGTCACTGCCGACCGGGTCATCCTGGTCGGACACCTCGGCGATGGTCGACGGGCCGGCGTCCGGGCTGGTCGGTACGGCACCGGGGGCACCGGGACCAGCTACCAGTTCCTCGGTCACCTCGTCCTCGTCGTCGCCCTCGATGACCACACCGTCGAGTTCGAGCAGCCGCTCGGCCGCGTCGGTCTCCGCCTCGGTGTCCACCTCCGCCGCGCGGGAGAACCACTCCCGTGCCTCGGCTCGCCGCCCGACGGCCAGCAGCGCGTCGGCGTACGCGTACCGCAGCCGTGCCGTCCACGGCTGGACGGTGTCGCTGGTCAGGTCGGGGACCTGGAGCATCGCCACGGCCGCGTCCCGCTGGCCGAGGTCGCCGCGCGCACCAGCGGCCACGATCAGCAGTTCGGTCGCCACCGCCGGGTCCAGCTTCTCCTGGTCGGCACCCCGGAACAGGTCGATGGCACGCTCGGGACGGCCCAGTGCCCGCTCGCTGTCCGCGATCACCGCAAGGTGGCTCTGCGCACCGCTCATCCGGTGGTACGTCCGCAGCTCCGCGATGGCCGACTGCCACTCCCCGGCGTGGTAGGCGGCCAGGCCGACTGCCTCCCGGACTGCGGAGATCCGCGATGCGAGCCGGCGAGCGGCCAGTGCGTGCGCGAGTGCCTCGGCCGGGTCGTCGTCGATCAGTTGGCCGGTCGCCACGAGGTGCCGGGCCACGGTGTCCGCGACCGGCTTCGCCAGCGACAGCAGTTCGGCGCGGACGTCCTTGTCCAGGTCGGTCGCGACGATCTCGTCGGAAAGCGCCGGCGCCTCCGTACGACCGTCCTCGGCCGTACCAGGTCCGTCCCGGTCCTCACGCTGCCCGAAGCGACGCTCGCCGTCCCGGAATCCACCGCCGCGGCGCTCGCCGCCACGATCATCCGCCCCACGACGGAATCCGCTCTCCCGGCGCTCACCGAAGCCACCCGCTCCACGAGCGCGGTCACCGCCACGGAACCCGCCCTCACGGCGCTCCCCGTCGCGGAAACCACCGTCCCGGCGGTCACCGCCACGGAAACCACCCTCACGACGGTCACCGCCACGGAAACCACCCTCACGACGGTCACCGCCACGGAAACCACCCTCGCGACGCTCCCGGAAATCGCCGTCCCGGCGCTCACCGCCACGGAAACCACCCTCGCGACGGTCACCGCCACGGAAACCACCCTCACGGCGCTCCCCGTCGCGGAAACCACCCTCACGACGGTCACCGCCACGGAAACCACCCTCGCGACGCTCCCGGAAATCGCCGTCCCGGCGCTCACCGCCACGGAACCCGCCCTCGCGACGGTCACCACCACGGAAACCACCCTCGCGACGGTCACCCTCGCGGAAACCACCCTCGCGACGGTCACCGCCACGGAAACCACCTTCACGACGGTCACCCTCGCGGAAACCACCCTCGCGACGCTCGCCGCCACGGAAACCACCGTCCCGGCGCTCGCCGCCACGGAAACCACCGTCCCGGCGGTCACCGCCACGGAAACCACCTTCACGACGGTCACCCTCGCGGAAACCACCCTCGCGACGCTCGCCGCCACGGAAACCACCGTCCCGGCGCTCGCCGCCACGGAAACCACCTTCACGGCGGTCACCGCCACGGAAACCACCCTCGCGACGGTCACCCTCGCGGAAACCACCTTCACGGCGCTCGCCGCCACGGAAACCACCCTCGCGGCGGTCACCGCCACGGAAACCACCTTCACGACGGTCACCCTCGCGGAAGCCACCGTCCCGGCGGTCACCGTCGCGGAAACCACCGTCCCGGCGCTCGCCGCCACGGAAACCACCGGAGCGTTCGCCGCTATCGCGTCGGAACCCTCCGTCGCGACGGTCGCCATCGCGACGGTCGGCGCCACGGAAACCCCCAGTGCCACGGTCCCTGTCGCCGGAGCCGTCGCGACCGCCGAAGCTGCGGTCGCCGCGCTCGCCTCGGAACCCACCGCCAGAGCGGTCGCTGTCGCGGAAGCCGCCCTCGCGACGGTCGCCGTCTCGGCGGAAGCCGCCGGACCTGGGACGGTCGCTGCCGTACCCGCCGGCGTCGCGTCCGCCGTTGCGAGAGCCTCGCTCCTCTCCCCGGTCCTGGCGCGACGGGCGGTCGCCGCGGCGGGGCCCGCCGTCGCGATCCGCCGACCGACCCTCGTACCCCCGGGGGCGGTCCCCGCCCTGAGGTGCTGAACTCACAGGTACATCCTTCCTGAGTACGCCGTATCAACGGCGCAACGCAGTCGAGGGCCGACCCGATTCCGGGTGGCCCTCGACTGTGACGTGTGTCCGGCGGTGTCCTACTCTCCCACACCCTCCCGGGTGCAGTACCATCGGCGCTGGAGGGCTTAGCTTCCGGGTTCGGAATGAGACCGGGCGTTTCCCCTCCGCCATGACCGCCGTAACCTTATCAACATGTCAAACAACACCAACACCAACACCAACACGCTTGTTGGGGTGTTGTTTGTTTGTTGTGAGTTACACAGTGGACGCGTAGCAACTTTGATAGTCAAGTCCTCGGCCTATTAGTACCGGTCAACTGAACCCGTTACCGGGCTTACATTTCCGGCCTATCAACCCAGTCGTCTAGCTGGGGGCCTTACCCCCACAAAGTGGGGTGGGATACCTCATCTTGAAGCAGGCTTCCCGCTTAGATGCTTTCAGCGGTTATCCCTTCCGAACGTAGCTAACCAGCCGTGCCCCTGGCGGGACAACTGGCACACCAGAGGTTCGTCCGTCCCGGTCCTCTCGTACTAGGGACAGCCCTTCTCAAGTATCCTACGCGCACGGCGGATAGGGACCGAACTGTCTCACGACGTTCTAAACCCAGCTCGCGTACCGCTTTAATGGGCGAACAGCCCAACCCTTGGGACCTGCTACAGCCCCAGGATGCGACGAGCCGACATCGAGGTGCCAAACCATCCCGTCGATATGGACTCTTGGGGAAGATCAGCCTGTTATCCCCGGGGTACCTTTTATCCGTTGAGCGACACCGCTTCCACACGCAAGTGCCGGATCACTAGTCCCGACTTTCGTCCCTGCTCGACCCGTCAGTCTCACAGTCAAGCTCCCTTGTGCACTTGCACTCAACACCTGATTGCCAACCAGGCTGAGGGAACCTTTGGGCGCCTCCGTTACCCTTTAGGAGGCAACCGCCCCAGTTAAACTACCCACCAGACACTGTCCCTGAACCGGATAACGGTCCGAAGTTAGATACCCGAATCAACCAGAGTGGTATTTCAAGATTGCCTCCACCCATACTGGCGTATGAGCTTCACCGGCTCCCACCTATCCTACACAAGCCGACTCAAATACCAATGTCAAGCTATAGTAAAGGTCCCGGGGTCTTTCCGTCCTGCCGCGCGTAACGAGCATCTTTACTCGTACTGCAATTTCGCCGGGCCTGTGGTTGAGACAGTGGGGAAGTCGTTACGCCATTCGTGCAGGTCGGAACTTACCCGACAAGGAATTTCGCTACCTTAGGATGGTTATAGTTACCACCGCCGTTTACTGGCGCTTAAGTTCTCCGCTTCGCCCCGAAGAGCTAACAGGTCCCCTTAACGTTCCAGCACCGGGCAGGCGTCAGTCCATATACATCGAATTACTTCTTCGCATGGACCTGTGTTTTTAGTAAACAGTCGCTTCCCCCTGCTCTCTGCGGCCATACAACGCTCCACCCGCGCGGGGCTTCACGTCTCCGGCCCCCCTTCTCCCTAAGTTACGGGGGCAATTTGCCGAGTTCCTTAACCACAGTTCGCCCGATCGCCTCGGTATTCTCTACCTGACCACCTGTGTCGGTTTGGGGTACGGGCCGCTCAGAACTCGCTAGAGGCTTTTCTCGGCAGCATAGGATCACTGACTTCACCTGAATCGGCTCGGCATCACGTCTCAGCCTTCATGACGTGCGGATTTGCCTACACGTCGGCCTACACGCTTACCCCGGCACAACCACCGGCCGGGCTCAGCTACCTTCCTGCGTCACCCCATCGCTTGACTACTACCCGCCAGGTTCCCACGCTCCCCCAGCTTGGTCCGAAGACCGCACCAGGCTCGGGTGGTTAGCACAACGAGGTTCATCAGGGACGCTCCTTCGCGGGTACGGGAATATCAACCCGTTGTCCATCGACTACGCCTCTCGGCCTCGCCTTAGGTCCCGACTCACCCAGGGCGGATTAACCTGGCCCTGGAACCCTTGGTCATCCGGCGGAAGGGTTTCTCACCCTTCTTTCGCTACTCATGCCTGCATTCTCACTCGTGCCGCGTCCACAACTAGGTCACCCCGCTGCTTCACCCCCGGCACGACGCTCCCCTACCCACCCACACACCTGGATGCCCACCTCGAAAGACAGACACCGGGCTCTGTGTGAGTGCCACAGCTTCGGCGGTGTGCTTGAGCCCCGCTACATTGTCGGCGCGGAACCACTTGACCAGTGAGCTATTACGCACTCTTTAAAGGGTGGCTGCTTCTAAGCCAACCTCCTGGTTGTCTATGCGACCCCACATCCTTTTCCACTTAGCACACGCTTAGGGGCCTTAGCTGGTGATCTGGGCTGTTTCCCTCTCGACTACGAAGCTTATCCCCCGCAGTCTCACTGCCGCGCTCTCACTTACCGGCATTCGGAGTTTGGCTGATTTCGGTAAGCTTGTAGGCCCCCTAGACCATCCAGTGCTCTACCTCCGGCAAGAAACACACGACGCTGCACCTAAATGCATTTCGGGGAGAACCAGCTATCACGGAGTTTGATTGGCCTTTCACCCCTAACCACAGGTCATCCCCCAACTTTTCAACGTTGGTGGGTTCGGCCCTCCACACGGTCTTACCCGCGCTTCAGCCTGCCCATGGCTAGATCACTCCGCTTCGGGTCTAGAACATGCGACTCAAACGCCCTCTTCAGACTCGCTTTCGCTACGGCTCCCCCACACGGGTTAACCTCGCCACATGCCACTAACTCGCAGGCTCATTCTTCAAAAGGCACGCCGTCACCCCGCAAGGCTCCGACGGATTGTAGGCGAACGGTTTCAGGTACTATTTCACTCCCCTCCCGGGGTACTTTTCACCATTCCCTCACGGTACTCGTCCGCTATCGGTCACCAGGAAGTATTTAGGCTTACCAGGTGGTCCTGGCAGATTCACGGCAGATTTCAGGAGTCCGCCGCTACTCGGGAACACCCACAGAAGACCAGCAGCTTTCACCTACCGGACTATCACCGTCTACGGTCGGCCTTTCCAGACCATTCAGCTAACCACTGGCTTTATCACTCCTCACACGAGTGTCAGCTCGTGTAGCAGGGTCCCACAACCCCGACCACGCAACCCCTGACAGGTATCACACGCAACCGGTTTAGCCTCAATCCGCTTTCGCTCGCCACTACTCACGGAATCACATGTTGTTTTCTCTTCCTACGGGTACTGAGATGTTTCACTTCCCCGCGTTCCCTCCACACACCCTATGAGTTCAGGTGCAGGTGACATCACATGACTGATGCCGGGTTACCCCATTCGGACACCCTGGGATCACAGCTCGGTTGACAGCTCCCCCAGGCCTATCGCGGCCTCCCACGTCCTTCATCGGCTCCTGGTGCCAAGGCATCCACCGTTCGCCCTTGACAACTTGACCACAAAGATGCTCGCGTCCACTGTGCAATTCTCAACAAACAACCAACCCACAACCCACCGTCTCCCACCAGCCCGGCAACCACCGGCGGTATGAGAAACCAGGCCATGCCTGGCGCCACTCAGGACACCACGTCCCAAGCATCGGCTCTGAAAGACAACCACCACGGGTTGTTCCTTCAGGACCCAACAGGGTGCCCTACGCCTCCCCCAGCCGCACCACAACCCCGTTCCCACCACCCCACAGGGCAGCTGTACTAGGAAATTCCGGCCGTTGCCGAGGAAAACTCGCCAGTGTCTCCGCCAATCGAGCACCCCGACCCGACATCCGCGGGCCGCGGGCTCCATACCAGCCTTCGCTGGATGGTGCTCCTTAGAAAGGAGGTGATCCAGCCGCACCTTCCGGTACGGCTACCTTGTTACGACTTCGTCCCAATCGCCAGCCCCACCTTCGACGGCTCCCTCCACAAGGGTTGGGCCACCGGCTTCGGGTGTTGCCGACTTTCGTGACGTGACGGGCGGTGTGTACAAGGCCCGGGAACGTATTCACCGCAGCGTTGCTGATCTGCGATTACTAGCGACTCCGACTTCACGGGGTCGAGTTGCAGACCCCGATCCGAACTGAGACCGGCTTTTTGGGATTCGCTCCACCTCACGGTATCGCAGCCCATTGTACCGGCCATTGTAGCATGCGTGAAGCCCTGGACATAAGGGGCATGATGACTTGACGTCATCCCCACCTTCCTCCGAGTTGACCCCGGCAGTCTCCCATGAGTCCCCAACCGAATTGCTGGCAACATGGGACGAGGGTTGCGCTCGTTGCGGGACTTAACCCAACATCTCACGACACGAGCTGACGACAGCCATGCACCACCTGTCACCGGCCCCGAAGGACCCCACATCTCTGCGAGATTTCCGGCGATGTCAAACCCAGGTAAGGTTCTTCGCGTTGCATCGAATTAATCCGCATGCTCCGCCGCTTGTGCGGGCCCCCGTCAATTCCTTTGAGTTTTAGCCTTGCGGCCGTACTCCCCAGGCGGGGCGCTTAATGCGTTAGCTGCGGCACAGAGAACCGGAGAGGCCCCCCACACCTAGCGCCCAACGTTTACAGCGTGGACTACCAGGGTATCTAATCCTGTTCGCTCCCCACGCTTTCGCTCCTCAGCGTCAGTATCGGCCCAGAGACCCGCCTTCGCCACCGGTGTTCCTCCTGATATCTGCGCATTTCACCGCTACACCAGGAATTCCAGTCTCCCCTACCGAACTCTAGCCTGCCCGTATCGACTGCAGGCCCGCAGTTGAGCCACGGGTTTTCACAGTCGACGCGACAAGCCGCCTACGAGCTCTTTACGCCCAATAAATCCGGACAACGCTCGCGCCCTACGTCTTACCGCGGCTGCTGGCACGTAGTTGGCCGGCGCTTCTTCTGCAGGTACCGTCACTTGCGCTTCGTCCCTGCTGAAAGAGGTTTACAACCCGAAGGCCGTCATCCCTCACGCGGCGTCGCTGCATCAGGCTTCCGCCCATTGTGCAATATTCCCCACTGCTGCCTCCCGTAGGAGTCTGGGCCGTGTCTCAGTCCCAGTGTGGCCGGTCGCCCTCTCAGGCCGGCTACCCGTCGTCGCCTTGGTAGGCCATCACCCCACCAACAAGCTGATAGGCCGCGAGCCCATCCCAAGCCGAAAAACTTTCCACCCACAAACATGCGTCCGCAAGTGAATATCCGGTATTAGCCCCGGTTTCCCGGGGTTATCCCAAAGCCTAGGGCAGGTTGCTCACGTGTTACTCACCCGTTCGCCGCTCGAGTACCCCGAAGGGCCTTTCCGCTCGACTTGCATGTGTTAAGCACGCCGCCAGCGTTCGTCCTGAGCCAGGATCAAACTCTCCAACAAAAACCTGAAGGAAAATCCATCCCAGCAACAAACAAAATTGTTGCCAAAGGAATCCAAACCAACCAGAAAAACTGGCCAGCCCGGGAATCAAACAAAAACTTGGCACTGGCATATCAAGCACCCTGTTGAGTTCTCAAAGAACAACCACACACCATCAGACAACCCCACAAAGGGCCACCATCCGGGGCACCACACCCGCCACAACCGCGCCGGGCACTTTTACTACGTTACCCGGTGGTTTCTGCCGTGTCAAACCGGCTCACACCGCTTTGTCACGCTTCAACCCATTTCTCCGGGCACCACGATCAAGCCGGCTCCCGCCGTTCCGGTCGTGGTTTTGGCAGGCCAGCCGCTGCGGTCTACCGCTAGCGCGCCTGGGGCCCTGCCGGTCGTCAACCATACCCGGTCGGTTTCGCCCCGCCAAATCCGCCTCCCGACGAATCTGGGGCACCGCCCGGCTCCGACAGGGTGGACATCAACCACCCGGTCGGAAAGGTCTACCCGCGCTCCGGCCTTGGGCTTTCGCCCTGTTTCATCCGTTCCGCGCTGGCAGAGAGAAAGTTACGCGCCCGGCGGATTGATCGTCAAATCCACCGGGCGCGTCCCGCGTCACACCTGCCGGTCGGTGGTCAGGAGCCGACCTCCACCCCGGCGAAGGACCGCTTCCCCCGACGCAGCACCAGGTACCTGCCGTGCAGCAGATCTGCCGGAGAGACGACGGCGTCCGCCGCGACGACGCGGACGTTGTTCACATAGGCACCGCCCTCGGCGATCACCCGCCGGGCTTCCTTCATGCTGGGCACCAGGCCGGACTCCTTGAACAGGGCAGCCACCTCGGGGAGGTCGTCAAGGCGTACCAGGCCGGCCTCGGTGAGCGCGGCGCGCAGCGTCACCGCGGACAGGTCGTCCAGCGATCCCCGGCCGAACAGGGCCTGACTGGCGGCGACCACCTGCGCCATTTCCCGCTCACCGTGCACCAGGGTGGTCAGTTCCTCGGCGAGGGCACGCTGCGCGGCCCGGGACGCCGGCCGCTCCGCGGTCTCCTTCTCCAGTTCCTCCAGCTCCTCCCGGCTGCGGAAGCTGAAGTAGCGCAGGTAACGACCCACGTCCCGATCATCGACGTTGATCCAGAACTGGTAGAAGGCGTACGGGCTGGTCATCTCGGGATCGAGCCAGATCGCGCCACCCTCGGTCTTGCCGAACTTCGAGCCGTCCGACTTGGTCACCAGCGGGGTGGTGAACGCCTGGACCGGCCCGAGCCCGCGTCGCCGGACGTAGTCGACACCGGCGGTGATGTTGCCCCACTGGTCGGAGCCACCGAACTGGAGCTGGCAGCCGTGCCGCCGGTGCAGCTCGAAGAAGTCGTTGGCCTGGAGCAGCTGGTAACTGAACTCGGTGAAGCTGATGCCGCTCTCCAACCGGGCCCGCACCACCTCGCGAGCCAGCATCCGGTTGACCGGGAAGTGCTTGCCCACGTCGCGGAGGAACTCCACCACCGACATCTCGCCGGTCCAGTCCAGGTTGTTGACCAGGCGGGCGGCATGGTCTCCGGTGTACGACACGAAGGGCGCGAGCTGGTCACGGATCCGCTGCACCCAGCTCGCCACGACCTCCGGCGGGTTGAGGGTCCGTTCCGCGCTCTCCTTCGGGTCGCCGATCTGCCCGGTGGCTCCCCCGACCAGCAGCAGTGGCCGGTGCCCGGCGAGTTGGAGACGACGAGCGGTGGTGACCTGCATCAGGTGGCCGACGTGCAGGCTCGGCGCGGTCGGGTCGAAGCCCACGTAGAAGGCGGCTCCCGGGCCGTCGAGCAGCGCGCGCAGCTCGTCCGGGTCGGTGGAGTCCTGGAGCAGACCCCGCCAGCGCAGGTCATCGGTCAGGGAATCCCGCCGGACCGGCGGGAGGGTGCTGTCGGTCACGGTCACCGATTGTCCCCCATCAGGCCGGTCCGGCCCTACCGGGTTCCGGCGGAAGGCACCGGCACTAGGCTGGCGAGTCCAAGATCGTGGAGGTGGCCGTGGACGTGTCGACCATGTCGGGTGGCTTCTTCGCCCTGCTCGGGCTGGAGTTGGACGAGATCAGCGGGGACCGGGTCACGATCCGCTGGCGGGTCCGCCCGGACCTGCACCAGCCGTACGGCATCCTGCACGGCGGGGTCCACTGCTCGGTGGTGGAGACGGCGGCGAGTCTGGGTGCCGGCGTCTGGCTGGGTGAGCGCGGGCGGGTGGTCGGGGTGTCCAACCAGACCGACTTCCTACGGGCCGTGGGCGAGGGTGAGCTGGTTGCCGTGGGCACCCCGGTGCACCGGGGGCGGAGCCAACAGCTGTGGCAGGTGGAGATCACGGACGTGGACGGGCGGCTGGTCGCCCGCGGCCAGGTCCGCCTGCAGAACCTCTACCCGACCGCCGACTGACAAGAGCCGGGACTGGCATCCGCCGGGACTGACAAGGGCGGCCGGCTGACAGGGCTCGCCGAGCGGGTGGAACACGGTCGGCCTGGGAACCGGGCGCAGCCCGACCGCCGCTCATCGTCGCCGCCATGCCCTGAGCGGCACTGAAGGCGGTTTCGGGTAGATGGCGGCTTTCGCGGCGTTATCGTCGCGTCGATGACCGAGCCCGCACCGCCGACGTGAGGAAGCTCCTCGCCGCCACGCTCGGCATCCTGTCCGCGGTCGGTGGTTTCGTCGACATCGGCGACCTGGTCGCCGCCGGCCAGGCCGGTGCTCGCTTCGGCATGGCGCACGCCTGGGTGTTGCTGCTCGGGGTCGTCGCCATCTGCGCGTACGCGGAAATGGCCGGACGGATCGCGGCGGTGACCGGCCGGGCGGTGTTCGACCTGGTCCGGGAACGGCTCGGTGCCCGGATGGCACTGCTCAACCTGGTGGCGTCGTACCTGGTCACGGTGATCACCCTGGCCGCCGAGCTGGGCGGGGTGGCGCTGGCGTTGCGGCTGGCCACCGGCGTGCCGTACCTGCTCTGGGTGCCCGTCGCCGGGATCGCGGTCTGGCTGGTGCTGTGGCGCATGCGGTTCCCGGTGATGGAACGGGTCTTCGGGCTGGCCGGGCTCGCGTTGGTGGTGTTCGCCGTCGCCCTGTTCTGGCTGCCGACCGACTGGGCGGCGCTCGGGCGCAGCGCGGTGGCACCAGGCGACTCGGGTCAGGGCTGGGGGGCGTACTGGTTCGTGGCGGTGGCGCTGTTCGCCTCGACGGTGAGCCCGTACGAGGTCTTCTTCTTCTCCTCCGGCGGGGTCGAGGAACGCTGGAGCGCGGACGACCTGGCCGATGCCCGCTTCAGCGTGCTGGTCGGATTCCCGATCGGCGGATTCCTCGCCCTGTCGCTGATCGCCACGGCGGCGGTGGTGCTGCGCCCCGCCGGGTTGTCGGTGGACAGCCTCGACCAGGTCGCGCATCCGGTGGTGCTGGCCTTCGGCGCGGCCGGCCTGGCGGTGGCGGCACTGGCGTTCTTCGCGGTCACCTTCGGCGCCGCGCTGGAGACCGGCCTGTCCGCCGCGTACGCCGCCGCGCAGTACTTCGGTTGGCAGTGGGGCAAACGGGTCAGCCCGCGCGAGGCGGCCCGATTCCACACGGTGCTGCTGGTCAGCGTGCTGCTGGGCGTGCTCCTGCTGCTCACCACTGTCGACCCGGTGACGCTCACCGAATTCATGCTGATCATCAGTGCGGTGGCGCTGCCGCTGACCTACCTGCCGATCCTGGTGGTCGCTAACGACCGCACCTACCTGGGCGACCGGGTCAACGGCCGGGCACTCAACCTGCTGGGCGCGGTGCTGCTGCTGGTGATCCTCGCCGCCTCGATCGTCGCCGTACCGCTGGCGATCGGTACGAGGATGGGCCAGTGAGAATCCAGGTCAGCCAGGAACTGCTCGATCGCCAACTCGTCGACCGCGACGGCCGGCTGGTCGGCAAGGTCGACGACGTGGAGTTCGGGCTCGGCGCGGACGGGGTGCCGTACCTGCGGTCGTTGCTCACCGGCCCAGGTGCGCTCGGGCAGCGGGTCGGCGGTCGGCTGGGCCGGATGCTGGTGCTGACCGCCGAACGATTCGTCACGGATCGTCCGGTGGCGCCGTTGCGCATCCCGTACGCCCTGGTCACGCGGGTGGACAGTGCGGTCTGGCTGCGGGTGCGGGTCGACGAGCTGCCCACCTCGCCGGTGGAGGAGTGGTTGCGCCGACACCTGATCGATCGGATCCCGGGGGCCGGCCGTGCGAGCGGGTGAGTTGCTGGGTCGGACGGCGTACGACCATCAGGGCCGCCGTCTCGGTCGGGTCGTGGACCTCGTGCTGCGCGGCCCCGCTGACGGCCCGCTGCGGCTGACCGACCTGGTCGTCACCCGGCACTGGTACGGCCGGTTGAGTGGGCGGCTGATCGGTCCGCAGCGGCATCCGTCGGGTCCCTGGGCGATCCGGGCGCTGGCCCGGCTGCTCGGTCGGAGCACCTGGCAGGTGCCGATGGATCGGGTGCGGTTGGACCCGCCGCTGCCCGACCCGCGCGGTCCGGGCGGGCCGGGCGGGCCGGGCGAGCGCTGACTCGAAGCGTGCCTGAGCAGGCCCGTGCCGCCCCGACGACGGTCACCACGGGCGGGTTAGGCGCGACCCGCTCAACGACGGGTGCCGTCCAGCACCGAAGAGCCGTCGGTCGGCGTACCCGATCTGTCGTCCGGCTGCGACTCGGGCTCGTCGGGGACGGCAGGCGTAGCTGCCTCGGCCGCACCGGGGGCCGCGGGCGTCGCTGTCTCGGGAGTCTCCGGGTCCTCGGACGCCGCTGTGGCGCGGCGCAACCGGATGCCGGAGACCGCCCGGTCGTCGGCGAGCGTCACCTCCAGCCGCCAGGCGTCGACGGTGAGATGCTCCCCGGCGCGGGGAATCCGGCCGAGACCGGCCAGGAGCAGCCCGGCCACGGTGGTGTAGTCGCCGTCCGGACGCCCGGGCAGTTCCACGCCGATGTCGGGCAGATCGTGGACGGGAAACGTGCCCGGCAGCAGCAGCGCTCCCTCGTCGTCGGTGCGTACCGCACCGACGTCCCGGTCGGTCTCGTCGTAGATCTCCCCGACGATCTCCTCGAGGATGTCCTCCAGGGTGACGATGCCCTCGACGGCACCGCGTTCATCGACGACCAGGGCCATGTGCTGGCGTTCGGCCTTGAACCGGCGTAGCGCGTCGACCACCGGTACCGAGTCCGGCAGCAGCAGCGGCGGGCGGGCGTACTCGTCGACCGGCTGATCGTCACCGACGCCGACCAGATCCCGCAGGTGGATGACGCCCACCGAATCGTCCAGGCCGCCGTGGCGTACCACCGGCGCGCGGGAGTGCCCGGAGGCGGCCAGCACGAGTCGGGCCGCCTCCGCCGTGGTGCCGCTGTCCAGGCAGAAGACCTGCAACCTCGGCACCAGCACCGCCCGCAGCCGCCGCTCGGCGATCTCCACCGCGCCGGCGATGATGGTCTGCTGCTCCTTGGTGAAGCCGTGATGACCGGACACGATATCCCGCAGTTCGTCCGGGCTGATCTCGTCCCGCTCGGGCTTCGGGTCCAGGCCGAACAGCCGTACCACCAGGTCGCTGGTGGCACCGAGTACCCAGACCACCGGCCGGGTGAGGGCCGCGAGCAGGTCGAGCGGGCGGGCTACGAGCAGCGCCCACCGCTCCGGAACCTGCATGGCGATCCGTTTCGGGGCCAGCTCACCGAAGACCAGGGTGACGAAGGTCAGCACCAACGTGACCAGTACCACGGACACCGGGCCGGCGGCCCGGCCGAAGACACCCTCCAGCAGCGGGACCAGCGGCCGGGCCAGTGACACCGCGGCGGCTGCCGAGGCGAGAAAGCCGGCCAGGGTGATGCCGATCTGGATGGTGGCCAGAAACCGGTTGGGGTCGCGGGCCAGCCGGGCCAGTACCCGGCCCGTGCGCCCGGTGCGCTCCAGCCGTTGGACCTGGCTGTCGCGCAGCGACACCAGCGCCAGCTCGCTGCCGGCGAAGATCGCGTTCACCACGATCAGGACTGCGACCAGGGCCAGCTGGCTCCAGTAGCTCTGCACGCCTGGTTCTCCCTCGCTGGACCGCGCGCCGTGGCGCCGCCGGTGGTGGCCCCGCCGGCGTAGCGGTGCCTATGCCCACTCGCCCCGGCGGTGAATCATCGCCCGGTCGGGGCGACGGATCAACGTTCGGCCGGGGCGGTCGGACCCGTCGGCCCGCTCTGATCCGTCGGCCCGCTCAGCCCTGTGGCAGCGCCGGCGCCGGCAGGTCCAGGATGTACGACTCCCCCGCCCGGCGGAATCCGAGGCGGTGGTAGTACGGGGCGATCATGCCCGGCGGGCTCACCACCTGGCGGAACCCACGGTCGGTGAAGAGGCTGCTGCGCCGGTAGACGAACTCGCCGGGGGTGAAGTCACGAAACGGCGGGGTGACGTAGTCCAGGTCGACCTGGGCCACCCCGTCGCCGGCGTCGCGTACCAGCACCACACCGACGACCTCGTCCGCGCGTACGACGAGGAAGGCCGCACGGCCGGCCAGCCGGTCCGGGCGGAAACCCGGGTTGAACCGGGCGATGTCGGCGGCGTGCACCCGCAGCGTGTGGGCCAGGAACGCGTCGTCGGCCCCCACCTCGACGACCTGGTAGGTCTGCTCGTCATGGCGGGTGCTGAGCAGCCGCCGCAGGTACCAGATGTTGATCACAGCCAGCACCACGTTCAGCCCGACCATGGGCCACACCCGGATCGTGGCGTTGTAGCCGATCAGGACGGCACAACCGACCAGGTTCAGGGCGCGCAGCCGCAGGATGCGCGTCTGCAGCAGCGACCAGACCAGCAACGCGGAGCCGGCCCAGCCGACCAGTTCCAGCCAGTTCACCCCGCGAGGGTAGTCGCCGCCCTGGTCAGCCCGGGTGTCAGGGGGCGGATCACGCCGGGTCGGCGCCGGGTGACGGCGGCAGTTCCAGGACGTACTCGTCGATCTCGTGGCCGCGTCCCGGTGCGTACGCCCGCTCGGTGCTGCGGACGACGAAGCCGCAGCGGCGAAGCACCGTCAGCGACGCGGCGTTGTCGGTGGCCGTCCGCGCGAACAGCGGCCGGCGGGTGACCTCCCGCAGCAGCGCGGTCAGGGCACGGGTGGCGTACCCACGGCCCCAGTGCGGCCGGTCGATCCAGTAGCTGACCTCGAACGCGTCGTCGACGGGGAAGGCGAGCACGTGGCCCACCACCGTGTCGTCGACGGTCACCGTGCGGGCCAGGTTCTCCGGGCCGGTGAGGATGCGGACCCAGTGCGCGGCGAACGCCCGCCGGTCCGTCGGATCCTCGGCGCCGAAGGCGGCCATCCGGTTGGCCTCCGGGTCGAGCTGGTGGACGAAGAACTCCACCAGGTCGTCCTCGCGTACCGGGCGCAGCCGCAGGTCATCGGTCACCGGCCGACCATACGCGGCCCGGTTGAGGACCAGCGACCCTGTTCGGATCGGCTTTCGGCCCTGCCCCCACCAGCGGCGACGTTGCTACCAACGAGGCAGAGGCATCGACGGCGAAGTGGAGGCCGGGTCATGACCAGGTACGTGTACGACTTCATCGAGGGCGGTCGAGGCATGGCCGACCTGCTCGGCGGCAAGGGCGCCAACCTCGCCGAGATGACCCGGCTCGGGTTGCCAGTGCCGCCCGGGTTCACCGTCAGCACCGACGCGTGCCGGGCGTACCTCGTCGACCGGAAGGTGCCGGAAGGACTGTTCGACGAGGTGAACGCCCACCTGCGAGAGGTCGAGGTGCGGCTGGGCCGGCGGCTCGGCGACCCTGCTGAGCCGCTGCTGCTGGCCGTCCGTTCCGGCGGACGCTACTCGATGCCCGGGATGATGGAGACCATCCTGGACATCGGGCTCAACGACGCCACCGTGACCGGGCTGGCCCGGATCAGCGGCGACGAGCGGTTCGCCTGGGACTCGTACCGACGGTTGATCCAGATGTTCGGTCGGACGGTGCACGGTGTGCCGGCCGAGGAGTTCGACCGGGAGCTGGACGCGTTGCGGGCCACCGCCGGGCCGGACGGCCCCACGGCGGAGCAGTTGCGCGGGCTGGTCGAGACGTACAAGAAGGTGTTCGCCGACCGGGTCGGTCACGACTTCCCACAAGCCCCGCACGAGCAGCTGTACCTGGCGATCCGGGCGGTCTTCGAGTCGTGGAACGCCTCCCGGGCGGTGCTCTACCGACGCCGCGAACACATTCCCGACGACCTGGGCACCGCGGTCAACGTGATGGCGATGGTCTTCGGCAACCTGGGCCCGGACTCGGGTACCGGGGTGGCGTTCACCCGCGATCCGGCCACCGGCGCGCCCGGCGTGTACGGCGACTACCTGTCCGACGCCCAGGGCGAGGACGTGGTGGCCGGGGTCCGCAACACGGTGGGGCTGGACGAACTGTCCCGGCTCGACCCGGCCAGCTACCGCCGGCTGACCGGGATCATGACCACGCTGGAGCGGCACTACCGGGACCTGTGCGACGTGGAGTTCACCATCGAGCGGGGCCGGTTGTGGATGTTGCAGACCCGGGTCGGCAAGCGCACCCCGGCGGCGGCGTTCGTGATCGCCGCGCAGCTGGCCGACGAGGGTCTGATCAGCTGGGACGAGGCGTTGACCCGGGTCAGCGGGGCGCAACTCGCGCAGCTGATGTTCCCCACCTTCGACCCGGAAGCCACGCCGGAGCCGTTGGCCACCGGCGTCGGCGCCTCGCCCGGAGCCGCCGCCGGACGGGTGGTTTTCGACAACGCCGCCGCCACCGCGGCGGACGGGCCGGTGATCCTGGTCCGCCGGGAGACCAACCCCGACGACCTGCCCGGCATGATCGCCGCCGCCGGCATCCTCACCGCCCGGGGCGGCAAGACCTCGCACGCGGCGGTGGTCGCCCGGGGCATGGGACGCACCTGCGTCTGCGGGGCGGAGGCACTGGAGATCGACCCGGAGCGCGGCGAGTTCCGCGTCGGCGACCGGACGGTCCGGGCCGGTGACGTGATCTCCATCGACGGCAGCAGCGGCCGGATCTACCTCGGCGAGGTGCCGGTCCGTCCGTCCCCGGTGACCCGCTACCTCGCCGGTGACCTGGCGCCGCAGTCCGACCGGCTGGTCTCGGCGGTGGACCGGCTGCTGCGGCACGCCGACTCGGTGCGAAAGCTCGGCGTACGCGCCAACGCCGACACCCCCGACGACGCGTCGCGGGCGCGGACGCTCGGCGCGGACGGCGTCGGGTTGTGCCGTACCGAGCACATGTTCCTGGGCGCCCGTCGCGCCCTGGTGGAGCGGTTGATCCTGGCCGACGGGCTGAACGAGGTCCACGCCTCGCTGGCGGAGCTGCTGCCGTTGCAGCGGGAGGACTTCGTCGCGATCCTCGCGGCGATGGACGGCCTGCCGGTGACCATCCGGCTGCTCGACCCGCCGCTGCACGAGTTCCTCCCCCCGTTGCCCGAGCTGGCCGCGCGGGTGGCCCGGGCGGAGGCGCTCGGGCAGGATCCGGGCCGCGACGCGGTGCTGCTGGCCGCCGTCCGCCGGATGCAGGAGAGCAACCCGATGCTGGGCCTGCGCGGGGTTCGGTTGGGCCTGGTGGTGCCGGGCCTGTTCGCGATGCAGGTCCGGGCCGTGGCGGAGGCGGCGGCACGGCGGGTGGCCGAGGGCGGCGACCCGCGCCCGGAAATCATGGTGCCGCTGGTCGTCGACGTGCACGAGCTGGCCGCGGTGCGGGCCGAGGTGGCCGACGTGCTGGCCACCGTGCCGGGGGCGCCGCCGATCCCGGTCGGCACGATGGTCGAGACGCCGCGGGCGGCACTGACCGCCGGGGCGATCGCGGGCGAGGCGGAGTTCTTCTCCCTCGGCACCAACGACCTGACCCAGACCACCTGGGCGTTCTCCCGCGACGACGGGGAGGGCTCGTTCCTCGGTGACTACCTGGAGCGGGGCATCGTCGAGATGTCGCCGTTCGAGACCGTCGACGTCGCCGGGGTGGGCCGGCTGGTCCGTCTGGCGGTGGCCGAGGGCCGGGCCGCGCGACCCGGGCTGACCGTGGGGGTCTGCGGCGAACACGGCGGTGACCCGGAGTCGGTGGAGTTCTTCGCCGACGCCGGACTCGACTACGTCTCCTGCTCGCCGTACCGGGTGCCGATCGCCCGGTTGGCCGCCGGTCGGGCCGCGGTGGCCCGCGACTGCGCCGGCTCCGACGCTCGATAGGAGGTACCCGAGATGACTGCGATCTTCAATGCCACCGGGCCGGTGCCGCTGGTTCCGCCCCGACCGGCCCCGGAAACGGCGCCGCAGCCGGCAGCGCCGCTGTCGGTCGGGCCGGTGCAGGAGTTGCCTGGCACGCCGCCGGCCGCTGTGCTGCCGGTGACCCGCGACGGACGCCCGGTCGGCGTGTTCGTCGCGACCGGCGGGCGCGTGCGGTACCTGCCGCTGCCCGACCCGGATCGGCTGCTGGTCGCCACCGCCGGGGTGCTGGCCGTCGGGCTGGTCACCGCCGGGGTGACGGTGCTGGGTCGGCGCCGGCCACCCGCGGTCGCACGGCTGACCATGGGCCCGGGCGGCTGGGTCAGTTTCCGAGGGGTACGCGCCCCGGCTCCCCGGGCTGCCCGCCCCTGGTGGGCCCGCCTGCTCCGGGCCCACCGCCTGGTCGCCGAACGCTGAGCCGCGCCGTCGGGCGGGTACGCCACGGCGAGCACTTTCGGTGATGTGCTGCCTCCGGCCGGCCGGAGGCAGCACCATCGCGGATGTTGCCCGGATCATGACCAGGGTCGGCCGGCACGTCGGTGCCCGGCCCCGACGGGCGAGCAGCGTGCCGGCGTCACCGCGTGGGGACGGGCCGGCAGGGCCGTTGGTCCCGGGCCGGGCGGGCGATCGCCCCTGCCGGGCGGTGCCGGTCTCGGCGAGGCTGGTGTCGAAGGGGCGTGCCGTCCGGGTACGCCCGATGCACAGGGCGGAGTGGACGGTGGCCGGACAGGTCCAGGTCGCGGACGGGGACGTACGCAGCGAGAGCATCGTAGCGGCGGCACCCGACACCGGGCTCAGCTCGACCGAGGCCGCCCGACGGCTGCGGGTCGACGGACCGAACGCCGCCGCGACACCGCCCCGCCGGCACCTGGCTGCCCGGGTCGTGCACCAGCTCTCCGATCCCCTGGTCGCGCTGCTGCTCGCCGCCGCCGTGGTCACCACGGTGCTGCGGGACTACCCCGACACCGCGGTGATCCTGCTCGTGGTCGCCGTCAACACGGCCATCGGGGTGGTGCAGGAGGTACGCGCCGACCGAGCCATCGCCGCGCTCGATCAGCTCGCCGCGCCGACCGCCCGGGTGATCCGCGACGGCCGGGACGCGGTGCTGCCCGCCACCGAGCTGGTCCGGGGTGACCTGGTCCGGGTCGAATCCGGCGACGTGGTCCCGGCCGACCTGCTGCTGCACGATGCGAGCCGGCTGCACCTGGACGAGTCGGCGTTGACCGGCGAGTCGGTGCCGGTGTCCCGGGCGGCAGGCGAGGAGGCCAGCGCCGGCACGGTGGTGACGACCGGTCGGGCCGCCGGCACCGTGGTACGCACCGGCGCGGCCAGCGCGCTGGGCCGGATCGCCACCCTGGCGGCCACCACCCGGCCGGCGGCCACCCCGCTGCAACGGCGTCTCGCCGCGCTCGGCCGGATCCTCGGCCTCGCCGCCGTGGCGTTGTCCGGCCTGGTCTTCGCCATCGGTGTGCTCAGCGGTCGGCCCCTGGTGGACATGGCGGTCACCGCGGTGAGCCTGGTGGTGGCCGCGGTGCCGGAGTCGCTGCCGGCGGTGGTGACGCTGGCCCTGGCGCTGGGGGCCCGCCGGATGGCGGCGGCCCGGGCGATCCCCCGCCGGCTGCACGCGGTGGAGACGCTCGGCTCGGTCACCGTGATCGCCTCGGACAAGACCGGCACCCTGACCGAGGGACGGATGGCCGTGCAGTCGGCGGTCACCGGCGACGGCGAGCGGTTCGGTGTCACCGGCAGCGGGTACGCCCCGCACGGCACCGTGCACCGCGACGGCACGCCGGTGGCGGTGCCGGACGAGTTGCGCCGGCTGGCCCGGGCCGGGCTGCTCTGCAACGACGCGACCCTCGCCCCGCCGACCGAGGAGCGACCCCGCTGGGGCGCGGTGGGCGATCCGCTGGAGGCGGCCCTGGTGGCCTTCGCGGCCCGCTGCGGCCTGGATCCGCAGACCACCCGCAACGCCTGGCCCCGGGTCGCGGAGCACCCTTTCGACCAGCAGTTACGACGGATGACTACGGTGCACCGCTCCTGCGACCGTCGCTACCTGGTGGTGTGCAAGGGCGCGCCGGAGAACGTGCTCACCACGCCACTGCTCGACGCCGACGCCGACGAGTTGGCCGGCCTGACCGCCGCCGCGCACCGGCTGGCCGGCGACGGGCTGCGGGTGCTGGCGGTGGCCGCCGCCCTGGTGGACGCCCCACCGGCCGACCTCGCGCACCCCGAGGGACTGCGTCCGGTGGGTCTGGTCGCCGTCGGCGACCCGCTGCGCGCGGGAGCACCGGACATCGCCGACGGCTTCGCCGACGCCGGTGTGCGGCTCGTGCTGGTCACCGGCGACCACCCGGCGACCGCGGCGGCCATCGCCGGTCAGCTGGGCCTGTGGGCCGACGGCGACCCGGTGGTACGCGGCGACGACGGTGACCCCGCCGAGGCACCGGCGGCGGCGCGGGTGTTCGCGCGTACCCAGCCGGAGCAGAAGCTCGACATCATCGCCGGGTTGCAGTCCCGAGGGCATGTGGTGGCGATGACCGGCGACGGCGTCAACGACGCACCGGCGCTGCGCCGAGCCGACATCGGGGTGGCGATGGGCGGCGGCACCGAGGTGGCCCGGCAGGCGGCCGACCTGGTGCTGGTCGACGACGACCTGTCCACCGTGGCCACCGCGATCGGCGAGGGCCGCAGGATCTACGACAACATCCGCCGGTTCCTGCGCTATGCCCTCTCCGGCGGGGTGGCCGAGATCGCGGTGATGCTGCTCGGGCCACTGTTCGGCCTGCCTGTGCCGCTGCTGCCGGCCCAGATCCTCTGGATCAACCTGCTCACCCACGGGGTGCCCGGGGTTGCCCTGGGCGCCGAACCGGCCGAACCCGGCACCCTGCGTCGGGTGCCACGCTCACCGCAGGAGTCGGTGCTCGGCGCGGGGCTGGGCCGGCAGATCCTGGTCGGCGGCGCGCTGATCGCGGCGGTGACCCTGGGAGCCGGCGTGCTCGCCGCCCACTGGGACCGGCCGTGGCAGTCGGTGATCTTCATCGTCCTCGGCCTGACCCAACTCGGCGTGGCCCTGGCGGTCCGCGCGCCACGACCGGGCGGACAGCGGCGGGGCAACCTGGCCCTGCCGCTCGCGGTCGCCGCCTCCGCACTGCTCCAGGTGGCCGGAGTGCTGCTGCCGCCGCTGCGGGAGCTGCTCGGCACCGAGGTCCTCGGCGTCACCGAGCTGCTGGCCTGCGCTGCGGTCAGCGTCCTGCCCGGTCTGGTGCTGCGGCTGACTCGGCGTACGCCGGACACCGATCTGTCCACCTTTACGCCGTCAGTGAGCGAGGCTGACAGCGAAGTCGAGAAGGAGATGTGATGACCAGCAACACCGGCGCCCCCGTCGTGGTGGGCGTGGACGGTTCCGAGATCGCCCTGCACGCGGTGCGCGCCGCCGCGCGGGAGGCGGCGTACCGGCATCGTCCGCTGCGGATCGTGCACGCGTTCATCTGGCCACTGATGCGGGTGCCGCTGGGCCCCGCGCCGGGTGCGCCGGCCGACGGCGGGCTGCGTAACCAGGCCGAACGGTTCCTGGCCGACGCCGTCGCCGAGGCCGGCAAGGTGGCCCCGGAGGTGGCGGTGACCGGTGAGGTGGTCGACGGAGGGGCGAGCACCGTCCTGCTCGCCGAGGCCCGGGACGCGGCGTTGGTCGTCCTCGGCAACCGGGGGCTGGGCGGCTTCGCCGGGCTGCTGCTCGGCTCGGTGGCCGTGCAGGTCAGCGCCCACGCGGACGGTCCGGTGCTGGTGGTTCGCGGCGAATCGCGGGCGGATGGGCCGGTGGTGGTCGGCGTCGACGGTTCGGAGCTGTCCCGGGAGGCCGTCCGGTTCGCCTTCGAGGAGGCCGCGTGGCGCGGCACCGACCTGGTTGCGGTGCACGCCTGGCTCTATCCGACCCCGGCCGGTCCCGGTGACATCCTGCCCCTGGTCTACGACCTGGACGCCTTCCGGGACGAGGAGGAGCGCCTCCTCGCCGAGGCGGTGGCCGGCTGGTCCGAGCGCTATCCGGAGGTGCCGGTGCGGCGGCGGTTGGTGCGCGGTTCCCCAGGTCGGGCGCTGGTCGAGGAGTCCCGCACCGCCCAACTGGTGGTGGTGGGCGCGCGTGGGCGCGGGGCGCTGGGCGGGCTGCTGCTCGGCTCGGTCAGCCACGCCGTGCTGCACCACGCCCACTCCCCGCTGGCGATCGTCCGGAGGCTGCGTACGGTCGAGGGGACCTGACCGGTGGTGTGTCGACGCGTCCCGGCCGCGGGACGCGTCGACAATGAGCCCTGACCGACTCATGGAGTGACGATGAACCGACCTGTCGTGGTGGGGGTGGACGGATCACCGCCGAGCCTGGTGGCCGCGGAGCACGCGGCGCAGGCGGCGGTGTGGCGGTCCCGCCCGCTGCACCTGGTGCACGGCTACCTGCATCCGCTCGGCTACGGCGTGCCGATCAACCCGTACGAGGTGGGCGTGCCGGCAGCGTCGGAGGACGGCCGCAAGATGCTCGAACAGACCGCCGCCGAACTGGTGGACCGGTGGCCGGGGTTGACGGTCGAGGTGCGTCAGGTGGCCGGCGGGCCGGGCGCGACCCTGGTCGAGGAGTCCCGGCGGGCGGAGCTGGTGGTGGTGGGCAGCCGGGGTCTGGGCGGCTTCGCCGGGCTGCTGCTCGGCTCGGTCGGCACCCAGGTCGCCGCGCACGGGCACTGCCCGGTGCTGGTGATCCGCCCGCCCGACCGTCCGATCCCGACCGAGGGTCCGGTGCTTGTCGGTGTGGATGGTTCGGAGTCGGCCGAACTCGCCGTCGGTTACGGCGCGGAGGAAGCCGTCCGGCGCGGCGGGACGCTGGTGCTGATGCACGTCGCCGACGAAGGCGACGACGACGGGGCGGCGGCGGCCCTGCTCGCCACCGCCGGTGCGGCGGCGCGGGGCAGCCACCCGGGGCTGACCGTGGAGGAGCAGGTGATCGTCGCGCCCAAGCCCGATCAGGCGCTGATCGAGGCGACCGGGGACGCGGCGCTCGTGGTGGCCGGATCGCGCGGTCGGGGTGGCTTCGCCGGGTTGCTGCTCGGCTCGGTCAGCCAGACGCTTGTGCACCACGCCCGCTGCCCGGTGCTCATCGCCCACCCGTACCAGCCGGAGCAGTGAGCGCCGCTCGACCGGGCCGCCGCCACGTCGGCGGCCCGGTCGGCGGGATCAGCCGTCGCGGCCGTTGAGCAGTTGGTCGAAGCTGGTGGTGAGGGCGAACGGGTCGACGGGTCCGCTGGACGGGGCGCTGCGCCGCACCAGCTCGGCCAGTTCCCGACCGGCGCGCTCGATCCTGGCGCGCAGCGCACCGTCGACGGTCCCGCCGGACCAGTCCTCCGGGGCGGCGAAGACAGCGGTCGGCGTCACCACCGCCCGCAGGTAGGTGAACATCGGACGGAGCGCGTGCTCCAGCGCCAGGGAGTGCCGGGCGGTGCCGCCGGTCGCGCCGACCAGCACCGCACGGCCGCCGAGCGCGTCGGCGTCGACCAGGTCGAAGAACGACTTGAACAGACCGTTGTACGAGGCGTTGAAGATCGGACTGACGGCGATCAGCCCGTCGGCGCCGGTGACCTCGTCCAGTACCTGCCGCAGCGGCTCCGACGGGAAACCGGTGAGCAGATGGTTGACGATGTCGTGGGCGTGTTCGCGCAGTTCGACCGGGCGCAGCTCGACCTGCTCGCCGTGCCGGACCAACTCGTCGCGGGTGGCCGCGGCGAGTTGGTCGGCCAGCAGCCGGGTGGATGAGGGCTGGCTGAGACCGGCCGAGACCACGGCGAGGGTACGCACGGTCATCGGGCGCCCTCCGGTGCCCGGCCGGTGACGTCGTCGACGGCGTGGACGGTGCTGTCGCCGCCACCCCCGGCGGCGGCCAGCAGCGAGGCGTGGGTCGGCGCCAGCGGCACGTGCGCCGGCCGCAGCGACTCGAACTCCTTGCGCAGCACCGGCACGACCTCCTCGCCGAGCAGATCGAGCTGCTCCAGGACGGTCTTCAACGGCAGCCCGGCGTGGTCGACGAGGAACAGCTGCCGCTGGTAGTCACCCACGTAGTCGCGGAAGCTGAGCGTACGGTCGATGACCTGCTGCGGGCTGCCCACGGTGAGCGGGGTCTGCGCGGTGAACTCCTCCAGCGAGGGGCCGTGGCCGTAGACCGGCGCGTTGTCGAAGTAGGGGCGGAACTCACGTACCGCGTCCTGGGAGTTGCGCCGCATGAACACCTGGCCGCCGAGACCCACGATCGCCTGGTCGGCCGAGCCGTGACCGTAGTGCTCGAAACGCTGCCGGTAGAGGCCGACCATCCGCCGGGTGTGCTCGGCCGGCCAGAAGATGTGGTTGGCGAAGAACCCGTCGCCGTAGTAGGCGGCCTGCTCGGCGATCTCGGGACTGCGGATGGAGCCGTGCCACACGAACGGGGGTACGCCGTCGAGCGGGCGCGGCGTCGAGGTGAACGACTGCAACGGGGTGCGGAACTTGCCCTTCCAGTCGACCACGTCCTCGCGCCACAGCCGGCGCAGCAGGTCGTAGTTCTCGATGGCGAGGGGGATGCCGTTGCGGATGTCCTGGCCGAACCAGGGGTAGACCGGCCCGGTGTTGCCCCGGCCCATCATCAGGTCGACCCGGCCGTCGGCGAGGTGTTGCAGCATCGCGTAGTCCTCGGCGATCTTCACCGGGTCGTTGGTGGTGATCAGCGTGGTCGCGGTGGACAGGAGCAGCCGCTCGGTGCGGGCGGCGATCCAGCCCAGCATGGTGGTGGGCGACGAGGGCACGAACGGCGGGTTGTGGTGCTCGCCGGTGGCGAAGACGTCGAGGCCGACCTCCTCGGCCTTCAGCGCGATGGCCACCATCGCCTTGATCCGTTCGGCCTCGGTGGGCTCCCGGCCGTTTGTCGGGTCGACCGTGACGTCGCCGACGGTGAAGACTCCGAACTGCATGACCGCTCCCTCGTGTCGTCCGACCGGGCGATGGTGCCCGACGCCCCCGACAACATATTTGACGAGTCAACTATTCCGCGAGTCCCGCACCCACCAGTGTCCCCCGTCACGTCTTCCCCATCCCCGGCCGCGACCGGCGACGCCATCGACGAAACCGGACAACGGGGTCAGGTTCGGCGTCGTGGCACGTGCCGGCGGTACGGGCTGACGGTCGGGTCACCGGTGATCCAGAAGCGCCAGGGCACGTCGTGCGCGGCAGCCACGCCGACCCGCGGGCCGGCGGAGACGGCCGACGGCGCGACCGGGCGGGTCGGCGGAGACAGCAGCAGCGGTCCGGTCCCGTCGAGCATGCAGGTGCCGTTCGCCGCCGCATCGACGCCAAGCGCGACCACCAACCGTGCGGGTCCGCGCGCGAGATCCCGGTCGGCCACCTCGCCACGCCGCTTGCGGGCCAGGTCCATACCGTCGACCACCTCGCCGGCACGCAGCAGGACCGCCGCCGCCTCCCCCTCGTCCCCGCAGACGACGTTGAGGCACCAGTGCATCCCGAAGACGAAGTAGGTGTAGGCGTAGCCCGCCGGACCGAACATCACAGTCGTCCGGGGCGTCGGTCCGCGATGCGCGTGCGAGGCGGGATCCACCCCGGTGCCGGCGTACGCCTCGACCTCGGTCAGCCTGATCCGGACCCCGTTGGCCGACACCTCCCAGCCCAGCAGGTGCCGCGCCGTCTGCGCGACGTCGGCGGCCGGGGCACTCGACCAGGAATGCTGCACGCCTCCAGATAACCCGGCCCGGGTCCGACCGGCAAGCCGCGCCCCATGCTGATCGAGGGCCACGGCCGCAGCATCCGGCAGGCAGTACGCGAAGATCACGCAGAGGATCGACGTGCGACGAGATCGTTCTCGTAGGCTGCGATGACGAGCTGGGCTCGATCACGGGCGTCGAGCTTGGTGAGCAGGTTGCCGACGTGAGTCTTGACCGTCTTGATCGAGATGGTGAGTGTCCGGGCGATCTCGTCGTTGGACAGGCCGCGGGCCACGAGAGACAGCACCTCGGTCTCGCGGCCGGTGAGCCTGTCGATCTTACGAACCTCGGGCGGGCCGGGCCGGTCGAGGTAGTGCGCGACGAAGCGGGTGAGAATGCTTGGCGCGAAAAGGGACTCGCCCGCGTGGGTCCGTCGGATGGCGTCGACGAGTTGGTCCGGGTGTGCGTCCTTGAGCAGGAAGCCGTGCGCCCCGGCGCGCAGCGCGGCAGCCACGTACTCGTCGAGCGCGAACATGCTGAGCACGAGGACCTTGGTACCGCTCAGTTCGGTGGCGGCGGTGATGCGTCCGGTCGCTTCGATGCCGTCGCCGTCGGGCATCCGGATGTCCATCAGGACGACGTCGGGGCGGCGTTCGCGGGTGAGCGACACGGCCTCGTGTCCGGTGGCAGCCTGACCGACGACGCTGAGGCCCGGGGTGCCGTCGATGAGCAGGGCGAGGCTGTGCCGCAGGAGCGGCTGGTCGTCCGCGACGAGCACCCCGATGCTTGTGGACGGGCCCGCTGATTCCGTTGTCATCCGGACCGCCGAGCCGGGAGGCGCGCCGTGAGCTGGAAGCCCGGCCCGGACGGGCCGGCGCGCAGGGCACCATCGAGCATGCTCACCCGCTCGCGCAGACCGTCCAGGCCGTGGCCGGCCCCGGGGCGGGGTCGCCAGCCGGGGCGGGGACCGGTGTCCCGTACCTCCACCACGATCGCGTCGCCGTCGCGATCCACGGTGACGTGCACGCAGGTCGGCCCGGCGTGCCGGGCCGTGTTGCTCAGGCCCTCGCGGACGATCGCGCACACGGTGAGCTGCACGCCCGGCGGCACCTCGCCGACCTTCCGCACCTCGACAGTGGCGGCGATCCCGGCGGCGGTCGTGGAGCGCACGATCTCCGGTAGGGCGTCGAGTGTGTCGGGCGGCCGCAGGGGAGCGGGCTCGGCGCCAGGTGCGCGGAGCACGTCGAGCATCCGCCGCAGCTCGGCCGTGGTCTCCCGACCGACCTGTTCGATGTCGGCCAGGGCGTTCGCCCGTTCGGCCGCACCGGTCGGCCCGGTCACTCGGGCGGCCGTGGCGGCACGCACCGTGACCAGGCCCAGGCCATGCGAGACGAGATCGTGAAGCTCACGGGCGATGCGCAACCGTTCCGCCGCCGCGGCCCGCTCAGCCGCCCAGGCGGTCAGCCGGTCCTCGTACACCCGCCGTTCCTGACGGGCGCCGATCACCGCCCAGAGCAACGCTGCGACGGCGGTCGTGGTGATCACCGTCAGCAGGAGCGTCCCGGCCGGCCCCACGGTGCCCGCCGTCATCAGGCAGAGGAGCAGAGCCACCGGCACCGATACGGCGACGGCGGACAGCCAGGGGCGCCGTGTCGGTCGCCCGTCAGGTGCCATCTCGCGAGTCTAGGAACCCGGACCGTGGCCTGACATCGGACCTGGGTCGGAGCGACCTGAGGTGGGCGGGCTGGCGGAAGTCCCGGCTCTGGTCCGATGACGCGGACCGGCACTCTGAGCTGACATGGTGCTCATGCTGTCAGTCGAGCGTCTGGTCAAGCGGCGCGGCTCCCGCGAGATCCTCACCGATGTCACCTTCCGGGCCGCACCGGGCCGGGTGACAGGTCTGCTGGGGCCGAACGGTGCGGGCAAGTCATCCACCCTGCGCATCCTGCTGGGCCTGGACCGGGCAGATGCCGGCACGGCCCTGGTCGACGGCCAACCGTACCGGCGCCTGCGCCAGCCGTTACGCACCGTCGGGTCGATGCTGGAGGGCTCCGGCGCACACCGCTCCCGAACCGCGCGCAATCACCTCACCTGGATGGCGCGCAGCAACGGCATCCCGATCCGACGGGTGGCCGAGGTGCTCGATCAGGTCGGGCTCGGTGCCGCCGGAGGAACCAGGGTCGGCCGGTTCTCGCTCGGCATGTGCCAGCGGCTCGGGCTGGCCGCGGCGCTGCTCGGCGAACCACGTGCACTCGTGCTCGACGAGCCGGTGAACGGGCTCGATCCGGAGGGCATTCGCTGGATCCGCGTTCTGCTGCGCGGGCACGCGGACGCCGGTGGCACCGTGCTGCTCTCCAGCCACCTGATGAGGGAGGTGGACGAGATCGCCGACGACCTGGTCGTCATCGCCCACGGCCAGGTTGTCGCCGCCGGTCCGATCCGCGAGGTCACGGCCGGCTATCCGACACTGGAGGATGCCTTCTTCGCCCTCACCGGGCCGACGGCAGGTGGGCGATGATCTTCTTCGACGCGGTCGCCGCCGAAATTCGGAAGACGGCGACGCTGCCGGCGACCATGGTCGCGCTGGCTGTCACGGTGCTCGGTCCGGTCGCGATCACTCTGATCAACGCCATCGGCGTCCGCGCCGCGCTGCGCAGCGGACGGTCCGAGCTGACGGCCTACACCTCGCCTGTCGATGCGGTCTTCTCCGCGGTGCCGATCGGCACGGTCGGCGCGGTGGTCCTCGGCGTCGTCGCCGTTGGCGGCGAGTACACCGCGAACAGCGCCAGGATCGGCGGCGGTCGGCAGATCACCACGACCCTCACCGCCATCCCCAACCGCCTCGGCGTGCTGGCCGCCAAGGCCGTCACCGTCGCCCTGCTGGTCGCGGTCGCGGCTCTGGTGGTGATTCCCGCCTCGCTGGCGCTGGCCAGCGGGATAGTCGGCGCCGACGCTCCGCCGGCCCCGGAAGGGGTGCTGTCCCGCGCTGTCGGTGCCGGGATCTACTGGCTGCTCACGGCGTTGATCGCCCTCGCGGTCACGGTCTTCACCCGCAACGGGATCGTCCCGATCATCGTGCTCGTGGTGAACAGCAGCCTCGTCTCGGTCTCCGTGCTGCTGTCGCACCTCACCCCGCTCGCGAGGTTCCTGCCCGATCTCGCGGGCATGAGCATGTTCGCCGGCGACCTGCTGGCGTTCGACGACGCGCTCGCCCCGGTCACCGGCGGCCTGGTCATGGCCACCTGGACGGCCGGGCTACTCGCGCTGGCCGGTGCGGTCTTCCTGCGGCGGGACGCGTGATCCGCGCCTGCGCCCGCGCCACCGTCGCGGAGTTGACCAAGCTGTTCGGCCTGCCTGCGGCGCTGGCCGCGGTCTTCGGCACGATCGGCGCAGCCGTCGCCATCAGCGGGGCGTTGGCCGCCTCGCCGGTCGGGGCGAACGAGCCGGTCGCAGTCGTCCTCCAAGCGGTGCCGTACCTCCAGGCCGGCACCATCTCGCTCGGCGTCCTCGCGGTCGGAACCGAGTACGCCGATGGGCAGATCCACACCACCCTGCTGTGCGTGCCGGACCGCCTGGCCGTGCCGGCCGCCAAGACCATCGCCTACCTGGCCTGGGCTGCCGGAACCGCCGTCGCGGCGCTCGCCGTCGGGCTGCTCACGGCCCGAATCGCGCTGGCCACGCGGGACGTCCCGGTGGTCACCGACGGTTTCCCGTGGACAGTCGTCGGCGCGGCGGTCCATCTCGCGCTCATCGGGTTGCTCGGGCTGGCTTTTGCCGCGCTCCTGCGGGCCGTCGTATCCGCTCTCGTCGTCACGCTCAGCCTGGTTCTGGTCGTCTCGCCGGTGCTGGACGCCGTCACCCCGCACGCTCGTTACCTGCCGGACCAGGCGGGTGGCCTGCTCTACCTTCCCGACCCGGCACGGGTCCTGACGCCCGCCACCGGCCTGCTCGTTCTGCTCGGTTGGGTCGTCGTCATCGGGAGTGCGGCGGTGACTGCCTTCCGACGCCGGGACGCCTGAGGCCGATCACCCTCTCCACCCCTACCTCCCCCGCCCCGCCGCCGGGCGCGTCGAGGCAGCAGTTTCGGGGAAACCGTCGCCTCCGGGCACGCTGAGGCGACAGTTTCCCCGAAACTGCACGAGCAACCGCGAAGGGGTGCGGGTCAGCGCGGGACCACTGACTCGGCGGTCCAGTTGCGCCAGGTGGTCAGTTGGTCTGCGGCGGTGGCTAGTTGGTCGGCCACCGGGCCGGGACCCGTGGAGCCGGGGGTGATCCGGGCGGCGAGGGCGGACCGGACCGAGAGCACGTCGCGGACGCTCGGGTCGAGGTGCTCGCTGACGGTGGCCAGGTCGGCGTCGGAGACCTCGTCGAGAGCGCAGTCCCGGGCCGCGCAGAGCGCCACCAGCTTGCCGGTGATCTCGTGCGCGTCGCGGAACGGCACGCCCTTGCGGACCAGCCAGTCGGCCACCTCGGTGGCGAGGGAGAAGCCCACCGGCGCGGCGGCGACCAGGCGGTCGACGCGTACCGTCATGGTGGAGATCATCCCGGCGAGCGCCGGCAGCAGCAGTTCCAGGGTGTCGACCGCGTCGAAGGCCGGCTCCTTGTCCTCCTGCATGTCCCGGTCGTACGTCATCGGCAGGCCCTTGAGCATGGTCAGCACGGCGACCAGCCCGCCGACGAGCCGCCCGGACTTGCCCCGGGCCAGCTCGGCGATGTCCGCGTTCTTCTTCTGCGGCATGATCGACGAGCCGGTGGCGAAGGCGTCGTCCAGCTCCACCCAGCCGAACTCCTGCGACGTCCAGAGCACCACCTCCTCACCGAGCCGGGACAGGTGCACCCCGATCATCGCGGTGACGAAGAGGAACTCGGCGACGAAGTCCCGGTCGGCGACCGCGTCCATCGAGTTGGCGAAGGACGTCCGGAAACCCAACTCCTTCGAGACCGCCCCCGGGTCCAGCGGCAGCCCCGAACCGGCCAGCGCCCCCGCGCCGAGCGGGCTGACCGCGGTCCGGTGGTCCCAGTCGCGCAGCCGTTCCAGGTCCCGCAGCAGCGGCTGCACGTGGGCGAGCAGCCAGTGGCCGAAGGTGACCGGCTGGGCGTGTTGCAGGTGGGTCATGCCGGGTGCGGCGGTGTCGACGTGCCGTCCGGCCTGCTCGACGAGCGCCTCGGCCAACTCCACCAGCCGCGCGGCCACGCCCCGCGCGTGGTCACGTAGGTAGAGCCGCAGGTCGGTGGCGACCTGGTCGTTGCGGGACCGGCCGGCACGCAGCTTGCCACCGAGGCTGCCGAGTCGTTCCAGCAGCCCGCGCTCCAGGGCGGTGTGCACGTCCTCGTCGTCGACTGTGGGACGGAACGTGCCCGAGGCGCAGGCGGCCTCCAGGTCGTCGAGGGCGGCGAGGATGCGGCCCAGTTCCTCCGGGTCGAGCAGGCCGGCGCCGGCCAGCACCCGGGCGTGCGCCCGGGAACCCGCGATGTCGTACGGGGCCAGCCGCCAGTCGAACTGCACGCTCACCGACAGGCGGGCCAGGGCCTCGGACGGGCCACCGGCGAAGCGCCCTCCCCACAGGCTCGTCCGGTTGGCCGCTGCGCTGTTCTCGGTCAGGCTCTTGTCATCCACCCGGTCAATTGTGGTCCCCACGATCAGTCGCCTTCCCACCGGGCACCCACGTCCGACACGACCTCGCTCACTGCGTACCGCTCCCTTCGCCGCTGTCGTCCCGGCGGGCCCAGCCGGCGAGCCGTTCACCTAGCGCGGCGCCACCGTCAGCGGCGCGCGCCACGACGAAAATGGTGTCGTCGCCGGCGATGGTGCCGACGACCTCCGACAGACCTGCCCGATCCAACGCGCTGGCCAGGTAGTGGGCGGCTCCCGGCGGGGTACGCAGGACCGCGATGTTGCCGCTGGAGTCGACCTCGTTGAGCAGTTCGCGCAGCAGCCGCACCAGACGGGCCGGCGCCGCCTCGGCGTCGCGCAGCGGGCGATGGCCGTCTTCGGGGATCACGTAGACGGCTCGGCCGTCACCGCCCCGGGCGGTGACCGCGCCGAGTTCCTTCAGATCCCGGGAGAGGGTGGCCTGGGTGACCTGCACGCCCTCGTCGCCGAGCAACTCGGCCAGCTCGGTCTGCGACCGGATCGGCTTGTCGCGGATCAGCTCGACGATGCGGGCGTGCCGGGCGCCCCGGGTCAGTGGTGCCGTCATGTCGGCTCTCCTTGGAGCAGGAAGGTCAGCAGCGCCTTCTGGGCGTGCAGCCGATTCTCCGCCTGGTCGAAGACGGCGCTGCGCGGGCCGTCGAGCACCTCGTCGGTGATCTCCTCGCCGCGATGCGCCGGCAGGCAGTGCAGCACGACGGCCTCCGGCGCGGCATGCCCGAGCAACGCCTTGTTGACCTGGTACGGCAGGAACGGGGTGCTGCGGTCCAACCCGTCACCCTCCTGGCCCATCGAGGTCCAGGTGTCGGTGGCCACCACGTCGGCGTCCCGCACGGCGGCGACCGGGTCGGTGAGCACCCGGACCGAACCGCCGGTGCCGGCGGCGATCGCCTCGGCGCGGGCCACCACGTCCGCGTCCGGCTGGAAGCCGGCCGGGCCGGCGACCCGCACGTGCATCCCGGCGGTCGCGCCGGCCAGCAGGTACGAGTGGGACATGTTGTTCGCCGCGTCCCCGACGTAGGCCAGCGTCCGCCCCGCGGTGCCGCCACACCACTCACGGATGGTGAGCAGGTCCGCGAGCAACTGGCAGGGGTGGAACCCGTCGGTCAGCGCGTTGACCACCGGCACGGTGGCGCCGGCGGCCACCTCCGAGATCCGGTCGTCGCCGTGGGTACGCAACACGATCGCGGCCACGTAGCGGGACAGCACCCTACCGGCGTCGGCGAGCGACTCACCCCGGCCGAAGTGGGTGACCTGGGTGTCCACCACCAGGGGGTGACCACCGAGTTCGGCGATGCCGGCGTCGAAGGAGACCCGGGTACGCAGGCTCTGCTTGTCGAAGAGCACCGCCACCGAGCGGGGTCCGGCCAACGGCGCGAACGCGAAGCGGTCGGCCTTCATCCGGCCGGCCAGGTCGAGCACCGCGGACTGCTCGGCCGGAGACAGGTCGTCGTCGCGCAGGAAGTGCCGGATCATGCGGAAGCCTCCGTCGGCGTCACCGGGTCGGTCGAGATCTCGGTGCGAGAGCGCCCCTGGGAAGGCGTCTCCGTGACCGGATCCGCAGCGACCGCCGGGGCGGCGGTCGGGATCACGCTACGGGACGGCGCATCCTGGGCACCACGATCCGGCGCGCTCGTGGCGGCGTTCAGGGCGGTCGGCAGCGCCGCCAGGAAGGCGTCGGCCTGAGTGACGGTGAGGATCAACGGCGGGGCCAGGCGGATCACGTCGGGCTGGATCGGGTTGACCAGGAAGCCGGCCTCGCGCAGCGCGCCGGCGAGGGCGGCGGACGCCGGTGCGGTCAGGGTGACGCCGAGCAGCAAGCCCGCACCGCGTACCCCGCCGACCAGCGGATGGCTGAGAGCCTCGATCCCCCGACGCAGCCGCTCACCGATCCGCTTGACGTGGTCGAGCAGCCCCTCACTGGCGATGGTGGAGATCACCGCCAGGGCGGCGGCACAACTGACCGGGTTGCCGCCGAAGGTGCTGCCGTGCGAACCAGGGACGAGCAGGTCGGCCGCCGGGCCGAAGGCCAGGGTCGCGCCGATGGGCAGCCCGCCACCGAGCCCCTTGGCCAGGGTCACCACGTCCGGTTCGACGCCGTCGGCCTGGTGGGCGAACCAGTGTCCGGTCCGGCCGATGCCCGTCTGCACCTCGTCGAGCACCAGCAGGGCACCGTGCCGGGCAGTGATCCGCCGGGCCTCGGCGAGGTAACCGGCAGGCGGGACCACCACTCCGTTCTCACCCTGGATCGGCTCCAGGATCACCATGGCCGTGGCGTCGGTCACCGCCGCGGCCAAGGCGGCGACATCACCGTACGGGACATGGGTGACCTCGCCCGGCAGCGGACGGAACGGGTCCGCCTTGGCCGGTTGACCGGTCAACGCGAGAGCGCCCATGGTGCGGCCGTGAAAGCCGCCGACGGTGGCCACCACCTGGGTACGGCCGGTGCAGCGGGAAAGCTTGAACGCCGCCTCGTTGGCCTCGGCTCCGGAGTTCGCGAAGAACACCCGCCCCGGCCGGCCGGCCAACGCCAGCAGCAGCTCGGCCAGCGCGACCGGCGGCTCGGAGATGTACAGATTGGAGACGTGGCCGAGCGTCGCCACCTGCTTCGACACGGCCGCCACCACCGCCGGGTGGGCGTGGCCGAGCGCATTGACCGCGATGCCGCCGAGCAGATCGACGTACTCCCGGCCGGCCTCGTCGACGACGACGGCGCCGGAGCCCGACACCAGCGCCATCGGCGGCGTGCCGTAGTTGTCCATCATCGCCTGCCGCCACCGGCTGACCAGAGCACTCATGAGGGAATCACCATCGTTCCGAACCCTTCCGAGGTGAACACTTCCAGCAGGGTGGAATGGGCGACCCGACCGTCCACGACGTGCGCGGCCGGCACTCCCCCGTTGACGGCCCGCAGGCACGCCTCCATCTTCGGCACCATGCCCGATTCCAGCGACGGCAGCAGCTTCGCCAGCTCATCGGTGCTGATCTCGCTGACCAGGCTGGATTTGTCGGGCCAGTCGGCGTACAGGCCGGGCACGTCGGTGAGCACCACCAGCTTGCGCGCCCGCAGGGCTACCGCGAGCGCGGCAGCGGCGGTGTCGGCGTTCAGGTTGTGCAACACCCCGTCCGCGTCCGGCGCCACCGTGGAGATCACCGGAATCCGGCCGGCGGCGATCAGGTCGTCCACCGCCGAGACGTCCACCGACTCGACGTCGCCGACCTGGCCGACGTCGACCGGCTGCCCGTCGACGTACGCGGGCCGCCGCACCGCCGTGAACAGCCCGGCGTCCTCGCCGGAGAGACCGACCGCGAACGGCCCGTACGCGTTGATCAAACCGACCAGTTCCCGGCCCACCTGGCCGACCAGCACCATCCGGACCACGTCCATCGCCTCCGGGGTGGTCACCCGCAGGCCACCCCGGAACTCGCTGTCGATGCCCAGCCGGCCGAGCATCGCCGAGATCTGCGGGCCGCCGCCATGCACCACCACCGGTTTCAGACCGACGTAACGCAGAAACACCATGTCGGCGGCGAAGGCCCGCTGCAACTCCGGGTCGACCATGGCGTTGCCGCCGTACTTGATCACGACAGTGGACCCGGAGAAGCGGGCCAGCCACGGCAGCGCCTCGATCAGCGTGGCCGCCTTCGCCTGGGCACGGCTCAGATCAGAGCTCAGGGTCACCGGACCGACCTTCCGTTCACGACTGCAGGACTCCGCTGCGCTGCATTCCTCGCGCTCACCGAGCCGATCTTCCGTTCACGACTGCGGGACTCCGCTGCGCTGCATTCCTCGCGCTCACGTTGAATAGGCCGAGTTCTCGTGCACGTAGGCGTGCGACAGGTCGTTGGTCCACACCGTCGCCTCGGTGGTACCGGCGTGCAGGTCGATCCGGATGGTGACGTCCCGGCCGGAGAGGTCGACCTTCGAGCGGTCCTCGGCCGCCGCGCCGCCCCGGCAGACCCAGATGCCGTTGACCGCCACGTCCACGGCGTCCGGCTCGAAGACGGCGGTGGTCGTACCGACGGCGGCGAGGATCCGACCCCAGTTCGGGTCGTTGCCGAACAGCGCGGTCTTCACCAGGTTGTTGCGGGCCACCGCCCGGCCCACCTCGACCGCGTCGTCCTCGTCGGCGCTGCCGACGACCTCGATGGCGACCTGCTTGGTGGCGCCCTCGGCGTCGGCGAGCAACTGCTGAGCCAGGTCGTGACAGGCGGCGGTGACCGCCGAGGCCAGCTCCGTCTCGCTCGGCGCGACGCCCGAGGCACCGCTGGCCAGCAGCAGCACCGTGTCGTTCGTCGACATGCAGCCGTCGGAGTCGACGCGGTCGAAGGTGACCCGGGTGGCTGCCCGCAGCGCGGCGTCGAGCGCCTCCGGCCCGGCCACCGCGTCGGTGGTGAGGACGCAGAGCATGGTGGCCATCGCCGGGGCCAGCATGCCGGCGCCCTTGGCCATGCCGCCGACGGTCCAGCCGGCGCCGGAGACGACAGTGGTCTTCGGCCGGGTGTCCGTCGTCATGATCGCCTCAGCGGCGGCACCACCGTTGTCACCCAGGCTCCCGACAGCAGCGGCAACCCCGGGCAGGAGCCGGTCCATGGGCAGCCGTTCGCCGATCAGGCCGGTGGAGCAGACCGCCACCTCGCCCGCGCCGATCTGATGCACGTCGGCCGAGGCCAACGCGGCAGCGGTGTGCTCGGCGGTGGCGTGGGTGTCCTGGAAGCCGGCCGGGCCGGTGCAGGCGTTCGCGCCGCCGGAGTTGAGCACCACCGCCCGCACGATGCCACCCCGGACGACCTGCTGGGTCCAGAGCACCGGCGCGGCCTTGACCCGGTTGGCGGTGAAAACACCGGCCACACCAGCGTCGGGTCCGTCGTTGACCACCAGCGCCACATCCGGCTCGCCGCTGGTCTTCAGGCCGGCGGCCACCCCGGCCGCCCGGAAACCCCGGGGTGCGGTCACGGTCACGGCGCGGTCCCCCAGACGGACAGGCCCGTGGTCTCGGGCAGGCCGAACATCAAATTGGCGTTCTGCACCGCCTGGCCTGCGGCACCCTTGCCGAGGTTGTCCAGCGCGGCGACCACGATCAGCCGACCGGAGTCGACATCGACGGTGGCCTGCAGATGACAGGAGTTGCCACCCAGCGTGGCGGCGGTGTGCGGCCACCGCCCCTCGGGCAGCAGATGCACGAACGGTTCGTCCGCGTACGCCTGCGCCAGCACCGCGCGCGGGTCGGTCTCGCCGGTCGGCAGCACGGTGACCGTGGCCAGGATGCCGCGCGGCATCGGTGCCAGCACCGGCGTGAACGACAGCCCGGTCACCCCGGTGGCCTGCTTGATCTCGGGTACGTGCTGGTGCGCGCCCACCTTGTAGGGCGACAGGTCGCCCATCACCTCGCTGGCGAGCAGGTGGGCTTTGGTGGCCCGGCCCGCGCCCGAGGTGCCGGACGCGGCGACGACCACCACGTCGTCGGGTCGGGCGACACCGGCGGCGATCAGCGGGGCCAGCGCGAGGGTGATCGTCGCCGCGTAGCAACCGGTGCTGGCCACCCGTTCCGCGGCGGCGATCCGCTCCCGCTGACCCGGCAACTCGGGCAGGCCGTAGGTCCACGCGCCCGCGTGCGGGCCGCCGTAGTAACGGGCCCAGGCGTCGGCGTCCACGAGCCGGTGGTCGGCACCGAGATCGACGATCCGTACCCCGGCGGGCAGTTGCGCCGCGAGGGCGGCGGACTCGCCGTGCGGGAGGGCGAGGAAGACGAGATCGGCCTCGGCCAGCACCTCCGGCGCGGTCGCACCGAGGGTCACGTCCAGCCCGGTCAGCTGCGGGTGAACCGCGTCGAGCCGTTGCCCGGCCTGACTGTGCGCGGTCGCGGCGACCAGGTCGAACTCGGGATGTCCGGCGAGCAGGCGGAGCAGTTCACCACCGGCGTACCCACTCGCCCCCGCGACCGCAGACCGAATCCCCATACCTACCTCCGCATGACTATGCAGCGAGGATAGCCTCGAAAGGAAGTTACTGCAAGGTCATACAGTCGTGCGCATGGTGATGTAAGGCAGGGTGCGGTGGCCCTCCGGTGCCGAAGGAGGGCCACCGCACGATCAATTGGTCCGCCCCGACAGGCCGTGCTGACGCTCGTACGTCCGCAGCGCGGCGTCCCACGCCTGCGTGTACTCGGACGGCCCAAGGCCGAGATCACCGTGGCCCTTCACCGCCTCCCGCAGCAGACTCACCAGATCCGGGACGGTGTCACGGCGCTCCACCACGTACCGCTGGAAGACCTCGGCGAACTGCTCTCCCGCCAGCCGCGCCGCATGCCCGGTGACCGGGTCGTCCTCCAGGCTCTGCAACACCGCTGCCCACCGGCGGGTCAGGTCGTCGGCCTGCCAGGCACGGATCTTCTGTAGTTCGTGGTGGCACTCGAGCTCGATCCGCTCTTCCCAGTACGGGCGCAGCCGCTCCCGCACCCGCTCGTCGGGGCTGACCCGTAGATGAACTCCGAACTGCGGCAGGCTCGCGTCCTGCGGCCAACGTTGGTGCATCAGGAGGTTGTTCAGCGCCCGCTCCAGGTCGTGAGCGCGGTGCGGTTCGTGCTCGCGGGCGAGGTCCACCGCCCGTTCCCGGACGATTCCACCCGCCCACGGCAACAATCGCTCGGCGCGCAGGCGCAGTTCCTCGAACCCCATGTTCGACGCGGTCCAGAGGTAGACGACGTGCAGGCGGAAGTCGAAAGCGTCACCCTTGGCCGGCACCAGGAGGGGTTGCGGTACGTCCTGCCGAAAGCTCACCCGAACGGGTACCGGCGGCAGCGGAGCAGGAGACGGCGGAAAGATGGAGTGCCACCATCGGCGATCGGCCTGCCTCGGCACCGAGGGGTGGACGTGCGGGTTCCCGGCGGGTTGAGTGCTCATCGGTTGTCCTCATCGATAAGTTGTCCGACATCGGCAAGCAGAGCGTTCCGGGGCATCACCGGGCGCCACACGTGCCGTAGCTGGTGGTGGAGTCGCCGACGCAACGGAATCCGTCCCGCCACCACGAGTCGCAGCAGCGCCAGCACGTGCCCAGCGACCTCGGGTTGGCCGTCCGCCCGGTTGAGCCAGGAGCCGAGGGTCCGCCAGGACCGGTACGCCGTTTCCGGCAGGCTCAGCGCTGTCGCCCAGAGCGTCGCCAGGTCATCGTCGGTGATGAACCCCGTACGGGCGAGGTCCAGCAGTTCCGGCCAGTGTTCCCGCGGCGGTCGGGCCCACCGTTCGGCCAGCACCCGCAGCGTTCGGGCGGCGTGCAGTTGTACCTCGCGGTCGGGCGACCGGGTCCACTCGACCAGATCGGGCACCAGGGCGGTGGCGTGCCCGCTCTGATACACCTCGACCAGGCCCCGAACCACGGAGTTGTTCCAGCGTTGCATGCGCGCCGACGCGACCAGGCGCAGCTGCACCAGCGCCGCGTCAGGCCAGAGACGGGCCAGCCCGAGTTCGTGGGCTCGGGCCACGGTGTCCCGCAGATGGCCGGCCGGCCCGGCTGCCCAGCGATCCAGCTCGGCCCTGACCCGCTGTCTCAGATGCGGTTGCATCGCCATCGCCACCAGCACGATCGCGGCCGCCTGCCGAACTCCGGCCCGCCGCTCCCGGGCCAGATCCCGTACCGTGTCCAGGGCCGCCTGCACGTCCCTGCTCGCCGTCCAACCGACCGCCCCGGCCGCCGCCTGGCGTACGGCCGGCTGTTCGGCCCGGACCAGATCCGCGAGCCAGCCGAGTAACACCCGAGGTGGGTACCAGTCCGTCCAGGCCACGTCGAGCACGGCGGAGCGCAGTTGCTCGCTGCCTGCGGCGAACTGGAGATGGGCAGCGCCCACGGCCCACCCGTCGGCCGGTACCACCACCGCCGCCCGCAGCGTCTGGCCGAGCAGCTGATCGACGGTGGTTCCGCGCAGGCGCAGCGGAACCGTCGCCGGTGGCATCGGCGCGTCGGCCGGCACGAGCCGATCGGCGTACCCGAGCCCGTCAGCGGCCACGAGCCGGTCGGCGGCGAGACGGATCTCCGAGGCGGAGAGGCCGACCAGGACCGCGCAGGAGAGCCGGAACGCCCGTACCTGGTCGCGGGACCAACCCACCGAGGCACCCGCGCCGTCCTCCGCGTCGAGAATGCGCGCGGCGCGCTCGCGCAGCTGCCGGGGCAACAATTCGGCCAGACGGGCGGTCAACGCCGCGGCGCGTGGTGCCGTGCGGGCGATCGCCTGCACCACCGCAACGACCTCGCGTGGTCGAGGTTCCCCGCCGAGGTAGGTCGCCAGCAAGGGATGCCGGACGCACTCCTCGTCGACATACCGTTCGACGCATCCGCCGGCACAGCCGTCCGCGCAGAAGCCGACGCACGGCACCGTCAACTCACGCCGCAGCCGAGTGCGAAACACCTCCTCCGCAGGCGGCGGTCGATGCTCGACGACATGGCCGCTGAGATCCTGGATCCGCCGCGAGAAGTCACCGACGAGAAGCAGGGTCACCCCGTGGGTCTCGGCGCGCGCCGCCAAGGCGACGAGGGTGTACCCGTCCACCGAGCACACCGTCTCGTCACTGAGTCGTAGCACGTAGCCGCATCCGCTACGGGGACCGGAGTTCGTGCCGAGCAGGTCGGCGAGTTGCTCGACGCCGAGAACCCCTACCCGGCCGAAGCCGTGCCGGCGGGCCGAGGCGACAAGCGCGGAGGTGAAGCGGCCGCTGCCGGTCGGACCGGACAGGCACACCAGGTGGCGTTGCTTCAACTGCCGGTCGAGTTGCTGATCGCTCGCGGCGGGGGCGTACGCGAAGGCGACCTCCCGTACGGTCGACTCGCTCAGTGTCTCCGCCCAGACGCGACCACCCCCGGCGGTTGCGGCGGCGGTGACGTTGACCGTGCCGATGGCGAGCGCGCCATGGCCGGTCGCGTTCTGTCCCTGAACCTGCATGTCGCCAACATCGATGCGCCCGCTGTCGCCGAGCAGACCGGCGAGTCGGCGCAGCACGTCGGCGGAGTCCAGCGGCTCCTCGGTCTCGTCGGTGTCCTCGACATCCTCCGGCTCCCGCTCCGTGGATGGCGGGTCCGCAGCGGTCGCGCCGCTGTCCGGCGCGAGTCCGGGGCGGCTCTCCTGCGGCTGGTCGCCCGGTGGCTCCAGCCCGGCATCGGCCGGCACGGCTTCGGAAGCGGACCTCGCCGACTCCGGACGGTGGTCGCTCACCGGTCCGTACCTCCACCGAGATTCGCGTCACGACCGATCGACCCGATCGCCGTGGCACCCGGGCCGATGGCGTTCTGCCCCTCGACGGTGATGTCGCCGGTTCGGATCCCACCCGGGGCGGGGATGTCGCCATCCCGCTTCGCGCGTGAACGGCGAGCAGAGACATCCGACGTGTCCCCGGCCGGCGGGTTGGACTCCGGGGACCCGTCCACCCAGGACGACAGATCCTCGTCGACGACGCAGAGCCACGCCGGTTCCTGAAATCCCTTGCTCGCGTGGACCACGTCGATCCGACGGAACCGGTCCGGGCGGAGCTCCTCGGGATACTCGGTGACAACGTCACGGTAGATGTCTGCGGACACCACGAGCGCGATCCCGGCCTCGGGGAAGGCGGCCAGTGCCCGACGGACCGGCTCCGCGTCGCACAACCTGCTGACCAGCACTACCGCTTGCCCGGGAAATCCGTTGGCACCGTCGAGGTGCACCATGCCCTGGTGCACCGCGACCCTGAGCCGGATGCGGGCTGCCGGCAACCGGCTGGCGTTGTACCGCCGTAGCAGCCGATTCAGCTCCGGCACGAACCGGCCGATCACCCTCGCTTCGGGTATGTCGTGCGGCAGGATCGCCAGTTCCCCGTCGCCCGACTGCTGTGTCGTCCAGCCCACCCGGTCCATGCCCACGTCGCCGGCTGCCTCCCGCAGCAGGCGGTGAAAGTCGTGCTGGGCCTCGTACTGCTGAAGGTTGGTACGCCGGCTGTAGCGCTCCATGTCCACGCAGACCAGCAGGCGCCGCTCTGGATGTCGCATGTGGTCGGTCCTCCTCACCATGGCCCGTCAGAGCCGGGCACCAGGTGACATCCAAGACGCGTCGAAGCTCGGAGATCCCGTAGAAAGACGGCATCGCCGCGTTTGTCGACCACCCGTCATCCCCTCCTGTGCGGGTGTCTCGACGGTTCCGTACGGATGGACTTGGCCCATGTGGACCCTGCCGATCGACCTGCTCCTGGGATCGGGGCTGGCGGCGTGGCCGACGCTCGGGTTGCTGGTCGCCTACCTGCTCGCGGCGGCGCTGTTCCGTCAGGCGTCGCGCACCGCGAAAGACCGGTTACGCTTCGATCGCTTTCGTTGGTGGAGAAAAGTGGGAGCGTTGATGCGGCGAGAAACGCCTCAGACCGCACAGTGGCCCTACGGCACATTCCTGCAGCGGCTGGGCCCCCCAGTCCGCACGGCGTTGTTGGAACTCGGCGTCCGCCGTCAGGTGCCGGCCGGTCAGATCCTGATTCACGAGGGACGCCAGGAATCACACCTGGTTCTGATCGAGCAGGGGCTGACCAAGGTCACCGCCGCGCTGCCGGACGGCCGAACCGCGCTGCTGTCGCTCCGGGTCGGGGGTGACCTCGTCGGTGAGATGTCCGCGCTTAACGAACAGCCAAGGTCGGCGACGGTCACCGCGTGCGGACCGGCCCGCTACAGCGTGATCCCGTGTGACCGCTTCCGAGCCTTCCTACGCGGGAACCCCGACGCGGCGCTCGAACTCGCGGCCATGGTCTCGGACCGGCTGCGCTGGTCGAACCGGCGACGGATCGACTTCACCTCGTACCCGGTCAAGATCAGGGTGGCACGGGTCGTGGCGGAACTGTCCCGCACCCACGGCCGGCGGGCGCCCGACGGTGTCGTCATCGATGTCCGGCTCACCCAACCGGAACTCGCCACGATCTGCGGCGCCTCCGAGACCTCGATCCAGAAGAGCCTGCGTGATCTGCGAACCGAGGGCCTCGTCGACACTGACTACCGTCGGATGACCGTCCTCGACCTGCCGCGACTGCGGGCGGTGGGGCAACTGGACGCCGAGGAGCGGTAGCCAGGTCCCGTTCCGGCCCCCGGCGACAGGCCCTGACAGCTCCCGGGTCAGAGGCGGCCCTCGGCGACCGCGTGGGTCACCCAGGGGATGACCTCGTCGAGCATCTCGTCCAGGGTCGTGGTGGCGGTGAAGCCGAGCACCTCGCGAGCCTTCGTGGTGTCCGGTACGCGTTTTTGCACGTCGTACTGGAAGGGGTCGTCGCTGACGTGTCGGAAGGGCACGTCCGGCCCCTTGATCTTGCGCCAGATCAGCTCGGCCAACTCCAGGACGGTGGTCGACTCGGCGGTGGAGAGGTTGAAGTCCTCGTTGCGCGCCGCCGGGTGCTCGATGGCGAGCGCGATCCCCCGGGCGAGGTCACCGCCGTAGGTGTAGTGCCGCACCTGGTCGCCCTCGCCGAGGATGTGCAGCGGGTCCTGCCCCTTGACGATCTTCTGGACCAGGTCCGGTACCACGTGCGACATGGCCAGCTTCACGTTGCCGGAGAGCACCTCGGCCTGGCCCAGCGCCCGCCCCTCCCCCACCCCGACGCAGTTGAACGGCCGCACGATCGTGTAGGGCAACTGGTACTGGTCCCAGGCTGCCCGGGCGTAGTACTCCACGGCCAGCTTCTGGAAGCCGTACGAGGACAGCGGCGGCGGGATCCGCCGCTCGTCGCCCTCCCGGCTGGGCCAGTGCTCGGTGGACTCGAACACCATCGAGGAGGAGAGGTAGGTGACCTTCGACAGGCGACCGGCGCGGTGCGCCTGCAACGCCGCGTCGCAGGTCGCCGCCATGATCCGCTCGTTGGTGGCGAGCAGGTCGTAGGCGTACGCGTGGAAGTAGGAGATCCCGCCGATCATGGCGGCGCCGGCGACCAGGTGGTCGCAGCCGTCGAGCAGCCCGGTCAGCAGATCGGTGTCGCGGGCGTCCCCCTCGACGAACCGGAACCTCGGGTGCCCCTCGTGGCTCTGGGCGACCGGACCGTACTTCGAGAAGTTGTCGACACCCACCACCTCGTGGCCACGGTCGAGCAGCTCCGCGACGAGGTAGCCGCCGATGAATCCGGCCGAACCAGTTACCAGGACCTTCGCCACGTACGCTCCTATGCCGTCTTCTCGTACTCGGTGCCACGCGGGGTCGGCACGGCCGCCGTCCGCACCCGGGCGGCCAACTTCTCCCGGCTCAACCGCCGACCGTAGGCGAACAGGTACCAGCGCAGGTAGCCGGGGAGGAAGCGGCCAAGGTCGAAGTGGGACTCGCCGAGCGGACGGTCCAACCAGATGGTCGGGATCTCGGCGACCGGCAGGCGCAGCCGGGTGGCCTTCGCGGTGAGTTCCAGCCCGATCTCGAAGCCGGTCCGCGACTCGATGCCGACCTCGCGGACGAACGCCGTGTCGTACGCCTTGAAGCTGTTGGTGGCGTCCCGGGTGCCCGCCCGGGCGAAGGTGTAGAGGCTGCGGCCGGCCCAGCGGGACATCAGTCGCTTCAGCCTCGGCCCGCCGACCTGCTGACCACCCGGCATGTACCGGGAGGCCGCGGCGACCACCACGCCCCGGTCCACCAACCGGGCCAGCTCGTCGATCTGGCGGGGATCGTCGCACCCGTCGGCCATCGTCACCACCGCGACCGGCGCCAGGGCCGCGTCGATGCCGTACCGGATCGCGTTGGCCGGGCCCCGGCCGTAGGTGTTGAGCACCGCCCGGACCCTCGGGTCGGTACGCGCTATCCGCTCGACGTACGGGACGGTGGTGTCCTCGGGCATGTCGTGCACGATCAGCACCTCGGCGGGCAGCATCAGTTCGCGCAGCATCCGCTCCAGGCAGCGGATGATCGCCTCGCCCTCGTTGTAGACCGGCACGATCACCGAGACCCGGGGATTCATCACACCCGCACCCCCTGCCCGGTGAGACCCCACATGTCGATCACCGGTTTGTCGGTGTCCAGGCGGGCGTACTGCTCGTGCGGTGCGGCGATGACCAGCAGGTCGGCCCGGCGCAACACCTCGTCGAGGTCGACGAAACGCTCGTCCGCCACGTACGGGTCGGTGCAGAGCGTCTCCCGGGTCTTCAACGCCAGGATCTTGCGTAGCTTGTACGCCAGGCTCTCCCGGGGATCGTCGCTGCCGCCCTTGAAGGCCATCCCGAGGATGCCCACCGTCGAGGTGGCCAGGTCGAACCGGTCCTCCAGGCGGGACACCAGATACAGCGGCAGCCCTTCGTTGATCAGCATCGCGGAGTGGCCCAGGACGAAGTTGTTCCGGTTGAACGCGGCCAGTTGCATGGTGTCCTTGAACAGGCACGGTCCGGCGGCGAAACCGGGCATCGGCAGATCGGCGGCGCGCGGGTAGTCGTACGCCACCGCATGCCGGATCCGGGCGAAGTCCAGCCCGAAGTCGTTGGCCATCATCCAGAACTGGTTCGCGGTGGCGAACTTGATGTACCGCCAGGTGTTGGTGAACAGCTTCGCCAGCTCGGCCTCCTCGGGTTCGAGCGGGACGATCTGGTCGGTCAGGTGCCGGAACAGCTTCTCCGCCCGGGTCAGCGCCTCCGGGGTTCGTGCGGCGACGATCTGCGGCAGGGTGAACAACTCGGTCATCGCCCGGCCCTCGGCGATCCGCTCCGGGCAGAACGCCACGTCCGCGCGCAGCCCCTTGCCGGCCAGCAGCTTCTCGGTCAGTGCGGTGACCCCGGGGTAGACGGTGCTGCGCAGCACGATCAGCTGGCCGTCGCGCAGATGCTCGGCGCAGCGTTCGAGCGCGCGGGGCACGGCACCGAGATCCGGGTTGAGGTGCTCGTCGACCGGCGTGCCGACCACCACAACCAGATGCTCCGACGCCCCGACGGCGGCGGGGTCGGTGGTTGCGCGCAGCCGCCCGGCGGCCACCGCCTCGGCCAGCGGACCGGCCGCGCCGGGCTCGGCGAAGGGCAGGGTGGCCGCGTTGACGCCCGCGACGGCCTCGGCGTTGATGTCGTACAGCACGACGGACAGCCCGCGGGCGGCGAAGGCGATGCCCAGTGGCAGGCCCACCCGGCCACAACCACCGACGATGCAGACGTCGACCGAGGCGGGCGGATCATCGGACATGAGGGGGCTCCCGTGGGGGTGGCGGGGGTGATGCGGATGACGGCACTCGGAATCCAAGCAGGCTAACCGCTCAGAGGTAACTCGCGGGTAACCAAACAGCCATCGGTGTTGACCTTTCGGTCGATCCCACACCGAGCGCCTTGCCGCCGTCACCGATCGCACACGCCGTCGGTGCCCGCACCCACCACCGGGGTCGGGAATGGGCCCCTTCTTTGCCCGAGGGGTAGCGAAGGGGCCCTTGCCGACCTGTCAGGCGCCGCGGAGGCTGGCGCCGCAGCGTTCGGCGGCGCGGGCGACGGCGGCGTCACGGGCGGCCACCGCCTCCTCGACCGTCAGGGTGCGGTCCGGTGCCCGGAAGGTGAGCTTGTAGGCCAGCGACTTGCGGCCGGCGCCGAGCTGCTCCGAGGCGTACACGTCGAACAGGCTGACCGACTCCAGCAACTCGCCGGCCCCCTCGACGAGCGCCTGGCGCACCTGCGCCGCCGGCACCGACTCGGCCACCACCAGCGCCACGTCGATGAGCGCCGGCGGGAACGTCGACACCGTCGGCGCGCCTACCGGCGGGGCGGACGGCAGGGCGTCCAGGTCCAGCTCCATGGCGCAGGTCCGCCTCGGCAGTTCCAGCGTCGCGACGACCTGCGGGTGCAGCTCACCGGCGTGACCGACCACCGTGCCGTCGACCAGCAGTTCCGCGCAGCGGCCCGGATGCCACGGGGCGTACTCGGCCGACCGCACCTCGACCTGCCGGTCGGGTACCCCGGCGGCGGCCAGCACCGCGCGGCCGGCCTCGACCGCGTCCGCCCAACCTGCCGCCCGGCCGCCGCCCCACCAACCGGCCGGCTCGATGTCACCGGTCAGCACGACGGCGACGTGCCGGGGTTGGCGCGGAACCACCGCGTCGGCGGCGGCGAACTCCGCGTCGGTGGGACGCCGATCCACGCCCATCGCCGGCGGGCTGCCGGCGTCCGGCCGGGGGTGGAACACCGTGCCGATCTCGTAGAGGGACAGATCCCGCAGACCACGGCCGAGGTTGCGCCGGACGATGCCGAGCAGCGGGCCGAGCAGCGTGGTGCGCAGCAGCGGCTCCTCCTCCGACAGCGGGTTGGCCAGCCGCACCGCCCGGCGGCGCGGGTCGTCGGCAGGCAGGCCGAGCTGGTCGGCCAGCTCCGTGGCGACGAACGGGTGCGCCAGGACCTCGACGTAGCCACGCTCGGCCAGGGAGCGGGACACCGCCCGGTGGCGTCGCTGCTGCCCGGTCAGACCCCGGCCGGGCGGCGCGGTCGGCAGCACCGACGGCACCTTGTCGTACCCGTCGAGGCGGACCACCTCCTCGACCAGGTCCGCCGGGTCGGTCAGGTCGGGCCGCCAGGTCGGCGGGGTGACGCTCAGCGTCTCGCCGCCACCGGCGGCCACCGCCACCTCACCCGGGTCCTCGGCCAGCCGGTCGGCGCCGCGCGACACGGTGCAGCCGACCTGCTCCAGCAGGGCGGCCACCCGGGCCGGCGGGTAGTCCACCCCGACCCGCCGGGTGGGCAGGTCGGCCGGCAGGGTGACCGGGGTACGCGGCCGGACATGGTTGATGTCCAGCACCTCGTCGCTGGCGGTGCCGCCCGCGTACGACGTGAGCAGCCCGACCGCCCGGTCCAGGGCGACCAGCGGCAGCGCCGGATCCACCCCCCGCTCCCAGCGCTTCGCCGCCTCGCTGAACAGCTTGTGCCGGCGGGCGGTGCGGCCCACCATCGCCGGGTCCCAGTGCGCGGCCTCGAAGAGCACGTTGACGGTGCCCGGCAGCACCTCGCTGGTCTCCCCGCCCATCACGGCGGCGAGCGAGATCGGCGTGCCGTCGCCCTCGGCGGCGAGCGGGTTCGGCAGCCCGACGTCGCAGATGACCATGTCCTCGGGGGCGAGGGCGCGGGTCACCCCGTCGAGCGTGGTCAGTTTCTCCCCCGGTACCGCCCGGCGCACCACCAGCGGACCGGCGATCCGGTCCGCGTCGAAGGCGTGCATCGGCTGGCCGAGTTCGAGCATCACGTAGTTGGTGATGTCGACCGGCAACGAGATGCTGCGGATGCCGGCGATGGTCAGCCGCTGCCGCATCCAGTCCGGGGTCTGCGCCGCCGGGTCGACGTCGCGCACCATCCGGGCCGCGAACCGGTCGCAGCCGACCGGGTCGCGCACCTCGACCGGGTACGCCGGCTCGGCCGTGCCGGGCGTCGCGGGCATCCGGCCCCGGTCGGAGTAGTCGAGACCGAGAGCGTGCGCCAGTTCGCGGGCGAGCCCGCGCAGTGACATCTGGTAGCCCCGGTCCGGGGTGATCTCCACCTCGACGATGATGTCGTTGAGGCCGATCACCGGCCGTGCGTCGTCGCCGGGCTCGGCGACCACGTGCTCGGGCAGCACCAGGATGCCGTCGTGGTCGTCGCCCAGGCCCAGTTCCCGGGCCGAGCAGATCATCCCGTTGGAGTTGCGCCCGTACGTCCGGCGGGCGCCGACGGCGAAGTCACCCGGCAGCACCCCGCCGGGCAGAATGACCACCACCCGGTCGCCCGGAGCGAAGTTGCGGGCACCGCAGACGATCTCCTGCGGCTCGCCGGTGCCGTTGGCAGTGCCCACGTTCACTAGGCAGAACCGGATCGGCTTCTTGAAGCCGGTCAGCTCCTCGACCTCCAGGACCTCGCCGACCACCAGTTGCCCGGTGACCGTGCCGGAGAGGTCCACGATGGACTCGACCTCGATGCCGAGGTCGACCAGGGCCCGTTCCAGCTCGTCAACGGGCAGGTCGGGAACGTCGACGTACTCCCGCAGCCAACTGAGAGAAACTCGCATGATGTGTAACCACCGTCTCCGTAACTCGCGCCCGCACTAAGCCCCGTGGCCGAACGCCCGGGTGAACCGGACGTCGCCCTCGACCAGGTCCCGCATGTCGCCCACCCCGTGCCGGAACATCACCGTCCGGTCGATGCCCATGCCGAAGGCGAAGCCGGAGTAGACCTCCGGGTCGATGCCGCACGCCCGCAACACCCGCGGGTTGACCATGCCGCAGCCGCCCCACTCGACCCACTGTGGGCCCTTGCGGTGCTCCGGGAACCACACGTCGAACTCGGCCGACGGCTCGGTGAACGGGAAGTAGTGCGGCCGGAACCGGGTCTTCGCGCCCTCGCCGAACATGGCCCGGGCGAAGTGGTCGAGCGTGCCGCGCAGGTGCGCCATCGTGATGCCCTTGTCCACCACCAGGCCCTCGACCTGGTAGAAGACCGGGGAGTGGGTGGCGTCCAACTCGTCGGTGCGGTAGACCCGGCCGGGGACGACCACGTAGATCGGTGGGGTGCGGGTGAGCATGGTGCGCGCCTGCACCGGCGAGGTGTGGGTACGCAGCACCAGTCCGGAGCCCTCCGGTGCGATGTGGAAGGTGTCCATCAGCCCGCGCGCGGGATGGTCGGCGGGGATGTTCAGCGCGTCGAAGTTGGTCCACTCCAGCTCGACCTCGGGCCCCTCGGCCACCTCGTAGCCCATCCCGATGAACAGGTCGCTGATCTGCTCCATGAGCAGGGTGATCGGGTGCCGGGAGCCACGCGGGTGGCGGTCGTACGGCAGCGTCACGTCGACTCGTTCGGCGACCAGGACCCGCTCGGCCTGCTCACGCTCCAGCACCTCGGCACGGGCGGCGTACGCCTGCTCGATGGTGCGGCGGGCCTCGTTGACCCGCTTGCCGGCGTCGGCCTTGGCGGCCGGCGGCAACGCGCCGATCTCGCGGCGGGCCAGCGAGACCGGGGCCCGGTCGCCCAGGTGCGCCGGGCGCACCACGGCGAGCGCGTCGGGGTCACCGGCGGCGGCGAACGCCTTCTCGGCCTCGGTCACGGCCTCGGCCAACGCGGCCGGGTCGAGCAGGGCGACCTGCTTCGGGTCGTACGGATCGTTGCGGTAAGTCATGGCGTACGGGCACTCCCTCACGACGGCGCCAGCCCTCGCGGGCGGCTAGGCGAGTCTACGGACGCGCGGCTGTGCCGCAGCCCGCCGGTGGGAGTCGTGTGGAGAGCAGGTCAAACCCGCCGCCCGCCGACACCGGCGGGCTGGCTAAACGAACGCCGTGGTGCGTTCATCATCGGGGCCGCATCTCCTCCGTCATGTGCGCGTGACCTCGGGTCAGCGCTGTGCTCTGGCCGAAGCGTACAGGCAGACGGCCGCCGCCGCAGCCAGGTTGAGGCTCTCGGCCCGCCCGTGCAGCGGCACCCGGACCCGCGCGTCGGCGGCCTCGGCCAGCTCGATGGGCAGGCCGTGCGCCTCGGAGCCGAACAGCCAGGCGGTCGGTGCGGCCAGCCGGCCGGCGTCGACCAGGTCGTCGAGATCAGATTCGCCGTGGCCGGTCGCGGCGAGCACGGTCAGCCCGGCGGCCCGCGCCGCGGTGACCGTCGCGAGCGGGTCGCGCTCCCGGACCACGTCGACGTGGAACAGGCTGCCCGCGGACGACCTGACGCACTTGCCGTTGTACGGGTCGACGGCGTCCCCCGCAAAGATCACCGCGGTGGCGCCGGCCGCGTCGGCGGTACGCAGCACCGTGCCGGCGTTGCCCGGGTCACGGATGCCGGCGAGCACGGCCACCAGTCGGGGGCTGTGGGACAACGCGTCGGCCAGGGACACGTCGAGCTGCCGGCAGACGGCGACCAGTCCCTGCGGGGCGACGGTCTCGGCGAGCGCGGCGAGCGCCTCGTCGGTCACCTCGGAGACGGGTACGTCGTCGGCGGCGGCGGTCGCCGCGAGGTCGGCGTACCGGTCGAGAGCCGCGGGGGTGCCGAACAACTCCAGCACGGTGCGGGGTCGGCTCAGCGCCTCCCGGACCGCCTGCGGTCCCTCGGCGAGGAACCGACCTGCGGCGTCGCGTTCGCGACGACGCTGAAGTCGGCGCGCGGCCACCACCCGGGGCGTACGCGGTGTGAAAACCATGTTCTCCGCCACACGCGCGAGGCGTCCCCCGTGGCCGAGGGACGCCTCGCTGCGCTGGGTGGGACTCAGGCGGCCTGGGCGGGCGCGCCGCCGGTGCCCTCGGCCTGCACGGCAGCCCGGGCCAGCTCGACGATCGCCGCGAACGCGGCGGCGTCGTTGACCGCCAGGTCAGCCAGGATCTTGCGGTCGACCTCGATGCCGGCCAGGCGCAGGCCCTGGATCAGCCGGTTGTAGGTCATCCCGTTGGCGCGGGCACCCGCGTTGATCCGCTGGATCCACAGCTGCCGGAAGTCGCCCTTGCGGTCGCGACGGTCCCGGTAGGCGTACTGCATCGAGTGCAGCACCTGCTCCTTGGCCTTGCGGTACAGCCGGGAGCGCTGACCGCGGTATCCGCTCGCGGTCTCCAGCAGGGTACGGCGCTTCTTCTGGGCGTTAACAGCCCGCTTGACGCGTGCCATCTCAACTCCTTCTTGGATTCAGGTGGCGCGCGTCAGCGGCCGAGCAGCTTCTTGATGCGCTTGACGTCAGCCTTGGCCACCTCGACCACGCCCGTCAGCCGGCGGGTGCGGGTGGAGGGCTTCTTCTCCAGGTTGTGACGCAGACCGGCCTGCTGCTTCGTGATCTTGCCTTTGCCGGTCACGCGGACCCGCTTGCCCATCCCCGTGTGGCTCTTCATCTTCGGCATGTGGAACGTCTTCTCCCCTGTTACTGACCGCTGGTGTCAGCGGTCGTGCCGGTCTCACCGGCTGCTGCGCTCTCACTTGTCACCGCAGGCTCGGCGGTCGCGGCGGGCTCCTCCGCGGTCCGCTCCCGAGGCCCGCCACGGGACGCCGTGGCGGCGACCGCGGAGGCCTTCACGGCCCGGTGCGGAGCGAGAACCATGATCATGTTTCGGCCGTCCTGCTTCGGAGCGGACTCCACGTATCCCAGTTCCGTGATCTCGGACTCGAGCCGGCGCAGGAGCCGGTAGCCCAGCTCCGGACGGCTCTGCTCGCGACCACGGAACATGATCGTCACCTTGACCTTGTCGCCGGCCTTGAGGAACCGCACCACGTGACCCTTCTTGGTCTCGTAGTCGTGCGGATCGATCTTCGGCCGGAGCTTCATCTCCTTGATGACGGTCTGCTGCTGGTTACGCCGCGCTTCGCGCGCCTTCAGTGCGCTCTCGTACTTGAACTTGCCGAAGTCCATGAGCTTGCACACCGGCGGGCGCGCCATCGGCGCAACCTCGACCAGGTCCAGATCGACGTCCGCGGCCAGCTGAAGGGCGCGCTCCAGCGGGACGATGCCCACCTGCTCACCCTCGGGGCCGACCAGTCGGACCTCACGTGCCCGGATCTGATCGTTCACGCGTGGTTCGACGCTGATGGGGCCTCCTCGAGTCGGATCTTCATGCGTGGCCGACCCGGCGGCTCCCGGTGGGAACCGGCCCGGAAAGTAGAAGGCCCCGGCGAATGCCAGGGCCTGCTCGACCGGTCGGCACGATCACAGGATCGCGCATCCGATGCCGGGACGTGCCCGGAACCGGTGACCGGACCCGGACGCCAAAGGCGGCGACTCGGGTGGGAGCAGGCGCTCCGCTTTCACGGCCACCCGCCGGAGCGGACAGCCTGGTCGACTTGACAACACTACACCCTCGGCCAGCGGCCCCTCAAACCGGGCGCTGGCCCGCTGCCCGCTCGGCGAGCGCGGCAAGGTGCTCCCGGTGCAGCCGGCGCAGGGCGCGCACCCCGTCGACGGCGAGCTGTTTGTCTGCGGCCTGGAGGGCGACCACCGGCAGCAGGTCGTCGTCGTACAGCTCCAGGGCCGCCCAGGGGGCGCCCCGGTCGAACCGGACGCCCCGGACGACCTCCCAGGGCAGTTCGTACGAGCCGATGATGTTGCGCACCCGCACCCCTCGCACATCCGCCTCGACCCGAGGCCGGGTGAACAGCAGGGTGCCCAGGGCGAACAGGATCCCAAGCCCGATCATGGCGAACTGGTCACCGCGCTGGAAGGTGCCGTACCCGTTGCCGGTCGGGCCGGTCAGCGTGGTGGCGACCAGCGCGAAGACCACGACCAGCAGGATCGCCGACACCCAGCAGACCAGCCGGATCCGGCGTGGCCGCAGCCGGAACAGCTCGGTGCCGGTCGCCCGCTCGCGCTCGCCCGGACCGGCGCTGGGCTGCGTCACGTCCCGCCGCTCACTCATGGCACAAGTCTGCCATCCGCTTCCGGCCGCCCCGCCGCCGCCACACTGACGTGGACCTCACGGGCCATCGAAGCAGCGACTCACAACCGGCAGGCGTGGATGTTGGTGACCAGGATCGCGCGGGCACCCAGCTCGTAGAGTTCGTCCATGATCCGGTGCACGTCGTCGCGGAGCACCATGGCCTGCACCGCCACCCAGCCCTCCCGGTGCAACGGCGAGACCGTCGGCGACTCGATGCCCGGGGTCAACGAGCTGGCCCGATCCAACAGCCCGGCCGGCACGTCGTAGGCGAGCATCACGTAGCGGCGGGCCACCAGCACCCCGTGCAGCCGGCGCAGCAGCTGCTCGGCCTGCGGGTGAGCGGCCGCGCCGGTGCGGCGTACCAGCACCGCCGAGGATTGCAGCAGCGGCTCACCGAAGACCACCAGACCGGCCTGGCGCAGCGTGGCCCCGGTCTCGACCACGTCGGCGACCACGTCGGCGACGCCCAGCCGGATGGCGTTCTCCACCGCACCGTCGAGGCGGATCACGTCGCCCTTGACGCCCAGCTCGGCGAGGTGCCGCTCGACCAGCCCCGGGTACGCGGTGGCGATCCGGTGCCCGCCCAGCTCCCGTACGTCGTCGACGTCGTCCGGCCGGGCCGCGAAGCGGAAGGTGGCCCGGCCGAAGTTCAGGTCGACGACCTCCTCGGCCGGCGCGCCGGAGTCGATCAGCAGGTCCCGGCCGGTGATGCCGACGTCCAGATCACCGGAGCCGACGTAGGTGGCGATGTCCTTCGGCCGCAGGTAGAAAAATTCGATGTCGTTGGCCTGGTCGCGGCAGACCAGGTCCTTGGTGTCGGTGCGCTGGCGGTAACCCGCCTCACGCAGCATCTGGGCGGCGGAATCGGCCAGGGCGCCCTTGTTCGGTACGGCGACACGCAGCATGACGGAGTGCTCCTTCGATCGGTTCGGTTCGACGGTGGGGGCACTCACAGATGTCGGTAGACGTCCTTCAGGTCGAGACCGGTGGCGAGCATCAGCACCTGGACCTGGTAGAGCAGCTGGGAGATCTCCTCGGCGGTGCGCTCGGGCCCCTCGTGCTCGGCGGCCATCCACGACTCGGCCGCCTCCTCGACGACCTTCTTGCCGATGAAGTGCACGCCCTGCTCCAGTGCGGCGACCGTGCCCGAGCCGGGGGTGCCGGCCGCGGCCTTGGCCTGCAACTCCGCGAACAACTCCTCGAACGTCTTCACGGAGACGGATTCTCGCAGTCGCCCAGGGTCGACCCGCGCACCGGGTCGATGGTGACCGGTGGACGGAACGCATCCGACACCGGCACGGTGGGACAACCCTTCGATCCCCACCTATGTTGGTCGTACGCTGTCCGCCATGGTCACCACCCCGCGTACCCTCGCCTTCGCCTCCGCAGCGGCCGTTCTGCTCGCGGCCAGCGCCTGCACGCCGCAGGCCCAGCCCGCGCCCATGCCGACCGTGTCGATGCCGTGCGCCAAGGACAGCCTGCCCACCGAGACTGCGGGCAAGCTCACCATCGCCACCGGTGCGGCGGTCCGCCAGCCGTGGTTCGTCGACGACAAGCCGGACAACGGTCAGGGCTTCGAGTCCGCCGTGGCCTACGCGGTGGCCGAACAGCTCGGCTACGCCCGCGACGACGTCACCTGGACACGGGTGGGGTCCGAGGCCGCTGTCGCCCCCGGGCCGAAGACCTTCGACTTCGGCATCGACCAGTTCTCGATCAGCGACGAGGGCAAGCAGGCGGTCGACTTCTCCGCGCCGTACCACCTGGTCCGGCAGGCGGTGATCACGCTGAAGTCCACCGAGATCGCAGGCGGGGCCGCGCTGGCCGAACTGCGTGACGCCCGGCTCGGCGCCCAGGCCGGCACGACCGGCCACCAGGCCATCACCGATCTGGTGCGGCCGAGCTCCGAACCGCGGACCTACAAATCCCGCGACGAGGCCACCAAGGCGCTGCGGAACGGTCGGATCGACGGCCTGGTGGTGGATCTGCCCACCGCGTTCACAATCGCCGGGACGGAGATCGACGACGCGGTGATCGTCGGACAGCTACCCCAGGTGGGCAGCCCGGAGGCGTTCGGACTGCTGCTGGAGAAGGACTCGCCACTCACCGGTTGCGTCAGCGCGACGGTCGGACAGCTCGCCTCCGAGGGCGTCCTCAAGCAGTTGGAGGAGCGGTGGCTCGCCCAGGAAGCGGGAGCGCCCGAACTCACGTGAGCACGGTCGAAGCCGGTTTCCGACTGTTCGGAAGAGGACTGGTCGATGCTGGTCGCCGGCTGATGGACGCATCCTGAGGCGACAGCCCCTCGTCGCCGGGAGACCCCATGATCTGGATCATCGAGAGCAAGAGCAAGATCAGCCGCGAGTTCGCGGCCGACGTCAAGCGCCTCCGGGCGAACAAGGCGGTGGCGCAGCACGTCACCCGGGCCGTGCTGAACAGCACGATCGCCGAGATGCAGACCCCGCTGAAGCCGGCGCTCAAGCCCGGCGAGCCGGTCCTGATCCTCGCCCACTCCGGCTACGACATCGATCCCCGGTCCGGGCAGGAGGCACCGTGGATCGGCGGACGGTGGCTGGACGAGTTCGCCCAGGACCTGGCCGCGAAGTTCACCCCGGCCGGGATCAGCGGCCACACCCTGTGGTTCCTCGTCTGCCACACCGGACACGACATCAGCGCGCTGGCCAACCACCTGGTCACCGCCGGCGTGGACAACGTGACGATCTACCTGCCGAAGAACTTCATGTACGTCAGCAAGACCGGCATCCCGCACGTGCTGCTCAGTGACGCCGACCTGGACGACGTGAACCGGGACGTCGCCCGGTGCGACAGCGACTACTGGAGCATCCAGGGCTCGCAGGCCACCGGCAGCTACTGGGCCGGCTGCTCGATCAGTGGTCAGACCGTCACCCCGCTGTCCTCAGCGGCGGTCGAGCAGGCCGTCCAGGCACAGTTCGATCCGAACGAGGAGGAGAGCTGAACCGCCGACGCCGCAACCGTCAGGCGCCGAAACCGACAGGGTAGTTGCCGGCGGCGGCGGTCTGGCGGATGGCGAGGGCGGCGTCGAGGGCGGCCACCGTCGACGACCAGCCCTTGTCCTCGGCGGAGTCGGGCAGGCCGGCACGGTCGCGGGCCTGCTCGATGGTGTCGACGGTGAGCACGCCGTGGGCGACCGGCTTGCCCTCGTCCAGGGCGACCCGGGTCAGGCCGTCGGTGACCGAGCGGCAGACGTAGTCGAAGTGGGCGGTGGCACCGCGTACCACCACGCCGAGGGCGACCACCACGTCACAGCGCCGGGCCAGGGCCTGCGCCACCACGGGCAGCTCCACCGAGCCGGCCACCCGGGCCACCACCGCCCGCGCACCGCACGCCTGCGCGGCGGCGACCGCCCGGTCGAGCATGTGGTCGGTCAGGTCACCGTGCCAGCGCGCGGCGACCACACCGACGGTCATCCCGGCCGCGTCCACCGGAGCCGTACCCGGCTCCCCGAAACCCGCCATCTCTCCTACGCTCCGATCTCTCTGCCCGGCACCGGACGCCCCATCGGCGCCTCGGCCACCTCGTCAAGCTGGTCGAGCAGGTGACCCATCCGGTCCCGCTTGGTCCGCAGGTAACGTACGTTTTCCGGGTGCGGGCGCACCGGCAGCCCCTCGCGGCCGGTGACGGTCAGTCCGTAGCCCTCCAGCCCCGCCCGCTTGGCCGGGTTGTTGGTCAACAACCGCATCGAGCGGACCCCGAGGTCGTAGAGGATCTGCGCGCCGGTGCCGTAGTCACGCGCGTCGGCCGGCAGGCCGAGGTCGAGGTTGGCGTCCACCGTGTCGCGGCCCTGGTCCTGCAACTGGTACGCCTGGAGCTTGTGCAGCAGCCCGATACCACGCCCCTCGTGACCACGCACGTAGAGGACCACGCCCCGCCCCTCGCGGGCCACCCGGTCCAGGGCGGCGTTGAGCTGCGGCCCGCAGTCGCAGCGCACCGACGAGAAGACGTCACCGGTCAGGCACTCCGAGTGCACCCGGACCAGCACGTCACGGCCGTCGCCGATGTCGCCCATCACCAGCGCCACGTGCTCGGCCGAGTCGTACTCGCTGCGGTAGCCCAGGGCCCGGAACACCCCGTGCTCGGTGGGCATCCGGGCGTCCGCGACCAGCTCGACCTGCTTCTCGGTACGCCGCCGGTAGGCGATCAGATCCGCGATTGTGACCAGGGTCAGCGAGTGCTCGGCGCAGAACTTCTCCAGGTCCGGCAGCCGCATCATGGTGCCGTCGTCGTTGACCAGCTCGCAGAGCACCCCGGCCGGGCGCAGCCCGGCCAGCCGGGTCAGGTCCACGGCCGCCTCGGTGTGCCCGGGCCGCCGCAGCACCCCACCCGAGCGGGCCCGCAGCGGCACCACGTGCCCCGGGCGGGCCAGGTCCGTCGGGCCGGTGGCCGGGTCGGCGAGCAGCCGGATGGTGTGTGCCCGGTCGGCCGCCGAGATGCCGGTGGTGACTCCTTCCCGGGCGTCGACGGTCACCGTGTAGGCGGTCTGCCGCCGGTCCTGGTTGGTGTGGTGCATGGGCGGCAGGTCGAGCCGGTCGCACTCGCTCTCGGTGAGCGGTACGCAGATGAAGCCCGAGGTGTGCCGCACCGTGAAGGCCAGCAGCTCCGGGGTGGCCAGCTCGGCCGCGAAGATCAGGTCACCCTCGTTCTCCCGGTCGGCGTCGTCGACCACCACGACCGGACGGCCGGCGGCGATCTCGGCCAGGGCCTGCTCGATGTCGGCGAAGGTCATGCCGGCACCTCCGCTCCGTCGGCCGCACGGCCGGCCAGCAGCCGCTCGACGTACTTGGCCAGCACGTCCATCTCCAGGTTGACCGGGTCACCCACCGACCGGTTGCCGAGCGTGGTCGCCGAGAGGGTGGTGGGGATCAGGCCGACGACGAACCAGCCGTCGCCCACCTCGGCCACGGTCAGCGAGACCCCGTCGACGGTGATCGAGCCCTTCTCCACCACGTACCGGGACAGCGCGGCGGGCAACCGGAACCGGACCGTCTCCCAGCGCGGCGCCGGCTCGCGGGAAAGCACCTCACCCACGCCGTCGACGTGCCCCTGCACCAGGTGACCGCCGAGGCGGCTGCCCAGCGTGGCGGCCCGCTCCAGGTTGACCCGGTCGCCGGTACGCAGCGCGCCGAGCGCCGAGCGGCGCAGCGTCTCGCCCATCACGTCGGCGGTGAACACCCCGCCGTCGACCTCGACGACGGTCAGGCAGACCCCGTTGACCGCGATCGAGTCGCCGTGCCGTGCGTCGGAGGTGACCAGTGGGCCACGGACCGCTACCAGAGACGAGTCCTCCGCCGTCGGGGTCACCCCGACGACCTCGCCCAGTTCCTCGACGATGCCGGTGAACATGCCTAGCCCTCCCTCTTTCGGGGCAGCGCGGTGATCCGCAGGTCGGGACCGACCTGCGTAACGTCGGTGAGTTCCAGGTCGATGGCCTCGGCGATGGTGGTCACACCCGCGTCGACAAGCGCGGCGGGTCCGGCCCCGAGCAGCCGGGGCGCGAGGTAGCCGACCACCCGGTCGACCAGGCCGGCGGCGAGGAACGCCCCGGCGAGCCGGGGCCCGCCCTCCAGCAGCACGGCCCGTACCCCACGGGTGTGCAGGGCGGCGAGCAGCGCCGGCAGGTCGACGCCACCGTCCGGGCCGGTGCCCACCTCCTCGGCGGTGGCCACCCAGGTGCGGGCGGCGCCGTCGCGGACCCGGGCGTCATCCGGGGTACGCCCGACCGAGTCGACCACCACGCGCAGCGGCTGCCGGATGGCCAGGCTGCCGTCGCGCAGGTTGCGCACGGTGAGGCGGGGATCGTCGGCGAGGACCGTGCCGACCCCGACGACCACCGCGTCGACGGTGGCGCGCAACGCGTGCACGTCCATCCGGGCCGCCTCGGACGTGATCCACATGCTGGTGCCGTCGGCCGCCGCGGAGCGGCCGTCCAGGGTCGCGGCGTACTTCCAGATCACGTACGGCCAGCCCCGACGCATGGCGGTCAGCCAGGCCACGTTGCCGCTCTCCGCCTCGGCCTCGCGTACCCCCAGGTCGACCCGGACCCCGGCGGCGCGCAACGTGGCTGCGCCGCCGGTGGCGACGGGATTGGGGTCCGGTACCGCGATGACGACCCGGGCCACCCCCGCCTGGACCAGCGCGGTGCTACAGGGGCTGGTGCGGCCGACGTGGTCGCAGGGTTCCAGAGTGACCACCGCCGTGCCGCCCTTGGCCCGCTGGCCGGCCTGGGCCAACGCGACGATCTCGGCGTGCGGTCCCCCGGCGTACGCGTGGAAGCCCTCGCCCACCACCTCGCCGTCGGCGTCGAGCAGCACGCAGCCGACGACCGGGTTGGGACTGGTGGTGCCGAGCCCGCGCGCCGCGAGTTCGATCGCGCGACGCATCGCCTCGTCCACGGAGACGCTTGCCATCGCCTGCCGCTGCCCTCTCGCTCGTACGCGCGGGCGGGGAGGTCGGCCGGGTGGCCACGGGCAGGCAGCGGAATCCGGGTACGGCACAGCCGCCCCGGCCGGGACGCGCGCACGCCGGAGCCCGGCGAGCCACACGGCTCCCTTCCGTCCCGCGCGCTGTCTCCCATCCGGACTGTCTGGGCGCGGACGAGCCGCCCCCAACCGTCGGCCCCGGATTCTCACCAGGTCCACCGGGCGGACGAACCGCTCCCGGGTCGCGGGCTTACCACGGTCGGACCGTGGATCACCGCCGGTTCGGAATTACACCGAGTCCCGCCAGCGCGTGGTGGGTACTGAGCAAAGTCTTACACGTCCGGCGGGGCACCGGGCCACCCGGGCGAGCTACTTCACATGACGGTTACCGGGGTCGGCGACGCCGCGACGGCGATCCACCGCCACGTACGAGCCGGGTTGGCTCTTGGCCACGGTCTTCATCTCGGAGGCGACGGTCATCGCCTCCAGCGGGTTGGTGATGCGCTTGTCGGCGTCGGAGATGGCGACCCCGATGGAGAGGGTGACCAGCGCCGCCCGGCGGATGTTGCCCCGCCGGTCCTTCAACTCCACGTAGCCGCGTTCCCGGTCGGTGGGATCGTAGAGGGCGTCCGCGGCCTTCTCGAAGTCCGACGAAACCCGCAGGGTCAGTGGCCGTACCTGCTCGGGCGTGCACACGAAGACGAAGTCGTCACCGCCGACGTGGCCGAGGAAGGCCGGCGGCAGGGCCACCGCGACGACCGCCCGGTGCAGGCTGCGGGCGAGCGCGGAGATGAAGCCGTCGCCCCGGACGAACCCGTACCTGTCGTTGACGCTCTTGAACCGGTCGATGTCGATGTAGCCGACGGCGTAGTCCGCGCCGCCACGGACCCGGTCGGCGATCTCCCGGCGGATCCGGCTGTTGCCCGGCAGGCCGGTCAGCGGGGAGACCTCCCGGAACTCCTTGTTGCGCCGCAGCGTGGAGCTGACCCGGGCGACCAGCTCGGCATTGTCGAAGGGCTTGACCAGATAGTCGTCGGCCCCGGCGTTGAGCCCGTGGACCTTGTCCTGGGTCATCCCCTTGGCCGTCAGCATGATCACCGGCAGGGCGGCGGTCATCGGATCGGCGCGCAGTCGCCGGGTCAGTTCCAGCCCGTCCACCCGCGGCATCATCAGGTCGACCACGGCCAGGTCGGGCCGCTGGCGTTCGATCAGCTCCAACGCCTCCTGACCGTCGGCGGCGAGGATCACGTCGAAGCCCTGGAGACGCAGGTTGAACTCGACGAAGCGGGCGATGTCCTCGTCGTCGTCGACGACGAGGATCACGTCCTTGCGATCGTCGTCGGGGGTGTCCACGTCAGGCCCCGGCCGCCGCGCGTTCGGCCAGCCCGCGCAGCCGGCGTACCGCCTCGGCCGGGTCGTCGGCGCCGTAGACGGCGGTGCCGGCCACGAAGGCGTCGGCGCCCGCCGCAGCCGCCTGCTCGATGGTGTCGGCGGCGATCCCGCCGTCGACCTCGATGCGCAGCTCCAGGTGGCCGGCGTCGACATGGCGGCGCGCGGTGCGGACCTTGTCCAACAGCTGCGGGAGGAAGCGCTGCCCGCCGAACCCGGCCTTGATGGTCATGACCAGCAGCGTGTCGAAGCTGGGCAGCAGGTCGAGGTACGGCTCGATCGGGGTGTCCCGGTCGATCGCCAGCCCCGCCTTGGCGCCGGCCGCCCGCAGGTCCCGGGCCAACGCCACCGGGTCGTCGCAGGCCTCGGCGTGGAACGTGACGTTGTACGCCCCCGCGTCGGCGTAGCCGGGCGCCCAACGCTTCGGGTCGGTGATCATCAGGTGCACGTCGAAGGGCAGCTTGGTGGCGGCCCGCAGGCTCTGCACCACGGGCAGCCCGATGGTCAGGTTCGGCACGAAGTGGTTGTCCATGACGTCGACGTGCAACCAGTCCGCGGCGTCCTCGACGGCACGGACCTCCTCGGCGAGACGGGAGAAATCGGCGGCGAGGATGCTGGGCGCGACGATCGGCGGCGGTACGGTCACAGGGCCAGTGTACGAACGCGGCCAGCAGCCGCGGCAGCGTGCCAGCAACCGGGACACCCCGTGACCCGGAGGTGACCAATGGTGCAGAATGACCCCCTTCGAACCGATGAAACGGAATGAAGCTCAGCTTCCACTGGCCAGGCGACCGATTCGCGGCAACACTCCATCGGGGACGGTGACGTATCGTGCATGCCGGTGGGCGCGGGAGCCGGCAGCCGGGCGGCAGCTCCCGGAAAGGGCGGACGATGCGACGGTGGCTCGCGGCACTGGCGCTGGCCAGTGTGGCTGCGATGGTGCTCAGCGGCTGCGTGCGGCCGGGTGGGACCGACGGCGATCTCACCGACGACTGGCAGACACTGCGGGCGCCGACCATGTTCGTGCCGGCCACCGACGCCTGCCTGCCCCGGATCACCGCGGTGGTCCAGGCGAGCACCTACGAGACCGTGGACTGTGCTCGCAACCATCTCGCCGAGGCAATCCACGTCGGCACGTTCACCGACGCAGCCGCCGAGGGTGAACGCCCGGAACCGGGGTCGGCGGCGCTGCGTACCGCCCGCGCGGAGTGCGACCAGCGGGCGCGCCTGGTGCTCGGCGGTGACTGGCACACCGCCCGGTTGACGCTCAACATCTCGCTGCCGTCGGCGCCGGCCTGGAACGGTGGTGCCCGCTGGTTCCGCTGCGACCTGAGCGAGACCGACAGCATCGACAACACCCGGCCGGTCAACCGCACCGGCAGCCTGCGTGGCGCACTGATCGGCGACTCACCGCTGGTGCACCGTTGCTTCGACCCGAAGCTCATCGGCGACAGCCTCAACTACATGGCCCCGGTGCTGTGCACCGAGCCGCACGGCGCCGAGTTCGTCGGTGTCTACGTCGAGCAGGACATGAGCTGGGAGCAGTTCGTCCGTTCGGCCGGCCAGGCCCACAAGCGGTGCATGGAGCTGATCGCCGCCTTCGCGGACGTGCCCAACAACGCCGACCTGCCCTACCGCGCCGGTTCCATCTTCTACCCGCCGTCACAGCGGGAATGGGAGGAGGGCGACCGGGGGGTGCGGTGCATCCTGTGGAGCGACGACCGCAAGCTCACCGGCTCGATGCGCGGCGTGGGCCCGCAGGGACTGCCTGTCACCTGAGTACGGTGCGGAAACGGCTCGAACGGTCGCCGAATCCGGTGCCGTATGCTGCCGCTTCGACAGCGGGGAGCGGGAGGTCCACGGGGATGCGACGATGGCTGACCGGAGTCGCCCTGGCGACCGTGGTGGCGCTGGCGGCGACCGGCTGCACCCGGCCGGCCGGCACCGATGGTGACCTGGTCGACGACTGGACGTCGATGAGCGCACCGGCGGTGTTCACGCCCGGCTCCGGCACCTGCCACGGGCAGCCGCAGGAGGTCGGCTACCTCAGCGCGTACGCACCGGTGGACTGCGCGCAGCCGCACCGGGCCGAAACCCTGCACGTCGGAACGCTCACCGAAGCGACCGGGTCCCGACTGCCGACGGCCGGCAGCAAGGGGATGCGCGCCGCGTTCGGCGAATGCGACCGTGAGGTCCGCGAGACACTGGGCGGCGACTGGCGCGGCGCCCGGATCGGGCTCACCGTCGTCCTGCCCTCGCCGCAGGCGTGGACCGGCGGCGCCCGGTGGTTCCGCTGCGACGTCCACGAGCTGCGCGGGCTCGACACCCCGATACCGGTACGACGTACGGCCAGCCTGGCCGGTGCGCTGGACGGGTCCTCGCCGCTGCGGCACGGCTGCTTCAACGCCCGCACCGAGGGCGACGAGGTGACCGAGATGGTCGCCGTCAAGTGCACGGCGAAGCATCGGGCCGAGTTCGTGGGTCTGTGGCAGGCACCGGAGAGCAGCTGGTCGGAGTTCCTGGAGAATCCGGGGCGGAGCCATCGAGGTTGCCGCAGCGCCGTCGCCCGCTACGCCAAGGTGCCGGACGACGGCAACCTCCAGTACCGGGTCGGCACCATCTTCTACCACCCGTCGGAAGGCGAGTGGCGCAGCGGCAACCGGTCGGTCCAGTGCTTCCTCTGGATGAGCGACCGCACCCTGACCCGATCGGTGAAGGGCGCCGGCACCCGGGTCCTGCCCATCAACTGACCCAGCCCCAGCCCCAGCTCCGGCCGCTTCGTCCCGGCCCCGGCCCGTCGCCCGCGAGATCTTGGCGAGATTCCGTTCGCGAATAACGGAAACTGTCCAAGATTTCGACGTGAGGAACCCGAATCGTCGGGGCGGGGTGGGGCGGCGAGGCGGTGGGTGCGGGGTGGGGCGGCGGGGCGGTGGGTGCGATGGGTTCCTGCGCTGACGACGAAGCGCCCACCCCCGTGCGGGGACGGGCGCTTACGCGCGGGTCGGGTCAGGACCGCCCGGCGGCCCGGGCGACGAACGCCTGCCAGGCCGCCGGGGCGAAGACCAACGCCGGACCGGTCCGGTCCTTCGAGTCGCGGACGCCGACGACGCCGGGAAGATTGTCGGCGACCTCGACACAGTCGCCACCGTTCGAGCTGCTACGGGTGCTTGTGCGCCACACGGCGCCGGTCAGGTCAGCCATGATCGTGCCTCAAGGAAGTCGATGGTCTGGCGGCGCGGCAGCGCCACCGAGCGCAGCGTATCCCAAATGGACCAGAGCGCGGCGGTGTCGTTGGTCAGCCGGCCGGCGGCCTGGTCGTCCAGGTACGCGACGTCGCCGTCCTCCGTCGTGGCGATGACGAACGGCCCCGCCTGCCCGGGGTGCAGGCCGGCGTCGAGCGGCAGTACGTGCAGCAGGACGTTGGGCCGCTGCGCCAGCCGCACCAGGTGATCCAGCTGCGGGTGCATGATGTCCGGGGCGCCGCGACGAAGCGCGAACTCGTCGATGACCGCGACGAAGAGCGGCGGTTTACGCCGTTCCAGGACCGACGACTGCCGGCGCATCCGGGTCTCGACGTAGCCGGCCACCTCGTCCGGGGCGAGCAGGCCGCTGCTGAGCACCGCCGTGGCGTACTCGGGGGTCTGCAACAGGCCCGGGATGACCGCGACTTGAAAGGACCGCAGCGCGGTGGCCTGGAGTTCCGTCTCCACCCACGGCCGGAGCCAGGACGGCTCGCGCCGCTTCAAAACGTCCGGCCAGATGTCCTCGATGTCCCGCCCTAGTGCCGCAGCCGCCGCCGCGCGGTGTCGGGGATGCGGCACCCGCCCCGGGGCAACCCACCGTGCGACCGTCTTGGGATCCACGCCTACCTGTTCGGCGAGACTCTCGGCGGTTTCCCCCGCGTCCACCATGGCTGCCCTCAGCGCCTGATTCATGCCCGCCTCCCACATGACGTCCTTGACGTCTGAAGAACCTATGCCTACGCCCTGTAGTCGTCCACATTCGCCACGCGATGGTTCTCGTGGGCGGCGCGTGCGGGCCTTGGGACGGCAATCCCGCTCGCCGGGTCGCCGGGGGTCGCCCCTGGGCGAGCAACCGGGGCGACCCCCTCCAACCACGACCGAGGAGGCACCCATGTCCGTGCAAGAGCCGGCGCGTGGCAGGTGACCGGGCGGGAGGGCGGAACACCTCGGGTCCGTCCCGGCGTGTACCTCCTGGCCCGGGAAGCATCCCCGCAGTTCCACCAACCGATCCTGGTCCGAGTGATCCGGCACCTGGAACGCACGACGTACGACGGGTGGGCCTGGGTCGACGTCTACCAGCTCGATCGGCACGGGGACGCGACGCAGCGGCGGGCGCTGTTCCTGCGACCTGCGGGGATGCGGCCGGTGAACGTCCCGCCCGTCCCGTACGCCGAGCGTCGCTCCCGGCCCCGCTCCGGCGTCGCGAGCGTGACCGGATGAACGGCCGGATCGAGGCGCACGTGCCGTCCCGCCCGACGTGGCGCTGCCGGGCCTGCGGTGCCGCCTGGCCCTGCTCGCCGGCGAAGCTGAATCTGCTCGCCGTGTACCGGGAGGACAAGCCGGCGCTCATGGTGCACCTGGTGGAGTTGCGCGAAGAGGCCGCGGAGCAGCTTGCCGGGCTATCGCCCGGTGAACAGCTCCCGGATCTGCACCGACGGTTCACGGACTGGGTACCCGTCCGGTCCGCCGAATAGCCACCCGCCCCGGTCGCTGCGGCTCTTCCCCCGACCGCCGCGCCCGGGGCGGGTCCGGGCGGCCGGTCCGCAGCACGCCACAAGCGGATCCCGGCGGCGGGGTCCGCAGCACCCCACGAACGGATCCGGACGGTGCCGGTCTGCCGATCAGGCACGCCACAAAGGGATCCCCGGCGGTGCCGGGGCCGGGCTCAGGTGCGGCGGAGCAGGGCGAGGAACATGGCGTCGGTGCCGTGCCGGTGCGGCCACAGCTGCACCGTCGGTCCGTCGCCCAACCCTGGCATGCCGGCCGGCAGCACCGTACGGGCGTCGACGAAGTCGACCGGCACCCCGCTGCGGCGGGCCGCCTCGGTCACCGTCACGTGCGTCTCCACGGTGTGCGGTGAACAGGTCACGTAGGCCACCAGCCCACCCGGCCGGGCCGCCCGCAACCCGGCGGCGAGCAGCTCACGCTGCAACCGGGTCAGGGCGGACAGGTCGGACGGCTGACGCCGCCAACGTGACTCCGGCCGGCGGCGCAACGAGCCGAGGCCGGTGCACGGCGCGTCGACAAGCACCCGGTCGAAGTGTTCCTCCGGCAGTTTCGGCTCGGTGCCCACCAGCCGACCGTCGGTGTTCAGCACAGTGACCGGCAGCCCCCGGGTGGCGCCCGCGACCAGCCGAGCCCGATGCTCGGCCACCTCCACGGCGGTCAGCCGCGCGTCCCGCTGCGCCGCGAGCGCCCCGAGCAGACCGGACTTGCCGCCCGGCCCGGCGCACAGGTCGAGCCACCGGCCGTCCGGCCCGTCCACCGGTGCCAGCGCGAGCGCGTTCGCCACCAGTTGGGAACCTTCGTCCTGGACGTGGGCCCGCCCGTCGGCCACCGCCGCCAGCTCGCCCGGTGCGCCACCGGCGAGGTAGACCGCGTACGGCGAGAAGGCGCCGGGCGCGCCACCCACCTCGTCGGCGAGGTCGACCGGGTCGACCAGGCCGGGCCGGGCGCACAGGTGCACCGGAGGGCGCTCGTTGTCCTCGATCAGCAGGCGGGTGGTCTCGCCGAAGTCGCCACCGAGCGCCTCGTTGAACGCCCGCACGATCCACTGTGGATGACTGTAGGCCAGCGCGAGGTGGCCGACCGGGTCGCTGTCGATCGACGGTGCCAGTCGAGTCACCCACTCGTCGACGTCGCGGGTGGCGACCTCGCGCAGCACGGCGTTGGCGAAGCCGGTGGCGCCCTGGCCCACCGCCCGGACCAGGTCGACGGTGGAGGAGACCGCGGCGTGCGCCGGCACCCGGGTGTGCAGCAGTTGGTACGCGCCGATGCGCAGCGCGTCGCGGACCGGTGGGTCGATCCGCTGCACGTCCCGCCCGGCCGCGTCGGTGAGGATCGCGTCGAGCGTGCCGAGGTGGCGCAGCGTGCCGTAGGTCAGTTCGGTGGCGAAGGCGGCGTCCCGGCCGACCAGCCCCGCGTCGGTCAGGATCGCCGGTAGCGCCAGATTGGCGTACGCGTCGTCGCGGTGCACTGCCGCGACCGCCTCGTACGCCGCGTACCGTGGCCGGTCGACCATCGGTCGCCCCCGACGCTCTCCGCTGCGGCGGGCGGCGGTCTCCCTCACGCGAACTCCTCCCCGGCACCGACGCGGGCACCGCGTGCCCAGTCGGTCGCCGGCATGGCCCGCTTGCCGGCCGCGCGCACCTCGCCGAGACGAACCGGAACGGTGGCGGTGCCGGCCAGCACCCGCGCCTTCTCCACGAGCAGCTCACCGGGCTTGAGGTCGGGCGCGTCCGCTGCCGGGGTGACCGGGCCGAGCTTCACCCGCTCGTTCCGGAAGGTCGTCCACGGGCCGGGGGCCGGGGTGCAGGCGCGGATGCGCCGGTCCACCGCGAAGGCCGGGTCGCCCCAGCGCACCCGGGCGTCCTCGACGGTGAGCTTCGGGGCCAGCGAGACGCCGTCGGCCGGCTGCGGCTGCGCCCTGGCGGTGCCGTCCTCCAGCGCGTCCAGCACCGCCACCAGCAGCCCGGCGCCGCTGTGTGCCAACCGCTCCAGCAGGTCGCCGGAGGTGTCCGTAGGCCGGATCTCGTCAGTGAGCGTGCCGTAGACCGGGCCGGTGTCCAGCCCCTCCTCCAGTTGGAAGACGCTGGCCCCGGTCAGCTCGTCGCCGTGCAGCACGGCGTGCTGCACGGGTGCGGCGCCCCGCCACGCCGGCAGCAGCGAGAAGTGCAGGTTCACCCAGCCGTGCCGGGGGATCTCCAACGCGACCGGCGGCACCAGCGCGCCGTAGGCGACCACCGGCACGCAGTCCGGAGCCAGCTCGCGCAGCCGGTCCAGGAACTCCGGCTCCCGGGGACGCGCGGGGGTCAGCACCTCGACACCGTGCTCGTCGGCCCAGGCACCGACCGGGGAGCGGACCAGCCCTCGGCCGCGCCCGGCGGGCGCGTCCGGGCGGGTGACCACGGCGATCAGCTCATGCCGGGAGGCGGCCACGGCGGCCAGGGCCGGAACGGCGACGGCCGGCGTACCGGCGAAGATCACACGCACCCGGTCACCGCCCCAGACCGAACGGGCTGCCGGCGGCGTGCGGGCTCAGCTTGACTGTGGGCGGCGCGGCGGCGTCGTACCACTCGGCCTGGCGGATCGCCTTCATCGCCTCCTTGCGGCCGGCCGCATCCAGCCGGTCGAGGAAGAGCACGCCGTCGAGGTGGTCGGTCTCGTGCTGCACGCAGCGGGCCATCAACCCGGTGCCGACGATCTGCATCGGGTCGCCGTAACCGTTGAAGCCCTTGGCGATCACGTTCTGCCGGCGCTTGGTGTCGAAGTAGAGCCCGGGAATGGACAGGCACCCCTCCGGGCCGTCCTGCTCCTCCTCGTCGGGAAACTCCAGGACCGGGTTCACCAGGTGGCCGAGCACGTCGTCGACGTCGAAGGTGAACACCCGCAGGCCCACACCCAGTTGCGGCGCGGCGAGACCTGCACCACCCTGCTCACGCATGGTGTCGGTCAGGTCCTCGACGAGCTTGCGCAGCTCGACGTCGAAGTCGACCACCGGATCGGCCGGCGTGCGCAGCACCGGATCCCCGAACAGACGGATGGGCTGGACGGTCACGCGGGTTGGCTCCTTCACGGCGGGACGGTAGTGCCGTACCAGTCTACGGACTGCCGATGGCCGTGCCGGCCGGCGCACCACCAACCGTGGCCGCCTGCGGTTCACCCACGGTGATCGGCAGGTGGTCGTACCCGCGCAAGGTCAGCCGGATCCGTCGCCGGGGCTGCCCGGCCGACGCCAGCCCGGGCAGCCGGCGCAGCAGCGCCGGGAAGGCCACCTGAGCCTCCAGTCGGGCCAGCCCCGCTCCCAGGCAGTAGTGCGGCCCGGCGCCGAAGGAGAGTGGATTCAGCTGCGCCCGCCACGGGTCGAACCGCTCCGGCCGCGGGTACCGCCGGGGGTCGCGGTTGGCCGCGCCGAGCAGCAGCAGGATCCAACTGTCGGCGGGCACCTCGACCCCGCCGAGCCGAACGGTTTCGCCGCTGGTCCGGGTGGTCAGCTGCACCGGGGAGTCGAAGCGGAGCAGTTCGTCCACGTACGCCGGGGCGTGCTGCGGGTGCTGACGCAGCACGTCGGCGGCCCGGGGATGGGCCAGCAGCACCGCCAGCCCGTTGCCGAGCAGGTTGGTGGTGGTCTCGAAGCCCGCGACGAGCAGGATCACCAGGTTCGCCAGCAGTTCCTCGCCGGAGAGCCGGTCACCGGAGTCGTGCGCCTGTACCAGGGCGGTGGTCAGGTCGTCGGCGGGGCGGCGGCGACGGTCGGCCACCAGCTCGGTGAAGTAGTCCCGCAGCTCGGCGGCGCCGGCATCGGCCACGGCCAGCTCCGCCGGAGTGATCTCGGGCTCCAGGGCACCGGTCAGGTCGGCCGCCCAACGCCGGAACAGCGGGCGGTCGGCGGCGGGCACGCCGAGCAGCGCACAGATCACCCCGACCGGTAGCGGGTAGGCGAACTCGGCCATGAAGTCGACCGGAAGGCCGTCCCGGCCGGTCGCCGCCATCGCGTCGATCAGCTCGTCCGTCTGCGCCGCGACCACCTCGCGCATGGCACCGATCCGGCGTGGGGTGAAGGCGCCGGCGGCGAGCCGGCGCATCCGGCTGTGGTCGGGCGGGTTGGTCCGCAGCATCGACCGGGCGATCGAGGACAGGGCCGGGCTCTCCCGCCAGCCGGGCAGGAACTGGTCGCGCAGGTGGCCGTCGAGGACCCGGATCCGGGCGTCCCGGAGGAGTTCGTCGGCCTCGGCGTGGCCGGTGACCGCGTACAGGCCCGGACCGGCCTGCACAACCGGTCCGTGGGCACGCAACCGCTCGTACGCCGGATACGGGTCGACCCGTCCCTCGGGCGACATGAGCGACGCAAACGCCTCACTAACGTCCATCTGGCCTCCTCGGTGTCCAGGAGGCTCCATCATGCCCGTGCAGCGCTGTGACCTGCGGTAACCGGGGCGTACGGCGAGGCGCGGCGGGGCTCAGCCGGCGACGCCGCTCTCCCCCGCCAGCACCGCGTCGCCGGCGAGCAGGGCGTGCTCGGGCAGCGGCAGGTGGATGTCGTGGGCCGCCTCCCAGTCGTGGATCAGGCTGGGCCGGACCTGCGCGGCGAAGTAGTCCATCGCGCTGACCCCACCGACCACGGGCTCCTCGACCTCGGCGACCAGCCGGCCCGGCACCAGCCGGAAGCCGTTACGCAGCGCGGCGCTGAGCCGGCGGTGCCCGTTGACCACGAAGAAGTACTCGCCGGTGTACCCGATCTCCAGCGGCTCCAGGCCGGTCTCACCGGCGGCGGCGACCTCGCTGGTGAGCGCCGAGTCCCACATACCGCGCAATCCGGTGACGTCCTCGGTCGGGTATACCCGCCCAGGGTCGAGCAGCAGCAGCGGCGGGGCACCGCGCAGCACCTCCGGCGCGAGTCGCCCCTCGTACGCATCGACGATGCGCTCGATCACCTCGTCGGCGGGCGCGCGGGTGGTGTCGCAGATCAGGTCGTAGTTGCGCAGCCTGGCCTTGTCCACGCCGTACCGGACCAGGAACCGGCCACGCTCGCTCTCGCTGCGTTCCCGGAGCTTGGCCTTTGCCTCGTCCAGTGAGGTGTAGCTCTCGGCCGGCCCGGAGGGGCGCAGCAGGACGCGGCGGGCGGCCTCCCCCGGCTCGGTGATCATGTGCACCTTGAGTGCGTCGGTGAAGAAGTGCCAGGCCAGCCGGGAGTCCATGACCAGACTCTCGCCGGAGGCGGCGATGTCGCGCTGGAGCTGGTCGACGTAGCCGTCGACGGCCTGGTCCAGCTCGGCGTGCAGGTTCAGCTGGAGCGCGGTCATCTGCCGCTCCTGCGCCATCTGCCGGTAGAGGTCACCGACGCTGACCCGGCGCAGGCCGAGTCGCTTGGCGATCTCGACGGAGACCGTGCTCTTGCCGCTGCCCAGGTCACCGTTGAAGACGATCGACTGACGAACGGTCACGACTTGTCCACCCCTGATCACCGGCCGGTTGAGATCATCGATTTCCGCGCCGGGCCGACGCGGTTCCGCCGTCGTCGCGCCGCCCTCGGACACCTCCAGCTCGACCTGGAGTCGCCGTACGCACCGGCATGACGGGCGATGCTACCACCTCGCGCCGGTCTGCCTCCGGGACGCGACCGTGAGCGGGCGAGTCGATACGGGCAGTCATGATCAGGTAACATATCGCACTTCTTGGGACATCGGTCGGCACGGCACACACCGTCACCGCTGGGTCAGAACAGCGCGAGCGGGTCGACCTGGAGGCGTACCGGCTCGGTCGCCTTGCGGGCGCTGCGTACCCCGGCCGCCGTGTGCAGCGCGCCGGCCATGTCGGCGGCCCGAGCCCTCGGCACCCGCACCAGCATCCGCTCCCGCTCGCCGTCGGCCGGCACCGGACCGAGCACTTCGGCCCCGTCGGGCAGCCGCGCCTGCGCCAACAGGTCGGCGACCGCGGCGGGCAGGCCCGTCACGCTGGCCATCCGCATCGCCGGCGGAAAGCCCAGCTCCCGCCGCTCGGCCAATTCCCGGGCCGCGAACCAGCCGGCGTCCCAGCGCAGCAGCGCCTGCACCGGCGCGAGCGCGCCGTCGGCGACCACCACCACCCGACCCCCGGCAGCGGCCGGCCGGGCCAGCGCCGCGGCCCCGGTCCACCGCCGCAACGCCTCCTCGCCGGCCCGCAGATCGGCGCGGGTGAGCAACGCCCAGGTGTCCAGCAGCAGCACCGCGCCGTAGCCGCCGGTCGCCACCGGCTCGGCCCCGGGGGTCGCGATCACCAGGCCAGCGCCGCCCGGGACGTCGGCCAGCACCTCCTCCCGGCCGGAGGTGCGCACCGGCACCCCCGGGAAGGCCCGCCCCAGTTCCTCGGCGGTCCGCCGGGCACCGGTCACCGAGGCCCGCAGTCGCCGCCCGCCACACTGCGGACAGGCGTAGGCGGCGGCGATCCGGGCGCACCAGCGGCAGGCGGGCGACCCGCCGGCCGACGGCAACGCGAGCGGGCCGGCGCAGTGCGGGCAGCGGGCCGGCGTACGGCAGTCGGCGCAGGCCACCGAGGGCAGGTAGCCGCGCCGGGGCACCTGGACCAGGACCGGCGCATCCGCGCGTAGTGCCTCCCGGGCGGCGGTCCAGGCCAGGCTGGGCAGCCGGGCGGTCGCCGCACCGGGATCGCGGGCCAGTTGCGGATCGTCGCCGGTCGGCACGATCGCGGGGGTACGCGCCCGCAGCACCGCCCGGTCGGCGATCACCTCGCGGGCCCAGCCGGTCTCCACCAGCAACTGCGCCTCGGCGGTACGGGCGTAGCCGCCGACCAGCGCGCCCGCCTCCGCCAACTGGGCCCGGGTCAGCAGCACCTCCCGGGCGTGCGGGTAGGGGGCTCGCGGCTCGGCGTGCAGATCGTCACCGTCGTCCCAGATGGCCACCAGTCCCAGCCGGTCGACCGGGGCGAACATGGCAGCCCGGGTGCCGATCACCACCGGGACGTCGCCACGGCGGGCGGCCAGGAACGCGCGGTAGCGCCGCGCCGGCCCGAGGGCGGCCGACAGGCAGACATGCCGGCCCGAGCCGAGCCGTGCGGTCAGCGCGGCGTCGAGCCGATCGAGGTCCCGCCCGTCGGCCACCACCACCAGCGCGCCCCGGCCGGCGGCCACCGTGGCGGCGACGGCGGTGGCGTAACGGGCCGCCCAGTCCTCCCCCGGCAACGCCGACCACACCGCACGGGGCGAGCGCCCGTCGGCAAGTGCCCGCAGCAGCGCCGGCCCGGCCGGGTAGTCGCGCCATCCCTCCGGCGCCGGTGAACTTGGCGGGTCGGCCGGTGCCTCGTCGGCCGCCCGGACCTCGGCGGTGACCTCCTTCTCCACCCGGGCGTGCCGGGGTGGAACCGCCAGCCGCAGCACGTCGGCCAGGCTGCCGGCGTACCGGTCGGCGACGACCCGGGCCAGCCTGGCCACCTCCGGGGCGAGCACCGGCACCGGGGACACGACCTTGTCGAGGTACGCGAGCCGGGGGTGCTCGGATCGTTCGGTCCGCTCCAGCAGCCAGCCGTCTACCAGTTGGCCGGCGAAGCGCACCTTCACCCGTACCCCCGGCACGGCGTCGGCGGCGAGGGCCTGCGGAACCAGGTAGTCGAAGGGCCGATCCAGGTGGGCCAGGGCAACATCGACGCAGACACGGGCGACCGGCGACCCGTCAGCGGGCCGCCGGTCGTCACGCCGGGTGGTTGTCAGGCTCCCGCGGCCGACTTGAGGTCGGCGGCGCGGTCAGTGGACTCCCAGGTCAGGTCGGGCAGCTCGCGGCCGAAGTGGCCGTAGGCGGCGGTCTGGGCGTAGATCGGCCGCAGCAGGTGCAGATCCCGGATGATGGCGGCGGGACGCAGGTCGAAGATCTCGGTGACCGCCTTCTCGATCGAGGCCACCGGCACCGTCTCGGTGCCGAACGTCTCGATGAACAGGCTCACCGGATGCGCCTTGCCGATCGCGTACGCCACCTGCACCTCGCACCGCTCCGCGAGACCGGCGGCCACCACGTTCTTGGCCACCCACCGCATCGCGTACGCGGCCGAACGGTCGACCTTCGACGGATCCTTGCCGGAGAAGGCCCCACCACCGTGGCGGGCGTAGCCACCGTAGGTGTCCACGATGATCTTCCGCCCGGTCAGGCCCGCGTCGCCCATCGGGCCACCGATCTCGAACCGGCCGGTCGGGTTGACCAGCAGCCGGTAGCCCTCGGTGTCCAGCTCCAGGCTCTCCAGTTCCGGGGCGATGACGTGGTCCCGCACGTCCGGGGTGAGCAGCGACTCCAACGAGATGTCCGCGGCGTGCTGGCTGGACACCACCACCGTGTTCAGGCGTACCGGACGCAGGCCGTCGTACTCGATGGTGACCTGGGTCTTGCCGTCGGGACGCAGGTAGGGCACCGTGCCGTCCTTGCGTACCGCGGCGAGCCGGCGGGCCAGCCGGTGCGCGAGCGCGATCGGCAGCGGCATCAGCTCGGGCGTCTCCGAGCAGGCGAAGCCGAACATCATGCCCTGGTCACCGGCGCCCTGCGCGTCCAACGCGCTCTCCGACGTCCCGGTACGCAACTCGAACGCGTTGTCCACGCCCTGCGCGATGTCCGGCGACTGGGCGCCGATGGAGACACTGACCCCACAGGACGCCCCGTCGAAACCCTTCTTCGACGAGTCGTAGCCGATACCCAGGATCGTCTCGCGCACGATCGTCGGGATGTCGGCGTACGCCTTGGTCGTCACCTCACCGGCGACGTGCACCTGACCGGTGGTGATCAGGGTCTCGACGGCCACTCGGCTGTGCGGATCCTGCGTCAACAGGGCATCGAGGATGCCGTCACTGATCTGGTCGGCGATCTTGTCCGGGTGGCCTTCCGTGACCGATTCGGACGTGAAGAGGCGGCGTGTCACGGTACTCCTAAGTTCTTGGACGTCGTTCCGCGGCAGTGTAGTCACTAACCGTCGACGGCATCGTCCACGGTCGTCTTGCGTCCAACCGTCAGGAGAAGTCACCCGGCCAACCGGGCGACCACCAGGTCCCACACCCCGTCGGCGAGATCCTCCTTGGACCGCTCGGGTATCCGGGTGACCGAGCCGTCCACGCTGATGACCGTGGCCGCGTTGGTCTCGGCGCCGAAGACCTTGTCCGGCCCGACCTCGTTGATGACGATGAGGTCGGCCCGCTTACGGGCCAGCTTGGCCCGCCCGTTGGCCTCGGCGTCGCCGGTCTCGGCGGCGAACACCACCAGCACCTGCTCCGGCCGACGACGCTGACCCAGCTCGGCGGCGATGTCCGGGTTGGTCACGAGTTCGATGATGGGTGCCGTGCCGTCGTCCGATTTCTTGATTTTGCCAGGCGCGTACGTCGCGGGTCGGAAATCTGCCGGAGCCGCCGCCATCACCACCACGTCGGCGTCCACTGCCGCCTTCAGGGTGGCCTCCCGCAGTTCGCCGGTGGTGCCCACGCGGATCAGGTCCGCACCGGCCGGGTCGGGAAGTGTGACGTTGGCGGCGATCAGCGTGACCCGGGCACCCCGGGCGAGGGCGGCACGGGCGAACGCGTAGCCCTGCTTGCCGGAGGAGCGGTTGCCCAGGAAGCGCACCGGGTCGAGCGGTTCCCGGGTGCCACCGGCGGTGACCACCACCCGACGGCCGGTCAGGTCGGCCGGCGCGTCGGCGCCGCGAGCCAGGATGCGGCGGGCCGCCGCGAAGATCTCCGTCGGCTCCGGCAACCGGCCCTTGCCGGTGTCGACACCGGTGAGTCGCCCCACGGCCGGCTCGACGACCCGGACGCCCCGGGACCGCAGCGTCGCGACGTTGTCGACGGTGGCCGGGTGTTCCCACATCTCGGTGTGCATCGCCGGCGCCAGCAGCACCGGGCACCGGGCGGTGAGCAGGGTGTTGCTGAGTAGATCATCGGCGAGGCCGTGGGCGGCGCGGGCCAGCAGGTCGGCGGTGGCGGGTGCGACCACCACCAGGTCGGCCTGCTGGCCGAGGCGTACGTGCGGCACCTCGTGCACGTCGGACCAGACGTCCTCGGCGACCGGCTGCCCGGAGAGCGCCGCCCAGGTCGGCGCGCCGACGAAGCGCAACGCGGCTGCCGTCGGCACCACCCGCACCTGGTGGCCCGACTCGGTGAACAGGCGCAGCAACTCGCACGCCTTGTAGGCGGCGATCCCGCCGCCGACGCCGAGGATGATCCGGGCGCTCATCGACGGGCGGAGGATTACGGCTGGTCGGTCGGCTCAGCGGTGAGCAGGCCAGCGTTGATCTCGCGCATCGCGATGGAGAGCGGCTTCTCCTGGGGAGTGGTCTCGACCAGCGGGCCGACGTACTCCAGCAGGCCCTCACCGAGCTGGCTGTAGTAGGCGTTGACCTGGCGGGCGCGCTTGGCCGCGAAGATGACCAGCGCGTACTTCGACGTCGTCTTCTCCAGGAGCTCGTCGATCGGCGGGTTGGTGATGCCTTCGGGGTTGGCGATGGATCCCACGGATAAACCTCTGCGTCTTTCGCACGGACCGCGCGTGAGCGCGGCGCCGGCGCTCAACCGCGCGGACGCGGCCGGGCCGGAGCCAGGAAGGAAGAACCGATGAATCCTACCAGTTCGTCCACGACCCGCTCGATGCGGTCGGCCGACACGCTGAGGTCGAAGGCCGTCACCACCGGCGGGCCCGGCAGTCGACCGGGCGGATGGAGCAGGACGAGTCGTGCCCCCGGCCAGCCCGCCCGGACCAGCAGCGCACCGTCGAGGTCCAACGCGAGCAGCACCGGCTGCCCGGCGGCGAGCCGGCGGCGCAGCGGGGCGGCCTCCGTGCCGCGCCGGTGAGCGCCGAACCGACTCCACTCCAGCAGCTCGCCGGCGGCGAGCCGGCGGTCGAACTCCTCAGCCGTGACGAAGTGTCGGTGGACGCCGTCCAGTTCGTTGCCCCGGCGGGGCCGGGTGGTGACCGCGACCGGCGTCCACACTGACGGAGAACGCGCCCGGATCAGCTCGACGACACTCTCCCTACCGGCGCCGGATGGGCCAGCCAGGACAGTGAGCCGAGCCGCCGGGCGCGCCTCGTCATCCAAGCTCACTGCTTGTTTCTACCCGCAGTCGTGCTCAGTTGGCGGCGAACTCCCCAAGCAGCGCCTTGCGCTGCTGCTCGCCGAGGCCACGCAGGCGGCGGCTGTCGGCGATCTTGAGCTTCTCCATGATTTGAGTAGCCCGGATCTTGCCGATGCCCGGCATGGCCTGCAGCACAGCCGACACCTTGAGCTTGCCGACGACATCGTCGGACTCGGCCCGCTCAAGAACGGCTCCGAGGGTGGTCTTGCCCTGCTTGAGCTGCTCCTTCAGCTCGGCACGGGCTTTGCGGATCTCCGCAGCCTTTTCCAGCGCGGCTGCGCGCTGCTCGGGGGTCAGTGACGGGAGCGGCACCAGTTCTCCTCAGGTCCCTATCGCGACGGGCGGGACGCACCGCCGCATCTGTGAAACGTGGTGTCGCTGTGAACCAAGGGGTTCCCAGCGCGGGGAAAACTAGCGGTCAACGGAGCTTTCGGCAACGTGGGCGCGCAATGATCACCACAAAGTGACCGAGCCATCAGTCAGTCAGGACATCGCCAGGACCGCCCGACACTCCGCCACGGCACGGTCCGCGGCGGCCCGCAGCGCGTCCGGATCGGGCCCGGCGCCCAGCACCTCACGGGAGTACGCGGGCAGCACGGCGGGCAGCGCGGAGCCGAAGACGACCCGCAGATCGGCTGCCGTGGCACCCTGCGCTCCGAGCCCGGGGGCGAGCAGCGGCCCGTTCACCGCAGACAGGTCGCAGCCGGTCTCTCCGACCGTCGCGCCGATCACGGCACCGACACTCCCGAGCGGCTCCGCACCCGCGTTGAGCTGGGAAATCTCGTCGAGGATCGTTTGCGCGACGCTGCGGCCGTCGGCGCCGCGGGCGCGCTGCACCGAGGCGCCCTCGGGGTTGGAGGTGAGCGCCAGGACGAACACGCCGCCGCCGTGCTCGGCGGCCAGCTCGAACATCGGGGCCAGCGATCCGACCCCCAGGAAGGGGCTCGCGGTCACCGCATCGACATACATGGGGCTGGATGGATCAAGGTAGGCCGACGCGTACGCCTGGACCGTCGAACCGATGTCGCCGCGCTTGGCGTCGAGAAGAACGAGCGAGCCGAGATTTCGTAACTGTCGGATAGTTGACTCAAGGACCGCCACCCCTTGAGACCCGAATCGCTCGAAGAACGCCGACTGGGGCTTGACCACCGCAACCCGGTCACCGAGCGCGTCCACGACGGTCCGGGCGAAGCGGTCGAGGCCGGCCACATCGTCGTCAAGGCCCCACCGGGACAGCAACGCCGGGTGCGGGTCGATCCCCACGCAGAGCGGTCCGCGCTCGTCCATGGCCCGGTGCAGCCGGGCGCCGAAACTCTCCATGTCGCCAGTGCCTTCCTCTCGTCCCGGCCGGGCTTCCACCCGTCCGCGCCTACTCAGCAGGCCCGGACCGGGGTGCCGCCGGGCTACTCCAATTCGCGATGGCTGCCGAACACGCCTACTCAAATCCAGCCAAGGGCCGATACCCGCCTACTCAGCCCGCCGCGACCGCTGCCGAGATACCCGACACCACGACGGCGAGGTCGGCGTCCGTGGTGACGTACGGCGGCATCGTGTAGACCAGATCCCGGAACGGACGCAGCCACACCCCCTGCGCCACGGCGGCGGCCGTGGCCGCGCCGAGATCCACCTCGTGGTCCAACTGGACCACGCCGATTCCGCCGAGCACCCGCACGTCCGTCACACCCGGTGCGCCGCGCAACGGCTCCAGCCCCGACCGCAGACCCCGTTCCAGCCGCGCCACCTGCCCGGCCCAGTCACCGGCCCGCAGCAGGCCCAGCGACGCGTTGGCCACCGAGCAGGCGAGCGGGTTGCCCATGAACGTCGGGCCGTGCGCGAGCACACCACCGGCCCGGATGCCCCGCGCGACCTCCGCCGTGCACAGCGCCGCGGCCAGAGTCAGATAGCCGCCGGTGAGCGCCTTGCCGACGCAGAGCACGTCCGGGGTGACCCCGGAATGCTCGGCGGCGAACATCGTCCCGGTACGGCCGAAACCGGTGGCGATCTCGTCGAAGATCAGCAGCACGCCGTGCGCCCGGGTCACCTCGCGCAGCACCCGCAGATAGTGCGGGTGGTGGAAACGCATCCCGCCGGCACCCTGCACCACCGGTTCCACGATCACCGCGGCCAGCTCGTGGGCGTGCCGCTCCACCGCGTCGATCAGCGCCGCCTCGTACGCCGGATCGGGCGGGCTGTCGAAGCCACCCGGCGGCATCGGGGCGAAGACCTGCCGCGGCAGCACGTCCCCCCAGAGGTGGTGCATGCCACCCTCCGGGTCGCAGACGCTCATCGGATGGAACGTGTCGCCGTGGTACCCGCCCCGCCAGGTGCCCAGCCGGTGCCGCTGCGGCCGGCCGGTGGCCCGCTGGTACTGCAGGCACATCTTCACCGCAACCTCGACACTCACCGAACCCGAGTCGGCCAGGAACACGTGCTCCAGCCCGTCGGGCGTCACCTCGACCAGAGTGCGGGCCAGCTCCACGGCCGGCGCGTGGGTCAGTCCGCCGAACATGACGTGACTCATCCGGCCCAACTGGTCGACCACCGCCGCGTCCAGCACCGGATGCCGGTAGCCGTGGATCGCCGCCCACCAGGAGGACATCCCGTCGACCAGCTCGCGGCCGTCGGCCAGCCGCAGCCGTACCCCCTCGGCGCTCTCCACCAGGTACGGCGCCACCGCCGGCGGCAGCGCGGCGTACGGATGCCACACGTGCGCCGCGTCGGCGGCGAGAACCTCCTCCGGCGTCATCGGTCCTCCTTGCGTCCCCTTTGCTCTGCTTCACCGGACGCCCGGGTTCCGCGCCGAAACCGTTGCGTGGGGTGAAGCAGAGCAAAGGGGGGTGGTGAGTGGGTGGTGTTCGTCAGGCGCCGGTCGTGGCCGGACGCACGGCACCCGCAGCCGCGCGGGCGACGGCCCGGGGCAGCGCCGGGCCACGGTAGATGAACCCGGTGTAGAGCTGCACCAGGCTGGCGCCGGCGTCGAACATCCGGGCCGCATCGTCGGGGTCGACGATGCCGCCGACGCCGATGACCGGCAGTCGCCCGCCCGTCTCGGCGTGCACGAAGGCGACCACCTGCCGCGCCCGGTCGGCCAGCGGACGGCCGGACAGCCCACCGGTCTCGCCGGAACGTCCCCGGTCGGTCGGGGCCAACCCGTCCCGTCCGAGGGTCGTGTTCGTGGCGATCACTCCGGCGGCGCCGCGAGCCAGGCACACCTCCAGCAACTCGGCGATGGCCGGCTCGGTGAGGTCGGGAGCGATCTTCACCAGCACCGGCTTCTCCCCCACCAATGCCGCCAACAGCGCGTCCAGATGCTCCCGGTCCTGCAAGGCGCGCAGCCCGGGGGTGTTCGGTGAGGAGACGTTGACCGCGAAGTAGTCGCCGTGCTCGCGCAACGCGCGGTACGACTCGCGGTAGTCCTCCACCGCGTCCTCCAGCGCCGTCACCTTCGACTTGCCCAGCGAGATTCCAAGCGGTACGCCGAGCGGTCGCGGCAGCGCCGCCAGCCGGTCTGCCAGCGCCTGCGCCCCGGCGTTGTTGAAGCCCATCCTGTTGATCACGGCCTCGCTGTCGACGAGCCGGAACAGCCGGGGCCGGGGATTGCCTGGTTGGGGACGCGCCGTCACCGTGCCGACCTCGACGAAACCGAAGCCCAGTGCCGGCCACGCCGGTAGCGCCACCCCGTCCTTGTCCATCCCGGCGGCCAGGCCGACCGGGTTGGGAAATGACACCCCGAACACCGTGCGCGGCGCCGACACGGCGTACCGGGCCCGCAACGCCGCCAGCGCCACCGGCGTCCGGGACAGCGCGGCCAACCGCCGCAGGGTGAACTCGTGCGCCGTCTCCGCGTCCCCACCCCCGACCCGGAACAGCCCCCGCCGAACGGTCCGTTCGAAGATCACGCCACCCCTCCCCGATGCCATGCGTCGATCAAGAAGTTCTGGTCCCGCCGAGGGCCACCCGAGGACCAAAACTTCTTGATCGACGAGAACGGGGTGGTGGACGAGGGGTGGGGGGTCACTGGGCGGACCGGAGGGTGGCGTGGAGGGCCTGGAGGGGGCGTACCTGCATGTCGCCGCGGATCCTCGCCTCGATTCCCATGACCGCGGCGGCGGCGCCGGGGACGGTGGTGACGCAGGGGATGTCGGCGGTGACCGCGGCGCTGCGGATCTCGTAACCGTCCGAGCGGGCGCTGGCACCCGAACCCTGTGGCGTGTTGATCACAAGAGCGACGTGGCCACCGAGGATCAACGACACCGCGTCGTCCTCGGAATCGGCCTCATAGTGCTTCGGGACCTGCTCGCAGGCGATGCCGTGCCGGCGCAGCACCTCGGCGGTACCGCTGGTCGCGACGATGTCGAAGCCGAGATCGGCCAGCCGCTTGATCGGGAAGATCATGCCGCGCTTGTCGCGGTTGGCCACCGAGACGAAGATCCTGCCCTCGGTCGGCAGCGACCCGTACGCCGCCGACTGCGACTTGGCGAAGGCGTGCCCGAAGGCGGTGTCGATCCCCATCACCTCGCCTGTCGACTTCATCTCCGGGCCGAGCAGCGAATCCACCCCCTTACCCGCCGGGGTACGGAACCGCTTGAACGGCAGCACCGCCTCCTTCACCGCGATCGGGGCGTCCGGCGGCAGCGAACCACCGTCCCCGGTCGTCGGCAACATGCCCTCGGCGCGCAACTCGGCCAGGGTCGCGCCGAGCGCGATCCGGGCCGCCGCCTTCGCCAGCGGCACCGCCGTGGCCTTCGAGACGAACGGCACGGTACGCGAGGCGCGCGGGTTGGCCTCCAGCACGTACAGCGCGTCGTCCTTCAGCGCGTACTGCACGTTGAGCAGTCCGCGTACGCCGATGCCCCGCGCGATGGCCTCGGTGTACCGGCGGACCTGGGCCACGTGCGAACTGGCCAGGGTGATCGGCGGCAGGGCGCAGGAGGAGTCGCCGGAGTGGATGCCCGCCTCCTCGATGTGCTCCATGATCCCGCCGAGGTAGACCGCGCCGTCGGCGTCGCAGAGCGCGTCCACGTCGATCTCGATGGCATCGTCGAGGAAACTGTCGACAAGCACCGGATGGTCCGGCGAGATGTCGGTGGCCCGGCCGATGTAGTCGCGCAGCGTGGCGTCGTCGTAGACGATCTCCATGCCCCGCCCGCCGAGCACGTACGACGGCCGGACCAGCACCGGGTAGCCGATCTCGTCGGCGATCTCCTTCGCCTCCTCGTACGAGGTGGCGGTGCCGTGGTCCGGCGCGCGCAGGCCGGCCCGGGCCAGCAGCGATCCGAAGGCGCCGCGTTCCTCGGCCAGGTGGATCGACTCCGGTGAGGTACCCACCACCGGCACCCCGGCGTCCTTGAGTCGCTGGGCCAGTCCGAGCGGGGTCTGCCCACCCAGCTGCACGATCACGCCGACCACGCCCGGCCCGCCGACGGACCGGCCGGAGGAGTCCTCCGCGTGCCAGACCTCAAGCACGTCCTCGAAGGTCAGCGGCTCGAAGTAGAGCCGGTCGGCGGTGTCGTAGTCGGTGGAGACGGTCTCCGGATTGCAGTTGACCATGACGGTCTCGTAGGACCCCTTCAGGGCCATGACCGCGTGCACGCAGGAGTAGTCGAACTCGATGCCCTGCCCGATCCGGTTCGGTCCGGAACCCAGGATCAGCACCTTGGGCCGCGCCGAGCCGGCCACCTCCGTCTCCTCGTCATAAGCGGAGTAGTGGTACGGGGTGGTGGCCTCGAACTCCGCGGCGCAGGTGTCCACCGTCTTGTAGACCGGCCGGAGGCCGAGGCGGTGCCGCAGCGTACGGACCCCGTCCTCGGCGGCCAGTTCGGGACGCAGCGCGGCCAGCTGCCGGTCGGAGAGGCCGGCCCGCTTCGCCCGGCGCAGCAGCTCCGCGTCCAGCACCGGCGCCGCCACGATCTCCGCACGCAACTCGACCAGGGCGGCGATCTGGTCCAGGAACCACGGGTCGATACCGCCGGAGGCGGCGCTGACCTCGGCGATCGAGGCACCGAGCCGCAACGCCCGCTCCACCGTGTAGAGCCGTCCGTCGTGCGGCATGCCCAGCGCGGCGAGGGTGTTCTCCTTCGTCGCCCCGACCGGGTCGGGCACGGTCCAGAAGCCGGCGGCCTTGGTCTCCATCGAGCGCATCGCCTTGTTCAGCGCCTCGGGGAAGTTGCGCCCGAGGCTCATCGCCTCGCCGACCGACTTCATCGTGGTGGTCAGCTCCGGGTCCGCGCCGGGGAACTTCTCGAACGCGAACCGGGGGATCTTCACCACCACGTAGTCAAGCGTCGGCTCGAACGCGGCCGGCGTCTTGCGGGTGATGTCGTTGGGGATCTCGTCGAGGGTGTAGCCGATGGCCAGCTTCGCGGCGATCTTCGCGATCGGGAAGCCGGTCGCCTTCGACGCCAGCGCCGACGAGCGGGACACCCGCGGGTTCATCTCGATGACGACGATGCGACCGTCGGCCGGGTTCACCGCGAACTGGATGTTGCAGCCACCGGTGTCCACGCCGACCTCGCGCAGCACCGCGATGCCCAGATCCCGCAGGTGCTGGTACTCCCGGTCGGTGAGCGTCATGGCCGGCGCCACGGTCACGCTGTCACCGGTGTGCACGCCCATCGGGTCGAGGTTCTCGATCGAGCAGACCACCACCACGTTGTCGTGGCGGTCCCGCATGAGTTCGAGTTCGTACTCCTTCCAGCCGAGCACGCTCTCCTCGATGAGCACCTCGTGCACCGGACTGGCAGCCAGCCCGGCGCCCGCGATGCGCTCCAGGTCGGCGTCGGTGTGCGCCATGCCCGAGCCGAGACCACCCATGGTGAACGACGGCCGGATCACCACCGGCAGGCCCAGCTCGGCCACCGTCTCGCGGACCTCGTCCATCGAGTGGCAGACCCGCGAACGCGGCACCAGGCTCGCCGGATCCTCGACGCCGAGGCGTACGCCGGCCTTCGCCACGATCTCCTTGAACAGCTGCCGGTCCTCGCCGCGCCGGATCGCGTCGATGTTCGCGCCGATCAGCTCGACGCCGTACTTCTCCAGCACCCCGGCCTCGTGCAACGCCACGGCGGTGTTCAGGGCGGTCTGCCCACCCAGGGTGGGCAGCACCGCGTCCGGACGCTCCTTGGCGATGACCAGCTCGACGAACTCCGGGGTGATCGGCTCGACGTAGGTGGCGTCGGCGAACTCCGGGTCGGTCATGATGGTGGCCGGGTTGGAGTTGACCAGGCTGACCCGGATCCCCTCGGCGCGCAGCACCCGGCACGCCTGAGTACCCGAGTAGTCGAACTCGCAGGCCTGTCCGATGACGATCGGTCCCGACCCGATCACCAGGATGTGCTTGAGATCGGTCCGCTTAGGCATTGGTACGCCCCCCACTGAGAGCCCGGCCGTCGATCAGCTCGGCGAAGCGGTCGAAGAGATAGTCCGCGTCGTGCGGGCCGGCCGCCGCCTCCGGGTGGTACTGAACGGTGAAGGCGGGCACGTCGCGCGCCCGCAGCCCCTCGACCACGTTGTCGTTGAGGCAGACGTGCGACACCTGGACGCCGCCGAACTCGGTCTCGATCACCTGGTCCGGCACCACCGCGCCCGGCCGTGCCCCGGGCACCTGCACCGCGAAGCCGTGGTTGTGGCTGGTCACCTCGACCTTGCCGGTGACCCGGTCGAGCACCGGCTGGTTGATGCCCCGGTGGCCGTAGCCGAGCTTGTAGGTGCCGAAGCCGAGCGCCCGGCCGAGGATCTGGCTGCCGAAGCAGATGCCGAACAGCGGCACCTCGCGGCGCAGCACCTCGCGGGCCAGCGCGACCGGCGCGTCGGCGGTCGCCGGGTCACCGGGGCCCGGTGAGAAGAAGACCGCGTCGGCGCCGGTGGCCAGCAGGTCCTCGATTGTCGAGTGGGCCGGCAGCACGTGGGTGGTCACGCCCCGCGCGGCGAGCCGGCGCGGCACGTTGCGCTTGATGCCCAGGTCCAGCGCGGCCACCGTGAACCGGTGCTCGCCCTCGGCGTCGACCACGTACGGCGTCGCGGTCGTCACCTCGGCGGAGAGGTCCGCGCCGAGCATCTGCGGCGACTGGCGGACCCGTTCGAGCAGCGCCCGGGGATCGTCCTCGACGCTGGAGACGCCCACCCGCATCGCGCCACGTTCGCGCAGGTGACGGGTGAGGGCCCGGGTGTCCACGCCGCTGATGCCGACCACGCCCTCGGTGGCCAGCCGGTCCTCCAGCCCGCCGGTGGCCCGCCAGTTGGAGCTGATCCTGGCCGGGTCACGCACCACGTAACCGGCCACCCAGATCCGGCGTGACTCGTCGTCGGAGGTGTTGACGCCGGTGTTACCGATGTGCGGAGCGGTCTGCACCACCACCTGACGGTGGTACGACGGGTCGGTGAGCGTCTCCTGGTAACCGGTCATCCCGGTGTTGAAGACCGCCTCGCCGAAGGTCTCCCCGACGCTGCCGTACGCCTCGCCGTGGAAGGTGCGCCCGTCCTCCAGGACGAGAATCGCTGGACGCCTACGACTCACTTGACTGCCTTTCCGTCCAGGACCGTCGCCTCGCCACGCAGGAAGGTCGCCACGATGCGACCCGGCAGCGTCATCCGGGCGTACGGGGTGTTGCGACTACGGCTGGCCAGTTCCGCCGGCTCGATCACCCGACGGGCCGCCGGGTCGACCAGGGTGAGGGTGGCCGGCGCGCCGGGGGCCGGGTCGTGGCCGTGCTCGGTGAGCCCGGCGATCCGGGCCGGCGTACGGGACATCCGCTCGGCGATCAGGTCCCACTGCGGACCCAGCACGTCGAGCGCGATGGACAGCGCCGTCTCCAGCCCGAGCATGCCCGGCCGGGCGTACGCCCACTCGCACTCCTTGTCCTCCACCGCGTGCGGGGCGTGGTCGGTGGCGATGATGTCGATCACCCCGTCGACAAGCGCCGCCCGCAGCGCGGCGATGTCGGTCGCGGTACGCAGCGGCGGGTTGACCTTGAACACGGGGTCGTAGGTCTCGGCACGTGTGTCGGTGAGCAGCAGGTGATGCGGGGTCACCTCAGCGGTGACGCGTACCCCCCGGGCCTTGGCGTGGCGCAGCACCTCGACGCTGCCGGCGGTGGAGACGTGGCAGATGTGCAGCCGGCTGCCGACGTGCTCGGCCAGCAGCACGTCCCGCGCGATGATCGCCTCCTCGGCGACCGCCGGCCAACCGGTCAGGCCCAGCCGGGTGGAAACCTCACCCTCGTGCATCTGCGCGCCCTCGGTGAGCCGGGGCTCCTCGGCGTGCTGGGCGATGATGCCGTCGAACGCCTTCACGTACTCCAGCGCACGGCGCATCAGCCGGGGGTCGGCGACGCAGTGCCCGTCGTCGGAGAAGATCCGCACCCGGGCCGCCGACTCGGCCATCGCGCCGAGTTCGGCCAGCCGCTCCCCGGCCAGGCCGACGGTGACCGCGCCGATCGGCTGCACGTCGACCAGCCCGGCCTCGCGGCCGAGCCGCCACACCTGCTCGACCACGCCCGCGGTGTCGGCCACCGGCGAGGTGTTCGCCATCGCGCAGACCGCGGTGTAGCCGCCGAGCGCCGCCGCCCGGGAACCGGTCTCGACCGTCTCGGCGTCCTCCCGGCCGGGCTCACGCAGGTGGGTGTGCAGGTCGACCAGGCCGGGCAGGGCGACCAGCCCGTCGGCGTCGATCACGGTGGCGTCCGGCGCGGACAGCCCCGCGCCGGTCTCGGCGACGACGCCGTCGCGGATCAGCAGGTCGGTCGGTGCGGCGCCGAGGACGCTGACGTTCCTGATCAGGTACGAGTTCACCGGTTGTTCCCCCCGAGCAGCAGGTAGAGGACGGCCATCCGGACGGAGACACCGTTGGCGACCTGTTCGACGATGGTGGAGCGGGGCGAGTCCGCGACCTCCGGCGTGATCTCCATGCCCCGGTTCATCGGGCCGGGATGCATGACGATGGCGTGCTCCGGCAGCCGGCCCATCCGCGGCCCGTCCAGGCCGTAGCGGCGGGCGTACTCGCGGGCGGACGGGAAGTACGAGTCGTTCATCCGCTCCCGCTGCACCCGCAGCATCATCACCACGTCCGACGAGGGCAGCACCGCGTCGAGGTCGTAGCAGACGTCGGTGCCCGGCGCGAGAGCGGCGGCGATGTCGACCGGGATGAGCGTGGGTGGCCCGACCAGGGTCACCTTGGCGCCGAGGGTGGACAGCAGCAGCACGTTGGAACGGGCCACCCGGGAGTGCAGCACGTCACCGACCACCGCCACCGACAGGCCGGCCAGGCGGCCCAGCCGGGACCGCATCGTGTACGCGTCGAGCAGCGCCTGGGTGGGGTGCTCGTGGGTGCCGTCGCCGGCGTTGACCACCGAACCGTCGACCCAGTCGGCGAGGCGGTGCGGAGCCCCCGAGGCGGGGTGCCGGACCACCACCGCGTCGGCCCCCATCGCCTGCAGGGTCAGCGCGGTGTCCTTCAGGCTCTCGCCCTTGGCGACGCTGGAACCCTTCGCCGAGAAGTTGATCACGTCGGCGCTGAGCCGTTTGGCCGCCGCCTCGAACGAGATCCGGGTGCGGGTCGAGTCCTCGTAGAAGAGATTCACCACGGTCCTGCCCCGCAGCGCGGGCAGCTTCTTGACCTCGCGACCGGCCACCGCGGCCATCTCGGCGGCGGTGTCCAGGATCTGGGTGGCGGTGTCGGCGTCAAGGTCGGCGCCGGAAAGCAGGTGCCTGATCATCGGGCCTCCTCCCCGTAGAGCCGGACCTCGTCCGTGCCGTCGGTCTCGACCAGCGTCACCTTGACACTCTCGGCCAGGGCGGTCGGGATGTTCTTGCCGACGTAGTCGGCGCGGATCGGTAGCTGCCGGTGCCCCCGGTCGACCAGGACGGCGAGTTGCACCGAAGCGGGCCGCCCAAGGTCACCGAGCGCGTCGAGGGCCGCCCGGACGGTCCGGCCGGAGAAGAGGACATCGTCGACGAGGACCACCCGCTTGCCGTCGATGCCACCGGCCGGCAACTGGGTGGGGCCGACCGCCCGGGTGGCGTTCCGGCGCAGGTCGTCGCGGTAGAGAGTGATGTCGAGCACGCCGACCGGCACGGAAATACCCTCGAAGGCGCTGATCCGGGCGGCGAGCCGGCTGGCGAGGGGGGCACCCCGGGTGGGGATACCGAGCAGCACGGTGTCAGCCGCGCCCTGGGTCTTCTCGAGGATCTGGTGAGCGATGCGGTCGACCACGCGTTGCAGGTCGGCGCTGGTCAATATCACCTTCACCGAGGGTTGTCGCGGCGGCGACGACGGGGCAGCCGATGGGTAGGCCACGGCGGACCTCCTTCCCCGCCTCACGGGACGGGTCGTTAAAGGACGTCGGATCCTCCCGGCCGGCCGGGAGTGGCCGGCGCAGGGGCTTCGGCAACGTTACCAGTGGTCGTCGCCGCCTCGACGCGCGGGCACCAGCTACGACGGCGTCACCCGTCGCCGTTGGCTGACTGGCCAGTCAGCCAGGCGAAACGGGACAACTCACCCGGGGTACACAACGGGAAGATCGCGACCACTTGACCACGTGTACGAATCCCCGTACCGTCACGCTCCGTAGCGAATCGCTGGGAGAACCCGAGCAGCACTGGGAGTGTCCGAATGCCCTCTGAATACGCCAAGTCTCTGGGCGCCCGCCTGCGCTCCATCCGCCAGCAGCAGGGCCTGTCCCTGCAGGGGGTGGAGGAGAAGTCGAACGGGCGTTGGAAGGCGGTTGTGGTCGGCTCGTACGAGCGCGGCGACCGGGCCGTCACGGTGTCCCGTCTGGCCGAGCTGGCCGAGTTCTACCGCGTGCCGGTCTCGGAGTTGCTGCCCGACGGCAGCGGGGTACGACACGAACCCACCAGCAAGATCGTTCTGGACCTGGAGCGCCTCTACGACGAGGCCAGCGAGGATCTCGCCTACGTGGCCCGCTACGCGCGCGCCATCCAGCAGCAGCGCGGCGACTACAACGGCCGGGTGCTGTCGATCCGCGCCGACGACCTGCGCGCCCTCGCGATCGTCTACGACGCCTCACCGTCCGGCCTGATCGAGCGGCTGACCGAGCACGGCGTACTTGTCGCCGACCCCCGGGCGTTCTTCGCCTCCTGAGATTCGACCACGCGAAAGGGCCCGTGCCGTCCGGCACGGGCCCTTTCGTCCTTTCGTCGCTTCCGCCCACCTCAACGGGTGGCGTACTCGGCGATCCGGCCGAGCAGACCGTTGAGGAAGCGGGGCGAGTCGTCGGTCGACATCTGCCGGGCCAGCTCCACCGCCTCGCTGATCGCCACCGCGTCATCGATCTCGTCGAGATACAACAGCTCGTAGACTGCGATCCGGGCCAGGTTGCGGTCGACCACAGGCATCCGGTCCAGCGTCCAGCCCTCGGCGTAGCTGGAGATCAGCTCGTCGATCCGGTCCAGGTGCCCGGCCACCCCCTCGACCAGGCCGACCGCGTACCCGAGGTGGTCGGGACGCGGCTTCTCGATCCGCTCGACATAGCCGGCCAGCACCTCGACCGGCGGACGATCACGCAGGTCGGCCTCGAAGAGCACGTCCAACGCCCGCTTGCGCGCCTTGCGACGCGCCGGCATCTGCTGCTTCGGACCCTCGGACATCAGGCGCGGCCGAGGTAACGGCCGTCGCGGGTGTCGACCTTGATCTTCTCGCCGGTGGTGACGAAGAGCGGCACCTGAACGGTCGCGCCCGTCTCCACCGTCGCTGGCTTGTTGCCACCGGTGGACCGGTCGCCCTGCAGGCCCGGCTCCGTGTAGGTGACCTCCAGCACGACCGAGGTCGGCAGCTCGACGTAGAGCGGCACGCCCTCGTGGGTGGCCACGATCGCCTCGGCTTCGGGCAGCAGGTAGTTGGCTGCCTCGCCGACCGTCCCGCCCATAACCGTGATCTGGTCGAACGTCTCCATGTCCATGAAGACGTAGTCCTCGCCGTCGGCGTAGAGATACTGCATCGTGCGCTTGTCGACGGTCGCGGTCTCAACCTTGGTGCCCGCGTTGAAGGTCTTGTCGACCACCTTGCCGGAGAGCACGTTCTTCAGCGTGGTACGCACAAACGCACCACCCTTACCGGGCTTGACGTGCTGGAACTCGACGACGGACCAGAGCTCTCCGTCGAGGTTGAGTACCAGGCCGTTCTTCAGGTCGTTGGTGGTGGCCATTTCCTGCCTTGATCATCATTTGGCGGACAGACCTGGCAAGTCTACTAGCCGCCACGCGACCCGCCGACCGCCGTCGGCCGCCCGCCAAAGTCCACCGCCGGTCGAGAGGTCCAGCCCGGCTCGGCCTGCCAGCATGCGGCGTACTGAACCCGCCTGTGCAGCACTGTCAGTGACACTCCGCCCCACCCCCGACTTATCAACCCGCTCCCTTTGCTCTGCTTCAACCCACGCAACAGTCACTGTCGGTGGCGACAACACCGTGCGCCGTCGCCAACGTGCTCGCGAAAGTGCTGGTCAGCCGCTAGTGCGTGGGTTGAAGCAGAGCAAAGGGTGGAAGGGGTTGCTGGGCGGGGGCGGTGGCTGCTCACTGAGGGTAGATGTCACCAAAAGTAGTTTGCGGCCATGAATGAGGTGCAGCCGAGCCGTCAGCCGACCTCGCCAGCAGCTCGGAGGCCGAACGGTCCGGTCGCCAGCCGGCTCGAGACGTCAGGCGGCTCGGGACGTCAGGCGGCTCGGGACGTCAGGCGCTCTGGTCGCGGCGGTTGGCCAGGTGGTGCAGGGCGAGGCGGTAGCCGTCGACGCCGAGCCCGCAGATCACGCCGGTCGCCACCGCCGAGACGACGGAGTGGTGACGGAACTCCTCCCGCGCGTGGATGTTGGAGATGTGCACCTCCACCAGCGGCCCACGCAGCATCGCGCAGGCGTCCCGCACCGCGATCGAGTAGTGCGACCAGGCCGCCGGGTTGAGCACCACGGCGGCGCCCTCGTCGGCGGCGGTGTGCAGCCAGCCGAGCAACTCATGCTCGGCGTCGGTCTGCCGCACGACGACGTCGAGGCCCAGGTCCCGCCCGGTGGTCTCGCAGAGTTCCACCAGATCGGCGTAGCTGGTCACCCCGTAGACGTCGACCTGGCGGGTACCCAGCCGGCCCAGGTTCGGCCCGTTCAGCACGTACACCCGCATGGTCATCGGGACACCGCGGCGTAGGCGGTGTGCAGCAAATCGTCGTCCGGGCCGTCGAGGATCGCCGGTCGGGCCAGCCCGTCGAGCACCACGAAACGCAGCCGACTGCCCCGGGCCTTCTTGTCGACCCGCATGGTGGCCAGCAGGCGAGGCCACGCGTCGGCGGCGTAACCCGTCGGCAGATCGAGCGCCGTCAGCACCGCCCGATGCCGCGACGCGGTGGCCGCGTCCAACCTGCCGGCGAGGCGGGCCAGCTCGGCGGCGTACACCAGGCCGACCGACACCGCGTGCCCATGCCGCCAGCGGTAACCCTCGACCTTCTCGATCGCGTGGGCCAGCGTGTGCCCGTAGTTGAGCACCTCCCGTACGCCCGACTCACGCAGGTCTCCCGCGACCACGTCGGCCTTGACCCGGATGGCCCGCTCGATCAGCTCCCGGGTGACCGGCCCGGCGGGGTCGGTCGCGGCGGCCGGGTCGGCCTCGACCAGGTCGAGGATGACCGGATCAGCGATGAACCCGCACTTGACCACCTCGGCCAGGCCGGCGGCCAGATCGGCCGGCGGGAGGCTGTCCAGCGTGGCCAGGTCGGCCAGCACGCAGACCGGCGGGTGGAAGGCACCCACGAGATTCTTGCCGGTGGCGGTGTTGATCCCGGTCTTGCCACCCACCGCCGCGTCGACCATGCCGAGCAACGAGGTGGCCACCGGCACCCACCGCACCCCGCGCAGCCAACACGCCGCCACGAAGCCGGCCAGGTCGGTGACCGCGCCGCCACCGATGCCGACCACCGCGTCGGTACGGGTGAAGCCCGCCTCGCCGAGCCGGTCCCAGCACTGCGCCGCCACATCGACGTGCTTGCTGGCCTCGGCGTCGGGCACCTCGATCGGCAGGGGGGTCACGCCGGCCGCGGCCAGGCCGACGCCTACCGCGTCGGCCAACTCCTTCAGGGGCGGCGCATACAGCACCGCGACCTTGGCGGCGTCGGGCAGCAGGCCAGGCAGCGCATCGAGCAGGTCGCGGCCGACCAGCACGTCGTACGGCCGTTCGCCACCGACCGGGATCCGGGTCACCTCGTCCATCGCCGGGAGCCTAGCCCACCCACCGCCGATCCGACCCGCGCCGCCACCGGCTGCCCGAGGGTTGGAACAACCTCAGTCCGGCGGGCCCCCACCCCTTACGGCTTCAGCAGGGCGGCGATCTCGGTGACGATCTCCTCGGGGGTGCGGCCGTCGGTGACCACGGTGGCGGTGGCGACCTCGGCGTACAGCGGTCGGCGCTGGTCCATCAGATGTTTGAGAGTGGCCCGGGGGTTGATCGCCAGCAGCGGCCGGCCGGCGCCGAGGCCGACCCGTTTGACCGCGTCCGGCAGCTCGACGGAGAGGTGCACCACCCGGTGACCGACAAGTGCGGCCCGGTTCTCCTCGGCCAGCACCGCGCCGCCGCCGAGGGCGAGCACCCCGGAGCAGGAGGCCAGCGCCGCGGCCAGCGCCGCCCGTTCGAGGGTACGGAAGTGCGCCTCCCCCTCGTCGACGAAGATCTCCGGGATCGGCTTGCCCGCCAGGCGCTCGATGTCGGTGTCGGTGTCGCGGAACTCGACACCGAGCGCTTCCGCCAGGCCCTGCCCGACGGTGGTCTTACCCGAACCGGGCGCGCCGACCAGCACGCAGACCGGCCGGGTCGGACCGGTCACCGGATCACCAGCGCGTCGAGGTAGCCGGCCAGGTTGCGGCGCATCTCGGCGACCGAGTCACCGCCGAACTTCTCCACCGCCGCCTCCGCCAGCACCAGCGCCACCATCGCCTCGGCGACCACGGCGGCGGCCGGCACCGCGCAGACGTCGGAGCGCTGGTTGATGGCGGTGGCCGGCTCACCTGTGGTGACGTCCACCGTCGCGAGGGCCCGGTTCAACGAGGAGATCGGCTTCATCGCCGCCTTCACCCGCAGCGGCTCACCCGTGGTGATGCCGCCCTCCAGGCCGCCGGCCCGGTCGGTGACCCGCCGCACGCCGGTGGCGGTGGGCATGATCTCGTCGTGCGCCTCGGAACCCCGGGACCGGGCCTGCTGCCAGCCGTCGCCGATCTCCACACCCTTGATCGCCTGAATCGACATCAAGGCGGTGGCCAGCCGGGCGTCGAGCTTACGGTCCCACTGCACGTGGCTGCCCAGACCCGGCGGTACGCCGTACGCCAACACCTCGACCACGCCGCCGAGGGTGTCGGCCGCCTTCTTCGCGGCGTCGACCTCGGCGACCATCCGGGCGCTGGCATCCGGGTCGAGGCAGCGCAACGGGTCGGCGTCGATCCGCTCGGCGTCCTCCGGGCGGGGCCGCAGCCCCGGCTTGACGGCGACCGGACCCAGTTCCACCACGTGCGAGACGATCTCGATACCGAGCGCCTGCCGCACCAACGCCTTGGCCACCGTGCCGACGGCGACCCGGGCGGCGGTCTCCCGCGCGCTGGCCCGCTCCAGGATCGGCCGGGCGTCGGTGTGGCCGTACTTCTGCATGCCGGCCAGGTCGGCGTGGCCGGGTCGGGGCCGGGTCAGCGGCGCGTTGCGGGCCTGCCGGGCCAACTCGTCGGGGTCGACCGGGTCGGCGGCCATCACCGTGCGCCACTTGGGCCACTCGGAGTTCCCGACCCGAATGGCGACCGGGCTGCCCAGGGTCACCCCGTGCCGCAGGCCGCCGACGATCTCGATCTCGTCCTGCTCGAACGCCATCCGGGCGCCCCGGCCGTAGCCGAGCCGGCGGCGGGCCAACTCTCCGGCGATCTCGGTGGAGGTCACCTCGACACCGGCCGGCACCCCCTCCAGCAACGCGACGAGAGCGGGTCCGTGCGATTCCCCTGCGGTCAACCAGCGCAACACAGCCCTGAGTCTGTCACGCCCGGTGTCCGCCGCCCCGCGCCGCCCGCCGTGTCCCGCCCTACGGACGCGGCGGCCGCGACCCGGCGCGGGCGGCGGAGGCAGACGGCACAGCGGGCGGTCAGATGCCCCGGCCGCGTCGGTGCAGGGTGCGCAGCACCGTGTCGGCGCGCACCACCCGCCCGGCGACCGCCAAGGCCAGGTACGCCCGGGGTTCGCGTGGGTTGCGCCGGATGGTCCGCCGGGCCCAGCGCACCGCGCCCCGGGAGTCTCCCGACGCGGCGCGGGCGAAGGCGATCTGCCCGGTGACCCGGGCCTGCCCCGCCGGTTGGCTGGCGAACTCGGGGTAGCGGTCCAGCAGCCACTGCAGCGCCTCGGAGATGGTGTCCCACCGCTGGGCGAAGTACGACCGTTTGTGCCAGCGCACCACCACGTACGGGGTGCGCAGGTTGACAAGTGGTGCGCTGCGGGCGGCCCGGAGCAGGAACTCGTAGTCCTCGGCGTAGCTGCCCGGGATCTCCTCGTCGACGAGCCCGAACCCGTCCCGCAACGCCGCCGCCCGGATCACGAAGGTCGACGGGTGCAGTTCGGTCATCCGGTCACGCAGCAACTCGGCCAGGCTGATCGAGTCGCGGTCCAGCACCCGCTCAACGGTGTGCCCGTCGTAGCTGACCCGGATGCCGCAGCTGACGAACTCGGCGCCCGGCACGGCGGCCAGCGCCTCGGTCTGGGCGCGCAGCTTGCCGGGCAGCCACTCGTCGTCGTCGTCGCAGAAGGCGACCAGTTCACCGGAGGCGGCAAGGGTGCCCGTGTTGCGGGCACCGGCCAGGCCGGGCGTGCGCGCGTTGGTGATGACCCGCACCGGCCGGTCCGGCGCGGACAGCTCCGCCAGCGTCGGGTCCGGTTCGGACTGGTCGTAGACGACGACCACCTCGACCGGCCCCGGGTAGTCCTGGGCGACGATGGCCCGTACCGCGGCCCGCAGCAGCTCCGGCCGGTCGCGGGTGGGCACCACGGCGCTCACGCTCGGGTACGGGGTCACGGCTTCCGCCTTCCGTTCGGGCCGGGTCCGCGCCACGGCCGCCACCAGGGTCGGTGGTGCCGCTGCGCGGCGGCGGCCACCAGGTCTTCGACGATCACTCCCACCCGTCGCACCGCGGCGCGTCGCCCGTCGGCCGCACCGGCGTCCACGGCGACGGTGAACCGGGCCCGGTCAGCGAGACCGGCGGCCAGCGTGTCCAGCAACTCCTGCCGCGACTCGCAGAGCGCCACCAGGCCGGCCGCGCCGAGCCGGCGGGCGAACAACAGCTGATGGTCGTCGACATGCTCGCCCCGGGTCGGATCGCGGGGCACCACGATCGGCAGGTGCCCGTGCCGGCGGGCCTCCAGGATGGTGGCCGGCCCGCCGTGGCAGACCACCAGGTCGGCCCCGGCCATCGCCGCCTGCAACTCGGCGTGGCCGAGGAACGGCACCGCGTCGGGCAGGTCATCCGCCCGGGTGTGGCCGTGCTGCACGGTCAACCGAACCTCACCGGCAACCTCGTCGTGCCACTCGCGCAGCCAGTCGACCAGCCGGTCGAACGGATGTTTGTCGGTGCCGACGGCCACCAGCACCCGCGGCCGGCCGTCGGTGCGCGGCTCGCGCGGCTCCGGCACGCGTACCGTCGGCTCCTCGGGGGCCGGGCGGGGCCGCACCGGCGTGGCCCGGTGCCCGTCGCCGGGCGCGTCGCCGCTCACAGCAGCGTCCCCACGACTGTGGCCTCCGGGTACTGGCGGCGCTGCTCCTCCCACTGCACGAGCATCGCCGACAGGAACGGGCGGCACAGCCGGGCGGTCAGCGTCGGTGTGTCGATCCGGTCGTAGACCTCGATGTAGACGGTCGGGATGCGGCGCAGCCGGGCGAACACGACGAACGGCACCGCCACGCCCGCGCCGGTGGTGACCACCGCGGCGACCCGCCGCCGACGCAGCACCCGGCCGGCCAGCCACGCGTTGCGCAGCAGGTTGCCCAGGTGGCGGGTGGTGGGATGGTACGCCGGAACGACGTCCTCCCCGGCCAGCAGCGACAGCGCCTCGGGCGTGTCGAAGGTGACCCAGCACCGTCGCCAGGTTTCGTACCAGGGCCGCAGGGCGAGCAACTGCGCCAGGTGCCCTCCGCTCGACCCGACCAGCAGCAGCACCGGCTGCTGGTCGGCTCCTTCGTTTGTGTTGTCCACGCGACTCCCCACAAGTCCGCTTGACGTGTCGGTCAGCTGTGTCGGTTCGAAATGGTGTCCAGCAGGGCGGGATGCAGCGCCGGATTCCAGCCGGCACCGGCGTCCGCCAGCCGCCAGGTCCGCAGCCACATCTCCACCAGGTAGGCATCGGCCACCAGCCGCTGCCGGGCCCGGTCCAGCCCCAGCACGTCGCCGTGCCGGTTGAGCCAGGTGTCGACCTGCCGGGCCGCGTCGGCGGCCGGTTCGCCGCGCGCCACGAGCGCGCGTTGGAACGCGTCGTGGGCCAGGTCGAAGCCGACGGGTACCTCCGGTCCGCTGTGCTCCCAGTCCCAGGCGATGAGGTCCCCCTCGTGCCGGCCGAGGTTCCACGGCACCCAGTCGCCGTGCCAGTGGCCGAACTCGACGGCCACGTCACCGTGCCGGCGAGCCAGGTCGGCGACGGCGGCCGACACACGGTCGCCGACGGTTTCGGCGGCGCGCCGCGCCTGCGCGGTCAGCCGGGCCAGGAACGGTGAGCCGGCCAGTTGCCGGGCCGGCGCCGGTGGGCCGCCCCGCCGGGCCACCGCGAGCAGTGCCGTCAGGTCGGGCGGCGTGTCGACGGACACCCCACGGATCCGCGCCGGCAGCGGTTCGACCACCGCCACCGCCTGCCCGGCCCAGGCGAACTCGGTGAGCAGGCGGGTGGTGCCGGGATGACCGGCTGTCCCGGCCAGCCCGGCGACCTCCCGTAGCGCCGCGGCCTCGGTGGTGACCAGCGCCCGCGTCGCGTCGTTCCAGCCGATTTTCGCGTACCCGCGCGGCTCGCCCCGGCCGTCGAACAGTTGCAGCGTCGGCTTGTGGTTCGGGTCCGGTGGGCGCACCCCGCAGGCGGCGTGCACCGGCGCGCCGAGTTCGGCACCGACCCGCGCGGCGAGCAGCACCTCCGCCGGGTCGAGCCCGACCGGCAGCGCCACGGTCAGCACCGGAAAGGGCGCCCGGTCCACCGCGCCGGCCCGCGCCGCCACACCGAGCACCGCCCGCGCCGCCCGCAGCTTCGCCGGGCGCAGGGCGTTGTACGACAGCAGCGCCGCCGCCGCGACCCGGGGGCAGCCCAACGGCAGCAGGAAGCGGGCCCGAGCCACCGACGGCACCACCGCGTACCGGGCCACGACGGTGTGCCCGGCCGGCGGCTCGGCGTCCACGGTCACCGCGACCCGGGCGTCGGAGAAGACCGCCCGGGTGACCCAGCCCAGCCCGTCGTCGCGGCTGCGGGGGTCGCCCGTGGTGGTGGCCGAGGCGGTCACGCGACCCGGTCCGGCCAGTCGAGCCGCAGTCCCAGCCGCTGCCGCAACGCCTCGTTGTGCGGGCGGTAGTACGCGGTCAGCTCGGCGCGCAGCGCCGGCTCCAGGGGTGCGGACCGACGGTCGTTGTAGACCTTGAAGTTTGGCAGGTCGAACGAGGGGAGGCCGAGGAAGTCCAGGGTGCGCCGGTAGGTGGCCCGGGCGTCGCGGTACAACTCCTCGCTGGGCAGGAAGAGGATCTGGCTACGGTCGAAGCGCTCCAGCCACGGTTGCAGGTGTTCCAGGTACCGACCCCGCGCCCGGTAGGTGTACCAGTCGTAGGGCTCGCTGAAATAGTTCGGTTCGGCGATCAGCCGGTCCCGCTCCCCTGCCGTGCGCTCCGCCTCGGCGGCCAGTGCGGCGGCGAAGTCGAGCGGCTCCACGCCGTTGGTCCGCCGCTCCTTCCAGTGCGAGTAGGCCCGTTCCACCGGGTCGCGTAGCAGCACGATCAGCCGCACCGAGGGCATCAGCGCGGACACCCGCTCGGCGGCCAGCGGGTGGAACATGTACAGCGGGGCGGCCTCACCGACGCGAACCGGACCGCCGTGGCGGTTCTCCAGCGCCTCCCGCTGCCGCAGGGTCGGGAAGTGCGAGCGGTACCACGCCTCGCCGCGGTGCCAGTGTTCCTCGAAGTAGTGCGAGGACTTCGTGTTCCAGGCCGGGAAGAGCCGGGGCACCAACGGATGCTGGATCAGGTAGTTCCACAGCGAGGTGGTGCCGCCGCGCTTGGTGCCGATGATGAGGAAGTCCGGTAACGGCCGGCGGTCGCTGGTGCGTACCCCGTAGTCGACGAGGCTTTCCCGTACCCGGTTCGTCACCTGGGTCGGCACCAACTGCTTCACCCGGTCGCGAATGGACGACACGACGAACTCACCTGCCCTTCGACGTCCGTGGCGGGTCGCCGGCCGGCGACCCGCCACGGATCTGCACCATGGTCACCCGGATGCCGCGTCGCACCCGGGACAACGTCAACAAGCCGACGCAGACGATGGCGAGCGTCGCCACCGCAAGCACCAGTCCGGCGATGCCTCGGCCGGCCACCGCCAGCCCGGCCACCGCCGCCAGCCCGACCCCGGCCACTGTGGCCGCCGCCGAGGCCAGCATCCGGGCGTCCACCAGGGGCTGGCGCACCACCAGCCGGGCGAAGGTGGCCGCGCAGAGGTTCTCGGTCACGATGCCGGCGGCCCAGGCCACCGCCGCGCCGGTCGCCCCGTGGTCGGGGATCAGCGCAAGCCCGCCGCCGACGGTGACCAGCAGCCCGGCCAGCGCCGCGGCCAGGTGCAGGCCGCTGCGCCCGCCCATCAGCAGCAGGCTCTGCACATTGCCGACCCCGGTGTTGACGAGCATCGCCACGGCGAGCACCGTCATCGCGGCGGCGCCGGTGGTGAACTCCGGGCCGAAGAGCGCCAGGAAGGCCGGTGCGAAGACGGCGAGCAGCAGGTACACCGGCCAGGAGAGGACCAGCCCCCAGCTGGTCAGCTGCCGGTGCACAGCTGCGGCGGCGGCCCGCTCACCCCGGCCGAGCAGCCGCGACAGCTGCGGGGCGACGGCCACCCGCAGCCCCTGCATGGCGAGTTGGCCGGCGAGGACGTAACGGCCGACGGCACCGAAGACACCGGCGTCGGCCGGGCTGGCCAGGGCCGAGGTGAGCAGCACGCCGATCCACATGCTGCCCGCGTCGATCGCCGCCGACGCGGCGCGCGGCAGCGCGAACCGCCAGAACGTGGACCAGTCACCGCGCTGCGGGCGCAGCCGGGCCCCCGCGCCGATCCCGAGCGGCCCGGCGACCAGGATCAGGCAGACCAGCAGCGCCACGGCGGCGGGCACCAGCCAGCCGGTCATCCCGGCCAGCAGCCCGCCACCGGCGAGTACCGCCGCACCGACCAGCAGCGGACGGGCGATCGGCAGCAGCAGGAACTGCACCGAGACGTAGGACCGCATCGAGCGTACGCAGCGCACGACGGCCAGCAGCAGGTTCATCGCGACCACCACGGGTACCGCCGCGAAGGTCACCACCAGCAGCGGCCCGCCCGCCGGGCCCAGCAGTCGGCCGGCGAGCGGCCCGGCGACAACCGCGCCACCCACCGCGACCAGCACGGCGAACAGCAGCGGTGGGGTCAGGGCGACCGGCAGCACCCGGGCACCGTCGCCGGGCCGTCGCCGGGGCAACGCCCAGATCAGACCGGTCTCCGCGCCGAGGGTGCAGATCGCGGCGGCGACCGTCACCACGCCGATCGCGGCGAAGAACGCCCCTGCCCCGGTGGTGCCGTAGCCACGGGTGATGACCACCGCGAGCACGAAACCGAACAGCCCGCTGGTCGCCGCGCCGAGCAGCCCGGCGACGCCGCTGCGGGTGCTGCGCCGGGTTTCGGCCGCGCCGTCCACCGCCCCCGCCGCAGGGGCGAGGGTGCTCGGCGTACGCCCGGGTCCGTCGCCCGTCGGTGGGCTGGTGGTCGCCGTCATGCCCGCATCACCGCCGTCGGCCGCGGCATCCCGACCGGCGGGGTACGGCGTTCCCGTTCGGCGAGTGCGAGCGCGAAGGCCACCGCGAAGAAGGCCACCGCGAGGTTCTGGTTGGCCATCCCGTAGAAGGGGACCTGCACCAGGCAGATCACCGGGACGACGGAGAGCCACTGCCCGGCCGCCGAGGTGGCCCGGGCGCAGATCAGCGCGGCGGCGACGAACCAGGCCAGGAAGCACAGCAGAGCCGGTACGCCGTGACTGAACAGCACCATCCACAACTGCCCCTGGGTGCCGATCGGCGCGTCGGCGGTGACGGTGTCCACCTCCATCGGCGCGCCGTAGCCCAGCCACGGCGAGTCACCCACCCGACGCAGCACCTCGGCGTAGAGCGACAGCCGGTCGGTGTTTGTGTCGCTGGATTCGACCCGATTACCGATCAGCTCGGCGACCGGGATGAACAGGCTGGCGAGGCCACCGAGCACCACCATGCCGCCGATCGAGGCGGCCACCCGGGTGTTGCCGCGCAGCGCCGCCCGCACCCCTAGCACGGCCAGGCCCAAACCGAGGCTGAGGAACATCGCCCGGTTGAGCGTGAGGAACGCCGGGACCAGCGACACCGGCAGCGACGCCAGCAACGCCCAGCGCAGCAGGCCACGCCGACGCAACATGGTGTACGCGACAACGCACGGCAACGTCATCGCGTACGCGCTGCCGTAGTTGTTCGTGTACGCGTACGGGGCCGCCGGCCGGTAGATCGGGTTGAGTGACCGGGCGCTGTATTCCGCGGTGGTCAAATGGACCATGTCGCTGATGAACGGCACCCCGGACACGCCCGGCGGCAGCAGCGCCTCGACCGGGGTGGTCAGTTCCAGGCGTGGCACCAGCACACCGAGCCACCCCAGCGCGACAAGTCCGAACCAGAACGCGCACAGCGGCACCAGCACGGCAGCCTGGTCGGGTCGCTCCCGGGCTACGGTGTAGACGTAGACCGCGACGACCAGCGCGGTGAGGTAGAACGCCAGCCGCAGCACGAAGGTCGGCAGCGAGGTCGGGGACGCCAGCCGGGTCGCGCTGGCCACCACGAGTGCCAGGAACAGCAGCCAGATCCCCACGGCGGGCGGCAGCGGCACCCGCCCCCGGGTGGCCAGCAGGGTGAACAGCACGGCACCCAGCAGCGGCCAGCCGAGGTAGAAGGCGCCGGCCACCCACCAGAGCGGGACCAGCCCGAACATCGCGGCCAACGGCCACAGCGGCAGTCGGGGCGGCGCGGCGGGCGGGGGCGGGGCGGCGGCGCTGGCCGGTAGGGGCGGCTCGGTGGTCGCCGGGGCGCGGGTGACCGGCACGCCTCAGCTCCGCCCGCTGCGGCACAGCACGAACCCGAGCGGGTTGACCCCGGCCGCCCGCAGCCGCTCGGCGAGCCGGCGCAGGTCGGCCTGGCGGGTGCGGTCCCGTTCGACGACGACCACGGCGGTGCCCTGCCGGGCCACCGCCACGCCCCGCTCGTCGGCCTCGGCGGGCGGGGCGTTGTAGAGCACGAGACGCTGGTCGGCGCCCTGCCGCCAGGTGCCGAACCGCACGGTGCCGGCGCCCACCACCACCTGCTCGTCGCCGCTCACCCGCCCGTTGTCGGTACGGCTGCTGGTCTTGGCGACCCGGGGCAGGGTGAGGGTGGCCTCCGGGTCGGTCGAGGCTCGGGCGCCGATCGGATGTGGGGAGGGACGTCGGGTGATGACCTCGGTGGGACCGTCGTCGGTGTCGATGTCGGTTGGGGCGGTGCGGGGTTTGGGCACGGCGGGTCGGGTCGGGTCGATGGCCGCGGGCAACCGGCCCCGGTCGGTGAGCACCGTGGACCGCAGCCGGTCGAGCCGGCCGCTGTCGTCGGCCACGAACACCTCCCGCCCGGCCACGGCGAGGGCTACCGCGAGCCCGGCGGTGATCGCGGTGGCGTCCTCCCGGGCGGTCACCACGGCGACCCGGGCGGGCTCGCGTACCCGCTCGGCGACGGCCATCGCCACGTAGCGGATGTCGGCGTCGACCGCCCGGCCACGTAGCCGGGCGCGACGGACGGTGCCCAGCAGCGGCAGGCCGGTGCTGTCCCGCGCATCGGCCACGCTGCGAATGCGCCGGTCGGCCGACTCCCACAGGAAGGCGAGCACCAGACCGATCACCGTCCCACCGAGCAGCCCACCGGCGAGCAGCATCGACGAGCTGCCGGCGGTGGTGGCCAACGCCTGCTCGGCGCTGCGGGTGACCCAGCCCGGATTCACGTCGACCGCCGCGATCTCCGTCCGGGCGGAGCTGAGCTGGGTGAGCTGGTTGTTGATGCCGCCGAGTTCGGCGACGGCGGCTTCGGCGGCGGCAGCGTCCCGGGCGTTGTTGATCCGGCGCTGCACGGTGTTGCGCTGGGCGACGATCTTCTCGATGCTCTCGTCGTACGAGTTCAGCATCTCCTCGCGCTGCTTCTCGTACATCCCGCGCCGGATGTCCAGGTAGCTCTGCGCGGCCAGGTTGGCGCCCGCCACCGCCCGTTCGGCGTCGCCGGCCTGGTAGATGAAGCGCAGGATCTGGCCACCGGCGGGCACCTCGACCTCAAGGGCGTCGCGTACCGTGCGCTGGTCCGAATCGAAGGTCGCGGCCAGCTTCCCGACGACCTCCGTGCCGGTGGCGATCCCGCTCTCCACGTTCATGTTCACCGCCCGGTCGGCGGCGGCGCCGCTGGGCGTGAAGGCGTCGGTGACCACCGGCCGCACCGCCACCACCGCGCTCGCCGTCACCGAGGCCGGTGCCACCAGCACGTAGCCGACCGCGGCGAGCAGTCCACCGAGGGCCACCGCCGCGACCAACCGGATCCGGTGCAGCGGCACCCGCACCACGTCGGTGATGGTGACGCTGCGGGAGGTCGACGCGGTGGTTGGGCCGTCTCCGGTCCAGGCGTTGGGCGTGGCATCAGTCATGGAACTTCTTCGCTATCTGTTGTGGATTGCCGATCACCACGACCCCGGGCGGGACGTCGGCGCGGACCACCGTCGCGGCACCCACGACGCTGTCCCGGCCGATCCGCACCCCCTTCATCACCAACGCGTGCGCACCGATCCACACGTTGTCCTCGACGGTGATCGGCGCTCGGGTGGCCGCTGTGGGCGGGTCGTGACGGCGATCGGGGGCCAGGTTGTGGAAGTCGTTGTCGAGCAGTTCGCAGTCCGACAGCAGGCACCGGTCGCCGATGGTCACCGAGGTCCAGGTGCCGATCCAGGTCGCGTTGAGCAGACAGTCGACGCCGACGCGTACCTCACCGGGCCCGGCGAAGCGGACCAACTTGTTCAGGCGGGTGTGCGCACCGATGCTGACCCGCACCCCGCGACGCAGCCGGATCCGGCCACGGATCTCCACCCCCGCGCCCAGTTGCAGGCGCGGGTAGCGCAGCCGGTACCAGCCACGCTTGACCGCGAAGACGGTACGCACGACGAGTCCACGTCGGATGCTGGACAACGAGCCTCCCCACTTCCTCGGGTCGGCGCGGGTTGCCCCGCGCCGACCCGAGGTGAACAAACTACCGAGGATTCGTTACGAACGGTGAACGCTAGGGCACCGAAAAGAACATCGACGCGGTCGACCAGGTCAGCTCCGGCGTGGCTTCCGCGATGAGCGTCGACGCGGTGCCGTCGACCGCGGCGGTCGGCGCCAGGGTCGGATCGAACGGCACGCTACGCAGCGAGCCGTTTGTCGCCCCGTAGACGATCTTTCCGTCCACCCAGGCCATGCCACGTACCGCCGACCAGGTCACGCCCGTGCTGGGCAGGACGAACTCGGTGGCACCCAGGTAGCTGCCGTCGATCTCGAAGTAGCGGTAGTAGAGGTTGTTGGCACCGCTGCGGGTGTAGTACAGCCGGCCGTCGAGGTAGAACGCTCCGGTCAACAGGGCCGGGTTGTACCAGTCGTTGTAGCCGGACGCCTCCCAGGAACCACCGATCGTGTTGCCGTTGAACAGCGAGACGTCGATCCGGCTGCCGGTCGGTGTGCCGGAAACCACGTGGGACCAGTAGATCCGGTCGTCGACCAGCCAGGTCGCGCCCGCGTCGGTGTAGTTCGGCTGGCTGACGACGGTGGCGTTGGCGGCGTCGAGGGTGCTGCCGTCGAACGGTACCTTCGCCACCTCACCGGGGCCGACGTTCAGGTGGAGGTGCCCGCTGCTCCCGGTGGGCGGGTTCTTCGGGATGATCGTGCGCCCACCGCTGATCGGGAACACACCGAGCCGGCCGTGGTACTCGTTGCCCATGCCGTCCGAGTTGTGTCCGAAGTAGAGGCCGGCGCTGCCGCGCCACAGCACCGGCACCGCGGATCCCCACGAGCTGGCGCCGGAGGGCAGGTCGGAGCCGCCGCTGCGGCGCGGGTTCCAGTTCACCGGCATGCCGGTGGCGGGGGTGACCGCGGCGATGCCCAGCCGGTCGATGGCGCCGTTGCCGGCCCGGTCGCTGGCGTTCGGGTTGTTCAGCCAGCGGAAGTGCCCGCCGAGGTAGATGATGTTGTCGGCCACCTCGACCGAGGTGATGGTGTCGTTACCGGTGAAGTTCACCCAGGTGGCGACCTGGCTGGGGCCCCGGTGGGCGGTCTCGAAACGGACCAGGGCGTCGCAGTAGGCGCTCGGCCAGCCCGACCCGCCGTTGGTGCCGACGACGAACCAGGTGCCGTCGCCACCGAAGCGTACGTCCTGCACGTAGTGCACGAATGTCGCCGGGTTGGCGCACGGCGCGACGAACCGCTCCGAGCTCCAGTCGATGACGCTGGGCGTGCCCGTGAGGTCGACCAGCGCGATCTGGTTACGCGGCAGGTCGTTGACGTAGAGGAAGTTGCCGCCGACGACGAGGGTGCCGCCGTCCGGGGAGACGTCGATGGTCCAGGCGTACATGCTGGTGCCGTGCCGGCCGACGCTGGTGTTGATGTCGAAGGTCGCGTCGATCTCGCCGGTCGTCGCGTCCAGCCGGCCCAGCCCGGAGTGCGCGGTGCCGTTGAGCCAGTTGAAGGCCCCGGCCACGTAGAGCCAGTTGCCGTGCAGCACCAGGTCACGCACGGTGCCGCCGTCGGAGCGACCGGCCCAGCTGTCGATGATCATCCCGGTGGACGGTTCGAGTGCCACCAGGTTCTTGCGGGACACGCCGTTGACGTTCTTGAAGGCCCCGCCGACGATCAGGGTGCCGCCCGGGCCGGCGATGAGCGAGTTGACCGCGCCGTCGAGCACCGGCAGGAAGGCCGTCGAGATCGTCCCGGTGGTGCGGTCGTACGCGAAGAGATAGCTGCGGGAGATCCAGGCCGAACTGGCCGTCTGACGGATCTGCGTGAAACTGCCCCCGACGTAGACCGTGTTGCCGATCTCGGCGAAGGCGCGAGCCTCACCGTTGCGGGCGTGCGGAGTCTGGTCGGCCGGATCGGTCGAGACCAGAGTGGCCGGCTCGGGTACCGGTACCACGGCTGCGGCCGCTGCGGTGGGCACGGAAAACACGGCCGCGACGGTCACCAACGCGACGGCCGCGGCCGGGAGTCGAAGCCGACGGGTGGAACGCCACGACAAGGAGTATCTGGGCACGCTGCGCCTCCAGAGTGGACGAGAATGCACGTAGCGTGCCCGGTCCACGCTGGAGGGCGGCATCCGCCGATTGGGCGGAGGGTGGATCAGGAAACGGACAACCTCAGCGACGGTCGGATTTCCGACAGTCGCTGCGGCGGCCCGCTTCCGCGGCTCAGCTCACCTTGGCTCAGCGGCTCCCTCCCGTCGGTTGCCGCAGGTAGCTGTCCCGTCCTGCGGCGGCGAATCCGGCCACCGCCGCCGCGTTCTGATTCATCATCATGTTGCAGGTGCTCGTGGTCTTCGTCATGCCGGCCGAGTTGAAGTAGACCGCTGCCTTGATCTTCGGATGGGCCTTCAGCGCCGCCGGGAACTCCTCGAACCAGCGTCGCTTCGCGTTCGGATCCGCGGCGTTCATGTTGGTGCCGAACTCGGCCAGCATCCGGGGCTTGCCCGCGCCGATGCCGTTCTGGTCGAGCCACCGGTAGAAGGAGCCGATGGTGGTGCTGGGGCTCTTCCAGACGGTGCTGCCGTTGCAGACGTGGAAGTTGTACGGGTCCCAGGCCACCCAGTCGACGTAGCGGTCACCGGGATAGAGCCCGGCGTACCTGTCGTAGTGACCGGACCAGCCCATCATCGTCCACACCCAGACGGCGTTGTCCGCCTTGGCGTCGGCGAACCGGTCGTGCACGTACCGCCAGGCCCGGACGAAGTCCGCGTCGCTGCCCTTGGCCGGCTCGTCCTCCGGCTCGTGGTCGAACCCGATGAAGACCGGCTGGCCGATCGCCCGGATCCGTCCGGCGACCGCGTCGATCGTCGCGTCGTAGCGCCCGCTGTAGACGTCCTTCCAGGTCAGCACCGTACCCGAGGAGAAGATCCGACTCTCCCAGGCGAAGAACATGAGCCTTCCCTCGCGCATCTGTTGCTGCTGGAACTCGTCGGGGAAGGCGCCGTTGCTGCCGGTGTTGGAGAAGTCGTGATAGCGGTGGACGATGTCGAACTTCCGCCCGACCTGCTTCTCCACGTCACTGACGGCCTTGCCGTGATCCCATCCGGCGGCGGCGTTCGTCGGCGAGTACATCCCCCACCAGGCACCGCAGCCGGGGACCAGCTTCGCCGAGACCGTTCCGCACTTGCCCGACTCCGGTGGCGGCGGTGTGGTGGTGGGGCTGGGCCGGGCGGGCGACGGGCTCACGCTGGGCGAGACGGTCGGCGAGGCCGGAGGACGGCTGGCGGTGACCGTCGGCGAGGGCGCGACGCTGGGTGAGGCCGACGGCGGCCGGATACCCACGCCGTCGTAGCTGATCGTCAGGCTCGGCCGCAGATCGGGGTTACGGTTCTCGCCGGAAGCCCAGTAGATCCGGGTGTCCAACCCGGCCTGCGCCAGCGACAGGGTCCAGATGCCGTTACCGGTGACCAGGCCCGAGACATCCCACTCGTTGAAGCCCTTGGCGACGCCGGTGACCGTGTCCAGCGCCGCGCCCAGCGGCGTCGGCATCGGACGGGCCGCGCGGGCGTCGAGTCGGGACTCGTGCGCGGTGACCGTCGCCTGGAACTTCTGCCAGGCGTGTACGCGCAGCGTGGCCCGTACGTTCATCGCGTTCGCCGGCAGCTTGGTGACCAGGAAGGTCAGCACCGCCTCGCGGGCGCCACGCGGGTTGCCGTCGCAGGGCGCGGGACACGTCGCGAGCGTGGTCTTGACGCTGTTGTCACCGTCCTGCGGCACCGCCGTGGCGGTGGTGTCGGCCACCACCGCGATCGACAGGCCGTCATCGGCGAGCAGCGGCACCATGGTCGCGCCGAGCCCTAGCACCACAGTGGTGCCGATGACGCCGAGCATCACGGCCTTACGCCGGCCGCCACGACGCGGGATCATGCGGTGCAGTCCGCGACTGGTCACGGATACTCCTCGTGTCTTCGACGATAACGCTGAGCAGCGTATCCGCGTACACAACGGAGCGTGCGAATGACGGCAGGACCTAAGCGCGTCTTAAAACTCACCTAAGACACTCCTACGCCTCCCCACCCCACCCCACCCCCGCCCCGCCCCCACCTCACCCGACTCCATTGATCATGAAGTTCACGGCGGGTTGCCGGTCGGCGCAGCACCATCACGTCGCTCACCGCCACCAGCGGCACCGGCACGTCGCGGGTGAGGATCGCCTGCCGGTCCAGCCGGGAGGCCACCCACCGCCACCAGCACACGAGATCTTGGAACGTTTCCGTTATTCGCTAACGGATTCTGTCCAAGATCTCGGCAGATCGCCCCGGCGGCCGGGAGCGGACCGCGGGGCGAGCGGTGCCGGCGGTGCCGGCGGCTGGCGGGCGGCGCCGGCGAGCGGGCGGTGGGGCGAGCGGCGATCGGAGCGGGGCGGCTGGGCGGGCGGCGGCTCGCGGGCGGCGAGGGTTCCGGCACGCCTCGCCGCGTTGGGTACCGTCACCTTGAGCCGGAGAAGGCCGCCGGCCGGCGGGAGATCAGGTACCGGCGCGGGTGGCGGCGGTGAGGGCGGCGGCCATTGCCGAGCGGGGGGCGGGTGCGCCGGTGAACTGCTCGAACTGGCCGATCGCCTGGGCCAGCAGCAGGTCGAGGCCGGAGACGATCCGGCAGCCGGCGGCTTCGGCGGCGGCGGCCAGCGGGGTCGGCCACGGGTCGTAGATCGCGTCGAAGACCACCGTGCCGGCTCGCCAGGGCACCCTGCCGGCAAGTTCGTCGGCGGCCCCCTTCGGCACCGTGGAGATCAGCACATCGACACCGGCCAGCCCCGAAGCCTCGGACCACGCCGCCGCCGGCCACGGTGCGCCGATCATCGTCACGCCGAGCGCCGCCGCGACCGGTTCCAGTTCGGCGAGCGCCGCCGGGCGGCGGGCGATCACGGTCACTGCGGCCGCGTGCAGCCGGGCCGCCGCCGCGAGGGCCGCCCGGGCGGTACCGCCCGCGCCGAGCACGGTGACGGTGGCGCCGGGGCGTACGCCCGCCTCGGTCAGCACCTCGACCATGCCGCTGACGTCGGTGTTGTCGGCGTACCAGGTGCCGTCGGGTCGGCGTACCAACGTGTTGGCCGCACCCACGGCGGCGGCGACCGGCGAGACCTCGGCGGCCACCGCGAGCGCCGCCTCCTTGCCCGGCATGGTCACCGACAGCCCGGCCCACTCCGGGCCCAGGCCGGTGACCAGGGCCGGCAGCTCCGCCGCCGCGCACTCGATCCGGGTGTACGACCACCCGGTCAACCCGGCGGCGGCGTACCCGGCATTGTGGATCACCGGGGAGAGCGAATGGGCGATCGGTTTGCCCAGCACCGCCGCCCGGTGCGCCGCTGGCCCGTGCACCGACGCCTCGGGCACCGATGCTGCACCCCCCGACGCCGCAGGCGCTGACGCGACGCTCCCTGACTCAGCCACGATCGCTCCTCAGCAGCATGCACACCTGTCGCCTAACATCCAACAATGTCTGACAGCAGTCTGCGGCACCGCAAGGGCGAGATCACCCTCACCGTCCGAGGCGCCGACCGGCAGCCGCTCGCCGACCAGGCGGTGACGGTCGCCCAGGACCGGCACTCGTTCGCCTTCGGCAACATCGGTTTCGACTTCGTCAACCTGGTGGGCGGGCCCGGCCCGACGGGAACCACGGACGTCGAGAGCTTCGGCGGGACCGACCACCTGGATCTGGACCGGCTGGGTGAGCTGTGGCTGAACCTGTTCAACACCGCGACCCTGCCGTTCTACTGGGGTCGCTACGAGCCCCGGCGTGGCGCGCCCGACACCGAACGTCTCACCGCCACGGCACGGTGGCTGGCCGAACGGGGCGTCGCCGTCAAGGGCCATCCGCTGGTCTGGCACACCGTGCAGCCGTCGTGGCTGCTCGGTCTGGACCTCGACGAGGTCGAAGGGCTGCTGCGGGCCCGCGTCCGCGATCTGGCCGGTGGATTCGCCGGCCTCATCGACACCTGGGACGCGATTAACGAGGCGGTCATCATGCCCGTCTTCGACAACGGCGACAACGCCATCACCCCGCTGGCTCGGGCGCGCGGACGCATCCACCTGGTGCGGTTGGCGTTCGAGGAGGCCCGGGCGGCCAACCCGGCGGCCACCCTGGTGCTCAACGACTTCGACCTCAGCTCGGCGTACGAATGCCTCATCGAGGGCGTTCTCGAAGCCGGTGTCCGCATCGACGCGATCGGCTTGCAGACCCATATGCACCAGGGCTACCGGGGCGAGGAGTACATGCAGCAGATGCTCGACCGGTTCGCCCGGTACGGGCTGCCACTGCACCTGACCGAGACCACCCTGGTCTCCGGGCACCTGATGCCGCCCGAGATCGAGGACCTGAACGACTACCAGATCCCGCACTGGCCCAGCACGCCGGAGGGTGAGGCGCGGCAGGCCGAGGAGATCGTCCGGCACTACCGTTCGCTGCTCGCCCACCCGGCGGTCCAGTCGATCAACTACTGGGGGCTCACCGACCGGGGTGCGTGGCTCGGCGCGCCCGCCGGACTGGTCCGCGCCGACGGCAGCCCGAAGCCGGCGTACGACGCGCTGGCAGCGCTGGTCAAGGGCGAGTGGTGGCTGCCGCCGACGGACCTGCGCACCGGAGCGGACGGCACCGTAACCGTCGAGGGCTTCCTCGGCGACTACACCGTCTCCGTCGGGGACCGCACCGCACGCTTCACCATCGACGCCACCGACACCACGACCACCCTCGACCTGGCCTGAACGCCGGGTCGCTACGTCGGTGACCGGGTCTTCACCCGGTCACCGTGTCTCAGCAGCGATCAGATGATGCCGGCCTCCCGGGCCTTGGCCTCGTTCTTCAGGTGGTCGTCGTAGGTCTCCGCGAAGGCGGAGTTGCCCTCCTTGTCGACGGCCACGAAGAACAGCCAGTCGCCGACCGGCGGATCCATCGCCCCCTCAAGGGCTTCCTTGCCGGGGTTGTTGATCGGCGTGGGGATCATGCCGCGTAGCTTGCGGTTGTACGGATTGTCCGGATTGTCCAGGTCGCTCTGGGTCATCTGGCCGGACGTCTTCGTCTTCTGCCCCGTCAACTCCAGGTAGTAGTTGACGGTGACGTCCATCTCCAGGCAGCCACAGTCGAAGTTGCCCCGGTACACCCGGTTGTAGGCGACCCGGGCGACCTTGCCGAGGTCCTTCTTGGTGCCAGCCTCTGCCTGAGCCAGCGAAGCCACGATCAGCGCCTCGTACGGGGAGATCCCGCCGCGCTCCTCCTGCACCCGGTCGGCGAACTCCATCTCGCCGGTGACGGTGAGGAAGTGGTCGACCATCTGGCCGAGGATGGCCTCGGCGGTGGCGTCCGGCGGGATCTCGTAGGTGTCCGGGAAGAGGAAGCCCTCGATCGACTTCTTCGGCTTCTTGCCGTCCTCCCGCTTGAACCACCAGTCCGGTACGCCGAGCTTCTCCGGGTCCTTCGCGGCGGTCTCGAACTCCTTCACCGGAATTTCGGTGTGATCGCTGAGCAGCTTGAAGATGCTCTTCGCGGTCCGCCCCTCGGGAATGGTGAGCCCGTTGACCACCCGGTTCTTCGGGTCGAGCATCGCGGCCAGGGCCAGCTCACCGCTCATCTGCTTGCGCAGCTTGTAGGTCCCGGGTTGGACGTTGCGGCTGCGGGAGTTCTCGTCGGCCGCCTCGATGAACGCCTTGGTGCTCTTGATCACACCGGCGTCGTACAGCGCCACGGCCATGTCGGCGAGGAACGCGCCCTGCGGAATCTGGACGGTCACCTCCTCGGTGCCGCCGCCGTCGTAGTCGGGCGTGACGAAGTAGCTCTGGATCCGGTCGAAGCCGTAGAAGGCGCCCCCGCCGATGCTGCCGAGCAGCACGACGGCCAGCAGCAGGGCCAGAACGGTCTTGCCCCGCCCACCACCGGACCGGCCGCCCTTACGGCGGCCACGGCGGTGCTTGCCCTTCTCCCCCCGCTCCTGCTCGTCGAACCCGAGGTCCAGCTCGTCCATCATTGCGTCCGCCTCCGCTGCGCATCCAGCCAGCTCTGCAGAATTTCCACGGCGGCGGCCTGGTCGACCACCGCCCGTTGTCTCTTCCCCCGGACACCACGCTCGGCAAGCCTACGGCTCGCCACGACCGTGGACATCCTCTCGTCGGTGAGCGTCACCGGGACCGGAGTTATCACATCGGCCAGTTGTCGAGCGTACGCCTTCACGTGCTCCGCCGCCGGGCCATGTTTGCCGGCCAGATTGACCGGAAGGCCCACCACCACCTCGACTGCCTCATGTTCGGCGACCAGCGCGGCGAGTTCGGTGACGTCCGACGGCACCGCATCTGACCTGGGGTTCTGCTCCCGCGCGAGGGTGAGCAGCGGGGTGGCCAGAACCCCGTGCGGATCGGACCGGGAGACCCCGATCCGGACCTGCCCGACGTCCACGCCGAGCCGTACCCCACGGGGCGAGTCGCTCACGCCGCGTCACCTCCCCCGACAAACGCGTCAGGGCGGACCGCGCCGGTCCGCCCTGATCCGCTGCGCTGACGACTCACGCGTCGGCGAGCGCCCGCTCGACCGTGAGCAACAGTCGAGGCACCTCCGACTCGGGCAGCCCGCCGCCCTGGGCCAGCTCGGGGCTGCCGCCGCCACGACCGGAGAACGCCGCCTTGACCAGCTCGTTCGCGGCGATGCCCCGGCTGCGGGCGGCCGGGTTCACCGCCACCACCAGCGACGCCTTGCCGTTGGCTCGGGCGGCCACCGCGACCACCCCGGGCCGGGACGCGTCGATCCGCCCCCGGATCTCCTGGGCGAGGGTACGCACGTCGTTGCCGGCCGCCCCCTCGGGCGCCTCGGTGCCCACGTAGGCGACCCCGTGCACGTCCTTGGCCTGGGCAGCGAGGGCCGCCGCGCCACCGAGCACCAGCTGCGCGCGTAGCTTCTCCAGCTCCTTCTCCGCGTCGCGCAGCTGGGTGACCGTCTGCTCGACCCGGTCGGCGACCTGCTCGGAGGGGACGCGGTACAGCTCGGCGAGGCGCGACACCAGCAGGTGCTCGCGGGCCAGGAAGTTGAACGCGTCCATCCCGACCAGCGCCTCGACCCGGCGTACGCCGGAACCGATTGACGACTCGGAAAGGATCTTGACCAGACCGAGCTGACCGGAGCGGGCCACGTGGGTGCCGCCACAGAGTTCGCGGGCGTAGTCACCGACCTCGACCACCCGGACATGCTCGCCGTACTTCTCGCCGAAGAGCGCCATGGCACCGATGCGCCGCGCCTCGTCCAGTGAGGTGATGAACGCGTGCACCTCCAGGTCGGCCAGCAGCACCTCGTTGACCTGCTGCTCCACGTCCCGCAGCACGCTGGGCGCCACCCCGGTGGCGGTGTTGAAGTCGAAGCGCAGCCGGCCGGGCGCGTTCAACGAGCCGGCCTGGGTGGCGGACTCGCCGAGGAAGTTACGCATCGTCTGGTGCACCAGGTGGGTGGCGGTGTGCGACCGGGAGATCGCCCGCCGCCGGCTGGTGTCGATCTCCGCGTAGCCGGTCTCCCCCGCGCGCACCTCACCGCGCAGCACCCGGGCCCGGTGCACGATCAGCCCCGGCACCGGCTGCTGCACGTCGAGGACCTCGACCTGGCCGCCGCCCACCGTGATCATGCCCAGGTCGGGCTGCTGGCCACCGCCCTCGGCGTAGAACGGGGTGGTGTCGAGCACCAGCTCGATGGTGTCGCCCTCGACGGCCGCCGCGCGCGCGCCGTCGGTGCCGAGCACCGCGCGGACCGTCGACTCGCGGGCCGTCTCGGTGTAGCCGGTGAAGGTCACCGGGCCGCCGGCGTCGAGCACCGACCGGTACGCCGACAGGTCGGTGTGCCCGGTCTTACGCGCCTGTGCGTCGGCCTTCGCGCGGGCCCGCTGGTCGGCCATCAGCCGGCGGAAGCCCTCCTGGTCGACGGTGAGCCCCTGCTCAGCGGCGATCTCCAGGGTCAGGTCGATCGGGAAGCCGTACGTGTCGTGCAGCTGGAACGCCTGCTCCCCCGACAGCGCGCCGCCCCCGGAACTGCGGGTCTGCGTGATCGCGGTGTCCAGGATCGTCGTACCGGCCCGCAACGTGGCCAGGAACGCATCCTCCTCGGCGTACGCGTACGCCGAGATCCGGTCGAAGTCCGCCGCCAGCTCCGGGTAGGACGGCGCCATGCAGTCCCGCGCCACCGGCAGCAGCTCCGGCAGCGCCCGCTCCTGCCAGCCGAGCAGCCGCACCGACCGGATCGCCCGACGCATGATCCGCCGCAGCACGTACCCGCGACCCTCGTTGGACGGGGTCACCCCGTCACCGATGAGCATCAACGCGGTACGCACGTGGTCGGCGATCACCCGCAGCCGCACGTCGTCCGGGTGTGACTGGTTGGCGGCGTGGCCCGAGTGCGCGCCGTACCGCTTGCCGGTCAGTTCGGCCGCACGGTCCAGGATCGGCCGAACCTCGTCGATCTCGTAGAGGTTGTCGACACCCTGCAGGATCGACGCCATCCGCTCCAGGCCCATGCCGGTGTCGATGTTCTTCGCCGGCAGCTCACCAAGGATCGGGAAGTTCTCCTTGTCGGTGCCCGGACCCCGCTCGAACTGCATGAACACGAGGTTCCAGAACTCCAGGTACCGGTCCTCGTCGACCTCCGGGCCGCCCTCCGCGCCGTAGGCCGGGCCCCGGTCGTAGTACAGCTCCGAGCACGGGCCGCACGGGCCGGGGATGCCCATGGACCAGAAGTTGTCCTTCTTGCCCCGGCGCACGATGCGCTCGTCGGGCACCCCGGTACGACGCCAGATGTCGTACGCCTCGTCGTCGTCGAGGTAGACCGTCGCCCAGATCCGCTCCGGATCCAGCCCGAACCCACCGGCCTCGACCGACTTCGTGGCCAGCTCCCAGGCGAGCGGGATCGCCCCGTCCTTGAAGTAGTCGCCGAAGGAGAAGTTCCCGTTCATCTGGAAGAACGTCCCGTGCCGGCTGGTCTTGCCGACCTCGTCGATGTCCGGCGTACGGATGCACTTCTGGACGCTGACCGCGCGCCGGTACGGCGGTGTCTGCTGACCCAGGAAGTAGGGGACGAACTGCACCATGCCGGCGTTGACGAACAGCAGGTTCGGGTCGCTGATGGCGGGCAGCGGAGCGGACGGCACCACGGTGTGACCGTTCGCCTCGAAGTGGGCGAGATACCGCCGCTTGATCTCCGCCGTCTTCATCGCTGGTGTTCCTCCGGAAAGATCTCTCGGTCGCCGACACGCGGGTCCTCCCGCAACTCGGCGAACTGGTCGTCGAACGCCTCGCCCTGGGCGAACGCCTCGTGGATCTCGTGCTCCCGCTCGGCCATCCCGGCGCGTACGTCCGCCACGAAGCTACGCAGTTCCTCGACAAGGCCGCCAGCGGATTGCGACAGGTTGTCGGCGATGCCGGCCGGGGTGTACGCGTGCGCGGCGCGGGTCGCCTTGCGCACCACCACCACGCCGACGGCCAGCCCGATGCCCAGCCAGAAAAGACGCCTCATGCTCGTACCTCCCGGGTGCCTTCGGGGTCAGCGGTTCCCGCGCCGGGCGGCGCGCCGCTGAGCCTTGATGGTGTCCCGCACCTCGCGCTCGGTCTCGGCGTGCCGGCGGGTGGCGGCGGCCTTGCGCACGCCGTACCCGAACGCGGCCACCTTGACCAGCGGGTTGGCCGCGGCGGCGGAGACCACGGTGACCAGGTTGGCGACGTTGGCGCTGATGTTCTGCGCGTGACCGGTCATCGTGTCGACCTTGGCCAGTTGGAGGTTGACCCCGTCGATCGAGGTCTGGACCTGCTCCAACGTCACGTTGACGTTGCGTACCGTGGTGTTGACGTCACCGAGCAGGGGCCCCGTCCGGTCGTTGAGGTCGTTGATCATGCGGGTGGTGGCGTCCACGGTGTGTCGCAGACGCAGGATGGGCAGCGTCAGGATCAGCACCAGCATCGCGAACGCGATCGCCGCGATCAGCGCCGCGACCTCCAAAAAGCCCACGCCAGTCCTCCTCAAACTGTGCGGTCGGGGCGCAGCGCCCCGAGCCGCACGACCGTCTCGCCCACGTCAACGTCGAGTGCCCGGCCGACCGCCGGTCACCACCAGCACCTGACCCTACCGTCCGTGATGACGATCGGCTCAGGACGGTGGTGACGGCGTCAGGTCGCTCAACGGGTCGTCGGTAAGTGTCGGGAAGGGATCCTCACCGGTCAGCGAGGGATCGGTGCTCGGCTGTGGCCGCGTCCGCTCGTCGTCGATCGCGTTGCGCACCTTCACCGACACCAACGATCCGGGGCACTCCTGCGCCGCGGTGGACGGGTCGGGAGCCGGCACCACCGCGGGCTCGCCGTCCACGGGTGGCGGCACGCAGGTCCGTTCCCGTACCCAGAGGTCGAGGGTGAGCTCGTCCCGCCGCCAGCAGGTGTAGCTGCCCTTCTCCTCCTGCTCCGGGCAGTAGTTGGGCGTCCACCGCTGCCAACCGTCGCGGGTCAGCGCGGCCTCGTACGCCTGGGCCGTCTCGTCCGGCGACCGGTCGGAGGTGGCGGTCCGTTCCCGCAACCGGCAGTCGAGCAGGCACCACTGGCTGCCGCTGACGTCATCGACCGGTTCGACCGAGGCCCAGGACGGCACCTCCAGTTCGTCAAGCGAGGCGAAGACCGGATCCCGGTTCATCGTCTGCACCCCGAAGAACGCGGGGAGAACGCCGAGCAGGAGGACACTGGCCAGCACCAGCACGGCGGCGCGCAGCCGCGGGGAACCTGGCGGCTGGCGGCGCGACTCACCACCGTCGCCGGTCTGGTCGCCCTCGGGCCGGTCGACGTCGGCGGCCGGCGGCACCTCGGCACGTCGGGCCATCGGCTCCGCCCCGGGATGCCCGGCCGGATCAGCCGGTGCCACGGCAGCCGCGGCGCGGGCCACCGCCGGAGCCTCACCGCCGCGCCCGGGAGGCACCGGCGGAGGCCCGGAGGGTTCGGGACGCGCCGGATGCCGGTGCGGTGGCGTGGCCCGGCCGGCGAGCCGGTCCTCCGGTCGAACCGGGGCGCCGGCTCGAGCCGTGACCGGCGGACCGATCGGACCGGTGCCGGCACCTCGGACGGGGTCAGCCGGGCCACCGCCGGCGGAGCCGGCATCGGGCCGGTGCGGGCCAGCATCGGGCCGGTGCGGGCCGCGGGCGGGGCCGGACGGCGGGCCACCCGGGCGACCGGCCGGGCCGTCGGGGCGGGCCGCACCACGCGCCGGTCCCACCGGCGGACCGTCAGGCCGGGCCGCACCACGCGGCGGAACCCCCGGCGCACCACCGGGCCGCGCGACGCCAGGCGGCGGGCCGACGGGTGGGCCGTCCGGACGCGCCGCACCACGCGGCGGAACCCCCGGCGCACCACCGGGCCGCGCGACGCCAGGCGGCGGGCCGACGGGTGGGCCGTCCGGGCGCGCCGCGCCGCGGGGCGGAGTTCCGGGCGGGCCCTCGGGACGCGCCGCACCACGGGGCGGGCCGTCGGGCCGGGCGGCCGGGCCGGTGGGACCGATCCGGGGCAGGGCGCCGGCCCGACCGGTTGGCTCAGGTCCGCCCGGGCCCGGGGCAGGGCCGGTCGGCGGAATGGGACGGCCCGGTCCAGCCGGTGGCCCGTCGGCGCGGCGGGCGGGCCCGGCACCCGGACGTTCCGGACCCGGCTCGACCCCGCGTCCATCGGCCGGTGCGGTGCCCGCGTTCGGCCGACGGGGCGGGCCGCCGGCTTCCGTGCCACGGCGGTCGCCGATCGTCGGCGTACCGCCGGACGGCGTGCCGACCACGCGGCCGGACGGTGCGGTGGGTCGCTTGCTGATCGTGGGCAACGCCGGGTCGGTGTGGTGCGGTCGACCGGCCTGCCGGAGCCAGTCGGACGGCCGCTCCGGCCGACTGGAGCGGCCCTCGGCCGGCCGCCCACCGCCGGCTGGCGTCTCGGCAGCGGCACCCGCTACGTGCCGTCCGGACGGCTCCTCGGCCGCCGCGCGCCGGCCCCGGGTCGGTGTGTCCTCCTCGTCGGCCGCGCGGCGTGCCCGCGGTGGCTCGGGTAGCCCGTCAGCAGGTCGGCTATCGAACGGCGGCTGCGGTTCGGGTGGCCTCCGACGGCCCGACGCCGCGTCGGCGGCGCCCTCGGGCCCGACCGCGCCGGGTGCGGTCCGGCGGTCCCGGTCGGCGCCGATCGGTGCGCCGGACTCCTCGCGACGAACGGGTGCGGGCTGCGCGGGCCCAGCGGCCGGACGGCCGGACGGCGCACCGGGGATCGGTGGCGCGTTGCCGGACAGCGGCACCACTGGCCGGTCCTCCTCCGGCTCGGCGGCCCGGCGGCGGCCAGCTCGCCGACCGCCCGCCGGCGCGCCGCCCGGCCGACCGACGGCGGGCGTCATGCCCGGCGCCGCCGGGCCGTGGGCGGTGTCCGGCGATGCCGGGAGAGGTTCGGTCGACGGCAGGCGGCGCGGGCCGGCCGGCGCGGCGTTCGGCCGGACGCCGGGCAGGCGCCGCTGCCCGGGCGGACCCGACACCGGGCTCGCCGGCGCACCCGACACCGGGCCCGCGGGCGGCCAGCCCGGGACGGTCGGTGCGCCGGAGACCGGGCCGGCCTCGGGAACCGGCCTGGGGCCGTCGCCCGGAACCGGCTCACCGGAATGTGGCCGCCGGGCGGGCGGCCCGGCGGCTGGCGGCTGCTGCGGCCAACCGGCCGGCGGGGTGTTCGGCGGGTCGGGCTCGTGACGGGCGGCGGGCGGCGGTGCAGCGGCGAACGGCGGGGGGGCCGGGAGCCGTCCGCCGGGCGGGCCGGCAGGCGGCCGGGCAGCCGGATTACCCGGCCAGGGGCCGTCGACCGGACGCGCTCGTGGTGGTTCGGCCGGGCCGCGGCCGGGTGGCGGCGCTACCGGAGCGTCCGGCCCCGGGTGGTTGACCGGCGTGGGGCCGGGCCGCATGGCTGGCTGCGGACCGGATCGCTCGGGACCGCTGCGTGCAGCGGCGGACGGATCGACGGCGGCGCCGTCGGGGCCCAGCTCGGTGCGCTGCTGCTTGGCCGAACGCAGGTCGTCGATCCAGCCGAAATCCTCGCCGCTCCCCGTTTCCTCCGGGGCGGCGGCCTCGGACTTGCCCCGACCCCAGCGACGACCCTTGCCGCGCCGCGCGTCCGGGCTCTCGTCCGGTCGGTCCGACGATTTCACTGTTGACCCCTCCCGTCGGCGCTCGCGCCGACCTCTTCGGCCACCTGGGCTGCCGTGGCCGTACGACCGTCGTCATCGTCCCCCCCGGACGACGTCGGCCGGGCCGGCCGACCGCCCTTTGCCGGCTCATCCGTGCGGGCAGGAGTGGACAGCCCGCGGACGATCCGGCGTAGCAACGGCAGCCGGCCGGCCACCGATCGCTCCGCGCCGTGCTGACTCGGTCGGTAGTAGTCGGTGCCGACCAGGTCGTCGGGCACGTACTGCTGGGTGACCACGCCCCGCTGGTCGTCATGCGGATAGCGGTAGCCGATGCCGTGCCCGAGCCCCCGGGCACCGGAGTAGTGGGCGTCGCGCAGGCCCCGGGGCACCGGCCCGCCCCGGCCGGAGCGCACGTCGGCGATCGCCGCCCCGATCGCGGTGGTCGCCGAGTTCGACTTCGGTGCGGTGGCCAGGTGGATGACGGCCTGAGCGAGATTGAGCTGCGCCTCGGGCAGGCCGACGTACTCCACCGCGTGGGCCGCGGCGGTCGCCACACCGAGCGCCGCCGGGTCGGCCATGCCGACGTCCTCGCTGGCGAAGATCACCAACCGCCGCGCGATGAACCTGGCATCCTCCCCGGCGACCAGCATCCGGGCCAGCCAGTGCAGCGCCGCGTCCACGTCGGAACCGCGCATGCTCTTGATGAAGGCGCTTGTCACGTCGTAGTGGGCGTCCCCCGCCCGGTCGTAGCGGACGGCTGCGGTGTCCACCGCGCGTTCGGCGGTGGCCAGGTCGATCTGGTCCTTGCCCAGCGCGGTCGTCGAGGCGGCCGCCGCCTCGAGCGCGGTGAGCGCCTTGCGGACGTCCCCGCCGGCCAACCGGATCAGGTGCTCCTCCGCCTCGGCGGCGAGGGTGAGCGCCCCGCCCAGGCCGCGCTGGTCGACCAGCGCGCGGCGCAGCAGCCCGCGTACCGCAGCGTCGTCGAGGGGCCGAAGGGTGAGCAGCACGCACCGCGAGAGCAGTGGGGAGATGACCGAGAAATACGGGTTCTCGGTGGTGGCCGCCAGCAAAGTGACCGTCCGGTCCTCCACCGCCGCGAGCAGCGAATCCTGCTGGGTCTTGCTGAACCGGTGCACCTCGTCGATGAAGAGCACCGTCGGCGGGCCACCCGAGCGCCGCTGTCGCCGCGCCGTGTCGATCACCGCACGGACGTCCTTCACCCCGGCGGTCAGCGCGGACATCGCGACGAACCGCCGGTCCGTCGCGGTGGCGACCAGGTGGGCGATAGTGGTCTTGCCGCTGCCCGGCGGCCCCCAGAGGATGACCGACATCGGTGCGCTGCCGGTGACCAGCTGGCGTAGCGGCGCACCGGGAGTGAGCAGGTGTTCCTGGCCGACCAGCTCATCGATACCGGCCGGGCGCATCCGGACCGGCAGCGGCGCGTCCGGCCCGGCCGGGGTGAAGCCGCCGACACCACCGAAACCCGCCTGCGCACCGGGTGCTGCGGCGGGTTCACCGAGGGTGAAGAGGGCGTCGGACTCCATCACGAGAACAGTACCGGGCTCGGCCGACTTCGCCGGAATCGCGCCGTCGGCCGAGCCAGGGGTGATCGTTACCGGTCAGCCGCGGCCCGGGCGGCGACCCCGGTACCAGCGACCACCGCCGCCACCCGGCCCCCGGCCGACGCCGGCCAGATAGAGCGAGAGCAGCAGCAGACCGATCAGCACCAGGGTGTTCCAGTTGAACAGGTCCGGTGCGCCGAGTTTGGTGTCCAGCAGGTCGAGCAACAGGGCGAAGCCGAAGACGACGGCCGCAGCGATGGCGAGCATGACGTTCCTCCGGTGGGGGTTCCAGTAGGTCGGCGCGGGATGTACCCGATCGGTCGGCTCGCCAATCTCCACGGTGGATCACGCGACTCCTCCCCACCCGCCGCCTACGCTGACGACATGATCAACGCCGACGAGGTCCTCGATGGGCGGGGCGCCATCCTGGCCGCGACGGGCCGCCATCCCTTCGTGCGGCACTCGCTGCCGATCCACGAACCGGCGCAGGGCTGGCGACGCGCCGGGACCGTGTGCTGGCTGCTCACCGTCGAGCAGGGGCCGATCGGTGGCGTGATCGGCCCGTCTGACACGGCGATCGACCTGGTCAGCACGCTGGTCACGGATGGCAGGTTGGGTGCCGGAAGGTGGCTGCACCTGCCCCGTACGGATCCGGCGCCGCTCGGTCCGGCCGTGGCCGGGTACGAGGACTGGGATTTTCTCTGGACGACAGGTGCGCCGCCGGCACAACCCGGCGAGGAGCGGGTGGTACGACTGACCGAGGCGGACCACCCGGCCCTGACGGCGCTTATCGACGAGGCGTTCCCGACCAGCACCGCCCGTCCGGGCAGTCCGCAGGTGCGCGGCTGGTACGGCATCCGCGACGGTGACCGGCTAGTCGCCTGCGGCGCCGACCGGACCCGGGGCGAGGTCGGTTTCCTCGCCGGACTGGCGGTGGCGCCGTGGCACCGGGGGCGCGGTCTCGGTGCGGCGATCACCGCCGGGATGACCCGGGTCCTGCTGGACCGGTACGGCATGGTGGCGCTGGGCGTCTACCCGAGCAACGTGACGGCGATCCGGCTCTATCGGCGGCTCGGCTACGCCGACACGTTCCCGCTCACCTCGGTCCGCTTCGTCTGATCGTCGGTGGGGCCGTCGGCGATCCTTCCTGCCCGGTCTGCGACCGGTTCGTCGACGATCGGTTCTGCCTGGTCGGCGGGCGGCCTGGGTTGGCCGGCGACCCGGCCCGCCCGCCAGGCGGGCAGGTACAGCGGTGCGGCGACCGCCAGCGCGACCGCACCGACGAGCATCGCCGTGCTCACCCCGGCCCGGTCGCCGATGAAGCCGAGCAGCACGCCGCCGAACGCACCGGCCGGCATGGCCACCATCGAATTCACCGAGATCACGCTGGTCCGGTACGGGCCGTCGACCTGCCGGTGCAGCAGTCCCATGTGCAGCGGGTTCGACGCGCCGTGCACGGCATGGCAGGCGAAGAAGGCGATCAGCACGCCGACCGGTCCGGCGAGCAGGGCCATCGCGACCACGGTGACGCCCTGCACGATCCGCAGCAGCGCGGCGCCGGGTGCGGCACCGAGCCGGCGGATGAGCAGCGGAGTGAAAGCCGCGCCGGCCGCGGAGGCCAGCCAGGCGATGGTGCTCGCCGGGCCGAGCAGGGCGGCTGCCCGGTCGGCGTCGCCGATCACCTCGGCCAGCCGGATCGGCAGCAGGCTCTCGAAGGTGACCATCCCGAAGCCCCAGAACAGCTCCACCGCGACCAGGGCGAGCAGCACCCGGGACCGGCGCAGCAGGCCGAACGCCTCGCCGACCATGCGGGGTGCGGCCCGGACCGAGGCCCGCACCGCACCGGGCCCGCTCGCCGGTCGCCGTTCCACCAGCAGGGTCAGCAACGCCAGCAGCGAAACCCCCTGCAGACCGAGGGCGGCCAGCACCGGCGTGGTCAGGGCACTGACCGGACCCAGCGGACCGAGCGCGACCAGACCGCCGCTGAGCAGCGCACCGGCCGCGATGCTCAGGCCGAGCACGGTGCCACCGTGACCGAGACCCTTCTCGTACGCGGCATCCGGGTCGACGGCCAGGGTGCTGTCCACGTACCAGGACTCCAGCGGGCCACTGTCCAGGGCACGGAACACGCCCTGCAACGCCCAGACGATGGCCAGCAGGGCGAACGAGTCCGCCACCACCAGCAGACCCAGTGAGACGAGGCTAACCGAACCGGCCGCCACCAGCACCGGCTTGCGGCCCAACGCGTCGGCGAACCCACCGGTCGGCAACTCCAGGGCGAGCACCACCACCCCCTGGGCGGCGGCGGCCAGACCGATCTGGGTCAGGGTCAGGCCCCGCTCCTGCATCAGCAGGATCACCACCGGGATCAGCAGGCCGGTCGGTAGCCAGCGCAGACCGTGCAGAACCAGGAAACGACGCCGGATCTGGCGTACGGACAGCTCGCTCACGGCTTCCTCCCGAGCAGCAGCGGGAAGGAGGCGAGGAAGATCTGCACCTGCTCGGCACCGGGCTCATCCGGATCGGCCCCGGCCCGGTAGCGCTCCAGGATGCGCCACAGCTCCTGCTGCAACTCGGTCAGCCGGGCCGCCGGAATGGTCAGGAAGGCATCGCTCATACCGAAGGCGTCCCGCCATTCGGGTGACCACTCGTCGCGGACGGCGAACCATCGCTCGGTGTGCTCGACGAAGAGGCGGACCTGCTCGGCCTGGATCCACTCCATCGCGGCCCGGGCATCGGGGTCGTTGTCGAAGTCGGTGTTCTCCCAGTTGGTCACGTCATGGGCGGCCCGCCACCAGCGCTGTCGCCCGGTGCCCCGGTCAGGCTCCTCGACGACCAGGCCGACCTCGGCCAACTGGCGCAGGTGATAGCTGGTCGCGCCGGTGTTGCTGTCGAGCAGTCCGGCGAGGGTGGTCGCGGTGGCCGGTCCCTTGACCCGCAGCGCGCCGAGCAGCCGGGCCCGCAGTGGATGCGCCAGCACCCGGACCTGTCGGTGATCGATGCGGACCTGTCGCGGCGGTGGTCGACGCTCTCCCTCGGTCATGGATGCACAATATCTGTGCACAACTATTATGCACAATAGTTGTGCACAGCTGCCGTCGGTGCATGGTGGGTGGCGGCCGATGAGCGGTGCCGTCTGCGCCCAGCTGCGCTTCAGGCGGCCGTCACCGGTGTACTCAACGGCCGGTGGAAGCGGCGAAAAGCTCCGAGACACCGCGCAGTCGGGTACGGAGCAGACTGGCGGCGCGGAAGGAGTCGAGGCGCACCTCGGTGGGCCGCGCCACGCCGGCACCGGTGGTGGTCTTCAGGCCGGCCGGGTCGATGCCCTCCCGGCGGGCCACCAGCAGGCCCAGTTCCGCCCGGCTCACCGCGTCCGGGCCCGCCACGTTCAGCGGGCCGGCGACGTCGGTGCCCACCAGTTCCAGCACGGCGGCGGCGAGGTCGCCGACGTCGATCGGGCAGCGCAGCTCATCGGTGAACAGGGTCGCCCGACCGGCCAGGGCGTCCCGGCAGAGCTGGATCTGCTTGCTGCCCTCGCCGAGGATCAGCGAGGTGCGCACCAGCACGGCTTCCGGGTCGATCACCCGCACCGCCGTCTCCGCAGCCGCCTTCGCCGCCCCGTACGGAAAGATCGGCGTCGGCGGATCGTCGTCGGCGTACGCCTCGGGTCGCCCGGCGTGCAACGCGTCGCTGGAGATGTGCACCAAGCGGGCACCCGCCCGCGCGGCGGCGTACGCGACGTGCGCCGCCCCGTCAGCGGTGACCGCCCAGTCGCCGTACCGGTAGGGAGTGGCGACCACGGCGTCCGGGCGCACCGCCGTGACCAGGTCGACCACCGCGGCCCGGTCGGTCACGTCCAGCCGACGCACCTCGACACCCGCCACCCCGACCTCACCCGAGTGACACGTCCCCACCACCGACCACCCGCGCGCCACCGCCCTGCCGCACACCTCCCGCCCCAGGAACCCACTCCCACCCACCACCAACACCCGCACCCGCGCCACCGCCCTCTCCCCGCCTGTTGACCAAGAAGTTTGCGTCACCAGGACGCCCAGATCATGACGCAAACTTCTTGATCAACGGGGCCCGGCACCGGGGTGGGGATGGGTCAGGTGGGGTCGGATACGGGGGCGGCGGGGCCGGCGGTGCCGGGGTGGGACGGGGGCTGCTGGGGCTTGGGCTTGGCGTCGATGCCGGCCTCGGTGCGCTGCTGGGCGGTGATCGGCGTGGGTGCGCCGGTCAACGGGTCGAAGCCGCCCCGGGTCTTCGGGAAGGCGATCACCTCACGGATCGAGTCGGCCCCGGCGAGCAGCATGCAGACCCGGTCCCAGCCGAACGCGATACCGCCGTGCGGCGGCGGGCCGTAGCTGAACGCCTCCAGCAGGAAGCCGAACTTGTCCTGTGCCTCCTCGGGCGTGATCCCGAGCAGGTCGAACACCCGCTGTTGCACGTCACGGCGGTGAATACGGATCGAACCGCCGCCGATCTCATTGCCGTTGCAGACGATGTCGTACGCGTACGCCAGAGCCCGGTCCGGTGCCTCCTCGAACCGGTCGACCCACTCGGAGTTCGGCGAGGTGAACGGGTGGTGCACAGCAGTCCATCCCCCCTCGTCGGTCTTCTCGAACATGGGGGCGTCGACCACCCAGCAGAACGCCCAGGCGCTCTCGTCGACCAGGCCGGCCCGCTTGGCGATCTCGATGCGGGCCGCACCGAGCAGCTCCTGCGCCTCCCGGGTTTGCGGGCTGGCCGCGAAGAAGATCGCGTCGCCCGGCTTGGCACCGACCGCGTCCGCCAGCCCGGCCAGGTGCTCCGCCGACAGGTTCTTCGCCACCGGCCCGCGTGCCTCGCCGGTCTCGGCGTCGAGCACCACGTAGGCCAGGCCCTTGGCGCCCCGCGCCTTGGCCCAGTCCTGCCAGCCGTCCAGCTCCTTGCGGGTCTGGGACGCGCCACCGGGCATGACCACCGCGCCCACGTAGCCACCCGCGTCGATCGCCCCGGCGAACACCCGGAACGCGGTACCCCGCAGGTAGTCGGTCAGTTCGGTCAGCTCGACGCCGTAGCGCAGGTCCGGCTTGTCCGAGCCGTACCGGGCCATCGCGTCGTGCCAGGTGATCCGTGGGATGGGCCGGGGGATCTCGTGGTCGGCCAGCTCCGACCAGAGCGCGGCGACGATCGCCTCACCGAGGTCGATCACATCGTCCTCGGTGACGAACGACATCTCGATGTCCAGCTGGGTGAACTCCGGCTGCCGGTCGGCCCGGAAGTCCTCGTCGCGGTAGCAACGGGCGATCTGGTAGTAACGCTCCATCCCGCCGACCATCAGCAACTGCTTGAACAGCTGCGGCGACTGCGGCAGCGCGTACCAGCTGCCCGGCTGAAGGCGCACCGGCACCAGGAAGTCGCGGGCGCCCTCCGGCGTGGACCGGGTCAGCGTGGGCGTCTCGATCTCCAGGAAGTCCCGCTCGTGCAGCACCGTACGAGCCAGCTGGTTGGCGCGTGACCGCAGCCGCATGGCGCGCGCCGGTCCGCCGCGCCGCAGGTCGAGGTAGCGGTACTTGAGCCGGACGTCGTCCCCGGCCACCACCTGGTCGTCCACCGGCAGCGGCAGCGGCGCGGCCTCGGAGAGCACCTCCAGCTCGGCCGCCGTCACCTCGATCTCGCCGGTGGGCAGCTCCGGGTTCTCGTTACCCTCGGGCCGCCGGGTGACCTCACCGACGACCTTGACGCAGTACTCGTTGCGCAGCGCGTGCGCGTCCTCCTCCCGGAGGACCACCTGCACCACGCCCGAGCCGTCGCGCAGGTCGACGAAGATGACACCGCCGTGGTCGCGCCGGCGGGCCACCCACCCGGCGAGCGTCACCGTGGTGCCGGCGTCCGTCGCGCGCAGGCTGCCGGCGTCATGGGTACGGATCACGACGTGCGTCTCCCTCGTCTTGCCCTACGTCTGCTCCCCGGCATTCTGTCAGCACCCGCCCGTCGACGTTCCCCGGGTACGCGGACCAGCACCCTTGTCGACACCTGCGGTGACGGACGGACGCTCCGTCAGCGCGTCCGGCTCACCGACACGACCCTCGGGTCCACGGAGTAGCGGCGCGCCACGTCGTCGGCGTCGCCCGCGGTGGCGCCGGGATCGAACAGCACCTCCAGGCACGAGCTGTGCGGCCCGTCGAACCCGAAGCCGGCGATGACGTGATCGGGATCGAAGCGGCGGCTGTCGCGGGTCAGCTCGTCGACGGATGCGTCCGGCCGCACGCACACCATCACCTCGGGCTGGGTACCGCCCCAGGCCATGGCCGGCGCCGATGCGCCGATGGTGAGCAGAAGAGTCGCCCCCACGCCGATCACGGTGGCCCGACCGAGCGCCGACCTGCTCGCCGGAAAGGCCCCGAGGGCCGGCCGGCTCGACGGCAGGGCCACCGCGCCGAGAGCGGCCAGGACGTACGCCCACAGCGCCCGCTTGTCCGCCGTGTCGTACAGGGCCAGCGCGACGACGCCGGCGCCGATGGTCTGGGTGACCAGGGCGACCACCCGGAATTCCGGCTGGTCGACAACCGCCGCGGGTATCGCGGCGAGCACACCGAGCACCAGGAGCAGCCCGACGAACCAGGACGCGTTCCATTCACGACGCGCGTCCACGGCGAGCAGCACCCAGGCCGACACCTGCCCGCCCACGAAGATCGGCGCGCGTAACTGCGCCAGGAGTCGTACGACCATCGGTCGACCGTAGTTGATGAAACCTGATCCGGAACAGCGGTGCGGGCCGCCGGAGGAGGAATCCGGCGGCCCGCTGGCGGAGGAGATTCTCCCGGTGGGCTGGTCAGAAGACGCTGACGCCGTAGCGGCTCAGCGCCTCGGTGACCGGCTGGAAGAAGGTGGTGCCGCCGGTACGGCAGTTGCCGCTGCCGCCGGAGGTCAGGCCGAGCGCGGTGCTGCCGCTGAACAGAGAGCCGCCGCTGTCGCCGGGCTCGGCGCAGATGTTGGTCCGGATCAGACCGCTGACCCGCCCCTCGGCGTAGTTGACCGTGGCGTTGAGCGCGGTCACCGAACCGCTGCGCAGGCCGGTGGTGCTGCCGGAGCGCTGCGCCGACTGACCGACGTACGCGTTGCCGGCGCCGGTGATGTCCCGGTAGCTGCCGTTGTAGAGGTAGACGTTGCCGGCCGCGTTGCCCGAGTTGTTGTGCCGGACGATGCCGTAGTCGTTGCCCGGGAAGCTGGTGCCCGCACGGGTACCCAGCAGCGAGGTCTGGCCCGAGTTGCTGTACCAGCTCGACGAGATGTTCGTGCAGTGCCCGGCGGTGAGGAAGTAGTAGGTGCTGCCGCTGCGCACGTTGAAGCCGAGCGAGCAGCGCCCGCCACCGCCGGCGTAGATGGCCTGGCCGCCGGAGATCAGGGTGCTCAGCGGGGCGGCCCCGGCCTCGATGCGCACCGCGCCGTTGGTGCGCGCGGCGGCGGCCTTCACCTGCTCCAGCTTGGCGCCGGTGACGGTGGTGTCGACGGAGATGACGACCTGGTTGGTGACCGGGTCGGTCCACCAGGCGGTGCCGGGGATGTTGACGGAACGCTCCAGCACGGCGGTGGCGCGGTTCAGCTCCGCGGCACCGCGCTTGACGACCTTGACCTTGGCGCCGGCGGCGGCCGCCTGGCGGGCGGCGGCGACGTCGGTGACGGCGACGACCATCTTGCCGCTGGCGTCGGCGTAGGTGCCGGCGGCGCGGTCTCCGAGCCGGTCGGCGAGCGCGGCGGCGGCGTCGGGCGAGACGCTCCCGGGTGCCGCCTGGGCGGGGGTGCCGGCCAACACGCCGGCGACCAGGGTTCCTGCCGCGGCTACGGTGACGACACGGCGGAGCATTGACCTCGTGGGTCGCATGTAACAGCCTCCCGACATGGGGGATGAGGCCCTGTCACGTCGACAGGGACGGGGGCAGCTCGACCACCTGGGGAAATGGCCAAGCGATGGAAAGTATTCACATATTTAAGATCGTTAACAAGACCTGGCTATGCCCGAATTCACCCACCGGCAATCCGTAACAGGGAGGACACATACGAAGACCGGGGTGTCACACGGCCAGTACGACCTCCGTGTGACACCCCGGACCGGGAAAGCGATCTCAGGGTTACGGCAGCACCGCGCTCAGCTCACCAGTGGCTTGAGATCCGCGCGAGGCGGCGTCCACTCCCCCGGCGCGGCGGCCACCTGCTCGCCGGAACGGATGTCCTTGACCTCGTCGGGGTTGCCGCCCGCACCCGGGAACCAGACGTACGGGATGCCACGCCGCTCGGCGTACCGGATCTGCTTGCCGAACTTCGCCGCGCTCGGCGACACCTCGGCCGGGATCCCCCGGGACCGCAACGCCCCGGCGACGGAGTCGCTTGTCGCCCGCAGCTCCTCGTTGGTGACCGCGACCAGCACGCACGTCGGCACCGCCCGCGACACGGACAGCGCGCCCGCGCCGAAGAGCAGCCCGAGCAGGCGGGTCACGCCGATCGAGATGCCCACCCCGGGGAAGCGGGCGTTGCCCGCGCTGGCCAGGTTGTCGTACCGACCGCCGGAGCAGATCGACCCGAACCGCTCGTACCCGATCAGCTGCGTCTCGTAGACGGTGCCGGTGTAGTAGTCCAGACCCCGGGCGATACGCAGGTCCGCCACGCAGAGACCCGGCGCGTGCGCGGCGGCGGTCTCCACCACCCGGACCAACTCCTCGACCCCCTCGTCGAGCAGCGGATCACTGACCCCGAGCGCGCGCACCGCGTCAGCGAAGGAGGCGTCCGGCGCGGAGATCTCGGCAAGTGACAGCACCGCCTTGGCCTGTGCCTCGCTCGCCCCGGCGGTGGTCGCCAGCAGCTCCGTGACACCGACCGGGCCGATCTTGTCGAGCTTGTCGACCGCGCGCAGCGCCGCCTCCGGATCGGTCAGACCGATGCCCCGGTAGAAGCCCTCACAGATCTTGCGGTTGTTGACCTGGATGCGGATCGGCGGGATCGGCAACGACCGCAGCGCGTCGCCGACGACGAGCGGCATCTCCGCCTCGTGGTGCACCGCGAGGGTGTCCCGGTCGACGATGTCGATGTCGGCCTGGAGGAACTCCCGGTAACGCCCCTCCTGCGGGCGCTCACCGCGCCACACCTTCTGGATCTGGTAGCGGCGGAACGGGAAGTTCAGCTTGCCGGCGTTCTCCAGCACGTACCTCGCGAACGGCACGGTCAGGTCGAAGTGCAGGCCGAGGGCGTCGTCACCGGCCGGGCCCTCCGGTTCACCGTGCAGCCGTCGGATCACGTAGACCTCCTTGGAGGTCTCCCCCTTACGCAGCAACTGGTCCAACGGCTCGACCGCCCGGGTCTCCAGCGGCGCGAAGCCGTACAGCTCGAAGGTCGACCGGATCCGGTCCAGCACGTACTGCTCGATCATCCGTTGGGCGGGCGTCCACTCCGGGAAACCGGAGATGGGCGTGGGCTTGCTCATGACGTACTCCCTCGGCAGCCGCGCGCTGCGCGGCAGAGTCTGCTGACGATCCCGCGCGGTCCGCGCGGTGCGGTCTCGACGCGACCGTTACAGGCCGCGGGTGGGTGCCGGTCGCGCGCCGCCCAGCTCCGCCACCTCGACGAGGTACGGGTTGGTGGCGCGCTCGCGGCCGATGGTGGTCGTGGGGCCGTGCCCGGGCAGGACGACGGTGTCGTCGGCCAACGGGAGGATCTTGTCCCGCAGGCTGGTGACCATCGTCGGCATGCTGCCGCCCGGCAGGTCGGTGCGGCCGATCGAGCCGGCGAAGAGCACGTCACCGGAGAGGCAGAGTTGCTCCGCCTCCCAGGGCGAGCCGGCGCCGGGCAGCCGGAAGAGCACCGACCCGCCGGTATGGCCGGGCGCATGGTCGACGGTGATCTCCAGCCCGGCGAGGGCGAGCGTCGTACCGTCGGCCAACTCGGCCACGTCCTCGGGCTCGGCGTACGGCAGTCGCCCGCCGAAGAGCTGCGTCAGTTCCATCGACAGCGCCTTCGTCGGATCCGCCAGCAGCTCCCGGTCGTCCGGGTGCACGTACGCGGTGATTCCGCGCGCCCCGCAGACCGGCGCCACGGAGAAGGTGTGGTCGAGGTGCCCGTGGGTGAGCAGCACCGCGGCCGGGTGCAGACGATGCTCGGCGAGCAGCGCGTCGAGCCGGTCGACCACCCCGATACCGGGATCGACCACCACGCACTGTTCCCCCGGCCCGGTGGCGACCACGTAGCAGTTGGTGCCGAAGGCGTCCGCGGGAAAGCCGACCACGAGCACGTCCGCTCCCCTTTCCGTCGAGTCGTCCTCTCCGGCAGCCTACCGGCGTCGCCGGCCGACCGGCCCGACCCGCCGGCCCCCCGGGTGAGGCACTGACGGAGCCCGATGTAGAAGGGCACCGACCTCGTACACCACTTTCCCAGCCGGTACCCGTACACTCTGGCGGGCGTGTGGCGTGGCACACCTGCCGCCCGACAGGTACACGACCACCGGGTGACGACCAGGGTAGAGGAAAGGGGAGCACGGGTGGCTTCCAGCAGGGACCGGCAGCGCAAACTGGCGCGGGCCAAGCTCGACCGGCAACTGGCCCGCCGGGCCGCCGCCGCCAGGCGTCGCCGACGCATCCAGGCCGGTGTCGGCACCGCCCTGATCCTCGTGCTGGTCGTCGCCGGCTCGGCGTGGGCCCTCGGCGCGTTCGACAGCGAGCCGACCGAGGACACCGCGGCCGACGAGGTCTGCCTCTGGACCCCGCAGAACACCGAGGGCAACGCCAACCTCAAGGATGTCGGCGAGCCCCCGACCACCGGGCTGCCGGTCACCGGCACCCGGCCGATGACGATCACCACCAACCAGGGTGCGCCGATCTCCGTCGAGCTGGATCTTGCCAGCGCCCCGTGCGCCGCGGCCAGCATCACCCACCTGGCCAGCCAGTCGTTCTACGACAACACCAAGTGCCACGAGATCACCGCCGACGGCGCGGTGCGCTGCGGCGATCCCAGCGGCACCGGTCTGGGCGGCCCGGCCTACTCGTTCTACGACGAGAACGTGCCGACCGCGCCGGAGGCGTCGCCGCAGCCGAGCCCGTCCCCGGACGATCCACCGACGTACCCCAAGGGCACGGTCGCGATGATCTCGAACCCGCCCGGGGCCAACGGCAGCCAGTTCCTGATCTTCTTCAAGGATTTCACCACCGTCGAGCCGAAGTTTCCGATCATCGGCCGGGTCACCGAGGGCCTCGACGTCGTCGAGAAGATCGGCGCCCTGCCGACGGTGGACAATGGGGCCGGGGAGAAGGTCAAGCCGGAGAATGACGACGTGGTCATCCAGAGCCTGACCGTCGGCGAGCCCGTGCTGGATCCGGCGTCGTCCGCCGATCCCGCGCCCTCGGGCACGCCGGAGTCCTCCGGCACACCGAGTCCGGCGGCCTCGGGCGACCCCGAGGCCAGCGCCAGCGCCGGCTGACCACGGGCGGCCGGGCCCCAACCCCACCGCAGCGGCATCCACATACAGTCCAGGAGGATCGAGGCGTGACGTCCACCAGAGAGCGGCAGCGCGCGGCGGCCCGCGCCCGGCTCGAGAAGGAGATGGCCGAGCGGGCCGCTCGGGCCCGTAAGCGCCGCCAGACGCAGGCGGTCGTCGGGGCCGGCGTGGTCCTGCTGCTGGTGGTCGCCGGCACCGCCTGGCTCGCCAGCAACGTGCTCGGCGACGACAGCGGCACCGACAACGCGGCCCAGGACGCGAACTCCGTGCAGTGCGACTGGGTCGAGATGCCCGACGGCGAGCGCACCCCGCAGGTCAAGGACGTCGGGCTGCCGGACACCCAGCAGAGCAAGGTCGGCGTCCAGACCATGACGATCACCACGAACCTCGGCCCGATCACCGCCCGGATCGACAGGTCCGCGGTGCCGTGCACGGCGGGCAGCTTCACCCACCTGGCCGAGCAGAACTTCTTCGACAACACCAAGTGCCACCGGCTGGTGACCGAGGGCATCAAGGTGCTCCAGTGTGGCGACCCGAGCGCCACCGGCGAGGGCTGGCGGGACACCGACGGCACCGGCGGTCCGAGCTACCGCATGGCGGAGGAGAACCTGCCGGCCGACAAGCGGCCGCCGTACCCGGAGGGCGTCATCGCGATGGCCAACTCGGGCCAGCCGTCCAGCAGCGGCAGCCAGTTCTTCATCGTGTACGGCGATTCGCCGCTGGACCCGAACTACACCGTCCTCGGCACCATTACCGGCGGAATGGACATCGTGAAGGATGTCGCGGCGGCCGGTGACGACGGCGCGTTCGCTCAGCAGGCCGGCGGCGGTCACCCCAAGAAGGAGGTCGTCATCACCGACCTCACCATGACCGACGCCTGACCCCCGAACCACCCGAAGCGCCCGTCGGCCCCGCCGACGGGCGCTTCGCTCACTCCCCCCAGCCCGGTTCCCGCCTTGGTTGATCAAGAAGTTTTGGTCTCGATCCGGCCGGATCGAGACCAAAACTTCTTGATCAACAGGGTCAGGGTGGGTGGGTTAGGCGCCGGAGGTTACGCGGTAGGCGTCGAAGACGCCGTCGACCTTGCGTACCGCCGCCAGCAGGTGCCCTAGGTGTTTCGGGTCGGCCATCTCGAAGCTGAACCGGCTCACCGCCACCCGGTCGCGGGTGGTGGTGACGGTGGCGGAGAGGATGTTGACCCGCTCCTCGGAGAGCACCCGGGTGACGTCCGCCAGCAGCTTGTGCCGGTCGAGCGCCTCCACCTGGATCGCCACCAGGAACGTCGAGGCGGAGGTGAGTTTCCAGTTCACCTCGACCACCCGCTCGCCCTGGGCGCGCAGGTCCTCCGCGTTGGCGCAGTCGTCGCGGTGCACGCTCACCCCGCCGGAACGGGTCACGAAACCGAAGACCGAGTCCGGCGGGACCGGGGTGCAGCAGCGGGCCAGCTTGATCCACACGTCGCTGACCCCGCGTACGACCACACCTGGGTCGTGGCTGGAGGCGCGGCTGCGCGGCGGGCGGGTGGCCACGGCGGTCTCGGCGATGTCCTCGGCCGCGCCCTCCTCCCCGCCGTAGGAGGCCATCAACTTCTGCACCACCGACTGGGCGGAGACCTGACTGTCGCCGACGGCCGCGTACAGCGACGCCACGTCGGCCAGGTGCAGGTCCCGGGCGATCGCCATCAGGTTGTCGGAGGTGAGCATCCGCTGCAACGGCATGCCCTGCTTGCGCATCGCCTTGACGATCGCGTCCTTGCCCTCCTCGATCGCCTCCTCGCGGCGCTCCTTGTTGAAGTACTGCCGGATCTTCGTCCGCGCCCGGGGGCTCTTGACGAAGCCGAGCCAGTCCTGAGTCGGGCCGGCCGTGTCGGACTTCGAGGTGAAGATCTCGATCACGTCGCCGTTGGACAGGGTCGACTCCAGCGGCACCAGCTTGCCGTTGACCCGCGCCCCGATGCACTTGTGCCCCACCTCGGTGTGCACCGCGTACGCGAAGTCCACAGGCGTCGACCCCGTCGGCAACGGGATCACGTCGCCCTTCGGGGTGAAGACGTACACCTCCTGGCTGGACAGGTCGAACCGCAACGCGTCCAGGAACTCGCTCGGGTCGGCGGCCTCCCGTTGCCAGTCCAGCAGCTGCCGCAGCCAGGTCATCTCGTCGATGTGGGCGGGCGGGCCGACGATCTGGGTGCCCTTGTGCTCCTTGTACTTCCAGTGCGCCGCGATGCCGAACTCCGCCGTACGGTGCATCGCGTACGTGCGGATCTGCATCTCCACCGGCTTACCGGTGGGACCGATCACCGTGGTGTGCAGCGACTGGTACATGTTGAACTTGGGCATGGCGATGTAGTCCTTGAACCGGCCCGGCACCGGCTGCCAGTTCGCGTGGATCACCCCCAGCGCCGCGTAGCAGTCCCGCACCGTGTCGACCAGGATGCGTACGCCCACCAGGTCGTAGATGTCGTTGAAGTCCCGCCCCCGCACGATCATCTTCTGGTAGATCGAGTAGAGGTGCTTCGGCCGGCCGGTGGTCTCCGCCTTGATCTTGGCGGCCTTCAGGTCGGTCTGCACCTTCTGCGTCACCTGCCGCAGCAACGCCTCCCGCTGCGGCTGGTGCTCCCCGATCAGCCGGTTGATCTCCTCGAACCGCTTCGGGAACAACGTCCCGAACGCCAGGTCCTCCAGCTCCCACTTGATCGTGTTCATACCGAGCCGGTGGGCCAGGGGGGCGAGGATCTCCAGCGTCTCCTTCGCCTTCTGCTCCTGCTTCGGGCGCGGCAGGAAGGTAAGCGTCCGCATGTTGTGCAGCCGGTCGGCCAGCTTGATCACCAGGACGCGCGGGTCCTTGGCCATGGCGACGACCATCTTGCGGATCGTCTCGGCCTTGGCCGCGTCACCGAGCTTGACCTTGTCGAGCTTGGTGACCCCGTCGACCAGCAGGGCGACCTCGCCACCGAAGTCGGACCGCATCTGGTCGAGGGTGTACTCCGTGTCCTCGATGGTGTCGTGCAGCAGCGCCGCGACCAGGGTGGTGGTGTCCATGCCCAGGTTCGCCAGGATGGTCGCCACCGCGAGCGGGTGGGTGATGTAGGGGTCGCCGGACTTGCGGTACTGCCCGGAGTGCCAGCGCGCCGCCGTGTCGAAGGCCCGCTGCAACAGCCGCGCGTCGGCCTTGGGGTGATTCTCCCGGTGCGACGCGATCAGCGGCTCCAGCACCTCGCTGACCTGCGAGGACTGCCATGGCGCGTTGAACCGGGCCAACCGGGCCCGGACCCGCCGTCCGGTGGGCGCGTGGGACAGGCCGAATCCACCGGCCGCCGAGGAATCGCCGTCCCCGGAGCCGGCGGCCGGACGAGCCGGGTCGCCGGTCCGCTGCGCCGCGCCCGACCCGCCACCCGGCGCCGCCGCGGCGCCGTTGCGGTCGGTCAGCGAGCCCTCCGCGTCACCTGTCGGGTGCACCGTGCCCTCCACCGGAGGAACGACCTCGTGGGACACCGGCCTCCTCACCGCTCGCCGGGACGACACCGACCGTGCGCCGGCCGGTCTGGTCTAGCGCCGCACAGGCGGGTAACCGCCCGGTCAGCAATGGGCAATGCTACCCCCACCCGGGGTGCCGTGCCGCTCCGCCGGACGGACCGTGCCGGGCCCGTCCGGGGCCGTTGACGCCTCAAACGGTCAACAGGGCATGCACGGGACGCGGGGCCAGTCGGTCGCGCCCGCCGAGGAAGGACAGCTCCAGCAGCACGGTGAAACCCGCCACCGTGCCACCCGCTCGCTCCACCAGATCCAACGTGGCCGCCGCCGTGCCGCCGGTGGCGAGCACGTCGTCGACCACCAGCACCCGGTGACCGGCGGTGAAGGCGTCCTGGTGCACTTCGAGCGTGGCCTCGCCGTACTCCAGCTCATAGGAGGCGGCGTACGCCGGCCGGGGCAACTTGCCGGCCTTGCGCACCGGCACCACCCCGACTCCGGTCGCGTACGCGATCGCGGCGGCGACCACGAACCCGCGCGCCTCGATGCCGACCACGGCGTCGAAGGACTCCCGCCCGTGGTACGCGACGATCCCGTCGATCACGTCCCGGAAGGCGTCACCGTCGGCGAACAACGGCATCAGGTCCTTGAACATGACGCCGGGCTTGGGAAAGTCAGGCACGTCGAGCACCCGGCTGGCCACCAGCCGGGCCACCTCCGGCCCGCTGTCCCCGCGTACTCCGGTGCTGTGGGTCTCCGTCACGACAGTTCCGCTTCCCTTCCACACGACGGCGGCGTCCCGCACACTGCTCGCACAGCATGCAGGACGCCGCCGGTACCTGTTTCTACCGGGTCGCCCCGGGCGTCCTCAGCGTCGCTTTCCGCCGCCCGGACGGTTGCCGCCACCGGGACGCCCGCCCCGGGCACCGCCGGAACGCTTGCCCGCCGGCCGGGCGCCCACCTTCGGCGCGGCGGCACCGGCGAGCGCGCCGGTCTCCGCGGTGACCGGCTCCTCGTCCCGCTCGACCGGGCGCGGCTGGCCACCCGCCTTGGCCGGGGTCTCGCCCCGGCTGACCGTGGACCGCCGGGCCAGCACCCGCTTGTTGTGCGCCTGGATCCGCGGGTCGCGGTTCTTCAGCACCACCAGCAGCGGGGTGGCCAGTGTGATCGAGGTGAGGAAGGCCATCGCCATACCGACGAAAAGCACCAGGCCGAGGTCCTTCAGGGTGCCCGCGCCGAGCAGGCCGGCACCGATGAACAGGATGCCGCCGACCGGGAGCAGGGCGACCACCGAGGTGTTGATCGACCGCATCAGGCTCTGGTTCACGGCCAGGTTGGCCGCCTCGCCGTACGTCTGGTTGTTGTTCGCGGTGATGCCTCTGGTGTTCTCCTGCACCTTGTCGAAGACCACCACCACGTCGTACAGGGCGAAGCCCAGAATGGTGAGGAATCCGATGATCGTCGACGGGGTGACCTCGAATCCGACGATCGAGTAGAGGCCGGCGGTGAGGACCAGGTTCATCACCAGGGCGAAGATCGCCCCGACCGCCATCTGCCACTCGAAGCGCAGGACCAGGTAGACGGTCACCAGCGCCAGGAAGATCACCAGACCGAGCAGGGCCCGGTTGGTCACCTGGCTGCCCCACGCCTCGCTGACCCGGTTACTGGCGATCTCCGCCGGATCGATGTTGAACACCTGACCCAACTGGGCCCGGACCGCTTCGGCCTGCTCGGCGCCGAGCTCGGTGGTACGCAGCTCGTAGAACTCGTCACCGCCACCGCCGACCTGCTGGGTGGTGACCACCCGGCCACCCTCACCCGCGGTGGCCAGCACCTCGCCCGCGCGGTCCTCCACCTGCTCCAGGGTGCCGACGCTGGTCGGCACCTGGAACGAGTTGCCGCCGGCGAACTCGATGCCGAGGCTGAAGCCCCGGAAGATGACGCTGCCGAGCGCGATCAGCACCAGCACGGCGGCGACGGTGAACCACATCTTGCGCCGGCCGACGATGTTGAGGCCGGCCTCACCTCGGTAGAGGCGGGCTGCCAGACCAGTCTCAGCCATCTCAGGCCTCCTTGACACGCTGGTTGCGGGACGGGGCCTGCTCCGACCGGGCCGGCAGTGCCCGGCCCAGGCCGCTGACCCGTGGGGACAGGAACGCCTTGGTACGGGCGAACATCGTCATGATCGGATGCCGGAAGAGGAAGACCACCAGCAGGTCCAGCACCGTGGCCAGACCGAGGGCGAAGGCGAAGCCCTTCACCGTGCCGACCGAGACGATGTAGAGCACCACCGCCGACATGATCGTGATCGCGTTGGCGGAGATGATCGTCCGGCGGGCCCGGACCCAGGCCCGAGGTACCGCGCTACGTGGGCTGCGCCCCTCCCGGATCTCGTCCTTGAGGCGTTCGAAGTAGATGACGAACGAGTCCGCCGCCACACCGAGCGAGACAATGATGCCGGCGATGCCGGCGAGGGTGAGCGTGAAGCCGATCTGCCGGCCGAGCACCACCAGGGCGCCGAAGAGCAGCAGCGCCGAGAGGATCAGGCTCAGGAAGATCACCGAGCCGAGCAGGCGGTAGTAGAAGAACGAGTAGATGATGACCAGCAGCATGCCGATGCCGGCCGCGAGCAGACCGGCCCGCAGGTGGCTGGCGCCCAGGGTGGCGGTGACGTTCTGCTGCTCCTGCGCCTCGAAGGTGACCGGCAGGGCACCGTAGCTGAGGTAGCCGGCCAGCTCGCTGGCCTCGGCGTTGCTGAAGTTGCCGGTGATCTGGGAGTTGCCGGTGAGCACACCCTGGATCTGCGGCGACGAGATGATCTGGTTGTCCAGCACCACGGCGACCCGGCACTTGCCCTCGTCACCGAGCGCGGACGCGTCGCACGCCTGGCCCTCGTTGTTGAACGCCTCGCGGGTCAACGCGGTCCACTTGTCCTGGCCGGAGCCGGTGAAGTTCAGGCTGACCACCCACTGGCTGGTCTGGTCGCGCACCGCGTTGGCGTCGGAGACGTCGGTGCCGAGCACCTTCGCCACGTCCAGCAGGTTCTTGGCGTACCCGCCCTCGCAGGCGACGACCTGCTGCTCCGGGTCGGAGATGGACGCCGGGGGCCGGTCGTCGAGCTGGGCGCAGCTGATCGTCGGCACGTTGAACTGCATCTGCGCCGGCAGCACCGCGACCTCGCGGCCGCTCAGCTCACCGAACGGCTTGAGCTTGTCGGCCAGCGACGGGTCGGCGCTGAGATCGGCCGGCGCCTGCAGGCCGCTCGCCGCGGCCCACGCCTCGGCGCCGACCTTCTGCTCGACGGCGCGGCGCTGCTCCTCGATGCTCTGCGTCACCTCTTCGTCCGGCGTGGCCGACGGGGTGGGCGACGGGGTCGCCGACGGCGTCGGAGTCGGTGCGCCGCCACCCTGACCGCCAGCGTCGGGCGACGAGGAGGCTTCGGCGTCCGGGGTGGGGCTCGCGGAGCCGGACGGGGTGGCCTCGGGGCTCGCGGAGCCGGACGGGGTCGCCGAGGGGCTTTCGCTCGGTGCCGGCGAGGGGATGGACCCGCTGCCGTCGGCGATCTTCAGGACCTTCCGGAACCGCAGCTCGGCGGCGCTGCCGACCTCGTTGAGCTCGCGGTTCTCGCCGGGCAGGGAGACGACGATGTTGCGGTCGCCCTCGGTGACCACCTCGGCCTCGGCCACGCCGTACGCGTTGACCCGGCTCTCGATGATCTGGCGGGCCCGCTCCAGGTTCTCCGCCGTGGGGGCGCGGCCGTCGAGGGTGTTTGTGGCCTCCAGCGTGAGCCGCGTGCCGCCGACCAGGTCAAGACCGAGGCGGGGTTCGAGCCGGTCCTTCCAGCCACCGCTGGCGCCGCCCGAGAAGAACACCAAAAGATAGAGGACGACGAAGATGGCCCCGAGCACGGCCAACTGCCGTCCCGGGCGCATCTGTCCCTGAGGTGGTGCCACGGCTGTCCTGTCTCCCTGTGGTCACGCCGCCGCGGGCGCGGCGGCGGGTCGGCCGGAATCCCCCGGCCGACGGTCTGCCTTCCGACGGCGCTCAGGCTGGCGCCGCCGCCTCCGGGGGTCGACGCGGACGCGTGGACCGGGTACGAGTCGGCGCGCCGGCGCCCGGCGTCGGCCTTCTATCCAATTGTCTCAATGCGCAATTAGCGGATGGCACCCACCCGGGGACGCGCGTGGGCACCCTCCCGCCCGAACCGCCGGGGGACCGGCGACCCGGTTGGGACGCGGCGTCAGTCCTTGACGGAGTCGGACTCCTCGACGGGCGACTCGACCGGGCGCTCCGCCGGGGTGACCACCCGGGCGATCGCCGGCCGGGCGTAGCGGGTCTGCACTCCGGGAGCGACCTCCAGCAGGACGCTGTCGTCCTCGACACCGGTGACCGTGCCGTAGAGCCCGCCGATGGTGACCACCTCGTCGCCCACGGAGAGGTTGGACTGCATCGATTCGGCCTCGCGGCGGCGCTTCTGCTGCGGACGGATCATCATGAAGTACATGACGCCGAAGAGCAGAGCGATCATGAGGATCGGCGTGAAGCCTCCCGCTCCGCCGCCTTCTGCTGCGTAGTGCACGGTTGTCGACCTTCCCATTGGCCGCCGGACCGGCGCGTCGGCGCCGCAACGGAGGCGGATTTTCACGTCCTGTACAGACCGCGGCGAGTCTAGTCGCTCTGTCTGGGAACGCCGAATGCGGCACAGATCACGAACAGATCACGGCTCGCCGACGTCCAGCGAGAACAGATCGGGCGCGGGAGGAGCTTCTACCGCAAATGTACCATTCGGTGGCGTACGGCCCAGATGGTGCCAGGCGGCTTCGGTGGCCACCCGGCCTCGGGGCGTACGCGCCAGCAGCCCCGCCCGCACCAGGAACGGCTCGCAGACCTCCTCGACCGTGTCCGGCTGCTCCCCCACCGCCACGGCCAGGGTCGACAGGCCGACCGGACCACCCCGGAACGAGTCCACCAGCGCGGTCAGCACCGCCCGGTCGAGCCGGTCCAGCCCGAGGGCGTCCACGTCGTACACGGTCAGGGCCGCCCGGGCGGTCGCGACGGTGACCACACCGTCGGCGCGTACCTCCGCGAAGTCGCGCACCCGGCGCAGCAGCCGGTTGGCGATCCGGGGCGTGCCCCGGGACCGGCCGGCGATCTCCGCCGCCCCGTCCTCGGTGATCGGCACCCCGAGGATCCGCGCCGAGCGATGCAGCAGCGTCTCCAGGTCGGCCGGCGCGTAGAAGTCCAGATGCGCCACGAAGCCGAACCGGTCCCGCATCGGGCCGGTGAGCAGACCCGACCGGGTGGTCGCGCCGACAAGCGTGAACGGCTCCACGTCGAGCGGGATGGCGGTGGCGCCCGGCCCCTTGCCGACCACCACGTCGACCCGGAAGTCCTCCATCGCGCTGTAGAGCAGCTCCTCCGCCGGCCTGGCGATCCGGTGGATCTCGTCGATGAAGAGCACGTCCCCCTCGGCCAGGCTGGTCAGGATCGCCGCCAGGTCACCGGAGCGTTCGATCGCCGGCCCGCTGGTCACCCGGATCCCGGCACCCAGCTCGGCGGCCACGATGTTGGCGAGGCTGGTCTTGCCCAGGCCCGGCGGGCCCGAGAGCAGGATGTGGTCGGGCGGCGAGCCGCGCCGCATGGCGCCCTGAAGCAGCAGGTCGAGCTGGTCGCGAACCCGGTCCTGGGCAATGAACTCGGAAAGGCGCCTCGGCCGGACGCTGACCTCCGCGTCCAGCTCCGCGTCGCTGACGTACGCCGAGACCAGGTTCTCGTTGCTCATCGGGTCCGGCCCAGCAGTCGGATGGCCTGCTTCAACAGCACCGGCACCGGCGGGGTGGGACCGTCGACGCTCTCGGCGACGGCGGCCACCGCCTGGTCGGCCTGGCCCGCCGTCCAACCGAGCCCGATCAACGCCTGACGGACCTGATCCGGCCAGCTGCCGCCGGTCACCCCGGCCGCGCCGTCGGCACCCACCGGCACCGGGCCGATCCGGTCGCGCAGCTCCAGCACCAGTCGCTCGGCACCCTTCTTGCCGATGCCCGGCACCCGGGTCAGCGCCGCGGTGTCGGCATTGGCGACGGCCTTGCGTACCGCATCGGGCGTGTGCACCGCGAGCACCGCCTGGGCCAGCCGCGGGCCGACCCCGCTGGCGGTCTGCAACAGCTCGAACAGCACCTTGGCGTCGTCGTCGGCGAAGCCGTAGAGGGTGAGCGAGTCCTCCCGGACGACAAGGCTGGTGGCCAGCCGGGCCGGCTGGCCGACCCGCAGGTCGGCGAGCGTGCCGGGGGCGCACTGCACCGCCAGGCCGACCCCACCGACCTCGATGACCGCGTGGTCCGGGCCGGTGGCGGTCACCACGCCACGCACACTGGCGATCATCTCGCTCCTCCTCGTCTGACCCGGTCCGCCGCGGCGGCCAGTTTCGAGCGGGTGCCGCCGCGCCACACGTGGCAGATGGCCAGCGCGAGGGCGTCCGCGGCGTCCGCCGGCCGGGGCGGCTCGGGCAGCCGCAGCAGCCGGGTGACCATCGCGGTCATCTGGGCCTTGTCCGCCTGGCCGGAACCGGTCACCGCCGCCTTGACCTCGCTCGGGGTGTACGTCTGCACCGGCAGCCCGGCACGCGCCCCGGCCAGCACCGCGATCCCGCTGGCCTGGGCGGTACCCATCACCGTACGCACGTTGTGCTGGCTGAACACCCGCTCCACGGCCACGCTGTCCGGCCGGTGCTCGGCGACCAGCTCGGTAAGCGAGCGGTCCAGGTGCAGCAGGCGGGTGGGCAACTCGTCGGCCGGGTCGGTGTAGACGACGTAGTAGGCGATGAGCGTGCAGGGCCGACCGGGCACCCCCTCCACCACGCCGACGCCGCACCGGGTCAGCCCCGGGTCGACGCCGAGCACCCGCACGCCGCCTCCCTCCGACCGCCAGCCAGTACGTGTGTTCGACACCCTACCGATGCGTCCGCGACGGCGCGCCACGGGACACGCCCGGCACGCACGCCTGGCGACACACCCGACGCGGCGTCGGGTCGGGCGGGACGCGACCGCCGTGGCGGGCACGGCCGGGATGTAGCGGACGGCCACACAGTACGGCGGGAGTATGTGCCGCCATCCCATGTGCGCCCGACCACACAGCTCGTAACTTCATGCGCCATGACGGCAGAACCCGTGGCGGTCCCCCACGTCGTGAACGTCGACCTGGCCGGTCGTACCGCCCTCGTGACGGGCGGGGGCGGCGGCATCGGCCGGGCCTGCGCCCTGCGGCTGGCCGCGGCCGGCGCCACGGTCGTGGTGGTGGACCGCAACGTCGAGGCGGCCAAGCAGGTGGCCGCCGAGGCCGGCGGCCGGGCCGAGGGGGTGGACCTCGCCGATCCGGCGGCGGTGGACGCGCTCGACGCCGACGTCGACATCGTGGTCAACAACGCCGGGCTACAACACGTCGCACCGCTCCAGGACTTTCCCGTCGAGCGGTTCGAGTACATCCAGCGGGTGATGGTGGAGGCGCCGTTCCTGCTGATCCGGCGGGCACTGCCCCACATGTACGCCCGCGGTTGGGGTCGGATCGTGAACATCTCCTCGGTGCACGGGCTGCGCGCCTCGCCGTACAAGGCCGCCTACGTCTCGGCCAAGCACGCGTTGGAGGGGCTGTCGAAGGTGGTGGCGCTGGAAGGCGCGGCGCACGGGGTGACCGCCAACTGCATCAACCCGGCGTACGTGCGCACCGCGCTGGTGGAGAGCCAGATCGCCGACCAGTCGACCGCCCACGGCATCCCCGAGTCCGAGGTGATCGAGAAGATCATGTTGGCTCGTGCGGCGGTCAAGCGACTGATCGAGCCGGAGGAGGTGGCGGAACTGCTGGCGTACCTCTGCTCGCCGCCGGCCGGGTTCCTCACCGGTGCCTCGATCGCGCTCGACGGGGGTTGGACGGCGAACTGACGCCGGCCACCCGCAGAATGTCCGTCATGTCGTCGCCGGTGGAGTTCCTGGAACTGCTCGCCCGGGAGGCGGCCGCGGTCGAGTTCGAGGGACCGCTGGTCGCCGCCCGCTCGGCCGGGCTGCCCGCCGAGCGACTCGCCGAGTTGGAGCAGGCCAAGACGGTGGCGCTGCGGGTGCGGGCGCTGCTGGAGCGCCGCCGCCGCCGGGAGAGCGAGCTGTCCGGCCTGTACGACACCGTCAGTGACCTGGCGGGGCTGCGCGACCTGGACGAGGTGCTGCGGGCGATCGTGCACCGGGCCCGGCACCTGCTCGGCGCGGACGTCGCCTACATGACGCTCGACGACGCCGAGCGCGGCGACACCTACATGCGGGTCACCGACGGCTCGGTCTCCGCCCGGTTCCAGCGGCTGCGGCTGCCCATGGGCGCCGGACTCGGCGGTCTGGTGGCCCAGTCCGGTGCCCCGTACGTCACCGCGAACTACCCGGAGGACGAGCGGTTCCACCACACCCGGGAGATCGACGCCGGGGTGGGCGAGGAAGGGCTGGTGGCCATCCTCGGGGTGCCGCTGCGGCTCGGCTCGACAAGCATCGGCGTGCTCTACGCGGCCAACCGCTCGGCCCGGCCGTTCGCCCGCGAGGAGGTGGCGCTGCTGCTCTCGCTGGCGGCCCACGCCGCGGTGGCGATCGACACCGCGCGGCTGTTGGCCGAGACCCGCTCGGCGCTTGAGGAACTGTCCTCGGCGAACACCACCATCCGCGCGCACAGCAGTTCGGTGGAGCGGGCCGCGGCGGCGCACGACCGGATGACCGCGCTTGTGTTGCGCGGCGGCGGGGTGGAGGACGTGGCCGCGGCGGTCACCGACGTGCTCGGTGGCGCGCTGCTGGCGCTGGACGCCGAGGGGCGGCGGCTGGCCCAGGTCGGTGAGATCGACGAGCCGGACCGGGCGGAGATCGTGGAGGCGGTCGCGGCGTCGCGGACCGAGGGACGCAGCGTACGCCGCGGCAGGTTGTGGTACGCCGCGGTGGTGGCGGGCGCGGAGAACCTGGGCGTGCTGGTGCTGCGTCCCGAGGGCGAACCGGCCGACGCCGACCAGCGGATCCTGGAACGGGCGGCGTTGGTGACCGCCCTGCTGCTGCTGTTCCGGCGGACCGTCGCCGAGGCGGAGGGACGGGTCCGGGGCGAGTTGCTCGACGATCTGATCGCCCGGCCGCTGCGCGACACCGACGCGCTGCGCAGCCGGGCGCGGCGGCTGGGCGTGGATCTGGACGCGCCGCACGTGCTGGTGGCCGTCGGCGACGACGCCATCGCGGCGACCGGCTCCGCCCGGCAGCGGGTGCTCTCCTGGGCCACCACGTACGCCTCGACCCGGGGTGGGCTGGCCGCGGCGCGGGACGGCCGGGTGGCGCTGATGCTGCCCGGTCAGGACGCCGGTGGCAGCGCCCGGGCGGTGGCCCGGGACCTGTCCCGGATCACCGGCCGGCCGGTGACCGCGGGCGCGAGCGGCCCGTCGACGGGCCCGGCGTCGCTGGCCGCCGCGTTCCGGGAGGCGGACCGTTGCCTGACCGCGCTCGGCGCGCTGGGTCGGGCCGGGCAGGGGGCGAGCAGCGCCGAGCTGGGTTTCGTCGGACTGCTGCTGGGCGCCGTCGACGACGGCGGCGACGCCGACGTGAGCCGGTTCCTCACCGCGACCATCGGGCCGGTGATCGAATACGACGCCCGGCGGGGCACCGCGTTGGTGCGGACCCTGGAGGCGTACTTCGGGGTGGGTGGCAGCCTGGCCCGGGCCGCCGAGCAGCTGCACGTGCACGTCAACACGGTGACCCAGCGTCTGGAGCGGGTCGGGCAGTTGCTCGGCGCCGACTGGCAGCGGCCGGATCGGGCCCTGGAGGTGCAACTGGCCCTGCGCCTGCACCGGTTGCGTACGCCGGCCGGCTGAGCGACCGTCGGTCACCTTGCGCCGCGCGACGTGTCGGCGGCGGGGGTCAGCGAGCGCGAATACCGGCCAGCACGCCGTCAACCACCTTCTCCGGCAGGGTGGCCTCGTCGAGGTCCGGGTTCCAGTTCAGCACCCGCTGGATGAGCATCGGGCCGGTGAGCATCGCCATCGTCACCTCGATGTCGATGTCGGTGCGCAGTTCGCCCTCGCGGACGCCACGGCGCAGCACCTCCCGCATCGCGGCCCGGCGGGGCTCCACGATGCTCTGGTAGAACGCGTACCGCTCGGGACTGCGTTTCATCTCCGGCACCAGACAGGGCATGATCTGCGCCGCGCGCGGGTCGACGTTGTGACCGATCGCGGTCACCAGCATGATCAGGTCCTCGCGGACGGACGCGCCGGACGGCTGCGGCGGATCGCCCTTGAGCCGGCGCAACGCGTCGCGCAGCAACGCGTCCTTGCCCGACCAGCGGCGGTAGATGGTGGCCTTGCCCACCCCGGCCCGCGCGGCGATCGCCTCGACCGAGATCGTCTCGATGGTGCTGCCCTCCGCGAGCAGATCCAGGGTGGCCTCGATGATCGCCTCGTCCGCGCGGACGCTGCGTGGCCGCCCGGGTGGTCGTGCGGCGTCCGCGGTGCTGGTCATCCCCTCATTGTCCCTGCCCGGGTGCGGCAGCGGCCAACCCGGGTTCGCCGATCGTCGCCGGCCCACCGGGGGCGGCCCGGCCGGGCATGAATCGCAGGGCCACCAGGATGCCGGCCGCGGCGACCAGCGCGGCCAGCGCGGCCGACAGATGCATGGCCGAGACGAAGGAGTCGTTGGCCGCCGCGATCAGTTGCGGGCCCGCCGGACCGAGCTGGCCGGCTGCCGCGTACGCGCCGGCGAGGGACTCACCGACTGCCGCGCCGGCTGCCGGTGGCAGATCCACCAGGGCCGGTTCGATCCCGTTGCGGTAGCCGGCGGCCAGCACCGAGCCGATCACCGCGACGCCGAGCGCGGCGGCCACCTGCCGGATGGTGTTGCTGATCGCGGAACCCACGCCGGCCTTCTCCCGGGGCAGCGCCGACATGATCGACTCCGTGGCCGGCGGCATGATGTTGGCCATCCCGACGCCCTGTAGGAAGAAGGCGACAAGCACCAGCCAGATCGGCGTGTCGGCGTCGACGAAGGCGAACGCGCCCAACGCCACCGAGGTCAGCACCAGCCCCACCACCGACACCGCCCGGCTGCCGTACCTGCGGACCATGGTGGCGCTGCGCGGGGCGAAGACGAGTTGGGCGACCGCGAAGGGCAGGAAGAGCAGGCCGGTCTCGAGCGGGCTGTACCCGCGCACCAGTTGCAGGTAGAACGAGCTGAAGAACATCACGCCCATCGCGGCGAAGAAGACCAGCCCGATCATCGCCACCGGGGCGGCGAACCGGGGCACCCGGAACAGTCGGACGTCCAGCGCCGGGTGGCTGCTGCGTCGCTCGTGCAGGACGAACCAGGCCAGCACCGCGACGCCGCCGAGGATCGAGGCCCAGACCAGGGGTCGACCGAAACCGTGCTCGCCGCCGTCGATGATGCCGTAGGTGAGGGCGACCAGGCCGACCACCGAGAGCAGCACCCCGAACGCGTCGATGCGGCCCGGTTCCGGGTCGCGCGACTCGGGCACCAGCAACGCGACCAGGGTCACGCCGAGCGCCACCACCGGCACGTTGATCAGGAAGACCGAGCCCCACCAGTAGTGTTCCAGCAGCAGTCCGCCGAGGACCGGCCCGATGGCCACCGCCAGACCGACCGCGCCGGCCCAGATGCCGATGGCGCGTCCTCGTTCCCGGGGGTCGAAGACGTTGGAGATGATCGACAACGTCGCCGGCATGATGGCCGCGCCGCCGACTCCCATCAGCGCCCGGGCGGCGATCAACTGGCCGGGCGTCTGCGCGTACGCCGACAGCAGTGACGCCAGGCCGAAGAGCGCGAGCCCGATCAGCAGCATCCGGCGGCGACCGGCCCGGTCCCCCAACACGCCGAAGGTGAACAGCAGCCCGGCGAAGACCAGGGTGTAGGAGTTGATGGACCACTCCAGCTCGCCCTGGCTGGCCCCGAGCCCGTGCACCGGGTCGGCGAGCGTGCGTAGCGCGACGTTGAGAATTGTGTTGTCGAGGACGACCACGAGCAGGCTGATCACCAGCACCCCGAGGATCGCCCACCTCCTCGGATGTCCGGTGTTCTCGTTCGGCTGCATCCCCGCCCCCGGTTTCGCTCGGTCCCGTCCGCGTCGACTCCTGAGCGTAGGGCATTTACGATACGGTACGGGTCCGTATCGGTATGACCCGCGTCACCATGGGGGCGGCGACTACCGAATGCGTACCCCTTGCCTACAACACCTCGATGGCGGCGGAGAGGGAATCGAGACGCGTCACGGGTGGGGCGAGCGGCTCGACCCAGCCCGGCCCGGCACCGTACACCCGGACCGCCGGGAACTCCCGGGCGAAGCGGCCGATGCGGTACGACCGGCCGGTCACCGGCGACTGGGACCAGACCGCGACGGTGTGTGGCCGGGCCCGGCCGACGGCGCTGGCCAACGCCGCCCACGGCAGCGCCGGCCCGACCAGCAGGCAGCCCCGGCCGCGTTCGCGCAACGCGGCGGCGAGCGCGTGCAGTCCGAGACCGTGTTCCTCCTGTTCCGCCCCGGCCAGCAGCACACCGTCGGCGGCAGGGCCGACGCCCGGACCGCGGCGGAACACGTCCAGGCCGACCCGGACGCCTTCGGACAGGGCGTGCTCGACGGCGATCCCGACGGCGGTCCGCCCGCTCAGCGCGGCGAGCACCGGCACGCAGACGTCGTCCCACAGCCGCACCACCCCCCACTCCTCGGCCAGCTCGACCACAAGCGCGGCGACCCGGTTGCCGTCGAGTTCCTCGGCGGCGGCCGTCAGGCGCTTGCCCGCGACCTGCACGACCTCGGCGGGTATCGGTACCCCAGACACCAGACTTCCTCCCAGTGGACAGGTCTCCACCGGGGGATTCGTCAGCACGGCCCGCCACGGATGCGCTCGCCACGGCCTTGACCCGGACAGCTACGTTGATGATCAACTCAGCAAGGCCGTTTCCGGAAAGGTCCCGTCATGCCCTTCGGCTTCATCCTGGCGATCGTCGCCGCCGTCATCGCGATCATCGCGGTCACCGTCGCCCTGTTCAGCTCGCAACGCCAGGTGCGGCAGATCGGCGTCCTGACGGCGGTCGGCGCCCTGGCCGGTACGGCGATCCTCACCGTCGCGTCGAGCGCCCACTCGGTACCGATCCGCTCGGTCGGCATCGTCACCAGCTTCGGCAAGCCGACAGGTGAGGTCACCGGTTCCGGCCTGAAGTGGGTCACCCCGTGGCAGCGGGTCGGCGAGTGGGACGCCGGGCGGCAGAAGTACGACCACATCGGCAGCGACAAGTGCGTGCGGGTGCGTACCGGCACCCTCGCGGACGCGTGCGTGGAGGTGCTTGTCGAGTGGCAGGTCCAGCCCGAGAACGCCCCACAGCAGTTCATGGACTACAAGGGCGACTTCGAGAGCTTCCGGGGGCAGCGGGTCGGCGTCCAACTCGACAGCGCGGTGAACGACGCCTTCGCCACCTACAACCCGTTGGAGCGTATCGACTCGAAGACCGGCAACCTGAACGTCGACCTCAAGCCCTTCTCGGCGAGCATCAAGTCCAACGCCGAGGGAAGGCTGGCCGACGACGTCGAGATCCTGTCGGTCACCATCACCCGGGTCAACCACGACGACAAGACCGAGGGCAACATCAAGGCGTTCCAGGACAAGCTCGCGCAGACCCGCAACCTCGAACAGGACCGTCTCAACGCCGAGATCCAGAAGCAGGTCACCGAAACCAACGCGACGGTGGACAAGGTGACCCGCTGCCTGGAGATCGCGGACAAGCACGGCAGCTCGCCGGGCCTGTGCATCAACCCGGGCATCATCACCGGCAAGTGAGCCGGCGGCGCCGTCGCGGACCGGCCCGCACCCTTCCGGGGCCGGACCCGAGACCGGGGCCTAGGGCCCCCGGGGGTGGCGGGAGGCCGGCGGACCTGGGCCGAGGGACAGCGCCGCCCGCCCTCACCGGTCAGGTGATGAGGGCGGGCGGCGAGCGCCGGCCGCACACCGGCGAGCCAGCCGGTGCGGCGTTGGACGGCGCGGTCAGGAGGTGAGCGCGTCGAGGGCCAGGTCGACGTCCTCGGTGGTGGAGTAGAGGTGGAACGAGGCCCGGACCCGACCGGCCCGCACCGCCGCGCGTATCCCGGCGCGCGCCAACTTCTCCTGCGCGCCGGGCACCTCGACGGTGACGATCGCGCTGTGCCCGGTCGGCTGCCCCAGACCGGTGAGGAACCGGTTGGCCAGCGCCACGTCGTACGCCCGCACCTGCTCGACGCCGATCTCCAGCAGCAGTTCCAGCGCCGGAGCGGCACCCACCCAGCTGAACCAGGCCGGCGAGAGGTCGAACCGGCGGGCGTCGTCGGCCAGCCGCAGCGGCGGCCCGTAGTAGGAGGCGTGCGGATCGCGACCCGCGTACCAACCGGCGGCGTCCGGTCGCAGCCGATCCCGCAGCTCGGGCGCCAGGTAAGCGAACGCGGTGCCCCGGGGCGCCATCAGCCACTTGTATCCGCCGGTCACCACGACGTCCGCGCGGGCCGCGTCGAACGGCAGCCAACCGCACGCCTGGGTGGCGTCCACCGCGACGAGCGCGCCGTGGGCCCGGGCCGCCGCGACGATCTCGTCGTACGCGGCGATCGTGCCGTCGGCGGACTGCACCAGGCTGAACGCCACCAGATCGGTGTCACCGTCGATGGCGACGGCCAGCTCGTCCAGCGGGACGGTGCGCACCTCGACGCCCCGTTCGGCCTGGACGAGCCAGGGAAACAGGTTGGAGGTGAACTCGACCTCGGGCACCAGCACCCGGGCGCCCGCGGGGAGCGCGGCGGCGACCGGCGCCAGCAACTGGGAGACGGTGGCACCGACCGCGACGTCGGCGACCGGTACCGCGACCAGTTGGGCGAAGGCCGTCCGACACCTGTCGGTGGACGCGCCCCAGTCCTCCCACGATCCCTGCCCCACCCGCCAGGCGGCCAGCGCGTCCTGCAAGGCGTCCCAGGCCGGGTCGGGCGGCAACCCGTAGCTGGCGGTGTTCAGCCAGCCCGGCTGCGGTTGCCACAGCTTCTGCGCCTGCTCCAGATCCACACCCCGACGCTAACCGCCCCGCCGCCCCGCCCCGAAGCGCCAATCCCACCCCAGTGGCCCACTCCCGTCCCCCGCCCCCTTGCGGAGGTGACCGGGGGTACGGGTCAGGTGACGTTGGCGGGGCCCAGGACGCTTTTCAGGTCGGCCATGAGGGCGGTGGTGGCGGCCACCCGGACCGGGCTCAGGCGCAGGGTGGTGGTGCGGGTGCCGTTGAGGAGTTTGACGTGCACCTCGGCGTCGCCGGGGTGCAGCACCAGGGTCTCCTTGAGGCGTTCCACAAGCGGCGGGGTGCAGCGGGTCACCGGGATGGTGAGGGTGACCGGCTTGTTCGCCGTACTTGTGCTGATGTCCGGCAGGGACATGTCCATCGCCATGATGCGCGGGGTGTCGTCGCGCCGGTCGACCCGACCCTTGACCACCACGATCGCGTCCTCGGCGATGTACTGCCCGATCACCTCGTAGGTGTTCGGGAAGAAGAGCGTCTCCACGCCACCGGCGAGATCCTCCAGGGTGGCCGAGGCCCACGCCCGCCCCTGCTTGGTGACCCGTCGCTGCACGCCGGAGAGGATGCCGGCGAGGGTGACCACCGCGCCGTCGGGCACGGTGCCCTCCTCCGAGAGCGCCGCGATGGTGGTGTCGGCCGCCGCGCCGAGAATGTGCTCCAGGCCGAACAGGGGGTGGTCGGAGACGTACAGGCCGAGCATCTCGCGCTCGAAGGCGAGCTTGTCGCGCTTGTCCCATTCTCCCTCGGCGATGACCGGCATGACCGTGGTGTTCGTCGCCACCTCGGCGTCACCGAAGCCCGCGCCGAACAGGTCGTACTGCCCGACGGCCTCCTTGCGCTTGACGTCGGCGTACGCGTCGATGGCGTCGGCGTGCACGGCGAGCAGGCCCTTGCGGGGGTGCTTCAGCGAGTCGAACGCCCCCGCCTTGATCAGGGATTCGATGGTCTTCTTGTTGCAGACCACCGCGTCCACCTTGGACAGGAAGTCGTAGAAGTCGGCGTACTCGCCCTTCTCCTCGCGGCAGCGCATGATCGCGGCGACCACGTTCGCGCCGACGTTACGGATCGCGCCGAGGCCGAAGCGGATCTCCCGGCCGACCGGGGTGAACGGGCCGGCCGAGGTGTTCACGTCCGGCGGCAGTACCTGGATGCCCATCCGCCGGCACTCCGACAGGTACATGGCCATCTTGTCCTTGTCGTCACCGACGGAGGTCAGCAACGCCGCCATGTACTCGGCCGGGTAGTTGGCCTTCAGGTAGCCGGTCCAGTACGACACCAGCCCGTAGCCGGCGGTGTGCGCCTTGTTGAAGGCGTAGTCGGCGAACGGGACGAGGATGTCCCACAGGGTCTTGATGGCCTCGTCGGAGTAGCCGTTGCTCTTCATCCCGTCGCGGAACGGGATGAACTCCTTGTCGAGGACCTCCTTCTTCTTCTTGCCCATCGCCCGGCGCAGCAGGTCGGCCTTGCCGAGGCTGTACCCGGCGAGCACCTGGGCGGCGCGCTGCACCTGCTCCTGGTAGACGATCAGACCGTAGGTCGGGCCGAGGATCTCCTCCAGCGGCTCGGCCAGCTCCGGGTGGATCGGGGTGATCTCCTGGAGCCCGTTCTTGCGCAGCGCGTAGTTGGTGTGCGAGTTGGCGCCCATCGGGCCGGGTCGGTAGAGCGCCAGGACGGCGGAGATGTCCTCGAAGTTGTCCGGCTTCATCAGCCGCAGCAGCGACCGCATCGGCCCGCCGTCGAGCTGGAACACACCGAGGGTGTCCCCCCGGGCCAGCAGCTCGTACGTCGGCTTGTCGTCCAACGGCAGCTTGAGCAGGTCCACGTTGAGTCCGTGGTTCAGCTCGATGTTCTTCAGCGCGTCGTCGATGATGGTCAGGTTGCGCAGGCCGAGGAAGTCCATCTTCAACAACCCGAGCGACTCACACGTCGGGTAGTCGAACTGGGTGATGATCGCCCCGTCGGCGTCCCGACGCATCAGCGGGATGTGCTCGATGATCGGCTCGGCGGACATGATCACACCGGCGGCGTGCACCCCGGTCTGCCGGATCAGTCCCTCGATGCCCTTGGCGGTGTCGATCACCTTGCGGACGTCGGGGTCGGACTCGTACAGGCCACGGATCTCGCCGGCCTCGGCGTACCGCGGATGCTTCGGGTCGAAGATGCCGGTGAGCGGAATGTCCTTGCCCATCACCGCCGGTGGCATCGCCTTGGTGATCCGGTCGCCGACCGCGTACGGGTAGCCGAGCACCCGGGCCGAGTCCTTGATCGCGGCCTTCGCCTTGATGGTGCCGAAGGTGGCGATCTGGGCGACCTTGTCCTCGCCCCACTTGTCGGTGACGTACTTGATCACCTCTCCGCGCCGACGCTCGTCGAAGTCGATGTCGACATCCGGCATGGAGACCCGCTCGGGGTTGAGGAACCGCTCGAAGATCAGCCCGTGCGGGATCGGATCCAGGTCGGTGATGCCCAGGGCGTACGCGACAAGGGAACCGGCTGCGGAACCACGGCCCGGACCGACGGCGATGCCCTGCGCCTTGGCCCACTGGATGAAGTCGGCCACCACGAGGAAGTACGACGGGAAACCCATCTGGATGATGACGCCCAACTCGTACTCGGCCTGCACGACGTGCCCCTCGGGGATGCCCTCCGGGTACCGGCGGGCCAGGCCGGCGAAGGTCTCCTTGCGGAACCAGGACTCCTCGGTCTCCCCCTCGGGCACCGGGAAGCGCGGCATCAGGTTGTGGAACTCGAACATCCCGGTCGGGTCGACCCGCTCCGCCACCAGCAGCGTGTTGCGGCAACCCTCCAGCCAGGGGTCGGAGTGGTCCACGCCGCGCATCTCGTCGGCCGACTTGATGTAGTAGCCGCTGCCGCCGAACTTGAACCGGTTCGGGTCGGCCACGTTGCTGCCGGTCTGTACGCAGAGCAGCACGTCGTGCGCCTCGGACTGCGCCTCGTGCGTGTAGTGCGAGTCGTTGGTGACCACCGGCGGGATGTTGAGCTTTCGACCGATCTCCAACAGCCCGTCGCGGACCCGCTTCTCGATGTCCAGGCCGTGGTCCATCAACTCCAGGAAGTAGTTCTCCTTGCCGAAGATCTCCTGGTACTTCGCGGCGGCTTCGAGCGCCTGCGCGTCGTGGCCGAGCCGCAGCCGGGTCTGCACCTCGCCGGACGGGCAGCCGGTGGTGGCCATCAGTCCGTCGGCGTACTCGGCCAGCAGTTCGGTGTCCATCCGGGGCCACTTGACGAAGTAGCCCTCGGTGTAAGAGCGCGAGGTCAGCGCGAACAGGTTGTGCAGACCTGTCTTGTTGCGCGCCCAGATCGTCTTGTGGGTGTACCCACCGCTACCGGAGACATCGTCGCTCTTCTGCTCCGGCCGGCCCCACCGCACCCGCTGTTTGTGGAACCGTGACTCCGGCGCCACGTACGCCTCGATGCCCAGGATCGGGGTCACCCCGGCGGCCATCGCCTGCTTGTAGAAGTCGTTCGCGCCGTGCATGTTGCCGTGGTCGGTCATCGCCACAGCCGGCATCCCCTGCCGCTTGACCTCGGCGAACAGGTCCTTGAGCCGGGCCGCCCCGTCGAGCATCGAGTACTCCGTGTGCACGTGCAGATGCGCGAACGAATCGCCCATGCGGAGGCCCCCCGGGTCGGCTGATCGAGTCGGTCGGCGCTAACCCTAACCCCGCCGTCGTCGAAGGCTCCACCGCGCCGCGCCAGGTGCTCGACGACCCGTGCAGCGCGCCTCGGCGGGACGCCTCGGCCGTCGCAGACACCCCCGAGGCGTGTCGGCTGCTGGACTCGGGGCCGGGCCCTGCGGCCCCTCCGGCGTAACCTGAACGCCCACCGCAACACCGGGCGAGTACGGGGACGGCGCGATGACCCTCGCGGACGGAGTCGACGACCTGGCCGGCGCCGCGGCGCGCGGCGACACCGCAGCTCTGGACACCCTGCTGGCGGCGATTCGCCCGGAGGTGCTGCGGCTCTGCGGTCGGTTGCTGCCCAACCGGGAGGACGCGGAGGAGGCCTGCCAGGACGCGCTGCTCGCGGTGGCCCGGGGCATCGGCCGGTTCGAGGGTCGCTCGTCGTTTCACACCTGGCTGTACCGGCTCACCGCCAACCGGGCCCGCTCCACCTACCGGGCGCTGCGCCGACGTTGGCTGATGGAGGCCGCCGGTACGCCGCTGCCGGACCGGCCCGACCCGCGCCGCACCAGCGTGGTGGCCGGCACCCGACTGGATCTGCTGGAGGCCCTCGACGCGGTCCGCCCCGAACTGGCCGAGGCGCTGACCCTGCGGGACGTGCTCGACCTCGACTATCGCGAGATCGCCGAGTTGCTCGACCTACCCGAGGGCACGGTCAAGTCCCGCCTCCACGAGGCCCGCCGGCAGGTCCGGCAGCGGCTCAGCGGTGCCGGCTGACCCGGCCACCGGGCGCCGTCCGACGGCGCTGGCCCTGGCCGTCGTGCTCGTCGCGGGTGCCGCCGGTTGCGCCGACGAGCCGGTCGCGCCGCTGCCGGTACGCCCACCCGTCCCCACCACCGCGCCGCCGCCGGTACCGACCTCCCCGCCGTCGACCCGGCCGAGCGAGACACCTGTCGTTCCGCCACCGGCGGTCGTGACCGTGCCGTCCGCGCGACCGACTCCGGCGCCTCGGGCACCCACCCCGCAGCGGAGCACCCGCAACCCGTCGCCCACCGCCACCCTGTCCGAGGCATGCCTCGGCGCGGTCCGGTACGAACTGCCCCTGTCCGACCCCGGGCCACTTCCCTCGTCGCTCTGCTTCGCCACCGGCGGGGTGCTGCGGCTGCGGGGCATCGGCCCGGGTGAGGTCACCGTCGACCGCGAGGACCTGGTGGACAGCCAGTACGAGGCCGGCGTGGTCGATCTCCGGTTCGTCCGGAGCGGCACCGTGGACGTGTTCGTACCCCGCGAGGCGGGCACCCACGTGATCACGGTGGTCGTGCGATGACCTGTCGTCGTATCCGTACCCCGTCGAGCAGCGCGTCCACGAACTCGTCGCCGGCACCGGGCGGGGGCACCACCTGCGCGTAGAGCAGCCCGACGCTGCCCCGGGCCGCGGCCTCCATCAGCACCGGCCGCCCGTGCGGGCAGTCGAAACGGGCCACCACCCAGTCCAGGCCACCCCGTCGCACCTGCCGTGGGGGCGTGGGCGCGCAGTCGGCGTGCGGCCGCTCGGCGACGAACGCGCCCGGCTCGGTGTCCCGGGCGACCACCGACAGTCCCAGGAAGGCACCCGGCACACTCGGATCGATGGCCCATCGACGCGGCTCCGGCGAGATCACCAACGCCGGTTCGAGTCGACCTGACGCGTCGTACCGCCCCGCCCACCCGGTGCCGGCCGCCCGCCAGCCGGCCGGCAGCGCCACGGTCAGCGGACCACTCGTCGCCGTGCCGCTCGGCGTCGCCGAGTCCGCCGCCACCGCGCCGGCTGCCGCCACCAGGACCACCGTCAGCGCGACCGCACGCAACCACGGCGAGCGGGACGCACCCGCCGGCACCGGCAGGACGTCGGCGGGGTGGAGGTCGAACGCCGGCCCGGTGCCCGGGTCGATCGGATCTCGGGTCCGACGCGCCGCACTCAGCAGGGCCGTGCGGAACGCCTCGGCGTCCTGGTATCTGTCTGCCGGCCGGGCGGCGGTGGCCCGGCGCAGCACCGCCATCACGACCGGTCCGACGTCGGCGGCCGCAGCGGCGATCGGTTCCCCACCGGAGACCGTTTTTCCCGGCCCCACCCCGGCGGCCGGGGGCGCGAGCAGTCGCAGGCCGAGCTGACCAAGGGCGTACACGTCGGCACGCTCGTCCACGATGGCCAGGGCATCGTCCTGTTCGGGGGCCATGTAACCGGGGGTGCCGGCGCGCATGGTGAGCCCGGACGCGACGGCGAGCGCCTTGGCCAGACCCAGGTCGGCGATGAGCACCCGTTCACCGTCGGCGGTCGAGCGGAACAGGATGTTGCCGGGCGACAGGTCGCGGTGCACCACCCGGTGCCGGTGCAGCACCGCCACCCCGGCAGCGATCTCGGCGAGCAGGTTCAGGGCGGCCGTTACGGGCAGGGGCCCCGCGGCGAGCCGCTCCCGAAGACTGCCCCCGTCGGCCCAGTCCAGCACCGTGTAGGGCCGGCCATCGGCCAGCTCTCCCACCAGGCGTACCCGGAGCAGCCGGTCGTCCTCCATCCGGCTCAGCAGCCGGGCCTCCTCCAGGAAACGCTCCCGGACGCGTACGTCGTGCTGCCAGTTGTCCGCCAGCACCTTGATCGCTACCCGGAGGTCGAGCATCGGGTCGTACGCGAGCCAGACGGTCGCGAACGAGCCCACGCCGAGCAGCCGCTCCACCCGGTACGCCCCGATCCGCTCCACCCCCACCATCCCCCCACCCCTCCCCGCCCTACCCACCCTCCCCGCCCCCACCCCCACAGGCAACCCACCCCTCCCACCCCCACCCACCCCCACGATCTTGCAGTTGTGGTCGCACCATAAGGGGCATAAGCCTCATTACAGCGACCACAACTGCAAGATCGACGCGGTGGGCGGTTGGGCGGCGGGTTGGGCGAACTGCGGGGGTGGGTGGGGAGACGAAGAAAGTAGGAACTCGATGCCGAGGAGGCGATTTCTGTGCACCGTCTCGTGTATGTCGCAGTCGCGACCGTCCTTACCCTCGCCGGGGCAGCTCCGGCCAACGCCGCGCCACTGTCGCGTACGGCCCCCTCGGTGGCGGTGGCCGCGCAGCCGCTGACCACCACCGACGTGTTGAGCGTGGGGGGTGCCGGGCCGTACCGGATCGGAGCCAGCCTCGACCGGCTCGCCGCCGCCGGGATGATCGAATCGCCGGTCGCCACCTGCGACGGTGTGGTCCGAGCCGGCGCCACCGGCACCTGGGCGGGGGTCATCCTGCTGGCCTTCCGGCACGGCCGGCTGGTCGAGGTAAACACCGCCACCGCCCCGCCCTACTCCCCCGCCGGCGCGGGTGTCGGCATGTCCTTCGCCGACCTGGAGACGATCTACGGCCCGCGCGGCAGTCTGATCAGCAACGACGCGGGCACCGCAACGGCCTACCTGGTGCGGGTGGGCACGCGGGTGGAGCTGTTCACCGGGCATCCGATCCGGCCCGGCGTGGGCGCCTTCCAGGTCGGTACGGCGTCCTTCGTGGAACGTGACTTCCGGCAGGGCGGCACCTGCTGAGGCCGACAGGCTCGCCTCCTGGCGGGCCTACAGCCCTCATGAACGTTCGGCGACACGATGTTGGCTGGGCGACATCGTTGGGTGATGGACAACAGTGTGTGTCACACAGTATGGTGTGACGCATGGTCAGCGATGACGTCCTACGGACCCATCTACAGGAGCTACGTCGAGGCACCGTGGTGGTGGCCAGTCTGGTCGCGCTCCGTCGACCCGACTACGGCTACGCGTTGCTGCAACGACTCACCGGGCACGGCTTCCCGGTCGACGCGAACACTCTCTATCCCCTACTGCGGCGGCTGGAGGAGCAGGGGCTCCTGACCAGCGAGTGGAACACCGAGGAGAGCCGGCCCCGCAAGTTCTACCGCACCAGCGACTCCGGCGAGCAGGTGCTGCGGCGCCTGCTCGCCGACCTCGCCGCCGTACAGACCTCCCTCACCACCCTGATCGAAGGAGCCCCCCGATGACCTCCCTGACCGACCGCTACCTGGACGCCACCCTGCGCTCGGTGCCGACCGGGCGGCGCGAGGAGATCGCCAACGAACTGCGCGCCTCCATCGGCGACATGGTCGACGGCCGGATCGCCGACGGGATCGACGCCGCCACCGCGGAACGTGACGTCCTCACCGAGCTGGGCAACCCCGCGCAACTGGCCGCCCGATACACCGACCGGCGGCTTCAACTCATCGGCCCCGAGTACTACCTGGCCTGGCAACGGCTGCTGATCGTGCTGCTCAGCACCATTCCCGCCATCGTCGGGGTGCTGATGGGCTTACTCGAGGCCACCGTCGCCGACAACGCGGCGGGCGCGATCGGCGAGGGCATCGTCGCGGCGTTCACCGTCGCCGTGCAGATCGCCTTCTGGGTGACCCTGGTCTTCGCGGTGATGGAACGCCTCGGCACCCCGCTGAACCTGCCCGAATGGAGCGTCGACCAACTGCCCGAGCACCCCACCGAACGGGATATCACGCTCACCGACGTGTGTGCCTCGATCGTGTTCCTGTGCCTGTTCATCGCCTTCCTGCCGTGGCAGCACTTCCAGTCCGTGGTGGGTCCCGACGGCGAGCCCCTGCCGATCCTCGATCCGGCGCTGTGGACGTTCTGGCTGCCGCTGCTGCTCGTCGTCCTGCTCGCCAGCGTCGCACTGGAGATCGCCAAGTACCGCGCCCGCCGCTGGACCTGGTCGCTTGTTGGCGGCAACGCCGTGCTGAACCTGGCGTTCGCGGTGCCGGCGATCTGGCTACTGCTCGACGACCGGCTGCTCAACCCGGAGTTCGTCGACCGCTTCGCCTGGCTGCGCGACGGCGGCCTCGACACGGTTACCCGCATCAGCGTCGTGGCGATCGTCGCGATCATCCTCTGGGACATCGCCGAGAGCGTGGTCAAGGCGCGTCGATCCGCGCGGTGAGCAGGAGCGGGCCTGGACCAACGAACGTACGATGATCAGCGGAAGAACCGATCCCACCGAGGGAGCAGCCGTGGAACTGATCATCGGACTGGTGTGCCTGGTGTTGATCGTCGTGGCGGTGCTCGGCTTCGGCGTGTCGATCTACAACGGGCTGGTCCGGGCCCGCAACGCGTACCGCAACGCCTTCGCCCAGATCGACGTGCAGCTCGTCCGGCGGCACGACCTGATCCCCAACCTGGTCGAGACCGCGAAGGGCTACCTCAAGCACGAGCGGGAGACCCTTGAGGCAGTGATCAACGCCCGCAACGCCGCCGTCAACGCACAGGCCACCGCCGCCGCAGCCCCCGGCGACCCGGCCGCGATGCAGCAGCTCAGCGGCGCGGAGAACGCACTCACCGCCACCCTGGGTCGGCTGTTCGCGCTCTCCGAGGCGTACCCGGACCTCAAGGCCAACCAGAACATGATGCAACTGTCGGAAGAACTGACCTCGACGGAGAACCGGGTGGCGTTCGCCCGGCAGGCGTATAACGACGCCGTCATGGCCTACAACAACAAGCGCGAGGTGTTCCCGTCCAGCGTGGTGGCGGGGATGTTCTCGTTCGGCCCGGCGGAGCTGTTCCAGCCGGACGACCCGCAGCAGCGCCAGGCGCCGCAGGTCTCGTTCTGATCGGGTTCCGATGAATTTCTTCGAACGACAGCGCCAGGTGCGTCGGCTGTCGACCCGGCTGGTGCTGCTGTTCGTGCTGGCTGTGTTCGGGATCGTGGTGGTGGTGAACATCGCGGCGTTGTTCGCCTTCAACGCCACCGCCGCCGATCCCGCCCAGCTCGCCGGGTTCATCGCCATGGTCACCGTCGCCACCCTCGCCGCGATCGGGCTGGCCGCCCTGGTCCGTACGCTCGCGTTGCGCGGCGGCGGCGGGAAGGTGGCCCGCGAGCTGGGTGGGGTGCCCGTACCGGCGAACACCACCGATCCGGAGCTGCGCCGGCTGCGCAACGTCGTGGAGGAGATGGCGCTTGCCTCCGGGGTACCCGTCCCCGAGGTCTACGTACTGCCGGAGGAGACGGCGATCAACGCCTTCGCCGCCGGGTGGACCCCGTCCGACGCTGCCGTCGCCGTCACCCGGGGCGCCTTGCAGCGCCTCAACCGGGACGAACTCCAGGGGGTGATCGCCCACGAGTTCAGTCACGTCGTCAACGGCGACATGCGGCTCAACATCCGGCTGATGGGCCTGCTGTTCGGCATCCTCTTCCTGACCGTGATCGGTCGTGGGTTGGCCCGCGCCGGGGTCATCGGCGGCGGCCGGTCACGCGGCAACAACAGCGGCGGCAGCGCCGCCCCACTGGCGCTGGTCGGCCTGGCCCTGCTGGTGGCCGGCTACGTCGGCGTGCTCGCCGGGCGGCTCATTCAGGCGTCGGTCTCCCGGCAGCGGGAGTACCTCGCCGACGCCTCGGCCGTGCAGTACACCCGTCAGACCCAGGGCATCGCCGGGGCGCTGAAGAAGATCGGGGGTCTCAGCGCCGGGTCCGAGCTGAAGTCGCCGAAGCGCGACGAGGTGGGGCACATGCTCTTCGGCGAGGCCGCCCGGACGTCCTGGTTCGCCACCCATCCCCCGCTGGCCGACCGGATCAAGGCACTGGAGCCGTCGTTCGACCCGGCCCAGTTGCGACAGTTGTCGCGGCAGTGGGCGGCGGCGCCCCCGTCGGGCCGCCAGGAGGACATCGCCATGGGACTGGCGCCGGGGCGGACGCCGCCGGCTCGGCCCGGGCCGGCGGAACCCGGGGAGCGGGTACGCGTCGCGCCGGAGGAGGTGTTGGGCCGGGTGGCCGCGCCGACCGACAGCGCCTACGCCCACGCCGCGGCGATCCTCGACCGGATCCCGGATCCGCTGCTCGACCGGGCCCGCGATCGGCAGGCGGCCGTACCGCTGCTGCTCGGTCTGCTGCTCAGCGCCGAGCCGACGGTCCAGCAGCACCAGTACGCCGCAGTGGCCCAGCGGCACGGCCAGGAACTGGCCGACGCCGCCCGGCGGGCGGCGGACGACCTGGTCGAGTTCCCCGCCGAGCTGCGGTTGCCGCTGGCCGAGCTGGCCTTCCCGGCGCTGCGCGAGCGTCCGGACGCCGAGCTGGAGTCACTGCTGGCGGCCGTGTTCACGTTGATCCAGGCGGACGGCGCGATCAACGTGACCGAGTACTGCCTCTCCCGGCTGCTGCTGGCCGAGTTGGAGGAGTCGCTGCGGCCGGACTCCCGCTGGCGTACCGACCGGCGCAAACTCATCGACGCGCGGTCGGCGGCGGCCGCCCTGCTGGCCATTCTCGCGCAGGTCGGGCACCCGGACCGCCCCGAAGCGGAACGGGCCTTCCAGGCCGGAGTCGGCACGCTGCTGCCCGGCACGAACCTGCCGTACGCGCCGCCGGAGAACGGCGTGCTCGCCCTGGAGACCGCGTGGCCGGTGCTGGACGGGTTGCGACCGGCCGACAAGGAACGGCTGGTGGCGGCCACCGTCGCGGTGATCAGCCACGACGGGACGATGACCGTACCCGAGATCGAGTTGCTGCGAACGGTCTGCGGTCTGCTGCACTGTCCGCTGCCGCCGATGGTCGGCCCCGTCGCTGGTTGACCCGCCCCGCTGGTGCTCCGTGGTGCTCCGCTTCAAGGTTGGCGCCACCGGAAACAACACAAAGCGTGGTTTTCACTGTGCGCAACAACAACGGGACCTACCCCTACTCCACTGCACACGCTTTGCTCTGCTTCAACCCACGCACTAGCGCTTGAGCAGGCAGGCTGCGTCCGCCCTCGGCCCCACATGCCACATCCGTTGATACTTTCCGTGAGTGTTGCGTCGGTTGAAGCAGAGCAAAGGGAGCGCGGGTCGATGGTTGGGGGAGGCCGGTCAGCACTGTCCGTGAGGTCGCGGTACGGCGGCGGGGATGGCCTGCGGTGAGCGGACCGGCCACCCGGGCTCACCCGACACGACGGGCGGGCGGCGAGGGGATGGCATGCTGCCCAGGGTGAGCACCGAGACCGCTGACGAGTGGCGACGGCCGGGGCCGACGCCGGAGCAGCGACGGCTGGATCTGTTCGCCGGCCTGGCGGCGACGGTCCTCGCCCTGCTCAGCCTGACGTTGGCCCGCAGCACCGGGGCATTCTTGCTGGGCCCACCGCCGTCCGGTGTCGAGCAGCTCTTCTGGACCGTCGCAGTGCCGCTGCCGTTGATCTGGCGACGTCGCTTCCCCGTCGCCGCCACGCTGGCCGTGTCGGCCGCGTTCATCGGTTCGCAGGTGCGCGCCGTTCCCGAGTGGCAGCTCTCCACCTGGGCGCTGTTCATCGCCATCTACACGCTGGGTGCCTGGGGCCGGGACCGCCGGTTGTCCCGCCGACTACGGATCGGCGTGATCGTTGCGATGTTCACCTGGATGGGGATCGCCCTGTCGATCAACTACCGCACGCTCACCACGGAGGACTTTGCCGACGCGGTCGGCCCGGTCCCCCCGGTGCTCGCCGCGATCGTCACCGGTGTCCTGGTCAACGCGCTGTACTTCGGGTTCGCGTACTTCTTCGGCGAGACCGCCTGGGTGGCCGCCCGCCGTGAGCACCAGCTGGCCGAGCAGGCGGAGCGGCTGCGCCGGTCACAGGCCGAGGTACGCGAGCACGCGGTGGTCGGCGAGCGGGTCAGGATAGCCCGTGAGCTGCACGACGTGGTCGCCCACCACGTGTCGGTGATGGGGGTGCAGGCAGCGGCCTGTCGCCGGGTCTTCGACAAGGATCCGGCGAAGGCCCGCACCGCCCTCGTCTCCATCGAGGAGACCGCCCGGCGAGCCGTTGACGAGTTGCGCCGGATGCTCGGCGTGCTGCGGGCCCGCGACGGCGACGCCGAGAACACCCGGCAGCCGGCCGGAATCGACCGGATAGCCGCCCTGGTGGACCGGGCCGGCGAGGCCGGGCTACGCGCCACCCTGGGCGTTTACGGCGATCCGCTGCCGTTGCCGGAATCGGTCTCCCTGGCCGCGTACCGGGTGGTGCAGGAGGCCGTGACGAACGTGTTGAAGCACGCCACCGGGGCGAGTCTGCTCGACGTCCGGATCCGTTATCTGGCGCAGGAGATGGAGGTCGAGGTGAGCGACGACGGCCGGGCCAGCCGCTCGGCGAACGCCGACGGGCTGGGACTGATCGGGATGCGGGAACGGGTCGCGACCCACGGCGGCGAACTGGAGGTGGGTCCGCGTACCGGCGGTGGTTGGCGGGTGCGGGTCCGCTTCCCGCTACCGGCGGGGAGTCCGGCGTGAATCCGATCCGAGTGCTTCTCGCCGACGACCACCATCTGGTGCGTACCGGCTTCCGGGTCATTCTGGAGATCGAGGACGACATCGAGGTGGTCGGCGAGGCCGCCGACGGGGAGCGGGCAGTCGGCATGACCCGGGCGCTGCGTCCGGACGTGGTGCTGATGGACGTGGAGATGCCCGGCGTGGACGGGTTGGAAGCCACCCGGCGGATCAGCGTCGGCGACGACGAGCCGGGCGGGCCGGCCGTGCTGATGCTGACCACGTTCGACCGCGACGACTACCTGTTCGCCGCGCTACGCGCCGGGGCCAGTGGCTTCCTGCTCAAGAACGGCACACCGGAGGCACTTGTCGACGCGATCCGGGTGGTGGCCCGCGGCGACGGCCTGCTCGCGCCGGAACTCACCCGGCGGGTGATCGCCACCTTCGCCCGCCCGGGCAGCCAACCCGGTGACGACGTGGCATCGGAGGCGGCGCTGGACAGCTTGACACCCCGGGAACGCGAGGTCCTGGTGCTCGTCGCCGGGGGCGCCAGCAATGCCGAGATCGCCGCCAGCCTGCACCTGGGCGAGGCGACGGTGAAGTCACACGTCAGCCGGGTGCTGGCCAAGCTGGGTCTGCGCGACCGGGTGCAGGCGGTGGTCTTCGCGTACGAGCACGGGGTGGTCCGGCCCGGCGGGTGAGCGACCTCCGCCGCGAGGGGGAGTCATGATCTCCGTCCGCGGGCGGACGGCGGCCAGCTTCCGAAGACCTACCGTTACGCCATGACCAGCGTGCTCCGCCTCGACGGCGTCGACCGCAGCTTCGGCGGTCGCCAGGTACTCAAGGACGTCTCCTTCGACGTCGTCGCCGGCCGGATGACCGGCTTCGTCGGCGGCAACGGCGCCGGCAAGACCACCACGATGCGGATCATCCTCGGGGTGCTCGCCGCGGACGCCGGCCAGGTGACGTGGCAGGGTGAACCGCTGAGCCGGGACGCTCGGCGACGCTTCGGGTACATGCCCGAGGAGCGCGGCCTGTACCCGAAGATGAGCGTCCGTGAGCAGGTCACCTACCTGGGTCAGCTGCACGGGTTGACCGCCGACGCCGCTCGGCGCGCCACCGACGGGCTGCTGGAGCGGGTCGGACTCGCCGAGCGGGGGAACGACCTGCTGGAGACGCTGTCGCTGGGCAACCAGCAGCGCGCGCAGATCGCCGCCGCTCTGGTGCACGACCCCGAGGTGCTGGTCCTCGACGAGCCGTTCTCCGGCCTCGATCCGCTGGCCGTCGACACGGTTGTCGGCGTGCTGCGGGAGCGGGCGGCGGCCGGGGCTCCGGTGCTCTTCTCCAGCCACCAGCTCGACGTGGTCGAACGGCTCTGCGACGACCTGGTGATCATCGCGGACGGCTCGATCCGCGCCGCCGGCAGCCGGGAGCAGCTGCGCTCGGCGTACACCACGCCCCGTTTTGAGCTGGTGGTGGAGACCGACGCCGGCTGGCTGCGCGACCACCCAGGGGTGAGCCTGGTGGACCTCGACGGCGCGCGCGCCGTGTTCGACCTGGCCGCCGGCACCGACGAACAGCCCGTGCTGCGTGCCGCGCTGGAGCGCGGCCCGGTCCGCGCGTTCCGCCCGGTCACCCCCTCCCTCGCCGAGATCTTCCGAGAGGTCGCCAAGTGAACGTCATGCAGGCCACCCGCCTCGTCGCCGCCCGGGAGATCCGGGTCAAGCTGCGCGACCGTACCTTCCTGATCAGCACCGTCGTCTTCCTGCTGATCGCGGCGGCGGCGACGATCCTGCCGCCGCTGCTGTCCGGCGGACCGTCCACCGTGGCGGTGACCGAGGCGGCGGCGGGCCCGTTGCGGGCGGCCGGGCTGGAGGTGCTCGCCGTACCCGACGACGCCGCCGCCGAGCAGGCGGTCCGCGACGGCGACGCGGACGCCGCGGTGGTCGCCGGCCCGGCCGTGCTCGCCATGGACGACGCCCCGGGCGACGTGGTCTCCGCGTTGAGCACCGAGCCCCCGGTCCGCCTGCTGAATCCGGACGCGGTGGACCCGGTGGTGGCCTTCCTGGTGCCGTTCGCCTTCGCCTTCATCTTCTTCATCACCTCCCAGACCTTCGGGGTGCAGATCGCGCAGAGCATCATCGAGGAGAAGCAGACCCGGATCGTGGAGATCCTCGTCGCCGCGGTGCCGGTCCGCGCCCTGCTGGCTGGGAAGATGCTCGCCGGTACGATCCTGGCGCTCGGGCAGATCGGCCTGGTGGCCGTGGTCGCGGTGGCCGGCATGGCGTTCGGGGACAGCGGTGGGCTGCTGTCGCTGCTCGGGCCGGCGATCGGCTGGTTCGTGCCGTTCTTCCTGCTCGGCTTCGTGCTTATCGCGTCGATGTGGGCGGCGGCCGGCGCGCTTGTCAACCGGCTGGAGGACATCGGTGGAGTGTCGATGCCGGTACAGCTCGCGGTGATGCTGCCGTTCTTCGCGGTGATCTTCCTCAACGACAACGTCACCGCCATGCGGGTGCTGTCCTACCTGCCGTTCTCCGCACCGACGGCGATGCCGCTGCGGCTGTTCAACGGCGACGCCGCCGGCTGGGAACTTGTCGTCTCGCTGGCCCTGCTCCTGGTCGCGGCGGCCGGTTTCCTGCTCGCCGGAGCCCGGGTGTACGAGGGTTCGCTGCTGCGCACCAACGGCCGCACCTCGATCCGCACCGCCTGGCGCGAGCGCGAAACCCTCAGCTGAGGTCGCCGCCTCAGCGCGACGCTCAGGCAGCAGTTTCCCCGAAGTTGCCGCCTGAGCACCGCGCGATGCAGCAGTATCCCCGAACTTGCTGCCGCAGAGCCGCGCGATGCGGCAGTTTCCCTGAAGTTGCCGCCGGCGGGTGCAGACGGTCAGCGGTGGGGTGGGATGGCTGCCCAGTTGGCGGGGAGGTGGGGGACGGGCCAGGCGGGGTCGGGTCGCCAGGTCGACCAGGACTCGTCCCACCAGCGCTCACCGGCGTCGAGCAGGGCAGCGATCCTGTCGCCCTCGGCGCGGATCGCCTCGCCCATGCCCGGGTAGCGGCCCTCGACCAGCCGCTGGGCGAACATCTCCACATCCTTGAAGACGTACCGGTCGGCGTCCGCCGCCCACCACAGGTCAAGCTCGTGGTCGAGGGTGTCCACCCCGATCGGCGTACGCCGGCACGGATCCTGGAGGTTGAAGTACCAGCCGGCGAAGGTGCGCTCCGGGCCGGACCAGAACACGTCGACCGAGTGCGCCTCGCCGGGCCGTTGCAGCATCAGCTTGCCGTGACCGGTCCAGGCGGTGTGCCCGGCGAGCTGCCACGGGTGCCGGCCACACGGGAACTCACCAGACTCGGGGAATCCGAACTCGGCACCGGTCGGCAGGTAGAGCGCGAGCAGGTCAGGCGAATCCTCAACGCAGATCGTCGGGCAGCCGAACCACACCTCACCGAGCAGGATCTCCCGCCGCACCACCACGTCACCCGGTGCGAAGCGGCCGGTCACCGGCTCGGGTGTCGGGGTCACTCCCCCGCCAGTTCCGGCCGATGCTCCCGGATCCACGCCTGCACATCCGCCTTCCGCCACACCTTGCCCTGCATAAGATCCGCTACCGGCTCGGGGAAGTTCCGATGGCTGGTGATCACATAGACGCGCTGCTTGCTGATGCCGCCAAGCATGATCCGAATCTCATGCGCGCCCACCAGCTCCATAAGGCGGACGGTAGACAGTTGCCCAAGCTCCTTGACTCGGGTCAACCCTATGGGTCACCGTATGGGGTATGTCCCAACTGCATCTCTTGCGCGGCAGCCAGCCGCTGAGTCGGTTGCATCGGGTGCACCGGCACCTGCCCCGGCGGCCCGACTGGTCCTGCGCGGCGTGTACCGCCGCCTGGCCGTGCCCGACCGCCCGGATGCTGCTGCGCCACGAGTACGGCCCGGACCGGGCGGGCCTCTCGATCTACCTGGCCGGTCAGCTTTTCGACGCCACCGGGGATCTGCTGTGGCTGGCCGGAGGTCGGCCGCCGACGCCCGCTGAGCTGTTCGAGCGCTTCCTGGGCTGGGCAGCCCCACGGCTCAGCGGGACGACGCGCCCGCGAGTGTCACACGCCGACGGTAGAAATCCAGCACCCCTGGACACGAGGAGCACGATCATGGACGTACGAGATGCCGCCCGACGGTGGGCGGACGCCTGGTCGCAGGGCTGGCCCGCCCGGGATGCGGCGAGGATCGTCGAACTCCAGGCGGAGGACGGTGACCACTGGGCGTCGATGTTCCGCCCGTACCGGGGCCGCGCCGGGCTACGCGCCTATGTCGAGGAGTGTTTCGGCGAGGAGACCCGCCCGGCGGAGGTCTGGTTCGGCGGACCACGGGTCGACGGCGACACGGCCACCATCGAGTACTGGGCGGTCACCTACCCGTACGACGAGCCGGTCACCATCTCCGGCTGCACGGTTGTCCGCTTCAACGCCGACGGTCTGGTCGCCGAGTCCCGCGACTACTCCCACAGCACCGAGGGCAGACACCTCCCACCCACAGCCCTCTTCCCCTGACCGCACCGGCCGGGCAGGGCAGGGGCTCGCAATCTTGGACAAATTCCGTTCAGGCGCACAGTTCAGGCGCTCGCAGGAACTGTCCAAGATTGCGGTTACCGCGACCGCGCCAGCCGGCCTGCCCGGTGGGTCAGCGCCTTCGACTCGTACGCGGGGTCAGCCGACGGCGGCCATGACCTCGTCGGAGACGTCGAAGTTGGCGTAGACGTTCTGCACGTCGTCGCAGTCCTCCAGGACGTCGATCAGCTTGAAGACCTTGCGCGCGCCCTCCTCGTCCAGCGGCACGTTGACGCTGGGGATCAGGGAGGATTCGGCCGACTCGTACTCGATGCCGGCGTCCTGCAACGCGGTCCGCACGGCGAGCAGGTCACCCGGCTCGGAGACCACCTCGAACGCCTCGTCGAGGTCGTTGACCTCCTCGGCGCCGGCGTCGAGGACGGCCATCATCACGTCGTCCTCGGTGGTGCCGGCCTTGGGCACGATCACCACGCCCTTGCGGGAGAACATGTACGACACCGAGCCGGCGTCGGCGAACGAGCCGCCGTTGCGGGTCAGCGCGGTGCGTACCTCGGTGGCGGCGCGGTTGCGGTTGTCGGTCAGGCACTCGATCAGCAGCGCGACACCGTTCGGGCCGTACCCCTCGTACATGATCGTCTGGTAGTCGGCGCCGCCGGCTTCCAGGCCGGAGCCGCGCTTGACGGCCCGGTCGATGTTGTCGTTGGGGACCGAGTTCTTCTTGGCCTTCTGGATCGCGTCGTAGAGCGTCGGGTTACCGGCCGGATCACCGCCACCGGTACGCGCCGCGACCTCCACGTTCTTGATCAGCTTGGCGAACATCTTGCCGCGCTTGGCGTCGATGACCGCCTTCTTGTGCTTGGTCGTCGCCCACTTTGAGTGGCCGGACATCTGTTACCTCCGTTGCTACCCGCCGTCTGCCTCGACCGCACCGAGCGCCCCGCTCCGCACCGGCGCACACGGTGGTGCCGGTCAGCTCTGGTGGAAGCAGTGGCGGCCAGATGGCCCTGCCGAATCTCGACAATCCTACCGACGTGCGGCGGGTGGTCGTCACCCGCCGCACGTCAGCCGTCGGCCCGCTCTCCCCCGGTCGACACAAAGCGGACGAAGTCACCCGCCCATGCCGTACGACCCCAGGACTGTGAAACCGGCGGTGCTCCGCTGCTCGCACCGCTCCTCCAGCCCGGCCCGGAAACGGCCGAAGGATTCCAGCGACGGAAGCGGTTGGGGTAGTTCCGGGCCCATGACGACGTCGACGAAGCTGAGCCCGTCGTCGAGCCGCAGGGTCAGATAGCGGAATCCGGGCGCATCCAGCCGGGCCAGGTCGCGGTGCACCGCGTCGAGCAGGGTCAGATGCTCGTCGAGGCGGTCCGGGCGGACGCGATACGTGATCAGAAGCGTCTCCATGGCCAGCTCACCGGCCACCAGCCGGGACCGCGTCCCGATCCGCAGTCCGGACCGCAGCGAGGAGTTCGGTGAGCATCGCCGTGATCGTCGCCGCCCTGTCTTCGCCGGGCGAGATCCGACCGTCGGCGGTCGGGTCCGACCGATCCGCACCGGTCCAGTCGAAGTCCGTGAACAGCCCCAATTCGACATGGGCCGGTAGGACCTCCATGCCCACCTCGGCGAGAATCGGTCGCAGGTGCTCGGCTGCCCGCCCGCCCCCGCGTACGCCGTAGGTGAGCACCCCGGCCGGCTTGCCGCGCCACTCGGCGTCGAGATAGTCGATGGCGTTCTTGAGGACCGCCGGGACCGAGCTGTTGTACTCCGGGGTGACGAAGACGTACGCGTCGTATGCCGCCACCACCGTCGACCAGCGGCGGGTGTGATCGTGACGGTAGTCGCCGAACCTCGCCGGCACCGGTTCGTCGAGCATCGGCAACCGCTGCTCGGCGAGATCGACAAGTTCGACGGTCACCTCACCCGCTCGCGCCGCCGGATGCCGGGCCGTCGTCTCGGCCACCCATCCCGCCACCGCCGGGCCACGTCGCCCCGGGCGACTGCTGCCGACGACCAGGCCCACCTTGATCGGTCTGTGCTGTCGTGTTCTGTTCATGAGCCGATCCCACCGCCGTCAGAAGCACTCGGGGAGACCGGCGGGAGGGTAGCCCTGGCGGGGACATGCTCCCGGGCCACGGGCGCGGCAGACTGGACGCGTGATGGACGGCGAGTTGGGCGCGTTCCTCCGCAGCCGACGGGAGGCGCTACGGCCCGAGCAGGTGGGGCTACCCACCAACGGCCGGCGGCGTACGCCCGGCCTGCGGCGTGCGGAGTTGGCCACGTTGGCCCAGGTCAGCGTGGAATACCTGACCCGGCTCGAACAGGGCCGGGACACCCGCCCGTCGCCGGGCATCCTCGCCGCCCTGGCCGAGGCGCTACGCCTCGACGACGCCGACCGGCGGCACCTTCAGCAACTCGCGTCGGTCGACCACCGCCGGCAACTGTGCGCGGGTGGGCGGCCGACCGTGTGGCGTACCGTCCGCCCACAGGTCCGGACGCTGCTGGAGGCGCTACGGGACCGGCCGGCGTACCTGATCAACCGGATCGGCGACGTGCTGGCCTGGAACGGGCCGTTCGACAGGTTGGCCCGGCCGCTGGGCCTGCTCGATGACGAGCGGCCCAACCTCGTATGGTTCGTTTTCGCCGACGAACGCGCCCCGGAGCACTTTCCCGACTGGGCCGACCTCGCCGACCAGCAGGTCGCCGACCTGCACCGGCTGCGCGGGGGCGACCCCGCCGCCGACGCGTTCGCCCAACGGCTCGACCGTACCGTCGGGGAACCGTTCCGGTCCCGGTGGCAGCGCCGACCGGTCGCCGTGCAGCCGAGCGGGGTGCGCTGGCTGCGGCATCCGGAGGTGGGGCCACTGCGACTGTCGTACGAGACCCTGGAACTCGCCGACGACCAGCAGCGACTGGTGGTGCAGCAGCCCACCGACGCGGAGAGCACCGCGGCACTGGACCGCCTCCTCGGCCGCCGCCCCGGCAGCCTCCGCTCCGTCGCCGGCTGAGGGCTGAGACACAACCACCGCCCCGCCACCGCCGCCGCCCACCGCCGCCGCCGCCGCCACCGTCACCGCGAAGATCCGAGCAGTTTCAGGGATGTTGCTGCCTCGAAGCGAGTCGAGCCAGCAGCATCCCCGATGTTGCTGCCTCACGTGCCCGGCGGGCGGCGCGCAGGGTCGGGCGGGCGGCGCGGGTCAGGGGGCGGTGCGGACCAGGTCTACGAAGTAGGCGTGCAGGCGGGGATCGCCGGTGAGTTCCGGGTGGAAGGAGGTGGCCAGCAGGTTGTGCTGGCGTACGGCGACGATCCGGCCGGCGGCCGGGCCGGCGGTAACCGTGCCGAGCACCTCCACGCCCTCGCCGACCCGCTCGACCCAGGGCGCGCGGATGAAGACCGCGTGCAGCGGCCCACCCGGTACGCCGGTGATCTCCACCGGCGCCTCGAAGGAGTCGACCTGCCGACCGAACGCGTTGCGGCGGACGGTCATCGCGATGCCGTCGAAGCCGCGCTGATCCGGCCGGCCGTCGAGCACCTCGGTGGCCAACATGATCATCCCGGCGCAGGAGCCGTAGACCGGCATGCCGGCGGCGATCCGCTTGTCGATCGGGTCGCGCAGCTCGAAGATGTCGACCAGCTTGCTGATCGTGGTGGACTCCCCGCCCGGGATGACCAGTCCGTCGACCGCGTCCAGTTCCGCCGGTCGGCGTACCGGACGGGCCTGCGCGCCCGCCGCGGTCAGCGCCGTGACGTGTTCGCGGACGTCGCCCTGGAGGGCGAGCACACCGATCACGGGTGCCGCCACGTCACCAGCCGCGTTCGGCGAGGCGGTGCGGCTGCGGGATGTCGTCGACGTTGATGCCGACCATCGCCTCGCCGAGCCCACGGGACACCTTGGCCAGCACGTCCGGGTCGTCGTGGAAGGTGGTCGCCTTGACGATCGCGGCGGCCCGCTGGGCCGGGTTGCCGGACTTGAAGATGCCGGAGCCGACGAAGACCCCCTCGGCGCCGAGCTGCATCATCATCGCCGCGTCGGCCGGGGTGGCGATGCCACCGGCGGTGAAGAGCACCACCGGCAGCTTGCCGGTCTCGGCGATCTCCTTGACCAGCTCGTACGGCGCCTGCAACTCCTTCGCCGCGACGAACAGCTCGTCGGCCGGCAGGGACGTCAGGCGGCGGATCTCCTGGCGGATCTTCCGCATGTGGGTGGTGGCGTTGGAGACGTCGCCGGTGCCGGCCTCGCCCTTGGAGCGGATCATCGCGGCCCCCTCGGTGATCCGACGCAGCGCCTCGCCGAGGTTTGTCGCGCCGCAGACGAACGGCACGGTGAACGCCCACTTGTCGATGTGGTTGGCGTAGTCCGCCGGGGTGAGCACCTCGGACTCGTCGACGTAGTCGACCCCGAGGGACTGGAGGATCTGCGCCTCGACGAAGTGGCCGATGCGGGCCTTGGCCATCACCGGGATGGAGACCGCGTTGATGATGCCGTCGATCATGTCGGGGTCGCTCATCCGGGACACCCCGCCCTGGGCACGGATGTCCGCGGGTACCCGCTCCAGCGCCATCACCGCGACCGCGCCGGCGTCCTCGGCGATCTTGGCCTGCTCGGGGGTGACCACATCCATGATCACACCGCCCTTGAGCATCTCGGCCATGCCGCGCTTCACGCGCGCGGTGCCGACGACCGGGGTGGCGGTGTTCGGGGAAGTCGTCTCGGACACGTCGTCGCTCCTCAGGCGTCCTCGGGAGGTGGCAGCGCAGATGCTACGCCCGGGCCAACGCCACTCCGACAGCCAATCAGCCCCGTGGTGGCCTGCTGTGTGTCCGCCGTCACCCCGGGCCACCCCGGCCGGCTGGGCGGAGCGGTTCAGCGGCTGGGCACGTCGGCGGCGGGGAGGGTGAGGGTCGGATCGTCGATGTCGAAGTAGCGCGGCCAGGTGTGCCGGCGTCCCATCCGTAACAGCCGCACCAGCGGCCGGCTGCGCGCCGACCGGGCGTCACGGACCAGGTCGGTGTGCACCTGGCGGGCCAGGGCGAGCCGCCGGCTGGCGGCGATCACCGCCTCACAGTCGGCATCGGTGGGATCGAGTTGCACCGACCGCAGCTGCCGGGTCAGGTCGTTCTCGGCCGCCTCCCGCTCCTCCGGCTGGGCGTCGAGGGCGATGCGCGCCGCCGCGTACAACTCGACGCCGTAACGGCGCTCGGCCAGCACCGCCGCGGCGGCGGCCCGACGCAGCAGGTGGGCGTCGAGGGCGCGGGCGGCGAGCTGGGCGCGGTCCTGGAGCCGCTCGACCCGGCCGGCGGTCCAGATCAGGTATACCGCCACCAGGGCGACGACCACCGTCGCGCCCACCACCCACCACATGCCCGGCATCGTAGTGCTGCTCCCGTTCCTCCCGATCAGGTCAACCCCACCCACTCCTGGTCGATCACCCGGCCGTCGGTGGCCTCGATCGCCGCTGCGTATACCTCCAGAACCCGGCGGGCAACCACGGGCCAGTCGAAATTCGCCACCACCTGGTCACCGCAGGCGGTCAGCTCCGCCCGCTGAGCCGGGTCGTCGAGCAGCTGCGACAGCGTCGCACGCAGGGTCACCGCGTCGCCGGTCGGGAACAGCCGGCCGGCCCGGCCGCCGTCGAGCACCCGGCGGAAGGCGTCCAGGTCGCTGGCCACGACCGTGGTGCCGGCCGCGAGCGCCTCGGTGAGGATCATGCCGAACGACTCGCCGCCGGTGTTCGGCGCGACGTAGAGGTGCGCACTGCGCAGCATCCGCGCCTTCTCCTCCTCGGAGACCAGGCCGAGGAAGGTGACCCGGTCCCGCAGGTCAGCCGGAAACCGGGCGAACAGGTCGTCCGGGTCGCCGGGACCGGCGACCAGCAGGCGCAGGCCGGGACGCTGCCGGGCCAGCTCGACGAAGGCGTCGCGCAGGATCGGGAACCCCTTGCGTGACTCGGTGAAGCGGCCGAGGAAGCCGAGCGTGCCGCCGGTGCCCGGCCCGCACTCCCCCGGCCAGCCGGGCAGCGGCTCGATCCCGGCGAACTTGGCCACCGCCACCCCGTTGGGGATCTCCACCGCCCCGCCGTCCAGGTGCTCGACCTGCACCTTGCGGGCCAGGGCGCTCACCGCGATCCGCGCGGTGATCCGCTCCAGCACGATCTGGAGCACCCCCTGGGCGGCGGCGAGCATCCGGGAGCGGGTCATCGCGGTGTGGAAGGTGGCCACCACCGGCCCCCGGGCGGAGAGCACGGCGAGCATGGACAGGCTCAGCGCGAGCGGCTCGTGCACGTGCAGCACGTCGAAGTCGCCCCGGGTGATCCAGCGGCGTACCCGGGCGGTCGAGACCGGGCCGAACGCGATCCGGGCCACCGAGCCGTTGTACGGCAGCGGCACCGACCTGCCGGCCGACACCACGTACGGCGGCAGCGGCGAGTCCTCGTCGGCCGGGGCGAGGACGCTCACCTCGTGCCCGAGCCCGATCAGCGCCTCCGCCAGGTCCATGACATGGTTCTGCACCCCGCCGGGTACGTCGAAGGAGTACGGGCAGACGATGCCGATCCGCATTGCGCCCGTCCCCTCAGTCCAGCCACATCCGTTGCAGCATGTGCCAGTCTTCCGGATGCCGGGCGATGCCCGCCGCGAGACCGTCGGCGATCAGCTGGGTCAGCGACCGGACCCGCACGTCGAGGGTGCCCGCCTCGGGCCCCGGCACCGGCAGCGGGCCCACCAGCGAGGCGCACGCCGCATCCGGTTCGTACCACATCGACGCCACATACAGCGGCGCGCCGGTGCGCAGCGCGAGCAACGCCGGACCGGCCGGCATCCGGGTCCGGCCGCCGAAGAAGTCCACCTCCACGCCACGGGTGGAGAGATCCCGGTCGGCCAGCAGGGGCACCACCGTCCCGGCGGCCAGCCGGTCGGTCAGCACGTCGATCGCCGGCCGGGCACCGCCGTTGGTGGGCAGGATCTCCATGCCCAGGCCCTGCCGGAAGGCGACGAAGCGCTCGAAGACGCCCTCCGGCTTGAGCCGCTCGGCGACGGTGGACAGCGGCCAGCCGTTGGCGGCGACCCAGGCGCCGGCCGTGTCCCAGTTGCCGGCGTGTGGCAGCGCCACCACCGCGCCGCGCCCGGCGGCCACGTCCGCGGCGAGCACGTCGGCGCGGTCCAGCCGGAATCCGGCGAGGAGCTGCTCGCGGCTCAGGGCGGGCAGCCGGAACGCCTCCATCCAGTAGCGGGCGTACGAGCGCAGCCCCCGGCGGACCAGGTCGTCGAGTTCGGCCTCGGGCAGTTCCGGGCCGACCACGCGGCGCAGGTTTGCCCGTAGCCGGGTGGCGCCCGGGCCCCGGCGGCGGTGGGCATTGTCGGCCACGGCGTCGAACGCGGCGGCGGCGACCGACCGGGGCAGCACGCGGACCAGCCGCCAGGCGGCGGCGAACCCCAACTCGGTGAGGTTCACCGGATGCTCCGCCCGGCTGTGCCGCTCACCCGTGACCGCCCGGCACGTCGACCTGCTGGGCCTGCCGGTAGACGTGTCGCATCCGCTGGCCGACGGTGAACAGGGACACCGCCGCGAGCAGCCAGAGCGCGATCGGCAGCGCCACCGCCAGGCCGAGCCCGGCGAGCAGGCCGCCGACACCGACGATCAGCAGTCGCTCCGTACGCTCGGCGATGCCCACGTTGCAGGTCATCCCGAGCCCTTCGGCGCGGGCCTTGACGTACGACACGAGCCCGCCCGCGGCCAGGCAGATCAGCGCGGCGGCCACGCCCGCGTGGTTGCCCTCGGTGGCCAGGTAGAAGGCGACCGCGCCGAACACCGCGCTGTCGGCGACCCGGTCCATGCTGGAGTCGAGGAAGGCTCCGAACCGGGTCGACCCGCCGCTCATCCGGGCCATCGTCCCGTCGAGCAGGTCGGTGAGCGCGAAGACCGTCACGATCAGCGCACCGGCGACCAGATGGCCGCGGGCACCGAGGCCGAGCGCGCCGACGAGCACGCCCAGGGTGCCCGCGACGGTGACCGCGTTGGGAGTTACGCCCGCGCGCAGCAGGCTGCGGGCGATCGGCTCGACGACGCGGGTCATCCCCGCGCGGGCCGACACTTGGAAGATCTTCGCCATGGCGGTCCCACGATAACGGTCGGCCCTCGACCGGCGACACCGCCCGTCTGACCAGCCACGCTCAGCCGGCGCGGCGGCCCGCCCGGAGAGGGTTGTGTCGGCCCTTCATCGGGTGTGAGATCGAGCCAGAAGGTGACCCGGCTCACCCCGCCGCCTGTTGACTGCCCGGTTCCCAGCGAATCACCGGAGGATATCGCCGCAGCACCCCGCCCGGGCCATCCCCGTCGCGTGCGGCGGTCGCCACCCACCACCACCGGCTGAGGGAGGTGCGCCCGATGGCGCAGAGGAGTCAGGACAAGGGGGCCGCCGGCGTACCGGCGGTGACCGACCCCGCCAGGATCCGCAACGTGGTGCTCGTCGGGCATTCCGGGGCGGGCAAGACCACGCTTGTCGAGGCGCTGCTCGCGGCGTCCGGGACGATCCCGCGAGCCGGCTCGGTCACCGACGGCACCACCGTCTGCGATCACGATCCGGCGGCCGTACGCCAGCAGCGTTCGGTCGCCCTGGCCTGCGCGCCGCTGGTGCACGACGGGATCAAGGTGAACCTGCTGGACACGCCGGGCTATGCCGACTTCGTCGGTGAGCTGCGCGCCGGGCTGCGGGCCGCCGACGCCGCGCTCTTCGTGGTCTCCGCCGTCGACGGGATGGACGCGGCCACCGCGGCGCTGTGGGAGGAGTGTGCGGCGGTGGACATGCCCCGGGCGGTCGCGGTGGCCCGACTGGACCATCCGCGCGCCGACTTCGACGAGGCGGTGGCGCTGTGCCAGCGGGTCTTCGGCGACAACGTGCTCCCGCTCTACCTGCCGATGCTCGGTGACGACGGCGAATCCACGGTCGGCCTGCTGGGGCTGATCACGCGGCGGGTCTTCGACTACACGGGCGGGCTGCCGTCACAGGTACGCGAACCCGACCCGGAGCACCTGCCGGCCATCGTCGAGTCCCGCAACGAGCTGATCGAGGGGATCATCGCCGAGAGCGAGGACGAGACCCTGATGGACCGGTACCTCGAAGGTGAGGAGATCGACGCCGGCATCCTGGTGGAGGACCTGGAGAAGGCGGTCGCCCGCGGCCACTTCTATCCGGTGGTGCCGGTCTGCGCGGCGACCGGGGTCGGCCTGGACGCGTTGCTGGAGGTGCTCACCGCCGGTTTTCCCGCCCCGCCGGAGCACGCGCTGCCCGCGGTCACCGGGGTGGACGGCGCCCCACGGCCACCGCTGACCTGCGACCCGGACGGCCCGCTGGTGGCCGAGGTGGTCCGGACCACCATCGACCGGCATGTCGGGCGGGTCTGCGTGGTCCGGGTCTTCTCCGGCACGCTGCGCCCCGAGCAGACCGTGCACGTGTCCGGGCACGGTCTGGCCGAGCGCGGGCACCCCGACCACGACGCCGACGAGCGGATCGCCCATCTCTACAGCCCGCTCGGCGCCACCCTCCGGGAGGTCGGCGTGGCGGTGGCCGGTGACATCTGCGCGATCACCAAGTCCGGCAGCGCCGAGACCGGCGACACCATCTCCGCCAAGGACAATCCGCTGCTGATCGCGCCGTGGGAGATGCCGGAGCCGTTGCTGCCGGTGGCGATCGTGGCGAAGTCCCGATCTGACGAGGACGCCCTGGCCCGCAACCTCGGCCGGCTGGTGGCCGGCGACCCGACGATGCGGCTGGAGCGCAACCCGGAGACCCACCAACTGGTGCTGTGGTGCATGGGCGAGGCGCACGCCGACGTGGTCCTCGACCGGTTGCGAGCGGGCGGGGTGGAGTTGGACACCGAGCCGGTGCGGGTGGCGCTGCGGGAGACGCTGACCGTGCCGGCCCGGGGGCACGGCCGGCACGTCAAGCAGTCCGGCGGCCATGGTCAGTACGCCGTCTGCGACATCGAGGTGGAGCCGCTGCCGCGCGGTGGCGGCTTCGAGTTCGTCGACCGGGTGGTCGGCGGCGCGGTGCCGCACAACTACATCCCCTCGGTGGAGAAGGGCGTCCGCGCCCAGATGGAACGCGGCCTGGTCGCCGGCCACCCGGTGATGGACCTGCGGGTCACCCTGGTCGACGGCAAGGCACACAGCGTGGACTCCTCCGACGCGGCGTTCCAGACCGCCGGGGCGCTGGCCCTGCGTGACGCCGCCGACCGGGGGCAGCCGGCGCTGCTGGAGCCGGTCGACGAGGTGACGGTGCGGGTGCCCGACGTCAACGTGGGCGCGGTGATGGGCGACCTGTCCGGGCGACGCGGCCGGGTGCTCGGCACCGAACCGGACCCGGCCACGGAGGGCCGCACCCTGGTACGCGCCGAGGTGCCCGCCACGGAGTTGCTGCGCTACGCCGTGGAGCTGCGGGCGATGACCTCGGGCGCCGGCACCTTCCGGCGCCACTTCGTCCGCTACGACCCGATGCCCGTCCACCTGGCCGACCAGATCCGCAAGGAGCACACCTGACCCGGACGGTATCCGGTCGGGCCCGAGGCGACTCTGGTCAGGGACGGGCGGTGGGAAGCATGGGGCTGGGCCAGTAGGGGCGGTCGGCCTCCCGCAGCGCGGCGGCCCGCACGGCGGCGAGCTGCCGTTCCACCTCGGCGAAGTGGTCGGGGGCGAGCGGGCCGAGAGCGAGCGCGGCGGCGTTCTCCTCGACCTGGGCGACGGTACGGCAGCCGGGGATCGGGATGGCCCGGTCGCTGCGCGCCCAGATCCAGCCCAGCGCCCCCTGGGCCAGGGTGCGTCCGTCGGCGGTCAACGCGGCCCGGACCGCGTGCACCCGGCGCAGCCACTCCGGCGCCGGCCGCCCGCCCCGGAACCACTCCAGCCAACCCGAGGTCATCCCCCGCACGTCGTCGCGGGGCAGCACCGACTCGGGGCGGTACTTGCCGGTGAGCAGCCCCATGCCGAGCGGACCACGGTTGATGCTGGCCAGGTCGTACTTCTCGCAGACGGCGAGAAGGTCGGGTGCGTCCCGCAGCACCGACAGGCTGTGCTGCACGGCGGCGGCGTGCGGGGCATCGTGCCCGAAGGCCGCCGCCCGGTCGACCCGGTCGGTGCTCCAGCCGTACGCGCGGACCAGACCGTCGGCCACCAGGTCCTCCAACGCGCCGATCAGCTCGTGAGCCTGTGGCACGGGCAGGTCGGCCAGGTGCAGCTGGTAGAGGTCGATCCGGTCGGTCCCGAGGCGGCGCAGCGAGTCGCACACGGCCCGCCGCAGGTACGCCGGTGAGGCGTCGGGACCGATGGCCTGCCGGGTCCGCTCGTCGAACGTGTATCCCCACTTGGTGGCGATCACCACCGTGTCACGGCGGCCGGCCAGGGCCCGCCCGAGGACCCGCTCGCCGTGTCCCGCGCCGTAGCTGTCGGCGGTGTCGAAGAGGGTCACCCCGAGGTCGAGCGCGCGCCGGATCGCCCGCACCGACTCCTCGTCGTCGACGGCACCCCAGCCCAGCGGGATGCGCCCCTCGGCCCACGGGCCGGCGATGGCCCAGCAGCCCATGCCCAGGGCGCTGACCTCGATGCCGCTGCGGCCCAGTGTCCGCGTCGACTCCACCACCGGCGCATCGTGCCATCTTTCGGACAGACGTTGACGAAGATCCAGCACGATCATCCGTACGGGTCCGGTGTGCGTACGGATCACCCGGCTGGAGGCGGGATCCGGGCCGTTTCGTCCACTCCCGCGCCACGCCGCGAGCGACCTGCGGATGGCCCCGGGAGGCCGCTGTCCGACGTATCCCCTTCGCTCTGCTTACTGATACGCATCGACTTCACTGCGTAACCTCCGCGTGGGTTGAAGCAGAGCAAAGGGCGCGAACCAAGGGCTGCCGCCGCCGGGGCGACACGGCGCGAAACGCGAGCGGGAGACGGCGCGGCGCTGGAACGGCGAGGGCGGCGCGGCGCGGGCGGGAGGTGGGCTGTGGTCAGGAGGGCCAGGCGCGGGCGAGCAGGTCGCGGGTGTCGCTCAGCAGCTGCGGCAGGACCTTGGTACGCCCGATCACCGGCATGAAGTTGGCGTCACCGCCCCATCGGGGCACCACGTGCTGGTGCAGGTGGGCGGCGATGCCGGCACCGGCCACCCCGCCCTGGTTCATGCCCAGGTTGAAACCGTGGGCACTGCTCACCTTGCGGATGACCCGCATGGCGGCCTGGGTGAACGACGCCAACTCGGCGGTCTCCGGCCCGTCCAGGTCGGTGTAGTCGGCCACGTGCCGGTACGGGCAGACCAGCAGGTGCCCCGGGTTGTACGGGTACAGGTTGAGCACCACGAAGACGTGCCCGCCGCGCGCCACCACGAGGCTCTCCTCCGGGGGCCGGGCCGGGGCCAGGCAGAACGGGCACCCGGAGGGTCGCTCGTAGCCACCCTCCGGCCGGTCCTCGCCGGAGATGTACGTCATCCGGTGGGGCGTCCAGAGCCGGTCCAGCCCGTCGGCCATGTCCCTGTCGGTGTGCTCCTCCGCCCCAGTCACACCGGCGATCCTACGGCCCCGCCCGGCCGTCACATCTCGGCGGAGGGGCCGGTGTTGGTCCGGGAGGTGACCACGTCCAGGACGTGGGTGACCGCCTCGGCCAGCGGCACCCCGTTGCGTTGGGAGCCGTCCCGGTAGCGGAAGGAGACGGTGCCGGCGGCCACGTCGTCGTCGCCGGCGATCACCATGAACGGGATCTTCTGCTGCTGAGCGGTACGGATCTTCTTCTGCATCCGCTCGTCACCGGCGTCGACCTGGGCCCGGATGCCCTCGGCGCGCAGCGCGGCGACGAAGCCGTGCAGATAGTCGGCGTGATCGTCGCGGATCGGGATGCCGACCACCTGCACCGGGGCCAGCCAGGCCGGGAACGCCCCGGCGTAGTGCTCGGTGAGCACGCCGAAGAACCGCTCGATCGAACCGAAGAGGGCCCGGTGGATCATGACGGGCCGCTGCCGGGTGCCGTCGGCGGCCTGGTACTCCAGGCCGAACCGCTCCGGCTGGTTGAAGTCGACCTGGATGGTGGACATCTGCCAGGTCCGGCCGATGGCGTCCTTGGCCTGCACGGAGATCTTGGGACCGTAGAAGGCGGCGCCACCCGGATCCGGCACCAGTTCCAGGCCGGAGGTCTCGGCGGCGGTACGCAGCGCCTCGGTGGCCTCCGCCCAGTCCTCGTCGGAGCCGATGAACTTCGGCGAGTCGTCGCGGGTGGACAGCTCCAGGTAGAAGTCGTCCAGGCCGTAGTCACGCAGCAGGTCCAGCACGAACGACAGCAGGGTGGTCAGCTCGCCCGGCATCTGCTCCCGGGTGCAGTAGATGTGCGAGTCGTCCTGGGTCAGACCGCGTACCCGGGTGAGGCCGTGCACCACGCCCGACTTCTCGTAGCGGTAGACGGTGCCGAACTCGAACAGCCGCAGCGGCAGTTCGCGGTAGGACCGTCCGCGCGACCGGAAGATCAGGTTGTGCATCGGGCAGTTCATCGCCTTGAGGTAGTACTCCGCCCCCTCCAACTGCATGGGCGGGAACATCGTGTCGGCGTAGTACGGCAGGTGGCCCGAGGTCTGGAAGAGCTGCGCCTTGGTGATGTGCGGGCTGTTGACGAACTCGTACCCCGCCTCCTCGTGCCGGCGACGCGAGTAGTCCTCCAGCTCCCGGCGGATGATGCCGCCCTTGGGGTGGAAGACCGCGAGGCCCGAGCCGATCTCGTCGGGAAAGCTGAACAGGTCCAGGTCCGCGCCGAGCTTGCGGTGGTCGCGCCGGGCGGCCTCCTCCAGCAGCTTCAGGTACGCCTTCAACCCGTCGCGGGTCGGCCACGCGGTGCCGTACACCCGCTGCAACTGCGGGTTCTTCTCCGACCCACGCCAGTACGCGGCGGCCGAGCGCATCAGCTTGAACGCGCCGATCAGCCGGGTGTTGGGCAGGTGCGGCCCCCGGCACAGATCCGACCAGCAGACCTTGTCCTCGTCGGCGGCGAGGTTGTCGTAGATGGTCAGCTCGCCGCCGCCGACCTCCATCACCTCGGAGGAATCCAGCCCTTCGCCCTTGACGTCGATCAGCTCCAGCTTGAACGGCTCGGCCGCCAGCTCGGTCTTCGCCTCGTCCAGGTTGTCGAAGCGGCGACGCCGGAACCGCTGCCCCGACTTGATGATCTCCTGCATCCGCTTTTCCAGCTTGGCCAGGTCGTCGGGCTGGAACGGCTTGTCCACCGCGAAGTCGTAGTAGAAGCCGTTGTCGATCGGCGGGCCGATGCCGAGCTTCGCCTCGGGGAAGATGTCCTGCACCGCCTGGGCCAGCACGTGGGCCGTGGAGTGGCGCAGCACGTTCAGCCCGTCCGGGGAGTCCAGCGCGACCGGCTCGACGGTCGTCTCCTCGGCCGGTCGCCAGTCCAGGTCGCGCAGCACGCCGTGCGGGTCGCGGACCACCGCGATCGCCCGGGGGCCGTTGGTGGGCAGCCCGGCCGCGGCCACCGCGTCGGCCGCCGTGGTCCCGGCGGCGACGACGACGGGGTCGGCCACGGCGGGGGTACGGGGTGCGGACACGGATGACTCCTCGCAGCAGACGTGACGGATGGTGCCGATGCCGGCGCACTGATGCTATCGGGCGCCCCGGGCGTCGCCGTCGTCGACACCGACAGCAGACGATTGCCGCCACCGTTGAACCTTTCCGGCCCGGGATCCGAACTACCAGGTGTGGCCGGAGCCGGTTCCGGCCGCGTGGACACGGATGGGAACCCAGATGGCGATGACGCACGGCCACAGCCGTCGACGCCGGGGCGTGCTGGTGGCCGCCCTGGCCACGGCCGTGGTGCTGCTCTGGCCCGCCACGGCGTGGGCCGACGGGGTGACGTTCACCCCGGCCGAGGCTCAGCAGGGCAACGCGGTGAAGCTCGAATTCGTGGTGCCCGACGAACGGCCCGGTGTCCGGACCGAACGCATCGAGATCAAGATCCCGGAGAACCCGCCGATCGCCGAGGTGTACCCGCTGTCGGTCGAGGGCTGGGCACCGACGATCACCACCCGGAAGCTGGACCGGCCGGTGTCCGGCATGCACGGCCCGGCCACCGACGTGGTGACCGCCTCACTGATCTGGTCGCGGGCGAAGGACCAGGCGGGCGAGGGGCCGGCTCGGCTGGTCTTCTCGATGGCCCCGCTGCCGCAGACCGAACGGCTGACCTTCGAGCTGGTGCAGACGTACGCCGACGGCCTCCAGGTGCGCTGGGGCGGCGGCCCCGGCCAACGGCCGTTGCCGGCGCTGACGCTGCTGCCGGGCGATCCGGCCTACCCGGGTGCGCACGGTGGGCACGGCGCGGCCCCCGGCGGCGCAGCGCCCGCCGAGGCTCCGCCCACCACCACCGCCACCTCCGACGGTGGTCCGAACGCCAACAGCCTGCTCGCCGCCGGGCTGGTCGCCGGCCTCGGCGGCGGCGCGGTGGTGGGTTGGCTGATCAGCCGCCGACGGCGCGCGACGACCGAGGAGATCGACCGTTCGGTGCTCGACGAGGAGCGGCCCGGCGAGCAGCCGGCAGCCAGCGCCGAGGCGGACGACTCCGGTGCGGCGGGAACGCCCACGGGTGCCGGTTCCGAGACGGTCGAGGCGGGCGCCCGGCGGTGAACGGCGGGCGCGGCACGTCCGGGTCAGCCGACCCAGTCGGGTAGCGGCTCCCGGGCGGCCAGCCAGTCGGCGGGCACCCCGCCGTCGGTGGCGACCCCGGTGTACGCGGCGACGATCCCCCCGGTGATGGCGGCGGTGGTGTCCACGTCACCACCCGCCTCGACGCAGGCGCGTACCGCGGCCGGGTAGTCGTCCAGGTGGGTGGCGGCGACCCAGCAGGTGAAGGCGACGGTGTCCGGCGCGGTGACGCGGGACCCGTTGCCGAGCGTGTCCACCGCCTCCGGCAGCGGGCGGCCGAGCAGCCCCGCCGCCCGGCGTACCCCCCGGTGCACCTCGGTCGCCGGGTCGACCGCGGCGGCGACGCTGGCGAGCAGGCGCTCCGGGTCCGGCCGGTCGCCCTCCAGCCGGGCCCGGGCGGCTCGGGCGGCGGCCACCGCCACCGCCACGGCACCGGCGATCCCCTCCGGGTGGGCGTGGGTCACCTCGGCCGATGCCTGTGCCTGCGCGACCACCCGGCTGGTCGAGTCGGCGAAGTACGCACCCAACGGGGCGACCCGCATCGCCGCCCCGTTGCCGCAGGAGCCCTGCCCGTCGAACGCGGACGCGGCGGCGACCGGCCACGGGGTGCCGGTCCGGATCAGGCGCAGGATGCGCACCGCTCCGGGGCCGTAGCCGCGGTAGGGCTCGCAGCGTCCGGCGAAGTCGAGGGCCAGGCTGTCCCGGTCGATCCGGCCGGCCCCGGCCAACTGGGCCAGCACCGAGCAGGCCATCTCGGTGTCGTCGGTCCACTGCCAGGGCGGTGGCGGGAGCCGGTCGGCGGCCAGGTCGGCGGGGTGCCGGCCGGGTACGAAGAACTGGGATCCGAGGGCGTCGCCGACGGACAGGCCGGCGAGGCTGTCCCGGGCCAGGGCCAGGCGGGTGTCCGGATAGAGGGTGAACGTCATGGTCGCACCAGCTTGGCGGGTACCCGGGGTGGGCCGCAATGACGCCACACTTGCCGCCCCGAGTACCGTGCTTGGGTGGCCACCGTCCTCCTGGTCGAAGACGATCACGTCGTACGCGGCGCGATGCTTCGCTCCCTCACCGACCGGGGTCACGCCGTACACGCGGTGGGCACCGCTCTGGACGCGCTGCGCCGGGTTGCCGCCGAGACACCGGACCTGGTGGTGCTCGACCTCGGCCTGCCGGATCTGGACGGCTCGGACGCGTTGCGGATGCTCCGGGGCATCACCGACGTGCCGATCATCATCGCCACCGCCCGCGACGACGAGCAGTCCGTGGTCAAGCTGCTCCGGGCCGGCGCGGACGACTACATGATCAAGCCGTTCACCGGCGCGCACCTGGACGCCCGAATCACCACCGTGCTGCGCCGCGCGGGCCGGGCCAGCCGCTCCGCCCAGCCGGCCGTGCACAGCGTCGGCGGGCTGAAGGTGGACGTCGGCGAGCGCAGCGCCCACCTCGACGGTGCGGCGCTGGCGCTGACCCGCAAGGAATTCGACCTGCTGGCGTATCTCGCCGCCCGCCCTGGCCGGGTAGTGTCCCGGCGGGAGCTCTTGGAGGAGGTATGGCGGCAGCCATCGGTCGGCGAGGATCAGACCATCGACGTTCACCTGTACTGGCTACGGCGCAAAATGGGCGAGTCCGCGGCGAAGCCGCGCTACCTGCGCACCGTGCGGGGGGTGGGCTTCCGGCTGGTGGCGCCGGACTGAGAAGGGCGCTGGCCCTCTGGACGGCCGGTGTGGGCACTCTGCTGGCGCTGGCCTTCCTCGTGCCGCTCGGGCTGACCCTCGGCGGGCAGGCACGCGAGGAAGCGATCGCCGACGCGGCCCGGCGCAGCGCGCTGGTGACCGGGGCCCTGGCGATCAGCACCGACGCGAAGGTGGTCACCCGGGCGATCGAGGCCAGCGGCGGCGACCCGGCCACCCGGCCCGTCGTGCACGGGCTCGACGTGGACTCCTCCGCCGGACGGGCCGACGCGGCGCACCTGGCGCAGGCCCGGGAGCAGGGCCGATCGTTGGTCGTCGACGTCGACGGCGGAGTGTTGCGGCTGGATCCGGTGGTGCTTGGCGAGCAGACCGCCGTGGTGGAGGTCTTCGTCCCGGATGCCGCGCTCGACGCCGGTGGCGGCCGGTGGTTGCTGCTGGCCGGGGTGGCCGTCGCGTTGGTGGGTGCCGCGATGCTGGTGGTGGACCGGCTCGCCGCCCGGGCGGCCGACGCGAGCCGGGCCCTGGTCAAGGCGTCGCTCGCCATCGGCGACGGCGACCTGGGGGTACGCGTCGAGCCGCACGGCCCGCGCGAGCTGGTCCAGGCCGGCCACGCGTTCAACCGGATGGCGGAACGGTTGGTGGCGGCGCGCACCGAGGAGCGGGAACTGGTGGCGGACCTGTCCCACCGGCTGCGCACCCCGTTGACCGTGCTGCGGCTGGACGCCGAGGCGCTGGAGTCCGACGACACGAGTGTCGGCTCGTTCAGTCAGGCCGAGCTGGACTACCGGCGCGGCATCCGACGCATCCGGCAGGCGATCGTCACCCTGGAGGGTGAGATCGACGTACTGATCAAGACCACCCGTAAGGCGGTGGCGACCGAGGCCGCGCCACCGGCGATGTGCGACGTGAGCGAGGTCGTCCGGGACCGGATGGTGTTCTGGGCCGCCCTCGCCGGTGACCAGAACCGTCCGCACCGGGTCTCCGGCGCCCAGTTGCGTATTCCCGCGCCGGTCCCCCGCGCCGAGCTGGCTGCCGCCCTGGACGCCGTGATCGGCAACGTGTTCCGCTACACCCCACAGGGCACCGCGTTCGAGGTGGCGGTGTCGCGCCGCGACGGATACGTGGCCATCCGGATCGACGATGCCGGTCCCGGTATCGCCAACCCGGACCGGGCTCTGCGACGCGGCGCCAGCGACCAGGGCTCCACCGGGTTGGGGCTGGACATCGCCAAGCGGGTGGCGTTGCAGGCCAACGGCTCGGTCAGCATCGACCGGGCCCACCTGGGCGGGGCGAGTGTGGTGATGCTGCTGGCCGACCCGGAGGCGACGCCGCGCCAGGTCAGCCGGTTCGGCCTGGTGGGCCGGATGGCGCGGGAGAGCCGGGACCAGAAGGCCCGTGGACGCCGCTGGCCCCGGCAGCGCCCGACGGACGGCTGACCGTCAGGCGCTCCGGGTAGGGAGCCGATCGCCTCGGGCTGTGCGACGGCACAAGTCTTTCTTAGATCCGAATTAACCAGGTTCCGCCCGACCGGTCCGGCTGACAGGATCGCTGCGAACCGAGCAGTTCCACCGGCCTATCGCTCCCAGCGCATTCGGCCGGTGGAGCCGTGCGCGCGGCGGGAGACACGGTCCCCCCACACCTCCTCCCGCCGCGCGCCACCTGGCCGGACGCGGTCGAGCTGACCGTCGGGGGCAGCGACCCCGCACCCGCCGCAGGGTGCGGCGGCGTCAGCCGCGCCGGTTGGCGAGGTAGGTGTCGATCTCGGCGAGGATCCGCTGCCTGCCGGTCCCGTCGAGGAAGGACGCGGTCACCGCGTTACGGGCCAGCGCGGCCACCCCGTCCGGGCCGATGTCGAGCAGCCGGGCCGCGACCGCGTACTCGTCGTCCAGGGTGGTGCCGAACATCGGCGGGTCGTCGGAGTTGATGGTCACCAGCACTCCCGCGTCGACCAGCCGGCGCAGCGGGTGCTCGTCGAGGTCGGCCACGGCCCGGGTACGCACGTTCGACGTCGGGCAGACCTCCAGCGCGATCTGTTGCTCGGCCAGGTACGCGAGCAGTCGCGGATCCTGCGCGGCGGAGATGCCGTGGCCGATGCGTTCGGCGCCCAGCTCGTGCAGCGCGTCCCAGATCGTCTGCGGGCCGGTGGTCTCCCCGGCGTGCGGCACCGACCGCAGCCCGGCCGCGCGGGCCTGGTCGAAGTAGGGCTTGAACTGCGGCCTCGGCACACCGATCTCCGGGCCGCCGAGGCCGAAGCTGATCAACCCGTCGGGGCGCTCGTCGAGCGCGATCCGCAGGGTCTCCTCGGCGGCCGGCAGGCCCGCCTCGCCGGGAATGTCGAAGCACCAGCGCAGCTCAATGCCGAAGTCGGCGGCGGCCCGTTTGCGGGCGTCCTCGATCGCCTCGCAGAACGCCGGCGCCGCAATGCCGCGCCGTACGTGGGAGTAGGGCGTCACGGTCAGCTCGGCGTAGCGGACCTGCTGGCGGGCCAGTTCCCGGGCGACCTCGTGGGTGAGGATCCAGACGTCGTCCGGGTCGCGGATCAGGTCGACCACGCTGAGGTACAACTCGATGAAGTGGGCGAAGTCGCGGAAGACGAAGTATTCGGCCAGCAGTTGCGGGTCCGCCGGGACGGGGCTTCGTCCCTCGTGCCGGGCTGCCAGCTCGGCCACGATACGGGGCGAGGCGGAGCCGACGTGGTGCACGTGCAGCTCCACCTTGGGCAGTCCGGCGATGAAGGTACGCAGGTCGGTCACGAGTTCTCCTGGGCGGAACCGGTACGGGCGACGAGGAAGATCCGTCGGAACGGGAAGTACACCTGGCCGTGCCGCACCGGGTACGCCTCGGCGAGGCGTACCGCCAGCGCGGCCCGGAAGGCGGACCAGCCGGCGGCGTCCAGCGCGGCTCGGACCGGGCGCAGGGCGGTGCCCTCCAGCCAGGTCAGCACGGGGTGGGCCGAGTCGGGACCGGCCGCCAGCAGGTGCACGTAGGTAGTCTCCCAGGCGTCGACGGTGCAGCCGGCGGCGACCAGCGACTCGGCGTAGTCGGCCGGGCTGGCGACCGGCGCTTCGCGCAGCAGCGGGGTCAACGCCGCCCGCCACGGCGGTCGACCGGCGACCTCGCGCAGCGCCCGGTGCGAGGGCGCGTCGAAGTTTCCCGGCACCTGCACCGCCAGCCAGGCGCCGGCCGGCAGCTCGGTGGCCCAGCGGACGAGCAGGTCACGGTGGCCGGGGACCCACTGGAGCACCGCGTTGCTGACCACCACGTCGGTGTCCGGGGCGGGACGCCAGTCGCGGACGTCAGCCACCTGGAAGCTGACCGGAACGTCAAGCGCGGTGGCCCGCGCGATCATCTCCGGCGAGGAGTCCAGGCCGACGACCCGGCTGTCCGGCCAGCGGGCGGCGAGCACGGCGCTGAGGGTGCCGGGGCCGCAGCCCAGGTCGACCACCTGCCGGGGGCGGTCGGCGCCCACCCGGGCGAGCAGGTCGTGGAAGGGCCGGGACCGTTCGTCGCCGTAGCGCAGGTACGCCGTCGGATCCCACATGACCGCCCCACCTCTCACAAACCGTACGTCCGTCTTGTTGACCGTACGGCCCGGCCCGTGCCGGAGGCAAGCCGGGTCACTAGGCTCACCTCATGGAGCAACGCACGTTCCCCCGAATGGATCGCCAGGTCGGTGTGGTCGGGCTCGGCGCCTGGCAGCTCGGCGCCGACTGGGGCACGGTGACCGAGGACGACGCGATCGCGGTGCTGACCGCCGCGGTCGAGGCCGGGGTCACCTTCCTGGACACCGCCGACGTCTACGGCGACGGGCGCAGCGAACAGCTGATCGGACGCTTCCTGGCGGCGCACCCCGGCGCGGGGCTGACGGTGGCGACCAAGATGGGCCGACGGGTGGCGCAGACGCCCGAGGCGTACACCCTGGACAACTTCCGCCGGTGGACCGACCGGTCCCGGACCAACCTCGGCATGGACACGCTGGACCTGGTGCAGCTGCACTGCCCGCCGACGGCCGTCTTCGCCACCGACGAGGTCTTCGACGCCCTCGACACCCTGGTGGCCGAGAAGCGGATCGCCGCGTACGGCGTCAGCGTGGAGACCTGCGACGAGGCGCTCACCGCGATCGCCCGGCCCGGGGTGGCCAGCGTGCAGATCATCCTCAACGCGCTGCGCCACAAGCCGCTCGAACGCGTGCTGCCGGCCGCCTCGGCCGCCGGGGTCGGCATCATCGCCCGCGTCCCGCTGGCCAGTGGCCTGCTCTCCGGCCGGTACGACGAGCACACCACCTTCGCCGCCGACGACCACCGCAACTACAACCGGCACGGCGAGGCGTTCGACGTCGGCGAGACGTTCTCCGGGGTGGACTTCACCACCGGCCTGGCCGCCGTGCGACGGATCGCCCCGCTGGTCGGCGAGGACCGCACGATGGCCCAGTTCGCGCTGCGCTGGGTGCTCGACCAACCGGGCGTCACCGTGGTCATTCCGGGCGCCCGCGACGCCACTCAGGCCCGCGGCAACGCCGCCGTGGCCGGCCAGCCAGCACTGTCCTCTGCGGAACTTGCCGAGGTGGCGGCGGTCTACGACGACCTGATCCGACCCCAGGTGCACCACCGATGGTGAGCGGCGCGCCCGACGGCGGCCCGTCCGGCGGCCCCACCGGTGCGCCCGGCGGCGCGCAGCCAGGTGGCGGGCCACAGCAGAGGGAGACCGCGATGAACGGTTGGCTCCGACTCACACTCGGTCTGCTGGCCGTGGTCGTGGGTGCGGTGTGGACGGTGCAGGGCCTCGGTTACGTCGAGGGCAGCGTGATGACCGGCCAGCGGATCTGGGCGGTACTCGGTCCGTTGCTGATCCTTGTCGGTCTGGCCCTGCTCTGGCTCGGCGTACGCGCCCGCAACCGCCGTTGAGGCCAGCGCACCAATCATGCGGAAAGCCCCGCGTCCGTCCGGGACGCGGGGCTTCGCACTGATTCGGGACTGCCTCGCCACTGGCCGGCGGTCGCCGACCGGTGCCTCAGAGGGGGCGGACCTGCTCGGCCTGCGGACCCTTCTGGCCCTGGGCGATTTCGAACTCCACCCGCTGGTTCTCCTCCAGCGTGCGGTAGCCGCTGGTCTGGATGGCCGAGAAGTGGACGAACACGTCAGCACCCCCGCCGTCGACGGTGATGAAGCCGAAGCCCTTGTCAGCGTTGAACCACTTCACGGTTCCCTGCGCCATGTGTATCTCCTTCTAAAACTGGCGGCCGAGCACACCGTGCGGCCGGTTGGCCGTTTTTGAGCAGCGGTGCCTGAGGCGGCCCCCAATGAAGGAGACTTCTCTCAACCCACGCCATCTCTCAACAGCGTGGAACAGCTTAACCACGTACGCAAAAACTCTGCACAGCCTAACCGACGAAATTCTCCGACATGTGACCTGAGGGATGCGTGAGATCCGTCGTGGGCGGAGGCGGTGGGATAAGGCGAAAGGCCCCCTCACCGGCAACTGGTGAGAGGGCCTTGGCATGGACGTTCAGTCCGGCCAGCTACCGGTGATCCGGCGGACGCCGACCGCACCACCCCGGTCGACGGCCGCCCGGACGACCGAGAAAATGGCTCCCTGCAAGGCAGCCGCCGCCAGGATCTCCCCCCAGCGGCGGTCCTCGTCGGTCGGGTTGGGCGCCTCACCGTCACCGGCGGTCATCTTCCACACCTGGCGGAAGACCGCGCCCGCGATCGCACCGGCGGCGAAGCCCATCAGCACGCCCACCGGCTTGTAGGCGGCCCTGCCGATTCCCTTGCTCACGCACGCCTCCCTCTAATGATCATCAACACCACGGCGGCGGCGACCGCACCGGCCGCGAGCGCGATGAACGGAGCGGGCCCCTGCCGACCCGGTCCCTGCTGGTGGTGGAGACCGGCCTGGGCGCGTACCCGGGCGACGGTCACCGCAGCCTGCTCACGTACCCGCTCGCGTGCCTGGTCCGCCGAGGACTTCAGTCGCTTCTTGACGTCGGCCTTGGCGGCCAGCGCCTCCATCGTCTCGCCCAACTCGACGCGGGTGCGCCGGATCTCCTCCCGCAGCGCCTCCGTGTCACCCGTACCGTTGCCTGTCATGCCCGTCCCCTGTCCTTCACCGCAGCGCTGACCACGTCGACGTCGGCTCGCAGGCTGCGCACGGTCGCCTCGGGCACCGGCGGGACCGCGCGACTGACCCGGCGCTTGCCGATCAGCGCGAGCACTCCGGCGACCAGGAACAGGGCCACCGCCACGATCAGGGCGGCTGCCCACGCCGGCAGCACCAGGGCCAGCAGGAGGATCGCGGCGGTCACCAGTGCCCCCAGACCGAAGAAGGCGAGGGCGCCACCGCCGGCGAACAGCCCGGCACCGATGCCGGCCTGCTTACCCTTCTCGGTCAGCTCGGCGCGGGCCAGTGCGAGTTCGTCCCGAACCAGGCGCGAGACCTGCTCGGTCGCCCGCTGAACCAGTTCGGCGGTGGACGGCTCCGTCCCGTTGTGGGACATGCGCCCGTTGTGGGACGTACGGGCATTCGCCACGTCAGCCATGCTGTCCCCCTCTCGTCATCACCGCGCTGTATGCCCGGAGTCGCCGCTCGTCAATCCTGTTCCCGAAAAAGGGGGCAGAAGCGTCGGGCAGCACGTCCCCGCCGAACGCCGCGCCAAACCTCCACATCCGAGTGGATAACGAGGTGGTCAGCGGCGAGGTTCGGCGGGCTCCCGAGGTTCGGCGGGCTCGTCCGGGCCGACGAAGGCCTCGTTGCGGGCGTGGCCGTCGTCGCTGCCACCGAAGAGCCGGGCGTCGTCGGGCATCTCGGCCTCGGCCCGTCGCCGCGTCGCGTGGCGCGGCTGGATCCACTGCCACGCCAGGTCGCTCGCGCCGTCGCCAACCTCCGTACGCAGGCGGGGCATCGCGGTGGGACGGTGATCGCGTACCCACGCCACCAGCTGCTCCCGCACGAGGCAGCGCAGGTCCCACAGCGCGCCCGCGTTGGCGGCACTCACCAGCGCGCGAACCTTGATCGTCCCGCCGGTCGCGTCGGTGACCTGGAGGACACAGACCCGGCCGTCCCACAGCTCGGTGCTCTCGACCAGCCGGCGTAGCTCCTCCCGCATGGCCTGCACCGGGATCGACCAGTCGACCTCGAACTCGGCGGTGCCCAGGACCTTCGCCTCGGTACGGGTCCAGTTCTGGAACGGCTTGCTGGTGAAGTAGGAGGTGGGCAGGATCAACCGCCGGTCGTCCCAGATCTGCACCACCACGTAGCTGAGGGTCAACTCCTCGATCCGACCCCACTCCCCCTCGATCACCACCACGTCGTCGAGGCGTACCGCGTCGCTGAAGGCGAGTTGCAGGCCGGCGAAGACGTTGCCCAGCAGGCTCTGCGCGGCCAGGGCGGCGACGACACCGACCACACCGGCGCTGGTCAACACACCGGCACCGATCCCCCGCACGGCGGGGAAGGTCATCAGCATCACGCCGAGGGTGATGACGACGATCACCACGATGGTCACCCGACGCAGCATCACCACCTGGGTGCGTACCCGCCGGGCGTGCCGGTTGTCCGGCACGTCCACCCGGAACCGGGCGAGCGCGGTGTCCTCCACCACCACCAGCAGCGAGGCGACCAGCCAGGCCGCGGTGGCGATGACGGCGAGCACCAGCAGGTGCAGCAGTGCCTGACGCCAGCCGGTGCCGATCGCGTACCCGGTGCTGAACCGGACGGCGAACTGCACGGCGAGCACCGTGGTGGCGACCTGGAACGAGCGGTGCGCGTGCTGGGTCAACTCGGTCAGCAGCAGTGACTTGCGGCCCCAGCGACGGGTGAGGCGGTGCACCACCTCGACCACGGCAAGAGCGATCGCCGCCGCGGCGAGCGCGGCGACGACCGTCACGAGGTAGCTGTGCACGTGTTGCTTCTCCTTCCGGCCCGACGACGATCCCCGGTGGTGGTGTCCGGCGTGCGGGCAATCAAGATCCGGCAAAGGGGCAATGGTGCCCTGGATTGCCGGCCCCGGCCACCGCGGGGGCGGCCGGGGAGGAGAAGGTCATACCTTGCGGTAGCGGGACTGGAGGAAGCAGTAGACGCCGAAGGCGGCGATACCCAGCGCGATGAGGATGAGCAGGATGGTGCCGAACGACTGGTCACGCAGGGTCCGAAGCGCGGCGTCCAGACCGCGGGCCTTCTCCGGGTCGTAGTTCACCGCGGCCAGTATGACCAGCAGGCCGGTGACGCCGAAGGCGACACCCCGGGAGGCGTAGCCGGCCATGCCGAGCCGACGGGCGAGCTGCCGGGTCTTGGCGTTCATCTCGCCGGTCTTCAACCGCTTCATGAACTTCTTCTTGAGGCCGTAGATCGTCATGCCGACACCAATGCCCGCGAGGACGAGGCCGGCGAGGCCGACCAACCACCGGCCGCCGGTGGACTCCATCATCCGGGCGGTCAGGTCCTCCTGCTGGGAGGCGCTGTCGGAGTTGGCGTTGGAGAAGACCCGCCAGGCGGTCCAGGCCAGCCAGAGGTAGATGACGGTGCGGGCGGCGGAGATGATCCGCTCCTTGAGCCGGTCGTTGCCCCGCTCGGTGTGGTGCCCGACGGCCGCCTCCAGGGCCTGCCAGATCGCCATGGCGAGCATGCCCACGGCGATGGCGATGACCAGGAACTGACCCATGGGTTGCGCGGCGAGGGTACGCAGCGCGCCGGACTGGTCGCCGTCGTCGGACGAATTGCCGAACGCGATCTGCAGCGCCAGCCAGCCGAACAGCAGGTGCACGATCCCGTAGCCGATGAAACCGGCCCGGGCGAGGAGTTCCAGCCACCGGCTGTCGGCCGTGCGGGCGGCGGTGGCTTCGGCGTTCCGGGTAAGAGGCATGGCGCCTCAATCTCCGAACGCGAAGATTTCCAAACGTGCTGGCCGCCGCCCGGACGCCATCAGCCGCCGTTACGGGCGATGCGGACCTTCACCTCGCTGTCGGTGACGCTGTCCAGGGTGACCGCGAGACCACCGACGTCGGCCGCCTGCTGGCCGACCGTCAGGGAGAGCTGCTCGCCGCCCACCTCGATGGTGACCACGTCGTCCTGTGCCTCGACCAGACGGGCCTCGACGCCGAGGATGTTGGCCCGGGCGTCCACGCCCCGGTCGAAGGTAACCGTGCAGGCGTCCAGCCCGCAGTCGGTGCTGGCGCCCTCGGAGCTGCACCCGGCCAGCAGGGCCGCGCCGAGCGCGAGACCGGCCAGCAGGCCGGCGAGTCGGGTGGGGGTGCCACGGCGGGGGGTGAGCGGGGGCTTGCCGGCGGGGGATCGGTTCGTCACGCCGTCAAGCGTACGAGACCCCGGCGAACCGACCAGCCGGTCCGACCGGCGATGGACAATGCAGGGGTGAGCATGCTGGTCGAGGACAATCCCGCCAAACACCGCTACGAGATCCTGGTCGACGACGCGCTCGCCGGCTTCACCGCGTACCTGCCCCGCGAACAGGTGCTGATCTTCACGCACACCGAGGTCGACTCGGCCTTTCAGAACATGGGCGTCGGTTCGGCGTTGATGCGGGGCACCCTGGACCAGGTCCGCGCGCAGGGGCAGCGGGTGGTGCCCCGCTGCCCGTTCATGGCCGCCTTCATCGAACGCCACCCGGAGTACGCCGACCTGGTCACCAGCCCGGACTGACGGCGCCGCCGGCGAGCAACTCGGCCGCGGCCCGACCGGCCGCCCGGGTGGCGCCGTGGGTGGCGACGTGCACCGCGCCGGTGACCAGCGCGGGCACCCCGAGTTCGACGACCACCGCGTCGGGGCGGACGGCCAACGCCCGGTCGACCGCGTCCCGCATCCAGGCGTGCCGGTGCAGGTCGCGCACCACCAGCACCAGCGGCCGGCCGGTGGCGTCGGCGGCCAGGTCGGCCGGCACCGAGTTCTCGACGTACCGGACGCTCGTGGTGCCCGGCACGAGAGCGGCCAGCGGCGCCGCCACCCCCCAGGGGGTCTCCGACCCGATCGCGATGTTGTGCGGCGGCTGGAACTCGACCACGTGCGACGGGCCGGTCAGCGGCAACGAGGTGGCCGAGGCCCCGCACCTGGTGATCCGGACGGCCAGCCGGGCCGCCGCCAGCCCGACCGTCGAGCCGGCCGTGGCGACCGGCGTCCCGGAACGGCCGGCACGCGCCGCCACCGTCCAGGCAGCGAGTTGGCCGACCCGCTTGGCCGCCTCGGCCAGCCGCTCCTCGGGCAGCTCACCGGCGACCACCGCGTCGACGATCGCGTCGCGCAGGTGCCGGGCCGTCTCCTCGTCGGCGTGCTCGCCGCCCACACAGATCGCGTCCGCCCCGGCGGCCAGGGCACGCACCGCCGCACCGGCGAAACCGTAGCGGTCGGCCACCGCGCCCATCTCCACCGCGTCGGTCACCACGACTCCGTCGAAGCCCATCTCCTCGCGCAGCAGGCCACCCAGGATGCGGTCGCTCAGCGTCGCCGGCAGGTCGGCATCCAGGGCGGGCACCAGCAGGTGCCCGGTCATCACGGCCTGGACGCCCGCCGCCACGGCAGCCCGGAACGGGGCCAGTTCCACCGCGTGCAGCCGGGCCCGGTCGGCGTCGATGCGAGGCAGGTCGTGATGGGAGTCGACGCGGGTGTCACCGTGGCCGGGAAAGTGCTTCGCGCAGGCGGCGACGCCACCGGACTGCAGGCCGCGTACCCAGGCGGTGGTGTGCCGGGCGACAAGCGACGGATCCGCGCCGAACGAGCGGACACCGATCACCGGGTTGTCCGGGTTGGAGTTGACGTCGACGTCCGGCGCGTAGTTCAGGGTGATCCCGGCGGCGGCCAGTTCCACGCCGAGGTCGCGGGCCACCTGCTCGGTCAGCGCCGGGTCGTCCACCGCGCCGAGCGCCAGGTTGCCCGGGCGGGAGCTGCCCCGGCCGGACTCGATCCGGGTCACGTCACCCGCTTCCTCGTCGATGGCGACGATCACGTCCGGCCGTTCCGCGCGCAGCGCCGCGGTCAGCTCGGCGACCTGCCCGGGATCGACGACGTTACGGCTGAACAGCACCACCGAGCCGAGCCCGTCGCCGAGCCAGCGGCAGATCCAGGCAGGTGGGACGGTGCCGACGAAACCGGGTTGCAGGACCGCGGCCGCCAGGGCCGCCAGGTTTGCGTTGCGCTCAACTCGATCGCTCATGACGGCACTCCGCTTCGCTGCGTGCCGCCATGAGGCACCACCGCGCTGAGTTGATGATTCGCTCGCTGCCGCTCGCTCATTCGGCGCTGTACCCCCGCGTGTTCCGCCGTGGACTCCCGCCGGCCGGCGGTGCAGACATGGTCACACCGCGCCACTCAATAGTCAATAAACCTTACAGTTGCCTTGGGAGCGCTACACCGCGACAGTGCGGGTATGGACCCCGTGCTACTGGCCGACGCGACGAGCCCGGCCGACGTCCCCGGCGTACGCCTGCTCGGCCTGGTGGTCGGCGGCCTGCTGCTGCTCCTCGCCATCCGCGCGATGTTCCGCCGCTGACCGCCCGTCAGGTGTGACCGGCGGCGGCCCGGGTACCGCCTGCCCCACAGGCATCAGCGGGGCCGAAGGGGCGAAAATGAAGATCGGATACTTCCTGTCCACCGAGGAGTACGCGCCGGCCGAACTGCTCGACCAGGCCCGGGCCGCCGAGCGGGCCGGCTTCGAGGCGCTGTGGATCTCCGATCACTACCACCCCTGGATCGACGCCCAGGGGCAGAGCCCCTTCGTCTGGTCGATGCTCGGCGCGCTGAGCCAGGTCTGCCGGCTGCCGGTCACCACCGCCGTCACCTGCCCGACCGTACGCATCCACCCGGCGGTGCTCGCCCAGGCCGCGGCGACCAGCGCGGTGCTGCACTCCGGCCGGTTCGTCCTCGGGGTGGGCTCCGGGGAGGCACTCAACGAGCACATCCTCGGCGACCACTGGCCGCAGGCCAGCGTCCGGCTGGAGATGCTGGAGGAGGCGGTCGAGGTGATGCGCAAGCTGTGGCGCGGCGGCTTCGTCAACCACCACGGCCGGCACTACCAGGTGGAGCACGCCCGGATCTACACGCTACCCGAGACTCCCCCGCCGATCTACGTCTCCGCGTTCGGTCCGAAGGCGGTGGACCTGGCCGCGCGGATCGGCGACGGGTTCGTCAACACCATGCCCGACGCCGACCTGGTGCGCCGGTTCCGGGACAACGGCGGCGGCGACAAGCCCTGCCAGGCAGGTTTCAAGGCCGCGTACGCGTCGACGGTCGAGGAGGGTATGCGGCTGGCGTACGAGCGCTGGCCGACCGAGGCGATCCCCGGTGAGCTGCTCCAGGTCCTGCCCTCGCCCCGGCACTTCGAGCAGGCCGCCACGCTCGTGGATCCGGAGGCGATGCGCGACGCGTTCGTCTGCGGCAACGACGCCGACGCCCACCTGGCGAAGATCGACGCGTACGCGAAGGCGGGTTTCGACGAGGTCTACGTCGCCAACACCGGGCCGAACTGGCCGGGGCTGCTCGACCTGTACCAGCGCGAGGTACTTCCCCGGGCACGCTGATCAACTCGGGTTTCGGCGCGGAGGCTCCCGGGTACCTGCGGCCTTCGATGAAGCTGACCACGCACTCGATGTCGTTGCGCCGCGCCGCGCGCAGCCTGTTCGGTTGGACCGCCCTGCGGCCCAACCAGTTGGCCGCGATGCGGGCCGTGATGCGCCGCCGCGACGCCCTGGTGGTGCTGCCCACCGGCGCCGGCAAGTCGGCGATCTACCAGATCCCGGCCAGCCTGATCCCCGGCCCGACCGTGGTGATCTCACCACTGCTGGCACTCCAGCAGGACCAGATCGCCGCGCTCAACGAGCGGCAGCGACCGGAACTGCGAGCGGTCCGGATCAGCTCGGACGAGACCGCGGCCCAGCAGGCCGAGGCGATCGCCGAGATCCGCGACGGGCGGGCCGAGTTTCTCTTCATCACTCCGGAACAGTTGGCCAACCCCGATCGGCTGGCCGAGGTCCGGGACCTCAAGCCGGCGCTGGTAGCGATCGACGAGGCGCACTGCATCTCCGCCTGGGGCCACGACTTCCGCCCGGACTACCTGGCCCTCGGGCAGCTCATCGAGGGCATCGGCCGGCCACCGGTGGTCGCGCTGACCGCCACCGCCTCCCCACCGGTACGCGACGACATCGTCGACCGGCTGCGGCTGCGCAAGCCCGAGATCGTGGTGTCCGGGCTGGACCGGCCCAACCTCTTCTTCGAGGTGGCGCACTGCCCCACCGAGGACTACCGGTGGCGGCGGCTGATCGCCCTGCTACGCGACGACAAGCGGCCCGGCATCATCTATGTGCCCACCCGTCGCGCCGCCGAGGAACTGTCCGCCCGGCTGACCGACGCGGGCTATCCCGCGCAGTACTACCACGGCGGGATGCCGGCCAACGCCCGTGCCCGGCTGCACGAGGCGTTCCTCGCCGACCAGGTGCCGATCATGGTGGCTACCTCGGCGTTCGGCATGGGCATCGACAAGCCGAACATCGCCTGGGTGGTGCACATGGCGCTGCCCGACTCGCCGGACAGCTACTTCCAGGAGATCGGTCGGGCCGGTCGCGACGGCGAGCCGGCCCGGGTCCTGTTGCTCTGGCAGGCCGAGGACGTCGGGCTGCAACGTTTCTTCAGCGGTGGCCTGCCCGACGCCACCGAGCTGCGCGATCTGGCCGCGTTGCTGCGCAAGGAGCCGACCACCCGCAAGGAGCTGCGCGAGGTGACGGGGCTCGGCCCGCGCAAGCTCGGGCAGTACCTCGCCCTGCTCGAACAGGTCGGTGCCGCCCAGCAGGCGGCGGGACAGCGCGTCGGCGCACCCCGTTACGCCCCCACTCCGGTCGACGCGGCGGCGGCCGCGGTGGCCGAGGCGGAACGGCAGCAGAGCCTGACCCGTTCGCGTACCGACATGATGCGCGCCTTCGCCGAGACCAGCGCCTGCCGGGGACAGACATTGCTTGCCTACTTCGGCGAGCAGATGACCGAGATCTGCGGGCACTGCGACAACTGCCACGCCGGCACCAGCGTGCCCGACGACGGCTCGGTGGGCCCGTTCCCGGTACACAGCCAGGTGCGGCACGCCGAGTGGGGCTCCGGCCTGGTGCTCAGCTACGAGGAGGATCGGATGACGGTCCTGTTCGACGAGGTCGGGTACAAGACGTTGTCGGTGAGCGTGGTGTCCGAACAGAGTCTGCTCACCCTGGACTAACCTGATCCGGCCGCTGCCGGTGGCCGGGGCTGTCGGGCCCGGCCGGATCGGGCGGAAAGACCAGACCGGCCGCCACCGGCGGTACGGCTGACGAGACGTGAACGACGAGCGGGAGGGGCGGGTCGTGATCGAAGAGCCGGCGTACACCGGTTTCGGTTTCTCCGACGAGGAGTGGGGGCTGCTGGTCGGCCTGCCACAGTCGGTGCTCACCGCGGCGAGCGCCGCCGAGTCCGACGGCACCAAGGCGACGATGGCCGAGGGGGCCGCCGGTCTGGAGACCATCTCCGGCGGGCGGGAGTCGGCCAGTCCGCTGGTGGCCGCCGTGGCCGGCGAGATCGTCACCCGGGTCGGCGACCCGGAGGCCGGCGAGGAACTGCCGGTCATCGAGCCACCGGACCCGCGCGGCTACGCCGAGGACGTGCTGGGCCGGGCCAAGGAGGCGTCGGCGCTGCTGGCGGCCAAGGTGGACGAGGGCGAGGCGGGCGCGTACCGGCACTGGCTGGTGGAGATCGCCGAGCAGGTCGTCGGCGCGGCCAGCACCGGCGGCGTGCTCGGCCTCGGCGGCACCGAGGTCAGCCCCTCCGAGCGCCGCTTCCGCGACCGCCTCTCCCAGGTCCTCAACGACTGAACCCGGGGGCAGCTCAACGGGATGCGGCATCTCGGGCCTTCCCCGGTTCGGGTAACCCCGAGATGCCGCATCCCGCGACCGCCGGCAGTGCGGGTCAGGCCACCCGGCGGGGGAACAGTAGGGCGGAGAGGAGCATGGCGAGGGCTAGCAGGCCGAGGCACCAGGCCGCCGCCTGGGTCGGTGCCGTACCGACCGGGGTGTCCAGCAGGAGGCCGCGCAGCGACTCGATGACCGGGGTGACCGGTTGGTGCTCGGCGAAGCCACGCAGCCAGCTGGGCATGGTCTCGACCGGTACGAAGGCGCTGCTCGGATAGGGCAGGAACATCACCAGGAAGGTGTAGCCGTTGGCCGCCTCCGGGGTCCGGGCCAGCAGGCCGAACGCCGCCGAGAGCCACGACACCGCCAGCAGGAACAGCAGCAGCACCCCGGCGGCGGCCAGCCAGCGCAGCGGCGCGACGGCTGGCCGGAACCCGATGGCCACAGCCACCCCCAGCACCAGCACCGTGGAGACCGCGTTGCGGGCCACGCTCGCCACCACGTGCCCGGCGAGGATGGAGGTGGCGCCCACGTCCATCGTGCGGAGCCGCTCGATCATGCCGTTGGTCAGGTCGGTGGTGACACTGACCGCCGTGCCGGCCGCCCCGAAGCCGGCACAGAGCAGCAGCACCCCGGGCACCACATAGGTCACGTACGCCGAACCGGTCTCGATCGCCCCGCCGAAGAGGTAGACGAAGAGCAGCATCAGGATCACCGGCAGCAGCAGCGAGGTGAGCAGCGCGTCGATGTTGCGCCGGGACAGCCGGACGCAGCGGCCGATCATCACGGCGGCGTGCATCGGCCGGACGGTCAGCTCAGACACGGGCCACCTCCCGCTCGGGGCTCGCCGGACGGCCGGTGAGCGTGAAGAAGACGTCATCGAGGGTCGCCTCCCGGACGGTGAACCGGACCACCCCGTGCCGGTCCGGATCGACCTCGTCGAGCAGGCCACGTACCTGGGGTGCGGTGCCGTCGGTGGCCACGGACAACGCCAGCCGGGCCGGATCGCGGTGGGTCACCCGGTCACCCAACCGCCGCGCCGCGGCGGCAAGGCCGGCGGCGTCGCGCCAGGTCAGCTCCAAGCGTTGGGCACCGAACCGGCGTTTGAGGTCGATCGCCGTCCCCTCGGCGACGAGCCCACCGTCGTGCAGCACCATGATCCGGTCAGCGAGCCGGTCGGCCTCCTCCAGGTACTGCGTGGTGAGCAACACCGTCACCCCGGCACCGGCCAGCTCGCCGATCACCTCCCACAGCCCCTGCCGGCTACGCGGGTCGAGGCCGGTGGTGGGCTCGTCCAGGAAGATCACCGACGGGGCGCCGACCAGACTGGCCGCCAGGTCGAGGCGGCGCCGCATCCCGCCGGAGTAGGTCACCACCCGCCGCCCGGCGGCGTCGGCCAGGTCGAAGCGGTCCAGCAGCGCCGCGGCGCGGGCGCGGGCCGCCGGTGCCCGCAGCCCGGCGAGCCGGGCCAGCATGGTCAGGTTCTCCACGCCGGTCTGCCCGTCGTCGAGCGCCGCGTGCTGGCCGGCGAGGCTGATAGCCCGGCGCACCCGCCGCCGCTGACGCACCACGTCGTGGCCGGCCACCCGGGCGGTACCCGAATCCGGCCGGGTCAGCGTCGCCAGGATCCGCACCGTGGTGGTCTTGCCGGCCCCGTTCTGCCCCAGCAGGGCGTGCACTCCGCCGGTGGGCACCCGCAGGGTCAGCCCGTCGAGCACGACGTGGTCCCCGAAGGACTTGCGCAGATCGACCAGCTCGACCGCCGGCGGTCCATTCGCCATGATCACCCTCCCTAATCTGCGTATGGCATACGCTTATCTGCGTAGACCATACGCAAAAGATATGCTGGCGGTCAACGCCGGCCTGGAGGTGGAGTGAACGGAGACGTCGAGCTGCCCGAGAACGTCGCGCTCGCCTGGGGGCTGCGCGACCGCCCGAGCCGTGGTCCGAAACGCAGCCTCAGCCTCGACCAGGTGGTTGCCGCCGGGATCCAGATCGCCCAGGCCGAAGGGCTGACGGCGGTGTCGATGAGCCGAGTGGCCAACGAACTCGGCGTGGCGACGATGTCGCTGTACCGGTACGTGCCGACCAAACACGATCTGCTCGACCTCATGGTGGACACCGCGTTCGGCCCGCCGCCGCACCCCCGTGGCGCTGATGAAGGCTGGCGGCCGGCCCTGGCCCGATGGGGTGAGGGCAACGTCGCCGCACTGCGCCGCCAGCCCTGGATGCGGCACGTGCCGATCAGTGGTCCACCGATCAACCCCAACCAGGTGCGCTGGCTGGAGTACGGGCTCGTCGCACTGCGCGGCACCGGGCTACGCGCCAGTGAGCGGATCTCCACGATCATGCTGGTCAGCGGGTACGCCCGCAGCTGGGCCACGCTCACCGCCGACATCGCCGAGGCCGCCGCCCGGACCGCGCAGACCCCGGAGGAGGTGGGCCTGCGCTACTGGCAGCACCTCGCCGTGCTCACCGCGCCCGGCCCGTACCCGGCGATCCACGAGCTGCTGGGCGAGGGCGAGGAGTACGACGACGACACCGACCTCGAATGGCGGTTCGGACTGGACCGGATCCTCGACGGGGTGGCGGCGATGATCGATGCCCGCGCTGCCGCCTCGTCGCAATGACGGCGGTCAGGACCGCGCCAGCAGGTTCAGCACCGCCCGCTCGGCCTGCTCCGGCGAGGTCCCCTCGGTCACCGGAGCGACCACACCGTCGTGGAACAGATCCACCACCCTCGGGTCCACGTACGAGGCGCGGGCCACCGTCGGAGTGTTGCCGAGCAGCTCCGCCACCTGTCGCATCACCGCCGCCACCGCCCGGCGTCGAGCGGTGACCGACCGGGCGGAGGTCACCGCGGCCAGCTCCGTCGCCGCCCGTACCGTCGCGTGCCAGGTGCGGAAATCCTTCGCGGTCATCTCACCGCCGCTGGCCTCGCGGAGGTAGTCGTTGACCTCGTCGGCCCGTACGTCCCGCCACTGCCGGCCGTCCCAGTAACCGAACAGCCGGTCGGCCGCCCGCCGCCGCCGGCGCAGATCGGTGAGCACCCGGCACAACTGCGGGTCGGAGATCAGCCGTACCTGCTCGATGCCCCCCTTGGCCGGGAACTCGAACAGCACACAACCCCGGCGCAGCCGGGCGTGTTCGGGGCGCAGGGTCGCCACCCCGAACGTGGGATCCTCGCCCGCCGCGTACTGGTCGCTGCCGACCCGGAAAGTGCCCATGTCGAGCAGCCGGGTCACCGTCGCCAGCACCCGCTCGCGGCGCAGCCCCCGTACCGCCAGGTCGTGGCCGACCCGCTCACGCAGCAGCGGCAGCCGGCCGGCCACCTCCAACACGTGGTCGAACTTCGCCTCGTCCTGCCGCTGTCGCCACAGCGGGTGGTAGAGGTACTGCTTACGTCCGGCCGCGTCGATACCGATGGCCTGGATGTGCCCGTTCGGGTACGGCGAGATCCACACGTCCCGCCAGGCCGGTGGGATGACCAGGGCACGCAGCCGGGTCAACTCGTCGGGATCGCGTACCGGCTCGCCGCGCGGGTCCAGGAACGACCAGCCGTTGCCCCGTCGGCGTCGCCGGTACCCCGGCCGACCCGGATCGCTACGCCGCAACCGCACGGTCCACCCGCACCGCCCGCTCCACCTCGTCGACGGCGGCCAGCACCTCGTCCACGCCGAGGGCGACCATCGTGGGATGGTCACCTACCCCGTCCCACGCCGGCCATGCCCGCGCGCCGGCCCAGAGCGCCAGGTGTCGTCGGCGCTCCGGCGGTGGCCCCCAACGGGTCGGCGAAACCGGGCCGAACAGCACCACCGACGGGGTGCGGTAGCCGGTGGCCAGGTGCGCCACTCCGGTGTCCCCGCTGACCACCAGGCGCGCCCCGGCGACCAGAGCGGCGAGTTGGGCCAGGTCCGTGCGGCCGGCCAGCACCGCAGCGGCAGGCAACCCGGCCTGGTACGCGATGTCAGCCACCACGGCCCGCTCCGCGGCGCTGCCGGTCAACACCACCCGGTGCCCCCGTCCGGTCAGCTCCCGGGCCAGGGTCGCGTACCGGCCGGCCGGCCAACGCTTGGCCGGCTCCTTCGAACCGGGGTGCAGCACCGTGACCCCGCCGGCCGCCCCGCTCGACGGCGGGCGGCGCAGGTCCAGGTCGGCCGGGTCGGCCGGAATCCCGTACCCCCACAGCAGCCGGCACCAGCGCGACACCTCGTGCTCGTCGTCGTCCCACTCCGGCCCGTCGACGTGCGGTGCCTCGGCGTTGGCGAAGGCGAACATCCGGCCAGGTCGGACGGCGGCCAGCAGCCGGTGCGACCGTGGGCCCCGGCCGTGCAGGTTGACCGCCACCTCCACCCGCCCGGCGGGCTGGTCCAGCCGGTCCAGGTCGGCGGCGGTGGGCAGCACCCGGTCCACCCCGCCGACCAGCTCGACCAGCGGACCCAGCCAGGCCGGCGCGGCGAGCACCAACTGCTGGTCCGGGTAGGCCGCCCGCAACGCCCGCAACGCCGGGACCGCCGTGGCGAGATCACCGACGCCGAGGGCGCGCAGCGCCAGGATCACGGGTACGACGTCTCCTGGTCGGCGCAGACGACCATCTCGCGGATCGCGCAGCCGGCCGGCTGGGACAGGGCGAACATGATCGCGGCGGCGGTGTCGGCCGGATCGTTGAGGATCGCGTCCGCTCCCGGCCGGTACTGCGGGTCGCGCTCGTCGAAGAAGGCCGTCCGCATCCCGCCCGGGACGAGCAGCGTGACACCGACCGTGCCGGCCAGTTCGGCGGCGAGCGCCCGGGTGAAGCCGACCACCCCGAACTTCGCCGCGCAGTACGCCGTCGCGTCGCTTACCGCCTTGATGCCGAGGGTGGAGGCCACCGTCACGACGGTGCCCCGGGACTCCGTCAGGAACGGCAGCGCGGCCCGGATCACCGCGGCGGTCGCCAGCAGGTCGACTGCCACGATCCGGTCCCAGGTCTCGCCGGGCACGTCGGCGAGCCGACCGGGTACGTCGATGCCGGCGGCGGTGACCACCGCGTCCAGCCCGCCCACGCGTTCGGCCAACTCGCGGGTGGCCGCCTCGGCACGGCGGGTGTCGGCCAGGTCGCACTCCGCCCAGGGCACCCCGTCGGCCGGCGCCTGCCGGTCCAGCACCAGCGGCTGACCACCGGCGGCAGCCACCGCCGCCACCACGGCCGCGCCCAGTCCGCTGGAGCCGCCGGTGACCAGCACCGTCCGCCCGGAAGCCGGCGCGCTCACCGGGCAAACCTCGTTCGCGACTGCGGGGCTCGCAACACCGGCTCACTCCTCACGCTCACCGGACGACCTCCGTCCGGGTGACCGTCGCGGCGATCATCTCGGTGGTGGAGCGCCCGTCCAGGTAGGGCACCACCACCGTGTGACCGCCCCACCGGCGCAGGATCTCCGCCTCCGGCAGGCCGTCGCCGTCACCGCCGCCGGTGGCGTAGTCCCCGCCCTTGACCCAGACGTCCGGGCGCAACCAGGACAACGCCGCTTCCGGTGTCGGCTCGTCGAAGATCATGACCGCGTCGACACAGCTCAGCGCGGCCAGCAGGCGACTTCGGTCGTCCTGGCGCATCACCGGCCGGTCCGGCCCCTTGAGCCCGGCGACGCTGGCATCGGAGTTGAGGCACACGATCAGGCAGTCGCCGAGCTGCCGGGCGGCCTGCAACGTCGCCACGTGGCCGGCGTGCAGCAGATCGAAACAGCCACCGGTGGCGACGACCGTGCCTCCGGCGGCGCGGACCCGGGCGACCGCGGCGGCGGACGCGGCCACCCCGACCCGGTCGCCGGCCACCGCGGCGTGCACCGCCTGCGGGGCACGCCGCACCGGCGCCGGCAACGCCGCAGCCACCCCACCGTCCGCCACGTACGCCGATGCCTCCGCCACCGCCGCCTGCACCGCCTCGGAGACCAGCGCGCCACGGGCCAGGGCGAGACAGGCGGCGACGGCGAACCGGTCGCCCGCGCCGCAGGTGTCCCCCTCGGCGGCGACCGGGGCGGGCACCATCAGCGGGGTCGACCCGGCGTGGCTGAGCAGCGCGCCGTCGGCACCGAGGGTCACCGCCACCGCCCCCGCCCGCCACCGCTGCCGCAGCCGCTGCGCACCCTCGGCGGCGGTGGCCAGCCGGGTGGCACCGACCGGCGCCTCCATCAGCTCCCGCACCTCCGCCTCGTTCGGGGTGACCAGGTTCGCCCCGGGTACCGCGGCGGGCCCGCGGGGGTGCGGATCCCACACCAGCGGGGCGCGGATCGAGGCCAGGGCCGCGCGCAGCGCCGGCTGCCGTGCCACTGCGCGGCCGTAGTCGCTGACCAGCACCACCGATGCCCGGTCCAGAACGCGCAGCACCGCCTCGCCCGGCTCGCCCAGCTCCCCCACCCCGCCGCCCCGGTCATGGCGCAGCAGCACCCGGCCCCCGGACCGCAACCGGATCTTCTCCGGGGTCGCGCCGGCCAGTCGCAGCGGATACACCTGCACCCCGGCGGCGGCGAGCAGCACGCTCAGCCGGGCCCCACCGGCGTCGTCGGCCAACGCGGTCACCAGCACCACCTCGGCACCCTGTGCGGCGGCGAAGACGGCGGAGAGCCCGGCGCCGCCGGGCCGGTCCACGTGCGCGATCTCGTCGAGCACGGGCACCGGCGAGTCCGGACAGAGCCGGTTGACCACACCCTCGACGTCCCGGTCGAGCAGGGTGTCGCCGACCACCACCACGGGTCCCGTCACGCTTGCCTCCTCACGCCTGCACCGGCCGGACGGCGCCGCCGTCCAGCACCACCTCGACACCGGCCCGCACCGCGCCAGCCGCTGGCGCCGTCGGTGCCAGCTGATCCGCCATCGCCTGCTCGACGTACTCGCAGAGCAGGTGGCTGGAGACCAGATGCAGTTCCTGGACCACCTGGGTGTCCGGCGAGTCCACGGCGAGCACCTCGTGACACGCCTCGGCGAGCGGGTTCGGCGCCGGCCCGGTGAACGCCCAGCAGCGCAGCCCCGCCTCCCGACCGGCCCGGGCAGCGGCGAGCAGGTTGCCGCTGCCGCCGCTGGTGGACAGCAACAGCAGCACGTCGTCAGGTCGGCCGTGTGCGCGGACCTGACGGGCGAACACCTCCTCGTAGCCGTAGTCGTTGCCGATCGCGGTCAACGCCGACGTCTCGGCGTGCAGCGCGATGGCGGACAGCGGCTGACGGTCGTCGCGGAGCTTGCCGACCAGCTCGGCGGTCAGGTGTTGCGCCTCGGCGGCGCTGCCACCGTTGCCGGCGACGAGCAGCCGACCGCCGTCGGTGAGCCGCCGGGCCAGCGTCGCGCCCCACCTGTCGAGCAGCGGCTCGCAGCGCCGGAACGGCGGCAGCGCCGCGGTCAGGTGGGCCAGGTGCGCGTCGAGCAGACTCATCAGGCCACCACCCGGGTCGGTCGATGCACCGCCGCGACCTCGTCGTAGACCTCGGCGAGGCGCTGGGCGGTGACCGCCCACGAGTAGTGCCGGCGGGCTCGGGCCCGGGCCGCGCCCGCGTACGCGAACCGGCGGATCCGGTCGTCGAGCAACGCCCGCAGCGTCTCTCCCAGCGCCCGTGGATCCCGCGCCGGCACCAGATCGCCGGTGACGCCGTCGACCACCGTGTCCCGCAGGCCGCCGACGGCGGTGGCCACCACCGGCACCCCGCACGCCATCGCCTCCAGCGGGGTCAGCCCGAACGGCTCGTACCAGGGCGCGGCGACCAGGATGTCCGCCGATCGGTACCAGCGGCCCATCTCCTCCCGGGGCACCGCACCCACCAGCCGGACCCGGTCGGCGACGCCGCAACTGCCGGCGAGGGCCCGCAGCCGCCGGGCGTACGGGTCGGTCTCCAGCAGGCCGGCGGGTGGCCCACCGACCACCACGCACTCGGCCTCGGGCACGTGCGCCATCGCCCGTACCACCGTCTGGAAGCCCTTGCGTTCCACCAACCGACCCACGGTGAGGATCCGGGCCCGCCCGGGCTCTCGCTCGGCGGCCGGCCCCAGCGGGGCGAAGGTGGCGAGGTTGACACCGGACGGGACGACGGTCATCGCCGACCGGGGCACCCCCATCCGGACCAGCTCACCGACCTCGTCGCGGCACTGCGCGATCACCCGGTCGACCGAACGGCCCAGTTGGCGCTCGTAGCCGATCCGCCGGGCCGGGCTGGTGTCCTGCACCCCCTGGTAGCGACGCTTCACCGTGCCGAGCGCGTGGTACGTCTGCACCACCGGCACCCCGGTCTGCCGGCCGGCCTCCAGCGCGGCGAGCCCACTCATCCAGAAGTGCGCGTGGATCACCTCGGGGGCCCAGTCCCCGCCCCGCCACCTGTCGATCAGCCAGGCGCCGAACGGGCGCATGTGCGGCAGCAGGGCGTCCTTCGCCACCGGCTCGGCCGGTCCGGCCGGCACGTGCACCACGTCGTAGCCGTCCGGGCTGCGTACGGTCACCGGTAGGTCCACCGCGTCGCGGCGGGTGTAGACCCGCACGTCGTGCCCGGCGGCGGCGAGCGCGGCGGAGAGTTCCGCGACGTGCGTGTTCTGGCCACCGGCGTCCTCGCCGCCCAGGATGGCGAGCGGGCTGGCGTGCTCCGAGATCATCGCTATCCGCATACTTCCTCCTCCAGCAGCCGGTCCCAGTCGGTGAGGAAACGGTCGAGGCCGTAACGTTCACGAGCGGCGGCACGGGCCTCGGCACCGGCCTCGCGCGCCCGCTGTGGGTCGGCGACGAAGCGGCCGGCGGCCGCCAGCAGGGTGTCGACCCGGGTGGAGAGGGCGTTGGCGCCCGTTGGCACCGCCATCGCCGCCTCGGTGGTGGCCAGCGCCACCACCGGCATGCCCATCGTCATCGCCTCGATCAGGCTCAGCCCCAGCGACGTCCACCGGCACAGGTGCAGGTACGCCCGGCGGCGCGCCAACTCGGCGTGCATCCGGTGCTGCGGCACGTCGTCGTGGCTGGTCAACCGGTCGGCCGGCAGACCGAGGTGCTCGGCCAGCCCGGCGACCTTCATGCCGAAGACGTCCAGCGGGGCGATCTCGGCGAACCGGGGCAGCAGGTCGGTGCCGGTCACCCGCCAGCGGCGTACCGGCTCATTGATCACGACGGCAAGCCTGTCCAGTTCGCCGGTCCAGGCCGCCGTCGGCGCCACGATGCCGTGGTCGACGACCGTGGTGCGGGTGGTGCCGGTGTCCCAGAACAGCTCGTTGAACGCGGTCACGTGGGCGACGAGCAGGTCGTCCCGGTCGGCCATCGGGTGGCGGCTGTTGGGGACCTGGCCGTCCTTCGGGGTGTTGTGCTCCACGTAGACGGCCGGCAGGTCCCGGCCGGGCCGGCGACCGAGCCACTGCTCGGCCAGGTCGATCTCCTCGGGGCGTTGCAGGATCACCACGTCGACGTCCGCGGTGCGCAACTGCTCCGGGCTCACCTCGGCGGCGCTCTCCGGCCAGGTGTACGTCCGGGCGCGGCCCAGCCCGTACGGTCCCCGGTCCGGGGTGGCCGGGATCAGGTAGCGGTGCTTGCCGTGCACGAACGAGGTGGTCCAGGAACCGTGCACGTGCCAGAGCAGGATGTTCATCGGCCGCCCCCACCGCCGACGGTGGCCACCTCGGGTGCCGCCCGGGGCCCGGCCGGTCCGGTAGACGCCGGGTCCGGCGCCACACCGAGCAGGCGCAGCGCGTCGAGCACGGCACCCGGTTCGATGTCGCTGAGGCAGGGATGCCCGGGTACCGGACACCGTGCGGCCCGGGTGTCGCGGCAGGCGGCGATGGCGTCACCGAGGCGTACCGTCGGCACCCGCCACGGCCCCCACTGTCCGAAGGGGACGGTGGGGGCGAAGAGGCTGACCACCGGCACGCCGTACGCGGCCGCCAGGTGCGCCGGTCCGGTGTTGCCGACCACCACCGCGCCGGCCCCGGCCACGATCCCGGCCAACTCGGCCAGGCCGGTGCGGCCACCGAGGTCCCGACCGTGCCGTCCGGCAACCCGCGCGGTGAGGTCCCGCTCGGGTGGACCGCCGGTGACCACCACCCGGTACCCGGCGGCGCTCAGCGCGTCGGCGATCCGTTCGGCCAACTCGGGCGGGCAGCCCCGGGCCGGCGCCGCCGAGCCGGGATGCAGCACCACGTAACCCGGTTCGCCGGCCTCTGGTCGCGGCGGGACCGGTCGCAGTCGCAGGTGCGGTTCGTCGCCCTCGCCGAGCAGGTAACCGGCGGCGGCGGCCAGGGAGAGGGCCCGCTCGGCCTCCGGCACGCCGACCGGCACCCGATGCCGCACGTCCAGCAGGCTGCCCGGGTAGTCGTCGCTGATCGCCGCGATCCGGGCGACCCCGGCCATCCGCAACAGCAGCGCCAAGGGCAACGGCGACTGGTGGAACGAGGTGAAGATGACCGCCTCGTCGGCGGCCACCGCCGCCAACCGGCTGACCAGGGTGGCCATCTCCTGCGGATCCACCGGCGCGGGAGCCGGGTCGATCCAGGGCAACCGGTGCTCGATCACCTCGTCGACGCCGGGCAGCAGGTCGGCGGCGGCCCGCCCCCGGGGCCCGCAGAGCAGCACCACCCGCTCGGCCCCGGCGGCGACCGCCCGGATGCCCGGTCCGGTCACCAGCACGTCCCCCGCCGAGTCCGACCGCACCACCAGCACCGTGCGACCGCCACCGGGGCGTCCCGCGCCGGCTCGCCGGACACCTGTGGCACCGGACCGGTGCTGCGGGCCCGACGTCGGCTCCGCCGGGCTCAGTGCCGCCTGACGTCGAAGGATCTCGGTAACGGCCGTGGCCAGGTCGGCGGCCACCCACGGGGCCGCCGCCACTTCCTCGGCGCGGGTCACCGGCGTCGGGACCAGGATGCCGGCCGCACCGGCGGCCAGGGCCGCCGTCACGTCGCGGCCGATGTCACCGATCAGGGCGCAGCGGGCAGGTACGGTGCCCAACGCCCGGGCCGCGGCGTGCACCAGGCCCGGTCTCGGCTTGCGACACGCGCAGCCGTCCCCGTCGTCATGGGGACACACGTGCCAGGAGTCGAACGGGCCGAGCAGGGCCTCGATCCGGCGGTGCACCCGGTGCAACTCGCCCTCGGTGAACAGCCCTCGAGCCAACCCGGACTGGTTCGTCACCACGGCGAGCTTCAGTCCGGCCGCCCGCAGCCGGTCCAACGCCGCGCGGGCGCCCGGCATCGGGCGCACCTTGTCCGGATCCGAGTTGTACGGCACGTCCTCGACCAGGGTGCCGTCGCGGTCCAGCAGGACCGCGTCGAACAGGACCGGGCGGGACACGGTCCGGCCGGCTTCGGCCAGCAACCCTGCTGACCTGCGCTGATCCGGCTCCCCATGGTCCTTTCGCACGGGCGGCGGGTTCCCTGCGCCCCGATGAGTAAACGTCACCCGCGACGCGGCCGAGGACACCGCGCACCGGCGGCACCCGCACGGCCGCCCGCGGTTGGCCTTACCCGCGGTCCCCGAGAAGCTAACCCGGCCGCCTCGTTAGCCGAGGCCACGGGTGGGGTACCGGGGGCGGTGGCGGTGGTGGAGAACCCTGGACCGGCTCTCCGACATCGCCCGCCGGCAGAAGGAACCGGACTGATCGCGGGGCACGGCGTCGGGGAGCCATTTCACCCCGGAAGGGACAAGTGGCTACGCTCACGGGTGACCCTGTCCGCAGACCGAGGATGTCCCCAATGATCGAACCCGTCCAGTTGCCCTCGCCGTGGCGGGACGTGCGCCTGACCGTCGTGGTCCCGACCTACAACGAGGCCGGCAACCTGCCGGTGCTGGTCGAGCGTCTCCTCACGCTGCCACTGCCCGGCCTGAAGGTGCTGGTCGCCGACGACAACTCCCCCGACGGCACCGGTGAGGTCGCGGACAAGCTCGCCATAGAGCATCCGGAACGCGTGCAGGTCGTGCACCGGCCGGGCAAGGAGGGTCTGGGCCGGGCGTACGTGGACGGGATCGGCCGGGCCCTCGACGGCGGCGCCGAATACGTGGCCCAGATGGACGCCGACCTGTCCCACCCGCCGGAGGCGTTGCCGGGGATGCTCGGCGCGCTGCTGTCCACTCAGGCCGGTGTGGTCATCGGGTCACGTTACGTGCCCGGCGGCGAGCTGGACGAGAACTGGCCGCTGTACCGGCGGGCACTCAGCGGCTGGGCGAACCTGTACGTGCACACGCTGCTGCGGGTACGGATCCGCGACCTCACCGCCGGTTTCAAGATCTGGCGGGCCGACGCGCTGCGCGACATCGGGCTGGAGCGGGTGCAGTCCAACGGCTACAGCTTCCAGGTCGAGATGCACTATCTGGCCACCAAGCTGGGGCACACCATCCTGGAGGTGCCGATCCGGTTCGAGGAGCGACGCGACGGCGCCTCGAAGATGACCACCGCCACCAAGATCGAAAGCGCGCTGATGCCGTTCAAGCTCCGTACCCGGCACCGCAACATCGAGCCCTGACCGGTCGTCCCGGCGGTCACGCGTAGACGGCCCGGTGCGCGGTGGCGATCGCCCGTTGGTACCACCCACCGGTGAGCGCCCGGTCGCGAGCCAGGGCGGCCCGGGCGGCGTTCGCGCCGGGGACGCCGTGCACCCCGCCGCCGGGGTGTGCCGACGAGCTGGCCAGGAAGAGCCGGTCCACCGGAGTGTCGGCGCGGCCGAGTCCGGGGACCGGCCGCAGGAACAGCTGCTGGTACGGGGCGGCGGTGCCGCCGCCCAGCGCGCCGCCGACCAGGCTCGGGTTGGCCTCCTCCAGCTCGGCCGGGCCGGCCACGTGCCGGCCCACCACCAGGCTGCGGAAGCCGGGGGCGGCGGCTTCCAGCACCGTCTCCATCCGCTCGACGTGCGCGACGATGTCGTCGGCCCGCCAGTGCCGACGGAACGGCAGGTGGGTGTACGACCAGAGCGACTCGGTGCCCGGCGGCGAGTGACTCGGATCCGCCACCGACATCTGCCCCACCAGCAGGAACGGATCCGGTGGCAGCTCGCCCCGGGCCAGCGTCGCGGCATAGCCGGTCAGCCCGTTGAGATCCGCACCCAGGTGCACGGTGCCGACGGTGGACAGGCGGCGGTTCGTCCAGGGCATCGGGGCGGACAGCGCCCAGTCCACCTTCAGCGTGGACCCGTCCCAGCGGAAGTGTTCCAGGTCAGCCACCAGCCGCGGGGGCAGCACGGCGGGGCCGACCAGATCCAGGTACAGCGCGGGCGCGGGCACGTCGGCGAGCACCGCCCGACGGGCCCGCCAGTTGGTGCCGCCGACGGTGCGTACGCCCATCGCCCGACCCCGGGCGACCAGGATCCGGTCCACCCGGGCACCGTAGAGAATCCGGCCACCTCGCTCGGTCAACCGGGCCACAAGCGCGTCGGTGATCTTCTGCGCGCCGCCTTCCGGGACCGGCCAGCCGACCTGCTGGCCGAGCATGGCGAGCAGCCAGCCGTAGACGCCGGAGCCGGCCTCCTCGGTGGACAGGTCGGTGTGCAGGGCGCAACCGGCCAGCAGTGCCGGCCCGCCGGCACCGCTGAAGAGTTCCGCACCGAGCCGGCTCGCCGGCAGCACCAGGCGCCGGGCCAGCCGCAGCGAGCCGCTGATCCGCAGCCGGCGCAGCAGGTCGAGGCCGCCGCGTACCGGCGGGAACGGAGTGGTGATCAGCTCGATCATCGGGTCGGCGACCTGCTGCCACTGCTCGTACGCGCTCAGCCAACGCTCGCCGTCACCGGGAGCGAAGGTCTCCAGTGACGCCGCCGTGACGCCGGGGTCGCGGTTGAGCACGGCGGCCCGGTCGTCGGGAAACAGGTGGGCCAGCACGTCGGGGGCGTGCCGCCAGGCGAGCCCGTACCGGGTCAGGTCGAGCCCGCGCAGCACGGGCGAGGCGTAACCGAGCGGGTAGAAAGAGCTGAACAGGTCGCTGAGGTAGCCGGGCGCGGTCACCTCGGCGGAGCGGACCGCTCCACCGGGCACCCCGGTGGCCTCCAGCACCAGCACGTCCCAACCCGCGTCAGCCAACAGGTTGGCGGCGACCAGGCCGTTGTGTCCGGCACCGACGACGACAGCGTCGGCCCGCTCGGCACCGAGGGAATCCGACGACATCATCCGAGGACGCTACCCCGAGTCGTTGCGGCGAAACGTTTGCCGGGGCCGGGCCCGGGCATGCAGCGCGCCATGTACACGGTCACGCAGCTCATCGGTGGGGTCTGGGGTGCCGGCGGGGAGGCCGGCGAGTTGACGGTGCACGATCCGGCCGACGGCCGGCCGGTGACCAGCGCCCCGGTCGCCACGACCGACGAGGTCGACAAGGCGGTGGCGGCGGCGCGCGGAGTGGCGTCCGAGTGGGCGGCGACGGCCCCGTCGGAGCGGGCCGCGGCACTGCACCGGATCGCCGACGCGGTCGCCGACGTCGCCGACGATCTCGCGCAGGCGACCACCGCGGAGATGGGCAAGCCGCTCGCCGACGCCCGGGGCGGCGTCGACGCGGGCATCGCCACCCTGCGGCAGTACGCGGAACTCGCGCCAGCCCGGGGGGGCCGTACCCTGCACGGCGATCCCGCCGCGATCGATTTCATGACGCCGCAGCCGCGTGGCGTGGTGGCTGCCATCACGCCGTGGAACGACCCGGTCGCCGTGTCGTGCGGGCTGCTCGGCGCGGCCCTGGTCACCGGAAACGTGGTGCTGCACAAGCCCAGCGAGCGCACCCCGGCGACCGGGTGGCTGCTGGCCCGCGCCTTCGACACCGCCCTGCCGGCGGGGGTGCTGTCGCTGCTCAGCGGGGGTCCGACGACCGGCGCGGCGTTGGCCGCCGCCGAGGTGGACATGGTGGCTCACGTGGGGTCCAGCGCCACCGGCCGGGCGATCGCCGAAGCCGCCGCCGGCACCGGTGCCAAGGTGCTGCTGGAGAACGGGGGCAGCGACCCGCTGATCGTCGACGCCGACGTCGACCCGAACTGGGCCGCCGGTGAGGCCGCCCTGGGCGCCTTCGCCAACGCGGGCCAGATCTGCGTCGCGGTGGAACGGATCTACGCCCACCGCGACGTGGCCGAGGACTTCGTGGCCGCGCTGGTCGAGCGGGCCGCCGCACTGCGCGTCGGACCGGGGCGGGATCCGGACACCCAGCTCGGTCCGCTGGTCGACCGACGCCATCGCGATCAGGTCCACGGGCAGGTGATCGCGGCGCTGGCCGACGGCGCCCGGCTGCGCATCGGCGGCACCCTGCCGGAGGGGCCGGGTGCCTTCTATCCGGCCACCGTGGTCGACCGCTGCGGGCACGACCTGGCGTTGATCCGGGAGGAGACGTTCGGCCCGGTCGCCGCCGTGGTGGTGGTCGACTCGTTCTCCGAGGCGCTGCGCTGCGCGGCCGACTCACCGTACGGGCTGGCGGCGACCGTGCTGACCGGGTCGATGAGCCACGCCCAGCGGGCCTGGCGCGAGCTTCCGGTGGGAACCGTGAAGGTGAACGCGGTCTTCGGCGGCGCGCCGGCCGGTGCCGCGCACCCGCGCCGGGGCAGTGGTCAGGGCTTCGGCTACGGGCCGGAACTGCTCGACGAGTTCACCGCCACCAAGGCGGTACACATCCAGGCGCCCGGCGGCGGCCACTGGTGAACGGGAGCATCGGATCCGGCGTGCCGCAGGGCCCGGTCCGACGCGTACGCCGGCCGGGCCCTGCCGACGAACGGCGGGCTCAGCCCGCCGCGGCCGTCGCGGGTCGGCGAACGTCGGTTCAGCCGCCGCGGGCCTTGCGGGTCTGGCGGTCGTTGGCCTTCTGAATGGCCTTGACCAGTTCCGGCTTGGTCATGCTCGACCGTCCCGCCACGTCCAGTTCGCGGGCCACCCCCATGAGGTGTTCCTTGGAGGCGTTCGCGTCCACCCCACCGGCGGTCGGCGCCCGCCGGGTCGGGCCACCGCCGGCGGCCTGCTGGTCGCTGGGGCCCTTGCGGCCCTTCGGCTCCCAGTGGTCGCCGACCTTCTCGAACTCGTGCTTGACGGCGGCGAACGCGGTGCGGTGCGCCCGCTCGCCCTCGCCGTAGGTCTCGACCGCGGAATCGTGTGTCTTCTCCCAGGTGCGCTGGGCCTTCTCCGGGGAGCGCCGCAGCGTGCTGGGCAGTACCTCGCGCCCGGGCATCTCGAACCTCCTCCGTGTGCGAGCGATTCGGATTGGCGTACCCCGGCGACGTCGCGGCAAACGTCGGCGGCGTTTGCCGCCGGAGCGGGCCGGGTACCGGCCGGACCAGCCACGGTGCCCACAGTGCCCAGGGAGCGGTCATGACGACGACGAACCCCGACGCCCCGTCGACCGATCCGCCGGTGCCACGGCTACCGGGGATCCGCCAGCTCCGCTGGCAGACCTGGCGTGGCGTGCTGGTCCGGGCCGGACGCAACTACCTGCGGGACAACTGCACGGACTGGGCCGCCGCGCTCACCTACTACGGGGTGCTGGCGCTGTTCCCCTCCACCGTCGTGGTGGTGGCCCTGGTCGGTCTGGTCTCCGACGGGGAGCGCACCGTCGACACCGTGCTCGACCTGGCCCGCGACGTGGGTGCCGGCTCGGTGGTGGCGAACGAGAGCTTCGTCGGCGTGGTCCGCGAGGTGGTGGACCAGAACAGCTCCGCCGGGGTGTTGCTCAGCTTCGGTCTGCTCGGTGCGCTCTGGTCGGCCTCGAACTTCATCGCCTCGTTCACCCGGGCCTCGAACGCCATCTACGGCGTCGTCGAGGGGCGGCCGGTGTGGAAGTTGCGCCCGTTGCAGATCGGACTGGCTGCCCTGTCGCTGGTGCTGCTCGCCATCGTGGCCGCCGGTCTGATCGTCAGCGGCCCGGTCGCCGACGCGATCGGTGACCTGGTGGGGGCCGGTGGCGCGGCCCGCACCGCGTGGGCGGTGGCCAAGTGGCCGGCGCTGGCGTTGATCGCGATGCTGTTGATGTCCCTGCTGTTCTGGGTCGCGCCGAACGTGCGTCAGCCACGTTTCCGCTGGCTCACCCTGGGCGGAACGGTGGCCCTGACCACCTGGGCGCTCGGCTCCTTCGGCTTCGGGTTGTACGTGGCGAACTTCAACTCGTACGACACGACGTACGGCAGCCTCGGGGCGGTGATCGCGTTCCTGGTCTGGCTCTACCTGTCCAATTCCGCGTTGATGCTCGGCGTTCAGATCAACGCCGAGCTCCAGCGGGGACGGCGGCTGCAGTCGGGCCGGGAGGACGCGGAGGAGTCGGCGCTGCCACCACGGTCACCGGCCGGCGCGTGACCGCTTACCGGTTTACCACCCGTCCCCTCGGGTAGCGCAGAAGACATGGATCGCGGCAGCAGCAAGCACTCACCGAGGGTCGACGAGCAGATGAGCCAGGAGGTCAGCGGCCTCGTGCAGGGGCCGGGGACCGGCGGCTCGCGGGTCGACGAGTTCCGCGTCCCGGAGCCCGCGGGAGAGGACCAGCCGGAGCCGACCACGGCGCCGGCCGGCGACCTGCGCAGCGGCGCTCCCCAGGGCATGACCTCCGAGGACGTCGAGGCCCGCAGCCGGTTGGGGCGGTTCATCACGATGACCGCTCTGCCGGGAGACCGGGCCGCACTGCTCGCCAACGCACGGGCGAACGAGGCCCCCGACGACGTACTGGCCGCGTTGGAGCGCCTGCCCGAGAGCACCCGGTACCAGACGGTGTCCGAGGTGTGGGCGGCGCTCGGCCACACCAACGAAACGACGCGCTGGTAGGTGGACCGACCGGTCCGCAAGCCTCACCAAGTGCAGGGAAGGATGCTGATGAGTGGCGTAACGGAGCATGTCGATGTGGCCGTCCCGGTTCGGACGGCGTACGACCAGTGGACACAGTTCGAGGAGTTTCCGCAGTTCATGGAGGGCGTGCAGGAGATCCGCCAGCTCTCCGACACGATGACCCACTGGACCGTCGAGATCGCCGGGGTGAAGCGGGAGTTCGACGCTGAGATCACCGAGCAGCTGCCCGACGAGCGGGTGGCGTGGCGGTCGACCGGCGGCACCCAGCATGCCGGGGTGGTCACCTTCCACCGACTGGACGAGAACAGCAGCCGGGTCAGCCTCCAGTTGGAGTTCGATCCGCACGGTGTCATCGAACAGGCCGGCGACAAGCTCGGCGTGGTCGACCGCCGGGCAAAGGGTGACCTGCAACGGTTCAAGACGTTCATCGAGCGGCGCGGTCAGGAGACCGGTGCGTGGCGTGGGCAGGTCGAACGTCCGCAGCCCTGATTCCGCCATGAGACCTTCGACGGCCGCCGGGTACCTCCGGCGGCCGTCGACGTGTGCACCGGATGCTTCCCTGGCTGCCGGACGACCACGCCGGGTCGGACGCGCCGTTTGCGACGACGGGGCGGGGGTACCGCGATGGCATGACCGACGACAGGGCGTGGCGCGACGAGGAACGACTGCCGCTGGAGGAACTGGACCGGGCCGTCGCCCGGTCCACGCTCGACGGGCAGGCCGACGACGTGACCGGCAACGACGCCGGGGAGGAAGCCGCCTTCGGGCACGGCCCCGAGGCGGCCGACCGGGGCGGCGAGGTCCCCGGCACGGGCCGTGAGCCCACCGACCCGGACCGCGCCTACCGCCCCTCCACGACCGGGCGTACCGGACCGGACACCCTCTGACACCGAATCCGGGTACGTTCCGGATCCGCGGCGACGATCCGCGACGTACCCGGAGCGCCGCGACTGGCAGCGGAGACGCCTCGGCCGAACGGCCGGTGAATTCGGACAGCTCAGGCAGAATCGGCCGTTCGGCTGACGGCAATGGCCGCGTCGCGCGCAAGACTTTCGGAATGCATCAGGGCTCCGGCTTCCTCTCCACGCGTCAGCGCCGCCTGGCATGGCTCGGCTTTCTCCTCGCCGCAGTGCAGGCACCCGTCTCCGCCAGGCTGGTCGACGACAGCTCGTGGCTGTTCAGCCTCTGCGTCGCGCTGATGGTGGCGACCGTGATCATCGCCGACGATGCCGCGCGGCGCCGCCCGGCGGACGCGCCTTCCTCCGAGTAGGGCTTCCCGACGTCACCGGCCGGGCGGGCGCGCCTCGGCCGGGCCGAGGTTCATGGTTCGCCGGCCGGGCGCGCCTCGTGGCCCGGACGCCCGGGCGTCCGGCGGCGCTCCTTCATCTCCGCCTCGTAGAGGTGCCGTCGGCCACCGACCAGTTGGTCGCGGGCCGACCGGTCCAAGTCGCGGAACACCGCGTGGTAGCCGTCGTCGAAGTCCTCGACGATCTGGAACGTCCACCTACCGGCGATGACGTTGCGGCCCACCAGTTCGTCGGCGATCCGGTCGGCGATGCCGGGGTGCCCGGCGTCGCGGAACATCCGTACCGCGTCGTCGAGCATCAGATCGGCGTGCCCGATGAGCTGGTGCAGCGAGTAGAGATGCCCCCGGGCGCGTTCCACGCACTCCAGCGCCTCGCTGAGCTTGCCGAGGGCAGCCACCGTGTCGTCGCTCACTCCGGCCGGACGCCGGTGTTGCTCGTCGGGACCGTCGGTGGTGTCCATCCGTACCTCCTGGTGCCGGTCATGCCGCGGGGTCCGCTTCCCCACCGTCCGCCGCGCCCGACTCGATCCCCTCGGGCACCTGCCGGCCACCGCCGTGGACACCGGGACCGGCCGAGCGGCCGAGGTCGCGGCGCTGCGGGTTGGATACATTCGTTCCCCATGCGCGTGCCGTCGAACCGGGTCGTCTCCCCCACCGCCGTCGACTGGGCCCGGTCCAGCCTGGTCACGCTCGCCAACGCCGTGGGGCTGGACGGGCTCGCCGCCGCCTCAGCCCTGCCCGGGCTGCTCGCCGCCGTCGACCAGCACGCCGCCGCGGTGCGTGACAGCCTGCGCGGGGACCGACGACCGTTGACCGCAGCGGCCCTCGCCGGTTACGCCGACGGTGTGCGGGTCGCCGCCGAGGAGTACGGCTGGCATCCGGCCGATGCCCCGGTCGACTGGGCGGAGGCGGACTGGGTGATGCTGCGCCTGCTCGCGGTCTGCGCGCTGACGGCCGCGCTGGACACGCCGGCCCCGCAGCCGCCACCGCTGTGAGCTGAGCCGGGCGCCCGCCGTGCGGCGGACACCCGGCTCAGCGCGACCGGCAGTGCGACCGAGCCACCGTCACGGACGGAACTGCTGGGTCTCGTCGCCTGCGTTGCCGGACTGGTAGGTACCCCGTCCCCCGGCCATCGAGGACTCCGATCCCCGGGCCGCCGGCTGGCCGGCGCCAGTCCGGTCGGCCATCTGCCGCTGCATGTCACCACGACCGGCCTCGGCACCCTGCCGCTGCTCCCGGATCGCCCGCGACTCCTCGGCCGCTCGGGTGAGCCAGCCTTCCCAGCGGTTCTGCATCGGTCGCACCAGACCACCACCGACGCCGATGATCAGGATGCCGGCCACCGTGGCGAGCACCGCGATCAGCACGGGCTGGGTGACGGTGGTGGCGATGCCCACCTGGTTGAGCGCCGCGATGACACCCAGGGCGATGATGAAGATCGCCGTCACGTCCGCCAGGAAGCGGCCGTACGACAGCCCGCCGAGCGCCCCGGTGACGATGTCCCGGACCGCGTTGGCGATCGCGGCGGCCACCACCACGATGACGATCGCGACGAACGCCCGGGGCAGCCACGCCACCACGCCCGCGATCAGGTCGCTGATCGCGTTCGGCCCCCAGACGCCGAAGGCGAACTGAAGGGTGAACAGCAGCACCGCGTAGTACGCGAGCCTCGCCAGGATGTCACTGGCGTCGTACCGCGTCCGCTCCAGCGCACGCTTGATACCGCCCCGTTCGACCGCCCGGTCGAACCCCACCCGTTCCAGGGCCGCGTCCACGATCTTGAGCACGGCTCTGGCGATGAGCCATCCGACCACGAGAATCGCGATGAACGCGATGGCCCGGGGCACGAACAGCAGCACCGACCTCCACATGTCGGCCACGGCGTCACCGATGTCGACCTGCCTGGCCGCGAGGGTTTCCGGCATGATGTCCCTCCTGTCGCATGGATTGCCCGGCGCGCTTACCCCTTCCCCCGGCCAGCACGCCGCTACGGTCGCCCCCTTTTTCTGGACAGACCGCACCGGAACGGCTCTGACCTGCTCTGATGTCCCAGGCCGGCGCGCCCGACCGATGATCGGGAACGCGGGTCGAGCGGGCGGACTAGGCTGCGTTCATGCCAGGAACGGTCGGGCGAGTACCCACGCCATCAGGCCCGCTGCCGGGCACGGCGGTGCCGGGCACGGCGACCGTCGTCGGCCACCCCCGATGGGGTGCCACGGCGCTCGGCCCGTACGAGTCGTGGGATCCCGCCGTCCGGGCGACCGTCGAGGTGGTGCTCGCCTCTCCGGCGCCGATGGCCCTGCACCTCGGCGCGGAGTTGCTGCTGCTGTACAACGACGCGTACGCCGATCTGATCGGCGACCGGCACCCGGACGCCATGGGCCGTCCCCCCACCGAGGTCTTCGCCGAGGTCTGGCAGCGCCCCGGTGTCGGTGACGTCGTCGAGCAGACCTACCGCACCGGTGTTCCCGTCCTGGACCGGGAGATCCCGCTCCCGCTGCACGCTGCCGCCGTCGCCCTCGACCAGCCCGTCTACACCCGCGCCTGTTCGCCGGTGCGGGACAGCCACGGCCGGGTCGTCGGCGTGCTGTCCGTGGTGGCCGAGACCAGCCCGGCCACCCGCCAGTTGCAGGGCCTCAGCGATTTCGCCGCGGCGCTCGCCGGCACGCTCACCCTGGACGACGTGGCCCGGGTCGCGTTGCGCTACGCGATCACCTCGTTCGACGCCGACCGGGTCTCCTTCGCGGTGGACGACGGGGGCGGCGGCGCCGGGTGGCGGATGGTCCGGCGGGTCCGTGGCGAGTTGGTCGACGAGGCGGACGAACGCCTTCCCCCGCTGTGGCGGCGCGGCCCGGCCGGTTGGTCGGCGCCGGCGGTGGTCAGTGCCCGCACGGGCCAGGCCAGCTTCATCGACGACGGCCAGCCGCTGCACGAGATCGCGGCGGACCGGCACGACCAAAAGATCCGGGCCCTGGCGGCGGTACCGCTGCGGGCGTCCGTGGTGCGGGGAGCGCTGACGGTCGGCTACCGCTCGGCGCATCCGTGGTCGGCGGCGGAGCGGGCACTGCTGGCAGCCTCGGCCGAGCTGATCGGGCAGGCCGCCGAGCGGGCACGCCGCTTCGAGACCCAGCACGGCACCGCCCAACTGCTGCAACGCAGCATGCTGCCGGAGAACCTGCCGGTCCTGCCCCGCCTGCGGATCGCCGCGCGGTACGACCCGGGAGTCGACGGCAACGCCGCGGGCGGGGACTTCTACGACGCGTTCGTGCTGCCCACCGGCGACCTGGGTGTGGTCCTCGGCGACGTGGCCGGCCACGACGTGCAGGCCGCCGCCCGGATGGGCCAGGTACGCGCCGCACTCCGTGCGCTGGCGCTCAACGACCCCCGCCCGGATCAGGTGCTCGCCGGGCTCGATCGGCTGGTAGGCAGCCTCGGCACCGAGGCCGGCACGTACGAGTTGTTCGTCACCGTGGCGTTCGGCGTCATCGACGTCGGCCGGGAGGAACTGACCCTGGCCAGCGCCGGTCATCCGGCGCCGCTGGTGCGTCGCTGTGGGCCGACGGGTGAGCCGAGGGCCGAGTACGTCGACGTGCCCTCCGGTGCCCCGTTGGGGATCGGCTACCGGGCGGCGACGCGTACCGTCGCATTCTCGCCCGGCGACACGCTGCTGCTGTTCAGCGACGGCGTGGTGGAACGACGCCGGCACGGATTGTCGGACGGCCTGGAGCGACTGGCGGAGTCGGTGGCCGGGGCGCCGAGCGGCGACCCGAGATCGTTGTGCGCGGTGGCCTCCGCGGCCGTGCCCGGCGCGACCGAGGATGACGTGGCGGTGCTCGCCGTCGAGTACGCGGTGCGGCCGAGCCGGTCGGCGCGGATGGAGGTACCCGCCGAGCCGACCGCGCCGAGCCGGGTACGGCACTGGATGACCGCCCAGCTCACCGAGTGGGAGGTCGCGGAGTCGGTGATCGGCGCGGCGGTGCTGTGCACCAGCGAGCTGACCACCAACGCGTTGCTGCACGCGGGCACGGCGGCCCGGGTGGAGGTCGATCTCAGCCCGGAGCGCCTGCTCGTGTCGGTGGCCGACTCGGGCTCCCGGGGCACGGTGACCCGGGCCCGCACGGAGACGCTGAGCAGCCGGGGACGCGGGTTGGGTCTGATCGAGGAGTTGAGCGACGCCTGGGGCACCGACCCCACCGTGCGTGGCTCGACGGTCTGGTTCGAGATCCTGCTCCCATCCGCCTGAGCAGCCGGCCGACGATGCTGACGCCGGTACCGGAAATTCTCCCGGATTACCGCAACCTCCGCCGGGGCACGTAGTGCGCCACCTGTCCGCCTGCTGCGGACGTGGCGAGAGGCGGTCCGGTGGAGACGGTAGACGTTGCGTTCGCGGTGCTCGGTGTGGCGGCCCTGCTCGCCGGCATCCTGCCTCGGCTGGTGGAGCGGCGACCGCTGTCGATGCCGCTGGCCTTCCTCGGTCTCGGGATGCTTGTCTACTCGCTGCCCACCACCCTGCCCGTGCCGGACCCCCTGACCCATCGGGATCTGGCCACCCACCTGACCGAGATCTGCGTGATCGTCGCCTTGATGGGCGCCGGTCTGAAGATCGATCGACCGTTGAGTTGGAGACGCTGGTCGTCGACGTGGCGGCTGCTGGCCGTGGCCATGCCGTTGTGCATCGCCGCCGTCGCCCTGCTGGGGTGGTGGTGGGCGGGCCTGGTGCCGGCCAGCGCGCTGCTGCTCGCCGCGTCGCTCGCGCCGACCGACCCGGTCCTCGCCTCCGACGTCCAGGTCGGCGAGCCCACCGACGAGTCGGACTCGGAGGACGAGGTTCGTTTCGCGCTCACCTCAGAGGCAGGGCTGAACGACGGCCTGGCGTTCCCGTTCGTCTACGCGGCGGTCGCGATCGCGGGCGCCGGCCTCGCGCCCGGTGACTGGCTGGCCCGCTGGCTCACCGTCGACCTGCTCTACAAGGTCGGCGCCGGGCTGGCCGGCGGACTACTGATCGGTTGGCTGCTCGGCAAGCTCTTCTTCCGGGCGCCCAGCGAGCTGCGGTTGGCCCGGCACGCGGAGGGATTCCTGGCGCTGGCCGCCACCTTCCTGGCGTACGGGCTGGTCGAGGTGGCCGGCGGCTACGGCTTCCTGGCGGTCTTCGTGGCCGCCCGCGCGATCCGGGCGGCGGAGCGCAACCACAAGTACCACGCGGTGCTGCACGACTTCGCCGAGCAGGTGGAACGGCTGCTCACGGTGCTGATGTTACTGCTGCTGGGCGGCGCGGTGATCAGCGGGCTGCTGGCCGCGCTGACCTGGCCCGCCGCATTTGTCGGTCTGGCCCTGGTGTTCGTGGTCCGGCCGCTGGCCGGTTGGCTGGCGCTGCGCGGCGCACCGGGGCGGCCGGCGGAGCACTGGGTGATCGCCGCCTTCGGCATCCGGGGCATCGGCTCGTTCTACTACCTGGCCTACGCCACCACGAAGGCGGACTTCCCGCAGGCGGAACTCGTCTGGGCCACCGTCGCCCTGGTGGTGATCGTCTCCGTGGTGGTGCATGGGGTCGCGGCGACACCTGTCATGCGGTTGCTTGACGCATCCGGTGGGCGCACCCGGACGGAGACCTCAGCGGCCCCCTCCGCACCTGTCGCCGCCTGAGCGCCCCATCGGCCGGCGCGTCGGCCGCTGGCCGATCAGGCCAGCCGGCGGGCCAGGGCCCGGCCGAGGTCGCGGCCGGAGCGCCAGGCGGTCTGCACCCGGGGTGCGCCGAACGCGTCCCCGGCCAGCCCGATGCCGTCGTCGTCGAGGTGGAAACCGGTGTCCGGGCCGCCACCGCCGGTCGGCTTGGCGTACGTCCACCGGTGCACGTGCACGTGTTCCGCCCGGTCGGGCAGGGCGAGCAGGTCGCGTACGGCCGCCTCGATCTCCGGCGCGGCTGCGGTCGGCTGGGCCAGGTGCCCGGCCGCGAACTCCTCGGTGGTGTGCGCGACCAGGACCGCCGCACCGTCGCCGCGCCGGTCGCCGTCGTCGCAGACCAGGTTGAGCAGTGGATGGTCGTTGACGAACGCGCCCCGGAAGTCGCTCCACCGCCGCGTCGGAAACCGCAGCATCGCCGCCAGGGCCGGCGACCAACGCTGCCGTGCCACGGCCTCGGTGGCCGCCGCGAGTCCCGGGTCGAGCAGCCACGCGGCCTGTGGCCCGGGCATCGCCAGCACCACCGCCGCACACTCTTCGCCGTTCACTGTCGGTCCCGGCCCGACACCGAGCACCAGCCGGTTGACCGTCACGGGCAGGTCCCGAGCGAGGTGTTCCACAAGCGAGCGCAGCCCGCGCGATGCCGCCCAGCGCATCGGCCCGGGCACCTCACGGCGGCCGTCGCCGTCGTACGCGACGAAGGTGTCGGTCCACTCCCGGGCCAGCCCGGCAGCCTGCCAGCCCTGCACCACCTCGGCGAACTCGGGATCACTGACGGTGAAGTAGGCCGCACCGAGGTCGGCGGGGCGGCCGTCGAAACGCCGGCTGGCCATCCGGCCGCCGGCCACCCGTCCCCGCTCCCGGATCTGGACCGGCACGCCCGCGTCGCGCAGTTCCCGGGCGCAGGCCACGCCGGCGATCCCGGCACCGATCACCACCACGCCCGATCGCTCACCGTCCATCCCATGATCGTAGGGCGGCCGGCCGCTGCGGCCCGACGCCACGGGTCGGTGGTCCGCCGAATTGTTCCGGAAACTCTTCACAAGCCTGCAATCGGCCCGTACCTTGACGGACATGTGGGAGCGCTTCCACGCACTTTCTTCGATGGGTACGAGGAGCAGACCATGAGAACCCGAAGCACATTCGCTCTGGTCGGCGTCGTGGCGACGGCACTGACCGTGGCCGGCAGCGTCGGCGTGGGCGCGCTGCGCCCCGCGCCCGCCGCGGCCGCCGAATCCGCCTTCTACGTCGACCCGCAGACCAGCGCCGCCCGCTGGGTGGCGGCCAACCCGAACGACTCGAAGGCCGCCGTGATCCGGGACCGGATCGCCAGCGTCCCGCAACCCCGCTGGTACACCACCACCAACACCTCGACCGTACGCGGCGAGGTGGACTCCTTCGTCGGCGCCGCAGCCGCCGCCGGCAAGATCCCGATCCTGGTGGTCTACAACATCCCCAACCGTGACTGCAGCAACCACAGCGCGGGCGGCGCCCCGAGCCACTCCGCCTACCGGCAGTGGGTGGACCAGGTCGCCGCGGGTCTCGGTGGACGTCCGGCCACCATCATCCTGGAGCCCGACGTGCTCCCGATCATGACCAGCTGCATGAACGAGAGCCAGCAGGCCGAGGTGCGGGCCTCGATGGCGTACGCCGGCAAGGCGCTCAAGCGGGGTTCGTCGGCGGCGAAGGTCTACTACGACATCGGCCACGGCGGCTGGCTCGCCGCCGGTGAGGCCGCTGCCCGGCTGAACGCCGCCGACATCGCCAACAGCGCCGACGGCATCTCGGTGAACGTGTCGAACTACCGCCGTACCGCCGACGAGGTCTCGTACGCCAAGCAGATCATCGCGGCCACCGGCAACTCCCGGCTGAAGGCGGTCATCGACACCAGTCGCAACGGCAACGGCCCGGCCGGCTCCGAGTGGTGCGACCCGCCGGGGCGGGCGATCGGCACTCCGAGCACCACCAACACCGGCGACTCCGCCATCGACGCGTTCCTCTGGGTGAAGCTGCCCGGCGAGGCGGACGGCTGCATCGCGGCGGCGGGTCAGTTCGTGCCGCAGCGGGCGTACGACCTGGCTATCGCGGCCGGCCCGGTGCCGACCACCGCCCCGCCGACCACCGCGCCGCCGACCACCGCCCCGCCCACCACGGCCCCGCCGACCACCGCGCCGCCGACCACCAACCCGCCCGGCGGTGGCTGCTCGGTGACGTTCACCCCGAACACGTGGACCGGTGGCTTCACCGCCGAGATCCGGGTGACCAACCGCGGCGCGGCGCTGAACGGCTGGAACCTCACCTTCAACGTCGCCTCCGGAGTGCGGCTGAGCAACGGCTGGAACGGTGACTGGAGCCAGTCCGGCAACCAGATCACGGTCCGCAACGCCGCCTGGAACGGCAGCCTGCCCAGCGGCGGCACGCTCAGCGTCGGTTTCCAGGGCACCTACACCGGCAGCAACCTGTCCACGCCGAGCGGTTACAGCCTGAACGGCACCGCCTGCGCCTGATCCCCTGACCCGTCCCGGGGCCCCCGGCCACCGCCCTACCGGTGGTGGCCGGGGGCCCGCCCTTTCCGGAGCATGTCCCGATGCTGCCCGCGTCGGCGCAGGCCAACGAGCCGGAGGCCACCCGGGCGTTACCGCCCCGCCGACGCGGGAAGGCGACCCGTTGACGAAGGAGGAGACCCATGACCACACAGTCGAACCCCTCGGCCTGGCAGCCGGGTGTGACCGGCGGCGGCACCCTCCCGTCGGGCCCCGGCGGTCGTCCCGCCGCACCCAGTGGCGACGGCCACGGACCACCAACCGGGCCGCCGACCGTGACGATCGGCGCCTTTCCGGACTATCCGGCCGCCCAGCGGGTGGTGGACCACCTCGCCGACAACCGGTTCCCGGTGGAACGAACCGCCATCGTCGGCACCGACCTGACCATGGTGGAGACCGTGCTGGGCAGGATGACCACCGCCCGTGCGGCGCTGGTCGGAGCCGGTACGGGGGCCTGGTTCGGTCTGTTCATCGGCCTGCTGTTCGGCATCTTCACCGTCGGAAACTGGGTGGCGGTGATCCTCGCCGGCCTCGTCATCGGTGCGATCTGGGGTGCCGTCTTCGGTGCCGTGGCACATGCGATGACGGGCGGGCAGCGTGACTTCACCTCCGCCAGTTCCCTGCGGGCCAACCAGTACGCGGTCACCGTGGAGGCCGACGTGGCCGACCAGGCCCGTCAGCTGCTCGGCCGGCTAAACCTGGGTGGACGCGCGGCGCAGCCGGCGGGCTGACCCCGTCCGAAACCGCCGCCCGGGCGGCCCCGCCGTGGGTGGGGCCGCCCGGTCAGTCGGTGGACAGGCGGGCGTGCAGGTGCTCGTCGTAGCGGCGGCCGTCGCCGTAGCGGTGCGACTGCCGCAGCGTGCCCTCGGCCAGAAAACCGGCCCGTTCGGCGACCCGGCAGGACGCGACATTGGCCACCGCGTGACACAGCTCGATGCGCTCCAGCCCGAGGTCGGCGAAGGCCCACCCGCTGAGCCGCACGACCGCCGCCGTGGCGACCCCGCGACCGCGAGCAGCGGCGACGGTCCAGTAACCGATCGAGGCGTCGCCGGCATGAATGCGGTGCAGCGACACCGATCCGAGCAGAATCTCCGGGTCGACCGGGTCGGCCGCCGCCAACGACACGTGGCCACCGCCGGACCAGTCGGCCCGCCACCGTAGCCAGCGCAGCGCGGCGTCGAGGTCGAGCTGGTCGCCCTGCGGGTTCCACTGCGCGATCGCCGGATCACGCCAGGCATCCAGAACGGCGGGTGCGTCCGCGTCCCGCCAGGGACGCAGCAGCAGGCCGGGAGCGGTCAGTTCCACGGCCGCAGAGTCTCACACCACCCGTGCCGAGTGCGCACCGGACATCTCTCGGCGATCTGTCGGCCACACTTCTTCAAAGCTTCACCACCACCGGCGAACAGTGCCGGCCGCGCCCCTAACCACCATGACATCCAACTCTTGTTCAAATTTTGACTAAGTGCTAACGTGGCGGCGTGACCGAGAGTCTGGACCGCGATCGCCTGGCCGCCTGGCGGACCTACATCGAGGCCAGCCAGCGGTTGTTCACCCGGCTGGAGGACGACCTGCGCGCCGCCAGCGGGCTCAGCTTCGCCGACTACCACGTGCTGGTGCTGCTCTCCGAGGTGCCCGGGCAACGACTGCGGATGGGTGAGCTGGCCGACCGTCTGGTCTTCTCACCCAGCCGGCTGACCTATCAGGTTTCCTCCATGCAACGGCGGGGCCTGGTCGCCCGACAGCCCTGCCCGCAGGACGGGCGGGGCAGCGAGGCGGTGCTGACCGCCGCCGGGCTGCTGGCGCTGCGGGAGGCCGCACCGCACCACCTGAAGTCCGTGCGTACCCATCTGATTGACGACCTCGACGACGCCGAGGTCGCCGCCCTGACCAGGATTTTCAGCCGGCTCGGCCGGCGGCTGCGAGGCGCCGACGACAGTGACGCCACCCTCGCCACCGCCCCCGGCGACAACTGAAGGAGCCCCGATGCCCGCCATCACCGTCGACAACGTTCTCGTCCTGCCCCGGCTGCCCCGGCTCGACGAATCCACCGAGTTCCGGCCGGTCCGCCGGCTCACCACCGCGCCCAGCGGCTTCGAGGGCGAAGGGTTCCCGGTGCGCAAGGCGTTCGCCGGGGTGCCGATGAGCGAGCTGGACCCGTTCATCATGCTCGACCAGATGGGCGAGGTGGACTACGCACCGGGCGAGCCGAAGGGCACCTCCTGGCATCCGCACCGGGGCTTCGAGACCGTCACCTACATCATCGACGGGATCTTCGACCACCAGGACAGCCACGGCGGCGGCGGCACGATCACCAACGGCGACACCCAGTGGATGACCGCCGGCAGCGGCCTGCTGCACATCGAGGCCCCACCGGAGCACCTGGTGGTCAGCGGTGGGCTGTTCCACGGCACCCAGCTGTGGGTCAACCTGCCCAGTGCGGCCAAGATGAGCCCACCGAAGTACCAGGACATCCGGGGCAACCAGGCCGCGCTGCTCACCACCCCGGACGGCGGGGCGCTGATCCGGGTGATCGCCGGTGAGATCGCCGGCCACCGGGGGCCCGGCTCCACGTACACCCCGATCACCGTCACCCACGTGACGGTCGAGCCCGGGGCGCAGGTGGACCTGCCCTGGCGGCCGGACTTCAACGCGCTCGTGTACGTGCTCGGCGGGCGCGGCACGGTGGGCGCCAACGGCCGCGGCGTACGCACCGGACAGCTGGCCGTGCACGGGCCGGGCGACGCGTTGCGGTTCAAGGCGAACGCCCGCCAGGACAGCCGCAACCAGACCCTGGACCTCTACATCATGGGCGGCCAGCCCATCCGGGAGCCGGTGGCGCACTACGGGCCGTTCGTGATGAACACCCGCGATGAGCTGATCCAGGCGTTCGAGGACTTCCAGGCCGGGCGGCTCGGAGTGGTCCCGGCGGAGCGGCTGCCGCACACCGAGGGGCAGGGCGAGCGTCCCTGATCGACCGCTGGACGTAGGGCGGCTCCGGTCACCGGGGCCGCCCGCCCGGCTCAGGAGACGGCAAAGATGCCGGCCACACCGAGCAGGACCATCACCAGTACGGTCAACAGCGCCCCCCGCTCACTCTCCACCGCCTGCTCGCGGTGCTCGGTCGCGGAGTTCGTCGGCTCGCCGGACATGCTTCGGCTCCTCGCTGCTCGGGGTGCGGGTCGGTCGCCTACCGCCAGCAGCCCACCAGCGTGCGAGCCCGACCACGGGTTCGTATGGTGAGGACGTGAACGACCTCTCTGAGGGCGGGAGCGTGCCGCTACAGGACTGGTTCCTCACCGCACCGGAACGCGCCAACCCGGTCTCTGAGTTACCCGTCTGGACCAGTGGAAACCTCGCCGAGCCGCTGATTCACGGTGCCGCGTACTTCGACCGGCTTGTCACCGAGGTCGAGGGGCTGGGCGCCGGCGACCACCTCTTCTTCGCCGACTGGCGGGGCGACCCGGACGAGCGTCTCCGTCCGGACGGGCCGACCATCGCCCAGCTGTTCGCCCGCGCCGCTCAGCGCGGTGTGGTGGTCAAGGGTCTGATCTGGCGGTCGCACCTCGACGTGCTGTCCTACAGCCACCAGGAGAACCGCAACCTCAGCGAGGCGATTTCGGCCGCCGGCGGCGAGGTGCTGCTCGACCAGCGGGTCCGGCGAGGTGGATCACACCATCAGAAGCTTGTGGTGCTGCGCCGTCCGGCCGCCCCCGAGCAGGACATCGCCTTTGTCGGCGGCATCGACCTGTGCCACAGCCGCCGCGACGACGACGCGCACCACGGTGACCCGCAGGCGGTACGGATGGCCGCCGCCTACGGTGACCATCCGCCCTGGCACGACGTGCAGCTCGCGCTGCGCGGGCCGGTGGTGGGCGCGCTGGACACCACGTTCCGCGAACGCTGGACCGACCCGATGCCGCTGGACTCGGAGAACCCCCTGGCCTATCTGCGCGACCGGCTCCGCGGCGCGGACCTCACCGCCGGGCCGCTGCCGGAGCAGCCGGCCGACCCGCCGGCCTGCGGGCCGCACCACGTCCAGGTGTTGCGCACCTACCCCGCGGTCCGACCCCGGTACGCGTTCGCCCCGGACGGCGAACGCACGGTGGCCCGGGGCTACACCAAGGCGGTACGCCGCGCCCGTCGGCTGATCTACCTGGAGGACCAGTACCTCTGGTCCACCGAGGTCGCCGAACTCTTCGCCGGAGCGCTGCGCGACAATCCGGAGTTGCATCTGGTCGCCGTGGTGCCACGCCATCCCGACGTGGACGGGCGGCTGGCCCTGCCGCCGAACACGGTCGGTCGCGAGCAGGCGCTGGCCCTCTGCGAGCAGACCGCGGCGGGGCGGGTGCACGTCTTCGACGTGGAGAACCACGCCGGCACCCCGGTCTACGTACACGCCAAGGTGTGCGTGGTCGACGACGTGTGGGCCTGCGTCGGCAGCGACAACTTCAACCGGCGGTCCTGGACCCACGACAGCGAACTCTCCTGCGCGGTGCTGGACGACACCGCGGACGCACGCCACCCGCACGATCCGGCCGGTCAGGGTGACGGAGCCCGGCATTTCGCCCGGGACCTCCGGCTACGCCTGCTCCGCGAGCATCTGGACCGCGATCCGGCCGGCGGCGACGACGCGGACCTGATCGACCCGGACGACGCGGTCACCGCGATCACCGCCGCCGCCGAGGCGTTGCAACGCTGGTACGACGGCGGCCAGGTGGGCCCTCGCCCACCTGGCCGGCTGCGACCGCACCGTGCCCGACGCCCGCCCTGGTGGACCCGGGCCTGGGCGCTGCCCGCGTACCGTCTGGTCTACGACCCCGACGGCAGACCGCTGCGGGCCCGCCGGTCCGGCACCTGGTAGCTCGGCTCCAGCTCGCCGAGCACCGTCAGCCCACCGGGGTACGCGAACGAGGAGCGCGGCGAGTAGTAGCCCCAGGCGATGGTGAGCGGGTTCTCCGGGCGCAACGCGTACACCGGGTGGTCCGGATCGAGGAACTCGACCGACTCGATCTCGAACGCGGTGGACGGTTCGGCGACCACCGGATAGATGCTGCTGACCAGTTGACCGTGCAACTCGGTCAGGTAGCGGTGGTGTCCGTTGTGCATGGCGTGGCCGGTGTCGCCGACGCGTACCTGGGCCCGGATCACCGGCACGCCCTCGATGTCCGTCCCGGTGACGATCGTGCCGCCCCGCTCGGTGATGCTGGTGCGGCCGGGTACGGCCGGGGCACCCCGGGCCAGGGCGTACCCGCGTACCCGCTCGCTGGAGGTGACGTAGTGGGTCCACCAACCGCCCGGGGTCACCCCGTCCGGGGCGTCCATCCCGACGAGCGTGACGCCGAGGTAGGTCAGGGAGTAGGGACCGAAGCCGGAGGTCTGGCTCTCGTCGTCCACCACGTACTGGTTCATGAAGACCTCGCGGTCCGGGTGGGGCCGCAGCCCCTCGGGGACCAGCGCCGCCACCGCGTCCGGGTCCGCCGGCAACCAGCTGAAGTACAGCGTCCGGCTGTTCACGACGAGGTGGGGAACGGCAGGATCGAGCACGGCACCTCCGGATCAGGGATGTACCCCGCGACGCTAAGCCCGGTCCCGTTCACGGGACAACGACGGATTGGTGACACTCCGCTTGCCAGCTGCGGCGACCGTCGTCCGTTCGACGCCCCGGAGGCCCCATCCGGACGGGCGGTGATGTACGGACGGTCATCTACCACTGGCCCGATCGGCCGTTCATGCAGGGTCTCCGCGACGATCTGACCGCGCCCGACAGGTTGACCTTGACCCTTTCGCGGCTTTCATGCCTAGAAATAACTTAAGTACATCGTCCTTTCGGCTAGATTTCCAGGAGACGATCGGGCTAAGGTGACTCCCGAACGTACTAACAGAACTAACCAAAGCGTCACGTCTATATCCGCGGACGAGGTGCAGGGAGGACCACCATGACCGCGTCAACGATCACTGAATCGGCGACCACCCCGGCAACCCCGACCACCCCGGCAACCCCGACCCCGAAGCTCGACCCGCGGGCGCTCACCGACAGCGCCGCCGAGCTGCTGAACGCCATGGCGGCGCTGCCGGCCGGACATCCCTCCCGGGCCGCGCTGCGTGACCGGGCGATCGAGGCCTGGCTGCCGCTCGCCAACCACCTCGCGCACCGCTACAGCGGTCGCGGCGAGCCCACCGACGACCTGGCGCAGACCGCCGCCGTCGGCCTCATCAAGGCCATCGACAAGTTCGACCCGTCCCGTGGGGTCGACTTCGCCGGGTACGCGATCCCCACCATCATCGGCGAGCTGAAGCGGCACTTCCGCGACCGGACGTGGGACATCCGCGTGCCTCGCCGCTTGCAGGAGCTGCGGCTGGCCATCTCCGACGCCAACAGCTCCCTGCTGCAGTCCCTGGGCCGCTCCCCGACCGTGGCCGACATCGCCGCTCACCTCAAGCTCACCGAGGAAGAGGTGCTGGAGGGCCTGGAGGGCGCCCGCGCGTACAACGCGGTGTCGCTGTCCACCCCGACCGGTGACGGCGATCGCGCGACCGAGCTGGGCGACATGCTCGGCGGTGAGGACAGCGAGTTCGAGCTGGCCGAGCTGCGGGTGGCACTGGGCCCGGCGCTGGCCACGCTGGACGAGCGCGAGCAGAAGATCCTCACGCTGCGGTTCTACGGCAACCTGACGCAGTCGCAGATCGCGGAGCAGATCGGCGTGTCCCAGATGCACGTTTCGCGGCTGCTGGCCCGGGCCCTGACGAAGCTGCGGGGTCAGCTCGACGGCACGTACTAAGAGGGGTGGCGGTGGTGGCCGGGTCCGATGGACCCGGCCACCACCGTCTTCGCACCTCAGCCGGCGACCGGCTCCCGCCACATCGGCCAGAACGGCGTGCCGTCGGGCAGCCGGAACGGCTCGGCGCCCCGGTAGCCGTGCCGCGCGTACAGGTCGCGGCTGGTCTCGCTACTCGCCTCCAGGTACGCCGGCATGCCGTTGGCGTCCAGCCAGGCGTGGTGGTGGCGCAGCAGCGCACTGCCGACGCCCTGGCCCTGGCGGTCCGGACGTACGGCCAGCAGTGCCAGGTGGTGATGATCGTCGTGCGGATGGTTGGCGGCGAACAGCTCGTCCAGGTGCACGAAGTTAGGGGTCCACTCCCCGCACGCCGAGGCCAGCCGGGTGTCGTAGTCCTCCGGCGGCGGCAGCGGTTCACCCACGGACGGCAGCCAGACCGCCACGCCGGCCCGGTCCTCGGTGCCGAACACCAGTCCGTGCCGAGTGGCGTGGTCGACGATGATCTCGAAGTTTCCGGCCAGCACCGACTCCCGCTTGGCCTCGTCCGGCACCAGCCAGCGAGGCTGGTCCAGCACCATGAATGCCTCGGCGATCCGCGCGGCGACCCAACGGGCGTCGTCCTCGCCGAGCCGGCCGATCTCCGGCGGGTTCACCGCCGCACCTCCGCCGTGGGCGTCGGCTCGGCCACCGGCGCGGAGGTCACGACGGCCGCCGCGCTCTCCGCGCCCAGGCCGATCCGGGCGTACGTGTCGGGACGCCGCCGCCGTAGCGACAGGCCCCACAGTCCGCCCAGCAGCGCCGCCACCGGGTAGGCCAGCGGGATCGCCCAGCGCAGCGGCGAATCCGGCTCGACCCCGAGCAGGTTGGCGAAGTTCTGCACCGCCAGCACGATGATCGCGATCAGCGCGATCACGGCGATGCCCGGCGCGACCAACCGCCGCCACAGCGTCTCCTGCACCTCGCCGCGGGCGAAGTACGCAATGATCGCGACCGCGGTGGTAGCGATCAGCAGCAGCACGCCGAACCCGCCGCTGGTGCCCAGCCAGAAGAACAGTTGCAGGACCGGGTCCCAGCCGTTGACCGCGTACAGGATGATCACCAGCAGACCGAGCGCGCTCTGCGCGAGCGAGGCGGCGCGGGGTGCGCCGGTGGTCGGTGAGGTACGGCCGAACACCGCGGGCAGCACCCGCTCCCGGCCCAACGCGAAGGTGTAGCGCGCGGTGGTGTTGTGGAACGAGATCATGGCGGCCAGTACCGAGGTCAGGAAGAGTGCCTGCCCGATGGTCAGGACGGTGTCACCCAGGTGCGCCCCGGCCAGGTTGAAGATCAGCTCGACGCTCTGGGTGCCCGCCTCCTCGACGATCCGGTCCGGTCCGACCGCCACCGTCATGCTCCACGAGGAGAGCGCGTAGACCACCGCGATGATCGCCACGGACAGGTAGGTGGCCATCGGCACCGTACGCTTCGGGTCCTTGCTCTCCTCGCTGAAGACCACAGCTGCCTCGAAGCCGACGAAACCGAGGATCGCCAGTACGAGCACCGCGCCGAGCCCCGGCACGAAGAAGTTCTCCGGCGAGAACGCGGCGAAACTCACGTCGCCGCCGGCCGGGTTGCCCAGCTGGCCGAGATCGAACACCACGATGATGGCGATCTCGGCGCAGAGCAGCGCCGCCAGCACCATGCCGTTGATGTCCACTCGGAGCAGGCCGAGCATCGCCACCAGCGCCCACGCCACCAGCGCCACGATCCACCACTGCGGGGTGATCCCGAACAGCCGGTCCAGCACCGGTGCCGCCGCCGCGCCGATGGTCCCGTAGAGCCCGACCTGGAGGGCGTTGTAGGCGATCAGCGCCACCCAGGCCGTACCCACTCCGGCCGGGCGTCCCAGCCCACGTGCCACGTATGCGTAGAAGGCCCCGGCGTTGGCCATCCGACGGGCCATCGCCACGTAGCCGACGGAGAACACGGCGAGCACCACGGCCACCGCCAGGAAGGCCAGCGGAATGCCGAGCACGCCGATGACGCCGTAGCCGGTGGTGACCACGCCGGCGACCACGGTCAGCGGTGCCGCCGCGGAGAGAACGAAGAAAATCACTGAGGGGACGCCGAGCCGGCCACGGGCCAGCGCCTCGGAGACGTTGCTAGGTCGTTCGGTTGTCGCTGTCGAGGACATGAACTGCTCCGGTCTGAGGGGAAGGGGTGTTCCGGGTCAGGGAGCGCCGCGCAGCACCGCCGCACCGACGGCGGCTTCGGTGTGCGCCACGAGTTCCTTCAGCGGGTCGGGCAGTGCCGGGATGATCAGGTTGAGTCGGTGGTGGGCCCGCGGACCGGCGCTCCACAGCACCTCCCGGGTCAGCCCTGCGGCGGCGACCAATCCGAGCAGCGTCGCGTCGGGCACGCTTGGCGGCTCGGCACGCTCCAGCAGCGCACGCAGCCGGGTCGCGGGCCAGGCCACCACGTTGAGGTCGATCGGCTGGTAGGTGACGGTGGTCCGCAACAGCCGCCGGCTCTCCTGCCGGCGCAGGACGCCGGCCCGGGACAGCCGCTCGCCCACCGAGGTCACCGACGTCTGCGCGAGAAAACTGAGCCAGGTACGCACCGACTGGTGCTGAGCCTCACCGATCAACTGGTCCAGCACGGTGTGCGCCAACGCGTCGGCTGGCGGCCGGCGGTCGATCACGCTGACCTGACCGGCGACGACCGTGATGTGTCCATAGAGGATCAGCTCGCCGAGGAGACCCCCGGCCAGCCCGAGGCCGGTCGCCGCCGGGTGCAGCTTCGCCTTGCCCCGGGTGTCGTTGTGCGCGATCAGAAAGAACTCGTCGGCGGTGAGCACACGTCCTCCCGAGCCGGCCGTCCACAGTGATCGCTAACCGGAAAAGGATGCACCGAGCGCAACTGCAACGCAACTCCCGTTTTAGCCAGTTGCACTCCGTGGTGAAGCGACCTGCGCCTTTTCCCGTGACAGACTCGGAGGGTGACCGCGAGCCCCACCGTTCGACGCCGCCGCATCGCCCGGGAACTACGCCAGCTACGTGAGCGCGCCGGGATGACCCTGGATGTCGCCGCCCGACAGTTGGACATGTCCAAGAGCAACCTGTCCCGCATCGAGAACGCCCAGATCGGCATCAAGCCGCGCGACGTCCGGGCCGCGCTCGCGCTGTACCAGGTCACCGGCAACGACGCCGAGGCGCTCATCGAGATCGCCCGGGGCGCACAGCAACGCGGCTGGTGGCAGCACTACAGCGACGTCCTCCCGGAATGGTTCGAGTTCTACGTGGGACTGGAGGCTGAGGCCGCCACCCTGCGCACCTACGAGGCCGAGGCGGTGCCCGGCCTGTTGCAGACCGAGGCGTACGCCCGCGAGGTGTACCGGCTGACCGCCGGCGAGGACGATCTGGACCGCAAGGTGGCCGCCCGGTTGCGCCGGCAGGACGTGCTGCGCGGCGACGCGCCGGTGGAGTTGTCGGTGGTGCTGAACGAGGCAGTACTGCTACGCCCTGTCAGCGATCGCACCGTCATGGCGGGCCAGATGAGCCACCTGGAAACCCTCGCCCAACTACCTAACGTAACGGTCCAGGTACTTCCGTTCGAGGCCGGTGGACATCCGGCCATGAACTCGCCGTACGTGATCCTCACGTTCGCCGACGCGGCCGACGCGGCCGTTGTCTACCTGGAAAATCTCTCCACGGGGCTGGCACTGGAGGAGGGTGCGCAGGTGCGCTCGTATAGCCTTGTGCACGAGAGGCTGTGCAGTCTGGCACTCGATCCAGCGGCGTCCCTGATCCGCCTGAAGGAAGCTTCTCGTTACTTTACGTGACCGCTGCACCGCGGTCACCCTCGGTATCGACGAAGGGATCGCGATGACCGCGCTCGACCTGTCCCGGGCGGAGTGGCGCACCAGCACGCGCAGTGTGGGCAACGGCAACTGCGTCGAGGTGGCCACCATCGACGGTGGGGTCGCGGTTCGGGACAGCAAGAATCGTCGTGGCCCCGTGCTGACCTTCCCACCGTCGGCGTGGAACGCCTTCGTCGCCAGCGTCCACACTCGCTGACCCCACCACCGCCCGCCGGGCTCGCACACCCCCACCCCTTGAGCGAAGCGGCGGCCAGAGAAGCCAACCGTCACAATCTGTCAGCTAGACGCGGCGTTCTCGCAGATCACCCTCCGCAACCGCGCCACTCACCCACCCACCTCTCACCCTCCGCCCTTTGCTCTGCTTCAACCCACGCACCCCCCGACCGAGCTGCCATAACGTCCGAGCTAGCTAATCGCACAACAGGCCGACCGCGCACGGAAGGTAACCGTTGCGTGGGTTGAAGCAGAGCAAAGGGGCGGAAGACCCTGTGCGGGGCTGAGGGAAGCGGCTACGCGTTGTGACGGGCATGCCCAGGGCGACGGGCACCGACGCAGATGCCCTCGACAAGTCAAGGCACCGACGAGGACAGCACCAGGCAGGCGCGGTCCGGCGCACCCACACGGAGCGGTCCCGATGGCCCGCATGCGGGCGCGGGGGCGGTGCGAGACTGGGCCGTGCTCTCCGACGTGTCTATCGACCTGCCGGTGCGGGCGGTGCTGCCGGCGCTGGTGGCGGCGCTGGGCTCGGCCGGCAGCGCGGTCCTGGTCGCCCCGCCGGGTACCGGTAAGACCAGCCTCGCCCCGCTCGCCGTGGTCGACGCGGTGGGCGGGCGGGTGATCGTCGCCCAGCCTCGCCGGGTGGCCGCCCGTGCTGCGGCCCGCCGAATGGCGGCGCTGCTCGGGGAGCCGGTCGGTGGTCGGGTCGGTTATGCGGTGCGGGGTGAACGACGGGCCGGACCGCGTACCCGGATCGAGGTGGTCACCACCGGCCTGCTGGTCCGCCGGATGCATCACGACCCGGAGTTGGCCGGCGTCGATGCGGTGCTGCTTGACGAGATCCACGAACGCCAGCTCGACGCGGACCTGGCGCTCGCCTTCAGCGTCGAGGCCCGGGCGACCCTGCGGCCGGAGCTGCGGCTGCTGGCCATGTCGGCGACCCCGGAGGCGGACCGCTTCGCTGCCCTGCTCGGCGGCACCGTGCCGGCACCGGTGGTTCGGGCCTCGTCGGCGCTGCATCCGGTGACCCGCATCTGGGCACCACCGCCCCGACCTCTGGCGCCACCCGGTGCGGGCCCGGTGGACCGGGCTCTGCTCGACCACGTTGCGGCCACCGTACGCCGGGCTCTCGTCGAGCAGGAGGGCGACCTGCTGGTCTTCCTGCCCGGCGTGGGCGAGATCGCCGCCGTCGCCGGTCGGTTGGGCGAGGTGCAGGACAGCGTCGATGTGCTCCGCCTGCACGGCCGTCAGAGCGGCGCCGAGCAGGACGCCGCACTGCGGCCGGGAGACCGGCGACGGGTGGTGCTGGCCACGGCGGTGGCGGAGAGCAGTTTGACCGTGCCGGGCGTACGCACGGTGGTGGACGCGGGCCTGTCCCGGGTGGCCCGACTGGACCTGGCCCGAGGGCTGGGTGCGCTGGTCACCGTGCCGGTGTCCCGGGCGGCGGCGACCCAGCGGGCCGGCCGGGCCGGGCGGGAGGCACCCGGCCAGGTGTACCGCTGCTGGTCGGCGGGGGTGCACGAGCGGTTGCCGGCGCAGCCGGAGCCGGAGATCGCCACCGCCGATCTGACCGGATTCGCCCTCGAACTCGCCGCCTGGGGCGCTCCCGGCGGGACCGGGCTGGCGCTGCCCGACCCGCCTCCATCGGCGGCGATGACGGTGGCGTCCGAGACGCTCACCGCCCTCGGTGCGATCGATGCGAACGGGCGGATCACCGAGCGGGGCCGGGCCGTGGTCGCCGTCGGAGCGCATCCCCGGCTGGCTCGGGCGCTGCTCGACGGGGCCGACCGGGTCGGCGCCGATCGTGCCGCGGAGGTGGTGGCGATGCTCGCCGAGTCGACCGTGGCCGGTTCCGACGATGATCTCGGTGCCGTCTGGCGTCGGTTGCGCGCCGGCACCGACCCGACCGCCACCGCCCGCTGGCGTGCGGAGGTACGCCGGCTGCGCGCCGCCCTGCCACCGGGCGCGTCCGGGCGGCAACAGCGGCCAGACCAGTCGAGGTGGTTGCCCGACGAGCTTGCCGCCGGGCTGCTGGTCGGGCTGGCGTACCCGGAACGGTTGGCCCGGGTGCGGCGGCCGGGTGGTTCGGCATACCTGATGAGTGGCGGCACCGCGGCGGAGCTGGCGCCCGGGTCGGGGCTGGTGGGCGTCGACTGGCTGGCCGTCGCGGTGGCCGACCGCGCTCCCGGCGCACCGGCCGCCCGGATCCGGCTCGCCGCCGTCCTCGATGAGGTCACCGCCCGTGAGGCGGCCGGCTCGCTGCTGCGGACCGAGCGGGAGATCGGCTGGTCGGGTGGAGACGTGGTGGCCAGGGAGGTGCTTCGACTGGGTGCCATCGAACTGGTCGACCGCCCGCTGGCCCGACCCGACCGGGATGCGGTGGCCGGTGCGCTGCTGACCGGACTGCGCGAGACCGGGCTCGACGTGCTGACCTGGACGCCGGCGGCCAGCGCCCTGCGTCAGCGGCTGGCGTTCTGCCGGTACGCGCTCGGCGACGACTGGCCCGACGTCTCCGACGAGGCGTTGCTGGCCGGCGCACCGCACTGGCTCGGGCCGGAGCTTGCCGGTGCCCGACGCCGGGCCGATCTGGCTCGGGTCGACGTGACAGGTGCGCTACGCCGGCTGCTGCCCTGGCCGCTGGCCGGACGGCTGGACGAGTTGGCACCGGAGCGGATCGCGGTGCCGAGCGGTTCGCGGATCCGGGTCGACTACGCCGATCCGGCAGCGCCGGTTCTCGCGGTCCGGCTTCAGGAGACGTTCGGTTGGCCCGAGGCGCCCAGAGTCGGTGACGGTCGGGTGCCGGTGCTGCTGCACCTGCTCTCCCCTGCCGGCCGACCGGTGGCGGTCACCGCCGACCTCGCCTCCTTCTGGCGCTCCGGCTACCGCCAGGTCCGCGCCGAACTGCGCGGGCGCTATCCGCGCCACCCCTGGCCGGAGGATCCGACCACGGCCACGCCGACCCGACGGGCCGGGCGGCGTTCCTGAGCGCTCACGGCTCGTCGAGCACGTCGGCGATGACGACCGTGATGTTGTCCGGGCCACCGGCCTGCAACGCCAGGTCGATGAGGTGGCGCGCGCAGGCGTCCCGCTCCGGCTGGCCGGCCAGCACCTCGGCCAGGGTGTCGGCGCGTACGACGTTTGACAGTCCGTCGCTGCACAGCAGCCAGCGGTCACCGGCCCGGGGCACCATTGTCGCGTACGTCGGGGAGACCTCGTCGCCCTGCAACGCCTGGGTCACCACCGCCCGGCGGGGATGGCTACCGGCCTGGTCCGGCGTGATCAGCCCCTGGTCGACGAGCATCTGCACGAAGGTGTCGTCCCGGGTGATCTGCTTGAGTACGCCGTCGCGGAACAGGTAGGCCCGGGAGTCACCCACGTGGGCCAGCGCCAGGCAGCTGCCGGTACGCGCGAACAGCAGCGCGGTCAGCGTGGTGCCCATGCCCTGCCGCTGGGGATCCTCGGCGACCGCCTGACGGATCCGTTCGGTGGCCAGCTGGATGCCGTTCTGCAACGCGGCGACCAGCACGTCCTCCGGCGTCTCCACATCGAGCGGCGCGACCGCTCCGATGGCGATGGCGCTGGCCAGGTCACCGGCCGCCATGCCGCCCATGCCGTCGGCGACGGCGACCAGCCAGGTGCCGGAGTGCAACGCGTCCTGGTTTCCGCTGCGGATCAGCCCACGGTCGCTCGTCCCGGCGGAACGCAGCTTCAGGGTCATGGCACGCAGCCTGCCAGGAGTAGGGCTCGGTTGTCTCTAGGAGATCAGGACCGCCCGGCGTGGCGCGGTGAATCTCACTGAGGGTGAATGTGAATTCTCATCGGATGCGATCGATTGACATGTCCTGCGCGTCCTGGAAACATGCCCGATACCTGGGAGCGCTCCCAGCTTTCGCCCCCACCTCACCCATTCCGTCCCGCTCGTCGGAAGGACTCCCCCGTGACGCCATCCCGACGTCGTCTCGCGGTGCTCGCCGCGGCGACCGCCGTGGCGCTGGTCGGCGTTAGCGCCGGCACCGCGTTCGCAGATCCACCTGCCGACGCACCCGAACAGATCCGCAACGGTGACTTCAGCGACGGCTCGTCGCCCTGGTTCTCATACGGCACCAACACCCTCGGCGTAGTCGATGGCCAGCTCTGCGCCACCGTGGCCGGTGGCCTGGCCAACCCCTGGGACGCCGGCATCGGCCACGACGCGCTTCCGTTGATCGCCGGTGCCGAGTACACCCTCGGCTTCGACGTCACCGCCACGCCTGGTGGCTCGGTCGCCGCCGTGCTGCAACTCGGCAGCGAGCCCTACACCGGCTACTACTCGGTCACCGCCGCCGCGACCCCGACCCAGCAGCGCGTCGAGCGCACCTTCGTCGCTCCGAACGACGACGATCGCGCCCAGCTGATCTTCCAGGTCGGCGGCAGCGCCGAGGCGCAGACCGTCTGCCTGGACAATGTCTCGCTGCGCGGCGGCAACCCGCCCGAGCCGTACGTGCCGGACACCGGCCCCCGGGTGCGGGTGAACCAGGTCGGTTACCTGCCCGGCGGGCCGAAGAACGCCACGGTGGTCACCGAGGCCACCGAGGCGCTGCCCTGGGAACTGCGTTCCGCCTCCGGCGCCGTGCTGGCCAGCGGCACCACCACTCCCCGCGGGGTCGACGAGGCGTCGGCACAGAACGTGCACTCGCTGGACTTCTCGTCGTACCGCACCCCGGGACAGGGGCTGACGCTGGCGGTGGACGGCGAGGTGAGCCATCCGTTCGACATCTCCGGCACGCTCTACGACCAGTTGCGGTCGGACGCCCTGCAGTTCTTCTACATCCAGCGCAGCGGTATCGAAATCGACGGTGACCTGGTCGGCGAGGAGTACGCCCGCCCCGCCGGTCACCTCGACGTCGCCCCGAACCAGGGCGACACCGACGTGCCCTGTGTCGCCAACTCCTGCGACTACCGGCTCGACGTACGCGGCGGTTGGTACGACGCGGGCGACCACGGCAAGTACGTGGTCAACGGCGGCATCGCCACCTACCAGCTGCTGAGCGCCTTCGAGCGGACCAAGAACGCCGCCACGGCCGGCTTCGGCGCCGACCTCGGCGACGGGACGCTGCGGCTGCCCGAGCGGGACAACGGGGTGCCGGACATCCTCGACGAGGCCCGCTGGGAGCTGGAGTTCCTGCTGCGGATGCAGGTTCCGGCCGGCAAGCCACTGGCCGGGATGGCCCACCACAAGATCCACGACCGGAACTGGACCGGCCTGCCGATGCAGCCCGAGGACGACCCGGAGCCGCGCGAGCTGCACCCGCCGTCCACCGCCGCCACCCTGAACCTGGCCGCCACGGCAGCCCAGTGCGCCCGACTGTTCGCCCCGTACGACAAGGAGTTCGCGCAGCGCTGCGACAGCGCGGCGAAGACCGCGTACGCGGCGGCCAAGGCCAACCCGGCCCGGTACGCCCCCGCCACCGGCAACGGCGGTGGCCCGTACGACGACACAAACGTCACCGACGAGTTCTACTGGGCGGCCGCCGAGCTGTACCTGACCACCGGCGAGAGCGCCTACCTGACCGATCTGACCGCCTCGCCGCACCACACCGGTGACGTCTTCGACCCCCGGGGCTTCGGCTGGCAGAGCGTGGCCGCGCTGGGTCGCCTCGACCTGGCCACCGTGCCGAACGGGCTGCCGGCCGCCGAGCAGACCCGAATCCGCGAGTCGGTCATCGACGCCGCTGACGGTTACCTCGCCGAGATCGGCCGGCAGGCGTACGGGCTGCCCATGCCCGGTGACCCGAACAGCTACTTCTGGGGCGGTAACGGCGCCATCATCAACAACGCGGTCGTGCTGGCCACCGCGTTCGACCTGACCGGGGCGGCGAAGTACCGCGACGGCGCGGTGCAGACGATGGACTACATCCTCGGCCGCAACGCGCTGAACATCTCGTACGTGACCGGGTGGGGCGAGCACGCGGCGGAGAACCAGCACAGCCGGATCTTCGGCTTCCAGCTCGACCCGAGCATGCCGAAGCCGCCGGCCGGTTCGATCGCCGGTGGTCCGAACGCCGCGCTCCAGGACCCGTTCGTGGAGCAGCTGCTCGAAGGCTGCGCACCGATGTTCTGCTTCGTCGACGACATCGCCTCGTACTCCACAAACGAGGTGGCGATCAACTGGAACTCGGCGCTGGCCTGGATCTCCTCGTTCCTGGCGGACCAGGGCGATTCCGCTGCGGTGCCGGCGCCCACCTGCACGGTGTCGTACACCAACTACGGCTCGTGGCAGGGCGGCACCGGCTTCACCGCCCAGGTGAACATCCGCAACACCGGCACCGCCGCGGTGAACGGCTGGACCGCCCGGTTCGCCTTCACCGGTGACGCCAAGGTGCGCGAGGCGTGGATGGCCAAGGTGACGCAGTCCGGGGCCACGGTGACCGCGAAGAGCGAGTCGTACAACTCGCGGATCAACCCGGGTGCGTCGGTGATGTTCGGCTTCAACGCCACCACCGGCGGCGGCGCGAACCCGGCGCCCAACCTGGTCACGGTCAACGGCGCGCCCTGCACCGTGTCCTGATCCCCGGGTGGGGTGCCGTCGGCGACCGGCACCCCACCCGGCCCCCACCCTGATGAAGTGATCAAGAAGTTCGTCGGGCATGTGTGGCGGGCTGTGGCTGGGCGGGTGGTCAGGGGCGGAGTTTGGGGAGGACCTGGTCGGCGAAGGTGTCGAGGAAGGGGCGTTGGTCCTGGCCGACGTGGTGGAGGGCGATCTGGTCGAAGCCGAGTGCCACGTACTCCTCCAGCCAGCCCACGTGCCGACCCAGGTCGGCGGAGATGTTGACCACCTCGGCGAGCCGGCTCATCGGCACCTCGGCCGAGACCACGTCGAAGTGTTCCGGCGTGGTCAGGTCCCAGCAGACCGGCGGCGCGAACACGTTGCTGCGCCACTGGTCGTAGGCGACGGCCTCGGCCTCGGCCTGGGCGGGCGCCCAGCTCAGGTGCACCTGGAGGTGCACAGGTCCACGACCTCCGGCCTCCCGGTAGGCGTCGATCATGCGGCGCAGGTGGTCGGTCGGCGCGTTCACCGTGATGAGGCCGTCCGCCCACTCGGCACACCAGCGGGCGGTGGCGACACTGACGGCGGCCCCGACCAGCGCCGGTGGCTGCTCCGGGCGGCTCCACAGCTTCGCCCGGTCGACCCGGACCAGGCCGTCGTGACTGACCTCCTCGCCGGCCAGCAGGGCGCGGATGACGTCCACGCACTCGCGCAGCCGCGCGTTGCGTACGTCCTTGCGCGGCCACGCGTCGCCGGTGATGTGCTCGTTGGCGGCCTCCCCGGAGCCCAGGGCCGCCCAGAACCGACCCGGGTACATGGCCGCGAGCGTGCCGATCGCCTGCGCGATGATCGCCGGGTGGTAGCGCTGCCCGGGCGCGTTGACCACCCCGAATGACAGGCCGGTGGCCTGCAACGCCGACCCGAGCCAGGACCAGGCGAATCCGGAGTGGCCCTGGCGTTCGCTCCAGGGGGCGAAGTGGTCGGAGCACATGGCGGCGTCGAAGCCGACCTGCTCGGCGTGGATCACCGCCGCCAGCAGTTCGCGCGGGTGGATCTGCTCGTGGGAAGCGTGGAACGCGATCGCCGTCATGCCGCGCTTCACTACCCACCCGGGGGCAGGAGTAAGCAGCAGCTACTCGGAGTGGCTGCCGGCGCCGGCAGTGGCGGTGCCCTCCCCCACCCAGACCGTCTTGACGTTGCAGAACTCGTGCATGCCCTGGGCGGAGAGTTCCCGGCCGTAGCCGGAGTTCTTCACCCCGCCGAAGGGCAACTCCGGGTAGGACGTCGTCATCCCGTTGATGAAGACGGCCCCGGCCTCCAGGTCGGCGGCGAACCGCTGCTGCTCCTGCGGGTCGCGGGTCCAGGCGTTCGAGCCGAGCCCGAAGCTGGTGCCGTTGGCCAACTCGATCGCCTCGTCGTACGACGAGGCCCGGTACAACCCGGCGACCGGCCCGAACACCTCCTCCGCCCACATCCGCATACCGGGGTTCAGATCCGTCACCACCGTCGGCGGGTAGAACCAGCCCTCCCCGCTCGGCTTCTCCCCGCCGCAGAGCACCGTGGCTCCTTTGTCGACCGCGTCCCGCACCTGCGCGTCGACCTCGTCGCGCCCCCGCTCGGAGGCCAGCGGGCCGACGTCGGTGCCGCCGTCCATCGGGTCGCCCACCCGCAGCGCCGACATGCGGTGCGCGAACGCCTCGGCGAAGGCGTCGTAGACGTCGGTGTGCACGATGAAACGCTTGGCCGCGATGCAGGACTGGCCGTTGTTCTGGCAGCGGGCGGTGGTGGCAACCTGCGCCGCCAGTTCCACGTCGGCGGAGGGCATCACCACGAACGGGTCGCTGCCACCCAGCTCCAGCACCGTCTTCTTCAGCTCCCGGCCGGCGATCTGCGCGATCGACCGGCCGGCGACCTCACTGCCGGTCAGCGTGGCGGCGCGGACCCGGGGATCGCTCAGAATCCGGTCCACCGCGTCGGAGCCGACCAGCAGGGTGGTGAACGCGCCCTCCGGGAAGCCGGCCCGGCGGAACAGGTCCTCCAGCAGCAGCGCGGTCTGCGGCACGTTGGAGGCGTGCTTGAGCAGGCCGGTGTTGCCGGCCATCAGGGCCGGCGCGGCGAAGCGCATGACCTGCCAGAGGGGGAAGTTCCATGGCATCACCGCCAGCACCGGGCCGATCGGCTGGTAACGGACGAACGCCCGGGTCGCCGAGACCGCCTCGGCGTCGGCCGGCTCGTCGGCGAGGAACTCGGCCGCCCGGTCGGCGTAGAAGCGGCAGGCGGTGGCGCACTTGGTGACCTCGGCCTTGGCGGCGGCGAGCGTCTTGCCCATCTCGGTGGTCATCAGGCGGGCGATCTCGTTCCGCTCCGCCTCCAGCAGGTCGGCCGCCGCGGTCAGCCACCGCCCGCGCTGCTCGATCGTGGTGTCGCGCAACTGCTGGTACGCCAGGTCGGTCCGTTCGATCGCGCCGTCGATCTGCTCGTCGGACATCGCCTCGTACGTCTTGAGCACCTGGCCGTTTGCCGGATTGGTGGTGGCGATGGTCATCAGTGCTTCTCCCGTCACTCGAAGAGCGAGTGCCGCGCGCCGGGCTCCTCCCGGCGGCGGGCGGCGCGACGACGTTGAATGATGATCAGGTCAACCACGGCAACCACCGCGAAGACGGCGCAGACGACCCCCAACCAGGCCACGTCGGCACGGAACGCCAACACCGCGAAAACGGTCATGGTGACGAGCCCGAAGCTGGCCAGCGCCAGTCGCAGATTCAGTGCGCTGTACGCGTGACCGACCGTGCCACGGGCACGCCGAGGCTGTGATCTCGTCATCACCTCCACCTACCCCGCGCCGCCAGCGCTAACCGTCGCCCGCACCCGCTTTCCGGCCGTGCGTTGCGTTACACCGGCCCCACGTGACCCGGCCGATCCGGGCATCGGCGGGGAACATGGACCCATGACCGTGAGCCATGCCGAGCCGGTGACCGTCGCCGTCGCCCGACGCGCCGACCCCGCCCGTACCGACGAGATGGTGGCGTGGATGCGGGCGGGCACGGCGCTGGCCGAGGCGTTCCCGGGCTTCCTGGGCGCGGGTTGGGTACGCCGTGCCCCGGGATCGGGCGACTGGCACATGCTGTACCGGTTCGCCGACCCGGACACCCTGCGACGTTGGGAGGAATCGCCGCAGCGACACTGGTGGCTGACGTCGGCGCAGGGCATCGTCGAGCACACCCACGTCGAGCGGCGGACCGGCATCGAGGGCTGGTTCGACCCGCCGCACGCGGCCGCCGTCGAGCCGCTGGACGCGGAACCGACAGTGCCGCCGTCGCCGCCGCGTTGGAAGCAGGCGGTGACGATCTGGCTGGCGTTCTTCCCGCTCAGCCTGACCGCCACGCTGCTCACCGGCGAGTTCCTGCCGGGGCTGCCGACCGCGGCGCGGGTGCTGCTCATGACGCTCACCCTGACCCCGCTGATGACCTACCTGGTGCTGCCCCGGATCACCCGGGCGCTGCACTGGTGGCTGCACGGCCAGCGGGCACCCTGGCACAGGTAGACGACCGTCAACCCCATACCACGCGAGCCTGGGACACGACAGGGCACTGCCGCATCCCCGACAGCAGCGCGCGATCAACCCGGCCTACGCGCGTAGAGTCACCGTGCTGTCGCTCTGCGCTGTGAGGCTGGGGAAGTCATGCCTGGACGCTGGACCACCGCCGCCGTCTGCCTGCTCGCGCTCGTCGCGTTGGCCTGCGAGGCGGGTGGGGACGCGGCGCCGCGACCGTCGGGCGGCACGGCCCAGCCCGGCTCCCCCCGGGTCGTCGCCGCCCTCGGTGACTCGATCACCACCGGCTTCGGGTCCTGCCTGGTCCTCACCTCGTGCGAGCGCAACTCCTGGTCGACGGGGGACGGACTGCGGGTCGACAGCCACTACCGCCGGCTGCTCGACCGGAACCCCAACCTGCGCGGCAAGGCCCACAACCGCGCCCGGGCGGGAGCCCGGGCCGCCGCGCTGGCCGGCCAGGCCGAGGCGGCGGTACGCGATCGCGCCGACTACGTCACCGTGCTGGTCGGCGCCAACGACGCCTGTCGCGGCACGATCGACGCGATGACCCCGGTGGCCGACTTCCGGGCCGAGATCGACCGAGGGCTGCGGGTGCTGCGCGAGGGGCGGCCGAAGGCCCGTGTCCTGGTCGTCAGCATTCCGAACCTGTACCGGCTCTGGGAGGTCGGCCACGATGAACCCCGGGCGGTACGTGCCTGGCGGCGGGGCATATGTCCGGCGCTGCTGGCCGAGGCGACGTCGACCGCACCGGCGGATCGGAGCCGCCGCGCGGCGTTCCGGGAACGGATCAGTGCATACAACGGTCAGCTGAAGGCGGCCTGCCGGGCGTACGGCTCCCGATGCCGCTATGACGGCGGCGCCGCGCACCGGATCCGCTTCGACCTGGACCTGGTGAACGCGCTTGACTACTTCCACCCCAACGCCGCCGGTCAGTCCCGCCTCGCCGAGGTGACCTGGCGTTCCTCCGGCTACGCCGATTGATCGCCATCTTCCTCGGAATGACGGGGCAGCGGGATCCGGGCCTCGCCGTGTTGACGGTAGAGCGCCCGGGAACGCTCGGCCAGCTTCTTGGTGGCCGACGAGTTCGCCCAGGTGCCAAGGATGATCGCCGCTCCGGGGACCACCTTGGCGAAGAGCCGTTTCGCCGCGCGTACCCCGGCCATCTGGGCGAGGCGGACCCCGAGGTGCAGCATCACCCGGCCGAGCGGCGCCTGCCCGCCACCGCCGAACAGCGCGCCCGCCCGTTCCCGTCCAGCCGCCACGCCCAGCGCCACGCGGGCGCTCGCGGCGACCTTGTGCACCTTCTGCAGCACCAGCAGGTCGGTGGCACGGTCGGAATGCGTCGGGTCGGCACCGTACGCGGCGGCGACGTGCAGGACCATGCGGGCCTGGGTCCAGGCCAGCACGCCGACGTCGATCACCGCACCGGGCAGTCCGGCCGCGCCCGAGACGGCCCCGGAGAGCCGGGCCTGGTTGACGAACCGGCGTACCGCCTGCTCCGCCAGGGCCTCGGCGCCGATGCCGGGCTGCGCGGCCCGGATCCGCTGCACCCACTGCGCGGCCTCCGGACCGAGCCGGCGCACCGCCTCGAGCGCGAGGTGCTCCGGAGCGTACTGCGGATCCTGGCGCATCCGGTCCCACAGCGTGGCCGGTGGCGCCTCGACGACCCGGCTGCCGGGCGGCGGCGGAGCCGGGGTGACGGGTTGGCCCTCGGCGGGCACGGGATCGCTCATCACCTCTCCTTTCGGTGGCGACCATCCATGTGTACCCCGCCGGGGCAACGGCGTACCGTCGGCCGATCGCACGGCGACGCTGGGCCGGGCGGACCGGCCCGACAGGAATGCACGAGGATGGCAGGTACGTTCTGGCGATCGGGGCACCGCGAGTCCGGTGGCCCCGTTACGCACATGCAGGGAGGCCGCACCGGTGCTCGACCCACACGAGCTCTACGAACTCACCGACGATCTGCCCGACCCCGGTCAGCCGGTCCTGATCCAGGCGCTCACCGGTTTCGTCGACGCAGGTAACGCGAGCCGGCTCGCCCGCGAACAGCTGCTCACATCGCTGGAGTCCCGCCCGATCGCCCGGTTCGACCTGGATCAACTCTTCGACTACCGCTCCCGCCGACCGGTGATGACCTTCGTCGAGGACCACTGGGAGAGCTACGACGACCCGGAGTTGGAGCTGCACCTGCTCCACGACGACGACGAGACCCCGTTCCTGCTGCTCACCGGCCCGGAGCCGGACCTTCAGTGGGAACGGTTCACCGCCGCCGTCGCCGGGCTCGCCGCCCGACTGGACGTACGGCTCACCGTCGGGCTCAACGCGATCCCGATGGCGGTGCCGCACACCCGGCCGACCGGCGTGACCGCGCACGCCACCCGGCGTGACCTGATCTCCGGTTACGAACCGTGGCTGCAACGGGTGCAGGTTCCCGGCAGCGTCGGTCACCTGCTGGAGTTCCGCCTCGGCGAGGCGGGCCGCGACGCGCTGGGCTTCGCCGCGCACGTGCCGCACTACGTGGCGCAGGCCGAGTACCCGGCCGCCGCCGAGGTGCTGCTGGCGTCGGTGTCCCGCAGCACCGGGCTGCTGCTGCCCCGGGACGGGCTGCGCTCGGCCGCCGAGGTGGTGCGGGTGGAGATCGACCGGCAGGTCGCGCAGAGCGACGAGGCCACCAGCCTGGTCCAGGCGCTTGAGGAGCAGTACGACGCGTACGCCCGGGGGCGGGGTGAGAAGAACCTGCTCGCCACGGAGAACGGCCCCCTGCCCACGGCCGAGGAACTCGGTGCCGAGTTGGAGCGTTTCCTCGCCGAGCAGACCCGCCCGAACAACGACACCCCGGGGAGTTGACCGGGGGTCTTCGGGCTGACGCGGGCGGCACGCCGACGACCTCGGCGCGTGTCGGCCGGCGGTGGCCGAGCGGGCCCAGCGGGGATGGGGCAGGCTGGCATCATGCGCCTGGCGACGTGGAACGTGAACTCGGTGAAGGCCCGGCTGCCCCGGCTGCTCGACTGGCTGGCCGGCACCGCGCCGGACGTGGTCTGTCTTCAAGAAACCAAGTGCCCCGACGGCGCCTTCCCGGCGACCGAGGTGGGTGAGCTGGGGTACACGGTGGCCAGCCACAGCGACGGCCGGTGGAACGGGGTCGCCATCCTGTCCCGGGTCGGTCTGGCCGACGTCACAGTCGGGTTCCCCGGCGAGCCCGGCTTTCCCGAGCCGGAGGCCCGGGCGATCTCGGCCACCTGCGGCGGGCTGCGGGTCTGGTCGGTGTACGTGCCGAACGGCCGCACGCCCGACGACCCGCACTACGCGTACAAGCTGGCCTGGCTGGCGGCGCTGCGGGACGCGCTGGACACCGAACTGGCGAACCGCGCGCCGCTGGCCGTCTGCGGCGACTTCAACGTGGCCCCCACCGACGACGACGTCTGGGATCCGGCGCTGTTCGTCAACTCCACCCACGTCACCCCGCCCGAACGGGCCGCCCTGGGGGCGCTGCGCGATCTCGGCCTCACCGACGTGGTGCCCACCCCGATGAAGGGCCCGCACCCGTTCACCTACTGGGACTACCGGGCCGGCATGTTCCACCAGAACAAGGGCATGCGCATCGACCTGGTGTACGCCTCGGCCCCGCTGGCCCGCGCCGTCCGGTCAGCGTACGTGGACCGGGAGGCCCGCAAGGGCAAGGGCCCCTCCGACCACGCCCCCGTCGTGGTCGACGCCGACCTCGTCCCCGCCGTCGAGTCCTTCTGAGCGCCACGTCGCGCCCGGCCACTGTGGTCTGTCGGATCGACGGCAGAACTGCGGAACCCAGGCGACACGCCCTGAACTGCGACAATACGCTGGGGTGCAGCGGCGCGTGAGATGCCGCTGACAGACCGTCCGCACGGCGAGGAGCACCCCGTGACCGACGAGATCCGACCCGCCGCCCTCACCCCACCGTCCAGTTGCGCCATCGGCTGGCAGCCCAGCGCCCTGGCCCCCGTCTTCTGGGGCTGGCGCGAGTACGGGCCTACCGACGGCGCGCCCACCCGGGTGCGGGTGTTCCATCCGAGCATCGACCCCACCCCGAACACGGCGCAGCTGCTCAGCGGCTGCGGCAGGTACCCGTTGATCGTGTTCGCCCACGGCTACTGCGAGCAGGACAACAACCACTACCAGCGCTGGATGCGTACCCCGGCGGCGCTGGCCCGTTCCGGTTACATCGTCGCCGTACCCGAACTGCCTGACATCCACGTGCACCCGGCGCAGAGCCCCGACACCCAGCAGGCGCTCGCCAGTACCGTGACCTGGATGCGGCAGGGCTGGCCCGACAAGTCCGTGCTGCTTCCCGCCGCGAAGACCGGCTTCGCCGGCCATTCCCACGGTGCGCTGCACACCGGCATCCTCGCCACCCGCATCCAGGTCGCCGCCGTCGCCTCGCTCAGCGGGGTGTGGAACGACTGGCAGCCCGGCTACGGCACCAAGCCCATCCACCAGGGCACCGTGCCCCGACTGCTGACCTGGGGAGTCGACGATCCACAGGCCACTCTCGACGCCCCTACCTGGAACGCCATCGGCAAACCCCGGCACCGGGCCATCTACGGTGGGGCGGACCACTACGACTACTTCCCGTACAACCAGAACGTGCCCTGCCGGACGAGCAGCGGACCCTGCCCACACGTCGGCATCGCCACCGACGATCTGCTCGTCATGTTCTTCGCCAGGTACCTGCCGCCGGAGCTGTGGCCCGACCTGCCCGGCCGTGTGCCCGCCGACCTCGTCCCGCCGCCGCTGAACCTCCCTCCGGAGCAGGGCTTCTACGCCGGCGGCCACCTCGTCGGCCTGTCCACCTTCAACGCCACCTCCTCGTGCAGCGTCGCCCTCACCGTGGAGCTGCCGCTGGACAAGACCGTCCCCCACGTCCGCGAGATGCTTCGCCAGCAGGCCGACCAGGCCGTACGGGCCGCCGGCCTGGCGCCCGTGTTCACCGGGTCGACAAGTCCTACGGCGTGGGTGGCGAGCCAGTCGCCGGCGGGTGGGACGAAGGTGGTCGCCAACAGCACGGTCTCGATGACCATGCAGTCCGGCCCGCTCCCGTAGCCGTCCGAACGGCCGGCCGCCACCTCCCAGGTGACAGCCCGGTCAGGCCCCGTGACGTCGCACTCGGCCATGGCTCCCAGCGGCGGCGGCCGTACTAGGGTGAGGCCATGGCAGTCGTGAAGATCAACGCGATCGACGTTCCGCCCGGTGGTGGCGAGGAGTTGGAGAAGCGGTTCGCCGCCCGGGCCCGCGCGGTGGAGAACTCCCCCGGCTTCCTCGGCTTCGAACTGCTGCGCCCGGTGGGCGGTGAGAACCGCTATTTCGTCTACACCCGGTGGGAGACCGAACAGGCGTACCAGGACTGGGCCGCCGGCCCCGCCCGAGCCGCCCACGCCGCCCCGCCCGGCGCGGAGCAGCGGCCCCCCGTCGCCTCCGGCGCCACCCTCCTCGAATTCGAGGTCGTACAACAGGTCCCCTGACCGACCGCCCGTTCACCGCTTTTGAAACATCACCGCCACGACCTCGACCGTGACGCCGATCGCCCAGTCGAGCTGAGGGCATTCAGCGCGGCCACGGCATTCCAGGCACCCACCCACCTGGAACGGCTCGGCGACCGCGCGGGTCCAATGGGTCTCTAGAATCCGATTGGCCTCGAACAGCCGACGCATCGGCGAATCCTCCTCAGGATCATCGAGCGGCACGACGACAACCTCCGCTGTGGTCACGACGAGGCCCACCCAAGGGGGCAGAGTCCTGCGTCGTGCTCCCCCTGGGCGGTTGGCCAGGTACCTCGGGAGTGCTGAAGTCCAGAAGCACCGACCACTGTCTCACTGTATCCACTGTCTCAGTGTAGTCAAGTTCTCACTGTCTTCACTTTGCCGGGTGGGCGGCTTGCCTTGATCACGTTTTGGCTGGAAGCATGATCTCTGCTGAAGTCCAGGAGTGCCGACATGCCAACCAGACCACCGCACTATCTGCGGGTAGCCGACGACATCGAAGCGAAGATCAAGTCAGGCGAATACGCGGCAGGACAACAACTTCCCTCGGTTTCGGAAATTGGTGAGATCTACCAGGTCGCCCGGTCAACGGCGTACCGGGCCGTGAAGGAACTGCATGCCCGTGACCTGATCTACGGACAACAAGGGCAGGGCGTTTTCGTCGCCGAGCCGGAGCAGTAGCGGCCGGTACGTCAGGCGGGGCGGGTGGTGGTGAGGGTGGCGAAGGCTATGACGTTGTCGGCGTAGCCGGTGCCACCGCCGAGCCACTCGCCGCCGCAGGTGATCAGCCGCAGACCGGGCGGGCCCTCGTGACCATAGACCCGGTCGGCGGGCAGCCGGTCCTTAGGAAAGTGCTCCACCGAGTTGACGGTGAACACGGCCACCGAATCGTCCTCCCGGACCACCTCGACGGTGTCACCCACCTTCAGCTTGCCCAGGTCGTAGAAGACCGACGGGCCGCTCCTGGTGTCCACGTGCCCGACGATGACCGCCGGACCCGGGTCGCCCGGCACCGGCCCACGGTCGTACCACCCGGTTTCCTCGTGCCGGCTCAGCGGCGGCACGGCGATCGAGCCGTCCGGTGCGTCGCCGACCGGCTGCACCGGTGCCGAGACGTCGATCGACGGGATGGACAGGCTCACCGGCCGCGCGGCGGTACGCCCGGCGGGTACCGCCGACGCTCCGCCGGAGCCGCGTTCATCGCCGGTGGTGGTCCAGTCGAGCGGTCCGCCGACGGTGTGCCCCAGCCCAGCGCCGGTGGCGAACACGCCGGCCAGCACGAGCAGCACCGCGAGCGGCAGTGACCACGGGCTGCGCCCGGAGCGCACTACCCGGCGAGGCCCGGCCGCGCCCCGTGGGGCACGGCGTCGATCGGTGAACGGTGCCGCGGCGCGAGCGCGCCGGGAGCCGAGGTCCGGCACCGCCGCCCAGCCGTGCGGGCGCGGCGTGGCACCGGGGCCCGCAGGGCGGTCGCCGTGGCGCGGTGGCGGGCTGGCCGCGGGTACGAACAGGTCGGGGCGGTAGCTGGGCCGGGGTGGGCTACCGGCGGGGCGGGCCGGGAGGCCGGCGCCGGTTCGCGGGGTGGCCCGGCCGACGCCGGTGCGTCCAGGCGTACCGGCCGAGCCGCTGGGGCGGGGTGCGCGGGCGGTGGTCATGGCGGCTCACCGTCGACTGCCGCGACGGCGGGTCGCGGTGACCCAGAGGACCATGCCGGTGACGGTCAACGCCAGACCGCCAGGGAGGAGCAGATTTGCGGTGATGTTGCCGGCACCACCGCCGAAGCCGGTCGCCGGGCCCCGACTGGGCTTCATGTGGCGTACGACCTGGATCATGGTGGATGCGGTCTCGCCACCCCGGCACTCCAGCTTGACCCGGTAGTTGCCGGGGAGGACCCGCTCCTTGACCATCGCCGTGCCGGTCAGCAGCCCGCGCTGCGGCTGCACGGCGACCCGGCCGAACGCGTCCGAGACGACGATGGCGCCCACCGAGTTGTCGTGGCAGCTGGCCCGGAGCCCGACCAGATGGCCCGGTTCCACCATGCTCGGCGAAACCTCCACGAACACGGTCGGGCCCGGCTGCGGCGCGCCCGCAGGCGCACCGGGTTGCCCACCGCCGGGTTGCCCGGCGACGACCGGCGCGACGGCGGCCCGCGCGGGTGAGGCCACGGCCGGCGTCGCCGCCAGCAGCGGAGTGGCCAGGGTGAGCGCGAGCAGCGGAACGAAGGCTGCGACGGTACGCGGCGAAGCAGCGGACAGCGCCTGCCTGGCTGCTGACACGATGCCCCCTCCCGGTGCGCCGATGCGGTCGCCGGGCACTGCCGGACACCCGGTCCTGCCTTCCACCGATGATGGTCTCACCACCGGGCGTACATCACATCCGGTCTTGCGTGGTGCTCGCGTAGGCTCGGTTGGTGGTGACCTCCACCGACCCGACTCCCGCCGTCGCCGCGCCGCACCTGGCGCGGGCGATCCGTACCTACCACCCGCGGCGCGGCCGGATGAGCGGCCGGCAGGTGACGGCGTTGGACCAGCTCTGGCCGCGGTACGGGCTGCGCGTCGCCGACGCCGACCCGTTCGACCCTGTCGGCCTGTTCGGCCGCCGGGCCCCACTGGTGGTCGAGATCGGTTCCGGCATGGGCGATGCGACCGCCGAGATGGCCGCCGCCGACCCGGATCGAGATTATCTGGCGGTCGAGGTGCACACCCCGGGAATCGCGAACCTGCTGGACCTGATTCACCTTCGTGACCTGGGCAATGTCCGGATCGTCGAGGGCGACGCGATGGAGTTGCTCGATCTGCTGCCGCCCAGTTCGCTGGACGCGGTGCACGTCTTCTTTCCGGACCCGTGGCCGAAGTCCCGCCACCACAAGCGGCGGCTGATCCAGCCGACCCATGTGGCGCGGTTGCGTTCCCGGTTGGCGGTCGGCGGCACGCTGCACTGCGCCACCGACTGGGCTGAGTACGCCGAGGCGATGCGGGCGACGCTGGACGCCGACCCGGGTCTGGTCAACGCCTACGACGGGTACGCTCCCCGGCCCGCGTACCGGCCGGTGACCCGGTTCGAGCGGCGGGCGCTGCGGGCCGGCCGCCCGGTCGCCGACCTGATCTACCGCCGCCACGGGTAGGCCCGACGGCGGGCGAGCGCCGGCTGCCCCGGTTGGCGCACAAGCAATTCATCCAGGCACCATGGACCGGCCATGACACTCACCGCCGCGCTGCCGAAGACCGCCGACCCCGACACCCTCTACGACGCGTTCGCCAGTTGGGCGTCCGAGCGCGGCCTGGACCTCTACCCCCACCAGGAGGAGGCGGTCATCGAGATCGTCTCCGGGGCCAACGTGATCATGAATACCCCGACCGGCTCGGGTAAGAGCCTGGTCGCCATCGCGGCGCACTTCGCCGCCCTGGCCGACGACCGGACGACCTTCTACACCGCGCCGATCAAGGCGCTGGTGTCGGAGAAGTTCTTCGCGTTGTGCGAGGTGTTCGGCGCCGAGAACGTCGGGATGCTCACCGGCGACGCCAGCGTCAACGCCGACGCCCCGATCATCTGCTGCACCGCGGAGATCCTGGCCAACCTGGCGCTGCGCGAGGGCGCCCGGGCCGACGTCGGCCAGGTGGTCATGGACGAGTTCCACTTCTACGCCGAACCGGACCGGGGCTGGGCCTGGCAGGTACCGCTGATCGAGCTGCCGCAGGCCCAGTTCGTGCTGATGTCGGCGACGCTCGGCGACACCACCCGGTTCGTCGACGACCTGACCCGGCGTACCGGCCGGGCGACCGCCGTCGTCCGCTCGGCCGAGCGGCCGGTCCCGCTGCTCTTCTCGTACGCGATGACACCGCTGCACGAGACCCTCGAAGAGCTGCTGGAGACCAAGCAGGCCCCGGTGTACGTGGTGCACTTCACCCAGGCCGCCGCCCTGGAACGCGCCCAGGCGCTGATGAGCGTAAACGTCTGCACCCGGGCCGAGAAGGACATGATCGCGGCGGCGATCGGCGGGTTCCGGTTCACCTCCGGCTTCGGCAAGACGCTGTCCCGGCTGGTCCGGCACGGCATCGGCGTGCACCACGCCGGAATGCTGCCCAAGTACCGCCGGCTGGTGGAGACCCTCGCCCAGGCCGGGCTGCTCAAGGTCATCTGCGGTACGGACACCCTCGGTGTCGGGATCAACGTGCCGATCCGCACGGTGCTGTTCACCGGCCTGTCCAAGTACGACGGGGTACGCACCCGGCTGCTGAAGGCCCGCGAGTTCCATCAGATCGCCGGTCGGGCCGGCCGGGCCGGCTTCGACACCATCGGCCGGGTCGTGGTGCAGGCGCCCGAACACGTCATCGAGAACGAGAAGGCTCTCGCCAAGGCGGGCGACGACCCGAAGAAGCGACGCAAGGTGGTGCGCAAGAAGCCGCCGGAGGGTTCCATCGGCTGGGGCAAGCCCACCTTCGACCGCCTGGTGGAGGCCGAACCGGAACCGCTCACCTCCAGCTTCCAGGTCAGCCACTCGATGCTGCTCAACGTCATCGGCCGCCCCGGCGACGCGTTCGTGGCCATGCGGCACCTGCTCACCGACAACCACGAGGACGCGGCGGCCCAGCGCCGGCACATCCGCCGGGCCATCGCCATCTACCGGGCGCTGCGGGCCGGCGGCGTGGTCGAGGAACTGCCCGAGCCGGACGAGACCGGGCGGCGGGTCCGGCTCACCGTCGACCTGCAACTCGACTTCGCGCTCAACCAGCCGTTGTCCCCGCTCGCGCTGGCCACCATCGAGTTGCTGGACAGCGAGTCCCCGTCGTACGCCCTGGATGTGCTGTCGGTGATCGAGTCGATCCTCGACGACCCGCGCCAGGTGCTCTCCGCGCAGCAGTTCAAGGCTCGCGGCGAGGCGGTCGCCGCGATGAAGGCCGAGGGCATCGAGTACGAGGCCCGGCTCGAACTGCTCGACGAGGTGACCTGGCCGAAGCCGCTCGCCGAGCTGCTGGAGAACGCCTACGAGATGTACCGGCGGGGGCACCCCTGGGTGGCCGACCACCAGCTCTCCCCCAAGTCCGTGGTCCGGGACATGTACGAGCGGGCGATGACCTTCACCGAGTACGTGCAGTTCTACGGGTTGTCCCGCTCGGAGGGGCTGGTGCTGCGCTACCTGGCCGACGCGTACAAGACGCTGCGGCAGACAGTGCCCGAGGAGGCCAAGACCGAGGAACTGGTCGACCTGATCGAGTGGCTGGGTGAGCTGGTCCGCCAGGTCGACTCCAGCCTCATCGACGAGTGGGAACGGCTGCGCAACCCGACCGACCTGCCCGAGGTGGCCGCTGCCCTGGACGACCGCCCGGCGGCGGTGACCCGCAACCCGCGGGCGTTCCGGGTGCTGGTGCGCAACGCCCTGTTCCGGCGGGTCGAGCTGGCCGCGCTGCGGCACTGGGACGCGCTCGGCGAGTTGGACGCCGACTCCGGCTGGCCCGCCGACGCCTGGGCCGACGCGCTGGAGCCCTACTTCGAGTCGTACGACGGCATCGGAACCGGCCCGGACGCCCGCGGCCCGGCGCTGCTCATGATCGAACAGGGTCGGGAGCGCTGGACGGTGCGGCAGATCCTGGACGACCCGGAGGGCGACCACGACTGGGGCATCAGCGCCGAGGTCGACCTGGCCGCCTCCGACGAGGCGGGTGCCGCCGTCGTGCGGATCACCGACGTCGGCCAGCTCTGAAATTTTTCCTACGGGGGCCGTCCGGGATGCCCGGGCGGCCCCTTTCGTGCCCTGGGCGATGTCAGGGTCGTCGATTAGAATGTATGTACTAATCGAGTTCCTGACCTGGGAGGATGCTCGTGACCGCGACCGTCTCCGCCCCCCTCACGCCGTACGCAACCCTCCTCGGTTTCACCCGGTACGTCGACCGCACCGGTCCGACCAAGGCCAGCTTCGTCGGCGGCCTGCGCCGGCAGCGGGCGAGCCGTTCCGGGTTCAACCCGCACGGCCAGTTCGTCAAGGCGCTCAAGGCCGACATCGCCTTCCACACCGGCGGCACCCACCTGGCGCAGGTGGTCGACGTGGTCAAGCCCCGCTGGCGTCCGCTCTACCAGTCGCTCGTGCCCGGCGCGACGGCCTGGCTGCACTCGCTCGGCGAGCCCGCCGGGGTCGACCTGGCCCAGACCCGCGACGCGCTGGCCATGCTCGGCGACCTCCCGATCAAGATCAACCCCCACTTCGGCATCCGGTACGCAGACGGCCGCGCCGAGGCGGTGCGCCTGCACTTCGACGAGGCCCCGCCCAGCGAGGAGGCGACCCTGGCGGCACTGCACCTGACCGCCCGCCACATGGACGCCGTGCTCCCGCACGCCGAGCCGGTCCTGGTCGACGTGCGCCGGGGCATCACCCACCGGATGCCCGACAACGCCAGGCCCCACGAGATCGAAAGCTGGCTCGCCGGCGAGGCAGCCGCCTTCCGCGCCATCTGGTCCGCCGCCGCCTGACCCACCCGCCCCCGCGCCGCCCCGCCCCCGCGCCGCCCGGCCCCACGCTGCCCCGTGCCGCGCCGTCCCACGCCGTCCCGCGCCGCGCCGTCCCGCGCCGCGCCGTCCCGCGCCGCGCCGTCCCGCGCCGCGCCGTCCCGCGCCGCGCCGTCCCGCGCCGCGCCGTCCCGCGCCGCGCCGTCCCGCGCCGCGCCGTCCCGCGCCGCGCCGTCCCGCGCTGCCCCGTGCCGTGCCGTGCCGTGCCGTGCCGTAAAGATATGAGCAACTTCGGGGGAAGTGTCGCCTCGACGCACCCGGAAGCAGCACTTTTCCCGAAGTTGCTTGAGCAGTAGCGCCCCGGCAGGGCGGCAGGGCGGCGCGGTGGGGCGGCGGGGCGGGGCGGGTGGGGCGGCGACGGGGCGGCGGGGTTATCCACAGGGGCGGCGGGCGGTGCTTGCGGTCGTCCATGGTGGACGGCATGACCAAATCTGCTCGGCGTCCGCCGCAACTGCGTGGACGCCTCTTCCGTGGTTCCCGCGCTGTGGCCCGAGGGCTACTGACCCGGGGTGAGCTACGCAGCCGGGCGTGGCGACCGGTCTTCCGAGACGTGTACGCCGACGCACAGCTCACGATCTCGCACCGCACCCGGTGCCTGGCCGCAGCGCGGTGGATGCTGCCACCCGGGGCGGTGATCGCCGGTCGGAGCGCCGCTGCACTGTTCGGTGCCGGGTTCATCGGGGATGCCGAACCGCTCGACATCCTTGTGCCGACAGGGCTCCGGTTCGGGCCGGTTGCCGGTCTCGTCGTGCACACCGGCGAAATCGCCGAGGCCGACGTGGTGTCGCACGCCGGCATGCCGGTCACCACGCCGCTGCGCACCTGCTGGGATTTGGCCCAGTGGCTGAATCCGGAGGAGGCCGTGGTCGTGGTGGACAGGCTGCTCGGTCAACGACTGGTGCGCGCCGATCAGCTGCGGGAAATGGTGGACCGCCGTCGCGGTGCCCGAGGCTGGAGACGCATGCTTCGGGTGGCACAGCTGGCCGACCCGGGCGCGGAGTCGGCTCAGGAGTCGCGGCTTCGGGTGCGGATCGTGCTGGCCGGTGTTCGCCGGCCGGTCACCCAGTTCGTGGTGGAGCGCGACGGCAGGTTCATCGCCCGGGTCGACCTCGCCTGGCCGGAACTCAAGATCGCGGTCGAGTACGACGGACTCTGGCACGACGATCCGCAGCAACTCCATCGCGACCGGCAACGCCTGAACCGTCTGCTCGGCGAGGACTGGATCGTGTTGCACGTGACCGCACAACGGCTCCGCGAGGACTTCGACGGCTTCCTCGCCGAACTCCGCCAAGCAATCCGCACCCGCACCCGCTGATCCCGCCACCCCACGCACAAGCCCGAACGGGCACAAGCGCGGACGGCAGCAAGCGCTGACGGGCACAAGCGCAGACGACAGTTTCGGGGAAACTGCCGCCTTAGCTCGTGTCGAGGGGACACTTTCCCCGAAGTTGCACACGCCGCCGTGGATCACGGCGGCGAGCCGGGCAGGCTAGCGGGGGGTGGGTGGGGTCAGGTCGGTGACGGGCACGACGTTCGGGTCCTCGGGGTTGCCGACGATGACGCGTAAGGCCGGATAGCGGTCGGCCAGGAGCTGGCGACAGGCATCGCAGGGGGTGACGAGGGAGCGGCCCCGGTCGCCGACGGTGACGATCGTCTCCAGCTCTGCCACGCCCTGGGTGGCAGCGGTGCCGAGCGCGACCGTCTCGGGGCAGGCCCCTCCCGTGGCATGCACCACGTTGACTGCGGAGATCACCCGACCGTCGGCGGTACGCGCCGCCGTGGCGAGGGTGTGGATGGCGCTGCGGCAACGCAGCTTCGCCACCGCGCTGGCAGCCTGCACCAGCGCCCGATCGGTGTCACGCATCTTCATCGCCGTCCCCGTGTCCCGCTCCCAGCCCGGCGCCCAACGATAGACCGGCCGGAGCAGCCGGCCCGAGCAGGCCGGGCACGGCGCGGGTAACCAGGAGGCGGACCGGCAACCGGCTGCCTATCCTTGGCCACGACATGCAGAATCCAGCCTCACCCGCCGCGACCGATCCCGTTCGGGAGTTGCAGCGTCGCCTCTCCCCGCTGATGTTCCGCGACCAGCGTCAGCTGCGCCGTCGACTCGACGGGCTGCGGAAGCTCCGCGACCCGCAGCGACGCGATTCGGTGCTGGCGGAGATCGTCGCCGAGACGGCTGCGGCGGAGGGCCGGCTGGAGCGGCGGAAAGCCGCGGTGCCGAAGATCGTCTACCCGGCGAGTCTGCCGGTCAGCGAGCGCAAGGATGACATCGCCGCGGCGATCCGCGACCACCAGGTGGTGATCGTGGCGGGCGAGACCGGCTCGGGCAAGACCACCCAGTTGCCGAAGATCTGCCTGGAGCTGGGGCGTGGCATCAGCGGCCTGATCGGGCACACCCAGCCCCGGCGGCTGGCGGCGCGTACGGTGGCCGACCGGATCGCCGAGGAGTTGGGGACCGAGCTCGGGGACGTGGTCGGCTACAAGGTGCGCTTCACCGATCAGGTGGGCGAGAACAGCCTGGTCAAGCTGATGACCGACGGCATCCTGCTGGCCGAGTTGCAGACCGACCGGATGCTGCGCCAGTACGACACGTTGATCATCGACGAGGCGCACGAGCGCAGCCTCAACATCGACTTCATTCTCGGGTACCTCCGGCAGCTTCTGCCGCGCCGTCCCGACCTCAAGGTGATCATCACCTCGGCGACCATCGAGACCGACAGGTTCGCGCGGCATTTTGCCGGGCCACCGACCGCCGAGCATCCCGACGGCGAGCCGGCGCCGGTGGTGGAGGTCTCCGGCCGGACCTATCCGGTGGAGGTGCGCTACCGGCCGCTTGTCGAGGTCGCCGACGGCGACGAGGAGGAAGCCGACGAGGAGAACGTCCGCGACCAGATCCAGGCGATCGGTGACGCGGTCGAGGAGCTGGCCGCCGAGGGGCCGGGCGACATCCTGGTCTTCCTCAGCGGTGAGCGGGAGATCCGGGACACCGCCGAGGCGCTGGGCAAGCTGGTGCAGAACAAGCGGTCCCTGCTCGGCACCGAGATCCTGCCGCTGTACGCCCGGCTCAGCGTCGCCGAGCAGCACCGGGTCTTCGCCCCGCACGGCGGGCGGCGGGTGGTGCTGGCCACGAACGTGGCGGAGACCTCGCTTACCGTGCCGGGCATCAAGTACGTGGTGGATCCCGGCACCGCCCGGATCTCCCGCTACTCGCAGCGGCTGAAGGTGCAGCGGCTGCCGATCGAGCCGATCTCGCAGGCCAGCGCCAACCAGCGCAAGGGCCGCTGCGGGCGTACCTCGGACGGCATCTGCATCCGGCTCTACGACGAGCAGGACTTCGACTCCCGCCCCGAGTTCACCGACCCGGAGATCCTGCGGACCAACCTGGCCTCGGTCATCCTCCAGATGACCGCCATCGGCCTGGGCGACATCGCCGCGTTCCCGTTCATCGACCCGCCGGACCGCCGCAACATCACCGACGGCGTGAACCTGTTGCACGAGTTGGGCGCGATCGACCCGACCGAGACCGAGCCGAGCCGACGGCTCACCACGCTCGGCCGGCGGCTGGCGCAGTTGCCGGTCGACCCTCGGCTGGCCCGGATGGTGCTGGAGGGCGAACGCAACGGCTGTGCCACCGAGGTGATGGTGATCGCCGCGGCCCTGTCGATTCAGGATCCGCGCGAGCGGCCGGCGGAGAAGCAGGCCCAAGCCGATCAGGCACACGCCCGGTTCGCCGACGCCGAGTCCGACTTCGTCGCGTACCTCAACCTGTGGCGGTACCTGCGGGAGCAGCAGCGGGCGCTCTCCTCAAGCGCGTTCCGGCGGATGTGTCGGGCCGAGTACCTCAACTACCTGCGGGTCCGGGAGTGGCAGGACATCGTCAGCCAGTTGCGGCAGGTGCTGCGTACCCCTGACGACAGGAACCGGGGACGGAGCCGGCGGGGCGGCGCGGACGGCGCGCCCGACGGCGGTGGGCGACGCCAGATCGGCGCGGACCTGCCGGAGGAGATCGACACACCGAAGGTGCACCAGTCGCTGCTGCCGGGCCTGCTGTCACACGTCGGCCTCAAGGACGCGCAGAAGCACGAGTACCTGGGCGCGCGCGGGGCGAAGTTCGCCCTGTTCCCGGGCTCGGCGTTGTTCCGCAAGCCGCCCCGCTGGGTGATGGCCGCCGAGCTGGTGGAGACCTCCCGGCTGTGGGGGCGGGTGAACGGGCGGATCGAGCCGGAGTGGGTCGAGCCGCTCGCCCAGCACCTGGTCAAGCGCAGCTACAGCGAGCCGCACTGGGAGAAGAAGCAGGCGGCGGTGATGGCGTACGAGAAGGTCACCCTCTTCGGCGTCCCGCTTGTCACCAGTCGGAAGGTCAACTTCGGTCGGATCGACCCGACGCTGAGCCGGGAGCTGTTCATCCGGCACGCGCTGGTCGAGGGCGACTGGTCCACCCACCACCAGTTCTGGCGGGACAACCAGCGGCTGCTGACCGAGATCGAGGAGCTGGAGAACCGGGCCCGGCGGCGCGACATCCTGGTCGACGACGAGACGATCTTCCAGTTCTACGATGAGCGGATTCCCCCCGAGGTGGTCTCCGGGCGGCACTTCGACAGCTGGTGGAAGAAGACCCGCCGGGAGCGGCCCGAGCTGCTCACCTTCACCCGGGAGCTGCTTGTCAACGCGGGCCGGGGCGGGCTGGACGAGGCCGACTATCCCGACGAGTGGCGGGCCGACGGGGTGGCGCTGCCGCTGACGTACACGTTCGACCCGGGTACGGCGACCGACGGCGTGACTGTGGACATTCCGCTGCCGTTGCTCAACCAGGTGCCCGCCGAGAGCTTCGACTGGCAGGTGCCGGGGCTGCGTGAGGAACTCGTCGTGGCGCTGATCCGGTCGCTGCCGAAGCCGGTACGGCGCAACTTCGTGCCGGTACCCGACTACGCCCGGGCCGCGCTGGCCGCGATCACTCCCGGCGAGGAGCCGCTGCTGGACGCGCTGACCCGGCAGCTGCGGCGGATGACCGGGGTAACCGTGCCGAGGGACGCGTGGGACCTGGGCAGGCTGCCGCCGCACCTGCGGGTCACCTTCCGGGTGCTCGGCGACGACGACAAGCCGGTCGCCGAGGGCAAGGATCTGCCGGCCCTGCAACGCCAGCTCAAGGCGGAGGTACGCCAGGTGGTGGCCGCGGCCGCGCCGGAGGTGGCCAGATCGGGGCTGACCGGCTGGGAGATCGGCACGCTGCCGCGCACCATGGAGCAGGTACGGGCCGGGTACGCGGTGACCGCCTACCCGGCGCTTGTGGACGAGGGCGCCACGGTCGGCGTGAAGGTGTTCGACTCCCCGGCCGAGCAGGAGGCCGCCCACTGGGCCGGCACCCGTCGGCTGCTGCGGCTGACCGTGCCGTCCCCGGCGAAGTTCCTCCAGGGCCGGTTGACCAACGAGGCGAAGCTGGCGTTGTCCCGCAACCCGCACGGCGGGGTGCAGGCGTTGATCGAGGACGCGGCCGGCGCGGCGATCGACAAGCTGATCGCCGACGCGGGCGGGCCGGCCTGGGACGAGGCGGGTTTCGCCGCGCTGCGCGAGAAGGTCCGGGCCGAGCTGGTGGACACGGTGGTGGCGGTGATGGACCGGGTCCGGGCGGTGCTCGCCACCGCGTACGCGGTGCAGCAGCGCCTCGGCGCGACGCGGAACCTGGCCGTGGTGGCCGCTCTGGCCGACGTCCGCAACCAGCTCACCGGCCTGGTGCACGCCGGCTTCATCACCGAGGCCGGGTATGCCCGGCTGCCCGACCTGCTGCGCTACCTGACCGCGATCGAGCGCCGGCTGGACCGGCTGCCCGGCAACCCCGCGCGCGACAAACAACAGCAGGACCGCGTCGCGGTGGTGCAGCGCGAGTACGACGAGCTACTGGCCGCCCTGCCCCCGGCGCGGCGCTCATCTCAGGCGGTGCGCCAGATCCGCTGGATGATCGAGGAGTTGCGGGTCAGCATCTTCGCCCAGGCCCTCGGCACCCCCTATCCCGTCTCCGAGCAACGCATCTACCGCGCCATGGACGACGCCGAAGGGCGCTGACCGATAACTGCAGGTCGTCGTGGCGATCCGGGATCGGTCGCGCTCCGCTATGGTTTGCGATGCTGGTCGGCTGGCGACTGGCGAACGCCTGGAGGCCACGTGTTCCTGACGATAATCATGATTTGTTATGTCGTCGGTCTCGTGATGAGTGCCGTGGTGCTGTTCGCGGTCGCCGTGACGTCATTTGCCACCACCAGTGTGGTCGATCGGGTGCTCGCTGGCGTCTTCTCTGTCGGCACGGCCGCGTACGTCTGGCTCCTGGTCCGCGACGACGGCGCCGCAGGTGTGTTCTCCGTCTTCTTTGTGGCCGCGCTGTTTGTTCCCTGCTACGCGGGCTACAAGCTGTACAAAGGATTTCGGCACCGGGAGCGGCTCCGGATGGAGCGAGAATCGGGCAAGCGAGCGGTGGCAGCAGCCGAGGACTGGCGTGCCGTGCGTCGCTGGTAGCCCGACGCGGATCGCCACAACGCTCGCCGTCGCGAACGCCTAGGGTAGGGGTTCGACGCCGGGCGGGAGCTGGGCGGTGGCGGTGGCGGTGTGGACGTAGTCGAGCAGGATGCGGCGTAGTTCGCGGCCGGCGTGGGTGGGCACGGCGTCCCGGCGGCGAGCCACCGCGATGGTCCGGCGTACGCCCGGAGGAGCGAGCCGGGTGACGCGGACGCCGGCCCGGCGGGCGACCACCATGCCGGGGACCACGGCGATGCCCAGCCCGGCCTCGACGAAGCTGAGCACCGCGTCCATCTCCCCGCCGTCCACCGAAAGGGTCGGTTCGAAGCCGGCGTCCCGGCACGCCTGGAGGGTGGCGTCGCGCAGGTCGTAACCCTCGCGGAACATCACCATCGGCTGGTCGCGCAGGTCGGTGATGCGCAGGTCGGCGCCGGGCGTGGCGGTGGGCACCGGGTCGACCGAGGCGACCACCAGGCTCTCGGTGAGGATCGGGTCGGCCCGCAGGCCGGGATCGGCACCCTGGGCGGGCATGATGATCAGCGCGAGGTCGAGATCGCCCCGGAGCAGGTCACGGACGAGGTCCTGCGAGCCGCCCTCCTCCATCCGCAGGTCGACGGTCGGGTGGGCGTCGCGGAACCGGCGGAGCACCGGCGGGGCGAGGGAGGTGGCGAGGCTGGGAGTGGCGCCGAGGCGTACCCGGCCACGCCGTAGGCCGACCAGTTCCTGCACCTCCCGGGTGGCGGTCTCGACGTCGGCCAGGATCCGCTTGGCCAACGGCAGCAGCACCTCCCCCGCCGCGGTCAGGGTTATGTTGCCCCTTACCCGCTCAAACAGGGGTGCGCCGAGGGTGTCCTCCAACGCGTGAATTTGCTTACTCAACGAGGGCTGGGTGATGCCCACGAGGTCGGCCGCCTGGGTGAAATGTCGTACTTCGGCCACCGCGACGAAGTACTTCAGCTGATGGAGCTGCATCTACATAGCTTACGGCTATCAAGACTGCGGTGTCGATGCATTGGACGACTGATCGAAGTCCTCCTAGCGTCGGTCGAGTGGTAGTCACGACGAGAACCCGGTCGCCCATCCGCTCCAATGTCGGCCTCAAGGCCGTCATGGCGGTGACGGGCATCCTGCTGGTGCTGTTCCTCATCGCCCACATGCTGGGCAACCTGAAGATCTTCTCGGGCGCGTCCTCGTTTGACCACTACGCGCACTGGCTGCGTGAACTCGGCGTCCCGCTACTGCCCAGCGCCGGGTTCCTGTGGATCCAACGGGTCGGCCTGCTGGCGGCGGTGCTGCTGCACATCTGGGCCGCCACGGTCCTGGCGTTGCGCGCCCGCGCCGCCCGCCCGGTGCGCTACGCCCACCGCAAGAAGGTCCGGGGCAGCTACGCGGCCCGGACCATGCGCTGGGGCGGCGTGATCATCCTGCTCTTCGTGGTCTACCACATCCTCGACCTGACCACCGGCACGCTGAACCCGGTCGGCGACCCGTCCCGGCCGTACGCGAACGTGGTCGCTGACTTCGCCCCGGAGCGCTGGTACGTCACCGCCTTCTACACGCTGGCGATCGTCGCGCTCGGCTTCCACCTGCGGCACGGCGTGTTCAGCGCGCTGCGCAGCCTGGGCCAGCAGACCCCGCGCGGCGAGCAGCGGGCCAGGGCGGTGGCGCTGGTATTCGCCGTCGCGCTCTGCGCCGGCTACCTCGTGGTCCCGTTCGCCGTACTCACCGGATTGGTGTCCTGACCATGGATCTGTTCACCGAGGGCGACCCGATCGCCGACACCAGGGCCCCTGACGGGCCGATCGAGACCCGCTGGGAACGCCGCCGCTTCGAGGCGAAGCTGGTCAACCCGGCCAACCGCCGCAAGATGACCGTGATCGTGGTCGGCACCGGCCTGGCCGGTGGCTCCGCCGCGGCCACGCTCGCCGAGCAGGGCTACCGGGTCAAGTCGTACTGCTACCAGGACAGCCCCCGCCGGGCGCACTCGATCGCCGCACAGGGCGGCATCAACGCCGCCAAGAACTACCGCAACGACGGCGACTCGGTGCACCGGCTCTTCTACGACACGGTCAAGGGCGGTGACTTCCGCTCCCGCGAGTCGAACGTGCACCGGCTGGCCGAGGTCTCGGTCAACATCATCGACCAGTGCGTCGCCCAGGGCGTGCCCTTCGCCCGCGAGTACGGCGGTCTGCTCGACACCCGTTCGTTCGGCGGCGCGCAGGTGCAGCGCACCTTCTACGCCCGGGGCCAGACGGGCCAGCAGTTGCTGCTCGGCGCGTACCAGGCGTTGGAGCGACAGATCGGCCTGGGCAACGTGGAGATGTACGCCCGGCACGAGATGCTGGAGCTGATCGTCGTCGACGGCAAGGCCCGGGGCATCGTGGTCCGCGACATGGTCACCGGCGAGATCACCACGGAGTTCGCCGACGCCGTGGTGCTCGCCTCCGGCGGCTACGGCAACGTCTTCTACCTCTCCACGAACGCCAAGGGCTGCAACGTCACCGCCACCTGGCGGGCGCACCGCAAGGGCGCGTACTTCGCCAACCCCTGCTACACCCAGATCCACCCGACCTGCATCCCGGTCTCCGGCGACCACCAGTCGAAGCTGACCCTGATGAGCGAGTCGCTGCGCAACGACGGCCGGGTCTGGGTGCCGAAGGCCAAGGGCGACGACCGCGATCCCCGCGAGATCCCCGAGGACGAGCGGGACTACTACCTGGAGCGCATCTACCCCTCCTTCGGCAACCTGGTGCCCCGCGACATCGCCTCCCGCGCCGCGAAGAACGTCTGCGACGAGGGCCGGGGCGTGGGCCCGACGAAGCTCGGGGTCTACCTCGACTTCGCCGACGCCATCGACCGGCTCGGCCGCAAGGCCATCGAGGCCAAGTACGGCAACCTCTTCGAGATGTACGAGCGGATCACCGGCGAGGACCCGTACGAGGTGCCGATGCGGATCTACCCCGCCGTGCACTACACGATGGGCGGCCTGTGGGTCGACTACGACCTCCAGTCGACGATCCCCGGCCTGTTCGTCATCGGTGAGGCGAACTTCTCCGACCATGGCGCGAACCGGCTCGGCGCCTCGGCGCTGATGCAGGGCCTCGCCGACGGGTACTTCGTGCTGCCCAACACGGTCGCGAACTACCTCGCCGCCGGCCCGTTCGAGAAGGTCGACGCGACTCACCCGGCGGCGGTCGAGGCCCGGCGCGACGTGGAGGACCGCATCCAGCGGCTGCTCGCGATCGACGGTGACCGGACGGTGGACTCGTTCCACCGCGAGCTGGGCCAGATCATGTGGGAGCACTGCGGCATGGAGCGCTCCGAGGCCGGGCTGCGCAAGGCCATCGACGAGATCCGCGCCCTGCGGGAGCAGTTCTGGCAGCGGGTCCGGGTGCCGGGCAACGGCGAAGGCTTGAACCAGTCACTGGAGAAGGCCGGCCGGGTGGCCGACTTCTTCGAGCTGGCGGAGCTGATGTGCATCGACGCCCTGCACCGGGAGGAGTCCTGCGGCGGCCACTTCCGCGCCGAGCACCAGACCCCCGAGGGCGAGGCCCAGCGCGACGACGACCGGTTCGCGTACGTGGCGGCCTGGGAGTTCACCGCCACGGGTGAGCCGTCGGTGTTGCACAAGGAAGACCTGAACTTCGAATACGTCCACCCCACGCAGCGGAGCTACAAGTGAACCTGACCCTGCGCATCTGGCGCCAGTCCGGCCCCCAGGACAAGGGTCGGATGGTGAAGTACCAGGTCGACGACGTCTCACCGGACATGTCGTTCCTGGAGATGCTCGACGTGCTCAACGAGCGGCTCATCCTCTCCGGCGAGGAGCCGGTCGCCTTCGACCACGACTGCCGCGAGGGCATCTGCGGCATGTGCGGCCTCATGATCAACGGCGACGCGCACGGTCCACAGCGCGGCACCACCGCCTGCCAGCTGCACATGCGGCAGTTCTCCGACGGCGACACCATCGACATCGAGCCGTGGCGGGCCCGGGCCTTCCCGGTCATCAAGGACCTGGTGGTCAACCGCAACGCCTTCGACAAGATCATCGCTGCTGGCGGGTACGTCACCGCGCCCACCGGCAGCGCGCCGGAGGCGCACTCCGTACCGGTGGCCAAGGCCGACGCCGACTCCGCCTTCGAGTCCGCCGCCTGCATCGGCTGCGGCGCCTGCGTGGCGGCCTGCCCGAACGGCTCCGGCATGCTGTTCACCGCCGCCAAGGTCACCCAGCTCTCGCTGCTCCCCCAGGGCCAGCCCGAGCGTTACACCCGGGTGATCGGCATGGTCGACGCGCACGACGAGGCCGGCTTCGGCGGCTGCACCAACGCCGGCGAGTGCACGGTGGTCTGCCCGAAGGGCATCCCGCTGACCACCATCGGCCGCCTCAACCGCGACTACCTGGCCGCCACCACCCGCCACGCCGACACCCCCGGCACCTGACCGCCCCGACCGGACTTCCCCCGTTGACCATGAGGTTGGCGGCAGTCGTTGATCTTCAAACTGCCGCCAACCTCATGATCAACCCCCGCGGGTGGGGGTAGGTCGGTTGAAGGGCGTTGTCGCGGGTAGCAGGTGAGCTACGGGGACGGCGGCGACGAGGGGGCGACATGCGGGCACTTACCTGGCAGGGCAAGCGGGACGTACGGGTCGAGGAGGTGCCCGACCCGAGGATCGAGGACCCGACCGACGCGATCGTGCGGATCACCTCCACCGCCATCTGCGGCTCCGACCTGCACCTGTACGAAGTCCTGGGCCCGTACCTCAAGCCGGGCGACATCCTCGGCCACGAACCGATGGGCATCGTCGAGGAGGTCGGACCCGGGGTGACCCGGCTCAAGCCCGGCGACCGGGTGGTGGTGCCGTTCAACATCTCCTGCGGATCCTGCTGGATGTGCCAGCGGCAGCTCTACGCCCAGTGCGAGACCACCCAGGTCACCGCCGAGGGCAAGGGTGCCGCGCTGTTCGGCTACACCTCCCTCTACGGTGCGGTGCCCGGCGGGCAGGCCCAGTTCCTTCGCGTCCCGTTCGCCGAGTTCGGCCCGATCAAGGTGCCGGACGAGGGTCCGGACGAGCGGTGGCTCTACCTCTCCGACATCCTGCCGACCGCCTGGCAGGCGGTGAAGTACGCCGACACCCCGCGCGGCGGCACCCTCGCGGTCTTCGGCCTGGGGCCGGTGGGCCAGTTCTGCGCCCGCATCGGCCGCCACCTCGGCGCGGACCGGGTGATCGGCCTCGACGTGGTGCCCGAGCGGCTGGAGATGGCCCGCCGGCACGGCGTGGAGGTGCTGGACATCTCCCAGCTCGACGACGTGCCCGGCACATTGATCGATCTGGTGGACGGACGCGGGCCGGACGCCGTGATCGACGCGGTCGGCATGGAGTCGCACGGCGCACCGCTGGGCAAGATGGCTCAGGCCGCCGCCGGGCTGCTGCCGGACAAGCTCGCCCAGCCGATGATCGACAAGGTGGCGGTGGACCGGCTGGTCGCGCTCAAGGCCGCGCTCAAGGGCGTCCGGCGCGGGGGCACCGTCTCCATCTCCGGGGTGTACGGCGGCGAGGTCGACCCGTTGCCGCTGATGGAGATGTTCGACCGGGGCATCCAGGTGCGGATGGGTCAGTGCCACGTGCGGCGCTGGACCGACGAGATCATCCCGCTGCTCACCGACGACGACCCGCTCGGCGTGGCCGACCTGCGTACCCACCGGCTGCCACTGGAGCAGGCGCCGCAGGCGTACGAGATGTTCCAGAAGAAGCAGGACGGCTGCGTGAAGGTCGTTCTCGCCCCGTGAGCCCATCGACGGGATCACCTACGTCGATCCTTCGGCCTAGGGTGTGTCGTGGACACACCAGGGGACCGATGGGAGAGACGAGTGACCATCCGGATGGACCGCAGGACCGCGCTCGGCCTGGGCACCGTGGCGACGGCCGGCACCGTGCTCGGCACCGGAGTGCCCGCCGCCGCTGACCCCGCCGAGGAGGCGGGCACGGCAGGCGGGCCGCGCGACCGGGAACGGCTCGCCGCCCGCATCGCCACCGTCTTCCAGCGGGAGAGCACCCGGGCCGGCGGCAACTGGCAGGCGTACGTCAGTCTGGCCGGCCCGGACGGGCCGTTGGTCGCCGTCAACGAGTCGGCGGACCTGCGGATCGAGGCGTACAGCGTCAACAAGATCGCCGTGGCGGTCGCGGTGCTGGACAAGGTCGATCGGGGCCTGCTCACCCTCGACCACCAGGTGGAGGTGACCGAGGCGATCGTGGTGACCGGCGGGGACGGCATCTTCAGCCTGGACGGCGCCTACCCCAGCCTGGTCACCGTCGGCCACGTCCTGGCGAACCTGCTGACCGTCTCCGACGACACCGCGGTACGGCTCTGCGGGCTGGTCTGCCCGGCCGCCGAGATCAACCAGATCCTGGTCGCCAAGGGCTTCCCGAACACCCAGGTGCAGCCGGTGGCTAACCCGAACCGCTTCTACCTGGGCACCAGCACCCCACGGGAGACGCACGACCTGCTGCGGGCACTTGTCGCCGGCACCCTGCTCTCCCCCGCCTCGACCGATCGCGTACTGCGGCTGCTGCGCTCGCCGGTGGCCTTCACCGACGGGGTACGCCGTGAGATGTCCTCCGCCGAACGGGCCCGCGTCGCCACCAAGGCCGGCTGGTTCGTCGACGCCCGACACGAAGCCGGAGTGATCTTCGACACTGCCGGCGCGCCACTTGTCACGTACGCCCTCTTCGCCGACGGACAGGCCGGCGCGGACGACTTCGGCGCCACCCACCCCGCCGTGCAGGCACGGGCCCGGTGGGGTCGACGGGTCATGGACCTGACCGCCGGTTTCGACGGCACCGGCACCACCCACCGCAAGCACACGTACCGCCCCAGCAACGGCGGCTGAACCCGGCCGGTGACGGCTAACGTGGACCTCGGGATCAACCGAGGGGGGACCATGCGGGCGCCGAACAAGCCGAGCGGACGGACGACCGGTCGGCGGATCACCGGGTCGGTGGCGGGCCTGGCCGCATTGGCCGGGCTCGCCGGAGCGGCCTGGGCCGCGCGGAACGTGCCGGCCGCGATCGGCGGCCGACTGGCCGGCGCCCGCGCCGAACGGGCGGCCCGGTCACCGCAGTTCCGCGACGGCGTTTTCCACAACCGGACGGACACCCGCACGATGGTGCCCGTCTCCGACCGAAACCTGTTCCGGGAACTGCTCTTCGGCAAGCAGAAGCGTCGGCCGGGCGCACCCGTGCCGCTGCTGCGACCGGCCGCCGAGACCGGGATCGACCCGGAACGCGAGCTGAACATCGTCTGGTACGGCCACGCCTCCACCCTGATCGAGATCGAGGGCAAGCGGGTGCTGCTGGACCCGGTGTGGAGCGACAGGTGCTCCCCGTCGACGGCGGTCGGCCCGCGTCGACTGCACGAACCGCCGGTACGCCTCGACGAACTGCCCCGAATCGACGCGATCCTGATCTCGCACGACCACTACGACCATCTCGACATGGGCACGGTGCGGGAACTGACCGCCCGGCAGTCGGCGCCGTTCCTGGTGCCGCTCGGGGTCGGTGCCCACCTCGACCGCTGGGGCGTCCCGCCGGAGCGGATCATCGAGCTGGACTGGTCGCAGACCCACCGGGTGGCCGAGTTGGAGATCACCTGCACCGCCGCCCAGCACTTCTCCGGCCGGGGCCTGCGCCGCAACGGCACGCTGTGGAGTTCCTGGGTGGTGGCCGGCCAGCAGCGCCGCGTCTACTACACCGGAGACTCCGGCTACTTCGGCGGGTACGCCGAGATCGGCGCCGCGCACGGGCCGTTCGACGTGACGCTCATGCAGATCGGCGCGTACGACCGGGCCTGGCCGGGCATCCACATGTTCCCCGAGGAGGCGGTCGCCGCCCACCTGGACCTGCGCGGTGGGCTGTTCATACCGGTGCACTGGGCCACCTTCAACCTCGCCCTGCACGACTGGTCCGAGCCGGTGGACCGGCTCTGGGCCGAGGCGAAGGCCCGCGACGTACGGCTGGCCGTGCCGCGCCCCGGCGAGCGCGTGGTGGTCGACGACCCACCCCCGGTCGACGGCTGGTGGCAGGCCATCGCCTGAGCCGCCGCTGCCCTGACGGGCCCGGGCCGGTCGCCTCAGAGGACGAAGGCGTCGGTCCAGAGGGCGCCGGAGCGGCCGGAGAGCGCATCCAGCATCGCCACCGCCTGGCCGTCGGTGAGCTGGGCGACGAAGTCCACGATGGCCCGGCCACGTGCCTTGCCGATGCGGTCCGGGGTACGCGGGTGCAGTTCCGCCTCGGCCAGCTCCACCAGGTCGTGCAGCCGCCGGGGCAGCCGGGACTCCTCCTCCGGATCCAGCAGCCACTCGCGCAGCGCGTCGACCAGGGTGTCGAGCAGCCGGGCCTGACCACGCTGGTGCAGCGCCAGGTCGGGACGGGCCAGCACGAACCGGTGGTGGACGAACTTGAGCACCTGCACCTCGTGCCACTGCGCCGGGGCCAGCAGCACGTGCCCGGAGCGCACGGCCGGCTGCTCGACGACGGTGATCGCGTCCACGAAACGGGTGGTCCAGCGGGCGGAGAAGCGGGCCACGTACTGTTCCGCCTCGATCGAACCGTCGAACGGCAACGCGAGCAGCCCCTCGACCAGTTCCTCCCGGACGTGCTCGACGGCGGCGGCGAACGCCTCGTCGTCGGCGATCCAGGCGTCCTTGTGGTGCAGTTGGCGACGCAGCCGCTCGATCGACGAGCCGGGCCGGCGGGCCGAGGTGGCCAGCGCGGAGTCGGTGATCGCCCGCAGATGGCCGCCCTCGCGCTGCCACGCCATCAGCTCGGCGGCCACCGCGCCCTGCTGGAGCACCCCGACCCGGTAGAAGTCCTCCACGTCGTGGATGGCGTACGCGATGTCGTCGGCGGTGTCCATCACCGACGCCTCGACGGTCTGCTGCCAGTCGGCGATCCGCCCGGCGAAAGGTGCCCGCGCCTGCCGCAGGTCGTCCAGTTCCGTGCGGTACGCCCCGAACTTCAGCGAGCCGCTGTCCGGGTCGTCGGGCGGCGGGGTCGCGCCGCGCGGCGGCGGATCCATCGTCCGGGGGTGCGGGTCGGGGTGGTCCAGCCGGGTCCACGGGTACTTCAGCATCGCCGCCCGCACCGCGGCGGTCAGGTCCAGGCCGGTGGTCGCCGCACCCCGGATCTCGGTCGAGGTGACGATCCGGTACGACTGGGCGTTGCCCTCGAACCCGTCGGTCAGGCCGAGCCGGTGCCGGGCCAGCCGGTCCAGCACCCGCTCCCCCAGGTGCCCGAAGGGCGGATGCCCGAGGTCGTGGGCGAGCGCGGCGGCCTCCACCACGTCCGGGTCGCAGCCGCCCAGCTTCTCCACCAGGTCACGTTGGTGGTCGTCGGCGGTGAGCCGCTCGGCGATCGACCGGGCCACCTGGGCGACCTTCAGGCTGTGGGTGAGCCGGTTGTGCACCAGCAGCCCGGACCCGCCCGGGCTGACCACCTGGGTGACGCCGCCGAGCCGGGTGAAGAACGGCGAGCCGACGATGCGGTCCCGGTCGGCCCGGAACGGGCTGGTGGCGAGGTCGCCGAGGGCCCGCGCGCTGCCGCCGAAGAGTCGGCGCGCCCGGGGGTCCGCAGGTGGTTCCATGATCGCCACGGTAGCCCGGCAGAATGCACCACGGAACCCACACCCGAAGGCGGAGCGACATCGTGACCCTCTCTGTTCATCAGCGGATCGCCGAGGAACTCGGCGTCGCCGAGCGCCAGGTACGCGCGGCCGTGGAGCTGCTCGACGGTGGTGCCACCGTGCCGTTCATCGCGCGGTACCGGAAGGAGGCCACCGGCCTGCTCGACGACACCCAGCTGCGCACCCTGGAGGAGCGTCTGCGGTACCTGCGCGAGCTGGACGAGCGGCGCGCGGCGGTGCTGGAGTCCATCCGCTCCCAGGGCAAGCTCGACGAGGCCCTGGAAGCGCAGATCATGGCGGCCGACTCGAAGTCCCGCCTGGAGGACATCTACCTGCCGTACAAGCCGAAGCGGCGGACCCGGGCGCAGATCGCCCGCGAGGCCGGGCTGGAGCCCCTGGCCGACACGCTGCTCGGCGACCCCACCCAGGATCCGCGCTCGGTGGCGGCGGCGTACGTCGACGCCGACAAGGGGGTGGCGGACGCCGCCGCCGCGCTGGACGGGGCGCGGGCCATCCTGATCGAGCGGTTCGCCGAGGACGCCGACCTGATCGGCACGCTGCGCGAGCAGATGTGGTCGCGGGGCCGGCTGGTGTCCCGGGTACGCGAGGGACAGGAGTCCGCCGGAGCGAAGTTCGCCGACTACTTCGACTTCGCCGAGCCGTACCCGAAGCTGCCCTCGCACCGCATCCTGGCCATGTTCCGGGGCGAGAAGGAGGGCGTACTCGACCTGACCATGGACCCGGAGGGCGAGGGCGACGCCGACGCGGCGGTGACCGGGCCGACCCGCTACGAGGCCGCCATCGCCGGCCGGTTCGGGGTCAGCGACGCCGGGTGGCCCGCCGACCGCTGGCTCGCCGACACGGTCCGCTGGGCCTGGCGTACCCGCATCCTCATCCACCTCGGCGCGGACCTGCGGATGCGGCTCTGGCAGGCGGCCGAGGAGGAGGCCGTCCGGGTCTTCGCCACGAACCTGCGGGATCTGCTGCTGGCCGCGCCGGCCGGCGCCCGGCCCACCATGGGGCTGGACCCGGGCCTGCGTACCGGCGTGAAGGTGGCGGTGGTGGACGCCACTGGCAAAGTGGTCGCCACCGACACGATCTACCCGCACGAGCCGCGCCGGCAGTGGGACGCCTCCTTGCACACCCTGGCCACGCTCGCCGCGGCGCACGGGGTCGAACTGGTCGCCATCGGCAACGGCACCGCCAGCCGGGAGACCGACAAGCTGGCCGGTGACCTGATCAAGCGGCACCCGGAGTTGAAGCTGACAAAGGTGGTGGTCTCCGAGGCCGGCGCGTCGGTCTACTCCGCCTCCGCGTACGCGGCGCAGGAGCTGCCTGGCCTGGACGTGTCGTTGCGCGGCGCGGTCTCCATCGCCCGCCGGCTGCAGGACCCGCTCGCCGAGCTGGTGAAGATCGACCCGCGCTCCATCGGCGTCGGGCAGTACCAGCACGACCTGTCCGAGGTGAAGCTCTCCCGGTCGTTGGACGCGGTGGTGGAGGACTGCGTCAACGGCGTCGGCGTGGACGTGAACACCGCCTCCGCGCCGCTGCTGACCCGGGTCTCCGGCATCGGCGCCGGGCTGGCCGAGAACATCGTGCTGCACCGGGACGCCAACGGCCCGTTCCGCACCCGGGCCGAGCTGAAGAAGGTCGCCCGGCTCGGCCCGAAGGCGTTCGAACAGTGCGCCGGCTTCCTGCGCATCCCCGGCGGCGACGACCCGCTGGACTCCTCAAGCGTGCACCCCGAGGCGTACCCGGTGGTACGCCGGATCCTCGCCTCGACCGGTCAGGACCTGCGCTCGATCATCGGCAAGAGCGCCATCCTGCGGGGGCTGCGCGCCACCGACTTCGTCGACGACACGTTCGGCCTGCCCACCGTCACCGACATCCTCGCCGAGTTGGAGAAGCCGGGCCGCGACCCACGGCCGGAGTTCAAGACGGCGACCTTCGTCGAGGGTGTGGAGAAGATCAGTGACCTGACGCCGGGGATGGTGCTGGAGGGCGTGGTCACCAACGTCGCCGCGTTCGGCGCGTTCGTCGACGTCGGGGTGCACCAGGACGGCCTGGTGCACGTGTCGGCGATGTCCCGCACCTTCGTGAAGGATCCCCGCGACGTGGTCAAGTCCGGCGACGTGGTGAAGGTCAAGGTGCTGGACGTCGACGTGCCGCGCAAGCGCATCTCGCTGACCCTACGGCTGGAGGACGATGCCTCTACCGCGAGCCGCCCCCAGGGCGACAGAGTTCGCCGGGACCGGGGAGGACCGCGGGCCGGCCAGGGCGGCGGACCGCAGGGTGGGCAGGGCGATATGCAACGCGGTGAGCGGGGCTCGCGGAGCGGCCCGCGCCAGGGGCGCGGTGCCGGAACGCCGATGCCGACCAACGACGCCATGGCGGAGGCCTTGCGCCGCGCCGGACTGGCCTAACCGTTTCGCGATGCCGAGCTGACGCCTTCGCGGACACACCAGCGTCGGCTCGGCAGCGTCCCAAGGCAACCGGGTCCTCAGTCCGGCGTATCGTGGCCGTCGTGGCCGACGATCCTGGTGAGTGGCGGGAGCACCAGCGTCGGGCTGTCCGAGCACATGCCGAGGCTGATGCCCGCCAGCGGGCTACCGAGCAGGCCGCAGCGGCCGAGTTGGTGGCGTGGTTCGCCGCAGAGGCGACCCGACGGGGGCTACGCACGACCAGACTTGTCGCCCGCTCCTACGACGGAAGTGCCCGCTATCGCACCCGACTCACCGGTTGGTACGTGGACCGGTCTCGGATCCGTGCGGTCGACCCGCAGGGACATTTTTATCTGTTGACCGTGCCGGCGAGCCTGCGTGCCCGTTTCTTCGGTGCCGCTGCGGAGCCAGCCGCAGCACCGCTCATCATTGGGCGCGGTGGCCGCGACGGCGAGTCGATGCCTTTGCGTGACATGCTCACCAGACGTCTCGACGCCGGCGACGACTGGGGCTAGCCGAACCTCGCACGTCGCCGAGCTACGCACGATAAGCACATAAACCGGGCCACATAATGCGAGAACCTGTTCTCGTTGCACAAGGGCAACACCGACGGCCAGCTACGTCGTTGACCTCCTCGGAAGCAACCGCGACAAGCGGGACGGACGGGGGCGGGCGATGGCGGTATACGAGGACACCGGTCGACGACCGGAAGGTGCGAAGGAGCGCATCCTGCTCTCACCCCCGGACGTCGGCCCGTTGGAGGAGTCGTACCTCCTCAACGCATTGCGGTCGGGCTGGGTGGCACCTGTCGGCCCAGAACTTGAAGCCTTCGAACGCGAAGTCGCCGCACGGGTGCGTCGAAAGCACGCCGTCGCGCTCACGTCCGGCACGGCCGGGCTGCATCTTGCCCTGTCGGCCCTCGGCACGGGGCCGGGCGATGTCGTGGTGGTGCCTACGCTGACCTTCATCGCCACCGCTAACGCGGTCGCCTACACCGGAGCCGAGCCGGCCTTCGTTGACTGTGAGCCCGAGTCGGGCAACCTGGACCCGGACCTGCTCGAACGAGCACTGCGTGAACTTCGACGCGCCAACCGGCGAGTTGCCGCAGTGCTGCCCGTGGACATGTTCGGATCCTGTGCCGACTACGGGCGCATCCTGCCCATCTGCGAGGCATCGGCGGTACCGGTCGTGGAGGACGCCGCAGAGGCCCTCGGTGCGGTCCGGAACGGCCGGCCAGCAGCCTCCTTTGGACGGGCGGCTGTGCTGTCGTTCAACGGCAACAAGATCATCACCACCTCTGGTGGAGGAATGCTGGTCTCGGACGATGCCGATCTTGTCGCCCGGTGCCGTTACCTGTCCACTCAGGCCCGTCAGCCGGTACCCCACTACGAGCACACCGACATCGGCTACAACTACCGGCTGAGTAACCTGCTGGCTGCCCTGGGTCGGGCACAGCTACGTCGCCTGGACGGGATGCTCGCCAGGCGCCGAGCCCACCGCGAGCGTTATGCGAAGATCTTTGCCGCCGTACCGGGTGTCCGGATACTCGCCGACATTGACACAGGCGCCAACTGCTGGCTCACCAGCATCGTGGTCGATCATGCAGCAGCTGGGTGGCGCGCTGTCGATCTTGCCCGGTTCCTAGACGCGTTCGGTATCGAAACCCGGCCGATCTGGAAGCCCATGCACCTGCAACCGGTCTTCGCCGGAGCCCGCAGCGTCCTCTCCGGGGCCGCAGAGCGACTTTTCGCAGATGGACTCACCCTACCCAGTGGCTCTGCCATGACTGACCGCCACGCCGGCCGGGTTGCCGCTGCGATCGAGGAGTTCCTCGACCGCCGATGACCGTACCTCTTGTTGATCAAATGGTGCAGGAATGAAGCTGGAAATTTGGAACGCCCGTCACCCACGCGATACGGCCAGGTGGGAGAAGGTTCACGCAGCCTGGCCGGACCGAGAGGTGTGCGCCCACCCCGGCTATGTGCGGTTGTTCGCCCGAGAGCAGGACGAACCCCTAGCGGCGTACGCACGGACCCGCGACGGCTTCATTCTCTACCCGTTCCTGCTGCGACCCGTGGACGCAACGCATCTCCGGGACGATCCGCTGTCTCACGACATCACGAGTCCTTACGGCGGTAGCGGAGGAGCCTTCCAACAGAACGTCGACGAGGTTGAGGCGAAGGCGTTCTGGATTTCTTTCGACAAGTACTGCCACTCTCGCCGGGTAGTGAGCGAGTTTTGTCGGCTTCACATCTATCCCGAACAGATCCTCCCGCATCCCGGGAACGTCCAACCGCGGCTGACTAATGTGGTGCGCAACCTCGACACACCACCGGAACAGATGTGGATGGAGTTCGAACACAAGGTCCGAAAGAATGTGAATAAGGCTCGGCGTAACGGCGTCGTCGTCGAGGTCGACGAAACGGGTGACCGGCTCAACGACTTTCTGCGCATCTATGAGACAACGATGCGACGCCGAGGCGCAGGGGAACTCTACCACTTTCCGCGAGACTTCTTCGAGACACTGCTGCGAGACCTGCCCGGTCAGGCAATCTTCTTCCATGCACAGCACCAGGGTCGAGTTATCTCGACCGAACTCGTCCTAATTTCCAGTCGCAACATGTACTCATTCCTTGGCGGCACCGACGAGGAAGCGTTCGACCTACGCCCGAACGACCTGCTCAAGTACGAGATTTTCCGGTGGGGCCATCACCATGGCCAGCGGCGCTTCCTCCTTGGTGGCGGGTACGCCCCGGACGACGGCATCTTCCGCTACAAGAAGTCTTTCGCGCCTCAGAATCTGCTGACGTTCTCAACCGGGTCCCGGGTGCTGGACCAGTCGCGGTATGACGCGTTGACTCAGGCGCACATTGCCGAAGCCCGACGGCGAGACCCGGGCTGGAGTCCACAACCCGATTTCTTCCCCGAGTATCGGCAACCTCTTCCGCAAACATGAAACGCGCCACGAAGGACTGAACGTCCTGGTAAAACTCATAGGCAGACCTATGGAGCGATTGCCGAGGGAAGCTTGTGTCAAAATCTGTGCAACGCCGAGTAAAGCGGGTACTGGACGTCGTGACCGCCCTAGTCGTCCTCACGCTGGCAGCGCCAGTGATCGCAGTCGCCTCTCTTCTCATTCAGATCCAGCTGGGCGCCCCGGTCTTCTTTGTCCAAGAGCGCTGCGGCTGGCGGAAAAAACCATTCAAGATCATGAAGCTACGCACCATGTCTGACGAACGGGACGCAGACGGCAACCTCCTGCCCGACTCGATCCGCTGCCGTGGAATTGGCCGCGTACTGCGTCGGCTTAGCATCGACGAGCTGCCCCAATTGGTGAATGTCATCAAAGGCGATCTAAGCCTCGTGGGTCCACGACCGCTACTAACCCGTTACAACGCCTGGTACACCGAGCGCGAGCGGCGGCGCTTTGAAGTCCGGCCCGGAATAACCGGACTGGCGCAGATCAGCGGACGTAACGGCCTTCCGTGGAACGAGCGCCTTGCACTCGACGTGCGGTACGTCGACGAGTGGAGCCTCTGGTTGGACCTACGCATCCTCGTCGCAACCATCGGGAAGGTTTCCCGTGCCAACGGCGTCGCCCTAGATCCCGGTGCGGAGATGCTTGACCTGGACAAGGAACGGCAGCTCACATGTACGCCCTCCTGACCACGCCCGAAGTCGAGACTCTCGACGGCAACGATCCCGCACTCGGCGAGGCGGTGGACCTGTTGGGCGCCTCCGTTCCCCAAGCGTGTGCCGGACTGGTCGCCTACCACGCTGCCGGTTACCGATCGTACCTAGCCGCAGCGGTAACACCTCCGATCGCCTCGCGCTCGCTGATCCTGCGCGCCATACGCGGTCCTCGGGGCCTACGGGCTATCGCTGACTGGCGGATTCTGCCAGGACAACTGTTCCTCAACGGAGTGGCGGTACGCGAAGATGAGCGCGGACAGGGCCTGGGCACACGGCTGTTGAGCGACGGGCGGAAGTTGGCTGAGCGGCTACTCTGCCGAAGACTCGCGCTTGACGTATCGCTGGATAATCCTGCCGCACACCGCCTCTATCTCTCCCACGGTTTTACCGAACTGTCTCGTTCCCGATGGCGCGACGTTTACCCGAGTGAACACTCGCCGGCCGCCCTCAGATTGATCAACTGGCCGTTCTACGTCGCGCACCGGAATCTGTACGGCTTTGGGGATCTTGCGGTTCGCGCAGGAATCCGCGACATGAACCTTCGGATCGTCGGCACGGCGACCCGGGTACCGGCCGTTGCCGATGCTGATGCCCTCGCGGCCGCCGTCACCCGGCTTCTACCCGTCAAGGACTACTATCTGACGGAAAGCGCAGAAGACAGGAACGCCGCAGACGGTCGACCGATACGAGCCGAGTTTCTGAGGATGTCCAGCGAGCTGCCGGAATCGACCCGATGAGGGTGTCTCAATCGCAGGCGTCGCTCTCCGGCGGAGGTGCCCGGCATACCTTCCGAATGCGCAGACCAGCACGACAATCGCCGCTGGCGACAGCCGGGTTCCTCGTTGTTGCCCAAGTGATTGTTGGGGCAGCCAGCTTGATCATCAACGTGATGGCCGCACGTGCGCTGGGGCCGGCCGGCCGCGGCAACCTGGCACTGCTGCTTCAGGTCACCTATCTGGCCAACATGCTCGCGATTGCAGGTATCGATCGGTCCTACCCAGCGACAGTCGCATCCGGACGACAAGTGCAGGACACCTCCGCCGACACGCTACGTCTCGTCGCGCCTTCAGCAGCAGTTGTATTCCTTATTGCTGGACCGCTCGTCTACTACGTCGGTGGGAGCGAGCCGGCCGGCGCCGTACTAGCCGTCGCCGGCTTCACGGTGAGTGCATGCGCGCTGGTCGTGACGGCGTCCCTTCGGACTGGGGCGGTGGCGGCCGGGGTCGTCCGGCCTTATGTCACCGCCACCATCACCGGCCAGGTGGCCCTCGTTTTAACGGCGATGATTCTCACGGTCGGCAGCGTGGACTCACCGAACGTCTGGCTGCTGGGATATGGGTTGGCAGTCGGAATCGGTCCCGTGCTTGCCTTTGTGACATTGCGCAACCAGCGCGATGGACCGGCGACGCCACACAGCCTCGTCCCTGCCCGCCGCCTTGGCCTACGGCTTATGCCCGCAGCCGTCGCCAGCATGGTGATGCTTCGTGCGGACAGATTGATGTTGCCTTGGCTGGGCACCTACGAACAACTAGGCATCTACATCGTTATCGCCACGGTCGCCGAGTTCGCGATCTGGCCCGTGCAGAGCTGGGTGGATGCCCAATTGCCACGCTGGCACCAGCGCTTCCTCTCCGGCGAGCTGCGCCGCACCGGGCCGGTGCTGACTGCGGCGGCTTACGGTGCGACCGCCGGTTTGGTTCTGCTGCTACTAGGTCACTTCCTGGTGGTGCCGATCTTCGGCACCGAATACCGGGACTCCGTGGGGCTGCTCGCACCGCTAGCCGTTGGTGCCGCCTTCTACAGCGTCAGCCGCGTCGCAATTGGTCTCGGCGTCGCCAGCGGTCGCGCCCGAGCGGCACTCGCCGCCGACATACCGGCGATGGTGGTAGCGCTCAGCTGCTACCTCGTTCTAATTCCCAGGTATGGCGCAATGGGGGCCGCTGTCGGCTCTGCGGCTGCATACGGCGTCGGTGCTGTCCTGGCACTGCTGGCTCATGGTGGCCGTCCTGCCAAGGCCGCCGCCTTGACCGTCGCCGATCGAATTGCTCGCCCATCCGACCTTCGGAGTATGCCTTGACTCAGCGGATTCACCCCGAGCCACCGGGGATGACGCCTTTGCGCGTAGATCGAACCGGCTCTGGTTCCACTCGCCGTCCTGGCGCACTGCGCGTTTCTGTGCTGCTGCTGACCGCCCTGTTCGTCGTCGCACTCGCTGGCAGGTTCTCGCCTGGCCGCCTCGATCTGCCGACGTACGGCCTAACGGACCTACGTGTACCCGGCTTGACGCTGCTGGGTTTCGGGGCACTCGTCCAGTATGCCGGCGCATCGGCACGAGGCATTCGTCTGCACTGGCCCCGCATGGTCACATTTTTCTGCTTCCTTATAGGACTTCAGTTGATTACTGGACTGTGGGCACCGCCGGAGGCTCGCGTCGGCAAGTTGACCTGGGACCTCGTCGCGATGTTGGTCCTCGTCCTGGCAGCCACGATCCTCGCCGCAGCCGAGCCGGCCCGCGCGGCTCGCGTCTTCCTCGCCCTGATGCTGATTGCTGGAATCGTCTACGCCGTAGCGGGTCTGATAGCCGGCCCGCAGACGCAGGGCAGGTACTCCGCTTTCGGCGGCGGACCCAACGTATTCGTGCGTGTGACCTGCCTAGGTATCATCGCCGCGATAGCACTAGCTGTCGTCCACCGCCGATGGCTCTTGCTCATACCACTCCCACTGCTGGCGGCTGCAGCCATGCTGTCCGGCTCACGAGGCGGTCTCGTGTCGCTCGTCGGCGCCGCGCTGGCCTTCTTCCTACTCTTTTTGCGCCGACGCCGCGTCGTGACATTGATCGCCACCGCCGTTGTCGCTTCGCTGGTGGCTTGGGCCGTATGGAGATTCCTCGGAGACGCGGTTGCGGCCCTCGCGGAGTGGCGGTACTCCATGAGCGGGATTCAGCAAGGGGACTTCTCCTCGCGGCCGATGCTGATGTCGTGGGCATGGTCGTTCTTCCTCGATCACCCGATCCTCGGAGGCGGCCTCGACAGCTACTATGCCAATTTCGGATTTGTCTACCCCCATAACTACATGCTCGCCTTGGCCGCCGAGAGCGGCATCGGAGCGCTGGCACTATTTGCACTGGCCCTGTTCTGGTTCTGGCGCGAAGGCACACCGTGGAGGGCGGTCTCTAAGGAACAGATCGGTTGCGCGGTGGCTGCGATCTACATCGGGGTGGCAAGCAACTTCTCCGGCGACTACTACGACACCCGATTCTTCTGGATCCTCGCCGTCATTGCCGTACTGAGACCGCCACGAGCCCCACGGGCACCGAGAGAAGCGCTCGCCGTCAACTACTGGAATCGGCAATCTGCACGCGACTTCTCACTTCACTGAGACGCACGGCCGGAACCACGTCATCACATGACCCCGCCAGTCCAGTACTCCGCGAGTAAAAGGTCTGCATTGTCGTCAATGAAACCGGCTGAAAGCGTACCGTTGGGAACCGCTCGGAGATTCAGGCACGGCCGCCCTCACCGGCGGATAGAACTACCGCGACTATCTCATGGAAACGACCGTGACCGTCGTTCTGACAGGCGCTGCGAGAAAAGGAGTACGACAGATGACACGCCCTGATGCACGATTTGTAATGATCATCAACCATTACGCCAAACCGGTAACTGCCGGCGGGGGGACTCGCCACGCGGAACTGTTCAGCAGACTGAAAGGATGGCGACACGTCATCGTAGCTGCGGATTTCGATCACGCATCCAAGCAGCGTTTCCTGGTTGACGACGCGTCGTTTATACAGGTACGCGCCTCGGCATACCAAGCTAATGATCATCGCCGGGTGATGAACTGGCTGACTTACTCCCTCAGGGCCTTCCTTACCGCCCTACGCGGTCCTCGACCCGACGTGGTGTACGCTTCGTCACCACACATCCTGGCGCCGGTTGCCGGATGGTTGTCCGCCCGGATACGTCGGACGGCCTTCGTGCTGGAGGTTCGCGATCTTTGGCCTCAATCGATTGTGGACACGCGCCATCTGCGCACCGGTTCACTGACGCACCGGCTCCTGACTGCACTCGAACGGTGGTTGTACCGGCGCGCCGACCGCATCGTAATTGTGACCGCTGCGTGGCGCTCGTACTTTCAGGATCTGGGCATCGAGACAGAGAAACTGGAATGGGTCAGTAACAGCGCGGAACCAGCGGACTTCGACGTCCGTCCCGACTTGGCCCCTCTGCGGGAACGGTGTGAAACACGGGGCCGCCTGCTCGTCTACGCCGGCGCCCATGGCCCCGCCAATGGACTGGACATGCTGCTCGACGCGGCGACCGCCATACCAGAACACACATTCCTGCTCATCGGCGACGGCATGGAAAAGGTTCGGCTGAAGGACCGGGTTCACCGCGAGAGTATTGACAACGTACGTTTCCTCGACCCTATGTCAAAGCAGGAGCTGGCCGGTGTCCTCGGTAGTGCTGATATCGGGATCCACGTGTTGGCCGATGCGCCCGTGTTCCAGCTCGGCGTCAGCCCGAACAAGCTCTACGACTACATGGCCGCAGGACTGCCTGTTGTGACCAACTGCATGGGCGAACCCCATGACGTCGTCGTTGAATCCGGTGCCGGAGTTGCCGTCGCACCCGGCGAACTAGCGAGCGGGATCAGCAAGTTGGTCGGACTGGACGACGACTCGCTGTGGACACTTGGCCAGCGGGGTCGGCGATACATTCAGGAGAACCGCTCCCGCACCGTGATGTCCGCGCGTCTGCAGCGCGTCTTGGACGAGACGGTTGCGGTTCGGCAGGTAGCCAGCGCACCGGTTCCGAGACTGGCCGAGACTCTGCGGGAGAGGTGATCGGATGCCGACGGTCATGCTGGTCGCCGGAACCCGACCGAACTTTATGAAGATCAAGCCGGTGCTCGACGCCCTGGTGCGGCGTTCAGCGCGTGTGGAATTGGTGCATGCGGGCCAGCACTACGACCACGCAATGAGCGACGTGTTCTTCGACGATCTGGGGTTGCGTCCCCCCGACTGGCACCTCGGCAGCGGTTCCGGGAGTGTGGCAGAGCAGACAGCGCGGATAATGTCCGGCTTCGAACCGGTGCTCGCCGACGTCTCGCCAGACGCTGTGGTCGTCGTGGGCGACGTCACCGCGACGCTTGCCTGCGCTCTGGTGACCGCACACGCCGGCCCTGTCCTGGCCCACGTGGAGGCGGGCCTTCGCAGTCGGGACTGGACCATGCCGGAGGAGGTCAACCGCGTCGTGGTGGACCGGCTAAGCGATCTGCTCTTCGCCCCGTCATCCGACGCGGTCGACAACCTTCGGCAGGAGGGCTACCACCCCCACCAGATTCACCTCACCGGAAACGTCATGGTTGACACGTTGCTCGCCAACCTTGCCCGAGCCAGAGAGTCGGACGTACTGGCGCGGCACGGGTTGACGGCGGGCGAGTTCGGCCTGGTCACCCTTCACCGGCCCGCCAATGTCGACGATCCGGCTACCCTCGGTGCCCTGATGGCGGCGATGGGAGAGGTCGCCAGCATGCTTCCGCTAGTGATGACCGTCCACCCGAGGACGGCCCAGCGACTCGCATCCTCCGGTACCCCAGCGGGGCTTCGGCTGCTACCTCCGGCCGGATACCTGGACTTTCTCGGCCTACAGGCTGCCGCACGGATGGTCTTGACCGACTCGGGCGGCGTCCAAGAGGAGACGACCGTGCTTGGCGTTCCATGCTTGACCCTGAGAGAGAACACCGAGCGGCCGATCACCATCGAACAGGGCACGAACGTGCTTGTCGGCCGGGATCCCCAACGCATTGTCACGGTTGCCAAGGAAGTCATGCATGCTCCGCCTCCGCGACGCTGTCCATCACTGTGGGATGGGCGAGCAGCCGATCGGATCGCTGACGTGCTGCTGGAGCATCTTCGGACGGGGAATCGACCGCGTCCGACAGAACTGACTGTCACTGCACCAACGCGAGCAGCTCGCCGCCGGGTCTGAGCTGCGGACCGCATCCGCCCGCAGCCGAAGCGAATCCCTTTCGAAGGAAAGGTGAACCTTTCCCGGAGTGCGAAATCCGAACCCGGACACTGTGTCAAAAATACGAAACCTGGAATCCGATCCCTTTTGTTCCGCTATGCAGTTAGGGGACATACGTGGCCCTGACCAGCCGTAGGTCACTTGCGGCCACGAACAGGACAGGGAGTCGTACATGCCGCCGGAAATGCAGCGCGCCTCACGAACGGAATCGGCGACCAGAAGCCGGGCAGAGGTGAATCGTCGTCGCACCGTCACCTTCCTGGTGACTGACGCCCTCGCGTGGGTCGGGGGATTCGTGGTCGCTGGCTGGGCGAGGTATGAGCAGAGCCTCACCGCCGAACAGGCGACCAGTGCGATATTGCTCGGCGCAGGTGCCGCCGTGCTACATGTCGGCCTCAGCGCGATGCGCCGGATCTACTCCGGCCGCCAGCCCCTCGGCAGCGTCGAGGAGGTCCGTGGGCTCGCCGGTACCACCGCCACCACGGCGACGATCGCCTTGGTCGCCCTGCTCGCGATCGGTGAGCGTCCAGTGCCCGCCAGCACGCCGGTTGTCGGCGGTGCCCTCGCCCTGTTGATGATGCTCAGCTTCCGTCTCCTGCATCGGCACCGGCGGGACCGTGCCATGCGCCCGGACGCACGTTCCGCGACCCCGGTGTTGCTCTTCGGCCTCGGGGAAGCGGGACAGGGGCTCGTACGCGCGATGCTCGGCGATCCCAAGGGCCGCTACCTGCCCGTCGGTGCGATCGACGACGACCCGAGCAAGCAGGACCTGCGCATCGCCGGCATCCCGGTACTGGGCGGCCGAGGCGACATTGCGAAGGCCATCCACCGTACTGGTGCGACTGCGCTGATCTTCTCCGTGGTGAACGCCGACGCCGCGCTGATCCGTGAGATCCGCGAGGCAACCCTCCGAACCGGTGCCGCATTCAAGATCCTTCCACCCGTTCGGGAGTTGGTGGACCACCGGATCACAGTCAGGGATGTGCGGGATGTGCAGATCGGTGACCTGCTCGGTCGACGCCAGGTCGTCGGCGACCTGACCACGGACGACAACGCGCTGACCGGCCGACGCGTCCTGGTCACCGGTGCGGGTGGTTCAATCGGCTCCGAGTTGTGCCGGCAGATCCTGCGGGCCAACCCCGGTGAGCTGATGATGCTGGACCGCGACGAGTCAGCCTTGCACAGCCTTCAGATGTCGCTCACCGGCCGGGCGCTGCTGGACGGCCCCGAACTCATTCTCGCCGACCTGCGCGACGATGAAGGGATCCGGAGCATCATGCGGGAGCGCCGCCCCGAGATCGTCTTTCACGCCGCGGCGCTGAAGCATCTGACGCTGCTGGAACGACACCCGGGAGAGGCCGTCAAGACCAACGTCTGGGGCACTCTTACCGTGCTCGACGCCTGCCGGGATGTGGCACGCTTCGTCAACATCTCGACCGACAAGGCCGCCGATCCGATCAGCGTACTCGGTTACTCGAAGCGCATCACCGAGATGCTGACCGCGCATGCCGCAGCAACCCACCCGGGCACCTTCCTCAGCGTCCGGTTCGGCAACGTGCTGAGCAGTCGGGGCTCGGTGGTGACCGCCTTTCAGCGGCAGATCGAGGCAGGGCAGCCGCTGACCGTGACCCACCCCGACGTGACCCGGTATCTGATGACCGTGCAGGAGGCGGTCCACCTGGTCCTCCAGGCAGCAAACATCGGCCGGGACGGCGAAGCCCTGGTGCTGGACATGGGCGAGCCCGTACGCATCGACGACATCGCGCGTCGGATGGTCGAACAGGCGGCCAGCCCTGTCGAGATCGTCTACACCGGACTGCGGCCCGGCGAGAAGTTGCACGAGGACCTGCTGGGCAGCGGCGAGTCCGATCACCGGCCGCTGCATCCGCTGATCTCGCACGTCAACGTGCCCGTCCTGGACCCGCTCGAGGTCAGCGGACTGGATCCCTTCGACGAGCCCGCCAAGGTCATTGACCAGCTCGCCCGACTTTGCGGCATTCTTCCAGGCGCGGCACTCAATCAGAAGGCAGGCATACCGCTCGCCCGCTGACCACAGCCGCACCGCCAGGCCGCTCGCGTCGCCACTGCCCGGCAGGCGGCCAGGGGTGATCGCCGAGACCCCATTCGACCGTGATCTGCTGTTCCGCCGCTTCGAGCACGTGCTGCTTGAAGCGGCGGGCGGCGGGCGTTCGTCGTCTACACCGCAACCATGGGCCACGTCGCTGCGGACAGCTATACGCCAGGCAGCGCTCCGGCCGTCTCTCGACATCAACATGATCGATCTATTGACACCTTTCGCACACCCGGCGAGGCTCGCGCCCAGTAGTCCTTTCATCCCAAGGGGGCACGATGAGGCGCACACCGCTGGCCATCGCCGGCGTGTTCACTCTGGTCGGTGCGCTGGTGCTGACCGCACCGGCGAGCGCACGGCCACCGTCCGATCCGGGCGGTCGCGACGGCCGAGACGGCCTGGAGGTGTACGTCGGCACGGTCGATCCCGCGCAGCTGCACACGTTGCGGGAGGCAGGTGTCGACATCGGGCACGGTGCGACGCCCGACCAGGCCGGCAAGACGGAGATCGAGACGGTGCTCAGCCGGGGGCAGGCCGACCGGCTGGCCCGCAAGGGCGTCGATCTGGAGGTCAAGAAGGTCCGCGGCAAGGATGCCTCGCAGGTGCTGCGGGAGCAGAGCGCGGCGGGCTGGCGGGCCTTCCGGTCGTACAGCGAGCCCGGCGGCATCCGCGACGAGATCACCGCGACGGCGGCCCGTTATCCGAAGCTGACGAAGGTGCAGAGCATCGGTCGGTCGGCGCAGGGTAAGCCGATCCTCGCGATCAAGGTCACCAAGGACGCGAAGAAGATCAAGGACGGCAAGCGGCCGGCGGTGCTGTACGGCGGCACCCAGCACGCCCGGGAGTGGATCACGCCGGAGATGACCCGTCGGTTGATGCACCACGTGCTGACCGGGTACGGCTCGGATCGGGAGATCACCCGGTTGGTGGACACCACCGAGCTGTGGTTCATCCCGGTGCTCAACCCGGACGGCTACGACCACACCTTCACGCCCGGCAACCGGCTGTGGCGCAAGAACCTGCGCGACAACAACGGCGACGGCCAGATCACCGGGGCCGACGGCGTCGACCTGAACCGTAACTTCAGTTACAAGTGGGGCTACGACAACGAGGGGTCTTCGCCGGACCCGACCAGTGACACCTACCGGGGGCCGGGTCCGAACTCGGAGCCGGAGACGAAGGCGCTGGACGCGTTGTTCAAGCGGCTCAGGTTCGAGTTCTTCGTCAACTACCACTCCGCCGCGCAGTTGCTGCTGTACGGCGTCGGTTGGCAGGTGGCCACACCCACCCCGGACGACGTGATCTACGAGACGCTTGTTGGCGACGACGCCAATCCCGCGGTGCCCGGCTACGACCCGGACATCTCCGCCGAGCTTTACACCACGAACGGCGACACGGACAGCCACGCGACGGTGCGCTACGGCACGCTGGGCTTCACCCCGGAGATGTCCACCTGCCAGGCGGCGGCCGAGTCGGACCCGGACGACCAGTGGCTGCCGGAGGACTGCGTCAGCAGCTTCATCTTCCCCGACGACGAGAAGTTGATCGCCGCCGAGGTGGCCAAGAACATTCCGTTCGCGCTGTCGGTGGCGAAGTCGGCCCACCAGCCGGACGACCCGGTCTCAGTGGTCGGCCGCAGCACCCCGGACTTCGTGGTGGACGCCTTCGACGTGTCGTACGGTCGGACCCAGCAGGTCGCCGCGATCACCCGGCGCTCGTTGAAGAACGTCAAGCTGAACTGGTCGATCAACGGGGGCCGGACGAAGTCCACCCGGGTCCGCGAGTGGCGCGGCGGTGAACGCTACGGCGACACCCACAACGACTACTTCGCCGAGCTGCGCGGCAAGGTCACCGGTGCCCGACCCGGTGACCGGGTGCGGGTCTGGTTCACCGCTACCAGACCGGGCCGGGGCAAGGTCAGCAGCGAGCGCTTCAGCTACCGGGTGCACGACGACATCGGTGGGGACGTGCTGGTGCTGGCCGTGGAGGACGTCACCGGTGTCAGTCCCGCCCAGGACACCACCACCGCGAAGTACGCCGACGAGGTCGCCGCGTCGCTGAAGGCCGCCGGGCGCAGCAGCGACGTGTACGACTTCGACGCGATGGGGCGTGCTGCCCCGCATCACCTGGGTGTGCTGTCGCACTACGACGCGGTGGTCTGGGAGACCGGCGACGACATCATCCTGCGCGAGCCGGGTCAGGTGCCGGGCACGGTGGCGAAGGCGGCGGTGGACACCGAGCTGTCCGTCCGGGACTACCTCAACGAGGGCGGCAAGCTGCTGGTCAGCGGCAAGTACGCGCTCTACGCCCAGGCGGCCAACGGTTCGTACGGCTACCTGCCGGACGCCCCGCCGGAGTGCACCGACGCCGCCGATCCGAGCTGCCTGCCGCTGCTCAACGACTTCCAGCAGTACTGGCTGGGGGCGTACAACTACGTAAGTGACGGCGGCACCTCGCCCGACGGGCAGCCGTACCCGGTCCGGGGTGACGACGGGGCGTTCGCCGGCTTCACCGGAACGCTCAACGCCGACGGCTCGGCCGGCAACCAGGATCACACCGCCTCGTTCCTGACCACGTCGAGTTTCCTGCCGCCGGCACAGTTCCCGCAGTTCACCAGCTCCGCCCCGGTGGGTTGGGGACGCCCGGGCGGGGCGCCGTTCGATCCGCGTACCGGCGAGTGGTATCTGTTCAGCGGGCAGTCCGACGAGTCGTACAAGCGGCTGACCCGGACGGTGGACCTGACCGGGGCGAGCAGCGCTGGGCTGCGCTTCTTCACCTCGTTCGATATCGAGACGAACTGGGACTTCATGTTCGTCGAGGCGCGGGAGGTGGGCACCGACGACTGGACCACGCTGCCGGACGCCGGGGGCCTGACCACCCAGGAGACCGGCGACAGCTGCGCCTCCGGCTGGGTGGCTCAACTGCACCCGTTCCTCGCCCACTACCAGGGCGCGGACTGTTCGCCGACCGGCAGCACCGGACAGTGGCACGCGGCGACCGGCACCTCCAACGGCTGGAAGGAGTTCGTGGCCGACCTGTCCGGGTACGCGGGCGGGCAGGTGGAGGTCTCCATCAGCTATGCCAGCGACTGGGCCACCCAGGGTCTCGGTCTGTTCATCGACGACACCCGGGTCGTGGTGGACGGGGCCACCGTCGCCGAGACGTCGTTCGAGACGGACCTCGGTGGCTGGACGGTGGCCGGTCCGCCGGAGGGGTCCGCTTCGGCTGCCATCGACTGGTCGCGCAGCCAGCAGGCGTTCGAGGAGGGTTCGACGGTGGTCACCCGGGACACCGTCTACCTGGGCTTCGGGCTGGAGGGGTTGGCGCCGGCGGCCCGGGACGAGTTGGTCGCCCGGTCGCTGAACCATCTGACGGGCCGACCGCGCCGGTAGCGGCGGTCCAGGGCGCGCCGGCGGTCGGGACACCGCCGGCGCGCCTTGCCGCGTACCGGCATGAAAGGCGCTCCGACTGTGGTGAGCTGTGGGTATGGACCGCATCCGGCTCGGGCTGGTGCTGCACCCCACCCGGGACGTGTCCCCGGTGGTGGACACCATCGCCGCCTGGGCCGCGCGGCACCAGGTGGCCCTGACGGTACGCGAGCAGGACCGGCAGCGGGTGCCCGAGTCCGTCCGCCCGGTACCGGAGGACCAACTCCCCGCCGGGGCGGACGTGCTGGTCAGCATCGGCGGGGACGGCACGATGCTGGGGGCGCTGCGGGCGGCCGTACCCGATCCCAAGCCGGTGCTCGGCGTACACCTGGGCAAGTTGGGGTTTCTGGTGGAGGTGGAGCCGCCGGAGCTGCCGACGGCGCTGGACCGGCTGCTGGCCGGTGAGTACACCGTCGAGTCGCACAGCTGCCTGGCCTGCGACGTGTGCGGCGACGACGTGGTCGCGTTCAACGACATCGCGCTGATCCGCCACCCCGGGCAGGGTTTCGTCAGCGCGACCCTGGCGGTGAACGGGCAGCAGTACGGCTACTACCGCTGTGACGCGCTGGTCGTGAGCACCCCCAGTGGGTCGACCGCCTACAGTTACGCCGCCGGCGGGCCGCTGATCTCTCCCGCGACGCGTGCCGTGGTGGTCACCCCCAGCGCGCCGATGTCCGGCATCTCCCGATCGGTGGTGCTCTCCCCCGACGAACGGGTCCGGCTGGAACTGCGTCCCGGGTCCGCCCCGGTCGCGATCGAGGTGGACGGCCAGGTCATCCGGGACGGGTCGACCTCCGGTGCGGTGGACATCGGCTACCGCACCGACGCGGGCCTGGTGGTCCGCCTCGACCCGACCCGCTACCAGGAACGCAGCCAGCTCAAGCTGAGCCTGCTCGACCTGCCGCTGCTGCCCGAGCAGCTCCGCGAACTGCTTCCCGAGAACCTGCGTCGTCAGCTGGGCCGCCGCGAGATGCCACCGCCGCGTTGATCCGGCGCCGCGGCGGCTGACTTTCCACCCTTACATCGATAGACTTCGCTTAGTCCGCAACCGGTGTCGGTGGCCGTCCCAATCGGGCCCCCCCTGTCGCGACCTTCCCGCCCGACCCACCACCGCGCCGGATCAGTCTGGAAGGAGGCACATGATCCGCGCACTCCTGCGGGCGGCGACCACCGTCCTCGCCGCCGCGCTTCTCGCCACCACCGTCATGGCCGGCAGCGCAGCCGCCAGCCCGATCTCCCAGCGTTTCTCCGTCCCCTCCGGAGACACCTGCACCTATGGCTACACCGAAGGCGTCCTGGAGTGGCGTTCCGCCGCGCCCACCAAGGCCGTGCGGCTGACCGGCGTCGTCGTTGACCGGCCCAGCGCCAACGAGCCGATCTTCTGCCGCGACGACCGTCGCTACACAATCGCCAGCTACGTCGCGTACGCGGGCGAACGTCCGATCGACCGAGCAGCGCAGCGGGTGGACAACGGAGTTCTGCGGTTCGACTTCGTTCTCGACTCCGACGCCTGGGCGGTGGGCATCGACCGCGTGGTGATCCAGGTCTGCCGGACGTCGCTCGACAGGCCCAGCACCGTGCCGGACTACTGCGGTCGGGAGTACACCTTCCGCCCCACGTCGATCGGCCCCAACGGCTCGTGACGGGGTAGCCGGGTGTGGTCACCCACGGTCACCACACCCGGCACCGCGGCTTGGGCACCGCCCGACCCGGCGGGAGCGGTGGCCGACCGGGCGGCGAGGGCCGGTCGCTCGCCCGCGTTTCCGCGACGGCTTCAGGCGCTGCCGAGGACGTCGGTGACCAGGGCCTGGGCCTCCTGTTGGAGACGGGCCAGGTGGTCGGGGCCCTGGAAGGACTCGGCGTAGATCTTGTAGACGTCCTCGGTGCCGGACGGGCGGGCGGCGAACCAGCCCGACTCGGTGGTCACCTTCAGGCCGCCGATCGGGGCCCCGTTGCCGGGGGCGGTGGTCAGCGTGGCGGTGATGGGTTCGCCGGCCAGTTCGGTGGCGCGTACCTGCTCCGGGGAGAGCTTGCCGAGCACGGCCTTCTGCTCCCGGGTGGCGGGCGCGTCGATGCGGGCGTACGCGGGTGCGCCGAACCGGTCGGCCAACTCGGCCCAGTGCTCGCTCGGGGTCCGCCCGGTGCTGCCGATGATCTCGGCGGCGAGCAGGCAGAGCAGCATGCCGTCCTTGTCGGTGGTCCAGGTGCCGCCGTCGCGGCGCAGGAAGGACGCGCCGGCGCTCTCCTCGCCACCGAAGCCGACCGCGCCGTCGAGCAGGCCGGGCACGAACCACTTGAAACCGACCGGCACCTCCAGCAGTGGTCGGCCGAGGTCGGCGGCGACCCGGTCGATCATGGATGAGGAGACCAGGGTCTTGCCGACCGCCGCGTCCGGGCCCCAGTTCTTGCGGCTACGGAACAGGTGGGCGATGGCGACGGCGAGGTAGTGGTTGGGGTTCATCAATCCGGCGTCCGGGGTGACGATGCCGTGCCGGTCGGCGTCGGCGTCGTTGCCGGTGGCCACCTGGTACTCGGCGCGCCTGGCGATCAGCGAGGCCATCGCGTTCGGCGACGAGCAGTCCATCCGGATCTTGCCGTCGCCGTCGAGGGTCATGAACCGCCAGGTCGGGTCGACGGTCGGGTTGACCACTGTCAGGTCGAGCCGGTGCCGGTCGGCGATCTCGCCCCAGTAGTCGACGCTGGCGCCGCCGAGCGGGTCGGCGCCGATGCGGACCCCGGCGGCGCGGATCGCGTCCAGGTCGAGCACCGCCGGCAGGTCGTCGACGTACGCGGCGAGGAAGTCGTACGTGTCGGTGGTGTCGGCGGCGCGGGCCCGCGCGTACGGGATGCGGCGCACCTCCTTGAGCCCGGCGGCGAGGATCGCGTTCGCGCGGTCCTGGATCCATTTCGTGACGTCGGAGTCGGCCGGGCCGCCGTGGGTGGGGTTGTACTTGAATCCGCCGTCGTCCGGTGGGTTGTGCGACGGGGTGATCACGATGCCGTCGGCGAGGCCGGCGGTGCGGCCCCGGTTGTGGGTGAGGATGGCGTGTGAGACGGCCGGGGTGGGGGTGTAACCGTCCCGGCTGTCCAGCAGCACGGTGACGTCGTTGGCGGCGAGCACCTCCAGGGCGTCGACGGCCGCCGGGGTGGACAGCGCGTGGGTGTCCCGGCCGAGGAAGAGCGGGCCGTCGAGGCCCTGTTCCCGGCGGTAGTCGCAGAGCGCCTGGGTGACGGCGAGGATGTGGTCGGAGTTGAAGGCGTTACGCAGGCTCGACCCGCGGTGCCCCGAGGTGCCGAAGGAGACCTGCTGCGCCGGGTCGGCCGGGTCGGGATGCTCGGCGTAGTAGGCGGTCACCAGCCGTGGCACGTCGACCAGGTCGGCGGGCTCGGCGGGCTGGCCGGCACGGGGATGAGCACTCACGGTTCTACCTTCTGTCCTTTGCCGATGACCACGATGCCGTTGTCGGAGACCGTGTAGCGCTGCCGGTCCCGTTCCAGGTCCACGCCGATCTCGGCGCCCTCGGGCACGTAGACGTTCTTGTCGAGGATGGCCCGCCGGACCACCGCGTGCCTGCCGATCTCGACACCTTCCATGAGTACGCAGCCGTCCACGTGGGCCCAGGAGTGGACCTTCACCTTGGGCGAGACGATCGAGTTCTCCACCAGGGAGCCGGAAATCACCGCGCCGGGCGAGACCATCGAGGCGACCGCCCGGCCGACCCGCTCCCCCCACTGGTGCACGAACTTGGCCGGCGGGAACGGCGGCTGCTCGGTGTAGATCGGCCAGTCGAAGTTGTAGAGGTTGAACACCGGGTGGACGTTGATCAGATCCATGTGGGCGTCGTAGAACGAGTCGAGCGTCCCGACGTCGCGCCAGTAGCCGCGGTCCCGGTCGGTGCTGCCGGGCACCTCGTTGTCGCGGAAGTCGTAGACGTTGGCCTCGCCGCGCTCGACGAGCATCGGGATGATGCTGCCGCCCATGTCGTGCTTGCTGGTCTTGTCGTCGGCGTCGTGTTCGACCGCGTCGATGAGCGCCCGAGTGGTGAAGACGTAGTTGCCCATCGAGGCGTAGATCTCGTCGGGCGCGTCGGGCAGGCCGACGGCGTCGGTGGGCTTCTCCCGGAAGGCCCGGATCCGTCGACCGTCCTCGCCGACCTCGATGACACCGAACTGGTCGGCCGTCGACAGCGGCTGCCGGATGCCGGCGACTGTCACCCCGGCCCCCGAGGCGATGTGGTCTTCCACCATCTGCCGGGGGTCCATCCGGTAGATGTGGTCGGCGCCGAAGACGATCACGTAGTCGGGCTGCTCGTCGTAGATCAGGTTGAAGCTCTGGTAGATCGCGTCGGCCGAGCCGGCGAACCACCAGGGGCCACGGCGCTGCTGCGCGGGCACCGGCGTGACGTAGTTGCCGAGCAGCGTCGACATCCGCCAGGTCTTGGTGATGTGTCGGTCGAGGGAGTGGGATTTGTACTGGGTCAACACGACGATCTTCAGATAGCCGGCGTTGGCCAGGTTGGAGAGGACGAAGTCGACCATGCGGTACATCCCGCCGAACGGGACGGCCGGCTTGGCCCGGTCCGTGGTCAACGGCATCAGGCGCTTGCCCTCTCCGCCGGCCAGGACGATCGCGAGCACCTTGGCAGCCATGAACAGACGCTATCCATACCGGTGCCGGTTCACCACTCGTACGGGACAGTTCCGCGGCCGGGTGCGACGCCGGATTCTGCACTAGGGTGCCGGGCATGACGGACTCCGCACGGCTGCGCGTGGACCTGCTGACCCGGGAGTACCCGCCGGAGGTCTACGGCGGCGCCGGGGTGCACGTCGAGTACCTGGCCCGGGAGCTGCGCCGGCTCACCGACGTGCGGGTGCACTGCTTCGGCGCGGCGCGTACCGAGCCGGGGGTTCGCGCGTACGCCGAACCGGCGGCCCTGGCCGGCGCGAACGCCGCGCTGCGCACCATGGGCGTGGATCTGGAGATGGCCGCCGGATGTGCCGGCACCGACGTGGTGCACAGCCACACCTGGTACGCGAACCTGGCCGGGCACACCGCGAAGCTGCTGTACGGGGTGCCGCACGTGGCGACCGCGCACAGCCTGGAACCGCTGCGACCGTGGAAGGCCGAGCAGCTCGGCGGCGGCTACGCGCTCTCCTCGTGGTGTGAGCGCACGGCGTACGAGGCGGCCGACGCGATCGTGGCGGTCAGCGCGGGGATGCGTCGGGACGTGCTGGCCGCGTACCCGTCGGTGGATCCGGACCGGGTGCACGTGATCTACAACGGCATCGACACCGCGCAGTACGCCCCGGATCCGGGCACCGACGTGTTGGCGCGACTCGGCATCGACCCGGCCCTGCCCAGCGTGGTCTACGTCGGGCGGATCACCCGGCAGAAGGGCCTGCCACACCTGCTGCGGGCCGTCCGCGAGCTGCCGGCGGACACCCAGCTGGTGCTGCTGGCCGGCGCGCCCGACACGCCGGAGATCGCCGCCGAGGTGGAGGGCCTGGTCGCAGAGCTGCGGGCGAGCCGCTCCGGGGTGGTCTGGGTGGCGGAGATGCTGCCCAAGTCCGAGGTGATCCAGGTGCTCACCCACGCCACCATCTTCGTCTGCCCGTCGGTGTACGAGCCGATGGGCATCGTCAACCTGGAGGCGATGGCCTGCGAGACGGCGGTGGTGGCCACCGCCACCGGCGGAATCCCCGAGGTGGTCGCCGACGGCGAGACCGGCCTGCTGGTCCCCATCGACCAGGCCGGTCTCGACGGCACGCCCGTCGATCCGGCGCGTTTCGAAGCCGAGCTGGCCGCCCGCCTCAACGAGCTGCTGGCCGACCCGGAACGGGCCGCCGCACTGGGCCGGGCCGGCCGCCGCCGCGCCGTCGAACACTTCTCCTGGGACGCCGTGGCCGCCCGCACCCTAGACCTCTACCGCTCCCTGCTGAAGTAGCGCGATCAACCGGCCGGGCTGATCAACTTTAGCTTCGGGAAGTACGTCCGGTACCGGGCCCCGTCGCGGCTGAGCAGACGGTATCCGCACACGGCCGCGTGGGCCCCGATGTAGAAGTCGGCTATCGGCGACCTCTTGGTGCCGCCCTGCGCGCGGTAACTCGCGTACGCCTTACCCGCGAGGAAACCAGCCGCATACGGGAGTTCCTCCCGAAGGAAGTCACCGGCCGGCAGCGCCTCGTCGAGGTCCTCGATGCGTTCGAAGCGGACCGACACCTCGGCGTACACAATGGGGTTGATCACCAGGGCCCCGTTGTCCCGCGCCTCGGCCAGTGACTCGCTGGACCAGTTCGCCCACCGGGCGTCGTTGGCGAGGATGTCGAGCAGCACGTTCGTGTCGACAAGGGTCGTGGCCGAGTCAACGGGCCGGTGGGCGACGGCGCGGAGTCGATCAGTCCCCACGCAGCAACTCCATGAGGTCGTCGGTGGACATGCCGGCGGTCTGCTTCGTGCCACCGCGCCCGCGCATGTGTCGCACCAGGCGCTGCCCTCGACTCTCCGCGCCGCTCACCCTGACGATTCGGAGCGCACCGCCGTCCTCGATCACGTCGACCTCGTCACCCTCGTGCAGGCCGTACCGGGCGCGCAGCGCGGCCGGGATGGTGACCTGCCCCTTGCTGTTGAGCTTCATGGCGCCTCCGCGTATCACGTAATACGAACGATACGTGTCAGCAGCCGGATACGCCCTCAGAACGTCGGACGCAAGACGACCGACCCAGGATGCCGTGGCGACGAGCAACTACGGGGATGGTGCTGCGTCGATCGGCGTGGAGGCAGCAGCATCCCCGAAAGTGCAGGGTTCAGTGGATCAACGACGGGGGCAACCGCGGTCAGCCGCGCGCGAGGGGATCTCGGGCAGTAGGTTGGGGCGGTGAGCGGACGGTTCCCGATCGAAGACGTCTCCCCCGTCGTCTCCTGCGGTCGCTACCCGGCCCGTGCGGTGGTCGGCGAGGTGGTGCCGGTGTCGGCGCGTGCCTACCGCGAGGGGCACGACGCGCTCGGCTGCAACGTGGTGTGGCTCGGCCCGGACGGGGTGGCCCGCCCGTTCACCCGGATGCGTCCGGGTGAACCCGGCCAGGACCGGTGGCACGCCAGCGTCGTGCCGGACGCGGTGGGCGAGTGGATGTTCACCGTGGAGGCGTTCAGCGACCCCTACCTGACCTGGCACAACGCGGTCACCAAGAAGATCGCCGCCGGCCAGGGGCCGGCTGAGCTGGCCAACGACCTGGCCGAGGGCGTACGCGTGCTCACCGCGGCCACCAAGCTGGCGCCCAAGGCCGAGCGGGCCCGTCTCAAGAAGGCCGCGCAGGCCCTGGGTGACGCCAAACGGCAGTTGCCGCAGCGGGTCGGTCCGGCGCTGGAGCTGGCCGACCTGCTCTGGGAGCACCCGGTGCGTGAGCTGGTGACCACCGGCGAGGAGTACCGCCTCTGGGTGGACCGCGAGCGGGCCCTCTTCTCCGCCTGGTACGAGTTCTTCCCCCGCTCCGAGGGGGCGGTCCCGGCGACCGTCGACGCGCCGGCCCGTTCCGGCACCTTCGCCACCGCCACCGAGCGGCTGCCGGGTGTCGCGGCGATGGGCTTCGACGTGCTCTACCTGCCGCCGATCCACCCGATCGGTCGGGTCAACCGCAAGGGCCCGAACAACAGCCTGCTCGCCGGACCGGACGACGTGGGTTCGCCGTGGGCGATCGGCGCGGCCGAGGGCGGGCACGACGCCATCCACCCCGATCTGGGTACGCCTGAGGATTTCCGCGACTTCGTCGCCGCCGCCGCCGATCACGGCCTGGAGGTGGCGATGGACCTGGCGTTGCAGTGCGCCCCGGATCACCCGTGGGTGACCGAGCACCCGGAGTGGTTCACCACCCGGGCCGACGGCAGCATCGCGTACGCGGAGAACCCGCCGAAGAAGTACCAGGACATTAACCCGCTGAACTTCGACAACGATCCGGAGGGCATCCGCGCCGAGGTGCTGCGGGTGGTGCGGCACTGGGTCGGCGAGGGCGTGAAGATCTTCCGGGTGGACAATCCGCACACCAAGCCTGTCGACTTCTGGCACTGGCTGATCTGGGAGGTCAAGCGGGTCGACCCGGACGTGCTCTTCCTCGCCGAGGCGTTCACCCGGCCGGCGATGATGCACGGGCTGGCCAAGGTCGGCTTCACCCAGTCGTACACGTACTTCACCTGGCGGACCTCGGCCGCCGAGATGCGCGAGTACTGCACGGAGCTGGTGGCGGCGGCCGACTACATGCGGCCGAACTTCTGGCCCAACACGCCTGACATCCTGCACGCCTCCTTGCAGCACGGCGGACCGCCGATGTTCAAGATCCGTGCGGTGCTGGCCGCGCTGCTCTCCCCCTCCTGGGGCATGTACGCCGGCTACGAGCTGTTCGAGCACGTGGCGCGCCCGGGGGCGGAGGAGTACCTCGACAACGAGAAGTACGAGCTGCGGCCCCGGGACTGGGCCGGCGCCGAGGCGCGGGGCCGCTCGCTGGCACCGTTCATCGCCACCCTCAACCGGGTACGCCGGCAGAACCCGGCCCTGCGCCGGCTGCGCAACCTGGTCTTCCACGACATCGACAACCCGGCCCTGCTGTGCTGGTCCAAGCGCGATCCGGAGACCGGCAACACGGTGCTGGTGATCTGCTCGTTCGACTCGCACACCGTGCAGTGGGGCAACACCACCCTGGACATGCCGGCGCTGGGCCTGGACTGGCACGACCGGTTCACGGTGCACGACGAGCTGACCGGTGCCCGCTACGACTGGGGGCAGCGCAACGCGGTCCGGCTCGACCCGTACCTGCAACCCGCGCACGTGCTCACCCTGCGCCCGGTCGCTGCGGCGTCGCCGTCGACCGGCCCGGCCGCCGGCGGGGCGGCGGACGCCGGGTCGCCGGGTCAGGGCGGCACCGAACCGGTCACCCTGACCGTCCAGGACGTACCCGCCGACCTGTCGGGTGGCACCGCACCTACCGCTCCCGCCCAGAAGGACGACACCCGATGGACCAGCTGATTTCCGGGGAGATCCACGACCCGCACGCCGTGCTCGGCGCGCACCCGGCCGGCGGGCGTACGGTTATCCGCACCCTGCGTCGGGGCGCGGGCGACGTGAGCGTGCTGGTCGGCGAGGAGCGGCACCCGATGAAGCGGGTGCACGACGTCGGCGTCTTCGAGGCCGACGTGCCTGGCGAGGTGCTCGACTACCGGCTCGACGTCGACGGGGTGCGCAACGACGACCCGTACCGTTTCCCGCCGACCCTCGGCGAGTTGGACCTGCACCTAATCAGTGAGGGCCGGCACGAGCGGCTGTGGGAGGCACTCGGTGCCCGGGTGCTCGACGGCGGGGTGGCGTTCGCGGTGTGGGCGCCGAACGCCCGCGGCGTGCGGCTGGTCGGCGACCTCACCGGCTGGGCGCCGGATGACGGCTGGCCGATGCGCTCGCTCGGCTCGACCGGGGTGTGGGAGATCTTCGTGCCCGGAGCCACCGCCGGCAGCCGGTACAAGTACCGGGTGCTGGGCGCGGACGGGTACTGGCGGGACAAGGCCGACCCGCTCGCGGCGTACGCGGAGGTGCCGCCGGCCACCGCGTCGGTGGTGCACCTGTCGACGTTCGAGTGGTCGGACGCCCAGTGGCTGGACCGGCGGTCGCGGCGGCAGCCGCACCAGGAGCCGATGAGCGTGTACGAGGTGCACCTGGGCTCGTGGCGGCCCGGCCTGGGTTACCGGGAGCTGGCCGAGCAGTTGGTCGCGTACGTGGTGGAGCTGGGCTTCACCCACGTGGAGTTCCTGCCGGTGATGGAGCACCCGTTCGGCGGCTCGTGGGGCTACCAGGTGACCGGCTACTTCGCGCCGACGGCCCGGTTCGGCGACCCCGACGACTTCCGGTACCTGGTGGACCGGCTGCACGCCGCCGGGATCGGGGTGATCCTGGACTGGGTGCCGGCGCACTTCCCGAAGGACGAGTGGGCCCTGGCCCGTTTCGACGGCACGCCGCTCTACGAGCATCCCGATCCGCGCCGGGGTGAGCATCCCGACTGGGGCACCTACGTCTTCGACTTCGGTCGCCGGGAGGTGCGCAACTTCCTGGTCGCCAACGCGCTGTACTGGCTGGACGAGTTCCACGTCGACGGGCTGCGGGTGGACGCGGTCGCCTCGATGCTCTACCTGGACTACTCCCGCTCTGACGGGCAGTGGGCACCGAACGTGCACGGCGGCCGGGAGAACCTGGAAGCCATCGCGTTCATGCAGGAGGTCAACGCGACGGTCTACAAGCACCACGCCGGGGTGCTGATGATCGCCGAGGAGTCCACCGCCTGGCCGGGGGTGACCCGGGCGACGAGCGACGGCGGGCTCGGTTTCGGGTTCAAGTGGAACATGGGCTGGATGCACGACACCCTGCTCTACACCTCGAAGGACCCGATCTACCGGCAGCACCACCACCATCAGCTCACCTTCTCCCTGGCGTACGCCTGGAGCGAGAACTACACGCTGCCGATCAGCCATGACGAGGTGGTGCACGGCAAGGGCTCGCTGGCGAGCAAGATGCCCGGCGACACCTGGCAGCGGCTGGCGAACGTCCGCGCGCTGCTGGCGTACATGTGGGCGCACCCGGGCAAGCAGTTGTTGTTCATGGGCTGCGAGCTGGCCGACGACCGGGAGTGGAGCGAGGAACGCGGACTCGACTGGTACCTGCTGCATGATCCGGCGCGGGCCGGCGTGCAGCGCCTGGTGGGCGACCTGAACCGGGTGTACCGGGACACCCCGGCGCTGTGGGCGCAGGACACCTCCCCCGCCGGTTTCCGCTGGCTCGCCGGTGACGACGTCGCCAACAACACCATCTCGTTCGTCCGGATCGCGCCCGACGGGGCCACCCTGGTCTGTGTGGCCAACTTCTCCGCGCTGCCGCTTGAGGACTACCGGATCGGGTTGCCGGCCGCCGGCGCCTGGGCGGAGGTGCTCAACACCGACGCCCACCACTACGGCGGCTCGGGGGTGGGCAACCTCGGCACGGTGCACGCCGAGAACGTCCCCTGGCACGGCCAGCCCGCCTCGGTGGCGCTCCGTGTGCCGCCGCTGGGCGCCCTCTGGCTCCGCCCCGCCTGACACGCCCACTGCTCGCCCAGTGCCACGAGCGCGCCGGGGCGAACGGGCTCGCCGGCGCCTCGTCCCCTTATAGAAGCTTGTCAACGCTTCCGGCAACAGTAGCGCGGCGGCTGCGGCGACCACCAGCAAGAGGGCGACGGGGCGTAGACGGTGCTGACGTTCGCACCGGTCGCCTGGGCGGCCTTGGATGCGAGACCTTGGACAGTTTCCGTTCGGCGCGAACGGAAACTGTCCAAGATCTGGACCGGATACCGTAGCCCGCGCCGGGTTACCCGTTCAGGGCGGGCACGAGGCGTCCTCGAAGCCGTGGTGTCACCCGGCATGTTCATGTCTGAGTGACATCGCGCTTACTGGGCATAGAACAATCCGCCGGATCGGCACGTAGATCATCCGGACGGTGAACTTCGCCCGCCCCCGCGCCCGTACTCCCGGTTCCAGGTGGACGACGAGGCGGAGGATCAATGGCGAGCAGCAGGGGTACGGCCCGGGACCGGGGCGGCGAACCCTCGCCGGGGCAGCGGAGGGTCGCGGGGTTCGCGGCGGTCGGGGTGACCCTGGCGGTGGCCTTCGCGGTGGCCACCGGGACCAGTCAGGCCAGTGAGAACTGCGACGGACTGGACGCCGCCGTGGGCAACAATCTCGCGTTCATCGCCGACCAGTTGGTGTTCCCCGACGAGTTGACGGAGGCCCGGATCGCCAACCGGCAGGCGGTCATCGACCAGTTGGAGCAACGGCGCGCGGCGGCGGGCTGTACCGGCGAGGTCGAGGTGCCCGACGCGGATCCGAACGCGGCGCTCAACGGTGGCGCGGCGGAGAACTGCGCCGGCCTCGACGGCGCGGTCCGCAACAACCTCGCCTTCATCGACGGCCAGCGCCGCAACCCGGACGCGCAGTCCGAGGCGCGGATCGCCAACCGGCAGGCGGTCATCGACCTGCTCGAAGACCGGAGGACTCTGGCCGGTTGCACCGGCGAGGTCACGCTCACACCCGGCGGCTGACACCGCCGGACGGTGGGTGGGCTGGGCCGGGTGACCGGCTCCGCCCGCCTGCCGACCCGCTCCCCCGCCGACCCGGTCGGCAGACCGTCCGGGCGACACAAGGTTCAGCTCAGACCAGGCCCGCGTCGCGCAGCAGGGTCCACAGGCCGGCGCCGTCGGGGGCGGAGAGCCACTTCTGCCCCACCGGCCCCTCGGTGGGGTGGTCGTGCGGGACGGGCAGGCTGCCGGCGAGGACCGCCTGGGCGGGCGACAACCGGCGGATCGCCACCCCGGCGACGTTGTCCGGGTGAGCGGCGGCGAACTCGCGGTAGATCTCCTGGTCGTGCTGGCCGTCGTCACCGACGAGCAGCCAGCGCACGTCGGGGAACTCCTTGGCCAGCCGGGCCAGGGTGGCGCGCTTGTGCTCCCGGCCGCTGCGGAACCAGCGGTCGTGCGTCGGCCCCCAGTCGGTGAGCAGCAGCGCCCCGGCCGGGTAGAGGTGCCGGGACAGGAACCGGGTCAACGTCGGGGCGACGTTCCACGCGCCGGTGGACAGGTAGAACACCGGCGCGCCGGGGTGGGCGGTGACCAGCCGCTCGTAGAGCACCGCCATGCCGGGCACCGCGGCGCGGGCGTGCTCGTCCAGGACGAAGGTGTTCCACGCGGCGAGCAACGGCCGGGGCAGGGCGGTCACCATGACCGTGTCGTCGATGTCGGAGATGATGCCGAAGCGCACCTCCGGGTCGAGGATGCGCACCGGGGCCTCGACCGGCTCGGCGTCGGGCATGCTCAGCCGCACCGAACCCCAACCGGGTGGCAGGCCCGCCTCGACCACCGTGTCGACGAAGCCGCTCCGGTCGGCCCGCGCCTCGTGCACCACCCCGCCGGTCTCGATGGTCACGGTGACGTGCTTGGCCGGCAGGGTGGTGAAGCTGCGCCAGCCCCGGACCTTCTCCAGCCGGCCGCGCTGGCGGGTGTCCGGCCGCCCCAGCAACACCCGGCACATCACCCGTACCCAGCCGGGACCGCCGTAGCCGGTGTACGCGATGATGTTGGTCCGCCAGCCGGTTCGCCGCAGCCGGCGTTCCACCAGCGCATGCACGGCGTCCTCGATCCGCGCGGCCCGGTGCAGGTTCGGTATGGCCAGCTGGCCTGCGGGAGTCGGTGGCACGCCAGCAACCCTGCCACAGACCAGCCACCTCGGCCACGCGAGCTGAGCCGAACCGCCACGCCCGACGTCGCCGTCGTGACACACTCCGGTCGGGACGGCGACGGGGGCGAGGTCGTGCCACGAGCAGGGGCGGAACCAGGGCGACAGCGCGGGCGGTGGCGGCCACGGCTCGACCGGCCGGCGCTTGTCGCTCTGCTGCTCGGGATGCTCGGAGTCGGGTACCGGCTGGTCCTGGTGCTGACCACCGTGCCCGTCTCCAACAGCGACGAGGCGACCTTCGGGCTGGCCGCGCTGCACATCGCGCAGGGCCGCGAGCAGCCGATCTTCCTGTACGGCCAGCGGTACATGGGCACCCTGGAGTCGTACCTGGCCGCACCGCTGCTCGCGGTGACCGGGCCGAGCTGGCCGCTGCTGCGGTTGCCGGTGCTCGCGCTCTACGCGCTGTTCCTCTGGTTGATCCACCGGTTGACCCGGCGGATCTGCTCGCCGTGGTTCGCCACCGTCGTCGTCGGGTTGCTCGCGCTCGGCTCCGAGCGGGTCGTCCGGGACCAGGTGACCGCCGTCGGCGGGCGGCCGGAGGTCAAGGTGGCGGTGCTGGCGATGCTGCTGATCGTGGTGGCGCTGGCCCGAGGCACGGCACGGCACCGGGCGCTGGCCGTGGGCGGCTTCGGGCTGCTCGCCGGGGTGGCGCTCTGGTCGGACTGGCTGATCGTGCCGTACCTGGCGGTGGCCGGGCTGGCGTTGGCGTGGACGCTGCGCCGGGAACTGCTCGGCTGGTCGGGTCTGCTGTTGGTCGTCGGCTTCGCCGCCGGGCTCGCCCCGATGATCCGGGACAACCTGGTGGCTCCACCCGGGCAGGACTCCCTGTCGGTGCTGCGTGGGGTGAGCGGCGAGGACGGGCCGGCGCCGCCCTGGTCGCAACGGCTCGGCGGCGGGCTGCTGGAGGGCGTACCGCTGGCCGCCGGGCTCTGCCCGGTCGACGGTTGTCCCCGGTGGCAGGCGTGGTTCGGCCTGCTCTACCCGCTGCTGCTGGTGGCGGCGGCGACGCTCGCCGTGCTCGCGTACCGCCGAGGAACCGGGCGCGGCGAGCGGGTCGGCCCGGTCGTGCACCTCGCGCTGCTCGCGGGCGCGGCGCTGACCCTGCTGGCGTACGTACGCAGTCCGCTGGCGGCGACGGATTCGCTGGGCAACGCCCGCTACCTGTCGGTGCTGCAACTGTCGCTGCCGGCGGTGCTCTGGCCGTTGTGGGTGGCGGCGGTCGCCGCCCGACGGGGCACCGCCGGCGTGGTGGGCCGGGTGGCGGGTGCGGTGGCCACCGCCGTGCTGGCCGCGCTGGCCGCCGGTTCGCTTGTGGTGACCGTGCTCTTCGCCACCACCGGCGCGGCTCCCGGACGCACCGAGGAACGACAGGCCCGGGAGCTGGCCGACACGGTCCGCGCGGCCGGCCTGCGTGAGGTGTACGGCGAGTACTGGACCTGCAACCGGCTGATCTTCAACACCGACGAGGAGGTGGTCTGCGCAGTGGTCGACGGCAGGCTGCACCCCGGGCAGAACCGGTACCTGGCGTACTGGTGGCGGCTGGCGCGGGCGCAGCGGCCCGGGTACGTGCTGGCGGCCGACGCCCCGGCGGACCGGCGGCTGCGGGAACTGCTCGGCGACCGGGCCGGCGGGGCGCTGCTCGCCGAGATCGGTGGCTTCCGGGTGTACCACCCGCCGGAGCCGCTGCGACCGTGGCGTTAGAGTCACCCATGCTCATCCTGCTGCCGCCCTCGGAGGGCAAGGCCGAGGCCGGCTCGGGCCGCCGACTGGACCTGGACCGCCTCTCCCTGCCGGAGCTGAACCCACGGCGGGAGGAGGTGCTGTCCGCCCTGATCGCCCTCAGTGCCGGGCCTCCGGAGACGGCGCTGACCGCGCTCGGCCTCGGTGCCAGGCAGCACGGCGAGTTGCGACGCAATGCCCGGCTGCGGCAGGCCGCCACCGCACCCGCCGGCCGGATCTACACCGGCGTGCTCTACGAGGCCCTCGACCTGGCCAGCCTCCCTGCGACGGCGCAGCGGGCAGCCGGACGGCAGGTGCTGATCAGTTCCGGTCTGTGGGGCGCGGTACGGCTGACCGACCGGATCCCGCCGTACCGCTGCCCGATCGGTGCCCGGCTGCCCGGCGTCGGCGCCCTGCCGGCGCTGTGGCGGCAGGATCTGGGGGCCGCGCTGGCTGCGGCGGCCGGTCGCGGCCCGGTGCTGGATCTGCGTTCCGGGGCGTACGCGGCGGCCTGGACGCCGCGCGGCGAGCTGGCCGAGCGCACCCTCACCGTGCGGGTGCTGCATGAACGGGAGGTCGACGGCGTGCCGGTGCGCTCGGTGGTCAGCCACTTCAACAAGGCCACCAAGGGACGGTTGGTCCGGGACCTGCTGCTCGCCGGAGCCCGACCGCGTTCGGCGGCAGCGCTGGTGACGACGCTGCGGGACCTGAAGTACACGGTGTGCGAGCAGGCCACCGGGCCCGGCCGGCCACGTCAGGTCGACGTGATCGTTTCGGAGCTGTAACCAGACGCAAGATTTCCTCAAGGCTGGACCGGATCGGTACCACCGGTCGGTGTCGCGGGTCACCGTAAGAGAACCCCGACGCGACGAGGAGGCCCTCCGGTGGTTGCTGAACCGATCCTGCTCGACCGTTCCCGTCCGTCATCGGCCCTGCCGGCGTCCACCACACCGCCGTCGGCCCGGCCCCCGTCGGCACCGCCACCGCTGGACTGGACGACGCTTGCCGACGCCTTCGAGACGGCCTGCCTGCTGCGCTGCATGCCGCCGCCGGCGACCCCCGGGCACCGGCACGTCGGGCAGCAACCCGTCCGGCCGACGACTATCGAGTTCAACCGGGAGGAGGCGGCGCGGCGGACCCGGCAGCTGCTCGACCGTCTCGACATCCCGGTCCGGCACGAAGTGGCGGTCGGTGGGCTGCGCCGCCGGTACGAGCTGCACCGGCTGCACGTCGGGCGGGAGCACCGGCCGACGTACGCGGCGATCGTGGAGAACGGCTGGCGGCGTGGCCGGCGGGAGCTGCTCGGTGGTCCGGTGCCGGGCGCCTCGACGGCGCGACGGCTGTGGCGCACCCGGTTGGCCGCCGCCGCCTGGCGGGCCGCGCTGCTGGCCGGTGGCCGGCATGTCCGGCGGCACATCCTCGGGGTGCGGATCACCGACCGGGAACTCGGCGCGGTGCTGGTACGCGGCGCCGCCCTGCTGGACGTGCCGGCGCTGCTGCGTCCGAGCACCGGCTGCTTCCTGGTCAGTGTGGCGCACGGTCGGGATCGGGACCGGATCCTGCGGTACGCGGCGGAGGAGGCGGTGCAGCGGCCGGTGGCCTGACCGGCGGCCGACCGACGGCCGCACCTGCTCCGCCCTCCCCGGGGTTGCGTCATCGGGGTCCGGCGGCGCACAGTGCTGCCCGTGACCCGTACCCGGTATCCCGCCCGAGCCCGGTGGCGCGGCGCCCGCGTGGCGGTGGCGTTGACCCTGCTGCTGGCTCTGCCCGGCCTCGGCGGCTGCCGCGACGACCCGGGTGAGCCGGTGGTCATCCGGATCGCCACCGGCAGCCCCACCGCCGTCTACCACGCCTTCGGCTCGTCGCTGGCGGCCATCCTCAACCGGGAACTGCCGCAGGTGCGGGCGGAGGTGCTGGTCACCGCGGCCTCCGCGGAGAACGTGGAACTGCTCAACGCCGGTGCGGCCGAACTCGGCTTCACCCAGGCCGACGTGTTGCAGGCCGACCCGGGTCCGGACCCGCCGGTGGTGGCGGTCGCCCGGGTCTACGACGACCTGCTGCACCTGGTCACCACCGCCGACAGCCCGGTGCGGACCCTGACCGACCTGCGCGGCCGGCGGGTCTCGGTGGGCGCGGCCGGCTCGGGGACCAAGATCACGGTGGATCGGCTGTTGACCGCCGCCGGCCTCGACGACGCACAGGTACGGCAGGAACGGCTCGGCCTGGACGATTCGGTGGCCGCGCTGCGCGCCGGCCGGATCGACGCCTTCTTCTTCTCCGGCGGGCTGCCGGTACGCGCGGTCGCCCAGTTCGCCCAGGACACCCCCACCCGCATCGTCGACCTCGGCGAGTGGACCGCACGGCTGCGCCGGGGCAACCCCGAGGTGTACGTGCCGCGGGACATTCCCCGCTCGGTGTACGGCGTCGATCCGGTCACCACCGTGGCCAACCCGAACTACCTGGTGGTGCGGGCCAACCTGCCGGAGTCGCTGGTACGCGAGGTGACCCGGCTGCTGATGGAGCGCCGCTCCGAACTGGCCGAGGCGCACCCGGCGGCCGGCCGGATGAGTCCCCGCTCGGCCATCGCCACCTCACCGCTGCCCCTGCACCCCGGCGCCGTTGACTACTACCGGGCCAGCAAACCCTGACCGGGGCGGATCAGGCGGAGCGCGCGGGGTCGCCGAGGCGGGGGAACGGTTCGGTGGAGAAGACCACCTCCACCGGCACCTCGAAGTGCCGGGCGATGCGCAGCGCCAGGTGCAGGCTCGGGCTGAACTCGCCGCGTTCCAGGTAGCCGATGGTCTGGTAGTGGACGCCCAACGCCTCGGCCAGCTGACGGCGGGAGATGCCCCGCTCGGCCCGGAGCATGGCGATGCGGTTGTGGACGTGCTCACTCATCTCGACGGCCCATCCTCAGGTCACCCGCTGCATGGCCTTCTCGCGGCGGGCCGCCACGCTGGACCCGGACTCCCGGCGGGCCATCCGGCGCAGCACCACCGGTGCCAGCACCAGCCCGGCGACCGCCCAGCCGCCGAGCACCAGCAGGGTCTCCAGGTGTCGCCACGAATCGCCGAGCTCGACGGCGGCCATGGCCTCGGGCAGCAACGCCGACCGCATGCCGAGACCGAGCCAGTAGATCGGGAAGACCTGCGCGACGGCCTGCAACCAGCCGGGCATCGCGGTGATCGGGTAGAAGATGCCCGATGTCGCGATGAGTCCCATCATCGGCAGCATGATCAGCCCCATGTTCCGGGGGTTGGACAGCAGCGAGCCGAAGACCGCGCCGACCGGCATGGTCGCCACCATGCCGACCAGCATCACCCAGGCCAGGGTCAGCCAGGCGCCGATGCTGTCCAGCGCGAGGACGTCGAAGAGGAAGAGGCCCGGTACGAGCAGCAGGGCGACGCTGACGAGCGTCATCCCCGAGACCAGGGTGATCTTGCTGATCAGGTAGCCGAACATGCCGTTTGGGGTGGCCTTGGCCCGCAGCAGGGTGCCGTCCTCACGTTCCACGGTGAGGATCGACGCCATGCTGACCAGCCCGCCGAACGCCACGGTCATGCCGAGCGTGCTGGGCAGCGTCTGCGCGCCGAGCGAAAACTCGGTGCCCGGCACCTTGGCGCCCCGCAGGAAGAACATCACCACCAGCAGGACGACCGTCGGGAAGAGGTACCCCCAGAGGGTCTCCGCGTTGGTGAAGCTCTGCCGCAGCTCGATCCGGCCCCGGGACAGACCGGCCCGGGCGGCCACGACCAGTGGACTCATCGAGCCACCTCCTCGAACGCACGGGTCGCGCCGTCGGCGCGGCCGGACTCGTGCTCGCGTACCAACGTCATGTAGGTGTCCTCCAGGCTGGCCCGGCGCACCTCAAGGTCGGCGATGTCCTCGCCGTGCTGGGCGAACAGCTCCCGCACGAAGCCGGTCGCGTCGGCGGTGGCGTGCACGAACCGTGTCCCGCCCTGGCTCCAGCGCACCTCGGCGTCGGCGGAGATGCGGCGGGACAACTCGTCGGCGGACCCGCTGGCGATGATGCGGCCACCGGCCAGGATGAGGATCCGGTCGGCCAGCTTCTCCGCCTCGTCCAGGTCATGGGTGGTGAGCAGGATGGTGGTGTCGTCGATGTCGGTGAGCCGGTGCACCAGGTCGTGGAACTCGCGGCGGGCGGACGGGTCGAACCCGGCGGTCGGCTCGTCGAGGAAGAGCACCTCGGGCCGGCCGACGATGCCGATCGCCACGTCCACCCGGCGTCGTTGGCCACCGGAGAGCTGACCGACCTTCTTGTGCGCGTGCTCGGCTAGCCCGACCACCTGGATCAGCTCGTCAATGTCCCATGGCCGGCTGATCCGCCCGGTCGAGTAGGGCGCGTAGTAGGAGCCGAGGTGCGTCAGCAGCTCCCGCACCCGCCATCGGCCGTGGTCGCGCCAGGACTGGAGCACCACGCCGAGTCGGGACCGCCACCGCTCGTCGCCGCGCGCCGGGTCGGTCCCCAGCACCTCGACCCGGCCGCCGGAGCGCATCCGGAAGCCTTCCAGGATCTCGATTGTGGTCGTCTTGCCGGCGCCGTTCGGGCCCAGCAGGGCCAGCACCTCGCCGCGCCGTGCGCGGAACGACACACCGGTGAGCACGTCGGTCGAGCCGTACCGCATCCGCAGGTCGTGCACGTCCAGGGTGATGCCCCGGTCGGTCGGCGACCCGGTGCTGGTCGGGGTTTCCGCCCCGGCGCTGACAACCATGGACCACCACCTCCGTATGATCTGTGCGCTGAAAGATAGCACTCATACTACAGATCGGAGCAAACCTCGGCTGCCCCGGACCAGCCGTGCTCAGGCCGCTGCTGGTGCGGACGACGCCGGATCGGTGGCTGCCAGTGGGCCGGCCGCGGGATCCGGGCCGGCGGGTTCGGCCGGCTCCGCCGGCTGCGGAAACCACAGCGCGGCGACCAGGCCACGCGGCGAGTTCGGGTGCATGGTGAGCCGGCCGTCGGAGGCGTCGACAAGCACGGCGGCGATGGTCAGGCCCAACCCGGCGCCGTCGACGTTCTGCACCTCCGGCGCCCGCCAGAACCGTTCGGTGGCCCGGCCGAGTTGGCTGCGGGTCATCCCCGGGCCGGTGTCGCGTACCTCAAGGGTCGTCCCACCGTCGCGGGCCGCGACGGTCACCGTCACCTCGCCGCCCGCGCCGCTGAACTTCACCGCGTTGTCGATAAGGGCATCGAGGGCCTGGTCGATGGCGGTCGGCACGGTACGGGCGTACACCGGGCCGGGACCGGCCGCCAGCCGTAGGGTGACCGACCGGTGGCGGGCCAGCGGCTCCCAGGCCGCGACCCGGGACTCGGCCGCCGCCGTCGCGTCGACGGTGACCCGCTGGTTCTCGCGGCGTTCCGCGCGGGCGAGGGTGAGCAACGCGTCCAGCAGCAGGGCGAGCCGGTCGGTCTCCTCCAACGCCAGCCGGTGTTCGACGCGGCCCTGCTCGTCGGTGACGCTCGGCCCCAACTCCTCCACCCGCAGCCGCAGCGCGGTCAACGGATTACGGAGCTGGTGGCTGGCGTGCGCGACGAACGCACGCTGCCGGTCCATCACGTCGGAGACGACGTCCGCCATGTGGTTGAAGCTCTTCGCCAGGCGGCGCAGTTCGGGCGGCCCCAGCCGGTGCTGCACGCGGGCACCGCGGTCGCCCTCGGCGATCTCGTGGGTGACCGCGTCCAACTCGGTGACCGGACGCAGCACCCAGCCGGCCAGCCCGAACGCGGTGAGCACGCAGGCCAGCACGGCGAGCAGACCCAGCGCGGCGACGAGCGTCCACCAGGTGGCGACGGTACGCCGGACCCCGTCGGCCGGGGTGGCGGTGACCACCGCGCCGAGCACCTCGCCGCCGTCGTTGATCGGCACCGCCACCACGATCGGCCCGTCGACCCACGGCCAGACCGAGTCGGGCCCGCTCGCCTGCTGCCCGGACAGCGCGACGTCCAACGCCTCCCGGGTACCCGGGGCCGGTCGCCAGCTCGCCGAGGCCACCACCTCCCGCCGGTCCCGGTCCACCACCGCCGCCCCGATGCCGTACAGCTCGTCGTAGCTGCCCAGCTCGTGGTCGAGTGGACCGGGCGCGCCGTCGCGCAACGCCGGCCCGGCCAGCGACGCGAAGCGGGTGGCGTCGGCGAGCCGGTCGGCGCGTACCCGGTCGGTCTCCCGAGTGGTCAGCGTCACCGCCAGCGGCGTACCCAGCGCCACCACCACCAGCACCATCAGCAGCAGATAGCTGATCACAAGCCGCCGTCGCACCCTGGGCTCCTCACTCGCCCCGGAGCCGGTAACCGACGCCTCGGACGGTCTCCACCAGACGCGGGTCGCCGAGCTTGCCGCGCAGCGAACCGACGTGCACCTCGACAGTGTGCCGATCGGTGAAGGTGGTGCCCCAGGCGTCGAGCAGGATCCGGTCGCGGGGCACCGCGACGCCGGGTTGCCGGGCCAGGGAGAGCAGGACGTCGAACTCCTTGCGGGTCAGCGACACCGGCCGCCCGGCCACCGCGACGGTGCGGGCCGCCACGTCGATGTAGACCGGCCCGACCTCGATCAGGTTGCGTTCCGGTGCCGCGTGCGAGGCCCGCCGCAGCACCGCCTCGATGCGAGCCTGGAGTTCCACCATCGAGAAGGGCTTGACCACGTAGTCGTCCGCGCCGAGCCGAAGGCCGAGCACCCGGTCGCGCTCCTCACCGCGCGCTGTCACCGCGATGATGCCGAGCTGGTTGCTGCGCCGTCGCAACTGCCGGCACAGGTCGGTCCCGTCGCCGTCGGGCAGGGTGAGATCGAGCAGCACCAGGTCACAGGGGGCAGCGGAGAGCGCGGCGGCGACGGTGGCGGCGTGCTCCACCTCGTACCCGCGTCGGGTCAGCGCCGACGACAGGGCGGCGGCCACCCGTCGGTCGTCCTCGACCAGCAGGATGCGCACCCGGCCTCCCCGTTCGGTCTGCTCAACTGCGCTAGATGGTGGCAGACGAGCGGCCGGGTGGACAGGCCCGGGGGCCTCGGGCGGCTCAGTCGGTCAGAGGCCGAAGGTTTCGTCGGAGGTGCCGTCGCGCACCCCGTCCACGAAGCCCTTGAATCCGGGGTCCTCGTGGCTGGCCGGCACGGTGGCGACGACCTCGCCGGTGGCCTCGGTGACCGCGTCGATCAACGGCGCGAAGTCGATCTCGGCGTCGGCGAGGGTGTCGTCGTCGGCCTCCGCCAGGTTGATCACGTGCTGCACGTCCTCCGATGGCGTGTCGGGATCGTCGGCCCAGTCGGCACCGGCGCGGTAGCACTCGTCGTAGAGCGCGCGCTGGCTGTCGGTCCAGTCCTCGTGATAGCTCTCCATGCCCATCCCCTCGCCCGGCGGCCTGCCCTTCGAGCATGCCCGCCGGGGCGGCGGACCGGGCCGGTACCGGACAAAACCCGGGCTCAAGGCCGCGGGACCAGGGCACCTTGCGGCGTCAGCGGCAGAGCCGGCCGACCTCCTCGGCGAACCGGTCCATCGGGTCGGCGTCGGTCGGGCCGAGCAGGTAGGTCTTCAGCTCCCGGCGGGCCTCGGTCATCGGGTCGTCGCCCGCCCGGGTGACCGCCACGATCTTCCCCAGTTCCCCGCAGTCGGCGGCCAGCAGGTACGCCGCCCGAGCGGTCGGGAAGGTGCGACGGAACTCGTCCTCGGGCAGCCCGGCGGGGTTGGTCACCACGTACGGCCGTTGGCTCTGCACGAAGTCGGACACCACGCTGGACACGTCGCTGACCAGCAGGTCGGTCTGGTCGAAGCAGTCGAACAGCGCGGGCACCCGCCCGGTGACGACCCGGTGCGCCGGTCCGTCCAGGGTGCTCGCGTCGATCAGGCCACCGGCGGCCCGGATGCGCTGCACGATCCGCTCGTGCGCCGCCCGGACCCGCCCCGACCGGCTCCCGGTCAGCGGGTGCGGCTTGTAGATCAGTCGGACCTCCGGCCGGAGTGCCAGCAGTTCGGCGACGAGCTGCTCCCCCATCAGCAGCACCGAGGTGTGGAACGGGTCGTCGGCGAGCCAACCCTCCCAGGTGGGCGCGTAGAGCACGGTGAAGGGACGTTCGGCAGACCCACCGGTGGTACGCAGGCCGGCCAGTTGCGGCCGACCGATCTCCACCACGTTCCCGTCGCGTACGCCGGTCCCGGCCCGGGCGAGGCGTTCCCGGCCGGCCGGCCCGGCGACCCAGACCTCGTCGTAGACCTTGCAGAACGGGTTGACGCTGGCGGCCTTGTCGCTGTCGCCGTGCCCGACGAAGACGTGCTTCATCCCGGGCTCCCGCAGCATGTGGATGTTCTCCCCGGCGTTGGCGGGATACAACGCCACCCGGACGCCTGTCTTGCCGAGATTCATGAAATCCGCACCGGGCGGGACGCAGACCACCGGCAGCCGGGTGTCGGCCAGCTCCGCCAGGGCCTCCCGGTTACGCAGGAAGACCACCGTCGGCCGGTCCAGCGCCTCGACCGGGGCGAGCCACATGTTCGCCTGGTAGACGTCCTTACCCGGGCCGGCGAAGTAGAGCGCGACCTCCGGTCGGTGGCTGTCGAGCCACCGCTGCACCGCCGACAGGCGGGCGCCGTGCCCGGCGCCCCGGCCCCGCAGCCAGATCGACGCGACAGTTGCGCCCACCACCGCGGCCAGCCCGACGGCGATCACGCCGGCCAGGTGAACGGGTGTCACCGTGTCGGCCAGCGCCGCGGCCACCGCCGCTGGCACGAGCAACACGTTCACCCAGGGCAGCCGATCCCCGCTGAGGGCAGCGGCCCACCGGGGCAGCGGCGGCCCACCGAGCCGGCCCAGGTCGATGTTGCGCACCATCGAACCGCCGGGACTGCGCCGGTCGATGATGCGCTCGAACGCCCCGGCGAAGACGGCGATCACCCACACCAGGGCGGGCAGCAGAAGCAGCAGGGTCAATGCGCCGCCGGCCGGGCTCACCTGGGCGACGACCAGCAGCACGACCGACACGTCGCGGGCCAGCTGCCGGTAGCCCAGGCCGAGGCCGGCCTTCTCCATCAGGGTCGCGGTGGCCGGCGACCACCGCTGCACGGCGACCTCGCCGAGCACCGCCGCCAGTGCGGCAACCACGAACCCGGCGACCTGGCCGAACGCGCCGCCGACGAGCAGGAGCAGGTACGCCCCCACCAGCAGGGCCCCACGCGCCGCCACACCGACGCGCCCAGTCAACATGCTCAACAAGGGACGGCTCTCCCTACCGCGATCGACGGCCGGCAGCCCCGGCGGCGCCGAACGCCACGTCCCGGCGTCAGCGCAGCTGCGACCTTAACGCGAGACATCGACGCAGTGACGTCCGGGTGCCTACCCACGACGCAGGCAGGTGACGGCGTTCGGGTGCACGGGCGGATCGGCCTTCCGCCTGGCGAACGTGGTGTAGCCGAACCCTTCACCGGTCTGCCGGGCGTACCGGTTCTGGCTGTAGACGCAGATCGTGCCCACGTCCAACCGCTCCAGCGCGGCGCCCACCTCCTCGGCGGAGGGCCGCTGGGCGGCCGGGCCACCGTTGGCGAACCGGGTCAGCAACAACCGGTCCTGGGAGAACTGCGAGTTGATGTCGTACTCGATCAGGAAGAAGTCACGCGGCAGAACCACCCGCGCCTCGGTGGTCAGCAACGGGATGGCCCGCATGATGCTCTCCGGGGCCAGCACCAGACCGTCCGGTCGGTCGAGGCCCACGACGAACCTCGCGATGGCCAGCTGCTTCGTGCGGATCTTCCAGGTCGGCCTGTCGTGCACCAGCACCCCGCTGCGCTCGTCCCACATCGGCACGGCGTAGCCGGCGAACGAGCCCACCATCACGGCGGCCAGCACCACACCGGCCAGCGCCCGTACGGCAGGCAGCCGGGTCGGCAGCCAGACCGTGCACAGCAGACCGATCAGCGCCGGCAGGGCGAACAGCCACGACACCCGCCACAGCACCACGGAGATGCCGGTGAGCGCACTGAGCCACTCCAGTACGCCGGGCACCAGCAGCACGCTCAGGGTGACCGTACCGCCGGCCGCCAGCAGCGCCGGGCTGCGGCGGCGGGCCAGCAGCGGGCCGCACCACAGCGCGAGTCCGCCGATCACGCCGACGATGCCGATCTCGAATGTCCGGCGGTAGGTGTGCGCGGCGTCGTAGAAGTTGACGTCGGCGGCGGCCTCGTTGGCCGACCCGAGGATCAGCTGGCTGATCACCACCGCTCCGATCGGATAGGTAAGCGCGGCCGCGCCGACGGCGAGCGCCGACTTCCAGCGGCCCACCAGCAGCATCATCAGGGCCGCCCCGCCCACCAGCAGCGGCAGGACGATCGCCGCCGTGGTGGTGAGCCCGGTCGCGGTGATCGACAGCGCGGCGATCAGCAGCAGCACCTGCCGGGACCGGTCGTCGAACCAGCGGGTGAGATAGAGCCACATCAGCGGCACGACCGCCGAGACGAACATGCCCTTGCCCTGGTAGAGCCGGGGCAGGTGGAAGTTGCCCAAAGCGGCGTCCGGGCCGCAGACCAGGGCGAGGAAGGCGATGGCCACGGTGAAGGCGAGCACCGGACGTCGGGGCGCCCAGCGCTGCACCAGCCGCCAGAGCGCCAGCACGGCGAGCACCGCCAGGAGCGGCAGCAGCAGGTACCAGGTCGCCGACGCGGCGGAGATGCCGAGGAACCGGGCGAGCGCGCCGGCCAGCACCTCGATGCTGGCGATCGGAGGTTGGGACGCCATCGCCGGCAGGACGTTCTCGCTGAACAGGAAGTCGTTGAGCGGAACGTTGTCGCGTTCCGCGACCCAGACCGATCGACCCACGTAGTAAATGTCGTCCGGGGTGTTGCGGGCCAGGAAGAGGGAGGCGGCAGCGGCCCCACCGGCGACCAGCAACGCGTACGCCGACTGCCAGGCGGTCGGTGCCGGGGGCCGGGTCGCCGCAGTGTCCCGCCAGGTCCGCCAGGTCCGCCGGGTCAGCAGCACCAGACCCGTGGCCGCCACGATCCCGGCCGAGGCCGGCACCCACCAGGACAGTTCTGCGCCGGCCGGCGTACCGGCCAGCCCGGCGGTGATCGCCGCGACGGTGCCGAAGACCAGTACCAGTGCCGTCCAGCTGCGCCGGACGACCGCTGCCCGGCCGGTGCGTCCCGCCGCCGGTTCGACGTCGGAGGCCGGACCCGCGCCTGCCACATCCGGCGCACCGCCCGCGGTGTCCGGCGCGCCGACGCGTCGGTGACGCCATCGGGTCAGCGCGATGAGCAGGAGCAACGCCAGGCTGGCCGCCAACCAGACCCGGAACGTCCACGACGGGGCGAGGCCGAGCGGGAGCGCGGCGTGGTACAGCAGCGTCCAGAGCGCGAACACCAGGACGGCGCCGTCGGTCAGTGCCGCGGGCAGCCCGGCGACGACCGCCCCGACCCGGCTCGCGACGAGCCACGACCGGCCGGACGCGGGAGCGGTCGGTTCGTCGATCGCCGCCGAGGGTGCGGCAGCCTGGTCGGTCATCGACACGGGGCGTCCTTGTCGTCGTACGGGCGGGTCCGGCTCGGCACGTTCGCGGCGCATGCTCGGCCGGTGCTGCGAGCGGATCGCCAAGCAGCGTAATCGGAGTCGGGCGCAGGCCCGGTCATCACACGGCCCGGTATGCTGCGCCGAGTTCCGCCAGACCGTGCACACCCGATGGGATCTGAAGGTTGACTGACAAGAACTCCCCCTCCGTCTTCGTCCATCCCACCGCCGACGTCGAGCAGGGGGCCACGGTCGGCGACGGGACCAAGGTGTGGCATCTGGCCCACATCCGATCGTCGGCCCGGGTCGGTGCCGGCTGCGTCATCGGTCGTAACGTCTATGTCGACGCGGGCGTGACGATCGGCGACCTCGTGAAGATCCAGAACAATGTCTCCGTCTACCAGGGGGTGCTCCTGGAGGACGAGGTTTTCGTCGGCCCGTGTGCGGTCTTCACCAATGACTTCCGTCCCCGCGCCCAGAACCCGGACTGGAAGATCACTCCCACGGTGGTGCGCCGGGGCGCCTCGATCGGCGCGAACGCCACCCTGGTCTGCGGCATCGAGGTCGGTGAGTACGCGATGATCGCCGCCGGTTCGGTGGTCACCCGGGACGTGGCGCCCTACCAACTGGTCGCGGGCAACCCGGCCCGGCCCAAGGGCTGGGTCGACGAGCGGGGCGAGGTCGTCTCACGGGACCTGGACAACCCGCCCCGACGGGATCACTGACCCGGTTACGACCGGGGCCCGAGCGGTAGCCGCCGGGCCCCGGGAGACGGCTCGTTCAGCCCCCGATGACCACCCGGCGGACGCCCGTCCACCGGGCTGCTTCGGTGACCCGTCGTCCGTCGACCAGCACCGTCACGCCGGGCAGATCGGCGGGGCCGAGCGTCCGGTACTCGACGTGGTCGGCCTGGATGACGGCGGCGCTGACCGGCTCACCGTGATAGCCCGGCAGGCCGTGCGCCACAAGTTCCTCGTTTGTGTACATCGGGTCGCTGACGTACGGCTTCGCGCCCCGCCGACGCAGCGCCTCCACGGTCGGGAAGACACCGGAAAAGGCGGTCTCCTTCACGCCGCCCCGGTAGGCGGCGCCGAGCACCAGCACACCGACGTCGGTCAGGTCGCCGTACGCGGCGGCCAGCAGGTCGACGGCGTACTCCGGCATGGCGACGTTGGCCTCCCGGGCCGAGCGCACCACGGTGGCCGCCGGGTCGTTCCACAGGTACATCCGTGGGTAGACCGGGATGCAGTGCCCGCCGACCGCGATGCCCGGGGAGTGGATGTGGCTGTACGGCTGGGTGTTGCACGCCTCGATCACCTTGATGACGTCGACGCCCACCGTGTCGGCGAACCTGGCGAACTGGTTCGCCAGGCCGATGTTGACGTCCCGGTACGTCGTCTCGGCCAGCTTGGCCAGCTCAGACGCCTCGGCCGAGCCCAGGTCCCAGACGCCGTTCGGGCGGTTCAGATCGGGCCGCTCGTCGAAGTCCAGCACCGCCTCGTAGAAGCGCACCCCGTGCTCACCGGACGCCTCGTCGATGCCGCCGACCAGCTTCGGGTACCGGCGCAGGTCGGCGAAGACCCGGCCGGTGAGCACCCGCTCCGGGCTGAAGACCAGGTGGAAGTCCGTACCGGCGGTGAGCCCGGAACCCGCCTCCAGCATGGGTGCCCACCGGCCCCGGGTGGTGCCGACCGGCAGGGTGGTCTCGTAGCTGACGAGGGTGCCCGGCTTGAGACCGGCGGCGATCGCCCGGGTGGCGTCGTCCATCCAGCCGAAGTCCGGTACGCCGTCGGCGTCGACGAAGAGCGGCACGACAACCACGACCGCCTCGGAGGCGGCCACCGCGGCGGTGGTGTCGGTGGTCGCCGACAGCAGGCCGGCGGCCACCACCTCCTTGAGCTTGACGTCCAGGTCCGTCTCGCCCGGAAACGGCACGGCCCCGTCGTTGACCAGTTCGACGACCCGCTCGGAGACGTCGGCACCGACCACCCGGTGTCCCTTCGAGGCGAACTGCACGGCCAGCGGCAGACCGATCTTCCCGAGGGCGACGACGCAGATGTTCATGGGACTACTTTCCTCTCGAGGGCCGCAGACGGGCCAGACGGGTGGCGGCGACCTGGCGGTACCGGACGCGCTTGAGCGTCAGGAGCACCTGAAGTTTGCGGTCAGTGTTGGCGGTGACGCGGTGCAACCGGAGCCCGCGCCACATCGCCTGGCGCGGTGCGGTGAGCTGAGCCTTCGCCCGCAGCGGCACCGTGCTGAGCCCGCCGAACACGCTGAGCTTGGCACCGGCCTTCCACCGTTGGGCACCCGCCGCGAGTAGCTGCTTCACCGGGAATTCCGCACGTAGCAGCGTACCGGCCCCGTCCGGGCGCAGCGAGACGGCGGCCGGCTGGTCACCGATGATGACCCGCACCGCGTCGCCGGTGAGGTCGGCCAGGCGTGCCCAGGCGTTGTGTGCCGTGATCACGAGGGTCAGCTCACCTGCGGCGTCGCGTCCCCAGGCGAGGTCGGTCACGGTGGTTTTGACCGCCGATTTGGCGGCCCGGTCGGTGACGTCGTACCACTCGTCCGGGAAGCCCAGTTCCGGGTCGCGGAAGCCGACGTAGCCGGCGAAGCAGCGGTCGCCGTCGACAGTCAACGCGGGCAGCAGCTTCTCGCTCTGCTGACGGATCAACCCGCGTAGCTGCTCCAGGCTTCCGTGCCGGGCGACCATCAGGCGCAGGCGTACGTCGGGGGCGAGTTGGTCCCGGATGGCGTCGGTCAGGAAGCTCTCGGCCAGCCAGCGGATCCGCTGGTGGCTACGCTCCTGAACCGATGGGTCGAGGTCGAGGAAGTCGGCCCGCAGCAGCTTGGCCACCTCCCAGCTGAAGTGCCGCACCAGGACGGCGTCGCGCCGGGAACCGGGCTCGATCAGCCCGGCCACGAAATTGATCAGTTCCTCGGCGCAGCGCAGCCGCTCCTCGAACCGACTCGCGTAGGTGATGTTCTGCGCGTTGTCCCGTTTGACCGCGTAGTAGTAGACGTAGTCGGCGAGGACCGAGATCCGCCCGGCCCGTACGCACGCCTCCAGGGTGAAGGGCTGGTCGCTACCCATCCGCATGTCCTCGCGGAACCGCAGCCCGTGCCGCTCGATCAGATCCCGCCGGAACAGCTTGGTGTTCGACATCGACCAGGGCAGCGCGCTGTCGAACAGGTCGACCTGTTCCTCGGTGCTGGCGTAAATGGCCTGGTGCACGTAGCGGTTGTTGGTGCCGACCATCCGGCCGAGCACCACGTCCGAACCCCACCGGTCGGCGGCGTCCACCAGCCGTTCCAGCGCCTCCGGGCCGAGGTAGTCGTCCGAGCCGATGAAGAAGACGTACCGCCCCTGCGCCACGTCCAGGGCCCGGTTGCTCGGCCCCGCCGGGCCACCCGAGTTGGGCTGGTGCAGCACGGTGACGGTGCCGGGATAGCGCTTGGCGAAGCGGTCCAGTTCCTCACCGCTGCCGTCGGTCGAACCGTCGTCCACGGCGACCACTTCCAGCCGCTCCAGACCGATGCTCTGCCCGACCAGCGATTCCAGGCAGGTGGTCACGTACGGCATGGTGTTGTAGACGGCGACAACGACTGTCACGTCCGGTGCGTTCACCAGGCCACTCCCACCGAGGTCGTCAGTTCCCATCGTTGCCCGTTTCCGTCGTCGCCGGTACCGCCCGCCCGTGGACCCGAGCGAGTGTACGGCAGGGTTCCGGCCCGGAACGCCGTGGCGGTCGGGGGTCCGTGACCTACCGCGCCGATTGCTAACCTCCATGCTGTTTGACGACCGATGGCAGTTTTCGCTCGGGTGTCAGGCCGCCCGGCCACCCGGCGAAGGAGCTGTCGGATCATCCCCTTTCGGCACGGACGGGATCATCCATTGCACCTCTCCCTACCGCACCCTGCGGCCCGGCTGAACCCTGCGGCACGGCTGATCAAAGGGTCGGACGCGGCGAGCGAGCGCCACCCGGCCCGGATCGGGGTTGATCGGGGGTGGTGACGGCGGAGCGCCAGCAGCAACCGGCGGCCGTGGCCGCACCGACGCGGCCGGGTCGGGTCCGGCGACTACGGGACGCCGCCCGGTACGCCCTGCCCGGGCTAGCCGCCTACGCGCTGATCCGCCTGGTCGGCGTGGTGGTCCTCGCCGTCTGGGCCGATCGCGTCGGCGTCTCACCGGGCCAGTCCCTGGCGAAGGCGGACGGGGTCTGGTATCTCGCGATCGCCCAGCACGGCTACGACGGGTACGAGAAGACGCAGTCCAACATGGCCTTCTTCCCGCTCTACCCCGGGCTGACCGCCGCGCTGGACCGGATCTCCCCGCTCAGCACCCGTGACGCGGGGCTGATCGTGGCCTGGCTGGCCGGCCTGGCCGCCGCCTGGGGGCTGTTCGCGATCGGCGCGTACCTGCACGACCGGCGCAGCGGCGTACTGCTCGCCGCACTCTGGGCGGCCGTGCCGCACGCCGTCGTCGAGTCGATGGCGTACAGCGAAACCCTGTTCACCGCCCTCGCCGCCTGGACGCTCTACGCCCTGCTGCGCGGCCACTGGATCACCGCCGGCCTGCTCTGCCTCTTCGCCGGCCTGACCCGCCCGACCGCGTCCTCGTTGATACCGGTGGTGGGGCTGGCCGCGCTGGTGGCGATCATCCGACGTCGGGACGGCTGGCGTCCCTGGGTCGCCGCGCTGCTCGCTCCCGCCGGCTGGCTCGGCTACCTGGCCTGGGTGGGCAGCGAGGTTGGGCGCCCGGACGGCTGGTTCCACATCCAGTCCGCCGGCTGGGGCAGCACCTTCGACTTCGGCGTCTACACGGTGAGCCGGGGCCGCGAGGCGCTGGCGCAGACGGCCCCGCCGCAACTGTTCGTGGTGAGCCTGGTGGCCCTGCTGGCACTGGTTCTCTTCGTACTGAGTGTGCTCAACCGGCAGCCGTGGCAACTGCTGATCTACAGCGGGCTGCTAGTGGTCACCACGCTGGGCACGGCCGGCTACTACCAGTCCAAGGCTCGGTTCCTGCTGCCGGCCTTCCCGCTGCTGCTGCCGGCGGCCGTGGCGCTGGCCCGGGCCGGCTGGGCGCGGGCGACCACCGTGCTGGTGGCGGTGGTCGCCTTCTCCACCTACTTCGGCGGCTACCTGCTGCTGATCTGGCCGTGGTCGCCCTGACCCGGTGGCCGGGGCGCGGCGCTCATCGGGTGAACGGCCGTACGTCCCACAGCCAGACGTCGTCGATCCGCTGTCCCGGGCCGTACAGGGCGTCGAGCACTGTCTTCAGCGCATCGTGCCGGCGAGCGCCCCGGTCGGGCAGCACCACCGCGTCAGCCTTCCAGTAGCGGGCGTCGGCGCGTGCCTGGGTGATCTCCGTGGGGCCGACCGTGGTGTCCCGCTTGCCCGTCGACACGGCGGTGAGCAGGGCCGCGGTGGGCTGGGGCGCCACTCCCCAGCGGCCGGTGGTGTCGGTCGCGGAGACCGGTCCGAGAAAGTAGCCTTCCGGGACGGCGAAGCCGGTCAGCGCAGCCGAGCCCCAGTACACCGAGGTCATCGAGGTGACCGGCACCGGCACCAGAGTGCGGCCGGCCGCCACGTGGTCGCGCCATGCCCCGCTGGTGACGAAGTCCGGCACCGGAGGCCGGCCTCGGGCCGGCAGCGGCGTCGGCAGGATCGGCAGCAGCGCGACGACCACCGCCACCGCACCGGCTACGCGGGCGAGCCGGCCGAACGGCCGGCCCGGGCGGGTGGCGACCCGGTCGGCGGCCACCGCCAGCAGTACCCCGAGCGCGACCGTGGTGATCAGTGCGAATCGGGCCACCACCACGGAGTCGAACGCCGGTAGGTGCTGCACGAGCGCGAACGGGGCGGGCACGTCGGTACGGCGGGTGCCGACGGTCCAGGTGGTGCCGATCGACAGCAGCGCCGACACCAGTCCGACCGCCCCGAGCACCCGCGCGACGGCCTCACGCCGCAGCCAGCACAACGCGCCGAGAGCGAGCAACAGCATCGGCCAGCCGTAGAAACTCGCCTGTTCCGTGGTGTTCGGCGCCCAGCCCACGGCACTGGTCGGGCCGCCGGCGATGGACTCGGTGGCGAACCGGGCGAACGAGCCGAGCTTGAGGGCGTACATGTCGGGGGTGCCGGGATGGCCGCTGCGGTGTTGCGGGCCGGCGAAGTACATCCAGAGCGGGTACGCGGCCACGGCCGCCACCAGCACGGCGGTGATCGCCAGGCCCGGCAGCAGCGCCCGCCCGCGGCGCACCGCATCCCGCGGCCGGACGGCGAGGTACGCCAGGACCAGCATCAGGCAGCCGAGCGCGGTGAGGAAAAGGATCTCCAGGCTGACGAAGAACTGCGCGGTCACCAGCGCGCCCAGCACCAGACCGTCGCGGACCACGTGCCCGCCCCGGGAGAGCGCGACCAGCCGCCAGACGATGAACGGCACCAGCCACTGCGCCGTGATGTGCGGATGGCCGTTGCTGTGTGAGACAAGCGCCGGAGCGAATGCGCAGAACAGGCCGCCCAGGAAGGCCGCCGCCCGGGAGTTGACGACGTGTCGGGAGAGGACGTGGTACCAGGCGTAGCCGGTACCGGCCAGGTTCAGCGTGATGAACAGCAGGTAGGCGACCGGCGCGCCGAAGAGCAGAGTGACCGGGCTGAGCACCAGCCCGGGCAGTTGCAGCCCGACGTTGGCCACCAGGTTGACCCCGTTCGGGGCGTTCTGCAACGTGGTGAAGAACGGATTCTCCAGGTGGCTGACCGCGTGTGCCGCGTACGCCAGCATCCACTCGTTGAAGCCCTGGTCGTCGGGGCGGCTGCCGAGCAGCCGGCCGTCGGGGTCGAGCCACCCTCGGCCGGTGACCCAGACTGCGCCGGCGAGGAACATCAGGGCGGCCAGCACGTCGACCGGCCAACGCCGGGCGGTACCGCGTCCGACGCCGGCCGCCGGCCCGGCGAGCGGCGGCGGGGTGGCGGACGTGTCGCTTTCCGCCGGCTCGACGCGCGGCGTCGGAGCCGAAGCGTCGCTCTCCGCCGGCTCAGCGCTTTCGGTGCGGGCGGGCTCGCGATCGCGGGTGTCGGGAGTGGTCATGTTGGGGCGCAACCTTCCACGGCGACCGGGCCGGCCACCGGACGGATCGGACGGCGGCCGAGACGACGGACGCTCGGGCCGGCGTTATTGTAGGGTCAGCACCCTGTCCGCGACGGCCCTGCCCGGCGCCAGCAGAAACCGCGTCCCGCCGACCGACGAGGTACGGCGTGCCTCTGACGAAAGGTCCCTCCCGGCATGGTCCCGCTCCGCAGACGTCCTGCGGCTGCCGCCATCCGACCGGGTAGCGAGGAGGGGCCCTCCGGGTACCCGCGCGGAATCTTCCCACCTCCCCAGGAACGGAACAAATGATCAAGCGGCGACCTCTCTGGGACTCGTGGAAACGTTCCCGGACGCGCCGGTCCGGATCCCGACCGCACATGATCTATCTCGCGATCGGTTTCCCGCCGGCGGCCAAGAGCTCCACCTACCGGATGCGGGCGACGGCCAACCAGTTCGCCGCCGCGGGTTGGGACGTCACCGTCGTCACCATCGCGGACGAGGCGTGGGAGCGCGATTACGGCCTCGACCACACGCTGGTCGCCGGGGTGGATCCCCGCGTCCGGGTGGTGAAGCTGCCGCTGTTCCGGGAGGACCTGGAGACGGACGTCCGGGCGTACACCGAACGACGTGCGCTGGACCACAACGACTATCTGACCGAGCTGCGCGAACAGCACCTGAAGGTCTTCCCCGAGCCGGTGTTCGGCGGCTGGCGGCCCGCGTTGGAGGAGGCAGTGCTCCGGCTCCACCGCGAGCGACCTGCGGAGCTGCTGGTGGCCACCTGCGTCCCGTACGTGAACCTGGCCGCCACCTGGAAGTTGTGGGAGACCCACCGGGTTCCCTACGTGGTGGACTTCCGGGACGGCTGGTCCGTTGATGTGATCAACGGCGGGGAGGCGTTCCCCCGGGATTCGGTCTCCGGCCGGTGGGAGACGAAGCTGCTCACTGACGCCGTGGCGATCTGGAACGTCAACGAGCCGATCTCCCGCTGGTACCGGGAGCGCTATCCGGAGCTGGCCCACAAAATGCGGATCGTGCGCAACGGCTACGACGCGGCCAGCATCCCGGCCGAGTCGATTCCCGCCCCCGCCGACCGGCCGCTGGCCTTCGGCTACCTCGGGGCGCTGAATCTGCCGGTGCCGCTGCTCGAAGCGGTGCTGGAGGGGTGGCGGAAGGCCCGCGTGGCGGACCCGGCGCTCACCGACGCCACGTTCGAGGTGCGGGGTCACATCGGCTCCGGGTGGGCGCGGGGCGACAACCGCCACGCCGAGTTGCTCAAGGCTGCCGCCGCCGACGGGGTGGTGGTCGGCGGATCGGTGCCCAAGGCCGAGGTGGTGGACTTCTACTCCCGCTGGGACGTCGTCGTGCTGATGGTGACCGGCGGCAAGTACATGACCTCCGGCAAGGTCTACGAGTACATGGCCACCGGGCTTCCCGTGGTCTCGGCCCACGAGGCGGAGCACGACGCGTCCACCCTGCTGTCCACGTACCCGCTCTGGACCGGGGCGGTCGGGCTTGAGCCGGACGCGCTGGCCGATGCCTTCCGGCGGGCCGCCGACCTGGCCCGCAACGTCGACGTGACCGAACGGGACAAGGCGCGGGTCGATGCGCGACAGTACGCCCGTGAGGAGCAGCTCATCCCTGCTGTCCGGGAGGTCACCGAGTTGGTGCTGGGCGTCGGCGGGCCGGCCGGCACCGCGCCCGGTGCCGCTGCCGACGCTCCCGCTCTTGCCCGGGAAGGTGGGTCATGATCGAGGTCCTGGTAGTGCTGGGCGCCGTACCCGCCCGGGTGGCGGTGCTCACCGATGCGCTGACGCAGTTCCGGGCCCTGGGCGTCACCGTACGCATCGCCACCACCTTCGACCCGGTGGAGAAGATCCCGGCGGTGACCGAGCTGGCCGAGGTGCACCAGCTACCCACGGCAGCGCAGTTGGGGCCGCGGTTCGGCCGGATGCTCAAGCGGGCCAACCCGGCCCGGCGTCCGTGGCTGCGCGCCCAGCGTGACCCGTGGATCCGTCGGCACGCGAAGCGGGCCGACGTGCTGGTCGCCCTGGACGTCAAGGCCCTGCACACGGTCTGGCAGCTGGCGCAGCGGCACCGGCGGGCCGACGCGGTCCACGGCATCGCTCCGGCGTTGCAGGCGGTGCAGAGGCGGTCGGCCGACCCGGCGCGGTACCGCCGGCACCGGCTGAGCACCATCGGTCCCTCGCCCACGGCGCTGACCAGCACCACCCGCAGTCAGACCATCGACCTGGCGAAACGGGTTTTCGACCTGAGTACCGGCAAGAGGGCCATGAAGCTCGCCCCGGTGCGTTGGTTCTGGCATCAGGCGGTGACCGCTCCCGGTGTGCCGGAACGCCTGCGGGGCGTGGCCGCCCGGCGGGTGAACCGCAGCATGCGCCGGGCCGGGCACCGGGACAGCGCGAACCGGCTGGTGCTCGCCGCCCAGCGCCGGATGCGCAGCGTCGCGGCGAAGGGTCAGGTGCTCAGCCCGATGGTCGAGGCGGAGCTCAAAGAGGGCCAGTTGCCCGAGCACCTGAAGACGGTGGTCAAGGGACAGCTCCAGATGGCCGAAGGCCACCTGAAGAAGCGCCGGACGGGCCAGGCCGCGGAGCACGTGGTACGCGCCTTCGACCTGATGTTCCACCGGAACCTGCACTTCGACGGGCTCACCTCGCCGCTGGCCGCGGATCCGGCGGGTTTCCTCGCTCCGCTGCTGAAGAGCGAGGTCGGCAAGGCCCTGGCCACTCCGCAGGGCCGCCGTACGCCGGCGGAGTTCCCACCCGCCGACCGTCCACACCGGATGCTCTTCTTCACCGGAATCAACGACAACTTCATCGGGCCGATCCTCGATCGCTACGAGGCGACGCCCGGCGTGGAGGTCCGCCGGTTGAACCTGGTGGAGGAGTCGATCCGCCCGGTGCTCGGCAACGGGAGGATGCGTCTGACCCGGCACCGGCTCACCGGCAGCTCCGAGCACGCCCGCAGGGTCCAGGAGGCCTGGGGCGCCGACGTCGCCTGGGCGGACACCATCTTCGTCGACTGGTGCAACCTGGCCGCGGCGATGCTCACCATGATCGATCCGGGGTCGGCCCGGGTGATCATCCGGTTGCACAGCTTCGAGGCGTTCACCTGGTGGCCGCACCTGACCGACTGGTCCCGGGTGGACGACCTCGTTTTCGTCTCCGAGCACCTGCGCGATCTGGCGCTGGCGGCGGTGCCCCGGCTTCGCGGGCCGCAGGGTCCGCGGACCCATGTGATCGCCAACGCCATGGACCTGCACCGGTACGTCCTGCCGAAGCCGTCGGCGGAGGCCCGCTTCATGCTCGGCCTGGTCGGGCTCAGTGCGGTGGCGAAGGACCCGCGCTGGGCGTTGGAGGTGCTCCGCGAGTTGCGCCGCCGCGACGACCGGTACCGGTTGAAGCTGATCGGTGACGAGTTGCGCACCTCGCTCGGCCCAGGGGTGGCGAGGTACGCGGAGGAGTTGGCCGCGGACCTGGCCGAGCTGGAGCCCACCGGTGCCGTGGTACGCACCGGCCGGACGGAGGACGTGCCGGGGGCCCTGACCGATGTCGGGGTCATCCTCAGCACCTCGGTACGGGAGAGCTTCCACTGCGGACTGGTCGAGGGTGCCGCCAGTGGTGCCGTGCCGGTGGTACGGGACTGGCCGTTCTTCGCCGGCCGGGCGCACGGTGCCCGCACCCTCTTCCCCAGTGACTGGGTGGTCTCCACTCCGGCGGAGGCGGCGCAGCGGATCCTGGACGTCACCGCGTCCGAGGAGACCTGGCGCGAGGCGGGCCGGGCGGCGGCCTCGCACGTGCTCGGCGAGTGGGACTGGTCCGTCACGCACAAGGACTTCGACCGGTTGGTGCTGGAGCCACCGGCGGCCACGCGCTGACGTACCGGCCAACCGTTTCCGGGGCCGTTCCGCGTCAGCGGAACGGCCCCGGTGTCGTCGGTCGGACCGGCTAGCGGGCGGCGGCGGTCTCCTCGTGGTGGCCCGGCGCCACCGCGACCACCGTGCCGTCGGTGGCCGACGCCAGCAGCCCCGCGGCGACCCGCACCGTACGCAACCCTTGCCGGAGGGTGACGATGTCGCTCTCCTTGCCCTCGACCGCGTCCCGGAAGCGCTCGTGTTCGACAAGCAGCGGCTCGCGCTTCGGAATGGCGTAGCGGACCATGTCGCCCTCGGCCACGCCGCGGAAGGCCCGCAGCGCCTCCCACTCGGTGCCGATCGCGCCGTTAGCGTAGAAGGTCAGGTCGGCGGTGAGCGTGTCGGCGACGAAGCATCCCCGGTCACCGGTGATGACTGTGGACCGCTCCTTGAGCGGGCTGAGCCAGTTGACCAGGTGGTTGACCATCGTGCCGTCGGAGAGCTGGCCGACGACCGCGACCATGTCCTCGTGCAGTCGGCCGCTGCGGGAGACCGTACGGGCCGACACCGAGACGTACTCCTGGCCGGTCACCCAGCTGGTCAGGTCGATGTCGTGGGTGGCCAGGTCCATCACCACGCCGACATCGGCGATCCGGTGCGGGAACGGGCCCTGCCGTCGGGTCACCACCTGGTAGACCTCGCCCAGCTCGCCCGCTTCCAGGCGGATGCGCAGGTTTTGCAGGGCGGGGTTGTACCGCTCGATGTGGCCGACCCCGGCCACCAGCCCACGGCTTTCGAACGCCTCGACGAGGCGGGTCGCGGCCTCGACGGACTGCGCGATCGGCTTTTCGATCAGCGCGGGCACCCCGTGTGCGGCGAGTTCCAGCCCGACCTGCTCGTGCAGCGCGGTCGGGCAGGCGACCACCGCGTAGTCGATGCCCAGGGCCAGCAGCTCGCCGAGATCGGGCAGCACCGGCGCCCGGAGCAGGCCGCTCTGGTCACCGGCCGGGTCGACGATCCCGACCAGCTCGACCCCGTCCAGACCGGAGAGTACGCGGGCGTGGTTGCGCCCCATCGCGCCGAGGCCGATCAGGCCGGCGCGCAGCTTGCCGCCCTGCCGCGCGCTCACCGGGCACCACCGGCGAGGTTGGCGGCTTCGACGATCCGCTCAAGGTCGTCGGGGCTCAGCGAGGGGTGCACCGGCAGCGAGATCACCTCGGCGGCGGCCCGCTCGGTCTCGGGCAGTTCCCAGGGGCCGGGCTGGCCGTCCTTGTCCAGGTACGGCTTGAGCCGGTGGATCGGGGTCGGGTAGTAGACGGCGTTGCCGATGCCCGACTCCTGCAGGCTCGCCTGGGCGGCGTCCCGGTCGCCCCGGACCCGGACGGTGTACTGGTGGTACACGTGCCGGGCGGCGTCCGCCACCGGCGGGGTGACCATGCCGGTGATGTTCGAGTCGAGGTACTTGGCGTTGGCCCGGCGTTGCTCGGTCCACTCGCCGAGCTGGGTCAACTGCACCCGGCCGATGGCCGCGGCCACGTCGGTCATCCGCATGTTGGCCCCGACGATCTCGTTCGCGTACCGCTGCTCCATGCCCTGGTTGCGCAGCAGCCGCAGGGTGCGGGCGAGCCCGGCGTCCGCGGTGCTGATCATGCCTCCCTCCAGGGAGTGCATGTTCTTGGTGGGGTAGAAGCTGAAGCAACCGGCGGTGCCGAACGCGCCGACCGGGGTGCCGTGCAGGCTGGCACCGTGGGCCTGGGCGGCGTCCTCGACGACGGCCAGGCTGTGCCGCTGCGCGACCGCCATGATCCGGTCCATTGCGGCGGGGTGGCCGTACAGGTGGACCGGCATGATGGCGACGGTCCGCGTGGTGACCGCGGCGGCGACCGCCTCCGGGTCGAGACAGAAGCTACCCGGCTCGATGTCCACGAAGATCGGCTCGGCGCCGACCAGCCGCACCGCGTTGGCGCTGGCCGCGAAGGAGAACGATGGCACGATGACCTCGTCGCCCGGGCCGACGCCGAGCGCCAGCAGGGTCAACTGGAGGGCGGAGGTGCCGGAGTTGACGGCGACACAGTGTCGGTTGGCGACGAGTTCGCCGAACTCCTGCTCGAACGCGGCTACCTCAGGTCCCTGTACCACCATGCCGCTGCGCAACACCCTGACAGCCGCCTCGATCTCGGCTTCGCCGATGATCGGGCGGGCTGGCGGTATGAAGGCCGGGCGCTGCCCAGTCATGAAGAAGATCCCCTCCCGTTGCCGGACTGTTCGCAAGTTCGGGGTGCGATACTAGTCCGTTGGACACGGAAGATGAGAAAGCCGTTCACGGGGCGTCCGGCCGGCGTTCACGATTCGGTGGCGAACGCCACGCAGCTCAGGCCAGATCGTCCTCCGGCACGGCGCAGGCCACCCGCAGGGCAGCCACGGCAGCCCGCGCCATCCGGTCCAGTTCGGCTGGGTCCAGCGGCAACCGGGCGATTGCCATCCGCCAGTAGATCGGCCCGACGATCAGGTCGGCCGCGGTCCGCGGGTCGGCACCGCTGGGCAGCTCACCACGCTCCACCGCCCGCCCGATAACGATCTTGCCGATCCGGTCCTGGTAGTCCTTCAGCGCGCTCTGCAGGGTCCCGGCGATCTGCGGATTGCGCGCCGCCTCGGCGAGCAGGTCGGGGATGATCTGCGACGCCACCGGGTGACCCAGCGCACCGCTCACGACCAGCAGCAGCAGCCGGACGTCACCGTCGAGGGTTCCGGTGTCCAGCATCGGCAGCTTCCGGCTCGCGACGGCCGAGACCACGTCCAGCACCAGGTCGAGCTTCGAGTTCCAGCGGCGGTAGATCGCGGTCTTGCTGACCCCGGCCCGGCGGGCCACCGCCTCGATGGAGAGCCGGCCGTATCCGACCGCGGCGAGTTCCTGCATGAGGGCCCGACGGATGGCCGAGGTGATCTCACCCCGGAGCACCGCCGCACCGGCCGGCGCGCGCCTCTTCTCGGCCGTCACCTGGGACTCTTCTCGACTGTCACCGGCACAGCGTAGCGCAACGACGCTACGGTTGCGTCCCGACGTATTTCGGACTACTGTCCAGCCAGCGACCGCGGGCGGCGCTCCCGCACTGACCCACGCTAGATTCACTCATCGCGCGACATAACGCCGGCACGACAGATCGGAGCGCCCATCCCCATGGCCAACCTGCTGGCCGACCCCGACTCCGGCCTCACCCCAGCTCAGCTGGCCGCCCGACACGGGCTGCGGGTGGCCGGCGAGCGGCCCACGATCGGCGCCTACAGCGGCCAGCTGTGGCGCTACCGGCACTTCATCTCCGCGTACGCCCACGCCAAGCTGACCGCCTCGTTCAGCAACGCCCGGCTCGGGCAGCTGTGGCAGGTGCTCACCCCGCTGAGCAACGCCGCGGTCTACTTCCTGATCTTCGGTGTGGTGCTCGAACAGACCCGGGGCATGGACAACTTCATCGCCTACCTGACCACCGGGGTGTTCATCTTCAACTTCACCCAGGTCAGCCTGCAGCAGGGCACCCAGGCGATCAGCGGCAACCTCGGCCTGATCCGCGCTCTGCACTTCCCCCGGGCCTGCCTGCCGCTGGCCATCACCGCCACCCAGTTCCAGCAGCTGCTCGGCTCGATCGTGGTGCTGTTGGTCATCGTGGTTGCCACCGGTGAGCCGATCACCCTGTTGTGGCTGATGCTGGTGCCGGCGGTGCTGCTCCAGACGGTCTTCAACGCCGGGTTGACCATGGCGATGGCCCGGCTGGGCGCCAAGGCCACCGACCTGAAGCAGGTCATGCCGTTCATCCTGCGGGCCTGGATGTACGGCTCCGGCGTGCTCTACAGCGTCACCCTGTTCGCCGAGAACCTGCCCGGCTGGGCCACGGGCATCGTGCAGTTCAACCCGATGCTTGTCTACATCGAGCTGGCCCGCATCTCCCTGCTGGAGAACACCCACCTGCTCAACGACTCGCTGCCGCTGACCTGGCTGATCGCGCTCGGTTGGGCGGTCGTCGCGGGGCTCGGCGGCTACTTCTACTTCTGGCGCGGCGAACAGGAGTACGGCCGTGGTTAACCTTGAAATGTCCAATGATGTGACGGTGACCCTTCCCCGAATCGAGGAGCGGATCCCCACCGTGGTGGTGGACGACGCGCACGTCGTCTACCGGGTGTACCGGGGCTCCGCCGGCAACACCAGCCCGGTGGCCGCCTTCAAGCGGTTGATCACCCGCACCAACACGCCGAACGTCCGGGAGGTGCACGCGGTACGCGGAGTCTCGTTCACCGCGTACCGGGGCGAGGCCATCGGGCTGATCGGCACCAACGGCTCCGGCAAGTCGACCCTGTTGCGGGCCATCGCCGGACTGCTGCCGGTGGAGCGGGGGGCCGTCTACACCCAGGGGCAGCCTTCGCTGCTGGGCGTGAACGCCGCTCTGCTCAACGACCTGCCGGGCGAGCGCAACGTCACGATCGGCTGCCTGGCCATGGGCATGTCACCGGCCGACGTACGGCGCAAGCTCCCGGAGATCATCGAGTTCTCCGGGATCAACCAGCGGGGTGACTTCGCCTCACTGCCGATGCGCACCTACTCCTCCGGCATGTCGGCCCGGCTGCGCTTCTCCATCGCCGCCGCGAAGCAGCACGACGTGCTGCTGATCGACGAGGCCCTCGCCACCGGCGACAAGGCGTTCCGCAAGCGCAGCGAGCGGCGGGTGCGGGAACTGCGCGAGAGCGCCGGCACGGTGTTCCTGGTCAGCCACCAGCTCTCCTCCGTACGGGACACCTGCGAACGCACCATCTGGCTGGAATCCGGCGAGATCCGGATGGACGGCCCGACTCGCGAGGTACTGGCGGCTTACGAGGCATTTACGAACGGCAAGTAGAGTCTGGGTGAACGAGCGGCGACGTCGCCGAGCGTGCCCAAGATCTTGGGCCGCGTTGTCCCGTTGGGACGACGCGGCCCGCGCGTTATGGTTCACTCCGTCGCCGCGTCGGCGGAACCTTCCGTTCACCTACCCACCACAGTCATGCACCCCCGAGAGCGAGGACCGGCAATGACGCAGGACCAGACCACCGATCCGGGTACCACGTCGGAGGACCGGACGCCGTGGCGACCCTCACGGACGGTGGCGGTGGTGCTGGCCGGCGGCACCGGCACCCGGCTGGGTCTGGGCATTCCCAAGCAGCTGCTCAAGATCGCCGGTAAACCGATCATCGAGCACACGCTGGCCGTCTTCGAGGGCGCGCCGGAGATCGACGAGATCATCGTGCTGATGGCCACCGGGCACGTCGCCGAGGCGCAGAAGATCGTCGACAAGGCCGGCTTCCGCAAGGTCACCAAGGTCATCGAGGGCGGCGACACCCGCAACGACACCACCCGCGTCGCGCTGGACGCGGTCGGTGAGGGCGACTGCAACATCCTCTTCCACGACGCGGTGCGCCCGCTGCTCAGCGGCCGGATCGTCCGGGAGTGCGTGAACGCGCTGTGGACCTACTCGGCCGTGGACGTGGCCATCCCGTCGGCCGACACGATCATCCAGGTCGACGAGAACGAGTGCATCACCGACATCCCCGTACGCGCCACGCTGCGCCGGGGTCAGACCCCGCAGGCGTTCCGCTCCGGCACCATCCGGGAGGCGTACCGCCGGGCCGAGGGCGACCCCAACTTCGCCGCCACCGACGACTGCGGGGTGGTGCTGCGCTACCTGCCGGAGACCCCGATCAAGGTGATCGACGGCTCGGACGAGAACATCAAGGTCACCCACCCGGTCGACGTGCACCTGGCCGACAAGCTGTTCCAGCTGGCCGCCGCCAAGGTGCCGCGGCTGACCGACCACCGCGCGTACAGCGAGGAGGTCTCCGGCCGCACCATCGTCGTCTTCGGCGGCAGCTACGGCATCGGTCACGACCTGACCGAGCTGGCCCGCCGCTACGGTGCCCAGGTCTTCCCGTTCAGCCGTTCCAGCACCGGCACCCACGTGGAGCGCCCCGAGGACGTCGAGGCGGCGCTGCGGACCGCCTTCGAGGCCACCGGCCGGATCGACCACGTCGTGGTCACCGCCGGGATCCTGGAGAAGGGCGCGCTGGCCGAGATGGACCAGGACACCATCGACCGGGTGCTCCAGGTCAACTTCGTCGGCCCGGTCACCGTCGCCCGGCAGGCCCTGCCCTACCTCCAGCAGACCAAGGGCCAGCTGCTGCTCTACACCTCCAGCTCGTACACCCGGGGGCGGGCCGACTACGCGCTCTACTCGGCCACCAAGGCCGCTCTGGTCAACCTGACCCAGGCGCTCGCGGACGAGTGGGCGGAGTTCGGCGTACGGGTCAACGTCATCAACCCGGAACGGACCGCCACCCCGATGCGGACGAAGGCGTTCGGCGCGGAACCGGAGCACACGCTGCTCGCCGCCGAGACCGTCGCCCAGTCGTCGCTGGACGTGCTGATCTCGGATCTCACCGGCCAGGTGATCGACGTCCGCCGGCCGCCGGGTGAGGCACCGGTCGCCGTCGCCGTACCCGCCCAGACCGACCGGGCGGCCAGCGCCGCCGCCGTCGGCTGACCCGTCCGACCACACGACCGCGAAAGCGACACCGAGATGCGTGGTGAGCTGGTCCGGAAGTTGACCGCACGGGGCCTGGCCACCGGTGGGGCGGTTCTGGCGTTCCTGGTGGTCGCACTCACCGGAGCGACCGCCTGGGGGCTCTGCCTGGCCGTGGTGGCGCTCGCCGCCACGGTCTGGGAGCGCCGGGTGCGACCCGGTGCCGACAACGTCGCCGAGACGGCACTGATCGCGGCCGGGGTGCTGGTCGGCTACGCCCGCCAACTCGACGCCGGCTTCGACCCGGCCCTGGCCGCGACCGCCCTGGTCCTGCTGGGCCTGGTGCTGCTCACCGGTCCGCTGCGCCAGGCCGGAAACCTGGAGATCCGCGCCGCCAACCTTCCGGTACGCGCCTGGGTGCCACAGGTCGCGGCGGTGCTCGGCGACGCTGTGGCCGTACTGCTCGGTCTGCTGGCCCTGGCCGCGCTGGCGGGGCTGCCCGCGGCCCTGGCCCTGGCGGCAACGCTGCTGGTGGGCGGTGCCGCCGCGGCCGTCGCCCTCGACCTGGCCCGGCGTCGGTTCCGGCCGTCCCCGACCGGGTCGGCGGTGGCCCGGGCGCTGCGCCGGCACCAGCCCGAGTTCGTCCTGCACTTCTCCGCCCCGCCCGGCTCGGAGTACCAGGTCACCATGTGGCTGCCGTACCTGGAACGGATCGGCCGGCCCTTCGTGGTGATGGTGCGGGAGCCGGAGTTCCTGGCCACCATCGCGGCGGCCACCACCGCCCCGGTGGTCTACTGCCCCACCACCCGGAGCATGGACGAGGTGCTGGTGCCGAGCCTGCGGGCGGCGTTCTACGTCAACCACGGCGCGAAGAACGGTCACTGCATCAGGTTCACCCAGCTCACCCACGTGCAGTTGCATCACGGTGACAGCGACAAGGCGCCCAGCGCCAACCCGGTCTCGGCGATCTTCGACCGGATCTTCGTCGCCGGTGAGGCGGCCATCGACCGGTACGCGCGGGCCGGGGTCGACATCCCCGCCGAGAAGTTCGTGGTGGTCGGCCGTCCCCAGGTCGAGGCGATCGAGGTGCGTTCGCGGCCGACGCGGGGGCTGACGAATCCGACGGTGCTCTACACCCCCACCTGGACCGGGCACAACGCCGACGCCGACTACTGCTCGCTGCCGGTGGCGGAGCCCCTGCTCCGACGCCTGTTGGACCGGGGGGCCACGGTCATCCTGCGGGCCCACCCCTACACCGCGCAGAACCCGGCCTCGGCCCGGCAGTTGGCGCGGCTGCACGACCTGCTCGCCGCCGACCGGGCCCGCACCGGCCGGGCGCACCTCTACGGTGCCGCCGCGAGCAAGCTCACCCTGACCGACTGCGTCAACCGCGCGGACGTGCTGGTCTCCGACGTCTCCGGGGTGCTCTCCGACTGGCTCTACTCGGGCAAGCCGTACGCGGTGACCGACATGGGCACCGACGGCGACCGGTTCGTCGAACGCTTCCCGCTGGCCGCCGCCGGCTACGTGCTGCGCCGGGACATGGCCGACCTGGACGACGTGCTGACCGGGCTGCTCGACACCGACCCGCTCGCCGAGGCGCGCTGGGCCACCCGCACCCGCTACCTGGGCGACTTCCCCGCTGACTCGTACGCCGAGGTCTTCCTGGCCGCTGCCCGACGCGAACTGGACCCGGCCTGGACCGCACCGGCGCAACGCACCGCGGTCGCCGCGCCCTCCCCCTCCGCCACCTGAGATCACGGGTGCGGCGCGTCCGCCAGCCGGTGCGGCGCGGTCCGCCAGCCCTCGGGCAACCGGTGAGGGTGGCCGGCGACGCCGGCCACCCTCCTTCAGGTCACGGGCAGGGCTGCCAGGCGAGGTGGTACATCGTCTGGATGCTGCCGTCGGTCGAGTCCATCGTGAGGAAGTTCGTGTCCGTGGACCGGCCCCGGCTCAGGCGCAGCTCGGTGTTGATGTTGAGGTTGCGCAGCTCGCCGCAGGGGTGCCAGACCACGGAGGCGATCGGCACCTCGTCGGTCACCATCCAGTTGTCGTCGAGCGGGGCGGGGATCGGGTGGTTGCTGAAGGTGCTCTGCGTCATGCCCTGGAAGTAGTAGTTCGCCCGCGCCGAGGCGATGGCGCCCGGGTTGAGCAGCCCGTACCCGCGGTAGTCCACCTTGACGATCGCGAAGGTGTAACCGGCCGGGGCGTGGACCAGCACGTTGAGCTGGCAGTTCCGCCGCCCGTCGGTGACCGGGATGCCCGGCCCCGCCTGGACCAGGTAGTCGCTGTAGATGGTGGTGAAGGCGGTGTTGTCCGGGGAGACCGCTACATCGGCAGTGCCCGGCCGGCACCCGGAGCCCGCCATCGCGACAAGGTCGATGACGACCTTGTCGGTGGGCGGATCATCCATGACTCCCTTAGCGGACGCCGACGCCCCCACGGTCAACGATGAAGCGAGTAGCGCAAGCACCACGCCGCCCCGCGTCAGCAGTTTACGCATGAATCCTCCTCCGGTACAGGAAACGAACCCACATGCGGAACAAGCTACGTACAGACATAGATGATTGTCAATGTAATTTCAATTTGTCGACAGCGGATGTCGAGCCGAATCTTATTCGGCTTAGTCCGGCGACTTTACCGCGTCCCACAGGGTGGAGATCGCTCGAAACCTGGGCCCGCACCGCCAGTTGATCGGGCAGATACCCCTTACGCAGCAACAGTTATAGAGGTTGATCTCCGCGCCCGGCAGTTCCGATCAAGCAAAGGCCAGCATTGGATCACATAGACGAAGACTGATGCTTGCGACCCTCGTCTCCCATCGCTAGCATCCTCTCGCAGAACGCCAACCGAGTGCTACTCACCGCCACCCACAACGGGCCGGCACGCGAAGCGCCTCACGGCCGTTCGGCGAAGAAACACGCGTTGAATTCGGTGAACATCAACTGCATCCGAGAGGAACGGAATGACAAAGAACCTCGTCGGCGCGAGAACCGGGATCTTCGCCGTACTCGGCACGGTTCTCGCGTTGTCCCTGTCCGCACCGGCCCACGCCGCTCCATCCGCTGCCACCGCTGCACCGGACAGCGAGATCACCGTCGAGGTGGTGGCTGCCAACGGCTCCGGTTGCTCGCCCGGCACCGCGCGGGTGGTGGCCCATCCCGACAACACCGGCTTCCGGATCCGGTACTACGACTTCGTCGCGACCGCGGGCCGGGGCGTCGATGTCACCGACAGCCGGAAGAACTGTCAGCTCGGTGTGCTCGTCACCGTGCCGGCCGGCTGGACCATCGCCGTAGCGGCCGCCGACTACCGGGGCCGGGCCCGGATCCCCACCGGCGCGACCGGTCGCCAGCGTACGACCTACTACTGGCAGGGCTCGTCCGAGACCAGCCGCACCGACGCTACCTTCTCCGGCCCCTACAACGGCTTCTGGGGCACCTCGGACGTCGCCCCCGTGCTGGTCTACACGCCCTGCGGGCAACAGCGGGTACTCAACGTCAACACCGAGTTGAGAGTGGACCCGGGCACCGCCGGATCGAACGTCAGCATGTCCATGACGACGACCGAGGGCGACGTCGACACCCTCTTCAACCTCAAGTGGGAACGCTGCTGATCCCCTGACCCGGCAGCGTCACCACGCCGAGCCACCCGGCGGCGGGCGCGGGTGCACGACCCGCCCCGCGCCCGCCGCTCCGGGTGCGTTTGTTGTCGTTCCAGCGACAACAAACGCACCCAGAACGACCGGCGTTCAGTCCACGGGAACGTGTTCGTCCACCCGGGCCGCACCCGCGACCTCGTGGACCTCGCGAATCGCTGCTGCCGGCAGTGCCGCGTAGACGTGCGGGAACGGCCCACCATTCGGGGCGTCCTCCCACCGCAGCGCACCACCGAGCAGGGACGCGTCGAGCGCGACGATGACAAGCTGCGGCTGGTCGCCGAAGACCCGTGCCGCCGTGGCGGCCAGTTGGGATCGCGACGAGCAGTGGATGTAGCCGCTGTCCCGGTCGAACGGTGAGCCGTCGAACCGGCCGGCGGCCCGGAACTCGGCCCATTCGCCGGGCAGCAGGATCTTGTAGATCAGCACGTCGCCATGCTGCCAGAGCGGCGGGCGCTGGCGGGTAGGTCAATTGAGGCGTACGGCGATCTGGAGGGTGTTCAGGTAGTGCTTGCGTACCGTCCCGCCCGGACGAGCGGCGATAAGCTGCCGGATCCCGGCGAAGAGGGTCCGCCGCTGCCAGGGTGCGGCGGCGATGTGATTGGAGTACGTGGACAGCACGGCGAGGTACTCCTCGGCGTTGTAGTCGCGGCTCCAGACGTAACGGTGCACGGTTGGACTGGCGAAGAACCCGCCTCCCACCATCGCCGCCACATCGGGGGCCGCGATCGCTTCGGGTGGCTGCGGGCCGCCCTGCCCGTCGCCCATGCCGACCTCGTCGTAGATCCGCTCGACCTGCCGGAAGAAGTCGTCGCCGTCCGGTGGTGACACGTGCTCGGTGGCGACGATCGCCAGGTGCCCGCCGGGACGCAGCAGTTCCGCGGCCCGACGGTAGGCGACAGCCGGGTCCAGCCAGTGCCACGAGGTCGCGGCGAAGACGAGATCGAACGGCACGCTTTCGTCAGCTTCCCACCGCTCGAAGGGCGACTCCACGACGCGCACGTCGCCGCGGCCGGCGAGTACGCGGCGCGCCACCGAGGCCAGTTCCCGTCCCGGTTCCAGGGTGACCACCTGCCAGCCGCGCGCCAGCAGACCGCGGGTGGCCTGGCCGGTGCCCGTGCCGATCTCCAGCACCCTGGCCGGCCCGGTCACCAGGCCCGTCGTCGCGGCCAGGTCGTCGAACAACGGCTCCGGATAGCCCGGTCGGGCCTGCTCGTACAGCTCGGCGGCCGTGTCGAACGTGGTGGCCAGCCCCGCGTACGGCTCCTGCTCCCCCATGGTTCCCCCGCATCAGACGTCGAGGTCGATCTCACCCCTGATCGTCGCATCGCCCCACCCGCCGTTCCCACCCTCACCGCACCCACCGTCGGGTCGCCGCCACGCCCACCGCCGCGTCACCCCCGCGCCGCCGCGCCAAGATCCGGGCAACTTCAGGGTTACTGCTGCCTCAGCCGGACTCGAAGCAGCAGCAACAGGGAAGTTGCCCGGATCTTGAACGCGACAGACCCTGCCGGAACGGCGCACTTGCTCTGCTTCACCTGGCGCGCAGGATCCGCGACGACCCGCAGGATCTCGTCCGGCGCGTACGCCGCGCTCGCCGAGATCTTGGACAGGCCCTGTCCGCCGCTTGAACCCTGGCGATCGGGGTGGCAGCGGGGTTGCTAGGCGGGGCGGCGGGTCCAGGCGATGAAGCGGGTGAAGAGGGTGGTGGGTTCGGGGGTGTCGTGGGGGTTGAGGTGGTAGAGGTCGCGCATGGCGTCGTACATCAGACCGGCGAGGTAGATGGACAGGCCGGGCAGGTTGCCGTCGTACTCGACGCGCAGCAGCAGCCGGGCCTGCCCGCAGGGCCAGGGTTGCCCGTCGGCGCGGCAGCACCACATCGGCCGTAACGGGGTGTGCGGCACCTCGCCGCCAGAGGCGTACGGACGCTGGGGCCGTGGACCCCGCTCGGGGGCGAACAGTCGGCTGGTGATCGCACCCGACCGGCCCACGGTCACCACTGGCCTCCGTTGGCCCGCCACTGCTGCCCGGGGGTGAGCCAGCCGGGACGCCCCGGACGCGGCATCGGCAACGGCCGGGTCGGCTCCCGCATCCACTCCGGCAGGTGCGTGCCCCGCCGCCGCTGCGGCAGATCCGTCTCGTGCTGATCCTGCCGCCCTGGCGAGTGCTCCGGCAGCGACCGCCGCCCCGGCGAGTACACCGGCAGCAGCGTCGTCGGGCACAAATACCAGGCAACCCGGGTACGCATATCAACCTCCCAGTCAGCGATCGGAGGGTCCGCCCGGACGCGGGGGAAGGCGCACGGGCGGCCCCGGGACAGAACCGCCCCGTCCCCTGTGGATGGGAGCGGCCCCGTTGCGTGACAGTCTGGTGAGGACGGCACTACGGTCGGAAGGCATCGACGCTGGCCACGGTGGGGTCCGGGTGCCCCGATCCAGCGCTGGGCGGCCTCTTGGCGATCTTGACAGACCCGGTGGAGGGGACATGGAACGCGAGCAGCCTTCCGACCTGCATGAGTTGATCCGTACGCAGCTTCGCCGGCTACGTACTGCCGCAGGGATGAACCAGGAGGAATTCGGTAGGCGGACGAACTATTCGGCGTCCCTGGTGTCCGCTGTGGAGGTGGGTACCCGCCCGCTCGATCGGCCGTACGCCAAGCGGGCGGACGAGGTCCTGGAGACGGGGGGCATGTTCGAGGAGTTGCTGCGGACCGCCGAGGTGCTGCGCCAACCCGCGTGGTTCCTGCCCTACCTGGAGGCGGAGCGGAACGCCCGGCAGCTCCGCTGTTACCAGCCGACGCTGGTGCCGGGCCTGCTCCAGACCGAGCGCTACGCCCGCGCGGTGATCCGGACCGACGCCGCGCTGACCGAGGCCGGGGTGGAGCGGCGGCTGGCCAACCGGATGGCCCGGCAGACGGTGCTGGAACAGGACGACCCGCCCCAGCTCATCGCGGTGATCGACGAGGTGGTGCTGCGGCGGGTCGACGAGGAGCTGAAGGACGTGCTGGTCGAGCAGGTGCACCACCTCATGGCGCTGGCCACCCGGCCCAACATCAGCGTGCACCTGGTGCCCACCGGCGTCGCCATGCACGATGGACTGACCGGCCCCTTCATCCTGGCGAGGGGCGCGGACGGCGGCTGGGTGGGTAATCTGGACACCCAACTCGGCGGCGTCCTGGTCGACAAGGACGACGACCTGAGTGTCCTGCTGTCGAAGTGGGAGACGGTGCGCAACGAGGCACTGTCCGGCCGCCAGTCGATCGAGCGCATGAAGGATGTTGTGAAGCCATGGATCTGAACGGCGCGACCTGGCGCAAGTCGACCCGCAGCGGGTCCAGCGGCAACGACTGCGTGGAGGTCGCCGACAACCTGCCCGGCATCGTGCTGGTCCGCGACACAAAGAACCGCGACGCCGCCACACTGGCCTTCACACCGGCCGCCTGGGCGAGCTTCGTCGGCCTGGCGAAGCAGCACCGCACGCACGCCTGACGAACCCCGAGCTACGTCGACCCGACAACCAGCATGACGTACCCGAAACGGAAGCCCTCGGCCAACGGGCCGAGGGCTTCCGGGTGCAGCGGGACGATGATCAGGCCGAGTAGCCGCGGGTGGCGGCCCAGTTGGCCAGATCGATGGTGCTGAGCCAGTACGACGGGTACGAGGCGTCCGCCGAGTCGGCGATCCTCACCAGCCGCCCGGAGTCCTTGTAGCCGACCACGGCGATGTAGTGGCCGCCGGGGAACGAGTGCCAGCGGCCGTCGGTGTCGGTGACGGAACCGGCGACGTTCACCACGACGCCTCGCCCGTCGGTGATGGCGGCGACGACGTCCGCCTGGAGTTGGTCCATCTGGGCCGGGGTGGCCGCACCGCCACGGATCATCGTGGTCTCGTACGGGTCGCCCTTGACGACGGCGTTGAGGACGCGGGTGGTGTCCTCGGCCGAGTTGGTGCCGGCGAACGTGGTGCCGAGCTGGCTGGCCAGGGCGTCCTGACTGCGCGCGACACCGGCGGCGCTCAGCGCGTTACGCACTGCGGCGGGACCGCAGTAGTAGCCGTTGATCTGGGCCTGGTGGTCGTACTCCAGAACCTCTGAGGCCGGCGGCTTCGGTGCCGCCTTCTTGCTGGCCAGGTCCGGGTCCGCGGTGGCCTTCGGTGACGGCGAGGCGGCGGCGCTGGCCGGCGCGGCACTGGCCGGCGCGGCGCTGCTGGGTGCCGCGCTGCTCGGCGCGGCGGTCGTCGGCGCGACCTCCGCCTGACTCGGCGCGACCACCGTGTCACTGCGCAGTTCGGCGGCGGCGGTCGTGGCCTGCGTGGGTGCCGGGGTGTTCCCGGTGCCGGCGAGGGCGGCTCCGGTGCCGGTGGCCAGGACGAGGGCCACGGCGGATCCGGCAACGAGCTGATAGGTGCGTTCGCTGACCAGCCGGCGGAGCCGGCGGGAAAGGGTGTGCTTCACGGTTCCTCCACGGGCTGAGGGGAGAACGGCACACCGGCTCCGGCGGTCGGGTCGGCATCAGCGCGCCGACGACCGCCCGGGTGAGCGGGACGAGGCCGTTCGAGGGGTACGCCCGGAGACCCGGGCGGTGGCGATGACCGGGGTCAGCTCGCGGCGGTCGGGCCAGCGAGCACGGGCACCGCGGTGCCGTGGAGGCGGGGGAACAGGGGGATCACATCGGACTGCACGAGGGTTGGTACTCCTTCCGTCACCGCCGACCGGGTTAGCTGACGGATTCGGGCGGGAAGACGCCCTACCGCGGGCCGAGACTCGCGGATTCACCCCAGTGGTGCAGTGGGTCCCCGGTTCGTGAGGTTCACGATTGAGCGGGTCGGTACGGCGTCGCTTCCTGCGATCGGTTACCGCACCGGACGCGCTGACACTACTGGCCGGTCACCTCGAAGCCAACCCACCCTGACCTGCTTAAACATGATCCGTGGCGGCAATTTTCGGGTATCGGAGAACTGGCGTCGCTCAATGGGACCGACGGCATTCCGGGCACCTTCAGGGAACAACCGGACGGCTGGTGGAAATCTCGACGGAGATTGCTGCGGTAATCGCCTCGCCTACGAACAGTGACCGAATTTCCGGCCCATGTGACCCAGCTCACGGAATTTCAGCCAAGCCGAGCCGGACGCCAGCGCGGGACAAGGTCGCGCCGGCCGGCGGTGACCCGACCGGAGACGGGCAGCCGGTTCGGTCGGAGTCGCTCAGCGGCCGCGTATGCCTCGGCGGAGAGGGCGCGGGCCGCCTCGGTGGCCAGTTCCGCCGCCCGCCACAGGTCCTGCTCCCGCTCGGCGGCCGATCGATAGGCGGCCAGGCGGTTGTCACGCACCACCCGGGCGAGGACCACCTCCTGCTCGGCCGGATGCCGCCGGGGATCCCAGCCGGACCGGCCCGCCAGCACATCGCTGAGTTGACGGGCGGTCAGGTCGCCACGCCAGTGGGCGGCCATCGCGGCCCGGCGCAGCCAGCGCTCGCGGGCCGCGTACTCGGCCGGGGTCCGGGGGGTGCGCGGGGTCGGCAGTCCGACGACGCCGGCCAGCCGGCGGGCGGCGGCCTCCGCCTGGTCGTACGCGGCCCAGGCGCGGTCCAGTTCCGTCTGGGCCACCCGCCATGCCGTGCGGCGTCGCTCGGCGTTCTGCCCGGCACCGGCTGCCGCGACCGCCACCTCGCCCGCGTATCGGCGCAGGTCGGCCTCTTCGGTCGCGGCGCGGAGCGCGTCCTCGTCGACGGGTTTCTCCACTGGCCCGGTCGGCTCCGGGCGGGCGACAAGCACGGTGAGTACGCCCAACGCCAGGACGAGCAGGACCGACCAGATGGCGGCGGCGCGTGGCACCTCGATCAGGAACTGGTAGAGAACTGTCTTCTCCATGTCGGCACCTCGGGAAATCGGTACGGCGACGGTGGCCGTGCCGGCGGCGGTTCGCGGATGGCGTTGCGGCGCGGTCGCGGCTCGTGCCGGTGCCCCTCGTGCTGGGGAGCACCGACGGCGCGGCTGGCGGCAACGGGTTGGCAGGGGCTCGGCGCGGGTGCGGCCCCGAGCGGTGCGGACGCGACGGAAGGTCGCCGGGGATCAGGCGGGCGGTGTCGCCGGGATCAGGCGTGCGGTGGGGCGCGGGCGGCCCGGACGCCCTCGACCAGGGCCGTAGGCCCCCGCGTGACGCCCGCAGCGACGCTGCCGAGCACCGTCAGCCCGGGCCGACCACAGGCCGGCGGCTGCGTCGCGGACACCCCGGTCGGGTCGGCGGCGGCCAGATCGAGAGTGGCGGACGGGTCGAGGGGTGCGGCCAAGTCCAAGGGCACGGCCAGGCCCGCGGACGCCGGTGCCACGGCGGGGTCGGCCAGCGGTGCCGGGGCGGCGGGCCGATCAGTGGGAGCCGGGTGGCCGGGCAGGGCCCAGGCGCCGAGGGTGAAGGCGGCGGCGACCGCGAGCCCGGTCAGCAGCCGCGCGGCCCAGCGCGCCAACCACCACAAGGGACGGGTGGGCGCGGCAGGAAGCACCCCGTCACGCTACCGCCACGACCGCCCGGGACGCACCAGCCACCGGGCGTGTCGAACCGCCCGGCGCGTCGCCGGGAACGTCGATACGCGCAGGTCAGGCTACCGTCAGCTCACTGTCCGTGATGGACGGTCGAGCCATGCTCGACGTCTCCGGCCGGGCCCGCACCGCCCCGGGACGCCCGCTGTCGGGGCAGCCCGACCGCCGACGGTCGGGACGGGGCCAGGCGACGCATCATCGGCTGTTCCACGTACCGGTGCAGCAGAGCGGCCAGCCCCAGGGTGAGCAGCAGGAATCCGATCACCGCGAGCGGGCCCCACCAGCCGGGCAGGCCGGTGCCCCAGTCGCCGGTCGACCGCAGGATCGTCATGATCACGAAGACGTGCACCAGGTAGAACGCGAAAGAGACCTCGCCGAGCCAGACCATCGTCCGGGAGCGCAACGGCGAGCGCCGCCCGTGCACGTCCGCGTCGGCCGCCGCGGCGATCACCAGGACGTACGCCGCCGCCAGCAGCGCCGCCCAGAACTCGGCCGGGATCCACTGGGAGGCCGCCACCCAGGTCAGGACGAAGATCAGGCTGGCCACAGGGAGCCCGGGCCCCCGCCAGCGGCCCCGCAGCATGAGTTCGGCCGCGGCCACGCCCATCCAGAACTCCAGCGAACGGACCAGCGGGAAGACCTGAGCGAACCACCAGCGATCCGACTCCGGCACCAGTGCCTGCCCGGGCCAGAGCGCCAGGATCAGCAGCGGCACCGCGATCACCACGGCCCACAGCAGCCACGGTCGGGCCCGCCGCACCGCCGGCAGCACCAGCGGCAGGCACAGGTAGAAGAACAGCTCGCAGGAGAGCGACCAACTGACGTTGTTGACGCTGTAGAAGTGGCCCGGTCGGGGATCCCAGGCCTGCACCAGCAGGAGGTTCTCCAGCGCCGCCACCGGGTTGATCGGATCGGCGAACCAGAGCATCGCCAGCATGGCCAGCGCCCACAGCACCAGATGGTTCGGATAGATCTTGGCGAACCGACGCCGCCAGAACCGGCGGCGGGAGGCACCGGGCCGCGCGGACCAGACCAGCACGAAGCCGCTGAGGATGAAGAAGAACTGCACCCCGGAGAGACCCAGGGTGAAGATCTCGCCCACCACCGCCTGCGGGCCAGGCTCGGCGATGATGCGCATGGTGCCGGCGTGGAAGCCGAAGACCAGCAGCGCGGCGATCCACCGCAGTCCGGTAAGCGACGGCAGGCGGTGGGCGTCCGTACGCTCGCTCGGGGTGGTCGCCGACGCCGCGAGGGTAGAGCTCGTCATGTCCACCTCCCGGTTCTCGACCACGTCACCCGCACGCCCATCTCCTCGTGGCCCGCCGGGCACCCTACCTCGGGTAGCTGGCAGACAACTGCCTGGCTCGGCCGTCTGCCGCACTCCGGAGCACCGCCCACCGCGGCATTCGTCCAGATCGATCACCGGCGACCCTTCAGACCACCAAGTGCCCCGCCGTTAACCTGACACTCATCGGCTGTTCGAAAACTTCACCGCGCCCGGCCACGTCAGGTTCCAGGTTCGTCAACCCGGGTGGCCGAAGGTTTCCGGGTGGTCACACCGCCGACGCCGACGCCGCTGCTGAGCATCGTCGTGCCGGTTTACGGCGTCGAGGCGTACCTGCGCCAGTGCCTGGACTCCATCCGCGCCGACGTCCCGGACGACGAGGCGGCGCAGGTCGAGGTGGTCGCCGTCGACGACGCCTCACCGGACCGCTGCGGTGAACTGCTGCGCGCGTACGCCGCCGAGCATCCCGGGGTGCGCGTCCTGCACCTGGACCGCAACGTCGGCCTCGGGCCGGCCCGCAACGCGGGCCTGGACGTGGCCACCGGCCGGTACGTCTGGTTCGTCGACAGCGACGACTGGCTGCCGGCCGGGACGATCCCGGCCGTGTTGGACCGGCTACGGGTGGACCGCCCCGACGTGATGATGGTCGACCACCTGCGGGTGCACGAGTGTGGGCGCGAGGAGGTGGACGCCAGCAGCCGGCTGCTGCGCGCGACCCCCGGCGTGGTGCGACTGGCCGACCGGCCGCATCTGCTGCGCGTGCAGCACACCGCCTGGAACAAGGTGGTACGCCGGGAGTTCATGGCCGAGTTGGGGCTGCGCTTCCACCCCGGCTGGTACGAGGACATCCCGTTCAGCCATCCGCTGCTGATCGGCGCGGAGCGGATCAGCGTGCTGGACCGGGTCTGCTATCTGTACCGTCAGGGTCGCCAGGGAGCGATCACCTCGACGCGCAGCGGCCGGCACTTCGACTCCTTCGAGCAGTACGACCGGCTCTTCGCCTGGCTGCGTGAACGGCATCCCGACGGGCGCTGGCACGCGGAACTGTTCGACCTGATGGTGAACCACTTCCTGGTGGTGGTGGGTCACGACGACCGGTTGCATCCGCACCTGCGCCGGGACTTCTTCCGCCGGGTCGCCGCGCACTACCGCACGTACCTGCCCCGCGGCGGCTACCCCCGGCCGGGCGGGGTGTCGGGGCTCAAGCACCGGCTGGTCGGCCGCGACAGCTACCTGGCGTACGCGGCGCTGCGGCGGGCCCATCGGCTCGCCGGCCGGCTACGCGGCAGCACCGGCGGGGATCCCGCGACGAGCGGGGCGGACCCGGCACCGGGCAGCCCGGCCCAGGACCGCACCTTGGTAAGCACGCACGGAAACGGATCGGAATGACGTTCAAGATCGGGTCGCATCTGGTCGGCACCGGAGAGCGCCCCTTCGTGGTGGCCGAGATGTCCGGCAACCACAACGGAGACCTGGACCGCGCACTGTCCATCGTGGATGCCGTCGCGGCCAGCGGCGCGCATGCGCTGAAGCTCCAGACGTACCGGCCGGACACCATCACCATCGACGTGGACACGCCGGACTTCCGCATCTCCGGCGGGCACGAGCTGTGGGGCGGGCAGAACCTCTACCGGCTCTACGAGAAGGCGCACACGCCGTACGAGTGGCACCGGCCGATCTTCGAGCGGGCCCGCTCCCTCGGGCTGACCGTCTTCTCCTCCCCGTTCGACTCCACCGCCGTGGAGTTGCTTGAGGAACTGGACGCTCCGGCGTACAAGATCGCTTCGTCGGAGCTGGTCGACCTGCCGCTGATCCGGCTGGTCGCGGCCACCGGCAAGCCGATGGTCATCTCGACCGGGATGGCCACCCTGGCCGAGATCGACGCCGCCGTACGCACCGCCCGCGACGGTGGCGCGGGCGGGATCATCCTGCTGGCCTGCACCGCCTCCTACCCGGCGCCGCCGGCCGACAGCAACCTGCGCCGCATTCCGGTGCTGGCCGACGCGTTCGGCGTGCCGGTGGGCCTGTCCGACCACACCCCGGGCATCGGGGTGCCGGTCGCCTCGGTGGCGCTCGGCGCCTGCTTCATCGAGAAGCACGTCACCCTGGACCGGGCCGACGGCGGGGTGGACTCCGACTTCTCCCTGAACCCCACCGAGCTGGCCGCCCTGGTGGTCGAGTCGGAGCGAGCGTACGCGGCACTGGGCGGCACGGCGGTCGGGCCGACCCCGGCCGAGCAGGAGGGCCTGCGCTTCCGGCGCTCGCTGTACGTGGTGGCGGACGTGCGCGCCGGCGACGAGGTGACCGTGCACAACGTCCGCTCGATCCGACCGGCCGGTGGACTCCCCCCGGTGGAGATCGACCGGGTGCTGGGCCGCCGCTTCACCGCCGACGTGGCGCGCGGCACCGCGCTGAGCTGGGACCTCATCTGAGGGTGCCGGTTTCCGTCGGAGGGGTATACCTCTGCGTATGACCTTGGTGGCGGTGGCGGCGGGCCTGGCGTTGATCGCCGTGGTGGTGGTCGACGTCTGGCTCACCGTGCTGCATCCGGACGCCGAGGGACCGGTCGCCCGTACGGTCCGGCGGCTGGTCTGGCGAGCCTCGTCGCTGACCGCCGGCCGACGTCGTACGCCTCGCCGCACGCCGCTGGTCTGGGCGGGACCGATCCTGGTCACCGGCACGTTCCTCGCCTGGCTCGGGCCGCTGGCGCTCGGGGTCGCGCTCGTCGTCTGGCCGAGCCTGGACGGCTACCACCGGGTCGCCGGTTACGGGCCGGCCGGCTTCGTCGACGCCCTCTACTACGCCACCGGGCTGCTGACCGTACTCGGCTTCGGCGACCTCACCCCGGACACCGGGGCGCAGAAGCTGTTCGCCGTGACCGCCGCCGCCCTCGGCTTCGGCTTCTTCGCCGCGTTGGCCACCTATCTCATCGAGCTGATCACCGGATTGGCGGTCCGCAACCGGTTCGCGCTTACCATCTACGACCAGGTGCGCGGCACCGACGGGGTGGGCCTGCTCGCCCGGAGCCTGACCGACGAGGGGGTCGACGCGGCCCGGGAGCGGTGCATGGCCTGGGCGGCGAGCCTGCGGGAGGTCGACGACACAGTTCGCCGGTATCCGCTGGTCGCCCTCACCTACCGGCCCCGCCGCCGGGACTACGACATCGAGCCCGCCCTGGAGCAGATGGCCGCCGTCACCGTCGCGGCGCTGCTGGCTGCCAGGTGCGAACCGTGGCGCGGCCTCCGACCCCGGGCGGAGGAACTGGCGTACGCCCTGCTGCGGCTCCAGGACACCATCACCAGTCGTTACCTGGGCCGTCATCTGCTTCCGGCGAGCAGCGAGCCGGCAGCGGACGACGCGGATCCCGATGAGGTCCTACGGCGGCTGCACGCCCGGCTGGTCGACAAGCTGGGGGCGCAGTTCGATCAACCAGCGGCTGACGACGAGTTGGTCCACGAGTTGCTCTCCCAGTCGCTGCCATTCCTGGCAGCGCTGCGTGGCTGGTCGGTGCTCGGTGCCACCCGCGACGGCCAGCCGATCAAGGTCGACCGCCCGGACGAGGGGGCGCGGTCTTGACGCACGAAGCATGCTTCGTGAATAATGAAACGTAGTTCGAGGGGGAGTACCCGACGCAGTGCGCGCCACCGTCAGTACGGGCCCGGCCCATCCGGGCCCCGGTGACGCGGCCACCACACAGGTGGCCGGGGAGACCTTCGTCCGACAACGCCGGGCCCGGTGACGGGTCCGGCCGGACGAGAGGTCTCTCCGGTGTCTGTCTCCTGGTGGGTCTGGGCCCTGCTGATGCTGGCGATCGCCGCGATGCTGGCCATCGACCTGTTCCTGCACCGTGACAACCACGTCATCGGCTTCCGCGAGGCCGCGACCTGGTCCGGAATCTGGATCGCCGCCGGCCTGCTGTTCGGGGTGATCCTGTGGGCATGGCAGGGCGGCGACGTGGCCGGCACCTACTTCGCCGGCTATCTCATCGAGAAGGCGCTCTCCATCGACAACGTGTTCGTCTTCGCGATGATCTTCGCCTACTTCGGAGTTCCCGCCGCGTACCAGCACAAGGTCCTCTTCTGGGGAGTCATCGGTGCGCTGGTGTTCCGGTTCGTGTTCATCTTCGTCGGCGCGGAGCTGCTGGAGACGTTCTTCTGGACCGCGTACCTGTTCGGTGCGTTCCTCATCGTGACCGCCTACAAGATGGCGTTCCGGCACGACGAGCAGACCCCACCGGACCGTAACCCCGTGGTCCGGCTGGTCCGCCGGCTCGTGCCGACCGATCCGGCCTACCACGGCGACAGGTTCTTCACCCGGGTCGACGGCCGGCGGGTCGCGACCCTGCTGTTCGTGGTCCTGATCGCGGTCGAGACCACCGACCTGATCTTCGCGATCGACTCGGTAGCGGCGATCCTGGCCATCACCACAAGCACGTTCATCGTGTGGACGGCTAACGCGTTCGCGATCCTCGGGCTGCGCAGCCTCTACTTCTGTCTCGCCGGCCTGCTGCGCCGCTTCGTGCACCTGCACTACGGCCTGGCGGTGCTGCTGGCCTTCGCCGGGGTCAAGCTCATCCTGTCCGAGACCCCGGTCGGCAAGCTCCCCATCCCGGTCACCCTGGGCGTCATCGTGGCGACGATCGCGGTGTCCATCGCCTGGAGTCTGCGCAGCACCAGCGGCCGCTCGGAAGCGCCGGAGCCCGCACAACTTCCCTGATGGTGCGGTCTCAACCGGCGCCGGACACCGCAACATCCGGGAAGGTGCGCGAATCTGGGCCGACGCGGTCGACACGGTCGACGCGGTGGGTGGAGGTGGGGGTGAAGGCGACGGTGACGACCAGGTCGGTCAGCGGCAGGGTGCGCCACAGCCAGACGGTGCCGGACGGCACCTCCAAGCCGTGCCGATGCCACCAGGTGGCCACCGGTACGTCGGCGAGTTTCGCCAGACACTCGACGCGGGTCCACCGGCCCCAGAAGTCGGTGGAGCCGAACCGACGGGCCAGCGCGGGAGGTAGCGCGGCGGCGGCCCGCTCGGCGTCGATCGCGACCTGCCAGCCGGGCACCGGTGGGGCGTACCAGCCGACACAACGTCCGTCGCCGAGATGGCTGCGGGTGACGGCGGCACCCGAGTCGGCAGCCGATGCCACCCGCAGGTGTCGTGGTGCGGCGGCGAGCAGGGCGGAAACCCGTTGCCCCGCACCGTCGTGGGTGCGGGACAACGGGTGCGGCGGATCAGATCGAGGCGGCACCGTCGACCACGATGACCTGACCGTTGATGTTCGTCTGGTCGCGCAGCAGCAGCCGCACCACCGGCACCACCTCCGCCGGCTCGGTCAGCTGACCGGTCGGCGTACGACGCACGATCTGATCAAGCTGGGTCTGGCCGAGCACCGCCGACATCTCCGAGGCGAAGAAGCCCGGCGCGACCGCGTTGACCAGCACCCGCCCGCCCAGTTCCCGGGCGAGCGAGCGGGTCGCCGCGTCCATCCCGCCCTTGGTGGCGGAGTACGCCACCAGTCCGGGAAAGCCGCGCTGCGCGCAGATCGAGGTGATGTTCACGATCCGCCCGCGTCGCCCCTGGGCCAGCATCCGCCGCACGGCCAGCCGGGTGAGCTGCAACGGCGCGGTCAGGTTGGTCTCGATGATCCGGGCGATGTCGGCATTGGCGGTGTGCACGTGCAGCGAGTCCTGCCCGACGGCCGCGTTGTTCACCACTCCGTCGATCGGGCCGAGCCGCTCCTCGGCCGCCCGGACGAACGCCTGCGCGGCGACGAGGTCGGTCACGTCGACCGAGCCGACGTGCGCCCGCTCCGGATGGGCGTCGGCGAGCTTGGCCAGCTCGGGCGTGACGGTACGGGCGAAGGCGGCCACCTTCAGGCCCGCTTCGAGCAGGTCGGTGACGATGGCGAGGCCGAGACCGCGGGAACCGCCGGAGACGAGCACCACGGAGCTGGGCGGTACGGGCTGGGCGGGGGTGGTGGGGTCAGACATCGCTCTTCAGGGTCTCCTTGACGGGAATCTCGGTAAGCACGCGAATCCGGCGCGGAACCGCGTACTCGGGCAGTTGGTCGGCGCACCAGCGCACCAGCGTCGCCTCGGCCAGCCCGGCCTCGGCCAGCCCGGCCTCGGCCGGCGCGGTGGCGCTGCCGACCGGCACCACCTCGGCGACAACCATGTGGCCGAGCAGCGGGGCGCGTCTGCCGGTGACCCGGGCCCAGGCCACCTGCGGATGCGCGGTCAGCACGTCGCGGACCACACCGGCGGAGACCTTGCTGCCACCGACGTTGATCTCGTCCGCGTCGAGCCGCCCGGTGATCAGCACCCGGTCACCGCTCACCTGCGCCCGGTCGCCGGTGCGAACCGGACCGTCCAGCCCGGCACCGTGGTACGGCGAGGTGATCACCAGCTCTCCGTCGTGCACCCCGATGGTGGGGCGACCCGGCGCTGCCCGGTCCAACCACTCCACCGGGAACCCGGCCCGCCCGTCGTGCACCACGATCGCCGCACCGACCTCGGAGGAGGCGTAGATCCAGGAGATCCGGGCGGCTGGGAACACCTCCCGGAGCCGGTCCAGGATGGTCTGGTCGACCGGTTCGCCGCCGAGCGTCAGCTGACGCAGCGGCACCCGGGCCAGCCCTGCCGGGTCGCGGTGCAGGGCCCGTCGCCAGAAGGTGGGGGTCCCGGAGGCGGCGTCCACACCGTGCTCGGCCGCCAGCGCCGGCCAGTCGTCGAGCTGATCGGGCTCCACCACCACCAGATGCTGGCCCGGCTGGGTCAGCGACAGCGTGACCACCTGCCACCAGGCGTACGTGCCGGGGGCGTACGGGCAGAGCCAGGTCCGCGCGGGCTGCTGCCCCCGGACGGTGGTCAGCGATTCGAGGGTGTGCCCCACCCGCTTGGGACGACCGGTGGAGCCGGAGGTCAGCAGCCACAGCCGGCCGGTCTCGGCAGCTCGCGAGCCCGTGTCCCCCGCCGGGTGGTCACCGCCCAGTTCCGTCACCGCGAACCCGGCGTCGCGCAGGTCGGCGCGCATCGCCGCGTCGACCCGGCTGGCCGTGCTGAGCAGCAGCTCGGTGCCGTGCACGGCGTGGTGCCGGGCGGCCGCGAGCGCGTGCCGGGCCGTGTGGGCCAGCGCGGCGGCTGGCCCCGGAAGGGTCAGCTCCGGCAGGTCACGCCAGGTGCGGGTGGCACCGTCGACGACGATCCGGTTGTCCATCCCCGCTGGGTGGGCGCGGGCCTGCGGGGCGGTCTCGACGCTCACTGCCGCTGCAACTCGACGAGGAAGTCCAGCACGTCGCCGACGGTGGCGATCCGGCGCAGCCCGGGCGCGTCGAAGTTCAGCTCCTCCCCCGTGGCGTCCTCGACGCGCAGCGCCAACTCGGAGAAGTCCAGCGATCGGAAGCCAACCTCGCGCAGATCGGCGGCGTCGTCGGCGGGCAGCGCTTTGCCCTGGTTCTTGAGAACCTCGCCCATGAGGTCGCGAATCTGCGCCCGACTCAATTCCTTCATGCGGCGGAGTGTACAGCCAGGTGAATCGTGATTAGGGTGCCCGGTGACCAGGTAAACGGAACGGAAAGCGAGCGGTACGTGTTGCGTGACGCCACCGAGGACGACGTTAACCTGATGTTGTCCTGGCGTAATCAGGAAGTCAACCGGCAGGTCAGCAAGACCAGTCACGTCATCACCGCCGAGGAGCACCGACGGTGGTGGTCGGCGGTCCGTCAGGACCCCTCCCGTCGGGTCCTGACCTACCTGCGCGACGGCGTGCCGAGCGGCGCGGTCACCTACTTCGACCTGCGGTTGTCCGGCCCGCGTACCGGCGGGTGGGGTTTCTACCTGGACGCCGAGGGGCTGGCCGAGCGGGGTGAGACGCTGCCCGCCTGGCTGGAGGTGATGCGGGAGGCGGTCGACCACGCCTTCGACGTGCTGGCGCTGGACCGCCTCGACGGTGAGGTGCTCGCCCACAACACGGTGGTACGCCAGATGAACCGTCGGCTCCGTTTTGTCGAGGGGCCCGGCCGCCAGGAAACCCACGACGGCCGGGAAATCACCGTGATACCCATTTCTCTGCAGCGCGCCAACCGTCGCGTTCGCTGATTTTTGGTTTTCCGTCCACGCATTGTTCACGTGGCCGACGAGTTACGTTGGCCGCCACTGCGGGAATCACCGACGCCGCCATCCGGCCCATTTCCGGTGCGGGTCGCCGCCCAGCCGGACAAAGCCGTACCGGGTGCCGTCCCAGTCGTCGGGTTCGCCGGGCGTCCAGCGGGCGAAGACCACCTCCGCGTCGGCCGGCGGCCGGTCGCGGAACCACGGCACCTCGGTCCAGGTGACCTGGTGGCTGAGGTTGAACCGGAGCTGGTATGGCACGCCGGTGGACGCGGCGACCCGCTCCGGCGGCCGGACCCCAAGGTCGGTCACGCCGGGCACGGGGGTGCCGGCCGCCGCCAGTGGGCGGATCAGTCGCTGCGTGATCACCTGCATGGTCGCCACGTTGACCACGACCAGCACCGCGAGCACCACCCCCAGCAGGCGAATGCGCGCGGTCCGGTGGCGGGTCGCCAGCACGAGCACGAGCAGCAGGCAACCGGCGACCCCGATCGCGGAGCCGACAAGCGGGCGCAGCTGTCGCCACCCGCCGGTCAGGGCCATCAGGTCCGGCGCGCTGAACCCACCCCAGCGCAGCGGCGCACCCTGGGCCGCGGCGTGGGCCAGTCGGAGATGGATCAGCGCGCCGCCCGCCGCCAGCAGCAGCACGGCGGCCCCGGCCCGGCGCAGCAGCGGACGGTACGCGACACCGAACAGCAGCCCGATGCCGACAAGCATCCAGAACGGGGCGAACATCTGCACGTACCGGGCGTAGATGGCGTCCGGCACCCGGTCCGGAATACCGGCCAGCACCGCCTCCGCGCCGACGGCTACGCCGACGGTGGTCAACAGGGCCACCCCGAACGTCCATCGGGTGGCGGCACCGCCCCGGCGACACAGCCGGGTCACCGCCTCGGCGCCGGCCAGCCCGGCCAGCCCGAAGGTGACGACCGTCAGGTACCACACCTGCGTACCGACGGACGCCAGCACCTGCGACAGTCCTCGGACCGAGGTGACCGCGCGCCCGACGTTGCCACTGGCCGGGTTGCCGAGCAGCTGCACCGTCTCGCCGAGCAGCCGTACGCCCGCCTCATTGGCCAGCACGGCGGCCAGCACCGGCAGCACCGCCGCCAGCAGCGCGGCCGGGTCCAGTCGACGGCGGACGACCAGCGCCAGAGCCAGCAGCGCGAACCCGGCGACGATCACCACCCCGCGCGAGTGCACCAGATGTGCCGCCCCCACCAGGGTGCCGCACACCGCCGCGGCGACCGGTCCGGGCCGCTCGACCAGCCGGTGCACGGCGAGCAGCCAGGCCAGCAGCAGCGGACCGAGCACCGCGTCGGTCATCGCCACCGTGGCGTGGAAGGCCACCGCCGGCAACGTGGCCGCGCCGGCCGCCGCCGCCAGCGCCGGACCGGGTCGCAGTCCCAGCAGCCGACGGCCGAGCAGGTACGCCAGCGGCAGGACCGTCGCGTTCAGCGCCGCGTTGATCACCCGTACCAGCAGGTAGGTGTCGACGAAGTCCCGGTCGAGGAGAAAGGCCGGCGCGATCAGCAGCGGGTAGCCGATCCGGCGCAGGGTCTCGTTCTCGCTGCTGAACCCGCCGGGACCGCCGGCCAGGGCGCGTGCGGTGTTCAGGTAGCTGTCCTCGTCGGTGTGCGCGAACGGCATGCTGGCGTGGCGGGCCAACCAGATCCGCCAGGCGGTGCCGAGCAGCCAGCCGCCGACCAGCAGCAGGGGCACCAGCCAGCGTCGGCGGTTGGGCCACGCCGAACCACGCCGGTCCACCGGCCCGCCCGTGTCCCCGGCCCGGGTCGCCTCGGCCTCGACGGTCATCGTTTCCTCCCACGACGCGGCCGGGGCAGGCAGCCGCCAGCCGGACGCGCCACGGTTCCCGGTCGGTCGGGACGCTAACGGGCCGGTCGACGCAGGTCGGCGGGCACGCCGCGACGGCGGCAGGTGTTCGCCAACTGGGTGCTCGCCATTCATCGCCGCACGGCGCGCGGTTAACCGCAGGGCTCGGGCCCGTTAACCCACCGCGTCTAGCGTTCCCACCCGGCCGGCCGAGGCCGACCGCGAATCCGACACACACGGGAGCACCAGTTGAGCGAGCTGAACGGATCGTCCATCCTCGTCACCGGGGGAACGGGTTCCTTCGGCAGGACCTTCCTGCGGCACCTACTCGCCGAGACCGATCCGGCCCGGGTGGTGGTCTTCTCCCGTGATGAACTCAAGCAGTACGAGCTGCGCCAGCAGCTCGGCGACGACCCCCGGCTGCGCTGGTTCATCGGTGACATCCGGGACCGGCACCGGCTGACCCGGGCCATGCACGGCGTCGACCACGTCGTACACGCCGCCGCCCTCAAGCAGGTCGACACCGCGGAGTACAACCCGTCGGAGTTCATCGCCACCAACATCACCGGTTCGCAGCACGTCGTCGACGCCGCGATCGAGGCCGGTGTGAAGAAGGTGGTGGCCCTCTCCACCGACAAGGCGTCCAGCCCGATCAACCTGTACGGCGCGACCAAACTGGTCGGCGACAAGCTGTTCATCTCCGCCAACCACTACGCGGCACAGCACCCGACCCGTTTCGCGGTGGTGCGCTACGGCAACGTGGTCGGCAGCCGGGGCTCGGTGGTTCCGCTGTTCCGCCGGCTCGCCGCCGAAGGCAAGAGCCTGCCGATCACGGACAAGCGGATGACCCGCTTCTGGATCACCCTGGACCAGGCCGTGCAGTTCGTCATCGACTCGTTCGACCAGATGCAGGGCGGCGAGCTGTTCGTCCCCCGCATCCCCAGCATGCGCATCCTCGACCTGGTCGAGGCGGTCGCCCCGGAGGCCACCACCCACGAGATCGGCATCCGGCCGGGCGAGAAGCTGCACGAGGAGATGATCGCTCCGGACGACAGCCGGCGGACGCTCATCGCCAAGGACCGGTTCATCGTGCAGCCGACCATCGCCACCTGGGGTTACCAGCCGCCCGTCGGCTGTGAGCCGGTGGCGGACGGGTTCGCGTACCAGTCGGACTCCAACGACGAGTGGCTCACCGTGCCCCAGCTGCGTGAGATGCTCGGCATCGCGGCATGAGCGAGCACCGCGAGCGAATCATCAGGCTCAGCGCCGCCGTGCCTCATGGCGGCACGCAGCGCAGCGGAGTGCCGTCATGAGCGAGCACCGCGAGCGAATCATCAGGCTCAGCGCCGCCGTGCCTCATGGCGGCACGCAGCGCAGCGGAGTGCCGGCATGAGCGAGCACCGCGAGCGAATCATCAGGCTCAGCGCCGCCGTGCCTCATGGCGGCACGCAGCGCAGCGGAGTGCCGGCATGAGTACCTCCTTTCTGCCGTACGGACGCCAGTCGGTGACCGACGACGACGTGGCCGCCGTGGTCGCCGCCCTGCGCAGCGACTGGCTCACCACCGGCCCGGAGGTCGCCGCCTTCGAAGCGGACATCTCCGCGTGGGCCGGTGGTGCCGGGGTGGCCACGGTCTCCAACGGCACCGCCGCGCTGCACGTGGCGTACGCGGCGGCCGGCGTCGGCCCCGGCGACGAGGTGATCGTGCCGCCGATGACGTTCGTGGCCACCGCCAGCAGCGCGGTCGCGCTCGGCGCGCGGGTCGTCTTCGCCGATGTGGAGGAGGAGACGTTCACCCTCGATCCGGCAGCGGTGGCCGCGACGACCACCGAACGGACGAAGGTCGTCGCGGCGGTGGACTACGCCGGTCACCCGGCCGACTACGACGCGCTGCGCACCGCGCTCGACGGCAGCGACGCGCTGCTGCTCGCCGACGCGGCCCACTCGATAGGCGCCACCTACCGGGGCCGGTCGGTCGGCTCGCTTGCCGACCTGACCACGTTCTCGTTCTTCCCCACCAAGAACCTAACCACCGCCGAGGGCGGCGCGGTCGCCACCACCGATCCGCGGCTACTGAAGCGGGCCCGCCGGTTCCGCAACATCGGGCTGGTCCGGGAAGCCGACGAGTTGCGGTGGCCCGACGAGGGCGGCTGGCATCAGGAGGTGCACGAGTTCGGCCTGAACTACCGGCTGCCGGACGTGCTGTGTGCGCTCGGCCGCAGCCAGTTGCGCCGGCTCGGTGCCTTCCTCGCCCGCCGCGCCGAACTGGTGGCCCGCTACGACGCGGCCCTCGCCGAACTGCCCGGCGTGCTCGTCCCCGGCCGGCGGGAGTGGGCGGCACCGGCCTGGCACCTGTACCCGATCCGGGTGCTCGACGGTCGCCGCCGCGAAATCTACGAACGGATGCGCGCCGCCGGCATCGGCGTCCAGGTCAACTACATCCCCGCGCACTGGCACCCGGCCTTCGCCGACCTCGGCTACCGGCGCGGCAGTTGCCCCGTGTCGGAGGCCTTCTACGCCCAGCAGTTGTCGCTGCCGCTCTACCCTGGACTGCGCGACGCCGACCAGGACCGCGTCATCGACGCGTTGGCCGCGGCCCTGCGCGGTGCCTCGCTCCGGCCCGCCGCCTGAGGGAACGCCCGATGCACCACGCGAACCACTTCTACGGTCACGCCCACGTGCTGGCCCGCTACACGGGGCTGGGTGACGGCCACCCACCCCGGATAAACGGGTACGTCCAGCACGGCTGGAACATCGGCGACGGCCTCGCACCCGGCCACCCGTACGCCGAGCGCACGCCGAGTCTGCTCTGGTCGGAGCAGACCCGGCGGCGGGCCTGGTCGGTCGGGCGGCGCAACGTCACGGTGATCGGGGCACCCTTCGTCTACCTGCTGGCCATGCGACCGGAGGAGAAATCGCCGCCACCCCGGGAAGGCACCATCTGGTACCCGTTCCACGGCTGGGAGGGCCAACACGTCAAGGGTGACCACAAGGAACTGATCGCCCGCATCCGGGACACCGAACCCGGCCCGGTCACGGTCTGCCTGTACTGGCACGAGCACCGGATGCGGCGGGTGCGCCGGCTCTACGAGAACGCCGGCTTCCGGGTCATCTGCCACGGCTACCGCGGGCACTGGTGGAAAGACACCGACCCGCTGTTCCTGGACCGCCAGCTCGCCGAGCTGCGCCGGCACCGCCGGGTCGCGTCCAACCGGTTGACCAGCGCCATCTTCTACGGCATCGCGGCCGGCTGCGAGCCGGCGGTGTACGGCGACCCGATGGTGCTCGCCGACGAAGACCCGACCTTCGGCGGCGCCGCCCGCATCCGCCGACAGTGGCCGCAGTTGCACGGCGAACAGGTGCACCTGCCGACCGCCATCGCGATCGCCCACGCCGAGCTGGGCACCGACCACCGCCACCCGCCAGCCGCGCTGCGGGAGCTGCTGGGGTGGGCGTACCCGCAGGAGGAGACGACGTGACAACCGAGACGGTGTCAGCGGTGGCGCTGCCCGGCGGCGAGATGCTCACCTGGTCCGACCGGACGGACGAGACCGGCGACGGCGCCCTCGCGGCGCTGGCCGCCCGCCTGGTGCCGGCCGGGGCCCGGGTGCTGCTGGCCGGGCCGCACGGTCCGGCGCTGCTCGACGCGCTGCCCCACGCCCGGATCACCTGCCTGCTGCGCGGCTACCCGGACGCGGCGGTGCTCGCCGACCGGGTGGACCGGGTGCTGGTGGCCGGCCCGCACGGCCTGCCCGCCGGCGAGGAGTACGACGTGGTGATCGCCGGTGCCGGGCTGGACGCGGTCGAGTCGGTCGAGGGTGAGCGGCTCGGCTGGGACGGGCTGCTGGCCCGCCTGGTGGCGGCGGTCCGCCCCGGTGGTGACCTGCTGCTGCGGCTGGACAACCCGCTCGGCGTGCACCGGCTGGTCGCCGCGCAGAGCTGGTACGCCGGCCGGGGCGATGCCGAGTGGAGCGTCGGTGGGGTGCTGGACGCCGCCCGTCCGGCCAATCTGGCGCAGGTACGCGGACGGTTGGCCGCCGCCGGGATGCGCACCGGCACCTGCTACGCCGGGTACCCGCGTCCCGACCTGACCACCGCGCTGCTGGCCGTCGACGAGCTGGCTCGGCGCACCACCAGTGGGTTGTTCGACGCGGTGCTGCACGCCGCCTGCACCGACGGGTACACCGGCCGGTTCGTCCTCGCCGATCCGGCTCGGCTGGCCGCCGACGCCCTGCACGCCGGGCGCGCCGCCGACCTGGCCCCGTCCTGGCTGGTCCTGGCCCGCCGACCGGCCGCCGAGCCGACCGACCACGACGAGGAGCCGGTCGGCACCGCCCCCGACCCGGTCGACACCGGCGACGCGGCTCACCGGCTGCCCCGCTCCGACCGGTCGGCGCACCCGTCAGCCGAGGTCGGCGGATCCGACCGGCTGCCGGTGGCGTTGCTCGCCGACGCGACGGCGGGCGGCACCGTCGTGGAGGTGCGGGACGGGCCGCAGGGCTGGCACTGGCACCGCACCGGCATCGCCGTGGCCACCGCCTCGGCCGACGCCGGCCTGGATGCGGTCCACCGCGACCCGGATGGCACCGACGGGCCGGTGCCCGACGGGCGTCTGCTGCGCAGCCTGCTGCTCGACGGTTGCCTGCGCCGCGACACGGCGCTGCTGCGCCGGCTGCTGCGTGGGTACGCCGGCTGGCTCGACGGCCAGGCCGAGCAGGGACAGCTCGCCGGGGCGGCGGCCCTGGCCGGGGTGGACAACGTGGTGGTCGACGGTGACCGCTGGGCGGTGCTCGACCGGAGCTGGCGGGCCGAGGCACCGTTGCCGGTCGACGTGGTGCTGGCCCGGACGTTGTGGCGCTTCGCCGCCGAGCTGCTCACCGGCGGGTACGCCCACCCGTGGACGTCCACGCTGGACGTTGCGGGGCTGACCGTGGTGCTCGGTGGGGTCGCCGGACGCGACTTCGACCGGGCCGTCGTCGAGGCCGCGATGCAACCGACCGCGGCCACCGCCGAACCGACCGACCCGCCACCCGGCCCGCGCAGCTACCAGCAACTCCGCGAGGCGTGGTTACGCCAGCGGGAGGAGAACACCCGGCTGACGGCGCTGCTCAAGTGGACCGAGGACCTGCTCACCTCGCGGGAACGCGCGCTGCGTCGGGCCGAGGCGAAGATCAATCTGTTGAGCGGTTCGCTGAGCTACAAGGTCGGGCGCCTGGCCATCACGCCGGCCCGGATGGCCCGGCGCGGCGCCCGCGCCGCCAAGCGCCGGGCCCGCGCCGCCATCTCCTCGAAGCAGGGAGGACAGCAGTGACGGACCGGATCGTCGGCATCGTGCAGGCGCGGATGGGCTCGTCCCGGCTGCCCGGCAAGGTGCTCCGCCCGCTGGCCGGGCGCAGCGTACTCGGCCGGGTGGTCCGGGCCGCCCAGGACAGCGGCGTGCTGGCCGACCTGGTGGTGGCGACCAGCAGCGACAGCAGTGACGACGCGGTCGTCGCCGAGTGTGACCGGCTCGGCGTCGGCTGGCACCGGGGCCCCGTCGATGACGTGCTGACCCGCTTCGTCGGTGCCCTGGACGCCCACCCCGCCGACGCGGTCATGCGGTTCACCGCCGACTGTCCGCTGCTGGACCCGGAGATCGTCAGCCTGGTCGCCTCGGTGTACCGCGCCGTGCCGGGGCTGGACTACGCCAGCACGTCGATCGCCCGTACCCTCCCCCGAGGTCTGGACGTCGAGATCATCCGGGCGGACGCGCTGCGTACCGTCGACCGGCTCGCCACCGACCATCACCGGGTGCACGTGACCTCGTACGCGTACGCGCATCCGGAGCTGTTCCGGGTGCTCGGCGTGACCCTCACCCCGGACCGTTCGCAGCTGCGCCTCACCCTCGACACGGCCCGCGACTGGGATCTGGTCCGCGCGGTGGTCGAGCACTTCGGTGACGTCAGCGTGCCGCTGGCCAAGCTCGCCGACTGGCTCGACGGGCAACCGGCGCTGCGCGCGCTCAACGCCGACGTCCGGCAGAAGCGGTTGGAGGAGCGCTGAGCACGTTACGTGTCGGACTGCGTTGCGACGCCGGGCCGCTGCGCGGTGTCGGGCACCTGGTCCGTTGTCTCGCTCTCGGTGAGGAGTTCCAGGCCCGGGGCGCCACCGTCGAGGTCTTCGGCACCGTCGACGGCGTCGGTTGGGCGGCCGACCAGCTCACCGCCCGGGGTATCGCGTTGCGCCCCGGCCCGGACACCCCGGACGACCTGGTCGCCATGGCCCGCCGACACGACCTGGACGTGCTGGTTCTCGACTCGTACGAGCTGGATCCCGCCGGTGCGGGCGCGCTGCGGGCCGCCGGGGTGCTGACCCTGGCCATCGTCGACGGGGACACCCGGGGCCAGGACGCCGACCTCTATCTCGACCAGAACTTCGCCACCGACCTGGCGGTGCCGGCGGGCAGGCTGCTCGCCGGCAGCGGGTACGCCCTGCTGCGGGAGGGTGTGCTGGCCGCCCGGCCGGCGGCCCCGCGCCCGGCGGTGACGGTGGATTCCCCCTCGGTGCTGGCCTTCTTCGGCGGCACCGACGCGGCCGGCGCGGCGCCGGTGCTGACCGAGGTGCTGCTGTCGACCGGCCGGCCGATGGAACTCATAGTCGTCGTCGGCCGGCCCGAACTGGGCGAGCGGATAGCTGGGCTGACGCCGGGGCCCGGGCAGTCGCTGCTGCCGGTGCCACCCACCGGTACGCTGCCCGCGCTGATCGCCGCGGCGGATCTGGTGGTCAGCGCGGCCGGCACCTCCACCTGGGAACTGTGCTGTCTCGGGGCCCCGTCGGCGCTGGTCTGCGTGGTGGACAACCAGCGCGAGTCGTACCACCGGGTGGTGGCGGCGGGCCTGGCCGCCGGGCTCGGTGAGCTGCCCGGGCTGGCCGGCGACGCTCCGGCGCTCCGCGCCGCCACGCGCACCCTGGCGGGGCTGCTCGACGACGGGGCCCGCCGGGCGGAGTTGTCCGCCCGCGCCTGGGCCGCCGTGGACGGGCGCGGACGGGAACGGGTGGTGGACGCGGTGCTGGAGGTGCTAGGACACGTCGCGGCTGGCGCCCCAGTGCAGTGACAGGCCCCGGGCGGCACGGTCGGTGTTGATCTCCATCATGCTGCCGAGGATCGTCGCCCGGTCGGCGACGATGGCGATGCCGTCCGACGTGTAGGTGGTCCGGTCGCTGATCAGCACGGCAGCGCCGGGAGCGTCGTCCAGGTGTGCCGCCGGCGCCCCGTCGAGGATGCCGGGCCGGATCGTCTCGGTGGCCCGGGCGACCGGGACACCCCGGGTGGCGAGCGCCTCGTACAGCGAGGTGGCGGTGAAGTCCACCTCGCGCAGACCGTCCGCGTGCGATGCGCGTACCCAGGAGACCTGGTGTACGGCGCGGCGGCCGGCGAACGCCCGGACCCGCTCCAGCCGCAGCCCCGAGTCGGCCGTGCTGGCCCGCAGCGTGCCGGCGACCCGCGCGGGCAGCCGACGCACCGCGCGGCCGACGACGGCGGTACGCACCTCGTGGCCCTGCTCTCGCAGGTCGTCGGCGAAGCTGCGCAGCGAGCCGAGCCGGTACGCCAGGTGTGGCGGCGTGACGAAGGTGCCCCGACCGGGTTGCTGCTCGATCAGCCCTTCGTCGCTGAGCTGCCGTAACGCCTGCCGGAGCGTCATCAGCGTGACGCCGTAGGCGGCGCTGAGGTCACGCTGGGAGGGCAGCGCCCCGCCGGGCGGATAGTCGCCGGATCGGATCTTGGCGGCGAGGTCCGCGGCGATGGTGCGGTACCGCGCCGCAGGCGCGTCCTGCCCGGTAGCCATGCCGCCGCCCCGCCTCCTATCCTCCGGCGTCCTCCGCCGTCCGTGCCGGCACGCCGTCCAGCGCCGCGCGCAGCGACCGGACGAATCCGGCGGTCGACGCCGGGTCCGCGCCGTCGAGCACGCGTCGCATCAGCGCCGCGCCGACGATCACGCCGTCGGCGTCCCGCGCCGCGGCAGCCGCCTGCGCCGGTGTCGAGATGCCGAATCCCAAGAATACGGGCCGGTCCGTGACGCCCCGCAGGCGCCGCGCCAGCCCGGCGGCCGAGGCGGCGAGCTGGTTGCGCTCGCCGGTGGTTCCCATCAGGGAGACGGCGTAGACGAAGCCGCGACTGCGTTCGGCGATGTCCCGCAGCCGCCGTGCCGGGGTGGCGGGCGAGGCCAGCAACGCGAGGTCGACGTTCGCGGCCCGCGCAGCCGTGCCCGTCGATCCGGCCTCCTCCAGCGGCAGGTCGGGCACGATCAGGCCCTGGACGCCCGCATCGGCGAGGGCCCGGCAGAACCGGTCCGCGCCACGACGCAGGGCGAGGTTGGCGTACGTGCTGACGACGACCGGCACGTCGATCCGACTCCTGGACAGGTCGGCGAGGATCCCGGCGGTGGTGGCACCCCGGCGGAGCGCGACGTCGGACCCCTCCTGAATGGTGACGCCGTCGAGAGTGGGGTCGGAGAAGGGGATGCCGACCTCGATCGCGTCGGCCCCGGCGTCGGCGAGGGCGCGCAGGTGGTCGGTCCAGTCCGGGGTCACTCCCCCGGTGAGGTAGGGCATGAGCAGCTTGCGCCCACGGCCCCGCCGCAGCCGCAGCCGGGTCTCCAGACTTGTCATTCCGCCTCCCCGTCACCCAGGTACGTCATCAGCGTCGCGATGTCCTTGTCGCCGCGCCCGGAGAGCGTGACGAGCACGCTGCTGCCGGTGGGGAGTTCGGTGGTGCCGGCGGCGCGGATGACCCAGGCGAGCGCGTGCGCCGACTCGATCGCCGGGACGATGCCCTCGGCGCGGGCCAGCCGGACCGCCGCCGCCAGCGCCTCCTCGTCGGTGGCGGTGACGTATTCGGCCCGACCGAGATCGCGCAGGTGGGCGTGCTCCGGCCCGACTCCGGGATAGTCCAGGCCCGCCGCCACGGAGCGCGCCTCGCGGATCTGACCCTGCTCGTCCTGGAGGAAAAGCGACTGGAATCCGTGCAGCACGCCGATCTCACCCCGCGCCGCGCCGGCACCGCCCGCCGCCTCGACCCCCACCAGACGTGCCGAGGTGTCGACGAACCCGGCGAAGGTGCCGGCGGCGTTGGAACCACCACCGACGCAGGCGACGACATGCTCCGGTGTGCCGGCCGGCAACTGCTCGGCGCACTGGTGTCGTGCCTCCTGGCCGATGACCGCCTGTAGCTGGCGAACCATCCACGGGTACGGGTGCGGACCGATCACCGAGCCGACGCAGTAGTAGGCCTCCTCGGTGACGCTCACCCAGTGGCGCATCGCCTCGCTGGTGGCGTCCTTGAGGGTCCGGCTGCCCGACCGCACCGGTACGACCTGTGCGCCGAGCAGCCGCATCCGGAACACGTTGTGTGCCTGCCGCTCGACGTCGCGCTCGCCCATGAAGACCGTCACCGGCAGGCCCAGCAGGGCACCGGCGGTGGCGGTGGCGACGCCGTGCATTCCCGCGCCGGTCTCGGCGAGCAGCCGCCGCTTGCCCATCCGGCGCGCCAGCAATGCCTGCCCCAACACGTTATTGATCTTGTGGGAGCCGGTGTGCGCCAGATCCTCCCGCTTGAGCAGCACCGTCACGCCGAGTTCGGTCGACAGCCGCAGGGCCGGGGTCAGCGGCGTCGGTCGGCCCGCGTACCTCGACAGCAGCCACGCCAGATCGGCCCGGAAGCCCGCATCCGCCCACGCCTCGGCGAAGGCCACCTCGACCTCTTCGCAGGCGGGTATAAGTGGCTCAGGTACGAACCGGCCACCGTGGCGCCCGAATCGGCCGGCCTCGGGCGCGGCGGTCGGGTCGCGCAGTGCCAGAGCCTCCATGACCACTCCCAACTGTTCTATAACTCTCTCGTGGAGTTATAGAACAGTTGCCGGCCACACGCAACCCCCGGCTCACCGACTCGGTAGCACTGGTGTACTAAATCCCTGCTAGGCTGCGGGGCATGTCGCAGACCGCGTACCAGCCGTCGATGCTGGAGGTCACCGACGCCGCGCCCGCCCTCGGCCCGCTGGCCGGGCAGCCGCGCCGGCACCCGCTGAGCCGGGGCGCCTGGGTCGACCACCTGCCCGGCTGGGTGCGCGGCTCCGACCAGGTGCTCGACGTGCTGCTGCGCGAGGTGCCGTGGCGGGCCGAACGACGCACCATGTACGACACCGAGGTCGACGTGCCCCGGCTGCTCAGCTGGTACGGCGCTGGCCGACCGCTGCCGCACCCGGTGCTGACCGCCGCCCGCGCGGCGCTGACCCGCCACTACGCCGACGAGTTGGGCGAGCCGTTCGTCACCGCCGGCATGTGCCTCTACCGCGACGGCCGGGACAGCGTCGCCTGGCACGGCGACACCCAGGGCCGCTCAGCCCACACCGACACCATGGTCGCCATCGTCTCCTTCGGCTCGCCGCGTCAGCTTCTGCTGCGCCCCCGCGGCGGCGGCACCAGCCTGCGCTTTCCGCTCGGCCACGGCGACCTGGTGGTGATGGGCGGCTCCTGCCAGCGCACCTGGGAACACGCGATACCGAAGACCGCCCGCCCGGTCGGCCCCCGGGTCAGCGTCCAGTTCCGCCCGGCCGGCGTCGCCTGACCCACCGGTCGGGGACACGCAAGCGTCGACTCACGCAACCGCAGCCCGGCGCGTCGGAGTCCCCGGGGCTCGACCGGGGACTCCGACCATCGGCTTAGAACTGCGCGAAGAACCGCCACACCTCGCCCTTGGTCCAGGTCCTGGCGCCGCTGTCGCCGCCGCCGTCGACCGGGCCGGGGGTGTGACCACCGTCGAACGCGCCCCACTGCACCGGATAGCCGGCGCGGCATCCCGAGTAGACGGTGGTGATATGCGTCCGGCTGCCCGCCGCCGGCTCCGGCGGGTTCTGCGCGGTGCAGCCGTTGTTACGGACGAACCTGTCCCGCAACGACCGCCCGCTGGTGATGTTGTCGGAGATGCCGTGGATGCCGAAGTACGCGATCGGCTGGGTACCGCCGCTGCACCCGCTCAGCTCCCGGGGAGCGCCGTAGACCGCGACGGCCCGGAAGACGTTCGCGCGGGCACAGGCGAGGGCGTAGCTCATCGCCCCGCCGTAGCTGAACCCGAGGGCGAAGCGCTGCGTCGTGTTGACGCACAGGTCGCTCTCGATCCGACGGATCATGTCGTCGACGAAGGTGACGTCCTCACCACCGGAGTTGGCCCAGCCGTTGCCGATGCCCTGGGGCGCGACCAGGATCGCGCTGTTGTTCGACTGCTCCTGCTGCCCGTAGTAGGCCCAGGCGGCCCCGTCTGCTCCGCCGTAGGCGACGTCGCCCGCGGTGCCGCCCCACCAGTGGAACGCAAACATCAACCGGTAGCGGGTGTTGCTGTTGTAGTTGGCCGGCAGGCGCAGGATGAAGCTACGACTCTGGCCGCCGCTCTGGATGGTGTGCGTACCGTTGCCCAGCGTCGGCGTCCGGCCGCACCCCGCGCCCGGCTCACCGGTCGGTGGTGGCGACGTGGGGCCGCCCCCGTCGACCCGGGCCAGTTGCCACTGCTGGTTGCTGCCGTTCCAGTCGGCGTACTGCACGATGTTCGCGCCGTCCGCCGTGGAGGCACCCTGCACCTCGACGACCTTGTTGCTGTGCCGACTGACCAACCGGACAAGACCACCATCGGAGTCGGCCAACCGGAACTGCTGATTGGTGCCGTTGTGATCCGACCACTGCACGATCGCCGCACCGTCGGCGGTCGACGCATTCGACACGTCCAGAACCTTGCCCGAGTGCCGGGACTTCAACCGATAGAAGCCACCGCCGGAGTCCACGAACTGCCACTGCTGGTTCGCGCCGTCGTTACGGGTCCACTGGCTGATCCGCGCACCGTCATTGGTCGCCAGACCATACACGTCCAACGCCTTGCCACTGTTGCGATTGACCAGCACATACCAGGCGTTCGGGTCGACCGTCGCCGCCGCCGCGGGCGCCGCGTTGACCGCGACGAGGCCGCCGGCCACCAGGACCGCCGCACCGACCGCCGCCACGACCGACCGTCGTCGACGCCTGGGAGGAGAGGCGGGACGAACCTCACCAATCATTGATCCACTCCTTCGACTAGGACCACGCGCAGTCGGGAAGGGACGCGCGTTGTCGCAGGCACCGACGTTGTGGATGGTGGTGTCGACACGTCGGGCCGCCAGCGAGCAAACCCAACGTAGCGTCGTAATACGTCATACGTCAATGACAGGCGTCGATGGATGCGCGCGTGCCGGACGGTGGTCTCCGGCACGCGCCGTCGAGGAGCAGGCAGCTACTCGCGGTCGATCTGGTGACCCACCACGGCTGGACCGAGCATGACGGCGAAGCCGGACCCGTCGCGGCGCGGGTCGGCCGCCGGCAGCTCCACCGCCTCACCGTTGGCCGTCGAGCCCACCGGTCGGGGACCGACCCAACCGACCACCACGTCGGTCTCACCCTTGAGGAAACGATGGGCACGCACCCCGGCGGTCGCCCGCCCCTTCGCCGGGTACGCCGACAACGGCGTCACCTTGACCGTCGCACCGGTCGAGGTGACCACCATCGGCTCACCGTGCTCCGGATCGTCGGTGCGGACCGCGCCGAAGAACACCACCCGCGCCCCGGACGACAGGGCGATCCCGGCCATCCCGCCGCCCTTGAGCCCCTGCGGGCGGACAGTCCCGGCGGGGAACCGCAGCAGCGAGGCCGCACTGGTCAGGAAGGCGAGCGTCTCGGCGCCGTCGACCAGCCAGGTCGCCCCGACCACCTCGTCGCCGTCCCGCAGCCCGATCACCTCGAACTCGTCGGATCGCACCGGCCAGTCCGGGGCACAGACCTTCACCACACCCTGCCGGGTACCGAGTGCCAGGCCCGGCGACCCCTCCGCGGCAGCGCCGAGCGGCGCCAGGCCGACCACTGTCTCCCCCGGCTCCAGCGGCACCAGCTCGGCGGCCGACATCCCGCCCCGCAGCGACACCGTGCCGGCCTGCTCCGGCAACACCGGCAGCGGTAGCACGTCCACCTTGAACGCCCGGCCGGCACTGGTCACCAGCAACACCCGCCCCCGGGCGGTGGAGTGCACCACGGCGCGTACCGCGTCGTGCTTGACCCGGCCGTGCCGGCGGCGCCCCTCGGCGGCCTCCTCCGACTCGGCCGCGGTACGGGCCACCAACCCGGTCGCCGACAGGATGACCTGGCACGGGTCGTCGGCCACCTCCAACGGCCCGGCCGGCGCGGACGCGGCCAGCACCTCCTTGAGGTCACCGTCGACGAGCGTCGTGCGCCGGGGCGCGGCGAACTGCTTGACCACGGCGGCCAACTCGTCGGAGACGACCTTCTTCAGCACGTTCTCGTCGTCGAGGATGGTGGACAGCTCGGCGATCTCGGCCCGCAGCTTCTGCTGCTCGGCCTCCAGCTCCAGCCGGTCGTACTTCGTCAACCGGCGCAGCGGAGTGTCCAGGATGTAGTTGGCCTGGATCTCCGAGAGCTTGAACTGGCGCATCAGGCCGCTCCGGGCCGCCTGGGCGTCCTCGCTGCCCCGGATCAGCTTCACCACCTTGTCGATGTCGAGCAGCGCGATCAGCAGGCCGTCGACCAGATGCAGCCGCTCCTCCCGCCTGCGCTTGCGGTACGCGCTGCGCCGGGTCACCACCTCGTAGCGGTGGGCCAGGAACACCTCAAGCAGCTCCTTGAGCCCCAGGGTGCGCGGCTGCCCGTCGACGAGCACCAGGTTGTTGACGCCGAAGGACTGCTCCAGCGGGGTCAACCGGTAGAGGTCGGCGAGCAGCGCCTGCGGGTTCACGCCGACCTTGCACTCGATGACCAACCGGGTGCCGCTCTCGCGGTCGGTGAGGTCCTTGACGTCGGCGATCCCGGTCAGCCGCTTGGTCTTGGTCACCTCGTTGGTGATGGCGGCGATGACCTTCTCCGCGCCGACGCCGTACGGCAACTCGACCACGGTGATGGCCTGCCGCCCCCGGCTGCCCTCCAGCGGCCCGATCTCCACCTTGCCGCGCATCCGCACCACGCCACGGCCGGTCTCGTACGCCCGGCGCACCTCGTCCAGGCCGAGCAGCATGCCGCCGGTGGGCAGGTCGGGACCGGGCACGAACTCCATCAGCTTGTCGAGGGTGGCGTTCGGGTGCCGGATCAGCCAGCGGGCCGCCGCGACGACCTCGCCCAGGTTGTGCGGGATCATGTTGGTCGCCATCCCGACCGCGATCCCGGCAGCGCCGTTGACCAGCAGGTTCGGAAAGGCGGCCGGCAGCACGGTGGGCTGGGTCAGCGAACCGTCGTAGTTGGGCTCGACGTCGACGGTGTCCTCGCCCAACTCACCGACGAGCAGCATCGCCTCCCGCGACATCCGGGCCTCGGTGTAACGCGCCGCTGCCGGACCATCGTCCGGGGATCCAAAATTTCCATGCCCGTCGATGAGTGGCGCGTTGAGTGAGAAGTCCTGCGCCAGCCGGACCATCGCGTCGTAGATCGCGGTGTCGCCGTGCGGATGGTACTTACCCATTGCGTCGCCGACGATCCGGGCGGACTTGACGTGCGCCCGGTCCGGGCGGTGGCCCTGCTCGTACATCGACCAGAGGATGCGCCGGTGCACCGGCTTGAGGCCGTCGCGCGCGTCGGGCAGGGCCCGGGAGTGGATGACCGAGAAGGCGTACTCCAGGTAGGAGTCGGACACCTCCGTGGTCAGCGGGTTGTCGATGATCCGCGCGCCGGCCTGGTCGAACGCGGAATGGTCGACCTTCGTCTCCTTGCGGCGTGCCATGGCTCAGCTTTCCTTCCGAGAGACGCGGTGGTCAGGCGTCGATGGCGTCACGGTCGACCCGGTCGGCGGAGTCGATCAGCCAGTTGCGGCGCGGCTCGACCTTCTCCCCCATCAGCAGTTCGAGGATCCGCTCGGCGGCCTCGACATCGTCCAGGGTGATCCGGCGTACCGCGCGGGTGGCCGGGTTCATCGTGGTCTCCCACAACTCGTCGGCGTCCATCTCGCCGAGGCCCTTGAACCGGGGCACCGGGGTGACGATCTGCTTGCCGGCCTTCTCGAACCGGCGCACCGTCGACTCCATCTCCGCCTGGGTGTAGGTGTAGACGGTCTCCGGGTTGCGCCCCCTGGTCGTGATCTTGTGCAGGGGCGGCATGGCGGCGTAGAGCCGGCCCGCCTCGATCAGCGGTCGCATGTACCGGGCGAAGAGGGTGATCAGCAGTGTCCGGATGTGCGCGCCGTCGACGTCGGCGTCGGCCATGATGAGCACCCGGCCGTAGCGCAGCGCCGACAGGTCGAAGGTGCGCCCCGAGCCGGCACCGAGCACCTGCACGATCGCCGCGCACTCGGCGTTGTCGAGCACCTGCTGAAGGTTGGCCTTCTGCACGTTGAGGATCTTGCCCCGGATCGGAAGAAGTGCCTGATACTCCGCGGAGCGGGCAAGTCGGCCGGTGCCGAGGGCGCTGTCGCCCTCCACGATGAACAGCTCACTCCTGTCGATGCCCGAGGCGCGGCAGTCGACGAGTTTGGCGGGCATGGCCGCGCCTTCGAGGGCGGTCTTGCGGCGGGCCGCGTCCTTCTGCTGCTTCTGGGTGAGGCGTACCCGGGACGCGTCGACGATCTTCTGAAGGACCGTACGCGCCTCGGTGCGCGTCTTGCGGTCGTCCAGCCAGGACTTGATGTGCTGCTCCACCAGGCCCTGCACGACCTTGGTGATGCCGGCGGTGGAGAGCTCGTCCTTGGTCTGCGAGGTGAACTGCGGCTCGGGCACCCGGACGTGCACCACAGCCGTCATGCCCTCCAGGACGTCATCCAGCGTGGGCGCGTCCTCCTTGGCCTTGAGCAGACCCCGGGTGTTGCGCACGGCGTCGGCGAGCGTACGCGCCAACGCTCGCTCGAAGCCCTTGCGGTGGGTGCCGCCGTGGGCGTTGCGAATGGTGTTGGTGAAGCACTCGACAGTGCGTTCGTAGCCGGTGCCCCAGCGGAAGGCGATCTCGACCTCGGCCCGGCGCTGCACGTTGGACTGCATGACGCCGTTGGCGTCGGCGGCGTTCTCCCGGTACGTCCCCTCGCCGGTGACCAGCAGGGTGCCGGAGACCGGCCGGTCGCCGGCCGGTGCCAGGAACTCCACCATGTCGGTGAGGCCGTTGGGGTAGTGGAAGCGCTCCTCGGTGGGCTCCTCCGTGGTGCGGTCGCGCAGCGTGTAGCCGACGCCGGGGACCAGGAAGGCGGTGTGCCGCAGTTTGGCCCGCACCGCGTCGTGGTCGAGCGTGGCACCGGTCTCGAAGTAGCGGGGGTCGTGCCAGTAACGGATCGAGGTGCCGGTGCGCTGGCCACGCTTGACGGCGCCGACGACCTGGAGCCCGGGGCCGGGGGTGAACGGCGCGTCGGGGCCGTCGCCGTCGAAGATGCCGGGCACGCCGTGCCGGAACGACATGGTGTGCACCTTGCCGCCCCGGCGGACGGTGACGTCGAAGCGGCGGGACAGGGCGTTGACCGCCGAGGCGCCCACGCCGTGCAGGCCGCCGGAGGTCTTGTAGCCGGAGCCGCCGAACTTGCCGCCAGCGTGCAGGCGGGTGAGCACCAGCTCGACACCGGAGATGCCGGAGCGGGCGTGCACGTCGGTGGGGATGCCTCGGCCGTTGTCGTCGACCTGGACCGAGCCGTCGGCGTGCAGGACGACCTCGACGGCGGTGGCGTGGCCGGCGACGCCCTCGTCGGTCGAGTTGTCGAGGATCTCGTTGACGAGGTGACCCACGCCACGGCTGTCGGTGGAGCCGATGTACATGCCGGGCCGCTTGCGGACGGCGTCCAGCCCCTCAAGGTGCGTGAGGTCGTCGGCCCCATACAGGGTGTCAGGCTCTGCGGTCAACTGGTCGTACTCCCCGGTCTCGGCGATGTGTTCCCCCGCGCCGTCGGCGGTCGGCCCGGCGCGGGCACGCCGCAGCGAGCGTAGCCGTACGCCCCGACAACCTGTGCGGACACCCGCCCGGCACGCCGTGGGCCGCTGCTGGCGGACCTGCTGCGGTCAACGTCCCGGCTGCCGGCCTTATGCCCGGCGGCGGTGCTCGACGTCAGCCACGGGAGCCTCCCTGACCCCGCTGGACCCGCTCGTCACAAATGTTTCCCGCTGTTGACGTTCGTCACACCTGCGTGATCTCATCACCGCACCAGAGGATCTTTCATATTTCTATGAACGGATGGGGATGCCGATGTCCGCGTTGCGTCGTACCGCCGCCGCGATGGCCCTGGCCGTCACCGCGGCGACCCTCTCCACCGCCGTCGCGGCCCCCGCCGCCTCGGCCGCACCACCCACCGCGGCGGTGGCTCTCGGCGACAGCTTCATCAGCGGCGAGGGCGCCGGCTCCTACCAGCCGGTGGTCGACGCGACCGGCGTGGCGCGGAGTTTCCCCGGGTGGACAGCACCCAACAGCGACGCCTTCTTCTGTCACCGGTCGGCCAACGCCTCACTGCACAAGGCGACGCTGCCCGGCATCCAGAACCGGTTCAATCTCGCCTGCTCCGGCGGCCAGCCGCACGACATCGCCGCCGCCTCGTCGGCCCGGACGAACGGCCGCCAGGTCGCCGCCCAACTCGACCAGCTCCGCGCGGTCGCCCAGACCCACGACATCGACCTGGTCCTGATCGGGCTCGGCTCGAACAACAGCTCGTTCACCTTCGGCGGGGTCGCCGAGAAGTGCGCCAACCGGTTCATCGCCGACGCCTGGACCGGCTGGTGGGAGTTCTGGGCGTACCTCAACGGGCCGGTCGAGCAGAAGCCGTGCACGGACGCCGACCTGGCCACCGCCGCCCAGATCACCGCCGCGACGGCGGAGACCACCGCGGCCGTACGCCAGATCCTGACCACCCTGCGCGAGGTGGACGCCGACGGCCAGCACCGGGTGGTGTTGCAGGACTACACCAACCCGTTGCCGCTGGACCTGGCCCCCACGTACCACTCCGAGGACAACCGGGACGACACCCGGGACAAGTTCCGCGCGCTGGGCGCCGAGCGGTACGCGGCCGGTTGCCCGATCCACCGGGCCAGCCTCGCTCCCGGCCACCGGTTCTCACAGGGTCTCGGCACCATCGTGCGCTCCGCCCGGGACACCCTGGCCGCCGAGTTCGCCAGCGCCGACCTGGTCTACCTCAACGTGCAGCGGGCCTTCGACGGCGCCCGGCTCTGCGAGAACACGAACAGCCCGGCCGGCACCCTGGCCACCCCGATCCGCCTGATGGACAGCCCACCCAACGGGACCTTCGTGACCAGCCTCTCCGGCAAGGACAAGATCGCCATCCAGCGGATCGCCAACACCTGTGTGAGCTACTTCCAGACCTGTCAGGAGTCGTGGCACCCGAATGCGGCCGGGCACCAGGTGCTGGGCCAGTGCCTCTCCGGCGCGGCCACCACCGCCGCCCGCTCGGTCGCCTGCGTACGCGGCTCGAACGGCACGATAAGCGTTTCCTGACCGGCTCGGTACCGCCCGGACCCGCGAGGTCCGGGCGGTACCCGTTGCTCACGATGCCGGGGGTGTCGGGCCGAGGGCGAGCAGCACCGACCCGGTCGGCCCGTCGACCAGATCGCCGAGGCTGACCCCGTCGAGAACGGTGAGGAACGCCTCCAGCGCCCGACGCAGTTCGGCCCGCAGCCGGCAGGCCGACCGCAGTGGACAGGCCGGTGCCTCGCAGTCGACCACCTCGCCGTCGCCCTCGAACGCCCGGACCACCTGCCCCACGGTGTAGGCCGCACCTTCGGCGGCGAAGGCCACCCCGCCGAAGCGACCCCGGATGGTCACCAGCACGCCGAGGCGCTGCAGTCGCTGCACCACCTTGGCCACGTGGTTGCGGGGCAGCGCCAGCCGCTCGGCCAACTCGTCCACCGTCGTCCGGCGGCCGGTAGCCGCAGCGTGCATGGCGATCCGTAGTGCCATGTCGGTGGATCTGTTGAGTTTCACGTACCGACCCTAGCTTGATCTTTAACCTGTGCGGCGTGGGCGGGGACTGCTCGAGGTCTTCGGTTTCTTCCTTGCGTTCGCGCTGATGTGCACGTCGTGTCGTTGAGCGGGTTGCTTGTTCGGTCGGCCTGGTGGTCGCCCTGGACCTGGTCGGGAGGGTTTCGGTGCGCTGGCCAGGCAGGCGGTCTTCGCGCGGAGGTGCCGGAACCCTCGTCGGACGCGGGCGGGTGAGAGGCGTTCGGGCGGTGTCGGTTTCTCCCAGGGGCGGCGCAGGTCACTGGTGAGGCCGCGTGCCAGGCGCAGCTGCGCGTAGACGGCCAGAATGAGCCAGGTCCACCGGTCGGCGGCTTGTGGGGTGCGGATCTTCGGGCAGGTCCAGCCAAGGGTCTGTTTGAGCAGCCGGAAGGTGTGCTCGATGTCGAAGCGGCGCAGGAACGCCTGCCAGAGCCGGTCAACGTCGGCGGGTGTGGCATCGGTCTCGGACCACCACAGCCACACCGGCTTCGGGATCGCGCCGCTAGGCAGGTGATTCACCTCCAGCCGGATCACGGTGCCTTCGATGAGTGGCAGGTCGCCGGTCTGGTCGATCCAGGCGTTGCGGTGCGTCAGCCGGGGATGTAGCCGGTCCCAGCTGCGGGCGGTGGCAGCGCCGTAGAGGCGAGTGTCGGTCACCGTGGTCACCTCGGGCGCGCCCCAGCTCGCGGGGTCACCGAAGATGAACTCGCTGCCGTGGCGGGGTGGTCGACCGTTCGTGCCCGGCCGTCGGGGCGGGGCCGCGTGGCGCAGCACTCGATCGGAGCGCATCCGGCCCAGCACCTGCACCGGCAGGTCGCGCAGCAGGTATGCCAATCGGGGCGTGTCGTAGCCGGCGTCGGCGACGACCAGGATGTGGGGATCACCGGTGCGCCACTGCCCAGCGGCGATGAGTCGCTGCACGAGGTGGCGGAGTTGCCCGGCGGTGACGGTGGCGGCATCATCGCCCGGCGCGAGCCGCTGAGCATCCAGCGGCGCGGTCCAGGAACTGCGACCGGGCTCCAACGCCGTGACGAACGAGTACGGCCAGCCAGGAATCATCACGTGCTGGTCCTTGCCGCGGCCGTAGGTGTGGCACAGGATCCGCTCCGCGGAGGTATGCGCGTCGGGCCGCAGCCAGCAGGTGATGTCGACCGCCAGGACAAGCCGGCCGTCGGCCGCGCGAGGCAGCGGAAGCGCCGCCAAGCTCCTGCGCAGCCGCTCGACATCCACCCGACCTCGGGCCAGCGCCGCGTACAGCGACCCATGGCCACGACGATGCTCGCCCACCAGCGACAGCTCCACCAGCGAATGCACCGGCCCGTCGCCGCACAACACCGCGTCGGCCAACTCGAACATCGCATCCGCCCGAGCGGTCAGACAGGCATGGAACTCCCGCCGAAACGCCGCCAGCTCCCCGAACGCACCAGCAGAACCAGCATCATGCACACTGACCACCAAGACAGCCCCTGGTATTGATCCTCTTCCCTCGACAAGAAGATGATCGACCAGGGGCTGTCACCATGATCAGCCGGGGTCACCGACCAGCCGCCAAAGGTTAAAGATCAAGCTAGGCTGTGGCGGCTCGATGCCACGGTCGGCTGACTCCCCGGTGTGACCTGTACGACCGTCGATCCGGGACCTTCGACCCTAAAACAGGTATCTGCAAATCCTGTTTTGTGTGGGGGTCCGAACGGTCGAACCAGAAGGAGAACATCGTGCTCACGCAGTCCTCAGCAGCGGTGGTGTCGGCGACCCTGCCCGCGGTACGCGCGCACGGCGAGGCCATCACGCGGCGGTTCTACCAGCGGATGTTCGAGGCTCATCCGGAGTTGCTCGACCTGTTCAACCGGGGCAATCAGGCAAGCGGGGCGCAGCAGGCCGCCCTGGCCGCCGCGGTGGTCGCCTACGCCGAGCACCTGACCGGTGCGAGCACCGTGCCCTGGGGACCGATTCTGGACCGGATCGCCCACAAGCACGCGTCGCTGGGCATCACCCCCTCCCAGTACACGCTGGTGGGTCGCAACCTGCTCGCTGCCGTCGGTGAGGTGCTCGGCGATGCGGTGACGCCGCCGGTCGCCGCCGCCTGGGACGAGGTCTACTGGCTGTTGGCCTGCGAGCTGGTCGCCCGGGAGGCCCGGCTCTACGCGGCCGCCGGGCTGGCCGAGGGCGAGTCGGTGTGGCGGCCGTGGCGCGTGACCGCCCGCCGGCAGGAGACCGGCGACGTGGTGTCGTTCACCCTGGCACCCGCGGACGGCAGGGCCGCGCCCACGTTCATCCCCGGCCAGTACACCTCGGTCGCGGTCGACCTCGACGGCGGTCGTGGTCAGCAGATCCGGCAGTACAGCCTCACCGGCCGCCCAGGGGCCGCCGACTGGCGGATCGCCGTCAAGCGGCTACGCGGGCTCGACGGCGCACCAGACGGCCTGGTCTCGACCTTCCTGCACGAGCACGTGGGCGTCGGTGACACGCTGCGACTCAGCCCGCCCTTCGGCGAGGTCAGCGCGGTGGCCGGAGACGGGCCGCTGCTGCTGGTGAGCGCCGGTATCGGGCTGACCCCGGCAATGGCCGCGCTGGAGCATCTGGCGGTCACCGCACCACGACGACCGGTGGTGCTGGTGCACGCCGATCGAGCCGGCGCGACGCACGCCCTACGCGGTGACCTGCCGCGCCTGCATGCCGCGCTGCCCAACCTGCACACCACGCTGTGGTACGAGGACACCAGCGACGCGACGCCGCGCGATCTCACCGCCACGGTGAGCGGTGGCCGGGTCGATCCGGAGCTGATCCCGCTCACGCCCGACGCCCACGTGCACCTGTGCGGCCCGCTGCCGTTCATGAACCTGGTCCGGAGCGGTCTGCTGCGTCGCGGCGTACCGGTAGAGCGGATCGCCTACGAGGTCTTCGGCCCGGGCATGCTGCGCGGCGAGCCACGGTGACGCCGCCGGTCGCCTCCCGGCGCGGGCGCAGTCCCGCCGGGGGCGACCCACAGCCGCCACCTACCCGCCGGTAACCTGTGGTCGTGAACGTGGTGGAGTACCAGCAGGAGTTCGTCCAGGTCGACGGTGCCCGGCTCGGCATCCAGGTCTACCCGGAGCCCGTCGGCGTGGCCGACGCCCCGGTGGTGCTGATCGCGCCGGCGATGGGAGTCCGGGCCCGGTACTACCGACCGTTCGCCGCCGCGCTGCGCGCCGCCGGGCTCGCCGTGGTCGTGGCGGACCTGCGCGGCACCGGCGAGAGCACGCCGCGGCCGAGCCGCACCTGCCGGTACGGCTACACCGAACTGGCCGCCGACATCGGGGCGGTACGGGCGGCGCTCAAGCCCCGGCTGGACGGCCGGCGGACCCTGCTGCTGGGGCACTCCCTCGGCGGTCAGGCCGCCGTGCTGCACCTGGCCCTGCACGGCGAGCACGAGGTGGACGGGCTGGCCCTGATCGCGGTCGGCGTCCCCTACTGGCGTGACTTCACCGGCCCCCGACGGTACGGGATACTGCCGTACACCCAGGGCGTCGCGGCCACCGCCAGGTTGCTCGGGGTCTGGCCCGGATGGGGTTTCGGTGGCCGGCAGGCACGCGGGGTGATCCGCGACTGGGCGCACACGGCCCGCACCGGACGTTTTCCCGAGCTGGAGGGGGTGGACACGGAGGCGGCGGTACGCCGGATCCGCACCCCGGTGCTGGCGATCAGCGTCGACGGCGACCAGTACACCCCGCATCCCACGCTGGACCGGCTCTGCGCCAAGCTCACCGCAGCTCCCGTCGAGCGTGAACGCTACGGCGCGCCCGGCACCGACCTGGACCACTTCACCTGGGTACGTGCCGGCGGGCCGCTGGCCGCGCGGGTGGCCGACTTCGTCACCACCCTGCCCGCCCGCTGACCCGCCCAGCGGCGGGCCGGGACGCCGGACAGCCGGTCAAGCCGACAGGCTGGCCGAACCGCGTCGGCGAAGCCGGAACAGCAGCCGGGCCACGGCCATCGGCAGCAGGTGCAGCACCACCACCAGCGTGGCCGTCAGCGTCGCGTACTGACCCACGGAGAGCCCGGCCAGGGCCAGCACCAGCCCGGCGCAGGCCACGGTGACCAGCGCGTGGCCTGCGATCCGTAGCGCGATCCGTCCGGGCGACGGGTCCAGCTCGGGCTCGGCGGATCGTCGCAGCGCCGCGCCGACCACCGCCGCGACCGCGGTCAGGCCGGCGAACTGCAAGGCCCAGAGGGCGACCCGGCCGACACCGGCCTCGTCGGTCACCGACGGCGCGACGAGGGTGGCCAGCGCGAACACGACGAAGGTCGGTGGCCAGCTGAGAACGAACGCGCCCGACGCCGCCAGCGCGATCCGGCGGGGCAGGCTCGGCTGCGGGCGTACCTCCTGCTCGATGCGGGTCATCACCTCGCCGGGGGCCCACACGAGTTGGTGTTCCGAGCCCGCTTCGGGTGCCGGAGTTGCCATGCGGCGAGCCTAATCGGACCGGTCAATGCGATCTGTCGGGGCGGAGCCGCGAGGCGACCGCCGCGCCGGCGACCCAGCCGGCACGATATGACCTGCGTCACTCGACGGCACAGCGGCCAGGGCCGCGGTGTCCTGAGAGCGGACCCTGACGCGAAGGAGACCCCGTGACCTGCCGAGGAGGTACCGGAACCCGCACGGAGGAAAGGTCGAGACAGTGAGTGATCGCGCCACCGACCCGGCGACCGCGACCTTTGTCGCCCACCGCAACCTGCTGTTCACCGTCGCGTACGAGCTGCTCGGGTCTGCCGCCGACGCCGAGGACGTCCTCCAGGAGACCTGGCTGCGGTGGGTCGACGTCGACCTGGGACGGGTCCGCGACCAGCGTGCCTACCTGGTCCGGATCACCACCCGGCAGGCCCTCAACCGGCTGCGCACGATGCGCCGCCGCAAGGAGGCGTATGTGGGGTCGTGGCTGCCCGAGCCGCTGCTCACCGCGCCGGACGTGGCTGACGACGTCGAACTCGCCGAGAGCGTCTCGATGGCGCTGATGCTCGTCCTTGAGACGCTGTCGCCGACCGAACGGGCCGTGTTCGTGCTGCGCGACGCGTTCGACGTCAGCTACGACGAGATCGCCGCTGCGGTCGGCCGCAGCCCCGCCGCGGTGCGGCAGATCGCGCACCGGGCCCGCCAGCACGTCAACGCCCGTCGTCCCCGCGACGTGGTCTCCCCCCGCGAGACCCGGGCGGCGTTGGAGTCGTTCCAGCGCGCGGTCGAGACCGGCGATCTCCAGGCGCTGCTCGACGTGCTCGCCCCCGAGGTCGTCCTGGTCGCCGACGGCGGCGGCGTGCGGCAGGCCGTGCCGAACCCGATCGTCGGCGCGGACAAGGTGGCCCGCATGATCGTCGGTGGTCTCCGCAAGGTGCCGGGCCGGCTGACCGCAGCCGCCACCTCGCTCAACGGCAGCCCCGCCCTCGTCGTGCAGCTGGACGGTGAGCTCGACGGCGTGATGGCGGTCCGGGTCGGGAAGACGGGCATCGCCGGCCTGTACTACGTGCGCAACCCCGAGAAGCTGACCCGGGTCGCAGCCGAGACCCGACTCGCCCGACGCTGAACGCCGACCGACGCAGGCACGTCGCCCGAGGTCACAGCGATTAGCCCCACCGAAGGTGGGTAAGCCGCTGCGCCCGATACGGCGGAAGGGGACCAGATGTCTGACAGCCACACCGCACTGCGTTCGATGCACGACCTGGGCCTGGCGGCCTGGTTCGGCGGCTCCCTGATGGGTGCCTTCGGCGTCAACGGTGCCGCGGCCCGGATGGGCGACTCGACCCAACGACTCTCGGTGGCGTCGACCGGTTGGAACCGGTGGACGCCGGTCAACGCGGCGGCCATCGGTGCCCACCTCGCCGGGGCGGTCGGCGAGCTGGTGACCGAGAGCCCACGCATGGTCGCCCAGGCCGGCGTCGGCCGGGCCAGCACCGTGAAAACCGCGCTGACCGTGAGCGCCCTGGCGGTGACCGGGTACAGCCGACTGCTCGGCATGCGGCTGGCCAAGGCCGGACAGCCGTCGGTCGAGGGGGTCACCGAGCCGAACCAGCAGACCCCGGCGAACGTGGCGTCCTGCCAGCGCCAGTTGAAGATGCTGCAATGGGCGATTCCGGCACTGACCGGTGCCCTGATCGTGGTCACCGCCTACATGGGTGAGCAGCAGAAGCCGGGCCAGGTCCTACGCGGCATGCTCGGCCGCGTGGGTGGCATGGGGCACACGTCGAAGATGATGGGCAAGGGTGCCGGCGGGATGGCGGCGGCCAAGGCGATCCGACAGATGACGATGTCCGGCCGCTGACGGCTGAACCACACGAACGCCAGCGCAGCCATGTGCCGGGTGCCGGTGTCACGTAGACCGGCGACCGGGCACCGATCAGCGAGGTGGCGATGACGGACAGGGACAGGCACGACCGGGCACCCGAGGGTGTCGCACCCTGGGGGACCACCGACGGCTTCGACGCGGATCCGCCGTGGGGTGCCGGTGCGGACTCCCCGACGGACGAGGGCAGCGAGGAGACCGCCGTGCCCGAGGGACGACGCGGTGAACGACGCGCGGCCGGCCCCCTCACCGGTGATACGACGGAACGGCCCGCCGGGCGGCACGGGTTCGGCTCGGTGGAGCCGACCCGTACGCCGGTGGCCGGGCCCGGGGCACCGCCGGACCCCGCGCCGTCGCGGCGCAGCTTCCCGGACGACGCCGCCGACGGGGATCTGCCGGACAACGCGCTGGAGGAGGCGACCGGGATGCACCCGGAGGGGACCTGGCGCGGGTGAGTGCCGCCGCACTGTCCGGTCAGGACCGTACGGCCCACCGGTCGGCCCCGTCGAGCAGGCCGGCGAGCCGTTCCGCATCGCGCTGGGCCTGACCGGCGCAGCAGTTGTTGAACAGCACGTGCAGTTCGTCGGCCTGCCCGGCGAGGTCGACCAGTAGCTCGGACCAGCGGCGCAGTTCCTCGTCGCCGTACGCGTACCGGAACCGGTCCTCCTTGTCGCCGCTGGTCCAGGCGCTGCTGTGGCCGTGGAACCGGATCATCGCCAGGTCGGCGGTGGCGACCGGGATCGGCGGCACCGAGTCCGGATGCCCCTGCGGCATGTCCACGCAGCAGAAGGTCAGCTCCTGGTCACGTAGGAAGGCCAACGTCTCCAGCGCCGCCGTCCCGTCGAACCAGGAGGCGTGCCGCAACTCGACGGCCACCCGCCACGGCCGGCAGCGTGACGCCAGCTCCGTGATCCGTCGCCGGGCCGCCTCGCCACGGGCCAGCCACGGCGGAAACTGCAACAGCACCGCGCCGAGCCGGCCGGCCGCCGCGATCGGCGTCAGCGCCGCCCGGAACCGGCTCCACAACTCGTCGTACGCGGCCGTCGGCAGGTCGCGCCGGCGGATCCGGGTCGGTCCGCCGGTCGGTCGCAGATCGGCGGGCAGGGTGGCGATCGGGGTCGGGTGACCGGTGAAGAGGCTGAACGCCTTGACGTTGAAGGTGAACCCCTCGGGTGTGGCGTCGACCCAGCCCTGCGCGGTCTCCGGCGCGGGCACCGCGTAGTACGACGTGTCCACCTCGACCAGCCCGAACCGCTCGGCGTAGTGGCCCAGCCGACCGGCCGGGGTGTTCGCCTGGCGCGGGTACCAGCCGGAACGCACAAGCGTCCGGTCCGCCCACGAGGACGTGCCCACCTTGATGACACCCATGTAGTTCAGTGGACCGCCGAACGGGCCAATCGGCAACCGCTGGGCGGTGACCGCCCGAGGAGAGGGCGCGCGGTCGCCGAGGTGGTTTGAGTCGACGTCCGTCGGGGAGCCTCGGTTCGGGCGTCACGACGACGGGAGACAGGGATGCGTGCTCTGCGGCTGCCCGCCTGGAAGACGGAGCCGGAACTGGTCGAGGTCGACGAACCGACACCCGGCCCGGGCCAGGTGGTGGTGCGGATCGGGGCCGCCGGCGCCTGCCACTCCGACCTGCACCTGATGCACGACTTCGAGGCCGGCGGCCTGCCCTGGAATCCGCCGTTCACGCTCGGCCACGAGAACGCGGGCTGGGTGCACCGGCTCGGCTCCGGGGTGACCGGGCTGGAGGTGGGCCAGCCGGTCGCGGTCTACGGGCCGTGGGGTTGCGGTCGCTGCGCCCGGTGCCGGGTCGGTGTCGACAACTACTGCGAGAACCCGGCCGCCGCGCCGGTGCCGGGCGGAGGTGGTGGCCTCGGTCTGGACGGTGGCATGGCCGAGTACGAGTTGGTGCCGGATGCCCGGCACGTGCTGCCGCTGCCCGAGGGGCTCGGTCCGGTCGACGCCGCACCCCTGACCGACGCGGGGCTCACCCCGTACCACGCGATTCGCCGGTCCTGGCCGAAGCTGCCTCCGGGCAGCACCGCGCTGGTGATCGGCGTCGGTGGGCTGGGGCACGTCGGCGTGCAGGTCCTCAAGGCGACCACCGCCGCCCGGGTCGTCGCGGTGGACACCCGGGAGGAGGCGCTGCGGCTCGCCGAGGAGTGCGGTGCCGACGTGACGATGCAATCGGCCGAAGGCACCGCCGAGGAGATCCGCAGGGTCACCGGCGGTCGGGGTGCCGACGTGGTGCTCGACTTCGTCGGCGCCGATGCCACGCTGAAGCTGGGCGTCGCCGCCGCTCGGACCGTGGGTGACCTGAGCATCGTGGGGCTCGGCGGCGGCTCGCTGTCGGTCGGATTCTTCTCCGTGCCGTACGAGGTCAGTATCCAGACCACCTACTGGGGCAGCCGCCCGGAGCTGCTGGAGGTGCTCGATCTGGGTGCGCGCGGGCTGGTGCGGCCGAAAACCACCACGTTCAGCCTGGACGAGGCGATGAGCGCGTACCGGATGATGCAGGACGGCACGCTTGAAGGTCGAGCCGTCATCGTGCCGTGAGCCGCCCGGACGGCGCGTTCCTCGGACTCCACCCTAGAGTGATCATGTGGTCGCCGCGTTGGAGCTGTACCTGGACACCGTCGCCACCCGGCGGATCCGGGTGCTGTGGGACGCCCTCGAGGCCGAAGGGGTGCAGAGCATGCGCTCCCTGCTGGAGCAGCGGCACCGGCCCCACGTCTCGCTCGCGGTCGCGCCGCGCTTCGATCCGGAGCAGGTCACCGCAGCGCTGGCCGGCACCACGGTGGCAGCACCACTGCGGTTGTCGTTCCAGCACGCCGGTCAGTTCGTCGGCCGGGTGCTGTGGTTGGGTCCGGTACCCACCTCGGAGCTGCTGGCGCACCACCGGCGGGTGCACGACCTGCTCGTCGCGGGCGGGGTGACGCTTGTGGAGCACTACCGGCCGGGCCGGTGGGTGCCGCACTGCACGCTGTCCATGCGGGTGCCGAACGCGCTGATGGCCACCGCCGTACGCCGCTGCCTCGAAATGCTCCCCCTGGAGGCCACCGTCGTCGCCGCCGCCCTCACCGACCACGCCCGCAACATCTCCCACCCCCTCCCCTGACCACCCCACCCTGCCCCCCGCATCGTTGATCATCAGTTTGGCGGCAGAGTCCATCTCGAAGCCGCCGCTGACCCATGATCAGCAGGTAAAGCTGTCAGGAGGGGTCGGGGCGGCCGTGGCGCCAGTAACCCATGAAGGCCACCGCGCGGCGGTCCAGGCCGCGCTCGCTGACCAGGTGCCGGCGGAGGGCACGGATGACGCCGGCCTCCCCCGCCAGCCAGGCGTAGAGCGGGGCCGTCGGGGGCGCCTCGGGCACCTCCCAGAGGATCTCGTGGTCCACGTTCACCTCGTCGACCAGCTGCGGCCCGCGCTCATCGGGCGCGGTGCCGGCGAGCAGGTCTCCGGCGACCGCGGCGACGGCGGCGACGAGGCGGCTGCCGTATCCACCGGAACCCCGGGGCAGCCAGGTCACCTCGACACCGGGCGGCGTGATCAGCGGCAGTGCGTCACCGGCTTCGGGGACCTCCAGCAGCACCCGGCCGCGCGCGTCCAGCGGTAGCCGTTCACAGATGCCGCTGATCGCCGGCACCGCCGTCTCGTCCCCGGCCAGCAGCAGGCGCCCGGTCGACGGGGGCCGGAACTCGACCCCGCCGTGGTCGCCGCCGTACGCCGAGTCGGGGCCCACGATCGCGATCGAGTCGCCGGGGCGGACCCGGCGGGCCCACCGGGTGGCCGGTCCACCGTCGCCGTGCAGCACCAGGTCGACGTCGACCTCGCTCAGGTACGGCCGGACCGCGCGCACCGTGTACGTCCGGATCGGGTTGCGCTCGTGATCCGGCAGGGTCCGCCACCGCGCGTACCAGTCCGGCCCCTGTGGAAGGTGGACGCCGGCCTGGCCGGGCAGCGGCAACGCCAGCTTGATCCGCTGGTCGTACCCGTTGTCGGCGAAGCGGTCCAGGTCGGGACCGGTGAAGGTGACCCGGACGAAGGACGGGCTGAGCCGACGTACCGCGCGGACCTCGACGGCGAACAGCCGCCAGGGCGCGATGGGCAGAGTGTGGGTCATGGTGCCTCTCCGGGTCGGGTCGGTGCGCTTACCGGGGTGGGGCGGCGGCGCGGGAACGCCACAGCAGCCAGACGAAGTAGGGGGTGCCGATCATGGCGGTGACCAGCCCGGCGGGAATCTGGGCCGGAGCGATCACGGTGCGGCCGAGGGTGTCGGCGAGGCTGACCAGGGCCGCGCCGAGGAGGGCGGCGACCGGGAGTACCCGGGTGTGCCGGCCGCCGACGAGAGCCCGGGCCGCGTGCGGTGCGACCAGGCCGACGAAGCCGATCACGCCGACGGCGGAGACCGCCGTCGAGGTGAGCAGGGCCGCCGCACCGAGCGCAACCAGTCGGGTGCGTTCCAGCCGGACGCCGAGCACCCGTGGGGTGTCGTCGTCGAGCGTCATCAGGTCCAGCTCGCGGCGGGCGGCCACCACGGCCGGGGTGAGCACCAGCAGGGCTATCGCCACCGGCAGCACCTGGGTCGCGGTGCGGCCGTAGGTGGAGCCGGAGAGCCAGGTGAGGGCCTTGCCGGTGTTCCACGGGTCGAACGCCACGATCATGAAGGTGATCATGGCCATGCCGCCCTGCCAGGCACCGAAGCCGATCAGGACCAGCCGGTCGGAGCTGAGGCCGCCCCGCCAGGCCGCGCCGTACACCAGGGCGAAGGCCAGCATGGCGCCGAGCCCGGCAACCCCGGAGACGGCCCAGACGCCGGCCAGCGGCACGAAGGTGAGCAGCGAGACCGCGCCCAGTCCGGCACCGGCGGTGATGCCGAGGATGCCGGGCTCGGCCAGCGGGTTGCGGCAGACCGCCTGCACGGTGGTGCCGGCGACCGCCAGGGCCGCGCCGGCCAGCATCGCGGCGGCGACGCGCGGCCACCGCTGGTCCAGCACGAAGGTGTACGCCGGCCCGGTGCTGCCGTTGACCCAGTTGACGATGTCGCCGAGCAGCAGCCAGGTGTCCCCGGCGAGCATGCCGAGCAGCACCGCCCCGGCGGTGACGGTGGCGGCGACCGCCACCACGGTGCGGTGGAAGGCCGCGGAGCGTACGGCGGCGTGACCGCCGGCTGGGCGACGGGTGGGGCCGGCGTCGCGGTGCCGGCGGGCCAGCCAGATCAGGATTCCCGCGCCGAACAGGGTGGTCACCACGCCGGTGGGAATGTCGACGCCGGCCTGACCACCCATCAGCGCCCGCAGCAGCACGTCGGAGCCGAGGACGATGATGACGCCGGCCATACCGGACAGCGGCAGCAGGATCCGGTGCCGGTGGACGCCGGGCACCAGCGGGCCGAGCAGCCGGACGATCACCGGTGCGCAGAGGCCGACGAAACCGACCGGGCCGGTGAGGGTGACCGCTGCGGCGGACAGCAGCACCGCCAGCACGGTGACGATCAGCCGGGTCCGGCGTACGTCGATGCCGAGCACGGTGGCGGTGTCGTCGCCGAGGGCGAGGATGTCGAGGCGGTGGCCGAACAGCATCAACGCCGCCACGGCGGCCACGATCACGGGAGCGAGTTGGGTGAGGGTGTCCAGGTCGCTCTGCACCAGGGAGCCGTTGCCCCAGGCGAACAGGCCGATGGTGGCCTGCTCGAACAGCAGGAGCAGCAGCATGGTCACCGAGCTGAGCGCCAGCGCGGTGGCCGAGCCGGCGAGGATCAGCCGGGTGGTGCCGGCCTGACCGCCGGACGACATCGCCATCACCAGGCCGGCGGCGGCGAGGCCACCGCAGAAGGCCAGGCCACCGGCGGGCAGCGCGGGCAGTGCGATGCCGAACGCGGCGACCGAGACGATGGCCAGGTGTGCCCCGGCGTTGACGGCGAGGGTGTCCGGGGACGCGAGGGGGTTGCGGGCGATCGACTGGAGCGCCGCACCGGCGAAGCCGAGGGCGACGCCGATGGTCAGCCCGGCGAGCAGCCGGGGCACCCGGGACGCGACGAGCACCCGGGCGGTCTCGTCGTCCCCGCCGGTCAGCAGGCGGAGCAGGTCGAGCGCACCCACGGCGGAGGTGCCCTGGGTCAGGTGCACCGCCACGACCGCCAGCAGCAGCGCGGTGGCGGCGACGAAGATCCCGACGACGCGGGGAGTGGAGGGGCGCTCGGCCGGAGCCGGCTGGACAGCCGGCTCCGGACGCGGGGGCGCGGACAGCGTGGTCACACCGCGTAGGTGCTGACGAGCTGGTCGATGTACTGCTTGCCGGAGAGCGGCCCGCCGAAGGTCCAGATGCCGTCGGGCATCCGGTGCAGGTTGCCCTGCTCGACGAAGGGCAGCGACTTCCAGATGGCGTTGCTGTTCAGCCCGTCGGCGAAGACGTCGACACCGTCCGAGGCGTTGTAGAAGAAGTGCAGGTCCGGGCTCTTGAGCACGGTCAGGCCCTCGACGTCGGTCTGGCCCAGGCCCCAGGCCGGGTCGGTCTCGCCGGTCCAGGCGTTCGTCAGGCCGAGCTGGATGCCGATCTGGGAGACCAGGGCGCCCTCGCCGAACATCCGGATGCTGACCGTGCTGCCTTCCTTCCAGCCGTCGGCGATGGCGAACGGCTTGCCGGCCGCACCGGCGTCGGCGATCTTCTTCTTGCCGTCGGCGATGGCGGCGTCGAAGTCGGCGAGCAGCTTCTCCGCCTCGGCGGTCTTGCCGACCGCGGTGGCGATCATGTTCAGGTCGGCCCGCATCCGGCCGAGGTTGTCCGAGGCGTCGCTGCCCTTGGTCACGATGACCGGGACGTACTTCTCCAGCTGCGTGATCACGTTGGCGCCGCGGTCGTCCTCCATGACCACGAGGTCTGGTTGCAGCGCCACGATGGAGTCGATGCTCGGCTCACCGCGCGTGCCCACGTCCTTGACGCCCGCGTCGAGCTTGGCGGCGCTGACCCAGGTCGCGTACCCCTTGGGGTCGGCGACGCCGACCGGCATGACGCCGAGGCTGACAAGCATCTCGACCTCGCCCCATTCGAGACCGACCACCTTGGTCGCGGGGGCGTCGAGCTTGACCTCCTTGCCCCGGCTGTCGGTGACGGTGACCGGGCCGCTGGCGGCGGGAGTGGTGGCGGCGGGCTCGGTGGTGTTCTCGGTGGTGCCGCAGGCGGCCAGCAGCACTGCGGTGGCGGCGGCCACCAGGGCGGTTACACGGGTACGGGACATGATGTTCTTTCTCGGGTGGGTGTCGTGAACGGTCTGTGCTCAGACCGGGATTCGGGCCAGGTGTCGGCCCACGGGACGGGTCGTCACCAGCCCGCTGAGCGGGTCGGTGCTGACCTCGATCCGGATGCCGTAGGTCTCGGTCAGGTCGTGTTCGGTGAAGACCTCGGCCGGGGTGCCGGTGACGCGGACCCGGCCACCGTGCAGCAGGACCACCTCGTCGGCCACCGCGGCGGCCTGGTTGAGGTCGTGCAGCACGACGCCGACCGCGACGCCGTGATCGTCGGCGAGGTCACGCATCAGATCGAGAATCCCGACCTGGTAGCGCAGGTCGAGGAAGGTGGTGGGCTCGTCGAGCAGCAGCACCGGGGTGTCCTGGGCCAGGCAGGTGGCCAGCCAGACCCGCTGGAGTTCGCCGCCGGAGAGTTCGTCCACGGGCCGGCCGGCCATGGCGTTGACGCCGGTGACCTCCATCGCGCGGGCGATGGCGGCCGGGCCGTCCGGGTCGTCCGCGCGCCACCGGCCCCGGTAGGGGTGGCGGCCGTAGCCGACGACATCGCGGACGGTGACGCCGTTGGGGATCGGCCGGCTCTGGGCGAGCAGGGTGACCCGGCGGGCGTACTCCTTGGCGGGCAGACCCGCCGCGGCGATGCCGTCGGCGAAGAGCACCGTGCCGCTGTCGAGCGGATGCAGCCGGGCCAACGCCCGCAGCAGGGTGGACTTGCCGCTGCCGTTGGGGCCGACGAGCGCGGTCACGGTGCCGGGACGCAGGGTGATCGCAGCGCCGTGCACCACCGTGGTGCCGTGGTAGCCCAGGCGCAGGTCGACACCGCGTAGGCTCTGCTCGGCGTCGTTCGTCATCAGTCCGCTCGACATGCGGTTAGGCTAACCTAACCTAAGTACGTGTCAAGACGCGGGTCTGTTTCACTTTCATCGCCCCACCAGCCCCTCTCGACGCCGGTGAGCAGGGTCGATACGTCACGCCGCGTCGCCGGCCGGTCCCCTGGCGTGTAACCGGGACAAGCAGCCACGTGCGATCGGCGGGACGCCGATGCCGGACCACCCGTCAGACGGCGCGAAATCCGTACCGGGGTGGGAGGACAGAGCAGCCGGAGCAGCGGTAACGTTGCGCGTCATCCGCCGCCGGCCCGCCGGCGTGGCGCTCTTCGATCCTCTGGAGGATGGGGCATGTCCATCGGCGAGGAGCCGTTCGCAGTCCGCGACGACCTGGCCTCGCGGCCGAATTTCGAGGTCGCCCTGCGCGGGTTCGACAAACGGCAGGTCGAGCGCTACGTCGAGCAGATGGACGGCCGGCTCGCCGCCATCTCGGCGGAACGGGACCGGGCCACCGCACACGTACGGGAGCTGAGCGGAAAGCTCCAGGCGGTGCAGAGCGAGATGGCCGAGCTGCGGCAGCGACCGGCGCAAGTGGACAAGGCCACCTTCCAGGACGTGGGTCCGATGGTCGGCCAGATCCTGGACCTGGCCGAGAAGCAGGCCGCGGCGATCATCGACACGCACACCCAGCGGGCCACCAAACTCCAGGCGGAGGCGGAGAAGACGCTCGCCAACGCGCGGGAACGCACCGTCAAGGCGCTGGCCGACCTGGAAGAGGAACTGGCGGCCCGGCGGGCCGAGCACGAGAAGACGTACGAGGAGTTGCGGGCGACGGCCGACGCGGAACTGGCCGAGACCCGTGAGCGGGCCGACAAGCTGCGCGCCGACGGGGAGGCCGCACACGAGCGTGCCCAGCAGGAGGCGCAGCGGATCGGCGAGCAGTGCCGACAGCAGGTCGAGCAGGCCCGCTCGGCGGCGGAGGCGCTGACCACCTCGGCGCGTACCCAGATCCACCAGGAGATCCAGGCGGCCCGGTCGAAGAGCCAGCAGGAGCTGGCGCAGTGGCGGGCCACGGTCGAGGAGGAGCTGGCCGAGCGACGGGCCACGGCCGAGGAGGACCTGACCGAGCAGCGGGCCGCTGTCGAGCGTGAGCTGGCCGCGCAACGCACCGCCGCCGAGCAGCGGGTCAGCTCGATGATCGCCGACGCCCAGCAGTACTCGGCGGAGATCCGCAAGCGCGCCGACGAGCAGGCGGCCGAGGTGCGCAAGCTCAGCGACGAGCAGGCCGCGGCGGCCGAGGAACAGTTGCACGCGGTCCAGCTTGAGGTCGGGGAGCAGCGTCAGGCACTGGCCCAGCTGCACGAGCAGCTGGACGACGCCGAGCAGCAGCTCGACGAGGCTCGCCGCGCCAAGGACGCCACCGAGGCCGAGCTGAACCGGCTGCGGCAGCTGCTGGAGGAGACCAGCCACGAGCTCGTGGCGGAGCGTCAGCGACTGGACGAGGTGCGCCGGGCGGCCGAGGCCGCCGAGCGGCACGCCAAGGAGACCCGGGCCCGGGTGCAGCGGGAGGCCAAGCGGGTCGCCGATCTGGCGGCCGCGGCGGTGATGGCGGCTGCGGCCGGTGGCGGCGAGACCGCCGAGTACCCGATGGTGGCCGCCCGACTGGGGGTTTCCCGGACCGGTGGCGACGCGGCCACGGCGGGCGGTGGCGAGGTGACCCCGGCGGGCGGTGGCGAGGTGACCCCGGCGGCCGATGCTCAGGCCGAGGGGGCGACCGCCGCTGCCGAGGAGGACGCCGAGCAGGCCGGGTTGGGCTCGGAGCGGACGGCGGCCGACCCCGCCGCCCCGGCAGGCCAGGAGCGCAACGGAGCCGCGACCGGCCGGCCGGGCAACCCGCAGCCAGGCTCGGGCAAAGTAGGTGGCGGACCTGAGCACGGCACCCGCCCGCTGGTGGATCCGGTGGCTCGCGCGGCGGCTGCGGTGGCGGCAGGCGGGCCGGGCGGCATCGACTGGTTCGCCGGCCAGCCGGCGAACCAGCAGTCCGACCAGGCCGAGCCGGCGGCACCCGCCGCGAACGACACCGACCGGGCACCCGAGCCGGCGGCGAACTGATCGGGCCACCCGAGCGGTGCCGCGTGCCGACCGGCCTGTCCGCACAAGCCCGCCGGAGGCGACCTGAGCCCGTCCGCCGGTCGACGACCGGCGGACGGTTCCTCATCACGGCCGGCGGGGCAGCCAGCCGAGGAAGCGGTTACGCGCCCGGGCCAGCGGTAGCCCGGGTAGATCCCGGGCGGCAGCCAGCAGACAGGAGCCCAGGTAGACCGCGAGCGCGGCGCGGGCACCGCCGAACTCCGCGAGCAGTTGGCTCTGCTTGACCGCGCACGGCCACTCCTGCCCGCAACCGGTGCAGGTCCAGCTCGGCGGCGAGGGCAGATGCTCCGGCGGCTTGGCCGAGCGGTAACGGACGGAGGCGCTGTTTCCTCGGCCGACCCGGCTGGCGGGCCGGGGTGGATCGCCAGGCACAGAATGTCGATGAGTGAACAGTTCCCGTCGCGCCAGTCCGAGCGCCCCGCCCACCCGGACCAGCGCGTCCGGACCCGGACGGTAGCCGACCAGGGCACCCAGCAGGTGGTGACCCAGCAGGTCGAAGGCGTCCGGCCCGAGGGCGAGGTCGCGGCAGAGCGCGATCAGCCGCGTCGGCGCCACCACCCGCTGCGCCACCAGGGCGCAGCGCAACACGTCCCGCAGGGCACCGCCCAGATCGGACGTGCGGGATCCCACGATGCCGGTCAGGTCTGTCTCGCCGGCGATCCGCCGGCGTGCCTCAGCCGTCGCCAGTCGGACGATGTCAGTCGGATCCTTGGTCTCCAACACCCCACCCCTTCACCCGTTGGTCGATCAGCTACCCCTCGTTCGACACCCTTCGCATGATCATGGCCACGGAGGGTTGTCGGCTAGCCCGGTGCGCGCACGCCGGACCGTGCCGATTAGCCCAAAAACGAAAACTCCCCTGACATCGACAACGAGCGAGATCTACCGGGCGCGACGGATGCGCCACGAAAACTTCATGGGAGTCCTTCCTTTGTGGATACCATCGATGGGAATCCTGGCTCTGCATGTCCTATCGCTTGCCGGATCCACCACGTCTCGCCGGGGCATCGTCCCGGCGTGCCGAAGCGCCCTCCGTCCAGGTCGATGGAGACGTATTGAAGACGAAGGTTCCGATTGCCCACCGGTTCGACAGCCGCGACCCGGAGACGATCCGCGACTTCCTGGCGTACGCCTACCGCTCCAAGGTCGCCCTCCGCGCGGCCCCCGGCGTCCACTACCGGTTCCGCCACCACCGGGTCGACGCGGGCTCGTTCTGGTTGGAGTCGTTGGCACAGTCCACCCAGCTCGATATCGATGTCGAACCGCCCGCCGCGCTGGTGATCTGCGAGGTCCTCAACGGACGCGTCGACCGCTCAAGCGCCGGTGCGTACGGCCGGTACAGCCCGGGCGACGTCTTCCTGGCCACCCTCCCCGACCTTCCCTGCTCGCTGCGCTGGCTGCCGGGCCGGGTCAACGTCTGCCTGCTCGACCTCGCCGTGCTGGACCGGGTGACCGGCACCGCGTCCGCCGGGCGGGTGAGGGCGGTCCAGTTCGGCGGTCTGTCCCCCGCCTCCCCGGCCCTGGCCGGACTGTGGCGGCACACCACGAGCTACCTCAACCACGTCGTCCTGGGCAACCCGTACGCGTACCGCGAGCCGCTGGTCATCGCCAACGCGGCCCGGATGCTGGCCGCCTCGGCCCTGGCGGTCTTCCCCAACTCCACCGCACGCTGGCCACAGGCCATCGACCGGCGGGCCGCTACCACCGCCACGCTGCGCCGCGCCACGGCCTTCATCGAGGAGTACGCCGACCGCGACATCGGCGCAGCCGACATCGCCGCCGCCGCCCAGGTCTCGCTGCGGACCCTGCAACTGGCGTTCCGCCGGCACCTCGACACCACACCGATGGCGCACCTGCGCCGGGTCCGGCTCGACCGTGCCCACCGTGACCTGGTGCAGGCCGACCCCCGCCAGGAGACCGTCTCCGCGATCGCCTCCCGGTGGGGGTTCCTCAGCCACAGCCGATTCACCGCGCGTTACCACGCCACCTACGGATTTCCGCCCAGCCGCACCCTGCACGCCTGACGCCCACCCTGACCGACCGCCCGCGGCGGGCCACCGTCCGCCCGATGGCCACTCCACCTCATCGGTGCCAGAATCGCACCATGCGGGGTACGCTCGTCGGCCGCGACGGGGTGTTCGACCAGGCCTGGCGCGCACTACGCGAGCCGGGGTCGGTGCTGTTGGAGGGCCCGGCCGGGATCGGCAAGACGACGTTGCTCCGGGAACTGGTCACCGAGGCGACGCGGGCCGGCTGGTCGGTGCTGACCTGTGCGCCGACCGAGTGCGAGACCGAGCTGCCCTTCGCCGCCCTCGCCGACCTGCTCCGTCCGCTGGCGGACCTGGTGGTGGACTTGCCGCGCCCGCAGCGTGTCGCGGCCGAGATGGTGCTGCTCACCCGCGACAGCGACGAGACCGTCGACGAGCGGGTGGTCGGTGCCGCCACCCGCTCGCTGCTGGAGGGCGTGCTCGCCGCCGGCCGGCCGGTGCTGGTCGCCGTCGACGACTCGCCGTGGCTGGACAGGCCGAGCGAACGAGCGCTGCGGTTCGCGCTGCGCCGGGTCGCGCCCGGCCTGTCCACCCTGGTCAGTTGCCGCACCGACAACACGTCGACGCTGCGGATCGCGCCGCTCGGGCTCGACGCCGGTCCCGGCCGACTGACCCGGCTGCCACTGGCTCCGCTGGGAGTGGGGGCCCTGCACCACGTCCTGCGCGAGCGGGTCGGTGCCACCCTGAGTCGTTCGCTGCTCGCCCGGATCGCCCGGGAGGCTGCCGGCAACCCACTGGTCGCCATCGAGGTGACCCGTGCGGTGCAGCGCCTGCCACAGCCACCGGAGCCGGCACAGGATCTACCGGTGGCCTCGTCCATGCATCAACTCCTCGGTGAGGTGCTCGCCCGGCTCCCGGCCCGCTGCCGGGACGCCGTACGGCTGGCCGCCCTGCTCGGCGTACCCCTGCTCCGGGACCTGGCCGCGGCGGGGGTCTCCCCCGCCGCGTTCGATGCCGCGGAGGAGGCCGGTCTGCTGGTGGTCGGGGCGGTGCGGGTGGAGTTCACCCACCCGGTCTACGCTGCCGCGGTCCGCGCCGGCATCCCACCCGGCGTCCGGCGCGGCCTGCACCGCCGGCTCGCCGAGGTGGTGACCGATCCGGACGAACGGGTCCGGCACCTGGCCCTGTGCACCACCACGCCGGACCCGGTGGTCGCCGACGCCCTCGGCGCGGCTGCCGCCCGGCAACACGCGCGGGGCGCGCCGGAGGCCGCCGCGAACATGTACGAGTCGGCGGCGCGGCTCACGCCGGCCGACGATGAGGCCAGCCGAGGCCAGCGGCTGCTGGCGGCAGCCCGTTGCCGCTTCGGGTGCGGCGACCATCCCGGCGCGCGGGTCGCCGCCGAGGCGGTGGCCGCCGAGTTCGGCGGCGACGTGCGCGCGGAGGCGCTGCTGCTGCGCGCGGTGGTCGCCTGGAGCGCGGACGAGTCCGGCGGCACGGCGGTCGAGGCAGCCGGCCGGGCACTGGCGGCAACCCGTCCGGATTCCCCGCTGGCCGGCCGGATCCACGCCCACCTGGCGCTCTTCGTCGACCTGCCGGATCCGGCGCGGGCCCATGCCGAGGCAGCCATCGCCCTGCTCAGCGGTCCCGGTGGAGACCGCACGCTGCTCGCCGCGGCGCTGCTGCACCTGTTCTTCAACGAGGTACGGGCCGGCGAACCACCCCGCATCGCACTGCTCGACCGGGCGCTGGAGATGGAGGGACCGGAGCCGTCATGGCTCGCCGGCACGATCCCGGCGATCTGGTGGAAGTCGATCGACGATCCGGCCCAGGCCCGACGACGGCTGGGCAGCCTGCTGGACCTGGCGGCCGCTCGGGGAGATGAACCCTCACAGTACGACCTACTCAAACACCTCGGCGAGACCGAGCTGCTCGCGGGGCGGTGGTCGACCGCCGAACGGCACATCGCAGCGGCCCGCGAGCTCGGCGAGCTGCTGGGCACCGAGGCGACCGCGGAAATCTGGCTGGCCGGGCTGCTCGACGCGCTCCGCGGCCGCCTCGACGTGGCGCAGCGGGTGGCCGAGGCGGGGCTCCGACTGGCCGAGCAGCTCGATGACGACTGGTGCCGGCGGATCCACCTGCAGCTGGCTGCGTTCGTGGCGCTCTGCGCCGGCCGGACGGCCGACGCCGCGGCCGGGTACGGCCGACTCGCCGAGACAGTCGACCGGATGGGTCTGGCCGAGCCGCTCGCACAGCGCTTCGAGACCGACTGGATCGAGGCCTGCGTGGGTGCCGGCGACCTGGTCACGGCGCGTGCTGCCCTGGCCCGGCTGGCGGAACGTCACAGGCGGTTGCCCCGCCCCTGGACGCTGCTGGGGCTGGCGCGCAGCCGCGCCCTGCTGGACAGCGCCAGTGGCGTCGACCCCTCGGCGGCCCTGGACGACCTCGCCGCCGCGCGAGCCGCCGTGCCGCCGGAGGTCCTGCCGCTGGATCGGGCCAGGTGTCTGCTGGTCGAGGGCATGGTGCACCGCCGGTCCCGCCGGAAGCGGCCGGCCCGGGAGGCACTGGCCGCCGCGGCGGTCGAGTTCGACGCCCTGGGCGCGACGGTGTTCGCCGAGCGAGCCCGGGCCGAGGCCGCCCGGCTCGGTGGGCGTCCGCCCGCGCCGTCGGACCTCACCGCCACAGAGGAGCGGGTCGCCCGGCTCGCCGCACAGGGACGGACCAGCCGGGCCATCGCCGACGAGCTGTTCGTCAGCCCGAAGACCGTCGAGACGAACCTGTCCCGGGTCTACCGCAAGCTGGGCATCTCCCGGCGGGCGGAACTGGGTGCCGCGCTGGCGCGGGTAGGTGGACCCGACGAACGGCTACGCCGGCCGGCGGTCACGGTCGGCGCGCCGACCGGCACGGCCAAAGGCTAGGGAAACGCCGGATTCCTCGACGACCGTCTGGTCGTAGCGTCGAGACGTCACTCCCGGCGGACCGGCTTCGGGTGGACCGGTGCCGGCTGCCGGCACCGGTCCGGCCGTGCCGTCCGAGCGGCGGTCGTCCGTTCCGGGTGTGGTCGAACAGCCCAGCCCGATGGCGGCCGGGTGTCAGAAGGGAACCGAACCTGTGCGTCGACTGATCCTGCCCGCAGTGCTCGCGGCCGCGCTCGCGCTGACCGGCTGCGACAGCGCCGAACCTACGCCGCCAACGGCTGGCCCCGGCGCGGATGTGGAGACCGACCTGGACGTGCCCGCCGACGGCGCGGGCACCGAGGCCCCGCCCTGCCCGTTCACCGCAGCCCAGATCTCCGAGTTGATCGGCCAGTCCATGGTCGACGACGGCAACTGCAGCTTCGGCGACGGCAAGGGGGTGGCGGCGTTGTCCGTGACGACCGCCTCCCAGTTGGCCGGTGAGACGACCTACGACTATCAGCGTCAGCAGGCCGAGCAGGGTTACCAGACGGTGACGGATCTCGACGGGGACGGCAAGGGCTACCTGGCGGTCAAGGACATCGGCGCCGAGGCGGTGCTCGTCGGCGGCGCTGGCAGCTTCACCGTGACGTTGAGCAGCTTCGAGCGCCTCGGTGCGCAGCCCGACGGCTACGAGCAGGCGTTGCGCCGGCTGCTCGACGCCCTGCCCCGGTGACACCACGCCCCGAGGAGACAACCGTGAGGTACCTCAAGCTAGCCGCGACGGCCGTCGTCGTCGCCGCACTCACCGCCTGCGGCGGCAACGTCGAACCCGCCGCGCCACCGCCACCGACCGAGGCGGCGGAACCGGCCCCGCCCACCGAGGCGACCGAGGCAGCGGAGCCGACGGCCGAGGCGCCGCCTGTCGACGCCTGCGCCCTGGTCCCCAAGGAGGACGCCGAGAAACTTGCGGGCACCCGCCTGGAGGATCCGGTGCCGGTCCGGGAGACCTGCACGTACAGCGGGCCGGTCTCGGGTCCGTTGGCGCAGGTGGAGGTCTACGTGGGCGACGGAGCCAAGAAGATCCTCGACATCGACCGCGATCTCGACCACGAGTTCGAGACGCTCTCCGGGATCGGCGACGAGGCATACCTGGAGGACGGCGCGGTCTTCGTGCACGCCGCCGGGGTGTGGGTGGCCATCCGACTGGTCCGGCTGGACGACCCGGCCAAGTACGACAAGCCGCTTACCGAGTTGGCCCGGACGGTCGCCGGGCGGCTCTGAGCCCGGCCGGGGCCGGTCACGCCGCCTTCCGCTCGGCGGGCGACTCCTCGCTCGCCCGACGCTGCGCCTCGAAGCGCCGCCGGATCACGGCGACCGCCTCCTCCTCGTGGCAACCGAGGGTGCGCAACAGGTCGGTGGCGACGGTACGGATCTGGGCCACCACCACACTGCCGGAGAAACCGACCCCCTCGTCGTACGCCTCGGCGGCCCGGTCGACCGCCTTGAGGATCAACTGCTCGGACCGGTTCGTGTGGTGCCCGCTCTCCGCCTCGACCTGCAACAGCGCCAGGGCGTCGCCGAAGTAGTGCACAGCGGCCGCCAGCCCGGCCGGGATCGGTTCCTCGTCCCGGACCGCGGTGGCCGCCCGGCGCAGCATCTCCTGACCACCCCCGACGGCCAGGTCGAGGTAGCGCGTACCACGTTCGTAGTGCTCGAACTCGCCCCGTCGGTGCCAGCGGGCCGGCGACACCGCCACCGCCTCCCGTGCGCCGGAAACAGCGTCGTTGAGCAGAGCCAGTTGGGGGCTCAGGCCGTATAAGCCGTCCCGGGCGGCGGCCACCACCGCGGCGTCGCCCTGGGACATCCCGTCCGCGGCGTTGTGCAGGTGTTCGATCAGGGTGGAGAAGAGGGGGCGGGCGGCCCGTTGGATGATGCGCACGGGGTTGACCGGCAGCACGGCCACCACCACCACGGCCGAGATCGCGCCGATCACCGCGTCGATGACCCGCGGCACCTCCAGTCCCCGCTGGATCGGCGAGAGGGTGGCGATCAGCACCGCCGTACCGCCGGCCTGGGTGACGACCGCGCCACCCCGGCTCATGGTCAGCGCGAGCAGGATGGCCAGGGTGACCACGGTGCCGATCTGCCAGGGGCCGGTGCCGATCACCATGATCAGGGCGTCACCCACCAGCAGGCCGGCCAGCACGCCGACCAGTAGTTCGACGGTACGACGGGTCCGTCGGCCGATCGCGGCGGCGACGGTGCCGACGGCGGCACTGGGGGCGAACACCGGCGACGGGTGGTTCAGCAGCTCGTGCGCCAGCGTCCAGGCGATCGCGGCGGCCACGCCCGCCTGAACGGCGAGGATCGCGTACAACTCCAGGCTCCGGCGTCGCTCCCGCCAGCCGATGCGTTGGCTGAGGCTCCCGACCGTGCTGGCGACCCCGGCCTGGACCCGGCCGCCGGCACGATGCGCCCAGCCGCTGTCGTGCTCCCCCGCCGCCACGCCGCCGACTACCCCACCGGGCCCCGCTCATTCACCGCCTGGCGACGCTTCCTTCCCGCGGGCAGCCGCCGAACCGTTCGAGGCGGCATCCACACCGCCTCGGTACGCCGAGCCGGAATACGCCATCCCTGGTGCACCTTTCTCACCTGGGTAGAGAGCCTTCATATCGTGCTGCATCGATTGACAAAGTTGATGATCCCAACTTATGGTGCGAGCCGGCCGGATGTTTCCGGTGGCCCGGCGACGCCCGGCCAGCCACCCCGTTGACACCATCACCACGCGAGGAGCGTCATGGCTGGGCTGAAGGGCACACTACGCAGGACACGTTGGCGATTCGGCCTGGTCGCCAGCGGCATCGCCGCACTACTGGCCGGGGCCGGCCTGATCACCGCCGGCACCGCGCACGCGGCGGCCGGATGCCGGGTGGCGTACTCCGCCCCCAGCCAGTGGCCGGGCGGGTTCACCGCAAACGTCGCCGTGACGAACCTCGGCGACCCGCTCAACGGTTGGCGGCTGACCTGGACCTTCCCCTCGGGGCAGCGGGTCACGCAGGCATGGAATGCCACGGTCACCTCGTCCGGCAACGATGTCACCGCCAGCAACGTCAGCTACAACGCCGCCCTGGGTACCAACCAGACCGCGTCGTTCGGCTTCAACGGCTCGTGGTCCGGCAGCAACACGGCACCGACCACCTTCTCCCTCAACGGCGTCACCTGCACCGGTAGCGTCGGCACCACCCCGCCACCGACCACCACCCCGCCGCCGAGCACGCCACCGCCGAGCACCCCGCCGCCGGCCGGCGACCCGATGGCCTACGTGGCGGCGATGCAGCCCGGCTGGAACCTCGGCAACACCTTCGACGCGGTCGGCGCCGACGAGACCGCGTGGGGCAACCCGCGCGTCACCGAGGCGCAGCTCGACGCCATCCGGGCCCAGGGCTTCAACAGCATCCGGATCCCGGTGACCTGGAGCAACCACCACGGCCCCGCGCCCTCGTACACCATCGACGCGGCCTGGCTGAACCGGATCAAGGAGGTCGTCGGCTGGGCCCTGGACGACGGCTTCTACGTGATGATCAACCTGCACCACGACTCGTGGCAGTGGATCCACGAGATGCCGACGAACCGGACCACGGTGCTCAACCGCTACAACGCGCTGTGGACCCAGATCGCCGCCGCGTTCCGGGACCACTCGCCGAGGCTGCACTTCGAGAGCGTCAACGAGCCGCAGTTCGCCAACAGCTCCGGCGACGCCCAGAACGCGGAGCTGCTGCACGAGCTGAACGTGAACTTCCACCGGATCGTGCGCGCCTCGGGCGGCACCAACGCCACCCGGATGCTGGTCCTGCCGACCCTGCACACCTCGTCCGAACAGGCTCGGATCAACGAGTTGACCACGACGATCAACCAGCTCGACGACCGCAACCTGATCGCCACCGTGCACTTCTACGGCTACTGGCCGTTCAGCGTCAACGTCGCCGGTGGCACCCGCTTCGACGCCACGACGCAGCAGGATCTGACCGACTCGTTCGACCGGGTGCACAACGCCTTCGTGACCCGCAACATCCCGGTCGTCATCGGCGAGTACGGGCTGCTCGGCTTCGACCGGCACACCGGCACCATCCAGCAGGGCGAGAAGCTCAAGTTCTTCGAGTTCCTCGGGCACTACGCGCGATCCAAGCGGCTCACCACCCAGCTCTGGGACAACGGTCAGCACTTCGACCGGGTCGCCTTCCAGTGGAAGGACCCGGAGCTGTGGGCCCAGATCAGGTCGAGCTGGACGACCCGTTCCGGCACCGCGTCGTCCGACCAGGTGTACGTGCCGCGTACCGGCTCGATCACCGCGAAGTCGCTGACCCTCAACCTGAACGGCACCACCTTCTCCGGGTTGCGCCACGGCAGCACGAACCTGACGCAGGGCACCGACTACACGGTCTCCGGCAACCAGCTCACCATCACCGCGAGCGCGCTGACCCGGTTGGTAGGCAACCGGGCGTACGGGGTCAACGCCAGCCTCCAGGCCCGCTTCTCGGCCGGTGTGCCCTGGCGGATAGACGTGATCACCTACGACACCCCCGTCCTGTCCAGCGCCACCGGAACGACAGCCGCCTTCGCCATTCCGACCCAGTTCCGCGGCGACCAGCTCGCCACCATGGAGGCGAGGTACGCCGACGGCAGCAACGCCGGCCCGCACGACTGGACGTCGTTCAAGGAGTTCGACGTGGCCTTCAGCCCTGACTACCCGGGCAACCGGATCACGTTGACCGACACCTTCTTCGGCGAGGTCCGCGACGGGGCAGCGGTCACCCTCACCTTCCACTTCTGGAGCGGTGCCCAGGTGACCTACCGCGTCACCCGGTCCGGCAGCACCGTCACCGGCGTCACCGGCTGAACCAGCCGCGCCACCGGCCGCCCACCGGGTGGCCGGTGGCGCGCAGCGGTCATCATGGGTTCATGATCCGATTCCTGCTGAACGTGCTCTGGCTCATCTTCGGTGGTGGCCTCGTGCTGGCGATCGGCTACGGTATCGCCGCCCTTATCTGCTTCGTGCTCGTCGTCACCATCCCGTTCGGGGTGGCGTCGTTGCGGCTGGCGTCGTACTCGCTGTGGCCCTTCGGCCGGACCCTCGCACCGAAGCCCGGTGTCGGGGTGGCTTCGGGTCTCGCCAACATCATCTGGGTGTTGCTGGCCGGTTGGTGGCTGGCGCTCTCGCACATCGTCGCCGGCGTCGGCCTCTGCCTGACCATCATCGGGATCCCGTTCGGCGTGGCCAACTTCAAGCTCGTCCCGGCGGCGATCTGGCCGTTGGGGCAGGAGGTCGTACCCGCCCCATGAGAGCCGAAGGCGTGTTTCCGACGAATGACCTGACTGGTCGGGTGGCTGTCGTCACCGGGGCCAACCACGGCATCGGCGCGGCCACCGCCGTCACGCTGGCCCGGTTGGGCGCAGCGGTGCTGGTCAGCTACCTACGGTTGGACGACCCACCGGACCCGGGCATCCCCGACGCGTACCGACGCAAGCGGGCGGGCGACGCGACCGAGGTGGTCGAGCGTGTCCGCGCCGTCGGCGGCCGGGTGCTGCCGGTCGAGGCGGACCTGGCGGACCCGGCCGTCCCGGCCCGGCTGTTCGACATCGCCGAGCGCGAGCTGGGTACGGTCGACATCCTGGTGAACAATGCCAGCGGCTGGCTGGCCGACACGTTCAAGCCAACGGCCGTCGACCGGCACGGCCGGTCGTTGCGGCCGGTGAGCGCCGAATCCTTCGACACGCAGTTCGCTGTGGACGCCCGCGCGGGCGCCCTGCTGATCGCCGAGTTCGCCCGCCGCAACGTCGCCGCGCGTCGCGGCTGGGGGCGCGTCATCAGCCTCACTTCCGGCGGCAGTGACGGGTTTCCCGAGGAGGTCTCCTACGGTGCCGCCAAGGCGGCCCTGGTCAACTACACCATGTCCGCGGCGCACGAACTCGCGCCGTTCGGCATCACCGCCAACGCCGTGCACCCACCGGTCACCGACACCGGCTGGGTCAGCGAGGAGGTACGCGCCGCCGTCGCCGACGATCCGCACCTGCTGCGGGTGGCCGAGCCCGAGGAGGTCGCCGAGGTGATCGCCTTCCTCGCCGGGGAGAGCGGGCGGCTGGTCACCGGTAACGTGATCCAACTGCGCTGACCGGCTCACCAGTGGGCGCCGCCGCAGACGCCTTCGGCATCCCGGGGCTCGACCTGCAAGGTGGCGTGCTCGATGCGGAAGCGGTCGTGCAACATCTGGCGGGCGGCGGCCAGCACCGGGGCCAGGTCCGCACCTGTGTCCAGGGTGAGGTGTGCCGAAGCCACCTCCATCCCCGAGGTCAGGGTCCACACGTGCAGATCGTGCACGTCGGCGACACCGTCGAGCCCACGCAGGCCGTCGCGCACCTCGGCGACGTCCACGTGCGGCGGCGCGGCCTGCACCAGCACCCGCAGCGCAGCCCGGGCGAGCCGGTAGGTGCGGGGCAGGATGAACAGGCCCACCCCGACGGCGACGATCGGGTCCGCGTACCACCAGCCGGTCAGCGCGATCACCCCGGCCGCGACCAGCACGCCCACCGAGGCGAGCAGGTCACCGAGAACCTCCAGGTAGGCGCCGCGCACGTTGAGGCTCTCCGTCGACCCGGCGCGCAGCAGCAGGAAGGCGACCACGTTGGCGACCAGCCCGCCGACGGCCACCGCCAGCATCGGGCCGACCAGCACCTCCGGCGGGTCGTCGAACCGCCGGAGCGCCTCCACCAGCACGTAGAGGGCGACCCCGGAGAGCAGCACCGCGTTGGCCAGCGCCGCCAGGACCTCCATCCGGTACAGGCCGAAGGTGCGCTGACCGTCCCGGGAGGCCCGGCTCGCGGCGGTGATCGCCGCGAGCGCCATGCCGATGCCCAGCACGTCGGTGAACATGTGCCCGGCGTCCGACAGCAGAGCCAGGGAGCCGCTCACCCAGGCGCCGACCGCCTCCACCAGCATGAAGATCGCCAACAGGGCGAAGGCCGCCCACAGTCGCCCGCGGTGCTTCTCCCCCGCCCGGGCAACCTGCTGCCCGTGATCGTGCCCGGCACCCACCCCGCGCCCCCTCTCGCCGCCGCCAACATATGCGTATATCGCAATGGGCGCAACTATCTCTGCCAGCCCCGCCCCGCGATCTTGCACTTCCGGTCGCCGAGATGCACCTTTTCACCACTTCTGAGGAGGCAAGAAGTGCAAGATCGCGGGGCGGGAGCCGGGCTGGAGGAGGAGCGGCGGTTCAGCCGGGATGTGCGGTCAGTCAGCGAGCGCGTCGGTTGGCGCGCAGGGCGCCGAGGATCACCCTCGGTGTGACGAGCGAACTCGGGTGCTTGCGCATCGAGACGACGTCGTTGAACCGCCGGGCGGTGGTCACGTCGGTGACGGTCGCCGCGACGATCTGCCGGCTCACCCAGCTGGAGAGCCGGTAGCCGCGTGGGTAGGGGCCGTCGACGTGCGGCAGCGCCAGGTCGGCCGAGGTCGAGATCGACCAGGCGGCGTCGACCACGATCTTCTGAAGCGCGAAGAAGTGGCGGGCCGGCAGGCCCAGGTCCGGACCGGGCCGCAGGTAGTGCGCCAGGCAGGCCGCGTGCAGCGCGGCGGCGGTGATGCCCTGCCCGTACACCGGGTTGAACGAGGCGACCGCGTCACCGACGCTGACCAGCCCGCCCGGCAGCCGGGTCACCGCGTGGAAGTCCCGACGCCGGCTGTCGGCGTGCCGGTAGGTCTGCACGTCGCCGAGGATCTCGCTGTCGGCGACCGTCGCGAACTCCGGCGGGAACTGCTCGCGCAGCCGTCGGACGAAATCCTCGGCGGTACGGCCGGGACGGTGCTCCCCGTAACCGGCCATCATCGCCATCCACCGACCGTCCTCGATCGCGAAGAAGGCGGCACCGGCGACGTCGACAGACATCGTCGGGCTGTGCAGCGCCAGCACCACCGTGTGCTCGGGGTCCGCCTCATCGCGTCGGAACAGGGCGGTCGCGTAGTTGAGGTGCACAGTCATCCGCCGCAGCGCCGGCCGCTCCCACCCGGCCTCTGCCAGCCAGTCGGAGAGCCGGCTGGACCGCCCCATGGCGTCCACCACCAGATCGGCGTGCTCGACACCCGGCGAACCGCCGACGTCGCACCGGACGCCGCTGGCCACCGGGCCGTCGAACACCAGCCCGGTGGCGCGGGCGGTGACCGTCTTGACGTTGGGCAGTCGCAGCACCTGCTGCCGGATCAACGACTCCAGCAGCGGCCGGCTCCCGGCCAGGCTGTCGGCGTCGTCCGGTACGACGACCTTCAGCCGGCCGTCCAGGTAGTTCCGCCGGGCTGCCGGCGGAGCCTCGATCGCCCCCTGTGCCAGGGCCTGTTCCCGGAACCCGGGGAACAGCTGCTCCAACTGGAGGAAGCCACCGGGCAGCAGGGCGTGCAGTTGAGTCCCCTGTGGTACGCCCGGTCGTCCTCCGGTCGCCTGTAGGTCGTCGCGGTCGATGACCACCACGCTCTCGGCGTGGTCGGAGAGCACCCGGGCGGCAAGCATGCCGGCGATGCTGCCGCCGATCACCACCGCCTTGCCCATGACAGGGGACGCCTGGTCGGGCGGTCGCACCGCGTTCAGCGCGGCGAGGACCCGAGCCGGAGAGAGGGACATCGTGCTCTCCAAAGGGGTACGAGGTGTGGCGCCTTTCCGCCTGCCTGCCAGTGACCGATGCTGGGGCAGACCGACGGAGCCGGGCGGTCGGCATGACGCCCAACGATCGTTGCACAGGGAGGGAACGCCGACGACGATTCGTCCCGGCCCCCGGCCACCTTTGTCTCCGGCCGGCTCAGCTCCGGACGGCACCGTCCGGCGCCGGCTCCCGGCCGGCACCAACCCGGTTGACCAGGTAACCGAAGGCGGCGGCCGTGAAGAACATGACGATGCCGTAGACGGCGCCGGGAATCGCCATCTGCGCGTTGTCGAGCAGCGCCGGACTGAGCGCGATGGTGATGGCCAGCGTGCTGTTGTGGATGCCGATCTCGAACCCGGCCGCCTTGGCGGCGCTCCGCTCGACCCCGGCCAGCCTCGGCACGCCGTACCCGATGCCGAGGCTGAGCAGGTTGAACGCCAGTACGGCCAGCCCGACGGAGACGAAGTAGTCGGCGAGGTTCTCCCGCTCACCGAGTACGGCACCGGCGATCACCGCGATCAGCACCACCACGGACAGCACCCGTACCGGGCGGTCCAACCGCTGCGCGACAGCGGCCGACCGTGCCCGGATCAGCATCCCGAGAGCGACCGGGATCAGCACGATCGCGAACACCTGGAGCACCTTGTCGAACTGGAGCCCGATGCTCCGCGCGTCGCCGAGGAGGTACGCCGCCGACAGGTTGACCACGATCGGCAGGGTGAAGACCGCCAGCACCGAGTTGATGGCGGTCAGCGTGATGTTCAGGGCCACGTGCCCGCCGAAGAGGTGGCTGTAGAGGTTCGCCGTGGTGCCGCCCGGCGAGGCCGCCAGCAGCATCATCCCGACGCCCAGTTCGGGCGGCAGGTCGAAGGCGAGCACCAGGCCGAAGCAGAGCGCCGGCAGCAGCAGCACCTGACAGACCAGGGCGATGACGGCGGCCTTCGGGTGCCGGGCCACCCGGCGGAAGTCGCCGGTGGTCAGGCCGAGACCCAGACCGAGCATGATGATGCCGAGGGCGACGGGTAGTCCGATCAAGGTCAGGGCGGAGTCCATGACACGACATCGTTACCACCGGGTAACGCACTGGCAATCCTCCATGTGGCCGGGGTAGCCGTCAGAACTGGACGACGCGCCCCACCCGTGGCGGGGTTACGCCCGCGAGCACGTCGAGCCAGGCCCGCTCCAGCGCGCCCGGGCCGGAGCCGAGCTGGACGTCGACCCATTCGCCGGCCACGTCCGCGAAGCGCCGCCAGGCGTCCGCGAACCGCTGGTCGAGCCCGTCGCGACCCCAGTCCAGGCGGCGTTTGCGCATCTGCACCGGGGCGAAGAAGACCTCTCCGGCGGCATCGGCGTTCGGGATCTGATTGGTCAGGCCGACAGCGATGTCGCGGACCAGCCGGTCACCGAGGTGCCGCCGCAGGGCGGCCCGGGTCGCGGGCGCGCCGGACAGATCGAGGTAGGCGGTCGGCACCGGGTCGAGGGCGGCGATCCCGTCGTACGGCAGCACCTCGTCGTAGCAGCCGAGCGACCGGGTGAACGCGAGGTTGCCGGGCGAGGTGAGCCCGACCAGGCGCGCGCCGCGCCCACGCAGCTCCACAGCGGCGGCGTACGCGGTCTTGCTGGACGCCGACGAGAAGACCAGCGACGTCGCGCCGTAGCAGTCGTTGTCGACGATCTGGTCGGCCAGCATGAACGAGGTGAAGAAGAGCGGCCGGAACAGGATCAGCAGATCCTCCTGGTCGGCCCGGTACGCCGGGTCACCGACGGTCGAGCGGTACCCGTTGTACGGCGAGGGCAGCTCGGCCCGGTGCACGCTGGCGTCCCGGAACCCGGAGGCGTCCACCCGGGACGGCCGCACCACCAGGTGCCCGGCCGGCGGAAGGTAGCCGTACACCCGCTGCCCCACCTCGACCTCGGCGACGGTCGAGGCGGCCACCTCGGCGAAGCCCCACAACGGCGGCAGCCCCCACTGCCCGCCCAGCCCGTGCCGGCCGGGCGGGAAGAACTCCCAGTACCGCATCGACTCGCCGAGCACCGCGTAGGTGACGTTGTTGGCGGTCAGTCCGACGCGGTCCACGCGCAGCAGCGTCTCGCCGTCGGACAGCTCCGGCACGGCCATCTCCACCAGGGTGGTGCGGCTCAGCTCGGCACGGGCCACGGCGAACGTCCAGGAGGCAGCCATGCTCAGACGCTAGGCAGTCAGAGCCGTCGAGACAAGATGCACTGCTAGTGCAAAATCCCACTCCGTGTGGCTATCTGGTCGCCATCCGGCGGGTCAGTTCGGCCGCCCGGTACGCCGCCACCTGACGGGCCTGACCGGCCACGAAGCGCCGCAGCGGCGCCGGTGCGTGTGCGGTGACCCGTTCGTCGACCCGGGTGCCCTCCGGTACCGGGGTCAGCTCCACCACCGCGCGCAGGGACACCCAGCCCGGGCTGCGCACCTCGCTGACCAACGGACCGTGCGGCGGCGTCGAGACCATGCGTACCCGGATGCGGTTGTCCCACCGCAACGGACCGACCAGCCGGAACCGCTCGACGGCGACGTACTCGGCCATCGCGCGGCCCTCGGCGTCGTGACCGTGCCGCACGTCGTCGACCGCCACGATCAGCGGCGACAGTCCGATGTAGCTACGCGGATCGGCCAGGTGCGCGTACACCACGTCGGGCGGGGCCGCGACGGTGCTGGTGGTCTCGAACGCGATCGGCGGCTTCCGGTCCTCGGGCACGCTCCATGGTGGCACGCCGGCGACGCGACCGTGTCCCGCCGCCGGCGTGCCCGAGATGTCAGGACGGCCGGGCCGCCTTCGCCAGGCCGCGCTCGACGGCGGCGATGAGCTGCGGACGCAACTCCTCGGGCCGGATGATGGCGTCCACCGAGCCGACCTCGACCGCACGCTGGATGCTGTGCACACCGTCGAACTCGGCGGCCACCTCGGCCAGCTTCTCCGCCCGCACCGACGCGCGCACGTCCATCAGCTGCGTCACCAGCGCCGCCCGCTGTCCGCCGGTCGCCGCCGCCACGCGTGCCTCCAGGTCGGCCACCCGCGGATCCTTCGCCGTACGCGCGTTGACGTCACCGGCGAACACCACCGCCGCGGCCGGCGCGCCGCCGATGACGGAGGCGAACGAACCCGCCACGGCGAGGACCGTCATGTTCGGGTTGAGCGCCTTGGAGAAGACCACGAACGCGCCACCGTGGTACCGCGAGATCACGCAGAAGACGATCGGCCCGTCGAAGTTGACGATCGCCCGGCCGATCTCCGCGCCGTACTCCAGCTGCAACTGTCGCATCGATTCCGGCGAGCCGTCGAAGCCGGAGAGGTTCGCCAGCACCACGAGCGGACGGTTCCCACTTGCCGCGTTTATCGCGCGGGCCGCCTTCTTGGACGAGCGCGGGAAGAGCGTGCCGGCGGTGTAGGTGTCCGGCCCGTCGGTGGGCGGGAAGCCGCGCCGGGGCACCGAACGGGACTCGATGCCGAGCAGGCACACCGGGATGCCGCCGAGATGCACGTCCTGCACGACAGCCGTCTCGGCGTCGGCCATGCCCGCCCAGCGTTCCAGGACCGTGTGGTCCTGGTCGGCCAGAGCCCGCATCAGCGTACGGATGTCGAACGCCTTCTTGCGGTCGGGGTTGCGCTCCCGGGAGAAGATCTCCCCGACGGTGGTGAAGTCGCTGTCCGGCACGCTGTGCGGGTAGTCGGAGATGTCGCGGTCGACCGGGTCGGTGGTGACCGCCCGACGTGGCCGGCTCTCGCCCGGCGCCACGTAGGCGTGGTCGTGGTACGCCATCAGGACCTGGTGGCCACCGCGCAGGTTCGGCGCCCAGTACTGGGCCTGACCGTTGGGGCCCATCACCCGGTCGTAGCCGCCGATGCCGAAGTTGTCCTCGGCGGACACCCCACCGGAGAAGTCCAGCGACTGCTTGCCGGTCAGCACCATCGCCGAATCCGGCGTCATCACCAGGATGCCCCGGGTGTGCATGAGCATCGTCGCCTCGGCGTTCCAGTACGGCTGGGCACCCACGGTGATTCCCGCGACGACGATGTTGATCTCGCCGCCGGCCTGGGTGAACTCGACGATCCGCTTGAGCGCGGCGGCCACCCAGTCCATGTTCTCGGTGCCCGAACTCATCGAGATCCGCGCTCCGGCCGACAGCGCGAACCAGTCGACCGGCACGCGCATCCGCTCGGCCAGGTCGAGCGCGGCGATCACCCGCGCGCACTCCGGCTCGGCCAGCGCGCCCAACGCCCTGGTCGGGTCGCCGAGCAGCACCACCCGGGTGACACCCTCCGGATAACGCTCGGTGGGCGTGCTCGCCACCCCGACGACGATGCCCGCCCGGTTGTGCCCCTTCGGCCGCTGCACCGGGACCAGTTCGCCGGACTCGGTCAGGTCGTACTCGACGAAACTGCCGTTGCGGCCGGCCAGCATCTCGGTCAGCTCGTACGGGTAGGTGGTACCGCGCCGCCGAGCCGACAGCACCTTCTGCCGGTAGTCGTCGAGCGGCTGGATCAGCTCCGCCGTCGGCTCGGTGACGGAGATCCGCATGCCCTCGTCGTAGGAGATCTGCACCGCGATGTCGGTCAGCTCGCCGGTGTCCTCATCCCGCTGGCGGCCGAGGAACAGCACCTCCTCCAGCCCGGCGTCCGCCGTGATCGGCAGCACCCGCTGGGCGACGGTGTTCAGCTCCTCGATGCTCAGGTCGTTGGGCGGCCAGACGAAGAGGGTGATCCGGTTGGTGTCGAACCGCTTTTTCGCCGGGCGCTGCGCCTGTACCTTGCGGATCGCGTCGAGGCAGGCGTCGAGCGCGCCCTCGACCGCGGGCAACGCCAGGATCCGGCCGTCGGTGTCGCGCAGCGGAGTGAGGTCGCGTACCTGGGCCATCGCGGCCAGCCGCTCGTCGGCCGGATTGTCCGGCGCGACGCAGTGGAAGAGGTACACCTCCTCGTCGGCCGAGGGCAGCCGGGTGAGGTCGAAGTGGCGTAGCCGGGGCAGTTGCAGACGCTGGGCGATCAGCGGGTGCAGGCCCCGGATCACCCGGTCCTCACCGACATCGGGCCGGAAGGTGAAGTGGTGGTGCATCTCGGCGCCGTTGCGCCCGGCCACGGATACCGTCACCCGCTGGAGCACGTTCAGCAGGCCGGCCTGGTCGAGCACCTCCCGCAGGGTCGTGGCCATCGCCTCCACGTCGGGCTGCTCGGCCCAGGTCAGGTACACGTCGGCGACCGACGGCGCGGTATCCGGGCCGGGCACCGGCGACGCCGAGCCGGCATCGTCGCCACCCCCTCCGACCAGCGCGGCGACCTTGGCCAGGGTCGCCGACAGGCCGGCGAAGTCCGTGGCCGCGGCAACCAGGCGGAAGCGCTCGCCGTCCCGGTCGTACCCGGCGGTGAAGAACGACTGCCCGGTCACCTCGACGGCTCGGGCGTTGCTCGCGCCACGGCTGCCGTAGTAGCGGCGGCTGAGCACTTCGAGCATCGGGCCGTGGTCGACGCCCGGCCGGCCGATGCGCTGGGCGAGCAGCCGGACCAGTGGCTCGGGCGAGGCGACCATCGTCGCGATCCGTTCGGCCCGGTCCGCCGCGTCGGGGTTGCGGTCGAGATAACGCAGGTTGCCGCGAACGTCGGCGTACACCTCGGCCCGCTTGCGTCGCAGCATCGGCTGCGCCGCCCAACGGAAGACCACGCTGCGGGCGAGGTCGCCGACCACCGGGAAACGGCGCTGGGTGGCGAAGATCAGGTGTTCCAACGCCTGACCGACCAGCTCGCGCAGGCTCTCGGCCGGCGGCGGCTCGGTGAGCCACCGTTGCAGGAAGGTGACGATCACCTTCACGTCGGCCGCCGCCCGCTGCTGGGCCAGGAAGATCCGGAAGACGGCCTCCTCCAACTCCGGCGTGCGTTCGAAGTCCTGTACGCCGTAGTGGGCCAGCACCCGGGCGAGACGCTGGCGGAACGTCTCCGGCAGGGCCGCCCGCTCGACGTCGAGGCACTGGAGGTAGCTGTGGAAGTACTCGCGCGGGCTGTGCACCCGAGTGTCGGCCCGGGTCTCCTCGCCGGCCGGACGGTTGCGGCTCAGCTCGGACAGGTCGGCGAAGACCTGGAGCAGCTCGACCTCCTCCTCCAGCGGCCGGTGCGGCAGCTCGGCCCGGGCTGCCAGGTACGCGGCGAGGGCCCGGCGTTCGTCACGCGGGTCCAGGTCGTAGCCGAGCAGCAGGCTGCGCAGCTCGGCGATGCCACGTGCCACGCGGTCCCCGGCGGACAGCCCGGCCGGCTCGGGCGGCAGTTCCAGGTCGACGGCCGTGGACTCGGTGGCCTCGCTCGCGGCACCGTCACCGAGCGGTTCCAGGCGCAGCAGCGGCGCGCCGGTCTCCACCTGACTGCCGACGGAGACCAGGCACTCGCGCACCTTCGCCGCGAACGGGGCGCGCAGCACGGTCTCCATCTTCATGCTCTCCAGGACCAGCACCGGCGCGCCGGCCTCGACCTCGTCGCCCACCGCGAGCGGGGTCGCGACGACAAGCGCGGGTGACAGGGAGCGCAGCACGCCGCCCTCGTCCCGGCTGACCCGGTGCGTGATGCCGTCCACCTCGACCAGGTGGATGGGTCCGTGCGTGTCGGTGACCAACCGGAATCGCCGGCCGTTGACCAGGATCCGGCCACTGTGCTCGTCGAAGCGCTCCAGCTCGACGTCCACCGTCGAGGTGTCGCCGACGCCGACCCGGAACCGGTGCGGGCCGGTCTGCGCGACGGAGACCCGGTAGGTCGCGCCGCGCAGCTTCAGGTCGATCGGCCGGCCGCTGACGTGCTGGACCTGGGGACGGCCGCCGTGGGCGGTGGAGAGCAACCGCTGCCGCTCGACGTGCGCCTCGTCCTCGTACGCCTCGATGGCGGCGGCGGCCAGCGCGACGCCGGAGTGCCGGGTGGAGACCAGGCGGCCCTGCGCGCGGACCCGGTCGATCCAGCCGGTGTCGGCGCTGGCGTCGATCACCTCGGGCTGGTCCAGCAGGTCGAGCAGGAAGCTCTTGTTGCTCGCACCGCCCTCGATGATCACCGTGGTCTCGGCCACCGCACGACGCAGCCGGCCCAGCGCCTCATCGCGGTTGCGGCCGTACGCGATGATCTTCGCGATCATCGAGTCGAAGTCGGCGGGGATCACGTCACCCTCGCTGACCCCGGTGTCCACCCGCACGCCGGGCCCGCTGGGCAGCACCAGTCGCACGATCCGGCCGGGCGACGGCGCGAAGTCCCGGTCGGGGTCCTCGGCGTTGAGTCGGGCCTCGACGGCGTGCCCCGCCTCGGCCGGGATCCGGTCGCCGAGCCGGCCACCGGCGGCCACCTGGATCTGCGCCTTGACCAGGTCGAAGTCGGTGGTGGCCTCGGTGATCGGGTGCTCCACCTGCAACCGGGTGTTGACCTCCAGGAAGGCGAACATCCGGTCACCCGGGTGGTAGAGGAACTCCACCGTGCCCGCGCCGCGGTAGTCCACCGCCAGCGCGAGCCGCTCGGCCGCCTCCTTCAGCTCGCGAGTCTGCTCGGCGGAGAGCACCGGCGAGGCCGACTCCTCGATCACCTTCTGATTGCGCCGCTGCACCGAGCAGTCCCGTACGCCCAGCGCCCACGCGGTGCCCTGGCCGTCGGCAATCACCTGAACCTCGACGTGCCGCGCACCGGTGACCAGCCGTTCCAGGAAGACCACACCGCTGCCGAAGGCGCGTTGGGCCTCAAGGCTCGTGCGCTCGTACGCCTCGGCAAGTTCGGTGTCGCTGCGTACCACCCGGATGCCCCGGCCGCCCCCGCCCGCGGTGGCCTTCAGCATCAGCGGGTAGCCGATCTCGGCCGCGGCCCGCTGGGCCGCGTCGAGGCTCTCCACCGCGCCACGACTCCACGGCGCCACCGGGACGCCGACCTCCTCGGCGATCAGCTTCGCGCCGATCTTGTCGCCAAGCTTGCGCATCGCCTCGGGGCTCGGGCCGATGAAGGTGACGCCGTTCTTCTCACACAGCTCGGCGAAGGCCGGGTCCTCGGCCACGAAGCCCCAGCCCACCCAGGCCGCGTCGGCGCCGGTGTCGTGCAGCGCCCGTTCGAGGACCTGGTGGTCCAGGTAGGGTCGCGCCGACGCGGGTCCGAGGCAGTAGCTGTGGTCGGCCTCGCGTACGAAGGTGGCCGAGCGCTCCGCCTCGGTGTAGAGCGCGACGGTCTCGATCGGCGGGGCGTCGGTCTCGGCGTTGAGCTCGCGAACAGCGTGGATCAGCCGCATGGCGGCTTCTCCCCGGTTGACGATGGCGATGCGGCTGAACACCGAGCAGGCCTCCGGAAGATCGTCCCTGACAGGAGGGGACGCTCCCTCGGACAGGGGGTCCCGTTGAACCAACCTTCGTGGCTACCGGCGGGTAAGGAAGACGTGGGAACTGCCACCTCCGGACAACGGATTTTGTGGAGAACCACCAACGCCACCCTCCGACGCCGGATTCGGGTGGCCCGGGTCACCCCGAACGGGCCTCGAACGACCACGTCGCGTCGAGGCGACAAACACCCTGCGTGGCGATGACATCTCCCAAGATCATCAACGTTTCCCTCGCGGACCTGGTGCTATACGGTCAGCGGGTGAGAGTTGAGCGTCACTGGTGGAACGGCGACCACACCCCGCGCGGACGTCGCGACGTCTACATCCGTACCGACGGCGAGTCGTGGGAGGTCGAGGCCCGGGCCGGCGGCGGCACCGGCCGCTCGAAGATCTACCCCTGCCCCGGCCGCAAGTCGGCGGAGATCCTGGCCGGGGCGTGGATGGGCGGCCAGAGCCGCTGGCGGGTCGTGGCACCCTCCTGAACCTCACCGGCAGCCCGCCCGCCACCGGTCGGGTAGGCTGATCGTGCGACCCGCCTGACCGCGGGTCCGATTCGATGTCCCGAGCCCCGCGCCTTCGACGCGCCAGGCCACGGCCGGCACCACTGCGCCGGGGCGGGACGTCCCCTTCTACGTTCGGAGCCTTCATGGCGGCACGCCGCCCGCAGCAACAGACCACCCCGTCCACCGTCCCGACCTTCGCCGAGCTGGGCGTGCCCGCCGCACTTACCCGCGTGCTGGCCGCGACCGGGGTGGACCGACCGTTTCCGATCCAGGCCGCAACTCTGCCCGACGCCCTCGCCGGTCGCGACGTGCTCGGTCGGGGCCGCACCGGTTCGGGCAAGACGTACGCCTTCGTCCTGGCCGTGCTCACCCGGCTCGCCGCAACCGCCGCACCGCGCCGGCCCGGACGCCCCCGGGCGCTGATCCTCGCGCCGACCCGGGAGCTGGCCACCCAGATCGACAGCGTGATGGCGCCGCTGGCCCAGGCGCTGTCGCTGCGCACGATGACCGTCTTCGGCGGCGTCGCCGCCCGGCCGCAGATCACCGGGTTGCGCGCCGGGGTCGACGTCCTGGTGGCCTGCCCGGGCCGGCTCGCCGACCACGTACAGGCCGGGCACGCCCACTTGGACGCCGTCGAGATCAGCGTGCTCGACGAGGCCGACCACATGGCCGACCTGGGCTTCCTGCCGACGGTACGCCGACTGCTGGAGCTGACCCCGCGCAGCGGGCAACGGCTGCTCTTCTCCGCCACCCTGGACTCCGGCGTCGATGTGCTCGTCCGGCGTTTTCTCACCGATCCGGTGGTGCACAGCGTCGACTCGACCAAGTCTCCGGTCGCCGCGATGACGCACCACGTGCTGCACGTGCACGCCGAGGACCGGTTCGCCGTGCTTGTCGACCTGACCGCCGCGCCGGGACGGACGGTGGTGTTCACCCGCACCAAGCGAGGCGCCAAGACCCTCACCCGCCGGCTTGTCGCGGCCGGGGTGGCCGCGGTGGAGCTGCACGGCAATCTGGCTCAGGGCGCCCGTACCAGGAATCTCCAGGCGTTCTCCGACGGTACGGTGCGGACGCTGGTGGCCACCGACATCGCGGCCCGGGGCATTCACGTCGACGACGTGGCCCTCGTGGTGCACGCCGATCCACCCGTGGAGCACAAGGCGTACCTGCACCGCTCGGGGCGTACCGCCCGGGCCGGCGCGGCCGGGACCGTGGTGACCCTGATGACCGACACGCAGGCCCCGGAGGTACGGGAGCTGACCCGCAAGGCGGGCATCGCGGCGACCACCACTCGACTGCGCCCAGGGGACGCGCTGCTGCGCGAACTCGCGCCAGGGGAACGGACACTTGCGGTCGCGCCGGCCGCGCCGGTCGCCCGGCCAACGGCCGCCCGCCGGGAGGCGTCACCCGCCTCCGGCGGCCGCAACCGGCGCGGCGGCAAGTCCGCCCAGGGCAGCTCGACCCGGTCCGCTTCAGCCAGCTCGGGGCGGCCCGTTCCGGCCGGTTCAGGGCGGTCCTCGGCTGCCTCGGCGCGCTCCGGTGCCGCCCGGTCGGGTGCGGCAGCCTTCTCCGCCCGGGCCCGGCCCGGCGGGCGTGGCGGCGGTCGCTGAGCGACGCGGCCACCCGCCAACAGTCCTGATCAGCGCTTCCGAAAGCCCGCCGGCACCGCCGGCGGGCTTTCCTTGCGCCACCTGAATACCTAGAACTACTATGCCTCATAGTTCTAGGTATTGGTGGTGGGAGAATCTCATGAAGGTCACCAAGGATCTCGTCGCCGCCTCGGCGACGCCGATGGTGCTCGGCATCCTGGCCGACGGGGAGAGCTACGGGTACGCGATCCTCAGACGCATCAACGAGCTGTCCGACGGCGAGTTGGACTGGACCGAAGGGCTGCTCTATCCCCTGCTGCACCGGCTCGAACGGCTCGGTCACGTGGAGTCGAGCTGGCAGTCGGTCCCCGGGGAGCGGCGACGCAAGTACTACCGCATCACCGACAGCGGCCTCGCCGAGCTGGCCGAGCAACGTCGCCAGTGGGACACCGTGGTGAGCGCCCTCAAGGCGATCTGGGCCGACCCCGGCGACGTACGGCGCTCGACGACGATTCCCCTCGGAGGTCTGGCATGACCGCGCCCGGCAGCCCCGACGCTGGCACGCCATCCCCCGGCCCGGACGCGTTGGAGGACCAGTTCGCCCAGTGGCGTCACTACGTACGACGCCGCCCGGAGTTGCAGCGCGCCGACGTCGAGGAACTGGAGGACCACCTTCGCGGCTCGGTCGACGAGCTCATCGCCGCCGGCCTGCGCCCCGACGAGGCGTTCCTGGTCGCGGTCAAACGGCTCGGCGGCCTGGACGAACTGTCCCGCGAGTTCGCCCGGGAACACTCGGAGCGGCTGTGGAAGCAACTGGTGCTGACCGGCGGCGCCGACGACCCGGAGACGGGCAACCGGTCCCGGCGCGACCTGACCGCGATGATCGTCTGCGCGGTCGGCGCGGCCGTGTCGATCAAGCTGCCGGAGCTGTTCGGCCTGGGTTTCCAACAGGACGGCGCCTTCTACGCACCCAACTTCGCGCTGTTCACGCTGCCCTGGCTGGCCGCGTACCTGGCCTGGCGCCGCCGGGCCGGCAGGGCGCTGATCGGGGTGATGGTCGCCCTGTTCGCGCTCGGTGCGGTGGCCGCCAACGCCTACTCCCTCGCGGAGGACTCCCAGTCGCTGGTGCTGACCACCATCCACCTGCCGATAGCCCTGTGGTTCGTGGTCGGCCTGGCCTATGTCTCCGACGATCTGCGCTCGTCGCGACGGCGCATGGACTTCATCAGATTCACCGGCGAATGCTTCGTCTACTTCGTCCTCATCGCCCTCGGCGGCGGCGTGCTGACCGCCTTCACGGTCGGCACCTTCCAGGCCATCGGGATCGACCCCGAGGGCTTCGTCTCGGAATGGTTGCTGCCGTGCGGCGTGGTGGCCGCGGTGGTCGTGGCGGGCTGGCTCGTCGAGGCCAAGCAGAGCGTGGTCGAGAACATCGCCCCGGTGCTCACCCGCCTGTTCACGCCGCTGTTCACCGCCGCGTTGCTGGCCTTCCTGGTCGCCATCGTCTGGACCACCGCCGGCATCAACGTCGAGCGGGAGGCACTGATCCTGTTCGACCTGCTGCTGGTCGTGGTGCTGGGGCTGCTGCTGTACTCGATCTCGGCCCGCGACCCGCTGGCCCCGCCCGGCCTGTTCGACCGACTGCAACTCGCCCTCGTGGTCAGCGCGCTCATCATCGACGTGCTGGTGCTGTGGGCGATCACCGAGCGGATCACCGAGTACGGCACCACCCCGAACAAGGCCGCGGCCCTCGGCGAGAACGTCATCCTGCTGGCCAACCTCGCCTGGTCGGCGTGGTTGATGCTGGACTTCATCCGTCGGCGCACCCCGTTCGCGGCCCTGGAACGCTGGCAGACCGGCTACCTACCGGTGTACGCCGGTTGGGCCTGGGTCGTGGTGCTGCTCTTCCCGCCGCTGTTCAGCTACCTCTGATCCGCCGCGCAACCCGAGCGGCCACCGGCTAGCACTGACGGCAATCGTCCGCGCCCGGTGGCCGCCTGCGCGCCGATCTTCCAGCTCCTGGCACCGGCAACCGCTTGAAGCGCCTTCATGCCGATCGACCATGCAGTGGAGTGCCGGCGTCTCAGCTGGTCGCACCGCGCCAGGGATCGACGACATTGATCCCTGTGTCAGTGAAGTCCTTAGTGTTCCGGGTGGCGAGGGTGGCGGCCTGGACGCGGCAGATGGCAGCGATCTGGGCGTCGAACCCATCGATCGGGTGGCCGAGTTTCTCCCGCACCGCGACTACGTCGGCGTAGGCGCCGGCTGCGGCGAGGTCGAAGGGCAGCACCTGGCGAGGAAAGGCGGCGAAGATCTCGCTGGCAGCCTGGTGCAGTGATTCCCGGCGCTGGCCTTCCGGCAGCCGCGCAATGCCGTAGCGGATCTCGGCGACGGTAACGGCTGTGGTGTACAGGCCGGTGCTCGAACTCTGCTGGAGCCACGCGAGCACCACTGGAGCGGGCTCGGCCCGCATGAGCTCGGAGACGACGTTGGTGTCGAGAACGATCATCATTCGGGCAGATCCGCCGCACGGGGGGCCGTGGAACGTGCCGGTACATCCAGCTCAACCCCACCGAGTCTGGTGAATCGATCGGTGAGTGCGCTGAACAGGTCGTTTGCCGGCGCGTCCTCGGCAACTGCCGCAGTGAGTATGTCGCGAATCTCGGCCTCCATGGATCGGCCGTGTTGCGCAGCGCGGCGGCGCAGCTTGTCGCGCACGCTGTCGTCGAGATCTCTGATGCTGAGGGCTGCCATGCTGTTCCTCCCACCCACCCAATGAGAGCAATGCTAGCATGGGCTACCGCACGCTGGTCGGCGGGCCGAAGGCGACCGGCACCCCCGGTGAGTAGAGCACGCTTGTCGGTGGCCCCTGCGGTGCCGGCAGCCCGGCGGCGGTCACCAGTTCGTCGTCCAGGGCGAGCAGTTCCGCGTGGTGCAGTGGCCAGCGTGGGTGCCAGTTCGGCAGGTGCCGGGTACGTCCGTACGCCCGGGTGTGCAGGCCCCAGCGCGCGGTGACGAAGTGGTCCAGCGGCGTCGGCTCGGCGATCGGCCCGCCGACCCGGACCTCGATCCGGCTGGTCGTGCCGGTCGGACCCGGCCAGCGACGCCGGCACCGGTAGCTGAGCCGGTCGCCGTCTCGCTCCAGCTTCATGGCCGACCACAGGTACGGCAGCCGCAGGGTCGCCCGGGCGACCAGCACCGGCACCAGCCGGGAGGCGTCGAGCGAGCGGAAGACCACGGCCCGTCGGCCGGAGCTGTCCACGGAGTACAACCGGACGTTGGTCTCCCAGAAGCTGCCGAAGTACGGTACGCCGGGTCCGAATCCCAGCCCCAGACCGACCATCCGGAAGCCGATCAGCCCGACGTAGGTCAGCCCGTCGAGCGTGTCGGGGCGGGTGCCGGCCGGCAGCAGCGGTGCAACCCGCTCCGGCTCGACCGGCCAGTGCAGGAAGATCAGATCATCCCAGCGTTGCCGAAGGATCGCGCGGCGGAACCCCCGGATGGGCGCGACGTCGACCGGCTCGATGTCCACGTACCGATCCTGCCGGACCGGCCGACGCCGCGGCACCCGGCAGTCAGGTACCGGGGTGACGGCTGCCCATCCGGTTTCCGCCGGCCCGCTTCGCCGCGTACATCGCACCGTCCGCGTGCGCCAGGGTCTCTCCGAGGGTGTACGCGGAACCGCCCGCCACCCCGACGCTCACCGTCACCTGCCACACCGCCATCGCGGCCACGGCGTCGACGGCCCGCTGGGCGACCTGCTCAGCGGCGCCGAGATCCGCTCCCGGCAGGATCGCGACGAATTCGTCACCGCCCAGCCGGGCGACGAAGTCGTCCCGGCGGACACTTGCCGCGACCACCTGCGCAACGGCCCGCAGCACGTCGTCGCCGGTGGCGTGCCCCAACGAGTCGTTTATGTCCTTGAACCGGTCCACGTCCACGATCAGCACCGCCACCGGATCGGTCCCGGCCGCCGTGGGAGTGGCCAGGCGCTCCAGGAAGCTGTCCAGGCCCCGCCGGTTGGCCACCCCGGTGAGCGGGTCGATCCGCGCGGCCCGTTCGGCCCGCTCGTGCTGCCACCGCAGCACGTCGTACGACTGCATGGTCACCGCCGCGTGCAGCCAGCGATGTCGCTGACGCCACAGCAGTTCCGCGAGCGCGTCGCCGTAGGTGAGGCCCGGCAGTGCGTCGCGTGCCCCGGTCTTCGCCAGCAGCACCGCGTGCGTACGGTGCAGCGCCGCCGTGATCAACCAGTCGTTGTCGGGAGAGAGGCCGGTCACCGCCTCCTCGATGACCCGCAGCGCCTCAGCCGGCCGCCCGGACCGGCTGAGCGCGACGGCGTGGAACGGCCGGCACAGCAGTTGCTCCTGGTGTCGCTGTTCGACGCCGTGCTCCTGCAACGACGCCAGTACCCGGGGAATGTCCTCCGCCGCACCGGCCGGGTCCTGACGGTCGGCGCGGGCGCACGCCGCGAAGAGCGACGCCGAGAGCCGCCACACCTCCGCCTTGGGGCCGGAGGCTTCCGTCATCGCCCGCGCCGCGTGCTCCTCGGCCACCGTGGTGTGCTTCTCCGCCTCGGCGACCTGGCCGACCTGATACAACTCCAGGGCCCACATGAGGTTGAGCTCCGCGAGGTTGCACAGCCACATCGCCCGGTTGCCGTTGTCCGGGTACCCGGGTCGGCAGGTCGTCTCGTATGCCGCCTGGAACTGTGGCGCCGCCAGCTCGTAGAGGCGCAGCTTCGCGTACCCGATCGCCAGCCCGGTGCGGGCGTTGCCCTCGATCACCGGATCCGGTTCGCCGGCCAGCAGGGCCGTTTCGGCGCGAACGAGGTCCCGCAGGACGGCTTCGATGTCGTACTCGGCGATGTCCTGGTCGCCGAGGCGGAGCCGCCGGTCGGCGCGCAGCGACAGCGCGCAGGAGCGCCACCCGGCGCTGTTCTCCCGCTCGGCGGCGACGAGCATCAGATCGGCGGCGGCGATCGCGGCGCGCAGGTCACCGAGCCGGGTCAGCGCCACGACGCGCACGAAGTGCATCGCCGCCGGGCCGTCGCGCAGTTCCCCGGTCGGTTCCCGTAGCGCCGCGACCGCCTCCGCCAGCACCTGGGCCGCGCCACCGGCCTGCGCCTCCTCCAGTAGCCGCAGGGCTCGGAGGGTCACATCGTCCATGCGGTCTCCTCCGCACCCACCCAGGGGAAGAACAGCCCGATGGTACGGTAATCAGCTCTCTTCGATAGTCTCCGACCGGTTTGGACTCTGTGCCAGCGGTCGCCAGGCGGCGACAGCGACAACCGCCATCGTCACCCCGGCGATCCAGAACGGGGCCGTGTTGCCCCAGCTGCCGGCAATCAGGCCACCGAGAAGGGAGCCGACCGCCGCCCCGCCGAGATCGAGCACCGCGTACGCGCTGCCGACCCGGCCGAGCAGCCGGGACGGCACCAGCCGTTGACGCAGCGACGCGACGGTGATTCCCCAGACCATGCCGTGCGCGCTGAACACGACCACCACCGATGGCAACAGCGCACCCATGGCGGTGTCGGCCAGCGTCTCCCCCGTACCGAGCAGAAAGAGCACCGCGTAGAAGATGACCACCGTGACGGTGTCGGTGGCGATGGTGACCGTCAGCGTGGCGAGCGCGACGGCCCGCACCAGGTTCACCGCCACCACCAGGCGACGCCTGTCGATCCGGTCCACGTAGGCACCGCTGAGCAGGGCGAACAACAACCAGGGCAGCTGTTGTACGAAGACCGCACCGGCGATCAGCGCCGGGCTCTCGGTGATGGAGGCGACCAGCAGCGGGCCGGCCGCCATGGTGATGCCGTCGCCGATGTTGGACACCGCCGAGGCGGTCCAGAGTTTGGCGAAGTCCGCGCCCAGACGCGCGGATACCAGGGCACGCAAGATTGCTCCTCGAACTGGAAGGGAAACGGTCGTCAGGGGACCGCTCCGCAGCGAGGAGCACCGCCACCGTCGGTGGACCGGCGGTGGACCGGCGGTGGACCGCACGGATCAGCGCACGGGGAGCTCTCGCGCCGGAGCGGCGGCCGTGTCCAGGTCGAGGCGCATCTCAGCTCCTGTCCGTCGACGGATGTCGAAGCGGAGGATAGTCGGCCGATCCCGTACGCCGGCACTGGATTTCGCCGTTTCGCGCCGAGCCATGATCGCGACGCCGGTCGATACAGTGACGCGGTGGAGCAGATCAGCCGCCGGCGGTTCCTCGACGAGATGGCGGCCGTCACCCGGGACCGGCAGGCCACCACCCACCTCTACCTGATGCTGCGCGAGGGCGGCGGCATCGGCGTGCAGTGGGAGCAGCCCGGTCTCGACCATCTGCGGGAGTTCCGCGTGGTCGACCCGGACGGGCCCGTCTGCCCGCACTGCACGATCATCGAGACGGTCCTGACACTGGCCCCGGTCCTGCCGCTCGACATGCTGCGGACGGCCCGGGCTCGGGTGCAGTACGAGCGGATCCTGCGCGCCGGCATGCTGCCGGCGCCAGCGTTCGCCCGACAGTCGGTGAGCCGTGAGGTCACCTGGTTGGGAGACTGCCACGGCGCGACCGGCGATCCGCACACCGACGCGGACTGCGCCGAACACGCGGCGATCGGTCCGTCCATCGTCACCGACCCGCTCCACGTGGATCCCGTCGCGCCACTGCCCCGCGCGCTGCTTGAGATGACCGACGCCACCGACGTCCGGGAACGGCTGCGGCTGGCCCGCGACTGGCGGGACACCGCAGCCGAGGTTGCCCGGCGCAGCCGATGGGCCGCAACGACCTGGGGCTTCCTGCGGAGTTCCGCGGTCCTGGGCGTCCCTACGCCCGGCCGGCCGGGGATGGTCTACGCCCTCGACCCGGACGCGGCGACCGACGACCGTCCCTTCACCGAGGTCGCCACGACGGCGATGCGGTCGCTCTCCGGCCGGGATGACCTGGTCTACGCCGACCGGGTCTGCCTGGTACCCGACCCGGTCCCGAGCGGCGAGCGGATGCCCAGCTTCGCCGGTGCGGTGGACGTGGCCGCCGGGCAACCGGTACGCACGTTGCGGCTGCCGTCGAGCCGCCGGCCGCTGAGTCGGCTCGGCCGCGGGATCCTGCTGTTGTTCGAGGCGCGGCACGTGATGCTGATCCGCCACGTCCAACGCACCCCGGACTGGGAGTCGGAGGCGGCGCTGCACCTCTTCGAGTTCGGCATGTTGGAGGAACTCGGCGGGCCCGCGTACACCTCGGCCGTCGCCGCGTACCTCGACGCGCTGCGCCGCGAGGGCGAGTTGCTCGCCCGACCGCAGAAGGTCCTCGACCGCCGCGCGCGCAAGGCGCTCGCCGGCATTTTCGGCGGCCTCGACGACGAGGAACTGCACCTGTGGGGATCGGTCGCCTACCGCAACGCGATCATGGTCATGCTGGGCAGCCAATCCGCCTTCGCCGAACACCTTCGACGTCAGGCGTCCTGAACCGAGCAACCCGGGTGGGTGGGGTCGGCACGCGGCCCCACCCACCCGGATCGTCAGTTACGCAGATTCCACTGCTGGTTGGCGCCGCCGTGGCAGGCCCAGAGGTGGACCACCGTGCCGTTGGTGGTGCCGTAGCCGCTGGCGTCGAGGCACAGCCCGGACTGCGCGCCGGTGATGGTGCCGTTGGCGTTGACGTTCCACTGCTGGTTGACCTGGCCGTTGCAGTCCCAGATGATCGCCAGGGTGCCGTTGCTGGTGCCCTGCCCCGACGCGTCGAGGCACTTGTTGCCGTACACCATGAGTTGCTTGCTGGCGGTGTAGGTCCAGCGCTGGTTCGTCCCGCCGTGGCAGTCCCAGAGCTTCGCCTGAGCGCCGTTGGTGGTGCTCGCACCTTCGACGTCCACGCACCGCCCGGACTGGGTACCGACGATCTGCACGCCCTGCGGGTTGCTGGTGCCGCCCTGCGGACCGGCCCCGGCCATCACCGCCTGGGCGCCCGAGGGCCAGTTGCCGTTGGTCACCGTCACGTTTCCGGACACGACGTTGCCCCGGTCGCCGTTTGTCACGTTGGTGCTGCCGTTCGTCGACCAGTTGTTGGTGACGGTGAAGTTGCCCATGTTCTCGGCGTACCAGTAGTTGGCGGTGGCCCAGGTGCCGGTGGACGAGAACACGTTGTTGCGGGCGGTGTAGTAGCGGGACCCCTCGTCGAAGTAGACGCCGAAGTAGCCGTTGGTCCGCAGGCAGTAGTTGTCGCTGATCAACCCGCCCGGGTTCGCCGACAGGGTGTAGATGCACCCGCCGTCGTTCATCTGCTGCATCACGTCGTGCACGTAGTTGCCGATGAGCCGGTTGTTCGACGCGGTGGTGGCCGTGGTGTAGCGCGGCTGGTAGTTGTACAGGCCACGGCCGGCGTAGTGCTCGCTGCCACCCGCGTCGTTGGAGCCCCAGCCGTACCCGATGGACATGCCGGTGTACGGCATGTTGTAGACCTCGTTGTACGAGACCGTGGAGTTGGTGACGTAGGTGGTGAGCACCGAGACGATGCCCCGGTACTCGATGCCCAGGTCGTGCAGGCGGTTGTTGCTGATGGTGATGTCCCGATTCACCATGCGCTGGTCACTGGGGTGGTGGGCGTCGGCGCGTACGCCACCGACGACGATGCCACCGGCCGCGTTGCGGGCGATCTCGGAGCGGGTGACGGTGATGTTGCTGGTGCCCAGGCCCACCCCGCTGGCGTGGGCGTTGGCGTCGTTGCCGATCCCGATCGCCGTCTGCCCGAGGTTGACGAACTGTGAGTCGCTGAAGGTGATGTTGTTGGCGGCCGAGACCTGCACGGCGGCCGGCATCTGCTGCCAGTTCGGTCGGGTGGCCTCGAACTGCGGGCAACCGTTGTGGCAGGAGGAGAAGCTGGGCCAGTTCCAGTTGCCGTAGATGTAGGCGCCGGTCTGCTGGTCCACGTAGCCCTGGTTGCTGCTGGCCCCCAGCCAGGTCGTTCCGGTGAAGGTGATACCGGTGAACGTGATGTGGTGTGCCGGCGCGGCGTAGGTCCCGCCGAGGTTGACCAGGGACTGCTGCGTCGGCAGTTCCACGCTTACGCTGTTCATGTTCTGGCCGGCGAGCGGGATGTAGTTCAGCGCGCCGGTGCCCGGGTCGAGGTACCACTCCCCCGGCGAGTCCAGGAACTCGTAGGCGTTGGCCAGGTAGAGCGGTCCGGCCCGGTGCGGGCTGGTGAACGTGTCGTACCCGAAGTTGTTGTTGCTCCAGCCGGGCTGCTGCATCCGGATGAGGTTGCCGCTGATGCTCTGCACCGACACGTACCGGTCGGTGAACGAGTTGACGCTCTCCATCTGGATGCGGCTCTGGTTGGCCAGGTTGTTGAGGTAGCTCAGGGCGCCGCTGGTGAACCGCATACCGGTGCTGTCCGCGGTGAAGTCCGCCCGGTTGACCTGGGTGCGGGCCCGGGTGGCGAGCGCACCGTTTACGTACAGCTGGCGGGTGTCGGTGCCGGCGCCGACGTTGGCCCGCCAGATGTTGCGGCCGGCGTCCACCTGCGTCCAGCCGGTGACCGCCCGCGCGCCGCTGATCACGGGACGGGCCGACGGTGCCGCCTGCCAGATCACCCGGTAGCCGTTGGTGCCGGAGTCGGCGGCGGTGAACCGCAGCGGTGCGGAGAGCCGATAGACGCCGTCAGCCAGTTGCACGACGATGTCGCCCGACATTGAGCTGTTGATCGAGCGGACGGCGGTCTGCGCACCAGCCAACGAACACGGCTGCGCGGCGGTGCAACTGCTGCCGCCACCGGAGGGGGACGCGTAGAGGGTGGTGGTCGCGGCGAGCGCGGGGGCGGCGAACGTGGTCACGCCGGCCACGGTGGCCGCGGCGGTCAGCGCCACCGTCGCGGCCGCGGCCAGCACCCGTCGGGGTGTGCCGGGGGGTGGAGGTACGGACACGGGGGTCTCCTTACCTGGACGGGTGGTGCGGTGTGGTGGGTGGTATGTGGACGGCAGTTCATCATACGAATGATGTCTGCGCAAGGATCGACTGAGATCACGCCGGTGACCGGGCGTAGGGCGGCGCAGCTCAGCCGAGAATGCTCCGGAGATAGGCCAGCCCGTCCCCCGCGAGCCGGTCCGGTGACGGGGCGAGCGGGCGCCAGATCGAGGCGGCGGTCGCGATCGTCGCGTTCTCCGGGGTGAACGACTCGATGCAGATCGCACCCCAGTAGCCGGTGGCGGCCAGGGCGGCGAGGAGCCGGGGCCAGTCCAGGTGATCCGACCCGGGCGCGCCCCGGTTGGTGCCGCTCACCTGTACGTGCTTGATGTGCGGACCCGCCGCGGCCAGCGCCGCGTACGGGTTCGCCTCCTCGATGTTCATGTGGTACGTGTCGATCATGAGGCCGACGTTCGTCGGCAGACCGTCGATCATCTCCACGGTCTGTTCGATCGTGTTGACCACACTGGTCTCGTACCGGTTGAGCGCCTCCACCCCGATGGACACCCCCCGATCGGCGGCCCGGTCGGCAACCGGTACCAGCGCCCGACGGAAATCGGCGTAACAGGTCGCGCGTTCCGTCGGCGTCATCGGCCAGGTGCGGCCCACCGACGCGTAGACCGGACCACCGACACACGGCGCGCCGATGATCGCCGCACTGTCCACGCAGCTGTTCAGGTACGCCACCGTGGCCTCCACCACGGCGGGGGCGGCATTTACGAGTTCCCGCCCGGGCGGGGTGACCGCACAGACGCCGGCCGCGTCCAGTCCGTACCTGGCGAGCAGGTCCCGGACGCGGTACGGATCCCAGTCACCCGGCTGCTCGATCGGCAGTTCGACCGCGTCGAAGCCGAGCGCCGCGATCCGGGGGATCAGTGCGGTCAGGGCCTCGTCGTCGACCGGCGAGGTCCACACCCAGGGATTGACACCGACGGCACGCAACGGACGCCTACTTCCAGCGCTGCGGGTAACCCGGCAGGTCGGTGCAGCCGCACATCGCGTAGTGCAGCGGCGGCATGTTCGGGTCGAGATAGCTGTCCAGATTCTCCTGGGTGATCGTCGGCTGGGGCAGCTTCCACGGGTCGGACACCTGCTGGCCGTCGAGGATTCGCAGCGCCGCGATGATCGGCGTACGCCACTGGTAGGTCGGGTACGTGGGCGCGATCGCGGTGAGCCCTTCGTCCTTCCACATCTTCAGGAAGTCGAGCTGGTCCTCGCCGTTGATCGGAGGCACCGGCTGACCGGCGTCCTGGAACGCCTCCACCGCCGCGACGGCGACCGCGCCCGCGTCCATCCAGACGCCGTCGATGGTGCCGTGCCGCTGGATGTAGTCGTTGACGATCTTCTTGGTCTTGGCCGGGTCGCCATCGGTGAACTCGACCCCGACCACGTCGACCTGCGCCTTGTCGAACGCGACCTTGGCGGCGGACCACCGGGTCTCCAGCACGTCGACGCCGGGCAGGATACGCAGCGCGAGAACCTTGCCGCCGGGCTTCATCTGCTGGCTGACGAACTCCGCTCCGACGTGACCGAACCCGTACCCGCCGATCGGGTTGATGAACGTCACCGGGCAGTCGGTGTCGACGCCACGGTCGAAGACGATGACCGGCAGGCCGGCGTCGCAGGCCGCCGTCACGGCCGGAGTGAGCGTGGCGGTGGTGTTCGGCGAGACGATGAGCGCGTCACAGCCCTTGCCGAGCAGGTCGTTGATGTCGGCGATCTGCTTCTGGTCCTTGCCTTCGGCGTCGACGTGAACGAACTCGGAGATCCGGTCGCCCTGCGCCTCGACCTCGGCCTGCATGGTCTTGAAGCCGACCTGACGCCACGGGTTGTTCAACGCCGCGTTCGAGAAGCAGATCTTGTAGGGGCCGTCCTTCTTGAACTTGGCGGTGTCCACCATCTTCGGGTTGAGCACCTGCTCCCACGGCTTGTCGGCCGGACCGGTCGGTGCGGCGTCGAGCAGCGCGAGTTCGTTGTCGTAGTCGGCCTGCACGAAGAACTTCGACTGCTCGCCGGTGCCGGCCCCGGCAGGGGGCGCCGAAGAGCCGTCCGAAGGGGTCGCAGCGGGCTCGTCGGTGGCACAGCCGACGAGGGACACCAGGAGAAGCGCGGCCGTGGCCGCCATGCGTCGTTTCATTGAGAAATCCCCTTATCTCGACGTGGAACGTCGACTCGAGACCGCCACGGCGAACAGGATGATGGCGCCCTGAACGGTCGGTCTGAGGGCGCCGGAGACGCCGTAGAAATTCATGAGCGTGAAGAGCAGTTCGAGGGTCAGCGCGCCGAGCATCGCGCCGACGACCGAGCCGCGTCCGCCACCCAGGGCGACCCCGCCCAGCACGACCGCGGTGATGGCGCCGAACTCCAGACCGGCGCCGGCCTGGAAGGACACCCCGCTGTAGCCGCCGATCAGGATGGCCGCGACGGCGGCGGCGAGGCCGCTCAGCATGAAGGCGATGGTCCGGGTACGGCGTACCCGGGCGCCGCTCAGCTCCGCCGTACGTGCGTTGTCCCCGACCGCGACCAGGATCCGGCCGAAGTCGGAGCGCATCAGCAGCACCGCGAGCGTGGCGAGGACCAGCAGGACCAGCAGGGCGTACGGGATACGGCCGAACACCGGCACGTCCTCGAACGCACGCCGGCCGAAGCGACGGAACTCCTCGGAGAGCCCGCCCTTGGGCGCGCCGTTGGACCAGAGATAGACCGCACCCACCAGGATCAGGAACATGCCGAGGGTGGTGATGAACGAGGGCACCCGCAGTCGCGTCGTGATCAGGCCGTTGACCAGCCCGACGAGCACCCCGCCAGCGAGCAGCACCAGCACCACCGGCCAGGTCCGCGACGGATCGCTGTCGATCAGCCGGGCGGCGACCACGACCTGTGCGGTGACCAGCGAGCCGACGGACAGGTCGAACTCGCCCGAGACGATCACGAAATACTGACCCGCGGCGAGCAGGATGATCGGCGCCGAGCGGCCGAGGAACGACATCAGGGAGGCCGGCGCCAGAAAATCGGGCTGGCGCACGGCGACCAGAATTAGCAGCACCGCGAGTATCGCGAGCAGGGGCAGCAGCCCGCCGGCGCGTACCCGGGTCAGCTGGGGCGGCAGCGGGCGACGCTTGACGAGCTGCATGTCAGACGGCCGCCTTTCGCATGGCCCGACGGGCGTAGACGGCCACGGCGGCGATGATGATGGCCCCCCGGATCACCTGCTTGAAGAAGGCGTCCACTTCGAGCTGGTTGAAGATGGCGTCGATGCTGGCGAGCAACAGCACGCCGCCGAGCGTGCCGAGGACGCCACCACGGCCGCCGGCGAGAGCGGTGCCGCCGATGACCACGGCGGCGATCGACTCCAGGTCGTAGAGACCTTCGGTGCCCACCCGGGGGGCACCCGAGCCGAGCCGGCTCGCCAGGTAGATCCCGGCGAGTCCGGCGCAGAGCGAGCAGAGCACGTGGGCGATGACCAGAACCCGGTCGTTGCGGACGCCGGAGAGTCGGGCGACCTCCGGGTCACCGCCGACGGCGACCAGATGGTGACCGAACCGGGTCCGCGCCAGCGCGAACCAGCATGCCCCGGTCACGGCGAGCAGCAGCAGGAAGGACAGTGGTACGGGGCCGATGCGTTGGTAGCCGAGGCTCTGCACGAGCCCGGGCGAGGTGCTGCCGGCCGGACCGTCGTAGCCGTTGTCGAGGTATCCCTTGAGCAGCAGCCCGACGCCGAGGGTGGCGATGAAGGCGTTGATCCGCAGCCTGGTGACGAGCAGCCCGTTGAGCAGCCCGACAGCAGCACTGACCGTGAGCGCCAAAGCGACCGCGGGCAGCAGCGCGCCGTCGCTGCCGTTCATCGTCTCGGCCGCGACGAGGGTGCTCAGGCTGATCACGTAGGCCACCGAGAGGTCGAGCGACCCACCGAGGATGACCAGGGTCTGACCGACCGCGACGAGGCCCAGCCCGGCGGCGACGTGCAGCAGGCTCACCGTCGTCGACTGGTTGAACAGCTGACCGCCGTCGATCATGACGATCAGCCAACCGAGCGCCAGCGTGATGGCAAGTGCCACGAACACGCCAGGTACCGGCCGTCGCGCCGGCCGCAGCGACAGCAGACTCACGCCGCCGCCTCGCTTCGCTCGCTCCGCTTACTCACGCCGCCGCCTCCCGTACCGTCCCGACCGCCAGGGCGACGACGTCCTCCTCGGTGGCGCCGGCGGGCAGCTCACCGGCGACACGGCCGTCGCGCATGACGAGCATCCGGTCACTCATGCCGAGCAGCTCCGGCAGCTCGGACGAGATCATCAGCACCGCCGCACCCGCCCGGGCGAGCCGACGGACGAGATCGTGGATCGCCGACTTGGCGCCCACGTCGATGCCCCGGGTGGGTTCGTCGAAGAGCAGGATCAGCGGGTCGAGTGCGAGCCACCTGGCCAGCACCACCTTCTGCTGGTTGCCGCCGGACAGAAATCGGATCTCCTGGTCGTCACCGGCGGCCCGGACCTCCACCGCGGCAAGCAGCTCGCGGACGCGTACGGTGCGCGCGGCGCGACCCGAGCGGGCCGGGAAGACCGCCCGGCTCGCGAGCAGCGCGTTGTCGAGCACCGACTGCCGGGCGACGATGCCCTCGCCCTTGCGGTCCTCGGTGACGTACGCGAGGCCGGCCCGCGTCGCCGCGCGCGGAGAGCGCAGCCGGGTCGGCCTACCGTCGATCGTGACCACGCCGGTGGTGAACGGCTCCACCCCGAACAGCGCGCGGGCCAGCGCCGAGCGTCCGGAGCCCTGCAGACCACCGATCCCCAGCACCTCACCGGCGCGCAGTTCCAGGTCGACGTCGCGTAGTTTGCGGTTCCCGCCACCCCGCACGGCCAGCCGTACCGCGCCGACGTCCCCGGGCGCGGCCCGATCCGGGTAGTAGCTGGACAGCTCCCGGCCGACCATCTGGCGTACCAGGTCCTCCGGTGTGGCGTCGGCAGTGCGCATCGTCCGCACCAGGCGGCCGTCCTTGAGGACCGTGATCCGGTCGGACAGGTCGAAGACCTCGGTCAACCGGTGCGAGACGTACAGCAGGCCGATGCCCTGCTGTTGCAACCGTCGCACCAGGCCGTAGAGCAGTTCGACCTCGTGGTCGGCCAGTGCGGCGGTGGGCTCGTCCATGATGAGCAGGCGCGCGTCGAGCGCGAGCGCCTTGGCGATCTCGACCACCTGCTGCTGAGCGACCCCGAGGCGGCCCACCACGGCATCGGCGGGCAGTTCCGTCTCCCCGATGGTGGCCAGCAGCTCCGCGGTGCGGCTGAGCATCTGTCGCCGGTCGACCAGGCCACGCCGCTTCGGCTCATGACCCAGGTATACGTTCTCTGCGACGGTGCGCTCCGGCAGGAGGTTGAACTCCTGGTGGATGATGCCGATGCCGGCCCGCTGGGCGTCACGCGGGCCGCCGAACACGCGTGCTCGCCCGGCGAACTCGACGGTGCCGCCGTCCGGGGCGTACCCACCCGAGACGATCTTCATCAGGGTGGACTTGCCGGCACCGTTCTCGCCCACCACGGCGTGCACCTCGCCCGGAGCGACGTCGAGATCGACACCGTCGAGAACGCGTACCCCGAAGAAGGACTTGCCAATGCCCCGCAGGGTCAGCAGCGCCGGGGGTCGAGCTGACATCAAGAATCCTTACGGATAGTAATCGCCAAGGGCATCGGTGCGCCACCTCGAAGTTCACTTAGGACCGGCCGGTCACCTGGCTTTAGTTATCGGAAGCGAAGCTTCCTGTTGTCGTGCTCAAACTTTCGCTTGACATGACCGAAACATCACACGTATGAAGATAGATGCTCGGGGATGGGTACGCAATCCCCGATCTTCCCGGACTAGCGACTGGGCCGATGACAGGCAAAGACGCCGGGTCAGGTCCACTGGGGAACGTGGGCGCCGATGATCAGTCCCATCCATGTTGTCGTTAACATCAATTTATGTCCATATCGATACTATTTAGGCTCCTTGCCACCACGGGGCCCGGAACCCACCCGGGCGTGACTCTGCGTCACATCCAGCAGTGTCACGTCGGTACGACGAACCGTGCGAAGACCACCGCGCACGCCTCCCGTCGTGCCACACCAGGCACCACCCGACGTGCCGTGGGAGGTGACCGGACTCGTGGTCGCGCCCCCTGTTGCTCCACCCCCGACGAGGAGACGGCATGCGTCGTAAGACAGCCATCATCGGACTGATCGCCGGTCTGTTACTGGCGCTCGCGCTGGTCCAGCCGGCATCAGCGGCTCCGGAGTTCCGCGCCCTGTTGTTCACCAAGACCACCGGCTACCGGCACGACTCGATCCCGGCCGGGGTCTCGATGTTCCAGCAGCAGGCCGCGTCCGACAACTTCGAGCTGGTACACAGTGAGGACTCCAGCGTCTTCACCGCAGCGAACCTGGCCACCTTCGATGTCCTGATCATGTTCCAGACGTCCGGCATGGTGTGGACCTCCGCCAGCCAGCGCCAGGCGGTGGAGGGCTACCTCGCCAGCGGCAAGGGCATCGTGGCCATCCACAACGCCACCGACATGGGCATCGAGGGCGAGTACCCCTGGTGGGACCAGACCATCAACGCGGGTGCGCACATGCCGGAGCACTCCCCCGGCGTCCTGCCCGGCACCGCCATCGTCGCCGACAAGAAGCACCCGTCGACGGCCAGCCTGCCGGATCGCTGGAACCGCAGCGAAGAGTGGTACAACTTCGACAAGAACCCGCGCGGTGAGGTGCACGTCCTGGTCACCGCCGACGAGCGCACGTACAACCCGGGCCCCCGCGCGATGGGCTCCGACCACCCGATCTCCTGGTGCCGTAACACCGGCGGGGGCCGGGTCTGGGCCACCGCGATGGGCCACGCCGCGGCGTCCTACAGCGAGACCCACTTCCGCAATCACGTCCTCGGCGGGGTGAAGTGGGCCGCCGGCAACGAGCCGGGCGACTGTGGTGGCACCGTCTGGGGCAACTTCGAGAAGCGGACCCTCGACAGCAACACCGTCGACCCGATGGCACTGGCCGTGGCACCCGACGGGCGGGTGCTGTACGTCCAGCGCGGCGGCCAGGTCAAGATCTTCAAGCCGAGCACCAACAGCACGGTGACCGCCGGCACGCTCAGTGTCTACACCGGAGGCGAGGACGGGCTGACCGGGCTGGCCCTCGACCCGAACTTCGCCAGCAACGGGTACGTGTACGTGTATCACGCCCCGGCCAGCAGCTCGACCGACGTCAACCGGGTCTCCCGCTACACCCTCAACGGCGACACGTTGAACATGTCCAGCGGGGTGACCATCATCGACATCCCGGCCTACCGCGACCGGACGTACCCCGAACCCGGCCACACCGGCGGATACATCGCCTTCGGGCCCGACGGCAACCTCTACATCGGCACCGGCGACGACGTCGCGCCGAACCTCGACCCCAACTGGCAGGGCTACGCCCCGCTGGACTGGCGCCCGGGCAAGCACATGCTCGACGCGGCGCGTACCGCCGGCAACACCAACGACCTGCGCGGCAAGCTGCTGCGCATCCGGCCCTCCGCCGGTGGCGGCTACACCATCCCGTCGGGCAACCTCTACCCCCAGGGGACGGCGCAGACCCGGCCCGAGATCTACGCGATGGGCTTCCGCAACCCGTTCCGCTTCTCGATCGACCCGGCCAACGGCTGGGTCTACCTGGCCGACTACGGACCGGACCGGAACCCACCGACCACCAACCGGGGCCCCGAGGGCCTCGTCGAACTCAACGTGATCAAGACGCCGGGCAACTACGGCTGGCCGTTCTGCCACGGCGACAACCAGCCGTACGCGCCGTACAACCCGGACACCGGCGTGGTAGGCGCCAAGTTCAACTGCGCCGCACCGGTCAACAACTCGCCCAACAACACCGGCCTGACCAACCTCCGGCCGGTCGTCGCGCCCAACTTGTGGTACGGCTACGGCGCCTCGCAGAACTTCCCAGAGGTGGGCTCGGGCGGCTCGGCACCGATGGGCGGACCGGTCTACCGCTACGACCCACAGAACCCTTCGGCGACGAAGTTCCCGCCGTACTACGACGGAGTGCACTTCTTCTACGAGTGGTCGCGTGACTACATCAAGGAGATGCACTTCGACTCGGCGTCGGCGGTCACCCGAACCAACCCGTTCCTGCCCAACACGCGGTTCAACAGCCCGATGGACCTCGAGTTCGGCCCGGACGGCTCGCTCTACCTGCTGGAGTGGGGCACCAACTTCGGTGGCGGCAACAGCGACTCCGGCCTCTACCGGATCGACTACGTCCAGGGCGGGCGGTCACCGATCGCCAAGGCCACCGGAACCCCCACGAGCGGCAACGCCCCGTTGACCGTGCAGTTCTCAAGCGCCGGGTCGGCGGATCCCGACCCCGGTGACACGATCAGCTACCTGTGGACGTTCGGCGACGGCACCACCTCGACGGCGGCCAACCCGTCGAAGGTCTACACCAGCAACGGCAACTACACGGCGCAGTTGAAGGTCACCGACAGCTCGGGCAAGACGGCCTTCGCCAACGTGCCGATCACCGTCGGCAACACCGCTCCGGTGGTCACCATCACCACGCCGGCCAACGGTGGCATGCTCACCTTCGGCGACCGGGTCTCCTACCAGATCACCGTCACCGACCCGGGCGGCGCACCGATCGACTGCAGCAAAGTCTTCCTTAACCCGGCGCTCGGGCACGACGACCACGCGCACGAGACCACGGACTACGCCGGCTGCTCCGGGACCATTCCCACCGACCTGCTCGGCGGGCACCCGGACGGCGCAAACCTGTTCTACGTGCTGAACGCGCGGTACACCGACGACGGCGGCGCGGGTGGCGCGGCTCCACTCACCGGCCGTGCCCAGATGATCCTCCAACCCAAGCACAAGCAGGCCGAGTACTACAGCAGTCAGTCCGGCACCCGGGTCATCGACCAGGCCGGCGCGGAGAGCGGCAAGCGCATCGGGGACATCTCCAACAACGACTGGGTGGCGTTCAACCCGATGAGCCTGTCCGGCATCAACACCGTGAGCTACCGGCTGTCGTCGCCCTCCGGCGGCGGATCGATCGAGTTGCGGGCCGGATCGGCCACCGGCACGCTGCTGGCCACCACCCCGGTGCCGAGCACCGGCGGCTGGGACAACTACCAGTCCACGCCGCCGGTGAACGTCACCCCGCTCGCCGGCACCCACACCCTGTACCTGGTGTTCAAGGGCAGCGGCAACAACTGGTTCGACCTGGACTCGCACACCTTCGGTGGTCCGGGAGTGGGCGTCGGTGACACCGGTGGTGGGATAGCCGGCCGTACGTGGACGCTCACCGCACAACACAGCAACAAGCTGATGGACGTCAGCGGCGTCTCCACGGCCGACGGCGCGCAGATCCACCAGTGGGCGGCCACCGGTGGCAACAACCAGAAGTGGCAGGCGGTCGACGCCGGCGGCGGTGCCGTCTATCTCCGGGCCGTGCACAGCAACAAGTGCGCGGAGATCACCGGCGGCTCCACCACCCCCGGCGCCTTCCTCCAGCAGGCCACCTGCAACAACAGCAACCAGCAAAAGTTCACCGTCGCGTCCACCGGTACCACCGGGGTCTACACGGTGAAGAGTGTGCTGAGCGGGCTCTGCATCGATGTCAACGGCGGTGCCACCACCGACGGCGCCCGCCTGTTGCAGTGGACCTGCCACAGCGGCACCAACCAGCAGTGGCGGTTCAGCCTGGCCTGACCATCGCGACCGTCAAGGACGCCCCGGTCGGGACCGGTTTCCGAAAAGCGGAGCCGGTCCCGCGCCGGTGCGGTCACACCCGCCAACGCGATGTGTGCTCGACGTCGTCATATCCGATCTTCGAGCGTCATCCTGCCGAGGCGAGCAGCCCGGTGGCGGCCAGTGACCGCCACAGCTCGTCGGGCACGACCGTGGCCGAACGCCGTACGGTCTCCGTCATCTGCGTTCCGTTGCGCACACCTACGACCGTGGAGACCACGGCCGGATGCCGGCGGACGAAGGCCAGCGCCGCCTGGGGCAGGGTGACACCGTGCGCGTCGCAGACCTCGGCGATCCGTCGGGCCCGCTCGATCAGCTCCGGTGGCGCCTGCTGGTAGTTGTAGAGCGCGTTGGCGGGCGGGTGGTCCCGGGACAGCAGTCCCGAGTTGTAGACACCCGCGATCACCACGCCCACCCCCCGGCTCTCCGCGAGCGGCAACAGGTCAGCGGCCGCACCCTGTTCGAGCAGGGTGTACCGGCCGGCACACATCATCACGTCCACGTCGGTTTCCCGAACGAACCGCGCCAGCATCGCCGACTGGTTCATGCCGGCCCCGATCGCACCGACGACGCCCTGGTCGCGCAACTCGACCAGGGCGGGCACGGCCTCGGTGGCGGCCTGCTCCCAGTGATCGTCGGGGTCATGCAGGTAGGCGATGTCGATCCGGTCCAGGCCGGTGCGCGCCAGGCTGGCCTCGATGCTGCGGCGTACCCCGTCGCGGCTGAAGTCCCAGACCCGGCGATGGCTGGCGGCAACGTCGAACCCCTCGGGGTCGCGCAGGTGCGCGTTCTGTGGCGACGGCACCAGGAGTCGCCCCACCTTCGTCGACACCACGTACTCGTCGCGCGGTCTGTGCCGCAGGGCGCTGCCCAGGCGACGTTCGGACAGCCCGAGGCCGTAGTGCGGCGCGGTGTCGTAGTACCGCACGCCCGCAGCCCAGGCGGTGTCGACAGCGGCGACGAACTCCTCGTCGGTGGTCGCCCGGTAAAGGTTGCCGCCCTGGGCGGCGCCGAAGCCCAACTCGGTGAGGCCGATCGCCGGACGACGCGGCAGTACCTGCTTCCTCATTACGCCCCCAGTCGGTAAGAACGTCGGGCGGTACCCTCCCAGAACGCTGCGCGGTCGGTCGGGCCGAGGTCGCCCAGCAGTTCCGTGACCGCCTCGATCCAGCGGGGGTACGAGCTGGCGAGCAGGCACACCGGCCAGTCCGAGCCGAACATCAGCCGCTGCGGCCCGAACACGTCGAGTGCGTGGTCGACGGCAGGTCGGAGATCAGCCGTCGACCAGGGGGACCGGGGCACCTCGGTCGTCAGGCCGGACACCTTCGCCGTCGTGTTGGCTGCTTTTGCGAGCGCCCGCAGGTCGCGCTTCCAGTCGTCGAATTCCTGGGTGCCCAGCGCGGGCTTGCCGAGGTGGTCGAGGACGAAGCGCACCTCGGGCAGGTCATGGGCCAACCGGGCGGCCATGGGCAGCTGGTGTTGCCGGACCAGCAGGTCGAAGACCAGGCCGGCGGCACCCACCGCGGCGATGCCCCGGCGGACGTCCGGGCGATCGAGGTAGGCCGGGTCGGTCTCGCTCTGCACGAGATGACGGATGCCGACCAGGCGCTGCCCGCCGGGCGCGGCGCGTAGCCGGTCGAGACGGTCGGCGACGTCGTCGGCCGTCAGGTCGACCCAACCGACGACGCCGCCGACCAGGACGTCGTCGGCCGCGATCCGGAGCAGGTCCACGGTCTCCCGCGCCGAGGCGATGGACTGTACGACGACGGTGCTGGTGACACCCGCCGCCCGGGCCAGCGGGGCCAGGTCGGCCAGCTCGAAGTCGGCGTCGATGGTCGCCATGGTCACCGGGTCGATCCACGGCTGCGGATGTCGTGCCCGGACCCAGAGGTGGTGGTGGGCGTCGACGATCCCGGCCGCGCCCGGAGTTGCGTCGGTCATCGGCCCAACCACCCGCCGTCGACCGGCAGCACGATCCCGTTGACGTAGTCGGAGGCCGCCGAAGCCAGAAACACGGTCGCACCACCGAGGTCATCGGCGGCGCCCCACCGACCGGCCGGTATCCGGGCGAGAATCGCCTGGTCGCGCTCGGGGTCCTCGCGCAGGGCCCGGGTGTTGTCGGTGGCGATGTAACCAGGGGCGATGGCGTTCACGTTCACCCCGTGCGCCGCCCACTCGTTCGCCAGGGCCTTGGTGAGACCGGCGACACCCGACTTCGAGGCGGCGTACCCGGGCACGGTGATGCCGCCCTGGAAGCTGAGCAGGGACGCGGTAAAAATGATCTTCCCGTGGCCGCGTTCGACCATTGCCCGACCGATCTCCCGACTCAGCACGAACTGGCTGTTCAGGTTCACCTCGATCACATGGTCCCAGAGTTCGTCGGGGTGCTCGACGGCCGGTGCGCGGGCGATCGTACCGCCGTTGTTGACCAGGATGTCGATCGGTCCGAGCGCGACAAGCTCGCCGGCCAGCCGGCGCACGGCCGTACGATCGGCCAGATCGGCGCGCAGCCCGGTGAACCGTCGGCCGGCGGCGCGCACCCGACGCTCCACCTCGCTCCCCTCCGGTTCCAGGTGCGCGGAGACGCCCACGACGTCGGCACCGGCCCGGGCCAGCGCCTCGGCCATGGCCAGGCCGATGCCCCGCCGGGCGCCGGTGACCACGGCGGTCCGTCCGGACAGGTCGAACGGATTCGTCACCGGTTGCCCTCCCGCCAGTCCAGCAGCACCTTCATCACACCGCCACCCTCCAGCGCGGTGAACGCCGCGGTCGCCGCCTCGGGCGGGTCGACCCGGGAGATCAGCTGCCGTGCCGGGATCGCGCCGGAGGCGACCAACCGGATCGCCTCCGCCATGTCGTCGCGCTGGTAGAGCCGGGCGCCGAGCAGCTCCAACTCGCGCCAGAAGAACCGGTGCAGGTTCACCTCCCGGGGGCGGGGATGGATCGCCACCATCACCAGCCGACCCCGGACAGCCAGCACCTCGACCGCGGTGGCGACCCCCGCCGCGGCACCGGAGACCTCGAAGGCGACGTCGGCGCCCGCGCCGTCGGTCCGGTCGGCGACAAGCGCCGCCACGTCGATCGCGGCCGGGTCGACCGCCTCGATGCCGATGTCGCCCGCCACGGCGCGTCGAGTCGGGTCCGGCTCGACGAGCAGTACCCGCGCACCGCGACCCTGGGCGACGGTGCCGATGAGCACCCCGATCGGCCCTCCGCCCACGACGACCACGTGATCGCCCGAGGCCACCGAGCCCCGCCGTACGTCGTGCACGGCGACGGCGACCGGTTCGACGAGTGCACCGTGGTCGAGCGGCAGCTCCTCCGGCAGCGGCAGGACCAGTTCCGCCGGCACGTTCCAGACGGACTGCATGGCGCCGGGCGAGTCGATGCCGAGGAAGTCCATGGCGTGGCAGATGTGCGAGTTGCCGCGCCGACAGGCGGCACACTGCCCGCACCATCTGGTGGGCAGCACCGTCACCGGCTGGCCGACGGACCAACCGGTGACGCCCTCACCCAGCGCCGCGATCCGCCCGGACATCTCGTGCCCGATGATCGCGGCGGCACCGACCCGGGAGTCCATGTCCCCGTGGTAGATGTGCAGGTCGGTGCCGCAGATCCCGGTGTACGCCACCGATATCCCCAACTCACCGCGCCCGGGTGCCGCCGGCTCACGTTCCTCGATACCGAGATGCCGTGCTCCCCGGTAGACCACTGCCTTCATCGATCCTCCGTATCAACTCCGCACACCGCTCGCGTCACCGGCCACCACCGTCGGTCCCGTTCAGTGACTTCCGGTCGGCGACACCTGGTTGCTGTTGTGCGCCGGGGTGACAGCCCGGGTCAGCGGGAAGCCAGCGGTGGCGGGCAGGACGCCGTCCGTCGCCGCCAGCAGCCGTCGCCCGGCCTGCTCCGGCCGGACGTTCGGGCCGTCGTCCGCCGGCGCCTGGGGGTGCCGGTCCACGGCCTGGATCCGCTGTTCGTCCACGCGGAGGCCGAGTCCGGGTGAGTCACCCAGGACGAAGAACCCGTCCTCGACGTGCGCGTCGACGGAGACACCGACCGGCGGCCAGAGGTCCTGCAACTCGCTGGTCAGGTGGTTCGGCACCGAGGTGGCGGCGTGCAGCAGCCCGAGCGGGCTGTTGCCGATCGGGCTGACCGGCAGATCGTAGGCGTGCGCCAGGGCGGACACCCGCAGGAAATGGGTGACTCCCCCGACCGCGGACGTCTGGACGACGTCGACCGCGCCGGCGGCGATCAGCGGACGGTACTGCTCCAGCCCGGTGAGGTTCTCCCCCGTGGCGACGGAGGCGCGTACCCCCCGGCCGACGGCGGCGAGCCCTTCGGCGTCCCAGCGTCGAACCGGCTCCTCGATCCAGATGAGGTCGAGGGTGCGTTCGAGTTCGCAGACGTGCCGGACGGCCTGCTTGCGGGTCCACGCCTCGTTGACGTCGAGCATCAGACCCGGCCGCAGTCCGTGGCCGGCCTCCGCCAGGACCTCCTTGACCAGGTGGAGCCGGTGTCGGTCATGCTCGATGTCGAGACCACCCTTGAGCTTGGCGGCCCGCAGCCCGTGCTCGGCGTAACGGATGTACGCCGAGACGAGGTCCTCGTCGCTCAGGGCGATGTCGAGACCGGACGCGTACGCCGGGACCCGGCGGTCGCGGCCGCCCAGCAACCGCCACAGCGGCTGACCGGCCGCCTGCGCCTTGATGTCCCACAGTGCCGTGTCGAGTGCGCCGATGGTGCCGAACACCGGGCCGGCGTGACCGGCCTTGAAGGTGTGTCGCAGCATGCGGTCGTAGAGCGTCGTCACCGCACGGGGGTCTTCGCCGTCGATGGCCGCGAAGATCCGCTCGATTTCGACGTGCGGGCCGATGCCGACACCCGACAACCCCTCGTCGGTTTCCACGACGACGATCGGCACCGGGACCCTCCCGTCGGCGAAGACGCCGTTGGCGTCGCCGACCGGGCGCCCCCATTCCTGGACCGTGGTGAGCGTCCGAAAACCGGTGATGCGCATTTCAGCCCTTCGTGGAGCCGGCGGCGACGCCGTCGGCGATCTGGCGCTGGAGAAAGAGGTAGACCACGAGGACCGGTATCGCGGCGATCAGCACCCCGGAGGCGAAGGTGGGGATGTCGTCGGAATACTGGCCACGCAGCGAGGTCACGCCGACCATGAGCGTGCGGTGATCCGCCGACGGCATCATCACCAGCGACATCAGGACATCGTTCCAGCAGAACAGCGCGTTGAGGATGCCGACCGACAGCAGCGCCGGGGTGCCCAACGGCAGCATGATCCGGCGGTACACGCCGTACACACTGTTGCCGTCGATCCTGGCCGCGTCGATGATCTCCCGCGGAATGGTCTTGTAGTAACTCGTCATCAGGAAGACGGTGAAGGGCAGGAACTGGGCCACGAAGACCAGGATCAGTCCGGGGTACGTGTCGATGAGGGCGGTGTCGGCCATGATCCGGGCGAGCGGCACCATGATCACCTGGAACGGCACGAACAGGCCCGCGAGGCAGCCCAGGAACAGCGCCGAGGAGCCACGGAACCGAAGCTGGCTCAGGGCGAAGCCCGCCATCGACCCGAGCAACAGCAGCAGGAGGACCGACGACGTCACCACGATCAGGGAGTTGACGAAGTACCGGTCCATGCCGACGCTGTTCCACGCCGCGCTGATGTTGTCCCAGCGCAGAGTGTCGGTCAGGGAGAACCGGTCGAGGATGTAGTCGCGCCGGGTCTTCATCGCCACGTTGGCGGTGAACAGCAGTGGGTAGATCGTCGCCAGCGCGAGCAGCGACATCGGGATGGCCAGCAGCCACCGGCTCAGTCGTACCCGGGACATCAGTCCTCACCTCCCGCCCGCCTGAGCAGCTTCACCTGGAGCAGCCCCACGACGAGCATGATCACGAAGAGCACCGTCGACGCGGCCGAGGCGAGGGCGGGCCGATTCATCTGGCCCTGCTGGATCCAGATGTAGTACTCCGGGAGATAGGTGGACCCTTCCGGCCCGCCGCTGGTCATCACATAGAGCAGGCCGAACATCGAGGTCAGCATTCCGACCATGGTGGTCACGGCGACGAACGCGATGGTGCGGGACAGACCCGGGATGATCACGTGTCGGATGACCTGGGCCAGCGAGGCACCGTCCACCCGGGCCGCGTCCAACAGCGCGGCGTCCAGGGTCGCGAAGCCGGCCAGGAACACCACAAGCGCCATTCCGAAGGTGGCCCAGATGTGTACGCCGACCACCACGAACATCGCGACGTCGGGATTCCCGAGCCAGTCCACCGGGCTGATCCCGGCCGCCTCGAACAGGACGTTGACCGGGCCGTCAAAGGCGAGCAGCAGATTGAAGATCGCGCCGACGATGACAGGTGAGAGCACCGCCGGGAAGAAGTAGACGCTGCGGTAGAAGCGGTGCCCGGGTACCCGGAGGTAGATGAACGTCGCGAGCAGCCCGGGGATCGCCACCGCCACCGGAAGCAACAGCACCAGCAGCCCGACGTTGCCCAGCGCGGTGCGGAACAACGGGTCCTCGATCAACTCAAGGTAGTTGTCGAAGCCCACCGTCTGACCGTTGCGCTCGCCGTCTCCGGTGAAGGAGAAGTTGACGCCGAGCAGCAACGGGTACAGCCGCAGCACCACGATGATCAGGATGGCGGGTGCGACCAGGACGTAAGGGGCGAAGCGCTCGGCCCGCGAGCCGCCGCGAACGGACCGTGAGCCGCCACCGCGACGGGCGCCTGCGGACCCGGCCGCCGCCCCGTCGGCCCGTCCGGGAGGAACCGGACGGACCGACGGCTCTGCGTTTCCGATCGGCACGAAATCAGCCTGCCTGGTCGGAAGCTGCCAGCTGCTTCACCGCCTCGTCGACGCTGATCGAGCCGCTGAGCAGTTGCTGGGAGACCCGCCCCATCAGGTCCAGGGTCTTCGAGGAGAGCGCCACGTGCAGGGCGGGCTTACCGCTGTTGAGCGCGGCGACGATCGTGGCGGCGGCCGGACCGGCCTGCGACACGTCGATTGTGGTGTCGGCGGCGATCGCACCGGCGTCGGCGTAGAACGCCTGGAGCGCCTCGGTCGACGTCAGCGATCGCACCAGGTCGGCGGCGACCTTGGGATCCTTGGTCCACTTCGCCACCCCGTACCCGATGCCGCCGTCATAGGCCAGGCTCGGCGTGGTGCCGGCGGTGACCACCGGAGCGCTCATCACGCCGAGCTTCTCGGGCGTCAGGAACTCGTTGAAGTCCTTCCAGTGCCCCACGTCCGACATCAGTCCGATGACGTGCGCGGCCTTGGCGGACTGGAAGAGCGCGAACGAGTCGTTGAACATCGCGGTCGAGTTGCCCCCGTCGTTGTTCAGGCCGGCGTCGCCGGCCTCCTTCCAGAGCTCGAAGATCCGCTTCACGTTTGGCGAGTTCCAGTCGCGCTTGCCCGCGATCCAGTCGTCGTACTCCTGAGCGGTGAGGATGCCGGAGCCGAGGGCCGACATCCAGAACTGGATTCCAGCGCCTTCCTTGTTGCCCAGGGCGAAGCACTTGGCGCCGGCCTTGCCGATGGCGGCGCAGTCAGCGAGGAACTTGTCCCAGGTGGTGGCGGGGCTCGCCGGATCGAGCCCGGCCTTCTCGTAGAGCGCCTTGTTGTAGTAGATGGGGTGCCCCTGCAGCGTCACCGGACCGGCGTAAACCTTGCCGTCCTTGCTGAAGGCGTCCCAACCGGCGAGGCGCTGCTTGTCCTCGGCCACGTACTCGTCGAGGGGCACCAGCGCGTCGACCCGGTCGCGGATCTGACCGCCGCCGTTGAACAGCATCACATCCGGGCCCTTGCCGGACTGAATGGCCCCGCCGAGCAGCGTGTAGTACTGGTCGAACGGCTGCGCGACGAACTCGACCGTCACGTCGGGGTGCTTGGCGGAGAAGTCGGCCTTCGCCTTCTCGACATACGCTTTAGCCGAAGGCTCGCCGGACTTCCAGTCCCACACCACAAGTTTGTCGTTCCCGCCACCGGACGAGGGCCCCGTATCGCTGGCACTTCCACAACCTGCCGTCGCCAGTCCCACAACGAGGACGGCTGACCACAATGCTCGTTGTTTCATAGTTGTTCACCTCTGAAGGGAGTGGCTGACGGCCTGCCGCAGCCAACGTGATCAAGAACGTAACTCGTATGACGTCTGACGTCAACAGTCCCGCCGTACACTGGCCCTGGACGTCGTGGCACGACGAGCCAATCGGAGGGGGACATGACGCCATCGCAGGAGACGGCCCTGGAAAATCTGGCCGCCCCGGTCTGGGCGCGCCGCCCCACCAACCTCGCCACGGCGGTCACCGCCGAGCTGGTGGAACGCATCGTCCGTGGGGTGCATCCGTCCGGCACGGCACTGCCTCCGGAGCCCGTGCTCTGCGAGACCTTCTCCGTCAGTCGGACAGTCGTCCGAGAGGCGGTGAAGATCCTCCAGGAGAAGGGGCTGGTGCAGGTCCGCCAGGGTGCCGGCACCATGGTCACCCCGGCCTCGATGTGGGACATGCTCGACGAGCTCGTCCTCGGGGCCACCATCGCCGAGGACGACAGCCTCGCCATCCTCGACGACCTCGTGGTCACCCGACGCCTGCTGGAATCCGACATGGCGAATGTCGCCGCCCGGGTCGCCGACCAGGAGACTCTCGACCGGCTGCGCGCCCTGGTGGACCGGATGGACGAGCTGGTCGGCGATCACGTCACCTACCACGAGCACGACCGGGCCTTCCACGACCTGATCATGCAGGCGTCCGGGAACCGCATCGCCCGTGGCGTCGTCCGGGCGCTGGAGAGCCAGGTGGTGAACACCGCCCGGTACATGGGCCGCACCGAGCGTTCCCTGTGTGTGGCATCGAACCGCGGGCACCGCCGCATCTACGAGCGGATCGCCGCCCACGACCCGGAAGGGGCCGCGGCGGCGATGTTCACCCACATCACCGAGGCCTGGGTGGTCCGCCGCAGCGGCTCCGGCAAGCCGGCCCGCCTGCAACGCTGACCCGGGACACGACGGGTCGGCGGGCCCGACCCCCTGGTTCCCACTGCCGCCAGGAGGCCGCGACCCGCCGTCGCGCTCGGCCCGGTCAAGAGAACTGGGCGAAGAAGCGCCAGATCTCACCCTTGGTCCAAGTGGTGATGCCACTCTCGGCGTAGGTCCCGTCCACCGGGCCCGGCATGTGCCCGTTGTCGAAGGCCGCCCACTGCACCGGGTACCCGGCTCGGCAGCCGGAGTATGCCGTGGTGATGTGCGTACGGCTGCCCGCACCCGGCTCCGGCGGGTTCTGAGCGTTGCACCCGTTGTTCCGGACGAAGGTGTCGCGCAGCCCTCGGCCCTGGCCGATGCTGAGGACGTTGTCCGAGATGCCGTGCAGACCGAAGTACGCGATCGGCTGGGTACCGCCGCTGCAACCGCTGATCTGCGCACCGGCGATCACGGCAACCGCCCGGAAGACCGTGGCCCGTGCACAGGCGAGGGCGTAGCTCATGCCACCGCCCCAGCTGAAGCCGAGGGCGAAACGCTGCCTCGGGTTGACGCACAGGTCGCTCTCGATCCGGCGGATCATGTCGTCGACGAAGGTGACGTCCTCACCGCCGGCGTTGCCCCACCCGTTGCCGAGACCCTGCGGCGCGACCAGGATCGCGCTGTTGTTCGACTGCTCCTGCTGCCCGTAGTAGGACCAGGCGCTCCCGCTGGTGCCACCGGAGGAGATCTCCTGCATGGTGCCGCCACGCCAGTGGAACGCGAAGATCAGCCGATACGCGTTGTTGTTGTTGTAGTTGGCCGGCAGGCGCAGGATGAACTGGCGGCTCTTGCCGTTGCTCTGGATGGTGTGCGTGCCGTTGTACAGCGTCGGGGCCTTGCCGCACCCGGTGCCACCGCTCGGCGGTGGCGACGTGGGGCCGCCCCCGTCGACCCGGGCCAGTTGCCACTGCTGGTTGCTGCCGTTCCAGTCGGCGTACTGCACGATGTTCGCGCCGTCCGCCGTGGAGGCGCCCTGCACCTCGACGACCTTGTTGCTGTGCCGGCTGATCAACCGGACATGACCGCCGTCCGAGTCGGCCAACCGGAACTGCTGATTGGTGCCGTTGTGGTCGGACCACTGCACGATCGCCCCGCCGTCGGCGGTCGAGAAGTTGTGCACGTCGAGGACCTTGCCCGAGTGCCGGGACTTCAGCCGGTAGTAGCCTCCGCCGGAGTCCACGAACTGCCACTGCTGATTAGCCCCGTCGTTACGGGTCCACTGGCTGATCCGCGCACCGTCATTGGTCGCCAGACCATACACGTCCAACGCCTTGCCACTGTTGCGATTGACCAGCACATACCAGGCATTCGTGTCCACGGTCGCCGCCGCCGCCGGCGCCGCGTTCACCGCCACGAGCGCGCTCGCCGCCAGGGCCGCGGCGGCCGCCGCGGCCAGCCCCGACCGCCAACCGCGTCTGGGTGGAGAGGCGGGACGAGCCTCACCGATGGCCTTCATGGTCCACTCCTTCGATCGGGGTCACCCACGCGCAGCCGTGGATGCCCTGGGGATGTGCCGGCGTCAGGTGGTGGCGTCAGCACGTGGGGTGGTGCGAAAGGTCTGGTCACCGGCGCCACCGGTCAGCACGACGACGCGCCCACGGTCGCGGCTGGCCGGCGCGGGACCACGGCGGAGAATCCGGCTCCCGGCAGCCACAACACCCGCCCGTGAAGCGAAGTTAGCGTTAACGACGTCATACGTCAAACGACAGAGGTCTATCCCTTGCCAGGTGTTCGTGCCCCCGGTCCGGATCCGCGCAGAGCCACGGAACGCCCCCGCCCACCGGGCCCGGTGGCGACTCCCGGGCCCGGACGACGGTCACGGTGTCCAGTACACGTGCGGGTTCACCCGCCCCGACCAGTCGAAGACGGCCATGTTGTCCCAGCCGTTGCCGGTTCCGTTGATGTCCGCCGGATCCCAGCCATTGCCGCGTACGGCGTGCCAGGTCGGCTCCCAGTAGAAGACGCCTACCGCACCGGCGTTGCGTGCGGTGTTCTGCACCCAACTGAACTGCTGCGCCTGCCCGGACCAGGTGGCCGGGATGTTGTCGCAGCGCGCGGTGCCGGGGATCACGTTCGGCTGGTGGTCGGCGTCGGCAGTGGTGAACGGGTACGCGGTCTCGGCGATCACCACCGGTTTGCCGTAGCGGGCCTTCACGTCGGCGATGACGTTGTACAGGTTGGCCAGCGTGCCGTGCCACATGCAGTAGTAGGACAAGGCGGTGACGTCCCAGGTGACGCCCTGCGCCCGGATCCCGTCGTAGAACCAGCGGGCGTTGGCGTTGCTGTCCGCGTTCGCCGTGTGGATCCACACCTGGGTGCCGCCGTGGCACGCCTTGGTGGCCTGGTAGCCCCGTTTGAGCAGGCTCGCCAGCGGGGCGAAGTCGTTGTTGACCACCTGCCCGGCGGGCCAGAGCATCCCCACGTTGATCTCGTTGCCGATCTGCACCGCGTCCGGCGTGGTGCCCTGCGCCTTCAGCGCGCTGCACACGTCGTAGGTGTAGTTGTAGACGTCGGCCTGCAACTGACTCAGCGAGTGGTTGGCCCATGCCGCCGGCGGATACTGCTTGCCCGGATCCGCCCAGGTGTCCGAGTAGTGGAAGTCGATCAGCAGCTTGAAGCCCTTGGCCTTGATCGCCCTGGCCTGCTGAAGCACCTTGGCCTTGTTGTTGTAGCCACTGGCCGGGTTGTTCCAGATGCGCAGCCGCAGGTAGTTGACCCCCTTCGAGGCGAGGATGTCGTAGGGGTCGGCCTGCGCGCCGGAGGCGTTGTAGTAGCGGGCCCCGAGATCGAGGCTGCGTTGCAGCGAGGAGACGTCGGCACCGCGCATGGCGAGTGTGTTGGCCGCCTGCGCGGGAGCGGTCAGGGCCAGCGGGGCCGCGAGGACTGCCACCCCCACAAGGACCCGGAGGGACGGTTTCATGGCGCTCCTTCACATCCAGGGATGCGGGTGCCCGACGGGTTCGGGCACGTCCGGCGGGACTGCCGGACGGTCTCGGTACCAGGTGAGGTGGTGATGGGGATCGATGGCTCAAGCGTGACAGTCAGAGTGACCCATGCCGGCACCTCCGCACCACCCCCCACGGTGCCGCGCTCCGGACCCGACGTCGTACGCCCGACCGGGGCCGGCGACGGTAGGTTGCCCGCATGGAGCTGGAGTTCGCCGGTGAGGTGTGGTTCTGGCGCGGCCCGTCCCCGTTCCACTTCGTCACCGTGCCCGACCAGCACTGCGGCCAGCTGGCGGAGGTGGCCGGTCAGGTCAGCTACGGCTGGGGAATGATCCCGGTGGCCGCGCGGATCGGTGACACCCAGTGGACCACCTCACTGTTCCCCAGGGACGGCGGCTACGTCGTGCCGGTCAAGGACAAGGTCCGCCGGGCCGAGGGCATCGAGGTCGGCGACGTCGTCACGGTTCGGCTGATCGTCGACGCGAGGTAACGACGCGCAGGCCGGCCGAGAAGCGGTATAACTTATTGAATATCTTGCATGTATCGATGCTCTTCGGTAAGAAGGCTTAGGAATCGTTCAGGTTCCGCTTCCTGGGAGGAGCGACGATGAAACATGCCCTGCGCCGCCTACGCACCGCGACCGTCACACTCGCCGCCTGCACACTCGGCCTGTCCCTGCTGTCGGCTCCGGCCGCGGCATATCCGGTGCAGCCGATCACGCCCCTTTCCGACCGGGCGCCCGAGTCGGACCAGTTCTCGGCCGAGGGTGTGACGACCGTCGGTGAGCTGCGCACCGTCGACGGCTCGTTGTCGTACGCCCGCGCCGGCCGGACCCAGATCATTCAGCACCCCGGCGCCACGTACATCAAGGTGCACTTCAGCTCGCTGCGGCTGGCTCCCGGGGAGTACGTCACCGTGTCGAGCCCGGACGGCCGGGAAAGCTACCGGTACGACCGTCACCTGAACCGGGCGACCGGCGCGGACTACACCACCGACGGACGGCCGGGCTTCTGGGCGATGTCGGTGGAAGGCGACACGGCGGTGGTGACCTTGCACAGCAACCGCTCCTCCCGGGGCAGCGCCGCGACCATCGACCGGTTCTGGCGCGGCTACGACCGCACGGAGATCAGCCAGTACAACTTCTCCATCCAGTCGGTGTGCAGCACCGACGCCCGCCGCGACGTGGTCTGCTACCGGAGCAGCCACCCCACCGAGTATGCGCGCGGCAACGCGGTGGCCCGGCTGCTGATCAGCGGCGGCGGCATGTGCACCACCTGGCGGGTCGGTAACACCAACCGCATGCTCACCAACAAGCACTGCTTCTCGACCCAGGCCGCGGTCAGCGGGAGCGAGATGCAGTTCAACTACCAGTGCGCCACCTGCGGCGGCGCGAACCCCGGGCCCGGCACCAAGGTCAGTGGTGCAACGCTCTACCGGGTGAGCAGTGGTGGCTCCAGCCAGCTCGACTACGCCCTGTTCTCGGTGAACAACTTCGCTGCCATCCAGGGCTTCGGCACGCTCTACCTGGCGACGTCCGCCACCACCACCGGGACGCAGATGTACATCCCGGGGCACGGTGACGGCAGCCCGAAGCGTCTGTCCATCTTCGAGAACGCCCAGAACGGCGCGCGCTGCACCGTCCGCAACGCCAACTACAACACCTGGAACATCAGCTACAGCTGCGACACCTCCGGCGGCAACTCGGGCTCACCGGTGCTGAACAGCAGCCACCGGGTGATCGCCCTGCACCACCTCGGCGGCTGTCCGTCCAACCAGGGCGCCAAGGCGCACCTCATCTACAACGAGATCGCGAGTCTGATCGACAACGGCTGACCACGGCCGGTGGCGGCCCGGTGGCGGACCACGCGACCCCGGGCCGCCACCGGTCGCACCAACCCTCGTGGGCCGCGCACCCGAGTCCGCCGTACCATCCGGTACATGACGATTGCCGTCGAACAGCACGTGGACGCCGAGGTCGCCGCCGTCTGGCGGACAGTGAGCGACGTCGACCGCTGGGCCGAGTTGCTGCCCACCATCGACGAGATCAGGCGAATCGACGACGCCGGGCCGGTGGCGGTCGGCAGCCGCTTCCGGATCCGCCAGCCGGGGCTGAGCGCCGCCACGTACGAGATCACCGACTGGCGGCCCGGGGCCGGCTTCACCTGGGTGACCCGTACGCCGGGGGTCCGGACCAGGGCGAGCCACGAGCTGCTGCCGGAGGGCTCCGCCACCCGCCTGCGGCTGAGCATCGACTGGGCCGGCCCGGCCGCCCGCCTGGTGGAACTGCTGTACGGCAAGCGGACCCAGCGGCTCCTCACGCAGGAGGCGACGACCTTCGCCAGCCTCGCCGCAGGCAACGGGGGTGCCCGATGAATCCGGTCGAGCGCGTACCCACCCGCTGGGACGTCCTGGACGAGCGGTTCCGGACGGTGAGCGGTGACCACCTGGTGCAGCGGCTGTTCGACGGCGGGCGGTGGCTGGAGGGGCCGGCGTACTCCCCCGCGTGGCGCTGCCTGCTGTTCAGTGACATCCCGAACGACCGGGTGCTGCGGTGGGACGAGATCACCGGGCGGTGCGACGTCTTCCAGACGCCCGCCGGTTACGCAAACGGCCGTACGATCGACCGCCTCGGCCGTGTCGTGACGTGCGAGCACGGCCACCGCCGGGTCACCCGTACCGAGCCGGACGGGTCGCTGACCGTGGTGGCGGACCGTTGGCAGGGCAAGCGGTTCAACAGCCCGAACGACGTCGTGGAGACCAGCGACGGTTCGTTGTGGTTCACCGACCCGAGCTACGGCATCGACAGCGACTACGAGGGGCACCGGGCGGATCCGGAGCTGGACGGCTGCCACGTCTACCGCTGCTCGCCCGACGGTCGGGTGGAACGGGTCGCCGACGACTTCCTGCGTCCCAACGGTCTGGCGTTTTCGGCCGACGAGCGTCGGCTGTTCATCGTCGACACCCGGCGTCGGCACCTCCGCCACTTCGACGTGGGCCCCGACGGGACGCTGCGGGACCGTGGCGTGCTCGCCGAATGCGACGCCGGGTCGTTCGACGGGATCCGACTCGACCGGGAGGGCCGGCTGTGGGTCGCCGCCCACGACGGGCTGCACTGCTTCGACCAGGACGGCACCCTGCTCGGAAAGCTCCGGCTGCCCGAGATCTGCTCGAACCTCACCTTCGGTGGTCGTAAGCGCAACGTGCTGTTCGTGACGGCCACCACCTCGGTCTACTCGCTCGTCCTCAATGTCACCGGCGCAGGCCCGACGACCGGTCCGGCCACCAGGTAGGCACACCGACGTCCGCTGGTCGGACCACCCGGACACCAGCCACCGGTGCGCTGCCGGCGGGGCCGGGAGGGTTCGGTGGCCACCGACCCGGGTATGGCACACCTGTTCGAGAGAGAGGGTGCCGACATGAGCGAAAAGCATGATCCGCAGGCCGCGGTGAAGGACCCGGACGAGTGGGTGACCGGCGACGAGCCGACGACGGCGGCGCAGGAGTCGTATCTGCGGACCCTGGCCCGCGAGGCGGGCGAGAGCGTGCCGGACCGCCTCAGCAAGGCCGAGGCGGCGAAGCTGATCGACCGGTTGCAGCAGCAGACCGGGCGGGGTGACCAGGGCTGATCCCCTGAGGCCACTTCCATCTTATCGACGGGTCAAGTCGCGCAAATCACCCTGGATGCTGATTTTGCGGTTCTGGCCGGTACATATTCTCGACCAGTCCCCGTGCAGCAGCCTCTGGCAGACCAGGGAGCGGTGTGTCCGAAACAGTGCGGCAGCTCGCCATCGAGCAGCAGGTGGTCGACAGGGTGTACGAGCGACTGGAGGTCATGCGTACGCAGGCGAGGGAACTGGAGTCCGAGGGTCGCGGTCGCGCCACGGCCGGCCCGCTGACCGGGCTGGTCGAGCGCGACGCGATGGTGCTGAGCGCGGCGGCCAGACTGTCCGACCTGGACGGTCAGGAGGAGGGCCTGGTCTTCGGCCGGCTGGACTTCGACGACGGCGACACCTACCGCATCGGCCGGCTGGGCGTACGCGACGAGAACCGGGAGCCGCTGGTGGTCGACTGGCGTGCGCCGGCCGCCGCGCCGTTCTACCGAGCCACCCCCGGTGAGCCACTGGGCGTGGTCCGCCGCCGGATCATCACCTGCGAAGGCCCCACGGTCGTCGGCGTGGACGACGAGGTGCTGTCCGGCGGCGAGGTCGACGGTGTGGTGGGCGAGGGCGCCCTGCTCGCGTCGCTCAGCCGGGAACGCGGTCCGCACATGCGCGACATCGTCAGCACCATCCAGCGCGAGCAGGACGAGGCGATCCGCGCCCCGGCGCACGGCGTCACCCTCATCACCGGCGGCCCCGGCACCGGCAAGACCCAGGTCGCCCTGCACCGTGCCGCCTATCTGCTCTACACCGACCGGGGGAAGTTCGCCGACGGCCGGGTGCTGGTGGTCGGTCCCTCGACCGTGTTCACCGAGTACATCGGCCGGGTGCTGCCCGGTCTCGGTGAAGACAGCGTCCACCTGCGGGCGATCGGGGAGCTGTTCGACGGTGTGGTGGCGACCCGGCGTGACCGCGCCGAGGTCGCCAGGTCCAAGGGCGACCTGAAGATGGTGCGGGTGCTCACCGAACTGGCCTGGGACACTCCGCCGAACGCGCCACAACGGTTGGCCAGGCTCGACGCCGACGACCTGACGAAGGCCCGCCTGGAGGTGCGTCGACGGTGCGAGGCTCGGGGCATCAAGCCCAACCTCGCCCGTGCCGAGGCGGCGCAGGTGCTCTCGGACCTGCTCGGCGGCAGGGAGATCCCGGACGCCTTCCTGACGGCCTGGTGGCCGATGCTGACCCCGCAGGACGTGCTGCCCGCGCAGCACGGGCAGTGGTCGGTGGACGACGTCCCACTGCTCGACGAGCTCGCCGAGATCCTGGGCCCGCCGGTCACCACGGCGCCGACCAGGAGCGAGTGGCAGGTACGGGAGTTGAGCAGTGGTCCCCGGCTGGCGGAGACCTTCGTGCTCAGCCTGAGCCTGAACGACGGTTGGCAGCTCTTCGCACCCGGACTGGCCACCCCGATCGCCGTCTCCGGCCAGTCCCTGGACAGCGGCAACGCCTGGGCGGCGCAGCGCTGGGCGGCGGCGATCATCCTGCGTGAGGGCCACACGGTGGTGGGCTGGGCAGACGGCTTCGACCCGTACGGCGAGGAGGGGCACGTGCCGGAGCTTGCCGAGCCGTTGCCGGTGGCCGTGCCCACCGAGCCCGTCGAGGACGTGTACCTGCATGTCATCCTCGACGAGGCCCAGGACCTGTCGCCGATGGAGTGTCGGATGATCGCCCGCCGAGCCGCGCACGCCTCGATGACGATCGTAGGCGACCTCGGTCAGGCGACCCATCCGCTGGCCGCCGGAAGCTGGCCTGAGCTGGTGCAGCAGCTCGGCAAACGCGAGGCTCGAATGCTCGATCTACCCACCGGCTATCGGGTGCCGCAGGTCATCGCCGACTTCGCCGCCCGGACGCTGGCGCCCGGGATCGCGCCGACCCGCTCCTTCCGACCCGGCGGCACCCTCACGATCCGCCAGGTGGACGACCTGCGGGCGGCCCTCGCGCAGGAAACCGGTGCGATCATCGCTCCGGACGCGATCGCCGACCAGCTCGGGGCGATCCCGGTCAGTCAGGTCAAGGGGCTGGAGTACGACCGGGTCGTGCTGGTGGAGCCCGCGGACATCGTCGCCGCCGAGCCGCGCGGCATGAACCGGCTCTACGTCGCCCTGACCCGGGCCGTCGCCGAACTGGTCATCCTGCACACCAAGCCACTGCCGGAGGCGCTCCGGTCGTGAGCGCCCGGTCGGCGTCGGTCACCCGTCGTGAGACGCCGCCGGTGGTCGCTGGACCGCCTCGGCGACGACCCGCCAGACCTGGGTGGCGAGCCAGTCGTTGAGCTGCTCCGGCCCGACCTCGTCCCGGTGGTCGAACCACCAGATGATGCCGGCGTCGACCATGCCCACAACGCTGGCCACCACGTACGCGGGCAGGTGCGCCGCGTACCCGGCGGCACGCAGGTTGGCGACGGCGGCTTCGGTGATTTCGGGGACGGCGTGCGCGGTGCCGAGACGGGCCCGGAACCGGTAGAGGTTGGGGTGGGACACCGCCCAGCTCAGCACCTGGCCGACGATGCCGTGCACCACCTCCGGCGGGGTGCCCGGGGCGGTCAGCGACGGACGGATCCAGGCGCTCACCAGGCGGGCGGCGTGCCGGGCGACGGCCTGGTCGAGGTCGTCCTTGCTGGCGAAATGGCGGTAGACGTGCGGTCTGGGCAGCCCGGCCCGGTCGGCCACCGTGCCCAGCCCGATGTCGGTGCCGTGCTCCTCGATGACGCGGACCGCGGCCTCCACGATCGCCTGCCGTCGCCGGGCCCGCTCCTGCGGAATGCCGCCGGCACGGCGGGCGGCGATGGTGTCCCGTTTCACCGCCGCGTTACCCACCGGATCACTGTAGCGGGTCGGTAGCCTTGGTTGGGTACGAGCTGTACCCAACCAGCATCCTGCGAGGTAGCCATGCCCAGTCAAGCGCCCGGCCCCGTCGACCTCGCCCGCCTTCAGCAGGTGCTCGACGGACCGTGGGCCGAGGTCCGCAACGCGCACCGTCGGCATCTCGACGAACGCTTCCTCCCGGTGTACGGCGAGACCGGTGACCAGGCGCGTGAGCGGATCACCCGACTGCTCGGCGAGCTGCCTGTCAAGCTGGGTATCGCGTCGGCCTTTCCCACCCAGTACGGCGGCGGATCCGACGTCGGCGGCTCGATCATCGCCACCGAGATGCTGGCGCAGGTCGACCTCTCGCTGATGGTCAAGGCCGGCGTGCAGTGGGGTCTGTTCGGCGGCGCGGTCGCGGCTCTGGGCACCCGGCGTCACCACGACGCCTACCTTCGGGACATCATCTCCGGCCGGATCCTGGGCTGCTTCGCGATGACCGAGACCGGGCACGGCTCCGACGTCCAGCAGCTGCGCACCACCTGCACGTACGATCCCCGGACGCAGACCTTCGACCTGCACACCCCGCACGAGGCGGCCCGCAAGGACTACATCGGCAACGCGGCCCGGGACGGGCGGATGGCGGTGGTCTTCGCGCAGCTGGTCACCAACGGGCGGCGGCACGGCGTACACGCGTGGCTGGTGCCGATCCGTGACGAGCGGGGCAACCCGCTGCCCGGCGTGACCATCGGCGACGCGGGGGCCAAGGCCGGCCTGCTCGGCGTGGACAACGGGCGACTCAGCTTCGACCACGTGACGGTGCCCCGCGACATGCTGCTGGACCGGTACGGCCAGGTCGCCGAGGACGGCACCTACTCCAGCCCGATCGAGAACGACTCCCGACGCTTCTTCACAATGCTGGGCACCCTGGTCCGTGGCCGGGTCAGCGTGGGTGGCGCCGCGTCGTCGGCCACCAAGTCGGCGTTGACCATCGCGGTCCGCTACGGCGACATCCGCCGCCAGTTCAGCACCCCCGACGCTGAGCGGGAGGTGCTGCTCAACGACTACCTGGCCCACCAGCGCAAGCTGCTACCCGCCCTGGCCACCTCGTACGCGCTGCACTTCGCCCAGGCCGAGCTGGTCGCCGCGGTGCACGAGGTGCAGGGCGGCGACGGCCCGGTCGACGAGCGCCGGCAACGGGAGCTGGAATCCCGCGCCGCCGGGCTCAAGGCCGCGCAGACCTGGCACGCCGCCCGCACCATCCAGCTGTGTCGCGAGGCGTGTGGCGGCGCCGGTTACCTGGCCGAGAACCGGTTGCCGGGCCTGCGGGCCGACACCGACGTCTTCACCACCTTCGAGGGCGACAACACGGTCCTGCTGCAACTTGTCGCCAAGGGGCTGCTGACCGGCTACCGGGACGAGTTCGGCTCGCTGGACGGCTGGGGTCGCGCCTCCTTCGTCGCCGAGCAGGTCCGGGAGATGGTGCTCGAACGCACCGCCGCACGGTCGCTGATCCAGCAGCTGATCAGCGCCGTGCCGGGCCGCGACGAGGAGGTCGCCGTCACCGACCGGGGCTGGCAGCTGAAGATCTTCGACGACCGCGAGAAGCATCTGCTCGAAGGGGCGATCCGCCGCTTGCGTAACGGCGCTTCCAGCAAGCAGGACCGCCCGTTCGACATCTTCAACGACGTCCAGGACCACGTCCTCACCGCCGCCGCCGCGCACATCGACCGGATCACCCTGGAGGCGTTCGTCGCCGGCATCGAGGACACGGCGGACCCGGCGGTCCGGGCGCTGCTCTCCCGCGTCTGCGACCTGTACGCCCTCAGCGTCATCGAGGCCCACAAGGGGTGGCTGCTGGAGCACGGCCGGCTCACACCGGCCCGCTCGAAGGCGATCACCGCCGTGGTGAACGGCCTGCTCAAGGAGCTGCGCCCACAGATGCGGACACTGGTGGACGGATTCGCCATCCCGGACATCTGGCTGCACGCCGCCATCCTGAGGGAGGAACCCGGTCGCCAGGAGACGATGACCGCCCACGACACCGCCTCCGCCTGAGGCGTGGCTGCTTAGATTTTGCGGGTAATCTATAACCCGACAGTTCGGTGGCCACGGTGAAGGTGGGCAGATGAGTCGGGCATCCAAGGCTGAGGCACAGGCCAATCGGGCAGCGGCGGTGAAGGCCGCCTCGCGACTCTTCCGCGAACAGGGCGTACCGAACGTCAGCGTGGGCGACGTGATGCGGTCCGTCGGCCTGACCCAGGGTGGCTTCTACAAGCAGTTCGCATCGAAGGCGGCGCTCGTCGACGAGGCCGTACACCTGGGCTTCATCGACATGCTGCGCTATCTGTCGGACCTGCAGGACGGCTCCGCGGACCACGCGGCGGCATGGTCGTCGCTGCTGGACACGTACCTGTCGGTCGAGCACCGGGACGACCCGGGCGCGGGTTGCCCAGCGGCCGGATTCGCCGGTGATGTCGCGCACGACCCGGGGCCTCGTGAGACGTACGCGGCCGGCGTCCGGGAGATGGCCGGCTGGATCGCGCCGGGCAACGCCGGTCTGGCCGCCCTGTCCACCATCGTCGGCGGCCTGCTCCTGGCCCGGGCGACGGCGGGCACGGAGGTGTCGGAGGAAATCCTGGGCGCGGTGCGCGAGGCCGCCTCTCCGCCGGCCGACTGAACACGCGAAGGCGGAGCCGTGGCAGTCGCCACGACTCCGCCCCGCACCGCTCAGCTGTCGGAACCGGTTGCCGCGGCGATCGCGGCGCGCACCTGCTGTGCGAAGCCCCGGACGGTGTAGTCGGCCGGAAGGCTGTCGATCAGCACGATGTCAGAGATCGAGTTGTTGACCCGCAGAGGCAGGATCTCCTGATACTCGGGCGAGGCGTACCACCGCTCGGCCGCGGCGCGATCGGGGAACTCCATGAGGACGACCAGGCCCGGCCACGCGCCTTCGACCGTGCTCGCCTCGCCGTTGGCAAGCCACTTCCCGCCGTACGGCTTCACCGTGGCCTCGACCTGCTCGAGGTAGCGCAGCCCGGCCTCGTTCGGAACACCGCCGGGAATGCGCAAGTGGTTGATCAGGTAGGTGCTCATCGCGGACCTCCAGGTCAGGGGAGAGCCGCGGACGCGGCCCTGTTTAGATTATGAGCGTAATCTAAACAGGGCCGCACACCCGAGGCGCGTGAGCCACCACACTCGATTGCCCGAGGATCCTCGCGGTCGCGCCTCGACGCCTCGCAGGCCCACGTCAGGGTGAGACATCTCCCATTCAGTTCAAGCTTGAATCAAGTCTGGCTATCGTCGGATTCAAGCTTGAACCTCAGACTCATGGGAGTTGTCGTGACCCTGTTCCGACTGGATGCCAGCATCCGCACCCACGGCTCGGCGAGCCGCGAGATCGCGGACATCGTCGAGGCGGAGTGGCTCGCCGCGCGCCCCGGTGACACGATCGAACGTCGCCACCTCGGCGTCGATCCCCTGCCCGCGACCGCCTGGGCCGCGGCGGTCACCGCCGGGACGACCGCGCCGGAGGAGCACACCACCGAGCAGCGCGAGGCCGTCGCCCTCGCCGCGACACTTGTGGACGAGCTGCTCGCCGCCGACGCCATCCTGTTCGCCGTGCCGCTCTACAACTACGGCGTCTCACAGCACTTCAAGGCGTACGTCGACCTGGTAAGCACCGACCAGCGAGCGTTCGCCCAGCCGTTCCTGGCGGGCAAGCGGGTCGTGCTCGCGACGGTGCGTGGTGGGGCGTACGGCGGTGGCACGCCCCGGGAGGGTTGGGACCACGCGACGCCGTACCTGCGCCGCATCCTCGCCGACTGCTGGGGCGCCGACCTCACAGTGGTCGAGCGCGAGTTCACCCTCGTCGGCGTCAACCCCGCCCTTGACTCGTTCACCGACCAGGCCGCGCAGATGCACGCCGAGGCCCTGAAGGCCGCTCGGGAGGCCGGCCGCGCGCTCGGTGACCTGCCGGTCCCGGCCTGAGGGGGCGGGTGAGGCAGGCCGGCGCGGGACGCCCCGCGCCGGTCCCACCTCGCCCTCAACCATCCGCGCGGCAGGAGGCGTTTACTTCTGCCGAGGGGGTGGCGATGAGCCAGACGTTCCACGAGTTCGTGGTGCACCGTTCACCGGCGCTGTCCCGGACCGCCTACCTGCTCACCGGCGACCACCAACTGGCCGAAGATCTTCTCCAGAGCGCACTCGCCCGAACGTACCGGCACTGGCGGCGGATCCGCGGCGGTGACCCGGAGGCGTACGTGCGCCGGGTCATGTACCACCAGCAGGTCTCCTGGTGGCGGCGGCGTCGGTTCACCGAACGGCTGGAGGCCGACCCGGCGCCTGCGCAGACCGGTCACCCGGACCCCAGCGACGCCGCTGCCCTCCGGGTGACGCTGGCCGCCGCGTTACGCCAGCTCACCCCCAGGCAGCGGGCCGTGATCGTGCTGCGCTTCTACGAGGACCTGACCGAGGCGCAGGTGGCCGCCGTACTCGGCTGCTCGGTCGGGACGGTGAAACGGCATGGGCACGACGCGCTGGTCCGGCTTCGCGCGGTGGCCCCGGAACTTGTCGACCCGGTGCCGGAGAGGAGCGCGCGATGACCACGCGGCTACGGGACGTGCTGCACACCACGGCGGCGCAGGTTCCCGCGTACCAGGTGGAACAGCGTGCTCTGGCGACGGCGCGCCGCACGCGACGGCGTCGAGCCACGGCGGTGGCCGCCGCGCTCGTGCTGGTGGTGCTCGGCGGGCTCGTACTGCCGGCAGCCCGTACCTCGCCGGTGGATCCGGCCGGACGAGACGAGCCAGGAGCGTTGCCGGACCGGATCGGCCTGCCGCCCCTCGGGAGCCTGCACGCCACGGACCGGCCCCGGACCGGTCCCGCCTCGGTGATCTTCACCGGGGAGGCCGGACGCCTGACCTACGACGACGAGTGCAGTCTCGTCACCGTGGTGGACGGCGACACCGACGCCTACCGGGTCGTCCGCAGCGGCTGGGAGATGACCGCCGGCACGGACGTGGTGCTCTCCCCACAGGGCCGGTGGATCGCCCACGACCCGCAGCGCGGCGATCCCCGGGTCGACATCATCGACCTGGTCACCGGTGCGACCCGTCAGCTGCGCAGCGGTGTGGCCGGGACGGTCGGCACGGAACCGGCCGCCTGGTCGCCGGACGGGATGTCACTTGTGGTCCGTGACTCGGTGCCGATCCACCTCGACCGCAGTGATCACCGGCGCCTGCTCAATCTGATCCGGCTGGACGACGGCAGCTCGGTCCGGCTGGCCGAGGCGCCATCCGGCACGGTGCCGGGCGTGGTCGTCGCCTTCGCGCCCGGTGGGGACCGTCTCGCCTGGCAGACCGGGCGCGTGGTCACGGTCGCGCACATCGACGGCAGCGTGATCGCCTCGTTTCCGCTCGCGCCCGGTACCGAGCTGGCCGGCAAGGGGGCCTGGACGCCGGACGGGCGGTGGCTCACGGTGGCGCGGCGCGATGACGCGAGGTGGACGCTGCGCCGGATCGAGCCGGCCACGGGAGCCGACGGCGGGGCGTTGGGCACCGCCGGTGTCGACGACGTGGTCGGCCTCCAACTCCTCGGCTGGACGGCGACCGGCGTGCCCTGGGTGGTGTCCTACCTTCCCCATCCGCCCGAGGCAGCGACCTACACCAGGCCCTTCCCCAACGACGACCGCCCGATGTACGGCAATATCGGCAGTGTTGAGGTGCTGTCGCTGCCGCCGGACGGTCAGCCACCGACCACGCTGCTCACCGCACCCCGGCAGGTGGTCTCCATCGACATCGCCGACGAGGTGATCCGGGCCGGTCAGACCCGCGTCGCCGACCCGCCGCGCGGCGTCGGCGGCCGGTTCTGGATCTGGACCGCCGGGATCATGCTGGCGGTGAGCGCGGTGGCGGCCTACCGGCGCCGGGAACAGCTCACGCTCTGGTGGGAGAACCGCCGGGTGCGACGGTCAGCCGGGGCCCGGTGACGCTGGAGCGCTGAGCGGCATTCAGTGGCCGTTCACGCCAGCGCCAGGCAGGCGTCAACTCGTCACGGCAGGGTGACCGCCTGCGCACGTTGCGCGGATGCTCTGAGGTGGACTCTGCGTGGGACGGGGCCGGCAGACGATGCGATCCGACATGACCGGAGAGACGACGCTCTCCGTGGTCATTCCGATGTACAACGAGGAAGCGGTGATAGCCGGCCTCGTCGCCCGGCTCCGCCCGGTGCTGGACGGTCTGCACGTCGACTACGAGGTAGTGGCCGTCGACGACGGCAGTCGGGACGCCACGGTCACGCTGCTCACCGCGCAGGCGCGGGACTGGCCACAGCTACGGATCGTGCGGCTGCGTCGCAACAGCGGCCATCAGGCGGCGCTGACCGCCGGCCTGCACCGGGCGCGCGGCCGGTGGGTGGTCAGCCTCGACGCCGACCTCCAGGACCCGCCGGAGACCATCGCCGAGATGCTGCGGCTCGCTCGGGCCGGTGCCGCAGTGGTGTACGGGGTACGCGCCGACCGCAGCACCGACACGGTCTTCAAGCGGCACACCGCTCGGGCCTACTACCGCCTGATGCGGCGGATCGTCGGGGCCGAGGTGCCGGCTCAGGCGGGCGACTTCCGAATGGTCAGCCGGGAGGTGGTGCAGACGCTACGCCGGCTGCCGGAGCAGAACCCGGTCTACCGGCTGCTCATCCCGGCCCTCGGCTTTCCCAGCGCCGAGGTCCGCTACGTACGCGAGGCCCGGCACGCCGGGCAGACGAAGTACCCGCTGCCGCGCATGATCGCGCTGGCCTGGGACAGCGTCGCCAACTTCTCCGCTGCTCCGCTGCGGCTGGCCACCTGGCTCGGCGCGGGTAGCTTCTTGGCCTGCCTGGCGCTGATCGTCTTTGGCGTCGTCGGGCACCTGCGCGGGGTGACCATCCCCGGCTGGACCTCGCTGTTCGTGGCGGTGCTGCTGCTCGGCGGGGTGCAGCTGGTCTGCCTGGGCCTGCTCGGCGAGTACGTCGGCCGGATCTACGCCGCCATGCAGAACCGACCCGCCTTCCACATCGGCTCGGACACCGCCGACGACCCGCCCACCACGTTGGAGCATCAGGCGGCCAACGGCCGGCCGGTCGCTGCTCTCCGTGGCTGACCTGCGTCGATTCGCCGCACTGCTGCCCTGGCTGGCGGTACTCACCGTAGTGCCGGTCGGCTGGTGGCACGGCGGGGTACCGATCGCCGACGTCGGAGCGTTCGTGGCGTACTGGGCGTTGGCGGTGGTGCTGCCGGGAACCCTGGTGCACCGTGCGCTACGCGGCAGCCGGGGTAACCTGCCCGAGGATTTCGGCTACGGCGCGGCCACCGGCCTGCTGCTCGAACTCGCCGCCTGGGCGGTCGCCGCCGCCACCGACGGCCAGCACCTGTTGCGGTGGTGGCCGCTGCCGGTGGTAGTCGTTTTCCTGGCCGTACCCCGATTGCGGAAGCACTGGCGTACCGGTCCCGGTCGACGGCTGCCGCTGGGCTGGCACTGGGCGATCTGCGGGGTACTGCTGCTCATCGCCGTTTGGGGCTACGCCAGTTGGCGGATGCTGCCGCTGCCCCCGGCCGACTACGCCTACTACCCAGACCTGCTCTACCACCTCGGGCTGGTGCACGAACTCACCCGGACCATGCCCTTCGAGCTGCCGCACCTGGCCGGGGAGCCGCTGCGCTACCACTATCTGTCCGACGCGCACGTCGCCAGCGCCAGCATGATCACCGGCGTGCCACCGGCGACGGTGCTGCTGCACCTGTGGGTGGTGCCGGTCGGCTGGGTGGCCGCGCTGGTCACCGCCGCGCTGGCCCGCGAGCTGGCCGGACGCTGGTGGGTCGGGCCGTTGGTGGCCGCTGTGGGGTATCTCGGCGCCTCGCCGACCTTCGGCTCGCCGCTGGACATCCCGTGGACCCGCGCGCTGTCGTACGCCAGCCTTTCTCAGACGTACGCGCTGCCGCTGTTGATGCTGCTCGCCGCCGTCTGCGTCCAGGTGCTGCGCGGGCGGGCCCTCGGCCCGGCCTGGGTGCTGGTCCCGGCGCTCGGCCTGGCCTGCGCGGGCGCCAAGTCCAGCGCCCTGCCGCCGCTGATCGCCGGCCTCGGTCTCGCCGCGCTGGCCGCCTGGGTCCGTCGTCGTCGGGTGCCGTGGCGGGTGTTCGCGCTGCTGGCCTCGCTGGTCGTCGCCATGGCCGTCGGCTACCGGTTGTTCGCCGGTGGCGGCGCGGGCACCCTGCGGGCCCAACCGCTCGGGCTGATCCGCCATCTGCTGCCCTACCAGCAGACCTACGGCGCGGAAGAGGGCGCCCGGTTCGGGGGCCTGCTGCCGCCGGGCCTGGCCGAGGCGGACAGGAACGCCGCGTGGCTGCTCGCGGCGGCCCTGTTCGGCTCGTGGCTGCTGCGGCAGGCACCCCGGCTGGCCGGCGGGTTGCTGCTGGCCACACCGGCCCGACGCGATCCGGTCGCCTGGTTGTTCACCGGTGCCGTCGCCGCTGGTCTCGCCGTGGCCTGGCTGACCTACCATCCCTCCGCCAGTCAGGTTTACTTCTGGCTACCCGTCATCCCGTTCGGTGCGCTGCTCGCCGGCTGGCTACTCGCCCGGAGCCGGGTACGGTGGCCGGTGCTCGTGACGGCCGGTCTCCTCGGTGTACTCACGCACCTTCTCGCCCCGCCGCTCGGGTCGCCGCCCGTGCTGACCCAGGCGGAGCGAGCCGTCGAGTCGGTACGCCTCGCCAACGCCGACGACTGGATGACCGCACTCGGGTGGTCGGCCGCCCGGTACGCCGCCCTGATCGTCCTGGCCGCGCTGCTCGCCGTCGCGGTGGAGGCGCTGCTGCTCACGTGGCCCAGGGCCGCCGTCTCTGCCCGCCGTGCCGCCCTGGTCCGTCGGCGGGGCCGGCCGACGCGGACGACGTTGCTCGGCCGGTCGGCGCTGGCCGGGACGGTCACGGCACTGCTCGGTGCCAGCCTCGCCGTCGGAGTGGAGATTCCGGTTCGGCACCTGCTCGCCCGCGAGGATCCGCTCGGGGCCATCAACCAGCAGCTGGTGGTGACCGAGGCCGAGATGCGGGCCGCGCTCTGGCTGAACGAGCACACCGAACCCTACGACCTGGTCGCCACCAACGTGCACTGCCGACCGGTACGGTCCACACCGCACTGCGACGCCCGCGCCTACTGGGTCACCGGACTGGGCGGACGCCGCGCCCTGGTGGAGAGCTGGGCGTACGCCGACGCCACCCTCGCCGCCCACGGCCGCGACGGATACCGCTACCCCCGACAGCCCGCCCCGGACCCGGACGTGTTCACCCTCAACGAGCGGGTGTTCACCGCCCCCACCCCCGCCGACCTGGCCCGGCTCCACGACACCCACGGGGTGCGCTGGCTACTCGCCGACACCAACGCCGGACCGGTCTCCACTGACCTGGCCCGGCTGGCCCCGGTCCGCTACACCGCCGGCCCGGTCACCATCCACGAACTACCCTGACCCGCGACTCGACCGGCTCGGGCAGCGACGGAGGTGGTCGGCTCGCCGAGGCGAACCGACCACCTCCGTCCCGATCGGTCAGAACAGCCAGGTCGGCAACGCCGGGTCACTGCGCAGCGGCACCGGCGGCTGCGCGGCGGGGCCGGAGTCCTGGCTCGGCGCCCGGCCACGGGCCGACGTCGTGCCCGGCGGCGGGGCTGCGGCGCAACGGGTACCCTCCGCCGGCACCACCTGATCGATCAGGTACGCCTCGATGGCCTCGTCCGCGCAGCTCACGCGGCCGTACACGATGTGCCCCCAACCCTCGTAGGTAAGCAGTTCGGCATGGTCGGCGAACTGGTCGGCGGCACCGAGCGCCCAGTTGTAACCGGTCGCCGGGTCGTGCAGCGAGTTGACGAGCAGCAGTTGCGAATCGTTTGTCGGGTCGATCCGCCGCTGCGGGTTGTCCGCCGAAGTCGGCCAGCCCAGGCAGATCGCGCCGACCGACGCCCGGGGCGGGTCCGGCAGATCCGGTGCGACGCGCTGCGCGTCCGCGAGAATCGACCGCCACCTGGTGACATCAGGTGCCTTAAGGTTCCAGTCCTGGCAGAGCACCGCCTGGTACGCGAAGGCCACCACGGTCGGCGGTTCCTCGGCCGACTGCCGCGCCGCCGACGACGTCCCCGACGGCCGACCCGCGTCGACCCGCTCCAACTCGGCGGCGATCTCCAGCCAGTACGGCTGGTAGTTGAGGTTGCCCAGCACGAAGTTGACCAGATCCCGCTGGGTGATCTTGTAGGTGTGATCGTCCGGGTCCGGCAACTCACCCCGGGCGGCGCGGTCGAGCAGCCGCTGCCAGAACTGGCGGATGTCCCGGCCGTACAGGGCGCACTGCGGCAACCGGGCGCAGCCGGCCACGAACTCGTCGAACGAATCCTGCCCGGTGGCCGCCTGGGTGACGGCGAAACCACGCGCGTCCTGGCTGTGATCCATCACGCTGTCGGCCACAATGGCGCGTACCCGGCTCGGAAACATTTCCGCGTACTGCTGGGCCATCAGCGTGCCGTATGACATCCCAAGAAAATTCAGCTGGGTGTCACCGACTGCGGCGCGTATCGCGTCGATGTCCTGGATAACCTGTAGCGTGTCGACGTGGTCGAATACCGGCCCGCTGTTGGCGCGACAGTCATCGGCCAACGCGCGACTCGCGGACACCATCCGGGCAAATGCGCTGGACGTTTTGATCGGCTCGACCGGCAAATCGTTGATCTTGTCCAGCGTACACATGATCGGTGAACTGCGGGCCACCCCGCGCGGGTCGAATCCGACGATGTCGAAATGGCGGCGCAGCTCGTCGCCGTAGGTGGCCCAGAGCGCCGAGTCGACGCCGGAGCCACCGGGCCCACCCGGATTCACGATCAGCGACCCGCGGCGCACCGTCGGGTCCGTTGCCGGCCGCTTGGCCAGCGCCAACTCGATTGTCGGCCCGTTCGGATCGGCCCAGTCGACCGGTACCTCCAGGGTGCCGCACAGGGCGCTGGCATCCTGCTCACACGGCATCCACTGCACGTCCCCAATCGGGGCCGCGGACGCGGACGACGCGGCAAGCGGTGCCAGCACCACCCCCACCGTGACCCCGGCGAGCAATCGCCGGATCAGTTTTCTGCGCATGCTCCCTCTCCCAGATCATTTTCCGGCTTTCCGCCGGCCGATGCTGAACGTAGCGACCGGGCCACGGTCCGGGGTTACCGAGAAATGTCGCCGGCAATACCATTTGGAACGCGACATGATTGATCGGAATGACCAGCTACGGCACCGTTGCCGTACGGCGCACGTGAATGGCGAGGTCACCGGGGAGACGGCGGTTGTCACAGCTCGCGAATCGGCAACCGGTCGACGGATGTCAACATGGCAGAGGTCACAATCAGCCGCCGTGTTAGCGCTAACCCAGGAGGCATCCGACCGCAACGTCCGGTCAAATTGCGTGATGAATTGGAAACCCCGGATTCATGTGTCCAACCGCCGGGTGGCGGCCGCACGGCCCCGAGCGCCGCGGCGTACGGTCGGCGTGGGCGCGGCAGAGCCGGCACCGGGGCCGGCTGGCCGATCGGCTCGGGAGGAACGAGTGATCCGGATTCTTCTCGCAGAGGACGTACGCATCCTGCGGGACACCCTGGCCGCGGTGCTGCGGCTTGAGGACGACCTGGCCGTGGTCACGACGGTCGCCAGGGGCGACGAGATCGTCCCGGCCGCGTTACAGCACCGCCCGGACGTCGCCGTGGTCGACATCGACCTACCCGGCGTCGACGGCCTGACTGCGGCGGCCGAACTGCACCAGCGCCTCCCGCAGTGCCGTACGTTGATCCTGACCGGGCTGGGCCGGCCCGGCAATCTCCGCCGGGCGGTCGCCGCCGGGGTGAGCGGCTTCATGGTCAAGGACGCCCCGGCGGAGCAGCTGATCGACGCGGTCCGGCGGGTGGCCGGCGGAGAACGGGTGGTGGAGTCACAGCTGGCGTTGGCGGCGCTGGAGGCGGCGGACAACCCGTTGACCGCCCGGGAGGCCGAGATCCTCACCCGGCACGCGGCCGGCGCGTCGGCGGCCGAGATCGCCGCCGACCTGCACCTGTCCCGTGGCACGGTGCGCAACTACCTGGCCTCGGCCGTCACCAAGCTGGGCGCGCGTAACCGGGTGGACGCCGCCCGCATCGCCACCGAGGCCGGCTGGCTGTAGCGGAACGGATCCGCACGTCAGGTCTCCGGCTCTGGGACGGACCCGCCGACAACAGGCGGCCGGTGGGCGGAGTCGCCAACGACGGGTGCCCGTTCACCGCGCTGTCTTGGTGGGACGCCCGGCAGCGGCAGCCAGGCCGTCAGCTCGAAGCGACCGCCGTGGACCCGAACGGAGAGCCGCCCGGCAAGGTCAGCGACCCGACCGGCCAGGTTGGACAGCCCGTGCCCGCCGGTGTCCGGAGGCGCGTCCGGCCCAGGTGGCCGCAGTTGCCCACGCTCGCCAGCGACGCCCAGGAGGCCGTCGTTGGAGACCCGGAGGCGGACCGTGTCCTCGCCCACCTCGACCGTGATCTCGCACCCCCGTGCCGGCGCGTGCCGCACCACGTTGGTGACCGCTTCCCGCAGGAGCGTCGCAAGGACGGTGTCCAGTTGCTCGGGCAGCCGAGCCACCGACGGCTCGGCGCGCACGACGGCGTCCACACCGGCGGCGGCGAGCACCTCAGCCGCCGCAGCCAGTTCGACGCTGAGCGAGAGGACACGTTCGTCGGCGGTCACGGTCCGCAGGTCCGCCCGTGCCTGCCGGGCCAGCCGGGTCAACGCCTGCAACTCCGCACGCGCTGCGGCGTCGTCGCGGCCGATCAGCCGCCGGGCCAGGTCACACTTGAGCGCGACCGCTGAAAGGCCCATACCCAGCAGGTCGTGGGTGTCCTGCGCGACCCGTATCCGCTCCCGCACGGCGGCCATCCGGGCGAGGTGCCGGCGTACGTCGTCGAGTTCCACCGCAAGGGCCGCCATGCGGGACAGCGCGTGGACGACCAGGCCGGTGGTCACCGTCACCAGGAGCGCGTAGACGAGGTCGGCGGTGTCCAGGTCGGGCAGCACGTGCGCGTGTACCGCGATCGACGCCTGGATCACCGTGAAGGTCAGCCAACCCCATGGGCGGGGCAGCAGCAGCAACGCCGAACCCGCCACGAAACCGCTCAGCCCGTGGATGGCCGGGTGCATGGCCGGGACAAAGCCCAGGCAGGTGAGCAGCAACTGGCCGGTCAGCGTGTACGACCAGCCGCGCGGTCGGACACGGTCCCGCCACGCCGTGGAGTGGTAGAGCTGAAGCACCGCGAGCAGCACGATGGCGGCGACCGAGGCCGCCATGACGACGGTGCTCGCGGAGCTGGCCACGGCACTGACCGTGAACTCCGCCGCGAGGGCGGCCAGCACCAGGGCGAGGACGAGTCGGGCGAGCCGTGGTGCCAACGTCGGCTGGGTGGTGTGGTCGGCGGACGGGTCCGGCATGCTCGCCGGCCGGTCGTACGCCACCGCTGCCCGGATCTGGTCGAGTGCCTGCCGGGCGCTGCGCGCCGCCTCGTCGAGCCGTTCGCGCGCCTCGTCCGACCTCCGGATGCCGGTCGCGAGTGCGGCCCGGGCATGCGCCAGCACGGTGTCGAGCCGGTCACCGACGGCCACCCGCAGTCGCTCGGCCGCCCGCAGGCGTTCCCGGGCCACGGTCAGGGTCGCCAGCTCGGTCCGGGCGGTGTTCAGTTCGGTGACGATGCCGGCGAGCCGGACCAGTCCGAACAGGGCCATGCCGACGTAGACCGGTAGGACGAGGACCAGCGGGGTCTCCGAGAGGCCGGTGAGATGCGGCAGGCCGACAACGGCGAAGCGCAGCACACTCTCGGCCGCCACTGCGACGCCGAACAGCAGCCATGACATCGGCGTCGCCACCGTCAACAGCAGCAGCGCGCCCAGCAGACCGGACGTGCCGACCACCCAGTCACCCCCGAACAGCACGAACGGCAGGTAGGTCAGCAACGCCTGGGTGGTGAGCAGGAGCGCGCGGTGGCGCGCCCACCAGGGCCGGGTCGCCGGTACGGCGTACAGCAGCGGTAGCGCGAACGCCAGGATGGTCACCACGCCGGCGAGCGGACCCGCCCAGTGGACCGCGATCCCTGCGCCCACGGGCAGGGTCAGGCAGAGGAAGACAGTCGCGGACACCCACGAGTGCCGGTGGGCGTCCGGGGCCGGCCCCCGGTCCGCGTCCATTCCTGCTGGCACCTTCCTCCTCGCCGGTTCCTGGCCGGCTGCTGCCGTCTGCACGGTAGTCGCCACCGTCCGCCACCGAAACGAAGATGTGCCCGGCGCACCCTCCGGCCCATGCGGATCGCACATCCAGCTCGTGCTCGGCGGCACTGGTCCGCCGCGTCCGCACCGCACGAGACTCGACCTACGGTCCGTCGTCAGCAGTCGCGGAGGTCAGCATGCGGAGCACGGGGAAGCTGGCGCCTCCCGGCCGCCGCCGCGTGGTGCGGAGACTTACCCGAGGCGCGGTGGTGCTGCTCGCCTTCCTCGCCGTCCCGGCGGCCACCTTCGCCGCTGGCCTGCACACCTTCGACCGGGACCGGTACGCGCAACCCGACGCCGACGCGGCGGCGATCGCGGCGGCCGTTCCGCCGGCACACGACCCCGGTAAGCCCACCGCCGTGGTCGTCGTCGGCAACGACGGCGCCAACATCGCCGACACGCTCGTCCCGTACGAGGTTCTCGCCGCCAGTGGTGCGTTCAACGTCTACACCGTCGCGCCGGAACGTCGCCTCGTGCCGCTGCTCGGCGGGCTCGATCTCGTACCCGATCTCGACTTCGCGCAACTGGACCGGCGGCTGGGTGGTGCCGCGCCGGACGTCACAGTCGTACCGGAGATGCCGGCATCGGAGTCCAGCGACGCGCGGGTGACCGGGTGGCTGCGCGACAGCGCCCGGCGCGGACTGCTGCTGGGGGTGTGCACCGGCGCGCGACTGCTCGCCGAGGCCGGTCTACTTGACGGCCGCGACGCGACCACGCATTGGTACCGGCTCGACGGTTTGCGGGAGCGCCATCCCGATGTGCGTTGGCAGCGCGGGGTCCGCTATCTCGACGACGGCGACGTCATCACCACCGGCGGGCTGTTGTCCTCAGTTGACGGCACGTTGCGGGCGGTGGAGCGGCTCGCGGGTACCGACATCGCCGCGACGGCCGCGACGGCGGTGGGTTGGCGGCACTACTCCCCCGGCAGCGCAGCCGCCCTGCCGAGGTCGCGGCTGGCCGTCGGCGACGCACTTCTGCACGTGCTCAACGTCGGCTTCCGCGCGCGGGAGACCACCCTGGGGGTGGTGCTCACCGATGGTGTGGGCGAGCTCGAACTGGCCTCGGCGTTCGCCCCGTACGCCGAGGTCAAGGCCGCGCGGACGGTGGCGCTCGCGGCCGGGGACCGGATCCGTTCCCGGCACGGCCTGACCTTCGTCCCCCGGGCACAACTCGGCGACGCGGAACGCGTCGACCGGCTGCTCGTTCCCGGTGCCGACGCCGCCGCCGATCCGCCCGCTGCGCTCGTCGGGTTGAGCGACCGCGCCGACGTACCGGTGGCGTACCTGCATGAGCGGCCCGGCTTCGCGTTCGACCCGGCGCTGCGGGAACTGGCCCGCAGCATGGATGTGCCCACCGGACGGTGGACCGCCAAGATCCTGGAGTACCCCCGCTCGGATCTCCAGCTGTCCGGGCCGGGGTGGCCATGGTTGTTGACCCTGCGCCCGGTGCTCCTTTGCCTGGCGGGGCTGGCGGTCGCGCTGGCGGTCCTGCGATTGGCGCGGAAGCCCCGCGCCGCGCCTCCCCTGCCTGACAATGCAGACCGATGATTCGTCGCAGGTGGGCCTACACCCGACAGACAACTGGAGGTAGCAGCGGATGAGCACGACCGAGAGTCGCGGCCGGGTCAAGGCCGCCATCACCGTGTCGGTGGATGGCTACGTCACCGGTCCGGACGACCGTGAGGGCCAGGGGCTCGGGGTCGGCGGTGAGCGGCTGCACTACTGGGTGATGGGCGGCCCATGGACCTACGAGACCGACCATGAGCCCGGTGCAGGCATGAGCGACGCGGACCGCGCCTACTACGACGCACTGCTCGACGGGGCGACCGGCGGCCTGTGTGGCCGTGGCATGTACGACAGCTCCGGTGCCTGGGGCGGCCAGAATCCGTTCGGCGGGACGATGGTCGTACTCACGCACCGCACTCAGGACCAGCCCGACCCGAGTAGCGGCTTCCTGATGGTGAACGGCTTCGACGAGGCGCTGGCGGCGGCCCGGAAAGCGGCGGACGGCGGGGCTGTCGCCATCGGCGGAGGCGCCGACATCATCCGGCAGGCCCTCACCGCGGGGGTCGTCGACGAACTCGGCATCACCACCGCTCCGGTGACGCTCGGCCGAGGCAAGCGGCTCTTCGAGGGCTTCGACCGCGACCTCGACCTCGAGATCCTCTCGGTCCACCAGTCGCCGTACGCCGTCCATGTCAGGTACGCGGTCCGACGCTGACCGTCGACCGTCTGTTGTGACCAGCGCTACCTACCCGAGAATGGAAACACCGGGTGGGATCACGACCGGGCGTAGTGGCGGCAGCGGCCGGTGAAGGTCAGCGCCAGGACCGGGTCGATGACCGCGTCCGCGGGTGCCCGACGACGGGCCGGATCGTCGGGGCCGACCAGGATCAGGCTGGCAGCCAGACCATAGGTGGTGGCGAGGATCCGGGCGGCGGCGGTATCGACGTCGACGTCGACGTCGACCTCGCCGCACCGCTTCCCGTTGCGCACCGCGATCGACGCGCGCAGGTGCAGGTCGCGGTGGGCGCGTGCCGCGACCTCAGCGAGCTCCTGATCATGCAGGGCCTGGGTGGTCAGGTTCTGGGTGACGTGGAACTCCTCGATCCGGATCTCGTCGAGCGGAAGCAGTTCGACCACCGCGGTCGCGATGATCTCGCGAATCGGCCGTTCGGCGGCCTCGCCCTCGGCGATGTGCGTCGCGATCCGCTCGTCCCGGCGGCGGAGCGCGTCGACGTAGACGAATCGGAGCAGTTCCTCGCGGTTGCCGAAATAGTGCTGGATGAGGCCGACCGAGATGCCGGCAGCGGCGGCGACGCGGGCGAACGTGGTGGCCTGAAGGCCGTGTTCCACCAGGTGACGCCGGAACGTCCGGGCGATGAGCGCGCGTCGCTGGTCGTGGTCGGCAACGCGGGGCATTTGATGACCATACCGCCGTATGGCTACGGTTGCCATATGAACGTATTGCAACGGGGGGTGGCCGCGCTGCTGCTCGCGCTGCCCGGAGTCGACCTAGGGGTCGGAGCCGGCAGGTCGGTTGAGGCGGCACCGGCGGCGAGCAGCGCCGTCGAACCGGGCCGGCTGGACGCCTTCGTCACCGAACAGATGGACCGGGCCGGCGTCCCGGGCGTCGCGTACGCGATCGTCGGCTCCGGTGGAGTGGAGCACCAAGCGACGTTCGGCGCGGACGGCGACGGCGAGCCGATCACCGACGCCACCCCGTTCCTGTGGGGATCGGTGGCCAAGCCGGTGACCGCGAGCCTGCTGGTGTCGATGGCCACGGCCGGGGAGCTGGATCTCGACGCGCGCGTGACGACCTACCTGCCGACCTTCGGCATGGCCGACGAGGAAGCCAGGACGATCACCCTGCGCCATCTGCTGAGCCAGACCGGCGGCATCCCGGAGCGGATGGACCTGACCGACCGCTACGACGTTGATCGGCGGCCGGGCGACGTCATCGACGCCCTCGACAACGTGCACCTGGCCGCCGGCGTCGGCGAGAAACACCTCTACTCCAGCGTCAACTACCTGTTGCTCGGGGCTGTCGTCGAGGAGATCACCGGCCGGGACTTCGCCGACGTGCTTCGTGAGCGGCTGCTCGCGCATGCGGGGATGAATACCGCGATCATCGAGGCCGACGATGCGGCAGACCGGCTCCCGCCGGGCCATCGATACGTGTTCGGCGAGCCGAGGGCGTTCCCGAGCCGGTTCGACCCCGCCGGTGTCAGCTACGGATACCTCGGGGGTTCCCTCCGGGACGCCGTAGCGTTCGCCCGGGCGAACCTCGACGGCAGCGCAGTCCTGTCCGCCGAGCAGCGGGCCACTCTGGTCCGTCCGGTGGCGACCACCGGGGACGGCCGGAGCTACGGGCTCGGCTGGCGCACCTGGCCGGTGTTCGGCAGCGACCAAGCGATGGTCTGGCACTCCGGCGCCGCGCCGGGCTACCAGGCCGGGATCGTTGTGCTGCCCGAGCAGGACCGGGCCGTGGTGGTATTGCAGAACGCGTACGGCAGCTTCCAGGAGAACCAGCTCCTGGACACCTCGTGGGGCCTGGCTTCCATCCTCTCCGGAGCCGTACCCGAGACCCACGGCAACGAGCCGTCCTACGCCGCGCTCCTGTCCGGCCTGAGCCTGGTGTGTCTGCTGCTGCTCACGGCGGTGGCCGGCTCGCTGTGGCGGGTGGCGCGGCCGGTCGCCGCCGGGTCCCGGCGGCGTCTGCTGGGTCTCGTCGCCTGGCTGGTGGCCCTGCTGCTCGTCGGTGCCGGCCTGCTCGCCCTGCCGTCGTACTTCGGCGTCACGCTGGGCCAGGTCTCCCTGTGGGCGCCCGACCTCGCCGCGCTGCTCGGTGCCGGGCTGCTCCTCGTCGCTGTTCTCTTGCTGGCCCGCGCAGCCGTCACCGTACGCATCTGGCGTCGGGCAGCAGAGTTGGATCCGAGTACCGCCCCTGAGGCCGGTGTCGGATCTGCGGGGCGGATCATGTTCCCGGAAGGTGGCGACGCATGATCCACGTCGGCGCCGTGCCTTCGCCGGTCACCGCGCCGGTACGCGGGTCGACCGCGCGCCAGCGGTGCTGGTGAGGTCGAACGATCACGTAACCCAACCTCTGGTAGAACGAGACGGCCGCCTCATCGTCGACGTCGACGTCGAGACTCATGGCGTCGGCGCCGCGCGCCACACCTGCCGCTTCGCTGGCTGCGACAAGCGCCCTTCCTACCCCACGGCGACGGGCCGGCGCGACCACCGCCAGCCCGTACAGCCATGGGTTGGGGGTGTCGCAGCCGTCCCGCCACCGGACGCTCACCACCCCCACGACGCGGTCGGCGGCCACCGCGACGAGCATCGCCTCCTCGCCTCGCCCGGCGGCCTGGAGACGCACCTCGGCGCGGTCCCGCGAACCCGCCAATTCGCCCAGACCGTCCAGGTCGACGCGGTGGGCGGCACGGATCATCAGGTCGTCGAGCGGGCTCATTGCGGCGTCCCCAGTCGCGTCGGTAACGGGCTCGGCATCGTCGTCGGTGCCGCGTCCGGGCGGCAACACCGTCTCGGAGATCGTGTCACTCGTAGCGATGGGCCCGGGGGTGCCGCCGAGAGCAACCTAAAGCTATTAGGTTTTAATCTAAAGGGTGTAGGGTGTGGGTATGGCACGAGCGAACCTCACCCCGGCGGTCGTCATCGCCGCGGCGGCCCAGTTGGCGGACCGGGAAGGATTCGACGCGATCACCCTGTCGGCGCTGGCCCGCCATTTCGGCGTGCAGACCGCGAGCCTCTACTCGCATGTCCGTGACCGGTCCGCGCTGCTCGACAGCGTCCAGGAACTGGCCCTCGGCGAGCTGGCCGACCGGATCGCGATCGCGATCGGTGGCCGCTCGCAGCGAGACGCGCTCACCGCTCTCGCCGACGCGCACCGCGACTACGCCCGTCAGTTCCCCGGCCGTTGGGCCGCCCTGCAACGTCCGGCGGCGGCGACCACCGTGCGGTCGGACTCCGCCGGCAGGCTGGCCGCGCTCACGCTGGCGATGCTCCGTGGCTACCAGCTGCCGGAGACCGAACTCGTGCATGCCACCCGGCTGCTCGGCGCGACAATCAACGGCTTCCTCGCACTTGAGGTGGCCGGCAGCTTCGGGCACCGCGAGCCCACCCCCGACATCTCCTGGCAGCGAGCGCTGAGCGCGCTCGACACCGCATTCCGCTTCTGGCCCACCGAAGGGAACCACTGATGCCAGTCCCATCCGAACTCCTCCGTGGCGTCGCCGAGGCCGAGGCCACTCCGCGCGGCCTCCGGCCGCACCGGCTACCGACCTGGGTACGGGAGCAGTTCCCGGACGGCCAGCTGCTCGCGATGGAGAGCCAGCCGTCCGGCGTACGCATCGTCTTCCGGACGGCGGCGAGCACGCTGGAACTGGTGACCCATCCGACCCGGGTCGCCTACCTGGGCGCCGACCGACCGCGTGGCCGCATCGACGTGTACGCCGACGGCGCACTCGCCGCCCGCGACACGCTGACCGGTGGCGACCGGATCGATGTCGATCTCACCAGCGGCCAGAGCGCCCTCCATCCCGGACAGGCGCACACGACCACCGTTTCCGGGCTGCCCGCCGGCCGCCACCGGATCGAGATCTGGCTGCCGCACAACGAGAGCATCGAACTGGTCGACCTGCGGGCCGATGCCGCGATCGAGCCGGACGACGCCGCGTTGCCGCTGTGGGTGCATCACGGCAGTTCCATCAGTCACGGTTCGAACGCCCTCGCGCCCAGCGAGGTCTGGCCCGCTGTCGCCGCCCGCCGGGCCGGTGTCGAACTGCGCAACCTCGGCCTGGGCGGCAGCGCGTTCGTCGACCCGTTCCTGGCCCGCGTGATCCGCGACGCCTCCGCCGACTACATCAGCGTCAAGCTCGGCATCAACGTGGTGAACCTCGACGGGATGCGGCTACGTACCTTCGTCCCCGCCGTACACGGTTTCCTCGACACGATCCGCGACGGCCACCCCGACGTCCCGCTGCTGCTGATCTCGCCGCTGTTCTGCGGAATCCACGAGGACACCCCCGGCCCGGGGGCGATCGACCCCGAGTCGATCGGCACCGACCAGGTACGTTTCGTCGCGACCGGCACACCCGGGGACGTCGCGCTGGGACGCCTGACGCTCCAGGTCATCCGGCGCGAGTTGCGCTCGCTGGCCGACCGCCGTGCCGCCGACAAGAACCTGCACTACCTCGACGGCACCGCCCTGTACGGCCCGACCGACGCCACCGACCTTCCGCTACCGGACGGCCTGCACCCGAGCGCCGAAGCCCACCGGCGGATCGGCACCCGGTTCGCGGAATACGCCTTCACCGGCACCGGCCCGTTCACCCGATGACACCTGGACGTCAACCTCGCGATCTACCCTTCCACCGACCCCACCGACCCGCTGCGGAACGGACCCGATTCCGATTCCCCCTTCGGGTCCTTTCGCGACCGATGCTCTGCCGAAGCCTGCCCGGACGTGGCCCGGCGTGCCTCGGCTGCTACCACCCCGTCGTGGTCGATCGCCGCCGCTTTTCGTTGCGTCGGGACAGGCGCAGGCCCAGCGTCGCCTACCGTAGGTGACACCGCCGCCTGCCGACGGTGGTCATACCGCAGGTAGGCCCACCCGGCGACAGCCGTGAGAACCCAGGTGCCGGGGAGAAACCAGTAAAGGTCAAACCCGATGCTCTGCAGTGGCCAGGCGACGATCAGACAACAGCAGAGAGCCAGCACAGATGCGAGGACGGCCTGCCTGGCCCAACCCTCACCACGACCTTGGCCTCCTGGGCGGCCATGGAATGCCACCACGACAAGAACGAGAACGAGGCCGACGATTGTTTCAAGCGGTTCCCACTGTCCTTCAGCCGCCGCGATGCTGACGGTGGCCGCGAGCGCGACGCCCAGAATTGCCACTTGATCGGAATGGGCTTCCGGCCTCTCGGTCACGCCCGGGTCCTCTCCGTCCATGATCTCCCACCGAAATCAGCCGACCGCTACCTGAAACGCGCTCCTACTCCAGGTCCACGACCTGCTCCAGGGCGGCGCGGATCGTCTCGTCGGACACCGTGTCACCGGTGATCTCCACCTCGGCCACGATGCGGCCGTCCACTCGCTTACGCAGTATCAGGAAGCGACGCCGGTCGCGGTTGAGCCAGGCGTGGAACAGCGCGACGACGCTGCCCAGCGCCCCTCCCCCGCCGACCAGAATCGTGAGGTACTGCTCCCACCCCTTGGTGCCCGGTACGTCGGGGCCCTCGTCGTGCGAGATCAGACCCTGTTCGAGCAGATCCACGCGTAGATCTTCCACCGCACTGAGTGCCGCTTCGTGGTCGTTCGCGACACCGGTCAGGCCGGGACTCACCACGATCGCCAAAGGACCCACCTCGCGCCTCCTCCGCATTACTGGCGAGCCGTACAGTAGACCACTGGTCGCGTTGTGGGCAGTCGGGAGCGAGAGTGTACAAAGCCCTCCTCATTTGCAATTCGGACTACGGCCGGTCCGGGACGCTGCCGTTCCTCCGTGGTCCCGAGAAGGACGGGAACCTGCTCGCTGCCGCCCTGACCGATCCCGACAGGGGCATGTTCACCGACGCGACAGTACGGCCCGAGCAGAACTTGACCTCGGCTCAGATGCAGCGCACCATCAACGAATTCTTCAGGTCCGCGAGTCCCGAGGACACTCTGCTGTTCTACTTCAGCGGGCATGGCCGCAGCGAGTTGCAGAAGCTCTACCTGTGCGGCGTCGACACCGAACGGGATCTCATCCCCGGCACGGCCGTCGGAAACGACACCATGAATGCGATCTTGCAGCAGTGCGTTGCCCGGACGAAGATCTTCATTCTCGACTGCTGTGACGGCGGCGCGTTCAAGGGCGACAACCTGGCCGAGCAGTTCGCGGGCCGCGGCCGGTTCGTGCTCACCGCTGCCGCCGCGACGGAGCTGGCCAAGGACGCCGAGCTCGACGGCCAGCCCAGTCCGTTCACCGCAGCCCTCGTGGACGGACTGTTGGGCGGTGCGTCGGTCGACAACGACGGCAACGTCACGCTGGCCACTCTCTACGACTATCTGCACGCCACGCTCACCAGTCCGCGGCCCGGCCAGAAGTTCGACGGATACGGGCGGATCGCGATCGCCCGCCGACCTGCGCCGGCCGTGGGAGAGGTCACGCCGCCGGCGGATCCGCAGCCGACCGATCCGACCGAGGAGGCCCTGTCGCTGCTGGAACGGCCGACCTCCGGCACGGCCGTGAACACCGAACAGCTGGCCCAGTTCCGCGCGAACCTGCGCCCCGACATCGCCGCGGAGATGCCACCCGCCCTCAACACCGCCGAGTTCCTGCATCGGGCCCACCTGATGCGCAACGGGCGGCTGACCTACGCGGGAGCGCTGCTGTTCGGCGAGGATCCGACGGCCGTGGTGCCGACCGCCATGGTGACCTGCGTACATTTCAAGGGTTCGAACCGGGACGAGTGGTACGCGCGAGAGGAGCTGCGCCGGACGGTACCGGAGCAGATCGTGCAGGCGCGCAACTTCGTCGCCCAGCGGACGGCGCAGGGTGAGACGTTCACCGGTGACTCGATGACACCGGTGCCGGTCAACGACTACCCGATGATCGCGGTACGCGAGGTCATCGCGAATGCCCTCGCGCACCGCGACTACGAGCACCGGGGCATGTGCGTGCACGTTCGGGTCTTCGACGACCGGGTGGAGATCGTGAACCCGGGTTCCTGGCACGGGCCGGAGTTGCCGGACGGCGAAGCGATTCCGATCAGCCAACTACGCTCGGAATCCGACCGCCGCAACTTCCACTTCGCGCGGGTGTTGACCTGGATGCGACTGGTGGAGGGCGAGGGCTCGGGCATTCCCCGCGCGGTCGGCGAATGCCAGCGCATCGGCGCACCTGAGCCGACCGTGGTGCAGACCGGTGACCGCGTCATGGTGACGATCTATCCCCGGGCCCTCAAGGCCACCACGAAGGTGTACGTCTCGTCGACCTTCCCGGATCTGACCGAGTGCCGCCGCGCGGTCCACACCGCCGCTCGTCGGCTCAATGTCGAAGACGTCGCGATGGAATCGTACGTCGCGGAGAGCCGTCCTCCCCTGGAGGCGTCGCTGCGGGCCGTTGCCCGCAGCGATCTCTACATCGGGCTGTTCGCGTGGCGGTACGGTTTCGTGCCGGCGGGGCACGACCAGTCGATCACCGAGTTGGAGTACCGGGAGGCGCTACGACTGGGCAAGCCGTGTCTGATCTTCCTCCTGGCTGACGACGCGCCGTGGCCGGCCACCATGGTCGACCGTGGCGAGGCGGGCGAGCGGATCGAGGCGCTGCGTACGGAGCTTCGAGGGCGCCATCTCATCGCGTTCTTCCGCGGTCCGGAGGATCTCGCAACCCAGGTGACCGCCGCGCTGGCCAACTTCCTCGCGGGCACCCAGCCCCCTGAAGCCGACGACAAGGCCATCGCCGAGAGCCTGCGGGGATACTTCCTGCGGCTACGCCAGCGCTACGGTGGACTCGACCTGGAGGCGTTGTCCGGGCCGGGCTATCGACGAATCGACCTCGGGTCCGTGTTCGTCGAGCCGATTGCCCGTGAGGAGGTCGGCCCCGGAGCGACGGCGTCAGCGGTGCCTCTGTTCGAGCTGCTGTCCGATCCAGGCCGCCGGACGGTGATGCTGCTCGGTGCCCCCGGCGCGGGCAAGTCGACGGTGGCGCAGTATCTGGCACTGGCACTGGCCGAACCGCATCGGGAGCCCCGACTCGCGCCGCTGCGCGGGCACGTTCCGCTGCTGGTTCCGCTCCGCTCCTACGCTGCGCCAGCCGGCGACGGTCGGCGGGAGGGCATTCTCGATCACCTCGACCACCTGCATCGCTCCGAGGGCCTCGGCCTGCCGCGCTCCGTGCTGCGCGCCCTGCTGGACGCCGGTCGGCCCATGATCTTCATATTCGACGGGCTGGACGAACTGTTCGATCCCCGCCAACGTGAGGCGGTGACGGGCCTCATCGCGGCATTCGCCGCCGAGTATCCCTCCGTCCGGATCGTGGTCACGTCGCGGCCGGTCGAGTACAGCCAGCGGATCCTGGCCGAGGCCGGGTTCCACCACCTCACCCTGGATCCCCTGAACGACGCCCAGATCGCAGATTTCCTGTCCAACTGGTATGCGGTGGAGGCGCCGGACGACCCTGCCAAGGCGGAACCACACCGGAAACGTCTCCGGTCCGCGATCCGCGACAGCCCGGCCATCCGGGCGTTGGCCGGAAACCCGTTGCTGCTGACCGCCCTGCTCTCGCTGAGACTCCGGCCGGAGCAGCCCAGGAATCGATGGCAGCTCTACGACCACCTCACGGACGTCCTTCTCGACCGCTGGGACCAGCACCGCCACCTGAGCCCGACCCGGCACGCCGCAGCCTTCGTCGACGTCGCCGACAAGAAGCAGATGCTGGGACGCCTGGCGTACCTGATGCAGTCACAGGGCGCGACGCGCCTCGATCGAGATGAGCTTGACCGGGTCTTCGAGTCCTACCTGGAGGAGCGGTACGGCCTGTCACGTGTGCAGTCCCGGCAGGTGATCGGCGAGCTCATCGACGAGTTCCGCGTACGCGACTTCATGCTCGTCCGCTACGACGACAGTCGGTACGGCTTCACGCATCGCACCCTCCTGGAATGGTTCTGCGCGCGGGACATCGTCCGGCAGCACCATGAGGGGCAAGCGGAGTCGTTACTGGCCCTCTTCGCCGCGCACTGGGCCGACCAGTCGTGGTGGGAGGTGCTCCAGCTCGTCGCGGGAGCGGTGCCCCCGGCGCTGGCCGGGCGGCTGATCCAAGTCCTCTCGACCGAGGTCAACCGGCCCTGGCCGGCCGACCGGTTCACCGAGCCGCCGTGGAATCTCGTGCTGGCCGTGCAGTGCCTCGCCCAACTGCGGATCGGACCCGCGGTGGCCCGGCCGGCGTACGCGCTCCTGCGCCAGCTCATCCTGCTCATCGAGCACGGCGTGTCCACCGGCGACGAAGCCACCGCCGTACTGATCGAGGACCCGATGCTGCCGGTGATCAGGACGCTGGGCACCGACTGGCCGGGCCGAGAGGCGTACCCGCGCTGGTACCGGCGACGTGGGTTCGAGCTGACCCGGGGCACCGCGCACGCCGAGGTCGCCGCGCGGCTCGCCACGCTTCTCGGCGCTCCGCGCGACGGCATCCAGGAGCTTCTCGACCCGCTGGCCGACGAAGGGGATCACCAGGCGCAGCTCGCACTGGTCGCCAGACTGGCCGAAACCGCGATCTCCGAGGCTGGGCTGCCGGTCGAGCGGGACCGCTTGACGGCCGGTCGGGCACGGCTGATCGGGTACGCCGTCAACAGCGCTGACCCGGCGGTGCGGCGTGTCGCGCTCGACGCGCTCGTCAGCGGCTACGGCGTCGACGACGCTCTGGTGAATCTGCTGCATCACCGGGCCCGCAGCGACGAGGACCCCCCGGTACGCGCCCTGGCGGTGCGGGCGCTCGGCCACCATGACGACGGGGACGTCCACGACACCCTTTGCGAGAGACTGGCCAAGGATGTCGCGCCTCCGGTGGTGGAGGCGGCGGCCATCGCGCTGCTTGACCAGCCCGGCAACGCCCCACTGGTCCGGCGGCAGTTGCTCGACCGGATCCATGAAGACGAGTCCGGGGCGGTGCGCAGCATTGCCGTCCGCCTGCTGAGCCGGCACTTTCCGGACGCGGGGCTGATGCTCGAACTTGTGCGTCACGACCCCGACCCGGACACCCGCCTCGCGGCGCTGGAGGCACTCGTGCGAACCACCGACCACAGTGCGGCGGTTCTCGACACAGCACGCGACGATCCGGCGCCAGCGGTACGGCTCGTCGCCGTCCACGCTCTCGCGAACGGCAGTCCGGCCGTCCTCGCGGACGCCGCCGAGGACCTGATCCGAGACGCGGACCCGGCTGTGCGACAGGCCGTCGTCAGTACTCTCGTCCGGACCGGCACCCGCGACCACCTCGCGCTCGAACGCATCCGCGAGGATCCGGACCCGCAGGTGATCCGCGAAGCGGCCACCGGCCTCTTCGGCTGGCAGTCCCCCGTGCGAAACGAGGTCGTCGCGGCGCTGCTGCAACGCGGCAGCCACGACGTTGACCCCGCTGTCCGAGCCGCAGCCGTCGAACTGCTCGCCAGCTCGCCCCTCCCGGCCGAGCAGTCGAGGGCGTTCCTCCTCGACCGGGTGAACGACCCGGATCCCACCGTCCTGGCGGCCGCCGCCGGCGCGCTGCTCGCGGCGGACGGCAGGCCCACGGTGGCACCGCTGCTTCGAACACGCGCTACCAGTGACGACCCGACCATCCGACGCGCCGTGGTCGAGCTGCTCAGCCGAGACTCGGAGGGCGACAGCGACACCCTCGCCCTGCTGGTGGAGCGGGCGAGCACTGACCCGGACGTCTCCGTCCGCCGTGTCGCCGTGGCAGGTCTCGTGGACAAGGGACGCGACCGCCCCCAGGTCGTCGACCTGTTCCGCGACCTTTTCACCGACGGCGATCCCGGCGTACGCCGCACAGCGGCCCGGGCACTGGCGCAGCACCACCCCACCGAGGAGTTCCGCGACCTGCTCGTGGACCAGGCCGCCCATCACCCCGACCCGGCTCTGCGGCGGCTCGCCGAACAGGCCCTCACCTGGCTGCCCGGCACCGAGATCGACGACCTACCCGACCGCACACCGAGCTATCCCGACCCCCGGTAGCCGCCTTCGTGGAACGATGCCGTGAAGCCGACCGGATGGACTCTGTCCGAGGCATCCTTTCGACCGACGCGGGCCATCACCACTCGGGTTAGCCACTGGGACATGAACAGGCGTACTCACTACTGCTGCTGCAGTACCCGAGCTTCGCTCAGAAGACCGGCGACACCGCGGATGTGGTAGGTGCTCATGAAGTCGTAGACGTCCAGCGCCTCGCCGAACTCGTCTTCGATCTTCGCAAGGACCTCGACCGCAACAATCGAGTCGCCGCCGAGGTCCAGAAAGTCGTCGTGCACGCCGATCCACTTGAGGTTCATGGTGCTGGTCCAGATCGACAGGAGCCGCTCTTCGACACCGTCGACCGGACCTTCGAACAGGGTGCACGTGCCGGCGATGACGGCGGACCGGACGTATTCGGTGTCGAGCGTGTTGCCGGCGAGCGGCATGGCGTCGACGAGCAGCACGCCGTCCAAACCACAGCCCGCACCGAGCCGGTCCCACACGTAGCCACGAAGCTCCGGCCCGCTTACGTACTGGGAAAACTCGACCACGCCGATCGTGACGTCCCGATCGTCGTGGCGGATCGTCGTCGCCCGGGCATCACGCACAGCCGGATGCCCCAGCAGGGTGGATGCGAGCTCTGCCAAGCCAACCATCAACCGCTCCTTCAGTAACGGCGGCAATCCGAGCCGTCGGCGCGGATTGACAACAGTCGCCAATGTGCCACGGATGCTTGAGCGGTCGCAGAGAAGAACCGGCAGAAGTTCCGGAAGTGGTTGACTGCCCTTGCTTCTTACCGCCAATCCTTGCCCGCGCCGGCCGCGCGAACCACAATTCTCCCGAGGGTGGCGAACCTGCGACTGTTCGCCAATAGACGCCATATTGTCGCCGGCCAGGGGGTAATTGACGATGAACGAGATCAGCTATGCACAGTCGTCGCTCGTCGAAGAGGACAGGCCAAGCACCACTACGGAACGGGTCATCGCCGAGGTGTGGGCCGAGGTACTGAATCTCGACGAGGTCGGGCGACACGACAACTTCTTCGACCTCGGCGGCCATTCGGTGCTCGCGACGCAGGCCGTGGCAAGGCTGTGCGTCGCCCTGGACCGGCAGTTGCCGGAGCGGGCCCTGTTCGACTGGCCGACCGTCGCGACTCTGGCCTCGGCTCTGCCCGGCTACCCCGTCGCCGAACAGGTTGCGCCCATCAGGCGCCGGTGAGTGACGGGCCGGGGGGCTTCCGGACCGGAGCTGCCCCGCCGCACCCGCGGGTCGGACAAACCGATCAAGCCGGAACCACACGACATGACGGATCCTCACGACATCGAGCGACCAAACTATCGTTCAGAATTTACCGGGGTTTCGTCCGCGACAGGTCATCAGTAAGACGATCTGTAACCGGTCAAACCGCCTCCCGACGAATTGAGGTTACTCGCGGTATCCCTGCTCCGCGGCCCGCTCGAGTACGCCCGGTTGGCGCCTGAACGACTTCCGGAACAAACGTGATTGATGATCGTCGTTCCGTGATACCGTATGCTGGCCGACATGGTGCGAGTCGAGTTCCGGGTTCTCGGAACATTGGAAGCCGTGGTCGATGGTTCCCCCGTGCCGATAACCTCCCCGCGGCAGCGCATAGTGCTGGCCAATTTGCTGATGGCCGCCAACCATGTCGTGACCGTGGAAAAGCTGATCGGCGCAGTTTGGGACGATTCCCCGCCGCCCAGCGCGCGTGGTCAGATCCAGATCTGCATCTCCGCGTTGCGCCGGGCTCTCGGCAGTCCGGAGATCATCGACACCAGCCCACTCGGGTACTCCATCCGGGTGGCCCGTCAGCAGCTCGACTACCTCATGTTCGACGACGCTCTCGCCCGGGGCCGGTCCGCCGCAGCCAAAGGTCGGCTGGACGAGGCGCTTACGCACCTGGACCGCGCGATCGACATCTGGTCCGGACCGGCCTTGGGCGGAGTGCCGGGCCGGGCCGCCGAAGTTGTCTCCCACCGTCTGGAGGAACGGCGGATCATGGCGCTGGAGGACCGCGCCGAGATCCGTCTTGGCCTGGGCGGTCATCGGGAGTTGGTCGAGGAACTGGTCGCGTTGACCACGGAGTACCCACTGCGAGAGCGCCTGTGGGGATTCCGGATGCTCGCGCTGTATCGGTCCGGACGGCAGGCAGAAGCGCTGGCGACGTACCGTACGGCCCGCACCAACCTGGTGGGCGAGCTCGGCATCGAGCCGAGCCAGTACCTGCGCAAGCTGGAACGCGCGATCCTCAGCCAGGACAGCAGCATCAGCGGCGAAGTGGACGACAGCCGAACCGAGGCCGCCACGAGCGTGCACCGTCCGCAGGAGTTGCCCGCAGATCTGCCGGACTTCGTCGGCCACGCGGCGCTTATCGAAACCCTGACCGCCACGCTGACCAGCGAGGACACCAAGCAGGTGCCGATCGCGGTCATCACCGGCGCGCCGGGCTGCGGAAAAACCTCGCTGGCCCTGCACGTGGCCCATCTGTTACGCGCCAAGTTCGTCAACGGCAGCCTCTACGCCTGCCTCTACGGGAGCACCACGCAGCCACGCTCGACCGAAGCCGTACTCAGCGACCTCCTGCACGGACTCGGCGTCGCCCCGGCGGCGATCCCGGTCGCACCCGGCCAGCGGATCAACCTGCTACGGAGCCAGCTCGCGACGCGGCGGCTGTTGATCGTGCTGGACGATGTGGGCAACGAGGACCAGATCGCCGACCTGCTCCCCGGCGTGCCAGGCCCGGCGGTGCTGATCACCAGTCGCCGCCGGCTCGCCGGCATCCCGGGCGCCCGGGCCGTCGACGTGGACATGATGTCGGCCGAGGAGAGCCTCACCCTGCTCGGCCAGATCTGCGGGGAGCAGCGGGTCGCCGCGGCGCCCGAGGCTGCTGCGGAGCTGACCGAGATGTGCGGTGGTCTGCCCCTGGCCGTGCGGATCGCCGGGGTCCGACTGGCTGCGCACCCGCACTGGGCCGTTGGCACCCTGCTGGACCGGTTGCGCGACGAACGATCTCGGCTGGACGAACTCTCCCACGGTGACGTCGCGGTCCGCTCGCTGCTCGCTGACGTGTACGACTCCCTCACCGTGCCGGCGCAGACCCTGTTCTGGTTGCTCAGCGCGTTGGAGCTACACGAGTTCAGCGCCTGGACCGCGGCGGCCCTGCTGGACTGCGATTCGAGACAGGCCACGGCGCTCCTCGACGAGCTCGTCGACGTCCGGCTGCTGGAGGCCCAGCTTTCCGCGCTCACCAAGCAACCCCGCTACCGATTCCACGAGCTGGTGCGGGTGTTCGCCAGCGAGCACCGGCTGACGCAGGACGACCGGGAGACCTGCATAGCGGCGGTCACCCGATCGCTCGGTGCCCTGCTCGCCTTCGCCGAGGAGGCTCATCATCGGATCTACGGGGGGCGGTTCGCGGTTCTGCACGGCACGGCACCCCGATGGGCCAGCGCGCGTGCCGAGTTCGACCGCTTCCTCGGCGATCCCACCGCCTGGTTCGACGAGGAGCGCATCACGCTGGAGGTGGCGATCCGCCAGGCGGCAGAGCTGGGGCTGGACGAACTGTGCTGGGAGTTGGCCACTGTATCGGTTGCCCTGTATGAACGGCGCGGCCTGTTCGCCGAATGGCGTACGACCCACAACATCGCGCTGGAGGCCACCAGCAGGGCCGGCAATCGCCGGGGTGAGGCTGCCGTGTTGGCGTCGCTCGGCTCGCTCGGCGTGGCCCAACACGCCGAGGACGACGGCGAGAACCTGCTGCACGCGATGAGCTTGTTCGACGCGGTCGGCGATCAGGCCGGAGCGGCATTGACGCTGCGCAACCTTGCGCACCTGGACCGAATCCAGGGTCGACCCGACAGTGCGGTGCTGCGTTACGAGCAGGCGCTGGAGAAGTTCCGGGCAGTCGGCGACCTGGGCGCACAGGCCCACGTACTGAGTGGACTCGCGCGTAGCCACCTGGATCTCGCAGCCCCGGAGCGCGCCGAGATCCTGGCGAAGGAGTCACTCGCACTGGGTGAACAGCTGGGTAACCGGCGCCTACAGGCCCAGGCGTTGTACCGGCTCGGTGAGGTGTTTGCCGACTCGAAGCAGTCGCTGGCCGCGAAGGCCGTCTTCCAGTCGGCTCTGGACCTCGCTCGGGCGCAGGACGACCGGATCGGCCAGTCCTACGCCCTGATCGGTCTCGGCGGGGCCATGTTGGAGCAGAACGAGTTCACCGCCGCCGAGATCCACTTCAGCGAGGCGGTCGAGATCTGCCGGATGACGCAGGAGCGGAATGTCCATGCCCACGCCCTGTTCGGCCTCGGCCGGGTGTACCTGGGCCGGAGTGAGTTCGACACCGCCGAACACTTCTTCGTGCAGGCCGCGAACGCGTTCGCGATGCAGGAGAACAATCCGTGGCACTCACGCTCCATCGACGAGCTGGGCGCGCTGCGTCGGGCCGCCGGCCGGCTGACCACGCAGAGCAACAAGAACGAGCCGGCCGGCGAGATGAGAACCTGACCGCGATCAGCCCCGCTGGCCGGCCAGCCGCCAACGTTCGAGCTTCCCGGCCGCCGAACGCGGCACCTGATCGACGAACGTGACCCGCGTCGGCACCTTGTAGTTGACCAGACCAGCCCGGCAGTGCGCCATCAGCTCACCGGTACTGACCGAGGCTCCCGGCCGGCAGACGACGTAGGCGCCGACCGTAGCGCCCAGCACCTCGTCCTCGGCCGCCACCACCACGGCGTCCAGCACCGCGGGGTGCTCCAGCAACTGCGCCTCGACCTCGTTCGGGTAGACCTTCTCACCGCCCACGTTGATCACGTCGTGCCGACGGGGGGCGAGGAACAGATAGCCGTCCTCGTCGAGCCATCCGAAGTCGCCGACGCTGGCGAAACCGTCGGCCGTCGTTTCCAGCACCTGGCTGCCCAGGTAGGCGTCTCCTTTGGACACCCGACCGGCGCGCATGAACACCTTGCCGGTCTGTCCCGGGCCCAGCCGGTTCCCGGCGTCGTCCCTGATGCTGATCTTCGTGAAGAACCCCCGGCCCACCGTGCCCGGCCGTTGTTGCCATTCGTCCCCACGCACCAGGGTGCCGCCGACGTTCTCGGTCGAGCTGTACACCTCGTACAGGTGTTGCGGCCCGACCAGCTCGATCCACCGCTTCTTGGTGAACGAGTCGCACGACGCGGCCGTGTGCATCACCGTACGCACGCTGGCGAAGGACGCCGGATCGGGCTCGAGAAGCATCAGGATGGTGCGCATGTGTGCCGGGGTGAGCTGGATCCATTCCACCGCGTAGCGCTCGACCAGCTCCACCGTCCAGGCCGGCAGGAAGTACGGCGGCAGAATTGTGGTGTTGCCGTCGAGGAGCCCGTCCAGCAGCGTGGTGAACGGGGCCGCGTGGTGCAGCGGGCCGAGAATCAGCTGCCGCTGACCGGCGCGCCAGCCGGCGCGACGGCGCAGGGGCAACGGCACCTGGTGCGGATCGTAGCCGAGTGGTCCGGGCCGAATCGCGATCTTCGGCCGGCCGGAACTGCCGCCGGTGGGCAGCAGGTAGGCGATTCGGCTGGCCATCGCCGCCGGCGACCGCGCCGGTCGTCCCGCGCCGGCCTCGGCGTCGGCCTCTGCGGCGATGAGCTCGGCCCGTCCGTACGTCTGGCCGATGAAGTTGAGCAGCTTCTCCCGCTCAGGTACGGGCGAGGCCGGGTTCAGCGGCAGCAGTGGCAGTTCCGCGGAGAGGACGGCCACGATGTCGACCACCGACTGGATCGTGTTGTTCGCCTCGATCGCGACCACGCCCGGACCGGTCCCCCGAGCGGCGGCGTCCACAAGTGCGTCCGCCCGCCGGCCGCTCCGCTCGGCCAACTCCCGCCACGTCAGTACCTGCTCGACGGAGTTCTCGTCGAAGCCGACGACCGCAGGCCGATCGGCTGACATCTCCGCGATATCGGTGATCCGCTGACGGATCGATACGCTCATTCGAGCCTCCCACAATCGAGTACGTCGTCATCCACCCGGCGGTCGGCGACCTGCCGGACGAGCCGGCCGAGGTGGAGGAGACGCAGACCCACCCGGCAGACCTGGCCGGCGCACACGTGATGGACGCAGGTCGATGATGGCCCGCCCGGGTCGGCATACGCAGAGAACAACCGGCAGAACAACGCACACGACCCGACCCCGAGTCGCTGCCGGTCCTTCTCTACTGCGCGGCGCGGAGCGCTCAATAGCGTTGCGCACATGGTCTCACCAGGGCACATCTACAGTGCCGCGCCGAGCATCCGGACGACGCGGACCCACCAGGCAACCGGAACCCGCGCGCCCCGGCGTCGGGCTCGATCGGTGACCCTGGTCCCGCGGCCGTCGGTGACCGTGCGGTTCAGTGGAACACGGTCGGCCGAGGGGCCCCTCAACATCGGCCAGTACAACATCCTGCAGTGGCTGCGTCGTGAGTCGGAGCAGTTCTTCGCGGCCGTCGCGGGGGAACTCGACGTTCCGGCCGCGACCGTGGTCGATGACGTCGCCCAGGCACTCGCGGTCCTGATCGAACGGCACGAAGGACTCCGTACGACCTACCTGGACGGCGCCGAGCCACAGCAGTTCGTGCAGGCCACCGGCGAGCTTGTCGTGGAGGTTTACGCGATCGAGGCCGCTGACCCACAGCTCGTCGACCGGGCCAGCCTGGCCCGGGACCTTACCCGGCGGTTGCGCGCCGCGGGCGCGTACCGCATCGGCGAACTGCCGGTCCGGGTCGCCCTCGCGGTGTCCTCCGGTGACGCGTCCACCAGCTCCGCCGAGGTGGTGCAGGCCGCGGTGATCGGCTGCTCGCATCTCGCGGTCGACTATCAGGCCATGGAGATCATCAAGCGGGAATTCGCCGACCTGATCCGTGACCGCGGTGCACGACCGGCCGGCGGACCACCGATCCAGCCGTTGGACCTGGCCGCCCTGGAACGTACGCCCAAGGCCCTGCGGCACGAGGAAACGGTTCTCAGCTACTGGAAAGACCGGTTCTCCCGCATGCCGCAGTGCCTGTACCCGGTCCCGCGGGTCGCCGCCGGCACCGGGTCGGTCTCCGTCGAGATGACCTCCACCGCAGCCGGGATGGCGTTGCGGGCGGTGACGGCGCGCACCAGGACGAGTCGCGCCAGCGTCGTGCTGGCGGCGATCGGCGCGGTGCTCTCGCACCGGACCGGCGTCCGGGAACTCGTGCTCCCCACCCTGTCCGCCAATCGCTTCGAGCCGCACCTTCGGCAACACGTCGGCAGCCTCGCGCAGCTCGCGTCGATCACGCTCACGGTCAGTGACACCACCTTCGACCGGCTGGTACGGCAGGCGTGGGCCGCTGTGGTCGACGCGAGCCGACACGGCCGTTACGACGTGGACCGGCAGAGTGCCATCGCCCGCCGGATCGAGCACGAGCGTGGCGTCGTGTTCGATTGCGAACCCCTGTTCAACAACCTTGTCATCGAGTCCGGTCGGGCCGCCGGCCGGGCCACGGCACCGGTACCCACGCCGGATGAGCTGGTCGCCGCGCGACGCACGACGCAGCTGCGGCGGCAGCCGATGCCCGCCGGGACCACGCTGATCCGCTTCGACCTCTACGGCACCGACGGGCAGTTGCGTCTCGGCTGCTGGAGCAGTGACACCGGCCGCATCCCCGACGACGAGGTCGAATCGCTGCTCCTGGCGGTCGAGAACCTGTTGATCGCGGCCGGATCCGCTGACCTCGGCGCCCGGGGGATCCGCGACTCGATTCCGCTCAGCCCGGTGCAGCGGGGCCCCGGCTGGCGGCTCGTGGACGGTTGCTGGATCGAGGTGGCCGAGGTGCAACGGTTGCTCGACGACAACCTGCCGTCGACAGGTGCCCGGATCTTCGCGGAGGTGGACGGCCTGCCGTTGGTCGCTCACCTGGCGCGGACCGAGGCCATCCGCACCCCCGAACAGGCCCACGCCGCCTGTCTGGCAGCGGTGAAGGCGTATCCGACGGCGATGACACCACGGCACTACGTCATCTGCGAACGCGTTCCGGACAACCCCGACGACCCGGCCGCCTGGCGCGACGTGTGCTCCCAGGGATCCGGCCGAACCGTCGGGACCGGCGACCCCGGGCCCTGCTGATCCGACCCGACCACCAGATGCAATGAAGGGAGCCGACGGTGACCACCAGCAACATCACGCCCGTACGCCTCACACCCGCGGTATCGAGCGACGAGTCGACACTGCCCGCCGTGCTGACCGCGCCCAGCAGTGGCGTACCGGCCGAGAGTCAGATCGCCGAGATGCGGGAATCGGTCCGTCGGCAGCTGCGCACCAACGGCGCGGTCCTGCTACGTGGCTTCGACATCGGCAGCGTCAGCGGGTTCGAACGGGTCGTCCGGGCGGTGTCCGGTGCGCCGCTGTCCTACGCCGAGCGGTCGTCGCCGCGTAGCACCATCGAGGGCCAGGTCTACACCTCGACGGACTACCCACCGACCGAAGAAATCTTCCTGCACAACGAGAACTCGTACCAGGCGACCTGGCCGCTGACGCTGTTCTTCTACTGCATCACGCCGCCCGACACGCAGGGCGCCACGCCGCTGGCCGACACCCGCCGGATCCTACGGTCGATCGATCCGAGCGTGCTTGAGGAGTTCACCCGGCGCGGCTGGACCGTGGTACGCAACTTCACCGAGGGCTTCGGGGTGCCATGGCAGCAGGCGTTCAACACCACCGACCGGGCCGAGGTGGAGCGCTACTGCGCGCGTAGCGGTGTGGAGGTCCAGTGGGTCGGGACCAACGGCCTGCGTACGACGGCCCGCCGCCGGGCGGTGCACCAGCACCCGGTGACTGGCGAGACCGTCTGGTTCAACCACCTCACGTTCTTCCACGTGACCACGCTGCCCGAGGAGGACTGCGAGGGCCTGCGGGAGATGTTCGACGAGGCGGACCTGCCCACCAACACGTACTACGGCGACGGCGGGCGAATCCCCGATGAGGTCGTGGCGCACCTGCGCGACTGTTACCGAGCCGCCCAGCGCCGCTTCGACTGGGAGCGCGACGACGTACTGATCGTCGACAACATGCTCGCGGCTCACGCCCGTGAGCCGTTCACCGGACCACGAAAGATAGCCGTGGCGATGGCCGAACCATTTCCGGCTGCGTGAGGAAGGTGGCACCTGACCGACGGAGGGACACCGCTGCGGCGGCCCTCCGTCGGCCGGCCCGGGAGAGACTGATCATCCCCACGGCGTGTCACCGGCGACAGCGACCACCGAGGTGGGCGACGAGACGATCGGGCGCGGACCGGAAACCTTTGAAACCAACAACTCGATACCCCTTGTCTGCTTCGGCTCTTGTGCCGGCTGCCGCCGACAGAAACGAAGCTATGGCCGGCCGTTTTCGGCTCCCCATCACGACGCTTTCCTCGCCGGCCGCTGCCTACCCGATCGGCGATAGCGGTGTGGAGGTGCCCGGGACGACGGTTGAGCAAGAATTGCCTACTCTCCGTCAACGAAGGCGACCCTCCTCATGGCCTCATGGTTGGACCAGCGGACCGCTCCGCATGTCGGCACCGCAGCGCTGATCTGCATACCCAGCGCCGGTAACGGCGACTTCCAGTTCGACCGGTGGCCCGACACCGTCGGCCCCTGGTGCGTCGTCCGCCCGCCCGTCGTGGGCGACCCGGGCGGCGACGCACCGGCCACGCGGTCTGCGGCCCAGCCTCCGCCAGGACTGCCGGAGCGGGCCGCGGAGCTCGTGGCGGACCTCAAGCGCCTAGGGGTCGAGAAGTTCGCGTTGTTCGGCCACGAGGGTGCCGCGCTGCTCGGCTACCAGGTCGCGGTCGAGCTGGACCGGCGGGGCGCGCCGGCACCGCTGCGCCTGTTCGTGTCGGGCTGTCCCGCACCCCAGTACCTCCGCCGCTATGCCGGCGAGGCGCACACCGAACCGACCGACGACGAACTGACCGAACGGGTGCTGGCGACCGCAGTGGCCATGGGCACCATTCCGCTGCCGTCGATCGTCGCGGCCGGCGTACGGGCGCTCCGGGCCGAACTGACCGCGTTGCGGGCCTATCAGGTGCCCCGTCCGGCGCCGCTGCGCTGTCCGCTGACCGCGATCCGGTGGCTGGACCAGGGCATCGAGGCGGAGGTGATGGCCGGCTGGTCGGCGTACGGAGACACCGATCTGGTGCAGTTGCCCGGGTCCGGATTGAGCTATTCGACCGAGCCGGCCGATCTGTTGCGGGTCATCGGTGACCGGGTGCCGGCCGGTGGCCGCACCTGAATGACACGTCCGCGGCTGCACGCCGGTGTGCAGCCGCGGACGAGGGGGGCTCAGATCAACCCGGTCGCTACCCCACAGGCCACGGCGTGGGCGCGGTTGCGGACCTGCAACCGCGCCATCATGTCGTAGATGACGTTCTTCACGGTGTGGTTGGAACACAGCAACGACCGGGCGATCATCGCGTTGTCCTGGCCCTCGGCCATCAACGCGAGCACCCTCGTCTGACGGGGCGTCAGCGGCGACCGGCCGGCCGCGCGGGACGTTTCGGCCTGGCTCGGCGTGCCGCTGCCACCGAGCACCCCGACCAGCACCTCGTGCGGCAACCGGACCTCCCCGTCCCGGGCGGCCCGCACGGCGGCGGCCAGTCGGCTCGGTGTGACGTCGGCGAAGCGGAGCATCACCAGGGTCCCCGAACGCAGTACGCGTACCACGTCCGTCGGTGAGAAGCGGTCCGCGACCAGCAGCGTCCGCTGTGTCGTGGGCCGCGACGGGCACGCCGTCAGCGCCTCGTGCACCGTGTCGACCGCCGTGACGATGACGGTGTCCGGTGATTCGTGCGGGTCGGGCACGGGTGTGACACCGGCACGCCGCAGCGCGGCCAGCACCTCGGCCCGGATGGTCGCGTTCGGGGCCACCACGTGTGCGGTCAAGGCCATCATGTTCTTCTCCTGTTCGCCGTTCACAACATTCCGGCCCGCAGGGCGAAGGCCACCGCGTGGGCCCGGTTGCGCAGCCGGAATCGTCGGGTGATGTCGTGCACGACACTGGTCACGGTGCGCGTCGAGTAGCACAGCTCCTTGGCGATCTCACCGGTCTCCCGGCCCTCGGCGATCAGCCGCAGCACCGCACGCTCGCGGTCGCTGATGTTCGACGCCAGGGTGCCGGCCGGAGCGGCCGGCGCGGCGAGCAACCGGTCGAGCATGTCCGGCGAAACCGTGCAGTCCCCCTCACCGGCGGCCAGCACGGTGCGGGTGAGCCGCTCCGCGGTCGCCTCCCGGCGCCGAAGCAGGCCGCGGGCACCCGCCGCGATGGCTCGCAGCGCGTCAGCCGGCTCCACCTCGGGCACGACGAGCACCACCTCGGGCCGGTCCGCACCGGCGCGGACGGCCCGCACCGTATCCAGCGCGTCCTGGCCCAGCTGGTCGACCACCAGGACCGTGACCGCCGCCTTCTCCCGCGTCGTCACCACAGCGATGTCCGGGCACCCGAGCATCGCGCTCGTCACGCCCGCTTCCAGCACGGGGTCGGTCGCCATGACGTTGACCCACATCGGTTCGCCCATCACGCCTCCTTCTTCGTCACGCCGGGGCGTGGCGTGGCGTCGGAATGTCCTGGCCGGATGGTTCCGCGACGAACTAACTGGTCGCTGTCGACTCGCTGTCGACTCGCTGTCGGCCGCCGGCACAGCCTGATAGCGGAGCATCGACTCGCCATCGTCGCGCCAGCGCCGGTCGTCCTGCCCGCAACGCGACGCCGGCTACATCGGCGGGCCGACCCGGGGCGGCAGCCTTCCCGCATGTCTGCCGATTCTTCTCTGCAGGCGGTCCGTGTTTCCGTGGCACATTTACAACCGTTGTGGATCCGTGCCGAGAACGTCGATTTCCGCCGTTGCGGTGAGAGCGGTTGATGAAGGCCGCCCGCCCTCTACCTGGATGGACACGGATCGGAAAGAGCAAGGTTCGGTGCCGAAAAATCGTCGGATCAGCAGGATGTGGGTGAACAAGTGATTAGTTCTGACGTCAGTGACATCGCCGCAGACCTCGCGGCGAACGCCACTCTCTTGGAGATCGCCGAGAATGTAGGGCTTTCGCCGCTACTCGATCGCGGAACCCCATTCACGCTGGCCGAGGCAACGACCGCGACGGGCGTTCCCGAAGATCGTGCTGCCCTCTTGCTGCGCGCCATGTCCGCCGCCGGGCTGCTGGAGCGCGACGCCGAGACCGGGCCGTTCACGCCCTGCACGGAGCTCGCGGACCGGCGGTACGAGGCGGGCTACCTCTCCTGGTCGCTCAGCGCGAACCGGCCGTACATCGATCACGCGGAGCGGTTTCTGCGTGAGCCGGAAGCGGCCGGCCGCCAGCACCAGCGCGACGGTCGACGGGTGGCGGTGTCGTCCCGCTGGATCGGCTCGCGCGGTTTCTATCCCGGGGTGTTGTCCGAGATCATCAGCCGCAAGCCCCGACACATCGTGGATCTCGGCTCCGGCGCGGGCGCGCTGCTGATCCGGCTGCTGACCGAGCTGCCCACCAGCACCGGCGTGGCCCTGGACCTCAGCGCGGGGGCGTGCGAGGAGGCCGAACGCGCCGGTCGCCACGCCCAGGTGGACGACCGGCTCACGGTGGTCAACCGGTCCGTCGAGACGCTCGTCGACGACCCCGCCCCACTCGACGGCGCGGACATCATCCATGCCGGCTTCGTCATGCACGATGTCGCTCAGCATCCCGAGGTCTTCGCGGGTGTCCTGCGGGCCTGCCGCGAGCATCTCGCCGACGGCGGCTGCCTGGTGGTCACCGACGCGGTGCCGTACGTGGACAGGCCGGGCGAGCGCGCCTTCAGCGCCCTGTTCAGCTACCTGCACGAGAGCTCGATGGACGTGCGGCTGCCGACCGAGGACCGGTGGTGCGAACTCTTCCGGCAGGCCGGTTTCTCCGAGGTGACCAGCACCGCCCTGGGGATGCCCGGCAGCCGCCTCTTCGTGGCCACGCGATGAGCCGCAACGGCGGAGCAGCGGCCCTCGCGGAGCACGACGCCGAGCGCATGGCCATGGCTCTGTACGAGGCGCGGAGCAACCGCGTGCCGATCGCTCCGTTCACCGATGCCTGCCCCACGCTCGACGCGGCCGGCGGATACGCCGTCCAGCGCCGGTTGACCGAACTACTGATCGCTGACGGCGAACGGGTGATCGGCTACAAGGCCGGGCTCACCTCCGCCTCGATGCAGGAGATGTTCGGAGTCCACGCCCCGGACTACGGCCCGGTGTTCGCCTCGACCGTCCGCGCGGACGGTGCGAGCTTCGCCCGCGGCGAGTTCATCTCGCCGAAGGTGGAAGCCGAGATCGTCTTTCGGCTGGCGAGGCCGTTGACCGGTCCCGGCGTCACCGTGGAGCAGGCCCACGCGGCGATCGGCGAGGTCATCGCGGGTCTTGAGATCGTCGACTCCCGGATCACGGATTGGCGCATCCGGCTGGGCGACACCATCGCCGACCTCGCCTCGAACGGCGCGGCAGTGCTGGGACGTTCGATCCCGGCCAGCGCGGAGCTGGACTACCGGCGCGTGCGAATGGCCTTCCGCCGCAACGGGGAGTTGGTCGCGTCCGGTCAGGGCGCCGACGCCCTCGGCGACCCGGTGGCGGTGGTGGCGCTGCTGGCGAACCTGCTGGGCGAGAGTGGCGTCACGCTGGAGGCCGGCCAGTTGATCATGACCGGTGCCCTGCACGCCGCAGTCCCGTTGAGCCCCGGTGACACCTACACCGCCGAATTCGATCACCTGGGCTCGGTCACTCTGCACGTCACGAACACGTAGCCCCGACGCGGGTAGGAAGGCGATCCCCTCGATGAATTCAGAACGACGGCTGTCAGTTGGGGTGCTCGGCGCCGGGCTCATCGGCGTCGACCTGGCGGTGAAAGTCGAGCGGTCCGCCGCACTGGACCTTCGCCTCGTCGCCGGCCGGACGGCCGACAGCCCGGGCCTCAAGCGGGCCGCTCGGCTGGGGCTGCCGGTCGCCAGCCGGGGCCTGTCGTCCCTTGCCGACCTCGACGAACCGCTCGACGTGGTCTTCGACGCCACCAACGCCGGCTCGCACGCCGAGCACGCGGAGACGCTGACACCGCTCGGCACGCTGCTGATCGACCTCACACCCAGCCGGATAGGGCGGATGGTCGTCCCCACCGTCAACGGCGCGGAGGCCGCCGCGCACCGCGACCTGAACATGGTGAGCTGCGGTGGGCAGGCATCGGTGCCGATCGTACGAGCGATCACCCGAGCCCACCGCATCGACTACGTGGAGGTGGTCGCGACCGCGGCGACGCTCAGCGTCGGTCGCGGGACCAGGCTCAACCTCGACGAGTACGTCGAGACCACTCAGGACGCGCTCCGCGAGTTCACCGGTGTGGGGGACGTGAAGGCCATCCTCAACGTCAGCCCGGCTCGTCCTCCGGCGACCTTCAGGGTGGCCATGTCGCTGATCGGCGAGGGGCTGACCCACGAGTCGGTGCACCCGCTCGTGGCGTCCGCCGCCGCCGACGTCCGTGCCTTCGCCACCGGCTACACCGTGACGAGTTGCATCGTGAACGACAACAAGGCGTTCATCGCCGTGGAGGTGACCTCCGCAGGCGACCAGATTCCCGCCTACGCGGGCAACCTCGACATCATCAACTCGGCTGCGATCCGGGTCGCCGAGCGTTGTGCGGTGGAACGCCGACCGATCGAGGCCATGGAGGTCGTGTCATGAGCCAGCAAGCTGCGGAAAATTCGCCGAGACAACCGATCCTGATCCACGACCCGACGCTGCGCGACGGGCACCACGCCGTCCGCCACCAGCTCGGGCGGGATCAACTCCGGGCGTACGCCGCCGCCGCCGACGCCGCCCGGGTACCCGTCGTCGAGGTGGGGCACGGCAACGGCCTGGGCGCCTCGTCCCTGCAAGCCGGCCGAGCCCTGCTCAGCGACGAGGCGATGCTGTCGGTGGTCCGGGACGCGTTGACCACCAGCAAGCTCGGCGTCTTCATGCTGCCGGGCTGGGGCACTACCGAGAGCATCCGGCTGGCCGTCTCGTACGACGTCGACCTGGTCCGCATCGGCACCCACTGCACCGAGGGCGATCTGGCCGAACGGCACCTCGGGCTGCTGCGCGACGCGGGCGTCGACGCACACGGCGTGCTGCTGATGAGTCATATGGCCAGTCCCGAGCGCCTGGCCGAGGAGTGTGCGCGGCTCGTCGAGTTCGGTGCGACAGGCGTCGGCATCCTCGATTCCTCCGGCCACTACCTGCCGCAGGACGTGAGCACGCGGATCGCGGCCATCCGGTCCGCCGTCAGCGTGCCGGTGATCTTCCACGGGCACAACAACCTCGGTATGGCGGTGGCGAACTCCATCGCCGCCGCCGAGGCGGGTGCCAAGATCCTGGATGCCTGCGCCCGGGGGTTCGGCGCGGGGGCCGGCAACACCCAGCTGGAAGTTCTCGTGCCCGTGCTCGAACGGCTGGGCTACGACACCGGGATCGATCTCTATCGGCTGCTGGACGCGGCGGACATCGCCGCACGGGAGCTGATGCCCGCGCCGCCCACCATCGACTCGATCGGTGTGGTGAGTGGTCTCGCCGGAGTCTTCTCCGGGTTCAAGAACCGGGTGTTGGACGTCGCCGCCCGGGAGGGCGTCGACCCCCGCGACGTCTTCTTCGAACTGGGCCGCCTACAGGCGGTGGCCGGGCAGGAGGACCTCATCGAGGACGTGGCGCTCGCGTTGCGTGCCGGGTCCACGGGTCAGCGTGAACGGACGGCAAGCCATGTTTGACCAACTCAAGACCATCCTGGTCGAGGATCTGCAGATGCGGACCGAGGATGTCGTGGCCACGGCCGATCGCGTCGAGGTCGGCCTCGACTCCCTCGCCGTGGTCGAGCTGTCGGATCTGCTCAGCAAGCGGTTGGACGTCCACGTTTCCGACTACGAACTGCTGGAACTCGCGACGGTCGGTGACATCGCCGAGCTGGTCGCGGAGCGCTGTCGTGCGTGAGGCCGCGGGGCCGACCGCCGGAGCGTCCCGTACCGTCACCCGGGCCCTGTCGCGCAACGAGTCACCGCACGGCCCGTTACCGGACATCGTCGCCGCGGTCGCGGCGAGCAGCCGGGACGTCAACCGCTATCCCGACCCGGCCTGCACCGACCTGACCGCGGCGCTCGCCCGGCGGCACGGTGTCGCACCGGACCGGGTGGCGATCGGCGCCGGATCCTGTGCGTTGCTCCAGGCGGTTTTCCAGCTCGCCGGGCCGGGTGCGACGGCCGTCTACGCCTGGCGTTCCTTCGAGTACTACCCGATCCTCGCCGGTCATCTGGGGATCCAGTCGGAGCGGGTGCCACTCGCCGACGACGTGCACGACCTCGCCGCCATGGCCGATCGCATCACCGCCACGACCCGGCTGGTCGTCATCTGCAACCCCAACAACCCCACGGGTACGCTGCTCGGCCTGGACCGGCTGCGCGCGTTCCTCGATCGCGTCCCGCCGACCTGCCTGGTCGCCCTCGACGAGGCGTACTTCGAGTACGTCGACGAGCCGATGGGCGCCGGTGGACTCGCGCTGTGCGACAGGTATCCCAACCTGGTGGTCCTGCGCACGTTCTCGAAGGCGTACGGCCTGGCGGGGCTCCGGGTCGGCTATCTCATCGGCGCGGCGCGCATCGTGGCGTCGCTGCGCGAGATGACGCTGCCCTTTGCGGTGAGCGCGCCAGCCCAGCACGCGGCGGTCGCCGCCCTCGCCCTTGAGGACGTGCTCCTGACGCGGGTCCGGCAGACGATCGCCGAGCGCACCCGGGTGCGGGCTGCTCTGCTGGCCGACGGCTTCGCGGTCCCGGCCAGCCAGGCGAACTTCCTGTGGCTCGGGCTCGGCGAGAACGCGGGCCCGTTCGGTAGTTGGTGTGCCCGGGCCGGAATCGAGCTGCGGGTCTTCGACGGGGAGGGCGTCCGCGTATCGCTCGGTTCGCCCTCGGACAACGACGCGTTCCTCGCGACGGTACACCGATGGCGCGTCCGCAACGCACCGGAACTACTCACGACTGGAGCGCTGAGATGATGCCCGAGAACACAGCCCTTCACCGGAAGGTGATCGTCGCGCCGGGAATGTGCAGCGGCGGCTCTCTGATCTTCGGGCGGATCGGCGACTGGACGTGGGAATCGGTGGCCGAGACCTGCCGCACCAACGTGCACGCCGCCCGCACCGCCGAAGGCGAACCGACCTACCTCTCGTTCTACTACTACCGGGTGCGGGGCGGGAAGGTCGTTCATCCGCACGGCCTGGCCTTCGGTGACGAGCTTGAGGTGACGTCGAGGGTCTTCCAGTTCGGCGGTGGCTCGGTGCTGACGTTGCATCGGCTCGCTCCCGCCGGCTCCGGCCTCGGCACCGCGTTCCTCGATCCGGCGGAGGTCTACGAGACGCCGGACCCGGAGTGCATGTACGCGGAGACGCTCAACCGGTGGATCGCGCGCGGCAATCCGGGCAGCAACCGAGTGCTGTCCGAAACCGTTCCCCACGGCTTCGACAACGCCGACCTGCCACGACTTCCCAACCAGTTCTCACCGCGTACGCTCGTCGGTCGCGCCCGCGGTGCGGGCAGCTTCCTCACCCCGGCGCCGCCGGGATTCGCGGTCGCCGGGGACGAGCTGTCCTTCGAGTACGCACTGGACGCCGTCCGGGACATCAACGGCGCCGGGCTGGTCTACTTCGCCTCGTACTTCTCGATCTTCGACACGGCGCTGTTGCGTCTGTGGCGTGGGCTCGGCCGCACCGAGCGGCAGTTCCTCCAGCGGCGGGTGATCGATCAGAAGGTGGGTTTCTTCGGCAACGCCGACCTGGGCTCGCTCTTCACCGTCACCGCCCGGCGGTGGCAGAACGTCGCCGACCCGCTCTCCGAGATCGCCGACCTGGAACTGCGCGACTCGGCCAGTGGTCGGCTGCTGGCCGTCGCGGCGATCGAGACGGAAACGCCGTCGACGCTGGCCTGAGGACGTCGACCCGACAGGTCGCGGGCCCCGGCCCGCACCCCACCGGCCACCTGATGGGCGCGGTTGCGAATTGGCAACCGCGCCCATCAGTGCGTAGCTGACGTTTCGTCACCGGGTGGGTCGCCCTCGCCGCAGTCAGCCCGGACGCGGGCACTGGGTGTGGGCCACGGGCACGAGACACGGGCGCCGGGTGCCGGATGCCGGAACGCCGGGTGCCGGATGCCGGGCGCCGGGCACGGCTGGCTCATCCGGGTGGGCCGCCCACGCCGAGGTGGACGGCCCGCACCAGGTCGAACTGCAACGGCCCAGGCAGTCGGCTTCCGGGACCGACCGCGGCGATCCCCTCAACACGGTGATGTCCGGGCCGACGTCGGCCCGGACATCACACTCTCAGCGCATGTCGGGTGAGCTGACCCACGCGGGGTGCTGCTACCCGCTCCGGCCCGCCGCTGGCGGCGCGCCGGAGCGGGCTACCGAGCAGCTGCCGCCGGCTCGGGCTCGGGCTCGGGCTGCGGGCTGGTCGGCGCCACCGGATCGAAGTGCCGCAGCGCCACCACCAGGTTGACCGCCGCGAGGGTGGACAGAGCCGCGAGGAAGAGCAGGGTCGTCGTCACGCCGAAGCGGCCGATCGCCATCCCGCCGGCCAGGAAGCCCAGCGGGCCGGCGATGTTGCTGATGGTCATGACCGCCTGGATGACCTTCGCTCGGATGTCGGCCGCGAACCGGGTGGCCAGGATGCTGAAGAACGGGGCGTTGGACAACGGAAGCGCCGCGCCGGACACCGCGAGCGCGGCGACCAGGACCGGCACCGGCACCTCGAACAGCAGCACCCACCAGGGCAGGACGAGCTGAAAGGCGGCCAGCCCGAAGACCATCGTCGGGGACAACCGGCTGCCGATCAGATAGCTGACCGCCGCCCCGGCGATCGCGCCGGCACCGAAGCCCGAGAGCAGCAGCCCACCGACTCTGGCATCGCCGGCGAAGCGGGCGAACGCCAGCAGCGGCAGCGCGAGCATCAGGACCCGCATGAGGAAGCCGAAGCTGATGGTCGTGACCATCACCCGTCGCAGGAAGTCGTCCCGGAGCAATGCGCGTACCCCGGCCAGGACTCCTGCGTGGTCCGGGGTCTGCCGCTCCTGCGGTGCCGGCGTCGCCGGCTCCGTCCGCCGCGTGCGCGGCACGAACCACCACAGCAGCAGACCCGACACCGCCGAGGTCACGGCGTCGAACAACAGCACCTTGTCCGCGCCGAGCGTCGCGATCAGCACGCCCGCTATGGCCGGGCCGGCCAACGCGGCGATGTTGAAGCACCCTTCCAGCACGCTGTTCGCCCGCATCAGCGCCTTCGGGTCCGGACCGGCGAGTTCGGTGGCCAGGTCGCGTTGCGCGGCGAAGTAGGGCACTCCGAGCACGCCGATCACCGCGACGATCGTCAGGAGCAGGGGAAAGCTGAGCAGACCCAATGCGGCCAGCGCAGGTATCGACCCGATGGCGGCGAACTGCGCGAAGTCGATGACCACCATGGTTCGGCGTGCGCCGTACCGTTGGATGACCTCGCCGCCCGCGAATCCGAGCACCGCCATGGGAAGCACCGACACGGCGAAGACCAGACCCGCCCGCGGTGCCGAGCCGGTGCTCTCCAGCACCAGCCACGGCAGCGCGAGCGTCGTCATCTGGGTCCCGACGGCGGACCCGGCGCCGGCGGCGTACACCGCCGCGAGGGCCCGCCTGGTGGTGCCCGGTGCGGGAGACGGCGCGATCGACATACCGTTCACCGTCGCCCGGCCGGCTTGTCGATCAGCCCCGTCAGGATGCCGGCGAGGTCCGCCACATATTCCTTCATGACCGAGAAGTGCTCACCCTTCGCCCGGTGCACCCCCAGCCCGGCGGTCCGCTCGCGCCACCGTTGGAGGTAGTCGCCGTAGCTCTGGCCGGAGCTGACGACCTCGTGCTCACCCTGCGCCAGCTCGTCACTGACGATCAGGTCCAGGTGACCGGCGTACGGGCGGTCCCGGTAGGACAGCACCATCTCCATCACCTCCTCCCACATCCGCGCGGCGGGCAGCCACATCGTTCCCGCGCCGCGTTCGGGGAGCGTGATCCCGTCGTTGCCGACGATGTCGTCCACGATGTGTTCGAGCAGCGCCAGCGTCTCCTGCCGGAGCACCGAGGTGTCCTCGTCCGGCGGTGCCGCGTCGAGCCGTTCCAGGTTCGTCACACACTGCTTGATCAGCGCGTACTCCGACCAGAGGTGCTCCTTCTGCCACGCGTCCTGCCCCGGGTCGAGCAGGATGAAGGTGACTTCCTCGCCTTCGGCCATCAGCCGGCTGGCCATCTCGGTGCTCACCCCGCTGCCGCCACACCAGCTGAAGATCCGGTACGGCCCCTGCGGGACCGCCTCCCGCAACTCCGCGAGGTAGCGGGTCGCCATCTCCTCGGTGGACGGCACCGAGCCGGTCGACGGGTCAGGGCCCGGCCACTCGAAGGCGACCACCGGCAGATTCGGATCAAGGTGCTCGGCCAGCCGCCGGTACCAGTGCGCGCTGCCGCCGCCGGGGTGCACGCACACCAGTGGCGGTTGGTCGCCGGTCCGGCGCAGCCAGAGCAGCGCCGTGGCCGGCTGCCGCTCGCCGTCGATCGACGCGGCGAGCGCCGCGAGCGTGCGGTGCTCGACGAAGGTTCGCACGGTCGTCTCGATGTCGTGCCGGTCCCGCAGCATCGCGATCGCCCGCAAGGTCAACAGCGAGTGCCCGCCGAGGTCGAAGAAGTCGTCGTCACGGCCGACCCGGGGCAGGCGGAAGACCTCGGTCCAGACCTCGGCGACCGCCACTTCCGTGGGCGTACGCGGCGCGCTGTATTCCCGTACCGACGTCGTCGCCGCCGGCCGGGGCAGCGCGGCCCGGTCGAGCTTTCCGTTGTTGTTCAGCGGGAGCCGGTCCAGGCGGACCCAGGCCGTCGGGACCAGGAAACCGGGCACCCGGCTGCGCATCACGTCACCGAGCCGGGCGGGGTCGGCCGGGCCGTCCTCGTCGAGCACGACGTACCCGACGAGCTGCTTGACCCCGTCCACGCCCTGGTAGGCCGCCGCCGCGGCGGCCCGCACCGTGGGCAGCTCGGCGATCGCGGCCTCCACCTCGCCCAACTCGACGCGGTGCCCACGAATCTTCACCTGGTGGTCGCGCCGCCCGATGAAGTGGATCGTGCCGTCCGGATCCTGGCGGACCAGGTCCCCGGTGCGGTAGAGCCGGTTCCCCGGCGCGTGCCCGGACGGGTCCGGTACGAAGCGTTCGGCGGTCAGGTCCGGACGGCTCTGGTATCCGCGCGCGACGCCCGGACCACCCAGCAGCAGCTCACCCGGCACGCCGAACGGGACCGGGTCGAGGTTCTCGTCCACGACGTGCACGTAGGTGTGATGGATCGGCTTCCCGATCGGGATGACGTCGGTGAGCGCCGGCAGGGGGATCCGTGGGTGGACGGTGGCGAACGTGGTGGTCTCGGTCGGGCCGTACCCGTTGCTGACCAGCACGCCGTGTTCCATCGCCTTGCGCACCTGCAGCGGCGGCAGCACCTCGCCACCGACCACCACTTCCCGTACCCCGGCCAACGCCTGCGGCCGAACGTCCATCATGGTGTTGAAGAGGCCGGTGGGTAGGCACAGCACGGTCACCCCGTGTCGGCGCAGGAGTTCGTCGAGCCCGTCGGCGGTCGGCATTTCCGGGGAGACGACCAGCCGGGCCCCGTTGCACAGCGCACCCCAGATTTCGAACGTCGACGCGTCGAAGGCGAGCGTGCAGATCTGGAGCATGACCTGCTCGGCGTCCAGTCGCGCGTACTCCTGGCCGTGCACCAGTCGTACGACGCCGCGGTGCGGGACCAGCACGCCCTTCGGACGTCCGGTGGACCCCGACGTGTACGTGATGTAGGCGAGGTTCTCCGGTGACAGGGTCACCTGTGGCGCGGTGGTCGGCCGGCTGCCGTCCGACCACCAGTCGGAGTCCAGGTTCAGCGTGGTCAGCCCGGCACGCGCCACGAAACGGTGGGCGTGGGCCGGCCCGCTCACCAGAACCTGGGCGCCGGAATCGTCGAGGAGGTACTCGATGCGGCCGTCCGGGTACTTGGGGTCGAGCGGCAGGTAGCAGCCGCCGGCCTTGAGGATGCCGAGCAGCGCGACCACCGTGTCGATCCCGCGGTTCATGCAGACCGCGACGGGCGTTTCCAGGCCCACACCGTGCTCACGAAGCGCCCACGCCAGCTGGTTGGCCCGGGCGTCGAGTTCGCCGTAGGTCAGGCGCGAATCGCCGTACTCGAGTGCGACGGCGTCCGGCCGGGCCTGCGCCTGGGCCGTGAACAGGTCGGTGACGCACGCCTCGGGCAGGGCGGGCCAGTCCTGCTGCGGCTCGGTGAACCGGTGCGCCGGGGTCGAGCTGAGGTCGACCGGGTTCGCGCCGCCGTCGGCGATCATCGCGGTGAGCAGTTCGAGGAAGGTCTCGCCCAGGGCGGTCAGCCGCTCCTGGGTCGCCCAGCCGGCCCGGCACTCCAGTCGCAGCTCGCCCGGGAAGGTCAACGTGACCAGGGTGAACTCGTTGGGGCTGTCGTCGACGACCGCGCCGAACACGTCCTCCTGCGCGTCGAGCACGTGGAAGTCGAGGTAGGAGAAGATGCTGCTGATCAGCGGCGTACCGGCGCCCCAGGCACGCTGCATCGCGGGGATCGGGTAGCGCCGGTGCGGCCAGACGGCAAGCTCCTCGGCGAACACGGCGCGCACGAGGTCGCGCCAACGGGGCGTACGCAGATCCACCGCGAACGGCACCGTGTTGAGGTACATCCCCATCACCTCGTCGCCGCGCAGCAGTTCGGGCCGGCCGTTGACGACCAGACCACTGAAGAACCGCCGCTGGCCGGTGATGGCGCCGATCATCGCGAGGTGCGCGGTGTGCAGCACGGCCTTGAGCGAGGTCTGCGTCCGCGCGGCCAGCTCACGCAGCCCCGGTTCGAGATGCCGCCAGGACATCCGCAGCTCCGGCACCGCGCCGTGGCCGGCGGGGGCGGTGTCCGTCGGCAACGCGATCCGGTCGTACTCGTCGACCCGGCTCCGCCAGAACTGCTCGTCCGGCCCGGCCGACAGCGATCGCCGTTCCAACCTGACGAAGTCGGCGTACCGCCCGGGAGGCGGGGGCTTCAGCGCATCGGGGTCCGCGTCCCGGATCGCCCGGTAGGTGTCCCGCAGCTCGGCGATGAGGGAGTGGTGGCTCCAACCGTCCAGGATGGCGTGGCACTCGGTGTGGGTCAGCACCCACGTCCGCTCCCCGGTGCGGTGCACGTGCCAGCGCAGTTGCGGGGCGTGATCGATGGGCAGCATCGCCAGCTTCATCGTCTCCCGGTACCGCTCCAGGATGTCCTGCTGCTCAGCTTCCGCGAGCTCGCGTAGATCGTCGAAGCCCACCTCGACCCGCGCCTCGGCGTGGACGAGTTGCATCGGCTCCGTGTAGCCGGACGGGTGGAACGTGGTGCGCAGGATCTCGTGCCGGTCGACCAGCCATTGCGCGGCCTGCTGCAACGCGGCCAGCGAGAACGGGCCGTCGTCGGCGATGTCGAAGCTGGTGACGTTCTGGTATGCCGGGTGCGAGCCGTTGACCAGCATCTCGTACACCATGCCGGCCTGCACCTGACCCATCGGGTAGGCGTCCACCAGGCCGTCGGGGAGCCGGTCACGGTCGGCCGGGTCGAGTTGCTCGAACCGGCCGACCGGCGCCTCGTCCGCACCGGTCGCCGGCCGGTCGGCGAGCGTGGCCAGCTGCGCCGCGGTCTGGTGGGTGAAGATGTCCTGCACCGACAGGTTCAGCCCGCCCCGGCGCAGGGTGCCGATCGCGCGGATGGCCCGGATCGAGTCACCCCCGACGTCGAAGAACCGGTCGTGCACACCGATCCGATCGATGCCCAGCGCCGCCGCGAGCGCCTCGGTGACGACGCCTTCGGCCTCGGTGCGGGGGGCGACGTACGCTCCGGCCGCCCAGGCGCGGCCAGGTGTCGGGGCCGGCAGCGCGCGCCGGTCGGTCTTTCCGCTGGTGGTCAGGGGCAGCGCGGGCAGCAGCTGCCAGTGGCTCGGGATCATCGCCTCGGGCAGTCGACCGCGCAGGAACGACGCCACGTCGCTCACCTCGACGCCGGCGTCGGTGTCCCGGGCGACGAGGTAGCCGACGAGCTGGCCGTCGTGCACCGCCACGGCGACCGCGGACACTGCCGGGTGCTCCGCCGCCACCGCCTCGATCTCGCCGAGTTCGACCCGGTGCCCACGGATCTTCACCTGGTCGTCGAGCCGGCCGAGGTAGTCGATCCGGCCGTCCGGCAGGTAACGCGCGAGGTCGCCGGTGCGGTACAGCCGTCCTCCCCCGCCACCGGACGCCGCGAACGGGTCGGGAACGAACCGCTGTGCCGTGAGCTCCGGGCGGCTGAGGTAGCCGCGGGCCAACTGCACGCCGCCCAGCAGCAGCTCACCCGGCACTCCGATGGGGACCGGTCGCAGGTTCTCGTCGACGATGTAGGTACGCGTGTTGGCGATCGGCCGTCCGATGGTGACCGGCGTCCCGGGCAGGCACCGCACCGCGGTGACGTCGACGGCCGCCTCGGTCGGCCCGTAGAGGTTGTGCAGCTCGCAGCCGATCCGCTCGTGGACGGCGGCGACCAGGTCGGCGGGGAGCGCCTCGCCGCTACAGATCATCCGGCGCACCGACGGCAGCGGCCCGAACGACTCGGCCAGGAACACCCGCAGCATCGACGGTACGAAGTGCAGGGTGGTGACCTGCTCGGTGGCGATCAGGTCGGCCAGGTAGTGCGGGTCGCGGTGGCCGTCGGGGCGGGCGATCACCAGCGTCGCCCCGGTGATCAGCGGCCAGAAGAACTCCCACACCGAGACGTCGAAGCTGTACGGGGTCTTCTGCAGCACCCGGTCGGAGTCGTCCAGCCGGTAGGCGTCCTGCATCCAGCGCAGCCGGTTGACGATCGCGCGGTGGGTGACCACGACGCCCTTGGGCCGGCCGGTCGAGCCGGACGTGTAGATCACGTACGCCGGGTGGTCCGGCCCTGCCGGGGTCGGGCTCGCCGGTGCCGGCCCGTTGCCGGTGATGGCCGGTTCGCCGTCGGTGAGCACGATTGTGACACCGGCGTCGGCGCACATGTAGTCCCGACGCTCGGCCGGGTGGTCCGGGTCCAGCGGCAGGTAGGCGCCGCCGGCCCTCTGGATCGCCAGCAGGGCCACCACCAGCTCGACACCGCGCCGGCGGCACACGCCGACGATCGACTCCGGCCCGACGCCCGCGTCGACCAGGTACCGCGCCAGTCGGTCGGCCCGCCGGTCCAGCTCGGCGTAGGAGACGTCCTCGCCCTCGAAGCGGAGGGCGACGGCGTCCGGGGTCCGGGCCACCTGCTGCGCGAAAAGCTCCGGCAGGGTGCCGGTCGGGTACGCCACCTCGGTCTCGTTCCACGTCCGCAGCACCAGCTCCCGCTCCGCCGGTGGAGACTCGACGAGCTGGCTGACAGGTGCGTCCGGCGTGGCAGCGATGCTGCCGACGAGGGCGGTGAAGTGGCTCGCGAACCGCTCGACGGTGTCCCGGTCGAACAGCGCGGTGGCGTAGTTCAGGAAGCCGGTGAGGGTGCCGTCGGGCTGGTCGACGACGACCAGGGTCAGGTCGAACTTGGCGTCGCTCTCGCCGACCGGCAGTTCCTCGGCGCGCAGTTCGCCGACGCGGCGGGCCGTGGAGTCCCCGTTGGCCCAGAGGAACATGGTCGAGAACAGCGGGGTCCGGGAGGCGTCGCGCACCGGGGCCAGCTCGTCGACCAGCCGTTCGAACGGGAGTTCCTGGTGGGCGTAGGCGCCGAGCGCCATCTCCTTCACCCGCCGGAGCACCTCGCGGAAGGACGGGTCGCCGGACAGGTCGGTGCGCAGCACCAGCGTGTTGAGGAACAGCCCGATCAGGTCCTGCACCTCGGCCCGGTCGCGACAGGCCACCGGGGTGCCGATCGTGATGTCGTTGCTCCGGCCGAACCGGCCCAGCGTGATCGCGTACACGGCCATCAGCACCATGAACGGCGTCGCGCCGGACTGGCGGGCGAGGTCGTGCAGGGCTCGGGCGTCCGACGCGGACACCGCGAACGGGACCAGGTCGCAGGCGCTGTCCCGGACCTGTGGACGGGGCCGGTCGAGCGGCAGTTCCAGCGCGGTGGCGCCGGCCAGCGCCTGCCGCCAGTAGTCGAGCTGACGGTCCAGCTTGGCACCGGACATCGCATCGCGCTGCCACGCGGCGAAGTCCGCGTACTGCACAGGTAGTGGCGCCAGCGGGGACGGCCCGCCGGTCAGCGCGGCGGTGTACAACCGGTCGAGTTCCCGCCACAGCACCTGCTCGGACCAGCCGTCGAAGGCGATGTGGTGCAGGGTCACCACCAGCGCGTGTTCCTCGTCGGCCAGCCGCGCGAGGGTTCCGGTCAGCACCGGGCCGGTCGCCAGGTCGACGGGTGCCCGGTCGTGGGTCATCCAGCCGGCGATCCGTTCGTCCTGCGCGGCGGGGTCGAGGCCACGCAGGTCCACCTCGTGCAGCGTGGCCGGCTGCGGAGGGTCGATCACCTGGCCCGGTTCACCGTCGACCACCACGTAGCGGGTACGCAGCACCTCGTGCCGGGCCACGATCGCGTCCAGCGCCGCCCGCAGCGCGCCGGGCTCCAGCGGCCCGAACAGGCGCAGGCCGGCACTGGCCAGATACTCCGTACCGCCCGGCCGGACCTGGTCGAGGATCCACAGCCGGCGCTGCGCGAACGACAGCGCGGGCGGCGTCTCCCGCGAGACCCGGGTGACCCCCTCGTCCGGCGCGGCGGTCGCGGCACCTACGAGCCTGCGCCGAAGCAGTTCCGCGCGCAGACCGGCTCGATCGATTGTCTCAGTCACAGGGCACCATCCTGGGAAAGCAGTTCGCTCATCTGGGCGTCGGTCAACTCGTCGAGTTCCGCCGTGATCAGGTCGGTCACCACCACCGCCAGCTCGGCCACGGTGGTCGCCTCGAACAGGCAGCGCAGCGGGACCTCCACGGCGAAGGTCGCCCGCAGCCGGGCCAGGACCCGGGTGGCCAGCAACGAGTGCCCACCGAGTCCGAAGAAGTCGTCGTCGACGCCGACCCGGTCGACGCCGAGAATTTCCGACCAGATCCCGGCGATGGTCTCCTCCGCCGGGTCCCGTGGCGCCACGTACCCGCGGGCACCGTCGAGTTCGGACGGTTTCGGATCCGGCAGCGCCGCCCGGTCGACCTTCTTGCTCGGTGACAGCGGCAGGGCCGCGACGGTGACCCAGGCCGACGGGATCATGTACGAGGGCAGCGACTCCCGGAGGTACGCCCGCAGTTCGTCGAGGTCTGGTCCGGTGTCGTGGGGCCACTCCAGGTAGGCGACGAGCCGCTTGTCACCGGGCCCGACGTCCCTCGCGACGACGGCGGCTGCGGACACCGCGGGGTGCCTGGCCAGCACGGCTTCGATCTCGGCGAGTTCGATCCGGAAACCACGGATCTTCACCTGGGTGTCGAGTCGGCCGAGGAAGTCGACAGCGCCGTCCGGCCGGAGCCGTACCAGGTCACCGGTGCGGTAGAGGCGCGCTCCCGGTTCGGTGGCGAACGGGTCGGGCACGAACCGCTCCGCGGTCAGTTCCGGCCGGTCGTGGTAGCCACGGGCCAGGCGGACACCGCCGAGGTACAGCTCACCGGGCACCCCGACCGGAAGCGGACGCATCTCCGCGTCGAGCACGTACACCTGGGTACCGGCGGCCGCCCGGCCGATGTGCAGGGTGGCCGTGCTGCGCTCGTCGGCGAGATCGCCCGACACGGGGTTGAACATGCAGGTGACGGTCGCCTCGGTCGGCCCGTAGGTGCAGAGGAACCGGCCGGGCAGGCCGGTCGCCGCCCAGCGTTGGGCGTCGTCGACGGTCACCACGTCCGAGCTGACGTTGATGGTCTTCATCGCGGTGAGCCGGTCCACGCCGGACTCCATCATCTCCCGGTAGTACGCCGGGGTGATCTCCATGACCGTCACGCCGTACTGCGCCAGCTTGGCCGGCAGCTCGTTCGGCGTCCAGAAGACCGGGTCGCTCACCACGATCGTGGCGCCGGTGACCAGGGTGGCGCCGATCTGGTCCATCGCGACGTCGAAGGTGAGCGCCGAGAGCTGCACGACCCGTTCGCCCGGGCGGATGCCGTACTGGTCGGCGACCACCCGGCAGTGGTGCGCGTACGCCCGGTGCGAGATCATCACGCCCTTGGGACGGCCGGTCGACCCGGACGTGTAGATGATGTACGCGAGGTTGTCCGGCACCGTGACGGTTGCCAGGTCGGTCGTTGGCCGGCCGCTCGCCCGGTCCCCGTCGTCGACCACCAGCACCGGCCGGTCGTGTCCGGCGAACCGGTCGGCGAACCTGCCGGTGGTCACCACCAGCTGCGCTCCGGCGTCGGCGAGCATGTAGCGCAGCCGCTCCGGCGGATGTTCCGGGTCGAAGGGCGCGTACACGCCGCCGGCCTTGAGCACCGCCAGCAGCACCACGACCGGTGCGATCCCGCGCTGAAGGCACGAGCCGACGACGACCTCCGGGCCGACCCCCATCGCACGGAGCTGGTGCGCCAGCTCGTTGACCCGGGCGTTCAGCTCCGCGTAGCCGAGCCGCTCGTCGCCGAACACCACGGCGGTCGCGTCCGGGGTCCGGGCCGCCCACTGTTCGAACAGCTCCGGTACCGAGAGGTGCCGTTCGCCGGGCGGGTCGAGCAGGTCCAGCCGGTCCGCGTCAGGGTCCGCCCACTGGTGCACGATCGTGCGGCGTTCGTCGGCCGACAGCAGATCCAACTCGCTGATCCGGGCCTGCGGGTCGGCGGTCGCGCCGCCCAGCAGGCGTAGGTACTGGCCGGCGAGACGTTCGATCGTCGAGCGGTCGAACAGCGCCGTGGCGTACTCGAACCAGCATTCCAGCCGGCCGTCCGGCTGCTCCATCACGGACAGGGTGAGGTCGAACTTGGCCACCGACAGGCCGCTGTCCAGGCCGGTCGCGGCGCAGCCGGCGAGGGTGGACGCCGCGTTGCCGGCACCGGTGTGCTGTACCTCGAACATGATCTGGAACAGCGGGTTGCGGGACAGGTCGCGGTCCGGTTGCAGGGCGTCGACGAGGTGTTCGAACGGCACCTCCTGGTTGGCGAACGCCTCCAGGGCGCTCCGGCGGACCCGGTCGACCAGGTCGAGGAAGGTCGGGTTCCCGCCCAGGTCGGCCCGGACCACGAGGTTGTTGACGAAGAAGCCGACCAGGTCCTCGGTCTCCGGCCGCGTCCGACCGGCGACCGGGGTGCCGATCGCGATGTCGGTGCGGCCGGTGTGGCGGCTCAGCAGCACGTCGAACGCGGCCAGCAGCACCATGAACATGGTTGCGCCGGTCTGGTTGCCCAGCTCGCGTACTGCCGCTCCGGTGGTCTGCGGAATGTCGACGATCAGCATGTCGCCGCGCAGGTCCCGCCCGGGCTGGCGGGGCCGGTCGGGGGTCAGCTCGACCGGCACGAGCCCGGCGAGCCGGTTTCGCCAGTGCTCGATCTGGTTGCCGATGGTGCCGTCGGCCTGCCGGTCGCGTTGCCAGGCGGCGAAGTCGGCGTACTGGACCGGAAGCGGCTGCGTCGACCACGGGGTACCGGCGAGTCCCGCCGCGTACGCCTCGTTCAGCTCGCGCAGGAAGATGCCCAGCGACCAGTTGTCGAAGGCGATGTGGTGCAGGGTGATCGCGACCAGGTGTTCGTCGGCCGCCGTGTGCACGACCGTGACCCGCAGCGGACGCTCGTGGGTGAGGTCGAACGGCCGGGCGCTCACCGCTTCGACGATCGTCCGGGCGCGCTGCGCGGCATCCGCGGTGCCGATCAGGTCCACGACGTCGAAGGGCACCGGGCCGGGGGGATCCACGAGTTGCAGCGGAACGCCGCTGTCCCCGACGTAGCGGGTGCGCAGCACCTCGTGCCGGGCGCTGACCTGCTCGACCGCGCGGCGCAGTGTCGCGGTGTCGAGCGTTCCGGTGAGGTGGTACACCAAGGGAATCAGGTATTCCGCGCTGCCCGGTTCGAGCTGGTCCAGGAACCACAGTCGTTGCTGGCCGAACGAGGTCGGCAGGGCGCCGTCGCGGGATACGGGCACGATCTGCGGCTCGCTGTCGGGCGCCGTGCCCGCGTCGATCGCCGCGGCGACCCGCTCCACGGTCCGTCCTTCGAACAGGGTGGCCACCGTCAGCTCCAGCCCGAACCGGCGACGCAGCCGGTGCGCGAGCCGGATCGCCAGCAGCGAATGCCCACCCAGCGCGAAGAAGTCGTCGGCGACGCCGACCCGCTCGGTCCCGGTCAGCTCGCCCATGAGCGTGGCGACGGCCCGCTCGGTCTCCGTCCGGGGGGCGACGTGACCGGGGGGCACGTCGTCGGGCTCGGCGTGCTCCGGGTCGTCACCGGCCGGGCGGCTGCCGGGGGGCGGCAGCGCCGACCTGTCGACCTTTCCGTTGGGCAGCGACGGCAGCGCGGCCAGCGGGACGATGCTGGCGGGAACCATCGCGGCGGGCAGCCGGGTGCCGAGGAATCCGGACAACTCGTCGATCTCCACCGTCGTACCGGCGGCCGGCACCACGTAGCCCGCGAGTTCCAGGTCGCCGGTGACTGACCGGTAGGAGGTGACCACGGCCGCCGCGACCGACGGATGCGCCCGCAGCGCGGCCTCCACCTCACCGGGTTCGACACGCACGCCTCGCACCTTGACCTGCGCGTCGAGGCGGCCGACGAACTCCAGGACGCCGTCGTCACGCCACCTGGCGAGGTCTCCGGTGCGGTACCACCGCTGGCCGGGCCGGTCGGCGAAGGGGTTCGGGGTGAAGCGTTCGGCGGTGAGGTCGCCGCGCCCGGCGTAACCGCGGGCGAGGCCGACGCCGCCGATACACAACTCACCCGGTACGCCGATGGGCGCGAGCCGGCCGGCGGAGTCCACCACGTACAGGTCGACGCCGGGCAGCGCGGCACCGATCGGAACCGTACCGTCGGTCTCGCCACGTGCGTAGCGCCACGCGGTCACGTCGATCGAGGACTCGGTCGGGCCGTAGGTGTTGTACACCTCCACCTCACGCACGCCGAGCAGTCGCTCGCACAGTTCGGTCGGCAGCGGCTCCCCGGCCGAGCAGACCAGCCGCAGCGCGTCGCAGGCGGCCAGCTCCGGTTCCTCGACCACGGTGCGCAGCACGGACGGGACGAGTTGCACCACGGTGACCCGGTACGCGGCGAGGGCACCGACCATCACTGCGGTGTCGCGGTGCGCGTCCTGCGGCGCCATCACCACTGAACCGCCGGACACCAGCGGCGCCAGGAACTCCCACATCGACGCGTCGAACCCGATGGTCGTCTTCTGCAGTACCCGGTCGGTACCGGTGAGCGCGAACTGGTCCACCGCCCACAGCACCCGGTTCCGGATCCCGCCGTGACTGATCACGACGCCCTTGGGGCGACCGGTGGAGCCGGACGTGTACATCACGTAGGCGGCGTTCGCGGCGTCGAGCGCCACCGGCGGCGGTGGCGTGGCGCGGGCGATGTCGTCCCACTGCTCGTCGAGCACCACCACCGGGGTCTGCTGCGGAATCCGCTGTCGCAGCGCCGTGTCGGTGAGCACCAGTTCGACGCCCGCGTTCTCGATCATGAATTCGAGCCGCTCGTCGGGCAGGTCGGGTGCGAGCGGAACGTAGACCGCGCCGGCGGTGAGCGAGCCGAGCAGCGCGACCACGAGATCGGTACCGCGGTGCAGGGCGACGCCGACGGCGGTTTCCGCGCCGACTCCGCGGGTGCGCAGGAAGCTGGCCAGCTTGTCCGCCCTGGACCTCAGCTCGGCGTAGGTCAGCTCGGTGTCACCACAGACCACGGCCACCGCGTTCGGCGTGGCCTCGGCCTGTGCCCGGAACAGGTCCGGCAGCAGGGCGTCGGTCGCTGCGCGCGGTGCGGGGTGCCAGCCGAGCAACTGCTGCTGCTGCGCGGTCGTCACGGTCGGCACGTCGCGCAGCGGCTTCTCCGGCGCCGCCGCCAGGTTCTCCAGCAGCGCCACGTAGTTGTCGGCCATCCGCTCGATCCGGGCCCGGTCGAAGAGCGCCGTCGGATAGGTGATCCGGGCCACCCAGGATCCGTCCGGCTCCTCGGTCATCTGGAGCGACATGTCGAAGGTGGCACTGCGTACCGGGGTCGGCACCCAGTCGACCTCGACGCCGGGCAGACTCAGCGGCTCCCCCTGGCCGTTCAGGACCGCGAACCCGACCTGGAAGAGCGGGTTGCTGGCCAGGCCACGGTCGGGCGACAGTTCGGCGGCCAGGCGTTGCAGGGGCACGTCCTTGTGTTCGAAGGCGTCCAGGGCCGTCTCGCGGACCCGACCGAGCAACTCGACGAAGGTGGGATCGCCGGACAGGTCGGTCCGCAGCACCACCGTCTGCGCGAGCGAGCCGATCACCGACTCCAGCTCGACCCGGTTCCGGCCGCTTGTCGACACTCCGACACCGAAGTCGAGCTGATCCGCGTAACGGCTGATCAGGAGCTGGTAGGCGGCCAGGAACACCATGAACGGGGTCGCCCGGGCGGCACGTCCCACGGAGTTGACCCGGGCCGCCAACGGGGCCGGCACCGCGAACGCCACCACATCGCCGGCCGGCTCCCAGGCGGCGGGGCGCTGCCGGTCCGTGGGCAGTTCCAGCGACGGCAGTCCGGTCAGTTGCTCCCGCCAGTAGTCCAGGTGCCGGACGAAGGTCGCGTCGTTCGCGTCCCATCGGCTCCGCTGCCAGTCGGCGAAGTCGGCGTACTGGAGCTCCAGCGGTGCCAGCGGCGACTTCTCGCTGGCGGCGTGGGCCGCGTAGAGCACGCCCAGTTCCCGGGCCAGGATGCCCAGCGAGGGGCCGTCGAAGGCGATGTGATGCACCACCAGCATCAAGATCGCGTCAGTGGGGGAAAGCTGCACGAGGGTCAGCCGCCACGGAGCTGATTCGCGCAGGTCGATCGGCGTGGTCACCGCCGCCTCGCCGATCTCGCGTACCCGTCGGTCCTGTTCCGCGGCGGGGTACCCGGTGAGGTCCACCACCGTGAGGTCGGCCGCCGCCGGCTCGTCGATGATCTGCACCGGCTGTCCGTCAACAGTCGAATAGCGGGTACGCAGAATCTCGTGCCGGCCGGCGATGTCGGTGAAGGCGGCGGTCAGCGCCGCCCGGTCCAGCGGCCCGCGCAGCCGGAATCCCCAGTGCAACAGGTACTCCTGGGTGCCGGACCGGACCTGGTCGAGAAACCACAGCTGCTCCTGCTCGAAGGACAGTCGGAGCTGGTTGTCGGTTTCGAGGATGTCAGTCATGCGCACACCTGCTGCTTCGTCGGTAGGAAGTCATCCAATGTGGTGCCCAGGCCGCGGCCCGACGCCGCACGCCGGACCAGGTCGGCCACTGCCAGATCCAGGCAGCCGAGACCGAACGGGGAGAACACCGTCACGGCTTCGTCGCTCCTGACGTACCGCTCACCGGCCACCAGGACCTCGCCGAGCGAGGCGGCGATGAAGTCGCGGTGGCCGGCTTCCTGCTGGGCCAGATCCAGCGAGGTCGCGGCCCGGCACACGTGGTCCGGGTCGTCCACGATGTTCACGCTGGAACGGATCGAGTCGGTGGTGAGGTCACGCAGGGACAGGTGCAGCACCAGCGTTCCCGGGCGGCAGTGCTCGGTACCCAGGTGCGGGGCGCTCGCCGTGGTCGCCAGGCACACCAGCTTGTGGCGGGCCATGGCGTCGGCCGCGTTCTCGGCCACGTCGATCTTCAACGTCGGCCAGACCGACCGCGCCTCGGCGGCGAAGGACTGCGCCCGTTCGGCGCTGAGGTCGTACAGGGTCACCGTGTCCAGCGTCGGCAGCACGGTGCGCAGATACCTCAGCACCTCGAAGTTGATCGGACCGCAGCCGACGAGCGTCACAGCCGATTCCGGGCTGGACGAGGAGAGCGTGGACGCCGCCAGGGCGGCGCTCGCGGCCGTACGCCCGGCCGAGATCGCCGACGCTTCGAGAATCGCCTCCGGTACGCCGGTGTGTACCGAGTTCAAGATCATCACGGCTGAGGCCCGGTGCATCCCCCGGTCAAGGTTGCCGGGAAAGGATGACACCCACTTCACCCCGCAGGTCGGCGTCTCACCGCCCAGATAGGCCGGCAGCGCGATGATCCGCTCGCGCTCTCCGTCGGGGAAACGGAGGAAAACCGACTGTGGTACCCGGGTACGGCCCAGCGCGTGCGACCGGTACGCCGCCTCCACCGCGGACACCACATCGCGCTCGCCTCCGTCGAGGACGGCACGGACCTCGCCTGCTCCGAGAATCAACATGGCGCCACCTCCATGTCGGGCTTGGTCCACAGGTGCGACACGTCACCGAAGTACGTCATGACCCAGTCGTCGTCGTAAATGGTGTCGAGGTACCGCTCACCGCGGTCGGGAAAGACCATGGCGCAGGTGGCCCCGGGTCGGATCTGATCGCGCATCTGCTCCAGGCCCGCCACGACTGCGCCTGACGAGCCGCCGACGAGAATCGCCTCGCGGGCGGCCAGCCGGCGGCAGGCCACAATCGCGTCGAGATCATCGACTCGGACCACGATGTCGGCCAGATCGCTGCGGTACAGCTTCGGACGCACCGATGCGCCGTGGCCGGGAATCATCCGCCACCCGACCGCTGGGCCGAATATCGCACTACCCAACGCGTCCACCGCCACGATGGTCACCGGCAGTTGGTGCGTCCGGATGTATTCGGCGCACCCCCGCAGGGTGCCGCAGGAACTCGTGGCACAGAACAGGTAGTCGATGTCCGGCAGCGCGCGCACGATCTCTCGTACCGTCGTACGGTGTGCCTGCGGGTTGAGCGGGTTCGAATACTGGTCCGGGCAGTACGCGTGATCGATCGTCGCGACGAGTTCACGCACCCGTCGGATACGGACGGGCAGGTACTCTCCGGTGGCCGGGTCGACATCGGTGACCACCTCGACCTGCGCGCCGAGCGCCCGCATGATGGCGATGTTGTCCTTGTTGGTGCGCGGGTCGACCACACAGATGAAGCGAATTCCGTAGTACCCGCAGACCTGCGCGAGCCCGATTCCGAGATTGCCGGAACTTGACTCGATCACCACCGATCTTCCGGGTACGAGCCGCCCGTCGCGTATGCGTTCTCGCAGCATCTCCAGCGCCGAGCGGTCCTTGATACTGCCGCCCGGATTGTGCGACTCCAACTTAGCGAACGTCCTGAACGGACTCTCGGGGTCGAGCTTCACCAGCTCGACTATCGGTGTCGCTCCGATGGTTGCCAGCACTCCTGACCCGGTGGGGGTTTGTTCGGTCATAGAGCCGCTCCTCGAATTGCATCCGCCGCGATGCGCCTACTACGAGATTCCTCCGCACCGTCGAGACAGCGCAGGGAAGAACATGCAGACTCACCGGTCGACGCCGGCAGCAGTTCTGCCGGAGGTTCTTCTGTTTTCTTCGTGCTGCTGCCGGCCGTGCCGTTTCCACCCGAAACAATGACGACCGCACGGCCGGCAGATCCGCGCCGTAGCGCGCCGGCCAGCGCTACCGCACCGCTTGGTTCCGCGCTGACACCGGCACGGCGAAGAACACCCAGCGCGTGGGTGATCGCCTCGTCGGTCACGCCGATCAGATCGTCGACCCGGTGCCGAATGATCGGCCAGGGAACCGCACCGGGTCGTTGCCCACGCAGGCCGTCGGCGATCGTCATGGACGGCGGCAGCTCGATCGGCGCACCCTGGGCGACGGAAACGGCGTAACGGCGGGCGGACATCGGCTCCACCCCGACGACCCGCACCCGCCGGGACAGCGCCGACGCCGCCAGGCAGACGCCGGCCAGCAGGCCACCACCGCCGGTGGGTACGAAGATCGTCGTGACGCCCGGCACCTGTTCGAGCACCTCAAGCCCGACCGTGCCGGCCCCGGCCACCACCAACTCGTCGTCGGAGGAAGGCACGAAGACCGCCCCGGTCGCCGCCGCGATGTCCGCGGCCCGACGGTCACGTTCGACCACGCCGCCAGTCACCTGGACCACGCTGGCGCCCAGCGCCCGGATCGTCCGGGCCTTGCCGTCGCTGGCCCCGGCGGCCATCACGATCGTCACCCTGATGCCCAACGCGGCACCGAGCATGGCGACGGCGATGCCGTGGTTACCGGAGGAACCCGCGACCACATCGTCCGCGTACCGGGCAAGCATCGCGTTCGCCGCGCCCCTGATCTTGAACGAGCCGCCGCGCTGGCGGTGCTCGGCCTTGACCAGCACCCGCGAATCCAGCGCGAGCACCGGAGTGCGATCGACCAGGCCGGTGATCCGGTCGGCGGCCAGGCGTACATCCGCGAGGGTGGGCCCGACGCCTGTCGTCCTCATGGCCCGTCCACGGTGACCGCCCGGCGGTCGGTCTTGCCGCTGACCGTCGTCGGCAGGCGGTCGATCCGGGCGAACCGTCGCGGGATCATGTAGTGGGGCAACGTCATCGCCAGGTGGGCGCGCAGCGCTGCGTCCGTCACCTGCTCCGACGCCGCGGCGACGTGCGCGATGAGGAAGACCCGGCCGCCGGCATCGGTACCCGAGGTGACCACCGCGCCGGTGACGGCGGGATGGGCCAGCAGCGCGCCCTCGATCTCGGCCGGGTCGATCCGGTAACCCCGGACCTTGATCTGCCGGTCGATGCGGCCGAGATACACGAGGTCACCGTCGGGCAACCGACGCGCCAGATCCCCGGTGCGGTACATCCGCGCGCCGGGGGCACCGTGTGGGTCCGGCAGGAACCGGTCCGCGGTCAAGCCCGGTCGGCCGCTGTAGCCGCGCGCGACTCCACATCCACCGATCCACACCTCGCCGACACCGCCGTTCGGCACGGCGTGCAGCTCGTCGTCGAGCAGATGCACGCTCACGCCGTCGATCGGTGTTCCGATCAGGTCGACAGTCGTGTCCGGAACCGCCGGCACGGCGAAGCGGGTCGAGGTCATCGTGGTCTCGGTGGGGCCGTACTGGTTGATCAGCCGTCCGGGCACCCGGTCGCGGCCACCGGCGACGAGGAACGGTCGCAGCGACTCACCGCTGGACACGGTCAACCGCAGGTCGGGCAGATCGCTGTGCCGCAGCGACGTCAGAAAGGTCGGGGTGGCCGACAGGATCGTGTTCACGCCCCACCTGCGGAGGGCCGCGACGAACTCACCGGCGCGCAACAGGGTGGAGCGCGGCGCGAGGACCACCTGCCCGCCCGCGACGAGCGGGGCGAACGTGTCGCGGATCGAGGCGTCGTACCCGAACGGCGCGAGTTGCAGCACCACGGTGTCCGGACCGAGTTGGTAGTCGGCGACGACGAACCGCAGGTAGTTGGTGACACCGCGGTGCTCCAGCAGTACCGCGTTCGGCGGCCCCGACGAACCGGAGGTGTGACTGACGTAGGCCAGCGATCGGGGCGACACCGGTCGCAGGGGTGCCGACGCGTCAGGCGCGTCGACGAACACGGTGGGGCCGTCGATGGCGAGGTCGTGCTGCCCGGCCCGGGCCGGTGTGGTGACCAGGAACCGGGCCTGGGCGGTGCGGACCATCGCCGCCAGTCGCTGGTCGGGCAGCTCGGTGTTGAGGGTGAGGAAGGCGCCGCCGGCCCGAAGCACGGCCGCCATCGCGATGACGGCCTCCGGGCCCCGGTCGACCATGACCGCGCAGACCTGCTCCGGTCCGACGCCCCGGGCCACCAGCGCCCGGGCCAGCCGGTCGGTCCGGGCGGCGAAGTCCTCGTAACACAGGGCGGTGTCCGGGGTGACGATCGCCGGTGCGTCGGGCCGGGTCGTGGCGTGGGTCAGGATGTCGTCGAGAAACGTGGTCACAGCCCCGCTCCGCCGCTCGGCCGGTCGGTGGCGCACCACTCCAGGACCGCCCGGGCGCTGTGGTACTTGTTCTCGGCCTGGGCGAAGGCGATGCTGTCGGGCCCGTCGAGCACCGCCCCGGTCACCTCCTCGCCCCGGTGCGCCGGCAGGTCGTGCATGAAGACCGCGCCCGGACAGGCCGCCATCAGCGTCTCGTTGACCTGGAACGGGGCGAACTCGGTACGCCAGTCGGGCGTCGGCTTCGTCGAACCCGTCGTCTGCCAACGGGTGGTGTAGACGACATCGACCGCTGGCAGGTCCGATACGTCGTGCCGCTGCTCGACACGTGCGCCGCTGCGCCGGGCGGACACCGCCGCCTGGTCGAGGTAGCGCTGCTCCACGCCGTACCCGGCCGGGGTACGCAGGTGCAGCTCGGCGCCGGGGTACCGGGACAGCGCGAGGGTCAACGCCGAGGCGGTGTTGTTCCCCTCCCCCACGTACAGCACCCGTACGCCCTCCACCCGGCCGAAGTGCCGGACGATCGTGGTGAGGTCGGCGAGGGCCTGCGTCGGGTGTTCGACCGCGCTCATCGCGTTGATCACCGACATGCGCTTCTGGGCGGCGTACGCCCGCAGCTCGGACTCCGGACCGACCGTGCGGGCGACCAGGACGTCGAGCATGCCGGAGAGCACCGCGCCGGTGTCCTCCACCGACTCGCCGGTGGCCAGTTGCAGGTCGTTCGGGCCGTACGTGATCAGGCCGGCGCCGAGACGCAGCGCACCGGCGGAGAACGCGGTCCGGGTACGGGTGGAGGTCTTACGGAACAGCACGCCGACGACCGCCCCGGACAGGGGCTGGTCGGCTCCCGCGGAACCACGCGAGTACTCGGCGCCGCGCTGGACGAGCCAGCGCAGTTGGTCGTCGGAGAGGTCGTCGATGGAAATCAGGTGGCGTCGCTCGGTCATGCCGAGCCCCCTTCCAGGTGGCGATCGGCCGTGACCCCAGAGCCTGCGCGAGGTGCGGACCGTCGAACAGGGACGGAGTCGCACGACGCGTCTGCGTATTCGTCTCTATGGGCGGTACGCGTGGGCCCGGCAACATCGGGCTCAGCTATTCGGATCACCCGACCATGCCGGAGGGGTCATGACTGACGACGGTGTCTACCGCGTCGTGCGCAACGACGAGGAGCAGTACTCGATCTGGTGGGCAGACCGGGAGCTGCCGCTCGGCTGGACCGCCGAAGGGACGTCCGGGTCGAAGCAGGAGTGCCTGGATCACATCGGAAAGGTGTGGTCGGACATGCGGCCGCGAAGCCTGCGGGAGCAGATGGCCAGGGCCTGACGGCCGAAGTCCGCACCACACCACACCTCATGCCGCCCCGTCCCGCCGAACACGGCGTGCGGCGGGGCGGCAGCACAACGTCTCGCCGCCGAGGGCCGGCAGCTCAGCGCCGTGGACGCAGACAGCTACATCGACGCGACTCCGAAACCGTGGTGGACGGGCAGCTCCAACTCCGAGGGAGAAATCATGATCGCCCCGACAATTGAGTCCGAGGTCCGTAGTTACTGCCGAAGCTGGCCGGTCGTGTTCGACCACGGGCGTGGCAGCCGGATGTTCGCCGACGACGGCCGCGCCTACCTTGACTTCTTCGCCGGCGCCGGTGCCCTCAACTACGGCCACAACCATCCGACCCTCAAGCAGGCCCTGCTGGACTACCTGGAGCGGGACGGCGTCACCCACAGCCTCGACATGCTGACCGCCGCCAAGCAGGACTTCCTCACCGAGTTCGCATCCCAGGTGCTCGTTCCCCGTGGCCTGGACTACCGCGTGCAGTTCACCGGGCCCACCGGCACGAACAGCGTCGAGGCCGCCCTCAAACTCGCCCGCAAAGTGACCGGACGCCACACCGTCGTCGCCTTCACCGGCGCCTTCCACGGCATGTCACTCGGGTCACTGGCCCTCACCGGAAACGCCGCCCTGCGCGCCGGCGCCGGCGTTCCACTCGGAAACACCTGGCGCGTCCCGTACGACGGCTTCGCCGGTGGTCAGGTCTCCGGGCTCACCCTGCTCGACACCATGCTCGCCGACAGCAGCAGCGGAATGGACCTACCGGCCGCCGTCATCGTGGAGACCGTGCAGGGCGAAGGCGGCATCAACCCGGCCCGCGCGATCTGGCTCGCCGACCTCGCCGAGCTGTGCGCCCGTCGCAACGTGCTGCTGATCGTCGACGACATCCAGATGGGCTGCGGTCGCACCGGCCCGTTCTTCAGCTTCGAGCACGCCGGAATCACCCCCGACATCGTCTGCCTTTCCAAGTCCATAAGCGGGTACGGCCTGCCGATGTCCCTCACGCTCTTCCGCCCCGAACTCGACGTGTGGCAACCCGGCGAACACAACGGCACCTTCCGCGGCAACAACTTCGCCTTCGTCACGGCCGCCGCCGCGCTCAAGGAATTCTGGGTCGACAGCAAACTGGAGAAGCAGACAGCGGAACGGGACATCCTGCTGGAGGACTGGCTCGCGGAGCTCGCCGAGCGACACCCGGCGCACATCGCGACCTCCCGTGGCCGGGGCCTGGTGTGGGGCCTGGCCTTCCGGGAGCCGCACCTGGCCCGACGAGTCGCCCAGGAGGCGTTCTCCCGTGGGCTGCTGGTGGAGAGGTCCGGATCCACCGACGAGGTGGTGAAGCTGATGCCGCCCCTGACCCTGACTGACGACGAACTGGCCGAGGGCCTCGGCATCCTGGAGCAGTCGGTGGCGGCAGCAGTCACCCGCTGAGCCGCACCCCCGCCGTACCCGGTGGGTCCCTTGCCGAACCCGAGATCCGGGCAACTTTCCTGTTGTTGCTGCCTCAGCCCGACCCCGAGGCAGCAGGAGCAGGGAAGTTGCCCGGATCTTGAGGCCATGCCGTCGCGGCCGTGCAGGTCGTGTCACCGCAGGAGCATCCGGTCAATCGGAGGCAGCGCTCCGGGGAGCCTGCCGTTGCACGAAGAGATCTGCCTCCAGCAGCCGGCCCGAGAGCCGACCCGCCTCGTAGATCTCGTCGGCGGTCATCCTCGGCACGATCTCGTGGGCTTCGTGCATGCCGTCACCGCTGCCGACATTGAGCATGGTGAGATACCACCGAAGTGCCTGTACGAGGTTGATCGGCCCGCCGAAGCCGTCGCGGTACCAGCAGGCTGCAGCGAACATGCTGCCCTTGTCACCGGACTCGGCGCCCCGCACGTACCACCTCAGCGCCTCCTCGTCCAGGTCGCGCTCGCTGAGCCGGTCACCTAGCAGCGGACACGCCTCGGAGATCCCGGCCTCCGCCGCGCGCCGCAGCCAGTGCACCGCCTCGGGCGAGCTACCGGACAGCACACCGAGGTTGAACGCGGCGAAGCCGTCGCCCGCGTCGGCGGCGGCCTGGTAGAGGGTGACCGCCCGGACATCGTCCTGCTCCACTCCCAAGCCGTGCTGGACGAGGTAGCCGAGGCTGCGCTGGGCGATCGGATCGCCTTCCTGTGCCGGGACGGTCAGCAGCTCCGCACCACCCGCCGGATCATCGAGCTGGAAGGCGCGGATCACGCCGAGCATCGTGCGCGCCCGGCTGTCAACCCGGACCAGTTCCTGCAGCTTCGGCGCGAGCAGCTGTAGCTCCTGCTCGGCCACCTCGACGCCCGCCTTGGCGGCCAGCAGATACCAGGACGCCGCCTCCGGTAGGTCCCCCTTGTGATACCCGAACAGCGTCCCCAAGTCATGCAGCGCCCGTACCTCGCCATCCGCCGCTGCCGACCGCCACTGCCGCTCCGCCTCGTCCTCGTCGACCGCCACGCCCTGCCCAGTCGCGTACATCAGTCCGACCATCCGGCGAGCAGACACGTCACCCAGCTCAGCCGAACGCCGATACCACCGGAGCGCCACCGTGAGATCCTGGGCGACACCTCGTCCAGTGGCATACAGGACGCCCAGATTGTGGGCCGCTTCAGCGTTGCCCAACTCGGCCGCCCGCTCGTACAACTGGCCGGCCTTCACCGGGTCCGTCGGCTCGCCCTGACCGGTACTGGCCAACTGGCCCAACAGCAGCAACGCCCTGTCGTCCGGGCCAGCCAACGCCAGCTGCTCACGAGCTTCATCGAACGCCCGCCGCTGCACAGCGAGCACCCCGCGGTCGTACGCCGGCAGTCTCACGCCAAGCAGTGTAGGGAGACCGGAGGGGGCTCTCGTTCGGGGCAGCGAACGGGCCGGCACCTGTCGGGGTGTAGGCAGGCGGGATGCCGGGTACCTCGCGCCCAACCCCCACCCCTGCCCTGGAGGACCCCATGACCGTCGTACTCGCCGTTGTCTGCAGCGACGGGGTGGTGATCGGCGCGGACTCCCAGATCACCGAAAGCGACCGCGGTCTGAGCTTCCCCGCCCGGAAGCTGCACCCACTGGGCTCCTGCGCCGCCTGGGGTGGCAGCGGCGCGCGGGGAGTTCTCAACGACCTGCGTCCCCTCCTTGAGGATTCGGCCACCGCCATCCTCGAAGCACCCGACATCGGCGACGAGTTGCAGGAGCGCGTCCTGCCCGTCTTCAAGAAGCACTACGAGAACTACATCCCGGACGTGCCCGGAGAGGACGGCGGGGGTGGGGTGTCTGCGTACCTGCTCGCGGCCGGCTACAGCCAGGGCGGGCCGTGGATCGTGGAGATCAACCCCAACGGGCTCATCGGCCGTTACGAGGACGTGGGCTTCCACGCCATCGGCTCCGGCGCACCCATGGCCCAGCAGGCCGGCGCGCTGCTGTCTCACTTCCGGATGACCACGCGCACCGTCGAGTACGGCGTGGTGGGCGTGCTACGGGTGCTGGAGGCGCTGGATCGGACCTCGCCGTCGGTCGGCGGGCCGTTCAACGTCGCGTGCATCCGCGAGGAGGGCGCCGACCACCTCGACGAGAAGGAGATAGCCAAGGCCCTGAAGGACGTCCAGCGCTGGTGCGACCTGGAACAGGAAGCGCTCGACCGGCTGTTCGACTGACGGCGACGACCGGCATGGCGACGGCCCGTCGGGTCTCCACCATGACATGGGAGGCGAGTTTCCGGCTCGGGCGGATTGCTGGCGCACCGCGCACGTTCGGGGTGCCGTGTCAGGCGGCGATCGTGACGCGGTCGCCGATCCGTAGTAGGCCCTCGCGTTGGACAGCGCCGTAGGCGCCGACGCAGGTCAGTTTGCCCAGGTCGAAGACCGGAACCCGGTTGAGCCGTGCCGCTGTGCGTAGCACGGCTGGATCATCGGGCAGGTCGGTGCCTTGAGCGAGGGTGGGCACCGCGCAGCGCGGGGTGGGTGCGACGATGCGGATCGCGGTCTGGGCGGCGACGGTCATGGTCTGGCCTTGCCAGGTGTTCTCCGCGAAGGGTGCGGGGTCGTCCAAGCGCACCACGATGTTCGGGCGGAACCGTCGCGGGTCCATTCGACCATCGGGGTGCCGCCGGGCCAGGGCGTCCAGGGTGGCGGTGGTGATCACGTGTACGGCGGCGAAGTCGACGAAGGTGTTGCCGGGGGTGCCGGCCGCGAGGCTGCTGTGGGTCACCGTTCCGGCGCCAGGCTCGGTCGGCGGGGTCAGCCGTTCCATGCTCGCGTCTTGCGGGAGGCTGTCGGTCAGCCGTACGGGTCGTCCCAGGGCTCGCGACAGCGCGGAGTTGGCGGTGGGTGCGCCGGTGTGGATCTGCTCGCCGTCCGGGCCGGTGACGACCACCCGGCCGTCCGGCTCGTGACGGGCGGTCATCGAGAGCAGGCCGCGCCACCTGCGAGGGTTCTTCGCGCTGGCGACCAGGCCGGTCTCCTCGTCGATCAGGGCACAGCGGCGGTCGCCCACGACGCCCGAAGCGTCCAGGCGCGCCTCGATGAGGCGCTCGCCGCACATTGACTTGACCGGGTACCGACCCAGCCACACCACTTCCCCCATGACCACCCCCAAGTCCGCGCTGCCCAAGATATCCGCGACCGCTCCCGTAGCGAGGTGGGCGAGGAGGAGTTGGTCGCGGTCGCGCACCGCAAGAGCGCCTTTCCCCGGCCCCACCGCACATCTGGCCGAGGTGGTTCGCGCACCGCCAACCACGGGCTCACACTTCCCCAGTTCAGGGAGCGATCGTTACGGTCCCAGCGGGACGTAGACGCACGGCCTGACGCGGCCAGTCATCGTGACCGTGGGCAGCGACCTCGATCCAACATCATCCGGTGGCTGTCCTGCAGACGAGATCGCAGTGCGCGCAGGTACCCAGCCCTCGGGAAGAACACAAAGCCGCGCGCTCATGCCGAGTTGAGGACGTTCATCCTTTCGAGCCGACGGCGTGATGAAGTGGCCTCCCCTGCTCAGCGAACTGTCGCCCGCAGCGCTTCTTCGTACTGGAGGCGATCGAAGGTGACGGGAAGCAGCTCGTGGTAGCCCCAATCACGATGCCCGGTGCGATAGCCAGACCAGTTGACCGTGTCCTCAGCCACCGTGACCATCGCGGTAAACGGCCAGCAGCCCCAGTCACCGCAGGTACACCCCAGTAACACGGTGTCGCCGTCACCGAACCAGCTCAGCACCGGATCACCGAGATAGTGCCGACTCGGCCAGCGCACGCTGTCGCCCAGCAGCCCCGCATAGCTGCCCGCGAGGTTGGGTTTCCCTTCCCGCCGCGCAAAGGGCAGCTCAGCCGTGCGAACCATGTCAGGCAGGGATATGTCGTTAAGGTACGGAACGAGTGTCGGGAACATCCCGACGCCGAGCTCCTGCTCGATGGTACGGAATTCGATACGTTCCACGAGCCCAAGGCTAGAATCCTGCGCCCTGACGTGGTCGGGCGCCCCCGTGTCATTGCTGCCCCGGGTCGTCGCTAGCACGGCGGGCAGGGCACGGTTCCGCAGCGGATCGCACGCACATGCCGTCTCCCGAGCGCGCCGCCTGCCAGGGTTTCATCGCTGCCTGCACTGGCCGGTGGACCGGATGACGCCAGCTACCGCCTTCCCGTCAAGTAGCCGATGTGCGTGGGTGAGCCGCAGGTTTCAGGTTGCGGTAGACGCTGGCTTGAGACGCTTTCGCTCGACAACGCTTGTTGCCGTCACCACACTCAGCGGCGGCACGTCCTTCGCGACAACGGCGCCCGCGCCGACGACCGAGCCCCGACCGATTGTCACTCCAGGGGTGACCGTGACCGCGGCACCGATCCACACATCATCCTCGATGACGATGGGCGCGTGCGTGATGAAGTCGTACCGCTCGTGGAGCTCGACGGGATGTCCGGCCGTGCTCAGAGTCACTCGGGGACCAATCAGGACGCGGTCACCGATGGTGATGCCCCCGTAGTCGAGGAAAAAGCATCCCTGGTTGATGAACACACGCTCTCCAAACGATGCGCCAAGCCCGTAGTCGCAGTAGAACGGAGGCAGGACGGACAGCGAGTCAGGGATCGGTTTACCGAAGATCTCGGTCAGCACCGTCCTGCGCGCATCGAGGTCGTCAAACGGCAGCACGTTGAGGCGCGAGGTCAGGTTCATGACGAGCTGTACGCGCTGTCCGAAGGCTCGGGACTCGGGCGTCCGTGTTCGTAGCCGTTCCTCGTTGCGCACGAGACGATCCTGGCACGGCGAGTCAGAGACTGCGTGACGACCCAGGCAGGGAATACATCACTCCATGATCGTTGGCTCCTCATCAAACGTCCGGATCTAGCCGCAGACCGGGCGTCACGGAGCGCAGCCGCTGCCCATGGGCAGGCGCGAGGACACGCCCGAGAAGGGTGCGACAATCGTTCAGTGTTGGTGCGGTCAGTGCGTTCGTTGCGCCACGAACACGTACTCCCGCCCAGGACGGTCTGGGGCCTCGCGGACGTCGATCGTGGTAAAACCACTGGTCACCAGGGTCTCCTCAACCTCTGCTTGACTGCGGAACCTGAGGGTGGAGTCCGACTCCACCGAGAAGCCGTCAGAGGCGAAGGTGTACGTGTACCGGAAGGAGACATATGGCAGCGTCACCCTGGTGACTTCCATACGCCGTTCGACCTCACCGATGCCAGGAAGATTTCGGGTGGCCGGGTCAGTGTCGACGACCCATTCCTCCCAGGCACGGCGCTGCGGGCGTCTCGTCTCGAACACGAGGTGGCCGCCGTCGCGTAGCGCGCCATGAATGCCCTGGAGTGTCGCGCTCCAGTCATCGTCGTCAAGGAAGACTTGAGCCACGTTGCCGGTCATCAGCGCGATGTCTGCTGACAGCGCGGGGAGCGTCGTGGCATCCCCGTGGAGCCAGGTGACCGATGCGGCGCCGGGTTTGGATACCGCCGCGTCCAGGGAGGCAGCGGCGGGATCAACGCCGGTTACATGTCGTCCACTTCTCGCCAGCAGGATGGCCAGGGATCCCGTACCGCATCCGATGTCGAGCACGTGCCGGGCGTCGAACTCGTCGACGATGCGAAGATATGCGTCGAGGTCTGCGCGGTCGCCATCGAACGCATCATAGACAGGCGCGAGGCGCGGGTGGCTGAAGATCGCGTCGGGCATGGCACAGAACCGTAGCGATAAGGAGCGTCCGCGACCAGCAATAATCGACGCGGTTGCGATACCGCTCATGCCGCACCAAACGCGGCGGCCTGATGTACTGCGTTACCGCTTCTGTGCTCGGTACTTCCGGAGCAGCGCGGTAATCTTGGCGTAGTTGCGGGTGCCGTTCAGCTCATTGAGCAACTCGTCTGGGCAGAGCTCATAGAGTTCGCCCCACCACCGGCGAGCCCGGTTTTCCCAGATCCGGTAGCCGCCATCAACGCCCCTCGCCACGTACCTTCGCCTCGCCACCGGTGGCAAGGTATCAATGTCGTTACCCGACTGCATGCGGATTGCGGCTATCCAGTTCGGCACGCTCATCTGGCCGCTGAGAACGCGCGCTCGGCCTTGTCTCTACCCACAACGGGCTCTCCCTCCGACACCCGCTGTAGTCACCCTCGGGGACGTAGCGGGCCTTGGCCGCAGCGACACCGGATTTCCCGGGAGATAAGCAGCAAGCTCAGAGTTCAATCATCAACCCGGCGAAGACCCCTGGCGCGACAGTTTGTCCAGGTCACGCTTGCAGAACCGGTGGTGTTCCCATTCCTCGTTGAGCACAGTGCCGAGGCATTGCCGCACTGTCCGCCCCTTGGCGTACGGGGGCCATCTGTCGTCGTCCGGGACCGGCGCGGTCTTCGCGAGCTGATCAGGCGTGACCTCGGCCAGCCATGTCTCGATCTCTGAAGCCTGCCGGACTCGTACCGCGAGCACCTCGTCGAGGCTCGGTTGGGCTGACGGATCGAGCCCATCCTCCTGGCCCGAGACCAACGGTGGCCCCAGTCCCAAGGCCGTGAACGGCTCGGTAAGCCCGAGCACGCAGCGTCGGAACCAAGAGTCGTGCACGAAGACAAGGTGGCGCAGGGTGTCGACCATCGACCACTCGCCGTCGACGCCGCGATGTTCGCTGTCCTCGGGCATGGACCGAACCCGCTCGGTAGTCCTCGCCCAATCGTCGCGCAGCTGCTGCCAGGCATCTCGCAGGTCGTCCGGCTGATCGGAGCGGATCAGCAGCCGTACCGGGTGACGACGGTCGAGTTCCGCCTCGACGTACGACATCACTTCGACCCCGTTGACCACAAGATTGGTGACCAGGCCGTCGATCTCAGCGTCCTGCATGACCACGCCGACCATCCGCGCTCTACTCAGATCGCACTCGCGGAACTCAGCTCCGGTCAGGTCCTCATCCTGGAAGCGTCGCATACAAACAGGCTAGTACGGCAGCCGCCGTTCGGGATCATGGCTGTAGTTCGAGGTTGAGGCGGCGTGTGTAGTGGGATCGCCGGGCTTGGGCTTGATGCCGGCGTCGCCATTGTGACCAGCGCAGACGGTGGGCGAGGTCGTGGAGCGGGCGGATGATGTAGGCGTTGATCAGGCGGCGGATCTCGTTGACGGTGAGCTTGATCTGTCCGGTGTCGGTCGGGTCGTTGCGGGCGGCGTCGGCGGCGCAGATCGCCAGGACGGCGAGGGCGGCCAATGTGAGGGTGGTGAACCGGTGCCAGGAGTCCCAGCGGCGGACCTGGTGCTGGTCCAGACCGACCTGGCCCTTGGCGGCCTGGAAGCTTTCCTCGACCGTCCATCGGATGCCCGCGACCCGAACAAGTTGGGCGAGGCTGGTCGGTCGTGGGGTCCAGCAGCGGTAGAAGGCCAGCTCGCCGGTGGTGGTGTTACGGCGGATGAGGAGGCTGTGCCGGCCGTCGTCGTCGGGGGCGGCGTCGGTGCACACGTCGTCGAGCCACGCCCAGTCGTAGAAGCGTGGACCCTTGGATCCGGCGCCAGCTGAGCGGCGTTGCCACGCCGTGGCGGGTAGGTCGGCGGCGATCCGGTCGGCCCGGACGCGGGTCTTGCCGCCGTCGAGCGGGATCAGGTGACTGCGGGAGACCGCGAGGACGTAGCCGAGCCCGTGTCCGCGCAGGTGGGCGCGGAAGGCAGTGCTGTTGCCGTAGGCCTCGTCCGCAGCGGCCCACCCTGCTGGAACACCGGCGTCGAGGGCGGCGGTGATCATGTCAGCGGCCAGTTCCGACCGGGTCGCGAAGCCGATCTCGTCAGGCACACCGGCGGCCCGGCACCTATCGCGGTCATCGGTCCATGACACCGGCAGGTACACGCGTCGGTCGATCAGGGTGTGCCCGTGCGCACTGGCATAGGCGAGGAAGACCCCTACCTGGCTGTTCTCGATCCGGCCGGCCGTGCCCGTGTACTGCCGCTGCACCCCGACCGTGTGAGTGCCCTTCTTCAGGTCCCCCGTCTCGTCCGGGATCAGGACCGCATCCGGGTCACCGAACCGGCCGGCGACCAGATCGCGCAGGTCGTCGCGGACGGCGTCGGCGTCCCACACCGCCCGGTACAACAGGCGCTGCATGGCGTCCGGCCGGGCGTGTCCGGCCTGCTCCGCCAACTGCCAACACGTCTTGACCTCACAATCGGACAGCAGCCCGGTCACGAACTGTCCCGCCGCACGTCGCGGCTCGACCCGCCCGAACCGGCCCGCGAAACACCCGAGCACCCCGGCCAGCACACGTTCCCATCCGACAACGGCTACGCTGTGGCACGCGGCCACCGCCCGATCTGATGTTGTGTCCACAACGCACAGACGATCACGCGGTGGCCGTCTCGCGTCCACCCCACCTGACCAGCAAGATCTCAAACGGCGGCTGCCGTACTAGAGCCTGTGTCGAAGTCGGTGCCAGGGCTTGAGTTGTTGGTTGAGGATCTTCGCGTGTCGGTGTTCGAGATGTAGCGAGGTCTCCGGTATCTGGTTCAGCGACCAAGCAGAACCCGAACACCGGAGACCTCGTGGACACCCTAGCGGTGGCGAGGCGGCATGACCTGACCGACGCAGAGTGGGTGGCGCTGGAGCCGCTGCTGCCTGCGGGGCGTAGGCCAGGTCGGCCGTCGACGTGGACGAAACGGCAGCTCATTGATGGGATCAGGTGGCGGATAAGGGTCGGTGCGCCGTGGCGGGATGTTCCGGAGTGCTACGGATCCTGGGCCGCGGCGTATGGGCTGTTCCGGCGTTGGCAGCGTGATGGAACCTGGGTGAAGATCCTGACCGTGTTGCAGGCTGTGGCTGATGCGGCCGGGCGCGTGGTCTGGGACGTGTCGGTGGACTCGACGGTCGCCCGGGCTCATCAGCACGCCGCTGGGGCGCGTAAAAGGGGGATCTGCAGGCCGAGCCGCCGGGCGGGGTCACGGTCGAGCCGACCGATCACGCGCTCGGCCGGTCGCGCGGTGGGCTGACCACAAAGCTGCATCTGGCCTGCGAGCAGGGGCAGAAGCCGTTGTCGATCGTGTTGACCGCTGGGCAGCGCGGGGACAGCCCGCAGTTCAGGGCGGTGCTCGACGGGATCCGAGTGCCCCGTCTCGGCGCCGGCCGGCCCAGGACCCGCCCGGACCGGGTCCTGGCCGACAAGGCGTACACGTCGAAGGCCAACCGCCGCTACCTGCGCCGTCGCGGCATCGCCGCGACGATCCCCTCGAAGGCCGACCAGGACACCAACCGGCGCAAGCTGGGGTCCAAGGGCGGCCGTCCACCGGCCTTCGATCCCGAGCGGTACAAGCAGCGTCACGCCGTGGAATGCGGCATCAACCGGCTCAAGCGCAACCGCGCCGTGGCCACCCGATTCGACAAGCTCGCCGTGCGTTACGAAGCCACCGTGCACGTCGCCGCGATCAGCGAGTGGCTGTGACCGACTTCGACACAGGCTCTAGGTCGCACCGCACACGCAACGCCCGGATCTGGCCGCCGATCGTGCGTGCTCTCCCCTGTGGTGGGCTTCGCCGTCAGTAGCAGCCGCAGCTTCCGGCGAGGTGCGGACCTTACGATTGCTCTGGCGGCCGCACGTGCGGAGCCAGGCGGTTGTCGCGCCAGTAGCGGAAGACCAGTCCGGGTACCACCTCAACCGACGGCCATCACCGCGGGCATCGAGCAACGGCTCGCCATGCCAGCGGACGTACGAGCGCGGGCAGCGGCGAGCCCGGGGCTGAATGTCCGCCGCCGGCCAGGCTTGCCCGTGCCGCCGTCCGGGCGTCACGGTACGTGCCGGCGTGCAGTTCCAGTCCGGCCGATCTGAGGGCGACGGTTGACCGCTTGGGCCGAAGGGCGCCGCCGTAGCAATTGCGCAACCGGTGTGGCAGGACGCCTCAGCGCAGCGTCGACTGCCGCTGGATCAGTTCGAAGTCGACGACCAGCCTCCGGGGCGCCGGCTGCTCCTCTCGCGGCACACCGTCGAACTGGAGTTGGATCCGCTCTTCCAACAGGGCGACTGCCTGGTGTGCGATCACGTCGCGTCCGGGGTCGATGGTGCTCAGCGGAGGTCGGGAGTAGTTCGCTTCGTCGATGTTGTCGAAGCCGATCAGCAGGACATCCTCGGGAACCCGTAGGCCGCGGTCCTGAAAGGCGGCGAGCGCACCCAGCGCGAGTGTGTCGGCGAACGCCACAACCGCGTCGGGTTTGACACCGCTGTCAAGGATGCGAGCGATCGTCGTGGCGCCGGTGGAGTGGAAGTAGTCGGGTACCCCGATGATCGCGCGTGGGTCGACGGTGAACCCTCGTGACTGGAGGGCGTCCCGGAAGCCCTGGAACCGCAGGGTTCCGCTGCTCGGCGACGGGTCGTCCTTGACTCCGAGGGGAACTACCGTGGTCGCACCCCGGCCCAGGACGTGCTCGGTCGCCGCACGTGCTCCCTCGACGTTGCTCATCGTGACGTGGTCGAGGCCGCCATCGAACACCCGCTCGCCCAGGAGCACGAGGGGGAAGTCGACGTCGAACAGCGGGAGGTCTTTCTCGCCCAGCGCGAGCGGGGAGTACAGCACGCCGTCGAAGCGTGACCGGTAGCTGCCGTCCAGCACCCGCAGCTCGCGGTCGCGCTCGGCGTTGGTCTGCTCGATGAAGACGGTCAGGCCCCGCCTGGATGCCTCTCGCATGACGGCATCCGCAAGTTCGGCGAAGTACACAACACGCAACGACGGCAGCACCAGAGCGATCGCCCCGGTCCGGCCTCGGCTCAGGTTCCGCGCCGACACATTCACGTGGTAGCCCAGCTCACGGATCGCGTCGTCCACCCGCTCGCGGGTTTCCGGACGCACGTACTGATAGCCGTTGAGGATGTTGGACACCGTCTTGATCGACACCCCGGCGAGTCGGGCGACGTCGCGCATCGTCGCCGACCTGTTGGTCTTGCGTGCCACAGCCCCTCCCGCCGCCCGTCGATCCGTCGGCCAGGGTATAAGACTGCACCATTCACAACCCCAGACGCAGCGGCCGGCCCGCCCGATCCGGGGCGCGCCGGCCGCGTGACGCGAGGTCAGTTGATGGTCAGGGCGATGGCGTGAACGGGGCCGCGGACCGGGTCGATCTGCAACTCGTAGGCACCCGGGGAGAGCCCGCTGGTGTCCCAGTGGAAGACGTACTGGTTTCTTGCGGCGCTGTAGCGTGCGGTGTTGTCCGCCCTCTTCTGGACAGGTGTGGCCGGAACGCGGTTGCCGGCCACGCCGTCGGTCTTCTTCATGAGGTAGAGGCGCGGCCGCGCGTCGGTGACCGTCTCGCCGTCTGCGCCGGTCAGGGTGAACTTGACCGGCACGGCGCGTCCGGCTTTGACGATGTCGGAGCCGTCGCCGGCCAGCGGAGGCCGCACCCCGCCGAACCGGTGCTCCGGCGCGAAGATCCGCGGCACGAAGTCGATCAGATTCGCCATCCAGATGTCGAAGCCATGCGGACCGACCCAGGTGCCGGCGTACTCGTACTCGATGCCCTGGGAGGTCAGCCACTGCATCGTGTTCTGGGTGAACGTGTACGTGAAGTCGACGTCACCGGAGTACAGCCTTGCCAGCTTGGTGCTTTCGTTGACCGCCTCGACGTCGACTGTGGGGTAGGAGAGCAGGCCCCCCGAGAAGGCACCGATGTAGGCGAACTCGCCCGGGTGGCTGATCCAGGTGCCGAGGGTGTTCATGGCTCCCCACGACAGACCGGCGAGCGCCTGCTCATCCGGATCAGTCGAGATGTTGTACTTTTCCGCAGCGGTTGGCATCACGTGCTGGCTGAGGTCGGTCCAGAAGTCGACGCCGTTCTGGTCGGGCATGACCACAACCATCGGCACCATTGTCCCGTTGAGGTAGCTGTTGTCGAGAATCTGCTTGGCACGCCCGGTTTCGAGCCAACTGCCGTAGTTCTGGCCCCCGCCGTGGTACAGGTACAGCACCGGGTAGGCAGCTTCGCGGCCAGCATCGTAGCCAGGCGGCGTCCAGACGTACGCGTAGCGCTCTGCGCCCTGGCCTCCGTCGTAGGTCATCAGCGAGACCGTGCCGCCCCGGCCTTCGGGGACATCGGCCAGCATCGCGTCGGACTTACCCGGCACGAAAAGCTGCGACTCCATCACGTGGGTGTTGACGGTGTCGGCCGGGTCCTTCATGTCGACGCCGTCGACCACGTACCGGTAGTAGTAGTAGCCGTCGAGCGGTCCAACCGTGATTCGCCAGCGGCCGTCGGGCTGCTTCTCCATCGGGATCCGGAACCATTGGCCATTCGGAGCCCAGTTGCCCCAGATCGTGACGTCCTTGGCGCCAGCCCACTGGGTGCCGGTCTCGAACGTGACGATGCCGTGCCGGTCGATGTGCGGGGTCGTGATCGACCCGGCCGCAGGGGGCTCGTACGGCCTGGTCAGCGCGCGGTGTCCCTTGCTGGCGCCGTGGCGGACGCCCTTCTGTCCGAAGAGCCGAGCGGCGAAGTCTCGCAGGTTCTCCCGCCACGCGTCCCAGGTGGCGCCGTCGTCGGGGTTGACGCCGTCGAACTCGAACCTCACTCGGGACTTCTTCAGGTCCACCAGCAGGTCGTAGTTGTCGTTGTAGGACGGATCGAGCGTGTTGCCGACGTACACCCGGAGCAGTTTGGTGCCCTTGTTGATCGCCTTGGCCTCCGCCTTGGTGATCGGGCCGTCGACGGAGCCGGAGAAGGAGCCGACGTAGGCGAACGCGCCGGGATCGCTGCGGAGGATGCTGATCGCCTGCTCGGCACCCGTGTCGACACCGGCCAGCGCCTGACTCCTGGGCCGGGACGAGATGTTGTAGCCGGCCCGTGCTGCGGGGACGATGGCGTCGAGCAGCTCGGCGCGGGGGTCGACGGAATTGGCGTCAGCCATCACGACCACCATCGGCTTGGCGTCCCTGCCTGCGACCAGGTTGTCGAGGATCTGCTTCGCCCGGCCAAGTTCCAGCCACTCACGAGCTGTCTGACCCTCGCTGCTCAGCAGGTACAGGACCGGGTACGCCTCGGCCCGGGCCGAGTCGTAGCCGGGCGGCGTCCACACCAAGGCGGTACGGTCCTCCGCCGCTGTCGCGCTCGGGTAGGGCAGTTCCTCCACCGTCCCGCCCGCGGCGATGTCGTCCATCCACGCGACCGACTCACCGGGCACGAAGAAGGTGTTCCAGTTTGGCTTCGACGTCACCGCCACCGGGCTGCCGGGCTGGCGGAAGGACACCTTCGACCTGTCCTGCATCGTCGCGGTGTACTGGTAGTAGTACAGCCCGGGATCGAGCGGACCGACGTTCGCGGCGTAGTCCGAGCCGCTCGGGTCGAGCGCGAGCGCCGACCAGGTGCCGCTCGGGCCGATGTTCGCCTCCAGTTCGAGCGTTGCCGGCGTTCCGCCGACAATGCTGCTGGCCTGCGACTGCGGCACCTTGAAGTAGTGATAGACGTCGTCGTTCGAATGCCACGTGTCGGTCGCGGCAGCCGCCGGGGCGGCCGCGATGACTGACACCGCCAAAGCCGCGGCTGCGACAAGGCTCGTCATTCGGGGGCCACTGCTGTGTGACATCGCGTTGCTGCTCCTCTCAGAGCGTCAAGGCCTCCCGCATCGAAGGCATGCGCCTCACCATCGAGATCGGCCACCGAAACCTTCCCGACAGCCGCGACAGTCCACATTCACACCAGCGCACTACTTTTCCTACACCGGTGTAGAGCGGATAGCAAGAGACACCTGTCGATGGTCGGCGATACTGGGATCGAACCGGTGGCATCTTCGGTGTGAACTCTCGGCAGGCCGGTCTGATCGGGTGTCGTACGAGGTCATCCGGCCTGGTGACGCCCGTTCCGGTCGGGTCCGGTCGGCACGGTTGCTGTACTTCGCTGCTGTGCTTCCGCCGGCTGCCTGGTCCAGCCGATGAAGCGGCGGTGCAGCGCACCAGCCGGTGCCCACGGCATGTCCTCGGCCGCCTGGACGAGGTAGCCGCCGAGGTAGAGTGCCAGCGACACCGGCGCGTCGGCGTACTCCGCGCGCAACTCCCGCCGCCGCGTCGGGCACGGCCACGGCAGGTCGCAACCGCCGCAGCTCCAGATCGGCAGCACCGGGCCGTGGGTGCTCACCGCACACCCGCCAGGAACCGGGCCACGCTCGCGCGGGCCTGCCGGCTGGTCGCCCAATCCACCTGCCAGCACGGGTACGGCGACAGCCGCGCCCACCACGCCCGACAGCCAGCGCACATGCCGTCCAACCCTCGGACGTGCACCGCGAGGATCACCTGCTCCGGCCCGCCGGTCACTGCTCACCCTCCTGCGGCCAGTGACCCCGATTGATCGGGATACGGTGCCGAGCACGACACGGCAGATCAGCTCCGCACCGGCAGACCCGCCGCCACAGTTGCCACGACCACACGGGCCGATGCCGTCGGGCGAACGTCAACGCGGTGGCCGACAGGTACTCGTCGTACGAGACGCGTCGCACGCGCCCTCCCTCGTCGCTCACGAGGGCAGCCTCTTCGCCCTCTGATTGAGAGGGACGCGGCGACCGGGCGTGACTCGCACCGCCCGCCGCATCCCGTGAGCGAGAAGCTACGTTCGGTGGCGCGGCGAAACGGGTAAGGTTCCTACCTCTGGATCACGAGACGAGTCCGACTCGGACGGCGAGGTCACGGGCGTCATCCCGGGTGGCTCGCGGGCCGTCGAGCAGGTCCAAGGTGATCTGGCGGGCGTACCCGTTGAAGCGGATCGTCTCCGGGGCCGACTCGTACGCCTGCCGCAGCGTCGCCACTGTCGCTTCCGTGTCGTCCCTGCCGTAGTGCGCCCGCGCGACCTCGATCAGATGGCGTGCCCGACGCGGCCTCGACGGGATCGCCGCCGCATCGTGGCGGCGGGCCTGCCGCACCGCCTCGCCGGACTTCTGCAACTCCACCGCCACGGTCACCGCGTGAGCGCCCATGATGACCCGGGAAAACGATGTCTGCGGTTGGTAGAAGCTCTGGGGCAGACGCTGCGCCACCCGATCCGCGCGGTCCCAGTACCGCCAGGCCCGCCCTTCCTCACCGGCACGAGCGGCCGTGTACGCGGCCTCGAAGTTCAGCGCACCCCACAGCGCCAGCAGATTCGTGCTCCCGGTGGCCGCCTGCGACTCCAGCGCCGACAGCACGTCCAGCGTGACCGCCATCGCGGTGTCCCAGTCCCCGGCGTCCCGATGCACCTGACACAGGAACCACCCCGCACCGGCCAGCGCCTCCGGATCACCGGACTCCTGCGCCGCCACCATCGCCCGATCCGCCACCCGCCACAACAACTCGGCCGCCGGCTGGTACGCGATGAACATCTGCGCCAACCCGAGCGTCTCCGCCAACAGCGCCTGCGCCTGCCGCCGCTCGTCGCCCTCATACACCAACGCGGCACGCTGCGCATCCCGCAGCAGCCCCGGCAACAACCCGCCCAGCACCGTCCGGTGGTCCGACGCCTGATGACGCGCCCGCCACGCCACCGCAAGCCGCTCCCGCAGACCGGACAACGACTCCGCCGGGGCGTCACCGGCGAACGCGACACGGTTCACCGCATCCCGCACCGACGCCAACGCCGGATGCTCCGGCCCATTGACCACCGCAGACCGGTCACCCAGCTCCACAGCCAAGGCAGCCACGTCGACCTTCAGAGCACGCGCGATCCGATCCAGCATGGGAAGGCGCGGCGGCAAAATCCGGTCGGTTTCGACCGCCTTTACCCACTCGGCGCTACGGCCCACCAACCCACCAAGCACCGCCCGAGTCTTCCCCGACCGCTCCCGGTAGACCTTCAAACGCTGCCCGAACGTCAACTCCGGCAAGGAATCCACCCGGAACCTCCTCGCGTAGCGCCGGAAGCACCATCGGCCCATCGGGCCGCATTCACGCCCAACGCTACCGATCCGCAGGCTGCCTCATAACCCTCACACGCCGGCCACCTCCGCATCCCGGCAGGCACCCCGACCTCTCGCTTGTAAGGCGAGCTGCTCTCTACGGCATGCTACCGGGCAAATGAGCAGGGCAAATGGAGATCGCCACCTATCGGCTTGCGGCTAGGCGATGCCTGGCTAGGCGATCATGAGCCGCTGACGTCCTATCTGGTCGGTGCCCGGTCGTCGCAAGGCCGCCTGCTGGGGTGTGCACATGGTGAAAATCCGTGTACATCTCGCTTCCTTGTCGATTCCGGACACGCGCAAGCTCGGGTCGCACCGCAGGACCAGCTAGCGACCAGGAGTGATCACGATGGCTACTACGACCCGCACCCGCCGCACCCGCACCGCCGCCGACACTGCCCCGAAGGTCGCGCCCCGCGACCTCGACGAGTCCGATGTGATCGCTGACGGGCAGCGGATGGCCGAGCAGGCGGCTGTCGCCGCCTACGCCCACGAGCGGATGTACGACGCCCCGCCGGCCGCGAAGTCGACGCGCCGCACCCGCAAGGCCGCTGCCCCGGCGCAGGCCGAGACCGCCCCCGAGGCTGCGCCTGCCGCCCCGGCACCCCGCAGCCGCAAGGGCAGGGCCAAGGCCGCCCCGGCGCAGCCCGAGACGCCCGCTCAGCCGGTCGAGGCCGAGGCCGCCGCGCCCGCCGACACCGAGGGCGCGAAGCCGGCGACGCCGCGCCTGGACCAGAAGGCGCTCGTGCTGGCCTTCCTGACCGCGCACCCGGGCGACGAGTTCAGCCCGCAGGCGGTGTCGAAGGCGATCACCCCGGAGGGACGGAAGCCGCTGGGGGTGCGGGACTGCCTGGCGCGGCTGGCGAAGCAGGGCACGGTCGAGGTCACGTCGGAGAAGCCGCTGCGGTACCGGCTGGTTGCCGCAGCCTGACCCAATTGGACGGCCCGGGTAGGCGATTGGAGCGCCGACCCGGGCCTTGATCGCCTGCGAAGGAGGCGACTATGGAACACCGTACGTCTGTGCCTATCGGGCCGGTAGCCCGCGTCTATCCGCTGCTGCCGCCGCGCCCCGCCGATGAGGGGCCGACGCTGTCGTTTGGTCTGCTGGTCGATGTTGTCGGGGTTCTGATGGCCCACGGCTTCCCGCGCCCGCAGGGCCGCGACTTTGTCGCGCTGCGGGAGTGTGTCGCCTGGTTCGTGTACGCCTCGGATGAGCCCGGCGACCTGCGGGACATCGAGGTGCCGGAGGGGCCGCCGCCGCCCCTGCCGGTAGGCGTCGATGGGCGCGCTGTCGGTGAGCCGGGGCGGGGGGTGCGCCATGTTCAGCCGTGATGGCGCGGACCTGCCGCGCCGGGCGCGGGTAGCGGTCCTGTCGCCCGCCGATCTGGCGATCATCACCGACGCCCTAGCCGATCACCTAGAGGAAGCTGTCGCCGCAGCCGATCACCTCGCGGGCGCAGATGATCCCGCCGGGCGGGCGGAGGGGCGGATCGCAGACGGCAGGGCGGCGGCGGTGCGTGCCCTGATGATCCGCCTCGGTGCCCCCGACGACAGGTGGTCGTGGTTCCCGCTGGCACCTGACAGGCTGCCTGAGGGCATGGGGTAGCCCTACCCCTGCGGCCCGGTGTGTTCGTGCCCCTGTGGCGCGACCGCCGGGCCGCTGCGTGCGCGCAGCCAGCCGAGGAACTGTGCGTGTGCCCCGGAGGTGTCGACGCCGAGGCGGTACAGGTCCTCTAGGGCGTCGGCGAGGGCGCAGGCGAGGTAGACGGCCAGCGCGGGCCGCGCTCCCCGGTACTCGACGGCCAGCGCTGCGCGGGCGTCCCCGCAGGGCCATGGCTGCCCGCAGCGGCGGCACCGCCAGGTCGGCCGCGCCGGTAGGTGGGCGCGGGGTGCCCCGATCATCGGATGCCCGCGCGGTGCGCCTGCGCGGGTGTCAGCGCACCCGCCCGCCCGATCACGGGGTGGAGGGCTGTCAGCTCCCGTGCCAGCGTTGGCGCTGGCACGCGGGCGGTTCCCCGGGCCGTCGCTGCCTCGGCGGGCGGTGGTATCAGGCTCCGATCGGGGCAGGGCCAGCGGAGGCCGCAGGTGCAGTGCCGCCAGCGTGTCGGCCAGTTCCGGCGGTGTCGTGGGCCGGCAGGGATAGGGCGCGGCTTCGTCCAGGGCAGCGGCATGCGGCCATCGTTGGTCGATGCCCTACCCCCTGTCAAGGTGCAGGTTGCACCTCGACAGGGATGCGGTTTGACAGGCTGCGGCGTGGCTACCCTGCGCGAATGCCAGCCAGGCCGAAGCACCTGTACGGGCGCGGGGAGATCGCCCGTCGCCTACAGGTGTCCCGGCAGCGGGCCGGAGACATCATTGCCCGCCCAGACTTCCCGGCCCCGTACGACGTACTCGGGATGGGCGCGGTGTGGCGGATCGCCGACGTAGAGCGCTGGATCGCGGAGCACCGCCCGCACCTCAACGCACCGGACAGCGAGTAGCCGGAGGGGCGTCTAGTGAAATGGTCGGACGCCATCGGTCCTCTTGTCGGTGCGATTGGCGCGCTGTTAGCTGTCGCGCTGGGCGCGTGGTGGCAAGGTCGTAGTTCGGTCAGGCTAGTGCGGGTACAGGCGGCAGAGGCCGAACGGGTATGGCAACACCAATCCCGGCATGAGCAGCTCATGCGGCTGTTCGACGACAAGCGGGCGAGCTACGTCCGCCTACTGACCGTCGCTACGAACCTGGCCCAGGCGCGATCAGAATTGTTGAACGACAATGCGATTCCGTTCGGACCCGAGGAGCTGCTTTCGGAGCTGGAACGTGGCCCTGCGCAGCAGGAGGCGAAGGCTTCCGACGAAGTGGATGAGACGCTGACCATGATCGAAATTTTGGCCCCGCACCAGGTCTACGAAGCAGCCGTCCACCTGTCCACTACTGCGATTGAGGGGGGAGGGCTCGGGCATGTCGAGCGGGCTGAATTCATCGGCCAGGTGCGTCGAGACCTCGGCATAGAACGAACGGCGATGTAGCCGGGCGGCGGCAGCGCCGCACAGCGAGCAGGGTGGCGGCCCGCCCCCGAGGAGGATGGGGGCGGGCCGCCTGCTGCGCGGACGGGTCAGAAGCCGGCAGGCGCAGCGAGGCCCGTGCCGGTGATCTTCGACGGGTTGTTGGTGTACCGGCCGAACGTGTACGCGAAGTATCCGTAGCAGACCAGCAGCACCCCGAGCGTCGACGCCGCAGCCTGCTCCGCGCGGATGAACACCGGGGCGTTCGGGTCCTCCCACAGGTGCATCTCCCGAGAGGCGACGACGTAGATCTCATCCTGCGTGCCGCCGGTAGTCGTCGGCACGTTCGCGTCGACGATCACCCGCAGGCCATTCGACAGGATGCCCCGTACCCCCGGTCCCTGGTCGGTGACGAGCTGGATGCCGCCGGACTGCGCGGGTACCTGCGCCGTGCCGATGAAGGGCCAGGAGGTGCCGACCTGCGCGCACAGCCAGTTCCAGCGGCGCGGGTGCATGACCACGTAGTCGGGCATGACCATGCCGCCGAGGGCCTGCTCCAGCTTCGACTGCGCCTGGAAGATGATCGGCCACAGCTCGGGGGCGGTCGGGTCGGCGTCGGTGTACGCGGTGTTCTGCGCTACCGCGCTCAGCCCGGTTGTCGCCTGCGTGATCATCGTTGCGTCGACCTGGGAGGCGTAGCGGCGCAGCAGGTCGTCCATGACGACGTCCTCGACCCCGGTGCCGCGTTCGACGGCCTGCCGGGAGATGGTCTGCTGACCGGCGGCGGTCTGCACGTTGATCGTCAGCAGGGTGTCGTCCATGTTCGTTTCCTGGACGGCGGTGTTCTCCGACGCCTGGAGGGCGACCCCGGAGGCGGTCGTGACCCGGGAGATGTTGACCTGCATACCGTCGGCGGGCAGCGGGTGCGTGTTCGCCACGTTGGCGAGGGGCCGCATGTTCGCGGTCGCCGGGGCGTACAGGTCGGTGAGGTATTGCGGGACGACGAGGCCGCCGAACGCGCCGGTACCGACCGCGCGCTGCTCCAGGAAGGCACCGCGCTCGACGCGCTCCTCCTGGATGTGGCGGGCGAGGCGCTGCTGCGCGCCGGGGTCGTTGAAGAGGAACTGGCGGGCGACATCGCGGACGAACTGCGATCCGGTGCGGTCGCTGCCTGGGTTGTAGGTGCGCTCCTCCGCGCCGATGCGGGCTACCCCGTCGTAGGCGGTGCGGCGTGCCGGCTGCGCGGCGGTGCGGTGCGTCGTCCGCTGGTCGGCCTCAATCTGCTGCTCGTCCTTGCGGGCTTCGTAGACGAGGACCAGATGCGCGTCGATGTCCTTGATGTCGGCGTCGGCCTTCGCGCGGGCAGCCGCCCGCGCCTCGATCTTGGCGTCCTCCTCCGCCGTCAGGAGGGTGCGGCCTTCCCGCTCTGCGCGGGCGAGGATCAGCTTCGCGTCGGTCGTCGCGCGGGCGCGCCGTTCGACGGCCTCGGCGCGCTTGGCCTCCGCTTCGCGGATGAGTTGGTCCAGTGTTGGCATGTTTCACACCTCGTTGAATGCGTAGTGATCGAGGTGTGCCGCGAGCTATCCCGGAGCGCCTGCCGCCTACCGTGCCCCGCATCCGTGGGCCGATCGGGTGCCAGCGCTCAACGGGAGCCCGCCTGCCGGTCATCTGCCGCCAGCGGTGCTCCGTGCACAGTGCCCAACTAGCCGGGGTGGGCGGGTCCGTACATCCGCGTTAGCGGCCCGCCCCGGGCAGTCAGGAAAGGGGTGGACTCGGCTCGACTCCGAGATCGACGTCGAAGTTACGCCGAGTGATCACCGAACCGCGAGGTCAGGCAGCACCCCCCGCCCTGCGGGCCGCCGCATCGGTGAGGAACGCCGCCAGGCGGGCCTCCCAACCATCCGTCCCGTACTCGGTGATCCCGACCCCGTTCCACCAGGCCATCGCGCAGGCGATCAACAGGTGAGGGTCGGTGTTCGCCAAGATGACGGCCGCGCCCTCCTGGTCGCCGCGCAGAAAGCACAGCGCCAGCGACGCGACCGTCGCCTCATCCGGCTCGTCGCTCATGCGTCGGCCTCCCATCCGCAGTCCGGGCACTCCAACAGCCGCCGCTCAACGACGTAGGGGCGGCCCACACCGCCGCCGGGCGCAGGGTCTAGGGCTTCGCCTAGAAGGGCGGCTGCCGTTGCCGCTGTGGTGCGCCCGCCGGCCTGCGCTGCGGCGTCTAGGCGGGCCGCTACCTCGTCGGGTAGCGGAACTTCGACGTTGACCATGATCAAACCTCCTGATTGTGGATCAACTGCATGGACTTACGGCCGGTAGAAAAAAATTGCTCAGGCAATGCGCGGCCTGTTTCGGCGGGCGTCCTAAAAAACGTGGGCTGGTTGGTCTGGTGGGCTGATGTCGTGTGCGGTGATGGTGGCGTCGTAGCGGTCGCCTCGGTGTTCGGTGATGGTGAGGCCGTAGTAGATGGCGGTGATGAGTAGTCCTCGGTCGTTGCGGATTTGGACGGCCTGCCCGGTCCAGGTGGTGAGGGTGTCGAGGTCTGCGGTGGTGATGTGGCGCAGGGTGAATGTGTAGGTGTGGTCGCGGTAGGCGGGTGCGGCTGCGGGGCGGCGGGTGCCGCCGCTGTAGGTGCGTACTTGGCCGGGGGTGGTGGTGTGGCGGTCGCGTTGGGGGGCGGTGTGTGCGGCGATGGCTGCGCCGTCGGGTAGGCGGTTGATCCAGAGTTTGGTGAGGGCGACGGCGACCATGATCGTTTCTCCCTGCCTGCGGTGTGCGGGGTCGGGTGTCGGCCACCGCGCGACTGCGCGGGGGTTATAAAGCCCCCCGCGCGGTCGCGCACTGGCCGCCTCATGCCCGACCTGCTAGTGCGCGACCGCGCGGTCGCGCACTGCCGCGCACTCCGCGCACTGATCTTGGACGTAGTGGTTTTCCCTGCTCCGGGCGGCTTTGTGGCTGCAAAGGATCTTGTCGCGCACTGCCACCTTCCGGGCGGTTCGGCATAGATCGCGGCTGATTCCGAGTGCGCGGCTGGCGTCCTCGATCTCGCTAGCTGACGAGCCGGGGTTTCGGCGCACCCAGGCGACCAGCGCGGGGATGTGTTCGGCTGCCTGTTCCTCGCCCCGCGCGGCCCGCACCTGCGCCCGGTTCCCGCCGATCAGCGACAGCCGACGCCCGTTGTGGTCGTAGGCGAGCGCGCCCTCTGGTTCGGCTACGTCCCGCCCGGCGGCGGTGATGAAGCGGGGCGCGGTTGGGTCGTCCTCGTCGCCGTCGCGGGCCTTCATCAGCCGCCACTCGGCGTCGGGCCAGCCGCGCAGGCGGGACGCCCCCCGCGACCGTTCGCCGCTGTGCCCCATGTGGTGGATCAGGACCGCCTCGGGGATACCCGCGTCGTACAGCAGGGTGTCGAGAGCGGATAGCCAGCGGCCTACCTCGGGGTTGCTGTTCTCGTCGAGCCCTGCGGCCTCCAGAAGCGGACCGATGCAATCGACGATCAGGACGCGGGTGTCCAGCGCCCGGAACTGCTGCGCCCATTCGGCCCGCCGCTCGGCGTCCAGGAGGTCGAAGGCGGCGAGGCCGCCGCCCCGTTTCGGATCTTTCAGCCACACCGCGTTGATGCGCTGCTGGTCCCTGATCCGCTGCTCACGCAGCCAACGCCGCCCGGTGTCGTAGTCCAGCTCGGCGTCGATGACGGCGATGGTGCCGTCAGTGATCGGGGTGACGGCATAGCGGCCGAGGAACAGATCACCGTCGACCAGGGAACGCAGGGTGTTGTCCCGCAGCGTCGTCTTCCCGGTCTTGGCCTGCGCGGACAGGATGATGCGCCCTCCGCGCGGCCACAGCCGGTCGATCCGGTAGACCGCTGGGTCGTCAGGCTCCGCTAGTGCCTCGTTCAGGCTGATAAGGCGGGGCATGGGAGGGCGGCCCTCAGCGCGCAGTAGCGCCTCGGCGTCTCGCCGCACCCGTAGCCGCTCGGCCTGGTATCGCACCCGCTCGGCGTGCTCGTCCAGGGGTGGCGGCTGATCCTGCTGCGGGCGGGTGCCGTTGATCCTGGCTGGCGGTGCCGCCTGCCGCCAGGTGGCCTCCTCACCCTGCCACAGCGGCATATCCGGCAGGGTGGCGTACGTCAGCAGCTCGCCGTCGTGCGTGTCCAACGGGGGTTGTCCTCTCGCATCCGGAGCCCCCCTGGTCTTGGGCTGTTGTGTGCCGCCCCGGGTACGATTCGACCCGGGGGTAGCTAGTAGTAGTGGTGATGGCCTGTATGGGCTGTTGCGCCCCTAGATGACCGCGTTGGTAGTGCCTTCGTCCGTGCTGCTGCTGGGTCTGCTGCTGATCCGCCCGCCCTCCCGGCCTGGTCCCCGGGAGGGCGGCGGTGTCTCACCCGCCGTCGTCAGACTCGGGCGCGGGTGCGTGCGCGGCGATCAGCGCCACCAGCCGGTCAGCGGCCTCACGGAGATCAGCCCACGCCGCCCTGTCGGAGTCGTAGGCCAGCCCGGGGCGGCGGGCCGCGATCAGGGCCTCACAGGAACGGGCACCTGCGGCTACCTGGTAGGCGCAGCCCCGGAACTCCCGGGAGTCGGTGCTGCCGGTGGGGCGCTTCCCGCTCACGCTGCTGCCTGCCGTCCCGGCCGATCCCCGCGCAGGGTGTGCACCAGGGCGCACACGCGGACAACCTGGCGGTCCAGGCTGTCGCGTCCGTGGCGATCATCAACACGGAAGATCAGCCATCCCTGGTCGCGGAGCCAGGCATCCCGCTCGGCGTCCTTCGCTGCCCGCTCGGGGGCGAGGTGGTGCCAGCCGTCGACCTCCAACGCGATCATGAGGTCGGGCCATGCGAAGTCGAGGCGGTACCGGCCGACGCAGTGCTGCTGCGCTACCTCGTCGGGCAGGAAGGAGCGCGACAGCCGCCGGGCAACGGCGTCCTCCAGGTCGCTGCCAGGCTGCCAGCCGCGTTCGGTGATCAGGGCGCGGTCGAGCTTGCGGATCATGCCGGTCATGCGGCTGCCTGACGTGCGGCCTTCGACCGGTAGGCGAGGCGCGCCATGTGCTCGCGGCGGCGGGTGAGGGCGCGTCGCTCCAACTCCGGCCCGGACACCCGCTCGCCGCGCGCTGCGGCCTCGGCCGCGACCTGATCACGAAACTTGTTGAGGAGCCCTTCCTGTCCGCGCTGCGCGCCCACCTTCGGGTCCTCGCGGGACCATCGGGCGAGGGCGGCGAGGCGGGCGCGGTAGCTACGTTCCTCGGGAGAGAGCGGCATGGAGCCTCCAACGTTCAGCGGGGTGCGCTGGATCGCGGCAGGATCACCCGCCGCGTTCTAGTTGGTCAGCTCCGGCCTGGTCAGGAGGTCGCGGTGACCTACTCCGGAGGTGGTGCAGGAGCGCAAAGCTAGCATGCCGTCATGCGGTCACAAACGGTCGCCGGGTGCCAGCCTGCGCCCGCTATCCCGTGCCCGCTCCGAGGCCGTAGACGCCGCGTAGCGGGTCAACATCTGCGGGGAACGCCAGCCGGCGAGGCGCATGATCTCCTCCTCCGGCATGTGCGCCGTCTTCATCATGTGCGCCCACGAGTGCCGGAGGACGTGCGGATGCAGGCCGTCGATACCGACGGCGTTGCCCCGCCGCTCGACGACCTGGTAGATGCCGGACGGCGTCAGCGGCGGCTTCCCCTTCTCGCCGAGCCACAGCTCGTCGCGCCATGCCTCCTTGTGGCGCTGCCGCTCGGCTGTGTACCTGTCCAGCGCCCACGCCGCCTTGCGGCCGAAGGTGACGACGCGGTCCCGCCGCCCCTTTCCGCGCACCCGCATCTCCCGGTGGTCTAGGTCGACATCCTCGACGCGGAGCCCGGCCAGCTCGGACCGCCGCACCCCGGAGTCCATGAACAGGTACAGGATTGCCAGGTCGCGTCGCTGCGTGAACTCCTTGCCCTCGCACGACTTGAGCAGGGCTTTCAACTGATCGGGGCGCAGCACCGGGACCGGCTGTTCGGGCACGATCGGCGGTGCCATCCCGAGCATCGGGTTGGGCGAATCCTCCTCGTTGCTCCACCACTTCCAGAACTGCTGGAGGGCGCGGAAGAGGTTGTTGGCGTAGCCGGCTGATCGGGTGTCCAGGATGCCGATGATGAAGTCCCGGATGTGTTCCGGGCGCACGTCGGCCCAGTCGGTGACGCCCTGCCCTGCTGCCCAGTCGGCAAACTTTCGGGCCGCCCCGGTGTAGATCGTGATGGTGTTGTCCGACTTGTTTTCGTATCGGAGCCATCGTCCGAAGCTGGCGATTGGCCTGTCCAGTGAGGGTATGACCGATTTTGGCATGGCGGCACTTTACATCTGGCTCAGCGGCATGCACGAGGGCGAGATTGATGCACGAAAGATCAAAGAGATGCGTTTCCGCAGGTGAAGGGCTTGGTGGTGGGCGCGGCAGGTTTCGAACCTGCGACCCCTCGCTTGTAAGTTCTAGGCGCTTCGTCCGGGGGAGTTGGTCGGCAATCCGCAGCCTCGGGCAACTGTCGACGCTCAGCCGTCGACCAACGTCCTTGTCGCTGCTCGTTGCTGTCAGCTACCCGCGCCTCGGAGTGCACGTCAGCCAGGGAGCGCCGCCGATCGTGACAGCCACTCCCGGGCCAACATCGCGAACACGAACCGGTCGGCCCACTGACCGCGAAACAAGTAGCTCTCGACATGCCGCGCCTCGCACCGCATACCCAGCCTGGTCATCAACCGGGCCGACGCCTCGTTGCCGGCGTGGCACCGACCGTAGACGCGGTGCAGGCCGAACTCCTCAAAACCCCATCCCAGCAGCGTCCCCACCGCCTCGGTGGCCAGCCCTCGACCTGAAAACTCCGGATTGAAGACGTACCCAATCTCAGCGGTCCGGTCGGCCCGGCTCCGCCAGACCAGCTCAACAGTGCCAGTCACTCGTCCGTTCGCCTCGGCAGCCAAGGTCAGGACGTCACCCTCGACACGCAGCCCGTCCTCACCGGTCATCGCCGCCACCGACTTCTGCGACTGCTCACGGCTGCGCGGCTCGCTGCCGAGCATCCAGCGGCACACGTCGGGCCGGCGCTGGTACGCATACACGTCCTCCAAGTCAGCCATCGTGACCGGCCGGAGGGTAAGCCGGCGGGCGCGAATTGGGGTGAACACGGCCGCAGCGTACGGGATCCGGCCCGCGGCAACTGAATAGCTGGTCAGACGTTGAAGCGGACTCAAGAGCCCCGGCGCACCCTGTTCGTGACCGCCGCGGTGGTGCAGCCTACTGGTACGTCAGCGGCAGATACCGCTCCCGGCCGCTCTGCTCAGTCGTCTGCGTGAACCCGGCCGCCTCCAAGATCGCAGCGAACTTAGCCCGTCTGCGTCGACGAATGGAGACCAAAAATAGGGTGACAGACATCAGCGCCGCCCAGGTGACGGCAGCGACGCCCGCAGCGGTGGTGGGGGACGTCCCTCCTAGCCCGAGCCACACACCGAGGATCGCGCACAGCACGGTGAGGACGACATAGAGGAACCACGTTCGCTGCTTGTCGTCGTTCCAGCCCTCGAGGTCGTAGCTGATACGAGCCTTGAACAGATCCAGCACGTCGGCAGGCACGGGGGGCAGCGCGCCCCCGGTGGAAGCATCCGGGTACTGCACTCGGTTCCGCGCGGCCCTTTCGCGGGCCTGCGGACGGGGATCGGGTACGAAGAACAGCTGCGGTCCGTTGCGGTGTCGCTGCCGTGTGTCCGTGTACGCGTAACCAAATTGCTCGGCAATAGCGGCCATATGGGCGAGTGAGCGCAACGTGGCCACCCGCTCCACCTCCACCGGCTGCCCGCCGGCCATCTTCCGCAACATTTTCCGCACGTGCCGCTGTCCCACCAGCGATCCCCCATCACATCGTTGATCAGACTTGCACAGCCTCTCGCCCGGGAAAGGCCGGAGGTCCATCCACCAGTGCCACGGTCCCGGTTGGGCTAGGCCACCGTAGCGGGTTCGAGAGGTGCGGAAGTTCCTGGAGTCCGCACGTGCCGACGAGGATCCCCTCTAGGCCGCGTACGCCCTGGTCCTCGTCACCGGCCTGCGTAAAGGTGAAGCGCTCGGCCTCACCTGGGCCGACATCGACCTCGACGCCGGGGAGCTGACCATCGGCCGGCAACTGCAACGCGTACGCGGGCAGCGCCTGCACCGCGACACCAAGACCCAGGCGTCCGACGCCACCCTGCCCCTGCCCGACATCTGCCTGGCCGCACTGCGACTGCGCAAACACCAGCGCGACGAAGCACGAGCAGTCGCCGGCAAGGCATGGCACGAGACCGGACTCGTCTTCACCACCCGCTACGGCACGCCCATCGAGCCGCGCAACTTCCAACGCTCCTGGCAGACCCGCTGCTACAAGGCGGAAGTCACACCGATCACCGTCCACGACGCCCGCCGGACCTGCGCCACCCTCCTGGCCGACCTCGACGTCCACCCGCGAGTCGCCATGCAGATCCTCCGGCACGCCCGCTTCGCCGTGACGATGGAGATCTACACGCAGGTGCTGTCGCAGGCGATGAGAGACGCGCTCAAGCGCCTCGGCGAATCGCTCGGCCAATGAGCGGGCTGCTGTACTTCGCTGCTGTACGGGCAGCAGAAAGGCCACCTCCCGAACCCCGGGAAGTGGCCTGAGCTGCGTGGGCGATACTGGGATCGAACCAGTGACCTCTTCGGTGTGAAGCGGGACGCTGCACCCACTCTGACCTGCAGAAAAAGAAGCCGCAGGTCGTGGTGGGTGCAGTTGAGTGCCATTCGACGCCGCTGGGCGCGGTTCAGAGCCGTTCAGCGCGCCCGACTGCTCCCACGTTGCTCCCCGATCCCCGGTGGTCGACCGCGTCGTCGGCCGGTCCGTCTTTACGCGTCGCTTCGGCGCGTCTCCCAAGGAACAACGCCGAGACTGACGGGTACTCAACGTGACCGGCGCGCTGGGGCGGTCGTTCGGTCACGGTTCTCGGGCGGGTAGTGCTTGCGGAGGTCGGAGGTCGTCATCCGGTCGAGCATCCGGTCGGGAAGGATGCGGGAGGCCCGGATGAGGAAGGCAGCCGTCGCGCCGATGGTGTAACGGGTGCGGGGCCTGGCGTCGGTCACCGCTTTGGCGATCCTCTTCGCGGCGACGTTGGAGGTCACGCCGGCCTTGGTGAACGCCGCCACGTGGGAGGGTATTGCCTGCATCAGAGTGCCGTAGCGCGCGTTCTGCTCGGGCGTCATCCCGTCGTCGAGGCGGCTGAGGGCGGCCAGGCCGACGCGGGACATCTCGGTTTTGACGCCGCCCGGTTCGACCACCACCACCTGCACACCGTGGGGGGCCAGTTCGTTGCGCAGCGCGTCGCTCATCGCCTCCATCGCGAACTTGCTGGCGGCGTACGGCCCGTAGCCGGCCATCGAGATCTTGCCGTTGAGGGAACTGATGTTGACGACGCGTCCCTTGCCAAGTAGGAGCGCGGGAAGCAGGGCCTGGGTGACGGCGACGTGGCCGAAGAGGTTCACCTCGAAGATGCGCCGCCATTGGCTGAGCGGCATCACTTCGACCGGGCCGGCGCCAGGGACGCCGGCGTTGTTGACCAGCGCCCGCAGCGGCTGCGGACCCCGCTCGACACGTGCGGCGAGCGCGGCGACGTGGTCGGGGTCGGTGATGTCGAGGGTCACCGGCTCGATGCGGTCGGCCCGCAGGGGTGTCCGGTCGCTGTCGCGCCGTACGCCGGCGAGGACATGGAAGCCGTGCCGAGCCAGTTCCTGCGCGGTGGCCGCGCCAATGCCGGTCGACGCCCCGGTCACGACCACGAGTTCCCGAGTTTCAGTTGACGATGTCATCTCTTGAGTGTGCAGTAATGAGATGACAGTGTCAACTGGTTCAAGTGACTTAGTCATCACAGGTGGGCTAGAATCCTCCACGTGATCAGCCGGGCCGAATCAGCTGCCGCCACCCGCCGCGCCCTCCTCGACGCGGCCGCTGAGCTGCTCGATTCCGGTGGCCTCGACGCCGTGACGTTGCGCGCGGTGGGGGCGCGCGCCGGAGTGACCCGCGGAGCGCCCTACCGGCACTTCCTCGACAAGGAGAGCCTGCTGATCGCCGTCGGGACGCGGGCATGGGACACGCTCGGAGACCGCATGCAAGCCCTTCGCGCGGAACCGGGCCTGTCGGCCGCCGAAAAGATCCGCGGCGGCCTCCTTGTGCTCATCGACGTCGGCCGCTTTCAGCCGCACCTCTACAAGCTCATGTTCAGCAACCCGCCCGGCGATCCCACCGCACTCGCCCGGGCCGCCCAGCGAAGCCAGACCGAGTTCCTGGCCGTCGTCGCCGACCTGGTGGGCGAGCAGGACGCCCGACGGTACGCGGCCCTGCTCATCAGCAGCGCGAACGGGATCGCCGGCCTGCAGGCCAGCGGCCAGCTCGCCGACCCGAAGTGGGGAGGCGTCTCCGCCGAAGACCTAACCGACACCCTCGTCGACATGATCGCCGGCAAGGGCCGGCACGCATGACCGGCGACCAGCGGACTCATGACCATTGCCAGAAAGTGGTAGAAACCGCCCGGACGTCATCGGCTCGCCATCGCCGAGTTCATCCCTCAACCGAACTTAACGACCCGCCGCACGGCATGCGCTGATCCGCCAGCGGCATCCACACGCCACGGCCTCCTGCAAGCCGAGTGCAGCAAGTGATTACACCTGCTCATCGGAACGATCCAGGGCACTGACATCGGGCTACTTGTTTATTGACCTGCGACCGTTGCCCGGCGTGAGGGGCGAACCACTGCCCCAACCAGGCGATGAATTCAGCGGAGGCCCGCAGCCACGTCCGTGATCGGGCACCGTTGCAGGACCTGACGCCGTCGCGACAGCCGGCACGGACTGCCGCCAACGTCACTTCCCTGCGCAAGGCGGCGGGCCTGGGCAAGTCTCCACTAGATCCAGGCAGGTGACGGGGTCGGAATCGTGGTACAGCCGCCGTGGGTGACCGCCTCACCGTCGAGGAATCGCGATGCCGGCAGCGCGCAGCCGCGCTTCGATGAGTGCGGTCAACCGAGCTGTGGTCGGCGCCTCGTCAGCCCGGTGTTCGTTGACCACGTCGTAGCGGGTGGCGGCGTCGGGGCTGGAGAAGAAACCGTCCATGTGTGTCTGCATCACCGCCCGTTCAGTCAGCAGGTTGTCGGCCATCTCAGCTGCGAGCTCGTCGAGGCGCGGGTCGTCGGGCTCCCAGGACAACGCGTCCCAGGTTCGCTTCCACAGCCTCACATACTCGGGATCGTCGAGCCGGCGCTCGAGCTGGGTCACGAAACCGTCGAAGAACGCTGGGGCCAGCGCGCGAGCCAGGACCAGGGCCTCCCGTTGCGAGGCCACGACGTCGGGACCGAAACCCAGCGCGGTCAACCGGTCCAAAAGGGTGCAGGCGCGGTCGGGAAGCAGCGCCCGGTCGCTGTCAGCGAGTCGACGCAGTGTGTCGCGGCGGGCGATAAGCTCCGAGATCCGGTCGGTGAGCCGTCGCTCGACGTCAACCACGGCGGCGGCGAAGCGCTTCGGATCAGCGTCGAGCAGTTCACCGATCTCGGCGAGCGGCACGCCCGCCTCGGCCAAAGTACGGACCTGGACCAACCGGAGCAGGTCGGTGGAGGTGTAGCGGCGGTAACCTGAGGAGTCGCGGCGGGGCTCGTCGAGCAGGCCGAGACGGTGGTAATGCCGCACCGTCTTGACCGTGACACCGGCGAACGCGGCCGCCTTCCCGATCGTGAGCCCTCCGCCCATGGGCTCAGTCCGTCGTGCGGGTGCCGGTAGGCGCGAGTTCACGCACCGCCCTGGCGACGGCAGGAAAGTCCTTGCGCAGGATCGTGCTGTGGTTGCTCGCGACCTTCGCGCTGATCGCGAGATTCGGGTTGCGGGCGAGAATCGGATCGAGTGCGGCACGTCCCTGTTCCATCTCGTCGCCCTCGTTGCCAAGGCTGGCTCCGGTCGCCAGGACGAACCGCAGCGGGCAGGCGATGCGTTCCAGGACCGGCACGCTGGCGGCGGCGATCTCGTTGAGTTCGATGTTGACCTCGGCGTGCTGGTCCGCGCTCATCCGAGCGCCCATGCCGAACCGACTGGTGATCGGCAACAGCAACCGCACCCGGCGAAACTCCTTGCGGATGCGTTCCCGGCCGGCGACGCCGGTGAGGCCAACCGGGAAGGCGTCCACGGTAACGACGCCGAGAACACGATCCGGGTTCCGGTCGGCCCAGTGCCACGACAGGATTCCGCCGTAGGACCAACCCACCAGCAGCGGCCGGTCGACTCCCCGGGATGCAAGGACGGCGTCCAGATCTCGCAGGCAAGCCTCGAAGGAATAGTCGGCGGAACGCTTCGACCGGCCGCGGGCGCGCTCGTCGTAGGTGATGTGGCGGTATTCACCACCGAGCTCGGCGATGACCCGCCGCCAATGCGACTGGTCGGCATAGGCGCCGTTCAGGTACACGATGGGCGTGCCCGAGCCGCCGGTGTCGGTGACCGCGAGGGCTGTGTCGTCAACGGGAAGCATGCCCGTCCAGGGCGAACTGGCCATGCGTTGAGCCTATGGATTGACCTTAGGTCAAGGTCAACCGTTGTACGAGGGAGCCGATGCCACATCGACTCTGGCCGCTGGAACGTCGATGAACGTGAGGTGCCGCGACTCACCTCGGTAGTTGCGTCGACGGTTCCCAAGCCTGCGTCGTCGACTGATAGCGGTCGGAAGGACCCCCCTCCTCCTGGTCGCCGCAGCCGAACAGCCGAACCCCCATGATCAACGGTGTTCGTAGACGTCCCCGGCGGAGACGTCTACCACCGTGCAGGGCTGCGGGGCGCCACCAGTGCAGAGCTGAATCAGCCGCTCCACGAGCGGCACCTACATCTTCTGACCGAGAAGAACGCCGGGATGTCGCCTACCACCTGCCAAGCCGACTCGGAGACCTGCTGTTCAACCAATTCGACTGAGCTGCCCTCCGCGCTCACCGTGCGGCAGAAAAGGGCGGCGAAATCCGGTAGCCACGGCGCGGGAAGGCTGTCGGCGGCCAGTGAATACTCCCCGTAGGCGGCCAAATGTCGCCCCGCTGGTGGCCAGGGATCTCCCGTGGATGGCCAGATACCTCCCCGCTGACCAGGTCAGAGTGCCGGTCGGCGAGGGTCGACGGCGTGAAGAGCGGCAGGGAGATCGTGGAAATCTTGGAGGCATACGACCTCACGGGTAGTTACCGTGCGGCGGCTGAGTTGGCTGGGTGTGACCATCACACGGTTGCCCGGTATGTGAAGTTGCGGGAGTCCGGGCAAAGTCCCGAGGCGCGGGCGCACCGGGCCCGGCCGATCGATGAGTACGTGGCGAAGATCGAGGAGTTGGTGGCCCGTTCGGGTGGCCGGGTCCGCGCGGATGTGGTGCACCGGCGGATCACCGCGATGGGCTTCGGCGGAGGTGAGCGCACCACCCGGCGGGCGGTCGCGGAGGTCAAGGCCCGCTTCGCCGCCGGGCAGCGGCGGGTGTTCCGGCCGTGGATCCCGGAGCCGGGCCTGTGGTTGCAGTTCGACTGGGGCGAGGGCCCGCGCATCGGTGGGCGGCGTACCTCGTTGTGGTGCGCGTGGCTGGCCTGGTCGAGGTTCCGGTTGGTGATCCCGACCTTCGACAAGACCCTGCCGACGATCGTGTCCTGCCTGGACACGACGCTGCGAGCACTCGGCGGTGCGTCCCGACCTCCAATGTGGGACAAGGGCGACAGTGCCTGCAGGTCAGTGGCGGGCAGAAGAATCTCCGCGACGCCCACCGGCCCAAGAACCAACCCGTCCGGGCTTCGGGATTCCCGATCCTGCTCTGACGATCTCGACAGCGATCGCGCGGTCGTCGGCCGCCGGAACCGCGGGCGGGGTGGCCCGCTGGTGCCATCGCCAGCCTGCTCCCAAACTGCTCCCAATTCAAAGGGCCACAGCGGAGAAGCTCGTTACCGACCGTTCCGGCAACGAGCTTCTGACCTGCACATATTAATGGTGGGCGATACTGGGATCGAACCAGTGACCTCTTCGGTGTGAACGAAGCGCTCTCCCGCTGAGCTAATCGCCCTCAGCGCGGATGACTCTACCCGATCCGGCGCGCGGACCGCGAACCCGGGGTCAGTGGGTCGCGAGGTAGTGCAGCACCTGGGCGATCACGTCGATGCCGAGGCTGTACTTGATCGACAGCAGGGCGACGGCGCCGACGAAGACGAGGCCGACCGAGCCGATCACCAGGCGTACGGGCAGTGATTGTCTCTTCACCCAGGCGGTCCAGCCGTGGACGTGGCGGCGGGTGAAGGCGAGCAGGCGCTTGGCCCAGTGGAACTCCACGGCCCAGATGCCGAGGCCGGCGATCACCAGCAGCCAGCCGGGGCCGGGTAGCGGGATGAGTGCGATGCCGATGGTGACCACGAGGGCGCCGAGCACGCCGAAGATGATCTTCAGTGCGATTCGGCCGGTGGGGTTGGCTCGGATCAGGGCGAGGGTGGTGGTTATCCGTTGCCGCCACGCTGGCGGGTCGCGCCGCTCGGACACGGCGACACCACCCCCCTTGCGCTGCGCACCGCCGGCCATCTCCCCACGATGCCCCTTCCCGGTCGATCTATCCCGACTTCCCCCCGGGTAGCCACGTCCGTTGCGCACTCGGACGGCCGCCGGGCCGCGTTCACCTAACCGACCGCGGTCGATCACTGACCGACCGTGCCGGCTTCTCCGCTTCTTCGGCACCCCGTACCCCCGCTGTTCGGCTCTGCGGACCGCGACTTTCGACGGGTCTCGCCGGGTCGGCGCATCCACTGAGGATGGCGTCCGCGACCATTTCACGCCCCAGTGTGGCGCGGGCCCGTCACTGCAACCGCCGACTGGACGTTACCGGAGTAAGTCGACGACTCAACAAACCCGATGCCGGGCAGGATGAACCCACTGGGCAGAATCGGAAATCCTACATGAATTTTCACATTCACGAGGCCCTTCCGACCCCCTTCCCACCACTGGGTGAAGTCAGCGCATGGCGGAGCGTAGCCAGGAGTAGCGGCTGAGTATGGGAAAAGCGGGACACGCGCGTTCCGCAGCGGTGCCGGGGGGAGAACGTTCATGAGTGTCATCCGACCGACGACCGTAGAGGTCGAGACGTCGCTAAGGCTCGTCGCACCTGACGCCACCGCCTTGCCGGTGCGCGCCAGTCTGCGCTACGACCCTGCGGACCCGTATGCGGTCCATGTCCTGTTCCATGCCGAATCGGCTGGCGGCGAGGCGGTGAGTTGGTCCTTCGCCCGCGAACTGCTGGTCACCGGCCTGGACGAGCCGGCGGGCATCGGGGACGTACGGGTCTGGCCCTGGGCCACCCCGCGCGGCGACTTCGTCGCGCTGGCGCTGTCGTCGCCGGACGGCAACGCCCTGTTCGAGGTACCCCGCAGCGTGCTGGTGCGATTCCTGCGGCGGACCTACGTCGTCGTTCCGCGTGGCCGGGAGGCCGAGCACCTGGACGTCGACACCGCGGTGAACCGGCTGCTCGCCGGTCGCTGACAGACCGACAACCGGGGCCGCGCGAATCTGCCGAGTTCGCGCGGCCCCCGCCTATCCCCGGTCCGAGCGGTGGGTCAGCCGTGGGTGGTCAGGCCGCCGTCTACCGGGATCACCGCGCCGGTGAGGTAGGCACCGGCTCGGGAGGCGAGGTAGATCGCCGTGCCGGCCATGTCCTCGGGGCGGCCGATGCGACCGAGCGGGACCTGGGCCTCAATGGCGGACCGGGAGCCGGGGTCGTCGAGCGCGAACGCCATCATCTTGCTCTCGAACGGTCCGGGGGCGATCGCGTTGACGGTGATCTGTTCGCCGGCCAGCTGGTGGGCCAGGCTGCGGGTCAGCATGTGCACCGCCGCCTTGGTCGCCGAGTACGCGTACACCTCCATGAGCGGCACCCGGATGCCGTCGATGGAGCCGATGTTGATCACCCGTGCCGGGTCTTCGGGGCCCGCCGCCACGCGCAGGGCCGGCAGCAGCGCGGTGGTCAGCCGGAAGACGGACTTGACGTTCACCGCCCACAGCTTGTCGAACGCGCTCTCCGGGTAGTTCTCCAGCGGCGCGCCCCAGGTGGCGCCGGCATTGTTGACAAGCACGTCCAGCTTGTCGAACCGGTCCTGGACGGCGGCGGCAAGATGCTGCACGCCCTCGTCGCGGCCCAGGTCGGCGGGGATCGCCTCGCAGCGACCGTGCGTGGACAGCTCCGTGGCCACCGCCTCGCAGACATCGGCCTTGCGGGAGGAGATGATGACGTGCGCCCCCGCGGCGACAAAGCCCCGGGCGATCATCAGGCCGATGCCGCGGGAGCCGCCGGTGACCAGGACGGTCTTGCCCTCGACGGAGAACAGATCCTTCATGCCATCCCCTTGCGTTTCCGGCCTGGGACAGCCGGTGTCGGGGCCGCCGTCACGAACCGCGGGCGCCACGACGACCAGGTCACTACCGATCAGTAACCTAACCGTCCCGCCTTGTCGGGACAACCCTGTGCGCCCGGCGGCACCGCGACCCGCGATACCGGGGTGGCGAGGGATGCGTACGAGCCGGGCTCGGGCTAACGTCGCAGGTGATGGTCCCTTCCGGTCACCCAGTCACGGCGCTGTCCGATGCTGCCGCCAGCCCGGCCGAGATCGACACGATCACCCTCGGTGATCTCGCCCCCGACTCCGGGTGGCGACGGCCGGTGCTGCTGGACCGCGAGCTGATCGTGCTGACCACCAGTGGTCACGGGCTCGCCGAGGTGGATTTCCGTGCCCTGCCGTGCCGGCCCGGCACGTTGCTGCGGATCCGTCCCGGCCAGGTACTGCGCTGCGCCCTGCCCCGGCTGGACGCCACGGTGGTCCGCTGGCATCCGGAGGCGCTGCACGGGCTCGACGTCGATGCCGACGAGGTGCCGATCTGGTTTCAGCTCGCCGGTGAGGACGAGGACGCGATCATCAACGAGGTCAGCCAGTTGACCGTGGACGCCAGCCGGCACCGGGACACCCGGTCCGCCCGCAGCCTGTTGCGTCATCAACTGAGCGTGCTGTTGCTGCGGTTGAGCATGTTGCCCTCCGGAGCGGGGCGGACGGCGCGCCCGGAGGAGGAGACCTTCCGGCGGCTGTGCCGCGAGGTGGAGCGGGGTTACCAGGCCAGTCGCCGGGTCGAGGACTACGCCGACCGGCTGGGCTGCTCGGTGCGTACCCTCACCCGGGCCTGCCTGGCGATTACCGGGCGCAGCGCGAAACAGGTGGTGGACGAGCGGGTCGCGCTCCAGGCCAGCCGGCTGCTGGCGGCCACCGACGAGCCGATCGCCCGGATCGGTCGGCAGCTCGGCTTCACCGAGCCGACTAACTTCGGCCGGTTCTTCACCCGCGAGGTCGGCATGAGCCCGGGCGCGTTCCGGGCCGCCCGGGAACGGCCCGCGCCGGCACCGATGGTGCGTCCCCGCCCGCCCGTCGACGGCCGAATCGACGTCCACGGGGCAGGACAGCGCACCTGACGCGCCATTGGGCGATCCGGCCCGCTAGGCGCGGCACCGGCCGCCGCGCATTCGGCATGATGGCGGAGTGCAGATCTCCGCGCGTGGCGACTACGCGGTACGGGCGACACTGAGCCTCGCCGCCACGTACCCGGCGTTGCTGTCCACCCAGGTCATCGCCGCGGAGCAGGACATGCCCCGCAAGTTCCTGGAGGCGGTCCTGGCCGACCTGCGCCGGGCCGGCATCGTCCGGGCCCAGCGCGGCGCGGAAGGCGGCTACACCCTGGCCCGGCCGCCCGGCGAGGTCACCGTCGGCGCGGTGTTGCGCGCCGCGGAGGGCCCGTTGGCCGGCGTACGCGGCCGGCGTCCAGAGGAGACACGGTACGAAGGGGTGGCAGCGCACCTGCCCGAGTTCTGGGTCGCGGTCCGGGCGGCACTGCGCCGCGTCGTCGACGAGGTGAGCCTGGCCGACCTGCTCGACGGTCGGCTACCGCCCCACGTCCGCCGCCTGACCACGCAGCCGGACGCCTGGGAACCCCGCTGATGCTCCCCCACCCGGGTTGTTCGTCAATCAGCCGAGCGACTGAACTCCACTGCGGATTCGGCTTGGTTTGGCGAATCGACGCAATGGGCATCTTCGAGCCCGTACGGGAAGTCTCGAAGGGAGCCCCACAATGGGTGTGATGTTGCGTAAGCGCAAGAAGTTCGGGCCGCTCATCCTGCACTTCACGCAGAACGGCTTCTCGTCCTGGAGCATCAAGCTCGGTCGCTGGTCCTGGAACTCGCGGGCCAAGGCGCACCGCGTCGACCTGCCGGGGCCGCTGCACTGGAAGCAGGACAAGTCCTGAAGCGCCGACGTTCAGCGGGGCGCCGGCACCCCCGGCGCCCCGACATTGTTTCTGGCCGCACCAACCGTTTCCGCTGACCCGGGCGGGTCGCACCGATGATGCACCGCCGGGCCGGACAATTTCGACATGAAACAGAAAGCGGACCACCGGTTGACGCGTCGGCGAACCTCGCTGGCCTGCGGGCTGCTCTTCGTGACCTACTTCGTCGTGCCGGTGGAGTCCGATCCCGACCCCACCCGGCTCGGCCTGCGTATCGGTCTCACCGTGCTGATTCTCGGCGTGGTGGCCCGGCTGGTCACCGGCCAGGTACGCCGTCAGATCGTCGCCGCCACGCACGAACGCGCGGCACCACCGGTGACGCACCTGGTCCTCGCACTGATTGCCGGTCTGCTCGCCTTCGCCCTCGCCGACTACGTCATCGCCAGGCTCGCGCCGGCCCAGTTCGTCAATCTGGAGACCCGCGTCGACGCGTTGTACTTCGCGCTGGCCACCCTGACCACCATCGGCTACGGCGACGTGCACGCCAACGGGCAGTTCGCCCGGGTGCTGGTCTGCGCGCAGATGGTGTTCAGCATCGGGGTGATCGCCACCGGCTTCTCACTTGTGGTCAGGCGCCTGACCGCACGGGTGTGACAAGCACGTCGCCGCCGAGCCGGCCGTCCGGCGGGGTCCGGGCCACCTGGCCGGTGTCGAGCAGGTCGTCCAGGGCCCGGACCGCGTCCACCGCCCGGTAGGCGGTCTCCGTCACCGCGTACCGGCGCAGCTCGGTGACCGTGCGCGGGCCGTGGCGGGTCAGCTCGGCCAGCAGGGCACGGCCCAGTGGTGCCGGGTCCACCGGAAGTGCCGGCGACAGCGGCTCGCCGTCCGGGTCACGGAACCGCAACCCGCCCGCCCACAGGGCTTCCTTCAGCTCCTCCAGGCTGCGATCCGAGCCGGTGCCGAAGCCGAGCCGCCGGTCGGCGTCGACCAACTCGACCTCAGTGGCCAGCGCGAATCCGGCGTCGATCAGCCCCGCCCGCAGGGCGGCCGTCGCCGCCGCGACCACGAACGCCTCGGCGCCCCGCCCGGTCGCGGCGGCGGTGAGCGTCACCGGATCATCCGCCTCCAGGTAGGACAGCACCGGCGCGCCCGCCGCGCCGGCCGCCCGCAGGGCCACCGGCAGCCGGGCCGGCGGGCCGGGCATCAGGTGTACGGCGACCTCGGCCGGCAGTCCGGCCTCGGCGGCACCGAGTCGGGCCGGTAGTTCCTCGGTGCCCTCGGCGAGCACGAGGACGGTCAGCCGGCAGCCGCGCAGCCGCGCGGCGTGCTCGCCGGTCAGGCGTACGGTCTGCTCGGCCAGGTTCGGGTCGCTGCCGTCGTACCCGAGGGCGACGGTGGCCCGCCGGGCGCGGCGCAGCGCGGCCGGCAGCCACCTGTCGAGGTGTCGCAGGAACGGCGCGTGCCCTACGGCTTTGGTCGGCATCCTGCCGTTCTACCGCAACCCGTCACGCCGGCCCGCCTGGACGGCGTGTCACACGGGGACCGAGATGCCGACGCCGCCCCGGGTGTCTCCGCCGTAACGCTGGATCTCGGCGGTCAGGTTGAGGCGACCGATCCTGGTCCGGGCGGCGAGGGCGGCCTCGTCGAGCTGGTCGGCGGGGACCAGCCAGACCACCTCGAACTCCAGCCCGTCCGGGTCCTGACCGTAGAGGCTCTTGGTGGTGCCGTGGTCGGAGGTGCCGACCAGCGCGCCCGCCTCGGTCAGCCGCCGAGCGGTGGTGGCCAGCTCGTCGAGGGTGTCCACCTCCCAGGCCAGGTGGTAGAGGCCGACGGTGGCCCGGCCGGCGGTCGACCGACCGGCACCCGCGCCGATCTCGAACAGGCCGAGGTCGTGGTCGTTGGTGGAGCCCGGCGCCTGGAGGAAGGCGGCGCCCCGGAAACCCTCGGGGGTCATCGGTACCCGGCGGAAGCCCAGCACGTCGCGGTAGAAGGCGACGCTGCGGTCGAGGTCGCTGACGTAGAGGACGGCGTGGTTGAGGCGATGGATTCCCATGCGCCAAGGCTAGCCCGCTTTAGTTGAGTGTTCAACTATCACGCTATGATGCTGGTCATGACCCGCTGGCTGGACCCGGACGAACAGCGCACCTGGCGGGCGTTCCTGACCGCCTCCCGGGCGCTCATGGACACGCTCGACCGCGAGTTGCAACGCGACGCCGGGATGCCGCACGCCTACTACGAGATCCTGGTACGGCTCTCCGAGGCGCCCGACCGTCGGCTGCGGATGAGCGAGTTGGCCGAGTCCAGCGGCTCCTCGCGCAGTCGTCTGTCGCATGCGGTGGCTCGCCTGGAGGCGGCCGGCTGGGTGCGTCGCGAGGACTGCCCCACCGACCGGCGCGGCCAGATCGCCCACCTCACCGACGAGGGTTTCGCGAAGCTGGCCGCCGCCGCGCCCGGCCACGTCGAGGGGGTACGCCGGCACCTGTTCGACCCCCTCAGCCCGACCCAGGTGGAGCAGTTGCGCCGGATCAGCGAGGTGCTGGCCGAACGTCTGAGGTGAGCGTGACCGGATCCTGACCGAACCACTCCGGCGCGGGTCTTGTACTAAACGTCGCTGAATGAGCACGATGGGGCGTGCCCTCCGGCTTCGGTGAACTGACTGATCAGGCGCACGACCTGGTCTCCGCCGGCGATCTCGCCGGCGCCCAACGGCTGCTCGCCGACGCGCTGACCGGCGCCGACCCGCGCCCGGCCAACGCCACGTCCGAGTTGGCCGAGGCGGCCAGCCTGCACGCGCGGGTGCTGATCGCGCTCGGCGAGCCGCACTCGGCACGGGGTTGGGCCGCCTACGCGTACGCCGCCAGCACCCGGCTCTACGGCCGCTCCGACCCGCGTACGGTGGCCGCCGCGGCCACCCTGGCGGCGGTGCTGCACCGGGTGGGCAGCTGGTCGCGGGCGGCGCGGCTGTACCAGGAAGTGATCATCGAGCTGACCGCGTCGGACGGACCGGAGTCGCTGCGGGTGCTCGCCGCCCACGCCGATCTGGCCACCGTGGAGTACGCCCGGGGTCAGTGCCAGGTCGCCCGCGACCGGCTCCAGGACGCGTGGGAGCTGCACCGGGAGGTCTACGGCGACGGGCACCCGAGCGGGATCAAGATGCTGGCCCGGCTCGGCTCGATGCAGCGCGACTGTGGTCAGTTCGCCGAGGCGCAGGACAATCTGGCCCTGGCCCGGGAACTGGCCCGCCAGCATCTCCCCGCCGACGATCCGCTGGCTGCCCAGGTGGCCACGCTGGCCCGAGCGGCGGCCAATCCGGACCACGTCTGCGCCGACAACCCACCGGTAAGCGTGGAGGAACCGGTCGTGCCGTCCGCCCGTACCCCGGCGGCCGACGACCTCCCACCCACGCCGACCGACACCTGGCCGCCGACGTGGGCGGCGGCCCCGGAGGAACCGCCGTCGGGCCAGCCGGCCGGGACAGCTGCCGCGACGTCCTGGGCGACGGAGGAGGACGAGCAGCCGTGGCCGGCGGCCCACCACACCGCCCGGGAGGAGCACCCGGCGGAGGGTTACCACCCGAGCCACGGGTACCCGTCGACTGATCCTTCGGCGAGCGGCGCCGCCTCCGCCGTACCCACGCCCCGGCAGCCGGTCGACGGCCCGGCCGGGCCGCCCGAGGACTGGTGGGTCGGGCCGGCGGTCGAGCAGCCCGGTCCGAACCCGTATCCCGAACCGCCGCCACCCCCGGCGGGCGGTGCGGTACCGCCGAACGTGGTCGGGCTGACCGGTACGCCGCAGGCGCCCGGGGTGTACCGGCTGCGCCGGGTCGAGCCGGAACGCCCCGGGCCTCCGTCGCGCCTGCTGCCGGTGCCGGTACGCCGTACCGCCGTACCGGCGTCGGACGCCCGGCCGAACCGGCTGGTGCTGATCGTCGCGGCCGGGGTCGTGGTGGTGCTGCTCGGTGCCGCGGCGGTCATCGCCGGGGTGTCCCGGGTCGGCGGCGGCGATCCGACGCCACCGGCGGCCAGCGGCGACCCGAGCGGCGCGGCGAGCCCGGCGGCCACCGCCACGGCCGGCGATGCTCCCCCCGCCTCCCCCGGTGCCCCGCCGACCGGGCTGTCGCTGCGTGACAACCGGGACAGTGTGACGTTGCGGTGGACCTACCCGGCCGGAGCGGAGGGGCCGGTGATCGTTTCGGGCGGCCGGAACGGCCAGCCGCAGAACCCCTTCGCGGATCTGCCCGCCGGCAGCGACAGCTTCGTGGTCTACGGACTCAACCGCAGTCTCGACTACTGCTTCACGGTCGCGGTCGCCTGGTCCACCGACACCGTGGCCCGCTCCGACGAGGTCTGCACCGAGCGCCGCTGACCGTCGACAGCGCGCTATCTTTGGCAGTTCAGGCATAAAAAATGAACGGCCGCGAAAGCCGTTCTGAATGCGAATTCTAGCTAATCGGGAGACGGATTGTCAAGGCACTCCGGCGGTTCGCCGTCCGACGACGAGATCGGCCGCGAGCAGGAGTACGTCTCGATGCTCTACCAGCGCCTCGACGACCTACGTGACCAGGCGGCGACGCGGTTGACCGAGCAACTGCGCTCCACCGGCGGCACGTTGCAGGCCCGCTCACAGCGCGACAGCTCGGTACGCATGTACGCCGACCAGGTCGAGCAGTTCTCGGCGGTGGAGAATGGCCTCTGTTTCGGCCGGCTGGACACCGACAGCGACCAGCGCCACTACATCGGCCGAATCGGCATCTTCGACACCGAAGGTGACTACGAGCCGCTGCTGATGGACTGGCGTGCCCCGGCCGCCCGCGCGTTCTACCTCGCCACCGCCGCCAACCCGCAGGGCATCCGGCGACGTCGGCAACTGCGTACCCGGCAACGGAAGGTGGTCGGCCTCAACGACGAGGTGCTCGACCTGGCCACCGCCTCTCCCACCGCTCACGAGGAGGTGACCGGTGAGGCGTCGCTGCTGGCGGCGCTGAACGCCGGCCGGACCGGCCGGATGCGGGACATCGTGCAGACCATCCAGGCCGAGCAGGACCGGATCATCCGGGCCGACCTGCCGGGCGTGCTGGTGGTGCAGGGCGGGCCGGGCACCGGCAAGACCGCGGTGGCGCTGCACCGGGCCGCGTACCTGCTCTACACCCACCGGCGGGAACTGTCGACCAGGGGCGTGCTGCTGGTCGGCCCGAACGTGACGTTCCTGCGGTACATCTCGCAGGTGCTGCCGGCGCTGGCCGAGACGGGCGTGCTGCTGCGTACCCAGGGCGATCTTTTTCCGGGCGTGAGCGCCCACCGGGCCGAGCCGGCCACCACCGCCGCCCTGAAGGGCCACCTGACGATGGTCGAGGTGCTGGCCAACGCCGTACGCGATCGGCAGCGGGTGCCCGACGAGCCGGTGGAGATCGAACTGCCGCAGCGGGAGGTCCTGGTCCTGGACCCGGCCACCGTGCACGCGGCGCGTGACCGGGCCCGGCGCAGCGGCCGACCGCACAACCTGGCCCGCGCGGTCTTCGACATCGAGGTCTTCCACGCGCTCGCCGACCAGGTGGCCGAACGCATCGGCGCCGACCCGTTGGGCGGGGAGAACCTGCTCGAAGAGGCCGACCGCGCCGAGATCCGCCGGGAGCTGCGCGAGGAGCCGGAGGTCCGGGCGACCCTGGACGAGCTGTGGCCGGTGCTCACGCCGCAACGCCTGCTCGCCGACCTGTACGCCGCACCCGAGCGCATCGACACCGCCGCGCCCATGCTCACCGCTGCGGAGCGGGCCGCGTTGCACCGCGAGCCGGGCGGCTGGACACCGGCGGACGTACCCCTGCTGGACGAGGCAGCGGAGCTGCTCGGCGAGGACGACCGGGCCGCCGCCGCCCGCCGGGACCGGATCCGGGCCCTGCAACGCGAGTACGCCGAGGGTGTGCTGGAGATCGCCCGAGGTTCCCGCTCGATCGACGTGGAGGACGAGGCCGAGGGCGGCGAGATCCTCGGCGTGACCGACCTGCTGGACGCCGACCGGCTGCTGGAACGGCAGGAGGAGGCGGACCGGCTCACCACCGCCCAGCGGGCGGCGGCCGACCGGGGCTGGGCGTTCGGCCACGTCATCGTCGACGAGGCACAGGAATTGTCCCCGATGGCGTGGCGGCTGCTGATGCGCCGCTGCCCGAGCCGTTCGATGACCATCGTGGGTGACGTGGCGCAGACCGGTGCGCTGGCCGGCACACCGTCGTGGGCGGAGGCGCTGGCCCCGTACGTGGCGGACCGGTGGCGGCTGACCGAGCTGACCATTAGCTACCGCACCCCGGCCGAGATCATGGAGGTGGCGGCGGGGGTACTGCACGAGATCGATCCGACGCTGCGCCCGCCCCGCGCCGTACGCTCCAGCGGCTTCGCGCCGCAGCAGCGGGCGGTGCCGGCGGAGTCGCTCGGCGCGGAGCTGGTGGCGGTCGCCACCGCCGAGGCAGCCGGGCTGACCGACGGGCGGCTCGGGGTGATCGTCCCGGCCGGCCGGCTCGACGACCTCGGTACCGCCCTGACGGCGGCCCTGCCCGAGGCGGCCGTCGGTGAGCAACCGGAGCTGGAGAGCCGGGTGGTGGTGCTGACCGTCGCCGAGGCCAAGGGCCTGGAATTCGACTCGGTCATCGTGGCCGACCCCGACCGCATCATCGCCGAGTCCCCCCGAGGCCCCAGCGACCTCTACGTAGCCCTAACCCGAGCCACCCAACGCCTAACCACCCTCACCCCCACCCACCCCTAACCCCAATGCCGCTCAGTTAGGGAGACGGGGCGTCTGTCAAGGAGCGTGTCGATAGACGAGGGCGGCGGGGTCTCGGTATAGAGGTTTGTCACTCCAAGACAGCCTCTGGACCGGGAGCCCCGCCGTTGGAACAGTGTGCCATTGCTCGGACCGTCACGGTGGCAGCCGGCCGGTTCGCGCCAGGTCATCTGGGTGAGTTGACGCAGCAGGTGCCCTTCGAGATGGTCGATGCCGTCCTGGCGCAGACGCGGGCGGTGCAGGCTCGGGTGCGGGATCTGCCGTCGCGGGTGGTGGTGTATCTGCTGCTCGCGGCGGGGTTGTTCACCGAGTTGGGTTATCGGCAAGTGTGGGCTCGGCTGGTTGCTGGTCTGGACGGGTTGCCGGTGGCGATGCCGACTTCCTCAGCCCTGTCTCAGGCTCGCCGTCGGGTTGGGGACAAACCTTTGGCAGCGTTGTTCCGGCTGGTGGCAGGTCCGCCTGCCGGGGCTGGGCGATGGCGAGGTCTGCTGGTGTGTGCAATCGACGGCACCAGCATGTTCGTGCCCGACAGCACGGCGAACCTCGCGGTCTATCCTCGTCAGGCCGGAACTCACGGCGGCTCGGGCTATCCGATGCTGCGGCTGGTCGCGGTCGTCGTGTGCGGCACGCGGACCCTCATCGATGCGGTGTTCACTTCCATCAGCACCGGCGAGTTGAGCTGCGCCGCTCGTCTGCTGGGCTGTCTGCACCCGGGCATGCTGCTGCTGGCCGATCGGGGCTTCGCTGCCCGCACGATGATCGAGCAGTTCGCCGGCACCGGCGCTGACCTACTCATCCGTGACAAGGACGACCGGCGGCTACCCGTCATCCGCCGCCATCACGACGGTTCCTGGCTGTCGGTCATCGGCACGATGAGCGTCCGGGTCGTCGACGCCGAGATCGTCGTGAGCATGAACGGCAAACGCCACATCGGCCGGTACCGGCTGATCACCACCCTCACCGACCAGCGCCGTTTCCCGGCCATGGACCTGGTCACCCTCTACCACCACCGCTGGGAGATCGAAACGGCATACCTGGAGTTGAAGTCCACCCTGCTGGGCGGACGGGTCCTGCGAGCCCGAACCCCGAACGGGATCAGTCAAGAGGTCCACGCCCTGCTCACCACCTACCAAGCGGTCCGGCTGGCGATGGCTGACGCCACCGCCAGCCGGCCCACGACCAACCCCGACCGGGCCAGCTTCACCATCGCCGTCCACGCCGCCCGAGACCAAATCACCCACGCCGCCGGTGTCATCGCCGACACCGTCATCGACCTCGTCGGAGCCATCGGCCGCGCCGTCCTGGCCGACCTGCTCCCCCCACGCCGCACCCGAATCAGCCCCCGCGTGGTCAAACGCGCGATCTCCAAACACCGCGCCAAAGGCACCATCGACCGCACCACCTACCACGCCACATTCAAGATCAACATCCTCGACGCGGCAGCATTGACAACCAACCCACCGCCCTAACTGAGCGGCGTTGCCCCTAACCCCCACCCCACCCCCACCCGCCCTCCCGCCCTCCCGTGCCCACCCGCCCTCCCGTGCCCACCCGCGTTGATCAAGAAGTTCTGGTCGATGTTGATCTCAAGAGCCGACCAAAACTTCTTGATCAACCGGGGCTGGGGTGGGTGGGGCTGGGGTGGGTGGGTGGGTGGTTATTCGAAGTTGCCCTGGTGGGTGGTGGGGGTGGAGTTGTCGCTTGTTGGGCCGGCGGGTGGGGTGGTCATGCCGCCGGTGGTGGCGTCGCCGGTGGTGGTCGGGGCGACCTTGCCGCGATGGCGCTCCGGTTGGCGGGCCACCCGACGGGCGCTGGCCGGGCCGGCGGTGCCGCCGGTCGTGGTGATCGCGCCCTGGCCGCGTGTCGGGCCGCCGTCGCGCAGCACGTTCGGGTCGATCGGCACGTCCGCCGGGTCGTCCGGGTCGTCGCGCTGCAACTGGCTCTCCACATCGGTCGGCGGCACGGTCACCTCGTCCAGGGCACCTTCGCCGTACACGCCGCCGGCGATCCGCTCCTCGGCCCGGCGGGCGGCGTCCTGTCGCATCTCGTCCTCACGCACGATCCATCACCTCGCAGAAGGGTCGGTCTCGGTGCGTGCCCGGTGACCGGCGCGGCAAACCCGCACCGCCGGTTCACCGGGTCGTCGCACGGCGCTTGCCTGCCCGCCGCGCCGGCTGCCGATGCTGTGCATCGGATTCGGCGGGAGATCCCCGCAGGAGGGAGAGGACAGCGTGCGCATCGTACGCCGTACCGCCGTCGTGGCCCTGGCCGCGACGATCGTGACGACCATGCTGGCGGTGCCTGCCGCGGCACATCCGCGACCAGACCGGGACTTCGACCTACAGGCCCACCGGGGCGGACTCGGGCTGCGGGTGGAGAGCAGCATCGCGTCGTTCGGCAACGCCCTTCAGCTCGGGGTGAGCACCCTCGAACTGGACGTGCAGATCACCGAGGACGGACGGGCCGTGGTCACCCACGACCGGCGGGTCAGCGCCGCGAAGTGCACCGACACCGCCCCGGTCGTACCCGGTGACCCCGAGTTCCCGTACGTCGGGAAGTACGTCAACACGTTGACCCTGGCACAGGTGCGCACCCTCGACTGCGGCTCACGTACGCTGCCCGACCGACCCGGTCAACTCGCCGTGCCGGGCGCTCGGATGCCGCTGCTGAGCGAGGTCTTCGACCTGGTCAAGCGGTACCGGGCGGACGACGTGACGCTCAACATCGAGACCAAGGTGGAGGCGGGAGCGCCGAGCGAGACCGCGCCACGGGAACAGTTCGTCCAGGTCACCGCGAAGGAGATCCGGGCCGCGGGGCTGCTACGGCAGGTGACCATCCAGAGTTTCGACTGGGGCGCGCTCAAGCGGATGCGTCAGGTCGAGCCGCGACTGCCGTTGGTGGCGCTGACCAACTACGACTTCCTCCAGGTCGGGCAGCCGGGCGCCTCGCCGTGGCTGGGTGGGCTGGACATCGACGACTTCGGCGGCGACCCGATCCGGGCGATCCGCAGTCTGGGCGTCACCGCGTTCTCACCGGTGCACGGCTTCCCGCAGAACGGCACCGTCACCGACCCCGGCTACCGGCCGTACGTGACCCGGGAACTGGTGACCCACGCGCACCGTAACGGCATCACGGTGATCCCGTGGACGGTGAACGACGTGCCGACCATGGCCAAGCTGATCGACGACGGGGTGGACGGCATCATCACCGACTACCCGGACCGGCTGCGTACGCTGCTCGCCCAGCGCGGCTACCGGCTGCCCCGGGCGTACGCGTCGCCGTTCGACATCCAGGCGCACCGCGGCGGTCGGGCGACCCGGCCCGAGAACACCCTGCCCGCCTTCGCCAACGCGCTGGCCAACCCGGCGATCTCCACCCTGGAACTGGACACCGGCGTGACCTCCGACGGCCGGCTGGTCGTGCTGCACGACCGCACCGTCAACGGCTCGCACTGTCTCGACACCGCACCGGTAAGGCCGCGCGACCCGCAGTTCCCGTACGTGGGCAAGCTGGTGCACTCGCTCAGTCTCGCGCAGCTCAAGACCCTCGACTGTGGTACGAAGACCGCTGCCGAACTGCCCGACCAGGTACCCGTCCCGGGTGCCCGGATCCCCACCCTGGAGGAGGTCTTCGCGCTGGTGAAGGCCAGCGGCCGGACGGACATCCGGTTCAACATCGAGACGAAGATCAGCCCGTTGGTGGACGACACCGAGCCGTACCGTAGCTTCACCCGCAAGCTGGTCACCGCCGTGCAGCGCGCCGGCCTCACCAGCCGGGTCACCGTCCAGTCCTTCGACTGGCGCACCATCACCTACGCCCGGCGCCTGGACCGGCGGATCGAGACGGTCGCCCTGGTCTGGCAGTACGGGCCGGCGGAGTGTGCCGGGCTGGCGGATGAGTGCTCGCTGCGGGCGGTGTACGGCGACCCGTCGGTCAAGAGCCCGTGGACCGCCGGGCTGGACTGGTGGAAGTACCGGGACCTGGGCAAGCTCACCCGGGCTGCCGGCGCTGCCACGGTGTCGGCGAACTGGCAGGTGCACGACCCGGCACAGGGTTCCGTCAGCCACCCGGACTGGTACCTGCGGCAGGACCCGACGTACTTCCACGGACCGGACGTACGCACCCTCCAGGCCCGGTACGGCCTCAAGGTGATCCCGTACACCGTGAACGACGCCGCGGTGATGCAGCGGGTGATCGACCTCGGAGTCGACGGCATCATCACCGACGACCCGGACCTGCTGGTCGGCGTGGCCATTCGCAACGGCCTGCGGTGAGCCTGAGCGCGGGCGACGCGGCAGCCCGGCGTCGCCCGCGCGAACGGCGGGAATCGCGGAACGGGCGGGCGTTACTGCCCCCGTCGGCGGGGGTAGACGCGGGGTGCCCCCGCCAAGTGCGCGAACCGTGCCGTGGCCGACACGCGGTAGCGGGGCGAGGGTCGCAGGTTACGACTCATCAATCCTGAGGAGGACAGATGAGCACGCAGGCTGCATCTACCAGGCCGATGAACCGCCCGGCGCAGGACGTGCAGAACCGCGCGGCCATGCAGGAGGCACCGACCCGTCAGATGCCGATGATGCACGACGGGCACCGGGAGCCGATGCCGGCACCGGGTACGGAGACGAAGCAGGCGTTCCTGACCACCGAGTTCTGGATCTACGCCGCTGCCGTAACCACCGTGGTCATCGCCGCCTTCTGGCGTGGCACCAGCGCGTACGGGCTGAACCTGAACAACCCCGGCCAGGCGTGGTTCTTCATCACCCTGCTGACCCTCGGCTACCTGGGCAGCCGTGGTCTGGCCAAGGCCGGTAGCGCGAAGCGTTCCGGTGAGGAGCGCAAGCGGGGGCGGTGACCCCCGCACCGGCGAGGCCGCGACCGGCCCGCGTACGCACGGTGGCCCTTCGGGAGAGATCCCGAAGGGCCACCGTCTCGTCGTGCCTAGAACTCCTCGAAGCCGCCGAAGTCACCGCCACCGAAGTCGCCGCCGAAGTCCCCGGCGGCTTCGGACACCTCGTCCTCGGCGCCCTCGAACGCGTTACCGATCATGTGGCCGGCGAGCATGCCACCGGCGGCACCCAGCGCAGCGCCGGCCACCACCCCGCCCATGCCGACGCCGCCCCGCTGATGCGGGTGGCCGAACTTCTGCGCGCCGCCATAGCCCTGTGGGCCGAACGCCTGGGCGCGCATGGCACCGAAGCGGCCGATGGTCTCCTGCAACCAGCCGTCGACCACCTGCGCCCAGTCGGAGCGCTCCGCATCGGTGTGGGCCACCTGGTAGCGGCCGAAGACGTCGTGGCCGGGTGCCAGGAAGCCGCCGCGCTTGTCGCACTCCAGCACCACGTCGACGCCGTGCGGGTTGGTCACGAAGGTCAGTTCGAGTTCGTTGATGGTCTGCGCGTACTGCGGCCCGGCGAAGAACTCGATCTCCTGGTAGAACGGCAGGGTCTGCTGCACCCCGTGGATCAGGCCGCGCTCCAGGTCGGCCTTCTTGAACCGGAAGCCGAGCTGGAGGAACGCCTCCAGGATGCGCTCCTGCACCGGCAGCGGGTGCACGTTGATCTCGTCCAGGTCGCCCTTGTCGACCGCGCGGGCGATCGCCAGTTCGGTACGCAGCCCCAGCGACATGCCGTGCAGCCGCTGACCGTAGACCGCGGTGATCGGCGTCTCCCAGGGCAGCGGAAGCTGGAACGGGATGGACAGCGTCTGCTTCGGCGCGAGTTGCAGCGGCCCACTGACCACCTGGCGGTGGAACTCCATCACGCCGGCCTGCTCACCGATCTCGACCCGGGTGACCAGACCGATGGCGATGTGTTCGATGTCCGCCGCGGCGTCCCCACCGAGCAGGTTGACCTGACCGTCGAGTGCCAGTCCGGGCCGGGTGTTCGGGTTGGCCAGGACGGTGTCCACACTGGGACCGCCCACGCCCAACGCGCTCAGCATCTTCTTGAAGACCATCGGTACTCCTGCGGGGTCTGGTGCCCGAACTCCCATGCGGGACCGGACGCGGACCAGCGCACCCTATCGAGCGGGCCTGTGAGGTCGCTGAAAACAAGCCGATGCGGTACGGATTCGTGCCGTCTCGCCGGGTCGTACGACGCCGGAACCCTGGGGCACCGGCGCACCGTTGACGAGACGGCCCGACAAGCAGAGATGGCCGGGCCCGTGCGGGCCCGGCCATCGACGGCGCGATGTCAGCTTGCGGTGCAGGCCACCGCAGGGGCCGAGTTGGTGCCGTTCCAGCTGCCGAGGAAGCCGAAGGTGGTGCTGGCCCCGGCGCCGAGGCGGCCGTTGTAGGAGACGTTGCGGGCGGTCACGGTGGAACCGCTGCTGGAGACCGTGGCGTTCCAGGACTGGGTCACCGTCTGGCCGTTGGCGTATGTCCAGCGCACCGTCCAGCCGTTGATGGCGCTGGCGCCGGCGCTTACCCGCACCTCACCCTGGAAGCCGCCCTGCCACTGTCCGCTGATCGAGTAGGTCGCCGTACAACCGGCGCTCGGCGGCGGAGTCGACGGGGGCGGCGTCGAGGGCGGCGGAGTCGACGGCGGCGGAGTCGACGGCGGCGGCGTGGTCGGCGGGGTCGAGTCGTAGACGCTGGCCTGCCGCGCGGTCTGCCGGATGCCGTTGGTGCCGTTGAACAACCGCTCACCCCAGCTGGTCAGCTGGTTCGGGTTGAAGTTGGTGGCCATGTCGAGGTACTCGACGCCACCGCTGTTGCCGCTCCAGGACCAGCCCAGCCAGCCGATGCCGTTGGCCTGGGTGTAGGAGAGGATGGCGTCCTCGTCGGGGTTGCCGTCGGAGTGGTTGTGCCCGAACTCGCCCACCACGATGGGCAGGCCACGGCTGCGGAACCGACCCAGGTAGTCGCTGATCTCCGCGGCGGTGTCGAAGACGCCGTACATGTGGACCGAGAAGACCGTGTTGCCGGCCGGGTCGGCGCTGAAGACCGTGGGGGCGCTGTCGCGCATGGTGAAGGACCAGTCCTGCCCCCAGTTCGGGGCGTCCACCATGATGGTGTGCGTGAGGCCGCCGTCGCGCAGCCGACGGATCGCGTTGGCGGTGTCGGTGGCGTACGACGAGTAGTTCTGGTTGCCGTACGGCTCGTTGCCGATGTTGACGATCACGTACGCTTCCTGGCCGTTCAGCGCGCTGGCGATGCTGAGCCAGTAGTCGACCGCACGGTCCAGGGTGATCGCGCCGCTCTGCTCGCCGTACCCGGTGGTGTCGTGCACCTCCAGTACGCAGATCAGCCGGTTGGCCTTGCAGAGCTGGATCACGTTGGACACGTCGCTGGCGCTGTTCCGGGTCCACCGGTCGCCGCTGGAGAGCACGACCCGAACCGAGTTGGCGCCGAGAGCCTTGACGTCGGCGAAGGAGCTGGTCTGGTTCGGGTACCAGGTGTGCGCGTGGTTGACCCCACGCATGATGAACTCGTTGCCGTTGGCGTCGTAGAGCCGCCCGTTGCTGACCGTGAAGCCGGCGGCGGCGTGCGCCGAAGGTCCGAAGGCGAAGACTGCGGCGACGGTCGCCAGCAGGACGGCGCCGACGGCCGCGAACAGTTTTCTCATGCATTCCTCGCAGGAGGTGTCTCCCCCGTGCCCAGGGGGTGCGGTGAGTGACAGGTGAGCGGCTGCAGCCCGACAGCCGCGTTCAGACCCGGCGAGGCATCAGCGTATGCCGATGGGTTAGCGAAAGCAACCGGTTCAGTACGCCGGCTGCCCGTGACGACCCAGGAGACACCGAGTCGTCACGGGGGCGGACATCCCCACCACAGGATGCACACCACGCCGGCATCTGAACCGGTTCAGACAACGGTATGCACGGGCCGGTGCACCGTCAAGCGTCGAGCAGGGTTGACCGATCCGGCCCGGGGTATCCGGAATGACCCGCCCCCGGCTCGAAGGAGACGTCAATGGTCAGCATCGGCTACACCCTGATGTGCGAGCAGGCAGGTCCGAAGGAACTCGTCGACCACGCCGTGCGGGCCGAGGCGGTCGGCTTCGACCACCTCGTCATATCCGACCACTACTACCCCTGGCTGGAGTCGCAGGGTCACTCGCCGTACGCCTGGTCCGTGCTGGGCGCTGTCGCGCACGCCACCTCCCGGGCGGCGCTGATGTCCTTCGTGACCTGCCCGATCCGCCGTTACCACCCGGCCGTGGTGGCACAGAAGGCCTCGACGCTGGGCGTGCTCTCCGACGGCCGGTTCACCCTCGGCCTTGGTGCCGGGGAGAACCTCAACGAGCACGTGGTGGGCGGTTGGCCGCACGTACAGCAGCGGCACGAGATGTTCGAGGAGGCGTTGCAGATCATCCGCCCGCTGCTCAACGGGGAGACGTTGACCTTCTCCGGTAACCACTTCGACGTGCCGGACGCCTACCTCTGGGACCGACCCGACACCCCCGTGCCGATGGCGGTGGCCGCCTCCGGCCGGCAGTCGGCGACCCTGGCCGCCGAGTACGCCGACGGCATGATCGCCACCGATCCGGAGCCACGCCTGGTCGAGATGTACGAGCAGGCCGGCGGGGCCGGACGTCCGCGGTACGGGCAGGTGGCCATCTGCTACGGCCCCGACGAGGCCGAGTGCCGCAAGATCGCCCACGACCAGTTCCGCTGGTTCGGCCTGGGCTGGAAGGTCAACAGCGACCTGCCCGACACCGACTCCTTCGAGGCGGCCACCCGCAGCGTGCGTGAGGAGGACGTGGCGGCCGGGCTCTCCTGCGGCCCCGACGTGGACAAGCACGTGGCGGCGTTCAAGAAGTTCGTCGACGCCGGCTTCACCCACGTGGCACTGGTTCAGGTCGGCGGCGACAGCCAGCCGATGTTCCTGGACTGGGCGCAGGAACAACTGCTGCCCCGACTGCGCGACCTGTGAACGGTGAGGAGCCCTTTCGGTGTTGACCAAGAGGTTTTGGTCCCGACACGCCGACGTCGGAGACCAGAACCTCTTGATCAACCCGGCAGAGGCGGGGTGAGGGCGAAGTCGGCTAGTAGGGGGTAGTGGTCGGAGGCGTGGTCGGTGTGGGGGGTGCGGAGCACTCCTACGTGGGTGAGGTGGGTGGCCAGGGTGGGAGTCGCGAGCAGGTAGTCCAGGCGCATGTCGGCGAACTCGGCACCACCGTGGGCGGTCGGCACAGTCGGTCCAGCGTCCGCTCCGAGATCCACCAGCCCGGCGGCGAGCAGCCGGGCCACCGCTCGGGTCTCCACCGTCCGCCCGTCCCGACGCAGATGCCGGCGACGGTACGCGGGCGGTAGCCGACCAACCTGGTCGGCGTGCCCGGCGTACGGATCGAGGGTGTTCAGATCACCGGCGAGCAGCGCCAGGCCGTCGTGGCGGGGGCGCAGCGCGGCGACCGCCCACCCCGCCTCGACCAGCCGGCGCGTGCCGGAATACGGGTCGAGGTGGGTGCCGAGCACCGTCAACGGACCGGCGTCGGTGCTCACCACCACGCGTTGGGCCGCGTGGTGGAACGGCCGGCGTACCGGCGCGGCGGCCAGCACCGGCCACCGCGGGGCCACCAGCAGTGCGACCGGCTGCCCCAGCCAGGAACGGGCCACGAACGGGCGGAGCCCGACGCCGCTGGCCAGGCCCGCGACGTCGAGACCACCCAGCTCCTGCAACGCGAGGACGTCCGGCCGCTGCTGGGTGATGACCCGGGCCACCAGCTCGCGCCGGTCCGGACCGTCACGGTCCCGACCGCCGGTACGGATGTTCCAGGTCATCACCCTCAGCACGGCCGGTTCAGCCCGGCTGGCCGGCCCGAGCCAGCTCGTCATCGAGAGTGTCCACGTCCTCCGACTCGATGGCCGGCTGGTTGCCCTGCCGGACGTCCTCGTTGGGGCGCACCACCCAGTACAACAGTCCGATCCAGAGCGAGGTGAGCAGGATCGCGCCCATGAAGTCCGTCGGGTGGTGCATGCCCCGGTACATCCGGGAGATCGCCACCCCGACCGGCATCACCACGGCGAGCGCCACGAAGACCCACCGCCACCACCTGTCGGTCCGGGGGAAGACGATCACGGCGATCGCGACCCAGATGCAGAGGCTCGCCGCGATGTGCCCGGACGGGAACGACGAGGTCGGCATCGGTCCGTCCAGGTTCTCCACCGGCGGGCGCGGCCGGTCCACCGCCGCCGCGCTGGCCAGGAAGAGGGTCAACTCGCCGAACATGGTCAACGCCACGAACAGCACCGGCCGCCAACGCCGCCAGATCGCCAGCACCAGCGGGCAGAACACCAGCGAGATCGCCAGGATGGCGTGAGTGTCGCCGACCTTGCTCCACCACCAACTGAAATCGTCGAGCGAGGCGGTTCGTTGCTCGGCGAACCAGTTGGGCACCGTCTCGTCGAGGCTGGCCAGGAAGGTGTTGTCGGCGTGGTAGCTGACGAACATGCCGAAGCCGTAGAGGGCGCCGAACACCAGCACCCAGCCGACGATGATCTCGGCGATGCCGGCCCGAGCGTGCGGCAGCAGCTTCTCCTCGTCCGGCGCCGGCGCCACCTCATGCCCGGCCTCCGGCTCCAACCCCTCGGTCAGCGGCGCCGCGGGCCGTCCCCGCTCCAACCGCCACAACCGGAAGGCGTACGCGGTGACGCCCAGCCAGGCCGCGCCGAGCAGCCAGGCACCGATCACGTCGGAGAGGAAGTGCACGCCGAGCGCGACCCTGGTGAACCCGATCAGGAAGACGACGGTGGCGACCAGGGCCATCGCCGGCCGACGCCAGCGGGGCGCCATCGCCGGCAGGAACACCAGCAGCAGCGCGCCATAGGCCACCATCGACCCGAGCGCGTGACCGCTGGGGAAGCTCTGCCCCGCGTACGCGCCGATCGGCACGTCCACCTCGGGGCGCAACCGGTCGACGAGTGTCTTGAGCGAGGGGTCGAGGACCAGCGCGCCCACTCCCGTGGCGATCAGGAACACCGCGAGGCGGCCCTGCCGGCGGATCAGCAACCCGACCACGGCCACGGTCACCAACCAGATGATGACCGTCCGCCCACCGAGGTCGGTGATGGCGTTGAGCACCGTCACCAGCGGCCCGATCGGCGCCACCTGGTCGTTGAGCCACTCGGCGACACCGTGGTCCACGTCGTACAGCGGCGACCACCGCACCCGGACCAGCACCAGCAGCAACCCGAAGCCCACCCCGGCACCGAGCACGAGCGCCAAGCCGGCGAGCGTACGTTCGGTGAAGTGTCCGAGGGGTCGTCGCAGTACGTCCCTGACCGCGCCCACGGCAGCCTCCTTCGCCTCTGGCGTGCCGCAGTACCCGGTACGCCGTCGCGGTACACCCGGCGACACCGTGGGTCAGAGCGCGGTCATCTCACCGGTGTCGTGCACGGGAACCCGCTGCGCCTTCGGCTCCCACAGGTCCGGCCTTGCCGGCTCCTGCACGCCGATGCGTACCGCCTCGAGTTGCGCCGCGAACGAGAGCCCCCCGAACAGCGCCATGCCGGTGAGGTTCGCCCAGAGCAGCAACGCCATGATGCCGGCCAGCGCGCCGTAGGTCTGTCCGAAGTCCTCGCTGAACCGCACGTAGCCGGCGAGCCCCAGGCTGGCCAGCCACCACAGCGCGGTGGCGATGCCGGCACCGAACAGCAACCAGGACAGGCCGGGCTGGTGGCGTCGGGGCGCGTGGCGGAACAGCACCGCGACGGCGAGCACCGTCAGGCCGAGGCTGAGCGGCCAACGCACCAGATCCCACCCGGTGCTGGCGACGTCACCCCAGGCATAGTGGCGTTCCACCGAGTCGCCCATCGGGCCACCGCCGACCAGAATGAGGAACCCGGCGAGGGCCGGGAGGCCGGCGCTCACGGCGAGCACGGCCGCCCGCAGGTACTTCCACAGCGCGGGCCGGTCCCGTTCGACGCCGTAGATCCGGTTGGCGCCCCGCTCGATCTGGGCCATCGTGCTTGTCAACGCGACCAGACCGGTGATCAGACCGAGAGCGAGCGCCACCTCACCGGTCTCCTCGGCCCGCTCGGCGCCCGCGTCGTCGCCCCCGCCGAGCAGCTCGGCGACCATCTGATCACTGGTGCCGGGGGTCAACGCCAGCACCGTGTCGGCGACCACCTCACCCCCCTCGGCCACACCCAGCTCGGAGATCAGCCCGGTGAGGGCGATCAGGAACGGCACCACCGCGAGACAGAGCTGGAACGCGAAGGCTCGGGAGTGACTGAACCCGTCTCCGTAGCGGAACCGGGTGAAGGCGTCACGCAGCAGGTGCCAGCCGCCCTCCCGGCGCAGCGTCTGCCAGGCATGATCGGCGCAGAGCTGCTCGTCGGACATCAGCCGGGTCTCCGGCACGATCTTGGTGCTGCTCACCGTGCGGCCCCTTCGTTCGCGACTGCGGGGCTCGCAAGCTCACTCCTCGCGCTCACCGAGCCCACCCTTCGATCGCGACTGCGGGGCTCGCAAGCTCACTCCTCGCGCTCACCGCGGCCCTCCTCGACGAGGCGTTCGCCCCGCTCGGCGGCGGCCGACGCGTCCTCGGCCAGGTCCGGATCCTGCTCCGGTCGCGGTACGCACAGCCACAACGCCCGCCGCCGAATCTGCACCCGCAGCTCGCGGCCCGGTTCGATGAGGTCGCCGTCCAGCTCCCGGGGCTGGATCCGGTTGCTGGTTATCTCCACTCGACGGGCGCGGTACACCTCCATCCGCGGCACCCGGTCGCGGCGGCGCAGCACCGCCCAGCCGAGGGAGAGCCATTGCCGCAGCGTGCGCGGAGTCAGCACGGCGACGTCGAGGTACCCGTCGTCGGGCTCCGCCTCGGTGAGCAGGGTGACCCCGCCCTGGAGCCGGCCGACGTTGGCGACCAGCACCGAACGGGCGCGACGGCGCAGCGGCGCCTGGTCGTCCAACCGGATCCAAACCCGCATCGGCCGGTCCCGCAGGTGTCGCGCGGCTCCCACCACGTACGCGGGCCAGCCGATCCGGCGCTTGGTCGTCTCGCTTGTGGCATCGAGCATCTGGGCGTCGAAGCCCATGCCGGCCATCACCGCGAAGTGGTGCCCGTCCACCTCGCCGACGTCGAGCAGGCGCCGACCACGCTCGATGGCCACCGCCAGCCCGGCGGGCAGTTCGTCGGAGAGCCCCAGGTTGGCCGCAAGCAGGTTGCCGGTGCCCTGTGGCAGCACGGCGAGCGCCACCTCGGTGCCGACCAGGGCGTCGACGCAGGCCATCACCGTACCGTCGCCGCCGCAGGCGAAGACCACGTCGACCCCGGCGGCGAGGGCCTTCTCGGTCTGGCCGCGACCGGGATCGTCGGGGGTGGTCTCGAACCACAGCGGTTCCGGCCAGCCGGCCGCCTCGAGCGTGTCGCCGACGGTACGGCGCAACGCCTCGAGATCGGTCACCTTTACCGGATTGACCACCACCGCGCTGCGCAGCGGCCCTTCGTCCCGTCCAGCTTCCACGGCGTCAGTGTGCAGCACCGTGCCGCGTTCAGCGACCCGACACCGATGTGCCTCGCCCCACCCACCCCCACCACCACCTCCCACCGGCGATCTTGCAGTTTTCGTCGGCGCATATGCTGACAAAAACCTCACAACGGCGACCGAAAGTGCAAGATCGCGGAGGTGGGCGCGGGAGGGGGTGGCGACGGTTATGCGCTGGCGCGCAGGGCGAGCTCGACGCGGTGGCGGACGTCGGCCAGGTCGACGCCGGCCTCGGTGAGCGCCAGCGCGGCAAGCCCGTTGCCCTCCCGCAGCAGGCCGAGCAGGAGGTGCTCGGTGCCGATGTGGCGGTGCCGCAGCCGGATCGCCTCGCGCAGCGACAGCTCCAGCACCTTCTTGGCGCGGGCAGAGAACGGACCACCGCTCGGCCGACGTCGGCCCCATCGGCGGCGTGGTGCCGGGACCGCCTCGCGCAGGGCGTCCGGGCCGAACGACTCCTCGATCCGGGCGACGATGGCCGACAGGTCGATGCCGATCTCACGCAGCGCCGCCGCGTCGGCCTCACCCAGGCCACTGCCCCCGGTCTCGGTGTGGCGACGGATCCGCTCGCGCAGGTCGTCGGCGGTGACCCCCGCGTCCCGGAGCACCCGCACGGCCAGGCCGTCACCGTCGGCGAGGATGGCGAGCAGGAGGTGCTCGGTGCCGACGGGCCGCTGCCCCTCGGCGCGGGCCTCCTCGCGCGCCCGCCGCACGGCCGCGCGGGAACGGTCGGTGAATCGTTCGAACATCACGCCTCCCAGGAGGAATCGACCGCCGGTCGCCCGGCGTGCTTCTTGTGCACCGCCTGCCGGCTGACCTCGAGCGCGTCGGCGATCTCCTGCCACGACCAGCCCTGCCGTCGGGCGTTGTCGACCTGGACCACCTCAAGCCGTTCGAGCAGCCGGCGCAGGGCGCGGACGGCACGCAGACCGACCCGGGGGTCGGTGCTGCCGGCCGCCGCCGCGAGTTCCGTCGCCTGACTCATGCTGTCAACCTACATTGACACCGCCCGGGCGTCAACCCCAGTTGACACCCGCCTGGTGCCGCTAGGGTCGTGCCGCGTGGGGTGCCGCGCCAGCCGTCGGTCGGGGGTCCAGTGAACCGAAACGAGAGTCACGAGTCACGCCGCTTCACGCTCACCGACCTGACACTTGAGGTGGCCGGCGGCAGCGTGGTCGGCAACCGGTACCGCGACAACTACGACGTACTTCACGTCGATGCCACGCTTCCCTTCGCCGTGGTGGCCGACGGAATGGGCGATGGTGAGGGCAGCCGTCGCGCCGGTGCCGCCGCCGTACCGACGTTCGCCGCGCTGGTCCGCGAGGCGTGGCCCGAGATCGGGGCAGACCGGCTACGCACCGTTGTCGACGCGGTCCGGACTCTGCTGCGCGCCTCACTGGACGCCGGTGGGATCGACAATGCCAGCGCGATCGTGCTCCGGGCCTCGCCGGCACGGTGACCACCCACCGGGTCGGGCTGCCGTCCGGCGATCACGCCCCGGGACGGCACCGGCGCGACTAGCCTCAGACGCAGGCCGGGTGCCACAGCTGCGGGGGTGATGCGGATGGCCGCCGCCAGCGACGCACCGGTGCTCGTCGGCGTCGGCCCGGAGGATGCCCTGCCGGTGGCCCGCCTCGCCGCCCGGGTAGCCGCCGCCCACGGACGCGGACTGCACCTGCTGCACGCCTTCAACTGGGCCGCCTTCGACGCGCCGGCGGTTTCCAGCTCCCGGGCAACCGCAGATCAGTTGATCGCCGAGGCGACCGCGGCGGCCAACGAGAACGAGCCGGGCGTACCGGTCACCGCCGAGATCGCCGAGGGCTCGGCGGTGGCGAACCTCGTCCGCAGGTCGGAGACCGCCTTCCTGGTGGTGGTCGGCGACGGCGGGATGGCCCACTGCGACCGTTGCATCCCGGCTGACAGCCCCGCCGTGCAGGTGGCCGCCCGCGCCGAGTGCCCGGTGCTGGTCGCCCGGCGGGAACCGCCACCCTCCGGCCCGGTACTGGTCGGCATCGACGGCTCGGCCTCCGGCGAGATCGCCCTGGACTGGGCGCTCACCTGCGCCACCCGGCACGAGGCACGGCTGCTGGCGGTCTGGGTGGTGGACTCCGACGGCATCGTCGAAGAGGCCGCCGAACGGCTCAGCGAGACGGTGGCCCGCCACCGGGTCGACCATCCCGACGCCGCGGTCGAGTGCCACGTCATCCAGGGCGAGCCCGGTGACGTGCTTGTCGACCAGTCCCGCTCGGCACAACTGGTGGTGGTCGCCGCCCGGGGCGAGGAACCGGCGCGCGGGATGCTCGGCGCGGTCAGCCAGTCGCTGCTCTACCACGCCCCGTCCCCGGTGCTGGTGATCCGTGGGGTGACCGGCACACCCGACCCGGACGGGTCGTGAAACCCGGACCGGCGGGACCAACGGCCCTGATCCAGGATCGCCGATTCGGCCAAGCTGACAGAGGAAACCGCGTTGCGGATGCAGGATTCACCGACCCGCGAGAGGCTCAAGCAGTATGGACACCGCCGTAGACCTGCGAAGCCCCCTGACCGATGACGAACTGCGCCGGCTGGACGCCTACTGGCGAGCGGCGAACTACCTCACCGTCGGGCAGATCTACCTGCTGGACAATCCCCTGTTGCGCGAACCGCTGACCCCCGAGCACGTCAAGCCCCGCCTGCTCGGGCACTGGGGCACCTCCCCCGGGCTGAACCTGATCTACGCCCACCTGAACCGGGCCATCGTGGCGCGCGACCTCAGCGCCATCTACATCACCGGGCCCGGGCACGGCGGACCGGCGCTGGTGGCCAACACCTGGCTCGAAGGCACCTACAGCGAGCTGTACCACGACATCGGCCGCGACGAGGCCGGCATGGCCCGACTGTTCCGGCAGTTCTCCTTCCCCGGCGGCATTCCGAGCCACGTCGCGGCGGAGGTGCCGGGTTCGATCCACGAGGGCGGCGAGCTGGGGTACGCGCTCAGTCACGCCTACGGCGCCGCCTTCGACAACCCCGACCTGCTGGTCGCCTGCGTGGTCGGAGACGGCGAGGCGGAGACCGGTCCGCTGGCCGGTAGTTGGCTGTCCAACGTGTTCCTCAACCCTGCCCGCGACGGGGCGGTGCTGCCCATCCTGCACCTCAACGGGTACAAGATCGCCAACCCGACGGTGCTGGACCGCATCCCCGAGTCCGACCTGCTCGACCTGATGCGCGGCCAGGGTTACCAGCCGTACGTGGTGGCCGGCGACGATCCGGCCAAGGTGCACCAGAGCCTGGCCGCCACCCTGGACCGGGCGCTTGACGAGATCGCGGAGATCCAGCGCCGTGCCCGTTCCGGCGCAACCGTCGAACGTCCGCGCTGGCCGATGATCGTCCTGCGTACCCCGAAGGGCTGGACCGGGCCACGCGACGTCGACGGCAAGCAGGTGGAGGGCACCTATCGCGCCCACCAGGTGCCGCTCTCCGCGGTCCGTTCCAACCCGGAGCACCTGGCCGAACTGGAGCGGTGGCTGCGCAGCTACCGACCGCAGGAGCTGTTCGACGCGACCGGCGCGCCGGTGGCCGAGGTGGCCGATCTGCCGCCCCGGGGGCCACGGCGGATGAGCGCCAATCCGGTCGCCAACGGCGGCTCCCTGCTGCGCGATCTGGTCCTGCCCGACTTCCGCGACTACGCCGTCGAGGTGCCCCGCCCCGGTGCGACGATCACCAGCGCCACCGGTGAACTCGGCAAGTGGGTCCGCGACGTGATCAGCGCCAACCCGCAGACGTTCCGCCTGTTCGGCCCGGACGAGGTCGCCTCCAACCGGCTACAGGCGGCCTTCGAGGTCACCGGCCGGGCCTGGATGGCTGGCACGGTCGACGGCGACGATCACCTCTCCCCCGACGGGCGGGTGATGGAGGTCCTCTCCGAGCACCTGTGCCAGGGTTGGCTGGAGGGCTACCTGCTCACCGGCCGGCACGGCATCTTCACCAGCTACGAGGCGTTCATCCACATCGTCGACTCGATGGTCAACCAGCACGCCAAGTGGCTCAAGGTCACCCGTGGCATTCCGTGGCGGCAGCCGGTGGCGTCGCTGAACTACCTGCTCTCCAGCCATGTCTGGCGGCAGGACCACAACGGATTCTCCCACCAGGACCCGGGCTTCATCGACCATGTGATGAACAAGAAGGCCGAGGTGGTGCGGGTCTACCTGCCGCCGGACGCCAACACGCTGCTCTCCACCATGGATCACTGCCTGCGCAGCCGTCATTACATAAACGTGGTGGTGGCCGGCAAGCAGCCCGCGCCCAGCTGGCTCACCATGGACGAGGCCATCGCGCACTGCCGGCGCGGCGTGGGCATCTGGGACTGGGCCAGCACCGACGACGGCAGCGAGCCGGACGTCGTGCTCGCCTGCGCCGGTGACGTGCCGACGCTGGAGACCCTGGCCGCAGCCGATCTGCTGCGCCAGCACCTACCCGAACTCAAGGTCCGGGTGATCAACGTCGTCGACCTGATGCGGCTCCAGCCGGCCGCCGAGCACCCGCACGGCCTGCCGGATTCCGAGTTCGACACGTTGTTCACCCTCGACAAGCCGATCATCTTCGCGTACCACGGCTACCCGTGGCTGATCCACCGGCTCACCTACCGCCGGGCCAACCACGACAACCTCCACGTACGCGGGTACAAGGAGGAGGGCACCACCACCACGCCGTTCGACATGGTGATGCTCAACGACCTGGACCGCTTCCACCTCGTGATCGACGTTATCGACCGGGTACCGGGGCTGGCCGCCCGCGCCGCGCATCTGCGGCAGGAGATGACCGACGCCCGCCAGTCCGCCCGCGACTACACCCGCCGGTTCGGCGAGGACGACCCGAAGGTGGCCGAGTGGCGCTGGGTCCGCGAGACCGACCCGACCAACCCGTGAGGAGATGCCCATCATGAGCGAGCACGGCGCAGGCGCGGAGATCCTGGTGGGCTACGACGGCTCGCCGGACGCCGCGGCGGCCCTGGAGTGGGCGCTGGATCAGGCCCGCCGCGACGGCCGGCCGGTCCGGTTGGCGTACGTCTTCGAATGGCTGACCGTGGCCGGCTGGGTGGGTCCGGGCGTGACGCCGGGAATGTGGCCCGACGAGCAGGCCCGCCGGCAGGTCGAGGAGCTGGTCGGCAAGGCCGCAGCGGACGCCGCCGCCACCCATCCGGGCCTGGACGTACGCGGCGAGGTGCTGGACGGTCCGCCCGCCCTGATCCTGGAGGAGGCTTCGACGCAGGCCGGCCTGTTGGTGCTGGGCAGCCGTGGGCACGGCGGTTTCGCCGGTCTGCTCGCCGGCTCGACCGCGGTCAACGTCACCGCGCACGCGCACTGCCCGGTGGTGGTGGTCCGTCGCCGGCCGGCCGAGAGTGACCGGGCCGGGCACGTCGCCGTCGGGGTGGACGGCTCGGAGCATTCGCTGCTGGCCCTCGGCTTCGCCTTCGAACAGGCGGCCCTGCGTCGGGTGCCGCTGCACGTGGTGCGAGCCTGGCAGCCGCGACGCGAACAGTGGAGCCTGCGCGGCGAGCAGGTCCGCGACGCGGCGCTGGCCGACCAACGGGCCGAGGTGGACGAGGCGTTGCGTCGCGGGCAGGAGAGTTTCCCCGACGTCGAGGTGACCGTCGAGACGGCCGCCGCCGCGCCGGCCGGTCTGCTGATCGACGCCAGCCGCAACGCGCAACTGGTCGTCGTCGGCAGCCGGGGACGCGGTGGGCTGCGGGGGATGCTGCTCGGCTCGGTCAGCCAGCAACTCCTCCAGCACGCCCACTGTCCGGTCGCGGTGGTCCGGGAACGGTAAGGCGCGCCGTGGGCCGGGAACGCTGAGGCACGCCGGGGGCCGGCCGCTGTCAGGCCGGCCCACGGCGCCCACCTCGGAGCGCGCGCAGCGCGTTGAGGATCACCAGCACGTCGATGCCCTCCTGAAGGAACGCGCCCGCCACCGGTAGCAGCCGACCGGCCGCCGCGAATCCCATCGCGAGCAGCGCCAGCCCCATCCCGACCGTGGCGCTCTGCACCGCGATCCGGCGGGCGTACCGGGCCACCTCGACCGCGTCGGCCAGCGGATCAAGGCGGTCGAGACTCAGCACGGCGTCGGCGACATCGGCCGAGGCGGTCGCCCCGGTGGCCCCCATTGCCACGCCGACATGCGCCTCCGCCAGCGCCGGAGCGTCGTTCACCCCGTCACCGACCATCACGGTCACCGCCCGGTCGGCCTCGGCTCGAACCCGGCTCACCTTCTCCTGCGGGGTACACCGGGCCAGCACGGCGTCGACACCCACCACGTCGGCGACCCGGCGGGCATCCTCCGGCCGGTCCCCGGTGACCATCACGATCCGGGTGAGCCCGGCGGCACGCAGCCGAGCCACGGTCCGGCGGGCGTCGGGGCGTACCGGATCCTCCAGCAGGACCGCGCCGAGCGGCCCGGCCTCGTCGGCCACCCAGACCAGCGAGTGTCCCGTCCCGCCGGCCCGCCGGCTGGCCAGCTCGGCCCACTGCGGCAACGTCCCGGGGAACTGGCCGACCCGGATCCGCCGCCCGTCGACCCACCCGCTCACCCCCCGGCCCGGCTCCTCGGTCACCTCAGCCGGGGTGACCAGCCGTAGGCCGCGCTCACCGGCGGCGCGCACCAGTGCCGCCGCCAGCACGTGCGAGGACAACTGCTCCACCGAGGCGGCCACCCGCAGCACCTCGTCGGGGTCACCGCCGGGAGCCACGACGGTATCGGCGACCCGGGGACGGCCGGCGGTGAGCGTTCCGGTCTTGTCGACCAGCAGGGTGCGCGCCCGACCAAGGACCTCCAGCGAGCCGCCGTCGCGAACCAGCACCCCGTGCCGGGCCACCCGGGACAGTCCCGAGACGATGGCGATCGGGGTGGCCAGCAGCAACGGACACGGTGTCGCCACCACCAGCACCGCCACCGCCCGGAGGAACTCGCCGGAAAGCACCCAGCCCAGCCCGGCCAGCACCAGTGTGAACGGCACGAAGGCGGCGGCGTACCGGTCGGCGAGCCGCACCGTCGGTGCCTTGCGAGCGGTCGCCTCCTCGGCCAGCCGGACGATCCCGGCGTATGTGCTGCGCTCGGCGCTCTCCGTGGCCCGCAGGCCGAACGCGGCCCCGGCGTTGACCACACCGCTGGACACCCGGGCCCCGGCCGCCCGCTCGACGAGCCGGGACTCCCCGGTCACCACCGACTCGTCCAACGTCGCAGCGGTCTCGGCGACACCGTCGACGGCGACCACGTCACCCGGGCCGACAAGTAACCGGTCACCGACCGCCACCCGGTCCGCCGGCACCACCTCGACGCCGCCTTCGGCGGTACGACGGCGCGCGGTACGCGGTGCCCGCTCCAGCAGCGCCCGCAGGTCCCGGGTCGCCCGGCGCTGCGCGTACGCCTCCAGGGTCCGCCCGGTGGCCAGCATCACCGCGACCACCGCACCGGCCAGGTACTCGCCGACGACAAGTGCTCCGCCCAGCGCCAGCACGGCGATCACGTCCACACCGAACCGCCGCCGCAGCAGTTCCCGCAGCACCGACGCGGCAGCCGGCAGCAGCGCGACCAGGGTGGCCGCCGCCCACCACACGTCGGCGGCACCCGGCTGCCCGGCCAGCCGCACCGCCGCACCTGCCAACACCAGCAGCGTGAGCCCGGCCAGCGGGACCCACAGCCACCAGTTCCGGCGACCCGAGCCGGAACGCTCCGGTCCGGGTCGCGCCGGCCGGTCCGGCAGGCACTCGCCCGCGCCCCGGTCACCCGCCGACCGTCGCTTCCCCACCTGCGGATCGTCTCAACCGGGTCGGGCTGAGCGGAGCGGAACACGGGTCACAGGTCCCGCCCGGTCGGGCCGTGCGGATCCTGCGCGCCGCCGACCGATGTCGCACGATGAACCGGACCGCACCCACAGCCGTACGGAGGTGCGGCACGATGGGCAGAGACGGAAAGGTCGTGAGGATGAGCCACCAGACGCCGGCTACCCACCGCCCGCTGACCACCGCCCTCGCGGAGGCCGCCGCGATGGCCGGTCACGCGCCGTCGGTGCACAACAGCCAGCCGTGGCGCTGGCGGGTGCTACCCGACGCGTTGGAGCTGCGGATGGTGCGCGACAGCAGGTTGGCCGCCACCGATCCGCAGGGCGAGCTGGTCACCCTCAGCTGCGGTGCGGCGCTGCACCATGCCCGGCTGGCCCTGGCCGCCGAGGGGTGGGCGACAAGCGTGCAGCGGATGCCCGAGCCGGGCGACCCCGACCTGCTCGCCCGCCTCACCGAGCCCCGGGCCACCGGCGCCGACCCGGACGCGATGCGGTCGGTGCAGTGCATGCAGGTGCGGCACACCGACCGGCGTCCGGTCAGCGACGAGCCGGTCTCCGACGACTCGTTGAGCGCCATCGCGTCGGCCGCCGGCCGGGAGGGTGCCCGGTTGGAGATCCTCGATCGCGACCAGGTGCTGCAACTGGCCGCGTCCGCCTCACACGCTGCCACGGTCGAGGCGGAGGATTCCCGGCTGCGGGAGGAACTGGAGTACTGGACCAGCCGCGCGGGCGGCACCGGGCTCACCCCGGAGGTGCTGCCGGAGCAGCCCGCGCAGACCACCGTGCCGGGCCGGGACTTCGGTCGCCCGGGCACCCTGCCGGTCGGGCCGGGGCACGATCGGGCAGCGTCCTACGCGGTGCTCTACGGCGACCAGGACGAGCCGGTCGACTGGCTCCGTGCGGGCGAGGCGCTGTCGGCCGCCTGGCTGGCCGCCACCCGACTGGGTGTCTCGATGGTGCCGCTCAGCGGCGTGGTCGAGGTGCCGGCCACCCGGCAGACCCTGCGCCAGCTGCTCTCCGGGCTCGGCCACCCGTACCTCGGCCTGCGCCTGGGGGTGGCCGACCCGGCCCACGCCGGCCCACCGCACACCCCGCGACTGCCCCGCGAGCAGGTGGTGGACACCTCGGCGGTGTCCGGCGACGCCGCCTAGCGCGGCATCCGGGCACCACGCCCGGCCGGCCGCGGGCGTTTCCGCGCCGCCGGTCGCCGGATAGCATCGCCGGGTGACTGTCGGCGCACCCAATCCCCGTCACGAGCCACCGTCGCTCGGCCTGAGCCCGCTCTCCCGGGTCCGCCTGGACGAGCTGCTCCAGGAGATGCTCGATCGTGTCGGCGAGGTGGTGACCAGCCGGGAACGCCTACGGGCGCTGCTCGACGCGGTCGTCGGCATCGGCACCGACCTGGATCTGCGCAGCACCCTGCGGCGCATCGTGCAGGCGGCCTGTGACCTGGCCGGGGCCCGCTACGGCGCGCTCGGGGTGATCGGCCCCGACCGGATGCTGCACGACTTCATCACCCACGGCATCTCCCCCGAGCTGCACGCGAAGATCGGTGACCTGCCGCACGGCCGGGGGGTGCTCGGCCTGCTCATCGACGAACCGAAACCGGTGCGGATGCCGGACATCACCCAGCATCCGAACTCGTACGGCTTTCCGCCGCACCATCCGCCGATGCACACCTTCCTCGGCGTGCCGGTCCGCATCCGCGATCAGGTGTTCGGCAACCTCTACCTCGCCGAGAAGCAGGGCGGCGCCGAGTTCACCGAGGACGACGAGGAGATCGTCGTCGCGCTCGCCGGAGCGGCCGGCGTGGCGATCGAGAACGCCCGGCTGTACGCGCTGGCCAACCGCCGGGAACGCTGGCTCGCCGCCACCGCCGAGATCACCTCGCTGCTGCTCGGCGAGGTGCGCCGCACCGACGCACTGACCCTGGTGGCGCGGCGCGCCCGCGAGGTCGCCGAGGCCGAGCTGGCCCTGGTGCTGCTCTACGACGAGGAGGCGGACCACTTCACCGTCGAGGTCGTCGACGGCGTCGGCGCCCAGGCCCGCGCGCTTGTCGGCACGGTGCTGCCGGCCGCCGACACCAGCTTCGCCGGTCCGGTGACCCAGGGTCGGCACGACTCGGTGGAGGATCTGGCCCACGCCGCGCCGTGGCCGGCGGTGCTGCACACCGGGCCGGCGGTGATCTCTCCGCTGGCCACCGCCGACACCCTGCACGGTGTGCTGGTGATCGCGCACAGCGCCGACCACGGCGGTGCCACCGACGACGACGTGGCCCTGCTGGGCAGCTTCGCCGGTCAGGCGGCGCTGGCCATGGAGCGCGCCCGTGGCCAGGAGGAACGCGAGCAGCTGGTGGTACTGGAGGACCGCGAGCGGATCGCCCGGGACCTGCACGACGTGGTGATCCAGCGGTTGTTCGCCACCGGCCTGCAACTACAGAGCGCGGTGCCGTTGACCGCGCGGCCGGAGGTCGCCAGGCGGATCAACGCCGCGGTCGACGACCTGGACACCACCATCAAGGACATCCGCCGCACCATCTTCGAGCTGCGTACCCCGATGAGCGCGGCGCTGCGCACCGAGATCCGCGAGGCGGTGGAAGCCGCCGCCGAGTCGCTCGGTTTCCGGCCGAGGCTGGAGCTGACCGGGCCGATCGACAGCGCCGTGCCGGACGAGGTCCGCCCCGAGCTCGCCGCCGTGCTCCGCGAGGCGCTGTCCAACGCCGTACGCCACGCCGAGGCCACGGCGGTGTCGGTTGCGGTACGCGTCGACGCCGCCCAGGTGGCCGTCACCGTGACCGACAACGGGGTAGGTTGCGACCCGGCCGCCGCCCGGGGCGGGCTGGTGAACCTGCGCGAACGCGCCGAACGGCACGGCGGCACCTTCGAGGTACGCGGCGCCCAACCGCGCGGCACCGAGCTGCACTGGTCGGTGCCGCTGGTGGCCTGAGCCGCTGCGACCCGCCCGTGACGGGACTGCGCGGGGGGCCGGGCCCGGCGGGTGCGGTCAGTGGGTCTTGCCGAGCAGGCGGGTGGCCAGCACCGCGGCCTGGGTACGGCGTTCCAGGCCGAGCTTGGCCAGCACGCTGGAGACGTAGTTCTTCACCGTCTTCTCGGCCAGGAACATCTTGCTGGCGATCTCCCGGTTGGTCAGCCCCTCGGCGACGTACTCCAGGATGCGCCGCTCCTGCTCGGTGAGGGACTGCAACTCGCGGGGCTGCTCCACGCCGCTGCGGATGCGATCCAGCACCCGGGTGGTGATCGCCGGGTCGAGCAGCGACTGGCCGGCCGCCACCCGGCGTACCGCGTCGACGAGGTCGGTGCCCCGGATCTGCTTGAGCACGTACCCGGAGGCACCAGCCATGATCGCCGCGAAGAGTGCCTCGTCGTCCTCGTACGAGGTGAGGATCAGGCCCTTGATCGAGGAGTCCACGGCCCGGATGTCCCGGCACACGTCGATGCCGTTGCCGTCGGGTAGCCGGGCGTCGAGGATCGCCACGTCGGGCCGCAGCGCCGGAATCCGGCGGGCCGCCTCCTGGGCGGAGCCGGACTCACCGACCACCTCTATGTCGCCACTCGCGTGCAGCAGGTCGGCCAGACCACGACGGACCACCTCGTGGTCGTCAAGCAGAAACACCCGGATCATCCCCCCTTTCTACCCCCTCCCGCCCACCCCCACCCGGGCCAAAAGTCCCAACCTCCCACCCGACCTCCCCACCCACCCCCACCCCCGCTCGGTTGATCAAGAAGTTTGCGTCTCCCTCGGGCCGGATCCCGACCAGAACCTCTTGATCAACCGGACGAGGTCGGGCGGGGGGTCCTGGGGGTTCGGGACGTGTGGCCCTGCTGGGTGAGGGTGTGCGGGGCGCACCGTGGGGAGGTACCAGGCGAATGTGAGGGAGCCCGACCATGGAAACCGGCTACACCGTCGAACAATTGCGGGCCGCCGCGACCGACGCGGTCCGGGCACCGTCCCTGCACAACGTCCAGCCGTGGCGGTTCCGGCTGCGCGACGGCGGGATCGAGGTGCTCCTCGACCCGACCCGGCGGCTGCCCGCCACCGACCCGAGCGGCTGGGGCGCCCGCGTCGCCGGCGGAGCGGCGCTGTTCAACCTGCGCCTCGCCCTGGCGATGGCCGGCGCCCCGGCGACGGTACGACTGCGTCCGTACCCGTCGGAACCGGACGTGCTGGCCCGGCTGGTGCCGGACCTGCCGCGCCGACCCAGCCCCACCGAGCAGAGCCTCTACGCGGCCATTCCACGCCGGTTCAGCAACCGTGCCCCGTTCTGGCCCGACCCGGTCCCGGCCGACTCTCGCTGGCGGCTGGGTGAGGCGGCTCGGACCGAGCACTGCTGGCTGGAGCTGCTCATCGGGGTGAGCGCCGTCAACGCCTTCGCCGAGATCGCTCGCGGCGCACACCGGGTGCTCGAACGCGACCCCGCCTACCGGGCGGAGCGCGAGGCGTGGGTACGCGCCGGAGACGAGCCGGACGGCGTCCCGGTCACCGCCAGCGGTCCCCGGGCCGAGCCGCAGGACCTGCTTCCCTCGCGTGGCTTCGGCGGCACCCAGCGGGCGCCCGGACGGGACTTCGAGCCGGAGCCCCTCGTGGCGGTGCTCGGCTCCGCCGGCAACACCGCCGTCGATCAGGTGGTCGCGGGCCAGGCGTTGCAACGGGTCCTGCTGACCGCCACCGACGCCGGGCTGTCCGTGTCGATGCTGTCGCAACCGATCGAGGTGCCGTCGGCCCGGGAGCAGCTCCGGCTGTCGCTGGGGCGGTTCGGTACGCCGCAGATGGTGATGCGGATCGGGTACGGCCAGCCGGGCTGGCCCACCCCCCGCCGCTCGGTGGACGAGGTGCTGGACCTGCCGGTGCACCTCGCCTGAGGCGACCGGACGTCAGCGAGACGGCACCGGCGGCGGACGGTCGGTGGTCAGGGCGGCGAGCAGGGCGGCCTCCCGGTCCGGGTCCAGGCCGACCGGCTGCCGGGCCGGTCGGCCGGCGCGGGCCGGCACCGAACCCACCCGGCGCAGCCAGGCCCAGGTGTCGACGACGGTCTCGGTCACCGGCCGGCAGCTGAGCCCGTCAGCGTACGCACGGGTGACGTCGATCTGCTGCATCCACCGGTACTCGTGCCCCGGTGGGATCCAGATCGGCAGATCGTTCCACGCTTCCACACCGGCGGCGAGCAGTTGCGCCGGCTCGGCCCAGCGCAGTCGGGCGTCAGCGCCGGTGGCCGTCACGCCGACGGTGAGCAGTTCGCCCATGGTGGTGTGCCCGGGTCGGCTCACCACGTTCACCGCTCCAGCCCGACCGGCGGCCCCGGCGTCCAGCAGGAAGGCCGCCAGGTCGCGGACGTCGACGTACTGCACGGGCAGGTCGGCAGGGCCGGGTGCGAGCACGTCACCGCCCCGGGCGAGACGGTTGAGCCACCACGGCAGCCGGCCGATGTCCTCACCGGGACCGAGGATCAGCCCGGCGCGGGCGAGCAGCACCCGGTCGCCGAGCACCGCGCGGAGGGCCCGCTCGGCACCGGCCTTGAGCGTCGGGTAGTCATCGTCGATGTCGTCCGGGCCGGCGGTCACCAGGGGCGCCTGTTCCGTCACGCCGGCCGGCACCGGTCGGGCGTACACCGAGCCGCTGGAGACGTAGACGTAGTGCCCGGCCCGTTCGGCCAGCGTCCGCGCCGTCGCCTCGGCGGCGCGGGGTGCGCCGTCCCAGGTGTCGACGACGAGATCCCACTCCCCCTCGGCCAGCGCGGCCAACCCGTCGGCGGCGGTGCGGTCACCCAACAGGTGCCGTACGCCAGCCGGGGGCGCCCCGTGCCGCCCCCGGTTGAACGCCGTCACCGCCCAGCCCCGGTGGATCGCCTCGGCGACCACCGCCCCGCCCACGAATCCCGAGCCGCCCAGTACGAGGAGTTTCATGTGAGCCACCCTGCCCGTTGTCGGCGGCGTCGGGGTGGCTCGTTCACCGTCAGCGGATCTGCCAACGGCAGAAACCGGCGACGACCTGTGCAGGGCCGGGTGGAAGGTGGGTGCCGTGTCCGGCGGGCGGCGTGGGCGTCCGCCGGACACGGCCGGGCGGTGCCGCGGGCACGGCGGGCACCACCAGCCAGTTCCTTGGTGAAAAGGACGGCGAGTCCCATCGTCGGCCCCACCGGATGCGGCGTCAACAACTTCCGGAAAAATATCGATAGCTAGTGCGGTGCCGCGCTGTCCCGGATGACGAGTTCGGTGGCGAGTTCCACCCGGGGGCTCTCCACCTGCTCGCCTCGGGCCAGCCGCAACACCGTCCGCGCCGCCAGCATGCCCATCTCGGCCAGCGGCTGACGCACCGTGGTCAACGGCGGCGAGCACCACCGCACCTCCGGCAGGTCGTCGAAACCCACCACGCTGACGTCGTCCGGTACACGCAGCCCGCGCTGCCGGACCGCCTCGTACACGCCCAGCGCCATCTGGTCGCTCGACGCGAAGATCGCCGTCGGCGGCTCGGTCAGCCCCAGCAACCGCACCCCGCCGTTGAAACCGGCCTCGTGGTAGAAGTCGCCCGGGCAGACCAGGTCCTCGTCGAAGGACAGCCCGGCGGCTTCCAGGGCCGCCCGGTAGCCGTCCATCCGGGCCCGGCTGCACATCAACTGCGGCGGCCCGGCGATGAACCCGATCCGCCGATGCCCCAACCCGATCAGATACTCGGTCGCCCGCAGGCCCCCAGCCCAGTTGGTGGCACCGATCGTCGTCGCTTCCCGGGCCGGCAGGCCGTCCGCGTCGACGATCACCACCGGGATGCTCAGCCGGCGCAGCTCGGCCTGCAAGGGTGGCTCGACCATCGAGGTCACGAAGATCACGCCCTCGGTGCCCCGGCGGCGCATGCCGTCGAGCCACTGCTCCGCGGAGGAGGTCTGCCGGTGGATGGCCGACACGACGGTGCCCACCCCGGCGGCGTGCGCCACATCCTCCACACCCCGGATGATCTCCACCGCCCACGGACTGTCCAGGTCGTTGAAAACCAGATCCACCAACCCCGAACTCGCCCGCATACTCGGCGGCCGACGCCGGTAACCATGCCGCGTCAGCAACTCCTCCACCCGCTCACGGGTCTGCGGAGCCACATCCGAACGACCATTGATCACCCGGGACACCGTCGGCACCGACACCCCCGCCAGGTCCGCTATCGCGGAAATTGTGATCTTCCGGGTGTCTCTGGCAACCACGGCACTCCCCACCCAACCGGTACGGCGACAGCCCGCACCATCGCCCCGGGGCGGCCAGGACGGGCAACCGGCCGCCCGCCCACACCCTAGTGCCGGAAATTTCACTCGACTATCGGTAGTTGGCGCAGTTCACTCCGAGGACCCCCGATCGGCACGCGGCGCGGCCGCGCTGTCCCGGATGACGAGCTCGGTGGCGAGTTCCACCCGAGGGCTCTCCACCTTCTCACCACGGGCCAGCCGCAACACCGTCCGCGCCGCCAGCATGCCCATCTCGGCCAGCGGCTGACGCACCGTGGTCAACGGCGGCGAGCACCACCGCACCTCCGGCAGGTCGTCGAAACCCACCACGCTGACGTCATCCGGCATCCGCAGCCCGCGCTGCCGGACCGCCTCGTACACGCCCAGCGCCATCTGGTCGCTCGACGCGAAGATCGCCGTCGGCGGCTCGGTCAGCCCCAGCAACCGCACCCCGCCGGAGAAACCGGCCTCGTGGTAGAAGTTGCCGGCCTGGATCAACCGGTCGTCTATCGGGATCCCGGCGGTTTCCAGGGCGGCCCGGTAGCCGTCCATCCGGGCCCGGCTGCACATCAACTGCGGCGGCCCGGCGATGAACCCGATCCGCCGATGCCCCAACCCGATCAGATACTCGGTCGCCCGCAGGCTTCCCGCCCAGTTGGTGGCACCGATGGTCGGCGCGTCCTGGGCGGGGACACCCGCCGGGTCGACGATCACGGCCGGGATGTTCAGCCGGCGCAACTCGGCCTGCTGCGGCGGTTCGAGGGTGGAGGTCACGAAGATGACCCCCTCGGTGGACCGGGTCCGGATGTTGTCCAACCACTGCTTCGCCGAGGACGAGCGTCGGTGGATGGCCGACACGACGGTGCCCACCCCGGCGGCGTGCGCCACATCCTCCACACCCCGGATGATCTCCACCGCCCACGGACTGTCCAGGTCGTTGAAAACCAGATCCACCAACCCCGAACTCGCCCGCATACTCGGCGGCCGACGCCGGTAACCATGCCGCGTCAGCAACTCCTCCACCCGCTCACGGGTCTGCGGAGCCACATCCGAACGACCATTGATCACCCGGGACACCGTCGGCACCGACACCCCCGCCAGGCGGGCGATGGCCGCGATGGTCACTGTCCGGTTGTCGTTGGCAGCCATGCGCCCTCCCTACTTCGCTCAACCCTCACCGCCGCCGGCAGGAGCGCCGACAGGCTGACGTACGGCGACGGCGCGGTGCCCGAGCGCCGGCGACGCCCGCTACTGCTTCTTCGCGACCCTGGTGATGTCCTTGACGATCTGGTCCGGCCGCTTCGTGCCGGCGATCAGCTGTGCCACACTCTCGTTCACCTGCTGACCCACCGCTGGCGGGTACGCCTGGTCGAGGTAGAGCTGGAAGCCGGTCGCGATGCCCAGGTTCGCCGCCACGACCTGGTTGTTCAGGTCCTTGATCCCGCCGACCGCGGCCTGGTTGGTGGGCAGCACCGCGCCGGTCTGTGCGGCCCGGCGCTGGTTCCTCGCCTGCAGCAGCGTCCGCAGGAACTCCACGGTTGCGGGCGGTGCGTCGCGGCCGACCACGAAGCCGTTGCCGCCACCGAACGCGTCGGTGGCCGAGCCCTTGCCGTCCTCGACGGCCGGGAAGGGGAAGAAGGCGAGGCGGTCACCGAGGCCGCGCTTGCTGGTCGAGGAGGACGCCTGCACCGACGGTGCCCACTGGCCCATCAGCTCCATGGCGGCCTCCTCGTTGCCCATCGTCGCGGCCTGTCCGGTCTCGGACCCGTACTCCGCGCGCAGGTAGCCCTTCTGGAACGGCTGCATGTCGACAAGTTCCCGGAGGCGTTCGCCAGCGGCGATGAAGACCGGCGTGTCGAAGTTGCGGTCCTCGGCCGCGCGCTGCAGCGCCTCGAGACCGCCGATCCGCATCGCCAGGTACGCCCAGTAGTAGTGCCCGGGCCACTTGTCCTTGCCGCCGAGCGCGATCGGAGCGATGTTGACGGCCTTGAGCTTGTTGACCACTTCCAGCAACTCGCCCCAGGTCTTCGGCGGCGTCTCGATGTTGGCCTTGGCGAAGTGGTCCCGGTTGTACCAGAAGCCGACCATGCCGATGTCGAACGGAATTCCGTAGATCTTGTCGTTCACCGTGTACGGCTGCAACGAGGCGGGCAGCAGCTGACCGATCCAACCCTGGACCTCGCTGGTGATGTCCTTGACCAGGCCGGCCTCGACCTGCTGTTGCAGTGCTCCGCCGCCCCACGACTGGAACAGGTCCGGTGGCATCGCCGCCTCGACCGCCCCGTTCAGCTTGGTCTTGAACGCCTCGACCTCCAACGGCTGTACCTCGACGGTGACGTGGGTGTGCTCGTTCTCGTACTGCCGAGCCAGGTCTGCCCAGACGCTGAGCATCGGCTCGGCGTCCTGGACGTGCCACCATCTGATCTTCTGCGGGTTCGCGGAAGCGCCGCTGTCCCCATCCCCGCAGGCGCCGAGCAGGAGTGCGCCGGCGCCCGCGCCGGCCAACCCCAGCAGCGACCGGCGGGAGAGGTGCGATGTCATGGTTCATCCCTTCGGGGAGGCGTAGTTACGCGGAGGGAACACCACCGCACTCAGCGGCGGCCATGAAAACGGGATCGCAAGTTTCGCTTCGATACCGGTATTTTCGACGTGATGGCCGGCACGTTACGACGGGCTTGCGTCGCCGGTCAAGGGGGTGTCGCGAGGGGACGCCAGCCGATACCGTGAGCGCAATCTTGGCACTTCCGGAGTATTTCCGGGAATTAACCGGGATCGTGACCTGAAGGAGTCGAACATGTCGACCGAGATCGCAGACGTGGCTATCGCCCGGTCGATCCGCAACCCCGTCCTCACCGGCTTCCATCCGGATCCGTCCATCCTGCGGGTCGATGACGACTACTATCTGGCGACCTCGACGTTCGAGTGGTACCCCGGCGTACGGGTGCACCACTCGAAGGATCTCGTCCACTGGCGGGAGCTCGGCGGGATCATCACCGAACGACGCCTGCTCGACCTGCGCGGGTGCGGCGACTCCAACGGGATCTGGGCACCCGACCTCACATACCACGACGGACTGTTCTACCTGGTCTACAGCGACGTCGCCAGCTTCGCCAGCGGTTACTGGGACGCACAGAACTTCCTCACCACCGCGCCGACCATCACGGGACCATGGTCGGACCCGGTACGGCTGCACTCGCACGGCTTCGACGCCGCGCTGTTCCACGACGACGACGGCACCTCCTGGCTGCTGGCGATGAGTGCTGACTGGCGGCCGGGGCGTGACCGCTTCGGTGGCATCGAGATTCAGCAGTATGACCCGGCCCGACGGCAACTGGTCGGCCGACCCCGGATCATCTTCACCGGCACCGAGGTGGGGCTGACCGAGGGACCGCACCTCTACCGGCACGACGGCTGGTACTGGCTGGTCACCGCCGAGGGCGGCACCAGCTGGGAGCACCAGGTCACCGTGGCCCGGTCGCGAGAGCTGTTCGGGCCGTACGAGGTGGACCCGGCCGGGCCCCTGCTCACCTCTGTCGGCCGGCCGGAGCTGACGCTGCAGAAGGCCGGCCACGGCAGTCTGGTCCGCACCCAGCGTGGTGAGTGGTATTTGGCCCACCTGGTGGCCCGTCCCTACACGCCCCTCGGCAACTGCGTGCTCGGGCGGGAAACCGCGCTCCAGAAGGTCGACTGGTCACCGGGGGGCTGGCCGTGCGTGTCCGGCCGGGTGCCGGCCGACGAGATCCCCGCCCCGGACCTGCCGGCCCATCCGTGGCCCGACGAGCCGGCCACCGACCACTTCGACGCTCCGCAGCTGGGCGCCGGCTGGTCGACCCTGCGCCGACCGGCGACGGACGACTGGATCGACCTGCGCTCCCGCCCGTCGCACCTGCGGGTGCACGGTGGCCAGTCCCCCGTCGGTAAGCAGACGCCTAGCCTGGTGGCACGACCGGTGGGTGCGGTCCATTGCTCGCTGGAGACCGTCGTCGAGTTCGACCCGGGCGACCATCGGCACCTGGCGGGCATCACCGGCTACTACAACACTGAGAACTGGCACCACCTCTACCTGACCCGGGCCGACGACGGACGGTCGGTGCTGGAGCTGCTCAGCTGCGACGGTGGCCACCGCACCGCGTACCCGCACCTGACCGTCGACACCGGCGGCCGGCTGCGGGTGGGCCTGCGGGTCACCTTCGACGGCCCGGTACTGCACTTCGCGTACGACCTCGGTGACGGTTGGCGGCGACTGCCGGTGGAACTGGACGCCACCATCCTGTCGGACGAACACGCGGCCCGGATCGTCGACGGCGAACCGGCGGCCTGGGGCTTCACCGGTGCCCTGCTCGGCCTCTGGGTGCAGGACATCGGCGGCGACGGGCGCTACGCCGACTTCGATCACGCCACCTATCTCGAACACTGATCCTCATCGACCGGCGACGTACGCCGTCCGACCGACCTGCCCCCGGCGGGCCCTAGCCCCGGGCCGGCTCGACCCCGTCCACGGAACCCGCGGGAGCGAGCCGGCCCGGCCACTTCGTACGGGGCAGGGCGCCGATCCGAGGGCACGGAGCCGAGGTTGGATCCGGAAGTTTCCGGTTGTAAACCGGACGTTCCAGCAGTGCACACGGGCTGCTTCCGGAAGTTTTCGTGGTTGACTGCGGCCATCGATGGCCCTAACGTTTCGACCAAGTTACCGATCGACATCCGGAAAAATATCGGCGCCCTCCGCGACCACGTGACACCTCCGGCCATGGCGCCGCGCACCGCTGCCAACCTGCTCAGCACCGGCCCGAACCGGCGCTTCATGATCGACCTATGTCGATTGAGGATCGAGAGGAATGCAGATGAAGTTGAGACGGTGGATGGCCGTCGGAGCGGTCGCCGTCGCGACCGCTGCGACTTTGAACATGGTGCCGGCCACGGCCGGCCGGCCGTACGACCCGACCGCGAAGACCCTGGGCGCCCTCGGCCTGCGTCACGGCCTACAGATCGGCACCGCGGTCAGCGCGGACGCCCTCAATGACAGCGCTGACCCGGAGTACCGCAAGATCGCCGGATCCGAGTTCGTCTCGGTCACCGCCGAGAACGCCATGAAGTGGGAGAGCCTCGAACCCACCCGCGGCACCTACAACTGGGAGCCGGCCGACCAGCTCATCAACTTCGCCAAGCGCAACCGCCAGAGCGTACGAGGTCACGTGCTCGTCTGGCACAACCAGCTGCCGCAGTGGCTGACCGAAGGGGTCGCCGACGGCTCCATCAGCAAGCAGGAGCTGCGCGAGCTGCTGCGCAAGCACATCACCACGGTGGTCAAGCGCTACAAGGGCAAGATCTGGCAGTGGGACGTCGTCAACGAGGCGGTCAGCGACCCCTGGGACACTCCGCCCACCCTGCACTACAAGGGTTTCTGGGCCGAGAACCTCGGGCCCGACTACATCGCTGACGCGTTCCGGTGGGCCCGCGCCGCCGATCCCAAGGCGCTGCTGTTCTACAACGACTACAACATCGAGGCGTTCGGCTCCGGCAACCCGGCCGACGACAAGACCCAGTTCGTCTACGACATGGTCAAGCGGCTGCGTTCCCAGGGCGTACCGATCGACGGTGTCGGCGCGCAGGGCCACCTCGGCACCCAGTACGGCAACTTCAACACCTTCCAGGTGACCGAGGCGCTGAAGAAGTTCACCTCGCTCGGGGTGGCGACCGCGTTCACCGAGGTGGACGTCCGCAGCCAGATGACCGAGGCGGTCCAGGCCGGCAACTCCGAGGAGATCAACCCCCGGTTGCAGGCGTCGGCCGCCAACCACAGCGTGCTGATGAAGGCCTGCCTGGCCGTGCGCAGCTGCCTCTCGTACACCGTCTGGGGCTTCAGCGACAAGCACTCCTGGGTGCCGGGCTGGTTCGACGACCCGCCGGAGGGCCTGGCCACCATCATGGACGAGAACTACCAGCCAAAGCTGGCCTACCACGAGATCAAGTCCGACCTGATCCTCGCCGGCCCGCCGTACGTCCTGCCCCGCATCGCACCCAAGCCCCGCCGCTGACCCTCGTCCCGGCGGGCGGACCAGCCATCCACCACCAGCGGGCCGTGTGGGGCGCCAAGCGCCCCACACGGCCCACCAGCGGAAGGTCCGATCGATGTCGTCCACCACGCAGCCCCTGCGTCCCCCGCCTGCCGCGTCCAGGCTGGGCGTCGGACCGCCACCGGTACGGCCCACCGAGGTGATCGGCACCGAACGGGTCGTCTGCCTCACCTTCGATGACGGACCGCACCCGGAGCACACCCCGCACCTGCTCGACATCTTGGCCGCCCACGACGTCCGGGCGGTCTTCTTCCTTCAGGGCGACCGGGTCATCGAGCACCCCGGGCTGGTGCGCCGGATCGTCGCGGCCGGGCATGCGCTGGGCAACCACAGCATGCACCACGACGACATGGGCGCCTGGGCCGCCGGGCGGATCGCCTCGGACCTGCTGGAGACCAACGCCGTCATCCGGCACGCCGTCCCGCACGTCCGGGTCCCCTACTTCCGGGCACCGTACGGGGCCTGGGGCCAGACGCCCGGCGTGGCCACGGCGCTGGGGATGCGACCGATGGGCTGGCGGCTCGCCGTGACCGACTGGGAACCGCCCGGCACCGACGAGTTGCTGCGACGCCTCATTGAGGGCGTCGCCCCGGGCGCGGTGGTGCTGCTGCATGACGGCGGCGGCGACCGCAGCCAGACCGTCGACGCCGTCGACCGGGCCATCCCCGCCCTGCACGCGGACGGCTGGCGCTTCGCCCTGCCCACCAGCGCCGACGGCCGCTGAGGCCGCCGACCGGTAATCGGCCCGTCGGGACCGCTGCGGTGGCTCCGTCCGGAGCAGGTCCACGCTCGACGGTGACCGACCATTTGGCCGCCGATCATCGCGGGCGGGACGACCCCGGACCGAGGCCCACCGGCGCGGGTTCGGACGGAACATGCAGCGACAGGCACGGGGACAGGGCGGCGAGGAAATCTGGCGCGTCGAACATCGCGCCCGCCGAGGCGACGCCGACGGCCCTGGTCCGGCCGGTGAGGATGCGGTCGACGGCCTCCACCGCGAGGGGCGCGCTGATCGCGTAGATGTCCTGACCCGTCGCCGCCAGGCGCCGGTGCGTACCGCCGGCTCGGACGAGAACGTCGACGACGAAGGTCTGCGCGGATCGGCCGCGCTCATCGACCGGGGTAGGCCTCGACGCGTCCGCAGCGGACAGGTCCGCCGCCGCAGTGGCCGCCATGTAGGTGCGCACCCTGGGGACGGTCAGGTGGCTGGGCACGGTGACGACGTCGGCCATCGTGAAGTCCCCGATGACCCGTTGCCGGCCCAGCGGAGCCGGGAAGGGCCACTCCAGGCTCGGCAGCGCGTCGTCGTGGTACTCCAGTTGCCCGCCCGTGTAGCGGACCCGGCGGTCACCTCGCCGCCGTGCCGACACCGCGCCCGACGCGCGAGTTCCGGGGGTGGGTCGCCAACTGCTCAGGCCGTAGGCGATGTGCACCTCGTCCGCCGCCGCCGCGTCGTCCAGAACGGTGGTGACCAACAGGTCGCCGAGACCGCCGAAGAAGGCCATCGCCGGGACCACCGCGATGCCCGCGGCGCGGGCCGGTGCCGCGAAGCGCCGGAACGTGTCCAGGTTCGCCTCGATCTCCGCAGCCACGTCGACGTACGGGATGCCGGCGCGCAGCGCCGCCGCCACCAGCGCGGCGGCGGTGGAGGCGAACGGCCCGGCACAGTTGATCACAGCGGTCGCGCCGTGCAGCGCGCGCTCGAGGGAGGCCGGATCGTCGACCGCCGCCTGTCGCGTTTCCAGCCCCGGTCGGGTCCGCGCCAACGCCAGCAGCTTGTCCTGGTCGCGGCCGAGCAGCAGCGGCACGTACCCACGCTCGCACAACTCCGCCACCACGAACCGGCCGGTGTGCCCGTACGCGCCGAACACCGCCACCTCTCGCCCCGCTCCCATGCCTGCCCCCTGCTCGCCGTTCCACGTGATCTTCTGGGCATGACTCTGCCGGGGCCGACGAGGCGGGACGAGAGTCCGGAACGACACGGCCCGTACAATTTCCGACATGAGCGTCGCCCCGCACTCCGTCGCGATCGCCGCCACCGACGGGATGCTGCACTTCGAACTGGCGCTGGCCTGCGAAGTCTTCGGCTCCGCGCCGGACGCCGTGCCCGGCCCCTGGTACAACGCCCAGGTGTGTGGCACGCGCCCCGTCCACGTCGGCCGGTTCCTGCTGAAGCCGGACCATGGGCTCGACCGGTTGGCAGCCGCCGACACCATGATCGTTCCCGCCCTGGTGGACGTCGAAAAGGAGCCTCCCGGCGAGCTGGTCGAGGCGGTGCGTACGGCGTACGAATCGGGTGCGCGGGTGGTCTCCCTCTGCACGGGCGTGTTCGTGCTGGCCGCCGCCGGCCTGCTGGACGGGCGGCGGGCGACGACGCACTGGGCCCACACCCGGGAGCTGGCCGCGCGCTATCCGAGGGTGACTGTCGACCCGGACGTGCTCTACGTCGACAACGGCCGCGTGCTCACCTCCGCCGGCAAGGCCGCGGCCATGGACCTGTGCCTGCACCTGGTCCGCCGCGATCACGGCCCGGCGATCGCCAACGTGGTCGCCCGCCGCCTGGTCGTGCCACCGCACCGGGCCGGTGGTCAGGCCCAGTTCGTCAGCACACCGGTACCCGCCCGGGACGGCCGTCCCCTGACCGAGCTGCTTCCCTGGGTGATGCGCCGCCTGGACCAGCCGCTCACCGTCGAGGATCTGGCCCGCCAGGCGAGTCTCAGCTCCCGCCAGCTGACCCGCCAGTTCCGCTCGGTGACCGGCACGACCCCGCTCCAGTGGCTGCTGACGCAGCGGATCCGTCGCGCACAGGAGCTGCTGGAGAGCACCGACGACAGCATCGACACCATCGCCTCGGCCGCCGGCATGGGGACGGCGACCACGTTGCGCCGGCACTTCCACCGCGTGATCGGCGTACCACCGGACACCTATCGGCGGACCTTCCGAGCCTGAGCGCCAGCGCGGCTGTGCGCTGCCGGCGATATACAACACTGCTGGTGGACGGCCCGGATCGAAGATCCAGGGCGCGACTCGAATCGGCTGGACCGAATGCGGCACAACCCGAAACCGCATTCCCGTACCAGCCGGCATTCGGTTTGTCGATCCTGCTGAAGCGAGTTCGTCCGGGTAGCTGGCGGGATCGACCCCCATGGACCCGACGGCAAGACTCAGTGCATCCATTCGCGACTGAGGGAGTTCCTCGTGCGTAGACCATCGTTGTTACGGCGCGCTGCCATCGCGGCCGCGCTGTCCCTGGCTGTGTCCGGCGGAGTCGTCGCCACGGCGGCCGCACCCGCACAAGCGGTGAGCATGACCAGCTGCAAGCAGGCAGCGAAGAAGATTCTCAAGTGGCTGCGTCTCGTGGACACGGCCGCGCACAGCAACAACCCCGACGACCGGGTGTCGCGCAACGACCTGTCGGCCGTCGGCTACTGGTATCCCCACGTTGTCATGCCCAGCGATCCGGTCGAGCGGCAGGAGTTGCAGGATTCCTCGATGGCGATGCTCACCAGAGGTTGGTTTGAGGTAGTTGACGGGATCCGCGCCAACGGCAGGCTCGACGGCATAGCGAACAGGCAGGACTGGCAGTCGGCCGCCAACGATGACACATATGCCTGCGCAGCTTGAGGTGCTGGCGGGTGGTGCGCTCGGAGGCCAGCGAGTGCTGGTGGGCGATACTGGGTTTGAACCAGTGACCTCTTCCGTGTCAAGGAAGCGCGCTCCCACTGCGCCAATCGCCCGTGGAGACCGGCGGCACCCCAGGGTGCGGCCGGACCGCGAGCGGACGACGGGATTCGAACCCGCGACCCTCACCTTGGCAAGGTGATGCGCTACCAGCTGCGCTACGTCCGCACTGCCTCCGGCTGTGCCGGCGACGGGGCAACTCTACCCGATGACAAGATCGCCGGAGGCGCCGCCCCCGACCGCCGGTGATTGCGCCGCTCCCGACCCGGGTACAGAGCCCTCCCGACAGCACACCGCACCCCCCGGACAAAGGAGGCTGTCATGGGTATCGGCACCAGCATTTTCCTGTTGGCGCTCGGCGCCATCCTCACCTTCGCGGTCAACGCCAGCATCGGCGGGCTCGATTTGGACGTGGTCGGCTGGATCCTGATGGCCGCCGGCGTGCTCGGCCTGATCCTGACCACGCTCGTCTGGGGCCGCCGTCGCCAGACGGTCGCCACCACCACGGAGGAGCCGGTGGAGTACCGCCGGGTCGAGGAGCGGCGGGACGTCGCGCCGCCGATGTGACCGGCTGCGGGCGGTGGCGGTCACCGGACGGTGCCGCCACCGCCACGCGTCGGCGACCCGGCGCGGCGCGCGGCTCATCGACTCAGGAGCGGCCGGCGGCGAGTTCCGTGGCGACCGGCGCGTCCCAGTCGATCCGGTAGCGCTGCTCCGGGCCGAGCATCCGCTCCGGGTCGAGGAAGGTACGCAACGCCAACGGCATCATGAGCCGCATCATCCGCTTCGCGACCGGGCCGACCGTCTTGGTGGACGTCGTCTGCCGTCCCCGCCGGAGCACCTTCTCGACCCGCCCACGGCGCAGCCGCTCGTACGCGTCGAACGCGGCCGGCACGTCGGGGTGGTCCCGCAGGCAGCGGGCCAACTGCACGGCGCTCTCCACGGCCAGTGACGCGCCCTGGCCGGAACTCGGTGACGGCGCGTGCACCGCGTCGCCCACAAGCGCCATCCGACCGTCGTGCCAACGCGGCACCGACGGCATGCTCTCGATCGATCCGATGGCCACCAGGTCGTCCGGCTCGGTGTGGGCGAGCACCTGCCGGGCCGGCACGTCGTCGGCAAACACCTCGCGGAGCCGGTGCAACCACTGCGATCGCGGAATCTGGCTCGCCTCGGCGTAGCTGGTCGGTCGGTGATCCGGCACGTTGGCGAACCAGGCCGTGCGACCGTCGGGCTGCACCCAGTAGCCGAAGAAGGCACGGGAACCGAAGACGAAGTACATCGCCTCCGGATCGGCGTCGGGCACCGCGTACCGGGCCGCGCCACCGAGGTTCAGCAGGGGCAGCACCTGCGGCCCGGGTGCCTGCGGGTCGATGAGCGTACGCACCCGGGAGCGGATGCCGTCCGCGCCGATCAGCACGTCGGCGCTGGCCGTGGAGCCGTCCGCGAACCGGGCGAACACGCCGTCGGCGCGCTGTTCGGCGTCGACCAGTCGCTTGTCGTACACGATGCGCACGCCCTGCGCCTCGGCCCGTTCGCGCAGCACCCGGGCCAGGTCGTCACGCCACAGCCCCAGCGTGACCGGTTCCACCGCCACGTGCGGGAAGGCGCCGATGCGGCCTCCGCGACCGTCGGTGACCACGGTCCGTCGCATGGGCAGCCCCACTTCCTCGACGGCCCGCTCGGCATCGACCCAGCGCAACGCGGCCAGGCCGTTGGGTGCCATGGTCAGGGTGACTCCGCTCCCCTCGGCCGCCGACGGGTACGCCTCGTGGACCGTGGCCTCGATCCCGGCCCGGCCCAGCGCCATCGCGGTAACCGGCCCGGCAATCCCGCCACCGATCACCAGCGCGGTTCGGACGGATGTCATGCGCGACCCCCCATGGTCTCCTGCCAGGACTTCGCATAGTCCGGCTGCTTGAGTGACTCGATCAGCTCGGTGACGAACCGGCGCTCGGCCTCCAGCAACGCGAGCGCGTACTGCTCCTCGACCAGGAAGATCCAGGCGACGCCGTCGGCGCGGGCCTCCTCCATGGTCGTGCGGGTCTCCTCGATCCGGCCGGCCAGCGCCGCCGACCGGCGGCGCAGCACCTCGACCGCCTCGTCGGGCGGGAGCAGGCTGAGCAGCGACAGGGCGACGGCGAAGTGCGGATATTCGTCGCGGGGCTGGGCGAGCAGGGAGCGCAGCCAGTCGTGCACCTCGTGCCGGCCCTCTTCGGTGATCGCGTACACCGTGCGCTCGGGGCGGGCGCTGTCCCGGACCGTCTCCTGCGCGGTGACGAACCCGGCCCGGGCGAGCTGTTCGATGACCATGTAAAGGGAGCTGCGGGTGTACCGGATGAGCTTGTCCTGACCGGTCTGCTTGAGCCGTCGACCCAGCTCGTAGGGGTGCATCGGCTCCCACATCAGCCAGGCCAGCACGGCCAGGGCCAGCGGGTTGGGCACTCTCCGACGTCGGTCCACCACCACTCCCTTAGTCAATGCTGACTATGCAGGACTGACCAATGGAGCGTCAACCCGCTCACGCGGGGGTACGACTGAGACATGGGAAAGGCCCGCTACCGGATCTCCGGTAACGGGCCTTCATTTACTGGTGGGCGATACTGGGTTTGAACCAGTGACCTCTTCCGTGTCAAGGAAGCGCGCTCCCACTGCGCCAATCGCCCTTGCTGTTCTTACCGAGGTGGGGACGGGATTTGAACCCGCGTACACGGCTTTGCAGGCCGTTGCCTCGCCTCTCGGCCACCCCACCGAGGTTGCCCCCGTCACGCGTGGCGGCAGCTCCGAGCGGACGACGGGACTCGAACCCGCGACCCTCACCTTGGCAAGGTGATGCGCTACCAACTGCGCTACGTCCGCACGCCCCGGGAATACCCGGTGACGGATGAGAACTCTAGCCGAGCGGTGGAACGGATGCCAAATCGGGCTCCCGTCCCGGCGAGTCCGGAACTGTCCGGCTTCCGACTGTCGTAAGCAGGATCAACGGGGGTTTGGTGACCGGCCGTATCCGTTTCGATCGGATACGGTGACGGGCGTGACGAGACGTGCGGCGGAAATCCGCCTGGATGCCCTGCTGCGCACCGCATGTGACGTGATCGGGCAGCGCGGGCTGGCGAACACCCGCACGGCCGATGTGGCGCAGGCCGCCGGGGTGAGCCAGGCACTTGTCTTCTACCACTTTGCCACGAAGGAACGACTGCTCGCCCAGGCCTTCGCGTACGCCGTCGAGCAGGATCTGGCCCGACTCGACGCGGTCACCCGCTCCAGCGCCCCGCCGCTGAGCAAGCTCCGCCGCATCCTGCGCCTCTACACCCCGGCCGGGCGCGCCACCTCCTGGTCCATGTGGATCGACGGCTGGGCGGAGTCCCTGCGTACCCCCGAGTTGGAGAAGGTCTCCCGCAAGCTTGACCTGCGGTGGCGGCAGGACCTCGCCACGGTGATCGCCGACGGGGTCCGGGAGGGCAGCTTCGTCTGCACCGACCCGGCCGGCGCGGCCTGGCGGATCAGCGCCGTGATGGACGGCCTGGCGGTGCAGCTCGCCGTGCACGACCGGGTGATTTCCCGCCGGCAGTTCGCCGAGTGGGTGCGCCTGGTGACCGCCCGGGAACTGGGACTGGATCCCGAGCAGCTGGAATAGGCAGACGCGGTCGGCGGCCGGGGCAGCCGACGGTTACCCGCGCCACCGAATCCGGCGGGTTACCCGCGCCGCCGACGGGAACAAAGGCGGCATGGAGCTGCTGAAGACGTACCGGCGCAGCCTGGCCGAGTTCACCGACCGGGTGGAACAGGTGCACCCCGGCCAATGGTCGGCCACCACCCCCTGCCCCGGCTGGGACGTCCGCACACTTGTCAATCACGTGGTCAACGAGGAACGCTGGAGCGTGCCGCTGCTCGCCGGACGCACCATCGACGAGGTCGGTGACCGCTACGACGGCGACCAGCTGGGTGCCGACCCGATCCAGACCGCCCGCGAGGCCGCGGCGCAGGCCGAGGTCGCCGCGACCAGCCCGGGCACCCTGGACCGGACGGTGCACCTGTCGGCCGGCGCCACCTCCGCCGAGGAGTACCTGCACCAACTGCTGGCCGAACACCTCGTACACGGCTGGGACCTGGCGGTGGCGATCGGCGCGGATCCGACGATGGACGCCGACGCGGTCGCCGAGGCGGCCCGCTGGTACTCCCGCCACGTCGAGGACTACCGGAGCAACGGGCTCGTCCAGCCCGAGGTCGAACTGCCCGCCGGCGCCGGCGAACAGGACCGGCTACTGGCCGCCTTCGGTCGCGACCCCGACTGGGCCCCGTGACGTGACCGGACGCCACGGTGGGACGGACGGCAGCCCGCCCGCCCCACCGTGGCTTGAATCAGCTCAGGTAACCGCCGTCACGGGGTACCGTCCGCCACCGGCTCCGCGGGTCCGACCGCCGTTCCCAACGGTCGGGCATCGGACCGCCGGCGTCGACCGCGGCCTCGGGCTCACGAGTCAGCTGCCGCAACCGCAGCAGCAGGCCCACCCCCAGGAAGAGCAGCAGACCGCCGAGGAGGAAGGCCACCTCGGTCAGACCCAGCCCGCTGCCGGTCTGGTTACCGGCCGCGTCGGCGTCCGGCGGTTCGGCCGCCCCACCCGCGTACCCCGCGTCGTCGGCGGGTTCGCTCTCCTCCTCGGTCGGATCCACCGTCGGCACCTCGACCGGCTCCTCCGTCGGATCCACAGTCGGCGCCTCGGACGGGGTGGGTGACGCGGTCGTCGGGCGGGCTTCCACGCCCCGACCCACCACCTCGCGGGTCGCCGTCTGACGGGACAGCAACCGCAGGTTCCGGTCGTACGCCTCAGCGGCCAGGCTCACCCGTCCCCCGGCGGCGTCCCGGTCGAACGCGATCCGGTACTGCGCGGTGACTGTACGCCCCGGGCAGAGCGTGCCCGGGTCGAGCTGACGGTCGGTCAGCCGTGCCGCGTCACCCTCGGCTCGCACCTCCACCGGGAACGAGCCGGTCTCCTCGATCCGATCCACCCGCACCTGGTCCAGTCGCAGCCCCTGCACACCCAGCACCAGGGACCAGCGCACCTTGATGCAGTCGCCCTGGTCGTCGCGGGACACCACAGCGGAGATCGTCGCCACCCGCCCACCGGCGGTGAACTGGTCCGGCAGGCCGCCGAGTTCGGTGGCGAACGCCGCGTGCGCCGGCGCGGCCATGGCGAAGTCCACTCCGGTGAGACATGCCAGCGCCACCCCGATCCGTAGCGTGTAACGCCACAGCCTCTTCACGATCCGTCCTCCCGTTGGTCGCCTCCATTGGCAACGCTAGGAGCGCGGGAGGCCAGCCGGTAGACGGGCGTGTTCGCACGTACCGTGAAGCAAGATGCCCGATTTCACGTACGGTATTGAACCGCTTACGGATCACCCGCGACACGCCGGGCACGGTGACGGTGGACAATCACCGGATGTCCGCGCTCTCCGCCGCCTTCGTCCGGCTGCACGCCCGGCTCGCCCCCGTCGCCTTCGTACCCGAGGTGCGGCTGCACCAGGCGGACGAGCCGATCGGGTTGTGGGAGCTGACCGAGGGCGAGTTCCGCAGCGACCGGCCGCCACCGTTCTGGGCCTTTGCCTGGGCCGGCGGCCAGGGCCTGGCACGCTACGTCACCGACCACCCGGAGGCCGTCGCCGGCCGCCGGGTACTCGACCTGGCCTCCGGCTCCGGCCTGGTGGCCATCGCCGCCGCCCGGGCCGGCGCGACCGCCGTCCGCGCCGTGGAGGTCGACGAACTTGCCGTCGCGGCCGTCGCGCTCAACGCCGAGGCCAACGAGGTACGCGTGGACGCCGAACTCGGCGACATCCTCGACGGCGACGCGGGCGACGCCGAGGTGATCCTGGCCGGCGACGTCTTCTACAGCGAGGCGATGGCCAACCGGGTGCTGCGGTTCCTGCTGCGCGCCACCCGGGCCGGGGCGTCGGTGCTGGTCGGCGACCCGGGACGGGCCTTCCTGCCCCGGGAACGCTTCGACGAACTCGCCGCCTACGACGTGCCGGTCAGCGAGGCGCTGGAGAGCGTACGGGTGAAGCGCACCACGGTGTGGCGGCTGCGCGCCGGGCGGCCGGAGGCGGCCGACTAGCGTGACGCCGTGCTGTTCCGCAGCTGGGAGCAGGTCCCGGCAGACTCCGGGGCCGGCGTCGCCCACTGGCCCGACGTGGCCCGGGTCGCCGATCACGTGGGCGTCGAGCACCTGCTGGTGACCCGGCACGCCCTGGTCCGCCAAGTGCTCACCGACCCCACGACGTTCCGACCCGACAACGCGCTGGACGCGGTCACCCCGATGCCGGTGGCGGCGCTGCGGGTGCTCGCCGCCCACCGGTTCCGGCTACCGCCGACGCTGGCCAACAACGCTGGCGCCAGCCACCCGGAGATCCGTGCCCTGGTCGCCGACGCCCTGCACCCGACCCGGGTGGCCGCCCAACGGGAGTGGCTGTCCGCGCTGGTCCGGCAACGGGTCGCCGAACTGACCGCCACCCTGGACACCGGCGCACCTGTCGACCTGCACGCGAGCCTCGCCGCCGACCTACCGCTGCTGGTCCTGGCCCGGCTGGTCGACCTGCCCGACGCACCCGTCGCGGCGGTGAAGGAGTTCGCCCGCGCAGCGCTGGAACTCTTCTGGGCGCCGCTGGACGCCGACCGGCAACACCTGCTCGCCGTCGAGGTGGGTCGTTTCCACCGGTTGCTGCGGGAGTTCGCGGCCACCGGCGACGGCCTGGCCGCGTCCCTGCGCGCCGCCGGGCACCCGCCCGAGGTGGTCGTCGGCGCACTGTTCTTCCTGCTGGTCGCCGGCCAGGAGACCACCTCGCAGTTCCTCACCCTGCTGCTGCACCGGCTCACCGCCGAGCCGGCGGTGCTCGCCGGGCTACGCGACGGCTCGGTGCCGGTCGCCGACGTGGTCGAGGAGGGGCTGCGGCTGGAACCACCGATCGTCACCTGGCGACGGGTCGCCGCCGTGGACACCACGCTGGGCGGGACGGGGGTGCGGGCGGGTACCAGCGTGGTGCTGTGGCTGGCCCGCGCCGGACGGGACCCGGAGGTCGTGCAGTCGCCGGACGAGTTCCGCCCGGGGCAGCGCGGGTCACGCCGGCATCTGGCTTTCGGGGCGGGCGTGCACCGCTGCGTCGGCGACCAACTCGCCCGGATGGAAGCCACCACGCTGGTGCGCGAGGCCGCACCGCTGCTGACCGGGGTACGCGTGCTGCGCCCGCCCCACTATCCCGACAATCTCACCTTCCGGATGCCCGACACCTTCGTCGTCCGCCGCTGAACCGGGCGGGAGTTGACGAAAGTCAGGGCCGGGTGCTGCCTTTCGGGCACGGCGGGCCCCATCGTCACCGACCTACCGTCCCGGCATGATTACGTTACGTGCGTTGACCAAGCGGTTCGGGGATACCACGGCTGTCGACGAGTTGACCGTCGACATCGGTCCCGGCCGGGTCACCGGCTTCCTCGGGCCGAACGGCGCCGGCAAGTCGACCACCATGCGGCTGATCCTGGGACTGGACCGCCCCACCGCCGGCCAGGCGCTGATCGGCGGGCGGCCGTACCGCGAGCTGCGCCGGCCACTGCACGAGATCGGTGCGCTGCTTGACGCGCGGGCCCTGCATCCCGCCCGCTCCGGGCGGGCCCACCTGTCCGCGATGGCCGCCAGCAACGGCATACCCGAACGCCGGGTGGACGAGGTGCTCGCCACCGTCGGGCTTGACGACCGGGCGGCGGCGAAGCCGGCTCGCGCGCTCTCCCTCGGGATGGGTCAGCGGCTCGGCATCGCCGGTGCCCTGCTCGGAGACCCGCCGGTGCTGATGTTCGACGAACCGGTGAACGGCCTCGACCCGGACGGGGTGCGCTGGATCCGGCAGCTCAGCCGGTCCCTGGCCGCCGAGGGCCGCACCGTGCTGATCTCCAGCCACCTGATGAGCGAGATGCAGCAGACCGCTGACTGGTTGGTGGTGCTCGGTCAGGGCCGGCTGATCGCCGACGCGCCCACTGCCGAGGTGATCACCGGCAGCGGACTGGCCGTACGGGTCCGCAGCCCGCGACCGGCCGGGCTGGCGGCCCTCGCCGATCGGCTGACCGCCGCCGGTGCGGTGGTCGAGTCCGGCGGAACGGACGAGCTGACCGTCACCGGCGCCACCGTCGAGCGCGTCGGCGAGCTGGCGTACAAACTCGGGGTGCCGCTGCACGAGCTGGCCGCGGAGGAGGCCTCCCTGGAGCGGGCCTTCATGGCCCTGACCGCCGACCACGTCGAGTACGCGGCCGGCGCGGGAGGTGCGGCATGACGACGATCCGCGCAGAGTGGACCAAACTCCGGACGGTACGCAGCACCTGGTGGACGGTGCTCGCCTCGGTGGTGCTGATGACCGCCACCGCCGGGCAGCTGGCGATCTACGTCGCCAACGGCAACACCAACGATGATCCGAGCGACGACGCCGGGGTGGTCCCGGTGGGGACCGTACTCGTCGACTCGCTGGAGCTGGTCCAGTACGCCGTGCTGGCCCTCGGCCTGCTCATGATCACCAGCGAGTTCACCACCGGAACGATCCGGACCACCTTGCAGTGCACACCGTCGCGGGGTCGCGTACTGCTGGCCAAGGCGGCCGTGACGGCGGCCGTGACCTTCGGGCTCGGGTTGCTGCTCGGCGGGGTCGGCGCACTCGTCGCTTCGCCGGTGCTCGGTGAATGGGGAGCCGCCCCGGCGGCCGGCACCCTCCGCGACGTCGTCGCCCTGGCCGCCTACCTGGCGTTGATCGGTGTCCTCGCGCTCGGCCTCGGCGCCGTGCTGCGCAGCGCGGTGCTGACGTTGACGGTGCTGCTCGCGGTACTGATGATCGTGCCGTTGTCGTTGCGCGAGCCGGACATCACCGCGCTGCACCGGATCGCCGACGCCCTTCCGGGCGAGGCCGGGAGACACCTCCTGGCCGGCGACGGGCAACCGTACCCACCGGTGGTCGGACTGTTGCTGCTCGCCGGCTGGGCCGCCGTGGCACTGCTGGCCGGCCGAGCGGCGCTGCGCAGACGCGACGCGTGAAAGGTCGGACGGGGCTGGTCCTATTCGACCGATTCGACCAGCCCCGCCTCGTACGCGAGGATCGCCGCCTGCACCCGGTTACGCACCTCAAGCCGGGTGAAGATGCTCGTCAGGTAGGTCTTCACGGTGCCCTCGACCAGATACAAGCGGCTGGCGATCTCGGCGTTGGAAAGTCCCGCCCCGACCAGCGCCAGCACCTCCCGTTCCCGGGTGGTCAGCCCGGCCAGCCGGTCCTGGGCCAACGGTCGGCGGGCGACCCGGTCGCCGCCCAACTCGATCACCCGGCGAGCCACGGTCGGGGACAGGTACGCGCCGCCACCGGCTACCGCGTGCACCCCGGCGATGAGTTCCCGCGGGTCGCCGGACTTGAGCAGGAAGCCGCTCGCCCCGTGCCCCAGCGCCCGCGCCACATGGTCGTCCTCGCCGAACGTGGTCAGCATGATGGTGGCCGTCTGCGGCACCGACCGACGGATCTCGGCGGCGGCGGCAAGCCCGTCCAGCTTCGGCATCCGGATGTCCAGCAGGGCCAGCCGAGGTCGGTGGGCCCGGACCAGTTCCACAGCGGTCCGGCCGTCGCCAGCCTCGGCGACGAGCTCGATGCCGGGGTCGGTGGCCAGGATCGCCCGGACACCGGCCCGGATCATCGCCTCGTCGTCGGCCAACAGCACCCGTACCGGCTCCACCGGAACACTTGTCATTCGTTCACCCGCTCCTTGCTGACCAGCCGACCGTTGAGGAAGCACAACCGCCACGTCGGCTGGGCGAATGGGAAGTTGCCGTCGGTGTAGTACTCGCAGTCCGGCCGGGCGTCGGCGGGCCGGTCCACCTGCCGGGGCGGCAGGCCGACCAGGTCGTCCCGGGCCACACCCACAGGCAACTCCTCGAAGGTGCTCCGGTCCAGCACCGCGCCGACGGTGGCGACCGGGTAGTAGATCAGCGACAGTGCCATCGCGATACCGACGGGTGCGCCGAGCGCCACCAGCAGGCTGCGCCGAACCTGCCGGCGGGCTGCCGCGCCATCCGGGTTGCCGCCGGCAGCAGCCGAGCCGCCCGGAGCCGCGTCGGGCATGCCGATCACGTCGGGCCGGGCCGCGAAGGCGACGTCAGCGTTGGTGGCGGGGGTAGGCACAGGTAGCCGGGCTCGGACGGCGAAGCCGCCCTGCGGGCATGCCCCGGCGCTGAGCGAGCCACCGGCGAGCCGGACCCGTTCGGCCAGGGCGAGCAGGCCGGAACCGGTGGCCGGCGGCCCGGGCAGCGGACCGGCCGGCGGCGACTCGTTCACCACCTCCACCACCACACCGTCCCCCCGCCGGACCAGACTGACCGTCACCTCGGCTCCGGGCGCGTACCGGGCGGCGTTCGTCAGCGCCTCGCGAACCAACCCGTACGCGGCGTGCGACGTCAACTCGGGCAGGGCCGGCGGCACGTCCAGCAGACCCGACGGCACCTCATGCGGATCCGGCGACATGCTCCGTAGGTCCAGCCGCACCGCCATGCCGGCCTCCCGCGCGCCGTCGACCAGGTCGGCGATGTCCTCCCCGGCGGGACGGGTGGTGACCGGCGCGGTCTCCTCACGAAGCACCCCGATTATTCCGTGCAGCCGCTCGGTCGCCTCGGCCACACTGGCCCGCAGCTCACCGGCGGCGGCGCGATGCCGGGAGTTGAGGTCGTCGGCGAGTTCCAATGCGGCGGCACGCAGCGCGATCAGGCTCAGCGCGTGCCCGAGCGAGTCGTGCATCTCCCGCGCGATGCGGGCCCGCTCACGCAACCGGATCCGTTCCGCCTCTCCCTGTCGCTCTTGTGCGCGAGCCTGGTCGTAGCGGCGACCGGCGTCGAGAAGCGCTGCCTGTTGCCGCCGGTACCTGCCGATCAGCCAGGGAAAGACGCCCGCGAAGAGCAGCACCGTGGCCAGCAGAAACCAGGTGGCCATGCCGGTGCCGAGGAGCCCGAGATTGAGCACCGTGCCACCGGCCGCGATCACCGCGAACACCACGGCCACCGGCATCGTACGCGGACTGCGTCGTCCGGCCAGGTAGCTGAACACCGGGATGGCGAAGACGAAGTTTCCGTCGAGCAGCGTGCCGAGCACCACCACGAGCAGGGCGACAAGCGGCAGCCGCCGGCTGACCGCGACCGCGACACTGGCCCCGCCCAGGCCGATGAGCAGCGACACCACGGCGTCGCGGGAGTGCGGCGGGGTGGCACCGACGTACCCGAACGGCGCGGCCAGCACCGCCCAGAGCAGCAGGTCACGCCACCTCTTGTACACGACGGTCACGCTACCCACGCCCGGCCGGTGTCGGCACTGACGAAAGTCAGCAGGTCGACGGGTTCGGCTCAGGTGGTCTCGTCGGCCCAGGCGCGCCAGTCGTCGAGCACGCCGTACAGGGCAGGGGTGAGCCAGCCCGGCGCGGAACGCCGGAACACTCCCGGGTCCATCGCCCCGGCCCCGGCCGGCAACGCGCCGAGCAGATTCGGCAGCAGGTCACTGAGGTTCGCCCAGTGCACCAGCTCAGGCTCAGCCGGCCAGGCGCCGATGATCACGCCCGCCGGCACGGCCCGCCGGTCCAGGGCCTCCAGGGTGAGCGCGGTGTGGTTGAGGGTGCCCAGGCCGGCCCGAGCCACCACCACCGCCGGAGCGCCCAGTGACACGGCCAGGTCGGCGACGGTCCACGGCTCCCCAGACGGCCGCAGGCCCATCGGTACGAGCAGTCCGCCGGCCCCCTCGACCAACACCAGATCGTGCTTGTCGGCCTCCTCCCGCACCGCGTCGACCGCGTTGTACAGCTCCAGCGGCGGCAGTTCGGCCACCCGGGCAGCGGCCAACGGCGCGAGCGGGTCCGGAAAGCTGGCCAGCGTACGACAGGTCATCGGGGCAGCCAGCCGGGCGACCGTCTCGACATCACCGGGATCGCCGGTGGCCGTACCGGTCTGACCGGGTTTGACCACCGCCACCCGCAGCCCGGCCGCCTGCGCCGCGGCCGTGATCGCCGCGGTCACCACCGTCTTGCCGACCTCGGTGTCGGTGCCGGTGACAAGCACCGGTCCACGCCACTGATCCGTCATGGCGCACATTCCACGATGACCTCCAGGGCGTGTTCGAAGTCCGCGCGCGGCACCCCGGCGCTGACGGTCAGGCGCAGCCTCGACCGGCTGTCGGGGGTGGAGGGCGGGCGGAAACAGCCGACCGCCACCCCCCGGTCCCGGCAGGCGGTGGCCCACGCCGTCGCCGCCTCCGGGCTGGGCGCGGTGATCGAGACGACGGCGGCGTCGGCAGCGGAGACGTCCAGGCCGGCGGCGCGCAGCCGGCCGACCGCGTGGGCGGCCCGCTCGGCCAGCTCGGCGCGCAGGCCGGCGCCGGAGCGCGCCAGCCCGACGGCGGCCTGCACCCCGGCCGCCACCACGGGCGGCAGGGCGGTGTCGTAGATGAAGGTCCGCGCGGTCTCCACCAGGTGCCGGACGAACTCGGCCGGACCGGCCACCACGCCACCGGCCCCACCGAGCGCCTTGGACAGGGTCGCGGTGACCACCACGTCGGGTTCGCCGGTCAGTCCGGCCTCGGCCACCGCGCCGGCGCCGTCCGGGCCGACCACGCCCAGCGCGTGCGCGTCGTCGACCAGCAGCAACGCGCCATGTTCGCGGGCGGTGGCGTGCAGCCGCGCCAACGGGGCGAGATCACCGTCGACGGAGAAGACCGACTCGGTGACCACCACGGCCGGTCGGCCCGGGGCGGCGGCAAGGGCGGCGGCGACCGCCGCCACGTCGGCGTGCGGGGTCACCACCGTCTCCGCGCCGGAGATCCGGCAGCCATCGATGAGTGAGGCGTGGTTGTGCGCGTCGGAGATCAGCAGCGTACGGGGACGCACCAGCGCGCGGACCGCACCGAGGTTGGCCAGGTACCCGGAGGAGAAGACCAGCGACCGGTCGGTGCCGAGCCATTCGGCGAGCGTTTCCTCAAGCGTGTGGTGGGCTTCGGTGGAGCCGCGGATCAGCCGTGAACCGGTCGCTCCCAGCCCGTACGCGGCAAGGGCCTGCGCGGCGGCGGCAACCACCTCAGGGTGCGCGGCCAGGCCCAGGTAGTCGTTGCCGGCCAGGTCGACCACACCGTCGGCGGCGGCGCGCGGATGCAGCCGGCGGGTCAGTCCCGCCTTGGCCCGCAGCTCGGCGCGGCGGTCCAGCGCCGCCAGCCAGTCCGCCACCGCCACGTCCCTTCCCCGCCGGTTCCGCCCGTCAGGCGCTTCCGCCGGGCGAAGTTACCACCCGGGATGCCCGCACCGGCGTGGCGCCGTACGGCTCGCCGCGCTGAGCCACCGGGCGGCCGGGTCGGACCGGGCGGCGCGGCGGCCTTGTAGGGTACGTGCCATGCCAGAGATCCTCGACCAGGCCCGGGACCAGGTGCTGCACAACGGCGTCGGTCTCGACGAGGCCGGTGTCCTCGCCGTGCTGAACCTGCCCGACGAGCACCTGTCCGCCACCCTTCAGCTCGCCCACGAGGTGCGGATGCGCTGGTGCGGCCCGGAGGTCGAGGTCGAGGGCATCGTGTCGCTGAAGACCGGCGGCTGCCCGGAGGACTGCCACTTCTGTTCCCAGTCCGGCCTGTTCACCTCGCCGGTGCGGTCGGTGTGGTTGGACATTCCCTCGCTGGTGCAGGCGGCGAAGCAGACCGCCGCGACCGGGGCGACCGAGTTCTGCATCGTGGCCGCCGTCCGGGGCCCGGACGACCGGCTGATGAAGCAGATGCGTGAAGGGGTCGCCGCGATCAAGGCGGAGGTCGACATCCAGGTCGCCGCCTCGCTCGGCATGCTCACTCAGGAGCAGGTCGACGAGCTGGTCGACATGGGTGTGCACCGCTACAACCACAACCTGGAAACCTGCCGGTCGTACTTTCCGGACGTGGTCACCACGCACTCGTGGGAGGAGCGGTGGGAGACCCTGCGGATGGTCCGCGAATCCGGCATGGAGGTCTGCTGCGGCGGCATCCTCGGCCTCGGTGAGACCGTCGAGCAGCGGGCCGAGTTCGCCGCGCAGCTCGCCGAGCTCGATCCGCACGAGGTGCCACTGAACTTCCTCAACCCTCGGCCCGGCACCCCGCTGGGTGACCGCCCGGTGGTGGAGGGCAGGGACGCGCTGCGGGCCATCGCCGCGTTCCGGCTAGCCATGCCGCGCACCATCCTGCGGTACGCGGGCGGCCGCGAGATAACCCTGGGTGATCTCGGTACCCGCGACGGGCTGCTCGGCGGCATCAACGCCGTGATCGTCGGCAACTACCTGACCACCCTCGGCCGACCGGCCACCGACGACCTCAAGCTGCTCGACGAGCTGAAGATGCCGGTCAAGGCGCTGTCGGCGACCCTGTGATGCCAGCCGTGGCAGCTCAGACCTGGTGCGACAGGTGCGGGGAGGCGGCAGCGTCCGGCGCCCACGAACAGTGTGCGGCGGCCCGCGTCCTGGAGCCGCCCCGGTACTGCGCGCGGTGCCGACGCCGGATGAAGGTGCAGGTGCTGCCGGTCGGCTGGTCAGCGATCTGCGTGGAACACGGCGAGATTCGGAGCTGAGCGGATGCTGCGCGGCAAGGCGGTGACCCTACGACCGGCGACGGCCGCCGACGTGCCCGCGCTGGCGAGGATCCGCGCCGAGCCCGAGGTACGCCGCTGGTGGCGCGGTGGCGACGACCTGGTCGCCGCCGTCGAGGCGGATCTCGCCGAGGAGGGCACCTCGGTGTACGCCATCGAGCACGGCGACCGGGTGGTCGGCGCGATTCAGTGGCACGCCGAAAATGACCCGGATTACCGCCACGCCGGGCTCGACATCTTCCTCGACCCCTCGGTACGCGGCGCCGGTCTGGCCGGGGACGCCATCCGCGTGCTGATCCGCCACCTGATCGACGTGCACGGCCACCACCGCTTCACCATCGACCCGGCGGCGGCGAACACCGCCGCCATCCGGGCGTACGCGAAGGTGGGTTTCCGGACCGTCGGGGTGATGCGCCGCTACGAGCGTGGCGAGGACGGCCGCTGGCACGACGGCCTGCTGATGGACCTCCTCGCCGACGACCTGCGCTGACGCCACGCCCCGGCCGGACTCGTCCGGGCGGAGCCTGCCCTCCTCCCCGACGCACTGCTCCTGACAGACCGTGACGTCTGCCCCCTCCAGCCACTCCACTCCGCTCCCTTTGCTCTGCTTCAACCAACGCAACGCTTACCGAAAGTGACGGCGATCGTCGCCTGCTTGGCCACCGGCCAATGCGGAACCCCTGCTCAGGCGCTATTGCGTGGGTTGAAGCAGAGCAAAGGGAGCGAGGTGGGGCAACGGTCTGACGCCGCCTATGCCACGCAGAGCGAGCATTGCTCGCTGTGTTCGGCCGGTCGGGAAGCGCCGCCAGCCACAGGTCGCCGACCAGCACAGGTCGGCCTCCGCCGCGCAGCACGCCCGGCCACAGCAGCGGTCCCGAGCGGACGCCGCTGTGCTGGCATGTCACACAGGCGTGATCGTTCCTGTGTGACATGCCAGCAGCGGAGCGTTGCACCGGCCGGCCCGGCTGCGACCCGGGGAACCGGTATTCGCGTCAGCCGATGGTGCAGGTGGCGCCGTTGAGCGTGAACGTGGTGGGCTTCGGGTTGCTGCCGGTGTGGGTGCCGTTGAAGCCGATGCCTACCGACGCGCCCGGTGCCAGGTTGCCGTTGTACGACATGTTCGTGGCGGTCACCGCCGCACCGGTCTGGGCGTACGTGGCCGACCAGCCCTGGCCGACCCGCTGTCCGGCGTTCGGGAAGCTGAACGCCAGCGTCCAGCCGTTGATCGCGGTCGTACCGGTGTTGGTGATGGTGATGTTCGCGGTGAAACCGCTGCTCCAGTCGTTGCTGCCGTAGGTGACCCGGCAGGGCGACGTGGGCAGTGGCGCCGAGGTGGTCACCATCACCGTCTGCGAGGGCGGCGAGGCGTTGCCGGCGGCGTCGATCGCGACCACGTAGAACGGGGTCGCGCTGTCAGGAGTCAAGCCGGTCAGCCGATAGGTCGGCTCGGTGACCGTGTCGATCAGGGTGTCGACCAGGTACGAACGGTAGATCCGGTACCCGACGACGCCCACGTTGTCGGTCGACGGAGCCCAGGTCAGCGTCGCACCGGTCGAGGTGACGGCGGAGACCGTGGGCGTGCCGGGCGTGGTCGGTGGGACGGTGTCCCCCGTGTCCACGGCGGGAGTCGTCACGCTCAGCGACGGTGACGAGAAGGACGTGTTGCCGGCCCTGTCCCGGGCCACCACGCTGAACTCGTACGTCCGGGCCGGCAGTACGTCGATCGTCAGCGAGTTGGTGCTGGCGTTGCTCAACGTGATCGCGTCGCTGCCGATCTGGCGGGTGCTGACAAGGTAGACGTCGACCCCGCTGCCGGAGTCGGTGGACGGCTCCCAGGTAAGACTCACCGCTCGGGAGCTGACCGAGGTGGCCACCGGGGTGCCGGGGGTGGTCGGCCGGGTGGTGTCGGGGGCGTCCGGCGCGGGCTCCGAGCCCCACACCACCTCGCCTCCGGAATAGAGCGGCACGTTGCGGTTCGGCCCGGCGGTGGCCTGGTACGACGGATCGTTCGCCGGGTCCCAGGTGCCGCCCTCGGGCACACCGACCTTGAACTGCACCTCCATCCGGTGCTGCGACTGGCCGGCCGGCGCGATGGTGTGCCCGGTGCAGTCGACCTCGACGTACCAGAGGTCGCCGCTGGCCTGGCGGGCGGTGGTCGGTGCCGGGCAGCCCTGGGTGTAGCTGGAGGTCACCTGCACCGGGCCGGTGCCGTCGGGCCGGAAGTAGTAGCGGAACTTCGCGTCGGTCAGTGCCCGGGCCGGGAAGGCCGACTTGTTGTAGATGATCGCCTTGATGCCGGTGGCTCGTGTCTCGTTCTGCATGACCGTGGTCTCCACGGTCAGTTCGTCGATGTCGGGCTGCTCGGGGACCGGGAAGTTGGCCAGCGGGGTGCCGCCGTACTCCTGGGAGAGCCGGGCCAGCGCGGAGGTGAAGCCGGCGTTGTAGTCGGTGGCGACCTCGTTCATCACGTAGTCGGACCGGTTGTCGGTGTACGCGTCGTTCGGCGAGGACGGCCCGCCGACAAGCGCGCCGTAGAGGGTGTGCCGGGTCTCGGTGGGCACCGTCTGGCTGTCCCACCAGGAGCCGTGCGCGGTGCGGTGGTGGGGGTTCTTCGGCGGGTTGGCGCCGAAGCCGATCACGTAGCTGGAGTTGCGCGGGTTGTCGCCGAGCGCGTAGTTGATCTGCCGGACGGCGAAGTCGTGGTAGCGCGCCTTGCGGGTCGCATCGGTGGTCTTGTCGCTGTAGACCAGCGCGGCGAACGCGGTGTTGGCGGCGTAGCGCAGCGCGCCCCACGAGTCGAGCACCGCCATCCCGCCGGGCGAGTACCGGACCCGCTCGCCGTTGACGCCGACGGTCCAGAAGTCCAGCCACCGGTTGGCGTCGTCGATGTACTTCTGCTTGCCGGTCAGGTTGGCCAGCAGCACGTACGCCCCGAACTGCTTGTTGTCCCAGGCCACGGTCCATTTGTACGAGCGGGTGGTGGTCTGCGGCTCGGTGCCGAGCTTGTCGTACTCGCTCTCGGCCTTGGCCAGGTACGCGGCGTCGCCGGTGGCCCGGTACAGCCAGATCGCACCCCAGACGAGTTCGTCCTGGTAGCCGCTCCAGGACCGGTAGAAGCTTGTCGCGTCGGTGATGCACTCGTGGTAGTTCTTCCGCACCGTGTCGGCGAAGGTGTAGAGCTGCCGGGCGTGGGTCAGCAGCTTGTCGGCGTACGCGGCGTCGGTGGGTCGGAACACCATGGACGAGGCGGCCATCGCGGCGGCGGTCTCCCCCGCCAGGTCCGCGCCGCCACAGCTCGCGTCGATCTTGTACGCGGGCCGCGCCATCGGCATCACCTCGGCCGGCCCCCACCACTTGTGGTCGTCGTCGCCGTTGCCCACCTGTCCGTACAGCACGTTCGGCGACGGGTGCGCCTTGACGAAGTAGTCGTTGACGTAGCGCAGGTTGTTCAGCAGGTGGGTGAGCTGGCCGGACGCCGCGTACCCGGCCCGGTACTCAACCGCGCCCCAGGCCAGCATGGTGGTGCTGAATGCCATCGGAAAGCCGAACTTCACATGGTCACCGGCGTCGTACCAGCCGCCGGTGAGGTCAAGTCCGACGTCCGAGCCGTCGCGGAGCGCCGAGTCGCCGCGCCACGAGACGCGGTTCCAGTCGGGCAGTTCCCCGGACTGCTGCGCCTCGTAGAACAGCAGGGACTTCTGTAGCGCCTCGGCGTAGTTGAAGGCCGGGGCTGCGGCGGCGGCACCGGCACCGTCGGTCGGCGCGGCGGCGGCACCGGTCGCGGGTACGCCGAGCGCGAGCGCGAGGCCGGCGGCGAGTGCGGTGACGGCGGCCAGCATCCGGCGGGGCCAGGGCTGGTCGGTGCGGTGACGCGGCCAGGGCTGGTTCGGCAGAGGTCGGTCGGCGTGGACGTGGCCCGACCGTGGGGGTAGATGCATGCGACTACTCCTGTCGATGCGTGCCCGACGGCATCGACCGGACGCGTGCCCGCGTCGGGGTGGACGGCTGCCGGCGGTGGTGGTGGCGGCGAGGTGGCTCCAACAGGACCGGGAGCGCTCCCATGGATAGTTGACAATGTAATCCGGGCACCGTCGGTTGGGAAGCCCGCCCGGCGATGCCGCTGGGCGTCGGAGGGCCGTCTGGCGTTACACCGACACGCGCGCCGACAGCCCCGGAGACACCCTCGCGGGCACATCGCGACTTCAGGTCTGCCCAGGTCAGACCGTTCGCCCGAGATCAGAACCGGCCATCCGGATGCGAGCATGTGCCGTCATCCCGCTGAGATCCGGAGGAATTCTCATGCCACAGCGTCGGCACGTGGCGCGTGCGGCCGTTTCCGGCGTCGCCGCCACGGCCCTCCTCGCCCTCGCCGCCCCGGCCTGGGCGAGCAGCACAGTTCCGCTTCACTCGGCCCACCAGGGTTCCACTGCGGCCGACTTCCAGCAGCAGTGCGCGGACACCAGGTTCGCCGATCGCCCCGCCGACCACGACGGCTGGCACTTCGTCCTGCCCGGCGGTCCGTCCGCAGGCGGTTTCGAGAGCCTGACACTCACCTTCGACAACGGCTCCGGCACGGTCGACGTCACCGTGCCCGACGCCGCCGACGCCTACCCGGACGCGCTCTACCCCGCTGGGCAGAACGAGTCCCGACTTATCCACGCCTATCTGTTCACCCCGGCCGGGTGGACGCTGGTGGACGGTAGCGCCACGATCAGCGGCCAGGGTGACCGCTTCAACCTCAGCCACACCTGCGCCGGCCAGCCGACCCCGGAGTCACCGACGCCCACGCCCACCACTTCGGAGTCGCCCACCCCGACGCCGACCGTCCCCGAGTCGCCGGTCCCGTCGGACACGCCGTCGGCCAGCCCGTCGAACGGCACCGGCGGTGGCGGCGGTGACGACGACGGCAGCCTGCCGGTCACCGGCGCGGCGGCGACGACCATGGCTCTGGTCGGCGTCGGCCTGATCGGTGGCGGTGTCGCCCTGGTCGCGCTGCGACGTCGGCGTGACGGGATCACCTTCACCAGCTGACAGCACCATCCCAGAACGGCCGCCGGCACCCCTCCGGCGGCCGTTCTCGTCGTTGGGTACGAGTGGACGCCTCCCAGGCCGATGCCACCGCCGGGTAGCCGCGATCGTACTCGCCAGTAACAAAGGGGGAATGTTCACATCATCGATGTGCGACGATATGCGTGCGGAAAATCGGCAGGTGAGAGGCGTCGACCACGGGACAGGACGCACCATCCACTCAGGAGCGCCAAGCCTCGGGTGTCCTGCAATACGGACCGTACTGTTGCCGTCGCGCTGGGCGGCACGCGACAGTACGCGGCACCTGGCGGCACCCCTCGACGGCCGCTCCCCGCCCACCTGAGGAGATCGCGATGGCTCTACGACTCGCCGACGGAACCTCCTGGCCAGACACCCTCGCCCAGGCGGTGGCCGCCACCGGTGAGGCGTTCGACCGCCTGGGCGACGGCACCACCACCTTGCGGAACCTGGTCGGCGGCGAGTGGCGCACCGGCGGCACGCCCACGCCGACGCGTACCCCGGTCGACAACAGCGTGCTGGTCAACCTGCCGCGACTGGACGCGGCGACCGCCCACGACGCGGTCGCGCACGCCGCCGCGGCCCACGCCAGCTGGGCGGAGACCCCGCTGGCCGAACGCAGGTCGCGGGTCACCGACGCCCTCAACGCCCTCACCGCCCAGCGCGACCTGCTGGCCCTGCTGCTGGTCTGGGAGATCGGCAAGCCGTGGCGCCTGGCCTGCGCCGACGTGGACCGCGCACTCGACGGGGTGCGCTGGTACGTCGACGAGATCGATCGGATGCTCGCCGGCGGTCGCGCCCCGCTGCCCGGCCCGGTCAGCAACATCGCCTCCTGGAACTACCCGATGAGCGTGCTGGTGCACGCCGAACTGGTGCAGCTGCTCGCCGGCAACGCGGTCATCGCCAAGACACCGTCCCAGGGCGGCGCGGTCTGTCTCACCGTGGCGCACGCGCTGCTGCACCGCGCCGGACTGCCCGCCACCCTGCTCTCCGGCAGCGGCGAGGCGCTGTCCGAGGTGCTGGTACGGGCACCGGAGATCGGCGCGGTGGCGTTCGTGGGTGGCCGCTCCAACGGGGGCAAGGTGGCTGCTGCGCTGCTCGACTCGAACAAACGCCACTTCATCGAGCAGGAGGGCCTCAACGCCTGGGGCATCTGGAACTTCTCCCAGTGGGATCTGCTCGCGGCTCACCTCAAGAAGGGCTTCGAGTACGGCAAACAGCGCTGCACCGCGTACCCCCGGTTCGTGGTCCAGCGGGACCTGGTCGACGAGTTCCTCGACATGTACCTGCCGGTGGTCCGCTCGGTCCGGTTCGGGCACCCGCTCGCGGTCGGCGAGACCTGGCAGGCCGGAGACCCGTTGCCGGAGCTGGACTTCGGCCCGCTGATCAGCGCCGCCAAGGCCGACGAGCTGCACCGCAAGGTCGACGAGGCGGTACGGGGCGGCGCCGTCCCGTTGTACCGGGGCAAACTCGACGGCGCGCCGTTCCTGCCCGGGCAGGACACTTCGGCGTACGTCGCGCCGTCGGTGCTGCTCGCCCCACCCGGCCGGTCCCGGCTCATGCACGCCGAGCCGTTCGGCCCGGTCGACACCATCGTCGTGGTCGACACCACCGACGAGTTGCTGGCCCAGATGAACGCCTCAAACGGCGCGCTGGTGGCCTCCCTCGCCTGCGACGACACCGACGAGGCGGCGAAGCTGGCAGTCGACCTGCAAGCCTTCAAGGTGGGCATCAACCGGCCCCGCTCCCGGGGTGACCGGCAGGAGCCGTTCGGCGGCCGGGGCGCTTCCTGGAAGGGTGCCTTCGTCGGTGGGGATCTGCTGGTCCAGGCCGTGACCGTGGGCGACGACGATCGCCTCTACGGCAACTTCCAGGACCGCACCGCCCTACCTCCGAGCATCTGACCGCATCCGGTCAGGAGGCACGCGGTGGGCAGGACCCCCGCACCGGGAATCCTGCCCACCTCACCGGCCTCCGCACCGGAGGTCGGTCGTCTGGGCCGTCAGCCGGCGCTCTTCGCTGCCGCCGGTACCTCGGCGGCCAACGGCACGGTCATGGTCAGCAGTGCGCCGTCCCGCTGGACGGTGGTCGGCCGGGACAACCGGCGCAGCGTACGCAGCATCGGCGCGTTGTCCGCCTGGACGTGCAGCACCATCGCCGCGTAGCCGGCCGACTCGGCTTGCCGGGTCAACCGACGCAGCAACGTCGAGCCCAGCCCACGGCGCTGCCAGTCGTCGCGTACCAACAGCGCCACCTCGGCCTCATCGCCCTCGGCGAGCAGGTTCGCCATCGCGACGACCGACTCCGCCGCCCCGCCGGAGCCGGTCGTCGCGGCGACCAGGGTCAGCCCACGGGCCGGCTCCAGGAGCCGACGCAGTCGGGCCGGGGAGGGAATTACCGCACCGCCGAGGTAACGGCGCTGCCGGCTGCGCACCGAGCAGGCCTGGTGCAACTCGACCACGGCCGTCAGGTCCTCCGCCACGGCGGGGCGTACGGTCAGCTCGGCACCGTCGGGCAGGACCACGGTGACCTGTTCGGTGCTGCGCCGGGCTGCGGTGGCCCCCAGTTCGAGCAGCGCCTGGGCCCGGGCGTACTCGGCCGGGGTGAAGCTCGGCGCGACCCGGCGCAGGGTGTACGACCCGCCGTTCGGGTCGGCCAGCAGCATCGTCATCCCGTCGATCCCGGGCCGGGCCAGGGCCGGCGCGGCCCGCCAGGTCACCTCGTCGGCGCCGAGCAGGGCCCGTAGCACCTCACCTGTCGCGTCCGGGTCGTGCACCAGCCGGGTCGCCAGCCCGAGCACCCGGGTCGGCTGATCGGCCAGGCCACGCGCCTCGCTGCGCGCCACCCAGCAGTCCCGCCCCCGGCCCCGCTCGACCGCGGCGAGCAGTCCCGCCTCGTCGAGGGTGTCCGGCGCGTCGACGAGGAAATCATCGACGGCACCCTGCTCGGTGGTGTGCACCTGCACGGTGAGGATATTGACTCCACGCAACGCGAGGCTCGCCGTGAGCACCGACAGGTAACCCGGTCGGTCGTCCACGGTGGCTCGGATCCGCCACAGCGTCATCGTTGCCTCCCTTCGCCTGCCACCCTCGTCCGCGGCTGTTGCCGGTCGGTTGCCTCACCGTGTCCAGCCGCGATCGGCCCTGCGGTCTGCGTCACAACGGCTCAGGGTTTGGCGCTGACCGGCGGAGCGCCCACCAGGTCGAGCCGGTCACCGAGGATCACGGCGCAGGCCCGGACCAGCTGGGCCAGTCGGTCCACCTCGGTGGAGTGGAAGGCGGCCGGCGTTAGGGTCTCGCTGTGCTCGCGGGACACCACCAGCACCAGCCCGGCCCGACCGAACGGTGCGACCGCGAAATGGCCGCCGTCGGGCGCGGTCATCGACCGGGCGCGCAGCGGGGTCACCTCCGGCAGCATCGGCGGCACCGGGGTACGCCAACTGGCGTGCCCGACCGTCGCACCGCCCCCTCCGGTACGCGATGCCCAGTCCACCGGCACCATCGCGGCGACGGACCAGTCGGCGGCGAGCAGCCCTGGCACCGCGTCGACAAGGGTCGCCAGCCCGTCGGCCGGGTTGGCGGCGACCTGGGCCAGCAGCTCGGCATCCTGGCCGGTGGTGGTGGGCGCGCCGATCGCCCGCCAGACCCCGTCCACCCGTACGCCGGGGATCGCCGCCAGGCCGGCCAGCAGACGTTCCACCCGCGCGACGCCCGGCCACACCACCGTGAAGTCGTCGACCGCCCGCCCGCCGAGGCGTTCCAGCACGACCACCTGGACGATGTCCGCCCCGGACACGCCGAGGGTGCGCGCGACCTGACCGAGCGTGCCAGGACGGTCCGGCAGGGTGACCCGAACGCGCAGCAACATCTCAAACCCTCCGCTCGGCGGGCCGGCACAGTGGCCGGCAGGCTGGTGTCAGCCTGGCAGTTGACCATTTCGTCCCTGTTGCGGCGGCATGTCCCGAGGGTCAAACCTGACCTTGACAACCCGCCGGAGCTGCCATGGACTGTCCGGATGACCGAACCGACCGCCGGCTCGCCCGCCGGTCTGGATCTGGACCGGCTCGGCGACCACCTGGCGGCGCACCGCCCCGATCTGGCCGCCGGCCCGTTACGGGCCGAGCTGATCGCCGGTGGCCGGTCGAACCTGACCTACCTGGTGCACGCCGGCGAGCGGGAGATGGTGCTGCGTCGACCCCCGCTCGGGCACGTGCTGGCCACCGCGCACGACATGACCCGGGAGTTCCGGGTCATCTCGGCGCTCGCCCCGACCGACGTCCCGGTGCCCGGCGCCCTGCTGCTCTGTCCCGAGCCGGAGGTGCTGGGGGCGCCGTTCTACCTGATGGAGCGGGTGCCGGGCGAGGTGTTCCGGAGCCGTTCCCGCACCGACCGGCTCACCGACGAGCAGCGACACGGGCTGGCCATGACGATGATGGACACCCTGGCAACGCTGCACACGGTGGAGCCGGCGGCGGTCGGGCTGGCTGACTTCGGCCGCCCGGAAGGGTTCCTGGCCCGGCAGGTCCGCCGCTGGTCGGGGCAGCTCGACCGCTCCCGCAGCCGGCCGGTGCCCGGCATCGACGAGCTACGCGACCGGCTCGCCGCCACCGCGCCGGACGGGGCCAACGCCGGCCGGATCGTGCACGGGGACTTCCGGCTGGACAACCTGCTCGCCACCGTCGACCCGGTGACGGTGACGGCGGTGCTGGACTGGGAGATGGCCACCCTGGGCGACCCGCTGACCGACCTGGGGCTGTTGCTGACGTACTGGGAGGTGCTCGGCGGCAGTGCGGCCTCCGACGGAAACCCCGTCGCCGACGGTCTGGGCCCGCGTGCCGGCTTCCCCGGCGGCGCCGAGCTGATCGACCGGTACGCCGGCCGCAGCGACGTCGACGTCGGCCCGCTGCACTGGCACATCGCGCTGGGCTGCTTCAAACTCGCCGTCATCTGCGAGGGCATCCACTACCGGCACACCCTCGGCCAGACCCTCGGTGAGGGCTTCGACACCATCGGGGGCCTCGTTGCCCCGCTGGTCGCACACGGACTGACCGCGGTGAGGGAGACCTGATGGACTTCGCGTACGACGCCCGGACCGAGCAGCTGCGCACGGAGCTGACCGATTTCCTGGAGCGGCACGTGTACCCGGCCGAGCCGGTGCACGCCGCCCAGGTGGCCGCCGCCGGTGACCCGTGGGCCCGCCCGCCGGTGCTGGCCGAGCTGAAGGCCGAGGCGCGCCGACGCGGCCTGTGGAACCTCTTCCTGCCCGATCCGCGCCACGGTGCCGGGCTGACCAACCTCCAGTACGCCCCGCTGGCCGAACTGACCGGCCGCAGCCCGCACCTCGCTGCAGAGGCGCTCAACTGCGCCGCACCGGACACCGGCAACATGGAACTGCTCGCCGAGTTCGGCTCCCCCGCCCAGCAGGAACGCTGGCTCACGCCGCTGCTGGCGGGCGAGATCCGCTCCGCGTTCTGCATGACCGAGCCCGACGTGGCCTCCTCCGACGCGACGAACATCGCCACGTCGATCCGCCGCGACGGTGACCACTACGTGGTCGACGGCCGCAAGTGGTGGTCCTCCGGCGCGATGGACCCGGCCTGCGAGATCCTCATCGTGATGGGCAAGACCGACCCGGCCGCCGACCGGCACCGCCAGCAGAGCATGATCCTGGTCCCGCGCGACACTCCCGGGGTCACCGTCCGTCGGGGGATGCGGGTCTTCGGCTACAGCGACGCCTCACACGGCGGGCACGCCGAGATCGACTTCGACAGCGTACGGGTGCCAGCGGAGAACCTGGTCGGTGCCGAGGGCACCGGCTTCGCCATCGCCCAGGCCCGGCTCGGCCCCGGCCGGATCCACCACTGCATGCGCCTGATCGGGATGGCCGAGCGGGCGTTGGAACTGCTCTGCCGTCGGGCCGTCGAGCGGGTCGCCTTCGGCCGCCCGCTCGCCGAGCAGGGCGTGGTACGCGAGTGGATCGCCGAGGCCCGGGTCCGCATCGAACAGGCCCGGCTGCTGGTGCTCAAGACGGCCTGGCTGATGGACACCGTCGGCAACAAGGGCGCACACACCGAGATCCAGGCCATCAAGATCGCCACACCGGCGATGGCCGAGTGGGTCATCGACAAGGCCATCCAGGCGTACGGCGCGGCCGGGGTCAGCCAGGACACTCCCCTCGCCGCGCTCTGGGCCCAGGCCCGCACCCTGCGCCTCGCCGACGGTCCCGACGAGGTGCACCGCAACAGCCTCGCCAAACGCGAGCTTCGCCGCTGGACCGCCCCGGCCTGAACACCACCGCCCACCCGGCTGATCAGATCCGCATCCGACAAGCCCTCCGGCGTGACTTTCCGTGGTCTTCGCCGCTCCCCCAGACCCGGTGTGCCCCACCTTTGCTCTGCTTCAACCGACGCAACAGTTACTTTCAGCAACCGCGCCGAGCCGGTGACTCGATCCCGCCTTCGCATTACCGCAGTTCAGGCGCTAGTGCGTGGGTTGAAGCAGAGCAAAGCGTGCGAGGTGGCACTGAGTGCCGACGGGGAGAAGTGACACAGCGTCAGAACTGCGGAGAGTTATCGCGGGGCGGGTAAGCACCGGCCCGCGTACGACCCGCCGCCAGCACCCGCCCGGGGTGGCGCGTGGTTCAGGCGGAGGCGCGCTCGACGAACTGGGTGTCCAGGACGACGTGTGGAGTGGCAAGCTCGTCGCCGCGGATCCGGTCGACCAGCAGCCGCGCCATCTGCCGGCCCATCTCCTCCACCGGCTGGAACACCGACGTCAGTGGCGGGTTGGCCTGCCGGGCGATCGGTTCGTCGCCGAAACCGACCACGGCCACGTCCTGCGGCACCCGACGGCCGGCCTCCCGCAGCGTCCGCATGGCACCGAAGGCCATCAGGTCGGCGGCCACGAAGACGGCGTCCAGGTCGGGGCAGCGCTCCAGCAACCCCCGCATGGCCGTCGCGCCGCTCTCCTCGCTGAAGTCGCCGTACGCGATCAGGTCGGGGTTGACGCCGAACCCGGCGGTGCGGACCGCATCCCGATAGCCGGACAACCGGGCCAGGCCGGCGCCCATGTCCTGCGGGCCGGCGATGGTGGCGATGCGCCGCCGTCCCCGACCGGCGAGGTACTCGACCGCCTGGCGTGCCCCACCGGCGTTGTTGACGTCGACGAACGAGGCGGGCTGCGCCTCGGGGTGCAGCATCCGCGCGGGCCGTCCGCCGAGCACGGTGGGCAGGCCACGCTCCTCCAGCAGGGTGGGCAGCGGATCGTCGTCGTGCAGCGACAGCAGCAGTACGCCGTCGATGTGCTGGTTGGTCAGGTGGTGCTCGACCCGCTCCCGCTCCAGCGGCGACTGGGCCATGGCCAGCCAGAGCTGCAACGGCGTCTCCAGCAGGGCGGAGCTGATCCCCCGGACGATGCCGGCGAAGAACGGCTCGGCGAAGATTCGCTCACCGGACTCGCTGACCACCAGGGCCACCGAGTCGGTCCGCTGGGTGACCAGCGCCCGAGCCGCGCGGTTGGGTACGTACCCCAGTTCGGCAATGGCCTGTTGCACGGCGGCCCGGGCCTCCGGACTCACCTGCGGGGAGCCGTTGACCACCCGGGAGACCGTGCCGCGGCCCACCCCGGCGCGGGCGGCAACCGCGTCGAGCGTCGGCCGCCCGAGCGACCGGGTGCGCTGCGTTGTCATCGTCTGCTCCTCCGACGTCAGGCGGCCCCGGCACCTTCACCAGCGCTGGTGCCGGGCCGCCCGTTACTGGCTGGCCATCGCCCTATTGTGCGGCCAGACCGTTGCGTCGGATCACCTCCGCGTACCACCTGGCACTGGACTTGGGGATGCGGGTCTGCTTGTCGTAGTCGACGTAGATCATGCCGAACCGCTTCGTGTAGCCCCAGGCCCACTCGAAATTATCCATCAGCGACCAGGCGAAGTATCCCCGCAGGGGGACGCCCGCGCTGATCGCCTCGTGGGAGGCGCGCAGGTGGGCGTCGAAATAGGCCAGCCGGTCGACGTCGTCGACCTGACCCTCGACAACCTCGTCGACGAAGGCCGAGCCGTTCTCGGTCACGTAGAGCGGAAGGTCCGTGTACTCTTCGTGAACCCGACGCAGCGTCTCCACCAGCCCGGGAGCGTCGATCTCCCAGTTCATGTCGGTCACCGGGACCCCCCGGGTGACGAACCGGACGTCCTCGCTGCCCGGCCAGCAGGCCTGGTCCCGCCAGTAGGCCTCCGGCTGCTCGCCGGGGATCGGCGCGGCCACCACGTGCCGGCTGTAGTAGTTGACGCCCACCACGTCCAACGGAGTGGAGATGGTAGCCAGGTCACCGTCGTGAACGTGGCCGAAGTCGGTCACCTTCGCCAGGTCGGCCACCAGGTCGTCCGGGTAGGCGCCGCGCAGGATCGGGTCGAGGAAGAACCGGTTGGCCAGCGCGTCGATCCGCCGGGCCGCGTCGACGTCGCCCGGCGAGTCGCTGGCCGGGGTGACCGGGTACAGGTTGACGGTCACCCCGAGCTGCGCCTGTGGCACCGCCGTACGCAGCGCCTGCACGGCGAGCCCGTGGCCGAGCATCAGGTGATGTCCGGCACGGACCGCGTCGGCCCCGTCGGAGCGGCCCGGGGCGTGCACCCCGGAGCCGTACCCGAGGAAGGCCGAGCACCAGGGCTCGTTGAGCGTGGTCCAGTACTTCACCCGGTCGCCCAACGCGTCCGCCACCAACAGCGAGTAGTCGGCGAACCGGGCGGCGGTGTCCCGGGCCGGCCAGCCACCGGCGTCCTCCAACTCCTGCGGCAGATCCCAGTGGTAGAGGGTGAGCCAGGGCTCGATTCCGTTGGCCAGCAGCTCGTCGACCAGCCGCTGGTAGAAGTCGAGCCCTTCGGCGTTCGCCGGACCCGATCCGCCCGGCTGCACCCGGGGCCAGGACACCGAGAACCGGTACGACTTCAGCCCGAGCTCGGCCATCAGCCGGACGTCGTCGCTGAGCCGGTGGTAGTGGTCGCAGGCGACGTCGCCGGTGTGCCCGGCGACCGTCCGACCCTCGGTGTGGCTGAAGGTGTCCCAGATCGACGCGGTCCGACCGCCTTCGTTCGCCGCGCCCTCGATCTGGTACGCGGCGGTCGCCGCGCCCCAGAGGAAGCCGGGCGGGAAGGTAAGTGGCGGACGCTCGTCGAGGACGCCGACGGCGGGCGGGGTGGCGGGGTTGCTCACGACTTGACTGCACCTTCCATGATCCCGCCGATGATCTGGCGGCCGAAGAGAAGAAAGACGAGCACCAGCGGGATGGTGCCGACCGCCGTGGCGGCGAAGACCTGGGAATAGTCCGTGTAGTAGGCGTACGAGAGGAAGGAGAGCGAGACCTGCAGGGTCGGGTTCTCCGGGGTGAGGATCGCGTACGGCCAGAGGAAGGAGTTCCAGGTCTCCATGAAGGTGAGCAGACCGAGCACGCCGGCCGCTGGGCGCAGCGCGGGCAGCACGATGTTCCAGTAGATCCGGAAGGTGCTGGCACCGTCGACGCGGCCGGCCTCGATCAGCTCGTCGGAGATCGCCTGGCTGGCGTACTGCCGCATCATGAAGACGCCGAAGGCGCTGACCAGGAACGGCACGGTCACCGCGTAGAGGGTGTCGTACCACCCCAGCGACTGCATCATGCTCCAGAGCGGGATGAGACCCATCTGGGTCGGGATCATCATGGTGACGATGATCGCCAGCAGCAGCACGTTGCGACCGCGGAAGCGCAGCTTCGCGAAGGCGAAGCCGGCCAGGGAGCCGGTGAGCACCACCGACACGGTGACCACCGACGAGACGATGATCGAGTTCATCAGGCCCTTGAGGAAGTTGGCCGCGTCGTTGTCGAGCACCCGCCCGAAGTTGTCACCGAACGCGCCGGCCGGGGTCATCGGCGGCGGCACGTCGTTGATGGACTCCAGGCTCCGGGTGCCGATCACGATCATGTAGTAGAAGGGGTAGATCGACAGCAACGCCGCCAGGACGAGCGCCATGTAGGTCAGTGGACTGGTGCGCCACAGGCGCTTTGAAGCCGAGATCATCGATCTCTCCTCACTTGGCCGCGCGGCGGACGAGTATGAAGTTGATCAGCGACACGAGGACGATGATCATGAAGATCGCCCAGGCGACCGCGGCTCCGTAACCTGCGGTACTCAGGTTGTAGATGCCCTTCTCGTACATGTACATCGCCAGCGTCTGGAACTCCCGCTGGTTGCCGCCGATGATGCTGCCGTTGGCGAAGAGCAGCGGCTCGGTGAACAGCTGCATGCCGCCGATCGTGGAGAGGATGACCACGAAGATGAAGGTGGGCTTGAGCATCGGCAGGGTGATCTGCCAGAACTGCCGCCACGGGCTGGCCCCGTCGATCGCAGCCGCCTCGTACAGATCCTTCGGGATGGCCTGCATGCCGGCGAGCAGGATCAGGGTGTTGTAGCCGGTCCACCGCCAGTTGACCATCGTGGCGATCGCGGTCCAGGAACTCCACTCCTGCGCACGCCAGTCGATCTGGTCCACCCCGACGAGACCGAGCAGCCAGTTGAACAGGCCGAAGTCTCGCTGGAACAGCATGCCGAAGACGATCGCGACGGCGGCCACCGAAACCACGTTCGGCACGAAGATGGCCATCCGGAAGAAGGTCTTGGCGCGCAGCAGGGTCTGGTTGAGCAGGTTCGCCAGGAACAGCGCCATCAGCAGCTGCGGGATGGTCGACAGGGCGAAGATGCCGAACGTGTTGACCAGCGCGTTCCAGAAGTATTCGTCGGAGAACAACTCGGTGTAGTTGTCGAGCCCGATGAACGTGTGCTCGCCGACCATGTCCCAGTCGTGCAGCGACATCCACGCGGTGCGCAGCATCGGGTACAGCCCGAAGGCTCCGAAGATCAGGAAGAACGGCGCGATGTAGAGGTACGGGGAGTACTTGAGATCCAGGCGGTTGAAGAGATAGCCCCGGCGGCGCCGGGCGGGGACATCGGGGGGTGGTGCTGCTGGCGACGGCGGTGCCGTCGTGGCCGACAGGCTCATGACGACACTCCGCTGCGCTCCGTGCCGCCACGAGGCACCACGGCACTGAGGTGATGATTCGCTCGCTTACGCTCGCTCATTCGAGTTTCCTTTTCCAGCGAGGCCCGGGGGCCCTCACGCAGGATGCTGCGCGGTGGGGACCGACCGGTGGCGTCCGGGTAGTCCCGAACGCCACCGGAAGGGAATCACTCAGAAGACGCCCTGGGTCTGCGCGTCCTTAGTGAACTGCTCCCAGGCCGCATCCTTGCTGGCCTGCCCGTTCTCGAACGCCCGCATCGCCGGCTCGAACGCGTTCTCCTTGACCGCCTGGTGCTTCGGGCCCAGGTGGATCGGCTGGATCTGGGCGACGCTCTCGCCGAAGATCTTGCCGGTCGGCGCGTTGCTGAAGTACTCGTTGGTGTAGCTGAGGAAGGCCTCGTTCTTCAGCGCCTCCAGGTTGGTGGGCAGCGGGCCCTTGGCCTTGAAGGCCTCCACCTGGCTGGTGGCGTTGGTCAGGAACTCGGCGAGCTTCGCCGCCTCCTCCGGGTACTTGCTCTGCTCCGGCACAGCCAGCCACGAGCCGCCCCAGTTACCGCCGCCGCCCGGCACGGCCGCCACGTCCCACTTGCCCTTGTTCTCCTCACCGGAGTTGTCCGCGACGATGCCGAGCATCCAGGACGGGCAGAAGGTGGCCGCGAAGGTGCCCTGCTTGAAGCCGCCGGACCACTCGGGCGACCAGGTGGACGCCTTGGCGGAGATGTCCACCATCGAGGTGGCGGTGTCCCAGGCAGCCTTCACCGCGGGGCTGGAGTCCGCGATGATGTTGTTCTCCTTGTCGTAGAACAGGTCGCTGCCCTGCTGGAACAGCACGCCGTTCGAGACCGCCGTGATCGAGTCGATGAACGCCTTGCCGGTGGCCTGCTTGTACTTCTGGCCAGCCTGGTGGAAGCCGTTCCAGTCCGGCCAGAGCGCCGAGACCGCGTCCCGCTCGGTGGGCAGGCCGGCCGCCTCGAAGAGGTCCTTGCGGTAGCAGACCGCGAGGCTGCCGACGTCGGTCGGCAGGCCGATCAGCCGACCGTCCGGCGCCTTGCCCAGCTCCCACTTCCAGGGCAGGTAGTCGTCGGCGATCTCGGACGACACCAGCGGAGTCAGGTCAGCCCAGTTGCGCGGGTTGGCCTTGAACTCGTTGAGGATGCCCTCTTCCAGGGCGGTCACGTCGGCCGCGCCCTTGCCGGTGGCGAGGTAACGGACCAGCTTCGGCCGGTACTCGCCGAGCTGTGCGGTCTTGCGCAGCTCGATCTTGATGCCGGTCTGCTGCTCGTACTGCTTGATGAGCTCGTCGTAGCCGAACTCGCCGAAGGTGTCGACGACCAGCTTCGCGGGCTTCTCGCCCTCAGCCGGCGTGTCGTCGTCATTGCCGCAAGCCGCGAGACCGCCGACAGCGGTGATCGCGGCCAGGGCGGCTGCCGCCATGCGGGAACGCCGCGTGGTGAGGCTCATCCTGACCCCTCTTTCGATGGTGAGGCTGCATTTGTCTGTGGTGGGGGGTGCCGCAGCGCCTGCCGACACCGGCTGCGTCAGCCGGGGTCGGCGCCCAAGCGCGCGCCATGTGATCCACGCCTCTTGGGAACGCTCCCATGAGATTGCCGGCAGGTGTCGGGAGTGTCAATAGTCCAGTGGGAGCGATCCCAGATCGTTACCACGCAGCTCGTTTGACCCGGCAAACAATCGGGAAAGGCAGCTGGGTTGCGATCCGGAAGCGGTGTTTCAGCAGAGACGACGCAACAGGGTGTCCACCCGGCCGGCGTCGAAGGCCGCCGGGTCGAAGCCGGCACCCACCCAGTCCCGCATCGTCAGATGCTCCGGATGGCCCGGCTCGGCCAACGCGGCGAGCAGCACCAGGTAGCCCTGTGGCCCGCCGACGTCCTCCGGTGGGCAGGCCCGCTCCCCGTCGAGGCAGCGCGGATAGCGCTCGTCCGCCTCGGCGGTCAGGGCGTCCTCCACCAGCAGGTCGTGCTCCCACCAGTCACCGAAGTCGTACGTGTAGTGGAACCGGCTGCCCTTGCCGACCACCGCGTCCAACCGGACGTCCAACTCGTCGTGCAGGGCCAGCTCGCCGTCGGGGTCGGGTTCGCCGTACTGCACGCCGTCGATCTCAAACGAGTGCAGGTGACAGTCGTGCCAGCCCATCGCGTGCTGCACCACCCGGTGCAGCCGGTCCAGGGTGTAACCGCCGGGTACCAGCACCCGGCGCCAGATCGCCGGACGAACCCCGGACAGGGACATCCTCAGCTGGAAGATCTGACGCGGCATGGGTGTCCCATCCTCCCTCGGCATAGGCTGCGAGCATGATCTGCCGAGCGTGCCGGGCGCGGCGGCACGACGACTGCCCGGGCCGGAACTGGTGCGACTGCCAGCACCGTACCCCCCGACCGACCCCTCCCGTCACCGGTCCGGCCGGCGAATGAGCAACGGAGCACCGATTTCCGTCCTCTGGCCGGACCCGTCACCCGAGCCGGTGGACGACGACACGCTCATCGCCCGGTACGGCCGCGCCGGGCAACCGCACTTGCGGATGAACTTCGTGACCAGCGTCGACGGCGCGGTCAGCCTCGACGGCTACTCGGCCGGGCTGTCCGGCGCACCCGACAAGCGGGTCTTCGGACTGCTCCGGATGCTCTGCGACGCGCTGCTGGTGGCCGCCGGCACACTGCGTCACGAGGGTTACCGGGCGATCCGGCTCGATGAGCGACGCCGGGCCTGGCGGCGTGCGCACGGGCTGACCGAGTATCCGACCCTGGTCGTGGTCTCCGGCTCGCTCGACCTCGATCCGGCCCAGGCTGCCTTCGCCGACGCGCCCGTGCGCCCCGTGGTGCTGACCCGCCGGGACGCGACAGCGCCGCCCGGCCTGACCAGGGTGGCCGATCTGGTACGCCACGGCGAGGACCGGGTCGATCTGGTCGCCGGGCTGGCCGACCTGCGCCGTCGCGGGCTCGGTCAACTACTCTGCGAGGGCGGTCCGCACCTGTTCGGCGCCCTCACCGCCGCCGACCTGGTCGACGAGGTGTGCCTCTCGATCGCACCGCTGCTCGCCGGGGCCGGGCCCGGCCGGATCACCGCCGGTGACCCGAGTCCCGCCCGGCACCTGCCGCTACGGCACGTCCTTCGCGCCGACGACGGCACCCTGCTGCTCCGCCACGCCCGGCACTGACCGGCCGCTCCGCCACCACCGCTGCGGCCGCCGCCACGAGTTGTCGGAAAGACCGCGAAAGCGCAGGTCAGCTCACTACCGTGAACCGGTATCGGCGGCTGCCGGAGGGCGGAGACGTGGCGTACGAGGTGGTCGAGCTACGGGTCCACGGGGTCTCCGGAGCCGCCGCCGAAACACTGCTGGACCATCCGGTCGTGACCAGGGTCGCCGGCGACGACAACGCCGGCTTCTACCGCCCCCGGCCCGGCTTCGGCGTCAGCGACCGGCCGCAGGCGCTGCGGGTCGAGGCGTACCGCTGGGGGGCGCTGACGGCCGGCGGCGCCGTGCGTACCGCGTCGCTGCTGTTCCTGCTGCCGTTCATGCTTGTCAACCTCGCGGTGTGGACGCGGCCGGCGACCGGTGGGGCCGGTGGTTTGATCGGTCCGCTGTGCCGGCTGCTCGCCGCCACCCTGACCGCCGCGTTCACGCTCTCCGTGGTGGGCGTGACCGTCGACCTCGTCGGCTGGCAGTGTGTTCCCTATCAGCCCTGCCTGCGCGGACGCGGATACCTCTCCTGGCTGGCCCAGCTGCCGCTCGGGCCCCGCCTGGCACTGCTCGCCCTGGTGCCGATCGGCGCCCTGCGGCTGCTCTGGTGGCTCGGCGAACGGTCGGCCCGGGTGTTCGAGGCGTTTCCGGCGGCCCGGGGGCAGGATCGCACCAGCGGCGGAGAGGACCGCATCGACAGCCCGGGCTTCTGGAACGACGCGCTCGTGGTGCACCGATTGCGTGCCATCCACGTCGCGGTCGGGCTGGGCGTGCTCGACGCGAGCCTGCTCGCCGTGCTGGTCCACCTGCATCCCACGCCCGCCGTCCGCCTGCTCTTCGGTGTGACCCTGATGCTGCTGGCCACCTGTGTGGTCCTGCTTCTCCGGCCGGCGCGCACCGTGCCGGCCGGCCAGGGTCGGGGACCGGTGGACCTGCGCGGCATCCGACCGCTGCGGATCGGTGCTCTCGCCCTCACCGTGCTGACGCTCACCTACAGCGCGGTGGCGGTGGAGCCGGCGCCGCCGCACGGACAGTTGCCCGGACATGAGGGAGCGGTGGCTGGTCTGGTGGCAGTCCAGGCCGTCCTGCTCGGCGCGCTCGTCGCGGCGACGCTGCACCAGCGCCGGCGCAGCCCGGCGGCCAGCTCGTCGTGGCTGGGTGGGCTCGCCCCCCCGTCTTCGCCGCCATGGCGGTCGCCGTCTCGTACGGATTCGCCGCCGCGCTCGTCTACCGGGTCGCCGACCTGCTCGACCGAGGCGACATTCCGAATCCGGCCCGGTTGGACCGGTCCGGCGCGCCACCGCTGGAACCACCGGTCTCCTACCGCTGGGCCGCCCTGGCCGGCCTGCTGACGGTGCTGGTCGTGGCTGCGACGGCGCTCTGGCGGATCGCGGCTACCCGGCGGCAGCGACGCCGGATGGCCGAGGAGATCGTCCGGCAGGACTTCCCCGATCCGCCGCCGGAGGCGTTGCCTCGACGCGCCGACGTACGGGAGATCGTCGCCCGGTCCGCGATCGCCGAGCATCTGGGGCCGGTGCTCACCGTCTTCCTGGTGCTGTCGGTGCTCGGCGTCGCCGTCGTCGCCCTGGACCTGGTCGGCATCGGGCCTGCGGAACTCAGCCAGCAACTGGCTGGTACCGATGGCGCGGTCGCCACCGACCTGGCACTCGTGACCGATGCGGGGATCTACGTCATCGGCCTGGTCGGGCTCGGCATCGTGGTGCTCGGGCTGTTCTCCTACCGCTCCGAGGAGACCCGGCGCACGGTGGCGGCGATCTGGGACCTCGGCACCTTCTGGCCACGCACGGTGCACCCGTTCGCGCCACCCTGCTACGCGGAGCGGGCGGTGCCGGAACTGGCCAAGCGGGTCGCCGCGCTGACCGACCACGGTGGCGTGATCCTCTCCGGGCACAGCCACGGCTCGGTGCTGGCCGCCGCGACCCTGCTCCAGTTGCCGTCCCGGGCGCTGCCCCGGGTGGCGCTGCTGACCCACGGCAGCCCGCTGCACCGGGTGTACGCGCGCCTGTGCCCGGCCTTCTTCGGCGACCCGATCCTGACGGAACTCGGCGACCGGATCGGGTGGCGGTGGGTGAACCTGTGGCGGGACACCGACTCGGTCGGCGGGCCCATCTTCTCGGCCCACCGCCCGGGGCAACAGCCACACGTCACCGGGCCGGCCGGCACGGTCGACCGCCGGCTGCGCGACCCACGCGGCATCACCGTGCCACCCGACGACACCGTCCCGCCCCCGGTCAACCGGCACTGGCCGTACCACACCGACGAGGCGTACGAGACGGCCGTGCGGGACCTGGCCGGTTGGTTACGGCCCGCCACCGGTACCAACCCGCCACCGACGCCCTGACGGCGCGGCGGCGCCGCGGACTCGCGGCATGACGGGCCGCCGGCTTGGCGCCTTGTCTCACGAAGCCCGGACACCCGCCGTCAGGTTCCGATCGCCGTGCGCGTTCGGCGTGATGTCGTTACGTGGCCTGCGCCGCGTCGCGTGGCGGCCTGTCGTACTCCTCCGGCAGGATGCAGGGCGTGTGTGCCGACCGCGACGACCAACCGAGCGGAGTTGCCCGATGACCGACCAGGGGTTCGACGGCCCGGGCGAGGGGGTGGGCCGGGTGCTGGGCACCGCCGACGCCACTCCCCTGCAGTTCTGGACGGCGGTCGCCCCGGGCAGCTATCTCCAGCTCGACGACGTGGTGGTCACCCGGCGGGAGCTGCCCGACCGGGAGCCGGTGACCATCGCCGGGGTGGTCACCCAGGTCCGGGCGCGGCACGAGGGCGCGCAGTTCGATTCCGACGTCTTCGCCATCGCCGACGGCACACTGCCGGCGATGGTGCAGGAGGCCGCCGAGATCACCACCACCCGGGTCGACCCCGAGTTCTACGTGCCGCCGCAGCCGGGCGCCGTGGTGCACCGGGCCGAGGGCGATGCCCGCGCCCGGGCGCTGCACTTCGACCGGATGGAGCGGCGCATCCCGATGGGCACCGGCCGGGACGGCGTCCCGGTCTACCTGAACGCCGACTTCCTCGACGGCAGCCGGGGCGCGCACGTGTCGATCTCCGGCATCTCCGGGGTGGCCACCAAGACCAGCTTCGCCACCTTTTTGCTCTACTCGGTGTTCCGCTCCGGGCAGCTCGGCGGCGACGCGGTAAACGCCAAGGCGCTGATCTTCAACGTGAAGGGCGAGGACCTGCTCTTCCTCGACCATCCGAATGCCCGGCTCGACGACCCGACCCGGGCCGCGTACGCGCGGCTCGGCCTGGCCGCGGACGCCTTCCCCGACGTACGGGTCTACGCGCCGCCCCGGGTCGGTGACTCGTCCGGCACGCCGGACGTGAGCAGTCGGCTCACCGGCGTGGACAGCTTCTACTGGACGCTCACCGAGTTCTGCGCCGACCGCCTGCTGCCGTACGTCTTCGCCGACGCCGACGACGAACGCCAGCAGTACACGATGGTGGTCCACTCCGTCGCCGCCCACCTGGCCCGGTACGCCCAGCCCGCCGACGGCGGCGTCAGCATCGACGGTGTCCGGCTGGGCAGCTACGGCGATCTGGTCGACCACGTCGTCGAGCAGCTCAGCGACGACGAGACCCGCGGCGACTGGGCAGGCAGCGCGGTGGGGCTGGGCACTGTGAACGCGTTCGCCCGCCGGTTGATCGGCAGCAAGAAGGACCTGTCCCGGCTGATCCGGGGCGACCTGGCCACCCGCCGCCCGCACAGCATCAACACCGCCGAGAGTGCCCAGGTCACCGTCGTGGACCTGCACAACCTGCCGGACCGGGCGCAACGTTTCGTGGTCGGTGTGACGCTCAAGAGCGAGTTCGAGCGCAAGGAGAAGGCCGGCACCGCCAAGCCGCTGCTGTTCGTGGTGCTCGACGAGCTGAACAAGTACGCCCCGCGGGAGGGTTCCTCCCCGATCAAGGAGGTGCTGCTCGACATCGCCGAGCGGGGCCGTTCGCTCGGGGTGATCCTGATCGGCGCGCAGCAGACCGCAAGTGAGGTGGAACGACGCATCGTCACCAACTCGGCCATTCGGGTGGTGGGCCGGCTCGATCCGGCCGAGGCGTCCCGCCCGGAGTACGGTTTCCTCCCGCCCGCCCAGCGGCAACGCGCGCTGCTGGCCAAGCCGGGCACGATGTTCGTCAACCAGCCGGACATCCCGGTGCCGCTCTGTCTGGAGTTCCCGTTCCCCGCCTGGGCGACCCGGGTCTCCGAGGCGGGGGCCGCGCCGTCACAGACCCTGCGGTCGATCACCCAGTCCGCCGATCCGTTCGCGGTCGTCGGCTCCGGCGGCGGCGCCGACGACGACATCCCGTTCTGAGAGGCAAGTCCAGTGAAGATCCTGCACACCTCCGACTGGCACGTGGGCAAGGTCCTCAAGGGGCAGTCGCGGGCCGAGGAGCACAAGCAGGTGCTGGCCGGGGTCGTCGAGATCGCCCGCCGGGAGCGGCCCGACCTGGTCGTCATCGCCGGTGACCTCTACGACACGGCGGCACCGACCCCGGAGGCGACCCGCCTGGTCACCCGGGCGTTGACCGCGCTGCGCCGCACCGGCGCGGACGTGGTGGCGATCGGCGGCAACCACGACAACGGTCCGGCCCTGGACGCGCTGCGCCCGTGGGCCGAGGCCGCCGGCATCACCCTGCGCGGCGGCGTACGGGAGGATCCGGCCGAACACGTCATCGACGGCACCACCGCCGACGGGGAACGCTGGCGGCTGGCCGCCCTGCCGTTCCTGTCCCAGCGGTACGCGGTCCGCGCGGTGGAGATGTACGAGCTGACCGCCGCCGAGACCACCCAGACGTACGCCGACCATCTGGGCCGCATCCTGGCCCGGCTGACCGAGGGTTTCGACGAGCCGGACCGGGTGCACCTGGTCACCGCCCACCTCACGGTGGTCGGCGCGGCCACCGGCGGCGGCGAGCGGGACGCGCACACCATCATGGGTTACGCGGTGCCCGCCTCGGTCTTTCCCGGCACCGCGCACTACGTGGCGCTCGGGCACCTGCACCGCGCCCAGCGGGTGCAGGGGCCGTGTCCGATCCGCTACAGCGGTGCCCCGCTCGCGGTCGACTTCGGCGAGCAGGAGAACGTCCCGGCGGTGACCCTGGTCGAGGTCACCGCGACCACGGCGGCGCGGATCCGGGAGGAACCGGTGACCGCGGCCACCGCGTTGCGCACCGTACGCGGCACCCTCGCCCAACTCGCCGAGATCACTGCGCCGGAGGGTTGGCTGCGGGTGTACGTGCGCGAGCAGCCCCGCGCCGGCCTGCGCGAGGAGGTGCAGCAGTTGCTTCCCCGGGCCCTGGAGATCCGGATCGACCCGGAGCTGGTGCCGGCGCCCGGCACCGGCACCCGGGTGGCTCAACGGTCCGGTCGGTCGCCCCGGCAGTTGTTCGCCGACTACCTGGACAGCCGGGGGCATGCCGACGAGGGCGTCCGGGAACTCTTCGACGAGCTGCTCGAGGAGGTCGATCACTGATGCGGCCGATGCGGCTGGACCTGGCCGGTTTCACCGTCTTCCGCGACGACACCACAATCGACTTCACCGACGCGGACTTCTTCGCCCTGGTCGGGCCGACCGGTTCGGGCAAGTCGACGGTGCTCGACGCGATCTGCTTCGCCCTGTACGGCACGGTGCCCCGGTGGGGTGGCACCCGCGGGCTGGGCAACGCGCTCGCACCGTCGGCCACCGAGGCGCGGGTCCGACTGGTCTTCGAGTCCGGCGGTGCCCGCTACGTCGCCACCCGGGTGGTGCGTCGGGACAGCCGGGGCAACGTCAAGACCGCCGGTGCCGGCTTGCAGCTGATGCCGGACGGGTTCGACGTCACCAAGCTGGACACCGGGCTCAGTCCGGAGGACCTCGGTGAGGTGGTCGCCGGCACCCCGGCGGAGATGGACGCCGCCGTGCTGGCGGCGGTCGGTCTGCCGTACGAGCAGTTCACCAGCTGCGTGGTACTGCCGCAGGGCCAGTTCGCCGACTTCCTGCACGCCCGCCCGGCCACCCGGCAGCAGATCCTGGTCAACCTGCTCGGTCTCGGCGTGTACGAGCAGGTGCAGCAGCGGGCCACCACCCGGGCCGGGCAGGCGGAGGCGAAGCTGGAGGCGGTCGATCAGCTGCTCGCCGGGCTGGCCGACGTCGACGACGACGCGCTGGAACTGGCCACCGGTCAGGTCGACCGGATGCGGAAGCTGGCCGGTTCGGTGACCGCCGCCGTACCGGAACTGGAAGCGGCCCGCACGACGGTGCGGGAGGCCAACGCGGCGCTGGCCACGCTCGACGCCGAACTTGCCGCGTTGGACGAGGTTCGAGCGCCGGACGGGGTGGCCGAGGTGGCCCGGGCGGTAACCGCCGCCCGGGCCGAATCCGACGCGGCGGCGACCGCGGTGTCGCTGGCCGAGGAGCGCGAGGAGAAGCTGCGCGGCGAGTTGACCGCCGCCGGCGACGAGAGCGCCCTGCGGATGCTGCTGCGGGCGTACGCCGACCGGGAGCAGCTGTCCGCTCAGGCGGAGCAGGTGCGGGCCGGGCTGGAGGCGGCCGACGGCGAGCACGACGCGGCGGTGCGGGCACTCACCGGGGCGCAGGCGGCGGCGGAGCGTGCCGAGGCGGAACTGGCGGCGGCGTTCCAGGCGCACGAGGAGGCGAAGACCGCCGATCAGGCGACGGCGTTGCGGGCCCACCTGACCGACGGGGACGCCTGCCCGGTCTGCGAGCAGACCGTGGCCCGGGTGCCGGCGATTCCGACCGGCTCGGCGGTGGCGCGGGCGGTGGCGGCCGGCAAGGCGGCCCGGGCGGCGAGCGAGGCGGCCAGGAAGGTCGTCGCCGAGCGGGACGCTGCCGCGCGTGACCTGGAGCGGGTGCTGCTGCGCGCCCGTACCGAACATGACGGGCTGCGGGCCCGACTCGCCGAGCTGGATGAACGGCTGGCCGGGGCGGCGACCGCCGAGGCGCTGCGGGCGCGGTTGACGGAGCTGGCCCGGCTGCGGCAGGGGCTGGACGAGGCGACCACGGCGGTCCGTGCCGGCCGGGACGCCGCCCGGCAGGCTCGGGCGGCGGTGGAGGCGGCGCAGGATCGGCTGCGGACGGCGTGGCGCAGCTTCGACGGCGCCCGCGACGCGGTGGCCCGGTTCGGGCCGCCGGCCACCGACCGCGACGATGTCGCCGGTGCCTGGGCGACGTTGGCCGAGTGGGCGCGGGACCAGGCGCAGCACCGCCGGTCGGAGCGGGACGGGCTGGCCACGGCCGTGGTCGAGGCGGAGACGGCGGCCGGCGCGGCGGCGGACCGCATCGCCGGCATCTTCGCCGACGCCGGGCTGCCCGCCCCGGACGACCCGGTGCGTGCCGCCACCGTCGCGGTGGAGCGGGCCGAGGCCGAGCTGCGCCGGCTGACCGAGCGGCGCGAGCAGGCGGGGGCGCTGCGGGAGCAGCGGGCCGGGCACGAACGCGAGGCGCAGGTGGCTCGGGCGTTGGCGGGGCACCTGCGGGCGAACAACTTCGAGCGGTGGTTGCTGGCCGAGGCGCTGGATCTGCTTGTCGACGGTGCGTCGGGCATCCTGCGGGAACTCTCCGGCGGTCAGTACGACCTGGTCCACGACAAAGGCGAGTTCTTCGTGGTCGACCACCACGACGCAGGGCTGCGTCGCGGGGTGCGGACACTCTCCGGCGGTGAGACGTTCCAGGCGTCGCTGGCGCTGGCGCTGGCGTTGTCCGAGCAGCTGGCCGGGATGTCCACCACCGCGGCCAGCCTGGAGTCGATCGTGTTGGATGAGGGTTTCGGCACCCTCGACGCGGCCACCCTCGACACGGTCGCCGCCACCTTGGAGAACCTCGCCGCCCGGGGCGACCGGATGGTCGGCGTGGTCACCCATGTGCCGGCGCTGGCCGAGCGCATCCCGGTCCGCTTCGAGGTGCACAAGGACGCCCGCTCGGCCCGGGTGGAACGGACCGGCCGGTGATGTGGACGTGAACCGCTTCTTCGTCGATGCCTGGGATCCGGGCTACGGGGCGTCGTTCGAGGCCGCGCCGGCCGGTCCGGCCGCGCCGAGCAGCGCCCAGGTCGAGGCGGAGCACGAGCTGCCGGTGGTGGACTGGCGGGCGATCGGCCCCCGTCCGGAGGTCCGGGTACCGGACGTGGTGCTGCTGGTCGACGGGGTACGCCGGATCGACGCCAGCATCTGGACGGCCGAGGAGGACGGCGGTTCGTTTCCCGGGCTGGCCGCCTCGTACGCGGCCGGGGTGGTGCGGTGCGACCTGGATCGCGGTGCCGCGCAACTGGCCGGCGCCACGGTGGAGCGTGGCCTGTTCACCGCCAGCCCGTCGGCGACCGACGTGGTGGCCGGCAACGTCCGCTACCCGGTGCACCGGGTCAGCGGCAGCGGTGAGCTGGCCAAGCTGCCGGCGGCGGTGCAGGGGCCGTTGACTGCGCTTGAGGTGCAGGTCTCGGCCGCCGCGCGGACCGACGACGACCTGCTGGTGGTGGACGGGCCGTTGCGTAACCGGCGGCAGCTGCCGCGCACCCTCGGCTACATCAAGACCCAGCACAGCCAGTATCTCGACGCCCGGCTCACCGCCGTGGTCACCGGTCTGCCACCGGGCCACCGCTCGCCGGTGTTCCGGCTCGGCACCGCCTGGGGCGGCTGGTCGTGGTATCTGCGGCTGCCGGTGGCAGCGGGCGCGCCGTGGGCGGGAATTGTCCGGCTGGAATGCTCCGCCGACCTGGAGACCGCCGAGGCGGTGCGGTTGGCCGACCTGTCGGCGGTCACCCTGCCCCGGTTCGCGTCCAGCCCGTACAAGGATCCCCGGGCCCCGCAGAACCTGGTCCCGATCGCCGGATTGGAGCGGCTGCTGCGCTCCCGGCTGGGCGACGCGCGCCTGCTGCACCGCGCGCTGACCGTCGCCGCCCGAGCCGCCACCCGGACCGGCCGCTGATGGGTCGGCGTCGCGCCGCCGACCGGATCACCGAGCCGGTCGACACGGGGCTCGCCGAGCTGGTGCCGGACCGGGACCGGTCCGGCTCGTGGACGCTGCTGCTCGACGGCGCGCCGCAGTCTCATGTGGACCTTACCGATCCCACGCACCTGGAGTTCGAGTACGTCCGTCGACTGGCCGCCGCGATCGACCTGGTGGCACCGGCGGGTGCTCCGCTGCGGGTGCTGCATCTGGGCGGCGGTGCGCTGACCCTGCCCCGGTACGTCGCGGCCACCCGCCCGGGCTCGACGCAGCGGGTGGTCGAGGTGGACGGGGCGCTCGTCGACCTGGTGCGGCGGGCGTTGCCGTGGCGGGCCGATCCGCGCCTGAAGGTACGCGTGGGTGACGCGCGGGCGGTACTCGCCTCGTGTCGGGAGGCCAGTTACGACGTGGTGGTCGCCGACGTCTTCGCGGGTGCCCGGACACCGGCCCGGCTGACCTCGGTGGAGTACGCGGCCGAGGCGGCCCGGGTGCTGCACCCGGCGGGCTGGTATCTGGCAAACGTCGCCGACGGGCCGCCGCTGCGCCACGCCCGGGGGCAGGTGGCCACCGTACGGGCGGTGCTGCCCCGGGCGTGTCTGGTCGCCGACGCCGCCGTGCTGCGGGGGCGGCGCTACGGCAATCTGGTGCTGCTCGCCGGCCGTCAGGACCCGCCGGTGGCCGCGCTGACGCGCCGGGCCGCCGGTGACTGGTTTCCCGGCCGGGTGCTGGTCGAGGCGGAACTCGATCGCTTCACCGGGGGCGCCACGGTGGTGCACGACGCCGACGCCGTCGACTCGACGCCACCTCCGCCGGGGATTTTTTCCGTCGAACGTTGATCCGTTCGGTGCTGCCTCCCGTACCAGTCAGCAGCCATGCCCGTGGGGGGACGGCTTTCTGTCCATGGACGTCGGAGGTCTGCATGCACGCACTGGCGGTCGGTTGGCAGGGCGACCGGGTGCGGGTGGACTGGATGTCCGCCCGGTCCCAGTCGCGGCCGACCACGTCCACCCGTGGGGTCGACTCTCGTGCGGCGGCTCGCCAGAATAGCCCGGTGACGCCGCGACCCACCCCTGGCCGCCACCAGGCTTCCACCACCGAAGCCGCCCATTCCGACCAGCTGGTCCGCACGCTCTACGCGGAACACGCCGGGCCGCTGCTGATGTTCGTGATGCGGTTGACCGGCGGTGACCGGCAGCGGGCCGAGGACATCGTCCAGGAGACCCTGCTGCGGGCCTGGCGCAACGCGCATCGGCTGGGCACGCAGGGACAGGGGTCGCTACGGCCGTGGCTGGTGACGGTGGCGCGACGGATCGCCATCGACGAGCACCGCAGCGAGCAGGCCCGCCCGGCCGAGACGTACGACCGGGACCTGACCGCGTTCGCCGAGGCCGACAGCACCGACCGGGTGCTCCGGTCGATGACGGTGGCGGACGCGCTGCGAACGTTGAGTCAGTCGCACCGGGAGATCCTGGTGGCGACGTACTTCCGGGGCCGGACGGTGCCGGAGGCGGCCGAGGAGCTCGGTCTGCCACTGGGCACCGCGAAGTCGCGGGTCTACTACGCGCTGCGCGCGCTGCGCACAGCTCTGCAGGAGAGGGGGGTGACGGAATGAGCCGGGTTGACCACATGGACGTCGCCGCGTACGCGCTCGGCGTGCTTGACGAACAGGACATGGAGCGGTTCGAGGAACACCTCGCGACCTGCTGGGCCTGTGCCGCCGAGCTGGAGACGATGGTGCCGGTGGTCGGGCTGCTCTCCGACATCGACGAGGAGTCGATCACGGCGCTGGAGCAGACCCACTCGGATCCGGTCCTGCTGGACCGGACGCTCGTGGCGCTGCGTACGCATCGTCGGCGAGCCCGGTTCCGGCAGGTCCTCGCGACCGCGGCGGCCGTGGTGGTCTTCGGTGGGCTGACCGGTGTCGTGTTCAGCAATCTCACCGACAGCAGCACGGCGCCGCCGTTCGCCGGACCGACCACGGCTCCGGTGGGCCCACCGAGCGACCGCCCGGGAAATCCGAGCGGCCCGAGCGTGGGTGGCAACGAGCAGGAGGGTGAACAGGTCGACGTCACCGACCCGACCACCGGCGTCGACGCGACGTTCTGGCTGATCTCGAAGGACTTCGGCACCAAGATGGACTTCAGCCTGAGCAAGCTGCCGGGGCCGCGCACCTGCCGCCTGGTGGTGGTACGCGACGACGGCTCCACCGAGGTCGTCTCCACCTGGTCGGTGCCGGACGGTGGCTACGGCACGAACGCCAACCCGAACTTGCTGGCCCTGTCGGCGGCCACGTCGACGAAGCTGGACGACATCAAGCACTTCGAGGTGCAGGAGATCGACTCGCGGGGTGCCACGGACACTCTGGTGACCGTCCCGGCGGTCTGATCCACCTGTTCGAAAGGCCCGCCTCGATCGAGGCGGGCCTTCGTCGTTGCGGGCCCACCCGGTCGGGCGCGGCGCGGCGACCTGGGGATACGGACTCACACGGACAGAGAACCCAGACGGTTCAATGGATGCTTGTGAACTTGCCCACCCTTTCGGATTCAACCTTGACAGCGCTGGTCCCGTATCTCCCGGTGAACTTGCCAAGTATGAGGAGGGCACGTGGCACAGATGAAGCGAACCGTCATCGCCGTGGGCGCCATGTTCGCACTTACGGCCTGCGCTCCCGCAGGCTACAACGGGGCGGACGCGGGCGCGGCCGAGCCGGTCGCCGTCGCCGCGGCCGAGCCCAGCGTGACCGCCGACCCCGAGGCCAGCGCGGAGCCGGGCGCCTCGGCGTCACCGGGCGCGGAGGCCGAAACCGACGCTCCCCTGCCCGACGGTGTCGAACTGACCGACAGCCTGACCGGCAAGAAGTTCCCCCGGATGGGCAGCGCCGTGGTCAACCAGGACGGATTCATCCTGTACCGCTTCGACCGCGACACCAACGACCCGCCGTCGTCCAACTGCGACGGTCAGTGCGCCGAGGTGTGGCCGCCCGCGCTTACCGACGGCGCCCCGGAGCTGAAGGGCGTCTCCGACGACGCCGTCGGCACCATCACCCGCGAGGACGGCACCCGCCAGATCACCCTCGACGGATGGCCGCTCTACACCTACATCGGCGACAAGAAGCCGGGCGCCTGGAAGGGCCAGGGCGTCGGCGGCACCTGGTTCGTGGTCAACCCGGACGGCAGCAAGAACCTGGAGTGCCTGCCCAAGGGCACCCCGAAGGCGGTCGCCCCGCCGTCGAAGACCGAGTCGAACGATTCGGACTCCGACTACGACTACTGATCCATCAGCACGTCGGTGGCCGGCCGCAGCCAGCAATGGCGCGGCCGGCCACCGGCGTTCCTGACGCGGACCAGCGGGTGCGCCTCGTTGACCCGGGCGGCTCGCGTGGCAGAGTGAGCCGGTGAACTGGACGGCACCAACCACGAAGCGGGTCCTGCGAACACCAGCCGGCTACCGTTTCGCCGCCTCGGTGCGTTCGCTCACCTTCAGTCCGTACGACCCGTGCGCGCGGATGATCGCGGGCGTCTTCTGGTGGGCGGCGCGCACGCCCGACGGACCGGGCACCCTCGCCCTGCGGCCCGAGGGCGGCCATCTGATCGCCGAGGGTCACGGGCCGGGCGCCGGCTGGATGGGCGAGCATGCCGACGCGGTGGCCGGGTTCCGCGACGACCTGACCGGGTTCGCCGAGCTGGCCGCGAGCCACCCCGTGGTGGCGCGGCTGGCCAGCCAACAGGCGGGGCTACGGATGCCGGCCAGCGGGCTGATATTTCCCCGGGTGCTGCGGGCCGTGTTGGAGCAGAAGGTCACCGGCAAGGAGGCCTACCGGGGGTACGCGGCGACCGTGCGCCACTTCGCCGAGCCGGCCCCGGGTCCGGTACGGCTGCTGCTGCCACCCGACCCGGCGGTGATCGCGGCCGCGCCGTACTGGGTCTTCCATCCGTTCGGCGTGGAGCAGCGACGCGCCGAGACACTGATCCGGGCCGCGCGGGTGGCCGACCGCCTGCAACGATGCGCCGACTCGACCGAGGCCACCCGGCTGTTGCGGTCGATCCCGGGCATCGGGCCGTGGACCGCCGCCGAGGTGGTCCGGGTCGCGTACGGCGACGCGGACGCGGTGAGCGTCGGCGACTACCACGTACCCAACACGGTCGCCTGGGCCCTGGCCGGCGAACCGCGCGGCGACGACGCCCGGATGCTGGAGCTGCTGGAGCCGTTCCGGGGCCACCGGGGCCGGGTCTGCTGCCTGCTGGAGGCCGCCGCCGTGCAGGCGCCGAAGTTCGGCCCGCGCGCCCCGATCCGATCCTTCGCCCACTACTGAACGCCGGCCTCAGGCGGCCTCGCGCAGGTCGGCCAGGTCGACCGGGGTACGCCGACGCAGCAGCTCGGCCAGCTCGTCGACCGACCCCACCTCGCCGAGCACGTTCTTGCCGCCGCCGAAGCGCCGGGGATAGGTGTGCACCAACCGGTACACGTACCGGCCGTGGATCAGCTCGACGCTGACCCGCCACCGCCCGCAGCACCCGCACACCCACTCCGCCACCTCGCGAAAGTAGCTCTGACCTGCGGTTTTGCGATTCGCCCGGGTAGTACGTGACGGGTCAGATGCGGACAGGCCGCCCACCAGCCGACCGTGATCCGGCTCACCACTGTCGGTGCCGTCTGATTGACTGATCGCCGTGGACCTGCCGATCAATTCGCCGGTGGAGCCGATGCTCGCCCGCAGCGTCAATTCGATCCCCACCACCCCGGGGATGACCTACGAGCCCAAGTGGGACGGCTTCCGCTGCATCGTCCTCCGGGACGGCGACGAGGTGGAGCTGGCCAGCCGGGGCGGCAAGATGATGACCCGCTACTTTCCCGAAGTGGTCGAGCAGGCCCGCCGGCAACTGCCGCCGCGCTGCGCGGTCGACGGCGAGCTGATCGTGATCCGCCGCGACGGCCCGGACGGGAAGCCCCGGCTCGACTTCGAGCTGCTGGCCCAGCGCATCCACCCGGCGGCCTCCCGGGTGAAGCTGCTCGCCGAGACGACCCCCGCCGACTTCGTCGCCTTCGACCTGCTCGCGCTCGACGACGAGAGCCTGCTCGACGCCCCCTACCCGACCCGCCGGGCCCGACTGGAGCAGGCGCTGGCCGGGGTGCGACCCCCGGTGCACGTCACCCAGATCACCACCGACGCCGAGGTGGCGCGCCGCTGGTTCGACGTCTTCGAGGGCGCCGGCCTGGACGGGCTGATCGCCAAGCCCGCCGACCTGCCGTACGAGCCGGGCAAGCGGCTCATGTCCAAGGTCAAGCACGCCCGCACCGCCGACGCGGTGGTCGCCGGATTCCGCTGGCACAAGTCCGGTCCGGTGGTCGGGTCGCTGCTGCTCGGCCTCTACGACGACGCCGGGGTGCTGCACCACGTCGGGGTGAGCGCCTCGTTCACCATGGCCCGCCGCGCCGAGCTGCTGGACGAGCTGGCCCCCTACCGCGACGCCGGGCCCGAGCACCCGTGGGTGCACGGCGACCACGAACGCGGGCAACGCATCCCCGGCGGGGTTAGCCGCTGGACCGGCACGAAGAACCTGGAATGGGAGCCGCTGCGCCCGCAACTGGTGGTCGAGGTGGCGTACGACGCGATGGAGGGTGACCGGTTCCGGCACACCGCGCGCTTCGTTCGCTGGCGACCCGACCGCGACCCGCTCTCCTGCCGATACGATCAACTCGACCGGCCGGTCCGGTTCGACGTGGACCAGGTGCTGCGGGGTGACCCGGCGGTGCCGGCCGGGCCCGCATAGCTTGGCCGTCGACGATCACGGAGGCTCGTTCGTGACCCGTACGCCCGACCGGACCCGCCGTTTCCGGCTCACCGTGGCCGGCCTGACCGCCGCCGTGGTGGTCACCGCCGGCTGCACGCTGCCGGCGTTCGCGCCGCGCACCGACGTCGACGGCGAGGCCGCGGCACCGGGGGCCGCGCCGACCTGGCGATCCTGCCCGGAGGTGGCCGACGAGGTGGTCGGGCGACGCGCTCCGGACATCAGGTACGAATGCACCCGCATCCAGGTGCCGCGCGACTGGGCGGGTGGCAGCGCCGCCACGACCGGTCCCGGTGCCGGCGAGACCTTCGAGATCGCGCTGCTCCGGGCCCGCTCCACGAACCAGCGCGACCGGATCGGCTCGCTGCTGGTCAACCCGGGCGGCCCCGGCGGCTCGGGCGTCGACACCGCCGTCTACCTCACCTTCGGTGAACAGTACGGCGGCCTGCCCGACGCGATCCTCGAACGCTTCGACATCGTCGGCTTCGACCCGCGCGGAGTGGCCCGGTCCAGCCCGGTCGAGTGCATCCCGGACGCCGACCTCGACGCCGTCTTCGGTTACAACCCCGACCCGGAGAGCCAGGCGTCGTTCGACGACTTCGTCGCGCTCAACGAGCAGATCGGTCAAGGGTGCGGCGCCAAGTACGGCGACCAGCTACCGCTGTACGGCACCGAGCAGGCAGCCCGCGACATGGACGCGATCCGGGCCGCTGTCGGCGACGAGAAGCTGACCTACCTCGGCTACTCCTACGGCACCCTGCTGGGGGCCACGTACGCCCAACTGTTCCCGCAGCGGGTGCGGGCGCTGGTGCTCGACGGCGCGGTCGACCCCCGGCAAGACCTGATCGAAGGCTCGGAGAGCCAGGCGAAAGGCTTCGAACGCGCCTTCGACAACTTCACCCGCTGGTGTGCGGCAAACGCGGGCCGCTGCCCCATCGCCCCCGACGCCCGCGCAGCGGTCACCTCGGCGATCGACAAGGCAGAGGTCTCCCCCGTCCGCTCCGCCGAAGGGCGGGAGGCCACCGCCGGCTGGATCTTCTACGCCATCGTCTCGTCGCTGTACTCCGAACCCGGCTGGCAGCAACTCGCCCAGGCCATCGACCGGCTGAACCAGGGCAACCCGACGGACGTGTTCCGGCTCGCCGACAACTACACCGACCGCGACTCCGACGGCCGCTACAGCAACCTCTTCGACGCCAACCTGGCCATCAACTGCGCCGACGAGGAGCAACGCCCCGACCTGGAGCGGATCCGCCAGCTCCAGTCCGAGTGGCGCAGCCGGTATCCGCTCTTCGGCGCACCGCTGGCCGCCGGCCTGGTCTCCTGCACCGAATGGCCGGGCGGCAGCGACCCCTACCCGACCGGCCGCGCCGAGGGCGCCCCACCGATCCTTGTCGTCGGCACCACCGGCGACCCCGCCACGCCGTACGAGCAGACCCCGGCGTTGGCCGAGATGCTGGGCGTGGGGCGGGTGCTCACCTGGGAGGGCGAGGGCCACACCGCCTACCCGCAGACGGCCTGCATCACCCAGGCCGTCAACGCGTACCTGATCGACCTGACCGTGCCGGCCGACGGCGTGCGTTGTCCGGCCAGTTAGCCACCGGCCCTGACGGGGGCGTCTCGCAGTTGTCGTCGAGGTCAGTTCAGTCCGAGGCGGGCGGCGGCCATGTCGCAAACGGCGCGGGGATCGACGCCCAGATCAGCGAGGAGTTCTCGGCCGGTGTCGTCGGAGTCGGTAACGGCGGCGTACACCAGGTGAGCGCTTCCCGCCGGCATCCGCGCGCCGAGGTTGGCCAGTTCCCGAGCCCCCTCGGCGATCCGGGCAGCCGCCGCCGTCCACGGCGGGTTGTTTCGTTCGGTCTGCCAGGACCGCTTAGGGCGTGATTCGGCGAGTTCCGTGCCGTAGCTCGCCTTCGCCACCCGCAGAGCGGCGTCCTGCCGGGTCATTCCGAACCGGCCGAGCAGCATCTCGTTCGCGACATCGGACGGCGAGGCGGGCCGCAGATCCCCGGCCTGCATCTCCTCCTCGAGCACGAGAACTCCCATCATCAGGTGGGCCGGTGAGGTACGGTCGTGCCCAAGACGGACCGTCTCGGCGACCGCCTCCAACTCCAGCCAGTTCAGTGCCGGCGTGGTCTCCGCGAACAGCCGAGCGACCGAGAGCACGAGGCCTCTCTTCAACCGGCCGGTCTTCCTGCCCGGCTCCCGGGCGATGACCACGATCTCCTGTAACGGCCCGGCGAGCCCCGGCCGTGGCGGCTCCCGGTCACCCTGCGGCCACAGCTGAGCGACCACGGCATCCAACCGGCCGGGCACGATCTGGTCCGACACGAGGTACTCGTGGGCGTGCCGGCCCGGATCCTCCAACAGCGCCTCGAGTACATGGGGGCTGCCCACGTACGGTGCCCGACGCCGCACCGCAAGATGAGCGGCGAGCCGTAGCACCGCCACCGCAGGTGCCTCCCAGCCGAGTGCCTCGGCAAACCGGTCCCGCGCCGGGCCGGGCCAACCAAAACTCCGCCAATACGCCTCCCGCATCGCCCGAACGACCTCAAGGGTCAGCTCCCCCGACAACTCGACATCACCGGTCGAGACGCGCGACGCCTCGCTACGCCGCCGCGGCGGCTGCTGCGGCCGGACCGGGATCACCGACCGCAGCAGCGGATAACGCCCCAGCATGCCGAAGAGCACATCGTCGACGCCGATTGTCGTCTTCTTCAGGCGCACCGCCTCGCGCGCAGCGCGGCGCAGCACCGAGTAGACGCCTCCTCCCATCACGATAGACATCGTGGCCTCCCATCTGGCGCTACGCTCTCCGGCACCACAATGACGGTCGACATCAACTACTCCGGGTCGCCCGATGTGGGCTGGACAGGTCAGTGTTCCTACGAGGCGTGCCGGTACAGCCGCCGCAGCGCTCGGGTTGGCAGCAGCCCGCTCGAACACTTCGTAGGCGCCGAGCCGAACTGATCGAGCCTCAGGGTTGGTCGGCAGTGAGCGTAGAGATCGCAGATTTCGCCTGCGGCATCGCGAACAGTTGCTCCAGGACCTCGGGATAACTGGCACCTTGCGCGACCCGGCCACGCGATTGTTCAAAGGCCGTCTCAACCTCGGGTGAGGCGACCGGTGGGCGGGCCGGGATGGTGAGCGACTCCCCAGCGGACGCAGACAGCGCAGAGCCGGCACGAGCGACAAGTCGGCGTATCAGGTCCGCGTAGGAGAGGCCGTACCCGTCAAGTATGGGCCGGGAACTGCGCAACTCCTCCGGCTCAGGAATCTCACTCAGCGCCAACTGATGAAGGATCGAGGCTGCGGCGAGCACGATGTGCTCGAACTGAACATCGGCAGACCCCTCACGGACGGCCTGCCGAACTGCCTCATCCTCCAGCGTCGTCAGCAGGCCGGAACGCGGCCCGTCGACCTTCCACGAAAGCACGGTGATGGGCCACATCAGCAAGCGGCTCACCACGTTCACCCGCAGGAAACCTGTCCGCTCCAGCGAATCGACAGCAGGTGCCCACGGGTGCTTACCCTGGAATGGCTTCAGCCGGCCGACCTCCGACAACAGCTCACCCCGATCGACGCCGCTACGCGTCACGAGGGCACTCGCCGTCGTCCCCTCGCTCGCGAGAAGCGCAAGTAGCACTTCACGGTCGCCGACCCACGGAAGTCCCCGCTCCACAGACATCGATCGCGCATTGGCCAGGACCTGCACGGCCCCTGCCGTCCAGCCGGGCAACACCGCAGGCTGCTCACCAATGAGGAAGTCAGACCCCTCGCGAGAAACCTCGCGAAGGAGGGCACGAGCCACATACGAAGAGAGCAGCTCTACGGTGCCACCCTTCCCCTCGTTGTCGAAACTCGCGCCCACAAACGCCGAAATGTTCGACCTCAGAATGGACCTGAGTAGGGGCAAATTACCGCCCAACCTCCGACAGAAATCAAGCAGCAAGTCACCGGATCCGACGGAAAATCGACCGCTACGTGATGCTCTTTTGAATGCCGGCATAAGGACCGCCATAACCGTCCAGCTTGAATAGTCAAGCACGTTCACATGAAGATCATTCGTGAGGCTTCAAGTGCCGTCCCCGCATCCATCCGACGTGTTGCAACGAGCAGGTCGCCGTAGCGTCTCACGATCAGACTGCGACAGCGAGGTAGCGCCGCACAACGTCGGTGACGATGTCGCGGTCGCCCTCGATGCGTACGGTGCCGGCGCGCTCGGCGCCGGTGAGCGGCAGGCCGTCGAAGAGCACCTCGCTCCAGGCCGTCGAGTCGGCGGTCACGGTCGCCACCGGGTCGACGGCGGCACCGGGCCGGACGTCCAGCAGCCCGTTAAGGGCGGCCAGCCGATATTCGCGTACGGGCGGGTCGGGTTGGCGGGTGTCGTAGAGGCGCAGGGCGGTCGGCGGCAGGCCCTCGGGGACGGGGGGTGCCATGGTGCGCATGGCGAGGACCATGGCGTCGGGGGTCATGCCACCGCTGGTGCGGGGGTCCGGTCCGGAGGAGTACCAGCGGCCCAGGGACGCGAGGACCGACTCCAGGCCACGGCCCCACTCGGTGACGGCGTACGCGCGGGTGCGCGCCAGGTCGGTAAGCGTCACCTGGTCGACGATGCCGGCCTGTCGCAGGGATCTGAGCCGGTCACTGAGGACGGCCGGGGTGATACCGCGAACGGCGTCCTGAAGGTCGGCGAAGCGTTTGGGACCGAGGAGCAGTTCGCGGACGACGATGAGCGTCCACCTGTCACCCACCAGGTCGAGGGCGTTGGCAGCCCGGCAGGCGTCGCCGTGGTGCGCGTAGGTCAACTTGGCAGGCAAACCTGATCAACTTCTTTCACACGAGTGGACGCTATGTTTATAGTAGCGGCATGCAGAGTATGGACACATCGCCAGCGCCTCCGGTGGTCGACCGCGACACCTGGCTTCGGGAGCGAAACGCACTGCTCGTACGGGAGAAGGAGCACACCCGGGCGGGTGATGCCATCGCCGCCGCTCGCCGTCGCCTCCCGATGACCGAGGTCAACCCGGTCAAGCTGGTCGGCGAGCAGGGCCCGGTTTCGTTGCTCGACCTCTTCGACGGGCGTGACCAGCTCGTGGTCTACAAGCACATGTGGCACCTCGGCAAGCCGTTCGAGGAGCAGTGCGAAGGCTGCACCATCAGCATCTGGAACTTCCACGAGGCTAGCTACCTGGAGGCACGGGGCATCAGGTTCGCGGTCTTCGCGGAGGGACCGTACGAGGAGATCGCACCGTTCCGCGAGTTCATGGGCTACCTCCACCCGTGGTACTCGACGTACGGCATCGAGGATCCCGCCGTCGCCGGCGGCGGCGTCATCGCCTGCTACCTGCGCCGGGGTGACCGGGTGTTCCTCACCTACGAGACGACCGGACGCGGCGTCGAGGCGATCATGGGCTCGCTCCAGCTGCTCGACATGACGGCGTACGGACGACAGGAAGCCTGGGAGGACTCCCCCGACGGCTGGCCGCAGGCCGACCCAACGTACAGCTGGTGGCGCAAGGACGGCCGCCCGGTGGCCCAGTGGACCCGCCCCGGCGCCACGCCCGTCCAGTCGGACCAGCACCACTGCCACTGAAGACCTGAGCCGAACGGTTGCCACCTACCCGGGGCCATCGGCGCAGAGACCACGCCACCGACCGGCATGTCGCTAAGGGATAGACGTGGACATTACGGATCTAATGGGTCGGTGCTAAGGATCGATGTCGTTGCTGCCGGGCTGTTGCTGGCACTGACCGGCTGCACCGGTGGCCCTCGGACACCTACCAGCACCGAGAAGGCCCCTGGTATCTCGCCGGGGCGGGCGCCGGAACCGACGCCTGCCCCGGCGGTCGGGGGCGGCCGGGTGCTGGACGGTGACGGTTACCGGACCCTGGTCGCCGGTGCGACGTACGACTTTCTCGCGGCGATGCACGGTCGAGTGGCCGTCGGTGATGGCGGCTGCCTGACCCTGTGGGACGAAGCAGGGGCCGCAGTGGTGGTCTGGCCGCCGGGCACCACGTTGCTTCCGAATGGCCGGGTGGGCGTACGCGTGCCTGACGTCGGGGAGATCGTCGTGGGTGATCGGGTCGACGGCGGCGGCGGCTTCTTCGAGGCTCCGCTCACCGAGGCCGGCCCGCCGGAACATCTGCCACCCATCCCGGCCGCATGCGCCTCCGTCGGCGCAGCCTTGGCGGTACTCGAACGCGTCAGCCGGTACAGCGACAGTTGACGGTGCTCTGCCGCACATCGGGGCGCGCCGTTGTGGGACGCTCGCGGGATGAGTGAGGTGATCTTCCGTGAGGCGGTCCGGGCCGACCTGCCGGCCATCCTCGACCTGCTCGCCGACGACATGCTGGGGCGTACCCGTGACGTCGGCGAGGTCGACGCCACGTACGAGAAGGCGTTCGCGGAGATCACCGCCGACCCGCGTAACCAGCTCGTCGTCGCCGAGGCGGGGGGTGAGCTGCTCGGCTGCATGCAGCTCACCTACATCCCCGGGCTCGGCCGGCACGGCACCGAGCGACAGTTGATCGAATCGGTCCGGGTCCGCTCGGACCAGCGCGGACGGGGCCTGGGCCGGCAGATGATGACCTGGGCGATCGCCCAGGCGCGGCGGCGCGGCTGTGGCCTGGTGCAGCTCACCACCGACAAGAGCCGCCACGACGCGCACCGCTTCTATCTCGGTCTCGGCTTCGTCGCCAGCCACGAGGGCATGAAGCTCAGTCTCTGACACCCGCGGGCGGAGGCCCGGCCAGCCGGGGTCGCCCCACGTCGCAGCCGAGGATTGTGGCCCAGAAGGTCGTCAGCGTCGCCAGACTCGACCCGTGGGTCAAGGATCGGGTGGACTTCCGGATCAGCCAGAAGTCTCCCTCGGGCAGGACGACCGCCCAGCCGATCGGAATGTCGTTCTCCGCCACGAGCACCAGCAGTTCCGGCTTGCTGTCGACCTCGATCTCGGGCAGGTCCGCCACCTCGACGGACCCGATCCCCTGCTCCGCGCTCACCGGTAGCTCCGCCGGTGGCATCGCCGCACGGCGTGGCGGGACCGCCACAGCCTGGCCAGCCGCAGCAACGGCCGCTGCCGCGGCTGGCCCGCCGTCGGGGCGTTACGTCCGGGTTGATCAGCACGGTACGCACCGGCTCGCTCGTGGTACGCGGACCGTTGCACCACGTCGATCGGTTCGTCCTGCCGTTGAAACCATTTCCACCGAGCCACCACGAGCCTCCCGCGAACACGCACCGATATTGCCGATGCCCGCCACCATCGGCCCGCGCTTCGCCAATCTGCAGCGTCTCATTCGGAGATTCGGGGAAAGATATTTACGGTGTGTCGTCTGGGCCTCGATGCTGTTCCAAACGAGACACTGGCTGCACCGATGTGAGACGGGGTGACATGAGCGACGTTGGGTCTTCGGTGCCACGGCGGCAACTGGGCAGGTTGTTGCGCCAGGCCAGAGAGGAAGCCGGCATCAACCTGGAGGCTGCCGCCGAGGCCCTCGAATGGTCGCGCGCCAAGATGTATCGCTTGGAGAGCGGACAGACCTCTCTGCGTACCCACGATGTGACGCTGATGTGCCAGCACTACGGCACCTCCGGCGAGCTGACCGAGGTCATGGTCAGTCTGGCCCGGGAAAGCAAGAGTCGGGGTTGGTGGCACGCCTACGGTGAGGCCATCCCGGCGTGGTTCGAGTTGTACGTCGGGCTGGAGGCGGCGGCCCGCCGCGTGCGTCAGTACGAGCCGACGCTGATCCCTGGGTTGCTCCAGACCGCCGAATACGCTGCGGTCATCTTCAGCGCCAAGGCTGGCCGGAGCCAGGATGAGGTTGCGCAGAAGGTCGCACTACGCATGGAGCGTCAGAAGCTGCTCGCTCGCCGCAGCCCAAAGGCTCCCAGCTTCGAAGCCATCATCGACGAGGCCGTGATCCGCCGCCCCATTACCGACCTGGACGCCTGGCGCAGCCAATTCGCACACCTGGTGAACGCCGCACAGCGACCGAGCATCTCGGTCCGGGTGCTGCCGCTGGGCAGCGGCCCCCACGCGGCATCCGTTGCCGGGTCGTTCATCATGCTGGACTTTCCGGCGGTCGGCACGCGGCCCGCAGAGCCGTCGACCGTCTACAGCGAATCGCTGACCGGCAGCCTTTACCTGGACAAGCCGACAGAAGTGGCGGCTTACGCTGACGCCTGGTCCACCCTTCTGGACCTTTCGCTGGGCGTGCGCGAGTCTGAAGATCTGATCGGGACGGTTATCAAGGAGACCTTCGATGAATGACTTGACCAACGCCCGGTGGCGCAAGAGCAGCCGGAGCGGGGAGGGCGAGTGCGTCGAGGTGGCCGACAACCTGGCCGACGTCGTCGGGGTGCGGGACAGCAAGGACGTTGCCGGGCCGGTGCTGCGGTTCGACGCCTGCCAGTGGCGCTCCTTCGTGAACGGTGTGAAGGGTGGCACCCCGAGCTGACGCTCGATCGGCGCGGGCGCGTTGCCCGCCGTAGCGCGGGGCTGGTTCGATCACCGGCATGGAGATCTTTCTGGCCACACTCCTCGCTCTGGTCGTCGGCCTTCTGCTCGCTCAGGCGCCGAGCCGTCGCGAGGTGGCCCGCACCGCATACCGGCTGACCGAGCTGGAGCGGCGGCTGACCCTGGTGATGGATCACCTCGGCGTCGCCGACACCGACCCGCTGCCCCCGGTCGTCCGGGAGCACCTCGCCCGCGGTAACAAGATCAAGGCGATCGCGGAGTACCGGAAGATCACCGGCGCGGACCTGCTGACCGCCAAGACCGTGGTGGAGGCGGGCGACACTCGCCGGTGACGGTCAGCGGGGGCGGTCGCGGTCCTTGGACGGCTGCACGCGTTTCGGCTCGCCGGGCATCTTCGGGGAGTCCGCCCCTTAGCGGTGTGCTTCACCAGCAAAAACGCAGGTCGCAGACGAGCGTAGACACGGAGGTTATCCGGCGGATTCGCGCTCGTCTGGAGGCGTCATGTCGCACCCGATCACCCGGGTTTCTCGGCCGATCGCTCGCTTGGGCGTGGCCCTGGCGGTGGCGGTCGTCGCTGGCGTCGCGGTCGTGCTCGGCCTGGCCGCCGCTCTCGATGCCACCTGGGATCCGCGCGGTGCGGTCATTCTCGCTCTGGCCGCCGTGTGGATCCCGCAGGCACTCATCACTGCCGCCCGTCACCGGCGGCGCTGACCAATAGGACGGCCCCGGCAGGTGCGCCAACACCTGTGATCCGGGGCCTTGACGGGAATCGGAGTCCCGCCCATGAGCACCCTACCGACCCTGCCCGTCTGCGGACGGCCCGCCACGATCCGCGTCGAGGCGTACGGCACGCTCGACGGCAACCCGTGCGGCACGCTCGACGCGTCCGTCTACGTCTGCCCCGACCACGCCGCCCAGACCGTCACCGTGTTGGAGGCGGCCGGGTTCGCTACCCGCCGCCTGGCCGGCGGCACCGAGGTGAAGCGCTGCGGCGACGGCATGGACTTCACCGACCCGACCGAGGTCCGCACCCTGACCGCTCCCGTGTCTGGCGTGCCAGACACCACCTCGGCCGAACCGCCGTTCAAGCTGCCCGAGTGCACCGCCCCCGCCACCGTCCGCCTGGAGGTCTACAGCTCCGCCCCCGGTGACCTGTACGGCTCGCTCGACGCCTCGGTGTACGCCTGCGACCGGCACAGCATCGACACCGTGACGGCCGTCTGGGTGGCGAACCTGACCGCCCACAAGGTCGGCATGGCACCCGACGTGCAGCGCACCTGCGGCGAGGTGCACATCTTCCCCACCGGCACCCTGGGTGGTGCCCGATGAGCCGCCCGGACCGGTGGTGGCGGCCGGAGGCGACCCGACGGCCCGGTGGTGGCGCGCGCCGTCGGGCCAACGTGCGACGGCAGACCAACGCCGCCTATGACTCCGGCTACGCGGCCGGCTACGTCGACGGCCTGGAGCGCACCCGGGCGCGTGACGAGCAGATCACGCGGCTCGCGCGGGCCGCCGACGCCGCCGAGAACGGGGATTACACCCTGTTGGACGAGATCGCCCGGGAGAACGGTCTACCGGAGCCGGGCGTTGCGTCGCTGGCCGAGGTCGACGGCGCGCAGCTGGTCGCCGGCCTCGAGAACTGGCTCGCCGAGCAGAACGGGGACGACCGGTGACGGCACCCGCGAGCGCCCACCCGCGCAGCGTCGACGACCTGTTGCCGGCGGCGCGCGCCCTGGCCGACGAGCAGGGCTCGGTGCCGTCCCGCAACGCGATCATGCAGCGGCTCAAGGTCGGTGCGCCGAAGGCGACCGCCCTACGCTCCGCCCTGCTGGCCGACGTCGTGTCTGGCATGCCAGACACCAGTTCGCCAATTGGCGAACTGTCCGAGCCTGGACAGTTGGCCGAGGTGTCCCAGGTGGGACAGTTGCCGGACCCGTGGGAGCACGCCGTACCGGTCGCTCCGGAACCCATGGGTTCCACCGAACCAGACCCGGGCTCGACCGTTACAAATGTAGCGGTCAGCGCCGAGCCGGAGCAGCAGGCCACGGGCGACGGACACCCGGGCACGGCCGCCGACGTGGTGTCTCCAATTGGAGACGTGGCGACTGATGCACCCGCATCAGACGGACCCGACCGCATCACCCTGGCCGAACTCCGGTCGCTCAAGCGGGTGCGGTGGGCGGTCCGCGGCGTGCTCGCGTTGGGCGTGGCCGCGTCGATCGCCGGGAACGTGCTCCACGCCCGAGACGACCTGATCTCGCAGATCATCTCGGCGTGGTCGCCGCTGGCGCTGCTGCTCACCATCGAACTCATCTCCCGGGTGCCAGTGCACCGTCGGCACCTGGCCGTCGCTCGGTGGTTCGCCACGGCGGTGGTCGCCGGCATCGCCGCGTGGGTCAGCTACTGGCACATGGCGGACGTGGCAAGCCAGTACGGGGAGAGCGGCGGCAGCCAGTACCTGATCCCGTTCTCCGTCGACGGCCTGGTGGTCGTCGCGTCGATCTGCCTGGTCGAGCTGGGCGGCCGGATCGCAGCGGCGGGCCGTAAGCAGCGCTGAAACCCGTGAGCGGGATACGGATTTGAGGGCCCAGCCGGATCTGTCCCCGGCTGGGCCCTCAGCGCGCTACGGGGAGCAGGTGCACCGCGTCCAGGCGGTGAATCGGGTGACCAGCTCCCCCGGATCAGCGGCCGGCAACTCGTCCAGAGCGGTCGTCAGCAGCGCCCCGACGTACATCGACAGGGCCACCCGATCACGGCCGTACGCCTCGGCCAACCGGACCCGCGCCGGGGAGCACGGCCACGGCGTGCCGGGCTCGCACGTCCCGCACGTCCAGGCGGGCCGTAGCGGCGTGTGCTGGTCGCCGAGCCGGGCCGGTAGGGCGTCGACGGCGCGGCCGATCCGGGCCGCCTCAGCGGCCATGGCGTCGCGGTACGACACGATCCGATACGTCATGCCGGCCACCGGGCGTTACGCCGCGCCTGGTCGAGCAGACGTTGCCGGGCCGCGTCCCGCTCGATGTCCTGCCAGCGTTGTCCGGTGCCCGGCGGTACGGGCCGCTGTCGCAGCCGTTGCCAGAACCTGCGCCACATGCCCACCGCCACCACCTCCGCCGGGTCGGGGAAGGCGGCGGCGGGTGCCCTGCAACGTGGGACGCGATGGACCACCGCCGCCGCCGAGGGCCTGGCGCAGGGGGACCACGCTCGGCCTCTCCCGTTCACCGTCCCGGTTGGACCGACGATCAACCAGGGACGCCGGCGACCAGACGCGCAGGTCGGCGGGGTAACTGGTACGTGGTGTGCCAGTCAGGGCGTGCAGCCGACCAGCGCGGCCAGTTCGGACAGCTCGGCCGACATCGCTCGACGGCGCCCGTCGGAGATCTGCTGCACGATGTCGCGGGCGTACCGCTGGTGCCGCAGCCACGCCGGAGCGCGGTCCCGCAGGTCCAACAGCACCCCGGTGGCGTCGGCGTACTGACGCCGCTCGGCGTACGCCCACGCGACGTCCAGGCGGTGACGCTGCCACGAGGTGGCCACCGTCTCCCCGACGGGCACCCGGTCCGCCAGCTGGAGCACCCGCACCGGGTCGCCAGCCACGGCCGCCGCCTCGACGCGCATCATGTCGACCCGGGCCGTTCGGAACCCGCCCAGGATGGTCAGGTGCCCGCCATTGACGGGCCGGTCCGCGAGTCGGGCTGCCGCAGCTGCGGCTGCGTCGAGCAGCGTCGTGGCGTCGTCCGGTCGGTTGTCCCGGGCGGCAGCCGCGGCGGCGGCGAGCAGCAGCCACCCCCAGACGGCCAACTCGGCTGGCTCGGCCTGCCGTAGCCGCGGCTCGATCGCGTCGGCGCTGGACACCGCCACCCGTTCCGCGTCCGACAGCCGTCCCTGGCGCAGCAGCAGCCACGACGAGCCTTTGACCGTGGACGCGCCGAGCACCGGGTCGCCGGCCGCCTCGGCGGCGTCGAGCGCGCTGACCACAGCCGCGTACGCCAGATCCCCGGCGCGTAGCTGAATCAGCAGCTCGGTGGCCAGGTACCGGGCCTGCGCCAGCGTCGCGTGTGCCCGGCGGCGTGCCGGGTCTGCGCTGGCGTCGGCGGCGTGCCGGGCGTCGTCGAGCAGGCCGGGCATCCCGGCCAGTGCCGCCGCGTAGTCACCCCGGTGGTAGGCCGCGTCGGCGTTAGTCAGACGGCGGCGGACCGCGTCCAGGGTGGGCGGCGGTCCGTCCGGCGCAGTGGCCACCGTTCCGACCAGGCCACGGGCGGGGGTCAGGGTGCGCCGGATCTCGGCCAGGGACAGCGGCCGGTGGTCGGGCTCGCGTCGGGCTGCGGCCTGCGAGGTGTCGCCGAGCAGCGCGGTGGTGGACACGTCCAGGGCGCGGGCGAGGGCGTGCAGCGTCGCCATGCGGGCGGAGGCACGGGCGCCGCTCTCCAGCTTGCGGATGGTTTCCACGGACACCCCGGCGCGCTCGGCGAGCTGCTCTTGCGTGAGTGTGGACTGGCGGCGGATGCGGGCGAGGTGCTCGCCGATGGTCGGCATGGTCGATCGTCTCCCCAGGTGGAGGGCTGGGCGGCGACCTGCCGGCCTCCACACCGGCGGGCCGCCACAGTCGACGGTACTCCGCGCCGGGATGCCACGACAGCGGCCGGCACGCGAGCCGGGCCGTGTCGGCGAGGCGACACCGCGATCCGCCCGGTACGGCGCAAGATGCCGTGGTGAAGATCGACCGCAAGATGGTTCTGCTGTTGGGCGGCACGGCTGTCCTGTTCGTTGTCGCCGTGGTGTTCTGCATCGCGGCGTGGGCGGTGGCCAACGCCCCCGATTCCGGTCCGGAGCGCCCGAAGGTCACCGACTGGATGCAGGCGTGGGGAAGCATCGGCGGCGTGATCGCCGGCTTGGCGGCAGCCGGCGCGGCCACCATGCTGCTGCTGCACGAACGCCAGCGAGCGGCCGAGGCGGAGCGTCTGCTGGCCGAGGAGCGACACGAGGCCCGACTGGACGTGCCCCGCTCGCTCGTCGTCTCCCGGGCTCGATTCAGCACGTACGGCCAGGGCGGTGACTACATCAACGGGGTGGTGGTCAACCTGAACAACTTCGGAGCGACACCCCTGCGCAATGTGGCCCTGGTTGTGGAGCTTCCCGAGGACGGCCGCTATCTCATTCTGAGACCCATTCCGCTGATCGCGCCCGGCGAGGCCGTACCGGTGCGGCAGGACTACAAGGGCGCGGTCCACGTACCCGGACCGTGGGTGCCGAGGACCGGCACTGCGCCGGTCACTGCTTGCTTCATCGATCACACGAACACCGCGTGGGAGAAGACGAGCGACGGCGAGATATCCCGGACAACGCTGCCGTATCCGCCGGTCATCCGTGCTGCTCAGTCCGAGGCCATCCCTGCATAGAAGGCGTGATCGGTAAGTGCGGGACGAGTTGACCGATCCTGTCAGGGCCGCCGTCGCGGTGGCGGTTTCGACGGTGAGCGGGTGTCGGGCCGGCGGGGACCGCCTGGTGACGGGCCGGCAGGGCCGGTCGGCTTGGGCGGTCCGCCCGGCCGTGGACCCGCCGGACCGGTGGGCACGCCGCTCAATAGCCCAGGGTCAACTGGACGTTGCCGCCGCCGATCAGGCGTACCTCCCGGCGCAGCATCCGGATCAGTTCGGCCTCCAGGCTGCCGCGCGGTGCGCGCAGCTCCAGCACGACGTGCACCTGCTGAGGTGTCGCCGCTGCCGCCATCCCGCCGCCACCGGCAGCTGCTCCGCCGGCCGCCGAGCGGCCACCAGACGCGATCACCTGGCGCAGCCGGTCGAACCCGTCCTTGCCGCCGAGCCGATCCACCTCGGCGGCCGTCAGGACACCTTCACCGGGGGCGAGGACCGCCGGCACCGAGTCGACACCCTTCGGGCCGGCGGCGTCGATGTAGCCACCCCGCGAGAGCGAGAACTCGCGGTGTCCGCCCCTGGCCGTGTGCTGCTCCCTGACCAGTCGCTGGTAGATCGTCGAGGTCTTGTCGAGGTTGACCTTCTCCAGCCACGCCTTGTAGGTGCGGACCTTCTTGATCGCCGCCGCCGTGTTCGCGTCGAGCCTGGTCTCCCACTGCTTCGGGATCGACAGGACGCTGTTGACGTACGCGCGGGCCTCGGCGTCGGTGCGCCCGTACGCCCTGGCCTGGTTGTACAGGGCCTCCCGACCTTCGTTGATCTTCGCCGTGGCCGCCGACGTCGACTGCGTCTGGTCGTAGATGGCCTGCGCGGACGTCTTCGCCGAGGTGGCGATCCGGTCGAGGGCCTCGCCGTACTCGCGTCCCCGCTCGGTGCCCCCGGCGAAGTCACGGGACTTGCCCTGGAAAGCCTTCCGGGCGTCGTCGATGGCGGCCTGGAAAGCGCGCTCACTGGCGTTCACGTCGAGCTGTACGCCGTTGAGGGCCTGGAGGACGTCGAGCAGCTTCGCCGACTCGCGGGCGGCGCCGCCGGCCGAGTCGCCGACCCCGTCGAGTCCCTCGGAGAGCCGCTGCGCCCGCTCCGCCGCGTTCGCCTCCCGGTCGGCGATCAGCGCGAACCCCTTCGCCAGGTCGCCGGACAGGAACGCACCGAGAATCTCACCCTGCGAGTAGAGCTCGCTGGTCACCTTGAGGAACGCGAACAGGGTGTGGACGCCGCCCTCCACCAGCGTCAGCAGCACTGACAGGGCACGGCCGCCTTCGTCGGCGTACTGGCTCAGGTCACTGAGGCCGTCACCGATCGCCTTGCCGATGCCGGAGATGCCCCGCATCAGCGAGTGCACGGCCGGGCCGGCGTTCTCCACCGCGTCGGTCAGCCCGGGCAGAATGTTCCGCCAGGTGTCGGCCAGGCCGTCAGTCACGATCGGCACCAGCCGCGCGGCACCGGCGAACAACCGGGTCATCTCCGGCTCGGAACGCTTCGCCTCGGTGCGCAGCTCGGCCAGGGCCCGCAACGCCGCCGGCACCATCGGCGCGGCGGAACGCTCCAGCACCCCGCCCACCTCATCGGCCAGATCTCCGGCCGCCGCCTTCACCGCCGGATCCCGCGCGGCTACCGCCAGGCCACCGGCCACACCGCCCAGGCCCACCCCGCCGACGATCGCCGACCCGAGGCCCGCACCGACCAGCGTGACCAGCCCGGCCACCAGCGGGGCACCGATCGCCGCGACGGCGGGGTTGAGGCCCGCCATCGGCATCCGGGCCATGACCGGACCGAGCCGACCCACGAACGACACCCCGACATCGGACGCCAGCTGCGCGCCCATCTGCGCGCCCACGTTGTCCGGCAGTAGCCCGCGTACCTTCGTCAGCCGACGCACCTCGGTCTGCTGCTTGCGCATCGCCCGCGTCAGGTCCAGGCGGTCAGCAGCATCCTGCGTGCGCGCGTACTGGCGGGCCAGATCCCGCAGCGACCCCTCGGCGGCCTCGATCTCCCGATCCAGGCGGCGAGCGTCGTCGGCGGTGTCGTCCAGCTGGTCGCCGAACTTGTCCGCCGCCCGGCCTGCCTTGTCGAAAGCCGGGCTGACCGTCTCCCGGCCCAACAGGTTGATCAGGATGTCGCGGGTGCTGCGCGTGGTCACTGGTCGCCGCCCTCGGCCGGCGGATCACCGAGCTGCATCTCGGCGAGCATCGGCAGCGGGTTGAAGTCGGCCAGCTTCACCGGACTGCCGCCCAGGTGCAACGCCAGCCACATCACACCCACCGTGCCGGCCATCTCGCCCCGCAGCATCGACGCCACCGCCGACACCACACTCAGCCCCAGCTCGGCCCGCAGCTCGTCGTCCAGGGCCATCAGCGCACGGGCGCGCAGACCGTTGAGCTTCTCCTGGTCGAAGTCGTGCCACCCGTCGCCGTAGGCTTCCCGGTCCACCTCGGCGAACCGGAACCGGATCGCCGGAAGCTCTCGCCCCATCACCCGACACCCCCTTGATCAGCGAGCACACCGGGCACCCGGTCAGTCAGCGCGGCCCGCAGTTCCGCCGCCAGCACCGCCCCGTCGTTGGTGCCGGAAATCTCGACCAGCATCCGCATGGTCAGCTCCATCAGCGACAAAATCAGGTCCGTCTCGTGGGCGCGGCTGGTGATCGCGTACACGGCCTCGAAATCGCCGTCGAGCAGCGCGGTCAGCAGTGCCAACGCCGCCGCATCCGTCACCACCGCCACCGCTCAGCCCTCCACCGGACGCGCCGGCCGGTCCACGCAGCCCGGACAGGCCACCCGCCAACCGCCGCCCGCCTCCACCGCCGTCAGGTGGCCGCCCAGCATGACGTGCGGGTCGCGGGCCACTGCCCCTGGGCACCAGTTGCCCCACCGGAAGACGTGCCCGCGCACCGCCGTGTCGACGGCGTGCTGACGGCGGGCCCGTTCCGCGTCGGCGTCCTCCAAGCGCTGCGCCAGCTCGGCGGCCCGCTCAGGTGTCAACGGCCGCGCCAGGTCGAACAGGCCCGGCGCATCCCGCACCAGCCACGGCAGGTCACCCGGGAACGGCGTGACCGGCTGACCGGCCCGCCACGGCCCGATGCGCCGCCCGTCGCGGGTCGCCTCGTAGCCGTGCAGCGCCTCGAACATCGCCGCCGGCATCAGATGCCGTCCATGTGCAGGATCACCCACACCACGGCCGCCAGGTCCGCCGAGGTGCCGTCCCAGCCCGCGTTGGTGGTGATCTCCGCACCGATCAGCGCGCCGGCCGGGAACGTCACCGTGCCGCGCGGGATCCTCGTGCGCCCCGACTGGCCGGTGGTCATCGCCACCGCCGACGCCGCGGCCTCCGTGCCGTCGACCGTCGCCCCGACCGTCAGTGTGCCCGCCGTCGCTGCCGCCGACAGCCGCGTCGACACCGCCACGATCTCGCCCTCGAACGGCATCACGTACCCGTCCACGGCGTTGCTGGCCGCCGACGCCACCTCGGCGATCAGCAGCTGCGTGTCCGTCTGCGACGCCGCCACCGCGTCCTGCATGAACACCAGCGGCACCAGCTGCCCCTTGGCGATGATGCGCTCCATCAACGACGTGCGACCCATCTACCGGCCCCCCTCGATCAGTTCCCTCACCAGCAGCACCGCCACCCGGCGCCGCAACGTCTCCTCGCTGATGCGCTCCTTGGCCCGCGCCAGCCGCCACCGCAGGTCTCTCGTCATCCGCATCAGCTCGACGTCACGGTCATGCCGCTTCGGATCCAACGCGTCCAGCAGTTGCCGAGCGCCACGTGGCGACACCCGGCCCGTCGACCGTGGCACCGCGCCGGACGAGAACGACGTCGAGCCGTTCAGGTAGCCGATCACCTGCGTCGCGCCCGGCCCCGGATGCGGCCGGCCGGCCCGGTTCACCGGTCACCGCCGAGCCGGGCCACGATCGCCCGCTTGCTGTCCAGGTGGGTGCGGATCGCGTTCACGACCTGATGCCGGCTCATGCCGGTCGCCTTCGGACCCAGCTGCCGCATCAGATGCTGCAACGACGACGGCACCGCGAACTGCCCGCCCGTGTTCGCGCCCAGCTTCGCGGCCTCGTCGACCACCGCCGCCACCTGGTCGAGCAGCGGCAGCACCTCCGCCAACTTCTCCCACGCCGCCAGTGCCCGCCGCACCGTGTCCAGCTGCGCCCGCTCCGCGTCGATCGGTTGCAGGTAGCCGCGCAGCCGCAGGTGCTCCTCCGCCAGCGGCTCACGCTGGCCGAGCAACTCGGAGATCCGCCGCCGCGCCGCGTGCAGCATCTCCTCGCTCCGCCACAACTCGACCGAGCCACCTGCGCGGGCCCGCACCGACTCGACGATGGCCTCCGCCGCGTCGCGCTCCGCCTCCTGCTGCCGCAACTCGCCCTCGATCGCCGCCAGCTGCTGCTCAACCTCGGCGAACCGTGCCCGCAACGCCTGCTCGTCCGGCGACACCACCGCCACCGGCTCGACCTGCGGCTTCCGTTTCGTCAACACCGCCACCCGCGCGCCTCCTGCTCATCCACCGGTCCACCGCCGGTCCGGTGAACACCCATCGGCCCCCGGTGATCCGGCCCGCCAGAGCGCCAGCCCGAGCGGCCTTCCTGACCGCCCTGTCCGACGTCCCGGCGAGCCGGGCCACCTCGACCGACCCCAGGACCGGGCCGCCTTCAACCTCTGCCACCGAGCCTCCAGCAGCGGAACCGGGCCGCGCGAGCAGCGGAACCGGGCCGGTACCGGCAACGGAACGGCGAGCCGCGATCAGCTGCTCCGCCTGCTCGGCGACCGCCAGCACCTCCGCCAACGCCGGATCGAACGTCACCCCGTCACGGGCCGCGCTGCGCCTTGCCTGACGCAATGCGACCGCCAGCACCCGGGCGGCCACCTCGGCGTCGATGACGACGGCCTGGCCGACCAACGCGGCACGCGACGGGAGCGCGGCCATCCTCACTCGCCCCGGAACTGGTCGGCGGTTCGCTCGTACATCTCCACCAGCCGCGCAGCACGCCGGGCCGTCAGACCGTCGATCACGCCCGCCTCGGGTCCGCACGTACGCATGTGCGACAACGTCAGAGCCAACTCACGGCGCGCCATCTCGCGCGTGTCCCCGCCGTCCACCAGCCGCGCGAACCGCACCGCGGCGTCAGCCAACGTCACCCACGCCGGATTGGTCGGATGCACCGCCCGGCGCACCCGGGCCCGGGTCGCAGTCTCCACCGGCCCCATCACGCCCCCCGCAGCAACCTGTCCAGGTCGTCATCGGACAACGCGACCGGCTCCACCGGCACCGGATCCCCCGACAACGCGGCGATCGCGTTCCGCAGCTCCCGCGCCAACCCCGCCAGCGCGTACAGCGGCGCCTCATCGCCCTCCATCACCGCGGCGATCCGCCGGGCGGTCGCGGCATGTACCTGCTGCTCGGGAGACAACTCGCCCAGCGAATCGACCAGCTCGTTGACGCGCCTCAGGATGTCGTCAGCCACGGCCGTACCTCCTTGCCTGTTGATCGTTTTTCCTGCGCGCCGCGCGGAAAGATGTCCACCGCTACGCGTTGGGGTGACAGGGGCCTTACTCACCGTGATTTCAGACCCCCTATCCCCCGGGCCATAGGGGGTTCGCGGTCACGACCGCGCACGTCCCGGTGACCCCATGCACTTACCTCGCTCGCCATCTGTACAGGTCTGGAGTTTTCACGTCGCCGCCCCACCGTCGGGCCGCCCGCTGGCCTCGGCCGCCTTGCCGGACTCGCCCACCACCTGGTGCCCGCCCCCGGATCGAACGCGGATGCCCGTGTGCCTCAGCTCGCGCCGCTGCTGGCGGTGCTGCGGGCACCCGTCCGGCTCGTTGGCCTCCCGGCAGCACGCCGGCGGCAGTGGCTGCGTCACAGCGCGCTCATCCGGCTGACGATGTCGTCGAACCGGCCCCGGTCGTCCGGGGTCATCAGGGGTCGCAGGTCGCCGAGGGTGGCCCCGTCGCCGAACCGGTCGAAGTACGGCCGGGTGAGGGTGGCCAGCTCGTCGGCCAGGGCGTGTTGCTCGCGGGCGTGCTCGGCGAGCTTGGCGGAGTGGTCGCGGGCGGCCTGGAGTTCCGCCATGGTCGCCCGACTGACGAGGTCGTGCTCGGCGTCGCTGAACGGCCGCCCGTCGCGGTGGCACAGCTCCCGGTTGGTGAATGCCTCGGGGGTGAGGTTGGCGCAGTCGAGGATCAGCTCGACGACATCGAGGTTGACGGTCACGGTCGGTTCCTTCCGGTTGGCCACGGCGATCAGGTCGTCGACGTGGCAGGGCTGTTCGGGCTTGCACCAGCAGGCCAGGTCACGGCCGGCCAGGTCGGCGCGTGCCGCGTCGGCGAGGCCGGGCAGCACCTGGTGGCGGTAGAGGCTCAGGGACTCGGTGAGGTTGTGTGTGGTGCCGCCGCAGTCGGGCACCCGGCAGGGTTTGCCGACGCGGTGCGGGTTGGCGTACGGGGAGCCGCGTAGCCCGTAGCCGGCCCGTCCGACGTAGACGGCCCCAGCGGGCACGGTGGTCTGCCCGGCGCGGCGGGTGGCCTTGACCCGTTGTGGCGCGTTCACGGTCGGTCCCTCCTGGCCCGTGCGAGCCGTTCCCGGTGTCGTTGTGCCAGCCCGGCATCCCGGGCGGCCTGGCGCTGCTGGCGTTCGTCGCGTCGCCGTTCCCGCCGAGCGACGGTCGCCGCGACGGCCTCCCGTAGCCGCGCGTCCCAGTCGATTTCGAGGGGCGAGGCACTCCCACCCCCTCTAAAGAGGGGGGTGGGAGCGTGCACCTCAGGGGCGTGCACCCCCGTGTACCTATGCGTGCACCTGTGACCTGCGGTTTCATCCGGGGCGTGCACCTGGAATGCACCCCGTGGACGTGCACAGCCGTTCATGCGGCGTGCACCCCTTCGTGCACCTCGGAGAGAGCCAGGTAGTAGCGGGCTGGAGACCCACCCGTCTCCCCACCCGTGCGGCTCAGGTGACCCGCGTTGACCTTCTTCTCCAGCAGCCGGCGGGCCTTCTCCTTCTGCGCCCGGGACGGGTTCGGACGCTCGAACAACGCGACGGCGTACTCCATCGCGGTAAGGCCCTGCACGCCGGTACGGCGCACGAGCGCCACCAGGTCGACGTTCACCTCCACCGTGCTGGTGCCGTGCTCGTGGTCGTGCACCACCCGGAACGGGCCGACCTCCTGCGACGGCTGCTTGAGGTGCCGCCACGTCACCACCGGATCGCCGGCCTCGCCCCACAGGCTCACCACCGACCCGGCACCCGACGTCAGCCACGTCGAGCCGTAGACGCCGGCCAGGTCGTCCGGAGCGGACCCGTTCGCGCCCCGCTTGATCGTGTGGTGCAGCTCCAGCACCTGGATGCCCTCGGTCAACGCCTGCTGCCTGGCCCGGTTGTAGCCGGCACCGACCGCGTCCTCGGCGATGCCCAACGCGGCGTCCTTGATGCTGTCCACCACCACCGTGTCGGCCTTGGCCTTCTGCGCCATCACGGCGAGGATGTCGCGCCGCTGCGCCATGTCGTACGGCGGTGGGCCCTTCCAGATGGCCAGCCGTTCGTCGAGCAGCGCCCGGTCCTGCGGCCGGAAGATCCGGCGTGCGGCCCGTTGGAACTGCGCGGGCCGGTCCATGGCGAGGTAGAGCACCCGACCGTCACCCGGGCGCACCGTGTGGCCGAGCACCTGGTCGGCCAGGCCGAGCCGCGCCCGGACAAGCTGGATCGCCAAGGTGGTCTTACCGACGCCCTGCGGCGCGGCGATCATCAGCGCCTCACCCTCGGCCCAGATGACGTGCTCCCCGTCGCCCCAGACCGCAGGCGGAGTGTCGGGGATGTCGAGCACGAACGCCCCGCCGCGGTGGAACAGGTCGGGTGTCTCGGCTTCCACCTCGGCGCGGCTCACGGCCGGAGCGACGGGCCGCTCCGTGGTGACGCCCTCCGGCCAGCCCTCGGCGCGACGGCCGGGCAGGGCGTCGACCGGCACCGAGCCGGGCACGGCCACCGTGACGTCCTCCCACTCGACAACCTCGGTCACGCGGCACCGCCGGTGGTCGTCAGGTAGATGGTGCGCAGTTCGTCGGGCTCCCGGCGGCATTCCTCGCCGTACCAGCCACCCGGCCATTCGAGCACCGCGCCGACCCGATCGGTGTAGAGCACCTTGCGCACCGGACCGAGGAACTCCTCACCCTGGCCGGCGGCCTCCACCTCGAACCGATGCCAGAGCGTCGCCAGCCAGCCGACCACCTCGCCGGGCGTCTTCCCGCCGAGCAGCATGACGATGATCTGGCCGTCGAGCGTCCGGAGCGACCCGTCGATGCCGGCCTCGATCCGAGCCAGCGTCGCCCGGTCCGTCTCCGGCTGGGGCACCTCGGGGTGGGGAACTCCCCACCCGCCCCGGCGGATCGCCCCGACCGTCTTGTGGTCGACGCCGCACACTCGACCGATCGCCCGATCTGACCGCGACGGGTCACGCTCCAGCTCGGCGACCACCAGCGCGCGACGCTGCGCCCGGGTGAGCATCCTGCGGTGCGCGTTCACCGCGACCGCGTGGTGCCGTTTCTCTTCCTCGGTCAGCCCGGCCACCACGCGGGTCGGGCAGTCGATGCCGAGGTCCTCGGCGATCTGCTGGCGGTGGTGGCCGTCGAGGACCTGGCCGTGCTCGTCGACGTCGACGGGCACCCGGATGCCGTGGGCCTCGATGTCGGCCCGCAGGGCGGTGTACTCGTCGGCGGTGAGCGGGGGTAGCAGCTGGTACGGCTGGTCGGTCACGCTGCCAACCTCCACGGGTGCCGTGCGCCGGCGGCTTCCCGCTCGGCCACGGTGAGGTTGAGACCGGTGCACGGGCCCCACCAGTCGTGTTCCCCGTCGTGCCGGACGGCGCAGTCGACGGCCGGCGGCTTGTCGACGGCCAGGTGCCGGTCGAGGGTCAGCACGGCGCGGCGGTGGTGGTAGAGGCGCTCGCGTAGCTGAGCTCGGCGACGCGGGTCTCCCCCGCGCGGGTAGGTCGGCGGTAGCATCTGTGCGACGTCCTCGCCGGCCGTCATCTGCGAGGCCGCCCCGTTCCCGGTGGGGCGGCCTCCGTCGTTGGCGGACATCAGGCGACGGCTTCCGCCTGGTCGCTGCTCTCGGCAGCCTTCCGTGCCGCCCTCGCCCGCCGGGTCTGCGCCGACTTCAACGCGAGCCGAGCGAAGTACGCCTTGCGGGCGGACTCGGCACGCTTCGCACGTTCGGCCGGTGGCAGCTTCCCGTCGGGGTCGACCTGCTTCTCGAAACGCTCGTTGAAGGCGCTACGGGCGGCGGCGGTGGCCGCGGCGCGGTCGTCGCAGCCGGCCCACTTGATGTGGGCGGCGAGGGCGGCGATCTGGGATCGCTCGGTGGGGTGTGCTGATGCCATTCGGGGGAGTCCTCTCGACTCGCCCCACCCCGAGTTTCACGAACGGGTCCACGGTGACGCTGGGTAGCAGCCGACGCCCCGCCGATTGGTCGGGGCTGGCCACTGCTGGCACGTTGCCCGTTGGCAACATGCGCTGTGCGTCGTTAAGTTGTGGCGTGAGCGCCTCCGGCTGCCCGGCCGTTGGTGCTCGGTTCCCGTCCGAGTTGGTGCTCGGGTTGGGGGCTTACATCCATGTAGTGATCTCGGCGGTGTGCCGGTGGACAGCACCGTATGGCACACCGCCGGGGTCTCTCAACTGTGACTGCGACCTGCGGTAACGCTAGACGTGGATTCGATGCGCGTAGCGACTGAAGATCGGGCGCACGGTGCGGCGTAGTGCAGTCGGGTCAGCCGAACGCCGCAGGTCAGCGACGTGGAGTGATCGGAAGCCCGAAACCATCCTGTGACCTGCGCCACAGCGGTGACTCTTCCACGTCGAATCGGACATAACTGTCCGTGATCCCCAGGCGTAAACGCTCGACAATCCGGGACAGCACTCAGAGCCGGTCACCGAGCGCCATCTTGCGGTGAGCACCGCGCGCCCGTTCCACCGCCGTCGACCGGGCGTAGACCGACAGCATGGCGTCGGACCGCCACCCGGCGAGCTGCATCAAGTCACGCTCCTGGCCGCCCTCGGCGAGCCACCGGTGAGCGAACGTGTGCCGAAACGCGTGCGGGTGCAGGTCGGGCACCTCGGCGGCCTGGCCGAGCACCTCCAGCCGCCAGCGCACCCCATCGGCCGACATCGGCCCGCGCTCGCCGAGCAGCAGCCGGGGCGTACGGGTCGCGTACGGGTGCGCGTTGCGGGTCCGCAGGTATCGGTCGATGGCCTGCCCGGTCCGGGCGCCGAACGGCACCACCCGCGGCCGGTTGCCCTTCCCGACCACGTACACCAGCTCCTGTTGCAGGTCGACGTGCTCGGGGTGCTCCAGCCCCACCAGCTCCGACACGCGCAGCCCGCAGTCGGCGAGCAGCCGCACCAGCACCTCGTCGCGGCGGCCGTCGAAGATGCGCCGGTCGTACTGGCCGGCCTTGCCGCGTGGCACCTGGCACGCCTTGAGAATCCGGGCCAGCTCGTCATCGGTGAGCACCCGCACGGGCTTCTCCGACCGGGCCGGCATCTCGACGCCCTCGGTGGGTGCCTTGTCGAGCTCGCCCTCGGCGACCAGCCACCGGCAGAACCGGCGCATCCCGCGCAGCCGGGTCCGCACGGTCTCGATGTCGACGCGGTCGGCGAGGTCGGCCAGCCACGCCGACAGGGCGTGCCGGTTGAGCTGGTCCAGGGTGGTCGGTCGTCCCTGGGCGGTGAGCCAGTCGCAGAAGAACCGGATCGACTGGCCGTAGAGGATCTGGGTGCGCTCGGCCTTACCGGCGGCGCGCAACGATCGCCGGAACGAGGCGGCGAGGTCGGGGATCTCGGGCGGCATGCCGGGTAGATTATCTGGCGAGTCAGCGTTATGCTACCCCTGTCCACGCTCGACGGATGAACGTTCTAGCTGGTAGATGGCCTCGCGCGGCTGGGTTGAACTCTCTTCGGCTCGCCGGGCATCTTCGGGTGGTCGGGCGGGTAGGGCAGGTCGCCCTCGCCGGCGGCGGCGTCCCGCTCGGCCCATTCGAGCAGCGGCGTGATGTCCCACGCGGCGTCGTCGATGCCGGCGTGCGGGTCGCCGCGCTGGGCCAACCGTTCCGGCACCGTACGCAGGTCGAAATCGTCCGGCTCGACGTCGGGCAGCTCGTCCCAGGTGACCGGGGTGGAGACGGTCGCCCGGGCGTTAGCCCGCAACGAGTACGCGCAGGCGATGGTGCGATCCCGCGCCATCTGGTTGTAGTCCACGAAGACCCGCTCGCCGCGTTCCTCCTTCCACCAGGCGGTGGTGACCAGGTCGGGCCGGCGGCGGGCCAGCTCCCGGGCCAGCGCGATGGTGGCCCGGCGTACCTCGACGAACGTCCAGCGCGGCTGGATGCGCAGGTAGACGTGCACGCCCCGGCCGCCGGAGGTCTTCGGCCAGCCCGGCACGCCCAACTCGTCGAGGATCGCCCGCAGCTCGGCGGCGGCCGTCGCGGCGTGGGCGAAGTCGGTGCCGGGCTGCGGATCGAGGTCGACCCGCAACTCGTCGGGCTGGTCGACGTCGGCGGACCGGACCGGCCACGGGTGGAACACCACAGTGCCCATCTGCGCAGCCCAGGCCACGTGGGCCAGGTCCGCCGGGCACAGCTCCGCGGCCTTGCGACCGCTGGGGAAGCTGATCTCGGCGGTACGCACCCAGGGCGGCACGCCCCGGGTCGGCACCCGCTTCTGGAAGAACATCTCCCCCTCGATGCCGTCGGGGAAGCGTTGCAACGTGGTGGGTCGGTCGCCCAGCGCGCGCATGATGCCGTCGCCGACGCTTACGTAGTAGTGGAAGACGTCGGCCTTGGTGAAGCCCCGCTCCGGGAAGATCACCCGGTCGGGACTCGACAGTCGTACGCTCTGCCCGGCCACCTCGATCTGCTCGGCCGCAGCCTTCGTGCCACCCATTGCGCGACCATATGCGATGGGTCCGACCTTCGGCGTACCGTTGACCTGTGACTCTTCCCGACAGCGAACTGCCCCGCACCGAGGACGAGTGGCGGGTCCGGCTCAGCCCCGCCGAGTTCCGGGTGTTGCGCGAGCATGGCACCGAGCCGGCCTGGACCGGCGAGTACGTCGACACCAAGACGCCCGGCATGTACCGGTGCCGGGCCTGCGGCGCCGAGCTGTACCCGAGCGACACCAAGTTCGACTCGCACTGCGGCTGGCCGAGCTTCGACGACGCGATCCCGGGCGCGATCAAGGAGATCGAGGACAATTCCCTCGGCATGAGTCGCACCGAGATCCGCTGCGCCCGCTGCGACAGTCACCTCGGTCACGTATTCCGGGGCGAGGGCTTCACCCCGAAGGACACCCGGCACTGCGTGAACTCGCTCTCCATCCGCCTGGACCCGACCGACGTCTGACCCTGGTCACCCCGGCCGGCCGGCCATCAGCGCGACCTGAGCGGTACGCGACTGCTCGACGCGGCGGGCCAGGTCGAGTACCCGTGCGTCGGTGCCCGCCGCCTGATGTGCCCGGGCCAGGTCGGCCGCGGCCTGCTGGTGCGCGCTGAGCACCTCGATCAGCACCTTGTCGACCTCGGTGTCCGGGGCGTCGCGCAGCCGCGCCAGCTGCTCGGGTCCGGTGCCGTGCCCGGCGTGGTCGTCGGCGCGGGCACTGCGCCCGGCCGCTGCCAGCCAGCCGCGTGCGGTGGCCAGTTCGTCGGACTCGGTGGCCTCGACGGCTGCGACAAGGGTGCGCAGTTCGCTGTCGGTCAGTCGGTCCCGGACGAGCCCGACGATCTGGAGGGTCTGCTCGGTGTGCCCGGCCATCATCGACAGGAACAACAGGTCGATACCGGTCATCTCGCTGGTGGCACCAGGCGTCCCGGCGGGGGTCGCGGCCACCGGCGGCGTGGCGTCGCCGGGCGCGGGCTGCCCGGACGGCGCGGGCGAGCCGCCGCACCCGGCAACCAGCAGCACCGCGATCAGGTGCAGCGGCAGCACACGCAGCGCGGCACGCCGTACCCCCGCCACCGCGCGCCCTTCGGACGGCCGGGCCGACGACACGGCGACTCGGGTCCCCAGCACGCCGGCTCCGGCCCGCGACACGGCAGCTCCGGCCGACAGCACGGCGGCTCCGGCCGACCGCACACCAGCTTCCGCCCACAGCACGGCGGGCGGGTGCGACGGTACGGCGGGCGGGAGGTGCGGCCAGCTCCAGCCGCACCTCCCGTTGGTCAGAGCTGACTCCACAGCGCCGGCACGTTCGGCGGTTCCCAGCCGGCGATGGCGGTGTGCGCCTGCCGGCAGCGGTAGGTCCGGCCACCGTAGGTGACCTGGTCCCCGACGGAGTACGCCCGACCGGCCGCCCAGGTGCCGCCCGTCGGCGGGTTGGTGGTCGGGGCGACCGTCGGGGTGGGCGACGGGGCGGGCGGGTTGGTGGTGGGGCTGGGCGTGGGATTGCCGCCGCCACCGCCGATCTGGAGGTCCACGCAGGAGTAGAAGGCGTTTGCGGTGTCGGAGATGTTCCACACCGCCAGGAGCTTCTGTCGACCCTGATAGCCGGACAGGTTGACGGTGTGCGAGACGGTCGCGCCGGGCTGGCGTCCGCCGCCGGAGAAGACTGCGACCCGGGTGTTGCCGATGAAGTACTCCCAGTCGCGGGTGGCGTGCATGGCCGTGTTGACCCAGGTGAACGTCACAGTGGTGCCGACCGAGGTGGCCGGCCAGCCACGGTTGTCGTCGTTGAGGACGGCGAAGTGCGAGATGTTCGCGTGGCAGTTGCGTAGCCCCTTGGGGCCTTCGACGCTCTGTGGCTCCCACCTGATCTGCCCGCAGTCGGGCACCCGGTTCTGGGCGCAGAGTGCCTGGCGGCTTGGCGGCGACGAGACGTAGCCGTGGGCCTGAGCGGGGGTGGCGACGGCCAGGGTGGAGACCATGGCGCCCGTCGCGACGAGCGGAAGGGTGATTCTTCGGCGCATGGCGGCAGCTCCTTGTCGGCGTGATGCCTGGTGAGGTGCCACCAACATAATTTAAACCTTGTTAACAGTAAAGACCACTGTCGATAAAAGCAGAGCCGCCGGAGGTCATGCCGCAAGATGGGACAAAAGGTCTACTGATGGAGGTACGGGGCGTGGCTACCTGCGAGGTCTGCGGCAACGACTACTGGCTGGCGTTCGAGGTGCGTACGGTCAGCGGCGACGTACACACCTTCGACAGTTTCGAGTGCGCGATCCACCGGCTGGCGCCGATCTGCGAGCACTGCGGCATCAAGATCTCCGGCCACGGGGTCGAGGTCTCCGGCCGGTTCTTCTGCTGCGGTCACTGCGCTCGGGCGGTGGAGACGGAGCAGGGGGCCGAGATCCGCGACGCGGTGGGCGCGCGTCCCGCCTGACGGCCGTCGACCGATCATCCGCAGCGACCGAGCACCATGGGAAATCCCGCCCGAGAAACGAAGACGCCAAGGTAGACCTTGGACATTTTCCGTTCGCGAAGAACGGAAAATGTCCAAGATCCGTAATCCGGTTCCGCGCGCATGCCGGCAAACGCGTACGAAGCCAGGCGGCGCAACCTGCAGGGCAGGCTGAGCCAGGCCAGGGGCACCTCCACGCCGACGTCCGGTGACGACAGCACTAGCCTGGCGGGATGTCTGACACGCAGCTGCACAGCGCCAGTTTCGCCGAGTTGGACGCCCGCACCTTCCACGATCTGGTGCGGCTCCGCGTCGACGTCTTCGTGGTCGAGCAGGAGTGCGCGTACCCGGAGATCGACGGGCGCGACGTCGAGCCCGGCACCCGGCATCTGTGGCTGGCACGCGACGGCGCTCCGGTGGCGTACCTGCGAATTCTGGCCGACCCCGGCGGGGTGGCCAGGATCGGGCGGGTGGTGGTGGCCCCGACGGCCCGGGGTGCCGGGCACGCGGGCCGGCTGATGACGGCGGCACTCGCGGAGATCGGTGACCGGCCGTGCGTGTTGGACGCGCAGTCACATCTGGTCGACTTCTACACCCGGCACGGCTTCACGGTCAGCGGGCCGGAGTACGTCGAGGACGGCATCCCCCACACACCGATGCGCCGGAAGTGGTGAGCCACCCGAACCCGGTGGTGGAAGCGTTTCGACGACGCCTCGCACCCGGTGCTGGAAATCGCTTTCCTCATTGACGGGTGACGATCGATCGTGCCATCCTTCCGAGTCAGCGCACGAGGGCCACACTGACGGCACGGGAGAGGGCAACTCCCGAGCGTCCGGGCGATGTCGAGATCCGACGACTCCCCCTGGGGGCTCCATGTCCAATTCGCTCAGATCATCGCGGGCACTGTGGCTGCTGGCCGTCGCGGCCGTTGCCACGCTGCTGCTCTCCACGGCATTTGTGCAGTCCGCCTCCGCGCACGGCTCGGTGGCCAACCCCATCTCCCGCAACTACGGCTGCTGGCAACGCTGGGGTGGCGACTTCCAGAACCCGCGGATGGCCACCGAGGACCCGATGTGTTGGCAGGCCTGGCAGACCGACACCAACGCCATGTGGAACTGGAACGGCCTCTACCGCGAGGGCGTGGCCGGCAACCACCAGGCCGCCATCCCGGACGGCCAGCTCTGCTCCGGCGGGCGCACCGAGAACGGGCGCTACCGGGCGATGGACGTGCCGGGTGCCTGGCGGACCACCTCGGTCGGCAACAACTTCCGGCTGAAGTTCTACGACCAGGCCAGTCACGGCGCCGACTACATCCGGGTGTACGCCACCCGGCAGGGCTACGACGCGTTGAACACGCCGCTGGCCTGGTCGCACCTGGAACTGGTCGGTCAGATCGGCAACACGCCGGCCTCCCAGTGGCAGCAGGAGCCCGGTGGGGTCTCCATCGAGATCCCGGTCAACGCTCCGGGCCGCACCGGCCGGCACGTCATCTACACGATCTGGCAGGCCAGCCACTCCGACCAGTCGTACTACATCTGTAGCGACGTGCAGTTCGGTGGCGGATCCAACCCTCCGCCCACCACGCCGCCGCCCACCACGCCGCCGCCCACCACGCCCCCGCCGACCACGTCGCCGCCGACCACGCCGCCGCCGACCACCAACCCGCCACCGGCGGGTGCCTGCTCGGCGACGTACCGGGTCACCTCGACCTGGTCCGGCGGCTTCCAGGGCGAGGTCCAGGTGACCGCCGGCAACGCCGCCATCCGCGGCTGGCGGGTGAACTGGACCAACGGCAGCGGACAACAGGTCAACCAGGCCTGGAACGCCACCGTCACCTCCAGCGGCTCCACCGTCACCGCCACCAACGTCAGCTACAACGGCAACCTCAGTGCCGGCGCCAGCACCAGCTTCGGCTTCCTGGCCTCCGGCAGCAGCACGAACACACCGACGGTGACCTGCACCGCCACCTCCTGACCCCGGCCGGGGCCGCGCCACACTCCCTCTGGCGCGGCCCCGCCCGGCTCAGCGGACGAGCCGGGCGGACGAGCCGAACGGACGGCCCGGCGACGCCAGCCGGAAGGTAAGACAGCGGCACCCGGTAGCCCGGCGGGGTGCCGGCACCTGGCTGGTGGTGGTGCCGGAGGCCCGCTCCGGAGAGCCCTTCTCGCGTTGACGTACGCCGATACCCCGTGGCACGCTTCCCTCGGAGCCAACACCACAGGGGCAACGCAGATCGACCACGGGAGAGGCAACTCCCGAGTGTCCGGGCGCTTTCGCGAACTGACGATTCCCTTGGGGAGCTCCATGTCGAACGTACTCAGAACACCACGCGCTGCCTGGCTGCTGGCCGTCGCGGCCGTCGCCCTGTTGCTGCTCACCACCGCGCTGACAAACCCCGTCTCCGCGCACGGCGCCACGGTCAACCCGGGTTCCCGCGCCTACGGCTGCTGGGAACGCTGGGGCGGTGACCACATGAACCCGCGGATGGCCACCGAGGACCCGATGTGTTGGCAGGCCTGGCAGGCCAACCCGAGCGCCATGTGGAACTGGAACGGCCAACTCCGCGAGGGGGTCGGCGGCAACCACCAGGCGGCCGTGCCGAACGGCCAGCTCTGCTCGGGCGGGCGTGCCGAGGGCGGTCGCTACAACGCCCTCGACACCTTGGGTGCCTGGCGGACCACCCCGGTCCCCAACAGCTTCCAGTTGAAGTTCTTCGACCAGGCCAGCCACGGTGCCGACTACATCCGGGTGTACGCCACCCGGCAGGGTGTGGACACGCTTACCAAGCCACTGGCCTGGTCCGACCTGGAACTGGTCGGCCAGATCGGCAACACGCCGGCGTCGCAGTGGCAGCGGGAGGTCGACGGGGTGTCGATCCAGATTCCGGTGAACGCGCCCGGCCGCACCGGCCGGCACATCATCTTCACCGTCTGGCAGGCCAGCCACTTCGACCAGTCGTACTACCACTGCAGCGACGTCCAGTTCGGTGGCGGCACCACCCCGCCGACCACCACGCCGCCCACGACCACTCCGCCGACCACCACGCCACCCACCACCACCCCGCCCACCACTGCACCGCCGACCACCAACCCGCCGGTGACGGGTGCCTGCTCGGCGACGTACCGGGTCACCTCGACCTGGTCCGGCGGCTTCCAGGGCGAGGTGCAGGTGACCGCCGGCAACGCGGCCATCCGCGGCTGGCGGGTGAGCTGGACCAACGGCAGCGGACAACAGGTCAACCAGGCCTGGAACGCCACCGTCACCTCCAGCGGCTCCACCGTCACCGCCACCAACGTCAGCTACAACGGCAACCTCGGCGCCGGCGCCAGCACCAGCTTCGGCTTCCTGGCCTCCGGCAGCAGCACGAACACACCGACGGTGACCTGCACGGCCACCGCCTGACCCCGGCCGGGGCCGCGCCACACTCCCTCTGGCGCGGCCCCGCCCGGCTCGGTGGACGAGCCGGGCGGACGACCCGGCGGGCCGGCTCAGCCCAGGGCGGAGACGATGTCGGCGATCGAGCGGCGGCGGCCGGTGTAGAAGGGAACTTCCTCGCGGACGTGCAACCGGGCGCGAGAGGCCCGCAGGTCACGCATCAGGTCGACGATCCGGTGCAGTTCGTCGGCCTCGAAGGCGAGCATCCACTCGTAGTCGCCGAGCGCGAAGGAGGCGACCGTGTTGGCCCGTACGTCGGGGTAGCCACGGGCCATCTTGCCGTGCTCGGCCAGCAGTTCCCGCCGCTCGGCGTCGGGCAGCAGGTACCAGTCGTACGAGCGGACGAACGGGTAGACGCAGAGGTAGGCGCGGGCCTCCTCGCCGGCCAGGAACGCCGGGATGTGGCTCTTGTTGAACTCGGCCGGCCGGTGCAACGCCATCTGCGACCAGACCGGAGTCATCGCCCGACCCAGGGCGGTCCGCCGCAACCGCAGGTACGCGTCCTGGAGCGCGTCGCTTGACGATGAGTGCCACCAGACCATCAGGTCGGCGTCGGCCCGCAGCCCGGACACGTCGTAGGTGCCGCGTACCACCACGTCCTTGCCGGCCAGCTCCTCGATCAGCGACTCGACCTCGCCGGTGACGTTGTCGCGCAGCGACGGCAGTGGCGCGCTGGCCCGGAATACCGACCACATGGTGTAGCGGATGGTGGAGTTGAGTTCCTTCAGGCGGGCCGCGTTGCTCTGCTCGGTCATCTCCCCGATCCTTCCAGTGCCGTGATGATCTCCTCGGCCGCCGTCTCACCGGAGCGGACGCAGACCGGGATGCCGACCCCGTCGTAGCCGGCGCCGGCCAGCCGCAGCGTCGGATGCGTCGCCCGCAGGGTCGAGCGGGCGGCCACCACCCGGTCGAGATGACCGGGGGTGTACTGGGGCAGCGCGCCACCCCAGCGCTGCACGTGCCCGGCGACCGGGGCGGGCAGCGGCGTTCCCAGCACCGCCGACACCTCCCGGTGCACGGTGGCGGCGAGGTCCTCGTCGGTGCGCTGGAGCTGCTCCTCGTCGCCGTACCGGCCGACCGAGGCGCGCACCAGGGCCAGCCCGTCCGGCCGGCGCAGGTGCCTCCACTTGGTGGTGAAGAAGGTGGACGCCTTGACCAGCAGTCCTTCGGTGGCGGGCACCAGGAAGCCGGAGAGTTCCGGCAGCACCGGTTCGGGCAGCGCGAGGGTGACGAGCGCGACGCTGGCGTAGTCCAGCCCGCCGATCTCCTTCGCCGCTTCGGGGGCGACGTCGGCGAGCAGACGCGCCGCCGGCCGGGCCGGCACCGCCAGCACCACCGCGTCCACGTCGACGTGCTCGGGATCGCGGGTCGGGCCGACGGTCAGCCGCCAGCCGACGCCGGTCGGGGTGAGCTCACGCACCGCCGCGTGGCGGCGGATCGTCGCGCCGCTGGCCGTCACCGCCGCGTCGACCAGGCTGCTCAGCCCGCCGTCGAGGGTGCCGAAGACCGGCTCGCCGGGAGCACGGGGCGCGGCGGCCTGCGCCGCGCGTACGGCGGCGACAAGCGTGTGTTCCACCCGGGCGGCCCGGGCCAGCGCCGGCATGGTGGTGACCAGGGACAGGTCGTCGGCGCGGCCCGCGTACACCCCGCCGAGCATCGGGTCGACCAGCCGGTCGACCACCTCGTCACCGAACCTCGACCGGACCAGCGCGCCCACGGAGACGTCGGCCCCGGGGCCGAGCAGCGGCCCACCTCCGTCGCGGTCGGCCTCCGGAGTGGGCCGGGCCACCGCCGACACCTTGTCCAGATCACCGGGTACGCCGACAAGCGTGCCGCCGGGGATCGGGCGCAGTCCGCCGTCGACGGCCAGCGCCGCCTGCCCGACGGTGGGGTGGACGATCCGTCCCGCCAGGCCGAGCCGGCGGATCAGGGCGACGGCGGCGGACTCCCCGCCGGCCGGGTCACGCATCAGGAACGACTCGGCGCCGAACTCGACCGAGCCGCCGGCCAGCTCGCCGGTGCGCAGCTTGCCGCCGAGCGCGCCGGACTGCTCGTACACGGTGATGTCGACCTCGGCGGGGGCGCGGTCGCGTAACCGGACCGCGGCGGCCAGGCCGGCGATGCCGCCGCCGACCACCGCCACCCGCCGCCGCGTCGCCACGACGGTCAGCCCTGGTCGACCGGTCGGACGGACAGCTCGTGCACCAGGGCGACCACTCGGGTCAGCACCTCCGGGTCGGTCTCCGGCAGCACCCCGTGGCCGAGGTTGAACACGTGCCCCGGCGCGGCCCGGCCCTGCTCCAGGATCCGGCGCACCTCGGTCTCCACCACCGGCCACGGTGCCAACAGCAGGGTCGGATCGAGGTTGCCCTGCACGGCCCGCTCCGGTCCGATCCGGCGGGTCGCGACGTCCAGCGGGGTACGCCAGTCGACGCCGACCACGTCGGCGCCGGCCTCGCCCATCGCGCCGAGCAGTTCGGCGGTACCCACCCCGAAGTGGATCCGGGGTACCCCGGTGTCGGCGAGCCCGGACAGCACCTTCGTCGAGTGGGGCAGCACGAAGCGGCGGTAGTCGGCCTCGGAGAGCGCGCCGGCCCACGAGTCGAACAGCTGCACCGCCGACACGCCGGCCTCGATCTGCACCCGCAGGAACGCCAGGGTCACCTCGGCCAGCCGGCCGGCGAGGGTGTGCCACAGCTCGGGCTCGCCGTACATCAGCGCCTTGGTCTTGGCGTGGGTACGCGACGGGCCGCCCTCCACCAGGTAACTGGCAAGCGTGAACGGGGCACCGGCGAAGCCGATCAGCGGGGTGTCGCCCAACTCCTTGACCAGCAGCCGGACCGCCTCATCGACGTAGTCGACGTCATCACGGCCGATCGGCCGGATCCGTTCGACGTCGGCGGCGGTACGCACCGGCTCGGCCACGACCGGCCCGGTGCCGGGCACGATGTCCAGGTCGACCCCGGCGGCGGCCACCGGCACCACGATGTCGCTGAACAGGATCGCCGCGTCCACCCCGTGCCGGCGTACCGGCTGAAGGGTGATCTCGGTGACCAGGTCCGGGCGGCGGCACGACTCCAGCATCGCCACGTTGGCCCGGATCTCGCGGTACTCCGGCAACGACCGGCCCGCCTGGCGCATGAACCAGACCGGGGTGTGCGGGACGGGCCGGCGGCGGCACGCCCGCACGAAGGGCGAATCGGCGGGCCTGCCGGGGCGGGGCTCATCGTCTCGGGCGGCGGTGCCCGTGGTGTCGGTGGTCATCGCGGCAATCGTGCCACGCGGCCGATCGCCGTCCCGCGCCCACCGCCACCTTTGTGACGTAGCGCGGTAACGGGCGGCGTGGTACGCGCCGGGTGATCGTCGGCGCGCCTCGCGGGCGGGAAACGGGCGGCGGAATAGGCTGCGGGCATGGGCCCCCCGATCGCGCTTCCCGACACGTTCGCTCGCGCGGTCGCGGGGCTCCGGTCGGCGACGCCCCGGCCGGAGATCCTGCTGGAAGAAGTGGGGGCGCCGCAACGGCTGGCCCCGTACTCCTTCGCGCTCTCGGCGTCGGTGCTGCGCGACGGTGACGAGGTGGCCAGCGGGCGGCTGATCCTGCTGCACGACCCGGCCGGGCACGAGGCGTGGCAGGGCACCCTGCGGCTGGTCACCTACGTGACCGCCGAGTTGGAGGTCGACCTGGCCGCCGATCCGCTGCTGCCCGGGGTGGGGTGGACCTGGCTCACCGACGCCCTCGACGCCCAGGACGCGGGGTACCGGGCCATCGGCGGGACGATCACGCAGACGATGTCGACCCGGTTCGGTGAGCTGGCCGGCCCACCCGCGGCCGGCGACGTGGAGATCCGCGCCTCCTGGACACCGACCGGCGGCGACCTCGCCGCGCACCTGGACGCCTGGTGCACCCTGCTCGCCTCCACCGCCGGCCTGCCGCCGCCCGGCGTCACCGCCCTGCCGGAGCGCCGCCCGGCCGCCACCGGCTGAGCCCGCCCGAACCACTCCGCCGACACGCGGCGGGGCGGGTGGCGGCACTCGATCCACTCGCGCACTAGGGTTGTCAGGTGACCGACGAACCACCCCTGAGCCGTCGGGCCGCCGCAAGCCGTACGGGAAACGACACGCAGCACCCGCCATCGGCGAGGTCGGAGCCCTCGGACGCGGGGTCCGAGCCCACCGGCGGCCAGTCCGTGCCGCTGACCGCACCCCGCGAGGGCACCCCCGAGCCCGTCGCCGCCCCGGAGCAGCTCGCCGAGGTCGTGGCGCGGTTCGCCAGCGGTGCCGGGCCAGTGGCCCTGGACGCCGAACGTGCCTCCGGCTACCGGTACAGCCAACGCGCCTACCTCGTACAACTGCGTCGCGCCGGTGCCGGCACCGTACTGATCGACCCACTGCCGCTGCCCGACCTCAGCGCCCTGGACGCCGTTATCGCCGAAACGGAGTGGGTGCTGCACGCGGCGAACCAGGATCTGCCCTGCCTGGCGGAGCTGGGGCTCCGTCCACGCCGGTTGTTCGACACCGAGTTGGCGGCGCGGCTGGCCGGCTTCGAGCGGGTGGGGCTCGCCGCGCTCACCGAGCAGCTACTCGGATTCAGCCTGGAGAAGCACCACTCCGCAGCGGACTGGTCGAGCCGGCCACTGCCCGAGTCCTGGCTGACCTATGCCGCCCTGGACGTCGAGCTGCTGACCGACCTGCGCGACGCACTCGACGCGGAGTTGGCCCGGCAGGGCAAATCCGAGTGGGCGGCGGAGGAGTTCGCCGCGCTCGTGCTGAACGGCAGCCGACCGCCCCGGGTCCGCGCCGAACCGTGGCGACGCACCTCCGGCATCCACCGGGTCCGGGGCGCGCGGGCACAGGCCCGGGTCCGGTCCCTGTGGTACGCCCGGGACCAGATCGCCGCCCGGCGGGACACGGCACCGGGCCGCGTACTGCCCGACTCGGCCATCGTCGCGGCGGCGGAGCTGGACCCGAGGGACGAGAAGACACTGCTCACCCTGCCCGGCTTCGGTGGTCGCTCGGTGCGGCGGTTGGCACGTACCTGGCTGGCGGCGCTCGACGACGCCCGGCAGTTGCCGGACGACGCCCTGCCGGTGACGCCGACGGTGGAGGGACCGCCCCCGCCGCATCGCTGGGCGGAACGGGATCCGGCTGCCGCCGCCCGGTTGAGCCGCTGCCGTGAGGTGGTGTTGCGGGTGGCCGGCGAGCACAACCTGCCCCCGGAGAACCTGATCTCGCCCGACACCATCCGTCGGGTCGCCTGGCAGCCGCCCGAGGAGATCACCGAAGCCACCGTCGCCGAGGCCCTGCGCGCCCACCACGCCCGCGAATGGCAGATCACCCTCCTCCTCCCCGACCTCGCCCAAGCCCTACCCCCCACCCCCTGACCCCCACCCCCTGACCCCACCCCACCCGCGCCCCCTCCCCGCGCCCGCCCGCCCCCGCCCCGGTGATCAAGAAGTTTGGGTCGGCGACACGCCGGGCGGCTGACGCAAACTTCTTGATCACCGCAAGGTGCAGGGCGCGCGGCGCGTGGGCACGCGGCGCGTGGGCACGCGGCGCGTGGGCACGCGGCGCGCGGGCGGGAGCGGGGTGGGTGGGGTGTGGGGTGGGTTACAGGGGGAGGTGGCGCGGGGCTTATTACTGGCGAGTAGCATCGGGGAAACGCCAGTGCTGGCGACCTTCGTCCGGTCCGTCACGTCGGTTACCGCGCGGACGACCGGATCGTGGTCGAATAGGAGGCTCATCGTGCCCCGTGAAGTCCGGGATGTCGTCTTCGTCGACGGCGTCCGCACCCCCTTCGGCAAGGCGGGTGGCATGTACGCCAACACCCGCGCCGACGACCTGGTGATCCGCTGCATCCGCGAACTGCTGCGCCGTAACCCCCAACTGCCGCCGGAGCGGGTCGAGGAAGTCGCGATCGCCGCCACCACCCAGATCGGCGACCAGGGCCTGACCATCGGTCGCACCGCCGCGCTGCTGGCGGGGCTGCCCAAGACCGTGCCGGGTTTCGCCATCGACCGGATGTGTGCCGGGGCGATGACCGCCGTGACCACCGTCGCCGGCGGCATCGCCATGGGCGCCTACGACATCGCGATCGCCGGCGGTGTCGAGCACATGGGCCGCCACCCGATGGGTGAGGGCGTCGACCCGAACCCGCGCATCATCGCCGAGAAGCTGGTCGACCCGTCCGCGCTGGTGATGGGCGCCACCGCGGAGAACCTGCACGACCGGGTCCCGCACATCACCAAGCAGCGCACCGACGCCTTCGCCCTCGCCTCCCAGCAGAAGACCGCGAAGGCGTACGCCAACGGCAAGCTCCAGGACGACCTGGTGCCGGTGGCGATCCGCGACGAGGAGAACGGCTGGGGCCTGGCGACTGTGGACGAGGCGCCCCGGGACACCTCGATGGAGAAGCTCGCCACGCTCAAGACCCCGTTCCGTCCGCACGGCAAGGTCACCGCGGGCAACGCGGCCGGTCTCAACGACGGCGCCACCGCCAGCCTGCTCGCCGACGAGGCCACCGCCCGCGAGCTGGGCCTGCCGGTCGCGATGCGGCTGGTGTCGTACGGCTTCGTCGGCGTCGAGCCGGAGGTGATGGGTGTCGGCCCGATCCCGTCGACCGAGAAGGCGCTGCGCATCGCCGGTCTGACCATCGACGACATCGGCCTGTTCGAGCTGAACGAGGCGTTCGCCGTGCAGGTGCTGGCCTTCCTCGATCACTTCGGCATCGCCGATGACGACCCGCGGGTCAACCCGTGGGGCGGCGCGATCGCCATCGGTCACCCGCTGGCGTCCTCCGGCGTACGGCTGATGACTCAGCTCGCCCGGCAGTTCGCCGAGCACCCGGAGGTCCGCTACGGCATCACCGCCATGTGCATCGGCATCGGCATGGGCGGCACGGTCATCTGGGAGAACCCGCACTGGGAGGGAGACAAGTGAGCGCGCTCGCCGCACCGAACGAGGTCGTCACCAGGGCGCTGCTGCGGCAGGTCAACGTGCCGGGGCTGGACCGGCCGGCCGCCCTGATCACCCTCGACAACGGATTCGACCACACCAAGCCGAACACCTTCGGCCCCGGCGGCCTGACCAGCCTGGACGAGGCGATCAGCGCCGCGCTGGCGGCCGACCCGGCGTTCATCGCGGTCACCGGAAAGCCGTACATCTTCTGCGTCGGTGCGGACATCACCGGTCTGCCGCAGCTCGCGGACCGCGAGCAGGCGCTGGAGATCGGCCGACTGGGTCACCGGGTCTTCGCCCGGCTGAAGGACAGCTCCGTACCGACCTTCGCCTTCGTCAACGGCGCGGCGATGGGCGGCGGCCTTGAGCTGGCCCTGCACTGCCACTACCGGACCCTGTCCGGCGGCGCGACGGCCCTGGCGCTGCCGGAGGTCTCGCTCGGACTGATCCCGGGCTGGGGCGGTACCCAACTGCTGCCGAACCTGATCGGCATTCCCGCCGCCACTCAGGTGATCATCCAGAATCCGCTGATGCAGAACAAGATGCTCAAGCCGAAGCAGGCCGCCGAGCTGGGCATCGCGGACGTGCTGCTGGAGCCGGCAGACTTCCTGGAGCGGTCCCTGGAGTGGGCCGCGGGGGTCGTCCGGGGCGAGGTCAGCGTCACCCGGCCCGAGGTCGACAAGGACATGTGGGCCGGCGTGCTGTACTTCGCCCGGCAGACGCTGGACCAGCGGTTGCACGGCGCGGTCCCGGCCGCGTACAAGGCACTCGACCTGCTGGAGACGGCGAAGGACGCCGACTTCGCCGCCGGCACCGCCGCGGAGGACGAGGCCCTCGCCGACCTGGTCTTCTCCGAGGAACTGCGCAGCGGCCTGTACGCCTTCGACCTGGTGCAGCGGCGGGCCAAGCGGCCGGCCGGCGCGCCGGACAAGGGCCTGGCCCGTCCGGTGACCAAGGTCGGCATCGTCGGCGCCGGCCTGATGGCCAGCCAGTTGGCGCTGCTGTTCGCCCGCCGCCTCCAGGTGCCGGTCGTCCTGACGGACCTGGACCAGGCCCGGGTCGACAAGGGTGTGGGCTACGTGCACACCCAGATCGAGAAGGCGGTAAGCAAGGGCCGGATGGACAAGGGCACGGCCGCGAAGCTGTACGGCCTGGTGTCCGGCTCGGTCGACAAGTCCGTCTTCGCCGACGCCGACTTCGTCATCGAGGCGGTCTTCGAGGACCTGAACGTCAAGAAGCAGGTCTGGGCCGAGCTGGAGAAGATCGTCAAGCCGGAGGCGGTGCTCGCCACAAACACCTCGTCGTTGTCGATCACCGAGATGGCGGCGGAGCTGGCGCACCCGGAGCGGGTGGTCGGCTTCCACTTCTTCAACCCGGTCGCGGTGCTGCCGCTGCTGGAGATCGTGCGGGGCGAGCGGACCGACGACGCCACCCTGGCCACCGCGTTCGCGGTCGGCAAGCAGCTCAAGAAGTCGAGTGTGCTGGTGAAGGACGCCCCGGCGTTCGTGGTGAACCGGCTGCTCACCCGTTTCCTGGGCACCGTGTTCGCCGCCGTCGACGCCGGCACCCCGCTGGAGGTGGCGAACCGGGCACTGGATCCGCTGGGTCTGCCGATGCGGCCCCTCGCGCTGCTCCAGCTGGTCGGGCCGGCCGTCGCGTACCACGTGGGCGGCACCCTGCACGCCGCGTTCCCGGACCGGTTCGGGGTGAGTGAGAACCTCAAGCGGATCGCCGACTCCGGTCAGCCGATCGTCGTCGACGACGAGATCAACACCGAGGTGGCGAAGCTGCTGGTGGTCGGCGACCAGCCACTCACCGAGGAGCAGGTACGCCAGAACGCGCTGGACGCGCTGGCGCAGGAGATCCGGCTGATGCTCGACGAGGGCGTCGTCGCCGAGGCGCAGGACATCGACCTGTGCATGATCCTTGGTGCCGGTTGGCCGTTCCACCTGGGTGGCGTCACGCCGTACCTGGACCGGACCGGCACCAGCGAGCGGGTCACCGGTAAGCGGTTCCTGCCACGCGGCGCGGCCAGCCTGGCCGGCTGAGCGGCGACGAACGACACCGGTCGCGGTGGTCACCCGACGAGGGTGGCCACCGCGAATCGCTTTTTCGTGGTGCTGCGGGTGCGGATGAACCACCTGGCTACGATGACCGGTCCACCCGAACCCAGGAGCTGACCGCATGTCCCACCCCTCGGATGAGCACCAGAACCCGCCGCCCGCCGGTCCGTACCCGCCCCCGGGTACGTACCCGAACCCGGTCCCGGGGGCGTACCCCCAGCCGGGCCAGACGTCGTACCCTCAGCCGGGCCAGGCGCCGTACCCATCGGCCGGCACTCAGCCGGCCCCGCCGCAGCAGCCCGGCGGCCAGCCGGCGACCGGCGCCTACCCCCCGCCCGCCTACCCACCACCCGGCCAGCCGTACCCAACCGGTTCAGGTTTCCCCGGCCCGGGGCCGGCCGGTCCGGGATTCGCTGCTCCGGGGCTCGCCGATGCAGGGCCGGTTGGTGCAGGGCCGGTCGGTCCGCCGAAGAAGAAGTTCCGGATCTGGATGATCGTGCTGATCGTCCTCGCGGTCCTGCTGGTGCTCTGCGGCGGTGGCGGCACTGCCGTCTGGTTCGCGGTCAAGGACGACGTCAGCGAGGCCGTGGACGCGACCCGGACCCGGATGGTGGCCCCGGCCACCCTGGCCGGGCGACCCAAGAACACGGACCCGGAGTTGCAGCAGGCGGCCGACGACATGGTTCGCGACATCCGCTCGACGGTGAGCAACGAGACCAGCGCGGTGGGCGCCTTCTACGGTGACCCGGCCGGCGAGGACCTCGTCATGATCGCAGGCGCGTCCGGCCTGATGTCCGACCCGAAGCAGGAACTCGACGCGGCGGTCCAGGGCCTCTCCGCCGACCTGGGCCTCAGCAACATGACCTCGGTCGATCCAGGTCCGCTCGGCGGTGAGGCCAGCTGCGGCGACGGCCTGACCGAGGACGTGCCGCTGGGCGTGTGCACCTGGGCCGACCGGGGCAGCGTGGGTCTGATCGTGATGTTCTTCTCGTCCCGTGCCGACGCCCAGGCCGAGTTCGTGACCATTCGCGGTCAGATCCAGCAGCGCGATTGATCATGACTGGGCGGCGGACACGAGCGCGTCATGAGGTGGCTGCGTCGTAGTCGTCGCGGTGCGCGAGAACCTCGCCCATGTGGGCCTGAGCCCAGTACCTGATCTCCCGTGTGGTGCGGTGGAGCGAGAGACCGAGGTCGGTCAGCTCGTAGGTGACGGTGACCGGGACGGTGGGCGTCACGGTACGGGTGAGCAGTCCGTCACGCTCCAGCGAACGCAGGGTCTGGGTCAGCATCTTCTGACTGACTCCGGCCAGCTGGCGGGCAAGCTCGGAGTAGCGCATCGCTCTCGGCGCACCCGGACCCTGCGGAGCCGCGTCACCGCCCAACGCGCACAGGATCAGCACGACCCACTTGTCCGAGATCCGGTCGAGCAACTGGCGGCTGGGGCAGGCTGCGAGGAACGCGTTGTATTCCGCTTTGGCCTGCGCCTGCCGCTGGGCTGCCCTCATCGTGGTCACTTACCGTCCCTCTCGCCGCTGGGGCGTTACGCACTTTGAAGTGCCTACTTCCCGATGGAAAGTGGCTCTCCAAGAATTATGCAGGCAAGCGAAACGCGCCCCCTCTCACCAGCGACGGAAGCGACACGATGAGCACTCCTCCTTCTCTTCCCGGCGGCACCTGGCCACTCGGCGATCGGACCGTCACCCGTTTCGGGTACGGAGCCATGCAACTCGCCGGCCCCTGGGTGATGGGGCCACCCGCCGACCGCGACGGCGCCCTGGCCGTGCTGCGCGAAGCCGTCGACCGGGGAATCACCCACATCGACACGAGCGACGCCTACGGGCCACACGTCACCAACGAGCTGATCCGCGAAGCACTGCACCCCTATCCCGAGTCGCTGCTCATCGCCACAAAGGTGGGGGCGACCCGCGACGCACAGGGCGGCTGGCCGACGGCCCGCCGACCCGAGGAGCTGCGCAGGCAGGTCCACGAGAACCTGCGCTCCCTCGGAGTCGACACCCTCGACCTGGTCAACATGCGGATGGGCGACGCGGAAGGTCCCCAGCCCGGCTCGATCACCGAGGCGTTCGAGACGCTCGCCGCGCTCCAGCAGGAGGGCCTGATCCGTCACCTCGGCGTCAGCAACGTCACCGCGGAGCAGGTCGCCGAGGCGCGGGCGGTCGCCCCGGTGGTGTGCGTGCAGAATCTTTACAACCTCGCCCACCGCCACGACGACGACCTAGTCGAACAGCTCGCCGCCGACGGCATCGCCTACGTGCCGTACTTCCCGCTCGGTGGTTTCTCGCCGGTGCAGTCCGAGGCACTCTCGGCCGTCGCCGCCCGGCTGGGCTCGACACCGATGTCCGTCGCCCTCGCCTGGCTGTTGCAGCGCTCACCGAACATCCTGCTGATTCCCGGCACCTCGAAGGTGGCGCACCTGCGCGAGAACGTCGTCGGGGCGGGGCTCTCGCTGTCCGCCGAGGACGTCGCCGCGTTGGACGGCATCGGCCGCTGATCGGTAGGCAGACTGACATCGGAGCGGCGGCACCCCGCCGCTCCGATGTCGCGGCGTCGCTCCGCTCAGCCGTCCGTCACAGAGCCCTCCGCCGCCTGCTGGGCCGCCGCCTTCTCGGCGGCGCTACGAAGTACGCAGAACTCGTTGCCCTCCGGATCGGCGAGCACCACCCAACCGGCGCCGGTCGGCCCGATGTGATCGGCGACGTGCCGGGCCCCGATGCCCAGCAGCCGCTCGACCTCCTCGTCCCGGGTCCGGTCGGTCGGTTCCAGGTCGAGGTGCAGCCGGTTCTTCACCGTCTTGCCCTCGGGTACCGCCAGGAAGAGCACCTCCGGACCACCCGGCGGCAGCAGCATGGCCTCCGGGTCGCCCGGGAAGTCGTCCGGCTGGCGGGGGCACTCGAAGACCTGGGCCCAGAAACCGGCCAGGGCGTACGTGTCGTGACAGTCGATTCCGATGTTGTGGATCCGTGCGCTCATGTCTCGTCCTCGTGGTCCAGCCACCGGCGTCGCAGCCCTGTCGGCTGCCGGCCGACTGACCGCCGCGACCGGCGAGCCTGCGAGAGGCACGACACGGCAAGACGGGGGTCGGAGGCGGGCCTGCGGGCACGGACGTCGGGGCAGTCAGAACTGGCGTGTCTGGTCCGCTGAGTTGCGGGACGACGATCCCGCTACCGGTGCCCCGCGAGGATGAGCGGTCAGCCGGCAAGGCGGGGCGCGGACAGCATCATGGTGAACATCGACGCACCCCCCTCCTTGATCGGGCTGACCCAGTGATCTTCGCACCGCCACGCCTCATGGAGCAACCCGCACCCCCGGACATTACCTTCCGTGTCTCTCCCGCCCACCCCATGCGGTGCTGCTCCCACCCTTTGCTCTGCTTCAACCCACGCAACGATCACGATCTGTGTTCGGAGTCGGCTGATGGCTGAATCTCGGCACCGCATTACCGCTGCTCAGAGACGAGTGCGTGGGTTGAAGCAGAGCAAAGGACACGGAGTGGCACTGCGGGCCCCGAGAGAATGGGCACCCGACGTAATAAACACGGAGAGTCAACCCCGATGGGCTACGGTACGTCCATCTCCGACACGGGTTGAGGTGTCGAGGTCAGCGGGCGGCTTCCGCCGCCGGCAGGCTCACCGTCACCTCCAGGCCGCCGCCGGGCTGCGCGACGACGGTCACCGTGCCGCAGTGCGCGTCGCAGACCGCGCGCACGATGGACAGGCCGAGGCCCGACCCGCGTGCCCCGGTCCGTTCCCGGCCGCCCCGCCGGAACGGCTCGAACAGCCCCGGCACATCGGCCGGGTCCACCTCGAAGCCGGTGTTGCCGACCACCAGCCAGGATCGCTGCCCGTCCGAGCCGGTACGCACCCAGAGCCGGCCATGCAGGTGGTTGTAGCGGACCGCGTTCTCGATGAGGTTGCCGGCCAGCCGGTCCAGCAGCCCGGGATCACCCACCACCGGTGCCGGCTCCAGCGACGTCTGGACCGCCAGCTTGATCCGCTCCACCTCCCGGCGTACGGCGGAGAGGGCGTTGACGGTGCCGGCGGCCAGGTCGCACTCGCTGCGCCGGCCGAGCCGTTGACCGGTCTGCGCCTCGCTGCGGGCCAGCACCAGCAGCGCGTCGACCAGCCCGTTGGCGCGTTCGGAGGCGTCGCGGACCACTGTCGCCATCCGGCGGTACTCGGCCGTGTCCGCCTCGTCGTCGCTGAGCGTCACGTCGATCTCGGTACGCATCACCGCCAGCGGCGTACGCAGTTCGTGCGAGGCGTTGGCCACGAACCGCTTCTGCGCCTCGAACGCGGCGGCGATCCGGTCCAGCATGGCGTCGAACGTGTCAGCCAGCTCGGCCACCTCGTCGTCCGCCCCGGAGTAGCCGATCCGCTGGTCCAGCGTGGTTTCGCCGAGCCGGCGGGCGGTGGCGGTGACCTGGTGCAGCGGGCGCAGCGCACGCCCGGCGACCGCGTACGCCCCGACCACGCCGACCACGCCGATCGCCAGCAGCGCGGCCAGCCCCTTGGCCAGCAGTTCCCCGGAGGCCGCGTCGACGAGCCGCTGTTGCCATGCGGCGGCCTCCAGCGTGCTCCCGTCGGCAAGCACCACGGTGGTGCCGGGCAGCAGCTCGTCGGTGGGGCGCAACGCGTCCTGCACCAGCAGCCAGGCCAACAGCACCAGGATCGCGCCGGCACCGACCAGCAGCACGCCGTTGAGCAGGGTCAGCCGCAGCCGCAGCGTGGGACGTAGCCGCAGGGCGGGCCGCCGCAGCGCGGGCAGCCGGCGGCGCGCCGTGCCCGTCACTGCACCACCTCGGCCGTCCGGTAGCCGGCCCCGACCACGGTCTCGATCAACGGTGGATCACCGAGCTTGCGACGCAGCGTCATCACGGTGACCCGGACGATTGTGGTGAAGGGGTCGGTGTTGGCGTCCCAGACGCGTTCCAGCAGTTCCTCGCTGGAGACCACGGCGCCCCGGGCCTTGAGCAGTTCGCAGAGCACACCGAATTCCTTGTTGGTCAGCTCCACCGGCACACCGCCCCGGGTGGCGGTACGGCGGGCCGGGTCGACCACCAGGTCGGCGATTTCCAGCACCGGCGGGGCCGCCGGGGTCGCCCGTCGGCCCAGCGCCTGTACCCGGGCGACCAGTTCGTCGAAGGCGAACGGCTTCGGCAGGTAGTCGTCGGCACCGAGTTGCAACCCCTCGACCCGGTCGGCGACCGTGCCGCTGGCGGTCAACATCAGCACCCGGGTCAGTTCGCCGGACGCGGCCAACTCCGCGCAGATCTGGTCGCCGTGCCGGCCGGGCAGGTCACGGTCGAGCACCACCACGTCGTACCGGGTCACGAAGGCCATCTCGTGGCCGCTGTCGCCGTCGTACGCGACATCCACCGCCATACCCCGTTTGCGCAGCCCTCGCGCGATCGCGTCGGCGAGGTTGCGCTCGTCCTCGACCACCAGTACCCGCATGCCCGCCCCTTTTCCGCCCGCCGACCACCGACAACGTAACGCCGCCGACCAAGCCGCCCGTGACGGGTGCCGCCCTGACCGGAGTCAGTCGGGCAGTCGCCAGATGCCGTAGCCACCATCGAGCAGACGGCAGCCGACGAGGTCGTACCGGCTCTGGCAGTCACCGCCGGCACCGGGCAGCACATCGAGCCGGCGGGCCGGCGCCCCCGTGGGATCGAGCCGGGCCAGCACCAGCCCCACCTCGGCCACCGCACGCACCACGAGCACCTGCGGGGCGTACTCGTAGCGAGAGACCATGCTCCACGACCCGTGCTCGGCCAGCCTCTCACCGGTGCCCAGGGCGATCGTGACAATCTCGTTGGTGGTCTGGGCCACCGCGAGGACGTTGCGATCATCGGCCAGCACGATGTCGAGGATTTCCTTGCTGTCCCAGCGCAGCGCCCCGGTTGCTGGATCGACGACCTGAAACCCGCCGCCGGCCAGCCCGGCGCAGAGCAGTGGCCCGCAGCCGGTGACGTAGGTCGCCGTCGGCACGGTCGCCTGCCAGCGCTGCGCCAGATCATCGACATCGAGCGCGGTGATGGTGCGGGAATTGCGCACCACCGTCACGAGATCGCCGGTCACCCACGCCTGCTGGTAGCTGCTCGAATGGTCGGCGGGCGGGGGAAGGCGGTGCCGTACCGCACCGCTCATCGGGTCGATCACCTGGACCTCGCCGTCGACCGTCGCCACCACGATGCTGTCGAGCGTTCCGTCTTCCCGCTGCCAGTGGTCGACACTGGCCGCCGACAAGGTCATGGACCACAGTTCGTGGGCGGTCGCCAGCTCGATCATCCGTAGTACGTTCGGCTCGCTGTCGCTGAACGTACGCAACAGCGCCCGGTCGGGCATCTCCATGATGGCGATCCCGGGCACCCGCCAGCGTTCCTCGCCGGTGTGCGCGTCGAGTCGCACCGTCTGGCTGGTGCCGGTGTCTGGCCGAGCCATGGCGACCAGGATCCCGGCGTCGGCGACCGGATGCACCCGGTAGACCCGGTTGCCCGGCGGCACGGGCACCCGCCACAACGGCGTCAGCCGCTGCGGTGCGACGGTGGGACGGTCGGGCCGTGGATAGGCGAGCAGTTCCTGGCTACCGTCGGTGACCCCGGGCATCGGGGAGACCGTGAAGATCTGATCGGCTGCGATGAACAGGTCGCTGCCGAGGGCGGCGGGAACGATCGCGTGGATCCGCCCGGCCGGCGGTGTGCCGCCCGCCAAGGTCAGCAGCGCGATCAGTGCCACCACCACGACCGCCACCCGGCGGCCACCCGGCCCGGGGCGGCGGCGCTGTGTCGGCGGCGGATCGGTCAGCTCGGTCAGCTCACCGAGGTCGATCAACGTCACGCTCGTCCTCCCCTGACACACACCCTACGCGCGGCGGGCGGGCGGGGTTCCGCCTGTACGATGGCCCGTCGTGGCTGTGCCGGTGGTGAATCCCTCGCTGAAACCCGTCTCCGAGACCGTCGAGACGCGATCAACGACAACACGTACCCGGCGGCGGCCGACGCGCGTCGACGCGCTGGCCATCGGAGCCTACGTGCTGCTCGGCGTCGTCGTCTGCCTGAGCTACTGGGCCGATGTGAACAACCGGGTCTCCTCCCACCTGCCCACCGACCACAGTTGGTTCGAGTGGCTTTTCGCGCACGGCGCGTACTCGGTGCAGCACCTGGAGAATCCGCTCTTCACCGCCCGGCAGAACGCGCCGGACGGCGTGAACATGATGGCCAACACCTCGCTGCTCGGGGTGACCCTGCCGCTGGCGCCGCTGACCATGCTGCTCGGCCCCCAGGTGGTGTACGCGCTCTACCTGGGCGGGGCATTGGCCGCGACGGCGGGAACCTCGTACTGGATGCTGTCGCGGCACCTGGTGCGCTCCCGGGCGGCGGCCTTCGTCGGCGGCGCGTTCCTCGGTTTCGCCCCCGGCATCGTGCACCACGCCAACGGCCAGCCCAACTTCGTCTCCAACTTCCTGCTACCGCTGATCGTGGTGCGGGTGTTCCGGCTGGTCGAGCCGGGCCGCTGGCGGCGCAACGGGCTGGTCCTGGGGCTGCTGGTGGCGTACCAGATCTTCATCAACGAGGAGATGCTGCTGCTCACGGCGCTGGCCTGCCTGGTCGTCGTGATCGCGTACGCGGCGATGCGCCCCCGGGTGGCGTGGGCACGGGCCGGCACGTTCACGGCCGGCCTGGGCCTCGGCGGTGCGGTGGCGCTGCTGCTGACCGCCTACCCGATCTGGTTCCAGTTCAACGGCCCGCAGTCCTACCGGGGACTTCAGGGCGGGGTGTTCCACAGCTGGGGCGAGGACATCGTCGCCTTCGTCACCTTCCCCCGCGACACCATCGCCGGTGACGAGGCGGTGGAGGCGACAATCGGCATGACCGAACAGAACACCTGGTTCGGCTGGCCGTTGGTGCTGCTCTCGGTGGTGGCCCTGGCCCTGCTGGTCCGCCGCTCGCTGGTGGCCCGGATCCTGGCCGTACTGGTGGTGGTCTTCTCGGTTGCCGCGCTCGGCCCGGAGATCCGGTTCAACGGCGAGCTGACCGGCATCGCCGGCCCGTGGTCGTACATTCCGGCGGATCTGCCGCTTGTCGAGATGATGATGCCGACCCGGCTGACCCTGGTGACCACCGCCGCGCTCGGCGTACTGCTGGCACTGGCCTGGGACGCGGTGGCCGACAGCCACCGACCGACGGTGCCGGCGCCCCGCGCCCCGGAGGCCACGGCCACCGACCGGCGGCGACTGCGCTGGCAGCACGTCGTCGGATACGCCGCGATCACCCTCGCCCTGCTGCCGCTGCTGCCCCGTCCGCTGCCGGCCGAGCCGGTCGATCCGCCGCCGACCTTCATCACCTCGGGCGCCTGGCGACCGTACGTGCCGGACGGCCGCACGCTGGTGCCGGTGCCCATCCCGAGCAACGTGCACGGGCTGTCCACGCTGCGCTGGAGCGCGCTGACCGGGCACGAGTTCCCGATCCCGGCCGGCTACTTCATCGGCCCGAACGAGGACGGCGAGGGCGTTTTCGGCGCCCCGAACCGGCCCACCAGCACCCTCATCTACCAGACCATGGACGCCGGTGAGCTACCCGAGATCAGCGACGAGAACCGCCGGCAGGCGGTGGAGGACCTGCGCTTCTGGCGGGCGTCGGTGGTGGTGCTGGGCAAGCATCCCCGCGAACCGGTGCTGCGGGAACTGCTGACCGCGCTGCTCGGGGATCCGCAGCGCGTCGACGACGTCTGGCTCTGGGACGTACGCGACCGGGTGTGACGTACCGTCATCCGACGTCGGGAGGCAACGGCTCGGAGACGTGGGCGGTGACGATCCGCCAGCCCTCCGGGAGGCGTACCCAGGTCTGGGTCTGCCGACCGGTGGTGGCGGCGTCGCCGTACCCGAATCGGGTCGTGACGACCGCGAGGTCCGCGCCGAAGGCGGTGACCACCGTGTCGACGAGCCGACGGCCGGGCGGCAGCGGTGGTTGCCCGGCCCGCCACTTGCGCTGCTCGTCGAGACCGTACTGGTGGTCGGCGAGACCGAAGCGCACCGTGGCCGCAGAGTCCCAGAAGTATCCGCAGATCCGGTCGACGTCGCCGGCCACGAGCGCCTGCTCGTAGCCGACGAAGGCCGCCGTCACCTCGGCGACCACGTCCGTCCGGTCGATCTCCATGCGGGGAGTCCTTTCTGGACGGGTGCGGCGGGCTGCTTGGGTGTCGAGGAGTTGCCACCGTGCAGGCGGTCCAGTTCGGCCTCCTCCGGCTCGGGCACCCGGGGTGGGTACTTGCCGAGCGCGAAGATCGCGCAGATCACCGCCACGAAGAGATAGCCGAGCGCCACCTGCCCGTTGGCGTTCCACTGGACCTCCTCGCCGTGGATCAGGCCGATGAAGGCGAGCACCGCGCCGGAGGCGGCGAAGATGGCCGCCTGGACGAAGCGTTTGTCGATGATGAAGGCGACGATCGCGCCGAGCACCAGACCGGCGAGGATCGCGCCCTCGCCGAGGATGCGCAGGCCGTCGTAGACCACCCCGGCGCCGGCCAGCGCCTCGTCGCCGACCTCGGCGGCGGTGGTGCCGGCCGCCGCCAAAGCATTGTTCATCTGCCCGGTCGCCCACGCCGCGATGTTGGGAATCAGGGCCGCGACCACCGCCGCAGCGTGTGCCCGGGGTGTCGCCTGGAACGCCTGGGCACCGATCAGCAACCCGATGTAGAGCAGGATCGGCACGATCGCCGCAGTCGGGAAGATCGCCCCGAGCAGGGAGAACATGCCGAGAAAGCAGAGCAGCGCGATGACGATCCCGGTCGCCATCGAGTAACCGGTACGCCCACCGGCGGCCTTCCAGCCCGGGTGGCCGACGTAGACCGCCGGTGGGAACGGCGAACCGAGGGCCGAGCCGACGACCGCGCCGGCACCGTCGGCGAGCAGCACACTACGCAGGTTGTAGTTGTCCCCGGCGGTGGCCGCGCTCTCCACGTTCGTCATCGCCTCGGTGAAGTTGTAGACGCCCAGTGGAATCGCGGTCGCCAGCAGCGGCGCCATGTCGGAGAGCCCGCGCAGCAGCAGGTCGATCTGGAAAGTGGGGAAGGCGAACGCGATGTCCCGCGCCGCCGCCGTGACGTCCGGTACCGACATCGCCCCGCCGATCCAGCCGATCGCCGTACCGAGCAGCAGCGCGGCCAGCCCGATCGGGAAGTTGAACAGCAGCTTCACGTCGGTCAGCAGCCCGATCAACAGCAGCGCCAGCACCGGCAGCGCGATCCAGGCCAGCCGCCACATCTGGCCCGCCGGGTTCATCGAGATGAAGGTGATGGAGATGCCGGCGAGGGTGCCGAGCAGCGCCGCACGCGGCGTGTAGCGGCGGATGTACGGGCCGACGAACGCGCCGATCAGCACGATCACGCCGATGATGAAGGCCCAGGCCAGCCCCGCCTCCCAGGCGCGCGCCGGGTCACCGGTGCTGAGGTAGATGGGCAGCATGATGACGAAGATGACGATGAACATGTGCGGCACGCTCGGCCCGTACGGCAGGGCTGTCACATCGGAGCGGCTCTCCCGCCGGGCCAGCCGTCGGGCCAGGTGCGTGTAGTAGATGTTGCCCGCGACCAGGGCGATACCGAGCGCCGGCAGGATCGTGCCGAACACCTCCCGCTCGGGCAGGTTCACCACGAAGAGGCAGAGCCCGGTCAGGGTGAGTACGTTGACCAGGACGTTGACGCCGAAGCCGAAGAACGCGTTGGTGTCGCCGCGCACCCAGTACGGCAGCGGCACGACTGAGGGTCTGGTGGGGACCATGGCTGCTCCCGGTCAGGAGGAGGGTTGCAACACGGGGGTGGTGGGCAGCACGGCGAGCACGTCCGTCGAGTCGGCGACCCACCCGAAGATGCCGCCCTGGGCGGCGATCATGTCGAGCCCCACCCGGTGGAACTCGGGGAAGTACGACCCGACGCAGTCGGCGAGCACGAGGCACTCGTACCCGCGGTCGTTGGCCTCCCGGACCGTGGTGTGCACGCACACCTCGGTGGTCACCCCGGTTACCAGGAGACTGTGGATGTTCCGCTCGGCGAGCAGGGCGTCCAGGCCGGTGGCGTGGAAGGCGCCCTTGCCCGGCTTGTCGACGACCGGTTCGCCGGGCAGCGGCGTCAACTCGTCGACGATGTCGTGGCCGTACTCGCCCCGGACGAGGATCCGGCCCTTGGGACCGGGGTCGCCGATCCGTTTGCTCGGCAGGCCCCGGTTGAGCTTGGCCGGTGGGCAGTCGGAGAGATCGGGCAGGTGTCCCTCCCGGGTGTGCACGACCGTCAGCCCGGCGGCGCGGGCACCGGCCAGCAGCGCCGTCAGTGGTGCGATGGTCCGCCGCAGTTGGCCGACGTCGTTGCCGAGGCTCTCACCGAAACCGCCGGGCTCCAGGAAGTCGCGCTGCATGTCGATGACGAGCAGCGCGGTGGTCGCAGGGTCGAAGGTGTACGGGAAGGGCCGCGCCGTGGCAACTGTCAACATGGCTCACCTCACCTGGTCGTGGCGGCGATGACGGCGTCGGAGGTGGCGACGCAGCCGAAGACGCCGCCCTGCATGGTCACCATGTGCAGCGCGGCGTCGTGGTTGTCCTTGTCGGTGGCCCCGGTGCAGTCGGCGAGGATCAGGCACTCGTAGCCCCGGTCGTTCGCCTCGCGCATCGTGGTGTGCACGCAGACGTCGGTGGTGATGCCGGTGAGGATCAGGTGGGTGATGCCCCGGGTACGCAGCACCAGGTCGAGATTCGTGGCGTAGAAGGCGCCCTTGCCGGGTTTGTCGACGATCACCTCGCCGGGCGCCGGGGCGACCTCGGGCACGATCTCCCAGCCGGGTTCGCCCTTGACCAGGATCCGCCCGCACGGGCCCGCCGCGCCGATCTCGGCGCCGATCTGCGCGGACCGCCAACGCTTGTTCGCCGGCAGATCGGACAGGTCGGGGTCGTGGCCCTCGCGGGTGTGCACGACGAGCATGCCGAGCGACCGGACGTGGTCCAGCAGTCGGGCGGTGGCTGGCAGGCCGGCCCGGGTGAGGCCGATGTCGTAGCCCATCGCGTCGACGTAGCCGCCCGGGCCGCAGAAGTCGGTCTGCCAGTCGATGCAGAGCAGCGCGGTACGCGCGGTGTCGGCCGTGCCGTCGTACGGCCACGGGTAGGGGTTCGCCGTTACCGGCCCGATCCTGCCCATCCTCTCCTCCTCCGTTGGTCAACTCCGGTGCGCTGCGGCCCGGCGGTAGGCCCGCCACCCACCTGCGGCGCTGATGTCCTCGGCCCGCGCATCGACGGCGTACGCCTCGCAGAGGAAGCCGAGCACGTCCCGCCCGTCGTGCAGCCGAACCCAGCCCAGCGACAGCGGCGCCGGCACCCCGACCAGCAGGTCGCCCACGACGGTCACCGGCAGTCGCCACAGCTCGACCTCGATCGGGTGTCCCTCCGGGTCGGTGTCGGCGACCCGGACCAGGCCGGGCAGCCCGTCACCGTCGGCCGTCTGCAGGCGGTAGAGCCGGTAGCGAGGCGCGGTGCGCGCGGCACCGGCGAGGGTGGCGCCCCGCTCGGTCAGCTCCGCGTTGCGGGACTCGCCGGCCAGGTGCCGGCCGACGACGGCGATGAGCGTCTGCGCCGGCCCGGTCACCGAGACGGTGGCGACAGCTTCGGGAGCGGCGCGGGTGGCGGCGGTGAAGGCGGCGGCGAGCTGGGCCAGGGTGGTGTCGCTGAACGCTGGGCCGAGCAGGGTCAGGCTCGCCGGCCGGCCCGCCGCGGTGAACCCGTTGGGCACGGTCACCGCCGCCAGGTCGAGCAGGTTGGCGAACTGGGTGTAGCGACCGAGCATCGTGTTGCGGCCGATCGGGTCCTCGGCGATCTCGTCGAGGGTGAAGGTCGTGCCCACGGTGGGCACCACCAGCACGTCGACCTCGTCCCACAGCTGGTCGACCCGGGTCCGCAACTCGCGCAACCGGTGCTGGCCCCGGAAGACGTCGACCGCGTCGTAACGCCGGCCGGTCTCCAGCACGCTGCGGGTGACCGCCAGAACGGCCTCGGGATGTTCCCGCAGGAAGCCGTCCAGCCCGGCGAGCCGTTCGGCCACCCACGGTCCCTGGTAGAGCAGCTCTCCCGCCTCGAAGAAGCTCTGCAACGGCACCGACCCGACCTGGCCCACCAGACCCCGCAGCGCCTGCACGCCCGCAGCGAACCGGACCGCCTGTCCCGCGTCCCCGAAGAACTCCAGGTCTTCTGCCCGGGGTACGCCGAGGCGTAGCGTGCCCGGCATGCGGGCCATGACCCGCTCCGCCGGTAGCGGACGCCCCCACGGGTCGGCCGCCGAGATGCCGCGCGCGGTGTGCAGCACGTCCACCGCGTCCGCGACGTCGGTGGTGAAGACCGAGACGCAGTCGAGCGAACGGCAGGCCGGCACCACCCCGGCGGTGCTGAGCAGGCCCCGGGTGGGCTTGAGGCCGACGATCCCGTTCAGCGCCGCCGGCACCCGGCCGGAGCCGGCAGTGTCCGTACCCAGGGCGAAGCTGACCTGGCCGGCGGCGACCGCGACGGCCGACCCGGAGCTGGAACCGCCGGAGATCAGCCCACCGCCGAAGACGCTCTCGCAGCTGCCGTACGGGGACCGCGCCCCGGTCAGGCCGGTGGCGAACTGGTCGAGGTTGGTCTTCCCGACGAGCAGGGCACCGGCGTCGAGCAGCCGACGCACCACGGGCGCGTCCTCGCCGGCGGAGTACCCGAAGTCGGGGCAGCCAGCCGTGGTGATCATGCCGGCGACGTCGATGTTGTCCTTGACCGCGAATGGAATCCCGTACAGCGGCAGGGTCGCGGGGTCGGCGGTGGCGGTCAGCCGCTCGGCGCGGGCGAGAAGCGCCCGGGCCGGCACGGTGCTGATCCAGACCGGCCCACCGTCCGCTCCGGGCAGCCCGTCCAGGACCCGTTCCGCCAGTTCGGTGGGGGTCAGGTCGCCGTGGCGGTACGCCGACCGCAGCTCCGAGATCGATCCGATCCGCTCTGGCATACAGTCGATTGTCGACAGTTGTGTTTCGGCAAACCACGCGGTACGTAACGACGACATGACGGCCGCCCGGTGAAGTTACCCGAGATACGACCGCGCCCCGTGCTCGGACAGCACGGCGAGCACCAGCTCGGGGTCACCAGCCGCGACCGCCTCGAAGAGCCGCTCGTGCCGGTGGACGCCGTCGTGCGGCTGCGCCACCTCCGCCTCGCGGCGCAGGTTGATCGCCATGTAGAGCTGCAACTTCACCAGGATCGAGTCGTACACCGCGGAGAGCTGCCGGTTGCCGGCCAGCGCCACCAGCGCGACGTGGAACGCCCGGTGCGACTCGGCGACCGCCAGCCGGTCACCGTTCCGGGTCGCCTCGCTCATCTGGTCCAGCGCCGCCCGCAGCCCGGCCAGATCGCTCTCCCGCGGCACCGGGATCGCCGACCGGACCGCGAATCGTTCCAGCACGTCGCGCAGTTCGTACAGCTCTCGCACGTCGCGATCCGACAGGGTGGCGACCCGGACTCCCCGGCGCGGGACGTGCTCGACCAGCCCCCGCTGCGCCAGCAGCCGCAGCGCCTCACGCAGCGGCGCCCGGCTGATTCCGAGCCGCCGGGTCAGTTGCTCCTCCACCAACCGTTCACCGGGATCACTGCGGCCGCTGAGAATCTCCCGGGTCAGCCGGGAGACGGCGAGCTCCACCAGGCTGACACTCTCCAGCTCGCCCTCCGCCGGCGATGCGGCCACGTCACTCACCCCGACGAGTGTGCCACCTGCCGCCGCAGCCCCCGTCGGACGCGTCAACCCACCAGCGGCCGGACGTCCCAGACGAGTGCCCCGCCGATCTCCCGAGCCGGACCGAGCAGCGCCTCGACCGTCCGGCGCACCGGGTCGCCGTGGTGCAGTCCACCCTGCACCACCACGGCCGCCCGCCAGTGCCGCAGGTCGGCCACCGCCTGCCGGCGGTCGGTCTCGCTGATCGGCGGCACCTCGCCGGTGTCGGCCACCCGGCGCAACAGCAGGGAGGTGGGCCGGTCCGGAGCGCCCCAGCGGGCGGCCGGGTCGTCGGGGGAACGCGGACCGATGAAGAAGCCACCCGGGGCGGTGAAGGCCAACCCGGTCCGGGCGGACCAGAGCATCGCCGGGCTCTGACCCGCGTTGGTCACCGGCGGCACCGGCACCACCGTCCGCCCCGCCGGCACGTACGCCCGCCAGGTCCCCTCCGCCACGAACGCCGGGACCGGCCAGTTCGGCACGGCGCGGATCGGGGTCGGCGTCAACGGCAGCAGCGCGGCGACCACCGCACCGGCCCAGAGCAGCCGCACCGGCACCGCGTCCGGTCCCGCACCAGCGGTGGCCGGCTGCCGCTGTACCCGGTCCACCGAGAGGGCCAGCAGGATGCCCAGCACCGGCACGCAGACCAACGCGAACCGGGCCGGCACCACATGGTCGAGCAGGGGCAGCTCGGCGATCAGCAGGTACGGGCCGGGCAACTCCGTCGACGATCCGTCGAGGCGTACCCGGGGGCCGAGGGAGAGCAGGGCGAACACCACCCCGCAGGCGGCGAGGGCCCGGACCAGCGGTCGACGCCACAACCACACCGTCACGACCAGGGCCAGCACCAGCAGACCCGGCCCGAAGAAGGAGTTCTCCTCGGTCGCGTTGGGGGCCAGCAGGGCGGGCAGACGGTGGTCGCCGAAGACGGTCTGCCGGGCCGTGGCGGTGAACGAGGCAGCGTCCAGCTGGAAGCCGTACGCGTGGAACGGCATCCCCCGGTAGTGGCCGGGGCCGAAGAACTGGAACCACAGCGGATAGGCGAGCAGGGCGGCCGCGACCACCGCACCGACCGCGATCCGGCCGGCCGTGACCGGGGCGAGCCGGCGTGCGGCGGCCTTTTCGGTCAGCGCGTAACCGATGACCAGGACACCGGCGGCGAGCGCCACCAGGAGCAGCACCTCCTCGCCGAGGAACGCCTGGTAGGTCACGACCAGACCGAGCAGCACACCGGGCCGCCACACCCGTGGCCCGGTGCCCGCCGGTGCCGCTGCCGTGTCGGCCGGGTCGGGCGCGAACACCAGTGCCAGGATCACCGGCACCAGGAACTGGGCGGCCATGTGCAGGTGCGATCCGGCCTGCGCGACCATGCCGGGGGCGAAGCCGCAGACCAGCCCGCCGAGCGCGGCGGCCAGCCGGGACTCGACCAGGCGGCGGCGCAGCAGCACGTACCAGGCGGTGGCCGTGCCGGCCAGGCATCCGACCACCGCCACCGCGAACGCCACCTGCGAGCCGAACAGCAGGGTGACCGGCGCCAACGGGACGCCCAGGCCGAGCACCGAGGTGTTGGCCATCAGGTTCACCCCGCCGGGCGCGTTCAGCGCCTCGCTCCACAGCGGATTGTCCAGGCCAGCCACCGCACGAGCGGCGTGGGCCAGCATCCACTCGAAGAGGATCTGGTCGCCGGCCTGGTGGAACAGCCGGTCCGGCCGGCCCCACTGCCGGCTGGTCAGCCAGGTGGCCAGCGCCAGGTAGCCCGCCACCACCGCCAGGTCAGGCGTACGCGGGCGGAGCCGCCAACGGCGACCGGTGGTGCGGGCCTGCACGTCCCGCTCGACGGTACCGAGCGACATCAGACCCGGGGGTCGGTGAGTGACCGTACGTCCCACACCCAGACGTCCAGTTCGAGCCGGGCCGGTCCGACCAGTTGCTCGACGGTCTGCCGCAGCGGCTCCGAGTGCGGCTGCCGGACCGGCAGCACGAGGATCGCCGCCCGCCAGTACCGCAACTCGTCCAGGGAACGACGCCGCTGGCGGTCGTCCAGTTGCGGCGTCCGGCCGGTGGTGGCGACCTCCTCCAGCAACTTTCCGATGCCGCTTGGCCGGCCTCCGAAGCGCCCCGGGTCGCCGGTGTTGCCGTTGCGTGGGGCGAGGAAGTAGCCCCCGGGGATCTTGAAGTCGAGGTTGGTGGCGGCGGCCCAGCGCATGCCGTGGGTGTTACCCATGCTCGGCACCGGGATCGGCACCAGGGTCTGCTCCGGCCCGACGTAGGCGCGCCACCGGTCGGAGGTGATGAAGTCCGGCACCGGCGGGCGGGAGGTCATCGGCAACGGCATGGGGGTGATCGGCAGCAACGCGAGCACCAGACCGGCGGCGGTGAGCGTACGCACGGTCCTCCGGTCCAGGGACAGGGTGCTGGTCCGCTCGATGGCCAGCGCCAGCAGGATCGCCACCACCACGCTGGTGATCATGCCGAACCGGGTCGGCACCACCGCGTCGAGCAGCGGCAGCCGGACCAGCCAGTTCCACGGCCCGACGACCAGTTCCCGGTCCCACCAGCTGATCCGCTCACCGAGGGAGAGGATGGTGTAGAAGGCGGCGGTCGCGGCGAGCGCCCGGACCAGCACCTCCCGCCGGAGCCAGAGCACGATGCCGACCGCGATCAGCGCCAGGCTCCACCCGAAGAAGGCGTTCTCCTCCGAGTAGTTCGGCGCGAGGTTGACGTTCGCCCGCTGGTTGCCGCCGATGGTGGGTGAACCGGGGGCGAAGTACGCGGCGATGTCGTTGCCGTAGTCACGGACGGCGTCGCTGAGCCCGTGATAGGCCATCGGGCCGGCGAACTGGATGTACAGCGGGTACGCCAACAGCGAGCCGGCGATCACCGTGCAGGTGGCCAGCGCCTTGGCCAACGGCCGCCAGGCCGCCGACCAGATCCCGGGCCGCTGGACGACCACCGCGATCAGGAAGATCCCGCAGCCCATCGCGGTGAAGAGCAGGATCTCCTCGTTGATGAACGCCTGCGCGGTGACCAGCAGGGCCAGCAGCGCGCCGTCCCGGTACGGCCGGGTCGATCGGGTGATCACCATGACCCGCCACACGATGAACGGCAGCAGGAACTGGCTGATGATGTTCGGGTGCCAGCTGGCGTGCGACAACATGGCCGGTGAGAAGCCACAGAACCAGCCGCCCACCACCGCGGCGAGCGGGTTGCGCACCACGTGCCGGGACAGCACGAAGTACCAGGCCGATGCGGTCCCGGCGAGACCGAGCGTCACCAGCAGTACGAACGTCACCGCCGGCCCGAACAGCAGGGTCACCGGCACCATCGGGATGCCCAGGGCGAGGATGGCCGTGTTGGCCATCAGGTTGACCCCGTCGGGGTAGTTGAACTGCTCGGTGAAGAACGGGAACTCCCCGTGCAGCACCACCCGCACCGAGTGGGCGAGGAAGAACTGCACCTGCGCCGGGTCGCTGCTGTAGAGCGAGGCCACCCGACCGGCCGGGTCCATCCAGATCTGGCTGGTCACCCAGAGCGCGGTCAGCAGGAACCCGCCGAAGACCGCGAGGTCGCGTCGCCGGGGCGTCCACCGGAACCGGCGTCGGCGTTCCGGGGCGGCGTCGGCGGCATCGACGCCCCGCGTACCGTCGGCCGGCGCGGTCTCCGTCAACTGCCGGTCCGTCCCGCTCCCGGTCGCGGGTGCCTCGGTGACCGGGGCCTCGGTCGCGGGTGCCGCCCCGTCGATCGCTGCGGTCTCCGCCACGGCCGGCTCGGCGGCGGACGTGGTGCCCCCCGGCGCGGAGCGCGCGCGGTCGTGCGCCTGATCACCGACGGTGACGACTTCGGAGGGAGAGTCGGCGACGTCGGCGGATCTCGGCAGCGCGGCAGCGCGGGTCTCGGCAGGCGTCACAGTCGGCGGAGTCTACCCGAGTGGGGAAAATGCCCCAAGTCAACGCGGTGTCCCCTGTGGCCGGTGTGGTCGCCGCGCGACGCAGCGTATGGCGACCCGAAGCGGCGGCGGGACGTCTCGTACTATTGCCCTCCGACACGACGACGCGATCCGATCGGGGGCGTGACAGGTGGCTCCAGCCCGTTGGCGCGGCTTGACCGCCACCGGCCTGTCCACCCTGCTGATCGCCGTCACCGCCTGCGGGCCGGTCGCCGAGCGTCAGGCACGGGACCTGCGGGTCGGTTACGACAGCATGGACGGTTCTCTGACGGTGTGGCCGCCGCGCGGCTCGCTCGCCGAGGACACCGCGGCGACCGCCGCCGTCACCGAGGCGGTACGCGACTGGCGTTCGCCCGTGGACGACCGGGTGCACGTACCCTCGTCCGGGATCCTCTTCTCCGGTGAGGTCGGCGGCCGACCACTGGCCCTGGTCGCCGCGTCGGTACCCGGTGAGGCCGCGTCCTGGCTGCTCCAGCTCACCGGGGACGGCGACCGGTACACGGTCGGTCACGCCACTGAGTACACCGACCCCGGCTACCTGGTCTACTCCGACGTGTTGCCGGTCCAGGCCGCCGACGGCCGGCGCTACCTGACCTCGGAACGGGTTCGGCGACTGGTCGGACCGAACGGTCGCATCCTGTCCGACCGCGACGGCCTGACCGACCCGGTAGAGGTGCCCCGGTGCCGGGCGGTGACGGTCACCGCCACCCTGCGCTCCACCGAGTCGCTGCCCCGGGGCCGGGCCACCGACCGGCTGCTCGACCTCGGCACCGGCATCACCGCCCCCCGCTACCCGCTGGTGCGCGACGAGAGCGGCTCCGGCCGGCGCGCCCTGACCGGCCTCGACACCTGCCTGCTGGCTGGCGAGGACGGCCCGTTCGGCAGCATCTTCCGGCGCGCCGGCGACCGGGACGTGCCGCAGTCGGTGCCGGCGTCCTGGCCGATGGCGAAACTCGCCGTACGTACGCTCGGCGAGCTGTCCCTCGACGGTGGCGAGCCGGCCGAGCTGGAGCAGCTCACCTGGGAGAGCGCCGAGGGCACGATGAGCGCGGTGGTCTACCGACCCGCCGACGATGGCCCGGTGGTGCTCTCCCCCGCCGACCGGACGAACCCGTTGCAGGTCTACGAACTGCCGATTCCGGATCAGCCGCTGGTCGTGCTGAGCTGGCGCGCCACCAAGGACACCACGCTGTCGGTGCCGCCGGACACGACCCGCCTGGTCGACCGTCCCGGGCTGGTGGTGGCCCCCCTGCCCGAGCGCCGCGAAACCTTCAGCCTCGCCGCCGACGAGAAGACCCACTACCGCTCCGCCGGCTCCCCCCGCCGCTGAACCCACCCCTCTACAGGCGTCGATCATGACGTTGTTGTCGCGCCACGCCGGACGCAGTGACAACAACTTCATGATCAATGCCGCGAGGCACCCGCGCGGGGTAGGGAGGCTTGGGGGGTGGGTGGGTTAGTTGGGGGAAGGGTTGGCGGTGAGGCGGGGTGGGTCGACCGGCTCGGTGTCGAGGCGGGAGATCCAGCCGGTGACGTCGCGGGCCACGCCCTGGGCGGTCAGGCCGAGGTCGGTCAGGAGCTGGTTGCGGGAACCGTGCGGGTACCACCCGGGCGGTACGCCCAGGTCCCGCAGCGGCACCCGGACATCGGCGTCACGCATGGCCTGGGCGAGCGCGTCGCCAACCCCGCCGGACCGTACCCCGTCCTCGACCGTGACCACCAGCCGGTGCTCGGTGGCCAGCTCGACCAGCTCCGCCGGGATCGGACGCACCCAGCGCGGGTCCACCACGGTGACTCCGTAGCCCTGCTCGGCGACCCGGGCGGCGACCTCCATGCCGAGCTGGCCGAAGGCGCCCACCGCGACCAGCAGCACGTCGGTACGCGCCGACTCCGCCAGCACATCGACCGGCCCGACCCGCCGCACGGCGGGCAGATCGGCGGCGACCGCGCCGGTCGGGAAGCGGACCACGGTGGGGCCGTCGTCGACGGCGACCGCCTCGCGCAGCTCCTCGCGCAGCGTGGCGGCATCCCGGGGCGCCGCGATCCGCAGGCCCGGCACCACTCCGAAGACCGACATGTCCCAGATGCCGTAGTGGCTCGGCCCGTCGGGGCCGGTGATCCCGGCCCGGTCCAGCACGAAGGTGACCGGCAGCCGGTGCATGGCCACGTCCAGCAGGACCTGGTCGAAGGCCCGGTTGAGGAAGGTCGCGTAGACCGCCACCACCGGGTGCAGCCCGCCGAGCGCCAGGCCCGCCGCCGAGGTGGCGGCGTGCTGCTCGGCGATGCCCACGTCGTAGGTGCGCTCCGGGTACTTGCGGGCCAGCTTCGCGATGCCGGTCGGCTCGGCCATCGCCGCGGTGATGCCCACCACGTCGGGCCGCTCGTCCGCGATCGCGACCAGCTCGTCGGCGAAGACGTGGGTCCACTTCACCGACGGTGCGGCGGTGGCCTTGCCGTCGGTGATGTCGAAGGCGCCGGGGCTGTGGAAGCAGTCCGCCTCGTCCTCCTCGGCGGGGCGGTAGCCGTAGCCCTTGCGGGTGACCGCGTGCACGATCACCGGGCCGCCGAAGTTCTTCGCCGCCCGCAGGGCCGTCTCGACGGCGGCCAGGTCATGCCCGTCGACCGGGCCGACGTACTTGATGCCGAGGTCCTCGAACATCGCCTGCGGCGCGACCGCGTCCTTGATGCCCTTCTTGACCGCGTGCAGCACCTCGTACATCGGCTTGCCGACCAGCGGGGTCGAGCCGAGGGCGTCCTTGACGGCGTCCAGGACCTTCTCGTAGCCGGGGTTGAGCCGCAGCGTCGAGAGGTGGTGGGCGAGACCGCCGATCGTCGGCGCGTACGAGCGGCCGTTGTCGTTGACCACGATGACCAGCGGGTTGTCCGTGGCGGCGATGTTGTTCAGCGCCTCCCAGCACATGCCGCCGGTCAGTGCCCCGTCGCCCACCACGGCGACGACGCTTCGCGATTCGCCCCGCAGCGCGTACGCCTTGGCCAGCCCGTCGGCGTACGACAGGGCGGTCGAAGCGTGCGAGTTCTCGATGAGGTCGTGCTCGCTCTCGGCCTGGTTCGGGTAACCGGAGAGCCCGCCACGCTGGCGCAGCTGGTCGAACCCGCCCTGCCGGCCGGTGACGATCTTGTGAACGTACGCCTGGTGGCCGGTGTCGAACAGCAGCCGGTCCCGGGGAGAGTCGAAGACCCGGTGCAGGGCCAGGGTGAGTTCCACCACGCCCAGGTTGGGCCCGATGTGCCCACCGGTACGCGACACCTTGGCGATCAGGAAGTCGCGGATCTCGGCGGCGAGGATGTCCAGTTCGGTGGCGGACATCCGCTTGACGTCCTGGGGACCGTGCACCGTGGCCAGCAGCCGGCCGTGGTTGGCCGTGTCCTCTTCAACACTCATGACCGCAGAGTCTATCGGCCCTCGCGCACCTTGCAGCGTGGGCGCAGGGACCACCGGGACTGAGCACCTGGTCAGGCCGGCACCAGCAGCCCGACCAGCTCCACGTGCCGGGTCATCGGAAACAGGTCGTACCCGCGCAACGCCGCCAGCCGCCAACCAAGCTCGGCGAAGACCCGCAGGTCCCGGGCGAACGCCGCCGGGTCACAGGCCACGTACGTCACCGCGCGCGGTCCGGCGGCCACCACGTCGCGTACCACCCGCGCGCCGGCCCCCGTCCGGGGCGGATCGAGCACCACCACGTCGACCGGACCGGTGATGCGGCGACGGGCCAGAGCGGTCTCCACCCGGGCCGCCACGACCTCGACGGCGGGCAGGTCGCGCAGGTTCTCCCGGGCCGCCGCGACGCCGTCGCCGGCCGCCTCGACCAGGGTGACCCGCCCGGCCTGGCCCACCCGAGAAGCCAGCGCGGCAGCGAACAGGCCGGCGCCACCGTAGAGATCCCAGGCCCGCTCCCCCGGCCGGGGGTCGGTCAGCTCCAGCACCGCGTCGACCAGGGTGTCCGCAGCGGCGGGATGCACCTGCCAGAACGACGAGGCGGGCAGCACCCACTCCCGGCCGGCGGCCCGCTCCCGGATCCGTTCCGGTCCACTGACCCGGCGACTGGTCCCGGCCGCGACGGCGGTCACCGCCACGTCCCCGCCGGTGCTGGCGACGGTCTCCACCGACTCGGCGTCCGGCCAGCTCACCCGGGCGGCGGTGAGCACCGGCAGCTCCTGGATCGCCGGATGGGCGATAAGGCAGCGGTCGACCGGCACCACCTCGTGGGAGCGATGCTTGAGCAGCCCGGCACGACCCGCCGCGTCGACCGCGTAGCGGACCCGGGACCGCCAGCCGAGCGGACCACCCGGCAACGCCATCACCCGTAGGTCCAGCTCGTCACACCGGGCCTCGTCCAGTCCGCCGAGACGGATGAGCTGCTCGCGGACCGCCGCCGCCTTCCAGCGAAGTTGGGCGTCGGGGGCGACGTGTTGCAGGTCGCAGCCGCCGCAGCGGCCCGGTCGCGCGTACGGGCAGGGTGGGTCGACCCGGTCCGGTGCCGCCTCCAGCACGGTGACCGCGTCGGCCCGGACGAACCCCCGGTGCACCTCGGTCACCTCGGCCAGCACCCGCTCTCCCGGCAGTGCGTGCCGGACGAAGACCACCTGGCCGTCAACCCGGGCCACGCAGTGCCCTCCGGGGGCGACCGCCGCCACGGTCAGTTCGACCCGCTCGGCCTCCTCAAGCCCGCTCACCGGGCGTCCCCGTCCGACGATTCGCGCTCGACCGACGGGGGCAGGGTGGCACCGCGCGCCACGCGGGGACCACGGACCGGCCCACGGCCGAGCGTGGCGTCCATCCGGTCCAGGTCCTTGCCGGCGGTCGAGGCGAGTTGCCACGGCACGCTTGTCACCATCACCCCGGGCTCGAACAGCAGCCGGCCCTTGAGCCGCAGCGCGCTCTGGTTGTGCAACAGGTTCTCCCACCAGCGACCCACGACGTACTCGGGGATGAAGACCGTGACCACGTCGCGCGGCGACTCCCGGCGTACCCCGGCCACGTAGTTCAGAATCGGGCGGGTGATCTCCCGGTACGGCGAGTCGATCACGGTCAGCGGGATCGGCACTCCCCGCCGGTCCCAGTCGGCCTGCAACTGGCGGGTGTCTTGGTCGTCGACGTTGACGGTCACCGCGGTCAGGGTGTCCGGCCGGGTGGCCTGCGCGTACGCCACCGCCCGCAGGGTGGGCTGGTGCAACTTGCTGACCAGCACGATCGCGTGATTGCGGGCCGGCAGCACCGGCCGTCCGTCGTCGTCCGGGGCCAACTCGACTGCCACCCGGTTGTAGTGCCGGCGGATGGCCAGCATCAGCACGTAGATCAGGCCCATCGCGACGATGGCGATCCAGGCCCCGAGCAGGAACTTGGTGATCAATACGATCACCAGCACCGCGGCGGTCATCGTCATGCCGAAGGTGTTGATCGCCCGGGACCGGAGCATCCGGCTGCGCACCTGCGGGTCCCGCTCGTTGCGCAGCAGCCGGTTCCAGTGCCGGATCATTCCGGCCTGGGAGAGGGTGAACGAGACGAAGACGCCCACGATGTAGAGCTGGATGAGCTTGGTCACCTCGGCCTGGAAACCGATGATCAACAGGATCGCGAAGCCGGCCAGAAAGAGGATCCCGTTGGAGAAGGCGAGCCGGTCGCCCCGGGTGTGCAGTTGCCGGGGCAGGTAGCGGTCCTGGGCGAGGATCGAGCCGAGTACCGGGAAACCGGTGAAGGCAGTGTTGGCGGCCACGAACAGGATCGTGGCGGTCACCCCGACGACCAGGAAAAGCAGCACCGAACCCGGCCCGAAGATCGTCTCACCGAGTTGCGCGGTGACCGTCTTCTGCACGTACCCCTCGGGGCCGGAGACGATCTGCAGGGCGGGGTTCTCGACGAACTGCAGCCCGGTGAGCCGGGCCAGCCAGACGATGCCGACAAGCATGGTCACCGCGACCAGACCCAGCATCAGCAGCGTGGTGGCGGCGTTGCGGCTCTTCGGCGCCTTGAACGCCGGCACGCCGTTGGAGATCGCTTCCACGCCGGTAAGCGCGGCGCAGCCGGAGGAGAAGCTGCGCAGCAGCAGGAACGCCATCGCCCAGCCGGTGGTGTCGTGCCACTCGGCGGCGATGACCAGGTCGGCGCTGGGGGCGCGCAGGTCCTCACCGAGTACCACGATCCGGACCAGTCCGGTGAGGATCATGCCGACAATAACGATCATGAAACCGTACGTGGGGATGGCGAACGCGCTGCCCGCCTCCTTGATTCCGCGCAGGTTGACCGCGGTCAACAGCACCACGGCGGTGACCGCGATGAGCACCTTGTGGGTCGCGACGAAGGGGATCACCGAGCCGAGGTTGGCCACCCCGGAGGAGACCGACACCGCCACGGTGAGCACGTAGTCGACAAGCAGCGCGCTGGCCACCCCCACGCCGGCACGCGGGCCGAGGTTCACGGTGGCCACCTCGTAGTCGCCGCCGCCCGACGGGTAGGCGTGCACGTTCTGCCGGTAGCTGGCCACCACGGTCAGCATGACCACGACCACGCCGAGGGCGACCCACGGTGAGAACACGAACGCCGAGGCGCCCGCGACGGAGAGCATCAGCAGGATCTCGTCCGGCGCGTACGCCACGCTCGACAGCGCGTCCGAGGCGAAGACGGGCAGGGCGATGCGCTTCGGCAGGAGGGTGTGCTTGAGCCGGTCGGACCGGAACGGCCGGCCGACGAGCAGCCGCTTCAGCAGGGAGGTGGATCGGGCCACAACGGCCAAGCGTACGACCACCGACAACGGGCACGTGGGGTGGCCGGGTACCGGCGTATCCGGGGCGGGAGTACCGTCGGTCCCCGTCCGCGGCCCCGACGTGGCAGGCTCGCAGGCGACGAGGCGCAGCGGTACGCATCGTGGGAGGCAGCGTGCATGTCGTGATCATGGGTTGTGGCCGGGTCGGCTCGACCCTGGCTCACAACCTGGAGGCCCGGGGGCACTCGGTCGCGGTCATCGACCAGGACGCGGACGCCTTCCGCCGGCTGCGGCCCGACTTCGCCGGCGTCACGGTCACCGGGGCCGGCTTCGACGGCGACGTGCTGCGCCAGGCCGGCATCGAGCGGGCCGACGCCTTCGCCGCCGTCTCCAGCGGCGACAACTCCAACATCATCTCGGCCAGGCTGGCCCGCGAGACCTTCGGCGTGGTGCGGGTCGCTGCCCGCATCTACGATCAGCGCCGCGCACAGGTCTACGAACGGCTGGGCATCCCCACCGTGGCCACCGTCCGGTGGACGGCCGACCGGATGCTGCGACACCTGCTGCCCGAGGGCAACGTGGAGATCTTCCGCGATCCCACAAGCACCGTCTCGATCGTCGAGGTGCCGGTGCACAAGGACTGGATCGGCCGCCCGGTGCGGGCCCTGGAGCAGGCGAGCGGCGCCCGCGTGGCGTACCTGATCCGCTTCGGCATCGGCACGCTGCCTACCGCGTCCAGTGTCGTGCAGGAGGGCGACCAGGTCTTCATGCTGGTCACCGACGACATGGTGGCGGCGGTCACATCCGTGGCGGCGGCGCCGGAAGGGGGTCAGTGATCATGCGGGTCGCCATCGCCGGTGCCGGCAACGTGGGCCGCTCCATCGCCCAGGAGCTGATCGAGAACGGCCACCAGGTGATGCTCATCGAGCGGCAGCCTCGAATGCTGCGGCCGGCCCGGGTGCCGGACGCGGAGTGGGTGCTGGCCGACGCCTGCGAGCTGACCAGCCTGGAGGAGGCCGAGCTGGCCGGCTGCGACGTGGTGGTCGCGGCCACCGGCGACGACAAGGTCAACCTCGTGGTCTCGCTGCTGGCCAAGACCGAGTTCGCGGTGCCCCGGGTGGTCGCCCGGGTCAACCGGGCCGAGAACGAGTGGCTGTTCACCGAGCAGTGGGGCGTGGACGTGGCGGTCAGCAAGCCGCGGGTGATGGCCGCGCTGGTCGAGGAGGCGGTCACCGTGGGCGACCTGGTCCGCCTGATGACGTTCCGGCAGGGCGAGGCCAACCTGGTCGAGATCACCTTGCCGCCGACCGCGCCCTACGTCGGGCACCCGCTGCGCGAGGTGCCACTGCCCCGGGACTCCGCGCTGGTGGCGATCCTGCGCGGCAAGCGCGTCCTGGTGCCCAGCCCCGACGACCCGCTCGAGGCCGGCGACGAGCTGGTCTTCGTCTGCACCGCCGAGGTGGAGGACGCCGTACGGGCGGTGGTGCTCGGCCCGGACAGCGTCGAACGCACCCGCGAATCACGCTGACCACCGCGCCGGGCCGGGCATCGGCACCCCCGACCGCCGGGGCAGGCTCAGCTCGGCAGCGGCTCCGTCCGGTGCTCGCGGGTTACCCGCCGCACCGTCCAGACCGTGATCAGCAACAGCAGCACGTACGGCGGATAGCCCAGGGCCAACCGCGCCACCCCGAGGGCGGTCTCCATGTCGGCGGCGGCGGCCTCGTCGCCGAGCTGGTCGAACCGGCGGGCCGCCAGGTAGATGCCGGCCTGCACGCCGACCTTGGCCAGCCAGACCACTCCCCACAGCACGGTCAGCCGGGTGAAGGTGCGGACCAGCAGGGGATCGTCACGCCACTGCGAGCTGCCCTTGGCCACCAGCACCGACCAGATCCAGCCGACCAGCGGCTGGCGGATCACCGCCGACAGCAGCAGGGCCAGGCCGTAGCCGATGCCGTAGAGGATCCCCGGCAGGTAGAAGTCGCGCGCGTCGCCGGTACGCCAGGCGATGGCGGCGCCGATCCCGATGCCGAACAGTCCGTTCACCGCGTGCCGCACCGGTCGGCGCTGGGCCAGCCGCAGCCCGCCGATCAGCACCGCCACCGCCACCGAGGCGATCACGGCCGGCCGCAGGTCGGTGACGATGTTGGCGATCACGAAGACCACCACCGGGATGCTGGACTCGGCCAGCCCTCGCCAGCCGCCCAGCTGGTCGGCCATCTGCTCGGCGACGGTGGGCAGCCGCTCCTCGTCCGCCGGCCCGGTCTCCGGCTGGGTCGCCGGGTGCTGTCCGGTCGTCATCGCCCGCTGTCCATCCGCAACGCCCGCAGGTTCACTTTGACGGCTCCAGCTCGTAGTACGGGTTGTAGATCACCTTGCGGTCGTCGCGCACCGCGACCCGCCCTCGGGCCGTCAGGTGCCGCCCCGGCTCGATGCCGACGATGTGCCGCCGCCCGAGCCAGACCAGGGTCACGACGTCACTGCCGTCGTAGAGATCCGCCTCCAGCGCCGGCAGGTTGGTGCGAGGGGTGTAGACGACGGTACGCAGCCGGCCGCTTACCGAAACCACCTGCCCCCGCCCGCACTGCAACACCGGCACCGCGCCGCACCGGGCACTCTCCCGCTGCAACTGCTGCGCCTCGATCTCGGCCTCGCTCGCGGTCAGCCGTCGCAACATCCGCCGCAGCGAACCCCGACCCTCGTCGGTGGTCATGAGTTCCGCGTCACCCTCTCCACGCCGACCGGCTGGGCACCGGAAGCCACCGCCGCCGGACAGCTGCCGCAACGGCACCCGCCAGCGTACGCCCGACCGGACCCTTCCGGCGCACCGGAAGCGCTCGCCCGCCGTGCCGGGCACGCTCGACGGGGCCCGGGTCCGCTGACGGTCGATCAGCGGTTGCCGGGCGCGGACGCCGCGTCGGTCTGTCGGGCTACCGGATCAGCCGCCGTGGCCTGCTCGCCCGCCTCGCGTGGCAACCGCAGCGGCAGCGGCTCGCGTACCGGCTTGGCCTCCACCCCCCGGTCGACGACCAGGCCGTCCAGACAGACGGCCAGCGGACCGGCCGCGGCCGGATCGGTGGCCGCGGCACCCTGGTAGACCGCGCGGACCATCCAGCGAGGTCCGTCGATGCCGACGAACCGCAGATCGGTCGGGCCGTCCTCGGTGCGTACCCGGGCGTGCAACTCCGTGCCGTACTCGCCGGTGGCCTCCTGCGCGGCGGCGCCGTCGCCGAGCAGCGACTGGCGGATCTCCTCGCGCACCTCGTCCCAGATCCCCTCGGAGCGGGGGGCGGCGAAGACACCGAGTTGCAGGGCGCTCTGGCCGTGCACCAGCACGACCTGCTGGACCACCCCCTGCTGGTCGGCCTGCACCCGCACCTCGACCTCGGGCACCGCCGGGATCTGCAGGCTGCCCAGGTCGAGCCGCTGCACCCCGTCCGGGGCCTCGGTGACGTCGTACGGCCCGCGCGCCGGCTCCACCGAGGTCGGCGGAACGTCCTCGGCGGTCTCGGGCACGTTGAGGGCCCGCTCGTCAAGGGCGTGCCGTCCTGCGGCCCGCTTTCGGGAGAAGATCACTGCGTCCAACCTCCGCTGTTCGCACTCACGGTGCCATCGTTTCCGTTCGCGCCGTCCATGGCCGGCGGCGGTACCAGCCCGGCGTGCCCGCCGGTGGAGCCGTGCCCACCGGTCCCGCGTCCGGACGCGGGCAGCTCGGCCACCGGCTGGAAGATCGCCCGTTCCACCCGCTGCACAACCAGCTGCGCGATCCGGTCGCCCCGGGAGATCTTCACCGACGCGGCCCGATCATGGTTGATCAGGTTGACCAGGATCTCGCCCCGGTAGCCGGCGTCGACCGTACCGGGCGCGTTGAGCACCGTCACGCCGAGTCGGGCGGCGAGCCCCGATCGGGGATGGACCAGGCCCACGTACCCCTCGGGCAGCGCGATCGCCACGCCGGTCGGCACCAACGCCCGACCGCCGGGCGGCAGCTCCACGTCGGCGGCCGCCACCAGGTCGGCACCGGCATCACCGGGATGGGCGTACGCCGGCATCGGCAGCTCGGGATCGAGCCGCCGGACCGGCACGGGCACCACGTCGGTCACGATGTCCCTCTTTCGTCCGTTCCGCTGGGGGTGACCCTGTCATCCTGCCCGGTACCCGTGGCCCGCCGCGCCGTACCCTGGCACGAGTGAGCCAGTCACCGTCGCCTTCGTCAGTCTCGGCGCCCCCGGCGTACGCCGAGCGTCTGCGGTTGCCCTGGTGGTTGTGGTTCGCCGGGATCGCGGCCGCCGGCCTGCTCGCAGTGGAGGTGTGGATGGGCGCGGGCGGTGCGCGCGCCTGGCTGCCCTTCGCGCTGCTGCTGCCGGCCGCCGTCGCCGGGCTGGCGTGGCTGGGCCGGATCCGGGTCGCGGTGGCCGACGGAGAGCTGCGGGTCGACGACGCCCGGCTGCCCGTCCGATTCGTCGCCGACGCCATCGCGCTGGATGCCGAGGGGCGGCGTGAGGTGCTCGGTGTCGGTGCCGATCCGCTGGCGTTCGTCGTCCAGCGCCCGTGGATCCCCGGTGCCGTCCAGGTGGTCCTGAACGATCCGGCCGACCCCACACCGTTCTGGGTGGTCAGTTCGCGGCACCCGGTCGAGCTGGCCGAAGCCCTGCTGGCCGCGCGGGACGCGGCACGCTGATCCGACCCGCCACCGGTCGAGCGCCGGTGCGGCTCTGACCGACGGCGCTCCCGCCGACCGATCCCCGGGTCGACGGTCAGGACGAGCCGGGCAGGGCGGGCGGCCCGCCGGGCAGGCCACGGTGCTGCCGGCGCAGGTCGGCGCGGAGCTGGTCGGCCAACGTCCGGGTGGCCCGCCGGTTCAGGTAGCTCGCCACCGCGGCCCCGGTCAGAAAGGGGCCCAGCGTGGTGAGGTTGCGGCCGAACCGCTTGAGCATGGTGTCCCGTAGTTCGTTCCGGGCGGCCGTGCCGAGCACGGCACCCACGCCGACGCCGGGCATCATCGGGTTGACGCCGCGCTGGCTGGCCCAGGCCTGCACCAATGCGATGGTCCGTTCGGTGCCGCCGGCCGGCAGCGGTACGCCGTAGACCTCGTGCAGCTCGCCGGTCAACTTCAGTTCCACCGCCACCACCGCGACCGTCTCGGCGGCGAGCAGTACCGGGGCGGACAGCAGGGTCGGGGTCACCGTCCACTGCACCGCCGAGGCCCCGCCGCCGGCAGCGCCGACCCCTGCGGTCGCCCGGGACGCGTTGCGGACCAGTCGGTCGGCCAGTTCCTCGTCGGTCAGCCCGGGAAAGTGCCGACGCAGGGTGGCCAGATCCCGGATCGGCACGTGCGGGGCGATCTCCGCGACCGTGTCCACCATCCAGCGCAGCGCGGCCCTCGGCTTGAACAGGTCGCCGATTCCCCGGGCCCGGGCCTGCCCGACCAGGCGGGTGAGCAGTTGACGCCGTTTCGCCGGCTCGATCTCGTCGGCGGTCAGTGCCGCCACGGTCTTCCCCAGCTCGTCCGGATCCTCGGCACGCTCGGTGTGCTCGCTCATGATCGCACCACGGCACCGAGCCGGCCGATTCGCTCGCTCATGGCTATCGAGTCAACCAGGTTGTGCGGCGTGGCGCTCGCCGAGCCGGGCGGCGGCGACTCCACTCGGGAGTCGCCGCCATGGTCGTGGTCGTCGCCCTGTGGTCAGACGCACTCTCGGCAGATCAGCTCTCCGTTGCGTTCCACCGCCAGTTGGCTGCGGTGGTGCACCAGGAAGCAACGGGCGCAGCGGAACTCGTCCTGCTGCATCGGTAGCACCTTGACCGTCAGTTCCTCGTCGGCAAGGTCGGCGCCGGGCAACTCGAAGCTCTCAGCCACTTCGGCCTCGTCGACGTCCACGGCGCCCGACTGTGAGTCGACGCGCCGGGCCTTGAGCTCTTCCAGGCTGTCCTCGCCGAGATCGACCTCGTCGCGGCGCGGGGCGTCGTAGTCGGTGGCCATCGGTTTCACTCTCCCATTTCGATGTTGTCGCTTCCGGTTGTAACGCCGGACGACGCTGTTTCGGTTCCGCTGGCCGGCCACCGCTTGTGTCGGCCACCTGACCCGACGACCGCTCGGACCAGACCGCCAGAGGATCTCCCCGGCGAGCGCGGAACCCTACCCCCCCTTTGGGCGAGGCATGTATACCGCCCTCGTGGCTGAGATGTACGCCCCTGCACGGGAAGTTGTTCCCAATGTGACTCAGGCGACACGAAGATAGGGGTAGTACTACCCCGTTCTCCGGTGGCGCGCCGGCATGTCGGACTGTTTCCACGCGACGGTCGGACACCCGTTAACCTCAGCGGCGTACCCGACGGCCGACGGAACGGCCCGATCGCCGGCCGTTGCCACCCACCGATGCCCGGGAGTGCCCTGATGAGCTTTGCGCGAGTGCGAGCACTCGTTGTCGTCGGCATGCTGGCGGTGCTCGCCCTGCTCTTCGTGGTCGTGGCGCTGGTCAAGGACACCCAGAGTAACGCCGGCGCCGGCGAGGGTTGTCCGGACGACTGGCCACGCGCCGACGTCACCCTGCGCGATCACAAGGATGTCAAGATCAACGTGCTCAACGGCACGGATCGCCCCGGGCTGGCCGCCGACGTCGGGAACGACTTCCGCAACCGCGACTTCCAGGTGCAGAAGGAAGCGACCCAGAAGAAGAAGATCGACGACGTGGCGGTCCTGCGTTACGGCCCGAAGGGGGTCGGCTCGGCGCACCTGCTGCGGGCGTACTTCCTCGGCGACGCCGAGCTGGAATACAACGCCAAGCGCGAGGACGACATCGTCGACGTGGTACTGGGCGGCAACTTCCAGCAGCTGGCCACCACCACCGAGGTCAATCAGTCGCTGGGCGACCTGGGCGCCCCGGTCGCACCGCCCGGTTCCTGCCCGATCGTGGTCGACAACTGACCGTCGGCCCGCTGTCGGCCGACGGCTCACCGGTGCGGTCCCGAACCAGCTGCTGACGGACGGCGTCCAGCCTCGCGCGTCCCGCTCCCGGTCGCCGAGCGGGCGCCAGGCCGCCTCAGGGACCGCCGGAGGCGTCCAACGCGGCCAGGTGCTCGTGCAACGCGTCAAACAGGGTCGGCGGCGCGGCAATGACCATCTCCGGCCCGGGAGCCAGCCCCTTGAGCCCGCCGACCCGCAGGCCGGCCTCGGTGGCCACCAGCGCGCCGGCGGCTTGGTCCCAGGCCGCCAGGCCCTTCTCGTAGAAGGCGTCGGCCCGCCCCTCGGCGACCAGGCAGAGATCGACGGCAGCGGCGCCGAGGCGGCGGATGTCGCGTACGTGCGGGATGAGTTCGGCCAGCACCCGGGCCTGGTGGACCCGGCGCGCGGCGTCGTAGCCGAAGCCGGTGACAACCAGCGCCTGACCGAGATCGGTCTCGGTGGAGCAGTGCAACCGCCGGCCCTCGCGCCAGGCTCCCCCGCCGACGGTCGCCGTCCACTCCTCGCCGGTGTGGACGTTCCGCACCACCCCCGCCACCACCTCGCCGTCCAGCTCAGCGGCGATCGACACGCCGCAGTGCGTCAAGCCGTACAGGTAGTTGACGGTCCCGTCGATCGGGTCGACGATCCACCGCACCCGGGGGCGGGGGCCGTCGCCATTCACCGCGGCGCCGTACTCCTCGCCCAGCACCGCGTCGTCCGGCCGCAGCCGGCGCAGCTCGTCGGTGATCTGTCGCTCCACGGCCCGGTCGGCAGCGGTCACCACGTCGGTGACGGTGCTCTTGGTCGCCGCCACCGAGACGCCCTCGGTACGCATCCGGTACGCGGTGGCCGCCGCGCCCCGGGCCACCTCGATCGCGATCTCCAGCAGCTGCGGTGGCGGTGGCGCCGAGCGCTCCATGTCCGTCCCCTTCCCGCACGGCCAGGTATTCGGCTTCCGCGCAGGTATCATCCTTACAAAGTCCAAAAGCGCACCGAATCGGCGGTCCCGGCCGCCGATCAGCCGTGCGGCGCAGGATGATCGCCGCAGACGGCGTTACAATTCACCCCTGCCCACGCGCCACGGGCCGCCCGACAACCGGCCGGCCCGGGACACGGGGGTTCCTCAACCACATCGCCCGGCGCGGTGCCCCACGCTGCGTCGGACGATCCCGGCCGTGCTCGCTCTTCGCCTCCGGAAGGTCATTCGTGACAGAACCCCGCCAGACCGGCGCCGACGTTCGCTCGCTCACCGACACCTTGATCGCCCACGCGCAGAGCGCTGGCGGCCAGCTCACGTCGGCCCAGCTCGCGCGCACCGTCGAGTCCGCCGAGGTGACTCCGGCCCAGGCCAAGAAGATCCTGCGGGCGCTCTCCGAGGCCGGGGTGACCGTCGTGGTCGACGGCTCGGCCAGCACCCGCCGACGGGTCGCCGCCGCCCGGTCCGCCACCCCCGCGTCCCGGGCCACCACCGCCAAGACCACCAAGAAGGCGGCCGCGCCCGCCCCGAAGCAGGCGCCCGCGGCCGAGGAGGCACCGGCACCGGCGCCACGGAAGGCGACCTCGCGCAAGGCCGCCGGCACCACCGCGGGAGTGGCCGCCAAGGCCGCCGCGCCGGCCAAGAAGTCCACCCGGGCCACCAAGGCCACCGTGGCCGCTGCGGCGGGCGCGGCGAAGCCGGCCAAGGGTGCCGAGGGCGAGGCCGCCGAGGGCGAGGTCAATCCCGAGGAACTCGCCGCCGAGATCGAGGACGTCGTGGTCGAGGAGCCGGCGGAGCTGGCCCAGGCCGCCGCGACCGACGCGGCGAACTCCGCCACCGACAACGACTTCGAGTGGGACGACGAGGAGTCCGAGGCGCTCAAGCAGGCGCGTCGGGACGCCGAGCTGACCGCTTCGGCGGACTCGGTCCGGGCGTACCTCAAGCAGATCGGTAAGGTTCCGCTGCTCAACGCCGAGCAGGAGGTGGAGCTGGCCAAGCGGATCGAGGCCGGGCTCTACGCCGCGGAACGTCTGCGGGCCGCCGACGAGGGCGAGGAGAAGCTCGTCCGGGACATGCAGCGCGACCTGCTGTGGATCTCCCGGGACGGCGAGCGGGCCAAGAACCACCTCCTGGAGGCGAACCTCCGCCTGGTCGTCTCGCTGGCCAAGCGGTACACGGGCCGGGGCATGGCCTTCCTCGACCTCATCCAGGAAGGCAACCTCGGCCTCATCCGCGCCGTCGAGAAGTTCGACTACACCAAGGGCTACAAGTTCTCCACCTACGCCACCTGGTGGATCCGACAGGCCATCACCCGCGCCATGGCCGACCAGGCCCGCACCATCCGCATCCCCGTCCACATGGTCGAGGTGATCAACAAGCTGGGTCGGATCCAGCGCGAGCTGCTCCAGGATCTGGGCCGTGAGCCCACTCCGGAGGAGTTGGCCAAGGAGATGGATATCACACCGGAGAAGGTGCTGGAGATCCAGCAGTACGCCCGGGAGCCCATCTCGCTCGACCAGACCATCGGCGACGAGGGCGACAGCCAGCTCGGTGACTTCATCGAGGACTCGGAGGCGGTGGTCGCCGTCGACGCGGTCTCGTTCTCCCTGCTTCAGGACCAACTCCAGCAGGTGCTGCAGACGTTGTCCGAGCGTGAGGCGGGTGTGGTACGTCTGCGGTTCGGGCTCACCGACGGCCAGCCGCGTACCCTGGACGAGATCGGCCAGGTCTACGGAGTGACCCGCGAGCGGATCCGGCAGATCGAGTCCAAGACGATGTCCAAGCTTCGGCATCCCTCCCGTTCCCAGGTGCTCCGCGACTACCTCGACTGATCAGCATCCGTCAACCGATCGTGCCGTTTTGATCACCTGGCGTACAACGTCGGATGGTGATCAGGTGGTTGCACGAATGTGATCGTTGACGTGGCACCCTGGGTGCACGGCACACTGTCCGTGCCAGGTGTGACCTCGGTCCCCCGCGGGCACACAGGGAAGGCGAGGCCCGACAAGGGTGTTGCACGATAGGTGACCAAGACCGAAGAGAGTGTTCATCGGTGACGACCAGAGGAGGAAGGCGATGACCCCGACCCTCACGCCGCCGCCCGAGACGGTGAGCCCCCCGGCCGCCGATGAACGGTGCGACCGCTGCAATGCCGCCGGCAAGCTCCGGATCACCCTGGCGGGTGGCAGTGAGCTGGTGTTCTGTGGGCACCACGCCAACAAGTACGCCGAGGATCTCGTCAAGATCACCGTACGGTACGCGACGGACCCGGAGTTCACCTGGCGCGGCGCTGACCTGATGGCCAACTGAGGGCTCAGCAAACCCGACATAAAGCCGGCCGGAGACATCCCCAGGATGTCTCCGGCCGGCTTCACCCATACCCGGACCCCACCCCACCCCACCCACCCCACCCCACCCGACCACCCGCGTTGATCAAGAAGTTTGCGTCACGAAAACCGCGTGGCGGCGACCAAAACTTCTTGATCAACGCGCCAGTGGCATGGGTGGGCTGTTAGAGGGTTTGGACGGTGGCTATGCGTTCTTCTAGTTGCTCGATGGTGGCCTGGGCGCTCGGGGGACCGCCGCAGATGCGGCGCAGCTCAGCGTGGATCTTTCCGTGTGGCTGGCCGGTGCGGTGGTGCTGGGCGGCGACCAGCGCGTTGAGCTGGCGGCGTAGGGCCACCCGGCGCTGGGCGGCGCTCATCGGTGCCGGCGGAGCGGACGCCGGCGCTGCGGATTCCGTCCGCCGCTCGGTCGCCCGACGTCGCTGGGCAGCGAGCTGATCGGCCTGCCGCTTGGCGAGCAACGACGCCACCTGTTCCGAGGTGAGCAGCCCGGGCAGGCCCAGGTACTCCTCCTCCTCGGGGGTGCCGGCCTGGGCCGCCGTACCGAACGAGGCACCGTCGAAGATCACCTGGTCCAGCTCGGCGGTGGCGGACAGCGCGGCGAAACGCTTCTCCAGCTCACCGCTGGCCTGCTCGTCGCGCTGGGCCCGGTCCAGCAACTCGTCGTCGAAGCCCTCGCGGTCCTTTGGCTTGCCGAGCACGTGGTCGCGCTCGGCCTCCATCTCGCTGGCCAGCCCGAGCAGGTGCGGCACGCTGGGCAGGAAGACCGATGCGGTCTCGCCCGGGCGCCGGGCCCGGACGAAACGCCCGATCGCCTGCGCGAAGTACAGCGGAGTGCTGGCACTTGTCGCGTACACGCCGACGGCCAGTCGGGGGATGTCGACGCCTTCGGAGACCATTCGCACCGCGACCAGCCACCGCTGCTCGGACGCCGCGAACGTCGCGATCCGGGCCGAGGCGCCCGCGTCGTCGGAGAGTACGACGGCCGCCCGCTCCCCCGTGACCTGCTCGATGAGTTTGGCGTACGAGCGGGCCGTCTGTTGGTCGCTGGCGATTACGAGGCCGCCCGCGTCCGGCATGCCCGCCTCCCGCAGCACGGTCAGCCGGGCATCCGCCGCCCGCAGCACCTGCGGCATCCAGTCGCCGGCCGGGTCCAGGGCGGTACGCCACGCCTGGGCGATGAGATCCTGCGTCATCGGCTCGCCCAGTCGAGCCGCCAGTTCCTCCCCGGCGTTGGTCCGCCACCGGGTCTCCCCCGAGTACGCCAGGAACAGCACCGGCCGCACCACGCCGTCGCGCAGCGCGTCGCTGTAGCCGTAGACCGAGTCGGCCCGGGAGCGCAGCAGGCCGTCTCCGCCGCGTTCGTAGCTGACGAACGGGATCGGGTTGTCGTCGGACCGGAAGGGCGTACCGGTCAGCATCAGCCGGCGCGCCGCGGGCTCAAAGGCCGCCTTCACCCCGTCACCCCAGGTGCGTGAGTCACCGGCGTGATGGATCTCGTCGAGGACGACCAGGGTCCGACGGGTCATGGTGCGCCGCCGGTGCACCTGCGGTGCCATCCCGACCTGTGCGTAGGTCACCACGGCACCGTGGAAGTCCGCCGAGGAGTGCAGGTCGGCGTTGCGGAACGCGGCGTCGAGTTGGATGCCCACCCGGGCCGCCGCCTCGGCCCACTGCGTCTTCAGGTGCTCGGTCGGCGCGACCACGGTGACCGCCTCGACGCTGCCGTCGGCGAGCAGTTCGGCGGCGATCCGCAGGGCGAATGTGGTCTTTCCGGCCCCCGGGGTGGCGACCGCAGTGAAGTCCTCAGCCCGACGGCGCAGGTACTCCACCAGAGCCTTGCGCTGCCAGGAGCGCAGGGGCGGGAACGTCTCAAGCGCCGGCGTCCGGACTGCCACGCGTTCGCTCCTCTCCGGCCACGGGATGTCCCGGCCGCAGGCCAGCGGACCCGGGCCGAGGGGCACGGCGGTCGCCCCACGAAAATGCCTCCGCGCAGCCGAGCCGCGAAGGCCGACTCAGCATAACCAGCGGCCGCCGGGCCGCCCACGCGACGCCACACCCGTCACCGGGGTGCCGTTCGCCACTGCGGGCTCATCCCGGCGGCGGCCCCGGCAGGCCGGTGCGCGGCGGTCGCACCGTCGCCACCGGCGCCGACCAGCGCCGACGCAGGGCCACCAGGCGTACGCCGAAGACCAGCACCACGGCGGCGGTGAGCGGGATCGGCCCGGTGTGGCCGAGGCCGTACAGGAGCACCACCACGATCGAACCGACGAGCGACGCGACGGCGTAGATCTCCCGCCGCAGCACCACCGGGATCTCGCCGGTGAGCAGGTCGCGGACGAGTCCGCCACCGATCGCGGTGATCATGCCGATCAGGCAGGCGCCGACCGCCGGGACCTGGGCGTCGAGGGCCTTGAGGGTGCCGGCGACGGTGAACAGGCCGAGCCCGGCCGCATCCAGCACCAGGACGGTGGTGCGCAGCCGGGCGAACTGCGGATGCAGCCAGAAGATCGCCGCGGCGGTCACGGCGGCGGTGCCCGCGTAGCGCCAGTCGGCGAAGGCCAGCGGCGGGACCTCGTCGATGACCAGGTCCCGTACGATCCCGCCGCCGAGGGCGGCGACGAAGCCGACAAAGACCACGCCGAAGAGGTCGAGCCGTTTGGCCACCGCCGCGGAGGCCCCCGAGGCGGCGAAGACCGCGACCCCGGCCAGGTCAGCCAGGAGAAGGGCGGTGGAGGTGGTCACCGCCGAAGGTTACGCGGGCCGCCGGGCGGGCCGCGGGTGTCACTCGCGGTACGAGTCGTAGATCTCCTTGCACTTCGGGCAGACCGGCGAACCCGGTTTCGGCGTCTTCGTCACCGGGAACGTCTCCCCGCACAGCGCCACGACGAAGGTGCCCATGACGGCACTTTCGGCGATCTTTTCCTTCCGGACGTAGTGGAACATCTCCGGACCGGTGTCGGCGTCCTTCAGCTCGGGACGCTCGAGGATCTGTGTACTCACGTCTGCACCTCCAACCGACAAGTCTGGCAGGTCACCCTCACCCGGTCCACCTGAGGTGACCCGGGTGGCGGGCGTACGGTGAGCGATTGTGACCGACTTTCATCTTCGCTACGGCACCGAAGTGGCCCGGGCGCTGCGCGAGCAGGGGCCCGTGGTCGCTCTGGAGAGCACCATCGTCTCGCACGGCCTGCCCCGGCCGGACAATCTCCGGGTGGCCCGGCAGATCGAACAGGCCGTTCGGGACGCCGGTGCGGTGCCGGCCACCATCGGCATGGTCGCCGGTGAACTCGTGGTGGGGCTCGACGACGCCGAGCTGACCCGGCTGGCCACTGCCGACGGGGTGACCAAACTCTCCGTACGCGATCTCGCGGTGGCCGCCGCCACCGGCGCGGACGGTGCGACCACCGTGGCCGCGACCAGCGCCGTAGCGGCCGCGGCCGGCATCGGCGTGTTCGCCACCGGCGGGTTGGGCGGGGTGCACCGCGAGGCGGCGCAGACCTTCGACGAGTCCGCCGACCTGGTCACCCTGGCCCGTACGCCGATCGCGGTGGTCTGTGCCGGGGTCAAGTCGATCCTCGACGTCGGCGCCACCCTGGAACGGCTGGAGACCCTCGGGGTGGCTGTGGTGGGCTACCGGACCCGCCGGTTCCCGGGCTTCTTCATCACCGACGGCGGCTTCGACCTGGACTGGTCGGTCGACTCCCCCGAACTGGTCGCCGATGTGCTGGCCGCCCGCGAGCAGCACCGCGCACACCACGGTGGGCTGCTCGTCGCCAACCCGCTGCCCACCGAGGAGCAACTCGACCCGGACCTGCACGACCGTACGCTCACCGAGGGGCTCGCCCTGCTGGAGCGCGACGGGGTCACCGGCAAGGCCGTCACGCCGTACCTGCTGGCCCATTTCCACTCCGCGACGCAGGGCGCCAGCCTGGCGGTCAACGTCCGGATCATCCTGCGCAACGCCGACCTGGCCGCCCGGATCGCGGTCGCCGCCGCCCAGCGCCGGGCCGAACCCTCGGCGTGACCGGGGTGACCGAAAACGGCAGCGGGGCGGGCCGAGCCGAGACCGGCCGCGTCCTGGTCGTCGGTGACGTGGTCACGGACGTGGTGGCGGTGCTCGCCGGCCCGTTGGCACCCGGATCCGACACCCCGGCGGCGATCAGGTCCACCGGAGGTGGGCAGGCGGCCAACACCGCGTCCTGGCTGGCCGCCGAGGAAGTAGCGGTGACCCTGGTGGGTGCGGTCGGTGACGATGACGCCGGCCGCGACCGGGTGACGGAGTTGATCAGCGCCGGGGTCGACTGCGCGGTACAGCGGATCGTCGGAGCCGCCACCGGCACGGTGATCGTGCTGGCGGCCGGCGACGAGCGCACCATGGTCACCGAGCGCGGGGCGAACGTACTGCTGCGTCCCGACCACGTGGACGCGGCGTTGGACGGTGCGCCGGACGCCACGCACCTGCACCTGTCCGGGTACACCCTGCTGGACCCGGACTCCCGACCGGCCGGCCTGCGGGCGCTGGCCGGCGCGCGCGAACGCGGCCTCACCACGAGTGTCGACGCGGCCTCCGCGGCACCGCTGCGGGCGATCGGGAAGTCGGCCTTCCTGGGCTGGGTACGCGAGGTCGACCTGCTGCTGGTGAACGTCGACGAGGCCACCGTGCTGGCCGGGAGGCTGGAACCGGCGGCACAGGCCAGGGCTCTTGTCTCCGTGGCCCGCCGGGTGGTGGTCAAGCGCGGCGGTGCCGGTGCGGTCTGGGTCGACCGGGACGACGCGATCGTCACCTCGTCGGCGCACCGGGTGGCGGTGCGGGACGTGACCGGGGCGGGTGACGCCTTCGCGGCGGGCCTGCTGAGCGCCTGGCTGGCCGGGGCGAGACCCGACGCCGCCCTGGCCCGGGCCGCCGGTCTCGGTGCCGCGGCGGTGGCGCAGGTCGGTGCCCGACCGGCTCGTTGAGCCGCGCGGGGCTCAGGGCTCGGCGTCGATGATCTTGTGTGGCCGCTCCTCGGCGGCGAGGCTCATCGGGGGCGGTGCCGCCTCGGTGGCCGAACGGGCCGAGAAGCGGTTGGCGAGGCGGTGGCGCTCCTTGGGCGGCCGGTCGTTGGCCAGCAGCACCGCGAGCCACGGGATGAGCACCATGCCCAGCGCGACCAGGGGCAGCCAGAGCCAGAGCAGTGGTGCCCCCACGCCGACCAGGATCGCGCCGACGATCACGCAGGCGACGCGGACACCCATCATCACGACGTAACGCCGCTGCCGGCTGGTCAGTTGATCATCCTGGCTGCGGGAGGCGTCGGTGATGAGAATCGGCTGGTAAGCCTGACGCTTCACCCGTGGTACCTCCTCCGGAGGGGTCGCACTCCATCCTGTCACTCTGACCGGGTGAGCGACGAGGTTCGTCACCCCCGAATTTCGTGTTACGCCCGTGGTACGCTCGCCACGTGGGCAGCAGGTTCAGCTTCACCGACGAGGCGCTGGCCAATCTGCGGGTCTACGACGTCACGCCGGGGGAAGTCTGGGAGGCGCTGCACAGCGGCCGGCGGGTGATCCGCCACCTCGGCGACGACGTGATGGTGGTCTACGCCCCCACCGCCCGCGGACGCCGGGTGGCGGTGCTGCTGGCCGAGACCGACGGCGCCGACAACGACTGGGACGTCCTCTCCGCCCGCGAGTTGAGCGACGTCGAGGCCAAACGCTACGACGAGGCCGTGCGGAATTCTCCGGAGACGAGGAGGCGGTGACGATGGACCGTCACGACGCGATCAAGCAGTTCCACGGCGGCGGCGACCGGATCGCCGATCTGATCGACGAGAGCCAGGCGGTGGGGCTGCCCGCCCCCGACACCGAGACCCCGATGGTCAGCCGGTCGGTCCGGCTGCCACTGGAGACGTACGAACGGGTCCGAGCCGCCGCCGACGCCCGGGGCATCGGCGTGACGACGCTGATGCGGCAGTGGATCGAGGCGGGCCTGGCCGACCTGGACGACTCGCCGACCGTCTCGCTGGCCGACGTCCGGCGGGCCATCGCCTCCCTGGCCCATCCGAGCGCCGCCTGACGGAATCCTGAACACCCCGGGCGCCCCGCGCCGAGCCCACCCGGCGGTCGGTGGCGCGGGTCAGGTCGGGAAGTTGGCCTCACCCGGATCCGGGCGGTCCAGCGGGGTTGCCGACGGTTCCATCGGCTGGTCACGAGCCCGCAACCCGTCCACGACGGCCACCACGGCCAGCCCACCGGCGACCACGGACAGCGCCAGCATCGGCGTGCCGAGCAGCAGCAACGGAGCGGACCCGACCAGCACGAGCATCATCAGCACCCGTCGGCGGGAGACCCGGGCGAAAATCTCGTACTCGAAACGGGTCCGTCCCAGCAGAAACAGGACCGGCCCTCCGACGACGAAGATCAGCCAGGCCGGCTCGACCCGGTCGAACGGCTTCACGATGACCAACTCGTAGCCCACTCCGGTGAGCAGCACACCGAGCACCATGACCAGGTGCGTGGTCGAGGCGGAGGCACCGAGCCGACCGGGCGACCGGGCCATCCGCAGCGCCTCGACGAGCAGGTGCCCGGCCCGGTGGAAGTAGATCCGCCAGAGCAGCGCGGTGGTGAGGAAGGCGACCGTGAAGGCCGCCGCCGCCAACCAGCCGAATCCCTCGCCGCTGTAGGTGATCCCGATGACCAGGATCGTCTCGCCCAACGCGATGAGAAAGATCTGCTGGTAGCGCTCCGCCATGTGCTCGCCGGCGATCCGCCAGGCCGAGACCGGCGCCCGACCGAGACCGGGCACCGGCCAACCCAGCAGGTATCCGGCCAGGTCGATGGTGATGGCCAGCGCCCACAGCCCGAACCGCAGGTCGGTGGGGCCGAGCGCACCGGCCAGCCAGAACACCCCCGCCACCGCCGCCCAGGCGGCCAGTCGCCACGGCACGGTACGGCGCGGATGTCGACCCAGCATGGCGGCGATCAGCAGCGGGCGGCCGATCACCGTCACCAGGTAGGCCACGACGAACGCCAGCGCCCGCTCCTCGAACCCCCGGGGCAGGGTGACGGCCATCACCAGGCCGCCGAACATCGTCGCGACCACGACGAACTGGATCGTCAGGGCGTCCGGGTCGTACCGGCTGGTGACCCAGGTGAGCAATGTCCAGACGTGCCACAGGGCCAGGAACAGGATCAGGGTCTCCAGGAAACCCAGCACGGTCAGCCCGTGCTCGACCTCGTCGATGTAGCGAACCGAGACCCGGGTCAGGGCGAAGACGAAGGCCAGGTCGAGAAAGAGTTCCAGGAAGGTGGCTCGCGTCGTTCCGTTTCCACCACGCAGCAGCGCGCCGCCCCGCTGCGCCATCGACCGCCCCCTGCCATCGTCTCGGAGGCAGCCCGGTCAGTCCACCCGCGCGCCCGCCTTGGCCGCCGCCTTCACCTGCTGTTTGTACTCCCGAACGAGGCGCAGTGACTCGGCATCGGTCACATCGGCGACGGACCGATGGGCCTCCGGATCGCCGTAGTGGCCGGCCGCCTCCCGCCAGCCCGGTGGCTGCACCCCGAACCGCTTACCGAGCAACGCGAGGAAGATCTGAGCCTTCTGCCGGCCGAATCCGGGCAGGGCGGTGAGTCGCCCAAGCAGCTCACGACCGTCGGCCGGATCCATCCAGAGCCGGGCGGCATCGCCGTCGTAGCGCTCGACCAACACCCGGCACACCTCCTGCACGCGGGCCGCCATCGCCTTGGGAAAGCGGTGCAGCGCGGGTGGCTGGGCGAAGATGGCCACCAGGGCCTCCGGATCGAAGCCGGCCAGCTCCCGGGCGTCCAGGTCGTGTCCGAGCCGCTGGGCCAGCACGTACGGCGAGGAGAATGCCTTCTCCATCGAGACCTGCTGGTCGAGCACCATGCCGACGAGCAGGGCCAGCGGGTCGCGGGCCAGCAGCTGGTTCGCCTCCGGGTCGATGGGCAGTACGAGCGTCATACCCTCATCCTGCCCGTACGCGCGGCCGCGACGTGCACTGACACCCAGCTCGACCCGAACCGGGTCCGGGCCGGCGCTGGCGGTGACCGCGGCCAGCGCGGCGAACCGGCCGGCGCACCGAGGACGCGACTCGGCCCGGCGGGTCGGTTCGCACCGTCCGCCGGGCCGGTCGATCAGGCGAGGATCAGTTCACCACGAACAGCAGACGGTTCGGGGAACCGCTGCCCGGGCTGGAAACCACGCCGGTGGTGGCGTTGTTGACCAGGTAGCTCTTGACCTGAGCCGGCGAGTAGGACGGGTTGGCGCCGAGCACGAGAGCGGCGGCACCGGCCACGTGCGGCGAGGCCATCGAGGTACCGCTGATGGTGTTGGTCGCGGTGTTGCTGGTGTGCCAGGCCGACGGGATGCTCGACCCCGGCGCGAAAATGTGCACGCACGAGCCGTAGTTGGAGAAGGAGGACCGGGAGTCGCTGCTGGTGGTCGAGCCGACGGTGATCGCGGTCGAGGTCCGGGCCGGCGAGTAGTTGCAGGCGTTGGCGCTGGAGTTGCCCGCCGCGACGGCGTAGCTGACGCCGGAGGCGATCGAGTTGCGCACCGCGTTGTCGATGGAGGTGCTCGCGCCGCCGCCCAGGCTCATGTTCGCCACGGCCGGCTTCACCGCGTTGGCGGTCACCCAGTTCACCCCGTTGACCACGCTGGTGGTGGTGCCGCCGCCGGAGCAGTTGAGCACCTTCACCGCGATCAGGCGAACGCCCTTGGCCACGCCGTACGTCGACCCGCCGACCGTGCCGGCGACGTGGGTGCCGTGGCCGTTGCAGTCGCTGTTGTTGCTGTCCACGGTGTTGGTGCCCCAGGTGGCCCGGCCACCGAACTGGCTGTGGCTCGTCCGGATGCCGGTGTCGATGATGTACGCCCGCACGTTCGAGGCGGTGTTCGGGTAGGTGAAGGTGCCGCTCAGCGGCCGGTTCCGCTGGTCGATGCGGTCCAGGCCCCAGGTCGGGTTGGTCTGGGTCGCCTGGATGGTCACCACCTGGTCCTGCTCCACGTAGGCAACCGCCGGGTTGGCGGCGAGGCGGGCCGCCTGGGTGGCGGTCATCTTGGCCGCGAAGCCGGTGAGCGCGGCGCTGTAGGTGTCGGAGACGCTGCCCCCGTACCGCTTGACCAGGGCGCTGGCCCGGTCCGGAACGGCGGACCGAGCCGTCGACGAACCGGCGGCGCCGACCGAGTCGGTGCGCAGGACGACCAGGTAGCTGCCGCTGACCGCGTTCGACGCGCCGGCGCCACGGATCTCGCCGGTGGGTGCGGCGACCGCCGCGGTGGTGCTGGCCGCCGAGACGGCCGCCGCGGTGGCGACGACGGCGAGCGCCCGGATGAGCTGCCGTCGCGCGGTGGACCCTGAGGACATCGTGCCTCCCTTACCTGGGCGGCCGACCGGGCTTCTGGCCGGGCGGTCCGCACCCTGGACTGAGTTGGAGGAATGCTAGCGCTAGATCGATGGATCTAACAGAGATGCACTTCGATTGATTTGCAATGTCACGGGCGGTGGTCTCCGGACCCGACCCCACCAGGCAGGATGACGGTGTGGACGGACACGACATGCTGCTCTCCCCCGCCGGCGTCGAAGCGCTGCGGGCCGCGTTGACCCGGGCTTCCTTCACCGCCAACGGCATCGCCACCCGGCTCGGCCCGCAGGCGACCGGCGGCGTCGCCCGCAACGACTTCCGGGCCGCGTTGCGCGCCACCGCCGACCGTGATCCCCTCGCCACCCTGATCCGGGTGTTCATCTGCGAGCAGACCGAGCCGGAAGCCGCGGTCGCCGCAGCGCTGGCGCCACTGCCGCTCGCCGACGCGCTCGACGCGGGACTTGTCGAACGGCACGGCGACGGGCTGCGGATGGGCATGGACCTGGAGCCGTACGGCGACGACTGGTGGGTTCTCGCGGACGTGCCGGCCAGCGCCCGCCCCGGCCGCCCGCTGCACGCCGAACACGTGCTCGGGATCGGCGGGGCGACGCAGACGATGATCGGCGCAGCCGTACGGCGCCCGGTGGACAGCGCGCTGGACCTGGGTACCGGCTCGGGCGTGCAGGCGTTGCACCTGGGCACCCACGCCCGGCGGGTCACCGCCACCGACGTGTCCCGGCGGGCGTTGCGCTTCGCCGCCACCACCGCCGCCCTCAACGGCCAGGACTGGGAGCTGCTGCACGGCGACCTGGTCGCCCCGGTCGCCGGCCGGCAGTTCGACCTCGTGGTGAGCAACCCGCCCTTCGTGGTCGGGCCGGGCACCACCACCCATGTCTACCGCGACTCCGGTCGGGTCGGCGACGCGATCGGCGCCGAGCTGACCGCCGCCGCCCCGGGCCTGCTCACCGAGGGTGGCACCATGCAGTACCTCGCCAACTGGGTGCACGTGGCCGGCGAGGACTGGGGTGAACGGGTCGCCGGCTGGTTCGCCGGCACCGGCCTGGACGCCTGGGTCATCCAGCGCGAGGTCGCCGACCCGATGGCGTACGTCAACCTGTGGCTTACCGATGTCGGGGAGGCCACCGACCCGCAACGGATGGCGGACTGGCTCGACTGGTTCGACGCGCACAAGGTGGAAGCGATCGGCTTCGGCATCGTCTCGCTGCGCCGCAGCGACCGTGACGACCCGGTGCTGCGGGTGGAGGATCTGCGCCAGCGGGTGCAACCACCGATGGGTGATCGGATCGCCGACTGGTTCGACCGGCAGGACTGGCTGCGCGTACGCGACACCGAGGGCCTGTTGGCCGCCCGCTACCGCGCCGCCGACGGGCTTCAGCTGCGTCAGGAGGCGACGATGGGCTCCGAGGGCTGGGCGGTGGACCGACAGGTCCTCGCCCTACCGAACGGGCTGCGGTGGACCGAGGAGATCGACCCGCTGGTGCTGGCCCTGGTGGGCGGGGCCGACGGGCGGATGCCGCTGCGTGACCAGCTCGCACTGCTCGCCGTCGCGCACGACGTGGCCGTCGACGAACTGGCCGAGGCGGCCGGGCCGATCGTGGCGCACCTGGTGGAGCGGGGCTTCATCGCGCCGGTGCAGCCGTGATGCGGCCGGTGCCGGCACGGTCGGCAAGCGCTCCCGCGCTGGTGGTCGACTGATGCGGGCAGTGGTGCAGACGGTCGGCCGGGCCAGCGTGACCGTCGATGGCGAGGTGGTCGGCGCGATCGACGACGGGCTGCTGGTGCTGCTCGGGGTGACCCACACCGACACCCCGGAGACCGCCCGGACGATGGCTCGCAAGGTGCACGAGTTACGCATCCTGGATGACGAGCGGTCGGCGGCGGATGCAGCCGCGCCGATCCTCGTGGTCAGCCAGTTCACCCTCTACGGCGACGCGCGCAAGGGCCGTCGGCCCACCTGGACCGCGGCCGCCCCGGCCGAGGTGGCGGAACCGCTCGTCGACGAGACGGTGCGGGCGCTGCGCCAGCGCGGCGCGACGGTCGAGACCGGCCGCTTCCGCGCACACATGCTGGTGGAGAGCGTCAACGTCGGTCCACGCACCATCCTTCTGGATCTGTAACGCAACCAGTGGTTGCACATGTCGACCGCGAGCCCTAGAGTCAGGCGCAACCACAGGTTGCATGTCTGGAGGAACTCATGGAGTACGGCAGCATCAAGCGGGAGATCCACATCGACGCCACACCAGAGGTGGTCTACGAGGTCGTCACGGCGCCCGAACATCTCCGGCAGTGGTGGCCGGACGACGCCGATCTCGATCCGGTCCCCGGTGCCACCGGGACCATCTCCTTCGGTGCGCCGCCCAACACCGAGGTCATGCCGCTGACCGTGGTGGCGGCCGACCCGCCGCGGCGCTTCTCGTTCCGATGGGTGTACGACGATATCGCCGTCGCGACGCCGACCAACTCGCTCCTGGTGACCTTCGACCTCGTCCCGTCGGGCAGGGGTACGCTGCTGCGTCTCACCGAGACCGGGTTCCGGGAGCGGGGCTGGGAGGCCGCCGTGCTCGAAGAGCACTACCGCGACCACGTCACCGGCTGGGACCACTTCCTGCCCCGCCTCGTCGACTACGTGGCCCGGCTGGTGTCGGCCCGATGAGTGTCGGTGTCGACGACGACCTCTGGTCCGCCGTCGGGGATCCGACCCGGCGGCGGATGCTCGACCTGCTACTGGCCGACGGCGGCGGTACGGCGACCACGCTGAGCGATCAGCTGCCGGTCACCCGGCAGGCGGTCGCCAAACACCTCGGCGTACTCGGCCGGGTCGGGCTCGTTCACGGCACGCCGGCCGGCCGGGAGCGCCGCTACGAGGTCGACGAGGCACAACTCGCCCGCGCTGTCGCGCAACTGTCGGCGGTCGGCGCGACCTGGGACGCACGGCTGCGACGGATCAAGCGGATCGCCGAGGCGATCCAGCGCGACCAGCCGAGCTGAACCACACCTGACGAATCGCCGCCATGCCCGTGGCGGCGCGATTCACCCTGCCCGTACTCGGGCCGCCCATCAAGAAGAAGAGGTACCAGAATGCTGGACATCCTGCACCGGGTCGGCGTCACGTCGGATCCCGAGGACGTGTACGCGGCCCTGACCACCGTCGACGGGCTCGCTAACTGGTGGACGACGGACACGGACGGCGACGGTGAGGTCGGCGGTGTGCTCCGGTTCCGGTTCATCCCGGGCGGCTTCGACATGAAGGTCCTGGAGAGCCGGCCCGCCGAGCTGGTGCTCTGGGAGGTCGTCGACGGCCCCGAGGAGTGGATCGGCACCCGGGTCCGCTTCGAGCTGAAGCGGGAGGACGACTTCACGATCGTGTTGTTCCGCCACGAGGGTTGGCGGGAGCCGGTGGAGTTCATGTACCACTGCAGCACCAAGTGGGCGATCTACCTGATGAGTCTCAAGCAACTGGTCGAGACCGGTAAGGGCGATCCCGCGCCGCACGACGTGCAGATCAGCAACTGGCACTGAGGTACGGCGCGGGATCGCGGAGTTCAGCCGAAGAGGCCGCGGCGTTGCAGCGACTGACGCAGCCAGCCGTCGAGCTGGGCGGCATAGTCGGTGTTGGCCGCCGAGGCGTGCTCGACGGCGAAGCGACCGAAGACGTCGCGGCCCTCGGTGAACAACCCACCCCGCTTGTCTAGCTCCAACACCACCTGCACGTGCCGGGGGTCGGTGACGAACGTGACCTCCAGCTGCTTCATCGCGCCCGCGTACTGCGGCGGCGGGTAGAACTCGATCTCCTGGTAGAACGGCAACGTCTGGTGGACGCCGTAGATGTGCCCGCGCTCCACGTCCGCTCGCGCGAACCGGAAACCGAGCCGCAGCAGCGCATCCAGCAGGCGCTCCTGGGCCGGCAACGGGTGCACCGCCACCGCGTCCAGGTCGCCCTTGTCGACGGCGCGCGCCACCTCCAGTTCGGTACGCAGACCCATCGTCATCCCGTGCAGGTGCTGCCCGTACAGCTCGGTGAGCGGGGTCTCCCACGGCACCTCGAACCGGAACGGGATGTCGTAGCGCTGCCCCGCTTCCAGCCGGAACGGGCCGGTGACCTGCTGCCGCTGGAACTCCTGGTTGGTGGCGTACTCATTGTCGCCGCTCTCCACCTCCACCCGGGTCAGCAGCCCCAGGGCCACGTAGGACACGTCGACTCCATGGTCACCGCCGGTGACCGCGATGCTGCCCTCCAGGTGGCCGCCCGGCCGGCAGTTCGGATTCGACAGCACCGTCTCCACCGACGGACCACCGACTCCCATCGCCTGCATGAGCCGTTTGAACACCACGATTGCCTCCGTCGCTCGATCGCCCGGCACCCGGGCAGGTAGGCCGGCCCGACAGCCGACCGCTGGCACGGTAACCGGCGCCAACAAGCCGAGCCGGCCGAACCGCCGGGCCACCGCGTCGCCGAGTGCCGACTCAACGACCGTCGGGCAACCCGGGCGATTTCCCGACGGTCGCTCACAGACTGTCGGTTCCCCGATCGCCTCACTCCCGTTTTACGCCCCGACGGCCAAGCTGTTTGTCACCGGCGCATCAGGCCGGCGGACACGGCACGGACGTGGACACGGGGAGACTGAGATGGCTCAGCAGATGACGGAGCACCGCACGCACGCCGGCACCGAGGCGGAGCACGGCGTGGACACCCTGACCGACCTGGACGCCACCGACGAGCGCGGCGTCTCCACCGACCTGGTCCGGGCATATCTCAACGGAATTGGTCGGACCAAGCTACTCACCGCCGTGCAGGAGGTGGACCTGGCGAAGCGGATCGAGGCCGGCCTGTTCGCCGAGGAGAAGCTCAGCACCTGCGTACCGGTCTCGGAGGAACTGCGCGCCGATCTGGAACTGGTCGCGCGGCAGGGCCGGGCCGCCAAGAACCACCTGCTGGAGGCGAACCTGCGGCTGGTGGTGAGCATCGCCAAGCGGTACACCGGTCGGGGCATGGCCTTCCTCGACCTCATCCAGGAAGGCAACCTCGGCCTCATCCGCGCCGTCGAGAAGTTCGACTACACCAAGGGCTACAAGTTCTCCACCTACGCCACCTGGTGGATCCGACAGGCCATCACCCGCGCCATGGCCGACCAGGCCCGCACCATCCGCATCCCCGTCCACATGGTCGAGCAGGTGAACCGGATGGTCCGCGCCCGGCGTGAGCTGACGGTGTCGCTGGGTCGGGAGCCCACGGTCGCCGAGGTGGCCCGCGCGCTCGACGTGCCGGAGTTCCAGGTGATCGAGCTGATCTCGTACGACCGGGAGCCGGTGAGTCTGGACCAGGCTGTCGGCGAGGACGGTGAGAGCGCCCTCGGTGACTTCGTCGCCGCCGTCGATCCGGCCGCTGGGCCCGGCGACGCCGCCGCCGCTGGCGAACTGCGCAACGAGGTGAGCATCGTGCTGGCCACGCTCTCGCAGCGGGAGCAGGCCGTGATCCGGTTGCGGTTCGGCCTCGACGACGGTCGGCAACGCACCCTGGACGAGGTGGGCCGGGAGTTCGGCCTCTCCCGGGAACGGATCCGGCAGATCGAGAAGGTGACCCTGCTCAAGCTGCGTGCCCCGGAGCGGGCGCAGCGGTTGGAGGCGTACGCCTGCTGAGCTGAGCGTTCGACCATCGGCCCCGGCGGTTCGCCGGGGCCGATGCGTGCGCGCCCCCTTGACGTGCGGACACCAAGCCGATAGAAACCTTTTGGTTATCAAACCGGAAGGTTATATGAAGTGCTCACTGACTTGGACGCCACCTTCGCTGCTCTCGCCGACCCCACGCGGCGCGCCATACTCGCCCGGCTGGCGGCCGGCGAGGCAACCGTCACCGAACTCGCCGCACCCTTCGCGATGAGTCAACCGGCCGTCTCCAAACACCTGCGCGTGCTGGAACGTGCCGGACTGGTCAGCCGGGGACGAGACGCCCAACGACGTCCATGCCGCCTCGAAGCCGCGCCGCTGCGTGCGGCCACCGCCTGGCTCGCCGCCTACCGCGAGCACTGGGCCGAGCGTTACCAGCGCCTCGACACCCTGCTCGACGAGCTGCGTTCGGTCGAGGAAGGGCAACCCGGCGTCGCAACGCCGGACGGTGGTGCGGCATCGTGATCGACGACCATCTGGTGGTCGACACGCCGGGCGATCGGGAGATCGTGCTGAGCCGGGTCTTCGAAGCACCGGCGCGGCTCGTGTTCGCCGCCTTCACCCGTCCTGACCTGATTGTCCGTTGGTACGGCGCACGCGGCTGGCAGCTGGTCGGCTGCGAGGTCGACCTGCGGGTCGGCGGGCGCTGGCGGTTCGAGTCGCAGGGCCCGGAGGGGCAGCGGATGGTCCAACGCGGGGTCTATCGGGAGATCACCGCTCCGCACCGGCTCGTCTGCACCGAACGCTTCGACGACCAGTCGTACCCCGGCGACACCCTGGTCAGCCACACGTTCACCGAGCTCGCCGGGCGGACCACCGTCACCACCACGCTGCGCTACGCCACCCCCGAGGGACGCGACGTCGCCCTGCGGTACCCGATGGTCCGTGGGATCACCGAGAGCTTCACCCGCCTCGCCGGACTGCTGGCGACGAGAACAGGAGGACAGCAATGAACTGGACGCTGGAAGTCGTTGTCGTACCGGTCTCCGACGTGGACCGGGCCAAGGCCTTCTACGCCGACCAGCTCGGTTTCGCCGTCGACCACGACACCGTGATCGGCGACGACGTACGCATCGTGCAGTTGACCCCACCCGGGTCGGGCTGCTCGATCGTCATCGGCAAGGGCGCCGTGCCGCAGATGCCACCGGGATCACTGAGGGGTCTGCAACTCGTCGTGCCGGACCTCGCCAAGGCCCGCGCCGAACTACTCGAACGCGGCGTCGAGGTGAGCGAGATCCAGGTGCTCGGCGAGAATCCGCGTCCGGTGCCGGAGCCATTGGACAATGTCGGCTTCGTCTTCTTCACCGACCCCGACGGCAACGCCTGGGCGGTGCAGCAGATCTCCAGCCGAGCCTGACCGGCCGCCCACTCACAATCGACGGGGACCGGTGTCGGGGCGCGGCGCGGCGGCGGAGCCGATCCGGACGTTCGCGTGCAGCACCGACAGACCATCGGGCCGGGCCAGCACCGGGTTCAACGTCAGCGCCCGGACCCGGGGCTGGTCGTCGGCGAGGCGACCGACCCGCAACAGCAGATCGGCCAGGGCGGCGCGATCGACCGGCGCGGCTCCCCGATGGCCACGAAGCAACGGTGCCGCCCGGGGCGCGTCGACCAGCTCGGCCGCGTCCCGGTCGGTCAACGGCACGGCTCGCCACGCCCGATCACCGAGCAGGTCCGTGGCGACCCCACCCAGCCCGAATCCAACCACCGGCCCGAACGCCGGATCCTCGACCAACTCCACGACACAGGCCACGCCGGGCGGCACCATCGGCTGCACCAGGACGTCCGAACCGAAGGCCGCCGACAGCTCCGCACAGGCGCGGCGCACGGTGGCGGCGTCCGGCAGGTCGAGGCGGACCGCACCGAGGTCGAGGCGGTGCCGCAATCCCGGGGCTGCGGCCTTGAGCGCCACCGGGAAGCCGAGCCGGGTGGCCACCTCGACCGCCTCGTCGACCGACGAGACCGGCACCGACTCGACCACGTCGATGCCGTACGCGGCCAATAACGCCGCCACGTCGGTGTCGTCAGCCCGCAGCGCCGCCTGCGCCGCCGCCGGGTCGACGCCGGGCAGTTCCGGCAGGGTTCCGGTCGGCCGACGCAGCCATTGCGCGTACGCGGTGACCCGGGCCAGCGCCCGGACCGCCTCCTCCACGCTCGGGTAGGAGGGCATCCCGGCCGGGGCACGGCCGACCAGGAAGGTGGCCACCGCCGGCTTGCCACCGGAGAGCGCCGCCGGCAGGGCAGCGGTGAAATCGGCCTCGGTGCCGGTGAACTGGCCGGGCAGCGGCGGGGCGAAGAGCGCCACCAGCGCGTCGACCGCATCGTCGGCGGCGGCTCCGGCCAACGCCTCGGCGAACTCGGCCGCGCTGGCGCTCGGACCGACATCCCGCGGGTAGCCGTCGGCGACGGTGAGCCCCTGGGTTGCGCAGGCGGTGGCCGCGAGACCGGTCAGCGCCGAGGAGTTACCGACCACGCCGACCCGGTCACCGGCCGGCAGCGGCTGGTTGGCCAGCAGCACCCCGATGTCGAGCAGCTCACCGACGGTGTCCACCCGGATCACCCCGGACTGGGCGAACAGCGCGCTGACCGCCGTGGCGTCCGGGCCGGCGACGTCACCGACACCCGGCGGGCGGGCCGGCGAGGCCAAGGCCACCACCGGCTTGTCCCGGCCGATACGCCGGGCCAGCCTGGCGAACTTGCGCGGGTTACCGAAGGTCTCCAGGTACAGCATGATCACGTCGGTGCCGGGGTCGTCCTGCCAGTACTGCAACAGGTCGTTACCGGAGACATCGGCCCGGTTGCCGGCCGAGACGAAGCTGGACAGACCGAGCCCCCGCCGGTCCGCCTCCGCCAGCAGCGCCACACCGAACGCACCGGACTGGCTGAAGATGCCGACCCGGCCCGGCACCGGCAGGCGCGGGGCGAGGGTGGCGTTGAGGCGTACGCCCGGGTCGGTGTTGGCCACCCCCAGACAGTTCGGGCCGATCACCCGCATGCCCGCGGCGTGGGCCGCGCGGACCAGGGCACGCTGCGCGGCGGCGCCCTCGACGCCAGCCTCGGCGAAGCCGGCAGAGATCACGACCAGGCCGTGCGCCCCGGCCGCCGCGGCGTCGGCGACCACCGACGCGGCGGCCTCCGGGGGCACCGCCACCACCGCCAGGTCGACCGGTAGCCCGGCGTCGGCCGCCGACGGGTACGCGGGCAGCCCGGCCACCCGCGCGGCGCTCGGGTGCACCGGCACCACCGACCCGGTGAACCCGCCGTCGCGCAGGTGCCCGAGCACCGCGGCCCCCACACCCTGACCGGTGGCACTGGCACCGTAGACGGCAACGCCACGTGGGGCGAGCAGCCGGGCGACGGACCGCGCCTCGGTGCGATGCTCCCGCCCGCGCTGCACCTCCAGGGTCGTTTCGGTGGGCGCGATCGGAAAACTGAGGTGCACCACCCCGTCGGCGAACTGGCGCTGGATCTGGTACCCGAAGTCGGCGAAGACCCGCAGCATCTGCCCGTTGGCCGGGAGCACCTCGGCCACGAAGTTGACGATCCCGGCCCGGCGGGCGGCGTCGGCGAGATGCTCCATCAGCACCGATCCGATGCCCCGCCCCTGGTAGGCGTCCTCGACCACGAAGGCCACCTCGGCGTCGGGCGAGGCCGGGCCGAGCCGTTCGTAGCGGCCCACGGCGACGATCCGGTCGCCGGCCAGGACCACGAACGCCTCCCGATCACGGTGGTCGACGTTGACGAAGCGGCGCAGATCCCGCTCCGGGATCCGCGGGTACGGCGAGAAGTAGCGCAGGTAGCGGGTGCGTTCGGAGAACCGGGAGTGCATCGCCACGATCTCGGGCGCGTCGGACGGCGCGATCGGTCGCAACTGGACCGTGCTGCCGTCGCTGAGCAGCACGTCCACGGTGTGTTCGGCTGTGGTCACCTCGGACGGCCCTCCCCGGCCGGCTCAGTCAGTCACGCGGATCGTGCGGGTCGAGGCCGAGCAGCGGGAAGACCGCCTTCCGGGTCGCCGCGATCGCCCGGTCCACCGGGCTCGGCTCCCCGGTGGGCTGCCACGGCTCGTAGCCCGGGTCGACGTCGTCGGTCATCCGCAGCGGTACGTCGAGGCCGGGCCGGCGGGCCGTGGCCAGTTCCCGCCAGGCCGGCGGGGTCAGCGTTGCCGGATCCAACGGCGCGCCGGTGGCCACCGCCAGCAGATGCGTCCAGGCCCGGGGCACCACCTCGACCAGGGCGTACCCGCCACCGCCGGTGGCCACCCAGCGTCCGTCGCACAACTCGTCGGCGAGCGCCCGCAACGCCAGGTAGGTGGCGCGCTGCCCGTCGACGGACAGGTGCAGGTCGGCCAGGGGGTCGACGCGATGGGCGTCCGCCCCGCACTGGGTGAACAGAAGTTGTGGGCGGAACGCCCGGAGGACCGACGGCACGACCGCGTGGAAGGCACGCTGCCAACCGGCGTCCTGAACCCCGGGCGGCAACGGGATGTTGACTGCGGTGCCGGCGGCGTTCGGGCCACCGGTCTCGTCGGGGAAGCCGGTGCCGGGGAAGAGGGCGAGCGGAGTCTCGTGCAGGCTGACCGTCAGCACCCGGGGGTCGTCCCAGAAGATCTGCTGCACCCCGTCGCCGTGGTGCACGTCGATGTCGACGTACGCGATGCGCTCGGCCCCCAGGTCGAGCAGCCGGGCGATGGCCACCGCCGGGTCGTTGTAGACACAGAACCCGGCGGCGCGGGCCGGCATCGCGTGGTGCAGGCCACCGGCGACGTTGACCGCCCGGCGGGCCGTACCCCGCCACACCGCCTCGGCCGCGATCACGCTCGCCCCGGCGACAAGCGCGCTGGACTCGTGCATCCCGTCGAAGACGGGATTGTCCGAAGTGCCCAGACCGAACCCGGCGAAGAGCGGGTCGCGCGGCGCGATCCGGACCGCGTCGAGGTAGCGCGGGTCGTGCACCCGGGTGAGCAGGTCATCGTCGGCGGGCACCGGCGGCACCAGCCGCACCCCGGCCCGTTCCAGGATGCCCAGTTCCCGAGCGAGGGCGATGGTCAACTCCACCCGCACCGGATCGAGTGGGTGGTCACCGAGGTCGTAGGCGAGCAGCGACTCGTCCCACACCACCACCGTGTCGTCGGACATCTGCCCATGGTCGCACGAGGGCCGGTCGGCGGTCCGGCAGCCGGGCCGCCAACCGGTCACACGTTGCCCTCGGTCCGCGCCCGCCGGTCGCCGACGCGGTCGGTCAGGCGTCGGACCGGTCAGGCGGCGGTTCGGTGGCCACCGGTCGGTCCGGGTCGGCGACCCAGTTGCTCCACGAGCCGACGTAGAGCGCGGCGTCCGGGCGGCCGGCCAGATGCAACGCGAACACGGCCTGGGCCGCGGTCACCCCGGATCCGCAGTACGCCCCGACCGGCGCCTCGGCGGCCACGCCGGCAGCGACGAAACGGTCCCGCAGCGCCTCGGCAGCCGGGAAGCGTCCCTCGGCGACATACTCGGGGGCGGGCAGGTTCACCGCGCCGGGGATGTGGCCGGCGACCGGATCGATGGGCTCGTGCTCGCCCCGGTAGCGGGGCGCGGCCCGCACGTCGATCAGGACACCGTCGCCGGCCGCCAGACGAGCGGCTGCCGCGGCGTCCAGCACCGGCAGGGCTCCCGGGCGGACGGTCACGTCACCCGGCCGCGGAGCGGGTTGGTCGGTGCTCACCGGCAGGCCGGCCGCCGTCCAGGCCGGGTAGCCGCCGTGCAGCAGCCGGACCGGTCGATGCCCCGCCCAGCGCAGCGTCCACCAGGCTCGGGCCGCCGACATGCCGTCGCCACCGTCGTACACCACCACGGGATGACCGGTCCGCACGCCGGCCGCCCGCAACGCCGCCTCCAGCGCGACCGGTTCGGGCAGCGGATGCCGCCCGGCCGGGCCGGGAGCGCCGCACAACGCGGTGTCCAGGTCGACGAAGACGGCACCCGGCAGGTGTCCCGCCAGGTAGTCGTCCCGTCCGGGTGCCCCGGCCAGACGCCAGCGGACATCGAGCAGGGTCGGCGGGTCGGTTCCTTCGAGTTCGGCGGCGAGCCGCTCGGCCTCGACCAGAAGATCCTCAGTAGCGGACATGGCCCACAGTCAACACCATGAGTGACATTCCCTACGGTTCGGCGACAGACGTCCGGGGCGCGGGAGGGTACCATCAAGGCTGGAGGGCCGCTGAAACCATGAAGTCTCACGACCTGGTCGATACGACCGAAATGTACTTGCGTACGATCCTCGAACTCGAGGAGGAGGGCGTGCCTCCGTTGCGCGCCCGGATCGCCGAACGCCTGCGCCAGAGCGGCCCCACGGTCAGTCAGACCGTCGCCCGGATGGAACGCGACGGCCTGCTCACCGTCGAAGGTGACCGGCACCTCAGCCTCACCGAGCAGGGACGCAGCGCCGCCGTCTCGGTGATGCGCAAACACCGGCTCGCCGAGCTGCTGCTGGTCAACGTGATCGGGATGCCCTACGAGGAGGCCCACGAAGAGGCCTGCCGCTGGGAGCACGTGATGAGCGACGCGGTCGAGAAGCGGGTCTACGACCTGCTCAACCGGCCGACCCGGTCGCCGTACGGCAACCCGATCCCAGGTCTGGACGAGTTGGGCTCGCCGGGCCAGGCCGAGCCCGAACCGATCGACGGCGAGCGAAACCTGGCCTTCCCCGGCCTGACCGGCACTGTCGTCGTACGCCGAATCTGCGAGAGCGTACAAACCGACGCCGAGGTGCTCCGTCAACTGCACGCGGCCGGCGTCGACCCGGGTGCCACGGTGACGGTCGCGCAGGAGCGCGATTCCGTGTCGATCGACCGCTCCGGCGAGAGCGTCCGGTTGCCCCGGGAGATCGCCTCCCGGGTCTTCGTCGCCGCCGCCTGACCCGAAGCCGGTCTCTCAGCTCACGTACGGGCAGTGGCGACAGCCCCGGCCGCAGCAGGTGCCGCGCCGGGCCAGGAATCCGGCCGTGAGGACGAACAGGCCGGTGTCCGGGTCGAGGTAGCCGGCGTCGCCCGCGGCCAAGGCTTCGGCGTGCGCGGTGAGGATGTGCTGCCGGCCGGGGTGATCGGGCGGCAGCCGCGTCGGATGCGGCTCGGTCAGTGGCCGTGCCGCCAGGGGCCGTCGTTCTCCGCTCATCACCGGCAGTCTAGGTTTCCCGAAGTCGATGAAGGAGACCTCATGGCCCAGTACGCAGTCGTGATCTACTCGCCGGCACCGGCCGATCCGATGGACCTCACCCCCGACTACGTCGCCTTGCTGGAGCGGTATCCCGCGCAGGTGGCCGAGCTGGGCGGGCAGATCGTGACGGGCTACGCCCTGCAACCGAGCACCACCGCCACCGCGGTACGCGGCGACCTCGTCACCGACGGCCCCTTCATCGAGGCCAAGGAGGTCGTCGCCGGGTTCTTCGTCCTGGAGGCGCCCGACCTGGACACCGCTGTGCAGATCGCCAAGTTGAACCCGGCCACCATTCACGGCGGGGTGGAGGTTCGGCCGCTGTTCGAGCCGCCCGCCGAGTGAGCGACGGCGAGCGGACCGTCGTGCCGGCCACGGCAGCCGAGGTCGAACGGGCCGTCGCGGACGCGCACCACCGCGAGTGGACCTTCGTGCTCGCCGCCACGGCGCGCGTCGCCGGTGACTTCGACCTCGCCGAGGAGAGCGTCCAAGAGGCGTACGTGGCCGCGCTCGGCACCTGGGGCAGGGACGGCGTACCGGAGCGGCCCGGTGCCTGGCTCACCGCGACAGCGCGCCGGAAGGCAGTCGACGTACTGCGCCGACGGCAGGTGCTCCGCGCGAAACTGCCCCTGCTCGTGGAGCCGGACCACGCCGAACCGGACGTCCCGGACGAGGTGGCCGTGCCGGACGACCGGCTGCGCCTCGTCTTCACCTGCTGCCACCCGGCGCTCGCCCGGGAGGCGCAGGTCGCGCTCACCCTGCGCCTGGTCTGCGGCGTGAGCACCGCCGACATCGCCAGCGTCTTCCTGGTCCCCGAACCGACCATGGCCGCTCGGCTCACCCGTGCCAAGAAGAAGATCGCCGCCGCCCGGATCCCCTACCGGGTCCCCGAGGCCACCGAACTACCCGAACGGCTCGACCCGGTGCTCGCCGTCGTACACCTGCTCTACACCACCGGACACACCGCGCCCACCGGCGACGACCTGCTCCGCGCCGACCTGGCCGACCGCGCGCTGCACCTGGCCCGGACGCTGGCGGCCCTGCTACCCGACGAGCCGGAGGTACGCGGGCTGCTCGCGCTGCTGCTGCTCACCGACGCACGCCGGGCCACCCGTACCGACGCCGAGGGCCGGCTGCTGCGGCTGGAGGATCAGGACCGTTCCGGTTGGGACCGGGACGCCATCGCTGAGGGGCGTCGCCTGGTGCTCGACACGTTCCGCACCGGACGCACCGGCCGGTACGCGCTGCAAGCCGCCATCGCCTCGCTGCACGCCCTCGCGCCCAGCTACGAGACGACCGACTGGCCTCAGATCGTCAAGCTCTACGACGTGCTGCTGGACCGCTGGCCCTCGCCGGTGGTGTCGTTGAACCGGGCGGTGGCGATGTCGATGGTGGACGGACCGGCCGTGGCGCTCACCGAGGTCGACGCTCTCGCCCAGGACCCGCGGCTGGCCGGCTACCACTACCTGCCGGCGATCCGGGCCGACCTGCTGCGCCGGCTCGGCCGCGACGCCGAGGCGGCGCAGGCGTACCGGATCGCCCTGGATCTGGTCGACAACGATGCCGAACGCGACTTCCTCAGCACCCGTCTCGGCGAGGTCACTGCCCCCACAGAATCTGGACACGGCTAGCCGAACCAGGTGATCTCCTGCCCGTGTCCGCGCGTCCAGGCCAGCGGCTGCCCGTCGAGCGCGAGCACGTTGAGGTGCGCGTCGCTCGGTGGCTGTGGCAGTGCGGCGTACCGCAGCACGCTCGGCCCCTCGTTGGCGATCCAGTGGCCGGGCAGCCGGCGTACCTCCTCGGCGAAGGCCGACCGGCGCGGCGTCGGCACCAGATAGAGCACGCTGGTGTGGAAGACCACCAGGGTGGCATCGGCCGGTGCCTGCGCGGCCAGCGCCCGCAGATCGTCGACCAGGTCACCACGAACCAGCAGCGGCGGGTCGGCGGCTGCGACGGTCGCCGCCGCCCGCAGCCGGTTCCGGCGGTGCTCGTGCTCCGGCCAGATCAGGGCGTCGAGCCAGGCCAGGTCAGCAGGATCGGTCACGTCGAGCGGATTCAGGTCCAGACCGGCCCGCCACACCACCTCCGGCCGATGGTCCGGCGGCGTCAGGTTGCTGGCCACGCAGTCGAGCACCGGCTCCTCCGTGCCGATCAGGTGGCCACCGGGTGCGCTGCCGGCATACCGGTACGCGTACCGGTCCGGGTAGAGGCAGAGACCGGCGGAGGCACCGACCTCCAGCAAGGCAAGCGGCTGCGGGAGCGCCGCGAGCAACGGCAGCAGTACGGCGCAGCGACCGGCCTCGTTGGTTTGCGTGACCCGGGTGCGGACCTCCGCCTCCACCGTCGACCAGTTGGCCACGAGGTAGTCATGGAACGCGGCCGGTTCGTCGACCGGCCCGCCGAGCAGGCGTACCACGCTGAACAGCAGGTTCGGCTGCTGCTTGGCCTCCGGCAGGGTGCCGAGCAGGCCGAGCAGTTCCTCGTCGCGGGACACCGCGTGGGCCAGCCGCTCGTACGAGGGAGAAACCCCGCGCGCCTCGCGCTCGGCGAACCAGACGTAGCGCTGAGCGATCCTCATGTGGTCGATCATCCCAACAACACGGTCACTGTGAACGGTGACCTCCATCGCCGCCGCTCGCCACGAATCTTGGTGCGAAACCGCCCTCCGAGGGGCGGTTTCGCACCAAGATTCCATGGTTGTCGCTCGATACGGTCGCGGGATGGACTGCTATGTGTGCCGCAACGAGGAGCGATTCGACACACTGCCGCCCCGGGAACGCGTCGACGCAGACGAGCAGTGGCGGGTGGTGCACGCGTTCGACAGCCGGCTACCCGGCTGGCTGGTGCTCGTACCCCGCCGGCACGTCACGTCGATTGCCGAATTGACCGACGCCGAGGCGGCGAGCCTCGGCACCTGGCAGGTCCGGCTCTCCCGGGCGCTGACCGCCGTCACCGGCTGTGTGAAGACCTACGTCATGCAGTACGCCGAACAAGCCGGCTTCGCGCACGTGCAGCCAATCTTGGTACGAAAGTGCCCCTGGAACGGCGGCTTCGGTCCAAGATCGCAAGAGACGAACGAGCCCCGGGCGATCCACCGCCCGGGGCTCGTTGCGTGCTTGGGTCAGCTGCAGCCGCTTGTGGAGCCGCAGCCCTCGCAGACGTAGCAGCTACCGGCCGGGCGCATCTTCGTACCGCAGGTGAAGCAGAGCGGCGCGTCGGCGGCCTTGCCGATCACGGCCTCCAGCAGCTCGGTGCTGGAACCGACCGGCGGTGCCGGCTTGACCGCGGCGACGTCGGCGAGTTCCTGGGCTGGCTGGGCGACCGCTCCGGCCTTCGGCTCCTCCGGCTTGGCCTCCACCGGGGCGGAGGCAGCCATCGCGGTCAGGTCCGCGCCGTTCGCCTCGGCCTCGGCCTCGGCGGCGAGCTGGGCGGCCCGCTCCTTGGCGGTGAAGATGCCCAGTTCGGCGCGGCGCTCGTAGGGCAGGAAGTCCAACGCCAGGCGACGGAAGATGTAGTCCATCACCGAGGCGGCCATCCGCACGTCCGGGTCGTCGGTCATACCGGCCGGCTCGAAGCGCATGTTCGTGAACTTGCTGACGAACGTCTCCAGCGGCACGCCGTACTGCAGGCCGATGGAGATGGCCACCGAGAAGGCGTCCATCACGCCGGCCAGGGTGGAACCCTGCTTCGACATCTTGAGGAAGACCTCGCCGAGGCCGTCGTCCGGGTACGACGAGGCGGTGAGGTAGCCCTCGGCCCCGCCCACGGAGAAGGAGATGGTCTCCGACGGGCGCTTCTTCGGCAGCCGCTTGCGCACCGGGCGGTACTCGACGACCTTCTCCACCACCGGCTCGACAGTGGTGGAGGTCGCCTCCGGCTCGGCGGCCTTCTTCTTCGCCGCCGACAGCGGCTGGCCGACCTTGCAGTTGTCCCGGTAGATCGCCAGCGCCTTGAGGCCGAGCTTCCAGCCCTCGAAGTAGATCTTCTCGACGTCCTCGACGGTGGCCTGCTCCGGCATGTTGACCGTCTTGGAGATGGCGCCGGAGATGAACGGCTGAACCGCCGCCATCATCCGCACGTGGCCCATCGGCGCGATGGAGCGCTCGCCCATCGCGCAGTCGAAGACCGGGTAGTGCTCCGGCTTGAGGCCGGGGGCGTCCACCACGTGACCCTGGTCGGCGATGTGCTCGACGATCGCCTCGACCTGCTCCTCCGGGTAGCCGAGGGAGCGCAGGGCGCGCGGCACGGTCTGGTTGACGATCTGCATCGAGCCGCCGCCGACCAGCTTCTTGAACTTGACAAGCGCCAGGTCCGGCTCCACTCCGGTGGTGTCGCAGTCCATCATCAGGCCGATGGTGCCGGTCGGCGCGAGCACGCTGGCCTGGGAGTTGCGCCAGCCGTTCTTCTCACCGATCTTGTTGCCGAGGGTCCACTGCTTGGTGGCCTCGCGGACCAGCGCGGTGGCCACCGTGCCAGACGGCTTGATCTCGTCGTTGGCCGCGGCGTGCTTGCGCATCACCCGCTTGTGCGGCTCCGCGTTGCGGACGTAGCCGTCGTACGCGCCGACGATGCCGGCCAGTTCGGCCGAGCGGCGGTACGCCGTGCCGGTCATCAGCGAGGTGATCGCAGCGGAGAGCGAACGCCCCTGGTCCGAGTCGTACGGCAGGCCGGAGGCCATCAGCAGGGCGCCCAGATTGGCGTAGCCGATGCCGAGCTGCCGGTACGCCCGGGTGGTCTCACCGATCTTCTGGGTCGGGAAGTCGGCGAAGCAGATCGAGATGTCCATCGCGGTGATGACCAGCTCGACCGACCTGACGAACTTCTCCACCTCGAAGCCGCCGTCGGCGCGGAGGAACTTCATGAGGTTCAGCGAGGCCAGGTTGCACGAGGAGTTGTCCAGGTGCAGGTACTCCGAGCACGGGTTCGACGCGGTGATTCGGCCGGTCTCCGGGCAGGTGTGCCAGTCGTTGATGGTGTCGTCGTACTGAAGGCCGGGGTCGGCGCACTCCCAGGCGGCCTGGGAGATGGTGCGGAACAGCTTCTTCGCGTCGATGGTGTCGATCACCGAGCCGTCGAGCCGGCCGCGCAGGTCGAAACCGCTGCCGCCCTCCACCGCCGACATGAACTCGTCGGAAACCCGGACCGAGTTGTTGGCGTTCTGATACTGAACGCTGACGATGTCGGAACCGCCCAGGTCCATGTCGAACCCGGCGTCGCGCAGCGCGCGGATCTTGTCTTCCTCGCGCGCCTTGGTGACCACGAACTCTTCGATGTCGGGGTGGTCGACGTCGAGGATGACCATCTTGGCCGCGCGTCGGGTGGCGCCACCGGACTTGATGGTGCCGGCGCTGGCGTCGGCGCCGCGCATGAAGCTGACCGGACCGGAGGCGGTGCCGCCGGAGGACAGCAACTCCCGGGAGGAGCGGATCCGGGACAGGTTGACCCCGGAACCGGAGCCACCCTTGAAGATCAGCCCTTCCTCTTTGTACCAGTCGAGGATCGAATCCATCGAGTCGTCGACGGCGAGGATGAAGCAGTTGTGCACCCGCAGGTTGCCGGCCAGAAACTCGCCGCTCTCGGTCTGGATGTCGTAGACCTCCATCGACCCGATCGGCTCGATGCGGTCAATCTCCAGCCGCTTGACGTCCGCAGCGGGCCGGCCCGGCTTGGCGAAGCCCGCTTCGAGCTTGGCCATCTTCTCCGCGCCGACGAACCCGATGTGGGTGGCGAAAAGGTCCCGGTCGCCGTCGTTCTGGATGCGGACCGTCCACACGCCCTTGCGATCCGGGCGCGAATCGGCCTTGAAAGACACCCGGGAGAAGATCCCGAAGCGCAGCAACAGGCTCTGCACGCCCCGGATCAGCTCCTCCGAGATCATGTCCGCCGCGACGAGCGTGGACCGCTCGCGCGCCGAGACGTAGCCCTCGGCCTGAAAGATGCTGCGCAGGTACCCGGCGACGACCGGCAACGGCGCGGTGAACAGCCGCTGCGGCACCCGCATGTCGGTACCCCGGGTCAGCAGGTCCCACCTCTCCACGAACGGGCGAAGGTGCTCGCCGTAGAGGCGGATACGCCGGCAGTCGAGGTTCTGGTCCTGGGTGGTCACCGAGCGCTCCTTGCGGTGCGCGCCAGGGAACACCTCGTCGAGGGTGGTGGTGACCCAGTCCAGTTCGTCGTCGTTGACGGTCATCGCCTCGATCGTCAGCGACCGGTTGGTGCCCTCGGCGTACTGGCCGACGAAGCCGTCCGACTGCAACCAGCCGGCCAACGCAGCCTCGCGGACCTCGCGCAGCTCCAGTTCACTTTCGCCGTAGGCGTAGGTGCGGTGCCATTCGAGCTTGTCGCCCGGGTTGAGGGTGCCGGCCTCGACCCATTCACCGGTGCCGCTGCCCGTGCTCTTCCACACCACGTGGTCCGGCGTGACATCGAGCGTGTAGCCCGCCTTGGTGTGCAGTCGGAGGACGTCGCGCACCCCGTTCGCCTTGACGGCGACGATGCTGGTTAGGCCGGTGCCGTCGTAGACCTTGGCGCCGACGGCACCCTCTTCGACAAGCTTGCCGATCGGCACCAGCCCGCCGGGGGTGCTGACCAGCGAGTCGTACGGCAGGCAGGCGCTGACCTGCTGGGGTGAGGGGGTGCCGACGTTGAACCAGACCGGGGAGTTGAAGCTGAACACCTGGTGCAGCAGCATCCAGGTCAGCTCGTGCGCGAAGACCTCGGCGTCGGCCGGGGAGGCGAAGTAGCCGTACTCCTCACCTGCGGTGCGGTAGGTGGTCACCACCCGGTCGATCAACTGCTTGAGCGACCACTCGCGTTCCGGGGTCCCCACCGCGCCCCGGAAGTACTTGGTGGTCACGATGTTGGCCGCGTTGACGCTCCAACTCTCCGGGTACTCCACCCCCCGCTGCTCGAAGTTGATCGAGCCGTCCCGCCAGTTCGTCATCACGACGTCCCGGCGCTCCCAGGCGACCTCGTCGTACGGGTGCACCCCGGGGGTCGTCCAGACCCGCTCGACCTTGAGCCCCGCGCCTGCCTTGCTTCGTGACCTGCTTGTTGTCACACCGTCCCCCGGCATCTCATCCGCCCCCTCGTCCGCGCGGGTCCGCCGCGCGATCCGACTGTCACTGCTACTGCTGAAAAATCACTGCGCGCTGGCCGGCTCGGCGCCGGCAGCCTCTCGGGCACGCGCGGCGGCCCGTAGCGTCTCGATCTCCCGCTCGAAGTCGGCGAGCGAGTCGAACGACCGGTAGACGCTGGCGAACCGCAGGTAGGCGACCTCGTCCAGGTCCCGCAGCGGGCCCAGGATGGCCAGCCCCACGTCGTGGCTGGGGATCTCGGCTGCTCCCTTGGCCCGGACGGTCTCCTCGACCCGCTGCGCCAGCAGCGCGATCGAGTCCTCGTCGACCGGCCGGCCCTGGCACGCCTTGCGCACCCCGCCGATGATCTTCGTCCGGCTGAACGGCTCGGTCACGCCGCTGCGCTTGACCACGGCGAGCACCGCCTCCTCGACGGTGGTGAACCGCTTGCCGCACTCGGGGCAGGATCGCCGCCGCCGGATCAGCTGGCCGTCGTCGGCCTCGCGCGAGTCGACCACCCGGGAGTCGGCGTGCCGGCAGTACGGACACCGCATCGCCCGACCTCCTCGATCGACCACGGGCCCGACCGCCCCGCCCTCCGGGCACGCCTCGGTAAGCCGGAGCCATCCCCGCAGGATGGTCGCCGGCTCGGCGGTACGGGAGTGCGGTCGGTAGTCGAACCCAACCTGTAGGCAACTTACGCCCATGTGACTACTACATCTAGGGGTCGACCGTAGGCCGCCGACGATCCGGGGTCAAGTTGGTCGGCGTGTCCGGCGCGTCACCCGAAACCCCACCCGCACCACCCGCTCTCCGCAACCGGAGAACCCAACGCGGACTGGGCCACGCCGGTTACCGCCAGCCCTTCACGAGCATCGACAATTCACACCTACTCGAACACCCGTACTATTTATCAGTACGGAGCCACGGCCGTGCTGATTTTCCGCATCGACACGCGGCGGAAGGTCGTACAGATGTTTGAAAAAGACCGATCTCACCTATACGGTCATGAACAACCGGAGGTGACCATGGTCGACCCACCGGTCATTAGATCACCGTGCGCACCACGAGCCGCCGAGGCACTCAGCGCCGACCAGGGAGGACGGACGTGACCGAGGACCGGGCCAACCGGCCACAGAGCCCGCAGCAGAGCGTCGAGGCGGGCCCCCCGGCCGCCCGACGCCGGAGTGTCGCCCGTGCCCGCTCCGGCCAGCCGGCCGTGCGCCCGGTGACGCCGGTGGTCAGCAGCTTTCCCGACCCGGCGACGGTCGACCTGACCGCCCGGCAGCGACGCATCCTGGATTTCATCCGCACCTGGGTGGAACGTCACGGCTACCCGCCGAGCGTGCGCGAGATCGGTGAGGCGGTCGGGCTGGTCTCCCCGTCCAGCGTCGCCTACCAGCTCAAGGAGCTGGAGAAGAAAGGTTTCCTCCGCCGCGACCCCAACCGGCCCCGGGCGGTCGACGTCCGCTCCCCGAACGACGTCGACGACGAGCTGACCCGCTCCCAGCGGCCCACCCCGGCCTATGTTCCGATGCTCGGCCGCATCGCCGCCGGTGGGCCGATCCTCGCCGAGCAGTCGATGGAGGACGTCTTCCCGCTGCCGCGCGAGCTGGTCGGCGAAGGTGAGGTCTTCATGCTCCAGGTCAAGGGCGACTCGATGCTCGACGCGGCGATCTGCGACGGCGACTGGGTGGTCGTCCGCCAGCAGCCGACCGCGGACTCCGGCGAGATCGTCGCCGCCATGCTGGACGGCGAGGCGACGGTGAAGACCTACCGCCGACGTGACGGTCACGTCTGGCTGATGCCGCAAAATCCGGCCTTCGACCCGATCCCCGGCGACGACGCCACCATCATGGGCCGGGTGGTCGCGGTGCTACGCCGCATCTGACTCGACGATCCACGACCGGTACTGGCCCGAGGCCGGTACCGGTCAGTACCGGTCGCCCCGGTAGCCGTAGTTGCCGCCGCGCACCTGCCCGTACGGCCCGTTGTCGTCCTCCCGGTAGCGCCCGGAGCGTCGTCCCCGGTAGTCGGGCTCAGCCGGGCCACCACGCCGGGGTGGTTCCGCGCGCCCTCCCCCGCCGGGCTGTCCGCCGCCGCGCGCGCCACCGCCTCCGTAGACACCGCCGCCGGGGCGTCCGCCACCGCCGGACGCTCGACCGCCTCCCGGCCTCCCGCCGTAGACCGGAGCACCTTCACCGCCGGGCCGGCCGCCGCCGTAGACGCCTCCGCCGCCCTGCCCCGGCCGAGCACCGTTGCCGGCGGCCGGTCGGCCACCGCCGCCGTAGACGCCGCCCGGGCGCGCGCCACCGCCGGGCCGCTCGCCAGCCGGCGAGCCCCCGTAGACGCCACCGGCCGCTGCCCCGCCGTACACTCCGCCACGGCCCCGGTCCTGGGCGGGGCCGAAACCGTCGCCCTTACGCTTCGCGGCGTCGTCGTCGCCGTCGCGGTTCCTGCCGGCCGGCGCCGGGCGCTTGCGGGCGCGCAGGATTCCGAAGATGCCCGCGCCGACCAGCAGGGCTCCGAGCACGCCGACCGCGGCGATCAGGTACATGATGTCGGTCGGGGTCAGCCCGTCGAGGAACGACTGCCCGGACTTCTGCGCCGCGTCGGGATCATCCGCCAGGGCCTTCGGCCCCTCTTTGGACGGGGTGTAGCTGAGGATGTTGACGGGGTCGTCCTCCTCCAGGTGGCCGGCGTCGGAGACGGTCAGGAAGGTCTTCCCGTCGGTCGAGTAGGCGATCGCCTCGCCGAAGGGGTCGGCGAGGGCGGTGACCCGGGGGGTGGCCGTGGTGAGGGCGGCGACAATGTCGCCGTTGGAGACGTCGTACTCGAAGGCGTCGGCGTAGGTGCGCAGGACCACCCGCGAGCCGTCCAGGGAGCGGGCCGCGCCGGTGATCGCGACTCGTCCGAAGGTGCTCAGCGGATTCTCGGTGTCCGTCCTCGGCAGTTCGATGTCGCCGAGCTTCTTCATCGGGACGGGCTGGGTGTCACCGGTCTTGAGCGGCCCATCCGGGGTGAAGATCTCGGCCTTGCCGGCGGTGACCTTGGTGATGATCAGCGGCAGCTTGTCGTCGCCGATCAGCAGCGCCTCGGCATCGCGCGGCTTGCCGTCCGGGTACGACAGCCGATGCAGCTTCGGTTGGCTGCCACCACCGATCGGCATGCTCCAGACCGCCACCCGCTCACGGCGCTCGCGGCTTGTCACGTTGTCGCCGGTGTCGGCGATCCACAGCGTCTTGCCGTCCGGTGAGACGGCGAGATCCTCGGTGTCGAAAGGACCTGCGCCGGAGTAGGGGACCTCGCGAACGACCTGGCAGTCCTTGTTGAGATAGAAGACCTGCTTACGGTCGTTCTGCTCGGTGCTGTCGTTGATGACGACGTAGCCGTTCTTCGTCGCCACCAGGCCGGACAGCTCACGCAGCCGGGAGTCGGTGACCGAGCACTGCTTCTTGCCCGCCGCCGTGACCGGCGGCCCCACCACGGCGGCCGGGGGGGCCGCCAGCACGGGAGATGCTGCCTTGGCGGGTGTCGGGCCGGGCGCGGCGAGCGCGGCACCGGCGACCGTCACGGTGGCCCCGACCAGGCCGAGGGCAACCGTGACGGAGGAAACAGTGCGGAGCATGAAAGAAGTGTCGCATGCCGCAGGTTTCCGTCGGGTGACGCGGCGGTGCGGCCACCACCGACAATTACCGCGTGATACCGGCCGCCTGCGCCGTGTCGGCGTACGGCACCAATTCGGCTGCCAGCGCCTCGTTGACCCGTACGTGCAGCATCGTCCCTTCGGGCAGGTGGGCGGTGCTGAGCACCTCGCCCTGCCGGTGCAGCCGGGCCACCAGGTCACCCCGGTCGTACGGCAGCACCACGCGCATTTCGACCGCCGGGCGGGGCAGCCGCCGCTCGATCGCCTCGCGCAGTCCGTCGATGCCGCGACCGCGATGCGCGGAGACGAAGACCGCCTCGGGCCAGAGCCGCTTGAGTCGGAGCAGGGTCTCCTCGTCGGCCGCGTCGATCTTGTTGACCACCAGCAGCTCAGGCAACCGATCGGCACCGACCTCGCCGAGCACCTCGCGGACGGCCCGGACCTGCTCCTCCGGGTCGGGGTGGGCGCCGTCGACCACGTGCACCACCAGATCCGCCTCGGCGACCTCCTCCAACGTCGACCGGAACGCTTCGACGATCTGGTGCGGCAGGTGCCGGACGAAGCCCACGGTGTCGCTCAGGGTGTAGACCCGTCCGTCGGACGTGGTGGACCGGCGGGTGGTCGGATCGAGCGTGGCGAACAGGGCGTCCTCCACCAGCACGCCCGCCCCGGTCAGGCGATTCAGCAGGCTGGACTTTCCGGCGTTCGTGTAGCCGGCGATCGCCACCGCGGGCACCGCGTTGCGGGTGCGGCGGGCGCGCTTGGTCTCGCGTACCGTCCGCATGGCCTTGATCTCCCGGCGGAGCCGGGCGATGCGGTGGCGGATGCGCCGTCGGTCGGTCTCCAGCTTGGTCTCACCGGGGCCGCGGACGCCGACGCCGCCGCCGGCACCGCCGCCCCGGCCCGACCCACCGGTCTGCCGGGACAACGTCTCACCCCAGCCACGCAGCCGAGGCAGGAGGTATTCCAGCTGGGCCAGCTCGACCTGCGCCCGGCCTTCCTTGCTCTTGGCGTGCTGGGCGAAGATGTCGAGGATCAGCGCGGTGCGGTCGACCACCTTGACCTTGGTGCGCTGCTCCAGGTTACGCAGTTGGGACGGGGACAGCTCACCGTCGCAGATCACCGTGTCGGCGCCGGCGGAGAGCACCACCGAACCGAGGTCGTCGACCTTGCCGCGACCGATGTAGGTCGCCGGGTCGGGACGGTTGCGTCGCTGGATGAGCCCTTCGAGCACCTGCGAGCCGGCGGTCTCCGCCAGCGCGGCCAGTTCGGTGAGGGAGTTCTCCGCGTCGACCTGGGTGCCCTCGGTCCAGACGCCGACCAGAACCACCCGCTCCAGCCGGAGCTGTCGGTACTCGACCTCGGTGACGTCGGTCAGCTCGGTGGAGAGACCGGGGACCCGTCGTAGCGCCTGCCGTTCGGAGAGCTCGTACTCGCCGGTGGTGGCGTCGAGCTCGTCGTCGGGGATGGAAACGTAGGTCTCCTGGTCTCGCAAGCTATCTCTCCTGTCCGTTCTGTGCACGTACCGAGTAATCCTGACATGTGTCAACGCCCGCTGCACCTGGTATATGCCCGCCCGCCGATCGGCGAGAGCAGGGGCGGCTGCCGGCTGCCCGGGGCGGGCGAGTAGAAATGCGGACGAGCCGTTCAGCGCCGACGGAGGGACCTGCGTGGCCACGACCCGACTGCCCAGTGCCGGATTCTCGATCACGATCCGGATCGCCGTGCCCGCCGACGCCTCCTCGATCGGCCGGCTCACCACGTCGGTGGGTGAGGCCGGGGCGATCGTCACCGCGCTGGACGTGGTCGACTCCGATCCGACGAACGTGATCGTCGACCTGACCTGCGACACCGCCGACGCCGGTCACGCCGACCAGGTGGTCGACGCGCTGAGCGCGCTCGACGGCGTGGACGTGCGCAAGGTTTCCGACCGTACCTTCCTGCTGCACCTCGGCGGCAAGATCGAGGTGAGTCCGAAGGTCGCCCTGCGGAACCGGGACGAGCTGTCGCGCGCGTACACCCCCGGGGTGGCCCGGGTCTGCCAGGCGATCGCCGACAACCCGGCGGACGCCCGGCGGCTGACCATCAAGCGCAACACGGTGGCGGTGGTCAGCGACGGCTCGGCCGTGCTGGGGCTGGGCAACCTCGGTCCCGCAGCCTCGCTGCCGGTGATGGAGGGCAAGGCGGCGCTGTTCAAGCGCTTCGGCGGGGTGGACGCCTGGCCGGTGGTGCTCGACACGCAGGACACCGACGAGATCGTCGCCATCGTCAAGGCCATCGCGCCCGCGTACGGCGGGATCAACCTGGAGGACATCGCCGCGCCGCGGTGCTTCGAGATCGAGGCCCGGTTGCGCGAGGCGCTGGACATCCCGGTCTTCCACGACGATCAGCACGGCACCGCCATCTGCGTGCTGGCCGCGCTGACCAACGCGCTGCGCGTGGTGGGCAAGCATCTCGCGGACGTACGGGTGGTCGTCTCCGGCGCGGGTGCCGCCGGCACTGCGATCATGAAGCTGCTGCTGCGCCAGGGCGTCGGCGACATCATCGCGTACGACCGGCAGGGCGCCCTGCACCGTGGGCAGACCGATCTCAACCCGGCCTGGCGGTGGCTGGCCGAGAACACCAACCGGGACGGCTACTCGGGTGACCTGCCCGGTGCGCTCGCCGGCGCCGACGTCTTCATCGGGGTGAGTGCCCCGAACCTGCTCACCGGCGACGACATCGCCACCATGGCGAAGGACGCGATCGTGTTCGCGCTGGCGAACCCGGACCCGGAGGTCGACCCCCGGGAGGCGCGCAAGCACGCCGCGGTCGTCGCCACCGGCCGCTCCGACCAGCCGAACCAGATCAACAACGTGCTCGCCTTCCCCGGCGTCTTCCGCGGCATGCTCGACGCGCACGCCGAGGAATTCACCGAGGAGATGGCGATCGCCGCCGCCCGGGCCATTGCGGACGTGGTGGGCGAGGAAAAGATCAACCCCACGGTCATCGTGCCCAGCGTCTTCGACTCCCGGGTGGCTCCGGCGGTCGCCGCGGCCGTACGCGCCGCCGCCCAGAACCCCACAGTCACCCCACCGCCCGCCGCCGACCCCGGCCCGGCCGACCTGCCCGAGATCGCCGCCTCCGCCTCCGCCACCCCCTGACGGACCTCCGGACCCCAACCGCCCAGGTTGATCACGAGGTCGACGGCAGCTGAAGAGATCGCCGCCAACCTCATGGTCAACGCTAAGTCAGGGGTGGGAGGGTGAGTTCGCCGGTGGCGACGAGGAGGGCGGGACCGGAGAGCCAGCAGGAGTCGGGGGTGACGGTCACCGTGAGGCGGCCGCCGGGGACGTCCACGGCGACAGTGCCGGTCTCCCGGTCGGCGTCGCGCAGGGCCACCGCGGCGACGGCGCAGGCACCGGTGCCGCAGGAGAGCGTCTCGGCGGAGCCACGCTCGTGGACGCGCATCAGCACGTGTGCGTCGACGCCGGAGACCGGCGCGCCGGCGGTGGTGAACTCGACGTTCACCCCGGCGGGGAAGACCGCCGGGTCAATGTCGGGGGCGCGGGTCAGGTCCAGCCCGGCCAGATCCAGTCCGGCGGGTACCGAGCAGACCAGGTGGGGATTGCCGACGTCCACCGCCGTGCCGGGCAGGGTCAGTCCGCCCAGGGCGGCGGCGGAGGCACCGTACAGCCGGGGTCGTTGCATCTCGACGGCGATGACGTCGCCCTCGACCCGGGCCCGCACCACGCCGGCCCGGGTGACCACCGGCAGTGCCTCGCCGGACGGCACGACCAGCCCGTTCGCCAGCAGGTACCGGACGAAGACCCGGGCACCGTTGCCGCACATCTCGGCGAAGGAGCCGTCGGAGTTCCAGTAGTCCATGAACCACTCGGCCTCGCCAGCCAGGGCGGCGCCGTCGGTGTGCTTCGCGGCACGGACCACCCGCAGCACGCCGTCCCCGCCGAGACCACGCCGCCGATCGCAGATCGCCGCCACCAGTTCGGGCGTCAGGTCGAGCGCGCCGTCCGGGTCAGGCAGGATCACGAAGTCGTTGCCGGTGCCGTGCCCCTTGGTGAACTCCACGCTCCCATCATTGCGCAGCCGCACCGAGGATCCGCATCGCGGCCCCGATCAGCCCCGGGTCGGCCGAGTCGAGCCAGTGCACCCGAGGATCGCGCCGGAACCAGGAGCGCTGGCGGCGGACGAAGCGGCGGGTGGCCCGGACCGTCTCGTCGTACGCCTCGGTCTCGGTCAGCTCCCCACCCAGGAAACGCAGCACCTGCTGGTAACCGAGCGCCCGGCTCGCGGTACGTCCGTGCGGCAGGCCGCGCTCGACCAGTCTCCGGGTCTCCGCGACCAGCCCGTCCGCCCACATCCGGTCGACCCGCATCGCGATCCGCTCGTCGAGCAGGGCGGTGTCCAGATCCACGCCGATCTGCACCGCCGGGTAGTAGGGCGTCGGCTCCGGCAGCGCCGCGGTGAACGGCCCCCCGGTCAGCTCGATCACCTCCAGCGCGCGCACGATGCGCCGGCCGTTGCCGGGCAGGATGCCGGCCGCCGCGACCGGGTCGGCGTCGCGCAGTCGCGCGTGCAGGGGGGCCGGCCCTAGCGCGGCCAACTCGCCTTCCAAGCGTTGTCGCACTGCCGGATCGGTGCCGGGGAACTCGAACTGTTCCAGCACCGCCCGCACGTACAGCCCGGACCCACCGACCAGCAGCGGCACCCGGCCCCGGGCGAGGACGTCGTCGACTGCCGCCCGGGCCAGCCGCTGGTACTCCGCGACGCTGGCCGGCTCGGTGACCTCCCAGATGTCGAGCAGGTGATGCGGTACGCCGTCACGCTCGGCGACGGTGAGCTTGGCCGTGCCGATATCCATGCCCCGGTAGAGCTGCATCGAGTCGGCGTTGACCACCTCACCGCCGAGCGCGTGCGCCAGCGCGATGCTCAGCGCCGACTTGCCGGCCGCCGTCGGCCCGACGACCGCGACCACGGTGCCCGGGGCGGTCACGGCCGCTCCCAGTTCGCCACGAGGTAGCCCACCCCGTAGGGCGCGGCGTGGTAACGCAACTCGCCACGCCAGCGACCACCCGCCGCTCGCGCGGCACCGGCGAGCACCTGCCAGGGCGCCCGTCCCGCGACCTTGAGCTGCGTCGACAGGGCGGGGTCCAGACCGAGCAGGGCGTCGCCGTCCGCGTCGGCCAGGGCGCGCGCGACCGTTTCGTCGTACGCCTCGGCGCGCGGATCGGCGTAGCCGGGCGCCTTCTCACCCCGGCAGGCCGAACCGTCCCCCATCACCAGCAGCGCCCACGGCTGGTCCGGGCCGAGCCGGGCACCGAGTTCGGCGCAGGTCTCGACCGGGTCGGTGGCCCCGACCGTCGTCATCCGCCAACTCATGCCCCGGATCCTGGCCGGCGGTCGCCGGCCGAGCAGCCAGGCGCCGACCAGCAGGCTGAGCGGGAGATGGTCGCTGCCCACCAATCCGTCGGGGTGGTCGCCGAGGCGTACCTCAAGCGGCACCCCCCACGGCGCGAAGCTGCCCCGGAACGGAGCGTCGAGGTCGGCTCCGCGGTCGCCGGCCCCGATCACCAGGACGGTCCGCGCTTCCGAGTCGAGCAGCCGGGCGACGGCGGTGTCACAGGCGGTGCGCAGGTCGTCCAGCTCGGACGCGGCGGCACCGGCGATCTCGGGGATGAGCAGCGGCGGGTGGGGGCAGACGGCGGCGGCGACCAGTGGCACCAGGCAACCGTAGCGGTCCGCTCCGGCAGCGTGGCCGCGTGCTGCCGGGAAGGACGACCGTGCCGCACGTACGCCGTACGGTCGAAAGCGGCACGCCGGTCGGATGGCCCAGACCGGCCCTAGGACACCGTATGGTCACGGTCGACGATAGGCGCTCGACGCGGACCGGGGCGCACCTGTGACAATGCCCGGAGAAACTTGGCTGCGCCGTGGCGGCGCCCGGGAGACTGCTCCCTGGTGCCGGGAGAACGAGGATGGGCACATGAGCGACTGGACTGCCTTCGGACGGGTGGACGCGGACGGCACCGTTTACGTCAAGACCGCCGAGGGCGAGCGGGTGGTCGGATCCTGGCAGGCGGGAGCACCGGAGGAAGGGCTGGCACACTTCGCACGCCGCTTCGCCGACCTGGTGACCGAGGTGGACCTGACCGAGGCACGGCTCAACTCCGGTGCGGCGGACGCCAACCATTCGCTCGCCACCATCCGACGGATCCGTGCTTCCCTCCCCGAGGCTCACGTCGTCGGTGACATCGACGCCCTGGCGACCCGGCTCGACAAGCTCGCCACCGTGGCCGAGGAGAAGGCCGGTGAGGCCCGGGCGGCTAAGGAGGCCGCCCGCGTCGAGGCCCTCGCCCGCAAGACCGCCCTGGTGGAGGAGGCCGAGAAGCTGGCTGCCGAGTCGACCGGTTGGAAGACCGCCGGTGACCGGCTCAAGGAGATCCTCGACGAGTGGAAGACCATTCGAGGGGTCGACAAGAAGACCGATGGCGAGTTGTGGAAGCGGTTCGCGGCCGCGCGGGACGGCTTCACCCGCCGCCGGGGTGCCCACTTCGCCTCCCTCGACGCGCAGCGCAAGCAGGCGCAGACGGTCAAGGAGGAGCTGGTCGCCGAGGCCGAGAAGGTCGCCGAATCGACCGACTGGGCGGCGACGGCCAACCACCTCAAGAACCTGATGACGCAGTGGAAGGCCGCGCCGCGCGCGTCGAAGGAGGCCGAGCAGCGGCTCTGGGAGCGGTTCCGGGCCGCCCAGGACTCCTTCTTCAGCCGGCGTAGCGAGGTCTTCTCCGCCCGGGACAACGAGCAGCGCGCCAACCTGGAGCGCAAGCAGGCACTGCTCGCCGAGGCCGAGGCGCTCGACATCGACGGCGACCCGAAGGGCGCCCAGGCGAAGCTGCGGGAGATCCAGGCGCAGTGGCACGAGGCCGGTCGGGTGCCGCGCGAGGCGGCCGCCGGGCTGGAGCGCCGGCTGCGCGCGGTCGACGAGAAGGTCCGCGAGGTGATGGACTCGGCCTGGCGGCGCACCAGCCGGGAGGACAATCCGCTGCTGGCCCAGATGCGTTCGCAGGTCGCGGAGGCAGAGGAGCGGCTGGCCCGGGCGCAGGCCGCAGGTGACTCCCGGCGGATCAAGGAGGCCGAGCAGGCGCTCGCCTCGAAGCGCCAGTTCCTCCAGTTGGCCGAGCAGGCCGGCTGAGCCGTACGTCCGATGCCCTCGGCTCTCCCACGCGGGAGCCGAGGGCATCGTCCTTTTCGCAGGTCGCCGCGATGTTAGCGTACGACATTTACATCGACGTCGATCTGTGATTACCTGGGAAAGCGCTTGCCCTCCCCAGGGCTAGGGCGCGGGAGCCATTCCGACCAGTTCATCCCACGGCAGGGCGCATCCTGCGACCGCCACGGCATCGCTGCCGCCGGGCACGGCAGCCTCCACCGCCGAGGCGTACCCCCTGCCGACCGCACCGGGTGACGCATCCGGGCGTTCGCCACGGCCCACGCCACCCCCTCAACCGCCGTGGCCGCCCACGTCACGGACCGGTCCGGGCCGGCCGTGCTCGCCGGTTCGGCCGGTGCGCGGCGCGTCATCCGATCCGTCCCATTTATCGAGGATGAGGAGAACAAACCGTGCTTGCAGACGTCAAGCCTCGCCTGACGCGACGGTTGGCGGTGCTGGCCGCGACGGCCGTCGCGCTGCCCGCCGCCGCCGTCGCGGTGACCGTCGCTCCGGCCGCCGCCGCGACCGTCGACACCGGCGCCTACTACGTGTTCGTCAACCGCCACAGCGGCAAGGCCATGGATCTGTGGAACTGGTCCACCGCCGACGGCGGTGAGATCCGGCAGTTCAGCCGCCTCGACGGCAACAACCAGCAGTTCCAGTTCGTCGACGTGGGCAGCGGCTACTACCAGCTGCGCAACCGGCACTCCGGCAAGGTCGTCGCCATCCCGAACTCGAACGACGGGGTGCAGGTCACCCAGGTCACCGCGAGCAGCGACACCAAGCAGCACTGGCGGCTCGCGGACTCCGCCAACGGCGACGTGCGGTTCGTCAACCGGCACAGCAACAAGGCCCTCGACCTGTGGGGATGGTCCACGGCCGACGGGGCGATGATCTCGCAGTACGCCGATCTGGACGGCGCCAACCAGCGGTGGCAGCTGGTGCGGCTGGGCGGTGGCACCACTCCCCCACCAACCAACCCGCCCAACCCGGGCCCGCAGACCGGCCTGGTCGGCTGGGCCACCCAGAACGGCGGCACCACCGGCGGCGGCAACGCCGGCACCACCACCGTCACCAACGCCTCGGCGTTGACCAGCGCACTCAACTCCAGCAGCGCAGCGGTGATCCGGGTCTCCGGCACCATCAACTGCTCGGGGATGCTGCGGGTCCGCTCCAACAAGACCATCCTCGGCAACTCCGGCGCCACGATCGCCGGCTGCGGCTTCAACATCAACGGCGACCGTAACGTCATCATCCGGAACCTGACCTTCCGGAACTGGGACGACGACGCGATCAACGTGCAGGAGTCGGCCACAAACATCTGGATCGACCACAACAGCTTCACCGCCGGCTACGACGGCGCGGTCGACATCAAGCGCGGCTCCGACTTCATCACTGTGTCCTGGAACCGGGTCTACGGCCACGACAAGTCGATGCTGCTCGGGCACAGCGACAGCAACGCCAGCCAGGACGTCGGCCATCTGCGGGTGTCGTACCACCACAACTGGTTCGACGGCAGCAACCAGCGCCACCCCCGGGTCCGCTTCGGCAACCCGGTGCACGTCTACAACAACTACTACAGCAACGTGCGCGGCTACGGCGTCGCGTCCACGATGAACGCCGGCGTGCTGGTCGAGGGCAACTACTTCGAGAACACCCCCGACCCGTACCACCTGGGTGAGGGCAGCTCCGGCCCGGGCTCCCTGGTGGCCCGCAACAACCACTTCGTCAACTCGGGCGGCGGGCAGACCGGCGGCAGTGTCGCCGGCATCCCCTACTCGTACACCCTGGACACCCCGAGCAACGTCAAGTCGATCGTGACGGGCGGCGCGGGCGCCGGTCGGATCTCGGTCTGACCGCAGGGTCAGGGCCTGTGTCGAAGTCCTCGGTCGAGGCGGAGTCCAGGCGGCGTCCAGCCGGGCGTCGCGCGAGGCCCGCCGCCGGCCGGCCCCGGACTTCGACACAGGCCGCCCAGAGCTGCGTGACCTGGCCGCAGCCGGGCTCCGCCGGGGTATGTGTGGTGGCTCCTTTGCTCTGCTTCACTCCACGCAATGGTTTCGCTCGCTCACCGTTGCGCGGGTTGAAGCAGAGCAAAGGACGCAAGGTGGTGGGTGGTGGCCCGGCCGGGCACGCCGCCGGACAGCAGCACTCTCCGGGAGGCCGTGGCGGGTCGACCACGACAGCTACCAGCGGATCCAGCAGGATGGCCGCCTGCGTGCGGACGCTTGAGCCCGGAGACAGGCCGACCTGGCTCAGGGCGAGACGGCGCAGCCGGTCGTCGGCGTGGGCGCCGCGGCCGGCGCGCCGATCGTGGGCAGCCCCAACAGCACCCCGGGGGTACGCGGTGAGCGACCTGCCTCGGCCGCGTCGCCAGCCCGGGTGCGGCGGTGCGACAGCGGCGCACCGTCGGCGTTGAGGTGGTGCGGCGCGGCGTAGGTGATCGCGGTGTGCACGATGTCGCCCGGCCGGATCGTGCCGGCAGCGCCAGGTTCACCGGCACCACCGGTGGCGAAGTGCACCAGGCGGCCGTCGCGGGCCCGCCCCGACATCCGGCCGGTGCGCTCGTCCTTGCGGCCCTCACCGACGGCGACCAGCACCTCGACGGTCTCGCCGACGAGCTTCTTGTTCTCCGCCCAGGTGATCTCCTCCACGCAGGCGATCAGCCGCTCGTACCGCTCCTGCACGATCTGCTTGGGCAGTTGGCCGTCCATGGTCGCGGCCGGCGTGCCGGGGCGCTTGGAGTACTGGAAGGTGAAGGCGGAGGAGAACCTCGCCTCACGGACCACGTCCAGGGTGCGCTCGAAGTCCGCCTCGGTCTCGCCGGGGAAGCCGACGATGATGTCGGTGGTGATCGCCGCGTCGGGCATGGCGGCGCGGACCTTCTCGATGATGCCCAGGTACTTCTCCGACCGGTATGAACGGCGCATCGCGCGCAGCACGTCGTCGGAGCCGGACTGCAACGGCATGTGCAGCGAGGGGCAGACGTTCGGCGTCTCGGCCATCGCCGCGATTACGTCGTCGGTGAAGTCCTTCGGGTGCGGGCTGGTGAACCGCACCCGCTCCAGCCCGTCGATCTCGCCGCAGGCGCGCAGCAGCTTGCCGAAGGCGTACCGGTCGCCGAACTCGACGCCGTAGGAGTTGACGTTCTGCCCGAGCAGGGTCACCTCCAGCACGCCCTCGTCAACGAGTGCGCGTACCTCGCTGAGGATGTCGCCGGGGCGGCGGTCCTTCTCCTTGCCACGCAGCGACGGCACGATGCAGAAGGTGCAGGTGTTGTTGCAGCCCACCGAGATCGACACCCAGCCGGCGTACGTCGACTCGCGGCGGGTCGGCAGCGTCGAGGGGAAGACGTCGAGGGATTCGAGGATCTCCACCTCGGCGGCGGCGTTGTGCCGGGCGCGCTCCAGCAGCACCGGCAGCGAGCCGATGTTGTGGGTGCCGAAGACCACGTCCACCCAGGGTGCCCGGCGGACGATGTCGCCCCGGTCCTTCTGGGCAAGGCAGCCACCGACGGCGATCTGCATCCCCGGGTGCCGGTTCTTGACCGGGCGCAGGTGACCGAGGTTGCCGTAGAGCCGGTTGTCCGCGTTCTCGCGGACCGCGCAGGTGTTGAACACCACCACGTCGGGGGTGTCCTCGGCCTCGCCCGCGCGGACGTAACCCGCCTGCTCAAGCAGGCCGGAGATGCGCTCGGAGTCGTGCACGTTCATCTGGCAGCCGTAGGTGCGCACCTGGTAGGTGCGCGGGCCGCCCGCCGCTGCGGTAGTCATGACGTGCACAGCGTAGCCGGGCCCGAGGAATCGGACGCAAACGAGGAGAAGCCGTTCGCCGCCGCCACCCGCGCCCTGCTCGACGAGTCGATGGTGCGCGGCGGCAGCCGACCCGCCGCGCCGGCCGGCAACTGAGGCTCAGGCGGCGGCGAGGGCGGGGTTGACCGAGTCGGGCGCCCAGCGGGAGCGGTGGCAGCGCGACCAGCCCCGGCAGCGCGGATCCGCCTCGGTGCACAGCCGGCGGTCGCTGAGCACCTCGCCGTCGTCGGTCTCCCGGACGTCGAAGTGGACCGGGCGGATGCTGCCGTCCGGGGCCACCAGAAGGTGCCGGGTGTCGTCGAGCGTGTCGTCCCGCAGCAGGCAGTTGCGGCCGAGCAGCCGGGCCAGCGCCGCGATGCTGGGCAGCTCGGGCAACTCGTCAGGTACGCCGTAGCAGTCCACGATCGTGGCGAACTCCCCCGGCGCCTGCCAGACGTCGCAGACCACCGCGTACGTCGGCAGCCGCAGCGGATCCGCCACCGCCAGTGGCATCACCACCCGACCGAGCGCGTCGGCCAGCGCCGGGTAGACCTCCACCGGTCGTACCTGGTCAATTCTCCAGTTCCACAGCTCGGTCATGCCGTCTCCTCGCTGTGCTCGTCCCCACCGGCCTCCGGATCGGGCCATACGACGATGGTGGGGGGCATTTGCCCCCAGCCGGGGGCAAGTTACCGGTCTGTGACCATTCTGGCCCAAATTTCCCGGAGCATCATCGCTCCAGGTAGCGGGAAGATGACAGTTTATCGGGTATCGTGCGCGTTCCCACGCAACGGCACGCGTACCGAAACCTGCCTTCAGCGCAGGACGACCCGGTGTTCCCCGGGGGGCAGCAGCTCACCGATCACCGGGGCGCCCGGTATCTCCCCGGCGATCAGCAGCCCGCCGGAGGTCTGCGCGTCGGCCAGCAACAGCCGATCCTCCTCGCTGGCCGCGCCGAAGTCCGTCCACGGGGTAACCCACTCCAGGTTGCGGCGGGAACCACCGCTGACGTACCCGTCCCGGACCGCCTCGCGGGCACCGGCCAGGTACGGCACCCGGGCGGTGTCGATCGCCACCGTCAGCCGGCTCGCCCGGGCCAGCTTCGAGGCGTGCCCGAGCAGACCGAATCCGGTCACGTCGGTGCCGCAGCGCACGCCGGCCGCCACGGCCGCCCGCGCGGCGTCCCGGTTCAGCGTGGTCATCGCCGCCACCGCCGCCGGGAAGCTCTCGCCGGTGCTCTTGTGGCGGGTGTTGAGCACGCCGACGCCGAGCGGCTTGGTCAGCGACAACGGCAGGCCGACCCGCCCGGCGTCCAAGGTGATCAACTCTTCCGGCCGGACCAGCCCGGTGACCGCCAGGCCGTACTTCGGGCCGTCGTCGTCGACGCTGTGCCCGCCGGCCAGATGACAGCCGGCTGCGCGGGCCACGTCCAGGCCGCCGCGCAGCACCTCCCGCGCCAGGTCCAGCGGCAGCACCTCGCGAGGCCAGCAGAGCAGGTTGAGCGCGACAAGCGGAGTGCCGCCCATCGCGTACACGTCGGACAGGGCGTTGGTGGCGGCGATCCGACCCCAGTCGTACGCGTCGTCGACCACCGGGGTGAAGAAATCCGCGGTGGTCACCAGGCCGGTGCGCTCGTCCAGCCGGACCACTGCGGCGTCGTCGCCGTGGTCGAGCCCGACCAGCAGCTCGGCGGTGCCGGCGACGGGCCCGAGATCGGCGACCATCGCCTCCAACTCGCCCGGCGGGATCTTGCAGGCACAGCCGCCGCCACGGGCGTACCGGGTCAACCGCACGGGCTCGGTCATCTCCTCATGATCTCCGTCACCCGGGCGGGACGCCAGCCGGGTGGGTCAAATTCGGACGCCGGAGTCGGATCATCCAGGGTGTTACCGCTCCGTGACCATCTGGGTTGTGTTCCGCCACGTCAGCCCGCCTACAGTGGCCGCTACCGGGGGTCGACCGACCCCGACAGCGACGAGGAGGACAGACGACGTGGCGACGGGCGAACCGCTCATCGTGCTGGACTCGGTCAACAAATGGTTCGGGCCGTTGCATGTGCTGGACGACGTCTCGCTGTCGGTGGGGCGGGGCGAGGTGGTCGTGGTGATCGGCCCGTCCGGCTCCGGCAAGTCGACGCTGTGCCGCACCATCAACCGGCTGGAGCCGATCAATTCCGGCACCATCACCTTCGACGGCCGGACGCTGCCGGCCGAGGGCAAGGCGCTGGCCAAGCTGCGCAGCGAGGTCGGCATGGTGTTCCAGTCGTTCAACCTCTTCGCGCACAAGACGATCCTGGAGAACGTCACCCTCGGCCCGATCAAGGTCCGCAAGGAGAAGCCGGCGGCGGCCCGCGAGCGGGGTCTGGCCCTGCTCGACCGGGTCGGCATCGCCAACCAGGCCGACAAGTATCCGGCCCAGCTCTCCGGCGGCCAGCAGCAGCGCGCCGCGATCGCCCGGGCGCTGGCCATGCAGCCCAAGGCGATGCTCTTCGACGAGCCGACCAGCGCGCTGGACCCCGAGATGGTCGGCGAGGTGCTGGACGTGATGACCTCCCTCGCCCGCGACGGGATGACCATGGTCGTGGTCACCCACGAGATGGGTTTCGCGCGGCACGCGGCGAACCGGGTCATCTTCATGGCCGACGGCAAGCTCGTCGAGGACGCCGCTCCGACGGAGTTCTTCGCGAACCCGCGCAGTGAGCGCGCCAAGGACTTCCTCTCCAAAATCCTCACCCATTAGGCGTCCGGTAGTGGAGCGGGCCGTGACCCGGCCGGCTCCAGTCGAAGAAGGAGAACAGGTATGCGAATGAAGCGGATGGCGGCGATCGCTGCCGTCGCCGGCCTCGCGGTCGCGATGGCCGGTTGTGGCGGGGACAGCGACGAGGGCGGTTCCGGCACGGGCGCCGGTGGCATCATCGGCAAGGCGGAGAGCCAGAAGAAGCTGGTCATCGGCGTCAAGGCCGACCAGCCGGGCCTGGGCCTGCAGACCGGCAGCCAGTACGAGGGCTTCGAGATCGAGCTCGCGAAGATCATCGCAAAGGGCCTCGGCGTCGAGGAGGGCAACATCGAGTGGAAGACCACCGTGTCGGCCAACCGTGAGCCCTTCATCCAGCAGGGCACCGTCGACCTGGTGGTGGCCACCTACACCATCAACGACGAGCGTAAGCAGAAGGTCAGCTTCGCCGGCCCGTACTACCTCGCTGGACAGGACCTGCTGGTCCGCGCCGACTCCGACATCACCGGGCCGGAGTCCCTGGAGGGCAAGACGGTCTGCTCGGCGACCGGCTCGACCCCGGCCAAGCGGATCCAGGAGGATCACCCGAAGGCCCGACTGCAGCAGTTCGACGCGTACTCCAAGTGCCTGCCGCTGCTGGAAAACGGCCAGGTCGACGCGGTGACCACCGATGACATCATCCTCGCCGGCTACGCCGCGCAGGAGCAGTACGCCGGTAAGTTCAAGGTCGTCGGCAAGACCTTCTCGGACGAGCCGTACGGCATCGGCGTGAAGAAGGACGACACGGCCGGCTGCGAGAAGGTCAACGAGATCCTCAAGGCCGCGGCCGAGGACGGCAGCTACAAGGCCGCCTGGGACGCCACCCTGGGCAAGAGCGGCACCCCCGCGCCCGAGCTGGACACCACCAAGCTGACCCACTGCGGCGCTGTCTGACCGGTACCGGAGCCGGCACCCCTTGCGGGTGCCGGCTCCGGCCTGTCACCGGCCGCCGCCACGTGCCCCGGGAGCCGAAGCATGGACGTATTCACCGATCCGGAGAACCTCGACGCATTCGTGTCGGGCTTCGTCTGGATCCTCAAGCTGACCGGCGCGTCCGCGGTCTGCGCGCTGGTCATCGGCGTGCTGCTGGCCGCGATGCGGGTCTCCCCCGTACCCGTGCTGCGCGGCTTCGGCGCTGCCTGGGTCAACATCTTCCGCAACACTCCGCTGACGCTGGTCATCTTCTTCTGCTACTTCGGGCTGTACGCCACCCTCGGGCTGAGCCTGTCTCAGGAGCTCGACGTCAACATCTACTGGCTCGGTGTGATCGGCCTGTCGACCTACACCGCCGCCTTCGTCTGCGAGGCGGTGCGCTCGGGCATCAACACCGTGCCGACCGGCCAGGCCGAGGCGGCCCGGGCGATCGGGCTGTCGTTCGCGCAGACGCTGCGGATCGTGGTGCTGCCGCAGGCCGCCCGCTCGGTGATCGCGCCCTTCGGCAGCATCCTGATCGCGCTCTGCAAGAACGCCACGATCGTCGGCACCATCGGGCTCGTCGAGGCCTCCAGCGTCATGAAGGACCTGCTCAACAGCTACGGTAACGCCGTCATTCTGATCTTCCTGGTCTTCGCCGGCACGTTCGCCGCACTGCTCATCCCCACCGGCTACTTCTTCGGCTGGCTGGCCAACCGACTGGCGGTGAAGCGCTGATGAGCACCAGCAACGTCCTCTACGACCACCCGGGGCCCCGGGCCAAGGTACGCAACGCGGTGCTGAGTGTCGTCTTCGGCGTCGCGCTGCTCGCCCTGCTCTACTGGATCTACACGAAGTTCGATCAGGCGAACCAGTGGGAACCCCGGCTGTGGGAGCCGTTCACCCGGTCGGCCACCTGGACCCAGTTCATCCTGCCGGGCCTGTGGGCGACCCTGAAGGCGGCCGGGGTCGGCATGGTGCTGTCGCTCGCCTTCGGCGTCGTCTTCGCCTTCGGCCGGCTCTCCGACCGCTGGTGGATCAGCGTGCCGGCCGGCATGGTGGTGGAGTTCTTCCGCGCCGTCCCGCTGCTGCTGATGATCTTCTTCATCTTCTACGGCGTACCGTTCCTCATCAAGGGTCCGGTGACCGCCTTCTGGGCCGTGGTGATCGGCCTGACCCTCTACAACGGGTCGGTGCTGGCCGAGGCGTTCCGGGCCGGCATCCGGGCCGTGCCCGGCGGGCAGTCCGAGGCGGCGTACGCGATCGGCATGCGCAAGAACCAGGTGATGCGGATGATCCTGCTGCCCCAGGCAGCCCGCGCCATGCTGCCGATCATCGTCAGCCAGCTGGTGGTGCTGCTCAAGGACACCGCGCTCGGCTACATCGTGGCCTACCCGGAGCTGCTCCAGCGCGGCGTCAACGACCTCTCCGCCAACTACGGCAACATCATCGCCTGCGCGATCGTCGCTGCCGTCATCTACATCGTGATCAACTCACTGCTCACCTGGTTCGCCGGCTGGTTGGACCGACGCACCGGTGTCCGAGCCTTCCGGGTGCCGAAGCAGACCGCACCGGCCGGAGCGGCGGACTCCACCCCCGAGGGCGGCGCCACCGTCTCCGAGCCACAGGGGTGAGCGGATACCGCTTCGGTGCGGGACGGTCGGGACCGGTCGGCGCGCACCCCTAGCAACATAGGAAGGGCCTCTGCTCGGCGAGCAGGGGCCCTTTCCTTATGCCTCAGCGGGCGATCTCGGTGACCCGGGACTCGCGGACCACCGTCACCCGGATCTGCCCCGGATAGGTCAACTCCTCCTCGACCTGCTTGGCCACGTCCCGGGCCAGCACCGCAGCGCCGATGTCGTCGACGTCGTCGGGCTTGACCATCACCCGGATCTCCCGGCCCGCCTGCATCGCGAAGACCTTCTCCACGCCGACCTTGCCGGCGGCGATCTCCTCGATGCGTTCCAGCCGCTTGACGTACGCCTCCAGGCTCTCCCGCCGCGCCCCCGGCCGCCCACCCGAGCAGGCGTCGGACGCCTGGGTCAGCACCGCCTCCACGGTCTGCGGCGGCACCTCGTTGTGGTGCGCCTCGATGGCGTGCACCACGTCCTCGCTCTCGCCGTACTTACGGGCCACGTCCGCACCGATGAGCGCGTGACTGCCCTCCACCTCGTGGGTGAGCGCCTTGCCGATGTCGTGCAGGAAAGCCGACCGCTTGATCAACGGCACGTCCAAGCGCAGCTCGGCCGCCATGATCCCGGCGATGTGCGCGGTCTCCACCAGGTGCTTGAGCACGTTCTGCCCGTACGACGTGCGGTAACGCAACCGACCCAGCAGGGTGACCAGCTCCGGGTGGATCTCGGTGATGCCGACCTGCACCAGGGCGTCCTCGGCGGCCCGGTGGCAGAGCTGGTCCACCTCCTGCCGGGCCAGCTCGTGCACCTCCTCGATGCGGTGCGGGTGGATCCGGCCGTCCAGCACCAGCTTCTCCAGCGTCAACCGGCCGACCTCCCGGCGCACCGGGTCGAAGCAGGACAGCAGCACCGCCTCGGGAGTGTCGTCAATGATCAGGTTGACCCCGGTGACCGACTCGAAGGCCCGGATGTTGCGGCCTTCCCGGCCGATGATCCGCCCCTTCATCTCGTCGCCCGGCAGGTGCAGCACACTCACCACGCTCTCGGCGGTCTGCTCACTGGCCACCCGCTGGATGGCGTCGACCACGATGTGCCGGGCCCGCTGCTCGGCCGTCGACCTGGCGTCGGACTCGATGTCCCGGACCAACAGCGCGGCCTCCCGCTTCGCCTGGCCCTCGATCGCCTCGACCAACTCGGCCCGCGCGGCGTCGGCGGTCAACCCGGCGACCCGCTCCAGCTCCCGTCGCCGCTGGTTCTCCACCTCGGCCAGCTCGGACTCCCGCTCGGCCAGCGCCGCCTCACGGGCCGCCAGCGCGGCGTTGGCCGCAGTGAGCTGCCGTTCCCGTTCCGCGAGCCGCTCCACCTCCTCGGTGTGCAGCCGCTCCCGCTCGTCCATCCGGGTCGCCCGCCGCTCCACCTCGGCGGCCTGCTCCCGGGTGGTCGCGGCCAGCACCGCCACCTCACGCTCACCGCTGCGCCGGGCCGCCGTGCGCAACTGCTCGGCGTCCGCCTCGGCCTGCTTGTGCGCCCGTTCCAGCACCGTGTCCGCCTCGGCGCGGGCGTCGTCGAGCACCCGACGTGCCTCCGCCCGGGCGGCCTTCGCCTCGGCCTTGGCCGCCGCCGCCTCGGCGCGGGCCGCCGCCGCCGCGGACTTCGCCACGTCGATGGTGCTGTTCGCCTCGTCGGCGGCCGTGCGCAGCGCGGCCAGCGACTGCTCCTGCCGGTCCTTCTCCGCGACGTACGCCGGATCCTCCGCCGCCGGACGCGACATGAAACCCCGCATCAGGCGCAGGCCGAACAGCACCGCACCGAGCACCACGAGGGTCAGCACCAGCACGGCGGTCAGGATCACGACGTCGAAGGCGCTCATCGAACGGCTCCGTCCGGCCGGTCGCCAACGCCGAGGGCGACAGCAGGTGGGCCGGAACTCTGCTCACCGTCATCGCTGGCCCCGGACTCCGCCGCACCGGGAGCGGCCGCCCCCGCGCTCATGCCGGCGCTCCGTTCCGAGACGTGCCCCTGGTGGGCAACGCCGAACGAAGCCTCAAGATCGGCCCGCTCCGCTCGCTCATACCGAGACTCCGGTGAACCTGTGCCGCCTCGCCATGGCGCGCCTCCCCTGAACCGTCGCGCCGCAACAGCCTGCCGGGTGGGCACGCTCCTGCGACTCTGGACGCCCGACCGGAGCGCATGGCCGTGGGTTGGCTTCCTCCGCCGACGTCCCTGACGGCCGTCGGCGGGCCGGGTGCACTGTCACGTGAGCCCGGACCGGCCCGTCCGGAGCTGACGTACGCGGCCGATGGTGCCGGCCAAAGTGATGCTGTTCTGTTACGGGATCTATGTTGTGCGCTTAGCCTGCGCTTGGTCGGGCAATGTGAGCCTTTATGGCGAGGCTAGGTCTCAACCGGGCTCCGGTCAAGAACGGATGATCAAACCACCCGGACGGAGAGAAGTTAAATAGTCACCCTCCGCCTATGAACACTCGGACGCCAGCGGGCAAAAAAGACGAACAACCAACGTCGGGTTGACTCATCCGGGCTGGTCACGTCGCGAAGGTGGTCGTCGCAGCCGCGCCACACGCATCGCCCGCGCTCCCGGGACGGGCCAGGCCGGGATCACAGTTGGTGGACGGCATGAGAGCGCGAATGCGCGGTCAGCGGTCGATCTCACCCTCGGCGTCGGCGAGGGCGTCGGCGTCGATCTGCTCGGCGAACTCGGCCGCCTCGGCGCTTTGCGCGGCGATCGCCTCCTTCACCGCCCGGATCGCGACACCGGCCGGGTAGCCCTTGCGGGCCAGCATGCCGACCAGCCGCCGGAACACCGCGTCCGGCTCGCCCCGGGCGGTCCGCAGCTTCCGTTCCACCAGGGCACGGGCGGTCTCCGCCTCGGTGGTCTCGTCCAACTCGTCCAACGCCTCGCTGGCCGTGTCGCCGTCCACGCCGCGTTGGCGCAGCTCGTTGGCGAGTGCCCGGCGAGCCAGCCCCCGGCCGGCATGCCGGCTGCTCACCCAGGCGCGGGCGAACGCGGCGTCGTCGATGATGCCGACCTCGTCGTACCGGTCGAGGACCTGTTCGGCGGTCTCCTCGGAGATGCCCCGCCGCGCCAACACGGTGGCCAACTCGGCACGGGTACGCGGACGCACCGCGAGCTGCCGCAGGCAGATCTCCCGGGCCACCTCGGCCTCGTCACGAGGCGTGGATGCCGCATCCTCGCGTGCCGAACCGCCGGCCCGTCGGGCGGAACCGGCCCTGCCCCGGGAGGTATCCCATGCCGACGCGTCCGGAGAATCGACCGACGCCGGGGCACCCGGGTCGGAGGTGTTGCCGGCAGCGCGGCGGCCTCGGCGGGGTCGTGGTGTGGCGTCACCCGCTCGGGGCGGGCTGGCATCCCAGCCCCGCCCCGAGCGGGCACGTCGTCCTGCCACGGATCGTCGATCAGAAGTCGACCGGCGGCAGCTCCGGGCCACCGGCGGCATCGCCCGCGCCGACCCCGACGCCGAGCTTCTCCAGGATCTTCTTCTCGATCTCGGCAGCCACGTCCGGGTTCTCCCGGAGGAATTCGCGGGCCTTCTCCTTGCCCTGGCCCAGCTGGTCACCCTCGTAGGTGTACCAGGCGCCGGACTTGCGAATGATCGACTGCTCGACGCCGACGTCGATCAGCGAGCCCTCACGGGAGATGCCCTTGCCGTACATGATGTCGAACTCGGCCTGCTTGAACGGGGACGCGACCTTGTTCTTCACCACCTTTACCCGGGTCCGGTTACCGACCACGTCGGTGCCGTCCTTCAGGCTCTCGATGCGCCGCACGTCGAGCCGGACCGAGGCGTAGAACTTCAACGCCCGACCACCGGTGGTGGTCTCAGGGCTGTTGTGCACCATGACGCCGTCGACGAAGTAGTTGTGGTTGCCCTCAACCTCGATGTCGAACCGGTTCATCGAACGGGTCTTCGGCTTGACCCGGACATCGATGACCCGTGCCGGCACCGGCATCAGCTCCGCCGCGACGAACTGCGGCTCGACGGCGCACTGGCCCCGGAAGCGCGGCAGAAGCTTGGCCTCCATCGCCGCCGGCACGTAGGGAGCGACCAGTTCCTGGAACCTCGCCGACGACTCGGTGGTGAAGATGATCGACGCCGTCTGCCGGGCCCCCCGGGAGACCAGCTTCACGTCCATCCCGTACGCGTCGCGCAGATGCTCCACCAGACGATCCCGGCTGCCCTCCGCCATCGCCTCGACGCAGATCTCGATCCGGCCGGAACCGCCGGCCGTACGCTCCTGCAGGCCCTTGGAGCGGACGGTGAAGCAGCCGTCGTCCATGTACCACACCGCGAGCGCCAGAGGAGTCAGCGCCTTGAGGTAGTCCCAGCTGAGGTGCTTTTTGCCGTCACCCAGGTAGACCGCGCGGCGCAGCTCGTCCAACTCCGGCAGCGGGGTGAAGTCGACGAAGGCAGCGCCCCGTGCGTCGGTACGCCGGGAGTGGCCGATGTTGCCCAGCAGCGAGACCTTCCAGTCGAGGTAGTCGACCTGCTGTGCACCGTGGCCGAGGCGGAAGCGGACACCGGACCGGTCCTGACGGTTCGGCGACAGGGCGCCATCGCCCATCAGCGAACCGAGCACGACCTGCCACTGCTGCTCGCTGAGGCGGCGTGACTCGGCGAGCATCACCCGGTCACCAGCGATCAGCTCACCCGCTTCCCGCCAGCCGCCCGGAGTGCGTACCAGGTGGTTGGCGGTGGCGGCGAACTGTGCCCGCCCGTTGCCACCCGACTTGGCGACGGTGAACTGGAGGAACTGCTCCGCCGGGCCGTTGTTGAACCAGTTGGTGATCCGCTTCGGCTCCACCCGGTCGGTGTCCGGGTTGTAGGAGAGAACCTCGACGTCCATCCGCTGGTTGACGATCTTGCCGATCTTCTCCTGCGTGCCGTCGGCCAGGGTGACCCGGGTCGAGTACGACATGCACCCGAACATGACGCCGATCTTCTCGCGGAGCTGGTTGATGAAGATCGCGGTGGTGCCGGTGTTGTTGAGCACGCCGGTGATCTTCCGCAGCGCCTGGCTCATCAGCCGGGCCTGGAGACCGACGTGGCTGTCGCCCATCTCGCCCTCGATCTCGGCGCGCGGCACCAGCGCGGCCACCGAGTCGATCACGATGATGTCGATCGCGCCGGAGCGGACCAGCATGTCCGCGATCTCCAGCGCCTGCTCGCCGGTGTCCGGCTGGGAGACCAGCAGGGCGTCGGTGTCGACACCGAGGGCCCTGGCGTACTCCGGGTCGAGCGCGTGCTCGGCGTCGATGAAGGCGGCGATGCCGCCGGCCCGCTGGGCGTTGGCCACCGCGTGCAGGGCGACCGTGGTCTTACCGCTGCTCTCCGGGCCGTAGACCTCGACGACCCGGCCACGGGGCAGACCGCCCACGCCGAGCGCCACGTCGAGCGCGATGGAACCGGTCGGAATGACCGAGGTCTGGATGACCGGTCGCTCCCCCAGCCGCATCACCGAGCCCTTGCCGAACTGCTTGTCGATCTGAGCGAGAGCAAGGTCGAGCGCCTTCTCCCGGTCAGGACCTGCCGCCATCGTTGCCACCCCTGCCTTCGCCGGCGTCTTTCCTGAGCTTCGCGTCACGCGGGACACGCTAGGCGCTGGGTCCGACAGAAAACCAGCCGACTGGCCGTGGCCTGTGGACGAGCACCCCGCTGTGGACAATAGCCGAACAGGTGTACGACTCGGCAAGAGACACGCGGAAGTAACGAATCGGCTGCTCAGCGTAGCCGGGCGGGTACCCGGTCCGGATAGGCCGCGACCACGGCGCGCCACACCACGTGCGTCTCCACGCCGGCCTTGAGGGCCTGCTCGATGGTCCGTCCGCCGAGTTCCGACAACACCTGGTCGCTGGCGATGCTGGCCGCGTACGCCGGACCGAACGCCTCGGCCAGGCGCGCCCAGAAGTCGGTCAGCCGCACGTGATCAGTCCTTCCTGTCCGGTGCACTCGTCGGCACCGGACGCAACGCTAGCGCCAGCAGGGGTGCCACCGCGACCGCGGCGAGCAGGGTCAGCACCGGATAGCCCGCCAATTGCATGACAAACCCGCTCAGTGCTCCGGCTGACGCTCCGGCCAGCCCCATGAGCAGGTCGGACAGGCCCTGGGCGCTGGGCCGTACCTCGTCCGGTACCGACTCCGACAGCAGGGTCGAACCGGCCACCATGGTCGCCGACCAGCCGAGCCCGAGCAGGATGAGCCCGACGGTGAGCCGGGGCGTGTGGTGCCCGGCGGTGCCGGCGACCGCGCAGGCGGCCAGCAGCGTCGCGATCCCGCCGAGGATGACCGGGCGGCGACCGAACCGGTCGGCGAGCCAGCCGACCACCGGCGCCAGCGCGTACATGCCGGCGATGTGCAGACTCAGCACCAGCCCGACCACCGGCAGCACCTCGTCGACGGCGTAGTACTCCCGCAGGTGCACCGGGGTCATCGCCATCACCGCCACCATCACCAGGTGCCCCACGGCCACGGCGGACACGCCGAGCCGGGCGGCCGGTCGGGCGCGTACCACCGACCAGGCGGCGCGCATGCCCACGCCGCGCCGGGCCGACGGTGCCGGCACCGGGACCGGGCCGGCCGGGGCGAGCGCGGACGCCGCCTGGGCCGGCTCGGCCGGGACCGGCGGCGGACCAGACGGGGGCGGCTCGGACGCGCCGGCCCGGGCCGCCGCGAGCCGGCGCGCGGTGAGCAGCGGGTCGGGCCGCAACCACAGCAGCAGTACGCCGGCGGCGAGCACGAACGCGACGGCGCTGAACGCGAACGGGCCGGACAGCGTCGGCAGCCCCCAGCCGCTTGTGGTGCGGTCGGCGAGCGCGGCGAAGTTCGGGGCGGCCACCGCGCCGATGGTGGTGGCCCAGACGATCAGCGACAGTTGCCGGGCGCGCCGGTCCGGTTCGGCGAGATCGACCGCGGCGTAGCGGGCCTGAAGGTTGGCGGCGGAGCCACCGCCGAAGAGGAGCATGCCGAGGAAGAGCAGCGGGACCGACCGGGTTGCCGCGGCGAGCACGACAAGTGCCCCGCCCAGCGCCCCGACCACGTACGCGACAGCCAGGCCGGGGCGGCGGCCGTACCCGGTGATGATCCGGGTGACCGGCACGGCGAGCAGTGCGGCGCCGACCACGGCGGCGCTCTGCGCCAGGCCGGCCACGGCGGTGCCGGCGATCTCGGCGGCGAGCAGGGCGCCGACGGAGATGCCGATGGTCACCCCGATGCCGCCGACGATCTGGGTGGTGAAGAGCAGCCGCAGGGTGCGCCGCTGGATGGGCGCGACGTCTGGGTGCGCCGTCGGCGTGGTGGTCAGGTCAGTGGCCAACGGGAGGCTCCTTGGGTAAGGGGTGACCATCCTTTCGCACCCGACCGACAGCCGGCAGCCCGGTTCTCGTCACAGCCCCAGACCGCGCCCGATGATCTCCTTCATGATCTCCGTGGTGCCGCCGTAGATGGTCTGCACCCGGCTGTCCAGCCAGGCCCGCGCCACCGGGTACTCCGCCATGAAGCCGTAGCCGCCGTGCAGCTGCACGCACCGGTCGGCGACCCGGTTCTGCAACTCCGTGGTCCACCACTTGGCCTTGGCCGCATCGGTCACCGACAGCCGGCCGGCGTTGAACTCGGCCACGCAGTGGTTGACGAAGGTCCGCGCGATGGTGACCTCGGTGTCCAGCTCGGCGAGGAGGAACCGGTTGTGCTGGAACTTCCCGATCGGTCGGCCGAACGCCTCCCGGGTGCGCGCGTAGTCGAGAGTGAGGGCGAGCAGCCGTTCCGCGGCGGCGACCGCGGCGACGGCGATGCTGAGCCGTTCCCGGGGCAGGTTGGCCATCAGGTGGTAGAAGCCGTGGTTCTCGGTGCCGATGAGGTTGGCGGCCGGCACCCGACAGTCGTCGAAGAAGAGTTCGGCGGTGTCGTTGGCCTTCAATCCGACCTTGGCCAGTCGGCGACCCCGGGTGAAGCCGGCGGTTCCGGTTTCCACCGCGATCAGGCTCACGCCGTGGGCGCCCTCGTCGGCGGTACGGGCCACCACGATCACCAGGTCGGCCAGTTCACCGTTGGTGATGAACGTCTTCTGCCCGTTGAGCACGAGGCTGTCGCCGTCGCGGACGGCGGTGGTGCGGACGCCGGCCAGGTCGGAGCCGGCACCGGGTTCGCTCATCGCGATGGCGGTGACGAGGTCGCCGGAGCAGAACCGGGGCAGCCAGCGCTGGCGCTGCTCCTCGGTGGTCAGCTCGGTGAGGTACGGCGCGACCACGTCGTTGTGCAGGCCGAAGCCGAGCCCGGAGCAGCCCGAGTTGACGATCTCCTCGACCAGGACGGCGTTGTACCGGAAGTCCCGCTGTCCGCCGCCGCCGTAGTCGGGGTGGACGTCCATGCCGAGCAGTCCGGCGGCACCGGCCTTCCGCCACACCTCGCGGTCGACGATGCCGTCGGCCTCCCAGCGGTCGTGGTGCGGTACGGCCTCGCGGTCGAGGAACCGCCGGCACAGGTCCCGGAACTCGTCGTGGTCAGCCTCGTAGAGGTGCTGCTGCATGGCGGCAAGTGTGGCACCGTCCGCGACGCCGTCGCATGGTCGGTGCCGGCGCTGCGGTTGGGGGCGAGCGCGGCTGGTGTCAGCCGGCGAGGGCGCGAGCCGCGACGGTCAGGTCGGCGACCAGCCCGTCGTAGGCGACGTCCTGGTTGTCGGCCCGGAGCACGGCGGAGGGGTGGATGGTGGCCAGGAGTTTGGCCGGGGGCGCGTCGGCGGTCCCTCCGGCGCTGTCCACCGGTACCCGTTGGAAGTCCTCCGGGTGTTGGGCGGCGGCCGGCCAGGGCAGCAGTTCGCCGCGCTGGCGGGTGACCCGGAACGTCGGGCCGAGCAGGGCTTTCGCGGCGGTCGCCCCGAGTACCACGATCACCTCTGGGGTCAGCTGGGCGAACTCGGCGACCAGCCAGGGTCGGCAGGCGGTGATGTGTACCCGGTCCGGGGTCTGGTGGATCCGCCGCTTACCGCGTAGTTCGAAGCGGAAGTGCTTGACGGCATTGGTGAGGTAGATGTGGGCCGGGTCCAGCTTGGCGTCGTCGACCGCCTTGCGCAGCAGCCGGCCGGCAGGGCCGACGAAGGGCAGCCCCTTCTGGTCCTCCATGTCGCCGGGCTGCTCGCCGACGAAGACCACCCGGGCGGTGGCGTCGCCCCGGCCGAAGACGGTCTGTGAGGCGTCCCGGTACAGCTCGCAGCCCCGGCAGCCGGTGGCGGCGGCCCGCAGCTCGTCGAGGGTGTCGGCCTGCGGCGGGATGAACCGCTGGGCCCCGGGCGCAGTATCGGTGTCGGCCATGGCGACTGTTCTACCCGCTGTGACGCGCCCCACGCGAGCGGGAGCGCCCACCCAGGCAGCAACATCGGGGATGTTGCCGCCTCGAACCCGCCTCACGCTGCAACATCGGGGATGTTGCAGCGTGGGCGTGGGCGGTCGGGGTGGTGGAAGGGCGGTCAGGCGGTGAAGCTCGGGGAGGGGGTGGGGTGGGCTGCGCGGGTGACCGCGTCGGCGAGCGCGGGGAGCTCCGCCTCGTTCAGGCCGCTGACGGTGATGCGCAGCCCCGGCGGGCCGGCGATCCGGTAGAGCGCGCCCGGCGCGACCGCCCAGCCGGCGTCACGCAGGGCGGTCAGCGCGCTGGTCTCGTCGTCCACCGGTACCCAGACGTTGATGCCGGTGCGGCCGTGGGCGGGCAGGCCACGGGCGGCGAGGGCGGCGATCAGGGCGTGGCGCCGTCGTTCGTAGCTCTCTGCGGCCCGGTCGACCAGGGCGGTCACCTCTGGATCCTTCCAGAGCGAGAGCACGAGCCGTTGCAGCACGGTGGAGACCCAGCCGGTGCCGACCCGGGATCGGCCGGCCACCCGCGCCACGGTGGTCTCGTCTCCGGCCAGCACGGCCAGGCGCAGGTCCGGGCCGAAGGGCTTGCTGACCGAGCGGAGGAAGGCCCAGTGGGTGGTCGCTCCGGCGAGCGGGTGCAGCGGTACGCGGGCCAGCTCGGCGGCGTGATCGTCCTCGATCAACAGCAGGTCGGCCCGACCGGCGAGTAGGGTGCGCAGGGCGCTGGCCCGGTCGGCGGAGACCGCCGCGCCGGTGGGGTTCTGGGCCCGGCTGGTCACGATGAGCGCTCGCGCTCCGGCGGCGAGGGCGGCGGCGACTCCGGCGACGATCGGCCCGTCGTCGTCGATGGGCATTCCGATCGGCCGTAGCCCGAGCGCGGCGAGCAGGTCGAGCAGGCCGGTCCAGCCGGGATCCTCCACGGCCACCGCGTCGCCGTGGCGCAGGTGCGCGCCGAGGAGGCGTTCGATGCCGTCCAACGCGCCGCCGGTGAGGGTCAGCCCGGGGGCCGGCACCCCGTCGGCGGTCAGCCGCGCCCCGGCCACCTCGGTCATCTCGGGCAGTACGCCGAGGTCGGGATAGCCCACCGGGTCGCCGACGGTGTCGGCGAGGGCGGCCAGGTGCCGACGCAGCGGCGGTAGCAGCCGCTTGTCGGGTTCGCCTCGGGACAGGTCGCGCAGCCCGGGGGCGGGCGGTGGGCGCAGCGCGGCTCGGCGGGCGGCGACCGGTGGTCGGGGGCGCACCCGGGTGCCGTGCCGGCCGGCGGTGACGACGAGGCCACGGCGACGCAGTTCGGCGTAGGCACGGGAGACGGTGGCCGGGCTGACGGCCAGGTCGGCGGCGAGCGTGCGCACCGGTGGCAGCAGGTCGCCGGGGGCGAGGGCGGCGTCGCGGATGCCGGACTCGATGCTGGCTGAAATGTCGGCGGCCGTCGCACCGGTCACCTGATAGCGTACTGACACAAACACAGTATTGTACTAGAACAAAGGTGGAAGCATGTACTCGCCAACCACCCGCACCACCGCCAGTCGTTCCCGGGACCGGATGAGCTACGACCGCACCGCCACCCACGCCGTACTCGACGAGGCCTACCACTGCGTGCTCGGGTTTACTGTGGACGGTGAGCCCCGCGTGCTGCCCACCCTGCACGTACGCATCGGCGACACGCTCTACCTGCACGGCTCCACCGGCAGCCGGCCACTGCTCGCCGCCCGCGCCGACGGCCTGCCGGTCTGCGTCGCGGTCACCCTCCTCGACGGACTGGTCTACGGCCGGTCCCAGTTCCACCACAGCGCCAACTACCGATCGGTGGTCGCGCACGGCACCGCCCACCTGGTCACCGACCCGGATGAGAAGGCCGACGTGCTGACCGCCCTGGTGGAGAAGGTCGGCACCGGCCGCGCGGCGGACAGTCGTCCGCCGAACCGACGGGAGCTGGCCGAGACCGCCGTGCTGGCGCTGCCGCTGGCGGAGGTGTCGCTACGCAGCCGCACCGGCGGGGTACGCGACGACCCGGCCGATCTCGACCTGGCGCACTGGGCCGGCGTGGTGCCGCTGCGGCTGACCGCCGGCCTGCCGGAGCCGGACGCCGGGGTCACCGCACCGCTACCGGCCTACCTGCGTCCGCACCGCTCGCCCTGGCACGAACCGGCGGTGCTGGGCGGCGCACACGTGCTGCTGGAGCCGCTCGATGAGGCCCACACCGACGAGTTGTACGCCGCCACCGCCGATGCCGACGTCTGGCGGCACCTCAGCCGGCCGCTACCGAGCGGGCCGGAGCAGCTGCGCGAGGTGATCGTCGCGGCCCTGGCCGAGCAGCACCGGCAGGAACGGGTCGCCTGGGCGCAGCGCTGCGCGGTCACCGGCGCGGTCGTCGGCACCACCTCGTACTACGAGATCGACCCGGAGCGCCGGTCGGTTGCGATCGGGCACACCATGCTCGGCCGGCCGTGGTGGCGCACCGGGCTCAACACCGAGGCGAAGCTGCTGCTGCTCACCCGCGCCTTCGACGAGCTGGGTGCGGTACGGGTGGTCTGGCACACCGACATCCGCAACGAGCGTTCGCAGCGCGCCATCGAGCGGCTCGGCGCGACCCGGGAGGGGGTGCTGAGGATGCACCGGTTGCGGCCCGACGGCTCGTGGCGGGACACCGTGCAGTATTCGATGACCGTTGACGAGTGGGCAAAAGCACAGGTCAGCCTGCGGGAAAGGCTTCGTGCCCGGCCCACGTCCGCCCGATGATGTCGGACGTGCTGGGAATCACCGACATCTGGACGTACGTGCTGGGCACCGTGGCCATCGTGCTGCTGCCCGGCCCCAACTCGCTGTTCGTCCTCTCCACCGCCGCGCGGCGCGGCGTCGGCGTCGGCTACCGGGCGGCGAGCGGCGTCTGGGTCGGTGACGCGATCCTCATGTTCCTCTCCGCCGCCGGAGTGGCCTCGCTGCTCAAGGCGTACCCGCCGGTCTTCCTCGTGATCAAGTACGCGGGCGCCGCGTACCTGGGCTATGTGGGGTTGACCATGCTGCGCGGGGCGTGGCGGCGCTGGCGGGACCGCAACGACCCGGACACCCCGCGGTTGATCGACGCCGCGGCGCCGGCGGCGACGCGCAGCCCGTTCCGCAAGGCGCTGGTGATCAGCCTGCTCAACCCGAAGGCGATCCTGTTCTTCGTCTCGTTCTTCATCCAGTTCGTCGACCCGACGTATCCCTGGCCCGCGCTGTCGTTCTTGCTGCTCGGTCTGATCGCCCAGGTGACCAGCGCGCTCTACCTGACCGCGCTGATCTTCGCGGGCACGTTCCTGGCTGCCCAGTTCAGCCGGCGCCGCCGGCTGGCGGCCGGCGCGACAAGCGCCGTGGGTGCCCTCTTCCTCGGCTTCGGCCTCAAGCTCGCCCAGGGCTGACGAGACGCACGGGGGCGCTCCCGGGGCAGCTGGGCCGTTGCGGTGCCGCCGTGGACGCATCAGGTGCCGCCGCGAACGGCGTCAGGCGGCGGTCACAGCGTCAGGTGCCGCCGCCTCCGCCGCCACCACCGCCCTCGCCGCCACCGACACCGGCGCCGCCCGCGTCGCCAGCGGACGGCGGTCCGGGTGGCAGCGGCCGGTCCGGTGGGCGGCTGACGTGGGCCGACTCGGAGATGGTGGCCGACCAGTCGGCGTGCGCCGCAGCGGCGGCATGCCGGTTGATGGCCGCGCGCAGCCAGCCGTCCACGGTGCTGACCCAGTCCCGCTGGTCCGCGCCGACGTGCCAGATCCGGAACCGACTGATGCTGGTGTGGGTGATCCCGGCCAACGCCAGCCGCCGGTCAAACCAGAGGATCACCTCCAGCCCGGCGGAGTTGGCTACGAAGATCACCTCCAGTTCGGTGATCGGCCCGGCGTAGAGCGGACCGACCCAGAAGCCCCACCGTTGGTGCAGCGGCAGGGCCTGCTCCACGCCGGGCAGCCGGCCGTCGAGCAGGCCGGACTGGCGGACGCTGAAGCCGAGCGTGTCCAGGGCGGCCAGGATGTGCTGCTGGGTCGGCAGCGGGTGAACGAAGACCGGCACCATCGCGCCCTGGTCCAAATTGGCCTCGATCGCCACCTCGGTACGCAGTCCCATCCGCAGGCTGAGCAACGGCACCCCGCCGTACGTGGTCACCGGTGTCTCCCACGGGATCGGGAACTCGAACGGGATCGACCGGGCCCGCCCGGCCCGCAGCACCAGGGCACCGGCCACCTGAGCGTGGTGAAACTGCACCAGCCGGCGGGGAGCTTCCGGGTCGTCCGGCTCGACCGTGCTGACCAGGCCGAGCCGGACGTGCAGGACCGGTACGTCGACGGAACCGGCGATGAGGTTCACCCGCCCCGGCAGGCGCAGGCCGGGGCGGGTGCTCGGGTTGGCCAGCGCGGTCTGCACCGTCAGGCCGGTTCCGCCCGATTCCGGTGACACCCCCGTCAGCCGCACCCGTGGCTCCTATCTGAGCCGGCGTACCGCGCGCGGGATCGGATCGGTCTCGTCGTCGAACTCCCCGATGACCTCCTCCAGCAGATCCTCAAGAGCGACGAAGCCGACCGGCCGGGTGGGACCACCACCGTTGCGGACCAGGGCGAGTTGCGACTGGCGGGCCCGCATCACGGCCACCGCCTCGGTCACCGTGGCGGTGTCGGGAAGCGTGATGGCGTCGTTCATCAGGTCGGCGGCGGTGGCGTCGGGTCGGCCGGCGGTGGCCCGCACCGCCTCCCGTACGTGCACCAGACCGCAGACGTCACCGGCGGCGTCCAGCACCGCCAGCCGTGACCGGCCGCTGTCCCGACTGACCTGCTCGATACGGCCCGCCGGATCGTCCCGCCGCACGGTCACCATCCGGTCGAACGGCTCCATCACCTGGGCCACCGTCGTGCCCTGCAACTCCAGCATGCTGGTGAGCAGTTCGTGCTGGGCGGCGCCGAGCAGCCCGTGTTCACGGGACTGTTCCAGCAGCATCCGCAGCTCGTCGGGGCCGTGCACCTGGGCCAACTGGTCCTGCGGGTTGACCTTCACCAGCCGCAGCATGGCGTTGGCCACCGCGTTGAGCACCGACAGCACCGGACGGGCCACCCGGGCGAAGGCCCGGAACGGCAGGGCCAGCAGCAACGCGGACCGTTCCGGGTGGGTGATCGCCCAGGACTTCGGTGCCATCTCACCGACCACCAGGTGCAGGAAGGTGACCAGGCTCAGCGCGAAGATCAGCGCGATCACGTGGCTGGCGCCGTACGGCAGACCGACGGCGTGCAGCAGCGGACTGAGCAGCCGCTCGATCGCCGGCTCGGCCAGGGCACCGAGGCCCAGCGTGCACAGGGTGATGCCGAGCTGTGCGCCGGCCAGCATCAGGGACAGCTCGCGTACGCCGTCGAGGGCGGCCCGGGCGGCCCGGCCACCACTTGCCGCCGCCTGTTCCAGGCGGTACCGCTTGCTCGCCACCAGGGCGAACTCGGCGGCGACGAAGAAACCGTTGAGCGCCAGCAGGACCACCGAGATGATCAGCGCGAACCCGGTGCTCATGCCGTCACCTCCGCGTGCCCGTCGATCACCTGGAGACGGACCGAGTCGGCCACGTGCCGGTCCACCTCCAGCACCTCGACCAGGGCGCGTGGCGGCACCTGCCCGTTGTCGCCGTCGGCCGGCAGGCTGATCTCCAGCCGGTCACCGACCTCGGGCACCCGGCCCAGCTCCCGCATGACCAGCCCGGAGAGCGTGTCGTACTCGGGCCCTTCGGGCAGGGCGATGCCGGTGCTGTCGGCGACCTCGTCGATACGCCAGCGGGCGGGTACCACCCACGAGCCGTCATCCTGCCGCGCCGGGGCCCGCTCCGGCGGGTCGTCCTCGTCGCGGATCGGGCCGACCAGTTCCTCGGCGATGTCCTCCAACGTGATGACGCCCGCGAAGCCGCCGTACTCGTCGACCACGCAGGCGAGCTGGCGGTGCCCGGAGCGGAGCCGGTCCAGCACGGTGGGCAGCGGCAGCGTCTCGGGCACCAGCAGCGGCGGTACGGCCACCGCGCTGACCGGGGTGGTGGCGCGCTCGGCCGCGGGCACCTGGAGCACGTCGGCGATGCCGATCACGCCGACCAGGTCGTCGACGCCCTCCGTGCCGCGCACCGGGAAGCGGGAGCGGCCGGTGTCGAGCAGCTCGACCACCCGGCTGACCGGCTCGTGCGCGCGCACGGTGTGCACGTCCACCCGGGGCACCATGGCCTCACCGGCCGTCAACTGCCGGAAGTCGAGCCCCCGGTCCAGCAGCTCCGACATGTCGGCGTCGAGGTGCCCCTCCAGCCGGGACTCGGCGATGATCTGTTCCAGGTCCTCCGGGGTGGCGCCGCTGGGCAGCTCTTCGATGGGCTCGATGCCGACCCGCCGCAGCAGCCGCACCGCGGACTTGTCGAAGAGCTTGATCAGCGGGCCGGCGATGGCCAGGTAGGCCAGGGTGGAACGGGCCAGCGCCCGGGCGACCGGTTCGGGGCGGGCGATGGCCAGGTTCTTCGGGGCCAGCTCGCCCACGACCATCTGCACCACGGTGGCGATGACCAGCGCCAGCGCGACCGACAACGGCAGGCTGACGCCGGTGGAGACGCCGGCCACGCCGAGCAGCTCGGCCAGGCCGGCACCGAGGTAGGGCTCGGCGACGTAACCGACCAGCAGGGCGGTCACGGTGATGCCGAGCTGCGCGCCGGAGAGCATGAACGAAAGCCGTCCGGCGACCTCCAGTGCCCGGGCGGACGCCTGGTCGCCCTCGGCGGCGAGCTGCTTCAGCTTGCCGCGGTCGACCGCGACGTAGCCGAACTCCTGCGCGACGAAATAGCCCGTCGCGACGGTCAAGACAACGATCAGGAGAAGACCGACGAGGATCAACACGGGAGGTTCAGGGCTCCCGGGGTCGTCGGTGTGTGGGGATGCCGGGGCCTACCCGGCTGGCTACTGCTGCCCTCCTGGGCAGAGGAGTCGATCATGTGCTCATTCTACCGGCGTCGCGGCCCGGGCCGGGTGGGTGTGCCTACTGTTTCTGCCGGCCAGGACGGGCGGCCCGGGACGAGGTCCGGGGCCGGGCCCACCGGTGGGGCGCTGGTTCACCGGTCGGCCAGCTCGTCCACGTCGAGCAGGTTCCGGTCGACCCGCCCGGCCCGGTACGCGGCCCGCCCGATCATCTGCGCGGCGACCGGAGCGGTGGCCAGTTGAAAGACGCCGACCAGAACGATCATGCCGAGGTCGGCTGGACTGCGCAGCCGGAGACCCACCCCCAGCAGCAGGAGCAGCACGCCGAGCACCTGCGGCTTGGTGGCCGCGTGCATGCGACTCAGCGTGTCCGGGAAACGCAGCACTCCGATGGCGGCGGCCAGGCTCAGCAGCGCACCGGCGGTCAGGCTGACGACAGCCAGCCAGTCCGCCACGGCACCGGGCGTCATGGCCGGTCCCGGACGGCGAAACGGACGAGCGACACCGATCCGACGAAGCCGAGCAGGGCGAGCACCACCAGCACCGGCAGGGTGGTGGCGTGCCGGTTGACCGCCGCCTCCGCGCCGACGGCACCGACCATGGTGGCGAGCAGCATGTCGGCGGCGACGACCCGGTCCAGCAGGGTCGGGCCCCGATAGAGACGAACGAGGGCCAGCAGGGCGGTCACCGACAGCAGGCCGGTGAGGACGACGGTGAGGAAGACAGTCACGGGAGCTCCTTGTCCACGGGTCCGGTGCGTACCTGGCGCAGCTCGGCGTTCGAGCCGATGACCTCGACGATCCGCCGTTCCACGGCGTGGACCTGCGCACGGCTGGCGGCGAGGGCGGCGGGGCCGCGTACGTCGAGCACGTGCACGTAGAGGATTCCGGCGTCCCGGTCCACCTCCACGATCAACGTGCCGGGCACCAGGGAGAGCACCTCGGCGGTGAGGGCCAGATTGAGGTCGGTGGGCAGCCGCAGCCGCACGCCGATGATGGCCGAACGGGGCGTGTAACCGGGTTGCACCGCGATCCGGGCGACGTGGGCGCTGGCCCGGATCAGCTCGACGACGAACCGGCTGCCGAACGCCAGCAGACCCCGCAGCCGGAGCCGGCCGTGGAAGGTCACCGGGGGCAGTGGGAAGAACAACAGCACCACGCCGGCGGTCAGCAGCCCGCCCAGCAGGTTCCCCCAGGTGAACTCCCCCCAGAACAGGTTCCAGGCCAGCACCAGCCAGCCGTAGGCGATCAGCTGGTCACGCCACCGGCCCGTCCGGGTCCGCCGGTCCGGCGGCTCGGTGCCGGGCGCGGTCATGACGCCCCGCCGGGCAGGACGGCGCGCACGTACGGGGTGCGCTCGATCAGATCCTCCGCGGCCCGCCCGGTGAACTCGAACAGCGGTCCCGCCGCGAAGGTCAGCGCCACCCCGAGCGCCACCAGGGCGACCGTGGCGCCGACCATCAGCGCCGGCAGCGGTGCGGTCGGCGCGACCGTCTCGCAGGGTGAGCGCCAGAAGGCGATGTTCCATACCCGGCTCGCCACGTAGAGGGTGAGCAGGCTGGTCACGGTGCCCACGGCCACCAGCGTCCAGGGCAGCGGCCCACCGGCGGCGACACCGGCCTGGAGCAGGCCGAGCTTGCCCAGGAAACCGGAGAACGGTGGAATGCCGGCCAGGTTCATCGCCGAGACGAAGAAGAGCACGCCGACCATGGGTGCCAGCCGGGCCAGCCCGCCGAGGCGGCGCAGGTCGGTGCTGCCGGCCCGTTGCTCGACCAGTCCGGAGATCAGGAACAGGGTGGTCTGGATGGTGATGTGGTGGACCACGTAGAAGATGGCACCGACCAGCCCGGCGACCGTGCTCAGGCCCACTCCGAAGATCATGTAGCCGATGTGGCTGACAAGCGTGAACGACAGCAGCCGCTTGATGTCCGACTGGGCCACCGCGCCGAGGATGCCGACCAGCATGGTCAGCCCGGCCGCCACCATCAGCAGTTCCCCGGCCTGCTGCCCCGGGAAGAGCAGGGTCTGGGTCCGGATGATCGCGTACACGCCCACCTTGGTCAGCAGGCCGGCGAAGACCGCGGTGACCGGGGCCGGCGCCGTCGGATAGCTGTCCGGCAGCCAGGCCGACAGCGGGAAGACCGCCGCCTTGATGCCGAAGGCCACCAACAGCATCAGTTGCAGGCTCAGGCGTACGCCGTCCGGTAGCGCGTCGAGCCGCGCGGTGAGCTGGGCCAGGTTGAGGGTGCCGGTGGCCGCGTAGACCAGGCCCACCGAGATCAGGAAGATCATCGACGCCAGGACGTTGACCACGACGTAGGTGGAACCGGTGCGGATGCGCAGCGCGGTGCCGTTGAGGGTGATCAGGACGAAGCTGGCGGCGAGCAGCATCTCGAAGCCGACGAAGAGATTGAACAGGTCACCGGCGAGGAAGGCGTTGCACACGCCGGCGGTCAGCACCAGATAGGTGGGGTGGAAGATCGCCACGGGGGATCTCTCCCCAGTTTCCGCCTGGCCCTGCCCGATCGAGTACAGCAGCACGCAGAGGGTCACCGCCGAGGAGACCACCAGCATCAGCGCGGCCAACTGGTCGGCGACCAGCACGATGCCCACGGGTGCCGGCCAGCCGCCGATCTGCACCACCAGCGGCCCCTGCCGGTACGCCTGCACCAGCAGCACCACCGCCACCGTCAGGCTGACGCTCAGGCAACCCACGCTGACCGCTCGCTGGGTCTGCGGTCGGCCCGCCAGCAGCAGGGTCAGCGCGGCGCCCAGCAGCGGTAGCACCACCGGCAGCGGCACCAGCGTGCTCATCGCCGCCACCGGCCGGGTGCCGTCGACGCGTACCGGCTCATCCCGGGCCCTCCTCGCGGGGTGGCGCCGGGGCGTCGACCTGCTGAGGGTCGGCCGTCGGCGGCTCGCCGGCGAGGTCCGCGACGGACATCTCCCGTTGGGCGGCCCGGCGCACGATCTCCCGGTCCTCGACGTCGTCGGGTACCTCGTCGTCGCCGCTGAGGTACCAGCTGCGGTAGCTGATCGCCAACAGGAAGGCGGTGAAGCCGAAGGTGATCACGATGGCGGTGAGCACCATGGCCTGGGGCAGAGCGTCGCTCATCGCTGCCTCGTCGCTGGCACCGACCACCGGCGCCGCCCCGGATCGGCCGCCGAAGACGATCAACAGGTTCACGCCGTTGCCGATCAGGATGACGCCGAGCAGCACCCGGCTCAGGCTGCGTTCCAGCAGCAGGGTCACCCCGCAGCCGACGAGTACCCCGATCGTGACGAAGGAGACCAGGTTCGCTCCGGCGGCCCTCACCGCGCCTCCCCTCGCCGGCCGGCCAGCCCGCCATCGGCCTCGCCGGCCGCCTCGATGTGCCGGTCCACCTCGGCGCCGAGGCTGCGCAGCACGTCCAGCGCCAGACCGATCACCACCAGGTACACACCGACGTCGAAGAAAAGAGAGGTGACCAGGTAGAAGTGGCCGATCAGCGGCAGCCAGAGGTCGACGGTGGTGCTCTCCAGCACGGTGCCGCCGACGATCATGGAGACCAACCCGCTGCCGACCGAGAGCAACAGGCCGGCACCGAGGACCGTGCCGGCACCGATCGGCGCCGCCTCGACCAACTCGTACCGGCCACCCGCGAGGTACCGCATGGTCAGCGCGAGGCTGGCCACCAGTCCTCCGGCGAAGCCGCCGCCGGGCGCGTTGTGCCCGGAAAAGAGCAGGTAGAGCGAGAAGAGCACGGCGGTGTGCGAGATCAGTCGGGTGACCACCTCCAACACGATCGACCGTTGCCGCTCGTGCAGCGTGGCCCCGCCGCGCAGCCAGACCGCCCGGCCTGCGGACGCCTCGTCCTCAGCGAACTCCCGCCGACGAGGACGTGGCCCGGTGCGCGACTGGTGGAAGATGAGACTTGCCACTCCGGTCGCCGCGGCAACCAGCACCGCCATCTCCCCCAGGGTGTCCCAGGCGCGGATGTCCACCAGGGTCACGTTGACCACGTTGCGGCCGTGCCCCTGCTCCACCGCCAGGTGCGGAAAGTCCTCCGAGATGGAACGAGCCTGCCGGGCCGCCGCGGCTCCGACGGCGAGCGCGGCCACGGTCGTACCGACGATCACCCCGATCGTCCGCCGGATCCAGCGACTGCGCCGCAGCGGCCGCATCGAGAACCGCTCCGGCAGTCGGCGCAGCACCAGCACGAAGATCGCGATGGTCATGGTCTCCACGAGGAACTGGGTCAGCGCCAGGTCGGGCGCGCCGTAGAGCACGAACAACATGGCGGTGCCGTAACCGGTCATGCCGACCAGGAGCATCGCGGTCAGCCGTCGGGTGGCACCCACGGCGAGCAGGGCGGCGACGCAGACCACCAGCAGCACCACCGGTTGCGCGGGAGTGGCCCACAGATCCAGTGGCTGCTCCCAGGGTTGGATGAGGATCACCGCCCCGCCCGGCACCGCGGCCAGGACGATCAGGATCAGACCGAGGTACTGCGGCAGCGACCCCCGCTGGGTGACGCTCGTGACGCCCACCGCGGCCTGGTCGAAGCGGTTGGTGATCAACTCGTACCCCCGTTGGCCGGTGACCGGCCAACGCAGCCGGGCCAGCGCCGGCGCCAGTGGGCCACGCAGCGCGAACAGCGCCGCGCCACCCGCCACGGCGAGCGCGGACAGACCGAGTGCGGGGGTGAGCCCGTGCCACAGGGCCAGGTGTTTCCCGACGGCGCCGAAGAGTTCCGGGTACGGACGGAGCAGGTGATCCAGCGCTCCCGCGGCCGGGCCGGCGACGAGCCCGACGACGGCCAGCAGGGCCGGTGGGGCCAGCAGCGTCGGCGCGATCCGTCCCAGGTCGGTGGCGGCGGCGCCGGGTCGGTCGGCGAACGCGCCCCAGATGAACCTGATGCTGTACGCGACGGTGAGCACGGTGCCGACCACGAGTACCGCCAGGACCAGCGGCCGGTCGGCGAAGGCGGCGAACACGGCCTCCTTGGCGACGAAGCCGAGCAGGGGTGGCAGTCCGGCCATCGAGGCGGCGGCGAGCACGGCCACCCCGGTGAGCACCGGCGCGGTGCGTCGCAGTCCCGACAACTCGCGCAGATCCCGGGTCCCGGCCCCGTGGTCGATCACGCCGACCACGAGGAACAGCGCCGCCTTGAACAGCGCGTGAGCGAGCAGCATGGCGACTCCGGCGAGCGCGGCGTCCGCCGTGCCGACCCCGACGACCACCGTCAACAGCCCGAGCTGGCTGACCGTGCCGTGTGCCAGCAGCAGCTTCAGGTCGGTCTGCCGTAACGCCGCCCAACCACCGACCAGCATGGTGGCCAGGCCTGCTATCAGCACCACCGGACGCCACGGGCCGACCACGGCGAGCACCGGGGTCAGCAGGCCGAGCAGGTAGACGCCGGCCTTCACCATCGCCGCCGCGTGCAGGTACGCGCTGACCGGCGTCGGCGCGGCCATCGCCACCGGCAGCCACGAGGTGAACGGCAGCACCGCCGACTTCGACAGCGCACCGACCAGGATCAGCAGCACCGCGACGCCCAGGTACGCCCCGCCGGGCAGCGGTTGCTGGGCCAGCTCCGACCAGCGGTAGGTGCCGGCGTGGTGACCGAGCATGAGGAACCCGACAAGCATGGCGAGTCCGCCGAGCGTGGTCACGGTCAGCGCCTGGGCGGCCGCCCAGCGGCTCGACCGCCGCTCCGTGCTGTGGCCGATCAGCAGGTACGAGAAGACGGTGGTGAGCTCCCAGCAGACGTAGAGCAGCAGCAGGTCGTCGGCGAGCACCAGCCCGAGCATCGCCCCGGCGAAGGCGACCATCACGCCGGCGAACCGCGAGTTGCCGAGCGCGTCGGGTGGGAAGTAGCGGGCGCAGTACGCGAGCACCAGCGCGCCGACGCCGCCGACCAGCAGGGTCATCAGCCAGGACAGGGTGGTCATCCGCAGCGCCAGGTCCAGGCCCAGTTCCGGAATCCAGGGGTACGTCTCGACCACCGCACCGCCGTGGGCCACGTCGGGTGTGCGTACCAGTGCCCAGCCGAAGGCGGTCGCCGGCACCAGGGCCAGCAGGTAACAGGCGCGCGGACCCCACCGGCGGACCAGCAGTGGCGCCACGACGGCCGCCACGAGGTGCAGGATCAGCAGTACGAGCACGCGCGCTCCCGGTCGAGGTGGCCGAGACGCCCCACGGGGGTTGGGGGTCTAGCAGCGATCAGACGACAGTCCAGCGCGCGACGCGTGGTTTTCCCGAAGTAAACACACTTTCGCCGGCAAAGCGGCTAAAAGCCGGTAACGACCGAATCAGTTGTGCGCGGCGACGTCCGGCGCGGCGCTGTCACCGCGACCCGGGCGGCCCTCGACGACCAGGTCCGGCCGGCCCAGTTGGGACGCGGCCCGGTTGACCAGCCGCTGCGCGGCGGCCAGGGACCGTACGGACAACAACCGGCCTCGGCTCTCGCGGCGCAGGACGAAGTAGTGCACGGCGGCCCGCACCTGGGCACGGTCGGCGGCGCTGGCCTGCGCGGTGGAGAGGACCAGCTCGCGTAGGCAACTGGCGAGCCGCTCGGCCAGTTCGAGTTCCGGGCCGTGCAGCCCGGCGCGCAGGGCGGTGACGTGGCTGTCCACCTTGCGGATCAGGATGTCGGTGCCGGGCCTTGAACTCCGCTCCTCGACGGCCATCCGACCCCCTCCGCCGCTCACCACACCGCGAGTGAAGTTACTTTATGTTGCTCGGCAAGAGCAAGCAGTTAAGTGAGACTTAACGGATTCTTGGCGCAAGTCACCTTAAACGCCTTAACAGGTGACTCGCCGCCCGGCTCGCGACGGACGAATGTCGGTGCCCGGGGGCAGGATTGGTTCGTGGCGGATTCCAGCACGACCCCGGGCGAGCAGGTGCTCTCCCGGTTCGGCCCGGCGACCCGGGAATGGTTCGGTGCGGCGTTCGCCGCGCCGACGGCGGCGCAGGCCGGTGCCTGGAACGCGGTCGCCGCCGGCCGGCACGCCCTGGTCGTGGCGCCCACCGGCTCCGGCAAGACCCTCGCGGCATTCCTGTGGTCACTCGACCGGCTGTCCCGCGAGACGACCCCCGCCGACCCTCGACAGCGCTGCCGGGTGCTCTACGTCAGTCCGCTCAAGGCGCTCGCGGTCGACGTCGAGCGCAACCTGCGCGCCCCGCTCACCGGCATCCGGCAGGCCGCCACCCGGCTCGCCCTGCCCCCGCCGGAGATCACCGTCGGGATGCGTACCGGTGACACCCCCGCCGACGAGCGGCGGGCCTTCGCCCGTACCCCGCCGGACATCCTGATCACCACGCCGGAGTCGCTGTTCCTGCTGCTCACCTCCGCCGCACGGGACTCGCTGCGCGGCGTGGAGACGGTGATCGTCGACGAGGTGCACGCGGTCGCCGGCACCAAACGCGGCGCCCACCTGGCCCTCTCCCTGGAGCGGCTCGACGAGTTGCTGCCCGCCCCGGCACAGCGCATCGGGCTCTCCGCCACCGTCCGACCGCTGGACGAGTGCGCCCGCTTCCTCGGCGGTGCCCGCCCGGTCGACGTGGTGGCCCCGGCGACCGCCAAGACGATCGAGGTCAGCGTCCAGGTGCCGGTGGAGGACATGACCCGCCTCGACGAGCAGCCGAGCCCGGAGGACGAGCTCGCCGGTCCCCGCACGGCGTCCATCTGGCCGGCCGTCGAGGAACGGGTCTTCGCCCTGATCAGGGCACACCGTTCGACGATCGTCTTCACCAACTCCCGACGCAGCGCCGAACGCCTCTGCGCCCGGCTCAACGAGCTGGCCGCCGACGAGACAGCCGCCGCGACGCCACCCGCGACCGGCCCGGCGGCCCGGACACCCGCCGAGATGATGGCCCAGGCCGGCGCGGTCTCCGGGGCCCCGCCGGTGATCGCCCGGGCGCACCACGGCAGCGTCTCCCGGGAGGAACGCCGGCAGATCGAGGAGGCGCTCAAGGCGGGCCGGCTGCCGGCGGTGGTGGCCACCTCCAGCCTCGAACTCGGCATCGACATGGGCGCGGTCGACCTCGTCGTGCAGATCGAGGCACCGCCCAGCGTGGCCGCCGGCCTGCAACGGGTCGGCCGGGCCGGGCACCAGGTCGGCGCGGTGTCGCGGGGGGTGGTCCTGCCCAAGCACCGAGGCGACCTGCTCTCCTGCGCCGTGGTCGCCGAGCGGATGGGCGAGGCCGCCATCGAGGAGCTGCACCACCCCCGCAACCCCCTGGACGTGCTCGCCCAGCAGGTCGTCGCGATGGTCGCCCTGGACGAGTGGCGGGTCGGCGACCTGGCGACCGTCGTCCGTCGGGCCGCGCCCTTCGCCGAGCTGCCCGACTCCGCGCTGCACGCCGTCCTGGACATGCTCTCCGGCCGCTACCCGTCGACCGCCTTCGCCGAGCTTCGCCCCCGGCTGGTGTGGGATCGCGCGACCGACGTGCTGACCGGCCGTCCCGGCGCGCAACGGCTGGCGGTGACAAGTGGCGGCACCATTCCCGACCGGGGCCTGTTCGGCGTCTTCCTGGCCGGGGCGGAACGGGCCGCCCGGGTCGGCGAGCTGGACGAGGAGATGGTCTACGAGTCCCGCGTCGGCGACGTCTTCCTGCTCGGTTCCTCGTCCTGGCGGATCGAGGAGATCACGCCGGACCGGGTGCTGGTCTCCCCCGCCCCCGGGCAGGCGGCGAAGATGCCGTTCTGGAAGGGCGACCAGCCGGGCCGGCCGGTGGAACTGGGCCGGGCGATCGGCGCCCGGGTACGCGCCCTGCTCCGGCAGGACACCGAACAGGCCACCGCCACGCTGCGGGCCACCGGGTTGGACGACTGGGCCGCCGGAAACCTGCTGACCTACCTGCACGAGCAACGGGCGGCGACCCGGGCCCTGCCGGACGACCGGACGGTCGTCGTCGAGCGCTTCCGCGACGAGCTGGGTGACTGGCGGCTGGCTGTGCACAGCGTCCTGGGCGCCCGGGTCAACGCGCCCTGGGCGTTGGCCATCGGCCGCCGGCTGGCCGAGCGCTACGGCGTCGACGCGCAGGTGATGCCCGCCGACGACGGGATCGTGGTCCGGCTGCCGGACACCGCCGACACTCCGCCCGGCGCCGACGTGGTGGCCTTCGATCCGGAGGAGATCGCCCAGCTGGTGGAGGAGTCGGTCGGCACCTCGGCGCTGTTCGCCGCCCGGTTCCGGGAGTGCGCCGCCCGGTCGCTGCTGCTGCCGCGCCGGGATCCGCGTCGCCGCCAGCCGCTCTGGCAGCAACGACAACGCGCCGCCCAACTGCTCGACGTGGCCCGCGAGTACGCCGACTTCCCGGTCACCCTGGAGGCGGCGCGGGAGTGCCTCCAGGACGTCTTCGATCTGCCCGCCCTGACCGAGGTCATGCGCGACCTGGCCGGCCGCCGGGTGCGCCTGGTCGAGGTGGAGAGCGCCCGGCCGTCGCCGTTCGCCCGCTCGCTGCTCTTCGGCTACGTCGGCGCCTTCCTCTACGAGGGCGACGCGCCGCTGGCGGAACGCCGGGCCGCCGCCCTCACCCTGGATTCGGCCCTGCTCGGTGAGCTGCTCGGCCGGGTCGACCTGCGCGAGCTGCTCGACCCGGCGGTGCTCGCCGAGACCGAACGACAACTGCGCTGGCTCACCACTCAACGCCGTACCCGCGACGCCGAGGACGTGATCGAGCTGCTGCGGCAGCTCGGCGACCTGAGCACCGGTGAGCTGGCCGAACGCGGGGCACCCGAGGCGTGGCTGACCGAGCTGGCCGCCGCCCGGCGGGTGCTGCGGGTGCGCATCGCCGGGCAGGAACGCTGGGTCGGCGTCGAGGATGCCGGCCGGCTCCGGGACGCTCTCGGCGTCGCCCTACCGGTAGGTGTCGCCGAGGCGTACCTCGAACCGGTCGCCGACCCGCTCGGCGACCTGGTGGCCCGGTACGCCCGCACCCACACCCCGTTCACCGCCGCCGGCTGCGCGGCCCGCTTCGGGCTCGGGGTCTTCGTGGTCGAGCAGACCCTGCGCCGGTTGGCCGTCACCGGCCGGGTGGTCTCCGGCGAGTTCACCCCGGACACGGCCGGCACCCAGTGGTGCGACGTCGAGGTGCTGCGCCTGCTGCGCCGCCGTTCCCTCGCCGCGCTACGCCGCGAGATCGAACCGGTACCGCCGCAGGCCCTGGCCACCTTCCTGCCCCGCTGGCAGCAGGTGGGCTCCTCGGCTCGCGGGGTCGAGGCGGTGGCCGCGACTATCGAGCAGTTGCAAGGTGCCTCGGTGCCCGCGTCGGCGCTGGAACGGCTGGTGCTGCCCGCCCGGGTCGCCGACTACTCCCCTGCCCAGCTCGACGAGCTGTGCGCCAGTGGCGAGGTGCTGTGGGCCGGCGCAGGGGCGATCTCCGGTGGGGACGGCTGGGTCAGCCTGGCGTACGCCGACTCGGCTCCGCTGCTGCTTCCGCCGCCGGATGACACCCTCGCCCGTACGCCCCTGCACGATGCGGTGCTGGACGCCCTCGACGACGGGCAGGCGCTGTTCTTCCGGCCCCTGGCCGATCGGGTCGGCGCCACCGACGACGCCGAGCTGACCGCGGTCATCTGGGACCTGGTCTGGGCCGGTCACCTCACCAACGACACCCTGGCACCGTTGCGGGCGGTGCTGGGCGCCGGTGGCGCGCACCGCGCCCGCCCGACCGCCGCCCGTGGGCGTTACCGCCGCCCGGGACGGGTGGCACTGCCCAGTCGCGGTGGGCCGCCCACGGTGGCCGGGCGCTGGTCGCGGTTGCCGGAGCGGGACACCGACCCGACCCGCCGCGCCGCCGCGCTCGCCGACGTCCTGCTCGAACGGCACGGGGTGCTGACCCGGGGCGCGGTCGTGGCAGAGCAGGTCATGGGGGGTTTCGCCGCCGTCTACCCGGTGCTGTCCGCCCTTGAGGAGCGCGGCGCGGCCCGGCGCGGCTACTTCGTCGACGGGCTGGGCGCGGCGCAGTTCGCGGTGCCCGGCGCGGTGGACCGGATCCGCGCCGGTGCCGATCCGCTCGACGGTGGCCGGCGGGGCGGGGCCACTGTGGTGCTGGCGGCCACCGATCCCGCGAACCCGTACGGTGCGGCGCTGCCCTGGCCGGAGCGCGCCGTCGACTCCGGTGACGCGGCCTTACCGCCGACCACCGGGCACCGGGCGGGTCGCAAGGCCGGGGCGTTGGTCGTGCTGGTCGAGGGCGAGTTGGCGCTCTACGTGGAGCGGGGCGGGCGGACGCTGCTCTCCTTCACCGACGACGTCGACGCGCTGGCCGCGGCCGGCAAGGCCCTGGCCGACGCCGTCCACTCCGGCGCGCTGGGCCCGATCTCGGTGGAGCGCGCCGACGGCGAGTCCGTACGCTCTTCGCCGCTGCGCGACGCCCTGACCGCCGCCGGCTTCCGCACCACCCCGCGCGGCCTCCGGCTGCGTACGTAGAGCGACTTCAGCGGAGTTTGTCGAGGACCTTCTCGTAGCGGGGGCGGTCGGCGGGCGGGGTCGGCGCCTCAAGGTAGTTGAGCACCACGGTGCCGTTGCGGTAGGCGGCGCCGCTCCACCGCTCGGCCAGGTCACCGGCGCTGCTCTCGTCCGGGAAGACGTAGACGGCCACGTTGTCGGTCACGACCAGCTCCGAGCAGCCCAACCCCAACCCGTCCGGCCCACAGTCGACGGACCGGTCCCGGACGTTTGCCGCCTTGAGCCCGGCGGCCCGGAACGCGGCCACGACCTCCCGGCCGGTCGGTTCGCCGGCCTGGCGCGGTGGTAGCTCCACCGGCGGCGGGCTCGGCGGCCGTCGCTCGGTGCTGCCGTCGGGCTTCGGCCCGGGGGTCGCCGGATGGGTCGACGGCGGCGGCACGGCACTGCCCGGGGCGGTCGGGCTCGCCGCGCCGGTCGGCGGAGTTGCGGCGTCCGGGCCGGCCGGTGGGGTCGGATCCGCCGTTGGGTTGCCGACTGTCGGCGCGGCGGCGGGCTGGTCCTGATCGGCACCGCATCCGGCGAGGGCGATGGTGGCCATGAGCAGAACGACGGTTGGCAGCATCCGGTGACTCACCCCCGCAGTCTGTCCAACCGGGACCGCCACCGGCAGTGGCCGGTCGGTCAGCCACGCTGTCGGCAATCCGGCATCAGGAAACGCCGGAGCCGCGGCTCCCGCACCGGCGCCATCGGCACCTGTGGCGGCGGATACCGGCGTACGATCCGGTGCCGTGACCAGCAGTGCCGCCCGCGAGTCCCGGCCACCGGCCGAGGCCCTCTCGCTGACCACCGACTACGGCCTCGCCGACGGCTTCGTGGCGGTCTGCCACGGGGTGATCGCCCGGGTCGCGCCAGCGCTGCGGGTCATCGACGTGACCCACCTGGTGCCGCCGGGTGACATCCGGCGGGGCGCGGCGGTGCTGGCCCAGACCGTGCCGCATCTGCCGCCCGGGGTGCACGTGGCGGTGGTCGACCCCGGGGTCGGTACGAACCGCCGGGGTGTCGCGCTGGGCACCCCCGGTGGCCTGCTGGTGGGACCCGACAACGGCCTGCTGCTGAACGCCGCCGAGGCGCTCGGCGGGGTGACCGAGGCGGTGGAGCTGACCAATCCGCGCTGGCTGGCACCCCGGGTGTCGGCCACCTTCCACGGGCGGGACGTCTTCGCCCCGGTCGCGGCCCGCCTGGCTCTCGGCGCCCCGCTGGCCGAGGCCGGCCCGCCGGTCGAGCCGGCGACGCTGGTGCGGCTCCCCGAACCGCTGGTGCACCGACTGCCGGACGGGTTCGTGGCCGAGGTGGTGACGGTGGACCATTTCGGCAACGTCCAGTTGGCCGCCCCGGCCGAGCTGCTGGACCCGCTGCCGGCGCGGGTGCGGGTAGGTCCGGCGACCGGCGAGCCGGCGCACGACCCGGCCGCCGAGGACGGCCCGACGGGTGTCGGCAGGTGGGACCGGGACGTGGTGCACGGACGTACGTTCGGCGACGCCCCGGTTGGTGCCCTGGTGGCGCACGCCGACTCCGCCGGCCGGGTCGCGCTCTCCGTCAACGGTGGACACGCCGCCGAACTGCTCGCGGTGGCCCCGGGTACGCTGCTGCGGGTCCGGGGTTACAGCGTCGTGGGGGACGCTTCCGGACAACACGGATGAAGCGTCTACTGTGGAAAGCTGTCAAGGTGGATGATCGCTGGGTTCCCGCCGCTTGTCCCTGCTGCGCGTACCGGACCGGCGGCGGCACCTGCCCGGTCTGTTTCTGGACAGATGACGGTCAGGGCGACGCCGACGCGGACGCCGTACGCGGCGGGGCGAACGGGGACTTGAGCCTCTCGCACGCCCGCCTCAACTTCGCCGTCTACGGTGCCTGCCACCCCCGGTACCAGGAGCTGGTGCGCACGCCGAGACCGGAGGAGCTGCCCTGAGCCAGCCGGCACGGGCAGCCCAGCGCACCCGCTGACGCGGCGAGCCGGGCCGGCCTGGGAGGACGCCGACCCGGCTCTGGGTGCCGGCCTCAGCAGAGCGGCACCGACCCACCCCAGACCGTCGAGATGTAGGCGTGGCTGACGAACTGACCGCTGGCCAGGCGGTTCCACCGGTTTGTCGTCCGGTACGGACCGGCGATCGTCTGCCCGATGACGTAGCACTGGATCGGCACGTTGGCGTACTGGGCGGCCAGGCCCCGGGACTGGTAGCTCGTGCTGGGGCCGGACCGCACGGTCAGTGGCCCGTCGCCGACCACCCCTCGGGGACCGGTGCCGGTCCACAGGTACGCCACGTCGACCCAGGCGTTGGTGGACAGCTGCAACCCGTCCCAGAACGTCCCGTCGGCGAGGTCGATCCCGGCCGGGTTGAGCACCACCCGCCCGAACTGGTCCCGCCCGCCGTTGTAGCCGTTCTGGTAGGCGGCCTGCGCCTGCGGTCTACCCTGCGGCAGCGCCTTCCAGTTCTCCCGCACGGCACTGAGGTTCCAGTAGTCGTCGCGGGTGTTCCACGGCCCGACGTCCCAGACCGGGGCGTACTCGCAGCGGCTGCCGGTGATGGTGCAGACCCGCACGGTGTAGTCACCGGTGTTGCGCGGAGACAGGCCCCGGCGGGAGGGCAACGCGACGAAGTGGTCCCGGGCGCGGACCGTGTGCCCGTTGGCGGTCAACTCGCCGACCAGTCCGATTCGGGTCGCGTACACCCGGTAGGTAAGGCCGGGGGTGGCGGCGGTGACCGCGGCGACGGTGTCGGCGGTGAGCCGGACGGCGCGGACCTCGGTGCTGGCACCGGAGGGGCTGCCGGTCAGCACCACCCGGGCCTGTACCCGCCGGACCGGCCGGTCGAAGACCGCAGCCGGCGCGGCGTCGCGCCACTCGGTCCAGCCGGCCGTCCGCCAACCGCGGACCTGGACGATCGCGGTGGCACCGGGCCAGCTGGCGGCGGTGACCTGGGCGCGGATCCGGGTGGCCGGGCGGCTGAGGGTACGCGGTGTGGCCACCAGCATGCCCTCGGCCACCGCGCTGCGCCGGGCCGGCACGCCGGGTGGCCGGGCGTCGGCCAGTCGCAGGCCAGCACGGGTGTGTCGCACGTTGACGTCGTCGGCATCGACGACCGACAGGTCGGCGGTCCACCGGTCGGCGCGACCGGCCGAGGAAGCGGAGTGGGGATGGAGGGTGACGGCGAGGACGGTGGCCAGGACGACGGCCAGGACGGAACTGCGGGGACGATTCATCGGCATTCTCCTCAGAACTCCCCGATAGTGCCTATATCCGTAGATCGAACAGAAGCGCCATACAAATAGCGATACATGTGAATTGCGCTCGGGTGAGGGAGAATGGTGCCGTGCCCGAAGGTGACACCGTCTGGAACACCGCCCGCGTCCTGGAACGCGCGCTGGTCGGTGCCCGGCTGACCGGCAGCGATTTCCGGGTGCCCTCGCTCGCCACCACCGACCTCACGGGCTGGTCGGTACGCGACAGCGCGAGCCGGGGCAAACACCTGCTGCTCCGGCTGGACGCCCCCGCCGACGTCGGTGAGTCGCGCTGGACGCTGCACTCGCACCTGCGGATGGACGGCACCTGGCGGGCGTACGCCCCCGGGGAGCGGTGGACCGCCCGACCGGCGCACCTGATCCGGGTGGTGCTACGCACCCCGGTCGCGACCGCCGTCGGTTACCACCTGCACGAGGTGGCGCTGGTGCCCACCGCCGACGAGGAGCGCCTCGTCGGTCACCTGGGCCCCGACCTGCTCGGCGGCGACTGGGATCCGGCCGAGGCGGTCCGTCGGCTCGCCGCCCACCCGGACACCCCGGTCGGCGTGGCCCTGCTCGACCAGCGCATCCTGGCCGGCGTCGGCAACCTCTACAAGTGCGAGGTGCTGTTCCTCCGCGGCGTGCATCCCCGCACCCCCGTGCGGGAGGTGCCCGACCTCACCGGCCTGGTGACGCTGGCCCAGAAGTTGCTGGCCGCGAACCGGGGCCGCTGGACGCAGAGCACCACCGGCGCGCTGGGGCGTGGCCGGACCAGCTACGTGTACGGGCGACGGGCACAGCCGTGCCGGCGCTGCGGCACCGCCATTCGCAAGGAGGAACTGGGCGACCGGGTCACCTACTGGTGCCCCACCTGCCAGCCCGGTGACCCGGCCTGAGCCCGCATCTTCCACCCGCCGGACAGGGCGCTGCCGTGCATCTTCCACGCGACGGTCTGGGCAGGTCGGAGCCGGTGGATGGCCGGTCACGCGACCGGCGCGGAGTGGCGGCGGCGACACGCCGGCAGCTCGGCAGATTGGCACGAAAGGGGACTTCCTAACCGACCATCGCACGTCGCATGCTGCGGTTGAGGGCTCACGGAATGTCAGCACGCGTGTCCGCGCCGCCACGTCGGGGTGGTGGCCGCCGCGCCCAGGATCACCGGGAGAGCCATGGCCGTGTTCCGCAGACTCCGGTCGACCTGGCTGGACCGCGCCGCCCGCAGCGACCAGCCGGGCGAACCGGGCACCGTCCCCAGCACCCGAACCGCCCCGGACACGGAGAACGGCACACACACCCGCCCTGACACCGACGAAACCGGTTCCGGCGGCCCCTCCCCGGGCGCACCGACGCGGGCACCGGCGACGCCCGAGCGGACGCATCCGGAACCGGCGCCGTCCAGGCCGCCGCGCCCGGGGCCGGCGAGTCTGGATCCGGCGGCGGTGCCCCGCTGCTTCGGTCCGGTGCCCAACCACGCCTACAGTCCGCTGCCCGTCCACGACGAGGACGGGCAGGTGGTGGCCGGCACCGGGTTGCGTAAGTTCATCGACCCGCTGCCCGGCCTGGGCGAGCTGGGGCGTACTCCGCTCGGCGCTCACCTGCCGGTCGCCGTGCCCGACACGATCACCTATCCCGGTTGCGACTACTACGAGATCGGGTTGCAGGAGTACACCCAGCGGCTGCACCGGGACCTGCCGGCGACCCGGCTGCGCGGCTACCGCCAGCTCAACCTGGGCACCAACCCGGACGGGCACAACACGGTCACCCCGCCCCGACGACCCTGGCATCTCGGTCCGGTCGTGCTCGCCCGACGCGGCCGGCCGGTACGCGTCAAGTTCATCAACCAGCTGCCTACCGGCGACCTCTTCCTGCCGGTCGACCCGACGGTGCCCGGCGCCGGCCCGGGGCCCCTCGACGGGCCGGCACCCTACCCGCAGAACCGGGCGGTGCTGCATCTCTGCGGGGCGCTCACCGGCTGGATCAGCGCCGGCAGCCCCTGGCAGTGGATCACCCCGGCGGGCGAGATCACCCCCTACCCCACAGGTGCCGGTCTGGCCCACGTGCCGGACATGACCCACCCCGGGCAGGGTGCCACCACCCTCTACTACCCGAACGACCAGAGCGGGCGGCTGCTCTGGTTCCACGACAACACCGTCGGGCTGTCCCGGCTGACCGTCTACTCCGGGCAGTTGGCGCTCTACCTGCTCACCGACGACGCGCAGGAGCGGTTGATCGACGACGGGACGCTGCCCGCCGAGCAGTTGCCGCTGGTCTTCGAGGACAAGACGTTCGTGCCGGACGACGCCCAGCTCGCCGCGCAGGATCCGACCTGGGACCGGGACCGCTGGGGCGCCCGGGGCTCCCTCTGGCACCCGCACGTCTACCAGTCCCGCCAGAACCCGTACCGTCGCGACGGCATCAACCCGACTGGCCGGTGGGATTACGGGCCCTGGTCGCGTACCGCCGCAGCGGATCCCGACGCCTCCGCCACCGCGGTGCCCAACCCGCACCACGACCCGGTGACCGAGCCGGACGAGCCGCCGGAAGCGCCCGCTGTGCCGCACCCCAGCGCCGTGCCCGCCGCGTACGGCGACACGGTCCTGGTCAACGGTGCCGCGTACCCCTATCTGGAGGTGCAGCCGAAGGTCCACCGGTGGCGCATCCTCAACGCCTGCACCGACCGCTGGCTCAACCTTCAGCTGTACCGCGCCGCCTCGGACGTGCCGATGTGGACGCCGGAGGGCACCTTGGCCGACCCCGATGCCGGTGAGGTGCCGATGGTCGACGCGGTACGGGCCCCCGGCCGGCCGACGGACTGGCCCACCGACGGGCGGCCCGGCGGCGTGCCGGACCCGACAGCGGCCGGCCCGCAGATGATCCGGATCGGCAACGATTGCGGCCTACTGCCGGCACCCGTGGTGGTGCCGAACCGCCCGATCGGCTTCCGCTACGACCGACGCGACCCGACCGTGCTCAACGTCGACGGCCACGCGTTGCTGCTCGCCCCCGGCGAGCGGGCCGATGTGCTGGTGGATCTCGCCACCGTCGACCCCGGCACCACCCTGATCCTCTACAACGACTGCCCCGCCCCGCTGCCCTGCTTCGACCCCCGCTACGACCACCACACCGGTGGCCCCGACCGCACCGCCGAGGGCGGCGCGCCGCCGACCGTACCCGGGTACGGGCCGAACACCCGCACCCTGATGCAGCTACGGGTGACCGGCACCCCGGCATCGCCGTACGACCTCGACCGGCTGCGGGACCGCCTGTCCGCCGCGTACGCGGCCAGCCAGCGTCCTCCGGTCGTGCCGCAACCGGCCTACGATCCCTGCTTCGGCACCAGCAGCGCCCCGACCCGGATCCCGGTGCACGCCACCACCGTCGAGTTCACCCCGCCCGGCGGCGCACCGGTCAGCCTGCTGCTGAACCTTAAGTCCGTCCGACAGGTCTTCGAGCCCGGGTACGGGCGGCTCACCGGCCGGCTCGGGGTGGCACACCCCCACGGCGGACCGTGCGGCGAGGCCACCCTGCCGCTCGGTCCCACCGAACCGGCGACCGAGGTGGTGCACGCCAGCGACCCGGCCCTGTCGGTCGGCACACCGGGCGACGGCAGCCAACTCTGGCGGGTACGCGGCTCCGGGCGGCAGAGCCACCCGGTGCGGTTCGACGGCCTGGACGTTCAGGTGGTCGGTCGGGTCGGCCGGGACGGCGCAATCCGGCCGCCGCACCCCGGCGAACTCGGCTGGAAGCAGGTGGTACGCGTCGATCCCGGCGAGGACGTGCTGCTCGCGCTCCGCCCCGAAGCACCGGCCCTACCATTCAAGATCGGCGACAGCGTACGGCTGCTCGACCCGACCCGGCCGGCCGGTACCCGGCTCGACTCCACTCCGGTCAGCCCCGTCGACGGGCAACCCGCCGCGGTCGTCAACCAACTCGTCAACCTGGGCTGGGAGTACCGCTGGGGCAGCGCGGCGGGCGGTCACCGGGACCAGGGCATGAGCCGCCCGCTGGTGGTCCGGGTCTCGCCCCGGGCACCGACCGGGCTCACCGCGGCACCCGCCCCCGGCTCGGCGACCGCGCTGCCGGCGATCACCCTCGCCTGGACCGGCAACGGCAGCCGGCCACCGGCCACCAGCCACCTGCTGCAACGGGCCACCGACGCGACCTTCACGAACGGGTTGACCACCATCACCGTGGCGGCGACCGCGACCCGCTACACCGACGCCACCGTCACCCCCGGCGTCACCTACCACTACCGCATCCGCGCCGAGAACGCGGCCAGCTGCTCCACCTGGTCGAACAGCGTTCCCGCATCGGTGCAGCTCACCGCGCCGGCCAAGCTGACCGCGACCATTCCACCCGCCGCGCCGCTGCGGGTCGCGCTGCGCTGGGCCAACCACTCCTTCGCCACCGGCATCGACGTGCAACGCGCCACAAACCCGACCTTCACCAGCGGGCCGGGCACCACCGCGATAAGCGTCGGCGACAACCACCTGGACCCGGCGGTCGCGCCCGACACGACCTACTACTACCGGGTACGCACCACCTACCTGGGCGCCGCGTCACCCTGGTCCACCGTGGCGACGGTGACCACCCCACCCGCACCCGGCACACCGACCTCGGTCAGCGCGGCCACCACCGCCCCCGGCCCGGACACCGCCACCGTGGTCCTGGGCTGGTCCGCCAGCACGCCCGCCGGCCAGGGCGCCGGTTTCACCGTGGAGCGGGCCCTGGATCCGGCGTTCACCCGGGAACTGGCCACCTTCACGGTCACCGGTCGCGGCTTCACCAACACCGGCCTGGCCCGGGGGGTCACCTACCACTACCGGGTGCGCTCGTTCAACGTCGTCGGCGCCTCCCCGTACACCGGCCCCATCCCGATCACCACCCCACCGTGACCGGTGGCCTCGCCAGACCAGCCGGTTGTTGACCAAGAGGTTCGGGTCGTAGACGTGGCCGGATCCTGACGAAAACCTCTTGATCAACCCAATGGGGCGGGGCGCGAGACCGTGCGTAGCTCAGACAGGGCTGAGGCGAAGCCGTGGAGGAGGTCCGTGGCTTCGGTGAGGCGGGCGGCGGCGGGGTGTTCGGTCTCGGGGCGGTACTCCTCGGCCAGATAGCCGGCGGCGGCGACCACCAGACGCTCGTACGCCGCCACGCCCGTCTCCAACTGCCCGGTGAGCGCCTGATGCGCCTCGGCCAGCGGCGGCTTGGCGTCGGCGGGGGCGAGGCGGACCGCGCGTTCCACGCTGGCGACCCGGTTGGCCAGCTCGCGTAGCGACTGCTCGGCGGCGGAGGCTTCGGCGACGGCCGGTTCGGCGAGGCCGGTCAGCCGGCCCGCCATGGAGGACATGGTCGCGGCGGCCCGGTCCAGGCGCTCCCACGGCTGGGCGGCGGCGGTGCCACGAAGCGCGGTGCGGGAGCGGACCCGACGCACCTCGGCCAGCACACCGGCACCGGCGGGGAGTCGTTCCACGGCGGCGACCAGGCGGGCCCGGTTGCGGGCGGCCACCTGGGCCGGATCCAACGGTGGCGGGGCGGGTTGGGCGGCGAGGGCGCGCAGGTCCACCCAGCGCCATGCGGCCAGGGCGGTGGCCGCGCCCGCGGCGGCGGCCCAGGCCGCGTCGGCGAGACCGATCCCGGCGTACGGGGTCAGCACCGCTGTCGCGCCGCCGAGCCCGCCGGCCAGGACGCTCCACCGGCGGGCGGAGCCACGCAGTCTGCTCAGCCGGCGGAAATACCGGGTGCGCTCGTCCGCTGCCACCGTCGCCTCCTCAGTCTCCGTCAGCCGGCGATTTCCACTCAGCCGGCGGCCGTGGTGTCGCCGGTGCCGCGCTCCCGGCTCATGCTGGCGCGGATCTCGTCGAGCCGGGCCACCCCGGGGTCGGCCGTGGCCGGCTGGTCGGCGACGGCATCCCGGTCCGCGCCCGCCCCGAGCTGGTCGCCGGCCATGCTGGCGCGGATCTGGTCCAGCCGGGCGGACCCGGCCGTGTCCAGCGTCGCCTTCTGGATCTCCAACATCCGACCCTCGGTCGAGTTGCCGGCCAGTTCGGCGCGGCCCATGGCGTTGGCGTAACGGCGTTCGATGCGCTCGCGTACCTCGTCGAGGGTGGGGGTGCTGCCCGGAGCGGTGAGCGCCGACATGGACTCCAGCGAGGCGGCGACGCTCTCCTGCATCTTGGCCTGCTCCAGCTGGCTGAGCAGCTTGGCGCGCTCGGCGAGCTTCTGTTGGAGGATCATGGAGTTGTTCTCCACCGCCCGGCGGGCCTGCCCGGCCGCGGCCAGCGCCTGGTCGTGCAGGGTCTTCAGGTCCTCCGCGGACTGTTCGGCGTTGACCAACTGGGTGGCCAGGGTCTGCGCGGACTGCTCGTACCGCCCGGCCTCGACCTCGTCACCCTTGGCCCGGGCCTGGTCGGCCAGGACCAGCGCCTGGCGGGCATTGGCCTGCAACCGCTCGACGTCGGACATCTGCCGGGACAGCTTCATCTCCAACTGCCGCTGGTTGCCGATCACGGCGGCGGCCTGCTGGACGAGCGCCTGGTGCTGCCGGTGCGCCTCGTCGATCGCCTGCTGGAGCTGCACCTTCGGGTCGGCGTGCTCGTCGATGCGGGCGCCGAAGAGCGCCATCAGGTACTTCCACCCCTTGACGAACGGGTTCGCCATCTCCGCGGTATCCCCTCAATCACGTCGCTGTGCCTGCCCCACCGCCGGGGAACCGGCTCGGCTACCAGCGATGGTGGCTCCATCGTCCCAGCCGGGCGCCAACCCGGGATCCGTACCGACGAGAGGGGACGTCCGCGATCAACCCTACGCGGCGGGAGCTACCGCGACCATCGGCCGCGAGGCTCAGGCGGCGCAGACCACGTCCCGGTCGCTGCGGTCGGCGGGCCGGACCCGGGCACTGCGCAGCGTGGCCTTGAGCGGGGAGTCCTGCCGCACCGAGACGGCGACGTTGCCGTCCGAGGTGACCTGGCGTACGCCCCGACCGGTCGCCTTGTGCACCGGCGCGGCGGCCACCGATGTCGACTCGGCTGGCTCGTCCTGCACCGGCACCAGCACGCCCGGCATCTGCTCGGCGAGCGCGACCGTGTCGCTGACCTCGCGCAGCAGCTCGGAAAGGCGGGCACCCAGCGCGTCGCAGATCGCCGCGAGCAACTCGCTGGAGGGCTCCTTCTGGCCGCGTTCGATCTCCGACAGGTAGCCCAGGCTGACGTTGGCTGCGGACGAGACCTCGCGCAGCGTGCGGTGCTGCCCCTGCCGGCGCGCCCGTAGTGCGTCACCGATCACCCGGCGTAGCAGGACCATCGCACCTCCCCTGAGGGACACAGTTCGCCCGGCCAACCGGTCTTACGGGAGCACCGGCTGTCGGAGCTTTCCCGCAACCGTACCCGCTGTGCGCCGCCGCGACATCCCGCCCCGCCCGGTCGTCCCACGGTCGCCGCCGACCGCTCGGTCAATCGACGGCGGCGCGGCTCTCCGACACGCAGGGACGACGGCACCCGGAGTGCCATCGATCCGCGCCGCCGAAGATCAGCAATATCGAAGAGCCGCACCATCGAAAGCGGCGGCAGCGGGTCAGGTCGGAGCCTGGATGTGGTCGGCCAGCAGGCGCAGCGCCTCCGTCACGGCCGTACCCCGCACCTGGTCGCGACCACCGTCGAGGTTCAGCTGCCGCACCTCGGTGCCGTCCGGCCCGGCAACCGCGACGAAGACGAGGCCGACCGGTTTGCCGTCCTGCGGTTCCGGTCCGGCCACGCCGGTGGTGGCCAGACCCCAGTCAGCACCACAGCGTCGCCGCCCACCCTCGGCGAGCGCCTTCGCCACGTCGGCATCGACCGGGCCACGCTCCGCCAGCAGTTGTGCCGGCACGTCAGCCAGCCGCTCCTTCAACTCGGTGGCGTAGACCACCAGCCCACCCCGGTAGACGGCACTCGCCCCGGCGATCTCCACGACCGTGGCGGCCAGCAGACCCCCGGTCAGCGACTCGACGGTGGCGAACGTCTCCCGCCGATCGGCGAGGCGGTGCACCACGCCCGCCGCCGCTGCGCCCATCGACCCCTCGCCCTCGCGTACACCCATGATCTGCATCCTGCCCGGCCGCGAGGCGGTCTACGCGTCGCAACGCCGTTGCCCCGCCCTCACCCCTGGGAGCGTCGCAGCCGGGTGGCCTGGGCGATGTAGTCCAGCCCGGTGACCAGGGTGACCGCGACCGCCGCACCCATGATCCACGGCCCGATCGGGGTCAGAGCGGCCGGCATCGGCCACAGGTACCAGGTGATGGCCAGCACCTGGAGCGCGGTCTTGATCTTTCCGCCCCGGCTCGCGGCGATCACGCCACGCCGGATCACCCAGAACCTCATGGCGGTGATCCCCAGCTCCCGCGCCAGGATGACCACCGTCACCCACCAGGGCAACCGGTCGTACCAGGACAACAGCAGCAGGGCGGCGCCGGTGAGTGCCTTGTCGGCGATCGGGTCGGCCACCTTTCCCACGGCGGTGACCAACGCGAACCTCCGGGCGATCCACCCGTCGACCAGATCCGTCACCGAGGCCACGGCGAAGATCACGCAGGCGATGACCTGCCATCCGGCGTGCGTCATCCCCGACATGACCACCGAGGCGGCGAAGACCGGTACGAGCGCCAGCCGCAGCGCGGTCAGGGCGTTGGCGGCGTTGACCACGGGTACCCGGGCCACCACCGGCACCGGAGGCGACTCCGTCGCCCCGGTCATCGAATCGCCCCGCTCGGCTGGCGCACCCGGCACCGCACCTCGTGCCTCCTCCGCCTCGTCCCAGCCCACCGTCACCGCGCCGCGCCGGGCGCGGCGGAGATCATCTCATCCGGCACGGCGAGCAGGTCGACGCCCTCGGTACCGGTCACCGTGGCGCGGACCAGGTCTCCGGGGCGCAGCGCGGCCAGGTCGACGCCGCCGCCGTCGGGGGCGACCAGGGTGGTCGACCCGTCCACCTCCGGCGCCTGGTGTGCGGCCCGCCCCTCGACGACCCCATCGTCGACCGAGTCGACGAGCACCTCCACCGTCGAGCCGAGGCGGTCCTCGGCCCGCTGCGAACACAGCTCGTCGGCGAGCGCGCTGAGCCTGTCGTACCGGCGTTTGATGGTGGCGGCGGAAACCTTGCCCGACAGCCCGGCGGCTTCCGTGCCGTCCTCGTCGCTGTAGTCGAAGACGCCGATCGCGTCGAGCCGGGCCTCGGTGAGGAACCGCACCAGCTCGTCGACGTCGCCCCGGGTCTCGCCGGGGAACCCGACGATGAAGTTGCTGCGCGCCCCGGCCTCTGGTGCCAGTTGCCGGGCGGCGGCGAGCAGTTCCAGGAAACGGTCGGTGGAGCCGAAACGACGCATCCGGCGCAGCACCGGCTCGCTGGAGTGCTGGAACGACAGGTCGAAGTAGGGCGCCACCCCGGGCGTGCTGGCGATCGCCTCGATCAGCCCGGGCCTGGTCTCGGCCGGCTGAAGGTAGCTGGCCCGTACCCGCACGATGCCCTCGACGGCGGCGAGTTGGGGCAGCAGCTTCTCCAGCGCGCGCGGGTCGCCCAGGTCCTTGCCGTACGAGGTCGAGTTCTCGCTGACCAGCACGAGTTCCCGGACGCCGCTCTTGGCCAGCCACTCGGCCTCGGCGAGCAACTCGTCCGGAGTACGCGAGACGAAGGCGCCCCGGAAGGCGGGGATGGCGCAGAACGCGCAGCGTCGATCGCAGCCGCTGGCCAGCTTGAGCGAGGCCACCGGGCCGCTGTCCAACCGGCGACGCAGCACCGTACGCAGGTGGGCCGGGGTGTGCTCGTCGACGTCGGTGCCGCGGCCGTGCCCGGGCAGGGAGACCGCGCTGTCGCGACGGGCGACCGGGGTCAGCGGCAGCAGTTCACGCCGGTCGCGGGGAGTGTGTGCGGCGACCTCCCGGCCGGCGACCACGGCGTCCAGCCGAGCGGCGATGTCCGGGTAGTCGTCGAAGCTGAGCACCGCCTGCGCCTCGGGGAGGCTGTCGGCCAGTTCCCGCCCGTACCGCTCTGCCATGCAGCCGGCCGCCACCACCTTCGCCCCGGTGTCGGCGGCGGCCAGCAGCGTCTGGATGGAATCCTGCTTGGCCTTCTCCACGAAGCCGCAGGTGTTGACGACCACCACGTCGGCGCCCTCACCGTCGGTGGTCACCTGCCAGCCGTCGGCGTGCAGGCGGGCGGCCAGTTCCTCCGAGTCGACCTCGTTACGGGCACAGCCCAGGGTCAGCAGTGCGACCCGGCGACCATCGGGGGAAGGTGAGGAGGTGGCAGACACCATCCGAGGGTACCGGGCGGCGATGCCCGTACCGGCGACGGCGGTCCGCACCGGGTCGGGTCAGGCCGCGGTGGCGAGGATCCGGACCACGCGGTCGAGCAGGAAGACCTCGGTGCCGGCCAGACCGACCGAGCAGAAGACCGAGATCTGGTCCGCGTCGGTGCGGCCGGGCGCCGTGCCGGCCAGCACCGCACCCAGGTCGCGCAACCGGGAGGCGTACGGCGGCAGCGCGGCGAGCATCGACGGGGCGTACGACCGTGCCTGTGCCACCGAGTCACTGGCCAGCACGGTGGCGGCGTCGAGCAGGTCGGTGCCGAACTCCGCACGGTCCACCTGCTTGAAGCCGACCACGTTGACGTGGGTCCCGGCGCTCAGGTCGGCGGCGCTCAGCACCGGTGTCGGGCTGGTGGTGGCCAACACCACCACGTCCCGGTCGCGTACCGCCTCGCGGGCGGTGTCCACCGCGCGGGCCGAGATGCCGAGTTCGGCCCGCACCCGGGCGGCGAACGCCTCCCGACGCGCCGCCGAGCGGCTGTGCACGGTCACCTCCCGCAAGGGTCGCACGGCGGCGGCGGCCCATACCTGGGTCCACGCCTGACCGCCGGAGCCGATCACCCCGACGGTGGCCGCGTCCGCGCGGGCCAGCGCGTCCACCGCCACCCCGCCCAGCGCGCCGGTACGCCGGGAGCCCAGTTCCTCGCCCACGGCCACGGCCCGTACCGCCCCGGTCCGCCCGTCGTGCAGCACCACCACCTGCTCGGTTTCCGGGTGCCCGAACGTGTCGTACGCCCGGTATCCGTACCACTGCCCGACCAGGTGCCCGGCGGTGAGCACCATCCGGCCGGCGCCGAGCGACGCGGCGGCCCGCGGCGGGGCGACGAGCCGCCCGTGGTACGCGGCGAGCAGGGCCTGACGCATCGCGTCGACCGAGGTCGCTGCGTCCAACGCGGCGGCGACCTCCGGATCGGAGATGAGCACGGTCACGGGTCCATGGTGCAGCTTGAAGCAGGCTTGAGGTCCATCCCGGGTGATCCGTCTCACCCGGACGGCCCGTTGCCCGGTGCTACGGTCGATTTCGGCGGCCCACGGCGGCCGGGCCAATTCCGAAGAGGTGACCCGATGGCCTGGATCGTGCTGGTGCTCTCCGGACTACTCGAAACGGCCTGGGCGATCGCCCTGGACCGCTCCGCGGGATTCACCCGACCCGTCGCCTCGGTGGTCTTCGCGATCACGCTGGTGCTGAGCATGGCCGGCCTGGCGTACGCGCTGCGGGAGATCCCGGTCGGCACCGGCTACGCGGTGTGGGTCGGCATCGGCGCGGTCGGCACCGCTCTCGTCGGCATGGTGGCGCTCGGCGAACCGGCCAACCTGCCCCGCCTGCTCAGCCTGCTGCTGGTGGTGGCCGGCGTGATCGGCCTCAAGCTGTTCCACTGACTCGCGGGCGGGCGGGCGTGACGAACGTCCGTAGTGGGTAGAGATCCGGACAGCAGACCTGAGACTCGTCCCCTGGAGGAAGACATGGCCACCAGCACCGTCCGCTCGACCAGCGCCGCCCGCATCTGCACCATCGTGGGTTTCGTGTGCGCGGTACTCGCGCTGCTACTCAACCCGATCCTCTTCGGAGTCATCGGTCTGGTCCTCGGCGTCGTCGGCGCGGTGCTCGGTGACAAGCCGCTCGGCTGGTACGCCGCCGCGGCCAACGTGGTCGCCATGCTGCTGAGCATGCTGATCCTCAGCGCCCTCTGATCCCCGGCTACTTCGATGGCCCGCCGCACTCCGCGGCGGGCCATCTCCATGACCTCATCCACCCCTGCGTCGACGTCCCACCCTCGTCCCGCATGGCTGTTCCGCACTAAGAAGCCCGGCCGAGCACCGCTACGGACAGCAACATCGCGGGCCGAACACGAACCGTAGCGCCAGCGGGCAGCCGCCCCATACCCCTTCCGCCGCTTTGCTCTGCTTCAACCCACGCAACAGCTTCTGAGCTGGGGCGATGAAAACGCATCCGCCGCCAGCGGGCGATCGACCGTTACCTTCGGTGACCGTTGCGTATATTGAAGCAGAGCAAAGGGGGCAGAGGTGTAGGTGTGTTCCCGGGCAGGAATTCACGTTGAGTAACGAAGATGGTCAGCTCGCCCCACGGCCGCGGCTGCGGCTCGGCGAGCACCTCGACGCCTGCCTCGGCCAGCCGGCCCAGCTGGCAAGGGGCGGCGGCTCAGCCATCGCCGCCCCGCAGACCCTCCAGGACCTCTTCCAGCTCGTCCGGCTTGACCAGCACGTCACGTGCCTTGGATCCTTCCGACGGGCCGACCACGCCCCGGGTCTCCATCAGGTCCATCAGCCGGCCCGCCTTGGCGAAGCCGACCCGCAACTTGCGTTGCAGCATCGAGGTCGAGCCGAACTGCGAGGTGACCACCAGCTCGACCGCCTGCGTCAGCAGGTCCAGGTCGTCGCCGATGTCCTCGTCGATCTTCTTCTTGCTGTCCTGCGCGGGGGTCAGCACGTCCGGGCGGAACTCCGGCTCGCGCTGGTCCTTGCAGAACTTCACCACGTCGTTGATCTCGCGCTCGGTGACCCAGGCGCCCTGGATCCGCACCGGCTTCGAGGCGCCCATCGGCAGGAACAGCCCGTCGCCCCGGCCGAGCAGCTTCTCCGCGCCCGGCTGGTCGAGGATGACCCGGGAGTCGGCCAGCGACGAGGTCGCGAACGCCAGCCGGGACGGCACATTGGCCTTGATCAGACCGGTCACCACGTCGACCGAGGGCCGTTGGGTGGCGAGTACCAGGTGAATGCCGGCGGCCCGGGCGAGCTGGGTGATCCGTACGATCGAGTCCTCGACGTCGCGCGGGGCGACCATCATCAGGTCGGCCAACTCGTCCACGATCACCAGCAGGTACGGGTACGGACGCATCTCGCGCTCGCTGCCCGGCGGCGCCTTGATCTCGCCGTTGCGCACCTTGCGGTTGAAGTCGTCGATGTGCCGGACCCCGTTGGCGGCGAGGTCGTCGTAGCGCATGTCCATCTCACGGACGACCCACTCCAGTGAGTCGGCCGCCTTCTTGGCGTTGGTCACGATCGGGGTGACCAGGTGCGGGATCCCCTCGTAGCCGGTCATCTCGACCCGCTTCGGGTCGATCAGCAGCAGCCGCACCTCGTCCGGCGTGGCCCGGGTCAGGATGGACATGAGCAGGCTGTTCAGGCAGCTCGACTTGCCGGCCCCGGTGGCCCCCGCGATCAGGATGTGCGGCATCTTGGCCAGGTTGGCCACCACGTAGCCACCCTCGATGTCCTTGCCGAGAGCGACCACCATCGGATGGTGGTCGCTGGTGGCGGCGCGCGAGCGCAGCACGTCACCGAGGGCCACGTTCTCCGGGTCGGTGTTCGGGATCTCCACACCCACCGCGCTCTTGCCCGGGATCGGGCTCAGGATGCGGACGTCCGGTGACTTCACCGCGTACGCGATGTTGCGGGAGAGCTGGGTGATCCGCTCGACCTTGACGCCGTGGCCCAACTCGACCTCGTAGCGGGTCACCGTCGGGCCCCGGGTGAAGCCGGTCACCGCCGCGTCGACGTCGAACTGGTCGAAGACACCGGTGAGCGCGGCGATCACCTCGTCGTTGGCCTTGCTGCGGGTCTTCGGGGCGGCCCCGCTGCCGAGCATGTTCGACGGCGGCAGCGTGTAGTCACCAGCCAGGCCGGTCAGCGCCAACTGCTCGGCCCGGGTCGGCGCGGGCGAGTGCTCCGGCGGCTCGGCGGGCTTGCGGCTGGCCGGTACCCGGGACGGCGCCTTGCGCGGCAGGACCATGGTCTCCTGGAGGTCCGCGCCGTCCAGGTCGTCGAAATCGTCCGGGTCGACCGGCGGTGCCGCACGTTTGGCGGGACGGCGGCGAGTCGGCGTCGCAGGCGCCTCCGCCGTCTCCGCCTCGTCCTGCCCGACCACCCCGCCGGCCAGCAGGCCGAGCCGCTCGGGGATCTTGTTGATCGGCGTCGCGGTGACCACCAGCAGCCCGAACACCAGCAACAGGACCAGTAACGGCACCGCCACCCAGGCCGTGACCGCGCGCTCCAGCACGCTGCCCACCCCCGCGCCGATCAGGCCACCTGCGAAATCCCGCTCGCCCGGGCCGGCCGGCTGCTGGCCGATGTGCAGCAGCGCCGCGGTGGAGACCAGCATGGACCCCCAGCCGACCAGCCCGCGCCCCCGGTGCTCGGGGTCGCCGGGCTGGCGCATCAGCCGCCAGGCGCCGATGCCCAGCAGCACCGGCACCACGATGGAGATCGCCCCGAGGAAGAGCCGCACCGTGTCGGCCAGTCGGGCACCGACCGGGCCGGCGGCCGAGAACCAGATCGCGCCCGCACCGAGCAGGGCGAGACCGATGAGCAGCAGGCCGGCGCCGTCGCGGCGATGCTCCGGGTCGAGGTCGCGGGCCGAGGCGGCCTGCCGACCCGCCGCGCGTACCGCCCAGCCGACCCCGTGGGCCAGCCCCATCCACAGTGCCTGGATCGCCCGACCGACGTACGCGGCGGGGCCCGGCCCCCTGGTCGAGGTACGGCGGCGTACCGGCGCACGGGTCTTCTTGGCCGGCTGGCGGGCACGACTGTTCGTGCTGCCACGCGGCGACGCGCCGCGCCGCCGACTCGCCTGAGGGGTACGGCCCGCCATAGCATCACCGTAACGGCGGGCCGGGTGATTGGCCGGTCATCCTGGTCGCTCCGCGTGTCGCAACGCGGTCCCTGCCGCCTGCCGTGATATTCGCCTCGCGAGGGAGTGTCCGATGGGGTCGCCGGAATTCGAGGACCACGCCGGCGACCCGTTGGCGGGTCATCCGTCGACGCTGCGACCGCTGACCCGGGAACTCGTCGCCGCCGTGCTGAGCCGTCGCGGTCACACCGTGGCCGGCGACGCCGACGGCGCGCTGGTGGGCAGGTGGGCGCAGGGGCACATCTGGTTCCTCCGCGCCGGAGACGCCGGGGAGTTGCTCCAGGTACGTACCGTCGCTGCGCCCGCCTTCGCGGTCCAGGACGTGCCGTGGCTGCACGACTTCTGCAACACCTGGAACCGGGACCGGTTCTGGCCGAAGGCGTTCGTGCACATCGACGACACCAATCAGGCCCGGGTCTGCGGCGAGGTCATCACCGACCTGGAACGGGGCGTCACCCCGCACCAACTGGATCGGCTGCTCGACCGGGGGATCTCGGCCGGCTGCCGACTCGCCGGCGAGGTGGGCCGGTTCGCGGGGACGGCGCGCCCGTGACCGGGCCGGTCCCCGGCGCTCGCCGGAGCCGCGGCCGGGCGCGAGGCACCGCCCGGCCGGCCGACGGCGTACGCGCCGACCAGCGGATCGCCACCGCCCTCGCCGAGGCGAGGGACATGCCCGACGGCGAGGTGCGCGTCAGCGAGTTGGAACGGGTCGCCGCTCTCGCCGAGGCGGACGACGATCGGCGTACCGCGCTGGACGCCTGGTCCGAGCTGGTCGAGACGCACCTGCGCGGCGGCGAACGGTGGCGGCTGTTCGAGCCGGTCCGGCGTTGCCTGCGGGCAGCGGAGCCGGACGACGACACGCTGCGCCGCTATCGGCGGTACGCCGTCGAGGCGCTGCTCGGCACCCCCCGCATCAGCCTGGACCAGGCTCGCGGCGTCCTGAACGGGCTCACCGAGGAAGGCGGCGAGGCGAACGCGGCGCTGGTGGCACAGCTGCGGTGCCGGATCGCCGATCACGTGGGCGACGAGCCCGCCGCCCGCCGGTGGCTGGCACGGTGGCGGGTCGGGGCACCCGATCCGGCCGCCGGATGCCCCGACTGCCTGCCGGTACGGCAGGCGGAGCTGCTGGCCGGCTGGGGCGACTGGGCTGCCGCGCTCGACGTGCTCGATCCGTTGCTCGACGCCCCGGCCGGCTGCACCGCCCAGCCGGAGGCGGCCCTGACCGCGGCGCTGCTGCCCTGGCTGCGGGCAGGCCACGCGCGGCGGGCGGGTCACGCGCACGTACGGGCGTACCGGCGACACCGGACGGAACCCGACGGGTTCGGCCAGATCGCCACCCACCTGCGTTTCTGTGCACTGGGTGGGCATCTCGACCGCGGTGTGGAGATCGTCGTCGAGCAGTTGCCCCGCCTGGACCGACCGCACGAGGATCTGTCCGTCATGGAGTTCGCCGCGGCGGGGGCGCTGGTCTGCGCGCTGGCGGGCGAGACGGCCACCGGTCGGACGGTCCACCGACCGGCATACGGTGGACGGCCGGCCGCCGAGGTCACGGTGGGTCAGCTCGGCGCTGAACTGCTCGCCGTCGCGACCACGCTGGCCGGTAGCTTCGACGCCCGCAACGGCACCGGGCACCAGTCCGGCCGGATTGCCGCCTGGCTGGCCGAGCGTCCGCTCGTCCCGCCGGTGCCGCTGCCGGCCGAAGAGGAGTTCGAGTCGGCCGACGAGTTCGGGCCGGGCGGTGACACCACCGAGCTGGCCGCGGACGAGATCGGCGCGCTGACGGTGACCATGATTACCGATGCGCTGGATCGGCGGGGTGACGGGTACACCGTCGATGCCGCCGGCACGGTGCTGGGACGCTGGGGCGATGCGGTGATCCAGTTCCGGCGGGCCGGAGAACGCCACGACATCCTGCACGCCCGGGTGGTGGCCGGGCGTCGGCTGGCGGCGACCCGGCGCACGGAGGCGTACGCCTTCTGCAACGCCTGGAACCGGGACCGGCTGCTCCCCAAGGCGTACGTGCACGAGCCGGGCGACGGTGAGCTGGTGCTGGCCGGCGAGGTGACCACCGACCTGGCGTACGGCGTCGCCCCGGATCAGGTCGCGGTGCTGGTCGACGCCGCCGTCCGCACCGGTGTCGCGTACGCGGCGGCGGTCGCCGCCCTGCCCTGACCCGACCCGGCCGGGCGCGGAAGAAGCACCCGGCCGGGATGGGGCGGATCAGCGCCGGCTGCTCAGGGCGCGGAAATTCTGCGTGGTGAGCAGGGTCAGGTTGTTGCGCTGGAGGATCTCGTTCACCGGCTGGTAGAACGTGGTCCCGCCGCGGACGCAGTCGCCGGATCCGCCGGAGGTCACGCCCTGCGCCTGGTTGCCCGAGATCCACGAGCCACCGGAGTCACCGGGCTCGGCGCAGACGTTGGTTCGTACCAGGCCGCCCACCAGCCCTTCCGGGTAGCGGACGGTGGCGTTGCGGGCCTGCACCGTGCCGCACCTGACCCCGGTGGTGGAGCCGGAGCGGCAGATCGACGAACCGACCGGCACCTCCTGCGAACCGGCCACCCGGGCCACCCCGCCCCGGAAGTCGGTCACCTCCGGCAGCACCCGGGTGTTGTTGTTGACCTGCACGAAGGCCCAGTCGTCACCGGGGAAGGACGAGGCCCGGAAGACGCCCTGCGGTGCCCGGTCGGCACCGGTGGTGCGGTCACCGACCTGCCCGCAGTGGCCCGCGGTGACAAAGCCGCCAGCCACCGCGAAGCCGACCGAGCAACGGCCGCTGCCGATGAAGTACGGTTCGCCGCCGCGTACGTCGGCGAAGAGGCGTGGCTGTTCCTCGGTGGCCATCCGCACCGCGGTCCGCGGCACCCCGGCGCGGGCCACGAAACGCCACCCGGCCGCTTCTGCGCCCGGCTCCGCGAGGACCACCACGGTGTTGGCGGCGACGTCGACGTACCAGCCGGCGACCTGCTGGGCACGAGCGGCGGTACGGTCCATCCGCGTCTTGAGGGTGTCGAGCTGACGCACCCCACGCTCGACCACCTTCGGGACCGCCCCGGCGGCCCGGACCCGCTGCGCCTGTGCCGCGTCGGCGACCGCCACGTTGAGTTCGCTGCCGTCGGCGCTGAGCCAGCTGCCGCCGTAGGCCGCGCCGAGATCCGCCCGGAGCTGGTCGACCACCCCGGACGCCCAGCGTTCGGTCTTCAGACGCGCGGCCACCTGCGACTCGTCCAGCCGTAGGTCCCGTCGCATCGCCTCGACCACGTCGGGGTCGGCGCCCTCCACCGCCGCACTGGTCGGTGCGCCGACCGGCGCGCCACCGTCACCGGCGAACGACGGCAGGGTGACCGCCGTCGCCGCGCCCAGAGCCGCCACCACGACACCGATGGCTGTCAATCGTCTGCGGTCCATCCGCCATGCTCCTCCCGGCTGGCGCGGTTACGCCTGCCGGCTCGGAGTACGGGCAAAAGGCCCGACCGGTTGAACCCGCCCACCGACTAATCGATTTGCTGACGCCGATGGGCCACCACCCGCCAGGTGTGGTGGCCCATCGAAGTCGGTCCGGTACGCCCGGTGGTCAGACCTCGACGACGGTGGGAACGATCATCGGGCGACGACGGTACGCGTCGTTGACCCAGCGGCCCACGGTGCGCCGGACGATCTGCTGGAGCTGGTGCGGGTCGGTGATCCCGTCCGCAGCGGCCCGGTTGAGCGCCTCGGTCACCAGCGGGATCACCGCGTTGAACGCTCCCGGGTCCTCGGAGAACCCCTTGGCCGAGACGGTCGGGCCGGCGACCACCTTGCCGGTGACCGAGTCCACCACGACGGTCGCGGCGATGAAGCCACCATCGCCGAGGATGCGCCGCTCGGTGAGCAGTGACTCGCTGACGTCGCCGACGGCCAGGCCGTCGACGTAGACGTAGCGGCTCTTGACGTGCCCCACCAGGCTGGCCCGCCCCTCGACCAGGTCGACCACGTCGCCGTCCTCGCAGAGCACCACCCGATCCGCTGCCACGCCGGACTCGATACCCAGCCGGGCGTGCGCGCGCAGGTGTCGCCACTCGCCGTGCACCGGCATCAGATTGCTGGGCCGAACCACGTTGAGCAGGTAGAGCAGTTCTCCGGCCGGGGCGTGTCCGGAGACGTGCACCTTGGCCACGTCCTTGTGCACGACCACCGCACCGGCCCGGGCGAGCCGGTTGATCACCCGGTAGACGGAGGTCTCGTTCCCCGGCACCAGCGACGAGGCGAGCACCACCGTGTCACCGGGTGCGATGGTGATGTGCCGGTGATCACCGCTGGCCATCCGGCCCAGGGCACTCATCGGCTCGCCCTGCGAACCGGTGGACATCAGCACGATCTGCTCGGGCGGCATCGAGGTCGCCTCGTCGAGGCCGACGACCAGGCCGGGCGGGATGTTCAACAGACCCAGATCCCGCGCGATGCCCATGTTGCGGACCATCGACCGGCCGATCAGGGCGACCTTGCGACCGTGCTCGGCGGCCGAGTCGAAGACCTGCTGCACCCGGTGCACGTGAGAGGCGAACGAGGCCACGATGATCCGACCCCGGGCCTTGGCGAAGATCGCGTCGAGGACCGGACCGATCTCCCGCTCGGGCGTGACGAAGCCCGGGATCTCCGCGTTCGTGGAGTCCGACAGCAGCAGGTCCACGCCCTCGGCACCGAGCCGGGCGAAGCCGGCCAGGTCGGTGATCCGGCCGTCCAGCGGCAACTGGTCCATCTTGAAGTCGCCGGTGTGCAGCACCAGCCCGGCCGGGGTCCGGATGGCCACCGCGAGCGCGTCGGGAATCGAGTGGTTCACGGCGAAGAACTCGCACTCGAACGGGCCGAGCCGCTCCCGGCCGCCCTCCCGCACGGTCAGCGTGTACGGCTGGATGCGCCGCTCGGCCAGCTTCGCCTCCACCAGCGCGAGGGTGAACTGCGAGCCGACCAGCGGGATGTCGGGCTTGTGCGCGAGCAGGTAGGGCACCGCACCGATGTGGTCCTCGTGGCCGTGCGTCAGGACGATCGCCTGGATGTCGTCGAGCCGGTCGAGGATCGGGCCGAAGTCCGGCAGGATCAGGTCGACACCGGGCTGCTCCACGTCCGGGAAGAGCACGCCGCAGTCGACGACCAGCAGCTTGCCGTCGTACTCGAAGACGGTCATGTTCCGGCCGATGGCGCCGAGCCCGCCGAGCGGTATGATCCGCAGTCCGCCCTCCGGCAGCGGCGGTGGAAGTTGGGCCTCCTCGTTGTGCGCCTCGGTCACGCGTTCACCTCATTCTGCGACGCCGTCACCCGGCGTCCGTCGTGTCGTTTGATCATTCAGGGAGCGGTAGGCCCGCCGCCGCGCAGTCGGCGCGCAGCTGGGCGATCTCGCCATCGGTGGCGTCCACCAGCGGTGGACGGACCGGCCCGCCCGGCAGGCCCTGCGCCGCCAGGCCAGCCTTGACCAGGATCACACCCTGGGTACGGAAGATCCCCGTGTACAGCGGTAGCAGGCGGCGGTGCAGCGTCAACGCGGTCGCCGTGTCGCCCGTGTCGTACGCCTCGATCATCTGCTTGGTCTCGGCACCGGTGAAGTGCGTGGAGGTGCCCACCACGCCGACGCAGCCGACGGCCAAAGCGGGCAGGGTGAGCGCGTCCTCGCCGCTGTAGTACGCCAGCTCGGCCCGGCTGGTCACCCAACTCGTCGCCGTCAGGTCGCCCTTGGCGTCCTTGACCGCGACGATGCGGCCGTGTTCGGCGAGCTGGACCAGGGTCTCGGTTTCGATCGCCACGCCGGAGCGGTGCGGGATGTCGTAGAGCATCACCGGCAGCCCGGTGGCATCGGCCACCTCGGTGAAGTGGCGTAGCAGACCGGCCTGCGGCGGCTTGTTGTAGTACGGCGTGACCACCAGCAGCCCGTGCGCACCGGCCTTCTCCGCGGAGGTCGCCAGCTCGATGGTGTGTCGGGTGTCGTTGGTGCCGACCCCCGCCACCACCCGGGCCCGGTCGCCGACGGCCTCCACCACGACCCGGATCAGGCGTTCCTTCTCGGCGTCGGTGGTGGTCGGTGACTCGCCGGTGGTGCCGTTGACCACCAACGCGTCGTTGCCCTGCTCCGCGACCAGATGATCCGCCAGCCGCGCCGCGCCGTCGAGGTCGAGCGCCCCGTCGGCGGTGAACGGGGTCACCATGGCCGTGAGCACCCGGCCGAACGGACGGGAGGCCGTTCGCACCGGAGCGTCGAGGTGGTCGTGCGTCATGGTGACAACCTATCGGACGGCCGACGGCCGGCCACCGGGGAAGGGCTCACCAGCCCCGGGCGGGCGGTCCGACGCCCGTCAGGACACCTGGGCGTACGGGCTCTGCGCCACCTCCGTGCCGTCGGGCAGCGTCGAGATGGTGAAGTCGGCGAAGACGTTCGGCGCGACCCGCTGCAACTGTCGGAGGCACTCCACCGCCAGCTCACGGATCTCCACGTCGGCGTGCTCGGTGGCGCGCATGCCGACGAAGTGCCGCCAGGCCCGGTAGTTGCCGGTCACCACGATGCGGGTCTCGGTGGCGTTCGGCAGCACCGCCCGGGCCGCCTGGCGGGCCTGCTTGCGCCGCAGGGTCGGGTTCGCCACGTCGGCGAAGCGCCGCTCCAGCCCCTCCAGCAGGTCGTTGTAGGCCCGTACGCTGGCCTCGGCAGCCTCGACGAACCGCTTGTGCAGTTCCGGGTCCTCGGCGATGACCGTCGGCTCCACCATCGCGGCGTCCCGCTCCGGCACGTACCGCTGCGACAGCTGCGAGTACGAGAAGTGCCGGTGCCGGATCAGCTCATGGGTGAACGAGCGGGACACACCGGTGAAGTAGAAGCTCACTGAGCCGTGCTCCAGCACCGAGAGGTGCCCGACCTCCAGAATGTGCGCCAGGTAGCCGGCGTTGGTGGCCGTCGCCGGGTTCGGCTTCTTCCAACTCTGGTAGCAGGCCCGCCCGGCGAACTCCGCGAGCGCCTGCCCCCCGTCGGCATCGGTCGACCACGGCACGTCCTCCGGCGGGTCGAACTGGGTCCACGCGATCAACCTGACCTGGGGCTGCACCATCTCCGGCATTCCTGGGACTGTAGTCGAGACCCACTGACGACCGGAAAACGCCGGTCCGGGCGCTACACGTAGAGGGCGGTGAACGGGGCCCAGGGCAGGTTACGGACCACCGAGAAGGCGAGCCAGGCGGCGAGGAACCCGCCGACCAGCTTCGGACCGATGCGTAGCTCGGGAAGCCGCCAACCGAACGCCTGCCGACCGGCCCAGGCGACGAAGAGGTACGCCAGGAAGGGCAGCGCGAAGACGAAGAGGAAGTGGTGACGGGCGGCGGCCGGCAGATCGGCGTGCAGCACGTACCAGAGGGCACGGGTGCCGCCACATCCCGGGCAGTCCAGCCCGGTGGTCAGCTTGAGCAGGCAGGTCGGCAGGGCATCGGGCGCGGAGCGGGTGGGATCGCTGAGCAGCGTGTACCCGATGCCGGCGGCGACACAGCCGACCGCGGCCAACGGCACCACCCAGCGCGGCGTGCGAGCGTGCGTCCGGGTCACGAACCGGGTGAGCCGGTCGGACTCGACCACCGGATAGCCGGCTGGATATCCCGCTGACCAGTCGCCCTGCTGCGCTACGCCCGCCGGCCCACCGGACGGGTGACCGGCGTCCAGGCGACCATGTGGGTGCTCGCCGTGCAGGTCGGTCTGCGGCTGGGCGTCCGGTCGGTCAACGCTCGTCACGAGCATCACCGTACACCGGCCACGCCCACCAGCGCGGCGGCCAGTGGTGCCGCGAGGTCACCGGCGGCCGGTGGCGCCACCGCGTCGAGGCCGAGCCAGCCGGCCAGCCGGTACAGCTCGGCGGCCAGCGCGATCGCCGTCTCCCCCGGGTCGACGCCCGGCTCCACCCAGGCGGCCGGCACCAGCAGCACCCCGGACTTGCGGTCCGCCTTCAGGTCGACCCGGGCGGTGAAGCGCTCGCCCTGGCGGAACGGCAGCACGTAGTAGCCGTACACCCGTTGCGGCGCGGGCACGTAGATCTCGATGCGGTAGGTGAAGTCGAACAGCCGCTCGGTGCGGGCGCGTTCCCAGACCAGCGGGTCGAAGGGGCTCACCAGGCCGTTGCCGCGTACCCAGCGGGGTAGCCGGGCCTCGGCGTGCAACCAGGCGGGCTGCCGCCACCCCTGGACCGTGACCGGTCGCAACTCCCCCGCCTCGACCAGCTCGGCGATGGCCTGCCGCGCACCGGCCACCGGCAGCCGGAAATAGTCGCGCAGCTCCGGCTCCGAGGCCACCCCGAGCGACCGGGCCGCGACGCCCACCAGCGTGCGGTGAGCCTGCGCGTCGGTAGGCGTCGGCGCGGCCAGGACCTCCGCCGGTAGCACCCGCTCCGGCAGGTCGTAGCGGCGGGCGAAGGAGCCGGTGCGCTGTGCCGCGCACACCTCGCCGGCCCAGAAGAGATACTCCAGGGCCTGTTTCACCGCCGACCAGTTCCACCCCCAGTTCCCGGTCTGTCGGGGTACGTCGTGCTCGATCTCGGCGACGGTCAGCGGGCCCCGGGCGGCCACCTCGTCGCGTACCCAGGCGACCAGGGCGGGCTGCTCGGCGGCGATGCGGCGCATCCCGCCCCAGGCGTCGGTGTGTGCCCGGGCCATCCGCCAGCGCAGCGCCGGATGCAGGGCGACCGGCACCAGCGACGCCTCGTGGCCCCAGTACTCGAACAGCTCCCGGGGACGGCGGTAGGCGGCGGAGTCGAGCAGCGTGGTGGGGTAGGGCCCGAGCCGGCTGTAGAGCGGCAGGTAGTGCGCCCGTTGCAGCACGTTCACCGAATCCATCTGGATCAACCCGACCCGGTCGAGCACCCGACGCAGGTGACGGCGGGTGGGCACCCCGGAGGGCGCCGGATCGGCGAAGCCCTGCGCGGCCAACGCGACGCGGCGGGCCTGGGCGAGCGAGAGCGATTCCGGTGCGGCCATCGCAGGCAGGCTACGACAGGCGTACGACATCGGTGCGGACACTGGACCTGCCCGCCCCGGCGGCCTAGAACTACTTCCATGCCCAGCATCCGCCGTGAGCAGCCCGACGACGCCGAGGCGGTGGCCCGGGTGCATGTCCGCGGCTGGCAGGCCGGCTACGCCGGGATCATGCCCGAGGAGGTGCTGAACCGACTCAACCCGGTCGCCTGGGCGCAGCGCCGGCGGGCCCTCGGCACCGCCGACCCGGATCACCCGTTCACCACGTTGCTCGCCGAGGAGCACGGCACCCTCGTCGGGTTCGCCACCTTCGGGCCGTACCGCAACAACCAGGATCGCGGCGACCTCGACCCGGCGTACGGCGAGGTGGTGAGCCTCTACGTCACGCCCGAGAACTGGGGTGACGGCACCGCTCGGGCCCTGTTCGCGGCGACCCGGACGGGCCTGCGCGAGTCCGGCTGGACGGAGTACCGGCTCTGGGTGCTGGCGGACAACGACCGGGCCCGCCGGTTCTACGAGCGGGCCGGGTTGTCACCGGACGGTGAGCGCTCGACCTATCCGGTGCCGTTGTCCGGCGGGCGGCCGGCCATCGGACTGGTCGAGTTGCGGTACACCGGCCGGCTCGACGGCAGCTGAATCCGACGGCGACGCTGGATCCGACGGCGACCGGGGGGCGGCCCGACGCACCGGCAGGAAGGCCAGCAACGCCAGGCTGATCCAGACGTAGGTGTTGCCGAACAGGAAACCGTCGAGGCCGGTGAAGTCCTTCTCCCACGCCCAGACGATCCGGCTGGTCAGGAACGCGTACCCGATGGTGGCGCAGGCCAGCAGGACCCGGCGTCGGCGACCGCCCGGTGGCGCCGCCATGCCGCGGTCCACCAGCAACAGCAGGCCCGGCAGCAGCCAGACCAGGTGATGCACCCAGGTGACCGGGCTGACCAGGCACATCACCGCGCCGGTCAGGGCCAGCCCGGTGGCCTCGTCGCCCACGGACGCCGCGACCCGGGACCGCCACGCCCAGAGCACCAGCGTCGCGGCGACCAGCAGCAGCCAGGCCAGCGTGCTGGGGCTCTCCGGGTCCAGCCGGGCCACCACGCCACGCAGCGACTGGTTGGAGACGAAGGCCAACTCGCCGACGCGCCCGGTGTTCCACAGGGCGCTGGTCCAGAACTCCCGGGAGGCGTCCGGGAACAGCGCCGCGGCCAGGACGGTCGCGGCGGTCGCGGTGCCCGAGGCGGTCACCGCCGCGCGCCAGCGCCCGGTCACCAGCAGGTAGACGATGAAGATGCCCGGCGTGAGCTTGATCGCGGTGGCCAGGCCGATGCCGATCCCGGCCCATCTGCTGCCACCCGGCAGCAGCCGGAGCAGATCCACCGCCACCAGGAAGAGCAGCAGCGTGTTGACCTGGCCGAAGTTGATCGTCTCGCGCATCGGTTCGAAGGCGGCGACCAGGCACAGCGCCACCGCGAAAGCGAACCAGCGGGTCCAGCCGGCACGCCGGGACACCGGGTCCAGCAGCCACCAGATCAGCACCGCGCTGGTCACCACGCCGGCCGCCACGCTCACCACGATCGCCGCATGCCAGGACAGGTACGCCATCGGCAGCATCACCAGGGCGGCGAACGGTGGGTACGTGAAGCCGTACTGGGTGCCGGGCTTGAGGTAGTCGTAGATCTCCCCGCCGTCGTGCACCCACCAGACCAGGGCGCCCCGGTACACCTGCAGGTCGAAGAAGCCGTGCCGGACGGCCGCCACGGACAGGAACCCGGCCACCGCGACGGCGAGCACGATCACCGCGGCGACCTGTCCGACCGTCCGCCTGGCACCCTGCGCCACCGTCGCCTCCCTCACCCTGCGTAGGCTGTCGTGCCATGAGTCTCGGGTACGTCCGCCCGGCGCGTCCGGAGGACGCCGCCGAGATCGCCCGCATCCAGCTCGCCACCTGGCGGGTCGCCTACCGGCGACTGCTGCCCCGGGAGGTGCTGGACGGCCTCGATGAGGCGTCGCTGGCCGAACGCTGGGATGCCTCGGTGCGCCAGCCGCCGAGCGACACCCACCGGGTGCTGGTCGCCGTCGAACAGGCCGAGCAATCGTATCTGGTGGGCTTCGCCGCCTCCGGTCCGGCCGACGCCGAGGCGCTGGCCCCGAACGAACCGGCCGAGGCGCTCGGCGCCGACGTGGTGGCGGTGACCGACCTGCTGGTCGAGCCCCGGTGGGGCCGGCGGGGGCACGGCTCCCGGCTGCTCGCCGCCAGCGTCGACCTGTGGCGGGAGTCCGGCTTCGACCGGGCGGTGGCGTGGGTGTTCGAGGGAGACCAGGCTTCCCGGAAGTTCCTCACCACAGCCGGCTGGGAACCCGACGGCGCGGGACGCGCGCTGGACGTCGACGACATGCTGGTCCCCCAGCTGCGCCTGCACGTCGCCGTTCCCACCGAGCCGCCCCGGGCCGGCTGACCGACCCGCCGGCCCGCCTCGGCCGCGCTCAGTCGAGCAGGGCGTCCAGGCCGAGGGTCAGGCCCGGGCGGTTCCGCACCGCGCGTACCGCGAGCAGCACGCCCGGCATGAACGAGACCCGGTCGTACGAGTCGTGCCGGATGGTGAGCGTCTCACCCGTGGTGCCGAAGAGCACCTCCTGGTGGGCGACCAGTCCGGTGGCCCGCACGGCGTGCACCCGTACCCCGTCGACGTCGGCGCCCCGGGCACCGGCGATCTCGTCCTTGGTGGCGTCCGGCACCGGACCGAGGCCGGCCTCGGCGCGGGCCGCCGCGACCAGGCGCGCGGTGTGCATGGCGGTGCCGCTGGGCGCGTCGAGCTTGCGCGGATGGTGCTGCTCGACGATCTCGACCGACTCGAAGTAGCGGGCGGCCCGCGCGGCGAACTGCATCATCAGCACCGCGCCGAGACCGAAGTTGGGGGCGATCACCACACCCACGTCGGGCCGGTCGGCCAGCCAGCCGCGTACCTTCTCGATCCGCTGCTCGGTAAAGCCGCTGGTGCCGACCACCGCGTGGATGCCCTGGTCGATGCACCAGTGCAGGTTGTCCATCACGACGTCGGGAGTGGTGAAGTCGACGAGCACCTCCGCCCCCGCCTCGGCGGCGTCGACCAGCCAGTCGTCCTGGTCGACGGTCGCCACCAGTTTCATGTCGGCAGCCGCCTCGACGGCCCGGCACACCTCGGCACCCATCCGGCCGCCGGCACCCAGCACGCCGACCTTGATCGACTCGGGGCCGGCCTTCTCCTGCTCGTCAGTCACGCGGCACAACCTATCCCAATCGGGACGTGGACACCCCGGGGGTGCACCGCGCCCATCCGGTCGGCCGAACGGGTCAGGCGCTGAAGTCCCGGCCGACGAACGGGCCGACGACGGCGAGGGACATCGGCCGGTCCAGCAGCTCGGCGGCGAGGGCGTTGACATCGTCGAGGGTGACCGCGTCGACCCGGTCGAGCAGTTCGTTGACCGGCACCAGGTCCCCGTAGAGCAGTTCGCCCTTGGCCAGGCGGCTCATCCGGGAGCCGGTGTCCTCCAGTCCGAGCACGAACGAACCCTTGCTCATCCCCTTGCCCCTGGCCAGTTCCGCCTCGGTGATGCCGTGCGCGGCGGTACGCGCCAACTCGGCCCGGGTCAGCTCCAGCACCTCGTCGACCCGCCCCGGGGCGCAGCCGGCGTAGACGCCGAACAGGCCGCTGTCGGCGTACTGGCTGGCATAGGAGTAGACGGAGTAGGCGAGGCCACGCCGCTCCCGGATCTCCTGGAAGAGCCGGCTGGACATGCCGCCGCCGAGCACGTTGTTCAGCACGCCGAGAGCGAAGCGACGCTCGTCGAGCCGATCGATGCCCGGGCAGCCCAGCATGATGTGCGCCTGCTCGGTCTCCTTCTCCTCCACCACGGTGGCGGCGGCCCGGGTGCGTACGCCCGGGGTGGCCGGCCGCTGCGGCGCGGGCGCCGCCGGATCGGTGTCCAGCGGAGTGCCCCGCAGCGCCTGGCGGACCAGCCGCACCACGGCGGTGTGGTCGAGGTTGCCGGCGGCGGCGATGACGATCTGGGGCGCGACGTAGCGTCGCCGGTAGAAGCTCTGGATCTGCCGACGGGTCATCGGGGTGACGGTCTCCGCGGTGCCGGAGATCAGCCGGCCCAACGGATGGTCACCGTAGACAGCCTGGGCGAACAGGTCGTGCACCTCGTCGCCGGGTTCGTCGTCGTGCATGGCGATCTCTTCGAGGATCACGCCACGCTCGGTCTCCACGTCGGCCGGCTCCAGCACCGAGTCGGCGACCAGGTCGCACATCACGTCGATGGCCAGGGGCAGGTCCTCGTCCAGCACCCGGGCGTAGTAGCAGGTGTACTCCTTCGTGGTGAAGGCGTTGGTCTCGCCGCCCACCGCCTCGATCGCCGAGGAGATCTCCATCGCGTTCCGCTTGTGGGTGCCCTTGAACAGCAGGTGTTCCAGGAAGTGGGCGGCACCGGCCTGCGGGCCGGTCTCGTCCCGGGAGCCGACCGCCACCCAGACACCGAACGAGACGCTGCGCATTGCCGGAATCGCCTCGGTCAGCACGCGCAGCCCGTTCGGCAGCACCGTGCGGCGTACCGTGCCGCCCAGCGGATCGTCGCTCAGGGTCCGGGTGACCGCCCGGGTCGACCCACCGGCGGCCCGAGCGGTCGCGGTGGTCGAACGACCGGAGCGCCGCGTCGGCCCCGGTCGGGCCCCGAGGAAAGACGAATGCCGGGTCCGGGTCACGGCCACCTGCTTCCAGTACGACGTGGGGGTGGATGAGTTGACGAACCGGCCGGGCGACGGTGTCGCCCGGCCGGTCAGCGGTTCACGTGTCAGCTGTGCCGGGTACGGCGTCGGGGACGGTTGTCGCCGCCACCCTCGCCACCTTCGCCACGCTCCGGGCCGCGAGCGCCCCGGTCGCCACCGCGCTCGCGGTCGCCCCGGTCACGCGGACCCCGGTCGCCACCCCGGTCACGGCCGGCGGGCCGCTCCTCGCCGGCTGCGGCGGCCGGTGCCTCGGCGCCCTCCGGACGGACCTTGTCCAGGTAGATCTTGCCGCGCTGGTCGATGTCGGCGATCTCGACCTCGACCCGGTCACCGACGTTGAGGAAGTCCTCGACCTTCTCGACCCGCTTGCCGTCGCCCACCTTGGAGATGTGCAGCAGGCCGTCGCGGCCCGGCAGCAACGAGACGAACGCGCCGAACGGAGCGGTCTTCACCACCGTGCCGAGGAAGCGGTCGCCGACCTTGGGCAGGGTCGGGTTGGCGATCGCGTTGATCCGCTCGACCGCGGCCTGTGCCGACGGACCGTTGGTCGCGCCGACGTAGATGGTGCCGTCATCCTCGATGGAGATCTCGGCACCGGTCTCGTCCTGGATGGCGTTGATGGTCTGACCCTTCGGGCCGATCACCATGCCGATCTTGTCGACCGGAATCTTGACCGTGGTGACCCGCGGCGCGTAGTCGGACATCTCGGCCGGCGCCTCGATCGCCCGCTGCATCACGTCGAGGATGGTCTGCCGCGCCTCGTGCGCCTGCTGGAGCGCGGCGGCCAGCACGTCGGACGGGATGCCGTCGAGCTTGGTGTCGAGCTGCAACGCGGTGACGAAGTCGCGGGTGCCGGCGACCTTGAAGTCCATGTCACCGAAGGCGTCCTCGGCACCGAGGATGTCGGTGAGGGTGACGTACTGAGTCTTGCCGTCGACCTCGTCGGAGATGAGGCCCATGGCGATGCCGGCGACCGGCGCCTTCAGCGGCACACCGGCGCTGAGCAGGCCCAGCGTCGAGGCGCAGACCGAGCCCATCGAGGTGGAGCCGTTGGAGCCGAGCGCCTCGGAGACCTGCCGGATGGCGTACGGGAACTCCTCCCGCGAGGGCAGCACCGGGATCAGTGCCCGCTCAGCGAGGGCACCGTGCCCGATCTCGCGGCGCTTCGGCGAGCCGACCCGGCCGGTCTCACCGGTGGAGTACGGCGGGAAGTTGTAGTTGTGCATGTAGCGCTTGGACTTCTCCGGGGAGAGGGTGTCCAGCGCCTGCTCCATGCGCAGCATGTTGAGCGTGGTGACGCCGAGGATCTGGGTCTCGCCGCGCTCGAACAGCGCCGAGCCGTGCACCCGGGGCAGCACGCCCACCTCGGCGCTCAGCGGACGGATGTCACGCGGACCCCGACCGTCGATGCGGACCTGCTCGCGCAGCACCCGGCTACGCACCTCGGACTTGGTCAGCGAACGGAAGGCGGCGGAGAGCTCCTTCTCCCGGCCCTCGAAGCGGGAGCCGAGTTCCTCCTGCACGCGCAGCTTGATCGCGTCCAGGGCCCCCTCGCGGTCGGCCTTGCCGGCGATCTGCAGGGCCTCGGCGACGTCGGCGCGGGCCAGTTCGGCGACCGCGTCGTACGCGTCGTCCTGGTAGTCCAGGAAGACCGGGAACTCGGCGACCGGCTTGGCGGCGACCTCGGCCAGCTCGCTCTGTGCCCGGCACAGCTCGCGGATGGCGGGCTTGGCGGCCTCCAGGCCGCTGGCCACGACCTCCTCGGTCGGTGCGGGCGCCCCGCCGGCGACCAGCTTCACGGTGTGCTCGGTGGCCTCCGCCTCGACCATCATGATCGCGACGTCGCCGTCGGGCAGGGACCGGCCGGCCACCACCATGTCGAAGGTGGCCCGGGCCAGCTCCTCGTGGGTCGGGAAGGCGACCCACTGGCCGTCCACGTGGGCCATCCGGGTGGCCCCGATCGGGCCGGAGAACGGCAGGCCGGACAGCTTGGTCGACATCGACGCGGCGTTGATCGCGACCACGTCGTACGGGTGCTGCGGGTCGAGCGCGAGGATCGTCTCGACGACCTGGACCTCGTTGCGCAGGCCCTTGACGAACGACGGGCGCAGCGGCCGGTCGATCAGTCGGCAGGTGAGGATGGCGTCCTCGCTGGGCCGACCCTCGCGGCGGAAGAACGAGCCGGGGATGCGGCCCGCGGCGTACATCCGCTCCTCGACGTCGACGGTCAGCGGGAAGAAGTCGAACTGCTCCTTCGGCTGCTTGCCGGCGGTGGTGGCGGAGAGGACGACAGTCTCGCCGAGCTGGGCCGTGACGGACCCGGCGGCCTGTCGGGCCAGCCGGCCGGTCGAGAAGGTGATCTCACGGGTGCCGAACGACCCGTTGTCGATCACGGCGGTGCGGGTTTCGGTGCCGAGTTTGGTCTCGGTCATGCTGTTTCAATGCTCCTTCGCATCGGGGGCCACGACGCGGGAGCTGTACGGACGGCCGGTCTTCGATCGAAGCGCCCGGGACCGCCGGCGGGATGCCAGGGTGCCCGGAGGCCACTACCGGAGACCGGTACGCCGACACTCCCTTGTCTGGGTGGTCGTGGCCCGTTTCTCGGTTGGGACGCCGACGGGGGAGTGACCTGGTGGGCCACTCCCCCGTCACGTCACCGGCGCAGGCCGAGCCGCTCGATGAGCGACCGGTAGCGGTTGATGTCCTTCTTCTGAACGTAGTTGAGCAACCGGCGGCGACGGCCGACCAGCAGCAGCAGCCCACGGCGGCTGTGGTGGTCGTGCTTGTGCACCTTCAGGTGCTCGGTGAGATCGGCGATCCGCTTGGTGAGGACCGCGACCTGCACCTCGGGCGACCCGGTGTCACCCTCGGCGGTCGCGTACTCCTCGCGGATCTTGGCCTTTGCCTGCTGGTCGAGCGCCATGTTCTCCCTGTTCTGGTGGGTTGTCTCGATGCGGTCCGTCGGGCCGGGCTACGGCACCGGTGACGGACGGTCCTCGCACCCGCGGCGTCGAGCAGGCAGGCGAGGCCCCACGTCGGTCAGCCGACGTCTCAGCCAGCCTACCAGCACCCACCCGACCGGGCCGGTCAAGGGCCACGGGCGGGTCGGTGACGGGTCAGCCCAGCACCCGGCGGGTCCGCTCGACGTCCTGGGCGATCTGGGCGATCAGCGGCTCGACCGAATCGAAGCGGGTCTGCCCGCGCAGATGCGCCACGAAGTCGAGCGCCAGCCGCTCGCCGTAGAGGTCGCCGTCGAAGTCGAGCACGTACGCCTCGACCCGGCGCTCCCGGCCGGAGAAGGTCGGGTTCGTACCGATCGACACGGCGGCGGCGAGTGGCTGCCGTCGCCCCCGACGGATCATCCGGGCGGCGTAGACGCCGTCGGCCGGGACCGCCGCGTGCCGGTGGCAGAGCAGGTTCGCGGTCGGGTAGCCGAGTTCCCGCCCACGCTGGTCACCGCGGACCACCACACCCTCCAGCCGGTGCGGGCGGCCCAGCGCGTCGGCCGCCGCGGTCACGTCGCCCGCGTCGACGCAGGATCTGATGTACGTCGAGGAGAAGACCGTGCCGGCCGCGGCGACCAACGGCGCTCCCTCGACGGCGAAGCCGAAGGTGCGACCGAGTCGCTCCAGCAGCGCCACGTCACCGGCGGCCCGGTGGCCGAACCGGAAGTTCTCGCCCACCACCACGAGCGCGGCGTGCAGGTGCTCCACCAGCACGTCGTGCACGAACGCCTCGGCCGACAACCGGGAGAGCTCGGGCGTGAACGGGATCACACAGAGCACGTCCGCCCCGAGGGCCTCGATCAGCTCCGCCTTGCGGGACGGCTCGGTCAACACGGCCGGATGCGAACCCGGCCGCACGACCTCGGACGGGTGCGGGTCGAAGGTGACCACCACCGACTGCACGCCGAGTTCACGGGCACGGGCCACGGCATGCCCGATGGTCGCCTGGTGCCCCTTGTGCACACCGTCGAAGACGCCGATGGTGACGACCGACCGTCCCCAGCCACCGGGCACCGCGTCGTACCCCCGCCACCGCTGCATGCTGCTCCTCCGCTGTCGTTGGCCCCGACCGTCGGCGGTCGGCCGTCGGGCACCCGGCGTCAGGCCGGGGCGAGCACGATCTCCGCGCGGGCCCGGCCGGCCCGCTCGCTGACGATAGCGATCAGCCCACCGGCCGGATCGAAGACCGCGTACGGCCCGGTGTGGCCGACCGGGTCGAGCGGACCGCCGTGGGAGAGCACCTTCGCCTCCTCGGCGGTGGCGTCCCGGCGGGGGAAGAACCGGTCGGCGGCGGGCGCGAGCGGCAGCCCCACCACGTCCGGCGCGCGACGCTCCAGTTCGTCGAGGGTGACGGCCTCCGCCAGGGTGAACCCACCCACGGCGGTACGACGCAGCGCGGTCAGGTGACCGCCGACCCCGAGCGCCAGGCCCGCGTCGCGGGCGATCGCCCGGATGTACGTTCCGGTCGAGCAGGCCACATCGACATCGACGTCGACCACGTCGGGCCGATCACGTCGGATCGCCAGCACGTCGAGCCGGGAGACGGTGACCCGCCGGGCCGGCAGGTCGACGCTCTCGCCCTCACGGACCCGCTTGTACGCCCGCTGCCCGTTGATCTTGATGGCGCTCACCGCGCTCGGCACCTGGTCGATCTCCCCGGTCATCCCGGCCAGCACGCTCCGGACCGCCTCGTCGGTGAGCATTCCGGCGGGCGTGGTGGCGATCACGTCACCCTCCGCGTCGTCGGTGACCGTGGCCTGGCCCAGCCGGATGGTCGCCGCGTAGCTCTTGTCCGCACCGATCACGTAGGTCAGCAGCCTGGTGGCCCGGCCCACCCCGATCACCAGCACCCCGGTGGCCATCGGATCGAGCGTGCCACCGTGACCGACGCGCCGGGTCCGAGCGAGCCGGCGGATCCGGGCGACCACGTCGTGCGAGGTCATGCCGCCGGACTTGTCCACCACGATCAGGCCGTCTGTGCTCACGACGTGCAAGCCTGCCAGATCGGCGCGCCGGCCCGAGCACCGGACAGCCGCCGGAAAACCGGATGTTCGGGCTTGGACTCCCCTGACACGATGGACCCATCGGCGACGGTGAGTGCCGCGCCGGCAGGCCACGGGGAGAACGAGATGACCACGGACCGCGGTCCCGATCGAACGCGCCGGCCCGACGAAGGGGTCCGCCTGCGTACGCCCGACCAGCCCAGCGCGCTGCCGGACTGGATGCTGAATCCACCACCGGCGCGGCGCACGTTGGGTGTCCGGTTCGCCGAAGGTCTGGCCGCCCTGCCCGGCGCCGCGGCGGTCCGGCGACGCTGGTGGGCCTGGCAGGGACGGCGGCGCCTGCGCGAGCGCTACCCGAACACCGTGAAGATCGTCGCCATGCTGGCCGCCTTCGTGGCGAGCCTGGCGCTGGTGCTCGTCATCTACGCGCTCTACGGCCAGGTCTTATCAGGCGGGTAGACGCTCCTCGCCGCGTACCGCGCCGGTCACCGCCCAGGCACCGCTGCGCAGCCGCAGCAGCAGCCCGATCAGGCGGATCACGGTGAACAGCATCAGCCCGGCCCAGATGCCACCGAGACCAAGGTCGAGGGCGTACGCCAGCCAGATCGCCGGCACGAACCCGCCGAGCGCACCGGCCATGGTGAGGTTGCGCAGATAGCGGATGTCACCCGCGCCGATCAGCACCCCGTCGAGGGCGAACACCACCCCGGCCAGCGGCAGCATCGCGGCGAACCAGGGCCAGGCCACCAGCGCCTGCTCGTGTACCGCCCGATCCGAGCTGAACCAGGTGGGCACCACGCCGGCGCCGGCCGCCGCGAGCACCGCGAACGCCGTACCGCAGATTGCGCCCAGCCGGCCGATCCGGCGGGCCAGCGCCCGGGCCGTCGCGTCGTCACCACCGCCGAGCGCCGCCCCGACCAGCGCCTGCGCGGCGATGGCCAGCGCATCGAGCACCAGCGCCGCGAAGAACCAGAGCTGTACGGCGATCTGGTGGGCACCGACCGTGGCGGCACCGAACCGGGCGGCCACGGCCGTGGCGGACAGGAAGCTGGCCTGGAAGGCCACCCCGCGAATCAGCAGGTCCCGGCTGAGCACCAGTTGCTGGCCGATGATCCGGGGACGCGGGCGCAGCGCCACCCGCTCGGCCACCAGGGCGGCGGCGAAGAGAGCGCCGGAGAGGGTCTGCGCGATCACGTTCGCCACCGCCGAGCCGATCAGCCCCAGGCCCACCGGGTAGACCAGCACCGGACAGAGCACCGCGGAGAGCACATTGGGGCCGACCACGAAGAGCAGCGGCCGCCGGGTGTCCTGTACACCCCGCAGCCAGCCGTTGCCGGCGGCGGCGAGCAGCAACCCGGGTGCGCCGAACGCGGCGATGCGCAGCCACTCGGCGGCGGCCACGGCCACGTCACCACCGCCGGCCAGCGCGCCGGCCAGGGCACCACCGCCGAACTGCATGCCGACGACGACCGCCAGGCCCACACCAAGGGCCGACCAGGAGGCCTGGACCCCCTCGGCCACCGCTGCGGCGCGGTCCCCGGCACCGAACCGACGGGCCGCGCGGCCGGTCGTGCCGTACGCGACCACGGTCCCCAGCCAGGCGGTGAGGGTCATCACGGTGCCGCCCACGGCCACCGCCGCCAGCGGCACCCGACCCAGGTGGCCGACAACCGCGGTGTCAACGAGCACGTAGAGCGGCTCGGCGGCGAGCACCACGAGGGCGGGCAGGGCGAGCGCGGCGATTCGGCGCGGCGACGCGACCCGGCCGGTGGCAATTGTCGGCTGGCTCATCGCCGCCGATGGTGGCACGTGAGAAGTAAGGGGGGCAAGCCGGCGCACCACTTACCCCTGGCGACCATCACCCGGGGATGGCGCCGGTCCAGCCCGACGACCCGGAAGCACGAGCGGACCGGCGGTGACGCCGTACGCATCGGCGGCGGGGCGTCACCGCCGGTCGAACACCGTCACTGACGGGTGTCCATGGAGGTCTGCAGGGCGCGACGGGCCTGCTCACGGGCCTCGTCAGTGGTCTCGGGCTTGGGCTTGGCGGCCATGGTGAACCCCTTCCAGGGCACGCGTCACCGAGCGCGGCGGCGCGTCACGGGCGGTGCTACGACTGTCGCCCGAAAGCCGGTACCGGGGTCGCCGGAGCGGCGGATGGGCGGCCTGATGGCCCGGGTCGGTCAACCCTGGAGTGGAGCGGCACCGGGTATGGCTCCGCCCCTGACCTGCGCCGAAAGCGACGCCAGCCGTTTCCCAAGTTATCGTTCAGGTCCACATGGTGCGCGCTGTTCCCGCAATCTGGACGGGTCGAGTCCCGGTCAACGAGCCAGGAAGTGCCAGCCGACCCACCACCAGAAGCCGAACAGCCCGATCCGGCCCACCGGTACCGGACCGACCTCGTATCGCATGACGTACGCGCAGAGTTCGCCGAGGGTCGGGATCTTCGAGCCCTCCCGTCGGGCCAGCCACTCGACCAGCCCGAACAGCGCCATCCCGAGCAGGAAACCGCCGATCGCCAAGGCCCGCATCATCGCCGCACCAGCCCCCAGAACGCCGACAGCCACACCAACCAGGCCGCCGAACGGACCAGGCGGTCCTCCAGCAGCGGATCGGCCAGGAGGGAGAAGGTGGGGAAGTCGTCACCGGCCGCCGCGATGAAGGTGACCCCCTCGAAGATCCCGAAGACCGCCACCGGCAGCGCCCACCAGACCACGCCGGGTGGCAACCGGTCAGGTGCCGGACGGGCCTGCACCCGCTTGGTCAGGCCGAGCCAGATCAGCACCCCGCCGGCACCGAAGACATAGACGTTCGCCTCGGTCGAGAAGGACGAGAAGCGGCCGCCCACCAGGGAGAGAGCGACAAGCACCGGTACGCAGACGACCGGCCGCTCCCAGGTGCGAGGGGCGTCGACGGTGAGATCGTGGGGCTGCTCCATCATCCGATTCTCCCCGCCCTGTCCAGGTGCCGAAGCGCCGACGCCCCGGAGCTGACCCTGAAATCACCCCTGCTGGTCGGTGCCGCTCCTCGGGGCGTACGCCCGCAACTGGCTCCTGATCTGCTCGATGACCTCGTCCACGGTGCCACGGCCGGTGAAACCGGCGGCCAGCCGGTGCCCACCGCCGCCCAGCGCAACGGCCACCCGGCTCACGTCCGTCGCACCCTTGCTGCGCAGGGAGACCGCCCAGACGGCCGGCGCGGTCTGCTTGACCACGCAACTCACGTCGGCCTCCGCGGTGCAGCGCACCGGATCGATGAGTGCCTCCAGCACGTATGGCCGCTGCTCATGGCGGGCCAGGTCGTCCAGGGTCGCGTACGTCCAGACCAGGCCCTGCCCGCCGGCCTCACCGGGCTCCAGCCGGGCTCGCCCGAGCACCTCACCGAAGAGCCGTACCGCGCCGAACGGCCGGCTGTCGAACACCCGCCGCGAGATGTCACCCGGACGGATCCCGGTCGCCAACAGCCGGGCCGCCATCTCGTGCACCGCCGGGGTGGTCGCGTCGAACCGGAACGATCCGGTATCGGTGCTCAGCGCCACGTACAGACATTCGGCGATGCCGGCGTCCAGCGGCACGCCGAGGCGGTCCAGTAGCTGCTCGGCGAGCACGGAGGTCGCCGCCGCCGCCGGGTCGACCAGGTTCACATCGCCGAAGCCGCGATTCGAGGCGTGATGGTCGAGCACCAACGCGGTGCCCTTCCCGGTCAACCGGTCGGCCAGCTCACCGAGCCGCGACTCGCTCGCCGCGTCGAAGCAGATGACCAGGTCCGGCTCGGGTTCCACCTCGGCCTCGGGCACCAGCAGCTCCAAACCGGGCAGACCGGACAGCGGCTCGGGCACCTCCGGCGGACCGGGGAAGGTGGCCTGCAACCGGCGTACGCCGAGTCGCCGCAGCCCGAGTGCGAAGCCGAGCATGCTGCCCAGCGCGTCGCCGTCCGGGTTGACGTGGCAGATCAGCAGCACCCGACCGTCGGCGGGCAGCTGGCGGATCGCCGCCACCGCGGCGGCCCAGTCGGCCTCGGTCGGCCCGACGGGTGCCGTCGCGGAGGGACTCGGCCCGGCCGGGTCGCCCGGGCCGTGCGGACCGGTGGCGGGCGTCGACGGTGCCGGCTGACCGTCGGCAGCCGGACCGACCCGGCCGGGGCCGGGCTGACGCCGCACGGCGGGATCCGGCTCGGTCACGGCGCCACCGGAGGCGGTCACCGACGGTCCCCGCCCCGGGCATCGTCGGCCGTGCCGTCGGGCTCGTCCTCGTCGTCGGCGCCGCCCTCGTCATCGTCCTCGTCGAGGCGGTACGGCTGCGCCTCACCGGCGTACTCGGCCCTCGCCGCCAGGCGCTGCACCTCGGCGTCCGCGTTGCGGGCCGCGGCGAGCAGGTCGTCGATGTGCTTGACCTGATCCTGGACGTCGTCCAGAACGAAGGTCAGCGTCGGCGAGTGACGCAGCCCGAGCGCCTTGCCGACCGTGCTGCGCAGCATGCCCTTGGCGCTGTCCAGCGCGGCGGCGGTGCCCGCCTGGGCCGCCGCGTCGCCGAGCACGGTGTAGAAGACCGTGGCATCCCGCAGGTCGGCGGTGATCCGGGCGTCGGTGATGGTGATCATGCCGAGTCGGGGATCCTTGATCTGACTCCGCACCACCGACGCGACCAGTTCGCGCACCCGCTCCGCGTGCCGGCGTACCTTGGCCGCATCCGTCATCTCCGCCACCTCCACGGCGTCCCGCCACCGGCCGGGGCCGGCGACGCCGGCGTCACCGGAGCCCGCACCGACCCCAACACTCGAACCCTACCCGCGCCGTCCGCCCCGGCGTGCGGGGCGGCGGCCAACCGGGTCAGTCGTCGTCGCCGTACCACCGACGACGCACCGACAGCAGTTCGACCTCCGGACGGCTGGCCATCAGACGCTCGCACGAGTCGAGCACCTCACCGGCATGTGCCGCCTCGGCGGCCACCACCGCCACTCCTATCTCCGCTCGCCCGTGCAGGTCGAGCGCCCCCACCTCGGCGGCCGACACGTCGAACCGGCGGAGCGCCGCGACGATCGGCCGCACGTACGACCTCTTGGCCTTCAGCGACCGGGAGTCCCCCGGCAGCAGCAGGTCGAATACTGCGGTTGCGGTGTACATCGTCTGGGGACACTACCCGCACCCCACCCCGCATGATCAAGGGGTTTACGCCGGCCGGCGTAAACCCCTTGATCAGTGCGTCACCGCAGGATCAGGCGCGAACCTTTTCCCGCATCTCGAAGGTCTCGATCACGTCGCCGACCTGGACGTTGTTGTAACCACCCAGAGTCAGACCACACTCGAAGCCCTCCCGGACCTCCGTCGCGTCGTCCTTGAACCGCTTGAGCGAGCTGATCGTGAGGTTGTCCGCCACGACCGTGCCGTCACGCAGCAGGCGCGCCTTCGCGTTCCGTCGGATGACACCCGACCGGACGATGCAACCGGAGATGTTGCCGATCTTGGACGAGCGGAACACGTCGCGGATCTCCGCAGTGCCGAGCTCGACCTCCTCGTACTCCGGCTTGAGCAGGCCCTTGAGCGCCGCCTCGATCTCCTCGATGGCCTGGTAGATGACCGTGTAGTACCGGATCTCCACGCCCTCGCGGTCGGCCATCTCGCGGACCTTGTTGGAGGCCCGCACGTTGAAGCCGATGATCGTGACCGGCTCGGACGACGCGCTCGCGAGCATGATGTTGCTCTCGGTGATCGCGCCGACGCCCCGGTCGAGGACCTTGAGCTGAACCTCCTCGGGAATGTCGAGGTTGAACAGCGCGTCCTCCAGGGCCTCCACCGAACCGGAGACGTCACCCTTGAGGATGAGGTTGAGCGACGTCTTCTCGCCCTCCTTGAGCTGCTCCATGAGCGTCTCGAGGGTGGCCCGGCCACGGGAGTTGGCGAAGGCCGCCGCCCGGCGACGGGCCTGCCGCTGCTCGGCGATCTGCCGCACCGTGCGGTCGTCCGCCGCAGCGAGGAAGGTGTCGCCCGCCCCCGGCACCGCGGTCAGACCGAGGACCATGACCGGACGCGCCGGACCCGCCTCGGTGACCTGGTTGCCGTTCTCGTCGAGCATCGCCCGGACCCGGCCGTGCGCCCCACCGGCGACGATCGAGTCGCCCGCCCGCAGGGTGCCCTTCTGCACCAGCACCGTCGCGACCGCACCACGGCCCTTGTCCAGGTGCGCCTCGATGGCCACACCCTGCGCCGGCCCGTCGGTCGGAGCGGTCAGCTCCAGCGACGCGTCGGCGGTGAGCAGCACCGCTTCGAGCAGTTCCTCGATGCCGGTGCCGGGCTTCGCGGCCACGTTGACGAACATGGTCTCGCCGCCGTACTCCTCGGCGACCAGGCCGTACTCGGTCAGCTGCTGGCGGACCTTGTCCGGGTTCGCCTCCGGCTTGTCGACCTTGTTGACCGCGACCACGATCGGCACCTCGGCCGCCTTGGCGTGGTTCAGCGCCTCGATGGTCTGCGGCATGACACCGTCGTCGGCCGCGACCACCAGGATCACGATGTCCGTCACCTGGGCACCACGGGCACGCATGGCGGTGAACGCCTCGTGACCCGGGGTGTCGATGAAGGTCACCGCGCGGTCCTCGCCCTCGTGCGGCACGTGGACCTGGTAGGCACCGATGTGCTGGGTGATGCCTCCGGCCTCACCGGCGACGACGTTCGCCTTACGGATCGCGTCGAGCAGCTTGGTCTTACCGTGGTCGACGTGACCCATGACGGTCACCACCGGAGCCCGGCTGACCAGGCGGTCCTCCGCGACCTCGGCGTCGAGGTCGATGTTGAACTGCGCGAGCAGCTCGCGGTCCTCGTCCTCCGGGCTGACGATCTGCACGTTGAAGCCGAGGTGCTCGCCCAGCAGCAGCAGCGTGTCGTCGGAGCACGACTGGGTCGCGGTGACCATCTCGCCCAGGTTGAACATCTCCTGGACCAACGAACCCGGGTTGGCGTTGATCTTGTCGGCGAAGTCCGACAGCGAGGCGCCGCGGGAGAGCCGAACCGTCTGCCCCTGACCCCGGGGAGCGCCCGAGCTCATGGTCGGGGCCGACAGGTTGTCGAACTCCTGTCTGCGCTGCTTCTTGGACTTGCGACCACGGGTGGGCTTGCCACCCGGACGCCCGAAGGCGCCCGCGGCACCACCGCCACGACCACGGCCGCCGCCACCGGGACGACCGCCGCCACCGGCCGGCGCACCCGGGCGGAATCCACCGCCACCGCCGCCACCCGGACCGCCACGGTAGCCACCGCCACCGCCGCCACCCGGACCGCCACGGTAGCCACCGCCACCGCCGCCACCCGGACCACCGCGGTAGCCACCGCCACCGCCGCCGCCCGGACGACCGGCACCGCCGCCGGGACGACCGGCACCCGGGCCACCGGGACGACCCGGACGCTGGCTCGGCATGGAGGCCGGGCTGGGCCGCGGCGGCATCGAGGCCGGGCTGGGCCGCGGCGGCATCGAGGCCGGGCTGGGACGGGAACCACCGGCACCGGCGGCCGGTGGCCGCTGCTGCTGGCTGCCCTGGATACCGAAGGGGTTGTTACCGGCGCCACGCGCCGGCGGGCGACCCTGCCGGCCACCCGGACCCGGGTTGGTGGCACCGGGACGACCCGCGGCCGGAGAACCCGGGCGGGGCGGCATCGTGCCGGGACCGGGTCGAGGACCCGGACGGGCACCACCGTCGGCCGGGGGCTCCCGGCGGACGTTGTCCCGCTGCTGCTGGCGGGCGGCCTGGGCGGCCTTGACCGCGGCCTCCTGCTCAGCCTTCAACGCGGCGGCGCGCGCCTCGGCGGCGGCCACCTCAATGTCGTGAGCACTCGCCGGCTTGGCGACCGGGGCCGCCGCTGGCGGCGGACCGGGCACCGGACCCTTCGGCTTCGGCCCGGGCACCGCCGGACGCCGTGGCGGCGTCGGCTTGGCGGTGACCCGAGGCTCGCCGGGGGTCGGCGACGGGGTCGGTGCTGCCGCCGTCGGAGCCGGTGCGGCCGGCGGCGCGGCCGCCGGGGCACCGGGCCCACCCGAGGCGACGAACGCGCTGCGCAGCCGTCGGGCGACAGGCGCCTCTACGGTGCTCGACGCGGACTTGACGAACTCGCCCATCTCCTTGAGCTTGGCGAGTACGGTCTTGCTTTCGACCCCGAGCTCTTTTGCAAGCTCGTGTACGCGGGCCTTACCTGCCACTGCACTCCTCACTCCGAGGTCGTGCGGGCAGCACCCGCAGCGACCTCACTCGTGCACTTGAAGCCTGATCATTTCTGGGACTTCATCGTGTGCTCATGTCGGTCGTCCTACCTTGCTAGCGGCCCTCGTCCGGTCGGGTGACCGGACGTGGTGGTTGACGCGTCAGGTGCTCCGCGAGGGCCCCGTCATCCGGAACCCCGGCGATGCGCAGCGCGCGCCCGAAGGCACGACGCCGCACTGCCTGCGCGAAGCAGGCCGGATCCGGGTGCATGTTCGCTCCCCGACCCGGCAGCCTGCGGGCCGGATCAGGTCGGAGGCTGAAACCAGCCTCGTCGCCAATCGCGACAATCCGCAGCAATTCACTGGACGGTGCGCGCCGTCGACAACCCACACAGGTGCGCTCCGGCAGCGCGCGTCGTGCCACTGGTGAAAGTCTACCCCTAGCTACCCGACACCGCTCCGCCCGGTTCCCGGACGTGATCAGCTTCGGATTGCGCGGCGGGGTTGGCCTGTTCGGCGTCGGAGCGAATGTCGATCCGCCAACCGGTCAGTCGGGCAGCAAGTCGGGCATTCTGCCCCTCCCGCCCGATCGCGAGCGACAGCTGGAAATCCGGCACCGTCACCCGCGCGGCCCGGTTGGCCAGGTCGACCACCTCGACGCGGAGCGCCTTGGCCGGGGAGAGCGCGTTACCGACAAAGGTCGCCGGGTCGTCCGACCAGTCGATGATGTCGATCTTCTCTCCGTGGAGTTCACTCATCACCGCCCGGACCCGCTGACCCATCGGACCGATGCAGGCGCCCTTGGCGTTCACCCCGGCAGCGGTCGAACGGACCGCGATCTTCGTACGATGACCCGCCTCGCGGGCGATCGCGCCGATCTCGACAGTGCCGTCGGCGATCTCCGGCACCTCCAGAGCGAAGAGCTTCTTCACCAGGTTCGGGTGCGTACGGGACAGCGTGATCTGGGGACCACGCATTCCCTTGGCCACGTGCACCACCACGCAACGGATCCGCTCGCCGTGGGTGTACCGCTCGCCGGGCACCTGCTCCGACTGCGGCAGCACCCCCTCCAGCTTGCCCAGGTCGACGGTGACGATGCCCTTCTCGGCCCGTGCCTCGTGCGCCTGCACCACCCCGGTGACCAGGTCACCGTCGCGGCCGACGTACTCACCGAAGTGCACCTCGTCGGTGGCCTCCCGCAGCCGCTGGAGGATCACCTGCTTGGCGGTCATGGCGGCGATCCGGCCGAAGTCGTGCGGGGTGTCGTCCCACTCCCGCTCCACGGTGCCCTCGGTGCCCAGCTCCTGGGCGTAGACAAGTGCCGCGCCGGTCTTCCGGTCGATCTCCACCCGGGCGTGCGTCTGAGCACCCTCGGTGTGCCGGTACGCGGTCAGCAGCGCGGTCTCGATCGCCGCGAGGATCGTGTCGAACGGGATCTCCCGCTCGCGCTCCAGTGCGCGCAGCGCCGCGAGGTCGATGTTCACCTCTCCTCGTCCTCCACATCGTCATCGTCGTCGACGTCTTCTGATTCGGCCAGCTCGTCGAGGCGGGTGAACTCGACCTGTACCCGGCCCGGACCGAGATCGGCGTAGGCCCACTCCGCGCGGTCCGTGTCGGTCTCCAGCACAACCCGCTCGGTGTCGGCGTCTACCACCCGCCCGGTGACCTGCCGGTCACCGCCGGGCTGCCCGGACGGCGTGTTGCCACGCACGGTCACCCGGACCAGCCGCCCCACGTTGCGGCGCCAGTGCCGGGGCAGCGTCAACGGGCGGTCCACGCCCGGCGAGCTGACCTCGAGTTGGTACTCGCCCGCGACGATGTCGCCGCCGCTCTCCTCGGCCGCGTCCAGGGCGGTGGAGACCGCGCGCGACACGTCGGCCACCGCGTCCAGGTTGATCCCACCGTCGGCATCGACGATCACCCGCACCACGTGCCGGCGGCCGGCTCGGGAGACGGTGAGGTCCTCCAGGTCGTAGCCGGCGGCCTGCACCACGGGCGCGATCACCGAACGCAGCCGCTCGCGGCGGGCGGCGAGGTCACCACGGGAGGTCTGGCCCGCGCGTGCAGCCTGGCCACCGCGGGGTCGCCCCGTCGTCCTGGTGGCACGGCCACGCTGCGTCATCCGAAGTACCCTTCCGCTGCTCGCCGACGCCATGCCGGCACGCCACCGGTGCGGACGCGCCGGTGGCTGCGCAGAGCGTAACGCGCCGCCCGGACGACGGCCCGGGCGGCGCACCGACGCCACCGCCGGACACCCGTCACGCCGATGGTGTTGACTTGTCCGGTGGCGATGGGCAGAACGACTTGGCAGGACGAATCGTCCGAGCTTTCCCGCCGCGGCCTCCTGCGGGCCGGTGCGCTGCTGGCGCTCGGCGGGGCCGCCGCTCCGCTGACCGGTTGCGGCCTGCTCGACCGCGACGAGCCACCGCCGCAGCCCGATCCGCTCACGCCGCTGCTGGACGAATCGCGGCGGCTCGCGGCGGGACTGCGCGCCGCCGCCACCACCCATCCCGATCTGGCCGCCCGGCTGCTCCCGCTTGCCGAGTCACACGAGGCCCACGCCGCAGAACTGGCCGGGCTGACCGGTGTGGCGACCACCTCCGCCACGCCCACGGCGGCCCCGTCGGCCACGCCGCCGACGGATCGCTCGGCCGCGCTGGCCGAGCTACGGAAATCCGAGCGCGCCGGCCGGGAGGCGGCGATCCGGGCCTGCGCGGCAGCGCCCGCCGAGCGCGCCGCGCTGCTCGGCTCGATCGCCGCCGCCCGCGCGACCCACCTGGAGGCGCTGCGATGAGCGAGCGTGGCGGGCGAATCATCAGCGAATCCGCCGAGGCGCTCGCCAGCGCCCTCACCGCCGAGTACGCCGCCATCTGGGCCTACGGCCCCGTCGGGGTACGACTCAGCGGCGCCGAACGCAAGGCCGCGGTGGAGGCGGAGGCATCCCACCGGGCCCGCCGGGACGCCCTGGTGGTGCAGCTGAGCAGCGGCGGCGGCAACGTCCCGCCGGATCAGGCCGGATACGCGTTGCCCTTCCCGGTGATCGACCGGGCCAGCGCGCTGCGCCTCGCCGTGCAGGTGGAGGAACGCACCGCGGCCTTCTGGCGCGCGGCGCTACCGGTCAGCTCCGGCGCCGAGCGGGAGCGCGCCCTGGCCGCCCTGGTGGAGTACGCGGTACGGGCGACCCGCTGGCGGCGCAGCGCGGGGATCACCCCGTTGACCGTGCCGTTCCCGGGCCGCCCCGGCTGAGCCGGGCCCGCCTGACGCACCGGGCGTAGGCCAGCTCACGTCCGCGCCGGTTGCGGGTCGGCATACCAGGTATGCATACTCCGGTCCATGTCCATCCGCCACGGCCTGCTCGCCCTGCTCGAACGCGGGCAGATGTACGGCTATCAGCTCAGGGCCGCCTTCGAGGAGTCGACCGGCGCCACCTGGCCGCTGAACATCGGGCAGGTCTACACCACCTTGTCGCGGTTGGAGCGGGACGGTCTGGTCAGGTCGCTGCCGGAGAGCGAAGCCGGACAACGGCCGTACGAGATCACCGACGCCGGGCGGGCCGACCTGGCCCTGTGGTTCGCCACCCCGATCAGCCGCAGCGACCGCCCGCGCGACGAGTTGGCGATCAAGCTGGCGCTGGCGTTGACCACCCCCGGAGTGGATGTCCGTTCGGTGGTCCAGACGCAACGGACGGCCACCATGCGAACGTTGCAGGAGTTGACCCGGCTCAAGTACTCCAGCGACCGTCCGGAGGATCTGCCGTGGCGGCTGGTGCTGGACGCGATGGTGTTCCAGGCTGAGGCCGAGGTGCGCTGGCTCGACCACTGCGAGAGCAGCCTGGTACGGCACCGCCCCCCGGCCGCCGGCCCAGCGCCCCTCTCCGAGGCGGTGGGCCACAGTGGTGAGGAGGCACGACGGTGACCGCCCCCGGGGGACGCAAGCCAGCCGCCCCCGACCCCCCGGCCGCCTCCGACTCCACCACCTCGGACGGAGCCGGTACCCGATCAGCCGGCGACACCGTACTCGACCTGCGTGACGTGCACCGCACCCACGGCAGCGGCCCGGCGGCCGTGCACGCCCTGCGCGGAGTGAGCCTGGCCGTACGCCCCGGCGAACTGGTCGCTGTGATGGGCCCTTCCGGTTCCGGTAAGTCCACCCTGCTCACCCTGGCCGGCGGGCTGGACAGCCCGACCGCCGGTGAGGTGCACGTCGAGGGGCAGCCGCTGCACGCCCTGGATCGGCGTGGGCTGGCCAGGCTGCGCCGCCGCCGCATCGGGTACATCTTCCAGAACCTCAACCTCATCGGCAGCCTGACCGCCGTGGAGAACGTCGCTCTCCCCCTCGAACTGGACGGCACCGGGGTACGGGCGGCCCGCCGGCTGGCGCTCGACGCACTGACCGAGGTGGGTCTGTCGGAGCTGGGTGACCGGTTCCCGGACCAGCTCTCCGGTGGCCAGCAGCAACGCGTCGCCATCGCTCGGGCGTTGGTCGGTCAGCGGCGCCTCGTGCTGGCCGACGAGCCGACAGGTGCGCTGGACTCGCAGACCGGGGAGGCGGTGCTGCGGTTGCTGCGTCGCCGGGTCGACGCGGGGGCCGCCGGGGTGCTGGTGACCCACGAGGCGCGCCATGCCGCCTGGGCCGATCGGGTGGTCTTCCTGCGCGACGGCGTGACGGTCGACTCGACGGCCCCGCTGGCCGGCGTGGAGGCCCTGCTCAGCGGTAGCGGCCGGTGAACGATCGGCCGTCCCGGCTGACCAGCGGTGCACGGCTGGCCGAGGCGCTCGGGTCGTGGCGGGCCGCGCTACGCATCGCACGCCGCGAGGCGAGACGGGCCCGTGGGCGTACCACCCTGGTGCTAGCGATGATCGTCCTGCCGGTGCTGGCGTTGAGCTTCGTCGCGGTCAGCGTCGACATGGCCCAGCTGACCCCGGGCGAGGAGTTGGATCGTCGGCTCGGCAGCGCCGACGCGGAACTTCGGGTGGTCGGGCGCGGCCCGGTCGAGCAGAGCTCCGACGGCAGCGGCTGGACCTCCGGAGACCGGGACCAGCCGCTCACCGCCCCGGTCAGCGCCGAGCACGTCGCCGCGCTGCTACCCGAGGGCAGCCGGGTGCTGCCGATACGTCGCTGGGTGCCGTTCAGCGCCTGGCAGGGTGACCGGATCCGCGACGACATCGCTGCCACCGCGATCGACCTGACCGACCCGCTCGGGCGCGGCCTCGCCCGGATCCACCGGGGCCGGGCACCGGCCACCGCCGACGAGATCGCAGTGAACCTGGCCGCCCGACGCAGCCTCGGTGTCGACCTCGGGGACCGGATCGCCGCCGGAGACGGCAGCCGCACCTGGACGGTCGTCGGCGTGGCCGAACTCCCCGAGCGACTGACCGCGATGGTCATCCTGCACCCCGCCGGAGCGCCTCCGGAGACCAACCCCGACGAGGTCTTCCTGGCCGATCTGTCCGGCCCGCTCACCGACGACGTCTTCCGGCAGCTCAACCACAACGGCATCGTGGTAGCCGCCCGCGTCCCCGCGCCGCCCGGACAGCTGACCCAGTACGTCGGCTCGCGAATGAGCGGAATGAACGTGGAGGCGGTCAGCACCGGCGTGCTCGTCGGCGGACTCGGCCTGCTCGAAGTGGTGCTGCTGGTCGGGCCGGCGTTCGCCGTGGGAGTACGCCGTCGGCGACGGGAACTGGCTCTGGTGGCGGTCGCCGGTGGCGATGCCGTGCAACTGCGCCGAGTGGTGCTCGCCGACGGCGTGGTGCTGGGTGGGGTCGGTGCCGTGGCCGGGATCGCGCTCGGCGTGACGGCCGCCACCGCCGGCCGGCCCCTGGTCGAGGAGTTCATCTTCTCGCAGCGGTTCGGCGGATACCGCGTCTGGCCCGCGGCCCTGGTCGTGATCGCGCTGGTCGCGGTGCTGGCCGGGGTCCTGGCCGCGCTGGCACCGGCGTGGACGGCCGCCCGGCAGGACGTGGTGGCCGGGCTCGCCGGTCGGCGCACCCCGCCCGCGCACCGACGCCGGTGGCTCGCCATCGGCGTCGCGCTGGCCGCCGGGGGGACCGTCGTGGCCGCGATCGGCGCGGTCGTCACCTCGCAGCCGGTCATCCTCGCCGGGTTGGTCCTGGGCGAGCTGGGACTGGTGTTCGCCACCCCGACGCTGGTGGGCCTGCTGGCCCGGCTCGGCCGGTTCCTCCCGCTGGCCCCCCGGATCGCCGTACGCGACGCCAGCCGCAACCGGGCGTCGGCCGCGCCGGCCATCTCCGCCGTGATGGCCGCGGTCGCCGGCAGCGTCGCCCTCGGCCTTTTCCTGGCCAGCGACGACGCCCGCACCGACCAGCGGAACCGGGCGCTGCTGCCGGAACGCACCGTGCTGGTCACCACCGGCGGCGATCCCGCGTCGGACCGGCCACCCACCCTCGACGAGATCAGCCGCCCGGCCCGGGAACTGCTCGGTGCCGACACGATCGCCCCGCTGGTGGCGGCCGGCTGCTCGCCGGACTTCTACGCCTGCACGATCACCGCGACCATACCGGCCGAGCGCGTCTGCCCCTGGCAGCCGTACGAGCCACTCAGCGCGGCCGACCAGCTGCGGGCCCGCGCCGACCCCCGCTGCCAACTCGGCGACGACGAGCTCCAGAGCCCGTACCTGCGGGTCGCCGTGGACGACGGCACCACGCTGCGGCTGCTCACCGGGGTCGCACCGGCCGAGGTCGAGGCCGCCACGGCCACGCTGCACTCGGGCGGCGCAGTGGTCACCGACGCCCGCTTCCTGCGCGACGACCGCCTGGATCTCCGGGTCGAGCACGGCGACGAGAAGCGGCCGGCGGACAGCGTCACCGTGCCCGGACACGCGCTGCACACCGGGCTCGGTGAGCACTGGCTGGTGCTCTCCCCCACCGCCGCCGACCGACTCGGGCTCACGACCCGGCAGGTCGGCTGGGCGTTGGACGCCCAGCAGCCACCGGACCAGCAGCGGCAGGACGAACTGGCCGCCGCACTTCGCCCGCTCGGCTCCGCGGGAGTCGCGGTGGAGCGGAATCAGGACCACAACGACACCCGGCCGCTGCTGCTCTTGCTGGCGGCGGTCTCCGCCGTGGTCACCGTCGGGGCCGCCGGCATCGCCACCGGTCTGGCAGCCGCCGAGGGACGAGCCGACCTGTCCACCCTCGCCGCGGTCGGAGCGGGACCAGGCGTACGCCGTCTGCTGTCGCTCTGCCAGGCCGGCCTGATCGCGGTGCTCGGCTCGACGTTGGGCATCGTCGCCGGACTCGCCTCGGCCCTGATCGTGCTGGCCTTCACCAACCGGAGGTACGCCGACAGCTGGCCGATCGAACCGCCCTACCCGCTGGTGATGCCCTGGCTCACCCTGGCTGTGCTGGTGGCGGTACCGCTGGTGGCGATGCTCGGCGCGGCGCTGTTCACCCGGTCCCGGCTACCTGTGGAACGCCGTCTGGACTGACCGGTACCCGACACCGCAGACTGTGCGGATGTCCGTGCTGGGAAGCCTCACCCGCCGGGTCGGTCGGTACCGCTGGTTCGGTGCCACGGTCCGGTTGCTGGTACCCGTCGACCGGGCCGTCGGGCGGCTGACCCGGGGCCGGGTGGTCGCCCTCGGGCTCGCCCCGTCGCTGGTGATCACCACGACCGGTCGTAAGTCTGGTCGGCCGCGCAGTAACCCGCTGCTCTACGTGCCCGACGGCGACGGGTACGTGGTCGTCGGGTCGAACTGGGGCCAGGCCCACCAGCCGGCGTGGTCGCTGAACCTGCTCGCCGAGCCGAGGGCCGAGGTGGACGTCAAGGGTCGCCGGATCCCGGTACGCGCCGAGGTGGCCACGGGTGCCGAACGCGACCGGCTGTGGCGACTGCTTGTCGACGAGTGGCCGGCCTACGAGACGTACGTGGAGCGGGCCGGTGGCCGGGAGATCCGAATCTTCCGGCTGGTGCCCGACGACACCCGCCGCACCTGACCCCCGTCGCGGCTCGGCCGAGCGCCCCGACACAGGCGTTAGGGTGTGCGTGACCGACAGGTCGCTGTGGGTGGCGCGAACGCGGGGTGGGTGGCGTGGACGGTGTCCAGGAACACCGGGACGATCCCCGATGGGACATGGCCGAACGGGTCGCCGCGGTCATCCGGCGGCGGTTCCCGGCCGAGGTGCTCGCGGTCGCGGTCCACGGTCCGCTGGCCCACGGCGACGACGACGGCGGTGGCGACAGTGAGGTCGGGATGCTGGTGGTCACCTACCGGCCCGGCACCGGCCCACCGGCGGCGACCCGCCGGGTGGACGGCGTACTCGTCGACCTGACCGTCGTGGCCGCCGAGGAGCGGCTGCGCCAGGCCCGGCAGTTGACCAGCCGGTGGCCGCTGACCGCCGACCGCTACGTGACCACCCGGGCCCTGCACGACCCCACCGGATGGCTGGCCACCCTGCGCGACGAGCACCTCGGCCGACTGGCCCGGGCGCGCCCGGCCGAGTTCACCTCGGCCGCCCGCAGGGCGTGGTACAGGGGCAGCGCCGCGCACGCCCGAGCCGCCCGGCTGGCCGAGTGGTACGAGACGGACCAGGCCCTGCTGATGCTCGGCGAGGCCCGGCTCGGCGCGGCCACGGTCAGTGGACTACTCAGCCGCACCTACTTCCGGGATCCGGGCGACGCGGTACGGCGGACCGGGCTGGCCGGGGCGGACATGACCGAGGTGGGTGCGGTGCTGGCCCGCCAGTCGGCGGAGCTCACCGCCCGTGGCCGCCCGGTCGACGGCACCATCGACGACCTGCTCGACGGCTGACTCAGCCGAGGCCGCCCGACACCCCGATCAGCGCGCCGATCAGGTATGTCGCCACCGCTGCGGCACCACCGAGCAGCAGTTGGCGCAGCCCGCCGGTCCACCACCGGCGGTTGGTGAACCGGGAGACGACCGCACCGGCGACGAAGAGCCCGAGCCCGCCGAACGCCAGGGCCAGGGCCAGGCTGGTCGCCCCGAACAGGTACGGCAGCAGCGGCACCAACGCGCCCACGGAGAAGCAGAGGAACGACGAGAGCGCCGCCGCCCACGGGTTGGGTTGCTCGTCCGGGTTGACGCCCAACTCCTCCTGCACGTGCATCCGCAGCGCCTGCTCCGGGTGACGGCGTACCGCCTCGGCGACCTGGACGGCGAGGTCTTCCGGCAGGCCCCGGGCGATCCACAGGTCGGCCAGCTCGCGGGCCTCGGCCTCCGGGTGGCGCTCCAGCTCCCGTCGTTCCTTGGCCACCTCGGCGGCGATCTGCTCGTTGGCCGACCGCACGCTTGTGTACTCGCCGAGCGCCATCGAGATGGCACCGGCCACCAGGCCGGCGGTGCCGGTGAGCACGATGGTGCGGGGCGAGACACCACCGCCGCCGACACCGGCGATCAGGGCGATGTTGGTGACCAGGCCGTCCATCGCCCCGAACACGGCCGGGCGCAGCCAGCCGCCGGACACGTCGGCGTGATGGTGCTCACGCAGCGCCGCAGGGGTTTCGGTCACGGCAGCGTCAGGATCTCGTGGCCGTCCTCGGTCACCAGCACGGTGTGCTCGAACTGGGCGGTCCACCTGCGGTCCTTGGTGACCACCGTCCAGCCGTCGTCCCACAGGTCGTACTGGTAGGTGCCGAGCGTGATCATCGGCTCGACGGTGAAGGTCATTCCCGGCTCCATCACGTCGGTCGGGCGCGGGCTGTCGTAGTGCGGCACGTAGAGCCCGCTGTGGAAGGCCTCGCCGATGCCGTGACCGGTGAAGTCGCGGACCACGCCGTAGCCGAAACGCTTCGCGTACGACTCGATGACCCGGCCGATCACGTTGATCTGCCGGCCCGGGGCGACCGCCCGGATCCCCCGCATCATCGCCTCGTGGGTCCGCTCGACCAGCAGCCGGTTCTCCTCGGCTACCTCGCCGACGCAGAACGTCGCGTCCGTGTCGCCGTGCACCCCACCGATGTACGCGGTGACGTCGACGTTGATGATGTCGCCGTCGACAAGCGTGGTCGAGTCGGGGATGCCGTGGCAGATCACCTCGTTGAGGCTGGTGCAGCAGGACTTCGGAAAGCCCCGGTAGCCCAGGGTCGACGGGTAGGCACCGTGGTCGATGAGGAAGTCGTGCACCACCCGGTCGATCTCGTCGGTGGTCACGCCGGGCTTGCAGTGCTCCCCCGCCAACTGCACCGCCTGGGCAGCGATCCGCCCCGCCAGCCGCATCTTCTCGATGGTTTCCGGGGTCTGCACGTGCGACCCCTGCCAGGGCCGGGGGGCCTTCTTGCCGACGTATTCCGGGCGGGCGATGTGGGCGGGCACCGGCCGCCACGGGGAGAGCGTGCCGGGGGTCAGCGGCGCACGGACGGTCATGACGCAAGCCTATCGCCGCCCGCGCAGTGACCCCCACCACCGGCCGCTGCGTGCGGTTGTTGCCCTACCACAAGCACTGTGTCAAGGTGTCTGCGTGGATCAAGGGGGCGCACCTCCCATCTTCTCTGCCAACGCGGAGACCGACGGTGATCACCTGAGCGTGGTGGTCACCGGCGAGGTCGACATGGCGACCGCCGACACCATGCTCGATACGGTGCTGCGGGAGCCAGCCGGCCGGGTGACACTCGACCTGCGGGCAGTCACCTTCTTCGACTCGGCGGCCATCCACGCGGTGGTCCGGCTCGCCGGCCACTACCCGGACGCGTTGACGGTGCTGCCGTCCCGACAGGTCAGTCGGGTGTTGGAGATCGCCGGTCTGGGGACTCAGCCCTGGCTGCACCCGGCCTGAGCCGCCCGACCGGCGCTCAACTACTCGCTCAGCTCCCGGCGCAGGGTGACCCGTGTCCCCTCAGGGGTGTGCTCGACCGAGAGATCCCCCAGTGCCCGGATCAGCGACAGCCCGCGACCCCGGAAACCAGATCCGGTCGACTCCCGCCACCGCCCGCGGTCAGCCACCGTCGCCACCACCGTACGGTCCTCGACCCGCACCTCAATCTCGATCACCGGCTCCGCCGGGTCGACCGGGTGCTCGATGGCGTTCGCCGCCGCCTCGGAAACCGCCACGGTCAGGTCGAACAGGTCCGTCTCGCCCACCCGGTGGGCGACCAGGAAGTCCTCCAGCCGCTTGCGCAGCACACTGAGCCGGGTCGGGTCGGCGGGCAGCCGCAGCGCGAACCGGTTGAGTTCGACCGCCTCCAGGGCCAGGACCGCGACGTCGTCCCGTCGGGGCCGGCCGGCGACCCGCGCCACCACCGCGTCGATCAGATCGGCCACGTGCTCACCGGAGCGGGCCGCGTCGGCGCGCAGCAGGGCCAGCGATTCGTCGATGCCGACCTGTCGGTCCTCGATCAGGCCGTCGGTGTAGAGCAGCAGCCGGTCACCGGCCCGCAGCTCGCCGGGGACGGTCTCGTACTCGGTGCCCGCGATGGCACCTACCGGCGGCCCGAGCGCCCGGCCGTGCAGGAACGCCACGTCGTCGCCCCGGATCAGCAGGGGCGACGGGTGACCGGCGCTGGCGTAACGCAGCCGACCCGTCCGGGGGCTGAACCACAGACAGAAGACCGTCGCGAACGAGCGTGACTCGGTGGAGCCCACCAGCCGGTTGAGTCGGGTCAACGACTCGCCGGGCTCGAAACCCTCCAGCACGTACGCGCGCAGCGCGTTGCGTAGCTGGCCCATGGCCGCCGCCGCCGGCACACCCTTGCCGACCACGTCACCGATGATCAACACGAGTTCGTCGTCGTCCCGGGCCACCACGTCGTACCAGTCGCCGCCCACCTCGACGTCCGCGCTGCCGGGCAGGTAGCGGCTGGCCACCACGGCACCGGGCAACTGGGGCAGGGTGCGGGGCAGCAGGCTGTGCTGGAGGGTGGTGGCGATGCGGTGCTCGGCCTCGTAGAGCTGGGCGTTCTCCATGCGCGCCCCGACCAGGCGGGCGAGCTGGGTCAACGCGGCCTCGTCGGCGTCGGCGCTCTCGGCGGCCGGATGCCACACCCGCAGCTCGCCGAGCGGCTGGTCGGCCACTCCGGTCAACGGCAGGACGAAGGACGGCTCGGCGCTGCTGGCTCCACCGGCGTCGGCCTCGTAGCGCGCGCCGCCGGCGGAGACCGCCACCCGGACGGCCTCGGCGAGACTCAACGCATGGCGGGCGGCGACCTGGAGCACGTCGGCGGTGGATCGGGCGGTGTTGACCGCGACCGCCGCGTCCGCGAGGGCACGCAGCCGGCGGATGATCTGGTTACGCAGCTGACCGAGGGCCATGTTGGCGCGGACCCGGGCGATCAGCTCCTGCCCGGAGAAGGGCTTGGTGAGGTAGTCGTCGGCACCCACCGACAACCCGGCCACCTCCTCAGCGGAACCGGCGCGGGCGGAAAGCAGCACGATCGGTACGTACCGGGTACGCGGGTCCGCGCGCAGCGCGGCGACCAGGCCGAAGCCGTCCAGGCGGGGCATCATCACGTCGGTCAGCACCAGGTCGAAGGCACCTTCGGTGGCGAGGCGCAGCGCCTCCACCCCGTCGGCGGCGGTGCGCACCTCCCAGGTGGGCACGAGCAACTGGGTGACGTGTTCGCGCAGGTCAGGGTTGTCGTCGACGACGAGCACGCGGCCGGCGGACCCGGCGGTGAGGGGCCGCATCCGTTCCGCCGAGGCGTCACCGTCGAGCGCGGTCGGGGCGTCGGCCGGTGTCGGGCGGGACGCGGCAGCGAGCGGACCGGCGGTCCACTGAGCGGTCTCGGCGACGAAGAGCGGGGCCTGCCGCGGCTCCCGCTCGGTGTGATCGGCGTCGGCCACCCGGTCGGCCGGCAGGTGCCCGGACCCGAACGGGATGGTGACCACGAAGGTGCTGCCGGCGTCGATCCGGCTCGTGGCGCTGACCCGTCCGCCGTGCATCTCGACCAGTTCCCGCACCAGGGCCAGGCCGATCCCGGTGCCCTCATGGCTGCGGGAGCGCACCCCCGGCACCCGGTGGAACCGCTCGAAAACGTGCGGAAGTTCCTGCGCTTCGATGCCCACCCCGGTGTCGGAGACCTCCAGTTGGGCTGCACCGCCTACCGTACGGACCCGGATGCTGATCTCTCCCTCGAAGGTGAACTTCAGGGCGTTGGAGACCAGGTTGAGGACGATCTTCTCCCACATGTCCGGGTCGACGAAGACCGGCTCCGCCAACGGCGGACAGTCCACCACCAGTCGCAGCCCGGCGCGCTCGGTGGCGGAGCGGAACGTGCTGGCCACCCGGGAGGTGTAGTCGGCCAGGTCGGTGGGCTCGTAGTGCGCCACCAGCCGCCCGGACTCCAGCCGCGAGAAGTCGAGCACCGTGTTGACCAGCTTCAGCAGCCGCAACGCGTTGCGGTGCATCACGGTCAGCCGCCGCGTGTGGTCCTCGCTGAGCCTCGGGTCGGCGAGCATGTCCTCCAACGGGCCCAGCACCAGGGTCAGTGGCGTACGGAACTCGTGGCTCACGTTGGCGAAGAAGTTGGTCTTGGCCAGGTCCAGGGCGGCCAGCTCGGCGGCCCTGGCCCGTTCCTGCTCGTACGCCCGCTGCTTGCCGACCGCCCGGGAGATCTGCGCGGCGACCAGCTCGAAGAAGGTGCGGTAATCCTCGGTCAGCGGCAGCCGCCGGGCCACTCCCAGCACCAGCACCCCGACCGGTTCGTTTGTCGCGCTGATCGGGAGCACCACCGCCTCGTCGGCGGCATCGGGCGGGACCTGGCCGAGCAGATCGGCGGTGGACACCACCGCACTCGCGCCGGTCGCGGCCAGCTCCATCAGCCGGGCGGACGGATCGACCGTGACGGTCACCGCACCGCTGGCCCCGGCCAGGCGCGGATGTCCTTCACCGTCACGCAGGTAGAGCAGCCCGAATGGGACGTCGGCCCGATGCCGGTCGAGCACCGCCGCCGCGACCTGGCCAAGTTCCTCGGTGTCGACCGGATCGGCCAGTTCCGAGCCGAGTTCGGCCAGCGCGCGCAGCCGGCGTTCGCTGAGCACCCGCCCGGTGGTCTCGCTACAGATGCAGAGCACCCCGCTGATCGCACCGTTCGCGTCGCGGATCGGATCGTACGAGACGTCGAAGTAGACGTCCTCCACGAAGCCGTGCCGATCGAGCAGAAAGTGATGGTCCCGGGCCTGGTACGCCTCGCCGCCGTGCAGCACGTCGGTCAGCAGCGGCCCCAGCACGTCCCACGTCTCCGCCCAGTGCTCCCGGGCCGGCTCGCCGAGCACAGCGGGATGCTTGTCGCCGATGGTGGGCCGGTACGCGTCGTTGTAGAAGGCGCGTAGGTCCTCGCCCCAGAACATGGCGATCTGCGCCTTGGAGGCGAGCATCGTGCTGAGGGCGTTGCCGAGCGAAACAGGCCAACGGTCCGGTGGACCGAGCGGGTTGGCCGACCAGTCGCGGTCGCGCAACAGTGCGCCCATCTCACCGCCACCCGCGAATGCCGCCGCGAGCAGCGGAGACGTTCCACTTTCCGCTGCGGACGGCTGACTACCGTCCACGCCCCCCTGGGCCGAGTTCATGCAGCCTCCCCGGCCGTGTCCACGCCGCTCCCGATCACCAAATGCCCTGACCGCTCTCTACCCAGACGGATCAGCAACGTAACGCATACGGCGGTTCGGACGCTGTTCAGCTCCAGGTGAGCGTCGGTGGCGACCCCGGCCGACCGCGATCGCTCGTGATCGGTGTAAGTGAGATCACAGCGGGGTGACGTACGCGCCGGTGATCCCCCCGTCGACCATGAACTGCGCGGCGGTCATGAACGAGGCGTCGTCGCTGGCCAGGAAGGCCACCGCAGCGGCGATCTCGGTCGGTTCACCGAATCGACCCATCGGCACGTGCACCAGCCGGCGGGCGGCCCGCTCCGGATCGGCCGCGAACAGCTCACGCAGCAACGGCGTGGCCACCGGTCCCGGGCAGAGGGCGTTGACCCGGATGCCCTCCCGGGCGAACTGCACGCCCAGTTCCCTGGTGAGCGCCAACACACCGCCCTTGCTCGCGGTGTACGCAATCTGTGACGTCGCCGCGCCCATCAACGCCACGAAGGAGGCGGTGTTGATGATGGAACCTCGGCCCTGTCGGCGCATGTGCGGGATGACGTGCTTACAACACAGGTAGACGCTCGTCGTGTTGACCCGAAGCACCCGTTCCCAGGCGTCCAGCCCGGTCTCCAGGATGGAGTCGTCCTCAGGTGGCGAGATACCGGCGTTGTTGAACGCGATGTCCACCCGCCCGTACCGCTCGACCACCCCGTCGAAGAGGCCGCGTACCGCCGGCTCGTCGGCCACGTCCGCCGCGACGAAACTCCCGCCCACCTCGTCGGCGGCCCGCTGACCGGCCTCGGTGTCCACGTCGACGCAGACCACCCGGGCACCCTCGGCGGCGAACCGCCGGACGGTGGCCAGCCCGATACCGCTGGCCGCCCCGGTCACCACGGCCACCCGGTCCTGCAACCGTCCCGGCATGCTCACTCCTCCGTATTGACGAAGACGTTCTTGACGTCGGTGAACGCGTGCAGGGCGTCCGGCCCCAGTTCCCGACCCAGACCGGAACGCTTCATCCCGCCGAAGGGTGTCCAGTACCGCACCGAGGAGTGGGAGTTGACGCTCAGGTTGCCGGCCTCCACGGCCCGGGCCACCCGCAGTGCCCGGCCCACGTCGCGGGTCCAGATCGAGCCGGAGAGACCGTACTCGGTGTCGTTGGCCAGCCGGACGGCGTCGGCCTCGTCGTCGAACGGAAGCACCGAGACGACCGGGCCGAAGATCTCCTCCCGCCAGTGACGGTCGCCCGGAGAGTCGGCGAGCAGCACGGTCGGTGCGTGCCAGTACCCGGGGCCGTCGGGCCGCGAACCGGTGAACGCCACCCGCGAGCCGTCGACGTAGCCGGCGACCCGGTCCCGCTGCGCGGCCGAGATCAGCGGTCCCATCTCGGTGCTCTCGTCGGCCGGATCACCCACCCGGAAGGTGCGCACCGCTGGTTCGAGCAGTTCGAGGAAGCTGTCGTACACCCCGCGCTGCACCAACAGTCGGGACCGGGCACAGCAGTCCTGACCGGCGTTGTCGAAGACGGCGTACGGCGCACTGGCGGCGGCCCGCTCCAGGTCGGAGTCAGCGAAGATCAGGTTCGCCGACTTGCCGCCCAGTTCCAGGGTCAGCCGCTTCACCTGGTTCGCGCAGCCGGCCATGATCCGGGTGCCGACCTCGGTGGAGCCGGTGAAGCAGATCTTGCGTACGGCCGGGTGGCTGACGAACCGTTCACCGACCACCTCGCCCCGCCCGGGCAGCACTGTGAAAACTCCCTCGGGCAGACCCGCCTGGTCCGCCAACTCGGCCAGCCGCATCGCGGTCAACGGCGTCAGTTCGGCGGGCTTGAGCACCACCGTGTTGCCGGCGGCGAGCGCGGGCGCGAAACCCCAGGCGGCGATGGGCATGGGGAAGTTCCACGGCACGATCACCCCGACCACCCCGAGCGGTTCGTGAAAGGTGACGTCCAGCCCGCCCGGCACCGGAATCTGCCGACCGGTGAGCCGTTCCGGCGCTCCCGCGTAGTAGTCCAGCACGTCCCGCACGTTGCCGGCTTCCCAGCGGGCGTTGCCGATGGTGTGACCGGCGTTGGCCACCTCCAGCCGCGCCAACTCCTCCAGGTGCTCGTCCACCACCGCCGCGAACCGCCGCAACAGCCGCCCCCGGTCCCCCGCGCTCACCTGCCGCCACCGCTCGAACGCCCGCCCCGCCCGCTCAACCGCCGCATCCACCTCCCCGACGGAGCTCTCCCCAACCTCCCGCAACACCACCCCACGAGCCGGATCCCAGACCTCACCCACCCACCCTCACCCACCCACTCCTCGCGATCTTGCACTTCTTGTCGGGACAAACTCGACATAGCACCACAATCCAGGGACCAAAAGTGCAAGATCGCGGAGAAGGTGGGGTGGTTGGCGGTCAGAGGCGTTCGAAGCCACGGGTCAGTTCCCAGTCGGTGACGGCGGCGTCGAAGGCGGCCAGCTCGACGCGGCCCATGTTGGCGTAGTGGGCGACCACCTCCTCGCCGAAGGCGTCGCGGGCCACCGTCGAGCCTTCCCAGAGGGATAGAGCGTCGCGAAGGGTACCGGGGACGCGTTCGGCGCCCGGGTCGTCGTACGCGTTGCCGGTGCACTCCTCGCCCAGATCCAACTCGTTCTCGATGCCGTGCAGCGCGCCCGCCACCAGGGCCGCGATCGCCAGGTACGGGTTGACGTCGGCACCCGGCACCCGGTTCTCCACCCGCATCCCCTGACCGTGCCCCACCAACCGCAGCGCGCAGGTGCGGTTGTCGGTGCCCCACCGCAGTGCGGTCGGCGCGAAGGAGCCCGGCTGGTAACGCTTGTAGGAGTTGATGTTCGGCGCGAAGAACAGGCTCATCTCGCGCATCGTGGCGAGCAGCCCGGCGAGCACCCGCTCACCGGTCCGGCTCAGGTGCGCCGGCCCGTCACCCAGCATCGCCGAGCCGCCGGAGGCGTCCCGCAGCGAGAAGTGGATGTGGCAGGAGTTGCCCTCCCGCTCGTTCGGCTTCGCCATGAAGGTGATCGACATGCCTTCCTGGGCGGCGATCTCCTTCGCCCCGTTCTTGTAGATGACGTGATGGTCGGCGCAGGCGACCGCCTCGTCGTAGCGGAAGGCGATCTCGTGCTGGCCGAGGTTGCACTCACCTTTCGCGCTCTCCGGCACCAGCCCCGCGCCGGCCATCTCGGTGCGGATCCGGCGCAGCAGCGGCTCCACCCGGGCGGTACCGAGCAGCGAATAGTCCACGTTGTACTGGTTGGCCGGGGTCAGCTCCCGGTAGCCGCGCCGCCACGCCTGTTCGTACGAGTCACGGAACAGCACGAACTCCAGCTCGGTGCCGGCGTACGCGGTCAACCCGTGCGCGGCCAGCCGATCCAACTGCCGGCGCAGGATCTGCCGTGGCGAGGCGATCACCGGACCGGCACCGTCAAGCCACTCCAGGTCGGCCAGGAGCAGGGCGGTGCCGGGCTGCCACGGCACCCGGCGCAGGGTGCCGAAGTCCGGCTTCATCGCGAAGTCGCCGTAGCCGCGTTCCCAGCTCGACATCGCGTACCCGTCGACGGTGTTCATGTCCACGTCGACGGCGAGCAGGTAGTTGCATCCCTCGCTGCCGTGTCCGACGACCTGGTCGAGGAAGTACGGGGCGTGGAACCGTTTGCCCTGCAACCGGCCCTGCATGTCGACCAGGGCCAGCGCCACCGTGTCGATCTCGCCCTCGGCGACGGCGACCCGCAGTTGTTCCAACGTGAGCGGCGGCGTTCTCATCCGCGAGCCTCCATCACCAAGGTCTACCGGCCGAGCCGATCACCGTCAATAAGACGCTCCGCCGGTACCCCGATCCGATCCCCCGCCAAACCGTCAGGGACCGACGACCGGTCGCCATCCGCGCACCGCCACAACCTCGACACCGGCGGTGGTGAAGTAGGGATCCTCGGCCATGAGCCGGTCGACCTCCGCCCGGTCGCCGGTGAAGACCAGCAACGCACCGGAGTCGCCGTCCCAGGGGCCGGCGAGGAGCAGCGCGCCCTGCTCGTACAGCGCCCGCAGGCGGTCCCGGTGCACCGGTCGGGCCGCCAGCCGGGCAGGCTCGTCGGTGAAGGAGAGTTCCACACAGATCATGGCGAGGAGCGTAAGGACCAGACGGGTCGTACGGCTGTATCCCGCGATACGCTCCGCGAGATGGACCAGGTCGAACTGGCGGCGGTGCCGCTGTTCTCGATGCTCGACGAGGCACGCCTGGCGTGGCTCGCCACCAAGTGTCCGCCCCGCGACCTTCCCCGGGGCGCCACCGCCGCCCGCGTCGGCGAGCCGGCCCGACACCTCGTCGTGGTGATCCGCGGAACGCTCTCGGCGGGCTACGACACCAGCCACGGCTCGCGGGTCCGATTCGTGACGGTGACCGGCCCATGCGTGATCGACAAGGCCGCCGTTCTCGGCGGCGGATCGCACACGGCGACCTGGACCGCGTCGACCGCCTGCCGGATCCGCCTGCTGCCGGCGGTTCTCCTGCGAGATCTCATCGACCAGGTTCCGGCGCTCCGCGACCACGTACTACGCCACCTGTCCGACCAGGTGCACCGCGACCGCCGGGCGCAGGTCCGCCGCGCCGCGCCGCAGCCCGTCACGCGGGTCGCCGCCTGGGTCGCCGAATCCATGCGTACGCGGGGCAGCCGGATCACCCTGCCGGGAGCGCAGCAGGGACTCGGTGAGGAGATCGGTCTGTCCCGGGTGACCGTCAACCGTGCGCTACAGGTCCTCGTCGGCACGGGCGCCATCCGGGTCGAGCCCAACACCATCGTCGTGTTGGACCCGAGCCGCCTCACCGCAAGCGACGGCAGCTAGCAGCGTCAGGGCCGCAATTGCGTTGCCGGCGGTGCCGGCGTAGCCCATCCTTGGGCTTGTGACCAGGCCCGATCGCGACGGGCCGACCACCGGGCCCTCGGAACGGCCCGGCCGCCGCGGCGGCGCGGGGAAGCGTCACCTCTCTCTCGGGTACGGCGTCGCGCCCTACCCCGACTCCGCCCCGCGCCGCTTCGGTCAGCACCGTGCCACGATCGCTCAAGCCATCACCAGGCCGGCCACCCAGAGGGCACCGATCACCATGCCGGAGAGGAACTCCACGAGCATCGACAGTCCGGCGGCGGCCACCGCCTGCTTCGTCGCCGGCCAGGCCAGCCGGGTGTCCCCCAGCCGCAGCCTCTCCATCACGAAGATCCCGCCGACGAAGCCGATGACCAGCCCGACCACGGGGATGACGAAGAAGCCGACCAGGCCGAGCACCGCGCCGGCCAGCAGCGAAGTGGTGGGCACCCCGGCCCGCTTGAGGTTCCGGCCGGGCCAGGCGTACTTGACCACGGTGCCGGCCACGGCGACCAGCGTGGCGGCGGCGAGCACCAGCCACCGGCCGGTCCCGGCATCGCCGAACAGGCTCCACACCAGTACGCCGCCCCAGCACAGCGGCAGCGCCGGCAGACCGGGCACCACCACCCCGGCCAACCCGGCGAGGATGGCCAGCGCGGCGACGACCGACACCGCCGTCCCGGTCTCCGTCAGCCCCACGTCGACTCCCCATCCGCTCGCCTCGACCCTGATCCACGGGCCACGTTCGTACCCGGAACGGTCACGGTCTGATCATCGCGGTCCGTCGCCACGCAACCGGGCCACCACCGTCTCCGCCGGACCCGGTGGGCCGAACAGCCGGCCCTGCGCGGTGTCGCACCGCAACGCCCGCAGCCGCTCCGCCTGCGCTTCGGTCTCGACCGCCTCCGCGGTGACCCACAGTTCCAACGCGTGGGCCAGCCGCACCAGCGCGTCGACGATGCGTTCGTCGCGGTGGTCGGCATCGGCCGGCTCGGTGCCCCGGATTCCCTCCACGAACGGGCCCGCCAACTTCAGACAGGTGATCGGCAGCCGGCGCAGGTACGCCAGATTCGAGTACCCGGTGCCGAAGTCGTCCACGGCCAGCCGTACGCCCAGCGCGGCGAGCCGGTGCAGGGTCCGCAGCGGCTCGCCGGCGGACCCCATCACCGCGCTCTCGGTCAGCTCCAGTTGCAGCAGTTCCGCCGGCAGGCCGCTGCTGGCCAGCACATCGGCCACGGTGTCCACGATCGCCGGGCGGTCGGCCTGGCGGGCGGCCAGGTTGACGCTCACCACCAGCCTGGCGTCGGGAAATTCGGTGTGCCACAGCTGGGCGTCGCGGCACGCCTGCCGCAGCACCCACTCACCGAGACGGACGATCAGGCCGGTTTCCTCGGCGAGCCCGATGAACCGGTCCGGACCGACAAGTCCCAGGTGCGGATGCTGCCAGCGGACGAGCGCCTCGACGGCCAGCATGCGCCCGTCGAGCAGGGAGACGATCGGCTGGTAGTGCAGCACGAACTCGCCCCGGTCCAGGGCCGCCGGCAGCCCGGCGGTCAACTCCGACCGGGCGAGGTCCCGGGCGCTGCGCTCAGGATCGTAGACCGCCCACCGGTCGCGGCCCTCCGCCTTCGCCCAGTAGAGCGTGGCGTCGGCCGCCTTCATCAGCTCCACCACGCTGGTGCCGGCGACCGCCGAGTCGACGATGCCGATGCTCGCCGAGACCGCGAGTTGCTGGTCGCCGACGCACAGCGGCGCGGCGACGGCGGCCAGGGCCGACTCGGCCACCGCGATGACGTCCTCGATGGCGGCGACCCCGTCGACCAGGATGACGAACTCGTCGCCGCCCATCCGGGCGACCAGATAGCCCTGCTCGGCCACGCAGTCGGCCAGCCGTCGGGCGATCATCACGAGCAGCCGGTCGCCGAGGGCGTGCCCGAGACTGTCGTTTATCGCTTTGAACCCGTCCAGGTCGAGGAAGCAGACACCGACCCGGCCCGGCGCGTCGGGTTGCTCCACCAGGCCGGCCAGCGTGTCGAAGAACAGCGTCCGGTTCGGCAGGCCGGTCAGCGGGTCGTGCAGCGCCTGGAAGCGCAACCGCTGCTGGAGTTCGTACCGTTCGGTGATGTCCTCGACCACGGCCACGGTGAACCGGGGCCGGCCGTCGTCGTGGCGGATCAGCGATACGGCCAGATCCGTCCAGACGGCGCTGCCGTCCTTGCGGTAGTAGCGCTTCTGGACCCGGGCCGCTTCGTGCTTGCCCTCGATCAGCTCCTGGTACAACTCCCACATGCCGGCCGCGTCGTCGGCGTGGAACAGTGACGCCACGTTGAGCTGCCGCAGTTCCTCGATCGAGTAGCCGAGCATGTCGGCGAAGGCGTGGTTGACGTCGATGATCGTCCCGTCGACTCCGGCGATGCCGATGCCGATGGCCGCGCCGTCGAAGACCGCCCGGAAGCGGGCCTCGCTGTCCCGCAGCGCCGCCTCGGCGTCGTCCCGCGCCTGCCACATGGCGCGGGCGATCCCCTCCTGCTGGACGAAGGTCCGCTCCCGCAGCGCGCGGGCGAAGCCGGCCGCGAGCGCGCCCTGCACCACCGCGATCCGCTCGTCAAACACCGGCCGTCCGGCCGCATCGGCGAGCACGTCGGCCCGGAACCGCTCGCCGAGCGTACGCACCGACCACTCGATCACTCCCGGTTCGGTGAGATGCGCGGCGACGAGTGACCGCCCGACCTCCTCCGCTGCCGGGGCCGGCGGCTCGGCGGAGAGCAGCACCTCCGCCAGCCGGATGGTGTGCGCGAGCAGCAGCCGCTCGGTCTCGGCCGCGCTCAGCGGCACGAAACCGAGCCGGCGTACGGCCCGTGCCCAGTCGGCGGCGTACCGCTGGGCGCCGGCCGGATCGACGGTGTCCCCGCCGGAGGCACCCACGGCGGCCATCGGATCAGCCGGCGGGCCGGTCGTTCCGGGCGACCCCGCCGAAGGCACCGAAGCGCTGCCCGTCGGCGGTGACGTCGGACGGCGAGTCGGGTCGCCACAGCTCCATGTGCACCACTCCGGGATCCACGATCGTCCAGTCACCGAAGAACCCGGTGATCTCGGCCCGCGAGCGGAGAGTGATCTCCGTCGCGGTGCGCGCCGACAGTCGTTGCGCGTCCAGCATCTCCTGCGGCTGGTCCTCGAAGGTGGAGTGTGAGATGACCAGGTGGCTGCCGGGGGCGGCGGCCGCGCGCAGGGTGGCCAGGACGTCACCGGGACGGTCGGTGTCCGGTACGAAGTGCACCACCCCGGCGAGCAGGATGCCCAGCGGCCGGTCGAAGTCGAGCAGGTCGAGCTTGCCCGCCTCGGCCAGGATCCGTTCCGGGTCCCGCAGGTCGGCGTGGATGACGCCGGTCGACTCGTTGCCGGCGAGCAGTTCCCGGCTGTGCGCCACCGCGACCGGGTCGATGTCGACGTAGATCACCCGGGCCTTCGGGTTCGCGGCCTGGGCGACCTCGTGCACATTGCCGACCGTGGGGATGCCGGAGCCGATGTCCAGGAACTGGTCTATGCCGGCGTCGAGCAGGGCACGCACCGCCCGGCGAAGGAACTCCCGCCCGGCCCGCATGGTGGCAGCCAGGTTCGGCGTCATGGTCGCGATCTGCTCGGCCAGTTGCCGATCGATCTCGAAGTTGTGGGCACCGCCGAGGAAGTAGTCGTACACCCGCGCCGCGCTGGGCCGGGAAAGGTCGATCTCGGCGGGAAGTCCGTCCGGCTTCTGCACTGGTTGCACCTCACGTCGTCGCCGTGGATCGTGATGCTGACCACTCTAGGCGGGACCGCGGCGCGGGGGGAGATCCACAACGGCCTTTTCCTGATCTACCGCCGCTGCCGGCGGCTCAGGCGGCCTCCAGCAGCAGCGCGATGCCCTGCCCCACCCCGATGCACATGGTGGCCAGCGCCCGCCGCCCGCCGCGTCGGCGCAGTTCCAACGCGGCGGTCAGCGCGAGCCGGGCACCGCTGGCACCGAGCGGGTGACCCAGGGCGATGGCGCCCCCGTTGGGGTTGACGTGCTCCGCGTCCTCCGGCAGGCCGAGTTCGCGCAGCACCGCGACGGACTGGGCGGCGAACGCCTCGTTCAGCTCGATCACGTCGATGTCGGCCAGCGCCAACCCCTGCCGGTCCAGCAGCCGCCGGGTCGCCGGAACCGGCCCGATGCCCATCACCCGGGGCGGCACGCCGGCCGCCGCCGTGCCGGCCACCCGGGCCAACGGAGTGAGACCGTACGCGGCGACGGCCGCCTCCGATGCGACAAGCAGCGCCACCGCGCCGTCGTTGACGCCCGAGGAGTTGCCGGCGGTCACCGTGCCGCCGTCGCGGAACGGGGTGGGCAGCGCGGCCAGCTTCTCCAGCGAGGTCTGTCGGGGATGCTCGTCCACCTCGACCAGCCGGGTCTCCCGCCGACCCGCCGGCACGGTCACCGGCACGATCTCCTCGGCCAACCGGCCGTCGGCCTGGGCCTTGGCGGCCCGCAACTGCGAGCGGTACGCGAACTCGTCCTGCGCCGCCCGGTCGACGCCGTACTCGGCGGCCACGTTCTCCGCCGTCTCGGGCATCGAGTCGATGCCCCAGCCCCGCTCCATCAACGGGTTCACCAGCCGCCAACCGATAGTCGTGTCGTACACCTCGGCGGAGCGGGAGAACGCGGTGGTCGCCTTCGGCATGACGAACGGCGCCCGGCTCATGCTCTCCACGCCGCCCGCGACGACCAGGTCCGCCTCGCCGGCGACGACCGACCGGGCGGCGGTGGCCAGCGCGTCCAGCCCGGAGCCGCAGAGCCGGTTGACCGTGCTGCCCGGCACCTGCTCGGGCAGCCCGCCGAGCAGCGCCGCCATCCGGGCCACGTTGCGGTTGTCCTCGCCGGCCTGGTTGGCGCAGCCGAGCACCACGTCGTCGGTACGCGCCCAGTCCACCGACGGATGCCTCGCGACCAGCTCGCGGATCACGTGGGCGGCCAGATCGTCGGGGCGTACGCCGGCCAGCGCACCGGCGTACCGGCCGATCGGGGTGCGGACACCGGCCACCAGGTATGCCACGGTCATCGCGAGTCCTTCGGGGGGATGGGAAGGGGTGCAGGGGCGCGTCCACCGGGTCCACGGGGACTGACGGCCAGGATATCCCCGGCGGCTGCCGATAGGTTGTGGGCATGGCTCGGGCCCAGTTCAGCGCGGAAACCAGCGACGGCGGCGCGTTCGTCCGCCAACCCAACCGGTTCACCGGGCGGGTGACGCCGCACTCGACCGCACCGCCCGGTGGCGGGCCGGACGAGCAGGACCGCTGGCCGCTGGAGCCGGGCCGCTACCGGCTGATCTGGTGCCGGGCCTGCCCCTGGGCGCACCGGGCACTGATCGTGCGTAACCTGCTCGGGCTGACCGACGCCATCTCGCTGGGCACGGTCGACCCGATCCGGGACGATCGCGGTTGGCGGTTCGCCCTCGACCCGGACGGCTTCGACCCGGTGCTCGGCATCGGTTTCCTCTCCGAGGCGTACCTGGCCACCGATCCGGACTACACCGGCCGGGTCACCGTGCCGGCGCTGGTGGACACCCGTACCGGCCGGGTGGTCACCAACGACTACCCGCAACTGACCCTGGACCTGTCCACCGAGTGGCGGCAGTTGCACGCCCCGGACGCGCCGGACCTCTACCCGGTCGAGCTGCGCCCGGAGATGGACGTGCTGATGGCCGAGATCCACCGGGACGTCAACAACGGCGTCTACCGATGCGGCTTCGCCACCACCCAGCAGGCGTACGACGAGGCGTTCGAGGCGCTGTTCACCCGGCTGGACGCGCTGTCGGAGCGGTTGGCCGGCCGTCGCTACCTGATGGGTGACTCGATCACCGAGGCGGACGTGCGCCTGTTCACCACGCTGGTCCGCTTCGACGTGGCGTACCACGGACATTTCAAGTGCAACCGGCAGAAACTCACCGAACTGCCGGTGTTGTGGGCCTACGCCCGGGACCTGTTCCAGACTCCCGGCTTCGGCGAGACCGTCGACTTCGACCACATCAAGCGGCACTACTACGCCACCCACGGCGAGATCAACCCGACCGGGATCGTCCCACTCGGGCCGGACCTGCACGGCTGGACGACGCCGCACGGACGTGGCTGAGCCGCCGGCAACGGTCCGACGGTCGGTGCGGCGCGGCGCCGCGCAGGTCGCCGCGCTCTGCGCCCTGGCTGGCGCGGCTGCGGTGACACTCGCCGTCGTCGCCGGCCCAGGACCGGGCCTGACCGGGTACGTGAGTGAGGCCGGTGTCGTCGACAGCGACTATGCCTGGACGTACCGGATCGGGGTGTTCACCCTGGCCGGGGCGCTGCTGCTGCTCGCCGTCGCGCTACGGGTCGGTGCGCCGCACTGCGGCGACACGGCACTTCGGGTCGCCGTGACGCTACTCGTGGCGGCGAGTCTGTGCACGGTCCTGTCCGGAGCGGTGACGTGCAGCGCGGGCTGCCCACTGCCGCCGTTCGAACGGGCCACCGTGGCGGATCTGGTGCACGGTGCGGCAAGTATCGCCGCGACAGCGGCGGTGGTCTTCGCGATGCTGGCGGTCGCCTTCTCGCCGGTGGCGCGACGCCTGCTGCGGCGCACGGGCGTCGTCGCGGCGGCGGTGTCGCTGCCACTCGCGGGAGCGGTCGGTCTGGCGATGCTGCTGGTCGGCCGGAGTCCGCTGGTCGGGGTGCTGGAGCGGCTGCTGCTGACGGTTGCCGTCGGCTGGGCCCTGGCCACCGCCGGAGCGTTGGCGGTACGCGACCCCACGACGGTGTCGGTGCAGGACCACCGGACACCTACCGTGCGCGAGCCCACAGCTCGCCGTCGGCGCTGAGGTCGCGCACCCGGGAGAGGATGGCGCGATGAGTTCGTTGTTCACGCCGCTGACGCTGCGGACGGTCACCCTGCCCAACCGGATCGCGCTGGCACCGATGTGCCAGTACAGCGCCGGTCCCGACGGCCTGCCCACCGACTGGCACCTGGTGCATCTCGGCACCCGGGCGATCGGTGGCGCGGGCCTGGTGATGACCGAGGCGACCGCCGTGCTGCCGGAGGGCCGGATCAGCCCGCAGGACACCGGGTTGTGGTCCGGCCGCCACGTCGACGCCTGGCGGCCGGTGACCAGGCTGGTGGCCGCGCACGGCGCGGTGCCCGTGGTGCAGCTCGCGCATGCCGGGTTCAAGGCGTCGACGTACCGGCCGTGGGAGCCGCGCCAGGGTGGGGTGCCGGACGCCGAGGGCGGCTGGACGCCGGTCGGGCCCACCGGTGAACCGTTCGTGCCGGAGTACCGGGTGCCGTCGGCCCTGGACGACACCGGGATCGCCGATGTCGTCGCGGGGTTCGCCGAGTCCGCCACGCGGGCGGTGGCGGCCGGCTTCGCCGCCGTGGAGATCCACGCTGCACACGGCTACCTGCTGCACGAGTTCCTCTCCCCACTGACCAACAATCGGGCCGACGGCTGGGGCGGTGACCGGGCCGGGCGGATGCGGCTGACGCTGGAGGTGGCTCGGGCGGTGCGCGCCGCTGTCGGTGAGGACGTGCCGGTCCTGGCCCGGATCTCGGCCACCGACTGGGTACCGGGCGGCTGGACGGTCGAGGACAGCGTGGCCCTCGCCGCCGAACTCGCCGCCGCCGGGGTGGACCTGATCGACTGCTCCTCCGGCGGGGCGTCGCCATCCGCAAAGGTTCCGGTCGGGCGCGGCTACCAGGTGCCGCTGGCCGCTCAGGTCCGCCGCGAGGCGCAGGTGCCGACCGGCGCGGTCGGCCTGATCGTCGAACCGGAGCAGGCCGAGGCGATCATCGCCGACGGCGAGGCCGACATGGTGCTGCTCGGCCGGGAGCTGCTGCGCAATCCGTACTGGCCGCACCAGGCGGCCGCCAAGCTGGGCGCCACGCCCAACTGGCCGGCCCCGTACCTGCGGGCGGCCTGATCCGCGGGTCCGGCTGCCCGGTGACGGCCGAGGGCAGCCGGACCCGTGCGGATCTCAGACCCGCTCTCAGCCGGCCAGGTGACCCCAGTGTTGCTCCAGGTCACGCCAGGGGCCCTGGGCGGCGACCGTACCGGCGATGAGCACCACCACGTGGTCGGCCCGTACCAGCGCGGCCCGCTTCGAGGTGGAGCCGACCACCGTGACGCCCCGGTCCCGCAACGCCTGCCACAGCGCCAGTTCCGTGGTGACATCAAGCGCGGAGGAGACGTCGTCGGCCACCAGCAGCTCGGTACGCGGAGCCAACGCCCGGGCCAGCGCCAGCCGTTGCAGCTGCCCACCGGACAACCGGGTGCCCTTGTGCCCGATGAGCAGACCCAGCCCACTGCCGGTGGCGGCCAGGTCGTGTTCGAGCTGGGCGGTGCTGACCGCGTGCTCGGCGTCCACCTGATGCCCGAGGGTGATGTTGTCGGCGACCGTGCCGGAGAGCACCCGGGGCAACTGACCGACGTAGCCGACCTGGTTGGGACGCAGGAACAGCTCCGGCTCGGTCACCGGCTCGTCGTTCCAGGTCAGCAGGCCGGTGTGCGGGGCGATGCCCGCGAGGGCCCGCAGCAGCGACGACTTGCCCGAACCGACCGGTCCGACCACGAGGACCAGTTGACCACGTTCCACGGTCAGGTCCACGTCGCGTACGGCGACGGTGCCGTCGGTGTGCCGGACGCCGAAGCCGACCAGTTCCAGCCGCCGTAGCGGGGTACGCGGTGGCGCCGTCGGGGCCGGGGCCGTGCCGGCGGCCAGGTCGACCCCGGGTACCCGTGCCGAGTACGCCTCGATCCCGGTCATCTCCGCCGTCCGCCGGGTCCACACCCGCGCCGACGGCACCTGGGAGATCAACGAGGCGGTGGTCCAGGCGAACCAGCGTGCCGCGCCCAGCGTGGCGACCGCGACCAGAGTTGCCCCGGCGGAGAGCCCGCCGGCCAGGAACAACGCCCACACGCCGATCGGGAACAGCCCGCTGGCCACCGCCGGTGTGGAGCGCGCCCAGACCTGCACGGCGATCTCCCGGCGCTGCCGTTCGCTGCGTACGGTGTCGAGGTCGGCGAGGTGGGTCAGCACCGGTCGGGTGGCCCCGGCCAGCTTCACCGTGCGGGCCGCCGACAGGGTGGAGACCAGGGCGGTGGCGAAGGCCGCCCGGGCGGCGACGGTGTCCCGTGCCGCCCGCTCCAGCCTCGGCCCGAACGCCGTGGCGGCCAGCCCGGAGAGCACCATCGTGCCGAGGAAGAACAGTCCCGGCACCACGCTGTCGGTGATCAACGTCATGGCGACCAGCAGGATCAGGCCGACGGTCTGGTCGAGCACGTTGTCGGCGAGTTGGACGACCCGTTCGGTGTCGCCGCCCTGGGCCACCACCTCGGCCGGGGTGTGCCGGCTGACCCGGCGCGGGCCGGTCTGGCCGTGCACCAGGCGCGCGCTGATCCGCAGCATCTGCCGTACCCACCAGGCGGGAAACCACAGGTGGGTCCAGTAGTGCGCCGGGATGGCGAGGATCAGCCCGGCCGCGATACCCAGGGCGGGCAGCCAGGGGTCGCCGGTGCCGTCGACCACGTCGGCCCAGAACCAGGCGAGCACCGGCCCGTCCAGGCCGAGGATCGCCAGCACGGCGAAGATGCCCACCGCAGCCGCGCCGTACCGGGGGTCGTTGAGGCAGAGCCGAGCTATCTCCCGCAGGGTCCGTGCCCGGGAGGCGGGTCGCTGATCGCCCCTGCCGCCCGTCGTCGCGTCGACCGGCGGTCCGCCGAGCTCAGGTCCGCCAACCTCATGTCCCCCGGTCTCCCGGCCCTCCGCCGGCTCGACCGGCTCGGGTCCGACCGCCGGTGTGGCGGCGACGACGGCTTCGACCGGCGGGTCCGGCCGGACGGCGTCGGCCAGCGGATCACTTGCCTGGGGCGGACCGGGCGCCCGGATGTCTGCGACCAGCAGACCTCTCGGGTCGCCCGAGTCGGCTGCGATCGCCGCGTCCGCCGGGTGGGCACCGACCAGCACCGGTTCCGGCCGCGGCCAGCCCGACCCGGCCAGCAGGTCAACCTCGGCGTCGCCGGCAGCACCACCCGCCTGGCCGGCAGCACCACCCGCGTCGCTGGCGGCACCACCCGCGTCGCCGGCGGCGAGGAGTTCGGCGAAGCGCCGCGACTCGGCCAGCGGGGCGGCCTCGACCACCGCGCCGTCGGCCAGCACCACCACCTCGTCGCAGCGGCTCACCGACGACAGCCGGTGGGCGATGACGATGCCGATCCGGTCGCGCAGCAGGCGCTCGGTGGCCTGCTGCACCCGGGTCTCGGTGACCGGGTCGAGCCGGGCGGTGGCCTCGTCGAGGATCACCACGTGCGGATCACGGACCAGGATCCGGGCGAAGGCGACCAACTGCTCCTGACCGGCCGAGAGCACATGGCCGCCCTCGCCTAGGCGGGTGTTCAGCCCGGCCGGCAGCTCCGCGATCCAGTTGGTCAGCCCCAGCTCGTCAAGGGCCCGGGCGGCGGCGTCGAGCAGTTCGGGGTCGAACAGCGCCACATTCTCGGCGAGGGTGCCGGCGAGGATCTCGGTACGCTGCGGCACCACGGCGACCCACCGGCGCAACTGCTCCACGTCGAGGTCGAGCACGTCGCGCCCGCTCAGCAGGACCGTCCCCGGTGGCACGTCGACCGCCCGGGTGAGCAGCTTGGCCAGCGTCGACTTGCCCGACCCGGTCCGGCCGACCAGGGCGTACGAGCGGCCCCGCACGAAGGTCAGGTCGATGTCACGCAGCGCGGGGCCGCGATCGGCGTCCGGGCCGGTGCTCGGGTAACGGAAGGTGAGGTCGCGGATGACCAGGTCGCCGTCGCTGGGGGCGGCACCGCCGGTGGGTTCCTGCGGGGCGGCCGAGAGCAGTTGGACCCGCCCCCACGCGCCGAGGGCGTACTGCACCTCCGGCACCATCCGGCTGACGTGTTCGACGGTCATGCCGAGGGAGAGCGCGAGCAGCCAGATCGCGGTCATCCGGGCGGCGTCGACCCGGCCGGTGGTCAACGCCCACACGCCGCCGAGCACGACCACCGCCACCCCGGCCCGGGTCACCCCGGCCGCGACGGTGTTGACCTGCGCCGACATCTGCCACACCCGTAGGCCACGGCGCAGCACCTCGGCTGCCCGGCGGGCGTACAGGCGAAGCACGTACGGTCGGGCCAGACTCGTGCGTACGTCGTCCTGGCCGTGGATCGCCTCCTCCATCACCGCCGCGAGGTCCGACCAGGCTGCCTCCTCGTGCATCCGGGCCGGGGCGATCCGGGCGGCGGGACGGCGCAGGGCGAACGCGAGCAGGACGCAGAGCAGCAGCATGCCGATCCCGGCCGGCCACCAGACGGTGAGCGCGACGAGCGTGGACAGCAGGCCGACGGCCAGCGCCTGAGCCAGCCGTACGCCGGGACCGCGCACCCCCGAGGCGACGTCGTAGACGTCGCCGTCGATCCGGTCGAGCATCTCCCCCACCGGGGTGGTCTCCAGGGTGGGTACGGGCTGCCCCAGCGCCACCCGGCACAGTCGGCGACGCAGGTCGGCGGACCAGTCGGCGGTCACGCCGGCCATCACCAGGCTGACCACCAGGTCGCTGACGACCGCCGCGACCAACGCCACCGACAGCAGCACGAAGAACCCGACGGAGCGGTGCAGCAGCACCGGCCCGGCGAGCGCGGCGGTGGCAGCCTGGCCGATGCCGCCGAGCAGGATCAGGACGATCACCAGGGTCATCCGACGCGAGGAGGTGACCCACAGATCACGGAGCAGGCGCATGCGTCGGTTTCCTCCGGTCTGGTGGCGGAGTTTCCAGCCTGCTGCGCCCGGCCCCCTGGCTCAACGTATTTTCGCCGGTGGCGGGGCGTGACGAGGATCTCCGCCGATCGGCGGGCCAGCCGACCGGCGGGCCGGCTCAGAACAGCACGGTCGCCAGCGCGCCGACCGGTCGGAAGCCGCAACGCTCGTAGACGCGCCGGGCTGGCAGGTTGAAGTCGTTGACGTACAGGCTGACCGTCGGGGCGACCCGGGTCAGCGCGTCACGGACCACCGCCGCCATCGCCGCGGTGGCGATGCCCCGCCCCCGCCACTCGGGTGCCACCCACACCCCTTGGACCTGCGCGGTGCGCCGGGTGACGACCGCCAGTTCGGCCTTGAACACCACCCGGCCGTCGACGAAGCGGGCGTACGCCCGACCCGAGCGGATCATCTCGGTGACCCGGCGCCGGTACCCGCGCCCGCCGTCGTCGGCCAACGGCGAGATGCCGACCTCCTCGGTGTACATCGCCACGGCCGCCGGAAAGAGGCGGTCGAGTTCGCCGCTGTGCACCCGGCGTACCTGCGGGTCGACGGGGACCGGGGGCAGCGCGTCGGTGACCAGCAACGGCTGGTTCGGGCGTACGTCGCGGGCCGGTCCCCACGTGTCGGAGAGTCGATCCCACAGTTGCAGCACGGCGTCGGCGCGCCCCACGATCGAGGAACAGAGCCGTTCCTCGCCGGCCAGCAGGTCGGCGAAGGCGGCGATGGCCTGCGGGCCGGCCAGCACCGGGGTGAGGTTGCCGCCGAGCCAACAGACGGATTCGAGGTGGCGGCGGGAGCCGTACCCCAGGACCCGACCCTCGGCCCGCCACCAGGCCAGCCCGCGCGCGGCGACCCGCTCCGCGACCTGCGCGCTAGCGAACGGGTCGAGATCGAGCAACCGCTCGACCGCACGCCGTTCCGATTCCCCGATTTGCCGCACCGGCGCAGTCAGCACGGTTACCAGCCTGCCAGATTCATTCACCTTCCGTCGCCGGACCGCAACCCCCACCCACCCCCACCCACCCACCCCCACCCACCCGCGCCCACCCCGCCCGCGCCCACCCCGCCCGCGTCCGCCCGCGTTGATCAAGAAGTTTTCGCCGTCCTCGGGCCCCCATCCCGACCCAAACTTCTTGGTCAACAAGGCGACGTGGGCGGGTGAGGCGGGGCTGGGCAGGTGGTGGGGTGAGCGGGTGAGTGAGTTGTCGGCGTTGTGTTGGCGATATATCGTTGATGCATCAGTGATGGTTCTGCGAAGGAGACAGTGTGATGAAGTTCCATCGACGTGGGCATGGGCTGCACGAGGGGCGGATGCGGGGGTTCGGCTTTCCGCCCTTCCCGCCGGGGCCGCCGTTTCCGCCGGGCGGGCACGGGTTCGGGCACGGCCGGGGTGGCCGCGGACGAGGCCGGGGACGCCGGCCCAACGTCCGCCACGCGGTGCTGGCCCTGCTCACCGAGCGGCCGATGCACGGCTACGAAATGATCCAGGAGATCGACTCCCGCACCGGCGGTAGCTGGCGGCCCAGCCCCGGCTCGATCTACCCGACCCTCCAGCTGCTGGAGGACGAGGGCGTCATCGTCGCCACCGAGGAGTCCGGCGGTGGCCGCAAGCGGTTCACCCTCACCGAGCAGGGCCGCGCCGAGGCCGACGAGGCGGCCCAGACGCCGCCCTGGGCGGAGGTCGCGGAGGACACCATCAACAGCTGGCACGACATTCGTCACGCCGGCATGCAGGCGATGCAGGCGCTGCGCCAGGTCATGATGACGGGCACCGACGACCAGCGGGAACGCGCCGCCCAGGTGCTCGACGAGACCCGCCGCAAGCTGTACGCGATCCTCGCCGAATCCGAGTGACCCCGGTACGCGCCGAGGGCGGCCACCCACTGGATGGCCGCCCTCGTACTGGTCGCGTTTGTCAGTGCACGGTGACGGTGGCACCGGGAATCAGGTCGCGCAGTTCCTCGGGCAGCTCGGCGCCCATCTCGTCGGCCAGCCGCAGCGCCTCCTCGATGAGGGTCTCCACGATCTGCCCCTCGGGCACCGTCTTGATGACCTGGCCCTTGACGAAGATCTGCCCCTTGCCATTGCCGGAGGCCACCCCCAGGTCTGCCTCGCGGGCCTCACCTGGACCGTTCACCACGCAGCCCATCACGGCGACCCGCAGCGGCACCGGCAACCCTTCCAGGCCGGCGGTGACCTCCTCGGCCAGCTTGTAGACGTCCACCTGGGCCCGTCCACAGGACGGGCAGGAGACGATCTCCAGGCCACGCTCGCGCAGCCCGAGTGACTCCAGGATCTGGTTGCCGACCTTGATCTCCTCGACCGGCGGCGCGGACAGCGACACCCGGATGGTGTCGCCGATCCCCTCGGCCAGCAGCGCACCGAAGGCGACCGCGGACTTGATGGTGCCCTGGAACGCCGGCCCGGCCTCGGTCACGCCCAGGTGCAGCGGGTAGTCGCACTGCTCGGCGAGCTGCCGGTACGCCCGGATCATCACCACCGGGTCGTTGTGCTTCACCGAGATCTTGATGTCCCGGAAGCCGTGCTCCTCGAAGAGCGAGCACTCCCACAGCGCCGACTCGACGAGTGCCTCCGCCGTCGCCCGGCCGTACTTGGCCAGCAGCCGCTTGTCCAGCGAGCCGGCGTTGACCCCGATCCGGATCGGCGTACCGGCGGCGGAGGCCGCTGCCGCGATCTCCTTGACCTTGTCGTCGAACTGGCGGATGTTGCCCGGGTTGACCCGGACCGCCGCGCACCCGGCGTCGATCGCAGCGAAGACGTACTTCGGCTGGAAGTGGATGTCCGCGATCACCGGGATCTGCGACTTCTTGGCGATCGCCGGCAGCGCCTCCACGTCGTCCTGGCTGGGCACCGCGACCCGCACGATCTGGCACCCGGACGCCGTCAGCTCCGCGATCTGCTGCAACGTGGCGTTGACGTCTGCGGTCAACGTGGTGGTCATCGACTGGACGGACACCGGCGCGCCACCGCCGACCGGCACGGACCCGACCATGATCTGGCGGCTGGCCCGGCGGGGCGCGAGCGGCGGCGGCGGTACGGGCGGCATACCGAGACTGACAGCGGTCACTTCAGGCACTCACTTTGGGAAGAGGGTGATCGGGTTGACCACGTCCGCGGTGATGGTGAGCAGGGTGAACACCCCACCGATCAGAATCACCACGTACGTGAAGGGCATCAGCTTGAAGTAGTCCACCCGGCCCGGGTCGGGCCGGCGCAGCCGCGCGTACAGCCAGGAGCGGGCTCGTTCGAACCAGGCGATGGCTATGTGCCCGCCGTCCAGCGGCAGCAGCGGCAGCAGGTTGAACACCCCGATGAAGAAGTTCAGCGAGATGAACAGCATGATGAAGATTTCCCAGGCGTTGTTGGCGACCGCCTCGCCGCCGAGGACGCTGGCGCCGACCACGCTGATCGGGGTGTCGATGTCCCGCTCGCCGCCGGTGATTGCGGTCCAGAGCGCGGGGATCTTCTCCGGCAGCCGCTGCAACGCCTGCGCGGTCGCCACCGCCATGTCGCCGATGAAGGTGCTTGTCGCGCCGACCGCCTCGACCGGGCCGTAGCTGACCAGGCCGGGGGTGCTGATGACCAGGCCGATGCCGAGGGCGGAGACGTCGCCGACCGGCCCGTCCGGGTTGTCGATCGGCGGGCGCTTGGTGGTGGCCAGCACTGTCTCGACGTTGCCGGGCTGGCCGTCGCGTTCGTACCCGATCTTGGCGGTGCTGCCGGGGCTGGTGGCCCGCAGCGTGGTGAGCAGATCGCCGTAGTTGGCGATCGGGGTGCCGTTGATCGAGGTGATCCGGTCGCCGTCCTGAAGCCCGGCCGCAGCGGCGGGGCTCGGCGCGTCACCGGTCTCGCAGGCCCGGTACGTGGTGTCCGGCAGGACGCAGTCCTGGAGGGCGATCACCGCCGGCTCGCTGCGGATCTGCTCCTCGGTGCTGGGAAAGCTCGGGTTGGGCAGGCCGAAGGTCATCGCGGCCAGCCAGGCCGCGAAGATCGCCAACCCGAAGTGGGTGACCGACCCGGCGGACATCACGATGGTGCGCTTCCACACCGGGTAGCGCCACATGGCGCGCTTCTCGTCACCGGGTTCGACGTCGTCGTCCTGCGGCGTCATACCGACGATCTTGCAGAAGCCGCCGAGCGGGATGCCCTTGATCCCGTACTCGGTCTCGCCACGCTTGAACGACCAGAGGGTGGGGCCGAAGCCGACGAAGTAGCGGGTGACCTTCATGCCGAAGGCCTTGGCGGTGAGCATGTGCCCGGCCTCGTGCAGGCTCACCGAGATGAGAATGCCGAGGGCGAACAGCACCACCCCGAACGCGAACGACATCAAGCTCCTTCCACCGCAGCAGCGATGATCTCCTGCGCGTGTGCGCGCGCCCACGACTCGGCTTCGAGTACGTCCTCGACGGTACCCGGTTCGCCGAAATCGGGAGCCTCCTCCAACACGCGCTGCAACGTGTCGACGATGCCGAGGAACGGCAGCCGCCCGGCGACGAACGCCGCGACGCACTCCTCGTTCGCCGCGTTGTAGATCGCCGGCCGGCACCGACCGGCCTCCCCGGCCGCCTTGGCCAGCGCCACCGCCGGGAACGCCTCATCGTCGAGCGGCGTGAACTCCCAGGTGTGCCCCGTGGTCCAGTCGACGGCGGCGGCGGCCTCCGGCACCCGGTCCGGCCAGCCGAGGCCCAGGGCGATCGGCAGCCGCATGTCCGGCGGGCTGGCCTGCGCCAACGTCGACCCATCGACGAACTCGACCATCGAGTGGATCACCGACTGGGGGTGCACCATCACGGTGATGTCGGCGTACGGCACGTCGAACAGCTCGTGCGCCTCGATCACCTCAAGCGCCTTGTTGACCATGGTCGCCGAGTTGATCGTGACGACCGGTCCCATGTTCCAGGTCGGGTGGGCGAGCGCCTGCTCCGGCGTGACAGCCGTCAACTCGTCGCGCCGCCTACCCCGGAACGGCCCACCACTGGCGGTCACCACCAGCCGGCGTACCTCACCCCGGGTGCCGCCGCGCAGGCACTGCGCCAGCGCCGAGTGCTCCGAATCCACTGGGACGATCTGCTCCGGCCGCGTCACCGCGCCCTTGACCAGCGAGCCGCCGGCCACCAGCGACTCCTTGTTGGCAAGCGCGAGCGTACGCCCGGCGCGCAGCGCCGCCAGCGTCGGCGCCAACCCGAGCGACCCCACCACCCCGTTGAGTACGACGTCACACGGCCACTGCGCCAGCTCGGTCATCGCCTCCGGCCCGGCCACGATCTTGGGCAGCTTGAACTCCCCGCTCGCCCAGCCCCGCCGACTCGCCTCGGCGTAGAACGCCAGCTGAAGATCTTGCGCGGCGGACGCCTTGGCCACCCCGACCACGTCGACACCGAGTTCGAGCGCCTGGGCGGCGAGCAGCCCGATGTTGCCGCCACCGGCACCCAGCGCCACCACCCGGAACCGCTCCGGGTTGCGCCGCACGATGTCGATGGCCTGCGTACCGATCGACCCGGTACAACCCAGCAGCACAAGATCACGGGGGGACGTCACGCCGCCCATTCTTCCCCACCGCCCTCCGGGGGCACGGAAGGGCACCTTGTTGCGCCTGAGGTCGCGGAGGGCCTCTCCGAAGGGAGGGAAGCTACTTTCCTTCCCGGTCCGCCTCCGGCGGGACCGAGCCTTCCGGAGAGTCAGCATCCTGCGGTGCCTCGTCGTCGAGCAGGTCTGCCGGGTCGACCGAGAAGTCGAAGGGCCGATTCATCACGAACGTGGTGCCAGCGGCGGCTGCCGCCAGCGGCCGGTACTCCCCATCGACCAGTTCGAGCAGGGCGATGGTGGGCACCCGGTTGCGCAGGTCCACCCGCAGAAAGAACGGCACGCCAGCGGCGGCGTACTCACGCGGACGGTCGATCACTCCCGACGCCGTGATCTCCCCGAGCAACACCGCCACCCGAATTGTCATCGCCCGTCGGCCGCCGCCAGGCGAGCGCAGCACCGCGAGATCCGGGATGAAGAGATCATCTCCCGAGACCAGGTTGACCGAGTGGTACGCCCACAGCCCAGCTGGTCGTGCTGCCCGTCTCAGCCGGTAGCCAAGTTCACGCTGCACCGTCCGCCGATCGACACCGCCGCCAGCGGTGACCACGACACAACCACGCGAGACCTCGATCCTCGGCCCGTTGTTCTCCGGCAGCACGTCGAAGGCAGCGCTCGCTGTCCACGGCGACTCGCGGCCGGCCAACATCTCAAAGGCACGTGCGAACTTCTTTCGCTGCACGCCGTCAACCTTTCACAGCGTCAACGCGTCAAAACCCAGGACTCGCCAGCTAATCTTGGAAGTTTCCGTTAGCGCCTAACGGAAATTGTCCAAGATCTCACATCCATGTCTCGCCCTGGCACCGCGCATAGCCGATTCAGGTTGTGATCGACAATGTTGCGGGCATCCGGCCGCCTCCCCGCGCCGTAGAGACCACAATTCCACCGAACCGGTTCCTGATCGTGCTCCGACCGGCCCGGCACTGCGAAGACACCGCCCGGTGCCGGCCGGGGTCGGTCGGCACCGGGCGGGTCGTTCCAGGCTCAGGGGCGGGTGTCGAACCGGCCCGCGCGGGTGGCGGCGACGAACCGGGTCCAGCTCATCGCGCCGAAGCTCAGCTCCGCGCCCTGCCGGTCCTTGCTGTCGCGTACGCCGACCGCGTCAGCGAAACCCGCCACCTCGACGCATTCACCGCTGCCGGACCGGGACGACGTGCGCCACACTCCGTCACGTCTCATGGGTCATCTCCTTCGCGATCGCCGTGATCAGCTCACGGGAGTCATCGACATCGAGCGCCCGCTCGCCGAGCGAGCGCCAAACTTCCTCGTAGGTCCGGATCTCGTGCGGTTTGTCAAGGTAGACCGCGCCGCACGGACCGTCCATGTAGATCGTGGTCGGTTCCGGTTCCCGCACGTCGGTGGGGAAATCGAGCATGGTGAAGGTGCCCGTGTCGGCCGAGCGGAACAGCCCGGCGGCCAACGGAAGCACCCGGATCTTGATGTTGTGCTGTCGACCCGCCACCACCAGCGCGTCGAGTTGCCGGGCCATCGCCGCCCGGTCACGCAGCGGCCGACGTAGCACCGCCTCGCTGAGAATCACGTCGTAGTAGGGCGCGCGGGGCACCGCCCGAGCCAGCAGACGTTGTCTGCGCAGTCGAACATCTACCTTGACCTGCTGTTCCGCCTGGGACAGATCCGGATGGTTCGTCGCGATGACCTCGGTCATGTACTCGACCGTCTGCAACAGGCCGGGCACCAGGTCGGCCTCGTACTTTCGGATCTTTGTCGCGGCGGCCTCCAGGCCGACGTACAGCTTGAACCAGTCCTCGATCGCCTCGCCGTAGCTGTGCCACCAGCCGTGCGCCTTGGTCTCCCGGGCCAGCGACCGCATGGTCTGGATGGTCTCGGGGGTCGCGCCGTACACCCGGCACATGGCCTCCACGTCGTTCGGGTGCATGGGGACCTGGCCGGTTTCGTACCGCCAGATTCGCGGCGTCGACCATTCCAGTTCCTTCGCGGCCGCGACCACAGTTACGTGCGCGTTTTCGCGAAGTTCTCTCAAATACCTGCCGAGTTGCCTACGCGGGACGGTGCTTCCCGGGTCGTCCACGTCATCTCCTCTGCTGTTGTCGCGTAAGGCACCTCATCCCTTGATTCGCATTCTCGCGCAAAACATTGCGCCAGGCCAGTAGTGAAATGACCATCGTGGATGACCAGCCAATCCCCCTGGCAGGTCACGGCCGGAGCGGACGCCTCCCACGAACCTCATCCCGGCGTCCGCTCCGGCCCCGCGACCATTCCACAGAGGAGGATCATGGATTCGATCGACGAAGCCCTCGGCGAGATTCCGCTGCCTCCCTACATCACCGCCGAAGATGTCACATTCGCGCTCCGGGCGATAAGCGTGCACACTGCCGAACAATGGCCCGACGGCCCGCGCTGCCGCAACGACCGGGCATCCCACCCCTGCCGCCTCCACCGCTGGGGCCTCCGTATCCTCGCCATGCGCGGCCTCACCGACCAGGAAATCCAGACGATGCTCGCCGAGCAGGAAGCCGCCCGCCCATGATCCACCTGTCCGGGGAGCGCCCACTCCCCCAGCACGCCCGCGCCGCCACCTTCGACACCCGCTGGCGCGGCCTCGACCCGGACCAGGTGTACGCCTACCTCAACCGGCTCGCCGACGAACTGGAACGCCTGCACCGCGAACTGACCACCGCCAACACCGAAGCCGAACGCATCCGTCAGGCGCTGCGCCAATGGCAGTCCCGCCAGGCCGCCCACCGCCACCACAGTCGCGACTCCCGATGAGCCCACCCCGCTGGGTGATCCACCTACCCACCACCCTGACCAGCCTCGACGACGCCACCGCACTCGCCGTGGCCCTCCGCGACTCCCTCGGTCACCTGACGGTCATCGACTTCGGCGAAACCACCCTCAGCGAAGAAGACCACCAAAGCCGGCGTACCCGAGTCTGGTGCGACACCCCACTCGGCGGCCCCGGACGCTGCCCCCGCCCCAACGCCCACCCGGGCCCCTGCGCTCTCGACCGATCTTGACGCCCACTGCCGGACCCAGCTCATGATCTTGTGACCTACTTCTGCCCGTACGATTCGTACGAGTTGTACAATCGAAACCGTGAGTGAGCCCGCAGCCGAACTCCCGATCTCAGACGCCCGTGACAGCCTCGCGGACGTCGTCTCCCGCGCGCACTACGCCGGGAGGATCACCTATGTCACCCGTCGGGGGCAACGCCTGGCCGCCATAGTCCCGGCCGAGGTCGCCGAGGCCATCGAGCGCGCCGAAGACGCCAGCGATGTCGCCGCCGCCCGCGAGGCCATGACCCGCATTGACGCCGGCGACACCCCGATACCGCTGACCGACCTACGCGACGAGCTCGGCTTGTGACCAGCCCGACTCCACCCGCCTACACCGTCCAGGTCGACCGAGCCGCTGCCAAGCTGCTGCGCAAGCTCGACCGCCCCGTGCAGGCCCGCCTCGTCACCGCGATCGCCAACCTGGCCACCGAACCTCGCCCAGCCGGTGTCAAAGCCCTGACCGGCCACTCCAGCCTTTTCCGCATCCGCGTCGGCGCATACCGCATCATCTACACCGTCCGGGACCAGGAGCTGATCGTGCTCGTCGTCCACCTCGGGCACCGCAGCGACGTCTACGACCTGCTCTGAGGCACCCGGCCCGCCCCGAGTGCCACGACCCGAGCCTCATCAGGCGTTGCGCGGCTCGTCATTGGTTTGCGGCCACGGTGGGTCGGGTGGCGTCCACGGGTGTGTGCCCGCCGATGAGGAGCCTCGCCTCGGCAGCCGGCGTACGGCGTAGCGGATGGCCCACGGGATGCCGACAACCATCACGACCACCGCGACGATCGGCACGACGACCACCGCCGCACGTTGCGGAGGCCAACCGGTAAGCAGACGCAGCAGCAAAGGCAGTGGCACCATCGCCCCAGCGAGGATGCCCGCGACACAGATCCGGCCGGTCAGGGCCGGCAACGGATCCGTGACGTTGCCGAAGAGCACGGCGAAGCCCGCCGGCACCGCCGTCATCCCTACGATCAGCGCCACCACGAGGACCGATCCCACTCCGTCGTCCGAGGTCGCGCCACGCAATGCGTAGGGGACGTACAGGGCGAGCGCCAGGAGACCGAGCGCGCCACCAACGGCGGCAAGTGGAATCACGAACCAGCCGTACCGCCGCGCCAGCAACGTGGCGCAGCCGGCAAGCACCACCAGGCTTCCCACCGCGACCGACAGCGGTACGGCGACCCGCAAGCCGACGGTGACGGTCGCCTCGGCGACACCCGGGATCGGTGTCGCGGGTTGCTCGTGCCGGAAGCTGTCACCGGCAACTGCGCCGAACCCGATGCGCTCCCAGCGGCCGGCGGTGTCGCGGTGGGCAAAGCCGTCCCGACCGTTTGCCACCAGCACGACCACCCCACCATCCGGAGGATCCCGCACCAGCAGGGCGCGGGACGACAGGTACTCGTCGGCATCACGCAAACCAGGTATTACCGTCGCCAGTCGCTGCCGGGCGTCCTCGTCAACCTGCCAGGCGACACGCCAGCTGGCCCCACCGTCCCGGCTCTCCTGCACCGCCAGGCGGCGCGGCACGATCCGGAAACAGTGCCTCGGATCCCGCGCCGAACAGTCCTCTCCCGACGCGACCGGCGGCGGCTGCTTCGAGAACAGGTCGTAGCCGCCCTCCGGCAGTTCGGAGAACGTCGGCCCGTCGTCCGCGCCGATCCACCACGTGTAGGGCTCCCGGGAGTCGTGATAGGCGTTGCCGATGCCGACCACGGCGACGCCCTGCCACTCGTACAAGGCGACAGCGTCGTCGTACTGGGGAGCGGAGGTGGCCGCGACGCCCAGCCCGGCGATCGGCAACACCACCAGCACCGACACCATCCGCAGCCAGCGCGCCAGGGTCGGGCGGGCCGCCGCCGAGCGCCACGTCCACCAGGCCAGGCCCAGCGCCGGCAACGCCAGCAGGTCCGTGCCGTCGGCCAGGATCACCGACGGTCCGTTCACCACGCTCCACACCGCGGACGCCGTGGCCGCCCCCTCCGGAGTGGCCTTCACCGCCGTGAATCCCACCCCAACGATGAAAATCGAGACGGCCGCCAGCAGGTCGGCAGGCGCGACGCCCGGCCCAGCACCAGGCCGCGCAACCCTGCCCGTACGCCGCGACACCGGCAGTCGACCGCACCCGGCCAGCAACAGCGCCAGTACGACGGCCAGCAACGGTGGTGCCATCACCAGCCCGGCGGCGTCGCTGAGCTTTCCCGTCAACCAGCCGGGATAGGCCGCCTTGAGCACGTGGTCGTTGAGGATCAGCAGCGCGGTGGCCGCCACCGTCACCGGATGAACCAGCCAGGTCAGGAAGATGTCGATCGACCCGCCGCGCGAGCGGCCCACGCCTGGCCCATGCTGCTGCGACGTGTGCATGCTTCCCCCGTGATGCTGCGAGCGCTTGCGCCTTCACGGTCGACCCCGCGGATAACACTCCAGCCTCGCCCGAGCCGCAAAACCGCATCCATGCCGATCTGTGTCCAGCAGCGGCGGCCAAAGCAATCAGCGCAGCGCCTCACGGGACAGGAAGTCGGCCCGCCGAATCACCTCCGGCGAGAGGTAGCGCTGGCTCAGATCAAGGGGTGCTCGCGCTCGCCCCCTCTCCAGCGAACAACTGGCCCAGGCGCGAACGACGACCCGTGGGTGGCGCGAGCGTACGTAGCGGCCCTTGGGCCGCTAGGCGTCGCCCTGCGAACGCCCTACGGGCGGCCCTGGACCCCGGAGACCACTACGGCGCCAGCCGCCGACACCACCTGACGGCGCCCACCCGCCACCGCGCCACTCAGCCGCCCGCCCGTCGACCAGAACGCCCAGCGGCACGCTGAAGACAGAGGACGAGGGCGACGGAATACACAGGGGCCGCGGAGCGCACCAGAGGCCGTGGGAAGCGGGCTGGTCCAAATCTGCTCTACCGACGCCGCACCGCTACGCGGCACGCCACCACGTATCCCGTCTCCCTCGCCTCGGGAATCTGATCGGCGAGCAGCCTATCGAAGCATTTAGGCGCATTGCAGGTGCCTGATGGCAACCCGGGGAGTTAGTGGCACACTTGCAAAAACGATCGATCTTCTCCGTCATGCGACGGCAGCTTCACAACCAGGATCCTCACCGCTCAAGATGGCCACAGCCCGAGGCTCGCCTCGCGATCGGGAATACCCGAATATACGATGGCGACCACGTCGTCCAGCTGGCCGGAGATGAGGCTAATACCCCGACCGACGAAGACGATTTGCCCGTCGTTCATCAGCCAACTATCGGAAATTCCGGAAATACCAGGAAAGGGAACCATCGCCGAGAGATCGAGCGAGGAAACCTCGGACCCTTTAAACCTCCGTATCTCGTTGGCCATGCTTCGGATCTCGTTCTCGAGCGCCAACGACTCGATCCATCCCTCCACTGACCCGTAAAGAGGAACGAATTCGACGTCTCCTACACCAAAAGCACCATCAGGCCCAAGTAGGAAATCGTAAAAGACAGAGAACCGAGCAGGGCCCGCCTCGATGTATCCGCCGTCCGACCAATGGCCAACGAGCAGATCAGGGCCAAGGTACTTTGGTCCGCCGTTATACAAAACCGACGGTGGCAGATACAGATCGCCCCAGCGACGCTCGTAATCGATAGCCTGCTGAACGAGGGTCCGGTCGAGCCCTTGCTTGATCCACTGCTCTGCAGATCGCCGCGCCCGACTACTAGGCATCCTTTGTCCGTGCGCCCGCACGAATGATAGGGCGCGCCGCGATAAAACACCTGCCGGTAAATCCATCGCGACACACCCTTCACTCTCCAACGAACGTAGCCTACCTCATCATCACCACGTTCCGAACAACCGGTTGATCATAGGTTGACAATAGTCCTTGCAGGGATCTACAAGCTCTCCTGAGTTCACCTTCAGCGTCCGGAATGTTCCCCCGAATATCTCATCCCTAGCCTTCTGGGCCTCGTTGAGCGCACAGACCTCGGAGCAGCCGGTATGACGCCCACGCAGCACATCATCCAAAACCGAACCTGACTCGATATCCACACCCCCAGGGGTGGTTCGGCCATAATAGCGCTTGCCATTGGGCGAGGTGTATTCGGTGACAAATCGCGGCGCATTCGTCCCAAGATTCGCTTGCCGATAATCCTCTAAGGTGGAGCCTTCTGGCGCCGGCCCCGGCTCGGGACCGCAGTTGTGTACAAGCACCGGCGCGGTTCCGGCCACCACATGGTACGTGTGGGTGTTGGCGACTGTGAGGTTGTGGACGGTGGCGCGAGGAACGCTCCAGCGGTCGATGGCGGTGATCTGGACGTAGGTGCCGGCGCTGGTTTGGAGCCACTGTCCGGGCTGGAGGTCGGTGGCGTCGATCCACTCGCCCAGCTCGGGTACCCAGAAGGGGTGGCCGTCGGTGGCGGTGACCTCGGCGGTTTCGCTGCCCTGGTCGCCGTCGGTGTCGATGACGACCTTCACCAGGTCCTTGACGCCGTCGCCGGTGATCGTGGCGGTGACCGTGTCCACCTCGGTACGACCGGTCTCCGGATCGGTGACCACCACCTCGTCGCCCGGTTCGACGTCCTCGATCGCTTTGGTCGAGTCGTCGGCCATGAGCACCCGCGTGCCCGGCACGAAGCTGTTGCGGATGGGGCAGGATTCACCACCCGACGAACCGCCATCGTTGCCGCTGGAGCCGCCGTTGCTGCGGTTGGAGGCGCCTGAGGAGCCGCCCGGCTTCGAGTCGCCCTTGCCGCTGCCTCCGCCGCCGCCCTTGCCGCCGGCGCCGCCGGAGGCTGCCGACGAGCCCTTCGGGTTGGACTTTGCCTGGGCTTCCTTCTGCGGGCCGTTACCCGTCTTTTTGGCCGACTGGGTCGCCTTGTTGCTCGTCGAGTTGACCTTGTCGGCGGCCTTCTTCTTCGCTGCCTGGGCGGCCTTCTTGGCCCGTTCGATGGCGAGCTTCTTCGCCTGCAACGCGGCGGCCTCGGCAGCCCGTGCCGCCGCCAGCACCGCCTCGGCGGCCCGTTTCGCCGCCTGCCATGCCTGGATCGCGTTGATCGTACGGTTGACCGCCCGGATCACCGCTGGGATCTTGGCGACCTTGGTCCAGGGAATCGCGTTGAGGATGAGGCTGCCACACGCCCACATGTCACCGCCGAAGCAGTTCAGGGCGTCGTTGATGCCGATGAACTCCTTGAGGATGTACCACGCCGAATCCAGGATCACCGAGATCAGCGAGCGGCCCATGTTGGCCTGTGCCTGAGCGATCATCGCCGACGACAGACCGGCACCGGCCAGCGCCGCCGCCGTCTCCGACGCGGTCAACGCCACCGACAGACCTGACGGGTCGGAGTGGGTGACCGGGTTGTTGTGGGCGTACGTGAAGCCGTTGTTCTGCACCGGGTCGGTCAGGTCCAGCACCGGGTCCGCGGAGAGGAACCGACCCACCTCCGGGTCGTACAGCCGGGCACCCAACGGCACGAAGCCCGAGGTGTCGTCGCGGACCGCACCGAGGAAGCCCCGGTTGGTCTGGATATTGGCCGGCGTGTCGGCGATCCGCTGGTTGCCGAACGGATCCTGCTTACGGATCCGGATCTGCATATCGTTGGCGAGGGCCACCTCGGCGGACGGGCTGCCCTGATGGTCGCTGGCGACGGCCACGAGGTTGGATCCGGTGCTGGTGCCGTAGGCGTACCGCGTCACCATCCCACCCGGCGTGGCGTAGCTGCGCTGGGTGTTGAGCAGCATCCCGCCGCTCTGCACCGAGACCTGGGCCTCGCCGAGGTCGAGGGTGGCCTGCTGACCCTGGATCTTCAGCAGGCGGGTGCCGCCCGGCCCGTAGATGTGCCGCGTCTCGTCCTGCGCCTCCCACAACTGCTCGGAAGCACCACCGGCGCAGGCCGCGAGCACGATCGGCGTGGAGTCGGCGATGGCGGCGTCCTGCACCGCCAGGCACAGGCCGGAGGCGGGATGCTTCAACTGCCCCGTCGACAGCCGCTCCAGCTGCTGCGCCGCCGTGCCGTCACACCGTTGCAGGCGCAACGCCGACCCGGCGGTGGTGCCGGCCGGCTGGGCGCACCAGGAGTCGAAAATCGACAGGGTGCCCAGGTTCGCGTTGGTCTGCTCCGGTGCCGGGACGAAGGCCCACTTCTGCGCGATTGTCGCGTTGCACGTGTACAGCTGGATGGGTCGGTTCGGCTCGGCCAGGCTGGAACTCAGGTCGATGCACTTGCTCGCCAGGCCCATGTACGAGGTGCGGCCCTTGGTGCCGGAGCCGGTGATCCGCTCGACCTGGCCGTCGTACGTCCAGGACAGCTCCTGCTGGTCCCCGTTGCGGGTGGAGGTGACCGACTTCGTCTCCCCGGTCAGCTCGTACAGCCGCTTCGCCTCGGAGACGATGGCCGCGCCCTGCGGGGTGGTGTAGGTCTTGGTGACGGCGTCGAGGGTGCGCGGCTGGTCGCCCTCCTCGGTGCCGTGGCCGTACCCGTAGGTGGTCTCGATCGGGCCGGTGGAGGTGCGGCCGGTCAGGTCGCGCTCGACCAGCTTGGTCCGGTTGCCGAGCAGGTCGTACTCGTACTCCTGCCAGTAGCCGGTGCCGTCGACCCCCGCCGCCGCGTTCGGGGCCGTCGCAGTGCCCGGACCGGCGCTGCACGACGCCTGGTCCTGCGACGTCCAGGCGTTGCGGAGCTGGCCGAGCGGGTCGTAGGTGAAGCACTGCCGTTCGGCGATGGTGGTGACGTGTTCCCGGATCGAGGTGACGTTGCCGGCGTCGTCGTAGCCGTAGGAACGGTTCGAGACGAGGTGGTTGCCGGTGACCTCGCGGAACACCTGCTGCCGGGTGAGGGCGCCGCTGGCGTCGTCGTACGAGGCCATGGTCCACACCCGGTACGGGTGCGCGCCCAGCGTCGAGCGCAGCACCTGCCCGTACGGCGAGTAGACCGTTTCCGAGCCGTACCAGTCCTTGCCGGACACCGACAGCGGCAGGCCGTCCCTGGTGTACCGGACCAGCAGCTTCTCGCTGGGCAGCGAGCCGACCGCCGGCAGCGTCGCCGACTCGGTCAGACCGGTGCCGGTGTACGTGTAGTCGTAGCGGTACTCCCGGTTCAGACCCCAGGTGGTGGCGATCGACTCGGGGAGCGTCAGCGTGGTCGAGGTCGGCTGGTAGTCCTCGGTGTAGCCGCCGACCGACTGGGTGTACGGCAGGCCGTCGGTGTACCGGGTCGACGTCGCCGGCAGACCCTTACCGCCGGCCACCGTGTCGTAGGTGTACTCGGCAAGCAGTTCACCGCCGCTGCCACCAAGCCGCTGCTGGGTGGGGCGGGACAGCTCGTCGTACCCGTTCCACACCGTGATGCCACGGGCGTTGGTGGTGGTCAGCGGCCGGTCCCGGTGGTCGTACGTCATGGTGGTGGCGCCGGTGTCCGGGTCGGTGGTCCGGGTCAGCCGGCCGCGCTGGTCGTACGTCCAGGTCCACGGGACCGGGTTCGCCGAGTGGGTGGCCTCGGCGAGCTGCCCCCGCGCGTCGTACTCGTAGCGCATGGAGGTGAAGTCGGTGCGGGCGGCGTCGCGGAAGGTGTCGACCCGCGTGGTCCGGCCGAGGCCGTCGGTGTGGAGGCGGTACGAGGCCGCGCCCGCCGGGTTGATCACTGTGGAGTGGTCGAGGCCGTAGCTGTACCTGGTGGCGCGGCTCGGGTACTCCGTGCCGTTGAGCAGCGGCAGTTCCTCGACCACCCGGCCGAGGCCGTCGTAGGTGTACCGGGTGGCGTTGGGCACCACCGTGTCCGACTCGGGCGTGAAGAGCCGGCCGATCGGCGAACCCTCGGCGAGGTAGGCGTTGTTGGTCTGCCAGACCTCGCCGGCCGAGTTGTAGAGCGTGTCGGTGATCAGCCGTCCGCCACCGGTCGCCTCCACCTGGGACTGCCGTTCCCGGCCGAGTCCGTCGTAGATGGTGACCGAGGTCTGGATCCGGTCCTCGTGGCCCCGGGCGAAGGTGGTGACGTACGGCGGCTTGCGGATGCTCTCGCCGGGGTTCTCCGGGTCGGGCACGATCGCCGGGAGGGCGTACTCGGCGCGGAAGTCGGGCACCAGCGCCGGCGACGGGGTACGCCCCGCGCCCCACGCCTCGACGAGGCGGCCGAGGGCGTCGTACTCCGCGTGGCTGACCTGGTTGTTCGGGTCGGTGGTCTTCAGGGTGACCGCGCGGCCCGGATCCAGTTCCCGGGTCTGCTTGTGCCCGAGGGAGTTCTCCTCGCTCACCGCGTACGCCTGGCCGCTGGCCGGAGTGTAGGTGATCCGGGAGACCTTGTTGTCCGGGTCGGTGCGGGTCAGCACCCGGCCGATGGCGTCGAAGGTGGTGGTGCCGTCGTTCTGGAAGCCGGAGCCGTCCGCCTTCAGCGACCAGGTCTGGGTGGCCAGACCCCGGGTGTTGCTCGGCAGGGCGGCACCGTAGGCGGCGCCGTCGTAGCCGACCCGACCGGCAGAGGAGAGCGTCGTCAGGTCGTCGAAGTCCGCGGCGGCACACGTCGTCGGGCTGCTGCGGATCTGTCTGGTGAGGCCGATGAGGTTCTTGTCGGTGCGGTGCGCGTACTCGACGAACGTGCAGGACTCGTCACCGGATTTGCCGGTGTCACCGAGTGACTCGATCCGCTCCGGCAGGCCGTGGGTGCTCTCGTAGGTGGTCTTGGTTTCCACCGTGCGCAGCGTTCGGGTGTCGTCGCCGGTGCCGGAGGACCGGGACACCGCCTTCTGCCGCGTGTCGGTGACCCGCCACGCCTTCAACGGGTCGAGCCCGTCGTCCCGGTCACGGGAGGCGAGTTCAGTCGCCGTGGGGTAGGTGACGCTGCGGGTGAGCCAGTTGGCGTCGGGGTCGCTGGCCTTGGCGTACGTCAACTCCTCGGCGACCCGGCCGGCGAACGGCTCCCGGTCCTTGGCGATCTCCTCGCCGGTGCCCACGTTGTCCCTCACGGACACGCTGTCGCCCATGCCCCGGAAGTAGCGGGTGACCGACTTGGTCTGCTCGCTGCCCAGCTCCGCGATAGGCGGCCCGGTGAGGACGGTGACCTGCTCGAAGCCGGCGAACTGGGAGTAGGTGCGGCGGGACTTCTTGCTGAACTCCGGCTCGGCGAGCCGCCAGCCGGCGTTGTCGTACGCGTACGTGGTGAGGGTGGAGGAGGCGGCGCCGTCGATGGCGGGCAGTTCCTCGACGGACTCCACCACGTACTTGTGGAACCAGTCGATGACGTCGTCCTTGGCCGGATCCGGGTGCCAGAAGTTGGGGAAGCAGAGCCGGGTGTTGGACTTCAGCTCGGCGGTGTCGTCCTTGCCGGGCAGGCCGGAGCCGGTGGCGCAGGAGCCGGTGGGTTGCTTGTAGGTGACGACCGTCTCGCCGCCATACTCGTTGATCACCCGCGCGATGCGCAGCCGGGAGAAGCTGGGGCGGTTGTCGTTGCGCACCCGGTTGGGCATGTCCTCCGGGTTGTGGGCGAACCGCACCGGGTTGAGCGCGACCTTGTCGCCGTCGACGCCGTACCCGGTCCGCTGGATCGACTCCAGCCAGAGCGCGGTGTTGGGGCCGGTCAGCAGGGTCGGGAAGGACTGGGTGAGCTGGTACTCGTCGACCTTCTGCAAGCTGGTGGAGCCGCTGCGCCGCTGCGCCCAGGTAGTGATCTTGTCGAGGCGCTTGCGGGTGAAGAACGACGGTGAGGCGTTCCAGCACTTCCGGCCCGAGATGCAGTTCAGGTCGGCCGGGGTGTCGTACCAGATGCGGTAGTCGTGCGGGATCTGGCTGTTGAAGTTCGACTCGGAGCAGGTCTGGGAGCCCTCGGCGAAGCAGCGCTCCGCCACGTCGAAGCTGACCCGGGCCAGCGGTGCGGTGCCGTAGACGTTGTTGCTGCGCTGCCCGTAGTCGATGCGGGTCAGGTAGCCGCCACGGTCGTACTTCACCGGGGACTTGAAGTTGAAGTTCCGCGCGTAGCGGTTCTCCTCCTTGGCCCACCACAGGCTCATCACGTTGCCGTGGATGTCCTCGACGTAGTCCAGCGACCACCGCCACGCCTGGGTGCAGGCCGAGTCGGCCCAGTCGCCGGCCTGGTAGCAGTCCTCACCGGCGTGGTTGCCGTAGACCGGTGCGGTAAGCACCGAGTTGGTGACCGGCTGACCCGCGGTCCAGCCGGGCAGCCGGTGCCGGCCGAAGTGGTAGCGGGTGCCGTCCCTGGTGGTGACCACCCAGTACTCACCGTCGGCGTCGCCGTTGTCCAGGCCGGTGTCCTTGAGCAGCTGCACCTTTGACCCGTCGCCGTTGGCGGTGGTCCAGGTCCCGGTGCTGTCGTCCCGGACCAGCTCGGTGGTCATCCCGCCGAGGGAGAGGGTGGCGTTCTTCGACCCCCAGCAGAGGTCCGCGGTCCGGTGTTCGCTGTTGTTCGAGCCGGGCTTCTTGGAGTCCTGCCGGCAGTTGACGTAGGTGCGGGTGATCGCGCCGGCCGCGTAGTCCCAGCCGTCGCCGATCCAGGAAGCCTGGTTGTTGGTGGCCGAGGTACGCCCGTCCACCGACTGCGACGAGTACGACAGCGCCACCTTCGGCATGAGGCCACCGGCCGTCTCGGGCACCTGCACCTGGTACGAGTAGGTGAACGCGCCCGAGGAGGAACCCGCCGCCCACGATCCGGAGAACAGCAGCGGGGTGGCGGTGAAGTCGCCGGCAGCCGACGCGCCGGTGTCGAGTACCCCGACGACGTTGGCGTCCGCCGCGCTGGACTGGGCCCCGAACGCGGATCGGCCGGCGACCGCGCTGTCGGTCCCGACCAGCGACCCGACCGGCACGCTGCCGGTGACGATCCGGCGGTCGCCGGCCCCCTCGTCGACGCCCGCGATCGCGGCGCTGCGGGCCGACGCCCCGGCGACCGGGAGGATTTCCACCTCGCTGGAGACGACCTGGCCGGTGACACCGGCCGGTTCGGTGGACTGGACGCCCGCGCCACCGTCGGCGCAGTCGCCGCCGTCCGGGTCGTCGAAGACGCAGTCCGGCAGTAGGACGACGCCGAACCGGTCGGCGGCCTGTGGGCCGTAGAAGTCGGCGAAGGGCGTGTAGTCGACGCTGAGGGCGACCTCGGCCGTGGGGTCCGCGGTGGCCGGCGGAGTGATCTTCATGATCAGGCCGGCGACCCCCACGTCGTGCGACGCCTCGGGGGCGGCCAGATCCACCGCCCAGGTGCCGGCGAGGGCGGCAGGGTCACCGCCTTCCGGTACGCCGAGCGCGACCGGCAGGTCGTCGACCGGCAACGCCTCACCGGCGGCGACCCCGGTCAGGTCCACCGTGCCGCTGTCCTCGTCCCAGGCGTCCACCGCGGACGGCTCGTACGGGTCGAGCGGCTCCGGCTCGTCGGTGAGCAGGTCGGTCACGGCCTGCTCGTTGGGCGCGATCTGCTCCACCTCCGGGATCTCCGGAAGGTCGATCGCGCCACGGCTCATGCCCGGGCCCGGAACCGCGAAAGCCGGGGCGGGCAGGGCCGTGACCGTCATGGTCATGGACAGCGCCAGGATGAACGCCGTACGGGCGGGACGCCCCCGCCGCCGGGCCAGCAAACCGGTACCAGGCATGCGCGTCGACTCCCACCCAGGCGTGAAGACGAAAAGGAGGTTCGCGGAAGAACCGCGAGGACACGTGCCGGATCGGCACGTGCGTGAGCACTCTCCGTCAGGGCAGGTCCGAGCTCAAGGTTGCATAGAGTGATCTTCCATGTATGAATGTGATCCACGTCACGCCACTATTACCGCGCAGAGCCGCGAACCGGCGAGAGCCTAGCCAAGAAGCTAATTCGGCTATGTCCGACAAGCGACGTCGGCAAACCCACCCACACAAGATCGAATTCTGGCGTACCGGTCAATGATCAGAAAGTGAACATCACGAATCGGTAACGTTGACGGGATAGACGAGATGCCCTGGTGACGTGCGATCGTGTGCCCGCGTTTCTGCCCCTCGGCCCGGCTGACGGGGCGGGTTTCGCGTTCCTTCCTGTCCGCCCGGCCCACGGGAGTAGACCGCCGTGACAGCGCCTCGCCTGCTCAGCCCGTTCATGCGTACGCGCACCCGGCTGATCTGCACCATGGGTCTCCTGCTGGTCGCCGTCATCGCGGCCTCCCTGCCGTGGTGGCCGGGAATCGACCGAGGCGACAGTCGGCCGGAGGTCGTCACCGAGGCCGCCCCGGCGTCGAAGCCACCGCGCGACGAGGCGACCGCGATGGCCGAGGCGCTCCGCACGGGTACCGAGGTGCTCGTCGAGACCGCGACCACGGCCACGTCGCTCACCTGGGCGTTGCCGGCCGGGCAGTGGCGTACCACCACCCACGCCGTCCCCCAGCGGGCCAAGGACGCCACCGGGCAGTGGGCGCCGATCGACCTCACCCTGACCCACGATGCCGACGCACCTGACGGCCTCGGCGTCCGCCCGGTCAACCCGCCCACCCCGGTGCGGTTCTTCGGCGGCGCGACGCGACCCGACGCCACGCCGTCCAGGAGCCCTTCCGCCCAGTCGATGCGCCTGGTCGCCCGTACCGAAGTGGACACACCCCTCGCCCAGGTCGAAATCGACGGTCACACCGTCACCTACCTGTGGCCCGGTGAGCTGCCGGAGCCGGTGCTCGACGGCCCGCGCCTGCTCTATCCCGAGGTTCGGACCGGTGTCGATCTGCTGATGGTCGCCCGCGACGAGGGCGGATTCGGGCAGCTGCTGATCGTCAAGAACCGGGACAGCGCCACCATCGAGGCGGTCCGGTCCCTCACCTACGGCCTGCGATCCCCGACGGCGATCTTCCGCCACGACCAGGAGACCGGCGGCGTGCAGATCCTCGACGCCGCGAGCCAGGTCGAGATCGGCTCGATGCCCACCCCGTTCGCCTGGGACTCCGCCGGCCAGGACCCGGCGTCGCCCCAGCCGGCGCTACGCACCGCCGTCGCCACCACCGCCGACGTGCTGAACCTCTCCGGGCTGAACGGGGTCGAGGCGGGCGCCCGGCACGCTCCGATGCCGACCAGCCTCGACGGCGACGGCAGCGGTGAAGTACGACTGCGCCTGGACGTCGCCGCCACCGGCCTGCTCACCGACGCGGACGCGATGTTTCCGCTCTTCCTCGACCCGACGTTGCGCAGCGGCACGCTGGCCTGGGCGACGGTCTACAAGCAGCACCCGAGCACCAACACCTGGAACGGGACGAACTTCAACTCCGGCAGCACCGACGCCCGGGTCGGTTACGAGGAGCGGACTCCGCTGACCGCCCGCTCCTTCTGGCGGATGGGCTTCAAGAGCAGCATGAAGGGTGCGACGGTCAGCTCGGCCACGTTCAAGGTGTTCAACAACCACTCCTGGAACTGCACCGCGCGCCAGATGGAGGTGTGGCGCACCGGCTCGATCTCCTCCGCCACCACCTGGAAGAAGCAGCCGAGCTGGGTCGAGGTGCAGCAGAAGAAGTCGTTCGCCTTCGGCTACGGAAGCAGCTGCGCCGACGACTACGTCAGCTTCGACGTGAAGAAGATCGCCCAGAACGGCGCCGACGGCGGCTGGTCGAACGTGACCCTCGGCATGCAGGCGACAAGTGAAGGCGACACGCTGACCTGGCGCAGGTTCAAGGTCAGCAGCACCGAGCTGACGGTTGTCTACAACACGCCGCCGAAGGAACCGACGGGCGGCAAGAGCACGCCCGGCGGCACCTGCGTACCCGGCCCCGGCGGCGGTGTCACGGTCGCCAGGACCAATCTGACCCTGTACGCCAAGGCCACCGACCCGGACAACAACCTGAAGGCGCTCCGCTTCCGCTTCTGGAAGACCGGCTCGACCGTCCCGTCGGGCACCCTGGTCACCGCTCGCAGCGATGGCAGCGCGGAACTCCTGGTGCCGTCCAGCAGTCTGGAGGACAAGACCACCTACTCCTGGGACGTACGCGCCGAGGACGAGTCAAATGCCTCGTCGAGCTACTTCCCGCCCGGCACCGATCCCTGCCGACTGACCATCGACGCCTCGGCGCCCCCTGCCCCCACCGTGACGAGTGAGGTGTTCCCGGAGGCCACCCCCGACGGCGCGACCTGGGCAAGCGTGTCGTTCGGCGGAACCGGTGCGGTCACCTTCAGCGCCACGGGCGCGACCCGGTTCACCTACGCCTTCGAGGCCATCAACACCCAGTCCGTCGATGCCGTCAACGGCGCCGCCACGGTGCCGGACCTCGCACCACGGCACGCCGGTCCCACGACCCTGCACGTGTACGCCTACGACGCGGTCGGTAACCGCAGCGCCAGGACGGACTACGCCATCTACGTGCCGCCGCGCGCCGCCGGTGACGGCCCCGGCGACACCGGCGGCGACGGCATACCCGACCTGATCCTCGTTGACAACGAGGGCAAGCTGCGCACGTACGCGGGCGACCGCGAGCCCGAAGGGACCGGACCCAACAACGGCGAGTTGTACGGCTGGTTGTACTCCTCGTACGACAGCGCCGGCACGCTGAACCCGCCCGGCCACTGGTGGAACCCGACCACCGGCCAGGCCGCTCTGATCACCAAGCACTCCGACGCGTACCCGGGTGACGGCATCACCGACCTGTTCGCCCGTACCCCCGACGGCGGTTTCTGGCTCTATCCCGGTGACGGGTACGGCAGCTTCAACGTGGACCACCGGCTCCGCGTCATGCTCCCGGCCAACGCGCCGAACCCGTCGACCTGGACCCAGATCAAGGCGGTCGGCGACATCACCGGCGACAAACGGCCCGACCTGGCGCTACGCTCCGGCCCGGAGTTCTGGGTGCTGTCCGGGTACACCGGGGCCGCCTTTGCGGAGGCGACCCTGATGAACCACGACGCCTGGGCACGCCGCGATGTCGTCAACATCATCGACATCGACATCGACGGGACACCCGACCTGCTCTGGCGGAACCTGGACAACGGCAACATGTACGTCCGGCACGGTCTGCCCGGTGGGGTGTCCGGCAGCGTCAGCCTCGACTCGCTGAAGCTGGCCAACAACTCCCGCGACGGTGACGTTCGTTACGGCAATTCGTGGACCGAGGCGGCCATCGGCGTCGTCATCAGCATTCCCGACGTCAACCGCGACGGGGTGCCCGACATGTGGGTCCGGTACGAGTCGAACGGCAACATGCACATCTACCACCCGTCGAAGACCGACACAGGGCAATCGAAGAAGGTCGTCCTCTCCGCCGACTGGCGACTGTACCGGGCATTCGGCTGACCGAACCGAACGGCGACGGGCCTGAGCAGCCGCATCCCTGCCAGGCCCGTCGCCGGGCGCCTTCTCGCTACCTCACGACCCGGTCCACCGAACAGACCCGGCCGCTGATCCGTCGGCCGGGTGCGACCCGCGCAACGGGGACGGTTGCCGGCGGGGATGACGGGGAAATGAAGCGCGATGGGCGGTGCGTGGGAGCGGACGAGGCGGATCACCAGGGGTGCGTTCCGCCCGGTCCGTGGCCGGGATCTGTCGCTGCACGCCGCCGCGATCACGTTCTACGGTGCGATCGCCGTGGTGCCGGTGGCCCTGCTGGCGATCTGGCTCACCTCGCTGCTGGCGGGAGCGTCCCAGGTTCGGCGGCTCACCGGGTACGCCGTGGAGGCGCTGCCGGACGCGATCGGTGCGCCGCACGCGGTGGCCGCACTGGTCGAGGCGGGGGTCGGCCTGACGCCGTGGCTGGCGCTGGCCGCGCTGCTGCCGGCGTCGCTGTACGGCGAAGGGCTGCGCCGGGCGTTCGTCTCGGTCGCCGCGCCCCGCTCCGACGAACACCTGGTCGGCTGGCGTGGCCGGCTGTTGCTGCTGCCGCTGCTGGCCCCGGCCCCGGCGCTGCTGCTGTCGATCCTGCTGGCCCTGCCGACCACCACCGGGCTGGTCCGGCGCGGCGGATGGGCCGGGGCGCTCGGGGTGGTGCTGTCGTTCCTGGCGGTGTGGCTGGTGCTCACGCCGGTGCTGATGTGGGTGTTCCGGGTGGTCGGCCCGGCCTCGCCGGACTGGCTATCCACCCTGGCGATGGGCTCGTTCACCGCAGCTAACCTGTCCGGCTTCCTGCACGGTTTCGTGCTCTTCGCCTCGTTGCCACTCGACCTGGGCGTGCCCTTCGGCGGGCTGGACGAGGTCGGCGCCGCCGTGGCGATCCTGCTCTGGCTCTACCTGTTCCACGTGATCGTGCTGGCCGGCTACTCCGCCACCCTGGCCCTCTCCGCCTGGCGCACCCGCCGCCAACCCGCTCAATCATGACCCCGCCCCGCCCCCGGGGTCTGTCAAACGAACGGTGTAACTCGGGTTGTTGACGGCTACTTGCGGCCTGCGGACAGGCGTCCTTCGAAGGCGATGTCGAAGGCGTTGAGGGCTGGCTTCCAGCGGATGGTCCAGCGCCGGCGGCCCTGCCCGGTGGGGTCGAGGCTCATCACGGCCAGGTAGACGCATTTCAGCGCGGCGGCCTCGTTGGGGAAGTGGCCGCGGGCGCGGACGGCGCGGCGGATGCGGGCGTTGACGCTCTCGATGGCGTTGGTGGAGCAGACGACGGTGCGGATCTCGGCGTCGAAGGCCAGGAACGGCACGAACTCCGCCCACGCCTGCTCCCACAGCCGCACGATCGCCGGATACTTGCCGCCCCACGCCTCGGTGAACTCGGCGAACCGGGCCCTGGCAGCCGGCTCGGTGGGCGCGGTGTAGACCGGCCGCAGGGCTTTGGCGATGGCGTCCCAGTGCTGCCGGCCGGCATACCGGAACGAGGCACGCAGCAGATGGATCACGCAGGTCTGCACCACCGCTTCGGGCCACACCTCGCCGATCGCGTCGGGCAGCCCTTTGAGTCCGTCACAGACCACCATGCACGCGTCCGCGACACCGCGGTTCTTCAGCTCGGTGAGGACCTGCAGCCAGAACTTGGCGCCCTCACCGCCGTCACCGGCCCACAGCCCGAGGATGTCCCGGGTGCCGTCAACGGTGACGGCCAGGGCCAGGTAGATGGGCCGGTTGGCGACCTTCCCGTCACGGATCTTCACGTGCACCGCGTCCAGGAAGATCACCGGGTAGACCGGGTCCAAAGGCCGGTTCTGCCACTCGGTCATGCCCTCGACAACCTTGTCAGTGATCGTCGAGATCGTCTGCCGTGACACGTCGGCACCGTAGACCTCGGCGAGGTGGGCCTGGATCTCCCCGGTGGTCAGGCCCTTGGCGGACAGCGAGATGACCATGTCGTCCACACCGGACAACCGACGCTGCCGCTTGCGGACGATCTGCGGCGCGAACGACCCATCCCGGTCGCGCGGCACGTCAATCTCGACCGGGCCGACATCGGTGAGCACCGTCTTGGCCCGCACACCGTTGCGGGAGTTCCCGCCGTTCCTGCCCGCCGGCTCGCCCTTGTCATAGCCCAAGTGATCGGTGATTTCGCCCTCAAGCGCTGATTCCAGGACTCGCTTCGTGAGCTGCTGCAACAGACCGCCGTCGCCGGTCAGCTGCAGACCCGCCGCACGGGCCTGCTCCACGATCTGGGCGACGAGTTCCCCGTCGAGACCCTCCGCCGGTTGTCCCGGCCCGTTCTTCGCCACCGCGGCAGTATCCACGGCGGCCATCGATCCATCAGACATCAGGTGCTGCTCCTTGATCAGGAGTTACACCGTTCGTCTTACAGTCCCTCAACGACCCACCAACCACCCACACATCAAGCAGAAGAGCCTTTTGGTCGGCGATATGTCGCTTTGACACCTCTTGCCCGGGCAGAAAGTGCAAGATCGCGGGGGTGGGTGTGGGGTGGCAAGGGTTAGGGTGCGGGGATGGTGGGTGGTGAGGTGCCGGGGCGGGCCGACGTGGTGATCGTCGGGTCTGGGCACAACGGGTTGGTCTCCGCGATCCTGCTGGCCCGGACCGGGTTGGACGTGCTGGTGCTGGAGGCCGCCGAGGTGATCGGCGGGGCGACCCGCACCGAGAATCCGTTCCCCAAGGTGCCGGGGCTGCGTCATTCCACCGGGTCGTACCTGCTCGGGCTGATGCCGCCGGAGCTGCTGGCCGCGCTCGACGTCCGCATCCCGGTGCTGCGCCGCGACCCGCACTACTTCCTGCCCACCCCCGGCCGGGTCGGCTCGCCGTACCTGCTCTTCGGCACCGACACGGAGGCCACCCGGGCACAGCTCGCCGAATTCTTCTCCCCCGCCGACGCCGCCGCCGACGAGGCGTTGCAGGCCGAGCTGGCCGCGTTACGCGAGGACCTCGCCCCGGCCTGGTTGGCCGAGCCACTCAGCGTCGAGGAGACCGCCGAACGCCACGTCCGTCCCGCGCTGCGCCAGGTCTTCATCGACCTGGTACGCGGCTCCGTCGCCGACTACCTGGCCCGCTTCGACTTCCGCTCCGAGCTGCTGGTCAGCATGTACGCGGTCACCGACGGCCTGTCCGGGCTCAACGCCGGCCCCGACGACCCCGGCACCGGGCACAACTTCCTGGTGCACAACATGTGCCGGCTGCCCGGTTCGGGCGGCACCTGGATGATCGCCGAGGGCGGCATGGGCACCGTCTCGCGGATCTTCGCCGACGCGGCCCGGGCCTCCGGCGCCCGGATCGTCACCGGCGCACCGGTCGCCGCGATCACCCTCGACGGGGGCGCTGCCCGGGGCGTGGTGCTCGCCGACGGCCGCCAGGTCGACGCGGAGGTGGTGCTCGGCGCCTGCGACCCGTACCGGCTGATGGAGCTGCTGCCCGACGGAGCGCTGCCGACCACGCTCAGCGGGCGGATGGCGGCGCTCCGGCGCACCGGCAGCACCCTCAAGCTGAACCTGGCGCTGCGTGACCTGCCCCGCTTCTCCTGCCTGCCCGAGGACGCGCCGAGCCCGTTCGGCTCCACCATCCACCTGCTGCCCGGCTCGGCGACACTGGCCGGCGGCACCGGCGAGTCACCGATGGCGGCGCTGCGCGCCATGTGGGCGGACGTGCGGGCCGGCCGACTGCCGCAGGAGCCGACCATCGAGTGGTACCTGCACACGACCGTCGACCCGTCGCTGGCCGACCCGGCCGGGCACCACTCGTCGGCACTGTTCGTGCAGTCGGTGCCGTACGAGTTGGCCGGCACCACCTGGGACGCGGAGCTGCCCGGCTACGTCGACCGGCTGGTCGGGATCTGCGAGCGGTACGCCCCCGGCACCGGCGACCTGATCGCCGACGCGGTGCCGCTGCCGCCACCCGGCATCGAGGCGCACTTCGGCATCACCGGCGGGCACATCCACCACGTCGACAACACCGTCTCGTTCGCCGACCGGATGCCCTACGCCACCGGCGTGGACGGGGTGTACGCGGGCAGCGCCGGCTGTCACCCCGCCGGCAGCGTCATCGGTGCCGCCGGCCACAACGCCGCCCAGCGCATCCTCGCCGACCTCGGCCGGTAGGCGACGCGTCGGCATCCCCGGGCGGGGACGCCGAGGCGGACGGGCTCAGCTCGCCGGTGGGGCGGCCTCCGCGACCGCGACTTCCTCGCCGACCCGGTGCGCGCGCACCTTGTGACCGACGCTGGTCAGGCAGCGCCCGCTGGGCAGGTCGAACCGCCAACCGTGCAGCTGACAGGTGAGCTGGTCGCCGTCGACGATGCCGAACCGGCTCAGGTCCGCCTTCAGGTGCGGGCAACGGCGCTGCACCACCCAGTCGCCGATGGTGATGTCCTCGGCGTCCACCGCCCGCTCGTGCTCGTCGTACCAGCCCTCGGCGTACTGGAGTCGCTCGGTGGAGAGGCACTTGAAGAAGGCGTACACGAACTCGTTGTACTGCCCGATCCGGGCGGCGGAGAAGCGGCAGGACAGGAAGAGCGAGTTGACCCAGTCCACCTCGCCGATGTGCAGCAGGTGCTCCACAAGCGCCCGCTCGGTACGGAACCGGTAACGCACCTTCTCGTCGGCGTACGGCCGCACCTGCTTGCCGGGGAAGTCGACCACGATCGACTCGATGCTCTCGCCGTCGTAGCCGACCAGGTCGAAGCGGACCGGACCACCGACCCCCTTGGCCAGGTAGATCGACTCGTCGAGCAGCGGTTCGATGCGCCGCTTCAGCTCCTTGAGCACGTCGACCTCGGGGTGCCGCCAGGACGCCTTCTCCGCCTCGATGATGGGCCGCTTACGCTCGCGCATCTCCTCCAGGTGGGCGACCTTGTTGGCGAAGAACTCCTCCACCGGCATCGGGTGGGTGGTCGTGGCCCCGGTGGTGGTGACCTCGGTGACGCTGCCCGGCAGCAGCACGATGCCGTTGGTGCCGCCGACCTTGGCGTACTCGGACAGGAAGACCGACTGGTCGGGGAAGATGTTCCCCTCGTCGCCGAAGATGTCGTTGAACTGCCACAGCTCGTCGTCGAGGAAACACGGCGGGCCGGCGATCGGGAAGACGTGATCGGCCTTGAGGTCGTCGATGTAACGCCAGGTACGGTCGAACTGCCGATCCCGCTTCTGCTTGCCGAAGGCGGTCTTCGCCGCGTTCGGCAGCTCGTAGACCATCGGATACCAGATCGCGCCGGAGAACTGGAGCAGGTGCGCGTGCACGTGGCCCAGCTCGGCGAAGGTGCTCAGGTCGGTCGGGCGGGCGTCGTTCTGGTTGAGCAGCCGGACGCCGTCGTACTCCACCCAGAGCGAGGAGTCACCGATCGGACCGTCGGTCGGGCTGGTCAGCGCCTGGATCATGACCTTGAGGCCGCCGTCCAGCTCGACGACCTCCTCGTTGCGGGTCTTCAGGAAGTTCGTGAAGCCCAGCTCGCGGAACTCGTCCTCCATCTCGGAGGTGGGGAATTCGGGCAGCAGCACGGTCGCCTTCTTCGACACGTACCGCTTCAGGTGCGCCGCGTCGAAGTGGTCCCGGTGCAGGTGGGAGACGTACAGGTAGTCGACGTCGCCGAGGGTCTCCCAGTCGAGCTGGGAGTTGTCGGGGAACGGGAACCAGGAGGCGAAGTAGGCCGGATTGACCCACGGGTCGCACAGGATGCTGCCCGCGGGCGTGTCGATCCGCATGCTGGCGTGCCCCGTACCGGTCACTCGCACCGCAGTTCCCCCTCAAAAAGACAATCAAGGTGTACGCCCCAGAACGCTACCGGAGGCAGTCTGGTCCCCGCCCCGCGACGCCGGTAGTGCCCTTCCACCCACCGGAGCGGGGCCCATCGGCCCTGGCCGGAAACCGTCGCGGGGGACGTGCCAGACTAGCCGGAGATCCGTTCGCGAGGAAGGACCGACAGTGGCAGGCAGCGAGCCGGTAACGTCGCCAGACCAGCACAAGCCCGGGCACCGTAAGGCCGGGCGGATCGGCGCGGTGCTCACCGCGTTCGCGCTGCTGGCCATGCTCTGCGGCAACCACGAGGGCAGGGTCGAGAACCTCTGGCTGATCGGCCTGGCCGCGCTGCTGCTGCTCATCGTGATCGGTGACGTGGTGCTGCGCCGCAACGGCCTGCGCTCCTGACGATCTGTTCAGCCGCAACGGCCCGCGCTGCTGAGCGACCGGGCCCGGCGCAACGACTTGGCGGCCGACCGCCGCACCCATCTGGGCGAGCAAGCGCGAGGGCCCGCTCTCCGGTTTCCGGAGGCGGGCCCTCGCGCATCGCTGTCGGTCAGCGGCCGAAAAGGATGTCCTGCACGTTCTTCAGCGCGGCGTCGACCTCGGCCTCGAAGTAGCCGCCCTGCACCAGCCCGAAGCGGAGCGTGTCCAGGTCCTTCGGGTTCACCGGCATCTGGTTGCGCCCGGCCATCCCGCCGAGCAGCGACTCGAAGAACCGGTCCACCTGGTCCGGGTCGTACCCGCTGCCGAAGCGACGGACCTGGAAGCTACGTCGAATCTGGTCCACCCGGTAGAGGTCACTGCCGGGTGGGCCGGCCATCGGAGGCCCACCCATCGCGGGACCGGCCATCGCGGGCGGGCCGCCCATCGCCGGAGGGCCACCCATCGGAGGCCCGCCGAGCGCCTGCTGCGGCAGGCCGGGCGGTCCCGCCGGGCCACGCCGGGGGTCCCGGTCCGGCAGCCTGATCTCGGCGGTCATGTCCGTACGGCCGTGTCGACCCGCCTCGAACCCGTCGAAGCGCTGGTCGTCCGGCGGACCGTAGCCGCCGGGACCGTCCGGCGGACCGTAGCCACCCGGCGCGTCCGACGGACCGTAACCGCCGGGGCCGGCAGGCAGTCCACGCGGCGGGGGCCCACCGTGACCCATGCCGCCGGGAGGCCCCATCGGCGCGCCCGGCCCCATCGGCGCGGCAGCGCCGCGCGGGCCGTCGTAACCACCCCGGGGAGCGTTGTCGTACCCACCGGCGAAAGCGCCCGTCGGCTCGTCGTAGCGGCCATAGGGCGGGCCGGCCTGCGCCGGCATCGTCCGGGGCGGCATCGGCGGCTGCGGCACCGGGGACATGCCGCGGTCCTCGCGCATGCCGGGGCCCATCCGCTCCATCGGGCCCATCCGGCCATCGCCGCGACCGGACACGCCGCCGCGCTCCTCCAGCTCCGCCAGCTGCCGTTCGACCCGGTCGAGGTGCAGGTCGACCTGCCACTCGTCATAGCCGTTGAAGCGAACCCGGAAGACGACGTCGTGGACCTCCTGCGAGGCCACCGGCGCTCCGACCGGCTGCCCGGCGAGTGTCGCCTCGACCCGGTCCAGGAAGGCGTCCACCTCGTCAACCTTGTATCCCCGGCGGAGCGCCTTACGCCGGAAACGCTGACCCTGACTCGCCACTATGTCTCCTGGTCTCGTTCGCCACGCCCGGTCACGCCGTCATCTCCCCGGCCGGGTCGGTGCCACTGTCCTCCGCGGCGGCCAGCTGCCCACACGCTCCGTCGATCTCGCGACCCCTGGTGTCCCGCACCGTGGTGGACACCCCGGCGTCGCGCAACCGCCGGACGAACTCCCGCTCGACCGGCTTCGGGCTGGCGTCCCAGCGGCTGCCCGGAGTCGGGTTGAGCGGGATCAGGTTCACGTGGGCCAACTTGCCGGCCAGCAGCCGGCCGAGCAGGTCAGCTCGCCACGGCTGGTCGTTCACGTCCTTGATCATCGCGTACTCGATCGACACACGACGGCCCGTGCGGGCCGCGTAGGCCCAGGCGGCGTCCAGCACCTCGCACACCTTCCAGCGCTGGTTGACCGGCACGAGTTCGTCGCGCAGCTCATCATCGGGGGCATGCAGCGACAACGCAAGAGTCACGGAGAGGTCTTCGCTGGCCAGTCGGTGGATGGCCGGCACCAGCCCAACCGTGGAAACGGTGATGTGCCGCTGCGACAGGCCGAGCCCCTCGGGCGGCGGCGCGACCAGGCGGCGGATCGCGGCGATCACCCGGTTGTAGTTCGCCAGCGGCTCCCCCATGCCCATGAAGACCACGTGCGACAGCCTCGGCGGTGACCCCGCGACCTTGCCGGAGGCGGCCACGCCCGCCAGGTAGACCGCCTGGTCGACGATCTCGGCGGTGGAGAGGTTGCGGGTCAGGCCGGCCTGACCGGTCGCGCAGAACGGGCACGCCATGCCGCATCCGGCCTGGCTGGAGATGCAGACGGTGACCCGGTCCGGGTAGCCCATCAGCACGCTCTCCACCAGCGAGCCGTCGTGCAACCGCCACAACGCCTTGCGGGTCGCGCCGTCGTCGCAGGCCAGCTCGCGGACCGGGGTGAGCAGCCGGGGCAGCAGCTGGTCGGCGAGGCGGTCGCGGGACGACGCCGGCAGGTCGGTCATCTGCGCGGGGTCGCGGACCAGCCGGCCGAAATAGTGGGTGGAGACCTGCCGGGCCCGGAACGCCGACTCGCCCAGCTTCGTGACCAGGTCCTTCCGGCCGTCGAGGTCGAGGTCGGCGAGGTGTTGCGGTGGCATCGCCGCCCGACGCGCGCCAGGCGCGTCCGGGTCGACCGGCATCAGGGGAAGACTCGTCATAGCACGTCCAGTCTGGCACGCCCGGCTCGGAACGCACTCCTGCGGAGGTGCCGGATCCGCTCCCGCCTCGTCCGTGCCCCGGTCCCGCCGGCGTGGGCCATGCCTCAGTTCACCGCCGGAACGAAGACCACGAGCAGCAGGTACGCCGTCGGCACCGCGAACAGCACGGAGTCGAGCCGGTCCATCAGGCCGCCGTGACCGGGCAGCAGGTTGCTCATGTCCTTCACACCGAGATCCCGTTTGATCATCGACTCGGCGAGGTCACCGAGGACCGCGGCGCCCGAGACCGCCATCCCGAACACGGCACCCCACCAGGGCGCCACGTCGAACAGCAGCCAGAGCAGTACGGCGCTGCCCAATGCCGCCGCGCCGACCGAGCCGGCAAAGCCCTCCCAGGACTTCTTCGGGCTGATCGTCGGGGCCATCGGCCGCTTGCCGAAGTTGGCGCCGGCCGCGTACCCACCGGTGTCGGAGAGCACCACCGCGACCAGCGTCACCAGCACCCGCAGCGCACCGTCACCGGGAGACGACGCGAGCAGGGCGGCAAAACCGCCGAGGAACGGTACGTACACCGAGATCAGGGTCGCGGCGGTCATGTCCCGCCGGAGGTTGGCCGTACCGTCGCCGAGCCGCCAGACCAGGGTGCCCGCCACGGTGACCAGGAGGCCGAGCAGGAGCGCGTCCAGCCCGGCGAACCAGGCCAGGGTGACGGTGAGCACCCCACCGGCGACCAGCGGCACCAGCGGCACCTCGGCGCCGCCACGACGCACCGCGCGGGACATCTCCCAGATGCCGACGCCGAACGCTGCGGCGAGCACCAGCAGGAACGCCGGGGTGTAGAGGAACAGGGGCAGCAGGACCGCCGCGCCCAGGCCCACGCCGACCGAGATGGCCGCCGGCAGGTTCCGCCCGGCTCGGCTCGCGCCCGGCTGGGTGGCCGGTCGGCCGGCACCGGCCCGACGCCGGCCCCGGTGGCGCCGACCCGGGGCGTCCGGCCCGTCGGGCTCGGCTGTCCCGGGGCCTGCGTGTTCGGGCGGCACTGCCGCGAGTTGGGTGGTGGGCGCGTCGTCATGGTCCCGCACCGGCGTCAGCTGGGTGGTGGGCGCCTCGTCATGGTCCCGACCGGCACCCACCCGCACCGGCGCGATCTGCGCGGTGGGCGCGTCGCCGTGGTCGAGGTCGTGGACTCCGTTGCGCCCGTGCGGTGGTTGGTCCCAGCTGGTGGGTCCGCGCCCGTTGCGGCCTTCCTGGGCCGGCCGGTCGCCGACGTACCGGCCGCGGCCCCACGGACCGGGTTCCACGTCCGGGTCCGGCCAGGGCAGCGCGGTGGGTCGGTCCGGGCGATCCCAGTCACGGGCGTCGGCGCCGCCGTAGGGGTCGAGGTGGGACATCACGCACCAGGGGGAAGCGGTACGAGATCCACCACTTGACGCACAGCCACTACCATCCCCTACCCGCGCGAGGCGCTCCGTCTGATGTGCCGGCCTGTCGGCTGGCCGATCCCCACCGTTCACCGTCGGGTCACCGGGAATCGTGCCGAGCCTACTGCACCCGTCCGCCCGGCAGGACGTACCGGTGTCCGCTCCCACCTCCTTGATCATGAAGTTGTCACCACGCCGCGCCGGTGGCGGGGACGACAACTTCATGATCAAGCGGGTGGTGACCTCGGCGTCAGACTTCCAGGAGTTCGGACTCCTTGTGCTTGACCAACTCGTCGACGTGCGACACGTAGCGCTGGGTCAGGTCGTCCAGTTCCTTCTCCGCGCGACGGCCCTCGTCCTCGCCGACCTCGCCGTCCTTGACGAGCCGGTCCAGCTCTTCCTTGCCCTTGCGGCGGATGTTGCGGATGGCGACCTTCGCCTCCTCACCCTTGTGCCGGGCCACCTTGATCATGTCGCGACGGCGTTCCTCGGTCATCTGCGGGAGCAGGATGCGCAGTTGGTTGCCCTCGTTGTTCGGGTTGACCCCGAGGTCCGAGTCGCGGATCGCCTTCTCCATCGCGTTGATCTGCGAGTTGTCGTACGGCTTGATGATGGCCATGCGCGGCTCGGGCACGGCCACCGACGCCATCTGCGTCAGCGGGGTCGGGCTGCCGTAGTAGTCGATGATGACCTTGGAGAACATGGCTGGAGTCGCGCGACCGGTGCGGATGGCGCCGAACTCCTCCTTGGCGTGCTCGACCGCACGCTCCATCTTCTCCTCGGCCTCGAGGAGGGTGTCGTCGATCACCGGTCTCCTCGCCTCCTTCTTGTGCTCGTCGTGGGCTTGTCGGGTCACCGGGACCGCCGAGATCGCCGTCGGCGGTCGGCTCAGGTGGTGATCAGCGTGCCGATCTTGTCGCCACCCACGGCCCGGACGATCGTGTCGTCGCCCTGCGCGCCGAAGACCAGCATCGGCAGGCCGTTCTCCATGCAGAGGCTGAAGGCGGCCGCGTCGGCGACCCGGAGGTTGCGACGCAGCACCTCGGAGAAGGTGATCGAGTCGAACTTGCTGGCGGTCGGATCGATCCGGGGATCGGCCGTGTAGACGCCGTCCACGCCGTTCTTGCTCATTAGCACGACGTCCGCGTGGATCTCCAGCGCGCGCTGGGCGGCCACCGTGTCGGTGGAGAAGTACGGCATGCCCGCGCCGGCGCCGAAGATGACCACGCGGCCCTTCTCCAGGTGCCGGATCGCCCGCAGCGGGATGTACGGCTCGGCCACCTGGGCCATCGTGATGGCACTCTGCACCCGGGTCTCGATGCCCTCCTTCTCCAGGAAGTCCTGGAGGGCCAGGCAGTTCATCACCGTGCCGAGCATGCCCATGTAGTCCGCCCGGGCGCGGTCCATGCCCCGCTTCTGCAACTCCGCGCCACGGAAGAAATTGCCGCCGCCGACCACCACGGAGACCTGCACACCCCGGCGTACCACGGTGGCGATCTGCCGGGCGATGGCCTGCACCACGTCCGGGTCGACGCCGATGGCACCACCACCGAACACCTCGCCGGACAGCTTCAACACCACCCGCCGGGCCCGGCCGGGCGGTGGTGCCGTCGGATCGTCCGCCGCCAACGTCCGGTCACTCACAACCTGCGTCATCCGCCCGTCCTTCCCCCACTGGCGCGCTCGGGTGCGCGTACCTGCCGCTGCCGACCTTATGGGACGAGGAGGCCGCGGTGTGTGTCGCGTACACCGGCGGCCTCCTCGTCTCGTCGTTGCTCCCAGCCCACGGGCGCGGTGCGCCCCGAGCCGGCTCAGGCCTGGCCGACCTCGAACCGCACGAAGCCGGTGACCTCGATGCCGGCCTCAGCCAGCACCTGCTTCACCGTCTTCTTGTTGTCGGTCACCGAGGACTGCTCCAGCAGGACGAAGTCCTTGAAGAAGGAGTTGACCCGACCCTCGACGATCTTCGGCAGCGCGGCCTCGGGCTTGTTCTCCTCGCGGGCGGTCTGCTCGGCGATACGCCGCTCGGACTCGACGACCTCGGCCGGCACCTCGTCGCGGGTGAGGTACTGCGGCCGCATCGCGGCGATCTGCATCGCCGCGCCACGCGCGTCGGCATCGCCCGCCTCGTCGGCCTTGCCGGTGTACTGCACCAGCACGCCCACCGCCGGCGGCAGGTCCTGCGCCTTACGGTGCAGGTAGACCGCGACCGTGCCATCGAGCTTGGCGAAGCGGTTGAGCACCAGCTTCTCGCCGATCTTGGCGGACTGCTCCTGGACCAGGTCGGCGACGGTACGGCCGTCGATCTCGCTGGCGAGCAGCTGCTCGGCGTTGCTGACACCGGCGCGCTCGCCGTGCTCGACCAGCTGCTGCGCCAGCGCGATGAAGCTGTCGTTCTTGGCGACGAAGTCGGTCTCGCAGTTGAGTTCGAGCAGCGCCTTGCCGGAGTGCGCGACCAGACCGTTCGCGGCGGTCCGGCCGGCCCGCTTGCCGACGTCCTTGGCGCCCTTGACGCGCAGGATCTCGACGGCCTTGTCGAAGTCGCCCTCGGCCTCGGTCAGGGCCTTCTTGCTGTCCATCATGCCGGCGCCGGTCAGGTCGCGGAGCTTCTTGACGTCCGCGGCGGTGATCTGGGACATGGCTCTCTCTTCGGTGTTGAGACTGCGTGGAATGGTCTGAGGTGACGATTACCCGGTTCCGAGAGGTTCGTGCCCGGTCTACCCGCCGCCGGTCACCGTCGGTGGAACGGACGGTGACCGAACGGCGGTACGGTCACTGGCCGGAGACGGCGGCCGGCTGCTCGGCCGCGGGCTGCTCGGCGGCGGGCTGCTCGGCGGCCGGCTGCTGCTCGTCGGCCTTCTTCGGCTCCTCGAGCAGCTCGCGCTCCCACTCGGCGAGCGGCTCGTCGGTGGCGACACCCGCCTCCGGCTTCTCGTCGCCGCCCCGGCGACGACCGGAGCGGGCGATCAGGCCATCGGCCACGGCGGCGGCGACGACCTTGGTCAGCAGCTCGGCCGAGCGGATCGCGTCGTCGTTACCCGGGATCGGGAAGTCGACCTCGTCCGGGTCGCAGTTGGTGTCGAGCACGGCGATCACCGGGATGCCCAGCTTGCGGGCCTCGTCGACGGCGATGTGCTCCTTCTTGGTGTCGACCACCCAGACCGCGGCCGGGAGCTTCTGCATGTCCCGCAGACCGCCCAGGGTGCGGGTCAGCTTGATCTTCTCGCGGGAGAGCTGCAGGGTCTCCTTCTTGGTGTAGCCGGCGGCGGTGCCGCTGAGGTCGCCGAGGGCCTCAAGCTCCTTCATCCGCTGCAGCCGCTTGTACACCGTCTGGAAGTTGGTCAGCATCCCGCCGAGCCAGCGGTGGTTGACGTACGGCTGGCCGACGCGGGTCGCCTGCTCGGCGATCGCCTCCTGCGCCTGCTTCTTCGTGCCGACGAAGAGGATGCTGCCGCCCTCGGCCACCGTGTTGCGCACGAAGTCGTACGCCTTCTCGATGTAGTCGAGGGTCTGGCGCAGGTCGATGATGTAGATGCCGTTACGCTCGGTGAAGATGAAGCGCTTCATCTTCGGGTTCCAGCGCCGGGTCTGGTGCCCGAAGTGAACACCACTTTCCAGCAGCTGACGCATGGTCACGACGGCCATGATTCGTACTCCTAGCGGTCCCTGGTTGTCTCGCCCGGCCGGCGGCCGGGCGTCCTGGTGCCCGGTCGTCGACCATGGTGGGCCCGACCGGGTCGGGACCAGGGAGGCCGCCGCCGCACGACGATTCGTGAGGAGGGCACGCGAGGTCGACCGCACGAGGCGGTCGCCGGTTGACCAGTGTACGCGCCCTCCCGACCGTGCCACGCCCGGGTGCGGCGAGACTCCGCTCAACCGGCGGCGATCGCGGCAACCAGGAAGAGCGCCAGCCCGACCGTCAGGTACGCGGTCGGCGGTCGCAGCCATCCGCGCGCGCCGTCACTCAGCGACAACCCGGTCGTCCGTAGCCCGTAGAGGCCGGCCGCGAAGATCGGCAGCCCGCAGACCAGGAAGGTGCCCGCCAACACGTCCCCGGCAGCAACCGGGTCGGCGGTCGCGCCGTGCAGCAGTACCCGCAGCGCAGGCAGCTCGAAGATCACGACCAGCACGGCGAAGAGCACCGCGAGCACCGGACGCCGCGTCCGGTATACGCCGTCCCCGGCCGGCACCCCTGGCTGGACGCCGCCCGTCGGGTGGCCGGGGGCCGGGTGGCCCGTCATCGGGTGACCGGGGGCCGGGTGACCGGGGGCCGGGTGACCGGTCACGGCGTCGGCGGAGCCGGGCGGGGCCTCACCCACCGGCGGTTCCGTCCGGGGTGCCACCGACGGCACCGGCCCGGTCGGCTGCTCCAACGGGTTGGTCACCTCGGACCCGCGTTTGGCCTCGACGATCGGGTATCCGGCCAGCGCGGCGCGGGTCGGATCGGTCGACACCGGCGCCCCGCCGCTGGTGGGGCCCACCTCGCGGGCCGCGCGCCAGCCGGAGCGATCGACCGGCAACTCGCCGGAGACGTCCGGTTCGGCCGGTTCCGCCCGGCGGGAACGCGACGCCCGGTAGCGCTCGGTCTCCGCCGCGACATCCCCGAGCGGATCTGTCAGGGCACCGCGTCGCGGAGAGCCGTACCGGTCGTCATCGTCGCCGCGCTGCTCGGGCACCGCACGCGGCTCGTCGCCGGGGTAGTACCCCTCTCCCACCGGACGCCACTGCGGGTCGGCGTAGCCACCCTCACGATCGCCCGGATACCAGCGCGACTCCTGGTCGTCGAAACTGCGTCGTCCGTCCACGCCCGGCACCGTATGCGACCGGCGGTTCGCGCGCCATCCGACCCTGCACCTGACCAGCAACAAAGCCCGCTATAGCACATCTAGGACATGATCGTCCGTTCGTCCACAACACCCTCGGCTGTCCACAGGCCAGCAGGGCGGGGGCACCGCGAGATCCCGTACGGGAGCAGGGTGCCGCTCATGACCAAGCGGAACCAGGCGATCGGCGAGTACGGGGAACGCTGCGCCGTGCGTCACCTGATCGAAGCGGGACTGCGCCCGGTTGCCCGCAACTGGCGCTGCCGCGCCGGAGAGATCGACATCATCGCCTGGGATGGGCCGGTGCTCGCCTTCTGCGAGGTGAAGACCCGGCGCACCGCGACCTTCGGCAGCCCCGCCGAGGCGGTGGTGCCCCGCAAGGCCCGCCGGCTACGGGGGCTCGCCGCCGCCTGGCTCGCCGCCACCGGCACCACCGCCGACGAGGTCCGTTTCGACGTCATCTCGGTGCTGCTGCCCCGCGTCGGCCGGGCACACGTCGAGCACGTCAAGGACGCCTTCCAATGAGCGAGCGAGTCAGTCAGCGCAGTGTGTTGGTGGCTCATCGGGACGCCGAGCGAAGCGAGGTGGCCCCATGAGTGAGCGCAGCGAGCGAATCATTCGGCTCAGCGTGTTGAGACCTCATCGGGACGCCGAGCGAAGCGAGGTGGTCCGGTGAGTGAGCGCAGCGAGCGAATCATTCGGCTCAGCGTGTTGAGACCTCATCGGGACGCCGAGCGAAGCGAGGTGGTCCGATGAGCTACGCCCGGGTGCTCTGCGTCGGTCTGGTCGGGGTGACCGGGCAGTTGGTGGAGGTGGAGGTGGATCTCGCCGCCGGCCTGCCGGGGGTGGTGATCTCCGGGCTACCCGACACCGCCCTGCACGAGGCGCGCGACCGGGTTCGGGCCGCTGTGGTCAACTCCGGCCAGCGGTGGCCGAACCGCCGGATCACTCTCAACCTGCTGCCGGCCACCCTGCCCAAATTCGGTTCGGCGTTCGACCTGGCGATCGCGGTGGCGCTGCTCGGTGGCTCCGGCGAGCTTCCCCTGTTGCCGCTGGACGGCGTGGCGGTCCTCGGTGAGTTGGGCTTGGACGGCACGGTGCGGCCGGTCCGGGGCGTACTGCCGATGGTCGCCGCGGCGGCGAAGGCCGGCGTACAACGGGTGATCGTCCCGGCTGGCAACACCGCCGAGGCGGCGGTCGTCCCCGGGCTGCTGGTACGCGGCGTGGACACCCTGCACCGGCTGGTCGCCTTCGTCCGCGACGGCACGCCGCTGATCGAGCCGCCGGTCGACGCTCCGCCGCCGTCCGCACCCGGTCCCGACCTGGCCGAGGTCGCCGGGCAGGGTCTGGGCCGCCGCGCTCTGGAGGTCGCCGCCGCAGGTGGCCACCACCTGGCACTGATCGGGCCTCCGGGAGCGGGCAAGACGATGCTCGCCGAGCGGCTGCCGTCGATCCTGCCGGAACTGGACGACGAGGCCGCGCTGGAGGTCACCGCTGTGCATTCGATCGCCGGTCTGTTGCCGGCAGGTGGCAGGTTGATCCGGCGCCCACCGTTCCAGGCACCTCATCACACCGCGACCGTCCCCTCGATCGTCGGGGGCGGGTCAGGGCTCGCCCGGCCCGGTGCGATCTCGCTCGCCCACCGCGGGGTGCTGCTCATGGACGAGGCGCCCGAGTTCAGCAAGGCGGCGCTGGAGGCGCTACGTCAGCCGTTGGAGCACGGCCGGGTGCTGCTGGCCCGCAGCCGGGGCAGCGCCGAATACCCGGCCCGCGCCCAACTGGTCATCGCGGCCAACCCCTGCCCGTGTGCGAACCCGGCCGGCGACGACCGATGCGAATGTCCCCCGCTGGCCCGCCGTCGTTACCTCGGCCGGCTCTCCGGTCCGCTGCTCGACCGGATCGATCTCCAGGTGCGGCTACCACCGATGCGCGCCGCCGAGCTGATGGAGACGACCAGTCACGAGTCATCAGCGGTGGTCGCCCGGCGGGTGGCTGCGGCACGGGCGGCGGCGGCCGAGCGCTGGGCACCGCTGGGTCGACGGCTCAATGCCGAGATACCCGGTCCGGAGCTGCGTCGAGCGCCGTGGCGACTGCCCGGTCGGGTCACCGTCGAGCTGCGGTCCCGGCTCGACTCCGGGTCGCTCTCCGCCCGCGGCTTCGACCGGGTCGTCCGACTCGCCTGGACGATCGCCGACCTGGACGGGCGGGCACGGCCGGACGCGGGGGACGTCGGTGAGGCCATCGCACTCAGGACGGGAGAGGGCATATGAGCACCCACGAGGAGTTGGCCCTGGCGCGGGTGGCGTTGACCTGGCTGGCCGAGCCGGGTACACGATCGGTGCACGGGCTGGTCGACGAGTTCGGGCCGGTGGGCGCGCTGGATCTGCTGCTGGACGGCGGTGCGCCGCAGCAGGCGCTACGCGAGTCCGTGGCGGCGCGCAGCCGTGCAGGTGATGCCAGGGTGGTCGCCGCCGAGGCGTTGCACCGCGCCGACCGGCTCGGTGTCCGGGTCGTCATCCCCGGCGACGACGAGTGGCCCGGGACGGTGGAGCAGCTGCGCACGCTTTGCCTGACCGACGCCCGTCGCCGGGTGGACGTCGAGACCGCGCCGCCGCTCTGCTTCTGGGTACGCGGCTCGTGGCCGCTGGCCGAGGCGCTGGACCGGTCCGTGGCGGTGGTGGGTTCCCGAGCCGCCACGGCGTACGGCACCCACATCGCCACGGATCTGGGCTACGGCCTGGCCGACCGGGACTGGACCGTCGTTTCCGGCGGCGCGTTCGGCATCGACGCCGCCGCGCACCGTGGGGCGCTGCACGCCGGCGGTCTCACCGTCGCGGTGCTCGCCTGCGGTGTGGACCGCGCCTATCCGATGGGCAACGCAGCGCTGTTCGACCGGATCGCCGATACCGGCCTGCTGGTCAGCGAGTGGCCGCCGGGTGCGGAGCCGCTGCGCCCCCGCTTCCTCATCCGCAACCGGGTGATCGCGGCGGGCACCCGGGGCACCGTGCTGGTCGAGGCGGCGGCCCGCAGTGGCGCGACGCAGACCACCCGGCGGGCCATCGCCCTGGGGCGGCGGGCGATGGTGGTGCCGGGCCTGGTCACCTCGGCGATGTCGGTGGGCGCTCACGAGGTGCTTCGGGAGCATCCGGAGGCACGGCTGGTGACCGGCCTCGCCCACGTGCTGGAGGAGGTGGGTCGGATCGGCGAGCTGGCCCCGGTGCCGCGTGGGCCCGAACGCCCTACCGATCTGCTCGACGACGACGCCCGGTCGATCGTGGAGGCGATGCCACGACGCGGCCGTATCGGTGTGGACGCTCTCGCCGCGCGGGCTGGCCTTGCGGTCCGCACGGTGTTGCGCAAACTGCCGCTGTTGGAGGAGCTGGCCCTGGTGGTGCGCCGGGAAGACGGCTACGCCATGGTCACGCCCAGCCGGCGGTCCACCCGGCCCGGACCGGCCGCGTCACCGGGCGGTCCGATGGGCGGTGACGCCCCACTTCCTGCCTGATCACGTCCGGTCGAGCGCGCCGTCTGTTCGCCGTCGGGGCGTCCCGATCGTAGGGTGGTTCCCGTGGGCAGCATCGGCGGGCAGGGGCGGGCCGCCAGCAGCAGCACCCGGGCGATGCACGACGCGCTGCCGGCACCGCTGCGGGACGCGGTGGACGAGTTCGCTGGGCATCTGGCGTCGGTTCGCAACCGCTCGGCACACACCGTGCGGGCGTACGTCGCCGACCTGGTGTCGCTGTTGGATCATGCTGGGCGGATGGGCTGCACCGAGGTGGCCGAGCTGAGCCTCGACGCGGTACGCAGCTGGCTGGCCCGGCAACGCACGACCGGTGCCGCCCGTACCTCGCTGGCTCGCAGGGCCGCTGCGGCCCGGACCTTCAGCACCTGGGCTCACCGGCAAGGGCTGCTGGCCACCGACGTCGCCGCCACGCTGGCCAGCCCCCGACCGCGCCAGGCGCTGCCCACGGTGCTTCGTCCCGAGCAGGCGGCCCTGCTCGTCGAGAAACCCGCCCGCCAGCCGGCCACACCGCCACCCGGCGGGCCGACATCCGACGGCCCGACACCCGGTGGGCCCGCTCCGGGCACCGGTCCGGCGACCGTCGAAGGCTCACCCGTGACAGGTGCGTCCGACACCACCGGGGCGGCGGTACGACTGCGCGACCGGATGCTGCTCGAACTGCTCTACGGCACCGGGGTACGGGTCAGCGAGGTGTGCGGGATCGACACGGCCGACGTCGACCAGCATCGGCGGGTCGTCCGGGTACACGGTAAGGGCGGCCTGGAGCGGACGGTGCCGTACGGGCTGCCAGCGCAACGCGCCCTCGACGACTGGCTCCGGTACGGGCGGCCGGCGCTGGCGGTCCCCGATTCCCGTGATGCGCTGTTGCTCGGTGCCCGCGGTGGCCGACTGCATCCGACCACGGCCCGCCGGATCGTCGCCGGCTACGCCGAGGCGGCGGGCCTGCCCCGGACCAGCCCGCACGCGCTGCGCCACTCCGCCGCCACCCACCTGCTCGAAGGCGGGGCGGACCTCCGGGCGGTACAGGAACTGCTGGGACATTCCTCGCTGGCCAGTACCCAGATCTACACCCATGTCTCGGTGGAACGACTCCGGGCCGCCTACCGTCAGGCCCACCCGCGCGCCTGACACCCGCCGCGCACGAAGGACCGCCCGAGCGAGGCGACCCACGTGAGGGCACCAGGCGACTATGATCATCGGGTGAGCGTCCCGCCGCCGCCCGAGCCGATCACGGGCGCCCGTCTGCTCTTCTCGCTCGACCCGGCGGTCAGTCATCTCAACCACGGCTCGTTCGGGGCTGTCCCGATCGTGGCGCAGCGGGCCCAGCAACGGCTGCGTGACGAGATGGAGGCCGACCCGCTGCGCTTCTTCACGCAGGGCCTGGTCGACCGGATCGCGCACACTCGCCGGCATCTGGCCGGGTTCCTCGGCGCCGACCCCGACGGCACCGCCCTGACCACGAACGCCACCACCGGTGCCGCCGTGGTGCTTCAGTCCCTCGGCCTGCGGCCTGGTGACGAGGTGCTCACCACCGACCACGGCTACGGTGCCGTCGACCACTCCATCCGCCGGGAGTGCCGTCGCACCGGGGCGACGCACCGGGTCCTGCGGGTGCCGCTGACCGCCACCGACGAAGAGGTGGTGCAGATCGTGCGGGACGGGTTGCGTCCGGGCCGCACCCGCCTGCTTGTGGTCGACCAGCTCACCTCGGCCACGGCCCGGCTGTTCCCGGTCGCCGCGATCGTCGGGGTCGCCGGGGAGCAGGGCGTGCCGGTGCTTGTCGACGCCGCGCACGCTCCGGGCATGCTGCCGGCATCGGTGAGCAGCATCGGCGCCGACTTCTGGGTGGGCAACCTGCACAAGTGGGGGTACGCCCCACGCGGCACCGCCGTACTCGTGGTGGCAGCCCGTTGGCGGGACCGGATCGAACCGCTGGTGGTCTCCTGGGAGCAGGACTCGGGGTTCCCGGCCCGCCTGGAGTGGCAGGCCACCTCGGACTACACGTCCTGGTTGAGCGCACCGGCGGGCCTCTACACGCTGCGCAGTCTCGGCGTCGACCGGGTACGCGCGCACAACGCCGGACTGGCCGCGTACGGGCAACGGGTGGTGGGGGATGCGCTCGGCGTGCCACCGGCCGACCTGCCCGACCCCGGCGGACCGACGGTGGCCATGCGGCTCATTCCGTTGCCGGCGGGCCTCGCCACGACTCTGGACGCTGCCCGGGCGTTGCAGACCCGGATCGCCGAGCGGCTCGCCACCCAGGTCGCGGTCACGACCTGGAACGGCCGCGGCTGGCTGCGGCTGTGCGGCCAGGTCTACAACGCCCCCGAGGAGTACGAGCGACTGGCGGTCGGGTTGCCCGGTCTGCTCGCCCAGCGGTGAGCGGACGCACCCGGGCGACGACGGGGTCACCGACGGGCAGCAGTCGGACTCGACCGAGGCCGAGCAGAGCCAGCGGGTCGAGGTAGTCGTCTCCCTGGCGCAGTCCCCAGTGCAGGCACGCGGCGGCGGGACAACCGGCGTGGCCGGGCAGCAGCGTGCCCAAAGGCGCCCCGGTCGGCACGACCGTGCCCACCGGGACGGCGGGTTGGACCGGTTCGTAGGTGGTCCGTAGACCGTCGGCGTGGCCGACGGTGACCACCGGTCGGTTGACGACCATGCCGGCGAACAGGATCGTGCCGGCACCGGCCGCCCGGATCGTGGCGGCGGCCGGGGCGAGCAGGTCGACTCCCCGATGACCTGCCAGCCACGGCCGCGGCGGCGGGTCGAACCGGCGAACCGGCCGTGGTACGCCGTCGACCGGCCACCGGAACGGCCTGGTGTCGGGGATGCCCGGTGCGGCAGCCGCCCGGGGCACGGCAGGCGAGAACGATCTCTCGCTCGGCACGGCCGCGCCGCCCGCCGATCCGGATGGTGTCAGCAGCAGAAGCGTCGTGAGGCCACCAAGTATCGGCATCCGTGGTCGCATACCGTCGAGCCTGGCGGGGCCCTTCGACCTTCGCCGCCCCGGACGGTCCACTTGTGGATGACCAGACGACCTGTGGACAGTCCACGCACGAGCTGATGATCTGCTATGAGCGGCTGTCGGACACTGACCACCGGTGGGTGCACAGTGGACGGGGGCACGGGACGATCGCGGCGGGTGGGGGTCCGCCGTCACCGCCCCTCAGGGGGTACGCGGGCTCAGCCGCCGAAGCCGGAGTCGGCGGGCAGGGAGATGTCCGGCTTCTCCAACTCCTCGACGTTCACGTCCTTGAACGTCATCACCCGAACATTCTTCACGAATCGCGCAGGGCGGTACATGTCCCAGACCCAGGCGTCGTGCATCTCGACCTCGAAGTAGACCTCGCCGTCGGAGTTGCGGACGTGCAGGTCCACCTGGTTGGCAAGGTAAAACCGGCGCTCCGTCTCCACCACGTAGGAGAACTGACGGACGATGTCGCGGTACTCCCGGTAGAGCTGGAGCTCCATCTCGGTCTCGTACTTCTCGAGATCTTCCGCGCTCATCGCACTCCGCCTTCCATGACCACATCTTCCCCCACCGGCGCCGGACGCCGAGGCTGCTCGCCCAACGCCACGCCGACGGTACCCCCTGCCGCGCCCGAGTGCTCCATCGGCTCTTCCCGGCTTGCGCCCAACGGTCGCCGGGAGCGGGGTGGCCGGTCGCCGAGCCCGGAGACGGCGGCCACGTTCACGTACGAGAAACGGTGCTCCGGGCACGGCCCGCGCTCGCGCAGCGCGGCGGTGTGCTCGGCGGTGATGTACCCCTTGTGCTCGGCGAACCCGTAGCCGGGATGCTCGGCGTCCAGATCGACCATGATCCTGTCCCGGGTGACCTTCGCCAGCACGCTCGCCGCCGCCACGCACGCGGCCACCCGGTCGCCCTTCCACACCGCGAGCCCGGGCACGCCCAAGCCGTCGACGCCGAACCCGTCGGTCAGCACGTACTCCGGCCGGACCGCCAGCGAGGCCAACGACCGGCGCATCGCGGCCAGATTGCACACGTGCAGCCCCCGGGCGTCGACCTCGTCGGCCGGGATGACCACCACCGCGTACGCCAGGGCGCGCTCGACGACCTCGTCATGGATCCGTTCCCGGCTGGCCGGGGTCAGCAGCTTGGAATCGGCCAGCCCGTCGATCTCGCCACGCCGACCCTCCGGCAACACCACGGCGGCGGCGACCAGTGGCCCCGCGCAGGCGCCGCGGCCGGCCTCGTCGGCACCGGCGACGTACCGGAAGCCGCGCCGTTGCAGGGCCCGCTCCAACGCGTAGAGCCCGGCCTCCCGGCGTACCACGGTGCGTGGTGGAGTCAGCATGCTTGTCCCTCGATGCCAGCCGTCGTGCCGGCCAGCGCGCGGCCGAGCACCTCTGCAAGGTCAAGTGGGTAGCAGCGCTCCGCGGTGCAACGCAACTCCTCCGCCGACCACCACCGGTGACCGACGACGCTGCCCCGCTCCACCTCGCTGAACCCCGCCGTGTCGACCTCGTGCGCCGTCACCCGCACCAGGAAGAACTGCTGCTCCTGCCGGTACCAGACGCCACCGAAGGAGAACTCGGTGACGTCGGCGTGCACCGGCTGGCCGACGTCGGTCACGGTCAGCCGCAGCCCGGTCTCCTCGGACAACTCGCGGACCGCGCCCTCGGCGTACGTCTCCCCCGGATCCAGTCCCCCACCGGGGGTGAACCACCACCGGCCGTGTTCCGGGCGGGCGGGATCGAAACCTCGGAACAGCAGCAACCGACCGTCCGCGTCGACAAGCAGGACGCGAGCGGCACACCTCGGGGTGTAGACGGTCACCGCACCAGACTGCCAGACTCCTGCGACGCCGCCCACGCCCCGGCGCAACCGGCGCTGCCCGTCGTCGACGGCGCAGCGGGCCGGCCCTGGTCAGGACTCCGGAATGGCGTCGAACTCGTCCGGCACGGTCAGGATCCGGGCCCGGTCGAACGGCCAGAAGATGGTGAACGCCCGTCCCACCACGTCGTCCTCGGGGATGGTCGCCGACTGGATGTTCTGCCCCGACTGCTGGTAGTGCTCCAGCGAGTCCCCGGAGGCGGACCGGTGGTCGCCCATGACCCAGAGCCGACCGTCGGGCACCTGCACGTCGAACTCCTGGTCCGCCGGCTTGTCCCGCTGACCGTCGACCGAGAAGATGTACGGCTCGTCCAGCGGTGTGCCGTTGATCAGCAGGCGGTCCTGGTCGTCGCAACAGACCACCCGGTCGCCGCCGACGCCGATCACCCGCTTGATGAAGTCCTCTCCCGCCGGATTGCCACTCCATTCCAGCGGCGCCTTGAAGACGATCACCTCGCCGCGATGCGGCGAACGGGTGTGGTAGACGAGCTTGTTGACCAGCACCCGATCGTCGATCTGGAGAGTGTTCTCCATGGACGGCGACGGGATGAAGAAAGTCTGCAGTACGAAGGCGCGTACCAGTACCGCGACCAGGATCGCCACCCCGAGGAGGATGGGCAGTTCCTTCCAGAAGGAGTGGCGCGGCTTGTCGGTCTGCTCGTCAATCACGGAAGGAGCCTACGTTGCCCGATCGAGCGCCACCGTCCGGAACGCGCGAGAACGGATAGTGTGGCCGCAATCGGGAGGAGCAGGACGACACCTCCGTCGGGGTCGGGGCGTACCGGGGCCGCACCACCCGCCGTGGGGGGTGGGGCGACGGTGGCGAAGGTCTCGGGGATCGGCAGCGAATTCCACCGGTCGGACGGCCAGACCACCGCGAACGCCCGTCCGACCACGTTGTCGATCGGTACGGTGCCCTGACACCGGGCGTCCAGCGAGACCTGCCGGTGGTCGCCGAGGACGAACATGTGACCGGGCGGGACGACGATCTCCTCGAACCGCCGGGAGCGGCACTCCTGTGGATTCGGCGGGACATCCAGTGGCGAGTCCCGCAGCACGTACGCCGACTCGTCCAGCGGAGTGCCGTTGACCAGCACCCGCCCCTGGTCGTCACAGCAGCTCACCCGGTCCCCGGGCAGCGCGATCACGCGCTTGATGAAGTCCTTCTCGCCCGGACGGCCGACGCCGATCAGATCACCGATGGTGCGGCCGAGCTTGTCGGCGAAGGTGGTGGGCGGCTGCGCGTCCACCTGCGGAACCCACTGGTCGGTGCCCCGGAAGACCACCACCTCGCCCCGCTGCGGGTTCCGGACGTTGTAGACGACCTTGTTGACCACCACCCGGTCACCGACGAGCAGGGTGTCTTCCATCGACCCGGAGGGGATGAAAAACGCCTGGAGGAGGAAGGTACGGATCAGCACCGCCAGGCAGAAGGCGACGATGAGCAGCAGCGGCAACTCCTGCCAGAGCGGCATCTGCCGTTTACTGCGTCGGGTGCGCCGACGCCACGGATCGGCCGCACCGCTGTCGTCAAGCGCCTGTACCACGCTCACTCCCCGGTCCGCAGAAACAACTACCGCCCGGGAACCTCGTCGAGGCTCCCCGGGCGGTAGTGGAGGTCACCCGCCACACAGGAGGCGGGTCACCGCCGCGCTGCGCCCGTACGACCAGGGTAGTGCGACCTGGGCGGTACAGCATATGCGCAGCTCGGGCGGCGTGGCGTAGCGCGACGTCAGCTCGGCTGCTTCTCGCGCAGCTCCTTGATCTTGGCCTTCTTGCCCCGCAGCTCACGCAGGTAGTAGAGCTTGGCCCGGCGGACGTCACCGCGAACCACGACCTCGATCCGGTCGATCGCCGGGCTGTTGATCGGGTACGTCCGCTCGACGCCGACGCCGAAGCTGAGCTTGCGGACGGTGAAGGTCTCGCGCAGCCCAGCGCCCTGGCGACGGATGACGACGCCCTGGAAGATCTGGACCCGGGACCGGGCTCCCTCAACCACCCGGGCGTGCACCTTGACGGTGTCACCGGCACGGAAGTCGGGCAGGTCGGTGCGCTTCGACTGGGCGTCAAGGGCGTCCAGGATGTTCATCGCTGCGTCCTCGTGAGGCTCACGGCGCACCGTCACTCGGCGCGCGGATGGGTGATACTGATCCCCGGGTGGTGGTCGGTGCGGACCGACCCCGGTCGGAGATCCTCGCAGCCGCCCACGGGCGCAGACGACTGCGGCAACCCCCCTACTTTGCCACATCCGGTCCGGGCACCTGAAATCCGGCCCGGTCCAACGCCGCGACGTCCCGTTTGTCCAGGCTCTGCGGATCCAGCCCGGTGAGCATGTCCGGCCGGCGGCGGCCGGTGCGGGCCAGCGCCTCGTCGCGACGCCAACGGGCGATCCGGCCGTGGTCGCCGGAGCGGAGCACCTCCGGCACCGGCAGTCCGCGCCAGGTCGCCGGCTTCGTGTACATCGGCGCCTCCAGCAGCCCGTGCGCGTGGGACTCCTCGGCCAGCGAACCGGCGTTGCCGAGCACCCCCGGCAGCAGCCGGGTCACCGCCTCCAGGATCACCAGCACCGCCACCTCGCCGCCGAAGAGCACGTAGTCACCGAGGCTCACCTCGGTGACCGGCATCCGCGTCGCCGCGTGGTCGAGGACCCGCTGGTCGATGCCCTCGTACCGGCCGCAGGCGAACAGCAGGTGCGGCTCGTCGGCCAGCTCGTGGGCCATCGCCTGGGTGAAGGGCACGCCGGCCGGCGACGGCACCAACAGCCGCGGCGGGGTCAGCTCCGCTGGTGCCAGGGCGTCCAACGCCTCGCCCCACGGCTCCGGCCGCATCACCATGCCGGGCCCGCCGCCGTACGGGGTGTCGTCGACGGTGCGATGCACGTCGTGGGTCCAACCCCGCAGGTCGTGTACGGCCAGCCGCAGGGTGCCGTTGGCCCGCGCCTTGCCGATCAGCGACAGGTCCAGCGGGGCGAAGTACTCCGGGAAGATCGACACGATGTCGACGCGCATCAGGGGCTCCGCCAGCTAGAGATCGAGCAGGCCGCCGGGTGGGTCCACCACGACCCGGCCACCGGCGAGATCGACCTCGGAGACGATCGCCTTGACGAACGGGATCAACGCCGTGTGCCCCTCGGGCCGCCGCAGCACCAGCAGATCGGAGGCGGGGGCGTGGTCGATCCGGGCCACCTCACCCAGTCGCTCGCCGGTCGGCGTGACCACCGCCAGCCCGACCAACTGATGATCGTGGAACTCCTCCGGATCCTCCGGCGGGGCGACGTCGGCGCTGTCCACCGCGAGCAGGGTGCCCCGCAGCGCCTCGGCGACGTCGCGGTCCAGCACCCCTTCGAAGGCGACCAGCAGCCGCTCCTGATGCCGACGCGCGGACTCGACTGTCAACGTGTCGGGCGTCCGGAACAGCACACCGGGAGCGTCCGGTGCGGGTTGGGCGGCTTTCACCCCCGGCACGGTGCTCAACACCATGCCGGGGGCGAAACGCGTCTCGGGCTCGTCGGTACGCACCTCCACGGTGACCTCACCGCGGATCCCGTGCGGCTTACCGATCCTGCCGACGATGAGCAGCATCAGTACGAGTCGACGATGTCGACGCGTACGCCGCGCCCACCGATGGAGCCGATCACCTGGCGCAGCGCCTTGGCGGTCCGGCCGGACCGCCCGATCACGGTGCCCAGGTCCTCGGGATGCACCCGGACCTCCAGCCGCTTCCCTCGACGGGAATCGACCATCCGGACGCGGACGTCGTCGGGGTGGTCGACGATGCCCTTGACCAGGTGCTCCAACGCCGGCCGCAGCGCCATGTCAGGCCTGCTCGCCGGAGTCCGCGGCGGGCTGCTCCTCGGCCTTCGGGGCCTCCTCGGCCTTCGGCGCCTCGGCGGCCTTGGCGGCCTTCTTCGCGGGCTTGGCGGGGGTGTCGGCCACGCCTGCGGCAGCCTTCGCCTCGGCCTCGTAGGCCGCCTTGCGGTCGGCCCGCTCGGCAGCGACCTTCAGCGGCGGCGGGGCGGGCAGGCCCTTGAACTTCTGCCAGTCACCGGTCAGCTCCAGCAGCCGCTGCACCGCCTCGCTGGGCTGGGCGCCGACGGAGAGCCAGTACTGGACCCGCTCCGACTTGACCTCGATGACCGAAGGGTCTTCCTTCGGCTGGTAGATGCCGACGAACTCGATCGCCCGGCCGTCGCGCTTGGTGCGTGAGTCGGCGATGACGATGCGGTACTGCGGGTTGCGGATCTTGCCCATCCGCAGGAGCCGGATCTTTACGGCCACGGTTGTTTCGCTCCTGTTGCGATCTCACCGACCCGGTACGGGTGGTGTGCACGGGTGAGCGCCAACCGGCACAGTGGGGTTGGGCCGGAGACTGCTCGGGTGGACTGACGACGTGCCCGGGTTAGAGGGCGCCGGACACGCGCCGGATACCAGCCAGCCATTCTGCCAGATCCCCACCGGAACGCTCACACCGCACCTGCCAGGGTCACCCGAGGCGGGGCTCACGTGACGAAGAACACATGAATCTGGTCAGCGCGCCGGCGGGCGATTCCAGCCTTCGGGCAGGCGATCGGGGGCCGTCCAGTGCGCCGGCGGGGTGAAGTCGCACCAGGTGCCGTCGAACGGGAAGACGCCCGCCTCGGCCAGCGCGATCACCCGTTTACCCTCGGCCCGCACCGCCGCCTCGTCGGTCACCCAGTAGTGCTCGGGGAAGGCCAGCCGCTCGACGAACTCGTCCTCGTCCTTCCACTCCCAGCTGCGGTCGGGACGGACCCACACGTCGAGGTCCTGGTCGACGATGTCCACACCGGCCAGCCCGCCGTCGTCCCAACGGACGCCCGATTCCTCCAGGTTGACGTACCAGCCGGCGAAGCGGCCCCGCACGTCGCGAAACCACCAGACGGAGTGGGCCGCACCGGTCGGCAGGAACTTCAACAAGGGTGGACCGTTCCAGCGGCCCTGCGCCAGCCGGTAGGTCGGGGTCAACCACTCCCGGAAGGGCACCGCCCGCATGCCCAGCCCGGCCTCGTTGACCTCGCCGGCCACCGGCGTGCCCTCGGCCACCCAGAGCAGCAGCCCCCGCTCGTCGTCACTGACCACCCGCGCCGGCCGGACCCAGCCGATCCGCCCCCGCCGCACGTTGCGGTGCACGACCAACCGCCCCGGCTCCAACCTCACGCCCCCGACCCTACCTTCGCCCTCCCGCCCCCTCCCCACCCCAAACCGTTGATCATGAGTTTGGCGGCAGCTCGCCAACCTCACGATCAACCGAAGCGGGCCGGAGGCGGGGCGGGGCCGCGGGGGCCGGGGGTGGGGTCAGTAGGCGCGGGCGAGGATGGTGATGAGGTCGGGCTCGTCCTCGGTGTCGGGAACGGTGCCGTCGGCACGGACCAGGCAGCGGACGGTGACGCCCTGGGCGTTGGCCTTCGCCTCGCCGTCGACGCCGACCGCCGACCACGGGACACGGGCCCAACCGGTGGTTGCCGCCTCCAGCGCCTCGTCCAGCGTCGCCACATCGACCGTGCGCGACTCACGGAAGGCGAGCGCCTGGTCGTGCAGCGCCCGCTGGTCGGCGTCGAGTGCGGCGAGCACCGCACCGACCACGTCCGCCACCGGCGTGGGTGCCTTCGAGCCGTCGGTACGGCGGACCACCACAGCGTTGCCGGCGGCCAGGTCGCGGGGACCGACCTCGACGCGTACCGGATAGCCGCGCAGCTCGGCGTCGACGGCCCGGCGGCCGAACGGGGTGTCGGTGCGGTCGTCGAGCGCGACCCGGACACCGGCGTCCCGCAGCGCGTCGCGCAGCTTGGCCGCCGCCTCGGTGACTCCGTCACCGTCCTTGACCACCATGACGTACGCCTGGGTCGGCGCCAGCCGCGGCGGCACCCGCAGCCCGTTGTCGTCGCCGTGGCACATGATCAGGCCGCCGAGCATCCGGGTCGAGGTGCCCCAGGAGGTCGTCCAGGCGTGTTCCCGGCCACCTTCGGCCGAGGAGTAGCTGATGTCGAAGGCCTTGGCGAAGTTCTGACCCAGCTCGTGACTGGTGCCGAGCTGGAGCGCCTTGCCGTCGCCCATCATGCCTTCGCAGGTGTAGGTGGCGGTTGCCCCGGCGAAACGCTCGCGGGCGGTCTTGAGCCCGACCACCACGGGGATGCCGAGCACGCTCACCATCAGGTCCTCGTACGCCTCATGCAGGATCTTGCGGGCGTAGGCGCGCGCGTCCTCCCGGGTGGCGTGCGCGGTGTGCCCCTCCTGCCAGAGGAACTCGCTGGTCCGCAGGAACACCCGGGGACGCAGTTCCCAACGGACCACGTTGGCCCACTGGTTGAGCAGCAGCGGCAGGTCACGGTAGGAGTCGATCCACTTGGCCATGAACTCGCCGATGACCGTCTCGCTGGTGGGTCGTACCACGACCGGTTCGGCGAGCTGCTTGCCACCACCGTGGGTGACCACAGCCAGCTCCGGTGAGAAGCCCTCGACGTGCTCGGCCTCGCGCTTGAGGTAGCTCTCCGGGATGAACAGCGGGAAGTAGGCGTTCTCCGCGCCGGCCGCCTTGATCCGGTCGTCCATCTCGGCCTGCATCCGCTCCCAGATGGCATAGCCGGCCGGTCGGATCACCATGGTCCCTCGCACCGGCCCGTTGTCGGCCAGCTTCGCCTTGGCGATCAGATCCTGGTACCAGCGAGGAAAGTCCTCAGACCGGGGAGTAAGCACGCGCGCCATGACCGCACATCCTATGCGCCCGCCCCCCGCCCCCCGCCACCCACGCCCAACCCACCCCCACCGCCGAGCCCACACCTTCGCGTTGATCAAGAAGTTTGCGTCGGATTCGGCGCTGCGGTCGACGCAAACTTCTTGATCAACGCGGGGTGTGGGCCGGGGAGGCCCGGGGGCGGGTCAGGGGAGGGGGTGGCCGCGGAGGATGAGGCGGGTGGGGGTGTGGAGGGTGGTGAGGTCCTGGCGGGGGTCCCGGGGGTAGATGGCGAGGTCGGCCAGGCCGCCTTCGACGAGGCCGGGAAGTCCGAGCCAGGCGCGGGCCCCCCAGGAGGCGGCGGCGAGCACGTCCAGGGTGGACATTCCGGCCTGCTCGTGCAGCAGGAGCATCTCCTCGACGGCGAGGCCGTGGTCGATGCCGCCACCGGCGTCGGTGCCGACATAGATCGGCACACCCGCCTCGTACGCGGACCGCACCACCTGCGGGAAACGGTCGCGCAGGGCGAGCATGTGCTCGGCGTACCCGGGGAACTTCGCCCGGGCCTGGTCGGCGATGTGGCCGAAGGTACGAATGTTGATCATCGTGGGGATCAGCGCGGTGCCCTGCCGGGCCATCAGGTCGATCAGGTCGAGGCTGAGCCCGGTGCCGTGCTCGACCGAGTCCACCCCGGCCCGCACCATGATCTCCACCGCGGACTCGCTGAAGGTGTGCACGGCGGCGCGTACCCCGGCGGCGTGGGCGGCGGCCACGGCGGCGGTCATCGTGTCGGCGTCCCAGGCCGGCGCCAGGTCGCCGACGCCCCGGTCGATCCAGTCGCCGACCAGCTTCACCCAGCCGTTGCCGGCGGCGGCCTGCTCCGCCACGGTCGCGGCCACCTCGGCGGCACCGACCTCCACGCCGATGTCGCGCAGGTACCGCTTGGGCGGTGCCACGTGCCGGCCGGCCCGGACCAGCCGGGGCAGGTCGGGTTCGTCGTCCAGTTCCGGGTACGGGAAGGGCGATCCCGCGTCCCGGAGGGCGAGGACGCCGGCGTCCCGGTCGATCCGCGCCAGCGCACGCGCCTGGTCCAGCGAGGTGATCGGTGCCCCGCCCCGGGCGATGCCGATGTGGCAGTGCGCGTCCACCAGACCGGGCAGGATGAAGCCGCGGTCGGCGACCGTCTCCGCGCCGGGCACCGGGTCGAAGGTGACCCGGTCGCCGACCAGCCACAGGTCGCGTACCTCGTCGTCGGGCAGGAGCACACCGCGCACATGCAGAGCCATGCGCACAGTCCTACCCGATCACTGCCCGTCGCGCGCCATAAGCCCGGCTCGCCGCACGGTGAGCGCGGGCAGGTCGACCGACACCTTCCAGGGCCGCTCGGTGACGAAGAGATCCTCGGTGTGGGCGGCGACCTCGTAGTCACCGGACGGACTCAGGGTGTATTCCGTAAGCGTCATCTTCTCGTGCAGCGGGTCGACCACCCAGTACGACCGGACCCCCGCGTGGGCGTAGACCTTGGCCTTGTCGTACAGGTCACGGAAGGTAGAGGTGGGCGGGATGACCTCGACGGCGAGCAGCGCGTCCTCGACCGGGACGGGCGATCGGTTGGCGTGCTCCCGGCGGATGGCGACCACGTCGGGTCGGGGTTCGTTGCGCCTGTCGATCCGCATCGACAGGTCGATGCTGACCAGGTAGTCGGGTGGGCAGTTCACTCGTAGGGCGAGCAACAGCTCGACACAGAGGTCCTGATGCAGGGCGGTCGGCGATGGCACGATCAACCTTCCGTTGACCAGTTCGTACGGAAGGTCCTGCGGCAGCTCGCCGAGGTCGTCGACCGTCCACTCCGAGCGCTCGGGTGGGATGGGCAGCATGGGGGCCACGGTCATGACTCCTCCTTCGAGGGGCGGCATCACCCTAAGCGCCGACAACACCACCCGCCGTCACCGACACGCTCAGCGGGGCGGCTTGCCGTCCTTGCCGAACTTGTTGAAGTCGATCTTCGGCAGCTTGAAGCCGGGCGGCAGGCCCTGACCGGCGGCCAGGTCGTCGGGGCTCATTCCCGGCGGCAACTGCGGCATCCCGCCCGGGAAGCCACCCTGTACGCCCCGGGTGCCGGCGCCGCTGCGTGGCCGGTTGCCGCCCTTGGTGCCCTTGCGCTTGTTCTTCGGCGACTTGGTCGCCTTGCGCCGCCCGGCCCCGGGCAGGCCCATCATACCGCCCATCTGCTTCATCATCTTCTGCGCGTCGGTGAAGCGGTTGAGCAGCTGGTTCACGTCCATCACGGTGACGCCGGAGCCGTTGGCGATCCGGGCCCGCCGGGAGCCATTGATGATCTTCGGGTTGGTGCGCTCGGCCGGGGTCATCGACCGGATGATCGCGGTGATCCGGTCGAAGTGCTTGTCGTCCAGCTCGGCGAGCTGGTCCTTGACCTGCCCCATGCCCGGCATCATGGCCAGCACGTTGGCGATCGGCCCCATCCGGCGTACCGCGATGAGCTGGTCGAGGAAGTCCTCCAGGGTGAACTGCTCGCCGCCCATCAGCTTGGCGGTCATCTTCTCTTTCTGATCGGTGTCGAAGGCCGCCTCGGCCTGCTCGATCAGAGTGAGAACGTCGCCCATGCCGAGGATCCGGCTGGCCATCCGGTCGGGGTGGAAGACGTCGAAGTCCTCCAGCTTCTCGCCGGTGGAGGCGAACAGGATGGGTTGCCCGGTCACCTCACGGACCGACAGCGCGGCACCACCACGGGCGTCGCCGTCGAGCTTGGAGAGGACCACGCCGGTGATGCCGACGCCGTCGCGGAACGCCTCGGCCGTCCGCACCGCGTCCTGACCGACCATCGCGTCGATGACGAAGACGACCTCGTCGGGGTTGACCGCGTCGCGAATGTCGGCGGCCTGCTGCATCATCTCCGCGTCGATGCCGAGCCGGCCGGCGGTGTCGACGATGACGACGTCCCGGGCGGCCCGGCGGGCGTGCTCGATGGAGGCCTTGGCCACCTGCACCGGGTCACCGACGCCGTTGCCGGGCTCCGGGGCGTACACCTCGACACCGGCGCGGCCACCGAGCACCTGGAGCTGCCCGACGGCGTTGGGACGTTGCAGGTCGGCGGCGACCAGCAGCGGCTGGTGCCCCTGGGCCTTGAGCCAGCGGGCCAGCTTGCCGGCGAGCGTGGTCTTACCGGAGCCCTGAAGACCGGCGAGCATGATCACGGTGGGCGGCTGCTTGGCGAACTGGAGCCGTCGCCCCTCGCCGCCCAGCACGGCGATCAGTTCCTCGTTGACGATCTTGATGATCTGCTGGGCCGGGTTGAGCGCCTGCGAGACCTCGGCGCTGCGCGCCCGCTCCTTGACGTTCGCGATGAAGCCCTTGACCACCGGCAGCGCGACGTCCGCCTCCAGCAGCGCGAGGCGGATCTCGCGCGCGGTGGCGTCGATGTCGGCGTCGGTGAGACGTCCCTTGCCGCGGAGCTTGGTGAAGATCCCGGAGAGGCGGTCACTCAAGGTGTCAAACACGCGAACATCCCGTTTGTCAGTTTTCCGATGAGCACGAGCGGGGCCGGGTGAGCTGTCCGACCACCGCTAGGGTAGCCCGCCACCCACACCCCCGCTCCCGCCCGCCCAGCCCCCGCGAGCGCCCGGGCGCCACGATCTGTGGCAGTTGCGGTATCCGACACGCCGGTCAGTTGACACCTTTACTGCCACAGATCCGGCGCGGGAGCCAGGCGGGCCGCTACACGGCGGCGAGGACGGCGGCCTCCAGGCGGGCCCGTTCCTCCTCGGAGGGCCAGCCACCGACCAGGTAGAAGGCGTCGACCACGTCGCCGCCGAGGGTGGCGATCCGGGCCGCCCGGACCTGAGCGCCGGCCGCGTCGAGCGCGCTGGTCACCCGGTAGAGCAGGCCAGCGGCGTCGGCGGCACGCAGTTCCAGCAGTACCGCGTCGGTGGCGGCGTCCCGGTGCCAGACCACCCGCGGTTGGGCCCCGGCCCCCCGTGCGGCCAGGGCCCGACCGCGTAGCCGCTGGGTCACCGACACGTCACCGCGCACCGCGCGGCGCAGGTCGGCGCTCAGCGCCACCGGATCCGGGGCCAGTCCGTAGCGTGGCTGCACCCGGCACTGCACCAGGGCCCGTCCGTCCACCGTCGAGGCGTCGGCGGCGAGCACTTCCAGCCGGTGCAGGGCCAGGCAACCGGCCACCGTCGCGAGCAGGCCCCGACGATCGGCCGCGGCCACCGCCACCCGGTCCCCGGTCAGGTGTACGACCGGAAGTGGCCCGGCCACCAGCGCCGGGTCCGGTGCCGGCGGGGCGGGTACGTCGCCCGTGTCGAGGGTGGTGCGGACTCGGGCGACCAGCTCGGCGATCAACCGGCCCTTCCAGTCCGACCAGGCGGCCGGGCCGGTGGCGGCGGCGTCGGCGCGCACCAGCGCGTACAGCAGGTCGAGGGTGGTGACATCGCCCACCGACTCGGCCACCCGGGCGATGGTGACCGGGTCGGACAGGTCCCGCCGGGTGGCCACCTCCGGCAGCACCAGGTGCAGCCGGACCAGCGTGCCGATCAGCGTCGCCTCGGTGGCCGGTAGGCCGATCCGGGTCGCGATCCCCTCGGCGATCGGCGCGCCCACCACGCTGTGGTCACCGGGGAGCCCCTTGCCGACGTCGTGCAGGAGCGCGCCGAGCAGCAGCAGGTCGGGGCGATCCACGTCGCGGGTGTGCCGACCGGCCTCGGCGGCCGTCTGCACCAGGTGCCGGTCCAAGGTGAACCGGTGCACCGGGTTGTGCTGGGGCAGGCTGCGCAGCCGGGTCCACTCCGGCAACCATCCGTCGATCAGCCCGTACCGGTCGCAGGTCTCCCAGGCCGGGATCATGCCGGCGCCGGCACCGAGCAGCGTGGTCAGGGCGGCGCGGGCCTCGGCCGGCCAGGGCGTCGGCAGCGGCGGGCAGTACGCGGCCAGCCACTCACAGGTGGCCCGGGCGATCGGCAGCCCGGTGGTCGCCGCGGCGGCGGCCATTCGCAGCGACAGGCTGGCGTCGGGGCGGGCGCCGATGGCGGTGCGGGCCAGCACCAGTTCGCCGTCGTGCTCGACCACGTCCCGGGCGACCGGGCGGCGCAGCGGCCTGCCGTCGGCGCCCCGACGGCGACCGGAACGCAACCGGTCGGCGGCGCGGAAGGCGTCGTCCAGGGCGTGGCTGATGGTCCGGGCGTCACCGGCGACCCGACGCAGCAGGGTGTCACCGTCGCCCTCCTCGGGACGCGGCGCGGGGCCGGACCGCTGGTCCGGTGACGCGCCGGCCGGCTGCGGCGGCACCCCGCCCGGCGGAACGCCCTCGGCTACGCCGGACGGTGTCCGACGCAGGCCGAGCAGGGCGGCCACCCCGTCGCGCTCCTGGGCGAGCAGCCGGTCGACGCGCCGGCCGACCTGCTGGTGCAACGCGTCCCGGGTGTCCAGCAGCCGCAGGTGCGCGGCGTGCACGGCGGGTCGTAGCGCGTCGGTGATCCCGGCGGTGGCGATGGCCCGCAGGATGCCGACGTCACGCAACCCTCCGGCCGCCTCCTTCAGGTCGCCCTCCAGCAGGTGGGCCAGTTCGCCGTGGGCCTGCCAGCGGGCGGCGGTGCTCTCCCGCAGGGGCGCGAGTTGGCGGACCGCGGTGCGCCGCCAGTGGTCGGTGGCGCTGCGCACCAGCGTGTCGGCGAGGTCCGGATCACCGGCGACGAGCCGGGCGTCGAGCAGCCCGAGGGCCACCTTGACGTCGTCCTGGGCGACCGACAGCGCCTCGGCGACGGTCCGGACCGAGTGGTCCAGCCGCAGCCCGGCGTCCCAGATCGGATACCAGAGCGCGGCAGCCAGTTCGTCGATGCCGGGCACCCCGGCGTGCACCAGCACCAGGTCGAGGTCGCCGTAGGGAGCGCACTGCCGCCGGCCAAGGCCGCCGACCGCGAGCAGCGCGACGCCCGGCCGGTCCGGCAGCAGCCGGGCCAGCCAGGCGTCGTACGCGTCGGCCCGGGCCCGACGCGCCGTCGCGCCGACCCCGGCCGGTACGCCGACGACCTCGTTGACCAGGAGGTCAGCGCTGCCGGGGGGTTCCGAGGCTGTCCTACTGGTCAACGAGGTCATCGATCATCGCCCTACAGTGCGTCCAGGCCGCGCTCGCCGGTGCGGACCCGGACGACCTCCTCGACGGCGGTCACCCAGACCTTGCCGTCACCGATCTTGCCCGTCCGGGCGGCCGACACGACGGCGTCGACGATCTTCTCGACGTCGATCTCGTCGGTGAGCACCTCCACCCGGATCTTGGGCAGGAACTCGACGGTGTACTCGGCGCCCCGGTAGACCTCGGTGTGGCCCTTCTGCCGCCCGTAGCCCTGGACCTCGCTCACCGTCAGACCGGCCACGCCCAGCGTGTGCAGGGCCTCCTTGACGGCGTCCAACTGGTGCGGCTTGATGACCGCGGTCACCAGCTTCATGTCCAACCCCTCCATTCCCGAAACGTTAGCCGGCGACCTTTTCGCTTACCGGTTCGGTGGGCTCGGTCTTCGACGACGCCGCCGAGGTGCCGATGCCCGCGGCGGCGAACGCGCCACCGCCACCACCCGTGGAGCTGAACTCGTACGCGCTCTCCGCGTGCTCGGCGTTGTCGATGCCCTCGACCTCGGCGTCGGCGCTGGCGCGGAAGCCGATGGTCTTGTCGATCACGAAGCCGATGAGGTACGCGACCACGAACGAGTACGCCAGCACGGCCACCGAACCGAGGGCCTGCTTGCCCAGCAGCGTGATGCCACCGCCGTAGAGCAGACCGTCGTTGCCCTCACCGGCCAGCACCTCCATCGCCAGGAAGCCGATGAGCAGCGAACCGATGATGCCGCCGACCATGTGCACGGCGACCACGTCGAGCGAGTCGTCGTACTTGAGGCGGTACTTGAGGCCGACGGCCAGCGCGCAGACGACACCGGCGATGACGCCGAGCGCGATGGCGCCGAGCGGCTCCAGGAAGGCGCAGGCCGGGGTGATGGCGACCAGGCCGGCGATGGCGCCGGACGCCGCACCGAGGGTGGTCGGCTTGCCGTCGCGGAGCTTCTCCACCAGCAGCCAGCCCATCACCGCGGCGGCGGTGGCGACCTGAGTGTTGATGAAGGCGACCGCGGCGGTGCCGTTGGCGGCCAGCGCCGACCCGGCGTTGAAGCCGAACCAGCCGAACCACAGCAGGCCGGCACCGAGCAGCACCATCGGCAGGTTGTGCGGCTTGAAACTGTCCTTCGGCCAGCCCACCCGGCGACCGAGCACCAGCGCCAGGGCGAGCGCCGCGGCACCGGCGTTGATGTGCACCGCGGTGCCACCGGCGAAGTCGAGCACACCCAGCTCGAAGATCCAGCCACCGCCCCACACCCAGTGCGCCACCGGGAAGTAGACCAGGGTGGCCCACAGTCCGGCGAAGAGCAGCCACGGGCCGAACCGGGCCCGGTCGGCGATCGCGCCGCTGATCAGCGCGACGGTGATCACGGCGAACATCAACTGGAAACCGGCGAACAGCAGGTCGGGGATGCCACCCTCGGTCCCGCTCTCCAGCATGCCGCGCAGACCGGCGGCGGAAAGATCACCAGTGATCCCGCCGACGTCCTCACCGAACGCGATGCTGTAGCCGTAGAACACCCACAGCAGGCTGACCAGGCCGATCGCCCCGAAGCTCATCATCATCATGTTGAGCACGGACTTGGACCGGGTCATGCCCCCGTAGAACAGCGCCAGGCCGGGCGTCATGAGCAACACCAGCGCGGCTGAAGTCAAAATCCAGGCGGTGGCACCAGAATCTAGCTCCGGCACGCTGCCTCCTCTCGGGTTGTTTTCTCCCTCCCTCCCGGCACCGCGCAGCATCGCCCGTACGCCGGTTGCGCGGAAGCCTGGTAGTCCGCTGTTTCACCAAGGGTCCCCGGCTGGTTTCCGAACCGTGACGGCTTGTTTCGGACGTGTGAAGAAAGACGCACACCTCAGCGCTTCGACGGGGGTGGATCGGCCATTTGGTGCCGGTCTATCCCCCCGACGGCCCAGAGACCGTCGGGAGACCCCGCAGATCTCAGCGCAGGGCGTGCTCGAGGGCGTGTCGCTCGTAGTCGAGCAACCGCAGATCCCGCATCGGCCGGCGCAGGTGGCCCTTGTGCACAATCCGGACGAAGGCCGGCTCCCCCGCCGCGGCCATCCGACGAATGCCCTCGACGTGGTCGACGATCCGCTTGCGGATGGTCCGGATCAGCCGGTGCCGGTCGCGCGGAATCAGCCCGTACGCGTCGGCGAAGAGCCGCAACCGACGCGGCCGGTCCGGGCGCTTCCAGCCGAGGGTGATGGAGTCCCGGTCGGAGAAGATCGGCACCCAGGTCCACGCGGCGTACGCCACGTCGTAGATCCGGGCACCGGGCGAGGCGAGATCGAAGTCGATCAGCCCGAGGGTGCCGTCCGGCCGCCAGATCACGTTGTGCGGTGCCGCGTCGTGGTGGCAGATGACCTCGGTGTCCGGCGGCGGTGGGCCGAACGAGCGCCACACCGCCTGCGGCGGCGGCACGAAACCGTACTGGGCGTCGTGGAACATCCGCAGCATGGTGGCGACGGTGACCAGCGCCTCGTCGGTGACCCAGTGCGGGGCCAGCGGGTACTCCCCGCACTCCCCCTCCAGGTACGACAGCACCTCCCGGTTGCGCTCGTCCATGCCGAGGGCACGAGGGGCACCGGTGAATCCGACGTACTCCAGGTGACGCAGCAGGGCGTGCACCGACGGGGTCCACGGCCCGGCGTTGCGCCGCACCGTGTCACCGACCCGCACCACGGTGCTCACGTTCCCGCCGTGCAGCGGGATCTCCTGCGAGGTCACGTACGGTCTCCCGAGGCGCTGCGACGGGTGGCTCGGGTCGCGCCAGCCCGCGTACGCGCGATCGTCTCTGGTCACCCGAGGTTACGCGGTCTGACCGGAGGACTCGGTACCCAGCAACGCGTCGACGAACTGCGCCGGGTCGAAGGGCGCCAGGTCGTCCGGGCCCTCGCCGAGGCCGACCAGCTTCACCGGGATGCCGAGCTTGCGCTGCACGGCGATGACGATGCCGCCCTTGGCGGTGCCGTCGAGCTTGGTCAGCACCACCCCGGTGACGTTCACCACCTCGGTGAAGACCCGCGCCTGCTCCAGCCCGTTCTGACCGGTGGTGGCGTCGAGCACCAGCAGTGTCTCGTCGATCGGGCCGTGCTTCTCCACCACCCGCTTGACCTTGCCCAGCTCGTCCATCAGGCCGATCTTGTTCTGCAACCGGCCGGCGGTGTCGACGAGGACCGTGTCCACGCCCGTCTCGATGCCGCGCTTGACGGCGTCGAAGGCGACGCTGGCCGGGTCGGCGCCCTCGGGGCCACGGACGGTCTCGGCCCCGACCCGCCCGGCCCAGGTCTGCAACTGGTCGGCGGCGGCGGCCCGGAAGGTGTCGGCGGCGCCGAGCAGCACGCTGCGACCGTCGGCGATGAGCACCCGGGCGATCTTGCCGCAGGTGGTGGTCTTGCCCGCGCCGTTGACCCCGACCACGAGCAGCACCGCCGGCACGCCCTCCTTCGGAGCGGTGTGCAGCGACCGGTCCAGCCCCGGGTCGAGCGCGTTGACCAGCTCGGCCGCGAGCAGGGACCGCAGCTCGGCCACCGACCGGGTACCCAGCACCCGGGTACGCTCCCGCAGCCGGTCGACGATCTCCCGGGTGGCGTCGACGCCCACGTCGGCGGTGATCAGGCTGTCCTCGATCTCCTCCCAGACGTCCTCGTCGAGCCGGTCCCGGCTGAGCAGGCCGAGCAGACCCTTGCCGAACACGTTCTGCGATCGCGACAGCCGGGAGCGCAGCCGCACCAGCCGGCCGGCGGTCGGCTCGGGCACCTCGACGGTCGGTGCCGGCGCCTCGACCGGCGGCTCGACCAGGACACCCGTGGACAGATCGGCCTCCGGTGCCTGCACCGGCGGGCCGGCGAGGTCCTCCTCCGCCCGGGTGTCGACCTCCGTACGCGGCAACGGCGGCTGCGGCCGTCGACGCAGCCGCGGCACGACCAGCCCGATGCCGCCGAGGATCAGCAGACCGAGCAGGGCGAGAGCGATGAGGAGGTAATCCGTCATGCCGGAATCCTGTCAGATGCCGGCGATCACGTCTCAGCCACCGCTCCCGCCGGGCGCGGCGGTTCCCAGCCGCCCGACCGCTCGCGGCGTCCGCCCAGGAAGCGGCGGTAGTCTCGGCCACAGTTGGCAGTGGTGCGCCGCCGGCCGGGTAGTAAAGGATGAAGTTCTCTCGTCTGGAGGTCCCGTATGCCCGCCGAGCTGCTCATCGGCCCCCTGCTGCGCCGGGTCGTCGGCACTCGGGCCACGGTCTGGGTGGAGACCACGACACCGACTGTGGTCACCGTCCGCACGGCGGGCGGCGCCACCGGCACCGCCCCCACCTTCAGCGCGTACGACCACCACTACGCCCTGGTGGTGGTCGATGGGCTCAACCCGGACAGCACGACCCCGTACGAGGTGCTGATCGACGACGAGGTGGTCTGGCCGCAGCCGGAGAGTCGTTTCCCGCCCAGCGTCATCCGTACCCGGGCCACCGACGACCGGGACCAGCCGGTCCGGCTGCTCTTCGGCTCCTGTCGGGAGACCACCCAGCACGCGACCACCCGCAAGTTGCCACCGGACGCGCTCGACGCGTACGCCCGGCGGGTGATGGCCGACCCGGACCCGGCGGCCCTGCCCGACCTGCTGCTGCTGCTCGGCGACCAGGTCTACGCCGACGAGACCTCGCCGACGGTGAAGCGCCTGCTGCGCCGCCGCCGGCGACGTCCGGAGGGTGCCCCGAAGGACCAGGTGGTCAGCTTCGACGAGTACACCAAGCTCTACCTGGAGTCGTGGCGCGACCCGGAGATCCGCTGGCTCCTCTCCACCCTGCCGACCGTGATGATCTTCGACGACCACGAGATCATCGACGACTGGAACACCTCGGCCTCCTGGCGCGCCGAGATGCGCGAACAGCCGTGGTGGGCCGAGCGGATCACCAGCGGGCTGGCCTCCTACTGGGTGTACCAGCACCTGGGCAACCTCTCCCCGGACGAGATCGCCGCGGACCCGGTCTTCGCCAAGGTGAGCGCGGCGGAGGACGCCACCGGGGTGCTGCGCGAGTTCGGCGCGCGGGTGGACACCGAGGCCGACCTGGCCCACGACACCGAGCGCTGGCGGGCGGTGCAGTACCAGTGGAGCTACGCGCTCGACCTGGGACGCACCCGGCTGGTGATGCTCGACAACCGGTGCAGCCGGGTGCTGCAACCCGGTCGGCGGGCGATGCTGCCGCCCGGGGAGTGGTCGTGGTTTCTCGACCGCGCCCACGGTGGCTACGACCACCTCGTGGTCGGCTCCTCACTGCCCTGGCTGCTGCCGCCCGGCATCCACCACGTCGAGACGTGGAACGAGAAGCTGGCGGACTCGCCCCGGCCATGGGTCGCCGGCCTGGGCGAACGGCTACGCCGCGCGCTGGATCTGGAGCACTGGGCAGCGTTCCGTCGCTCGTTCGACGCGCTGGCGGAGCTGTTCGCCCGGATCGGCGCCGGCGCACCCGGTACACCCGACGACCGCAAGGGCGCCGGGCCGGCGTACCCGCCACCGGCGTCGATAAGCGTGCTCTCCGGCGATGTGCACCACTCGTACGTGGCGAGAGTCAGGTTCGCCGACCCTGGTGTACGCACACCGGTGCATCAGCTCACCTGCTCACCGATCCACAACCAGGTGCCGGCCGGGATGCGCCCGCTGATGCGGCTCGGGTGGGCGCGGGGCCCGGCCGGGGCGGCCCGTGCCCTGGCCCGCACGGCCGGGGTTCGCCGCGCGCTGGTCAAGTGGCGCAAGCTGGCGGGGCCCTACTTCGGCAACGCGGTGGCGACACTCACCCACGCCGGACGCGGGGCCGAGGTGGTCATCGAGGGCACCACCGGTGACGGTCACCTGCGGGAGGTCGCCCGGCACCGGCTCGCCGACGGCCGCTGAAATTTGTCGTCGGTCGTCAGACGTTCGGGCCACAATCCCCGGATGACATGGACAGCACCGGCGGTCGACCGGACCCCTGAGCCCTTCGTCGGCGACGAGCGCACCATGCTGGAGGGCTGGCTGGATTATCACAGGCAAACCCTGCTGCTCAAGTGCGCGGGCCTCACCGCCGAGCAGCTGCGCACCGCCAGCGTCGAGCCGTCCGGCCTCACCCTGCTCGGGCTGGTCCGGCATCTGGCCGAGGTGGAGGCGTGGTGGTTCCGGGAGAACTTCGCCGGTGAGCCGGTGGACTACCCCTACTACACGCCCGACGATCCGGACGCCGATCACGACGTCAGCGCCGCCGACGCCGAGGCGGACTTCGCCACCTTCCACCGGGAGGTGGCGCTGGCCCGCGCCGCCGTCGTCGGTCGGTCGCTCGACGAGACGTTCACCGAGGTGGGCCCGAAACGACGCACGTTCAACCTGCGCTGGGTCTACGTCCACATGATCGAGGAGTACGCCCGACACAACGGGCACGCCGACCTGATCCGGGAACGCATCGACGGCGTCGTCGGCGACTGACGGAGAGCGTGACTGGTCGGCGCCGGCTCAGCCGGCCAGGACGGCGCGCAGGTAGCGCAGGTCGGCCGGCCCGTTCCAGCGGTACGCCGACAGCCCGGCGGCCCGGGCCCCGCTGATCGCCCGGTCCTCGTCGTCGACGAAGAGCACCCGGGCCGGCGGCGTGTCCAGCGCCGCACAGGCGGCCTGGAAGTACTCGGGCGCCGGTTTGTGCACCCCGATGACCGAGGAGTTGACCACCACGTCCAACTCGTCGGTGAGGCCCAACGCAGCCAGGTCGGCGTCGAGCAGATCGGTGGCGTTGGTGCCGAGCCCGACCCGGATGCCAGCGGCCCTCGCCTCGCGGACGAACGTGAGCACCTCCGGGTCGACCTCACCGCGATAGCGCTGCCACTGCGCCACCGCCGCACGCGCCCGCCCGGCGTCACCCACGGACGGCGTGAGCGCGTCGGCCACGCTTGTCATCCAGTCGGCGTGGCTGACCTGGCCGGTGAGCACCGGTTGCAGCCGCCCCCACTGCATGGCGATCTCGCCGAGCACACCGGCGGAGAGGCCGTACTCCCGCTCCACGCCGGCGGCGACCGCCGGATCCCAGCGCCGCAGCACACCGTCGAAATCCACCAGGAGCGCCGTCGCGCGTTCCCGAGCCACTACCCGTTCTCCTCGCCGCGGCCCTGCCGCTCGTCATCCCCGTCGGCCCGGTTGAGCCGTTGACTGATCACCTGGGTCACCCCGCCGCGCATGGTCACACCGTAGAGCGCGTCAGCGATCTCCATCGTCCGCTTCTGGTGCGTGATGACGATCAGCTGGCTCTTCTCCCGCAGTTGCGCCAGCAGGGTGATCAGCCGGCCCAGGTTCACGTCGTCGAGGGCTGCCTCCACCTCGTCCATGATGTAGAACGGGCTCGGCCGGGCGCGGAAGATCGCCACCAGCATCGCCACCGCGGTCAGCGACCGCTCACCGCCGGAGAGCAGCGACAGCCGTTTGATCTTCTTGCCCGGCGGGCGGGCCTCGACCTCGACGCCGGTGGTCAGCAGATCGTCCGGGTCGGTGAGGATCAGCCGGCCCTCACCACCGGGGAACAGCACGGTGAAGACCTGCTCGAACTCTCGGGCGGTGTCGGCGAAGGCGCTGGCGAAGACCTCCAGAATCCGCTCGTCGACATCCTTGACCACGGTGAGCAGGTCCCGCCGGGTCGCCTTGAGATCCTCCAACTGCTCGGAGAGGAATTTGTACCGCTCCTCCAGCGCCGCGAACTCCTCCAGGGCGAGCGGGTTGACCTTGCCCAGCAGGGCGAGTTCCCGTTCGGCCTTGGCGGCCCGCTTCTCCTGCACCGGGCGTTCGTAGCGGACCGGCTCGGGCACCGGCAGACCGTCCCGTTCGGCGGCGGCCACCTCCGCTTCGGTGGGCGGCACCAGCTGACTCGGGCCGTACTCGGCGACCAGGGTTTCGACGGTCAGGCCGAAGTCCTCGGCAGCCTTGGCCTCCAACTGCTCGATGCGCAACCGCTGCTCGGCGCGGGCGACCTCGTCCCGGTGCACCTGACTGGTGAGCCGTTCCAGTTCCGCACCGAACCGTTTCGCGGCGGCCCGCACCTCCTGCAGCTCCGCCTCGCGGGTGGCCCGTTCCCGCGCCACCGCGTCGCGGTGTTCCTCGGCCCGGGCGATGCTGCTGGTCAGCTGGGTCAACGCCGTCCGCGCGCCACCGGCCACCGCGCGGGCGATGGCGGCGCCCCGGGTGCGCGCCGCGCGCCGGGCCGCCGCCCGTTCCCGGGCCGCCCGCTCGGCACCGGCCTGCCGACGCAGCGAGTCGGCCCGCCCGGCGATCGAGGCGACCCGCTCCTCGGCGGTACGCACCGCGAGCCGGACCTCCATCTCGTTCTGCCGGGCCTGCGGCACCATGGCGGCGAACTGGTCGCGTTCCTCGGTGGAGGGTTCCGCGTCGATCGGGGTGGCCTCGGCCAACCGCAGCCGCTCCTCCAGCTCGGCCAGGGTGGTCAGGTCCCGTTCCCGGGCCGCCTCGGCACGGGACCGGGACTCGCCGAGGCGGTCGGTCTCCGCCTTTGCCGACCGAGCGGCGGCACCCAACTCGGCGAGCCGGCGTGCCGCGGCGTTGCGGTGGCTCTCCGCCTCCCGCTTGGCCGCTGCGGCGTGCTGCACCGCCTCCTTGACCTTGGCCACCTCGGCACGCGCCTCGACCAGCTGCTCCCGCAGGTCGGCGCTGGTCCGCTCGGCGGCCAACCGATTGGCCCGGGCTTCCTCGACGGCCGCCTGCACCTCGATGTAACTCGGTGCCTTGGCCGACCCGCCGGCCGCCGCGTACGCGCCCACCACGTCACCCTCCCGGGTGACCGCCCGCAGCTCAGGATGTGCGCTGACCACCTCGGCGGCGGCGGACAGGTCCGCCACCAGCACCACGTCCCGCAGCGCCCGGTACACCGCAGGCCGGATCTGGGCGTCGCAGTCGACCAGGTCGGGTGCCCACTGGGCACCGTCGGGCAGTTTCGGACGCAATGCGTCGGCCGAGCCGGTCATTCCCGGCCCGGCGGGGCTGCCGACGAGCAGTCCGGCCCGCCCGGCGTCCGAGATCTTCAGCAGCCGCATCGCCTCGACGGCCTCGTCCACGCCGGTCACCGCGACCGCGTCGGCCAGCCCGCCGAGCGCCGCGGCGAGCGCCGCCTCGTGGCCCGGAGCCACCGTGAGCAGGCCGGCGAGGCCGCCCAGCAGGCCGGGTACCTGGTCGGCGCGGGCCAGCAGGGCCCCAGCGCCGTCCTTGCGACGCAGGCCCAGAGCGAGCGCCTCCTCCCGGGCCTTCCAGGTGGCGGCGTCCTTCTCCGCCGCCCGTTCCGCGTCCGACAGGGACCGGACCGTGGCCTGTGCCTGTTCCTGGGTGGCGACGGCCTCGGCGTGCCGGGCGTCCAGGTCGGCGTTGTCACGGTCCGCCTCGGTGGACTGCTCGGCGACCGCGTCCAGCTCCGCCTGGGCCCGCTCGGCGCGCGCCATCGCGTCGGTGTGCGCGGCGGCGAGCCGCTCGATCTCCTCCCCGGCGCTTGTGGTCCGCGCCCGGGCGGAGTTCACCTGCCCGGTCAGCCGGGCCAGGCCCTCCCGCCGGTCGGCGATCGCCTTCGCGGCGGCGACCAGTTCCCGCTCGGCGGCGGCGAGCTGACGCTCCAGCTCCTGGCGGTGCTCGACCGCCTCGGCGAGCCGGACCTGGTCGTCGGTGAGCGCCGCGCGCAGTTCCTCCTCCTGTTCGCGGACCCGTTCGGCCTCGGCCTCCAGTTGTTCCGGGTCGCGGCCCGGGCGCTCGTCGTCCGGCGTGGCGGTCAGGTGCCGCAGCCGTTCGACGGCGAGCTGCTCGATCGAGCGGAACCGCTCCTGCAACGCCGAGAGCTTGTACCAGGTGTCCTGAGCGGCGGCCAGCAGCGGGGCATCGGAGGCCAGCGCCTCCTCCAACTCGCCGAGGCGGGACTGCACCTCGGCGTGCTCCGCCTCGACCTGCTCGCGGCGCTGCCGAAGCGCGGTCTCGTCCGCGATCTCCTTGTCCAGGGTGGTCCGCAGGGTGGCGAGGTCGTCCGCGAGCAGCCGCAGTCGGGCGTCGCGCAGGTTGGCCTGGATCACCGCGGCCCGGCGGGCCACCTCGGCCTGCCGTCCGAGGGGTTTGAGCTGTCGGCGCAGCTCGACGGTGAGGTCGGTGAGCCGGTTGAGGTTGGTCTGCATCGCGTCGAGCTTGCGCAGCGCCTTTTCCTTGCGCTTGCGGTGCTTGAGGACGCCGGCCGCCTCCTCGATGAACGCCCGCCGGTCTTCCGGCTTGGCGTGCAGCATCCCGTCGAGCCGCCCCTGCCCGACGATGATGTGCATCTCCCGGCCGATGCCGGAGTCCGACAGCAGTTCCTGAATGTCGAGCAGTCGACACGAGTCGCCGTTGATCTCGTATTCGCTCTCGCCGGAGCGGAACATCCGGCGGGTGATGGAGACCTCGGTGTACTCGATCGGCAGCGCACCGTCGGTGTTGTCGATGGTGAGGGTCACCTCGGCTCGGCCCAGCGGGGCGCGCCCGGCGGTGCCGGCGAAGATGACGTCTTCCATCTTTCCGCCGCGCAACGCCTTGGCGCCCTGCTCGCCGAGCACCCAGGCGATGGCGTCGACGACGTTTGACTTGCCGGAGCCGTTCGGGCCCACCACGCAGGTGATCCCCGGCTCCAGCTTGAGCGTCGTCGCGGAGGCGAAAGACTTGAAGCCCTTCACCGTCAGGCTCTTGAGATGCACCTTCTCGACTCTCGTCCGGTGGCCGCCGTACCGTCGCCCGGCTGCGCGGACCCTGGTAAACCCGCAGACTAACCCGGGACCGGGTGGCGCACCCGACGCGACCCACCTGCCGGCCGCCGGACACCGACCGGACCACACGTCGCACCGAACGGCCGATGCGATCGGCTACGCACAGAGCTGCGCGCCGGCACATCGTGTCGGCGCGCTCGGTGCGGTGGTGCTATTCAGTTGTGGCGACCGGTTGGGTTCAGTCGCTCGTGCGGCGACCGGTGGGTCCAGTCGCTCGTGCGGACCAGGCAGGTCAGGTCAGCGCGGGCTCGGCCAGACGAAGCAGATCGTCTGCCTCCGCCGCAGCCGCCGCGAGCCGATCGTTCTCGGCACGCAGTCGCGTGACCTCGAACTCCAGTGACTGAACCCTGGCACGCAGTCGGGTGACCTCGTCGAGCAGGCGCCGGTCGGGCGCCGCACCTACGTGGCCGTAGAGGGCCTTCGCCATTTTTACTCCTTGATGTGCGCTGCCGGAGAGGCCGGCCAACGCGCGCCCCTGTGAACGCGACTACCATTCCCACAATTTCTGGGCATGGCCGGGCGCGACTGGCGACATCACCATATTGAGCCGACAGCCCCTGCTTCGTCAAGTTCACGCAGGCCGTAGATCATCTCGGCGTCGGCCACACCCGTCTTCGGGGGACTGCCACGAGGCGCGGACACGCTCTGTCCGGACGCCCCGACTCTACGCTCCGGAATCACTGAATACCTCACCCGGACGTACAGGCTCCTCTTAACTCTTCCTTAGCCAGATTGCTGCTGCTCAGACACAACACGTAGCGTCACCCCGGCCCGTAACTGACCCGTGGAGGCGACAGGCGTGCACGGCTGGAATGATCCGATCGACCCGGAGCACACCCCGCGGCGAGCGGAACCACCGACCGACGACCCGGCCTGGTTGACCGACCGGCCGGCGCCACGGTCGTCCTACCTGTTCGGCGACGACCCGGAGGACCCGTCCGACGGGTGGTACCGCGACCAGCCGACCGAGCAGTGGCGGTCCGACGCCACGCAGTCCTACCAGGCGGCGGAGACATACCAGCCGGCGGAGCAGCCGTACCCGGCGACGGGGCAGCACTGGTACGACACCTCGGGCTCGTTCCACCACGACACCTCGGGCTCGTTCCACCCGGAGACCGGCTCGTTCCGCCAGGGGCCCGGGCGGCACCACCGCGACGACGACCGCACCGCCGTCCATGCCGCCGATTGGCCCACGCACCACGCGTCGCCGCAGGACAGCTCGTACGCCTACGATGATCGGCTCGATCGGTACACCGATCAGGCAGTCGGGTACTCCGACCGGAGCAGTGCGTACGCCGAGCCGGTCGTCGTTCCCCACTACGGGCCGCAGACCGGGCACCGGGAGGTGGCCGGGGTCGACGAGCCGGCGCTCGAACCGACCGCCCCGGCCCGTCGGTCCCGCCGGCTGCCGCGCCCCCTGGTGATGGGCGGCGCCGCCGCAGCCGCCACCCTCGTGGTGAGCATCGGCGTCGCGGCCCTCGCGCTGCCCGGTGACGACACCCCCACCAACTCCACGGCCGGCGAGGCACCGGTCGCCAGCGCGCCCGCCGTGCCGGAAGAGGATCAGGAACTGGCGCTGGACCTGCCCGAGAGCCAGAGCCCGAGCGCCACTCCCAGCCCCAGCGTCTCCCCCAGCGCTGCGACGGCGTCGCCGTCACCGAGTCGGACGACCCGGCCCAAGCCCGCGCCCTCGCGCAGCACGGCCCCCTCCCGGCTCAGCGCCGAACGCCAGGGCAGCCCGAGCCGGGCGGCCTCCGCCGCTCCGTCCTCCTCCGGCGACGTCGCCTCGGAGGCGGCCGAGGTGGTCGCGCTTGTCAACGCCGAGCGGGCGAAGGCCGGCTGCGGCGCCCTGAGCATCGACGACAAGCTGATGACCGCGGCCCAGCGGCACAGCCAGGACCAGGCCGACCACAAGAACATGTCGCACACCGGCAGTGACGGTAGCGATCCCGGCGACCGGATCGATCGGGTCGACTACGCCTGGCGCACGTACGGCGAAAACGTCGCCTGGAACCAGCGGACTCCGGCGGCCGTCATGGACGCCTGGATGAACAGCGACGGACACCGTGCCAACATCCTCAACTGCGCCTTCACCGAGATCGGCGTCGGTGTGGCGAGCAGCAACGGCCCGTACTGGACGCAGGTGTTCGCCGCACCACGCTGAGCGCGAGTCCTTGTCGGGTCTGCGCTCGTTTGACCGGGTGGGTACGCCGAGACCCGGCGTACCGGCTCGGGCGGCCCGACGCCGCCCCCGCGACCTGCGGAGCTGGCGATGCGGTACGGCCTGGGCGGGCGACCGGCGCGGTGGATGCACCGCCGGGCGCTGCCGGCCGGTCTGACGTTCACGCTGCTGGTCACGGCTGCCGCCTGCCGGCCTGACCTCACCCCGCCCGGGGCGCCGACAAGTTGGCCGACCAGTTCGGCGCGGCACTGGCAGTGGCAGTGGCAGTGGCAGTTGGGCGGCGTGCTCGATCCGGACGTCGAGGCGGACGTCTTCGTCCTCGACCCGGTCGGCACCACCGCCGCACAGACCGCCGAGCTGCGCTCCCGGGACCGTCGGCTGGTCTGCCAGGTGCACATCGGGTCGGTGCGTCCGACCGACCCCGACGCCAGCCGCTACCCGGCACGGGTACGCGGCGCGACGATCGCGCGCAGCGGGCGCGTCTGGTTGGACGTACGCCGGTGGGACGTCCTGCGGCCGGTGCTGGCTGACCGGTTCCGGCTCTGCCGTGGGAAGGGTTTCGGCGCGGTGGTGTTCGCCGACGCCGACGGCTACGACCACCGGTCCGGCTTCGCGCTGGAATTCGACGACCAGTTGACGTTCAACCGCCGGGTCGCCACGCTGGCCCGTTCGCTCGACCTCTCCCCCGGCCTGCTCGGCGACCTGGCGCAGGTCGCCGCGCTCGCACCGGACTTCGACTTCGCCGTCAACGAGGAGTGCGTACGGCTTGGCCGGTGCGACAAGCTGTTGCCCTTCGTCGACGCCGGCAAGCCGGTGTTCCACGTCGAGTACACCGGCGACACCACCGACTTCTGCGTGACGAGCGTCGGCTACGGCTTCGCCTCGATCCGCAAGAACCGCACCCTGGACGCCTGGCGCCTGCCCTGCCCGTCACCCTGACGCGATCGCGGAGGCATCCGGCCGGGGTGGTGGTGTCAGGGGCGGGGCTTGATTCGGGGGCGCGGCTGGCAGCGAGGGCAGCTGTAGGACGACCGGTTCATGAACGCCTCGCGGCGAATCGGTGCGCCACAGCGACGGCAGGGCTGCCCCTCCCGTCCGTACGCGTTCAACGACCTGTCGAAGTAGCCGCTCTCGCCGTTGACGTTGACGTAGAGGGCGTCGAAGCTCGTGCCACCCGCGGTGATCGCCTCGTCGAGGACGTCCCGTACGTGCGCGAGCAGCCGCTGGGCGGCCGGGCCGGTAAGCGCGTCGGTGGACCGGGTGCCGTGCAGCCCGGCCCGCCACAGCGCCTCGTCGGCGTAGATGTTGCCCACGCCGGAGATCAGGCTCTGGTCGAGCAGCGCCCGCTTCACCTCGGTACGCCGCCGACGCAGCGCGGCCACGAACTCCGCGTCGGAGAACTCCGGGTCCAGCGGGTCGCGGGCGATGTGGGCGATTTCCGCCGGCAGTGTGCCACCGCCCTCGCTGACCGAGAGCCCGCCGAACGTGCGCTGGTCGACGAAGCGCAGCTCGGGCCCGCCGTCGTCGAAGCGGAACCGGACCCGCAGATGCGTCTCGTCCGGCGCGTCCGTCGGTTGCAGCAGCAGTTGCCCGGACATCCCGAGGTGTCCGACGACGGCGTCCCCGCTGTCCAGCGGCAGCCAGAGATACTTTCCGCGTCGTCGGACGTCGAGCACCTTCCGGCCGGCCAGTACGTCCGCGAAGTGCGCTCCGCCGGGCGCATGGCGACGAACCGCCCGGGGGTGGCGCACCTCCACGGCGTGGATCCGGCGGCCGATGACCCAGCGGGACAGGCCCTGCCGGACGGTCTCCACCTCCGGCAGCTCAGGCATGGTGCGCCTGGGCTCCGACCTCGCCCACCACGTTCCGCTGGCCGTCCATCGCCACGTTCACCTGCTCGTTTGCCGACCCGTCGGCGGTCGTACCGGTCCGGCCATCGGCGGTCGCCCCATCCTGGCCGTCGGCGGTCGCCTCCGCCTGCTCGGTGAGGGTCCGCCACGCCGACTCCGCAGCCCGCTGCTCGGCCTCCTTCTTGCTCCGCCCGTCAGCGCCGCCGTACCGGTTGCCGGCGACCACCACCCAGGCGGTGAAGGTTTTCAGGTGGTCGGGCCCGGTGCCCTCGATCCGGTATTCCGGAACGCCGAGGCCGAGCGCGGCGGTCAGTTCCTGAAGGCTGGTCTTCCAGTCGAGCGCGGCGCCCCGGCCGGCGGACTCGGCCATCAGCGGGTCGAACAGCCGGTGGATGACGATGGCGGCGGTGTCCAGGCCGTACTGGAGGTAGATCGCGCCGAGCAGCGCTTCGAGGGTGTCGGCGAGGATGCTGGCCTTGTCCCGACCCCCGGTGGTCTCCTCGCCCTTGCCGAGCAGCAGGTAGGGGCCGAGCCCGTCCGGGCCCAGGCCGCGTGCCACGTCGGCTAGCGCACGCATGTTGACCACGCTGGCCCGCAGCTTCGCCAGCTGGCCCTCGGGCAGGTCGGGGTGGTTCTGGAAGAGCGCGGTGGTGATCACCACACCCAGCACCGAGTCGCCGAGGAACTCCAGCCGCTCGTTGGTGGGCAGCCCGCCGTTCTCGTACGCGTACGAACGGTGGGTGAGCGCGCGTTCCAGCAACTCCGGATCCAGTGAGACGCCGAAGGCGGCCTCCAGGTGGCCGATTGCCGGCCGCCGACGCTTGTCGTTGCTCATGATGTGCGTACCTCGGTGTCGGTCGTGCGATCGGTGCGGTTCTCGGCGAGCAGCGCGGCGACCCGCTCGGTGGCGTCACGCCGCCAGAGACGGGCGGCCAGGGCGATGCCGGAGGCGATGTCATCGGCGCGGGCGGCGCCATGGCAGACGACGACGGTGCCGGCCACGCCGAGCAGCGCGGCCGCCCGGGGCGCGCCGCCACCGGGCGGGGTCCCGCCGGCCATCGCGTACGCGCCTTCGACGGCTTTGAGCAGCACGTTACCGGTGAAACCGTCGGTGACCACCACATCGGCCCGCGTGCCGAGGCAGACGTCGTACCCCTCGACGAGCCCGACGTAGCGGGCCTCGCCGGGCAGTGCCGCCGCGCTGAGCACGGGGTCGGTGAGCCGCCGGGCACGGTCACCCTTGCCGGCTTCGGTGCCCACGGAGAGCAGCCCCACCCGGGGCGCGGCGACGCCGTGGGCGACTGCGGCGTAGGCGGCACCGAGCGCGGCGTGCCGGGCGAGAGTCGCCGGGTTCGGTTCCAGTGAGCCGCCGACGTCGAGCAGGACGACGGTGCCGGAGACGGCGGGCAGCGCGGCAGCGAGGGCCGGGCGCCGCACATCGGGCCAGCGTCCGAGGCCGAGGGCGGCGGCGGTGACGGTTGCGCCGGTGGAGCCGGCGGAGACCACCGCGTCGGCGTACCCGGCACGAACCGCCGCCACGGCCGCTCGGACGGTGGTCTCGGCGCGTGCCGCGCTGGGGTCGTCGGCCATCTCGACGACGGAGTGTGTCGGGCGGACCGTGATCCGGTCCCGTTGTGCCGGGTCCAGGGCGTCGATCAGCGCGCCGGCGGCCCTGGTCGGCCCGACGAGAAGCAGGTGCAGGTCCGGGTCGTCGCACACCGCCCGCAGAGCGCCGTCCACCACGACGGCGGGAGCCTCGTCCCCGCCGAGGAGGTCAACGGCGATCCGTGCGATGCCCGACTCCGTCTCGACGCCGACCGGCCTGGACCGGCCGGCGTCGGCCGGAGTTGCTGGCGATCGCCGGGGGGTGTGCGTCACCCGACCTGTGGTCGGAGACGTCACGCGCCGTCCGGGTCAGACCTCAAGGACCTGGCGGCCGTTGTAGGTGCCGCAGACCGAGCAGGCGGCGTGCGGCAGCTTCGCGGACTTGCACTGCGGGCAGGCGACGGTCGCGACCGCCGCGGCCTTCCAGTTCGCCCGGCGGGACCGGGTGTTGCTGCGCGACATCTTGCGCTTGGGGACGGCCACGGTTCTTACTCCTCTGTACGGGTCAGTTGCGACAGGCCCGCCCAACGCGGGTCGATCTGCTGGTGGCTGTGATCGGCCGGCAGATCGTCCCAGTGCACCCCGCATTCGGGGCACAGACCTGGGCAGTCCTGGCGGCAGAGCGGATTGTTCGGCAGCGCGAGCACCACCGCGTCCCGCAACGCCGGTTCCAGGTCGATCAGGTCTCCCTGCATTCGACCCACTTCGTCCTCTTCGGTGGTGGCGTCCGTGGTGCTGTTCTCGTACGCGTACAGCTCCTGGATCGTCACCGTCACCGAGTCGTTGATCTCGCGCAGGCAGCGACTGCACTCGCCCTGGATCGGACCGCTGACGGTCCCCGAGACGAGCACACCCTCGGACACCGACTCCATCCGCAGATCGAGGTCGAGGCCCGCGCCCTCCGGCACGCCGATCAACTCCACGCCGAGGTCCGACGGTGCCGGGACCACCCGTTCGACGGTACGCAGAGCACCAGGTCGACGCGGCAGCTCCCTCGTGTCGAGGACCAGCGGCGACCTGGGGTCGAGTGAAGTGGGTGAGTTCTTGGGCATAGTCAGACTCCGGCCGGTGAGAGGCCGACAAACGAGGTTACCTGGACGGACGCTCCAGCGTCGAATCGGGGGTGACCGGCCGTCCCGGCACCGGGAGCAGCGGATGATCCCGGCACTGGCGGACAGTCCGGCCGGCAGCGGACGATCCGTTCGACGACCCCGTGTGGTGGTCAGAAGGGCAGCGGACGCTCCGCCTCGTCGCCGGCGAAGGTGCCGATCTCCCGCAGCGCATGCATCTTGTCCCGGCCGCGCTCTATCGAGGCCAGCGCCCGGGTGAGGAACTGCTCGAAGTTGGCCAAGGCGGTGTCGACGTAGTCGTCGACCTCCTCGCGCAGCCGCTGCGCCTCCGCCCGTGCTTCGGCGATGATCCGGGCGCCCTCGTGCTCGGCGGAGACGGTGATCTCGTTCACCGAGACCAGGCGGGCGTGTTCCGCCTCACCCTCGCTGATGATGCGGTCGGCCTCCCGCTTGCCGGCCTCCATGATCTTGTCACGCTCCTCCAGCAGGGCGGCGGCGCGGCGCAGGTCGGCAGGGAGTTCGGCGCGCAGTTCGTCGAGGGCCGCGACCATCTCACCCCGGTCGACCATGCAGTTGTTGCGCGACATCGGCACGGAGCGCGCCTGCTCCACGATGGTGATCAGTTCGTCGATGCGGTCGAGCGGGTCCACCGGTACCTCACTCCTGTCGTTCGTCGGGCCGACCTACATCATGCGGGCTGCGGCCGGTTTCCCGCTTCACCCATGATGTCGTCCCGCACCAACCCCGCACCGCCCTCTCCCCGGGCGTGTCGCCCCACCCCGCCTCGCGATCTTGCACTTTCCGTCCCCGCAAACCACATCGAAAGCGACAGAAGGGCGACCGGAAGGCTCTTCTGCTTGATGTGTGGGTGGTTGGTGGGTCGTTGACGGGCGCACGCCGTTGCTGGGCCTAGGTTCCGAGCTGTCTGAAGGCTTCGGTTCTAGGTGGTGGCAACGGCGTGCGTTCGGTCAGGTTATGGGGTCGGCTGCTGGGCGTCGAGCAGGTGGTGGTCGAGTCGGTGTGTCTTGATGCGGCGGGTGTGGTGGTGGTGTCGGTGCGTCCGTTGCGGCGGGCGCGGGGTCGGTGCGGGGTGTGCCAGCGGCGGTGTCCGGGTTATGACGCGGGTCGTGGGCGTCGGCGGTGGCGGAGCTTGGACGTGGGTGTGTGGCAGGTGTTCCTGGAGGCCGATGCGCCCCGGGTGCGGTGCCCGGTCCACGGGGTGGTGGTGGCGGCGGTGCCGTGGGCGCGGCACGGTGCCGGGCATACTCGCCAGTTCGATGCGCTGGTGGGCTGGTTGGTGCGGCGGATGTCGAAGACCGCGGTGTGTCATCTGGTGCGGGTGGGGTGGCGCACGGTCGGGCAGATCGTGACCCGGGTGGTCGCCGACGCTGACGCCGCGGCCGGGGATCGCCTCGCGGGGGTGAGGCGCATCGGTATCGATGAGGTGTCGTATCGGCGGGGTCACAAGTATCTGACCGTGGTTGTTGACCATGACACCCGGCGGCTGCTGTGGATCGCTGAGGGCCGTGACAGTGCCACCCTGAGCCAGTTCTTCGACCTGCTCGGATCCGACCGGTGCGCCCAGATCAGCCTCGTCACCGCTGACGGCGCCGAATGGATCTTCTCGGCGGTCAGCCGATACTGCCCCCAGGCCCGCATCTGCCTGGACCCGTTCCACGTGGTCATGTGGGCCGGCAAAGCCCTGGACGCGGTCCGCGCCCAGGTCTACACCGCCGCCCGCAAAGCCGGGCAGAAAGCCCTGGCCCAGGGCATCAAAGGCGCCCGCTACGCGTTGTGGAAGAACCCGGCCGACCTGACCGCCTCCCAACAGGCGAAACTCGCGACCATCGAACACACCAACCAGCCGCTGTATCGGGCCTACCTGCTCAACCAGCAACTACGGCAGGTCTTCGCCGCCCCCGGAGGCGCCGACCGCATCACCCTGCTCGACGCCTGGCTCGACTGGGCCACCACCAGCCAACTCACCCCGTTCGTGGAACTGGCCTACCGCATCCGCCGCTACTGGCGCGACGACATCGCCAACACCCTGACCTACCGCCTGTCCAATGGACTCATCGAATCCACCAACACCAAGATCCGACTCCTCACCCGCATCGCCTTCGGCTTCAAGAACCCCCACGCCCTCATCGCCATGGTCAGACTCCACCTCTGCGGCTACGACCTACCCCTGCCCGGCCGAACATGACCCACACACCCGACCGGAGAGCCGACCGGAACTGCAAGATCGCGTATGCGAGGGCGGCTCGTGGTCAGGCTGGTGGGGGGACCAGGCGGGCTTTGAGGGCGTCGCGGACCACGTCCGGGACGTGGGGCGTGACGTCGCCGCCCCACTTGGCCACGTCCTTGACCAGGCTGGACGAGAGGAAGGAGTAGAGCGGGTTGGTCGGCATGAACAGCGTCTCGACCCCGGCCAGGCCGATGTTCATCTGGGCCATCTGCAACTCGTAGTCGAAGTCGCTGACCGCCCGCAGACCCTTGATGAGCACGGTCGCCCGCTGCGCCCGGCAGAAGTCCACCAGCAGGCCCCGGAAGGATTCCACCCGCACATTGCCGTAGGAGGCGGTCACCTCCCGGAGCATGTCGATGCGCTCCTCCACGGTGAACAGGCCACTCTTCGACTGGTTTACCAGTACGCCGACGATCACCTCGTCGAACAGCCGGCTGGCCCGGCCGACGATGTCGAGGTGACCGTTGGTGACCGGGTCGAACGATCCGGGACACACCGCACGTCTCATGATCGGCGACCGTACCAAAGGGTGGTCTCGCCGTACCGGCGACTGCGCTGGCCAGTGATGCCTTCCACCCACTCGACCGGTCCGGCGCGGCTGGACCGCTCCACCACCACCAATGCCTCCGGCGTCAGCCAACCTCCGTCCACCAGAGCGGCGAGCATCGCGCGCACGCCGTCGTCCGGCAGGGCGTACGGCGGATCGGCGAAGACGACGTCGTACGGGTCACCCTCCGCACCGGCGGCCAGCACGGTGGCGACCTTGCCGGTGACCAGTCGGGCCGACGTGCCGACCCGCAGCGCCGCCAGGTTCTCCCGGATCACCCTGGCCGCACGCGGGTCGGACTCGACCAGCAGCGCGTGCGCGGCGCCCCGGGACAGCGCCTCCAGGCCGACGGCGCCCGAGCCGGCGTAGAGGTCGGCGAAGCGGATCCCGTCGAGGTCCACCTCGGCTTCGACCGCACTGAACAACGCCTCGCGTACCCGGTCGGAGGTGGGTCGGGTGCCGGCACCCGACGGGGCGGCGATCCGCCGGCCACCCAGACTGCCCGCGACGATGCGGGTCATCGCTCGCTCCTGCTCACCTTCCTGACGCTACGCGACAGCGGACCAGCCTCGGGTCGACGGAGCCGCATCGCGACGGCGTGCCGGTCCAGACGGGACAGCGGAGCGTGCCGCCCCCGAATGATCACTATGGGTATATCAATAATCTCGAATTGACAACATCTCACTTAAGCTTCCCTGAGGGCTGTTTCGTTTCTCGCGATCTCGCTAGGGTCTGCCCGGTGCCGGCGCATTGCCGCCGGTAATCGGCAAGGGAGGCACCCTCTCAGGCGCGGCACGTGCCGCCAGCGCCGTCCGTCCCGCCCGCGCCGACCCAGACGCATCTTCACCCCGGGAGTACGCGTGATCCGACCCAAGCTGTCGCTGCGGCGGCCGCTGGCTGTCCTGGCAGCCGCCCTCATCGGCCTGACCGGAGCAGCGGCGGTGGCCACCCCCGCCAGCGCTCACCACACCACCATCACCGCCACCGCCGTCTGCGACCAGCTCAGTGGTGAGCGGGTGATCACGTGGAAGGTGGAGAACAGCGAACGTAACAAGGACGCCACGATCACGAAGGTCACGGCCAACCCCAACACCGACGTGACCGTGCAGGTGCGCGCCGACGAGAGCCGGCCGCTGCACAGCGTCGTCATTCCCAAGAACTCCTTCGTGGAGGCTGTCCAGCGGGTGCCGGGCGACACCACCCGCGCCACCCTGCGGGTGGATGCGGTCTGGCAGAAGAACAACGCCCGCGCGAGCAACGAGGGCAGCATCAACCTCGACCGCGACGGGGCGTGCACCCCGGCGCCGAAGTGCGTCGACGCCAGCGAGGCGAAGTACAGCCACACCTTCGACGGCCCGAAGGGCACCGCGACCGTCAAGCTGGCGGGTGACCTGCCGCTGTGCGGTGACGAAAAGCAGTACTTCACCCTGGTGTCGTACTTCGCGCCGCGCCCGCAGTTCGCCACCCCGCAGTACGTCTACGGCGAGCCGGACAGCGACTTCCTCGGTGCCGGCCAGACCGAGATCGAGCTGAACGTCGGTGTCCCGGACTGCCACACCCAGGTCGACCTGATCTGGGGCGGGGTCGACGAGGTCATCGACCCGCTGGTCGAGGACGGCCCGCGCTACGGCTCCAAGAAGCTCGGCGAGAAGGGTGCTCCCGGCAACCGCTCCTCGGGCCCGCAGGGCTGGTACAACGGCGGCAGCAAGAACTGCACCACCCCGGCGTCCACCTTCTCCTCCGCCTGCGACGGCAGCGTCACCGTCTCGCTGAGCAACGACGGTTCGATCTCCAAGTACCCGGTCGAGTTCGAGGTCCGGGCCGAGAACGGCTGGTCCAAGACCGTCACCGTCGCGCCGGGCGAGGCCGACAACGAGACCGTGGTGCCCGCCGAGAACGCCGGCAAGATCGAGGTGCTGGTCGACGGCAAGGTCATCGAGAACGGCACCTACTCCTGGGAGCGTCCCGAGGACTGCCCGCTGCCGACGGTGACCACCGACGCGGACTGCGAGACCTTCGGGCTGACCGCGTCGAACCCGGAGGGTGGCATGCCGGTCAAGGTCGAGTTCACCTACGGCGACAAGACCGAGACCCGTACCGTCGCGCCGGGTTCGTCGGAGAAGGTCACCTTCCCGGCCGGTGACGAGGAGGCGGCGCTGGTCGTCCTGCCGGAGCTGGGCCTGGAGCTTGAGGTCGTCTACGCCCCCGAGGGCTGCGGCGGCGGTGGCGGCGGCGACGAGGAGCCGGGCCTGCCGGTGACCGGCGCTGCGGCCGGCGGCATCGCCGCAGGCGCGATCGCCCTGCTGGCGCTGGGCGCGGTCCTGTTCGTGATGGCACGGCGGCGGCGGATCCACTTCACCGCCTGAGCCGAGCTGAGCGTGCCCGCCCCGGTCACCCCGTTCCACGGGTGACCGGGGCGGTTCGCTGTCCCGGGCAGGTTCGCGGCGGTCGGCGCGCGGGGATCGGCGGGGCCAGCGGCTCGGTCAGCCCTTTTCGAGGTACTCGGCGCGGTCGGCGTCGACAAGCGCGGCCACCGAGGCGGCGAGCGCCGGATGCCGGGTCAGCTCCGGATCCTCCTCGACCAACGCGATGGCCTCCGCCCGCGCGTCCCGGATCAGGTCCGCGTCGCGCAGCAACGACAGCAGGCGCAGGTGCGAACGACGGCCGGACTGGGTGGCACCCAGGACGTCCCCCTCCCGCCGCTGTTCCAGGTCCAGCTCGGCGAGCTTGAAACCGTCCGTGGTGGAGGCGACCGCGTCCAGCCGCTCCCGTGCCCCGCTGCCCTCGGCCGCCTCGCTCACCAGCAGACAGAGCCCGGGCGCGCTGCCCCGGCCCACCCGGCCACGCAACTGGTGCAGTTGCGAGACGCCGAACCGGTCCGCGTCCAGCACCACCATCATCGTCGCGTTGGGTACGTCCACCCCCACCTCGACCACCGTGGTGGCCACCAGCACGTCCAGCTCACCGGCGGCGAAGGACCGCATCACCGCGTCCTTCTCGTCGGCCGGCAGCCGGCCGTGCAGGACCCCGATCCGCAGACCGTGCAACGGCCCGTCGGCCAGCAACGGCGCGACCTCGGTCACCGCCAGCGGTGGCCGCCGTTCCGAGTCGTCGACCGTCGGCGGCTCCTCCTCGGCCCCGGACGTCGAATCTCCGATCCGGGGGCAGACCACGTACGCCTGGTGGCCGGCGGCCACCTCCTCACGCAGCCGACGCCAGGCCCGGTCGAGAAAGGCCGGCTTCTCCGCAGCCGGTACGACGTGCGAGGCGATAGGTGAACGACCGCGCGGCAGTTGGGACAGGGTGGAGATCTCCAGGTCGCCGTAGACCGTCATGGCCACCGTACGAGGGATCGGGGTGGCGGTCATCACCAGTACGTGCGGCGGCTGATCCGCCTTGGCCCGCAACGCGTCCCGCTGCTCGACGCCGAACCGGTGCTGCTCGTCGACCACGACCAGACCGAGATCGGCGAAGTCGACCCCCTCGTAGAGCAGGGCGTGGGTGCCGAGCACGATGCCGGCTGCGCCGCTGGCGACCTCGGCCAGCGCCCGACGCCGGGCCGCCGCGCCCAGCGAGCCGGTGACCAGTTCCACCCGGGTGGCGTGCTCGGCGGCACCCAGCTCGCCGGCCTGGGCGAGCGGGCCGAGCAGGTCGAGCATGCCCCGGTGATGCTGGGCGGCGAGCACCTCGGTCGGGGCCAGCAGCGCGGCCTGCCCGCCCGCGTCGACCACCTGGAGCATCGCCCGCAGCGCCACCACTGTCTTGCCGGAGCCGACCTCGCCCTGCAACAGGCGGTGCATCGGATGACCGGTGGCGAGGTCGGCGGCGATCTCCACGCCGACGTCACGTTGGCCGGCGGTCAGCTCGTACGGCAGCCGGGCGTCGAACGCGTCGAGCAGACCGCCCGACCGCCCGGGCCGGGGACGCGCGGGGGACGCGGCGGCGTCCCGCTTGCGCCGGACCAGGGTCACCTGCACGGCGAACGCCTCGTCCCACTTCAGCCGCCGACGGGCCCGGTACAGCTCCTCCCGGCTGGACGGCCGATGGATCTCCCGGAGGGCGGTGCCCAGACCGACCAGGTTCCGGCTGGCCCGTACCGTCGCCGGCAACGGATCGTCCGGCGGGGCCACCGTGTCCAGCACCACCCGTACGCAGCGGGCGATCACCCAGGTGGGCACCGCCGCAGCGGCCGGGTAGACCGGAATGAGCGCACCGGCGAACTCCTCGATCTGCTCGCTGGCCGCCGCCTCGGTGTCGGTCTGCTCCCCCAGCAGGACGTACTCCGGCCCGTTGAGCTGCCGCCGGCCCCGGAACTCGGTGACCTTTCCGGCGAACAGTCCCCACCGGCCGGGCCGCAGTTCGCGTTCGCGCCACGCCTGGTTGCCGAAGAAGGTGAGGGTGAGGCTGCCGCCGGAGCCGTCGCCGACGGTCACCTCCAGCAGATTGCCCCGCCGCTGCCGCATCGGGCGTACGGCGGTGCGCTGCACCTGGGCCAGCACGGTGACCTGCTCGCCGACGTCCAACGCGCGGATGTCGGTGTGCTCGCCACGCTCGTCGTAGCGGCGGGGGAAGTGGTAGATGAGATCACCCGCGGTGTGCAGGTCGAGGTGGCCGGCCAAGGCCTTGGCGGTCTTCTCCCCGACCAGCTTCTTCAGCGGCGTGTCCAGGTCGGACGGATCGGCGGTCATTCGACACCGACCAGCAGGGGATGGTGTGGTTGCCCGCCCGGATACACCTGCACCTCCACGAACGGCCAGCGCGCCGTGAGGTGCGCGCGCACCGCCTCGACCAGCCCGTCGGGCGCGTCGGCCCCGACGAGCAGGGTGACCAGCTCGCCGCCACCGCCGAGCATCCGGTCGACAAGCGCGACGGAGGTGTCCACCAGGTCGGCGCCGATCAGATTCACCTCGCCCTCGACCAGGGCGAGCACGTCACCGGCGCGGCACGGGCCGGCGACGGTGAGCGCCTCGCGGCCGGCCCGGCACACCTCGGCGTACCGGCAGGCGCCGGCGGCCTCGGCCATCGCGATCACGTCGTCGGCGAAGCGGCGCTGCGGATCGCGCACGGCGAGCGCCGCCAGCGCCTGCACCGGTGACCGGGTCGGCACCACCGCCACCTCCACCCCCAGCCGGTGCGCCTCCTCGGTGACCTGGTTGGCCACCGCCTGCGCGTCCGGGTCGTTGGGCAGCACCACCACCCGGGCCGCGCCGGTGGCGCGTACCGCGTCGAGCAGTTCACCGGTCGAGGGGTTGCCAGGCACCACCACCGCGCCCTCGGCGGCGAGCAGCTCGGCGATCCCGGCGCCGGCGGCCACCACCACGGCGGCCCGCCCGTCGGGCAACCGGGGCGGTACGGGCTCCGGATGGTCGACGAAGCGGGTCACCGCGATCTGGTGCGGGCGGCCGGCCACCACACCCGCCTCGATCGCCGCGCCGACGTCGTTGACGTGCACGTGGACCTGCCAGGTGCCCTGGTCGCCGACGACCACCAGGGAGTCGCCGATGGTGAGCAGGGTCTCCCGCATCCGCTCCACCGCGGCGGGCTCGGCGTCGAGCAGGAACTGCACCTCGTAGGCGTACTCGGCCGAGCCGGTCTCCCGGGCGACGGTGACCGGCGGGCGCACCAGCGGAGGACTGGGCGCCGGCCGCACCGGGTTCTCCCCCGTGACCACCTCGACGAGGGCGTCGAGCAGCAGGCACAGCCCCTGCCCACCGGCGTCGACCACCCCCGCCCGGGCCAGCGCCGGCAACTGCTCGGGGGTGCGGGCCAGCGCGCCGGCCGCCGCGTTTGCCGCGGCCCGGGCCACCACGCGCAGCTCGTCGCTGCCAGCCTGCTCGGCCGCGTCGGCGGCGGCCGAGACGACGGAGAGCAGAGTGCCCTCGACCGGGCGGGACACCGCCGTGTACGCCGCGTCGGTGGCCTCCCGCAGAGCTGCGGCCAGCTCCCGGCCCCGCACCTGCGGGACGGCGGCCAGGGTGTCGGCGAGACCCCGCAGGATCTGCGACAGGATCACCCCGGAGTTGCCCCGCGCGCCGAGCAGGGCACCCCGGGCCATCAGGCGCAACGCGTGCCCGTGGGCGGTCGACATGCCGTCGGCGTGGGTGTCGAGATCCATCGCCAGCGCCTGCTGCGCGGAGGTGAGGGTGAGCACCAGGTTGGTGCCGGTGTCACCGTCGGGCACCGGGTAGACGTTCAGCTCGTCGATCTCACCCTGGTGCCGCTTGAGCGCGGCCAGGCCGCTGGCGCACCAGCGGCGCACGGCGGCGGCGTCGAGGGTGTCCAGCACGGTGGCAGCCTACTGGCGTACGCTGACACTCGCCCGACACCGGGCGGGTCCGGCCCAGATCAGGGTTTCGCGGGCGCGCTGCCGTCCGCATCGCCTGCTGCGCCGTCGCGGTGGCCGAGCCCGGTTGGGCAGGCGACTTCCGCATCGGGTACCCTGGCCAGGTTGCCCGGGCTGCGCCTGGTGCCGACCTCATGAACGTTTCAATCCCAGGAGTATCCCGTGGCTAGCGTGTGTGACGTCTGTGGCAAGGGGCCGGGCTTCGGCCACAACGTGTCCCACTCGCACCGGCGGACCAACCGCCGCTGGAACCCGAACATCCAGTCGGTGCGCACCCCGGCCGGTGGCGGCACGACCAAGAAGTTGAAGGTCTGCACGTCCTGCATCAAGGCCGGCAAGGTCGCCCGCGCCTGACGCGGTAGCACCGGAACATCACGACTGTCAGCACCGGCGGGCCTCAGCGGGCCCGCCGGTTTTGTCGTGTCCGCAGGCCGGTGTCGGGTGCGCGGCGAGCGGGATGCTCAGAGCGTGCGACCGAACGACAGGCAGCCGGGCTCGTCGGCGTAGAAGCCGAAGTTGGGGATCCGCTCGTAGCCGGCCGCCTTGTACAACGCGATCGCCTCGGGCTGCCGGTCACCGCACTCCAGGATGATCCGTCGGCGCCCGTGCTCACGGGCCGAGCGTTCGATTGCCGCCAGCACAGTGCGGGCCACGCCCCGCCCCCGGGCCTGCGGCGCGGTGTACATCCGCTTCACCTCGGCGGTCTCCTCGCCGTGGCTGCGCCAGCCGCCGCAGCCCACCGGCTGCCCGTCGATCCGGGCGACCAGGAACGCCCCGGCCGGCGGCACGAACTCGCGCGCGTCGACCGGGGTCTCGTCGCCGCTTCCGCCGTAGCGGGCGCTCAGGTCAGCCAGGGTCGCGGTGATCAACCGCTGGGCTTCCGGCGAGTCGAACGGCACCGTGTGGATCTCGATCTCGTGCACCCGTGCAGGGTACGACGCGGCCGGCCGCGCCCTGCGGGGTGGCCTGCGGTCAGCGAAAATGGTCCCATCCGGCCGGCCCGTCGAGCGGTAGGCCGTCCACCGTCACACCGGAGCCCACGGCTACCCGGCCGATCGCCCGCCAGCCCGGGGGCAGGGCCGTCGCCGGGGGAAAGGTCGCGGCGAGCGCATGGTCGTCGCCACCGGCCAACAGCCAGGCGTACGGGTCGACGCCGAGCGCCTGCGCGGCGTCACGCATCTGCGGCGGCACCTCGAAGGCGTCCCGGGCGATGTCGATGGCCACCCCGCTGGCCTTCGCCACGTGCCCGAGGTCGGCGAGCAGCCCGTCCGAGACGTCGATCATGGCGGTGGCGCCGAGCCGGGCGGCCTGCGGCCCGGCCGGGTAGGGCACCTCCGGTCGCCGGTACGCCTCGACCAGCAGCCGGGGCGTCCGGAAGCCACGGGAGAGCACGGTGAATCCGGCCGCCGCGTACCCGGTGCGACCGGCCAGGGCGAGCAGGTCACCGGGGCGGGCACCGGTCCGGGTCACCGGTGACCGACCGCCCAGGTTGCCGAGCGCGGTGACCGCGATGGTCAGCGTGGGGCTGGCCGACATGTCCCCGCCCACCACACTGGCCCCGACACCGGCCGCCTCGGCACCGAGCCCGTCGGCAAGTTGCTCCAGCCAGCCGGTGTCGACGTCCTCCGGTACGCAGAGCGCCACCAGCAGGGCGGTCGGCTCCGCGCCCATGGCCGCCACGTCGGCGAGGTTCGCCGCCGCCGCCCGGCGGCCGATGTCGTGCGGGCCGGCCCAGTCCCGGCGGAAGTGCCGCCCCTCGACCAGCACGTCGGTGGTGGCGACCACCCGGGCGTCCGGCGCGGCGACCACCGCGGCGTCGTCACCGGGGCCGAGCAGCACCGTCGGGCCGTACGACAGCCGGGCCGTGACCCGGTCGATAAGCCCGAACTCGCCGACACCCGCGACACTCACGACGACACCGCCCTGAACCTGATGGCTCGCTCGCTGCGCTCGCTCACGACGGCACTCCGCTGCGCTGCGTGCCACCGTGAGACACCACCGCCCTGAACCTGATGGTTCGCTCGCTGCGCTCGCTCACTGCTTCTCCTTGGCCACCGATCGGGGTCTGCCCTGGTCCGTAAGGTACTTTCTCCCTTCGGGCCGCCTGGCAGGCGGCGACGGAGGGAGGTCGAGTCGTGGTACAGGCGTACATCCTCATCCAGACAGAGGTCGGCCGGGCACGTGACGTGGCCGGTCTCATCGCTGATCTCGCCGGCGTGGTCCGCGTCGACGCGGTCACCGGGCCGTACGACGTGGTCGTGCTCACCGAGGCGAACACCGTCGACGAGCTCGGAAAACTAATTGTCAGCAAGGTGCAGATGGTGCCCGGCATCACCCGCACCCTCACGTGTTCGGTGGTGCGCCTGTAAGTGGACGAGCACGCTGAATCCCCCGTCGCCCAGGCTGACCGCCCGGGCGCTGAGGCACCCGACCGCACCAACCGCAGCGCGGCGCTGATCGCCACGGCGGTGGCGGTGCCGGTGGCCCTGCTGGTGGGTGCGCTCGCGCTGGGCAACCTCTCGCCGGAGGAGCCGGCCGCCGCGCCGCAGCCGTCGGCGACCACGCCCGCTCCGGTCTCCACGGCGCCGGTCGAGATGGCCGCCCCTCAGCTTGGCGAGCGCCCGACCGTCGTCTGCCGCGCCCTGCTGTCCCAGCTGCCCGACTCGATCCGCGACCTGCCGCAGCGGCCGGTTAGCGCCGGGCCGGAGCAGAACGCCGCGTACGGCGACCCGGCGCTCACCGTGGCCTGCGGTGGCGATGAGCCGGAGGTGAAGCCCGACGACCACCTCTACCTGGTCAACTCGGTCTGCTGGTACGCGGTGGAGGGGCCCGACGTGACGGAGCTGACCACCGTCGACCGGGAGACCGCGGTGACCCTGCGGGTGCCGCACTTCTACGGCGAGGCGTTGCAGTGGGCCTCCCCGGTCTCCGCCACGATCGTCGAGTCGATCCGGTCGTCCGGCACGGCACCGTCCGGCTGCACCTCCTGACGCAGCGGATCAGAGCCGGGGTGGAGGCTCAGTGCTGCCCCGGCCCCCTGGTCAACGCGGTGCGGATGAGCCGGTCGACCAGCTTCGGGTACTCCAGGCCGGCCGCCGCCCACATCCGGGGGAACATCGACGTCGGCGTGAAGCCGGGCATCGTGTTGATCTCGTTGAGGTAGACGTGGAGGTCGGGCGTGACGAAGAAGTCGACCCGGGCCAGGCCGGCGCAGTCGAGCGCGGTGAAGGCGCGTACGGCGTAGTCGCGCACCTGCCGGGTGACCCGCTCCGGCAGGTCGGCCGGGATGTCGTACTCGCAGGCGGACTCCGCGTCGATGTACTTGGCCTCGAAGTCGTAGAAGTCGTAGTCGCCGACCACCCGGACCTCGGCCAGCACGGACGCCTCCGGCGCGCCGCCGGCCTCGCCCTCCAGCACGCCGCACTCGATCTCCCGGCCGACGATGGCGCCCTCGACCAGGACCTTGCTGTCGATCTCCCGGGCGGTGGCGAGGGCCGTGTCCAGGTCGGCCCAGTCGTTGACCTTGGTGATGCCGAAGGACGAGCCGGCCCGGGAGGGCTTGACGAAGACCGGCAGGCCCAGCCGCTGCTTGTCCGCCTCGCTAAGCGTGGTTCCGCTGCGCAGCACCGCGTACGGACCGACCGGAATGCCCTCGGCGGCGCAGAGCTTCTTGGTGAACTCCTTGTCCATCGCGGCGGCCGAGGCGAAGACCTTCGCCCCGACGTACGGGATGCCGGCCATCTCCAGCATGCCCTGGATGGTGCCGTCCTCACCGTAGGCGCCGTGCAGCACGGGGAAGACCACGTCCACGTCGGCGAGCGCCCGGGGCCCTTCGGTCGGGTCGAGCACGAGCAGCCCGCCGCCGGTGGGGTCGGTGCGCAGCACGATGTCCGTGCCGGACTCCGCAGTGATCTCCGGCAGCCGACGGGCGTTGATCGCCAACTGACCGGGGTCGCCGTTGGTGAGCACCCACTGGCCGGCCCGGGTGATACCGACCGGCACCACCTCGAACTCGTCCGGATCCAGCGCGCCGAGCACGCTGCCGGCGCTGACGCACGAGATGCCGTGTTCCGGGCTGCGGCCGCCGAAGACGATCGCCACGCGGGTCTTGCCTGGGGTGGTCACTGTGATCACCTTTCCGGGACGCACTGCTGGCGCTCTCCCGGATGACCTTACTGTGCGTGGCGGATGGGGGTAGCCGATACCCTGCGGGAACGCGAAACGGCCGCAAGCGGTCAACAAGCCATATACGGAACGTGATCGGGCGACCGAGGTCAGCCGGCCAGCTCACGCTCGCCGTACGCGTGCCGGCGGCCGATGGCGAGCACCTTGACCCGCTGCCGGCCGGCCCGCACCATGCCGAGCGCCATGAAGGCGCCGGCGATCCGATCGGCGGCCTCGCGACTGTTCGCGCCGACCACCTGGCGGCGACGCTCCGGGGCCAGCCGCTCGTTACGACCATCCACCTCGTACGGGCGGACGTCGGTCAGCACCACCAGGAAACGTGTCATCGCCGGCCGTCCCGGCGCTCGCCGAAAACCCGCTGACCAGTCTGCACGTCGATTCCCTTCCGGTAGCCGACCTCCTGGCGTGGCACGCGGCGGTCGGGTACGGGGGAAAACCCGACCGCCGCGCGCCTCATCCCCTCCGGTCGCTCACCACCACCGTCGCCACGACAACCGGCGGTGAGGACGCGCTAACAGATTGACAGCTCCATGGGCATGAATGCAACTCTCACTGGCGTTCTCTCATGTACAGCTTCCCAAATACGTGCGACCATCTATACATGGCTCCGAAGACCGCACGTGCCCGTCGATTGGGCATCGCCCTGCGCCACCATCGGGAGGCCGCCGGCCTCACCCTGGAGACCGCGGCCGACGAGATCAACAGCACCCGCAGCACGCTCTCCCGCTACGAGAACGCGCAGACCCTGGTCAACCCGGCCACCGTGCGCGCGCTGCTCACCCTCTACGGAGTCGGCGCGGACGAGGTCGCGGCCGCCGTCCAACTCGCCAAGGACGCGCGCAAGCCCGGCTGGTGGGTGTCCTATTCGTACCTGCTCGACCGGCGCACCATCGACTTCATCGCGCTGGAGGCCGAGGCCGTCGCCATCGCGAATTTCGAGCCGTCGGTGGTGCCCGGGCTGTTGCAGACCGCCGACTATATCCGCGGCGTGATGCGGGGCGGGCCACACACCCTCAGCGACAACGACGTCGAGGAGCGGGTGCGCATGCGGCTGGACCGGCAACAGCGGATCTTCGAGGAGGACCCGCCGATCTTCGACGCGATTCTCGACGAGGCCGCGCTGCTTCGTCCGGTGGGTGACGACTCCGCGCAACAGGGTCAGCTGAGCCACCTGCTCAAGATGAGCGAGCTACCGAACATCACCGTCCAGGTGATCCCGCTGGTCGCCGGCTACCACCGGGGCACCCGGGGCTCCCTGCACATCCTCGAATTCGCCGACCCGGAGGACCCGATCATCGCCTCCGTGGAGACGGTCGCCGGGCAGATGATCCTCGACCGTCCCGGCGACCTGCGTACCTGCACCAAGATCATGGAGCACCTGCGCACCGTCGCGCTCAGCCCGACGGACAGCCGCGAGGCAATCTTCAAACTCCTGAAGGGACGGTAATGCGATGACACCGACGACCAACGCCGCGGTGACCGTGACGGGCTGGCGCAAGAGCAGCCACAGCGGCGACGAGGGCGCCTGCGTCGAGATGGCGGTCGTCCCCGGCACTGTCGCCGTACGCGACTCCAAGGATCCGCACGGCCCGCTGCTGATCTTCCGGCCGTCGGCGTGGACCGCCTTCGCCCAGGCGCCGCCGACCCGCTGAGCCGCGGAGGACCGCACCCCAGAGCCGCTGACCGGGCCGGTAAGGGCACCGCCGGCCCGGTCAGCCCCTCCGTCTAGTCGCCGACCAGCGGTGGCGGCGACGGCAGCGCACGGACCGCCTCCAGCGCCGCCAGCGCCACGCCCCGCGCGCCAGCCATGTCACGGTCCGGCACCAGCGCGAAGGTGGCCAGCGCGGCCTGCTCCGCCCGGAGCAGGGTGTGCTCGCGCACGGCGGCCAGGAACCAGTCGCGGAACGCCGCGTCCGTCTCCACCACCCCACCACCGACGAAGTACGCGTGCGGATCGGTGAAGTTCGACGCGATGGTGAACAGCGCGGCGAGCGCCCTCGCCTGCTGGGCGAAGACTTCCCGGGCCAGTTCGTCGCCCCGCTCGCCGTAGCCGCGTACCAGCTTCGCCGCGCGCTCCGGCGACTCGCCGATCAGCGGATGCCCCGGAAAGCGGGTCAACCAGTACGGCAACAGGTTGTGCTCGATCGCGGTCAACGACACGACGCTCTCGACGTCACCGGCGAAGCCGCAGGCGCAGATCGGCACCGGTTGGCCCGGCGCCAGCACGGTATTCATCGGAATATGCACATGCCCCAACTCGCCGGCCATTCCCGCCGCGCCGGAGATCACCCGGCCGTGCTCGACCAGGCCGCCACCGAGTCCGGTGCCGACGATCGCCGACACCGACGAGCGCCGCATCGCGTCGGCCCCGAAGTGGACGTGATGGGCATAGAGCGCAGCGGCGTTGCCGTCGTTGTGGTAGACCACCGGTAGCCCGAGCCGACGTTCGAGGGCGCCCCGCACGTCATAGCCGCGCCAGGCCGGCTGGGAGAAGTTCGTGGAGCCCTTCGACGAGATGACGCCGCTGGCACTGGCCGGACCGGGCGTGTCCAGACCGACCGCACCGACCTGTTCGCGGGGTACCCCGGTGAGGGCCAGCACGCCGTCGAAGGCGTCCGCCATCGCCGCCACCGCCGCCTCCGGGCCCTCCTGCACCCGGCTCGGCGTCTCCACCAGGCGGTCGACCAGGAATCGTCCGTCGAGCGTGAGCACGGTGGCGTTGTTGGTCGTGCCACCGTTGTCGATCCCGACGACCACCGTTGCGCTGTCCACCCGAGTTCCGCCTCCCGCCGTCACACCTGACGTGAGGCTAGTTCTCGTACCGCCCGCCCGCCACGTCGTCCGGGTATCGACCCAGCATCGCGATGGCGTCGGAGGCTTCGTCGCGTACCACCGACGGTGCCAGTCCGACCTCGGTCAGCACCGCCCGGAACCGGTCGACCTGCCCCTGGCCGACCTCCACCACCAGGTGCCCGCCGGGCGCGAGCCAGTCCGGCGCGGCAGCGGCCAGCCGGCGCAGCACGTCCAGCCCGTCGGGCCCACCGTCGAGCGCCACGGCGGATTCGTACCGGCGCGCCTCCGGGGGCAGCAGCGCCATCGCCGCCGTCGGCACGTACGGGGCGTTGGCCACCACCAGGTCGAGGCGACCGCGCCAGGCCACCGGTAATGGATCGAAGAGGTCACCGACGAAGACCGGCGCACCCACGGCGGCCAGGTTCCGCCGCGCGCAGGCCACCGCCGCCGGATCCACGTCGACCGCAGCCAGCAGCCGGGGCGCGGCGAGCCGACGCGCCAGCACCCGGCTGATCGCACCGGAGCCACAACACAGCTCCACCACGCTCGCGGCCGGTCCGGTCACCCGGGCCGCCGCCGAGACCAGCAGGGCGGTACGCGCCCGGGGCACGAAGACGCCCGGGTCGACGTCGATCCGCTCACCGCAGAACTCCGCCCAGCCCAACAGGTACTCCAGCGGCTCACCGGCGACCCGCCGGTCGACCAGCCCCGCCAGCCTCTGCGGGCCGCCGCCCGCCGCCATCAGCAGGCGAGCCTCCTCCTCGGCCCACACGCAACCGGCCTGCCGCAACCGGGCGACCAGGGCTTCGTACGCGGCCGGGGAGACCGGTGCGCCCATCAGGCGGCTGCCTCCAGCGCGGCCGTGACATCGGCGACCAGGTCGGCGGTGTCCTCCACCCCGCAGGAGAGCCGGACGAAACCGGGTGCGGTGTCGTCGCCCCACTGCGCCCGCCGGTCCGCCGTGGTGTGCAGACCGCCAAAGGATGTCGCTGCGGCGACCAGCCGGGCCGCGCCGAGGAAGCGGGCGACCCGGTCGGCGCTGCCGAGATCGAAGGAGAGCACGCCCGGCATCCGGCGCAGTTGCCGCGTCGCCACCGGATACGCCGGGTCCTCCGGCAGGCCCGGCCAGCGCAGGCCGGAGACGTCGGTGCGGTCGGCCAGCAGCCGGGCCAGCGCCGCCGCGTTCGCCGTCTGCCGGGCCAGGCGCAGATCGAGGGTGGCCAACGAACGGTGGGCCAGCCAGGCGTCGAACGCGCCGGGCACCGAACCGGTCGCGGTACGCCAGGCGGTGACCGTCGACAGCAGCTCGGACGACCGGGTGGCCACGTAGCCGAGCAACAGATCGGAGTGCCCGGTCAACGCCTTGGTGCCGGAGGCCACGACCACGTCGGCGCCGAGGTCCAGCGGTCGCTGCCCGAGCGGGGTGGCGGTGGTGTTGTCCACGGCCAGCAGGGCACCGGCGGCGTGCGCCCGCTCGGCCAGCGCCGGCAGGTCCACGACGTCGAGCCCCGGGTTGGCCGGCGTCTCCACCAGCACCAGCCGTACCCCGTCGAGGTCCGGGTACGGCCCGACGGTCGGTGCGAACAGCACCCGTACGCCGTTACCGGCGAGGGTGTCGGTGGCGAAGGCACGCACCGGGAAGTACCCGTCGGCGGGCAGCACCACCGTGTCGCCGGCCCGCAGCACCGCCAGCAGCAGCCCGGTTATCGCCGCCTGCCCGCTGGCGAAGACCCGGCAGTCACCGCCCTCGAGCTCACCGACCGCGGCCTCCAGCAGCCGCCGGGTCGGATTGTCCGGACGCCCGTACCCGTTCGGCGACGCCGCCGGCCCCTGCCAGGGGTCGAGATGGTACGGCGCGGCGAACACCGGCCCGGGCAGGAACGGCGCGCCGGGGGTGGGCTCGGGCAGGCCGGCGTGCACGCATCGGGTGCCGTCCCCCGTCGGCGGGTGGTCGTGCGACTGCGGGGCGTCACGCTCGCTCATGGTGCTGCTCACTCCGGCTTCGTGGTGCGACTCATCAGGGCCTGGACCGCCAGTCGCGGGTCCACCCCCTCGTGGCAGACCAGCTCGACCTGCTCGGTGATCGGCATCTCCACCCCGTGCGCGCGGGCCAGATCCCGGATCGCCAGCGCGCTCTTGACCCCCTCGGCGGTCTGCCGGGTGGCCACCCGCGCCTCCTCCAGGGACGCGCCCCGACCGAGGTGCTCGCCGAAGGTGCGGTTGCGGGCCGACGGCGACGAGCAGGAGGCCACCAGATCACCCATCCCGGCGAGACCCGCGAAGGTGAGCGGATCCGCGCCGAGGGCCACCCCGAGCCGGGCGGTCTCGGCCAGCCCACGGGTGACGAGCATCGCCCGGGTGTTGTGCCCGAAGCCCATCGCGGTGGCGATGCCGTACGCCAGCGCGATCACGTTCTTGACCGCCCCGCCCAGCTCACAGCCGATCACGTCGTCGTTGGTGTACGGGCGGAAGTAGGGCGTGGTGATCGACCGCTGCACCAGGGTGGCCCGGTCGGAATCGGTGCAGGCGACCACGGTGGCAGCGGGTTGCTCCGCGGCGATCTCCGGTGCCAGGTTGGGGCCGGAGACCACCACCACCCGGTCGGCCGCCACCTCGGCGGTCTCGACGATCACCTCGCTCATCCGCTTGGTGGTGCCGAGTTCGATGCCCTTCATCAGCGACACCAGGGTGGCCTCGGGGTGCAGGTGCTCCACCCACTCGGCGAGGTTGCCGCGCAGGGTCTGCGACGGCACCGCGAGCACCACCATCTCGGCGTCCTTGATCGCCTCGACGGGGTCGCCGGTTCCGGTGACCCGCTCCGGCAGCACCACCCCGGGCAGGTACTCCGGATTACGCCGCTCCGCGCGGATCACGTCGGCGATCGACTGTCGCCGCGCCCAGAGCGTCACCTCCCGGCCGGCGTCGGCGAGGATCTTCGCGAACGCCGTACCCCACGATCCCGCCCCCAGCACCGCCACCTGCCCACTCACGCCGCCGCCTCCCTACGGTCGGCGCCGCCGTGAGGCACCACCACACAGCATCGATGATTCACTCGCTTACGCTCGCTCATGCCGCCGTCTCCGGGCGCTGGCGGTCGGGCTGCGGGCGGGTGGCGCGCTGCCACAGCGGCGGTGGTGTCCCGCCCCGGATGTCGGCGAGCATGTCCCGCAGGCGCAGCATGATCACGTCGGTCATCTCCTCCAGCACCTGGCGGCTCGGGGCGGCGCCGGCCCAGCGGCTCAGGTCGATCGGTGGCCCGGCGACCACGGTCACCGGGATCCGGGGGCGCAGGTTGATCCGGGCGCGGCGCGGATCGAAGATCCGTTCCGGCCCCCACATCGCCAGCGGCACCACCGGGGCGCCGGTGGCCAGCGCCAGCCGGGCCGCGCCGGTCTTGCCCTTCATCGGCCACAGGTCCGGCTCCCGGCTGGTGGTGCCCTCCGGGTAGATGATCACGGCTCCGCCCTCGTCGAGCGCCTTGACCAGGGCGTCCAGCGACTTCACCGCGTCGACCGAGCCCCGCTCGACCGGAATCTGCTTACACCGGTGCAGGATCCAGCCGATCACCGGCACCTTGAACACGCTCGCCTTGCCGAGGAACTGCGGCCACCGCCCGGCGTCGTAGACGAAGTGCGCGGAGACCAGTGGATCGGCGTGCGAGATGTGGTTCGGCACGATGATCACGGGACCGTCCTGGTCCAGGTGCTCCATGCCCCGCCAGGTACGCCGGGTCCAGACGGTCATCACCGGCTTCACCAGCACCACGGCGAACCATTGCCAGAATCCCAGCCTCCGCCGACCCACCGTGCCTCCTCGTGCCCGCCCCGACCCGCCCACCGGAGAAGCCCGGTGAGGTCCGCAGCCGAAATCATGCCTGCTCGCCCCGGGTACGGCCAGTGAGGGTACCGCCGCCCGGCTGGCAGGATGGCAGGTGTGACACAGCCCTGGACGGTGGTGGTGCCGGTCAAACGCCTGGCAGCCGCGAAGACCCGGCTGCGTGGCGGGCTGTCGGGCGTACCCCATCAGGATCTGGCCCTGGCGCTGGCCGCCGACACGCTGGCCGCGGTGCGGGCCTGCCCCGGGGTGGCCGAGATCGTGGTGGTCACCGACGACGCCCAGGTCGCCGGCACGGCCCGGTCCAGTGGTGCCCGGGTCTTGCCGGACGTCGCGGACGCCGGGCTCAACGCCGCGTTCCGGCACGGCGTGGCGGACGTCGCCGGCTGGGTGGCCGGACTCACCGCCGATCTGCCCGCCCTGCGGCCGGCCGAGCTGGCGGCGGCGCTGCACGCAGCGCTGACCGGCCCGCCGGGGACACGTCGGTTCGTGGCCGACACGCCGGGCACCGGCACCGTGCTGCTGGCCGCCCCGCCGGGCGTACCCCTGGATCCGCGCTTCGGAGCCGGCTCGGCCGCCGCGCACGCGGCCAGCGGCGCCCGCCCGCTCACCGGCGACTGGCCGAGTCTGCGGCGCGACGTGGACACCGCCGACGACCTGGCCGCCGCGGCGCGGCTCGGGCTGGGTCCGCGCACCGCGGCGCTGACCGCCGGCTGTTTCACCGAATCCTTCTCGACCTGACGGCGCGGGCGTTCACGCACCGCGCCCCACGGTTCGGTACGGTGCTGGCATGCAGGGCACGGTGGCGACCTTCGACGCGGCGACCCGCAGCGGGCTGCTGCTGCTGGACGACGGCACCGAGCTGCCCTTCCCGGCCCGGGCATTCGACGCCTCCGGGCTGCGCCTGCTCCGCCTCGGCCAGCGGGTCCGCGTGGAGACCGACGCCGCCGGCGACGTCGTACGCGTGACACTGCCGACGATGTCCTGACAACCCGCCGCAAGTTCATTTTGCGTTAACCGAGTTCGGGTGATTATGGGCGGGTGAGCACCCCTCGCGAACGCCACCCCAGCCCCGCCGCCACCGACGACACCACCAGCCGCAACGGAGGTCGCCCCCGGGGGACCGACGGGCGGTTCCGGAGCACCCGCCCGGTCCCCGACGACGCCCCGGCCAACGACCCGGCGGCGGCCTCCGCCGGGCTGGAGGAGGTGCTGGACCCGGTCTCGGAACCGGGCCTGCCGCAGTCCGCCGACGACCCGACGCCGACCCATCCGCTGCCGGAGGACCGGTTCCTCAACCGGGAGCTGTCCTGGCTCGACTTCAACGCCCGGGTGCTCGACCTGGCCGAGGACCAGAACAACCCGCTGCTGGAAAGGGCCAAGTTCCTGGCCATCTTCGCCAGCAACCTCGACGAGTTCTACATGGTGCGGGTGGCCGGGCTGAAACGCCGGCTCTCCGCCGGCCTACCGGTGCGGGGCGGCGACGGGCTGCCCCTGCGTACCCAATTGGCGCTGATCTCCGAGAAGGCCGCCGCGCTGGTGGCCCGGCAGGCCGCCTGTTACGTCGACGACCTGGTGCCCAGGCTCGCCGCCGAGGACATCCGGGTGCTGCGCTGGTCCGACCTCGGCGATGCCGAGCGGGAACGGCTGCGCACCTACTTCCGGGAGAAGATCTTCCCGGTGCTCACGCCGCTGGCGGTCGACCCGGCCCACCCCTTCCCGTACATCTCGGGCCGGTCGCTCAACCTGGCTGTCGCGGTACGCGATCCGGACGGCGGGCCGGAGCTGTTCGCCCGGGTGAAGGTGCCCAACAACGTGCCCCGGTTCGTCCGGGTCGACCGGGACCAGGCCGGGGTCCGCATGCTGCCGGTGGAAGACCTCATCTCGGTGCACCTCGGTCAGCTCTTCTCCGGCATGCAGGTGGTCGAGTGCCACCTGTTCCGGGTCACCCGCAACGCCGAGGTCGAGGTCGACGAGGACCGGGACGAGGACCTGCTCCAGGCGCTGGAGCGGGAACTGGCCCGCCGCCGGTTCGGCCCGCCGGTGCGACTGGAGGTGGCCGCCTCGATCTCCGACCACATGCTGGAACTGCTCGTCCGGGAACTGGACATGGACGCCCAGGACGTGCTGCGGGTCCGGGGCCTGCTGGATCTCTCCGCGCTGTGGCAGCTGTACGGCGAGGCCGACCGGCCCGACCTGAAGGACCCGCCGTTCGTCCCGGCCACTCATCCGCGGCTCGCCGAGGGCGAGGTGCCGCGCAGCGTCTTCGCCACCCTGCGCGACGGCGACGTGCTGGTGCATCACCCGTACCACTCCTTCGCGACAAGCGTGCAACGCTTCATCGAGCAGGCCGCCGCCGACCCGAACGTGCTGGCCATCAAGCAGACGCTCTACCGCACCAGCGGCGACTCACCGATCGTGGACGCGCTTGTCGACGCCGCCGCCGCCGGCAAGCAGGTGGTGGTGCTCGTCGAGTTGAAGGCCCGCTTCGACGAGGTGGCGAACATCGGGTGGGCCCGCACCCTGGAACGGGCCGGCTGCCACGTGGTGTACGGCCTGGTCGGTCTGAAGACCCACTGCAAGACCGCCCTGGTGGTACGCCAGGAGGGCAACCAGATCCGCCGTTACTGCCACATCGGCACCGGCAACTACCACCCGAAGACCGCCCGGCTCTACGAGGACTTCGGCATGCTCACCGCCGACCCGGAGATCGGTGCCGACCTGACCGACCTGTTCAACGTGCTCACCGGGTACAGCCGGCAGACCGCGTACCGGCGGCTGCTGGTGGCACCGCAGGGCATTCGCAGCGGCCTGATCGAGCGGATCGAACGGGAGATCAACCACGTCCGGCTGGGCATGCCGGGGCTCGTCCAGTTCAAGGTCAACTCGCTCGTCGACGAGGAGATCACCGACGCGCTGTACCGGGCCTCCCAGGCCGGTGTGCACGTCGACCTGATCATCCGTGGCATGTGCACGTTGCGACCGGGGGTACCCGGGCTGTCGGAGAACATCCGGGTGCGCTCGATCCTCGGCCGCTTCCTGGAACACTCGCGGGTCTTCCGCTTCGGCAACAACGGCGACGCGGAGTTCTGGATCGGCTCCGCCGACCTGATGCACCGCAACCTGGATCGGCGGGTCGAGGCACTGGTCCAGGTCACCGACCCGGTGGCCCGGGCCGAGCTGGACCATGTGCTCGGTGCCGCGATGAGCCCGGACGTGGACGCGTTCGAGCTGGCCGGCGACGGCACCTGGAGCCGCCGGACGGGCCGGCCGGAGGCGCCCCTGAGCCACCTTCAGCACCTGCTGCTGCGTCGCGTCGGCAGCACGGCCGGCTGACCGGATCGGAATAGGCTGGGCAGATGGTCGAGGAGGAGCGGAAGTTCGCGGTGGAGACCGGGTGGCTGCTGCCCGACCTCTCCCCCGCCGTGCCGGCCTCGGGGAGCGTCCGGGCGCTGGCACCGGCGACTCTCATCGCCACCTACCACGACACCGTGGATCTCCGGCTGGCCCGGGCGGGCGTCTCGCTGCGGTACCGCGAGGGTGACGAGGTGCCGTGGACGGTGAAGTTGCCCACCGGCAGCCCCGGCCTCCGCCACGAGATCTCCCGCCCGGGCGCCGCCGACGCGATGCCGGCGGAGCTGGTCGAACTGGTCACGGTGTACCACCGGGGCGCCGCGCTGACCCCGGCGGCGGTGGTGCGTACCGTCCGGCACGCTCAGGAGATCGTCGACGAGACGGGCCTGGTGCTGGTCGAGGTCGTCGACGACCAGGTCACCGTGCTGGACGCCGAGGGTGCCACCACAGGTGCCTTCCGCGAGGTGGAGGTCGAGCGCAAGGCCGGTGACACGGCACTGCTCGACCGGCTCAGCGAGCTGCTACGTGCTGCCGGCGCCCAGGGTGGCGACTTCACCCCCAAGCACGTACGCGCGCTCGGCCGGGCGGCCACCGCCGAACCGGACCTGGTGGCTCCGGACGAGCTGCCGGCCGATCCGAGCGCCGCGGCGGTGGTCACCGAGGCGGTACGCCGCGAGGTGGCCCGGCTGTTGGCGCACGACCCGCTGGTCCGGCTGCGTGCACCGGTCGGCGACGACGACACCGCCGTGCATCAGATGCGAGTGGCCTGCCGGCGGTTGCGCAGCGACCTGAAGACCTTCGGTCCGCTGGTCCGCCCCGCGTGGGCCCGGCCGCTGCGTACCGAGCTGAAGTGGCTGGCGGATGCCCTGGGGCCGGCCCGGGACACGGAGGTGCTGCGGGAGCGGTTGCGTCGCACCGCCGCCGTCGACCCGGTGAGCCCGGTGGATCCGGCGGCAGTCGACCGGCTGGACGCCGTGCTCGCCGGCTGGCAGGAGGAGGCGCTGACCGGGGTCGACGAGGCGCTGCGCTCGCCCCGGTACCTCGCCCTGATCGACGCGCTGGTGCTGGCGGCCCGGTCGCCGCGACTCACGCCCCGGTCGGACGCACCGGCCCGGCGGGTGCTGCCTCGAATCGTGGCCCGTCCGTGGCGACGGCTGGCCGGCACGACGAAGAAGCCCGGCGGCGTCGCGATGTTGCATCCGGCCGGGCCCGACGAGCAGTGGCACACCGTACGCAAGCAGGGCAAGCAGGCCCGCTCGGCGGTCACGGCGGTGGCGCCGGTGCTCGGCGGCGACGCGGCGAAGCTGGCCCGGGCGTTGACGAAGGTGCAGAACCTGCTCGGTGAGCACCAGGACGCGGCGGTGGCCGCCGAGACCTGGCGGGCGGTGGCCGAGGCTCGGCCCGACGACCATCAGTTGGCGGTGGCCGCGGGCCGGCTGCTGGAACGCGAGCGGGCGGCCGTGCGGCGGGCACGCGCCGACTTCCCGTACGCCTGGCGGCGAGCCAGCCGGCGACGCCGGACCCGGTGGCTGGCGTGACCGCGATCCGGGCGGCCGGCGGCGTGGTGTGGCGACCGGCGGGGGTCGACCGCGTCGAGGTGTGCCTGGTGCACCGGCCCCGGTACGGGGACTGGACGCTACCGAAGGGCAAGCTGGAGCCGGGCGAGCATCCGTTGCTCGCCGCCGCCCGGGAGGTTGCCGAGGAGGCCGACGCGCAGGCCGCGCCGCAGCTACGGCTGCCATCGGTGCGGTACCGCAGCGAAGGCCGACTCAAGGTGGTCGACTACTGGTCGATGCGGGCGGTGGGCACCGGCGGATTTCAGCCGGACACCGAGGTCGACGAGGTCCGTTGGCTGGCTGTGGACGACGCGATGACCCTGGTGAGCTATCCGCACGACGTGGAGGTGCTGGCCGCGTTCGCGGCGCTGCCGCCGGTCACCGCGGCCCTGGTGCTGGTGCGGCACGGCCACGCCGGCAAGCGGCTGGCCTGGCCCGGCCCGGACACCGGGCGGCCGCTGGACGCCCGTGGCTGGTCCGAGGCGCAGGCGTTGGCACCGCTGATCGGGCTGGTCCGCCCGGCACGGCTGCTCTCCGCGTCGCCTCGCCGGTGCGTGCAGACTCTCGACCCGGCCGCAGCGTTGCTGGATCTGCCGATCGAGGTCTGCGGCGACCTGGACGAGCCGAGCACCGGCCAGCAGCCCGACGAGTGCGTGCTGGCCGCCGCCGCACGCCTGGCGGCGCTGGCCGCCGCCGGGGAACCGGCGGCGGTGTGCAGTCAGGGCAAGGTGATTCCCGGCGCGCTGGAGCGGTTGGCCGGGCGGTGCGGCGACTGGACCACCGGCAAGGGCGGCGGTTGGCTGCTCGCCTTCACCGGTGACCGCCTCGTCGCCGCCGACCGCCTCTGACCGGCTGCCTCTCTCAGCGGTCGGGCAGGGTGAGGGTGACGGCTACCGGCAGGTGATCGCTGGCGGTGCCCGGCACCGCTGCCGCGTCGGCGGCGGTCAGGTCGGGTGAGACGAAGACGTGGTCGATCTGCTCGTGCGGATCGTCCGCCGGGCTGGTCGGCAGCGGGCGGGCGGCGGCGAGCGCGTCGACCAGGCCGGCGCTAGTGAACGCGGTGAAGGCCGGATCGCCCGGCTCGGTGTTGAGGTCACCGGCGACCACCAGCGGCGCGCCGTCGGCGTACCCGGTGGCGAAGTCCGCGACGGCACGGGCCTGGACCACCGGGTCCGCACCGGGCGGCGGTTGCAGGTGGGTGCTCACCACGGCCAGGCGTACGCCGGCACTGAGGTCGACGGTGACGCCGAGCGCCTGTGCCCCGGTGGGCGCGCCCACCGGGGGCAGCGGACGGGTACGCGCCCGTTGCACCGGCCAGCGACTGAGCACCGCGTCCCCCCACAGCGGGTCGGCGGCGGGCGCGAAGACGTAGGGCATCCCCAGCCGGGCGGCGAGCAGGCCCAGCGTGTCGTGGCCACCGTTGAGCAGCCAACCCCGGTCGACCTCGCTGAGCACCACCACGTCGGCGCGACCGACCGCCCGGTCCAGGGCGGTGAGGTCGAGGCGGCCGTCGAGGCCGAAGCCCATCCGGATGTTGTACGCCACCAGCCGCACCCGCTCGGGCGGCCCGCCCCGGTTGCTGGCCACCAGCCACGGCCCGTACAGCCAGGCGGCGGCGAGGGCGACGACGGCGGCCAGCACCGCGAGCCGCCGCTGGGGAAGCCCTGGCGCGGGTTCCCCCGGCGATGGCCGGTGCCCGCCGGACGCGGTCACGCCGCGCATCGCGACCACCCCGGTCAGGGCGGCCACCACGGCCGGCACCCACTCGTTGGGATAGCCGAGGTCGTAGGCGGCGTAGTACACCAGCGCGGCGACGGCGAAGACGAGCATCCCGCCCACCACCGCGTAAGCCGGGCCCGTGCCGGTCCGGACGGCCCGCTGCGACGACGGTCCGCCAGCGGCCAGGCCGAGGCAGCCGCCCAGCCCCGCCGCGCTGGCCAGGATGGCGAAGGTGAGCAGCGTCGGCGGGCCGTAGCCGAACAGCAGAGCCCCGGCGAGCAGCAGCACCGGTGGCACCGCCCGCCACCGTGGGCGCACCGGAGTCAGCGCACCGAGCAGGAACAGTGGTGCCGCGACACCCAGCGGCGCCAACGCGAACGGTGGTGGCGCGGCGGTGCCGGCCTCGCCGTACCAGTAGGACATGGCGCTGATCGCGACCGCGGGTGACAGCGCCACCATGCCGCCGAGCAGCAGCGCCGGCCCGACGAGCAGCCAGGCCCGGCGGTTCGGCGGGGCATGGTCGTCGACCGGCGGGCCGGCACCGTCGACCGGCAGCGTGGCGCTGCGGCCGCGGCCGAGCGCCGTCTCGGTGGCCAGCAGCGCGGCCACCACCGCCACGCTGGCCACCCACGCCGGCCATCGCTCCCACCACACCAGGTCGTACGTGCCGAGCAGGGCGTGGCCCAGCGCGCTCGCGGTCAGCCCCAGCACCAGCCCGGGTAGCGGGTGCGCGACCCGGGCGGCGGTGGCGGCCAGCCAGACCAGACCGGCGAACAGACCGGCGCTGGCCAGCCACAGTTGGGCCCGGCCACCCGGCGCGGCGGTGAGGGCGAGCCGGGCGGCACCGAGCACCAGCGCCGCAGTCACACCGACGGTGGCCGGGCCGACCCGCGCGACGAGGGCCGGCGCGGCGAGCGCCAGCACGAACCAGCCGACGGCGAACGCCCCGAGCAGCTCGGCCGGGGTCGAGGCGGCCTGACCGAAGATGGTGATGACCGAGGGCAGGAAGACCCGCAGCACGTCGGTCAGGACGACGATTCCCAGGGCCAGGGCGGCGGTGCCGAGACGACGCTGACTCAACGCGGTTCTCTTTCCGGCGAGGGGTGGTGCGGCGATTCTGCTGGCCGGGTCCCGGGCCGGTCAACGGTTCCCCACCGTGGCGGTGGACCGTCGGGGTGGACATGGCGAGGGCGCCCACCGTGTCGGCGGGCGCCCTCGTCGTACGACCGGCTCAGCGCCGGGTCGCAGCCTTCCTGGCCGGCGCCTTCTTCGCCGGTGCCTTCTTGGCCGCTGCGGTCTTGCGGGCCGCCGTCGCCTTGGTCGCCGCGGCGGTCTTCTTCGCCGGGGCGGCCTTCTTGGTGGCAGCCTTCTTCGCCGGAGCGGCCTTCGCGGTCGTCTTGGTCGCGGTGGTCTTCTTGGCCGCCGCGGTCTTGCTCGCCGTGGTCTTCTTGGCGGCGGTGCTCTTCGCCGCGGTCGTCTTCTTCGCCGCGGTCGCCTTGGCACCGGTGGCCTTGGCGGTGGCTCCGGCGGTCTTCTTCGCCGCAGCCGTGGCCTTCGGCACCTTGCCGCTGGCCACCATCTCCTTGAACCCGGCGCCGGGGCGGAACGTCGGCACCGAGGTCTTCTTGACCTTCACTGCCTCCCCCGTACGCGGGTTGCGGGCTGTTCGCGCGCCCCGTACACGCTTCTCGAACGCTCCGAAACCGGTGATCGCCACCTTCTCGCCCTTGGTGACCGCCGCCTGGACCTCAGCGAGGACCGCGTCGAGCGCGGCCGTCGCCGTTTTCCGGTCCCCCAGGCGAACGGCGAGCGCCTCGATGAGCTCGGCCTTGTTCACGACTTCCTCCTGATTGTGCAACTGACTCGACGCGAGCCATTCTGCGCGCACGGTATGCCCTGTGCTGGCGGGACACAAACATTCGGCGGAAAAAAGCCCTTGTGTCGTAACGGATTCGCCCCCACCGGTGGCACCGGTGGGGGCGAAATCGGCTACGGATCGGGGCGTTCGGGCTACGCGACCCGGGGCAGGAAGGCCGGTCGGTCGGCCTCGAAGGCGCTGATCCGGTCCTCGTGGCGGAGGGTGAGTCCAATGTCGTCCAAGCCCTCCATCAGCCGCCACCGGCTGAAGTCGTCGAGCGGGAACGACCAGGTTGCGGTGTCGACCCGCACCTCGCGAGCGGTCAGGTCGACGACCACCGGGGTGGTGGGATTCTCCTCGACCAGGCTCCAGATTTCTTCGACGGCTTTCAATTCCAGCTCTACCGGAAGCAGCCCTTCCTTCAGGGCGTTGCCGCGGAAGATGTCACCGAAGCGCGGCGAGATCACCACTCGGAAGCCGTAGTCACGCAACGCCCACACGGCGTGCTCCCGCGATGACCCGGTGCCGAACTCGGGACCGGCCACCAGAATCGACGCTCCCGAATAAGCTTGATCGTTGAGCACGAATGCCGGATCCTCGCGCCACGCGCTGAACAGCCCGTCGGCGAATCCGGTCCGGGTCACCCGCTTGAGGTACACGGCGGGGATGATCTGGTCAGTGTCCACGTCGGACCGCCGCAGCGGCAGGGCGGTACCGGTGTGCACGGTGAACTTGTCCATGTCGCAGCCCTTCTACAGGTCGGCGGGAGCGGCCAGCCGGCCGACGACGGCGGTGGCGGCGGCCACCGGCGGGCTGACCAGGTGGGTACGCCCACCCCGGCCCTGGCGGCCCTCGAAGTTCCGGTTGGAGGTCGAGGCGGCGCGCTGCCCCGGCGAGAGCGTGTCCGGGTTCATGCCCAGACACATGGAGCAGCCGGCGAAGCGCCATTCGGCACCGGCATCGGTGAAGACCTTGTCCAGCCCCTCCGCCTCGGCGGCCTCCCGCACCGCGGCCGAGCCGGGTACCACGAGCATGCGTACCCCGTCAGCCACCCGGTGGCCGCGCAGCACGTCGGCGGCGGCGCGGAGATCCTCCAGGCGCCCGTTGGTGCACGAACCGACGAAGACCACGTCGACGGGGAGGTCCCGCAGCGCGGTGCCGGGGCGCAGGTCCATGTACGCCAGGGCGCGACGGGCGGCGGCCCGCTCCGGCTCGGTGACGAACTCCTCCGGATCCGGTACAACCGCGCCCAGCGGTGCGCCCTGCCCGGGGTTGGTGCCCCAGGTGACGAACGGCGTGATCTCGGCGGCGTCCAGCGTCACCTCCGAGTCGAAGGTCGCGCCCTCGTCGGTGGGCAGCGTCCGCCAGTACTCCAGCGCCGCGTCCCAGTCGGCGCCGCTGGGTGCGTTGGGGCGCCCCTTCAGGTACGCGAAGGTGGTCTCGTCCGGCGCGATCATGCCGGCCTTGGCGCCCCACTCGATGGACATGTTGGCGATCGTCATTCGTCCCTCCATGGACAGCGCCCGGATCGCCTCACCCCGGTACTCCACGATGTGCCCGCGCCCGCCGCCGGTGCCGACCTTGGCGATCAGGGCGAGCACCAGGTCCTTGGCGGTGACGCCGGGGCCGAGCTGACCGTCGACGGTGACCGCCATCGTCTTCGGTCGGGCCTGCGGCAGCGTCTGGGTGGCCAGCACGTGCTCGACCTCGCTGGTGCCGATGCCGAACGCCAGGGCACCGAACGCGCCGTGCGTGGCAGTGTGCGAGTCACCGCAGACGATTGTCATGCCGGGCTGGGTGAGGCCGAGCTGCGGACCGATGACGTGCACGATGCCCTGGTTGGCGTCGCCGAGCGGGTGCAGCCGTACGCCGAACTCGGCGCAGTTGCGTCGCAGCGTCTCGATCTGGGTGCGGGAGGTGGGGTCGGCGATGGTGAGCAGGTCGCCACGGCGCTGCTGGAACGAGGGATCGGCGTACCCGGTCGGGGTGTTGTGATCCTCGGTGGCCAGCGTGAGGTCGGTACGCCGCACCCGGCGGCCGGCCATGCGCAGGCCGTCGAACGCCTGCGGACTGGTCACCTCGTGCAGCAGGTGCAGGTCGATGAAGAGCAGATCGGGCTCACCATCGGCGGACCGGACGACGTGTGCGTCCCAGACCTTCTCGGCCAGGGTCCTCGGCTCAGGAGTGACTCCCACCATCTGGACATCCTAAATTCTGGGAGGTAAATTTCGGCTTGTGGGACACAGTATGAGCGGTGTCGGCGTTCTCGACAAGGCGGTGGTCATCCTGGCCGCCTGTGTCGACGGCGCCAGCCTGGCCGAACTCGTTGAACGCACCAAGCTGCCCCGAGCCACCGCACACCGGCTGGCCCAGGCGCTGGAGATCCACCGGATGCTGGTCCGGGACACACAGGGTCGCTGGCGTCCCGGTCCACGCCTGGGTGAGCTGGCCAACGCGGCGCCGGATGTGCTGCTGACCGCGGCCGAGCCGTTGCTGGCCGCGCTGCGGGACGCCACCGGCGAGAGCGCCCAGCTCTACCTGCGCCGGGCGGACGAGCGGATCTGCGTGGCCGCAGCTGAGCGGGCCAGTGGGCTGCGCGACACGGTGCCGGTCGGCTCGGTGCTGCCGATGACCGCCGGATCGGCGGCGCAGATCCTGCTCGCCTGGGAGCCGCCCGAGGCGGTGATGCCGCTGCTGCCCCGGTCGAAGTTCACCGGCCGCACCCTCGCCGAGGTACGCCGCCGAGGCTGGGCGCAGAGCGTCGCCGAACGCGAGGCAGGTGTGGCGAGCGTCTCGGCCCCGATCCGCGACCGCACCGGCCGGGTGATCGCCGCCATCTCCATCTCCGGCCCCATCGAGCGCCTCGGCCGCCGCCCCGGCGAACGCCACGCCATGGCCGTCGTCCGAGCCGGCCAACGCCTCTCCGGCCTCTGACCCCGTCGATCCCGTTGACCCCGTCGATCCCGCCAACCCTGTCGATCCCGTTGATCAAGAAGTTTTGGTCGCCGCCACGCGGAGTCCAGGGCGCAAACTTCTTGGTCAACCCCGCAAGGCGGGTGGGTGGGTGGGTGGTGGGTGGGTGTGTGGTAGCCCCGACCGGATTCGAACCGGCGCTACCGCCTTGAGAGGGCGGCGTCCTGGGCCGCTAGACGACGGGGCCAGGGACTTTCCTGATTCACCAGCCCTGGTGGGCGGTGCGGCAGTAGTCTAGCCGCGCCGTCGCGGCCGGCCCGACAGGGGGTGGCGCGTCGGCGGGATCACGCCGATCAGGCTGCCCACGGAAGCGGAACGGCTTGCAGAAAGCGAAACGGCCCGCTCCGCACCAGCGGAACGAGCCGTGAACACCTGTAGCCCCGACCGGATTCGAACCGGCGCTACCGCCTTGAGAGGGCGGCGTCCTGGGCCGCTAGACGACGGGGCCAGAACACATCGCGGCACCACCCTTTCGGGCGGTGCCGCCGAACTCTACCAGATCTCGCTACCGGAGCCCCTCGCGGTGCATCGGTGCCGAACTCCACCAGAATCCAGCGGCCTCGATTCGTGACGAATCTCGGCTGCGCTGGGGTACCAGGACTCGAACCTAGACTAACTGAACCAGAATCAGTCGGGCTGCCAATTACCCCATACCCCATTGGCCCCTTGCGGCGCCGGGAACAAACTCTACCCTCCCGGCACCGACAGGCCAAATCGACTTCCCCAAACCGCTCCTGAGCTGCCAAAACGGCGATCAGGCCGCCGCCACGACCGGGTTCGTAAGCTCACCGATCCCCTCGATCCGGACGCTCACCGTATCCCCGTCGACGAGCGGGCTAACCCCCGCCGGAGTACCGGTCAACACGACGTCGCCGGGTAGCAGCGTCATCACGTGTGAGACGTACGACACCAGAGCCGGCGCGTCGAAGACCATGTCCCCGGTACGGCCCAGCTGCCGTACCTCCATTTCCTCCGGGTCGCGACCTACCTCGCAGCGGATCTCCAGGTCGGTGACGTCCAGCCCGGTGGTGATCCACGGCCCGATCGGGCAGAACGAGTCGAACCCCTTGGCCCGGGTCCACTGGCTGTCGGAGCGCTGGAGGTCCCGAGCGGTGACGTCGTTGGCGCAGGTGTAGCCGAAGATGGCCCGCTCCGCCGCGGCCCGGTCCGCCCGGCGGGCGCCCGGCGCGCCGATCACCACCGCCAGCTCGGCCTCGTGCTCGACCTGCTTGCTGAACTCCGGTAGCCGGATCGCGTCCCGGGGACCGATGACCGACGTCGAGGGCTTCAGGAACAACAACGGCTCCTTCGGCACCTCCGCGCCGTGTTCGGCGGCGTGCTCGGCGTAGTTGCGGCCGACACAGACCACCTTGCTGGGCAGGATCGGCGAGAGCAGCCGGACGTCGGACAACGCCCAGCGGACCCCGCTGAACGTGATCTGGCCGAACGGGTGGCCGGAGATCTCGGCGATGGTGAGCCCCTGCGGACCCGCCTCCGGCTCTCCCTCGACGACGCCGAACGACATTCCCTTGGCATGAGCGAAACGAGCGATACGCACCAGGCCAATGTAGTGCGGCCGGCGGACGATCGCCGAAGCTTACCCGCGCCGCCCACCCCCGGGGCCGGATTCGCCGCTTCGTACCCACACGACGCGCGCCCGCACCTAGCGTCGGCTGCGGAGGTTCGTTCGTATGCCTGCATCGACACGACACCACAAGACCCTCGCCGCGATCGTGCACTGCGTCGGTCTGCTGACCGCGCTGCCGGTGCTGCCGACCGCCACCGCTCCGGACGCACCGGCGGCCACCGCCCCGCACGCTGCACCGGCCGGGCGGCTCCAGCCCGCAGCGGCTGCACCCGACCCCAGCATGCCGGCCGCACCACCAGCGGTACCGACGCCGACCCGGGTGGTTTCGCCGGCCGCCAGGCCGAAGGTGAGCGTACGGGTCGCACCGGAGCGCAGCGCCGCGCCCGGGTACCGGATCGAGGTCCGTAACGCCGGCAAGACCCCGGTGGAGACGACCGTCCGTCAGGAACTCCCCGAGGGCGTCTCGGCGACGACGGTCAGCGACGGAGGTCGGGTGCTACGCCCCGGCGGGTCGCCGGCCACCGAGGTGACCTGGCGGTTGAAGCTGCCGCCGGACAGCACCACCACGCTGGGCACCACGCTCACCACGACCGGATCCCGACAGCCGGTGACCGCACCGACGTGCGCCTTCGCCAGCGACGGCCGGCAGCCGTACGACTGCGCGAGCGCCACCTGGACGGCGCCGGGGATGGCGGCGTCGCAGTCGCAGGAGGCCACGGGCTGGCGTCGGCAGGCACCCGCGCTACTGGCCGCCGGGGCCGCGCTGCTGGTGCTGGGCATGGTGGCACTGCTCACCTGGCGACACCGCCGACGGCCGGTGGCCGCGGCACTGGCCTCGGACGGGCCGGGCACCATCTATCCGCGCCCGGCCGCTCCCCGACCGCCGGCCCGGCGCCGCAAGCCACCGGTCTGGATCGTGGTGCCGGTGGCCGCGATCGTGCTGGCCGGCACGGTCGGCGCCGCCGCGTGGTCCGCCACCCGCCGGGTCACCGCGATCGACACGGACGGTCAGCCGACCAGCGGCGCCTGGAAGGGCACCGGGGTCGCCGGGAGCTTGGGTATGCCGCTACGCGAGGACGCGTTCGAGTTCACCGTCTACCGGATGACCTGCGAACCGGGCCGGGGCGCACGGCAGTGTCAGGCGACCGTCGGGGTCCGCAACCTCACCCCGGAGCATCAGAGCTGGCACGGGAAGTTGCAGCGGGCGTACCTGGCGAACGGCAACTGGGTCACCACCGACGAGCCGGCCACCCGCCGCGCGAACCAGGGACGCGACGTGTTCGCCGACCCGGTGGCCGCCGGCAGCCGGGTGGTGCTGCCGCTGGTCTTCACGATCAACGGGCGGGAGGCGCCGCAGCGGCTGGAGCTGCGCAGCGGCGTCTTCTCCGCCGGTGTCCGGGTCGACGTGCCCTGACCCGGACACCGGACCGCGGTCGTACCCTTGGTGCCGTGACCGCCGTGCCCGCCCCCGCCCCGCCCGCCGCCGTCGGCGCGGTCGGCGGGCGGGCCCACGCGCCGGTCGGGCGGCAGGTGACCAGCCTCCCCGCCGCCGTCTGGCGGCCGCTGCTGACCGGTCACGAACGGCGCGCCGACTCGCTGACCGCCGGCCACCGGGCCCGGCGGGCCACCGGACAACGCCACGCCATCGACGATTTTCTGTACGACTACTACGGCACCCGACCGTCGGTGCTCCGCCGTTGGCACCCAGGTGTCGGTGTCCGGCTGGAAGCCGGCCCGGAGGGCCCGGCACCACACCACTCGTGGCGCTGGTACGCAACCGACCCGGACGGCACGGTGCGGCTCGACATCGACGCGTTCCTCGCCGACCGGAGCGACTCGGTGCGGTTCATCCACCGGCTGCTGACCGCGATCGCGTCCCGCCCGGCCTTCACCGGCTGTTTCGGGCTGCACGAGTGGGCGATGGTGTACCGCCAGCGTGAGCACCGCCACCCGCTTCCCCTTCGGCTCGGCCAGCAGGGCACCGACGCGGTGGTCGAGGCGCACCAGATCCGGTGCACACACTTCGACGCGTACCGCTTCTTCACCCCCGACGCGGTCGAGCGCAACCACCTCCGACCGACCCGGGCCAGTCAGGTAGACCTCGACCAGCCGGGCTGTCTGCACGCCTCCATGGACTGCCACAAGTGGGCCACCAAGCTGGGCCCGGCCGTCCCCGGCGAGCTGGCGCTCGACTGCTTCGAGCTGGCCGGCGACATTCGGCTGCTCGACATGCAGGCGTCGCCGTACGACTTCTCCTCGTACGGTCAACCGCCGGTGGCCATTGAGACGCCGGAGGGCAAGGCCGAGTACGTGGCGCGGCAACGGGAGTTCGCGCGACGGGCCGGCCAGTTGCGGGCCCGACTGATCGAGGTCTGCTCGACGTTGCTCGACCGCGCTTCGTAGGACTACTCGCCGTCGACCCGCCGGTCGCGCTTGCGTTGTCCGCGACGCTTCTTCTCGGCCAGCCGCCGTTCCTTGGCCGCCCGCGACGGGCGGGTCGGACGGCGTGGTGGCGGTGGTGGGGCCACCGCCTCGCGCAACAACGACACCAGGCGCTCCCGGGCCGCTTCCCGGTTTGCCAGCTGGGCCCGGTGCTCGCTGGCGGCGATCGTCAGCACGCCGTCGACCAGCCGTCCGGCGAGCCGGTCCAGGGCCCGGGTGCGCAGCGAATCGGGAATGCTCGGTGAGCCGGCCAGGTCGAAGCTCAGCTCGACCCGGGAGTCGGCTGTGTTGACGCCCTGCCCGCCCGGCCCGGAGGACCTGGAGAACCGCTCGCGCAGTTCACCGGCGGGAACCACCCAGCGGTCGGTCACCCGCAGTCCGTCGTCCACGCCCTGAGGCTAGCGCGGCGTGCGGGACGCGTTCGCACCAACGCCGCGAGCGCACCGCCAGCCTCAGGGCCCGGGGTCAGCGGGCGGGTCGCTCGTCCGCGCTGCTGCTCGGCGTCGGCACTGGTGCCGGGTCGTCGCTGCCACCGGCGGCGGCGTACGCGACCGCTCCGACCAGAAGCAGGGCGATGACGCCGACCTTCGTGGTGACGACTTTGATCAGCATCCAGGCGGCGCGACGCGCTCCGGGCACGGTCTTCTTCGCCGCCTGGTAGTCGTTCCAGCCACGCCGGGCGCGCGCGTACGACGACCCGACGCCACTTCCGATGATGAGGCCCACCAGCAGGAGGGCCGCGATGAGAGGACGCTCCACCCACGCCAGTATTCATACTGAGCGTAATATTTCCATTCTCCGATCATCGACCGCCGGAATCCGACAGTTGCCCCGATCTCCCCGTAATCGGACAGTGACTATCTGTAGCTATCCCCCCTTTCCGATGATCGTGTCAGCGGTCTGCTGCACCTGCTCGATCGGGATGGCGAACCCGATACCGATGGAACCGTTGCCGTCGATGGTCGCGATCGCGGTGTTCACTCCGACCACCTCACCCCGGGCATTGACAAGTGGTCCGCCCGAGTTGCCGGGGTTGATCGAAGCATCGGTCTGCACCGCCCGGTGCCGGTTGTCGCCGAGACGCACCTGGCGGTCCAACGCGCTGACGATGCCGGCGGTGACCGTGCCGGGCAGCCCAAGTGGCGACCCGACCGCCAACACCGGCTCACCGACCCGGGTCGAACCCGGCTTGGCCAATGGCAGCGACGTGAGGCCGGCCGACGCCGGCACCTTGAGCACCGCGAGATCACTGTCCGGCTCCCGGCCCACCACCTCCGCCGCGAACCGCCGGCCGTCCGGCAGTTCGACGGTCACCGGGCCACCCCGCCCCTTGGCGATGATGTGGTCGTTGGTGATGATGTGCTGCTCGGCGTCGACCGCGAAGCCCGAACCGCTCGCCGAGCCATTCGTGCCGCCGCCCACCAACACCGACACCACGCCGGGCACGGTCTTCTCTGCGGCGGTCACCAACTCCGCCGGGACCGGGGCTGCGGACGCGGCGGCCGGTCCCGTGACACCGTCCCGGCCGGCCACCCAACCACCGGCAAGTGCCCCCGACCCGGCAGAGATCGACACCATCGCCAGCCCGGCCAGCAGTCTGCGGCGCCAGCCGCCGAGCAAACGCTCCCGGTTCTGCGACGCCGCGTCCGACCCGCCCCGCCCGTCCGGGTCGAGATCGGGCGAGACGAACCAGGGCCCACGTGGCTCGCCCAGTCCGGTCTGCACTGCCATACGTACGCTCCTCACGTGTGCGGCCTGCTGTGGCCGCTGTCGCGGATCGGGCGGTCGGATTCAGGGCAGGCGGGAGAACCAGCGCATCGAGCCGACCGCCGCGCCCATCGCGAAGACCAGCCCGAGCCCGATGAACCGGGCCGAGACGTCCTGCCGCACCTTGCGCCAACCCACCGAACTGCCGATGTCGTCGTAGACGGCCCGCAGTTCGGCGCTCGTACCGGCCTCGTGGAAGCCGCCCCCGGTCTGCTCGGCCACGGCCCGCAATGTCTCCCCGTCCACCGGCACCTGGATCGGCCGCCCACCCCGGTCGACGAAGCCGCCCGGGGTACCGAACGAGATGCTGTGCACCGGTACGTCGAGGGCCACCGCCTCGGCGGCGGCCTCCACCGGATCCATGCCCGAGGTGTTCGCACCGTCGGAGAGCAGGATGATCCGGGCCGGTGGCGGCTCGGTCGCGGCCTTGTCGTCCAGTGCCTTCACGGCGCCCAGCGAGGTGCTGATCGCCTCGCCGATCGCGGTGCCCTGCACACCCGTCGCCCCCTCGGCCAGCCGTTCGATCCCGTCGTGCAGCGCTTCCCGGTCGGTGCCCGGTGGCACCAGCACCGCCGCGCTGCCGGCGAACGCGACAAGCCCCACGTTGAACTCCCGGGGCAGGCCGTCGGCGAACCGCCGGGCGGCGCCCTTCGCCGCGCTGAGCCGGTCCGGATCGACGTCACCGGCGAGCATCGAGGTGGAGACGTCCACCGCCACCATCACGGTGGCGCGTTCCCGGGGCACCCGGACCTCGGCGGTGGGACGGGCGAAGCCGACCACGAGCAGGGCCAGCATCGCCAGGAAGAGGCCGGCCGGCAGGTGTCGACGCCAGGTCGGACGCCGGGGCGCGACCCGGTCGAGCAATCGCAGATTGGTGAAGCGGACCACGTACCGGCTGCGCCGCCGCTGGGCCACCAGGTACGCCGCCGCCAGTGCGAGAACGCCGAGCAGCAGCCAGAGCCGGACGGGTGACTGCCAGATCACGCCGCACCTCCCCGACGTGCCGGGGCCGCTGCGGACGCCAGCCGGCGCTGCGCGTGCACGTGCCGAACGATGTCGACGGTCCAGTCCCGGTCGGTGCGGAGCGCCAGATGGGTCGCACCGGCCCGGCGCAGCGCGTCCCGGACCTGTTCCCGCTGGGCGGCAGCCGCCGCCGCGTAACGCTCGCGCAGGTGGCGGTCGCCGGTCCACACCTCGCGGTGCTCGCCGGTCTCCGGGTCGACCAGGGTGATCAGACCGACGTCCGGCAGTTCCCACTCGCGGGGGTCGGTGACCTCGACCGCGAGCACCTGGTGACGCACCGTGAGCCGACGTAGCGGACGCTCCCACCGGGCCGGCAGCCGCGCATCGTCGGGCAGGCCGTCGAGGAAGTCGGAGACCACCACCACCAGACCACGCCGGTGGGCGACCCGGCGCACCTCGGCCAGCGCGTCAGCCAGCCCAGCGGCGGGCGCGGGGTCCGGTTGGTCGCCGGCCCGGGGCGCGGCCAGCAACGCGCGCAACAGCCCCAACAGGTGGGTACGCCCGCCGCGGGCCGGCACCCGGTGCAGCCCGTGGGGGGTGAGCACCTGCGCACCGAGCCGGTTGCCCGGTCCGGCGGTGAGGAAGCCGATGGTGGCGACCGCGGCCACCGCCAGTTCGCGCTTGTCCAACTCGGCGGTGCCGTACTCCATGCTGGGGCTGGCGTCGACCAGCAGCCAGGTGGTCAACTCCCGGTCGGCGTCCACTTCCCGCACGTGCGGGACGGCGGTGCGGGCCGTCACCGACCAGTCCATCCGGCGCACCTCGTCCTCACCTGGTCGGTACTCGCGACTGCCCGCCGGTTCGCTGCCCGGGCCGGGCAGCAGACCATGCCGCTCGCCGTGCAGCAGGCCGTCGAGGCGCCGGGTCACAGTGAGTTCCAGCCGCCGCAACCGCTGGCCCGGAGTGAGGTCGGCGAGCATCGGATCCGCCGCGACGGGCGGCGTGGGGTTCCGGCGGCCCATCAGGCGGCTGCCAGGTCAGTCACGTACTCCGGCCTGGCGGTGGCCACCTGGGGCGGCGGAACCGCCTCGACCAGCCGATGGACGACCCATTCGGCGCTGACCCCGTCGGCGACCGCGTCGAAGGAGAGCACCAGCCGGTGGGCCAGCACGTCCACGGCGAGTTCCCGGACGTCGTCGGGGAGGACGTAGCCCCGCCCCCGGAGCAGGGCCTGGGCGCGGGCGGCCGAGACCAGGCCGAGGGTGGCGCGTGGACTGGCACCGTAGGCGAGCAGCCCGGCCACCTCCGGCAACCCGAACCGGCCCGGATCACGAGTGGCGAGGATGAGCCGGACCACGTACTCGGCGATGGCGTGATGGACGAACACCTGCCTGGCCTGATGCTGGAAATCGCGCAACCGGTCCGGGTCGAGCGCCCGGTGCGCCCGGGGACGGTCGGCGCTCATCCGGTAGAGAATCGCCAACTCGTCGGCGACGTCCGGGTAGTCGACGACGATCTTCATGAGGAAGCGGTCCCGCTGCGCTTCCGGCAGTTGGTAGACCCCTTCCGATTCGATGGGGTTCTGGGTGGCCAGCACCAGGAACGGCACCGGTACCGGGTGGCTGCGCCCGCCGATCGACACCTGACGCTCGGCCATCGCCTCCAGCAACGCCGACTGCACCTTCGCCGGCGCTCGGTTGATCTCGTCCGCCAGCACCAGGTTCGCCATCACCGGGCCCAGCTCGACGTCGAAGCTCTCCTTCGAGGCGCGGTAGATCCGGGTGCCGACGATGTCGGAGGGTACGAGGTCAGGGGTGAACTGGATGCGGGAGAAGCTGCCACCGACCACCGTCGCGAGGGTCTGCGCGGCCAGGGTCTTGGCCACCCCCGGTACGCCCTCCAACAGGCAGTGCCCGTCGGCCAGTAGCGCGACCAGAAGGCGTTCGACGAGCCGATCCTGCCCGACGATCACGCGTTTGACCTCGAAGAGCGTCTGGTCCAACTGCGCCGCGGTCGCGTCCGGATCGGCCGGGGTGGGCAGGCTGGCCATGGTGTCCGAGATGTCCGTCACGGTGCTTGCTTCCCGAGCCGACCGGCGGACAAACGTCGGAATTTCCGGCCCTCGACTGCCCAGACCAGGCGATCGGCACCGTTACCGGACAGCACCTCCGGGCGTTCGCTGGAGAGCCACCACACCGCACCTGCCGGGCCCGGCACGACACCGGCCTCCGTCGAGTGACGGAGGCCGGTGACAGTGGACGGTTCAGCGGTGCACGAGGAGGTAGAACGGCAGGTCGGCGGGGACACCCGCAGAGTCGCGGGTCTGGATGAAGACCGCGTTCGGGGTGAGCAGCCGCCGCGCGACCGAGATCTCACCGGCGGGCGGGATGCAGCACGAGTCCGGCCGGCCAATCGTCGCCACGTAGATGCCGCTGGTGACGTTGCTGCCGAACTGCACCTCGTACTCCCCGACGCCATACTTGATGACGACGCCGGCACCGCGGGCCTTGGTGCCGTTGGCGTTGACCGCCGTGGCGTAGAAGCCGCTGACGGCCTGGGCGCTCATCCCGTCACCCTTGGCGAGGGTGGCCTTCGCGCTGTTGAGCGAGGCCGTGGTGACGGCCGGCTGCTGGGCGGTGCGGGCGGTGGGCTGGGCAGACTCGGCGGTCGGCTTCGCCACCGCGATGCCGCCGCCGGCCAGGGCGAGCGCCAGTGCCGCGATCGCCACCGCAGCCGTCTTACGTCGGAATAATCTGGTCATGACGGGTCTCCCTTTTCCAGGCGTGGAGATACGGCCGACCCGTGGCACACGGGGCGGTTGTTGCCTTTTCGAGTCGGGCGGCAATGAGCGCTCACCGCCTGCACACCCCGTCCGGGAGCGCACCCGCAGACGTATCCCGCTCGCCGACCGTGATGCGCTCTGAGCTGGGGATTCTTGCCAGAACGCGGCCTCCTGAGCAGCTGAAACCTAGCACCGAAAAATGCCGGGGGTCAATAGTGCAAATGCTGTCGGCGAGTTGTCGGATCAACGCCAGCAATCGCGAAAAGTGAAGGCGTGAACAATTCGCGAAATCAATTCCGGATGCCGTTGGTGCATACTTTGCGGGCGCGGTCGGACCGGGTACCGCGACGCCGGGCGTCCACATCGGGCGAAGTTCAGTAACCTGCGTCCCGTGGAGATCACTCGCCGGGCCTGGCGGCCGTCGGCTGCCAGCCTGCTCTGCTGGCTGGCCGTCGTGCCGGGTGCAGGGTGGACGCTGGCGCGGTCGATCGGCCTGGACCGGGGACCGCTGGTGCAGGCGTTGGCCTTCACGCCGTACGTGACGCTCGGGAGCCTGGCCCCGCTGGTGCTCACGCTCGCCCTGCGCCGCCGGGCCCCGGCGTTCGTCGCGGCGCTGACCACGCTGATCCTGGTCGCGCTGGTGGCGCCCCGCGCCCTACCCGCTGCGCAGCCGAACGCCGCCGGGCCGACCGTGCGGGTGCTCACCGCCAATCTGCTCGCCGGTGCCGCCGACCCGGCGGCGGTGGTGGAGCTGGTCCGCACCCGGCAGGTCGACCTGCTGCTCGTGCAGGAGTTCACGCCGGCGGTCGAAGCCGAGCTGGACCGGCTCGGCCTCGACGAGTTGCTGGCGCACCGGCAGCTCAACCCGGTCGTCGGCACCCCCGGCTCGGGGCTCTACGCCCGCCACCCGCTCAGCGACGGCGGCATCCGCCAGCTACGCGGCGCCTGGGGCTTCACGCAGGCGTACGCGACCGTCACGGTGCCCGGCGCACCCCCGGTACGCGTCGAGTCGGCGCACCCGGCGGCCCCGTACGCGATCGATCAGGTGGGCTCCTGGCGCGCCGACCTGGCCGCCCAGCCGGCGGCCACCCCCGACGGACCGTTGAGCATCCTCGCCGGGGACTTCAACGCCACGCTCGACCACGGTCCGCTGCGCGCCCTGCTCGACACCGGCTACGTCGATGCCGCCGCCTCGGCCGGCGCCGGACTCACCGGCACCTGGGGGCCGTACGACGGCGATCCCATCCCGCCCGTGGTGATCGACCACGTGCTGGTGGACCGTCGCATCGCCGTGCGGGACGTGACGGTCCACCCGTTGCCCGGCAGCGACCACCGCATGGTCCTCGCCGAGCTGCGGCTACCCGCCGCCGAGCGCCGATAGGCGCGGCCCGGGCCACGCCGAGCGGGCTACACCCGGGCGCGGTCCAGCCCGTAGGTCAGCGCGTCGACCAGGGCGTGCCAGCTCGCCTCGACCACATTGGGGTGTACGCCGACGGTGGTCCAACCGCCGCCCCGCCCGTCGGCCGTCTCGACCAGTACCCGGGTCACCGCGCCGGTGCCGTGACTGCCCTCCAGGATCCGCACCTTGTAGTCGGCCAACTCGAAGTCCCGCAACTCCGGGTAGTGCCGGCCGAGGCCGACGCGGAGGGCCTCGTCCAACGCGTTCACCGGCCCGTTGCCCTCGGCCGTGGCGATCACCCGTTCCCCGCGTACCCTGATCTTGACGGTCGCCTCGGAGACGACCGCGCCGTCCTCGCGGTGCTCGACCAGCACCCGGTACGACTCCAGCGTGAACGGCCGCACCGGCGCGGCGTCCGGCAGCTCGGAGCGGACCAGCAGCTCGAACGAGGCATCGGCGGCCTCGAACGACCATCCGCCGGCCTCCAGTTCCTTGACCCGGTTAGTGACCCGGGACAGGGTCTCCGGATGGCCGGCCAGATCCAACCCCAGCTCGCGACTCTTCAGCTCGATGCTGGCCCGGCCGGCCATCTCGGTGACCAGGATCCGCATGTCGTTGCCGACCACCTCGGGCTCCACGTGGTTGTAGAGCAGCGGATCCACCTTGATCGCGCTCGCGTGCAGCCCCGCCTTGTGGGCGAAGGCCGCAGCCCCGGCGTACGCCTGATGGGTGTCGGGGGCGATGTTGGCGATCTCGGCGATGGCGTGGGAGACCCGCACCATCTGCTCCAGGCAGCCCTCCGGTAGGACCGGCAGCCCGAGCTTGAGTTGGAGGTTCGCGACGACCGCGAAGATGTCGGCGTTGCCGGGCCGCTCGCCGTACCCGTTTGCGGTGCCCTGCACGTGCCGGACCCCGGTCTCGACGGCGGCGATGGTGTTGGCCACCGCGCAGGCGGTGTCGTTCTGGGCGTGCATGCCGAGCAGCTCCGGCGCGACGCCGATCCGGTCGGTGAGGTCGACGATGGCGGCGGTCACCTGGGACGGCAGCATTCCACCGTTGGTGTCGCAGAGCACGAACCGCTCGGCGCCCGCCGCGAGCGCGGTCTCCACCACCGACGCGGTGTACGCCGGATCGTGGCGGTAGCCGTCGAAGCTGTGCTCGCCGTCGACGAAGACCCGCCGTCCCTCGGCGACCAGGTGGGCCACCGTGTCGTGGATCATCGCCAGGTTCTCCTTGGCGGTGGTGCGCAACGCACGCTCGACGTGCCGCAGGTCGGCCTTGGCGACCAGGGCGATCGCCGGGGTCTGTGCGTCGAGCAGACCTCGCACCTGCGGATCGTCGGCGGCCACCGCGCCGGCCCGCCGGGTGGCGCCGAACGCGACAAGCACCGCGTGCCTGAGGTCGAGTTCGGTGAGCGCCCGACGGAAGAACTCGGTGTCCTTCGGCACCGCGCCCGGCCATCCGCCCTCGATGAACCCGACCCCGAACTCGTCGAGCAGCCGGGCCACCGCGAGCTTGTCGACCACCGAGTAGCTGAGCCCCTCGCGCTGGGCGCCGTCGCGCAGCGTGGTGTCGTAGACCTGAAACGTCATGGTGATCCCTTCGTCAGGCACCGGCCAGCGCAACAAAAAGACCCCCCGCGGCTGCGGGAGGTCTGCGCGCTCGGCGAGGGGAAAGCCGGCGCGCTAGTTGCCAATAATGCGGGCGGTGCTGGTCACGATCGGTACTCTGCCACCTCCGGGTCGCTTTTGGGAGGCACAATCCACATCTCGGGACAGCCGGTGACGCCTGTGCCGGGTGGTTTTCCTGGTGTAGACCGCCCGTCCAGGGGTAGGAGCTTTCGGGACAACGAAACACCTTCCTCCGAGACGGCCCACCACGGCCGGGGCAGGAGACATCCCATGGACAGGCTCAACCCGAACACCACGAACGCCACACCGGACCCGGAGCTGCGCGCCGTCGACCAGAGCGTCGTCGCGGGCGGCACCCCCGCCGGCGCCTTCGACCCCTGGAGCTACCGGGACGAGGCCGGGGTGGCCGGCGCAAACCTGGTCGGCTACAAGGTGGAGGCCAGCGACGGCTCGATCGGCAAGATCGACAGTGACAGCACCGAGGTCAACGCCAGCTACCTGGTGGTGGACACCGGGCCGTGGATCTTCGGTAAGAAGGTCATGCTGCCGGCCGGCACGGTGAACCACGTCGATCACGAGGAGCAGAAGGTCTTCGTCGACCGCACCAAGGATCAGATCAAGGCAGCGCCGGAGTACGACGAGACGGCCACCGACCCGGCCTACCGGGACAAGCTCGGCGGTTACTACAACGACACGTACACGGCAATCCCGCCCGGTGGCCCACTGCGGTAAGGCACCCGACAACGTGACGGCCGGTGGGACGCTGTTCCACCGGCCGTTACCGTGTCCGGATGGACGCCACTGAGCAGACTCGCAGAATCCCCTTCACCAGGATGTTCAACTTCCGGGACGTGGGCGGCTACCGGGGCCTGGACGGTCGGGCCGTCCGTACCGGAAGGCTCTACCGCTCCGACTCGCTGCACGGGATGGATGAGGCCGACCGGGAGGCGTTCGCCGCGCTCGGCGTCCGGACCGTGGTCGACCTGCGCCGCCCGCAGGAGGTCGAGCGATACGGCCGGGTTCCCGACTTCGACGGCCTCACCTACCGGCACATCCACCCGGAGCACGCGCACTGGGAGGAGCGGCCGTACCAGCCCGACACCGACCTGGCCCGCTACCTGGCCGACCGGTACGCCGACCTGGCCCGCACCGGCACCGCCGGTCTCGCCGAGGCGATCGGGCTGATCGCCGACAGCGCGAACGCGCCGGTGGTGGTGCACTGCGTCGCCGGCAAGGATCGCACCGGCATCGTCTGCGGCCTGACCCTCGCGGTGCTCGGTGTCGAGGACGCCGAGATCGCGGCGGACTACGCGTTGAGCACCGAGGCGTCCCAGCGCTTCGCCGCCTGGGTGGCCACGGCCCATCCCGAAGTGCCCGAGCTGCCCATGCCGTACCTCTCCTCACCGGCCGAGACGATGCTGCTCTTCCTTGCCGAGATCCGGGAGGGGCACGGCTCGGTCGACGACTACCTGCGGCATGCCGGGGTCACCGACGAACAGCTTGCCGCCCTGCGTGACCACCTGCTGACCTAGTGCTGTGCCGAGACCGTGCCTGCGCGAGCTTCATGGGCACGGTCCGGCAGCGCAGGGGCCCCGCGCCACGCTCGGCGTGCCGACGGGGCCCGACGGACCACTCAGAACACGCGGTGGACCCAGTCGTGCGGGTCCTCCGCCTTGCCCCGCTGAAGATCCACGAGCTGTTGGCGCAGCGCCATGGTGACGCTCCCCGGCTCCCCGCCGGCCACGGCGAACTCCCCGTCCGGGAAGCGCACCTGCCCGATCGGCGTGATCACCGCCGCCGTACCGCAGGCGAAGACCTCGCGCAGCCGGCCGCTGGCGGCGTCCGCCCGCCATTCGTCGAAGGTCACCGGTCGCTCCTCGACCCGGTGCCCGGCCGCCGCGGCCAGGGTGAGCACCGACTCGCGGGTGATGCCCGGCAGGATCGTGCCGGTCAGCGGCGGGGTGGCGATCGACCCGTCGTCGTAGACGAAGAAGACGTTCATGCCACCCAGCTCGTCGACGAACCGGCGCTCCACGGCGTCGAGGAAGACCACCTGGTCGCAGCCGTGTTCGAGGGCCTCGGCCTGGGCGGCAAGCGAGGCGGCGTAATTGCCGCCGCACTTGGCCGCGCCGGTGCCGCCGGGCGCCGCCCGGGTGTAGTCGGGCGAGACCCAGACCGTCACCGGCTTGACCCCGCCGGAGAAGTACGCCCCGACGGGTGAGGCGATCACCGAGTAGAGGTACTCGTTGGCCGGGCGGACGCCGAGGAAGACCTCGCTGGCGAACATGAACGGCCGCAGGTAGAGGCTGCCGCCGTCATCGCCGTCGGGAATCCACTCCCGGTCGATCTCGATCAGCCGGTGCAGCGAGTCCACGAAGGTCTGCTCCGGCAGCGCCGGCATGGCCATCCGCGCGGCGGAGGTGTTGAACCGGGCCGCGTTGGCGTACGGGCGGAACATGGTCACTCCGCCGTCGGCCGCCCGGTACGCCTTCATGCCCTCGAAGATTTCCTGCGCGTAGTGCAACACGGCACTGGCGGGATCCATCGGGATCGGCGCGCGCGCCTCGACCCGGGCGTCGTACCAGCCCTTGCCGTCGGCGTAACGGATGGTGACCATGTGGTCGGTGAACACCCGGCCGAACCCGGGGTTTGCCAGCAGCGCAGCCCGGTCGGTGGCGGATACCGGTGCGGGGTTCGGACGGATCTCGAAGTCGATCTTGTCACCACCGCTCATCGCGCTGACCTCCCTGGGGGACGACGGCATGCGCCGACCGCACGCCGGAAACATTGTTTGTGCCAGAAACCTACCCCGAACGGTCGTTCAGCGGATAGGTCCACCGGTGGACAGGTGGCACATCATCGGTGGCGGTCGCCGCTCCCTACCCGGCCGGACCGGCGGAGCGTCGACGGCCAGTGGGCGGCGACCGGTTCAGCCGGCGGCCTGCGCCGCGATCCGGTCGCCCACCTCGGCGGTACGTACCGTTGCCTCGGGACTCCGGGCGGCCAACTCCGCGCTGACCGCGGCGGTGATCCGGGCGGCGGCGTCGGCGTGCCCGAGCTGGTCGAGCAGCAGGGCCGCCGAGAGCACAGCGGCGACCGGGTCGGCGACGCCGCGACCGGCGATGTCCGGCGCGGAGCCGTGCACCGGCTCGAACATCGACGGGTACGCCCCGTCGGGGTTGATGGAGCCGCTGGCCGCCAACCCGATGCCACCGGTGACGGCGGCGGCGATGTCGGTGAGGATGTCGCCGAAGAGGTTGTCGGTGACCACGACGTCGTACCGCTGCGGCTGGGTGACCAGGAACATCGCCGCGGCGTCGACGTGCTGGTACTCGGTGGCGATGTCCGGGTGCTCGGCGGCGACCGCGTCGAAGGTGCGCGACCACAGCGAGCCGGCGTGGGTCAGCACGTTCGTCTTGTGCACCAACGTCACCTTGCGCCGCTCGCGCCGGGCCGCGCGAGCGAAGGCATCCCGGATCACCCGCTCCACACCGTGCCGGGTGTTCAGGCTCTCCTCGGTGGCGATCTCGGCCGGAGTGCCCCGGTGCAGCGAGCCGCCAGCGCCGGCGTACAGGCCCTCGGTGCCCTCCCGGACGACCACCAGGTCGACCTCGCCCGGCTTGACCGCCGCGAGCGGGCTGGTCACGCCCGGCCAGAGCCGCGACGGACGCAGGTTGACGTACTGGTCGAAGGCGAAGCGCAGCTTCAGCAGCAGACCCCGCTCCAGCACGCCGGGCGGCACGGTCGGGTCACCGACCGCACCGAGCAGGATCGCGTCGTGCCCGGCCAGCTCGCTGAGCACCGAGTCGGGCAGGACCTCGCCGGTGCGGTGGTAACGTGCCGCACCGAGGTCGTACTCGGTCACCTCGACACCGGGCAGCACCGCGTCGACGACCTTGCGAGCCTCCGCGACCACCTCGGGGCCGATCCCGTCCCCGGCCACCACCGCGATCCGTGCCACGTCCGTCAGCTCCTTCGCTCGAATGGCTCGACGGTACGCCGCCGTCCCGCCCCCCGGTACGAGTGTTCCATCTTTCGGGAATTCGGTGACGCACAGCAGCTTCCCAGGCGGCATTCATGGCTCGGTCATCTCCGCTGCCTAGCGTGAGCGTGACGGGCTGGGGCCCGGGCGAGCGCTGCGACGGGGCGGCACCCGCCGAGGAGGGGACGGACGCGATGTGGACCGATGAACAACCACGAACCCGCTGGGTGGACCCAACGGTCTTTCGCTTCCGCCGGCCCGACCTGCGACTGGGCGCCCGGGAGCAACGGCCGGACCGCGCCGATCTGGTGGCCGGGGATCGGATCGCCGTCCGGCACACCGTCCGCACCTCGACGGCGGCGTACACCCTGCTGCTGAACGCCCCCGAGTGGCTGGGCCGGCGCGGCACCGGCGAGGCGCTGCGCGACGCGGTGGCCGAGTTGCGGGCGATCGACCTGACATACGGCCCGAACCGCCCGGACAGCCTGGTGTCCCGACTGCGCCGGGGAGAGATCAGCCCCGAGTCGTACCCACCCTTGACCGACCTGGTGGACCGCTGCGCCGCGATGCGCGCGGCCACGGACGGCTGGTTCGACGCGTGGGCGGTGCCCGGCGGCTTCGACCCGGGCGGCCTGCTCGGCGGGTGGGCGGTCGAGCGGGCCGCAGCCCGGTTGCGCGAGGCCGGCATCCACGACTACGCCGTGCTCACCGGCGCCGACCTGGTGGTACGCGGCCAGGCCGCGCACGGTGGCCCGTGGCGGGTGGCGGTGCACCACCCCACGGACCGGGGCCGGGCACCGCTGCTGCTGGAGATGACGGCCGGTGCGCTCGGCACCTCCGGGGTGACCGGACGACAGGGCCACGTGGTGGACCCACACACCGGCGAACCGGCCGGCCAGTTGGTCGCCGCGACCGTGATCGGGCCCGACCTCGCGGTCGCCGACGCCTACGCCACCGCCCTCTACGCCGCCGGAACGGCCGGGTTGGCCTGGTTCCGCCCCGAGTCGGACTATCGGGTGCTCTTCGCCGCACCGCGCTGAGCGGCACCATTCTGCGTGGCCGGCGGAGGGTTCGGCGGCGGCCAGTCGGCCACCGGCGGCAGGAACAGCGATCGGCCTCCACGGTCGCGGCAACGACCGTGGAGGCCGATCGACGACGAGTGCGCGTGGCTCGCGCAATCGAGGGGTGCGGGCCGCTCGGCCGGGCGTCGACCTCGCCACCCGAAGACGGGCCGGCGCCACATGCTCGGCAGGTGACCGCACCCGTACGTTATCGAATTGACGCGTTTCGCGGCAAGGGTTCCACAGGGGAGTATCTGCGCAAACCTGGTACTCCGGCATTAGCCTGCGGCAGGGCCCTTTCGACAAGGTGAACCGCAGATGGCACGCTGTCCGCCGTGAGTTTCGATCTGAGCGTGTGGGCCCTGGCGGACGGGGCAACGCCCGAGGATGTACGAGCGGCGGTGCAGCAGTGCCGCAGCGGCCGGCACCACGAGCGTCAACCGGACCCACGATGTGTGGCCTTCTACCGGGCGATCACCGCCCGTTACCCCGACCAGCCGGCCGGCCCGAGCACTCCCTGGGCGGTGGCGCCGCTGCACAAGGCGGCCGACCACATCGAGCTGAACCTGGACCCGGCCTGCCCTGACCAGGTGCTGCTCGACATCGAGCGGCTGGCCGGCGAGCATCGGCTGATGCTGTTCGACGCCCAGGACGGCTCGGTGTACCCGCCGCCCGGGGTCCGGCTGCCCGGCTGACCGACCCGCCGTGCCGGACGGCAGACCCACGACGACAACGCGGGTCGCGCGGCCTTTCGGTCAGTACGGCAAAGCCGCCGCCACGGCGGATGCGACGACCCGACGCCTTGCCCGGCGGTCGGATGACGAGGGGCCCGGCCGTAGGCCGGGCCCCGTCGTGGCGTGTCTGGAGCGTTCGGGTGGCTACTCGTCGCGCAGGTCGGCAGCGCTGGCCGAGGTGGCGCCGATCGAGTCGGCGGCCGAGGTGAGCAGGTCGGCACCGAGCGCCTGGTCCACGGTGAGGGTCATCAGCGTCTCACCGCCGGCCTCCCGGCGGGCCACCTGCATCGCCGCGATGTTGACGCCGGCCTGGCCGAGCAGGGTGCCGACGGTGCCGACCACGCCCGGGCGGTCGGCGTAGCGGAGGAAGAGCAGGATGCCCTCGGCACCGATCTCCACGTCGAAGCCGTCCACCTCGGTCAGCTTGATGACGTCGCGGGTGCCGGCCTGGGTGACGGTGCCGGAGACACTGACCGTGCGGCCGTCGGGCAGCGCGCCGCGCACGGTGACCAGGACGGGGTGGTCGGCGGTCTCGGTCTGGGTGTCCAGCGACACCTCCACCCCGCGCTGCGCGGCGAGGTGCGGAGCGTTGACGTAGGTCACCTGCTCCTCCACCACCGAGCTGAACAGTCCCTTGGTGGCGGCGAGCTTGAGCACCGACACGTCGTGCTCGACGATCTCGCCACGCACCTCGACGGTGACGCTGGCGGCGACCCCGCCGGCCACCGCGGTGAAGGCGCGGCCGAGCTTCTCGGCCAGCGGCAGCAGCGGCCGGACGTCCTCGGCGACCACGCCGCCGGCCTGCACGTTTACCGCGTCCGGCACGAACTCGCCCTGCAGTGCGAGCTTCACGCTCTTGGCGACCGCCAGGCCGGCCTTGTCCTGCGCCTCGGCGGTGGAGGCGCCCAGGTGCGGGGTGGCCACCACGTTGTCGAAGGCGAACAGCGGCGAGGAGGTGCACGGCTCCTTGGCGTAGACGTCCACCCCGGCACCGGCGACCCGGCCCTCGGCGAGCGCGTCGGCGAGGGCCTGCTCGTCGATCAGCCCGCCCCGGGCAGCGTTGACGATCCGCACGCCCGGCTTGACGATGGACAGCTCCTTCTCACCGATCAGGCCCACCGTCTCGGGGGTCTTCGGCAGGTGGATCGAGATGAAGTCGCTCTCCCGCAGCAGCTCCTCCAGACCCACCAGGCGTACGCCGAGCTGCGCGGCCCGGGCCGGCTGGATGTACGGGTCGTACGCGATGAGCCGGGTGCCGAAGGCGGCGATCCGGGATGCGAACAGCACGCCGATGCGGCCGAGACCGACCACGCCGACGGTCTTGCCCTGGAGCTCCACACCCGTGTACTTCGACCGCTTCCACTCCCCCGCCTTGAGCGCTGCGCTGGCGCTGGCGGTGTTGCGGGCGACCGCGAGCAGCAGCGCGACGGCCTGCTCGGCGGCGGAGACGATGTTGGAGGTGGGTGCGTTGACGACCATGACGCCCCGTGCGGTGGCGGCCGGTACCTCGACGTTGTCCAGGCCGACACCGGCCCGGGCGACGACCTTGAGCCGGGGAGCGGCGGCGATCGCCTCGGCGTCGATCTGGGTGGCACTGCGGACGATGACGGCGTCGGCCTCGGAGAGCGCCGAGAGCAGGGCCGGGCGGTCGGTGCCGTCCACGTGCCGGACGTCGAAGTCGTGGGCGAGCACCTCGATGGCGGCGGGGGCGAGTTCTTCGGCGATCAGTACGACAGGAGTCATTGGTCCTCGTAGATGTCGTCAGAGCGGTCGGCCGGGGGCTGGGCGCTGCGCTGCGCCCGGCGCGCTCCGGGCCATGGCCGTCAGGTGCCGCCTGGAGCACCTACCCGCGATCGTAGGGGGCGGGCCGCCCGGCGTACCCCGGAGCGCGGGGTGAGTGCCCTCACAAACCGGACGTGACGTGCGTGTTAACGATCGTTTACCACGTGGAGACAGCACGGCACCCGGCCCCGGCGTCGGGGAGAACGCCGGGGTCGGGTGCCGTTGGGGAAAGCGCTCAGGCGGTCTCGGTGATCGGCCGGTCCACCCAGCTCATCATGCCGCGCAGCTTCGCGCCGGTCTCCTCGATCGGGTGCGCCGCGCCCTCGCTGCGCCACTTGTTGTAGTTGGGCCGCCCGGCCTCGTCCTCGGCCACCCACTCGCGGGCGAACTCGCCGTTCTGGATCTCACCGAGGATCTTGCGCATCTCCTCCTTGACCCGGCCGTCGATGACCCGCGGCCCACGGGAGAGGTCGCCGTACTCGGCGGTGTCGGAGACGCTGTAACGCATCCGGGCGATACCGCCCTCGTACATCAGGTCCACGATCAGCTTCAGCTCGTGCAGGCACTCGAAGTAGGCCACCTCGGGCGCGTAACCGGCCTCGGTGAGCACCTCGAAACCGGTCTGCACCAGTGCCGCCGCACCACCGCAGAGCACCGCCTGCTCGCCGAAGAGATCGGTCTCGGTCTCCTCGGTGAAGGTGGTCTTGATCGCGCCGGCCCGGGTGCCGCCGATGCCCTTGGCGTACGACAGGGCCAGCGCGAACGCGCTGCCGCTGCCGTCCTGCTCGACGGCGACCAGGCAGGGCACGCCCTTGCCGTCGACGTACTGCCGGCGGACCAGGTGACCGGGGCCCTTCGGGGCGACCATCGCCACGTCCACCCCGGCCGGCGGCTTGATCAGCCCGTACCGGATGTTGAACCCGTGGCCGAAGAACAGCGCCTTGCCCGCGCTGAGGTTCGGCGCGATCGACTCGGCGTAGATGTGACGCTGCGCGGTGTCCGGCGCGAGGACCATGATCACGTCGGCCTCGGCCGCCGCCTCGGCCGGGGTGAGCACCCGCAGCCCCTGTTCCTCGGCCTTCGGCCGGCTCTTCGAGCCCGCCGGCAGACCGATCACCACGTCGACACCGGAGTCGCGCAGCGACAACGCGTGGGCGTGGCCCTGGCTGCCGTACCCGATCACGGCGACCTTCTTCGCCTGGATCAGGCCCAGGTCGGCGTCGTCGTCGTAGTACACCTCAACGCTCATGACTTCCCTTTCGTACGGCGGCCGCAGCGGCCCGTCGTGGCTGGTGGCCGGCCCGGTCACGCGGACCCGGGCCGAGGTGGGGTCAGGCGGCCCGCAGGGCCGGGCCGGCGGTGATCGCGCGCGAGCCGCGCCCGATCGCCACCAGGCCCGACTGGACCATCTCCTTGATGCCGAAGGGCTCAAGGTCGCGCAGCAGCGCGTCGAGCTTGTCCGGGGTGCCGGTCGCCTCGACCGTGAGGGTGTCGGCGGCCACGTCGACCACCCGGGCCCGGAACAGGTTTACCGTCTCCAGGACCTGGCCTCGGGCGTTGCGGTCCGCGCGCACCTTCACCAGCAGCAGCTCGCGGGCCACCGAGGTGCCCGGGTCCAGTTCGACGATCTTGAGTACGTTGACCAGCTTGTTGAGCTGCTTGGTGACCTGTTCCAACGGCGAGGACTCCGCGTTGACCACGATGGTGATCCGCGAGACGTCCGGGTTCTCGGTCTCGCCGACCGCGAGACTGTCGATGTTGAACCCGCGCCGGGAGAACAGCCCGGAGACCCGGGCCAGCACGCCTGGCTTGTTCTCCACCAGGACGGAGAGGGTGTGAATGGTCACGGCTGTGCCTTCCTTGTCATGTCCTCATGGCCCTCGCTGCGCTCGGTGCAATCGGCCATGACCTAGATATCGTCCTCGTCGAAGGCCGGGCGGACGCCGCGGGCGAACATGATCTCGTCGTTGCTGGTGCCGGCCGGGACCATGGGCCAGACCATGGCGTCCTTGCCGACCACGAAGTCGATGACCACCGGCGCGTCGTTGATGGACATGGCCATCTCGATGGTCCGGTCCACCTCCTCGGCGGTCTCGCAGCGCAGCCCGACGCAGCCGAGCGCCTCGGCCAGCTTGACGAAGTCCGGAATGCGGTGCTTGTGGGTGCCCAGCTCCGTGTTGGAGTAGCGCTCGTTGTAGAACAGCGTCTGCCACTGCCGGACCATGCCGAGGTTGCCGTTGTTGATGACGGCGATCTTGACCGGGATGCCCTCCAGGGCGCAGGTGGCCAACTCCTGGTTGGTCATCTGGAAACAGCCGTCGCCGTCGATCGCCCAGACCACCGTGTCCGGCCGGCCCACCTTGGCACCCATCGCCGCCGGCACCGCGTAGCCCATGGTGCCGAGGCCGCCGGAGTTGAGCCAGGTCTGCGGCTTCTCGTACGAGATGAACTGGGAGGCCCACATCTGGTGCTGGCCCACACCGGCAACGTAGATCGTGTCCGGACCGGCGATCTCACCCAGTCGCTTGATCACGTACTGCGGGGAGAGGGTGCCGTCCGACGGCTCCTCGTAGCCCAGCGGGTAGCGCTCGCGCAGGTCGTCCAATTGCGTCCACCAGTCGGCGATGTCGGTGGTACGCCCCGCCGCGCGTTCGGCGGTGACCGCCGCGACCAGCTCGTCGATGACGTGCCGGGCGTCGCCGACGATCGGCACGTCCGCGTGCCGGTTCTTGCCGATCTCCGCCGGATCGATGTCGGCGTGCACGATCGTGGCGTCCGGCGCGAAGGAGTCCAGCTTTCCGGTGACCCGGTCGTCGAACCGGGCGCCCAGCGCCACGATCAGGTCGGCCTTCTGCAGCCCGTAGACCGCGGCGACGGTGCCGTGCATGCCGGGCATGCCCAGGTGCTGCCGGTGCGAGTCGGGGAACGCGCCGAGCGCCATCAGCGTGGTGATCACCGGGATCCCGGTCAGCTCGGCCAGCCGGCGCAGCCCCTCGGTGGCGCCGGCCTTGAGCACGCCGCCGCCGACGTAGAGCACCGGTCGGCGGGCGGCACCGATCAGCCGTGCCGCCTCGCGGATCTGCTTGCCGTGCGGGTGCAGCGTCGGCCGGTAACCGGGCAGGTCCAGGGTGGGCGGCCAGACGAAGGTGGTCGGCGCCTGAAGGATGTCCTTGGGGATGTCCACCAGGACCGGCCCGGGACGCCCGGTCGAGGCCAGGTGGAACGCCTCGGCCAGCACCCGGGGAATCTCGCTGGCCTCCTGCACCAGGAAGTTGTGCTTGGTGATCGGCAGCGTGATGCCCTGGATGTCCGCCTCCTGGAAGGCGTCGGTGCCGATCGACGGGCGGGCCACCTGGCCGGTGATCGCCACCAGCGGCACCGAGTCCATGTACGCGTCGGCGATCGGGGTGACCAGGTTCGTCGCGCCCGGACCGGAGGTGGCGATGCACACCCCGACCCGGCCGGTGGCCTGGGCGTACCCGGTGGCGGCGTGGCCGGCGCCCTGCTCGTGCCGGACCAGGATGTGCCGCACGGTCGAGTCGTAGAGCGGGTCGTACGCCGGCAGGATCGCGCCGCCCGGGATACCGAAGACGACGTCTACGCCGAGTGCCTCCAGGGAGCGCACAAGTGAGCCGGCACCGGACACCTGGGCCGGGGCGGGACGCGCCACCGGGACGGCCGGCGAGGCGGCGCGGGTCTGGTCGGCGTCACCCGACGCCTCGGCGGCGGTGCGGGCGCGCCGGGCGGAATGGGCGAGTGTCTCGGGCGTGGGTCTCGTCATGGCGGTTGGCCTTCGGCTGGAGTGGGTGGGGCTGCTCACACTGTGGAACGCGGGCGGGGCCAGCGTTCGATTGGTTCGACGGCAAGAAAAAGGCCCACGTGCCAGATGCACGGGGCCAGCGCACTCTCAGTCAGGGAGAGTGCGCTCAGGTAAGTACTCGCAGCGACCGGTACGACGACATGGGCTCAAGCCTGACGCATCTCACGCGATGAGTCAACTGATCCCACATTTTGGTTCACGGATGTCGGCGCGTCGCCGCCTGGCACGCCGATCGGACCGGGCACGACCTGCCCGGAGACGCTCTCACCCCGCCTCGGCGCGGGCGGCCCGACGGGTCGCGGAAGTGGGGCGCCCGCCGTGGGACGGGCCGGCCGGGCACCGGGCGACGTGGCCGCGTCCAGCATCGCCTCCAGGTGTTCGGCCGGTACGCCCCAGCCGAACAGCGCGCCCTGGCCGAACCGGCAGCCGGCGGCCACCACGGCGGCCATCTCGGTGGGCGTGGTCACCCCCTCGGCGATCACCTCAAGGCCGAACTGGTGACCCAACCGCATCACGATGTCCACCATCGGGGCGAAGGCCGGGCCGTCACGCCCTTCCGGCTGGACGGGCTCATGCTCGGCCACCAGCCCATGATCGATCTTGAGGATGTCGATCGGAAGTCGGCGGAGCTGGTTGAGCGAGGAGTAGCCGGCACCGAAGTCGTCCAGGGCGATCCGCACGCCGGTCAGCCGCAGCGCGGTCAGCCGCCGGATCAGCTCGTCGAGGTCGGTGGCGACCGCGTGCTCGGTGATCTCCAGCACCAGCCGCTGCGGCGGCACGTGATGGGCGCGCAGCGCTTCGGCGACCTGCACCACGTACTCGGGGGCGTGCAGCTCACGCGGGGAGACGTTCACCGACACCCAGACGTCGTGGCCCTCGGCCAGCCAGCGGGACAGCTGATAGCAGGCCTGATGCAGCACCCAGGCGCCCAGCTTGGCGATCATCCCGCTCTCCTCGGCGAGCGGGATGAACTCGTCCGGCCGGACGTTGCCCAGCTCGGGGTGACGCCACCGCAGCAGCGCCTCCGCGCCGACCGGGCGTACCGACGGCAGGGAGGCCACCGGCTGGAAAACCAGCCGCAGCTCGTCGCGCTCGATCGCGCCGCGCAGCTCATGCTCCAGCGTCGTGCGCCGGCGCAGCAGCCGGTCGTACGCGCCGTCGTAGCGCTCGATCCGGTTCTTGCCACATTGCTTGGCGTAGCGCAGCGCCAGATCCGCGTGCCGTAGCAGCAGCTCGACGTCGGGCTCGTCGGCCCAGCCGGCCAGGCCGATGCTGACCGAGAGGAAGACGGGTGCCTCGGGCTGCTCGTAGGCGCCACCGAGGACCCGCAACAGCCGCTCCGCGACCACTCCCGCCCCGGCCGGGCCTCCGCGCATGAGCACCGCGAACTCGTCACCACCGAGCCGGGCCGCGAGATCACCGGGGCGCAGATTGCCGCGCAGCCGCCGGCCCACCTCGGCCAGGACGGCGTCGCCGACGTCGTGGCCCCGCATGTCGTTGACGTTCTTGAAGCCGTCCAGGTCCAGCCCGAGCAGTACGCACGGCACCCGCTCCTCGGCGCACCGGTGCAGGGCCCGCAGCAGGCCGCGACGATTGGCCAGGCCGGTGAGCGCGTCGGTGTGCGCGAGCTGCCGGAAGTGCGCCTCCCGGTCGGCCAGCCGGCGGGCGTAGGCCCGCACGTCGTGCAGGGTGAGGTACTGCCGGGCGACCAGGGCGAAGCCCTCGACGCTGCCGGCCGCGATGGCCAACCCGTCGAACCGGCCGTCCTGCAGGAGGTGGTACATCGCCGAGGCGGCCAGGGCGCCCATCGGCACGAAGGCGTACTCGCCGTCGTGGCGGATCACGTCGATGGCGAGTTGGCCCGGCGGATCGATGCGGTAGGCCGCCACCGCGGCGACCAGCAGCCCCACCGCGAGCACCACCGCACCGGCCAGCGCCAGTGCCGGCCCGGCCTGGCAGAGCCCGGCCGCTACACCCAACCCACCCACCGACGCGGCGGTGATGCCGGTGCCCAGCACAGCCAGGCAGCGTCGGGGCGCGGGCGCCCGAAGCACCATGATCGCGGAGAGGCCGGCGCTCAACGCCGCGCTGACCGAGGCGAGCAGAATCGACGGGCAGGCGGTCGGCGTCGCGTCGCCGAGCAGCCGGGTCGGCTCGGAGAACAGCACCCAGCCGACGAACCACAGCGCGGTGCCCACGATCACGCCGTCCAGCGCGAGCCGGGCCGCCGAGGGCACCGAGCCGGTCACCCCGGGCAGTCGGAGCAGGCCGAAGCAGAACAGCAGGCCGCCGGTGGCCGTGCCGAGCGCCACCAGGGTGGCCCAGGTGGTGCGCTGGTGCTGCTCGTGTGCCCAGTGCCCGCTCATCGTCACCGCGACGGCTGCCCCGACCAGCATGGTCACCACCGCGAACGCGCCACCGACGGCCAGCACCGCGTACGCCGGTCGGTGCGGCGTGGCCCGGCGCCGGACGGCGGCGGCGAGCAGCACGCCGGCCGTCAGGGCGATCAGCGCGCTCAGCACCGCAGCGCCGATCATGGCCGGGGGTGTGTGCACGACCTCAACTCTGCCGGATCGATGCCAGCTGTGGGGATCGGGTGTGCATCTGTTGGGACACGGCGCGACGCCGGTGTCCGGGCCGCGCCGGCGGTGTCAGACTGGTACACATGCCTGAGCTGCGGTCGAAGACCTCCACGCACGGTCGGACGATGGCCGGCGCCCGGGCCCTCTGGCGGGCCACCGGGATGACCGACGACGATTTCGGCAAGCCGATCGTCGCCATCGCGAACAGTTTCACCCAGTTCGTGCCGGGCCACGTACACCTCAAGGACATGGGCGGCCTGGTCGCCGACGCGGTGGCCGAAGCCGGCGGGGTGGGCCGGGAGTTCAACACCATCGCGGTCGACGACGGCATCGCCATGGGCCACGGCGGCATGCTCTACTCCCTGCCCAGCCGGGAGTTGATCGCCGACGCGGTCGAGTACATGGTCAACGCACACTGCGCGGACGCTCTGGTCTGCATCTCCAACTGCGACAAGATCACCCCGGGCATGCTGCTGGCTGCGCTGCGGCTGAACATCCCCACCGTGTTCGTCTCCGGCGGCCCGATGGAGGCCGGCAAGACGGTGGCGATCGAGGGGATCGTGCACAGCAAGATCGACCTGATCGACGCGATGATCGCCTCCTCGAACGAGGCCGTCACCGACGAGCAGCTCGGCGAGATCGAGCGGTCCGCCTGCCCCACCTGCGGCTCCTGCTCCGGCATGTTCACCGCGAACTCGATGAACTGTCTCACCGAGGCGATCGGGCTGGCGCTGCCGGGCAACGGCTCGACGCTGGCCACCCATGCCGCCCGCCGGTCGCTCTTCGTCGAGGCCGGCCGCACCGCCGTGGAGATCGCCAAGCGGTGGTACGACGGCGACGACGCCTCGGTGCTGCCCCGCGAGGTCGCCTCCCGGGCCGCGTTCGAGAACGCCGTAGCGCTGGACGTGGCGATGGGTGGGTCGACGAACACGATCCTGCACCTGCTGGCCGCCGCCCGCGAGGCCGAGCTGGACTTCTCCGTGGCGGACATCGACGCCATCTCCCGCCGGGTGCCGTGCCTGGCGAAGGTCGCTCCGAACTCGCCGCAGTACCACATGGAGGACGTGCACCGCGCCGGTGGCATCCCGGCCATCCTCGGCGAACTCGACCGCGCCGGCCTGCTGCGCCGGGACGTGCACGCGGTGCACTCCCCCACGCTTGAGGGCTGGCTGGCCGACTGGGACGTGCGCGGCGGCACCGCCAGGCCCGAGGCGATCGAGCTGTTCCACGCCGCACCGGGCGGGGTGCGCACCACCGAGCCGTTCTCCACCACCAACCGCTGGTCGTCGCTGGACACCGACGCGGCCGGCGGCTGCATCCGGGACCGGGAGCACGCGTACACCGCCGACGGCGGGCTGGCCATCCTCTACGGCAACCTCGCGCCGGAGGGCTGTGTGGTGAAGACCGCCGGGGTGCCCGAGGAGTGCCTGACCTTCCGTGGCCCGGCAAAGGTCTACGAGTCGCAGGACGACGCGGTGACCGCCATCCTGGCCAAGGAGATCGTCGCCGGGGACGTGGTGGTGATCCGCTACGAGGGGCCGAAGGGTGGTCCCGGCATGCAGGAGATGCTCTACCCCACCTCGTTCCTCAAGGGACGGGGGCTGGGCCGGGCCTGCGCCCTGCTGACCGACGGCCGGTTCTCCGGCGGCACCTCCGGGCTCTCCATCGGGCACGCCTCCCCCGAGGCCGCCTCCGGCGGGTTGATCGCGCTGGTCGAGCCGGGCGACGAGATCGTCATCGACATCCCGGCCCGCTCGATCGAGCTGAACGTGCCGGCCGACGTGCTGGACGCCCGCCGGGTCGCCCAGGAGAAGCGGGACCGCCCGTACACCCCGGTCGACCGGCAGCGTCCGGTGTCGGCGGCGCTGCGCGCGTACGCCTCGATGGCCACCTCCGCCAGCGACGGCGCCTACCGCCGCGTCCCGGAGTGACCGGCCGGATGGCCTGGCCGCCGGCGCCGGGCCATCCGGGCCCTCGTAACCGCCCCGGCTCGGGTAGCGTGGGGGCAGCGTCGCGTGCCGGTGGCAGGCCGTGTCAGGCATGGAGGCGCCGGATACGAAGGACCACGACGATGACACAGTCGGTGCCTTCGCCCTCCTGTGACTGAGGGCGAGAAGACCAGGCTCGTCGCCTGGAGCCACGAGCTTCGCAGCGTGCACGATCGGCTGCGCGAAGCCCTGCACCTGACCCGCAACGCACTGGCCAGTGGCGAGGCGGCCGGACCAGCCACCCGTGACCTGCTGCTGTTCTGTCACGGCTTCTGTGCCGCCCTGACCGGGCACCACGAGGGCGAGGACCGCGAACTGTTCCCGGCGATCGCCGCCGCCCATCCGGAGCTGCGCGACACCCTGCGGTACCTGAAACAGGACCACTCGATGATCGCGCATCTGCTCGCGGGTCTACAGGCCGCCGTGGACCGGGCCGCCTCCCCGGCCGAACTCGACCGCCACGTCGAGGGCATCGCCGCCATCATGGAAAGCCACTTCCGCTACGAGGAACGCCAGCTACTGACGGTCCTCGACACGCTCGCCCTGGACGCCGACCCGCACGACGTCCTCGGTCCACTGTGAACCGAGGGAGACGGCTCCCGTGGGAGGCGGCGGATCGTCGATCGCGGTTCACCCTGGCGTCATGCCGCTCCCGGTAGCGTGGCGATCGTTGATCGTGGATCGGGAGGGTGTCGATGGGTGCGAAGCGGAAGGTCAGCGCCGCGATCACGGCGGCGCTGCTCGCCACGACGGCGGCGGTCGTGGTGCCGTCGCCGGCCAGTGCGGGTAGGGGGCAACCGGGCACGCTGCGGGTGGCGACCTTCAACGCCTCGCTGAACCGGGGCGCCGCCGGCGGGCTGGTCGCCGACCTGTCCGGGCGGAACGACGCGCAGGCCGGCAACGTCGCCGAGGTGATCCAGCGGGTACGCCCGGACGTGCTGCTGATCAACGAGTTCGACTACGACCCGCAGGGGCGGGCGTTGGCGTTGTTCCAGGACAACTACCTCTCCGTGCCGCGCAACGGCACCCGGGCGATCCGCTACCCGTACCGTTACGCGGCCCCGTCGAACACCGGTGTCCCCTCCGGACACGATCTCAACAACGACGGGACCGTTGGTGGGCCCGACGACGCCTACGGTTTCGGGCTCTTCCCCGGCCAGTACGGCATGGCGGTCTACTCGGCGTACCCGATCGACCTGGCCCGGGTGCGCACCTTCCAGACGTTCCGCTGGCGGGACATGCCCGGCGCGTTGCTGCCCGACGACCTGGCAACCCCCGCGCCCGCAGACTGGTACTCCCCGGCCGAGTTGGCCGACGTGCGGCTGTCCTCCAAGAGCCACTGGGACGTGCCGGTCCGGCTGCCCGGCCGTACCGTGCACCTGCTGGCCAGCCACCCCACGCCGCCGGTCTTCGACGGGCCGGAGGACCGCAACGGCCGCCGCAACCACGACGAGATCCGCTTCTGGGCCGACTACGTCTCGCCGTGGCGGGCCGGCTACATCTACGACGACACCGGGCGACGCGGCGGGTTGCGGCCGGGGGCGGCCTTCGTGATCGCCGGGGACCTCAACTCCGACCCGTACGACGGTGACAGCCTGCCCGGCGCGGCGCAGCAGCTGCTCGACCACCCCCGGATCAACGACCGGGTCGTGCCGGCCAGCGCAGGCGGCACCGCGGCGGCGCGGCGGCAGGGCGGCGCCAACCTCGACCACCGCAGCGACCCGCGTTTCGACACCGCCGACTTCGCCGACACCAGCCCCGGCAACCTGCGGGTCGACTACCTGCTACCGAGCCGGGGCCTGCCGGTCCGCGCCACCGGAATCTTCTGGCCGGTGCCGGGTGACCCGCTGTTCCGGCTGGTCGGCGACTACGACCCGGCCCTGCCGGGCGGCTTCCCCACCTCCGACCACCGGCTGGTCTGGCTCGACCTGCGGCGCTGAGGTGTCGCCTGCCCCGGCGTCGGTGACCGGCGCCGGGGCCAGACAGAGCTGCTTCCAGGACTTCAGCAGTGCTCGGCCTTCCGGTCGAACATCTGCCCGATGCGGATCTGGTTGCCGAACGGGTCGCGGATGCCGAAGTCGATGCCGTACGGCCGTTCCATCGGCTCGTCGGTGATGTCGACCCCCTTCGCGACCAACTCCTCGTACGTCTTGTGGGCGTCGTCGGTGGTCATGAAGAGGAAGCCACCCGCGGCGCCCTTGGAGAGCAGCTCGCGGACCTGCTCGGCGGTGGCCGGGTCCAGGTTCGGCGGGCCCGGCTTCTCCAGCAGGATCTCCCGCTGCCGGTCGCCAGGGATGTTGACCGTGAGCCAACGCATGAAGCCGAGATCCTGATCCGTGTTCAACTCAAGGCCGAGCTTGCCGATGTAGAAGTCGAGCGCCTCGTCCTGGTCGAGGACGTAGATCTGGGAGCGGCTGATCGCGTTCATCGTCATGTCCGAAACGCTAGTGCAACGCTCTGACCTGCTGCTTATCCAAAACTGCTCGGTCTGGTCCACGCCTTCGTGAAGCAGCCCGGCACCGGCGCGACGGGCGCCGTCCGCCGCTTACGGTAGTCGGTGGGCGACTCACCGATGATCTGCCGGAAGGTACGGCTGAACGTGCCGAGACTGCCGAAACCGACAGCCGTGCAGATCTCCGTGACGTCCTGACCGGTGTGCAACAGCAGGTACATGGCCCGCTCCACCCGACGCCGTTGCAGGTAGCGGTGCGGGGTTTCACCGAAGGTGGCCCGGAAGGTGCGGATGAAGTGCGCCTCGGAGACGTGCGCGATCCGCGCCAGGGTGGGGATGTCCAGCGGTTGAGCGTACGCCCGGTCCATGGCGTCCCGGGCGCGCAACATCGCCCGATTCGTCTCCTCGACCGCCCTGCTCACCCGCACCTCCCCGCCCGCCGCGCCCCGGCCGGTCGCTCCCTTTCATCTTCTCACCGCTCACTGATGTCCAGGTCGGGGGCGGTGGCAACCACAACTACGCCGTCGCCGTCGTGGCGGTGCAGGGTGCAGCCGGCACGGGTGAAGCGGACGGTCAGGGTCAGACCGGCGTGCCGGGCGGCCAGCCGCAGCAGCGCCGGCACCGGGTCGGCGACCAGGTCGTTCGGCGCGGCGGCGGGCACCTGGATCGGCACCGCCAGGTCGGTCGGCACGGCGTCGGCGACGGCGTAGTGCGTGACCTGCGTACCGAGGCCGAGGTGACCCTCGACGCCGTCACCGAGGCCCTGGAATGCAGCCGGCAGAAGGATCCCCGCCTACAGGACACCGAGATCTTGGAAAGTTCCCGTTCTTCGCGAACGGGAACTTTCCAAGATTGACGGTTGAGAGCCCCTGCTACGTTCCGGCGGTCCTCGATCTGACCCTTGTGTCGGGCTGCGAGTGGAGGTCCGTACCGGATATCGCCGGGGACGTGAAACCGTGAGCGGACGAGCCGAGTTCAGCGACCTGATCCGCGCGATGGCGCGTCGCGGCTGGGGCACGGTAGACCAGATCCTGGACGGTTTGGAGACGACCGGTTGGCGCGGCGACAGCCAGACGATCGTTGCGGCCACCGCTATCGCGGTCAACGAGCCCTTCGCCGCTGGCCACCTTCCCGCCGACAATGCTTCTTCGTCGCCGAGACGCGATCGCAAGGGTTCATTGCCCGACGTGGCATGACCCGCAGCTGACCACCTGTAGTCACCGGGCTGCGAGCTGCATTCATCTCCGATAGTGTCCGTCCGGCCACGTAATGGTGATCCGGGTCCACAATCAGCAGACGGGGGGCGGCATGGCCAGTATCGAAGAGGTCAAGGCGGCACTGATGCAGGCAGCCGAGCAGGGCAACGTGACGATCAACCAGATCCGCGCCGCCGCCGAGAACACCGAGCAGATGCTGGCCCGGCTACGTGCCGTCGCCGCCGGCACCGGCCATCCGGCGATCGCCGAGGCCATTGCCCGCGGTGAGCAGAGCAAGCAGCGCCTGGCCGAGGCTGTGACCCTCGTGCAGGGCAGCTCGGAGGCTGCCCGCCGCTACGTCGGCATCCTCGGCTGATCACCGACCACCACCATGAGTGTCGGCGAGGTCAAGGCGGCCCTGCGCGCCGCCATCGAAGCCGCGCGCCAGGGACGACGGGTGTTCGATAAGGCCGTCTCCGAGGCCGAAGCGGCAACCCGAACGGCGAACGCTGTGCTGAGCGACAGCCAACACCAGTACGTGACCGACACCCATCAGGCACTCGCCGCCGCCAAGGCAGAGGTCGAACCGACTCGCCGCCGCTTCGACCACACCGCCGAACACGCGAGCGACTACCGCACCCGACTCGGATGAGCGGCAGCATCGCCGAGCTGGTCGCGCAGCTTCTCGCCGTACGCGGAAACCTTGATGCCGCAGCGGTCACCGCGCTGCGCGCCCGGACGGACGCCGAGGTGGCTTTGGCGCGGCTGATCGAGGTGCAGCGGGGAAGCAACGACAAGCGGCTACGCGCCGCCGTCACGGACGCCGAGGTGGCCCGAGACAAAGCCGGCCGATACGCCCGCCTGCTGTCTGAGGCTGCCCGCAACATCACCGCGTACGTCAACACGATCGCCCCCGGTGCCGCGCCCACCGAACCAGATGATGTGGCCTCGCCGTCCGGTGAACGCGTGGTGACCGAGGCTGAGCGACGTGGGCGGCGTGCCGACATCGCCTGGCGCAAGCAGGTCCAGAAGGCCGACGACACCGAGGACAGCCTGAAGAACGCCGAGGCCAGCGCCCGAGAAGTGTTCAAGTTCTTCAAGCAACATGGCGACGGCCAAGGCGGAACCACGAGTGGGACGACGAGCCCTGGGCCTACGCCGGGACAGGATCGACCACATGTCGACAACCCGGTGACCGCTGCGGTGATGGCGGCTGGCGCGTTGGCGGTGACCGTGAAGGCGATATGGAACCATGGCAAAGCCCGACGAGCGAGGAAGCGGGACAACAATGATCAAGCCTGAACTGCCCGAGTACATCCGCACGATGGTTCGCGGCGACTACGCCGCTAACGACGCGGTTGAGGCCAAGCTTGACGCCGAAGGCTGGGACGGCCTTCCGCGCTACCTCGCGGCGGTCTTCTTCCTCGCCGTTGACCGCCGCTTCGGCGACACCGCCAGCCGCGCCGAGGCCATCGCCTTCGTCGGTGAGTTACGCGCCGGGCTCGCCAACGGTGGTCCCGAGATCAGCGCCGAGGCCGCCGAGCAGCTCATCATGTCCATCATCGACCCGGCGCTCGACTACTCGATGAGCCAGGAGATGATCGGCCGCATCCAGGCGGCCACCGTGCAGAAGATCCTCACCGAGGAGAACCTGTCGGACGACGAGTTGGACGCCCTCCTCGCGGAGGCCGTCAACCTGGCCGCCCGCCCCTGAGCACCGCGGGCACCCGCTGACTGCTGAGGCAGTCCGGGACTGCTCAGCCGGGCAGGAGCGAACGGCGGTGCTGGAGGTGTGCCCGCTCGGCGGGGTCGTGGGTGAGGTCGATCGCGCTCGCGTACGCGGCGACCGCCTCGCCATGGTGGCCGAGCCGTTCGAGCAGGTGAGCGCGGGCAGCCCGGGCCGGCTGGAAGCGTCGGGCCCGGTCGCCCAGCAGCTCGTCGAGCCGGGTCAGCCCGGCCGCCGGGCCCTCGACCTCGGCGGTGGCGACCGCGTAGGCGACCGCACCGCCGAGCGACGGCGCCACCGCATGGAGGGCACGGTGCAGGTCCAGCAGCGCCGGCCAGTCGGTGGTGCCGGTCTCCCGCCGGGCGCAGTGCACGGCCTGGACGGCGGCCTCAAGTTGGAAGCGGCCGACCTGCCCGCGCGCGTGCGCGGCGCGTAGGTGCTCGTGTGCCCGGTGGATCAGGTGGTCGTCCCAGCGCGACGGGTCCTGCTCGGCCAGCGGCACGAACCGCCCGTCTGCGTCGAGGCGGGCGGGTAACCGCGCGGACGAGAGCTGGACGAGGGCGGCGAGCCCGTGCGCCTCCGGGTCGTCGGGCACCAGCGTCGTCAGTACCTCGGCCAGGTGCAGGGCCTCGGTGGGGACCTGCCGGGCTTCCGGGCCGGTCGTCGTCCAGTCGATGACGTACGCCCCGTAGACCGCCTCCAGCACCGCCGCCATCCGATCCGGCAGATCGCCGCGGTCGGGGATGCGGAACGGGATCCGGGCGGCCTTGATGCGCCGCTTCGCCCGGACCAGGCGGGTTGCCATCGTCGACGCCGGCACCGAGTAGGCCCGGCCGACCTGGGCGGCCGTGAAACCGAGCACCGTGTTGAGCATGAGCGGGGTGTGCACGGCCCGCTCGATCGCCGGGTGCGCGCACACCAGCATCAGCTCCAGCCGCCGGTCCGGGACGGCGTCGAGGTCGAGGTCATCGAGGTGTACGGGGGCGTCCCGCTCCACGTCGAGCGGGACGGTGCGCTGCCGGTGCGCCGACTTCCACAGGTCCCGCAGCCGGTTACGCGCCACGGTCAGCAGCCACCCGTCGGGACTCTCCGGCACGCCCCGGTCGGGCCAGGTCCGCAGGGCCCGCTCGAAGGCGTCGGCCAGGGCGTCCTCGGCGGCGGCGAGGTCACTTGTCGACGCGGCCAACAGGGCGAGCAGCCGCCCGTAACTGTCGCGGGCCGCGACAGTCGCGGCTGCCCACCCTCCGTCGCCGACGGTCAGCTCGTCCATACCCCGTCGACGATCGCCGTCGCGCTCGGGCGTACCTCCACCACACCCCACTGCGCGGCCGGGCACTTCTCCGCCCAGCCGATCGCGGCGTCGAGGTCCGGTACGTCGAGGAGAAACACCCCGGCCAGCGCCTCCCTGGTCTCCGCGAACGGGCCGTCCTGCACGCGTAGGTCACCGTCCCTACGGGTGACGGTCGTCGTCGCCGCGGTCGGCTGCAACACGTCGGCCGCCAGCAACACCCCGGCCGACACCAGCGCCCGACCGTACGCGTCGAAGGCCGCCCTCGCCTCGGCGACGATCTCGTCGGACAGCTCACCCTCGCCCGGCTCGCGGTAGTGAATCAGCAGCGCATAACGCATGGTCGTCTCCTTCGCTCCCAGTGTGGGCCATGGGGCCCGCACCGAGATGACGAACGACGGCTGCCCGAATCGCCACCGAGGGCAGCCGCGCCGACTTCCGCGCCGGTTCGTGCGCGGCGGGGAGGCTACCCGGCGGGACGGATTCGGAAGGTGGCCGTCGAGGATCCGGCACCGCCACCGATCGGGGAGATCCGCATCTGCTGATGGGGGTCGTGGCTCAGGTACCGATCCGGGTAGTTGTGCGACCGCAGTGACGTGTGTCGTCCGCCGATGCCGGTGACCGGGCAGAACGTGGCGTCGGCGCGGAACAGGGCGCTGCCGTCGGCGCGGTGCAGGAACACCCGGAAGTCGGAGTGTCGCAGGTAGTGGCCGGGGAAGTTGACCGACTCGAAGGAGACGCAACTGTCGCTGGCGAGACCGGACCGGACGATGAACGCGGCGTCGGCTCTCGTGCCGGCGCTGCTGGCGGCATTCACCGGATCGACTCGGGCCTGGAAGTTGGCATGCCGTACCCGGTGTCCGGGCGAGCCGGCAGGTTCCAGACCGATCCGGGCACCGGGAACCAGCGCCGGCCCGGCCGGTTTGGCAGGTGTTTCGGGGATGCTCGGGGCCGGTGGTGGGTTCTTGGCGGCCGGGCTGGCCGGTGGGCTGCCGGGGCCGGTCGAGCCGGCGTCGTCCGCGTCGCTGCCGTCGGTACGCGGGTTGAGGCCGGGCCGGACGACAGGGTCGGTGGTCGGGTTCTGCAAGACGCCACTGTCGCCTCGGGAGCCGGTGCCGTCCGTGTCGGGCAGCGAGTCGACGGCAGGGCCATCCGCGGCACCGTCGGGACGGGGCATCCCGGCGACGAACTCGCTGCGGATCGGCTCCTGGGACGTCCCGTCGCGCAGCGCCATCACCCCGATGACGGCGGTGACGACGACGAGGGCGGCACCGCCCAGCACCTGCGTACGCCGTGGGCGGGGCCTCCCGATGGTCGCACCCTGGTTGCCCGTGGCGGCGGTTGGCGCTGCGTCGCGGGCGTGCTCGGGGACGGGTTCTTCGGCTACCGGGTAGGCGTCGATGGTCCGACCGGCGTACCCGCCCGGAGGCGGGACGGTCGACGGCGCGATGCCGGTCAACGGTGGAGAAGATGTGGTCCGCCGGGGTCTGACCAGCTGATGCTGCGTACCGGAGTCCCAATGATCAGAACCCGAACCGGGTCGGCTCGTCCCGGGAAGCCAGCCACCTATCCGCAGGTGTGACCGAGCGTTGCCGTTCTGGGACATGGTGCTCCCCTGCTTGTTCAGCGCACACGCCTGACCCGGACATGATCAAAGGACCGCAGCGGACACACTCTCACCTTCGCCGGATTGATGCCAGTACCGGTCACCGGCCGGGGCCAACGCGAGGTTCCTGGCGTACGCGATGGCGGCCGGTGTGTCGGAGAAGACCAGTCCGTCGCGGCGCAGCTGGTCGGCCACGCCGAGAGCGTCGAGCACCTGGTCGTGACCGGGCACGATGCCGGAGAGCAGCACGGTGATGCCGCGCCCCTGGAGTCGGCGGATGGCGTCGCCGAGCACGTGGGCGCCGGTGGCGTCGATGGTGGATACCCGGGACATCCGCAGGATGACCACCCGTACGTCCGCGACGTCGGAGAGCCGGAGCAGGAAGGTGTGCGCGGCGGCGAAGAACAGCGGGCCGTCGAGCCGGTAGGCCACGATGTGTTCGGCGAGCAGGGCCCGCTCCTCGGCGGTGTGCTCGCCGGAGTCGAGCGGCACCTGTTCGAGTCTCGCGCTGCGGGCGATGGCGCGCAGTGCCACGACGACCGCGACCCCGACGCCGACGGCCACGGCGGTGACCAGGTCCCAGATCACCGTGACGGCGAATGTCAGCACCAGCACGAGCGCGTCGCCCCGGGTGGATCGGGCCAGTGCCCTTAGCGACGCGGCCTCGACCATCCGTACGGTGGTGGCCAGCAGCACGCCGGCCAGGGCGGCGAGCGGGATGCGGCCCACCAGTGGGGCGGCAGCCAGCACGATCACGGCCAGCGCCACCGCGTGGGTCAGCGCCGCCAGTTTGGAGGCCGCTCCGGCCCGGACGTTGACGGCGGTACGTGCGATGGCCGCGGTGGCCGGGATGCCACCGAACAGCGGAGAGGCCAGGTTGGCCAGGCCCTGACCGAAGAGTTCGCGGTCCGGATCGTGTCGCTGGCCGACGGTCATCCCGTCGGCGACGGTTGCCGAGAGCAGACTTTCCAACGCGGCCAGCGCCGCTACCGCGAGTGCGGCGGGCAGCAGCACACCCACCGCCGAAAGGTCGAGGAAGTCCAGCGACGGAGCGGGCAGCCCCTGCGGCAGCGCGCCGATCCGGACCAGGTCGACCGGCACGAGTTCGGCGAGCAGCGTGGCGGCGGCCACGGCCAGCAGCGAGAAGGGTAGCCCGGGACGCCACCTGGCACCGAGCAGCATCACCGCCGCGACACCGAGGGCCACCGCGACGGCGACCGGCCGGGGGTGTACGACGAACCGGGTGACCGCGTCGGCCGCCACCGCCCACACCTTCTCGCCTTGCGCGTCAGTGACGCCGAGCGCGGCTGGCACCTGTTGCAGGGCGATGACCACGGCGATGCCGGCGGTGAAGCCCTCGATCACCGGCACCGGCAGGTAGCGGACGTAGCGGCCGAGGCGGGCGAGGGCCAGAGCGATCAGGATCAACCCGGCCAGCGCGCCGACCATCAGCACCCCGGTCGCCCCGAACTGCGCCACGACCGGCACCAGCACCACGGTCATCGCGCCGGTCGGGCCGGACACCTGAAGGTTCGAGCCGCCGAAGACGGCCGCCACCGCACCGGCGACCACGGCGGTGATCAGTCCGGCCTCCGCGCCGAGCCCGGACGTGACCCCGAAGGCGAGCGCCAACGGCAACGCGACCACGGCGACGGTGAGCCCGGCGACCAGGTCACGGCGGGGTGAGCGGCGTACCGCCTGCCAGTCGGCGCGGCCCGGCAGCAGGTCGCGGACCCGACGCCAGGCGGCGGACAGGGCGGGTCCGGCCGAGCGGGCCGGACCGACGTCGGTGGCCGTCACCGGTCCGGTCCGCCGGCACGCAACTCGTCGAGCAGCCCGTCCCGGTCGGTGAGCACCGCGCCGAGGATCCGCCGCCCGGCGGCCAGCAGGTCGGCCACGTCGGGCGTGCTCAGCGCGTACATCACCAGGGGGCCGTCCCGGTGCGACGTGACCATGCCGGCCCGGCGCAGCACGGCGAGCTGCTGGGAGAGGTTCGACGCCTCGACGTCGATGGCGGCCAGCAGGTCCCGCACCGGCCTGGGGCCGTCCTGGAGCAGTTCCAGCACCCGGATCCGGACAGGGTGCCCGAGGGTGCGGAACAGCTCCGCCTTCGCCTGGTACAGCGGCACCGACACGCCACGCTCCCCCTTCGGATGCTGCCACCCTGAAGACTTTAGCACTTGCGAAATTCTTCAACTCTACAGGTCGGGAACACCCGGTGCGGCGAACCCCGGTCGGAGCCGCCGCACCTCACTGCCTACTCCGGGTCACCGGTCGGCTCCTGCGCCGGCCCCCGCCACGCAGACACCGTGACAGCCGAGAGCCACATTGCCAGAAATCCACCGAGGGCCAGCAGGACGAGGACGACCACCACCGCCCACATCCCGACCATGTCGTCAAGGAAATCGGGTCCCTCCGCCCGATCGGTGAAGAGCGTCGCGACCAGCACGAACAACCACGAGAGCAGATAGGCGACCGTCACGACCAGGGCGATCAGAGCGACGACCGCCCCCGTGGCGATCGGCAGCGCGGCCGGCGGGACGGCCAGCCAGGAGACATGACGGTCCTGCCGGGCGACGGCCAACACGTAGGCGGCCACCAGCAAAAGAACGCAGGTCATCGTGTACGAGCCGGTGAAGCGGTCCCAACGCAGGGGGTCGGCCGGGTCGGCTGCGCCCACGGCCGCCGACACGGCACACACGAACGCGAAGGTGGCGAACACCCATACTGCCTGAACGGCCAGACCGAACAGGGTCGTCGCGAAGGCCGCCACGATCCGGTGCCGAGGGTGCCGGCTCAGGTGTTGGAGGCTGATCCGGACCGCGGCCCGGATCGTCTCGCCCGCCTGCCGGGCACCGCGGTAGATGTCAAGCCCGAATCTCAGCCAGAGCCCGACGAGAATCAACAGACCGACGAACCAGGCGACAACACTGCCGGGGCCGAAGACGGCGTCAACCACCGCTTGGAGCAGGTCCGACGGGGCCGGCGGCTCGGCCACGGCAAGCTCCGGAACGTCTGTCGGAGCCTTGGTCAACGCATCCGCCAGGGCCATGGCCGCTGCTCCTCTCGTTTTCGCCAAGGACGCCGGCCTGAGCGCCGCGACCAGGGTGAGAGCCGCCGTGAGCCGGGCGAGCGGTTCAGGGGATCGGTCTCACCTGGGTGGCGCCTCGCCAGCAGCCGGTGCGCGCCAGGGGCGAGGCCCAGCCCTGGCCGGAAAGCTGCACCTGGGCCCAGACACAGGTCCGTGTGCTGGTCAGCAGGTTGCCGAAGGTGGAAATGCCGGCGTAGTCCATCGCGAAGTCGGCCTGCCGGCCGGCATCGTCGCCATCGAACACGGTGAGCTGGATCCGGGCGGGCCGGGGCACCTCCACCACTGCCGGCACCGGCACGAATCGCGGCCAACTCGCCCCGCACGCGGGCGAGTAGCGCAACTCGACAGTGCCGATCACCCGTTCGTCGAGCAGCACGGCGGCGCTTTCGAGTGTGGTCACGTCGGCGTCTGCGGCGCAGCCGGCGTCCTTCGGGTCGGCACCGTCGCGGACGCCCACCGTCACGGTCGTCGGCTCGGCCGCAGGCGGCGTGTTGCTGCCCGCCTCCGGCTTGCCGAACCCTCCGGCGAGCCAGGGCACCGCGACGAGCCCGGCCAGCACCAGCGCCCCGGCGAGAACGGCCCGGGCGGTGCGCCCGACCGAGCGGGATGAAGCGGTGTCACCGGCCGGGGTGGGCGGGTCATGCGGTTTTTGGCCGTCCTCCCTCGATGCGGCGGGCGGCGCGGCGACCGGCGAGTTGGTGGTCGGCGGCACAGCGGCCGGACCCGCAGCCGCAGGCGGCGCAGCGCCGGAATCCACGGTCGCGGATCGCACGGCGACCGGCCCCCCAACCGCAGGTGGCGCGGTGGCGGAATCCCCGACCGCAGGTGGCGCGGTGGCAGGTCGCGTCTCGCTGCCACCGTCGTGGTCGCCGGTCGGGCCGGCGTGGCCCTGTGCTGCCGTCACGTGCCCGGCGACGACGCGCCACCGCTCGGTCCATTCCGCCTCGTCGCCGCCGAGCGCACGCACGTACGCCAGGGTCGTGTCCAGCGTCGGCAGCCGCCGGCCACCGGCCGCCTCGGACAGCGAGCTCGCGGACCGGTGGGCGCGCCGGGCGAGGGCCTGATAGGTGGGGCGGCCTGCCTTGTCACGCAGGATCCTCAGGTCGGCGGCGAACGCCTGAAGCGGGTCGGCGGTGGGGTCCAGGGGGCGTTCCGCCCGGGCCATGGGCCGCTCCTCGAATTGATTGACCACAACCGGGATTCATTGTCCGACGCGACACAGCGTAGAGATCAGTGTCGACGGACGGTAGAGATGAGGAGCCGAATCCTAGGGCTGACACAGCCCATCAGAGGTCAGGAGAGACAATGATCCGGAACGCCCGCCGGTTGGCCGCCGCTGCCGCAGGCGCCCTCATCGCCGCCAGCCTCCTGGTCGCGACGCCCGCCAGCGCCGCCACCTGTAGCGGTCACGGCTGCGACGGCACCGACCCGATCGACACCGGCTGCTCCGCGAACGCCCGTAACGCCACGAACTACCCGGCGTACATCATGCAGGGTTCGACCACCCTCGCCGTCGTGGAGCTGCGCTGGAGTGAGACCTGCAAGACCAACTGGGGTCGGATCTCCAACCGGGTCAGCCCGCACAACACCGTCCGGGTCCGGGTGTACCGGTCCAACCCGCACGGCAACACCAGTTGGTACGGCGGTACGGGCACCCAGTACTACGGCGACCAGCTCTACGGCCACAACATGACGGTCTGCGCGGTCGGCGAGGTGACCACCTCCTCCGGCACGACTTACACCAGCAACGCGCTCTGCGCCTGACGATCTCCCCCGGGGCCGGTCCTGCGGTGCGAGCAGGACGGGCAGACAGGGCTACCGGGCCGGCGCGTCATGGGACCACGCGCCGGCCCGGTGACCATCCACCACTGCGGCGGTGAGGCCGGGAAGCGGCCCCTCCGCCCGAGCCGTCATGAAGGCGGCCCTACCGGCAGGTCGTTGACGCAGCGCAGCACCGGGCGGGTGATCAGGGCGGTGGGGTCGAGGGGTGCCGCCGACCGCACCGTGAAGGTCGCCGCCTCGCCCGGGAGCAGGGTGACGAGCGCCATGTCGACCTCGGCGGACGGGTCGAGGCGATCCGGAAACAGGGTCACGTCGCGCAGGATGGTGCGGGCGGTGACGCGTACCTGCTGACCGCCGTCGGCCGGCTGCACCGTCGCGTCGAAGACCGCCGCCGGCCATCGCAGGTCGCGGTCCTCGGCAAAGAACCACCAGGCACGTTCGGCCGGGTCGTCGGTCTCGGCGACCAGCAGTTCGTCCCGGGCGTCGTCGGGCCGGGCCAGCTCCGCCGCCAGCGCCAGGGTCACCGTCTCGTACGCAGGCACTTCCAGCTCCAGGGTGGACTTCGCTTTCGGTTCCCCAGCCAGGGTGAGCCGGCTGACCGTGATCGACGCCCGCCACGGCAGCCCGCCGTCGTTGACCGCGACCAGGGCCAGCCCACCGTCACGGGGCTGCACGGTGAGCAGCCGGTCGGCGTAGGAGCGGCGCAGCGCGTACCAGAGTGGTTTGCGGCGGCCGTCGCCGTCGATGGCGGCCCACGAGGTGACCGGCCAGCAGTCGTTGAGCTGCCAGACGATGGTGCCCATGCACCGGCCCCGGTGGGAGCGGAAGTGTTCCACCCCGAGGGCGATGGCCCGGGCCTGGTTGAGCTGGGTCAGCCAGTGCCAGTCGTCGAAGTCCCGCGGCTCGGGCAGGTGCGCGTCCAGCCCTCGGCGCAGCTTACGGTCCCCGTCGGTGGCCTTCTGGTGGTGCGCCATGCCGGGTGAGTCGTGGGCGAGGGGCTCGTCGGAGAGGGCCCGGCGCAGCGTCGCGTACGCGGGCGGCCCCTGGTAGCCGAACTCGGCCACGAACCGGGGCAGGTACTCGCGGTACTTGACGTAGTCGTCGGTGTTCCACACGTCCCAGATGTGCGTGGTGCCGTACGCCGGATCGTTGGGGTGGATCTCCTCGCTGCCCGACCAGGGGCTGCCCGGCCAGTACGGGCGGGTCGGGTCCAGCGTGGCGACGATGCGCGGCAGCAGGTCGAGGTAGTAGCCCCGCCCCCAGCTGCGCCCGGCCAGCGGGGCCTGCCAGTCCCAGTCGTGCCAGCCCCAGATGTTCTCGTTGTTGCCGGTCCAGAGCACCAGCGAGGGGTGCGGCGCGAGACGGACCACCTGTTCGGTGGCCTCGGTGGCCACCTCGGTGGCGAACGGCTCCTCCTCCGGGTACGCCGCGCAGGCGAAGAGGAAGTCCTGCTGCACCAGCAGCCCGCGTTCGTCGGCCAGGTCGTAGAAGTCCGCCGACTCGTACCGGCCGCCGCCCCAGACCCGCAGCAGGTTGATGTTCGCCGTCTCGGCCTGGTCGAAGCGGTGGGCCAGGCGCGCGCGGGTGATCCGGTTGGGGAAGACGTCGTCGGGGATCCAGTTGACGCCCCGGACGAAGATCGGCATCTCGTTGACGTACAGCGTGAACGGGGCACCGTGCTCGTCGGGGGTGGTGTCCAGGCGTACCGACCGGAAGCCGATCCGGCGGTGCCATTCGTCGAGCGGGCCGCCGTCGGCATCGTGCAGGGTGACCGTCAGTTCGTGGCGGTGCGGCACGCCGTAGCCCCGGGGCCACCAGAGTTCCGGCCGGTGCACGGTGAGGGCCAGCACTGCGGAACGTTGCCCCGCCGGGATGGTCACCTCGGCGCGCTGGCCCGCCACCTGCGCCCGGACGGTGAGCGGCCGGTCGGTGGCCCGTTCCACCTCGACGTGCACCGCCACCCGGCCGGTGTCGCCGTCGACCGTGACAAGTGGGCGTACCGTCGCCAGTCGGGCGACCGACCAGCCGTGCAGGGCGATCTCCTGCCAGATGCCGGCGGTGACAAGCGTCGGCCCCCAGTCCCAGCCGAAGTTGCAGGCCATCTTGCGGATGAACTGGAACGGCTCCGGGTACGCGTTGGGGCGATCGCCGAGCCGATCACGCTGCGCCTCCGCGTACCGGTAGGCGGAGTCGAAGCGTACGACCAGGTGGTTGCCCTCGGTGCGGAGCAGCGACCCGACGTCGAAGCGGTGGCCTCGGTGCATGTTCTCGGTGTGGCCGACCTCGACGCCGTTGAGCGTGATCGTGGCGACCGTGTCCAGGCCGGCGCAGACCAGGTCGAGGCGGGCGTGGTCGCCGGGCGGTCGGTCGAAGGTGGTCTCGTACGCCCAGTCGGTGCGGCCGATCCAGGCCAGCGCGGTCTCGTTGTCGTCGAGGTACGGATCGGGGATCAACCCGGCCGCCAGCAGATCGGTGTGCACACAACCCGGCAGGGTGGCCGGCACCGTCGCCCCGTCCACCTCGGGTGGCACCTGCTGGCCGGGTACCGCCCGCATGGTCCACCCGTCGTGCAGTGTCTGCCGGATCGGACCGGTCCCCCGCGCGTCGCTCAAGACTTCACCGCGCCTTCCATGATTCCCCGAACGATCTGCCGACCGCCGATGACGAGCATGATCAACAATGGGATGGTGGCCACGAACGCGCCGGCCAGCACCCGGCGGTAGATGACGTAGTTGCCGCTGGCCAGGTCGGAGATGGCCACCATTGAGGTGGGATAGTCGGTGCCGTTGAGGGTGATCAGTGGCCACTGGAAGTCGTTCCAGGTGGCCACGAAGGTGAGCAGGCCGAGCACCGCAAGCGCCGGCCGCACCGCCGGCAACACGATGTTCCAGTAGACCCGCATGGTGGTGGCGCCGTCCACCCGGGCCGACTCGACCAGTTCGTCCGGCACCGTGTTGACGATGAACTGTCGCATGTAGAACACCCCGAAGGCGGTGACCAGGCCGGGCACTATCACCGCCAGCAGGGTGCCGTTCCAGCCCAGCTTGCCCATCACGATGTAGAGCGCGACCACGCCGAGTTGGTTGGGCACGGTCAGGGTGAGGATCACGAACAGCATCAGCGGCCTGCTGCCCCGGAACCGCAGCTTGGCGAAGGCGAATCCGGCCAACGAGCAGAAGAACAGCACCGACGCGGTGACCACGGTCGAGACGATCACACTGTTCACCAGGGAGGCGGCGAAGTAGACATCCTGGAGGGAGAAGACCTCGTCCAGGTTGACCAGGAACTGGTCGCCCGGGACCACCACCGGCGGCAGTTGGGAGGTCGCCTCGTCGGTGCTGGTGGAGATGACGAACATCCAGTACAGCGGGAACGCCGCGAACAGCGTGCTCAGGGCCAGGAGCAGGTAGGTCCAGAAGCCGGCCGGGGTGTCCTGCGGCGCCCGGCCCAGCAGCGCGGCCCGCTTTCGTCCGCCGCGCGTCGCCGACGGTGTCGGCCGGGGTCGCTCCAGAAGGCTCACCGCGCCACCTCGCTTCGCTCGCTCAACGCGCTGAGCCGATCGATTCGCTCGCTCATTTGCGTCCCCCCGAGATGCGGTTGGTCAGCAGGGTGTTCAGGGCCGCGACCACGAGGATGATCAAGAACAGTGCCCAGGACATCGCGGCGGCGTACCCGAGGTTGAGGTCCTTCCAGCCGACCTTGTAGATCAGCTGCGCCACGGTCTGCCACTCGCCGCCGGCACCGCCGGTGGCGGCCTGCGCGTTGAGGTCGAACAGCATCGGCTCGGTGAACAGTTGCAGCCCGCCGATGGTGGACAGCACCACGGTGAAGATGACCACCGGCCGGATCATCGGCACGGTGATCCGCCAGAGCTGCCGCCACGGGCCGGCGCCGTCGAGCGCCGACGCCTCGTACACGTCGCGTGGAATGGACTGCATCGCCGCCAGGTAGAGCAGGGCGTTGTAGCCGATCCACTTCCAGTTGACCATCGTGGCGATGGCGATCCAGGAGTGGAGTTTGTCGGCCCGCCAGTCGATCGGGTTCTCGGTGCCGATCCCGATCAGGCCCAGTGCCCAGTTCGCCATGCCGAGGTCGCGGGAGAAGAAGACGTTGAAGACAAGCGTCGAGGCGGTGATCGGGGTGATGTAGGGCAGCAGCGCGCCGACCCGCCACCAGGTCTGGGCCCGGAGCCGGCGGTTGAGCAGCGCCGCGATGATCAGCGCGAGCAGCAGTTGCGGCACTGTGGAGAGCAGAAAGATGCCGAAGGTGTTGTAGAGGGCGTTGCCGAAGTCGCCGTCGGTGAACAGCCGGCTGAAGTTCGCGAAGCCGGCCCAGCCGGTCAGCTCCGGGTCGTCCAGGCGCCAGTGGCGTAACGCCACCACACCGTTGAAGATCATCGGGAAGAGCCCGAAGACGAAGAAGAGCAGGAAGAACGGCGCGATCATCAGGTACGGCACGTACCGCATGTCGAAGCGGTGCAGCCGGTCACGCCAGGTCATCGACCGGCCGGGGGACGGCCGGGGGCGGCGGGTGGCCGGTTCGGGGGCGGCGCGCGTGGTGGGCATGGGCGCTCCAGGGGCGACGGGGGGACTTCAGACCGGAATCGAGGTGGGCGCGGGCGCCCACGCGCCCGCGCCAGTCTCGATGGCGTTACCTGCTGGCCTTCTCGGCTTCCTTGATCGCCTCGGCCCAGGCGGCGTCCGACGTGAGCGTGCCGTTCTGCACCCGGTTGATGACGTTCTCCACGGCGACCCGGGTGGGGCCGTTCTTCTTGCCCAGGTACTGCGGGGTCAGGCCCTCGGCCATCTTCGGGAAGATCTGGCCGACCGGCGCGGAGTTGAAGAACTCGTTCTTGAAGTCGGCGATCGCGGGGTCGGCGTAGAGCGCCGGCTGCGAGGGCAGGTTCCCGACCGTCTTGAAGACCTCGATCTGCTGCGCCGGCTGGATCAGCCACTCCAGGAACTTGTACGCCTCGTCGACGTTCCTGCCCTGCTTGGGAATGGTGAGGAAGGAACCGCCCCAGTTGCCGCCACCACCAGGCACAGCGGCGATGTCCCACTTGCCCTTGGTGCCGGGGGCGGTGTTCTGGATGTGCCCGAGCATCCACGCTGGGCAGGCCAGCACCGCGAACGACCCGCTGGTGAAGCCCTTGTCCCAGTCGGCCTGGAAGCTTGTGAGGTTGGCCGACAGGCCGGCGTCGGCGGCCCGGACCGCGTAGTCGAACGCGACCCTGGGACCGCCCTCCATCCGCAGTTGCTCGTTCTCGTCGTAGAAACCGACAGGCTGCTGACCGAGGATCGGGTTGAACAGGTTCGTCGCGTTGTCGACGAACTTTTTCTTGGTCTTGGCGGTGTACTGCTGGCCGATGGTGAGGAACGCGTCCCAGGTGGGCCAGAGCGCGGAGACCTGGTCCCGCTCGGTGGGCAGGCCGGCAGCCTCGAACAGGTCGGTGCGGTAGCACATGGCCAGGCCGCCGACGTCGGTGCCGAGGCCGATCTGGGTACGGCCGTCGGCCGACAGGGACTGCTTCCACTTCCACGGCAGGTAGCTGGTCTCGTACTTGCCGGCACCGGAGTCGAGCAGGTTGACGAACTTGTCGGCCTGGCTGCGGAACTGGACCATGAAGCCCTCGTCGATGGCCGCGATGTCGGGTGCGCCCGAGCCGGCGATCAACTTCTTCTGCAGGTCCTCGTGCTGGGCGTTGTACTCGCCGGAGTTGAGGGCGATCTTGACGTTCTGGTTCTCCGCCTCGTACTTCGCCTTCAGGTCCTGGAGCCCGAAGTCGCCCCAGAAATTGATCGTCAGCGCCACCGCGCCGCCGCTGTCGCCACCGCCCTGGGTGCTGCGTCCGCTGCACGCGACGACCAGGGAGCCGACCGTCAGACCTACGGCTGCGACCCGCAGCCACCGAGGCGTAGACCGTCTCATGACCCATCCTCCGAGACCATTGGACACGTTCCAGAGATCGAGGAACGTTGACTGAACCGGATAAGTGACGTCACCGTACGGGGGTGGTCTCGGCGTGTCAACGACGGGTTAACACCGAGCCCAACCCGAAACCTCGTGCCCGTTCGGTTGCGCAGGATCGCCTTCTGGCAGGCGGTTTCACGCATCCGGGCAACGGATTCCCGAACGCGACGAGGGGAACCGGCCAGCCGATCCCGTAGACTGAACCGCACAAGTTCGCCTGCCTGCCGGTGTCGAGCCGCCCCGTACCGCCCTAGAGGCAGGCAGCCGGGTAGCGTGTCCCACGCCGCCCGCGCCATCGACACGGCCGGCAGGACGAACTGGTTCAGGAGGACGTACGCCGGTGAAGCGGCCCACGATCGCGGACGTCGCCCGCCGGGCGGGAGTCTCCAAGGGCGCGGTCTCGTACGCGCTGAACGGCCAGCCGGGCGTCTCCGAGGCGACCCGGCAGCGCATTCTCGCCATCGCCGCCGAGATCGGGTTCAGCCCGAGCAGCGCCGCCCGCGCGCTGTCCGGCGCGACCGCCCGCGCCATCGGCCTGATCCTCGCCCGACCGGCCCGCACCCTCGGCATCGAGCCCTTCTTCATGGAGCTGATCAGCGGCGTCGAGGCGGAGCTGTCCGCCCGGTCGTACGCGCTGACGCTCCAGGTGGTGGCCGACCAGAGCGCCGAGATCGCGGTCTACCGGCGCTGGTGGGGTGAGCGACGGGTCGACGGCGTACTCGTCTGCGACCTGCGAACCGACGACGGCCGGGTGCCGGTGCTTGAGGAACTGGGCCTGCCGGCCGTGGTGATCGGCGGGCCAACGGGCACCGGCGGGCTCCCGAGTGTCTGGTCGAACGACGCGGCGGCGCTGGTGGAGACCGTGGAGTATCTCTACGCGCTCGGCCACCGGCGGATCGCCCGGGTCGGCGGCCTACCCGAGCTGCTGCACACCGCGATCCGCACCCAGGCGTTCACCGACGCGTGCCGGCGGCTCGGCCTGGCCGACGCGGTCACCGCCCCCTCCGACTACACCGGCGAGGAGGGCGCACGAGCCACCCGGCGGCTGCTCAGTTCCCGGGTCCGCCCGACCGCGGTGATCTACGACAACGACGTGATGGCGATCGCCGGGCTGTCGGTCGCCCAGGAGATGGGGCTCGCAGTCCCCGCCGACCTGTCCATCGTGGCCTGGGACGACTCCCCGCTGTGCCGGCTGGTGCATCCGCCGCTCACCGCGCTGGGCCGGGACATCCCGGCGTACGGGGCGCATGCCGCGCGCCAGCTGCTACAGCTGATCGAGGGCGCCCCGACGGTCGGGCTGGAGGACGAGGCCCCACACCTGACCCCACGCGGCAGCACCGGTCCCGCCCCCACCAGCAAGTGAAACGGTTAAGCAGCTGCTCTCAGCGCGACGTCGACGGAAACTCCTCGAAGTACGCCTCGACCCGCTCGGCGGTAGCCGGCCGGGCCAGCTCGAAGCCCTGGCCGTACCGGCATCCGGCCCGGTGCGCCCCCTCGACCTGGTGAGCCGATTCCAGCTCTTCGGCCACCACCTCAAGGCCCAACCGTTCGGCCACGGTGACCACCACGTCCAGCAGGGGGCGGTGCGGGTCGCCGCCCGCCGTGGCCACCTCCGGCCCGACCTTGAGCAGGTCGATCGGTAGTCGCCGGAGCTGAGCGAGGGAGGCGTGCTCGGCCCGGAAGTCGTCAAGCGCGGTGCGGATGCCCATCGAGCGCAGTCCGGCCAGCCGGGCGACCACAGTCGGCAGCTCGGCGGCGACCTTCGGCTCGGCGACCTCGATCACCAGCTGGTCCGGTCCCACCCCGTACGCCTCCAACACCGCTGCCGTCCGGGGCACGAAGTCCGGTGAGGTGAGCTCACGGGTGGTCACGTTCACCGCCATCCACAGCCGTCGGCCACCCACCGTCCAGTCGGCCAGCTGTCGACAGGCCCGGTCCAGCACCCAGACCCCCAGCTCACCCATGATGTCGAGATCCTCGGCCACCGGAAGCAGCTCCGCCGGAAACACGGTGCCCAGCACCGGGTTGCGCCACCGCAGCAGCGCCTCCGTGCCGACCGGCGCCCGATCGACCAGGCCGAGGACGGGCTGGTAGACCAGGTCCAACTCGCCCCGGGCCACCGCGCCGGGCAGTTCCCGCTCCAGGTCCAGCCGGCGGACCAGTTGCTCCTCCAGATAGGCGTCGTACCACTCGACCCGGTCCCGGCCGAGCTGGGCCGCGCGTCGACGGGCCAGATCCGCCTGGCGGAACAGATCCTCCGGCCGACCCCGGCCCAGCTCGGCCAGTCCGACGCTGGGTCGCGACCGCAGCACCGCCCCGGAAACCTCGTAGGGTCGGCTCAGCGCGCTGAGCAGCCGGGTACCCAGCGCGTACGCCAGCACCGGACCGGACCCGCTGACCACCGCGAGTCCACTGCCGGCCAGGTCGAACACCTCGTCCTCGTCGGCCGCCACGGCTCGGGCCCGACGGACGGCCTCGGCCGCCACGTCGTCGCGCACCAGCCGGCCGGGCAGCTCGGTGAGGTGCAGATCGATCACGAGCAGAGCGCCGGAGACCGGCTCGGGACGGGCCGCCAGCGCCCCCAGCAGGGCGACGCGACCGGTCGAGCCGCTCGACTCGGCGGGGGCCGGTGTCGGGGCGGTGGCCGCCGGCGCCTCCGACCCGGTCAGGGTGGCGGCACCGAACAACTCACGCGCCACCAGCGGCGGGATCACGGCGAGCGCGAGCAGCACCGCCGTACGGTCGGGTAGCAGGCCGACCTGCAACTGGTGGACGACGGCGAGCACCACTGCGACCGGTGGCAGCACCGCCCGTGGCCAGACCAGCGCGGTCTGCCGGGTGGGCGCGGCCTGCGCCACCTGCCGAACCCCGGCGGCGACCAGCAGCACGCCGACCACCAGGGGCGGCACGGCCAGCAGCGCCGCGCGCCCGGCGGCGGGACCGGCCGGCAACGCGGCCAGCAGCACCAGGGCGAGAAGGGTCAACCCGGCGCCTGCGCGGCAGCGGGCGGAGCCGCCGTCGCGACCGGGCCCGGTCAGCATGGCCAACGCGTCGACGGCGAGCAGTCCCAGGACCACCGCGACCGCCAGCCGCAGCGGGGCCGGCACACCGGCGTACGGCAGCAGCAGCCAGGCGGTGAGGATCAGGCAGACACCGGGCGCGGCCTGGTCGAGTAGGCGGTGCAGGCGTCCCCGGATCGACGGCCGCGACCGATACAGGCTGAACAGGCCGCCGCCGAGCAGCGCGGTGGTGCCGGCGAGCCCGGCCGCAGCGGCCGCCGAACGGTATCCGGCGGAGGCCAGCGGTAGCACCGCCGCGGTCAGGCCAGCGGTCACCACCGCGGCATGCAGCAGGGCGGCGGCCCGACGCGGACGCGCCGCCCGACGGCGGGCCACCCGTCCGGCAGGTGGGCTGCCGTCGGGCGAGTCGGGGCCGAGGGTCAGCCGGGACAGCCGCACCCCGGCCAGTGTGGACGCGGCCGCACCGGCGAGTGCCACCACGGCGAGGGCGGGAACCGGACCGGCGGTGCCGAGGGCGATCAGCACGGCGGCGACCGCGAGCACGCAGATCTCGGGCAGGAGCGGACGGTGTGCGCTGGCCCGCAACGGGGCGGCACGGAACACAGACGCGACGGGCACGACGGTCGCCTTCGTGAGGGGGCACGGGGGCGGTGCGCGGACGACAGACATGGTCCACCGCCCACCATCGATGAACGAGTCACTCGGCGGGAAGTGACGGCCAGTCGACAGTGAGTCAGGTCACGACAACCGAGTGTCAAGATGGGCCGTGCCCGGTTCCACCCGCCGCTCGATGCCGCGCGCGACCTCGGCCCACCGCCGGCCGTCCCGGCCCGGGTGGGATCATCTGGTCATGCCTCGCACCGACACCGCACGATTCCGGCACAACCAGGCCATCCTGGTCGGGGCGATCGTCGCCACCATCGGCGCCCTGCCGCTGGCCAGTTCCCGCCCCTATCTGCTGCCGGTGCTGCTGGTGCCGCTGGCGGTGGCCGTCTGGGCCTGGCGGGCCGGCACCGACGCCGACGCCCGTGGACTACGGGTACGGGCGCTCGCCGGAGAGCGCCGATTCTCCTGGGAGCAGGTGGTCGAGCTGGCGGCCGATCCGCGCGGGCGGGCGGTGGCCCAGCTCGACGACGGCCGATGGTTCGTGCTCCCGGCCGTGCGTGGGGCAGACCTGCCGAGGCTGGTGGCGGCGGCCGGACGCGACGTCACCGAAGCGGATCAGTAGCCGTCCACCACCACGTTGCGCGGCGGCTCACCGGCCACGAACCGTCGGATCTGCTGGCCCACCAGGCGGTACGCCCTGGGCAACAGCCCCCGCACCGAGCCGGCCACGTGCGGAGTGATCAGCACGTTCGGCAGCTCCCAGAGCGGATGGTCGGCGGGCAGCGGCTCGGGATCGGTGACGTCCAGCGCGGCGGAGATCCGTCCGGTGGCCAGCTCGGCCACCAGGGCGTCGGTCCGGGCCACCGGGCCCCGGGCGGCGTTCACCAGCAGGGCACCGTCCCGCATCGCGGCGAGGAACGTCTCGTCGACCAGCCCCCGGGTCTGCTCGGTCAACGGCACCAGCAGCACCACGACGTCGGCCTGCGGCAGTAGTCGCGGCAGCTCGTCGACACCGTGCACCCCCTGCTCGGGCCGGGCGGTCCGGGCCACCATCACGAACTCCACCTCGAACGGCGTCAGCCGCTGCCGCAACGCGGTACCGATCGACCCGGCCCCGACGATCAACACCCGTTTGCCGGCCAGCTCGTCGGTCGGGGCCACCTCGTCGTACGCCCACCGTCGCCGGGCCTGCGCCCGGGCCATCGTCGGGAAGGCACGCAACTGGGAGAGAATCGCGGCGACCACCCATTCGGCGGTGGACGGATCGTGCACCCCACGGGCGTCGCAGAGCGTGACGCCGGCCGGTATCCGACCCACCCAGGCGTCCGCCCCGGCCGAGAGCAGCTGCACCACCGCCAGGTCCGGCAGCTCGTGCAGCACGGCCACCGCGTCCTCGCCCGCCAGGAAGGGCGGTACCCAGAATCGGACGCCGGCCATCGGCGAGGGCAGCTTCGCCGGATCCGCCATCGTCTCGACGGTGACCTCCGGCGGCAACTCGCCGAGCAGGGCGTGGCCGGCCTCGTGCGGGATCCATACCTTCACCCGGCCGACGATAGGCGTCGGCGCAGCCCGACCAGCCGATGGGGGGCAGCACGGCGTCGCCTTCCACGGGCCCGGCCCCGGCGGGCTACTCTGGGGCGGGTGAGCGCTCCCCCGTACCTCCGCGCCCGTCAGATTCGTGCCGCCCTCGTGGCGTCCTGCGCGACGCTGCTGCTCGTTGCCAGCGGTTGCAGCCTCGGTGACCCGGAACCCGACCCGGCCGGCGCGCCACCGAACCTGCCCAGCCCGACGATCACCGCGGACAACGGCGACCAGGAGGTTGTCGCCACCGTGCTCGCCCAGGGGCTGCGGGTGCCGTGGGGGATCGCCTTCCTACCCGACGGCGGCGCCCTGGTCACCGAACGCGACAGTGGCCGCATCGTCCAGGTCGGCCCGGAGTCGACCGCGGACGGCCTGAAGATCACCGAGGTGCAGACCATCGACGACGTGGTCGCCTCGGGTGAAGGCGGCCTGCTGGGCATCGCGGTCTCCCCGGAGTTCGCCCAGGACCGCACGGTGTTCGTCTACTACACCGCCGAACGGGACAACCGCGTGGCCCGGCTGCGACTCGGTGAGGAGCCGAAGCCGATCCTCACCGGCATCCCCAAGGCGGGCATCCACAACGGGGGCGGCCTGGCGTTCGGTCCCGACGGGCAGCTCTACGCCAGCACCGGCGACGCGGGGGACACCGACCAGTCGCAGGACGTCAAGCAGCTCGGCGGCAAGATCCTGCGGATCACGCCGGATGGGAAGCCGGCTCCCGGAAATCCCTTCCCGGACTCCCCGGTCTGGTCCCTGGGTCACCGCAACGTGCAGGGCATCGCCTGGTCCGGCGACCGGATGTACGCCGTCGAGTTCGGCCAGAACACCTGGGACGAGATCAACCAGATCACCAAGGGCAAGAACTACGGCTGGCCCGAGGTCGAGGGACGCGGCGACGACGAGCGGTACGTCGACCCGATCGTGCAGTGGTCGACCGACGAGGCGTCCTGCTCCGGCCTGGCCGCGGTGGAACGGATGCTCGCCACCGCCTGCCTGCGCGGTCAGCGGCTCTGGCTGGTCGAGCTGACCGAGACCGGCACGGTCCTCGGCCAGCCGCAGGCACTGCTGACCGAGCGGTACGGTCGGCTGCGCGGGATCGCCGCCGCGCCGGACGGTTCGCTCTGGGTCGGCACCTCCAACCACGACGGGCGGGGCCGGCCGACGCCCGAGGACGACCGGCTGCTGCGTCTGGTCTTCGCCGGTGGCGGTGCCGGGCGCAGCTGAGTCGGTCGCCCGACGCGACATTCCAGGTTTGCCAAGATCCTTCGGCGGGCAGGTCAGAATCTCAGCATGGACGGTCAGCAGAACGACGAGCCGCGCCGCGATCGGGACGGGAAGACGCCCCCTGGTCGGCCGCGCCGTTTCCCACTGACGCGACGCTCGGCATCGCATCCCGACGGCGGGTGGCGGCTGGGCCTGCGCCGCTTCGCCGTGGCCGTGGCCATCCTGGTCGTGACGCTTGTCGGTGTGCTCGCCGGTGTGGTGGCGGGCGGGAACGTGGGCACCGACATCGGGCCGTTCCACGCTCGGCTCTCCGTGTCGCCGACGACCGACGGCGGTACCACCGTCAACATCCCGCCGCTGGGCTCGCTGCTGCTGGACAGTCACGGCGGGCCGACCCAGCTGACCGTGGAGCTGGGCGCGTTGGAGCAGAGCCGGGTCGAGGCGCTGATCGACGATCCGGCGAGCCTCAACCGGGCCACCCAGTCGGCGGTCGACGAGGTCCGGGAGGGGGTGATGCGGCTCGGGCTGCGCACTGTCGGTTCCGCCGTACTGGCCACCCTGGTGCTGGCGCTGCTGGTGTTCCGGGACACCCGACGGGCGGCCTGGGCCGGCGGGCTGGCGCTGCTGATCACGGCCGGCAGCCTGGGCACCGCCGCGGCGACCATCCGGCCCCAGTCGATCGAGGAGCCCCGGTACGAGGGACTGCTGGTCAACGCCCCGGCGATCGTCGGCGACGTGCGTAAGATCGCCGACGACTACACCCGGTACGCCGAGCAGCTCCAGCGGCTCATCGGCAACGTCACCCAGCTGTACACGACGGTGTCGGCGCTGCCGGTGTACGAGCCGGACCCGGGCACCACCCGGGTGCTGCACATCTCCGACCTGCATCTGAACCCGAGCGCCTGGCAGATCATCCGGACCGTGACCGAGCAGTTCGGCATCGACGTGGTGATCGACACCGGCGACATCACCGACTGGGGCAGCGAGCCGGAGGCGTCGTACGTCGGCTCGATCAGCCTGCTGGAGAAGCCGTACGTCTACATCCGGGGCAACCACGACTCGGGGCGTACGGCGGCGGCGGTGGCCCGCCAACCCAACGCGGTCGTGCTGGACAACACCACGACCACCGTCGCCGGGCTGACCATCGCCGGCATCGGTGACCCCCGCTTCACCCCGGACAAGAGCACCTCGCCGGCCAGCGGTGGGCTGAGCCAACCCACCGCCGACGAGTTGATCACGACGGGCGAGAAGCTCGCCACCACGATTCGCAGCTCTCCCCGACCGGTCGACATCGCGCTGGTGCACGACCCGGCCGCCGCCGGCCCGCTCTCCGGCGCCTGCCCGCTGGTGCTCGCCGGGCACACCCACGACCGGCAGATCAACACGCTGCCGGAGGTGCCCGGCCAGCAGCCCACCACGCTCATGGTGCAGGGTTCCACCGGCGGTGCCGGGTTGCGCGGGCTGGAAGGCGAGGAGCCGACCCCGCTGGCGATGACGGTGCTCTACTTCGATCAGGAGAAGCGACTCCAGGCGTACGACGACATCACCGTGGGCGGCACCGGCCAGGCCCAGGTCAACCTCGAACGCACCGTCATCGCCCCTCCCCCCACCACCCCCCTGGGCGCCACCCCAACCCCCACCCCCACCACCACCATCTCCCCCACCCCCACCCCCACCCCCACCCGCTAACCCCCACCCACCCCCCACCCAGCCCCCCGCCCCACCCCCATTCACCCCGTTGATCAAGAAGTTTTCGCCAGGGAGAGCGCTCCACCGTGACGAAAACTTCTTGATCAACGGAGCAGGGGGGAGCGGGGCAGGGTGGGGTGGGGGGTGGGTGGTTAGCGGAGGGAGAGGGCGGCTAGGGCGGCGTTGACGATGCTGCCGGGGAGGAGGTCGTGCAGGTCGTAGAGGTCGTGGACGCTGCCGGACTGGCCGAACTCGTCGACACCGAGCGGCACCGCGGGGGCACCGACCGCCGAGCCGAGCCAGGCCATGGCGTGCGAGGCGGCGTCGTGCACGGTCACCACCGGCACCCGGTCGGCGAAGGCGGACCGCAGCGCGCCCGGCACGCTCGGCACGGTCGCCGTGCGTACGCCCTGACGCAGGGTGCGCTGCCACGCCCGGTAGAGGCGATCCAGGCTGGTCACGTCCACCACATGGGCCGCGACCCCCTCGTCGGCCAGTTCCGCCGCGGCGGCCAGCACCTCGGGCAGCACCGCCCCGGAGGCGGCCAGTTGCACAGTCGGCGCGTCGGCCAGGTGCGGGTACGCCTGGTGAGCGTCGACCAACCGGTACGCCCCGGCGAGCACCTGCCGGCGGAGTACCGCGTCACCGAGCCGGGCCCGGGCCGCCTCGAACGGCGCCTGGTCCACCGGCCGGGTGCTGAGCCGGAAGTAGTACGCCCCGTCCTCGGCCGGCACCGCAGTCGTCGTCGGCCGAACCGTACCGGCGATGTGCCCGAACGCGTCGCAGAGCAGCCAGTCGAGGCTTGCCGCGTACGCGGGCTCGACGAATGTCACCCCGGGCAGTTCCAGGCCCACGCTCGCGGTGATGGTCGACTGGTGGGCGCCGCCCTCCGGCGCGAGAGTGACCCCGGACGGGGTGCCCGCGACGACGAAGCGGGCACCCGAGTAGGTGCCGTAGAGGAACGCGTCCAGCCCGCGCAGCACGAACGGGTCGTAGACGGTGCCGACCGGCAGCAGCGGCTGCCCGGAGAGGTCCCACGCCAGGCCGAGCTGGCCGAGCAGCAGGAACAGGTTCATCTCGGAGATGCCCAGCTCGATGTGCTGCCCCTCGGGGCTCTCCGTCCAGCGCAGCATCCGGTCCTCCGACCAGGAACGCTGGGCGGTCGGTGCGAACACGCCGGTCTTGTTGATGAACCCGGCCAGGTTTGTGGAGGTGGCCACGTCCGGCGCGGTGGTGACGAGGTACCGGCCCACCTGTGGATCACGGGCCAGGTCCACAAGCACCCGACCGAAGACCTCCTGGCTGGAGATCGGCTTGTTGGCGCGTACGTTCGTGGCCTGGGGCACGGTGACCCCGAGCGCACGCTCGCGGGGCGCGCGGGACAGCGCCTCCCGGCGCTGCCCGGCCCGGATCCCGGCCGGCGAGGCCGGGTCGAGACGGTCCCACTCGGTGTCCCGGGTCAACCCCTGCGCGGCGCGCAACGCGTCGACCTGTTCGCTGGTCAGCAGGGCGGAGTGGTTGCGCGGATTGCCGGCGATCGGCAACCCCCAACCCTTGACGGTGTACGCGAACACCACGCTCGGGCGGTCGGTCACCGCGTCGCACTGGGCGTACGCGTCGAGCAGCGCCGCCAGGTCGTGCCCGCCCAGGTCGGTGACGAGCGGGCCGAGATCGGCGTCCGAGACGTCGGCGATCAACTCCGCGATGCCCTCGGGGGCACCGTCCAGGAACTGCTTGCGCAGCGCCGGGCCGGTCAGCCCGAACAGCGACTGGTACTGCTCGTTCGGCATCGCGTCGATCCAGTCGCGCAGCGCCGCCCCGCCCGGTCGGTCGTACGCCTCGGCGAGCCGGCGGCCGTACTTCACCTCGACGACGTGCCAGCCGGCGGCCTCGAACTGGCCGCGCCACTGGTCGATCCGCACCCCGGGGACGACCCGGTCCAGCGACTGCCGGTTGAAGTCGACCACCCACATCACGTTGCCGAGCCCGGTGGTGGCCGGGTCGGCGACGGCCTCCCAGATGTTGCCCTCGTCCAGTTCGGCGTCACCGATCAGGGCGACGAACCGGGAGTGCGGCCGCGCCCCGAAGTGGGCGTCGACGTAGCGCCGAGTCACCGCCGCGAACAGCGGCGCGGCGGCGCCGAGCCCCACCGAGCCGGTGGAGAAGTCCACCTCGTCCGGGTCCTTCGTCCGCGACGGGTACGACTGGAGGCCGCCCCGTGCCCGCAGCCGGGGCAGGTACGACCGGTCCAGGTTGCCCAGCAGGTACTGGATGGCGTGGAAGACCGGGGAGGCGTGCGGCTTGACCGCTACCCGGTCCTCGGCGTCCAGATGGGCGAACCACAGCGCGGTCATCGCGGTGACAAGCGAGGCGCTGGACGCCTGGTGCCCACCGACCTTCACCCCGTCGCCGGTACCGCGATCATGGTTCGCCGCGTCCACGATCCGAGTGGCGAGCCACAACACCCGCCGCTGGATCTCGTCGAGAACATCGAGATCACGCTGGTCCACGCTGGAACTCCATCCGGGCATCCCCATTGACGCCCATCGAGGTGACGCTGGTTGATCATCGGTTGGCGGCAAATGTTGATCTTCAAGCTGCCGCCAACCTCATGCTCAACGAGATCAGGCTGAGACGCCGAGACGCTCCAGGATCAGAGTGCGGACGGTCTGGGCGTCGGCCTGGCCCCGGGTGGTCTTCATGACCGCGCCGACCAGGGCACCGGCCGCGGCCACCTTGCCGCTGCGGACCTTGTCGGCGATGGCCGGGTTGGCGGCGATCGCCTCGTCCACCGCCGCGGTCAGCGCGCCGGTGTCGGAGACGACCTCCAGCCTGCGATTGGTCATGATCTCGGTCGGTGAACCCTCACCGGCGACCACGCCCTCCAGCACGGTGCGGGCCAGCTTGTCGTTGAGCTTGCCGGCGTCCACCAGGCCCTGAAGCTCGGCGACCTGGGCCGGGGTGGCCCCGATGTCGGCCAGCTCCACGCCCGTCTCGTTGGCCCGCCGGGACAGCTCACCCAGCCACCACTTGCGGGCCGCGGCCGGTGTCGCACCAGCCGCCACGGTGGCCTCGATCAGCTCGACCGCGCCGGCGTTGAGCACCGACTGCATGTCGAGATCGGAGAGCCCCCACGCCTGCTGGAGCCGGCGGCGGTGCAGCCGGGGCAGCTCCGGCAGGGCGGCCTTCAGCTCCGCCACCCAGGCCGGGTCCGGGGCGAGGGGCACCAGGTCCGGCTCCGGGAAGTACCGGTAGTCGGTGGCGGTCTCCTTGGACCGACCCGGGGTGGTGTCCCCGGTGTCCTCGTGGAAGTGCCGGGTCTCCTGGGTGATCCGGCCACCGGCGTCGAGTACGGCGGCCTGGCGCAGCATCTCCGAGCGGACCGCCCGCTCGACCGACCGCAGCGAGTTGACGTTCTTGGTCTCGGTACGCGTGCCCCACTCCTGACCGGGCAGGTTGAGTGAGGTGTTCACGTCACACCGCAGCGAGCCCTCCTCCATGCGCACGTCGGAGACGCCCAGGCTGCGGATCACGTCCCGCAGTTCGGTGACGTACGCGCGCGCCACCTCGGGCGCCAGCGCAGCGGTGCCCGGGATCGGCTTGGTGACGATCTCCACGAGCGGAATGCCGGCCCGGTTGTAGTCGACGAGCGACTCGGTCGCGCCGTGGATCCGGCCGGTGGCACCGCCGACGTGCAGCGTCTTGCCGGTGTCCTCCTCCAGGTGCACCCGCTCGATGCCGATCCGCACCGTCTCGCCGTTGACCTCGACGTCCAGGTAACCGTCGACGCAGAGTGGCTCGTCGTACTGGCTGATCTGGAAGTTCTTCGGCATGTCCGGGTAGAAGTAGTTCTTCCGGGCGAACCGGCACCAGGTCGCGATGGAGCAGTTCAGCGCCAGGCCGATCCGGATGGTCGCCTCGATCGCCGCCTTGTTCGCCACCGGCAGCGAGCCGGGCAGCCCCAGGCAGACCGGGCAGACGCGGGTGTTCGGCTCGCCGCCGAAGTCGGTCGGGCAGCCACAGAACATCTTGGTGTTCGTGCCCAGCTCGACGTGGGTCTCCAGGCCGATCACCGGCTCGTAGCGCGCGACGACCTCGTCGTACGCGGGCAGTGTCGTGGTCATCTGTGCTCCTGCCTCACAGTGCCGGTGGGGTGAACGTGCCGACGGCGCTCTCCAACGCGGCGGCGACCCGGTACATCCGGTCGTCGGCAAGCGTCGGGGCCATCACCTGAAGTCCGACCGGCAGCCCGTCGGAGAGCCCGCACGGCACCGAGATGCCCGGCCCGCCGTACAGGTTGCTCGGAATGGTGAACAGGTCGGCCAGGTACATCTGGTACGGGTCGGAGGTGCGTGCGCCGAGCGGGAAGGCGACGAACGGGGTGGTCGGCGAGATCAGCGCGTCGACCCGCTCGAACGCCGCGGTGAAGTCGCGGGTGATCAGCGTACGCACCTTCTGCGCCTGCCCGTAGTAGGCGTCGTAGTAGCCCGAGGAGAGCGCGTACGTGCCGAGCATGATGCGCCGCTTGACCTCGGGGCCGAAGCCGGCCTCCCGGGTCAGCGACATGACCTCCTCCAGCGACCGGTTGCCGTCGTCGCCGGTCCGCAACCCGAACCGGACACCGTCGAAGCGGGCCAGGTTCGAGGAGCACTCGCTGGGCGCGATCAGGTAGTACGCCGGGAGCGCGTACCGGAAGTGCGGGCAGGAGATCTCGACGATCTCCGCGCCGAGTTTGGTAAGCGTGGCGACGGCCTCGTTGAAGGCGGCCGTCACGCCCGGCTCCGCGCCCTCGCCGCCGAACTCGGTGACGATGCCCAGCCGTACGCCGCTCAGGTCGCCGGTCGCGCCGAGCTTGGCCGCGGCCACCACGTCCGGCACCGGTGCCGGGATGGAGGTGGAGTCACGCGGGTCATGCCCGCCGATCGCCGCGTGCAGCAACGCCGCGTCGAGCACGGTACGGGCGCACGGGCCGGGAGTGTCCAGCGAGGAGGAGAAGGCCACCAGCCCGTACCGGGAGGTGCCGCCGTAGGTGGGTTTCGCGCCGACGGTGCCGGTCACCGCCCCGGGCTGACGGATCGAGCCACCGGTGTCCGAACCGATCGCCAGCGGCGCCTCGTACGCGGCGAGCGCCGCCGCGCTCCCCCCACCGGATCCACCCGGAATGCGGTCGGTGTCCCACGGGTTGCGGCTCGGCCCGTACGCCGAGTATTCCGTCGAGGAGCCCATGGCGAACTCGTCCATGTTGGTCTTGCCGAGCATCACCGTGCCGGCGGCGCGCAGCCGTTCCACGATCGTCGAGTCGTACGGCGGACGCCAGCCCTCAAGGATCTTCGACCCGACGGTGGTCGGCACGCCCTTGGTGGTGAGGACGTCCTTGACCGCGACCGGCACACCGGCCAGCGGCCCCAGTTCCTCGCCGGCCGCCCGGCGGGCGTCGATGTCGCGGGCGGCAGCGAGCGCGCCCTCGGTGTCGACGTGCAGGAAGGCGTTGACCCGGCCGTCGACCGCGGCGATCCGGTCCAGGTGGGCCTGGGTGACCTCGACGGCGGAAGCCGCGCCGGTGGCGACGAGCCCCGCGATCTGCGTCGCGGTCATTGCGGTGACGTCGGTCATGAGGCCACATCCTCGTCCAGAATCCGCGGTACGCGGAACCGCTGCTCCTCCGCGTCGGGGGCACCCGACAACGCTTCCTCAGGAGTCAGGCACGGCGTCACGACGTCCTCGCGGAGCACGTTCGTCAGTGGCACCGAGTGGGAGGTCGGCGGGATGTCCGCGGCGGCGACCTCGCCCACCTGCGCGACCGCTTGGAGGATCACGTCGAGCTGACCGGCGAAGGTGTCCAACTCCTCCTCTGTCACGGCGAGCCGCGACAGTCGCGCCAGGTGCGCGACCTCCTCGCGGGAGATGGCGGCCATCGGTGCCCCCTTCGTGGCTATGCTGCGTCTGCCTGACCTGCGCCCACCGCTGCCGGGTACGCGACGCGCGGTGACCGCAGCGAGTCTATTGTTTCCCGCTCGGCGGGCCGTTGCCGCCTCCCCGAGCGCCGGCCCGACCGGCTGGTCCCGGCCCGACCGGCGCCGTGGGATCAGCGGGCGTGCCGGCGGGGGATCTCCGCCTCGTCGTGGCCGCCGAGCGGCCGCAGCGGACGGTACCGGGCCAGCCAGGCGACCAGTTCCTCCGCCGGCATCGGCCGGGCGTAGAACCAGCCCTGGGCGGCGTCGCAGCCGGCCGCGTGCAGCATCCGCCAGGTCCGCTCGTCCTCCACGCCCTCGGCCACCACCCGCAGCCCCAACGCCTTGGCCAGCTCGATCGTGGAGCGGACGATCGCCGCGTCGTCGGTGTCCTCGGTCATGCCGAGGACGAACGAGCGGTCGACCTTCACCTCCGACAGCGGCAGCCGGCGCAGGTGCTGAAGGCTGGAGTAGCCGGTGCCGAAGTCGTCCAGCGCGATGCCCACCCCGATCCGGTGCAGCCGGGTGATGGTGGTCAACACCCGACGCGGGTCGGCCATCAGCGCGCCCTCGGTGATCTCCAGTTGCAGTCGATCCGGCGCCACGCCGTAGCGGGCGAGCCGGTCGGCGATCTGGTCGGCGATCTCGCCGGTGTGCAGGTCCCGCACGCTGACGTTCAACGCCGCCCGCAGCCCGAGGCCGGCCGCCGACCACTTGGCGAGCTGCTCCACCACGTCGTCGACGACCCGGCGGGTGAGCAGCCGCATCACCGCGCTCTGCTCGGCGACCCGGATCAGTTCCTCCGGGTCGACCATCCCCCGGCGTGGGTGCCGCCAGCGCAGCAGGGCCTCGACCCCGACCACCTCGCCGGTGGCGATGGCGACCTGCGGCTGGTAATACATCATGATCTCGCCCGCGTCCGTTGCCGGCTCGGCACCGGAGCGGTCGTCGGCGGTCGGGACTGCGGGATCCGCTCCGTCGCCGAGCTGCGGCTGGCCACCGTCATGCGCCCCGGGCCAACCCGTGCCGTCTGCCGTCACAGCATTCGATCCCACGTCGCGGGCCGCCCGGCGCAGGGTCGGGTCCGCGCCGGTGATGATCCGGGCGATCAGCTCGTCGTCGTGGTGCAGCACCCGGGGACGACGTCGCCGCCGGCTCCACCATCGGATGCCGACCGGCTCCTCCGACGGCCCGGAGGTGGGCAGCACCGCGCCGTCCCCGCCGCGGACGGTGGGTCGCGGGTTGCCGGTCGCCTGGTCGACGGGGCGGCCGGCGGTCGCCTCGGCCGGCGCGGACCCGTCGGCTCGACCCGAGGCACCGACCTCCAGCACCCGGCGCAGGTCGGCCAGGAGCGCCAACCGCTCGGCGGAGTTGTGGTCGGACTCGGCGGTGTAGACGGCGACGGTGTCGTTGCGGTGCTTCGCGTCGTACATGGCGACGTCCGCGTGCCGCATCAGGGTGGCGAAGTCCTCGCCGTGATCCGGAAACAGGGCGATGCCGATGGAGCCGCCGACATCCAGCGGCAGCCCGTCCAGCGGCACCGGCTCGGCGAGGGTCTGGACGACCTGGTCGGCCAGCGAACGGGCCTCACTGACATCGGTGAGCCCGGTCATCACGATCGCGAACTCGTCGCCGCCGAGCCGGGCGACCATCTGCGGCGGCGCGACCACGTCGGTCAACCGGGCGCTCACCTCCACCAGCAGCCGGTCGCCGACCGCGTGGCCGAGCGCGTCGTTGACGTTCTTGAACCGGTCCAGGTCGATCAGGAGGAGGGCGAGGCGTGTTTCGGGCTCTCCTCGGGCGGCCCGCTCGGCGTGCCGGTGCACCTGCTCGTTGACCTCAGCCAGCAACGCCTTGCGGTTGGGTAGCCCGGTGAGCGGGTCGAGCGCGGCCAACTGGTGCTGCTCCACGGTGAGCCGGGCCATCCGGTAGACCGCGAACAGCGGCACCAGCACCAGCGGCACCAGGGCGGCGCTTGCCCTGGCGGCGGTGACCAGCACCGGCGCGAGCAGCAGCAACGACCCGGTGGAGAGCAGTTCGAAGGGCAGGCCGTGCCAGGCGTTGGGCCACCACCGCTCACCGAAGCGCAGCCGCACCGCGGTGGTGACCAACCCGTAGTTGACCGCGAACCAGGCGACCCCGGCGCCGCCGATCGCGGCGATGTCGGTCCAGCCCAGCGCCGCACCATCGTAGATCCCGCCGGGGCCGAGCCGGGTGATCGTGTACGCCGCTGCCAGCGAGCAGGCGTACTGCCCGGCGTTGAAGGCCGTCCGCCAGGGCGCGTGCCGCATCCGGACCCCGGACACCACGACGGCGACCGCCTGCACCGCGACCGCAGGGCCGAGTCCCCAACCGAGCAGGATCGCGAACGTGAAGCAGGTCGAGGGAAAGACGGCCGAGGAGGACTGCCCCCGGCCGGGCGGCAGGAAGGGCCGGGCGTCGCAGGCCACGGCGAGCACCGCCATCGTCCAGAACGCCGCCGGCAGGTCGGGCAGGGCCGAAGCGAACGACACCAGCCCGTTCGCCGAGACGAGCAGGGCCACCACGAGTACGGCCGCGACAAACGTCGAGAACTGCGCCGTCCGCCCGGGCGGGACGAGGTTGCGCGGATCGGGCGACTCCATCACACCTCCCGGCACGAGACCGGCCCGTGGTTCCACGCGCCGTGCCCCAATGAAACGCCCCCACCCCCCACTTTCCCGTCGCGACAGTCACGAATCGGTCGTAGTCGTAATTAAGTTGGTATCCGGCAGAGTGCCGTAAAGATCATCACTCCTCGACGCGGGCGACCTGCCGGGCCGCCTCGGGGCCGGCGTCAAGGAGCACCTGGAAACCCTCCTCATCGAGCACGGGCACCTTCAGACTGGCCGCCTTGTCCGCTTTGGAGCCGGGGTTGTCGCCCACCACGACGAAGCCCGTCTTCTTCGACACCGATCCGCTGACCTTGCCACCCCGGGACTGGATCGCCTCGGCCGCCTGGTCCCGGGAGAAACCGCCGAGCGTGCCGGTGACCACCACCGTCACCCCTTCCAGCGGGCGCGGCCCCTCCTGCACCGCCGCCTCCGCCATGCGGACGCCCGCCTCGGCCCATTTCCGAACCACCTCGCGGTGCCAGTCGACGGCGAACCACTCGCGGATGCTGGCGGCGATGGTCGGACCGACACCGTCGACTGAGGAGAGTTCCTCCTCGGTCGCCTGGTCGATCGCCTCGACCGAGCGGAAGTGTCGGGCCAGCGCCTGGGCGGCGGTCGGGCCGACGTGCCGGATGGAGAGGGCCACCAGCACCCGCCACAGGTCACGTTCCCGGGCGGTGGCGAGGTTGTCGAGCAGCTTGGCGGCGTTGCTGCCGAGGCTGCCGTCCTTGTTGACGAAGAACGGCGCGCGGGCCAGCTGCTCGGCGTCCAGCGAGAACAGGTCACCCTCGTCGGTGATGATCTGCGCATCGAGCAGCGCGGCGCCGCTCTTGTAGCCGAGCGCCTCGATGTCGAACGCGCCGCGCCCGGCCAGGTGGAACACCCGCTCCCGCAACTGTGCCGGACAGCTGCGCGAGTTGGGGCACCGGATGTCGACGTCGCCCTCTTTCGCGGGGGCGAGCGGGGTGCCGCAGGCCGGGCAGGTGGTCGGCATGACGAACGGCCGGGCGTCCGGCGGACGCAGGTCGACCACCGGGCCGAGCACCTCGGGGATCACGTCACCAGCCTTGCGGATCACCACCGTGTCGCCGATCAGCACCCCTTTGCGCTCGACCTCGCGGGCGTTGTGCAGGGTGGCGTACTCGACGGTGGAGCCGGCCACCCGGACCGGCTGGAGCACCGCCCGGGGCGTGACCCGACCGGTCCGCCCGACCTCGACCTCGATGTCGAGCAGGGTGGTGTTGACCTCCTCCGGCGGATACTTGAAGGCGATCGCCCAGCGTGGTGCCCGGCTGGTCGAACCCAGCCGCCCCTGGATGGGCACCGGGTCGACCTTCACCACCACGCCGTCGATCTCGTGCTCGACGTCGTGCCGGTGCGCCGCGTAGTGCGCGATGTAGTCCCGGACGCCGGCCAGGTCGGGCACCACCCGCCAGCGGTCGCTGGTGGGCAGCCCCCACGCCGTCAACGCCGCGTACGACTCGGACTGGGTGGCCGGCTGGAAACCGCGACGGGCGCCGATGCCGTGCACCACCAGGCGCAGCGGGCGGGAGGCGGTGATCCGTGGATCCTTCTGCCGCAGGCTGCCGGCCGCCGCGTTGCGGGGGTTGGCGAAGGGTGCCTTGCCCTGCTCGACCAGGCCGGCGTTGAGATCGGCGAAGGCGGCCACCGGGAAGTAGATCTCGCCCCGCACCTCGATGAAATCGGGGGCCGGGCCGAACTCCGCCGAGTCGGTCAGCCGACCGGGCACGTCCCGGATGCTGCGCACGTTGGCGGTGACGTCCTCGCCGGTGCGGCCGTCGCCGCGGGTGGCCGCCCGAACCAGCCGGCCGCCTTCGTAGGTGAGGTTGATCGCCAGCCCGTCGACCTTCAGCTCGCACAGGTAGGGCGCCGGACCACCCGCGTCCCGCTCGACCCGCTCCGCCCAGGCGGCCAACTCCTCGTCGGCGAAGGCATTGTCCAGCGACATCATCCGTTCGGCGTGGGCGACCGGAGTGAAGTCGGTGGAGAACGTGCCGCCGACCCGTTGGGTCGGTGAATCCGGGGTGCGCAACGCCGGGAACTCCGCCTCCAGCGCCTCCAGCTCGCGCAGTTGGCGGTCGAAGTCGGCGTCGGAGATCGTCGGCGCGTCGAGCACGTAGTAGCGGTACTGGTGCTCGGTCAGCTCCTGACTGAGCGTGGTGTGCCGCTCCCGCGCCTGCGGCGTCGGCTCGGGGCCGGCGGCCTCCTGCGCCGCATCAACCTGCTGGGGAACCGCTTCCTCCGACACCCTGCCGCCTCCGGACACCGCTGTCGACCTCCCGTGATCGTGCTACCCCCGCACGGTAGTCCCCGGGTGGGACAACCGTGCGGCCAGCGCGGCGAGTTGATCGGCGTACTCGATCCGGCCGGCCCAGTCCACCGGCCAGCCGGCCATCCCGTTGGCCGCGCCGACGAAGGCTCCGGCGAGGGCGGCGATCGAGTCGGAGTCACCGGCGCTCCGCGCACCTCGGGCCAGCGCGTCGACCGGGGCGTCCGGGTGCCGGAGTGCGCAGTACAGGGCCGCCGTGAGAGCCTCCTCCGCGATCCAGCCCGCGCCGGTGACGCGACACGGGTCGTCGCCGTCGTCCGGGGCGGCCAGGGCCACGTCGAGTCGGCCCAACGCCAGTAGGCACTCGTCCCAGCCACGGGCGATGAACTCCGCAGGCGTCCGCTCGCCCGGCCGTTGCCACAGGTCGCCCAGCCAGTCGGCCCGGTAGACCGTGCGCTGCTGCCGGGCCCGGGCGGAGAGCAGGCCGGGAAGGTCGGCCAGCGGAGCACCGTCGACCAGCAGCCGCACGGCGTACGCGGTCAGCTCGCTCGCCGCCAGTCCGGTGGGGTGTCCATGGGTCAGGCCCGCCTGGAGCTGGGCCAGCCCGGCGAGGGTGTCCAGGTCGACGTCGAGCAACCCGACCGGGGTGACCCGCATGTTCGCACCGCACCCCTTCGAGCCGGCCTCGGTCGCCTGCTGCCAGGGCAGGCCCCGGGACAGTTCGGCGCAGGCCCGCAGGCAGGTCATCCCCGGCGCGCGGTTGTTGTCCGGGCTGGCCGCCCAGTCCAGGAAGCGGCGGCGCAGCAGCGGCTCCACCGCCTCGGCGGTGTACGTCGGCGCGTCGTGCAGCGCCCAGCCCACCGCCAACGCCATCTGGGTGTCGTCGGTGACCAGCACCGGATCACCGATCAGCTCACGCGGGCCGGTCGGTCCGTACCGGCTGTCGATCTCGGCGACGGTGAGGAACTCGGTGGGTTTGCCGAGGGCGTCACCGAAGGCGAGCCCGAAGAGCGAGCCGGCGGCGCGCTGAGGCGCAGGGCTGATCATGACCGTGATGATGCCTGTCGGCCGCAAGTCCGTGGAGCGGCCGGTCGGACCACCACGGTCGGCCTGCCGGCCCGGCTGAGGTCGGCACCGGCAGGCCGGGCGGTCAGTCCCAGCAGAGGCAGAACGGGTGCCCAGCCGGGTCGGCGTAGACCCGGAAGCCCTCGCCCTCGCCGGGTAGCCGGCGGGCGCCCAGGGCCAGAGCCGCCTGCTCCGCCGCCTCGATGTCGTCCACCGTCACGTCGAGGTGGAACTGCTGGGGCCGTTCCGGGTCGGGCCAGGCCGGCGGGCGCAGCTCGGGGGCCCGTTGGAAGGCCAGCCGGGGCAGGTGGCCGGGCGGGCCGCCGAGCACCACCCAGTCGTTGCCGTCGGAGTTGTCCTCGATCAGCGGCAGGCCGAGCAGCTCCGAGTAGAAGCCGGCCAGCGCATGCGGGTCGGGACAGTCGATCACCGTCGAACGCAGCTGTCCAATCATGGCGAGCATGGTGCCCGACGGGTACGACGAGAAACCTCACTCCTCGGACAGCCGACGCCCGGCGTCCCGGCAGGCCGCGAGCACCGCCCGGGCGTAGGCCGCGTCCGCCCCGGCCAGGCCGCAGGCGGGGGTCACCACCACCTGCTCGGCGAGCCGGCGGCGGGGAAACCCGAGGCGGTCCCAGAGGGTGCGTACCCGGTCGGCGAGGTCGGCGGAGGTCGGCGGGCGACCGGTCGGCGTCGTCGGCGCGGCACCGGCCAGCAGCCCGAACCCGGCGTCAAGCGCCTCGCCGAGCGGGTCGAGGTCGGTCAGCAGGCTCAGGTCGAGCGCGACACCGACCGCTCCGGTGGTGCGGAGCAGGTCCAGCGGCACGTGCGGGGCGCAACAGTGCACCACGGTCGGCACCCCGACCGCCTCGATCACCGTGCTCAGCAACGCACGGGCGTCGCCCGACTCCACCGCCCGGTAGGCACCGAGGCCGCTCTCGGTGGGGATCCGGCCGGCCAGCACCGCCGGCAGGGACGGTTCGTCCAGTTGGAGCAGCACCGAAGCGCGCGGCAGCCGGCGGGTGACCGCCTGCACGTGGCCGCGCAGCCCCTCGGCGAGCGAACCGGCGAGATCCCGCAGCGCGCCGGGGTCGCGCAGCATCCGACCGCCGATCGGCAGCTCGATCGAGGCGGCCAGGGTCAACGGGCCGGCAGCCTGGATCTTGAGTGGGCCGGCGTACTCCTCGGCCTGCTCGGCGAGCTGGTCCAGGTCGCGCTCCATCAGGTCGCGGGCCCGACGCAGGTCACGGCCGGGACGCGGGGCCACCCGCCACCGCGCCGCGTACAGCTCGATCGGCAACTCCACCAGCAGACCGCCGGTACGCCCGATCACGTCGGCGCCTGGCCCACGGGCCGGTAGCTCCGGCAGATGGGGCAGGTCGGGCAGCTCACCGAGAACGATCCGCTGGGCCTCGGCGATGTCGGCCCCCGGCAACGATCCCAGCCCCGTCGCCGCACCCGCTCCCCATGGCAGCCCCTGATCACTCACCGCCGCAGGGTACCTCCCGCGACCCTGGCATCGCCGAGGTCACGGCTTGCGGTATGTCGGGCGATCACGGCGACGGGAAGGCCCGACATGCCGCAAGTCGTGACCGATCCTCCACCGACGGGGCGACGGGGCGACGGAGCGAGGGGGCGTTGGCGCGGTCAGTCAGTGATGGTGGCGGAGCCGAGGACGATGTCACCGGCGGGGTCGGGGCGGTAGGCGACGATGGCCTGGCCAGCGGCGACGCCGCGCACCGGGTGGCGCAGGTCGGCGTGGAGGGTGTCGCCGGCCACCGTGACGGCGGCGGGCACCACCACGCCGTGGGCGCGTAGCTGGACCTCGCACTCGATCGGGCCGTCGGGTCGCGGCCCACCGGTCCAGACCGGGCGGGTGGCCCGGACCGTCGAGACCTCCAGCGCCTCGGCGGGGCCGACGGTGACGGTGTTCGTCTTGGGCGTGATGGAAAGCACGTAGCGGGGCCGGCCGTCCGGGGCCGGCCGGTCCAGGTGCAGACCGCGCCGCTGGCCGACGGTGTACGCGTACGCACCGGCGTGCTGCCCCACCACCGCACCGGTGGTGACGTCGACCACGTCACCGGGCGTCTCGCCGAGGCGCCCGGCCAGGAAGCCGCGGGTGTCACCGTCGGCGATGAAGCAGATGTCGTGCGAGTCCGGCTTGTCGGCGACGGCGAGCCCACGCTCGGCGGCCTCCTGCCGGACCTGCGCCTTGGTCGAGTCCCCCAGCGGGAAGATCGAGCGGTCCAGCTGCTCGCGGGTGAGCACCGCCAGCACGTACGACTGGTCCTTGGCCACGTCGACGCTGCGGCGCAGCAGGCCGTCGGGGCCGAGCCGGGCGTGATGCCCGGTGACCACCGCGTCGAACCCCAGGGCCACCGCCCGGTCCAGCACCGCGGCGAACTTGATCTTCTCGTTGCAGCGCAGGCACGGGTTGGGGGTACGCCCCGCGGCGTACTCGGCGACGAAGTCGTCCACCACGTCGGCGTGGAAGCGGTCGGCCATGTCCCAGACGTAGAACGGGATGCCGAGCACGTCGGCGGCCCGCCGGGCGTCCCGCGAGTCTTCCAGGGTGCAGCAGCCCCGGGCACCGGTGCGGTAGGTCTGCGGGTTGCGCGCCAACGCCAGGTGCACGCCGGTCACGTCATGCCCGGCCTGCACCGCCCGCGCCGCCGCCACGGCGGAATCCACGCCGCCGGACATCGCCGCCAACACCCTCACCCGGACCACTCTCCCTTCCCACCGAGCCTATCTCCGCCCGCCACCGGGATCAGCGGGGCGTACGCGGGGCCGCCGCCCGCCGGGCCCGTTCCACGGCCCCCGGGAGAGCGGCGATGAGCGCGTCGATGTCCTCGGTCGTGCTGGTGTGGCCGAGGGAGAACCGCAGCGACGAGCGGGCCCGGTCGTCGTCCGCACCCATCGCCAGCAGCACGTGGGAGGGCTGTGCCACCCCGGCCGAGCAGGCCGAGCCGGTCGAGCAGGCGATGCCCTGGGCGTCCAGCAGGAGCAGCAGCGCGTCCCCCTCGCAACCGGGGAAGGAGAAATGCGCGTTGCCGGGCAGCCGGTCGGTCGGATCGCCGTTGAAGACCACCTCGGGGACCGCCTGGCGGACCCGCCCCACCAGGTCGTCGCGGAGCGCGGCCAGCCCGGCCGCGTACTCCTGCTGGCCCTTGACGGCCGCTTCGACGGCGACCGCGAAGGCGACGATGCCGGCCGCGTCGAGGGTGCCGGAACGCACGTCCCGCTCCTGCCCCCCGCCGTGCAGCAGGGGTACCGCCGGCACGTCCCGGCCCAGCAGCAACGCGCCGACCCCGACCGGGCCGCCGAGCTTGTGACCGGTCACGGTGAGCGCGGCGACGCCACTGGCGGCGAAGTCGACAGGCACCTGACCGACCGCCTGGATGGCGTCGGTGTGGAACGGCACGCCGTACTCGGCGGCCACGGCGGCCAACTCGCCGATCCGCTGGACGGTGCCGACCTCGTTGTTGGCCCACATGGCGGTGACCAGCGCCGCCCGGTCGCCGTGTTCGGCCAGCTCGGCGCGGAGCGCGTCCGGGTGCAGCCGCCCGGCCCCGTCGACGGGCAGCCAGCCCACCTCGGCGCCCTCGTGCCGGTCCAGCCACTCCACCGCGTCGAGGACAGCGTGGTGTTCGACGGCGCTGGAGATCACCCGGCGCCGCCCGGCGTCGGCGGCCCGGCGCGCCCAGAAGATGCCCTTCACCGCGAGGTTGTCACTCTCGGTGCCCCCACCAGTGAAGATCACCTCGGACGGCCGGGCACCCAGCGCGGCGGCCACCCGCTCCCGCGACTCCTCCACCCGGCGACGGGCCCGCCGGCCGGACGCGTGCAGAGAAGACGCGTTGCCGACCTCGCGGGCGGTCGCGACGTACGCCTCCAATGCCTCGTCGAGCATCGGAGTGGTCGCGGCATGATCCAGGTAAGCCATCACAGTTCAGCCTAACGACCACTCCGATGCCGACCGCAGACCGGATTACCTGGCGGGACGTCAGACCGGTGCGGCGGTCACCACGATGTTGTCCCGGTAGCGGCGGGCGTCGGCGTCGAAGGGCCCACCACAGGTGATCAGCGTCAGCCGGGGACGCCCGTCGCGGGCGAAGTACCGCTCCAGCGGAATCTTCGTCTTGTCGTACTCCTCCCGGGCCACCACCCGGTAGGTCCGCTCGGTCCCGTCTTCACCGGTGGCCGTCACGGTGTCGCCCGGTGCCAGTTCCCGTAGCCGGTAGAAGGCGCCCTTGCCCTGTTCGGCGCTGTCGACGTGTCCAGCGATCACCACCGAGCCGGACTCGGCCTCCAGTCCGGGGCCGTAGCGGTACCAGCCGATCTCATCGATGCTGGGCGGCACGTCGAACTCCCGGGTGCGCTCGTCGACCCCGACCGGGTCGACCCGCGCGGTGACCCCGATCGCGGGAATGCGCAGCCGGACCGGACGCACCGGTTCGGCGTCGTCGGGCAGCGCGCCCGGGACCACCGCCACGGCTGGTCCGGTGCTCGACGGCGTGGGGCTGGCCAGGGCGGCGACCTGCTCGGCACCGACGTCCCCCGCCGGCCTGGACACCACCGCCACCACCGCCGCCACGGCGAGCGCGGCGGCGCCGGCGGCAACCGCCGCCAGCGCCCCGCGGTTGACGACGGTCACCGGCGACCCGACCGGACGACAGCCGCCCGCGCCCCGCCCGCGACCAGCAGCAGGATCCCGGTGCCCGCCAGGGCGTACCACCAGGTGCCGAGGCCGGTGTCGGCCTGCCCGCCGGTGCCGCTCGGCACCCCGGACGGCGCCGAGTGCAGGCCGTCGATGGTCTGCGCCACGACGGAGAGGTTCTCCGCCTCGGCGGAACCGATGGCGTAGACGATCGTCGCCGTACCCTCCCGCAGGTTGAGGTCGGCCGGCCCGATCACCACCGTGTCGGTGCCGGCGAGCACCACGTCCGCCGAGACACTGCCGGCGTCCACGTCGCCCTTGGCCTCGTTCGGGTTGGTCAGGCCCTCGAAGACCGGGCTGCCGCCGGCCCGCACGTCCACGGCCGGCGCGGCGGCGGTGTGCCGGACGATCAGCCGGGCCTTGCCGGCGTCGACCTTCGCGGTGTCGTTGACGAACGGGGTGATCGTGGGCTCGCCGTCGGCGTTGAGGTGGGCGGCGATGCTGATGTTCGCCCCACCGGGCACCTCGGCGTCGTCGGCGGTGAGGATGGCCTGCTCGATCGGCTCGCCCGGCTTGGTCAGGGCGAGGTCGTACTGCCCCTCGGGCAGGTCCAGCGGCCCGGCCACGTCACCGGGCTCGAAGTTCTCCAGGGTCTTCTCACCGTTGACGTAGACGTCGACCGGGGTGTCCGGGATGCCGTGCACGACGGAGACCTTCGAGTCGGCGGCGTACGCCGGGGTCGCCGTCGCGATGCCGGCGCCGACGAAGGTCAGCGCGGCGACCGCGCCACCCGCGGCGGCGCGGCGAAGGTACGCGAACTGCATGTCTGCCTCCTGGTGTTTCGTGGCACTTCGTCATGCTTGCTGTGCACCCCGAGTTACGCCGGCTCCGCGCCGCCCGGATGCGGGCCGCGGCGACTTTCTTTTCCCGGCCGCCAGCGCATCCGTCAGGCACCGCCCGGACGAAGAGAGGCCGAGGAGACGCTGGGCTGACAGAGGGGACGGCACCGGTGCGAGCTACAGTCGGGCATGCCCCCAACCAGGCGAACCGTCCCGTGACCGGGATCCGGCAGCAGCCGGGCACACCCGAGGACGAGCTGGCCCGCCGCTTCCGGGCCGGCGACGAACTGGCGCTGCGTGAGGCGTACGACCGTTACGGTCGGGCGGTTCTCCACCTGGCCACCAGCACGCTTGTGAACCGCAGCGACGCGGAGGACGCGACGCAGGCCACGTTCGTCGCCGCCTGGCTCGGCCGGGAGACCTTCGATCCCGCGAAGGGCTCACTTGTCGGCTGGCTGCTGGGCATCGGCCGGCGCAAGGTGATCGACCGGCTCCGGTCCGCCGCCCGCGAGAACCGGGTGGTCGAGACCGTACGCCAACTGCCCGAGCCGGCACCCGCCGGCAGTGACCCGGACACCGTGGTCGACCGGCTGGTGGTGGCCGACGAACTGGCGCGGCTGCCGGACGAACAGCGGCGCATGCTGGAATTGGCCTTCTTCGACGACCTGACCCACCAGCAGATCGCGACAGTGACCGGGGTGCCGCTCGGCACGGTCAAGAGTCACATCCGGCGGGGCATGGCGAGTCTGAAACGCAGATGGGAGGTGGACGGTGCAACACCTGGAGCACGACCGGCTGGTATTTCTGGCGCTCGGTGAAAGTGAGGTGGACACCTCCGACCGCACCCACCTCGACGCCTGCCCGCACTGCCAGGCGGAGTTGGAGAGCCTGCGCCATGTCGCCGGCCTCGGCGCCGCCAGTCAGGAGCTGCGCGAGCTGCCCGACCCGCCGGAACATGTCTGGCAGGGCATCATGGCCGAGATCACGGCGGCGAAGGAACTGCCCCGGCTCGCCGCCGACCGGCCACGGCCGGACCCGGCCGACCCGGTCACCACCGACACTCCGCCCGGCCCGCGCCGGTCGCGGCGCGGGCGCTGGTCACGGCTCGCCACCACGGCGATCACGGCGGTCGCCGCCGCCACCGTCGGTGTGGTCGGCACCGCCGCCCTGCTGCGTGACGGTACGCCCGCCGAGCCGACCGTGGTGGCCAGCGCTCCGCTGGCGGCGTACGGGTCGACTCCACCGGCGGCCCGGGGCGACGCCCGGGTGCTGGGCACCGGCGAGTTGCACCTGCACGTGGCGAATCTCCCGGCCGTACCGGGGTACTACGAGGTCTGGCTCATCAACCCGCAGAACATGGAGATGTTCTCGGTCGGTGTGCTCGGCGACGGCGCTGACGTGCTGCTGCCGCTGCCGCCGAACGTCGACCTGGGGCAGTACTCGGTCGTCGACGTCTCGGCCGAGCAGTTCGACAACAACACCGCCCACTCCGGCGACAGCCTGTTGCGGGGCTCCCTGACGGGCTGATCGGCGGGCCGGTTCAGCTCCCCGGCCCGCCGATCAGCTCCCTCGTACCACCGACGCGACACAGCCGCCGCCCGGGAATCCGGACGGCGGCTGCTCGCGTACGACTCACTTGCGCTTGCGGATCTCCTCGGCGGCCTGCGGGACGATCTTGAACAGGTCGCCGACCACGCCGAAGTCGGCCAGCTCGAAGATCGGCGCCTCGCCGTCCTTGTTGACCGCGACGATGGTCTTCGAGGTCTGCATACCGGCCCGGTGCTGGATCGCACCGGAGATGCCAAGCGCGATGTAGAGCTGCGGGGAGACGGTCTTGCCGGTCTGACCCACCTGGAACTGGTGCGGGTAGAAGCCGGAGTCGACCGCGGCCCGGGAGGCGCCGACGGCGCCGCCGAGCAGGTCGGCCAGTTCCTCGACCAGCTTGAAGTTGTCCGCGTTACCGACACCGCGACCGCCGGAGACGACCACGCCGGCCTCGGTCAGCTCGGGACGGGAACCCTTCTGCTCGGCCACCCGGTCGACGACCTTGGCCAGCTTGTCGCTGTCGGTGACGGCGACGGTGAGCTGCTCGACCGCGGCAGTGGCCGCGGCCGGCGTCGGGTTCACCGAGTTCGGCCGGACGGTGACCAGCGGCAGACCCCGGGTGACCTTGGACTTCACGATCGTCGACCCGGCGAAGGCCACCTGGGTGGCGGTGCCGTCGGCGGCCAGACCCACCACGTCGGTCAGGATGCCGTTGTCCAGCTTGACCGCCAGCCGGGCGGCGATCTCCTTGCCTTCCTGCGAGGAGGCGAGCAGCACGGCGGCCGGCTGCACCCGCTTGACCAGATCGGCGACCACTGTGGCCTTCGGCGCCACCAGGTAGCCGTCGATCTCGTCACCCTCGGCCGCGTAGATCTTCTCCGCGCCGTACTCGCCCAGCTTGCCCGCGAGCGCCTCGGCGGCACCGGCGCCGCCGAGCACCACCGCCGACGGTGAGCCCAGCTCACGGGCGAGGGTGAGCATCTCCAGGGTGACCTTCTTGACGCCGAACTCCGCGGTGGCTTCGACGACGACGAGAACCTCAGACATGTCCCACACCCCTCACACGAACTTCTCGGTGGCGAGGAACTCGACGAGCTGCGTGCCGCCGGAGCCCTCATCGGTGACCTTGACGCCACCCGAACGCGGCGGACGCTTGCTGTGCTCGACCACGGCGCTTGTCGCCCCGTCGAAGCCGACCTCGTTCGCGGCCACGCCCAGTTCGGCCAGGGAGAGCGTCTGCACCGGCTTCTTCTTCGCGGCCATGATGCCCTTGAAGGAGGGGTACCGGGGCTCGTTGATCGTGTCCCACACGGAGACGATGGCCGGGGTCGAGGCGGTGACCACCTCGTAGCCCTCCTCCGTCTGCCGCTCCACCGTCAGCGTGGCCCCGTCGACCGTGAGCTTGCGGGCACCGGTCAGCGCCGCGATGCCCAGCCGCTCGGCGAGCATGTGCGGCATCACCTGCACCCGCCCGTCGGTCGACTCCGAGCCGCAGAGCACCAGGTCGGCGTTGAGCTGCCCCAGCGCGGCGGCCAGCACCTTCGACGTGGCGACGGCGCAGGAGCCGTGCAGGGCGTCGTCCACCACGTGCACCGCCTTGTCCGGGCCCATCGAGAGCGCCTTGCGGATCGACTCGGTCGCCCGGTCCGGCCCCATGGTCAGGATCGTCACCTCGCCGCCGTGCGCCTCCTTGATCTTCAACGCCTCCTCGATGGCGTACTCGTCCATCTCGTTGATGACGTTGTTCGCCGAACCGCGGTCGACAGTGTTGTCGTCAGTACGCAGGTTGCGGTCCGCGCCCGAATCAGGCACCTGCTTGACGAGTACGACGATGTTCATCGCGCTTCGACGACCCTCCTGCTGTGGTTATGTGATCTTTTCGCCCCAGATCTGGGCGCAGCCTCGCGCGTGCGGTGCCGTCCGGTCAACCATGGGCTGTTGTGCGGTTGCCCACGGCGTCATGTTACCTGTCAGTAGCATCTGCGCCCAGCACGCCCCTGATGCGTTCGATCACCTCGGCCTCGGCCGGACTCACGCCGTCGTGGGCGCGGGCCGTGCGATCGGCCGCGGCCAGCACCACCGCGCGGTAGACCGGGACGTCCTGCGGGACCTTCTCGGCCAGGATCTCGACGCCCCGGCGCAGCGCCGGCAGCACCACCGACTCCACCTCCAGCGCCGAATCGCGCGGCAGTTTCGGCAGCGGCCCGCTGGTCAACGCCTCCTTCACCACGCCACTGGCGTCGGCCATCGCCCCGGAGGCCGCGAAGCTCTCCCGGAACAGCGCGATCACTCCCGGGTCGGCGTTCGAGACCATGAGCACCGCACCGAAGGCACCCGTCTTCAGGGTCATCTTCTCGTCGTCCGTCAGCCGCTGGCTCATGATCACGGAGTGTAGACGTAGGGCGTGGTGGTGGTGACCGGGACAAGCCCGAGCCGCTCCAACACCGGGCGACTCTCGTCCGACGCGTCGACCTGCACCAACGTCCGGCCACGCGCCCCGGCCAGCCGCGCCCGGTAGGTGACCAACGCACGGTAGATGCCCTTGCGTCGCCACTGCGGCAGCGTCGAGCCGCCCCAGAGTGTGGCGAACGTGCTGTCGGCCGGGTACCGCACCCAACCGGCGCTGACCATCGTCTCGCCCGCCTCGGCCACCACGACCGTGACCGCCTGCGGATCGGTGCCGATCTCCCGCGCCAGCGCGTCGGCCAGTCCGGACAGGTCACGCCCCCACACCTGCGACTTCAGCTCCGCGATCCGGTCCAGGTCCGCGCGCCCGGTCACCTCCCGCAGGCGTACGCCCTCGGGCGTCACCGGCAGCGCGGAGGCCAGCGGAGCGACCGGGCCGACCACCACGGTCTCCTGCTCCTCCGGCACAAAGCCGGCGGCGCGCAACCGCTGCGGCAGGTCGGCCGGCTCGTCATGACCGTGCAGCTTCCACTCGACCGGCTCACCCCGCTCGCGGAACACCGCAACCTGCCGGGCGATCAGCTCGTCGAGCGCGACGCCGGCCAGCCCACCGAGGTCGCGGTAGGTCACCATGCCCCGCTGGTCCAGGCCCCGCACCCGGAACAACGGACCGTCGGTCTCCACCACGACGCCGTCGGGCACCGGGTCGGGTAGATCCGGCCGCAGCTGGGTGTCGTACGCCGCCCGCAGGGTGGTCGCGTCAAGATCCGTCATGCCCCCAACCTATTCCCGCAGGAAACCGGATAATCACCACCGTGTGGCAGATGATCAGGAACTGGTTCGATCCGCAGGAGATGCGGTCGGTGGGTAGCACCCCCGACTACCGCTTCTCCCTGGCCAACGAACGCACGTTCCTGGCCTGGCTACGTACCGGACTGGCGTTGATCGCCGGCGGACTCGCCGCCGCGCAGTTCCTGCCGACCCTGTCCCTGGTCCACCTGCGCGAGGCGATCGCCGTGGCGTTGCTGCTGCTCGGCGGCGTGGTCGCGATCCGGGCCGTCGACCACTGGGCCCGCACCGAACGGGCCATCCGGCTCGGCGAGGAGTTGCCCGCGTCCCGCTTCCCGGCCGTCCTCGCCCTCACCGTCGGCCTCGGCGCGCTGTCGCTGGTGGTGGCGGTGCTGGCCGGCGCGATCAGCGGATGAGCACGGTTCGCGACCCGGGGCTGCAACCCGAACGCACCCGGCTCGCCTGGCGGCGCACCCTGCTCACGCTGACCGTGGTGGCGCTGCTGACGGTCCGGCTCGCGCTCACCGGCGGCCCGGGCGGGGCCGGGGCGGCGGCGCTGACCATCGTCGGCTGGGGTGTGATCGTCACGCTCTGTTGGCGGCGGGCCACCGGCAGCGGCGTACCCCGTACCGACGGTCGACCGCTCGCCCTGGTGGGGCTGGCCGCCGCCGGATTTGCGCTCCTCGGAGCGCTGCTGGTGCTGCGCGGGCTGTGACCGCTGCGCGCGGTAGGTAATGATGGTTACATGGCCCGGCTGTACATCCTCCTCTTCCTGGTGCAGGTCGTCCTCGCCGTCTGTGCCCTGATCAGCTGCCTCTCCGCCGAGGAGGACGGCATCCGCCACCTCCCGCGGATCGCCTGGCTGCTGATCATCCTCTTCTTTCCGCTGGTCGGCTCGATCGCCTGGTTCGTCGCCGGGCGGGAGCGCAAGGCCGTCGGCGGGTCGATGTCCTGGGCTCCGGGCGCGCGCCCGGCCGAGCGTCCCCGGCCGCTCGCCCCGGACGACGACCCGGAGTTCCTCCGCACCATCGAGGAGCGCTCGCGCCGGGAGGACCAGGAACTCTTCCGCCGTTGGGAGGAGGACCTCCGCAAACGCGAGGACGACCTGCGCAAACGCGAGGGCGAGCCACCGCGCGAGGAACCCCGCCCCGAGGTGTGACGGCCGGGGCGGGATCCTGCGGGTTCAGGCCAGGTTCGAGGAGCGGGGGTACGCGTCGGCCGGATCGGTGAGCACGTTGACCAGGTACGGCACCCCGGCGTCGAAGGCCCGCTGCAGGGCCGGCCCCAGCTCGGCGGCCTTGGCGACCGTCTCGCCCGCCCCGCCCAGCGCGCCGACCACCTGGTCGTAGCGCAGCTCCGGCTGGAGGTCGGCGGCCACGTCGTAGCCGTACATGGCCCGCATCGGGTGCTTCTCCAGGCCCCAGATGCCGTTGTTGCCGACCACGATGACCACCGGCAGTTTCTGCCGGGCCAGCGACTCCACGTCCATCAGCGAGAAGCCGGCCGCCCCGTCGCCCATCAGCACGCAGACCTGCCGGTCCGGGTGGGTGACCCGGGCGCCCATCGCGTAGCCCATGCCGGTGCCGAGGCAGCCGTACGGGCCGGGGTCGAGCCAGGTGCCGGGCTGGGCCGGCTCCAGGTACCGCCCCGCGTACGAGACGAAGTCGCCGCCGTCGCCGATGGTGACCGCGTCGCGGGCGAGCACCTTGCGCAGCTCGCCGTAGATCCGGGCCGGACGGATCGGGTCGGTCTCGGCCGCCATCTCCTCGGCGTCACGGGCCTTGGCGGCGTCTTCCGCCGTCCGCAACTGGGCGACCCAGTCGTCGTGATCGACGCGGTCGCCGGGGTGCTCGGCCAGGGCGGTGAGGATGCCGCGCAGGTCACCGGCGGGGGCGACGGCGGGCTGTACGTGACCGGCGCGCTGGCTGGGCGCGTCGACGATGTGCACCACCTGAGCCTCGCCGAAGTCGCCGAAGGAGAGCCGGAAGTCCAACGGGGTGCCGATCACCACGACCACGTCGGCGTTGGACAGGGCAACCCGACGGGCCTTGGCGAAGGCCAGCGGGTGCTCCGGCGGCAGGGCGCCCCGACCCATGCCGTTGGTGAAGACCGGCACGGTGAGCGCCTCGGCCGCGGCACGCAGCTCGTCGACGGCGTCACCGGTCCAGACGTCCGACCCGGCGATGATCACCGGACGGGCCGCGCCGGCGATCAGCGCGGCGGCGCGGGCCACCTCGTCGGGGTCGGCTTCGAGCGGGCTGAGCTGCGGCCCGGCCGGCAGCTCCGCGTCGCCGACCGAGAAGACCGCCTCCAGCGGGAAGTCGAGGAACACCGGCCCCCGGTGCGGGGTGAGGGCGGTGGTCAGCGCGGCGGCCACCGCCCGGGGGATGTCGTCCGCGCTGAACACCGTCTCCGCGTGCTTGGTGACCGGAGCGACCAACGGAAGGTGGTCCATCTCCTGGAGGCTGCCCGAGCCCCAGCGGAACTGGGGTGCCCGGCCGCCCAGCACGAGCACCGGCGAGGCATTGAAGAAAGCACTGGTCAGACCAGAGATGCCATTTGTCACACCGGGGCCGGCGGTGAGCACGGCCAGCCCGGGGCGGCGCTGGAGCTTCGCCACCGCCTCGGCGGCGAAGACGGCGGACTGCTCGTGCCGCACGTCGTAGATCGGGAAATCGGTCTTGTGCGCGGCATCGTAGAGCGGGAACACGTGCCCGCCGGAGAGGGTGAACATCTCCCGCACCCCGTACGCGCGCAGCGCCGCGAGGGCGAGTTCCCCGCCGTGGCCTTCGATCCGCTCCGTCATTCCCGCTCCTTCTCGTCGCCTGACCGGAGTCACACGCTACTGGCCGGTAGAAGGAATGTGAACCATTCTCGACGCGCTCAGCGTCCGGTGAAGTCCGGCTTCCGCTTCGCCACGAAGGCCGCCATCCCCTCGCGCCGGTCGTCGGTGGCGAACAGCCCCGCGAAAAGCTGGCTCTCCCAGGCCAGACCCGAGTTCAGATCCATGTCCAGGCCGCCGTCGACGGCAAGCTTCGCCGCCCGCAGCGCCTGCACCGGACCGGTGAGGTACGGCCGCACCATCGCCACCGCGGTGTCGTACACCTCGGCCGCCGGGGCGACCCGGTCGGCCAGGCCGATCCGCAGCGCCTCCTGCGCGTCCACCATCCGACCCGACATGATCAGATCCTTGGCGCGGGCCGGTCCGACCAGCCGGGCGAGCCGCTGGGTGCCCCCCGCGCCGGGGATGATGCCGAGCTTGATCTCGGGCTGCCCGAGCTTGGCGTCCTCGGCCACCACCCGCCAGTCACAGGCCAGCGCCAGTTCGCAGCCGCCGCCGAGGGCGTAGCCGGTGATCGCGGCGACGACGGGCTTGGGGATCCGGGCGATCGCGCCGAGCGCGCTCGACAGGTCGGCGGCCCGCGCGGCCATGTCCACGTAGGACATGTCCGCCATCTCCTTGATGTCCGCGCCGGCGGCGAAGACCTTCTCCCCGCCGTACACGATGACCGCTCGGACGTCGTGGTCGGCGGTCGCGGCGGTGGCGGCGGCGCGCAACTCCTCCTGCACCTGGGTGTTGAGGGCGTTCATCGGCGGCCGCTCCAGCCGGATGGTGCCGATGCCGTCCCGGGTCTCCAGCCGCACGAACTCGCCCACGCTGAGCCTCACTTCCTCGTCGAAGTCGCGTGCCAACCTTACGACCCGCCTCGTTGGGGTAAGTAGTCTGGTGCCAGCCCCGTCAGTCGGGAGTCGCACGATGAACCCTCGCCAACCCGAGCCGCGCGCTGGCCGAGCCGCGCCGCCGTCGCCGCACCCGGGCCGGACGCGCGGCCAGGACGCGAGGCGTCCCGCCGTCACCTACTACGACGATCGGTCGGTGCGGGTCACCTCCGCCGCCGTCACCGTCGAGGACCGGGTCTACCCACTGGCCGAGATCAGCGAGATCTGGCACCAGCACGGCACCCGCTCCTGGCGAGTGCTGGCCGGACGGGGCGCCATCGGTGCCGCCCTGGTCGCCCCACTGGTGGCCGCCGCCGCCGGAGTCGCGCTGGCCATCCGGCTGGACCGGTCGGCGACCGTCACGATCGCGATCGTCGGGGCCTCCGTGCTGGTCGGGCTGGCGGTCGGGCCGGTCGCCGACTTTCTCTTCGAGCACCTCGACCGTTCCTACGCCCGGGGCAGCCGGCAGCGGGAGGTCTGGATCCGCTGGCGGGGCCGCCCGGTGCAGTTGCTCCGCACCCCGGACGCGCTGCGCTTCGGGCAGATCTACCGCGCCGTGCAACGCGCCATGGAGGTCGGCCGACCGATACCACCCCGTCGACGCTGAGCGACCGCACGACAGCACCAGGTTGCCCAACGGTGCTTAAGCTTAATGATGGCGCTCTATTACCGGGACGACGCGGTGCAGGTGACCTCCGAGGCGATCCGGGCCGGTGGGCACGTCATACCGATCACCGAGGTCACCTACGTCTGGCACGCCAAGGGGCGCACCACCCTCGCCGTACGCGGGCGGGTCATCGGTAGGGGCGTCCTGGTCCTGCTGCTGTCGCTGCCTCCACTGGTGGGGCTGATCTGTGTGCTCTCGCTCGCCTGGTCCGCGCAGGACCGGGGCGAGTGGCTGCCGGCGCTGATCGTGCTCGCCGCGTGCGTCATTGTTCCGCTCGCTTTCGTCCCGTTCCTGGAGATTCCCCTCGGCTGGCTGGACCGCTCCTACGAGCGCGGCAACCGGGTGCTGGAGTTGTGGGTGCAGTACCGGCGGCAGGAGGTGCTGGTGCTGCGCACCCCGGACGCGCTGCGGTTCGGCCAGATCTACCGCGCGGTGCAGCGCGCCGTCGAGCAGCAGAGCGACAGTTGACAGCCGTCGTCGGGCGGTGGTGGCCCGCCCGACGCACACTTGATTCCATGGCACTCCCCCTTCCCCGGCCGACCGCGGTCCTCGGGCTCACCCGTTCCGCCCTCGACCAGGCCGCTTCCTTCGCCGCCATCCCGGCCCGCGCGTTCGCGGTGCTCGACGAGGTGGAGGCGCTGCTGGCCCGAATCAACGGCGTGGTGGACCGGGTCGAGCAGACCCTGGACCGGACCGACCAGATGGTCACCGACGCCGAGGTGGCGGTCCGCGAGGTCGCGGTGATCAGTGCCGCCGCCACCGCCGCCGTGGACACCGCGACCGAGGTGGCCGCGGCAGCGGCCGTCGTCGTGGAGTCGGCGGGGTCGGTGGCCGGGCGAGCCGCCGAGACCGTGGGTACGGCGGCCGAGGCCGCCGCCACCGCGGCCGAACTGCTGAAGGCGTACGAACCTGCGCTGCGGCGGGCTGCGCCGATGGCCAACCACTTCGTCGAGCAGCTCAGCCACGAGGAGGTGACCGCGGCGGTCCGGCTGGTCGACGAGTTGCCGAAGCTGCGGCAGCACCTCACCGCCGACGTCCTGCCCATCCTGGCCACCCTGGACCGGGTCGGCCCGGACCTGCACGACCTGCTCGACGTGACCCGGGACCTCAAGCTCGCGGTGGCGGGCATCCCCGGCCTGTCGATGCTGCGCAGACGGGGCGAGAAGCTCAACGACGACGCCGACTGATCAGGCCGGATGTCGGCCGGCGGTCAACAGTCGCAGGCGACGGCGGTTCGTGGGGCGGTCAGGTCGTCCACCGGCCGGCGGGTGGGTCCCGTGGCGGTCACCACGGGCAGGCCCTCCCGGACCCAGTACTCGTAGCCGCCGCGCATCTCCTTGACCGGGTAGCCGAGTCGGGCGAACTCCAGCGCGGCCCGGGTGGCACCGTCGCAGCCGGGCCCCCAGCAGTAGGTGACCACGCGCGCGCCGGGCGGCACCGCCTCGGCGGCCCGCTCGGCGATCAGTTCGGTGGGCAGGTGCACGGCACCGGGCAGGTGGCCCTGCGTCCAGGCCGCGTCGCCGCGCGAGTCGACCACGACCAGGTCGGGCACGACCGCGGTGAGGTCGGCGTGCACGTCGGCGACGTCGGTCTCGAAGCGCAGTCGGGCGAGGAAGTGGGCGACAGCGTTGGACGGATCGGCAGCCGGTACGGCGAAAGCTCGGGTCATGCCCTGAATCATCGACCGATGCCGGCCGGTGGAGCGAGTGGCGACAACGCCGTACTCCGCTAACATCCGGCCATGGGACCGGGTGACCGTAGCGTGGCTGTGCTCGCGTACCCGGGGATGTCGGGTTTCGAGACCGGGATCGTCACGGAGGTCTTCGGGCTGCCCCGGCCGGAGCTCGACGTGCCCTGGTACGACCTGCGGCTCTGCGCCGAGCGACCGGGCCCCGTGCCGTTGCTCGGCGGCGCCAGCCTGCACAGCCCGTACGGCCTCGACGTGCTGGCCGCCGCCGCGACCGTCATCGTTCCCGGCGTGCCCGATGTGCACGGCACACCGTCGCCGGAACTGGTCGCGGCGCTACGCCTGGCCCACCGGGCCGACGCCCGGCTGCTGTCCATCTGTTCAGGCGCCTTCGCGCTGGCCGGTGCCGGGCTGCTCGACGGTCGACGGGCCGCCACCCACTGGCGGTACGCCGACCTGCTGGCCCGCCGGTACCCGCGGGTCACGGTCGACGCCGACGTGCTGTATCTCGACGACGGGGACATCCTCACCAGCGCCGGCAGCGCCGCCGGCCTCGACCTGTGCGTGCACGTGGTGCGACGGGACCACGGCTCGGTCGTGGCCAACGCGGTCGCCCGCCGGCTGGTGATTCCGCCGCACCGTGACGGCGGCCAGGCCCAGTTCATCGAGGCGCCGGTGGCGACGGACCCGGACGACGACCGGATCGCCAGCAGCATCGACTGGGCGCTGGCCCACCTGACAGAGCCGCTCACGGTGGCCCGGCTGGCCCGGCAGGCGCACATGTCGACCCGCACCTACCTGCGACATTTCGCGAGAGCCACCGGCACCAGCCCCATCCGCTGGCTGATCGAGCAACGGGTGCGGGCCAGCCTGGCGCTGCTCGAAACGACCGACACACCGGTCGGGCAGATCGCCACGGCCGTCGGCTTCGACGCCCCGGTGACCTACCGTCACCACTTCACCCGGGCGATGCGGACCTCACCGTCGGCGTACCGTCGCGCGTTCCGTACCGGCGTACCGGACGGGCGGCGGATGGGCCGGCCCGACCCGGCAGAGCGGCGCTGACCCGGTCAGGGCGCGGGTACGTAGAGCTGGTCGATCTCGACCCGGTGCGGCAACGAGACGCTGGCACCGAGCCGGCGTACGCAGGCGGCGCCGGCAGCCGAGGCCCAGCACACCGCGTCCACCAGGTCGCGTCCCTCACCCCAGGCCACCGCGAGCGCACCGGTGAAGGCGTCGCCGGCGGCCGTCGAATCGACAGTGTCCACAGTGACCGCCGGCACGTGCACCGCCGCGCCGTCCCGGTCGCCGTACCAGGCGCCCTGAGCGCCGAGGGTCAGCACCGCCCGGGGCACCAGGTCGAGCAGCGCTTGCGGATCCTCCCGACCCCGTCCGGTGTACGCCTGCGCCTCGTTCTCGTTGACGACCAGCACGTCCACGGCGGCGAGCAACTCCGGCGGAAGCCCCACGGCCGGTGCCGCGTTGAGCACCACCCGGGTCCCGGCGGCGCGGGCCGCAACCGCCGCCTGGGTCACCGTCTCCACCGGGATCTCCAGCTGCGCGACCAGCACATCGGCGTCGCGGACGGCGTCGAGTTCGGTCTCCGTCAGGTCGGTCAGCGACGTGTTGGCCCCCGGGGTCACCAGGATCGCGTTCTCGCCCTCGGCGTTGACCATGACCAGGGCCACCCCGGATGCGCCGTAAGTGGTGCGCAGCTGACTGGTGTCGACCCCGGCGGCGGTGATCCGGGCGCGCAGGGTCACCCCGAAGGCGTCCGAGCCGATCGCGCCCAGGAAGACGCTTGCGGCACCCGCTCTCGCGGCGGCGATGGCCTGGTTGGCGCCCTTGCCGCCGGGCACGGTGACGAAGTCGGTGCCGAGCCGGGTCTCCCCCGGACGGGGCAGCGCCTCGGCGGTGGCGACCAGGTCCATGTTGGCGCTGCCCACCACCACGACGCGGGTCTGTGGCACGGGCACCTCCCGGAGATGGCGGGCGTCGCCTCAGGCGGCGCGGGCGGTGTAGCGGTCGCCGTTGCGCTCGACGAGCAGCGGCAGCCCGAAGGTCTTTGTGAGATTGTCGGCGGTGAGGGTGTCGTCCAGCAGCCCCTGCGCCATCACGGCCCCGTCACGCAACAGCAGCGCGTGGGTGAAACCGGGGGGAATCTCCTCGACGTGGTGGGTGACCAGCACCAACGCCGGAGCGTCCGGATCGTGCGCCAGGTCGGCCAGGCGGGCGACCAGGTCCTCCCGGCCGCCCAGGTCCAGCCCGGCCGCCGGCTCGTCGAGCAGCAGCAGCTCCGGATCGGTCATCAGCGCCCGGGCGATCTGGGTCCGCTTGCGCTCCCCCTCCGACAGGGTGCCGTACGCCCGGTCGGCCAACCCGCTGACGCCCAGTTGGTCGAGCAACGCCCGGGCGCGGGCCTCGTCGGCCGGGTCGTAGCTCTCCCGCCACCGGCCGACCACCGACCAGGCGGCGGTCATCACCACGTCGACGACCCGCTCCTGAGCGGGCAACCGCTCGGCCAGCGCGGCGGTGGACAGGCCGATCCGGGTCCGCAACTCCATGACGTCGGTGCGGCCGATCCGCTCACCCAGCACGTGCGCGGTGCCGGTGGTCGGGTGCAGGCGTCCGGAGGCGATGTTGAGCAGGGTGGTCTTGCCGGCACCGTTTGGCCCCAGCACCACCCAGCGTTCGTCCAGTTCCACCCGCCAGTCGACGTCGTGCAGCAGGGCGGTGCCGGACCGGCGTACGGCGACGCCGTCGAGGCTGACCACCAGATCCGCGTCCACGGGTGAGGGGGCGGGTGCGGCGCCGGCGGCGCCAGGGATCAGGTCACCAGTCACCAGCCCATCCAACCACGCACCGCCGAGGTGCCCCCACGGGCGGGCGTCGCCGCCGTAGGGTGAGGCGCCGTGTCGTTGCTCACCCCACCCGGAGGACCGCCCATGACCAGTGGGGTCATCGAGATCGAAGGTCTCCGGAAGACCTTCCACAGCCTGCGTCGCGGGCGGCGGGTCGCGGTCGACGGCTTCGATCTGCTGGTCGAGGCCGGCCAGGTGCACGGCTTCCTCGGGCCCAACGGGTCGGGAAAGACGACCACCCTGCGCGCGCTGCTCGGGCTGGTACGCGCCGACGACGGGCGGATGCGGGTGCTCGGCGCCAACGCGCCGGAGCAGTTGCCGCAGGTCGCCGGCCGGGTCGGGGCGATCGTGGAGAGCCCCCAGTTCTACGGCAACTTCACCGGCTACCGGACGCTGCGGCTGCTCGCCCTCGCCGGCGGCGTGCCGGTCGCCCGGGTCGACGAGGTGCTGGAGCAGGTCGGGCTGGCCGACCGGGGCGACGAGCGGGTCAAGGGCTACTCGCTGGGCATGAAGCAGCGACTGGCGGTGGCCTCGGCCCTGCTCAAGCGACCCGAGCTGCTGATACTTGACGAGCCGGCGAACGGGCTCGACCCGGCGGGCATCCGCGAGATGCGGGATCTCGTACGCGCGCTGGCCGCCAACGGCGTGACGGTGCTGCTCTCCAGCCACATCCTGGCCGAGATCCAGCTGATCTGCGACCACGTCACGATCATCTCGCAGGGCCGGCGGGTGGCGGCGGGCCCGGTGGCGGAGGTGCTCGCCGGCTTCGACCACAACGAGCACCTGGTCCGCGCCGACGACCTGGCCCGGGCCGAGGAGCTGTTGCTGGCCGCCGGGCTGACCGTCACCGGGCACCCCGACCATCTGGTGGTCAGTGGGGTGCCGGATCCGACCGCGGTCAGCCGGACGCTGGGCGAGCAGGGGGTCTGGGTACGCGAGCTGACGCCGCTGCGGCCGGATCTGGAGAGCGTCTTCCTGGAGCTGACCGGTACCCCGGCGCACCCGGGGGTGCCCCGGCGGGTGGACGGCTCGGCACCGCCCGGCGATCCGGCCGCCGACCAGGAGATCGATCTCGGGATGCGGGGAGTGGACGCGTGAACCTGATCCGTGCCGAGGTGGAGCGGCTCGGCTCCCGCCGCTTCGTCCAGCTGATGATCGTGCTGCTGATGCTGGCGTTCGGGGTGACCGCGGCGACCACGCTGGCCGGGTCGCACCAACCCTCCGCCGTCGAGCTGGCCGAGGCGCAGCGGCAGGCCGCCGCCAACCTGCGCGGCCTGGAGTTGCAGCACGAGCGGTGTCTGGCCCGGGATCGGGGCGAGCCGCTCCCCGACGACGAAGGTTTCTACCTGCCGCCGGACTGCTCCGAGCTGGATCCGGCGCTGCGGGACCGGTTGCCGGTGGCCGCCGACTACCTGACCGGGGTGTTCACCTTCACCCGGCAGGCCGAGCCGCTGCTCTACTTCCTGGTGGCGTACCTGGTGCTCTTCGGGTTCCTGGTCGGCGCCTCGTACATCGGCGCCGACCTGAACTCCGGCGGAGTGGTCAACCTGCTGCTGTGGCGACCCCGCCGGCTGACCGTGCTCGGGGCCAAGCTCGGCACGCTGCTCGGCGCGGTGCTGACGGTGTCGGTGCTCGCCACCCTCGCCTATCTCGTCACCTTCTGGGTCATCGCGCAGGTCGCCGGCTATCCCGGGCCGACAAACGTGGCCTTCTGGGCCGAGTTGGGCGCGATCTGGGGTCGTGGCTTGACGCTGGTGCTGCTCGCGGCGGCGACCGGCTTCGCCATCGCGACGATGGGGCGGCACACCGCGGCGGCGCTCGGCGCGGTGGCCGCGTACCTGGTGGTGTGGGAGCTGGGTGGGCGGATCGTGTTGCAGATCCTCGAGGTGGCCCGACCCGACCAGCTCATGCTCGCCAGCTACGTCGGCGCGTGGCTGGCCGGCGAGGTCAGATTCTGGGACAGCACCGCCTGCCGGACCGTCACCGACGGCTACTGCGACGGCAGCTACACGCTGACCTGGCAGCCGGCGCTGGCGGTGCTGCTGCTGCTCACCGCCGGCCTCAGCGCCGCCGCCTTCGCCCTCTTCCGACGCCGCGACCTGATCTGACCCCGCGTGGGGTCAGCCGACTGTCGAGCCGAAGACCTCGTCGCGGACGGCGTCCAGGGCGGTGCGGAGGGCACCGTGCAGGATCGGCTCCTCGGTCAGACCGGTGGGTACCACCCGGGGGCGCACCAGGGTGATCGCGGCGACCTCGCGCTGCACCCGCTCGGCCAGGGCCGCCCCGCCGGCCTGCCCCACCTCCCCGGCGAGCACCACGAGCGGCGGGTCGAGCACCACGCAGGTGCTCGCCACGCCGAGGGCGAGCCGGCGGGCCACCTCGTCGAGCATCGGCTCACCCGAGGTGCCGGCCGCGATCGCGGCCCGGACCGCGTCGGCGGCGACGTCGGGGTAGCCGTGTTCCCGGGCCAGGGCGCGGATCGCGTCGGCGCCGGCCAACTGCTGGAAGGCCGGCTTCGCCCGGCGCGAAACGTCGCGCGGGATGGGTGCGCCGGGTACCGGCAGGTAGCCGATCTCACCGGCCGCACCGCTGCTGCCGTGGTGCAGCCGCCCGCCCAACATGATCGCCAGACCGACGCCGGCACCGACCCAGACCAGGACGAAGTCCGCCAGGCCCTGCGCCGCACCGGACTGCGCTTCGGCCACCGCGGCCAGGTTGACGTCGTTCTCGAAGACGACCGGGGTGTCCAGGTCGTCCCGCAACGCGGCGAGCAGACCACGATGCCAGCGGGGCAGGTTGTACGCGAAGGTGATGTCGCCGGTGCCCGGGTCGACCAGGCCGGGGGTGCCGAGCACGATCCGGCGTACGCTCGACAGCTGTGCCCCGGCGCTGCCGGCCACCCGGACCACCGCGTTGTGCACCACGCCTACCGGGTCGTCGGTGTCCTGGGTGGACTGCTCGACCCGGCCGATGACCGCACCGGTGATGTCGGCGCAGGCGGCCACCACCCGCTCCGGACCGACGTCGACGCCGATCACGTGTGCGCTGCCGGGGCGTACGGCGTAGAGCTGCGCGTTCGGGCCTCGCCCGCCGGCCTGCTCGCCGACGCGGGCGACCAGTCCGCGTTCCTCCAGCCGCTCCACCAGTTGCGAGGCGGTGACCTTGGAGAGGCCGGTCAGCTCGCCGATCCGGGCCCGGGTCAGTGGCCCCTGCTCCAGCAGCAGTTCCAGCGCCGCGCGGTCGTTGAGGGCCCGCAACAGACGTGGGGTGCCGGGCAGCCGGGTCGCACTCATGCCATCTGTCCTCAAGTATTAGTTAACTTTGCTAACTGTACGATCTGTAGAACTGTGAACCGACAGGCGAACGGGTAAGCCGTAGCGTATCGGCCACGCGGGAACCCGACCCTCCGCCGACCCGGTACGAGATCCGCGCCGGCCGGCATCGAGAGGAGAGCACGTGGGGCAGGATCCAGGACTGCGCCGGCTGGCGTTGGGCACCCTGCTGGCCGCGTACCCGGGGCCGGTTCCGCCCGAGTGGGCCGTCGACCTGGTCGCCGACGGGCTCGCCGGACACACCCTGTTCGGCAGCAACGTCCACGGCCCGGCCCAGGTGTCGGCGAGTACCGCGGCGTTGCGGAGCGGCCGGTCCGATGTACTGATCGCCATCGACGAGGAGGGCGGCGACGTCACCCGACTGGCACACGCCACCGGCAGCCCGTACCCGGGCAACGCCGCGCTCGGCGCGGTGGGCGACGTGGCGCTGACCCGGCAGGTCTACCAGGCCATCGGCGCCGAGCTGGCCGGCCTGGGCATCACCCTCGACCTGGCGCCCACGGTCGACGTGAACACCGTCGACGACAACCCGATCATCGGCACCCGGTCCTTCGGCGCCGACCCGGTCAGCGTCGCCGCGCACGCCGCCGCCGCGACCGCCGGGCTCCAGGCCGCCGGGGTGGCGGCCTGCGCCAAGCACTTCCCCGGCCACGGGGCGACCGTGGCGGACTCCCACCACGAACTGCCCACCGTGGACGCCGCACCCGACCTGCTGCGCCAGCGGGATCTGCCGCCGTTCGCCGCGGTGGTCACCGCCGGGACGAAGGCGGTGATGACCGCGCACATCCGGGTACCCGCGCTGACCGGGGACGGGCCCGCCACGTTCAGCCGGGCCGCGCTTGTGGACCTGCTGCGCCACGAGTACGGCTTCGACGGCGTCATCGTCACCGACGCGCTGGAGATGAAGGGCGCAGCCCTGGCCGCCGGCGGCATCGCCCCCGGCGCGGTACGCGCCCTCGCCGCCGGCGCCGATCTGCTCTGCATCGGGGCCAAGGTCGACGCCGACCTGGTCGAGCGGGTCGCCGCCGAGATCGTGGCCGCGCTCGGCGACGGTCGGCTGGAGCGAACCCGCGTCGAACAGGCCGCCGGTCGCAGCGCGGACCTCGCCGCCTGGACCCGGACCGCCGACCGCACCACCGCCACCCCCACCGACCTCGGGTACGCGGCAGCCCGCCGAGCCGTGCGGGTGGAGGGCGTGCCGACCGGACTGGACCGGTCGCTCGTGGTGCAGCTGCACGCCGACTCCACCATCGCCGAGGGCCGGGTGCCGTGGGGGCTCGGCCCGCACCTGGGCGGCACCGAGCAGATCCGGGTGGTGGCCGCCGAGACGGACCCCGCCGACCTGCGCCAGCGCGCCGGTGACCGGCCGGTCGTCCTGGTTGCCCGCCACCTGCACCGGCTGCCCGGCGGCCCGGAGCTGGCCAACGCGCTGGCCGCCACGCATCCGGTGGCAGTGGTCGAGATGGGCTGGCCGGCCACCTGGCGGCCCGACGCGGTGCGGGCCTTCGTCACCACGTACGGCGCGAGCCACGCCAACGGCCGCGCCGCCGCCGAGGTGCTCGGCCTGGCCCGCTGAGCCGACGCTCCATCTTGAACGCGTTCAACTTATGTCGTACGCTGACGTCCATCAAGTTGAACGCGTTCAAGATTGGGTCGACGCATGGACATCAAGGTCTGGATGTACCTGGTCTACCTGACGATCAGCATCGGTCTGACCGTCTGGGTGGCGCGGGCGCTCACTCGCAACGGCATGGTCTTCCTCGACGAGGTGTTCGCCGACGAACGCCTGGCGCGGGCGGTGAACAATCTCCTCGTGGTCGGCTTCTATCTCCTCAACCTCGGCTACGTCACGGTGGCGATGCGGCACTCCGAGCCCGTCGGCTCCACCAGCGTCGCCATGGAGGAACTCTCGCTGAAGGTCGGTCTGGTGCTGCTGGTCCTCGGCGCGCTGCACTTCTTCAACGTCTTCGCCCTGGGCCGCTACCGGCGGAACCGGCTGCGCCAGCTCGCCACCCACCCACCACTGGCCCCGGTCGGCCGACTGCCGGTTCAGCACGCCTACCCACAGGTGTCGCCCGGGCCGGGCGCACCTGGACAGGGTGCCCCGCCGGCCGGGCAGGGCCAGGCCGACCCACCGACCCCGGCCGCGCCGCCGGCCCGATGACCACACCGGGCCGGGGCGGGATGGAGGGACTGCCGGATGCCACCGCGCACGGGGGTGGTGGCCTCCGCAGCCTCACCGTCCTCTACGACGCGCACTGCCCACTGTGCCGGGCCGCGCGCGGCTGGCTGTCGTCGCGCCCGCAGCTCGTACCGCTGGAGTTCGTGCCGGCCGGGTCGGCGGCTGCCCGGCTGCGCTTTCCGAGCCTGGACCACGACGCCACGCTGCGCGACCTCACGGTGATCGCCGACACCGGCGAGGTGTACGCGGGCGACGGTGCCTGGTTCGCGTGCCTGTGGGCGCTGGCCGACCACCGGGAGACGGCCCAGCGCCTCGCCCGCCCCCACCTGCTGCCGCTGGCCCGACGGGTGGTGGCCGCCGCGTCGGCGGTACGCGAACGGGTCCGGGAACCGTCGCCGGAGCCGACCGACGGTGCGGCGGGATACGGTGACCGGAATGACCGACCAGACTGTGCCGACGACCGCTGCGGGTGAGGCGGCGACCGCCCGGGGCGAGCAGACACGGCAGCTGATCCTGGAGACCGCGATGCGGTTGTTCCGCGAACGCGGTTACGCCCGCACCACCATGCGCGCCATCGCGACGGAGGCCGGCGTCGCGGTCGGCAACGCCTACTACTACTTCCAGTCGAAGGAACACCTGATCCAGGAGTTCTACGCCCGGACGCAGACGGAGCATCGAACGGCGGCCCAGCCGGTGCTCGAACGCGAATCCGACTTCGCCGCCCGGCTGGCCGGGGTGCTGCACGCGGGTATCGACGTGCTGACCCCGTCACACGAGTTCGCCGCGAGCTTCTTCAAGACCGCTGCGGAACCGACCTCCCCGCTGAGCCCCTTCTCCGCGGAGTCCTCCGGTCCCCGCGAGGCGTCCATCGGCCTCTACGCCGACGTGCTCGCCGGCTCCACCGCCAAGGTCGACGCGGAGCTGCGTCCCCAGCTGCCCGAGCTGCTCTGGCTCGCCTACATGGGCGTGGTGCTCTTCTGGGTCTACGACCGCTCGCCGGGACAGGCCCGGACCCGGCAACTGATCGACGGCGCGGTGCCGCTCGTCGACCGACTGGTGAGGCTGTCACGACTGCGCGTGCTGCGGCCGGTGACGCAACAGGTCGTCAGCCTGATTCACACCCTGCGTCACTGAGCGGGCTGAGCGGGAGAACACGCTTCTGACCAGGTCAAGTCCGCAATTGGACAGCAACGAGACGGCGGCGACAACTTGCCGAGCGGGTTCTGCATACGTAGCGTGATCGGCATTGAGCCTCACGCGGACCTGGGGGGAGGCTGCGGACCGTGGATCCGGCCCGGGATCCACGGTCCGCGCTCTGCCGGTCGGTGTTCAGTTCGGGTAGACGCCGTAGGACCGCCAGCCGCGGTCGGGGAATCCAGCGGCCTCCGCCACCCGCGCCGACGCGCCGTTGCGCCGGTCGTGCAGGTAGGTGGGGACAGCGCCGTCGTCGAGCACTCGGCGGGCAGCCTGGGCCACCAGCCGCCGGGCCAGCCCGCGTCCGCGAGCCGCCGGGACGGTGCCCACCGCCAACTCGTGTCCGTGCCGGTCATGCCGTTTGATGCCGACGCCGGCCAGGTAGCGGCCCCGCTGGTCGCGCACGATGAGCACCGACCGGTCGAACAGCCGCAGCCAGGAGGGCAGGCCGGCGGTGGTGGGCGGCACCCACTCACCGACGTCCGGCAGTGCCGTCGGCGCCACACTCCACCGGAACACGTCGTCGTGCACCGCCCAACCCGGATAGCCGACCGCCGCCGGCAACGCGCTCAGCAGACCGTCCGGGCGCCGCGCCAGCTCACGAACGGCCGCGATCCGATCGGGCGCCACGGAGAGCACGCCGCTGGCCCCGGCGTGGACCGCGATGGCGGGGCGCGGCCGACCGTCCCACGCGGGTCGGGTGCGCCGCCCGGACCCGACCACGTGCAGACCCGGGCCGGCCGGCCACTGTCCCAGCCAGGTCGCCAGGTGCAGGTGCAGCCGCCGATCGAGCATCAACGCCTCCCGGTCCGTCACCGCCGACGCCGCTCACCGTACGACGACGCGGTCGATTCGGGGCGTAGGTGGGTCCGATCCGGGGAACCTTAACGATCTATCGACCGTCATATCCATTTCCATACATGGACAACATTATTTGGAACGGTGGGGGCATGCAGAAACAGCCGCAGGACCGTGATCAGCAGGACCCCGAGCGCGCCTGGCGCAACCACCGGCTCACCGGCCGCTTTCCGGCCCAGGCGGCGTACCGCGGTCACCGGACCCGCCCCGGCACGCTCTCCTGGTGCGAGCTGAACAGCCTGCCCGCCGGCCCCGTTCGGCACCACCTGAACCCGCACTGACACACCAGGCTGTAGGGCGGCGAGCCACCGCGCGCTTTCGCACACCTGTCGGGTAACGTCTGCTGGTCCTTCGACGGTCACGACGGGAGCTGGCACATCCATGGGCAAGAAGACGATCCACGTCTCCGACTTCAGCGGCACGGTGCTGGGTGCCGACGACGAGGCCGTTCGCATCGTCGTTCTCGAGCACCCTGACCTGGTGGCCGGGCCCGTGCAACTGGACGCCACTCCGGTGGAGGTGGAGAGCATCGACGACGCGGCGCTGGACGTGGCGGTGGTCGAGATCCACGACCGGCACGGCCACGGCGAGCCACGTCGGGTGGTGCTGACCGCGAGCGAGTTCGACGCGATGGCCACCGACGTGCCGATGGCGCAGTTGCTGAAGACCGCCGAGCGGGTACGCCCGCCAAAGGCACGACGCAGCGCCGAGAAGGTCGACTACGGCACGATCGAGCACGCGGGCCGGCCGCACCGGGGGCGGGTCACCGAGGAGGAGTCCCGGTTGGTGCGCGAGCGGCTCGACGAGGTGAACAAGCGCCTCGCCGACGCCGGGTTGCGCCAGATCGATCCGGCCGACCCGGAGCACGCCGCCCGGTACGGCTTCCCCGTCGAGCCCTGATCGGCTATTCGAACGTCCGCAGTTTGGCCAGGGCCGCCGCGATGTTCGCCTCGACGGCGACCTTGTCCACACCGAGGCCGGTGAGCACACCCTCGCCGTTCTCCTGCTCCAGCAGGGCCAGCAGGATGTGCTCGGTGCCGATGTAGTTGTGCCCGAGCCGCAGCGCCTCACGGAAGGTCAACTCCAACGCCTTCTTGCCGGCGGTGTCGTATGGAATCAGGTCCGGGACCTCGTCCGAGGATGGCGGCAGCGCCGCCGTGGCGGCCTCGCGCACGGCGTCGACCGACACACCACTGGCGGCCAACGCCTTGGCGGCCAGCGCCTCCGGTTCGGCCAGCAGGCCGAGCACCAGGTGCGCCGGGGTGATCTCGGCGTTACCTGCGGCCTTCGCCTCATTCTGAGAGGCCATCACCACGTTGCGGGCGCGCGGGGTGAACCGCTGGAAGCCCTCCTGAGGGTCCATCGCCGCGCCGACGAAGCGCTTCTGGGCGGCCTGCTTGCTCACCCCCATGCTGCGGCCGATCTCGGTCCAGGACGCTCCGGAGCGCCGGGCCTGGTCCACGAAGTGGCCGATCAGATGGTCGGCCACGTCACCGATGTGATCGGCCACCATCACCGCGTCGGTCAGTTGATCAAGGGCGTCGGAGTGGGCCCGCTTGATGGCCTGGATCAGGTCGTCGAGCCGGACCGGGTTGTTCATCTGCACGGGTTCAGTCATGCGTCAACCTTAGGTTGACGATTGGCCTGCGTCAACCGCGGGTTGACGAACACGCGCAGCGCCACTATGCCGATGATCGTTGTTAACAACCTTGACTAATTCTTCCAAAATCGACAGACTCGGATTTGGAGAGCGCTCTCCACCCGCCTCGCCAGCGCATCCGTCCCTCCACCCCCGAGGAGATCCGATCGTGTACGCCATCTCCCGCAGCCTCCGGCGGGCAGCCGCCGCCCTGGGCGCGGCCCTCGTCACCAGCGCGCTCCTGCTACCCGTGCAGTCCGCACCAGCCGCCGCCGCGATCGGCGGGATCACCTGGCAGGACGAGTTCAACTCGCCGGCCGGCACCCCGGTCGACCAGTCCAAGTGGCGCTTCGACATCGGCGGCCACGGCTGGGGCAACAACGAACGGCAGTACTACACCAACAGCACCAGCAACGCGGTGCACGACGGTCAGGGCAACCTGGTCATCACCGCCCGCCGGGAGAATCCGGCCAACTACCAGTGCCACTACGGCCGGTGTGAGTACACCTCGGCCCGGCTGCTGACCGCGGCCACCTTCAGCCAGGCGTACGGCCGGTTCGAGGCGCGCATCAAGATCCCGCGTGGGCAGGGCATCTGGCCGGCGTTCTGGATGCTCGGGCGGGACTTCGGCGACGTCGGCTGGCCGGCCTCCGGCGAGATCGACATCATGGAGAACGTCGGGCGGGAGCCGAACACCGTGCACGGCACCATCCACGGGCCCGGCTACTCCGGCGGCGGCGGGATCACCGGCAGCCGCACCATCGGGCAGCCGCTTGCCGACACCTTCCACACCTACCGGGTGGACTGGGAGCCGAACATCATCCGCTGGTACCTCGACGGGTCGGAGTTCTTCCGGGTCGACCCGAGCCGGCTCGGCGGTAACCGCTGGGTCTTCGACCACCCCTTCTTCATGATCCTCAACGTGGCCGTCGGCGGTAACTGGCCCGGCTACCCCGACGGCAGCACCCAGTTCCCGCAGCAGATGCTCGTCGACTACGTCCGGGTCTACGGTCACGTGCCGGACGGCAACACCGGCACCACCCGGATCCGGGGGCAGCAAAGTGGCCGATGCATCGACATCCCCGGCGCCAACCCGGTCGACGGAGCGCCGCTGCAGGTCTGGGACTGCAACACCACCGCCGCCCAGGCGTGGACCTTCGCCGCCGACGGCACCATCCGCGCGATGGGCAAGTGCATGGACCCGGCCTGGGCCGGGACGGCCAACGGCACCGAGGTCAACCTCGTCACCTGCAACGGCAACCCGGCGCAACGATTCACCCTCAACGCCGCGGGCGACCTGGTCAACCTCAACGCGAACCGCTGCGTCGACGTACGCGACAACAACCCGAACAACGGCGGCCGGCTGCAACTGTGGGACTGCGCCGGCACCCCCAACCAGAAGTGGTCCCGCGCCTGACGTCACCCCCGCCACGAGACCCGGGTCGCCGCGGGGACCGGGCAGCGCCCGCAAGCACGTCGGGCGCTGCCCGCGGTGAGCCCGCCGGGCGTCCCGCGCGTAAGAGTCGGTGACAGGCGGGTAGTAACCCCTGCGGTCATCGATGTGCGGGAGGCGACGTGGAGAACACTCAGTCCGCCGGCGGGCGGCGATTGTGGTGGTGGCTCGGGGCGATCCTGCTGGTCGTGGTGGTCGTGGTGGTGGCCACCTGGACCTGGGTGACGGTCCGCGGCGACGGCCGCAACGGGCACGTCGTCACCGGAGCCGCCGGCGACCTGCGGGAGGCCACCTTCGTGCTGCTCGACGGCGCCGATGTGGTCCGGATAGGCACCGCCGACCTCGGCGAGGACGCGTACCGGGTCTCCACCCCTCGCGACGCGAGCGTCCGGCCTGCGGTCTCGCTCACCGACGGGAGCCTGCTGACCAGCCTGCGCGGCACCGACCGGGACGGCCCGGCGGTGGTGGAGGTGGTGCTTGCCGAGTCGGTCCGCTGGCACGTCCGGATCAACGGCGGGGCCAAGGAACAGCACCTCGACCTGCGCGGCGCGCGGGTCGGCGACGTCGAGTTCACCGCCGGAGCGAACCGGATCGAACTGACGCTGCCCGCACCGGAGGGGACGCAGCGGACAGTGCTCGGCGGCGGGGCGAGCCAGGTCGTCGTCCACCTGGCCGGGGACGCTCCCGTGCAGGTACGCGCCGGTGGCGGCGCCGGTTCGGTCACCGTCGACGGCACCACCCACTCGGGGGTGGCTGGCGGAACGATTTTCACCCCGCCGGAGTGGAACTCCACGACGGACCGTTACGACATCGACGCCACCGGCGGCGTCTCCTCCGTCACCGTCGACCGCACCGCCGCCGGCTGAGCCTCCGCAGACGCGCTTGCTTGTCGCCGCCGACCGGAGAGTCAGGCGTCGAACAACTGGTCCAGCTGATAGTGCAACAGGGCGATCGCGGCCTCCGCCCCGCGCATGTTCGCCATCACGCTGTCGGCCAGGCCGGTCGCCAGCGCCAGCAGGTTGCCCGCCTCGGCACCGACGTCCCGGGCCGAGGAAAGCTCACCGGCCTGCTGCCCGTCGGCCAGCAGCGCACGGAGCACGTTCTCCAGCTCCCCGGAACCTCGGGTGTAGGAGAGCTCGGCCAACGCCGGATCGGTCAGGGCCAGGGCGTGGTAGGCGGCGAAGACGGTGTACGAGGCGCGTTGCTGCTCGTCGACGGGGATGAGCTGCACCAACCAGGCGTACAGGCGGTCGCGGACACCGGCTGTCGCGCTGGCCTCCAGCCCGGCCTCGATCCGCCGGCCGACCGCCTCGGCCTGGTGTTGCAGCCCCGCGAAGAGCAGTTGCTCCTTGGTGTGGAAGTAGTACTGCACGGTGCTGACCGAGACGCCCGCCTCGGCCGCGACCGTCCGCATGCTCGCGGCGTGCAGACCTCGACTCGCCGCGATGCGCAGGAGCGCGGCGACGATCAGGGCCCGCCGTTCCTCGTGGTCGGCCAGCTTCGGCATGCGCCACATCACCCTTCCCGCTTTGGTAGTACGACTGTACTGTACGATCGTACTACCAAAACGCAGAGGGGAGGCCCGGTGACAGCCACCAGAGATCCCGGCGTCGGACGGTTCGTCAACGACCAGGCGCGAGAGAGATTCCTCCAGGCGTACGACGTGGCGATGCGGTCCTGGCCGCAGCCCCGACAGGAGTTCGACGTCGAGACGGGCTTCGGCACCGTCCACGTGCATCGCCACGGTGCCGGGCCTGGCGCACCTGTGGTGCTGCTGCACGGCGCCCAGGGCAACTCCTCGAACTGGTATCCGCAGGTCGCCGCGCTCGGCAAGCACCACCCGGTCTACGCACTGGACACCATCGACGACCCGGGACGCAGCGTGCAACGGCGTCCGGTGGTGGGCTCGACCGAGAGCGCCGCCTGGCTCGACGAGACGCTCGCCGCCCTCGACCTGAGCGGCGTCCACCTGGTCGGGATGTCGTACGGCGGCTTCCTGGCGCTGGCCGCGGCCGTGCACCGACCGGAAAGGTTGGCGTCGGTCACCCTGCTCGACCCGGGCGGCCTCCAGAAGGTCCCGGTCAAGTTCTACGCCAACGTCCTCGCGGGTGCCCTGGCCACGTTGGCGCCGCGCCGCACCCGGGCCTGGTTCGCCCACCGGCTGGCCAACCACGCGCTCATCGAGTCTGCCGAGCAGCTGGCCCCCGTCATGATCGCCGCGCGGCACTGGCGGACCCGGCGTCCCGCGGCCCGCCGGTTCGACGACGACGAGCTGCGGGCGATCCGGGTACCGGTGCTGCTCCTGGTGGCCGAGCGCAGTTCGCTGCTACGACCACGGCAGGCGGTGGCCCGGGCCCAGACGCTGATCCCGTCGGTGCGGGCGGAGATGGTGCGCGGTGCCGGCCACGGTCTCTCGCTGGAGCGTCCCGAGCTGGTCAACACGCGCGTGCTCGACTTCATCGCCGACCGCACGTCGGACGACGCCGTCGGACGCGACCAGCCCGGCCGGTGACGGCGCGGGGCGGCGTCGGGCGACCCGCCTGGGGTCGTTCCGACGCCCGCCCGCCGTCCGGCAACCGCCCTCCGGATACGGTACGTCCGATCGCCCGCTGCTCAGCGGGAACGACTGCGGTGTACCGCGAGGCTGGAGGGGCCGCCGTGGCCATGCGACTGCACGTCGGGTGTGCGATGTGGACCCACCGGTCGTGGCAGGGGCGGCTGCTCCCCCATCCGCTGCCGGCGCAGGAACGGCTACGGCACTACGCCGGCTGGTGCGACGCGGTCGAGGGCAACACCACCTTCTACGCCACCCCGGCCCGCGAGACGGTCGCCTCGTGGGCGGAGCAGACCGGACCCGATTTTCGCTTCGTCGTCAAGCTGCCGAAGGTGGTCACCCACGAACGCCGCCTCACCGACGTGGACAGGCCGATGCGCGCCTTCCTCGACGCGATCGAGCCACTCGGCTCCCGGGCGTACGCCCTCTGGGTCCAGTTGCCCGGCTCCTTCGGCCCGGACGACGTACCCACGCTCGCCCGTTTCCTGCGCCGCCTGCCCGCCGCCCACCGACCCGCCGTGGAGGTGCGCGACCCGGCCTTCTTCACCGACCCCCGGGCGACCCGGCTGCTGGAGACGACCCTGGCGGAGACGGACGCCGAGTGGATCCCGTTCGACACCACGGCGTTCTTCACCGAACCGCCGACCAGCGACGCCGAGCGGGACGCCTGGACGAAGAAGCCCAGGATGCCGCCGCGTACGGTCGCGCTCACCGCCCGGCCGATCGTCCGTTACCTCGGTCGCGACGACCCCGCGCGCACCGTCGAGGGCTGGCGGCGGTGGGTGGACGTGACCGCGGAGTGGCTGCGCGAGGGCCGGTCGCCTACCGTTTTCATCCACACCCCGGACAACGCCGACGCGCCGACCCTGGCCCGCCGCTTCCACGACGAGGTACGCGCCCGCGTACCGCAGCTGGCACCGCTGCCGGAACCGATCCCGGTCGAGCCCACCACCCTCTTCTGACCGTCGGACCCGCCCGGCCTCGATCAGCGGTGGTCAGACAGCCTCCTCGACGAAACCGGCGATATCGGCGGCGATCCGTTCGGGCTGCTCGCCGTTGACGGCATGGGAAGCACCCGGGTAGAGCCGGACCGTGCCCCGGGGCAGGGTCCGGCGGGCGGTCTCGACGGCCTGCTGCGGGTCGTGCATCACCGATTCACCAGCGATGATCGCCAGGACCGGCAGGTCGAGTCGACGGAGGCGTTCCTCGCTGATCCGCGTGGGCGGCGGCAGCCGGAGCTTGTAGTGCTGCATGCCGGCTTCGATCATGTCGGCGACCGGCTCGTCCTCGACCGGCGCCCCGCCAGCGGTGTACGAGTTGAAGCTGTCCCGCCACGATCTCGGCAGCCAGGGCAACGCGGCCGGGATGGAGCGCACGATCGTGCCGAACGGCATGTCGGCGAAGACGTACACCGCGTCGATGACGGTCATCGACGCGATGTGGTCCGGTCTGTGCAGGGCGAGGTTGACCGCGGTCCAGCCACCGATCGAGAGACCGACCAGGTGGAACTCGTCCGGTGGGAGCGCCTGGAGGGTCTGGTGCAACCACTCGGCCTGCGCCTCGTCGCTGTCGATCGGGCGATTCTGCACGCTCATGCCCGGCTCGCCGAGCAGGTCGACGGTGTAGACGTCGCCGATGGGCAGCAGCAGGGGCACGTTGTCAGCCCAGACCGGCGTGCCCGAGGCGCGCCCGGGCAGCAGCAGCAACGGGGTGCTCGTACCGCCGTCGTCCGCGCCGGTGCCGGCGAAGCGGTAGACGCGCACGATGCCGTAGTCGGTACGTACGTCGAAGGTCTCCGTCGGGTCGGGCAGGGCGGCGAAGGCCTCGGTGTAGGCCCGGAGGAACCGGTCCTGCCCGTCGGCGCTGTCCCAGTGGCCGATCGGCGCGGGCTGGCGAAGGGCGAAGGTGGCCACCAGCGCGATAAGTGCGAGCCCGGCCAGGACCAGACGCAGCCATCGTGACCTGGGCCTCAGCCGGTTGAGAGCCTTCATCAGCCTGGTCCGCACGACACACTCCTAACCGATCGGTAGATTTTTCGACCGTACGGTAGAATCTGGCGGGTGACAAGGAGACGAGAAGGCGCGACGGCGGAACCGACCCTGATCGAACGCGCCCGCCGCGCCCAACTGATCGAGGTCACCATCGAGTTGGTCGCCGACCGGGGCTACGCGGGCGCCTCACTGGCCGCCATCGCCGAACGCGCCGGCATCACCAAGGCCGCCGTGCTTTACCACTTCCCCACCAAGGCCGCCGTCGTACGCGCCGCACACGAACACGCCCTCGCCGCCCTCGTCGCAGACGTCGCCGGTGCGGTCGAGGCCGCCGACACCGCGAACCGGCCCGCCGCGTACGTCAGGTCGATGGTCGGGCACCTGCGGGAGCATCCCCGACACACTCGCATGATCATCGAGGCGATGGTCCACGACGACGGCGACCACGATCCGGCCGCCCGTTGGCGCCCCCTGGCCGAACTCATCGACGCGGCCCGGATCGCCCGTGGCGGCAGCGGCGACATCGACGTACGCACCACGGCGATCATCGTCGGTGGGGGCATCGACGCGATCGTCGCCGAGCAACTCCACGACCCCGACTACGACACGGCGGCGGCGGCCGAACACCTCGTCGAGATGCTCGACACGACTCTCGGACCGTGACGACGCGCACCACGCGCCAGCTCACGGCGTGATGACGACCCGCCGTCCGCGCAGCTCACCCTGCTCGATCATCCGGTGCGCCTCGGCGACCGCCGACAGCGGCATCCGTACCATGCCGCGTGGGGCCAACTCCCCGGCGACGAGCATCCGGTTGACGGTGCCGGCAGCCGCGGCCAACTCGGCAGTGGTGGCGCGGGAGATGACGAAGCCGGTGACCGTGCGATCGTTCAGGTAGAGGGGGCCGGCGGGTAGCACCGGCCTGGTGCGGGGTCCCGCCAGCAACACGATCCGGCCACGTATCCCGATCAGATCGACGATCGATTCAAGATCGTTCCGTCCCGACGTGTCGAGGTACAGGTCGATACCGTCAGGGCACACCGACCTCAACCGACCGATCAGATCGGGCGCCCGGTAGTCGAGAACCTCTGCGGCCCCGAGATGCCGGCAGTACTCGGCGTCCGCGGCGGACGCGGTGACCACGACGCGGGCACCAGCCGCCGTCGCGAGCGCCACAAGTGCCGAGCCGACGTTTCCGCCGCCACCGCCCACCAACACGGTCTCCCCGACCCGCAACCGCCCGTGCACCACAAGACCCAGGTAGGCGGTAGCGGCGGGGTGCAGCACGGCCACCGCGACCGCCGGATCGACAGCCGTCGGAAGTCGGTACAGCCGATCCGCCGGCACGACGGCCTGCTCGGCGGAGCTGCCCTGCCGGCCGTCGTGCCCGAGGCTGTTGCACCACACCAGGTCACCGACGCCGAAGCCGCTCACACCGGGCCCCAGCGCCGTCACCCGCCCGACCAGGTCACGGCCGACGATGAACGGCAACGGCAACGGCGTCGGGTACGCCCCGGAACGCACGAAGGTGTCGACCGGGTTGACTGTCGTCGCCAGGACGTCGACGAGGACATCGGTCGGACCGGGACGTGGCGCCGGCAGATCCCCGTACCGGATCACGTCGGCCGGACCCGGACCCTCTATGTAGGCGGCACGCATGCCGTCATTCTCGCGCCACGTGGTCGTCCTTCTCGCTCATTCACCGCCACCGCCGGGCACGGTCGTTCCGGACCGATCACTCGGCCGACGGACGCGGTCTCGGCTGCCGGTGGTACCTCGGTCCGGCCGGAGCGTGCATCGCGCCCCGGTAGATGCCGTGCCGCAGCTCGGAGACGTACCCATCCAACTCGGGCATGCCCAGCCGGGACGCCACGGCCAACTCGGCCTCGAAGTCGTACGGCACGCGGACGAACTGGATCGAGAACGGCGCGTCGGCCGCCGCGTCGAGGACACCTTCGAGGATCACGTAGACCGGGGTCGGATCGCCCATCGCATTGCCGACGCTGCCGGTGTTGAACAGGGTTCGGCGGTCCCGGTCCACCTCGTAGAACGGATCGTGGGTGTCGCCGTAGCCCACGACCGTGGGCTCCGGTCCGTCGCCGGTAGCCGGGGTGTTGGCGAACATGCCGAGGAACTCGGCCTCGTCGTGGTCAAACCGGACCCGACGGTGCACGCTTGTCGCCGACGCGTGGAAGAGCCGCACCCGCCGCCCGCTGAGCACAAAGTCGTGGCTGAACGGCAGGCCGCGCAGCCAGTCGCCCTGGCCGGCGGCGAGCTGCGCCAACCACCAGGCCATCGCCTCGTTGTCGTAGCTGCGGTCCGGGTCGGGGAGGAAGTCGTCCCAGTTGCCAAGGATGTTGACCTCACAGCGCTCCCTGCAGATCTCGACCACCTCGCGGCCACGCGGCCCCTTGCCGACGTAGTCGCCGAGGTTGAAGATCCGCTCGATGCCGCGTGCGTCGATGTCGGCCAGCACGGCCTCCAGCGCGGTCAGGTTGCCGTGGACGTCGGAGATCAGAGCGATGCGATCGAGGGGCCGGGCCACCGGCCGATCGTAGCTGCGGCAGTCCCGGCGTTGAGGTGCGGCGGCCTGCCTACAACCAGCCAACCTCGCGCAGTTCGGCAAGCAGTTGCGGGTCAAGGTCGTCCGGTTCGAGTACGTCCCCAGCGGGTGGCGGTTCGATCGGTTGCCGCCGGCCGAACGAGTGGTAGAGAAACTGCCACTGACCGGCGCCCGCTTCCGCCTGGTCGAAGTGCAGCGTCAGATTCGTGAGCCGGCCCTGCGCGTCGAGGGTGGCGTCGAAGGGCATCATCGTGTTCGTCGCCGACAGTTCCCTACGCAGCTCGACGGTCAGGTGAGGATGCCGACGTAGGTCGAGGACACCACGAACGGCTCGTTCGGTGACGAGCCGCAGCTCGACCGATGTCTTCACCAGTTCCTGCAGATTGTCCGTCGCCTGCGTACCGATGAAGAGCGAGGAGTCCGCACCCAGCAGGCGCGGCAGGTCGACCGGTAGCCACCCCTCGGGGGGCTCCCCGAAGCCGAAGATCCGCATCCAACTCTCTTCGTCGACGGTCTTGATCTCGATCCACTGGAAGTGGCCGGGTTGCCGAATGGGGAAGCGGATGGTCATGTCGCTCCGGCGTCTGGCCGGGTCCACCGTCATCTCGACCGTCGTACTGACCGACGCTCCCTCGACGTCACTGCGGGTCATGGTGAAACGTGTCGAGTAGGTGTCCTGGCCGACTTTCTTCGCACCCTCGTGCAGCCATGTGTGGAGGTCCTGCTGCACCGCGCCTGCCGACGGGCTCGGACCTGATGGTGGCGAGGCGGCGTCGGCACAGCCAGCCGCCAGGGCCAACGCGACAGCGGCACCTGCTGCCGCGGCCAACCTGCCCACTGCGCGGGCACCCGATCGCCCCAGCAACCGACCCGGCCCCGACCACACGCTGTTCAACAGGTTCTCCGTCCAGACCCGGCTCATGATCGGCACATGGTGCCAGCTCACCCAGACCTCGTCCAGACCGTCAGCCTGTCCGCACGCGCCAGGGGCCAGGCACGGTCGGCGCCTGGCCCCCGGATGCGGCTTCAGCTACGTCGACTCCACTGCTGGTTCGCGCCGCCGTTGCAGGACCAAAGAATGATCTTTGTCCCGTTGGCGGTGGCGGCGCCATTGGCGTCGAGGCAGAGTCCGGACTGGACGTTGGTGATGGTGCCGTTGGCGTTGACGTTCCACTGCTGGTTGAGCCCGCCGTGGCAGTCCCAGATGATGACCGTGGTGCCGTTGCTGGTACCCGCCCCGTTCGCGTCCAGGCACTTGTTGCCGTAGACGGTGAACTGTTTGCTCGCCGTGTAGGTCCACCGCTGATGCGAGCCGCCGGAGCAGTCCCACAGCTGCGTCTGGGTACCGTTCGTGGTGGTCGCGCCGGGGACCTCGATGCAGCGGCCGGACTGGCCGCCGACGAGCTGCGTGTCAGTCGTACCGCCGGTGCCCTGCCGCCGGACGAGAGACTTCGACTCGGCCGACCGATTGCCCTGCGCGTCGACGACGTAGAGCCGGTAGTCACCCGACGACGTCGGCACCGCGATGGACGTGGCGTTGCCGTCTGCCCTGGTCATCGTCGGGCCGGCGGCGAAGGTGGTGGTGCCGGAGGGGGCCAGCCACAGCGACCTGGTCGCATCGCCGCTGCTGCGGATCGGGATCGAGGACGTGCCGCTGCCGACGAACGTGCTGGCCGGTAGGACGTAGTCCTGCGCGGGCAGGTTGCGCGGCTGGGTGATGTCCCGGAACGAGTCCTGGAGCCCGGAGTTGACAGCGATTCCGTAGGCCGCCGCCGGCCAGACGTAGTCGGAGGAGACGAGGATGTCGTGGATGGTGCTGTTGGGCAGGTTCTTGTTGGAGACCTTGTTTATCGGGCCGTAAGTCTGCGTGATGTGAAGGTCGTGCTTGCGCCCGAAGTCGTCTGAGTTGATCATCCAGGTGATGTTCTTGTCCACGCTCAGGACGTTGTCCCGGAAGGTGATGAACGCCGAGCCCTCGTCCGGGTGGAGTCCGTACTTGTGGCCAGCCGGAACGCCCTGGAAATAGTTGTCGTGGATGACGGTGCCCGGCTGGCTGCCCAGCGTGTAGATCGGTGCCGTGTCACTGAGCCGCTGCACCGTGTCGATGATGTGGTTGTGACTGATGGTGTTGTTCTTCGCCGTGGTGGTCGGCCGGTTGGGCGCGATCGACCCTGAGGACCCGTCGAAGTTCCACCAACCCCAGCCCATCGTGATGCCCGCCCACGGGGCCTTCTCGATGCGGTTGTGCTGCACCGTCAGGGTGTCGGCGAAGTACGCCGCGACCGCGCCGTGCCCGTTGAACAGCACCGAGCTGTCGTGGATGTAGTTGTTCCTGATCTCGATGTTCTTCGGAAGCCCCTCGACCTGTGCCGGGTACTTCTCGCGGTTGCTCGACGTGTGATCGCCGACGTAGACGTGCTGCGGGTGACCCACGCTTATCGCCGTTCCGGCGATGTCGTTTGTGTAGTTGCCGATCAACTGCGTGTTCGTCACGTCGTTGACCAGGGTGATTCCGTCGGCCCCGGTGTGCGCGATCCGGTTGCGCTCCAATCGGATCGCGTTGGCGTTCTGCAGGTGGATGATGCCGGGGGTGAGGTCGACGTTGCGGTAGTAGTAGACGTGGAAGTTGCCGCGCGCGTACGCCTGCGCGCCGAGATTGCCCTGCTGGGCCTGCTTGAACACCGAGCCGGCGACGTTGAACAGGTTCCAGTCGGAGTGCCGCACGGTGAGACCGGAGAACGTGATGTTGCGCGCCTGGTTGCTGGTCGAGGTGCCGGCGACCCGCAGCACGGTGGTCACGTTGTTGGGCGCGAAGACCGACGCGGTGGACATGTTGTCGGCGCCGGCCTTGTAGTAGTAGAGCGTCCGGCTGGACTTGTCGAAGTAGAACTCGCCCGGCGAGTCCAGGAACTCGTAGGCGTTCATCACCTTGTGGGTACCGTTGATCTGGGCGTTGCCGTTGAACGCCCCCTGCGCGATGGCGGCGCCCGGCTGCTGGAACAGCGCGATACGACTCTGCCCGTCACCGCTCGTCGTCACCTGACGAACGCCCACGATGGCAGTGGTCCAGGTGGTGCCGGTCTCGATCTCGATGTCTTCCTGGTTGCGGGAGATCGACGGAAAATCGGCCGGGTTGTACCTCGCGCCCTCACACTGCGAGCCCGACTCCCACGCCCAGTCGGCCTGTCCCGCGGTGATGGTGTACGTGCCGTGGCAGCCCCCGGATGTGATCGTCTTGGCCGCCATGTGAGCCCGCTGGCCGTTGACGTAGAGCGCCCGCAGCTTGTTGGCCCGGTCGAGCGGCGCCTTCCAGATGTTCCCGCTGTGCTGGGTCCAACCGGTCACCTGCACACCGGCCTCAAGAACCGGCGTCTCGTCGGGGTACGCGGCGTAGATCACCCGGTGGCCGTTGGCGCCGGAATCGCTTGCCCCGAACTCGATCGTGCTGCTCACCGGGTAGCTGCCACCGCGAAGGTAGACCTGGATGTCGCCGGTCATGGTCGCGGTCTTCGTGCGGACCACGTCCCGGGCGCGCTGTAGCGTCCTGAACGGTGCGGCGAGCGTGCCCGGGTTGGCGTCGTTTCCACCGGGCGCGACGTACAGCGTCTCCTGGACGGCAGCCAGGGCCGGAGCCTGGTCTGCGAACACGGCTGGCAGTGCAGCGGAGACGAACACCGCCAGCGCCAGTAGGGCACCTCTTCCGGCACGGACAACAGATCTCATCTCTTCTCCCTCCGCTCCCGGGCCGCCACCGGAAGCCATTGACATACCGCGCCGCACGATGGGCACGGGCCCGGCCTCGGCGTACGCGCGGTCGGGTGTGCCAGGTCAGGCGTTCTGCACCTGCCACTTCTGGTTGTCGCCGCCCCAGCAGGCCCAGAGTTGGACCTTCAAGGTGGTGGTGTTCACGTCCAGGCAGAGACCGGACTGCGCGCTGCGGATCGTGCCGTCGCCGCCGATCGTCCACCGTTGGTTGTCGCCGCCGTTGCACGCGTACGTGCCGACGACGGTGCCGTTCACCGTCCCCCGGTTGTACGCGTCGAGGCACCGCTGGCCGGCAAGAGCGGTGAGCTGCCCGCCGGCCGTCACGGTCCACCGCTGGGCGGCGGTGTCGTTGCAGGCGTACACCTGGACCTGGATGTTCGCGGTCGTCGCGCCGGGGATGTCCAGACACTGCCCGGTGCCGACGTTGCGCAACCGGCTCGCCGGGTCCGGTGTGCCGCCGCCGGTCAGGCCCCAGGCGTACCGGAGGCGGTCGAGACCGCTGGCGTTGGGGGTGCTGAGGGTGAGGTTGGTGCCGGTGCCGTGCAACTTCTGCATGGCGTACCAGTCGTCGCCCTGGCCCGCGGTGACCTTGCCGCCCAGGGCCGGCCAGTAGATCGAGCCGATCCGCAGTTCCCGCAGCACCTCGGTGGTGGCGCGGAAGTAGCGTACGAAGTTGTCGGTGCTGGCGGTGTCGTGGTAGTTGAGCCCGGTGTCCATCGGCGCGCCGAACTCGTCCATCACGGTACGGGCGGCGCAGGAGCCGATCGCGTCCCGCAGGAACGTCACCCACTGGTCGTAGGTCTTCGCGCCGCTGAAGAAGGTGTAGTGGTGCAGCGACACGATCGTCCCGTCGAGCCGGCGGTCGGCGCACATCGACTTGATGTCGGTGTTCAGGCCGGCCCCGCTGACGAAGACCCGGTGGCGGGGGATCGACGGGCGGGCGGTGAGCCAGTTGTTCACCACGTTCGCCCAGTCCGCGGCGCTGTGCCCGCCCGGCTCGTTCATCGGCTCGAAGTACACCAGGTCGTTGCTGCCGTACCTGGCGACCACGGTGTTCCACATGGTGTTGAAGGCGGTGGTGTTGACGATCCGACCGCCGCTGGCGGCCACGCCGTCGTCCCAGTAGGAGAGGACGACCTTGAGGCCCTTCGCGGTGGCGGCGTCGATCGCGCCGGTGTACGCATTCCACCAGCTCGTACCGACGGTGTAGGTGTTGATCGGCAGCCGGACCGTGTTGGCGTCCAGGTTGTTCTGGAAGCCGGTGTAGATCGCGTTGGCCTTGGCCACCACCGTCGCATAGCTGTCGGAGCTGCTCAGGCCGTGCAGGACCAGCGGCCCGCCGTGGAAGTTGTCACCCAACCTGGCCCAGTTGACACCACGGAACTGGCTGGTGTCGGCGGCGGCGGGTGCGGCACCGCCGAGCACGGCAGTCGGCACCGCCACGAGAGCGGCCAGGACGCCCGTGAGCATCCGGTGCAGGTAGCGCGGTGAGCGGGATCGGACCATTGGCGTTCCCTTCTGTGCGGTGCCGACTGTCGTGCTCATCAGGTCAGGCCCGGGTCCAGCGCTGGTTGGCACCACCGTGGCAGCCCCACACGATCACGGCGGAGCCGTTGGCGGTGGCGGCGCCGTTGACGTCCAGGCAGAGCCCGGTCTGCGCGTTGCTGATCGTGGCGTTGCTGTTGATCACCCACTGCTGGTTCGCTCCACCGTGGCAGTCGTAGATCTGCACCCGGGTGCCGGCGGCGGCATTGTTCGGTACGTCCAGGCACTTGCCCATCACCTGCAACGCCCGCCCGTTCTGGGTGAACTGCTGGTTGGCATTGTTGTGGCAGTCCCAGATGATCATCTGGGCGCCGTTTGCCGAACTCGCCCCGTTGACGTCCAGGCACCGGCCGGATGCGTCGTTGCGGAACCTGTTGCCGGTCGGGTTCGGGGTGCTGCCGCCGTTGAGGGCGTCGAGGACCGCCGTGTACGCGGGCTTCTTGTTGCCGGCGCAGTCGAAGAGCAGGGCGTTGTCGCCGCCGCGCCAGGAGTCACAGTCCCGTACGCCCCACACGGTGATGCCGGTGCAGCGCGAGATCGCCAGGCAGGCGCGGGTGACGGCGCCGTACATGTTGGCCTGGTTGCCGCCCTGGGTGATGTCCAGTTCGGTGATCTCCACGTCCACGCCCAGGTCGGCGAAGCGCTGGAGGTTGGCCTGGTAGTCACCGGGTAGCGAGGTGCCCAGGTGGGACTGGAAGCCGACGCAGTCGATCGGGACGCCGCGCTGCTTGAAGTCGCGCACCATGTTGTAGATGCCTGTCGACTTCGCGTTGATGCCGTCGGTGTTGTAGTCGTTGTAGCAGAGCTTGGCGCCGGGGTCGGCCGCGCGGGCGGCCCGGAACGCGGCCTCGATCCAGTCGTTGCCGGTGCGTTGCAGGTTCGAGTCCCGCCGCGCGCCGCTGCCACCGTCGGCGAACGCCTCGTTCACCACGTCCCACGAGTAGATCTGCCCCCGGAAGTGGGAGGCCACCTGGGTGACGTGGTTGATGGCGGCGTTGCGCAGGTCGCCGCCGGAGAGGCCCTGCGCCCAACCGGGCTGCTGTGCGTGCCACAGCAGGGTGTGTCCCCGTACCTTCATCCCGCGCGATCGGGCGTGGTTGACGATGCGGTCACCGGCGCTGAAGTTGAACACGCCCCGCTGCGGCTCGGTGGCGTCCCACTTCATCTCGTTCTCGGCGACCAGGCTGTTGAACTCGCGGTTCAGCACCGTCATGTAGGTGTTGTCGTTGAACTTGTACGTGCCGACGGCGGCACCGAAGTAGCGGCCCTTCTCCGCCGCCGAGGTGCCCAACGTGGTCCCTGCCTGGGCGGCACCGCTGGGCCCGACCAGCGCCATGCCGGCCACCAGCAACCCGACCGCCAGCCCGCGCACCGTCGCTCCGGTGCGCCACCGTCGTCGCGGAGAACCGCTCGGATGTACGAGATTCTTCATGTGTCTCAGCACCTTCCAGAGTCGCGTCACTTCGACGGGTTAGCGCTAACATCGCCCGGCGACTCACGTGCTCGTTGGGGCAGACCACAAGAGACGACACAACGCTACGCATCGATGGCAGTGAGATTGCCACAAAGTTACGGGGTGCTCAAGAAGTTCAGCCCAAAGACCGGAAAAAGAGCAGGTAAGACTAGTACGTTGCATCGGCCGGACAGCTCGGCCACGATGCCTGCCGATCGATGGGAGTCACAGCTTGATGATCCGCGGCGGCGAGCCACACCAGTTGCACCACCACCGTCGCGTGCGATGTGCACGTGAACATCAGCGACACCGAGCGGCCGGCGGCCGGGCGTTGATGCGGCGGCGGACCGACCCCGACCTCCTGACCCGCCCCGGGTCAGGAGGGCGCGGTGGTCGTCAGACGGAGCCCGCCGAGCTGACGTCGCGTTCGCTGGCCGGATCGGCGGCCGGCGCCTTCCCAGCCGCGTCGCCCGCCCCGGTCGCCAGGCCCAGGTCGGCGGGATAGCTGTCGAACCGGCGTAGGCCCAGCTTGCGCACCGCAACCGACCACGGCGTCTCGGTGGCGAGCACGGCGAGATGCTCGAAGTTCGCCAGATACGACTCCCCGCGGGCCGCCCGCTCGGCGAGGATGTACGGCTCCAGGACGCTCCACGCCTCCCGGGCGCGGAAGCCACCTGTGCCGATCAACAGCGCCGGGTCGACGACGTTGAAGGCCAGCATCTGGCCCAGGCCGTTGTAGTACAACGCGATCCGGTTCACATGCTTGCGGGCGTCGGACGGAAGATCGCTGACCCGCAGCTCCGGCGAGCACCTGGCCCTCAGCTCGGTGAGCACGAACTGCTGGCTGTCCAGGAAGGCGTCGCTCATCCGGTCGCGGGTGAGCAGCTCGATCGCGACAAGGGTGTGGTTCGCGCTCTGCGACAGCCGCAGTTGCCGGAGCGCGAAGAACACCGAGACCCCGACGGTGATCACCGAGACCGCGGCCACGACCGCGTTCGTCACGATCGCAACATCCATGCCGGTCATCGTACGAAGACCACTCCACCGGGCCGCCGATTCCGCGCTTCCGGTTAATGCATTGATACAAGTTGATGTAGTGTTGGACCCGCTCCCAGACTGCGTACTCCATTCCACCTGCTCAAGGAGCTGAGAACATGTCGCGACGGCGATGGCGCCCGATCCCCGCGCTGGCCGGGTTGCTCGTTCTGATCCTGTCGGCATCGGTCGCCGGCACCGCCACGGCCGGGCCACCCCGCCCCGACAGGGTGCCCCTCACCGAGCTGACCGTGGTGTCCGAACAGGTGGCCTTCGGACTACAGCGTCCGATCGCACTCACCGGGCTGCCGGACGGAAGGATGCTGATCGCGGAGAAGAGGGGCATCGTCCGCGCCTACCACCCCGACACCGGCCTGGCGGCCGAGCCGGTGCTGGACCTGACCGCCCGGGTCGACACGTCGGGCAACGAGCGCGGCCTGCTCGGCATCACCCCCGCGCCGAACTTCGCGCGGACCGGGATGCTCTACGTAGCCTACACCAGCCTCCCGGACGGCGAACTGACCCTGGCGCGGCTGCCGATCAACGCGCCCGAACGGCTACAGGTGCTGCTCACCCAGGAGCACGCCGAGTACAACAACCACAACGGCGGGCAGGTGGCGTTCGACCGCGACGGCTACCTCTACTGGTCTCTCGGCGACGGCGGCCACGCCAACGACCCGTACAAGGCCGGCCAGGACCTCGGCACCCTGCTCGGCAAGATCGTACGGATCGACGTCAACCGCAGCTGCGGCGCGAAGCCCTACTGCGTACCCCGCGACAACCCGTTCGTCCGCACCCCCGGCGCGCGGCCGGAGATCTGGCTCTACGGGCTGCGCAACCCGTGGCGGTTCTCGGTCGACAAGGTCGACAACTCACTCTGGATCGGTGACGTCGGCCAGGGCCTGGTCGAGGAGATCAACCACATCCGCCCTTGGCAGCGTGGCGCGAACCTCGGCTGGTCCTGCCGCGAGGGCACCCCGGTGTTCGACCCGGAGCAGTGCCGGCCGGGCGTGAAATACACCGACCCGGTCTTCGAGTACGAGCACTACATGACGGAGAGCTGCTCGGTGACCGGCGGTGTGGTGTACCGAGGATCCGCCACCCCGGAAGCCTGGGGCACCTACGTCGCCAGCGACTACTGCTCGACGCTCGCATTCGCCGTACGCCCCAAGCCCTGGGGTGGCTACGAGAGCGCCATCATCGGCAACTTCCCAATCCAGCCGACCGCCATCGACGCCGACGTGCACGGCGAGCTGTACGCACTCAGTGACCTGCCGGGCTGGCTGAGCCGGGTACGGTTCGAGCGCGTCCAGCCGACTCCGACCAGCGAGCCGGCGAACCGCTGAACCCCGGCGCGAGGGGCCGGCGGCGCAGATCGTCGTTCTGTGCCGCCGGCCCCGCCGCCGAGCTGACCCCTGGTGCGGAAGCTACTCGCCGTGGGTGAGTCGGGCGACCGGCCCCGCCTGCTGGTCGCCGTCGCGGCGGCGGCGGCGGCCGAACGCGTCGGCGCGCCCCCACCGCCCCGGTATGTCGAGCAGTTCGATCCGGCCCACCGACGGCGGCAGGTACGGATCGACGGCCAGATGGTCCGGGTACGGGCTGAGCCCCAGCATCGTGCGAAGTAGGAGCAGCGGCGCCCCCGCTGACCAGCCCTGAGGGCTGCACGCCGCCGGGTACTCGACCGGGTAGCTGGTCAGGCTCCGCTCGTAGCCGGCGAACGCCTCGGGCAACCGACCGTCGAAGTAACCCGACGCAGTGATCATGCCATCGGCGATCCGGGCGGCCTCCTCCCGGAAACCGTAGCGCCACAACCCCCAGGCGATGATCGAGTTGTCGAACGGCCAGACCGCACCGACGTGGTAGCCGACGGGGTTGTATCGGAGGTTGGTGGTGGACAGGGTACGCACGCCCCAACCGGAGAACAGGCTCGGCCCGAGGAGGTGGTCCGCCACACGGCGTGCCCGCTCCGGCTCGACAATGCCGCTCCAGAGCAGGTGCCCCATGTTGGAGGCGAGGGCGTCAACGCGCTTGCCCTCCGGGTCGAGCGCAAGCGCGTAGTACCCTTCCTCCTCGATCCAGAAATCCCGGTTGAACTGTTCCCGCAGTTGCGCCGCCTCGCTCTCCAAGCGGTCGGCGTACTCGGGGTCGTTCCAGAAGTCGCGGGCCATCCGCGCCCCGCGTATCTTGGCGTCGTAGGCGTACCCCTGTAGCTCGCAGGTTGCCCTGGGCAGGGCGGGCAGCCGACCGTCCCGGTAGGAGATCGAGTCCCAGGAGTCCTTCCAGCACTGGTTTTCCAGGCCCGTACGGGTGTTGCGCCGCCGGTAGTAGATGTAGCCGGTGCCAAGCAGGTCGCCGTACTCGTCGATCCAGTTGAGCGCGGCACGGGCTTGCGGTTCGAAACGACGCACGGCCTCCACGTCGCCGCTCCACCGCTCGTACTCGTCGAGCAGGATGACGAACAGCGGGCTGGCGTCGGCAGATCCGTAGTAGGGGGTGTGCGGCTGTTCCTCGAACGCCGCCGACTCGCCGTACCGGAACTCGTGCAGGATCTTGCCCGGCTCCTCCTCGCGGAAGTCGTCGAAGGTGCTGCCTTGCAGCGTCCCCAACAGGCCCAGCACGGGCGGGGTCAGCGCAGGCACAAACGGCAGCGTCTGCAGGCTGATGAAGATGCTGTCCCGGCCGAAGAGGGTCATGAACCACGGCAGTCCGGCGGTCGGGATCGGGCTGGTCGCGGTCAGCGACGAGTAACGCATAGCGGCCAGGTCGTACAAACTGCGCTTGTATGCCGCCGTGAGCGGCTCGTAGTCGCTGGCGAGCCGTGGCGCGCGGTCGATCCAGCGCTCCAACTCCTCGCGCACCTGTGGCCTGCTCCGCCTGCGGTACGCCTCCCAGACGGTAACGGAACCGCCGACCCCCCGGTTGATGATCGGTTCCACCTGGAGCTCGACGTCCCAGCGGCCCTGCGGTTCGAGACGGATGTCGAAGGTCATGCCGCCGTCGTCCACCTTGGCCGGTCTGTCACTGGAGATGATGGTGTCCCGGTAGAACGTTGCCCGCTCGTAGTGCAGACAGAGGCGCCCATCCTCCTGACACACCGATCGCTTACCGCGCTTTGGCTGATTCTCCTTGACCTCGAAGATGTCGGCGAAGTCGGCGTCCGCGTCTATCCGGATGGAGACGTCCGCCGGTTCGATGTCGTGGTTGAGGACCACGAGTCGTTCGACGAGACAAATGCCGATCGTCTGCTTACGGATGACCGAGAGCTTGGCGTTGACGTAGTGCGTGGGCTTCCCGGGGACGAGGAAGAACCGGGTCTCGAAGAAGTGCAGATCGCTGCGGGACATCGGGCTGAGTCGCTCCCCGTTGACGCGCAGCACCCAGGTCGACAGGAAGCGGGTGTCGAACGAGAAGAGCCCAGCCGGTGAATTCGGGGACGGGGTGACATCGCCACGTACATCCGTGACGAGGAACGTGTTTCCGTCAAGGATGCTGAGCGTCTTCTCGACCATCAGGAGCCGGCTTCCTCATGGACGAAATCCCGTGGGTGGTGGCCGGTGGGCGGTCCGGCGAACAGCACCATGGCGAGCATGTGCACCAGTCCCAGGTGCCCCTCAATCACAAGCGCGTTGCGGAAGAACAGCGGCACGAACCGTTCCTCGCCCCTGACCAGCCGGTCGAACGTCTCGTTGTCGGTGCGCAGAACGGCGTCCGGCTCCGGCCGGGGCGTTTCCGAATCTGGCCTGCGGACCTGGGCAGTCCCGCTCTCCAGGGTGACGAACCACTGTTTCACGACGGTGCCGGCCGACTCTGTCACGTCAAGGCGGACGGTGCCCGTGGGCTCCGGCGGAATACTCTTGAAGGTACGGCTCTCCCCACGCTCCAGCATCTGGAGTGCGTCAGCCAGCTGGTCGCCCACTTGGCGTCATCATCCTTTCCTCGCGTGCCACCTCGGCGTGACCGTGCCAGCCCTCCGTCGGGCCTGCATCACCCGCTGCGCATGCCGCCGCTCAGATTCCGGACAGGGACGGGACGTGCGGCCCGAACGGGTACTGCCGGTCCAACGGCGAGATGGTGATCCACCGCAGGTCGGTGAATTCGGCGAGTGCCGCCCGGGAACCGAACCGACCCCAGCCGCTGGCCTTGACGCCGCCGAATGGCATCTGCGGCTCGTCGTGGACGGAGGTTCCGTTGATGTGGCAGATCCCGGCTTCGATCCGGCGGGCCACCTGTAGTGCGTTGGCGACGTCGCGGCTGAACACCGCGCTGGCCAGACCGAGCTCGGTGTCGTTGGCGACGTCGACGGCCTCGTCGACGCCTTCCACCTCGATCACCGCAGCGACCGGGCCGAACGACTCTTCACTGTAGATCCGCATCTTCGGGGTCACGCCGCGCAGTACGGTCGGTGGGTAGAACAAGCCGTCGGCTCGGCCCCCGATGAGCACCTCGGCGCCGTTGTTCTGGGCGTCGGCGACGAGCGACGCGACATGGTCGACGGCCCGCTGGTTCACCAGTGGGCCGAGCTCGGTCGACGGTTCATGCGGATCGCCCATGGCCAGCCTGCCGGCGTGGGTCACCAACTGGTCGAGAAACTCGTCGGCGACCTGGCGCTCCACCACAATCCGCTCGGTCGACATGCAGATCTGACCCTGGTTCATGAAGGAGCCGGCGACGGCGGCGCGTACCGCCGCCGGGATGTCCGCGTCCGCCAGCACCAGCATCGGCGCCTTGCCGCCGAGTTCGAGGACGGTGCGCTTCAGATGCCGGCCGGCCTTCTCGCCGATCACGCGCCCGACCGAGGTCGAGCCGGTGAAGTTGATGCAGCGGGTCTGCGGATGGCAGATCAACTCGTCGACAACGTCCGCCGCGTCGGCCGGTGCGTTCGTGATCACGTTGATCGCGCCGGGTGGCATGCCGGCGTCATGCAGGGCTGCGGCGATGGCCACATGGGTTGCCGGGGCCTCCTCGCTCGCCTTGAGCACCACCGTGTTGCCGTATGCCAGCGGAAGTGCGACGGCTCGCATGCCGAGGATCAGCGGCGCGTTCCACGGGGCAAGGCCGACGACCACTCCTACCGGTTGGCGGATGCCGAGCGCGGTCATGCCGGGCACGTCGGACGGGACGACTTCGCCGACGATGCCGTACGTCTGCGCGGCCGCCTCGATGAGCATGTCGGTGGCGAGCTTCAGGTTGAACTGGCCCCAGCTGAGCACCGCGCCGGTCTCCTGGCACATCGTCCCGACGATGTCGTCGCCGCGTTCGGTCAGCAGACCTGCGGCACGCTGCAACACCTCGCGCCGTTGCCCCGGCGACCAGGTTCCCCAGGTAGCCCTCGCGGATGCCGCCGCATCAACGGCAGCCACCGCGTCGGTACGGCCGGCGGCGGCAACCTCCGACAGCGGCTCATTATCGATAGGGCGTACTTTTGTGGTCCTTCGCCCTGATTGGGCGGGCGTCCACCTACCGCCGATCAATAGATCGACAGTAGGGATGGCGTCCGGCATGGCGTCTCCCTCCAGTCGCGCGACACGACCTGTCACTGCCGGACACGGCTCGACCCGCCAGCGCGACCATGGCGTCGAAGTCGAACTACCGACCGGAATAACCGAGTTGCACCACTTCCAGGAGAATACTTCCCGAGGCGACAGCGGGCGTGGTTTCGAACGGAACCCAACCATCAGCCATGACCAACGCGCGTGCCGCAGTTCGTGGGCGGACGACATGCGTGATCATGCCTGCGGCGTTGATCAATGCCTACCCGGGCCAGTCGGCCAGGTAGTCGTCGAACGGAACATCGTCAGGCCGCCGGCCACCGTTCTCGACGTACCCGTCGATGTCCCGTTCGTACGCTGGGTCGGGCGATCACACCGGACACGGTGCTGGTTCGGCCGGCAGAAGGTCGATGGGTTGGCCATGGGCCCAGATGTGGTCGAACTCCCGCAGGTAGTGCCGATACCACTGGGGGCTACCCGCCTGAGTCAGAGCCAGGACCGGCTCGGCACCGGCCGGCCGGTGCGAATAGACGTCAACGTACAACCGTCCCGCTTCCCCCTCCGCGTCGACCATGATCAGGCCGAAGGAAGGCACGAACGGCAACAACCGGACCTCTATCCGCCCCGTCCCGCGAGCCGATTCGGCGACCTCACGCACCAGATCCAGGGTTGGCCGGAGGCGGTTGGTGAAGATGCCCCGGTCGTCCGGGAGGGTGGCACGTCGCGCCGCCTCGGCCGGCGCGGATGTCGCGGGGTCGATGACGGCGATCCGCACGAGCGCTCCCTCCGCCAATCGTCGGGCGAGTGGTTCGGCGATGTTGCGCAGAGTCCGGCCCAGCGTGACCCCAACCAGCCGGACATCGGCTGCGCCGGCCAGGTCGATGTTGAGACCGGATGTTGACGCGGCCAGTCGCGGTTCGCCCGGCAGCTCGCCGGGCAGGCGGTGCAGCGCCCGAACCACCCGCGTCAGGAGCGGAACCACGTGGGCCAGATCCCGCCGTTCCTCGGCCAGGTCGAAGGCCAACAGCGCGAGCGTGGCCAGGGTGGCGGCCGCCACGGTCGACGGGTCCACGACATCGAATACGCCGAGCACCCCGACGACCATTGCGATGCTGACCGTCAGACCCGTCTGCAGGTGACGGCGGGTCAGCACGGTGGCCGTACGCGGCTTGGGTGGTTGGGACGGCATGACGACTTCACCCTTCTCACTTGTCGGAGCGGCACCAGGGCGGCGGACGGACCTGACTGCCCGCCGCCCTGGCCGCTTGTCGCCTTCTTGGCCGCTTGTCACCCGTGGACGGAGCAACCAATGATCACGTAGGTGAATGTCCCAGGAACGGCAGCAGGCTCTCGAAGGCCACACCCGCGTGCCTGGCCGCCAGGTCATGATCGCGATGGCCCTTGGCCGCGTCCGCGTGGTCGGAAACGCCACGGACCACCACCCAGCTCACGGCGTCCGCGCTGGTGTCGAGGTCCTCCCGGAACGCTTGGACCAGGCCGCCCGCCTCGGTCTCGACGGCAAGACACTTCTCATGAAACGACTGCAGGTACGCGCGGATGTCGGAAGCCTCGTCCGTGATCACCGCGCCGCCCGATCCGATCGGTCCACGGACAACTTTGAAGAAGGTCCTCGTCTCCACTGACGGGAGCACGAACGGCTCTCCCCGGGTGCTGAACAAGTCACTAAGGCTCAGGCTCATCCGTGCCGGCACCGCCGTGGCCTCCCCCCGCCGGTAGGTGATGTTCGCCGCCTCCCGCCGCTCGTCGTAGTAGATGACCTGATCCGCGATAACCACGTCGCCGACGTCAACGCGCTCGCTGATCCCACCGGCGATGCCGACGAGCGCCACCAGTCTGGGCCGGTGAACTTGCCGCAGGAAGGCGTAGGCGGTGGCCGCGGACCGTTGGTTGCGGTCCATGGTCTGCATCAGCACCGCGTTCAGCCGGCCGTACGGCGTGGTGAACGTCGCTTGATGCACCCGCCGCTGGTCACTCGGAGCAGGGCGGCGGTAGTCGGTGGCCCGCTGGAACACCTCGGTCATCGCCTGCATCTCCGGTGACAGCACCGTGAGCACCGCGATGTCGACCGGCGGCGTCTGCTCACCCGACCTGCCGGACGCGGCACCGCTGTCCCCGCCGGTACGGGCGTTGGGGTGCGGCGCAGCCGGCCCGCTCGACTTGAAGGAATCCTTGATGTTACTGATGTTTCCGATATTGCCGCCAGCACGGATACCGAAATTCGCACCAGTGTTATCGCTGCCCATAGCCTATCCTTTACCCGCAGTTGGACCACTCGACGTGGCAGGGACGAAGGAATTGCTGATGCCAGAGATGTCACCGATATTGCCCCCGGCATAGATTCCACTGTTGATCAGCACCCGGCTGCTCTGGCGAAATTCCGTCACGTCGACTCCGCGAGTAACGAGAAAGTCGAGAGTGGCCGCGACGATGCGACGCGTGATGATCTTTTTGTGCTTCGCGACGTCCTGCATCTGGAAGTCGTTGCGGACAATGTCGAGGGTGGCCATCTCCCGGACGCTGATCCGCGCTCCCCGGTCGAAGCCCCGGCGAGGATCAGCAGGACCCGACAACCGTCGAGTCAGCGCCCGCCAGCCCGCACGGAAAAGGCTTCGTGGTGCCGCCGCGACGGTGGCGGGTGCGTCCATCAGCGCCCGCCAGCCCACCTTGAGATATGGCACAGCACCGATACTCGACACGTCGTCCACGACACGGAATTCGTCGCGGCAGGGCGCCAGCGCGAAGGTGTCCACTTCGAAAATACAGGGCGCGCCCCTGGAGGGCGTAGTGCACGTAGACGGTGGTGACCAATTCGCCGTCCCACGAGTTGACCTGGCAGGCCAGGTAGTGACGGTTGGCGTCCGCCGGTTCGCGAATGAAGCGCTCGACATCCGATGCGCTGGTGCGCGATTTCAACTGGGTGGTTTCGCTGCCAGCCGTGAAGATCCGGCGGGTGACGGTGAGGCCGGCCAACCGGTGCTCCGGATCGGCGGCGAAGGCCAACTCCCCCACGCTGCGCTCGACGTGGGCGATCAGATCAACAGCGGCAAACGGGACTTCCTGATACTCCCGCTCCCCTTCCGGTCGTGGTTCCTCGAAATCCTCCGCACCACCGACCATCCGCAGCGCGAACCCCTCAGTGGACAGCCGCACACCGGAGCCGATGAATGGCGAGTACCCAGAGAATATCGTCGTGTTGCCCTCCTGCTGGTTGCGAAGTTCGTTCATTCGCACCGTCTGGTGGACCAGGGTCGGCTGCCCGCCGGGCCCGTTCTCCGTGGCGTACCGCCACTTCACGAGTTCCGCCACCACGGGCGGACCGAAGACCGCCGCGAAAGTCAAGGTGACACCGACGCCAAACAACGCCAGCACGGCGGAGGCGTCCCCGGGCTCAACACCGGCGCTGACCGCCAGGAGACCCGCTATCGGCAAGGCCGTGAGAAATGCCAGCGCCGACACCAGCGAGCCCAGCACAGCGGCCAGCCCATTACCGATCAGCCTTTTTGGTGACACCTCGTCCGTCAGCTGCCAGCGCGCCACCTCGACCAAGATCCGCCATACGGCAACCAGGGAGTAGCCGCCGGCGGCGACACCAAGACCAAACAACAGGCCGGGAGCACCCAGACAGGCGGCCATCACCAGCAGAACGATGCTGGCGACGTCCCTGATGAGGTTGATCCGATCGGCTCGCAGGCAGTGGCCGAGCACAACGGAGAGGTCAAACCCGAAGGACGGGGCGACCGCTCGCCCGGGCTGGTGGTAGACCTCGTCGAGACTGCGCCGGCAGAAGCGCTCGTCGAGGTAGGCCCCGGCGTTCAGATGCCGAGTCGCGCTGCTGCTGGCGACTGGACTGAGATTTCCGGCGATCGCAATGGGAGCGGTCGGTCCGGGCTGCTGCCCGGGCCCTCGCGCCGGAAGTTCTGAAGGAGCGGTGGTCATCTGGATCTCCTTGGTCGAGAGCGGAACTAATGAGCCGGACGAGGCGACGACCGCGGCGCGGGAACAGGCTCACCAGCGCGATATTTCGTCAAACAGACGAGAAACGGACTGCCACCACGGTATAGCGGAACGTGAGTTCTCGTCAACCTGACGATTGGATACGATCCCTCGATGAACGGTGTGGGGCACGGGCAACATGCGCTACTAACGGTCGACCTTGTGGTACTGACCGTGCGCGACGATCAGTTGCAGGTCGTGCTGATCGAGCGCGGAAAAGATCCGTTCAGGGGACGTCTCGCACTGCCGGGCGGGTTCGTACGGTCGAACGAAGACATCGACGAAGCGGCCGTCCGGGAACTGGCCGAGGAGGCCGGCCTGGACGGCCGCCAGCTACATCTGGAGCAGTTGCGTACGTACGCCACACCGGGGCGCGACCCACGCGGCCGGGTAGCCAGCGTCGCCTATCTCGCGCTCGCGCCCGACCTGCCCATACCCGTCGCCGGCACCGATGCCCGCAACGCCAGGTGGGCCCCCATCGACTCGGTCATTGATCGGCCGAACGCCTTGGCATTCGATCACGACCGCATCCTCGCCGACGGCGTCGAACGGGCACGGGCAAAACTGGAGTACACCACCCTGGCGACAGCCTTCTGCCTCCCAACCTTCACCATCAGCGACCTACGCCGCGTCTACGAGGTCGTCTGGTCCACAACCATCGACGCCCGCAACTTCCACCGGAAGGTCGTGAACGCGGAGAACTTCCTCGCCCCTACCGGGGGCAAACGGGCTTCCGAGGTCGGCCGGCCAGCGGCTCTGTACCGAGCCGGAGGGGCCACCGTCCTCTACCCTCCGATGCTCCGCTCGTCCGCCGCGCATGCCGACGACGTCGCAGGCTGATCCGTCAACAGGCCCCAGGCAGAACCGTCACCTGGCTTTGCCCGTTGAGCCAAACCGATGCATCCCCAGTCCACTCTGAGTGAGCCGGTCCATGGCAACCGAGCACCCAGGGAGCACCACCGTGACGCGCCTCGGGTGGGCTGTCGGCGTGGCGTCGTCCGTTGATGCGGAGCGACGTGCCGGGTGAATGCGCCCGGCCTACCCGGGCCAGTTGGCCAGGTAGTCGTCAAACGGAACATCGTCAGGCCGCTGGCCACCGATCTCGACGTAACCGTCGATGTCCCGGTCGTACGGTGGGCCTACCAGGATCGGCAACTCATGGGTGGGAGTGCCGGGCCAGGAACCGCCAGGCCGCCCGGTTGAGCACTGGCTGCCGGGAGTTGGCCGGAGCCTCCGGACCCCCACGGTGGAAGAACAACACCCGACTGTCGGCATCGCGCACCGCCTGCCCCAGGCAGAGCCGTTCCCGACAACGGAAACAGGACAGGTAGCCGACCTTCGACACATCCCACCCGTTACTGGGGTAGTCGGCGAAACTGTCCTCGGGCCAGTCGGCAAGGTAGTCATTGAACTCGATGTCGCCAGGCTCGTCACCGCCGATCATGGCCGGCGGCCCAGGCTGCTCCCACATCTCGTCGTACTCCAACTGAGAGTCGTAGATCACCTGCAACTGGTGGCCGACATGCTCAGCGAAGATCTTCCACAACGCCCCCGACATCCGCCGCGACTGACTGTGCTTCGGCGTACTCGGGTGCGCGTAGGCGAAGTAGATGATGTCGTCCCACGAGTTACGCACCGGCTTGCCGAGGACAAGCTGGACCCGTCGGCACAGGCAGAACAAGGTGGCGTCAATCCCCACAGGTCGTCCCCCGTTCAGCCCGGCACGCCCATGCCACGCGCGCCTGGCATCCACAAGCCCAGCGGCCTGCCGTCCGGAGACCGGAACGCCACCCACATGTTCTGGTAGGCGGCTAGCCGTGCATCGGAGCGGTTGCCCCAGAAGCTTTTCATCATGCCCTCCACCGCCGACGAATCGACACCGGCCGTCGTCGTCTCGGCTTCGGTCAGACCTCAGCTTGGACGACGATGCGCAGGGTCTCGACGGCCAAACGAGTCAGGTCAGAGAGCTGATCCTCACCGAGAACAACGCCGTGAAGGTTGTCCAACGGCGTCCTCAAGTGGTGCAACCGGCTGCCCCGCAGATCCGCGCCGTCGAGGCGGCAGGATTCCAGCTCCAGGTCGCTCAGATCGCAGGAGCGCAGGGCAACGCCGGACAGGCGGCAGGACGACCAACTGCCGTGGCCAAGGGTGCAGTTGGTGAAGGCCACCGAACCCGCGACGCTGACGCGATTCAGCGTGGCGTAGTCGAACCGGCAACTGTCGAACAGGACGTCTTTGAGGCGGACGTCGATGAACCGGGTGCCCGTGAACCGGGTTCCGGTGACCGAGCATCGCTCGATGCTGATGCCGGTGAGGGTCGCGCCGGACAAGTCCGTCCCAGCGATCTCGCACCCGTAGAGAGCCCCCGCTTCCCAGCTGACCTCACCGAGGTCAGCGCCGGTGATCCGGCAACCTCGGATGCTCTGCTCCGCAAGCTGCTCACCACGCCAGGAGACCCCATCGACGAGGCCGTCGCGGACGTCATCGTCGGACAGATCGCTGACCTGGTCGAGGTCCTCCGGATCGAGGTCGGGCAGGAGAAGGGTCACGTCGCCCACGGTGGTCGTCCGCATGTCTCCTCAACCTGTTCGGGCGCGGGGTGGGCACGCCACCCCACGTCGAATCGCACCGCCGGTCGGCGGGCTACGACTTCTTCTTGTTCCAGTTGTCCCAGGCGGGGCGGCTGTCGAACTTCCCCTTGTTGTCCCAGGTGGGCCGGTTGTCGAACTTCGCCGCGTCGATCGACGCTACCGCGCGGGTCGGGTCGACGCCGAGCAGGGCGAGACGGTCCAGCGGGGCGTCGAGAAGCGCGGCGAGGGCGTGGGTCATGACGGTCCTCCTTGAAGGGTGAGGTGATCCGCAGCAGCGCGGATCAGGGCTTGCCGGGTCGTGCGGCAGTAGGCGGTCTCCCGCGTGGTGAAGGTGCCGTGTTCGAAGTAGCGATTGCCTGCCTGCGCACCCCGGCAGAAGTCGTAGAAGCCGCAGCGGTCGGCGCAGTCGTTGAGCGCGGTCACGAACTCGGTGACGTATCGCAGCTCGCTGGCATGGGCGAGCATGTCGCCGATTGGCTCGTGGAGCACGTTGCCGGCGATGAAGTCCGCGTAGCGCGGGTCTTTGATGCCGAGCAGTTCCGGTGACAGCAGCACCACCTGGCCGTCGTGGGAGACGGTGGGGATCGGCTCGTACGGGACGTGGTCGACAAGCCCGGCGCGGGTGGCGGCGAGGTAGTCGGCCAGGCGGTCCACGTCGCGGATTCGGAGCGGACTGCCGGCAAGCCGGTACCGCACGATCTGGTGCCAGAACCGGTACGCGGCTTCCTCGGAGACCGGCAGGCGGTCGGCACCTTCCTGCTCCTCGATGTTGAAGCCCACCGACTCACAGCCCGGCAGACCGGCGAAGAACTCAACGAGGTCGTCGGCATGGTCGATGGTCTCGGGAGTAACGACGCAGATCACTGAGTACGCCAAGCCGTGGTCGACGAGCGTCTGAATGCCACGCATCGTCCGGGCGGTCGTTGCCTTCCCGGCCCGGTCGAGCCGGTTGCCGTTCAGCGTGCCTGGACCGTCGATGCTGATCCCGATCTCGAAGTCGTGGATGGCGAGCAGGTCGCACCACCGCTGGTCGATGAGGGTGCCGTTGGTCTGGATCTCGTGACGCACCCGGCCGTCGCGCCGCAGATCCTCAACGGAGTAAGCAGCCGCTGGAAAGCCTCGGTGGGTGTAGCAGTCGGCTCGCCGCCGTGCCACACGACGCTGACCGGATGACTGCTGTTCTGCTGGGCGATCGATTCGGCGCAGGCTTGCGCGACGGCATCGCTCATCAGGCGGAGGGATCTGCGGTCGGGCAGATAGCAGTAGGTGCAGTCGAGGTTGCAGAAGCTGGTGGGCCGCACGACCAGTGTGTGGAACCTGCTGGCGATCGCCGGCTGACGATTGATGCTGATGAGGCCGATGCCGTTCACGATGTCTCCTCGTTCCCGATCGCCGTGGCGGTGTTCGCTCGGTAGCCGTGGGTGCGGGCGGGCCACCCGAGGAACCGGTCAAACAGTGAGGCGGTACCACCCGCCGCGTTGGGATTGAGCCGGTGCAGGTCATCGATCGCGTCGTGCAGGCAGCTGGCCAGGTAGAGGAACAGGCTCACCGGGCTGTCCCGGTACTCGACCGCGAGGGCGAGCTTCGCCGCGCCGCACGGCCACGGCTGACCGCACCGCCGGCAAAGCCACAATGGCTGCATTGGCAGATGTTCCTGCCGGAACAGCGCTGCATTCGCTCGGGCCCGGCTCTGGCCTCGGTCGCCGGTCACCGATGGTCGCGCTCTCGTGCCTGTCGCTCGAACACGATCCGCCAGACATGCGTCAGCAGCAGCGGGTCGGCACGGCACGGCCGCACCACCGGGGGAACCGCCGCTGCACGGTCTTGTGGCGGTTCACCGGTCTTGGCGTTGCGCGAGATGTACACGGTCATTACCGACCTCCGGTCAGAGCCGTCACCTGCGTGCGGTGGGCTTGCCGGTGTGCCGGCAAGCCCACCGCGGTCAGCCAGCGGCGGGGAACTGACCACCGGTCACCCGCCCACGCAGCCCTGGTAGCGGTACGCGAACGAGGAGGCACCCGTGCGATCGACGGAGTGCCCGGCGCGAGCGCTTGCCGGTGCGTCGGGTCGCATTCCGGCCTGCCGCTAATCGGCACATCCATCTGGAACTCCCTAGCGTGAGACTGCCGCTGACCTGCCGGAACACTGGGGGATCGGTGTACCGGCACACCCAGCCTGGTCCCGGGAGGCAGGTAGACGGAATGTCCGACCGGTGCACTGGCGGTGCACCTGCCGTCACCCCACGTGCCGGTACGATCACCAGGCCGAGGACTGTCCGTTCGGAAGGACGTGCGATGGCTCCGGTAACGACCTGGACCGGCCGAGAAGCGAACGCACTGCGTAACGCGCTGCGGATGAGCGTGACCGCCTTCGCCGAGCACTTGGGCGCGGCCCGGCGGACGGTGGCCAAGTGGAGCAGCCAGGGCGACAACGTCCTCCCACGCGCCGACATGCAGGCTGCGCTGGACACCGTGCTGGCCCGAGCCACACCCGACGCACGGGAACGTTTCGAGTCCCTGCTGGCGACGGGCACCAGCGGTGCAACCGTGGGCACCACGCTGCCGAATGCAGGTATGGATACGGATACTGGCGATGACGGACAAGGTGACTCCGGCTCGGATGGTGACGTGCGACGAAGAGATCTGCTACGCGGGGCGACGATCGGCGTCGCCGCTGCGCCCGGCGTCGCGCCGCTACTCGACGCGCTCGTCTCGCCACGCCATCCGAACGCGGTGACGCTGTCCGCTCAACAGTTCTCCTGCGCCGTGGCCGCCGCGAAGATCGACTACCAAGCCTGCCGGTACGAACGCGTTCTCGACCAGCTCGTAACGCTGCTGCCCGCACTCGAACCTGCCAGGGCAAGCGCGCAGGGCGAACAGAGAAGGCACGTCGAAGTCCTGGCAGCGGACCTCTACCACGTCGTCGGCAGCGTCCTGCTCAAGGTCGGCGACCGAGGCATGGCCCTGGTCGCAGCCGAACGCAGCACCCGAGCCGCTGCGGCCAGTGAGGACCCGGTAGCCGCCGCCACGAGTGCTCGGATCATGACCCACGCCCTGATGACCAACGGCCACGACAAGCAGGCAGTGACCCTTGCCGGCAACGCAGCCGACGTGCTCGACCAAGACACGCGCCTCACCTCGGCGGACGCGGTAGCCGTGTACGGCGCACTCGTCCTCCGAGGTGCCGTCGCCGCCGCCCGCAGCGACGACCGTGAGACCGCGCAAGCAATGCTCGATGAAGCGAGCCGTGCCGCCGCTCGACTCGGCTACGACGGCAACGACCGGTGGACCGGGTTCGGTGCCGCCAACGTCCTGCTTCACCGGGTAAACGTCGCCCTCACCCTCGGCGATGCCGGCACGGCTATCGGCATCGCGCGCACGGTACCGCTGGAGAAGGTGACGCTTGCCGAGCGCAAGGCGTCGCTTTACGTCGATGCCGCCCGTGCCTACACCCAGTGGGGGCGCTACGAACACGGCCTGACCGCGTTGCGCACCGCGTACGAGGTAGCACCCGAGGAGGTCCGCTGCCGCCCGGCCGTCCAACGCATCGCCACCAACCTCGCGCTCCTGGCCAAGGGTTCCGCCCGCACCGCCGTCGTCGACTTCACACGAGAGGCCGGGATCCGGCTATGAGCGGCGGCCACCTGCAGATTGTCGTCTGCGCCGCCGGGCCCGCCGCAGACGTGACCCAACTGATCAGCGCCGCGCAGATGTACTCCTGGACGACCGCAGTCACCGCCACACCCAACAGCATCGACTTCATAGACGTGCCTGCGATCGAGGAGCTGACCGGCGCCGCGGTGCGATCCAGCTACCAGGCGTCCTCCAGCGGCCGCCGCTCGCTACCTGCCGCCGACGCCCTGCTCATCGCACCTGCCACGTACAACTCGATCAACAAAATCGCCTTCGGCCTCGCCGACAACTACGCGATGACCTCGGTCGCCGAACTGATCGGACGGCAGGTACCGACCGTCATCGTCCCGTTCGTCAACGCCGCCCTCGCCGACCGCCTACCCTTCCGCCGTGCCGTTGCCAGCCTCCGCGACGAAGGGGTACACGTCCTGCTCGGCCCCGAAGACCGCTGGGAACCACACCCGCCCGGCAGCGGCAACGCGCGGCAGCAAGTCTTCCCCTGGACGGCCGCCTTCGAGACAGCAACCCGACTTGCCCATGCGGATCGTTCGACAACGGCTGGCCACGGCTGATCGCAGGCCGGACATGCCCGGGTCGCACGTAATCGGTGTCCATAGCATCGCACCGCGTCCCGCTGACGTCCGCCGGGTCCAACGGCTCCCGAGCACCCACCGAGCGACCACCCGCCATCGCCGTACGCGAAGAAGGCCCCGACCGGCAGAGTTCTACCAGGTCAGGGCCTTGCTCGTTGGTGCGCCGCCAGGGACTCGAACCCCGAACCCGCGGATTAAGAGTCCGCTGCTCTGCCAGTTGAGCTAGCGGCGCTCGCTGACAACGGGGGAAACACTAGCACGCACTCTGAAGCGGGTTCCAATCAGATCCCGGGGTCCTCCCTTCGGTCGAGCTTTTCGGACATTTAACGAGAAACCTTTGCAAAGTGTGGGACCGGGGTGATGCCGGGCGGCAGCGATACGGCACGATGTCCGCCAGGTGCGCTAGGACAGGGGTGGGGATGGGCAGGTTCGCGCGGGCCGGGGCGTTGTTGAGTGCCTTGGGGCTGGTGGCGTCGCTGGCATTGTCGGGCTGCGGCGAGGAGCGCGCGCCGGCCGAGTTCGTGCCCGGCCAGACACCCGGGGCGTCCGACACCGGGACGCCGGGAGCACCGGGGGCACCGGGGGTGCCGAGTGGTCCGCCGCTGACGGTGAGCCCGGCCGACGGGACGAAGAACCGGCCGGTAAGCGTGGAGATCGGCGCGAAGCTGCCGGACGGCGGCGAGGTGTCGCAGGTCACTCTCAAGACCGAGGACGGCAAGCAGGTCAAGGGCAAGCTGCGTACGGACGGGTCTTCGTGGGTGCCGTCGGCGCCGTTGAAGTGGTCGACCCGTTACACCGCCACGGTCTCCGCGAAGGGGCCGGACGGCGCGGTGAGCGAGGGCACCAGCACGTTCACCACGATGGCCAAACCCGGCTCGATGATCACCTCGGGGCTGTACCTGTTCGACGACCGGACGTACGGGGTGGCCATGCCGGTGGTGGCGGAGTTCCACCCGGGCATCCCGAAGAAGGACCGGGCCAAGGTGCAGAAGCGGATGTTCGTGCAGACCGATCCGCCGCAGCCGGGCGCCTGGCACTGGGTGAGCAACGGTACGCAGGCGTACTACCGCGCGCCGGAGTACTGGAAGGCCGGCACCAGGCTGACCGTACGCATCGCCTTGGCCGGCATTCCGCTGAGCAACGGTCGGTTCGGCAACGTCGACCGCAACGCCACCGCGAAGATCGGCTCGGCCTTCGAGATGAAGGTGACCAACTCCGACAAGCGGATGCGGGTGTACGAGGACGGGCAGCTGATCAAGACGCTGCCGGTCAGCCTGGGCAAGAAGAAGACCCCCTCGTCCAGCGGCACGCTTGTGGTGATGGAGAAGAAGGAAGCGACAGTCTTCGACACGATGGACGACCCGGATCCGGAGAACCGGTACGTCACGGACATCGAGTTCGCCCAGCGGATCACCTGGGGCGGCGAGTACATCCACGCGGCCCCCTGGTCGGAGCACGTCCAGGGACGACAGAATGTCTCCCACGGCTGCGTGAACGTCTCGATGGCGAACGCCCGCTGGCTCTTCCAACGTACGAAGATCGGCGATCCGATCACCATCACCGGCACCGAACGCAAGCTGGCGGCGGGCAATGGTTGGACCGCGTGGAACCTGAGCTGGTCGGAGTTCGTCAAGGGCAGTGCGCTGCCAGTTCCGGACGGTGGCGCCGGTCCGGCCGTATGACCGGACGAAATATGTCACTATCCGGACATCCCGCTTCCACGTGTTTCGGTTCACTTGTCGCAACGGGTACGTGAACTGGTGCGTCAGTAATGGGAACGGGCAGCGGACCACGACTGTGAGGACACCATGCGAGTTCGGGACCAGCGCAACCGACGGCGGGGGGTGCTCGCCGCAGGCTTGCTCGCCGTGACGTTGGCACTGACCTCCGCCTGCACCGGCGGTAAGGGTGGCGACAAGGGGCCGGGCTGGCAGGACGGCGCCGAACAGCCGGCCGCGAAGGCGTCGGTGAGCATCAGCGAGCCGGCCGCGGACGCGAAGGACGTGCCGGCGTCGGCGGCGATCGCCTTCGCCGCCGAGCAGGCCGAGGACGTCACGGTCGAGCTGACCGACGCCGAGGGCGAGGCGGTCGAGGGCGACCTGGCCGCCGACGGCCGCAGTTGGCTGCCGTCGAAGGCGTTGACCTACGGCGCCGCGTACACCGCCACCGTCACCGCGACCGGCGACGATGGCCTGCCGGTGACCGCGACCAGCGCCTTCACCGTAATGGAGGAGCCGGAGAAGCAGGTACGCGTCAGCAGTTTCCTCGGCGACGACCAGACGGTCGGGGTGGCCATGCCGCTGATCGTGAAGTTCGGTCGGGACATCCCGGAGAAGTACCGCGCCGACCTGCAGCGCCGGATGACGGTTACCTCGGAGCCGGCCCAGGAGGGCATCTGGCACTGGGTCAGCCCGACCGAGGTCCGCTACCGGCCAAAGGAGTTCTGGCAGGCCGGCAGCAAGGTGTCGTACCGGGTGCAGGCCGGCGGGCTGCCGCTTGGCGACGGTTGGTACGGCCGGGCCGACCTGACCGTCGACATCGCCATCGGCCCGAAGCTGCTGATGACGGTGGACAACCGGACCAAGCGGATGATCGTCACCAAGAACGGCGAGAAGATCAAGACGATTCCGGTGAGCCTGGGAAAGAAGAGCACCCCGTCCTCCAGCGGCACGATGGTGGTGATGGAGAAGCTGCGCAAGACGGTCTTCGACACGTACGACGAGTTGGGCCCCGAGGACGGGTACCGGACGAAGATCGATTACGCGCAACGGCTCACCTGGGGCGGCGAGTTCATCCACGCGGCACCGTGGTCGGAGGGGCAGCAGGGCACGACGAACGTCTCGCACGGCTGCGTGAACGTCTCGATGGCCAACGGCGCCTGGCTGTTCAACAACACGCGGGTCGGTGACCCGATCGTCGTCAAGGGCACCGAACGCAAGCTCCAGATCGGCAACGGCTGGACAGACTGGAACGTCAGCTGGGAGGAGTACGTCAAGGGCAGCGCCCTGCCGTACGAGCCGGCCGCCAACGACGAGACCGACCCGGACGTCTCGTCAAGCGAAGCACCCACCGCCTGACCCCACGCCGGCACCGGCGCCACGACGTGCCGCAACCCGCGGCCTCCGCCGGCAGGCGTACCGCGTCATGCCGCAACCTGCGGCCTCCGGCGACAGGCATACCGCGACGTGCCGCAACCCGCGGCCTCCGCTGGCAGGCACACCGCGACATGCGGCAGCCGGGGTGGCTGCTCCCCGCAGGGGACCGCGGACCGGTCGCCGGTAACTCCAAAAGCGTCAGGCCCCTCCACGGAGGGGCCTGACGGGTGGGTGACCGAAGGGAATTGGCCCCGCCCAGAGGCCCAGGTCAGACCATCGGTGACCGCAACGCTCCCGTGGCCCAGCCGCCGGGAGATCGCCGACAGCGGCACGTTCGGCGAGATCAGCCGCCGCCTGGGTGTGCCGCAAATCGTGGATACGCAGCCCGGACAGCCCGGCCGCCTCCACTGACGTGAGCCAGCCCCGGCGGAAGTTCCTGGCACGCACCGGCTCGCCGTTGGGGGTGGCGAAGACGAACTCATCGCGGCTCTTGCCGACGACCAGTGCGCTGAGCGCCTCGGCGACCTTCGGCGTGAACGTGACGGTACGGCGCCCCCGGGCCGTCTTCGGCGTACCGAAGATCAGCGACCGGATGCCGGCCTCGTTGGGTTCCAGGTCCTCGTCACGGGCGGCCGGTCCGGGCTGAGGTGCTCCAGCAGCAAGGAGCGGACCGCGAGCAGGTTGGCGGCGAACGCGTCTCGGGGCCATCTCCTTGATCGACTGATGGTGAGCGGCGATACACTCCTGACCCGCACCCGGACAGGGGACGACAACGCAAGGGAGCACTGCATTGAGGCGCTGGCTACCGCTACTCGTGGCGCTCGCCTGGGTGGGGCTCTGGGTGGTGGCGCTTCGCCCCGCCGTCGGACCCGCCAACGACGCCTACCGCTACGCGAGCGCCACCCTTGAGCTGCTCGGCGAGACACCCGCCGACGCGCAACAGGCCGCCCTCGCGGCCTACTGCCGCGACCAGGCCCGGTCGGACGCCCGGCGGGCAGCCGTCAACCCGCTCACCATCGACAAACCGCCCCGCATGGCCCAGCGCGTCCGTGACTGCATCGCCAAGTATCCCGACGGCCTGACACCGAACAAGCCCCGCTACGAAGCGATCTTCGGCGACCGGCCCGGCTATCCGATCCTGGCCGCCCCGCTCGTCGCAGTCCTCGGCGTCAACGCCGGCCTGTCCGTGACCTCCGTGCTGTGCACCGCCATCGGCGGGCTGCTCGTCGCCAGGCTGCTACGCGAGCTCGGCGCGCCGGTGCACCTGGCGGTAGCCGGGCAGGTGGCCTACTACGGGTCACCGATCGGCTGGTGGGGCTCCTACCCGCTCACCGAAGGGCCGGTCATGGCGCTCACCGTTGCCGCGCTACTTGGCGCGTGGTGGCTGACGCGCCGCCGTATCATGGCCGGCACGGTGCTGCTTGTCGGCGCGGTCGCGGTAGGGGCCACGATGCGCCACTCCACGTTCCTTCTGGTCGCGGCGGGGCTGACCGCTGCCGCTTTCCTTGCCGCCGCGACCAGCCGGCAGCACCGGCACGCCGGCACGTTCCTCCTCGCCGGTGTGGGTGCCGCCGCGGCGACGGGTATCGCCGTGACCGCCAAGGTGCTCAACCTGGCGGGTGCCGGGGAGACGTTGCAGGACAAGTTCACCGACCACTTCACCCGGCCCGACGTCGCCGACCCGTGGCGTCGACTGGTCGACCTGAATCTCAACTTTTGGCCGCAGTGGTTGCAGCAGGAGCTGCGGGCACCGTGGCTGCTCGCTGGTCTGGCCCTGGGCGCGTGGGCGCTGATGCGCCGCGACCGTGCTTTGGCGTGGGTGACGTTGGCTGTGGCCGGCACTGGGTTGGCCACGCAGGTCGCCCACCCGGTGACAGGTCAGGGTGATCGGCTCTACATTGCGATGTGGCTGGTGCCGGTCGTGGGTGTTCCGCTGCTGCTGGCGTCGCGGCGTGACGCTCCTACTACCGGTGGATCATCGTCTTGGGCCGCGGATTCGACCCACCCCATCGATCTTGACAAAGATGCTGCGGACCGAGTGGTAGCCGATCGCGAACGAGTGCGGCGGATGCCACGCGTTGTAGACCCGGCAGGCGTTACGCACCCGCACCCTGATCGTCCCGTCCGTCGGTGAACCCACACCTCATCGACCTGTGACAGCCAGCTGTCCGACCAGTAGGCCGGCCGGATCCACCGGCGGCGGTCCGGTCACCGCACCGGGTACTCCATCCCCAGCTGCCGCACCGCCTCGCCCGCCGCCAGGTGGTCGGGGTTGTCGTCGAGCAGACCTACGCCGAGGGGTACGCAGACGGGGCACATGACCTGACTTCCCCTACCAGTCCCCTATGACGCGTCAGGCCCCCTCCGTGGAGGGGGCCTGACCGCTGGGGTGACTGATGGGAATTGAACCCACGACAACCGGGACCACAACCCGGTGCTCTGCCAACTGAGCTACAGCCACCATGCCGCCGCGCCCGGTCGATTGCCCGGGGCGGGTGCGGTGAAATCATACCCCCACCGCGGCCGACCACGTCCAGCGGGTTGCCGCCAGGCCGCGACAGGCAAGCCGCGGCAGCCTGGGGGCGGTCAGAGTTCGCCGGCGATGGCCTTGGCGCTCTCCACGTCGGGCCCGGGCAGGGGCACGAAGATGGTGCGCCGGTAGTACTCCAACTCCCGGATGCTCTCCCGGATGTCGGCCAGGGCCCGGTGCGCGAGACCCTTCTGCGGCTGACCGAAGTACACGCGGGGGTACCAGCGGCGGCACAGTTCCTTGATCGAGGAAACGTCGATCATGCGGTAGTGCAGGTGGGCGTCGAGGCGGGGCATGTCCCGGGCGATGAAGCCACGGTCGGTCGCGATCGAGTTGCCGCAGAGCGGGGCGGTGCGCGGATCCTTGACGTGGCGGGTGACGTAGTCGAGCACCCGCTCCTCCGCCTCGGCCAGGGTGACGGCGGAGCGGCGTACCTCGTCGGTAAGCCCCGACTTGCCGTGCATCGTCCGGACGATCTCGGGCATCGCGTCCAGCGCGGCGTCGTCAGCGTGAATCACCACGTCGACGCCGTCACCGAGCACGTTGAGGTCGGGATCGGTGACCAGCGCGGCGACCTCGATCAGCTTGTCGCCACCGAGGTCCAGCCCGGTCATCTCACAGTCGATCCAAACGAGAAGATCAGCCACCGGGACAGCCTACGCGCAGGCCAAGTCTCGTGGCTCCGCGCCGCCACGGTCACCGACCGCTAAGGTCTTCCCCGTGTCCGCCGAACCCGCCACACCACCCTGCGTCGACCTGGACGACCCGGGCAGCCGTACGGCCCGCCGGGTCGTGGGAGCGCTGGCGTTGGCGGCGGCGCTTCCCGCCCTCTACCTGCCGGGACGCACCCACGACTACTTCGACCTGAAGATCTACATGGCGGCCATGGACTGGTGGGCTGCCGGCAACCCGCTGTACGACTACGTGCAGCCGGACCGGGTGCAGGGCGAGTTGTACTTCACCTATCCGCCGTTCGCCGCTCTGGTCCTGCTGCCGTTCTCCTGGCTGAAGTTGGGCGCCACGGTGGCGATCTTCACCGGGCTGACCCTGCTCGGCGTGGTGGTCACCACGAAGTGGCTGCTCGACCCGGTGATCCGTCGCCACCACCTGCCCCACCTGTTCACCCTCGTGGTCGGCGTGCTGATCGTGCTCGGCGTGGAGAGCACCCGGGAGACGATCACCTTCGGGCAGATCAACATGCTGCTGGTGGTGCTGATCCTGGCCGACCTGCTGTTCGCCGTACCCCGCGACAGCCGCTGGGCCGGGGTGGGCGTCGGGTTGGCGGCGGCGCTCAAGCTGTTCCCGGCCATTTTCGTGATCTACCTGCTGGCCACCCGGCGGTGGCGAGCGGCGGTGGTGGCCGGGGCGACCGCGGCCGGGGCGACCCTGCTCGCCGCGGCGGTCGCGCCGGCTGATTCGTGGCGGTTCTGGACGCACGAACTGTGGGCCACCGACCGGGTCGGCCGCACCGACTACACCGGCAACCAGTCGCTGTTCGGGCTGCTGAGCCGGCTCATCGCTCCGGAGGAGCCGAGCCGGCTGCTCTGGCTGCTGCTGGTCGCGGTGGTCAGCGGGTACGGGCTGTGGCGGGCGGTGCGGGCGTCGCAGGCCGGGGACGCGCTGACCGGTCTGACGCTCACCGGACTGGTGGCGGCGCTGATCAGCCCGATCACCTGGACACACCACATCTACTGGTTCATTCCGGCGGTGGTGATCCTGGCGGACGCGGCGTTGGGCACCGATCCGCGCTCTGTGGCGGGGGCACGCCGACGCCGCCGGCTGCTGATTCTCGCCGTCGCCGTCACCGCGATCATCGTGTACGGGGTGGTGTCCTTCTACGACTGGGGAATCACGCCGACGCCGACCGGCAGCCCGTTGGAGTTCCTGCTCCGCAACGCGTACGTGTGGCTCTGCCTCGTGCTGCTGGTCGTCCTGCCGGTGCGTCCCGGCACCCGGGTCCAGCGCCGACCGCACGCAAAGTCGGACACTCTTCCCGAGACCCCCATTCGTCGGTAATCTGGTCCCAGGGTTACCAAAACCCCACGGACACCGATATCCCCCGGTGAAGGGCGGCCCTCCGCGTCGGCAGCACGGAGGGCCGCCCACCCCCGCCTCCCCCATCAGGCCCCACCCACCCCACCTCGTCGATCTTGCAGGTGTGGTCGCCAAAACGCCGCCTTTGCACCCTTTGCCGGGACCACAAGTGCAAGATCGCGGGCGAGGTGAGCGGGCGAGACGCCGGGGCGGGGGTGGGGTGGGTCAGCTGGGTGGGGCGGGTGGGCGGAGGGGGCGATGGGGGGTGGCGGGGGTGGGAAGTTCGGCGAGGGTGGCGGGACGCGGGACGGGGCCGATCGCGGGGCGGCTCGTGGTGGCCGGCACCGTGGCGGCGACCGGGACGAGTTGACGCTCGGGCAGCCTGCGGGGGCCGGGCGGCACCGGCGCCCCCAGGCCGGTGAGCGAGCTGATCCCGAGTCGTCCGGCGAGGACCGGCACCTGATCCGGCTCGACCACGATGACCACCTCGCGCGGGCGGACCGGCCGCAGCAGCACCAACGCGGCGAGGATCACCAGCAGCGTCCCGCCGGTGAGTGAGCCCCAGGTGGCCGGGGCGATCCAGCCGGCCCGCAGTTCCGCCCTCAGGTCGAGGGTCACCCCCGCCCCACCGTCGGGTCGCATCAGCACCAGACTCAACCGCTGCCCGGCCAGGTCGCCGGGGTCCCATTCGAGTACGCCGTAGCCCGCGCGTACCCAGAAGGTCTGTGCGGCGGGTGCGGCCGGGACGGTGGGCGGCGTCCCCGCCACCGGGGTCACCTGTTCCAGCCGGACCGGCAGCGGCCCCCGGGCCAGCGACATCCGGAGCACCGCGGCGTGCGGCGCGCCGGCCAGCCACCGTTGTGCCTCCTCGGCCGGGGCCAGGCCGACGAAGGCCGGCCCGTCGGGGGTACGCGCGTCCAGCCGCAGCCGGGCCTGCCCGCCACGGGCGAACGGCACCTCCTGCCGGACCAGCGCGTCGAGGTCGGTCACCACCACCGCGTGCCCCGGGGTCTGCACGGTCTCGAACCGGGCGGTGAACGCCCCGTCGGGGCCGGCGTGACCGGTCAGCAGTCCGAGCGCGGCCGCACCGATCAGCGCGGCGGTGCCGACGGTCAGCAGCAGCATTCCGGTAAGCGTCCACACGAAACGCATGCGCCCTGTTCCCCTCTGTAGCCAGACACCCGGCCGACCTTACCTACGCCGACCCGCCAATCAGCGGATATCCACGGCACGGACGCCGAAAGCGGGCAAGCCCGCCGGGGTCACCCGGCGGGCCTGCCACTGCGGTGACGCTCAGGAGGTCGGAGTGGTCGCCTCGTCGCCCGGGGCCCCGCCATTGGGACGCCGGGTACGGGCGAAGGCCAGCCCACCGAGCACCAGCCCACCGAGGCCGGCGATCAGCCCGGCGACGCCGAGGCCTACCGCCACACCGTTGCCGTCCTCGTCGTCGCTGTCGTCGGAGGGCGCCGCAGCGGGCGCGTCGGTCGGTGCCGTCGTCGGCGTGTCGGCGCCGGCAGCGGTGAGGGTGAGCACCGGGGCCGGGGCGGCCGGCTCCTCGCCACCGGGCTGCGGCTCGTCGATCCAGCGCACCACGGCACCGTCGGAGTAGGTCTGCAACGCCTTGAAGACCATCTGGTCGATCTCAGGCAGCGGACCCATGGAGACCGGGAACTCCTGGAAGGTGCCGGGGGTGATGGCGGCTCCCTCGCCGGCCGTCCAGGTGATCTTCGAGACCACCTCGGTGATCTCGCTGCCGTGCACCTGCACCGGCGGGTCGACCTGCCGCTTCTCCACGGCCACCGTCCAGCCCGGCACCGGCATGGTCGACACCGAGCCGAGCGGCGCGTTCTCCGGCAGGAAGATCTCCAGCTTGGTGGTCGACGCGGTGTCGCTCTCGTTCGGTACCCGGAACGCGAGCCGGCCGTAGCCGCCCTGGGTCGCCTCACGCGGATTGACCGTGACGTGCGCGGAGGCCGGCGCCACGAAACCGAACACGGCTGTGGCGACGGCGCCGAGCGTCAGAGCGGCGGCGGTGGCGGCGAAACGCCGGTGACGGAGCATCGATGGAACCTCTCTATCGGACGGGCACGGTGGCGGTCACCGTGGCCTGGTCGATCTCGGTGGTACGGGCGGTGACCCGCAACTCCCACTCGCCCGCCGCGGGCAGACTGATCTCGCCGGTGGCGTGGTTGTCGGTGAGCGGCAGCAGGGGCACCTGGATCGGCTCGATCCCGGCCGCCGGCAGGGCTACGGTGACCTGCCACTCGACGACCGGCAGCGGCTGGTTGTCCAGCGTGTACGCGTACAGGTGCACCGAGTTGTTGCCCCGGCGGGCCGGGGACACCTCGATCTGCATGGAGTAGAGCGAGCTGGTCGCCGTGGTGCTGAAGTACCCGCTGTCGGCGGCGGACACGTCCGTGGAGACGCTGCGGGCGGGTGTCGTCTGGACCAGGGTGGCCGACACCCCGAGCACGATCGCGGTGATCGTCAGCTCCGCCCAGATCGCCCGGCGTACCGGGGCGGGTCGGCTGGCCGCGACCCGGGTGCGTACCAGGTGACGGGAGTAGGCGGCCACCGCGATGACAAGCACGAAGAGCCCGATCTTCGCCAGCACCAGTCGCCCGTACGTGGTGTTCACAAGTGCCGCCGGGGTGGCCACCTCGATAAGCGCCTGGACGGTGCCGGCGAGCAGCAGCGCGGAGACCGCCAGGGCCGCCCAGCGTGACCAGATCGGCAGGATCGCCCCCAGTTCCCGCTCGTCGGCCCGGGGCAGCAGGAACACGGCGAGCATCACCAACCCGCCCAGCCAGACGGCCATGCCGCCCAGGTGGACCGTGTCCACGAGCACCGACACCGCCGGGGCGGGCGAGGCGGCCGGGTGCCCGGCCATCGGCCAGGTGAGCAGCGCGCCTACGGCGAGCACACCGAGGATCACCAGGTCCGTCCGGCCCACCGGACCGGCCAGCAACGGCCGGAGCAGCAACGCCACCGCGGCCAGCAGTCCGAGCCGGACCAGGTGAGCGGCGCCGAAGGCGCTGCCGAGCACCAGGCTCAGTCCCTCGCCGGTGATGTCGAACAGTCCGCCGCCGTTGGTGTAGGGCACCTGGAGCAGGACCGCCGCCACCGTGGCCAGCGTCACCAGCCCGAGGCCGGTCCAGGCCAGCCGGGCCGGCCTGCGTCGGGACAGCCGGCGCGGCCAGAGCAGGGCGAGCACCAGCGCCGGCCCGATCACCAGCAGCAGTCCGGCGTAGCCGACGAACTTGGCGACCTTGACCGCGGTGCCGACCACCGGGTTCGCCTGGCCGTCGTCGCCGCTGTCCACCGGCGGCTCGGAGGGTGCCCCGACGGAGTAGGTGAACGCGCCGGAGACCGGATGGCTGTCGGCGGAGATCACCCGGTAGGTGACCAGGTAGGTGCCGTTACCGCGACCGGTGTCGACGGGAATGTTGACCACACTGCCGGCGAAGGTGGGCTCGCCCTGATCCGCGCGCGATCCGTCCGGGGCGATCACCCGGATCCGGTCCGGCACCTTGCGTACCGACTCGCTGAAGGTGAGCACCACCTCGGCCGGCGCGGCGGGTACCACGGCCGAGGCAGCCGGGCTGCTGCTGGACAGCACGGCGTGGGCACTGGCCGGGCTGGCGGGGACGAGCAGCAGCGCCACGACGGCGACCAACAGGCCGGCGGTCGCGGCCAGCCGGGCGAACCGGCGGCGATGGGCGGCAGTCATGACGCCCATGGTCGCCGACGACACCCGTTCCAGGCGAGCCACACCCATCGATTGATCCCGATTTCCCAAGATCGGGCGCGGGCGCGCGGAAACCGGACCGGACGTCATACGCGGATAGTCGGTCACCGGGCCGGCAAAGTTCCCGGAGTGGCGCATTCCATGGAAGGGCCGAAGGACCCTGCTGCTCACCGTGCCGCCGCGTAACCTGGATTGTCGTGATCCCCGCCCCGCGCGACATCCCCACCACCGCCGACAGCGGCATCGTCGGCGCGGAGCGCGCCGACGGCCCACCCCGGTCACCTGCCCGATCGGCGCAGCAGGCAGAGCCGGACCCGACCGTCGACCCGACCACCCGGTGGGCGCTGGCCGCCCGGGACGGCGACCCGGTGGCCCAGGCCGCGTTCGTGCGCGCCACCCAGGCCGAGGTGTGGCGATTCGCCGCAGCGCTTGTCGATCCGGACAGCGCCGACGATCTCACCCAGGAGACGTACCTACGAGCCTTCCGCGCGCTGCCCGCCTTCGCCGGCCGGTCCAGCGCGCGCACCTGGTTGCTCGGCATCGCCCGCCGGACCTGCGCCGACCACCTGCGCACCGTGGTACGGCGGCGCCGACTCGATCAACGGCTCACCGCGCACGCGCACACCGACGTGCCGCACCCCGACCCGGCCGGTCAGCTCGGCGCGAGCGACCTGGTCCGCCGGCTGGCCGCCGAACGGCGCGGGGCATTCGTGCTGACCCAGCTGCTCGGTCTGTCGTACGCCGAGGCCGCCGCGGTGGAGGGGGTGCCGGTCGGCACCATCCGCTCCCGGGTGGCGCGAGCCCGGGCCGAACTTGTCGACGCGGTCGGTGAGGCGTTGGCCGGATGAACAGCAATCTGCGCACCTGGCGCCCCTGGCTCGGTCTCGCCGTCCGGCTCGGCCTGGCCGTCGTCTGGCTGTGGGCCGGCTGGTCGAAGGTCGGTGACCTGGCTGGCTCCGGTCGCGCGGTGAACGCCTACCAGGTGCTGCCGTACGACGTGGCGATGGTGGTCGGCGCGGCGCTGCCCTTCGTCGAGCTGGCGTTGGCTCTGCTGCTGCTGCTCGGGCTGGCCACCAGGCTGGCCGCCGGAGTCTCCGCGGCCCTGCTGCTGGTCTTCATCGCGGGCATCGCCTCGGCCTGGTCGCGGGGGCTGGCCATCGACTGCGGCTGCTTCGGGGTGGGCGGCGAACTGCCGGCCGGGGAGACCCCCAGCTATCTCCCGGAGATTCTCCGGGACATCGGCTTCCTGGCACTGGCCGGGTTCCTGCTGATCTGGCCCCGCACCGCCGTCTCTGCCGACGGCGCGCTGGCGGGCGAACCGGTGGAGGACGACAATGAGTAGTCGCAAGGGACGCAAAGACGCGGCCCGGGTGGTCCGGGAGCAGATGGCCCAGGAGCGACGCCGCAAGCGCACCCTGTGGATCTCCCTGAGCGCGGTGCTGGTGCTGGTCATCGCCGGCCTGATCGGCTGGAGCGTCTGGTCGAGCCAGAAGTCCGACGAGTTCACCGCGCCGCCGGGCGCGAACGAGGCAGGCACCGGCGTCGTGGTCGGATCCGGGCCGGTGACCATCGACATCTACGAGGACTACCTCTGCCCGGCCTGTAAGCAGTTCGAGCAGACCAGCGGTGCCACCATCGAGCAGTTGACCGCCGACGGCAAGGTTCGCGTGGTGTATCACCCGGTGGCCTACCTCAACCGTTACTCCAGCACCGAGTACTCGACCCGGTCCTCGGCCGCTTCCGGCTGCGCCGCTGAGGGCGGCAAGTTCACCGAGTTCAGCAAGGCGCTGTTCGAGCGGCAGCCCCCGGAGGGCGGGGCCGGCCTCAGTAACGACGAGCTGATCGACATCGGGGTCGGGGTGGGGCTGGACCGCGACGCGTTCGGCAGCTGCGTCCGGGACGGCAAGTACCAGCCGTGGACGGAGCACGTCACCGCCGAGGCGAGCCGCGCCAACGTCACCGGCACGCCGACCATCCTGGTCGACGGGGAGCCGGTGCGGGAGTGGACTCCGGAGAACATCACCGCAGCGGTGGAGGCGGCCGGCCGGTGACCCTGCTCGCCCGGGCCGGGCTGCTGCTCGCCGCCACCGTCACCGCGATCCTCGCGACCGCCGCCCCGGCCCTCGCCCACGGCGCTGACGCGCCGAACGGGACGGACTACCGGGTGACCGTCACCGACGCCGGTCGCCCCGACCTGCGGGTGCGGATCATCGAGGCGGGTGCCCGGCTGGAACTTACGAACACCGGCGACACGCCGGTCGAGGTGATCGGCTACTCGGGAGAGCCGTACCTGCGGATCGGTCCGGACGGCGTCCACGAGAACTCCCGCTCACCCGCGACGTATCTCAACCGCACCATCGCGGGCGACACCGCCCTGCCGGCGGAGGCCGACCCGGCCGCCGAGCCGCGCTGGCGGCGCGTCGACGGCGGGACGACGGCCCGTTGGCACGACCAGCGGGCCCTGTGGCGCGAGACGACACCGCCCGCGCAGGTCCGCGCCGCACCCGAGCGCGAGCACCGGGTACGCGACTGGGTGATACCGCTGCGCGACGCGGACGGGCCGCTGGAGATCCGCGGCGCCCTGGACTGGGTGCCGCCGCCGGACGCGTACACCTGGTGGGTGGTGACCGTCGTCGGTGCGCTGGCGGTCGGTGCGCTCGGGGTGCTGCCGGCGACGTCCGGCCCCGGCCGGCGGGCGCTTGTCGCCCTCGGCGGGCTACTGGTCGTCGGCGGGGCCGCGGCGATCGCGCTCGCCCTCGGACGGACGCTTGACGCCGGGGCAGAAGGACTGGGCGGAGTCCTTGCCGGCCTGCTGACCGGTCCGGTATGGACCCTGCTGACCGGCCTGGGGGCGATCGCCGCCGGGGCGCGGGCGATGACCGGCGGCCACACGTCGACCGACGGCGGTGGAGCGGCGTCGGCTTCCCGCTCCCACGCCGACTTCCTGGTCGCGCTCGCCGGGGTCTGCCTGGCGTTGTTCGCCGGGGTGACGAACATCGCCGGGTTCGCCCGGGCGGTGCTTCCGGTGCCATGGCCGCCCACGATCGCCCGGGTGCTTGTGGTTCTCGTGCTGGTCGCCGGTGCCGGCGCGCTGGCCGCCGCATTGCTGCGCCTGCACGCCGCGGCCCGCCACGCGGCTGGGGCGACGGCCGCTACTCGCTGATCGACGTACGCCCCGGGGTGGGACGGAACGGGTAGGGCAGTTCGAGGCGGTGCCGGGCGAGCAGTTCCTCGTCGTCGAGCAGGACGGCTGTCGGCCCGTCGGCCACGATCCGCCCGCCATCGAGGATGACCGAGCGGTCGCAGAGTTCGTACGCGTACGGCAGGTCGTGGGTGACCATCAGCAGGGTCACCGGCAGGGTACGCAGGATGCCGGCCAGTTCCCGCCGCGCCGCCGGGTCGAGGTTGGACGACGGCTCGTCGAGCACCAGGATCTCCGGACGCATCGCCAACACGGTGGCAACCGCCACCCGACGGCGCTGCCCGAAGGAAAGATGGTGCGGGGTGCGGTCGCGGTGCTCGGACATGCCCACCGCGGCCAGCGCCTCGTCCACCCGGGCGGCCAGCTCCGGCCCGCGCAGCCCGAGGTTGGCCGGCCCGAACGCCACATCCTCGGCGACGGTCGGCAGGAAGAGCTGATCGTCCGGATCTTGGAAGACGATGCCCACCCGGCGGCGGATCTCCGCCAGCGTCGCCCGGTCCGGACCGACCGTCAGACCGCCGACCGCGATCTGCCCCTCGGTGGGCGTCAGGATGCCGTTGAGGTGCAGCACCAGCGTGGTCTTGCCGGCGCCGTTGGGGCCGAGCAGCGCGACCCGCTCACCGCGCCCCACGGTCAGGTCGACGCCGTCCAGCGCGACATGGCCGTCGGGATAGGCGTACCGGACGCCGCGGACGTCCAGGCTGGGCGGGGTGGGTTGCACGCTTCGATCATGTCAGGACGGCGGCGGTGGCGGCGACGGTGCCCGCCAGGACCGGCACGGTGGCCGCGATCAGCCACTGCCCGGTCGTCGCCGCCGCGGTGCCCTGCCACACCGTCGGCATCCGACCGGTGTAGCCACGCGACAGCATCGCCAGGTAGACCCGTTCGCCGCGCTCGAAGGCACGCAGGAACAGCGCCCCGATGCCGGCGGCGAAGCCGCGTAGCTGCCACACGAAGCGCGGGTCGTCGCCCCGGGAGATCCGGGCGACCCGCATCCGCCGGGCCTCGCCGACCAGCACGTCGAGGTAGCGCAGCATGAAGGTGGCGATCTGGGTGAGGATCTGCGGACAGCGCAGCCGGTCCAGCCCCACGATCAGGTCGCGGGTGCTGGTGGTCGCCGCCAGCAGCAGCGACGCCCACACCCCGAGGGTGCCCTTGGCGATGATGTTCCACGCACCGTAGAGACCGTCGACCGACAGGTGCAGCCCGGCCACGTCCACCCGCTCGCCCGCGCCGAGGAACGGCAGGGCGAAGGCGAAGAGCACGAACGGCAGCTCGATTGTCGAGCGCAGCAACAGCCAGCGGGCGTTCACCCGGGCCAGCGCCGCGACGGCCGCGACCAGCAGGGCGTACGCGCCGAAGGCCCAGAGCGCCTCGCGGGGGGTGGCGACCACGGCGATGGTGAACGCCACCATCGCCGCGATCTTGACCTCCGGTGGTAGCCGATGCACCGACGAGTCGGACGCCCGGTACAGCACATGGGCGTGCCCGGCCCCCACCTCGGCTACCCGCCGCTCGTGGTGGCCGGGTCGGTGCGCTCCGCCCCGGTCGCGTTCTCCGCCGCCGGCTGCCGGCGGCGGACCAGCCAGAAGGCACCGCCGGCCACGGCGAAGGTGAGCAGTACGCCCAGCACGCCGGAGAGCCCGGTGGAGAGGAAGTCGTTGTCGATGCCCGCGATGCCGTAGTCGGCCAGCGGTCCGCCGATCTCGTGCTCCCGCTCCTGCTGCGCCGGGCAGCTGCCGCCGGTGATCTCGTCGTCGGCGTCGAAGGTGCAGCCCTCCCGCAGCGACGAGTCCAACCCGTCCGGATGCGACGAGGCGAAGTTGCTGACCACGCCGGCCAACAGCAGGGAGACGAGGAGCCCACCGACGAGGAAACCCCACTTTTTCACCGGACACCTCCGACGGTCGGGACGGTCACCGGCGCGGCCGGCTTCAGGGCGCGCAGCGCGTACACCAGATCGGGGCGGACCTTCGCCACGGTGACCACGGTGGTGGCCGTGATCAGCCCTTCGCCGATGCCGATGAACAGGTGGGACACGGCCATGGTGCCGGCCAGGCCGGCCAGGTTGCCGCCGAGGTCGGTGGTCCCGCCGAGCTGGTACTGCAACACGAAGCCCATCGCCGCGACGACCACGCTGACCAGCGCGGAGACGAAGGCGGTGGCCGCCAACCCGGCCGGGGTGCGGGGCAGTACCCGGAGCAGCAGCGCGATCAGCAGGTACGCCACGGCGATGCCGATGACGGCCATGTTGGTGATGTTGAGCCCGAGCATGGCCACGCCGCCGTCACCGAAGACGAGGGCCTGCACCACCAGCACCACCGCGACGCAGAGCGCGCCGACCCAGGGCCCCACCAACATGGCGGCGAGCGCACCGCCGAGCAGGTGACCACTGACCCCCGCGGAGAAGATCGGAAAGTTGAGCATCTGCACGGCGAAGATGAAGGCGGCGACCAGGCCGGCCATCGGCGCCAGCCGGTCGTCCAGGTCCTGCCGGCCACGCATGACGCAGTACGCCATCGCCGCCAGCGCGATCACCGCGAACACCGCGGCGACCGGACCGTTGATGATGCCGTTGGAGATGTGCATCGCCAGGGCTTCCACGTGACCTCCCACGTGCCGGCGGACCCGTGCCCACCGGCAGAGGTGAGCGTATTTCCCGTACCACGCTGTTGCCAATAGCTGGCAACAGTGCCGTACGCCTCGCTCCCGTGCGGCGCCGGCCGGGCCGACGCAGCCCGACGGTAGGGTCGTGCCATGACCGCACCCGCCCGCCTCTCCCCCGGTGACCCGGCGCCCGGGTTCAGCCTGCCCACCGACAGCGGCAGCCAGCTCGCCCTGACCGACCTGCGCGGGCGCAAGGTCGTCCTGTACGCCTACCCCGCCGCGATGACTCCCGGCTGCACCAAGCAGGCCTGCGACTTCCGCGACTCGTTGGCCTCGTTGCAGGCCGCCGGATACGAGGTGGTGGGCATCTCACCGGACAAGCCGGAGAAGCTGGCGAAGTTCCGCGAGCGCGACGCGATCACCTTTCCGCTGGTCGCCGACACCGACAAGTCGGTGCTGACCGCCTACGGCGCGTACGGCGAGAAGCAGATGTACGGCCGCACCGTCACCGGCGTGATCCGCTCCACCTTCGTCATCGACGAGGAGGGCCGGATCGAGCGGGCACTCTACAACGTCAAGGCCACCGGCCACGTCGCCAAGCTGCGCCGCGACCTCGGCCTGGACTGAATCGTCGCACCGGTCGGCGCGACCGGCGGACCCGGATCCCGTTCCGCCCATCCCCGAGGGAGGGCCGGGCTCGACACGGCCAGGTGTCGCTCTAGAATCACTCAGGCCAGCGGGAGTGGCGGAATCGGCAGACGCGATAGGTTTAGGTCCTATTGTCCGAAAGGATGTGGGGGTTCAAGTCCCCCCTCCCGCACCAGTGGACGCTCTCCCAAACAAGAGGGATCAAAGGCGCTGTCGGGCTCGTCACCATCTCGGGCGGTGGGTACGACTCGCGGGTCAGGATGACGGGCGTGAGCCTGCGCTTCGTCCTCGACCCGGAACTGACCGCTGAGCTGCGCGAACGGATCGTCGCACTCTGGGTCGACGTGACAAACGCCGGCGGTGCCGTCGGTTTCGTGGCACCGGTCACCGCCGACGAGGTCCGCACCATCGCCGACCCGACGCTCGCCGGCATCGCGGACGGGCCGGACCGGTTGCTCCTCGGCTACGACGGCGATCGGCTGGTCGCCATGGCGATCTTCACCGATCCCCGGTTCCACCTGAAGCCGCACCTACGGGTACTCACCCGGGTGATGGTGCATCCGGACACGCAGGGGCGTGGTTTCGGCGAGGCGCTGATGCGCGAGGCCGAACGGATGGCCCGCCGCCTCGGGCTGGCGGCGCTGCACGTCACCATCCGCGACGGGCTCGGGCTCGACCGGTTCTACCGGCGGCTCGGGTACCGGGAAGTGGGCCGCTGGCCCGCGGCGATCCGGGTCGCTCCCGGCGACGACCGCGACGAGATCCTGATGTGGCTCGGCCTGACCACAGACCGGCAGGATCACGGCACGAGCGACTGACCGGGCTTCGGCGCGGCGGTCGAAGCCCGCCGGCCGCAGCGTCAGCCGCAGGCGGGCGAGGGCGTGGCGGGCGGAGCGGCGGCGAATGCCTCAACTGCGGTCGGCTCGACCGACGCGGTCGCGTCGGTCGTCAACGCGACCGAGGGCGTCGGCCGGGCCGAGGCACGCGTCGACGCGCTGGCGGACGGTTTCGGGCGCGCCGACGGCGTTCCGGTACCCGTGGCCGACCCGCGTGAACTGCCTCCGTACATCCGGACGGAGCTGCGCTGCACCGTCCCGGGTGCCATCCGGACGCCAGTGGCGGTGACCCGGTGGCCCCGGGTGTCGGTGACCCGGATCTGGTACGGACCAGGCCCGGCACCGGAGTCGATCAGCCAGTAGTTGTAGCTCTCCCGAGTGGCGGTCCGCCACTGGCCCGAACTGCCCTGACGCACCTCGACCGAGCGCAGCGGGTTGCCGTGGTTGGCGATCAGGACGGCGAACCACCACTGCGACGCGCCCTCCTTGATCCGGAAGGTGAGCGGACCGGGCAACGGCGGATCGACGACCAGCCGGTAGTTGACATCGACGATGCCCTGCACCGGGTCGGCGATGCGGGCGAACGCCTCCCGGGACAGGTCGAGATGGCCGGGAGCGCACTCGGGGCACTGGTCCATCACCATGACCCGTACGGTGCCCTTCGGGCCGGTCACCTCCAGGTATCCGCCGCAGGCGGCACCGTCGGCGTACTCGGACGGGCCGAGCGCCACGTAGCGCCGGTCGGCGGGGGCGGCCGGGTACGAGCAGTTCCCGCCCGCGCCCTTCGAGTCGTAGAAGGTGGCCTTTCCCTTGTGGACGGTACCGGCGGCCGACGGTGCCAGCAGCCCGCCGCCGGCGCGGAGCGCGGCACAGGCGGGGGCGGCGCCCGAGCGCACCGCGAGGGTGACCCCGAGGAGTACGGCGAGCGCGGCGACGCTCCCACCGGCGAGCCAGCGGCCCAGAGCAGGACGGGACGCAGGCATCCCAGGCTCGTCCGCGGCGGTGGTGGCGTCGGTCATGAGGACCGATGCTGCCGGACCAGCGGGCTGGCGGACAAGCGAGCTAACTGAAAACTAAGCCTGGGCAACATCCACCCGCGGCTCCCGTAGCGAACCATGCCGATGCGCCGGCCGGAAGGGCGGAACTCCGAATTGGACACTGATCACAAACGGGTTCTCGTCGGACTGCATCCCTGACACGGTGTTCGTGGATGCGCATTCCGTAATTGACAGGAATGCCATCCACGCGGGGATGAGGGCGTGGGTGGCACATGACCGAACGGATGATCATTGTCTGCACACGCACGAACAAGGCGGTCGGCAGGCGTTCTCGCCGCGGTACTGGCAGTCTCGACGGGCGCGCTCTTCGCACCCGGTCAGGCGGCGGCGGCCCCACCCGAGATCGCTGTTGAGGACGGCGCCACCCAACCGGTTTTCTCCCTGGCCAACGCTATCAACGAGACCGTGCATGTCGATTCGGACATGGACAGCGACGGTGACGGCCTGCTCGACACCATCACCGTCCAGCTGATCCGGCCGGCGGAGACGGCCGACGGCATGCAGGTCGCATCGATAGTCAAGGCAAGTCCGTACTGGACGGTCCAGAGCACGGCGGCCCGCCGCAGCACGGTGACCGACCCGATCGGTGATCCGGCCGTCCACTGGAGCGGCTGGTTGGACGAGTACTTCGTACCGCGAGGCTACGCGGTGCTCGAGGTGGAAATCGCCGGTACGGGCACGTCCGACGGGTGCCTGTCGGTCGGTGGCGAGTCGGACGGGCGGAGCGTGGCCGCCGTCATCGACTGGCTCAACGGCCGCACAACCGCCAACTATGCCGACGGCACCGCTGCGGTCGCGTCGTGGAGCACCGGCAACGTAGGCATGTACGGAGTCTCGTACGACGGCACGCTGGCCACGCAGGTGGCCGAGACGGGCATCGACGGGCTCAAAACGATCGTGCCGGTCAGCAGTATCTCCAGCTGGTACGACTACACCCGGGCCCAGGGCATCGGGTACCGCAGCTGGAGCGTCCGCTACATGGAGGGGTTCACCTCCCGCTGGGGCAACGACCAGTCCCTGGTGAACTGCACGGCGCAGTACCAGGCCATCGGTGACGGTGAGACGCTGGCCGAGTGGGACTACAGCCCCTTCTTCGCGGAACGTAACTACCGCAACGACGTGGATCAGGTCCAGGCATCGGTGTTCCTCGTGCACGGGCAGCGTGACGACAACGTCAAGACCACCCAGTGGGGCCGTTACTGGGACGAGTTGGTTACGCATGACGTCCCGCGCAAGGTGTACCTGCACGACGGAGCGCACGTCGACCCGTTCTACAGCGAGTCCAAGGACCCGGTCGGCCGGTGGATGGACTACTGGCTGTACGACATCGCCAACGGTGTGATGAACGAGCCGCAGGCCACCATCGCGCGACCGGACGGCACCCAGGTGAACGAAACCGGGTGGCCGCCGGCCGGCACCACGGACACGTCGCTGTACCTGGGCCCGGCCGGCAACGGGGGCGCCGGCAGCCTGAGCACCACCGCGGGAGCGGGCAGCCAGCAGTTCACCAGCTCCGGCGCGGTGGCGGAGTCGACGATGCTGGCGAGCCCCGGCACCGTGCGGAGCTACCGGCTGGCGTATCTCGGGCCGACCCTCGCCTCGGAGAGCCGGCTCTCCGGCGCCGCCCGCATCGAGGTGACGTTCACCTCGGCCACCACGAGCACCCCGCTCACGGCTCTGCTCGTGCACTACACCGGCGGGTCGGTCACCCGCGTCGTGGCACGCGGCTCGCTCGATGCCAAGAACCGCCTGTCGCTGACCACCGGCACTCCCCTGACTCCGGGGCAACAGGCCACGGGCACCGTCCTGCTGGAGCCCAAGGACTACGTCTTCCCCGCCGGCAGCCAGGTCGGTCTCATTCTCACCGGCAACTTGAACGCGTTCGTCCACTCGGACCCGCTGGCGGGCCAGCTGACGGTGGCGCTCGGGTCCAGCCGGGCGATCCTGCCGCTTACCGTCGCGCCAGCCCCGTCCTGCACCGACCCGGCGTGGAGCCCCGCGGCCGTCTACAACACCAACGACGTGGTGTCGCACAACGGCCACCGCTGGCGTGCCCAGTGGTGGACGCAGAACCAGGAGCCGGGCACCACCGGTCAGTACGGCGTCTGGGTTGACCTGGGAGCCTGCTGACCTTCCCACCCTGAGGGCCCGCGCCGAAGACCGGCGCGGGCCCGACGGTCGTATCGGCGGGTACCGCAGCCTGCTGGTGCTGCGAAAGGGCCCTGGATCACGCGTGGCAAGGGGTGGCCACCGCCCCGCCGGCCAGCCAACGACGCAGCGCGGAACGCTGAGTCGGTGCCTGGTCGGCGGGGCCGTCGATTCCGTCGGTCACGTGCAGACATGCTGCCGGAGACTCGACCGCCCGGACAAGCGAGCTAAGCGAAAGCTAAGACGAGATCCATCTCGGCTGGGCGGTGGCCACCAGCCGGCGCAGCGGTTCCACGGCGTCCGGGTGGCTGCGCAGCGCGTCCTCGATCCGGACCCGCCACACGCCGGCCTCCACGAGGTCACGGCCGTCGTCCGGAGCCGAGCGCAGCCGGTCCCGCGTCTCCCGCAGCGACTGCGCAGTCTCCTCGCCCAGCAGTCGTTCCAACTCACCGGCGATGCTGCGGAAACGCTCGTCGTCGGGTACCGCCCCGACCAGCGTCCGGGCTGCGTCCCACGCCACCCGGGGATGATGGATCACCGACATCTCAGACTCCTTGGTCGAGGGCCCCTTCGGCCATCATCGATCCGCTGGTGGCTCAGCGACAAGGGCTGTCCGCCGGTCGTCGCCGAGCCGTGTCCGCCCGGTCAGTCGACAAGTTCCACCGGGTCGTCGAGCTTCACCTCACCCGCCTCCAGCGGCACCAGGTTCAGTCCGAAGAGGAGCTTGCGATCGATGTTGCGGTGCCGGGCCAGGGTACGCAGCGGTTCCCGGCCGCGTACCCCGGTCTCCTGGTCGGTGGCGATGACCAGACAGCGGGCCGACAGGTCGGCGGCGCGGAAGCGGACGGACCCGATCCGCAGCCCACGCCCGACCCACTCGTCCTCCGCCCAGGCAGGGGCGCCGTCGACCACGAGGTTCGGCCGGAAGCGGGTCATCGGCACCGGTTGCGCACCATCCGCGACGAGCCAGTCGCCAAGCGCGGCCAGCGACGCCGTGCTGGTCAGCAGCACCGGGTACGCATCGGCGAAGCTGACCTGGTCACCGGGGTCGTACTTCCGGTCGCCGCGCGGGACGTGCCGGGCCGGGCGAGCCAGCCGGACCAGCCGGACCGGCCGGTCGAGCACCGCGCCGAACCAGGCGTCGGCGGCGGGGCCGGCGGGCAGCGCGTCGACAGTCAGCACCCGCCTGCGGAAGGTCCGCACCGCAACCGGCGTGATGTCGGCCGGCACCGGCACCACCAGGTCGGGGTGGCCGTCGGCGCGCAGCAGCAGCCCTTCGGGGTGCGGCCGGGCGTGCACCCGGGCCAGCGCGGTGACCTCACGCTGGGTGACGCCGACCCCGGCGTCGTCGACAAGCATCCACCGCCGGTCGTCGTTCAGCCCCCACGGTCGTACGGCGGCCGCGCCGTGGACGAGGCCACGGCAACCCTTTACCGGATAGGTGGTGATCCCGCTCAGCCGCACCTGGTTACCATGCCACGCCGATGCCGTCGCCCGGGTACCAGTGGTTCGCCGGCGTCTCCCGGTAGGCGAGGAATCGCCGCCCGGTGCGTTCGGCATGCTCGGCCAGCACGTTGGTGTGGGTGACGTTGTCGGTGAGCAGAATCGCGCCCGGGGCCAGCTTCGCCTCGACGGCGGCGAACTCACGCCGCTCGTAGGCACGGCTGTGGTCGCTGTCGTGCAGGAACAGGTCAACCGGCCGGTCCAGCGCGGTGATCGACTCGACCGAGTCGCCGATCACCAGGTCGATCACCTCCGACCAGGGTGCGGTGCGGGCGAGGTAGCCGGCCTCGGGGTTGATGTCGATGGAACTGACCCGGCCGGGGTGCCCCTCGGCGGCGTTGCGCAGCAACGCGGCGGCCAGTACGCAACTGCCCAGCCCCTTGTCGACGCCGGTCTCGACGATGTGCTTCGGCCGCTTGGCCCGGACGATCGCGTACCAGCCGATGCGGCGGGCATAGCGGACCTGCTTGTCGGCCAGGCCACGACGGGCGGCGCCCGCGACGGCCGAGCTGATGTGCTGCCGCAGCACGTCATCGGACTCGATCTCGGCGAGGTACTTACGGACCTGCTTGACCGGCAGCTCGCAGACGACGCTGACGAACCAGGCGAGATGATGGCGACTGAGCTTGGTCAACTCGTACGTGTAGTTGTGATGCTCCCGCGAGGCGACCAGCCAGCGGGCCGAGGTGCGCAGCACCTTGGCGTCGTGCCGCGCGACGGCGACCAGGCGTTTCGGAAAGGCGGCGACGGGGGCGAGGCGGGTACGGGCGATCGCCCGGCGCAGCTTGACGGCATCCACCGCTGCGTTCTACCAGACGTAGGGAAACAGCGAAGTAACAATGCCCGCCTTGATGGGCCCGGACAGGGCCCACGGCCGGAACGTGAAGTCAGTAGCATCTCCGCCATGTCGAGTGGAGAGCAGGCGGGGACGATCTCCCCGGAGCAGACCCTGCCGACGGGGGACACCGACGGTTCGGAGAAGACCGGCAGGTCGGCTGGCAAGCCACGCCGCCGGTGGCTGCGGATCACGCTGATCGTGCTGCTGGTGCTGTCGCTGCTCGGCGTGGGCGCCGTGGTGGCGAGCGGCTTCTATCTCAAGTCCGTCGAGTCCGACATCGAGCGGGTCGACGCGTTCGACGACGTACCCGAGGAGACCCGACCCGAGGTGGTCGCCAAGGATGCCCTGAACATCCTCATCCTGGGCAGCGATTCCCGCGACCCGGAGAGCACCGGCGGCTCGCGGGCGGACACCATCATTCTGGCCCACGTGCCGAGGGACCGGTCCACCGCGCAACTGATCTCGATCCCCCGCGACACCTGGGTCGCCGTGCCCCGCTCGAAGGAGGGCCGCGGTGGTCGCGATGCCAAGATCAATGCCGCGTACGCCTGGGGTGGTCTGCCGCTGATGGTGCAGACCGTGGAGCAGTACACCAAGGTCCGGATCGATCACGTGATGTTGGTGGACTTCGCCGGCTTCAAGGAGATCATCGATGCTCTCGGCGGCATCAACGTCACCTCGGAGACTCGGTTCACCTCAATCCACCCTCCGTTCCGCACTTTCGATCAGGGAAGGCAGCGACTCGACGGTGCGGCCGCGCTCGACTTCTCCCGCCAGCGCAAGCAGTTCGCCGACGGCGACTTTACCCGGATCAAGCATCAGCAGCAGGTAATCAAGGCGATCCTCGACGAAGCCGCCTCCGGCGGCATCCTGGCAAATCCTGCCCGACTCAATTCGTTCGTACGCGCCACGTCGAGTGCAGTCTCAGTAGACCGGGAGATGTCGCTCGTGGACATGGCGATGGAGTTGCGAAGCCTGCGGGGAAACGATCTGACCTTCCTGACCAATCCGACCAAGGGAACGGGACGGGTCGGCAGTGAGAGCGTGGTCTTCGCCGACCCGGAGAAGGCGACGCAGTTCTACGAAGCAGTGCGGCGGGATGCGGTCGACGAGATCCTCCGCAGTGGAAAGTCGAGCTGATTTGCCCTAGCGGCTCTGGCGGCTGTCACCGCCGCGGTCGTATCCTTCGATCGCTCCGGTGGCCTTTTCTCACGCGCCAGCGGTGTGGCTTTACGGGGGAGGAACGGTAGATGGCGAGGCAACCTGTCGCGGGTTACCCGGCCACAAGCGAGGTCGGAGGTCTCGGGACAGCGCCCCCGGCCGGCCGGGGCAGGGGTGAGTCCGGCGAGGACACCCCTGCCGACCGTGTCGGTGCGGAAGGCGTGACGGGGATCGACCCGGGCACCGGTGACGTACGTCCGGGTCTCGACGTGACCACGGTGCTGCCGTATGCCGGCTCGCGCGCCTCGACCCGGACTCGGGCCCTCCGTGCCTGGATGCTGACGGCACCGGTCGATGTCGCCGCGTTACTGTCCCCGCTGGCCGTCACCCAGCAACATTGGCGCGGCACTCTAGCGATGACGGTGTTGACCGTGGGAGCCTTCGCCACCGGCGGGCTCTACCGGGCCCGTCGCCACGTCAGCATCCTCGATGAACTGCCCAGCCTCTGCGGTCGGCTGCTGGCGATTGCGGCCGTGGTGGCCATCGTCGCCGCGCTGCGACACGATTCACCGGCCTACCTGGTCGGCTTCATCCGTGGTGTAGCCATAGCCTCCGTCCTGGTGATCGTTGGGCGACTCGTGACCCGGGAGGTGGCCACTCTCGCCCGCCGGCGTCGCTGGGTGGAGCACAACGCGATCATCATCGGCGCTGGTGCGACCGCCGTGGAGTTGGCTCGGCTGCTGCGCCGGTATCCCCGCTACGGCCTGCGTTTCGTCGGGCACGTCGACAGTTGCCCGCCGTCGGACACGCAACCCGTTCCGACCATCGGCACCCTCGACCAGCTCCCTCAGCTAGTACGGCTGGTCGAGTGTGATGTTCTGGTCATCGCGGATCCACAGTGTTCGGAGCCCGCGTTGCTGGAGACCCTGCGACATCCGGTGGTGGCTGGATGCGATCTCTGGGCGGTGCCTCGACTCTGGGGCTCGCGCTCTCACGGTGACCACATCGGAGCCATTCCCATCGTACGAGTGGGTGACACCACACTGTCCGGGCCGCGTTGGGCGTTGAAGCGCACCTCGGATGTGGCGTTCGCCGGAGTGGCCCTGCTTCTGCTGAGTCCGATCCTGCTGCTCTGCGCGGTGCTCGTCTTTCTGGACGGCGGTCGCGGCGTCTTCTTCCACCAGGAACGCATCGGCCGCCACGGACGACCTTTCAACATCATCAAGTTCCGCACCATGCGACCGCTCGACGAGCACGAGTCCCAGACGAACTGGTCGATCGCGCACGACCGGCGGGTGTCACCAATCGGGCGTCTCCTGCGTCGTACGTCCCTGGATGAGCTTCCTCAACTGTGGAACATCCTCAAGGGCGACATGAGTGTCGTCGGACCGCGCCCGGAACGGCCGTACTTCGTTCAGAAATTCTCCGCGGAGTACCCGAGCTATGCGATGCGACACCGAGTCCCCGTGGGTCTGACCGGTCTCGCCCAGGTCAGTGGCCTGCGTGGGGACACCCCGATCTCCGACCGTGCCCGATTCGACAACTACTACATCGAGAACTGGTCGCTCTGGTTGGACGCCAAGGTGCTGCTGCGGACCGTGGCCGAGGTGTTCCGCGGCGGTGGTCGCTGAGCGACCTGTCAGCCACCTAGCCGCCGCTCCGGCCAACCGGGCGGCATGACCTGCCCACCCCAGGCGCATCCTGGTGCCCGATCCGGACGCGGCACTGATCACCGGCCGGGGTTTCTGCCAAACTGCTTGGAGTATCTGCATGCCGGACGTTTCGGTGGTCATCCCAACGACGGGCAGACCCAGCCTCGCCGAGGCGGTCGCGTCAGCCCGTACCCAGGTCGGTGTCTCCGTGCACGTGGTGGTGGTGTGTGACCTCGCCCGCGTACCGGATGGTGTCGCGGCATTGCGCGACCAGATCGACGAGATTGTCTGCACTGGCGGTGGGCGACGTGGTTCCCATGCCCGCAACCTCGGCGTCCGACATGCCGCCCCCAACAGCCACGTGGCCTTTCTCGACGACGACGACGCCTGGCTGCCGGGCAAGTTGGCCGCTCAGTTGCCGGTCCTGGACCGGCTGGCCGCAGCCGACTGGCTGCCGGTGGTGTCGTCACGGACGTTGCAACGCAAGGCGGGCGGGGAGCCGCTGCCTGCCGCAGTACCGGCCACGCTGATCGGCGATGGTCAACTCCCCGAGGACTACCTCTTCCGTCGGCGGCAGCTGGGCGTCGGGCGTCAGTCGCTTCCCACGTCGACGCTGCTGACCACGATGGAAGTCGCGCGGCGGTGCCGCTGGGACGAGTCGCTGCCCCGACACCAGGACTGGGACTGGCTGGTCCGGGCGGCCCGGATCCCCGGGGTAAAGATCACGCAGATCGAGGAGGCGACCGCCATCTACACCGTGGGCAGCCCGGGTTCGATCTCGGCCGGTGCCGACTGGCGGACCTCCTGGGCGTGGGCACGCCGTTGGGAGGGAGTGTGGGCACCCGAGACCTTCGCCGACTTCATCGCCGCCCAGACGCTGCGGTACGCGCTGCAGGCGCGGGACCTGGCGGGGGTACGGGAAATGGTCGCCGCCATTCGCCGCAACGCGACGCCATCGGTCCGCAACGCGCTGATCGCGGCACTCGGGCTCGTGCCGCGTGCCGCCCTGGAACGGGTGGCGATGCGCCGATCTCGGCCCGCCGGCGAGCCCGGGACTGTTCCGACGGGCGGGTCCAACTGATGCGTCTACACTTCGTTCTCCCCCAGGTGGAACCGCTGTACGGCATGGAACTCGCAGCGGCGCTGCTGATGCGCAACCTGCTCGCCGAGGGCGTCGAGGTCTCGGCGACGGTCGTGTCCGGGTCGGTTCCCCCGGCGTTGCAGGATCTGGCAGTCGACACGCTCGGCCTGGGCACCCGGATCACCCGCCTGGTGGAGGCGGTTCCGCCGCTACGGCGCCGACTCAGGGGTCTTCCACCGGACGTGCAGATCGTGGCGAGCGGGCTCTGGGGAAGCGTTCCGGTCGGTGCGGCCCTGGCCGGCTCGGGTCGCACCTACGTCGCCTGGGAGCACTCACTGCTCCCGGAACGGCTGCGCATCGACGGCCGCGTCCGTACGCTGTCCCGCCTGGTCCGAATCCGGGGCGTGCGGCCCCGACTCGTCGTCGCCGTCTCCGAGGGGGTGGCACGGACCGTCCGGCAACTCGCCCCCGGGCAGCCGGTGACGACGATCGCCAACCCGGTACCGACCCGGCCGTTCGTCGCGCCCCGCGCCGTTGCGCATCCGGCCCGGACGAGGCTGCTCACCACGGCCGCGTTCCGTCCGTACAAGAACCATTCCTGCGCACTCGACGCGTTGGCGCTGCTGCCCGCGACGTACCACCTGACTCTCGCCGGCGACGGGGAGGAGCGTCAGCTCCTGCACGACAAGGCACGCGACCTGGGGCTGTCGGATCGGGTGACGTTCCTGGGCCGGGTGCCCGGGGTGGCGAGGCTCCTTGCCGAAGCTGACGTGCTGGTGCACCCGTCCCGCGCCGAGACGTTCGGATTCAGCCTGGTGGAGGCCGCCGAGGCCGGGCTACCCGTTGCTGCCCTGCCGGTGCCGGCACTGGACGAGATGATCCCGACGTTCGTGCCGGGCATCCTGGCGACGGACACCACGCCACCGGCGCTCGCCGCCGCGATCGTGCGCTTGACCGGGGACGAACGTCCCACCGTCGCCGACTTCGAGAAGGCCTGGCACGCGCGGAACACGACCCTGGACCCGGCCGAGGTGAGCAGGCGGTGGGTGGTGGCGTTGTCATGACGCCCGTTCCCGGTGGAACGGGACGCCCCGCGCCCGGCCACCCCGATCCGCAGCCGCGCCCACCTGACGCCCGGCGCGGCGACGGATTCCTGCGCAAGTCCGGCACGTTCTTCACCGGGACCCTGCTGCGTACCCTCGCCCAAGGCGCTCTCTTCGTGCTGCTGGCGCGGGAGATGGCCCTTGACACGTATGGGCTGTTCGTCGGCGCCACGGCGCTCATCGCGGTGGTGTCCCCGTTCGCCTCGGCCGGCGCGCCCAGCCTCATCATGCAGAACCACGCGGATTCACCGGCCGAATGGGACCGACACCTGGTACGTGGCCTGTTCGTGTCCACGGTGTTCGGCTGCGCCGCCACTGTGCTGGTGACCGCTGCGGGTCTCGCCATCTGGGGCACCGACGTCGGTCTCGTCGATCTGCTCTGCCTCGCCTCCGCGGACTTGATCGCCTGGCGTCTCATCGAGGCCGTGGCCGCATCGATCCAGGTCCGTGGTCGAATTCTGCTCGCCGCGCTGGTTCCTGCCCTGCTGCACCTGTGCCGGCTGGCCGCAGCGGTGGTGCTGGCCGCGTCGCCGGGACCGATCGCGCTGCACGACTGGGCGGTGGCGTCGGCGGTGATCTCCGCCGTCGTGTGCGTACCCGTCCTCCTGGGCGGACTGCGCGGCGCACAACCAGCGGCGATGAGGTTCGCGGGGTCGCTCGCGCAGGCGCGGACCGGGATGCTGTTCGCCGTCGGACTGTCGGCTCAGTCCGTCTACAACGACAGCGACAAGGTCATGCTGTCCCGTCTGAGTACCCCGGAGAACGCCGCCATCTACGCGGCGGCCTACCGGGTCGTCGACCTCGCGTACACGCCGGCCCGGTCGATGAGCGCCATCGCCTACCCCAGGTTCTTCCAGGCCGGGCGGAACGGCCCACGGGAGACCCTACGGATGGCCCGCCGGCTGCTGCCGCGTTTCCTGGTGTTCAGCGTGCCGATGAGCCTGCTGCTGGTCGCCTTCGCCTGGTTGATGCCGCTGGTGTTCGGCCCCGATTTCGCGGCAGCCATTCCGGCGTTGCAGTGGCTAAGCGCGCTGCTCGTGCTGAAGTCACTGCATTACCTCGCCGCCGACGCGCTGTCGGGTGCTCGGATGCAGGGCCGGCGGACGGTGTGCCAGATCGGCATCGGCGTGGTCAACGCCCTGCTGAACCTCTGGCTCATCCCGGCCTACGGATGGCAGGGCGCTATCGTCTCAAGCCTGGTGTGCGACGCGCTGCTCGCCATACTGCTCTGGGGATGCCTCGCCGTCTCAGTCCGCCGCGACCCGGCCGGCACATCCGCTTCGGCACGTCCCATGGAAAGGGTCTGAGGTGACCACACTCTTCGGTGTCCTGCTGAGCCTGGGCGGCCTCGCGGCGGCCGGATGGCTGATCCACGGCCGGCGATCGGTCGCGGCCGCATTCGGCAGCGGTAGGTACGCCGTCGCGCTGATCGGATTCGCGGTACTGGCGAACGCAGCGCCCGTCATCGCCGGCGACCACTCGTCCGCACTCATCGGTGTGCTGGTCTTCGCTCTCGTCGGCTGGCTACTCGTCGCCGGTCGCGGCCGCCTCACGGGCCCACCGGGAATCTGGCGCCGGGTCTGCCTGGCACTGGCCGCTGCAGTGCTCGTCTGGTGTGTCGGCGTCGACGCATTCACCGGCGACGGTGTGTACGGCTCACGGCTGCCCGCGTACGCCGCCGCGGCGCTCCTGCTGCTCGCGGTATGGCTGGCCGCAGGCGCCGCCCGGGTGAGCCTCGGGGCCACGGCGTACACCGGGTTGGCCGTGCTGTCGCTGCTGACGATCCCGACCGTTCTCTACGAACGGTCCTGGCGGGCCTGCACCTCCGGACAGCTCGAGAAGTGCTCCTTGGCGGGGGGACTTTTCAAGAGCTTCTACGAGTCCGAGAACTACATCGCGTTGATCACCTCGTTCACGCTGGTCGCCATCGTCTGCGCGCTGCGGGGCGCGGAACGGCTGGCCACCGCCGCGTTCTGCGTTCTGGTCATCGTTGCCACCGGCTCCCGTACCAGCTATCTGGCCCTCGTTGCGGTGGGGGTATGGGTGGTCGGGGCCCTGCTGATCGAGCGGCGACGGCAGTACTCGCAAATCCACCTCGCGCTCTGCGCGGGGCTCGTCGCCGCAGCCGCAGCCACCGCTGCCTACCTGACCTGGAGCGCGTCCCGGACGACGCTGAGCAACCGTGGCAACATCTGGATACACGCCCGGGAACACATCGCAGGGACGGAGATCACCGGTGTCGGTGTCTCGAAGTGGTACCTGCTGCGGGACCTCGGTGAGGCGCCGCACCACTTCTTCCATTCGGGCTATGTCCTGGCCATCTTCTCCGGTGGATTCGTGGCGCTGGCACTGTGGGGGCTCGTTCTCGTCACTCTGCTGCGGGCCCCCATCGTCGACGGCCGGGTGCTTTCCGCCAAGGCACCAGTGGCGCTCTTCGTGATCTACTCCTTCACCGAGGTCGTCTGGAACCCGCTCTCCGTCGACGGTCTAACCTGGATCTTCGCCCTGATGGTGCTGACCACGTCAGCACTGACCCCGACCGACGCGAACGGCCGAGCAATGGAGAGTGCCGACCGACCGGACGCGCTGGCCGGGCTGCGCCGGCTGATCGGACAGGGCACCCGTCGGGGTGCCGTGGGAACGCCAGACTGAGTGCAAGGACCGCCGAGAACACCGAGCGCGGTCCGCGCGTGCGCGGATCCGCTGGCATGAGGAAGGACCCGATGTCGTCAGGCCCCCTCGCGACGCCGGTTCATGATGCCGCCCCTGAAGAGTCGGGGAGACACCGCTCGGGCTTCCGCCCGGACATTCAGGGACTACGCGCCTTCGCGGTCGTGGTGGTGATCCTCGAACATGTGCTGCGCTGGCCTGCGGGCGGATTCGTCGGCGTTGACGTCTTCTTTGTCATCTCCGGCTTCCTGATCACCGGTCTGCTGATGAAAGAACACGACCGGACCGGGCGCATCTCCTTCGCGAACTTCTACCGGCGGCGTATCCGGCGCATCCTGCCCCTCGCGGTACTGGTGCTAGTGACCACGTACCTGGCATCCACGCTGCTGTTTCTCGGTGAGCGGGTCCGCTCGACAGCCTGGGACGCCCTGTGCGCGGCGCTCTTTGCAGCCAACTGGCGGTTCGCGTCCGTCGGCACCGACTACTGGGAGACCGATGGACCGGTCTCGCCGCTGCGGCATTACTGGTCGTTGGCCGTGGAGGAGCAATTCTATCTGGTATGGCCGGTTCTACTCGTGTTGATCCTGGGTTACGCGGCTCGACGCGGCCGGTACCGGACCGCAACCCGGTGGGTGGTGGGCGTAGCTCTGGCCATGATCGTTCTCGGCTCGATCGGGTTCGCACTCTGGGAGGTCGAGCACCGACCGGCGGTCGCGTACTTCTCGACTGTGTCCCGCGCTTGGGAACTGGGAATCGGCGCGCTACTGGCGGTGGCCACACCGCTGCTGGCCCGCATACCGGCCGTGGTTCGTCCCGCCTATCAGTGGTCGGGGCTGGTCGGCTTGATGGTGTCGGTCTTTGCCATCACCGCAGAGACCCCGTTTCCCGTACCGGGCGCGTTCCTCGCAGTGATCTCGGCCGCCCTGGTGATCGCTGGCGGCGTAGGTGGACAACGTCTGATGGCCCCGCTGACGAACCGCGTCGTGCGCTACGTCGGGGACATTTCCTACTCCCTATACCTGTGGCACTTCCCGCTACTGATCCTGATCGGCGCGGCGCTCCCCGGCACCGAGACCGCCGCGGTGGTGCTCACGCTCGGCGGTACCGCACTGCTCTCAGTGCTCTCCTACCACCTGGTCGAGAATCCGATCCGCCGGTCGTCGTGGTTGGAGCGGCAGCGCATCGGAAGCACCCGTCACCGGAGCGGCCCGGCGCTGGCTCTGCGGAGTGCCGGGCTGGGGGCCCTGGCCGTAACAATAGCCGTGGTCACCACGGTCAGCGTCCGTACGCCGTCGTCACCGGCACCGGCCGACGCGTGGGTGGTCACTTCCCGGTCCGAACTGGCGGCGCAGGTCCGGGTGGCGCTGGACGCACGCGAGTGGCCGGTGCTGACACCTCCGCTGGGTGAGCTAGGGACGGTCAGCTTCGCCTCGGGGGACGGGCGAGGGTGCCGACCGGCGGTCGCGGACGGCAACGACTGCGCCGTGACGACTCCACGTCCTCGACGACTGGCCGTCGTTGTCGGAGATTCAATCGGCACCGCCTGGCTGCCGCTGGTGCGATCCGCTCTGGAGCCGGCCGGCTGGGCGGTGCAGGACCTGACCTACGCCGGCTGCCCGTTTCTCGCCTCGGACACCGCCTCCCCGATCGAGAGCATCACCCGATCGTGCCCAGGTCACCGACGGACGGTACGCACCATCATCGAGAACCGGCGACCCGATCTGGTCATCGTGAGCAACGCCTACCGGCAACGGTTCATCAGGACCGGCGGCAGCCCGTCCCCGGTGGAATGGGAGCAGGCCGCCCGTACGGCCAGAGAGCAATGGCTCGCGGCCGCCGGAAAGGTCGTGGCCCTGCAACCGCCCCCTCTCGGCCCGGATCCCAAGACCTGCATCACCCGGCTCTCCAGCCCGCGCGACTGCATCTCGACGCTCTCCGCGGAGCACCACGAATACGCCGAGGTCGACCGGAGGGCCTGGGTCGGCGGAAACTCGTGGCACGTATCGACAAGCGACTGGTTCTGCGCCGCCGGACGGTGTCCGGTCTTCGTGGGCGGGGTCATCGTCCGGCGCGACGGAAACCACATCACCGCCGAGTACGCCCGCAAGCTCACCCCGCTGCTCAGCGAGGCTCTGGCACCGGTGCTGACCGGCGCGACGGACTAGAAGCCCTAGGGATCACCGGGTATTTTGACGCAGCCGCAGCCAGACCAACGCTGCGACGCCGCCGATCAGGGCGACGCCTGCGGCGATGAGCAGCGGCACCGCCCAGCCAGGACGGGACGGCTCATCACCACCCGCAGCGACGGCAGCTTCCCGGTAGGCCTCCGCCAAAGCGTTTGTGGGTGACTCGGCGGCGACCTCTGCGAATCGTGCGGCCGCCCTCGAATCCTCACCGTCGAAATAGGCGTCCAGCCCTTCCCGGTAGAGCTGGTCCGGCCCACCGAGGGTGTTCCCGACCCCGGCGGCGCTGAGCAGTCCGTTGACCCGCGACACCGGCACCACCAGGCGGTTCGGCCGGTCGGGCTGGAGCACGTCGTTGTCGAGGATGCCGACCACCTGCCCCTGTGGGTCGACGACGATCCCGCCGCGGGAGGAGACCCCGACGTCATCACTGATGCGGTAGGTGGAGGACTCCAAATCCACTTCGGTCACCTGCACCTGCTTGGACTCGACACTGTAGGTGGCGGACCGGTAGTCGGTGTCAGCGGTGGCGTACCCGAGGGCGTGCAACGCCGTCCCTGCGGCGATCGTCGCCGAGGCATTCACCTCGACAGCGGGGAGGTTCCCCTGGTCGAGCTTGACCAGCGCCAGGTTGCCCTCCTCGAGAGTGAGCGCCCGCACGACGCTGCCGGAGATCGCGGCCCCACTGGTCAGGTCACCCGTAGCCACATTCAGCTGCCCGTACAGGCTGGCCTCTGGTTCGGTACCGGGCTCGGAGCCGGTGAACACCGTGGTCGCCATTCGGGTGCGGACGTAGTTGTCGACGTCTGCGGTCTTGACGTCGCCATTGGCGACCTGGACCTTCGCCAGCTCACCGAGTGCATGCTCGACCAGGATGTCCGGGGTCGGCTGGACGCACTGGGCGTTGGTGACGACGTGCCCATCGTGATTGACCACGACGCCGGTGCAGCGGCGGCTGAAGGTGAACGGATCAGGATGCAGGAGTTCGTTTCGCTGCTTACCGCGCACATAACCGGTGACGATGGCCTCCAGGAACACAATCGACGGCGCGGCGGTGGCGAGCGCCCGCTCCTCGTCGCTTCGGGGCGGAGCCACCGCCCACGGCTTCAGACCGGGAGCGAGCGGGGAAGCCGTCGGTGCCGGGACTGGCGGCGCTTCGGGTCCGCTCGCCGAGATGGCCCAGACGCCCGCTCCTCCACCGATGGCGGCCACCAGAAGCAGCGCGGCGATCGCGGCCCAGAGGCCGGTCTGGCGCTTGGGTGGGGCGGAGGGTTGGATCCGGCGTACCGGAGCAGTGAACGGATCGTGCTGCGGCGTGTCGTCGAAGGGCGTTCCGAAGCCGGGCGATGCCGGGGCACCCGAGACCGGACCGGGAGCGCCACTGACGGGCTGCGACGTGCCAGAGACCGGACCGAAAGCACCGAGGATCGGCTGCGGCCTATCTAGGCCTGGCTGTGGTGAGCCGGAGACGGGCTGCGGTGAGCCGGAGGTGGGCTGCGGCGCACCCGACACCGGGTCGGGTGGGGAGGAGACCGACTGGGGCGCGCCGGACACCGGCTGCGGCAAGCCGGAGAGGTTCGGCGGGGTGGCCGGCACCGGTTGGTACTCCACGCCGAGGGCCCGGAAGAGACGCTCCGCGCCTGGTCCGGCCTCTGCCGGGTAGGCCACCCAGGGGGCGGCGGCCGAGAAGTCCGCGTAGACGAAGGGCATGCCGCCGGTCTGGGCGAGATTGTTGGTGATCGCCGCGAACGCCTCGCGCCAGCCTGCGGTGGCGGCCACGGTGGCGTCCAGCACGGCCACCGTGACGAAGCGACCCTGCCCGTCCACGGCCGCCCACGCCTTACCGACCGGTGACCCGCCCAGCAGGTGGGTGTACCGGTAGGGGCCGTCCGGCTGCATGGCAACTCCTCTACTCGACCGCGGTGCGGATCCTATCCACCTGCCGCACCCCTATCTGCCCGCTGGTCGCCCCACTTCCGAGGGTGGTCTCGAAACCGCAGACCAGATGCCGTCCACATTGGAATAGGCAGATCAGCTTGCCGAATGAAAGTTTTCATGCATAGAGTCACGGGGTGAATGATGGAGTTGCCATGGCGTCGGCGGAGCGGGTCGTCGGCCTGTTCGACGGGGTCCGGCTCACCCCGACGCAGCGACGCATCGCGCACTGTCTGGTGCAGCACGCTCCGGCCATCGGCTACCTCTCCGCCGCCGAGGTCGCCGAGTTGGCCGGGGTCAGCCAGCCGTCGGTCACCCGGTTCGCGGTGGCGCTGGGCCACGACGGCTACCCGGCCCTGCGTCGCCGGCTGCGCGAGCTGACCGCCGCCGCGCCCGGTCCGGCCCCCGCCGGCAACGAACTTCAACAGGCGGTACGCGCCGAGATCGGCAACCTGGACCGGCTGGCCGGTCAGTTGGCCGACCGGGAGCGGATCGCCGAGACCGGACGCCTGCTGGCGGCCAGCCGGCCGCTGCCGGTGCTCGGCCTGCGCTCCGCCGCGCCGCTTGCCGCGTACTTCGCGTACTTCGCCGCCAAGGTGCATCCGGACGTGCGGGTGCTCGACGACGGCGGCAGCCTGCTCACCGACCGCCTCGAACAGGCCGCCGAGGCGGGCGCGCGGGCACTGCTGGCGTTCGTGCTGCCGCGCTACCCCCGGGAGACCCTGGACGCGCTGCGCGAGGCCCGCGCGGCGGGGCTGACGGTCGTCGCGATCACCGACTCACCGGTGAGTCCGGCGACCGAGCACGCCGACGTGGTGCTCTCCGCCGCGGTCGGCGCGCAACTCGTGTTCGACCTGCACACCGCTCCGATGACCCTGGCCATGGTGCTGCTCCAGGCGATCTGCGACGCCGCCCCGGCCGAGACCCAGCGGCGGCTGGAGGCGTTCGAAGCCTCGGCGGCCCGTCGACAGTTGTTCCTCGGTTAGGAGGAGTCCGCCATGACCCACGCCGACCAGACAGCCCCCGGACCCGTCCGGTCCCCACGCGGCCCGGAGCGCAGCGCCCGAGGGTGGCCGCAGGAGGCCGCCCTGCGGATGTTGATGAACAACCTCGATCCCGAGGTCGCCGAGCGCCCCGACGACCTGGTCGTGTACGGCGGCACCGGCAAGGCCGCCCGGGACTGGCCGTCGTACCACGCCCTGGTGCGGACGCTGACCGAGCTGCGTGACGACGAGACGATGCTGGTGCAGTCGGGTCGCCCGGTCGGCGTGCTGCGTACCCACGAGTGGGCGCCCCGGGTGCTGCTGGCCAACTCGAACCTGGTCGGCGACTGGGCGACCTGGCCGGAGTTCCGCCGCCTTGAGCAGCTCGGCCTGACCATGTACGGGCAGATGACCGCCGGCTCGTGGATCTACATCGGCACCCAGGGCATCCTCCAGGGCACCTACGAGACGTTCGCCGCCGTCGCCGCCAAGAAGTTCGACGGCAGCCTCGCCGGCACGTTGACGCTCACCGCCGGCTGCGGCGGCATGGGCGGGGCCCAGCCGCTCGCGGTCACCATGAACGGCGGTGCCTGCCTGATCGTGGACGTGGACCGCAGCCGGCTGGCCCGCCGGGCGCACGACCGCTACCTGGACGAGATCGCCGACGACCTGGACGACGCGGTGCGGCGGGTGCTCGCCGCCAAACGGGAGCGCCGGGCGTTGAGCGTCGGTGTCGTCGGCAACGCGGCCACCGTCTTCCCGGAGCTGCTGCGCCGGGGCGTACCGGTCGACATCGTCACCGACCAGACGAGCGCCCACGATCCGCTGTCGTACCTGCCGGAGGGGGTCGAGTTGGCCGACGCCCGGGAGTACGCGACGGCCAAGCCGGCCGAGTTCACCGACCGGGCGCGGGCGTCGATGGCCCGGCACGTCGAGGCGATGGTGGGGTTCCTCGACGCGGGCGCGGAGGTCTTCGACTACGGCAACTCGATCCGGGGCGAGGCCCGGCTCGGTGGGTACGAGCGCGCCTTCGACTTCCCGGGCTTCGTGCCGGCGTACATCCGGCCGTTGTTCTGTGAGGGCAAGGGGCCGTTCCGGTGGGCGGCGCTCTCCGGTGACCCGGCCGACATCGCCGCCACCGACCGGGCGATCCTGGACCTGTTCCCGGAGAACGAGTCCCTCGCGCGGTGGATCCGCCTGGCCGGCGAACGGGTCGCCTTCCAGGGGCTGCCCGCGCGCATCTGCTGGCTCGGTTACGGCGAGCGGGACCGCGCGGGCGTACGGTTCAACGAGATGGTCGCCTCGGGTGAGCTGAGCGCGCCGGTGGTGATCGGCCGCGACCACCTGGACTGCGGCAGCGTGGCCAGCCCGTACCGGGAGACCGAGGCGATGGCCGACGGCTCGGACGCGATCGCCGACTGGCCGCTGCTCAACGCGCTTGTCAACACCGCAAGCGGGGCCTCCTGGGTCTCCATCCACCACGGCGGCGGGGTCGGCATCGGCCGGTCGATCCACGCCGGTCAGGTCTGCGTGGCCGACGGCAGCGCGCTGGCCGGGCAGAAGATCGAGCGGGTGCTGACCAACGATCCGGCGATGGGTGTCATCCGGCACGTCGACGCCGGCTACGAAGACGCCCGCGAGGTGGCCACCCGAACTGGCGTCCGTGTCCCGATGGCGGAGTGAGGAAGGCCCTTGTTGACACACACGGTGCAGGACGGACCGCTGCTCGACAGGTTCCGCGAGCTGTGGGGACAGATCGCCCCGATCGGGCGGGACGCGCACAGCGGCGGCTACCTGCGGTACGCGCTGACCGAGCCGGAGCTGCGGCTGCGGGAGTGGTTCCGGGCGCAGGCCGACGAGCGGTCCATGCCGGTGACCGAGGACGGCAACGGCAACCTGTTCGCCTGGTGGGGTGATCCGGAGGCCGGGGACGCGATCCTGACCGGCAGCCACTTCGACTCGGTGCCGCACGGCGGGGCGTACGACGGTCCGCTCGGCATCGTGAGCGCTTTCCTCGCGGTCGACGAGCTGCGTGCCGGGGGCGTCCCGCCCGTCCGGCCGCTGGCGGTGGCGGCGTTCGTGGAGGAGGAGGGTGCCCGGTTCGGCGTACCGTGCCTGGGTTCCCGGCTGCTCACCGGCGCGCTGGACGCCGAGCGGGCGGCCGGGCTGCGCGACGCCGGCGGGGTGAGCTTCGCCGAGGCGCTGGGTGACGGGCCGGTGGGTGCCCGGCCGGAGCTGCTCGGCCGTTTCGCGGCCTTCGTGGAGTTGCACGTCGAGCAGGGCCGCGCGCTCGTCGAGCGGGACGCGCCGGTCGCGGTCGCGAGCGCCATCTGGCCGCACGGCCGCTGGCGCTTCGACTTTACCGGCGAGGGCAACCACGCCGGTACGACGCGGATGACCGACCGTCGAGACCCCATGCTCACGTACGCGTTCACGGTGCTCGCCGCGAACAAGGAGGCCCGGCTGCGCGGTGCCCACGCCACAGTCGGTCGGGTGGCGGTGGAGCCGAACGCCACGAACGCGATCCCGTCCCGGGTGACCGGCTGGCTGGACGCCCGCGCGGCCGAGCCGGAGACCCTGGCCGGCATGGTCGAGGCGGTGCACGGCAAGGCCGCCGAGCGGGCCCGGCGCGACGGTACGCAGGTGACGCTGACCGAGGAGTCGGCCACCCCGCTGGTGGCCTTCGACGGTGGGCTGGCCGACCGGTTGGCCGGGCTGCTGGCCGCGCCGGTGCTGCCAACCGGGGCGGGGCACGACGCCGGGGTGCTCGCCGCCCACCTACCCACTGCGATGCTGTTCGTCCGCAACCCGACCGGGGTGTCGCACTCCCCCGCCGAATCAGCCACCGACGCCGACTGCGCCACCGGGGTTTCCGCCCTGGCCAGGGGGCTGGCGGAGTTGCTGCGATGACGTCGACGCGTTGGCTCGCGGAGTACGCCTGGCTGCCCGGGGAGGCCGCGCCGACCCCGGACGTGCTGATCGAGACGGTGCACGACCGGATCACCGGCGTCACACCGCTCGCGCCGGACAGCCGGCCCGACGCCGGGGTGGACGTGCTGGCCGACGCGGTGCGGCTGCCGGGGCTGACCCTGCCGGGGCTGGCCAATGCGCACTCCCACGCGTTCCACCGGGCGCTGCGCGGACGCACGCACGCCGGGCGGGGCGACTTCTGGAGCTGGCGCGACCAGATGTACGCCGTCGCCACCCACCTCGACCCCGACTCCTACCTGGCGCTGGCCCGGGCGGTCTACGCCGAGCTGGCGCTGACCGGGGTGACCTGCGTGGGTGAGTTCCACTACCTGCATCACGGGCCGGGCGGCAGCCCGTACGCCGACCCGAACGCGATGGGCGCGGCGCTGGTCGAGGCGGCGGCCCAGGCGGGGATCCGGCTGACCCTGCTGGACACCTGCTACCTGACCGCCTCGGTGGACGGTAGGCCGCTGACCGGGCCGCAGCAGCGGTTCGGCGACGGCGACGCGTTGCGCTGGGCGGAGCGGGTCGACGCGTTCAACCCGGACGGTGGGCACGCGCGTCTCGGCGCCGCGATCCACTCGGTACGGGCGGTGCCGGCCGATCAGCTCGCCACCGTCGCCGGTTGGGCGCACCGCCGCGACGCGCCACTGCACGTGCACCTGTCGGAGCAGCCGGCCGAGAACGACGCCTGCCGGGCGGTGCACGGGTGCACGCCGACGCGCCTGCTCGCCGATCACGGGGTGCTCGGCCGGGCCACCACGGCGGTCCACGCCACCCATCCGACGAGCGCCGACGTGAGTCTGCTCGGCGACAGTCGTACCGGCGTCTGCCTCTGCCCCACCACCGAACGGGATCTCGCCGACGGTATCGGTCCGGCCCGTCGGATGGCCGACGCCGGCATCCCGCTCAGCCTGGGCAGTGACAGCCACGCCGTCACCGACCTGTTCGAGGAGGCGCGCGCCGTCGAACTGGACGAGCGGCTGCGCACCCGCAAGCGGGGCCACTTCACCGCGGCGGAGCTGTTGACCGCCGCGAGCAGCGCCGGGCACGCCGCGCTGGGCTGGACCGACGCCGGCCGGATCGCCGTCGGCGACCGTGCCGACCTGGTCACGGTGCGGCTGGACAGCGTCCGTACGGCCGGGATGGCCCCGGCGGGCGTCTGGTTCGCGGCGAGCGCGGCCGACGTCGCGCAGGTGGTGGTGGACGGTCAGGTGCTGGTCCGCGACGGCCGACACGTGCGCGTGGACGTACCCCAGGAACTGGCCACGGCGATCACGGAGGTGACCACCCCATGAGCAGCCTGCTGGTGGACGACATCGGTGAGCTGGTGACGAATGTGGCCGGCGCGGGCGGGCCGCTGGGAATCCGGCGACGGGCTGCGGTGCTCGTCGAGGACGGCGAGGTGGCCTGGGTCGGCCCGGCGGCCGACGCACCGGCAGCGGACCGGCGGATAGACGCAGCCGGTGCGGCGGTACTGCCCGGTTTCGTGGACAGCCATGCCCACCTCGTCTTCGCCGGGGACCGGGCCGCCGAGTTCGCCGCCCGGATGGCCGGCGAGCCGTACACCGGCGGCGGTATCCGCACCACTGTCGGCGCCACCCGGGCCGCCTCCGACAACGAACTGCGGGCCACCGTGCGCCGGCTGCACGCGGAGGCGCTACGCCAGGGCACCACCACGATCGAGATCAAGAGCGGGTACGGCCTCACTGTCGCCGACGAGGCCCGCTCGCTGCGGATCGCCACCGAGGTCAGCACGGAGACCACGTTCCTCGGCGCGCACGTGGTCCCGGCCGAGTACGCCGCCCGTCCGGACGACTACGTGTCGCTGGTCTGCGGGCCGATGCTGGCCGCCGCCGCGCCGTACGCCCGCTGGATCGACGTGTTCTGCGAGCGGGGAGCCTTCGACGCCGACCATGCCCGGGCGATCCTCGCCTGCGGGCAGGCCATGGGGCTCGGGGTGCGGGTGCACGCCAATCAGCTCGGCCCCGGCCCGGGCGTGCGGCTCGGGGTGGAGCTGGGGGCCGCCAGCGTGGACCACTGCACCCACCTGACCGACGCCGACGTGGACGCGCTGGCCTCGACCACCACGGACGACGGGCAGTCCGCCACCGTCGCCACCCTGCTGCCGGGTGCCGAGTTCTCCACCCGGTCGCCGTACCCGGACGCCCGTCGCCTGCTCGACGCCGGGGTCACCGTGGCGCTGGCCACCGACTGCAATCCCGGCTCGTCGTACACCTCGTCGATGCCGTTCTGCATCGCCCTGGCCGTACGCGAGATGGGGATGACCCCGGCGGAGGCGGTGTGGGCCGCGACCGTCGGTGGCGCGCGGGCGTTGCGCCGCGACGACATCGGGGTGCTGCGTCCCGGCGCCCGGGCCGATCTGATCATCCTCGACGCACCGTCCCACCTGCACCTGGCCTACCGGCCCGGGGTGCCACTCGTCCGCCAGGTTCTGCACAACGGAGTACCGCGATGACCGTCACCGTCCAGCCCACCGGAATCACCCCCGCCGACGTGCTCGCCGTGGCGCGGGGCGGCGCCAAGGTGGTCCTCGACCCGGCCACCGTCGAGGCGATGGCCACCAGCCGGTCCATCGTGGATGGCATCGAGGCCGCCGGCCGTCCCGTGTACGGCGTGTCGACAGGTTTCGGGGCCCTGGCCAACACGTTCGTCGCCCCCGAGCGCCGAGCCGAGTTGCAGCACGCGCTGATCCGGTCGCACGCCGCCGGGGTCGGCGCGCCGATGCCCCGGGAGGTGGTACGGGCGATGATGCTGCTGCGGGTCCGCTCGCTGGCGCTCGGCCACTCCGGGGTACGGCCGCTGGTCGCCGAGGCCCTGGTGGACCTGCTCAACCACGAGGTCACCCCCTGGGTGCCCGAACACGGCTCGTTGGGTGCCTCCGGTGACCTGGCCCCGCTGGCGCACTGCGCGCTGGTGCTGCTCGGCGAGGGTTGGGTGCTCGGCCCGGACGGCGGGCGGTTGCCTGCCGTCGACGCGTTGCGCCGGGCCGGCCTCGCCCCGGTGGAGCTGGCCGCCAAGGAGGGGCTGGCGTTGATCAACGGCACCGACGGCATGCTCGGCATGCTGCTGCTCGCCATCGACGACGCCGCCCACCTCTTCACCATGGCCGACGTCACCGCCGCGCTGGCGATCGAGGCGATGCTCGGCTCGGAACGGCCGTTCCTACCGGAACTGCACGCCATCCGTCCGCATCCCGGGCAGAGTGTCTCGGCGGCCAACATCCACCGGTTGTTGCAGGACTCGGCGGTGATGGACTCGCACCGCGATGACCTGGCACACGCGGTGCAGGACGCCTACTCGATGCGCTGTGCGCCGCAGGTGGCCGGCGCGGCCCGGGACACCCTGGACTTCGTCCGGACGACCGCCGCCCGGGAACTGGTCTCGGTGGTGGACAACCCGGTGGTGCTGCCCGACGGTCGGGTCGAGTCGACCGGGAACTTCCACGGCGCGCCCCTGGGCTTCGCAGCGGACTTCCTGGCCATCGCCGCCGCCGAGGTGGGCGCGATCGCCGAGCGTCGGGTGGACCGGCTGCTCGACGTCACCCGGTCCCGGGACCTGCCGGCGTTTCTCTCCCCCGACGCCGGGGTCAACTCCGGGCTGATGATCGCGCAGTACACGGCCGCCGGGATCGTCGCCGAGAACCGCCGGCTGGCCGCACCGGCCTCGGTGGACTCGCTGCCCACAAGTGGCATGCAGGAGGACCACGTCTCGATGGGCTGGGCGGCGACCAAGAAGTTGCGTACGGTGCTGGACAACCTGACCAGCCTGCTCGCGGTGGAACTGCTCGCCGCCGTACGCGGATTGCAGTTGCGGGCGCCGCTGGCTCCGTCGCCGGCCGGGCGGGCGGCGATCGCCGCGCTCGGTGAGGCCGCCGGCGAGCCCGGCCCCGACGTCTTCCTCGCTCCGCTGATGGAGGCCGCCCGCGCCGTGCTGGCCGGCCGCGACCTCCGCACCGCGATCGAGCAGGAGGTCGGCACCCTCGGCTGACGCGAAGGCCGACGCCGAGGCGGGCGACTCAGGCGGCCGGCGGGAGCACCTTGGCGACCAGGGCAGCCAGCTCGCGCAGCGCCTTGCCACGGTGGCTGATCGCGTCCTTCTCCTGTGGGGTCAGCTCGGCGTTGGTGCGGTCCTGGCCTTCGCCGAGGAAGATCGGGTCGTAGCCGAACCCGCCGTCGCCGCGCGGGGCGCGCAGCAGCCGACCCGCCTGCCGGCCGTCGACCAGGTGTTCCTTACCTCCGGGCAGCACCAGCGCGACCGTGCAGACGAAGGAGGCGCCCCGGTGCTCGTCCGGCACGTCGCCGATCTGGTCGAGCACGAGTTGGAGGTTGGCCTGGTCGTCACCGTGCCGCCCGGCCCAGCGGGCGCTGAACACGCCGGGCATCCCGTTGAGCGCGTCGACCGCCAGCCCGGAGTCGTCGGCGATCGTCGGCAGCCCGGTACGCCGGCAGCCCTCCCGGGCCTTGATCAGCGCGTTCTCGCCGAAGGTCAGCCCGGTCTCCGGCAGCTCCGGGTACGCATCGACGTCATCGAGCCCGATCAGGGCCACCCGGTGCGCGCCCAGCGCCCCGTCCAGGATGCGCTGCAACTCGATCAGCTTCTTCTGGTTCCGCGTGGCGAGCAGCACCTTGTTCATGGGAGTAGCGCCTTCCGCTGGGCTTCGGCCAGGTCCAGACAGCCGACCACGGCCAGGTCGAGCAGGGCGTCGAGCTGTTCGCGGGCGAAGACGCCGGCCTCGCCGGTGCCCTGCACCTCGACGAAGTCGCCGGTGCCGGTGCAGACCACGTTCATGTCGACCTCGGCGGCCACGTCCTCGTCGTAGCACAGGTCCAGGCGCGGCTCGCCGGCAACGACGCCGACACTCACCGCCGACACCGATCGGTGCATCACCTTCTCCGGCTTCCCGGTCAGTGCCTTGCGGGCGGCGAGCCAGTTCACCGCGTCGTGCAGTGCCACGTAGGCGCCGGTGATCGCGGCGGTCCGGGTGCCGCCGTCGGCCTGCAGGACGTCGCAGTCGAGCACGATCGAGTTCTCGCCGAGCGCCTTGAGGTCGATCGCGGCGCGCAGGCTCCGGCCGATCAGCCGGGAGATCTCGTGGGTACGCCCACCGACCCGGCCCTTGACGCTCTCCCGGTCCGACCGGGTGTTGGTGGCCCGGGGCAGCATCGCGTACTCAGCGGTGACCCAGCCCAGCCCGGAACCACGACGCCAGCGCGGCACCCCCTCGGTGACGCTCGCGGTGCAGAGCACCCGGGTGCCGCCGAATTCCACAAGCACCGAGCCTTCGGGATGGGTGCTCCAACCGCGGGTCAGGGTCACCGGTCGAAGTTGGTCGGGTCGCCGCCCGTCAGGTCGCGCCATGCCTGCACCCTATGTGGTGCGCTGATCGAACCCTCCCCGGGTGTCCGTCGTACCCCGGCCGGGCGGCCGGGATCAGCGATCGACGTCGACGCCGTGCGCGCGGAGCAACCCGGCGACCGCCGCCGGCCAGCCGAACTGCTCCGCCCGGTCCCGGGCGGCGGCCCGCCGCCCGGCCTCGGGACGCGACAACAGCCGGCGGACCGCCCCCGCGATCGCCGCCGGGGTGCCGTCGGCGGCGAGCCCGCCCGAGCCGATCACCTCGGGCAGCGCGCTGGCCGCGTTGACCACCACCGGCGTACCGCAGGCCAGCGCCTCCAGCCCGGCCAGACCGAAGGTCTCCACCGGGCCGGGAGCCAGCACCACGTCGGCGCTGGCCAGCACCGCCGCGAGGGCGCGACGGTCAGGTAGGAACCCGGTGAAGGTGACCGGCAGGCCGGCCGCGCGCTGCCGCAGCGCGGGGCGGCGCGGGCCGTCGCCGACCATCACCAGCACCGCCGGCACACCGGCCCGCCGCAGCTGCGCCAACGCATCGACGGCCAGCTCGGGTCGCTTCTCCACGGACAGCCGCGCGCAGTGCACCAGCAGCACCTCGCCCGGGTCCGCGTACCGGGCCCGGACCGCCGGGTCGGCGCGGCCAGGATGGAAGGTGTCCAGATCGACGCCGAGCGGTACCAGGTCGACGTGCGGCACGCCGATACGGGCGAACTCCTCGGCCGCCCATCGGGTGGTGCAGACGATCCGGTCGTAGCGGCGGGCCGTGTCCGCGTTCAGCCGGTCGGCGAGCCGCCGCCCCAGCGTGGCGGGCACCCCCCAGGCACCCAGCAGGCCGCTGAGCGACTCGTGCGAAACCATCACCGACGGCACGCCGTTCGCCCGGGCCCAGTCGCCGGTCCAACGCAACGTCGAGCGGTCGGACACCTCAAGCCGGTCGGGTGCGAGCGTGGTCAGCAGCCGGGCGAGCCGGCGTCGGGCGGTGAGCAGCCGGTAGCCGCCACTGTGCGGCAGCGGTGGGCCGGCCAGCGTGATCACCCGGCCCCACGGGTGTCGTTGGTCGTCGTCGCGTCGGCCGGGGACCACGAGCACTGGTTCGTGTCCGGCTGCGCGGTAGCCCTCGCCCAGGTGTTGCAGGGCGGTGCGCAGCCCGCCGGAGGTGCCGGTGACGAAGCTGGCCAGCCGGACGATCCGCAGTGGGCCGCCGGACGTACCCGCGACCTGCGTCGCGGTGGTGGTGGTCCAAGACGTGCTGGTGCGGTCCGGGTGGGTGCCGGTCACGACGCCGCCGGCAGGTCCACGGCGGGCGCGCTGGCGCGGGCGGACCGGTAGTGCCCGACGAGTTCGTCGCCGACCGCCGCCCAACTGCGCCCCCGCACCGCAGCCCGGGCCGCGACGCCGTACGCCTGCCGGCGTGCCCCGTCGGCGGCCAGCCCGGCCACCGCTTCGGCGATCGCCATGTCGTCCTCGGGTGGCACCAGTACGCCGGTCTCCCCGGGGGTGACCAGATCGACCGGCCCGCCGCTGGCCGGCGCGACCACCGGCACCCCGCTGGCCAACGCCTCCTGGACGGTCTGGCCGAACGTCTCGTGCGGACCGGTGTGCACGAACAGGTCAAGACTGGCGTAGAGGCGGGCCAGGGCCTCGCCGTGCTGGACGCCGAGGAACCGCACGTTGGGCAGCTCCCGTTCGAGCTGGCGGCGGGCCGGGCCGTCACCGGCGACCACGACCCGGACACCAGGCAGGCGGGCGGTGGCGGCGAGCAGGTCGACCCGCTTCTCCGGGGCGAGTCGCCCGACGTAGCCGACCAGGATCTCGCCGCCGGGCACGAAGGCCCGACGCAGGCGCGGGCAGCGCTTGTCCGGGTGGAACCGCTCGGCGTCGACGCCCCGGCCCCACAGCCAGATCCGCTGCACGCCGTGCGCGGCGAGGTCCTCGGCCGCCCTGGTGGACGGGGCGAGGGTACGGCGGGCCGAATTGTGGATCTCCCGCAGCCGCCGCCAGGCCGCGGCCTCTCCCCAACCGACCCGGTATGCCCGGGCGTAGGCGGCGACGTCGGTCTGGTAGACGGCGACGGTGGGCAGCCCGTGCCGGGCCGCCAGCACCGCCGCCCGGGCCCCGAGAATGAACGGACTGGCCAGGTGGACCACGTCGGGCGCATGCTCCAGCAGCACCCCGGCCAGGCGGTTGTTGGTCGGCACGCCGAGCCGGAAGCCCTGGTAGCGCGGCAGCGGCACGCTCGGGATGCGAACCACCGGGTACGGATACCGGTCGGTGGCGCGGCGCAGCGTCCCCGGCGGGGCGGGTGCGATCACCAACGGCTCGTGGCCGCGGGCGACAAGGTGCTCGGCGGCGCGCACGACCGAGTGTGCGACCCCGTTGACGTCGGGCGGGAACGACTCGGTCACCATGGCGATCCGCATGCCCTCACGGTGGTGGTGGCAGCGAAGGTCCAGGAGACGTCCAATTGACCGCCCGGCGAACAGTGCCGCACGAACCCGCGCCCGGCGGGTCAGACCTCGTAGGTGGCGCCGGGCCGGACCACTTCCAGCGGGCCGGCGTACGCGGCGGAGGCAGCCGCCACGGTGAGCGCCTCGCTGCCCCAGGCGGGGACCAGGTGGGTCAGCAGCAGCCGCCCGACGTTGGCCTTGGCTGCCGCCTCGCCCGCCTCGCCGCCGGTGAGGTGCAGATCCGGCGGGTTGTCGACGCCGTCGAGGTAGCTGGCCTCGCAGAGGAAGACGTCGGCGTTCTGGGCCAGGCGCAGCAGCGCTTCGCAGGGCGCGGTGTCCGAGGAGTAGCAGAGCACTCGGCCGCCGTGCTCAAGGCGTACGCCGTAGGTCTCCACCGGATGCAGCACCCGGTCGACCGTGACGGTGAACGGCCCGATCGGGAAGGTACCGGGTTGCAGCGCGTAGAACTGGTAGACGTCCTCGACGGTGCTGTCCTCCTGCCCGTACGCGGTGGCCAGCCGGTCCGGGGCGCCGGCCGGCGCGTAGACCGGCAACGGCGGGTACGGCCCGTCCGGGGCGTACCGCCGCACCACCACGTAGGTCGCGGCATCGAGGATGTGGTCGCAGTGCAGGTGGGTCAGGAGGATGGCGTCCGGGGCGTGCAGCCCGGCATAGCGTTGCAGGGTGGACAGTGAGCCCGAGCCGAAGTCGACCAGGAGCCGGAAGTCGTCGGCCTCGATCAGATAAGCCGAGCAGGGGGACTCTGGTCCGGGGAAGCTGCCCGCACAGCCCAGGACGGTCAGTCGCATCGAGTTGTCTCGCTGTCACGGTAGGTAGTGATCGTGCCGGCCGCCGCTCCGGCGGTGATCACTACCGACGCGTACGCCACGCTGGGCAGCCTACGCCCGCGCATGCAAGCGCAAGAATGATCTGCTGGAAGTTGTCATCAACGTGACACCGGTTTCGCCCGTCCGATCGACCACCCGTCACCGAAGTGGTCGGCTCGGGCAGACCGACGCGACGAGGGCCACCGGCAGCGCACCGGTGGCCCTCGTCACATACTCGATGGTGCCGCAGGTCAGGCCCAGAGCTGACCGTCAAGCGCCTCCTCCGCGTCGGCGAGCGTCCCGCCGTACGCCCCGGTGCTCAGATACTTCCAGCCGCCGTCACTGACCACGAACGCCACGTCGGCCCGGCGGCCGGCCCGCGCCGCCTCGTGCGCCACGGCGAGCGCCGCGTGCAGGACCGCGCCGGTGGAGAAGCCGACGAACAACCCCTCGACCTCCACCAGCTGTCGGGTACGCAGCACCGCGTCCCGGGTGCCGACGGAGAAGCGACGGTTCAGCACGGTCGCGTCGTAGAGCTCCGGGACGTACCCCTCGTCGATGTTGCGCAGCCCGTAGACCAGCTCGCCGTAGCGCGGCTCGGCGGCGACGATCTGGATGCCCTCGACCTTCTCCCGCAGGTAGCGCCCGGTGCCCATCAGGGTCCCCGTGGTGCCGAGCCCGGCCACGAAGTGGGTGATGGTCGGCAGGTCGTGCAGCAGCTCGGGCCCGGTCGTCTCGTAGTGCGCCCGGGCGTTCGCCTCGTTGCCGTACTGGAAGAGCATCACCCAGTCGGGGTGCTCGGTGGCGATCTGCTTGGCCGTGGCCACCGCCTGGTTGGAGCCGCCCGCCGCCGGCGAGAAGATGATCTCCGCGCCGTACATCCGCAGCAGCTGCACCCGCTCGGTGGAGACGTTCTCGGGCATCACGCAGACCAGGCGGTACCCCCGCAGCTTGGCCACCATGGCCAGGGAGATGCCGGTGTTGCCGCTGGTCGGCTCCAGGATGGTGTCGCCGGGCCGGAGCCGGCCGGCGGCCTCGGCGGCCCGGACCATGAACAGGGCGGCCCGGTCCTTGATGCTGCCGGTGGGGTTCCGGTCCTCAAGCTTCGCCCAGAGCCGCACCGGCGGTGCGCCCTCGGGCACCGTCGGCGACAGTCGGGGCAGCCCCACCAGCGGTGTCCCGCCGCAGGCGTCCAGCAGGCTGTCGTACCGCGTCATCGCGGCCGCCTCAGCTCGCGGTGACGCGCGTCCGGCCGTCGGCCGGCGCGGCCGCGACGTGCTGCGCCATCGCCGCCGCCGCGGCGAAGCCGAACGCGCCACCGGCCACCGCGGGCAGGATGGTCACGCTGTCGCCGTCGTTGAGCTTGGCGTCCAGCGCGCCGAGGAAGCGTACGTCCTCGTCGTTGACGTAGACGTTGACGAAGCGGTGCAGCGCGTCAGCCTCGGTGACCAGCCGGCTGCGCAGCCCGGCGTGCCGGGAGTCCAGGTCGGTGAGCAGGTCGTTGAGCGTGTCGCCGCTGCCCTCGACGACCTTCGCGCCGCCGGTGTAGCTGCGCAGGATGGTGGGGATGCGAACCTCGATGGCCATGGTGTCGTACTCCTCGATCGGGTGGACTGCTCGGTGACGGGGGAAAGGGCGTGCGGGGAGCTGAGGGTGATCAGCGGCCCGAACACTCGTAGTCGACCGTCGCCGGGCTCTGCCCGAACATGTATGACTGCACGGCGTGCGGATCCACCCCGGCGTCGAGGATCCGCACCGGCTCTTCGGTCACCACGCCATCCACGATGCGGAAGGAGCGGATCTCCTCCGTGTCGGGCTCGCGCGTGGAGACGAGCAGATAGTGCGCGCCGGGCTCGCCGGCGAAGGAGATGTCCGTCCGTGACGGGTACGCCTCGGTGGCGGTGTGCGAGTGGTAGATGACCACCGGTTCCTCGTCCCGGTCGTCCATCTCGCGCCACACCCGCAGGTGCTCCATCGAGTCGAACTCGTAGAAGGTCATCGAACGGGCGGCGTTCTCCATGGGGATGTGCCGGGTCGGCGTGTCACTGCCGACGGGACCGGCGACCACACCGCAGGCCTCGTCGGGGTGATCCCGACGGGCGTGGGCGACGATCGCGTCGACGATCGACCGGTCGATGCTCAGCACGTCGCCAAGGGTAGCGCCCGACTGCGGTCAACCGCGAGGCGGTGCCGGTCACAGTCAGTCGATCAAGGCGTTGAGCAGGGACTCCTGGAGATAGCCGAGATATGCGTAGACCGAAAGCTGGAACACTCGGCTGGAACTCGGGTCGTCGGCGACCGCGTCGTCGAGTTCCGCGCCCAGGTCCGTCCCGTCCTTGATCTCCAGCCGTACGCCCATCGCCAGCCGGGCGTCGTTGAGCGCGCGCAACCACGCCTCCGCCGCCTCGGCGTCCAGGCGTACCTCCCCGCCGCTGTCGCCGGGCAGCGCGGCCAGGATCGCGCCGGCCTGGTCGATCTTGGCGGTCTTCAGGTCGCCCTCGGTGTACCGGCGGAACTCCGCAGTGCCCGCCGCGTCCTCCGGGTACGCCTCCGGGAAGAGCCGGCAGACAACTGGGTCAGAGTGGTCGAAACCGTCGGTGAGCAGGCCGACCACCTCGGAGGCGACCTTACGGAGCACACGCACCTCGTCCACCGCGAAGGTGGCGACGTACCGGTCACCGCGGCGGCGGAACATGCTCACGACCGGTCCACCGTCGCCCAGAGACCGTACGCATGCAGCTGCGAGGCGTCGTGCTCCATGCGTTCCCGGGCCCCGCTGGAGACCACCGCCTTGCCCTTGTGGTGCACGTCCAGCATGAGCTGCTCGGCCTTCTCCCGGCTGTACCCGAAAAGCTTCTGGAACACCCAGGTCACGTAGGTCATCAAGTTGACCGGGTCGTCCCACACGATCGTCACCCACGGTCGGTCAGCTGCCGGCACCTCATCGGTGTCCGGGGTCTCGACCGGTGCAACCTGCGGAGCCGCCATGCCCCCCATCGTGCCACCGGATCCGGGGAATCGAGGAACCGGAACGCCGGACCAACCCGGATCACCAGCCACGGCCCCGCCCACGCCCCGACTGGTCCTGTCCCGGCCATGCGCGGATGCCCCACCGGCACCGCCGGTGGGGTGCGTGGCGGCCCGGTCAGGCGAGCAGGATGCCGTGTTCGGCAGCATCGGACAGCACCGTGCCGAGCGAGAGACGGACCGCCTCGAACCGACGGGCGACCTCCCGCGAAAGCTCCAACTCGATCTCCCGCAACGCCCGCTGCGCCCAGGCCCGCGCCGCGCTCGGGTCGTTGTTGCCGGGCGAACGCCAGTGCTGCCAGCAGCCTCCCGACAACGCCACGGCCACTGGCGGAAGCACCGCGGTGCGGGGCGGTGCGGGGTAGGCGGACAGCATGTCGATCGCCGCCGCACCGGTAAGCGAGGTCACGCCCGCCGCACTGGTGACGAGGAACGCCCGCTCCAACTCCTGCCCGGTGGGGTCGTCCAGCACGCTCCAGCGGACCGCCGTGTCGATGCGCCGGCGGATCCCCTGGGGCAACGGCGCGCCGAAGAGCCGACCGGCGGCGTCATCGACGAGTTCGCCGACGTGGTGGTCGCACTGGGCCGTGGCCAGCAGTGACAGCGCCGCCATCTCCCGGTCGAGCAGTTGGGGCAGACCGGCGCAACCGACGCCGAAGACGATCTCCTGCACCAGACGCATGTGCATGTTGGCCAGTTCCAGGGCGAGGTGCTGGCGGATGCTCCGGGCGGCGGTGCGGGCCTGCCGGTCGAGCTGCTCCGACCATTCGCCCGGTTCGGCCAGCACCGGCACCCGGCCGCGTTCACCCGGCAACTCGGGCGGCTCCAGACTGCCCCGCCGGAGTTCCTCGCCGGAGGCCCAGTCCACCAACGCCCGCCGCAGGTCGGCCTCGCCGCCGGTGACCATGGGGAACCAGCCGGCATCGGCCAACCCGGGCACGGCGGCGAGCAGCGCGGCCCGGTGTGCCTCGACGGTGACCGTCACCGGGTCGACCACCGAGTCGCCGGACTCCCCCGACCCCCGCACCGCCGCCGTGCCCTCGCCGGCCGCCCAGCCGTCGGCGCCCGGCGTGACCGCGAAGAAGACCCGGACCGGTGTCCCGGCGAGGTCGGACAGCAGAGTCAGCTCGGCGGCCGTGAACGACTGATCCGCCGCGATCACGAACAGGAGAGCGCCGGCCCGGCCCACCGCGTCACGCAGGACGTCGCAACCGGCCGGGCCCAGCGTGGCGATGTCCGGCGTGTCGACAAGCACGAAGCGTTTCACCAACGGCTGGGGCAGGCTCAGCTCGACCCGGCGTGGCGGCCTGGCCAGCGCCGGCCCGGCTGCCGGCAGGTCGGGCCGGTACGAGTGCGGCGTACGGTAGCCGGGCACGTAGGCGGCCCGGGTGGGCTCGGCGCTGTGCCGTGCCACCAGCCAGCTGCCACTCGGGACGGCGAGTAGTCCGGAGTCGAGTTCCAGCAGCGTGGCGAGCACACCGGTGCGGCCGGCGTCGGCGGGACCGGCCGCGACCACGGCGACCGGTTCGCGGGCACTGGTGCTGGACACGCCGAGCCGCTCCGGGAAGGGCCGGCGACCATGCGGCCCGGCCGCGTCATCGGGCGTACCGAGATGGTGGAGCGGGCCCGGCTTCATCAGGGGGCGGCCTCCGAGGCAGGGCGACCGGTGACCCGGCCGCAGTGAGCATCCGGTGTCGACACTCGGATTCCGGAAGGGTAAAGGCGCGAGCGTCGGGATCGGGGCGATTGCGATACTCAGCGGTAACTCTACAACTACTCAAGTTCGCCCTCGCGCGCTGCCGTGCGGGCCACAGTTCCGTCGATATGCTGCGCGAATGAGTCGGTGGAGCTTCGTGGGCCGGGCTGAGCAACTCGACCGTCTCCGGATGGCGGTGGCTGGCGTCCGTGGCCGAGGGATCCTCTTCACCGGCAGCGCCGGCATCGGCAAGAGCCGGCTGTTGCACGAAGGTGTCGACACGCTGCCCGGTGAGAAGTACGCGGTCTGGCGGATCGCGGCCAGCGCCACCACCTCCGCCATGGCCTTCGGCGGACTGGTCCAGGTGCTCCCGGAGCAGCCGCCGGGTCTGTCCCCGGCCGGCATCCTGCGCTGGGCCGTCGACGTGTTGCAGCAGCAGGCCGCCGGCCGGCGGATCGTCCTCGCGGTCGATGACGCGCACCTGCTCGATCCGCCGTCGGCCGCGCTGGTGCACCTGGTGGCCCGCGCCGAGAACGCCTCGGTGGTCGGCACCCTGCGCGACGGGGAGCAGATCCCGCTGCCGATCCGAGCACTGTGGACGGACGGTCTGGTCGAGCGGGCCGAGCTGGGCCCGATGACGCCGGACGAGACGGCCGCCATGCTCACCGCCATCGTCGGTGGCCAGGTGGACAGCGGCTCCACCGACCGCCTGGGTCGGCTCAGTGCCGGCAATCCGCTGCTGCTGCGCGAGCTGGTGCACGCGGCCACCAACAGCGGCGAACTCGTCGAGAGGTACGGCGTCTGGACCTGGACGGGCCGGCTGGAGCTGGCCCCCAGCCTGACCGAGCTGATCGACATCCGGATCGGTCAGCTCACTCCCGGGGTACGGGCGGTGGTCGAGCTGGTCGCGTTCGGCGAGCCGCTCGGCCTGCGGCTGCTGCACCAGGCCGTGGAACAGCACGACGTGGAGTACGCCGAGGAACGCGGACTGATCACCATGGTGGAGTCCGACCGGCGGCTCGACGTCCGCCTGGCGCACCCGCTCTACGGCGAGGTGGTACGCCGGCAGTGCCCGGTGAGCCGGACCCGTCGGTTGCAGGCGCACCTGGCGGACCTGCTGGAGAAGGTCGGCAAACGGCGACGGGAGGATCTGCTGCGGGTGGCGCGGTGGCGACTGGCCTCCGGCACCGCGCAGGACCCGGCGATGCTGATCGCTGCGGCTGGTGAGGCGTTCGCTCGTTACGACGTACCCCTGGCGACCCGGTTGGCCCGCGCGGCGCTCGACGCCGGTGGTGGGTTCGACGCGGCCGAACTGCTCGCGACCATCCTGATGTTCGCCGACCGGCCGGCCGAGGCGCTCGGCGTGCTCGACGCCGTCGCCACCGACGCCGGCCAGGAGGAACGTCTCAGCCGGTGGCTGACCGTACGCGGCATGGTCAGCTACTGGGGGATGAGTCAGGCGTCCACCGTGGAGGAGATCGCCGCCGAGGGCACGAAGCTGACCGACGCCGCCGCTCAGGCCCGGGTCCGCGCCTTCGAGGCGATCATGCGGCTGCACCGGCTGGACGCGCCGGCCGCGCTACGGCTCGCGCAGGGCGTGCTGGACCGGCCGGCGGCCAGTGTCGCCGCCCGCGAGCTGGCCCGCTGCACGATCGCACATCTGCAAGCCGTGCAGGGACAGCTGTGCCGCAGTGCGACCGCGGTGGACCTGGTACAGGCGAAGGTGGCCAGCTGGCGGGCCGACATGCCGTACCTGCAACTGGCGGTGGAGCTGGCCCGGGGTACCCGACTGGCCCTCTCGGGCGATCTCGCCGGCATCGACGCGCTGGTCGCCGACGAGTTCGCCGACCTCGCCGACGCGGGTGACTTCCGGCTCGGCACCGGCTACCTGGCGATCCTGCGGGCGTACGCGGCGCGGCTGCGCGGGCGCAGTGACGCCGCGTTGCAAGCCGCGCTCAGTGCCTGTGCGGTCCTGGCGACCAGCCGGGTGTACGCGGGACTGGCGCAGTCGGAACGGGCTCAGGCCGCCGCGCTGCGCGGCGACGCCCGGCAGGCCGTCGAGGCGATGGCCGAGGCCGATCGGCTCCACTCGCCGAGTATGGGTGTGCTGTACCCGTGGCTGGAGCAGGCCCGGGCGGCGACGCTGGCGGCCGGCGGTGACCTCTCCGCAGCGGTGGGCCGGCTGCACGGCCTGGTGGACCGGCTGCGTGCCGACGGCTTCGCCGGACACGAGGCACTGGTGCTGCATGACCTGGTGCGGCTGGGCAAAGCCGGGGCGCAGACCGGGCCGAGGTGTTCCGACGGCAGCCGCCGTACCGTCGCGCAGCGCTTGACGGAGCTGTCCGAGCAGGTCGACGGGGAGTTGCCGCCGCTGCTGGCCCGGCATGCCCGGGCGTCTGCCGACGGCCTGCCGGAGGGATTGCTCAACGCGGCCGACGGCTTCGCGGAGCGCGGGCTCGACCTGCTGGCCGCCGAGGCCGCGGCGGGTGCCGTGCACCTGCTGCGTCAGCGCCGCGCGCCCGATGTCGGGCACGCTCGGCAACGGCTCGGCGCGCTGCTCGCCAGGTGTGACATGGTGCACACTCCGGCGCTACAGGCGGCCACGCCGACGCTCACCGACCGGGAGTGGCAGGTGGCTCGGCTCGCGGCGGTCGGCGGCACCAGTCGCGCCATCGCCGAGCAGCTGTTTCTCTCCGCCCGCACGGTGGAGAACCACCTGCAACGCGTGTACACCAAGCTCGGCGTGACCAGCCGGGCGGAGCTGCGGGTGGCCCTCGGCACGATCCCGGGGCACGACGGCACGACAGCGATGTGAACCCTACTCTGAGGGGGTGCACACCTCTCGTCCCGCGCTGCTGACCGATCACTACGAGCTGACCATGGTCAGCGCCGCCCTGCGAGACGGCACGGCTGACCGGCGCTGCGTGTTCGAGGTGTTCAGCCGTCGGCTTCCCGCCGGCCGCCGGTACGGCGTGGTCGCCGGCACCGCACGCCTGGTCGAGCTGATCCGCGAGTTCCGCTTCGACCCGGCCGACATCGAGTTCCTGCGCCGCACCGGCGTGGTGGACGAACCGGGTGCCGAATGGCTGTCCGAGTACCGGTTCACCGGCGAGATCGACGGGTACGCCGAGGGGGAGCTCTTCTTCCCCGGCTCACCGATCCTGACCGTCTCCGGCAGTTTCGCCGAATGCGTGGTGCTAGAGACGCTTGTGCTGTCGGTGCTCAACCACGACTGCGCGGTGGCTGCCGCCGCGGCGCGGATGGTCACCGCCGCCCGCGGCCGGGCCCTGATCGAGATGGGGTCACGGCGGGCGCACGAGGAGGCGGCGGTCGCGGCAGCCCGGGCGGCCTACCTGGCCGGCTTCCGCTTCACCTCCAACCTGGCCGCCGGCCAGCGGTACGGCATACCCACCGCCGGCACCGCCGCGCACGCCTTCACCCTGCTGCACGACGACGAGCGGGCCGCGTTCGCCTCGCAGGTCGCCACGCTGGGCAAGGACACCACGCTGCTTGTCGACACGTACGACATCAGTCAGGGCATCCGTAACGCGATCGAGGTGGCCGGCCCGGAGCTGCGGGCGGTTCGGATCGACTCCGGGGACCTGGCCGTGATCGCCCAGCAGTCGCGGCAACTGCTGGACTCGCTCGGCGCCACCGAAACGAAGATCATCGTCTCGGGTGACCTCGACGAGTACGCCATCGCGGCGTTGGCCGCCGAACCGGTGGACATGTACGGCGCCGGCACCGCCGTGGTGACCGGCTCCGGCGCACCTACCGCCGGGCTGGTCTACAAGCTGGTCGAGGTCGAGGGCCGTCCGGTGGTCAAGCGGTCCGAGCAGAAGGCCACCATCGGCGGACGCAAAGTCGCCGTCCGCCGGCACAAGCCGACCGGCACGGCCACCGAGGAGATCGTCGTACCGCAGGGGGTGCCGGACCATCGCCCCAACGACCGGCTGCTGCAACGCTCGTACGTCGTGGATGGCGAGCCGGTGGCCCTGCCGACGCTCGACGAGTCGCGGGAGCACCTGCGGCAGTGCCTGATCTCGATCCCGTGGGAGGGTCTCAAGCTTTCCGCGGGCGATCCGGCCATCCCGGTCACCGTGGTACCCGCCGAGTGAGAGGAGTGGAGTCGGTGAGCAACGCGCTGATCATCGTGGACGTGCAGAAGGACTTCTGCGAGGGCGGCTCGCTGGCCGTGGCCGGCGGGGCGGGAGTCGCCGCCGGGATCTCCCGGCTGCTGGCCGCCGAGCCGGACCGTTGGGATCACGTCGTGGCGACGAAGGACTACCACATCGACCCGGGCACGCACTTCGCCGACTCACCGGACTACGTGAGCACCTGGCCCCGGCACTGCGTGGTCGGCACCCCCGGCTCCGAGTTCCACCCGGAGCTGGCCACCGACCGGATCGAGGCGATCTTTCACAAGGGCGAGTACGCCGCCGCGTACTCCGGCTTCGAGGGGCGCGCCGACGACGGCGAGGGTCTGGCCGAATGGTTGCGGCAGCGTGGCGTGGAGCGGGTGGACGTGGTCGGTATCGCCACCGACCACTGCGTGCGGGCCACCGCGCTGGACGCCGCCCAGGAGGGTTTCGCCACCACCGTGCTGCTGGACCTGACGGCGGCCGTCGCGCCGGACACCACCGACGTCGCGCTGCGCGCCTTCGAGGGGGCCGGGATCACCACATTCGGTGCCCCTGTGATCAAAGCCGCATGAGCCGTTAATTCGTTGGCAGCCGTAGCTCTGCCGGTCGAGGATGTCCGGCGGAGGTACGGACCGACGTGAACATGAAGCCTTACCGGGAGGCACTCGCCCTGCCCGGTCTGCGGTCGCTGCTGCTCGTCGCGGTGCTGGCGCGGGTTCCGCTGACCGCCACCGGCGTCACGCTGACGTTCTACGTCGTGCAGGACCTCGGGCGCGGCTACGGTGCGGCCGGTCTGGTCGGCGCGGCGATCACCGTCGGCGCGGCGGTCGGTGGCCCGCTGCTCGGCCGGCTGGTGGACCGTCGTGGCCTGCGGCCCGTGCTGGTTCTCACCGCCGTGGCCGAGGCCGTCTTCTGGTCGACCGCACCGATGTTGTCGTACTACCTGCTGCTGCCGGCCGCTTTCCTGGCCGGTCTGCTGGCGCTGCCGATCTTCTCGGTGATCCGGCAGTCCATCGCCGCGCTGGTGCCGCCGGAGAAGCGCCGACCGGCGTACGCGCTGGACTCCATGTCGGTGGAGCTGTCGTTCATGATCGGTCCGGCCCTGGCCACGGTGGGGGTCACCACCATCTCGGCCCGCCTCACGCTCTACCTCGTCGGCGTCGGCATCGTCGCCGCCGGAGTGGTGCTGTGGCTGCTCAACCCGCCGGTGCGCAGCGCCGCCGAGGCGTCGACCGGGCCGCAGCCGCGGGTCGCCCGACGGCAGTGGCTCACCTCGCGGCTGGTGGCCGTGTTCGCGGTCAGCGCCGCCGCGACCCTGGTGCTCGGCGGCACCGACGTGGCGGTCATTGCCGTGCTGCGGGAGAACGGCGACGCCGGTTTCACCGGTGCGGTGCTCTCCGTCTGGGCGGTGGCCTCGCTGCTGGGCGGGTTCGCCTACGGCGCGGTCCGCCGCTCGTTCTCGCCGGTGGCACTGATGGGCCTGTTGAGCCTCTGCACCATTCCCGTCGGACTGGGCGGTTCCCACTGGTGGCTGCTCTGCCTGGCGTTGATCCCGGCGGGGGCGCTCTGCGCGCCGACCATCGCGGCCACCTCCGACACCGTCAGTCGGCTCGCCCCGGCCGGCGTCCGCGGTGAGGCGATGGGCCTGCACGGCTCGGCTGTCACCGTCGGCATCGCCGTGGGTGCCCCGCTTGCCGGCGCGGTCATCGACGCCTCGGCCCCGCTGTGGGGGTTCGCGGTCCCCGGCGCGATCGGTGCCCTGGTAGCCCTCGCGGTGCTGCCGATCGAGCTGCGCCACCGCCGCACGGACAGCGCGGCCACCACCCGGCCCGGCGACGAGCACACCGCGACCACCCTCACCCCGTCCGCCCCCTGACCCCACCCCGACCCAGCGCGATCCCGTTCCTCGCCCCAGCCCCACCGCACTCCCCGCCCCACCGTCCCCGCCTCGGTCCGGATCGCCGCTGCCCGGACCACATCGCCGCTCTCGCCCCAAACGTTGCGTAACCGTCCACGCCACCACACCCTCTCCCCTGCGCTCCCTTTGCTCTGCTTCAACCCACGCAATGGAATACGCTCCGTGTCACACCGGCCGACGCACCCTTTGTCCGGCCGCCACATCCCCGCAGGTCAGCTGCTACTGCGTGGGTTGAAGCAGAGCAAAGGACGGCAGGGGTAAGAGGTCGACCTCGCCAGGACATCACGCATAGTGACTTTGTGGCCGCGGGGCGCTCGTCACCGAAAGTGACACCCGGCGGCGTGGTGCGGATGGGGCCGCGGATCTGACAGCAGCCACCAACCACGGCAGCCAGGCAGGGCCAGCGGCGGGTGGACCGGCAGCGGGGGAGTGGGCAGTACGAGACGGGCGCCGACCCCCGGCATGGGGATCGGCGCCCGGCGTACGACGCGGTGGGTCAGCGGCGGTCGGTGTCGCTGGCCACGTCCTCGGTGTAGCTGGCACCACCGTCGGATTCGCTGGTCAGCGGCTTGGACCCACCCTCGGGCGGGCCGGCGAGGGTCTGTCCGGCAGCCAGCTCGGGGAACTTGTGGTCGAAGGCCGGCCGCTCGGAGCGGATCCGGGGCATCCGGTCGAAGTTGCGCAGCGGCGGCGGCGAGCTGGTCGCCCATTCGAGCGAGTTGCCGTGGCCCCACGGGTCGTCGACCTCGACCACCGGGCCGGCCTTGTACGACTTCCAGCAGTTGTAGAGGAACGGCAGCGTCGAGATACCGGTGATGAACGCGCCGATCGTCGAGATCATGTTCAGCGTGGTGAATCCGTCGTCGGGCAGGTAGTCGGCGTACCGCCGAGGCATGCCCTCGTTGCCCAACCAGTGCTGGATGAGGAACGTGGTGTGGAAACCGATCATCGTGAGCCAGAAGTGAATCTTGGCGAGCCGCTCGTCGAGCATCCGGCCGAACATCTTCGGGAACCAGAAGTAGATCCCGGCGAAGACCGCGAAGACGATCGTGCCGAAGAGCACGTAGTGGAAGTGCGCCACGACGAAGTAGGAGTCGTGCAGGTGGAAGTCCAGCGGCGGGGCGGCCAGCAGCACCCCGGTCAGGCCACCGAAGAGGAAGGTGACCAGGAAGCCGATGGAGAACAGCATCGGTGACTCGAAGCTGATCTGCCCCCGCCACATGGTGCCGATCCAGTTGAAGAACTTCATGCCGGTGGGCACGGCGATCAGATAGCTCAGGAAGCTGAAGAACGGCAGCAGCACCTGACCGGTGGCGAACATGTGGTGCGCCCAGACGCTCATCGACAGACCGGCGATGGCGATGGTGGCGGCGACCAGGCCCTTGTAGCCGAAGATCGGCTTGCGGGAGAAGACCGGGATGATCTCGCTGATGATGCCGAAGAACGGCAGCGCGATGATGTAGACCTCGGGGTGACCGAAGAACCAGAACAGGTGCTGCCACAGCATCGGCCCGCCGGTCTCCGGGCTGTAGACGTGCGCACCCAGCAGCCGGTCGGCGGCCAGCGCGAACAGCGCGGCGGCCAACAGCGGGAAGACCAGGATCACCAGGAGGCTGGTGACCAGCATGTTCCAGGTGAAGATCGGCATCCGGAACATGGTCATGCCCGGCGCGCGCAGGGTCAGGATCGTGGTGATCAGGTTGACCGCGCCGAGGATGGTGCCCAGACCGGAGATGGCCAGACCGACCACCCACATGTTGGCGCCGACGCCCGGGGCGTGCTCGCTGGTGCTCAGCGGCGTGTAGGCGGTCCAGCCGAAGTCCGCTGCTCCACCGGGGGTGAGGAAGCCGGCGGTGGCCATGGTGCCGCCGAACAGGTACAGCCAGTAGGCGAAGCTGTTCAGCCGCGGAAAGGAGACGTCGGGCGCACCGATCTGGATGGGCACGACGTAGTTGCCGAAGGCGAACACGATGGGCGTCGCGAAGAACAGCAGCATGATCGTGCCGTGCATCGTGAACAGCTGGTTGTACTGCTCCGGCGACAGGAACTGCAGCCCGGGCCGGGCCAGCTCGGCCCGCATGATCAGGGCCATCAGGCCACCGATCATGAAGAACACGAACGCGGTGACCATGTACATGATCCCGATCTGCTTCGCGTCCGTGGTCCGCAGCAGCCGCGCGATGGCCGACCCCTTGACCGGCTCCCGGACCGGCCAGGGCCGGGTCACGACCGGCTTGGGTGCGACGGTGGTCACGAGTGGCCTCCGGTTCTGGGTTGTCCCGCTCGGCACGCGCTGACTCGGCGGGCCGTCATCCGCAAGGAGGATAGTCCCCGGCAGGTGACAGCACCGCGTGGGGTCGCCCAGGGGTGGATCACAGCGGGCCGAGAAGCAGCCGGTAGTGCTCCCCGAAGATGCGGTCGCCGCGTCCGCGCAGCAGCGGGTCGCGGAGCGCCGGCGGCACGTCGCGGGTGCGGTTGCGGTCCCGGGTCCGGTCCTGCACCCATCGGGTACGCGGGCGACGGCGGCTCTCGTACGCGGTAAGTGCCGCCTCGACGCTGCCCGCCGCGTGCAGCGACTCGGCGAGCACCACGGCGTCCTCCAGGGCCATCGCGGCACCCTGGGACAGGGTCGGCGCGGTGGCGTGGGCGGCGTCGCCGACCAGCACCACCCGCCCCCGGAACCAACGCCCGAGCTCGACCTCGTCGGTGGTGGTGGCGTGCACCCCGTCGAGCGCGTCGAGCACCTCCGGCACCGGTCCGCCGTACTCGCCGAAAAGCTCGCGCAACCGGCCCAGCGGGTCGGCCGGCAGGTCGGTGCCGGCCTCGTCGGCGTAGCAGTGCAACCGGCCGGCACCGATCGGTACCACGAGGAAGCCGCAGCGCTGCCCGAGCAGGGCGGTCCACTCGTCGACCGGCGGACCGTCACGTACGACTCCGCGGTAGACCACCTGCCCGGCGGGGCGGGGCGGTCCGCCGAGCGCGGCCAGCGCCCGGATCGAGGAACGCGGCCCGTCGGCACCGATCACCAGGTCGTACTCGACCTGGGTGCCGTCGACGAAGGTGACGCCGACGGCGGACGGCAGCAGGTCGATGGTGCGCACCTCCGCGCCGTGCCGGACCGCGCCGCCGGCACCGCTGAGCAACACGCGGTGCAGGTCGGAGCGGGCCAGCGCCCGGCACTCGCCAACCTCGGCCCAGAGCGCGTCGAGGTCGACCTCGCACAGCGGCGCACCTGTCGAGTCGAGGAAGCGTTGCCGGTGGATGACTTTTCCGTACGGGCGGACCGGGTCGTCGAGGTCCAGCCGGCGCAGCGCGCGGGCCGCGTTGCCGGGCAGGTAGAGCCCGGCGTCGGTGAGGTCGTGCGGCGGCGCCTTGTCGGTGAGGTCCGGCCGAAAGCCCGCCAGGCGCAGCGCCCGGGCCACGGCCAGCCCGGCGATGCCCGCGCCGACGACGAGGATGCGCAGGGGGGAGCCACGCATGGGGGTGTACGCCTCCGGAGGGGTTCGGCACGCGTTGAAGGCAAGAGACTACTCGGCGCAATCGGCACACACCAGAGGCAACCGGCCCACCTCCGACACCCCTCGGCATCCCCGGATCCGCCCGTCGGCGTCGGCCACCAGCCGCCCGGAGTCGACGGATGCCCGACCGTGGCGTACGTGACACATGTAGCAATTGACATCAATCACCCGCACCGGTTGCGCCCTTTGTTTCAAGGATGTAAATGTGACGATGAGCATGGGAGCGCTCCCGTAACTATCGACGGCGCGATCCCCACCGCTCCGTCCGCATCCGTCCCGGCGTCCGGGTGACGCCGCAGCGCTAGGAGCATCATGAGACGTACCTTGCGGGCCGTCGTGGCCGTCGGGCTGGCCGCCGCCGGCTCGATCGTCGCCGTGGCCCTCGGCGGGACCGCCTCCGCCGACACCCAGATCTGCGAGCAGTACGGCTCGACAGTGATCCAGAACCGGTACGTGGTGCAGAACAACCGCTGGGGCACCACCGCCCAGCAGTGCATCAACGTCACCAACAACGGCTTCGAGATCATCACTCAGAACGGCAGCAGCCCGACCAACGGCGCGCCGACGGCGTACCCGTCGGTCTTCCTCGGCTGCCACTACACCAACTGCTCCCCCGGCACCAACCTGCCGATCCAGGTCAGCCAGATCAGCAGCGCGACCAGCAGCATCAACTACCGGTACGTGAGCAACGGGACCTACAACGCCTCGTACGACATCTGGCTCGACCCGTCGCCCAAGCGGGACGGCGTGAACCAGATGGAGATCATGATCTGGTTCAACCGGCAGGGCCCGATCCAGCCGATCGGCTCCCCGGTCGGCAACGCCAACATCGACGGGCGCAACTGGGAGGTCTGGCGGGGCAGCAACGGCTCCAACAACGTCATCTCGTACGTCGCCCCGTCGGCCATCAGCAGCGCGAACCTCAACCTGCTGGCGTTCATCAACGACACCCGCAACCGGGGCGCAATCACCAACTCCTGGTACCTGACCAGCATCCAGGCCGGTTTCGAGCCCTGGCAGGGCGGTGTCGGGCTGGCCGTGACGAACTTCTCGGCCGCGGTCAACGGTGGCGGCAACAACAACCCGCCGCCCACCACCACCCCGCCGCCCTCGGGCAGCGGCGCCTGCGCGGTGAAGTACACGGCCAACTCGTGGAACAACGGCTTCACCGCCGACGTGCAGATCACCAACACCGGCTCCAGCACGATCAACGGCTGGACGCTTGCCTACTCGCTGCCGTCCGGGCAGCAGGTGACCAACTCCTGGAACGCCACGGTGAGCCAGAGCGGCTCGTCGGTGACCGCCCGCAACGTCGGCCACAACGGCACCATCTCCCCCGGTGGCACGGCCAGCTTCGGCTACCAGGGCACGCTCAACGGGTCCTACTCCAACCCCACCGCCTTCACCCTCAACGGCGCCACCTGCTCCCGCTCCTGACGAGCGATTGCTGGGGGTGCGGCGTAGGCCGCACCCCCAGCACCGACCAGGCCGTCTGCCGGCACCGGCCGATGCCCACCCGGGGTTGCTCCGCGCTGTCGGGAACTCGCAGACTTGGCAGCCACGACGATGGGGGGGCCGAGCTGCCGTGGACGTACGCCTGGAAGGCGACGGGATAGTCCTGCGCCCGTGGTCCGAGGGCGACCTGGACCAGTTGGTCAAGCTCTTCGACGACGCCGAGATGGCGTACCGCCTGCCGGTGGCGGCCCCGTTCGACCGGGTCGCCGCCGAGGCGTACCTGAACACCGCCCGGCGCGCCGAACAGGCCGGTGCCCGGATCTACCTCGCCGTCACCAGCGGCGACGACCTGGCCCGCGGCGAGGTGATGCTCAACCTGGCAGCCGGCACCATCGGCTACGCGATCGGCCCGGCCTATCGCGGTCAACGCCTGGCCAGCCGGGCTCTTCGACTGATGACCGGATACGCCCACCGGGTGGTCGGCCTGCCGACGGTGTACCTGGAGATCGAACCGGACAATACCGGTAGCGTGGCCGTGGCCCGGTCCGGCGGTTACCGGCCGACCGACGACGAACCGGTTTTCGTCGAGGACAAGCGCCGCCGCTACCCGCTGCACCGCTGGGCGCACACCGAACCGGCACCGCCGGCCGTCACCTGACGACGACGACCGACGGTCGGCGACACCGCGCACGGCATGCGGCATCTCGGGCTCTCCCGAAGTGGTGAGAGCCCGAGATGCCGCAAATGGCGGCGGCGCCCGGCTCGCGCCCCGCATCCGGATCGCGGCGTCACCCGGCTCGGGTCAGGAGCCGAGGGCGTCGATGTCGCGCATCTCCTCGGCGGTCAGCGAGAAGCCGAAGATGTCCGCGTTGGCGCGGATCCGCTCCGGCGTCACCGACTTGGGGATCGCCACGATCTCGTGGTCGAGGTGCCAGCGCAGCACCACCTGGGCGGGCGAGACGTTGTGTGCGCCGGCGATCCGGGTCAGCACCGGGTCGGACAGATCGGTGGTCTTGAACGGGCTGTAGCCCTCCAGCACCACCCCACGGTCCCGGTGCTCGGCGTGCCGCTGCCGGTCGTAGAGCCGCGGTCCCCACTTGATCTGGTTGACCGCCGGGTTCTCCTCGGTCGCCTGGATCAGCTCGTCGATCTGGGCGGTGCTGAAGTTGCTGACCCCGACCGCCCGGGCCAGCTTCGCGTCGCGGGCGGCGAGCATCTCCCGCCAGACCGGGATCAGGTCACCGGGGTTGTTCGGCGGCCAGTGGACCAGCCACAGGTCCACGTAGTCGACGTCGAGGGCACGCAGGCTCTCCTCGATCGTCTCCCGTTCCCGGCCGACCCGCTCGGGTGGGAGCTTGGTGGTGATGAAGACGTCCTCCCGGCGCAGCCCGCTCTCCCGGATCGCCCGGCCGACCTCCTCCTCGTTGCCGTACATGGTGGCGGTGTCGATGTGCCGGTAGCCGGCGTCGAGCGCGGCGAGGACGGCCTTGTAGCCCTCTTCGCCGGTCGCCTGCCAGGTGCCGAAGCCGAGCAGCGGTATCCGGACGTCACCGGGGAGAACTGCGGTGGGGTGGTCACTGTGGTTCATGTCGACCGTTCTACCCCCGATGACGCTGGGCATGCCCGAGATCGGGCGCGTCGAGTCCCGCCGCCGGGCGCGTCGGCGCGATTTGCCGGAGAATGCGGGACGTGGCTGACCGGCTGGAGGAGTACCGGCGCAAGCGGGACGCCGCGCGTACCCCCGAGCCGGTCCCGGCTGAGCGTCCCCGGCGGTCCCGGGCCGGCGACCGCGCCCGGTTCGTCATCCAGCAGCACCACGCCCGCAGCCTGCACTGGGATCTGCGGCTGGAGCGCGACGGAGTGCTCGTCTCCTGGGCGGTGCCGCGTGGGCTGCCCCGTGATCAGGGGCGCAACCACCTCGCCGTGCACACCGAGGACCACCCCATGGAGTATCTCGACTTCTCCGGTGAGATCCCGGCCGGCGAGTACGGCGGCGGCCGAATGCTGATCCACGACCGAGGCACCTACCGCTGCGAGAAGTGGCAGGACCGCGAGGTGGTGGTCGAGCTGCGCGGGAAGCGGACCACCGGACGGTACGTGCTCTTCGCCACCGGCGGGCGCGACGGCCGGGACTGGATGGTGCGACGCACCGACCCGCCACCGCCGGGCTGGAGCGCCATGCCCGACCTGGTCGCGCCGATGCGTCCCACGCCCGCCGGCCGGCTCCCCACCGATCAGGCCGCCTGGGGGTACGAGCTGCGCTGGGACGGGACACGCGCGGTGGCGTACGTCTCCGGCGGGCGGCTGCGGCTGCTCTCCGACGCCGGTGAGGAGGTCACCGGTAAATATCCGTGGTTGCGGCCGATGGCCGAGGCGCTGGCACCGACGGAGGTCGTGCTGGACGGCGTGCTGGTCCGCATCGATAGCGCCGGGAAGGTCCGGCCGGCGCGGGGTGGGCGCAGCACCGTCGATGCCCAGTACCTGCTTGTCGACCTGCTCTGGTTGGAGGGGGTGAGCAGCCTGGAGTTGCCGTACCCGCAGCGACGGGAGTTGCTCGACTCGCTGGCGTTGGCCGGGCCGCACTGGCAGACTCCGCCCTGGTTTCCCGGCGCCGGTGCCGAAACCATGCGTGCGGCGCGCGAACAGGGCCTGCCCGGGGTGGTGGCGAAGCGGCTGGACTCCGCCTACGAGCCTGGTCGCCGCAGCCGCGCGTGGCGCAGCGTGGACGCGAGCTGAGACGGCGAGGAGTGGCGTGTATCTGACCCACCTCGAATGCCCGCGCTGCGGCCGGGAACACGACGCTGGCGTACCGCAGAACCTCTGCGAATGCGGCTCGCCACTGCTGGCGCGCTACGACCTCGCGGCGGCGGCGCGGGTGATCGAGCCGGAGCGGTTCGGGTTGCGCGCGGCCGATCTGTGGCGTTACCGGGAGCTGTTGCCGGTGGCCGACCCACGGCACGTCACCACCCTCGGCGAGGGATGGACGCCGATGCTGCGCGCGCCGGCGTACGGCGCGGACATCGGCGTCGACGACCTGCTGGTCAAGGACGAGGGACTGACCCCGACCGGCTCGTTCAAGGCGCGCGGCGCCGCCGTCGGCGTGAGTCGGGCCCGGGAACTGGGCATCCGGCGGATCGCCATGCCGACAAACGGCAACGCGGGCGCGGCATGGGCCACCTACGCGACCCGGGCGGGGCTGGGCGCCACCATCGTGATGCCGCTGTCCGCGCCGACCATCTGCCGTCGGGAATGCGTGGCCGCCGGTGCCGACCTGCGCCTGGTCGACGGCCTGATCGGCGACGCCGGGCGCCAGGTGGCCGCGCTGGTCGCGGCCTCCGAGGGCAGCGTCTTCGACGCCGGCACGCTGCGCGAGCCGTACCGCCTCGAAGGCAAGAAGACGATGGGGTACGAGATCGTCGAGCAGCTGGGCTGGCAGGTCCCCGACGTCATCATCTATCCGACCGGCGGTGGCGTGGGGCTGATCGGCATCCACAAGGCTCTCGGCGAGCTGCGGGAGTTGGGCTGGGTCGAGGACAAGCTGCCCCGTCTGGTGGCGGTGCAGGCCACCGGCTGCGCGCCGATCGTGCGGGCGTTCGCCGCCGGGGACGACCGGGCACAACCGTGGGAGGACGCCCACACGGTGGCGTTCGGCATCACCGTTCCGGCACCGCTGGGCGACGAGTTGATTCTCGCCGCGCTGCGCGCCACCGCCGGCACCGCGATCGCGGTGGACGACACCGAGATCCTGACCGACCTGCGGGACTTCGCCGCCCGGGAGGGCCTGCTGCTCTGCCCCGAGGGGGCCGCCTGCCTGACCGCCGCGCGTCGGTTGCGGGCCGGTGGTTGGATCCGGGCGGGTGAACGCGTGGTCGTGCTGAACACCGGTGCTGGCGTGAAGTATCCGGAGACGATCGACGTCTCCGGCGTACCGGTGCTGCCCCGTTGACGTGCGCTGGCGCACCGGCGTCGATGCGGAACGCGGCAGGCGTCACTCGCCGGTGGGGTCGGTCAGCCGCCATGCGGCGTTGACCTGACCGATGTGGGACAACGCCTGCGGCGTGTTGCCCAGGTGCGCCCCCGTGGCCGGATCGATCTGCTCGCTGAACAGCCCCACGTCGTTGGCGTACCCGGTGACCTGCTCGAACAGCCGGGCGGCCCGTTCCCGTTCGCCCGCCAGCACCAGGCACTCCACCAGCCAGAACGAGCAGAGCACGAAGCCGGCCGGGTCGTCGTCCCAGCGGCGGATCAGCCCGTCGGCACCGCCGAGTTCCCGTTCGACCGCTTCGATTGTGGCCCACATCCGTGGGTCGGCGGCCGGCAGGAACCCCACCACCGGCAGGTACAGGGCCGCCGCGTCCAGCTCCGGCGACCCGAACGCGGAGGTGAAGACGCCCCGGCGCTCGTCGAAACCCTCGCGGAGCACGGTGGCCCGGATCTCGTCCCGGATGCCGGCCCAACGCCGCACGTCCGCCTGCTCCCCCAACTGCGGGGCCAGCCGCACCGCCCGGTCCATCGCCACCCAGCAGAGCACCTTGGACGACAGGTAGTGCCGCTCCCGGTCGCGCGGTTCCCAGATTCCCCGGTCGGGCAGTCGCCAGGTGGTCGCCACCTGCTCGGTGAGGCCGAGCACCATGTCGCGCAGCTCGGCGGGGAGCTGATCACCGAGGTAGTCGTGCAACCGCCACACCGCCGAGATGACCTCACCCGGCACGTCGAGCTGCCGCTGACGCCAGGCGTCGTTGCCGGCGCGCACCGGCCGGCTTCCAGCGTATCCGCGCACGTGTGGGCAGTCGTGCTCGGAGACGTCGCGTTCCCCTTCCAGCCCGAACAGCACGGGCACCGGATCGGAGCCGATCCGGCCGATCGAGCGGGCGGCCCACTCGAACAGGCGGGACGACTCCGTCGGGCAGGCTGCCACCCACAGCGCCCGCATCGTCATGGCGAAGTCCCGCAGCCAGCAGAAGCGGTAGTCGTAGTTGCGGTCGGTGCCGAACTCTTCCGGCAGCGAGGTGGTCGGCGCCGCGGCGACCGCGCCGCTGCGGGCGTACGTGAGGCCGGTGAGGACCGTGGCGCTGTGCCGCACCACCTCGGGATAGCACCCCTCGTACCGGTGGCTCTCGCGGAATGCCTCCCAGGCCAGCACCGTGTCCGCCAGGGTGGAGATCGCATCCAGCCGGGCCGGCGGTTCGCCGTACGCCGGCGCGTAGGCCAGATCGAAACCGATCACCTGCCCCGCGTCGACGGCGAACGTCTGCCGCACCCGGTCCTGTTCGGCGCGTAGGGGCAGCCCGGTACCCCGCAGCACCAACGCCACCGGCCCGGCCACGGCCGTCACCGAGCCGTCGGGCAACTCCCTCAGGTACGGGGTGAGCAGGCCGTACTCCGGTCGCGGGCGGTAGTCCAAGGTCATCGGCACTCGGCCGGACAGTCCCTCGACGACGCGCAGCAGCACGGCCGGGGAGCGCATGCCGAACTCGTGGGCGCGGGCACCCACCTCGGCGGCGAGGGCGTCGGTGACCGCCACGCTGCCCTCCGCGGTGTGGTGCACGGTGCGCAGCACCAGCGTGTCCGGCTGGTACGAGCGCTGCACCCGGTGCCCGGCCTGTCCCACGGCCACCGGTGCCAGTTGCCAGTGACCGCCGTTCGGGTCGAGCAGCCGACCGAAGACCGAGGGCGAGTCGAACCGGTTCGGGCACCACCAGTCGATCGAGCCGGCCCGGCTGACCAACGCGCCCGAACGGCAGTCGGAGAGGTACCCGTAGTCGGAGATCGCCGGCTGCTCCATGCCGGTCGGCGTACCCGGGATTCCGGGCCTCATCACGCTGTCTCGCCGGTCTCCGCCGCCCAGGGCGGAGACCGGCGAGGGCGGCGGACTCAGGAGGTGGGCGGTTCGTCCTTCCCGGCGGCCTCGGCGGCGTCAGCCTCCTCCTTGGTGCGGTGCACGGCCTGGTCGGCGTGCTCCGGCGGCCCGTAGACGGTGTAGAGCACCAGCGGGTTGGGCCCGGTGTTGACGAAGTTGTGGCGGGTGCCGGCCGGTACGACCACCAGGTCACCCTGTACCACCTCGCGCTTCTCCCCGGCCACTCGCGCCTCACCGGTGCCGCTGACGAAGGTCAGGATCTGGTCGATGTCCTCATGGACCTCCTCACCGATCTCGCCGCCCGGCGGGATCGTCATGATCACCAATTGGGTGTGGTTCCCGGTCCACAGCACCCGCCGGAAGTCCGGGCTCTTCTCGGCGACGGTAGCGATAGTGAAGTGCTCCATGCCCCGACACATACCCCATTGCGGACCGGTCCACGCCGCGCTTCGCAAATGGTGGAATTGGCCACCGCCCCGCGGTTTGGACTGGCGCAGATCGGGGATCGACACCAGCGACCGGTGCGACCCCGGTCATGCCAGGTCCCCGCTGACGTACCGCCGTACGGCTGCGGCGGTGGGAGACGGCCGAGCGCGGCGCGGTTTCGACCCTCGGGTCAACGGCGCCGCGCGCTCGTGTGCGGCGGGCGGTTGCTCAGGAGAGCACGGCCAGGTGGAAGGGACGGTCGGCGGCCGACCCGACACCGTCGAAGGTGGTCACGAAGACGGCGTTCGGAATGCCGGTACGACCCGCGACCGCGATCTGCCCGGCCGGAGCAAGGCCGGTGCTCCCCGGTAGTCCGACGGTGCCGACCAGGCTGGCGCCGGTCACGTCCTGGTCGAAGACCACCTGGTACATCCCGGTCCGCAACCGGTTGGCCGCCGCCGCGCCCAGCCCTCGGACCAGGTGACCGTCGGCGTCGACCACGGCGAAGAGGACTCTCGCGGTCGATGGCATGCCGCCGCCGGCGCAGGTGGTGTGTTCGGCCTCGGCGTGAGCCGTGGCCTCGTCCCCCGGCACCGGCTGCGGTGCGCCTCTGCTCCTGGCTCTCGCGCTGGACATCGGACTCCTTCCCGAACCGGCCGAGCGGCCCTGGCGTGTTGAGTTGGTTGCGGCGCCTAAAGGGGGATCAGCGCCGATCAGCCCCCTTTGTGCCTCGAACGTATGTCGCGTTCCCTGTCGGCAGCCAGGCGAATGACTGTCCGATACGGGACATTTGATCTGTTGATCATGCCATTGACCTGCGGTGATACCTGAACGCTCAGTCGTCGTCGAGGTCGACGGTGGGCACCCCGCCCGCGCATCGCACGGACAGCTCGTACTCGCCGCTCGGCCCGACGAACGTGACGTCTGCGTCGTCGTCCGGGCCACGATCGACGTCGTCGACCCGGTAACCCGGTCGGGCGCTCCAGGAAACCAGGTAGACCCCGCCCGGCACGCACTCGGCAACCGCGCTGCCGCCCACCGTGGAGAAGCCGCGCCGGTTGCCCGGCTCCGTGCCCGGGTCGGCCGGCGACACCGGGCTCGACGGCGACCCGTCCGGGCCGGCGTCGGTCGGCCCGGTGCCGGGCGACGGGGTACCCGTCGGCGCGCCACCGGGGGATCCGGGACCGGCCGGGACCGGATCGGCGAGCGCGCGGGCGATCTCCTCCTGGCTGCGGACCCCACCGGGCGTCCCGGTGAGACTCTCACCCACCAATCGGATCGCGGCGAGCCCGATCAGGGTGGCGACGACCGCGGTGGCCAGCCATCCGGCCACGGCGAGGAAGGTTCGACGGCCCATCACCCGACTATCCCCGATCACCGGTTGGGGCTACCTTCGGGCAACGCTAAGCTTGATCTTTAACCTGTGCGGCGTGGGCGGGGACTGCTCGAGGTCTTCGGTTTCTTCCTTGCGTTCGCGCTGATGTGCACGTCGTGTCGTTGAGCGGGTTGCTTGTTCGGTCGGCCTGGTGGTCGCCCTGGACCTGGTCGGGAGGGTTTCGGTGCGCTGGCCAGGCAGGCGGTCTTCGCGCGGAGGTGCCGGAACCCTCGTCGGACGCGGGCGGGTGAGAGGCGTTCGGGCGGTGTCGGTTTCTCCCAGGGGCGGCGCAGGTCACTGGTGAGGCCGCGTGCCAGGCGCAGCTGCGCGTAGACGGCCAGAATGAGCCAGGTCCACCGGTCGGCGGCTTGTGGGGTGCGGATCTTCGGGCAGGTCCAGCCAAGGGTCTGTTTGAGCAGCCGGAAGGTGTGCTCGATGTCGAAGCGGCGCAGGAACGCCTGCCAGAGCCGGTCAACGTCGGCGGGTGTGGCATCGGTCTCGGACCACCACAGCCACACCGGCTTCGGGATCGCGCCGCTAGGCAGGTGATTCACCTCCAGCCGGATCACGGTGCCTTCGATGAGTGGCAGGTCGCCGGTCTGGTCGATCCAGGCGTTGCGGTGCGTCAGCCGGGGATGTAGCCGGTCCCAGCTGCGGGCGGTGGCAGCGCCGTAGAGGCGAGTGTCGGTCACCGTGGTCACCTCGGGCGCGCCCCAGCTCGCGGGGTCACCGAAGATGAACTCGCTGCCGTGGCGGGGTGGTCGACCGTTCGTGCCCGGCCGTCGGGGCGGGGCCGCGTGGCGCAGCACTCGATCGGAGCGCATCCGGCCCAGCACCTGCACCGGCAGGTCGCGCAGCAGGTATGCCAATCGGGGCGTGTCGTAGCCGGCGTCGGCGACGACCAGGATGTGGGGATCACCGGTGCGCCACTGCCCAGCGGCGATGAGTCGCTGCACGAGGTGGCGGAGTTGCCCGGCGGTGACGGTGGCGGCATCATCGCCCGGCGCGAGCCGCTGAGCATCCAGCGGCGCGGTCCAGGAACTGCGACCGGGCTCCAACGCCGTGACGAACGAGTACGGCCAGCCAGGAATCATCACGTGCTGGTCCTTGCCGCGGCCGTAGGTGTGGCACAGGATCCGCTCCGCGGAGGTATGCGCGTCGGGCCGCAGCCAGCAGGTGATGTCGACCGCCAGGACAAGCCGGCCGTCGGCCGCGCGAGGCAGCGGAAGCGCCGCCAAGCTCCTGCGCAGCCGCTCGACATCCACCCGACCTCGGGCCAGCGCCGCGTACAGCGACCCATGGCCACGACGATGCTCGCCCACCAGCGACAGCTCCACCAGCGAATGCACCGGCCCGTCGCCGCACAACACCGCGTCGGCCAACTCGAACATCGCATCCGCCCGAGCGGTCAGACAGGCATGGAACTCCCGCCGAAACGCCGCCAGCTCCCCGAACGCACCAGCAGAACCAGCATCATGCACACTGACCACCAAGACAGCCCCTGGTATTGATCCTCTTCCCTCGACAAGAAGATGATCGACCAGGGGCTGTCACCATGATCAGCCGGGGTCACCGACCAGCCGCCAAAGGTTAAAGATCAAGCTAAGGGACGGTTAACGTAACCGGCCCACGCCGACCGCCGGGGATACCCTGCCTGCTGTGGCCCGCCTGCTGCTGATCGAGGACGACCTGACCATCCGTGCCCCGCTGGTGCGGGCGCTGCGCGAGCGGGGACACGCCGTGGCCGCCGCCTCTACCGCGATGACCGGGCTGCGCGACGCCCTTGACGACCGCCCCGATCTGGTCGTACTCGACCTCGGGCTGCCCGACCTGGACGGCCGCGAGCTGCTGCGGATGCTGCGGGCTGTCAGCGTCGTCCCGGTCATCGTGGCCACCGCCCGCGACGACGAGCGGGAGATCGTCCAGGTGCTCGACGCGGGGGCCGACGACTACGTGGTCAAGCCGTTCACCGCCGCCCAACTCGACGCGCGGGTACGCGCGGTGCTACGTCGCGGACCAGGTGGACCGACGGAGGATCCGACGGTGGTGGTCGGTGGGCTGCGCATCGACCCCCGCTCCCGGCAGGTCAGCATCGACGGCACGCCGGTCGAGCTGACCCCGCGCGAGTTCGACCTGTTGCGGCACCTGGCCAGCCGGGTCGGTGAGGTGGTGACCAAGCGGGAGTTGCTGACCGAGGTGTGGCAGATCCCGTACGGCGGGGCGGACAAGACCGTTGACGTGCATCTGTCCTGGCTGCGCCGCAAGCTCGGCGAGAGTGCCCAGCAGCCGCGCTACCTGTACACGGTACGCGGAGTCGGGGTGCGGCTGGTCGCTCCGGAGGTCGGCGGGTGAGGGCGCGCCTGGCGCTGCTGGTGGCCGCGGTAAGCGTCCTCATCGTGATCGCTTTCCTGGTGCCGCTGGCGTTGCTGCTGCGCACCGCCGCCGAGGACCGGGCCACGGTACGGGCCACCGCCGACGCGCAGAGCCTCGCTCCCGTGGTGGGCGCCGCCGACGCGGAGACCGTACGGCTGACCGTCGAACAGCTCGCCGCCGAGTCGGCCCGGCCGGTCAGCGTGTTCCTGCCGGACGGCACGGTGCTCGGCTCGAACGCCACCCGTACCCCGGCGGTGGAGTTGGCCGAGCGCGGGCAGAGCCTCACCGCCGAGACGGCCGACGGCCGGGAGGTGGTCATCGCGGTGCAGGGCCGCACGGACGGCACCACCGTGATCCGCACCGTGGTGCCGCGGGCGGAGATGACCGCCGGCGTGGGTCGTGCCTGGCTGGTGCTCGCCCTGCTCGGAGCACTGCTGGTGCTGATCGCCCTGGCCGTCGCCGACCGGTTGGCCCGCACGCTGGTCCGCCCGATCAGCGAGCTCTCGGAGGTCTCGCACCGGTTGGCCAACGCCGAGCTGGACGCGCGGGTGAGCCCGTCGGGGCCGGTCGAGTTACGCGAGGTGGGTGGCGCCCTCAACCACCTCGCCGGCCGGATTCAGGAGTTGCTGGTGCACGAGCGGGAACAGGTGGCCGATCTGTCGCACCGGCTGCGTACGCCGCTGACCGCCCTGCGGCTGGAGGCCGAGTCGCTGCGCGACCCGCAGGACGCCGCCCGGGTGATCGACGCGGTGGACGGCCTTGAGCGGGCGGTCACCGGTCTGATCCGGCAGGCCCGCTGGCGTACGCCCACCGATGGCACGGTGATCGCCGACGCCGCGACCACCGTGGCGGACCGGGTCGCCTTCTGGTCGGTGCTGGCGGAAGAGACCGGCCGCGCGGTCGATCTCGACCTGGCACCCGGCCCGGTTCCGGTCGCCGTCGCCGCCGACGAGCTGGCCGCCGCGCTGGACGCCCTGCTCGGCAACGTCTTCGCGCACACCCCGGACGGCACCCCCTTCGCCGTCCGGCTCCGTGCCGTCGGCGACCAGGTGGTCCTGACGGTCACCGACGAAGGCCCCGGCATCACGGCCGACCTGGTACGCCGAGGGGCGAGCCAGGCCGGCTCGACCGGACTCGGGCTCGACATCGCCCGCCGGGCGGCCCAGGCCAGCGGCGGCCGACTGACCCTGGGTGAACGCACCGGCGGCGGCGCAGAAGTGGAACTCTGGCTCGGCCGCGCGTAACCCCGCCGCGCCCCGATCTGGGCGCTGTCACTTCCGTGCGCAGGGCCGGTCTTAACCGGGGCTTAGGGTTCGGACAGCGCGCTGCTATCGCGGCACGGCCGATCCTCAATGCAACAACCGAGGAGAGGTGTAGACGATGAAGCGCAACCCCCTGATCCTGGCGTCGGTCGGCGGCGCGGCGGCGGTGCTCGCGGCGGCCGGGGTGTTCCTCGGCGTCGCGGCGGCGGACGACAGTCCGGCGCGGCAGACGACCCTGACCGCCGCGACCGGCGCCCCGACGACCGCGGCTGTTCCCGCCGACCCCACCGACCCCGCGACCGCCGACCCGAGCGGCACCACCACTGCCGGCCCGAGCAGCGCCGCAACCAGCGTTCCGGCGCAGACCCAGTCGGCGACCGAGGGTGACGCGGTAAGCCGGGAGCGGGCCGGTGAGATCGCTCTGGCACAGGCCGGTGGTGGACAGATCACCGAGACCGACCGGGACGAGGAGAACGGCCGGGCCGTCTGGGAGGTCGAGATCGCCAACGGCGGCACCGAGCACGAGGTCGACGTCGACCGGCAGTCCGGTGAGGTCGTCAAGGCCGAGCAGGAGCCGGTGGACGACGACCGGGACGACGATGACGACCAGGACGACGATGACGACGATGACGACGATGACGACGACGATGACGACCGGGACGACGACTGACCCGGTCGGCGGGCCGTAGCCGGCTCGATCAGCGCCCCGGAGCGGCACCCGCCGCACCGGGGCGCCGGCGTTCACGCCTCGGCACGGTGGAGCCAGGCCAGCAGGTCCGGCGGCGCCAGGGCCGCGACCCGGGAGCGGTAGTGGGCGCGCGCCGCTGCGTCCAGCAGTTCGTCGCCCTGACCGGACCGACCGCTGCGGAAGAAGGCGCTGCGTTCCTTCAGCACGCCGGCGGCGTCGGGCGCGAGCCGGTCGGCGCGGTCCCGCATCCGGTCGAAGGTGGCCGCTTCCACCAGGTGCGGTCCGGGCGGTTCGAGGTCCAGGCGTTCGGCCAGGTGTCGCATCTGCCCGGTCAGGTCGGCCCGAAGGTCGTCGTAGTGGACGAGGTGCACGTTCGGCTGGTGCCGGCGGGCCCAGGCGTCGCGTAGATGCCACATGAAACCCGGCAGCGAATCCAGTTCGGCGCGTGGATCCGGATTCGCGTCGATCCAGCGTACGAGCGCCTGCTCGACCGACGGACGAGGGCTCTCCGGCTCCGGTGTCGCGGGCTGGCCGGTCAGCTCGGCGAGCCGGGCGCGATCCAGATTGGCACTCTGGTGGTGCAGCGAGACCGCCGCGTCGAGCGGATGGCGGGCCACCACCACGTAGTGCACCCGGGGATCAATCGGCACCCCGTCGAGCGGAGTGTGGGTCTTGATGAAGCGGCGGTGCCGCTGGGCGGCCAGCCGCGCGTACACCCGCTCCGGCGGCTCGACCAGCCAGTCGAGCCAGGGTGACAGCTCGGTCAGCGGCGCCGGCAGTTCCGGCGTACGCAGCACCAGCAGAGCGCAGATCATCTGCATCCAGGTCGTCCCACTCTTGGAGCGGGTGCTGATCACGATGTCTCCTGGACGAAAGGGAAAGCTCAGCCAGCGGGCGCTGTCCTCGTCGGTGGACCGGTACCGGGTCGGTGCGTCAGACACCACGCGAGGATAGTCAGGGAGTTGACACCTGCCCGCCGATTTCCCGCTGCTCCGCTCTGGGTGGTGGGTAATCGTCTGGCTACATTGAATTATGATGCCCGCCCCCGGAGGACGGGCGGAGGAGCCGGTCTACCGTCCTGTCCTCGCCGCACGGCGCGGGGAGCTGGAGGCGCTCGGCCACCTCGACGACGCCCTCGCCCCGCTGCTCAGCCCGATCCTGCAACTGTCCGAAGTCGACAAAACCGTCATCGGCCCGCTGACCCGACTGCCCCCCGGGCTGCTTCCCGCCGTCGACATCGGCGCCCTACCCGACACCACGGCATCCGCGTTGGCCTGCCGGGGCGTACCGCTGGTGCCGGTGATCGGCCTGACGGACGGTGAGCGGCGGTTGGCGGCGCTCGGTGCCACGGCTCGCGCGCAGACCCAACGGGGCGTGGTACGCCTGCGGCTACGTCAGGATCGGGCCGGCCCCGACGCCACCACCACGGCCGTGGAACGGATCGGCAGACACGCACGGCTGGCCCCTGAGCAGTGTGATCTGGTGCTCGACTGTGGTGACGTGTGCTGCCCGGCCGACGTCCGGCTGGCCGAGCCCCGGGTCCGGCGGATGCTGGACTGGACCCGCCGGCACGCCTGGCGTTCGGTGAGCGTGGTGGCCGGCGGCATGCCGCCGGCCCTGTCCCGACTGCCCATCGACGAGCCGGTACGGGTGGATCGCTGGGACTGGCTGCTCTGGCAGCGGCTGGCCGACCTGGGTGTCACCTTCGGCGACTACGGCGTGGCCTCGGCGGCCGCTGCCCAGCCGGCCGTCGACCGGCACCTCACGGTCCCCTACACCGGCGACCGCGCCTGGTTGATCCACCGCTGGTCGCGCCGCCGCGGGCAGGGCGACCAGCGGATCGCCGACCTGTGTCGCACGCTGGTGTCGGGCCCGCACTGGCCGGCCACGGGCGCGAGCTTCTCCTGGGGCGATCAGGAGATCGCGCGCCGAGCGAGGCGGGGTGCCGGGGCCGGCTCGGCCACCAACTGGATGGCGTGGAGCACCTCACACCATCTGGCCCACGTACTGAACGCGCTGGCCCGAGCTACTCCTTCTCGGTGAACCCGAACTGCACGACACCCTCGTCGTCGACGGTCGCGTCGACCGAGGCATCACCGAGCAGGTCGGCCGCATCGGAATCGAGGAAGATCCGGGCACCCTGGTTGTCGACCACGTGGTCGCCCTCGATCGGCGCGGGCACCAACTCGACGGTGAGCGAGCCGGCGGTGGTGTCCGCGGCGATGCGTACGCCGCCGCCCTCGGAGACGTCCTGCTGCGCGGCGAGATCACGGATCACCAGGACGGCATTGTCGGTCATCGTGAGCATGGTGGGACTCCTCGTGGGTTTCTGGCTCCCAGGCGGTGCCACCCACCGCCACATCGGGGCAGCTCAAGGCCCCTCCAGGCCCCAACGTTGCCCGCTGTCGAGGCGTCCGTCAAATAGAGCGATGTCAGCGCGACACAAGGCATGACGGCCGGTTGTACGGGTATTGGAGTGGGTTACGGCTCCTCACGCCGCTCAGGCCGGGGCGGCCGGGGCGGCAGCGGGGCAGCGGGATCACCGCGCTCGATCAACGCGGCGATGTCGGCGTCGTGCAGACCGCGTAGCGCGAGCACCCGGGTGCCCCACCGATGCAGTCGGCACGGGTGCGGGCTGGCGTCGTTGCGGCAGACCGTGCCGCCCGACCAGCGTCGTGGCGCGTGCACCACGACAGCCCGCACGGCGAACTGGGCATCCTCGGCGGTCACGTACGGCGGCAGCGGGATCTCCCGCAACCCCACCCTGGACCGCTCACCGGTGGGCGGAGCGGGACGGACGGTACTGCTGCTGCTGTTCATCGGCCTGGCCTCCACACAGGACGGTCGAACACGGACAGCAGGACGTTACGACCCGGTGGACCCGGGGTGACGGACAAACTGTCCCGTGGGCTCAGCCGGTCGCCGTCTGCGCCCGCAGCGCCGCCGCGGTCCGGCCGGGGTCATAGCCCGGTCCCACCCCGTCGAAGATGATCGCCGAGGCGTCGATGTGACGGGTACGCAGCGGCAGGATCTCCTGGTAGGCCGGCGAGTCGTACCAGGCGTGAGCCTGCCGCCGGTCGGGAAACTCGAGGATGACCACGCTGCCCGGCCACTCACCCTCGCGTACGTCCACCTCCGGACCGTGCACCACGAACCGGCCGCCGTACGGCTCCAGCGTGGCCTGGATCCGCTCCAGGTAGGTCAGAATATCCTCGTTGACCTGCGGGTTCCGCAGGTGCGCCAACGCGAAAGCGGGCATCGTTCGTCCTCCCCTGGTCGTCGTCGTAGGCCGGCCAGATGGCGGTCATGACCGACCACAGCCGCGCCTTCGCCCGTGGCCGTTCTCGCCTCGGTCGTCGGGACGGTCGCCGACCAGGCTACTGCGGAAGCGGACCGCCGGCCGGGCAACGACCGGCCGGCGGCCCCGCTCAGCCGAGCGCCGCGGTGAGCCGGGCGATCTGTGCGGCCTCCGTGAGCGTGCTGCCCTGACCGCGGACGTACCGCACAGTGCAGAAGAGCGTCACCCGATAGCCGCCCACGATCGCCGCGACGGTGGTGCCATCGCAGTCCGGACCGCCGGAGAGCCGCATCGTCACGAGTTCCCGGGCCTCGGCTGCCGCGTCCGTGAGGTTGCTGCCGAAGCTGTTGGTGTACGACCCCGGGCAGTAGATCTGCACGTCGAACCCGCCCACCAGGGAGTCGATGAGCGAGCCCCGGCAGCTCACGCCGTAGGTGAGGTAGAGCTGATAGAGACGCAGCGCCTCCAGGTTCGCGTCGGTGAGCGTACGGCCGAAGCCGTGGATGTATCCCGCGTCGCCACAGCGGAGGGTGACCCGAAAGCCCCCCACGATCGCCTGAGACGACGAGGTCGAGCAACTGGCGGCCGCCGTTGCCGGCCCCACCGGTACCACCACCGCGACCACGGTCAGCACTGCCGCGACGAGCGCGGCCTGAACGGTACGGATCATCGGACGCCAATCCTCCATGAGTCGGAGTCGATGTACGGACGGCCAGGCGATACTGGCTGCATCAACAATTAGAGGCATCGACAGCCGAGACACCGAGACTGATTCGCATAGACGACAGAGAATTTCATGTCTTCGCCACGACGGCTCAGCCCCGGATATCGAAGCCCAGCGCCCGGGCCAGGGTCGCCGCCTGCATCACGTCGATGACCGCCCCGACGCGGTGCACCACCGTGGGATCCAACCCGGCCAGATCACTGCCGCGCAGGTCCGCACCGGAGAGCCGGGTGCCGCGCCACTGCACGTCGGACAGGTCGCACCCGGTCAGCTCAGCGCCCGTCAGGTCGGCCCCGGACAGGTCGGTCTCCCGCATCCGTACGCCGGTGAAGCGCGCGCCGCGCAGGTCGCCACCGGCGAGGGTGAGGAACGACCAGTCGCCTCCGGTCACCGTCAACGGCCGCAGGTCACAGCGGTCGAAGGTGCTGCCCAGCAGCTTGCAGCCGGTGAACTCCGCCTCGAAGAGGTTGCACCGGACGAAGGCGCACCGGGTGAAGGCCGAGTCGGTGTGCCGGGAGACGTTGAACGCCACGTCGCCGAAGGTGCAGCCCTCGAAGATCGCGCCCCGACTGGTCGCCTCGGTGAGATCCACCCGGTGGAAGGTGCAGTTGACGAAGTGCCGGTCGGCCAGGTCCTCGGCGTACCAGTCCTCGTCGTGGAAGGTGACGTCCTCGGTCGGCTCCGGCATGTCCCGCAGGCTAACCAGTGACCCCGACAACATGCCTTCCCGCCGCGCGTACCGGCCGGTAGGTTCGCTGAGGTGAGCATGGCACCCAGCATCGAGCCGGAGCAGGTCGGATTCGACCCGACGCGGCTGGCCCGGATCGACGAACACTTCGCCGGCTACGTCGACGCCGGCCGGCTCGCCGGCTGGCAGGCGGTGGTCACCCGGCGCGGCGAGATCGCGCACAGTTCGACGTACGGGCTGCGGGACCGCGAGGCGGGTACGCCGGTGCAGCCGGACACCCTCTGGCGGATCTACTCGATGACCAAGCCGATCACCTCGGTCGCGGCGATGATGCTGTGGGAGGAGGGCCGCTTCGAGCTGACCGACGAGATCGGGCGCTGGCTGCCCGAGTTCGCCGACATGCGGGTCTACTCGAAGGGTTCGACGCTCAAGCCGTACACCGTGCCGGCGATCGAGCCGATCCGGATCTGGCACCTGCTCACCCACACCGCCGGGTTGACCTACGGCTTCATGCAGACGTCGGTGGTCGACGGGTTGTACCGGGCCGCCGGCTACGACCTCTACCCACCGGCCGAGGTCGACCTGGCCGACGCCTGCCGGGTCTTCGGTGAGCTGCCGCTGCTGTTCCAGCCCGGTACCGCCTGGGGCTACTCGGTCGCCACCGACGTGCTCGGCCGGCTGATCGAGGTGGTCTCCGGGCAGAGCCTGGACACCTTCCTGACCGAACGGATCCTGCGTCCGCTGGGCATGGGCGACACCCGTTGGCACGTCGACGGCGCCGACGCCGAGCGGCTGGCCGCCCTGTACGTGCCGGATCCGGCGTCCGGTCGCGCGGTGCGGCACGACGCGCTGGGCGCGCTGGCGTACGAGAAGCCGGTGCTGCTCTCCGGCGGCGGTGGGCTGATCTCGTCGGCCGCCGACTACCACCGCTTCACCCAGCTGCTGCTGCGCGGCGGCGAGCTGGACGGCACCCGTCTGCTCGGCCCCCGCACGGTGCGCTTCATGGCTCGCAACCACCTGCCCGGCGGGCAGGACCTGGGCACGCTGTCCACCGGCGGGTTCGCCGAGACCAACCTGGACGGCATCGGGTTCGGCCTCGGCTTCGCGGTCGTCGACGACCCGGTGCCGAGCCGGGTGCCGAGCAGCGTCGGCGAGTACTACTGGGGCGGCGTGGCCAGCACCGCGTTCTGGGTCGACCCGGTCGAGGAGATCACCGCCATGTTCTTCACCCAGCTGATGCCGTCGAGCACCTGGCCCATCCGGCCGCAGCTACGCCAGCTGGTCTACTCGGCACTTGTCGACTGAGCCGTTCCGCCGACACCCACCCGACCGAATCCCTAGCCTGGGAGGCGTGGTCAACATCGTCGTGTTCGGTGCGGCCGGCACCGCGGGTTCCCGGATCGTCAGGGAGGCGTTCAACCGAGGGCACCGGGTGGTGGCTGCGGTACGCCGCCCCGAGGCGGACGCGTCGTACCTGCCGGCCGGGGTTCGGGTCGTCACCGGTGACGCGACGAGTGAGCGGAGTGTGCGGGAACTGGCGCCGGAGGCGGACGCGCTTGTGGTGGCGATCGGCGGCGGCGACCGTACGCTGTGGCCCGACGCGGCGCGGACCCTGCTCGCCGCGTTGCGCGGAATGCCGGCGGCGCCTCGGGTGATCCACATCGGCGGCGGCGCCACCCTGCTCAACCCGGCGGGTGGCCGGCTGCTGGACGACCCGGACTTTCCCGACGAGTACCGCGACTCCGCGTTGGGGCAGGCGGAGGCCCTGGACCTCTACCGCTCCTCGGCCGACGGGGTGACCTGGACATACGTCAGCCCGCCACCGCTTGAATTCCACCCGGGCGAGCGCACCGGCCGATACCGCACCGGCACCGACCAGCCGGTGACCGACGCGCAGGGCCGCAGCGTGCTCAGCTACGAGGACCTGGCGGTCGCGGTGGTCGACGAGATCGAGAACGGGCGCTTCCGGAACATGCGCTTCACCGCCGCCTACTGATCTCTGATCTTGAGCGCCGGCTGCTCGCCGGATAGATTCGAGTCTCTGTGACCCGGGCGTCACACCCCTGACGCGCGGGTCGGACCTCGAATCAGGAGGGCGCCGTCTTGGCCTCGCTCGACGACACCGTGACAACCCCGCACGAATCGTCCCGCACCACCGGATCAGGTTCGCTCAACCGGCGACGGATGTTGACCGTCGCACTCGGTGGCGCCGCCGCCGTGACGCTGCCCGCCCCCGCCTGGGCGTCCGCCGACCGGCGTCCGGGCGCGCACCGGCCCCCGACCCTCACCCCCCACGACCGGATCGTCGTCGCGCAGCTGTCGGCAGAGCGTGCCCTGCAACACCTGAAGGTGCTCTCCGAGGACATCGGCCCACGCATCGGCGGCACCGACTCGGAGCGCCGGGCGGCGCACTACATCGCCGGCCAGCTCGACCGGCTGCGCTACGACACCACGTTGCAACCCTTCCCGGTCGCCGACAAGTTCCTCGCCCAGCTCAGCTCGCCGGCCGGGCTACCTCGGGACCTGAACTGGCAGGTCGGCGCGAGCGGACAGGCCGCGTTGGACACCAGGATCACCGCGCCCGTGGTCGATGTCGGCGCGGGTACGCCCGGCGACTACCCGGCCGACGTCAGTGGCCGGATCGTACTTGTGGACTATGTCGCGGCCCAGCGCGAACAGCTCGCCGCCACCGCCGTGGCGGCCGGGGCGGCAGCCGTGGTCTTCCTGCCGGCCGACCTGGTGGCACCCCGTCGCGCGTCGGCGTTCTCCCCCACCCTGCCCGGCTCCGCCGCCGCGCCGCTGCCGATCCCGGTCGTCGGGGTGGCTCAGGCGCAGAAGCACCGGCTACGTGCGTTGCTGGCGGCCGGGCCACTCACCCTGACCGTCGCCACCACCGCCCACCGGGGGTTGACCTCGCACAACGTGTTGGCGGAGCGGTGCGGTCGGGCGGGCCGCAACGGGCCGGTCGTCATGGTCAGCGCCCACTACGACTCGGTCATCGGCGCGCCGGGCGCCAACGACGACGGCTCGGGCACCGTGCTCTGCCTGGAACTGGCCCGGGTGTTGAAGGCGGTGCCGATCAACGCCACGGTGCGGTTCGCCCTGTGGGGCTCGGAGGAGCAGGGGTTGATCGGTTCGCGCTACTACGTGGCTCAACTGCCCCAGCCCGAGCGGGACCGGATCCTCGCCGTCTACCAGAACGACATGGTCGCCACCAGCTGGGACCCGGCGACCCGGTACTGGTTGTTGTCGTTCACCGGCGAGAGCAACCGGGCCACCGACGAGGTCTCCGCCGCCGCCCGGCGGCTCGGCTACGAGCCGCGGATCTCACCGGTGACCCAGCGCGGCGCCAGCGACCACCAGTCTTTCCAGGAGGTCGGCATCGCCAGCGCGAACTTCTCCTGGCGTGGCGAGGAGTCACCGGCGTTGCTGGAGCCGCCGTACCACAGCCCCGAGGACACCATCGCCAAGAACATCAGCCTGGAACGGCTCCAGGTCTCGATGGAACTGATCGGCTGCGCCGCGTACGCGACGGCTCGGCGCTGAACCCCGGCGGGGCGCGGCACTTCGCCGCGCCCCGCCCGGGTCAGTCGGCCAGTCGAGCCGGAAAGCCGCCGGTCGCCACCGGCCCCCACCCGGTGATGGTGATCCTGATCAACGACTTGCCCTGCCGTCGCATCGCCGCCCGGTACTCGTCCCAGTCCGGGTGCTCGCCGGAGATGCTGCGGAAGTACTCCACCAACGGTTCGAGGGCTTCGGGCAGGTCCAGCACCTCGGCGGTGCCGTCGACCTGCACCCACGGGCCGTTCCAGTCGTCGGAGAGCACACAGGCCGACACGCGGGGGTCGCGGCGGATGTTGGCGACCTTCGCGCGCTCCGGATAGCTGGAGATCACCAGCCGGCCCTCGGTGTCCAACCCGGCGGCGACCGGCGAGGACTGCGGCCGGCCGTCAGCGCGGGTGGTCATCAGCACCACCCGGTGCCGGGGGCGGAGAAACTCGACAAGTTCGTCCCGGTCGACCCGGGTGTTACGAGCGATCATGCGTGCCATCGCTCGTTTCTACCAGCACTCAGGCGTGCTGACCGGCGGACGGCTGGCTGGGTACGCGGGGGCGCAGCGAGGGTCGCCAGGCCCGGCCGTTGGCGTAGATGATCCGGAAGCCCAGGTACGAGGCGAGCGGCGCCCAGTGCGCCGAGCCCATCCGCAGCTCGGCGGCGTTGTGCCGGCGGCCGTTGGCGAGCACGTCGAGCAGGACGGTCTCGAACGCCGCTGACTCGACCCAGTCCACCTCGCGGGTGAAGCCGCAGATCAATGCGGCGCCGGTGACGTCGAGAAAGTCCCGCAGCACCGGCTCGGGCGCGCGCAGCACCGAACAGCTGCCGAAGTAGAGACGGCGCCCCTCGCAGCGCCCGGCCATCAGGTCGGCCACCTCGGTGAGTTCGACCGAGTGCCAGTCGGTGAGGCACAACCGGTTCGGTTCGCCGTGCATGGCGAAGAAGCCGAGCCGATGGTCGGCGTACTGCTTCAGCAGCCAGCGGTCGATGAAGTAGAACAGCTCGTCCCGGGTGGCCGCGTCCTTGTGAATGAAGCGGACCTTGCCCAGCCGTTCGAGCAGTTCCAGGGTGGGCAGCACGGACCCGCGCTCGTTGAGATCCCGGTGCCACTGGCCCTCGACGCAGAAGATGCCACCACGCGCCACGCCCACCTCCCCGTCCTCGCCGGCGCTGACGTTACCGGGCCGGTCGACCGGGAGAACATCACCCTCCGTGTCACCGGTTGCGGCATTCCGCACTGAAGTGGCTTCTCTACCGCCCCTAGGTACCGATTGCCGGATTCATAAACGGGCCCAATTCCCAGCCAATGCTCAGGTACGGTGAATTGCGAGGACAATTCTCGTTTATCCCCTCCAATCGGCTGCCCCGGTGCGAGGGTGGATCCACGGGACAGCCCGGTCGAAGTCCCGGAGGCCATCCCATTCACTCTCCTATCGGGAGGACTTCTGTGCGCGTACACACCTTGAAACGGGCAGTCGTCGCCCTCGCCCTGGCCCTGCCGGGTGCCGCGATCGCCTCGGTGGTCGCCGCGCCAGCGGCCCATGCCGACGGCTGCTACACCTGGGACCGCAACCTCTACCAGGGTCGCTCCGGCAGCGACGTGCGGGAGCTGCAACTACGGATAGCCGGCTGGGCCGGCAACAACAACGTCGTGGAGCTGGACGGACGGTTCGGCCCGAAGACCGCCGCCGCGGTTCGCCGCTTCCAGTCCGCGTACGGCCTCCGGGTCGACGGGATCGCCGGCCCGCAGACCTTCCGGAAGCTGTACCAGCTCCAGGACAACAACTGCACGCCCCGGCACTTCGCCTACCGCGAGATGGACGACGGCTGCGGCGGCAGCGGATGGGACGGCGGCCCGCTAAGCACCACCCAGACGCGGCAGAACGCGCTGCGCACCATGTGGAAGCTGGAGGCGCTGCGCAAGAGCCTCGGCGACCAGCCGCTTATCGTCACCAGCGGGTTCCGCAGCCGCACCTGCAACAACCGGGTGGGCGGGGCGTCGGACAGCCAGCACCTCTACGGCAACGCCGCCGACCTCATCTCGAACGACAGGTCGCTGTGCCAGATCGCCCGCCAGGCCCGCAACCACGGCTTCAGCGGCATCATCGGGCCCGGCGTCTCCGGCCACAACACCCACGTCCACGTGGACTCGCGGCGGGAGAACAACCAGGACCGCAGCGCGAACAACACCTACTGGGCGGCACCCAACTGCGGAATCCCCGCCGGGAACCGCTGATCGCAGCATGCATCGCGACGCCGGCCCGGGCGCGGGCGGGGAATGACCCCGCGCTCCGGGCCGGCGTCGTACCGCCGACGGGCGAGCCCGCTCAGCTCGCCCGCGGCCAGCGCGGCGCGGTGGCGGGGGGTGCCACCGGCCGGCCGGAGCCGGGCGCCCGCACACCGGTACGCCCAACCGGGGCGGCCACCCGGGGCGCCGGGCCACGCGCCGGGTATCCGGCGGCGCGCTCGGGTCGCCCGGGATGCCCGGCGGCCCGCGGCGGGTAACCGGCGGCCCGGTCGGTGCCCGCCGGACGCGCGGCGGGGGTACGTCCCGCCGACGGGCCGTTGATCAGGAACGGGAACGGCACGTGCACGAACGGATTGCCGTGCCGAATGAGGGCGTCGAGCTGTCGCTCGTTGAGCCCGTGGTTCAGCAGTACCTTCCGACCCCAACGATGCAGCCGGCAGGGGAACCGGGCACCATCGTTGCGGCACAGCGCCCCGGACGGCCACTCCTCGGCCGCGTGCACGACCACCGCCCGGACGGCCAGCCGGACGTCCTCAGGGGTCAACGGCGTCGGGACCGGCAACTCGCCCAGAATCTGATCGATGGGATCCGTCGACTGCTCATCAACTCGCACGGCAGACCTCCCGCAGCTCCGGTAGCGGTGCGCTTGAGCACCGCACCTCGGGCAGTGGTACGGCCACCGGAGCGGGATGGTTCAAACCGGTTTCAGACCAGCCCGGCGTCGTGTACGAGCAGGGCCACCTGCACCCGGTTGTTGAGTCCGAGGCGGGTCAGCAGCCGGGAGACGTACGCCTTGACGGTGGCCACGCTCATGAACAGCTCGGCGGCGATCTCGGCGTTGGTGCGCCCCCGGCCGAGCGCCACGGCGACGGCGCGTTCCCGCTCGGTCAGGCCACCGATCAGCCGCGCGGCCCGGTCCCGCCGCGGGTCTGCCGCCGGTCCGGCCGTCACGTGCTCGATGAGGGTCCGGGTGACCGTCGGCGACAGGGTCGCCTCGCCGGCCGCCACCCGGCGCACCGCCCGCACGATCTCCACCGGTGGCGTGTCCTTCAGCAGGAACCCGCCGGCACCGGCCCGCAGCGCCCGCAGCACGTGCTCGTCGGCGTCGAACGTGGTAAGCACGAGCACCTCCGGCGGGTGGGGCAGCCCGCGCAGCGCCTCGGTGGCGGCCAGCCCGTCCAGCCTGGGCATCCGGATGTCCATCAGCACCACGTCCGGCCGGCACGCGGCGACGGCGCGGACGACCTCGCTTCCGTCGGCCGCCTCGCCGACCACCTTCAGGTCGGGCGTACCGCCGAGGATCATCGACAGACCGGCACGTACCAGCGCGTCATCGTCCACGATCAGGATTCGCACCGGGCGCTCCTCGCCCGCCGGGTCGGTCATGGCGCCGGCCACGGCAACCACGCGGCCAACCGGAAGTCACCCTGGTCGTCGCAGCCGTGCTCCAACCGCCCACCGGCGAGACTGACCCGCTCGGCGATGCCGACCAGGCCGGTGCCGGTGCCGGGGATGGCCGTCCCGGGCAACTCACCCACCGGCCTGCGGTTACGGATCTCCACGCGCAGCCCGTCACCGGGCGCTCCGTTGAGGTCGACTGTGACGGCGGCACCGTGGGCGTGCTTGCGGGCGTTGGTGAGCCCCTCCTGCACGATGCGGTAGACGCTGCGCCCCACGGCCACCGGCAGCCGGTCCGGCGCGGCGACCCGATTCCGCAGGTCGACACGGGTTCCGGCCGCCCGGGACTCGGCGATCAGGGCGGGTAGATCGTCGAGAGTCGGCTGGGGGCGTTCCGGGTCGTCGGGCAGCGAGGTCTCGGCCCGCAGCACGCCGATCACCTCGCGCAGGTCCTGAAGGGCGGCGTGCGCGCTGTCCCGGATCACCCCGGCCGCCCGGGCCACCTCCGGTGCGGGCGCGTCGGGGCGGAACTCCAACGCCCCGGCGTGCAGGCTGAGCAGGGAGATCCGGTGGGCGAGCACGTCGTGCATCTCCCGGGCGATGCGGGTGCGCTCCAACTGCCGCGCCTGGGTGACCCGCAGCTGCTGCTCGGCCTCGGCCCGCTCGGCACGCTCCCGCAACGACAGCACCAGTTGCCGGCGCGCCCGCACGAACATCCCCCAGGCCAGCACCAGCAGGGTGATCACCACGCCCCAGATGGTGTCTATCCAGTACGGGCTGCCGGCATTGGGGCGCAGCAGGGCGAAGAAGAAGTTGGTGAAGAGCCCGGCTCCGGTGACGGCCAGGGCGACCGCCGTCCGACGGTGCACCACCACCGTGAAGTAGATGATCAACAGGGCGATGCTGGAGGCGACGGAGAACATCGCCAACGGCAGCGTCGCCAGCACCAGCCCCACCGGCCAGCGACGCCGCAACCAGAGCGCCGCCGTGCAGAGCTGGCCGAAGAGGGCGTCGGCCGCGATCATCCAGTCGTAAGGCAGCCGGTCGGCGAAGGTCGGGTTCGGGGAGGCGGCGTCGAAGGTGGCCAGCACCACCCAGGCCAGGGAGACCAGGAACGCGAGGCTGTCGACAAGCCAGTCGCGGGGGGTCCGCCGCGGTCGGCGGCCCACCCCAGGGTCCAGCGCCCCGGGCAGCAGACCCGGGTGATCGAGTACGACGGCGCTGGTCACAGGCGCAATGGTAGGCAGCCGGTCGGGCACCGGACCAGCTACCAAAGTCGAGACCTCGGCATCGACCTTGGTCTGCGCGGGGCAGACCGATGGCCGCTGCGGACGGCCGGCCGGCTCGGGCAGGCTCACCGCATGATCGCCGTACACCAGCTCACCAAACGGTACGGGCGGCACACCGCCGTCGAGGACGTGTCGTTCCACTGCGAACCGGGCACCGTCACCGGTTTCCTGGGCCCCAACGGGGCCGGCAAGTCCACCACCATGCGCATGATCTGCGGGCTCACCCCGCCGACCGCCGGCACCGCCACCGTCGACGGTAGGCCGTACCGGCAGCTGCCCAACCCGGGCCGGACGGTCGGGGTGTTGCTGGACGCCTCCGCCCAGCACGCCGGGCGGACCGGCCGGGAGGCACTGGCCGTGGCGGCGGCGACGATGGGCGTCGACCGACGCCGGGTCGGCGAGCTGCTCGACCGGGTGGGTCTGGGCCCGACGGCCGCCCGACGGCGGGTGCGGGCGTACTCGCTGGGTATGCGTCAGCGGCTCGGCCTGGCGCACGCGCTGCTGGGTGACCCCCGGGTGCTGATCCTGGACGAGCCGGCCAACGGCCTGGACCCGGAAGGCATCTTCTGGATGCGCGGCCTGCTCCGGGACTTCGCCGACCGGGGCGGCACCGTGCTGCTCTCCTCTCACCTGCTGCGCGAGGTGGAGGCGGTCGCGGACCGGCTGGTGGTTATCGGGGGCGGCCGGATCGTGGCCCAGGGCGACAAGGACGAGTTGCTGGCCGGCGACGGCGCGGTCGTGCGGGCCCGCGACGGTGCGGCGTTGCGGGCCGCGATGGACCGGGCCGGCCTGACGGTCAGTGAGGGCTCCGACGGGCTGCTGGTAGGTGCCGACACCGAGGCCGTCGGGCAGGTCGCCCTGGCCGCCGGGGTGGCCCTCACCGAGCTGCGTCCGGCCGGCGGCGGTCTGGAGCAGTTGTTCCTCACCCTGACCGCCACCGCACCCGGCCCGGTCGTGCCCGCCACCACCATCGCCGAACCGACCGGGGAGGTCGTCCGATGACCACCGTCACCACCGCGCCCGAGACCGCCGCCGCGGACCACCGCCGGGTCGAGCACCGACCGTCGCTGGTCCGGCTGACCGTCGTGGAGCTGCGCAAACTCGTCGACACCCGGGCGGGTCGCTGGCTGCTGATCACCATCGGCCTGGTCAGCGCCGTCATCGTCACCCTCCAACTGGTGTACGCGCCGGACGACGAGCAGACCTTCGCCAACTTCTTCACCCCGTCGCTGGTGCCGGTGGGCTTCCTGCTGCCGGTGCTGGGCATCCTGTCGATCACCAGCGAGTGGTCCCAACGCACCGCGTTGACCACCTTCGCGCTGGTGCCCCGGCGGGAACGGGTGATCGCGGCGAAGCTCGTCGCGGTGGTGCTGGCCGCGCTGGCGTCGGTGCTGACCAGTCTCGCGGTGGCCGCCGTCGGCACGCTTGTCTCCTCGGCGACCGGCGGTGCGGGAAGCTGGCAGTTCGACCGGATGCTGCTCCTGCACGCCGCCGTGTTCCAGGTGGCCACCACGCTGATCGGGGCCGGCTTCGGTCTGCTGCTGCTGCACAGCCCGCTGGCCATCGTGGTCTACCTGGTGCTGCCGATCGTGTGGTCGGTCCTGGGCGGGCTGGTCCGGCCGCTGCACCGCGTCGCGGGTTGGCTGGACACCAACCTGACGATGGAGCCGCTGTTCACCGCCGAGGTGACCGCTGGACAATGGCAACGACTCGCGGTGTCGCTGTTGGTGTGGCTGGTCGTGCCGCTGGTCGCCGGGCTGGTCCGGACCATGCGGCGGGAGGTGACGTGAAGGCGTACGGGACGCCGACCGTGGTCAGCGGTGGCATCACCGAACTGGTCGTGCTCTGGGGCGGGATCCCGCTGGTCGGCGGCGTGCTCGGTGGGTTGCTGGTGGCCGGGGCGGGTTGGGTGGCCGACCTGCCCTGGGCTCCGGTGCAGGGCCTGTTCCGGGCGGTCGACGGCCTGCCCGACCGGTACGCACTACCCGGTGGGGTGGGTGTCGGCATCCTGGTCGGGCTGGTGATCGCCGCCGTCGGCACCGCCGAGCGGGTACGGGTGACCGTGTCCGGTGCCGAGGTGCGGCTGCGTCAGGGCAGCTCCGAACGGGAGATCGACCGGCGGGACACCCGGGTGGTCTACCTGGACGGCAAGAACCTGGTGCTGCTCGACGCCGACGACGCCGAGCTGGCCCGGCAGTCGAGTGACCTGCCGGGCAAGCAACTGGCCGAAGCCTTCCGGGAGCACGGCTGGCCATGGGCGGAGGCGGATCCGCACCGCGAGGCGTACCGGCTCTGGGTGCCCGACCTGCCCGGCTTGCCGGCGGGCGCGGAGGCGCTGCTGCGGGCCCGGCGGGAGGCGCTGGAACACGATCGGGGCGGCGAGGCCAAGGAGCTGCGCGCCGAGTTGTCCCGCTACGGCGTGGTGGTCCGCGACGACGGAAAACGGCAGCACTTCCGGCTGACCCGCTCGGCCCGCCCGCCCGCCTGACCCGACCCCGGGCCGTCGGCGGCGCGGTCGAGCGGCCGGGACCGGCCAGGCGGTCAGGCGAGCAGGGCGGCGGTAAGTGTCGTGGCGACGGCCAGTGAGCCGGCGGTCGCCGCCACCCGCAGCCAGGGCCGGGGTGCGCCGTTGACCGGCAGGTGTCGCCAGCGGTACGCGGCCAGGGCCAGCCCGGCGCCGGAGGCCGCCAGACCGAGTGGCCAGAGCCAGCCGGGCACCGCCGACCAGTCACCGAGCTGGTGGCCCAGAGCCGGGTAGACCAGCGCCCAGACGGCACCCGACAACACGGTCAGCCGGTCTGACGCGGTGCGTAGCGCGGTGCCGAGCAGCGACAGGCCACCGATGAAGGTGAACAGCACGGCGATTCCGATGCCGATCAGGGCGGGCCGCCCCGGTGAGGCGTCGCCGGCCTGCTCGCGGGGAACATCTAGCAGCCGCAGACCGATGGGCTCGACACCCCGGTCGGTGTTGCCGAGCACCACCACGCCCTGGCCGGTGGCCCGGTCGAAGCCGACGTACGAGTGGAAGCCGCTGGTGGCCCCGTTGTGCCAGGTGATCTCGCGGTCGCCGTACCGGGTGGTGAACCAGCCGTACCCGACGCGACGGCGCTCGGTGTCGTCGAAGCGCGGGTCGCGGGCGTCGGCGCCGGGCGCGGTGCCGACGGCGGTGGCCGCGACGAGCCGGGCGAGATCCTCCACCGTGGACCAATAGCCGATGCCGGCGGCGGCGTATCCGGTGCCGGTCCACGGGTCGGGGGTGCGACCACTGCCGGTCGCGCCCTCGGCCCGCTCGGCGGGCAGCGCGTCCGAGCCGGTGACCTGGGTAGTCGCGGTCATGCCCAGCGGGGTCAGCAGTTCCCGGTCGAGCAGTTCGGGATAGCCGAGGCCGGCGTCGGCCGCGAGAGCCTGGCCGAGCACCGCCATGCCGAGGTTCGAGTAGCTGACCTCGCCCCGGCCGTCGCCGGGTGTCTGGTCGTTCGCCGCGGCGCGGACCCGGTCGACGTCCTGGCCGGCGTACGGATTGCCGGCCGCGAAGTTCGCCCAGAACAGGCGCGCCCAGTCGGTGACCGAGCTGAGCACGACCCGGGGCAGCCCGGAACGGTGGCTGGCCAGTTCGGCCAGGGTCGCCTCCCGCGCGGCACCGGTGACCGTCGGCCAGGTCGCGCCGAGGGTGTCGTCGGGGCGTACGGCCCCGACGCCGGCCTGGTGGGCCAGCAGCATGCCGGTGAGCACCTTGGGCACCGATCCGATCTCGAACGGGGTGTCCGACTCGACCGGGTTGCCGGCGCGGTCGCGGTCGCCGAGGCCGGCGGTGCGGATCTGACCGTCGTCGATCAGGGCGACGGCGAGCCCACGGTAGCCGCCGGGGTCGTCCACGGCGGCCCGGGTGGCGGCGGCGAGGTCGGCGTCGCCGGTGGTCTGTTCGGTCAGCCGGGGCTCGCGGGGCATGACGCCGAGCCCGGCCAGGCCGGCGACCACCCCGGCGACGAGAGCGATGACTGTCTTCTTGCCCATGACGTGCTCCTTTCCGTACCTGACGGAACGGGGAGTGGGCCGTGCTGGTGCCCCGATCCGGCTGGGCGACGGCTCGCTGCGGTCGGCGGGCGGGTGGTGGCGGAGGTGCGGTCAACGACCGGCGGCGGTGAGGATCGCCAGCAACGGCACCACCCGCTCGGCGGGGACGGCGTACCGGCCCCGGCCGGCGCTGCGCAGCCAGCCGGCGGCGGTGAGCTGGCGCAGGTGGTGGTGCAGCTGGCCGGTTGTGCCGAGATCCTCGATCCCGGCCAGCTCGGCGGTGCCCTGCCGGCCGCCGAGGATCTCCCGCAACAGGCGCAGGCGTACCGGGTGGGCGAGGGCGGACAGTACGGCCGGCAGGTCGGCCCAGTCGTCGGCCAGCAGGTCCTCGACGCCGCGGCCGTACTGCCAGTCGTAGTGCTGCCCGCCGAGGCGGACGGCGCCGGTGTAGAGCACGGCGCCGGCGTTGTCGGCGGGCAGTCGCTGCTTGAGCCCGTCGAGCGCCCAGAAGACCCCCTCCGGGGGCGGCGTCGGCCGGTCCACGCCGCCGAACCGCTCCACCAGCCCGGCGACCTGCGCCTCCAGCGCCGCCAATCGCTCCTGCACACTCGCCATCATTCGATAGTACGAACTTACGTATTTACGTGCAAGCGGAGGATGATCGACTTTCCGCCGGACGGCCCGCTACCGTCAGTCGTCTTGGGGAGGTACGTCGATGTACGTCGTGTCCGTGATCAACTACAAGGGTGGGGTCGGCAAGACCACGGTGACCGCCAACCTCGGTGCCGAATTGGCCAACCGGGGGATGAAGGTGCTGCTCATCGACCTCGACCCACAGGCAAGTCTGACCTTCGGCTTCTACGACCCGGACGACTGGCGGGAGCGGCTGCGCGACAGCCGGACCGTGAAGCGGTGGTACGACGGCCTGCGCGAGGGCAGTCCGTCGGTCACGCTCGGTGAGCTTGTGGTGTCGCCCGGCGCGGCGAACGCCCGACTCACCGGCACCGGCCGGCTCGATCTGATCGCGTCGCATCTGCAACTCGTGGACATCGACCTGGCTCTGGCCCGCAGCGTCGCCGGTGGCGAGGAGTACGACGCCGAACTGTTCCGGGTCCGTGGTTCGCTCGCCGAAGGGCTGCTCGCCGACGGGCTCGACCCGTACGACATGGTGCTCATCGACTGCCCGCCGAACTTCAACGTGGTCACCCAGTCGGCCATCATCGCCAGCGACCACCTGGTCATTCCGGCCCGGGCCGACTACCTGTCCACCCTCGGCATCGACTACCTGTACGGCAACGTGCGGGAACTGGTCGAGCAGTACAACGCCGACGCCCGCCGGTTCGCGACCGTACGCCGGCACCAGAAGGTCGCCCCCGGCGTGGCCGGCGTGGTCTTCACGATGATCCAGTTGCTGTCGCAGCAGCCCATCGCCACCCACCAGAGCTACATGGACCAGGTCCGCAACCTGGGCCTGCCGGTCTTCCCCACCGCCCTGCGGGAGAACGTCACGCTCTACGCGACGAACACCCCACGCGGCGTGCCGGTGGTGCTGCGCGACCGCGTCACGGTCCCCGCCGTACGCGACGAACTGCGCCGCCTGGCCACCGAGTTCCTCGACCATCTCCAGCCGGACCGGCAACCGGCATGAGCGAGCGCCAGCGAGCGAATCATCAACTCTGCGCCTTGGTGCCTCATGGCGGTCCGCAGCGCAGCGGAGGGCCGGCATGACCAGCCGGGGCGTGACCGACGCCGTCGAGCGGTTGGCGACGATGACCAGCCGCGCCGACGGCACCGCGTACCTCTCCCCCTGGCCGCTCCGCCACCTGCGCGAACTGGCCACGGAGCTGGGATTGCGCGGCGTCGGCGGGCTACGCAAGGCGGACCTGGTCGAGCGGTTGGTCGAACACACCATCGGCTACCGCCTCACCTCCACCGCGCTGCGCCGCCGCTGACCCGGGACGGCTCAGCCGCCGGTCCTCACCGCCTGCCGCGCTCGACCGCTGCCACCGGTGGCCTGACGGCCGATCACGGTCTGTTCGGCGGTACGGGCTGTCGGTGCCCGGTCGAGCAGGGCCCGGTACGGGTTGCGCAACGCCCGCTCCCGGCGGCTGGTCCAACGCACCAGCACGACTATCGCGCCCACCAGCGCCCCCGTCAGCACAGCTGTGAACTCGGCGCCCAGCCAGCCGGCCACCGTGGCGAACGCGATTCGCGCGCCCCCGCCGACCAGCCCGACCAGCCCGCCCAGCACGGCGATGCCTGTTATCCAAAAGCGGTCATTGTCAGCAGACATGACAACTGCGGCCATTACGGCCACCACCACGACTGCTGCGGAGAGCACCACGATCACTGCCACAGCCGCCGGCCCCCAGGCCCACCATCCGATGAGCGTGCCTACCGACCGGGTGATCGCGATGCCGACCAGGGTCGCGCCGGCCAGCACCCCGAGCGTCACGGCGACGTTGCGCAGGAAGGTCAGGATCGTGGGTGCCTCCGGCCGCTCGTTGAGCGTCCGCCAGTCCCGTAGGTCGGCGTCGAGGTCGGAGCTGTTCCACAGTCGACCGGCCAGCTCCGTCAGCACCGGTGTGGGCAGGCTGGTCAGCAGCGCCGCCCGCCAGCCGGACATCCGATGCCCCAGCACCCGCACCGCGATGTCACGTGCCGCCTCGGGCTCCCGCCGGGCCACCAGGTCGAGCATGTCGCGGATCTCGTACGTGCCGAAGGCACCGGAGAGCAGCCGTTCGTAGCTGTGCGCTGTACGGCTCAGCTCCTCGGTCAGCTCCTTGGGCACCTTGCCGGCGTCGAACGCACCGCCCAGCGCGACGAGGCTGATCGCGAGTCGCACGTCCACGGTGCCGAGGTCGCTTGGTGGGTCGTCGGTCGAGTCGAGGATCAGCCAGCCGAGGCGGCCCATCGTCCGGGCCATCGGGGTTCCCGGCTCGAAGGGAGCCCACAGCCAGTCGTGCCACTCCGCCCCCGGCACCCGTCCCGATCGCCGGTCGGTCCGCCTAGTCGCCTCGGCGGCCACGGACGCGGCCTCCGCCGCTGTGGGGTCGAAGGTACGCAGTTCGTTCGCCACGTCCGGCGCGCCGACCAGGACGGCCAGCCGCCACGCCGCGCGTACGGCGACCTTCCGGTCTCTCGCCCACAACTGTTCCGCCAAAGCCACGGCGGCGGCGGGAGTGCCGACGGCGGCCAGGTCGTCGACGGCGGCCACCGAGCCGGCACCGGCCCGGGCCGCGAGGGTCGGGATGGCCAGCTCACCGGTGGCCCGCAACGCGGCACGGGCTGCCGGTACCCGTACCGCCATCTCGCTGAGCAACTCGATCGCCTCGCGGCGGCGGGACTCCGCGAGCACCACCACGGCGTCCTCGGCCACCTGGCCGCCGGAGCGCGCCTGCTGCGCCAGGCTGTCGAACAGCCGCTGACCGAACGGCCCCGGATTGCCGGCCACCGCGCCGAGCGCCGCCAGCACCAGATGCTTGTCGGCGACCGGGGTGCCGAGCAGCCGAACATGGCTGTCCACGATGGTCGAGGCGAGGCTCTCGTCGATCTGCCGGGCCTCGGCGACGCACTCCAGGGCGAGCAGCCTGTCCCGGTCGTCACCGGCGAAGATCTGCCGGACCACGCCGGAGGCGTCGCGGTTGGCCCCGGCGCACCAGAGCTTCACCGTCTCCCGCCACCGGCCCGGGTTCTCCCGGTAGAGCCCGAGCAGCCGCTCGGGATCGTCCGCGAGTTCCACCGCCGCCAGGTACTCCTGGAGAGTCAGGTGGGCGAACTCGTAGAGCAGGTTGTTGTCGTCGATGCGGATCAACAGCCCGCTGCGCTCCACGATCTCGTCGACCATGGGCGGCAGGTGCTCCTCGGCCAGGCGGAACCGGGGCAGGATGCGGGCGAGTTCGGCGTACACCTCCGCCTCGCCGATCACCCGGCGGTCGGTGCCCTGGGACCGGCCACCCTGCGCGGCCAGCGCGATCGCCCGTAACGCCATGAGCTTGTGGCCGGCCTGGTAGCGGGCCAGGTTGCGGTGCCGACCGAGATCCCGGTCCCGGCGGAGCAGGTGCTCGACGGCCTGTTGGTAGAACTCCGCCCGCGAGTTGGTCAACATCGGGCCGGCACCGGCGTCGGCCTCGTACAACGTGGTGATCATCGTGAGCATCAGCGGGCTGCGGGCCAGCCGCATCACCGTCGGGCTGGACCGCAGTTCCGCCATGAGTTGCTCCACGACGTGTCGGGAGTCGACCAACGCCTCATCCCGACGGCGCCCGGACGCGTGGGGCTCCTCACCCATGTCCCAGCCTCGATTGAACCAGAGTCGCAGGAAGCGCCGGATCCCGGCGTCGTCGAAGCCGGCCACCCGGATCTCCCGGTCGAAGACCGGCCGCAGGTCACCGTCGTACACCGCGTCGCGGCAGGTGACCACGACCTGTGTCGTCGGATGGCGCTCGGCGAACTCCTTGATGTCCTCGGCGACCGCGCCGCGCCGCTCGGTGACCACCTCGTCGAGCCCGTCGAGAAACACACAGAGCCGGCCACTGACCAACGCCACCTCGACGACCTGCTCCGCGTCGGCGACGAGCGGACGGGCGCGGCGATGCCGGCGGCGGCTCCCCGGTTCGTCATCGAGCCGGCCGAGGGCCTCCGCGATCAGTTGCCGGATCGTGCGTCCGTCCCGATTGGACCGGGCCAGCTCCACCAGCACCGGTACCCGCTCGAACCGTTCGGGCTCCGTGGCCCACCGCACCATCGAGTGTCGCAGCAGCATCGACTTGCCCGCCCCCGCCGCACCGAGGATCACGGTCCGTCGGCGGCCCTGGACGTCGCGGTAGACGTCAACCCGCCGGCCGTCCTGTTCGTACTCCAACGGTACGTACACCTCGTCCAGCGTGACCGAGACGTCGCGGAGGAAGCCGAGTTCCATCCGGTTGTAGGTGCGGGCGACCCAGGCCCGGTAGCGACGCCACTCGTCGGCCCGGATGCCGCGTCGTCGCCCGGCGACGAGGCCCCACAGCCGGGCCAGCAGGGCTTTGATCCAGTCGGCGAAGAACTGCTGCACCACCCCGACGAGCACGGCCACCAGGAAGAGGCCCAGTGCCGCGTACTCCAAACCGAAGGGCAGGTCCGGCAGCTGTGGCACGGGACGGCTCCTCTACTCAGCGACATCGGACAGAAACACACCGTATGGGTGGGGCTGGCGGTGCGCACCGGGCTCAGGTGCCACCGTCGATGGACCTTCGGCCAAGCGGACAGGGTCAAGGGGTTGACCTCGAGTGCGCTCGAAGACGCAGGCTGGTGCCGCGTCCACCGGTTCGGGCGCACGAGAGGAGTTTCCATGCGGTACCGCACCATCGGCAGCGACCCGCGTACCCGGCGCGAGGTCAGCGTGCTCAGCCTCGGGGCGATGCTGTTCGGCACAAAGACCGACGAGGCCACCGCCTACGCGATCCTCGACCGGTTCGTCGAGGCCGGCGGCACCTTCATCGACACGTCGGACAACTACGCGTTCTGGATGACCGGCGGGCAGGGCGGCGAGAGCGAGGAACTGCTCGGTCGGTGGCGGCGCAGCCGGGGCATCGGCGACGAGATCGTCATCGCCACGAAGCTCGGTGCCCGGCCGCTGGCCCCCGGCACCAGCTACCTGGACAACCCGGAAGGGTTGTCGGCCAAGGTGATCCGGGAGTCGGCCGAGCGCAGCCGGGAACGTCTCGGCATGGACCGGCTGGACCTGCTCTACGCCCACATCGAGGACCACAAGGTGCCGCTGCGGGAAACCGTGGAGGGCTTCGCCGAGCTGGTCGCCGAGGGCACCGTGGGGCTGCTCGGCGCGAGCAACCACCGCACCTGGCGGGTGGAGCGAGCCCGAGCACTTGCCGCCGCGGCCGGTCTGCCCGGGTACGAGGTGCTCCAGTACCACCGCAGCTACCTGCCGGCTCGGCTGGACGGGCCGACCGACCTCGACCCCGACGGCAACGTGGGCGCCGTCGGCGGCGAGCTGCTCAGCTACCTGCGGGCCGAGCCCGGCATGACCCTGGTGTCGTACGGGTCGCTGCTGTGGGGCGCCTACGTCCGCGACGACAAGCCGTTGGGGCCGGAGTACGACCTGCCGAGCGCGCCGGTGCGGCTGGCCGCGCTGCGCGAGGTGGCGGAGCAGACCGGCGCGACGGTCAACCAGGTGGTGCTGGCCTGGCTGATCGACGGTGAGATCCCGACCATCCCGCTGGTGGGAGTCTCCTCGGTGGCGCAGCTGGACGAGAGTCTCGCCGCCGTGGACCTGGAACTGACGCCCGAGCAACGGCACCGGCTCGACACCGCCTGGTAACGGGGGCTGGCAGCGCGACGGGTCGCACTGCTGGTGGGTGGTACGCGACCGGTGCCGTGGGCGTCGAGACGGCCGCCGCTAGATCTGATCTAGCGGCGGCCGTTCGCTGTCTCGCGCCTCTGGGGTGAGCCGACCACTCCCGGCGGCCGGCATCGTTGTAGCTGGCGGGCGGCCACGGAACGGAGCATTCTGTCGTACCCGTGGGGTGTGGTGGGTCGCCGGGTCGCGGCGGCCCGGCTCATCGGCGTGACGAATGGAAGGAAACTTCGCAATCATGAGTAGACGCACCACCGGTCTCGCCATCGAGGCCGAGGGTCTGACCCGGTCGTTCGGCGAGACCCGCGCGCTCGCCGGCATCGACCTCCAGGTTCCGGCCGGCGCCGTGTACGGACTGCTCGGCCCGAACGGGGCCGGCAAGACCACCGCAGTACGCGTGCTGGCCACCCTGTTGCGCCCGGACGGCGGGCAGGCCCGGGTGTTCGGTCACGACGTGGTCGCCGAGGCCGACGCGGTACGCGCCCGAGTCAGCCTGACCGGCCAGTACGCCTCGGTGGACGAGGACCTGACCGGCACGGAGAATCTCATCCTGCTGGGCCGGCTGCTCGGCCTGCCCAAGTCCGCCGCCCGGCAACGGGCGGAGCAGTTGCTCACCGCGTTCGGGTTGACCGAGGCGGCCGGACGGCAGGTGAAGAAGTACTCGGGCGGCATGCGGCGACGCATCGACATCGCGGCGAGCATCCTCAACACCCCCGATCTGCTCTTCCTCGACGAGCCGACGACCGGGTTGGATCCCCGCAGCCGCAACCAGGTGTGGGAGATCGTCCGGGCGGTGGTCGCGCACGGCACGACCGTGCTGCTGACCACGCAGTACCTCGACGAGGCCGACAAACTGGCCAGCCGGATCGCGGTGGTCGACCACGGCCGGGTGATCGCGGAGGGCACCCCGGGCGAGTTGAAGTCGTCGGTCGGTTCCGGCACGGTCCACCTGCGGCTGCGCAACGCCGACCAGCGCCCCGAGGCCGAACGGCTGTTGCAGGCGACGCTCAGCGTGCCGGTCCAGTTGGAGGCCGACCCGGTGGCCATCACCGCCCGCGTCGGCGGTGACGGCAGCGAGCTGGACGCCAGCTCGCAGGCCGCCCGGGCACTGAGCGAGTTGTCCCGGGCCGGGATCGTGGTCGATGACTTCTCCCTCGGCCAGCCGAGCCTGGACGAGGTCTTCCTGGCCCTGACCGACCACCCCGCCGTGCCGGCCACCGACGAGCGGGACGACGAACTGGAGGCAGCCCGATGAGCAGCGACACCGCCACCTCGACCGGCCGGGCGCCGACGGTCTTCGTACCGTCCTCCGAGGCGCTCGCGACGGTCCTCGCACCGGGCGCGCGACCGCCCCGACCGAGCCCGCTGTCGGCGTCGCTCACCTTCAGCTGGCGCGCCCTGCTGAAGATCAAGCACGTGCCGGAGCAACTGTTCGACGTGACCGCGTTCCCGATCATCATGGTGCTGATGTTCACGTACCTGTTCGGTGGCGCGCTCGCCGACAGTCCCCGTGACTACCTGCAGTTCTTCCTGCCGGGCATCATGGTGACAAGCGTCGTGATGATCACCATGTACACCGGGGTCGGGTTGAACACCGACATCGAGAAGGGCGTCTTCGACCGGTTCCGGACACTGCCGGTCTGGCGACCCGCCGCGCTGGTCGGCATGATCGTCGGCGACGTGCTGCGCTACGTCCTCGCCGCGCTGGTGATCCTCAGCGTCGGGTTGGTGCTCGGCTTCCGCCCCGACGGTGGCGTGCTCGGCGTCCTCGCCGGGATCGGCCTGCTGGTGGTCTTCTCCTTCGCGTTCTCCTGGGTGTGGACGTTCTTCGGGCTGATCCTGCGCAGCGAGAAGTCGGTGATGGGGGTCAGCATGATGGTGCTGTTCCCGCTGACGTTCCTGAGCAACGTCTTCGTCGACCCGTCCACCATGCCCGGCTGGCTCCAGGCGTTCGTCAAGGCCAACCCGATCACGCACCTGGTCTCGTCGGTACGCGCGGCCATGGCCGGCACCACCGACGCCTCGGCGATGATGTGGATCGTCCTCTGGAGCGCCGCCTTCATCGCGGTCTTCGGCACCCTGACCATGTACCGCTACAACCGCCGCTGACCCACCCACCCCTACCGACCTCATTGATCATGAGGTCAGCGGCGCTCATGGAGCGAATTCGCCGCTGACCTCATGATCAACCCCTTGGAAAGCGGGTTAGAGGTGCCAGGGGACAGGGTTGGGTGGGAGGTAGCGGCAGGCGGTGCCGGTGGAGACCGTGGCCCGCAGGTGGGTGGCGAGGGGTGGGTGCCGCTGGTCGAGCCGCCGCAGGGTGTCACGGATGCGGGCGGTGACCGTCTTGCGGGCACGTTCCGCCTCGTCACCGAGCCGACGGGTACGACCGGCCAGCCCGGCGGCGGCCCGCAACTGGTCGATCAACGCCTGCCGCTCAGTGTCCAGCGCCGCCACCCTGCGCTCGTCGCCACGCCCGGCCGCCAGATCGATCTCGTCGTCGAGCCGTGCCAGGTGCCGCCGGTAGCGGTTCTTCGCTTCGTCGTCGAGCACCTGATCGCCGCCCATCCGGCGGGCGACGACGAGCTCCGGCCCGGCGGCCGGGTCGAGCAGTTCGACCGCGGGCACGTCGACGCCCGGGCGGCCGAGCAGCAGTCGAAGATCGTGCAGCCCCTTGGCGTCGGGTAGATGAACCGTGCCGCCGTCGAAGGTGAGCCGCCAGACGGCGCCGTCGCGCCGGAACTCGTACGCCGGTCCCACCGCACCGTTGCAGGCCGCCCCAGCTGACACCGAACGGTCCGCCGCAGAGCCCGCCGCCGTCGAACCGGCCGCCGGGCTCGTCTCGGCGGACCGTTCGGGTTCCTCGGCGGCTGGCCGGACCGGCGCGGCGGCGAGTCGGGCCAGGATCTGTGGCATGTCGAGCTCGCGGGCCTCGCGCTCGGCCTCGGCGCGCAGAGCGGCGGCGCTCGTCGCGTCACCCGGGCCACCACGGGCGGCCAGGGCGTCAGCGAGCGCGACCCGGGCGATCAGCGACCAGGGGCGGGCGCCCATCCGGTCGGCGGCGGCGCGGGCGGCGGAGAAACCGGCGACGGCGTCGTCCCAGCGCTGCTCGGCGACGTCGACCACAGCGAGCCAGTGATCGACCGGCCCGCTGAGGTCGCAGCCGTACAACGAGACGAGCCATTGGCCCCGGTACGGCAGCAGGTCCGCACGGATCCCGGCACAGCGGCTCGGATCGGCGACCGTGGCCTGGGCGCGCAACCGCAACCACATCGGCGAGATCGACCCGGCGATCCGGGTGCCCGAGGCTTCGAGTTCCGCGGTGAGGTCGGCCGCCATCTGATGGTCACCGCGCTCGGCAGCCGTGATCGCCCTCAGCAGGCCGAGATGCGGATGATCGGTCGCGGCGAGCCCGTCGAGCAGTGCGTCGGCGTCGTCGAGCCGGCCCCGCAGCAGCAGCAAAGCCCAGCGCAGATGGTGGCCGAGGAAGGCATGGTCGGCGTGCTCCCAGTCGTCCAGCGCACCGAGCTCGGCGTAGCAGGTCTCCGCACCGGCGAAGTCGCCGCGGAAGGCGCCGATGATGCCGCCGTCGATGGCCGCCGCAATCTGATGGCGCGGCTTTCCGGTCTGTCGTCCACCGGTGACGAAGGCGGTGAGTTCGTCGAGATAGCGCGGGTCTCCGAGTTCCAGCAACGCCACCCAGCGCAGCGAGGTGGACCACAGCTCGGTTTCCCGGTCGCCGCTGCGACGCGCGACGTCGCGGATCTCGCCGGTGAGGGCGGCCCGGTCGGCGGCGGTGCCCAACCCCCAGGTGGAGTCGTGTCGCACCCACAGGCTGAAGGTGAGCGCCTCGTCGTCCCGCGTCGATCTGGCGAGCGTCTCGGTGGCGGTGATCAGGTCTGCTTCGAGGACGGCCGGCCCGGCGCTGTCGTCTGGCTCCCCGATCAGCCGCCGGTACGCCTCACGTAGCAGCGCCTCGCCGTCGGTGCCGGGTACCGGCTCGAGTTCCCAGTGGCGACGCACGTTGAGCGCGAATCGGGCCAGCACCGCCGGGTCGTCGACCGTGAGGGCCAGCGCGGCGGCCTCGCTGAGCAGGTGGCGTGCCTCCTCCCGCGCGCCGCAGTGGAAGAGCTGGTCGGTCAACGTCGTCACGATCTTGAACTTCTGGAGTTTGTCCCGCACCACCTCCAACGCCCGCCGCAGATGCACGGTGGACTCGTCGAGCGCCAGCCGGCACCTGGCGTCCCGCGCCGCGTCGAGCAGCAACTCGGTGACGCGGAACGCGTCCAGGTGCGCGCCGGCCAGCCATGCGTGGCGGGCGACATCCGCAGGGATCAGCAACCGGCCCAGCGTGTCGTGCTCGTCCACGGCCCGCACCACGGCGGCGTGCCGCGCTCTGCGGTCGTCCTCGGTCAGCGCGTCGTAGAGCGTCTCGCGGACCAGATCGTGCACGAAGGCGTAGCGGCCGTCGCCCAGGCCGAGCAGCAGTCGCGCGGTGACCGCGACCTCCAGCAACTCACCGACCCGGGTCGGCGGCAAACCGACACTTGCCGCGAGGACCTCGCCGTGGAAGTCCCGGCCCAGCACGGCGGCGACGGTGAGCGCGTCGGCCACCATGGCGGGCAGGTGGTCAAGCCGCCGCCGCACCACCTCCCGTACGCCGGGAGGGATGGTGGCCAGCCCGCCGTCGGCATGCCAGAGCCGGGCGGTCTGCTCCACGAAGAAAGGGTTGCCACCAGTGCGTCGGTGCACGTCGTCGACGCAGTTCGCGTCGGGCGCCCGGCCGGCGGTGCGGGTCATCAACTCGCCGACCTCGTCCCGGGTCAGGCCGGTGAGACTGATCGTGGTGGCCTTGGCCACCAGCGACATCAGCAGCGGTCGGAGCGGATGGTCGGCAGCCTCCACCTCGGCGTCACGGTAGGTGCCGACGAGCAGCAACCGCTCGAACCAGGTGTGCTGCGCGGCGAACCGCAGTAGCCGCATCGACGCCGGATCGGCCCAGTGCAGGTCGTCGAGGATCACCATGACCGGCCGGCGCTGTGAGACGGCGACCAGCGCGGTGGTGACCGCGTCGTAGAGGGCGAACGCCTCCTGCTCCGCCGCGTCGCCCTTGTCGGTGACGCGGACCGACGACGAATAGTTCGCCTCGTCGTGAGCGATGTCCGGCATCGGAGAGCCCGCCGCGCCGCGGGCGGCCCCCGGCAGGAGAGAGCTCGCCTCACCAAGCAGCAGGGCGAGCGCCGGCTCGGCGGATTCCCGAGCCAGCGCCCAGTCCTCCGGCGACCGGCGCAGCCGGCGCAACACCTGTGCCCAGGGCCAGTAGCCGGGAGCGCTCGCCGAATCCCAGCAGGCGCCGCCGAGCACCAGTGCACCCTGTCGACGGGCCTCGTCGGCGGCGGCGGTCACCAGGGTCGTCTTGCCGATGCCGGGCTCCCCGGCAACCAGCGCCAGCCCACCGTGGCTGGCGGTGGCCCGGTCGACCTCGGCCCGCAACAGACCGGCCGGATGATCCCGCCCGATCATGAATCCGCCCGCCTGCACGCCCATGGCAACCGACGGTAGCCGACCGGACCGACACCCCGGGGGCGTCGCGGCTCAGAGCGTGTTTGAGGAGGCTCGCCCGTAGCGAGCCGAGTCCCAGGCGGTGTCCGGCAAGGCGGAGGTTCGCCCGGATACCGGTGTTGTATCCGGGCGGACCGACAACGCGGCCGGTCGTCGGCTGGGGCCGGCGCAGCAGGGCATGGCCTTCTCAAACACGCTCTCAGCGGGCGTCGGTGACCACGTGAGCGCAGGCGGCGCAGGCGGCCGGCCCCTGTTCGGCGAACCAGCGGCAGGTCCGCCGGATAGCGCAGCGGGGCAGTTCCACCTCCGGTTCGCCGACCGTCTGCGCGTACGACGCGACGAGGCGTTCGCCGAGCCCACAGTGATCCCCGGTCCAGAAGCCGCACTGGCTGGTGACGCAGGGACCGGCGAGCCGGTAGCGGGCCTCCACCGGGGCGTCGGCCTCCGCCGCTGCGGCGACGGCCACCTCTGCCGGCAGGGCCGGGGTCACGTACGCGACCCGGCCCGCCGGAGTGATCATGCCGAGGAAGACCGTGGCGTTGCCCGCGGGCGTACTCGGGCACATCCGCTCCCCCGACGGGGCCGGTCCCTGCGGCGGTCGGGTCACTTCTGCAACCAGAAGCCGATGTCGTTGATCTTCTCGCCGAGGTCCTGCGCGAACGGACCGTCGATCACCCACAGGCCGTACCACTCGGGCCGCAGCCGCAGGTTGGCGTGGCCGAGGGCGAGCGGGTTGCTGAGCTTGGTACCGGCGACCGAGAGCGCGGCCAGGCCGGCCTTCTGGATCTCACCGGCGATCTGGCTCTGCTGCTCGGATGTGAGGTCGACGCCGTCGACCACGAAACGGAACTCGTGTCGTGCCATGGTGCTTCCTCCGGTTCGTTCAGTAGGTGTCGGTACGTAGCCCGCGCCGCAGTGCCGCCCGGGTGAAGGCCGCCCAGCCGGAACGGGAGGCGGCGTCGGGACGGCCCACCTGGTGACGCCAGGTGGCGGCACCGGCGGTACGCACGCCCCACAGCTCACGGCACGCCGCGACCGCGAAGGCGACCTGCTCGGGTGAGTTGGTGAACCCAGCCGTAGCGTCGACCACGCGCAGCCCACCGCCGGTGGCGACGGTCACCTGGCCGAAGTGGTGGTGCAGGCTGGCCAGGGTGCCCAGGTGCGCGCGGTCGGCTCGGCCGGCGAGGAACGCGTCGAGCGGCCGGTCCTCCACCACCACCCGGACGGCACGCAGGGTGAACGCCGCCCCGGCGGCGTCGGCCACGCCGACCACCTCGACGGGGACGCTCCAACGACGCGGTGAATTCGCCGACCAGAACGCCAGCCAGGCGCCCAGCCGCTCGTGCAGGTCCGGTTGCAGGGCCGCCGGTGCGGCCAGTCGTGCGGTGGCGATCCCGTCGCGGATGACCGCCGATGCTGCCGCGTTGACCGGGACGGCCGCCCCGGCGGGTGAGTTGACGACGGTTGCGGTGACGGCTGCGGCCGAGGCGACCGCGGTGCCGGCGAGCAGCCCGCGCCGGGACAACGAAACAGATGGGGATGACATGGTCCGCCTTTCTCCGACGGCCTAGGCATCCCACGCTATAGACGGCGACAGATCATCTGAATTGCCGTTGTATCGGGACACCGACACGAATCCCGGTGATCGACGACGGCGTGAATCCGTTCATCCTGCATGCCGTCGCCGCTGGTCAATCCGGCGGCTGCGGCACCGCGGCGAGGTGCGCGAGGATGGCCTGGTTGGCCTCCCATCCGTCGGGGAACCGGACCGGCACATCCAGTTGCGGCGCCTCGGTCGAGGGGTGGGCGTCCAGCAGTTCGCCGATTCCGGCGCGGGCCACCACCAGGCAGGCGTGCCGGTGCCGGGAGGTGAGCACGCAGAGCCGCCCCGATTCCAGGTGGAAGGCGGTCGCGTCGCGTCGGCCGGAGAGCGGGTGCAACACGATCGTCACGTCGTACTCCCGGCCCTGGAGGCGGTTGGCGGTGTCGACGGTGACGTCCGCACCGGCCTCGCCGAGCCGCGCCCGGATGGCCGCGACCTGGTCACGGTGGGCGGCGCCGACGGCGATCCGGTCCGCGGTGACCGGCGCGCCACCGGGCGCCTGCTCGGAGACCGCGACCGCCCCGCGCCGCAGCACCCGCAGCGCGAGCGCGGCGCACGCGGCGGCAGCTTCCCCGTCGGTACGCAGAGTGTGCCGGGCCGGCAGCTCGTGCAGCGCCCAGCCGGTGGCGGCGGCCGACTCCACCGCCCGGTCGACGGCGTCACCCGACCCGGGCTCGGTGAGGTGCAGGGTTCGGTCGTCAGGGCCGGTGCCGGAACGGAAGCCGGTGAAGGGGTAGAACGCGCGGGACACGACCGGTGCGGCCGAGGCGGGCAGCCGCCAGGAGACCGGCAGCCGGTGCACCGGCAGGTGCGGGTTGTGCCGCAGCAGCACCGCCACCGCCGACTGCATCGGATCCCAGGTCAACCCGGCCCACCGGCCACTCTCCACAGTGGAGAACGGGTCGAGCTGCCCCGGATCACCCACGAACAGGGCCCGCTCGAACCTGCCGGCCACGCGCAGCAGGGCGTCCGAGCGCATCTGGTACGCCTCGTCCACGATCGCCCATGGCCAGCAGCCCTCGGTGACAGTTGCCCACTTGGCCGCCGTACCGATCACCACGGCCGAGGCGGCCAGGTCGGTGACCTTCGCGGCAACCCGGACCTGCGCATGTGCCCGCACCCGGGGCGACGCCCGGTAGTCACCCGCCGAGAGCCGCCCGAGGCGCAGTTGCGGCGCCTTGCTGGCGAGCCGGTCGATCAGGTCATCGACCTGCTCGTTCGTCTGCGCAATGATCATCAGCGGTTCGCCACGGCGCGGCGCGTCACCGCTTGGAGCGGCGCTACCCGGCCCACCGCCGCCCCGATCGGTGTCGCCCGACCAGCTGGCGGCCAACTCGATGGCGGCCCGTACCACCAGAGTCGACTTGCCGGCCCCCGGCGGCGAGTCGACCACCACCCCCCGGTGCTCGCCCGACCGCAGGTCGGCCAGCACGGCGGTGATCACCCGCTCGGCCTCGATCGCCGGCGGCACCGCCAGCTCCCGCGGCACCGCCAGTTCCGGCGTCAACCCGATCTTCCCCACCGGCCGCACCCTACCGCCAGCTGCCCTGTCCCGCGCTCACCCTGCCACCCCGGCGACAGTCAGCCCAGCGCCCGGCGGCAGCCCACGGGTTGCGGCATCTCGGGGTCTCCGGCCGCCCGGAAGGCCCAACATGCCGCAAGCCGCGAGGGCCGACGCCGAGCGCCGTCCCACCCGGAGACCACGCGCCGTCCCGCCCGCACCGACGCCAAGCGCCGCGAGCCCGCCCGAACGCCAAGCGCCGCGAGCGATATGCGGCATGTCGGGGCTTCCCACGGCCCGGAAGACCCGACATGCCGCAAGCTGGCAGCCAAGCTGCGGGCCGGCAACGCCGAAGCGGAGCCAACCCGAGCGGGCTGGCTCCGCGAGACGGGCGGAGCGGTCAGTGGACGATGACCGGGATCTTCGGCTGATCGCCCGGCTGCTCCCCAGGCTGGTCCCCGGGCTGGTCGTCGAGCAGGTGGGACCGTTCCCGCCGCCTGGGCAGGAACGCGGCCGGGATGAACGTCGCCGCCACCAGGGCGAACGCTACCCAGAAGGTGGTGGCGAAGGAGTTGGCGGCGAAGTCCAGCCCACGCTCGACGAGTGACGGGTCAGGAAGCTGCTGTGCCAGCTCCGGCCGTTGCTGGGCGGCGATCGCCAGGCCGGCCTCGGTGACCGGGTTGCCGTTCTCGTCGGTGAGGCCGGGGATCTGCCGGGAGCCGTTCAGCTCGTTGGTGAGGATCACCGACATCACCGCGGCACCGACGGAACCGCCGATCTGCTGGAGGATGTTCACAAGCGTGGACCCTCGTGCCACCTCGTGCCCGGTAAGCGTCTTCAGCGCCGACGTCATCACCGGCATCATCGTGCCGCCCATACCCAGGCCCATCACGAACAGCGAGCCGCAGAGCAGCACGTAGGAGGTGTCCGCGTCGAGCTGGGTGAAGGTGAAGAAACCGGCGAGGATGAGCAGCAGCGCGAACGGCACCGTCCGGCCGACCGGCACCTTGTCGGCGAGCATGCCGGCGATCGGCATGGTGACCATGGCGCCGATGCCCTGCGGGGCCATCAGCAGGCCGGCGTGCAGGGTCGACTCACCGCGTACCTGGAGGAAATAGCTCGGGAACAGCAGGCCGGCGCCCATGAAGGCGATGATGAAGACGAACATGGTCAACGCCGCGACGGTCAGCCTGCGGTTACGGAACAGCCGCAGGTCGAGCAGCGGGTGCCGGGGCTTGAACGAGTAGACGACGAACGCCACCACCAGTGCGGCACCGACCAGCATCGGCCCCCACACCTCGGCGTCGGCGAAGGTCCCGGCCTCGGGCAACGTGGAGACGCCGTACAGGAAGAGGGCGAGACCCGGCGAGAGCATCAGCATGCCGAGGAAGTCGAACGACTCGGAGGGCTGCGGGCTGTCCTTCGGCAGGGCCAGTTGGGCGTACACCAGCGCGACGATGCCGATCGGCAGGTTGATCAGGAAGATCCAGTGCCAGCTCGCCACGTCGATCAGCCAGCCGCCCAGGATCGGGCCGCCGATCGGGCCGAGCAGCATCGGGATGCCGAGCACCGCCATCAGTCGGCCGATCCGGTTCGGGCCGGCCGCCCGCGTCATGATCGCCATGCCGATCGGCATGAGCATGCCGCCGCCGAGACCCTGCAACACCCGGTACGTGATCAACTCGCCGATCGTGTCGGCGGTGGCGCACAGGCCCGAGCCGATGGTGAACAGCGCCAGGGCCATCATGTAGAGGCGCTTGGTGCCGAACCGGTCCGCGGCCCATCCGCTGAGCGGGATGACAGTGGCCAGCGCGAGCGTGTAGCCGGTCATCGTCCAGGCGACGCGGGCGTACGAAGCGTCGAACTCGCTCTGGAACGTCGGCAGGGCGACGCTGACCACCGTCACGTCGAGGATCGACATGAGCGCACCGAGCACGACGACGCCGGCCACCTTGAGTACCGCAGCGTCGAGCTTGTCCGAGGTCGGGACAGGCTGCGGTGCCGCGACGGATTGCTGTGTCACGAAGTCTCCTGTTGTCGGAACTGTCCGAAGGGACGAGCGGTGGTGGCCGACGTGGCGCCACTGGCCAGCGCGACGGCGGTGGTGAAGCCCGCACGGCACAGTAGCCCCCGCCAACGACACTTCGCCGCCCGTTTAGCGACCAGCAGAGCGTTCTGTGAGCACGGCCACGCTGATCTTGTGCCGCGAGGCGTGACCGGGCGGAAAGCGGGTAGGCGCGACCGGGTCGGGCGGAGGCGGGGAAGGTGGTGCCAGCGTGGCGAAGTTCCTGGTCACAGCGATCTACACGGTTCCGGGAATGGCCGGGCTGGCCAAGGAAGGCGGTACGGCGCGGGCCGAGGTGATCGAGGCGCTGATCGAGAACGCCGGCGGGCAGGTGGAGGCGGTGTACTACGCGTTCGGCCAGTTCGACCTGTACGTGCTCTGCGAGGTGCCGGACAACGTCACCGCCGCCGCGCTCGGCATCGCCGTACGGGCGGCAGGCGGCGTCGACGCCCGGATCGTGCCGCTGCTCACCACGGCGGAGATCGACGCCGCCGTCCGGCTGCCCGTCACCTACCAGCCGCCGGCTGCGTGACAAGGGGGTCGGGCGGCAGGACGCGAGCTGCCACCCGACATGCGGCATCTCGCGGCTTCCCGCGAACCAGAAAGCCCAACATGCCGCAACTCGCGACCCCACAACCCAGCACGGCACGCCCAACATGCCGCAACTCGCGGCTCCCACTCCCGTCGGTCAGCGGCGGCGCTCTCCCACCCGGTACGTGACCAGGTTCGGGTCGGCCCGCAGCTGCTTCTGGGTGAACTTGATGGTGTCCCAGCCCTTGGCCGAGTACAGCCGGGTCTGGTCGGCGTACCACTGCGAGTTCGGGTTGGCCGACTGCGAGTAGGTCAGCAGCTGCCGACCCGACGGCCCGTCGCGGCCCAGCTCGACGGCCATCAGGTACGACGTGCCGTGCCGCACCTTCGGGTAGCCGACGCCGGGCTGCACCTGGTTGATGATCATGTTGAAGACACCGGCCTCCGGCCAGCCGCCGTGGATGGGGATGCGTTCGGCGCCGCGCGGTTCGGTCTGGATGTCGCCGAGGCGGGCGTCCAGCGGGATGCCGCCGAGCAGTTGGACGGCGTCGGCGAGCGCCGTACGCACCCTCGGGTCGTCGACGGCGAGCCGGTTCGGCGTGGTCAGCGGGGCGGCCGGGTCGAACGGGTCGGCGAAACGCAGGCCACCGGCGCGGGCGAACTCGGTGAACAAGTGCGAGCCCCGGCTGCCCAGGTCGACCCGGAGGTCCCAGCGACGGAGCGCGACGCAGGCGGCCGTCAGCTCGACGGTGGTGCCGTCCGAGGCGGTGGCCGTCGGCTGAGCTTCGCAGAGCCGGACCAGGTCGTCGCGGACCAGTTCGCCGCCGTACGCCCGGTTGCCGAGCGTCACGTCCCACAGCCTGCCGGCGGTGAACCCCCGGCCGGGCAGCCCGTCGGTGCCAGCGAGGCGCTGGCGCACCTGGTGGACGCCGAGCCGGGTCCGCAGGCTGCGGGCGGTCCGCTCGTCGCCGATGATGCGCGGGTACCCGACAAGCGGGCGAGCAGGATTGGCCAGCCAGTAGCTGTCGTTGGAGTTGGTCACGTAGTCGTCGCGGACCAGCGTGGGCAGGTTCGCCGGCCCGAGAATGCCGGGCACCGCCGCGTCCCGGTCCCGGCCCAGCTCACACGATGACCGGGAGCCGTCGAGGACGGCTTGGCCACTTGTCGCGTACAGACTCTGGAAGGACGCGGGGATGCACGCGGCCGCGAGGGCGTCGGTGACCCGGGGCACGACGGAGTGGTCGGCGTAGAGGGCCCGCCCGTGCCGGTCGGCGGCGATGACGTTGACCCAGGGAAGGAACTGTCGCCGGTCCAGCACCGACCGCAGCTCACCCACCGAGCGTGCCCGGCCCATGGCGAGCCAGCCGTCAAGCGCCCGGTTGTTCGTGGCGTTGACGTCGGTGATCGCGTACGCCGTGTCGGTGGTCCAGTCGAAGCGGCCCGGCACCACGACGACCGGGCCGAGGTGGGTGTCGTAGAGGGTACGGCTGACCGGGCCGTCGGGAGTCCGGACGGTGACCGTGCGGGCTGTCATCTTCCGGGTCCGGCCGTCATAGCGGTAGCTCGTCGGGTCGCCGGGCACCAGCGTGAGCCGGTGCCAGACGAAACGGCGGGCAGTGGAGACGGTGTGCGACCAGGCGACCTTGCCGTTGTGCCCGATCTCGATGAGCGGGTCACCGATCAGAGCGGCACCCTCCACGTCGTACCGGCCGGGCACCTTGAGCCGCATCCGGTAGAAACGGTCCGCGCCATCCCACGGGAAGTGCGGGTTCGCCAGCAGCATGCCGGCACCGCTGGTGGTGGCGGCACGTCCCAGACCGTACGCGTTGCTGCCCACCCCGGCCGGCGCGCCGTCCCGGGCGGCCACGACCGCCGCGGCCTGCGGGGCGCTCACCGGCGCGCTGGTGCCGTCCGCCCGGGGTGGCGCGGCGGCGACGATACCGTCGGCGAGTGCGGCGGAACCGGCCCGGACCATGGCCGTCCACTGGGTACGCCACAGGTCCAGCTCGGTGATCGGGCGCAGCCACGGCCGGCCGGCGCAGGCCGGGTCGTTTACCTTTCCCGTCCGCAGGTAGGCGTTGTAGCCGGCGGCGAAGCCGCGCATCTGGTCGCGTACCTCGTTTGAGGGTGCGCGCAGACCGTCGCGCCGGCCGACGAGCCAGCGCTCGGCGGCCCGGTCGTCGATCGCCTTCTGGTGGAACAGGTCGCTGGCGACGTTGTCGGTGTCGGCGCCGAAGAACCGGGACCGTTGCGCGCCGACGGTCACCACGCTCTCGGCGATCAGGCAGACGTTGTCCTCCGCCTGCGCGTACCCGACGCCGTAGCCGAGGCTGGCGAAGTCGCGGGCGGTGATGTGCGGTACGCCGTACGAGGCTCGCTGGATCAGGGCCGAGTAGCCGCTGCCGTGGGCGACGGCGGTCCCGCCGGTCACGGCGAGGCCGGTGGCGACCAGGACGGTGGCGGTGGCCGCGGCGATGAGTGAGCGTGGCTTCATCGGGCGGCTCGCTGGTGGTGGCACATGGAACGTCCTCCCCCGAGAGATATGTCTGTCCAGACCCGACCGACGCTAGTGGTGAAATTTGCTCAGGTCACTGCCTGGTCGCCCCGGGATCGCATCGGGGTTCACCCGCAGGGGCTCCGGCCGCCGCATCAATGGAAGCCGCCGCATCAATGGAAGCGGTCGGCTACGAGAGCGACCGGTTACGCGATGAGCAGGAGCACGCTGATCGCCAGCATCACTACTGCGGTAGCGCCGTGGATGCCGTAGACGGCCGCCTTGGGCCCACCGCTGCGCAGCACGATCAGCGCGTCGCCGATGGGGATGAGGGTGGCGGCCAGCATGAGCCCCCCCAGCAGGTGGGTTGTCCCGCCGACCACCACGATGAGGATGAAGAGCCCCGCGGCGATGTCCCGCACTGCCTTTACGGACAGCCAGGCGTGAAAGGTCCGGTCCTCAGTCGGGGTGTCGGGGATGCCGAAACCGACCGCGCCCTGCGGTGCCCAGAAGGCGAGGGCGCCCATGACGATGACGGCCACACCGACCAGTCCGGCGAGCACTGTGGCGATGTTGCTGAGCATGGTTTGTTCCCCTCGCTTGATCCCTAGCGGCGCTAGATGTTGTAGCGACGATACGTTGTCATCGACAGCATGTCTAGCGCTGCTAGGATGAGGTCATGTCCGCCATCTCCGAACGCCGCGAACGCGAGCGCGCCCAGCGCCACCAGCTGATCGTCACGGCCGCCCGCGAACTCGCCGAGGCCGAAGGGTGGGAGGCAGTGACAACGCGGCGACTGGCCGAGCGCGTCGAGTACAGCCAGCCGGTGCTCTACAGCCACTTCACCGGCAAGGAGGACATCATGCGGGCCGTCGCCCTCGAAGGCTTCGGCGAACTCGCGACCCGCCTGCGCCGCGCCCGGCTCACCGACCCAGCGCCGCCTGCGGCACTGCACGCTGTCTGCCGCGCCTACCTGGAGTTCGCAACCGAGCAGCCGGCTCTCTACCAGGCCATGTTCATGCTGCCGACCGACGTGAAGTTCGCGCACGCCGAGACGCCGCCGCCATTGCGCGCCGCTTTCGACGAGTTCGTCAGCTGCTTCCACCCGGACGATCAGCGACGCGAACTGTTTGCCGAAGTCACCTGGAGCGCGCTGCACGGCATAGCCGCCCTGACCGAGAGCGGGCGCATCCCCCCGAACGGCCAGGCCGAACGGCTCGACTTCCTCGTCACCCAGATCGCCGCCACGCCGAGGCCAGGGATCTGAGCCGAGCAGGACTGCACCCTTGGCCATTGATATTCATGCATGCAACTCTCTAGCATGCGCACTATGCGTGCTCGTCGGGTCACTGTCGTCGCCGTCCTCGGCATCGTGCTCGGGCTCTCCGGCACCGCCGTCGCCCACGCGGCCGACGATCCGGTGCTTACCACTCCCGGCGCACCGGTGGTGGTGGCCAACGAGCCGCACCTGCTCACCCTGACCTGGTCGCCGTCGACCTGGATCGGCGAGCCGGGCGGGACGCCCATCCGGCACGAGGTGCGGGCCTGGCTCGGCCCCAACGTGTACCGCAGCCTCGGCACCACCACCGGCACCGACCTCACCCTCACCGATCTCGCGCCGGGCACCGAATACCGGCTCACCGTCTGGGCGTACACCGACGCCGGGTACTCCCTCGACTCGCCGGTGACCCCGGTCCGCACCGCGTACGGGAAGGCACGGGTCAGCTACCGCAACCTCAGCTGGTCACCGACGGACAGCCAGATCCAGCACGTCCTCCAGGTCGTCAACACGGGCACCGCCCCGCTCGACCTGGCGGACGTGCGGGTGCGTTACCACCTGACGTTCGAGGGTGGGAACACCTCGCTGACCACCAACTGCGACTGGGCGGCGATCGGCTGCGCCAACGTGCAACGCCACATCCAGTTCTTCCCACCACCCCTGCCGCCGGGCCCGCCGACCGCGCCGGTGTCGACACCGCCGGCTGCGCCATCGCCGCCCGCCTCGGGATCGTCAGTGGCACCCGCGACGACCACGTCGCCGCTGCCGCCGACCCCGACGCCCACCCCGACGGTCTTCCCGCCGCCCGGCACCCCGATCCCCGGCTGGATCGAGCTGACCTTCATCGGCGGGGAACTCGCCCCCGGCGAGTCGACCGGCCCCATCTACCTACGCCACCATCGCCCGAACTGGTCCGCGATCGACGAACGCGACGACCCCAGCTGGCAGCAGGCCACCGGCGAGTGGGCCGACAACAGCCGGATCACCCTCGACGTCAACGACATCCGCGAGTACGGCGACACGTACGCCTGAGCCTGGCTTCCTGGCTGTCAGCCGACCCAGGCAGGATCGGCGCGTTGAGGGGCGGGCTCAGGATTTCGCTGAAATTGGTTCGAGGACGAAGACGGGGATCTGGCGGTCGGTCTTGCGCTGGTAGTCGGCATAGTCCGGGTACGCCTCGACCGCTCGGCGCCACTAGACGGCCTTCTCGTCGCCGGACACCTCACGGGCCCGGTACTCCCCGGTCTTGGTCCCGTCCTGAAGCTCGATCACCGGATCGGCGACCAGGGCGGCGTACCACTGCGGGTTCTTGGGTGCGCCGCCCATCGATGCGACGGCCGCATAGTGTCCGTCGTGCTCGACCCGCATCACCGGCGTCTTGCGGAGCTTGCCGGTTTTGGCGCCCCGGTAGGTCATCAGCACGATGGGCCGGCCGGCGATCGTGACGCCGTCGGTCGTGCCGTTACGCACGATCCGCTCGACCTGCTCGCGGACCCACTCCAACGCGCTCGGCTCGTAATCACCCGTCAATCCCATGCCCCAAACGTACGCGACCCCTATGGACACCGCCCCGCGCAACCGCCCACCGTCAAGGCTGATCACGTCGGCGAGGTCCCCCCGCGCCGATCTTGTAGTTTCTGTCGGGGCAAACACCCAGATCACGGTCATCTCGCCGACCAAAAGTGCAAGATCGACGCGGCACAGGCGATGTCGAGGCTGCGGCCGCCGTCACCGTGGCGTCCGCAACCGGCCGGCCACGTACCCGGCTGCGGCGATCGCACCGGCGGTGACGGCCACGCCGACAGCAAAAGGAGCGAACTGCCTCGCCGCCTTCCGCACAACGTTGGCCTGGTCGGGGGTGGTGACCGGAGCTGGCTCGCTGGTCGCTCGACTGGGCTGTGCGCTCTCTCCGGGCTGACCTGCCGCAAGCGCGGCGAGATACCTCTTATCAACGATGGCGGTGAAGCGGCGCGCCCGTCGGGAGGTTTCGGCTTTCATCCGTGGCCCCCGGGCCTCGGCCCAGAAGCGCCGCCCCGCCTCGCCCTTGAAGAACTGGTCGGCAAGGACTTGCAGGTGCGGCTCGCTGAGGACGTCGACCTCCCACATCAGTTGCCAGTGGGAAACGATCAGATTGGTGTAGACGTGCTTGCGGAACCACTCGATGTCGGACGGCTGTTCGATGGGACCCCAGCAATCAAGCAAGCCGGGGTCGTCGATGGCCATCTTCAGCAGGTCGGCGTGCAGGGCCCGCAGCGTCTGTTCGCGGGCCGCCTTCGCTTCCCTGGCCTGAATAATCAGCGAGGTGACCACGCCGGTGAGCGCAAGACCGGCGAGGATCGCCGATGCCGCGCCGTACGCCTCTCCAACATTGCCCAAAAGCGGCCAGTCGTAGCCGGGCCGTTCGCCGATCCAGAGCAGACCCAAGGGAGATAGCAGGACCGCCACCAGGATCGTCAGGATCACCAGCAGCAAAGCGGTCGGCATCGCCGATCTTCGTACCAGGCCGGCAACCGTCCGCAGTTGGGGCATCACGCCTCCACGCTCACAGGTGGAGGCAGGCTACTACAGGTGCCCGTCAGGCGGCCTGCGCCCATCGACCTCCCGGTCGTAGAAGGAGTCGAACGGCTCCGCCTCGGCAAGTAACGAAGCGACCCGCTCCCGGCAGCCGTCCACCACCGCCGGGTCGGTGAACTTGTCCGCTCCGATCGGTGTCCCGCTCGCGTCGTAGCGGACCTCATAGACCGCCCGGCGGCCGACCACCATCAACTCGGGGACGATGCCGTGCTCGCGCTCATGTTCGAGGATCGCCTCCGTGGTAGTGGCGAGCACCCGGATCAACTCTCCCACCTCGGCTCGAAAGCGGAGGAAGTGCAGCTCCCAGATCAGGTAGGGGCTGAGTGGCAGTGTCACGACGCGAAGACGATGCAGCCCCGAGCCCAACTCGGCGAGATGGTCGAAGAAGCGCTTCAGCTCCGGGTTGGGCTCGGCGGCGATACGCAGCGCCTCCTCCCACCGCCCGGCAGCGAACGCCTCCCAGCTCGGGCTGCCCGGCTCGCGGAAGGTCTGTAGCCGCTCGGTCTTGAGAATTGGTCCGTCCACCGACTCGGCCGTGCCATAAAAGTCAGCCTCGTAGTCGGGCAGCCTCAGTCGTTGGCCGGAGGCCGCCCGGAGCAGATCACGCATCCGGGATGTCCGGCTTCGCGGCGATGATCATGCTCCGGGGCACCACCACCAGCCGCTCGTCGTCCCCGACGGTGACGTCGGGAGGCAACTGACCCGCGTAATGCGCCGTCAGGTCTCGGCCGATGACCGCGACGTCCCCGTTGGACAGCTCCCAGAGGTCGGGGCAGGTGGTCGTGCCTCCGCTCTCCCCGAGTTCAGCCGCCGACCGTCCGAGACGCCGCGCGAACGTCGCCGCGCGATCAGCCTCCCACTGAGCCACCATCGCCACCTCCCAGAGTGATGGAGCGAGCACCCAGAATAGTTGCCAGCGGGTTGCAGCCCCGGCGAGAGCGTTTCCGATTTATCGCAATCAGAAGCCGATCTCAGCACATGACGGGGTACCGAACCGTCACCGAATCGTGGGCAGGTGAATCCGGTAGGCGGGTATCCCGGTGGCGGGAAGTCGGTGGCGGGCGAGGTCGAGCATGGTGGGTGGGCCGCAGACGTAGACGTGCTGGTTGGGGCGGTAGCGGTCGAGGGCGAGGGTCAGCGCGTCGCCCTGTTCGGCGGGGGTGACGAACGGGTCGTGGGAGAAGGTCGGGACGACGGTCAGCCAGGGGTGTGCCTGGTCGAGCTTGTCCAGGGTGATCGCGTCGTAGAGGTCGGCGATTGTGCGTACGCCGACGATCAGGGTCACCCGACGACCGGCCGGCGCGGTGGCGACCTGCTCGACCAGGGCGCGCAGCGGGGCCAGCCCGGTACCGCCGGCCACCAGCAGCAGGTCCCGGGCAGTGGCTCGTCCCGCCCTGGCCGGCTCAGCCCTGGCGGATGCCGGCTCGTCGGGGCAGTCGGAAGGGGACAGCTCCGGGGCGGCGGGCAGGCTGAGGCCGATGTCGACGGGTGGGCCGAGGTGGAGCAGGTCGTCGGGGCGTACCTCGTGGACGAGGCTGCGGGAGACGGTGCCGGCGGGGACGGCGCGGACGTGCAGCTCGACGGTGCCGTCGGGGCGCGGGGCGTTGGCCGGGCAGTACCAGCGCCACCGGCCGGGATGCTGCGGCACGCAGACCGGCACCGCCTGACCGGGGCGGAACGGCAGCCGCCGCCAGGGGCGTACCGTCAGGATGGCGATGCCCTCGGCGGCCAGGTCGCGGCCGACCACCTCGGCGGGCCAGAACGCCGGCCCGTCGCCCATCCACCCGGCGGCGCGCTCGACCAGCGCCCAGGCCCGCTGCCACCGTTGCTCCCAGCCGGCCTGTGCCGGGCACAGTCGTGGCGCCACAGTGGCCAACGCGGCACCGATAAGCGGGCCGTGCTCGGGGCGCAGCCGGTACCTGCGGTGCACCCGGCCGAGCACCGCCAGCAGCGCCAACCGCCCGGCCCGGTCACCACCACCGCCGACCAGCCGGGCCAACGCGGCGACGACGAGCGCCGTCGCCCGCTCCGGCAGCAGCCCCGGGCAGCGCAGCTCGGCCCGGAAACGGGCGGCGGCCTCGTCGATGACCGGGTGGTCGCGGGCGGCGAGAACCCCGGCCAGGTAGTCGGCGGCCCGCCGCCGCTGCGCCTCCGGCAGCCCCGGCCAGCCGTCCAAAACCGGTCCGCCGGCCGCGAGCTGCCGGGTCAGGTGCGCGGCGAGCCGGTCCCGATCAACCCCGATGAGGTACGCCGACAGCTCCGCGTCCGCCTCGACCAGCCGCAGCCAACGGGTCACCGCCTCGCGGCTCACTGCCGCTCCCCCGTTTGATGGTCGTGGGTTGCCGGCCGACAGTCGGCGTGCCGGGCCTGTCGGCCGTCGGCGTGCCGGGACTGCCACTGCCGCAGCGCCTGCCGGATCCGCTCGGCCTCGGTGTTCGCGGTCGTCAGCTCCCGATGCAGCCTGTCGATCTCGTCGGCTGCTCGGTTGAGGTAGTCGTACACCTGGCGCGGGTCGAGACCCCGCCAGCGCCTGTCGAATTCGGCGGCACGAACGTGGTGTGGGTGCAGGCGCTCCCCGGATAGATAGATCATCGCCGTGGTGCCTCCTGCTCGGCGATCAGCGCCTGCACCTGCCGGTCGCTGAGGCCGCGCCGGTCCAGCACCCGCCGCCCCCAACGATGCAGCCGGCACGGGTGCGGCGCACGATCGTTCCGGCAGCGCGGCCCCTCGGGCCACTGCTCGGCGGCGTGTACGGTCACCGCCTTCACGGCGAAGCCGACATCCTCTGCTGTCACGTACGGCGGCATCGGCAGCTCGCCGAGCACCTCGTCGATCGAATCCATGTCCCTCCCCTGCTGTGGTGTGGCACCGAGGCGGGCGGGGACGACGCACCGTCGGGGTCGGCACCACCGGAGCCCAGCACCCGCCCCGGGCCATGTCCTGCAGAGTTGTGGATCAGCAGGGCGGGCCGTATGACGTGGGCGAAGTAGGCGACATGCACATGCCGTATGGGGTCGTGCTACCGACCGTTGCGGCTCACTCGGTGGTCTCGCCATCGGCGGGCGGCATCGATCAACGGTCCGTGGTGCAGGCCGGGCGCGGAACGCTGCTTGCGTTCCCACAGGCGCACCAGCCCGTCGGCGAAGGCGTGCAGCGCTTCGTCGGAGGCGCGCGCCCATGTCGGCATCTGCGCGGCCCATGCCTCGGCTTCGGCGGGAGCATGGCCGGCGCGGGTGAGGCGGACCAGCATGAGGGCGGTGTCGATCCACGCCGCCCCGCGCGCCAGGCTGGACCAGTCGACAAGCCACAGCCGGTCACCGACGAGGAAGTTCCGCGGCGTCATGTCGGTGTGCAGCAGCGTGTCGCCGTCGACCAGATCGGGAGCGATCAGCCCTCGCCAACGGTCAGCGAAGCGCTGCACCTGGACAGGCGGGCTGGGAGTCAGCAGGCGGCTCTGGGTGGCGAGCAGGTCCGCGACCGCAGTCAGATCCGGCGAGCCCGGAGCAAGGTCGGGATGCCGGCCGGCAACATACTCGAAGCCGAGAATCAACCAGCCTTCCGCCTCGACCGTCCAGCGCAGACGGGGTGCCACATCGGGTAGCCAGGGGTTGACGCGGGCCTCGTTGCGATAGAGCCACGCGGTCGGGCCCTCAGTCTCGCCACCCTTGCAGAAGACCCGGCCGCTGTCGGTGTCGACAACGGCGGCCAGGTCGCAGGAGGCACCGGTCGGTACGGAGTAGGCGGCATGGACCGCACCGGTGCGTTGTTCGATCTGCCGGCGTACCTCCCCGGGAAGCTCGTGCCAGTCGCGGCGACGCGGCATCCGGTGGCCTCCCGAGGGCGAGCAGTCCCGGGCAGTCTATGCCCGGGACCGCTGATGGCCTGCCTATCGAGTCGGGCTGTCGGTGCAGCCGGCGTGGCACTGGGTGCATTCGGCCACACGGCCACCCCACAGTTCATGATCGACGGCGAAGCCAGCGGCGGTGATCGCGGCGACCGTCCGGGAGATCGGAGCACCGATCGGCTCAGGCCCCGACGGCGGCTCCTCCGACGTGGGCTCCGGCTGGTGGTGGATGAACCGCCCGGCAATGCGCTGGCAGAAGTCGGCGTACTCGCGGGTGTGCAGGATGAACGTGTGCCAGCCGATATCGACCAGGTCGCTCGGACCAAGCGGTCCGGTGGCGGTGGCACAGGTCCCGAGGAAGGCGAGCGCCTGATCCAGGATCCTGGCCGGCAGGTCGGGGGCCAGTTCGCGGTGATCGTGAGCGATGCGGGCGGTCAGCTGGGCGAACAGCTCGTCGGAGACGAGCGCCCGTCCGGTGCCGACTCGGTCGATGGTGAGCATCCTGCTCCTTCCGTCGGGTGGTCTCACCGCAGGCTGCGCCCCGATGCCCTCGATCCTCATAACGCTGTGGGCATTGCCGATATACGTGGCGCGTATACCGCGAGCCCACGAAGGCGTTTGAATGGTTAGGCTCGACGGAGCGCAATGGACACAGCCACCCGCGAACGGCGAGGTTGCCGGTGACACCTGCGAACTGCCCCCGCTGCGGCGCACGCCTGGCCCGCGACAACGACAGCGGACGCTGCGCGCCCTGCCAGGCCGCCGAGCGCGACAGGCTGAGCGCACCGCCGGAGGTTCCGGCGTCGTTCTGGTCGCACCCGCCGCTGCGGGCGGCCCTGATGGAACGACACCTCGGACGGGTGATCCGGGCGTACCGACACCACCCGTACCACGGGCGAGCAGCGTTGCCGCAGGCCGTGGTGGCGAGCTGGTTGGGCATCACCCAGGCCCAGCTCAGCCGCGTGGAGAACGGGCCTCCGCTGGTGCACCTAGACCGGCTTGCCCACTGGGCAGCGCTGCTGCGTATCCCCGCAGAGCACCTGTGGTTCGACGTTGTGGGTGGAGAACATCACCCCGTGAGCAAACTCGAACCCCGAACCGCCATTGCCGCCAAGGGCCCCGATGAGAGCCGGCGGATACTCCTGGCCGGTATCGCTGCTGTCGCTGCCGGCGCGGGATTCCTTTGCGGCAGCACCGGCTTACAGTCCCGACGTATCGGCGCCGCTGATGTCGCGCGCTTGAACGCCGTTCTGGAGCTTTACTGGTCGGTCGATGCCGAGTGTGGTGGCGGTGCGCTGTACGAGGAGGTGGCTCGGTTCGCCGAATCGGTCTACCGAATGCTCGACTGGTCGCACCCTGCCAGCCTGTCACCGCAGCTTGTCGCTTCTGTGGCAGCGGCTCGACAGCTGGCTGGCTGGACCGCCTTGGACACGGGCCGGTACTCGGAGGCTCAGCGGCATTTCGTCGCCGGTGAACGAGCCGCGCTTGCAGCCGACGACCGCCCCTTGACCGCCATGATCCGGTACTCGCAAGCCAAACAGCTGCAACACCTACGGCACAATCTCGACGCCTTGGCCGCATTACAGCTCGCACGCGGGCAGCTCGGATCTCAGGCTACGCCAGCAGTCAATTCACTGCTGCTGGGCGCGGAAGCGGCCTCACTCGCGGCTCTCGGCGATCATCGAGCCGCAGAACGGGCGCTCGCTGAGTCCAGCTCGCAGTTCGAGCGAATCTGCCCAGAGCGAGAGCCAAGCTGGATGGCGTTCTACGACCGTGGCGAGCTGCTCGCCCAGTACGGCCGCGTCTACCGCGACAAGGCCCGGCAGGACAAGAAACACGGGTCGGCAGCGGTGCGCTTTGTGACCGACGCGATCGATGCCTTCGGTCCGGGAAACGTGCGGAGCAGCCTGCTCAACGAGGTCGGGCTATGCAGCGCGCTCTTCCTCGCCGACGAGCCTGAGCAGGCGCTGACGGTCGGGCGCCGCGTGCTGTTCAATGCCGAGAGCGTCAGCTCGGCGCGGGTCATCGATCGGGTCAACAACTTGCGCCGCGACCTGACCCGGCACCACGGGCTTCCCGACGTTGCCGCATTCGCACAGGACCTCGCCACACTCAAAGTCAGGCGGTGAACATGCGAGCCTCGGGCCGGTTCACTGAGGAAGCGATGACGGAGGCGATGCGGCAGCTCGCCGCCCAGCTTGCGGTACCGACCGGCGATGCCCGGCTGCTGCAACTCACGAACAACGCCGTCTTCGCCCTTCCTGAGGCGCAACTGGTCATCCGGATTGCGCGGACCCATCGACTCCACGACCGCGTGGCGAAGGTAATCGATCTCGCGCGCTGGTTCGCATCGATCGACGCACCCACGATCCGGCTCGCCCCAGCAGCTCCCGAACCGATGGTCGTAGGTGATCTCCTCGCCTCCGTGTGGACCTACGTCCCGCCTGCATGCCCCGCTCCTACCGTCGACGATCTCGGCCAGGTTCTGCGGGAGTTTCATTCCCTCCCCACTCCCCCGATCGCTCTCCCCGAATGGGACCCGATCGGCGACGCGCGTCGCCGGTTGGCGGACGCGGAAGGGCTCGCCCAAGACGAGCACGACTTCCTCTCGGAGTGGTGTGACCGGCTGGAACCGCAGCTAACGACCCTGAAACACCGAATACCGCCGCTCCTAATCCATGGCGACGCCCACGTCGGCAACCTCCTCAGAGAGCCTTCCGGCCGCGTCGTCATGTGTGATTTCGATGCCACGTGCCTCGGCCCATGGCAGGTCGACCTAGCAGCTGTAGCCGTCGACGAAACCCGCTTCGATGGGAGCGGTCACCACGCCCGGCTGGCCGCCGCCTACGGCTTCGATGTCACCACCGATCCGTGCTGGCCGCTGCTACGCGAGGCCCGCGAGCTGAAAATGATCGCCGCCGCCGCGCCGCTCCTGGCAAGCTCAGCCGCTGTTACGACCGAATTCAGGCATCGTCTCCGATCGGTCCGCACCAACGCGCAAGCGATGCGGTGGACGCCGTTCGCCGCCCTCTCGTCCAGCAGCCAGAAAGTACCTGATTTGCGATGACGAGCGGTCCCGGACCGGGTGTGCCCGGGACCGCTGAAGGTTGCCGGTCAGCGCGGCTTGATGACTCTCAGTGCCCCTCTTCAAAGCCGGCTTGATCGAACCTCAGTGCGTTGCTGTTCTCGGAGACGGTGCGGACCTGGAACTCAGAGAACCCGTGGGCGGCGTCGGCCTCGATCTCGACGCGGACCTTCAAGTTGACTCCGGGTGAGGCGGTCAGGTGCTGAATCACCTCGTCCATCAGCTTCTTGAAGTCCATTGCATAGTGCGTCGCATCGAGGGTCTTACTTCCGAAGAAGTAGTCGAGCCTTGGTTTCTGCGCTGGTGCAGGGCCCGGGCCGGGACTAGGTCCGAACCCGGGACCGGGCGGGGAACCAGGATCAGCCGGTGGTCCCGGTTCGGGGCCGGGCTCGGAGCCGGGTTCACGTGCCGCGTCTCGCTCGCGCTGCGCAAGCGCCGCCTCGGGTTTGACCAGGAGCATGGAGTCGGTGACCTGGCCGAAATCGCCGTCTGAGGGCAACTTCAGTCCCTCATAGCGCTCCCCGTCGTAGGACAGGGCGAGGGCGAAGCCCTCCTGCTGCCACAACAGTGGCTGATCCGCGATGCCACGGGCCAGCACGGACCTGTCCCGCAGCCGTGGCATGTAGGGGTACGTCGTGTACTGGCGCCATAGATCGCCGACCCTGACGTGACCGTTCTCCCACAGCTTCGGCAACCGGTTGAGCCAAAGCGATACGGCGGCGGCCGCCTGCTGAGTTGCTAGCGCTCCATCGGCACCGAGTCGCTTCGAGACGCGCTCTGCGAGCGAGGTCGACTGTCCCTCTGCCTTCGTAGCGCCGACGACGAACGGAGAGCCCGGATCGGGTGCCTCCGGCACAAGCGCCCAGTGGTAGGCACCCAGTAGCCGGGAATCAACGGTCTGGTCGGCCTGCCGCTTCTTTTCCATCGCCTGGTTCTGCTGATTCTGAGTCAGATCGAGGTCGACGGTGTTGTCCAGCACGTGCGACCACCCGAGGTAGTCCCGTACCGCCGATTCCAACTCTTCCATGCGGTTCACGTCCGCCGCGAGGAAGACCAGCATGTTGCGGTGTACCCGGTGGGCGGTCCCACGATGATCGGTCGCGGACCGCGCGAACTTGATGGCGCTGGACTCCTGGTCCCCCTTCTTGTGGGTGACCTTGGGAGGCAGAATGACCAGTCGGGCCTCGTCCGTGTCAGGGATGTCCCCATGATCCTCGGGACAGATGTGCACGCCGGCGAAGTCGCCGCGCCGCTGGGCCTGGTCGGCGAGCCTGCGGCGCACCTCGGCCCAGACCTCTTCGACGTGCAGCCGCTCAGCCTGATCCTTGGCTCGGCGGGTGATGTTGGCCCGAAGGTCGTACCAGTACTTGCCCGACCCGGAGTAGAAGTAGGTCGCCCGGTCTCCGAGGGCGGAGAGCGCGGAGTGGAAGTTGCCCGGGATGTCACCGGGAATCGCGGTACCGAGGAAGACCCGCTGACGTTCCAGCCCCTTGTGTGCTGAGCCGATGGTCGGAGCGGCGCCGAAGAAGACGGCCCTGGCCAGCCGCTTGGTGACCCGGCGGGTTTGAAGCAGGGGCTTCTCGTTATCGATCTTTGTCGGCTCGGAGTTCGGACCGTCGACGTCAGCGTCGATGATTGCCTTCCACGAGTCCTGCAAGTACTGCGTGAGTTCGGAGTTCACGGCGGAGGTCGCGAGCGGGATCGACCCGGGCATGATCAGCGGACCGTTGTCTTCCCCCACCCAGAGGGCATGGATGACGGTGTTCATTAGGCGCAGTACACCGCGCGTCCGTTGGAAGCGCTCGAGGCTCGACCAGTCCTCGTAGAGCCGGTCGAACAACTCGGGGTGGATCGGGTAGGTCCGCTTGATCCGGTCCTCGTAGGTCCCGTCCCGGGCCTCACGGGGGAACTCGTCGCTGTGCTTGCGGTAGAACTCCACGAACGCTCGTGCCGTGGCGCCGATGGAGGCCAGTGCGTTCGCGTCCGGGGTGACGAAGAGCCGTTGCCGGACGATGTGGTAGGCCTCGTCCGAGGAGGCGGGCCGCCACTGGTCGGCGACCCGGCGGACGACGTTCTGCAGCCGCTGCAGCGCCTCAAGGCCCCGGCGACCGCCGACTTCTTCAGCGTTACCAGCGACGACCTCGTTGGGGTCCTTCCCCGTCTCGGACGCGGGGATCGAGATCGCCAGCAGCACTCCGCTGGTTGCCTTCGCGGCCTCGGTAAGGGACTGGGCGAAGGTGAACTGGGTGTCGAAAGTGCCGCCGGTGATACCGGCGGCAGTCGCCTCGTCGGGCTGGTCCGGCAACTGCCGGGCATAGGCCACCCACTCGTCGATCAGGATGACCGCCGGCGAGTACGCCGCCAGGAGGTCGTGCAGCGCGCGGCCTGGGTTGGTGCTGGCCCGGTCAGCATCAGCGACCATGGCGTACGCCTCAGCGCCACCGAGCTGCCAGGCGAGCTCGCCCCACACGGTTCTCACCTCGGTGCCATCCGGCTTGGTCTCACCGGTGGGCGCAAAGTGATTGCCCACGACGGCCACTCGGTGAGCGTCCTTGATCGTGTCGTAGCCCAGCGGTCCCAGCAGATCCTGCGTGTCCTGCGGGAAGGACCCGAGGGGCGTCCCGTCGGCCAGGTGCCAGAGCGCCAGCATCGAGTGGGTCTTGCCGCCACCGAAGTTGGTCTGCAGGTTGATCACCGGGGACGCGTTGTCATCCCCGGTCATCCTCCGGACTGCGCGATCGACCAGGTCGCGCAGGCCCTCCGTCAGGTAGGTGCGCGAGAAGAACTGCACCGGGTCGGCGTAGTCGTTGCCCGCCTGCCCCTGGGCGACCTTGAACAGGTCTGCGGCGAACTCGGAGGCCTGGAAGTTGCCGGTTGCCACGTCGTCGTGCGGTCGGAGTACCTCGCGCCATGGCCGGAGGCCTGTCGAGTCAGCCGTCTCGGCGGCGGCTTTGAGCGTACGGCGGTCGTCCTTCTCCGCCGTGACACGGCGCAGGTTCAGCCGAATCTTGGCGACCTCTGCGGCCGCCTCGGACGCACCGATCCCTGACAGCAGCCGTTCCGCAGTGTCGAGCGCCCGGTAGGCGTCGTCGTTGCTGAACGAGGCCCCGTGCGCCCAGCCGTTGCGCACGTCGCGCAACTCGCTGGCGTAGGACTGCTGAAGCTTCGACAGCTGACCGTCGAACGGGAACCAGCCGGGCTTGACCTGGTGAGGAATGTTCTCGGTCAGCATGCGCAGCTGAAGCTGCGGGTCCGTCGTCGAGTAGGCCTTCCCCGAAATCCCGTTCTTGGCGTCCTTAAGCGCGACCAACTGCGTCCAGTCGTGACCTTGCGGCAGCTGGGGAGACACGACTCTCGTGATGAACTCGTTCAGCGCCGGAGACAGCGCGTCGAACATCTGGCCGATACGGTCGCGGTTCGAGATCGCCATGTCAGTTGAGCTCCCACTCCTTGACCAGAATCCCCGTCAACTCGGCCTGCCGTCGCTGCAGCACGTCCGGCGTCCATTCTGGCTCCATGATCACCCGCATCGTCAAGGCGAACCCGGTGACCCCGGCCGCAGGCCCGAAATACTTCTCCTTCTTCGTGGCGAAGTCGTAGTTCTGCGCCTGGCTGTTCTTGTTCCGGTTAAGCAGCAGCAGGTTCCCGAGACGGTGGGTCCAGAGGGCTCGCTCATCCGCGGTGAAGTCCTCAACCCACTGGCTGTCGCTGCGCGGCCTCTGCGGAAGCACGTGCTCGACACTGATGATCTTGTGCTGGTAGGAGACACCGGGAGAGTTTGCCAGCAACTCGTCGAGCCGCAGCAGCACGTACTTCCGCACCGGCTGCACCTTGTAGAGCTCCCCGTCGAGGCGCTCGCGGGTCTCCTGCCGCTCGTCGGCGCTGAGGTCGAACGCCGCCGCGTCGATACCGGCGCCGGCGTCAAGCTGCTTGAGGAGCTCCGTGTACCGGGTCACCCGAGGAGTGGTGTAGACGCGTCGCAGCAGCATGCTTGCGGCGAGCCGCTCCAGCCGACGCAGGAAGGCGTCGAGAAAGGCCGGGTCATTGTCGTAGTTCTTCAGCGCCCACAACGCCGGCGGGCGCCAGTCACTGTTGTCGAGCTGAACCAGGCGCTGCAGCCAGTTGTTGACCTTGGACCAGTCCGTGTGGTGCTGGTCGTAGTCCTGATTCAGCAGGTGCGCGTAGGCGGTGGCGTAGGGGATGAGCATGTCGTCGACGAAACTCGTGGCATTACCGGTCTTGGTGTAGGCGTTGAGCACCTGCTGAGGAAACTCGATCAGCAGTTCGCGCTGGCCGCGAGCCTTTGCCACGATCATCCGCAGGTGCAGGAACAGGTCAGCGAAGGTTGCGCGCCCAAGGTTTTGCTCAGCGGTCTCCCATGCCTTCGCGTACTCCTGCTGCTGCGCCGCGTCGATCGAGCCGACAACTTCGGACTTGAAGATGTCGGAGGGCTCGAGGTCGAGACCACGGGCGTTCATCACGCTGAAGATCCGGTGGGCGCTGGCCAGATCCGGCGTGCTCACCACTACCAGAAAGGTTCGGTTGCGGGCGAGGGCCGCGAGCGCGCTACGCTTCTCGTCGGTCCAAGACGACAATCGTTCCCGCAGCGCCCCGGCGTTGTCCCGGATGGCCCGGTGGCTGTCGTTCGCCAGCGCATGACCGCTGAGCTTCAGTAGGTCGTCCAGTCGGCCCGGGGTTTGCACGTACGTCTTGAAGAATCCGGAGTCCTGATCGCGCAGCAGCAGGCGAGGCTTGGCCTTGATGCCATCAAGGGCTACCCCTGGCTCCAAGACCATGTCGCGCAGGACGACACCGACCTCATGGTTCTTGGCGAGATCCCGCAGCACGGCGAGCAGGATGCTAAGCGTCGTCAGACGCTGCTGACCGTCGATAACGTCCGCCCGCGGCGCGTTCTCATCCGGCTTCACCAGGACGAGAGAACCGAGAAAGTACGGCTCGACCCCGTCCCGGCCGAGGGCGTCTTCAAGATCGTCGAGGAGCTGTAGGGCCTGCTCGGTGCCCCATGCGTAGGGCCGCTGGTAGTGCGGGATGACGAAGTCAAAGTCAGCAGAGAAGATCTTCTTCAGCGGATGCTCGTGCGCCTTTAGTGGCATCAGTCATCCACCTCGGAAAAATCGAACTCGCCCTGCTGCTGAGACGCCGGGGCGGTCTTGGATGCGTCAACCACGTCACCCCAGGACTGGGCGACAGCGTTGAAGCTGATGGCGTCCTTGGTCCAGCCGTTCTTCTCTGCGACCGAGAACAGCAGGAACGCCAGCTCCTTGACCAAGTCAGAGTCAACGGCACCGTCCGGGCGGCTCTGCGCGGCCGCCAGGAACGCGCCTGCCGCCGGCACGCCCTCGTTTTCGAGGATGCGGATCGTATGGTGCAGCGCCTCCCACGTTGAGGTGTGCTCGTCCGCGATAACGTCGTAGTCCACCGGGGTGTCAGCAGGCTTGATCAGGGTCACCTTGCCGGCACGGCTGGTCAGAATGTCGTCCCGGTCCATCCGCTCCACTGATGTGTTCCGGGCACGGGCTAGGTTGTCGGCGTCACCGAACATGCCGGTGCTGTAGCCGTGCTGGCGATACCACGCGATCGCAAAGCGCGTCGTTGGGTCGAAGTCGCCTTCCTGCTCACTGAGCACCTGGTCCAGAATTTCGTTGATTCGTGCCAGGGCCGAGCGGACAGTCATCTGAGATCCATCCGGCTCCAACACCTTGGAATACCGGCTGAAGACGGCCATGCCCGGACCGATTGCTGCCTGGGGCAAGTCCACCGGGGCGATCGCGCCTTGCTGCAGCTTCCGCAGGGCGTCCGGCAACTCGGCCTGGAGTGCAGAGATCATTCCCCGGCGGTCGGTGGTGGGTGCGTCGTCGGGTCGCGGTCGTAGGGATAAGACGATGGACGAAGCGAGGGCATTCGTTCCTACACTTATCATTCGCCCGCTGCGCTCACTTCTACTCGGCCAGGTTGCCGTAATTGCCCAGCCACTCCGGATCATGCCATCTAGCAGCGTTTCCCAGCCGGAAGAGGCCGTGCCCGCGTCCGAGGTGTCGGATTGCTTGAACGCATACCACACCGTGATGGGGAAGTCTGGATTCGCGCTTCTCCGCGCGTTAGCGAAGACCGTGCGAAAGCCCTCCTCAAAGAACTTCTTGGCGCCCTCTTTGCCCTCGTGCCGGTATGGATTGGCCACAAGCTCCTCGGCCTTCGGCACCAACATCGTGCTGAGCAGTCGGGGATGCACCCCGTGCAACGACCTGCGGAGCCAGACGTAAAAGAAATCCGAGAGGTCTGAGTATCCGATGTTATCGTAATAGGGCGGGTCGGTGGCAATCAGGAATCCGTCACTGACTCGCCCAGCTGCGTCCGCCTGGCATGCGATTCCGGCCGGACCGACAATCGGGAGATTATCAATCGCCGCCACGATCCACTCGAAATGAGCTTTCGCGTTTCCCACAGAGTTGGAAAATGGATTAATCTCGATAAAATCCCAGACCATTGGGAGGGCTTGACGCGAGAAAGTGTCCCGGACCTTCTCGACGTGCGGGATCCATGAACACAAGGACGAGAGCCAATCGGCAAGCTTTGAACCCAGATATCCCAAATAGGTCGCGATGGCGTCAGCATAGGCAGCCGCGCCGTCGCCGCCGGCCTCCAGCCGTTCGCCCTCGGGGATGGCTGCCTTGAGGGCGTCCTGCAAGACTAGTTCCCTAGCGTCGGCAACGAGGTCGCTGAAGGTGGTCAACGCGGTCAGCTGCCGAGGGGTGAAGAGGTCCGAGAACCTCGTCAAGCCGTAAAGAGGCGTCCATAAAGCCCGAGGATCAAATCCCAGTTCTTGATCCGGAGATTCCTGCGGACGACCGACTTTTGCGGCGTTGCGGTGTTCCTCAGTCGGCGGGAGGTAGATGCGCTGCCGCTTACCCTCTGCGACGACAGCCAATAGGGCGGCACCCATCCGGCCAGCGACGCCCTCCGCCTTGATATGAGCTTTGCTAACGGCTGCATCGCACGCAACGCAGACGGCGCCCTGGCGGCCTGGCATGGTCCCATCAGTCGAGGGCCCCGCAGCACCTTGTCCAAGGTGAAACTCGACGCGTAGCCCCGAGGCATGGGTCGGGTCCGCGACAATCGACGGAACGACGTACGCCTCTCTGCCTTTCTTCTTGCTCAGCCACCAGGACCGTACGAGTGGCATCTCGATGCCACACCCCGGGTTGGGGCAGGCAACGGTCCGGGCCCAAATCCAACCGATCACGGTCCCCTCCACCCCTCCAGGAAGGATGGCCTTGGGGTACAGGTGACCGATTCGCTTTTCGGCTTCAGTGCACATCCAGGAGCCGTACGCGCGAACGTCCGCGGCTAAGCCCTCAGTGCCCTTCCAAGTCCGGATCTGGGAATCGGCAAGGCCAGGAAAGATCGGCGCCCAGTCCCGGAATTTTGGTGGGATCTCGATTAGCGCCTTGTTGATCAGAACTGCCACCGGGTTGAGGTCACTGGCGTGCGCTTTGAGGCCCAGGCGCTGTGCTTCCAGCGGGATGGTGCCCCCACCAGCGAATGGATCGAGGATTGGAGGGGGGTTGCCGCCGCAAGACTTCATGATCTCGGCGCGCGCCTCCGAGAGCAGATTCTCGTCACGAATGTTCTCCCACGCCGCCAATCGGCTCAACAGATCATGCAGGCGTTCGCGCTCGGCGCGCTGAGCCTCCTCCGTTGGGAACTCATCGGGACGCGACGACGGGTCGTCAACCAGCTGGGCGAAGAGCACTGCCCTGGCCGCAGCCAATGGTCGACGCGCCCACCAGAGGTGAAGCGTCGCGGGGTGTCCCCTCCTTGGAACAGACTTCTCATGCGCCGACTCGCGGTTGATCGCCTCCAACGGAAGAGCGACCTCGATCAGCTTGCGCTTCATTTATTTCCTTATGTCAATCTCGATCAGAAGGGCTTGATGCCGACGGTCCAGGTCTTCGCCCAGCTGGCCCGTATGCCGGTCGCAGCGAGGTCGCCAAAGTCAACGCCTGCGAAGGGGTCGGCGACGTACCGTACCTGGTCATGCTCGGGGCCGGCCCCGCTCACGGTGACCAGAGCAAGGCGGTAATGAGGGACGGCGTTCTTGCCGGTGACGACCTCGTTGTGGGTGACGTAGAAGTCCTGGGCGCCCTCGATGCGTGCCTTGACCTCAATGCGGATCGACGGACTGCCGTCGGTCGGGATGGACAGGACGTCGTAACCCGGGTTGTTGAAGGCCTGCTCCTGCGGCGCCCGGCCGAGAGCACGCTCGGTGGCGAGCACCAGTTCGACGCCGCGCCGCTCGACGGCCTTCGTCTCCTTGGCGTGGATCGGAGCGTCGGAGGGAATCTCGGCATCAACCATCGACAACGGCAGCACGAGCGCGGCGGTCATGATGCGCGGCGGCTTGGTAACCAACTGTGCCTGCTGGTCAAGTACCGCCAGGCGGGCCTCCCGGCGGACCTGGAGTTCCTGTGCCTTGCGCATGAGGCTGTCGGAGGTCTCCTTCGGCTTCGTGCCGACCTGCTCCTTCTCCTGGGCGGCCATCGCCTCACCGATCAGCCGATTCGACTCATGCGCCAACCGTTGGTCGACCCGCGCCCGTGTTCGCTCAATCTCGGTGAGCCGGCGAGGTGAGACTTCGGCGAGATAGTCCTTGAGCTGGTGGCCAATGATCCAGGTTCGGGCCTGGGCTTCGGCCTCACCGAGCCACGTCAGTTTCATCGCAGCTGCCACAGCCGGGGTCCGCGGGGCGGCCACGCAGTCGAGGTAGGGCGCCGGACCGGCAGGCCTGACCTGGCCGGTAACGTCGACGTAGGCGTAGCCGAAGCGGCGGGAGATCGACTCTCCGGTTCCGTCGACGACCTCCTCCACCACGCCGACCAGCAGGGCGGGCTCCTCGATCTCGGGCGACACCAGGACGGTGCCGCGATCGAGGACCGGTCGGAGCTGGGTAATGGTGAGCTCGGCTACAGCGTCATGGAGCGGATGCCCGGGAGCCAGGAGGTCGGCGCGCGGCTTGTCGGCCACATCGATGCACTCGAGCTCGAACGTCACCCGTTCATAGCGGGTGGCGACTGGGCCGTGCTTGGTGACGGCGCGCACAGCTGCGGGGACATGGGTAATCTCGTAGCGACCACGCTCGCGTCTGGCAAGCCGACCGCCGAGGCGCTGGAAGGCGACGCGGAAGGCCCACTCGATGTAGTGCGGCTGTAGCCTGCGTGCACGCGCCTCCTCCATGAGCCGCTGCATCTGAGCCAGGTCGGCGTCCGACATGGCGTCGTGGGTGAGTGCGCGCTCCTCCAGGAGCTCCTTCAGGCCGTGGGCGACCGATTCGTCGATAACCTGTTCCATCTTGGCCCGGGTCTCGGGGAGGTCGCCGTAACGGATGGCCTCGATTAGCAGCTCGCGTAACGGCGTTTCGTCGAAGGCCGCGCCCAGGACGTCGAAGACCTTGCCGCCGTAGGCCTTGCGCTGCTCCTCAACCTTCTGCAGCAGCCGAGTGAACACTTCGCCTTCGCGGGTATTGGCGGCCACAAGATTCCAGAGGCGGCACACCTCCGTCTGGCCGATGCGGTGGACGCGACCGAAGCGCTGCTCGATCCGGTTGGGATTCCATGGCAGGTCATAGTTGACCATCAGGTGGGCAGCTTGAAGGTTCAGACCTTCGCCGGCGGCGTCGGTGGCCAGGAGCACCTGGCAAGCCGGGTTCTTGGTGAACTCCTCGGTGATGGCACGCCGGTCAGCGCGTCGGACACCGCCGTGGATGGCCTGCACCGTGTCCGGCTTGCCGAAGAGCGAGCGGATCTTGCGAGCCAGGTAGTCGAGGGTGTCGCGGTGCTCGGTGAAGATGATCAGCTTGCGTGGCTTGTCGCCGCCAGGATGGATCAGCTCGTTGTCCTCGAGGATCCTGCGCAGCTCGACCCACTTGCGATCCGTGTCGAGATTGCGGATCCGCCGGGCGATGTGGATCAGCTTGTCGAGGTCGGCCAACTCGGCGTTGAGCTCCTCGATGGTGCGGGCGGCGGTGGCCGCGTCGAGCAGCTCCTCTTCGACTTGCTCGACCTCTTCGGCGCTGTACTCGTCGTTGTCCCAGTCGCGTGGGTTGATCGAGGCGGGTTCGTCACCAACACCGCGGCCGTGGATGAGGTCGTCACGGCGACGCTTGAGTCGCTCGGAGCGTCGGACCAGGGACTGGTAGATCGCCTCTGGGCTGGAGGCCAGGCGTCGCTGTAGCACCGTGAGCGCGAAGCCGACCGTGTTGCGGCGCTTGTCGTCCAGCCGTGCGGCCCGGTTCATCCCCTCACGTACGTATTCGGTAACCCGCTCGTAGAGGTCCTGCTCGTCTAGGGTGAGCTCGTAGGGCACGGTCTGGGCGATACGTTCCGGGAAAAGAGGTTTGCCCTCGAAGGTGAGCAGGTCTTCCTTGACCATGCGTCGCATGAGTCCGCTGGTGTCAGGATTATGTACGCCAGACTTGAACTTGCCCTCGAAGCCGTCGCGCTCGAGCAAGGTGAGGAAGAGCTGGAAGTCCTCCTCTTTGCCCGCGTGGGGTGTGGCGGTCATCAGCAGCAGATGTCGGGTGCGGTCCCGGAGCTTCTCGCCGAGCTGAAAGCGGCGGGTTTTGTTCAGCTTGCCGCCGAAGTAGTTGGCGCCCATGCGGTGGGCCTCGTCGACAACGACGAGGTCGAACTCGGCGTCGTCGATGTGGGCAGCTAGGCCCTCGTTGCGCGCAAGCTGATCCATCCGTGCGATGAGCAGCGGATACTGCTCGAAGACGCTCGACCCCAGTGCGGCGTCGACCATGGCCGTGGTGAGGATGTCGAAACGTAGGCCGAACTTGAAGAACAGCTCGTCCTGCCACTGGTCGACCAGTCCGCCGGGCGCCACGATGAGGCAGCGCTTCACGTCGTCGCGGAGCAGGAGTTCCTTGATGTACAGGCCGGCCATGATCGTCTTACCGGCGCCGGGGTCGTCGGCCAGGAGGAACCGCAGGGGCATTCGATCGAGCATCTCGCCGTAGACCGCCCGGATCTGGTGAGGCAGCGGCTGCACGTCGCTGGTCGCCACCGCCAGCATCGGGTCGAACAACCCGGCCAAGGAGATTCGCTGCGCCTCCGCGACCAGCCGGAACTCCTGTGCGTCGGCATCGAACGGCCGGCTGCCCGCGTCGGAGAGGCTGAGCCTGGCCTCGTCGGCCCGGAAGAGCACCTGCTGGCGCAGACCTCCGTCGAGGGTCTTGTAGGTCAGCTCGACGGCATTGGAACCATGCCATTGAGCAGCGAGTACCGAAACACTCTCGCCGGGTACCACCCCAGCCACCCGAACACCCGACGAGAGATCCTCAAGCCGCACGTACTACCCCCAATTTGACTGCCCGCAGAGCCTACTGACCGGCACCGGCCATCAACCATCAGCGACTTGGCGGATCCCGTCCGTCAAATGGGTGCCTTACGCTACCTCCGCTAATCCAGTAATCCGGCGGCGGGGCATGAACAAGACAGAACGCGAGCAGATTCGCCGCGTCGTGGCGGACCTCAAACAGTGGGGTCTGCAAGCCACGGACGTGCAGGCCTGGCACCTGGCTGTCCGGGACGCCGCCAGCAGCGGCGAGCGAGAACTGGGCTCCCGCGGTGTCCGAATCGACCGGGCTGGTCAGCCCTCCTGGCGCGCGGTGCCGCTCTGGGCGAGCGACACCGACATCGTGAGGCGCCTCCGGGAGCGCGCGAACCTCCCGGAGACGACGGCCGACGACCAGGCCTTGCTGCGGCTGCTCACCAATGACGTGCCGCGTGCCATCGCCGACGTCAGCCCGCTGCTCAACGTGCGTCGCTTTTTCCTCGGGTCGGCGCGAAAGCAGTCGGCGGAGGCCGCAGGTGACCACCTGCGTCGTCACCACGCAGCAATAACCGAGACCAACGGCCCCAGCCGCCTGAAGCAGCTCGCCGTCTTCACAGCGCCCGTCGACGCGGCACGACTCGGGTTCGATGCACTGCTCGAGTCGACACTTCGCTTCGACCTCATCTCCGGCCTGACGGGCGAGCCTGAGATCTTGAACCGGCCGGTCTTCGAGGGCCTGCCGGAGGCGCTGGCTGTCATCGACAAGGTCGTCGCTGGCGAGGCGTCGTACCGCTCGACTGTGCGCGATGCGGGTGAGAAGGTCAGACGCGCCGAGGTCCAACGAATTCTGCAGGAAATGCCGGTGGATGCGTTGAAGACCGCTACCCGCGATCGACTCCGGCTGGCGCCGCTCGTCGAGGCAGGCGTCAACACGGTGCAGGACGTGATGGACGTCGGCTCGTCCCTTCAGGCGCTCCAAGGCGTCGGGGAGACGTCAGCACGGCGCATAGTCGGAGCAGCGCAAGCGATCTGGCACACCACGTACGACGAGATGCCCGTCCGCATCGACATCAGCAGACGCCACCCGGAGACCACCCACCTCCTGCGTTGCCTCGCCGAATGGGACGCGTACCGGCAGACCCGAGGTGCGGCCGCCGACCTCGAACGCGCAGCCGAGCTCGCACCACTGGGCGAGGCCATCAACCGCAAGACGAGTCACCTCCTCGTGATCCCGACCCGGGCACTACCCGCCGCAGGAGTTCGCGAGAGCATCCAAATCGTCAAGCGACGGGCCGAGCTGCTCGGCATGTCATCTGCATCCGGCCCGAAGAGCGTCAGCGCGGACCCGTGGGACGACTTCCTCGCCCGACCCGCCGACTACTTCGCGATGCTCTCTGAGCTCGGGTTCGTTACCGAGGACGACGACGCGGCGCACGGGGATCTCCCAGAGGAGATTATCCAGGCGGTGCGTGACCAGACGCTCAGCGGCGAACACCTGACGGCGTCGCTCCGCGGTTATCAGAGTTTCGCAGCCCGCTTCGCCCTCGTGCAGCGCAAGGTCATCATCGGGGACGAGATGGGCCTCGGTAAAACGGTCGAGGCCCTCGCCGTCCTCGCCCACCTGCGCAGCCGCGGCGAGACCCACTTTCTGGTGGTGTGCCCGGCGGCGGTGGTGACCAACTGGGTCCGTGAGGTGACCAGCAAGTCGAAGCTGCGCCCGCACCGGGTCCACGGACCGGGGCGCGACCGCGCGGCTCGGACCTGGGTACGAGACGGCGGGGTCGCCATCACGACCTACGAGACCCTCGGCTGGTGGGAGCAGCGCCTGAAAAAGCTCCGCGACCTAGCCTGCGTCGTGGTGGACGAGGCCCACTACATCAAGAACCCATATGCCCGGCGGTCCATGAGGACGGAGGAACTCGTCGGGCGCGCGGACCGCGCGATCCTGCTCACCGGCACGCCACTGGAGAACAAGGTCGACGAGTTCCGTAATCTGGCGTCCTACGTGCGCCCGGACCTCACCGTCGACGCCACGGACCTCTCGCCGAGGATGTTCCGGCGGCAGGTCGCGCCCGCCTATCTCCGTCGGAACCAGGAAGACGTCCTGACCGAGCTCCCGGAGCTCATCGAGGTCGAGGAGTGGCTTCCGATGTCCGCGGCGGACACCTCCCGCTACCTGGCGGCCGTCGAACGCGGGAACTTCATGGAGATGCGCCAGGCGGCCATGCTCCAGGGGCCACAGTCCGCCAAACTGCAACGGCTCATCGAAATCGTCCGTGAGGCGGAGGAGAACGAGCGGAGGGTCATCGTCTTCTCCTACTTCAGGGAGGTGCTGGATCTGGTGGCCCGGTCCCTCCCGGGGCCGGTGTTCGGCCCCCTGACCGGATCGGTGCCAGCGAGCCACCGTCAGCAGATCGTGGACCGGTTCGCATCGGCCAATCACGGTGCCGTTCTCGTTGCGCAGATCGTGGCCGGCGGCGTCGGGTTGAACATCCAGTCCGCGTCCGTCGTTGTCATCTGCGAGCCGCAGCTCAAGCCCACCACCGAGGCCCAGGCCGTCGCCCGCGCGCACCGGATGGGGCAGGTGCAGTCGGTGCAGGTCCACCGGTTGCTGTCCGAAGACAGTGTCGATCAGCGGATCGTCGAACTGCTGGCCGGGAAGAAGCAACTCTTCGATGACTTTGCCCGGGTCAGTGACCTGGCCGGCGCCACTCCCGAGGCGGTGGACCTGTCCGAGGCTGAACTCGTCCGAGAGGTCGTGGCCGCCGAACGCCAACGCCTCTTCAACCGTGCCGCTGCCGAAGCTTGACCTTCCTCTGCGCTCAAACGAGGCGTGCGCCGCTGTCATGGACCCGACAGCAAAACGCGGACACGCCGTTTGGGCCAGCGCTCAAGAGTGTTGGCGGCTACGTTGCCCGGGTGACGGATCTTGAACGGGGCATCTACGAGCACCTGATCACTCGCGAGCTGGCTAGCCGTCTTCAACACGTCGACTCCGCTTTGGTTCAGCGCGCCAAGCTCGATCCCGCCGACGCTCCCGACGCCCTCGCCCGCCACATCGCCATCCTGGCCCACCGCGCTCTGCACGCCGTCCCCGCCGACGACGACAAGCTGTCCCGGCAGGTGGACTTGGCTAATCGCATCGCCGAGGCCATCGCCGCTCTCAGCCCGAAGGCAGCGACGGGGCAGGACCAGGTAATCGACGCCAGGAAACTTTTGCACGCCATCGCGGCCCCACCGACCCCACCCGCGCAACCAACTTTTCCGCCCCGCCCGACCACTCCGCTTTCGTCCGGTGCGCTCCTCGTCAACGGCCGTCACCAGCCGCGCATCGGCCACGAGGTCACCCACGAGATGGCCTCGGCGGACCAAGTCGACCTGCTCTGCGCGTTCATCAAGTGGCACGGCCTGCGCATCATCGAGCCGGCAATCCGCGACCTCATCGACCGAGGTGGCCGCCTCCGCGTCATCACCACGACCTACCTCGGCGCGACAGACCAACGCGCCCTCGACCGCCTCGCCGAACTCGGCGCTGACATCAAGATCTCCTACGAGACCAGGACCACCCGGCTGCACGCCAAAGCGTGGCTGTTCCGCCGCAACAACGGCATGACCACCGCGTACGTCGGGTCGTCGAACCTGTCGAAGGCGGCGCTTGTCGACGGGTTGGAGTGGAACGTCAGGATCTCCAACGTCGAGCAGCCGTACGTCATCGACACGTTCACGGCCACGTTCGAGGACTACTGGCACGATCCGGCGTTCGAGGACTACGAGCCGGGCAGGGACGCCGAGCGGCTCCGCACCGCGCTGCACGGGGAGCGACGCGACGAGGCACCTACCGAGATCGCCAACCTGGATGTGCGGCCGTACCCGTACCAGGCCGAAGTCCTGGCCGACCTGGACGCCGAGCGGAAGGTGCACGGGCGCTGGCGGAACCTGGTGGTGATGGCCACCGGCACGGGCAAGACGGTGGTGGCGGCGCTCGACTATCGCCGGCTGCACCGGGAGAAGGCCGTCGACTCGCTGCTGTTCGTGGCGCATCAGGAGCAGATCCTGCGGCAGAGCCTGGCGACGTTCCGGCAGGTCATGGGGGACGGTAGCTTCGGCGAGACGCTTGTCGGGGGCCGCGAGCCGCAGCACTGGCGGCACGTCTTTGCCTCGATCCAGTCGCTGCACCGACGGGAGATCGACCCCGAGGCGTACGACATGGTGATTGTCGACGAGTTCCATCACGCGGAAGCGCCGACGTACGCCCGATTGTTGGAGCGGCTGACGCCGCGCGTACTGCTGGGATTGACGGCGACGCCCGACCGCAGTGACGGCGGCGACGTGCGGCGGTGGTTCGATGGTCGCGCCGCCGTTGAGCTGCATCTGTGGGAGGCGTTGGAGCGGCAACTGCTCGCGCCGTTCCAGTATTTCGGGCTGCACGACGATGTGGACCTGTCGCAGCTTCGGTGGAAGCGCGGGCAGGGGTACGACCCGACCGAGCTGGACGGCGTCTACACCGGCAACGACGCGCGGGCGCGGATGGTGCTGCGGGCGGTACGGGACAGCGTCGATGTCGACCGGATGCGGGCACTCGGGTTCTGCGTGAGCATCGGGCACGCCGAGTTCATGGCGGCCTGGTTCAGCGGGCACGGTGTGCGGTCGGCGGCGATCACGTCGCGGGTCGACGCGGCCGGTCGGCAGGCGCTGCTCAAGGAGTTCAGGGACGGCACGGTCAAGGTGCTGTTCACAGTTGACCTGTTCAACGAGGGTGTCGACCTGCCGATGGTCGACACGATCCTGATGCTGCGGCCCACCGAGAGTGCCACGATCTTCCTTCAGCAGCTCGGCCGTGGCCTGCGCCTCGACGACGACAAACCGTGCCTGACCGTGCTCGACTTCATCGGCGGGCAGCACGCCAACTTCCGCTTCGACCTACGCTGGCGCGCTCTGACCGGGGTCAGCCGCCGCGCGATAACCGAAGCGGTACGCGACGACTTCCCGTCCCTGCCGAGCGGCTGCCACATCCAGCTCGACCGGGTGGCCAAGGACATCGTGCTGGCCAACCTGCGCTCAGCGATGCCGACCTCGAAGACCGGGCTGGTGAAGGAGCTGCGGTTGCTCGGAGACGTGAGCCTTGGCGAGTTCCTGCGCGAGGCGGGCGTGGAGATCGAGGACGTCTACCGGTCGGCGAGCTACGGCGGGTGGACCGGGCTGCGGCGGCTCGCCGGGCTGGAAGCCTCACCGGGCGGCCGGGACGACCGCGAGTTGGGTCGGGCCATCGGGCGGATGCTGCACCTGGACGACCCGGACCGGCTCGACCTGCTGGCCCGGGTGGCGGCCGGCGAGCGGCCAGAGACCGGGCGGCTCTGGGACATGCTGCACTTCGACCTGTGGGGGCCAAACGCGCCACTGAGCCAACGCGGGGAACGGCTGGCGCGGCTCCGGGCCGAGCCGGCACGCTGTGCCGAGCTGCGACAGGTCGCCGACGTGCTCCGCGAGCGGATCCACCGGGTGACGGTGCCGGTCGACGGGCTGCCGTTGAAGGTGCACGCCCGGTACAGCCGCAACGAGGCGTGCGCCGCCTTCGGCATGCCCAACCCGGGGTCGCTGCGGGAAGGGGTGAAGTGGCTGCCAGATGCCAAGGCCGACATCTTCTTCGTCACCCTGGTCAAGTCCGAGCAGCACTACTCCCCCACCACGATGTACGCCGACCGGGCCATCACCGACACCCTTTTCCAGTGGGAGTCGCAGAGCACCACCTCGTCGGCGTCAGCGACCGGGCAGCGCTACATCCACCACGCCACGCGCGGCTCCACCGTGCATCTCTTCGTGCGGGAGACGAGGATCCCAGACCGTGACCTGGGCGCACCGGCCTACCTGTACGCCGGCCCGATGACCTACCAGGAGCACACCGGCGACCGGCCGATGCGAATCATCTGGGGGCTGCACAACCCGCTGCCCGCCGACATGTACGCCGCCGCCCGCGCCATCGCCGCGTAAGCCTATGTTGCTACGGAACCGGCACGACTTCTCTCACCAACGCCTGCATCCGAATGCGGTCTGCCGTGCTGGTAGACATCTGCTTCAGGCCGGCAGCTTGGGGCGCACCGAAGAAGCGGTGCAGTACCTCAGCGCCCTGACGGCCGGTAACGCTGCCCGGCCAGTTCCCGACCCGCAGCCCGGCCGCATAGGCCGCGTTGATGAGTCGCCACAGATCAACCGCGTCCTTCGCCGCGAATCGTCCCCGATAAGCGAGGGCCTTCAGACAGAGCGCTGAGGCCACGTCCGGCAGCATGACGCGCAGGCCGAGCGGCTCACCGCTGGTGAGCTGGACGTGGACGTCGAGTAACTCGGCAGGTCGATGCAGCGCAAGGACGAGGCCGGGCACCTCGTCGACCACCAGCTCACCGTGTCGTTGGTTGGGCACCAACGCACCCCGGTAGGACGGCGCAAGGATGTCGACCACCAGCGTCAGCGGCCCATGAGAATCTTCAACCTCGCGCATGAAACGGTTGGCTGCCTCCCGAGATGTGTAGCCGCGCTCGACGAGTTCCGCTGGCAGGCGAGGGTCAGCGACGACGGTGGGCAGGGCGGCGAAGTCGGCGTCTGCCGTCTCGCGCAGTGGCACCTGTGCGGAGACGCCGTGCAGTGCGACAAGCAGGGTGACCATGTGACCGCCGACGATCCGGTGGTCGAGTTCGAGCGCGGTGGTGATCTCCGCGAGGTCGGCAAGGGTGAGAAATCCGGCGTCTGCGGCGCGGCTGGTCGAGACGAGCGAGACGGAACGCGGTGCCACTGGGGCTGGTCCGGTCACGCCGCGTGCCTCTGGTCATGGTGGCGTTGACGCAGCATGTTCCACACGCGCTGTGCCGCCTCTTCGTTGTCGGGGCCGGGCGAGCGCCGGACGTCCCAGAGGACCTGGAGCGGATCGACGAGTGGGAGGCCGGGTGCCGCCTTGCCGGGCGGCGGCCACAGGCCGGGATCCCTCGGCACCGTGAGTTCGAGCGTCGCCTCCTCGTCGCCAGCGGGAACGAAGCCCACATCGGCCAGGTTCACGCCATCGCGGACGTAGAGGATCGCGCGCGTCGGGGCACGCCATGGAGCCATTGTGTCCGCCGCGACGTCGCCGGACACGACGACGCCAGCAGCATCTGTTTCCGCGACCAGTTCGACGACCGTCCGGGCCTGCTCGACCGCTGACGCCAGGCCGTACCAGTAGGTGCTGATGCCCCCCGGCCCCGGATAGGTCGACAGCCACCACCGGATCGCCTCATCGAGGTCCCGCACGACCCAGCCGGTAGGCATGCGGCTGACCAGGTCGTAGTCAGCTAACGCGGCCAGCGCCTGGGAGACGCGTGGTTGGGAGACGCCGACAAGGGCGGCCAGTTCCTGCTGGGTTGCGTACGGCTGTTGAATCAGCCGGCGGACCAGGGTGAAGGTGCCCCACGGCACCCGGCCGCGCTTGGCCCATCGCCTTACCGCCTCCGTTGGGGGTCGCAGCGTGACCTGTTCTCCGCCGAGGCGCAGCACACCCGTGACCTGCCGCTCGCCGTCGATCAGCCAGGACCAGCCGGCGGCCTCGACTGCTTCCCGAACTGCGGCCGTCGCCGTCGGCATGATGAACAGGCACGGTCCGGGGTGGCGGTCGATCGTCGTGGCGATGTCGCGCGGGGTCAGCGGAACCGGGGAGGCGATGACGGTCACCGTGACTCGGGCATCGACGTAGCCCAGCTCAGCCCGGTCGGCTCCGCGTGGCACGAGCGTGACCCCTGCTTCAGCCAGAGCGCGCCAGACGGACGACGATATAAGCATTACCCAACCCCCTTGGTTAATACTTATACACCCTGCTCACCTGCGTCTCCACCAAGTTGCAGTGGCGAGTTCGCAAGTATCGGTGCGTGCTAGGTCAGGCTGACGGAGCGGGCGAGTTTCATCGGCCGTCAGCCGCGCCGGCCGTCACCGCGCAGCGCCCGCAGCAGCTTCACCGCCGACCGCGTGCGCTCGTACCGGACCTCATGCCCTTCCCGCCGCGACAGCACGAGCCCGGCCCGACGCAGCCGCCCCAGGTGGTACGACACGGTGGCCGGGCTGATCCCGTGCCGCGCCGCCAGTTCGGTGGTGGTCAGCGGCGTAGCCAGGTCGGTCAGCAGTGCGGCCCGACGTGCGCCGAGAATGTCGGTCTCCTCTCTGGCCGGGGCGGGCAGCGACCAGACCTGGCCCCGCCCCCGCGCCGGGTAGCCGACCATGATCAGGCCGGGTGCGCCCAGGTACACCGCTGGGCGGGGCAGGAACGCCGACGGGGACAGGATGAGCCCCTGCGCCGCGTCGAGGGACAGCTCGGCGGGCGAGTCGAGGGTGACCCGGCGGCCGTCCCAGGTCAGCCTCGGGTCGAGGGTACGGACGATGTCGGCGAGGCCGGTTCGGGTGGCCAGTGTGGCGCGGTGGCGGATGTCCTCGTCGAGCACCCGGTGCAGGTTCGGCCAAAGCTCGGCCTGGCTGTGCCGCCAGAAGCGGGCGAGCTGGTCGACGACGCGGTTGAGCAGCACCTTTTCGCCACGTCGGGCGAGGACCTCGGCGACCGCGGCCGGCAATGCTGGGCGGGGGTCGCGTCCGGTCGGGCTGCGTTCCAACAGGACCGGCGGGGGCGGGCCGATCCGGAACGCCGTCCGCAGCTGCCGGTGGACGTCCTCGGCGGTGGTCGCCGCCACGGCCGCGAGTTCCTCGTCGAGGGTGGGCTGGTAGCTGCCGGGCAGCGGAGAAAGGAAGTCGGGGATGTACGCGGTGGCGCCGTTGACCAGCGCGAACAGCACGTCGACCGAGCCCGGGTCGAGGGTCCGCCGGGTCTGGGTCACCCAGCTGCGGGCGTACGGTGCCCGCTCGGGGTGGGCGAGCACCTCCAGCGCGTTTGTGACCTCCGTCAGCCGCGACAGCGCAAACCGTGACCGGACGAGCCGCTCCGCGTCGACGTGCAGAGTCAACACCTCGCCAACATTAGAACCCCCTCGAATCCTTGGCACCCGCCCTCGCCCCGCTGATCTCCTCACAACAACTTCGGGGAAAGAGTCGCCTCCCGCCGCGGCGAGGGGACACCTTCCCCGAAGTTGCACACCCAGCCGGCCCTGCGACGGCGACCGGCGTGGACCGTGGGAAGGGGATCTCAGTGTCGTACTCCGAAGGATTGGTGAGGCGGCGGACGTTGCTGCTGGGGGCGGCGGCCGTGGGTGGCGGTGTCCTCGCCGCCCGGCCTGCGCAGGCGGAAGCGCCGCCCGCGCACGCAGCAGCCCGGCCGGCGCAGGGGAAGGCGAGGACCGACTGCTCAAAGATCCGCTCGGTGGGCTGCTTCGAGGTGCTGGCGCTTACCGACGCTGCCGGCCCGTTCTTCCTCAGCTACGACGACGCCTTCTCCGGGGCGTCGGGAAATGACTGGGCGGCGGCCCGGCGCATCGACCCGGCCGCGTTCGGGCCGGACCGGACGTGGCACCTGAGCTTCCGCTGCTACGCCATCCGCCGTCCCGGCGACCGGTACACACTTGTGGACACCGGTGTCGGGCCGGAGGGCAGCCCGGCCTCGGCGTGGGCGCCGGTGCCGGGCGCGCTGCCGCAGTTGCTGGCCGGCAACGGGATCGACGTGCGGCGGGTGGACACGGTGGTGCTGACGCACCTGCACGAGGACCACGCCGGCTGGGCAGTCACCGCCGAGGGCGTGCCGATGTTCCCCAACGCACGGTACGTGGTGCAGCAGCGTGAACTCGACGCGCTGGAGGCGGGCGGCAGCGAGATGCTCGGGTACGTGGTGCGGCCGTTGCGGGCGGCGGGGCAACTGCACCCGGTGGACGGTGCGGTGGTGCTCAGCGGCGACTTGGCAAAGGCTGGCCGGCGTACCCTCGCCGGCCGCCGCGGTGACCGCATCCGGGTGGTGCCAACGCCCGGCCACACTCCGGGGCACCAGTCGGTGCTGGTGGAGGGTGGCCGCCACGACCAGGTGGTGGTCACCGGCGACGTGCTCGTCCACGCCGTCCAGGTCGTCGACCCCGACGTGGCCTACCGGTACGAGGCGGATCAGGACGAGGCCCGGCTGACCCGCCGCAGCCTGCTCGACGCGGCCCGCCGCGAACGCGCGGTGCTCGCGACCGCGCACCTCAACCGCCCCTTCGTCGAACTCGACTGAAACCGCCTCCGGCCAGGTCGGCACCACCCGATCAGCCCGGACCGCGTTGCACAGACCCCCGGTCGGCGGCCCGTGGATCTTGGTGAGCCTCCAATGTGGCAGGATGCCAGCGCAGGTGCGCGATCTTCGCGCCGGAGCATCAGGAGGGCGTAATGCGGGGACTGGCACGACGACTGGCCATCTCGATTGTCTCGGCGACGGTGGCGGCGGTGACGCTCGCGTCGCCGGCACAGGCCGCGACGAATCCGTTCACCGCGGCACAGGCGTGCAACAACGATTTCGGTGGTTCCTGGGCCCACACCACTGACGGCCACCGGTCGATTTCCGCACCGGATGGCACCAAGGTGGGCGATGTCTACCTGATGTACAACAGCGCCAGCGGGTACAACTGTGTCGTCACCCTCAAGCGGGTGGCGGTGGGCTCGACGACCGGGGTTTCCGCCGGGATCCGGGTGCAGGGCGGTTCCTGGGCCTACGACCCGGGCAGCTACAAGTACTACGCGGCGATTCAGCGCTCCGCCCGGGACAAGTGCGTCATGTACAACGGCGAGGTCCTGTATTTCACGAGCTGGCAGAGCGCCGGCCGGTACAGCTGGGGTAACTGCGGCTGATCGGGCGCTTGGCGCGAAAGCCTCACCACCTCGATTGATTCCGGTGAAGGGTTGCCTGATCGGGGGCGACGTGCACAGGATACGGGGACGCTCGATCAGCGTGCGTAGATCCACCGGTGCCCGGGCCACCCCGGGTCGGTGGTCTTCCACCTATGAGGAGGTTTCGTGGCACGACGCCGCTTCGCGGGGATAGCAGCCAGCGCCATCGTCCTACCGTTACTCGTCATCGCTCAGCCGACCGCCGCCTCGGCCACCCCGGAGGCCACGACCGTCAAGCCGGTGCCGGCCCCGGCAACCGGGCTCGCCAGTGACGTCCGGGAGCTGACCCGCAAGGACTTCACCTTCAACGGGCAGCGTCTGGAGGCACCGACCCAGTACCAGCCGCGTACCCAGGCCCGGTCGAAGGCCGCGGCGGCCGAGACGCCGCCGGTCGGCACGGTGCGGCAGTGGCTCGCGCTTGACGACTACCTGGGCGAGATCTACCTGAAGGACTACACGCTGCGCGGCGTGGGCGACAACATCGAGGTGTGGGTCGCCAACGACACGGAGTTCCCGGAGGGTGACTGCCGCCGGCAGATCCCGAACTCCACGGTGGTCACCGACGAGCAGGTCGCGGGCCTGGTCCACGAGTTCGACACCAACATGTACCCGAAGTCGACGGCCGCGTTCAGCACCCCGCCCGAGCGGGACGGCAGCAACGCGCAGATCGGCGGGGACTTCACCGGTGCCGGTAACCGGACGGTCACGCTCGTCGACAACGTACGCGACGACAACTTCTACGACTTCCCGGCCGCCCCCAGCTACATCGCCGGGTTCCACTTCTCGCTCTTCAACGAGCTGCTCGACCGCAACATCATGACTGTCGACGCGTTCGACTGGGCGCACCGCACCGGCGCGAACCCGCCGAACGAGCCGACCGACGACCTGTGCACCAGCCGGCCGGCCCGCCCGCAGCTGTACGAGGGCACGTTCATCCACGAGTGGCAGCACCTGGCGCACTACTACACCGACCCGTTCGAGACGACCTGGCTGAACGAGGGTCTTTCCGACTTCGTGCAGACGCTCGCCGGGTACGTCGACGCCACCGCCCGGGTCGACGAGCCCGGCACCGACAGCCACATCTACTGCTTCCAGGGCTTCGGCATCGTCCAGACGGACTACAACACGAATCCACGGGACTGTGGTGGCCCGGAGAACTCGATAAACCTGTGGAACGAGGGCAGCACGTCGAGTGGCGTGCTGGCTGACTACGGCAACGTCTACTCGTTCGTGCTGTTCCTGTACGACCGCTACGGCCTGGACTTCATCTCGCGGCTGCACCGCGACGGTGAGCTTCAGGGCTTCGCCAGCCTTGAGGCTGCGCTGAAGGCCGAAGGCGTCAAGGACATGTACAAGGTGATCCACGACTACCAGACGATGAACCTGGTGGACCGGATCGTCGGGAACTCCAAGCGGGGCATCATGCTCGGGGTGGACAAGCGCCGGGTCACCACGGCCAGCCTCGACGCCACCGTGAACCTGGCCAACCCCGCCTCGTACGCGGCTGGCGGCGCAGCACCCAACGGCGCCGACTACGTCACCTTGCAGAAGGCCAACGGTAAGCCGCTTGGCCTCGGCGATCTGCGCTCGATCAAGTTCCAGGGCGCGAAGACGTTGCCGCCGGTCCCGCTGGCCTGGCAGGTCGTCAGCGACGACCCGGATCGCAGCGGCAACCCGGTGCTGTGGTCCGGCAACGGCAACAGCCTGGACGTCGCCGCGGTCACCCCGGTGACCGTGCCGGCCGCCGACCCGACGCTTACCTTCCTGGCGAAGTACGGTGCCGAGGCCGGCTACGACTACGGCTACGTCAGCGTCTCCACCGACGGCGGCGAGAGCTACACCGTCATCCCCGGTGAGGAGACCGTCGCCGGTCCGCTCGGCCCGGCGCTGAACGGCACCACCGACGGCTTCCAGCCGCACTCGTTCGACCTGTCCGCGTACGCCGGGCAGGACGTGCTGGTCAGCTTCCGGTACGTCAGCGACGGCGGTGTCAACGAGGGCGGTCTGCTGATCGACGACATCGCGGTCGGCGGCACGCTGGTCAGCGACGGTTCGAGCCTGGAGCCGTTCGACTCGCCGTCGGAGATCAACCCGACGCCGGTGGCGAACTGGAACGTCCGCTTCGTCGGCATCAACGAGAAGCTCAAGCTGGCCTACCAGGTGGAGGCCGACGGCAAGTCCAACTTCACCCTCGGTCTGATCCAGACGGCGCTGCTGTCCGCCTTCCCGAAGGTGGTCGCCATCGTCGCCTACGACGAGCCGACCGAGCAGGTCACGCAGTACGCCCCGTACACCCTGACGGTCAACAACGTGGCGCAGCCCGGCGGCGCTCCGCTGAGCTGACCCTGAGCAGAGACTCCCGGTGCCGCGCCACGCGGCACCGGGAGTTCTCTGTTTCCGCCGGGCGAAGCTGCCGGATCCGGCGACGCGGCCCGGCGTCGGTCCCTAGCCTGGCCAGCAGAGGCATCGTCGGGGGCAAGCAGCCGGGGGAAACCATGACCAACGCGATAGGTGACGCACTTGATGGCGTACGGGAAGTCGAGCTGACGGTGACCGGCCGCAGGACCGGGCGGCAGATCACCCATCCGGTCTGGTTCGTGCAGGAGGACGACAACGTCTTCCTGGTGCCGGTGACCGGCTCGGACAGCCAGTGGTACAAGAACGTCCAGCAGACTCCGATGGTCCAGTTGGCCGTCGACGGCACCGCGCTGAGTTCCAGCGCCACCCCGATCACCGAGGCCGACCGGGTCGACCACGTCGTGGCGATGTTCCGCGACAAGTACGGTGCTGACCAGTTCGCCTCGCTGTACCCGAAACACGACGTCGCCGTCCAGGTCCCCCTCGGGTAGCCGTCGCAGATCCGGGTTACCTTGCTGCGATGGAACAGCGACTCAGTCTGATCACGCTCGGCGTCGCCGACCTGGTCCGGTCCCGCGACTTCTACCGGCAGCTCGGCTGGCAGGGCCAAGAGGTCGAGCAGACCGTGTTCTTCCAGGCCGGCGGGCTCGCCGTGGTGCTGTGGGCGCGGCAGTCGCTGGCCGAGGACGCCGGTGTCGAGGACCGGGGCGCGGGCGGGTTCGCCGGGGTCGCGCTGGCCCACAACGTACGCGAGCGCGCCGAGGTGGATCAGCTGATGGCCGCCGCCGCCCGGGCCGGTGCCAAGGTCACCCAACCGGCCCGCGACACCTCCTACGGCGGGTACGCCGGCTACTTCACCGACCCGGACGGGCACCTCTGGGAGATCGCCTGGAATCCCGGCTTCCCGATCGCCGCGGACGGCACGATCACCGTCCCCGACTTCGACGCGCCCTGACCCGACCTGGTTTCACGGGTCTCGTCATCACCTCACGCAGGTCACTACCCGGCGGTCCGGGGACCACCTGCGCCGGTACCCGCCGCCGGGGCAACCGACGAGGCGCCCGCCGTGGCATGCTCTGCACGGCCACTCAGCTGATCGAGGTGTCGTCATGGAGCTGCGCAGGAATCGACGTTCGCTGGCGCCCGGGGTGCTGCTGCTCGCGTTCGGGGTGTCCCTCCTGCTTGGCTCTCCCGGGATGGGCGCATCGGTCTTCGCCGGAGCCGCACTGCTGACGGGTGGTTGGATCACCGCTCGGTCGCTGCGACCGTTCCGGTTCCGGATCGGCCCCGACGGGCTGGACCTGAGGGTCGCCGGGCTCAACCGGTTGGTGCCGTGGGCCGAGATCGACACGATCGTGCTGGGCCAACCCGCACGGGCAGCGGCTGCGGGACCGGCTACCCCGTCGTTGCTGCTGGTCCCGGGCGTCGGGTCGACAATCGACCGTCCGCTCGTTGGTCGGAGCCCGGTCGACGACCGGCCCGCCCTGGTGCTGCTCAGCCTCGCCGACGTGCGGGAGTCTGCGGACGAGGTGGCCGCCGAGTTGAACCGGATCAGCGGTGGTCGCTTCACCGACGCCCGGCAGGATCGAGCCGAGCTCCGGGAGGGCCAGCCGGGAGTTGTCTCCGAGCCGGTCTTCGACACGGCGCTGCGCGGCTATGAGAAGCGCATGGTGGACGACCTGGTCCGGCGGGGCCTGGACGCGCTCGCCTCGGGGACGGCAGCGCAGCGTCAGGCGGTCAGGGCGGAGCTGGACGGCAGGACGCTGGAGGTCGCGCTGCGCGGCTACGACATGGGGCAGGTCGACGCCTACCTGGAGCGGCTCTCCGCCGCGCTCGCCAACGAGCCGGGAGAGCCAGCACAGCCGGAACAGCCCGAGTAACCGGCAGCAGCCGGAGCTACTACCGCACGCGGGCGGGGCGGGCGAGGGTCAGCAGCATCAGGAGCGAGGCGGCTGCGGCGGCGCTGAGCACCACGGCCATCGGGAGCGCGCTGCCCTCGCCGCCGAGCCCGACAAGTGGAGCGGCGCTGGCGGCGACCACGGCCTGGATGCCGCCGAGCAGTGCTGCGGCGGTGCCGGCGCGGGCGGCGTGCCGGTCCAGGGCGAGGGCGGTCCCGTTGGGCATCACCAGGCCGAGCGAGCCGAGGAAGACGAAGAGCGCGGCGATGACCACGGGCAGGTTGTTCAGCAGTGCCCCGGCGAGCACACCGAGGGCGGCGAGCAGGCCGATACCGAGACCGCCGACCAGCAGCGGTCGGGGATCGTAGCGGTCGAGCAGGCGGGCGTTGAGCTGGCCGACGGCGACGAAGGCGAGCGCGTTGGCACCGAAGACCAGGCTGAACGTGCTGGCGGAGAGACCGAAGACGTCCTGGAGGACGAACGAGGAACCGGACAGGTAGGCGAAGAGGCCGGCGAAGGCGAGGCCCTGGGTCAGCGCGTACCCGAGATAGACGCGGTCGGTGAGCAGCGTGCGCCCGGCGGCGGCGGTCGCGGCCAGGCCACCGGTGCTGCGCCGCGCGGCGGGCAGGGTCTCCGGTAGCCGCAGCGCGACGGCGGTGGCGAGCAGGGCACCGACCAGGGCGAGGGCGACGAAGATCGTGCGCCAGTCGCCGACGTTGAGCACCAGGCTGCCGAGGGCCGGGGCGACCATCGGCGCGATGCCGAAGATCAGGACGAGGCGGGAGAAGTACTTGGCGGCGGCCCGGCCGGAGTACAGGTCACGGACGACGGCGCGGGCGACGACCGTGCCCATGCCACCGGCGAAGCCCTGTGCGAAGCGGGCCACCGCGAGCGTCTCCGCCGACGGTGCGAGGGCGCAGACCAGCGACAACAGGGTGTACGCGGCGACGCCGACAAGCACCGGAAGGCGTCGCCCCCAGCGGTCGCTGAGCGGGCCGGTGACGAGTTGGCCCAGGGCCATGCCGATCAGGCAGGTGGTCAGGGAGAGCTGGATCTGTGCCTGGCTGGCGGCCAGGTCGCGGGTCATCCCGGGAAACGCCGGCAGGTAGGTGTCCAGCGAGAGCGGACCGATCGCGGTGAGCGAACCGAGCAGCACCAGCAGCCCGAGGGCGGCGCGGCCGGTGGGTGGGGTGATGCGCTCCGGCGGGCGTACGGGCACGTCGGTCTGCGGCATCGATTCCCCTCGGCAGTCGGCGCCACCACGGCGTGGCCGGCTGCCGGGGGCGTTCGGCTACGGTAGCTCTGCCTACAGAGGTGTTGCAGCGTGAAGGGGCGGCACTGTGACCGACGAGACGCTCGACCAGCTCGGCGCGGCCCTCAGTGACCTGCACCGGGTACTCCGCCGTCGGGCCATCCAGCGGACCGGACGTGCCGCCCTGCCGGACGCGCAGGTCGAGGTGCTGCGGCTGGTGCAGCGTCAGCCCGGAATCAGCGTCCGGGAGGCCGCCGAGCGTCTGGGTACCGCCGCGAACACGGTGAGCACCCTGGTCGGCGAACTGACCACCGCCGGTCTGCTGCGCCGGGACCGGGATCCGGCCGACCGGCGTACCGTCCGGCTGGAATTGACCGAGGTGGCGTACGAGCGCATCGCCGCCTACGGGCAGTACCGCCGCGAGCTGATCGCCGCCGCCCTGGCCGACCTCGACGCGACCGACCGGGAGCGGCTGGCCGCCGCCGTGCCCGCCCTGTCCCGCCTGGCCGACCGCACCGCCGAGCTGCCCTAACCGGCCCGGATCACCTCGTACAGTGCGGTCCAGTCCTGGTCGCCGTGGCCGGCGGCGACCGCCCGCTGGTAGTGCGACCTGACCGCCTTCGGCAGCTCGACGTCGACGCCGACTGTCTCGCTGGTCCGCAGGATGTGCTCGGCCGTGGCGCCCATCATCCGCGCCGTGCTCAAATCGCCCGGGTGCTCGCCGGCCTCCAGTGCGCGCGCCAGTCCCAACCCGTCGCCGATCATCGCCGGGATGTCGGTGAGCGTGGTCAGCGCGCCGGGCAGGAACTCGGCCGCTGGTACGCCCGCCGCTGTGACGAGCGCGGTGGCGTGCAGCAGGCTCGACAGGCAGGTGAGGAAGACGTCGAGGTGTGCCTGGTAGAACAGCTGCGCCAGCCCCGGATCGGCGCCCAGGTACCTCGGCTCGCCGATGATCCGCAGCACCGGTTCGCTGCGTTCGTACGCCTCGCGGGCTCCGCTGTAGAAGACGTACGAATCGCTGGTGCCGATCATGGGGGCGGGCACCATCACCCCGCCGGTCACGAACCGCGCACCGTGGCTCGCGGCCCACGTCGCCGCCTGTCGCGAGGCGTCGGGGGTGTCGGAGCTGAGGTTGACCAGGGTGCGGTCGGTCAGGGCCCCGGCCGCGCTGGCCACCGGGCCGAGGATGTCGTACATCGCCGGGTAGTCGGTGAGGCTGAGGATCGTCAGTTTGCTTGCGGCGACGGCGGCTGCCGGCGACGGCGCGAGGGTGGCTCCCCCGGCGACCAGGGTGTCGGCCCGGCTCGGGGTGCGGTTCCACAACGTGACCGGATGTCCGACGCGCATCAGGGCGGCGGCCATCGCCTGCCCCATCGGCCCGAGGCCGATGACGGTGACCGGTCGGAGATCGCTCGTCCCGCTCATCGGACACTCCTCAGTTCCTCGAACATACGGGCGGTGCCGTGCTCCCCGAACCCGGCGGCGAGCTGCCGACGGACCATGTCGTGCGCCGGCTTGAGCACCTCATCGGTGACGCCCTGCCCGGTGCTGGCCTGCATCACCGTGTTGAGGGCCGTCTCGGTGAACCGCAGGCTCTGCTGGCCCGGCCCGAGGTAGTCCTGCTCGTCGATGGTCGCGGCGAAGCCGGCCAGTTGCTCCGTCATCGCGGCCAGGAACGGCGCCTGCCGCCGGACGAACTCGCCGGCCGGCACCCCCTCGGAGCCGACCATCGCCGCGCCGTGCAGGAAGCCGGCGAACATCGCGTACATGCCGGCGAGCATCGCCGTGTCGTAGAGCGCCGCCATGCCCGCGTCCGGCCCGAGATAGCTGTCGGCGATGACGGCGCCCCGCTCGCCGAGGCTCTGGGCCCGGTGACCTGTGCGGTTCCAACAGGCGACCCGGTGGCCGGCGTCCAACGCCGCTGTCGCGAGCGCGCTGCCCATCGCGCCCAGTCCCAGGAAGGTGGTGCTGACTGTCATTCGGTGGCCCCCTGCTCTGTCCGGTGATCTGACGGGCGCGCCGATCACCATGGTTGGCGACCACAATCGAGCGGGCAAGTACCCACTATTCTGTTCGATACTTACCTACAGGTAAGTGATCAAGATCGGCTACCGGGGAGGCGGTCCATGGCGTCGGGTGACAGGTGCGGCCCCTACATCTGCGGGATCGACGCCGCGATGGACGTGGTGTCGGGGAAGTGGAAGTCGTTGATCCTGTGGGAGCTGGACAACTACGGCACCCGGCGGTTCGGTGAGCTGAGGCGGGGCCTGCCCGGGGTCAGCGAGAAGATGCTCATCCAGCACCTGCGGGAGATGGAGCAGGACGGTCTGGTCCACCGCGAGGTCTACCGCGAGGTCCCGCCCAAGGTGGAGTACTCCCTGACCGAGCACGGCCGGTCGCTCAACGAGGCGCTTGGCCCGCTGGGCGAGTGGGGGCAGCGCCGCGCCGAGCGTCTCGCCGCCGAGGCGGCGGCAACCAACCCCTGACCGTGCCCCGTCGTCCGTCGACGGACGTCGGCCGCGCACACCACCCAGCGGTTTCGGGGATAGTGCGGCCTCGCACCCGGCGCCACCCAGCAACTTCGGGGATAGTGCGGCCTCACCTGGCGTTCCCAACGTCGTGCGGAGGCGGCGCCGGGTGGGTCAGGCCGTGACGGTGCGGCGTACGCCGCCGTGCAGGCCGCAGGCCCGGGGGCTGCCGCCGGCCAGGCTGACCTTGCCGTTCTCGCACTGCACCAGGTAGCCGCGCCCCTCCCAGAAGCCGGGCACGCAGTCGAAGTGGTCGCACACCTCGCGGGCCGGTTCACGGACCCGTTTCCCGCCGCAGAAGTCGTACCCCATCGGGTTCTTGGGGGCGCCGCAGCGCCGTTCGGGTTTCGGGCTGGCGGTGCTGGTGCCGGTGCTGCGCGGCGCCGCCGTGGCGCCGGTGCCGCGCGCTGCGGTCGAGGTGCTGGTCGCGGCCGGCGCTCCGGTCGCGGCCACCGCGGTCTCGGTGCTGGTCGGGTCGGACGGGCCGGAGTTGGCCAGGGCCACCGGCACCATCACGGCCAACGCGGCAGCGACCACGGCGGTCCGTCGGCCACCGGGAATGAGTGCCAACAGCCGGGCCTGCCCGGGGGTGGCGATGCCGGGACGGGACGGACGCAGCCGGGCGTGCTCGTCGATCAACTCGTCGAGCTGGTCGATGACCGCCTGGCGCTGTTCGATGGCGTCGGCGAAGGCCAGGGTGAGCACGAACCGGAACTCGGCCGCCACGTCCGGGCGCAGCAGCACCCCCGAGGTCCGCCGCCGGTCCAGCACCTGGATCAGGGTCACCGACGCGTGCGGGTCGTGGTTCAGACCGGTCATCCTGCCGTACGCCCAGTCACGTCGGCCCCGCCCGCCGAGCAGCACCAGCCGGCGGTTGGTGACCACCGCCATGCCGGCGTCGGTGACCCGTACCCCGTCGGGCAGACGCCGACGCAGCCGACCCGTCTGCGCGCCCACGGTCAGATCGGGGGCGGGCAGTACGGCGTTGTGCCGCATCTCCACCAGTTGCGCCGCCGGCACCACCCGGAGCACCACCTCGCCGGGGGCCAGTTCCAGCGGAAGGCCGTCGCCGGCCGTGGCCGAGCCCTGGCACTGCTCGGCGAGCGTACGCAGGCGGCGCAGTTCGTCGTCGCGTCGCCGCCAGGTTCCCTCGGCGCTGCGGAACAGCCGCAGCCTGCGCTCGTTCTGCCGGCGCGCCCACCGGTACCGCCATGTCGAACCCGTCGAATCAGTCCTCGCCACGCCGAACTCCTTCGCCGTGCATGCCACCAACCGCAGGCCACCAGATGGGGTGTCACAGTGTTAACGACTGCGAGCACCGGCATGGACACGGCCAGAAGTGGTCGAATTACCCGATCGGTGGAGCAATAAGGACGAGATGGTGGTTTTGCCCTGCACCATTCACCTTTCCTCCCGCGGGCTGTGACGCGACAGGTCACCCGTACGCCAATCAGTCGTACGGGTAGACGAGAGGGCTGCCGCCCTGGTGGCGGTGGCACGTGACGGCGAATCTGGTGACGAGGTGCTGGCGATACCGGATGGCGGTCATGTCGGTGGATTCCAGCCGGCGGTGGCGGTGACCAGCGGCACCGGCGGCCACACCGACTCGGACCTCGCCGCGTTGGTACGAGCCGCTCAGGATGGTGACGAGGATGCGTTCCGGCTGCTGTACCGGCAGGTGCAGCCCGGCCTGCTGCGCTATCTGCGGGGCATGGTCGGCGCCGACGCCGAGGACGTTGCCTCGGAGGCGTGGTTACAGATCACCCGCGACCTGCGCCGATTCCGGGACGAAGGGGCCGGATTCCGGGCCTGGACCGCCGGGATCGCTCGACACCGGGCGCTGGATCACCTACGCCGCCAGGGACGGCGGCCCGCGGCGACGGTGTCCGTCGACGCGCTGGTCGACCTGCCTGCCGGTCAGGACACCGCCGATCAGGCCGTCCAGGCCGCCGCGACCCGCGCGGCCATTGAGTTGATCGCCACGCTGCCAAGCGACCAGGCCGAGGCGATCCTGCTCCGGGTGGTGGTCGGACTCGACGCCCGGGCCACCGCCAAGGTACTGGGCAAGCGTCCGGGCGCGGTGCGTACCGCCGCGTGGCGGGGTCTGCGCCGGCTGGCCGCGCGCCTCGACCCGCAGACCGTTCGGGACGGCGCCATCGCGCCCGAACCGGGATTACGCCCGCCCACGCCCACGATGCGCCGACTCGCGGCGGGTGAGTGACGCAATGATCCGGGACGACGCCAGGGAAAACGAGATGAGCAAACCATCACCTCGCCGCATGGACAGAAAGACCGCTGATCGGCTACTGGACGCCGACCCGGTCGCCCTGAGCCAGGCCGGTCCGCTCGCTGCCCCGTTACGCGCGGCATGCGGGCCGGCACGACACGACGAGATGGCTGGGGAGCATCTGGCGGTGGCTGCATTTCGGGCTGCCGCTGATCTCGCCCCCGAACCTCGACCACGGAGAGAATCAATGCTCAAAATCACGCTGGCGAAGCTGCTCACCGTCAAGGCCGCGACCGTCATCGCCGCCACTGGGCTCGGTGGCGTGGCGCTGGCCGCCGGTACCGGCGCGCTACCCAACCCGCTGGCCGACCCGACGACACGCCCGACGACCCAGGCCCCGGCAGCACCTACCGTCACCCCGTCGCTCCCGGTCGGACCGGCTGACCGGGCCGGCGCGAGCGACGGTCCGTCGCCCTCGCTGACAGGCATGTGCCAGGCGTACGCGGCCGGCGCCGCCACCAACCCGGGCAAGGCGTCGGAGAACCCGGCCTTCGCCGAACTGTTCGAGGCGGCCGGCGGTGCCGGACAGGTCGACGAGTACTGCGCCGCCGCCGCGTCGGAGGACCGCGATCACCCCACGGGCGCGCCGAGTGGTGCCGGGCGGCCGACCACCCACCCCACCCCGAACCCGCGTGGTGCCACACCGACCGGCCGTCCCGACACGGCCACCACCAAGCGGCCCGGTGGCGTCCCGACCGTGACCGTGCCCGGTGTGCCTAACGGGAGCGTTCCGGCCGCGACGCCCCGCACCCCCGGCCGCTGACCGCGGGGCCGGGCGCGTTCTCCCCGACCCGTCCGGCCCCGCGCCCACCTCGACAGGCGGTCAGGGTGATTCGACCGTGCTGATCAGGAACTTCTGGACTTCGGCCTCGACGATCGCCACCTGCTGCTCAGGTTCGGGGCCGGCGCCGCGGAAGTCCAGCAGTTGCTCCTCGGACTCCCACCGCTCGTAGACGTTGATCCGACCCGGCTCGATCAGGTCCGGACTGATGGCGAAGTCGAGGCAACCGGGTGCCTCGCGGGCCTGGCGGACGATCTCGGCGCAGGTGGCCAGGTAGTCGTCCCGCCCGGCGGGGTCGACCTGTAGCGTGCCGGCGACGATCAGCAAGGCAACCTCCGAAGATCGGGAGAGCGGACGCCAGTCATACTCTCCCGATCCGCGGTCGTCCGCACGCCCGATCAGGCGCGGCTGATCGCGTTCGCGTGAATCGCCTCGGACAGGTACTCGGTCAGGCCGGGAGCCTTCGCCTCGTAGTGCGCGGTGAACCGTTCGTCGGCGAGGTACAGGTCGGCCAGCCCGGTGTGGATCTCGTACGAGCACTCGTAGAACCAGCGGCTGATCTGCTGCCGGTGCTCCTCAGCCAGCTCCATGGCCTCCGGCCCGTCGGCCGGCGCGCCCGAGGTCAGCAGCGCCACGATCCGCCGCCCCCAGTCCTCCGTCTCGGCCTTGAACCGCTCCCAGTCCTGCTTGCTGTAGCTCGACGTCCGCCGGGTCGACTCCCGGTACGCCTCGGTGCCGCCCCACCGCCGCTCCGCCTCCTCGGCGTGCGCGTCCGGGTCGAAGTCCCCGAAGACCTCGAACCGCTCCTGCGGGGTCAGTTGGATGTTCATCTTGCTCGCCTCCATCGCGAATTCGATCGCCGCGACCATCTCCTGAAGGCGCTTGATCCGCACCGTCAGCAGCTCGTGCTGGCGGCGCAGGTGCGCTCCCGGGCCGCTCGCCGGGTCGTCGAGGATCACGGCGATCTCGTCCAACGGGAACCCCAGCTCGCGGTAGTACCGGATCAGCTGCAGCCGTTCCAGGTCCGCCTCGGAATAGCGGCGGTAGCCCGAGCTGCTACGTCCGCTCGGCGTGAGCAGACCGATCTCGTCGTAGTGGTGCAGCGTCCGGACCGTCACGCCGGCGAGCTTCGCCACCTGACCAACCGTGTAGGCCATGGTTCCCCCTTTCCGGGAACCACGGTCCCGCCTGCCGTTACGTGAGGGTCAAGCCAGATTCTGCGACGCCGGACACCTCCGGCGGGTCGGCCTTCACCAGGACGGTACGCAGCTCGGCCAGGCCGGTCGGGCGGCCGTAGCGGTAACCCTGCCCCTGCATGCAGCCGATCGCGACCACGGCCTCGTGCTGCCGCTCGGTCTCCACCCCCTCGGCCACCACGCTCAGGTCGAACGCGCCGGCCAGCCGGGTCACCATCTCCACCGTCGCGTACGCCCTGGTGTCCTCGGGGATCCGGGCCACGAACGACCGATCGATCTTCAGCTCGGTCGCCGGGATCCGGTGCAGGTAGCTCAGCGACGAGTATCCGGTGCCGAAATCGTCGATGGCGATCCGGATGCCCAACTCGCGCAGCTGCCGCAGCCGGTCCAGCACCGCGTCGCTGCCCTCGATCAACGCCGACTCGGTCAGTTCCAGGGTCAGTGCCCGTGGTGCCAGCCCGGCGCCCGCGGTGGCCTCGGTGACGGTGGCGATCAGGTCGGGGCGGCGCAGGTGCGACGCGGCGATGTTCACCGCGACCGTCGCCGACGGAACGTGGTCCTGCCAGGTGGCCGCCGCCCGGCACGCCTCGTGGATGACCCACCTGTCGATCGGCAGGATCAGCCCGGTCTCCTCGGCCAGCGGCAGGAACCGGGCCGGGCTGAGCACGCCCAGCCGGGGATGCCTCCACCGCACCAACGCCTCCGCGCTGCGCACCGCCCCGGTGGCCAGGTCCACGATCGGTTGGAACTCCAGGTGCAACTGCTCCTCGTCGACGGCCCGCCGTAGGTCGGCGATCAGCTCGGCCCGGCTCACCGCCGACTCCCGCAGCCCCTGCGTGCACCGTCGGTACGCGGACTTGCCGGCCGCCTTCGCCGCGTACATCGCGATGTCCGCGTCGCGCAGCAGATCCGTGTGCGAAATGTGCTGCGGCCCGTACTCGGCGATACCGATGCTGGCCGAGGGGTGCACCCCGACCAGTTCCTCCCCGGGCGATGGTTGCAGCGCCGCCAACAACCGCTCGGCCAGTCGTTCCGGTGCCAACGGCCGCCCGTCGGTGACCAGCACCGCGAACTCGTCACCACCGATCCGGGCGATCATGCCGTCGTCACCGACCGCCCGACGCATCCGCCGGGACAGGCCGGACAGCAGCGTGTCGCCGGTGGTGTGCCCGAACCGATCGTTCACCTGCTTGAACCCGTCCAGGTCCAACAGCAGCACGGCGACCCGGTCGGTGCCGCGCAACGCACCACGCAGCCGGCGGGTGAACGCCAGCCGGTTGGGCAGCCCGGTGAGCTGGTCGACGTAGGCGAGCTTGCGTAGCTGCACCACCAGACGCAAATTCTCGTTGGCCGCCAGGCCCTGCCGAAGCGCCAGCATGGCCAACAACGCCATCATCGCCAGGAAGATCGGCGTCGGGGTGTGACCGCTGGCGTCGCGGGCCAGCATGGTCGCCACGATCGCCCCGCCCACCGGCAGGTAGGGCAGCACCACCCGCCACCACGGCGGCAACGGCGCCTCCCCGGCCTCCTCGACAGCGCCGTGGTCCCGAGGTGGGGGCATTCCGGTCGCCATCACGATCAGCAGGTAGCTCACCGGCCAGAGCACGTCGACCGGGGTGCCGGGCTGGTAGGTGCCGGCGGCCACCAGCGCCACGTAGACCGTGTCGGCCACCGCCCGTACCGTCAGGCCCACGCCGAGCAGCGCCATCGGCCGCCACACCGGTCGGCCCGGGCCGACCACCGCGACCAGGATGGTCAGCTGCATCAGGTCGAACATCGGGTACAGCAGGCCGGCGGTGCGTAGCGGCTCGTCCAGGTCGGCCAGACTGACGTTGCGGAAGATCAACAGCCAGCCGATCGGAATCAGCGCCAGCCCGACGATCACCCCGTCGAGCAGGGTCCGGGCCCGACCCACCGTGGTACGCGGCGCGGTGACCGAGCAGAACAGCGCGGCGGTACCGGTCAGCAGGCTGGCCGCGAAGATCAACCCGATTGGCAGGGTGTGTGGCAGGCTCTCCCCGAGCAGCCGCTGGGAGGTCCACAGTGCTCGGCCGGCCAGCGACAACGCCATGGTGGCGGCCAGCAGCAGCCAGAACCGGCGCAACGTCGCCGGGTGCCGGCGGGCCGCCGCGACGCAGGCCACCGCGGCCCAGCCTGCCACGGTGAGCGCACCCAGATCGCTGACCAGCGCGCTGGCGGGCAGCCCCAGCACCAACCAGAGCGCCTCGATCGCGACGACGACACCGGCACCGACCAGCCCCACCCGGCCTACCCGGTGCGTTCCGGGCGAGCGCGCGGCAGCCCGCTCGATGTCCTTTCGCGACACAGCGATCGCTCCGGCTCTCTCTCGTGCGTACACCCTCGACGGCGAGGTCCTGCCCTGGCAAACCCCGAAAGCCTAGCCACGCCCGCAGCCGCCCCGCCAGATCCACCGGTAGGCAAGTCCACAACCTTTGACTCGCCGGGCACCACCTGGTCTCCCGCCGACCACCTCGCGACTCGCCCGGCTGCGGCGATGCGGGCAGCGCCCCGCTCGCGGTCGCTTCGCTGTATGCCCTGTCGCGCCCGCCGCTCCCCGGGGCCGCGCCTTCCGCTCCACCCCACCGGCCACGCCCCACCCCAACACGGAGCGTGACGCGCTGCGGCCATGACAGCGCATCACTAAGCGTGACCGTCCAGCCTGCCACCGACAACGATGCCTGCCGCCTTTGCTCTGCTTCACTATACGCAACCCCACTTTGAGCTGGCCTTACCGGTGAGGTGCCGGGTTGACGCCAGTTACTCAGTGCAACCGGTGCGTATAGTGAAGCAGAGCAAAGGGGCCGAAGGTGAGGTTGTCACCCCTGGCGGGAGACGATTACCGTCCGCGATCGACGGTCGGAGATCCGGCTGGGCACTGGGTGAGTTGTCGGGGCGGGTGGTCCGTCGGGGCGGGTCTTCCGCTCAGGCCCATTCCTCGTCGGGTGCCGCCGCTGCGGTCGCGGGTGGGCCGCCGTGCGTCCACGGGGTCTCCTCGACGGCCGGAAACGCCGCAGCCGGCACGTAGGCATCGCTCAACGTGGTGTAGCAGAGCCGCTCTCCCACCTCCGGCACGCTGCCCGGGCTGGCCGTCAGGCCGCGTCCCATCCCGCCGGACAACTCCAACACCACCTCGGTCTTGCCGTCGGCCGTCGGGGTGACGAACACCGTCCGCGCCTTCTGCCCGGGACGGGACGGGCTGGACAGCGTCGCGCCGACCGGCACCAGCACCGGATCGGTGGTCATCAACTGGATGCGCGGGCGCAACACCGGCCGGCGGCCGGAGTCATCGACCCGGGCCGGGTCGGCCAGCAGCACCTCGCCGACGAACGCCTCGCCGGTCAGCCGGTACTCCGCCATCACCAGCGGGTCGTCGTAGGCCCGCTGCACCGCGTAGGTAGCGGCGGCCCGCTCCAGGCGGTGCAGCCGGGCCGCGGCGGCCACCGCACCGTCCCGGCGCGGCTGCGGCGCGCCGTCGGAGTCGAGGTGGTCGGCGTGGGCGGTGAAGGCGTCCCGGTCGCCGTCCCATCGCCCGGCCACCCGGGCGCCGGGCGGCAGGGCACGCAGCAACCCCAGGCCGCGCCACATCAGCTCCCAGGTGGGCGTCAGCTGGTCCCGGAGCAGCCGCTCCAGCTCCGCGTACGCCTCGACGCGCGTCGCCTCGTCGTCGGCGGCGGAGTACGCCTCGATGGCCGGCGCCAGCAGCCGGTTGTCGAACTCGGGATCGGTGGCTGGGCCGGCCGGCGGACAGAGCGACGGGTCCTCGGCCCGGGCGGCGGCGTCGGCACCGGAGAGCCCGGCCGACGGGGCGATCCAGCCCAGCAGTGCCGGCAGGTGCAGATCCTCCACCGCGCTCTGCCCGGTCGCCCAGTGCAGCGTCAACGCCTGCGTCATCGCCACCAGCGCCGACGAGCCGGGATGCTCGGCCCGTTCGGCGAAGAAGGTCAGCCAGCGGCCCAGCAGTGGCACCTGCGGCGGCACCGGATACTCGCCGTCGACCCGGCGGAACCGGGTGGACCGACCGAGCAGCCGCAGGAACGTCACCCCCGCCGGGTTCGGCACCAGCAGCTGCGGGGCGTCCAGGTACCGGTACCGGACGTCCCGGCCCCGGTCCACGGCGACCGCCTCGTTCGCCGTGCGGTGGGCGTCCACATACGGCAGTACGACCGCGGCCAGCTCGGCGGCGAACGCGAACCGTTGATCCCGGTTACGTGGCTGCGGCACGATCAACAGGCGTCCCTCACCAGGAGCCGAGCCGACCATCGCGGCGAGCGGAGCGTTGGCTTCCCCTGCCATCGCCAGCGGCACCAGCACCAGAGGTCGCCTCGACAGGTGCAGATGCCGCACGGTGGCCACCGGTTGGGCGACCCCCGTGGCCACCGCCTGTGCCGCCGCCAGCGCCCGCAGCGTACTCATGCGCTGGCGAGGGCGTCGGCGCGCAGGCGGGCCGCGGTCCGCAGCAGCGCGGCAGCCTCCGCCCGTTCAGGGTCCGTGGCGGTTTCCCCACCGGCGAGCGCCAGCACCTCGGCGACGTCGGCGATCCCGCCGAGCGCCTCGCGGACCGGGCGGCCGAGCGCCCCGGTCTGCCCCTGCGCCTCGTGCCGGCAGAGGTACGCCAGCTCGCAGCTGGCCAGGCAGTCGGGGGCGTACCGGGCCGGCACCCGGGCCAGCGAATCGGCCAGGGCCGCCGGATCGGCCGCGGGATCGGCGGTGAACTCCGCCGGCACGTCGGCCAGCAGCGTGTCGAGCCGGTCCATCCGGTCAAGTTGCCGGCGCACCACAAGGAGTTGCCGGCGGACGTCGAGCAGGTGCGCGACCGGCTCGTTGCTGAAATCCCGGGGGCAGACGAGCACCACCTCGTGCGACACGAGCTGCGGGTCGTGGCCCCGGGCGGTGAGCAGCTCCCGCAGGGCCAGCACGTAGACGGCGGACTGCACCGCCGCGCCGGCCAGCTTCGCCGGGTCGGCCTGACCGTCGATCACCGGGAACGACTTGATCTCGACCACGTGGAACCGGCCGCCCAGCCGGGCGGCCACCAGGTCCGGCTCCAGGTGTACCCGCTGTCCAGCGACCGTCAGGCCGAGCATCGGGTGATCGAACAGCGCCGCCGGTTCATCGACACGCGGCGGCTCGTCGGCACCGGGTGGGTCGGCGGTGTCGGATTCGACAGACGACAGCGCCTCGGTGAGCAGGGCCGCCGAGCGTCTGGCCCGGGTGGCCGGGTCGTCGCCGGCGTCGAGGTCCGTCCAGTGGACCGCCGCCGGCACCGGTACGCCCAGCCGCTCCGCGACCAGTCGCAGCAGCTCGGCCCCACCGTCGGCCTTCACCTGAGCCTCGAACATGTTGCCCCGGGTGATGGCGAAGCGGGACTGCCCGAACCGGGCGGGAAAGCCGACCCGCTCGGCCAGCGCCGGCTTGTCCACCCCCGCACCGTCGAGGACCGCCCGGCGGGTGCAACCCGGGTTGCCGGTCAGCGCGGCGATCGTACGGGCGTTGTGTCGTTTCGGCGGTGCGTCGCCCCGGATCGCGGCCAGTCGCTGCTCGGTGTCCGTCACGACAGGCCACGATAGCCGTGCCGGCGGGTCCCGGCCCGTCGCCGACGCGCCGGGGCGGCCCGGGCACGGACGGTCACCGTGACTGTCGCCGGTGATCGTCCGTGCCGCCGCGGGTCAGCCGGCCGTGGCGCTGGTCTCCTCGGGCAGCCAGATCGGCTGCCAGTCGGGCACCTCGTGGAAGCGACGCAGCTCGGCCCACCCGGACACGATGCCGGACCAGGCCGCGTACGGGGGGTTCTGCTCGTCGAAGCCGCTCTGCACGAAGGTCAGCTTTGTCTTCCCCTCGGACTCGGCCAGCTCCCAGCTGGTGACGCCGTTCGGTCCCCAGTCGACGGACATCTTCCGGCCCGGCTCCAGGTCGACCACCTTCGCGGCGAAGCCGCTGTCGAAGCCGCCCATCGCGTACCGGCCGCCGACCCAGGGCTCGATCCCGATCGGGTAGCCGAACCAGGCGCTGGCCTGCTCGGAGTCGGTCAGGGATTCCCACACCTTGGCGGCCGGCGCGGCGATCTCGATCTCGCCACGGAAGTCGGCGCTGGTGAAGTCCGTCCTGGGCAGCAGCGGCTGGCCAGCCAGGTGGGCCTCCAGGTTGGCGATGGTGAGCGCCCAGTAGGTCTGGAGGACGCCCCGGATGCTGGTGCCGTTGACCACGTCGCTGAAGTCGAAGTGGGTCTGCGACAGCCGCAGCACGGTGGCGTCCGGCCCGTCCGCGCTCAGCGTGATCTCGGTGGTGGTCTCCACCCCGTCGAGCAGCCAGGCGAAGCGCAGCCGATCGTCGTCGGCGTGCAGCACCCGCTGATGTGGAGCATCGCCCTCGGGCGTGTAGCGGCCCCAGAACTCGTACCGCTCGGGCAGCTCGACCTCGGCGTGCTCGGCCAGCCAGACGCGCAGCTCGGCGGGGTCGGTCAGGGCCTGGCGCACCCGCGCGATCGGCACGGCGAGGCGGGCGGCGATGGTCATCGGTTCAGTCACGGTCGGTCCCCTTCGGGTAGCAGGCCACGGCGAGCTTGAAGGCGTCTCCCTCGGCGCCGCCGTAGCGGGTGAACAACTCCTGTAGCGCGGACTGCAGGTCGTGCAGAAACTCCTGCCGGCGTTCGGCTGGCACGCGGATCTCGCCGGAAACGCCGATCGACGGCAGTTCCGGGGCGGAGCGGTCCAGGGCGGCGACGTCGGCCTGGACCTCCTCCATCAGGTCCAGCAGGTAGCCCAGGCTCAGCTCGTCGCGGGCGCGGCGCAGCCCGATCCGGCCGACCAGGCGCGGTGAGAGCCAGTACGACCGGGCGGCTGCCTGGTAGATGCCTTCGGTGATGCCGCGGACCTTGCGCTTGTCGACCTGCTCGACCAGCCCGGCCGCGACGAGTTGCTTGACGTGGTAGTAGACGCGCTGTGGCGTCTGCTCCAGCCGGGCGGCCACCTCGGTGCAGGTGCGTGGCTCGGCCAGCTGCCGCAGGATCTCGACGCGCTGCGGTTTCAGCAGCACCTCGGCCTGCTCAAGCTGCTCCAGGTACAGGACATCTCTCATAGCAAAATCAGTTTGTACGTAAAAAACTTCCTTGTCAATGGGTTCGAGAAAGGCCGCGCCGGCAACTGCCGGCGCGGCCCGCACTCAGTCGCGAGGGAACCCGGTCAGGGCAGCCAGTCCGGGCGCAGCGGGTAGCCGTTCACCGCGTCCGGGCCGTTACGCGTCGCCACCACCTGATGCAGCTGGATGCCGTTGCGCTCGAACGCCAGCCGGGAACCGGCCATGTAGAGCCCCCACACCCTGGCCGTGCCCGCACCCACCTCGGCGACGCAGAAGTCCCAGTGCTCCACCAGGTTGCGGCACCAGGCAGCGAGGGTCAGCGCGTAGTGCTGGCGCAGGTTCTCCTCGTGGTGCACCTCCAGCCCCGCATCGTGGATCTCACTGATCACCCGCCCCGGGCCGGCCAGCTCACCGTCCGGAAAGACGTACCTGTCGATGAACGCCCCGGAACGGTGCGGGGCGCGATTGTCCGCCCGGGTGATGCAGTGGTTGAGCAGCCGGGCCCCCGGGCGCAGCCGGTCCCGCAGGAACCCGAAGTAGGCCGGATAGTTGCGGACCCCGATGTGCTCGGTCAGGCCGATCGAGGAGACCGCGTCGAACTGTTCGCGTGGAGCGTCGCGGTAGTCCAGGTGCCGCACCTGCGCCAACCCGGACAGCCCCTCCCGCTCGATCGCCGCCTGCGCCCACTGCGCCTGCGCCCGCGACAGCGTCACCCCGAGCGCCTTGACGCCGTACTCCCGGGCCGCGTGCCGGACCATGCCGCCCCAGCCGCAGCCCACATCCAGCAGCCGCATCCCCGGCCGCAGCGCCAGCTTGCCGGCGACCAGGTCGTACTTGTTCGCCTGCGCCTGCTCCAGGGTGTCGTCCGGGCTGCGGTACACCGCGCAGGTGTACGTCATCGACGGGCCGAGCACCCGCTCGTAGAAGGCGTTCGACACGTCGTAGTGGTGCGAGATGGCGCTGCTGTCCCGGGTCCGCGAGTGCCGCAGGCCAGCCACGATCCGCTTCCAGCGGGGCCGGGCCTCCTGCGGCGGTGCCGGCGGCGGCAGCAGCCGCTCCCAGCCCAGCTCGCGCACCAGCGCCAACCCGTCGGCAAGTGCCGGTGCCCGCATCCGCACCCCGGCGAGCACCCGCAACGCCTCGTACGGGTCGCCCGGGTGCACTCCCTCGATGGCGAGGTCACCGCTGACGTAGGCACGCGCCATGCCCAGGTCGCCCGGCGCGGTGAGCAGGTACGACAGCCCCCGCTCGGTGCGGATCGACAGGGTGACCCCGGCGTCGGCCGGGCCGATGGAACTGCCGTCGTACGCGGTGACGCGTACCGGCAGGGGGCCCGAGGTCACCGCCCGGACGATGTCCGCCACGGTCGACCCACGCCGCCGGCCCCCAGGGGGCGGCGGGGCGGGAGCGCCTGCCGCTCCCTGGCTACGGTCGGTGAGACTCATGCCGGCACTCCGCTTCCCTCGCTCATGCTCGTGCAACCGCCTTCTCGTACAGTCCGGTCAGCCGATGCTCCGGGTCGTACCGGTCCCGCACGGCGCGCCACGTCCCGCCGCCGTAGAGCCGGTCGAACGCATCCCGGTCGTAGTACGCGTCGGAATAGAGCGACTTGTGCCCGCCCGCCTCCGACACCGCGCGCTCGATCTCCCGGTTGACGTCGCCGTCGGCGGCGCCCTCGGCGATCGGCACGCTCCCCCAGAACCCGATGTTGACGTAGTCCTGCCCCGGCCGTAGCGGATACAGCGGCCAGGACCGGGCCGATCCCGGGCCGCCCGGCTCGCGCAGCCGCAGCGGACACAACCACACGGGCGTCATCCCGACGTTCGCGGCGAACCAGTGCAGGAACTCGGCGGTGCGCTCCAGTGGGATCTCCACGTCCTGCACGACCCGCTCCCGAGCCGGCTGGCCGCGCCACCTGTCGATCCGGGCGGCGACCTGGTGCCGGTGCTCCAGGCGCACGATGCGGTGGTAGACGTCGCTGCGTCGCCACCTCGCCGGCCACAACCGTCGCACCACCGGATGCTGCGCGCCGAACGCCGCCGAGCACCAGAACCAGTCGGTGTCCCAGCGCCACAGGTAGTCGTGGACGGTCAGCGCGTCGTGCGGGCGCTGGCGCAGCGAGCGGTAGTAGATCTCCTGGCCGGTGTAGTCGGAGACCGTCGGCACGTCGTCGCTGAAACTGCCCAGCACCAGGTACGCCTCATCGGGGCTGAACATCACCCCGTCCATCGCGTCGACGCTCGCACCGGCCCACCGGCGGGTCGCGGTGATCTCGCCGATCGCCTCGGTCAACGCGGTCAGGTTGGTGAACCTCAGGTTGCGCAGGGCCACGTACCGGCGGACTGGTTGCAGCTCGATCCGCAGCCGGGTGGCGTACCCGAGGCTGCCCAGCGAGTTGGGGAAGGCCGCGTACAGGTCGGCGTGCGGGCCGTCGGGCCGGGCGGTGACCACCTCACCGGCGCCGGTGAGCACGTCCAGCTCGGTCACCGACTCGTGCGGCAGTCCGTTGCGGAACGAGGTCGACTCGATGCCCAACCCGGTCACCGCCCCACCGAGGGTGATGGTGCGCAGCTGCGGCACCACCAGCGGCATCAGGCCGTGCGGCAGGGTCGCGGCGACCAGCCGTTCGTAGGTGCACATGCCCTGCACGTCCGCGGTGCGGGCGGTCGGATCGACGCCCAGCACCCCGCCGAGCCCGCTGACGTCCAGGCCGGAGGCGGGGGCACTGCGCGGACGGAACAGGTTGGAGGTGCGCTTGGCCAACCGCACCGGCTGGCCGGGTGGCACCGCGGCGTACGACCGTCGCAGCTGGGCCACCGCCAGGTCATGATCACGCACGGCGTGCATGGGATCACTTTACGCGGACTGAGAGCGCCCGGTGGGATGTCCACTGGAGGCGTTTCGCACCCGGATCAGGTTGGACGCCGGGGGTGACTGGTCGCCGCCGCGCACCGTGGGACAGGATGCCGGGATGTCGGAAACCGATGGATCGGGCACCGTCTACGGCAACCGCCGCCCCGCCGGGCTGCCCCGCGATCCGCTACTGGTCACGGCGCTGGCGGTCGGACTGGTCGGCGTACTGCTGGGGGTGCTGTTCGCCACCGGCGTGCTCGGCGGCGAACAGCCGCAGCCGACGCCGACGGTGGCTGCCCCCGCCCCGAGCACGGTGCAGGCCAGCCCGACCGAGAGCACACCGGAACCCAGCCCCACCCGGTCCGACCCGTCCCCCACACCGAGCCGCAGCGAGGATCCGGACGCGATCACCGGGCCGAAGGTGTTCCGTGGGGTCGGTTCCGGTCGCTGCCTCGGCCTCGACGGTGATGGTGAGAAGGCCGTCGCCAAGCTGGCCGACTGCAGCGGCGGGCCGGAGCAGCAGTGGGTGGTCAACGCCTTCGGCCCGGACACGGTGACGCTTACCAACGCCGCCCACAACCAGTGCCTCGACGTCGAGGGCCGCAGCGGTGACGACGGTGCCCGGTTGCAGCAGTTCGGCTGCCACGGCGAAGACAACCAGCAGTGGCGGCTGCGACCTGTCGACGGCGGCGCGGCCGTGCTGGTGGCCGCGCACAGCGGCAAGTGCGCCCAGGCCCGCGACGGTGGCACCGGGGCCGGCACCGACATCGTCCAGGCGCCCTGCGACGGCAACCCGGCCCAGCGCTGGACGCTCCAGTAGCGCCCCACCCATCAGGCGACGGCGTCAGGGCCGGCGGCGCAGGGCGCGTAGCTCGTTCAGGTGTCGAGGCAGGTGCACGCGGGTGTGCAGGTCGATCGTGCGGCCCCACGGCAGCGGCTCGTCGATGACGAGTTCGAACCCCTCGCGGAGGTGCGTCTCGACCGGGGTGTCCGCCGCCGCACCGAGCTGCGCCACCAGCGCCACCAGTTGGTCGCTGGTGGCGCGCAGCCGGGCGGCGAGCCCGTCGAGGCCGCCGCACTCGGCGGCCAGTTCGTCCAGTTCCGGCCGGTGGACCTCGTCCAGGTCGTAGAAGGCGTACGGCGAGCCGGCCAGCACCGCCTCGGTGGCCTCGCGCATCAGCTCGTCGCTGGCGACCAGGTGCGCCACGACCTGCTCGGCGCTGTACCGTTCGGGCGGAGGCGGCCCGAACCCGCCCGCGTCGACCTCGGCCAGCACCGCGTCGTACGCCCGCCGCAGCCCGTCGACCTCCACCCGGCCGAGCTTAGCGGCGGCCCCGGCGGGCCCGCAGGTAGTCGCTGACCACGTACTCGCCGAGGTCGTCGGCGTCCGGGGTGAAGACCCGTCCACCGCTGCGTCGGGCCACCGCGTCGACGAACCGGCGCAAACCGGGATCGTCGCCGAGCATGAAGAGGTTGAGGGTGGCCCCGTAGCGGCCGAGCCGGTCCACCTCCCGGACCGTCGCCTCGATCGTCTCCGGTGACGACGGCCAGGCGAACAGCGCCTCACCGTCGTCCGGGTCCAGGTGGGCGGTCGGTTCCCCGTCGGTGACCACCAGCACCACCGGCTCCGCGTCCGGATGACGCCGCAGGTGCCGGCCGGCCAGCCGCAACGCGTGTTGCAGGTTGGTCCCCTGCATCATGTCCGGCTCGACGGCGGCCAGTTCCTGCTGGGTCAGCGTCTCCGCCCGCCGGCCGAACCCGATGATCTGCAACGCGTCCTGCGGGAACCGGGTGGCCATCAGGTGCGCCAGGGCCAGCCCGGTCTGCTTCATCGGCCCCCACCGACCCTGCGAGATCATCGAGTACGACAGGTCGACGCAGAGCGCCACCGCCGCCGACGCCCGCCGTTCGGTCTCGACCACCTCGAAGTCCTCGACGGCCAGTTGCACCGGCACCCCGGGACCGGTTCGGCGGACCGCCCGGGTCAGGGTCCGCACCACGTCCAGCGGCTGCTCGTCGCCGTACTCCCAGGGCCGCGACGCCCCGGTCACCTCGCCGGCCGCCCCGGCCGAGCGCAGGTCGTGCTGACCACGCGGACCGGCGGTCAGCTCGGCGAAGACCTGGCGCAGCGCGGTACCGCCGAGGCGACGCAGCGCCTTCGGGCTCAACGTCAGACCTTCGGCGTCCCGGGTCACCCAACCCTGTCGGCGCAGCTCCCGCTCCAGCTCCCGCAGGCGGCGTACGTCGTCGGCCGCGTCGCGGCCCAGCGTCCGGGCCACCGCGTCGACGTCGATGTCGTCCAGGGTCGCCCCGGGATGCGCCTGGCCCAACTGGTCGAGCAGGTCGTCCAGTTCGGCGATCTCGTCGAGCGCACCGGTCGCCTCGCCGTAGCCCAGCGGGTGGCCACCCTGCGTCCGCTCACCCCGCCCCCAGCGCAGGTCGGGCCGGAGCGCCCGCAGGTTCCCCTCCAACGCGGCCAGCTCACCGGCGAGTCGGTCACCGAGGGACTCGCGCATCAGCCCGGCCAGTTCCTCGCGCTGCCGCTCCGACAGCGAGTTCATCAACCGCTGGCCGGCCGCCGATCGGCGGGCCAGAATGTCGATCAGTTCGTCCACGTCGCGCGGGTGTTCCGGGAAGAAGTCGCCGTGCCGGCGCATGAACTCGGCGAACGCGTCGGTGGTGTCCTCGGCGCGGGCGTGCCGGGCCAGCAGGGCGTTGAGGTCCCGCATCATCTCGGCGACCTGTTCCTGCACCGCCGGGTCACCGGCCAGCCGCGCCGAGTCGCGCAGCCCGGCGAAGCGTTGGCCGAGCACGTCGTCGCGCAGCCCGTCGAGGATCCGCTGGTAGGTCTGCCGGGCCTCGTCGCTCGCCCACCGGTAGTCGGACAGGTCCCGCACCGCCTGCGCGGTCGAGCGGGGCAGGTCGTCAAGCACCGTCTCGGCGAACCGGGCCGCCTCGTCGTCGCGGCGGGCCAACTCGTCCCGCTCGGCGGCCAGCGCCTGATCGAGCAGCGCCCGCGCCCGGGTCACCGCTCCGTCGAGTTCACCCCGGCGCAACGCCTCGCGGCGCAGCCGGCGGGCGCGGGCGGTCAGCCCGTCCAGCCCACCGCGGCCCTGCGGGCCCCGGCGCAGCAGATCCCGCAGCGCGTCCCGGAGGCTGCCGCCGGCCAGCACCTCCGCGCCGACCTGGTCCACCGCGGCCTGCACGTCGTACGGGGGCGCGAGCGGATCGGGGCCGCCGCGCCACTGCCCGTACCGGAACCGGTTGCCGGCCATCTCAGTCCCGGCCGCCGTAGCGGGTCCGCCCGCCGTCGGTGATGTCCTTGCCCAGCCGGCGGCTCAGATACAGCCCTTCGAGCACGAACTCGACTGCCGCCGCGGCCTGCCCGGTGGTCGGCGCGTCGCCGATCCCGAGCCGGTCGAGCACCTTGGCCAGCCCCGGCACCGTGCCCACCTGACGCAGCAGGTCAGCCGCCGACACCAACTCCCCGGTCTCGACCGCCTGCCCTTCCTCGACCAGCGCGGTGAAGCCGGACAGGTCCAGCCCGGCCAGTCGGGCCCGGAACGTCTCGGCGGTGGCGGTACGCAGCAGGTGACCGAGAAGTTCGACCTCCCGGCCCTCCTCGCCGCTCTCGAACTCCACCTTGCCGCGCAGCGTCGACGTCACCGACACCGCGTCGCCCACCCGCGCCACCGCCTCGGCCGACGGCAGTTCCGAGTCGGTGCCCAGCAGGCACGCCCGGCGCAGCGCGGCGGCGGCGACGGTCTCCGCGGCGGCGATGGCGAACCGGGCGGAGACACCGGAACGTGGGTCCACCGACGGCGACTCGCGTACCGCCCGGGCGAACCGGGCCAGCACCTCCAGCACGTGCTCCGGCACCTCGGCGACCAGGTCGGCCTCCTGCCGGATCAGGGCCAGCTCCAACTCCAGGTCGGTCGGGTAGTGGGTGCGGATCTCCGCGCCGAAGCGGTCCTTGAGCGGCGTGATGATCCGACCCCGGTTGGTGTAGTCCTCCGGGTTGGCGCTGGCCACCAGCAGCAGGTCCAGCGGCAGCCGCAGTTGGTAGCCGCGTACCTGGATGTCCCGCTCCTCCAGCACGTTGAGCAGCGCCACCTGGATCCGCTCGGCCAGGTCGGGCAGCTCGTTGACCGCGAAGATGCCCCGGTTGGTACGCGGCACCAGCCCGAAGTGGATCGTCTCGGGGTCGCCGAGCGTACGCCCCTGAGCCAGCCGGACCGGGTCCACGTCGCCGATCAGGTCGCCCACGCTGGTGTCCGGGGTGGCCAGCTTCTCCCCGTAACGCATCGAGCGGTGCAGCCAGCCCACCGGCAGGTCGTCGCCGGCCTCGGCGACCAGCGCCCGCGACGCCGGGGTGACCGGGTGCAGCGGGTGCTCGTTGAGCACCGAGCCGGCGATCACCGGCGTCCACTCGTCCAACAGCGTCACCAGCGACCGGATCAGCCGGGTCTTGCCCTGGCCCCGCTCGCCGAGCAGCACCATGTCGTGCCCGGCGAGCAGCGCCCGCTCCACCTCCGGCAACACGGTGTCGTCGTACCCGACGATGCCGGCGAACCGCGGCGCGCCATCCCGCATCCGGGCCCGCAGGTTGTCGCGCAGCTCCTGCTTGACGGTGCGGTAGCGGTGCCCGGCGCGCAGCGCACCGAGCGTGGCGGGCAGGTCGGCCGGCGGGAGCGGCGAAACAGACGAAGACTCACTCACCCCGCCCACGCTAGCGCGCACCTGCCGCCGTCGACCCCTGTCGACCTGGCATGATCATGAACTCTGCCTGGATGAGGAGGAGGCGGTGGTGCTCTCCATCGATCGCGAACCCTGGGAGTCGACCGACGCCGTCCGGCTCCGCGCCGCCCAGCGGACCGAACTCGACGCCCGCTACGGCTGTGACGACCACGAGCCGGGCGAGGAGCCCACGGCCGAGACGGTGAGCGTCTTCCTGATCGCCCGAGACCCCGGCGGCACCGCCGTGGGCTGCGGCGGCCTGCGCTTCCTCGCTGCCGGTTCCGCCGAGATCAAACGGATGTACGTCAGCCCGCCGGCCCGGGGCACCGGCGTCGCGACCGCCATCCTGCGCGCCCTGGAACAGGCCGCCCGCGACGCCGGGGTACGTACCCTGCTGCTGGAGACCGGCACCGCCCAGCCCGACGCGATGCGCTTCTACGAGCGGGAGGGCTACCGGCGCATCGACAACTTCGGGCCGTACCAGGGCGAACCGCTATCCGTCTGCTACGCCCGCGACCTGCCGTGACAGCCCGGTCCGCCGCCCACCCCCGTGTCGGACGACGGACCGGGCCACCGGTCACCCCAGGTTGCAGCGACCGCAGACGCCCCGACGACGCAGGTGGTACGCGTACGTCGCGGCGCCGAGCGCGAGCCCCCAGAGCGGGAAGAACATCAGCGGGAGACCGGCCGCGCTGAGCCCGCGACCGGCCTGCCAGAACTCGGGGACGCTGAGCGCGTTCAGGCCGGCGGCGGTGGCCAGCACCGCGACCACCGTCGCCGGGATCACGGCCAGCCGCACCGGCACCGGCCGACCGGCCAGCCCCACCATCCAGCGCGGGAACCGCTCACCCCAGCGCTGTACCAGCCCCAGAGTCAGCACCGAGCCGACGGTGGCGAAAGCGCCCAGCCCGACCCCCGCCCAGACCGCGCCGCTCTCCCGCAACTCGGCGAGATCCTCCGGCGAGAGGCCGAGCGGGATGCCGGCCAGCCAGGCGAACCGGGTCAGCGCATACCCGACGGGAATCACCGCCGCGACCCAGACGGCCCACCGGCCCCAGCGGGCCGCGGCCGCCGGGGTGGTCCAGCCCCGGTCGGTGCCGTCGCGGCCACACCCCACACAGCAACCGGCGGTACGCCGCTGCCACCTCAGCAGCACCCCGCTCAACAGCACCCCGCCGCACATCGCGGCGACGCGAGCGGTAAGCGCCCAGGTGAACACGTCTGCGTAATCCACAGGTGGCCAACCGAAGGGTGCACCGACCAGCAGCATCGGCGCGTAGCCGAGCAGGGCCAGCACCTGCAAGCCGGGCACCACCACGGCCAGCACGAACGCCACGGTCCAGCCGTAAGCGAGCAGCAGCATCCGCAGCGGGCCGGTGGGCGTGGTTCGGCGACTGGCCAGGACCAGCGCCACGGCGGTGAGCAGCATCCCGGCGAAGAACGACGGCCCGGCGTCCGTCGGGAGCAGCCGGAGCAGTGTCGAGTCGAGGTGCGGATCGTTGGCACCGAACGGGTAGCCGGTGCCGGTGATGGCCGCCACCAGGGCGAGCAGGCCCCACAGCCCGAGCCAACCGGCGGCAAGTGGGGCGAGCAGGCCGGGACGATGGGTCGTCCCACGGTGCTCGGGTAGGGCTACGTTTGTCATGAACCCAGCCTCGGCCGGGTCACCCGCCCTGCCCTCCCGTACGGCGGTGAACCGTCTCCCCCGCGTGGGGGAAGCTCAGCCGGCGGGTGTGACGAACCCCGACTCGTACGCGGCGATCACCGCCTGGGTGCGGTCACGCACCCCGAGCTTCGTCAGCACGTTGCCGACGTGGGTCTTCACCGTCTCGACACCCACCACGAGGCGGGCGGCGATCTCCGGATTGGACAGTCCGGCGGCCATCAGCCGCAGCACCTCGCCCTCCCGTTCGGTGAGCCGGGCCGCCCGCAGCCCGTCGGCGTTCCGCCGCCCGTACGCCCCGACCAGCCGCCGGATCGCGGTCGGGAAGAGCAGCGACTCACCGCGCGCCACCACCCGTACCGCCGCCACCACCTCGGCCGGCCGGGCCCGCTTGAGCAGGAAACCACTCGCCCCGGCGCGCAGCGCGTCGTAGACGTACTCGTCGTTGGCGAAGGTGGTGATGACCAGCACCCGGGGCGGCTCGGCGGAGGTGGCCAGCAGACGCCGGGTGGCCTGGATGCCGTCGATCCTGGGCATTCGCACGTCCATCAGCACCACCTGTGGGCGGTGCCGGGCGACCAGCGGCGGTACCTCCGCACCGTCTGCGGCCTCGGCGACGACCCGCAGGTCCGGCTGGGCGTCGAGCACAAGCACTCCGACGAGGCTCAACCAGCCGCCGTCCCGGCCGTCGAGCGGCCCGAACCGCTCGGCACCGGTCATCCCGACGTCCACACCCGCCTGAGCGGCGATGAACGCCAGCGCCATCGGCACCGCGCTGAACAGCGCGGCCACCACCAGCGCGCCGCTGATCAGGTGCAGTCCGATCCAGAGCGCGGCGCGCAACCGGGTCTCCCGGTCGAGTCGGTGGCCGGGCAGCGGCTCGGGCAACTCGACCCCGAGCAGCCCACGGACCGCCGCGATCTCCAGCGCGCGGCTACCGCCGAGGAAGATCGGTACGACGGCGATGGTGGCCGCCGGCACGAGCAGCACCAGGACCAGTGGCCGGGGCACCCCGGAGGTGGCGAACATCTGCGCGAAAGCCACCAGCAGCAATGCGTACGGCAGCGCGAGCACGCCACCGAGCAACAGGAACACGCCGCGCCGCCAGGTGGAGCCGGCGACCAACGGACGCAGCGGCGCGGGAGCTTCCATCGCCTCATGATGCCGATGCCCCGCCCGCCGGTCACCGCCACATCGGCCGCACGGTCAGCCGCGTACCCGGGACCTGACGAACTTCGGTATCGCGGCCAGTCCGGTGACCGGTCGGAACGCACGGGCCGCGTTGACAAGTGCGGCGTACTCGTCCTCGGTCAGATCGATCTCCGCGGCGGCGGCGTTCCGCTCCATCTGCTCCACGCTGGACGCACCGGGAATCGCCACCACGTTAGGGTGACGCAGCACGTACGCCAGGGCGATCTGACTCGGCGTCGCGTCGTGCGCGGCGGCCACCTGGCGCAGCGTCTCGATCAGCGCGCTGCCGCGTTCCAGGTTCTCCGGCAGGAAGTACGGGTTGGCCCGCCGGATCGCGCCGACCGGCGGATGGTTCGCGTCGTACCGCCCGGAGAGAAAGCCCTGTGCCAGCGGGCTGTACGCGATGACCAACCGACCGGCCTGCTCGGCGTACCGGAGAAGATCCTCCTCCGGTTTGCGGTCCAGCATGCTGTAGCGGACCTGGTTGCTGAGCACCCGCCGGCCCAGCGCCGTCTCCGCCACCTGCCAGCGCCGCAGGCTGTAGTTGCTCACCCCGACCTCGGCGACGAGACCGACGTCCTGCAACGCGCGCATCCCGCGCATGGTCCGCTGGTCGCTGACCACCGGGTTGGGTTGGTGCACCTGGTAGAGGTCGATGCTGGTGACGCCGAGCCGAGCAGCCGAGGCGACCGCCCGCTGCTGCACCACCGACGCGACCGGCAGCACCGGCAGGATCTTGGTGGCGACAGCGACCTTGTCCCGGTCGGCGGCCAGCGCCGCACCGAGGAGCCGTTCGCTGCGACCGAAGCCGTAGACCTCGGCGGTGTCGAAGAGAGTCACGCCCAGCTCGACGGCGCGCCGGACGATGGTCGCCGCCAGCCGTTCGTAGTCCGGGCCGTACCCCCACTCCCGGGAACCGAACTGCCACGTACCGAGGCCGATCCTGGACAGGGGCTTCGGGGTGTCGAGCCGCACGTAACGCATGGGTCGACGCTACCCGTCGCGGCGCACCACGGCCGCAGCTCGACTCAACGACCGGACCTCGGGCTATGGTCATGATCGTGACCTACCTCGCCGCCGACACGCGCTATGACCAGATGCCCTACCGACGCAGCGGAGCCAGCGGGCTCCGGCTGCCCGCGATCTCGCTCGGCCTGTGGCACAACTTCGGGCCGGACCGCCCCGTCGAGCGCCAGCGCGACATCGTCCGGCGCGCCTTCGACCTTGGCGTCACCCATTTCGACCTGGCCAACAACTACGGACCGCCGCCCGGTTCCGCCGAGGAGAACTTCGGCCGGATGCTCGCCGGTGACCTCAAGCCGTACCGCGACGAGCTGGTCATCTCCAGCAAGGCCGGCTACCTGATGTGGCCCGGTCCGTACGGCGAGTGGGGTTCCCGTAAGAATCTGATCGCCTCGCTCGACCAGTCGCTGCGCCGGCTCGGCCTGGACTACGTCGACATCTTCTACAGCCACCGGTACGACCCGGACACCCCGCTGGAGGAGACGATGGGGGCCCTCGACGCCGCCGTCCGCTCCGGCAAGGCCCTCTACGTCGGCATCTCCAACTACACCTCGGAGCAGACCGAGCGGGCCGCGGCGGTTCTGCGCGACCTGGGCACCCCGTTGCTGATCAATCAGCCCGCGTACTCGATGTTCAACCGGTGGACCGAGCAGGACGGGCTGCTCGACACGCTGGAGCGGGTCGGTGCCGGCTGCATCGCCTACAGCCCGCTGGCCCAGGGTCTGCTCACCGACCGCTACCTCGACGGCATCCCGGCCGACTCCCGGGTCCGCACCAGCGTCTTCCTGAACGAGAGCGATGTGAACGAGCAGCGACTGGCCACCATCCGGGGGCTGGCCGCCATCGCCCAGCGCCGGGGCCAGTCCCTCGCGCAGCTCGCGCTCGCCTGGGCACTGCGCGACCCTCGGATGACCAGCCTCATCATCGGTGCCAGCAGCGTGCCGCAGCTGGAGGCCAACATCGCCGCGGTGGAGAACCTCGACCTGACCGCCGAGGAGCTCACCGAGATCGACGCCCAGTTGACCTGACGGGTCGTCGGACCCTGTCCCTGGGCCGGTGTCCGGCCTTAGCGTGGACGGTGGAGGTGGCCCATGCGAGTGGCAGTGTTCAGCACCAAGCCGTACGACCGGACGTTCCTCACCGAGGCGAACGCCGCAGCCGGTCATGAGCTGACCTTCCTGGAGCCGAGGCTCACCGCACAGACCGCCCGGCTCGCCGAGGGGTCGGACGCGGTCTGCGCCTTCGTCAACGACGACCTCTGCGCCGAGGTGCTCGACCAGCTCGCCGAGGTCGGCGTCCGGGTGGTGGCGCTGCGCTCGGCCGGTTTCAACAACGTCGACGTGGTCACCGCCCGCAAACTGGGCCTGACCGTGGTGCGGGTGCCGGAGTACTCGCCGCACGCGGTGGCCGAGCACACCGCCGGCCTGATCCTCGCCCTGAACCGCAAGATCCACCGGGCCTACAACCGGGTACGCGAACACAACTTCGCCCTCGCCGGCCTGCTCGGCTTCGACCTGCACGGCCGTACGGTGGGCATCGTCGGCACCGGGCGGATCGGTGTCTGCGTCGCCCAGATCATGGCGGGTTTCGGTTGCCGGGTGCTGGCCAGCGACCCGTACCCGAACGACGCGGCCCGCGCCGCCGGCGTGGAGTACGTGCCGCTGGAGCAGTTGCTCGCCGAGTCCCACATCGTCACCCTGCACTGCCCGCTCACTCCGGACACCCAGCACCTGATCGACGCCGAACGCATCGCCCTGCTCCGCGAGGGCGTCATGTTGATCAACACGGGTCGAGGTGCGCTGGTCGACACCCGGGCCGTGATCAATGGCCTCAAGAGCGGCCGGATCGGCTACCTCGGCCTCGACGTGTACGAGGAGGAGAGCGACCTGTTCTTCGAGGACCGCTCCGAACGGGTCCTCGGTGACGACGACTTCGCCCGTCTCACCACCTTCCCCAACGTGCTCATCACCGGGCACCAGGCGTTCTTCACCGAGGACGGCCTGCACAACATCGCCGAGACCACCCTCACCAACCTCTGCGCCGTCGAACAGGACGGCCCGGACGCCGTCCCCACCGCAGCTCGGGTCTGCTGACTCCCGGCGTCAGCGGGGCCGAGCGAGGCGGCGGTAGGCACGCGGCGAGTGGCCGGTGACGCGCTTGAAGGCGACGCTGAGGGCGCTCTCGGAGCCGTAGCCCACGAGTTGCGCGATGCGGGCCAGGGTGTCGTCGGTCCGGCGGAGCCGGTCGGCGGCGAGTTCCACCCGCCAATCGGTGAGGTACTCCAGCGGGGCTCGGCCGACCACCGCCCTGAACCGTGCCGCCAGGGTCGAGCGGGAGACCGAAGCGGCCCGGGCCAGCTCCGCCACCGTCCACTGGTGTGCCGGCCGCTGGTGCAGCTCCCGCAGCGCCACGGCGACCACCGGGTCACCGAGGCCGGCCAGCCAGCCGGTGGCCGATCCGGCGGCACCGGCGAGATGGTGGCGGAGCATCTGGATCAGCATGACGAGAGCGAGGTGCTCGGCGACGAGGCCGGCGGCGACCCGCTGCTGTCGTAGTTCCCGGTCGACCTGGTCGATGGCCCAGTGCAGGGTGGCGGCCTCGGCGGCCGTCCCGGGCACGTGGACCACCGGGGGCAGGGCGTCGAGCAGCAGCGGGCGGGCCCGTTCGCCGAAGTGGAACGCACCGCCGACGGCTGCGAAGTCGTCGCCCGTCCCGGCCCGGGCCACCCCGCCCGTCGCCGCCAGGAAGATCGGTCCCGCCGGCACCGGGACCGCCTCCGGGTCACTGAACAGGGTGTACGGCCGGGCACGGGTCAGCAGGTAGCAGTCGCCGGCCACGAGGGGCAGCGAGTCGGCGGACCCGTCGAGGCGAAGCCAGCAACGCCCCCGGCGGACCGCGTTGAACTTGATTCCCGCAGGTGCCTCGAACTCGACCGCCCAGCTGCCGCCCGCCTCCATACTGGCGGAGAGGTGGCCGGTGGCGCCGACAAGAGTCAGCACGTCGTGCAGCGGGTCCACCCTACCCCCTGGACTTACACTAAAGATAACTGGACGTAAAACCATAGTACGTCCGACCTGGGGAACCTAACGTTGCCGTCATGGACGACAACACGAAGACCCGCTCCCGGGTCGTCACCCCGTTCGGGCCCCGGACGACAGCTGCGGAGGTACTGGACGGCGTCGACCTCACCGACCGCCGGATCATCGTCACCGGCGGCGCCTCCGGCCTCGGCACCGAGACCGTACGCGCCCTGGTCGGCGCCGGGGCGGAGGTGACCATCGCCATCCGTCGCCCCGCCGCCGCAGCCGACCTGGTCGAGGAGATCTCAGCCCGCTCGGGCTCGGCCCACGCCGCCCCGCTGGACCTGTCCGACCTGACCTCGGTCGCCGCCTTCGTGGCGGACTGGCAGGGACCCGTGGATGCCGTCATCGCCAACGCCGGGATCATGGCCGTGCCGAACCGTGAACTCACCGCTCAGGGCTGGGAGGCGCAACTCGCCACCAACCACCTCGGGCACTTCGCGCTCGTCACCGGCCTGCACGACAACCTCCGCGCCGCCGGTTCGGCCCGTGTCGTCCTGGTCAGTTCGGGTGCGCACCTGCGGGCACCCTTCGACTTCGCCGATCCGCACTTCGAGCAGCGCGCGTACGACCGTTGGTCGGCGTACGGCCAGTCGAAGACCGCGACGGTGCTGTTCGCCGTCGGCATCGCCAACCGTTGGGCGGACGACGGAATCGTCGCCAACGCCGCCAATCCCGGCTACATCCTGACCAACCTCCAGCGGCATCTCGACGACGAGACGATGCGAGCCTTCGGGGTGCTCGACGAGGCCGGCAACCGCGTGCCGTTGGACTACTACAAGACGCCCGAGCAGGGCGCCTCGACCTCGGTCCTGCTGGCCGCCTCGCCCCTCGTCGAGGGCGTCACCGGGCGGTACTTCGAGGACAACCAGGAGGCCGAGGTGACGCCGGTGCCGGAGGAGGCCGAGGCGGGGGTCGCCCCGCACGCCCTCGACCCGGCGGCGGCGGAGCGCCTGTGGAGGTACTCGGAGCAGGCCGTCGCCGCCTGAACCACCGTTGTCACCCTGTCGTGGCCGGGAGAAACACGACGTTCCTCCCGGCCACGGCGGCCCCCGGTCAGCGCTGGATGGACTTGGTCTCCAGGAACTCCTCCAGACCGGCCCGGCCGAACTCACGGCCGTTGCCGGACTGCTTGTAGCCACCGAACGGGGCGTACGGGTTCCAGTGGCCACCGTTGACGTCGACCTGACCGGCCCGCAGTCGACGGGCGACGGCGAGCGCGTGCCCGGGCTCGCCGAAGACGCCGGCAGTGAGGCCGTACATCGTGCCGTTGGCGATCTCCACGGCCTCGTCCTCGTCGGCGTACCCGATGATGGTCAGGACCGGGCCGAAGATCTCCTCCTGGGCGACGGTGGAGTTCGGGTCGACCTCGGCGAAGATGGTCGGCCGCACGTAGGCCCCCTGCTCCAGCCCGTCGGGCCGGCCGGGACCACCGAACACGAGTTTCGCCCCGTCGGCGACACCCCGCTCGATGTAGCTGTTGACCTTGCGCCGGTGGGCCTCGTACGCCATCGGGCCGATCCGGGTGGTCTCGTCGCGCGGATCCCCGACCGGATACTGGGCCGCGGCAGCCACCGCCAGGCGCACGACCTCGTCCTGGCGCGACGCCGGCACCAGCATCCGTGGCCACGCGCCGCAGACCTGGCCGCCGTTGGCGAACGCCATCATCACCCCGGTCTCCACCGCCCGGGGCAGGTCGGCGTCGCCGAGGATCACGAGAGCACCCTTGCCACCGAGTTCGAGCGCGACCCGCTTGACGGTCTCGGCGGCGACGGCCGAGATGCGCCGCCCGGCCCTGGTGGAGCCGGTGAAGGAGATCATGTCGATGTCCGGATGCGCCGAGATCGCCTCACCGACGACGTCGCCCGTGCCGTAGACCACGTTGAACACGCCGGCCGGCAGACCCGCCTCGGCGGTCACCTCGGCGAGGATCCGCGCGGTCAGCGGCGCCACCTCCGACGGCTTGAACACCACCGTGTCGCCCGCGATCAGGGCGGGCGCCAGCTTCGACACGATCTGCTGCAACGGGAAGTTCCAGGGAGTGATCGCCCCCACCACACCGATCGGCTCGCGGACGATCAGCGAGTTGCCGACCTCCTCGGTCCACTCGAAGTCTCCGGCCAACGTGGCGAACGAATCGGCGACCGCGATCGGGAAGCCGACCTGGGCGGTCCGGGACATGCTCAGCGGCGAACCCATCTCGGCGGTGATCGCCGCGGCGATCTCCTCGCTCCGCTCGCGCAGGCCCGCGCTGATGCGTCGCAGCACGGCGGCGCGCTCGACGGGTGGGGTGGCCGACCAGCCGGGGAAGGCGGCCCGCGCTGCGGCGACCGCCCGGTCCACGTCTGCGGCGGTGCCGGCGGGCACCTCGGCGACGATCTCCCCGGTGGCGGGGTTGCTGACGGTGATGGTCTGGACGGATCCGGCGGAGGCCACCCCACCGTTGATCCAGTGTCCGGTGGGCGTGTGGGTGTTGGTCGTCATGGATCCGAGTCTTGGCTGGTCACCCGGGGCCAACCAGGCACAGCCGATCCGTGGCTGGCAGGTCGCCGGTCGGCTGCCCCGATCCCCGGACAACCAGCACCTGGCTGCCCCGTGCCAGCTCGTGCCAGCCTGGGAAACAGCCCCGGACCTGCGGTTGTTGGGCAGTTGGAGACCGCGCACCGGCGGTGGGAAGCAGGAGGAGCCGTCATGGACCGCGCTCGACTCGCCGAGTTCCTGCGGAGCCGACGCGAGGCACTACAGCCCGAGGACGTCGGGTTGCCCCGTGGGCACCGCCGACGGCGTACCGGCGGGCTTCGCCGCGAGGAGGTCGCCGCCCTCAGCGACATGTCGGCCGACTACTACAGCCGGATCGAGCAGCAGCGCGGCCCGCGCCCGTCGGAGCAGATGCTCGCCTCGATCGCCCGAGGACTGCGGCTGTCCGTGGCGGAACGGGATCACCTGTTCCGGCTCGGTGGATACCCCGCGCCGCAGCGGATCCGGCGCAACGACCACGTCAACCCCGGCATGATGCGCGTCTTCGACGGCCTCGGCGACGTCGCCGCCCAGGTGGTGAGCGACCTCGGTGAGACCCTGACACAGACCCGGCTGGCCAGCGCGCTGCTCGGCGACGAGACCCGGCACACCGGGCTGGCCCGCAGCCTGCACTACCGCTGGTTCACCGATCCGGACACCCGACGCCTCCACCCCGAACAGGATCATCCCGCGCAGAGCCGCACCATCGCCGCTGACCTGCATCGCGCGTACACCCGTGACGGTCGCGACTCGCGAGCCGGTGAGATCGTGCACGCCCTGCTCACCCGGAGCCCCGAGTTCGCCGAGCTGTGGCGCGCGCATCCCGTCGCCGGGGCGTACTGCGCGCCCAAGCGCATCCAGCACCCGGAGGTCGGGCTGCTCGAACTGCACTGCCAGGTCCTCGTCGACCCCGACCAGTCGCAGCTGTTGCAGGTCTTCACCGCCGTCCCGGGCAGCGAGAGCCACCACAAGCTCCGGCTCCTGTCGGTCGTCGCCGGCCAGTCGATCTGACTCGCCCGGCGGTGCGCCACGCCGGTACGTTGCGCAATCTGTCCGAAACTGAACGTAGCGGTGTCGACGGACAGACACACACGAGTGTGGATCAACCTGGTCGATATAGCTTGCCCATCGGAAGCGTCCAGCTTCGATGAGGAGGGCTCTCGTGACGTCCACACCGCCCAGCAGAACCCGACCGAGGAGCATCCTCGCGATCGGGATCACCGCCGTCCTGGCGTCGGCGCTCGCCGCCGCACCGGCCACCGCCGCGCCGACCGGCCAAGCCCCGACCGCAACCGCCCGCGCCGACGTGCACGGCGCGGTCGCCGACTCGGGCGCCGTACCCGCCGCCGTCGCGCTGCCCACCGTGCAGCGCGGCATCGATGGGGTACGGGGTTCCGGCGCCTCCGGATCGATCGGCACCGGCAAGGCCGGGCCGGGCGGCAGCCGGTTCGATGCCGGCGGCCGTCCCGCCGCGCCCGACGGGGACTCGATCGGCATCCAGAGCGTCATCGGCACCGACAACCGGGGCAGGGTCGACCCGACCACCGTCTTCCCGTCCAGCGCCATCGTGCAGATCGTCCGCACCACCAACGGCAGCACCTGGGGCTGCACCGGCTGGCTCTACGGCCCGAGCATCATCGCCACCGCCGGGCACTGCGTGCACCCGGGCGGCGGCCAGAACGGCGGCGGAGGCAACAACTTCTACCCACGCGGGGACTTCCAGATCATCCCGGGACGCAACGGGGCGTCGACGCCGTACGGCACGTGCACCGCCACCCAGCTCCTCTCGGTCACCGGCTGGACCCAGAGCGGCGACGAGACGTACGACTACGGGGCCATCCGGCTGAGCTGCGCCGCCGGCAACAGCACCGGCTGGTTCGGCATGTGGTGGCAGAGCGCCTCGCTCACCGGCACCGCGACCACCGTCAGCGGCTACCCGTGCGACAAGACCTTCGGCCAGCAGTGGCGGCACGCCGGGCAGACCGTCGCGGTCACCCACGCTCGGCAGGTGTTCTACCAGAACGACACGTTCGGCTGCCAGAGCGGCAGTCCGGTCTACCAGACCCGGGCCGCCGGCAGTTCGTGGTGCGTCGGGCAGTGTGTGATGGCGATCCACGCGTACGGCCTGCACGGCTCCTCGCCACACTCCACAAACAACCACGGCACCCGCATCACGGAGAGCGTGTTCAACAATCTGATCACCTGGCGCAACAGCTGACCCGAATTGCCCGTGCGGGTGGGCCGGCGAGCAGCCGCCCACCCGCACGGAACCGTCACCACCTGGGGTGCGTCCCAGTTACTGTCCGTCATCGCCAATGAGGAGGCAGTCATGAGCCGTAAGCGCCTCGGGGTGCTCGCACTGCTGATCGCCGCCCCGTTGCTGATCGGGGCGAGCCTGCTGGCGTTCGGCGGAGACGACCCGGTCTCCGACGACGGGCCACCGCCCCCGCCGGGTCGCACCAACCCGGCCGGCACCGTGACCGGCACCGTCACCACCCCGGCGGGTGACCCGGTGCGTCAAGCGTCCGTGCAGGTCACTCCCCTTGACGAGCCGGCACCGGCGATCCCCGAGATCGGCGTCCTGACCGGGGACGCCGGCCGCTACGAGTGGCGACTTCCGCCGGGCCGGTACGAGATCGTGGTCAGCAGCGGCGAGCAGCACAGCGCGCCACAGACCGCGACCGTGACCGCCGACCAGGTCACCCGCCTGGACTTCACCCTTCCCTGAACGGGCCCCGCGACGGGATTCGCCAGTCAGCCCTGACCTGCCGAGATAACGCTCTCACGAAGTTGGCTGGAGAGCTTGACGCGCCCGTGACGCAGCCGCAACGATGTATGCACATGCCTCACGCTCGCACCGGCGACGGCGCGTTGAGCGGGCCGCGAGCATGCTCGGCTCCACCACCTCCACCCCACCAGGCGTGATCGGCGCACGCCGTCCTCGAAAGGACGACCACCGTGCGCAGATCTCTGAGATCGTGGCTCGGCGCCGTACTGAGCGCGGTCCTCGTGGCCGGCGGCGTCGTCGCGGTGCCACCCGCGGCCAGCGCCGCACCGTTCACCGTGCTGGTATTCAGCAAGACCGCCGGATTCCGGCACGGATCCATCGTCCCCGGCATCGCCGCCATCCAGCAGCTCGGCGCGGCCAACGGGTTCACCGTCGAGACCACCGAGGACGCGGCCCAGTTCACCGACGCCAACCTGGACCGGTTCGCCGCGGTGATCTGGCTGTCCACCACCGGTGACGTGCTCAACGCCAGCCAGCAGGCCGCGTTCGAGCGGTACATCCAGGGCGGCGGCGGGTACGTGGGCGTGCACGCGGCCGCCGACACCGAGTACGAGTGGCCCTGGTACGGCGGGCTGGTCGGGGCGTACTTCGCCTCGCATCCGGCCAACCAGACCGCGACCATCAAGGTCGCCGACCAGGTCCACCCGTCCACCGCCACGCTGCCGCAGCGCTGGACCCGGTTGGACGAGTGGTACAACTACCGCACCAACCCCCGCGGCAGCGTGCACGTGCTCGCCACCCTGGACGAGAGCACCTACACCGGCGGCGGCAACGGGTACGACCACCCGATCTCCTGGTGCCACAACTACTCCGGCGGCCGGGCCTGGTACACCGGCCTCGGGCACACCGACGAGTCGTACGCCGAACCGAACTTCCGTACCCACCTGCTCGGCGGCATCATGAGCGCGGCCGGCGCGGCCGAGGCCGACTGTGGCGGCACCGTGACCAGCAACTTCCAGCAGGTCGAGCTGGCAAAGGGCGCAGCCGAGACGGGCGAGCCGATGAGCCTCACCGTGCTGCCGGACCGGGGCGTGTTCCACACCTCCCGTAACGGCGTCATCCGGCACACCGACGCGGCCGGCAACACAAAGGTCGCCGCCACGCTGCCGGTCTACACCGGCGACGAGGAGGGTCTACAGGGCATCAAGGTCGACCCGAACTTCGCCACCAACCGCTGGGTGTACGTCTTCTACGCGCCACCGCTGGACACCCCAGGTGGCGGGGCGCCGACCACCGGTACGCCGGCGGACTTCGCCCGGTGGGACGGCGTGAACCGGCTGTCCCGGTTCACCGCCAACGCGGACAACACCATCAACCTGGCCAGCGAGACCCTGATCCTGGACGTGCCGACCAGCCGGGGCATGTGCTGCCACGTCGGCGGCGACATGGACTTCGACGCGGCCGGCAACCTGTACCTGTCCACCGGCGACGACACCAACCCGTTCGAGTCGAGCGGCTTCACCCCGATCGACGAGCGGGCCGGCCGCAACCCGGCCTTCGACGCCCAACGCACCGCGGGCAACACCAACGACCTGCGCGGCAAGGTGCTGCGGATCAGGCCGAGTGCGGCCGGCGGGTACACCATCCCGGCCGGGAACATGTTCGCGCCGGGCACCGCGCGGACCCGCCCGGAGATCTACGCGATGGGCTTCCGGAACCCGTTCCGGATGAGCGTGGACAAGGAGACAGGCGTCGTCTACCTGGGCGACTACGGTCCGGACGCGGGCACCGCCGACCCGAACCGGGGCCCGGCGGGCAACGTGGAGTTCGCCCGGATCGACAAGCCGGGCTTCTACGGCTGGCCGTACTGCACTGCCCGCAACGACGCCTACAACGACTACACCTTCCCGTCCGGCCCGTCTGGTCCGAAGTTCGACTGCGCCAACGGGCCGGTGAACAACTCGCCGAACAACACAGGTCTGACCCAGCTGCCGCCGGCCGTCCCGGCCTGGCTGCCGTACGGCGGTTCCGGCTCCCCGCCGGAGTTCACCGGTGGCGGTCTGTCCCCCATGGGCGGCCCGGTGTACCGGTTCGATCCGGACAACACCTCCGACGTGGCGTTCCCGGAGTACTACGACGGGACGTACTTCGCCGGTGAGTTCGGCCGCCGCTGGATCAAGAACATCAAGCTCGACTCGGCCGGCCAGCCGTTGAAGATCAACCCGTTCCCGTGGACCGGCACCCAGGTCATGGACCTGGAGTTCGGCCCGGACGGCGCGCTCTACGTGCTCGACTACGGCACCGGCTGGTTCAACGGCGACGCCAACTCGGCCCTCTACCGGATCGAGTACGCCCGCGAGGGCAGAGCCCCACGGGCGATCGTCTCGGCCACCCCGACCAGCGGCGTCGCACCGCTGACCGTGCGGTTCTCGTCGGCCGGCACGCTCGACCCGGACGGCGACCCGTTCACCTACGCCTGGGACTTCGACAACAACGGCACCACCGACTCGACCACGGCGAACCCCACGTTCACCTACACCGCGAACGGCACCTTCCGACCGACCCTGACGGTTCGGGACAGCACCGGCAAGGTCGGTACCGCGAGCACCGTCATCACTGTCGGCAACAGCGCCCCGGTGGTCACCGTGAACACGCCGCTGAACGGGTCCACGTTCTCCTTCGGGGACGCCATACCGTTCTCCGTCACGGTCACCGACGCGCAGGACGGTCCGATCGACTGCGCCCGGGTGAAGGTGAACTACGTTCTCGGCCACGACTCACACGGCCACCAGATCAGCAGCGTGCAGGGCTGTTCCGGGGTCATCCAGACCTCGGTCGACGGCGAGCACGACACCGCGGCGAACATCTTCGGCATCATCGACGCCGAGTACACCGACCTCGGTGGCGCCGGTCAGCCACCGCTCACCACACACACCCAGGCCGTCCTCCAGCCCCGGGTGCGCCAGGCCGAGCACTTCGGCGACTCGTCCGGCATCCAGGTCGTCACCCCGGGCAGCGCCCACGGCGGCGCGGCGATCGGGTACATCGACAACAACGACTGGATCTCGTTCCACCCGTACAACCTGACCGGCATCCAGTCGTTCAGCGCCCGGGTCGGCGCCCCGGCGGACGGCGGCGGCACCCTCGAACTGCGGGTCGACTCCCCCACCGGACCGCTTGTCGGCCAAGCGACGGTGGTGCCGACCGGCGGGTACGCCACGTTCGCCACGATCACCGGCGGGATCACCGCCCCGACCGGTACCCGCACCCTCTTCCTGGTCTTCAAGGGCACCGGACCGTACTTCGACATCGACGAGTTCACCCTCTCGACCAGCCCCGGCGGCGGGCCCGGACCCGACCCGGAACCGGGCGCCAACCTGGCTCAGGGCAAGCCGGCCCGCGCCTCCAGCGTGCAGGACGCCTTCGTCGCCGCCAACGCGTTCGACGGCGCGCTCGGCACCCGGTGGTCAAGCGCGTTCAGCGACCCGCAGTGGATCGACGTGGACCTCGGTGCCACGTACGACATCAACCGGGTCAAGCTGACCTGGGAGGCGGCGTACGGCAGCGGGTACCAGATCCAGACCTCGCCGGACGGGGTCAACTTCACCACCATCCGCACCGTGACCGGCGGCGACGGTGGCGTGGACGACCTCACCGGGCTGACCGGTTCCGGCCGGTACGTCCGGCTCACCGGCACCACCCGGGGCACCGGCTGGGGCTACTCACTGTTCGAGTTCGAGGTGTACGGCGGCACCAGCGGGCCGCAGCCGGGCACCAACCTGCTGCTGAACAAACCGACGCTGACGTCCAGCAGCGAGGGGGCCGGCATGTCCGGCGCCCAGGCGGTGGACGGCAGCCTCACCACCCGCTGGTCGTCGGCGTTCTCCGACCCGCAGTGGATCCGGGTCGACCTCGGCAGCCCGACCGCGATCGGTCGGGTCAAGCTGAGCTGGGAGGCGGCGTACAGCAGTTCGTACCGCATCCAGACCTCGAACGACGGCACCACCTGGGTCGACGTGAAGACGGTGACCGGGGCCGACGGCGGCGTGGACGAGCACACCGCACTCGGCGCCAATGGCCGCTACCTACGGATCTACGGCACCGCCCGGGGCACCGCCTGGGGTCACTCGCTCTGGGAACTGGAGGCGTACGCCAGCTGAACCGAACCACCACCGACGTGGCCGGCACGGGGAAACCCGTGCCGGCCACGGCAGGTCCGGCCCCTGGGGCACAGCAGCTCGTCGTCACGATCGAGCAATCCACGCCGACCAAAATGCGACATCGGTGTCGCAAAAAGCAGTAGCATTGTCGCAGAAGCATGCTAGTGTCCGGATGTGCAGTCAGACCCCGATGTGCCATCACCGGCACGTCGCCGCACGCGTCAGACGATCATCGAGGCGGCAATCGCCGTGTGGATCCGCGACCGCGACGCCACCCTGAGCGAGATCGCCGACCGCGCGGAGACCCATCGGGCCACGCTGCACCGTCATTTCCCAGGCCGGGCCGATCTACTGGTTGCCGCGATCCGGCACAGCATCGGCGAGATCGTCAGTGCGACAGAGGCCGCCGCCATCACCCAGGGACCGCCGCTCGACGCCCTGAACCGACTCGTGGCCGCCTACCTGGCGGTCGGCGACCGCGTCAGGTTCCTGTTCGAGGACCACGCCGTCGCCAACCACCCCGCCGTCGCAGAGTTCGCCGCAGCCGACGGCCCGGTCATCGGGCTCATCCGTCGGGGCCAGGCGGACGGCACCATCGACCCTACCGCCCCATCGGCCTGGATCGAGCGATCGATTTGGGCGTTGGTCTACGCGGCCTCCGAGGCCGTCGATGACGGGACACTGGCGGCCCACGAAGCCTTGCCCGTGCTCCTGCGAACTGTCAGTGATGGTGTCGTCCGTCATCCTCGGCGCGATTCATCCTAGATCTTTGTATTGCCGGTCCTGGCGGCGCGGCCAATCGAAATGCGGCCATGACGGCTCTTTTGCTCGTGGCCGTCCGTGCACTGCTCCTCGCGGCGTAGACGCCAATGCAGGTCCTCCGGGGGAGTGTGCCTCAATGGAGTGGGTGTTCCCTTGCATGAATCTGTGGACGTCGGGGTGGACGGTGCGGCCGTACGGGCTCCCGCACACGAATTCCGCCTTCTGGGGCCGGTCGAGGTGGTCAAAGGCCACGAGCACGTCAAGGTTGGTGGCCCCCGCGAGCGGGGCATACTTGCGATGCTGCTGTTGAATGCCGGCCGCGTGGTCCAGATTGACCAGCTCGTGGAGGCAGTGTGGTTCGATCAGTCACCGCCGTCGACGGTACGTAAACAGGTACAGAACCGAGTGAGTTCGCTGCGGCGGATTCTTTGCTCCGCCGAGGCGGATGCCGGACGTATCGTGGCGAACGGCAGCGGATACGTCTTGCACGTTGATACTGCGCAGCTCGACCTGGCTCGATTTCGTGAGGGGCTTCGGCAGGCGGATTCACTCACCCGTCGGGGCGAGTATCGCACGGCAGCCGACAATCTACGGCAGGCGCTAGGGCTGTGGCGAGGGCGGGCGTTGGACGGCCTACGCGGCCCCTCGTTCCAGTTTCAGGCACGTCGGCTGGAGGAGATGCAGGCCCAGGCGCTTGAGCGACGACTCATCCTCGACATGACGCTCGGCCGGCACCGAGAGCTGATCCCGGAACTTGTCTCCGCGACCGCGACGGCACCATTCAACGAAAATCTGTATCAACTGCTGATTGTCGCCCTGTACCTCGCGGACCGAAAGGGCGAGGCGCTAGAGGTCTACCGGCGGGCACGGACGACGTTATCTCACGAGTTGGGGATCGAACCGGGCAAAGCCCTCCAGGAACTCCATCGCTGCGTCTTGGACGGTGCCGATGTGCTGGGCTGGTTCACCACCAGCCATGTTGTCTCCGGTACGGTTCCTCAACCTCGACACGGATCGACGAGCGCGGCCACAACCCAGTCTCCGGCACCCCGACAGTTGCCGCCGCCCGCTCCCGGATTCGTTGGCCGTGCGCACGAGATCCGCATTCTCGACGACATGCTCAACGCGGCCACCGACCCGCCGGTCGTCGTGATTTGCGGAACGGCGGGTATCGGCAAGACTGCCCTGGCGCTGCACTGGTCCCACCATGTCGCCGACCGGTTTCCCGACGGCCACCTCTACCTCAACCTCCGCGGGCACCGCCCCTCGACGACAATGACCACAGTCGAGGCGCTAGGCCAGATGTTACGCTCGCTCGGCCTTTCACCGACCTCCGTGCCGGAAGATCTCGACGAGGCGGCTGCCCTCCTGCGGTCGATCCTCGCCGACCGACGGGCTCTGGTCGTCCTGGACGACGCCGCCTCGGTCGAGCAGGTACGGCCGCTGCTGCCCGGTGGCCCCGGCGCCTTCACGATCGTCACCAGCCGCATTCGGCTGGCCGGCCTCGTCGCGCGAGACGGCGCCAACCTCATGTCGATCGACATCCTCGCCGAGGACGAAGCGCAGTCACTCCTGGCGTCCACAATCGGCACGCAGGCTACCTACGAGCCCTCCGAGATGGCCCATCTGGCACGGCTGTGCGCCTATCTCCCGCTGGCCCTTCGCATCGCCGCCGCGAACATCGCCACCCGCCACGGCACCGTCGGCAGCTTCCTCGCCGCCCTGACCGATGGCAGCCCGCTGAGCGCGCTGGTCGTTGAGGGCGATCCGGACACCGCCGCACGTACCGCTTTCTCGTCCTCCTACCGGCTCGTGCCGGTCGCTGCCCAACGCATGTTCCGCCTGCTCGGAACCATGCCCGGCGACGACTACACCGTCGGCGCGGCTGCCGCCATCGCCGACGTCTCCGACGAGGAGTCCGCGCGCCTGCTCAACGTCCTGCACACCGCCAGCTTGGTCAACAAAGGCAGCCCGTCCCGGTACCGCCTCCATGACCTGTTACGACACTTCGCGACAGAGCTGGCGGCAGCCGACGAGAGCGACGCAGCCTTCGAGCGCCTCGCCACGTGGTACCTGTCCCGAGCCAGGGCAGCAGCCAGGGCACGCTATCCCCAACACACGCGCCTGCCACCATCCGCCGACGAGGTCGCTGACCAGAGCTTCACCTTCGCTGGCAACGCAGCCGCCCTGGCGTGGTTCCACATGGAGTGGGCGAACATCACCTCGGCGATATCGACCGCCGCGCAGCGCGGTCATCCCATCGCGTGGTACCTCGCCGACCCACTGCGGGGATACCTCGCCCGGCAACTCCATATCCCCCAGTGGCGGGCGATGTGCGAGACGGTCAGGCAAGCCGCCGCCCAGGCGGGTGACGTCGCGGCCCAGGCAATGGCTCACCTCGGGCTCTCTCACCTGCACCACTGCCTCGGGCGACCACGGCACGCTGTTCGTGAGCTGGAAGAGGCGGCGGCACTGGCAACTCGGGCCGGCTGGCGCGACGGGCTGGAAACCGCGCTGAACAACCTCGGCATCGTCCACGCCGAGTGGGGCAAGCTCGTCAAGTCCATCGAGTATCAGGTTGAGGCCGTCCGCCTGAGCGGGACCCGTCCCAACCGACCTCAGCACGCACGCGTTCTCAACAACCTCGGCGTCTCCCAGCGACTCCGAGGGCGGCCCGACCTTGCGATCCGGTATCTGCGACAGGCGGAAACCATCTACGGCCGCTTCGACGCCGAAGACGGGTTGGCGAACACGTTGGAAAGCCTGGGACGGTCCTTCCTGGACCTCGGCGACACCCATACAGCCGAGCAGGCGCTGCGCCGCGGGCTAACCAGCAGCCGGGCGTGCGGAAACCGACATCTCGACACCGACTGCCTCGTCGGCCTGGCGCTCGTACGACTGCAAACCGGCGACCTCGATCGTGCGGAGTCGCATGCATCGGAGGCGCTAGGGATCGCGACCGAGTTGGCAGAACCAAAGCGGATCGCCGACACCTGCAACACTCTCGCCGCAGTGCTCCTGGCGCGGTCCGACCGGCACGGCGCACTGGCCCTGCACCAACGCGCGCTAAACATCGCTGTTCAGGCAGACGCCCGGTACCAGACGGTCGTCGCGATGGCCGGAATCGCGGCGACCCGACACGCGCTCGGCGAGATGGACGACGCCCGCGAGGAAGCGCTGAAAGCCCTCGCCGCAGCCACCGAGACGGGCTATGACGTCTTGCTCGGCCAGATCCGGGCTCAACTCGCCGCGTTCGACCACGTCCAAGCGCCTGCTCATCGCCGACCGTCCGCCGGCGACGCGACGAAATCGAGTGTCAGGTAGCCGTTGGGTGGCATCAATCTGCGGTGGTGCAGGCTGCGAGGTTCGATGCCGGAACAAACGGCGGCTCCTCGGACCGGACGGCCCCGGGAGGCGTGGATCATCCCACGCCCCCCGGGGCTGGTGTGGTTAGAGGTAGATGCCGGTGAGGACCAGCCGGTTGTTCGACCAGGAGAAGTTGGGGTTCCCGCCCGAGTTCCAGAAGACGACGACGTTGCCGTTGTCGCGGACTTGGCTCACGTCGCCGAGGCCGTCGTTGTTGAAGTCACCGACGCCGATCTGTCGAGGACTGGGGATGCCAGTGAGGACCAGCCGGTTGTTCGACCAGGAGAAGTTCGGGTTCCCACCCGAGTTCCAGAACACCACCACGTCACCGTTGTCCCGGACCTGAAGCAGATCAGCAAGGCCATCGCCGTTGAAATCACCAACCCGAACCTGGCCGGCGTTTGTGATACCGGTGAGGACCAACCGGTTGTTCGACCAGGAGAAGTTCGGGTTCCCACCCGAGTTCCAGAACACCACCACGTCACCGTTGTCCCGGACCTGAAGCAGATCAGCAAGGCCATCGCCGTTGAAATCACCAACCCGAACCTGGCCGGCGTTTGTGATACCGGTGAGGACCAACCGGTTGTTCGACCAGGAGAAGTTCGGGTTCCCACCCGAGTTCCAGAACACCACCACGTCACCGTTGTCCCGGACCTGAAGCAGATCAGCAAGGCCATCGCCGTTGAAATCACCAACCCGAACCTGGTCGACGTTTGTGATACCGGTGAGGACCAACCGGTTGTTCGACCAGGAGAAGTTCGGGTTCCCACCCGAGTTCCAGAACACCACCACGTCACCGTTGTCCCGGACCTGAAGCAGATCAGCAAGGCCATCGCCGTTGAAGTCGCCGTACTGAATGCGATCCGCACCGATGCTGTGGCCGCCGCTCCACCAGGAGGTTTCCTTACGGGCACCCGGCCAGCTGAAGCTGAAGTGGATGTGATCGGTGTGGCAATCGCTTGCATCACCGGGCGTGCAATCGTATGGCCGCCAGCCCTCAGATGCGCGACTGGCACTCCAGATCCGCTTGTTCCAGATCAGGTACATGATGCCGAAGCGCCGGGCGAGAGCGTGAGCGTTTCCGTGCCGGTCGGTAGCGAGTAGCCAGTTGAGGATCTCATTGGCGCGTGCGTTCTGGGTCGAGTTGTTCGCGTTCAGCGCGAAGTCGAGTGCCCGACCTTCCTTGTGCTCGCTGGTACCTCCCCAACTACACGGCCTGTCAATGTTCCAGTTGTGGTGGCCATAGTGTCCGACAAGCAGATCCTTGAAGCCCACCACACCTGGCTTCGCGGTCGGATCGCAGGTGGACTGGCTCACCAGTGGCGCTAATGGCTCGATGGCAGGTCCGAAGTCCGGGGTGGGCGGCGGTGCCGCCCACGCGGGCCCGCTGACACCGAGCAACGAACCCGTCGCGACAAGCACGGCTGCCAAACCGGTCAGCAGTACCTTGCGAGCCCCGCGACTACGAGTGCGAGATAACACGCTAGCTTTCTCCTTCTCTTCGGTGGCACGAGCGAATGACGGCAGACGTTGAGGACCCCGCCCGATTTCCGGACGACATCACCTGTTGTCACGGACTTGGCCGCCGTAGTTGAAGGAATTGCATACGGTCTGTCGCACGTCCACTTCGAAGCCTGGTCACGTGACGCCCTCGTCTGCTCGTTCGCCATGAAGGCGGTGCCGGTAGAGACACTCGCAGCCGCGATCCCTGGACCGTCACCGATCCGTCACCACTCCCATCACGAGAACGTCCCACGCCCGTCCGACGATCATGGGCCACTGGGCTTGGACCGAGGCCCTACATCCGTGACTCGCTCTGGCCGACCGGCAGCCCACGTCGCTCACGGATTGCCTGCATCTCGTCCTTGAACCCACGGCGCTTCTCCTGCTCACGCGCGCCGTCCCCGCTCAGCTATGTCGGCGTGGCTGGGGAGCGCCGGGGCAAGGGCATCGAGGACCGTCTCACGGTCTACCACCGGGCAAGGCCGCCGTCAGCGGACTCGGCGAGGCAGCCCTCGACTGGGCCCTCGCTGACGTCGAGTGGCTACGTGAGCGAGTGGCTGAGGTAGAGGCGGGACACCCCCGGAGGGCGACCTCCTGGGCTCAAGAGGCCATCCATCACGCCGACCTTCACATCAGCTGGGCAACAACGCCTGACAGAGAAACCGCCGTCGCTGATCGTCGTCGACATCGAAGCCTTTACGTCCTCTACCCAGGCATGATTTGATGCTCGTGCCGAGCTGGTTACATCTTGAGTGAGCCCTTCACCGCACGACGCACTGGCGAGGACTGGCTGTTTCATCTGCTACCGCTCGGCCACACATCGGTTACTAGACCCTGGCGGAGTGGAAATGCGTCGCGCTGCAACGACACTGAGTGCTGCCCTGCTGATGTCATTCGCTCTACTTGTTCCTTCATCCGCAGCACAAGCCGACCCCTGTGGGGCCAGCAGCTGGACTGTCGGAGAAACCCAGTACCTCACCTACCGGAACTGCGGCTCAAGTTATACGTGGCGCAAGGGCCACATCGCCGGCTCGTGGGGCAGCTGCTTTTACATTGCCCCTGGCACAACCGACTACCTCAAGATTAAATACGCGCCCGACGGAAAGCTCCAATCCTGGGGCGTCGCTTGGTGCTGACCGGCCAGCACGGACAACGATGCAGAACATCGCCTCACCGCCGACGCGAACTCCGTCAGTACGCTCGACAGGACCAAGTCGGTCCCGGCGAAACTGAGACCACAAGCGGAACGCCCGGCCGGCCCTGACGGACCGACCGGGCGTTCTCGCTGTCAGGAGCGGTGGCGGCGGGATTTGAACCCGCGGAGATAGCTGTGGCTACTGCTTGGCTACTCTCCTCTACCGGAACGACGAAGGGCGCCCGCCATGTCCGACGAACGCCCTGATCGTGAAGGGTGGAGCCGAGGGGACTCGAACCCCTGACCCCCACACTGCCAGTGTGGTGCGCTACCAGCTGCGCCACGGCCCCTTGCTGTCGCACCCGGCTGCCCGGGCACTGGGAGAACTATACACACGCCCGCCGGCATGGTCATCTCGCGGGGGTGCCCGCAACGGCCGGTCAGTTCAGCGCCACGTCCGGCGGGAAGTGCGCGACCGCGGCCATCATGCCGCCCTGTCGGCGCAGCACCATCGGCCACAGATCATCAGGTCTGTCGACGAACGCGTCACCGGGCAGCGCGTCCAGCACGAACCAGGACCCGTCCTCGATCTCCTGTTCCAGCTGCCCGGTGCCCCAGCCCGCGTACCCGGCGAAGACCCGGATGCTCTGCACGTTCTCCCGTAGCCGCTGCGGGTCGACCGACAGGTCGAGCGTGCCCACCGCGCCGGAGACCTGGTGGAAGCCCTTGAGGCGGCGCACCGGCGGCCGCATGCGGGCCAGGCAGATCGCGGAGTCGGGCTGCACGGGGCCGCCCTCGAACAGCACCGCCGGGTGGCGCGCCAGGTCACCCCAGTCGCGCAGCACGTCGGCCACCGGCACCTCGGTGGCCCGGTTGAGCACCACACCGAGCGCGCCGCCGGGCTCGTGCGCGACCAGCAGCACGACGGTACGGTCGAAGTTCGGGTCTTTCAGCGCCGGTGTCGCCACCAGCAGCTTCCCGGTCATCGACTCCGTCGCCCGCCCGCCGATCGCCTGCCCCTCTCCCTGCATCACACGCACCCGTCAGTCGTGCACGGAAAGGCGGAACCGGTGACACTCGTCGACGGTGGGACCAACCGGTGACATCTGCGCTGTCATCGCCATGCCTGGCACCATAGCTTGCGCCCCCGATCCAGGCGAAGGTCTGACAGTCGGGTGATCGACAGACGGTCGGCTGGGCCGGGCGACGCGTCACCACCGAGGCGACCACGGCCAGTGCCGCCACGAAGCTGAGTCGCAGCAGCGGCGAAAAGCTCTTTACTCCCGAGTTGCCCCGATACATTCAGAAGTGATGGCAACGGTCCGCGACACCACCTACGACCTGCTCCGGGCCCTGGGCATGACCACCGTCTTCGGCAACCCCGGCTCCACCGAGGAGCCGTTCCTGCACGCCTTTCCCGACGACTTCCACTACGTGCTCGCGCTGCACGAGGCGTCGGCGGTGGGCATGGCCGATGGGTACGCGCAGGTCACCGGGGCGCCGGCGCACGTCAACCTGCACACGGCACCGGGTACCGGCAATGCCATGGGCAACATCGTCACCGCCTGGCACAACCGGACCCCACTGATCGTCACCGCCGGCCAGCAGACCCGGGAGATGCTGCTGCTCGAACCCCGACTCACCGCCCGCCATCCCACCGAGCTTCCCCAGCCCTACGTCAAGTGGGCCCACGAGCCGGTCCGGGCCCAGGACGTCCCGGCGGCGCTCATGCGGGCGTACGCGACCGCGATCCAGCCGCCGACCGGGCCCGTCTTCCTCTCGCTTCCGCTGGACGACTGGGCACAGCCCGCCGATCCGCCTCCGCAGGCCCGCACGGTGGCCACCCGGTTCGCTCCCGACCCGGAGCGGCTGCGCGAATTTGCCGCGGCACTGGCGACGAGCCGATCACCGGCCCTGGTGTTCGGGGCCGCCGTGGACCGGGCCGGCGCCTGGGCGGCCGGGGTAGCGCTCGCGGAGCGGCTGGTCGCCCCGGTCTGGTCGGCGCCCGCGCCCGAGCGGACCGCCTTTCCCGAGAATCACCCGCATTTCCAGGGGGTGCTGCCCTTCGCGATCGGCCCGTTGGCCGAGCAGCTCCGGGGGCACGACACCGTACTGGTGGTCGGTGCCCCGGTGTTCCGGTACTACCCGCACGTGCCCGGTGAGACCTTGCCGGACGGTGCCCGGCTGCTGCACGTCACCGACGATCCCGAGGAGGCGGCCCGGGCACCGATCGGCGACAGCCTCCTCGGCGATGCCGGCCTCACCCTGGCCGCGCTTACCGAACTCATGCCACCGGCGGACCGGCCGCCACCGCCCGCCCGGCCCGCACCGTCGCCGGTGGAGGATTCGGTTCCGCTCAGCGCCGACGCACTCTTCGCCGCACTGGCCCGGCACTGGCCTACGGACGGCGTGCTGGTGCAGGAGTCTCCGTCCAACCTGTCGGCGTTGCGTCGCCGGCTGCGGTTCGACACTCCCGGGTCGTACTTCACGATGGCCAGCGGAGGTCTCGGCTACGGCCTGCCGGCGGCCGTCGGCATCGCCTTGGCGCAGCGGGACACCGGCCGGCACCGGCCGGTGATCGCGGTGATCGGCGACGGCTCGTTCCACTACTCGGTCCAGGCGCTCTGGACCGCCAGCCAGTTGCGGTTGCCGCTGGTGGTAGTCGTACCGGTCAACCAGCAGTACGCGATCCTCAAGGCGTTCGCCGAACTCAAGCAGACGCCGGGGGTACCCGGGCTGGATCTGCCCGGCATCGACGTCACGGCGATAGCCCGCGGTTACGGGTGCGCCACCACGGTGGTCGACGGTCCCGATCAGCTCGGCGAGGCGCTGGCCATCGCGCTCCGGGCCGACGGGCCGACGGTGCTGCCGGTGCCGATCCGCACCGACGTGCCGCCGATCCTCTGAACCCGGGTGAGAGACGAGACAGCGTAGGCCGACGCCGTCCCGGGACCGGACGGCGTCGGCCGGCACGGTCAGCCAGCGGCGAAGCGCAGCGGCGTCGCGTTGACCACGTCGAGGACCGGACGGGCACCCAGTGGCGCTCGCAGTGTCACCGCGACCGGTTCCAGCCTGAGCATGTCGTCGCAGACGCCGGTGCTCCGCACCACCGTGCCGCCGACCACGACCACGTGGTCGTGTTCCTGTACCAGCGGGGTGATCCCGGTGTCGCAGCTACCGACACCGAGCCGGAAGTTCAGCGTCGTACCGTCGACCGATTCGATGTCCTGCGCGCTGACCAGGTCCTGCGGCGCGGGCGCGGACGGCGCGACCGGCTCGGGCAGTGCGCCGACGGCCTCGGGTGCGACCGCGACCCGGGCCACCACGGCGTCGATCTCCTCGATGGTGAACAGCCACGCTGGCACCTGCGCCTCACCCCGGCTGGTGTGCACCGGCGCGGAACCCAGTTCGACGTTGGTGACGGTGAGTGGGATGCAGGCGGCCTGTGGCTCGCTGCTCACCGGGGCGTCCGGGGCGTCCGGCCCGTCCGGCGGGTTGGCCGGAGGCGGCGTACCCGGGTCCTTCGGCCGCCCGGCGCAGGGCGGCGGGTCGCCCTGGTCGAGCTGCCGGTACGCCTCGGCCGCGGTGATCAGTGGTACCCGCAGTTCGTCATCGGGGAAGCGGATGCTGCCGTCGTCTGGCCGCCGAGGTGGCAACGGCACCTGCTCCCGGTACCAGCCGGCATTGAAGGCGAGCTTGGTCTCGTCGGTGAACTCGGGGTCGCCGACGAGCACCGTGGGCTCCTGAAGCGGCACGTAGCCGGTGCTCCACGCCGCGCCCGGGCGCCATGCCTGCGCGACCGCCGTGGCGCGCTGCTCGAACACCTCGTGATGGTCGGTCGGTAGACCCGGGCCGGTCGGCTCGGTGCCCGCCTCGGCACAACCGGCCATCATCAGCAGTGGCAGACCCAACAGGGCGAGAACGCGACGCATACCGATTTGACGGCGTTGTCCCCCGGCTGGTTCCCGTGCCCCGCGATGCCGGCGGTCAACCTCGCCGGCCTCCGCGTCGCCCGGCGGGCCGTCCCGGGCACCGCCGACGCCGACCGACCGGGGTCGGGCACAACGACTGCGCGCCCCGGTCGAGTGACCGGGGCGCGCAGTCAGGTGGTGGAGGTGCCGGGAATCGAACCCGGGTCCTTCGCCGCCTTGTCAGGGCTTCTCCGAGCGCAGCTCGCTGTGCCTCTACTCGGCCCCTCCGATCACGCGAGCGAGTCGGTGTGACGGGCCCAGTCGCTGATTGATCTCGCCGCACGGACCCCGCGACCGGGTCCGGTTGGCCAGCCTTCTAGCTGATGCCGGCTAACTGGGTCGAAGGCGCTCCCAGGCCGACAGACTTGCTACTCGCCTCAGGCGGCGAGAGCGAAGTCAGCGCGATTGTTCTTGGCGCTTATTGGTTTCCGACGAACGATTCTCGAGACGACGTCGGCTTCCTCGGCTCGCTTCCCCTGCCGCAACGTACGAAGTCGAAACCAGTCACCCCCTCGGCAGGCCACCGATGTCCGGTGGCTCTGACAAGACTAACGCCTGCCGCAATCGGATTCATCCCGAGCCCGGAGCGGCGCGCCGGATGGGACGAACCGGATAAATCAGTCGTTCATCCCCTTACCTCGCCGGCCCACCGCCCGTTGGATCTCCCGGTCGGCGTCCCGCTTGGCGAGGTCCTGGCGCTTGTCGTACGCCTTCTTGCCCTTGGCGAGGCCGATCTCCACCTTGGCCCAGCCGTCGGAGAAGTAGACCTGGAGCGGCACCAGGGTCAGCCCGCTCTCCCGGAGCTTGCCGATCAGCCGGTCGATCTCCAGCCGCTTGAGCAGCAGTTTCCGGGTACGCCGGGGCTCATGGTTGGTCCAGGTGCCCTGCACGTACTCGGGGATGTGCATGCTGTGCAGGTAAAGCTCGCCGTCCCGCTCCTGAGCGAACGCGTCGACCAGCGAGGCCCGCCCGGCCCGCAGCGACTTCACTTCGGTGCCGGTCAGCGCCATGCCCGCCTCGTACGTGTCGAGGATGGCGTAGTCGTGACGCGCCTTCTTGTTGGAGGCGACGACCTTGCGCCCCTTTTCCCGTGGCATCGCCGCGCCACCTCCTTTCCTTGCCGCCCGTGACCGACCTGGCCGGCCGCCGAGCGGAGATCATGCTACCCGAACGACAAGGGCCCTTCCGCGCCGTTTATTCCGGCGTGGAAGGGCCCTTGGTCGACGAACTAGACCCGCAGGTAGAAGCGGAGCGTGACCCAGGCGGTGACCGCGCTGATCAGACCGCCGACGCCGGCCATCACCGGGAAGGTCAGGAACACCTCGCCCCAGCTCACCGGCGCGAAGAGACCCTGTAGGGCGCTGAGCGCACCGTCGAAGAGGAATATCTTGAGCGCGATCAGCGCGCCGAGGCCCAGGATCGAGCCGATCAGGCCGGCGACCACCGCCTCCAGCACGAACGGCGCCTGGATGAACCAGTTCGACGCGCCGACCAGCTTCATGACCGCGACCTCACGCCGCTTGCTGTACGCGGCGACCTGGATGGTGTTGGCAACCAGCAGCAGCGCGGCGATCGCCATCGCGACCGCGGCGACCAGCGCGATGTTCTGCCCGGCGGTGAAGAGGTTGAAAATCTTGTCGAGCACCTGACTCTGGTCGACGACCTGGTCGACCCCCTCGACCGAGGTGTACTGGTCGGAGATGGTCTTGTACTCCTCCGGGTTCACCAGCTTGAGCCGGTACGACTCCGGCAGCTGGTCCGCCTTGACCGCGCTGAGCAGGTCCGGCGAGTCCCGGAACATCTCCTGGAAGCGCTGGAAGGCCTCGTCCTTGTTGACGTACGTGACCTGCGAGACCAGCGGATCGGACTCCAACTGCGTGGCGAGCGCGCTGCGCTGCTCGTCCGTCACCTCGGCGTCCAGGAAGATCGAGACCTCGATGTTCTCGAAGTACAGCTGCTTCATGTCGGCGACCTTGGTGTAGATCAGGCCGCTGGCACCGAGCATGGTCAGCGAGACCGCCATCGTGATGATCATCGCGATGGTCATGGTCACGTTGCGCCACAGTCCGACCAGTACCTCGGACATGACGTATTTCATCCGCATCGGGATTTCCTCCGGCTCTCCGGCGTGAGGTGTTCGTCGTCAGATCGGGGTGCGATGGGTAGGTACCGTCACCCGTAGACGCCGCGGGCCTGGTCGCGAACGATACGGCCGCTCTCGATCTCGATGACGCGGCGGCGCATCTGGTTCACGATGTTGGAGTCGTGCGTGACCATCACGACGGTGGTGCCGGTGCGGTTGATCCGGTCCAGCAGGCGCATGATCTCGATGGAGGTGTCCGGGTCCAGGTTTCCGGTCGGCTCGTCCGCCAGCAGGATCAACGGACGGTTCACGAACGCCCGGGCCACCGCGACGCGCTGCTGCTCACCACCGGAGAGCTCGTGCGGGTAGCGGTGCTCCTTGCCACCGAGGCCGACCAGTTCCAGCACCTCCGGCACGACCCGGCGGGCCACCGCCTTGGTCTTGCCGATCACCTCCAGCGCGAAGGCCACGTTCTCGTACGCGGTGCGGTTGGGCAGCAGCCGGAAGTCCTGGAAGACACAGCCGATCGAGCGGCGGAAGTGCGGGCGCTTCCAGGACCGCATCGACGTGACGTCCTTGCCGTTGACGACGACGCGTCCCTTGTTGGGGACCACCTCGTGCAGCAGCATCTTGACGATGGTCGACTTGCCGGAGCCGGATGGGCCGATGAAGAAGACGAACTCGCCCTTGTCGATCGACACGGACACGTTGTCGAGCGAAGGCCGCGACGCCTTCGGGTACGTCTTCGTCACTTGCTCAAGCTGAATCACGGGTGGTGAGTCTACGCCGTGTAACTGTCGTGCCAAGTCCCACGCCCCGCCGTTGCGCGGCAAGTCATCAAATCAGCACGTCAGGTGGAGATCGACGGCGCGCTCCGCCCACGATCGATCACGCACGGTCGCCGGCCAGTTGCTGCTGCTTGCGCCACCGGATCCCCGCCTCGATGAAGGAGTCCAGGTCACCGTCGAAGACCGACGACGGGTTGCCGGTCTCCTGCTCGGTCCGCAGATCCTTCACCATCTGATACGGGTGCAGCACGTACGAACGCATCTGGTCGCCCCACGACCCGGCCGCGTCGGTCTTGAGCCCCTGGAGCTTCGCCTGCTCCTCCTGGCGCTTGCGCTCCAGCAGCCGGGCCTGGAGCACCCGCAGCGCGGAGGCCTTGTTCTGCAACTGGGACTTCTCGTTCTGGCAGGTCACCACGATGCCGGTCGGGATGTGGGTGATCCGTACCGCCGAGTCGGTGGTGTTGACGCTCTGCCCGCCCGGGCCCGAGGAGCGGTAGACGTCGACCCGCATCTCGTTCTCGGGGATGTCGATGTGGTCGGTCTGCTCCACCACCGGCAGCACCTCGACCCCGGCGAAGCTGGTCTGCCGCCGCCCCTGGTTGTCGAACGGGCTGATCCGCACCAGCCGGTGGGTGCCGGACTCCACGCTGAGCGTGCCGTACGCGTACGGGACCTTGACCGTGAAGGTGGCCGACTTCAGACCGGCCTCCTCGGCGTACGAGGTCTCGTAGACCTCGGTCGGGTAGCCGTGCCGCTCGGCCCAGCGCAGGTACATCCGCAGCAGCATCTCGGCGAAGTCGGCCGCGTCCACACCACCGGCGCCGGCCCGGATGGCCACCAGCGCCTCCCGGGAGTCGTACTCGCCGGACAGCAGCGTGCGGACCTCCATCTCCTGGATGGCCTTGGTCAGCCCGGCGATCTCGGTCTCGACCTCGGTGAGCACCCCCGAGTCGGACTCCGCCTCGGCCAGTTCCAGCAGCACGTGCGCGTCGTCCAGCCGCGAGCGCAGGCTGCCGAGCTTGTCGATCTCGCCGTTGACGTACGACAGCTGCGAGGTCACCTGTTGGGCGCGGGCCTGGTCGTCCCAGAGATCCGGGGCGGATGCCTCCTGCTCCAGGCGGGCCTTGTCCGCGCGGAGACGGTCGAGGTCGAGCACCGCCTCGATGTTGCGCAGGGTGGCGTCGAGTTCCTTGAGCTGTTCGGCGAAGTCGGCAGCGGTCACGACAGACAAGGGTACTGCTCGGACGAGGAGTGAGCTTGCGAGCCCCGCAGTCCGATGCCAAACAAACCCAGCTCGGACGAGGAGTGAGCTTGCGAGCCCCGCAGTCAGAGCCAAACAAAACCAGCTCGGACCGGCCCAGGGTCAGCCGGTGGCGGCGCTCTTGAGCCAGGACAGGGCGGCCCGGTGGTACGCCACGGCGAATTCCAGCGCGCTCGCGTCGTACGTGTCGCCTTCCTTCTTGGCGTTCTTGACCTGCTCGCGGACCCGGGCCAACGCGTCGGTGTGGTACTCGTTGGCAGCGGCCTGGAGGTTCTTCAGCTGGCTCGGGGAGTGCAGGTTCCCGAAGGCGATGCGCAGGGCGATCGGGTTGCGGATGGTGTCCCGCCCCGGATCCTCGGCCAGCCAGCGGGAAAAAGTCCGTTTCCCGGCTGCCGTGATCGCGTACGGCTGACTCATCCGCGGCCCGGGCTTACCCAACCGGACGAAACCTCGCTCGGCCAGCACCGGCAACTCCCGGTAGACCTGGCTTCGGGTCATCGACCAGTACGGCGCCAGTCGGCGCTCGGCGGCGGCCATCAACTGGCCACCTGTCATGGGACCCTCGTGGAGCAGCCCGAGCAGGGCCGCCGCCGTGGGGTTCACTCCGGATTCCGCCATGCCCATTACGCTGCCACTTTGCCGGGCCGGCGTCCAGGATTTCCCCTTTTCGCCACCGATCGGGGTTTCCTATGTGCACTGTCGGCGCGCGACGGTCCACCCAAGCCACCCGCGTGCCGGAGGCAGGGCAGGATCCCCCTCCCCACGAGCGAGGCGTGCGGAGGGGCCCCCTCCTGCACACGAGGCGTCAGGAGGGGCCCCTTCGTTACATCTCAGCCCATGTGCGGGTAGCTGTGGTCGGTCGGGGGGACGAACGTTTCCTTGATCGTCCGGGGGGACATCCAGCGGACCAGGTTGTGCCAGGAGCCGGCCTTGTCGTTGGTGCCGCTGGCCCGGGCGCCGCCGAACGGCTGCTGACCGACGACAGCGCCGGTCGGCTTGTCGTTGATGTAGAAGTTGCCGGCCGCGTACCGCATCTTCTCGGCCACCGCGTCGACCACCCGCCGATCGGTGGCGAAGATCGACCCGGTGAGTGCGTACGGAGCGATGGCCTCGGCCTGTGTGACCACCTCGTCGAAGCGGGCGTCGTCGAAGACGTGCACGCCGAGGATCGGGCCGAAGTACTCGGTGGTGAACGTCTCGTGTGCCGGGTCGCCGCACTCGAAGATGGTCGGGCGGACGAACCAGCCGACCGAGTCGTCGGAGGTGCCACCGGCGATGATCCGGCAGCTGTCGTCGGAGGAGATCAGCTCCAGTGCAGCGGTGTGCCGGGCGTACGCCTTGTCGTCGATGACCGCGCCGCCGAAGTTGCGGAAGTCGGTCACGTCGCCGTAGGCCAGCCCGTCGGCGGTCGCGGCGAGCCGGTCACGCAGGCCCCCCTCCCAGAGCGAGCGCGGAACGTACGCGCGGGAGGCCGCCGAGCACTTCTGCCCCTGGTACTCGAAGGCACCCCGGATCAGCGCCGTGTGCAGCGCGTCGACGTCGGCGCTGGTGTGCGCGACCACGAAGTCCTTGCCGCCGGTCTCGCCGACCAGCCTGGGGTAGCCCCGGTAGCCGGCGATGTTCTCCCCGACCGTGCGCCAGAGGTGCTGGAAGACCTTGGTGGACCCGGTGAAGTGGATGCCGGCCAGGTCGGGGTCGGCCAGCACCACATCGGAGACCTCTTCGCCCCGGCCGGTCACCATGTTGATCACGCCGGGCGGTAGGCCGGCCGCCTCGAACAGGCGCATTGTGAAGTGTGCGGCGAACTGCTGGGTCGGGCCCGGCTTCCAGACCACCGTGTTGCCGAGCAGGGCCGGCGCCGAGGGCAGGTTTCCGGCGATGGCGGTGAAGTTGAACGGGGTGACCGCGTAGACGAAACCCTCAAGCGGCCGGTGGTCGAAGCGGTTCCACACGCCGGGCGACGACATCGGCTGCTCGGCCAGCAGCTTGCGGGCGAAGTGCACGTTGAAGCGCAGGAAGTCGATGAACTCGCAGGCCGAGTCGATCTCGGCCTGCACGGCGGTCTTCGACTGGCCGAGCATGGTGGCCGCATTCAGGGTGTCCCGCCACGGTCCGGAGAGCAGTTCGGCGGCGCGAAGGAAGATCGCGGCACGCTCTTCGAAGGGCAGCGTGCGCCAGCCCGGCGCGGCGTCCTTGGCGGCCTTGACGGCCGCCCGCGCGTCGTCGTGGGTGGCGTGCCCGGTCATCCCGAGCACGTGCGCGTGCCGATGCGGCTGCACCACCTGGATCGGGTCACCACCGGCCATCCGCTGCTCGCCCGCGATGGTCATCGGCAGGTCGATGCGCTCGGCGGCCAGTTCGGTGAGCCTGCGCTGAAGACGTTCACGATCGGTGCTGCCCGGCTCGTAGCTGCGCACCGGTTCGTTACGTGGCTCGGGTACGGAGAACACGGCGTCCATCAGGGCTCCTGGCGATCTCGACGGCGGTGGCGAAACCGGCCCCGGGGTGGCGGGACCTGCGCCAATCCTCCCACGCCCAGCATCGGTCGAGCACACCCCGGCCACTCCCCGACCATTGATCACGAGGCGGTTCACGTTCCCCGGGATGGATTCGTACCCGAACGAGATATCTGACCGAAGAAATGCAGGCCGTGCAGGCTTCGGGCGCACGCCTGTTCCGGCCGCGTACGCTGGGTTGCCGTGACGTTCCGGCCCGGTCGGGCCCGGCGGCGAGAGGGAGACCATGAGCAACGAGCCCGGTGGGCCGACCGCTGCGCAGCCCGACCAGTCCGACGCCGTCGACCCGGGCGCGGACGACCGGTCCGAGGCCACCGGCCCCGACGCGGACGACCAGTCCGGAGCTGCCGGCAACCATCTCGATGCAGGCCGCCCGGCACCCGCACCGGCGACGACGGCGCTGGCGCTGTTGGCGACCGGTTGGCTGGCCGCGATGCTCTGGTCGACCCGGGAGGCGATCAGTTCGGCGACGGCCGGGGTCACCGCGGTCAGTCTCTCCGCCTTCGCGCTGCCCGGCGTGATCTCGGCCGCGTTGGTGGCCGGCGCCGCCGTCGGGTTGGCGGCCGGGGAGCCGGTTGCCCGCCGGACCGAACGGGTGACGCTGCGCTTCGCGGTGGCGATCGGCGCCGGCCTGCTCGTCGGCCTGCTCGCCGCGCTCGCGATCGATCTCAGCTACGCGGGTGACGTCACCACCCGCACGATCGCCGGCACCACGGCCGCCGCGGCCGTCATCGGCGGCGCGCTCGCCGGGGCCCGCAACGGTGCCGTGGTGGGTGCCGTGGCCGCCGCCGCGCTGGGCACCCTTATCTTCGTGGTGGCCTTCAGCGTGGCCCGGGATCCGCTGTTCAACCTCTTCGGCGCCGGCGACAGCCAGCAGTCGCTGGTCAACGCGGCCAGCTGGGTCTCCCGGACCGAGTCCCTGCTGGCCGGTCTCATCGCCGGTGGACTGGCCTTCGGCTACCTCACCTGGGCCCGGCGACGAGCCGTACGCGACGGCGGTGCGGCGGAACCGCGCTGGCCGGCGTACCTGGTGGCGGGTGCGGGACCGGGTCTCCTGCTCCTGCTCAGCGAAGTGATCATCCGGATCGGTGGACGGTCGCTGATCGACCTGGCCGCCGCGCTCAGCGAGGCGGACGCGGTCGCGCAGACCTCACTCGGCACCTCACGGGTGGACAACGCCATCTGGGTGCTGTTCGTCGGCGCGCTGACCGCCGTGGTCAGTTTCGGCCGTACGCTCGGCGCGCCGGCCGACGACGAGGCGTAGCCGGGGCCGGGTGCCCCGGACAGCGGTCAGCCTTCCGTGGCCGTGGCGCGCAGCAGCGACTCCAGTTCGCTGGGGTCGTACCACTCCAGTTCATGGTCCTCGGCACCGTCGACGGTGAACTGGGCGTCGGGGTCGCCGGCCAACGCCTCCAGCACCATCTGGACGGCGGCGGCGACGTCGGTGGCGGCGTCCACCCCGTCCACGTGCACGGCCGCGACGGCCGCGACCGGCACCGGGGCCCGCAGCTCGACCACGCTGGAGCCAAGTTCTCCGTCGCCCCGGCCGATCGCCGTCGCGGGCAGGTCCGCCGAGACGACCACCCGTCGACGGGGTGCGGCCGGGTCGTGCCGGATCAGTTGCAGGGCGTCCTGGGCGGCGCGGGTGAAGGCGACGTACTCCAACTCCTCCTCGTCGCCTTCCGCATACCACTCGCGTAGCGTCGGGGTCACCGCGTGCGCCTGCGTCGCGGCGAGGCCGTGCTCCGGCAGCCTGGCCAGCATCGGCACGGTCGCCGGCACGTAGACCCGGACAAGCTCGTCGGTCACCGTGGTCTCCCCCGCTCTGCTCCGCCCGGCGACGACACGCCGGGCCCGGCGTCCGGCCCTGCCCGTCCGCCCTGACCGTCATACACCCCGCATCGCCTTCGTGGAAGTTCCGTCGACCGGCCGGTGTGTCCCGCCGGGTCGCCGGGCGGATTGGTCGGGAGGCGGCTGCCGGTGGCAAACTGAGGCGAACGACGTCAACCCGGGGAGTTTCGGTGGAACCGAGGTTCCTGCTCCTGTCCGACGTGGCCACCGAGCTGAACGTGTCGGACTCGCAGGTCTACCACATGGTACGCAGCGGCGAGCTGCCCGCGATCAAGATCGGCGGCCGGGGGCAGTGGCGCGTGGAGCGGGCCCGCCTGGAGGAGTACATCCAGCGCAAGTACGCCGAGACCGCCGAGTGGGTACGCGGCAACCCGTTGGCGGAACGCGACCCCGACGAACGGTAGGACAGGGCACGCCATTGACCGCCGGCTCTGCCATGCCCGACAATCGAAGCTGTCGAAGGCAAACGAAGGCAAACGCAAGCTTCATGGCAGGGGGCAGCGCGATGACCGACCTCCGGCGACCCGGGCCGGCGCGCCCACCCGTGCGGCTGCGGCCGGCGCCCGCCTTCGAGCCGCCCTCCGTCGACGAGGACACCACCGGTTGGCCCCGACCGACCGACGGCCAACTGGCCCTCGACCTCTTCGCCGCCGCCCGGCACTGGCCCGGAGGCCGTGGCCCGGACCGGCCACCGCCGCCGTGGGCGGCCTCGCGCTCCGGCAGCCGGCCGGTCGCGCCGGGGGTGCCGTGGTCGGCTGAGCCCGCCCTGCCCACCGGATCCGGGCCGGCCGGGCCCGGCCACGCGTCGGTCCGGCACCTGCCGGCCGGGGCCCTGACCACAGCCACCCCGGCAGCCACCCGGGTCGCCCACCGCTTCGTCGCCACCTGCCTGGAGGTGTTCAACGGCTTCCGGCCGCCGGTGCAGCTACGGCGTCAGCTTGACCCGGCTCGGGTCACCGTGCTGCTGCCCGAGCTGGCCCGGGCCACCGCTCACGGGGCACCGGCCCGACGGCGTTCCGCGCGACCCGGGATACGGCTGCGTCGACTGCGCGTCTGCGAGCCCCGCTCCAGCGCCATCGAGGCCGCCGCCGTGCTCACCGGTGCCGGTGGTCGCAGTTGGGCGATGGCGCTGCGCCTGGAGCAGCGGCGCGGCAACTGGCTCTGCACCGACCTGCGGGTTCTCTGAACGACCCGCCCCACGACCTGACCGTCGCGGACGGGAGGCCGGACGAGAACGCGCCCGATTCCCGAGCGAGTGGCCGTGTCCGCGGTGCGAGGCCACTCGATCAAGGATCGGGCGCGATCTTTCGGAGTCGGGTGGATTCCTAGCCGGCCGAGGTGCCGCCGGGCGCGCCGTGGCAGCGCTTGTACTTACGACCCGAGCCGCAGGGGCACGGCGCGTTGCGGGACGGTCCGTTGCTGGCGGTCGCCTGCCCCGGTGCGGGCTGGCGGGAGTTGCCGACCGGTACCGCCGGACCGCGCAGACCACCGGCAGGACGCTGCGGCGCGGTCGGTGCCGTGCGCCCCGGTGCCGCCGGGGCGGCCTGGTCCGGACGGCCGATGCCGAGCGCGGGAGCCCGCTGCTCCTCACGCTGCACGGCGACGCCACCGGCACCGGCCTCACCGTCGATGGTGGGCGCGGAGTACTGAAGCCCCTGCTGCTGCGGCGCACGACCCAGGCCCTTGGCCCGGATCTCCACCGGCTTCTCCAGCAGCTGGACCTCCTCGGCCTCCGGCTCCGGCTCATTGACCTGCACCTCAAGGTTGTAGAGGAAACCGACAGTCTCCTCCTTGATGCCGTCCATCATGGTGGCGAACATGTCGAAGCCCTCGCGCTGGTACTCCACCACGGGGTCGCGCTGGGCGTACGCCCGCAGCGAGATGCCCTCCTGGAGGTAGTCCATCTCGTAGAGGTGCTCACGCCACTTGCGGTCGATGACCTGGAGCAGCACCATCCGTTCCAGCTGCCGGGTGCCCTCGGCGCCGAGTTGCTCCTCACGCCTGTCGTACGCGGCGTTCGCATCATCCTTGAGCCGGGCGAGCAGGAAGTCGGCGTCGATGCTGGCCCGGGACCCGCCAGCCTCTTCCTCCAACTCCTCGATGGTGATGCCCACCGGGTAGAGCTGCTTGAGGCTGGACCACAACTGCTCGAGATCCCAGTCCTCGGCGTAGCCGTCCGAGGTGGCCCCCCGGACATACGCCTCGATGGTGTCGTTGATCATGTTGCGTACCTGGTCGGAGAGATCCTCGCCGTTGAGTACACGCAGCCGCTCGGCGTAGATCACCTGGCGCTGCTTGTTCATGACCTCGTCGTACTTGAGGACGTTCTTGCGGATCTCGGCGTTCTGCCCCTCGATCTGAGCCTGGGCGCTCTTGATCTGGCGGGTGACCATCTTCGACTCGATGGGCACGTCCTCCGGGATGTTGAAGCGGTCCATGACCGCCTCCACCGCACCGGAGCGGAACCGCTTCATCAGCTCGTCCTGCAGGGACAGGTAGAACCGCGACTCGCCCGGGTCGCCCTGCCGGCCGGACCGGCCACGCAGCTGGTTGTCGATCCGCCGGGACTCGTGCCGCTCGGTGCCGAGCACGTAGAGCCCACCGGCGGAGGCGACCTCCTCGGCCTCCGCGTCGCAGGCCTGCTTCCACTTCGGCAGGACCTCTTCGAGGGCCTTGTCGTACTCCTCGGCGTTCTCCAGTGGGTCCAGCCCGCGCTGGCGTAGCTCGTTGGCCGCGAGGAACTCGGGGTTGCCGCCGAGCAGGATGTCGGTGCCCCGGCCGGCCATGTTGGTGGCCACCGTGACCGCGCCCTTGCGACCGGCCTGGGCGACGATCTCCGCCTCCCGGGCGTGGAACTTCGCGTTCAGCACCGAGTGCGGGATGCCCCGGCGGCGCAGCAGCTGGGACAGGATCTCGGAATTCTCCACCGAGACCGTGCCGACCAGCACCGGCTGACCTGCCTGGTGCCGCTCGGCGATGTCCTCGATCACCGCGTTGAACTTGGCCTGCTCGGTCTTGTAGATGACGTCGGCCCGGTCCTCGCGGATCATCGGCCGGTGGGTCGGGATGGTCACCACGCCGACCTTGTAGACCTTGTTGAACTCGCCCGCCTCGGTCTGGGCGGTACCGGTCATGCCGGCGAGCTTGTCGTAGAGGCGGAAGTAGTTCTGCAGGGTGATGGTGGCCAGGGTCTGGTTCTCCTGCTTGATCTCCACCCCCTCCTTGGCCTCGATCGCCTGGTGCATGCCCTCGTTGTAGCGGCGACCGTGCAGGATCCGGCCGGTGAACTCGTCGACGATCAGGACCTCGCCGTCGCTGACGATGTAGTCCTTGTCGCGCTTGTACAGCTCCTTGGCCTTGATCGCGTTGTTCAGGTAGCCGACCAGCGGAGTGTTCACCGATTCGTAGAGGTTGTCGATGCCGAGCCGGTCCTCGACCTTCGCCACGCCCCGCTCGGTGACCGCGATGGTGCGCTTGGCGTAGTCGACCTCGTAGTCGCCCTCGCCGTCCTTGCCCGACTGGAGACGCGCCACCACGGCGGCGAACTCGCCGTACCAGCGGGCGGAGTGCTCGGCCGGGCCGGAGATGATCAACGGGGTCCGGGCCTCGTCGATCAGGATGGAGTCGACCTCGTCGACCACGGCGAAGTTGTGGCCGCGCTGGACCAGCTCGTCCTTCGACCAGGCCATGTTGTCGCGCAGGTAGTCGAAACCGAACTCGTTGTTCGTGCCGTAGGTGATGTCGCACTCGTACGCCGCGCGGTGCTCGGTCGCCGGCCGGTTGGGCAGCACCACACCGACGGTCAGACCGAGGAACTCGTGCACCCGCCCCATCCAGGCGGCGTCCCGCTGGGCCAGGTAGTCGTTGACCGTGACCACGTGCACGCCCTTGCCGGAGAGCGCGTTGAGATAGACCGGCATCACCGAGGTCAGGGTCTTGCCCTCACCGGTCTTCATCTCGGCGATGTTGCCGAAGTGCAACGCCGCGCCGCCCATCACCTGCACGTCGTACGGCCGCTGGCCGAGCACCCGGGCCGCCGCCTCCCGGCAGACCGCGAACGCCTCGGGCAGCAGGTCGTCCAGGGTCTCACCCTCGGCGAGACGTTCCCTGAACTGCTCGGTCATGTCGCGCAGCTCATCATCGGTGAGGTTGACGTAGTCGTCCTCGATCGAGTTGACGGCGGCGGCGATCGCCTTGAGGCGGCGCACCATGCGCCCCTCGCCCGCACGGAGGACCTTTTCCAGAATCGACACGGATCAACGCTCCCCTAGACAGTCTCGAACCATCGTAGGCGTTCCATCGGGCCGATGGTCACTGGTGGCGTTGGTCGGCCGCCGCGAAACCGACATAACACTCCCCGCTCCCGTCCGCGTCCCGGTTATCCGGTTACGCCGTGCGCGAACGATCCGGCACGATGGCCCGGTGGAGCCCGTGGAGATCACCGAGGACGGCCTGCTGCTGCGGCCATGGCAGGCGACCGACGCCGACGCCGTCTACCGCGCCTGCCAGGATCCGGACATCCAGCGCTGGACCACCGTACCTCGCCCGTACCGGTACGAACACGCGCAGAGCTTCGTCGCGGACCGGGCCCGCCAGTGGGAACTCGGCACCGGCGCGGCCTTCGCGGTCTGTGACGCCGCCAGCGGCGAGGTGCTCGGTGCCTGCGGGCTCAACACCATCGACCGCAACCACGAACTCAGCGAGATCGGGTACTGGACCGCGCCGTGGGCGCGGGGCCGGCGGGTCGCCGTCCGCGCCGTCCGGGCCGTCGCCCGGTGGTCCTTCGACGAGCTGAAACTGCGCCGACTGCTCTGGGGAGCCGAGGTGGGCAACCACGCCTCCCGGCTGGTCGCCCTGCGGTCCGGCATCCGGATCGAGGGACGGCTACGGGCCGCCGACCCGGCCGGCGGCGCCCACGAGTGGTTCGGCACGTTGCTGCCCGGTGACGTACCGGCACCCGGCGAGGTCGGCCCGGCCGGTCCGGGCACCCTGGACGCCCGACGCGCGGCCGTCTTCGGTCGGCCCCAACCGACCCTGTTCGCCACCACCGGCACACACGAGCTGAGCCTGCGTCCCATGGACGAGCGCGACCTCGACGCGATCGTCACCACCTGCCAGGACCCGGATACGCTGCGCTGGACGACCGTGCCGGAGGGTTACACGCGGACGGACGCCGAGGATTTCCTACGGTTCGTGCGAGCCACCTGGGCCGCCGGCACCAGCGTCAACTTCGTCTTCACCGACCCTGCGGACCGGTACGCCGGCTCCATCGACCTGCGGCTGTCGGCCACCGACCCGCTGCTGGCCGACGTCGGCTTCATGACCGCGCCGCACGCCCGGGGGCGGGGCTACCAGCCGGCTGCGTTGGCGGCCCTGTGCACCTGGGGCTTCACCACCCTGGGGCTGGCCCGGATCGAATGGCGGGCCAACGTGGGCAACGTCGCCTCCCGCCGAGCCGCCGAGAAAGCCGGTTTCGCGATGGAGGGCACCGCGCGCGGAGCCCTCCACCACCGTGGCACCCGGGTCGACGCCTGGGTCGGTGCACTGCTCGCCGAGGACCTGTGATGACCGCGCCGCACCGCAGCACGCAGCGGATCGAGGCGTACGGGGTGCGGCTTCGGCCGTTCCGCCTCGACGACGTCGAGGACGTCACGGCCGGTTGCGCCGATCCGCTCACCCAGCGCTTCCTCGACGGCCTGCCCGACCCGTACACCGAGGCCGATGCGCGCCTGTGGATCACGGAGAGCGCGCCCGCCGCCTTCGCCGGTGGCGGCGCCGCTTACGCCGTCGCCGACCCGACGACCGACCGGCTGCTCGGCACCGTGGGTCTGAGCCATGTGGTGCCGCAGCGGGGCCAGGCCGAGATCGGCTACTGGGTGGCACCGTGGGCGCGCGGCCGAGGGGTGGCCACCGCCGCCACCCGCGCCCTCTCCGAGCACGCGTTCGCCACCGGCACCGCACGGTTGGAGTTGCTCACCCGGGTGGAGAACACGGCCAGCCAACGGGTCGCGCTGGCCGCCGGCTTCCGTCCCGAGGGGGTACGCCGAGCCGCGTTGGCAGTTCGAGGCGGCGGCCGGCGGGACCGGATGGTGTGGGTACGGCTCGCCGACGACCCGCCCGGACCGGCGGAGCGCCCGCTGCCGGACCTGCCCGACGGTCGACTCACCGACGGGCTGGTCGTGCTGCGTCGGCTCGGACCGGACGACAACGAGCAGATGTACCGCCTGCACAGCGACCCGGAGGTGGTGGCCAGTCGGGTGCCCCCGGAGGCGCCGACCCGGGATGAGATCGAGCGACGCTGCCACGGTGCGGAGAGCCAGTGGCTGGTCGGCACCGCCGCGGCGATGACCATCCTCGACGCCGCCTCCGGGGAGTTCGCCGGCAGCTGCATGCTCCTGCCCGACCAGCCCGCCAGCGGCCAGGCGATGCTCGGTTACAGCCTGCTGCCGGAATGGCGCGGACGCGGCTACGCCACCCGCGCGGTACGGCTACTCGCCCGGTGGGGGTTCGACCACGTCGGACTGTCCCGGCTGTGGGCCGGCACTCTGCCGGAGAACGCCGCCTCCCAGCGGGTGCTGCAGAAGGCCGGATTCCGGCGAGAGGGGCTGTTGCGCGGTCGGCTACCCGGCGCGGCGGGTAGCCGGGCCGACTCGACGGTCTACGGCCTGCTGACGACGGATCCGTTGGGCTGATCCGGGGACCCGACGGCCCAGGTCCGCGACGGCGCCCGGGTCGGGTGGCTACCGACCCGGGCCGCCGTCACGGTCAGATGTCCAGCGAGATGATGCCGTAGTCGTAGGCGTGCCGCCGGTAGACCACGCTCGGGCGGCCGGATTCCTTGTCCTGGAAGAGATAGAAGTCGTGGCCCACCAGTTCCATCTGGAACAGGGCGTCGTCGATGGTCATCGGCTCGGCGGGGTGCACCTTCTCCCGGGCGATGTGCCACGGCTGGTCGTCGGCGTACTCCTCCTCGGGCCGCTCGGCCAGCGCGGTGGCGGTGCTGGTCTCCGCGGCGGCGCTGCTGGTCTCCGCGGGGGCGGACAGCGCGGGAAGGTCGGTCACCGGCAGGCCCGCGGTCGCGGCCGCGACCGACAGCGGCGCGTGCCGGCCCCGGTGTACCCGACGCCGGTCGGCCGCGCGACGCAGCCGGGAGTCGAGCTTGGCGATCGCCGAGTCCAGCGCGCTGTAGAAGTCGCTGGTGCAGGCCTCGGCCCGAATCACCGGGCCACGTGAATAGCAGGTGATCTCCACCCGCTGGCAGTGATCGGCCTGGCGCGGATTGCGCTCGTGGAACAGTTCGACATCGACACGAATGAGCTTGTGGTCGTAGCGTTCGATCTTCGCAAGCTTGTCTGCTACGTGCACCCGGTAATGGTCCGGCACTTCGACGTTACGGCCCTTGACCACGATGTCCACGTGACCTCCCTCGTTCGGACGGTCTTCGATCCGGAACTCCGGTCGCGCCCGGGGGACGGCCCCATTCGGCGTCGACCGGTCAATACGGCTACGCCTCCTCTCACCGCCGGGAGCGGGTGGGATGGCCTTCCTACCCCCGACAGCCAAACGCTAACTCCTGTTAGCCCGACAGTCACCCCCGGTCGCCAAGACCGCCCGGAGAATTTCCACACCTCATACACGAAGGGGTGAAACGGAAACACGATCGGTCACTGTTGGTGCCTTTTCCGTGTCGCGGCCAGCACCGCCGCCCCGTACGGCGACAACCCGCGCACGGTCAGTACCCGGCTGACCGCCGCGAGGGTCGCCCCGGTGGTGACGATGTCGTCCAGCAGGACCACCCTCGCCCCCGCGATGGCCGGATCGCGGCTCGAACGGGCCCGGAAGGCAGCCGTGGCCGCCGCCGCCCGCCCGGCGCTGTCCAGCGTCACCGAGTCCGGTCGGGGTGCGGCACGTACCGCGTTGTGCACCCGGACCGGCCAGCCTGCCACCCGCAGCCGGCGGGCGCAGTGCCGGGTCAACCGGCTCAGGTGATCGCCGTAGCGGGCCCGGGCCGCCGCCGGGGTGTCCGGCACCGGCACCAGCAGCACCGGCCCCACCGAACCGACCGCCGCAGCGACGACCTCGGCGAGCAGCGCACCCAGTGGCCGGGCAAGACCGTGCCGGCCGTGTTCCTTGTACGCCAGCAGCGTCTCCCGCAGCGGCCCGCCGTACGCACCCAGGGCGTGACAGGGCGGCAGACCCGGCGGGGCCGGGACGGGTCGCACCGGCCCCGGGCGCAGCGCCCGCAGGGCGGTGACGCAGTCGGGGCAGACCCCGTGCCGCAGGCCGGGGCGGCGTTCCCGACAGCCGGCGCACTCGGTGGGCAGCACCAGGTCGGCCAGGTCCGCCCAGAGCCCGCCCGTCACGGCCTGCTCAGTAGAGGAAGACGGGGGCGGTGGGGTTGCCCGGACGCACCCCCGCCGGCGGCGGTGTCACATCCTGGACCTGGTCGCGGTTGATCCGGTCGAACGGGTTGCTGCGGTACGCCACCCCGTTCGCCTCGTACATGAACGAGCCGGCCAGCGGGGACCGCTCGGCGGTGGCCGGGTACGCGGCGAGGTGGTCGACCTGGCTGCCGGTGTCCTCCCGCAGCGGGGTCTCCAGGGCACCGTCGACGGTCACGTCGTAGATCGCCGGGCGACCCGCCGAGCCCGCCACCAGCAGGCGGTTCGCCGCCGACCAGTCCACTGCGGTGGCGTCGGTCAGCGAGCTGACCAGCCGTCGGGCCGGGCCCACTGTGGGTACGCCGCCCTCCCAGTTGATCGCGGCGACGTGCAACGTGCCGTCGACGATCAGCGCCAGCCGGTGCCCGTCCAGGGCTGGGGCCACCGCGGTGACCCGGCCCGGCAGGCTGAGCTGCACCTGCCGCGTCGCCGCCTGGTCATCGAAGCGGTAGAGCCGGCCGTCGGCGACCACCAGGCCGGTCGGGCGGGCGCCGTCGCTGCGAATCCAGACCGGGCGGCTCATCTCGGCGTACCTGCTGGGACCGGTGGTGAGGGTTTCCACCACGCCGCCGCTCCGCCCGACGGCCAGCCGCTGCCGCCCGTCCTCACCGGCCATCACGACGGCGACCAGGACGTCAGCGTCGACGCGACGCAGTCCGGCCGAGACGATGTCGTGGTTGACCTCGGGCGCCACCGGTACCGAGCCGGCGGCCTCGCCGGCCACCGTCAGCGAGTGGATCGCCCCCTCGTAGACGCAGTATCGCCGTGCGTTGACCTCGATCAGGTCCAGCGGGTTCAGCCGGCGCTGCTCCGCAAGGTCGATCACCTTACGGGACTGGTTGAGGATCTTCACCTCAACGGTGCCGTGCAGCTCCCGCAGGGACCACGCCAACTGGGTACCGAGCTGCTCCAGCCGCCGCTCGTCAGCGCCCGGCATGTCCAGGTTTACCTCCCACCGGCCGTCTGAACCGGTGGCATTGTTGATCATCTCGGTGCGGTCGGGCAGACCGGAGACACCGATCCGCAGCCAGTCCGACGGGCCGGCGGTCAACCACCGGACGACCTCGCTCACCCGCCGCTGCGGTGGTACGGCCGAGGAGAGGTACCGCTGGTCCGGCACGAGCTGGGTGCGGTCGGAGTTCCAGAAGTAGATCGCTTCCGCCTGGTAGTACCGGCGCAGCGCGTCGTCGCTGAGCAGCAGCACGTTCGGCGGGTCGCTGACGTAGTAGCCGGCGTCGTCCTCACCCACCGGGCCGGCACTGATCAGCCGGAACTCGTACGTCGACTCGGTGGCCACCGGCGGCACCAGGATCCCGTTGGCCCGCAGCAGCCCGACCTGCTGCACGCTGATGGTGACCTTCATGCTGTCCACGTCCGGTTCGATCACCGGATCGTCGGTGAGCCGCACCACCGACAGCGCCACCTCGCTGCCCTGCTTGTCCGGCAGCCCGTTGCGGTCCGCGGTCGCGATGAACCGCTTCACCCGCTCGTACGCCCGGTCGGGCTCGCCGGCCGCCGCGGCCAGGAAGTTGCGCACGAACGCCTCGGCGTCGCTGCCGCTGGCCTCCCGCGTCGGTGGCTCGGTACCGCGTCCCAACGACCAGTTCGTCTCCGCGGCCGGCCCACGCTGCTCGATCTGCACCTCGCTGCGGTCGGGGATCCCGCAGCCGGCGGCGACACCCAGCACCAGCACGCCGGTGAGGACCCCGGTCAGCAACCGTCGCCTCACGAGCCCACCTCCGCGCGCGGCTGTTCGGCCGGCGGCACCGCGTCCGGAGCCGGGCCGACGGCGAGCGCGCCGGCCGGGCCGGGCCCGATGGCCAGCAGCCCACCGGCAGGCGCGCCACCGAACGGCAGCGTGGCGTCGGCCGGCACCAGCCGCAGCGGCGAGGTGGTGAGCCGATCGCCGGCGCGTGCCGGCAGGGTGAGCCGGAACTGCGCGCCCTGCCCCGGTGCACCCCACGCTTCCAGCCAGCCGCCGTGCAGTCGGGCGTCCTCCAGGCTGATCGACAGGCCCAGGCCGGTCCCGCCGGTCTGCCGGGCCCGCGACGGATCAGCCCGCCAGAACCGGTTGAAAACCAGCTTCTCCTCGCCCGGCTTGAGCCCGACGCCGTGGTCGCGGACGGTAAGCGCGACGGCGGTCTCGTCCATGCCCAGGGTGATCCGCACCGGCCGGCCCTCGCCGTGCTCGACAGCGTTGCCGACCAGGTTGCGCAGCACCCGTTCGACCCGTCGTGGGTCGATCTCGGCGATCACCGGGGCGGTCGGGACGTCAAGCTCGATGGCCACCCCGACCCGCTCGGCCAGCCCGGCCAGCCGGTCGGCCACCCGGTGGACCACCGGCACCAGATCGGTCGGCTCGGCGTCGAGCACCGCGAAGCCCGCGTCGAACCGGCTGATCTCCAGCAGGTCGGTCAGCAGTTCCTCGAAGCGGTCCAGCTCGGCCTGGAGCAGCTCGGCGCTGCGTGCCACCGCCGGATCGAACTCGTCGCGTTCGGCGAAGATCAGATCAGCGGCCATCCGTACCGTGGTCAGCGGGGTCCGCAGTTCGTGCGACACGTCGGAGGTGAACCGACGTTGCAGTCGGGACATTTCCTCCAGTCGCAGGATCTGCCGTTGCAGGTTGGTGGCCATCTGATTGAACGAAGCCGCGAGCAGCGCCAGGTCGTCCTCGCCGTTGACGGCCATCCGCTGGTCGAGCAGGCCGGCCGAGAGTCGCTGGGCGGTCCGGGCGGCGACCCGTACCGGAATCACCACCAGCCGGGTCACCAGGGCGGCGAGCAGCCCGAGCAGCAGCACCAGGGCGACTCCGGTGGCCACCACGGTGGCCCGCGCCTGCGCCGCCGTGGTGTCCTGCAGGGTCAGCGGCACGAAGTAGTAGAGCTCCACCTGGCCGAAGCGGGTCGGCACCGGCGAGCCGTAGACGAGGTACTTCGCCTCGGCGTCTCCGGTGAGCCGGCCGGTGCGGATCTGGTTGGCCACGTTCCCGTCGGCCACCGCGGCGCGCAGCTCGGGGCTGATCAGGGGCCGGACGTTCGCCGACGGTGAGGTGCGCGCCTCGATCACTCCGGGCCAGTTGTCCGCGGTGAGGGCCACCACCACGCCGCTGTTCTGCTGGGGGTCGCCACCGGCGAGGTAGTTGACCGTGCCGTCGATCGTCTCCTGGAGCTGCGCCTCCTGAGGCTGGCTGTAGAGGCTGAACTGCTTGGCCGCGTACTCCGCGCCGTTGAGCAGCCGCAACTGGACGTCGGTCTTGGCATTGTCCAGCAGAATGCTCGTGATCTTGTCGGCGATCAGGTAGGCGAATCCGCCGACCAGCAGGCTGGAGGTCACCAACGTGATGGTCACCACCCGCACCTGCAACGACCGGCGCCAGGTCTGGTGCAGCCTCGCCAGTGATCGGGCCAGTCGCCCGCTCACCCCACGCCACAACTCCCACGCGGCACCGCGCCGGCGGGAGGTCGGGTCGAGATCGGGGATCGGGGAGGTGGTCACAGTGCGACCAAGGCTATCCGGTGCCCGCCTTGTAGCCCACGCCGCGAACGGTGAGGATGATTTCGGGGCGCTCCGGATCCGGCTCGATCTTGGCTCGTAGCCGCTGCACGTGCACGTTGACCAGCCGGGTGTCCGCCGCGTGCCGGTAACCCCAGACCTGCTCGAGCAGCACCTCCCGGGTGAAGACCTGACGCGGTTTGCGGGCGAGTGCGACCAGCAGGTCGAACTCCAGCGGCGTCAGCTTCACCTCCTCGCCGTTGCGACTGACGGTGTGTGCCGGTACGTCTATGGCGATCTGGTTGCCGGGCGGGCCGATGGTGAGCAGCTCCGGCGCGGCGTCCTCGCCGCGGCGCAACCGCGCCCGCATCCGGGCCACCAGTTCCTTCGGCTTGAACGGCTTGACCACGTAGTCGTCGGCACCCGACTCCAGACCGAGCACGACGTCGACCGTGTCGCTCTTGGCGGTCAGCATCACGATCGGCACTCCGGACTCGCCCCGGATCGCCCGTGCCACGTCGATACCGCTCATTCCGGGCAGCATCAGGTCAAGCAGGACGATGTCGGGCCGATTGTCGCGGAACGCGGCCAACGCCCGTTCCCCGTCCGCCACGAACGAGGGCATGAAGCCTTCGCTGCGCAGCACGATGCCGAGCATCTCGGCGAGCGCGGGGTCGTCGTCGACCACCAGTACCCGGGCTCTCATGGGGTTAATGGTTCCATCCCGTCAGTTCGGTGGGCTCGGCGTCACCCGCACGCTACTGCCGTCAGGTGGGCCGTGCCCAGCACCGCTCGGTTCTACCGCCCGCACGTGCCACCCCGGGGGCGGGTCTGCACCCCGGGTGACCGCGCGTGTCAACATGATCCCCGGGTGCGCCGCAGCGCGCCACCATCACCGCCTCCCAGGAGTACGCGTGCCCGAAACAGGCCCGACCGTCGTACTCCCCGGTCGCCCGCTCACCAGCGGGGAACTGCTCGACTCCGCGGTGCTGCTGCTACGCGGCCAGGCAGCGGTCCTGCTGCCCCTCGCCGCCGTGCTGGCCGCCGGTGAACAACTCCTGCTGCTGCCCCTACGGACCGCCATGGGTGCCACCGGGCCGCTGTGGTGGCCGTCCGGCCTGAGCGAGTTCGGCATCTTCTGGTTCCTGCTCGCCCTCGGCGCGGCAACCGAAGCAATGATCATTCTGCTGCTCGGCAACCCCGCCGCCCACGCCGCCGCCGGCGCGCTGGTCGGCGGGCGCTCCGCCGCCACGGACGCATGGGGGTCCGGCGGCCGCTGGGGCGCCACCGTCCTGCTCTGTCCCGCCGTCGGCGCGGTCATGCTGCTCGCGTCCCTGCTCGGCCCCGTCTGGTTCATCGGATTCGCCCTGTTGGGTGCGGTGGCACCGGCGCTGGTGGTCGACCGGGTCGCACCGGTACGCGCGATCAACCGCTCCGTCGCGCTGGCGCTGCGCCTGACCGGGCGGGCCGCCGCGCTGCGGGTACTCGGCTACCTCGTCTGGTGGATCATCCGGGTCGGGCTCGGCTGGGGGTTGTTCACCGGGGTGACCGCACTCGACCTGGTCACCGAGGGCTGGACCGATGCCGTGGCGATGCTGGTCTGGGCGGCCGTGAACACGGTCGCCTATGCCGCCTTGGCCTGCCTGGACGCGGTCGTGCATCTGGAGACCCGGATCCGCACCGAGGGCCTGGACATCCGGCTCGCCCGGGCGCCCGCCGCACCGCGTACCAAGGACCTGCTGGCGGTCGGCGGATGAGCATCAGCCGCTGGTGGACCGAAACCACCGCAGCCCTCGGCGACCACCTGCCGCTGCCGCTGGCCACGCTGCTGCTGGTGCTGGCCACGGCGCTTACCGCGACGGCCTGGTACACCTTCCCCGCCTGGCTGCCCCGCCGGCTGCCCCGGCCGCGCCGACGCCGCCGCACCGAGGGCACGGCGCGGAAGCCCGAGACCCCGCCGGTGACCGTCGCCCCACCGCCTTCGGCCGGCCCGGTCGGCACCGAAGTGATGGCCGACCGGCTGGCCGCCGAGGGCCGCTACGACGAGGCGGTCCGCGAGCGGTTGCGCGGCATGCTCCACCAGCTCACCGATCGGCGCGTGGTGCAGGTCCGGCCCGGTATGACCGTCGCCGAGGTGGTCACCGAGGCCAGCGCCCACCATCCACCGGCCGAACCGCCGCTGAGCGCCGCCGCCGCCATCTTCTCGGAGGTGTGGTACGCACAGCGCCCGGCCACCGCCGAGCACGATCACCGGATGCGCGACCACGCCGGTCGGCTGGGAGACCTGCTCGCCGCGGCCCCGCCAGCGAAGGACGACGACCGGTGAGCGCACCCGGGCGCCGTCACCGGATCATCGTTCCGGTGCTGGTGGGGGTACTACTGATCGCGGTCACACTCGTCACCCGCGAGATCGACCAGCCGGACCAGACCGACCGGGGCTTCCTCTCCCCGGTGGTGACCGAGGACCACGGTGGCAGCCGGCTCGCCGCGATCCTGGGCGAGCGCGGGGTGACGGTGCACCGGGAGACCGACACCCTCCGGGCGTTGCTGGCCACCCGACCCGCCCCGACCACCCTGTTCGTTCCGGCGCCCGAGCTGCTGCACCCGCGCACCGTCGGCTACCTGGGTCTGTTGCCCGGAGGCACCCGGCTGGTACTGGTCGACCCGCCCCGGCGGGTGCTGGCCGCCGCCGGGCTGCCGCTGCGCCCGGCAGGCCGACGGTGGGCGACCCGGGCCGTGTCGCCGCACGGCGTCGACGGCTCCTGCCCACTGGCCGAGGTCACACCCGCCGCCACCGCCGCCGTCGCCCGCCAGCGGTACGCATCGACCGGCGCTCCCGGCGGCGTCGATCTCTGCTACGCCGGCGGGCTGGCCCGCCTGCCCGGCGCCGCCGAGAGCGTGGTGGTGGGCGCCAGTGACCCGTTCCGCAACGGCCGGATCGACGAATGGGACAACCTCGTCTTCGCCACCGGGCTGCTCGGCACCTCCGGCCGGGTGGTCTGGCTCGACCTGGACGGCCCGGCGCCGCCGCCACCCGAACCCAGCCCGGCACCCACCCGGCCGCTGCCGGAGCGCGACGACGACATCGACGACCCCGGCGAACCGGAGGACTCGGACAGCGGGGAGAGCGGCGAGACGGCACCGGGTGGCCGTCCGGGCGGTGAGGCGTCCGGCCCCGGCTCACGGGGCTCCTCCGGGGAGCCCAACCCGCTCTGGTCGGCCTTCCCGCCGTGGTTCTGGGCGCTGCTGCTGCAACTCGGCCTGGCGGCGCTGCTGATCGCCATCGGCCGGGCCCGCCGGCTCGGCCCGCCCACGCCGGAACCGCTGCCGGTCTCCGTGCCCGCCGCCGAGACGGTCCTCGGCCGGGGCCGGCTCTACCAACGGGCGCGAGCCCGCGAGAGCACCGCCCGACTGCTCCGGACCGCGACGCTCGCCCGGCTGGCACGACGGGTGCACCTGCCCGCCGAGGCGCCGCCCGCCACGGTCGCCGCCACCGTCGCCGCCCGCACCGGCGACCGGCCCGACACCATCCACGAGCTGCTCTACGGCGACGCGCCCCCAACCGACCGGGACCTGCTGGAGCTGGCCGGTGAGCTGGACCGCGTGACGCGTGCCGGCGGGCCGAGCCCCGCGCAGCCCGTCGCCGACCCGCCGGCCCCGCCCCGGCTGCCGAAGCCCCGATCCGAAGGAGACCACCGGTGACCCGACCCGCGACGACCGTGGACCAGCTCGCCTCCGATCCCACCCGGGCCGCGCTGCACCGGCTCCGCGCCGAGGTGGCCAAGGCGGTCGTGGGCCAGGGGGGCGTGGTCACGGGGCTGATCGTCGCCCTGCTCTGCCGTGGTCACGTACTGCTGGAGGGCGTGCCGGGGGTAGCAAAGACGCTGCTGGTGCGTACCGTGGCCGCCGCACTGGACCTGACCTCACGGCGGGTGCAGTTCACCCCTGACCTGATGCCCGGCGACGTCACCGGCTCGATGGTCTTCGACGCGCGGACCGCGGCGTTCACCTTCCGGGAGGGGCCGGTCTTCACCAACCTGCTGCTCGCCGACGAGATCAACCGCACGCCACCGAAGACCCAGTCCGCGCTGCTGGAGGTGATGGAGGAACGGCAGGTCACCGTCGAGGGCGAGCAACGCGTGCTGCCCGATACGTTCATCGTCGCCGCCACCCAGAACCCGGTGGAGTACGAGGGCACCTATCCGCTGCCGGAGGCCCAGCTCGACCGGTTCCTGCTCAAACTCACCGTGCCGCTGCCCAGCCGGGACGAGGAACTGGGTGTGCTCCGGGCCCACCACGCCGGTTTCGATCCCCGGGATCTGACCGCAGCCGGCGTACGCCCGGTGGCGGACGCGGCCGACCTCGCCGCCGCACGTGCGGCGGTGGGCCGCGTGCACGTCGCCGAACCGCTGCTCGGCTACGTCGTCGACCTGTGCCGGGCCACCCGCGCCACCCCGGCCCTGGAGTTGGGCGCCTCGCCGCGCGGTGCGACGGCCCTGCTCGGCACCGCGAAGGCGTGGGCGTGGCTGAACGGACGCGATCACGTGGTGCCGGACGACGTCAAGGCGATGGCCCGACCGACCCTGCGGCACCGGCTGCGCCTGCGGCCGGAGGCCGAACTTGAGGGTGTCGGGGTGGATCCGATCCTGGACACGGTGCTGGCCACCGTGCCGACTCCGCGATGACCTGGCGGGTGGCGGCGCTGCTGGCGGCAGGGGCGCTGACCCTGCCGGCGTGGCCGGCACCCTTCGTCGGGGTGGCGGTGATGGTCGGCGTGGTGCTGCTGCTGGTCGGGCTCGACCTCGCGCTCGCCGCGCCGCTGCGGGCGTTGACCGCCGAACGCACCGGTGAACGAGCCGTACGGCTCGGTGGCACCGCCACGGTCACCCTGTACCTGCGCAACGCCTCCGGTCGGCCGCTGCGGGCCCGGGTCCGCGACGCCTGGGTGCCCTCGGCCGGGGCCCGGCCGGAGGTGCCGCCGACCCGGGTGGTGCGGGCCGCACCCGGTGAGGTGCTGACACTGCCCAGCCACCTCACCCCCACCCGTCGGGGCGACCGACCCGCCGTGGCCCTGACCGTCCGCTCAGTCGGGCCGCTCGGGCTGGCGTTCCGCCAGTGGGGTGGCCGGCCGGGTACGCCGCCGTGGACCCTACGGGTGCTGCCCCGCTTCGACTCGCGCCGACACCTGCCGGAGCGGCTGTCGCGGCTGCGCGTCATCGACGGGACACAGGTCGGTCGGGGACGCGGACCGGGCACCGAGTTCGACGCGCTGCGGGAGTACGTGTCCGGCGACGACGTACGGTCCATCGACTGGCGAGCCAGCGCCCGGCGGGCCGAGGTGCTGGTCCGCACCTGGCGGCCGGAGCGGGACCGGCGGCTGGTCTGCGTGCTGGACACCGGGCGCACCTCGGCGGTGCGGGTGGGCGACGAGCCGCGCTTGGACGCCTCGATCGAGGCGGCGCTGCTGCTCAGCGCGTTGGCGGCGCGGGCCGGTGACCGGGTGGACGTGCTCGCGGCGGACGCCGTACCCCGGGCCTCGGTCGGTGGTGCCGAACGGCCCGGACAGTGGAACCGGCTGGCCCACGCGCTTGCTCCGTTGCAACCCACGCTTGTCGAGACCGACTTCCGGCTGATCGCCGGCGAGTTGCTCCGGCGGCACCGCCCGCGCAGCCTGGTGGTGCTGCTCACCGCCCTGGAACCCGGCGCGCTCGGCGACGGTCTGCTGCCGGTGCTGCCTCGGCTGGCCGCCCGGCACCGGGTGTTGGTGGCGGCGGCCCAGGATCCGGTGCTGACCCGACTCACCGCCGCGCCCCCGCGACGTCCGGCGGACGCGTACGCCGCAGCTGCCGCCTGGCGCACGCTCGCCGAACGCGACCGCCTCACCCAGGCACTCGCCCGCCACAACGTCACAGTGGTGGACGCCCCCGCCACCCACCTGGCCCCCGCCCTGGCCGACACCTACCTGGCCCTGAAATCCCAAGCCCAACTCTGATCCACCCACCCCGCTCCGCCCCGCGTTGATCACGAGGTTAGCGGCGAAGTTGATCTCCATGAGTGCCGTCAACTTCATGATCAACGGGGTGGGTGCGGGGGCCGAGGAGGAGGACGTAGGTGAGGAAGGCGAGCCAGATGGTGGCGCCTGTGGCGATGCGTAGGGGGGTCGGCAGGGGGGCGGGGGTGATGAAGGCCTCGATCAGCGCTGCGACGGCGAAGAGGGCGACCAGACCGACGGCGACCAGCACGCCGTCGCGTCCCGCCCGGGCCACCGCCTGCCCCCGGGTCAACTGCTCCGGCGGCGCGATCCACGCCCACCCGATGCGCAGGCCCACCCCGGCGGCGACGAACACGCCGGTCAGCTCCAGCAGGCCGTGCGGGGTGATCAGGCCGAAGAAGACGTCCGCCCGGCCGTAGGAGACCATCACCCCGCCGACCACGCCGATGTTTATCGCGTTCTGCCAGAGCAGGTAGCCGACGGGCACGATCAGCACCCCCGCCGCCAGACACTTCGCCGCCAACCAGGCGTTGTGCGTCCACAGGTGGAAGGCGAACGTCGGCGCGGAGAACTCCGTGTAGTAGCCGGCGAAGCCGGACTCGACCAGGTTGGCGGCCTCGTCGTCGCCGATGAATGCCGCCGCCGTCTCCGGGTTGTCCGCCACGAACCACATCAGGGTGAAGGTGAGCAGGGTGAAGGCGGTCGCCACCGCGCACCACCACGGCGCCGCCCGCCAGATCGCGCACGGCAGGCCGACCAGCAGGAATCGCCGTACGGCCGACCAGGAGGGTCGGGGCCGACCGGTGAGCCGCGCCCGCGCCCGCAGCACCACCTGGGACAGCTCGCTGACCAGAGCCGGGTCCGGCGAGCGGCTACGCAGTACCGACAGTTGAGTGGTGGCCCGCTGGTAGAGCGCGACCAGTTCGTCGACCTCGGCCGGGTCGAGCCGCCGCTGACCACAGAGCTGATTCAGCCGACGCCACTGCCCGCCGTGCTCCGCGACGTACGCGTCGACATCCACCGGCCACCTCCGACCGCGCGATCATAGTGTTCACTGTCGGGGTGAGCACAGCGGCGCGAGCGTGGACCGCCCCGGGTTGGGGCGACGCCGGGCTGGTCAGCGGCGAGGCCGTCGAGTTGGACGTGCGGGCCGCGCGGGTCGGCTCCCGGGTGCTCGCACTCCTGCTCGACGTGCTGGTGCAACTGGTGGCCGGGCTGTTGCTCGCCGCGCTGGCCGGGCTGGCCCTGGCCGCCCTGCCGTACGGGATGCTCGACGCGGCGATGGAACGCGCCCTGCTCACCGTCGGGCTCGTCCTGCTCCTGGTCGGCTATCCGGTGCTCTGTGAACGGTTCAACGACGGCCGGACGCCGGGCAAGGCGGTGGTCGGGCTGCGGGTGGTGAGCCTCGACGGCGCTCCCGTCGGGTTCCGGCAGTCGCTGACCCGGGCGCTGGTCGGGGTCGCCGTGGAATGGCCGGGTCTGGTGCTGCCGCTGCTCTCCTGGGCGGTCGGGCTGACCGTGATGCTCAGCGACACTCGCGGCCGACGTCTCGGCGACCTGGCGGCGGGCACCCTGGTGGTGCACACCCGGCCCGCGACGAGGTGGCGGCCGGTGCCGGCGACGGTGCCGGAGCTGGCCGGTTGGGCGTACTCGCTGGATCTGAGCCGGCTGGACGCGGGGCTGGCGCTGGCCGTCCGGCAGTACCTGGCCCGGGCCCACGGGTTCAGCGAGCCGGCGCGCGGCGAGTTGGCCCGGCTGCTGTGGGGGCAGGTCGCCGCGGTTACCAGCCCGCCGCCACCGGCCGGGCGATCGGAGGTGGCCTGTCTGGCCGCCGTCATCGCCGAGCGGCACCGGCGGGCCCGTCGCCTCCTCGCCGGTGAACGCACGCTCACCGAGGCGCTGTGGCAGCAGTTCCGGGCCACTCCCACCGATGATCCACCTGGGCGGTCGGCATGAAGGGTTTCGGGCCTTGGCTCGCGGTGCTCGCGGTGGTGGTGCTACTCAGCGCACTGCGGCTGCGCACCCTGGCGGCACTGGTGTCGGTGGCCTGGCTGCTCTGGTGTGTATGGACGTGGATCCGCCCCACCCGCCGCCGTACCCGCTGACCACCGCTCACCGGCCCGGATGATCAGGCGGCAGGCCCTGACGTCGGCCGCCGCGCCGCGACCCGGACGGCCACCTCCGGGGTCGGCCGGTGCGGTCGGCCCCGGAGGTGACGTCGATGCTCAGTAGCGGTAGTGGTCCGGCTTGAACGGGCCCTCCACGGCGACGCCGAGGTAGGCGGCCTGCTCCTTGGAGAGCGTGGTCAGCTTGGCGCCGAGCGCGTCCAGGTGCAGCCGGGCGACCTTCTCGTCGAGGTGCTTGGGCAGCACGTACACGCCGATCGGGTACTCGTCGGTCTTGGTGTACAGCTCGATCTGGGCGATCGTCTGGTTGGCGAACGAGTTCGACATGACGAAGCTGGGGTGGCCGGTGGCGTTGCCCAGGTTCAGCAGGCGCCCCTCGGAGAGCACGATGATCGCGTGGCCGTCGTCGAACTTCCAGAGGTCGACCTGCGGCTTGATGTTCTCCCGGGTGACATCCGAGCGCTTCGCCAGGCCGGCCATGTCGATCTCGTTGTCGAAGTGGCCGATGTTGCCGACGATGGCCTGGTGCTTCATCCGGGCCATGTGCTCGTTGGTGATGACGTCATAGCAGCCGGTGGCGGTGATGAAGATGTCAGCCTGCTCGACCACGTCTTCCATGGTGGCCACCTGGTAGCCGTCCATCGCCGCCTGGAGCGCACAGATCGGGTCGACCTCGGTCACCACGACCCGGGCACCCTGGCCGCGCAGCGACTCAGCGCAGCCCTTGCCCACGTCGCCGTAGCCGAACACGACGGCCATCTTGCCGCCGATGAGCGTGTCGGTGGCCCGGTTGATGCCGTCGATGAGCGAGTGGCGGCAGCCGTACTTGTTGTCGAACTTGCTCTTGGTCACCGAGTCGTTGACGTTGATGGCCGGGAAGAGCAGCGTGCCGGCGCGGTGCATCTCGTAGAGCCGGTGCACGCCGGTGGTGGTCTCCTCGGTGACGCCCTTGATGCCGGCGGCGATCCGCGTCCACCGCTGGCCGCCCGCAGCCAGCGAGCGGTGCAGCAGGCCGAGGATGACCGCGTACTCCTCGGAGTCGGCGGACTCGACCGGTGGCACGGCGCCGGCCTTCTCGAACTCGGCACCCTTGTGGACGAGCAGCGTGGCGTCGCCACCGTCGTCCAGGATCATGTTCGGGCCGTCCCCGTCGGGCCAGTCGAGCACCTGCTCGGTGCACCACCAGTACTCCTCAAGGGTCTCGCCCTTCCAGGCGTACACCGGGACACCTGACGGCGCGTCGACGGTGCCCTCGGGGCCGACGACGATCGCGGCGGCGGCGTGGTCCTGGGTGGAGAAGATGTTGCAGGACGCCCAGCGGACCTGCGCGCCGAGCGCGACCAGGGTCTCGATCAGGACGGCGGTCTGGATCGTCATGTGCAGCGACCCTGTGATCCTCGCTCCTGCGAGCGGCTGCGCGTCGGCGAACTCACGCCGGATCGCCATCAGGCCGGGCATCTCGTGCTCGGCGAGGCGGATCTCCTTGCGCCCGAACTCGGCGAGCGACAGATCCGCCACCTTGTAGTCGCCCTCGGCGACAGTACGCGGCCGGACCTCGGACGACGTGCCAGTGGCGGACGCCGGGAGGGTGCTGGTCATGAAAGCTCCTGTCGGACGATGGTGCTGCGCAACCTCCCACCTTACGCGGGTTGACGGCGCGCGGTCGGGGTGGTTACGGACAGCGCACGGGGCGGCCGGTGTGGACGTGTGCCGCCCATCTCCGTCCGCCCCGTGCATCCCCCCGGTTTGGTTCCCCCGCGCGTTCTCGGACCATCGTCGCGATAACGCTACGCACCTATAGAGTCACACTGAGCAAGTGCCGAGTCAAGCTATTCCGGGAAAGTCGGACTTGTCGGTCGCCAGCTGACCTCACCCAAGAACCGCAGCCGACTCAGACCTGACCGGTGGAGGCGACGTACGTCTCACCCTCACCGGTGACCGTGAGTGAACCGCCAGCGGCCGGTCCCACCGCCGCCCGGCCGGAGCCGAGAGTCACTGGCGCCACCCCGTCGGTCACGGTGATCCGGCCGGCGGTGCAGAGCACCACCCGGGGGCCCGGCACCGCCAACGTCACCTCGGACCGACCGTCGCCGACGGTCACCCGGTGCAGCGCGAAGTCGTCCACCGGCACCGGCCAGGTGACCACCCCGTCGGCGACCTCCCGGGGCGCGACCACCGGCCGGTCGAGCACCTCGAAACGGAGCACCCGCAGCAGTTCGGCCACGTCAACGTGCTTCGGGGTCAACCCGCCCCGCAGCACGTTGTCGCTGGCGGCCATCACCTCCACCCCGGTGCCGCGCAGGTAGGCGTGCAGGTTGCCGGCCGGCATCCAGATCGCCTCACCGGCGGCCAGCCGCACCCGGTTGAGCAGCAGGGCCACCAGCACTCCGGGGTCGGCCGGGTACGCCTCGGCCAGCAGGGCCACCAGGTCCGCGTCCGGGCCGTCCGCCGCCCGGGCCGCCGCCACCAGGTCGGCCCGCTCCGCCGTCGGCCACTCCAGGAGCCGGCGTACGGCCTCGGCCAGTCCCGCCGGCCCGGCGGCCAACGCGTCGAGCACCGGCCGCAGCTGTGGTACGCCCAGCGCGGCGAGCGCCCGCGCCGAGGCGGCGGGATCCCGGAACCCGCACAGCGCCTCCATCGGCCCGAGCGCCACCAGCAGCTCCGGCTTGTGGAACGGGTCGACGTAGTTGCGGTGCCCACCGGAGCGGACCTGCTCGGCGGCGTGACCGGCCCGCGCCTGTTCGGCGTCCGGATGGGCCTGAAGGCTCAGCGGGGCCGCCGCGGCCAGCACCTTGAGCAGAAACGGCAGCCGGGGCCCGAACCGGTCGAGCACCGGGCGGCCGAGCCACTGGACGGGCTCGGCGGCGAGTACCTCGGTGAGCGCGATCCGCCCGCCGTCACGCTCGACGGCGGCCGGCGCGCCCGGATGCGCACCGAGCCACAGCTCCGCCTCGGGTACCGCGCTCGGCGCCGGCCGCCCCTGAAGTTCGGCGATCGCCGAGCGGGAACCCCAGGCGTAGTCCTTGATCGGCCCGTACAGCGGTTCCACCGGTCAGCTCCCAACCTGCCCGGAGGTGGTGGATGACCCGGCCGGGAGCCGGTAGATGTCCGGTTCGAGGTAGATGACCCGAGCGACCGGCACGGCGGCCCGGATCCGCTCCTCCACCGCGTCGATGCCCTGGGCCACCTCCTCGGCGCTCTCGCACCGCGACACCGCGACCTTCGCGGCCACCATCAACTCCTCCGGACCGAGGTACAGCGTCTTCATGTGGATGATCCGCTCCACCTCGGGGCCGGCGGTGACCGCCTGCTCGATGGCCGAGACGTCCGCCGGCTCGGCCCCCTCCCCCAGCAGCAGACTCTTGGTCTCCACGGCAAGCACGATCGCGATGGTCACCAGCAGCAGGCCGATCATCGCGGTGCCGGCCGCGTCCCAGCGGCCGTTGCCCGTGGCCAGGGTCATGCCCACCCCGAGCAGGGCGAAGACCAGACCGACAAGCGCGCCGAAATCCTCCAGCAGCACCACCGGCAGCTCCGGCGCCTTCGACCGGCGAATGAACCTGGTCCACGACTCACGGCCCCGGACCAGGTTCGACTCCCTGATCGCGGTGCGGAAGGAGAACGACTCCATCACGATCGCCGCGAGCAGCACGGTCACCGGCACCCACTGCCAACTGGTGATGCCGTGCGGATCGGACCACTTGTGCCACGCCTCGTAGAGCGCGAACAGACCGCCCAGGCTGAACAGCACGATCGCGACGATGAAGGCGTAGACGTAGCGCTCCCGCCCGTAGCCGAACGGGTGTTGCGGGGTGGCGGCCCGCCGGGCCCGCTTGCCGCCGAGCAGCAGCAAGGCCTGGTTGCCCGAGTCGGCGACCGAGTGGATGGACTCGGCGAGCATCGACGACGAGCTGGTCAACAGGAAGGCCACGAACTTCGTCACGGCGATGCCGACGTTGGCCAGCAGCGCCGCGATGATCGCCTTGCTGCCACCCTGGGTGCTCACTGGTTGGCCAGTTCCTTCATCTCGGTGATCGCCGGGACCGCCATCGGGTCCAGGCCGTGCGCCAACGCCAAATAGATCGACGCGAAGTCCGGCACCGCCACCAGGGAGGCGAGCCGCTCCAGCGCCGAACCGCCCTCGGCGGTGACCACGTCGCACCGTACGCCCCGCCGCTCGGCGAGGGTCTGCACCGCGTCCGCGCGCCTTTCCTCGACAGCGAGGGGCTCGTCGGCGTCGTCCTCGGCGTTCAGGCCACCGTCGCGCAACAGCACCAACCGCAGTCGAGTGCCCGCGCCGTCCGACTCGTCCGGATCGGCGAAGATGTCCCGCTCTCCCTCGGCCAGACCCCCGAAAACGCCATCGAGCAGTCCGACCCGGCCGCGCCCCGCCTCGCCGAGCGCGCCGGTGACCACCGGGTACCGGGCGTTGGCCGACAGGGTGTCGCCGAAGCGGCGTGCGGCGACCGCCGCCAGCGGAGACGAGCCCCACACGATCGGGATCGACCCGGCCAGCCCGAGGGCGAGGGATTTCGCCGGATTGACGAAGGATTCGGCGGTGGGGCGACTGCGGTCCGCGTCGGCGTCCAGCCGGGCCGCCGTCTCCGCCAGGTCCGCCTCGTTGACCTTGACCAGGCCCAGGGCCCGGGCGGCGAGCAGTACCGGCACGGTGAGGCCCCAGAGGCTGGCCCGGGCCGGTGCCCGCCGGGGTACCGGGATGAACGGGGCGCGGGCCCGCTCGGCGACCGAGTGCAGTTGCGAGTCCGCCGGACCCACCGCGACCAGCCGGGCACCCCGCCGGTGAGCGGCCTCGGCGGCACCCAGCGCCTCCGGGCTGCGACCGGAGGCGCTTACCGCGATCACGACGTCGGCCGCGCCGACCCAGCCGGGCACGCCGGCGAGGCGGTGCGCGATCACCGGTACCGGGCACCGCGGTCCGGCGACCGTGGCCAGCACGTCACCGGTGCGTCCGGCGGTGCCGATACCGGCGATCACCACCGCCCGGGGACGTCCGTCGTCGGCGAGTACGGAGAGGTTCGCCTCGGCGGCCAGGGCGGCCGACTCGCGTACCTGTGCCCCCGCCGAGGCGGTGTGCCGCAGCATGCCCCCCGGATCGCGCTCGGCGAGCGCCTGCGGGTCGTCGAGCAGTCGTTCGTCGGCGTTGCGGTGCCCGCTGACGCCGGCGGTTCCGTCGATCACGATCCCTCCGCAGGGCCGCGCGCCTCGTCCAGCAGCAGCACCGGCACATCGTCGCGGACCTCGAAGATCCGGCCGCACTCGGTGCACGTCAGCGTCTGGACCTGCGCGTCGTAGGTCAGCGGGGCATGGTGTGTGTCCGGGCAGGCAAGGATTTCCAGCAACTGCGGGTCGAGGGCCACTGCGCGGCTCCTTCCACGTGTGCGGCTTCACCGGCCGGAGGTGCCGACCGGCGCGAGCGATCTTATCGGCGAACCAGGTCGAGCACCTCGTCGCGCAGTGCGGTCATCCGCCCGGCGGTCGGTGCCTCGACATTGAGCCGCAGCAGCGGCTCGGTGTTCGAGGCGCGCAGGTTGAACCACGCCCCATCGGCAAAGCGCAGGGTGAGACCGTCCATCTCGTCGGCTTCGGCCTCCGGGTACGCGGCACGCACCTCGGTGACCTTGGCCGCCTGGTCCGCCACCGTGGAGTTGATCTCACCCGAGGCGACGTACCGCTCGTACTCGGCGGCCAGCGTGGACAGCGGCAGCGGCTGCTCGCCGAGCGCCGCCAGGGTGTGCATCGCCGCCAGCATGCCGGTGTCGGCGAACCAGAAGTCCCGGAAGTAGTAGTGCGCCGAGTGCTCCCCACCGAAGACCGCGTTGGTACGCGCCATCTCGGCCTTGATGAACGAGTGACCCACCCGGGCCACCACCGGCTCACCGCCGTGCTCCCGAATGATCTCGGGCACCGCGCTGGAGGTGATCAGGTTGTGGATCACCGTCGAGCCAGGGTGCTTGGCCAACTCCCGAGCGGCCACCAACGCCGTGATAGCCGACGGGGAGACCGGCTCGCCGCGCTCGTCCACCACGAAGCAGCGGTCGGCGTCTCCGTCGAACGCCAGGCCGATGTCCGCGCCGTGCGCCACCACCGCGCGTTGCAGGTCGACCAGGTTGGCCGGATCCAACGGGTTGGCCTCATGGTTGGGGAACGTCCCGTCCAGTTCGAAGTACAGCGGCACGATCCGCAACGGCAGGGCCGCCAGAGCGGCGTCGCCGAGCACGCTCGGCACCGTGTGCCCGCCCATCCCGTTGCCGGCGTCGACCACCACGGTCAGCGGCCGGATGCCGGAGAGGTCCACAAGCGTGCGCAGGTGTGCCGCGTAGTCGGGCAGCAGGTCGCGCCGCTGCGTCGGCGCGGTCGGCTCACCGATCGGCTCGTCCTTGTCGAGCAGGGCCTGCGCCCGGTCGCGGACCTCGGCCAACCCGCTGTCCTGCCCGACCGGGCGGGCACCGGCGTGACAGAGCTTGATGCCGTTGTACTGCGCCGGATTGTGGCTGGCGGTGAACATCGCGCCGGGCAGTCCGAGTGAACCGGAGGCGTAGTAGACCATGTCGGTCGAGGCGAGCCCGATCTCGATGACCGGGCGGCCCTCGGCGCGTACCCCGGTGGCGAAGGCGGCGGCCAGCCCGGGCCCGGAGGCCCGCATGTCGTGCCCGATGAGCACCGCCTGCCCCGGCTCACCGGCGGCGTCGAGCATCTGGGCGAAGGCGACGCCGAGGGCACCGGCGACACGCTCGTCCCACTGGTCCGGCACCGTCCCACGGACGTCGTACGCCTTCACGATCCGGGACAGATCAGACACCGGTTCCACTCCTCGCCTGCGGGACGTCAACGAACCTGAGCGTATCGGAGCGGCGGCACCCGCCCCGGCTCAGCCGCCGAGCCCGCGTCCGTACTCCGGCTCGTCACCCGTCCCGGCACCCGGCGACCGGTCCGGGTGCCCCGACACCCCGCCCTGACCGGGCTCCACCGGCGGCACCGAGGTCGGCGCGGCCGGCAGGCCCGAGGTCGGCGCGGCCGGGCCCGGAGGCGGTACGGCCAGGCCGGGCGTCGACGGGGCCGGCGGGGCGGAGGTGGGCGGTACGATCCGCGCCGGTGACACCGCTGCACGGGCGGACGTGACGGGTGGGACCGGGCCGGTCGGCGCCACCGGTCCACCCGGCCGGGTCGCCTCGGTCGGGTCGGCCGGCCGGGCACCGTACACCCCGCCGGTCGGCCGGGGCGCTGCGGTGCCGCCGGTCGGCCTGGGCTCTGCCGTGCCGCCGTAGACCCGGGGCGTGCCGGGCCGACTCGCCCCGTACGCCTGACCGGGCGTTGCCGGCGGCACGTTGCCCAGGCCGGGCGGCGATGCCGGTGCGGCATTCGGGCCCGGTGGGACCGGCAGGGCGCCCGGGGCGGATGCGACCGGCGCGGCGCCTTGGCCGCCGGACCGGTACGTGGTGCCACCCGGGTTGCGCGACGGTGGAATCACGAACCCGTCGGCCGGTTGTCCGCGATCCTTGCGGTCCTTGCGGGAGCGGTGGATCAGCAGCCCGATGAGCAGTGCGCCAGCGGCGACCATGGCGATACCGAAGTACATCACCGGCGACCCGCCGGAGGACTCACCGGCCGTCTGGGCGAGATCGTCCGTCGTCTCGGCGGCAAGCGCCACGGTGGGTGTGGCCTCGACGGTCGGTTCCTCGGCCACCTCCTCGCTGGGCGACGGCGACGGGGAGGGCGACGGGGAGGGCGACGCCGAGGCACGCCCGCCAACCACCCGCGACGACGCGGCGGCCCGGCCCAGCACGGCACCGCGTGCCGTGGTCGCCTCACCGGTCACCACCAGTCGGCCGCCGGGGGCATCCGCGGCGAAGGCGACGCGGTACCGCATCGCCAGGCCCTTGCCCTTGCAGAGCTCGTCCCGGGCCGGGGCGACCGGCGCGGTGGTGACCAGCCCCGCCGCACCGGAGATCCCGACCGGCACCCAACGGCCTCCCACGTTGGCCTGCACCGCCACCTGGTCGGCTCGTACGTCGGGCAGGCTCAGACCCAGCGCGGTGCGCACCCGCACGCATCCGTCGGTGCGCTTGCGCACCTCGACGGTCACGCCCTGGGCGGAACGGCCCGCGGTGAAGCTGCCTGCCGAACGCACCCGCACCCGGTCCTCGTCGGCGTGCGCGGGAGCGCCACCGAGCGCCACCAGGGCACCCAGGAACACGCAGACCGTCGCGAGTCGCGCCGTGTGCCGACGTACCGACATGATCAACCACCGTTCCTCCCCCGACGGGGGAACGCCGGTCAGGCTACTACCGGGGGCTGACCTCGGCTGGCCATCGAGCACCCCGCATGTGCGCCGCACCACGTCGCAACGGGCCGCTCGGCGGTCATGCCGGACGGTTCGGACCCGCCCCGGAGCCGGACCCGCCAGCGCCGTCCGCGCCGCCAGCGCCGTCCGCGCCGCCAGCGCCGCTCTCGCCGTCCGCGTCGTCCTCGCCACCCGTCGCGCCAAGTGCCAGCGCGAAGGCCACACCGAGGGCCACCCCGACGCCGATGCCGGCAGCACCATCCAGGGCCGCCACCCCGATCACCATGCCGAGCAGGATGCCCGCCGGCCAGGCCCAGAGCCGTCGGTCACCGTCCTTCTTCTCCGGAGCTGCCATTCCGCGAGCGTATTGCCCCCCGTCGAGGCCCGCAGCGGGTGCCGCGCGGGCCGCTCGGCGCGGCAGAACGACCGCTCACCTCACGATGGGTAGGCTCCACCGCACACAAAGCCACGCAACGACGTAGTCCGATAGGTTACCGGTTGTGATCGACCGCGAACAGGCAGAACAGCTCGCCGCGGTGTGGGCCCGCCGCGACTCGCTGCGCCTGGGGCACGAGTGCCGACCGACGGTCGTCGAGTTCGACCTCGGGTACGTCATCACCTCCACGGCAGCCACACAGGTCAGGCCACTTGCCGGCGATCTGCCCACGACCGTGGTCGACAAGCGGACCGGTGAGGTGAGCACCTGGCCGCGGGTCTCGCCCGACGTGGTGGCGCGGCTCTACCGTCGCAGCCGGGCCACCCGCCCATCGGCCCCGAGTACCGTGGATCCGGCCGGTCAGCTGCTACGCGAGATCCGCCGGCTGCCCGCACCGACCACGACCGCACGTCTCACCGTCGAGGGGCGGATCTTCACCGCCCAGGGCGCCAAGGGTGACGTGGAACTCAACCACCACCCGCTGATCCGCGCATACCTCGACCGGCAGCCCGCCGGCCACCTGGTACGCGGCGGTTCCCGGCACGCGGAGTTCGTCGTAATCTCCGACGTCCTGCACGAGTACGACCACGTCCGCACTGCCGAAGGCATCACCGCCATGAGCATGGGCGACGCGAAGGAGCTGCTGACGTCCGCCCGCATCGAGGTGTTCCAGGTCCGGGTGCCGGGCGATCCGCACGGCGGGCCAGCCGAACGACCCTGCGATTCCTGTCTGAACATGCTTGTCGAGTTCAGCGTTCTGCCCCCTGCTGAACGAGCCCACACCGAACCCTGGCTCCCGCAACCGGCTGCCGACCCGGCGCCCGGCCGGTTTCCTGCAGAGGTGGCGCGGGCGCTGGTCGCCGCCGGTTGGCGGCCCGACGCCGACGCAGCGACCTCGGCAGGTCACCCGGTCGTCAGCAGCGGCAGGGCGCACGGGCACGCTGCCCTCAACACCCTTCCCCGACTGTCCAGCCGGCGGCGCGGCCCCGGTGAGCAGGTGTGGATCTCCCGCTTCGACATCCACCCCCGTGAGGTCGCCCGATCCGCCGAATCGCTGCATGACTTCGCGGCGGTGATCGGCACCCGGCTGATCCCGATCGGCACCGAGAGCCGGCACAGCATGATCGCAGCCGACGAACGGGGTCGGATATTCGCGCTGGACCAGGCCGGTGAGTGGTTCCTCGGGGCCGACATCGACGCCGCGCTCATCACCCTGCTGCTCGGCCGCGCCCCGGCCCGGGTACGCGACGACGGCGGTTGGTGACACCGCCGATCGTCGCGCCGTCGCGCCGAGGTGGAGGGCGGCGTGCGCGACGGCCGCGACGTCTGGCGACAGTGGACCTGCGGCTCAGCCCAGAACCTCGACGATGTTGTTGCGTACCAGGTTCTTGCCTGGCTCCCGGACCTGCTCCATCGCGGCGGAGTTCAGCAGCACACAGCTGCCGGAAGGGCCGGTGACGGTGACCGTGGTCGCCCTGTTGTTGTCCAGGTTGGTCACCCGCAGCCGGGTACCGACCGGGAAGCGGTCACTCGTCGCGGCCGGTCCTGCGTCCTCCTCGAAGAAGGTGATCGCGCCCTGGCAGGCCGATCCCGCGACCGGGCGGGCCGCTGGCGGTGAGGCCGACCCCGGCCGGTCGCCGATCACGCCCGGCTGTCCCGCGCCCGGCTGCGCGGCAGCACCGATGCGCTCGACCACGTTGTTCCGGATCACGTTCTTGCCGGGCTCTCGGACGAGTTCCATCGCGGTGGCGTTGAGCAGCACGCAACTGCCCGACGGACCGACCACGGTCACCTCCGCCGATTTGTCGTTGTCGAGGTTCGTCACCCGCAGCCGGGTACCGACCGGGAACTGGTTGCTGGTGGCGGCCGGTGCGCCCGCCTCGGCCGAGAACGTGATCGATCCCGCGCAGACGCTCTGCCGGGTCGGTGCGCTGTCAGCGAACCCCAGTCCGGTACCCACCGCCACCGTCGCCGCGGCGACCACCGCCACCCCCGCCGCCAGCATGTGCTTCCGCTGCAGCTTCACCTGTTTCTCCCGTCCTCACATCCTTGTGTTCGCGGGCTGGTACGGCGTGGGAGCGCTTTCCAGTTCATCGCCGTGACACTTATCGAAACAATGCTTCGAGTTAGCCGGTGAAGGCATCGGTCATACCGGCCCGTAACGGGTGTGTGGCGCACCGGTCAGCAACGCCCAGTAGCGATCTCCGTACGACCAGTGCCACCACTCGGTGGGGTAGTTCACCAGGCCGGCCCCACGCAGGGCGGCAACCATGATCTGCCGGTGCCGGCGGGCCTCGGGGCCTATCGACGACGCGGCGGTGAAGCAGGCGTTGTCGCTCGCCTCCGGGGTGGCGTCCACCGGGGTCCCCATGTCCAGCTCGACGCCGTCCGCTGTGCACAACGTCAGGTCCACCGCGCCACCTGTGCTGTGCGGCGCCACCTCCACCGGGGAGACGAACTTGGTGGTCTCCCGGTACAGCCGCTCCGGCGACCAGTCCGGGTGGGCCCGCCGCAGTTCCTCCTGGTAGCCGGTGAAGATGTCAAGCTGTGCCTGGTAGGGCCGGTACCCCTCGACGATCAGCAGGCGCAACCCGTCGGGCAGCGCGCGCTGCGCCGTCAGCAACCGGTCCACCACCGGCTGACGCAACCGGGCGTACGCGCCGGCCGGATCGGCCGCCCGAGAATCCAGCCGCAGCTCGGGGAGATCGCGCAGGTCGACGAGCGGCTCACCGTCGTCGACGCCGGGTACCGCCGCGACCCGCGGATCGCAGAGCAGGATCATCGCTCGTCTCCCCCGCGGGGCCGCTCCGCGTGCCGGGCGAAGGCCAGCGCGACGAGACGGTCCAGGATCTCCCGGTAGCCGACGCCGGCCGCCGCCCACGCCTTCGGGTACATCGAGTGGGCGGTGAAGCCCGGCATCGTGTTCAACTCGTTGACGTACAACTCGCCGGCGGCCTCGTCGTAGAGGAAGTCGACCCGGGCCAGGCCCCAGCCGCCGATCGCGGCGAACGCGCGCACCGACAGCTCCCTGATCCGCTCGGTCACCTCCCGCGACAGCGGGGCCGGGACGACCATCGGATCGGTGTCGCCGAAGTACTTCTGGCGGTAGTCGAACCAGCCACCGCTGACCCGTACCTCGCCGACCGCGGATGCGTCCGGACGGGCACCGCCGAGCACCCCACACTCCAGTTCCCGGCCGCTGACTCCCTGCTCCACCACGACCACCGTGTCGTGTCGCAGCGCCTCCTCGATCGCCGCCGCCAGATCATCGCCCTCGGCCACCCGGGAGATGCCGATCGAGGAGCCCATCCGGGCCGGCTTGACGAACAGCGGGCGACGCAGCCCCAGGACCAGCTTCTCCGGGTCCTCAGTGGTCCGGTACGTGGTCGCGTCGAAGGAGACGTGCGGGGTGATCGGCACCCCCTCGGCCCGCAACGCCCGCTTCATCGCCACCTTGTCCATCCCGACGGCGGAGGCGAGGATGCCGCACCCGACGTACGGCACGCCCAGGGATTCGAGCAGCCCCTGCACCACCCCGTCCTCACCGAACGGGCCGTGCAGCACCGGGAAGACCACGTCCAACTCGGCGTGCACCGCGCCGGGCGCGTCCATCGCGGTCACCACCGCCGTACCGGCACGCGGCCCGGCACGCAGCTCCACGGCCGGCCCGATCACCGTCAGCCGGTCGTCGATGGCCCGCTCCGATGTGGTGCCGGCCAGAAATCCGGACAGCGCCGCGTCCGGGACGAGCCGCAGCCCACCGGCGCGAGTGACCCCGATGGCGACGATGCGGTAGCCGCCGCCGGCCAGCGCCCGGGCCACACCGAGCGCGGAGGCGCAGGACACGTCGTGTTCCGCCGACGGACCACCGAACAGAATTCCAATGCGTACGGGCGCACTCATGCCGCTGCCACCTCTTCCTCGATTCGGGCGGCTGCCGCCAGTCGGGCGACCAGTTCCGCCTCCACGTTTCCGCCGGTCAGCACCACGCCGACCGTGCGCCGCCGCGCCCCGTCGTTGCCCAGCGCGCCGGCGGCGGCGAGCCGTAGCGCACCGGCCAGACCGGCCGCCCCCGACGGCTCGGCCAGCATCTTCAGCTCCAGCAGGAGCAGCCGGAACGCCTCGGCGATCTCGTCGTCGTCCACCCGGACCACGCCGCGCAGCCGGGTGCGCAGGATGGCGAAGGGCAGCTCACCGACACAGGTCGGGCGCAGTCCGTCGGCGATCGTCGGTGCCGGTGTGACCGGAACGGGCCGACCGGCCGCCAGGCTGCGAGCCAGCGAGTCACAGCCATGCGGCTCCACCCCGTACACCTCGATCGGCCGACCGGCCGCGGCCAGGCAGGCACCGGCGGCACCGCCACCGCCACCGACCGGCACCACGAGGGCGTCGAGCGGGGTGCCGGCCCGTTCGGCCTCCTCGATCAGTTCGAGGCTGGCACTGCCCTGGCCGGCGATGACGTCCGGATGGTCGTACGCGTCGACGATCGGGGGGCCGGTCTCGTCACGCACCCGGCGGGCCACGGCCAGCCGCTCCTCGACCGTCGTACCGGCGAGCACCACCCGCGCTCCTGCCGCGCGGGCCCGGGCCACCTTCGTCGCTGCCGCGTCGACCGGAAGCACCACCGTGGCGGCCAGTTCGAACCGCCGAGCCGCGAGCGCCACCGCCACCGCGTGGTTACCGGTGCTCTGGGCGACCACCCCACCGTGCCCGGCCGCTGCCAGCCGGCTCACCGCGTAAAGCCCGCCGCGCATCTTGTACGAGCCACCGGCCTGAAGGTTCTCCGCCTTGAGCAGCACCCGGGCACCGGCCAACCGGTCGATGGCCGGTGCCCGCAGCACCGGGGTACGCAACACCCGGCCGGCCAACCACCGGGCTGCCTCCGGCACGTCGATCGGAGCCGGACCGGCTCCGGACGGATCAGTGTGGGACATGTCCTCTCCTTCGAATTGATCAATGGGATGCCGTTTGTGGTGCCAGCGGTTCTGCCGCCGGCGGCGCGGACGGTCGGGAGGCCGGCCGCCGGGTGGCGTTGCCCCCGACCGGCAGGTCGAACAGCCACGACGCCCGGGCCGCCAGCAACAGCCGGTGCAGGCCGAGGCTGATCGCCAGCAGGGCGACGGTGAGCGAGAACGGGAAGCCGAGGGCCAACGCGAACCGGACAGGTTCGTCCAGACCAGCGATCGGCTCGGCGATCAGTCGATGCAGCAGCGCGAGCACCGGCATGTGGAGCACATAGATCGGCAGCGTCTGTCGGCCGAGGGCGGCGAGTGGCTCGCCCACCACCGGCCGTCGGGCCAGCCGGACCGCCACGGCGATGCCGAACAGCACCGCGAGGACGGAGACCAGCGGCGCCACGCCCGGCAGCCGAGCGGTGCCGGTCGCCGCCACGGCAGCCAGCGCGACGGCGTACGCCGCTCCGGCCAGCAGCAATCGTCGGCCGGTGACGGCGTCGGCGAACCGAAGGACGTACCCGCGCAGGTGCAGCCCGGCCAGGAAGAACACCAGGTTCTGGTACAGACCGCCCCGGTTACCGGGGGTGTCGACCAGCCCCGCCGCAGCGACGGCGCTCAGCGTGCCGGCGGCGACCAGCAGCACCGCCGGATGGCACCGTCGCAGTGCCTTCGCCAGTACGAAGTACAGCGCCAGCGCGTACAGGTACCAGAGGTTGGACGGGGTGACCGTCAGCTGTGCCAACAGGCCACCGAGGTCACTCGCCCGGTCGGTCGGGAAGTCCGGGGCGAGAGCCAGCACGGCAGTGTGGATCACCAGCCAGACGCCGTACAGGTAGAGGAAGCGGGCGGCCCGAGGCCGGGCGACCGACCGCCAGGGCCGCTGCACGGCGGTCGCCGCGAGCATGCCGGAGATGGTGAAGAACAGCGGCATCCGCATGGGTAGCAGCAGTTCGCCGAAGGTCCCCCAGGCACCCAGGACCGGCACGTCCAGCCGCCAGTCGATCTGGAGGTAGTCCTTGACGATCACGTGCCAGAGCAGGACCAGCAGGATGCAGCCGCCCTTGGCGACATCCACCCAGGTCAACCTGGTGCCGGCTGAGACCGGCGCGGTGCCGGCACCGCCGGGGACGGGCCGGCCGACGGCCGACTCGACCACGGCGTGTTCGCGGGTGGTCATGGGTCTCTCCTCTCCGTCTCTGTCAGGCCGCCAGGCGACTGGCACGCCGCTGCTGTCCGCTGGCCCGCGGCTCAGGTGAAGCTGCCGCCGACCCGTCGCTGGCTGCTCGGCCGGTCTCCGGCCCACCCAGCCAGGTCGCGCGCACGCCGGTCAGGTCACCGGCACGCGGGCCGGGTCGGTTCCCGGGCACGGCGGAAGCGCACGTCTTCCGGGCCTGCCGACGTCGTTTCGCGGGCACGCTGAGGATCGGGGTGCCGCGGATGCGGCCCCGTACGTCGGGTGGTGGCTCGGCTGCCGGCGGGGCGGCCGGGTCAGGGTGCGGTGGGTAGTTGGACGTCCACCCGCAGCCCGCCGTACTCGGCCGGGCGGGCGGCGATCAGGCCGTCGTGGGCCTGCGTGATCGAGCGAGCGATGGCCAGGCCGAGGCCGGCGCCACCGCTGTGATTCGTCCGGTCCCGGGCCAGGCGCCGGAACGGTTCGAAGAGACCGGCGACCGCCTCGGCCGGCACCACCTGGCCCGTGTTGACCACCGTCAGGGCCGGGTTGCGACCGACCGCGACGGTGAGGGTGCCGCCCGGCCGGTTGTACTTGATCGCGTTTTCCACGAGGTTCGTCACCAGGCGCTCCAGCAGCACCCGCTCGCCCATCACCCTCCGGGGTTCCAGATGGCTCTGCACCGTCAACCCGGCCTCGGTGATCCGGTCCTGGTGCGCGGCCAGGACCCCGGTGACGATCTCGTCGAGCCGCTGGGGGGTACGGGATCGCAGTCCCTGGTCGCTCTCACTGAGCGCGAGCAGCCCCTCGATCAGCCGCTCGTTGCGTTCGTTGGTCTCCAGCAACTGCCCGGTCAGCAGTTCCAGCTGTTCACCGGTCAGCGAGCGGGCCATGCCGACCTCGATCAACGTCCGCTGCACCGCCAACGGCGTACGCAGCTCGTGGGAGGCGTTCGCGGCGAACCGCCGCTGCCCCTCGTAGCCGGCGGCGATGCGCTCCATCATCTCGTCGATGGACCGGGCCAGCCGGGCAAGTTCGTCGCTGCCGCGCGGCCGGAGCCGGTGACCGAGATTCTGCGGTCCGACCTGCGCGATCGGCCCGGCCAGATCCCGCACCGGGCGCAGGCACCACAGCGCGGCAGCCCAGATCCCGGCGACCGAGAGCACGAGGAGCACCAGCCCGGTGAGCGGGACGGCCAGGCCGGCGAGGTCCCGCGCCGGCTGGCACACCAGACCCACGCCGGGCAGCCCGGTGTGGCAGAGCCTGCTGACACTCACCCACAACTCGCCGAGCACCGACGTCGTCAGGCCGGGCAGGGCGTACCCGACGAGCAGAGCGAGCACGCCGACCAGCACGACCCGCCAGCGCGGCGTCACTCGGCACCACCGATCCGGTACCCGGCCCGGGGCACCGTGTGAATGACCTGGGGCTCACCGAGCTTCTTCCGCAACGTCATCACGGTGACCCGGACCACGTTTGTGAACGGGTCGGCGAACTCGTCCCAAGCCTGTTCCAGCAGTTCCTCGGCGCTGACCACCCGACCCTCAGCGCGGAGCAGCACGTGCAGCACCGCGAACTCCTTCGGGCTCAGGCTGACCGGCCGACCGCTGCGGGTGACGGTGTGCCGGGCCACGTCCAGGACGACGTCATGCGCCTCCAGCACCGGCGGGACGGCCGGGGCGGAGCGCCGACCCAACGCCTGCACCCGGGCGACCAGTTCGGCGAAGGCGAACGGCTTGGTCAGGTAGTCGTCGGCGCCCAGCCCCAGGCCCTCCACCCGGTCCCTGATGCCGGCGGCAGCGGTGAGCAGCAGCACCCGCGTACCGGAGCCGGACGCCGCCAGGCTGCGGCACACCTCGTCGCCGGTATGTCCCGGCATGTCCCGGTCCAGCACCGCGACGTCGTACCGGTTCACCCCGACCCGCTCCAACGCTCCGTCACCGTCGTAGCAGACGTCCACCGCCATCGAGAGGCGACGCAGCCCCTCCGCGACGGTGTCCGCCAACAACCGCTCGTCGTCCGCCACCAGCACCCGCACGCTTCCGCTCCCCGTGGTCCTCGCTGTCGGGCCTACGTTCTCAGGCAGGAGTTAAGGGTTCTGTAAGTGCCCGCCGCAGCAATACTCCACGTAACCGCGCCAACTCCGCCCCCACCCCCGCCCGTCCACTCCCGCGATCTTGCGCTTTTGGTCGCCGAAATGTCCCTTAAAGCGCTTATGCACCGATAGGAATTGCAAGATCGCGGGAGCGGGTGCGGGCGTCAGGAGAGGGCGGTTCGGATGGTGGCGATGATGTGGTTGGGGCGACGGTAGAGGTCACGATCGGTGAAGTACCGCATCCGCCAGCCCTGGGCGTCGAGCCAGTTGACACGTTCCCGGTCGTACCTGAGGCTCTCGCGACTGAGATGAGAGACACCGTCGTACTCGATGCCGACCCTGCGTTCGCGGTAGCCGAGGTCTAGGCGATAACGCTGGAAGCCGTCGGCGTCATGCACCCAGAGTTGCGGCTCAGGTGGCGGTAGCCGCCCGTCGACCAGCACCAACCGCAACTGACTCTCCTGGCGGCATTCCGCCCGGCCGTCGGCCAGTGACACCAACTCGCGCGCCTGCCGCACCCCGCGCAATGCCCGATGCCTGCACACCTCAGCGATCAGATCGTCGGGGGTCACGACACCGGACCTGAGAGCGCAATCCAACACGGGAAGTGCGTCAAGCCGCCGCACCGTACGCGCCAGGTCGATCGCGCAGCGCGCCGCCGGCACACAGGGCAGCCCACCGACGAGGACCGGCTCCACTGGCAGCACGGACCGATGCACGACCAGCCCGGGTAGCCGGGGTTTCGGCGCGATGGCCGGTAGTTGGACGTGCACGAGGTCGTCACGCAGGACGCCGAAGCCATAGCGTCGCGCTGCCGTCTGTCGGGTCAGCATGGCGCCCTCCGGCAGACACAGCAGCAGTGCCCGCAGCTCGTCATCATCGTCGAGGGGTTGATCGGCATAGACACCCCTCCGCACGCGGCGCAGTTCCTCCCGGCCCAGCCGGGTACGAAGTCGTCGGGCGCTGAGCGTCCGCAGCAGAGTTTCCACTCGCCACAGTTGAGCAGTCATGCGGACACCCTCCCCGCCCGACGCCCACCGTTCCGTCCCACCAACTCTCCCTGTGGACAGCCTCCCCTCCTGTGGAAAACCACCCCCCCACCCCCACCCTCGTGCTACCCCACCCCACCTTCTCCGCGATCTTGCACTTTTCGACGCCACATTTCGGATTCAAATCCTCATAACGGCGACCGAAACTGCAAGATCGCGGGTGACAGCGCGTGAGGTCACGCGCGGGCGCGCCGGGAGGTGGCCAGCGCCAGCAGCAGCGCGACTCCGAACATGGCCGTGCCGATGACGTTGACCTGCGGTGGGATGCCCCGCTGGGCGGCACCCCAGACATACATCGGGAACGTGACGGTGGTGCCCGAGTTGAAGTTCGTGACGATGAAGTCGTCGAAGCTGAGCGAGAACGCCAGGAGGGCGGCGGCCCCGATGCCGGGCAGCACCAGCGGCAGGGTGATCCGCCGGAACGTCTGCCACTCACCGGCGTACAGATCCATCGCGGCCTCCTCCAGCCGCCGGTCCATCCCGGTCAGCCGCGCCTTGACCGTCACCACCACGAACGACACGCAGAACATGACGTGAGCGACGACGATGGTCCAGAAGCCGAGCGGCACCCCGCCGGAGACGAAGAGGGCGAGCAGCGAGGTGCCCATCACCAGCTCCGGCGTCGCCATCGGCAGGAAGATCAGCACGTTGAGCCCGGACCGACCCCGGAACCGGTGCCGGGCCAGGGCGAAGGCCATCAGCGTCCCGAGCACGGTCGCCGCCACGGTGGCGAGGAACCCGATCTGTACGCTGCGCAGCACCGCGTCGCACATCTCCGAACTGGCGCACGGGTCACGCCAGTTGTCGAGGGTGAACTCGTTGAAGTCGTACGACAGCCGGTTGGACGGGCGGTTGAACGACAGCGCGGCGACCACGGCGATCGGCAGGAACAGGTAGCCGAGCACCAGCAGCGCCACGCCCGTCACCCAGTGCTCGGCGAACCAACGGGAGATCCTCACAGGATTTCCTCCGTGCCGGTGCGGCGCAGGTAGCCGAAGACCACTGCGAGGATCGCCGACATCAGCAGGAACGACAGCGCCGCACCCTGCGGGTAGTCGAGACGGACCAGGAAAGCGGAGTCGATGACATTGCCGATCATGTACTCGTTCGGGGTGCCGAGCAGTTCGGCGTTGATGTAGTCGCCGGTCGCCGGGATGAAGAAGAGCAGGGTGCCGGCGATCAGCCCGGGCATCGACAGCGGCAGGGTGACCCGGCGGAACGTCGTCAGCGGGCTCGCGTACAGGTCGCTGGACGCCTCCAGCAGCCGGCGGTCGAGCCGTTCCAGGCTCGCGTACAGCGGCAGCACCAGGAACGGCAGGAAGTTGTACGTCAGGCCGAGCACCACCGCGACCGGGGTGGCCAGCAGTCGACCGTCCGGACCGAGCAGGTGCACGTCGCGCAGCAGCCCGACCAGCGCGCCGTTGTCCGAAAGGATCGTCTTCCAGGCCAACGTACGCACCAGGAAGCTGGTGAACATCGGCGCGATCACGCAGACCAGCAGCAGGTTCTTCCACCGGCCGGCCTTCTGCGCGATCGCGTACGCCAGGGGGTAGCCCATCAGCAGCGCCAGCACCAACGCGATGCCGGCGTACAGGAAGGACCGTCCGAACTGCGGCCAGTACGCCTGCAACGCCGTCGGATAGTTGCCGAAAGCCCAGGTCAGCGCGTACCCGGTGGAGAGCGAGCCGGTGGGGTCGTAGAGGCTGGCCGCGGCAAGCTGCACCAACGGCACGACGAAGAAGAGGAACAGCCAGGCGGCACCCGGCAGCAACAGCAGGTACGGCAGGAGCCGGTACCGACCCGATCGGGCAGCCGGGGGCGATGCCGGCCGCCCGGCCTCGCCTCGCGGGCTCACGGGGACGCGCCGACCGGCTCGTTCCGGACCGGCATGGTGCCGTCCGCCTCGTCGGCGCGGCGGCCGAGCAGAAAGGCGTGCTGCGGATGCCAGTACGCCATTGCCCGCTCGCCGACCGCGAAGCGCTGCTGCGCGCCACTGTTGGCGACGAAGACGCTCAGCTCGGTGCCCCAGCCGGTACGCAGCAGGTACTGCGTGCTCACCCCGAGGTAGGAGGCGTCGATGATCGTTCCTTCGAGGTACTGGTTGCCGGCGGGCACCTGCACGGCCGCCCCGGCCAGGTGCAGCTTCTCGGGACGTACGCCCAGAAAGACCGGACCCTGGTCGGTGCGGGACCGCGCCGACGGCACGGAGAACCGCGTGCCGTGCGCGGTGACCAGCAGGTCGTTCCCGCTGCCGCCGGATACGTCACCGGCGATCAGGTTGGACTGGCCGAGGAAGTCGGCCACGAAGGCGGTCGCCGGGAACTCGTAGATCTCGGCCGGCGCGCCGAGTTGCTCGATCCGGCCGGCATTCATCACCGCGACCGTGTCCGCCATGGTCATGGCTTCCTCCTGGTCGTGAGTGACGTGCACGAAGGTGATGCCCACCTCGGTCTGGATCCGCTTGAGTTCGATCTGCATCTGGCGACGCAGCTTGACGTCGAGCGCACCGAGCGGCTCGTCGAGCAGCAGCACCTGCGGGTGGTTGATCAGTGCCCGGGCCAACGCGACGCGCTGCTGCTGGCCGCCGGAGAGTTGGGCGGGGCGGTGCCGTTCGTACCCGTCGAGCTGCACCAGGGTCAGCATCTGCCGCACCGGGCCGGCGACCGAGCGGATGCCGCGCCGCCGCAGCCCGAAGGCGACGTTCTCGAAGACGTCCAGGTGCGGGAAAAGCGCATAGCTCTGGAACACCGTGTTGACAGGTCGTTTGTACGGCCGCAACCGGGAGACGTCGCGGTCATTGAGCAGGACCTGCCCGCTGGTCGGCTCCTCCAGGCCGGCGACCATCCGCAGCGTGGTGGTCTTGCCGCAGCCCGACGCGCCGAGCAGAGCGAAGAACGAGCCCTGCGGAACGGTCAGACTGAGGTCGTCGACCGCGGTGAAGGTGCCGAAGGTCTTGGTGAGGTTGGCCAGCGTCAGGTCGCCGGCCGGAGTCTCCCGCGCCATCTCACGCCCCGATAACCTGCTGGAACTTGCTCTCGTACTCGCGCTCCTGCTGCTCGTCGAGCGCCATGAAGACCCGGGACCTGGCGAGCATGGTCTCGTCCGGGAAGATCAGCGGGTTCGCGGCCAGCTCCGGATCGATCTTCTCCATCTCTGCCTGCGCCCCCTGCACCGGGCAGATGTAGTTGACGTACGCGGCGAGCTGAGCGGCGACCGCCGGGTCGTAGTAGTAGTTGATCAGCTCTTCGGCGTTGGTCTTGTGGCTGGCCTGGTTCGGCACCAGCATGTTGTCCGACCAGAGCAGCACCCCGGAATCCGGCACCACGAACCTGATCCGTTCGTCTTCGAAGCCGAGTTGGATGATGTCGCCGGACCAGCCGACGCACGCCGCGATGTCGCCCTTGGCCAGGTCCGGGGCGTAGTCGTTGCCGGTGAACCGGCGGATCTGCCCGGAGTCCACGGCCCGCTTGAGCTTGTTTAGCGCGTCGTCGAACTGGGCGGCGGTGAAATCCGCCGGATCGTGGCCGTTGGACATCAGCAGCAGACCCATGGTGTCCCGCATCTCGCTGAGCGCGGTCACCTTGCCCTTGAGGTCGGGACGGGTGAGCAGTTCATCGACGGTACGGATCTCCCCGGTGACCCGGCCGTTGTAGGCCAGTCCGGCGAGGCCGGACTGCCACGGGACGGCGAACTGGTTCTCGGCGTCGAAGGGGCGGTTCCGCAGCGACGGCAGCAGGTTGGCCTCGACGTTCGGCAGCTTCGACCGGTCGAGCTTCTGGATCCAGCCGAGCCGGATCATCCGGGCGGCCATCCAGTCGGTGAGCACCATGATGTCCCGCCCGGTGCTCTGGCAGGCGGCGAGCTGGTTCTGCACCTTGCCGAAGAACTCGTTGTTGTCGTTGATGTCCTCGGTATAGGTCACCTGGATGCCGGTCCTGCTGACGAACCCGTCCAGGCTGGGACGCTTCGACTCGTCGTCCTCGTCGACGTCCATGTACTGCGGCCAGTTGGAGAAAGCCAGCGTCTTCTCCGTGCCGGACAGATCCTCGCTGACGCATCCCTCCTCGGTCTGCTGCGCGGCGCGGGTGCCGCAGCCGGTCAGAGTGCCGCCGGCCGTGAGCAGCGCAGCCGAGCCGAGGGTGCCGGTGAGCAGGCCACGCCGGGTGAAGGGCCGGTGGGCACTACGCATGTGACCGTTCCTATCGATGATCGTCGGCGAGGCCGGGGGGGGGTGGGCGTGCCGGCTGAGGTGTGAAAGTCAGCGGCGATGGACGAATGATCCTGACATGAGGCGCGGGTGCCAGCCACGCCCCGGGGCATCGCCTGACTCGCCCCTGGCCCGCCACCGGCTGCCTGCTCCCCCAGGCCGCTTGCTCCACCCAGGCCGCTTCACCCACCAGGCCGCTCGACCACCAGGCCGCTTGATCACCCAGGCCGCCTGATCCACTCAGGCCGCTTGATCCACTCGACATGCCGCATCCCGCGCCAACCAGGTCGCCTAAGACCGCAAGATGCCGCAACTCGGGACGACCGAGCCGGACGACCGAGCAGGGCGAGGCACAGGGCGACCGAGCAGGGGGCTGCCGGTAGGCCGAGCAGGCTGGTTGGTCAGACCGTACTGCGTACGGTGGTGTCGACGAAGGCGCGCCAGGCGGTCGGGGTGAAGGCCAGGGTGCCGCCGTTCCGATCCTTGCTGTCGCGCACCAGGACCCGGCCGGGCAGATTGTCGGCCACCTCGACACAGTCGCCGCCGTTGTTGCTGCTGCGGGTGGCGGTGCGCCAGCGGGCGTCGGTCAGCTCCATGTCGTCGCCACTTCCCTGATCAGCTCGATGGACCGTCGGCGGGGCAGCGCCTCACCGGTGACGCTCTCCCACCTCGCGCCCAGGCTAGCAAGATCAGCACTGTCGGTCACCACCTGACCGCGCAGTTGATGTCGAGATAGGCCGCCTCGGCGCCGTCCGGCATCCGGGCCAGCACGAACGGCCCGGCCAGGCCGGTGTGCCACGGGTTCTCCGCCGGAATCACCCGGACCTGCACGTGCTCCCGCTCACCCAGCGCGGCCAGCTGGGCCAACTGTCCCGCCATCACGCTCGGATCGTGGCCGACCGGTCGCCGCAGCACCACCTCGTCGATCACCGCGACGAACTGGAGCGGGGATTCCCGCTCCAGCACCCGCTGCCGCGCCAGCCGCGCCGCCACGATCTCGTCGACCTCCGTCGGCGACAGCAGGCCGCCGGTGGCCAGCACCGCCCGGGCGTACGCCTCGGTCTGGAGCAGCCCCGGCACGAGCAGTGGCTGGTACGACCGGATGGACCCGGCGTCCTGTTCCAGTTCCGCCCACGCCCGGAACCAGGGCAGGTCCCGTCGGCGGAACGGTTCCGGCCAGAGTTCGGCGGCCTTGCGCCCGAGGAGGTTGGCGACGGCGATCCGGGTCCGCGGATGCGGGATCCGCCCGTCCGCCAGCCAGCGAGCCGCCGTCTTCGGGTCGACGCCCACCTTCCCGGCCAGCGACTCGGTCGTCTCGCCCTTGTCCGCCATCGCCACCCGCAACGCCTCGTTGCCCACTGCCTCGTTGCCCATCGCAGCCTCCCGACTCGCGTCACACTCCGGCGCACGCTAGTCACCGCAAGTGGCGATGTCCGCCGGCTGTCGGCGTGTTGCGGCCAGGACTGTTTCGCGCATCCGAAATGCGCCCCGAATGCCCCCGAGATGCCCTGCCGACCCCACCCCCACGGCCCGCCTCCGGCGGCCACCCCCACCCCCACACCCGTCCCCGCGCCCGTCCCCGCCACCGTCCCCGCGATCAAGAGGTTTTGGTCGCCTCAGGGCTCGGAATGCGACCAAAACTTCTTGATCAACGCCAGCCTGCCAGCCCGGCCGGGCCGGGTGGGTGGGTGGGTTAGTGGGTGGGGGGGATTACGCGGAGGTGGCCGCGGCGGGAGGTGGGGGAGCCAGCGGAGGGTGCGGGCGGGTGGTTCTGGTCGTCCTGGGGCGGGCGGGGGGCAGGGCGGGCGGCCTCGCGGACCGCCTCGGCCAACGCCACCAGGTCGTCTGTGGTGGGCGGCGGCGGCTCGAACTCGCCCTCGTGCCGGACCACCTCCCATCCGCGCGGAGCGGTCAGGCTGCGGGCGTGCGGCTCACAGAGGTCGTATGTGTGCGGCTCGGCGAAGGCGGCCAGCGGGCCCACCACGGCGGTCGACTCGTTGTAGACATAGGTCAGCGTGGCGACCGCTTGCCGGGGGCAGCCGTTGCGGGAGCAGCGCCGTGGTGACCTCACCGGCGCAGGGTATCTCCATTACCGGCTCCGGCGCACCGCTTCGCGTTACGACACGCCCGTCTTGGTGATCACATTTCTCGTCCGTGGCCGCAACGCGCCACGTGTTCGGCGCTGACGCGGCCAGCAGCGGGCTGGAAGCTACTCTTTGGCTCATGACGAGCCCGGAGAACCGCCGCCCCGGTACCGGCCGGCGGGCGCACCGCGACCGGCACGGCCGCGGTCTGCGTGGGCGGCTGGTGCCGGCCACCGTGCCGCTGGCACGGACCAAGGCGGAGATCTTCGATGATCTGGTGCTGGACACCGTCGAGACGCTGGAGCGTCGGTTCGCCAAGGAACTGGCCGGGGTGGAGTTCGCCGTCGAGGACGTCCCGCCCGACCTGAACGTCTACGACTCCGACGTGCTGGAGGATGGCGAGGTGCCGCTGGCCCGGCTGTTGCCCGGGCGACCCGGCCGCCAGGAGGTGCCGCCGCGGATCGTGCTGTACCGGCGACCGCTGGAATTCCGGGCGATGGACCGGGAGGATCTCGCCGACCTGGTCCACGACGTCATCATCGAACAGGTGGCGAACCTGCTCGGCGTCGACCCGGACGAGTTGGCCTGACCGCGTCCGGAGCCCCCGCCGACCTTATCCAGCGCCGGCAGGGCAGCCGCGCCGGGTGGGACGGCCCCCAACCGTCCCGCCCCACGTCGACCTAGGCCGCCCGGCGCTTGAGCTTGCGCCGCTCCCTTTCGGAGAGCCCACCCCAGATCCCGAACCGCTCGTCGTGGCCGAGAGCGTATTCGAGGCACTCCGTCTTGACCTCGCACCGCGAGCAGATGCGCTTCGCCTCGCGGGTCGAGCCGCCCTTCTCGGGGAAGAACGCCTCCGGGTCGGTCTGCGAGCACAGGGCCCGCTCCTGCCACTCCGGCGCGTTTCCGAGCAGGTCGGCCGCCTCGAGCTGGCCGTCCATTCAGTTGCCTCCTTGTCGCGCACCGGCGTCGTCGCCGCTGCAACCCCCCACGCGAAAGGCGTGCTTTTGTCCGTCCGGTCCGGTTATCGTGCGTTCCGTGCGAACAACCCCATTCAAATTACACGCGTGTAATGCGTGCGCCGTCAAGCCAAACTTGATAATGGAGTCACCCTCCCGACACGCGTCCCGGACGGCCGTCCGTACCACCCGGTCTCGCCCTGCCCTATCGATTCAGACCCCGGCCGAGTAACGCCCTCCCCGGCGAGTTGCCCGAGTTTTCTCCCGTGGCGCACCGAGCGCCGCCGAAGCGATAGGCCTTCGCGTCCACGCCGAGGAGGCCGCCATCAAGATCCGTTGATCTTGACGCGCAAGGTTATCCCGACTTCGCCAACCCTGCCCGCCGAGCGGGTGAACGACGACCGCGCCCCGCCCACAATGTGGACGGGACGCGGTGGGCGGAGGCGCCGGCGGTCAGTCGCTAGACGCGTCCAAGCTGGTCGGTAAGGCGAATTCGGCGACCACGCCGCCGGTCACGGTGACCGATCCGACGGGCGTTTCGCTGTCCCACCAAACGGTATAGACACCCGCCGGGAGGTCCGGGTAGACGGCGCTGTGGAAGGTGCCGTCCCGGACCCGCCGCTCCCGTACGGCGGAGTGCGTACGCGGGTCACCGTCCCGATCCGCACGGCTCACCTCGATCTCCCGACCAAGCAGTTGCCGTCCGGTGTAGATGATCAGGGCACCGGTGTCCCCGCCCAGGTCGAGGACAACCGTCCCGGTACCCGAGGGGCCGTACGTGTGGGCGTGCTCGTGTCCGCTCATCTGCCTCACCTTCGACTCAGGACTCCGTCGACGGGTTGTTGAACCCGTCGTAGGGCGTACCGAGGAACGGGAACTTGCGCAGGAACGGCGCGGTCACGTCCGCCGCGCTGAGCCCCGGCGTCACCGCTCCCGCCGCCTCGTCCGGCTGGAACTTCCGGTCCACCAACGGCACCGTCAGCCCCGCGATTGCGCGCAGCGCGATGGTCACCACGTCGTCGGTCACCCGCCGGCCGTTCGGGAAGCCCGCGAGATCGCCGCCGAGCACACCGAAACGGTTGGGCCGACGGGCCGGCGGGATCGCCGTGTTAAGCCGGAGCATGTCCGCCTGGACGTCCCCGGTGGTGTTGGTGAAGCCGTCGATCAGGCCCTCCGGGATGCCGGTGAGCAGAATGGCGACCAGGTCCGCGCGGGCCTTCTTCGACCTGTTCAGCTTGTCCAGGTTGGGGAAGACATCGGGGTAGAGCACCGGCAGCAGGGCGGCCAGTTCGGGCCGCTCGACGAACTCGGCGAACCGCTTGTCCTCCGACGGGGGCAGGGTGTTCCACAGGTCCTTCTGCGCCATCGGCACGATGACCTCGTTGAACAACGGGTTGCCCAACCTGGACACCTGTGTGAACGGCCCGGCGTTGGTGTCGGCCGCCACCCGGTCGCCGAGCACTCGCACCTGCCGACGGGAGGCCGAGGTCCATACTCCGATGACCGAGGCGGGCTCCTGCCAGTGGTACCGGTCGGCGCGGCGGCGCAGCCGCTCCACCGGCACCTGCAACGCCAGGCTGTGCACGTTCAACCGGTCGGTGGCGTTGACCGGCTCACCGGCCTCCTTGAAGATCTTCTTCCCGGCGACGTGCAACTGCTGGAACGGCCGAAGCGTACCGAGGTCGAAGATCGCGCCCAGGTCGACGAAGAAGCCGTCGGCCCGCTGACCGGCGAAGACCCTCTCGCCGGTGGAGAGCTTGAAGGTCGCCTGGCGGACCAGATCCCCGTAGTCCGGTGTGGACAGCGGGCCCACGTTGCACGGTGGGCAGGGCAGCTTGCGGGCCAGCCGCTGCTCCCGGCCGCCGACGATCCGGGTCAGGCTGTAGAACTGCCTGCGGTTCCAGTTCTCGCTGTCAAGCGCGTCGATCGGCCCGGTGTTGTAAAGAAAGCTGTTCGGATTGGTGATCTCGGTGGTGAATTCGAAGCGGTAGGTGACGTCCGGCTGTCCGTCACCGTCATTGTCGATGTGGATCTCGTACCGCACGTCGTCGCCGAACTCGAAGAAGTTGGGGCCGCCCGAGGGCAACTGCAACGGCACGTAGTTGGCGATCAGCGTCACCGTGTCCGGGCGGTCCGGGGTGACGAACGCGTACAGGTCGGATGAGTCAGCGACCGGATCCTTGGCGATCTCCGGTGCCTCGCGGTGTGAAGACATGACGGACCCACCTCACTGGGCGAAAGAGTCAATCGGAATGGTCGGCCGGCACCGGGCCGGCCGGGAGCACCGCACCCGCGGCGGGCGGCAGGAACGCTCAGCGTCGGCGGCGAGACACGACGCGCGGGTCGCCACGCCCGGCGCGGGCGTGCGGGTCGGTGGCGGGCGAAGCGGCCGGCACGGCGCGCGGCCGGGTCGACCCGGGCTCAGCGCCGGGCGGCGGCGCGACGCAGCCGATCCGCCAGGCCACGGTCCCGAACCTCGATGCGGGACTGGCCGACGAAGACGTCCATGGTGCCGGACCGGGCGTCCCGCAGGTGTACGACGATCGTCTCGTCGGGGCCGGCCGCCGTCTTGTCGTCGCCGTCACCGGCCAGGGAAAGCCCAGGTACCGCGAGCGCGGCGGCACCGAGGGTGGCACTGGCCGCGGCGGTGATTGTCTGCCGGCGGGTCAGTTTCGGCAAACGCCGCCTTCGCTTCTCAGTGATCATGACCAACCTTTCCGGCGGCGGCGCGCAGGCGCCCGCGGTGACGGACGGGGGTCACGACAGACCGCGCCGGGCCCCCGGGAGGGGTGCCGGCGGCGGTCCTCGCCGTGCCGCCGCCGGCATCGACAGGTACGTCCGGCGGCGGGCGAAGGTTCGACGCTAGGCCGCGATGTGACCGTACGCAGTCGTACGCCTACGCGCCGGCCGGCCGGCGGCCGCCGCGATGGCCCGCAACTGCTCCTCGGTACGCGCCGACCCGTTGCCGGACCCGGCCATGCGCGAGATGGTCTCCTCCATCAGCGTGCCGCCCAGGTCGTTGCAGCCGCTGCGCAGCAGTTCCGCGGTGCCGGCGTCGCCCAGCTTCACCCAGGAGCACTGGATGTTGTCGATCCGGCCGTGCAACAGCACCCGCGCCATCGCGTGCACCACCCGGTTCTCCCGCCACGTCGGACCGGGTCGGGCGATGCCGGCGAGGTAGATCGGGGCATTTGTGTGCACGAACGGCAGCGCCACGAACTCGGTGAACCCGCCGGTGCGGTCCTGCACCCCGGCAAGCACCCGGAAGTGCGCCAGCCAGTGCGCGGGATGGTCGACGTGGCCGTACATCATCGTGGAGCTGGACCGGATGCCCAGCTCGTGGGCCGTGCTGACCACCTCCACCCAGGTGGCGGTCGGCAACTTGCCCTTGGTGAGCACCCAGCGCACCTCGTCGTCGAGGATCTCCGCCGCGGTGCCCGGGATGGTGTCAAGTCCCGCCTCGCGCAGCCCGGCCAGCCACTCCCGCACCGACACACCGGCCTTGGCGGCGGCGGTGACGATCTCCATCGGCGAGAAGGCGTGCACGTGCATCTGCGGCACCCGGGCCTTGATCGCCCGGACCAGGTCGGCGTAGATCGTCACCGGCAGCTTCGGGTCGATGCCGCCCTGTAGGCAGACTTCGCCGGCTCCGGCCGCCCACGCCTCCTGCGCCCGGTCCGCGACCTGCTCCACCGAGAGCCGGTACGCGTCGGCGTCCCGTTCCCGCTGCGCGAAGGCACAGAACCGGCAGCCCACATAGCAGACGTTGGAGAAGTTGATGTTGCGGTTGACCACGTAGGTCACGTCGTCACCCACGGCGGAGCGGCGCAGTTCGTCGGCGGTGCGGCACAACTCGTCCAGGGCCGGACCGTCCGCGCCGAACAGCGCCAGCGCGGCCTCGGCGTGCCGGGGCTCCAGCAGCGCCGCCGGATCCTCGGCGGCCAACCGCAACCCGGTCCGCAGGTCGGCGTCGCCCGAGCCGGCGGTGGCCTGCCGGCCGGCCCCGGCACGGTGCACCGCCTCGGGTGCCGGGCCAGCGTCGACTCCGGCTCGTGCCGGTGGTACGGCCGCCTTCGCGGCGACCTCCGCCCAGTCGCCGTAGACGTGGTCGAAGTCGCCCCGGCGGTCGTCCGTACGCCCCGCGGTGTCGATCGTGGCGTGCAGGTCGGTCCGTCCGCCGAAGGTCTCGTCGGGCTCCTGCCACGGCCGGCCCACCGGGCGGGCCGCCTCGACCGCCAGCCCGGTCGTCGGGTCGGCAAGCGCGGTCACGTGCGGCAGCAGCCGGGCGTCCAGCCACGGCTCGCCGGCCCGGACGTACTCCGGGTAGACGGTCAACCGCTCCCGGAGCGTGAAGCCGGCCGCTGCGGTGCGGGCCGCCAGTACGTCGAGTTGCGGCCAGGGACGCTCCGGGTTGACGTGGTCCGGGGTCACCGGCGAGACGCCGCCCCAGTCGTCGATACCCGCCCGCAGCAGCAGGTCGTACTCGCCGGCGATGAGGTTCGGTGGGGCCTGAATGCGGGCCTTCGGGCCCAACAGCACCCGGGCCACCGCCACGGTGGCCGCGAGATCGTGCAGTTCGGCGTCGGGCATGCCCCGCATCGCCGTGTCCGGCTTCGCCCGGAAATTCTGCACGATCACCTCCTGGAGGTGGCCGTACTCACGCTGGGTACGCCGGATCGCGAAGATCGCGTCGACCCGTTCGGCGAGGGTCTCGCCGATGCCGATCAGGATGCCGGTGGTGAACGGAACGCCGACCCGACCGGCGTCGTCGAGCACCCGCAACCGCACCGCCGGTTCCTTGTCCGGTGAGCCGTAGTGCGGACCGCCGGGCTCGGACCACAGCCGGGTGGCCGTGGTCTCCAGCATCATCCCCATGCTCGGCGCCACCGGCTTGAGCCGCTGCAGTTCCGCCCAGGAGAGCACGCCCGGGTTCAGGTGCGGCAGCAGGCCGGTCTCCTCCAGCACCGCGACGGCGCAGGCCCGTAGGTAATCCAGAGTGGACCCGTAGCCGCGTTCGTCCAGCCACTGTCGGGCGGCCGGCCACCGCTCCTCCGGTCGGTCACCGAGGGTGAACAGGGCCTCCTTGCAGCCCTGTGCCGCACCGGCCCTTGCGATGGCCAGCACCTCGTCGCGGTCGAGGAAGGCCGCCGGCAGCCGGTGCGGCACCGTGGCGAACGTGCAGTAGTGGCAACGGTCCCGGCAGAGCCGGGTCAGCGGAATGAAGACCTTCTTCGAGTACGTCACCACGCCGGGCCGGCCGGCGTCCCGCAGACCCGCGTCACGGATCGCACCGGCGATGCCGAGCAGTTCCTCCAGGGCCGTGCCCCGGGCGGTCAGCAGGGTCGACGCCTCGTCGACGTCGAGCGCCCGCCCGGTGGCGGCGCGACGTAGTGCCCGCCGTACGCCCCCGTCACCCGACCCGGGCTCGCTCTGATCAACCATCCGCTCAGCCTATGCGCTGCGGCCCGGTCCGGCCCCGGCCCGTGGGCAACCGCACGTGGCCCCGAGGGCAGCGGGGCCTGGCGCGGCCCGATCCCTGCGGTCGCTCAGCCGGGCTGGTCGCCCGGGTCGATCCGCTGGGTGCGGTCGGCCTCTCCGTCGCCCGGCCGAGGAACCGCCGGACCGGCGTCACCGTCGCCCGGTCGCGGAATCGCCTGAGTCGGCTCGGCGCTCTGGTGCGGGATCGCCTGGGTCGGCTCGGCGCCCTCGCGCGGGGAGTTTCCGGCCGGGTCGCCCTGGCGCGGCGCTCCCCCGGCCGGATCGCCCTGGCGCGGGATGCTCTGCGTCGGGTCGGCCGAGGCCGGCTGCCCGAACGGCGGTGCGGCCGGCGAGGACGGCGCGGCCGACTGCGGTGGCACCGCCGGCTGACCGTGCGGCGGCCAGGTGTGCGGGGACTCCGGCGGCCCTCCGGCGGAGGGTGCCTGGCCAGCCATTGGCCAGCCCGGGTGGCCGGAGCCGGGGTAGCCGGCCGGATAGCCGGCGGGCCGTTCGGCGCCCGGCCAACCACCCGACTGGCCGGGCGGCGTCCAGCCACCGCCCTGGTGACCCGGCTGGCCACCGAACTGGCCCGGGCCGCCGGGCTGCGGCCAGCCCTGCTGCGGCGTGCCGTACAGGCCGGGCTCGGGCTTGGGCCGGGGCACGTGGTAGAGCCGCTGCCACACACTCCACACCACGTATGCGGCCGCCGCGAACAAGGCCACCCACGCGACCCGGGTGAGCAGGCCGGTCATCGCGTCGAAGAGCTGCGCTTCGGCCAGCCGACCGACCACCCAGATCAGCAGGGTCAGACCGCCGAGCACGGCACTTACCGCGTACTCGATCAGCGCCACCTGCGTGATCAGTTTCGCCCGGCCGACGGTCGGGGCGAGATGCGTGGCCAGCAGTACCGCCAGCACCGGGAGGACGACGGCCTCGACGCCGATGAAGGCGAAGAACGAGCTGGCGGCCCGGCCGGTCACCGTGCTGTAGGCGCCCTGCGGGGTGAGCAGCCGGATCAGCCCCACGAAGAGGAAGACGGCGTTCGCCCCCAGAAGCACGAGGGCGACGAGTTCACGCAGCGGCCCGGTCACCTGGCGGGCCGGGGTCGGGTCGGTGGGCGGGGGCTCGGCGGGGCTGGTCACGAACTCTCCCTGGGGCGAAAGCGGACAGATGCCGACGTGAGCCTAGTCTCCCGGGGCAGTCGCCTGCCGGAGGCGTCACGTAGGCGAGGATGGGCGGATGCGCATCGTGGTTCTGACCGGCGGAATCGGCGGTGCCCGGTTCCTGCTGGGGGTGCGGGCGTACGCCCGCGAGGTGGGCGCCGAGGTGACCGCGGTGGTCAACGTCGGCGACGACCTGCGGCTGCACGGGCTCCGGATCTGCCCGGACCTGGACAGCGTGCTTTACACGCTCGGCGGCGGCGCCGACCCGCAGCGAGGCTGGGGGCGCGTCGACGAGAGCTGGACGGTCAAGGACGAGCTGGCGGCGTACGGTGCCGAGCCGAGCTGGTTCGGGCTGGGGGACCGGGACATCGCGACCCACCTGGTGCGCACCACCATGCTCGACGCCGGCTATCCGCTGCATCAGGTCACCGAGGCGCTGGCGGCACGCTGGCAGCCCGGCGTACGGCTGCTGCCGGCGACCGACGACCGCCTGGAGACGCACGCGGTCGTCGACGTCGACGGTGCCCAGCGGGCGATCCACTTCCAGGAGTGGTGGGTACGGTACCGGGCGCAGATCCCGACTCACCGGTTCGTCTTCGTGGGAGCGGAGTCGGCGAAGCCGGCACCCGGCGTGACCGAGGCGATCGCCGGGGCCGACGTGGTGCTCGTGGCGCCGAGCAACCCGGTGGTCAGTATCGCGCCGATCCTGGCCGTACCGGGTCTGCGCGAGGCGGTGGCGGGCACTTCCGCCCCGGTGGTGGGTGTTTCGCCGATCATCGGTGGCGCGCCGGTACGCGGCATGGCCGACCGCTGCCTGGCGGTGGTCGGCGTGGAGTGCACCGCCGGCGGTGTCGGCGGGCTGTACGGCGGCCGGGCCGGCGGCGGGCTGCTCGACGGTTGGTTGGTGGCCGAGGAGGATGCCGCAACGGTGGTGCCGGACGTGACGGTACGCGCGGTGCCGCTGCGGATGACCGACGAGGCGGCGACGGCGGCGATGGTCCGCGCTGCGGTGGAGTTGACGTGAGACTGGAGATCCTGCCGGTGCCCGGCATCGGGCACGTGACCGAGGGTGACGACCTGGCGGTCCTGATCGGAAGCGCGGCGCCCTGGCTACGCGACGGGGACGTGCTGGTGGTGACCAGCAAGATCATCTCGAAGGCCGAGGGTCGGCTGGTGGACGTACCCGCCGACGGCCCCGATCGGCAGGCCGTCCGCGACGAGGTGCTGGCGGCGGAGACGGTACGGGTGGTGGCGTCGCGCGGCTCTACCCGAATCGTGCAGACCCGCCACGGCTTCGTGATGGCCGCCGCCGGGATCGACGCGTCCAACGTCGACAAGACCCGGCTGGTGCTGCTGCCCGAGGACCCGGACGCCTCGGCCCGCGCACTCCGCGCCGGCCTGCGCGACCGGTACGGCGTGGACGTCGCGGTCGTGGTCAGCGACACCATGGGTCGCCCCTGGCGCAACGGGCTGACCGATGTTGCCCTCGGCGTCGCCGGAATGGAGGCCATCCGCGACCACCGGGGCGAGGTCGACCCGTACGGCAACGAGCTTGTGCTGACGCAGATGGCGGTGATCGACGAGCTGGCCGCGGCGGGCGAACTGATCAAGGGCAAGTGCGATCAGATGCCGGTCGCGGTCATCCGCGGTTATCTGACGTCGCCGCTGTCAGGTGACGGCGAGGGCGCCCGGGTCCTGGTCCGGGACGCCTCGATGGACCTTTTCTCGCTCGGCACGGCCGAGGCGAGGGCGGCCGGGTTGACGACCGCCGCCACCCTGCCGGACCAGCCGGGCGAAGCCGCACCCGACCCGGCCGCTGTCGAGCGGGCGATCGCCTCGGTCGCCGATGTGATCGCGCCCGGCACGGTCTTCACCCAGGTCACCGACGATGAGGTACGCGCTGCGCTGGTCCCCATCGTGCCGGGTTGGCCGGCCCATGCGACCGGCCTGGTGCTCTGTTCCCCACCCACCCCCGTGGGCCCGTTCCAGCTGGTCCGCTTCGGCACCGACGTGCAACGCCTGCGCACCGCCCTCGCGGCGGCAGACGTCCCCACCCGACTCCTCCCCCCACCCAACGGCACCACCGCCGCCGCCACCCTCGCCCTCTGACAGCCCGCCTCGCGGGTGGGCGAGGTCAGGGGTTGAGGACGGCGCGGCCGAGGGGGGTGAGGGTGTGCAGGACGGTGTTGCGGTCGCGGTGGCTGACCAGGAGGCCCGCGTTCCGCAGCACGGTGGTGTGCTGGCTGGCGGCAGCCGCCGAGATGTGCAGCCGACGGGCCAGCTCGCCGGTGGTGCAGCCGTCGTCACTGGCGGCGAGGACCGCCGCGCGGGTACGACCGAGCAACGCGGCAAGCGCCTCCCGGCCGGTGTCGCCCGCCCCGACCGCGTCCGCAGTCAACCCGCCCAGCTTGTCGACCGGATAGACCAGCACCGGCGGTAGTTCCGGGTCGAGCAGCGCGACAGGCGTGTTCGCACAGAAGAACGACGGCACCAGCAGCAGCCCTCGCCCCTCCAGGTGCAGTTCCCGGCTCCGCGGATAGGCGGGGATCTCCAGTACCCCCGACTCCCAGCGCAGGCCCGGCCGCAGCGTGGTCAGCAACCCTTCGACACCGCCGTCGAGCATGGCCCGCGCCCGGCGGGCGCGGTCGGCCTCCACCGCCCCCTGGACCCGCGTCCAGTACGGGCCGAGGGCAAGCTCGCGGTAGCGGCCCATCGTCTCCGTCAGGTGGGTCAGGGCCTCCGGCTCGCCCCGGGCGATGGCGGCGACACCGACGGGCAGGTTCCGGTTGCTGTTGGCGAGCAGCGTCAGGTCGCGTTGCAACAACGCCACGGGGGTACGCCGCAACGCCTCCATTCCCGCCTCGAAACCGTGCACGCTCTCGTACGGGGTGAGGAAATCCGGAAAGTAGCCGCGCGGCGGGCTCAACGTGGACAGCAACCGCAGCGCCTCGGCATCCACCTGTCGACGCAACCCCCGGGAGACCTCGCGGCGCCAGCCGGCGAGCAACGGGTCACGGCTGCGCCCAGGCAGCAGGTGCAGGCTCAGCACCACTTCCCAGACCGGATCGGCCGCCGGAGCCACCCGGGTCCGGAGGATGTCCTCGCCGGAGAAATGGATCTTCAGCATGGGTACTCCCATCGCCCGGCGAAGGGGGCACCCGGCGACCTTCGAACTCTACCCGGCCACGTCAGCCTCGGGCAGTTAAGCCTGAGCTAAAAGACCTCGACGCCCGTCACATGAATCCGCCATGCTTCCCGTGCCACAGAGGGCGACGCACGTTCAACGTGTCGACCCCGCTGGGTGCCCGAGATCGGGCGGCCCCCTACGAGGGTCTGCGGCTCAGTTTCCGCAGGGGGTGCCGCCCGATCTCCCTGGCCCAGCTACGGCACACCCCCCGGCTCCCACGCACCGCACCGGCTCGTCCACCAGCACCCCGTACGCTGGCACGGACGAGAGGAGCGGCCGTTGTCGACGCCCCGAATGGTGGCCGAATCCCCGCGCGGCGACGCGGACGACTGGACGGCGCTGCATGCCGACGCGGTGGCGGTGCTCAGCGGCTGGGCACCGACCAGCCCGGACGCGGCGGTGGCCCGGTCCCGCATCCTCGGCCTGCTCGACGCCGGGCCGATCGCGATGGCCCGCGAGCACCGGGCCGGTCACGTCACCGCGAGTGCGTTGGTGTTCGACGCGACCGGCACCCAGGTGCTGCTCTGCCTGCACGGGAAGTTCCACAAGTGGGTGCAGTTGGGCGGGCACTGCGAGCCCGGCGACCGGACGCTCGCCGGCGCGGCGTTGCGGGAGGCCACCGAGGAGTCGGGCGTCACCGGTCTGCGGATCGATCCGACGCCGATCGACGTGGACGTGCATCCGGTGGCCTGTCAGGGCGGTTCGCTGCACCACGACGTGCGCTTCGCCGTGTTCGCCCCGGCGGGGGCCACGGAACGGGTCAGCGCGGAGTCCGAGGCGCTCGGCTGGTTCCCACCGGATCGCCTGCCGCATCCGCTGGCCGGCGGCACGGCCCGGCTCGTCACACCGGGCCTGGCAGCCTTCAGACGAGTTTGTCCTCACCCCGCCTCTTGAGCTCGTCCACGATCGACTTCACGTCCTGAGCGCGGTCGCGCGGGCAGACCAGCAACGCGTCCTCGGTGTCGACCACGATCAGGTCCCGTACGCCGACGGCGGCCACCAGCCGGCCGGCCTGCGGCGCCACCACCATGCCGCTGCTGTCGTGCAGCAGCACCTCGGGCTTGGCGTCGCCGGTGAGCACCACGTTGCCGTCGGTGTCCGCCGGCAGCACCTCGCCGAGGGTGTGGAAGTCGCCCACGTCGTTCCACCGGAAGTCACCGGGTACGGTCGCCACCCGACCGGCCGCGGCAGCGCCCTCCATCACCGCGTAGTCCACGGAGATCTTCGTCAGCGTGGGCCAGACCGCCCCGAGCACGTCGTCCTGCTCGTCAGTGCCCCACGCCGCCGCGATCGCGGTGACTCCGCCGTGCAGGTCGGGCTGCTGACGTGCCAGCTCGGCGAGGAACGCCGACACCCGCCAGACGAACATGCCGGCGTTCCAGAGGTAGTGGCCGGAACGCACGTACGTCTCGGCCACCTCCGCGCTCGGCTTCTCCTTGAACTCGACCACGGGGCGCATCGGGCCACCCTCGACGGGCTCGCCGGTCCGCAGGTATCCGTAGCCGGTCTCCGGCCGGGTCGGGGTGATCCCGACCGTCATCAGCAGCCCCTGCTCCGCACCTCGAACCGCCTCCCGGACGGTGTCCACCCAACGCTGCGGGTCGCCGATCAGGTGGTCGGCGGCGAACGATCCCATGACGGCGTCCGGATCGCGTACGGCGATCACCGCCGCAGCCAGCGCGATGGCGGCGCAGGAGTCCCGTGGCGACGGTTCGACCAGAATGTTCTCCTCTGGCAGACCGGTCAGTTGGCGAGCCACGGCCGCAGCGTGCGCGGCCCCGGTGACCACCATTGTGCGTTCGGGGGTGGTCAGCGGCCCCAGCCGATCGACCGTCGCCTGGAGCAGCGACGCGGACGTACCCGTGAACGGGTGGAGAAACTTGGGATGGCCGGCGCGGGACAGCGGCCACAACCTTGTGCCGCTGCCACCGGCCGGAATGACGACATAGATCACCAGGACATCATGCCCGAACCACCCGGACCGGGCGCCTCGGTTGCCGGGCTCAGGCCCGCGCCCTGGTCCACGCCGCGATGTGCACCTCGGCGCTGGACCCCCAGGTGAACTCCTTCGCCCGGTCGAAGCCGGCCTTGGCCAGCGACAACCGGCGCGGCTCGTCGTCGAGCAGCGCGGCCAGGTCGGTGGCGATCTGGTCCGGATCCTCGCTGGTGTACGCGACCGCGTCGCCGCCGACCTCGGGCAGCGACAGCCGGGGGGTGGTGAGCACCGGAGCTGCGCACGCCATCGCCTCCAGGATGGGCAACCCGAACCCCTCGCCGTAGGAGGGGTACGCGGCGACCAGGGCCCCGCCGAGGAAGCCCGGCAGGTCGCCGTAGCGCAGGTAGCCGGGACGCAGCAGCCGCAGATGTGAGGGCACCTCGGCCACCGCGCGGTCGATGTCGTCGTCGTGTCCCTGCCCGCCGGCTACCACCAGCGCCGGCGGATCCTGCCGGTCGGCGACCGCCCGGACCCAGCCCCGGATGAGGTTCGGCACGTTCTTGCGGGGCTCCTTGGCGCCGAGGAATGCCACGTAACTTCCGGCACCGAGCCCCAGGCGAGCACGGACCCTGGCCTTCTCCTCGTCGCCGGGCGCATGGAAGGCGTCATGGTCCACGCCGTGGTAGGCCACGTCGATCCGGGTCGGGTCGGCGTCCAGCAGCCGGATCAACTCGTCGCGGGTGGCCTTGCTCGGCACGATCACCCGGTCCGCCCGCCGCAGTGAGGTCTTGATGGCGCTGCGGAAGAACGTCCGGCGGGACTTGTCGTAGTGCTCAGGCTCGGTGAAGAACGTCGCATCGTGCACCGTCACGGTCACCGGACAGCCGGCCCGCAGCGGGCAGGTGTAGAAGGGCGAGTGCAGCACCTCGGCACCGACCTGTTGGGCGAGCAGCGGCAGACCGGTCTGCTCCCAGGCGAGCCGGGCCGGTCGGTGCGCCACCGCGGCCGGCGCCGGGATGATCTCCGCGCCGGGCAGCTTCCGGCGGTAACGATCCAGATCGGTGCGGAGGCTGACCACCACCAGGTCCACCGCCGATCCGCACACCTTGCCGAGGGCGCCGAGCAGGCCATCGACGTATCTACCGACGCCGCCGCGATCGGCGGGAACACTCGTGGCGTCGATGAGCACGCGGGGCGGGCGACCGGCGGTCACGGGGCGACTCCTTGCGGTGGCGGGACTGTGGGGAACGACACTCCGGCAAGCCTACGCCGGAGCCGGGCACGGACGCTGACTGCGACCCGACGGTACGCCGACTTGTCGCTGCCATCGAGTACGGCCGCCGGGCGCGTATCGTTCGCGCCGATGGCCGACAACATTGCCCGGGTCTTCGCCGACGCGATCGCGACCGACCCGAACCGCCCATTGCTGACCTGGTACGACGACGCGTCCGGCGAGCGCACCGAGCTTTCCGGAGCAACACTTGCGAACTGGGTGGCCAAGACCGCCAACCTGCTCGTCGACGAACTGGCGCTCGGGCCGGGCGGCACCGCTGCGGTGCTGCTGCCGCCGCACTGGCAGAGCGCTGCCGTGCTGCTCGGCTGCTGGTCGGCCGGGTTGACGGTGCGGCCGGCCGGATCGCCGGACACCGAGCCGCCGGGCGAGGTGGACGTGCTTTTCGCCGCCATCGACCGCGTCGCCGAGGCCGACGCCTGGTCGGCAACCGACCGGTACGCGCTGGCGTTGCACCCGTTCGCGCTGCCGCTACGCGAGGTGCCGGCCGGGTTCGCCGACTACGTCACCGAGGTACGCGCGCACGGCGACCACTTCACGGCGTACCCCCCGGGCGGCCCGGACCACACCACGCTGCGTGCCCGGGCCGCGACCCGCGCCGCAGAACTCGGCATCTCCCCGGGCGACCGGCTCCTCGTGGACGTCGACCGGTACCCGGACCCGCTCGACTGGCTGCTGGCCCCGCTCAGCGCGGGTGCCACCCTGGTGCTCTGCGCCCACCCGGACCAGGCCCGCCTGACCGACCGCCAATCGACGGAACGCATCACCCACACGCTGCCCTGACCTGCCCACCCGGCTCTCGCCGGGCCCGGCCCGGCTCGCCCCGCCCGGCCCGGCCCGGCTCGCCCCGCCCGGCCCGGCCCGGCTCGCCCCGCCCGGCCCGGCCCGGCTCGCCCCGCCCGGCCCGGCCCGGCTCGCCCCGCCCGGCCCGGCTCGCCCGGCCCGGCCCGGCTCGCCCGAACCTTGCGAGGACGCTCCGCGAGGCGAGCGATCAATCCATCGAGCCGGTCCTCACCCTCTGCGTTGTTACCCTCCGTGGCTGCACCGGCGCCGGGAGATGTGACCCCCTCCCGCCCTTTGCTCTGCTTCAACCGACGCACAACCGCCTGACCTGCGACGACGCGGTAATGGTCCGGGGTCACTCAGGCTTCAGGCGCTACGGAAAGCAACTGTTGCGTGGGTTGAAGCAGAGCAAAGGATGGTGAAGGTATTGGTTGGTCGAGCTGCGAAAGCACGCTGAGTGAGGAAAGGTGCCAGCTCGTGTATGGCCCTTGACCGCTGAAGCGCGGCTGTGGCTACCAGCGCCCAGCCCGTACGCCCCAGCCCGAGCCCCCAGCCCGAGTCACAGCCGGAGCCGGCTGGGCGGTGCTGGGGGCTCGGGGTCGAGGGGTCGAGGGCCGGCGTCCGGGGTCGGGTCAGGCGGTGGGGCGGTCCGGGGTGCGATGTTGGGCCAGGGTGGCGAAGGCGGCCAGGGAGTCGGGGTTGGCCAGAGCGCCCTTGGCGGCGGCCTGGTCGACCGGGGTACCGGTGAGGATCTTCTTGACCGGCACCTCGAGCTTCTTCGCCGACAGGGTGCGCGGCACCGCGTGGACCTGGTGGATCTCGTCGGGCACATGCCGGGGGGACAACGCGGTGCGCAACTCGCGGCAGATCGTCCGACGCAACTCGTCGTCCAGCGTCACCCCATCGGCGAGCACCACGAACAACAGCAGCTCACCGGCGCCGCCCTCGTCGTCCTCCAGATGCACCACCACCGAGTCGACGACCTCGTCAAGCCCCTCCACGACGGAGTAGAACTCGGCGGTGCCGAGCCGTACGCCGCCCCGGTTCAGGGTGGCATCGGAGCGGCCGGTGATGACGCACCCACCCCGGGAGTTGATGGTGATCCAGTCCCCGTGCCGCCACACTCCGGGATAGACGTCGAAGTACGCCTCCCGGTAGCGGACCCCGTCCGGGTCGTTCCAGAAACCTACCGGCATGCTCGGCATCGGCTCGGTGATCACCAACTCGCCCAGTTCCCCGATTACCGGGGTGCCATCCGGAGAACGGGCCTCCACCTTGGCGCCCAAGGCCCGGCAGGCGATCTCACCGGCGTGCACCGGCAGCAGCGGTACGCCGCCGACGAAACCGGTGCAGACGTCGGTGCCGCCGGACAGCGACTGGAGCTGAAGATCGCTGCCGACCGCGTCGTACACCCAGGTGAAGCCCTCGGCGGGCAGTGGCGCGCCGGTGGAGCCGAGGCCGCGCAGCGCGGAGAGGTCGGCGATCTCGCGCGGGACCAGCCCGGCCTTGCGGCAGGCCAGCAGGAAGGGCGCGGAGGTGCCGAAGTACGTGGTGCCGGTCTGCTCGGCCAGCCGCCACATCGCGCCCAGGTCGGGGTGGCCGGGGTTGCCGTCGAACAGCACGATCGCCGCGCCCACCGCCGGCCCGGAGACCAGGAAGTTCCACATCATCCAGCCGGTGGTGGTGAACCAGAAGAACCGATCCGCCGGACCGAGGTCGTGATGCAGGGCGAGCATCTTCAGGTGTTCCAGCAGGATGCCGCCGTGTCCGTGGACGATCGGCTTGGGCAGTCCGGTGGTGCCGGAGGAGTAGAGCACGTACAGCGGATGGTCGAACGGCACCGGGGTGAATGCCAACGGTTCGTCGGTCTCAGCCGCCAGCTCCGCCCAGGCCAGTGCCCCGTCCGCCGGCGAACCGTCGGGGTCGAGGTAGGGGATCGAGACGGTGTGCCGCAGCGACGGCAACGCGGCCCGGATCGCGGCCACCTCGGCGCGCCGGTCCACCGGTTTGTCGCCGTAGCGGTAGCCGTCCACGGCGACCAGGATCTTCGGCTCGATCTGCTGCCACCTGTCGGTGACGCTGCGGGTGCCGAACTCCGGCGCGCAGGAGGAGAAGACGGCACCGAGACTGGCGGTGGCCAGCATCAGCACGTACGTCTCGGGGATGTTCGGTGCGTACGCGGCCACCCGGTCGCCGGTGGTGACGCCGAGCCGGCGCAGCCCGGCGGCGACCCGGCGGACCTGCTCGCGCAGTTGCCCGGCGGTGAGGGTGACCGGCGCCCGGGTCTGCCCGTGTGCCACGACCACCGGCTCGTCCTCGGCCCGGCCCGGCATCCGCAGCACGTTCTCGGCGTAGTTGAGGGTGGCGTCGGGAAACCACCGGGTGCCTGGCATGTCCCGGTCGGTCAGGGTGGCCGTCGGCTGGGTGTGCGCGACGACGCCGAAGTGGTCCCAGATCGACCGCCAGAACGCGTCAAGGTCGGTGACCGACCACCGCCACAGCGCCTCGTAGTCGGCGAACGTCAGCCCCCGGTGCTCGGCGAGCCAACGCAGGTAAGCCCCGATCCGTGACCGCTGGAGCACGTCCGCCGGTGGCGTCCACAGCACGTCCGTCACTGGTCCACTCCTCCCCTGGCCCGGCACGACGCTGTGCGGTGGGCCGTGGCGCCATCTTGCCCTACCTCGAAGCGCCATTCTCCGCACCCGCACCCTGCGGGCGCATGTACCCGCCCCACATCCCCCGGGCACGACAAGTGTGGCTACGGCGCACGTAGGGATGCCGCAGCGTGAGCCTGCCGAGGGCCTCAGGGCTCGCTGCGGGCCGCCTGGATGGCCTGGCGGCGGGCCAGTCGGTGGGCGCGGCGGATCTCCGCCTCCCGCCAGCGACGCTCGTCCTCCGGCGTCTCCGGCAACACCTGACGTACCGGCCGGGGCGCGCCACCAACCTCGACCCCGACAAAGACGAGGTACGCGGTAGCCACCCGCACCGGCACCTCGTCGGCCGAGTCCCAGCGCTCGGCCATCACCCGTACGCCGACCTCCATCGAGGTCTGCCCGGTCCAGTTCACCTGGGCGTACGCGTGCACCAGGTCGCCCACCCGGACCGCCTCCGAGAAGACGATCTCGTCGATCGCGGCGGTCACCGCCGTACCGCCGCTGTGCCGCGCCGCCGCCGCGCCGGCCACGTCGTCGACGAACTTCATCAGCACCCCGCCGTGCACCGTTCCGTACAGGTTCACATCCACTGCGGTCATGATCCGACTCAGGGTTACCCGGGAGTACGAGGTCGGCTTGCCCGGCAGGGCGGTGGCGGGGTGCTCGGTCATGTCGGAAACGGTACGGTGCGCGGATGCGACATCTGTGGAGCTTCCTCGCAGGGCTGGTGGTGGTGCCGGTCACCTGGGTGCTGATCACCCTCGGTCAGGACGGGTCGGCCGGCACCGTCGACCGGTGGGTGGAAATCGGCACTTCCAACACGGCCAACCTCATCGAACCGGCCGTGTACCTCGCTGTCGGCGGCATCGTGCTGGGCCTGCTCGGCACGCTGCGCATCTCACCGCTCGGCCCGCTGGTGGCCGGGCTGCTGCTGGTGACCCCGTACATCGGGTTGTTCATCGCGCCCTTCCAGGTGCGCGAACGCATCCCGTCCGGCTGGGAGTTTCTCGGCGACCCGCTGCCGCTGGGGCTGCCGGTGGAGAACGGCACCCTCTTCCTGATCGGCATGCTGCTGCTGGTCGCGACGTTCAGTGGGCAACGCTGGCGGCGTTGGCCAGCCCCGGTGCCGCAGCCGGTGTCGGCGACACCGGACGCGCCGGCAACGGACCCGACGTTGACCGACTGGTCACCGAACCCGTCGGCGGACCGGGACACCGCGCCGCTGAGCCTGGGTTATCCGGATCCGGATACGACGCCGACCGAGCCGCTGCCCCGGCGTACCGGAGGTGGGTCGCCCTGGTCGGCGCCGCCGGGCAACCTGCCCCGACGCGACGACGCCACCAGCTGACCGGAGCCCGGACGGCCACAAAGTCGTCAGCTGTGGCGCTCGATGGCCGTCCGGGCGGACATCCGCCCCATTCGTCCCTACCACCACCTCGACACCGGTCACTACAGTCAGCGGCTATGCGAGTGCGTCTCGTCACGCTTGCCCGCCTCGCGGTCGTGGCGGCGGTCGTCTTCCTGGTCGTCCTGCTCGTCACCGGCTGGCTGTGGCGCCGCTCCGGGGCCCGGCCCACCGTGGACGACGGGGCCGTGGTCCACTGTCTGGCCGCGGCACGTCGGCCCGCCCTGGTGGACGCGGCCCGCAGCCTCGGCCTGGTCTCGCCCGAATCGACTGTGGACACGCTACGTTGGCCCGGAGGCGAGGGTGACCTGGTGGCGTGGCGGTCGGCCCAACCGGCGGACTTCGACCGGACCTGCCTGGCCCTCATCGCCGCCGGCAAGCAGGGTGGCGCCGGGTCCGGTGGAACGTCGCCGTGGTCCACGCTCGCCCCCTCTCTGGTGGTAACGCTCGTCAGCGGCACCCTCGCCGTCGTCACCGGCGTGCTCGCGGCGTACTTCACCCGCCGGCTGGCCACCGCCGGCGCCCGGCGGATGGAGGCCGAACGGCTCCGCGACGCCATGCGGGCGTACCGTCTGGCGGTCGAGCAATTGCTGCGCGAGCTGGCGCAGCCCGGCCCTGGGCTGGCACCCGACGACGAGGCCGTCGTCGACCGGCGGTTGGAGCTGGCCGCCCGGCTGAACGCCGTAGCGGCGGCGCATCCCGCCTGGGACCTGCCGGTGCAGATCAGCACGGCACTGGACGCCGCGCCGCACGGCGAGTCGCTGGCCGCCGGCTGGCACGCCCAGCGCCCGCCGGACCGGCGGGGCTGGACGTCCGACGTCCGCGCAGCGCTACTGCGGTTGGAGTCCGACGTCGAACGGGTCGCCCAGGCGATCCAAGAACCGGGGCTGTTCCGGGACCGGCCGCCGGTGACCGCGCGATGACGACGGGGGGTCTTCACCGGTGACCACGGTGCCGGAAAATCCGTTCGCCTTACCGGGCGAGGTACGCGACAACGCTCCGCTGAATCCGCTGCGGCACGAGACCCACCTCGGGCTGTACGTGCCGGTGGACAACACCCAGGGGGCCTTCGAGGAGTTCTGCGATCGGTTCACCGATCCCGGGTACCTGCGCCTCGACGGGCGGCTGGTGGTGACCGCTGGTGGTCGAGGGTGTGGGAAGTCGTCGCTGATCAACCGTTGTGCGCACTGGTTGCAGGATCAGATGCGCACCGAGGCGCAACTGACCGCAGTGGTCGTCGACGTCACCCGGGGCAGTTCCATCGCCGAGTCGATGGCTGCGCGCCGGGCCAGGGTCTACGCCGCGCTGCTCGACAAGCTGTACGCGAACAAGACGCTCATCCACGATCTCGCCTACCAGCAGCGGCACAGCCCGGACGAGGCGCTGCGGACGTTGCCGAACTGCCTCGACGAGCACTGCGCGCTTATCGTTCTGTTGCCGTCGACCGAACTGGTCGACGAACTCGTCCAGTACACCCAGGACGTCGGCCAGCGGATGGTCTTCTTCGCCGAGACGACCGCCGAGTTGTCCAACGACCACCGGTTGCGGATGGACCAGGCCGGCGCGATCCCGCCGGTACACCTACAGGTGGGCCGCCTCGATTCGGCCGATGCCGGAGTCTTCGCCAGCGAGCGCCTGCACCCGTTGCGGGACGTGCTGCCGCCGGTGGCGAAGACCGCGTTGGAGGAACTGATCAGTCGTCGGCTTGTCTCCATCGGCGAGGTGCAGCGGCTACTGTACGGCGTGTACGCGCAACTCCGCGTACAAAGTGTCCTTCCGAAGGAAGTCACCTATCAACACATCTCTGATCATTATGTGAAGCACGCCGCCGACCTGCTGGAGACGCGACCCTGATGGACGCCGAAGACCTGGATCTGACCGGTGAGGTGAACCCCTTCCCCTCAAGCGCGGTCGCGCAGATCGCCGACGGCGCTTCCACAGTGTTCACCATCGAGACACCGGCGATCCGCAGGGCCCTGCGGGCGATGGACACCTACCTCGCCGGCCGCGCCGACGACCCGCGGGTGCCCTCCGGGCAGGTGGTGGCAGTGGTCGGTGACTACGGCACCGGCAAGACCCACCTCGCGGCGCACCTGATCCGGTACGCCACCGAGCAACGCTCCGGCGGGGTGCAGTCGATGCACCTCAACGCGCCGCCGGACACCTTCATCTCGTTGTACCGGGCGTTCGCCGACCGGCTGGCCCAACGGCGGGAGTTGGTGCACGACCGGGTCCGCCGCTACTACGCCGAGATCGTCGCCGACGAGTTGCGGGCCTCCGAGGCGACCCTGCCGCTGGCGGAGAAGCTGGCCGCGGGTCACATCGACCCGGTCCGGGCCGTCGACCGGCTCAGCCTGTTCGAGAGCGAGTTCCTGCTTCAGCTGCGGGAACGACTGCGGCAGGTGACCGGGAACGCCGAGTTCTCTCAGGCACTCACCCTGCTGTTGCGAGGCGGTTTCGAGGACGCGGTGTGGGAGTGGTTCAGCGGCCGTCCCCCCGCCGACGTACTGCGCGAACGCGGCATCACCGGCACGATCACCAGCAGCGAGACGACCGCCCTTCAGGCGATGGGGGTGTTCGCCCTGTTGATCGGGCACGGCTCACATCCCTTCGTCGTGGTCATCGACGAGCTGGACCAGTTGCTCACCGCCGCCGGTCGGCACGAGGACGAGGCGCTCGACGCGTTCAAGGAGATGCTGCGGGTCTTCGCCGCGTCCAACACCTTTCTGCTCCTGGCCGGCCTGCCGGATCTGCTCAGCAACATGCGGCGTGACGTGCGGGACCGCATTGACGAGCAGATCGTCATGTCACCGCTCACCGCCGTCGAGGTGCAGGCGTACGTACGCAATCGGCAGCGCGGACGGCTGGCACCGTTCACCGAGCAGACCCTGGCGTACGTGGCTGAGCTGGCCAACGGGGTGCCGCGCGGCATCATCTCGCTCTGCCATCGGCTGTGGCGTCGTGCCCGTGACCAGCGTTCCACCGTCACCCATCCCATGGTGCGGCAGGAGGCTCGGGAGCTGTACGACTCGGACGGCACCGTCAACGTCCGGGACGAGATCCGCCAGGTCCTGGTGGCCTCGGGATACGACAACTACGTGCCCGGATACTTCGTGGGCGGTACGGAGGACACCCGGGTCGACTACTGGGTGCCGGTCGGGAGCCAGGGCGCTGGCTGCGGCGTCCTGCTCGCCGAGCCGATGCTCGACGAGTTCGACCTGGCGACGGTGCAGCAGCGGGGCCGGGCCGTCAGGTCCCAAACCGACTGCGAACTCCTGCTGGTCGTCCTCGGCCCGTTTCCAGACCGGTTCCGTGAGCAGTTGCTCGACGCCATCGGCCGGGAACCTTTGGCCTACCGGCAGCGGTCCTTTCCCGATCATTTCGCTGTCGAGTTCAAGGCGATGGCGGCCCGGCTGGAGGAGCGCTACACGGCGGAGGGCCCGCTCGCGACGCTGTCCCCGCAGTTGGCCCGGCTGGATCGCCGCCAGTCCGCGACTCAGCACATGATCACCCTGCTGACCGGTTCGCTCGACGACCTACGCGGACACTACGACCAGCAGCTCACCGCGATCCAGCGGGAGCTACACGAGATCCAGCGTGGTGGGATCGGAGACCGGCAGGGGCACGCCAGCGTGGTCACCACGCTGCCGCAGCCAGTGGTGCAACTCTTCGACGACGCGTTCGGCTCGGTGGACCTGATGACGTCCACACGGGAACTGCTGCGCCGTACGTTCCACGAGGGCGAGAGTGGCCGGACGGCCCGCCAATCGGTACGCGCTCGGATCGGCACCTCACAGGTGCAGGCCGCCACCGGCGTGACCGCCCTGCTGAACGCGCTGATCGAGGCGTTCGGCCACGCCCTGGTCGACTGGTATCGGACCGCGACGTCCACCACCGACGGCCGGCTGGCGATGTCTCATCGCGAGCGCCTCGATGACCTGTGCAAGGTCTTCGACGTCGTCTACGGCTACCTTCCGCTCTACGAGCTGCGCGCCTTGCGCGAGATGGTCGGCTATCCGGGCGTCGGCAGTCAGCAGCAGCAGGAGGCCGAGGAGGTCCTGAGCGACTTCAGCGCCCGGGTCCATCACGAGCTCCTGGCACCGTTCGGCACAGCCGAGCACTGACCGTCGTCGCCCGCTCTGCCGTGCGGCAGATCAGGGCAGCGCCCGCCGAAGCGCCAGGGCCTGCTTCTCGGCGGTCTGTACCCGATGCTGATCGAGGGTGACCGCGAGCAGGTACCGATCGACCGACAGCGGCAGACAGTAGATCTCGCCCTGCTCGACGTCGAGCACCAGCCGGTGCACCCGCGCGCCGAGCGCCGGGTGCGCGGCCCGGATCAGTGCCCGCAGCTGCACGTCGAGCCGCTGGCCGAACAGGGTGTAGAAGTCCCGGCGGGCCTCCGCCGAGGTGCCGTCGAAGAACCGCTCCAGCCGGGGGCTGTCAAGCACGTCCGCCGTGGCGAGCACCTCCCCTGGTCGGCAGACCGCGACGAAATGCAGACCGTCCACGCTCAGATGGCGGCGGCAGATGGTGGCCAGCGACTCCGCTGCGGCGGTACGCGCCCACACCCGGGCCGGCATTCCGTCCGCGTCGACCGAGGTGGCCTCGGACACGGCAGCGGCCCGAACGATCGAGGCCCGTTCCTCGTCGCTGAGTTCGAGCCAGCCGCCGTAGTCGGCGGGTCGCTGGCTGACGGCTCGGCGCAACTGGTTGGCCAGGCCCGACAGCTCCGCATCGACCTGGCGGACCGCTTCGGCGGCCTCCCCGGACACGCCGAGCGTCTCGTCCGGCCAGGTGAGCGCGACCAGGTACTGCTCCCGCAGGACGGCGAGACCGATCAGCGCACCGCGGTCCGTGTGCAGCAGCAGGCGCACCAGGTCACCGCTGCGGGCACCGCGCAACTGCGCGTCGAGACCGACCATCGCGTACACCACGTCGCGCCCGATCAGCTGACGCTGGGCCGGTGACGGACTCGCGCCGGCCAGGTCCACCGCGAAGTCCCCGGTGCCGGCGGTGTAGCGGGCCAGGTGCGCCAGCGCCGGCAACCGGGCGACCAGTTCCTCGCACAGCCGCATCGCTGGCGGTGGGCGGTCGCCGAGATGGGCACCCACCGTGACGGTTACCTGCGTCGTCGGGCTACCCTTCGGTACCGCTGGGGTCGGCGATTGCGCCGCGTCGGCCGGGGTGTCCGCGCTCATGTCTCCGGCACCTCCACATCGATGAAGCCGAACGAGACCATGCCGGAGTCGGACGCGCCGCCGACCTCGCCTTGGCTGATCACCTCGGCCAACGTCCGGCGTGCGGCCCGCAGATAGGGGTGGTGGTGCCCCAGGAACGTGCGGCCCTGTTCCAGCGCGTCGCGCAGCAGTTGCTCCGCCGAGTCGGGCTCGCCTGCGACGGACAGGTTGCCGGCCTGGTTGATCAGCCCGGCGACCACCCACGGGTGGCCGGATCCCAGCGTGCTGTCCAGACCGGCCACTGCCTTGTTGCCTTCCACCACTGCCTCACCGGCCTGCGTCGGCCGCAGCAGCACCGACCGCAGGCTGCGGCAGACGTGGGTGAACGGGTGCGCCGCCCCCAGGTCACGCTCGTAGCCGGTGAGGCTCTGCTCGACGAGCCGCACCGCGTCGCCGATCTCACCGGTGAGGTGGTAGTCGACGGCGAGGCTCGCCCGGCAGCTGCGGGTCAGCGGGCCGTCCGCGCCCTGCATCCGGCGTAGCGCCACGTATGCCTGACCGTTGATCTCTTTTGCCCGGGTGAACCGGCGCTGCCGGCGCGCGGTCACCGCCAGGTTACGGATGATGCGCAGCAGCAACTCGTCGTCGTCCCGGTGACCCAGGTCGTGCTGACGGCGCTGTTGTGCGTCCTGAAGCAACCGCCGGGCCTGGTCGACCTCACCCAACTCGCAAAGGTACCGGCCGATATCGTTGATCAGTCGGAGGGTGCTCGGATGGTGATTGCCGAGCAGCCGCTGCCGCCGCACGAGCGTGCGACGCGCTTCCGCCAGCGCTTCGTCGGCCCGACCGGCAAGGTAGAACGACAGGGTCAGGTTGTGTGCCGCGACCAGCGTCTCGGGATGGTCGTTGCCCAACTGGTCCCGGAAGCCGCGCCAGGTGGTCTGGTCCTCCACCAGCGCGGCCCGGAATTCGCCCAACCCGCGCAGGTCCCCGGCGAGGCCGCGCCGGGTCACCAGGACCCGGGGATGCTCCGGTCCGAACAGCGCCAGCCCCTCCCGCAGCGTATCGACGCTGATCCGGTGCGCCTCGGCGTACCGACCGAGGATGCGGTGTCCGTCGGCCAGCCGGGTGGCGAGCCGCAGCGTCAACCGGTCACTCCAGCCGTAGGTGTCCAACCACCGCTGCAGCACCGGCTGCCAACTCCGCAGCGCCTCGGGCGTCTCGTGGCTGCCGCGCACCAGCAGGTGTTCGAGCTGTTCGACGATGAGCCGGCGGACCTCGTCCGGACCGTCCGCGTCGAGCCCTCCGGAGCTGTGCAGGTGCCGGTGCAACTCACGGCGCTCGGCCGATTCGGCGGCCACGGACGGCTGGGCGCTGTCGGCCAGGCCGCGCAGGAACTGGTCCCGCCGCTCCTCGCGCTCGGCCTCGGACATCTCGGCAAGCAGCACCCCCTGAACCACCGGGTGCATCCGCAGCCGGCCGCCCCGGCCCCAGTCGACGTCCAGCAGCCGGTACCGGGCGGCGGTCGCCAGCGCCCGGTCCATCTCCCAGCCGTCGAGTCGGAGCATCTCCGCGTCCGCGTCCGGCAACGCGGCGGCGAGTTGCACCCGCATCTCCCGCGACCGGGCCAGCCGCAGCGACATGCCCAAGGGGGAGGTGAAGGCGCAGGCCTGGGCCAGCACCACCGCCATCCGGCCGCTCAGCTCCTCACCCATCAGGGCCAGTGCGACCTGGACGATCCGGGTGGACGAACTGGCCGCTGGATCACGCTCGGCGAACGCCGCGCAGAACGCCGGTACGACGCTGTCGGCGGCCCGCGACTCCGCCGCGCCCTGCCGCTGATTGAGCAGGATGCCGGCCTGCCCGAGCAGGCCCGAGGTCAGTCGCAGATCCAGCGGAAGGCCACCGACGGTCTGCACCACGGTCGCCGCCGAGGCGGGGGACAGCCCCGGCACCCGACTGGTCAGCAGTTGCGCAGCCTCATCGTCGGTAAGCTGGCCGAGCTGGACCACTGCGGCGGCCTGCTCGTCGTCGGCTCCGTTGCGGCGGGTGACCACCACGTGGCCGGTGCCCTCGGGCAGCAGCCCGGTGAGATCCTCCTCGTCGGCGCCGTCGTAGATCAGCAACCACTGCCCCGGGCGTCGACCAAGCTCCCGCAGTACCTCCTGAACCGGGTTGCCTTTCGGCTCCACCCCCAGATCGGCGGCGAGGTCGGTCAGCGAGCTGCGCACGTCGTAGCGGCTGTCGGCGGCGATCCAGGCGATCAGCTGATAGTCGTGGCGGAAGCGGTGGGCGTACTCACACAGGAGGCTGGTCTTGCCGACCGCAGCCGGCCCGCGCAGTTCCAGGACGTGCCCGGCCGGACCGGACAGCAGCAGATCGCGCAACTCCTCCAGGCTCCGGTCACGGCCGACGAACCGGCGTCGACGCCGGGGCAGCCGGAACATGGTCGCTGGCTCCCGAGTGCCGGGCAGAGCAGGGCTCCAGTCCCGGCCGTCGTCGTCCACCGGCGGCAGCCCGGCCAGCCCCAGCGCGCCAGCCAGGCGCCGCCGGGCCGTCTCCGGCGAACAGCCGGCGAGGTCGATCTGACCGGTCCGCCCGGCTGGTGGGCCACCCGTCGGCGGTTCGCCGGTACGCACCACCAGGATCTCCGCGCAGCCCGCCGCGCGAGCCTGATCGTCCTGCTCGGACAGCCAGTCGTCGGCGGAACCGTCCCACGGCACCACGGCCAGTAGCGTGGCCGGTGCCGGACCGGGCCCCTCCGGCCCGGGAGCCGGCCAGGGCCGCATCGTCACCCCCAGGCCGGCCAGTGCCGTCCGCAGCCAGTCAACCCAGGGCCGCTGCGCCACTGGATAGCTGACCGCGACCGGCCCGGGACCGTCGGGCAGCAGGTGGTTCAGCGCGTACTGGTAGCGCAGGCGGGCCGGCTCCGCTTCCTCCGGCACCGATCCCAGCCGGCCGTCGGTAACCGCCGACAGCAAGCCGCCGTACGCGTCGAGCAGCCTGGTCTGATGGGCGGAGCGGTCCAGCAACGGCACCAGGGCCGGCCCGCTGGCCACCGCCGGCAGCTCGACCGTGACCAGCTCATCGCTGCCGGCCGGCAGGGCGAGGGCCTCGGCGAAGCGGCTAGCCGCCGACCGGCGGTGCCGGGCCACTCCGTCCGGATCCCCCTCGGGCAGCCCGGTGGCCACCGAGACGACGCGCACCCCGGCCGGGGCCGCCCCGTGCACCTGGCGGCCCAGCTCCACCGCCTCGGTCAGCCCTGCCCGGTCGTACGGGAAACACACCGCCACCGTGTCGCAGAGCACCGCGACCCACTGGGCCACCCAGCCGGCGGCCACCCGGGGCACCAGCAAGACCGTGTCGTACTCGGTGAAGCGCAGTTGCCGGCGCAGCTCGCTGCGGGAGGCCTCCCCCGCCCCGTTCGGGTCGGAGGGAGTCGGGTCGGCGATCCAGACGACGTCCAGCCGGCCGGGCGTCGCCGCGTACCGCCGCAGGGCCGGCTCCGTACCGCTGGCCGCGGCCGGTGCGGCGAACAGCAACCGGGTGAGATCTGGCGGCAACTGCTCGGCGACCGGCCACTGCTCGACGTGGAACATCCGCAGGTGTTCGTGCACCCGGCCGGCACCGCGCCCGGCGTCGACCACCAGCACCCGCTGCCCGGCACGGGCCAGCATCCAACCCAGGTTGCTGACGATGCGCGTCCGTCCCACCTGGCCGGCGGGCGCCAGGAACGCCACTACCTGCGTGCCTGCGATGGTGGAATCCACCACCCGAACCGGCCCGGTCACCGGCGCTCCGGTCGGCCGTCGTCGTCCATGCCGCCTTCCCCCATCTCCGCCGTCTCAGCCTCCTCGGCCGGACGGCGGTCGCGCCGATCGAACCCCGGGTTGCCGGTGTTGACGTTGTCGAACCACAGGAAGTCGCCGGCCCACTCGTCGCGCTCGGACAGCAGCCGCCGCAGAGAGCGGTGGAGCAGACTTCGGGGCAGGGCTTCCAGCTCATTCTGCGTGAGACCGTCCACATCGATCAGCTCGGAGATCAGTGGTCGGGGCTCGCCTTCCATCCCCGGCATGGTCCGCCTCACCTTCGACCCCCGCCCAGGTAGCCCGACGAGCACAGCCAGCGCTTCGACAGTAACCTATCGTAGCCTTCACAGTTATTCATCGTCCCCGCCGTCGACCGACGTCAACGGAGGCACCATGCGCACCCCGCGGCATCGGATGCCGGCCGAGTCCTTCCTGGCGGTGGCGCGCGGTGGCGGCGGGTCGACCACCATCGACCGGTTGCTCGCCGCCCGACACAGCCGGAACCTGCTGAGCCTGCGCGCAGTGGTGGACCTGGCCGTCCGGCAGCGCCACCCGGACGCAGCCCCGGCCCTGCATGCCTGGCAGCAGCTGGGGGTTCTGCGGGCGGCTCACCCGGCGGCGGCGCGGCGAATCCTGCTCTATCCCACGGTCGGGGTCTGGCTCGCCGACACCTTCGCCGCGCTGCGTTCGACGGACCCGGCGCGCGCCCGGCCGGCGGCCCTGGCGCAAGTCGCGGCTGCCGTCGCCATGGCAGCCGGGGCATCGGTGCGTGTCGAGTTCCCGACACGGTCCAGCATGCCGGGACGCCTCGCGCTGCCCGCACTGGGGCACGTCCTGCTGCCGCCGGCAACCAGCGCGATCCGGCTGGAGGTCGCCGCGGGGGCGGTGACTGTCGACGACGGGCCGGCGGACGGCACGTCCTGGTCGTCGTTGCCCCGGCTGCACGCTGGCGGCGGGCTCGACGTCCGCCTCGACCAGCTGTGGTCGCTGGTCGATCCGGCGCTCGCCGGGCCGGTCTCCCGCGCCGAGACCACGGCGCTGCACACGTCCCTCGCCGCCGCGTGGCGGGTACTCACCACCAACCACCGGCGACACGCCCGAGCGTTGGCCGCCGCGATCACCATGATCATGCCGGTGCCGGCTCGATCACCCACAACCGACGACACGGACGGTTTGGTCAGCGGAACCCATCCGGACGGGGCAGGCTGTGTCGCGCTCTCCGCCGGTGGCGATCCACCCTCGGTGGCGGCGGCGCTGGTGCATGAACTTCAGCACAGCAAGCTCGCCGCCCTGGCCGATCTGTTCCCGCTCGTCCGGAGCGGGCACGACCTGCGCCTGCACGCCCCGTGGCGGCCGGATCCGCGTCCGTTGCCCGCCCTGGTGCAGGGCCTGTACGCGCACGCGGGCGTACTGGGCTTCTGGTACCGGCAGTGGCACCGCGAGCCGCACTCGCCGGGGGTCCTGCACGCTCAGGTCGAATTCGGTCGCCTGCGCTCGGCCTGCCGCCGGACGGCCGAAGCGCTGCTGGCCACCGACGGGCTCACCGTCCACGGACGGCTGCTGGTGACCGAGATCCGGCGGGCCGTCGCCCACTGGCAGCGGGTGCCGGTGCCACGGACCGCGCTGGCGATCGCACGGCGGGCGGGCGAACGGCCGGGCCCAGGCGGTCGCCCACCCGAGAGCCGGACGGGCGACCCGGTTCCGGTCAGTCCTTGAGCAGTTGGCGGGCCATCACGATGCGCTGCACCTGGTTGGTGCCCTCGTAGATCTGCGTGATCTTGGCGTCCCGCATCATCCGCTCGACCGGGTAGTCACGGGTGTAGCCGTAGCCGCCGAGCAGTTGCACCGCGTCGGTGGTGATCTCCATGGCCGCGTCCGAGGCGAAGCACTTGGCTGCCGCGCCGAAGTAGGTCAGGTCGGCGTCGCCGCGCTCGGAGCGGCCGGCCGCCGCGTACGTCAGCTGCCGGGCCGCCTCCAGCTTCATGCCCATGTCGGCGAGCATGAACTGCACGCCCTGGAACTCGGCGACCGCCTTGCCGAACTGCTTGCGCTCGGCGACGTACCCCTTGGCGTAGTCGAGCGCGCCCTGCGCGATGCCGACGGCCTGCGCGGCGATGGTGACCCGGGTGTGGTCCAGGGTCTTCATCGCGGTGGCGAAGCCGGTGCCCTCGGCGCCGATCATCCGGTCCGCCGGGATCCGGACGTTGTCCAGGTAGACCTCGCGGGTCGGGGAGCCCTTGATGCCCAGCTTCTTCTCGGGCGCGCCGAAGCTGACCCCCGGATCGGACTTCTCGACCACGAAGGCGGAAATGCCCCGGGAGCGGGCGGTGGGGTCGGTCGTCGCGAAGACGGTGTAGAACTCCGAGACACCGGCGTTTGTGATCCAGCGCTTCACACCGTTGAGCACCCAGTGATCGCCGTCACGTACCGCCCGGGTGGTCATCGCGGCCGCGTCGCTGCCCGCCTCCGGCTCGGAGAGGCAGTACGAGAACATCGCCTCGCCGCTGGCGACCGGCGTCAGGTAGCGGCGCTTGATCTCGTCGGAGCCGGCCAGCAGCAGTGGCATCGTGCCCAGCTTGTTCACCGCCGGGATCAGCGAGGACGAGGCGCAGGCCCGCGCGACCTCCTCGATCACGATCGCCGTGGCCAGCGCGTCCGCTCCGGCCCCGCCGTACTCGACCGGGATGTGCGGTGCGTGGAAGTCGGCGGCACGTAGCGCGTCGTACGACGCCTTCGGGAACTCACCTGTCTCATCGGCCTCGGCCGCGTGCGGAGCCACCTTGGCCGCACAGACCTCACGGACCGCTTCCCGGATCGCCTCGTGCTCCTCCGGCAGGCGGTACGCGTCGAACGACTGCTCTGCGGCCATGTCAGCCCCTCCCCTTCACCGCTATCATGCGCAGTCTGTAGCGTCACCTGGACACCCACCGCGCAGACTGAAGGATAACGACCACAGTTCAGGCGATGTTACCGGCGCGTAGGCTGGGGCAAGACGAAACCCTGAAGCCGCTCGGCGATGATGGAACCCAGCAGACGACCACCACCTCTCCGGCGCCCCGCCGTGGCGCCGCAAAGGAATGCGACGCAGCCACGCGGCGCCAGTGTGAGCGGAGAAGACAGGCGTGACCATCCCGTACCCGAACACCCAGCCGGTGCCCGCCATCGCGGCGGTCACGCCCCCCTCGGGTGCCTCCCGCCCTCGGGTGACCTTCCTGGGCACCGGCTACCTCGGCGCGACCTACGCCATCTGCTACGCCGAGCTCGGCTACGAGGTGCTCGGGTTCGACGTCGACGCGGACAAGATCGCCAAGCTGAACGCGGGTGAGGTGCCGATCCACGAGCCCGGCCTGGACGAGCTGCTGCGGCGTAACCTGGCCGCCGGTCGGCTGCGGTTCAGCACCGACATCGCCGAGACCGCCGAGTTCGGTGACGTGCACTTCATCTGCGTGGGCACCCCCCAGCGGGCCGACGGCATGGGCGCCGACCTGTCCTACGTCGAGGCGTCGGTCACCGGCCTCGCCCAGCACCTGACCCGCAAGGCGCTGATCGTCGGCAAGTCCACCGTCCCGGTCGGCACCGCCGAATGGGTGGAGCAACTCGTCGGCAAACACACCCCCGCCGACCTCGGCGTCGAGGTCGCCTGGAGCCCCGAGTTCCTTCAGGAGGGCTTCGCCGTCGACGACGTGCTCCGACCCAACCGCATCGTCGTCGGCGTCAAGAGCGAATGGGCCAACGGCATGCTCTACGCCGCCCACAAGGGCGTGTTCGACCTCGCCGCCACCGAGGACCGCGAAGTACCCCTGGTCGTCACCGACTTCGCCACCGCCGAACTGGTCAAGGTCGCCGCCAACGCCTTCCTCGCCACCAAGATCTCCTTCATCAACGCCATGGCCGAGGTCTGCGAAGCCTCCGGCGGCGACGTCACCCAACTCGCCAAGGCCATCGGCTACGACCCCCGCATCGGCAACCGCTTCCTCCAGGCCGGCCTCGGCTTCGGCGGCGCCTGCCTCCCCAAGGACATCCGCGCCTTCCAGGCCCGCGCCCAGGAACTCGGCGCCGGCGAAGCCCTACGCTTCCTGCACGAAGTCGACCTGATCAACCTGCGCCGCCGTACCCGCGTCCTGCAACTCGCCGCCGACCTGCTCGGCCGCCGCTCCGGCCCCGCCGGCCCCGACCTGTCCGGCACCCGCATCGCCGTGCTCGGCGCCACCTTCAAACCCAACACCGACGACGTACGCGACGCACCCGCCCTCGCCGTCGCCGCCCTGCTCCACAAGGCCGGCGCCAACGTCCACGTCTACGACCCCCAAGGCATGGAGAACGCCCGCCGGGCCGTACCGGAACTGACCTACGAGCCCGACATGGCCGAGGCGGTCACCGGCGCCGACCTGGTCTGCGTCCTCACCGAATGGGCCGACTTCCGCAACGCCGACCCCAGCCACCTCGGCGACCTCGTCGCCGGCCGCCGAATCGTCGACGCCCGCAACTGCCTCGACCCCGCACTGTGGACCCAGGCCGGCTGGGAGTACCGCGGCATGGGGCGACCGTGATCGCGCCTTTCGGTGATGTTGGCGCTTGACCCGCCGACAACTGTCGAATTCCCGGCCCGCTTTGGGCATGCTGCGACAGTGGGAATCCACAGTGCGGGTGGAGGGGTGTCGTGGCGAACTTTCAGTGCCCTTCGTGCGGCCGGGAGATCAAGCCGGCGGTTCGCTGCCCGCACTGCGGCGCGCACCAGCCACAATGGGCCGATCACCTGGCGGAGATCGAACGATCCATCGCGGAGCTGAAGGCCCGCGAGGCCGCCATCGCCCGCGAGCAACGGCAGCTCGCCGCGAAGATGCAGGCCGCGCTCTTTCAGCGGGACATCCTCTCGCACGCCGGCAGTCAGGGTGACGAGCGGCTCCGGCAGGCCACCCGCCCCCGCCGCGTACTCCGTCGTCGGCCGCCGCGGCGCCCCACGTCCGAGGATGCCTCGCCACCCCGCGACGGCGCGACTCCGCCGCCCCGGGTCCCCCGGCAGGGCGCCGGTACCCAGGGTCCACCGCCACCGACCGAACCCGTCTGGCTGGACGCCGACGACCCTGAGCATCCACCGGAAGCCTCCTCACGGGAGGTCCAGAACATCCCCCTCGGCCTCGGCGCGCTGCTGCTCGGCGTCGCCGCCGTGGTCTTCGCCGTGGTCGCCACCAGCTCGATGGACGCGTTGGCCCGACTCGGCATCCTGCTGCTCGCGACGGTACTGATGCTGCTCGCCCCGCCGGTGCTGGTCCGGCGCGGGTTGACCTCCACGGCCGAGACCATCGCCGCGGTGGGTCTGCTCCTGGTGCCGCTCGCGGGGTACGCGTTGTGGGCCGTGGACCGGATCGGCAACGGCGGTGCCTCCGGTGCCGTCTTCGCTGGAGTGATCTTCGCGGTCACCGCTGCCGTCTCGGTCGGCTACGCCGGGTGGACCAGGCTGCGCGCACCCCGGTTCGCCACCGTGCTGGCCGCGCAGCCGGTGGTGCCGCTGCTGGCGTACGACCGGATCACCGGCCCGGCGGGCTGGGCGCTGGTGCTGACCGTGGTCGCGCTGCTCGACCTGTGGCTGGCCCGTTCACCGGTCACCGTGGAGCAGCCGCTCACCGATGGCGTGGCCGACTCCGGCGGGTCGGCAGCGCCCCGGCAGCGGTCGGCCGAGGAGAGCCAGGCCGACCGCAGGCCGGAGGCGGCGCCGGAGGAGGGCGGCGAACTGCTGGACCTCACCGTCGGCGGCACCGCGACCGGAGCGACCCGACCGGTGCCCGGGCTGCGCGGACTGACCTGGGTGCTGCACGGGGTGGCGGTCGCCGTCGCCCTGGCGTACGCGGTGACCGCCCTGCTGCGGACGACCACCGTGCCGGGCGCGACCGGCGCCGGCCTGGTGCTTCTCCTCGCCGCCGCGGTCTGCCTGGCCGGGACGCTGGTGCTCCGCCGACCGCCCCTGCCCGACCTGGGCGCGGGCGTGTTCACCCTCGCTGTCATCGGCGCACTGGGGCGGATCGCCTCGGTGGCGCTGCCCGGCCGGGCCCTGCTGCTGATCGCGGCGGTCATCACGGTCACCGGTCTGGCGGTCCGGGCGGTACCCGAGTCCGCCCGCCGGGGACCGCAGCTGGCCTCCGCGGTGGCGCTCACGGTCAGCGGGGTGGTGGTCGCCGGCAGTGCGCTGCGGGCCGGAATCGCCCCCGTCCAGGCGGCGCTGCCGGCCTGGGCCGCGGACCTCGACCGGTACCCGGTCGAACTGGCCGCCGCCGTGGGACCGGCCGCCTGGCAGCTCGCGGCCAGCGCCTTCCTGCTGACCGTGGCCGCTGTGCTGGCGCTGCCGCCGGAGATCCGCCGCGAGTTCGCGGTGACCGGTGCGGCGCTCACCGCGCTTGCCGTACCGGCCTCCTTCGGGCTGGCCTGGACGTTGGCGCCGTGGCCGATGGTGCTGGCCGCGATCGGCATCGGGGCAGCTGGCCTCTCCGCGCGTACGCCCCGCGCTGCGCTGGCGCACGCGGTGGCCGCCGCCGTGGTCGGGCTGGTCGGCGCGGGCGCGGCCCTCACCCGGCCGGCGTTGACCGCCGCCGTGCTGACCACCCTCGTCGTGGCCGGTGCGCTGATCGCCGCCGCTCCGCGGATCCGGCTCGCCCCGGCAGCCGCGGACACCGTCTCCGCCTGGGCCGCCGGAGGTGCCGCCTTCGCCCTGCCCGGAGCGGTGGCCGCCTTCGTGTCGGCCACCCTGCCGGTGGACACCACGCCGACCCCGGCGAGCCTGCGTGAAGCGACCGTACCGGTGCTCGCGGCCAGCTTCCTCGCCTGCTGCGTCACGCTCGGCTACGCCGCCGTCGTGCAGGTGTCGCAACGCCAGATCCCGGTGCCGCTGTCGGTGGGCACCGGTCTGGGCGCGTTGGTGGTCGCTGCGGCCGGTTTCGGCTCGCCAGGCGCCACCGTCGCGGACGCCTGGGTCGGCGCACTGCTGCTGGTCTCCGCGGTGCTGCTCTTCCTGGCTCCCTCGATCGACACCGGTCGCCGCTCCGATCTCACCCTGGACGGCTCCGACCTTGCGGCCGCTGCGGTGACCGCCACGCTTGTCGCCACCCTGCTACGGATCGGCACCGTGCTCGCGCCCAGCGGGCAGCTCGCCGTCGCCGCCGCGCTGGTCCTGGTGGTCGCCGTGGCGGCCCGGGCGATGCCCGAGGAGTGGCGACGCGGGCCGGTGCTCGGCCTCACGGTCGGTGGGTTGCTGATCGGGCTGCTGGCCGGCTGGATGGCGCTGCGCGGCGGCGTCGGCGTGCTGGCCACACCCGGCCCGATCTGGAACGGTGACCTGAGTGGTTGGCCGGCCGCGCCGACCGGCGGTACGACCTGGCAGGGACCGATCGCCCTGGTGCTGCTCGCGGTCGCGGCCGGCATCCTGCTGCCCCCGCCCTGGCGCTGGGACGTGGCCGGCGTGGCGGTGGTGCTCGCCACCATCGGCGCTCCCGCCGCGTTCGAGCTTCCCTGGTGGTCGCCGGTCCTGATCGGCGGCATGGTCGCCACCATCTTCGGGATGGCCGCGGTCGCCACGGTCGATCCCCGGGCGGCGCTGTCCCGGATCACCGTGGCCGGGGTGGTCGCGCTGCACGCGGCCGGCGCCGGGCTGGTGCGGCCGTGGACGACCGCGCTGGCCCTGGGCAGCATCGTCCTGATCGGCGCGGTGGTGGCCGCGCTGGCCCGGAACATGGCCGAGCCACTCGTCGAGGACATCGAGGCGGAGGGCATGCCGCCGCACCTGGCGCAGATCGGTGGCGCGGGTCTGTGCGCGGCACTGTTGGCGCTGCCGGGTGCCACCGCCGCCCTCGCCGTCGAGTTCGGTCACACCCCGCAGGTGGTGCTCACCGCTGGCCTGGCCGCATCCAGTCTCGGCCTGGCCGCGGTGGCCGCAGCCCGTCGGCAGGTTCCCCAGTACCTGCCCTGGGCCAGCGCCGGCGTGGTCGGCGGGGCGAGCGTGACCGCGCTCGCCGCCGTACCGATCGCCCTGCCCGTCGGGGTCTACGCCGCAGCGGCGGCGCTGCTCGGTGTGCTCGCCGAGCTCGTCCGAGGGGCGACGGAGCCGCCGGTCGGCGCGGCCCAACCGGTACGCCGCTGGACCGTGCTGCTCGACGGGGCGCTGCGCCGGCTGCCCGACGACAACCGGCGCCGGTGGCGGGTGAACCCGGCCGCTGGCGCGCTGGCCGCCGCCGCCCTGCCGACCGTACTGGCCCTGGTCTCCATCGCCCCGGCGCTGATCGCGGCCCTCGTCGATCCGCATCGCACCGTCGGCCGAATCTGGCAGGGGCCACCGGCGGCCCTGCTCGACCCGCCGCCGGCAGCGGTCAACCCGACCCATGTGCTCACCGCGCTGCTGCTCACCGCTACGGCGGCCCTGGCCGCCACCGGGTTCAGCGGTGGCCGTCGGTCCCGGGCCGTGCCGGTGGTGCTGCCCGGCGCCGCAGTCACCCTGCTCATCGCCCCGATCGCGCTGGGCGGCGGCTGGCCGGCGAGCACCCTGTCGGCGCTGGCGGTGTTCACCATCTCGATGCTGGGGCTGGCGCTGACGCCGCCGCCGGCCCTGGTGGAACGGGCCCGCTCGTTGCGACTGGCCCGGGTCCTGGTCTTCGTGATCGGGCTGGCGGCCGGCGGGGCCGGCCTCGCCGGCAGTCTCGCCACCCGGGAGCTGACCCTGTTCACCCTCGGCGGTGCGGTCGGGGTCGGGCTGGTGGCCGCCCTCTACGGCCTCACTTCCCGGGCCCGTCTGCTCGGCTGGTTGTTCGCCTCGCTGATGGCGCAACTGTTCGTGCTCACCGCCGGCCTGGTGGCCGGGCTCGCCCCGGTCTGGTCGGCGTTCGGAGTGCTGGCGGTCGGCGCGGCGTTGCAGGTCTTCTCCGCCACTCTCCCCCGGCTCCGCCGTCCAGAGGCGCGTCGCGAGGCGGCGACCGTGGAGTGGAGCGGCCACGCCGCCGCGCTGATCGCGCTGGCGCTGGCCTTCGACTCACCTCGGCACATCGCCGCGCTGCTCGCCGCCTGGGGTGCGGTCCTCGGCCTCGCGGCGACCCGGCCCGGCCGCCGGCCGACGGAGCGACGGGTGCTGTTCTGGGCGGTGGTGCTCTGCGAGATCACCGCCTGGTGGATCCTGATGCGGGTCGCCGACGTGGCCCTGCCCGAGGCGTACACCCTGCCGTTCGCCGCGCTGGCCCTGCTGGTGGGGGTGCTGGAGCTACGCCAGCGCAGCGACCTGAGCAGCTGGGTGGCGTACGGACCGGCGCTGCTCGCCGCCTTCGTGCCGACCCTGGCGATCGTGCTGGCCACCGATTCGAGCACGATGCGTCAGGTGCTGCTGCTGCTCGGCGCGGTCGCGGTGCTGGTCTTCGGCTCGATGACCCAGCAGCAGGCACCGGTCATCGTCGGTGCGGTGGTCACCGCCATCGCGGCCGTGCACGCGCTGTTCAGCCTCGGTCCGTGGCTGGCACTGATCCCGGTCGGCTTCCTGCTGCTCATCCTCGGTGCCAGCAACGAACGCCGACGCCGCGCCCAGGAACGCCTGCAGACCGCGCTACGCGGCATGCGGTGAGTGCGGCATTAGGCCAGGGAGGCGCGGAGCGCGGCGTCCTTCTCGGCGACCAGCTGCTCCAGGTCGGCCTGGTACGCCGACATCCGGTCGAGCAGGGCGCGGTCGGCGGTGGCGAGGATGCGGACGGCGAGCAGCCCGGCATTGCGGGCGTTGCCGATGGACACGGTCGCCACCGGCACGCCGGCCGGCATCTGCACGATGGACAACAGCGAGTCGATGCCGTCGAGGTGCTTCAGCGGCACCGGTACGCCGATCACCGGCAACGGGGTCACCGACGCGACCATGCCGGGCAGCGCCGCCGCGCCACCGGCCCCGGCGATGATCACTTTGAGCCCACGGTCGGCGGCAGCCCGACCATAGTCGATCATCTTGACCGGGGTGCGGTGCGCCGAGACCACCTCGACCTCGTACGGCACCTCGAACTCGGTGAGCACCTCGGCGGCCGCCTTCATCGTCGGCCAGTCCGAGTCGCTTCCCATGATCACACCGACCGTGCTCACGCTGCTCACTCCTCCGGTGTTCCGTCCCGCAGCCAGCGGGCGGCCCGGGCGGCCCGGGCGCGTACCTCGTCCAGATCGTCGCCGAGCACCGTGACATGACCGATCTTGCGACCCGGTCGCACCTGCTTGCCGTACAGGTGGACCCGGGCGGTCGGCTCGGCGGAGAAGAGGTGGTGCAACCGCTCGTCGACCGACATGCCGCCGGACTGACCACCGAGCACGTTCGCCATCACCACCACCGGAGCGGTCAACGAGGTGTCGCCCATCGGGTAGTCCAGCACGGCACGCAGGTGCTGCTCGAACTGCGACGTCCGGGCACCCTCGATGGTCCAGTGCCCCGAGTTGTGCGGGCGCATGGCCAGTTCGTTGACCACGAGCCGACCACCGCCCGGTGCCGCAGGGTCGGCCACCTCGAACAGTTCCACCGCCAGCAGGCCCACCACGCCAAGCGCGGTGGCCAGGTCGATGGCGAGCTGCTGCGCGGCGACCGCCAGTTCCTCGGCCAGGCCGGGCGCCGGCGCCAGCACCTCGACGCAGATCCCGTCACGCTGGACCGTCTCGACGACCGGGTAGACCGCTACCTGGCCGAACGGCGAGCGCGCCACCTGCACGGCCAGTTCCCGGCGCAGCGTCACCCGCTCCTCGACGATCAGCTTCGTGCCGCCGGCGAGCAGCGTCTGCGCCAGGTCGGTCGCGGACGCCGGGTCGGTGGCCGGCCACACGCCCCGTCCGTCGTACCCACCACGGGCGGCCTTGAGCACGACCGGCCAGCCGACCTCGTCGCCGAAGGTGACCAGATCGGTGGGGGACGCGACCTGTCGCCAGCGCGGGTTCGGCGCGCCTAGGGTGCCGAGCCGTTCCCGCATCACCTGCTTGTCCTGGGCGTGCACCAGGGCGTCGGCGGGCGGGAACAGCTTCACCCCCTCGCCGGCCAGGGTGCGGATGTGTTCGGTCGGGACGTGCTCGTGGTCGAAGGTGACCACCCCACAACCCTTGGCGAAGGTGCGCAGCGCGGCGAGGTCGGTGTGGTCGCCGTACTGGACGTCGGCGGCGACCAGGGCCGCCCCGTCATCCGGGGTGAGCGCGAGCACACGCAGTGACTGGCCGAGGGAGATGGCAGCCTGGTGGGTCATCCGGGCCAGCTGGCCGCCGCCCACCATGCCGACAACGGGCAGACCGGTACGGGAATCCATAGCGGCGTCAGCCTAACCGGGCCGGTCGCGGCACCGAGCGGCGGATCCGGCTCAACGCAGCTGCCCCACCAGCTCCTCGACCCCGGTCACCGGCCGCTGGCAGACGAAACCCCGACAGACGTACGCGGCGGCCCGCCCGTCGACCAGCGGACGGCCGGCCAGCAGCGGAACCCCCGGCTGGTCCGGGGCGCCCGCCACGATCACCGCACCGGGTGGAGCGTGCCGGTACGCCGCGGCCACCAGCGGGTCACCCGCCACGTCTCCGGTCGCCACCGCGATCTCGTACGGCCCGGAGAGGAGCGCCTCGCCGACGGTCGCCGCGTACCCGGTGAAGCGGGCGTGCCGCCCCACGATCGGCGCGACGGTGGACAGGGCCGCCTCGGCGGCCTCGCGGTAGCGGCTCTCCCCGGTCAGCGCCGCGTACGCGACCAGGCCGGCGACGATCGCGGACCGGCCGGAAGGGGTGGCATTGTCCGTCGGGTCGGCGGGCCGGGCGACAAGCTGCTCCGCGTCGTCTGCGGTGTCGTGGAACGCCCCACCCGGCGCGGCGAAATGTGCCAGCGCGACGTCGACCAGCTGACCGGCCAGTTCCAGCCAACGACCTTCACCGGAGACCTGGTGCATGGCGCAGAACGCCTCGGCCACGCAGCCGTAGTCCTCAAGCACTCCGGCCGGATCGCCGACCCGGCCGTCGCGGGAGGCACGGCGCAGCCGCCCGTCGACGACGTGCACCCGGGCGAGGTACTCGGCGGCGTCCCGCATCGCCCCGTCGGCGACGATGGTGACCCCCTCCAGCAGGTTCGCCTCACCCTCGGTGCCGATCCGGCCGGTGGTCTCGACCAGCCGGACGAACTCGGCCAGCGCGGTGATCGCCAGCCCGTTCCAGGCGGCCACCACCTTGTCGTCACGCGCGGGCTGGGGACGGGCGTCCCGGGCGGCCAGCAGTCGTCGGACCACCACCTGCCAGCGCTCCCGCACCGCCGGATCCGCGTCGTCGACGTCCCGAGCCAGCCGGAGCACGCTCGTGCCCTTTTCGAAGCTGCCGGCGTCGGTCACCGCGAACAGGTCGGCGGCCCAGCGGCCGTCCTCCTCGCCCAGCACCTCGACCAGCTGGGCCGGCGTCCAGACGTAGGTCAGGCCCTCGACGCCCTCGGTGTCCGCGTCCAGTGCGGAGGCGAAGCCCTGCCCGGGCCGGTGCAGTTCGTCGGCGAGGAACCGGGCGGTGTCCCGGGCCACCCGCAGCGCCAACGCGTCACCGGTGAGCCGCCACAGCTGGGTGTAGACCCGCAGCAGCAGGGCGTTGTCGTACAGCATCTTCTCGAAGTGCGGCACGGTCCAGTGACCGTCCACCGAGTACCGGGCGAAGCCGCCGGCCAACTGGTCGTGGATGCCGCCGCGGGCCATCGCCTCGCAGGTGTGCCGGACGATCTCCAGGCTGCGCGCCGAGCCGGTGCGCTGGTGGTGCCGCAGCAGGAAGAGCAGGTTCATGTGCGGCGGGAACTTCGGTGCGCCGCCGAAACCACCGTTCACCTCGTCGTACTCGCTGGCAAGTTGGTCTGCGGCGGCGTCGAGCAGCTCGGCGGTGAGCGGGGCGGTGGGGCCGCCGACGGCCTGGGCCCCGCCGATCGCCTCCACCACCGCGGCGCCCTGGCGTAGCACGGCGTCGCGCTGCTCCCGCCAGGCGGTCCCGACCGACTCCAGCAGCCGGACGAAGTTCGGCCGGGGGAAGTACGTGCCGCAGAAGAACGGGGTGCCGTCCGGGGTGGCGAAGACCGTCATCGGCCAGCCGCCCTGACCGGTCATGGCCTGGGTGGCGGTCATGTAGACCGCGTCGACGTCGGGCCGCTCCTCGCGGTCCACCTTGATCGAGACGAAGCCCTCGTTCAGCAGCTTGCCGACGCCGTCGTCCTCGAACGACTCGTGCGCCATCACGTGACACCAGTGGCAGGCCGAGTATCCGACCGAGATGAGCACCGGCACGTCCCGCCGTTTCGCCTCGGCGAACGCTTCCTCGCACCAGGGCCACCAGTCGACCGGGTTGTCGGCGTGCTGGAGCAGGTACGGGCTGGTCGCCTCCGCAAGTCGATTCACCCGACGACCATATCCAGCCGGGCCCACCCCGCCTGTGTTGACCAAGAGGTTTGCGTCGGCGGGAGCGCCCTCCTCCGACGCAAACCTCTTGATCAACCGGGTGGGGCCGGGGGTGGGGGGTGGGGTGTCAGGAGGCGCCGTCGGCGCGGAGGGGGAGGACGTTGTTGGGGGCGGTGTCGCGTAGTGAGCCGAGGACGGCGGCGATCTTGTCGGCGGGCATCGGCTTGAAGAAGTGGTAGCCCTGGGCGGCGGTGCAACCCAGCTCGGCCAGGGCGGAACGCTGCGCGGCCGTCTCCACCCCCTCGGCCACCACCCGCAGGCCCAACTGGTGGGCCAGCCCCACGGTGCTGCGTACGATGGCCGCCGCCTGCGGCGAATCCGCCATCTGGAGCACGAAGGAGCGGTCCACCTTCAGCTCGTCCACGGCGACCCGGGTGAGGAACGCAAGTGACGAGAAGCCGGTACCGAAGTCGTCCACGGCCAGCTGCACGCCCATCGACCGCAACGAGGTGAGCACCTGGTCGATGACTTCCAGCTCGCTCATCACCACCGTCTCGGTGATCTCCAGGACCAGCCGGTCGGCGGGCACCTGGTGCCGGCGCAGCGCGTCGGCGATCTCCGCCGGCAGTCTCGGATTCAGCAGGCTACGCGCGGACAGGTTGACCGAGATGGGTACGTCCAGGCCCTCCCGGGCCCAGTCGGCGGCCACGGCGAGCGCCTTGTCGAGCACGTAGCGGGTGAAGGCGCCGAGCTGCTCGCTGTTCTCCACCGGCCGGATGAAGTCGGACGGCCCCAACCAGCCGCGCCTCGGGTGCCGCCACCGGATCAACGCCTCCACACCGGTCGGCGCCCCGGTCACCAGGTCCACGGCCGGCTGCAACACGAGCACCAACTGGTCGTCGGCCTGCAACGCCTCCCGCAACTCTGCGAGCAGGGCCAGCTGGTCGGTGCTGGCCGCGTCACGTGAGGTGTCGTACGCGGCCACGCTGACGCCACCCGACTTGGCCTGGTACATCGCGATGTCGGCGCGGCGCAGCAGCTCGGTCAGGTCGGCGGTGCCGGCCGGGGCCACCACCACCCCGACGGAGACCTCGACGGACATCCGCACCCCGGCCACCTCGGTGGGCGCGGCCAGCCGCTCGGCGATGTCCCGGGCCTGACGCAGCGCGTACGCCATGGGCGCGGCGCGGTCACCGACCACCGGGACCGAACTCAGCAGCAGGGCGAACTCGTCACCACCGAGCCGGGCCAGCAGGTCGCCCGAGCGGGCCAGGGCACCCAGCCGGTTCGCGGTCAACCGCAGCAGCTGATCACCGGCGGCGTGCCCGAGCGTGTCGTTGACCTCCTTGAACTGGTCGATGTCCAGCAGCAGCAGGGCGACCGGATGGTCATGGGCCAACTGCCGCAACGCCTGGTCGCCCTTGCCGAGCATGGCCGCCCGGTTGGCCAGGCCGGTCAGCGGATCGTGCACCGCCTCGTACGACGAGCGAGCCGTGACCAGGCGCAGTTCCCGGTGGGCGGCGGCATCGTGCAGCGCCGCGGCGAGGGCGTCGGCGAAGGCCGCGTGAGCGTCGCGTTCCCGGCCGGTGGCCGGCGCCGTACGGGGGAACCGCACCCGCAAGCGGCCCACGCGGGTCTCGCCGACCGACAGGTCGCGGACCAGTTCCCCCGGTCCGGGTTCGTCGTCGCCTGGCGGGGCGATCTCCCGGTCGAGCACCTGACCGCCCGGGTCACCACGGTAGCGACGCCACCGTCCGTCGCCCCGGACCACCTCCACGTCGACCAGTTCCGCCTCGAACAGCGCCAGCGCCCCGGTGACACCCGCCGTCGCCACGCCCCGCTCGTCGAGTTGGTTGAGCGCCTTCGTGGCCTCGGCGAATGATCGCCAGGTGCGTCGATCGCGGTCCTGGAGCAGCCGTTGCCGGTAGGTCTGCTGTAGCAGCCACAGCGGAGCGGGAAGCAACAGCAGCCAGCGTGGATCGATCTCGATCAGCACCACCACCAGCAGGCCGACCACCACGTTGCCGACGATCATCAGCAGCTTGCCGCGTAGCGCGGCGAGCAACGGACGCCCGATGGGCATGCCGTGCCGCAGCGCCAGCATCACCCCGCCCAGCCAGGCACTGGCCAGGAGGTAGGCGACGGCACCGGCGGCCACCGCAAGGGTGAGTGCGGGGGTCGGAACGGCAAGCGTCGGCTGTCCCAGGGCGGTGGTGACCGCCACCGCCAGCGCGGTGGCGGCGGTGTGCGCGCCCGCGACGCGGATCACGTCCCAGGTGGTGCGGCCGTCATCCACCACCGAGAGTGCCGTCCAGGCGAGTGTGACGCCGAGCAGCGCGGCCGCCGGCAGCCAACCGGGGGGTACGAGGTAGAGGCAGACGATCAAGGCGGCTTCGGCCCAGGTGACACTGACCACGCCGGCCGCAGCGCGGAACCGGAGCCGGGCCAACTGGGATAGGGCGAATAGGGCGACCGCGAAGCCGAAGCGGGCGGGCCCGCCAAGCCGGTCGTCGGCCGGCAGCCCCGCCGGCAGGCTCAGCCCCACCACTGCGGCAACCAGCGCGGTGGCCACGACGGCGGCGGTGAGCAGGTGCAGCCCCATCGGCGTACCACGGCCCGTGGGCCGGTCGAGCGGTTGACCGGCCCGGCCGGAGGTCACCGACCCCCTCCCGCCGACCTGAAAGAGGCCACGCGGCGGGCGGACATGACTGCGGTGGTCATCGGCGCCCCCTCCCGCGCAGCTTGAGGACTTTCGGTCCCCCCGGCGGAAGGCTAAGCCAAACCCGATGGTCGCAACAGGGGTCGACCATCCGGTTCGACGTGAATCATGCTCCGATCAGCCCTCGCGGCGCTGCTGGTGCCCGTTGGGAGCATCCGTGGATGAATCCTCCGTCACGATCCCACCTGTCGGATCACCGACCGAACGCTCCATCGACTCCGTGCCTGGTGCCGCCGGCCCCTCACCGGGGAACCGGTCCGGAAGCCGGCGCAGCCGGGCGTTCATGTTCCGGATCAGCAGCACGGTGGCGGCACCGAGGACGAGGATGAGGAACAGGCCCATCGGCCCGGCCAGCCCACCCGTGCGGGTGTCACCGAAGTTGTTCTGGGCGAGCACCTGAGCAGCGGTCAGCATGGGATTCCTCCGGTTCGCGGTGTGCGACCAGGGTAGCCCGGTGCCCGCTCAGCGGGCATGGCCCGTGCCCCGCACCCCGGCGAACAGGTCGGACTCCGGCATGGGACTGTCGACCGACGACCGGACCAACTCGAAATCCTCCGTCGGCCAGGCACGCTGTTGCAGCTCCATCGGCACCTGGAACCAGAAGCCGTCCGGATCCACCTGGGTGGCGTGCGCCCGCAGCGCGTCGTCGCGGACCGGGAAGTAGTCGGCGCACGGCACCCGGGTGGTGATCCGAGGCCCCTTGTCCGGCCGGTCCTCCCAGCGGGTCAGCCACTCCGCGTACGGCGACTCGGCACCTGTCGCGAGGACGGCCTCGTGCAGCGCCAGGATCTTGCCCTTGGAGAAGCCGATGTCGTAGTAGAGCTTGAGCGGCTGCCACGGCTCGCCCAGTTCCGGGTAGCGCTCGGCGTCGCCGGCCGCGTCGAAGGCCGCCACGCTGATCTTGTGGCACATGATGTGGTCCGGGTGCGGGTAGCCACCCTCCTCGTCGTACGTGGTGACCACGTGCGGACGGAACTCGCGCATCAGTCGCACCAGCGGACCGGCGGCCACGTCCACGTCCTGAAGGGCGAAGCAGCCCTCGGGCAGCGGCGGCAGCGGGTCGCCCTCGGGCAGGCCGGAGTCGACGAAACCCAACCACGCCTGCTCGATGCCGAGGATGGCCCGCGCCGCGTCCATCTCGGCGCGACGGATCTCGCCGATGTTCGCCCAGACGTCGGGCCGGTCGAGCTTGGGGTTGAGCACGCTGCCCCGCTCGCCGCCCGTACACGTCACGACCAGTACGTCCACCCCCTCGGCGACGTACTTCGCCATCGTCGCGGCGCCCTTGCTCGACTCGTCGTCGGGGTGCGCGTGAACGGCCATGAGTCGAAGTTGCTCTGCCAAGGTCGGCGCTCCTCGTCTCTGCCCACCGGCGACCCACCCCGGGCCCCCGTTGACCTGCCGAATTCCTCCCCGTAGCGGCACCGGACCGCGCCGGCCTGTCATATTTGACCCCAGCCGTACGCGACGCTGAGCCAGATCTGGCGACCGAGTCGAACAGGAATGGCGGACTCTGCCATTCTTGCCGATACCGCTGACAACAACGCCAGGGAGATACCCGACGGTGACCGAGACGCACGCCACACTTGGACCGAACGCGCCGGTCTTCCCGCCCGGCCGGTACGGCCACCGTCGCGCGCCCAGGCGCCGCCGGCCGGTGCTGGCCGCGCTGCTGGCCGTCGTCGTGGTCGCGACGCTCACCGTCGTCTCGGTCCGGCTCTACCGGCAGTACGGCGATCCGGCGTACGACGCCCAGGTGATCAGCTACGGCGACATCACCGACAACCAGGTGGTGGTCGACTTCCGGGTCAACCTGCCGGACGGCGGCGCGGCGGTGTGCGTGCTGCGCGCCCGGGACCACGCCGGCGCCGAGGTGGCCCGCGAGGAGGTGCCGGTGACCGCCGCCGCCGGGCAGCGTCACGTCACCGTCCGGCACCGACTCGTCACCACCGCACGGCCGTTCATCGGTGAGGTCGTCCGCTGCCGGCCACCCGCCTGAGGCTCGGCGAGGTCGTCCGCGCGGCGTGATCGCCGACACTCCTTGTCGTAGGGCACTGGTAACTTGGAGGTTCACCTGTCAGCCAGCACGCACAACCGAGGAGGACCGCCTGTGTCCAATGGCAACGAGGCGCCCGCCACCTGGCTGTCCCAGGACGCGTACGACCGCCTGAAGGGCGAGCTCGACGAGTTGATCGCGAACCGGCCGGTCATCGCCGCCGAGATCAACGCCCGGCGTGAGGAAGGCGACCTGCGCGAGAACGGCGGCTACCACGCCGCCCGCGAGGAGCAGGGCAAGGCCGAGGGACGCATCCTCTATCTGAAGGAGCTGCTCCGCACGGCCCAGGTCGGCGAGGCGCCGACCGTCGACGCCGTGGCACCCGGGATGGTCGTGACGATCTACTTCGACGACGACGCCGACGACACAGAGACGTTCCTGCTCGGCTCGCGTGAGATCGCCTCGACCACGGACCTGACGGTCTACAGCCCCGAGTCGGCCCTCGGCCAAGCGATCCTGGGCGGCAAGGCAGGCCAGGCCTGCACCTACACCGCACCGAGCGGCGCCGACATCAAGGTGACAGTGGTCAGCTTCGAGCCGTTCTCCGGCTGACCGTCGTCCGCCGGCCGGGCCGGCGATCCGATCGACAACCGTGCCACCACCCCGAGCCGGCGATCCGATCGAGTTTCATTCCGCCACCCGGGCCATTAGTCAGTTCGTCCAGAGGCGTGACGCCACCGCGTCACGCCTCTGGTGCGATCGTCACCTGATAGCCGCTGGCCCGCAGGGCGCTGATCAGCATGTCGGAGTGTTCGACACCACGGGTTTCCACCGACAGCGCCACCTCCACCTCACCGAGGCGCAGGTGCGGGTTGGCCCGCTGGTGCACCACGTCCACCACGTTCGCCCGGTGCTCGGCGATCTCACTCAACAACGAGGCCAGCTGTCCGGGCCGGTCCGAGCAGCGCACCGTGACCCGCAGGTAGCGCCCCGCCGCTGCCAGTCCGTGCTCGATCACGCGCAGCATCAGCAGCGGGTCGATGTTGCCACCGGAGAGCACCACCACCGCTGGCGTTGTCACCTCGACAGCGCCGGCCAGCAGGGCGGCCACGCCGACCGCCCCGGCCGGCTCCACCACCTGCTTGCCGCGTTCGAGCAGCATGAGCAGCGCCCGGGAGATGTCCTCCTCGGAGACGGTGACCATGTCGTCGACCAGCTTGCGGACGTGGCTGAAGGTGACGTCGCCCGGCCGACCGACAGCGATGCCGTCCGCGATGGTGGTGAAGGCCGGCAGCCGGACCGGCTCGCCCGCCACCAGTGACGGCGGGAAGGCCGCCGCGCCGGCCGCCTGCACCCCGATCACCCGAACGTCCGGCCGGAGCGCCTTGGCTGCCACCGCCAGCCCGGAGATCAGTCCTCCCCCGCCGACGCCGGTGACGATCGTGGTGACCTCCGGGCACTGCTCCAGGATCTCCAGCGCCACCGTGCCCTGCCCGGCGATCACGTCCCGGTGGTCGAATGGATGGATCAGCACCGCGCCGGTGCGCTCCGCGAACGTCTGTGCCGCGACCAGCGACTCGTCGACCGTGGCGCCGACCAGCTCGACCTGGGCGCCGTACCCCTTCGTGGCCGCCACCTTCGGCAGTGGCGCGTTCACCGGCATGAAGACTGTGGCGTGGGTGCCGACCAGGCCGGCGGCGAGCGCCACGCCCTGCGCGTGGTTGCCGGCGCTGGCCGCGACCACGCCCCGGGCCCGCTCCGGCGCCGACAACCGCGAGATCCGCACGTACGCCCCGCGCACCTTGTACGACCCCGCTCGCTGAAGGTTCTCGCACTTGAGCCAGACCGGCCCACCGAGCGCGGCGCTGAGCGGACGGGACGGCTCCATCGGGGTGGTCCGGATGACCCCGTCGAGCAGGTCCCGTGCCGCGCGCACCTCGTCCAGGCTGACCAGTTCCGTCATGCCTAGATCGTGCCACCCGGCCCGTCCGGCACCGCCGACGCCCGGGCCGGTCCGACCGACGGCGGGCTGCCCGGCGCAGCCGCCGCAGCCTGGTCCGGCGCGGCCGGGTCCGCCGTTGCCGCGATCGTCATGCCGGGCAGGATCGGACCGGTGGGCATCGACCGGGCGATCCGGGCGGTCTGCGCCGCCGAGATGCTCTGGATCAGCACGATCAACGAGCCGCCCGCCACCGCACAGAACACCGCCGGCACCAGGTACTCACCGGTCGCCGTCAGGTAATGATCCACGTACGCCTGAAAGTCCGTCGAGGTCTGCGGGTACGGCAGCGCCTCGTACTCGTCGGCGGAGGAGCGAGCGCTGAACCGCTCCGCGAAGAGGAACACCAGCCAGGATCCCCACCAGATGTGCACCAGCACCGGGGTGCTCAACCGCCAGAGACTCTCCCGGGCGATGCTGGCCACCACCCGGTGCGGCATCACGAAGTTGACGAACGGCACCAGCCACCCGGCGATCGCCCACCCGTCGGAGTTGGTGGGCCCGGCCCCCGGGAAGGCGTCCAGGTTCGTCCGGGCCCGCCACGTCCAGATGATGACGAGCACGATCGCGACCAGGAACGCGACCTGGTAGAGCAGCGCCGCCGACAGTTCCAGCACCCCTGCGGTTAGCAGGAACGTCTCGGTGTCACGGGAGTCGGCCGCCCGCTCGGCGAGCAGCGCGTTGACCGGCTGCACCGCCACCGTCAGCAGCAGGAACGCGGCGGTCGCGGCCACGGCGGCCGAGGCGGCCCGACCGACACCTCGCACCGGGCGAACCCGGGCACCCGGGTACAGCGTCGGCGAACCGACCGGCGTACGGCAGGTCGGACATTCCCTGGTGCGTGCGTCGGTCTCGGTGTCGCAGGTGTGGCAACGCATGCTCGACGGACCTCCCGTGTGATGGCACGGGGAGCGTAGATGATCAAGCGTTGGCTGGCCAGCCCGTTCCGACGCGCGGGTAACCAGGGGCGTGCCGAGGCCACGGGCTCGCCATCTCGAACTGACCGGCAACACCGAGCAGCAGCAGTTCCGATCCGGGCGGTCCAACCAGTTGCACGGCGAGCGGCAGTCCGTCCGGGCGGCGGCCCACCGGCACCACCAGTGCGGGCAGCCCGGCAATGTTCCAGGGTGCGGCGTACGGGGCGTACCGGATGCTGGCCAGCATGTTGGCCTGCCAGGAGCGGGTCGACCAACTTGTCGCCCGTGGCGGCGCGCTGGCCAGCGCCGGGGTGAGCAGCAGATCCACCGAGTGGTCGGTGAAGAAGCCGATCGACCGTTCGCGCCAGGACAGCCGGTCGGCCTCCCGGACGTACCCGCGCCGCCACGCCCACTCGCCGAGCGCGACGTGCCGGCGACTACGGCGTTGCAGGGCGCGCCGGTCGACCCCGGCGGCGCGCACGTCCGCCGCCGCGGCGGCGAACCAGGTGGCGATGCCCTTCAGGCCCAGCGCGGTCGGGTAGACCGGATCGGCCGGCACGGTGTCGTGCCCGGCACCGGCGAGCAGCCGACCGGCGGCGGCGACCGCGTCCCGGTTCGGCGCGTCGGGCGAGACGCCTCGCACGGGCGACCGTAGCGACACGCCGACCCGCAGGCGCTCCGGCGGAACGAGCTTGCCCTGGGCCCGGCCGGCGAGCACCTGGAAGCCGACCGCCGCGTCGGCGACGGTGGTGCTGAGCATGCCGTGCTCGACCAGACCGAACCAGTCCTCCGCGCCGAGTTGGCAGGGCACCACGCCACGACCGGGTTTCAGCCCGACCAACCCGCAGCAGGCGGCGGGGATGCGGATCGAGCCGAGACCATCGTTGCCGTGGGCGATCGGGACCAGCCCGGCGGCCACCGCAGCGGCCGCGCCGCCGGAGGAACCACCGGGGGTGCGGGACAGGTCCCACGGATTGCGGGTGACCGCCGTCTCGTCGTCGGTGATGCCCCACAACCCCAGCTCGGGCATCCGGGTGACGCCGAGGATCACCGCACCGGCCCCGCGCAGCCGGCGGACCACCTCGTGATCGGCCTCCGCCACGCCGGTACGGACGGCGGCGGAGCCGTTCCAGGTGGGTACGCCGGCCACCGGGGTGTTCTCCTTGACCGCGATCGGCACCCCGGCCAGCGGCAGGTTCGCCAGGTCCTCCTGCTCGTCCACCTTCTCCGCCTCGGTGACCGCCTCCCCGCCGCGTACCGCGCGGAACGCGGCGAGGTCGACGTCGGCCTTGGCGACGTGGTCAAGGTGGTCGGCGAGCACCTGGGTGGCGGAGACGTCGCCCCGGCGTACGCCCCGGGCGATCTGTTTGGCGGTCGCCCCGACCCAGGTCGGCATGATGTCCTGCACGGCCACCCTCCCAAGCCAGCGGTCAGCCCAGCGCCTGCTCCAGATCGGCGAGCAGGTCTTCGACCGTCTCGATGCCGACAGACAGTCGCACGAGATCGGAGGGAACTTCAAGCGGCGAGCCGGCAGCACTCGCGTGTGTCATCCGACCCGGGTGCTCGATCAGGGATTCCACCCCGCCGAGGGACTCGGCGAGCACGAAGAGCCGGGCCCGGTTGCAGATCTCGACGGCGTGCTCCTCGCCCCCGGCGGCGCGGAAGGAGATCATGCCGCCGAACCGCCGCATCTGCTTGGCCGCCACCTCGTGCCCGGGGTGTGTCGGCAGGCCCGGGTAGAGCACCTGACCGACCTTGGCGTGCCCGTCGAGGTACGCGACGATCCGCTCGGCGTTGTCGCAGTGCCGGTCCATGCGTACCCCGAGGGTCTTGATGCCGCGCAGGGTCAGCCAGGCGTCGAACGGGCCGTTGACCGCGCCCATCGCGTTCTGGTGGTAGCGCAACCGCTCGCCGAGGTCGGCGTCGGCCGTCACCAGCGCGCCACCGACCACGTCGGAGTGCCCACCGACGTACTTGGTGGTCGAGTGCACGACCACGTCCGCGCCGAGGGTGATCGGCTGTTGCAGGTACGGCGAGGCGAAGGTGTTGTCGACCACCAGCAGCGCCCCGGCGTCGTGCGCCACGGCGGCGAGGGTGGCGATGTCGGCGATGCCGAGCAGCGGGTTGGTCGGGGTCTCCACCCAGACCACCTTCGTGACACCGGGCCGGATCGCGGCCCGCACGGCGTCGGTGTCGGAGACCTTGGCCGGGGTGTACGCCAGCCCCCACCGCTCGGCGACCTTGGCGAAGAGCCGGTACGTGCCGCCGTAGGCGTCGTCGGGGATGACCACGTGGTCACCCGGTCCGCAGACGGTACGCAGCAGCGTGTCCTCGGCGGCCAGGCCGCTGGCGAAGGCCAGGCCGACCTGGCCGGCCTCCAACGCGGCCAGGCATTCCTGGAGCGCGTCCCGGGTGGGGTTGCCCGAGCGGCTGTACTCGTAGCCCAGCCGTGGCGCGCCGACGGCATCCTGGGCGTACGTGCTGGTCTGGTAGATCGGGGGGATCACCGCGCCGGTACGGGCCTCGGGGTCCTGGCCGGCGTGGATGGCGAGCGTCTCGAAGCCGTGCGTCATTCCGCAGACGTTAGTCCTCCCGCCCGTCCCACCGATTCCAACCCGGCCCGGCTCGCCTCCGATGTTCCGTCGGAACACTGAGCGATACTTGCCGAGTGAGCCCGACCAAGAGCCTTCCTTCCCGTCTGATCGGAGCAGCCGACCGCATCCCGGCTTCGCTTGATGTGCTCGCCGGTCCCGATCACGGACGCGTCGTCCTGCCACTACGGCTGGCCTGGTCCGGTCTAACCGAGTTCGACGTCGAAGACGCTCGTGAGCGGTTGACACTGTATTGCCTACTTTTGGATTGCGGGCAGCATGACGACGTCGTGCGCTACGTCAACGCGGAGTTGCTGCGGCACGACTGGTCACGGATTCGAAGACTGACAGCACGCCGAATGATCGCTCTGTGGGAAAGCCGCGTGCCCGAGCTGGCCGCTGCCTGATGCAGCCCTTGCACCGGCAACTGCTCGAAGTTGGCTTCAGTGCCGGCGACGACCTTGGTCTGGTACTGGCGGGCGGGTACGCGATGGCAGCCCACGAACTAGTGGATCGTCCATCCCAGGACATCGACTTCGCGACCGCTACCGCGCTGCCCTTGGCGACAGTGGTCGACCGCCTGGTTGGCACCTATCGAGCTGCCGGTTATCAGACGGAGATCATCGAAGTCACGCCACGGATGGCCCGGATGCTGGTCTCGGACGCGACCATGTCGTGCGAAGTCGACCTACTCAAGGAGGGACTCGGGCCGCCGGCCCTCGCCTCGGCTCGGTCAACGAACGCGACCCCCGCACCTTTCGGTCCTACGGCCTCAGTGAAGACGACATTGCGACGCTCTGCCGATGGGCCCTTGCCTGGGAGGCGGATATCCGGTCCCGCCTGGCGAACGGAGAGAGCGGTCCGGTCCCGGTAGCCGGCGACGAGTGGGACGCGTACCTCGAACGGCTGTGACCGGCGGTGCGGCGCGGGCGGCGGTGGCACCTGCCCCGGCTTAATCTGACCGGATGGCGGGGTGCGTGTTCTGCGGGATCGTGGCCGGTGAGGTGCCCGCGTTCCAGGTGACCGACGAGCCGGACGGGGTGGCGTTCCTGGACACCCGGCCGGTGTTCAAGGGGCACGTGCTGGTGGTGCCGCGCACCCATCTGGTCACCCTCGCCGACCTGCCGCCGGAGTCGCTGCCCGGCTACTTCGGGTTGGTGCAGCGGATCGCCGTGGCGGTCGAGTCCGGTCTCGGCGCGGGCGGCACGTTCGTGGCGATGAACAACCGGGTGTCCCAGTCGGTGCCGCACCTGCACACCCATGTGGTGCCACGGACGAAGGGCGACGGGCTGCGTGGCTTCTTCTGGCCGCGTACCCGCTACGCCGACGACGCCGAGGCCGCCTCCTACGCGGCCCGGGTCCGGGCGACGCTGGCGGCCTGACGGAGCGCGACGCGGGTAAGGAAGCGGGGTCCACCGGTGTTGCACGCGGGGAAGGGTACGAAAGGAGTCCCACCGTGTTCCTCCGCCGCATGAAGGCCGAGATGATCTCACCCGACCGGGCCCTGCCCGGCCGTCCCATCGCGATGCCGGTGGCCGACCGGCACGAGGTGCTCGGGACCCCGCTGAAGGGCCCGTTCCCCGAGGGCTACCAGGTCGCCGTCTTCGGTATGGGCTGTTTCTGGGGGGCCGAGCGCCTGTTCTGGACCCTGCCCGGGGTCTTCACCACCTCTGCGGGTTACGCGGGTGGTTACAGCCCCAACCCGACCTACGAGGAGGTCTGCTCCGGGATGACCGGGCACACCGAGGTGGTCGAGGTGGTGTACGACCCCACGAAGATCAGCTACGAGGATCTGCTGAAGGTCTTCTGGGAGAACCACGACCCGACCCAGGGCATGCGCCAGGGCAACGACGTGGGCACCCAGTACCGGTCCGCGATCTACGCCAGCACGGACGAGCAGCTGGCGATCGCCGAGGCGTCGCGGGAGGCGTTCGCGCCGATCGTGGCCCGCGCCGGAAAGGGCGAGATCACCACGGAGATCGCCCGGCTCGGCGACTACTACCTGGCCGAGGACTACCACCAGCAGTACCTCGCCCCGACCAAGAACCCGAACGGCTACTGCAACCACGGCCCGAACGGGCTGAGCTGCCCGGTCGGCGTGGCACGTACCGCCGGCTGAGCAGCGCAACACACCCAAGCGCCCCTTGACGGCCGGCCCGCCGATTTCGGCGGGCCGGCCGCGCGTGTGCGTGGGACGGCCGGCCTGTGACCGAGTCGATGCGACACGTATTGCGGCATTCGTCACACTCAACAGTGCTACCCAAACGCCACAAGTGCTACGAGGCGGGCACGAAACAGCACGCCGCTCGACCCCGAATGACAATGTCTTGATCGCGGGGCGCGGATTCTAGCAATGCTGTTACACGACCGTCATGGTCTCAACAGGCTAATCGCAACATCCTCTGGCAGCATGGGCTCACATGTGCGGACTGGCTGGGGAGTTCCGACGGGACGCGACGCGTGCCGACGTCGCAGCGGTGGAACGGATGGCCGCCACCATGTGCGATCGGGGGCCTGACGGCAGCGGGGTGTGGTCACAGGGGCCGGTCGCCCTCGGCCACCGTCGACTGAAAATCATCGACCTGTCGGCGGCCAGCGGCCAGCCGATCGTCGACTCCGCCGCCGGCCTCACCGGCGTCTTCAACGGCTGCATCTACAACTACCGCGAGCTGCGCGCCGAGTTGCAGGCCAAGGGCCACCACTTCTTCTCCAGCGGGGACAGCGAGGTCGTCGTCAAGGCGTACGCCGAGTGGGGGCTGGACTTCGTCGACCACCTGGTCGGCATGTTCGCGGTGGCGATCAGCGAGCGGGACACCGGCCGCCTGGTGCTGGCCCGGGACCGGCTCGGCATCAAGCCGCTCTACCTCGCCGAGTCCGCCGGCGTGGTGCGCTTCGCCAGTACCCTGCCGGCGCTGGTGGCCGGCGGCGGGGTGGACACCAGCATCGACCCGGTCGCGCTGGGTCACTACCTCAGCTTCCACAGCATCGTGCCGCCGCCGCGCACCATCCTGCGCGGGGTGGCCAAGCTCCCGCCGGCCACCGTCCGGGTGTACGAGGCCGACGGCCGCAGCCACGAGCGGGTCTACTGGGACCCGCCGTTCCTCCGCCGCGACGAGCACGCCGGCTGGTCCGAACGGGACTGGCAGGACGCGCTGCACGAGTCGCTCACCACCGCCGTACGCCGGCGGATGGTCGCCGACGTGCCGGTCGGCGTACTGCTCTCCGGTGGCCTTGACTCCAGCCTGGTGGTGGCCCTGTTGGCCGGGGAGGGGCAGCGCGGGCTGTCCACCTTCTCGATCGGCTTCGACGCCGTCGGTGGCCGGGAGGGCGACGAGTTCCGCTACTCCGACGTGGTCGCCAAGACCTTCGACACCGACCACCACCAGATCCGGGTCGCCGCACAGGATCTGGTTCCGCCGCTGGAGGCGGCCGTCGCGGCCATGAGCGAGCCCATGGTCAGCCACGACTGCGTCGCCTTCTACCTGCTCAGTCAGGAGGTGTCCCGGCACGTCAAGGTGGTGCAGTCCGGCCAGGGCGCCGACGAGATCCTGGGTGGCTACCACTGGTACCCGCCGCTGGCTCAGGTCGGCCGGGAACAGGCCCTCGACACGTACGCCCGGGCCTTCTTCGACCGGGACGGCGCCGGCCTGGCCCGGGTGCTCAACCCCGCCTGGCTCGCCGACGGCGACCCGGCGCGGGAGTTCGTCGCCGCGCACCTGGCGCGGCCGGGCGCGCAGACCGCGGTCGACGCCGGTCTGCGCATCGACACACAGATCATGCTCACCGACGACCCGGTCAAGCGGGTCGACAACATGACCATGGCGCACGGGCTGGAGGCCCGGGTGCCTTTCCTGGATCACGAGTTCGTGGAACTGGCCGCCGCCTGCCCGCCGGAGCTGAAGCTGGCGCAGGGCGGTAAGGGTGTGCTGAAGGAGATCGGCCGTCGTGTGCTGCCACACGAGGTCATCGACCGGCCCAAGGGTTACTTCCCGGTGCCGGGCCTGACTCACCTGGAGGGCAAGCTCCTCGACCGGGTGCGCGACGCGCTGTCCGCTCCCGAGGCCCGCCGCCGCGACCTGTTCCGCACCGATTACGTCAACGCCCTGCTCGACGCGCCCAACGCCGAACTGACCCCGTTGAACGGAAACAAGCTGTGGCAACTCGGACTCCTGGAAATGTGGCTCCAGAGCCACGGAATCGACTGACCGTGACGGACACCCTGGCCACCGGCGTCGCCCGGACAGACCGGGGCCGCGGCACGGGCAGACGGTACGAGCGGGTCGGGCCGGGCGGTGATCCGATCGCGACCGGCGGCGCCGACCCGACCGCCGACGAACGCCCGAGCACCGGTGCGGATGTCATTCTCGACTGCGGTTGGGGGCGGCTGGTCTTCGGCCAGACCTTCGCCGACCAGTCCGCGGTCGCCGACGTCCTGCGTTCCGAGGCGGCCGGCGCCCGGGACATCTGCATCTACCTGCGGGATCCGCACGTGCTGGTCTCCCGGTTGCCCGACGAGCTGTTCATCGACCCGTCGCTGACGTTCCGGTTGCCGCTCGGCGGGGACCGTCGCGGGCCCCGTCCCGGTGCCGGCACCACCGAGGAGGCCGGCAACGCCGAGACGCCGGCACCGCTCGACGGTCGCAACGAGCTGCCCGGGGTACGCATCCGTCGGTTGCGCGACGCCGCCGACGCCGACGCGGTCAACCGGATCTACGCGGCCAACGGCATGGTCACCGCCCCGGTCGACGTGCTTGTCGACAACGCCGCCACCGACCGGTTCCTGCACCTGGTGGCCGAGGCGGTCACCGGCGAGATCGTCGGCACCATCACCGGCATCGACCATGTGGCGGTCTTCGACGACCCGGACAACGGCGCCAGCCTGTGGTGCCTGACCGTCGACTTCAACCAGGCACCGCCCGGCACCGGGCAGGCCCTCATCACCGAGCTGGCCAGCCGGTTGGTCGCCCGGGGTCGCGCGTACGTCGACCTGTCCGTGCTCGCCGAGAACGCCGGTGCGATCCGGCTGTACGAACGGCTCGGTTTCTACCGCACCGCCACGCTCTGCGTGAAGCGGAAGAACCCGATCAACGAACGGTTGTTCCTGCCGGCGATGCCGGTCGGCTACGACGGGCTCAACCCGTACGCGCGGATCGTCGCCGACGAGGCGATGCGGCGGGGCATCCGGGTGGAGGTGACCGACCCGGAGTGGGGCGAGCTGCGGCTGACCAGTGGCGGCCGGACCATCCTCACCCGGGAGTCGCTTTCCGAGCTGACCTCGGCGGTGGCGATGAGCCGCTGCGACGACAAGCGGGTCACCCGCCGGATCCTGACCGAAGCCGGTCTGTCGGTACCGCGCGGGCGCACCGCCACCGGCGACGCCGCCGACGCGGAGTTCCTGGCCGAGGTGGGCCAGCTGGTGGTCAAGCCGGCGCGGGGCGAGCAGGGCAACGGCATCACCGTCGGCGTACGCACCCCGGAGGCGCTGACCGCCGCCGTCGAACTGGCCGCCCGGTTCTGCCCGGAGGTGCTGCTGGAGGAGCTGTGCTCCGGCGAGGACCTGCGAGTCGTCATGATCGATCACGAGGTGGTGGCCGCCGCCGTACGCCGGCCCGCCTCGATCACCGGCGACGGCGTGCACGACATCGCCGAGCTGATCGAGCGGCAGAGTCGTCGTCGGGCCGCCGCCACCGGCGGCGAGTCCCGCATCCCGCTGGACGACATGACCCGGGACGTGGTCACCGAGGCCGGGTACGAGCTGCACGACGTACTGCCGGAGGGGCAGGTGCTGGCTGTGCGACGCACCGCGAACCTGCACACCGGCGGCACCATCCACGACGTGACCGGAGAACTGCACCCGGCTATCGCCGAGGCGTGCGTCGCCGCCAGCCGCGCCATCGACATCCCGGTCACCGGGCTCGACCTGCTGGTGCCGGCGCCGGACCAGCCCGAGCACGTCTTCATCGAGGCCAACGAGCGGCCCGGGCTGGCCAACCACGAGCCACAGCCCACCGCCGAACGCTTCGTGGATCTGCTCTTTCCCGGGACTCGGGCACCGCAGAAGCTCTGGACGCCGGCGGGTGCGGCACCATCTGGGGCATGACCGTACGCAAGACCACTCCGCTCCCCATCGACCTGGACTATCTCCGTCAGGTGCTGGTCGAGCTGCTCGACATACCGAGCCCGTCGGGGCGCACCGACCATGTGCAGCAGTACGTGGGCGAGCGCCTCTCGGCGCTCGGCATTCCCTCGACGCTGACCCGCCGGGGCGCGCTGAGCGCCTGCCTGCCCGGCCCCCGGGAGACCGGCGCGGACCGGGCCATCGTGGTACACACCGACACCATCGGCGGGATGGTCAAGCGGCTGAAGGAGAACGGCCGGCTGGAACTGAAGCCGATCGGCACGCACAGCGCCCGGTTCGCCGAGGGCGCCCACGTACGGATCTTCACCGACGACCTGGATCGGGTGGTCACCGGTCAGGTGCTGCCGCTCAAGGCCAGTGGTCACCGTTACAACGAGGGCGTCGACCTGCAGGGCTTCGGCTGGGAGCAGGTGGAGGTACGCGTCGACGAGCCGGTGGAGGACATCGCCGGGCTGCGGGCCCTCGGCATCGACGCGGGCGACTTCGTGGCGTTCCTGCCCAACCCGACGGTCACCCCCAGCGGGTACGTCAAGTCCCGCCACCTGGACGACAAGGCCGGCGTGGCCGCGGTGCTCGCCGCCCTGAAGGCGATGGTCGACGCCGGGGTGAAGCCGGCCGTGACCGCGCACCTGCTGGTCACCGTGACCGAGGAGATCGGCCACGGCGCGTCCCACGGCCTCGACCCCGACGTGGCCGAGATCGTCTCGGTGGACGCGGCGGTGGTCGCCCCCGGGCAGCAGTCCCGGGAGCACTCGGCCACCCTGGCGATGGGCGACGGCGTGGGGCCGTTCGACTACCACCTCACCCGCAACCTGGCGTCGATCGCCCGGGAACACGACGTGGATCTCGTCCGGGACGTCTTCGACTACTACCGCTCGGACGTGGCGGCGGCGGTGGAGGCGGGGGCGCACGCCCGGGTGGCGCTGCTCGGCTTCGGCGTCGACGCCACCCATGGTCACGAGCGCACCCACCTGGAAGGGCTGCGCCACCTGGCCCAGTTGATCTGCCTCTACCTCCAGAGTGACCTGGTGTTCCCCGAATGGGACGCCGAGCCGGAGGGCGACCTGGCCGACTTCCCGTCACTGGCGGTGCAGCCGGCCAGCGCGGACGGCCCCCGGGAAGGCCCGATAGGCATCGCCCAGACCGCCTGAGAACCGGGGCCGACGGCAGTGTGATCGAAATCCGTTGCCGGTCGGCCGGCGGCTGGATAGCGTGGCGGTACACGGGAAAGGAGGTGGTCCAGACTTGTATAGCAATCGGACTCGTGAGGTGGCTGTCCGCTAGCCGCTGTCCTCGACAGTGACAGTCCGTCCCTCGGGACGGGCACGGTAAGAATCGTCGAGACCGTGTGGCAGCGGTGCGGCGAAACCACGACAGCCACCCGACCCCCGGGGTGCCGGCCCAGTCCAGTCGGCCCGCGCGTCAGCGCGGAAGCCCCGGGGGTCGCTTCATTTCACCGGAGGCGGCCGTGTCCATGCGCGAGCTGGTGGTGCTCGGCACGGCAAGTCAGGCACCCACCCGGGACCGCAACCACAACGGGTACGTGCTGCGGTGGGACGACGAGGTGATCCTCTTCGACCCCGGCGAGGGCAGCCAGCGGCAACTGCTGCACACCGGCGTCACCGCCACCGACCTGACCCGGATCTGTGTCACCCATTTCCACGGCGATCACTGTCTCGGCCTGCCCGGCACCATTCAGCGCCTGTCCCTGGACCGGGTGCCGCATCCGGTGGCGGTGCACTTCCCGGCCGAGGGGGCCGACTACTTCGCCCGGCTGCGGCACGCCAGTTCCTTCCACGAGACCGCCGAGCTGGCCGTCACCCCGATCGAGGCGGACGGACAACGGATAGTGCTGCGGAACGGGACGTTGGAGGCACGCCGGCTGCGGCACCCCATCCAGACGTACGGCTATCGGCTGGTGGAGCCCGACGGGTGCCGGATGCTGCCGGAGCGGCTGGCCGCGTACGGCATCGCCGGGCCGGCGGTGGGTGAGCTGCAACGCGTCGGCCACCTCGATCTGGACGGGCGTCGCGTCACCCGCGACCAGGTGAGCACGCCACGACCGGGGCAGCGGTTCGCCTTCGTGATGGACACCGGCCTCTGCGACGGGGTGTACGCGCTGGCCGAGCAGGCCGACCTGCTGGTCATCGAGTCGACGTTCCTGGAGTCGGAGGCCGCGCTCGCGGCCGAGGTCGGGCACCTGACGGCCGGCCAGGCCGCGCGGGTGGCGGCCGAGTCAGGGGTACGCCGACTCGTGCTCACCCACTTCTCCCAGCGCTACGCCGACCCGACCCGCTTCGCCGAAGAGGCCCGCCGACACTTCGACGGCGATCTGGTGATCGCCGAGGATCTGGCCACGATTCAGGTGCCGCCCCGACGGGTACCCTCGGTCGAGTGACCGTCACGCTGCGTCCGGCCGGGTCCGCTGATCTCCTGCCGGTGGGCGCCCTGCACCAACGTTCCCGGGTCGCCGCGTACTCCTCGTTCCTGCCGGCGGAGGCGCTGGCCGACCCGACCCCGGAGGCGATGGGCGAATACTGGGTGCAGCGATGGACCTGGGAGCGCGCCGACCACGTGATGACGGTGGCCGAGCGGAACGGCACCTTGGCCGGCTTCAGCTACCTGGGCCCCGACGACGAGGGCGACCCGGCGACCGGCCTGCTCAACGCCATCCACCTGGAGCCGACCGAGCGTGGTCGCGGAGTCGGCCGGGCGCTGATGGTCGACGCCCTGAACAACATGCGGACCCGCGGCTGGCGCCGCGCGGTCCTCTGGGTACTGCGCGACAACACCCCCGCCCGCCACTTCTACGAACGCGGCGGCTGGCACCCCACCGGCCAGCAGCGCGACGAGATGATCGGCCGGACGCACACCCCCCAACTCCGCTACACCCGCCCCCTCTGACTCCCCCCATCAACCCCGTTGATCATGAGGTAGCGGCATCGTGGAGATCGAAGACTGCCGCTACCCCCTGATCGACCCAGTTGGGCTAGCGGGCGCCCAGGTGGGCTAGGAGGTCCTGACGGGTGAGGACACCCTTGGGTTTACCGTCGATCAGGACCAGGGCGGCGTCGGACTTCTCCAGCAGGTTCACCGCCTCGCTGACCGGCTGACCACCGCCGACCATCGGCAGCGGCGGCCCCATGTGCCGCTCGATGGTGTCGTGCAGGTGCGCCTGGCCGGTGAAGAGCGCGTCGAGCAGATCCTTCTCGGCGATCGAGCCCGCCACCTCGCCGGTCACCACCGGCGGCTCGGCCTTGAGCACCGGCAACTGCGAGACGCCGTACTCGCGCATGTAGTCGATGGCGTCGCGGACCGTCTCGGTCGGGTGCACGTGGACCAGTTCGGGCAGGCCGCCCGGCTTACCAGCGATGGCCTCGGACACGGTGGGTTCCGAACCGGAGGCGTCGAGGAATCCGTAGCGCGCCATCCAGGCGTCGTTGAAGATCTTGGAAAGGTAGCCCCGACCGCCGTCCGGCAACAGCACCACGATCACGTCGTCCGGGCCGGCGGCGCGCGCCACCTCCAACGCCGCGACCGCCGCCATCCCGCAGGAGCCGCCGACCAGCAGCCCCTCCTCGCGGGCCAACCGCCGGGTCATCTCGAAGGACTGCTTGTCCGAGACCTCGATGATCTGGTCGGCCACGTTCCGGTCGTACGTCTCCGGCCAGAAGTCCTCGCCGACCCCCTCGACCAGGTACGGCCGACCGGTGCCACCGGAGTAGACCGAACCCTCCGGGTCGGCACCGATGATCTTCACGGTGCCGTTGGAGGCTTCCTTCAGGTAACGCCCGATGCCGGAGATGGTGCCGCCGGTGCCCACTCCGGCCACGAAGTGGGTGATCCGTCCCTCGGTCTGCTTCCACAGCTCCGGGCCGGTGGTCTCGTAGTGCGAGCGCGGGTTCGCCGAGTTGGCGTACTGGTTGGGCTTCCACGCTCCGGGGATCTCCCGGGCCAGCCGGTCGGAGACGTTGTAGTACGAGCGCGGGTCCTCCGGCGCGACGGCGGTCGGGCAGACCACCACCTCGGCGCCGTACGCCCGCAGCACGTCCTGCTTGTCCTGGCTGACCTTGTCGGGGCAGACGAACACACAGCGGTAGCCCCTGAGCTGGGCCACCAGGGCCAGCCCGACGCCGGTGTTGCCGCTGGTCGGCTCGACGATGGTGCCGCCCGGGCGGAGGATCCCCGCCGCCTCGGCGTCCTCCACCATGCGCAGCGCGATCCGGTCCTTCACCGACCCGCCGGGGTTGAGGTACTCCACCTTCGCCAGCACCGTCGCCTGAATGCCCTCGGCGACGTTGCGTAGCCGTACCAGCGGCGTGTTGCCGATCATTTCGACGACGTTGTCGTAGTACTGCACCTCGTTGTGCCCTTTCGCTCCGGCACCGGCACGCCAGGCCGGGCGGGTGAACCAGGTGGAATTCCCGCCCAGAGTACGTCGGTCAGGGCACCACGTGGCCGGGGACCACGGTGCTGCGACGTGCCTCCCACTCCAGGAAGCGCTCGGTCTCGGCAAGCACCGAACCGGCCAGCCAGGTGACCATCACCGCGTCGTCGATCAGCCCGAACACGGCGAGGAACATTTCCGGTACCGCGTCGATCGGCGAGACGATGTACGCCGTGGCGGCGGTCATCATGGCCAGCCGCAGCCCGCCGTCGTACTGGCCACGGGCGGTGGCCGCGATCATCCTGGGCAGCGCACCGATCCGGGCGCCGAGCGACGGCCCGCCCCGGGCACCTGCGGTCATCGCCCGTGCCAGGGCCACGAACGCGGCACCTCGTTTCAACGTCTTAGCCATCGTCGTGCTCCTCTCCACGTGCAGCGTGACGCCCCGCCGCAACACTGTCCATCCAAGTACCCAGCGCGGTCGTTTTCCAGGCACCGGAGCGCCGCGACGATGACAGCGGGGCGTCAGACAGGCGCGCTAGTGTCACGGTATGGGGGTCGCTGGTTCCGTCGTACCGGATCGTCCGCGCTGGCAGCGTGCCCTGCGGGTGGCCCGTCTGGCGGCCATCGGCACGGGCGCCACGGTGGCCGCCGCCGCGGCGACGACAGGTGTGCTCTTCGGTCAGGCCCGGCAGGCCCGGCGCACCATCCCGATGGCCGAGGCGCCGCCACCACGCTGCGACGGCGTCTATGGCGCGAAGTTTCCCGGGCCCGCGATCACCATGGTCGTTCTGGGTGACTCGTCGGCCGCCGGTTACGGGGTGCACCGACGCCGTGAGACGCCTGGCGCGTTGTTGGCCACCGGCCTGTCCCGGCGTCTCCAGCGTCCCGTCCGGTTGCACCGCTTCGCGGTGGTGGGCGCCATATCGGCCGGCTTGAAGTTCCAGGTGGAGGCGGCCCTGGAGTGCGACCCCGAGGTCGCGGTCATCCTGATCGGCGGCAACGACGTCACCAACCGCACCCCGCCGGCCCTGGCCGTGCGCTACCTCGTCGAGGGGGTTCGGGCACTGCGCGCGGCCGGCGCCGAGGTGGTCGTCGGGACCTGCCCGGACCTGGGCGCGATCCGCCCCATTCAGCCACCGCTGCGCTGGTTGGCCCGCCGGTGGAGCCGGCAGCTCGCCGCGGCGCAGACGGTCGCGGTGGTGTCGGCCGGTGGTTGGACGGTCTCCCTCGGCGACCTGCTCGGTCCCCGGTTCACCGCCGAGCCGGGGCGGATGTTCGCCTGGGACCGGTTCCACCCCTCCGCCGAGGGCTACGCGGCGGCTGCCGCCGCCCTGTTGCCGACGGTGCTCTCCGCTCTGGGCCAGGGTGCCGAACGCAGGCCTTCGCCAACCCGGCTCGAAGGCGTACGGTCGTTGCCTAAGGCCGCACAGGAGGCGGCTCGGCACCCGGGGACGGAGGTCAGCGGTACGCAGGTCCGGGGCAGCGAGAGCGGTCCGGCCGGCCGTTGGGCGCAGTTGCGCCGGCGGGGATTCTTCGGTGTCGGTCCGACGCCGCAGCCAGCCCGCACCGTCGACACACCCGCAGTGGAAGGATTCTCATGACCGAGCGGATCAGGGGCCGGTCCGGTTCCGGCGCGAGGGCAGCGTCATGACCAACCTCTCTGCCGGCACCCAGGTCGCCGCGCGGGTCGCCCGTACTGCCGCATTTTCCCTGCTCGCGGGCGCGCTCGGCGGAGCCGCGGTGCTCGCCGGCGAGGCCGTGGTCGCGCGCAACCGTCGCTACGCCCAGCCAGAGCTCGGCCTGGCACTGCGGGCGACCGTCGGTCGGGCCGGTGCCCCACCGCTGCGCCTGGTGCTGCTCGGTGACTCCGCCGCCCTCGGCGTCGGCGTGGACCGGCTCGGCGACACCATCGGCGGGCAGTTGGCGGAGTTGCTCGCCGAAGGGCCGGGCGGGCGTCAGGTCCACCTGTCCAGCGTCGGTGTCTCCGGCTCGCGCTCAACCGACCTGGCCACCCAGGTGGCGCGAGCGCTGCTCGGCGAGCGGCCGGACGTGGCGGTAGTGCTGGTCGGCGCCAACGACGTCACCAGCATGCGCCGGCCGACCGAGGCCGCCGCCTATCTCGGCGCGGCCGTGCACCGGCTGCGCCAGGCCGGCGTCGAAGTCGTGGTCGGCACCTGCCCGGATCTCGGCGCCGTACGCGCGATCGCGTCGCCGCTGCGGCAGGTCGTCGGTTGGATGGGGCGTCGGGTCGCCCGGGCACAGACCGGTGCGGTGCTCGACGCCGGAGGGACGGTGGTCGACCTGGCCATCGAGACGGGCCCGGTGTTCCGGGCCGACGCCGGCACCTTCTGCCACGACGGCTACCACCCCTCCGCCGACGGTTACCGGGTCTGGGCCCACGCCCTCCTGCCCGCGGTGGCCGCCGCCGCGGCCGTCACCCCACACCACTGAACGGGTCTGCTCATCCGACGTGGGGTGACATTTCCCGGCGGACGGAAACTTCCGCCGCAAGTTACCGGCGAGTTAACGTGTCGGTATGCCGATTGAGTCGTCCCGCGACGCCGTCATCGTCGCCACCGCCCGCTCCCCCATCGGCCGGGCCCACAAGGGCTCCCTACGTGATCTCCGCCCGGACGATCTGGCCGCCACCATCGTGCAGGCGGCCTTGGCCAAGGTGCCGCAGCTCGACCCGCGACAGATAGACGACCTCTATCTCGGGTGCGGGCTGCCCGGCGGCGAGCAGGGTTTCAACATGGCTCGCGTGGTCGCCGTGCTGATGGGCCTCGACGGCCTGCCCGGCGCGACCCTCACCCGCTACTGCGCATCCTCCTTGCAGACGACGCGAATGGCCATGCATGCGATCCGGGCCGGTGAGGGCGACGTCTTCATCTCCGCCGGCGTCGAAATGGTCTCCCGTTACGCACGCGGCAGCTCCGACGGCCTGCCGCCCGAAGCTCAGGCCCTGGTCGGCGGCGGCTGGGAGAATCCACGCTTCGCGTCGGCACGCGAACGGTCCCAGGCTCGCGCCGAGGCCGGCGCGCCAGTCTGGACGGACCCGCGTGAGAAGGACGCGCTACCCGACGTCTATCTGGCCATGGGACAGACCGCCGAAAATCTCGCCCAGGTGTACGACGTGAGCCGCGCGGACATGGACGCTTTCGGCGTACGCAGCCAGAACCTGGCCGAGAAGGCGATCGCCGACGGCTTCTGGTCCCGTGAGATCACCCCGGTCACCACGCCCGACGGCACAGTGGTCGCCACCGACGACGGCCCCCGCGCCGGGGTCACCTTGGCGGCGGTCTCCGAGCTGAAGCCGGTCTTCCGCCCGGACGGCCGGATCACCGCCGGCAACTGCTGCCCGCTCAACGACGGGGCCGCCGCCGTGGTCGTGATGAGTGCTCAGCGGGCCGATGAACTGGGCATCACTCCACTGGCGCGGATCGTTTCCACAGGTGTCACCGCGCTGTCACCCGAGATCATGGGCCTCGGCCCGGTGGAGGCGAGCCGGCAGGCACTCGAACGCGCCGGTATGACCATCGACGACGTCGACCTGGTCGAGATCAACGAGGCGTTCGCCGCCCAGGTGATCCCGTCGTACCGCCAACTGGGCATCCCGGAGGAGAAGCTGAACGTGATGGGCGGCGCGATCGCCGTCGGTCACCCGTTCGGGATGACCGGCGCCCGGATCACCGGCACACTGCTCAACGCCCTGCAATGGCATGACGCGACCATCGGCCTGGAGACCATGTGCGTCGGTGGCGGCCAGGGCATGGCAATGGTCGTCGAGCGCCTGAGCTGACTGAGCGCCGGTGTCCGGCCGGCAGCCACCTCGGCCGGACGCCAACGCCGCCGGCGATCAGCGCAGTCGCGACATGCGGCAACTCGGGCCATCAGCTCGGCGGAAGGCCCCGGCTTGCCGCATGTCGGGCCGCTTGAGAACCCGGTGGTCAGAGCGCGGTCCGGGTCGCGGTGACCTCGGTGGCGGCCCGGGCCAGGGCCTCCTCGCTCGGGTCCGCGGCGAGCAGGTCCGCGGTGACCACCCGAAGCTGGTCGGGCAGAGCCAGGTCGTTGTCGAGCCGGGGTACGACTCGTCGTGGCTGCCCCTCCGCGTCCGCAGCGAGGTTGGCGATCTCCTGCACCAGCCGGTGCACCAGATCCGCCCGGGACACGTTGCCGACCGACGCGGCGGCTGACCACCGTGGCTGCTGCCAGTGGCTGACCTGCCGCACCAGCAGCTCCACCCCCCGCGCGACCTCCAGCACCGCCGCTGCCTCCATCCCCACCCCCCGCACTCTACGCACCCACCCCCCACCGTCTCGTCGACCATGGAGTCGTGGTTGTCGATCCACCCCTTCCGCCCGTTATGGCGCGACCACAAGTGCATGATCGACGAGACGGGGGCGGGAGGGGGTGGGCTGGGGAGAGAGACGACGGCGCCCGCCCCGGGTGGGGGCGGGCGCCGGTCGGTCGTTGGGCGGCGAGGTCAGTCGTCGCCCTGGAAGTAGCTCAGCAGGCGCAGCATCTCGATGTAGAGCCAGATCAGGCTGACCAGGATGCCGAACGCGGCCACCCAGGAGTAGCGCTGCGGCAGGCCCATCCGGACGCCGTCCTCGACCTCCTTGAAGCTCAGCACAAAGCTCAGCGAGGCGACCACGATGCAGACGATGCTGAAGCCGATGGCCAGCGGGCTGCCGTCACGCAGGCCGGTGTTGACGCCGAAGAGCGCCAGCACCAGGTTGATCAGCATGACGGCGAACAGACCCGCCATCACCGCGATCATGCCCTTGACGAACTTCGGCGTCGCCCGGATGACCCGCGCCTTGTAGAGCATGGCCATCACGAAGAAGACACCGAAGGTCGCGGTCACCGCTTGGAGCACGATGCCGTCGTAAAGCGATTCGAAGAACTTGCTCACGGCGCCGACGAGGACACCCTCGACGACGGCGTACGCGACGACGAGCGCCGGGTTCGCCATCCGGGAGAACGAGATGATCAGGCCGAGCACCAGGCCGACGATTGCCGCACCGATCCAGGCGACGCCGAGCAGCGCGTCGGGTACCAGCGCCCACGCCGCCGCAGCGGCGACGCCGACGATGGCCAGGAGGGTGACCGTCTTGACCACCACGTCGTCGATCGACATGGGGGTGACCGCCGGTGGGGCCGACGGAAAGCCGGGCGCGCCCGGATAGCCGGCCTGCGGCGGAACCTGCTGGGGGTAACCGGGCTGTCCGTACGGCCCGGACGGGGCGTACCCGGCGGCCCGCTCCCGCTCGGCCGCCTGACCGAGCCGGGCGAGCACCGGGTTCGAAGTCTTCACTGTCTCTGGCCTCCCTCAGGGGGTCTCATTGCACGTCAACGTGCAATACAAGAGTAAACGTCCCGACCAGCCCTTGGAGATCGCCAAGCTGAGGGAAAGCTGAGAGCTGGGCCGGACGCCACCTGAGCACAGGCTCACCGGCAAGCACGGCGGCGCCCGGTGCGGTCGAGATCGGCGCAGCGCGATTCCCCGTCCTGAACGGATCTTCGCGGGGTGGTGCCCGGGGCGGGGGTCGAACCCGCACGCCTTGCGGCAGCCGCTTTTAAGGCGGCCGTGTCTGCCTTTCCACCACCCGGGCGGGTGACACCGGCGTGCCGGCACGTACGGTGCAGTGCCACGGTAGCGGGTTCGTCGCCACTGCGGCGTCCCCCGCCGAGCACCGCCAGTAGGGTCGAGGCCGTGAGCAGCCGCGCACCCCTCGCCCCCACCGACGACGTGGCAACACAGGCGGGTCGCCACCTCGCCCGGGTACGCCGGCAGCGGCTCACCCGGTTGGCCCGGACGGCGGCTCAGTATCGGATCGACCTGCTGGTAGGGCTCTTCTTCGCGGCGCTCGCCGGTGCGCTCACCCACCGACTCTGGGCCGACCCGACCGGTCTGGTGCTCGCCCTCAATCCCGAGGACCAGGTGCTCTACGAGTGGTTCCTGGCCATCGACGCCCGGGCCCTGCTGGGCGACTTCGGCCTGTCCACCGACCGGCTCAACGCTCCGGTCGGGGTCAACCTGATGGCCAACACGTCGGTCATCGCCCTCGGTGTGCTGTGCGCCCCGGTAACCCTGCTGTTCGGCGCTCCGGTCACCTTCGCCCTGCTGGTCACGGTCAACCTCGCCGGCACCGCAACCGCCTGGTACCTGCTGTTCAGCCGTACGCTGAGGGCCCGCCGGGCCGCCGCGACGCTGGGCGGTGCGCTGTGCGGCTTCGCCCCCGGCATGGTGTCCCAGAGCAACAGCCACCTGCACATGACGGCGCAGTGGCTGTTGCCGGTCATCGTCTGGCTGGTCGTACGCCTGCTGCGGGCGGCCGACCCCGCCGCTGGATCCGGGCCGGCTGCCGGCGCGCCGGACCGACGCCGGTTGGCCACCTCCGCGATGGGACTCGCCGCCGCTGTCGCCGCTCAGGTGTTCATCGGCGAGGAGGTGCTGTTTCTCGCCGCGCTCACCCTGCTGGTGATGGCGGTGACGATGATCGTCACAGACCGCGATCTCGCCCGGCGGGCGCTGCCCGCCTTCGCCGGCGCAATGGTCCTCGCCACCGGTACGGCCCTGCTGGTGCTCGCCCGCCCGTTGTGGTTCCAGTTCGCCGGGCCCCTCGGCGTCGCCGACGGCATGTTCAGCCCGCACTACTTCTCGGCCGACCTGCGCAGTTGGTGGGCGATCTCACCGCTTTCGCTGCTCGGGGACGACCGCTCCGCCCAGTTGAGCACCGGCCCGGCCGAGTACAACACCTTCCTGGGCTGGCCGCTGCTGGTCGTCACCGCCGGCTGCGCCGTCTGGCTGGGCCGCCGCCCGCTGGTGCTGGCCTGCACCGCCGGGATTCTCGTGATGGCTGCGCTGTCGCTCGGCCCCGAGCTGGTCTTCGACCGCGAAGGCTCCGGACTGCCCGGGCCGTACGCACTGCTCGGCGGAGTGCCGGTGGTCGACGGCGCGCTACCGATGCGGTTCGCCCTGGCCGTACCGCCGCTGATCGCGACACTGCTGGTGCTGGCGGTCGACCGGGCGCTGCGCAGCACGGGCCGTGCCCGCCGGCTCACGCTGGTCGCGGTCGCCGTGGCGGTCGTACCACTGCTCCCCGCGCCGCTGCCCACCGCACAACGCCCGCCGGTTCCGGAGTTCATCACCGCCGGCCACTGGCGGACCTGTGTCGAGCCGGGCGGCGTCCTGGTACCGGTGCCGCTGGCCACGCCCAAGGAGCCCTGGCCGATGCGGTGGGCGACCGCGGCCGACGCCGAGTTCAGCATGCCGCAGGGCTTCTTCATCGGGCCGCACGGCCGTGGCGGCAGCGCCGCGATGGGCGTCGCCCCGCGACCCACCTCCGCCCTCCTGGCCGACGTGGCCCGCAGCGGCCTCCGGCCCGTCGTCGGGGACGAGCAGCGCCGCCGCGCCGCGGCGGACGTCGCGTACTGGGGTGCCTCGTGCGTGGTGCTGGCCGCCGACACCGCGCACGCCGACAGTCTGCGGCTGACGTTGGAGGCGCTCTACGGACCGTCGACCCGACTCACCGACGCCTGGTACTGGCAGGTCTGAGCACGTGGGGCGCCAACGGCACCCCACGTGCACTCACACCTTCGACGGTGGCTGGGACGCCTCGGCGAACTCCTCGCGCGGGTCGTGCAGCTGGCCGAGGGCCACCACCTCACGCTTGAGCACGAACGCCAGCGTCCAGTCGACCACGACCCGGACCTTCCGGTTCAGCGACGGGATCCGGCTCATGTGGTACGTCCGGTGCATGAACCACGCCGGCCAGCCGGTCATCTTGATGCCGTAGACCTGGGCCACTCCCTTGTGCAGACCGAGGCTGGCCACACTGCCGGCGTGCTTGTGCTTGTAGGGCACCGGCGCGCGGCCCCTGATCACGGCGACGATGTTGTCGGCCATCCGCTGCGCCTGGCGTACCGCGTGCTGGGCGCTCGGCGAGCAGTAGTTGCCCGGCGGCTTGGTCAGGTCAGGTACGGCGGCGCAGTCACCGGCGCTCCAGGCACCCTCGACCACGCGGTCACCGTCGACCACCTGCAACGTCGGCAGGCAGGTGACCCGGCGCCGCTCCTCGCGGGGGAAGTCGGTCGCGTCCAGCATCGGTGACGGCTTCACCCCGGCGGTCCAGACGATGGTGTCCGCGCTGAAGCTGTCCCCGTCGGAGAGCTTGACCACCCCGTCGACGCAGGACTCAAGCCGGGTGTCGAGCCGGATGTCCATGTCCCGCTTCAGCAGCTGCTGCACCGTGTAGGCGCCCATGTCCCGGTCGACCTCCGGCAGCACCCGCTGGGTGGCCTCGACCAGTACCCACCGCATGTCCGACGTGTTCAGCTCCGGGTAGTACTTCAACGCGTGGCGGGCCATGTCCTCCATCTCCGCCAGCGCCTCGATGCCGGCGTACCCGCCGCCGACGAAGACGAAGGTCAGCGCCCGACGGCGTACCTCCGGGTCGGTGGTGGCGGCGGCCACGTCGAGCTGTTCGAGCACGTGGTTGCGCAGGTAGATGGCCTCACCGATGGTCTTGAAGCCGATGCCGTGCTCGTGCAGTCCGGGGATCGGCAGGGTTCGGGAGACCGAGCCGGGGGCGACCACCACGTGGTCGTAGGTGATCTCGCGGGGCGGGCCGATGATCGGCTGCACCGTGGCGGTCTTACTCGCGTGGTCGATCCGGGTGACGGCACCCGCCACCACCTTGCACCGGCGCAACTCCCGACGCAGCGGCACCACGGAGTGCCGTGGGGAGATGTTTCCCGCCGAAGCCTCGGGCAGGAAAGGCTGGTACGTCATGTGCGGCTGAGGATCGACGACGACGACCTCAGCCTCACGGGGACTCAGCTTCTTCGACAGGCGCAGCGCCGCGTAGAGACCGACGTGCCCGGCGCCCACCACAAGGATCCGCTTCGGATTCACGCCTACCATCTTTCCCCCACCGCCAGCGGTAATCCCGCCTGCGGCCCCCTTCTGTGACCGAGCACAAGGCGACTGTGACGGCGGTAACGACGGCCATCGTCAGCACCTCGACGCCCCGACATCAGCTGTCGCGGCAGACCCCGAGAACCCCGGAATCACCTGCGTCGCAGCAGCCCAGCCAGCAACGCGGTCACCCCGACAGCCAGCAGCAGACCGGCCAGCGTGACCGCCTGCCAGCCGCCACCTCCGGGCCGGGCACCGGAGAGTTCGAGCAGCAGCACGCCGAGCACCGACGTGGCGAGCAACACTCCGGCGGCCCGGGTGAGCCAACGCACTATCACGTCCGGGTCCACCACGGCGTCGTACGGCAGCACCGCCACCAGCGCGCAGAGCGTGTGGGTCAGGTAGAGCGCCACGGCCACCGCCATCAGCCGCCACAACGCGATAGGTCGGTGGTACCCGTCGGTGGCGAGCAACCACCCGCCGACCGTGACCAGGGCGGCGAAGGTCGGCCAGAGCCGACGCGGCAGCACCGCCGGCAGCACCGCGACCGCCACCAGCGGACCCAGCGCCTCCCCCGCCACGACCTCGGCGGGATACGCCAGCAGCAACCCCACCAGTGCGCTGAGGAAGATCCCCAGCCGGACCAGCACGGGGGTCAGGGAGATCCGTGCCGCGGCGGTCCGCAACGCCCGAACCCGCCCGATGACCGCCCCCATCACCGGCCACCCACCCGGGGTGCGGCGGCCAGCCTCGCCACGTCGCGTAGCACCTGGTCGAGGCTGCCGGCGCCGGCCCACGGCACCACCGGCACCCCGTGCTCACGCAACTGCGCGATCATCGTGTCCCGGTCCAGTCGCCACAGCCGGTACGCCACCTCGGCCCAGCCCCGGTCCTTCGGTGGTGACAGGTCCACCGGGAGCGTGTCGACGGCCACCACGAACCGCCCCGAACGGGCCAACCGGGCCAACATCTGCGCCGACCGCTCCTCCAGCAACGGGGTGAGCACCACCACCAGCGCGTCCGCGGAGAGCAGTTGCGGGCCGAACACGTGGTCGTACGGCTCGTGTGGCGAGGACTGGGCCTTGACGTCCAGCAGCCACTCCAGCACGGTCAGGTACTGCCTTCGTCCGGTCGCCGGGCGCAGCCGCCGGGCACTCGGGCCGTACTCCAGCAGCGCCACCCGGTCACCCCGGTGCAGGTAGTGCTCGGCGATGGCGGCGGCCGCCCGAACCGTGGTGTCCAGCACCGACGCCGTACCGGTGACCCCACCGGAGCGACCCGCCTCGGCCAGCACGTCGAGCAGCACGACCACTTCGGCGTCCCGGTCGGAGAGGGTGGCCGCCACGTGCAGTTGCCGGGCCCGCAGCGACACCCGCCAGTCGATGCGACGCAACCGGTCACCGGGGGCGAAGACCCGCACCCCGGCGAGTTCGCCTCCCTCACCGGGACGACGCGAGTGGTGGGCACCGACCAGGCCAGCGGCCCGGGGCATCACCTCGACCGCCTCGAACGGCTCGGTCTTCGGGTACACCTTCGACCGGACCGGTTCGACGACCACCGCGCGCGAGACGAGCAGGCCCTGCGCGGCGGCGACCCGGGCGCCCGCCGGGCCCAGCGGATGCCGGCCCCAGCGCAGCGCGGTACCGGCCAACTCCAGGTCGACGGCGGTGTCCGGCGCGACCGACGTGACGAAGGGGCGGTCCGCCACGGTCGGTTGACCGGCACCGGCGGATCGGCCGGTGCCGACCACCGCGCTGCCGGCGAGACCCGCGCGTTCGACGCGCAGCCACGGTGAGACCCGGGTACGCAGCACCGCCACGTCGTAGGGGACCGCCCCCGGGTTGCCGACGGTGACCGTCCCGGCCATCGCACCGCCCTCCACCAGGGGGTCCTCGTCGGCGCTGAGCCACACCCGGGGCAGTTCGACGGGTCGGCGTCGCAACGCGTACGCGGTGCCGAGCGCGAACGGGACGGCCAGCACGATCAGATCCACCCGTCCCAGCAGCACCGCGGCGACCAGAAGCAGGCCGGTGAGCAGCACCGCCCGACCGAACGCCCAGGTGGGCGTCCAGTTGGTGGGTGCCGTTCGATCGCTCCGCTCACTCACGCCGGGTCAGTCTCCCGGCCGGCCGGCGGCGTAGCTGGGCAGCGCGCCACTGGCCGGCGCCGGGGTGCCGTCGAGAACCTCACCGACCACGAAGGACGGGTCGACCCGACGCAGCCACATCTCCGGCCGCAACGTGATCCGGTGGGCCAGCGCCGGGGCCGCGACGTCCTTGACGTCCTCGGGCACCACGTAGTCCCGCCCGGAGAGCACCGCCCGTACCCGGGACAGCAGCATCAGCGCCAGCGAACCCCGCGGCGACGCGCCTACCAGCACCGACGGGTGCTCACGGGTGGCCGCGGTCAGTGCCACGATGTACCGGCCCACCGAGTCCTCCACCACGACGTCCTCCAACGCCGCCTGCATGGCGCGCAGGGTGCCGGCGTCGACCACCGGCTTGATCTCGGCCTCCTCGCGGCGGCGCGCCATCCGCCGACGCAGCACCTCCCACTCCTCGTCCTGCGCCGGGTAGCCGAACGACACCCGCAGCAGGAACCGGTCCAGTTGCGCCTCCGGCAACGGATAGGTGCCCTCGTACTCGATGGGGTTGGCGGTGGCGAGCACGTGGAACGGCTCGTCCAGCCGGTACGTCACGCCCTCCACCGAGACCTGCTTCTCCTGCATCGCCTCCAGCAGGGCCGACTGGGTCTTCGGCGGAGTCCGGTTGATCTCGTCGGCGAGCAACAGGTTGGTGAAGACCGGCCCGGCCCGGAAGGTGAAGTCACCGCTGCGCTGGTCGTAGAGGAACGAGCCGGTGACGTCGGCGGGCAGCAGGTCGGGGGTGAACTGTAGGCGCCGGAAGTCCAGGCCCAGTGCCTGGGCGAAGGACCGCGCGGTGAGCGTCTTGCCCAGCCCCGGCAGGTCTTCGAGCAGCACGTGGCCGCCGGCGAGGATGCCGGCGAGCACCAGCTCCAGGGCGTCCCGTTTGCCGACCACGACCTGGCCCACCGCGTCCAGTACGGCCCGGGCGAGGCGACCTACCTCGGTGGGGGGCATCGTCCGGCCGACGTCGTTCATCAGATCTTCTCCAGTTCGGCGACGATCGCCGCGAGGTCGCGCGGCGAGGGGGTGCGGCGGGGTGGGGTTTCCAGAAACGTCGACAGGTCATCGCCCAGGAGGGCGCGGGCCCGGGCCGGATCCGACTCACGGGTGACGCCGTGCTTCAGGCGCATCCGCTCGTCCGCCAGCTCGGCCAGGCGGGGCAGGATCACGGTGGTGAACCGTTCGGGACGGGTCTTGGACCACTCCAGGGGAGTCGCCCAGCCGTTGATCGCGCCTCGCAGCGCGTCCCGGGCGTCCCAGTTGTAGGTGCCGGGCTCCTCGCCGCCCCGCGACGACGAACCGCCCTGGCCGGACTTCGGTGGTGGGGCGAGGGTGGCGACGATCCGGCGTACCACCAGCAGCGCTACCACGGCGGCGACCAGCACCAGCAACGACACCCGCAGCCCGACCGCGCGCAGCCCGGCGACGGCCACCACGGTCACCACCGCGGTGATACCCAGCACGCCGGCGACGGTACGCAGCCGCCCGCCCCGGCGCGGCTCGGACTGGACCGGCCGCTCCTCGGAGAAGCTGAGCAGGTCGTCGATACTCGTACTGCTCACGCCGGCTCCCGCTCGGCCAGTTCGGTCAGTTCGCCGCGCAACCGGCGCAGCGCCGCCCGGGCCTGGTCCCTGGTCCGTTCGTCCACCGGGCGGGTGGCGTACCTGGCCTCGCGGTAGACGTGCGCGAACTCGGCCAGCACGTCGGCACTCACGATCGCCGGCACGCCGGTGGACGGATCACCGCGAAGCAGCCGGGTGACCAGGTCGGTGGGGGTGTCGCCGGTCAGCCGGGGCACCCCGGCGACGGCTGCGGCCTCTTCGAGGCGTACCCAGCAGGCGATCACCGCGGTCCGCGGGTCGGTGGCGCGGTCGTCCAGGTCGACCAGGCCGGCGTCGACGGCCGCCACCACCTCCGCGGCGGTACCTTCGGCGCTGCGCCGGGTCGGCTGCGCGGGCAGCGCCCGGGTGACCCGCCGCGCCACCCCCCGCGCCACGGTCCAGATCAGATAGCTGAGGGCGGCCAGCAGCGCCAGCCCGAGCACCGCCACCGCCACAGTGCCGAGCCAGGACGGGATCCGGGTCCGGGTCTCCTCGGCGGCCTCGCGGGGCTCGGCCGGGATCGACGGACGCGGCTCCCCGCTCGGGTACTCCAACACGAAGGGCGCATCCTTGACGGCGGGCGGTATCCGGCTCGCGCCGATCGACGAGTGCGCGGTGGCAAGGGTAACGGCTGCGAGCAGGGCAATCACCGCCGTCACCGGCCACCAGCTGCGAAGCACGTCCATCGGTTACCTCCGGGCCATCGGGGCGTACGGCGGGACGGCACCCGTACCGTCCGCCATCGTCATCGCCCCGCCGCCTCAGTCCACCCCGGCCAGCAGTTTCGCCCGGGCGAACACATCGTCCAGCATCTCTGGTGTCAGCCGACCGGTGAAGGTGTTCTGCTGGCTGACGTGGTAGCAACCGAGCAGTTCCGGTCCGGCCGTGCCGGACCAGTGTGCCCCATGCCCGAACGACGGTCGCGGGCTGGGCGGAGGGACGCCGTACCCGGCACGTAACGCCGGCCACCACGCGGCCCAGGCGAAGGCACCCAGCGCCACCACCACCCGCAGTGTCGGCCGGATCAGCTCGACCTCACGATGCAGCCAGGGCGCGCAGGTGTCCCGCTCGCCCGGGGTGGGCTTGTTGTCCGGTGGGGCGCAGCGTACGGCGGCGAAGATCCTCGTCTCCCGCAGCGCCAGTCCGTCGTCGGCGGCCACACTCGTCGGCTGGTTGGCCAGGCCGGCCCGGTGCAGGGCGGCGAAGAGCACGTCACCGGACCGGTCGCCGGTGAAGATCCGGCCGGTGCGGTTGCCGCCGTGCGCGGCCGGGGCCAGCCCGAGGATGGCGATCCGGGCCGCCGGATCGCCGAAGCCGGGCACCGGCCGTCCCCAGTACTCCTGATCGCGGAAGGCCGCCCGCTTCGTGCGGGCCACCTCCTCCCGCCAGTCGACCAGCCGGGGGCAGGCAAAACAGTCGGCAACGTACGCGTCCAGGTCGGCCAGATCCGTCGCCCGCGCGGCGCGGGCGACGACCTCGACGGGGGTACGCGACTCAGCCAAGCTTGGCCCGGAAGAGTTCCAGGGTGCGCGCCCAGGCGCTGGTGGCGGCCCGCTGGTCGAACTTCTCCGGCCGATCCTCATTGAAGAAGGCGTGCGCGGTGCCCGGGTAGTCGTGCAGTTGGCAGCTGCCGCCGGAGTTCTCGATAGCCCGGCGTACCGCCTGGACACCCGGGTCGGCAGAGGTGCCGTCCGCCTCGGAGCAGTGCACCAGCGCCTCCTTGCCCGCGTAGTCGGTCCACTCGGTACGCATGCCTTCCCAGGGCAACTGGGGGTAGAAGGCGGCGGTGGCGACGATCCGATCGGAGAAGTTCGCGGCCCACAGCGCCAGGCTGGCCCCGGCGCAGAACCCGGCGCACCCCACCTTGCCGGTGACCTCGACCCGGCCGGCGAGGTAGTCGGCGGCGGCGGCGATCTCCCGTGCCGTCTCGTCCATCTGCGGTCCGTTGAGTAGCCGCCGCGGCTCACTCGGCTTCCCGGCCGGCTCGCCGTGCCGGAAATCGGGGGCGAGGGCGACGAAGCCCGCCTCGGCGAAACGGTCAACCACCGACCTGATGTGCGGCACGAGGCCCCACCAGTCCTGAATCACGATCACTGCCGGGCTTGCCGCGCCGGTGGCAGGTATCGCGAGATATCCCTCACCCGTGCCGCCATCACCACGGTAGGTCACCATCTCGCCCATCGGCCCGTCCTCCTAGCGGTCAGTCATCGTTGGCTGGTCGCCCAGTGGTCCTACGTGCGGGTAGCCTGCCACGCGGTGACCGCCGCCGGGAAGATGCCGGAACAGTGGCATTCACCTCCTGTTCGCGCTAGCGCCGATACCTCCCGTTCGCGTTTGCCAGACTCCAGGCGATGCCGTCGAGGATGTCGTGCTCGGAGGCGACCACGGCGGCCATGCCCGCCCGCTCCATGGCGACGCGGAGCACCAGTGCGCCGGCACCGATCACGTCGGCGCGGCCGGGATGCATCACCGGGATGGCCAGCCGCTGCTCGCGCGTCATGGCCAGCAGCTCGGCGGTCACCTCCGCCACCCGGTCGTACGACACTCGGGCGTGGTGGATGCGGGCTGGGTCGTACCCGGTGAGGCCCTCGGCGATCGCGACGACGGTGGTGACCGACCCGGCGAGCCCGACCAGCGTGGCCGCCTGCCGTCCCGGCACGGCCGTCAGCGCCCGATCCACCGCGACCGCGATGTCGGCCTGGGCGGCGGCGATCTCGTCCAGCGCTGGCGGGTCACCGTGCAGGTGTCGCTCGGTCATCCGGACGCAGCCGATGTCCATGGAGATCGCGGCGTCGACCCCACCGTCCCGGGTGCCGACGACGAACTCGGTCGAGCCGCCACCGATGTCCAGCACCAGGTACGGCGACGGCGCGTCGGCGGGCAGGCCGCGCACCGCTCCGGTGAACGACAGCCGCGCCTCCTCGTCCCCGCTGACCACCTCCGGCGCGACGCCGAGCGTCTGCTCGACCATGGCGCGGAAGTCGGCCGCGTTCTCCGCGTCCCGGCTGGCCGACGTGGCGCACATCCGCACCCGCTCGACACCCAGTTTCTCGATCTCGGCGGCGTAGTCGGCGAGCGCGACCCGGGTCCGCTCGATCGCCTCCGGAGCGAGCCGGCCGGTGGCGTCCACACCCTGACCGAGCCGGACGATCTCCATCCGCCGGCTCCGGTCGACTAGCGGTGCGGCCGGTCCCGCCGACGGGTCGGGCAGGTCGGCAACCAGCAACCGGATGGAGTTGGTGCCACAGTCGATGGCGGCCACACGCGTCGTCACGACGAAACCCTACCGCCACCGCCGACCCACTCCTCCGGGCACCGCATTCACGGAATGTAGCCACACCGATGGTGACTCTCCGGAGTCGAACAGCCGCACCCCCGTCCTACCCATCGCCCCCTTTGCTCTGCTTACCTATACGCAACCCCCTCATGAACAGGGGTTCCTTGAAAGCCCAGACCGAGCCATGCCCAGCCAACCATCACCGAAAGTAAACCTGTGCGTATGGGTAAGCAGAGCAAAGGGGCCAAGGTGGTAAGTGGACCAGCGGGGAGTCGGACACAGCGAGTGACAGCGCAACCCGGGTGACGGGGCCGAGCGAGGCGGTCAGAGGCGTAGCAGCATGCGGGTGTTGCCGAGGGTGTTCGGCTTGACCCGTTCCAGGTCGAGGAACTCGGCGACACCCTCGTCGTACGAACGCAGCAGCTGCTCGTAGACCGGGTGCGGCACCGGGGCGCCGTCGATCTCATTGAAACCGAACGAACCGAAGAAACGGGTCTCGAAGGTCAGCACGAAGATGCGGGCCACCCCCAGCTCCCGTGCCGCGTCGATCAGCTCCGTAACGATCCGGTGGCCGATCCGCTGGCCCCGACAGCGGGGATCGACCGCCACCGTACGGATCTCGGCCAGGTCCTCCCACATGACGTGCAGCGCGCCGCAGCCCACCACCGCACCGTCGGAGACCCGGCTGGCGACCCGGAACTCCTGCACGTCCTCGTACAGGGTGACCGTGGCCTTGCTGAGCAGACGACGGTCGTCGGTGTAGGTGTCGACCAGTCGTCGGATCGCCCGCACATCGGCGGTGCGGGCCCGCCGAACCACGACGTCGCCCTCGCTCACCCGGCCTCCGGGACATCGACACAGCGTCCGGTCGTCCACCACGGTTCGACCAGGTCGAGCGTTTCGTCACCGAACGGGTTCACCCCCGGCCCGGCGGCGAGCGCGTGACCAAGCTGAACGTGCAGGCACTTGACCCGTCCGGGCATCCCGCCGGCGGAGATGCCGGCGATCTCGGGCACCTCGGCGATGGCGTCCCGGCGGGCCAGATAGTCCTCGTGCGCCGCGCGGTACCGGGCGGCCAACTCCGGGTCGGTGGCCAGCCGCTCCGCCATCTCCTTCATCAGCCCGGCCGACTCCAGCCGGCTGCACGCCGCGGTCGCCCGGGGGCAGGTCAGGTAGAACAGCGTCGGGAAGGGAGTGCCGTCGGCCAGCCGGGGAGTCGTCTCCACCACGTCGGGCAGGCCGCACGGGCACCGGTGGGCCACCGCCCGGGTGCCGCGGGGCGGGCGTCCGAGCTGCGCGGCCACCGCGGCCAGGTCGGCCTCCGTGGCCGGCTCCCGCTTCGGCGGGGGTACGGAGGCCGCCGCCGGCTCCTGCGGTGGTACGACAGTCACGATGCCATCTCTCGTCGGGTGCTCAGTCTTCGGTCTGGTGGGCGTCGGCGGCCCGCACACTGGACCAGAGAGTGTCGTACCAGGGGTCGGGGGTGACCGGCGTTGCCGGGGCCTCGGCGGTGCCCGCCTCGCGGGCCGCACCGGCCGGGTCGTCGAGCAGGATCAGCATCTTCTCACCGGGCCGCCGCATGAAGAACCGCTCCCGGGCCTGGGTCTCGATGTACGCCTCGTCCTGCCACTTCTCCGCCTGGGTGGTCAGCTCGGCGATCAGCTTCCGCTGGGCCGCCTGCGCAGCCTCCATCCGCTCGATGTCGGCCTGCTGATCCAAATAGACCCGGACCGGATAGGTGTAGGCGAGCGCGAGCGCGATCAGCACCGCGAAGAGCACTGTGGCCCGGCCGGTGAGACCTCGGGATCGGGGTGCGGACAGCCGCGTCACCGCACCGCCGGCAGCCGTGCGCCGGGCGGCGGCGGGGCGCTTGGCGGAGCGTACGCCCTCGGCACCGCGGGCGGCCGACGGCGCCCGGCCGGCGGCGGACCGCGACTCGGCACGGACACCGCCGTCGCGGGCCGTGCCGGGCCGGCCGGCGCGGGCCGGTCGACGGACCGGACGTTGACCACCCGGCGTGCGGCGCTGCTGCATCACACCCCTCCCCCGAGGTACGGCATCCGTCAGGCGGAACGGTAGCGCGGGAAGGCGCCCGCCCCGGCGTACCGCGCCGCGTCGGCCAGCTCCTCCTCGATCCGCAGCAGCTGGTTGTACTTCGCGACCCGGTCCGACCGCGCCGGCGCACCGGTCTTGATCTGACCGCAGCCGGTGGCCACCGCGAGGTCGGCGATGGTGGTGTCCTCGGTCTCGCCGGAGCGGTGGCTCATCATGCACTTGAAGCCGGCCCGGTGGGCCAGGTCCACCGCGTCCAGCGTCTCCGTGAGCGAACCGATCTGGTTGACCTTGACCAGCACCGCGTTCGCCGCCTTCTCGGCGATGCCCCGGGCGATGCGCTGCGGGTTGGTGACGAACAGGTCGTCGCCGACGATCTGGACCCGGTCACCGATCGCCGCGGTCAGCGTCTGCCAGCCGGTCCAGTCGTCCTCGGCCAGCGGGTCCTCGATGGAGACGATCGGGTACGCGTCGGCAAGCTTGGTGTAGTACTCGCTCATCTCCGCGGCGCTCTTGGCCGCGCCCTCGAAGGTGTAGCTGCCGTCGGCGAAGAACTCGGTGGCGGCGACGTCGAGGGCGAAGACGATGTCGGTGCCGAGCCGGTAGCCGGCCTTTTCCACCGCCTCTGCGATCAGGTCCAGCGCGGCGGCGTTGGTGGGCAGGTTCGGCGCGAAGCCGCCCTCGTCACCGAGCCCGGTGGACAGATCCTTCTTCTTCAGCACCGACTTGAGCGCGTGGTACACCTCGGCGCCGGAACGCAGCGCCTCCCGGAAGCTCGGCGCGCCGATCGGCGCGATCATGAACTCCTGGATGTCGACGTTGCTGTCGGCGTGTGCCCCACCGTTGAGGATGTTCATCATCGGCACCGGCAGCAGGTGCGCGTTCGGCCCACCCAGGTAGCGGAAGAGGCTCAGGTCGGCGCTGCCGGCCGCGGCCTTCGCCACCGCCAGGGAGACTCCGAGGATCGCGTTGGCGCCCAGCTCGGCCTTGTTGTCGGTGCCGTCGATGTCGAGCATCTTCTGGTCGATCGCCCGCTGCTCGCTGGCTTCGTAGCCGATGAGCTGGTCGACGATCCGGTCCTCGATGTTGGCGACCGCCTTCTCCACTCCCTTGCCCAGGTAGCGGCCCTTGTCACCGTCGCGCAGCTCGATCGCCTCGAAGGCGCCGGTCGAGGCGCCGGAGGGCACCGCCGCCCGGGAGATCGTGCCGTCGTCGAGCCCGACCTCGACCTCGACCGTCGGGTTGCCCCGCGAGTCCAGGATCTCCCGAGCCTCGATTACCTCGATGGTTGCCACTGAGTCGCTCCTCGTTCGTGTGGTCTCGTCCGGTTTGGGCCGCGACGGTGCGGCAGCGGCAGGTGTTGAACGCAGCGTATCGGTCCCCGCTCCCCGGCACGGCGACCGGGCGGGTCAACGACCACGCTCCGGTACCCGACGGGTCGGACATTCCCGGATTCTCGTGCCTCAACCGGCAACCGGTTTGCACGAGTGGGACCCGATCGACAAGGCTGGTCGCCATGCCCGCCGCCTCGACCACTCTCCGTACGCTCGCTGTGTCGGTCATCGCGTTGCTCACCGTCACCGGCTGTCAGGCGCTGGACGACGCCGGACGAGCCATGGGTCGATCCGACATCGTCAACGATCTCGCCGCGCGGATGGACCGGGCGCTGGAGCTGACCTACTCGGCGGAGTACCAGCTTCCCGGCGGGCGGAGCGCCTCCTTCGTCCAGTCGCAGGACCCGGCCCGGTCCAGCTACACCTGGCCCGGCGGAAAGGTGACAGTCACCGACGAGGCGACCACCCGATGCGACACCGACGGCGACCGGACCGTCTGCACGCTTGAGGAACCGCCCGCGCCCAACAGCAAGCCCTCGGTCGTGGTCTTCGCCGAGGCCGAGCTACAGGGGCTGGTCACCCCTCCGATGGTGATGGGTCGGCTGACCGCCGCAGCGCTGGATCCGGATGCGGTCATCAACGAGCGCAGCAGCACGGTCGTCGGCCACCACTCGACCTGTGTCGACGTACGCCAGGACGCGGAGAGCTTCACCGCCTGCGTGACCGGCGAGGGCGCGCTGGGCAGCTTCACCGGCCAGGTCGACGGGCAACCTGTCGAGTTGGCGCTGAGCCGCTTCCGCGATCAGGTCGACGGCGGCGCCTTCGACCTGCCGGCGGGCGCCGACGTGGTGGACCGGCGCACCGAGGGCCCCTGAGCCGACGCCCGGCAGCCGGGCGAGGCGCGGCCTACAGGTCGAGCAGGGTACGCAGGTGGCGCGGGGGTGGACTGCCGTGGGCGAGCATCCGGTCGTGCCAGTCCCGCAGCGACACGTGCGGTGGCCGAGCGGCGGCGATCTCGGCCACCTCGCTGTAGCCGACGAAGTACGTCGACAGCTGAGCCGAGGTCAGCAGCGCGCGGCGCCATTTGCCCGCCGCCTCGCCCTCCTCCTGGAAGCCGCGTCCGGTCAGCAGCGCCATCGCCTCGGCCTCGGGCAGGTCCTCGGCGTGCGTCAGCTGGTCGAGCAGCGCGTTGAGGGTCATCCGTAGCTGCATCTTCAGCTGCTGCAACCGCACCGGCAGACCACCGAAGTCACAGCCGACCATCAGCTCCTCGGCGTAGACCGCCCACCCCTCGACGAACGGGCCGGAGCGGGTCAACGACCGTACCCGGGTGGAGCCGGCGTAACGCCGGGCGTGGGCGAGTTGAAGGAAGTGACCCGGCATCGCCTCGTGCACGGTGAGGTTGCGGATCATGTGGTCGTTGTACTCGCGGTAGAACGACTCCACTCGGTGGGCGGGCCAGTCCACCGGCGTCGGTGCGATGCAGTAGAACGTCGGCACGGCGGCTGTCTCCAGGCCGCCGGGTGCGTCGCAGTAGGCCACCGCCACGCCCCGGGCGAACTCCGGCATCACCTGGATGGCGCACGGGTCCTCCGGCACGGTCACCAGGTCGTTGGCCCGGACGAAGTCACTCGTCTCGTCCAGGGTGATCGAGGCCAGGTCCACGATGGTGTGGTCGTCGGGATGTTCGGCGGCGAGCAGGTCGAGGGCTCGGCGTACTGTCTCGTCGTCGGCCGGACCACCGACCAGCTCGACCGCCGCCGCGCGGATCTCGTCGGTGACCCGGTCGAGGTTCGCCCAGGCCCGGCGCTGGATCTCGGCGGCACCCAACTCGGTGTCGAGTTCGTGCCACAGGCGTGCCTCCCAGCGCCGCCGGCCCAGCCGGGGATCGCACCCCGGGCCGGCGTCGGCCGCCAGGCCGGTGCGTAGCCAGGCGACGAACTCGTCGAGCGCGGCCAGCGCCGCGGTGGCGGCCGGCTCGATCCGGTCGATGCCGGCAGGCGCCTGCGCGAGCAGCGCGGGTACCTCGTCGCGGATCAGCGCCGCCACACCGGTGAACTGCCCGACCGCCGTCTCGGCGTGCACCCGGGGCATGTCACGCAAGGTCGCGCGCGCGGTCGCCAACGAATCCGGTACGGCGGCGAGGCGGCCGGCGAGGGCGGTCAACCGCACCTCCACCGGCGCATACGGGCGGGACAGCAGGGCGTGCAGCAGTGGACCGGGGTTGTGCACGAGCGGATCCCACTCGTGCCCTCGGATCTCGGTCAGCTCGAACAGTTCCCGGTCGACCAGGGCGGAGAGCAGGGCGTGGTCGACCCGCTCCTCGATGTCGAGGTCGTCGGGGTCGATCTCGACAAGCGCGCTGGCCGCGTCGACGAGCATCGCCCGGTCCGCCGCGACCGCGTCGGCCGAGAAGTCCGGCAGCCGGTCGTCGACCCGATGATCCCCCGCCGTCCCGGCGAGCCCTGGCCGACTCCCCAGCAACGCCTCGACAACCCGCTCCCCCACCACCTGAAACCGCTCCACCCCCCGACCCTAACCACCCGCCCCCGACACGCCAGTTGATCAAGAAGTTCTGGTCGGCCCAAGGCCGGTCAGCAGACGCAAACTTCTTGATCAACCGGTGGTGTGGGGGGCGGTGGGGGTGGGGGTGGGGGGTGGGGGTGGGGGTGGGGTTGATTCGGTGGTGCGGATGGTTCGGGCGTGCGCCAGGGTGGTGCGGCGGAGGGCGGCTTCGGGGTCGAGGTCGGCGGCGTGGGCCTGGGCGACGGCGGCGAGCAGGTGGGCGCCGAGGGCGGTTTCCGGATCGGGTTGTGCCTCCGGTGCCGGCAGCGGCGCGGTGATGCCGACGCGGGCGGCACGCTCCAGGATCTTCGCTGCCAGGGCGAGCGCCGGCTGGCTCAACGCGATGCCGTCGAGGACGGAGCCGCGGGCCTTCTCCGCCTGCTTGATCCGCTCCCAGTTGGCGGTGATCTCCTCCAGGGTGCCCGCCTCGGCACCCGCGAAGACGTGCGGGTTACGCCGGATCATCTTGTCCACCAGCCCACCGGCCACGTCGTCGATGCTCCAGCGTTCGTCCTCGGGCAGCTCCTCGGCCAGCCGGGCGTGCAGCACCACCTGAAGCAGCACGTCGCCCAGCTCCTCGCGCAACGCGTCGGTGTCCCCGGCGCTTATCGCGTCGTACGCCTCGTAGCTCTCCTCCAGCAGGAACCCGGCCAGGCTACGGTGGGTCTGCGCCCGCTTCCACGGATCCCCGCCGGGCGAGAGCAGCCGGTCGAGCACGGCCACCGCGTCCAGCAGCCGCGCACCCGGCGGATCCCACGAGCCGTACATCAGCTCCAGCTCCGCCAGCCCCGGCTCGCGGGCCAGGCGCAGCCCCAGCTCCCGGGCCAGCGACTCGTCCCCGGCCGGGCCGGCCAGCCAGACCACCGTGTCCTGCGCCGCCGCCGCGTCCAGCAGCGACGGCACCGGCGGCCCGTCGAGAACCCGCACCTCGGCGCCCGCCGACCGCAGCGCCGTGGTCAGCTCGCTCTCCTCGGCGGCCAGCACCGGAGCCGCGCGTACGACATCCCAGGCGGCTGCCGTCAACAGCCCGGCCGGCAACCGGGGCGAGGTCACCAGCAGGACGATCCGGGGCATGCTCAGCCGTCGGTCGGCACGGCCGGCTCGGGCCGCGGCCTCGGGGTGGAGATGTCGTTTACCGCGTCGGAGGCCGGCTCACCCAGCGGCACGCCCACCGCGACGGCCTGCCCGGTGAAGCTCAGCACCGGGAACACCAACGGCCGGTACCGGGGGTTGACCGTCACGTCGTACGTCTCGACCGCCTCCCGCAGCGAGTTGCGGTTGGCCAGGGCCTGGCGCAGCTGCTCCCCGTCGAGCTGGGAGGCGGCCTGCTCGACGGTCACCTCGGGCGGCACCGCGCCGGCCCGCTTGCCCGCCTCGACCAGGTCGGTCAGCTCCTGCTCGGTGGGGGCCACCGGAGCGCCGATCGGAATGCCGGACAGGCAGGTGTACAGCTCGGCGACCTGCCGCACGTACCCGGTCTCCGGGCTCAGACCGATGCCCTGTGCCACCTGCGCGGGGTCGACCTGGCTCTGCGGCCGGTAACCCTCGTCGGCGGAGATCCGCTCGCAGACCTCGCTGAGCACCAGGGTGCTCACCACCTGGCTGCGCCCGGGCAACTGGGGCTCCTGGCCGGGCAGCTGTGGCTCCTCGCCGAGCGGCGCCTCAGCCCCCTCGGTCGGGGTCGGGTTCTTCGCCTGAGCGTCGTCGATGACCTCGGTGACCGCGTCCTCGGTGATCCGGTGGTCACCGACGTACGCGGCGACACCAGGCTCGGAACGGCAACCGGCGAGGGCGACGAGGCCGACCGCCACGCTGGCGACGGCGACAAGACGGCGAGCACGCATGCCCGTCACTCTCTCATGCCCCTTACCCACCGCTGACACCGGCGGGTACGCCGAGGACGTCGGAGAGCAACTGGGCGCACCACTCCAGCAGGGCCTGGTCGCGCAGCGGCTCGCCACCTACCCGGCGGGTGGTCGGGCGGGGGACGCTGACCTGGTCGAGTGCGGCCTTGTAGACCGAGTCGGGGTGGTAGCGCTTGAGCCGCAACTGCTTGGAGTCCGGCAGCGGCAGCGGGCCGAGCCGGATGTGCTTGCCCTGCATGCTGACGTCGGTGAGGCCGTAGGACCGGGCCAGCAGCCGGAACCGGGCCACCGCGATCAGGTTCTGCACCGGCGCGGGTGGCTCGCCGTACCGGTCGGTCATCTCAGCCGCCACCTCCCGCAGCCGCTCCTCGTCGCGCGCCTCGGCGAGCTTGCGGTACATCTCCAGGCGCAGCCGCTCCACCCCCACGTAGTCGTGCGGCAGGTGCGCGTCCACCGGGAGATCGATCTTGATGTCGGTCTCCTCCTCCGGACGCTCGCCCTTGAACGCCTGCACCGCCTCGCCGACCATCCGCACGTACAGGTCGAACCCGACGCCCTCGATGTGCCCGGACTGCTCGCCGCCGAGCAGGTTGCCGGCCCCCCGGATCTCCAGGTCCTTCATGGCCACGTACATGCCGGCGCCCAGCTCGGTGTGCTGGGCGATGGTGGCCAGCCGCTCGTGGGCGTGCTCGGTGAGCGGCTTGTCCCCCGGATAGAGGAAGTACGCGTACGCCCGCTCCCGACCGCGGCCCACCCGGCCCCGGATCTGGTGCAGCTGGGCCAGGCCGAGCAGGTCGGCCCGCTCCACGATCAGCGTGTTGGCGTTCGGGATGTCGATGCCGGACTCCACGATCGTGGTGCAGACCAGGACGTCGTACTCCTTCTCCCAGAAGCCGACCATCACCTTCTCCAAGGCGTCCTCGCCCAGCTGCCCGTGCGCCACCGCCACCCGGGCCTCGGGCACCAGCTCGCGCAGGCGTCGGGCCGCCCGTTCGATCGACTCCACCCGGTTGTGCAGGTAGAAGACCTGCCCGTCGCGGAGCAGCTCGCGGTGGATCGCGGCGGCCACCTGCCGGTCGTCCTGCGCACCGACGGCGGTGAGCACCGGGTGCCGCTCTTCCGGTGGGGTGGCGATTGTGGACATCTCCCGGATGCCGGTGATCGCCATCTCCAGGGTGCGCGGGATCGGGGTGGCCGACATGCTCAGCACGTCGACCGCCGCCCGCATCGACTTGAGGTGCTCCTTGTGCTCGACGCCGAAGCGCTGCTCCTCGTCGACGATGACCAACCCGAGCGACTTGAACCGGGTGGCCGACGCCAGCAGCCGGTGGGTGCCGATGACGATGTCGGCGGTGCCGTCGGCGACCATGGCGAGGGTCTGCTCGGCCTCCTTCGGCGTCTGGAAGCGGGACAGCTGCCGGATGGTCACCGGGAACTGACTCATCCGCTCGGCGAAGGTGTTGTAGTGCTGCTGCACCAGCAGGGTGGTCGGCACCAGCACGGCGACCTGCTTGCCGTCCTGCACCGCCTTGAACGCCGCCCGTACCGCGATCTCGGTCTTGCCGTAGCCGACGTCGCCGCAGATCAGCCGGTCCATCGGGATGCTCTGCTCCATGTCCCGCTTGACCTCTTCGATGGCGGCGAGCTGGTCGGGCGTCTCCTGCCAGGGGAAGGCATCCTCCAATTCCCGCTGCCACGGGGTGTCCGGGCCGAAGTTGTGCCCCTTGGACGCCTTGCGGGCGGCGTAGAGCTGGATCAGCTGGGCGGCGATCTCGCGGACCGCCTTGCGGGCCCGGGCCTTGGACTTCTGCCAGTCCGAGCCGCCCATCTTGTGCAGGGTCGGCTGCTCGCCGCCGACGTAGCGGCTCAGCTGGTCGAGCTGGTCGGTGGGGACGAAGAGCCGGTCACCGGGCTGACCGCGCTTGCTCGGGGCGTACTCGATGACGAGGTATTCCCGGGAGGCGCCGTTCACGGTCCGCTGCACCAGCTCGACGTACCGGCCGATGCCGTGCTGCTCGTGCACCACGTGGTCACCGGCGCGCAGCTCCAGCGGGTCGATGGTGTTGCGCCGCCGGCTCGGCATCTTCCGCATGTCACGGGTGGACACCCCCCGACCACCGGTCACGTCGCTGCCGGTGAGCAGCACGAACCGGGCCGCCTCGTCGACGAAGCCACCGGTCAGGCTGCCGCAGGTGACAAGCAGCTCACCCGGGGCGGGCGCTGCCGGCACCTCCTCGGTCAGCCGGGCACCGAGACCGCCGTCGCGGAGCACCTCGACGGCCCGCTGGGCGGGGCCGTGGCCCTCGAAGACCAGCGCGATCGACCAGCCCTCGCCGGCCCACCGCTTCAGGTCGTCGACCACCCGGGCGGTCTCCCCGTGGTAGAGCGGTGCGGGCTGGGCGGTCAGCGCCACCGCGATGGCGTCATCGGGAGTGACGTCGACCGCCTCCGGCTCGTCCTCCCACGGCTGCCGGGTCGCGGCCGGGCCGACCGGCTCGGCCAGGCCGAACGGGGACAGTGTCCACCAGGGCTGGCGCAGGGTCGCGGCGTGCGCGCGTACGTCGGCGAGGGTGTGGAAGGCGGCGGCGCCGAGGTCGACCGGGGCCTGGCCACCGACGGCGGCCGCGGCCCAGCTGGCCTGAAGGAACTCCTCCGAGGTACGCACCAGGTCATGCGCCCGGGTGCGGATCCGCTCCGGGTCGCAGAGGAGTACGTGGGTGCCGGCTGGCATACAGTCGAGCAGCAACTCCATCGAGTCGTTGCCGATCAGCGCCGGGGCCAGGGACTCCATGCCCTCCACCGGCACCCCGCCGGCCAGCTTGTCCAGGATCTCGGCCAGCTCCGGGTGCTGCTGCGCGAGCGTGGCGGCCCGGTCCCGGATCTCGGGGGTGAGCAGCAGTTCCCGGCAGGGCGGGGCCCAGAGCTGGGCGACCTGCTCGATGGTGCGCTGGTCGGCGACGGCGAAGGTGCGGATCTCCTCCACCTCGTCGCCCCAGAACTCGACCCGGGACGGGTGCTCGTCGGTGGGCGGGAAGACGTCGAGGATACCGCCGCGTACGGCGAACTCGCCCCGCTTGGTGACCAGGTCGACCCGGGCGTACGCCATGTCGGTCAGCCGGCGGGCGATCTGCTCCAGGTCGGCCTCGTCACCGGCGGCCAGCCGGACAGGTTCCAGATCGCCGAGCCCCTTGAGCTGGGGTTGCAGCACCGAGCGGACGGGGGCCACCACCACCCGCAGCGGGCCGGTGCGCCCGTGCGCGTCCGTCGAGTCCGGATGCGCGAGCCGACGCAGCACGGCCAACCGCCGGCCGACGGTGTCGGAGCGCGGTGAGAGCCGCTCGTGCGGCAGCGTCTCCCAGCTCGGGAAGATCGCCACCTGCTCGGGCTGCAGCAGGCTGCCCAGCGCGGCGACGAGGTCCTCGGCCTCGCGGCTGGTGGCGGTGACCGCCAGCACCGGCCGACCCGCTCCGCCAGCGATCGCGTCGCCACCCGGGCTTCCGCCGCTAACCGGGCCGCCGGCCCGGTGGTCGGGATCCGCCGCCACCGCGGCGACCGCGAACGGGCGCAGCGCCGGCGGGGCGGTCAGGTCGAGCCCGTCGACCTGGGCCGCACCGGAGCGCGCCAGGTCACGGACGCGGGCCAGGCCCGGGTCGGCCAGGGCGGCGGCGAACAGTCCGGTGAGCGCAGTCATGATCACTTCCGAGGTGGGGACACGACGATCACCCCGCGTCCGGCCGGACGGGGGGTGTACGGATGCCAGCCTAGCTCCGCCCCCCGACCGCCTCCCCGTTTACCACCCCACCCACCCCCACCCCGCGAGCGTGCGCAACTTCGGGGAAGGTGCAGGCTGCGGTGCGAGGGAGGCTGCGCTTTCCCCGAAGTTGTCGCCTCGCCCGGGGGCGGCGTGGCGGGAGTGAATCTTGACTGGTCGGGCGGGGGGTGATCGGGTGTAGGCGTGAGTGGGCAGTGGCGGGCACAGTTCGACGCGGAGGTCGCGTTCGCCAACGGCGGCGGCCTGAGCACCGAGGGATTCCGGCTGGACATCCCGGGCGACACGATCGACGACGCCGACCTGGCGGCGCTGTTCGTCCGGCATCTCGGCCTGCTGATGGTCTCCGAGGTACGGATCACCAACAAAACGGTCATCGAGGAACCGCACAAGGGCGGTCGCGCCGTCCGAGGTGCCCGGGGCGGCGTCCACGGGCGGCGGCTGATCGAGCTGAGTCACCTGGTCACCGACGGGATGACCACCCTGCCCGGCTGGCCGGCCCCGAAGATCACCGAGTGGCTGACCCGCGAGGCGTCCCGGAAGCACTACGCCCCGGGCACCGAGTTCCACGTGGCCCGGATCGACATGATCGCCAACACCGGCACCTACCTGGACACCCCCGCCCACCGGTACGCGGACGGTGCCGACCTGTCCGGTTTCCCGCTGGACCGGCTCGCCGACCTGCCCGGGCTCGTCGTCCGGCTGCCCGCCGACGCCCGCGCGGTGGACCGGCTGCTGCTGGCGCCGTACGACGTAGCCGGCAAGGCGGTGCTGCTGCACACCGGCTGGGACGCGCACTTCGGCACCCCCGGGTACGGCGCCCCGGAAGCGCCCCACCTGACCGGTGACGGCGCGCAGGCGCTGGTCGACGCGGGCGCCGCCCTGGTCGGCATCGACTCGATCAACATTGACGACATGGGTCCGGCGGCCGGTGGAGAGCGGCCCGCGCACAGCCTCCTGCTGGCCGCCGGCATCCCGATCGTGGAGCACCTGACCGGGCTGGACGCCCTGCCGCCGGAGGGCTTCCGATTCACCGCCGCCCCGCCGAGGGTGGCCGGTATGGGCACCTTCCCCGTCCGCGCCTTCGCCGTCGTCGGCTGAGGGGCGTCGTCAACCGAGCGTCGTGGACTCAGGGGCAAGGTCAACTCCGGATACGGGATGTCGCGGCTTCCGTCGGCGCGCATACCGCGACATCCCGCATGTCGAGTGGATGTCGCGCACCGGGCAGGCCAGCGGAGGGTGAGACGATCGCCACTCGATCTTCACGTCGGGGCTTCGGCGGCTGAGCCAACGACCTCGTGTCCCGACGCTACCGGCGGTGACCAGCGGTTTTTGACTGCCGGAAGCCCTCGGCCGGCGCACCTCGGCAGCGTCGAAGTCTGGCCGGGGTCCCCCTGAAACGAAGGGCGTTATCAAGGGGCCCTTCCTTCCGGGCGGGTTCGCGTGGATACGATCGGGGGAGTCGGACAGCGCTGTCCTTCGTACTTGACGTGAGGAGCGCATGGTGACCGACCAGCACGATCACGACGGCCCCGACGCCGCCCTGCGCGCCGACATCCGCAGGTTGGGCACGTTGCTCGGGCAGACCCTGGCCCGCCAGGAGGGACGCCCGCTACTCGACCTCGTGGAGGAGATCCGGGCCCAGGTCCGCACCGACGCCCCGGCCGCCGCCCGGCGGCTCGGCGGGCTGGATGTGACCACCGGCACCAAGCTGGCCCGCGCCTTCTCCACCTACTTCCACCTGGCCAACATCACGGAGCAGGTGCACCGGGCCCGCGACCTGCGCCGCCGGCGCGCCGTCCAGGGCGGCTGGCTGGATCAGGCGGCCAAGATGATCGCCGAGCGCGGGGTGCCGGCCGAGGAGATCGCCTCGGTGGCCCGCCGGTTGGCGGTACGTCCGGTCTTCACCGCCCACCCGACCGAGGCGGCCCGCCGCTCGATCCTGTCGAAGCTGCGCGCGATCGCCGACGAGTTGGACGCCGAGACGGCCAACGCGATCCTCTACGGCGCCAGCGACGAGGGCCCGGCGAACCGGCGGCTGGCCGAGCTGCTGGACCTGATGTGGCAGACCGACGAGCTGCGGTTGGACCGGCCGGACCCGACCGACGAGGCGCGAAACGCCATCTACTACCTGCGTGACCTGTACGCCGAGGCGGCTCCGCAGGTGCTCGACGACCTCGCCGAGACGCTCCGTACGCTCGGCGTGGAGACCTCGCCGACGGCCCGGCCGCTGACCTTCGGCACCTGGATCGGCGGTGACCGGGACGGCAACCCGTTCGTCACCCCCACGGTGACCCGCGAGGTGCTGGCCATTCAGCACGAGCATGGCCTGACCGCCACCGAGGCGGCGATGGAAGAACTGATCAACGAGGTGTCGGTGTCCCGCCGGCTGCGCGGGGTGTCGCTCGACCTGTCCGCCAGCCTCGCCGCCGACCTCGACGCGCTGCCCGAGGTGGCGCCCCGGTTCCGCCGGGTCAACGCCGAGGAGCCGTACCGGCTCAAGGCCCGTTGTGTTCGGGCCAAGCTCGCCAACACCCGGGCCCGGCTGCGCCAGGGCACCCCGCACGTGCCGGGGCGCGACTACCGTGGATCGGCCGAGCTGATCGCCGACCTGGATCTGCTGCGCGCCTCGCTGGCCCGCAACTCCGGCCAGCTCACCGCCGTCGGACGGCTCGCCTCGACCATCCGTACCGTCTCCGCGTTCGGCCTGCACCTGGCGACCATGGACGTACGTGAGCACGCCGAGAAGCACCACGAGGTGCTGACCCAGCTGTACGCGGCGGTGGGTGAGGTCGACGACTACCCGTCGCTGAGCCGGTTGGAGCGCACCAAGCTGCTCGCTGACGAGCTGACCGGCCGCCGGCCGCTGTCGACGGCGGACACCCCGCTGAGCGAGTCGGCCCGTAAGACCTTCGATGTGTTCAGCACCATCCGTGAGGCGCAGGACCGGTTCGGCTCCGAGGTGATCGAGTCGTACATCATCTCGATGACCCTCGGCGTGGACGACGTGCTCGCCGCGGTGGTGCTCGCCCGCGAGGCCGGCCTGGTCGACGTGCACAGCGGCCGGGCCCGGATCGGCATCGTGCCGCTGCTGGAGACGCCGGCCGAGCTGAACTCCGGCGGGGAACTGCTCGACGAGCTGCTGTCGCTGCCGGCGTACCGGGCGCTGGTGGCGGCCCGGGGCGACGTGCAGGAGGTGATGCTCGGTTACTCCGACTCCAACAAGGAGGCCGGCATCACCACCAGCCAGTGGTCCATCCACCGGGCCCAGCGCGCGCTGCGCGACGTGGCTGCCCGGCACGGGGTGCACCTGCGCCTCTTCCACGGTCGCGGCGGCACGGTCGGGCGCGGTGGTGGCCCCACCCACGACGCGATCCTGGCCCAGCCGTACGGCACCCTGGACGGGGCGATCAAGGTGACCGAGCAGGGCGAGGTCATCTCCGACAAGTACACCCTGCCCGCCCTGGCCCGGGAGAACCTGGAGCTGAGCGTGGCCGCGGTGCTCCAGGCGACGCTGCTGCACACCGGGCCTCGGCAACCCGCCGAGATGTTGGAACGCTGGGACGCGGCGATGGACGTGGTGTCCGAGTCGGCGTTCCGGTCGTACCGCTCGCTGGTGGAGGATCCGGACCTGCCCGCGTACTTCTGGGCTTCGACCCCGACCGAGCTGCTCGGTGCGCTGAACATCGGCTCCCGGCCGGCGAAGCGGCCGAACACCGGTGCCGGGCTGTCCGGGCTGCGGGCCATCCCGTGGGTGTTCGGCTGGACCCAGACCCGGCAGATCGTGCCCGGCTGGTTCGGCGTCGGCTCCGGCCTGGCCGCCGCCCGGGAGGCCGGGCTCTCCGACGTGCTGGCCGAGATGCACCGCAACTGGCACTTCTTCCGCACGTTCCTGTCCAATGTGGAGATGATGCTGACCAAGACCGACCTCGGCATCGCCCGGCGGTACGTGGAGACCCTGGTCCCGAAGAAGCTGCACCCGATCTTCGACAAGATCGAGCAGGAGTACGAGCTGACCCGACGTGAGGTGCTCGCGGTCACCGACTCACCGGACCTGCTGGAGAACTCCCCGGTGCTGCAACGCACCCTCGCCGTACGCGACACCTACCTGGAGCCGTTGCACCACCTTCAGGTGGCGCTGCTGCGGCAGTACCGCGACTCGGGTGCGGCCGGACGGGCAGTGGCCACCGCTCCGGGTGGCCGACGCGCCCCCAGCGACGGCACGGCCCTGGAACGGGCCCTGCTCACCACGGTCAACGGCATCGCGGCCGGCATGCGCAACACCGGCTGAGCCACCGGATCTTGCCCCAAGATCCGCACAGTTTCAGGGATGTTGCTGCCTCAACTCTGGGGCGTCGTCGAGGCAGCAGTATCAGGCGAGTTGCGTGGAGCCCGCTGCGACGAGCCTGGTGCTGCGGAAATCGCTGCGCGCCCGGACGGGTGCGCAGCGCCCGTCTTTGGCAAGCTGCTGAGGATGGAGTTCTCGACCCTTGCGGTTGTCGTCGTCTGCCTCGGTGCCGGCGGCGCGGTCGGCTGGTTCGCCGCCCGGGCCCGCTCGGCTACCGACATCGCCCGGCTGGACGCCACGCTGCGCGCCACCCGCGAGGGTGAGGGTCGGCTGGAGCAGTCGATGCGGGCGCTGAGCTACGAGGCGACGGCCCAGTCGCAGGAGGCGGTCGCCCGGGCGGTGGCCCCGCTGCACGAGACGCTGCGGCGTTACGAGCAGCGGGTCGCCGACCTCGAACGCGAGCGGGTCGACGCGTACGCCGAGCTGCGCGAGCAGGTCCGCGCCATGAGCACGGTCTCGGGTGAGCTGCGCACGGAGACGAAACAGCTGGTCGCGGCCTTGCGCGCGCCCCAGGTACGCGGCCGGTGGGGCGAGCATCAGTTGCGCCGCATCGTCGAGGCCGCCGGCATGTTGGAGCACTGCGACTTCGCCGAGCAGGTGACCGCCGCCACCGACCAGCAGACGGTACGCCCCGACCTGGTGGTTCGGCTGCACGGCGGCCGGAGCGTGGTGGTGGACGCCAAGGCGCCGTTCGACGCGTACCTCACCGCGATGGAGGCGCGCGACGAGCGGGGCCGGGACACCCACCTGGACGCCCACGCCAGACACCTTCGGGCGCACGTTGACGCGTTGGCCGCCAAGTCGTACTGGGCCGCGTTCGAGTCCACTCCGGAATTCGTGGTGCTGTTCGTGCCGGCCGACCCTTTCCTGGACGTCGCCCTGCAACGCGATCCGACGCTGTTGGAGCACGCATTCGCCCGCAACGTGGTGCTGGCCACCCCGGCCACCCTGGTCGCGCTGCTGCGTACCGTGGCCTGGTCGTGGCGGCAGGAGCAGCTGACCCGCAACGCGATGGCCGTGCACACGGTGGCGCGGGAGCTGTACGGACGGTTGTCGACCCTCGGTGACCACGTCGGCAAGCTCGGCGCCTCGCTCGGTGGTGCGGTCACCGCGTACAACCGGGCGGTGGGCTCGCTGGAGGCGCGGGTGCTGGTGAGTGCCCGGAAACTGGCCGAGCTGGGCGTGTCGGATCAGGAACTGCCCACCCCGGGGCAGGTGGAGCTGGCTCCCCGGCAGCCTCAAGCGCCGGAGCTGCTCACTGATTCCACTTCAGATGATCGAACTCGGTCTAACTGAAATTAGCCCTTACCATCTTCGATGTGACAATGAGCGTCTCGCATATCACGAGATGGTCACAACGTACCCAACGGTAGTGACATCGACGGTCGGCACCACGAAGGATTTCGCTCACGCGTGCCCTGCATCTGAGGGCGCCCTGTTCTCTGGAGGAAAGAGAACGTGAGTAAACCCCGAAACCTGAGCCGGCGTACCTCGGCCGCGCTCTTCGCCTCGGTGATGGCCGCCAGCGCCGTGACCGTGGCGGGCGGTGCCGCCACCGCGAGCGCCGCTCCTGCCGGACCGGACGCCGCGCAGGCCACCCCCGCCGAGGCGATGGACCAGCACGACGCCAAGCTGCTCGCTGAAGCGGAGGCGAAGAAGGCCCCCACCGTCACGATGATCGTCGCCACCGACAAGGGCAAGGCGAGGGACGTCGCCGACGACCTCAAGGACCTCGGCGCGGCCGTCACCGAGCGCTTCGACACCATCGGTTACGTGCTCGCCAAGGTGCCGACCGGCAAGGCGGTCAAGGCCGCCAAGCTGCCGGGCGTGGCCGCCATCGACCTGGACGAGAAGATCCAGCTCCCGGACCCGAAGCCCGAGGTCGCCCCTGGCGGCAAGAAGGGCAGCAAGCAGGGCGGCACGCTCAGCGGACCTGGCGCCAAGACCAAGGCCGACAACCCCTACATGCCGACGAACGAGACCGGTGCGGTCAAGTTCGTCAAGCAGCACAAGAAGTGGGACGGCCGCGGCGTCACCATCGGCATCATGGACTCCGGTGTGGACCTGGAGCACCCGGCACTGCAGGAGACCACCACCGGCGAGCGCAAGATCGTCGACTGGGTGACCGCGACCGACCCGTTCGAGGACCCCACCTGGCGGCCGATGATCAACCAGGTGACCGGCCCTACGTTCGCCCTGGCCGGCCGCACCTGGACCGCGCCGGCCGGCAGCTACCGGTTCAACCTGTTCAGCGAGAACATCACAAACAACAGCGACCCGGCCGGTGACGTCAACCGCGACGGCGACAACACCGACCAGTTCGGCATCCTGTTCGACCCGACGACCAACAACATCTGGGTCGACTCCGACCAGGACGGCGACTTCACCGACGAGGCCGTGATGCGGCCGTACAAGGAGAAGTTCGACGTCGGCCACTTCGGCACCGACAACCCGGCGACCCCGGTCACCGAGCGGATGTCGTTCGTCGTCGAGTACCGCAAGAACGTCGACACCACCCCGGTCGGCGGTCCCGGCCTGGTGGACTACGTAAACATCGGCATCATCGAGAGCGCCCACGGTACGCACGTCGCCGGCATCACCGCCGCGAACGACATGCTCGGCAACGGCGCCTTCGACGGTGCCGCCCCCGGCGCCAAGATCGTTTCCTCCCGTGCCTGCTCCTGGGGCGGTGGCTGCACTGCCGCCGCGCTCACCACCGGCATGGCCGATCTGGTGATCAACCGCGGGGTCGACGTGATCAACATGTCGATCGGTGGCCTGCCCGCGCTCAACGACGGCAACAACGCCCGCGCCACCCTCTACAACAACCTGATCACCACGTACGGGGTGCAGATGTTCATCTCGGCCGGCAACTCCGGCCCGGGTGTGAACACCATCGGCGACCCGTCGGCGTCGACAAACGTGGTGAGCGTCGCCGCCAGCGTCAGCAAGGACACCTGGCTGGCCAACTACGGCTCGGTGGTCAAGAAGAAGAACGCCCTGTTCAACTTCTCCTCGCGCGGCCCGCGTGAGGACGGTGGCGCCAAGCCGAACATCGCCGCGCCGGGTTCGGCCATCTCCACCACCCCGGTGTGGCAGCCCGGCAGCCCCGTCGCCGAGGCCGGCTACTCGCTGCCGCCGGGCTACGGCATGTTCAACGGCACGTCGATGGCCTCCCCGCAGGCCGCCGGTGCCGCCGCACTGCTGCTCTCGGCCGCTCGGGCGACCGACAAGGGCATCACCCCGGAGATGCTGCGCCGGGCGATCTACACCTCGGCCAAGCCGATCGCCGACACCCCGACCTACGGCCAGGGTTACGGCATGTTCAACGTGCCGGGTGCCTGGAAGCTGCTGAAGAAGGGTGTGCAGACCCGCTCGTACACCTCCGACGCCCCGGTCTGCACGGTGCTCTCCGGCCTGCTGGCCACTCCACACCAGGGCACCGGCGTCTACAACCGCTGCGGCTCCGCCGACGGCGGCCACAAGGTCAACCAGTCGAAGTCGTACCAGGTCACGCTGACCCGGACCAGCGGCCCGGCCGGCAACGTCAAGCACAACGTGGGTCTGCGCGGCAACGACGGCACCTTCTCGGCGCCGAAGAACGTCAGGCTGCCGCTGAACACGCCCGTCACCATCACGATCATCGCCAAGCCGAAGACCGTCGGCGCGCACAGCACGATCGTGACCGTCGACGACCCGGCCACCAACACGATCGACTTCGAGGTCTCCGCCGTCGTGGTGGCCTCGAACGACGTCAGCAAGCCCAACTTCGCCTACTCGGCGCAAGGTTCGGTGGACCGGAACAACACCACGTCGTACTTCGTGACGGTGCCCCCGGGCGCCGGTGCGCTGCAGGTGAACCTCTCCGGCATCGCCACCGGGTCGCAGACGCGCTTCATCGCGTTCAACCCGTGGGGTGTGCCGGTGGAGAGCACCTCCAGCCTGGCCTGCTTCACCAACCACGTCAGCACGGTCGTCTGCAACGCCTTCGAGCGCGACTACCAGAACCCGATGCCGGGTGTCTGGGAGATCGAGGTCGAGTCCCGGCGTACCTCGCCGTCGCTGAACAACCCGTACCAGATCCAGGCACGGGTGCAGGGCGTCGCGGTCGAGCCGGCCGTGGTCGAGCTGCCGTCGGTCACCGCCGGCGCCCCGACCCCGGTCACCTGGTCGCTGAAGAACACCTTCGGCCCGGTCACGGTGACCGGCCAGGGCGGCGCGCTGGCCAGCTCGCACGCGGAGCGGCCGACCATCGTCGAGTACGCGACGCAGGAGTTCACCGTGGATGTGCCGGCGGGCGCCACCAGCTTCACCGCCCGCATCGGCAACACGTCGGACGCCGGTGCCGACCTCGACCTGTTCGTCTACCGGGGCGGCAGCCTGATCGCGTACAACGCGGACGGGGACTCGGAGGAGTTCGTGACCCTCAACAACCCGGCTGCGGGCACCTACACCGTCGTCGTCGAGGCGTACTCGGTCGACGGTGCCGGTGGCAGCACCGAGTACGACTACCGGGACTCGTTCTCCTCTCCGGCGCTCGGCACCCTCTCGGCGTCGAGCACGCCGCTCAACCTGGCCCACGGTGCCACCGGCACCATCTCGGGCACGGTGACGGCCCAGTCCGCCCCGTCCGCGGGCCGGAGCCTCTACGGTGAGCTGACCGTGGTGACCACCGAAGGCGCGGTCGTCGGCCGTGGCGCGGTCTCCATCGGCGCGGTGAACTGACACCACCCGCACCACCAAGGAAGCCCGTCTCCGGTTCTCCGGAGACGGGCTTCCGTCTGTCCAGGGGCCGGGCCGGTCAGCTGACCGGCCCGGCCCGTTGCGGCCGACGGGCACCTAGACCTACCACGAGCAGCAGGTACGCGGCCAACTCCAGGGCGACGACCACGGCCGGTCCGGGTGCGGCGAGACCGGGCACGGCCTGGGAGGCGGCCGTGAACAGGCTGCCCCGACCCAGCAGATGCAGTGGCAGCGGCAACGAATCGCAGACCACGTCGATCCGGGTCAGAGCGATCAGCACCAGCAGTACGGCGCCGCTCGTCGCGAGTCGTCGCCGCTGCGCGTGAAGCAGGACCACCAGGACGATCGCCCCGAGCGCCAGCGCAAGGGGCACCAACGCCGCCACCCCGGTGGCGACGATCCGTTCGCCGGAGTCGTCGCCGAGCCCGGGCCGCTGTCGCCGAGCCTCCGCCAGTTCCAGGTGGACTCCGATCAGGCGGGCGGCCGCGTACCCGGTCACCAGCACTCCGGCCAGCACCGCCGCCACGCGCACCGGCCGACCGAGGCGGACAGGCCGATTCGGTCCGAGCCGCACCGTCAACACCAACACCATGACGAAGGCCAGGGCCGCCCAGTTCGCCACGAGTGCGGCGATTACCTCCTGGAACGGGTCAGGCCGGCCCGCTTCCATGAACGCCCAGTGCCCGGGGCCGGCGGTGGGCATGGTGATCCACGCGTCGACCACCAACGCGGCGAGCGCCACCGCCACCCCAAAGTGCGAGACCGGCATCCCGAAGGCAGCGCTCGGCATGGGCGACTCGCCCGGCAGGGCCGGGTTGTCCGGCGCGCCGGCTGACATCTCCGGACCCAGCCCGGCCCGGAGGCCGGTCAACGCGTACGCCGCCAGCAGCAGCAGCGCGAGCACCTCGGCCTGGCGCAGCAGGGCGACACCGGTGAGAGTGCCGAGGACGTGGACGGTGGCGAGGATGCCGGCCGCCGTAGGAAGGATCGCTCGGTACCGCACCCGGGCATCCTGCCATCGATTGATCCACATCGTCGGCCCGTGCTGTCGCCGAGGCCGACCCGGAGCCGCGCGTCGGCACGCCCGGCGGCCGGTCTGTTTACACGCCTGGCGGCTGGGGCTGCTTGGCGCGCCTGGCGGCCGGGTCTCAGCCGCGCTTGGCGGAGGCCACGACGAACGGGGTGCCCTGCTGGCAGGTGGACATCATGGTCGGGTCGGGACGGCCGGTCACCGTCACCGACGCACCCGCGGTGAGCACGTCACGGGGACCACCGAGCAGCAGGTAACCGTCGAGCAGCAGACAGCCGGGCTCGACGCCGGACTCGATCCGGCCGGTCACCGTGATCTCACCGGTCACGGGTGGCTTCGACGGGGCGGTCGGCCTGACCGTCGGCCGGGTGGTGGGTACGGTCGGGTCCACCGGATCGGAGGGCGAGGGCACCGGTGCGGACCTGGTCGGGTCGGGGGTGGGCAGCTCGGTCACCGGTGACGCTCCCGTCGGGGTCGGGGTGGCGGTGCCGTCCCCCGCGTCCTGGCCCGCACAGGCGGCGAGCGCCGTGCAGACGATCAGCGCGGTCGCGGCGATCCGAATGGTCCTCATACCAAGCTTTGACGCACCGGGCCGGTGAACAGTTCCACCGCGCCTGCCTGGCATGCTCACGGGCCTGCTCGGCGGCTCAGTCGCGGGCCGCCGCCGCAGCGGCCTTCATGTCGCGCTTGAGTTCCTGCGGCAGTGAGAAGGTGAGCCGTTCGTTCGCGGTCACCACCTCCTCCACGTCGGTGAAGCCGCGCTCGGCGAGGTGAGCCAGCACCTCCTGCACCAGTTCCTCCGGCACGCTGGCACCCGAGGTCAGACCCACCGTCCGCGCGTCGGCCAGCCAGGCGTCCTCGATCTCGTGGGCGAAGTCGACCAGGTGGCCGCCACGGGCACCACCGTCCAGGGCCACCTCGACCAGGCGTACGGAGTTGGACGAGTTGCGTGAGCCGACGACGATCACCACGTCGCACTCCGACGCGATCTCCTTGATCACGTGCTGCCGGTTGCTTGTGGCGTAGCAGATGTCGTCGCTGGGCGGTGACTGGAGCATCGGCAGCCGCTTCTTGAGCCGGGCGACGGTCTCCATCGTCTCGTCCACCGACAGCGTGGTCTGCGACAGCCAGACCACCTTGTTCGGATCCCGCACGGTGATCCGGTCGGCGTCCTCCGGGCCATCCACCAGCTGGATGTGCTCCGGCGCCTCGCCGGAGGTGCCGATGACCTCCTCGTGCCCCTCGTGACCGATGAGCAGGATGTCGTAGTCCTCGGCGGCGAACCGCTTCGCCTCGTGGTGCACCTTAGTCACCAGCGGGCAGGTGGCGTCGATCGCCTTCAGCGACCGCTGCTTCGCCTGCTCGTAGACCTCGGGAGCCACGCCGTGCGCGGAGAAGATCACAGTGGCGCCCTCGGGCACCTCCTCGTTCTCCTCCACGAAGATCGCACCCTGGGCCTCAAGCGTCCGCACCACGTGCTTGTTGTGCACGATCTGCTTTCGGACGTAGATGGGGGCACCGTAGAGCTTGAGCGCCTCCTCGACGGTCTGCACCGCCCGGTCCACGCCCGCGCAGTAGCCGCGGGGCTTGGCCAGGAGCACGCGCTTGCCGGTCCGGGGAGTCGCCTCAACCTCAGTCACCCCTGCATCCTACGTGCCATCCCCACACCCGGCAGCGGGCCGCAGCGACGCCCCGCCGCCAACGACACGCCGCCGGCACAACCTTCATGATCAACCTTCAGCGGGGCGAAGGGTCGTAGGGTGGGCGGGTGGGTGTGGGTGAAGGGGCTGAGGGGAAAAGCAGCTCGGAGGAACCGTGGCCGGTACGCGTGGTCAGTCAGAAGATCGGCGCCTGGGTCGCCCGGCTCGGATGGGTGTGGGTCGACGGGCAGGTGGCGCAGATCAGCCGACGACCCGGCGCCAGCACCGTGTTCCTGACACTGCGTGACCCGTCCGCCGACCTGAGTCTCACGGTCACCACCAACCGCGACGTGCTCGACCTCGGCGCGCCGGAACTGCGCGAGGGTGCCCGGGTGGTGCTGCACGCCAAGCCCGAGTTCTACGCCGCCCGGGGCACGCTCAGCCTGCGCGCCGACGAGATCCGCCAGGTCGGCCTCGGCGAGCTCCTCGCCCGGCTGGAAAAGCTCAAGAAGCTGCTGGCCGCCGAAGGGCTGTTCGACCGGGCGCGGAAGCGCCGCCCACCGTTCCTGCCCCAGCGGATCGGGCTGATCACCGGTCGGGCCAGCGCAGCCGAGCGGGACGTCCTGACAAACGCCCGCCGACGCTGGCCGGCGGTGGAGTTCCGGACGGTGAACGTGGCCGTGCAGGGCCCGGCGGCCGTCCCGCAGATCGTGGACGCGCTCAAGGCGCTGGACGCGGACCCGAGCATCGACGTGATCATCCTGGCCCGTGGCGGGGGCGGCATCGAGGATCTGCTGCCCTTCTCCGACGAGGCGCTGTGCCGGGCCGTCTTCGCCTGTCGTACGCCGGTGGTCAGCGCCATCGGCCACGAGACGGACGCACCGCTTGTCGACTACGTGGCCGACGTCCGGGCGTCGACCCCCACCGACGCGGCCAAACGGGTGGTGCCCGACCTGGCCGAGGAGGTACGCCTGATCAAGCAGGCCCGGCACCGGCTGCACCGGGCCGTGCACAATCTCGTCGACCGGGAGTCCCACCGCATCGACGCGCTCCGCTCCCGACCGGTGCTGGCCCGGCCCCAGGTGATGCTGGAGCAGCGGGCCGCCGAGGTGGTCGCCCTCCGCCAGCGCGCCGGCCGCTGTCTGGACCACCGCCTCGCCGCCGCTGGCGAGGACCTTCGGCACACCGTGGCCCGGCTGCGCGCTCTCTCCCCGGCCGCCACCCTTGACCGCGGGTACGCCATCGTGCAACGCGCCGACGGCCATGTCGTACGCGCGGCCACCGAGGTGGCTCCCGGCGACCCGCTGCGGGTACGCCTCGCCGAAGGCGAACTGTCCGCCACGGTCGACACCTGACCCGCGCGGGACCGCCCCGGCGCACGATGGCACTCGATCCCGGGCCGGGTGCGGCCCGGGAGGCCACCGATCCCGGATCCGGCAGCCGGGCTGCGTGGCCGGCGACAGCACGGCCTTGACGCCCGGCGTGCCGAACGGTGGTGCGGTCGACGGCGGCGTCGGACGGTTGTGCTGAGATGGGTGCGATGACTGACGAGAAGACCAACGGGTCGGACGAGCGGCTCAGCTACGAACAGGCCCGCGCCGAGCTCGCGTCGGTGGTGGAGCGGCTGGAGGCCGGCGGCACGTCGCTGGAGGAGTCGTTGGCGCTGTGGGAGCGCGGCGAGGCGCTGGCGGTCATCTGCCAGCGATGGCTCGACGGCGCCCGCGCCCGGATCGACGCCGCCCGACCTGATCCGGCCACCTGACCGTTCCGAGAGCATGCCGATCCGGCCGGGACAGGCGGCACGGTCAGCTCGCGGGCGAGCGGCACGCCAGCACGGCGCGGCGGGAGCCGGTGGGCTCCCGCCGCGGTGCGTACGGTTTCTGACGGGCGAGGCGTACGGTCCGACCGCGCCCCGCGCTCAGTCGAACAGGTTGTACAGCTCCGGCGGCGCCTCGACGACCTGGTCAGCTGAGGGCTTGGTCGCCGCGGTCGCGTTGCCGTAGTCGGAGTAGGTCACCTTGATCTCCTGCCCGGCGGGCCGGCTGCCCTCGGGCAGTTGAATGACCATCTCGGTGAGTCGCCCCTGGGCGTCGGTCTTAGCGGTGAACGGCACCGACTTCGCCTCCGGGCCGAGCGCGGTGATCACGCTCGGGTCGAGGGATCCGGCGTCGGCCGCCTTCGACAGGTCGAGGGTGCCGGCGTACGCCCCGTCGCCGGTACGGCGGACCTCGGTGACGGCCTGAGTCAACGCCTCACTGCCGGCGGGGTCGACCTTGTCGAAGTCGAAGCCAAGGCTGCGGTTGCCCTTGATCCGGCTCTGATCGAGGTGGTGGTACTTGCCGAGGTTGAGTCGGTCCGCCCCGGGCACGCTGGTGGCCGCCTGGCCCTGAAGGTCCAGCTTCACCCAGCTGTCCGGTTTGGCGTGGATGAGGTCGAGGCTGATCGCCAGGTCATCGGTCGACTCGCCGAGGCGTACCTTGATCTCAGCGCTCTGGCTCGGCTGGTGCACCTGGCCCTCCGCCACCGAGCCGGCACCGGTCATGCTGAACCTGAAGTTGCCGTTGCTGATCTCCCGGGTCGAGTCCAGTAGCGCCTGCTTCGCGTCGGTGTCGACCTCGGGTGCGGCACCGGTGGCGCTGGCGGTGGCGGACGGTGTGGCGCTCGGCCCGGCGTCGCCGGTGGTGGTGCAGGCGGCGACTCCGGGCGTGAAGAGGGCGACGGCCACGAGGCCGGCGCTCAGTCGTCGAACGGTCATCGGTGTCTCCCAGCAGGGTCATCCGGTGCGTTCTCGCGCCGGAGGCTCCCCTTCTCTGTTCCCTGCCGGCCGCTCGCGCAATCACCCGAAACCGACCAGATCCCCCGGACCATCGTCGCCGGTCCGACCGGCCGTCCGGCGCGGGCCACCCGCAGCCTGGTGGAACGGCCCGCCGGAACGTGAACGGGGGCGGGCTCAGCCCACCCCCGCAGCAGTGCCGCTCGACCTACTTGAACATCTCGTAGGTCTGCTCGCTCGCCTCGATGACCTGGTCCGCCGGCGGCTTCTGCACGGCGGTCGCCGCACCATAGTCGGCGTAGGTGACCTTGATGTCCTGGGCCTTGGTCTCGCCCGCCGCCGGGACGGACATGACCAGCTCGCTCAGCCGGCCCTCGGCGTCCAGCTTCGCGGTGAACGGGATCGCCTTGGCCTGGTCACCAAGCGCCTTGAGCATGTCCTCGTCGGCGGCCACCGAGTCCTTGACCGAGGTGAGGTCGAAGGTGCCGCTGTAGGTGCCCTCGCCGGTCTTCTGCACCTCGGCGAGACCCTCGAACATGCCGGCGGCGTCGGCCGGGTCGGTGCCCTCCTTGAAGATGTCGAGGTTCTTCGCGTCCTTGGCCTTGGCGGCGTCGAGGTGCTGGTACTTGTCCTTGATCGCCTCCATCCCCGGGACGCCGGCGAAGAGGTCACCCAGGTCGACCTTCACCCAGGTGTCCGGCTGGATCTGGATCAGGTCGAAATCCATGGTGAAGTCTTCGTCGCCCATGGTCATCGTCATCTGAGCGCTGTTGCTGGGCTTGTGGAACGTGCCCTTGCCGGTCATCGAGTCAGCCGCGATGGTGAAGGTGAAGTTGCCCTCGGCCAGCCCCTTGGTGGAGGCGACAAGCGCCGCCTTCGGGTCGGCCGGGATGCCCGACTCGGTCGAGGAGCCCGCGGCAGGCGAGTCACTGCTGGAGTTGTTGCAGGCAGCGAGCCCGGGAACGAGCAGCGTGGCGGCGATGAGGCCCACGCTCCACCGTCGAATGTTCACAGATCGTCTCTCTTCAAGCAGGAAACCCGACCGACAGCAGCCGGTCAGGCATCGAACCCGGGGAGCGTAACGGATCGCACCGACATGCAGGGGGCACTTGATGCGACGCCACGCCTGCGCCGTCGGCCGGCACGCACCGGCGTCGCCGGCACCCCCGACCGGATCGAGGGCGTTCAGTCCACGGCGGTGGCGAGCGCCCGCAGTTCGTTGTCCCGGGCGTCGCCGACGACGATCACCGTGCGCTCCGGCTGGAGCAGCACCAACGCCTGCTCGTTACCGCGTGCCGTGTACCGCTGCCAGGTGCCGGACCCGAGATCGGTCCGCCCCTGTGGCCGACCCGCGTCGGTCAGCTCGGCCGGCAGCAGCCGGTCCGGCGGCACGTTGCTCTGCACCAGTTGCAGGCCCCGCCCCTCCGGGGTGACATATCCCACCCGGAGGATCGCCCCGTCCTCGGCCGTGCGGTAGGTGGCGCGCACGGCCCGCCACCCGTCACCCAGCTCGGCCGGTTCGCTCACCGGAAACGCGCCGGCCGATTTCGCCTGTTCGAAGGCGGGTGCCGGATCGACAGTGTTCGGCTCGTCCCCGCCGAGGAAGCCCCGGTAGAAGGCGAGTAGCAGGGCGATCGGGATCAGCAGCACCAGCAGCGAGATGGCCATGTCCCGGGGCGACCGCTCGGACCTTGCGGCGGCGGCGGGCGGCGGCACGGGCTCGTCGGCGGGTGCGCGGTCATCAGGCTGTGCAGGCTCCACCTCGCCATTGTCTCAGCAGCCCGACCGGCGGTATCCGTGCCATCACCGCCCCGCCCCGGCTGCGCGTCCGCCATCGTGTGAGGATCAGGAACGAAGCCGGCAGCGCCGGCCCGCCCCGCACCGCCGCGAGGAGGAGCCGTTTTCATGACGACCATCAGGACGCGAATTCCACAGAATCTCGACCGCAACCTCGCCCTCGATCTGGTCAGGGTCACCGAGGCGGCGGCGATGGCCGCCGGCCGGTGGGTCGGCCGGGGCGACAAGGAGGGTGGCGACGGCGCCGCCGTCGACGCGATGCGCAAGTTGATCAACTCGATCCCGATGAAGGGGATCGTGGTGATCGGCGAGGGCGAGAAGGACAACGCCCCGATGCTGTTCAACGGCGAGGAGGTCGGCGACGGCGACGGCCCCGAGGTGGACGTCGCGGTGGACCCGATCGACGGCACCACCCTGATGAGCAAGGGGATGCCGAACGCGCTCGCGGTGCTGGCGGTGGCCGAACGGGGCGCGATGTTCGACCCGAGCGCGGTCTTCTACATGGAGAAGCTCGCCGTCGGCCCCGCCTACGCCGACGTGGTGGACATCGAGGCCGGCACGGTCGAAAATCTGCGTCGCATCGCGAAGGCCAAGGGCACAAGCGTCTCCGAGGTCACGGTCTGTGTGCTCGACCGTTCCCGGCACGACGGCCTGGTCGACGAGATCCGCCGCGCCGGGGCCGGCATCCGCTTCATCTCCGACGGCGACATCGCCGGTGCGATCGCCGCCGCACGCGGCGAGTCGGACGTCGACGTGCTGATGGGCATCGGCGGCACCCCGGAGGGCATCACCGCCGCCTGCGCCCTGAAGTGCATGGGCGGGATGATGCAGGCCAAGCTCTGGCCACGGGACGACGCCGAGCGTGAGAAGGCGGTCGCGGCCGGCCACGACCTGGACCGGGTGCTCACCACCGACGACCTGGTGACCGGCGACAACTGCTTCTTCGTGGCGACCGGCATCACCTCCGGGGACCTGCTGCGCGGCGTGCGGTACCGGGCCGGCGGTGCGTACACCCAGTCGATCGTGATGCGCTCCAAGAGCGGCACCATTCGAGTGATCGACTCGTACCACCGGTTGGAGAAGCTGGCGCTGTACTCGGCGGTGGACTTCGACGGCCGGCCACTGGACGAACAGGCTTGAGTGCCCCGACGGTGACCCGGCCGGCGGTGTCGGCGGGTCGCCGATTCGGCGCGGTGGCGCTGGCCACCCTGGCCGGGGTCGCCGTGGCGACGCAGTCGCGAATCAACGGCGAGTTGGGCGTACGCCTCGGCGACGGGGTGACCGCCGCGGTCATCTCGTTCGGTTCGGGCCTGCTACTGCTGTTGGTGTTGGTTCCGGCCACGGGTGCCGGGCGACGCGGGTTGACGACACTGCGTACCGCCCTCGGTCGGGGGACGCTTCGGCCGTGGCAGTGCCTCGGCGGTGCCTGCGGCGCATTCCTGGTGTTCACCCAGGGCGCCACCGTCGGCACCCTGGGAGTCGCGGTGTTCACGGTGGCGGTCGTGGCCGGCCAGTCCGCCAGCAGCCTGCTCGTCGACCGGGCGGGGATCGGCCCGAGCGGCCGGCGACCGGTGACCGGCGCCCGGCTGGCCGGCGCGGCGCTGACCGTGGTCGCGGTGCTGCTGGCGGTCAGCGACCGGTTCCGCGAGCCGGCAACTCTCGGGCTGGCCGTGCTGCCGCTGCTGGCCGGGGTGGCGGTGGCCTGGCAGCAGGCGGTGAACGGATGGGTCCGGGTGGTCAGCGAGAGCACGCTTACCGCCACGCTCGTCAACTTCGCCGCCGGTACGGCGGTGCTGCTGGTCGCGTTCGTCGTCAGCCTCGCGCTGCGGGGTCTGCCTCCGGGCGGGCTGCCCGCCGATCCCTGGCTCTACCTCGGTGGGCCGATCGGTGTCACGTTCATCGCGGTGGCCGCTGCGGTGGTCCGCCTCACCGGTGTGTTGCTGCTCGGCCTGGCCACCGTCGCCGGTCAGGTGGTCGGTGCGGTGCTGCTGGACGTGCTGATGCCCTCCGCCGCCTCGCATCCCGACCCGACCACCCTGCTCGGTGCCGTGCTGACCCTGGTCGCCGTGGCGGTAGCCGCGCTCGGTGGACGGGTCAGGGCATGGTCATCGGCGACTCGGAGCGGTACGGCCCGTCGAGGTCGGACCGACGACGACGGAAGATGATCGCCGCCACGATGCCGCCGAGCAGCCCGAACAGGTGCCCCTGCCAGGAGATCCGCTCGTCGGTGGGCAGCACGCCGACCAGTTGGCCGCCGTAGAGCAGCCCGACCAGCAGGAACACGGCGAAGTTCCACCAGCTCCGCTCGAAGATGCCCCGGGTGAGCAGGATGCCGAGGTACCCGAAGATCACCCCGCTGGCACCGACCACGATCGTGCTGGACGAGCCGGTGAACCACACGCCGAGCCCGCTTACCAGGACGATCACCAGGGTGGACCAGAGGAAGCGCCGAGCACCCGCCGCCAGCACGAACGTGCCGAGGAGGATCAACGGGATGCTGTTGCTGTAGAGGTGGTCGAAGCCGTGGTGCAGGAACGGCGAGAAGAAGATGCCGTCCAGCCCGTCGATGCGCTGCGGGATGATCCCGGCGGCGGCGTCGAACCCGGCACCGAGCCAGACGTCGAGGCCCTCGATCAGGAAGAGCACCGGAACCACCGCGCACATGGCGACGAACGCCCGGCCGATGGACGCGTAGAAGGCCACGGTGCCGAAGCGGTGGGCATCGCCGTTTCCTGGGAGCAGGGTCACCTGTCAACAGCTATCAGCAAACGTCGGTGGCCGCCACTTTTCCCGACCCGAGACACACGGCGGCGGGGTGCGGTCACCCGCCCCCGCCGCCCGTGGTGCAGCTCAGTAGTAACCCTTGGCCTGCGAGTGGTTCCAGGCTGCGCAGGGCGTGCTGTAGCGGCCCTTGATGTAACCGAGCCCCCACTTGATCTGGGTGACCGGGTTGGTCTCCCAGTCGTCGCCGACCGAGGACATCTTGTTCCCCGGGTACGCCTGCGGGATGCCGTACGCCCCGGAGGAGCTGTTACGGGCCTTGTGGTTCCAGCCGCTCTCCTTGTTCCAGAGCTTGTCCAGACAGGGGAACTGGTCGATCTTGAAACCCGCATCCATCATGAGCGCGCAGCCGACCTTCCGGTTGCCGCTGTATTCCTCGCAGGACTCGGGGATCGGGCCGTCGTACGGCTTCGCGGCGCGGGCCGCGGCCTCCTTGGCGGCCTTCTCCGCGGCCTTCCGGCGGGCCGCCTCCTCCGCCTTGCGCGCCTTCTCGGCGGCGGCCTTGGCCTGCTTCCGCACCTCGCTGGCCTGCTGTCGGGCGGTGCGGACCTGACGGGAGACCGTCTCTTTCTGCCGGTACTCGACGTTGACGTCGATTTCGCTGACGCTGCCGGCCACCTGAGCGCCGGGGCCTGAGCGCTGGGACTGGCGGTCCTCACTGAGGTAGAAACCGCCGGCCACGCCCACCGAGAGCAGCGCGACGGCTGCGGTGCGGGCGGCGAACCGGCTCCACGGCCGACTCACGAAGTGATCCCTTCGTCGGGTTCAGAGACGCGGCGTGCCGCGACCGCGAGCGGTCTTGGCGCGCCACGGGCGCCCGCGGCCGGCGTGCCGGCCACCGTGGACGCACCGCGTCGCCTCCCGGCGTCGCCCGCTCCGGTGTCGGAGTGACGAACGATCACCAACGATGCGTCGGGTGCGTGGGCGCCCGTGGGAAACCATCGCGCACAGTGAGGCCGATGGGAAACCACGAACCCCAATTGTGACGTGCGTCACGCAAAAAATCAACGCGAAGCACTTAAAACGGTCGTCAGGTCGGGACATCCTCCAACAGGTCCGTCACCATCGCGGCGATCGGCGACCGCTCCGAGCGGCTGAGCGTCACGTGTGCGAAAAGCTGATGGCCCTTCAACGCCTCGATCACCGCGGTGACCCCGTCGTGCCGCCCAACCCGCAGATTGTCCCGCTGAGCGACGTCGTGGGTGAGTACCACCCGGGAGCCCTGGCCGATCCGGGAGAGCACCGTCAGCAGCACGCCGCGCTCCAACGACTGCGCCTCGTCGACGATGACGAAGGCATCATGCAGGCTGCGGCCCCGGATGTGGGTCAGCGGCAGCACCTCGAGCAGACCACGCGAGGTGACCTCCTCCAGCACGTTCTCGTGCACCACCGCGCCGAGGGTGTCGAAGACCGCCTGCGCCCAGGGCGACATCTTCTCCGACTCCGAACCGGGTAGATAGCCCAGTTCCTGCCCGCCGACGGCGTACAGCGGGCGGAAGACGATCACCTTCTTGTGCCGGCGACGCTCCATCACCGCCTCCAGCCCCGCACACAGCGCCAGGGCGGACTTGCCGGTGCCGGCCCGACCGCCGAGCGAGACGATGCCGATCGACTCGTCGAGCAGGAGATCCAGCGCGACCCGCTGCTCGGCCGAGCGCCCGTGCACGCCGAACGCCTCCCGGTCGCCCCGGACCAGCCGCACGGTCTTGTCCGGCAGCACCCGGCCAAGCGCCGAGCCACGGGACGAGTGCAGCACCAGTCCGGTGTGGCAGGGCAGGCCGGCCGCCGCGTCCACGTCGATGACCTCTCCCGCGTAGAGCCGGGCGATCTCGTCCTCGGCGAGATCCAGCTCGGCCATCCCGGTCCAGGTCGGGTCGCTGGCCTGGCCGTGCCGGTACTCGTCGGCGCGCAGCCCCACGGAGGCGGCCTTGACCCGCAACGGCATGTCCTTGCTGACCAGGGTCACCTCCCGCCCTTCGGCGGCGAGGTTCAGCGCGACGGAGAGGATCCGAGCGTCGTTGGACTCGTTGCGGAAGCCCGGCGGCAGCACCCCGTCATCGGTGTGGTTCAGCTCCACGCGCAGCGTGCCGCCGACATCGTTGGCGGGTACCGGCCGGTCGAGCCGGCCGTGGCGCACCCGCAGCTCGTCCAGCATGCGCAGCGACTGGCGGGCGAACCAGCCCAGTTCCGGGTGTTGCCGCTTGCCCTCCAGCTCGGAGATCACCACCAGCGGAAGCACCACCTCGTGCTCGGCGAAGCGGTGGAACGCCGCCGGGTCGCTGAGCAGTACCGAGGTGTCCAGAACGAAGGACTGGCCCGCTGGTCGGGGCTCCCTGGGGTCGGCCGAACCGGCGGCCGCCGTACGGCGGCTCCGGGTGCTGCGGCGGGTCGTGGTAGTCGCGGCCGGGCCCTGGTCGGCACCGGCGGTCGTACGGCGAGTCGTCACAGGCCTGCTCCGGCGGATGGGCACCCGGCCACCCGCGGTCCGCCTCCTCCGGATGCCCGGCTGACACGGGGTCGGATGCGGGCCCCGTGCGCGAGGTCGCAGGCCGGGCGGGCCGGCTGGCTCGGGACAACCCCGCGCCATGCCTAGACGCTAGCTCCCCGCACCCGTCCCGGCTAGAGGTCGTTCATGAACGGCCGCTGGCAGGGGGCACGAGGTCAGCTAGCCGCCAGGGCCCAGAACATGAACCGGCCGGGATGCATGCCCCCTGCGCGCATCCCGGCCGGTGGGACCACCGCCACCGGTCTGACGTGGCCCCGGCGGCGCCACCCACGAGGGGTACGCGCCGCGCCTGTGGACGGGCCCGGAGCCCGTCGACCGGTTCAGCCGGTCCGTCGGACGAGGGTGCCGGTCGGGTGCCGCCCGGTGACCGAGGCGGCCGGCTCCGCGAAGGACGACCCGGTGTACGTGGTGCCCGGGCGAGCCGTGGCAGCCTTCTCGATCTCCCCCGGTGGCCCTTCGGCGCGCAGTGCCGGAGGGGGTGCGCACGCGCCCCGTGGCGGCAGTGGGTTCACGGTTGCCGAGACCCGAGCGGGAGACGACGAGGGTGACGTGACGGCGAGGGCGGAGGCGATGGCCGCCTGAGCCTCCCGACGACGTCGGTTCCACGCCCCACGGTCCCCGTCGAAGTAGCCCTGCCGGTAGCCGAAGCGGTAACCGATCCGGTAACTGAGCTGCCCGTGCAGCCGCCCAGCGGCGTAGCTCGTGGCGGCAAGTACGAGCACCAGAAAGATCGCCAGGAATGGGCTCATCCGGCGGCTCCGGTGTGCCGCGCGGCCCTCATCGTTCCTCCGGTTCGACAGTGGTGGGGTCGGCGACCAGCAGCCGGTCGAGGTCGTCGGTGCCGATCTCCTCCACCAGTTCCACACTGATCCGGCAGCCGTCCATGACCACCTCGGCCATGGAGGAGCGGCGGATCTCGCCGCCGGCGTCGTAGACCCGGACACTCAGTTCCGGGCAGCCGAGATGGGTCCGCCAGGCGTTCCACTCGGCCCGGTCGCCGACGCTGAGCGACAGGTAGCGGCAGCCGCGGGCGAGGTAGAGGCGCCACGGCGCGCTCAGCCCGGCGGCGACCCCCTCGGCCACCAGGCTGAACGCCTGAGCACGGGTTGCGAGTTCGGTCACCGCGTCCACCTCGCACCGGGCGCGTGACGCAGGTGAGCACTGATCGTCTCATGCACGTGACACACCGTAGGTTGTCCCATGAACGTGACAGTATCAGCTTTTCGTTCGTTTGCCTCCACACCTACGTACATCTATCCTGCCCAGGTGACACCCCTCAGAAAGAGTGCCGGACCCCCTTCCGGCCGCACGCCAAAGTCGTCACGCAAGCGTGACAGACGCGTGGCAGGCACCGTCACCCAGACTCAACGGTCGTACGGTCACGAGGTGACCGAGACGGCCAACGCGCGGAAGATCGCCTTCGCCACCTTCGTCCGGCGCGCCCTCGACGAGGCCCGGGCGACCCGTGCGTGGAGCGGCACCGAGGTCTCCCGGCGTACCGGCGTCTCCCGGCAGACCATCAACCGATGGGTACGTGGCGACTGGGCCAGCGACCCGGAAGCCGAGCGGGTGGTGGCCTTCTGCGAGGGCCTCGGGCTGGACCCGGCGGTGGCCTTCGCGGCGCTGGGCTGGGACCGGACCGCCTCCCGCCGAACCGCACCGGCACCACCACCGATGGACCCCGACGTCGAGGCACTGCTGCGCCGCCTGGTCGACCCCGACGTCTCGGACGCGGAGAAGTTCCACATCCGAGAAACCATTCGTTACCTCGCATATCGCCCGACGTTGCCGCTCGATGTCCGAAAACGAGGCGACGCCGCCAGCTAGTTCCTCAGATGGCGAAAGAACGCCAGGTCAGCCTCATTCGTTTCGCTACGGGGCGGGATCGGGCGCGCTAGCGTCCGTGTTTGTACTGCTTGGGCTCGTCGTCGGCGGGGGGACGGGACAAGGCCGAACCCAGCCCTGCGGGACAGAAAGGGGTCTCTCCATGACCCTGAAATGGTTGGCTGTCGTGGTCGCGACGGTCTCGGTGACGCTGTGCATCACCGGCAACGCAGTGACCCTGACCCTGAACGGCGGGCAGCTTCCGCTGCTCGTCAACCTCTTCGCGCTCGCCACCGCGGGCACCGCGATCGTCCTGGCCGTCGTCGCCGAACTGCACGACCGGCTCAACGACCGGCTCACCGCGCTCACCGAGTTCCTGGTGGAGCGGCTGCGGGAGATCGAGGCGAACACCGGCGACCGGAACTCCGGCTTCGTGGAGGGCTACCTGCTGAGCCACGGTCAGGAGGCGGCGGTGGTGCCGTTCGGACGCCGGGGACGTGGGGCCGCCGAACGCTGAATCACGCTGAATCACACCTGTCGCCCACACCGGATTCACGTCAGGATTGACCGGTCGAACCCGGGGTACGCTGTCGCGCGTGCCGCCGTTGAATCTGGGCAACCAGCAGCCGAAGACCCCGCTGAACGCCGACCAGGCCTGGCGGGCAACCGCCGACCGGGCGGCCGAGACCGTCCTCTTCTTCGACTTCGACGGCACCCTCGCGCCGGTCGCCGACGATCCGACACAGGTACAGCCCGCGCCGAAGGTGCTGGCCGCCATCGAGACACTGGCCCCGATCGTGCGGCGCATCGCGATCGTCTCGGCCCGGCCGGTGGAGTTCCTGCGCGAACATTTCGGCGGGCTCACCGGGGTCGACCTGTACGGCCTCTACGGCCTGGAACACAGCCACTCCGGCGGTGCCACGGTCACCGAGCCGGCCGCGCTGCCGTGGGTGCCCACCATGGCCGAACTCGCCGAACGTGGCCGCGCCGAACTGCCACCCGGCACCCTTGTGGAGTACAAGCGGCTGTCGGTGGCCCTGCACTGGCGTACCGCACCGCAACTCGCCGCCACCGTCGAGCAGTGGGGCCGGGATCAGGCCGAGCACCTCGGCCTGCGGGTACAGGTCGGGCGGATGGTCCTGGAGATCAAGCCGCCGGTCGACCGGGACAAGGGCATGGTGATCGACGAACTGGTGCAGGGGGTACGCGGGGCCTGGTACTTCGGCGACGACGTCTCCGACATCAAGGCCTTCGCCGCGCTCCGGGCCCGGGCCGCCGGCGACCCGGATTTCCTCGGTGTCTGCGTCGCCGTCGCCAACCCGGAGACCGGCGACGAGGTCGCCGAGGCCGCCGACCTCACCATCGACTCCCCCGCCGCCCTGGGCGACTTCCTCACCGAGGCCACCCACCGTCTCGCCTGAGCGGTCGGTTCGCTCCGGCTTTCAAACCCCGTAGCGACGCTGACGGGTGGCGTACGAGCGCAGTGCGCGGAGGAAGTCGACGCGGCGGAAATCGGGCCAGTTCAACTCGCAGAAGTAGAACTCCGAGTGCGCCGACTGCCAGAGCATGAAGCCGGAGAGGCGCTGCTCGCCACTGGTCCGGATGATCAGATCCGGATCCGGCAGGCCCCGGGTGTAAAGGTGCTCGGAGATGTCGTCCACGTCGAGCGACCCGGCGAGTTCCTCAAGCGTGCCGCCGTTCGCCGCGTGCTCCAACAGCAGGGAGCGCACCGCGTCGGCGATCTCCCGCCGCCCGCCGTACCCGACAGCGATGTTGACCTGGGCGCTGCCGGCGCGTTCCCGGGTCCGCTCCTCGGCGGCCTTGAGCGCCGTGGCCAGGCGCGTCGGCAGCACGTCGAGCGCGCCGACCATCCGCAGCCGCCAGGGATTACCCTCCTCGGCCAGCTCGGTGGTGAGGTCCTCGATGATCTGGAGCAGTGGATCCAGCTCCGCCGCCGGGCGTGAGAGATTGTCGGTGGAGAGCAGCCACAGGGTCACGTGCCCCACGCCTGCGGCGTCACACCAACGCAGCAGCTCCTTTATCCGCTCGGCACCCATCCGGTGCCCGTCGTTCGGATCGACGAAGCCCATCTCCCGGGCCCATCTGCGGTTGCCGTCACACATCACGCCCACGTGGCGGGGCACCGGCCGACCCGCGAGCTTGGCCGTGAGCCGCCGCTCGTAAACGGAGTAGAGAAGTTTCCGCAGACTCATCACCTAGCAGGGTAGCGAGCCGCCGTACGGATCAGTGTGCCGGTGGCCGATGCCGCACCGACAGGCCGAGGGCGATCAGGCCGAGCGTCCGCCCGTCCAGCAGGCCATCGCCCAGTCCCAGCTCGGTCACCCTGCCGAAAACGCGTCCGTCACGACCGGCCGCCCGCACCGCCGCGTCCACCACCCACCGACGCCGGGCCAGCCAGGCCGCCGTCGAGCTGTGCCGCAGGTGCGTGCCGAGCCGGCGACGCAGCGCGGTCGCGTACCGTCGCGCCGCGTGCTCCGGTGGCCCGACCGCGGCGTACCCGGCCAGCGCGCCGGAGCGCAACGCGTAGAAGATCCCTTCGCCGGTGAGCGGGTTGATCAGCGAGAACGCGTCACCGGCGAGCATCACCCGGCCCCGCCCCGGCACCGGCCGGAAGGTGGAGAGCGGCAGGTGATGGGCGCGCAGCGAGCTGACCGCCGCCGGATCCGTGCCCGGCAGCAGCGCGGCCAGCCGGTCGAGCAGGTGCGCGCGGGTCAGCGACTCGCCCCGCAGCACCTCGCCGTACCCGACGTTCGCGCGGCCGTCCCCGATCGGGAACGACCAGGCGTACGCCGGCCAACGGGCCGCCGAGGTGACGATGAGCTGCGCGGGTGGGCCGGGCGGCGCGGGCGCGTACCCCCGGATGGCCAACGCCAGGTGACGGTCCGGATTGCTCGGCTCACCGAGCGCACGACGGACGATGGACCCGGCGCCGTCGGCGCCCACCACCACCCCGGCGGAGATCTCCCCGTCCAGCACCACCCGGTCGGCACGCACCTCGACCCGGCGCACCGCCCGCCGGCCCAGCGGCACGCCGTCCCGGACCGCCGCCGCCACCAGCCGCGCGTCGAACACCTGCCGCGGCACCGTGTACGCGGGCCTGGGCAACGCCCGCGCCACGGCACCGCCGTCCGGCGCCACCAGCCGCAGCGCCGGCACCGGCGCAAAGTCGGCCACCGCGTCACGCACGCCCAGTTCGGCGAGTACGTCCAACGCGTGCGCGGCGATCCCGTCACCGCAGGCCTTGTCCCGGGGAAACTCGGCCCGGTCCAACAGCAACACCTCGGCACCCGCCCGTCGGGCCGCCAACGCGGCAGCCGCCCCCGCCGGCCCCGCCCCGACCACCACCACGTCGAACTCGTCCCGCACGGCCCCTCCTTCCGCATCACCCACCACCCGCACCCCCCCCACCGCCCTGGTGGGACTACCTCACCCGTCCGCCCCCGCACCCGGAGACACGGCGAGGCCGCAGTGGCCACCACGTACCCGCCCCGCCGCACACCGGCCACGCTTGCTCTGCTTCACCCAACGCACTGCGATCGTCGCGGATCCTGTGCGCCAGGTGAAGGGGTCTGTGGATCTAAAGGTGTTTCCGGCCTGACCTGCCGGGCGTTGTGCCTGGTGAGGAGGGTGCCGTGATGACCGCGACACTGAACGACCAGACCGGACGGAAGAAGCGGGCTGAGCCGTCGGCGGAGGCGAAAGCCGCCGCTGAGCTGGTTCGGGCCGCGAAGGAGCAGGGCTTGTCGTTGACGGGTCCGGACGGGCTGTTGAAGCAGTTGACCAAGACGGTCCTGGAGACCGCGTTGAACGAGGAGATGACGGAGCATCTCGGTTATGCCAAACACGAACCCGACGGTGCCGGCTCGGGCAACATCCGCAACGGCACTCGGTCGAAGACGGTGTTGACCGACGCGTCGGGACGGGTGCAGATCGACGTGCCGCGGGACCGGGCGGGCACGTTCGAGCCGCAGATCGTGCGCAAGCGGCAGCGTCGCCTGTCGGGCGTCGATGAGGTGGTGTTGTCGTTGTATGCCAAGGGTTTGACCACCGGGGAAATCTCGGCGCACTTCGCCGAGATTTACGGGGCTTCGGTGTCCAAGGAGACGATCTCGCGGATCACCGACAAGGTGATCGAGGAGATGACCGACTGGTCCCACCGGCCCCTGGACGAGATCTACGCGGCGGTGTTCATCGACGCCATCGTGGTGAAGGTGCGGGATGGGCAGGTGGCGAACCGGCCGTTCTATGCCGCGATCGGAGTCACCCTCGACGGGGACAAGGACATCCTCGGGTTGTGGGCCGGCGCGGGTGGTGAGGGCGCGAAGTTCTGGATGAGCGTGCTCACCGACCTGCGCAACCGGGGCGTGAAGGACGTGTTCTTCCTGGTCTGCGACGGGTTGAAGGGCCTGCCCGATGTCGTCACGAACGTGTGGCCGCAGACGGTGGTGCAGACGTGCGTGATCCATCTGATCCGCAACACCTTCCGGCTCACCTCGCGGCGTTACTGGGATGAGCTGAAGCGCGATATCAAGCCGATCTACACCGCCGTCAACGCCACCGCCGCAAGGGCCGCGTTCGACGACCTGGCCGAGAAATGGGGCGGCCGGTACCCGGCGGTGATCCGGCTGTGGGACAACGCGTGGGCGGAGTTCATCCCGTTCCTCGACTACGACCTGGAGATCCGCACAGTCATCTGCTCGACCAACGCGATCGAATCGTTGAACGCCCGCTACCGGCGGGCGGTCAAGGCCCGCGGCCACTTCCCCAACGAGCAGGCCGCGTTGAAGTGCCTGTACCTGGTGACCCGATCCCTGGACCCCACCGGAGCAGGCAGAACCCGATGGACGACGCGCTGGAAACCCGCCCTGAACGCCTTCGCCATCACCTTCAGCGACCGCTTCCCAGCCGCTGAAACCTACTAACCAAGATCGCCGGAAACACCCTTAGCGAGACAGGCCCAGGTGAAGCAGAGCAAGCGGGTGGGCCGGGCCGGCAGGGCCTGACGCGCCTGACGCGCCTGACGCGTTCAAGATCCGGGCAACTTCCCTGTTGCTGCCGCTTCGGGCCCGGCTGAGGCAGCAGTAACCCTGAAGTTGCCCGGATCTTGGCGCGGGGGCGCGGGGGGTGCGGGGGTGCGGGGTGCGGAGGGGGCGGGGAGGGATCAGGTGGGGGTGGGGTGGGTGGCGCGGCGGATGCCGTAGACGGTGAGCACGGCGGCGACGATCAGGGGTGCACCGTCGCGGATCAGGCCGTCGAGGCCGAGCAGCCACCAGCACAACGGAAGGTCCACGGCGAGCACAGCGACGGTGACCACGATGAGCAGGGTGCCCGCCCAACTCCGGCCGCGGAGGAGGAACGCCGTGCAGAACAGCACCAGATAGCTGGTCGCGATGCCGGCTCCCAGCCAGAGCAGCACGGCGGGCACGGCGAGCAGTTGGCCGTCCAGGATCGCGGCGGTGGCGACCAGGGCCGGCACCAGCATCAGCGGGCTGTAGGTGAAGGCCGCTACCCGGGCGGTCAGCAGCCAGGCGCTCGCCTCCGGTTGGCGCGGTGGCGTTTCCCGCCAGGAGATGCCGGAGCGGTCGATCACCAGCCGGGAGCGGTGCCGCACCAGGTGCCCGGCGAGCGCCGGCGACCGGTACAGCAGCCAGACAACTGTCGCGCAGAGCGCGGTGAGCAGGGCGAAGCCGAGCAGGCCGGGCAGCGGCGGTACGCCCTGGCGGGGCACGATCAGCCGACCGAGCGCGAAGACCGTGGTGACGGCGAGGATCAGGCCGAACGGGCGGGCCACCGTCCGGCCGCGCCGGACGTGCCCGATGAGCAGCAGGAAGCCGAACGAGCGCAGCATCGCCCAGCCGGTGCGTACGGCGAGCCCGAAGCCCTGCTCCGGGGCGTACCACCAGTTGAGCACCTCGACCACGACGGTGGCCGCGGCCGTCACCGCCAACAGTGCGGTCAGCGCCCGGACGGCGGACGGCCGCCGGACCTCGGTCTCGGCGGCCGTCCTCATGGGATCCGATGATGCCCGGATCCGTCGTCGATCACACTCCCTGCTGCGGCTGCTCCGCATCGAGTCGAGCCCGCAGGGCGTCCAGCTCGGCCCAGAGGACACCGGGCAGCTTGTCGCCGAACTTCTCGAACCACTCGGTGACCAGCGGCAGCTCGTTGCGCCACTCGTCCGGGTCCACCTTCAGCGCGATCCGGACGTCCTCCGGCGTCATGTCCAGCCCATCGACGTCCAGGGAGTCCAGGGTCGGCACCATGCCGATCGGGGTCTCCACGGCGTCCGCCCGGCCCTCGATCCGCTCGACGATCCACTTGAGCACCCGCGAGTTCTCGCCGAAGCCCGGCCAGAGGAAACCGCCCTCCGGATCCTTGCGGAACCAGTTGACGTAGTAGACCTTGGGCAGCTTCGACTCGTCGCCGTCGGCACCCTTACCCATCTCGATCCAGTGCCGGAAGTAGTCGCCACCGTGGTAGCCGATGAAGGGCAGCATCGCCATCGGGTCGCGACGGACCACACCGACCGCACCGGAGGCGGCGGCCGTGGTCTCCGAGGAGAGTGTGGCGCCCATGTAGACGCCGTGCACCCAGTCGCGGGCCTCGGTGACCAGCGGTACGGTGTCGCGCCGCCGGCCACCGAACAGGATCGCGTCGATCGGTACGCCGTTGGGGTCGTAGTAGTCCTCGGCCAGGATCGGGCACTGGGTGATCGGGGTGCAGAAGCGGCTGTTCGCGTGCGAGGAGAGGTTCTCGCTCTCCGGCGTCCAGTCGTTGCCCTTCCAGTCGATCAGGTGGGCCGGCGGTTCGCCCATGCCCTCCCACCAGATGTCACCGTCGTCGGTAAGGGCAACGTTTGTGAAGATGGAATTGCCCCGGTCCAACGTACGCATGGCGTTGGCGTTGGTCTTCCAGTCGGTGCCCGGGGCGACGCCGAACAGGCCGTACTCCGGGTTGACCGCGTAGAGCCGCCCGTCCGGGCCGAACCGCATCCAGGCGATGTCGTCGCCGATCGTCTCGACCTTCCAGCCGGGGATGGTCGGCTCCAGCATGGCCAGGTTGGTCTTGCCGCAGGCCGACGGGAAGGCGCCGGCGATGTGGTAGACCTTCCCCTCCGGCGAGGTGATCTTCAGGATCAGCATGTGCTCGGCGAGCCAGCCCTCGTCGCGTCCCATCACGCTGGCGATCCGCAGCGAGTAGCACTTCTTGCCGAGCAGCGAGTTTCCGCCGTACCCGGAGCCGTAGGACCAGATCTCGCGGGTCTCCGGGAAGTGGGAGATGTACTTGGTGTCGTTGCACGGCCAGGCCACGTCCTGCTGCCCGGGGGCCAGCGGCGCGCCGATCGAGTGCAGGGCGTGCACGAAGTCGGCGTCGTCACCCATGGCCTGAAGGACGGAGGCGCCCATCCGAGTCATGATCCGCATCGAGGCGACCACGTACGGGCTGTCGGTGATCTCGACGCCGAACATCGGGTTCTCGGCCTCGACCGGGCCCATGCAGAACGGGATGACGTACATCGTCCGGCCGCGCATCGAGCCGCGGTAGAGCTCCGTCATGGTCCGCTTCATCTCGGCCGGCGCCATCCAGTTGTTGGTGGGCCCGGCGTCCGCTTCGTCCACGGAACAGATGAAGGTGCGCTCCTCGACCCGGGCGACGTCCGTCGGGTCGGTACGCGCGTAGAAGGAGTTGGGCTTCTTCTCGGGGTTCAGTCGGATGAGCGTGCCGGCTTCGACAAGTTCGTCGGTGAGGCGACGCCATTCCTGGTCGGACCCGTCCACCCAGACGACCTGGTCAGGGGTGGTCAGTTCAGCGACCTCACGGACCCAGGCGAGAAGTTTCGGGTGGGACGTAGGGGCCTGATCGATACCCCGAACGGTAGCCGGAGCAACCATGACACATCTCCTTGTGGTCGACGCTGACCGGTCTATGGAGTGCACGAGTCTCGGCGGCGCGATGCGCGTCGCCTTCGTGGAAACCTGGGATTGGCCTCAGCGTAAACCGAGGGACCTCTCCAGTCAGTGGGACTGGTTGTGAAGAACTGCACAAGGTGCGGTCACGCTGCGGCATCACGAGCCTTTACCCGCTTTCACGCGCAGTTTCACGCAAATCCTTCGGTGGACCTCCTGCTGGCGGCACCCACACCGGCGATTTCCAACCGGGAGCACCGAAGCGATTAACAACACCCGATTGCACCGATCCGGTTACGCTCCGTTCGTGCCCGTCCGTGCCGCAGCGCCGGTGCACCCTGACGCCCGTTGCTACCCGCTCCCGAGGCCGCCAACCGGTAGGCTCGCACGGTGGCCGCCACGATGACCGGGGAGCCAGGCTCCCGGCAGACCCGTCCGGGTCTGGTTCACTCCCTGATCGACCGTTTTGGTCACCTCGTTCGGGAGATGAGCAAGTTCGCGACCGTCGGCGGGGTCGCCTTCCTCATCGACTTCGCCCTGTTCAACTACCTGATCGGCCCACAGGGCGTGGAGCAGATCACCGCCAAGACGATCGCGACGGTCATCGCCGCGACCTTCGCCTTCCTGGGGAACCGGTTCTGGACCTGGCGGCACCGCAAGCGCTCCCACCCGGCCCGGGAGTACGCCCTGTTCTTCTTCTTCAACGCGGTGGGGCTGGGCATCGCGGTGGCCTGCCTCGCCATCAGCCACTACGGGCTCGGCAGCATCTGGCCGTCGGTCTTCCAGACCCGGCTGGCCGACAACATCGCCAGCTTCATCGTTGGCACCGGGTTCGGCACGCTGTTCCGATTCTGGTCGTACCGACGGTTCGTCTTCGTCGAAGCGGGAACGCCACCCGTCGCGGAAGCGAACCAGGACCGCCGGGCGTGACCTGCCGCCCACTCGTTCGGTCGGAGCCAGCCGACCCCGACCCACTGTCTTAAGGTGTTGCGCATGCCTCTCGTCCGTCTGCTGCCTGAGCGCTGGCAGAAGTTCATCCACGAGGCACTCAAATTCGGCCTGGTCGGTGGCATCAACACGGTCATCAACTACGCCGTGTTCAACGCACTCGCACTGACGGTTTTCGTCGACGGTCAACTGAAGGCGACAGTCGTCGCCACGATCGTTGCCACGATCACGTCGTATCTGATGAATCGGCACTGGACGTACCGTGATCGTCCGAAATCTGCCATGCAGCGGGAATACGCCCTGTTTTTCCTTTTCAACGGCGCTGGCCTGCTGATCGAACTCGGCGTGCTCGCCGCCGCCAAGTACGGGCTGGGCGTCACCGGGTTGCTCGCGCTGAACATCGCGAAGACCGGTGGCGTGGTGCTGGCGACGCTGTTCCGCTTCTGGTCGTACCGGACGTTCGTCTTCCAGCCCGCCGCCCCGGTCGAGGCCACGCAACGGTGGCACGGCCTGCCCCGCGACGAGTGGGACACGATGGCCGGAATGGACCCGGTGGCCGAACTTGCCGAGTCGGTGACGGAACTGGAGGAGGAGCAGCCGCCCGCAGCCCGGCCCGGCGTGACCCCTCGTCCGCTCCAGCCGAGGCCCGCGTCGCTGCCGGAGGAGACCCGACTGACCGCGGAGTTGGACGCCGAGCTGGAGGCCGAGTTGGCTGCCCAGTTGCAGCCCGCCCCGGCCCCCCGCCGTCCTCGCCGCCGCTGACCGGTCGCCCGTACGGGCAGGCCGATCGGGCCCGGCGGTTACGCTCCGGCGCTCTTGTCCCGCTCGCCGAGAATCTCGCGTAGTTCACCGTCGCCGAGCGAGTGCCGGTCGTGGAACGCTTCCACCAGTTCGTAGAGCTTCGTCTGGACCCGGTCGACCTTGGGCACGTCGTGCAGCACGGACTGCCCGCGCTCGCCGGCCGACTCGATGGTGAGGGTGCCGTAGCCCAGCACCCGCCCGGCGAACTGCTGGCTCATCGAGTGGTCGTTGACCCGGCTCAGCGGGATGTCCCGCCGCTCCCGGGAGAACACGCCGTGCTGAAGCACGACCCGCTCGTTCGTGAAGAGGTAGTGCGTGGTGCGCCAGGAGACGTACGGCCACACCGCCAGCACCAGCACGGCCAGCAGGGCCAGCCCGCCGATCACCGCGAGCGTCACGGAACCGCCCCCGCCCGAGGGGAGGAACAGCACGCCGACCACCACTGCGGCGACGGCGAGCACCAGCACCGCCACCGGCCGGAGAAGCGCCTTCCAGTGCGGGTGCAGGTGCAGCACGACGTGCTCATCCTCGCTGAGCACGTCTTCGGGGAACGCCACGGAAACCTCCTCGCAGGAACGGACGCGCAGACCGTAACCCCCCACCCCCACCGCCCCACATCCGCCACGCGGCTCGATACCCCCAACCCCCGCGCGGGGTGTGGGGCTGTGGTCAGCGGAGGTGGTGGAGGTCGGCGGCGGCCAGGGGGCGCTGGCCGGTGGGGGTGGTGAGGAGGAGTTGGCCGTCGGGGTCGACGCCGCTGGCGGTGCCGGTGAGGGTGGTGCCGTCGGGGAGCAGGGCGCGGACCTCGCGGCCGATGGTGCCGCATGCCGCCAGGTACGCCTCCCGCAGACCGCTGGCGACCGCGTCCCCGCCGGCGTCACGCCATCGGGCGTACCAATCGGCGACCGAGCGCAGCAGGGCCCGCAGCAGCGGATCCCGGTCGGTGGCGGCCGCGCCGGCCAGTTGCAGCGACGTGGCCGGCAGACCACTCGGAAGCTCCGGCAGTTCGTCGGCACGCAACGTCACGTTCAGCCCGATACCGACAACGACCGCAGGGGGGTCGCTCAGCCCCGGCCCGGGCACCCCCTCGGCGAGGATCCCGGCGCACTTGGCACCCCCGACGAGCAGGTCGTTCGGCCACTTCAGAGTGGCATCCAGCTCGGCCAGCAGCGCCACCGCCTCGACCAGCGCCACCCCGGCCAGCAAGGGCAGCCAGCCGTACCCTGCCGGTGGTGCCGGCGACCAGCCACGGGCCGGCACAGCCTCGCCGGGCCGCAGCAGCACGCTTGTGGCGATGCCGGCGCGCGGCGGCGACTGCCAGACCCGCCCGCGTCTGCCCCGTCCGGCGGTCTGCCGCTCGGCCACCACGACCAGGCCCTCCGGTTCCCCGGCTCGCGCCGCCTCGGCGACGTCGGCGTTTGTGGAGCCGGTCTCCGTCCGCAGCTCCAGCCGGGACCACGGACCGTACGGCGCGACAAGCGCCCGACGCAGCCGGGCCGCCGACAGCGGCGGGCGGTCCAGATCGGTGTACGGAGAACCCGGCACGCCACCAGCCTACGGGTAGCCCGGTGAGGCGAAGTGCACAGCAGCGGTGACCTGAGCCATCGTTATATTCCCAGGGTGACTACCGAGACCGGGACCAACATCCACAGCACCGCGGGCAAGCTGGCGGACCTGGCACGACGGGTCGACGAGGCGGTGCACGCCGGGTCGACCCGCGCCGTGGAGAAGCAGCACGCGCGGGGCAAGAAGACCGCCCGGGAGCGCATCGAGATGCTGCTCGACGAGGGGTCGTTCGTCGAGCTGGACGAGTTCGCCCGGCACCGGTCCACAAACTTCGGGCTGGATCGGACCCGCCCGTACGGCGACGGCGTGATCACCGGGTACGGCACCGTCGACGGCCGGCAGGTCTGCGTCTTCGCCCAGGACTTCACGGTCTTCGGCGGCTCCCTCGGCGAGGTCTTCGGCGAGAAGATGGTCAAGGTGATGGACCTGGCCATGAAGATCGGCTGCCCGGTCATCGGCATCAACGACTCCGGCGGCGCCCGGATCCAGGAGGGCGTGGCCTCACTCGGCCTCTACGGCGAGATCTTCTTCCGCAACGTCCGGGCCAGCGGCGTCATCCCGCAGATCTCGCTCATCATGGGCCCGTGCGCCGGTGGCGCGGTCTACTCCCCCGCGGTCACCGACTTCACCGTGATGGTCGACCAGACCTCGCACATGTTCATCACCGGGCCGGACGTCATCAAGACCGTCACCGGCGAGGACGTCGGCATGGAGGAGCTGGGTGGCGCCCGCACCCACAACAGCCGCAGCGGCAACGCGCACTACCTCGCCACCGACGAGGCCGACGCGATCGACTACGTCAAGGCGCTGCTGTCCCACCTGCCCTCGAACAACCTGGACGAGCCACCGGTCTTCGACGCACCGGCCGACCTGGAGATCAGCGACGCGGACCGGGAACTGGACACGGTCATCCCCGACTCGGCCAACCAGCCGTACGACATGCACCGGGTGATCGAGCACGTGCTCGACGACGGGGAGTTCCTGGAGGTCCAGCCGCTCTACGCGCAGAACATGGTGGTCGGCTTCGGTCGGGTCGAGGGCCGGCCGGTGGGCGTGGTGGCCAACCAGCCGATGCACTTCGCCGGCACCCTGGACATCGCGGCCAGCGAGAAGGCGGCCCGATTCGTCCGCACCTGCGACGCCTTCAACATTCCGGTGCTCACCTTCGTGGACGTGCCCGGGTTCCTACCCGGCACCGGCCAGGAGTGGGACGGCATCATCCGCCGGGGCGCCAAGCTCATCTACGCGTACGCCGAGGCCACCGTCCCGAAGGTCACCGTCATCACCCGCAAGGCGTACGGCGGGGCGTACGACGTGATGGGCTCCAAGCACCTGGGGGCCGATCTCAACTTCGCCTGGCCGACCGCCCAGATCGCGGTGATGGGCGCGCAGGGCGCGGTGAACATCCTCTACCGGCAGGAGTTGGCCGCCGCCGAGGATCCGGCCGCGGTCCGCGCCGAGCGGATCGCCGAGTACGAGGACACCCTCGCCAACCCGTACGTGGCCGCCGAGCGCGGCTACGTCGACGCGGTGATCCCGCCGCACGAGACCCGTGCCCAGATAGTCCGGGCGCTGCGGGTGCTGCGGACCAAGCGGGAGACCCTCCCGCCCAAGAAGCACGGCAACATTCCGCTGTAGTCGCCGCTGATCGGCCCCTCCCCGCCTGCCAGCGCGTCGGGAGGGGCCGGTCAGCACGGCGGGTTGGCGGCGACGCAGAGACGGTCGGCTGCCACGGCGGCCAGCCGGCGCAGCTCTCGCTCCGTACCGTCCCGGCCCAGGCCCAGCACCGTGACCAGGTCGCCGACCCGCACCACCGCGGTCCGTTCAAGCTGGCCCGGATCCCGGCTCTCGCCGGTCTCCAGATTCCGTACCTCCGTGATGCTGTGCTGGATCACCATCGCCTGATCGCCGACGAAGTCGCGGGCGGTCACCTCCCACCGATGGTCGGCCTCGGCCGCAACGACCTGATCGTCCCAGAGCACGTCTCCTATGGACCGCCAACTCGCGCACGGGGCGAGCAACGCGTCGATCCGGGCGAAGATGCGGTCGGCTACCTGCGGAGCGAGCCGGTAGACGGCCTGACTGAACACCTCGTCGGCCGGGAGATGCCCGGTAGGTGCCCGCAGCAGTGTCTGTGAGCGCGAGTAGCGCGACGGTTCCCAGTCGGCGCTCAAACCCTGCTGCTGGTGACACGCGAGCAGCACATAATCGATCTGCACCGGTTCGTCCAGGCCGGACTGGCCGAGCGGAGGGCCAGTCTCGACGGGGAGGTCGCCCGGTTGCACCATGGCCTGCCGGGGGATCTCGGCGGACGGGACCGAGGTGGTCGGCGCGGCCAGCGGGGCCACCGGTGGTGGTCCGGCGAGATTCTTCGTGACGACGACGGAGACGGCGGCCACCATCAGCACGGCGACGGCCGATCCCACCGCCGCACGCCTGCGGCGACGGGTGCCCTGCTCACGCAGCTCCGCCGGCTCAGCCCAGCGGACCTCCCGCAGGTCCTGATGCATCCGCTCAAGGAACCGCATCTCGTCAGGCACCGGGAGCCTCCTCAAGATCAGAGACGGCGAGCAGCCCGGCGAGCGCGGCACGCCCGCGGGACAGTCGGGCCTTGACCGTGCCGACGGGGGCCGCGGTCTGCCGCGCCACCTCCGCGACCGGCAGTCCGGCGAGGTAGTACAGCGCGATCGCGACGCGCTGTTCCTCGGGGAGCTGGCGCAGGGCGGCGACCACCTCGACGGTGTCGGTGGTCGGTTCCGGCACGCTGTCGACCGCGCCGTGTCGCAGGTAGGCCCGGGCCCGGCTGCGCAGACTGCGCCAGCGGCTGACCGCGATCCGGGCCGCCACCACGCGTACCCACGCCTCCGGGTCGTCGTAGCTGCCCACGCTGGACCAGCGCTGCCAGGCCCGGATGAACGCCTCCTGCACGGCGTCCTGCGCCTCGGTGAGGTCACCGGTCAGCACGTAGACGTACCCGAGCAGCCGCTGCCGGCTGCCCCGGTAGAACTCGTCGAAGCCCTCGACGTCCGCCACCCGCACCTCCCCGTACCTGACAGAGCACACGCACCGGAGGGTGGGGCAGGTTGCCGCCCGGCCGACGAAATCAGGTGAGGCCGGCCTCGGCGAGCAGCGGGCCGGCCAGCATCAGGCCGCCGGCCGCCAGCACGGCGAGGTTGACCAGACCGAAGAGGACCACCCAGAAGAACGCCGGCAGCGGGGTGATCCCGGCCAACTGGTCGGCGTCGGAGGCCGGCATGCCGCGCCGCGCGCGCAACCGCTGCAACTCCACCACCGGGCGTACGCCGCCGAGCAGCAGGAACCACACCCCGGTCCACGCGAAGGCGGCCTGCACCTGCGGGCTGGCGTACCAGGAGACGGCGAGGACCGCGCCCCCGACGATCACCAGAGTCAGCGCGCCGTAGAGGTTGCGGATCATCACCAGCATGGCCAGCAGCAGGACCACCGCGATCCACAGCAGCAGGGTGATCCGGTTGCCGGCGAGCAGCCATGCCCCACCAAGGCCCACCAGGGGCGGGGCCAGGTATCCGGCGAGCAGGGTGAGCACCATGCCGGGGCCGGTGGGCCGACCGGCGGAGAGGGTCAGGCCGGAGGTGTCCGAGTGCAGCCGGATGCCCTGCAGCTTGCGTCCGGTGAGTACGGCGACAAGCGCGTGACCACCCTCGTGGGCGATGGTGATCGCGTTGCGGGCGATCCGCCACGGCAACCGGGTGACCACGACGAGCAGCGCGACCAGCCCGGTGAGCACCACCAGCAGCGGAGGCGGATCGGGCTGCGCGCCGAGCAGGCGGTCCCAGAACTCGGTCATGCCCTCGATCGACACCATGAGGCGGGAGCCTACCGCCCACGTTCCGCCGTCGGCGCCGAGCCGGGTGAGCGTTCCGGTGTCGGTCCCGGGCCGACCGGTCGTATCGTGTGAGACTGACCGGGTGGCGATCGGAGCGGGAGGTGAACGCCGGTGAGCGCGGCCCCCCTGGAACCCCACGTCGGCCTCTGGACGGAGGCCGAATACCTCGCCATGGGCGAAACCCGTGACCGGATCGAATTGCTCGACGGGAGCCTGATCGTGAGCCCTGCCCCGAGCCTGAGGCATCAGAGAGTGGCCCGGAGGCTGGCGAACAGTATCGAGGCCGCCGCAGAAAGCAGCGGCCTCCTGGTATACGACGCGATCAACGTTCGGCTGGGCGACGACCGCATCGTCATCCCCGACCTCGTGGTGACCGATGCCGATGATGAGGGAACCGTGCTTGACGCGAACCGGATCTTCCTCGTCGGAGAGATCGTGTCGCCGGGTAACGCCGCCACTGACCGGGTGCTCAAGATGCAGCTCTACGCGATCGCCCGGATTCCCTGGTACCTGCTGGTCGAGCAGGACGGCGACACCCAGTCGCTGCGGCTGTACCGGCTCGACGACGGGCACTACGTCGAGGAACGGGTGGCCAAGGCCGGCGAGACGCTCACCCTCACCGACCCGTTCCGCTGGCAGGTGGATCCGGCCACCCTGCGCTGATGACCAGGTGGGTCGCCACCACAACCCGTACATCGAATGTTGTCTTGATCCCTCTTGCCCTGACCGACGATCGCCTTCAAAGATGTCTGTCTATCGACAGTCGTCTCAGGAGGACGCCATGGGTCGGACCAGATCGCTGCGTCGGCTGACCGCCGCCGCACTCGCCGTACTCGCCACCGCCGCCGCCGGGCTCGTCGCCACCGCGACCCCGGCCGCCGCCGCCACCGTGCCGGGCATCGACGTCTCGCGCTACCAGGGCACCATCAACTGGACGAGCGTCCGCAACTCCGGCATCCAGTTCGCCTTCATCAAGGCCACCGAGGGTACGAGCTACCGGGACCCGAACTTCAACACCAACTACGTGAACGCGTACTACGCGGGAGTGATCCGCGGCGCGTACCACTTCGCCCGGCCCAACATCTCCTCCGGCGCGGTCCAGGCGAACTTCCTGGCCTCCAACGGCGGCGCCTGGTCCGCCGACAGCCGCACCCTGCCGGCCGCGCTGGACCTGGAGGCGAACCCGTACAGCGGCGGCTACTGCTACGGCCTGAGCACCACCGGCATGCGCAACTGGGTGCAGGACTTCCTCAACACCTACCGATCCCGCACCGGCCGGTACGCGGTCATCTACACCACCACCAGCTTCTGGAACCAGTGCACCGGTTCCTGGAGCGGGCCGTGGAACAACCACCCGCTGTGGGTGGCCCGCTGGTCGTCCTCCGTCGGCGCGCTGCCGGCCGGCGCGCCGTTCTGGAGCTTCTGGCAGTACACCGACTCCGGCAGCGTCCCCGGCATCAGCGGCGGCGTCGACCGCAACTACTGGAACGGCGACCGCAGCCGGCTGATCGCCCTGGCCAACAACACCTGACGTACGCCGCGACGGCGGGCCGACGTCCTTCGCTCGGAGCGGACGTCAGCCTGCCGTCGCGCCGCACCCGGACCGCTGTCGTCGCGCCGGGTGTCACCGGGAAATCTCAGGCCCGCCGCCGCGCGGTCATCGCGACCGGCACGCTCATTCCCGCACTACGGGACACACTGCCCCGGCGGGTGAGGTGCCAGCCGGCGAACGCGGCCCCGGCGAGCGTCACCAAACTCAACATGGTCGCCAGCACCGCGACCCCGACAGTGGCGACAAGCAGTACGACGTTGCCCAGCACCACGGCCGTCCACAGTGCCAGCCGGGGCCGGGCGTCCCTTCCTCGGTAACCCATCTCGGGCCTCCCTTCCGTCGTCGGAGATCAGATACCCCGGACGGCGGAGGGCCATGCCTGTCGATCAGTCCTGACGGTCCGGCACGAACTCGCGGAAGATCATCTCGAAGTTCTCCAACTGCTCGTCCCAATCGCGGTCCGCGACCTCCCAGCGCAGCGCGAAGCCCCGGTTGCTGGCGGGGACAAAGGCCCGGTTACGGACCCGGATCCGGGTGCCGTCGCGGGTTTCCCGCCAGTCCCAGTCGGCGCAGGTCCGCCACTTGCAGTCGAACGAGGAGATGTCGATGTACTCGTAGTTGCGGACCAGGTTCTTCCGGTTCGGCTCCTGCGATCGCCAGTCGGCTTCGGCGTCCCGCTTCGGCGTGTCGGTGCGGTCGATGAGCAGTTCCCGTACCCCGTCCGGCTCCCGGTAGATAACCGAAGTGCCGCTGGTGCTGCGTCGCCAGCCGTCGGGTACCGGCACCTTGAAGCCCACCGGGTCGGTCCGCAGCGTCCACCCCTCCGGCAGGCCACCGGCCGATTCCGAGGCGCTGGGCGAGGCCGACGGGCTGGACGACGCCGACGGGCTGGCCGGCGGGTCGCTCGGCGCCGGGGCGGCCGGTTCCGAGCTGGCTGGCGGCGGTGCGCTGCTGGTGCCGCCCGCGGCCGGCGGAGTCCCGCCGTCCTCGTCGCCACCGTTGAGCAGCGGAATCGCCACCACCACGCCGAGTAGCAGCAGCGCGACCACGGCACCGACGAGCACCGCACGCCGGGTCCGCTCCGAACGGAACTGCCCGGCCTTGAAGACGTTTCCCCGGGTCGGCGCCGGGCTGACCGGTGCCGCCGGCATGACCGAGGTCGGCTGCGACGGACGCCGCGTACCCTCGACCGCCGGCCGCTCCGCCCGCACGGCCCCGCCACCGGCCGTGCCGGCCTCCGTCGCGGTAGGCGTCGCTGCGGCGGGCTCGCCCGCCGTGCCGGTGCCCTCCGTGGCGTCGGTGTTCGTCGCGGCCGGGCCTGCCGACGCGGCGTCCCCAGGTTGAGCCTCGCCAGCCGTTACGCCGGTCTCCGTCGCGTCGACGCCCGGGCCCGTCGGGCTCGGGTCGGTCCGGTCGCCGACTGTGGCGTCCGATCCGGTGTGGTCGTTCGGGGGCACGGCCTGCCCGTCGGCGGTGCCTTCCCCCGGCCCTCCGGCTGCTGCACCAGCGGTCGAGGCGGTACCCGCAGCGGCGGCCAGGGCGGTGTCCCGTTCGCCGGCCGGGTTCGACGTGGCGGTACCGGACCGGCCGCTGTCCAGGTCGTCCGGAGCGGTGTCCACCGGGCTGGTCGGCGAGACCTTCGCTGTCGGGTCGGCATCGTCGCCGGCGGCCTTGGCCGTCGGCGCGGCATCGGCACCGGCGACCTTCGTCGTCGGGTCGGCGTCCGAGCCGGGCTGGGTACCTGTCGAACTGTCGGCTGCGGCGCCGGTTGCCGCCGCACCACCGGCCAGTAGCCCTGACGTGGGTGGCGTGCGAGGCGCGGGTGGGGTTACCGGGGTCGACGGCCGCTCACCGGAGGGGCGCGGTGCCGGCACCAGCGGCGGGCGCGGTTCGCGCGGTCCGTTCGGCCCCGGCCGGCGTACGCCGTCGAGAAGTGAGATGCCCCGGGCCCGGCGGCCGCTGGCCCGGCGCAGCATGCGCTCGGCGGACTCGGCGGTGATCCGCTCCTGTGGGTCCTTGCGCAGCAGCCCGGCGAGCACCTGCTTGAGCGGGCCGGCGTTACGGGCCGGCGGCACCGGCTCGGTGGCCAGCGCGGCCAGGGTGCTGATCGCCGAGGGTCGCGCGAAGGGGGATTTGCCCTCCACGGCGGCGTACAGGGTGGCACCGAGCGACCAGAGGTCGGCCTCCGGGCCGAAGGTGCCGTCGCGGGCGCGCTCCGGCGCGATGTACGCGGGCGAGCCGAGCACCATGCCGGTACGGGTGACGTTCGGGTCGCCCGGAATCGTGGCCAGGCCGAAGTCGGTCAGCACCACCCGACCGTCGGTGCCGAGCAACACGTTGCCGGGTTTGACGTCGCGGTGCATGATGCCGGCCTTGTGCGCGGCCTTCAACGCGTTCAGCACGCCCAGACCGATCTCCACGGCACGCGCCGGTGACACCGGACCGTCCTCGGCGATGGTGTCCTGCAACGACCGGGACGCCACGTACTCCATGACGATCCACGGGTCACCGTCGGTGCGGAGCACGTCGAAGATGCGTACCACGTTGATGTTGTTGAGCCGGGCGATGGCGCGTGCCTCGCGCAGTGAACGTTCGCGCATCTCGCGGCGCTCGTCGCTGGTCAGGCCCGGCGGCGGAACCAGCTCCTTGATCGCGACGTCGCGGTGCAGCACCTCGTCGCGTGCCTTCCATACCCGACCCATGCCGCCCTGACCGAGCGGCGCGAGCAGCCGGTACCGGTCGGCGACGAGTTGGGGGGCAGCTTCTGACATCGCTGAGACGGTACCCGGCAGCGCAGACGGTCACACCGCCGGCACGCCACTGTGCGACGAAGGTCGGCTTCTCCCCGCGTACCCTGAGGTCATGTCTGTCGAAGAGCCGCTGTTCCGGGTCGTGCGTGGCGTGCCGACCGCCGAGGAACTGGCCGCGTTGGTCGGCGTGATCGCCGTGCGGTCGCGCCCGACGGTCCGGCGCGCGCCGACCCCGGCGTCCGCCTGGACGCGCAGCGGCCGTCCGGCGGTTGCGGCGCTGACGCCCGGTGCCGGCGCGTGGCGCAACTCCGGCCTGCCTCGCTGAACCCACCTCTGGTCAGCGGCAGCGCTGCTGGACGCGGCAGGGCTGCCGGAGGGGGCGTTCACCGTCTAACCTCACTCAGGGGAGCGAGCCCGTGACAGATTGGGAGGGCCGATGATCCCTGAGGAGGATCGACAAGCGTCCTGGCTACGCGGTTCCGCAGGCGTCGAGGCCGACATCCGTCAGCTACGAGACTTCGCCGAGCAACTCCGCGCCGAGGTGGAAGGCAGTTACGCACCGTACCTGCGGTACATCGCAGACGACATGCTCACCACCGTGCCCAACCCGGCCGACGCGTTCGTCGAGCTGGTGCACTTCATGCGTACCCATTGGGAAACCCAACAGGCGACGACCAACGCGGTCTGGGGCGTCGGTGACGCCACCGGCCACCTCGCGGAAGCCGCCAAGCTCGTGGCCGAGCAGTACGCCGACACCGACGCCTTCTCCGCCGCCCGGGTCGCCGACGTCCACCGAGCACTCGAGCAGCACGGTTTGCCGCTTGCACCGAACATCGACGAGACGCACAGGCAGACCGACGCGCCGCCACCGGCAGCCGTGGCGTCGCCATCGCTCGCCGACCCGACCGGCACCGACAACACTGGCCCGGTGGTGGTGCCGTGAGGGAACCGGGCGTCGGCCGCAGCGGCGGCCTGACGGAGTGGCAGCTGATGAACGTGGCAGACATGTGGGCCTGCCTCCAGGGCCACCACACCGACAACCACTGGCGACACGTCGCCGGCTGGCGCAAAATCGCCGAGCTGGCCGGCCAGCATCTCGGCCGGCTGAGAACGTACCGCGAACGCCTGGCCCAGGCATGGCCGCCCGAGACCAACGCCGCCTCCCACGCCTACCTCGTCAAACTCGACGAGCTGATCAGTCAGGTCCAACGCACCCACGACGCCGCCACCGCCAACCAGACCGCACTGTCCGCCGCCACCCAGGCCCTCACCAGCAGCCGAAGCAAACTACAAAAGATCCACGAAGAGTACGCCGACAAGCTGCAACAGAAGCGATCCTGGGAACAAACCGCCGCCGACCCAAAAGCCGCCGCCGCCGGCCGAGCCATCCACCCCCCGGTGAGTGAATCCGACCTGGAGCGGCTGAACGCACAAGCCCGCACCATAATGTACGGCCTCAGCACCGAACTCCAACAAGCCCAAACCCAACTCCGCCACCCACCCCCCACCCCCCGGGCCAGCGTCCAGACGAGCGATCCTGATGTGTATGCGACAGGCGCCCAGCCCCCCGCCATTCCTCCAATTGTTCCGATGTCGCCCCCAAAGGCAGCGTCGCCTGCCATAAGCCAATTTCGTTCACCCCCTTTGAAAGCTAGAGCAACCCATACAACGGGTCCCATCCTGGGTTCGGCAGTCTTAGCTTCGACATCCTCAAATTACTCCCCGCCTACCAACCTAACTGCTGAACCGCCGCCGAACCTCACAGCCGGCACCGATCCGCGGCCGACGCCCTTCTGGGGTGTCAACGGCCGCCCCTTAGAGAATGGCCAACCTACTCAGATAACTTCGGATAGACAGCCACCAAGAACTGGTGGATCAAACTCGACACGTGGGACACCAACCGGCGGCCTAATCGGCGGTTCACCTGCCGCGGGTATTGGTCATCCGACGTCACCCAATGCACCCGCTAGGCCAACTCCCCCATTCGGTGGATTGATCGGCGGTGGAGCAGCAGGAACGGCCCCCACCGGGGGAGCCGGTTCCAGACCAGGCGGAGGCAGAAGCTTAGGGGGAGTGCCTTTGCTTCCGCCCATCGGTAGCCCACCCGGCACCCTCCAGGTAACAGGCATGAGTGAACGACAGGGAAGATCGGCACGACCAACCCCTGGCGACACCGGTGCCCGATCGTGGGATCCGGACAATCCGTGGGCAACTGCAAGTGGAGTTGAACCAATAGTAACGCCGCCAAAAGACGATGGACCGATCGATCCCGGCCCGGCCATCGGCCTGAACCGGTGAAAAGCTACTCTTCCTTCACCAAGGCACTATCGATCTTCACGACAGTTTGCACTCTACAGGCACCGATCGCACCCTCGTTCGGTTTAAAAGAGGTGCCGACACTAGATGGCGCCGATCGTATCCGAAATGACCAGTGGCACCTTCGGTATCTGGAGGTCCAAAAGGCGCACAAAATCAACCAGGGTGCAGGTGCCGTCGTCGCCGTACCCGACACGGGAGTATTTCCTCATCCCGATCTACGGAACAATCTGCTTATAGGCGCAGATGTCATCCCCGGGGGAAAGGGCGACGGCAGGCAGGATCGAGACAGCCATGGAACAGCAATGGCTGGGCTGATTGCAGCTCACGGCAAGGGCACCAAAACCGGCGCCCTTGGCGTTGCCCCGAAAGCCAAGATTTTCCCTATATTCTGCATGCCAGCACACGGAGCGGGCCAGCCAGACGCACTTGCCGAGGCGATCAATGTTGCAGTCGACGAAGGAGTCGACATTATCAGCATCTCCAGCGTAGGCGGCACCAGCGCGAAGCTAATTCGGGCAATCGAGGCCGCCATTGCGGCAGATATAGTAGTCATAGCAAGTGTCGGAAATAAGCCTGGCGACTCAAGAGTGGGCTATCCGGCCTCGCATCCCGCCGTCATTGCGGTCGCCGGAATCGATCAGGACGGTAATCACCACTCTAACTCAGCCGCAGGCCCGGAGATAACCTTGGCGGCACCAGGTGCCAACTTATACAGCACGAGCTATGACGGCCATTACTCGAGAGGCACAGGGACTTCTGGGGCGGCGGCGATTGTGGCGGGGGCGGCAGCTTTGATTCGGGCTAAGTATCCGTATCTGCCGGCTGACGAGGTGGCTCATCGGCTGACTGCGACTGCGATCGACAAGGGGCCGCCGGGGCGGGATGACCAGTACGGCTACGGAGTCATCGATCTGGTGGCGGCGCTGACGGCAGACGTACCGCCGAGGGGTTTCGGGTCGGTGCGGACGGCCGCGCCGGACGCAGCTGGCTCGACCACGGCGGCCGCTGATGGGCCGCCGGCTGACGAGGGACGGGCGGCGACTGTCCGCGGCCTGGTCACGCTGGGGGTGCTGATCGCGGCGGGCGGCGCTTGGGCGCTGGTGACTCGTCATCGGCGCCGCTCCGATGATCCGCCGCCTCGGATCACCCGCTGACACGACGCCGTGGGCTGCTAGGAAGGACCCCACGCGAGCGGACTCCGGGGGTGGGCGGGGGTGGTGCGTGGGGTGGCGTACGCGGGCAGGCGGTAACGTCGACGGGGTGCTTGATGCCCTGCCGCTTCGCCTTGTGCTCGCGTCGGCGAGCCCTGCCCGCCGCAAGTCTCTCCAGTCTGCCGGAATCGAACCGGACGTGCTGGTCAGCGGAGTCGACGAATCGCTCGTGGTGACCGAACGAGCGGAGGATCTCTGCCTCGAATTGGCTCGGCTCAAGGCGCAGGCCGTACTGGGTCGGCTGCGTCCGACCGACGATGAGCGCACCCTTGTGCTCGGCTGCGACTCGGTGCTCGCCTTCGACGGAGAGATTCTCGGCAAGCCCGACAACGAGGCTGACGCTACCCGGCGGTGGGAGCGGATGCGCAGGCGTAGCGGGGTGTTACACAGCGGGCACTGTCTCGTCGACATCGTGGCCGGGCGACGCGCGGAGGCAGTGGCCTCCACTGTGGTGCATTTTGCCGACATCAGCGACCACGAGATTGCCACCTATGTCGCCACCGGTGAACCGCTGGCGGTGGCCGGCGCGTTCACGATCGACGGATTGGGCGGGCCGTTCGTGGAGCGGATCGAGGGCGATCCAGGGACCGTCGTCGGACTCTCCCTGCCTCTGCTGCGGAATCTGCTGGCCGAATTGGATCTGCGGATCACCGATCTGTGGACCAAGGTCGCGCCTGGTAACCAGATCGTCGAACCTCTCGGTTAGGTTCCGAGCATGACGCTGAAGTCGATTCCGCTCACCGACGACCTGCACCAATACCTCGTGGCGCACGGCGCCCCGCCGGACGAGGTCATCAGCGACCTGGCTCGGGAAACGCTGGCGCTGCTTCCCGAGCACGCGTCGATGCAGGTCGCGCCGGAACAGGCTGCCTTTCTGACGTTTCTGACCCGGCTGCTCGGTGCCCGGCAGGCGGTGGAGGTAGGCACCTTCACGGGGCTGTCGTCGCTGGCGATCGCCCGGGGGCTGGCCGAGGGCGGGCGGTTGACCTGCTTCGACATCTCGGAGGAGTACACGAGCGTTGCCCGCCGGTACTGGGCGCGGGCCGGTGTCGACGACCGGATCGACCTGCGGATCGGTCCAGCCGGTGACACGCTGCGTGAGTTGCCGCACGAACGGTACCTGGACTTCGCATTCATCGACGCCGACAAGACCGGGTACCCGGTCTACTGGGCCGAGTTGGTGCCTCGGATGCGGCCTGGTGGGGTGATCGCCGTGGACAACGTGCTGCGTAATGGTCGGGTGGTGGCACCGCAGAGTGCCGACGACCGGGCGATCGCAGCGTTCAACGAGGACGTGCTGGCCGATGTACGGGTGGATGCCGTGATGCTGCCGATCGCCGACGGGCTGACCCTCGCCCACGTGCACTGACAACCGACGACGGAGGGCGTCAGTGCGCTCCGGTTGCGGCATGTTGGGGTCTCCCGCCGGCGGGAGACCCCAACATGCCGCAACCCGCCCGCGGAGCCGGCCGAGCGAGGCCGCCTCCGCCCGCGGAGCCGGCCGAGCGAGGCCGCCTGCCCGCCAGGGCGGGCGGGGCAGGGCGGGCGGGGTCAGCGGACGCTGCGGGCGAACTGGCGGGCGGCCCAGTAGACGCCGGCGGCGGCGAGGATCGCGATGATGGTCAGCCCCTGCCAGACCCGGTCGTCGCCGATGTCGCCGTTGAACAGGGCGCGGGTGCCGTCGACCGCCCAGGAGAACGGGTTCCACTTGGCGACGCCCTGCAACCAGCCCGGCGCGAACGCGAGCGGCAGCAGGATGCCGGAGAGCAGCAGCACCGGCTGCGCCACCGTGTTCATCAGCGGAGCCAGGGCGTCCTCGCTCTTCACCTTCAACGCGACGCCGTAGGAGACCGCCGAGGTCATCAGCGCGATCAGGGCGAGCATCAGGTACGCCAGCAGCAGGTCACCGATGAACACGCGCAGGTCGAACAGGAGCGCGAGCAGCGTGATGATGACGGCCTGGGTCATCAGCGACACCACGTCGCGCAGCGACCGGCCGAGCAGCAGGGCGAGCCGGCTGACCGGGGTGACCCGGGAGCGTTCGATGACCCCGGCTCGTAGTTCGGCGATGAGGCCGAAGCCCTGGAACAGGCCACCGAAGATGGCCAGCAGAACCAGCAGACCAGGCACGAAGATCTTGTACGCCTCGGCCTGGGTGGGCGCGCCCAGCGCGGGCTTGAGCAGCGGGGCGAAGAGCAGCAGGTACATCACCGGCTGGAAGACGCCGACGAAGACCCACACGGGGTTGCGCAGCAGCAGATTCAGCTGCCGTTGGAAGATCAGCCAGGTGTCGCGAGCGAGCTTCATGAGATCTCCGGATGGGGTCAGGACTCGCGCAGCGAGCGGCCGGTCTTGGTGAGGAAGACGTCGTCGAGGCTCGGGCGGTGCAGTTCGATCGACCTGAGGTCGAGCCCGGCCGCGTCGACCCGTCGCAGGATCCGCGGAATGGCGGTGGCGCCCTCGTCGACGAAGAGCCGCAGCCCGCCCTCGTCGAGCAGCTCCAACCGGTTCACGTACTCCTCGCCGTCGAGCAGCTTCTCAGCCTCGCCGGTGGCGGTGACGTCCAGGCCGACCTGGACCACGTCGCCGGAGATCTCCCGCTTGAGGTCGGCTGGCGTACCCTCGGCGACCACCTCGCCGTGATCCATGATCGCGATGCGGTCGCAGAGCGCGTCGGCCTCGTCGAGGTAGTGCGTGGTGATGAAGACGGTCATCCCGTCGGCGCGCAACCGGCGGATCTCGTCCCACATGTGTGCCCGGCTCTGCGGGTCGAGACCGGTGGTGGGCTCGTCCAGGAAGACGATCTTCGGCTCGTGGATGATGCCGAGCGCGATCTCGACCCGGCGCCGCTGGCCGCCGGAGTACGTCTTGCACTTACGGTCGGCGAACTCGACAAGTTGGAACGCCTCCAGCGCCCGGGCGGCCCGCCGCTGCGCCTCGGTCTTGCGGATGCCGTACATCCTGGCCTGGAGCACCAGTTCCTCGCGGCCGGTGGATTCGTCCCAGGTGCTCCCGCCCTGGGCCACGTAGCCGATCCGGCGACGCACCTCGCCCGGGTCCTTGAGCAGGTCGGCACCGGCGATGGTGGCCTGGCCCCCGTCCGGCTCGATAAGTGTCGCCAGCATCCGCAGCGTGGTGGTCTTGCCGGCACCGTTCGGGCCCAGGAACCCGAAGATCTCACCGGCCGGGACGTCCAGGTCGACACCGCGTACCGCCTCGACGGTCTTCGTCTCCCGACCGGCCCGGCTGCGGAACGACTTCCGCAGCCCTCTGGTCTCGATCATGTCCTGCTCCCCGCTCGTGGCCTTTGTCGGCCATCATCGTCACCGGCACTCGACCACATCGGTACGACACCACGCCGCTCAATTACCGCGCCCGCACAGTGCGCCATCCCACACTGAGCGATCGTTAGGGCCATCGGGGTGCCCGATAAACTCCCGGTCAGTAACCCGCCGGGAGGAGCCACCAGGTGCGCAAGGTACTCATCGCCAACCGAGGCGAGATCGCCGTCCGGGTCATCCGCGCCTGCCGGGACGCGGGCCTGGGCAGCGTCGCGGTGTACGCCGACTCGGACCGGGACGCCCTGCACGCCACGCTCGCCGACGAAGCGTACGCGCTGGGTGGTGACACCGCCGCGGATTCCTACCTGCGCATCGACAAGCTGATCGACATCGCCGGCCGCTCCGGCGCGGACGCGGTGCATCCCGGGTACGGCTTCCTCTCCGAGAACGCCGACTTCGCCCAGGCGGTCATCGATGCCGGCCTGACCTGGATCGGTCCGACTCCGCAGGCGATCCGCGACCTGGGTGACAAGGTGACCGCTCGGCACATCGCCCAGCGGGCCGGTGCCCCGCTGGTCCCCGGCACCGCCGACCCGGTCGGCAGCCCCGACGAGGTGATGGCCTTCGCCGTCGACCACGGCCTGCCGGTGGCGATCAAGGCGGCCTTCGGCGGCGGTGGGCGCGGGCTGAAGGTGGCCCGCACGATGGAGGAGATTCCGCAGCTGTTCGAGTCGGCCACCCGGGAGGCGGTCGCCGCGTTCGGGCGGGGCGAGTGCTTCGTCGAGCGGTACCTCGACCAGCCCCGCCACGTGGAGGCGCAGGTCCTCGCCGACCAGCACGGCAACGTGATCGTGGTGGGCACCCGGGACTGCTCGTTGCAGCGCCGCCACCAGAAGCTGGTCGAGGAGGCTCCGGCACCGTTCCTCACCGCCGCGCAGCGGGCCCAGATCCACGACAGTGCCAGGGCGATCTGCCGGGAGGCCGGCTATCACGGTGCCGGCACGGTCGAGTACCTGGTCGGCAACGACGGCACCATCTCCTTCCTGGAGGTCAACACCCGACTTCAGGTGGAACACCCGGTCACCGAGGAAACCGCCGGCATCGACCTGGTCCGCGAGCAGTTCCGCATCGCCGACGGCGAGAAGCTGCGGTTCACCGAGGACCCGACCCCGCGCGGGCACTCCATCGAGTTCCGGATCAACGGCGAGGATCCCGGCCGCAACTTCCTGCCCGCCCCCGGTACGGTCACCGCGCTGCGGCTGCCCACCGGTCCCGGGGTACGGGTGGACGCCGGCATCTCGGCCGGCGACGTGATCGGCGGCAACTTCGACTCCCTGCTCGCCAAGGTCATCATCACCGGTGAAACCCGGACCGAGGCGTTGGAGCGGGCCCGCCGGGCGCTTGACGAGATGGTGGTCGAGGGGATGGCCACGGCGCTGCCCTTCCACCGTCTGGTGGTGCGCGATCCGGCGTTCACCGCCGAACCGTTCAGCGTGCACACCCGATGGATCGAGACGGAGTTCGACAACACCGTGCCGCCGTTCACCGCCGCAGCCGGGGCTCTTGCGGGCCCGGCGGAGCGCGAGACCGTCGTGGTCGAGGTGGGCGGCAAGCGGTTGGAGGTGAGCCTTCCCGCCGGTCTCGGCGCCGGTACGGTCGCTGCCGCGCCAGCCGCGCGCAAGCCCACCCGCCGGGGTGGCGGGACCACGGCCGGCGCGGCGGCGAGCGGTGATTCGCTCACCTCACCGATGCAGGGCACGATCGTCAAGATCGCCGTCGCCGACGGCGACACGGTCGCCGAGGGTGACCTGGTGGTGGTGCTGGAGGCGATGAAGATGGAGCAGCCGCTGCACGCCCACAAGGCCGGTACGGTGAGCGGACTGTCGGCTGAGGTCGGCGCGGTGATCACCGCCGGTGCGGCGATCTGCACCATCGCCTGAGGTGTGACCGGCGGCGGTCAGCGGAGGGTTTCCGCGGCAACGGCGCAGACGGCGGCGGTCAGCGCGGTCAGCACCGGCGAGTCGAGCCGCCAGTGCTGCCAGTACAGCGGGACGTCCAGCACCCGGCCGGGGGCGATGTCCACGCAGCGCCCGGCGGCCACGTCGGCGTCGGCTAGCTGTTCCGCCATCAGCCCCCAGCCGAGTCCCAGCCGGATCGATTCGTTGAAGGCCGGAACCGACGGCACGTAGTGCACGGGCGGGTCGAGGGCGCGCCCGGTCACCGTACGCAGGAAGCGGTGTTGGATGCGGTCCTTGCGGTCGAAGACCACCACCGGCGCGGCGGCGGCCGACGCCCGGGTCAACCCGTCGGCGAACCAGCGGTCCGCCAGCGCGGGTGCGGCCAGGGCGCGGTAGCGCATCGCGCCGAGCCGGCGTACCCGGCAGCCCTGCACCGCTTCGCGCTGGGCGGTCACCGCGGCGGTGACCGTGCCGGCGCGCAGCAGTTCGGCGGTGTGGTCCTGGTCGTCCTGCCGGATGTCGAAGGACAACTCCGGCTGGTCGGGCAGCCGGGCGAGCGCGGCGGGGAACCAGGTGGCGAGCGAGTCGGCGTTGACCACGATGGCGACCCGGGTGCGTCCCCGGTCGCCGCCGAGCGGCCCCCGGGCGTCGGCCAGCGCCTCCCGTTCCAGCAGCGCGAGCTGGCCGGCCAGGCGCAGCAGTGGGCGACCGGCCTCGGTGGCGTCACAGGGCCGGTGGCGGCGGACGAGCACCTGCCCGACGGTCTCCTCCAGCGCCTTGATCCGTTGACTGACCGCCGAAGGCGTGACGTGCAGCAGCCGGGCCGCCGCCTCGAAGCTGCCCTCCGAGACGATGGTCGCGAGCGTACGGAGCTGGGTGGAGTCGAGACCGTCCATGTAGCTGACCTTAATAAGATGAAGAACCTTTAGCTGGACTCAGGAAACGAGGCGCTTCTACCGTCGGTCACATGCTCACCTCCGTCGTTGCCGGTTTCTCCCTGTCCATCGCCCTCATCGTCGCCATCGGCGCGCAGAACGCCTTCGTGCTGCGTCAGGGCCTGCGCCGGGAGCACGTGGTGCCGGTGGTGTTGACCTGCGCGCTCTCCGACGCGCTGCTGATCGGCGTGGGCATCGCCGGGGTGGGCTCGATCGTGGCCGGACGTCCGGTCCTGCTCACCGCGATCCGTTGGGGTGGGGCGGCCTTCCTCCTCGGGTACGCGGCACTCGCCGCCCGCCGGGCGTTGCGTCCCGCCGCGCTGACGCCGGCCGACCGGCCACCGGCCCGGCTCGGCCCGACGCTGCTGGCCTGTCTCGCCTTCACGTACCTCAACCCGCACGTCTACCTCGACACGGTGCTGCTGCTCGGCGGGATCGCCCAGCAGCACCCGCACCGGTGGCTGTTCGGTGTGGGCGCGACAACGGCCAGCGTGCTCTGGTTCGCGGCACTCGGTGCGGGCGCGTACCGGCTCGCGCCACTGCTCGCACGCAGGCGGGTCTGGCAGGTGCTCGACGGCGTGATCGCGGTGGTGATGATCGCAGTGGCGGTGGCACTGGTGCTCGGTTGAGCAATGATGGCCGGGTGCGGTTCCTCAACGGTGTGAATCCCGGCTACGACCTGACCTACAACGACGTCTTCATGGCTCCGGCCCGCTCGGAGGTGGGTTCGCGGCTCGACGTGGATCTGGCCACCGGCGACGGCACGGGTACCACCATCCCGCTGGTGGTGGCGAACATGACGGCGGTCGCCGGCCGGCGGATGGCCGAGACGGTGGCCCGACGCGGCGGCATCGCGGTGATCCCGCAGGACATCCCGATCGACGTGGTGGCGGAGGTGGTCGCCTGGGTCAAGCAGCGACACCTGGTGCACGACACGGCGATCGCGCTGGGCCCGAACGACACCGTCGGTGACGCCATCCACCTGCTCCCCAAGCGGGCGTACGGCGCGGTGATCGTGGTGGACGACGACGGCCGCCCGATGGGGGTGGTGACCGAGGCCGACACCGTCAGCGTGGACCGGTTCACCCAGCTGCGGCACGTGATGTCGACCGAGTTGCACACCGTGCCCGTCGACGCGGATCCGCGTACCGGCTTCGACCGGCTCTCGGCGGGCCGGCGGCGGCTGGCGCCGGTGGTGGACGACGCGGGCCGGCTGGTCGGCGTACTCACCCGCCCCGGTGCGCTGCGGGCGACGCTCTACAGGCCGGCGGTGGACGCCCACGGTCGACTCCGGATCGCGGCGGCGGTGGGCATCAACGGCGACGTGGCGGGCAAGGCGAAGGCCCTGCTGGAGGCGGGGGTGGACACCCTGGTCGTGGACACCGCCCACGGCCACCAGGAGCGGATGATCTCGGCCCTGCGGACGGTACGCGGTCTCGACCCGGCCGTGCCGGTGGCGGCCGGCAACGTGGTCACCGCCGACGGGGTACGCGATCTGGTCGACGCGGGTGCCGACATCATCAAGGTCGGGGTCGGTCCGGGCGCGATGTGCACCACCCGGATGATGACCGGGGTCGGTAGGCCGCAGTTCTCGGCGGTACTGGACTGCGCGGCGGCCGCCCGGGCCCTGGGCCGCCACGTCTGGGCTGACGGCGGGGTGCGGCATCCGCGGGACGTGGCCCTGGCGCTGGCCGCCGGGGCGTCCAACGTGATGATCGGCTCGTGGTTCGCCGGCACCTACGAGTCCCCCGGTGACCTTTTCACCGACGAGGAGGGCCGGCGCTACAAGGAGAGTTTCGGCATGGCCTCGGCACGGGCGGTCAGCGCGCGGACCGGCGACGACAGCCCCTACGACCGCGCCCGCAAGGCGATCTTCGAGGAGGGCATCTCGTCGGCCCGGATGTATCTCGATCCGGTCCGTCCCGGCGTGGAGGACCTGATCGACGAGATCATCTCGGGAGTGCGGAGCGCCTTCACCTACGCCGGTGCGCGCACCCTCGACGAGTTCCACGAGCGGGTGCTGATCGGCGTCCAGAGCACCGCCGGCTACACCGAGGGAATGCCGCTGCCGACCAGTTGGTGAGGTCAAGGCCGGGCACCGACTGAACGTCGTCAGTCGGTGCCCGGGGCCGGTGTGAAGAGATGCCGGATCACCGACCGGGCGGCGTCACCCGGGTCCTCACCCAACCCGGCGGGGAGTGCACCGGCCAGCCAGAGGGTGGCGAAGCCGTGCACGATCGACCAGGCCGCCAGCACGTCTTCCTGCGGCCCGTCGGCGGCCGGCGTGGGACGGCCGGACCGGTGCGCCAGTCCAGCGCGCAGGACGGCGCCGGAGCGTTCCCGGGCGGCCCGCAGTTCGGCGTCGTCGGTCCGGTAGAGATCGGGGTGGAACATCACCTCGAAGTGAGCGCGATGCCCGACGGCGAACTTCACGTACGCCACCCCGAGATCCAGCAGCTCGTCGCCGGCCCCGGCGAGCGCGTCGGCGAGGGTGTCGAAACCCTGCACCGCGATCGCGGTGAACAGGCCGGCACGCTCACCGAAGTGGTGTGCCGGTGCGGCGTGCGAGACGCCGGCCCGGCGGGCCAGATCGCGCAGGCTCAGCGCCGCCGGACCTGACTCCTCGATCGCCTGCACGGCCGCGGTGAGCAGGGTGCGGCGCAGGTCGCCGTGGTGGTAGCCGCGGGTGTCGCTCATCACCCAAGCTTATCTTGTCATTGACAAGATGCGCCCGCCGGGGGCAATCTTGACACCGACAAGATTTGCAGTTGAGGAGGTATCGATGGCTCCGCTGATCGCTCTGGTCGCCGGCACCGCGCTCGCCCGGCTGGCCGGCCTGGCCGGGATCGCCGCGCTCGACGGATGGCATCCGGCGCTGCGGATCGGGCTGGCGCTCATGTTCGTCATGACCGGGATGGTGCATTTCGTCGGCCCTCGGCGGCAGGACCTGATCGCCATGGTGCCGCCCCGGCTGCCACGCCCGGAGCTGCTGGTCACGGTGACCGGGGTGCTGGAACTCGCGGGGGCGGTCGGGTTGCTCGTGCCGGCCACCGCCCGCTGGGCCGCCGCCGGGCTGACCCTGCTGCTGCTGGCCATGTTCCCGGCGAACGTCTCCGCCGCCCGCCGCCGGCTCACCCTGGCCGGACGCCCGGTCACTCCGCTCGGCGTCCGTACCGCGCTGCAACTGGTGTTCCTCGCCGCCACGGTCGCGGTCGCGGTCGGACCGTGAGCCGGCGTCCACCGCCACCCGCCACCGCGGTCGCGGTCGGTCCGTCAACTGGATCCGACCGCGACCGTCGGCCTCAACGGGCCGGCAGCAGGTCTCCGGAGCGAGCGGCCACCACCGCGCTGATCAGTCCGATCGCCTCGGCCGCCGGCTGCGGCGGCAAGGAGCGGCCGTCCCGCAACCGCAACGCCACCCGGCCGTCGGCCGCCTCCCGGGCGCCCAGCACGCCGACATACGGGATCCGGCGGCGCACCGCGTCGCGGACCCGGGCACCGAGCGACCCGCTGTGGTCGACCTCGGCCCGCAGTCCCGCCTCGGTGGCCCGCCGGGCCAGGTCGGTCGCGGCGTCGGCCTGACCGTCGCCGACCGGCAGGACGACCAGTTGCACGGGGGCGTACCAGGGCGGGAAGGCACCCCCGTGCACCTCGATCAGGTACGCGAAGAGTCGCTCCATGCTGCCGGCGAGGCTGCGGTGCACCATCACCGGACGCCGTCGTTCACCATCGGCGTCGGTGTACGACAGGTCGAAACGCTCCGGCTTGTCGAAGTCGAGCTGGACGGTGGAGAGGGTGTACTCGCGCTCGGCCGCGTCCCGCACCTGAATGTCGATCTTCGGGCCGTAGAAGGCGGCCTCGCCCGGTGCCTCGGCGTACGGCACGCCGTCGAGGGCGGCGCGGAGCAGGTCCTCGGCCCGCGCCCACTGCGCGTCGTCGCCGACGTACTTCTCCCCCGACCCGCGCAGCGACAGCCGTACGCCCGCCGGCCGCACGCCCAGCGCCGCGTGCGCGGCCCGGATCAGCCGCAGGATCTCCGACACCTCCTGGCCGACCTGCTCAAGGGCGCAGAAGTTGTGCGCGTCGTTGAGGGTGATGGCGCGTACCCGGGAGAGTCCGCCGAGTACTCCCGAGCGTTCCGCCCGGTACATGCCCCCGATCTCCGAGACGCGCAGCGGCAGTTCCCGGTAGGAACGCCCACGGGACCGGTAGACCAGGGCGTGGTGCGGGCAGAGCGCCGGACGGAGCATCACCTCGTCGTCGCCCTCCCCCAGTCGCATCGCCGGGAACATCTCGGCGGCGAAGTAACCGAGATGCCCGGAGACCTCGAACAGCTCCCGTCGTCCCAGCGGCGGGGTGTACACCTGTTGGTAGCCGGCCCGGCGCTCCAGATCACGCAGGTACTCCTCGACGGCATGCCGGGCGGCGGCACCGGCCGGCAGCCAGATCGGCAGGCCGGCCCCGGAGAGCGGGTCGGTGGCGAACAGGTCCAGGTCCCGGCCCAGCCGGCGGTGGTCGATCATGTCAAGGCTCCTTGGTCGTACGCCCCGACACGACCCCTGCCCCACGACGCACGAGTGCCCCGGGCGGATCGCCCGGGGCACTCGGTAGACGAAGACGTCAGTGCGGCGCGCCAGGCTTCCCCGGCGTCGTCGTCAGCAGCGCACTGCACATGCGCGGAGCGTACGCCCGCCCCGCGCGCCGCCGCACCTCATTTGACCGGGCCGCTGGCACGGGACCTGCCAGCGGCCCGGCGGCGGCCCGGGCGTCAGGAACGGGGGACCCGACGCTCGCCGGGCCGCGCGCCGACAACGGTACGCCGCTGGAGGAGATTTCGGCGACCGCGCCTCGCCGTCAACCTTCATCGATATGCTGCGGTGGGATCGGTGGCCCGCCGCCGCCCGGGCGAGGTGTCAGTGGTCACGGCCGGCCAGGGCCGGTTGCGGGTGACCCCGGACACCGCGTCAGGCTCGGTACGTCCATTCGGAGAATTCCGCGAGGTGGCCCGGTGCCCGAACTGCTCACCCAGGTGGCATCGCCCCAACTGGCGTACCTCGCGCTCTTCACCCTGCTGGCCGTGGACGCCTTCGTGCCGGTGGTACCCACCCAGCTGCTGATGCTCACCGGCGGCGCACTCACCGTGTACGGCGGGCTGAACCTGCCGACGACCGTCGCCGTCGGCGCGCTCGGCGTACTCGCCGGGGATCTGGCCTGCTACCTGCTCGGTCGGTACGCGTCGGGACGCCGGCCGCTGCGGCCGGTGGGGGCTGGTCGAGCCCGCGGCATCGCCGGGCGCCTGACCCGGGGTCTGCGCCGTCCCGGGCCGATGATGATTCTGCTCTGCCGTTTCGTGCCGGGTGGCCGGATGGCCGCCTGCTTCGCCGCCGGCCGCAGCCGGTACCCGGTCCGGCACTTTCTGCCCGCTGCCGGCGTCGCGGCCGGAGGCTGGGCGTCCTACGGCGGGCTGGTGGGGCACCTGGGCGGGGCGGCGTTGACCGGTTCCGGCTGGCGGATGGTGGTCGTCGCGGCGGTGGCCGCCGCCGGCTTCGCGTTGGCCGGCTGGGCGTTGGCGTCCGTCACCGCACGGCTGAACTCGACCCCGGCCGAGACGCCCGTCGACTAGTGCGGACACCCGGGGAAATCCGGATGGGCGGTCGGGGTGGTCCCGGGGTCGGATTTCGGTGCTCGTCCCGGATCCGCCTGAGGTGCCCACGACGACAGGCTGAAGCATGCCTGCAATCCGGAACAGCGGTGCACTGGCCCTCGGTGGAATCGTCCTCGCGGCGGTGCTCACCGTCATCGGTCATGCCGGGGTCAGCGACCTCGACCCGGTCAGCCTGACCGTCAGCGACTACGCCGTCTCCGACTCGGGCGAGATCATCCACATCGCCATGCTGCTGCTCGCCGCCGCCTCCGCCGTGCTCATCCCGACGCTCGGTCGGCTCAGCCCGCCGGACGGTCCGCGATCCGTCACCGCCACGCGGCGGGCCGTCGGGCCGAAGGCAGGCAGGGCGTTCGGCACCGCGACGAGCGACGGTGGCCGGGGTCGGGCCGCCGAGTGGCTGTTGGCGGTCTGGGCGGGTGGGCTGCTGGTCTCGGGCCTGGTGCCGACCAACCCGCCGGGCACCGAGATGGACACAGCCGCCTACGTGCACCGGTACGCCTCGGTGGTCGCGTTCCTGGCGCTGCCGATCGCCGGCTGGTTGCTCGCCGCCCGGCTGCCCGCCGGCACCCGTGCCGGGCGCTGGCTGCGCGCCCTGACCGTGACCAGCCTGCTGCTGGCCGTCGTGATGGCCTGGTCCGCCTACCCGGGCGACCGCGCCTACTACGGCCTGATCGAACGGGCCCTCATCCTCGCCGAGGTGGCCCTGCTCACCGTGGTCGCCGCCTACTCCAGCTCGTGGAGCATCAGTTGGCGACCCGCTTCGGTGACGGAGCCGGAGAGGCTGGGGTAGATGGTGATGGTCTGCGCCAGCTCGTTGACGGTGAGGTTGTTCTCCACCGCCAACGTGATCGGCATGATCAGTTCGCTGGCCTTCGGTGCGACCACCACTCCGCCGATCACCTGGCCGCTGGCCGGTCGGCAGAACAGCTTCACGAAACCGTCCGGGATCTCGTCCATCTTCGCCCGGGCGTTGCCACCCAGCGGCAGCATCACCTGACGCGCCGGCACCTTGCCGGCGTCCACCTCGTCCTGCGAGACCCCGACCGTGGCCAACTCCGGGTCGGTGAAGACGTTCGCGGAGACGGTACGCAGCCGCAGCGGCCGGACCGCCTCACCGAGCGCGTGCCACATCGCGATCCGGCCCTGCATCGCGGCGACGCTGGCCAACGGCAGCACCCCGGTGCAGTCGCCGGCCGCGTAGATGCCGGGCACGTTGGTCCGGGAGACCCGGTCCACCGTCACGTAGCCGCCCCGGGCCAGCTCGACGCCGTACTCGGCCAGACCCAGCTCGGCGGTGTTGGGGATCGAACCGACCGCGATCAACGCGTGGGACCCGGAGACCGTCCGGCCGTCGGAGAGCTCGACCTCGACACCGTCGCCGGTGCGCCGGACGCTCTCGGCTCGGGAGTTGTTCAGGATGCTCATGCCCCGGGTCCGGAAGACCCGCTCGATCGCCTGCGCGGCGTCGGCGTCCTCGTGCGGCATCACCCGGTCGCGGCTGGAGACCAGGGTCACCTCGACCCCCATCGCGAGGTACGCGCTGGCGAACTCGGCACCGGTGACACCGGAACCGACCACGATCAGATGCTCGGGCAGCTCGGGCAGGTCGTAGACCTGTCGCCAGGTCAGGATGCGCTCGCCGTCGGGCAGCGCGGTGGGCAGTTGGCGCGGGGTGGCACCGGTGGCGATCAGCACGGTGGAGGCGTCGATGGCGTACGCGGCCTCCGCACCGTCCGGCGTGACGATCACCCGGTGGGTGTGCCCGAGCGTGTCCTCGCCGAGGCGGGCGCGCCCGGACACGAAGGTGACTCCGGCCTTGACCAGCTTCGCGTGGATGTCGGCGGACTGTGCCAGAGCGAGCCGCTTGACCCGGTCGTTGACCGCCTGGGCGTCGACGGTGACCGCCTCCAGGCCGTCGGAGTGCACCCCGAACACCTCGGTGTCGCGGTAGCCGGTCACCACCTCGGAGCTGGCGATGAAGGTCTTCGACGGCACGCAGTCCGACAGCACGCAGGCGCCACCGGCGCCCTCGGCCTCCACGACCGTCACGTCGGCGTCCAACTGGGCCGCCACCAGTGCCGCCTCGTAGCCCGCCGGCCCCCCGCCGATGATCACGATCCGGCTCACCACGACCGCCCTTCCTCCATGCTCACAGTGACTTTCTTCTCCCCGACGCGTCCGACACGCACCGTCGTATTCTCCCCCACGCGCCGACCGGGCTATCGTCATCGCCGTGCGTCATTACGCCGCCTACGGCTCGAACCTGGACCCCGCTCGAATGCGCGCCTACTGCCCGCATTCCCCGATGGTGGGCATCGGCTGGCTGGAAGGCTGGCGGCTCACCTTCGCCGGCGAAGACGTCATCGGCTGGGAGGGCGCGGTCAGCACTGTCGTCGAGTCGCCCGGCGACCGGGTGTTCGTGGCGCTCTACGACATCCACCCGTACGACGCGGCTCAGCTGGACGAGATCGAGGGCGTCACCTCCGGCACGTACCGGAAGCTGACCGTCCGCGTCTCGACCCTCGACGGCGACGTGACCGCCTGGGTCTACGTCTTCGACGGCTACGAGGGCGGCCTGCCCACGTCCTGGTATCTCTCCGAGATCGCCAACGCCGCCGAGAAGGCGGGCGCGCCGGACGACTACGTCATCGAGCTGCGGTCCCGACCCACCGGTACCGCCTCGGCGTAGCTCGTCTCCCACCTCCCCAGTCTGCTACCGGGCGTGGTGGCCGCGGGCGGCGACCCCGGGTTGCGGGGAGATCGTCCCAGGATGGGCGGGTCTCACCCCTGCGTGTGGGTCCGCGCCAGGGTCAACAACTCGACCAGTTCCGCACCGTCGGCCGGGCCGAGCGCCGTGAACGCGGGCGCGACGAGCCGGTCGGTCATCGCCTCGGCCCACAGCCGCCGCCGCACCAACGGTCCGACCGGCGGGTACGGCGGCGGCCAGCCACAGGCCATCGCGCCGCTGGCCCCCTCAGGCCCGGCCAGCACCGCCTCCAGCGGGGTCATCCCGCTGGCGCGTACGGCCACCAGGTGCGCACCGGTGAAATGTTCGCGCAGCAGGCGTAGGCCGGCGGCGGCCCGGGCACCGGTGGTCGCCGCGTCCGACGGCATGGCCCGCCACGCCGCGAACAGTGGCATCGCGCTGGCATCGGCCGCCGCGACGGCCCGTTCCACAAGCACCGCGAGTCGGTCGACGCGGGGCAGGTCACCCAGGACCTCCTCGCCCCACCGGCAACATTCGGCAAGGCTGGCGGCGGCCACCTCGGACGGGCGGACCGCACGGGCGGCGGCGTCCCAGCCGTCGGCCACGGCGTCGGGGGCGATGAAGCCGAGGGCAGCCGCGACTGTCTCGGCCCGCACGTCACCCAGCGCGCCGGCCCGCCCGGTGACGTAGAAGGCCCACCCGGAGATGCCGAGCAGGCGGGCCCGACGCAGCGTGGTGGGGCACCGGGTGTACGCCTCGCCGAGGGCGAGCACCGCGGGTTTGCTCGCCGCCGCGACCTGCTCCGGCGTCATCCCGACCCGCCCGGGAGGGGTCCACCCGAAGGTCCGTACGTGAAGGATCCGCCCGAAGGTCCGTCCATGGGGGACCAGTCTGCCGGTCAACCGTCGGAGTCGGCATCCCCCTCCTCGGCGTCCAACGCCTCCATTGCGGCCTCCACCTCGCCGGCCCGTCGCCGGGCGGTGCTGACCGACCGTTCGGCGGCCCGACGGGCCAGCCGGGACCGGCTGAGTTCCTGCTCGGCGACGGCCCGGCGACGTTCCAGTTCGGCCAGTTCCGCCTCGACGGCGTCCAGCGCGGCCACCCCGTCGCGTTCGGCCGCGACCGCGCCGGCCAGGTCCGTCTCGGCCCGTTCCTGGTCGGAACGCGCCCGGTCCAGCTCCTTCTCCAACGCCTTGCGGCGACGGGAGCGTTCGGCGCGGGCGGCCCGCTGTGCCTGTTCGGCCCGTAACGCTCCCCGGTCCGGCGGACGCTGCCGGACCGGGGCGGCGGGCGGCGGTTCCTCGCCGCCGGTCACCAGACGCAACTGTGGCCGGGGCACCTCGCCGAACCCGGCGTAGTGGGCCGGGCGCAGCAGTCTCCCGGAACGCACCTGCTCGGCCACCTCGACGTCGGAGAGCGCGGCGTTGAGTGTCGCTTCGACCTCGGCCAGCGGCAGCTTCCCGCCCGACGGGGCACCCTCGACGCCGGCGGCGAGCCGGCGTACCTCGGCGACCAGCGCGCCGACCACCGCCCGCCGCTGCGCGGACAGCTCGCGCAGGCGCGGGCCGCGCAGCTCGCGCTGGGCCTCCCGCAGCGCTTCGGCCAGCTCCGCCAGCTCGGCCACCAGCTCCGGTCGCTCCAGCGCCAGCAGGTTGACCAACCAGGCGGCGACGGTGGGCCGGCGCAGCCGGGCGATCTCCCGGGCGGTACGCGGGTCACCGGCCCGGCGGGCCTGCGCGGCGGCGTCGTCCCGGGCAGCGACGAACCGGTCCGGCGGCGTGCGGTACAGCTGCTCGACGAGGTCGGATGGGGGGCCGGGCATCGGCTCAGCCGTCGATCCGGCTGCCCGGCTCCAGCCGCTGGTACTCGCTGCCGGACAGCGCCGTGTACTGCCGGTCGAGCACCGCGTAACCGTTGTCGTTGAGCAGGGCGTCGTGCAGCGCGAAGACCCGGCGCGGGGCCACCGCCCGGATGAAGTCGACCACCTCGGAGAACTTCGACCAGGGGGCGTGGATCGGGGCGAAAAGGGTGTCGACCTGGACGTCGTCCGGGACGAACAGCGCGTCGCCCGGGTGGTAGACGACGTCGTTGAGCAGATAACCGAGGTTGTCGATCACGGGGATGTCGGGATGGATCACCGCGTGCCGGCCACCCTGGGCGCGTACCGGGATCCCGGCGGCGGTGAAGGACTCCCCCGGGGTCACCGGGCGCAGCACATCGGCCGCGTCGCCGAGCGCGCCGGCCAGCGACGCCGGACCGTGGATGACGAAGGGACGCCGCGCCAACTGCCGGTTCACCGCCGCCACGTCGAGGTGATCCGGGTGCTCGTGGGTGATCAGCACCGCGTCGGCTCCGTCCAACGCCACCGCCGGCTCACTGAACATTCCTGGATCGATGACCAGCACTCCCCCGTCGTGCTCGACCCGCAGGCACGAGTGGGCGTACTTGGTGAGCCGCATCGTGATCCCTCCCATATCGATTCGTGACGTCCTGAGCGCAGTCTGCCGGAACCCGTGCGGTGGTGTGTGGCGTCCGAGCCATTGCCTGTTCGGGCAGCAGAGAGGGGAACGGGGATGGGAATGCGAAGAGCCCGCCGGCACGGGACCACGGCGGTGGCGACACTTGCTGCGCTGCTGATGCTCGCCGCCTGCGGGAGTGGCGGCGGAGACGACTCAGGGGCGGCCGGCACCGCGGCCGACGCCGAGGCACCGGCCCGGGAGGGTGCCGCCGTTGCGCCCGGCGAGGCCGCCGCGCCCGGTAACGCCCAGGGCGGTGCCGGCGCGGCGACGGACACCCGGGTCGACAAGCGGTCCATCATCTACACGGGATCGATGCGGGTGCAGGTGAACGATGTGGACGTCGCCGCCCGGGACGCCGTCGCGGCGGCCACCCGGGCCGGCGGCTTCGTCGGCGGGGACCAACGCCGCAGCTCCGACGCCGACGCGGTGGCCGACCTCGAACTGCGGGTGCCAGCGGAGCGGTTCTACGCGGTCGTGGAGGAGCTGGCGGGTCTCGGCACCCCGGAGCGCCGGGAGATCGGTACGCAGGACGTCACCGAGGAGACCATCGACCTCGACGCCCGGATCGCCAGCCAGCGGGCCCGGGTGGAGAGTGCGCGACGACTGCTCGCCCAGGCCAACTCGATAAGCGATCTGGTGAGCATCGAGAACGAACTGGCCCGGCGGGAGGCCGACCTCGCCTCGCTGGAGGCGAAGAAGCGGCGGCTGAGCGACCTCACCGCGCTGTCCACCATCACGGTCACCCTGGTCGGGCCCGGCGTCACGACCCCCGAGGAGGAGACCGAGATCGGTTTCCTGGTGGGGCTCAAGGGCGGCTGGCAGGTCTTCCTGTCCTCGATGACCGTCCTGCTCACCGTGCTGGGTGCGATCCTGCCGTGGCTGCTGGTCTTCGGCGTACCGCTGGGGGCGCTGTGGTGGCTGGCCCGCCGTCGCCGCCGGAACCGACCCGGGGTGCCGGCCCTGGTCGCACCGAGCGGCACCCCGCCACCGCCGGGTGTCAGCGCGCCGCCGCCAGTGCCTGGAGCGCGGTCTGCACCATGAGCCGTACGCCCACCGGGATGGCCCGTTCGTCCACGTCGAACGACGCCCGGTGCAGATCGACGTTCGGCCCGGAGCGGCCGACCCCGAGTCGGGCCAGGGCACCGGGGACGTACTCCAGATACCAGGAGAAATCCTCGCCGCCCATGCTCTGCGGGGTCTCCGCGATGCCCTCCGGGCCGAGCGCGGCTGCGGTGGCCGCGTTCAGCACCCCGATGGCCCGTGCGTCGTTGCAGACCGGTGGACGACCGCGCAGGTACTCCAGGTCGACGGTGGCCCCGGTGGGTGCGATGACGTCCCGGACCACCTGAGAAACGATCTTCGGTGCCAGCTCCCAGGTGTCGCGGTCCATCACCCGCAGGGTGCCGGAGGCGGACGCCTCGGACGGGATGACGTTGTACCGGGTGCCCGCGGAGGCGTGACCGAAGACGAGCAGCAGTCCACTGTTCGCCGGCACCCGGCGGCTGACCAGTGCCGGAACCTCGGTGATCAGCCGACCGAGCGCGTCCACCAGGTCCACGGTCAGGTGCGGGCGGGCGGTGTGGCCACCCGGGCCGGTGAGCCGGACGGTGACGTTGTCGGCGGCGGCGGTGATCGGGCCGACCCGCAGACCCACCTGACCGACGGGCAGGTTCGGGTCGCAGTGCAACGCGAAGATCTGCACCACGTCGTCGAGGCCGCCGGCCTCGATCACCTCCAGCGAGCCGCAGGGCAGGATCTCCTCGGCGGGCTGGAAGATCAGCCGCACCCGGCCGGGCAGTTCGCCCAGGTCGGCCAGCTGCGCGAGCAGCATGCCGACGCCCAACATGACCGTGGTGTGCACGTCGTGGCCGCAGGCGTGGCAGACCCCGTCGACCGTGGAGCGGTACGGCACGTCCTTGACGTCGGTCAGCGGCAACGCGTCGATGTCGGCGCGCAGCGCGATCACCGGCCCGTCCGGACGGCCGTCGATGTCGCAGATCACCCCGTTGCCCTTGGGCAGCATTCGCGGCTGCAACCCGGCCAGGGAGAGTTCCCGGGCGATGAGGGCCGCGGTCTCGAATTCCGCGCCGGACAGCTCCGGGTGCGAGTGGATGTGACGGCGCGTGGCGATCAGGCCCGGTACCCGGAGGGCGAGCAGGTGGTCCAACTCGAAGGGCAGGGGCTGGGAACCGGTCGGCGCATCCGGCCAGGACGGCGCCAGTTGGTGACCGGTCGGCATCGTCAACGCACTCGTCACGTCGAATTCTCTTCGATCACTAGAAATGGATGGATCATCGGGAACAGCAGACAGCGTAGACCCCCGACGGTAACTCTGCGCAACCTCGTTCCGGTGATGATCGGACCGCGCAGCGTCACGTATGCCCTGCTGAGAGCGTCCGTAGGTGAGCGGGACAGCAGGTAGATCGTGGTCATGAGCCCTCATCCGCCCCTCACCTCCTACAACGCGTAATCGTTCGCCGGACACTGAGAATCTTCCCGAAACCATCGTCGCCGTTCCGAATTGTCGCATTAGTCGCGCCGATGAACTGACCGTACGACAATTACCCGACCACCATCGGCAACGATCACCCGTGGACGTTCACACGCAGGGCAGCCGTCCGACCGCACACCGTGTGCGTCCACGTGATCACCGCGAGCGGAGTACCCGGGCAACGCCGGTTCGACACGCTGCGCGACGACTGGGCCGTGACGTCCCCGCGACAACTGCCGCGCCCGGCGGCGGCGGACCGTGCGTTGCCGTGACGAACCGACCGGGGTCAGAACCGGTCGGTGGGCTGGTAGCGGCCCCAGACCTCGCGGAGCGCCCCGCACACCTCACCGACGGTGGCCCGCTCGCGCAGCGCCGCCTTCATCGGGTGGAGCACGTTGCCGGTGCCCGAGGCGGTCTCCCGCAACTCGACAAGCGCCCGCTCCACGGCGGCGGAGTCCCGCTCGGCCCGCAGCTTCGCCAGCCGCTCGGCCTGGGCCGCCTCGATCGCCGGATCGACCCGCAGCGGCTCGTACGGCTCCTCGGCGTCGATCGCGAAGCGGTTGAGCCCGACCACCACCCGCTCGCCCGAGTCGATCTCCTGCGCGATCCGGTACGCGGACTGCTCGATCTCCCGCTTCTGGAAGCCGACCTCGATCGCGTCCACCGCCGACCCGTGCTCGAAGACCCGGGCCATCAGCGCGTCGGCCGCCGTCTCGATCTCGGCGGTCATCGCCTCGACCACGTACGAGCCGGCGAACGGGTCGACAGTGGCGGTGAGATCCGTCTCGTACGCCAGCACCTGCTGGGTACGCAGCGCCAACCGGGCCGCCTTCTCGGTGGGCAGCGCGATCGCCTCGTCGAAGCTGTTGGTGTGCAGCGACTGGGTGCCGCCGAGCACCGCGCCGAGCCCCTGCACCGCCACCCGGACCAGGTTCACCTCGGGCTGCTGGGCGGTCAACTGCACGCCCGCGGTCTGGGTGTGGAAGCGCAGCATCATCGACTTCGGGTTCTTCGCCCCGAACTCGTCGCGCATCAGGCGGGCCCAGATCCGCCGGGCCGCCCGGAACTTCGCCACCTCTTCGAGCAGGGTGGTACGCGCGACGAAGAAGAACGACAGCCGGGGGGCGAAGTCGTCCACGGCCAGCCCGGCGGCGATCGCGGCCCGGACGTACTCCACGCCGTTGGCCAGCGTGAACGCGATCTCCTGCACGGGCGACGCGCCGGCCTCGGCCATGTGGTAGCCGGAGATCGAGATGGTGTTCCACTTCGGCACCTCGCTGCGGCAGTAGCCGAAGGTGTCGGCGACCAGCCGCAACGAGGGCTTCGGCGGGAAGATGTACGTCCCCCGGGCGATGTACTCCTTGAGGATGTCGTTCTGGATGGTGCCGTTGAGCGCCGAACCCGGCACGCCGTTCTCTTCGGCGACGAGTTGGTAGAGCAGCAGCAGCACCGAGCCGGGCGCGTTGATCGTCATCGAGGTGGAGACCTTGTCCAGCGGGATGCCGTCGAACAGCAGTCGCATGTCCTCGATGGAGTCGATGGCCACGCCCACCTTGCCCACCTCGCCGTGCGCGATCGGGTCGTCGGAGTCGTACCCCATCTGGGTGGGCAGGTCGAAGGCGACCGACAGGCCCATCGTCCCGGCCCGCAACAACTGGTGGTAACGCGCGTTGGACTCGGTGGCGGTACCGAAGCCGGCGTACTGACGCATGGTCCACGGGCGGGAGGTGTACATGGTGGGGTAGACCCCACGGGTGTACGGGAACTCGCCCGGCCCGCCGAGGCGGGAGTCCAGGTCGCCGGGAAGGTCGTCGGCCGTGTAGACGCCCTTGATCGGGAAACCGGACTCGCTTGACCGCCGTTCGCTCATCACCGGATGGTAGGACGGGTGGAACGGGTGGCGGGTGAGGGATACCGCACACCGCGTCGCCCGGCCGCGACAAGGCACGACAAGAGGTGAGTGGCTGCACACGTACCGTCGAGTACTGGAAACGTCCGCCGCGCCGGCTTTCGCATCGGGCGTCTGAACCAGCAAGATAGGGGGGTTGTGTCCCAGCCCTCTCGACTTCCCCCGGTGGCTTTTCTGTGACTCAGATCCCGACGTGGAGCGGCGGACCAGTCAGCACTCCCACCAACGGACGCGCGACACCCGGCACCGTCATCGGTGACCGGTACTCGCTGCGCTCGGCGGTGGGCAACGGTGGCATGGGTACGGTCTGGCGGGCCACGGACACCCTGCTGCGCCGTGACGTGGCGGTCAAGGAGGTCGTCCTCCCGCCCGGCCTGGCGCCGAGCGACCGCGACGCGATGTACGAACGCACCCTGCGCGAGGCCCGCGCCGCCGCCGCCATCGCCCATCCGGCGGTGGTCCAGGTGTACGACGTGGTCACCGAGGCCGGCCGCCCCTGGATCGTGATGGAGCTGCTGGACGCCCGCAGCCTCGCCGACATGGTGATCGAGGACGGGCCGATCGCCCAGCGCGTGGTTGCCAAGATCGGCATTGCGCTGCTCGGCGCGCTCGAGGTGGCGCACGCGATCGGCGTGCTGCACCGCGACGTCAAGCCCGCCAACGTGTTGATCTGCTCCGACGGCCGCTGCGTGCTTACCGACTTCGGTGTCGCCCGGATGCCCACCGACGTGCAGCTCACCACCCCGGGGATGGTGCTGGGCTCACCGCACTTCATCTCGCCAGAGCGGGCCATGGGGCAGGAGTTCGGCCCGCCCAGCGACCTGTTCTCCCTCGGGGTGACGCTCTACACGGCCGTGGAGGGCCGCCCGCCCTTCGACCGGGGCGACCCGATCGAGACCATGCACGCCGTGGTCGAGGATCCGCCCGCCCCGCCACAGCGCAGTGGTCCGCTGACCCGGGTGCTGATGGGTCTGCTGGAGAAGGATCCTGCCCGCCGGCTGGACGTGCACACCGCCCGCGCCATGCTGCGCGAGCTGCTGGCCGGCCCGCTGAGCAGCAGCGCCGCCGGGGTCAACTCGATGACCGACCAGTATTCCGTGATGCCGGTGCCGCTGCCCGCACCGATCAGCGCGCCGGCCGCGCCGGCGAAGCCGGTCCCGTCCGGGCAGATCGGCGGCCGGGCGATGCTGGGCCCCGGCGAGTCGCTGACCGACCGGCTGGCCGCGCTGCGCCGGGGCGAACGTCCCGGCCAGGCTGCCGCGGCCGGCGCCGCCGCGATGGAGGACACCAGCGCCGACGCCCTGGCCCGTCCCGGGCAGCGGGGCGCCGCGATGTCCCCGCCCGGCCGCACCTACGGTGGCGCCGAGGCGACCCAGCGGGTCGGCGGGGACACCACCCAGCGGGTCGGGCCGGAGATCTTCGGTTACGGCGGGCAGCCCGACGCGACCCAGCGGATCGGCGGCTACGGCGCCGGGCCGGACGCCACCCAGCAGCTCGGCGGCTACGGCGCCCAGCCCGAGGCGACCCAGCGGGTCGGCGGCTACGGCGGTGCCCAGCCCGACGCGACGCAGCAGGTCGGCGCCTACGGTGCCGCGCAGTGGCCGGCCGCGCCGAACCAGCCGTACGGCACGCCGGCCCCGGCTCCAGGTGGCGGCAGCAGCCCGGTCGACCGGGCGAAGGCCGCCGGCACCCGGGTGGTCGACACCGTGAAGGGCTGGCCACGCAAGATGCAGCTGGCGGCGGCCGGTGGCCTCGCGGTGCTGCTGCTGATCGGCATCGTGGCCTTCTCCAGCGGCGGCGATGAGACGCCCACCACCCCGGTCGCCGAGCCGTCCGCCTCGGCGGACGAAGGCCCCGGCATCGAGATGCAGGAGCACTCGGCACGCGGGGTGCAAGTGCTGGTGCCCAAGGGCTGGAAGCGGGCCGCGCCGGCCGGTGGGGTCTACATCGACTACACCGACCCGGAGGACAGCGGCCGTCGGGTACGCATCCTCAACGAGAAGTGGAGCGGCACCTCGGCCCGTTGGGCAGAGGTGGCCGAGAACGGGCTGAAGACCCGCTCGGCCTCCTGCGCCAAGCCGTACACCCAGGTCGCCATGGCGGAGAAGGAGCTGGCCGGGAAGCCCTCGGCCGAGTTCGAGTACACCTGCGGCGAGGGCGACGAGATGCGGCACGGCATCTGGCACGGGGTCGCCCACGACGGCCGGCTCTACTCGTTCTACCTGACCTCGACCGACGCCCGCTTCGAGGAGAGCAAGCCGATCTACGCGGAGATGCTCAAGTCGTTCCAGCTCACGTCGGCCGGCTGAGCCGGGGCAGACGCCCGTGGAGATCCGTCGCCGTGCTATCAAGAGGCCATGGCGGCGGAGACCAGCGACATCGACACCATCCGCGAGCGGGCCGAACGCTGGCTCGCCGACGATCCCGACCCGGCCGGTCGGGCGGAGCTGCGGGCGGTGCTCGACCAACTGCCGGGCAGCGCGCCGGAGCTGGCGGACAGGTTCGCCGGGCCGCTGACCTTCGGCACGGCCGGCCTGCGCGGGCCGCTGCGTGCCGGCCCCAACGGGATGAACCTCGCGGTGGTCACCCAGGCCGCCGCCGGGCTGGTCGCCTGGCTCGCCGCCCAGGGCGGCACCGGCCCGCTGGTGATCGGGTACGACGCCCGGCGCGGCTCCCGCGAGTTCGCCGAACGCACCGCCCAGGTGGCCACCGGGGCGGGCCGCCCCGCGCTGCTGCTCTCCCGCCCCCTGCCCACCCCGGTGCTCGCGTACGCGGTGCGTCACCTGTCGGCGGTGGCCGGGGTGATGGTGACCGCCAGCCACAACCCGCCGCAGGACAACGGCTACAAGGTGTACCTCGGTGCCGAGTTGGGTGGAGAACTGGGCGCCGGGGCGCAGATCGTGCCGCCGGCCGACGCCGGCATCGAGGCCGCCATCCGCGCGGTCGGCCCGCTGGCTCAGGTGCCGCTCGGCCCCGCCGGGCAAGTGCTCGGCGACGACCTGGTCGCCGCGTACGTGGCGCGGGCGGTCGGTGTCGTCTCCCCGGGCGGTCCCCGGGAGCTGACCGTGGCGTACACCCCGCTGCACGGTGTCGGTGCGGCGGTGCTCACCGCCGCGTTCGCCGCCGCCGGTTTTCCGACGCCCGGCGTGGTGCCCGACCAGGCCGAGCCGGACCCTGACTTCCCCACCGTCAGTTTCCCGAACCCGGAGGAGCCGGGCGCGGTGGACCGACTGGTCGCGCTCGCCGAGCGCACCGACGCCGACCTGGCCATCGCCAACGACCCCGACGCCGACCGCTGCGCCGTCGCGGTCCGCGACGCTGCCGGCGGGTCCGACGGTTCGGGTTGGCGGATGCTGCGCGGGGACGAGGTGGGTGTGCTGCTCGCCGATCACCTGATGCGACGCGGGGTCACCGGCCTGTACGCCACCACCATCGTCTCGTCGTCGCTGCTGCGGACGATGTGCGCCGCGCGCGGGCTGCCGTACGGGGAGACGCTCACCGGATTCAAGTGGATCGTCCGGGCCGGTGACGGCAGCGAACCACTGGTGTTCGGTTACGAGGAGGCGCTCGGCTACTGCGTCGCCCCGGAGCACGTACGCGACAAGGACGGCATCACCGCCGCGCTGACCGTGGCCGAGCTGGCCGCCGGCCTCAAGGCGCAGGGGCGCACGCTCGCCGACCGGCTCGACGAGTTGGCCGCCGAGTTCGGCGTGCACCAGACCGACCAGCTCTCGGTACGCGTCGACGACCTGCGCCTGATCGCCGACGCGATGGCCCGGATCCGCGCCGCCACCCCGACCACCCTGCTCGGTCAGCCGGTCACCGAGACGCAGGACCTGCTTCCCGACGCCGACGTGGTGATCCTACGTACCGCAGCGGCCCGGGTGGTGATCCGCCCCTCCGGCACCGAACCAAAGCTCAAGGCGTACCTGGAAGTGGTGGAACCCCCCACCAACGGCGACATAGCCGCGGCCCGCACCCGCGCGACCGCCGCCATCACCACCCTCCGCACCGAAATCGCCCACGCCCTCGGCATCCCACCCGGTTGATCATGAGGTTAGCGGCAAAGTTGATCCGGGAGTGCCGCCAACCTCATGATCAACGCGATTCGGGCGGGCGGCGGGGGCCGAGGGCGTGCTCGACGGCGCGGCCGAGGGCAGCCACCACCAGGGCCACCGACGGGCGGATCACGCTGTCCTCCAGGTTGACCTCGCCGGAGAAGCCGACGCCGCTGGCGATCTCCTCCAGCCGGCGTCGGGCGGCGTCGGCGTCCTCGCCGGTGACCCCGAGTGCGGATTCCATCCGCAGCACGGCGACCAGGGTCGCGAGCGCGGCGGTCCGCTCGTCCGGAGCAGCGCCGGTGAGCACCACGGCGAGCCGCTGCCGGGTCTCCTCCTCCACCGACGGGTCCACCACCGGGTAGCGGTGGACGTGGATGAAGCCCAACTCGGTCTCGTCGACGTCCCGGACGACGCCCTGCTCGCAGAGGTCGCCGAGGATCCGGTCGCGCAGGCCGTGCCGGAGCCGCTGCACCCAGGAGGAGGGGCTGTGCGGCGTGTCGGCCACGATCTTGGCCAGCACCGCGTCGGTGACCGGTTCGCCGGTCGGCGTCGGGTCCACCGCGGTCAAGGCGCCGTCGGTGTACGCGATCCGCCCGGCCAGGGCCAGTTCGATGAGAACGGCGGCGGCCATGCCCAGGTCGAGGCTGATCCGCGGCAGGGTCGCCTTACCCGTTTCGTCGTCGTAGGCGAGCAGGAGCAGTTCCTCGGCGAGTGGCACACCAGTCATGGCCCGAGACGCTAGCCGCTGAACGCCATCATCCGCAGCACAAACCGCCGCCGGGGTCAGCGGCCGTCGCCATGCTCAGAAGCGGGGCATGCCGCCGAACTGCCGGTCACCGGCGTCGCCGAGGCCCGGCACGATGAACATGCTGTCGTTGAGGCCGTCGTCGATGGCGGCGGTGACCAGGCGCAGCGGCAGTCCGGAGCGCTCCAACCGCTGAATGCCGGCCGGCGCGGCGAGCACACAGAGCACGGTGATGTCGGTGCAGCCCCGCTCGGCCAGCAGTCGACAGCAGTGCTCCAGGGAGCCGCCGGTGGCCAGCATCGGGTCGAGGACCAGCACGGGCAGGCCGGCGAGGTCCCGGGGCAGCGACTCCATGTAGGCGCGCGGCTCGAAGGTCTCCTCGTCGCGGGCCAGGCCGACGAAGCCCATCGAGGACTCGGGCAGCAGCCCCAGCGCGGCGTCCGCCATGCCGAGACCCGCCCGCAGCACCGGCACCAGCAGCGGCGGGTTGGCCAGCCGGGTGCCCTGGGTGGCGGTCACCGGCGTCTGCACCGGGTACGTCTCCACCGGGAAGGAGCGGGCGGCCTCGTACACCAGCATTGTGGTGAGTTCGTGTAGCGCCGCCCGGAATGTCGATGAATCGGTGCGCTCGTCCCGCATGGCGGTCAGCCGGGACTGGGCGAGCGGGTGGTCAATGACGAGTACGTCCACGATCGCTCAACCTACCCGCCCGGAATGTCGGCGCGCGGGTCCCGGCCGCGACCAGCGACCTCGCTCACCCGTGCGCGCTCGTCGACCGCGGTGACCAAGATCACTCGGTGTCAACCTGCGTAGACTTCGAGACATGACGGCGACAGCGACGTCGGCCCGCTCGGACCTCTCCGAGCTGGGACGATCCGAGACCGCTCTGCGGACCTTCCTGCACGGCCTACCGGGCGTGGACCAGGTCGGCGCGGAGCAGCGGGCAGCCCAACTCGGCACCCGATCCATCAAGACCACCGCCAAGGCCGAGGCGATCGACCTCGCCATCCGGATGGTCGACCTGACCACGCTGGAGGGCGCGGACACCCCGGGCAAGGTACGGGCGCTCGCCGCGAAGGCGCTGCGGCCCGATCCGGCCGACCCGTCCTGCCCGCACGTCGGCGCGGTCTGCGTCTACCCCTCGATGGTCCCGTACGTGGCCGAGGTGCTGCGCGGATCCGGGGTGCACCTGGCCAGCGTGGCCACGTCCTTCCCGTCGGGTCAGGCGCCGCTGGAGATCAAGCTCGCCGACACCCGCGCCGCCGTCGAGGCGGGCGCCGGCGAGATCGACATGGTGATCAACCGGGGCGCCTTCCTGGCCGGCCGCTACGCCGAGGTGTACGACGAGATCGTCGCCACCAAGCAGGCCAGCGGGGACGCCCACCTCAAGGTGATCCTGGAGACCGGCGAGCTGGCCACCTACGACAACGTGCGCCGCGCCTCCTGGCTGGCGATGCTCGCGGGCGGCGACTTCATCAAGACCTCCACCGGCAAGGTTCCGGTCGCCGCCACCCTGCCGGTGACCCTGGTGATGCTGGAGGCGGTACGCGACTTCCGGGCCGCCACCGGGCGGCAGGTAGGCGTGAAGCCGGCCGGCGGCATCAAGACCACCAAGGACGCGATCAAGTACCTGGTCATGGTCAATGAGACCGTCGGCCCGGACTGGCTGCACCCGGACTGGTTCCGCTTCGGCGCGTCCAGCCTCCTCAACGACCTGCTGATGCAGCGCACCAAGCTGACGACCGGCGTGTACGCCGGCCCCGACTACTTCACCCTGGACTGAGCACCGGAACGATCTACCCTGCGAGAACGTCTCTCAGACGTACTCTGAGCTGCTAAAACACCCCTCAAAGGCACGCGCCAGCACGCATCACTACTCGCTGGCGCGTGCCTTTTTTGTGCCCCAAACTGCGCTCAGTAGTTGTGCTGACCCCATCGCGCAGCTAGTGTGTGTTCATCGCACAAGTAAAGACGGGCCCGGCAGGAGCGCCAACTCCTGTGATCCGGGCCCTTGATCGCCCCCAGGAGGCGACCCGTGAGCATCATTGCATCCGTCCCCACCCCGCCGGAGCGTCGTCTGATCGACGCGCCCACCGTCGACCTGGCCCGCCCGATCGTCCGGGCCGAGTCCTGCCCGACCTGCTCGGAGACGTTCTACCCGACCAACTACGGCACGGGTGAGCAGTGCCGCCGCTGCGTGTACGACGCCGAGCGGCGTGCCGCGCAGCCCCGGCCGGCCGACAACCGGTTCCCGGTGCTGAACTCGGGTGCCCACCGTGGCGACGAGCGCACCGCGCAGCTGGCCGCCGCCGGATCGTTCGACGACGGTTACGCCCAGGGCTACGCCGACGCCGTCCGGCACGCGGTGGCCACCTTCCGCGCTCGCCAGGACAACCCGGGGCGGGTCGCCGAGTGCCCGCCGTGGTGCTCGGAGGATCACCGGGGCGTCGCCACGGAGGTCGACGGGTTCTCGGTCGGGCTCGGCCACGAGCGGATGCTCGTTGAGCTGACCGGGCAGGATCCGGCGTACTTCGACGCCGCGGCCACCGCTTCGGTGTACGTGGAGTCGACCAGCGAGCGGGGCGAGGTCACCACCGCTCCCCGGGTGGTGGTGTCCGTCGCCGAGGGCGCCGAGGGTCACTACCCGGGCAGTGAGGGCGTTCAGGGCTGGACGGGCACGCCCGCTCAGGCTCGCGCCTTCGCCGCCGCGCTGCTGGCCGGCGCTGACGTGCTCGACGGCGGCAACCGCTGATGGCCGCCGCCATCAACCGCCTGGTCGTGCGCACCGTTCTGGTGTGCACGGCCCTGGCCGGGCTCGCCGCGTTCCACAACCACACCACGCAGCCGTGCACCGCCAACGAGGCCGGCGCGGTGGGCATGTGCGTGTCGACCAGCTGGGCGGGGGGTGCCCGCTGATGGCCCGCTACTGCCCGCCGTGGTGCGTACCCACCCACCACGACCACCAGCTGAACTCGCACCGGTCCGCCCCGGTGGAGATCGTCACCCCCGCCGATCGGTTCTTCGTGCACCTGGAGGCGGGCGACGGACGCCTGCCGTACGTGCTGCTCACGCACTTCGCCGAGCCGATGGACGCCGAGGACGTGCCCACGTTCGACCCGGACAACCTGCTGCTGCTGCCGCTGCCGGTGGCCGCCGAGCTGGTTGCCGCCATCGTCTCCCTGATCGCCCGTGACCTGCCCGGAGGTGACCACTCATGACCGCCACGCAGTACGTGCTCCTGATCGTCGCCGGTGGCACCGGTACGCCGCTGGCCGTGTTCCTGGTCGCCCGCCGCCTGGTCGAGGGCCACGCCGACTCCACCGCCGCGGCGATCCGCCGCCAGCACACCCGGCAGACCCCGACCCGCACGAAGGCGGTGGCCCGCTGATGGCCGCGCAGTGGTGGTCCTGGGCGCTGACCCTCATCGGCCTCACCGGCTGGTGGCTCACCGGACGCCGCCTCTGGCACGGGTGGGCCGTCAGCCTCGCCGTACAGGCCCTCTGGCTGGCGTACGCGCTGGCCACCGGCCAGTACGGGTTCATCGTCGCCGCCTTGTCCTACGGGGCGATGGCGGCACTCAACCTCCGCCGGTGGCGCCGCGACGCGCTCGCCACCAGCCCGAGCGACAAGGACCGCTGACCATGGCTATCTCGTCCTGCTCCACCTGCGGCACCAGCGAGTTCCGCAGCCTGTCGATCGACTCCACCGGCGCGCTGGCCATCTGCGCCAAGGGCCACCACACGTTCGACCCGTCCAGCACCGACGACGGCGGTATCCAGACCGGCCGGATCAAGGTCAAGGGCCAGTCGGCCATCGGCAACGGTGCCGTGGCCATCGGCAGCACCGGCGAGCGCAAGAAGGACAAGAAGCGGTGGAACCGATGACCGCCCCGACCGTGAACGGTGTGAAGTACCCGCAGCCGGTCGACGCGCTGCTGCCCGCCGCCCGCGCCCTGGCCGAGCAGCTGGGCGAGGTGCCGTCGCGCAACCGGCTGATGAAGGAGTTCGCCATCGGCGCGCCGAAGGCGACCGAGCTGCGCGAGCGGCTCGTCGACGAGCCGCCGGCCGACCCGTGGCTGTACGCCGAACCGGTCGGCCCGGACCCGGTGCCGGCACCGCCCGTACCCGAGTCTGCGCCGCCGATCCTGGCGGACCCGCAGCCCGCCGAGGTGGCCGACACCGTCGAGCCGGACGTGCAGCCCACGACGGACGGACACCCGGGTACGCCGACCGCTGAGAAGTCGGTCAAGCCGCTGCCGGTGTGGCCGGTGTGGCTGCTCATGCTGCCCGCGTTCGTCGCCGTGTGGGCCGGCTGGGTGGAGCTGGGCAAGCTCACCGGGTTCGGCCCGGTGGACCTGCTGCCCGGGTTCACCCGCGACAACGGCGAGCCGCTGCTGACCCTGAACACGGCGATCACCCTCCCGATCGGCATGGAGGTCTACGCCGGGTACGCCCTGTTCGCCTGGCTGTCCGGGCGCACCACCCGCCGGGCGCGGACCTTCGCCATGGCGTCGGCGCTGATCGCGCTGACCCTCGGTGCCGGTGCGCAGATCACCTACCACCTGCTTGCGGCGCCGGAGACCGGCACGCCGTGGCAGATCACCACCGTTGTCGCCTGTCTGCCCGTCGCCGTGCTCGGCATGGGCGCCGCACTCGCCCACCTCGTACGAGAGGACCACTGACCGTGGCTGAGACGGACTGCACCGTGTGCCCCGAGCTGCTGACGCGGCTCGGGGCCGCAGCCGGGGGCATGCGCGCCCTGGCCGACCTCATCGACCGCGAGATCGCCGAGCCGACCCAGGCGTGGCGTGACCTGCTACCCGCCCTCGCCATGAGGGCACGCAACCTCGCCGCACAGGCCGAAGGGAGGCACTGACCATGACCACGCTGCCCATGGAATACGACGACGAACGGCACACCATCACCGCCGAGCAGCTCGGCGGGCCGGTCGACCCACCCGACCGCAAGGCCACGTTCGCCGACGTGGTCGCCCGAGACGAGCCCACCCGGCCGATCATCCCCGCCGTGCTGCGGTCGCCGGAGGGACGTCGGGCGCTGGTCGGCTGGTCGGCCCGCTACGGCCGCAACCGTGCCCTCTACCACCTGACCCGCTCCCCGAAGTACGCCGTCAAGGTGGCCGTCTACGCGCCGCGTGGTGTGTGGCGGGCCGGTGCCGCGGTGACGTGGTGGGCGGTCGGTGGTCGGGAGAACTTCCACCTTCGGCAAGAGGCCGCGAACAAGAACGACCCGCACACCTGGCAGTCGCTGAACCGCACCCGGGCCCGGGAGTCGTCCGCCCGCTGGTGGGTCGTCGGCATCGGCCTGGTGCTGCTCCTGGCGGCGTTGGTCGGCGTCGAGCTGGCCGGGATGCCGCCGGTCGGCTGGTACTGCGCGGTGGCCGGTCTGGTGCTGCTCGCCGCCCGGTACGGCCGGCCGGCGGACAAGCCGATCGTCGACCGGACCAGCACCGGGCAGAAGTTCACCAAGCTCACCGCCGAGATGGTCCGCAACGCCGTCGTCGCCCTGTCGATCGGCGTGAAAGAGCCTGGTCAGCTCACGTTCCCGCCGCCCGGCATCCACAAGGATGGGCCCGGTTGGCTGGCCCGGTTCAACCTGCCCGGCGCGATCGTGGCCACGCAGCTGCTGGAGAAGCGCGACAACCTCGCCGCCGCCCTCCGCCTGCCCGTCGACCAGGTGTGGCCGGAGGTCGGCCCCGACCACCCCGGCCAGGTAGACCTGTGGGTCGGCTACCAGCCGTCGTCCAAGATGGGGCAACCCCGCTGGGCCCTCGCGGCGGACACCGCGCGGACCAGCATCTTTGAGCCGCAGCCGTTCGCCACCGACGCCCGCCAGCGACCCCTGACCACCGTGCTGTTCGCCCGGAACTTCCTGATCGGCGGCCAGCCCGGATCCGGCAAGTCGTACGCCGCCCGCACGCTGCTCACGATCGCCATGCTCGACCCGACCGTCGAGCTGAAGGTCGCCGAGTTCAAGGGTGTCGGTGACTTCCTCGACGTCGGCCCACTGTGCTCCGACTACGTCGTCGGTGTCGACGACGAGGCGTTCGAGGCGGGAAGCGACATCATCGCCTGGGCGCTCGCCGAATGCGAACGGCGCGGCAAGCGGATCCTCGAGGCCAAGAAGCGCGGCGAGGCACCCGAGGGCAAGGTCACCCCGGAACTGGCCGCGAAACCGGGGTCGGGCCTGCATCCGGTGTTCATCCTGCTCGACGAGGTCCACGAGCTGTTCGCGGCGGTGCCCGGCTCGGCGGCGGCCTGTGAGCGGGCCATCAAGCGGGGCCGGGCGCTGGGCATCATGTTCTGCCTGGCCACGCAGATCCCCGACAAGGACAGCCTGCCGCCGAACATCACCCGCTGCATCACCACCCGCTGGTGCCTGTCGGTGCTCGGCCAGGTCGAGAACGACATGATCCTCGGCACGGGGGCGTACAAGCGCGGGTTCACCGGCACCGTCTACCGGCCCGGCGTCGATGCCGGGTGGGGCGTCATGGTCGGCGTCGACAAGCCCGGCAGCGCCCGCTCGTTCTTCCCCACCCCCGAGGTCACCGCGGGCATCGTGGCCCGCGCCGCGCAGCTGCGCGGCCAGGTCGTCATCGGCGACGGCGCCGAGCGGGTGGAAGCACGCGACATGCTCGCCGACGCCCGCGCGGTCCTCCGGCCGGGTGAGTCCGGTCTGCCGTGGGCGGTGCTCGCCGAGCGCCTGGCGGAGCAGTGGCCGGAGATGTACGCCGGGATCACCGCCGAGATGGTCCGCGAGTCCCTGTCCCGGTACGGCGTCGACAGCCAGGACGTGAAGGTATCCGGGAAGAACCTCAAGGGTGCCCGCCGCACCGCCCTGGACGCCGCGCAGCAGCGTCGGGAGATCGACGCCGGATAGGTCGCACGGCCGGTCGCGGCACGCAACCCGGTCGCACTTCCGCGACCGCCCCCGCGACCGGCCTTCACCTGCGGAAACCCCCGATAGTCGCGGGTCGCGGCACCCCCGCCAGCAGCCCGAAAACCGCCCCAGGAGGCACCTCGTGAGAGGCACCATCGTCGCGACCGGCCTGATCCTCGCCGCCCTGCTCGTCTACGCCCTGTCGTGTGCCGTCCGCCCGTTCCGGGACTGCTGGGTGTGCGACGGGAAGGCCCACCACCGCAGCAAGCGCAACCCGAAACTGTCCCGGCCGTGCCGGTGGTGCAAGGGCACCGGGAAGCGACTCAGGTTCGGCCGCCGGCTGTGGAACCGCGCCCGCCGGCTACACCGCGCCGCCAGTTGACCCGAGACGCCGTACGGCCCGCCAGGATCGCGCCTGGCGGGCCGTTACGCGTAACGGCGTTACGTGACATGTCACGGCCGTGACAATGCCCCGTTGCCCCAGCTCAACAGGCACGTAACGGCATGTCACGCGCGTGACCGCCGAGTGGCCGAAGATCGATTGCGGGGGGAGATTTCCCTGAGGCGGGGGCGGGTCAGGGGCCGGACGCTGCCCGGTCGGACCCGGCCCCCCTGGTGTCCCCGTTGCTCGCGTCTGTTCGCCGCTGCTGTCGCTGCTGGTTGGTCGATGCTTCGGTGTGCGCGCTGGGCCTACAGTCGGTCGCTGTGAGCTGTCGAGAGGGGACACGGTGAGGGTGCGTAGTGCTGCCCTGTTGGTGGGTGCGTTCGTGTTCGCCACCGCTGCCGGTGCGGCGATCGGTGTGCAGTTCGTTGACCGGGACACGGGCGGTGAGGTGAGGCTGCGCCTGGAGGACCCGCAGGGCACGCCGTCTGCCGAGCCGACGCCTACGGTGGTGACGTCGACTGCGGCCAGTCCTTCGGCCGTGGTGACACCGAAGCGTGAGGGGAAGACTGTGACGGAGCAGCGCACGCCCGAGCAGAAGCCCACCGGACGGCAGTCCACCAGCCCGCAGGCCACGACCGGTACGGGCACGGTGGACGTCATCAAGCCGGATCCGCTGCCGGAGCCGCTGCCGACGAGGTCGGGCGACTGACCGGTCATTCGGCGAGGTAGGCGGATTCCAGGCCGAGGATCGTCAGGACCCGCACCCCGATGTTGCCGCTTCCCGCGGTGCGGCGCGCCTGCACCGCCACCGTACGCAGCGCACCGTACGGGTACACGCCCGGCAGCGCGGCCGGACCGAGCGTGGCGAACGCGTACTGAGAGGCCGCCACCTCCAACACCTCGCCGACCTGCTCGCCATCCAGCGTCATCCGCACCTCGCCGGTGGTGGACCCGTCGTCGGAGCGGATCAGCAGGTGCGCGTGCAGGACTGGGTGCTGCACGGGCATGGTGCCGGCCGCCATGTCCACGAACGTCGCCGAGGCGGTGGTGGCGGTGGGCACAGTGACCTCGCCCGTCTGGATCGGGATGTACGGGCGGGCCAGGCCACGTTCGGATGCGGCGTCGTCGGACACGATGTACTGGCCTGCCCGGTCGTAGATGCCCACGAAACCCTCGTCGGCGCCCTCGCCGCCCACGAAGAACGCGACGCCGCCGCCGGCACGGCCGATCCACGTGCCACGCCACCCTTCGGCTAGTTGCCCCTGCCGGGATAGGACGTTGCCGTCGGTGTCGCGGGTGGTGATGGTGCCGCCGGTGACGGTGAGGCCGCCGCGGCCGATGGATGCCGCTTCGAGGCGGCGGCCAGCGGTCAGCATCTGCACCTGCCGCTCTAGTTCACGGACCCGGCGGGCGAGGTTGCCGGGCGAGATCGCTTGGTCGCCGATGACTCCCACAGGTGGCCTCCTAGATGCTGTTGTGCATGGCGATTTCCTGCTCGACCTGCCGCAGGCTGAATCGGTCGGTCCACGCCTGGACGTTGACGTTGATGTTGTCGGCGTGGACGCCTCGTCCGGCGCCGCCGTAGTCGCCACGGCTGGCCGATGATCCGACCACCGCCAGCCGGGCGCCGGCATTGGCTGCGGCGAGGGCTGCGGCGTTGCGGCGGGTGGCTTCGACCGTGGACACCCATTCACCGCGGGTCAGCCACGCGGGGACGGCGTCGTAGCCGTATGGGCCGTCTACCTCGCCACCTCCGGCGTACCTGCTGCCGGCCGGCCCGCCCAATGCGTTGAACTCGCGGTGCCCGCCTCTCGCGGTGCGCTGCTCGACGACCAGGCGGGTACGCACCTCCGGTGGGATGCGGTCCAGCCATTCGAGGTGGTTGCGGATCTGTCGCTGCGCCGCGTCCAGGCCGAGGGTCTTGAGCAGGGTGGCCACCTCGTCGGGGACCCGGTCGTACGCCTTCGCGTACTCGCGGATGTCCGCTTCGGTGATGCCGGCCTGCCGGGCCTGCTCCACGAACTTCTTCCGCAGCTCCTCGGTTTTCGCGGTGACGTCGTCGGCGCTGTCGGCGGTTTTGGCGTACTCGACGACCAGGTCCATGTGGGTGCGGATCAGGTTGCGGATGTTGTCCCGGTTGGTCAACGCCGACTCGGAGTTTCCGTCGAGGGCGCCGCCGTTGGCTTTCGCTTCTTCGGTCATCCGCTTCATGGCCCTGGTGGCGGCGTCTTCGGCCTCTTCGAGGGCGAACATCTGGTCGTAGAGAGCCCTCAGGGCCTTGTCCAACTCGTCGACCTCGGCGGCCAGGTCGGTGGCCGCGGCGGCGGTCAGGCCGAGTCCGGTGGCCAGCTGCCGGGTGGCGGGGTCAAGGTCGGCGACGGAGCGGGTTTGCCCGTCGGTGGCTTCGGTGACCTGCCGGTGCAGTTCGCGGGCGTTGGCGAGGTCACCGCCCATGTCTTGCAGGGAGCCGCGGACTTTCTGGGCGGCGACGTTGAGGTCGTCGGAGCGTTGCGCGTAGGCGGGTGCGATGGCCCCGTTATGCCGGTCGAGTTCGGCGTTGACGCGGGCGATGGCGTCGGCTTCGCCCATCATGGCGGCGGTCAGGTCACCGGCGGAGATGCCGAGGAGTTCGGCCTGGTCGATGACGCCGTTCTGGGCGAGTTGGTGGGCGATCCACAGCCCGGTGTCGCGGGTGACGGCCCCGGATTGGTCGTCGAGGGTGTCGGCGAGTTCGCGGGCGCGGCCTCGTGCTTCGGCGTTGGCCAGGGCGAACGCGGACAGGGCGGCGACCGCGCCGGCGATGGCGATTCCCCACGGCCCGGCGAGGAAACTGCCGACGCGGCTCATGGCGGTGTTCGCGGCCACGGCGGTGGCGGCCATCCGTCCTTGCGCCATGGACAGTTCCAGGATGGCTTGCTTGTACTGGGCGATGCGGGGCACGACGAGCAGGGCGGTGCCACCGACGAGCAGCAGCGCGGCGGCGGACAGGCCGAGGACGGCCAGGACGGCTTTGACCGGTCCGGGTAGGTCGGTGAGTACCCCGGCCAGGTCACCGATCAGGTCAGCGGCCGCGCCGACGGCCGGTAGGAACGTGTTCCCGATGTCGATCGCGAAGTCGTTCAGCTGGTTGCGGGCGATGGCGACGCGGGACTCGACGGTGGCGTACCGCCGTTCGGCCTCTTCGAGTAGGGCGGTGTTGTCTTCCCATCCGCGATTCGCCGTGTCGAGTGACCGGGTGACCAGGTCACCCGCGCCAGCGAGGCGGAGCAGGGCGTCGCGGAGCAGGATCTCGCTCATGCCGAGGTCTTGGAGGGTGGCGAAGACGTCGCCACCGGACTGCTGCATGCGGCCGAGGCCCTGGATGAAGGCGGCGGTGGCCTTCGCGGCGTCCTGCTGGAACGCCTGGGCGTACTGGTCGGCGGTCATGCCGGCCAGTTGGGCGAACGTGTCGAGACGCTCCCCGCCGGAGCGGACGGCCTGCTCGATGATGATGAACGCCCGGGAGATCGCCGAACCGCCCGCTTCGGCTTGGACACCCACGGATGAGAGGGCACCAGCGAATCCGATCACGTCGGCTTCGCTCATGCGGACGGTCTGGCCAGCACCGGCGATCCGGAGCGCCATGTCGACGATCTCTTGCTCGGTGGTGGCCGAGTTGTTGCCCAGCTCGACGATGCTCGCGCCCAGGCGGCCAACGTCGTCGGGGGCGGACTGCATGATGTTCATCAGCCGCGACAGGGCGAACGCCGCCTCTTCGCTGGTCAGGTTCGTGGCGGTGCCCAGGTCGACCATGGTGCGGGTGAACTGGACGATGTCCTGCCGGGCGATACCGAGCTGGCCAGCAGCCGCCGCCACTCCGGCGATCTCCTCGTGGGTCTGCGGCAGCGTGCGGGCCAGCTGCCGCAGTTCACCTTCGAGTTCGGCGAGCTGCTCGGGTGACCCGTCGATGACCTTCGCCACGCCGGTCCAGGCAGATTCCCAGCTGATCGCGGCACGGACCGCCATCGCCAGGCCGGCACCGATAGCGGCACCGGCCGCGAGGAACGTCGCCCCGACCTGGTCCATGGCCGCGTCAACCCGCGCCTGTTCGGCTTCGAGCTTGGCGAGTTCCCGCTCCAGGGCCCGCGCGGACGACTCCGCGCTTTTGAAGCCGCGTTCGAACTGGCGGGGGTCCGCGCTGAGGCGGTAGGAGAGGTCTTTCTCGGCCATGTCAGATCATCCATCCGGGGGTGACGGCCTGCTCGTCGGCCTGCTCGCCGGGCTCGCCGAGGGTGATGTGGTGCAGTCGCCACGACCGCACCCATCCGCCGATCTGGGAGGGCGGTTCGTCGGCGGTGTACGTGATCGACGCGGCGAGCGGTTTACCGGCCTGGTGCCGTTCCCACTGCCGCCGGCCCTGCTCGGTGCGCAGGTCCAGGCGGATGCGGGCGTGCAGCGATAGGTCGTACAGGTTGCGGCCCCACCGGGATTCGAACAGCTGCTCTACCCGGCCGATGGCTTCACGGTCGCGGCTGGTCAGTCCGTCGCGGTGGTTCCAGTAGAGGGCCGCCTCGCACTGGCGGGCGTCCATGCCGGCCAGGTCGAGGCGGCATCCGTCGACGGCCAGGTTCTGGGTGGCGGCGCGGATGTTGAACGCCGGACTCCAGTCCGGCTGGTGACGTCGGGCCGCCGGCCGTGCCGCACCGCGGCGGGTCGGCTGGCCGTACCGGGGCGACGATATCGACGGCATCGGGGCACGGCCGGCGGCCACGGACCGCATGTAGCTCGGCGACCCGAGCAGCGGATCAAGCCGCGCGGCCACCATCTCGTTGATAGCCCGACATCCGACGCACATCCCACACCGCCTGCCTGTTGATCCGTACCGTGGCCGGCCCGGGCGGGGAGGGAAGCACCGGGCCGGCCACGGAGTGACGGATGGCGCCGCTTCACCTGCGTTGGCGCGCTTCCCGTCGCCTGCGAGCACGACGGTTGGCGCTGCCTGCGCCGGGTGCCTTCCACGGGGGCGGGTCGAGTGGCTGGGTTCGCCGGCTCGCGTGCCTCACGCGCACCCCTGGTGGCCACCAGGGAGGGGTCGCGCCGTGGCCTGGCCGGTCGTCACCGGTCAGGCGGCCGGAACCTCGCACGGCACCTCGACGACCAGCCGACGCCCGACCCCCCGAACAAGGCCTTGCGCCCGCCAGCGCCGCAGTGTCCGGGTAGAGACACCGTGGTGCCGTGCGGCTTCCGCGTACGTCATCACGACCTGACGATGACCGGCCAGCGGGGCGGCGGCACGCTGGCGGCCAGCGGCGCGGACATTCGGGCCGGTGGGGGCCATCGCGGCGGCCAGTTCCAGCAGGTCCGGCGGCGGGACGATGCCGGAGCGGTGGCAGCGTTGCAGGTGGTCCCGCAGCGCGTGGGCCAGGTGCAGCATGGCCCGGTCGCCGAGCGCGACGGCGTTGCCGTGGGCGTCGACAGCCACCACCCGGGGTGGTCCGTCAACCGGCATCGGGTTGTCCCGGTGCGGCCAGGGCGGTGCGCAGCTGCTCGCGGAGCGCGTCGTCGAGGCCGTGTACCTCGATGAGTTGGCAGGCGACCCACACGGTTTGCATCAGCAGGTCGGGCGGGCCCTGTCGCACGATGGCCTCAACGGTGGGCCAGTCGGCGTCTGCGGCGGCGAACACGAGTTCGGCACCGTTGGCGAGCGGTGGGATGCTCACCGGCGTCCCCTTCCCCGGCCGTGGCCACGCCTGCCACGTGGGCGGACCCTTCCCGTACCCCTCGGGTGGTCGTGTTCGGCGCTCTCCGTGGCTCTGGGCGGGCCGCCGCTGGTGGTGACCGGTGGCCGGCAGTCGCCGCACACCCCGTACTGGTAGATGAGTGGTCCGAACTGCACCATGCCCGGGTAGATGCCGTCTCCGTGTTCCGGTCCGGCGCAGCGGTGCCCGCAGGCGTCGCAGGTGCGGTCGGCGGCACTGCCACGCGGCAACGCCACCAGGTGCACGCAGGCCGAGCAGGTGACGACACCGGGTCGCCAGGCGGCGGCGATGACGGGCTGCGGGCGGGCGGGATCGGGGGCGTGGAAGCACGTCGACGCACGTCCGGTCAGCCACGCGGTGAACGCGTCGAGCAGGCCGAGCCGCAGCCACCCGGGCGTCTGCTCGACGGTGGCCGGGTGAGCGTCGCTGCCGAGCACATCGCGGCCGGCCGTGGTGGTGATTCGTAGCGCGTCGACGGTGGCGGCGTCGGCCTGGTCGAGAGCGTGCACCGGAGTGTGGGCACGCAGCTGCTCGACCAGTTCGCCGTAGCGCGGGTGCGTCATCAACTGCTCCAGCAGCAGGGCGGTGGTCATCGGTCTGCCTTCCGGTACGGGGCGAGTTCGTCGTCTGCGTCCCACGCCTTCACCAGTCACCGTCCGCCGGCGGCTCGGTGGGCGTGGTCGACCAGAAGTCGTCCTGCGGGATCTCGGGCATCCCTGGATGCGCGTCAGAAGTGTCAGAAGTGTCAGAACGCTTTCTGACACCCTGCGTTTCTGACACTTCTGACGGTTCTGACACGGGGGTGGGGTGGGACACGGCGTACCGACCACGGGCGAGCTTCACGAGGCGGCCGGCGGTCTCCTGCCGACGCAGGTACTGGTACACGTCCTTACCGAACTTCTCGGCGCACACCTTCGCGGTCACACCTTCAGCACCAGCAGCCCGGACGAATGCGATTACGTCGCTCGACGTCTCGGACAGGCCGTCTTGCTCTTCCCGCTGGCGGGCCCGCTCGGCGGCCTGGGCGAGGTCATCGCCGTCGAGCACCCACGCCCGGCCGTCGACCATCTCGATGGCGTACTCCGCTTCGGCCACGTCCCGGCCGGTGATCTTCAGCAGGCCATCCGTGGACTGCCGCTTGCGGGCTAACACCACGATGGTGTCGGCGGCCCCAGCGAGCCCGTGCGTGCCGCTGACCGAGTCCACGAAGTCGTCGGCGGTGGCCTTGCGGTCGTGGTGCAGCACGACAACGGCTAGCCCGGGGAACCGGTCGGCAACATCCTTCAGCGCACCGCCGATGCGGTAGTCGCGTTGGTAGGACGACTCTCCCGGGGCGGCCTGAGGCATGACCTTCCCGAGCGTGTCGATGACGATCAGAGCGGTGTCGGGATGAAGCTCCAGGTATGCGCGGATGACCGCGCTGGCCTTCCCCGGCTGCACCTTCGTGACATAGGTGAATAGGCCAGGGATTGGGTCGTCACCGAGAAGCTGCCGGCACCGGTCCTGCATCCGCCGGTCGCCGTCCTCCAGGGCGAGGTACAGCACGCGCTGCTTCCGGTCGATGGAGAGCTTGCCCAGCGCCCGGCCGCCGGAGGACAGGGCCAGCAGGATCGACAGGATCAGCCAAGACTTCCCGGCCTTCGGCGGGCCGATCAGGATCGTGAAGCCCTCCGGGATCAGCCCGGGTACCGCCCACCGGACGGGTGCGAACACCTGGGCGTCGAGCCATGCGCCGTCGCGTACGCCACCGAGCAGCTGGGCGACCTCCTGGGCGCGTTTCTCGGCGGCCTCAAGTTCGGCGAGCTGTTGCTCCGGGGCAATGAAGCCACCCCGGGCGGTCACCTCGGCGGTCAGGTCGGTCATGCCGCCACCCCCAGTCCGCGGACCGGCCGGCCGGTTTCCCATTCGACGGGTCCGCCCGGGTGGAGGCGGTACGGGCGCCCGTCGTGGGCGGCACGATCGCGGGCGGCTCGGTCCATCTCGGCCATGCGCTCGGCGACCTTCTGCTCGTAGGTACTGCGGGCGAGCGGCCTCCAGGTGGATTCCATCTCGGCCAGCTCGGCGCGTTCGTAGGCTCGGCCGTGCTCGAAGGCCAGGACGACGGCCTGCTCCAGCCGGTCGGCGTTACGGGCGGCGCATCCGCCGGGTGGGCACCAGCCGGCAACCGGTCGCAGCACGCCGCTCGTGGGCGGTACGCTGCTGGTGGTCGCCGCCGTGACCTCTGATGCCGCCCCGGATGCCACCCCGGGGCGGTTTCGCGTCTGCGGCATCTCAGGCCGCCGCCTTCGCCTGCTCGTCGAGCCACTTCTCAACGTCCGACCAGCGGTAGCGGACGCCGCGGCCGACACGCGAGTAGCGCGGCCCGATGCCGTGCTGCCGCCACCGTTCGAGAGTCCTGACCGGCTTCTGGAGGTACGCGGCGATCTCTTCAGGGGTGGCGAGCGTTCGCCTGTCGCTCATAGTTGCTGCTCCGATCGCGCAGTTTTTGTGTGGCGATGGCAGCATGGCGCGTGCCGTTGCGTGTGTCAAGGCGACACCGGTACTGTGCGTTCATGACTCAACCGAAGGTGTTGGAGCCTCACCGCGTGATCGCCGATCGGGTGCGTGACCTACGCAAGAAGCGGCGTTGGTCAGCGGCGCAGCTGGCGGCGGAGCTGCAAGAGGTGGGGCTCCGCTGGGATCGATCGATCGTGGCGAGCTTCGAGCTGGGCCGCCGCGCCAGCGTGTCGGTCGAGGAATTGCTCGCGCTGGCCTACGTGCTCGATGTGGCCCCGGTGCACCTACTCGTCCCGCCGGACAAGGCGTCAGACAGCGGCCCGTTCTACCTCGTCATACCCAGCTTCGGCGCCCGCCTCGATGAAGCTCGGGACTGGATCCGTGGCCGTGAACCGATCGTGGGTCAGGATCCACGATCGTTCTTCGCTGAGGCACCAGAAGTTGAGTCGAAGATGACCCCCGCAGACGTGGCGGCAGAAAGCGCGCGGATCCAGTACCACCGCAAGTACGGGCACCAGCTGCGCACAGGTGCGATCGCTGCGGACGACTACTGGCAGGCCGTGACCGAGGTGGAGCAGGCCGCCAGGGCGGGCGCCGATGGCGAGCGTTGAGAAGCGCGACGACGGTCGGCCGAAGCCGTGGCTGGTCCGGTGGCGGGACGAAGGCGGCCGGCAGCGCAAGAAGTCGTTCGCCCGGAAGGTCGACGCCGACCGGTTCCGCGCCGAGGTCGAGCACACCCTGAACACGGGCTCCTACATCGACCCGGCCGCCGGGAAGATCACCTTCCGGCAGTACGCGGAGCGGTGGCGGGAAGGCCAGCCGCACCGGGCGAACACGGCAGCGCGGAAGAAGTCCCTGCTCACGAAGCATGTCTATCCGGTGCTGGGTGACCGGCGGATGGCGTCGATTCGGACCAGCATGGTTCAGTCGTTCGTGACGGCGCTGCCGTTGGCGCCCAGCTCGGCGCGGACGGTCTACCGGACGGTGCGAGCCGTGTTCCGGGCGGCGGCAGCTGATCGGGTGATCCCGTTCGATCCGTGCGTGAAGATCAAGCTCCCTGAGTTGCCGCATGAGGAAGTCGTACCGCTGACCATCGCCCAGGTCGACGCGCTCGCCGAGGCGGTCCCCTGCCGGTATCGGGCGCTGGTCGAGTTCGATGCCGGCACGGGGCTACGGCAGGGTGAGGTGTTCGGCGTCGAGGTGTCGATGATCGATCGGGCGCGGAAGGTGGTGAAGGTCTACCAGCAGGTGCAGCCGGCCGCGGGCGGCGGGACGGTGGTCTGCCCGCTCAAGGCGAAGGCGTCCTACCGGTCGGTGCCGCTCGGCGATGCCATGTTGGCGGTGCTGGACGCCCACATGAAGGAGTTTCCGCCGGTGGAGGTCGACGTACTGGACATCACCGGCGCGAAGCCGGTCACGAGGAAAGCCTCGTTCGTCTTCGCTGACGAAGCCGGCCGGGCGCTCAACCGGAACGCGTTCAATGAGACGGTGTGGCGGCGGGCACGAGCTGCCGCCGGCTTGCACGCCGCCACCCAGCACGATCTACGTCACTTCTTCGCCAGCGCACTGATCCGCGAGGGACTGAGCCCGAAGGCGGTAGCGGCTCTCCTGGGGCATGCTGACGTGGCGATGACCCTCAACACGTACAGTCACCTGTGGCCGGGAGATGACGACCGGTCCCGGCTGGCGATCGACAAGGCATTCCGGCGCGATGTGCCCCACATGCGCCCCACGCCGGACAATTGATCAATGGAGACGCAGGTAGCCTACCGGCCGAACGGCGTCACCCCTACTTCACCCTGGACTGACCGCGATGTTCGAATACGCACCCGCCCCCGAGTCACGCTCGGTGGTAGACCTCAAGCCCTCGTACGGGCTCTTCATCGACGGTAAGTTCGTCGACCCGGCCGACGGCGGCAGCTTCAAGTCGATCAACCCGGCCTCCGAGGAGGTGCTGGCCGAGATCGCCGAGGGCGGCGCACAGGACGTGGACCGGGCGGTCCGGGCGGCCCGCAAGGCGTACGACAAGGTCTGGGGTCCGATGCCGGGCCGGGACCGGGCCAAGTACCTGTTCCGGATCGCCCGCATCATCCAGGAACGCTCGCGTGAGCTGGCCGTGCTGGAGTCACTTGACAACGGCAAGCCGATCAAGGAGTCCCGCGACGTCGACCTCCCGCTGGTCGCCGCCCACTTCTTCTACTACGCCGGCTGGGCCGACAAGCTGGAGTACGCCGGGTTCGGCCGGAGGCCGACGAGCGAGCACAGCGGCGCGAACCCGCGGCCGCTCGGTGTGGCGGCGCAGGTCATCCCGTGGAACTTCCCGCTGCTGATGCTGGCCTGGAAGATCGCCCCGGCGCTCGCGGCGGGCAACACGGTGGTGCTGAAGCCGGCCGAGACCACTCCGCTCACCGCGCTGCTCTTCGCCGAGATCTGCCAGCAGGCCGACCTGCCGGCCGGCGTGGTCAACATCGTCACCGGCGCCGGCGAGACCGGCCGGGCACTTGTCGAGCACGACGGTGTGGACAAGGTGGCTTTCACCGGCTCCACCGACGTCGGCCGGGCCATCGCCCGCGCGGTCGCCGGCAGCCGCAAGAAGCTCACCCTGGAACTCGGCGGCAAGGCCGCCAACATCGTCTTTGACGACGCCCCGGTCGACCAGGCGGTCGAGGGCATCGTCAACGGCATCTTCTTCAACCAGGGGCACGTCTGCTGCGCCGGCTCCCGGCTGCTGGTTCAGGAATCCGTCGCCGAGCAGGTGCTGGAGTCACTCAAGCGGCGGATGGCCCAACTGCGCCTCGGTGACCCGCTGGACAAGAACACCGACATCGGTGCCATCAACTCCGCCGCCCAGCTCTCCCGCATCCGGGAGCTGACCGAAGCCGGCGCCGCCGAGGGCGCGCAGCAGTGGTCGCCACCCTGCGAACTGCCCGAGCGGGGCTTCTGGTTCGCGCCGACCATCTTCACCGGGGTCACCCAGGCACACCGGATCGCCCGCGAGGAGATCTTCGGCCCGGTGCTGTCCGTACTCACCTTCCGCACCCCGGCCGAGGCCGTGGAGAAGGCAAACAACACGCCGTACGGGTTGTCGGCCGGGATCTGGACCGAGAAGGGTTCCCGGATCCTGTGGACGGCCGACCGGCTGCGCGCCGGCGTGGTGTGGGCCAACACGTTCAACAAGTTCGACCCGACCTCGCCGTTCGGCGGCTACAAGGAGTCGGGCTACGGTCGCGAGGGCGGCCGGCACGGGCTGGAGGCGTACCTCAATGTCTGAGCGGGTCGCGGTACGCAAGACGTACAAGCTCTTCATCGGCGGGAAGTTCCCGCGTAGCGAGTCGGGACGGTCGTATCTCGTGCAGGACTCCAACGTGTCGCTGGCCTCCCGCAAGGACGCGCGGGACGCCGTGGTGGCCGCCCGCGCCGCCGGAAAGGGGTGGGCCGGGGCGACCGCGTACAACCGGGGTCAGATCCTCTACCGGGTCGCCGAGATGCTGGAGGGCCGACGCGAGCAGTTCGTCGCGCTCGGCGTACCCGCCGACGAGGTGGACGCGGCGACCGACCGCTGGGTCTGGTACGCCGGCTGGTCCGACAAGCTCCCGCAGGTGTACGGGGGCGCGAACCCGGTCGCCGGGCCGTACTTCAACCTGTCGGCGCCCGAGCCGACGGGGGTGGTGGCGGTGGTCGCCCCCGAGACACCGGCCCTGCTCGGGCTGGTCAGCGTGATCGCCCCGGCGATCGTCACCGGCAACACGGTGGTGGTGGCCGCCTCACCGACGGCGCCACTGGCCGCGGTGACCCTTGCCGAGGTGCTGGCCACCTCCGACCTGCCGGGCGGCGTGGTCAACATCCTCACCGGCCGGCTGTCGGAGACCGTACCCACGCTGGCCGCGCACATGGACGTCAACGCCATCGACCTGACCGGGGTGACCGACCCGGAACTGGCCGCCGACCTGGAGGTCAAGGCCGCGGAGAACCTCAAGCGGGTGCTGCGGCCGGTAGCGGCAGGTCACGACTGGTCGGCGGATCCCGGGCTCGGCCGGATGACGGCCCTGCTGGAAACGAAGACCGTCTGGCACCCCAAGGGGGTCTGACTCTCCCTGCTTCCGGGATTTCCGGGGAGCCTTGGCTTGAGTGGGTTCCGGGGAGCCTTCGCTTGAGTGGGTTCCGGGGAGCCCCGCTTGGGTGGGGTTTCCTTCCGGGGAGCCTCCGCTCCTGGGGTTTCCGGGGAGCCCCGCCCGCTCCGGGCGGTCAGGCTTGATCCCTGCGCGGGCGGGGCTCCCCGGAAAACCGGACCTGGGCGCGGCAGTCCGTGGGTCACGGCTTACGGGGGCTGCCCAGCGTCGGTTGCCCGGCCTGCCATCTCTCCTGCCTGCCGTCTCTCCTGCTCGATCGTCTCCCCGCTCGGTCGTCCTCGTCCTCCCGCTCGGTCGTCCTCCCGCTCGGTCGTCTCGCCGCTCGGTCGTCTCACCGGCCTGCCGTCTCCCCTCTCGCCCCTTCCCCTTCCCCTTACGGCCTCTGTTGCCTGGCGCCCCGGGTGCTCGCTCAAGATCCGGACAACTTCGCGGAAACTGCTGGGTCGAGGGGTGACGAAGCAGCAGTTTCCCCGAAGTTGCTGGGATGGCCGGAGGTGGGCGTGGGTGGGGTGGGGGTGGGTGGGGTGGCGGGGGTGGGGTGGGCGGGGTGCGGGGTGGGGTGGAACGTCCGGGGTGGGGGTGGGTCTACTACGGGGGGTAGGATTGCGGGGTGACTCGGCTGGGGGATCTTGAGCGTGCGGTGATGGACGTGCTGTGGGACACGGTTCCCGCCACGTCCGATGGGGTCACCGTGCGCGAGGTGGCCGAGGCGCTGGACGGACGCGAGTTGGCGTACACCACGGTGATGACCGTGCTGGACCGGCTGGCCGGCAAGGGCATGGTGCAGCGCGAGCGGGAAGGGCGGGCGTGGCGTTACCGCGCCGCGGCCAGCCGTGAGGCGTACATCGCCCAGCTCATGCTCGATGCGCTCGACCTGGGCGGCAGCCGGGACGCGGCGCTGGTCCGATTCGCCCGTTCGGTGACCGGCACCGAGGCCGACGTGCTGCGCGCCGCGCTCTCGGCGCAGGCCGGGTTGGCATCCGACACACCTGGGCAGGCGGCGGACAGCCCGGACCGTGGGCTGACCGACCGGGTCGGGTCGCCAGCAGACCGGGCGTCGCGCGCCGGCCTGGCCGACGAGGCCGCGGAGCGGTAGGGCGAGGCCGTGGCGCACACCCTGCACTTCGCCGCCTCGATGGTGGCGTGCTGGCTGCTCGCCCAGGTGCTGGCCCGCTCCACCTGGACGTGGCGCAGCCCTCGGGTGGCGATCCTGTGCTGGCAGGCGATCGGTCTGGGGGTCGGTCTCTCCGCGATGGGGCTGCCGATCGCGCTGGGTCTCGCCCCGTACCAGCGGGGCACCGGCAGTGCACTGCTGGCGCTCGCTGACGATCTTTGGCGCGGTACCCTGCCGGCCGGTCTCGGTGCCGTGCACCTGGGGCTGGTCGGCGTCGGTCTCGGCATCGGGGCGGTGCTGCTGACCACCACGGTACGCAGCGTCCACGGCGCGGTACGCGCTCAGCGTCGGCACCGGGATCTGCTCACCCTGGTCGCCCGACGGGATCCGACCGTGCCGGGCGCGCTGGTGCTCGACCATCCGGGTGCGGCGGCGTACTGCCTTCCGGGGGTGAAGCCCCGGGTGGTGGTCAGCGCCGGCACCCTCAGCCTGCTCGACCGGGCCGAGTTGGCGGCGGTGCTGACCCACGAGCGGGCGCACGCGCAGGAGCGGCACGATCTGGTGCTGCTGCCGTTCACCGCGCTCTGTCGGGCGCTGCCCTGGTTCCGCTGGGTCCGGCAGGCACACGAGCGGGTTTCGCTGCTGGTCGAGATGCGCGCCGACGACAAGGCCCGTGAGCTGCACGCCGAGGCCCCGCTGGCCGGTGCGCTGCGCCGGTTCGCCGCCGCCGGGAATCGGATCACGCCGGCCGGCGCGCTCGGCATGGGCGACCGGGATCTGGACGTACGGGTGCAGCGGCTGCTGGTCACCGCACGCCCGCCTCGGCTTCTCGGTGCCATTGCGCTGTCCGTGACCACGACCGTGGCCGCCCTGCCCGTCTCGCTCTTCCTCAGCTGACGGACCCTGAACTAACCCTGATGATGTCGGCCCGACTCGCACTGCGGACCTATATGTAGCGTTGCTACGTGTAGGCTCCCTATCCGCAACGACCCCGCCCCGGGAGAGCCGACATGGACACCCTGCTCCTCGCCCGCCTGCAGTTCGCCACGACCGCCTCGATCCACTTCCTCTTCGTGGCTGTCACGCTCGGGCTGGTCACCCTGCTGGTCGGGATGCAGACCGCCTGGGTGCTGACCGGCAATCATCCCTGGGAACGACTGACCCGGTTCTGGGGCCAGCTCTACGTGATCAACTACGTGCTCGGCATCGCCACCGGCATCGTGATGGAGTTCCAGTTCGGGCTGAACTGGAGCGGGCTGTCGCGCTACGCAGGCAACGTCTTCGGCGCTCCGCTGGCGATCGAGACCCTGGTCGCCTTCTTCCTGGAGTCGACCTTCCTCGGCATGTGGATCTTCGGCTGGCACCGGCTACGCCGCGGCGCGCACCTCGCACTGCTCTACGGGGTCGCGATCACCGCGTACGCCTCGGCTTTCTGGATCATGGTGGCCAACTCCTGGTTGCAGAACCCGGTCGGCTACGAGGTACGCGACGGTGTCGCCCACCTGACCGACTTCGCGGCGCTGCTGACCAATCCGGCCCTGTGGATGGCGCTCGGGCACGTGGTGTCGGCGGCGCTGCTCACCGGCGGCCTGCTGATGGCGGCGGTCAGCGCCTGGCACCTCAATCGGCGCACCACCGACCATGCGCTGTTCCGCACCTCGCTGCGGATCGGGCTGGTCACCGCCGCGCTGGCGATCACCCTCGTGCAGGGGTTCGGCTTCGCCCAGTTCGGGCCGGTGGGCGGCGTTCAACCCACCAAGTTCGGGGGCAATCCCGAAGCCGACGCGCTGATCGCCGACTGGACCGCCAGATTCGGCCCCGGCGACTACCTGCCTCCCGCGCTGTCCAACGTCGGGCTCGGCTTCATGATCCTCATTGGTTTCGCCCTCGGCCTGCTCTGGCTGCTCGTCCCGCTGCTCTGGCGGGACTGGATCATCCGCCTCCGGTTCCCGCTCTGGCTGATCATGCTCACCCTGCCCCTGCCGTTCGTGGCGCTGATCCTCGGCTGGATCGCCCGCGAGGTCGGCCGCCACCCCTGGGTGGCGTACGGGCTGTTGCCGGTGGACCAGGCGGTCTCGCCGATCAGTCCGTGGTTGATGGCGACCTCGCTGATCGGCTTCACCCTGCTGCTTGGCACGCTCGCCGTCACCAACTGGACGCTGCTCGCCCGGCACGCCGCTCGGGGTGCCGCCGACCCCGCTCTCGGCCGCCCGCCGGCCCAACCTTCGGCCGACGACCCCCGCCCCGAACCCGCGTTCGTCTGAGGAGCCGGAGATGGAACTCGCCTGGTACGCCCTGCTCGGCCTCTTCTTCGCCGGCTATCTGGTGCTCGGCGGCTACGACTACGGCGTCGGTCTGCTGCTCGCCCGCGGGGCCGACGCGCCACGCCGACGTGCCGCCCTCAACGCGGTCGGGCCCTTCTTCCTCGGCAACGAGGTGTGGCTGGTCGCCGCCGTCGGCATCCTGTTCGGCGCGTTCCCCGTACTGGAGGGCGAACTGCTCGCCGGCAGCTACCCGGCGGTGGCCGCCGCGCTCGCCGGGGTGATCCTGGTGACCGCCGGGGTGCAGCTGCGCAGCCGGCCGGGCGGCAGATCGGCCCGAACCGCGTGGGAGCGGGTGATCGTGGTCGGCAGCCTGCTCGCCACGCTCGGTTGGGGCGTGGTGCTCGCCGGACTGCTCCAGGGGGTACCGCTGCGGGCCGACGGACACGTGGCCGGGGTGACGCACCTGTTCACTCCGTTCGCCGCCGCCACCGGGCTGGGCGTGCTGGCACTGGCCGTGGCACACGGTGCGACCTTCCTCACCCTCCGGCTACCCACCGTAGAAAGCGACCGGCTCCGTCCGCTGGCGCGCCGGCTGCTCCTCACCGCGACCGTCGCGGTCGGCGCAGCCGCCGTCGTCGCACTGTTCTCCGACCGGGTACGCACCGCCGCGCAGCGCCCCGTGGCCGGCGTACTGCTGGCGATGTTGCTGGTGGCGGCCCTGCTGGCGGCGCGGGTGGCGCTCGGGCGGCGACGGCCCGGCGTGGCCTTCGCCGCCACCGCGACGGCGCTCGCGCTGCCGGTGCTGCTGGTCGGGGTGACGCTCTGGCCGTACGTGCTGGTGTCGACCGTGGAACCGGGCGCGTCACTGACGGTGACCGACGCCGCCGCCAGCGGGCCGACCCTGCGGCTGCTGGGCTGGCTGGCGGTGCCGCTGCTGCCGGCCCTACTAGGCTTCCAGGCGATGTGCTTGTGGATTTTTCGAGGACGAACTGACGGCAGGGCACCGGTGTACTGGTGAACCGCCGCCCCTTCGACCCGCGGCTGCTGCGCCGGGTTCCTGCTGCCCGACGCGACCTCGCCCTGCTCGCGCTGCTCGGCGTACTCGCCGCCGGGCTGGTCGTGGCGCAGGCGACCGCCCTGGCCGTGCTGCTGGCCACGGCCTTCACCGGGCAACTGGACCGCGCCGCGCTGGTCGGGCTGCTGGCCACGGTCGCGGCCCGCTCGCTGGTGGTCTGGGCGCAGGGCGCGGTGTCCGCGCGGGTGGCCGCCACGGTCAAGGCGGCGCTGCGAGCCGACCTGCTGGGTGCCGTCGCCCAACACGGACCCGGCTGGGTGGCCGGACAGCGCGCCGGCCAACTGGCCACGCTCGCCGGTCGGGGTCTGGACGCACTCGACGCCTACTTCACCGGCTACCTGCCACAACTCGTGCTGAGCGTGACAGTGCCGGTCGCGGTGCTGGGCCGAGTCCTCTTCGCCGACTGGAGTTCGGCGGTGATCATCGCGCTGACGCTGCCGCTCATTCCGATCTTCGGGGCGCTGCTCGGCTGGCAGGCCCAGGCCGCCACCGAGCGCCAGTGGCGACGGCTTTCCCTGCTCGGCGGGCACTTCCTGGACATGGTGGCCGGGCTACCCACACTGCGCGCGTTCGGTCGGGCCCGAGCGCAGACCGACGCGGTACGGCGGATGGCCGACGGGCACCGGGTCGCCACCATGAAGACGCTGCGGATCGCCTTCCTCTCCGCGCTGGTGCTCGAACTCGTCGCCACCCTGTCGGTGGCGCTGGTCGCCGTACCGGTCGGCATCCGGCTGCTCGGCGGCGGGCTGGCCCTCCAGACCGCGCTGCTGGTGCTGCTGCTGACCCCGGAGGCGTACCTGCCGCTGCGGGCGGCCGGTAGCCGCTTCCACGCCAGCATGGAAGGGCTCACCGCGCTGGACGAGGCGCTCACGCTCTCCGGCTCGGCGCCGCCGGCACCGGCGGGTAGAACGAGCGCGCGACCGGACGGACCCGCCGAGATCCGCTTCGAATCGGTGACGGTGGCGTACGAGCGCACCACGGCGCTGCGCGACGTGACGCTTACCATCCGGCCCGGCGAGCGCATCGCGATCATCGGGCCGAGCGGCGCCGGCAAGAGCACCCTGCTCAACCTGCTGCTCGGCTTCGTGCGCCCGACCGACGGCCGGGTCACCGTCGGCGGGATCGACCTGACCGAGATCGACCTCGACGGCTGGCGGCGACAGGTGGCGTGGGTGCCGCAAAGGGCCCACCTGTTCGCGGCGTCGCTGGCCGACAACATCCGGCTCGGCACCACCGATGCCACGCCCGCCGCCCTCTCCGCCGCGGTCCACGCCGCCGCGCTGGACGAGGTGGTCGCCACCCTGCCCGACGGGCTGGACACCCTGCTCGGCGAGCGGGGGTACGGCCTCTCCAGCGGCCAGCGGCAACGGGTGGCGCTGGCCCGGGCCTTCCTGCGGGACGCGCCGGTGGTGCTGCTCGACGAGCCCACCGCCCGCCTCGACGCCGCCGCCGAGGCGGTGGTGCTGTCGGCCACCCGCAGTCTGGTCGCCGGCCGTACCGCCCTCCTGGTGGCCCACCGGCCAGCGCTGCTCACCGACGTCGACCGCATCCTGCGGGTCGAGGACGGGCGGGTCACCGAACTGACTCCGGTACCGGCCGGTGAGCGCCCATGAGCGAGCGGATCGTTTGGCGCCGCGCGACGAGCGAGCGGATCGTGCTGCGGCTGGCCCGGCCGTACCTGAGACGCCTGATCGGTGCCGGGCTGCTCGCCGCGGCCACCGAGTTCGCCGGGCTGGCCCTGATGGCGACCGCGACCTGGCTGCTGATGACCGCCGCCGGCCAGCCCCCGCTGGATCGGCTCACGGTGGCGATCGTGGCGGTACGGGCGCTGGCGGTGAGCCGGGGCGTGCTGCGTTACACCGAACGCCTGGCCGGGCACGACGCGGTGCTGCGTCTGGTCACCGACGTCCGGGCCCGGGTCTTCGACACGCTGGCGACGCGGCGCGGTGCCCCGCCCCGCAGTGGGGACGCGCTGAGCCGACTGGTTTCCGACGTGGACGCGGTACAGGACCTGCTGCTGCGGGTGCTCGTGCCGGCTGCGGCGGCCGGGCTGGTGAGCGTACTGGCCGTCGGGCTGACCGCGCTGGTTTCGCTGCCGGCCGCGCTCGCGCTCGCCGTCGGGCTGCTGGTGGCCGCCGTTGCCCTGCCGGCGTTGGCGACCGCGTTGACCCGACGGGCCGGCGCGGAGGTGGCGCCTCTGCGCGGAGCGCTCGCCACCGACGCGGTCGATCTCACCCACGGTGCCGCCGACCTGGCCGCCTTCGGGGCGACCTCGGACGCGCTGGCGGCTGCCGAGCGGCGGGCCCGCCGACTGGCGCGGCTGGAGCGGCGACTCGCGGCGCTCGGCTTCGCCGTCGACGCGGCCGGGGTGCTGGTGGCCGGTCTGACCGCCGGAGCGGTGGTGTACGTGGCCCTCGGCGCCGATGTGGACGGGGTGCTGGTCGGCGTCCTGGCCGTCGGCACCCTGGCCGCCGTGGAGATCGCCCTCGCGTTGGTCGGCGCGGCCCGTCAATGGACCGGACTGCGGTCCGGCCTGGCCCGGGTCGCCCAGCTCCTGGCACCCGGCGACGCCAGCTCCGAGACCCCCCGGGACTCCGTCAGCGCTCCTGCGGTCGCCCCGGCACCGTCGGTCCGGTTCGAAGCGGTGACGGTTCGATACCGGGTCGGTGCTGCCGCCGCACTCGACGGCGTCGACCTGGAGCTGCCACCCGGACGTCGGGTCGCGGTCGTCGGTCCGAGTGGCGCGGGCAAGAGCACCCTGGCCGCCGTGCTGACCGGCGCGGTTTCCCCCACCGCCGGCCGGGTCACCCTGAACGGGCGGGACGTGTCTGCGTACCCGTCCCAGGAGCTGCCCTACGTGGTCGGGGGGTTGCTCGCCGAGGCGTACGTCTTCCACGCCACCGTCCGGGACAACATGCTGCTCGGTAGTCCGAATGCGGACGAGGACGCGCTGCTCACCGCCGCCACCGCCGCCGGGCTGGCGGACTGGGTCCGGGCCCAGCCGGACGGCTGGGACACGGTCGTCGGCGAGGAGGGCGGGCAGCTCTCCGGTGGTCAACGGCAGCGTCTCGCGCTGGCCCGCGCCCTGCTCGCCGCGCCGGGCGTCCTGGTGCTCGACGAACCCACGGAGGGCCTCGACCCGACCGCCGCCGACCAGGTGCTGGCCAGCGCGTTGGCCGCCACCGTCGGGCACTCGGTGCTGCTGATCACCCACCGGCTCAGCGGCCTCGCCGAACTCGACGAGATCGTGGTGCTGGACGCCGGCCGGGTCGTGCAGCGGGGCCGACACGCGGCGCTCGTGGCGACGCCCGGCTGGTATCGGGAGCAGTGGGTGTTGCAGCAGGCCGCCGAGCACGGCTACCTCGCGCTGTCGGGCTGATCCGTCGGGGCCGCCTCCGGGATGTCCCCGAGGCCGGGACGCCAGCGACATGGCAGGGTTGGGCCATGCCGGTCGGGGATGACGTGTTGGTCGAGGAGCACCTGCGGCAGCTCGCCGGTCGGCTCCGTGGGCCACGCCGGCTGCGGGCCGATCTGATCACCGAGGCGCGGCACGGGCTGCTCGACGCCGCCGAGGCGTACCGGGACAGCGGCCTGCCGGCCGGTGAGGCGTCGCGCCAAGCGGTCGCCGATTTCGGTACGCCGGATCAGCTCGCCCCGGCCTACCAGGCCGAACTCGCGGTGGCCGCGCTGCGCGGGTTGTCTCTGCGAGTGGTCGCCATCGCCGCGATCGGCTCGATCGCCGGTGACCTGACCTGGCACGGATCAAGCTGGAGCAACGGACCACGACCACCCTCCGGTTACCTGCTGTTGTCGCAGTCGGTGGAGTGGATCTGGGCGGGTGCCTTCCTGCTCGGTCTGGCCGGGCTCGTGCTGGTCGCGGCCGCCGCCCGCTCGGCGCGTCCCGCACTGACCGCGCTGGCACGCAGCGCCGGTGTCGCGCTGACCGGGACCGCTCTGCTGGGCGCGGTGGCCGGAGCCGGGCTGTTCTCCTGGTCGATAGTGCTGTGGGATGCGGCCCTCACCTGGCCACCGATGATCATCGGAATGGCCGTCGGCGGCGCCGCCCACCTGTGGCTGGGCAGCGCCGCTCGCACCTGGCTGCTGGCCGCCCGCTGACGGTCAGCCCGCCGGGGTGGGTGTGGTGCCCGGGCCCAGAAAGCGGCCGACCGTCGAACTGAACTCACGCCACCCCGACCGCTGGTCGGCCAGCGCCCGCCGGCCGGTGTCGGTCAGCTCGTAGGTCCGCCGTTCCCGCCCGTTGACGGTGCTCCACGCGCTGACCACGTGTCCGGCCCGCTCCAGCCGTCGCAGCGCCGGGTAGACGGTGCCGGTAGGCAGGTCGAGTCGACCGTCACTGCGCGCCCGCAGGGCCTCTATGATCGCGTAGCCGTGCAGGGCCCCCCGCTCCAGCACGGCCAGGAGCAGGGCGTCGAGGTGTCCGTGCAGCGCCTGGGCGTTCATGCGTAGACACGCTACTTGTTATCCGCCTGGCGAGCCATCGGGGTGCGGCCAGCGGTTACCGAGCGCAGCCAACTAGGGTATGTGCCCAGAGTCACTCACCGGCATCAGCGCCGGGGGTGGTAGCCCGACGCACACGGAGGTCACCGTGGCACGCCAGTCGCCCCAACGGCCGGACGCCGACGAGCCCGAGCTCGATGACACGACCGGCACCAGCGAGCCGGACGTCGCCGAGCCGGCCGACGCCGCGCCCGACGTCGCCGCGGCGGAGACCGCGAACCGCGCGCTCTGGGACGAGCTGCGGATCGATCCGGTGGAGATCGCCCTGCCGGCCGGCACCGGCTTCACCCTGCGCGCGTACCGGTCGGCCCGTGAGCTGACCCCGACCGACGTTGCCGAGCGCGATGCCGACGACCCTTTCCTTGCCCGTCGGCAGGTCAGCCCGACCGAGAGCGACGACGAGGAGGAGGGTGACGTCGTCATCCTCGACGAGGACGTCGCCCGCGAGTTCGCCGAGAGCGAGGACGAGGAGAAGCAGGCGCAGCGCGGCGACGCCGCCGAAGACGGGAAGGAAGACGCCGACGAGGTCACCGCCGACGAGGCCGGTGACGAGGAAGTCCCGGTCTTCCTGACCCACAAGGGTCGGCTGCTGCTGTTCAAGACGCCCGAGTCGCTTGTCAGTTTCGTCCGTTCCGGCGCACCCAACGATCTGTCTCAGCTGGACAGTTGGGATGAACTGTCCGAACGGGTGGAACCGGCCGACATCGCGCCGCTGGACGATGACGTCTACGAACTCGACCTCGTCGTGGAGAACCTCCGCGGCGGGCACGACACCTGGGACCCGACGCTGCTCATCGAGGCCGGCGAGGTAGCCCGCGACCTGGCGTACGCCCTGCGACTGCCGGCGGTGCTGGACATGCTCTCCACCGGCTCCAGTCTCGACGACCTGGACGAGGCGCTACGGGCATCGGTCGGCGGCGGCATCGGCGGCTTCATGGGACGGCGTAGGCTGAAGAAAATCGGGGCACAAACCGCAAGTCTGGGTTGGCGGACCATTGTCGGAAAGATCTCTGCGGTCGTGGACTGGCGCGACTGACCCACACCAGGGAGCATCAGTCTCTGGCAGAGAAAGCCCTGTGTCCCGGGAGGAGGACGACGCCGTGGCGCTCGTGCGCGTGTACTGCGGTCTGACCTCGGCGGACCCGGCCGACCGACCGGTCTCGACCGGATCGGCGCTGACGTCCGCTGTGGTCGACGACGCAGGCCGTCTGCTGCATGTCTGCGAGATCGGCGACGACCCGACGGGCTACGCCCGGCTGGTCACGCTGCTCGTGGAACGCTCGGGCGGGCCGAGCGGAGCGGCGATAGCCGCCGACAGCGACGACCACACCATCACCTCTCTGCTCAGCGCCGCCGGTCGCCCGCTGGCGATCGCCGACGACGACTCGGTCGACGACTTCGCCGAACGGTTCGCCGACGACGACTCGCTTGAGGAGATGCAATCGCCGCCGGCCGTCCGGCGCGCCGTCGGTCTCGCCCGGGCGTTGCAGGCCGGCGCACTGTCGGCGGTGACCCTGCCGGCTCCCCGTGAACTCGCCGGGTACAAGCAGGTCCTCGCCGCACACGCCGCGCTGGCCAGCGGTCGGCACTCCGCCGCGGTCGCGCTGCGCGAGGTGCTCCGCGAGCTCTACCCGGCGGCGTTGCGCGCCTACCCCGACCCGGCCGAGTCGATCCCGCTTGCCGTACTGGACGCGCTGCCCGAGCCGGGCATGCTTACCGACGCGGCCGGCCGGGGCCGCGACGCCGCGGTCACCGCGGACGCCGTCACCGCTCAACTCACCGCCGACGGGGCAGGCGACGCGGAGGCGATCGACGAGGCGGTCACCGCGCTACGCGTCGCCATTTCCGAGACCCCACGGCGGGCCACCGTCAACCGGGCCCTCACCTCAGCCGCCGCGGAGACCATCCGACAGGCGGTCGCCTCGGTCCGCGCCTGCGACGCCGGCTGCGAGGCGCTCGTCGGTGCGCTGCGCGCCCGTACCGCCGGACCAACGGCGGCGTCCGGCCGGCGAGCCGCCGCGCGACGCGGCGAACAGGTCGGCGAACTGTCGGCGAGCACTCCCGGCAGCCAGACCGGCCTGCGGTCGGTGCGCCCCGGCGGCCCCGAGCCGGCCGGTGGCCGTCGCAGTCGGCCGGAGCCGGTGCCGGGCAATGCCCAGCCGGCCGCTCCGCGTCCACTCGGCCCCCCGCCGGTGGCACCCGCGCCGATGACTCCCCCACCGGTCGCGCCCGCGCCGGTGACGCCGGCCGCTGTGGCCGGGCCGCCCGCCTCGCCGTCGCGGGCCGAGTCGCACCCGTCCCGGGTGGACGGCCCGACCAACCGGCCGATCTCCGCGCCGCCACCGCCGCCGCCCGGCATCACGCCGATCGCACCGACGCAGCGCGGCTCGATCCCGCCCGCCGAAGCGGGCGAGCCGTTCCGGCCGACCCTCACCACGGCGGCGATCAACAGCGCCCGCGCCGAGCGCCAGCGCACCGTCATCCCGCCCCGACCGAAAACGAACGGCGAGCCACCGACACCGACCGGCGGATTCAGCGCCACCGACCTCAGTGTCCCGGTGCCCGCACCCCGCCCCGAGCAGGAGAAGACCGCTCCCCCGGGATCCCGCTCGAACTGGCCCCTGGTCAACAATCCGGAGAACCCGGCCGACACCTCGCCCCGCAATCCGGTCGTCGGTTCGTACGACGACCGTGGCCGGCGCGGTGCTCCCGAGCCTCCCACCGACCAGGGTGCAGACCGCCGGGTCACTCCGCCGTGGCTCGCCGACGACCTGCCGCCGGAACCGCCCGTGCTGCGGCTGGTCGAGCCGCCGCCGCTGGCCGACCGGGCGTTGCGCAACGGCACCCAGCCGTCACCGGAGACGCCGGTGCCGCTACGGCTCGTCGACCGCAGCGGCACCGAACGCGGCAACCGGGGGGACGAGCGACTGGAGCTACCGGCCCGCCGTGCGGCGGAACCGCCGGTCGAGCACCGGCCGCCGCCGGTCTCCGACGAGGGCGACGGCGATCTGCTGATCTTCGCGCAGGCCCGTTCCGCCTGGTTCGTGGGGCACGGCGAAGAGGCCGACCTGGACTGGTCGACCACGGCCGACACCGGATGGCAGGCCGCCGAGCAGGCGGCCCGTCCCGCAGTGGGTGCCGAGACGAACGCGGGGCTGCCCAAGCGCGTACCGCAGGCCAACCTGGTGCCCGGTTCGCCGCTACGGGAGGAGCGCCCGCTGCGGATAGTGCGTGACGCCGCCAGCCTGGCCGAGAACACCACCGGATACTTCCGCGGCTGGCGTCGGGGGCAGGAGATCGGCGGGTTCGCGGTCGGCGGGCGCCCCGGGCGGGAATCGGCCGGCGGCTGGGACTTCAGCCGCGACACAGGTGACCGCGACGACGATCGGGAGTACGAGTACCGCTCCGCCGGCTACCGCTCCTGACCCGCGCCGCAGTGCTGCCGATTGACCTCTTCAAGGCCGTTCACCTGCGTGTTTCTGCCCACACCCGGATAATTTGACGCCGGGTCGGCAGGGCCGGGAGCATACCCGCGGAACATCCGGCGGCAGTTCGCCGGGCGGGAAGGCGACTCATGGCGACACCGGTAACCGGCCCATCCGTGGTCACTCGACGTGGCGTACTGGCTGCGGCGGCGAGCACCCTGCTGCTGAGCGCCTGCGGGCGCGACGGCGGACGGGAGGATGCCGTCGCCCGGCCCACCCCCGGTCATGAGTTGGTCATCGGCGCCACGCTGGAGCTGAGCGGCCCCGGTGCGGCGCTGGGCGTGCTCCAACAACGGGCGCTGGCAATCAGTGCGGCGGCTCTCAACGAGAAGGGCGTGGCGGTCGGCAACCTCCGCCGACGGGTACGCGTCGAGGTGCTGGACAACCGCAGCGATCCCCGACTGGCTGCCCGGCAGGCGACCGAGCTGGGCCGCCGGAACGACGTGCACGCCCTGCTCGGTGCCACCCTGGCGGAGACCTCCATGTCGGTCATCGGGGTGGCGCAGAAGCTCCGGCTGCCGTTCGTGTCGTTGGCGTTCGGCGACTCCATCGCCGTGCCGCTGGCCCAGCGGGCCTACGTCTACAAGGTCACCCCGGACGCGGGCGACGTGGCACGGCGGCTCGCCCAGCTGATCAGCTCCGAAGGGCTACGCCGGGTCGTGGTGCTGGCCGAGGACGGGCTGCACGGCGACTCGGGTGTCCGGGCCATGCGGGGCGCGCTGCGCACCGCAGAGGTCGGTCTGGCCAGCACCGTGCGGCTGCCGGCCGGCAGGGCCGGCATGGCCCGCGCCGCCGAGCAGGCCGTCGCGGCCGGCGCGGACGGTGTGGTGGTCTGGGCCACCGCACCCCATTCCGGTGCCGCCGCACGGGCACTACGCGCGGCCGGACATGACGGCGAGTTGTTCTTCGACGCCGGGGCGGTGGCCGAGGAGACCCTTGACCGTCCCAATCTGCCCGCCGTCGAGGGTTCCTACGCGGTCCATCCGTCCTCGCTGGGCGGCTCCACCATCGCCAACAGCAGCGCCGCCGGGCGCGCCTACCGCGACCTCGTCTCGGCGTACATCCGCGCGCACGGCGCCTACCGTGGCTTCGCCCCGTACGCCTCCGACGCGCTGCTGCTCATCAGCACGGCGGCCCGGTTGGCCGACAGCGTGGACCGTGGTCGACTACGGGCGTACCTGCAGAACCAGGTCACCGATGGCCTGGCCGGGATGTACTCGTTCACGCCGATCCGGCACAGTGGCATGGACCGCCACTCCCTCGGGGTGTACCGCGTCGACGGCGGTGCCTGGAACCGGCTCAGCTGACGACGGTGGGTGCCCTGGGGCACCCACCCACGTCACCGGGGCAGCACCCAGCGCCCGGTGTCGGCGGTGGCCGTCACCGGACGCTGGTGCCGAACATCAGGCGGGCGCGACGGCCCGGGAGCGACGCATCGTGAGCACGTACTCGACCAGCGAGATCAGTACGTGCTTCGTCGACTCCCGGTTCCGGGCGTCGCAGGCCACCACCGGCACGTCGCTGGAGATGGCGAGCGCATCCCGGACGTCCTGCGGATCGTGGTACTGCATCCCGTCGAAGCAGTTGATGGCCACCAGGTACGGCAGCCGCCGGTGCTCGAAGAAATCGATCGCCGCGAAGCAGTCGGCCAGCCGGCGGGTGTCCACCAGCACGACCGCGCCGATCGCTCCCCGCACCAGCTCATCCCACATGAACCAGAAACGGGTCTGACCCGGCGTACCGAACAGGTACAGGATCAGGTCACGATCGATCGAGATGCGGCCGAAGTCCATGGCCACCGTGGTCGTCGTCTTGCCCGGCACCTGCCGGGTGTCGTCGACGCCGACTCCGGCGGAGGTCATGATGGCCTCGGTGGTCAGCGGCGTGATCTCCGAGACCGAGCCGACCAGCGTCGTCTTGCCGACGCCGAATCCACCGGCGATAACGATCTTCGCCGACGTCACGCGCCCGCTCGGGGCCGGCGGCCGGTGCGACATGTCAGAGCCTGCGAAGTCCACTCAGCACCCTCTCCAGCAATTCAGTGCCCACCGCGTCGTCCGAGTCGTCCAGGATGGTCGGCTCGTGGACCGCGACCAGGCCGTCCGTCGCCATGTCGGCGATGAGCACCCGGGCCACGCCGAGCGGAAGCTGCATCCGCGCCGCGATCTCCGCGAGCGACTGCACGCGTCCGTCACACAGCGCGGCGATGTACTGGTGCTCACGGCCTTGGCCACCATTGCCAGTGGCAGCGGCCCGACCGCGCACCGTCGTCTCGACAAGCGCCTCCAGGGCGATGTCGAGGCGGGGACGGGTACGACCGCGGGTTACGGCGTATGGACGGACCAGCGCGCCGGTCGGCTCGTCACGATCAGCCATGTTGCCGCTCACCTCCTTCGTACCCGGCACCGGTTGGACCGGTGCTACCCGTCGTATGCAATGTTGTCGCCCCGCCTGCCCCCACCGGCCGGCGCGACGATCAGCCCATCATCCCCACAGCCGTACGCGGCTGCGGGGTCAGGGCGTCGCCCACCCGGTCAACGAGCAGGGCCATTTCGTAACCGACCTGTCCCACGTCGCAACTACGCGCGGCGAGCACCGCGAACGACGAGCCGTCGGAAATCGACATCAGGAACAGGAAGCCATTGTCCATCTCGACCACCGTCTGCAGCACGGCGCCTCCCTCGAAGCAACGGGCCGCGCCCTGGGTCAGGCTGACCAGGCCGGAGGCGATCGCCGCCAGCTGGTCCGCCCGGTCCCGGGGGAGGTCTCGGGACGACGCCAGGAGCAGGCCGTCCGCGGAGACGGCGACCGCATGCGCGACACCGGGTACCCGATCGGCGAAGTTGGCCAGCAGCCAACCGAGATCCTGCGTACTAGTCATCCTTCTTGCTCCTTCTGCCCGCTCCCGGCCACCGGGCCAGAGCCAGACTGCGAGGATTGCTGCCCGCCCGGAGTTCCGTCCGGGCCGGTCGGGTTGCTGTCCGAGGGGTGACTACGTCCCCGTTGGACACCCCGGTGGTAGGCGGACAGCAGACCGCGTACCGATTCCGGGTTACGACGCTGCACCGAGGTGGTGGGCTTCTCCACCGCCCCCGGCACGAGCTGTGCCATCGGCGTACGCTTCGGCAGCCCGGTCTCGGTGGTGCCGGCCGCCGGCGCCTGGCTGGCGGCACTTGCCGCGCGCCAACCGTCGTCGGCCGCGGTCCGCCACATGTTCTCCTGAGGTGTCGGGCGGTGCGAGGGCGCGCTGTCGGCAGCGCCGGGCCGGGGCCCGCCACTCGCTGCCGCGCCGCTCCCGCCGGAAGCGCCCGCCCCCGTCGGAGTCTTTGGTGCCATCGGTGCGTTACCTGTCGTCCCGGTCTGGGTCTGCTGCTGGGCCGGCCGATTGACGACGTCGACCGTGGAGAGCTGCTGGGTCGTCGCGGCGGCCGTGGCGGACTGACGCGCGCCGGCCGACTCCTCCGGACCCGGCCGGCGGGTGCGGAACCACGCCGACTCCAGCTCCCGGAAGATCGGCAGTTCCATCGTCTCGTCGGCGTACCGCTGCCGGTTCTGGGCCTGCGGCGGCGTGGGTGCGGTCGGCTGGTGCTGCGCGGGAGCGGGCCGGGCTGCCGGGGTCTGACGCTGCACCCGGGGCAGTTCGGTGGTCATGTCCAGGGCGGCGGCCAGCCGCTCGGGCACGGGCGGTGCGGCCGACTCCCCGGCGACCGGCGGCCAGGCCGGGGGTGCCGAGGGCGCACCCGCGCTGGGCGCCGCCGAGACGGGCCGCTGCGGCAGCGGACCACCGGGCGGAGTCGAGACGGGTGAGCCGGAGACGGGCGAGGCCGACACGGGGTGACCGGAGACCGGGGCCGCCGAGACCGGCGGGGCCGAGTAGGGCGTGCCGGAGACGGGGGGCGACGACACCGGGGGCACCGGCGGCGCCGACACCGCCGGCGGAGCGTAGGAACCGGTCTCCGGGCTGCTCGGCAGCTGACGCGGGATGGCCGGTGGCTGACCGCTTGGCTCGTCGGTGGACCGGCGCTGCGGCAGCGGATCGATCGGGTGACCGTTCGAGGTGAGCGGCGCGAAGCCGTTGCCGTTGCCGTTGCCGTTGCTGGCCCCGGTCAGATCCGACCAGGCGGGCAGGTTGCCGCCGCTACCCACGGTGGTCGGCGTACCGGAGCCGTTACGGCTGGCCGGGTCGAAGGGCCGACCGCCGAGGGTCACCTGGTTGCCCGAGCTGCCCGGGGTACGCGCGGCGGGCGGGGCCGGCGGGTGAGCGCCGTTGCCGAGCGCGGCCAGCGCGCCGAACGCCGGAGTCGGCCCGGACGACGGGCCGGCCGCGGCCGGCAGTGCGGGAGGCTGCTGCCCCCGGCCGGACAGTGCCCGAGGCACCAGCACGGTGGGCGGCAGCGTGACCTCGGCGACGGTGCCCCGGTCGCCGCCGGGCCGCAGCTCGACCTTCACGCCGTGCCGGGAGGCCAGGCGGGCGACCACGACCAGGCCCATCATCCGGGAGACGGCGACGTCCACCTGCGGCGGCGTGGCCAGTCGCTCGTTCAGCTCGGCCAGCTGCTCGCCGCTGATGCCGATACCCCGGTCCTCGACGTACAGCGAGGCACGGTCGCCGACCCGGCGAGCCTCCACCAGCACCTGAGAGTCCGGTGGCGAGAAGGCTGTCGCGTTGTCGAACAGCTCGGCGACGAGGTGGACGAGATCGTTGACCGCGTGCGCGGCGACCTCGATGTCCCGGTCGATCACCCCGAACTCGATCCGGGTGTAGTGCTCGACCTCGGACTGGGCGGCCCGCAGCACGTCGATCAGTGCGGCCGGCTCGCGCTGCACGCGGGTCGAGTCGGCACCGGCGAGGACCAGCAGGTTCTCGTCGTTGCGGCGCATCCGGGTGGCGAGGTGGTCCAGCTGGAACAGCTCCGCCAGCCGGTCCGGGTCCTCCTCACCGCGTTCCAGCCGGTCGAGGTGGCCGATCAGCCGGTCGACCAGGATCTGCGACCGGCGAGCCAGGTTGACGAACATCGTCGCGACCGACGACCGCAGCGCGGCCTGCTCGGCCGCGGTACGGACCGCCTCCAGGTGGACCGCGTTGAACGCCTCGGTCACCTGGCCGAACTCGTCCTTGCTGCGTACCGGCAGCGGCTCGGCGATCTGGTTGGCCAGCTGCACCGGCGAGAGCTGTCCGGTGACCTGCGGGTCGCGCAGTCGGGCCACCGCCTGGGGCAGCCCGTACTGGGCGATGGAGAGCGCACCCTGACGCAGCTCACGCAGCGAGCGGGCCATCGAGCGGGCCACCAGGAACGCCAGGAAGATGGCCAGCAGCAGCATCGTGAGCAGCAGGCCGGTCTCCAGGAACACCGTGCGCTGCACCTCGGAGCGCAGCTCGCCGGCCTGCTCCACCACGTCGGAGTCGAACTTCGACTCGACCGAGCGGATCAGTTGGCCGTTGGCGACAAGCGCGGCGTCCCACTGCTCAGGGGTGAACGAGATGCCGGCGAGGTTCTGCGAGTTGTCGGCGTTGACCTGGCTGATGTAGATCGTTGCCTGCCGGCGGTCACCGCCGCCGATGGTCTGGGCGTGGAACTCGGCCTCCGCCTCGGTGGCCACCGCGTCGAAGCTCTGCTGCGCCTGCTGCTGACCGGTCTCGCTGGAGATGTAGTCGGTCCGCAGGGTCGAGCTCATGCCGCCCAGGATCAGCGCCCGGTGCACGACCACCCGGCGGACGGAGAGCCACTCCTTCTCCCGGGCCACCGCGGCGGCGGCCCGCATCCGGTCGCTCAGGTCGTTGTCACCGGCCAGCTGGCTGGCCGAGTCGCGAACGGTGAGCAGCTGATTGATCAGCTCGTCGTAGGACTGGATCGCGTCGGTGATCCGGAACTTGCCGTTCAACACCTGGCTGCGGGCGCCGGGCAGGTCACCGAGACCCTCGTCGATCTGTTCGAGCAGCCCGTTCAGGCTGACGGGCAGATCGCTGAGGTCGGACCGCTGCTGCGAGTAGGGGGCCTTCTCCTGGTCGACCCGCGACGAGACGTCGTTGTAGCGGGTGGCCGCCGCCTCCTTCTGCGCCGCGGTGGCCTTCTCCGGGTCCAGGCCCAGCAGCAGCACCGCCGCGGTCCGCTCGTCCTGCAAGCCGTCCACCAGGTCACCGGAGTGGCTGATGAGTTCGGCGAGGTCGCCGGCCCGGTTGGCGTCGTTGAGCGCGTCCAGGTGGTCGACCAGACCGCTGGTACCCACGACGACCGTGGCGATGGTCGGCACGATCATGATGAGACCGAGCTTGGACCAGATCGGCATGTCGCGGAGCCGACCTGCCGGCCGGCGTAGACGCGACAGGAGAGAACCTGCCGTCTTCGGCCGTTTGCTCACGTCACCGCCCTCGTGATTGCAGCGTCCGCGTTGCCCCCGGACAACGCCCAGCAGCCGACCCGGCGGGTCGGACCATCCGAGATTCCATCACGCCGCCACGGAAAGAGAAAGCCCAGGTTGGCCGCAGCCGGAGGTGTGATGAGATGTTGATGCAATTTGATCGCGGTCCGTCTGTTCGGAGTTACTTGAAGTAATGAGCAACCCGCACCGAGTCGTCCTTCTCGCCGGCCCCTCCGGCTCCGGAAAGTCGTATATAGCGCAACAAACCGGGCTGCCAGTGCTCTGTTTGGACGATTTCTACAAGGACGGCGATGACCCAACGTTACCGATACGGAACGGTCAGATCGATTGGGAGTCGCCCGATTCGTGGGACGCCGAGGCAGCGGTGGAGGTTATTGACCAATTGGTCCGACACGGCCGGGCGGACGTGCCGGTGTACGCCATCAATGAGGATCGCCGGGTGGCCACTCGGCGCTTCGAGCTGGCCAGTTCGCCACTTTTCGTAGCCGAAGGGATCTTCGCCGCCGAGATCGTCGGGGAGTGCCGGCGACGCGGGCTCCTCGCCGGGGCGTACGCCCTGCGCCGGCCGCGCAGCGCGACCTTCCTCCGTCGGCTCGCCCGGGATCTCGCCGAGCAGCGCAAGGGCCCACGGGTCCTGCTGCTGCGCGGCCTGGCGCTGCTGCGCGCGGAACCGGCCGTGCTGCGTCGGCAGACCGGTCTCGGTGCGGAGGCCGCCCGTGGCCGGGACGTGCTGCGCCGGGTGGCCGGTCTGCTCGCCGCCGGCCACCCGCCGCAGATCGGCTGACCGCCGACCGGACGTCGGTCAGCCGAGCAGCTTCGCGTACGCCGGTTTGATCACCTCGTCGATGATCCGCAGCCGCTCGTCGAAGGGGATGAAGGCGGACTTCATCGCATTGATCGTGAACCACTGAAGCTCGCGCCAGCCGTAGCCGAACGCGTCGACCAGCAACGCCATCTCCCGGGACATCGAGGTGCCGCTCATCAACCGGTTGTCGGTGTTGACGGTCACCCGGAAACGCAGATCCCGCAGCAGCCCGATCGGATGCTCCGCGATGGACGCGGCGGCACCGGTCTGCACGTTCGACGACGGGCACAGCTCCAGCGGGATCCGCTTGTCCCGCACGTACGCGGCCAACCGGCCGAGCTGGGCCTGCGGGCCGGGGGTGATGTCGTCGACGATGCGGACTCCGTGGCCGAGACGGTCGGCGCCGCACCACTGGATCGCCTGCCAGATGGAGGGCAGCCCGAACGCCTCGCCGGCGTGAATGGTGAAGTGGAAGTTCTCCCGCTGGAGGTATTCGAAGGCGTCCAGGTGCCGGGTGGGTGGAAAACCCGCCTCCGCACCGGCGATGTCGAAGCCCACCACGCCGTGGTCGCGGTGCCGAACGGCCAACTCAGCGATCTCCTGCGAACGAGCCGCGTGCCGCATCGCGGTGAGCAGCGTGCCCACCCGGATCGGCGTGCCGGCCTCGGCCGCGAGCGTGCTGCCCTCCACAAAACCGGTCAGCACCGCCTCGACCACCTCGTCGAGGGTCAGGTCCTGCTCCAGGTGCTGCTCCGGAGCGAACCGGACCTCGGCGTAGACCACCCCGTCGGCGGCCAGGTCCAGGGCACACTCCCGGGCCACCCGGCGCAGCGCGGAGGCGGTCTGCATCACGGCGACGGTGTGCGCGAAGGTCTCCAGGTAGCGCTCCAGGGAGCCGGAGTCGGCCGCCGCCACGAACCAGCGCCCCAGCTCCGCCGGGTCGGTGGTGGGCAGTTCATGACCGATCTCCGCGGCCAGGTCGACGATCGTCGCGGGGCGCAGGCCGCCGTCCAGGTGATCGTGCAACAACGCCTTCGGCGCCCTGACGATGTCCTCGTACCCGATATCCGTGCTCATCGCCCCTCGCCCCGCTCACAGCCCATGCTCCCGACCCTAGTCCGCGCTTCCTGTCGAGTGCCCGCGCAGGGCGTGTGTCGAGGCCCTCCGTAGGCAGGATGGCTCCGATGCCCGCCCTAGACTCGACGCGTGAGACAGCCGTGATGCCTTCCCGCGTCGTGGCGTGGCTGCGTTGCCCCGTCTGCCAGGACCCGCTCGCCGAGGTCGTCACCGGTGGATCCCGGGCGTTGCGGTGCCCGCGCCGACACAGCTTCGACATCGCCCGCCAGGGCTACGTCAACCTGCTCACCGGCCGCGCTCCGCACAGCGGTGACACCGCCGAGATGGTCAGCGCCCGGGCGGACTTCCTGTCCGCCGGTCACTACGACGTGATCTCCGCCGCCCTGGCAAACGCCGCCGACACCGCCCTCGCCGCCGACACCGCCCTCGCCGCCGACCCGACTGCCCCCGGCGCGCACCCGCTGGTGGTGGACGCGGGCGCGGGTACCGGCCGGCACCTCGCCGCGGTGCTGGCGGCCGTGCCCGCGGCCGTCGGTCTCGCGCTGGACATCTCCAAACCGGCGCTCCGTCGGGCCGCCCGCGCCCACCCGCGGGTCACCGCCGCGCTGGCCGACACCTGGCAGCGACTACCGCTGGCGGACGCCTCGACGGCGCTGCTGCTGAACGTCTTCGCACCCCGCAACGGCGCCGAGTTCCGCCGGGTACTCGCCCCGGGCGGGCGGCTGCTGGTGGTGACCCCGGCCGCCGACCACCTCACCGAACTGGTCGCCGCACTCGGCCTGCTGCGGGTCGACCCGGCCAAGGCGGACCGGGTGGCGGCCAGTCTGGCCGGGCACTTCACCGAGGAGTCGACGACCGTGCACCGGCAGGAGTTGACGCTCTCCCGCCCGGAGGTCGCCACCCTGGTCGGCATGGGCCCGAGCGCCTGGCACACCGATCCGGCGGGGCTGGCCGCCCGGGTCGAAACCCTCGGCGAGCCGGTCCGGGTGACCGTCGCGGTGCGGCTCGGGACGTACCGGCTCCAGGGCGCGTCTCCCGGAGACCCGCCCTAGGTGGAGAGGTCGACCTCTTCCCAGCCCGGGGGCTCGTCGTGGTACGGCCCGCGCAGGATCACCGCCCACTCCAGCGCCCACCGCCGCTGACCTATCGCGTTGGCGTCCACCAGCCCCGGCAGGCTCCGGCCGGCGCGGCTCACCTCCAGGTACGACCAGTCCAGGCAGTAGTGCAGGTCGAGCAGGGCAGCCGCGTCCGCCGGATGCTGCGGCGCGGCCAGGATCCGGGACCGCCACTGCCGGAAGGTCTCCCCCTCGGCGATGTGCGGCAGCCGCTCCACCAGCCGGTCGTCGGCCGGCATTGTGGGATCCAGCTGCTTGGTCAGGCCGAGCACCCAGGCCAGCGAGAACAGCGCGTCATGGTGCAGCACGAAGGAGCGGTGGTCGCCCTTGGCCCCGGTGACGAAGTGGAACTCCGGCGGAGTGACCATCTCCACCAGGTGCGAGGCGAGCAGCCAGCTCATCGCGGCCTGGGGCGGCATGCCGAAACAGCGGGCCAGGATCAGGTGCAGCACCGCGATCCGCGCCTCGATCTCCGCCGTCGGCCGCAGCTCGATGTCATCGCCCGGCTCCCAGACCAGCGGAAACTGCGGCGGGGGCAACGGCAGCCGCAACCGGGACAGCTCGTCCAGGCTCGCCTCACGCACCTCACGGGGGTCGGGGGCAGGCACGATCACGGCAACATCCCTGTCTGATCACGATGTCTCGGCGCCGACGGTCCCCCCTGGCCTGCGAGAATAGCGGCCCTCACGCTCCGACACCATGGCCGGGACCAGGGTTTCGTCACTCGACGCGCTCGATGACGAGCGGCACCGCGACCGGTGGCCGGGCGGCGACGGTCACCGCCGGGGCGGCCTCCGCCAACGCCGCCGGGATCAGCTCCGCCCGTTCGGCCCGCAGCTCGTAGAGGGGTTCCCCGGCGCGTACCGGGTCGCCGGGACGCTTGTGCAGCAGCACGCCGGCCGGCACGCTGACCGGGTCTTCCTTGCGCGCCCGACCCGCGCCGAGCCGCCACGCGGCCACCCCCATGGCGTACGCGTCGACCGCCGCGACGTGACCGTCCGTGTCGGCGCGGACCACCTCGACCTCGGGTGCCCGGGGCATCGGAGCGTCCGGGTCCCCGCCCTGTGCCTGGATCATCGACCGCCAGACGTCCATCGCCCGCCCGTCGCGCAGCGCGGCGGCGGGGTCGGCATCGGGCAGCCCGGCCGCGTCGAGCATCTCCCGGGCCAGCGCCAGGGTCAGCTCCACCACGTCGGCCGGCCCGCCGCCGGCGAGCACCTCCACCGACTCGGTCACCTCGATGCCGTTGCCGATCGCCCGACCGAGCGGGGTCGACATGTCGGTGAGCAGGGCGACGGTCTTCACCCCGTGCGCGCCACCCAGCTCCACCATGGTGCGGGCCAGCTCCCGGGCGTCGTCGACCGACTTCATGAACGCGCCGGAGCCCACCTTCACGTCCAGCACCAGCGCGCCGGTTCCCTCAGCGATCTTCTTGCTCATGATGGAGCTGGCGATCAGCGGAATGGCCTCGACGGTGCCGGTGACGTCACGCAGCGCGTAGAGCTTGCGGTCGGCCGGGGCGAGCCCGGAGCCGGCAGCGCAGATCACCGCGCCGACGTCCCGCAGTTGGGCGGTGAACTCCTCGTTGCTCAGCGCCGCCCGCCAACCCGGGATCGACTCCAGTTTGTCAAGCGTGCCGCCGGTGTGGCCGAGACCGCGCCCGGACAGCTGCGGAACCGCCGCCCCGCAGGCCGCCACCAGCGGGGTCAGCGGCAGAGTGATCTTGTCACCGACCCCACCGGTCGAGTGCTTGTCGACGGTCGGCCGGGTCACCGAGGACAGGTCGAGCCGTTCGCCACTGGCGATCATCGCAGCCGTCCAGCGGGCGATCTCCGGGCCGGTCATCCCGTTCAACAGGATCGCCATGGCCAGCGCCGACATCTGCTCGTCGGCGACCACCCCCCGGGTGTACGCGTCCACCACCCAGTCGATCTGCCCGTCCGACAACACCCCCCCGTCCCGCTTGACCCGAATCACATCAACCGCCGCAAAACCACTCATCAAAGGATCTTCCTAGTCGTCTGCAATGCAAGATTCGCGCACCGTGCCCACCGCCGGGCAAGCGCGCCGTGACCGTCGCACGGCCGCTGACCACGACGGGCCGGGGGCCTGCCGTGCCCGGCGGAGGGATCAAGCCTGACCGCCCGGAGCCGGGTACGGCAGGCCCCCGGCCCCAACCGCAACCGCGGTCGCACGGTCGACCCCGGCCCCAAGCGCAACCAACGACAAGCTCAACCCCAGCGAACCGGGATCTCCGACGGTGGCTCGCCCTCACCGGCCCAGAAGATCGTGCCGGACGCGTCGACCACCACCACCCGGGGCGTACGCGCCAGCCCCCAGCCGATCGCCTCCGCCGGGTCGTCCCAGCTCGGCCCCTCCTCAAGCACCCCGGTCTCGGCACCCGCGTCGTCACCGGCCGAGCGCTCCCAGTAGGCCGTCCAGACCTGCTGGCCGTCCGACAGGTCCGGGTGCACGAAGACGGTGCCCCGGCCACGCCAGGCGGCCAACCGGTCGGGCACCACCGGCACCGGCCGCTCCCCGGTGACAGCCTCGATGTCGGCCACGTCGAAGGCGTGCGGCAGCAGTTCGGCCATCCGCAGCGGGCCGCCCTTGGCCTCGACGAGACATTCCGGCCCGCCCTGCTCCCAGAGCAACTGCCGGCAGCGCCCGCACGGCATCAGCGGTTCGCCGGTGGCGTCGACGCAGGACAGCGCGACGATCCGACCGCCGCCGGTAGCGTGCAGTGAGGAGACCACCCCGCACTCGGCGCAGAGCACAACGCCGTACGCCGCGTTCTCGACGTTGCAGCCGACCACGACCCGGCCGTCGTCGACGAGCGCCGCGGCACCGACCGGAAATTTCGAGTACGGCACGTACGCGTGCCGCATCACCTCGGTGGCGGCGGCCCGCAGCCGCTCCCAGTCGATCTCACTCATCCCGACATTCTGCCGCATGGCTGCTGACCAGCTTTAACGCGGCGTCACCCACGGCAGTGGCACCGACCCTCCTGACCGCGACGCCCGGGAGGCAAAGGCCCAGCCCGATCACGCTCCCAAGATCCGCACAGATTCAGGGATGCTGCTGCCTCAACTCCGGCCGAGGCAGCAGTATCGGGGAAGTTGCGTGGAGACTGGACGGCGGCACCTGACGACCTCGTCGAGGGGTAAGAGCACGGTCAGCCCTTGATGTACGGCTTGCCGTCGGCGGCCGGTGCCCGTACCCGACCGACCAGCCCGGCCACGGCCAGAATCGTCGCCAGGTAGGGCAGCATGGCCAGGAACTGTCCCGGGATCACACTGTTGATCGCGCCGAGGTAGGTGGCCAACTGGTCGGCGAAGCCGAAGAAGAGCGCGGCGAGCAGCGCACCGGTCGGGCTCCACCGGCCGAAGATCAGTGCCGCCAGGGCGATGAAGCCCTTGCCACCGATCATGTTCTTGGTGAACGAGAAGAGCGCCAGCGTGTAGGAGGCGCCACCGATGCCGGCGACGGCACCAGCCATGATCACGTTGCGGTAGCGCAGCCCGAGCACCCGCACACCCAGGGTGTCCGCCGCCGTCGGGTGCTCACCGACCGACCGGGTCCGCAGGCCCCACCGGGTCCGGAACAGCGCGATGTGGATCACGAGCACCAGGAGCAGGGCGAGGTAGAGGAAGATGTTGCCCCGGAACAGCGCCGGCCCGAGCAGTGGGATGTCCGACAGCAGCGGGATCTCCCAGTTGCTGAACCGCGGCGCGCTGTTGTACCGGGCGGCGTCGGTCTGCATCAGCCGCTCGTAGAGGAAGCCGGTGATGCCGAGCGCCAGCAGGTTCAGCACGATGCCCATGACCACCTGGTCGACCAGGTAACGAATGCTGAACACGGCCAACAGCAGCGAGATGAGCGAGCCGCCGATGGCGGCGGCGACGAGTCCCACCCAGACGCTGCCGGAGATGCTGCCGAACAGCGCGCCGCTGAAGGCACCCATCAGCAGCTGCCCTTCGATGGCGACGTTCACCACGCCGGAGCGCTCGCAGAGCACGCCGGCCAGCGAGCCGAAGATCAGCGGCAGGGCGAGCAGGAAGGTGCCCCGCACGATGTTGACAAGCGGCATGAAGTTCTGGCCGGTCGGTGCGGCGGAGACCTGCCAACACAGGAACGACAGCACGAAGGCGACCAGGCCGACGGCGAGCACCGGTACGAACCAGCGCTTCGGCAGCCCGGCGAGCATCGAGCCGCCGGCCGCGAGCGCGATCAGGCCGAAGACGATCGCACCGACGGTGCCGTTGATCTCCAACGCGGCGCCGGCGGCATCCTCGCTGAGCGTGAAGCGGGCCTGCTCGCCGGTGGCGAGCGCGCCGAACAGCACGGTGGCCAGCAGGCCCAGTGCCACCAGCACCAGGCCGACCTTGCGGGTACGGGTCCAGAAGCCCTCGTTTACCGACGCGACAGCGACGTCGGGAACAGCCGTGGTGGACATGCCTCACCAGCCCTTCGCGAGGCTCGTCTGCAACCGGGCGGCCCGCGCGGCCCGGAGCTGGAAGATCGCCTTCACCAGTGCCGGCGCGGCGATGAAGATGACGATCAGGGCCTGGAGCACGGTGACCAACTCCAGCGAGATCCCCGAGTACGACTGCATCCGGTTGCCGCCGGCCTGCAACGCGCCGAAGAGCAGCGCGGCCAGCGCCACCCCCCACGGTTTCACCCGGCCGAGTAGGGCGACCAGGATGCCGTCGAAGCCGATCTGGGCGACCACCAGGGGAGTCAGGGCCGCGGCGGTCGTGCCGAGCACCATCTGCGAGCCGCCGAGTCCGGCCAGCGCCCCGGCGAAGACCATGATCAACACGTACGTCCGGGTGACGCTGATGCCGGCGGTGCGGGCGGCGTCCGGGTTGGCGCCCACCGCCCGCAGCTCGAAGCCGAGCGTGGAGCGGTTGAGCAGCCAGGCGACCGCCCAGGTGGCCAGCACGGCCAGGATGATGCCGGCGTGGGCCCGCAGCCCGTCACCGAAGAGTCGCGGCAGTTGCGCGGAGGCGTCCACCGGCCGGCTGATCGCATCGGTACGGTTCGGGTCCTGCACCCCGTTCTGGACGATGAGCCAGGTGAGGAAGTAGACCGCGATGTAGTTGAGCATGATCGTGTTGATCACCTCGTGGGCGCCGGTCCGTGCCTTGAGGATGCCCGGGATGAAGCCCCAGATGGCCCCGCCGAGCGCGCCGGCCAGGACGGCGACCAGCAGGTGCAGGCCCGGCGGCAGCGGCAGCAGGAAGCCGGCCAGCGCGGCCAGGATGACGCCCATCGTCGCCTGCCCCTGAGCGCCGATGTTGAACAGGCCGCCGCGGAAGGCCAGCGCCACCGAGAGACCGGTGAAGACCAGCGGCGCGGTGTAGGTGAGCGTCTCCGAGATGGGGCTCAACGCCGCGTTGAAGCTGCTCGCGGCCGGGTCGAAGACCGAGCCCTTGAACAGGTTCGCGTACGCCTCACTGACAAGCGTCCAACTGGCGTTTATCGCGTCCGACGGACGGGCGGTGATGTAGCTGTAGGTGGCCAGCACCTCCGGGTCGGAGATGATCATCAGGACGGCGCCGACGACCATCGCCAGCACCAGCGAGAGCAGGGTCACCGTGAAGGTGTTGGCGGCCCACAGGTTCTCCAGGAAGAGCCGCCCCAGTGTGGGGCGGGGTCCCGGCTTACCGGTGGTGGTGGCCGCCTCCGCGCGTTCGGTGTTGCCGACCGCGGTCCGGGCGGCCTGGTCCTCACTCGCCGGTTCCTTGTCCGGGGAGCCCGGCTGGGCGTTGGGGTCACTCATGCCGGCAACTCCGCTCCGCTCCGTGCCGCCGCAGGGCCGCCGTGCCTGATGGTTCGCTCGCTCATCGGTCCTTCTCGTCTTCGCTGCCTGGCCCCTCGGCCGACACCACGCCGTCGGTGGTGGCCGGGACGTCCCGGTCGGTGGTTGCCGGGGTACCCGCGTCGGACACGACGTCCGCGTCGGTGGTGGCCACCACGTCCGGGTCGGTGGTCGCGGTCGGCGCGGACCCGTCCTGCGGGGAACCACCCGTCGCGTCCGGGGTGATGCCGGCCATCAGCAGGCCGATCTCCTCGCGGGGGGTGTCCGGGCCGACCACGCCGATGATCCGCCCGCGGTACATCACCGCGATCCGGTCGGCCAGCCCGATCACCTCGTCGAGTTCGCTGGAGACCACCAGCACGGCGGTGCCGGCGTCGCGCTCGTGGACGACCCGGCTGTGGATGAACTCGATCGAGCCGACGTCCACCCCCCGGGTCGGCTGGGCGGCGATGAACAGCTTCAGCGGCCGGGACAGTTCCCGAGCCACGATCACCTTCTGCTGGTTGCCGCCGGAGAGGGTGCCGACCGGCGCATCGGCCGACGAGGTACGCACGTCGAACTGCTCGATCCGTTCCCGCGCCGACCTGTTGATCTCGTCCGGCCGAAGGGACAGGCCCCGGCCGAAGGGCGGCCGGTCGTACATGTCCAGCACCAGGTTCTCGGCGACGGTGAACTCCTTGACCAGGCCGTCGACGCTGCGGTCCTCCGGCACGTAGCCGACGCCCGCCCGGAGCACCTTCTTGGTGGACCAGCCGTCGATGCGCTGCCCGTTCAGGGTGATGGTGCCGGCGAGCACCGGGCGCAGCCCCATGATCGCTTCGATCAGCTCGGTCTGTCCGTTGCCCTGCACACCCGCGACACCGAGCACCTCGCCCGCGCGTACGGTCAGATCGACGCCGTCCACCGCCCGCACCTGACGGTCGTCGTCGACCACCAGGCCGGAGAGTTCCAGGACCGGCTCGCCCGGGGTGGCCGGGGCCTTGTCCACGGTGAGCCGGACCGTGCGGCCGACCATCAGCGCAGCCAGCTCGTCCCGGCTGGCCTCGGGCGAGGCCGTACCCACGGTCTTCCCGCGTCGGATCACCGTGATCCGGTCGGCGATCGCCTTGACCTCGCCGAGCTTGTGGGTGATGAAGACGATCGACTTGCCGGCGGCCTTGAGCGACCGCATCACGGTGAGCAGTTCCTCGGTCTCCTGCGGGGTGAGCACGGCGGTGGGCTCGTCCAGGATGAGCAGGTCGACGTCCCGGGTGAGCGCCTTGACGATCTCCACCCGCTGCTGGATGCCGACCGGCAGGTCCTCGATCACCGCGTCCGGGTCGACCCGCAGGTTGTACCGCTCGGACACCTCGGCGACCTCGCGCCGGGCGCGACGCCGGTCCAGGAAGCCGGCGATGCCGCCGCGTACCTGCTCGGCGCCGAGCATGATGTTCTCGGTGACGGTGAAGACGGGCACCAGCATGAAGTGCTGGTGCACCATGCCGATGCCGGCCGCGATCGCGTCGGAGGGGCCGCGCAGCCGCAGCGGCTTGCCGTCGACCAGGATCTCGCCCTCGTCGGGCTGGTAGAGCCCGTACAGCACGTTCATCAGGGTGGACTTGCCCGCGCCGTTCTCGCCGAGCAGGGCGTGGATCTCTCCAGGCTCCACCGTCAGGTCGATGTGGTCGTTGGCGACCAGATCACCGAACCGCTTGGTGATGCCGCGCAGTTCGAGTCTCAGCGCAACCTCCTGGAGTGCGAAGCGATGGTGCAGCGTAGCTGCTGGCGGGCGGGCCTGGCGTCGGCCGGACCGGTGGCGCGGATCGGCCGCTGCGGCACGGCGGGTCTCCCCCGTGCCGCAGCGGCCGGATCAGGTGTGGCTCTGCGCGCCGGCCGCCCTCGGTGATCGTCTCACCGGGGACGGCCGGCGACGGGTCACTTCGGCTGGGCGGCCGACTCGACCTTGACGGTGCCGGCGGCGATGTCCGCCTTCAGCTTGTCGACCTCGGCCTTCAGCTCGGCCGGAACCTTGCTGTCGAAATCGTGGTACGGGGCGATCGAGACGCCGTCGTTGGCCAGGGTGCCGATGAAGCCCGGGTCCGCCTGGAGCTGCTCGCCACCGGCGGCCTTGAGCACGGCCTCCTTGACCGCGCCCGGGATGTTCTTCACCACGGTGGTGATGATCGCCGGGCAGTTCGGGGTGCTCTCGCAACCGTCGACGTCCACCCAGATGGTGTTGTACTTGCCGTTGGAGGCCTGGGCCGCACCGGTGGTGCCGAGGCCGGCGCCGCCGGCCACCGGCATGATGATGTCCGCGCCCTGGGCGACCAACGCGTCGCTGACCTTCTTGCCCTCGTCCTGCTTGACGAAGTCGTTGGTGAAGGAGCCGTTCTGGGTGTCCTTGTTCCACCCGAGGACCTGGACGTCCTTGCCCTTGGCCTCGTTGTAGTAGGCGACCCCGTCGGCGTAGCCGTCCATGAAGATGGTCACCGGCGGGATCTTCAGACCGCCGTAGGTGCCCACCTTGCCGCTCTCGCTCATGCCGGCGGCGACGTAGCCGGCCAGGAAGGCAGCCTGGGCGGTGTCGAACTGCATCGGGTAGACGTTGGCCACCCCCGGGTCGGCGTCGACGATGCCGAACTGCTGGTCCGGGTTCGCCTCGGCGATCGCCTTGGTCGCGTCGCCCATCAGGCCACCAACCGCCAGGATGAAGTCGCAGTCCTGGTTGACGTACTGGGTGAGGTTCGGCTCGTAGTCCGCCTCGGCCTTGGAAGCGACGTACTTGATGTCGATGTTGTCGTTCTCCGCCTTGGCGTCCTCCAGGCCCTTCCAGGCGGAGGCGTTGAACGACTTGTCGTCGATGCCGCCGACGTCGGTGACCATACAGGCGGTGTACGCCTCGCCGCCGGAGCCGGCGTTGTTGTCCTCATCCGGGGCCTCGCCACAGGCGGCGGCGCTCAGCACGAGCCCACCCGCCGCGATGATCGAGGCGATCCGCATCCCACGCACCGAGCGCAAGACGTCTCCTTCCCATTGCACACCGCGGGGTACGCGGTGGCAGCCCTTGAGCCGGCCTGCGCCTTGCCGCCGGCGTCCCACGTTACGGGAGCAGAGCGTACGCCCGCGCCCACCTGCCGACCGACAATCGTGCAGGACTGTTGGAGCCCTGTTACCCCTACGTAATGCTTGGGTGGGGCACATCACTCAGGGTGCCGGCAGGCGGGCGCACTCGCGCCGGAAAAGCCCTTTTTACCCGGCGGCCCGATGGTTCGCCGGCTATCGCCAGAAGACCGCAACGGCCGCGTTGGCCAGGGTCAATCCCACGATGGCGAGGAAGTGCCCCCGGTTGACCTCGGCCCGCTTACGGGAGAAGAACACCATTACAAAGATCAACAGGGCGAGCACCAGCTTTGTCACAAGCTTCGCCGGTGCCGGCTCGTCACCGTCGCGCAGTGGCGCGCTCAGGCCGATGCCGGTCAGCAACTGGATCACCGAACCCCACAGCATGGCGGCGTTGATCCGGATCTTGCCAGTGAGATATTGGGCGATCGCGCCGCCGAGCAGCAACGCGAACCCGATCAGATGGACGTAGAGGAGGATGAGTCGAAGTGCTTCCACCCGACCCATCCTGCCCTATCAACGACGGTTCGTAGTAGAGGCATCTCGGCGAATCCGGGATGCCACCAGCACCAGCGCCAGTCCGACCACCGCGTAGCCCGCCAGTACGGCGATCGGACGACCGGCGCCGGCACCGTCGAAGAACGCGACCGAGCGCAGCAGCGTGCCGCCGGCGCCCACCGGCAGCCACTGGCCGAGCGCGCCCCACGGCTGGGGCAGCAGTTCCGGCGCGGCGCCGACCGCGGAGAGCGGGTTGCCGATCAGGAAGACCAGCAGCGCGCCCAGTCCGATGCCGGGTCGCCCGAGGAGTGCACCGAGACCGGCCACCACCGCCGACGCGGCCAGGGCGAACAGGCCGATGGCGGCAGCCTCGGCGAGCCAGTCGCCGGCGATGACGCCCAGCCAGCCATCCAGGACCACCACGCCCACCAGACCCGCCAGTACGCCGGTCGCCGCCAACCCGACCAGGCGCGCCAGGCCACCGGCGACCAACAGGACGAGCAATGCACCGGCGAGCAGGCTCGTCATCGCCAGGGGCAGGAAACCGGCGGCGAAGCCGGCTCCCCGAGGATCGTCGGCGATGGTGGGCACCACCTCGACCACGGGCACCGGCCGCCCTCCGCCCAACTGGCCGGCCGCCTCGGTGAGCAGTGCGGCAACCGTGGGGCTGGCGGCCGACGCGGTGTGCAGGGTGACGCCGTCGGCTCCGATCACGAATGCGCCATAGACCTCCCGGTCGCGCAGCGCCCGGTCCGCCGCCTCCGCGTCGGGCAGCGTGGTCACCAAGAAGGCGCCGGGACGCGCGGCGGCGAGCCGCCCGGCCGCCTCGGCCACGGCGGGCGCCGGGCCGGCGACGGCGACCGGCAGGTCGCGTGGGGCCAGGTTCGCCGCCGGAGCCGCGAACAGGGGTACGAGCAGTGCCTGCCCGGCGACCGCGAGGGCGGCGACGAGGACGGCTAGTAGCAGGGGTGACCGGTTCCTGGTCGACATCGTTGCACTCTCCAAAACGAATGCTCGTTCTTTTATGCGTCCCAGACTCCTCCCGCCCATCGATTCCTGTCAAGAACGAACGCTCGTCTTACGATGTAACCCGTGCCACGTGTCTCGGAGGAACATCTCGCCGCCCGTCGCCGTCAGATCGTCGAGGCGGCACGCCGTTGCTTCCTGCGTGAGGGTTTCCACCGCACGACGATGCAGGACGTGATCGCCGAGGCAGGGCTCTCGGTAGGCGCGGTCTACCGCTACTTCCCGAGCAAGGCGTCCCTGATCAGCGCCATCGCCGAGGAGACCATCGGCGGCGCCGAAGAGGTTCTCGACGAGTTGGCCCGGCAGGATCCGCCGCTACCGCTGGACAAGGCGCTGGAGTACGCGCTCGCGTACATGGAGAACCAGGCCGGCGACGAGGGGATGCTGCGGATCGCGATCCAGGTGTGGGGCGAGGCCCAACGGGATCCGGCACTTGGCGAGTTCGCGGCAAGCAGATACACCAAGCTTCGCGGTCACTTCGAGGTGCTGGTCAGAAGGGCTCAGGAAGCCGGCGAGTTACCCGCCGACGCCGACCCGGCGGCCGTGGCCGCGGCCCTGTTCGGCCTCTTGCCAGGCTGGTTCCTGCAGCGCATCATCACCGGCGGTCCAGATGTGGCGACCTATCTGTCCGGCGTCCGCGTCCTGTTCGGCCGGCAGCGCTGACGACCACCGTCGGCGTGGGTGGGCGCTGTCAACTGCGCCCACCCGCGCCCGGCCGGTCAGCCCTTCGTGCCGCCGGCGGTCAGCCCGGAGACCAGGTGCCGCTGGGCGATCATGAACACCACGCCCGCCGGCACGGTCACCAGGACCGCCGCCGCCGTCAGGTACTCCCACTGCGGGTTGAACTGCGGCACGAACTGCTGGAGCCCGTACGCCAGGGTGAACTTGTTGTCGGTCTGGATGAACGCCGACGCGTACATCACCTCGCCCCACGCGGTGAGGAAGGTGTAGAAGGCGGTGACCGCGATGGCCGGCCGGGCCAGCGGCAGCACCACCCGCCAGAAGATCGCGAAAGGGCCGCAGCCGTCCAGCGCCGCCGCCTCGTCGAGCGAGGTGGGGATGGAGTCGAAGTAGCCCTTGAGCATCCAGGCGCAGAACGGCACCGCGATGGTCAGGTACGCGATGATCAGCGCCGGCAGCGTGTTGATCAGGCCGAACCGCGCCATGATCGTGTAGATCGGCACGATCAGGATGGCCGCCGGGAACATCTGGGTGATCAGGAAGGTCATCATCAACGGGCGGCGCCCGGGGAAGTTGAATCGGGAGACCGCGTACCCGGTGGTGGCCGACAGGAAGATGCCGATGAGCATCGTGAACGCCGCGACGATCACCGAGTTCAGCAGCCACTTCGGGAAGTTCGTGTCGAACAGCACGTAGCTGTAGTTGGCCAGGGTCGGGTCCTTGACCAGCGTCAGGTCGCTGCTCTGCACCGCGTACCCGGGCTTGAACGAGGACAGCAGCACCCAGGCGATCGGGCCGAGCGCGATAAGCGAGGCGACGATCAGCGTGCCGTGCAGCAGCAGCGACTTCGCCGGGCTGCGCCGGCTGCGGCCGGGCCGCTTCGCGGTCTTCGCCGGGGCGGCCGGGACGGCGGCAGCCGGCGTCGCGGCTGCGGGAGTGGTCAGTTGGCTCATGTCACCACACCTCGCCTTGCTTGCGCAGCGCCCGCCGGTAGAACATCGAGAACACCAGCAGGATCGACAGGATCAGCACGCCGTACGTGGACGCGAGCGAGTAGTTGCGGATGCCCTCGAACGCCGCCCGGAAGGCACCGGTCACCAGGATCTCGGTTCCGCCCGCCGGCTGGCCCTCGGTCACCAGGAAGATGATCGGGAACATGTTGAACGTCCAGATCGTGCCGAGCAGGATCACCGTCATGCTGACCGGGCGCAGGCCCGGCAGGGTGATGTTGCGGAACCGCTGCCAGGCGGACGCGCCGTCGATCTCGGCGGCCTCGTACAGCTCGCCGGGAATCGTCTGCATCCCGCCCAGCAGGGCGACCATCATGAACGGCACGCCGAGCCAGATGTTGGTGATGATCGCGGTGAACAGCGACGTCCACTGGTTGGCGAACCAGTCGACCGGGTCGATGCCGAGCGAGGTGAGCAGCGAGTTGGCCAGGCCGAAGCGCTCGTTGAAGATGAACTTCCAGGCGAAGGCACTGACGAAGGCCGGCACCGCCCAGGGCAGCACCAGCAGCACCCGGTAGAGGCCGCGGCCCCACATCGGGCGGTTGAGCATCACGGCCAGGCCGAGGCCCAGGCCGTAGTGGAACACGACGCATCCGAGGGTCCAGATCAGCGTGATGCCGGTCCACTGCCAGAAGTCGCCGACGTTGCCGCTGAGCACGTTCAGGTAGTTGTCGAGGCCGACGAACTCCCACCTGTTCGGGTTCTCGGCACAGACCTCACCACCGGTGATCGACCTGGTGCAGATCTCCGCGGCCTGGTTGGCCTCGGTGAGGTTGGTGAGGGAGAGCCAGATCCCGCGGAACAGCGGGTAGAAGATCAGAATCGCCAGGACGATGACGACGGGCAGCACCATCGCCCAGGCGTACCAGTGCTTCTCCCAGCTGCGGCGCAGCCGGGAGGGACGAGCGGATCGGCCGGACGGCGTCGAGGGAGGCGCCGGATCGGCTGTCACGGTGGTCATCAGCTGCGCTCCATGAGGGGAGGTCCGGCAGGGCCGCGCGATCGGGTACGGTCACGCGACCCTGCCGGGTGCCGAGAGGTCACCGGCGGGAGAGCCGGCGGTGAGATCAGTTCTCGTAGGTGGGGACGACCTCGGCCTTGTACTTCTTGGCGACGGTGTCCAACGCGGCCTTCGGGTCCTTGTCCTGGATCAGGACCTCGGTGGCCATCTGGTCGAGCGGGCCGAAGAACTGACCGGCCTCGGGGATCCACGGCCGACCCACCCCGGCCTCCACGACCGGCTGGAACGCGGCCACGGTCGCGTTGTTCTTGACCGCGTCGAGGTCGTACGCCGAGGTGCGGGTCGGCAGCAGGCCCAGCTTCTCCGAGAGGAACGCCTGCGACTCGGCGGAGCTCATGAACTTGACGAACGCGACGGCGGCGTCGACCTTCTCCTGCGGCATGCCGGACCAGATCACGTAGTTGTGGCCGCCGACCGGGCCACCGGCCTTCACCGAGCCACCCGGCACCGGCGCGATACCCAGGTTCTCCAGGCCACCGAAGCCCGGCGCCTGCTGGACGTTGTTGACCTCCCACGGCCCGTTGATGATCATGGCGACCTTCTTCTCCTTGAAGAGGGTCATCATGGTGCCGTAGGCGTCGTTGGCGGACGGCTTGGCGGCCGCACCGCTGTCGATCAGGTCCTTGGCGATCGCCAGTCCGGCCGCGTTCTGCTCCGAGTTGATGACGATCTTTTTGCTCGCGGTGTCGACCAGGTCGCCACCCTCGCCGTACATGAACGGCAGCAGGAAGTAGCCGGCCGGGTTGATGTAGACACCCTCGGCGTCAGTCTTCTCCTTGATGGTCTGCGCCGCGGTCTTCAGCTCGGCCCAGGTCTTCGGGGGCGCACTGATGCCGGCCTGGCTCAGCAGTTCCTTGTTGTACATCAGCGCCAGGCTGTCGGTGACCTGGGGAACGCCGTAGGTCTTGCCGTCGAACTTGTTGGAGGCGAGCGGGGTCTCCAGGAAGTCGGACTCGTCGGCGAGCAGCTCGGAGCCGTCCAGCGCGTACAGGTAGCCCAGCGAAGCGAACTCAGGCACCCAGGCGACCTCGGCCCGCAGGATGTCCGGGGCACCGTTGTTGGCCTGGGCGGCGGTCTTGAACTTGTTCTGCGCCTCACCGAACGGGACCGACTGGTAGTTGATCTTCACGTTCGGGTAGGTCTGGTTGAACTTGGCGATCAGCTCCTGGAACGCCGGGCCCTCGTTCTTCGGGTCCGAGGTGTCCCACCAGGTCAGTTCTGCGGTGAGGGAAGCGGGGTCTACCGCCGGCTGCTCCTCGGCCGCCTTGTCGTCCCCTCCGCCGCACGCGGCGACGGAAAGGGCGAGAGTGGCAGCGGCGAGTACGGCGGTCCCCCTGGCTGTGCGGCGCATGTTCGCTCCTAAATTGCCTGCCGGGTAACGGCGGGGACAGTAGCAAGAACTTTCGTAACTAGAAACCCCTTGCGAACACCCCTGCAACAACCGTGCCCCATCCGCAACTTCAGCAGTTGACAACTGCCGCCATCTGGGCATTTTGCCCCCGACTGGGGTGACCGAACTCCCAACCAGCATCACCTTGCGCATACCTTGCGACCACCCATCGTCCCGTCAGGGCTCGATCCGGGCCGACGCTATGGGAACGCTCCCGACGGACGCTGCTCGATTCTGCAAGTTCTTGCCGACTAATGCGCAAGAACTTGGCGGTGAGCTACAGTGCCGCCATGCGCGCTCGCCTGTCCGACATCGCCCAGCAGGCCGACGTCAGCGAGGCCACGGTGTCGCGGGTGCTCAACGACCGCCCCGGCGTGGCACCCGAGACTCGGCAGGCCGTCCTGACCGCCCTCGACGTGCTCGGGTACGAGCGGCCCGCCCGGCTGCGCAAGCGCAGCGCCGGACTGGTCGGTCTGGTGGTCCCGGAGCTGGACAATCCGATCTTCCCGGCGTTCGCCCAGATCATCGAGTCGGCCCTGGCCCCCACCGGCTACACCCCGGTGCTGTGCACCCAGACCCCCGGCGGCGTACGTGAGGACGAGTACGTGGAGATGCTGCTGGACCGGCAGGTCTCCGGGATCGTCTTCGTCTCCGGCCTGCACGCCGACACCGCCGCCGACCACGACCGGTACCGGACCCTGCTCGCCCGCCCGCTGCCGATCGTAATGATCAACGGGTACGCGCCGGGCATCCCGGCGCCCTTCGTCTCCTGTGACGACCGGGAGGCCGCCGAGCTGGCCGTGGCCCACCTGGTGGCCCTGGGCCACCGGCGGATCGGCCTGATCACCGGCCCCGACCGCTTCGTGCCGGTCCAGCGCAAGGTCAGCGGCTACAAGGCGGCGATGGAGCGCCTCGCCGGTGTCGACGACGACGAGTTGGCCGAGCTGACCGAGCTGTCGTTGTTCGGCGTCGAGGGCGGCGAGGCGGCGGCCGGCCGGTTGATCGAGCGCGGCGCCACCGGCATCGTCTGCGGCTCCGATCTGATGGCACTCGGCGCCATCCGGGCCGCCCGGCAGCGGGGCATGTCCGTACCGGAAGACCTCTCGGTGGTCGGCTACGACGACTCGCCGCTGATGGCCTTCACCGACCCGCCGCTGACCACGATGCGGCAGCCGGTGGCCGCGATGGCGGTCGCCGCGGTGCGGGCCCTGGTCGACGAGATCAACGGACACGGCGCCCCGCACTCGGAGTACCTGTTCCGCCCGGAGCTGGTGGTGCGGGGGTCGACGGCGGTGGCCCGGCAGGACGCCGCGTCCACGCAGAGCGGCCCGGGCCGGCAGCGGCCGACACCGTCCGCACTTGCCGTCCCGGCGTGACGTAGCCCGCAGCAACAGCATCACCAACCTTTCTTGCGCAAGAAATGCTTGACTCTTGCAGAGCTGGCGCGGCATTCTGCTCAGACACCCGTGCGTCCCCACCTCGCCAACGGGTGACCGCCGTCCCGCGCCACAGAACGGGGAACACCCGATGACCGTCAGCACCCCCTCGCCGCTGACCTCCGACGCCGACTGGTGGCGATCCGCCGTCGTCTACCAGGTCTACGTCCGCAGCTTCGCCGACTCCGACGGCGACGGCATCGGTGACCTCCAGGGCATCCGGGAACGCCTGCCCTACCTGCGCGAGCTGGGCGTCGACGCGCTCTGGCTGACCCCCTTCTACACCTCGCCCATGGTCGACGGCGGCTACGACGTAGCCGACTACCGCGACGTGGACCCGATGTTCGGCAACCTCGCCGACTTCGAGGCGATGATCACCGACGCCCACGCGCTCGGCCTGCGGATCATCGTCGACATCGTGCCGAACCACACCTCCGACCAGCACCCCTGGTTCGCCGCGGCGCTGGCCGCCGCCCCCGGGTCGCCGGAACGGGCGCGCTACCTCTTCGCCGACGGCAAGGGCGACGACGGCGAGCAGCCCCCCAACGACTGGGAGAGCATCTTCGGCGGCCCGGCCTGGACCCGCGTCCCCGACGGCCAGTGGTACCTGCACCTGTTCGACCCCGCCCAGCCCGACCTGAACTGGCGGCACCCCGAGGTACGCACCGAGTTCGAGGACATCCTCCGCTTCTGGCTGGACCGGGGCGTCGACGGATTCCGGATCGACGTGGCCCACGGCATGATCAAGGCCGAGGGCCTGCCGGACGTCGGGTTCAACTCGATGACCACCGGCCAGCGCCAGTCCGAACTGCTCGGCAAGGGTCGGCTGCCCTACTTCGACCAGGACGAGGTGCACGACATCTACCGCGCCTGGCGACCCATCCTGGACAGCTACCCTGGCGGCCGGATGGCCGTCGCCGAGGCGTGGGCCGAGACGCCGCAGCGGCTGGCGCGCTACATCGGCCCCGACGAACTGCACCAGGCTTTCAGCTTCGACTTCCTCGACGCCACCTGGTCGGCCGACTCGTTCCGCAAGGTGATCGACACGGCGCTGGCCGAGTCGACGATCGTCGGCGCCCCGACCACCTGGGTGCTGTCCAACCACGACCGGCAGCGGCACGTCACCCGCTACGGCGACGGCGAGATCGGGCTGCGCCGCGCCCGGGCCGCCGCGCTGCTAATGCTCGCCCTGCCCGGCTGCGCCTACCTCTACCAGGGTGAGGAACTGGGCCTGCCCGAGGTGCTCGACCTGCCCGACGAGCTGCGCCAGGATCCGGCCTTCCTGCGCACCGGCGAGAGCCGGGACGGCTGCCGGGTTCCGATTCCGTGGAGCGGCGACCTGGCGCCGTACGGCTTCGGGCCGGCCGGCAGCGAGCTGAGCTGGCTGCCCGCCCCGACGACCTGGCAGGCCCTCTCGGTGGCCGCACAGACCGGCACGCCCGGTTCCACGCTGGAGCTGTACCGCGCGGCGCTGCGGATCCGCCACACCCACCCGGCGCTGGCCGGCGTCGGCGGCATCACCTGGCTGGAGACCGGCCCGGGGGTGCTCGCCTTCCAGCGTCAGGCCGGTGACACCGTGCTGAGCTGCGTGGTGAACATCAGCGACGCACCGGTGGTGATCGACGGGTACGGCACGCCGCTCGTCGCCAGCGCGACGCTCACCGAACGCGACGGCGGCCACCTGCTGCCGGTCGACGCGGCGGTCTGGTTCGAGCGGAACTGACCGGGTAAGCCCGCCATCGACTCGGCCGTCCGGCGTGCTCCGCGCCGCCGGGCGGCTGGGCACGACCCCTTGTGGTGGGGGGTGCGACGGTGCCGGTGTCCTCGGGGCAATCCCCCGGGGCACCGGCACCTGTGTTTCGGCCCCCTATCGACCGGTTCAGCCGCTGGTGAGCTGGGCCGCGATCCGGGCGAGCCCGGCACGCAGTTCGGCCGCGTCCGGCACCGCCAGCGGGCCGGCGGCCCGGTCGTGCTCGGCCGCCTCCAACTCCTCCTCGTCGATGGTGTCCTCGTAGTCGCCGTAGAGGTCGGCCTGGTCCACCCGCGCCACCTCGTCCTGCGCGGCGAGTTGCGCGGCGGCGATCTCGCCCCGGATCTGCTCCAGCGACACCGCCGGCACCAGCGGTTCCACCACCGCCATCAGCTGTTCGTCGGCGACCACCGCCTCGGCCAACGCCAACGCGTGCGGTCGCTCGTACGGGCCGCACACCACCGGCTCCCACTCGTCGGCGTCACTGAGCGGACCGAACGTGATGATCCACGGCAGCTCCAGCATCGGCGAGTCGGCCGGCAGGTCCAACGTCACGAGTGCCCCCACGATCCCCATCATCGTCGGTGTCCGGGCAGGTGGGGGTGGGTTCGGCGGAACGTTCAGCCGGCCGGATCAGCGGCTCAGCCCGCCCCGCCGGGTGTGCCGGGATCGGTGTCCACGTCAAGGTCGACCGGCGGACGTCGACCGGCCAGGTCCACCGTCCGCCCGCGCCGGCTCGTCGCCGCCAGCGCGGCGCCGAAGAGCACCAGCTGATTGAGCAGGTAGAGATAGACCAGCAACCCGACGGCGGTGGCCACCACCGTGTACGCGGGGTTGTGTTCTACCCGGCCCACCCAGAACCGGCCGACGGTGTTGAGCAGGGTGATGCCGACCGCGACGATCAGCACCACCGGCCGCAGCCGGGACCGACTCATCCGCACCCGAGGCACGGCGACCAGCAGCAGCGTGGCCAGTACCGCGTTGACCAGCACGCTGAGCAGCGCACTGACCGTGGTGAGCGCGAACGAGCCGGTGCTGCGCAGCAGGAACCGCAGCAGCGTCTCCAACGCGTCCACGGCCGCCACCGAGAGGCCGAGCAGCACGAAGACGACCAACAGCACACCAAGGTCGACCAGGCGGCGCACGACCAGGTTGCCCGGGTGCTGGTTGAGCCCGTGGATCAGCCGCTGCGAGGAACGGATCGCCTCCACCCAGCCGATCCCGGTCAACACCAGGATCAACAGACCGACCACCCCGGCGGTGCCGCTGCTGTCGGCGACCTGGGCCGGATCGAGGAACGGCAGGTTCTCGCCGAGGAACTCCTCCGCCGCCGCGCTCACCTCGTAGTTGTCCTCCAGTATCGCGCCGAAGATCGCGTACGCGACCAGGGCCAGCGCGAAGACCGCGAAGAAGCCGTAGTAGGCGATCGCGGCGGCCAGCCGGCCGCCCTGGAGATCGGTGTAGAGCACCCCGGCACGCCACAGGTGACCGAAGGCCGGGGAGCGGCGGCGCGCGGCGGTCAGCCGGCGGTCGACGGCCGCCTCGACCCGCCCCAGAACGTTCACGTCGTCATCCTCACCGATCCGTCGTCGCCGTGTCAGAGGTACCCGACGTGCCGGCCGGGGCGGTCAGCCGCCCAGTCGGAAGTCCCGGCGTGGCTGCCAGCGCGCCTGCCCGCTGTGCGAGAAGAGGGTGAAGTGGTCCACCTCGAACATCGCGGAGAAGTCCGCCAAGTCCTCGTACGCCTTGTCCAGGGCCTCCGGCGCGACGTCCTGAGCGACCGTCACATGCGGATGGTAGGGAAACCGAAGCTCCCGGCGTAGCTGCGGGGCGGCGTTGATCGCGGCGGCGAGCAGTTCGCATTCGCTGATGCCGGCGGCGACCGCGACGAACACCACCTGGGTCACCGGCCGGAAGGTACCGGTGCCGCGCAGATGCAGGCTGAACGGTAGATGAGCGGCGGCAACCCGGGCGAGGTGCCGCTCCACGGCCGGCAACCCGCTCACCGGGATCTCGGTCGGCCCGAGCAGGGTGACGTGGGCCGGCACCGCGTTCGGGTCACCGGCCTCCAGCCGACGCCGGGTCAGCAGACTGCCCCACGGCTCCGGAATGTCGACCGCGATGCCGATCTGGACGCTGTCACCGACCGCAGGCGCTTCGGTCCCCTGCTCCACGCTGCACGCCACCCCTCCGGCCATCGGCCCCTGCCCGCACCGCCGCCCCCGCTCGGACGCTCACTCGCCGCGTACGGGTGGAAAGAAACCGACCCGCTCGTACGCGGTCCGCAATGTCGGTGCCGCCACCGCGCGGGCCTTCTCCGCGCCGGCGGCGAGGAGCTTGTCCAACTGGGCGGGGTCGTCGAGATACGAACGGGTGCGCTGCTGGATCGGGCTGACGAATTCCCGGACCACCTCGGCGAGGTCCTTCTTCAGGTCGCCGTAGCCCTTACCGTCGTACGCCGCGACCAGGTCGTCGATGCCCCGACCGCTCAACGCCGAGAAGATGGTGAGCAGGTTTGAGATACCCGGCTTGGTGGCCTCGTCGAAGACGATCTCCCGGCCGGTGTCGGTGACCGCCGACCGGATCTTCTTCGCCGAACGCGCCGGGTCCTCAAGCAGGTCGACGATGCCGCCCGGCGAGGAGGAGGACTTCGACATCTTGGCGGTCGGGTCCTGCAAGTCGGTGATCTTCGCCGTGGCCTTGACGATGTGCGGTGCCGGGACCGTGAAGGTCCGGCCGAACAGCGAGTTGAACCGCTGCGCCAGATCCCGGGAAAGCTCCAGGTGCTGGCGCTGGTCCTCGCCGACCGGTACGGCGTTGGCCTGGTAGAGCAGGATGTCGGCGGCCTGCAGGATCGGGTAGGTGAACAGGCCGACGCTGGCCCGCTCGTTGCCCTGCTTCTGCGACTTGTCCTTGAACTGGGTCATCCGGCTGGCCTCGCCGAACCCGGTGATGCAGCCCAGCACCCACGCCAGCTGGGCGTGCTCGGGCACCTGGGACTGCACGAACAGGGTGCAGCGTTCCGGATCCAGGCCGACCGCGAGCAGCTGCGCGGCGGCCACCCGGGAACGCTGGTGCAGCACCTTCGGATCGTGCCCGGCGGTGATGGCGTGCAGGTCGACCACGCAGTAGAAAGCGTCGTGCGACTCCTGCAACGCCACCCAGTGCCGCACCGCGCCGAGGTAGTTGCCGAGATGGAACGAGTCGGCCGTCGGCTGGATGCCGGAAAAGACGCGGGGGCGGACGGGAACGTCGGACATGCCGGCAATTCTGTCAGCTGGCCCGGCGTACGTCATGACGGGCCGGCGGGTCGGGCCCGGTCGGCCGCCGGGACCACCTCGCGCCGCTGCTCGGGCAGGCGCGCGACGGTGACCGCCAGCCGGGCCACCCGTCGACCCTCCAGGGTCAACACCCGGAGCAGCCAGCCGCCGGCCGACGTCTGCGCCGACTCGGCGGGGACCGGTATCTCGTCACCCGGCGCCGGCAGCCGTCCCAGCGCGGCCATCACGAACCCGCCCACCGTCTCGTACGGGCCCGTCGGCAGGGCAACGCCCGTGCGTTCGGCGAAGTCGGCGAGATTGAGCCGACCGTCCACCACCGCCGGCAGCCCGGTGTACGCGGGCTCGGGGACGTCCGCGTACTCGTCATGGATCTCACCGACCAGTTCCTCGATCAGGTCCTCGCAGGTGACGATGCCGGCGGTGCCGCCATACTCGTCGACCACCACCGCCAGGTGATGCCCCTCCCGTCGCATCTCGGTCAACGCGGCGAGCACCCGTTTACTGGCCGGCAGCCGCTTGACCTCGCGAGCCAGTTGACCGACCGTGGTGCCCGGCGCCCGGTCCGGGCCGAGCAGCAGGTCTCGCAGATGCACCACACCGACCACGTCGTCGTGGGTGCCGTCGACCACCGGATAGCGGGTGTGCGGACCGGCCCGCACCAGCGGCTCCGCCTCGCCGATCGTCAGCGCCGCGGATAGGAACACCACCTCGGTGCGGGGCATCATCACCTCGCGTACCAGGCTCGCACCGGCCACCAGCACGTCGTCGATGATGCGCTGCTCCACCGGATCCAGGACCGTGTTGGCGGCGACCAGGTCCCGCAGTTCCGCCATACTGATCCGTTCCCGGCCGGCGGTAGGGCCGGCACCGAGCAGGTCGGTGACGAGCCGCAGGGCACCGTCGGCGGCCCGGACCACGACCCGGGCGACCGCTCTGGCCACAGGTCCCGGCTGACGGCGGTGCGGGTCGTGGCCACGCCGTCGGGGTATGCGCCGACGCGAGGCCCGCATGGGAGTGATGGTAGCCAGCCCCGGGCCGTAGGGTGACCACCAAGGCCGCGACCGTGTTGGCCAGGCGGGAGGAACGACGTGAAACTGCTCGTCACCGGCGGGGCCGGTTTCATCGGCAGCGTGGTGACCCGGATGCTGCTCGACGCCGGGCACGAGGTGGTCGTGTTGGACGACCTGCGCACCGGTCACCGGGCCGCGCTCGCCCCCGACGCCACCCACGTCGAGGCCGGCATCCACGACGCGGCCAGGGTGCTCACCCCGCAGGCCGGCTTCGACGGGGTCCTGCACTTCGCCGCGCTGATCGCCGCCGGCGAGTCGATGGTCGCCCCCGAGCGGTACTGGCACAACAACACCGTCGGCACCCTGGCGCTTATCGACGCGGTGCGGGCCGCCGGCGTGCCGCGGCTGGTGTTCTCGTCCACCGCCGCCGTCTACGGCAATCCCACCGAGCTGCCCATCCCGGAGACCGCCGTCAAAGCCCCCACCAACACGTACGGGGCGACGAAGCTCGCCGCCGACATGATGCTCACCGCCGAGGCGATCGGACACGGCCTGGCCGCCGTCTCGCTGCGCTACTTCAACGTCGCCGGTGCTCACCTCGACGGTGACGTGGTACTGGGCGAACGACACGACCCCGAGACCCACCTCATCCCGATCGCGCTGGAGGTGGCCGCCGACCGGCGGGACAAGCTGCAACTCTTCGGCGACGACTACCCCACCGTCGACGGCACCTGCGTCCGCGACTACATCCACGTCTCCGACCTGGCCCGGGCCCACCTGCTCGCCCTGGACGCGGCGACCGGCGGACAACACCGCATCTACAACCTCGGCAACGGCAACGGTTTCACCAACCGGCAGGTGGTCGAGGTCGTCCGCGAGGTCACCGGGCACCCGGTACCGGTCGAGGTGGCGCCCCGCCGTGAGGGCGACCCCGCCGAGCTGGTCGCCTCCTCCGCCCTGGCCCGCGCCGAACTGGGCTGGGAACCCCGCAAACCCACCCTGCACGACATGGTCACCGACGCCTGGGCCTTCTACCGCGCGCAGGTTCTGGACCGCCCGTGACCATCCACCCCGACGAGGTGGCCGACCGCGCCACCGCCTGCTTTCAGCACGCGTACGGCCAGGCGCCCGCCGGCCGCTGGGCGGCTCCCGGCCGGGTCAACCTGATCGGCGAGCACACCGACTACAACGACGGGTTCGTGCTGCCGTTCGCACTCCCGATGCGTACCGTCGTCGCGGCTTCGCCGCAGCCGACCGGCAGCTGGACGGTCTGCTCCGAGCTGACCGGCGAGACGGTCAGCTTCGGCACCGACGAGGTGACCCGCCCCGGCCGGGTGACCGGCTGGGCGGCGTACGTGGCCGGCGTGGTGTGGGCGCTGCGGGAGGCGGGGCACCCCGTGCCCAACGCCCGGCTGGCCATCGCCTCCGACGTGCCGCTCGGCGCCGGGCTCTCCTCCTCGGCCGCACTTGAGGCTGCTGTGCTCGCGGCGCTTGTCGACCTGGGCGGGTTGACGCTGCCGGCCGAACAGCAGCCCCGGCTGGCTCAGCGCGCCGAGAACCAGTACGTCGGCGCGCCCACCGGCATCATGGACCAGTCGGCGGTGATCCGCTGCCGGACCGGACACGCCCTCTTCCTCGACTGCCGCACCGAGCAGGTCGAACACATCCCGTTCGACCTCGACGGCGCCGACCTCGCGATCCTGGTGATCGACAGTCGAGCCCCGCACCGGCACGCCGACGGCGAGTACGCGGCCCGCCGCGCCAGCTGTGAGAAGGCAGCCGCGCTGCTCGACGTACCCGCCCTGCGTGACGTGCCGCCCGCCAACCTCGACGCCGCGCTCGCCCGGCTCCCCGACGACGAGACCCGCCGCCGGGTTCGCCATGTGGTCACCGAAAACCAGCGGGTACTCGACACCGTGGCGCTGCTGCGCGACGGGCAGGTCCGGCAGATCGGGCCGCTGCTCACCGCCTCGCACGCCTCCATGCGGGACGACTTCGCCATCACCGTCCCCGAGGTGGACGTCGCGGTCGAGGCCGCGCTGGCCGCCGGGGCGCTCGGCGCGCGGATGACCGGTGGTGGCTTCGGCGGCTGCGTGCTGGCCCTGGTCGAGGCCGACCAGTCCGACCGGGTTGCCGCCGCCATCACCGCCGCCTACGCCAACCGCGCCTTCGCCACCCCCACCGTCACCCCCGCCACCCCCGCCCCCGGCGCCACCCGCCTGCACTGACCCCCACTACGCGTTGATCAAGAAGTTTTGGTCGGGATCGCGCGCGATCCCGACCAAAACTTCTTGATCAACCAGGGTTCCCGGGGGCTCCGGGTAAGTGGGTCAGGGGGTTTCGACGATCATGCCGGCGCCGACGGTGCGGTTGGTGGCCTCGTCGATGATGATGAACCCGCCGGTGGTGCGGTTACGGCGGTACTCGTCGGCCAACAGCGGGATGGTGGTCCGCAGGCGGACCCGACCGATCTCGTTGAGCCGCAACTCGTTGGCCGACTCGTCGCGGTGCAGCGAGTTGATGTCGAGACGGTAGTGCAAGCCCCGCACGATGGCCCGCGCCGCACGGGTCGTGTGCTTGATCGAGTACTTGCCGCCGACCTGCAACGGGCGGGTCTCGTCCATCCAGCAGACCATCGCCTCGATGTCCTGCGCCACCGCCGGCGCGTTGTTCGGACGGCAGATCATGTCACCACGCGAGATGTCGATCTCGTTCTCCAGGCGTACCGTCACCGACATCGGCGGGAACGCCTCCGCGACCGGCCCGTCGGCGGTCTCCACCGCGGCGATCCGGCTGGTGAAGCCCGAGGGCAGCACCATCACCTCGTCACCCGGCTTCAGCACCCCGGAGGCCACCTGACCGGCGTAACCCCGGTAATCGGTGACCGTGGTCGACTGCGGGCGGATGACGTACTGCACCGGAAAGCGGACGTCGACCAGGTTGCGGTCGCTGGCAATGTGCACCCGCTCCAGGTGATGCAGCAATGCCGGGCCTTCGTACCAGGGCATGTTCTCCGAGCGGCTGACGATGTTGTCGCCCCGCAACGCGGAGATCGGCACCACCGTCAGATCCGGCACGTCCAGCTTCGCGGCGAACGCGGTGAACTCGTCGGCGATCCGCTCGAAGACCTCCTGCGAGTAGTCGACCAGATCCATCTTGTTGACGCAGAGCACCAGGTGCGGCACCCGCAACAGCGAGCAGAGGAAGGCATGCCGGCGGGACTGCTCGACCAGTCCCTTGCGGGCATCCACCAGGATCAGCGCCAGGTCGGCGGTGGAGGCCCCGGTGACCATGTTCCGGGTGTACTGGATGTGCCCGGGGGTGTCGGCGATGATGAACTTGCGCCGAGGCGTGGCGAAGTAGCGGTACGCCACGTCGATGGTGATGCCCTGCTCCCGCTCGGCCCGCAGGCCGTCGGTGAGCAACGCCAGGTTGGTGTACTCGTCACCGCGAGCCGCGCTGACCGCCTCGACCGCCGCCAACTGGTCGGTGAACAGCGACTTCGTGTCGTAGAGCAGCCGACCGATCAGGGTCGACTTGCCGTCGTCCACACTCCCGGCCGTGGCGAAACGCAACAGATCCATCGGCCGGCCCTCGGCAACGGGAGCGGCGTCCAGGGTCTCGGTGCTCATCAGAAGTAGCCCTCCCGCTTGCGGTCCTCCATCGCGGCCTCGCTGACCCGGTCGTCACCCCGGGTCGCGCCACGCTCGGTGATCCTGGTCGCGGCGACCTCCTCGATGACCTTCTCGACCGTGTCCGCGTCCGAGCGCACCGCCGCCGTGCAGGAGGCGTCGCCCACCGTGCGGTACCGCACCCGGGCCTTGAACCGCTCCTCACCGGCCCGCGCCGGCAGGAACTCGTTCACCGCGTAGAGCATCCCGTCACGCTCGACCACCTCACGCTCGTGCGCGTAGTAGATCGACGGCAACTCGATCCGCTCGCGGGCGATGTAGTGCCACACGTCCAACTCCGTCCAGTTGGACAGCGGGAACACCCGGATCGACTCGCCCGGATGATGCCGGCCGTTGTAGAGCGCCCACAGCTCCGGCCGCTGGTTCTTCGGATCCCACTGGCCGAACTCGTCCCGGAAGCTGAACATCCGCTCCTTCGCCCGGGCCTTCTCCTCATCCCGCCGGGCCCCGCCGAAGAGGGCGTTGAACCGGTGCTTCTCCACCGCCTCCAGCAACACCGGCGTCTGGATCCGGTTACGCGTCCCGTCCGCGGACTCCCGGACCAGACCACTGGCCAGGGCCTCCGGCACGCTGGCCACCACCAGTTGCAGGCCCAGCTCGGCCACCCGCCGATCGCGGTAGTCGAGCACCTCCGGGAAGTTGTGACCCGTGTCGACGTGCATCACCGGGAACGGAATGTGACCCGGCGCGAACGCCTTCTGCGCCAGCCGGAGCATGACGATCGAGTCCTTGCCACCGGAGAAGAGCAGCACCGGCCGCTCCAACTCGGCGACCACCTCGCGCATCACGAAGATGCTCTCCGCCTCCAGCGCGTCGAGATGGGTGACCTGGTACGCAGCGCTGGTCATGACACCGGCTCGATTCGCTCGGTCATCCGCTTTCCAGACCTTTCCGGTCGGGGATGTCAGGAAGTAGCGACAGGCTACCCGCAATGCCGATGCAACGCCGCAAGTAACCGGCTGGCGAGATCCTTACGGCACACCAACAGGTCCGGCAGGCGCGGATCCGCCTCGTTGTATTTCAGCGCAGAACCATCGATCCGGGAAGCGTGCAGTCCGGTGGCCGTCGCCACAGCGACCGGCGCCGCCGAATCCCACTCGTACTGCCCGCCGGCATGGATGTACGCATCCACCTCACCTGTCACAACCGCCGCGATCTTCGCCCCGGCCGAGCCCATCGGCACCAACTGCGCCCCGACCTCCTCCGCGAGATCGGTCAGGAACACCGGCGGCCGACTGCGGCTGGCCGCCAACCGCAACCGCCCCGCACCGCCCGCCGTCGCCGCCTCCGGCGTCATCGGTGGATAGGCCGGGGGCAGATCCGTACCCAGCACCCGATGCTGCGCCGGCAGCCCGACCGCACCGGCGACCAGACCATGCGAGGTGGTGGCGTTACGCGCCCAGAGCGCCACGTGCACCGCCCAGTCCGCGCGCCCCTCCTCGCTGAACTCCCGCGTACCGTCCAACGGGTCGATGATCCAGACCCGGTCGGCGGTCAGCCGCGAAACCGCGCCGGTGTTCACCTCGGCCGCCCACGCCAGCCGGGAACCCTCGTCCTCCTCGGAGAGCACCGCGTCACCCGGGCGCCACTTCGCCAATTCGGTACGGATCAGGTCATGCGAGACCTTGTCTCCCGCCGACTTCAACGCACCGGCATCGGCGAACCCCATCTCCGCCCGCAGGCCCAGCAGCGCCTGCCCGGCACGATCCGCCAGCCACCGCGCGAACGCCCCGTCGATCATCGGTGGACCGCTCATGCTTCCGCTCCCGTCGCCACGATCCGCGTACGCCGAGCGGCCGGCCCCCGCCCCGACCGCCGAACCCGCAGACTACCGGGCCACCGGCAGACCCGACCGCCGCAGTTCGCCCCCGAAACGTGTGTCGGAACCTCCGTGACGCCGAGGCCGACGTCGAGCGGGCGCCCCGGCACCTGCGCTAGACCCCGTGATAGAGGTTCTGAGTCGGCTCCACACCCCGGCTGACCACGGATTCCACCACGTCCGCGGCGCGGTCCACCAGAAAGTCCAACTCCTTGCGTTCCGCCGTGCCGAAATCCGACAGCACATAGTCCGCCGGATCCTGCCGCCCCGGCGGTCGACCGATCCCGAACCGCACCCGCACGTAATCCTTCGTGCCCAACGACTTCGACATCGACCGCAGGCCGTTGTGCCCGCCCTCACCACCGCCGCACTTGACCCGCACCTGGCCGTAGCCGATGTCCAGCTCGTCGTGCACCGCGATCACCCGACCCGGCGGCACCTTGTAGAACTGCGCCAGGCTGGCCACCGGCCCGCCGGACAGATTCATGTAGGTCAGCGGCTTGGCCAGCACCAGCTTCGGCCCGCCCAACCCCAGCCGCCCCTCCGCGACCTCCGCCACCGCCCGCCGATGCCGGCCGAACTTCCCAGCCAGCCGACCAGCCAGCAGGTCGGCGACCATGAACCCGACGTTGTGCCGGTTGCCCGCGTACTCCCGACCCGGGTTACCCAGGCCGACCACCAGCCACGGCCCGGTCTCGTCCGTCACCGCCCGCCCCTCCCGCTCGCACCGACGGCCAACCACCGCCCACGCCGCCGATCATCCGATACGCCGACAGGCGCCCCCGAAGAACCCGGGGACGCCTGCCGCAGAACTGAGAGGCTGTCAGGCCTCGGTACGAGCCTCGGCGCCCGCCTCGCCCTCGGCGGACGGTGCCTCGGCAGCGCCCTCGGTGACCTCGCCGACCTCGGCCTCGGCCTCCTCGGTGGCCTCCTCGACCTCGGGCAGCGTCGACTCCAGCTGCTCGGCGGTCGGCGCGGCGGTGATCGAAGCGATCAACATCTGCGGGTCACCGGCCAGCTCCACACCCGCCGGCAGCGTCACGTCAGCGGCGGTGACCTGGGAACCCGGCTCGGCGCCCTCGATCGAAGCCTCCAGGTGATCCGGCACCTTGGTCGCGTCGGCGCTCACCGAGAGGGTGTCGTGGTCGTGCACGATCAGCGTGTCGCGCGCGGCCTCACCCGTGAGCTGGACCGGGACATCCACGGTGACCTTCTCGCCGCGACGCACCAGCAGCAGGTCGACGTGCTCGAAGGTGTCCTTGATCGGGTCCCGCTGGATCGCCTTCGGCAGCGCCAGCGCCTGCGTGCCGTCGCTGATGTCCAGCGCGAGGAGCTGGTTGGCACCACCGTTACGAATGGCCGCCGCGAACTCGCGGGCCGGCAACGCGATGTGCTTGGGCTTCTCGCCATGGCCGTACAGCACGGCGGGCACCATGCCGGCCCGGCGGGTACGGCGGGCACCACCCTTGCCGAACTCGGTGCGGGGCTCGGCGCTGATCTTTACCTCGGACACGGGGAAACTCCTGATGCTTCGCTGCGGCAGCTTTGTCGTCTGGCGGTGCTGGGCGGGGGGCTCGCAGGGGCTCATGCGTCAGCAGACTGCCCGGAGCACCGCGTCGATCACGGTGCCTCCGTGCGGCGCTTCTCAGCAGCCCGCAGGGCACCCTCGCCGTGGCAACCGCACCAGTCTACCCGAGCGGTTTCCCAGGTTTCCGGCAGTCCCCGTACTCGCCCGGACACCCCGCCCAGCCGACTCAGTCGTGAATCGCGCTCAGCTCAGCCCACCGAAAAGCGTGGTCACCGAGCCGTCGTCGAAGACCTCGCGGATCGCCCGGGCCAGCAGCGGTGCGATCGACAGCACGGTGAGCTTGTCGAGCTGCTTCTCCGGCGGCAGCGGGAGCGTGTTGGTCACCACGACCTCGCTGATCGGGCTGTTCTTCAACCGCTCCGTCGCCGGGTCGGACAGCAACGCGTGGGTGGACGCCACGATCACGTCCGCCGCCCCCGACTCCTTCAGGATGTCCGCCGCCCGGCAGATCGTGCCGCCCGTGTCGATCATGTCGTCGACGATCAGGCAGACCCGATCCTCGACCTCACCGACCACCCGGTTCGCCACCACCTGGTTCGGCTTCATCGGGTCCCGGGTCTTGTGGATGAACGCCAGCGGGCAACCACCCAGCCGGTCCGTCCACCGCTCGGCCACCCGTACCCGGCCCGAGTCCGGCGCGACCACCGTCATCGGCCGGCCCGCGTACTTGCGCTCCACGTACTCGGCCAGGATGTCCATCGCGAAGAGGTGGTCCACCGGGCCGTCGAAGAAACCCTGGATCTGCGCGGTGTGCAGGTCCACGGTGAGGATGCGGTTCGCCCCGGCCGTCTTCAACAGGTCGGCGACCAGCCGCGCCGAGATCGGCTCCCGGCCGCGGTGCTTCTTGTCCTGGCGGGAGTACGGATAGAACGGCAGGACGACCGTGATCCGCTTGGCCGAACCACGCTTCAGCGCGTCCACCATGATCAAGGTCTCCATGACCCAGGTGTTCACCCCGTGCGTGACCGACTGCACCACGAAGGCGTCCGAACCACGTACCGAGTCCTTGAACCGTACGAAGATCTCGCCGTTGGCGAACTCGTACGCGTCGGCCGGCGTCGGCGCGACGCCGAGCACCTCACCGATCTCCTTGGCCAACTCCGGAAAACCACGTCCGGAGAAGAGCATCAGGCTTTTGCGGTTTTCGGCGACGATGCTGCCCATGGGCCCGTCTGCTCCCGTATTCGGTCGGCGGTACCCGGCCTGCGGTGGTGGTCGGCCGGGGACTATTCGGTTGCAGTATCTCCCGGCCCGGGCGTACCGCCCACCGACTCGGCGGTGCCGTGGATTGCCTCACCTTCGCTTGCGGAGGGCGTCGCGGCCGGAGCACCCTGCCCACCCCGAAGGGCACGCTCGGCCGCCTCGGCGGAAGCAGTGCCCGCGCGCTTGCGCGCCACCCAACCCTCGACGCTGCGCTGCGGTGCCCGGGTCAGCCCCAGCGCCCCCGGCGGCACGTCCTTGCTGATCGCGCTACCCGCCGCCACGTACGCCCCGGCACCCACCTCGACCGGTGCGATCAGGCTCGTGTCGCAGCCCACGAACGCCGCCTCGCCGACCACGGTGCGGTGCTTGTTCACCCCGTCGTAGTTCACGAAGATCGTCGCCGCGCCGATGTTCGCCCGCGCTCCGATCGTGGCGTCACCCACGTACGACAGGTGCGGCACCTTTGCGCCGGCGCCCAGCTCGGAGTTCTTCACCTCGACGAAGGTGCCGACCTTCGACCGCTCCGCCAGCCGTGCGTCCGGCCGCAGGTACGCGTACGGCCCGACGCTGGCGCCCGGTCCCACCTCGGCACCGACCGCGTGGCTGCGCAGCACCGTCGCGCCGGGCCCGACCACCGTGTCGATCAACGTCACGTCCGGCCCGACCACCGCGCCGCTACCGACCACCGAACCGCCACGTAGCTGGGTGTTCTGATCCACCACCGCGTCACGGTCCAGGGCCACCGTCACGTCGATCCAGGTGGTGTCGGGGTCGAGCAGACTGACGCCGGCCCGCATCCACCGCTCGTTGACCCGGTCACGCAGCAGCCGGCGCAGCGCCGCCAGCTCCACCCGGTCGTTGCAGCCGAGCGTCTCGGTGTGGTCGACCGCCAGGTGCACCCCCACCGGCTCGCCGGCGGAGACCAGCATCTTGAAGACGTCGGTGAGGTACTCCTCGCCCTGGTCGTTGTCGGTCGACAGCTTGCCGAGCACGTCCCGCAGCCGGGTTGCGTCGAACGCGTAGATCCCGGCGTTGATCTCCCGGACAGCCAGCTGCGCGGGAGTGGCGTCACGCTGCTCGACGATCTGCTCCAACCGGCCCGCCGCGTCCCGCACGATGCGTCCGAGCCCGGTCGGATCGGGCACCTCCGCCGCGAGCACGGTCGCCGCTGCGCCCTCGCTCTCGTGGGCCGCCACCAGCGCACCGACCGTCTCGGGTCGCAGCAACGGCACATCGCCGTTGAGCACCACCACCGTGCCGGTGACCTCCGGGGCGGCCTCCAGCGCGATCCGCACCGCGTGCCCGGTGCCGAGCTGTTCCGCCTGGTGCACCGCGGTGGCCTCGGGGGCGATCCCGGCGAGGTGGGCGCGGACCTGGTCGGCGCCGTGCCCGACCACCACCAGGGTGCGCGCCGCAGCCAGCGGATCGGCGGCGTTGAGCACGTGGCCCACCAGCGTCCGACCGAGCAGCGGATGCAGAACCTTGGGCAACGAGGACTTCATCCGCTTGCCCTCACCGGCGGCGAGTACGACGACGGTACGGGTGTGGGGCTCGGGCACGACGTGGCTCCCGTCGGAACGCGGACAGTCTCGCGGCCATGCTAACCAGACAATCCGGCCTGTTCGGCGGGGGCACGAGGATCGGCAGTTGAGGGTGCTTGCTGGGGTGCCTGGATTCGAACCAGGAGCTCAAGGCTCCAAAGGCCTGCGGGTTGCCGTTACCCCACACCCCATAGAAATGTCAAGCCGACAGGCCGCATCAAACCGCCGAAGTGTGCTCAGCCGCGGACCGGAACAGCTCGGCGATCATACCCTCTATTCGCCAGTAGAGCTCGCGGCTACGCGGCACATTGATCACCAGACAGCCCTTGTACTCGTCACCGGCGTTTCGCCGGACGGTGGAGGACCTGTGCTTCTTCAGGGTCGCCCGGCGAAAGCGCTCGCGTGGCACTCCGAGCTCGGCGGCCCACCACTCGGCCGCCACCTCCGGATCGGCAGTCTCGTGGATGCTCACCCGGTAGGTCGGCACGGTGCGGTCAACTCCGCAGACTTCAAGAAAACGCAGGAAGAGAGCGTGCAGGCCCGGATCGCTGTTGACGAACTGAAGATGGTCATCGCGACGCCACGGCTTCGACTTGGTGCCCTCGCACCAGTAGATCGCCGCACCGAGGATGAGCAGATCACGCTCGTCGAGTTGACCAACCAGCCGCCCGGCCACCGCACGCGCCTGCCGCTGGGCTTCGTCCCGCGCCCGACGGTGATCCGCCCACCGCGCCTCGGCCATCGCCTTCGAGTGGGCACGCCGGCGCTGGCGCTCCTCCTCGGGATCGCGTTCGAGCGGGAGGTGCCGGACCCAGAGGTAAGCCGTCGACCGGCTCACCCCGAGCTGCCGCGCGATCTCCGGCACGGGACGGCCCGACGAGCGCAGCGCCACCGCCTCCGCGCGCAGGTCGTCCTTTGCCCTGGGTCGTCGGACCCGGTCCGGCACGAGGGTGCCCCGCAGCAGCTCGTAGATCCGGTTACGGCCGAGGCCGGTGCGAGCCCGGATCTCCCGGACCGACAGCTGCTCCTCGGTACGCAATCGGCGCACTTCGGTGGCGTCGAAACCAGTCATGTGGTGCAGGTTAGGACGAGCGTACGACACACCAGGCATCCATTCGTGTCCCTGTCTGATGTGATCTACCGGGCCCTTAAGTTACGGTGACGTAGGCGTAGATTGCGAACCGATCGTCCCCTGCGAGGTGCCATGTCCGCCGCCGTTCTCGGCCCGCAGCCGACCAGCCCGAAGCCCCTCACCCAGGGCACCCAGTCACGCGGCATCCTGATCGCGCTGTGGTCCTTCGTGGTGATCCCGTTCGCGGCACTGATCGCCGCCGTGCCGGTGGCCTGGGGTGGCTGGCTCAGCTGGGTCGACGTGGGCATCGCGGCCTTCTGGTACGTGCTGTCCGGCCTGGGCATCACGGTCGGCTACCACCGCTACTTCACCCATGGCTCGTTCAAGGCGAAGCGGTGGCTGCGCATCGCCATGGCCGCCTCGGGCTCGCTCGCCGTGCAGGGCGAGATCATTCAGTGGGTGGCCGATCACCGACGTCACCACGCCTTCTCCGACCTGGAGGGGGATCCGCACTCGCCGTGGCGGTTCGGCACCACCATGCGGGGTCTGATCAAGGGATTGTTCCACGCGCACATGGGCTGGCTGTTCGGCCGGGAGCTGTCCAACCGGGAGCGTTTCGCCCCGGACCTGCTGGCCGACCGGGACATCCGGCGGATGGACCGGTTCTTCCCGGTGCTGGTGATCGTGTCGGTGCTCGGGCCGGCGTTGATGGGCGGGTTGTTGACGTGGTCCTGGCAGGGCGCGTTGAGTGCGCTGTTCTGGGCCGGTCTGGTCCGCATCTCGTTGCTGCACCACGTCACCTGGTCGATCAACTCGGTGTGTCACGTGTACGGGGAGCGGCCGTTCATGATGCGCCACGGCGACCGGGCCGCGAACTTCTGGCCCCTCGCGCTGCTCTCCTTCGGGGAGAGCTGGCACAACCTGCACCACGCCGATCCGACGAGCGCCCGGCACGGTGTCCTGCGGGGGCAGATCGACATCTCGGCCCGGGTGATCTGGCTGTTCGAGAAGTTCGGGGCGGCGTGGGACGTGCGCTGGCCGAAGCCGGAACGGATCGCGGCGAAGCTGGCCAAGCCGGCGGCCTGAGACGCTCGCTTGGCGTTTGTGGTGGGCGGCGATCGTGACGTTCCCGCCACCGCCCGGACGGTAACCGGGCGGCCAACCCGCAAGTTACCTGGCAGTATGTTCGGGTGACCGGGCGGAAAACAGGCAGCATCCCACGACAGGGCGTCACTGAGCGCCAGCGAGGTGACGAGATGGCCGAGACTTCCCACGTGGAGGGCGGCAAACGGCGGCGGTCGGTGCCCGCCGCAGCGGCCAAGCCGACGTCCCGGGTACGCATGTCCGCCGCTCAGCGTCGCGAGCAGTTGATCTCGATTGGTCGGCAGATCTTCGCCGAGCGTGGCTTCGACGCCACCTCCATCGAGGAGGTGGCGTCGCGTGCGAAGGTTTCCAAGCCGGTGGTCTACGAGCACTTCGGCGGCAAGGAGGGGCTCTACGCGGTGGTGGTGGACCGGGAGGTCCGGTCCCTGCTGGACCGGATCACCACGGCACTTACCGCAGGTCATCCGCGGGAGTTGCTGGAGCAGGCCGCGCTGGCCCTGCTCGGCTACATCGAGGAAGAGACCAGCGGGTTCCGGGTGCTGGTACGGGAGTCGCCGGTGCTCTCGGCGACCGGCAACTTCAGCAGCGTGATGAACGACGTGGCGCACCAGGTGGAGCACATTCTCGGCGCGGAGTTCTCCAGTCGCGGTTACGACCCGAAGCTGGCCGAGTTGTACGCGCAGGCGTTGGTGGGGATGGTCGCGTTGACCGGCCGATGGTGGCTGGAGGTGCGTAAGCCGCGCAAGGAGACGGTCGCCGCGCACCTGGTGAATCTTTCCTGGAACGGGCTGTCGCATCTGGAGGCCAAGCCGGGCCTGATCACCGCGTCCGGACGCTGACCGCCGGCTCACCTGTCAGCGGCGGTGGATCTCCGCGACGGGGTGGTTTCGGCGGTTCCGCTCGGCCTCGGCGTCCTCGTGCGGGCCGATCTTGTCGTAGAGGCCGGTGCCGAGCAGGATCAGCCCGAAGAGCATCGAGACGATCACCGTCGACATGGAGAAGTTCAGGAAGTTGGCGTCGGTCTGGAGCACCGACATCATCAGGATGCTGGTGACCAGGAAGACGGCTCCGGCGGTGAGATTCATGTAGTGACCGAGGTTGGTTCGCCGGGACGCGCCGATGATGAGCACGATCCCGAAGGCGATGGAGGCCAGTGAGAAGGCCAGGTTGGTGCGCAGGCCCAGAGCCCAGTTGCCGTTCCGACCGAACAGCGGGTCGCCCCAGGTGAGCGCGGTCCCCCAGACACCGAAGATCAGGATGTAGAGCCCGACCAGACCGGACAGCGCCCGGTAGAACGGCCGCGCCGGATGGTTGACCGGAAAGTGCGGCATCGGCTCCTCCACGCCAAGGGGGACAACAAGGACAATTGTCCCCCGATCGCGGAGCCCGCGTCCCCTGAACGCCAATCCAGCAGCAACCCGCCGCGAGGCTGGCCGAGGCGCAACCAGCCTCAAGACCCCCCGCCCCGGCCGGGCGCTCCGTACGGATGCCCAACCCCACAGGTTTTCGCCGGAGCCCGACCCGCGCAGGGATCAAGCCTGACCGCCCGGAGCGGGTCGGGCTCCGGCGAAAACCCACAGCCAAAACCGGGACAGGTCGGGCTCCGGCGAAGACCCCAACCGGAACCAAAAAGCGATACCTCAGAGCACGAGCCGAGCCTTCTGCCACGCCTCGTGCTCCTCGTCGCTACCGACCTTGCCGTACATGCCGGCCATCAGCAGCACCAGGCTGAGCACCATCTGGACGATCACCGTGGCGACGCTGAGGTTGAAGATGTTGGCCTCGGTCCGGATGAAGGCGAGGCCCGCCAGGCTCACCACCATGATCAGGTACGCCGACCACTGGTTGACCAGCACGTCGAGGTTGCGCCCGATCGCGGTGCCGGCCAGCACGATCGCGCCGACCACGATGTTGAACAGGGAGAAGCCGAGGTTCGTGCCCTGCCCCAGGATCTGGGTGTCGCCCTGGCTGAAGAAGGGCTCGCCGGTGCTGGTCAGGAGGCCGATCACACCGAAGGCCACCAGGTACAGACCGATCAGCCCGCCGATCGCCCGGTAGATCGGCCGCGCGGGGTGGTTGACGGGGGTGTGGGCCATGTCTGTGTCTCCAACGCCGTTGGGTGAGGGTCGACGGCGATTCTCCCGCATCCGGCCCTGTGACGCCGCACACGGGGTACCACGAACGCCACGTCGGAGCAGCGTCGGCGGCGGGTGGGACGGTCTAGCTCGCGGGGATCTCGTCGGCCAGAGCGAGCCAGGCCTGCTCGGCCTCCTCCCGCTCGCCGCGTATCTGGGTGAGCTGGGCGTCCAGCTCGGCCACCCGGGTGTAGTCGGTGGCGTTGGCGGCGAGCTGGTCCAGCAGGGCGGCCTCCTTCTGTTCCAACTTGCCGACCTGCCGTTCGAGACGGGCCAGTTCCTTGCGGGCCTGCCTGGCCTCGGCGGCACTCATTCCGCCGTCGACGGGTGCGGTGGCTGGTGCCGAAGCTGCCGGCGTACGCCCGAGCCCCGGCCGGTCGTTGGCGCGGGAGAGGTACTCGTCGACACCACCGGGCAGGTGCACCAGCCGGCCGTCGCCGAACATGCCGTACGCCGAGTCGGTGACCCGCTCGATGAGGTAGCGGTCGTGGCTGGCCACCACGATCGTGCCGGGCCAGGAGTCGAGCAGGTCCTCCAGCGCGGCCAGGGTGTCGGTGTCGAGGTCGTTCGTGGGTTCGTCGAACAGCAGCACGTTCGGTTCGCCGGCCAGCAGGCGCAGCATCTGGAGCCGACGCCGCTCGCCGCCGGAGAGGTCACCGACCGGAGTCCAGAGGCGCCGGTCGTCGAAGCCGAACACCTCGGCGAGCTGGGCAGCGGAGATCTCCCGATCGCCGAGGCGGACCCGCCGGGCGACCTCCTCGACTGCTTCGAGAACGCGCAGGTCGCTGGGGAGCTCGGCGAGTTCCTGGGAGAGGAACGCGGGCCGTACGGTGCTGCCGGTGGCCATTCGTCCGCTGTCGGGGCGGGTGACGCCGGCCAGCATCCGTAGCAGGGTGGTCTTGCCGGCGCCGTTGGCACCGAGGATGGCGACCCGGTCGCCGGGGCCGACCTGCCAGGTGACGTCGTCGAGGATGGTCTTGGGGCCGGCGTGCAGCCGGACGTTTTCCAGGTCGTAGACCTGCTTGCCGAGCCGGGCGGTGGCCAGTCGTTGCAGCGACATGGTGTCGCGCGGCGGCGGCACGTCGGCGATGAGGGCGTTGGCCGCGTCGATGCGGAACTTCGGCTTCGAGGTGCGGGCCGGGGGGCCACGACGCAGCCAGGCGATCTCCTTGCGGAGCAGGTTCTGCCGGCGGGCCTCGGTGGCGGCGGCGATTCGTTCCCGCTCGGCGCGGGCGAGGATCCAGGCGGCGTAGCCACCCTCGTAGGCCCGCACGGTCTGGTCGGCGACCTCCCACGTGGTGGTGCAGACGGCGTCGAGGAACCAGCGGTCGTGGGTGACCACGACCAGAGCGCCTTTGCGGCTGAGCAGGTGCCGGGCCAGCCAGTCGACGCCACTGACGTCGAGGTGGTTGGTGGGCTCGTCGAGGATGAGCAGGTCGGCGTCGCGGACCAGCAGGGCGGCGAGCGCCACCCGGCGGCGCTCACCACCGGACATCGGCCCGACCGGGGCGTCGAGACCCAGGTGCGGCATGCCGAGCCCGTCGAGGATGGCGCGTACGCCGGCGTCGCCGGCCCATTCGTGCTCCGCGCCCATGCTCTCGGCGAGCCACTCGGTGCCGAGGACGACGTCTCGGACGGTGGCCTCGGGGCTGAGTGTGAGGTTCTGTGGCAGCCAGGCGACGCGCAGGTCGCGGCGGTGGGTGACCCGGCCGTCATCGGGCTGCTCGGTACGGGTCAGCAGTCGTAGCAGGGTGGACTTGCCGGCGCCGTTGAGCCCGACGACGCCGATCCGGTCGGCGTCCTCCAGGCCGAGCGAGACCTCGGTGAGCAGCGGCCCGGCCGCGCCGTAGCCCTTGGACACCCGGTCCAGGTTGACGATGTTGGCCACGTACCCACCTTTCATGATCAAGGCGTCCCGGTGCCGGGGGCACCTGGGGACGCCTGTCGTTCCAGGGTACGCGGGCGGGTCGGCGGTGCTGCGGGTCGGCTATCCCGCGGCGGGCAGGCCGATCAGGTCGGCCATCTGCCGGGTCTGGTGGTCGAAGTACTCCTCCCGGGCCTCGATCACGCCGTTGAGCTGGCCGAAGAGTTCGAAGCTGACAGCTCCGAAGCAGTGGATCCAGGCGGTGGCACCTCGGGCCAGTAGCGCTTCGGGTAGGCCGGGGAAGAGCCGGTCGCGGACGGTGGCGAGGTCGGATCGGACGGGACCGGGCAGTTCTCCCGGGTCGGGACGGGCCAGCGCGCCGGTGGCGAGCCCGTCGGCGAGGATGCCGATCAGGACGGCCGGGGTCCGGGCCGCCGCGGTGGTGGTTTCCTGCGGGGCCGCGTACCCGGGCACCGGGCTGCCGAAGAGCAGGGCGTACTCGGCGGGGTTGGACAGCGCCCAGCGGCGGATCGCCTGGCAGACGGCGAGCCACCGGCCCCGCAGGTCGGCCCGGTCGGCCACCTCGGTGTCGGCGGCTTCGGCGGCGTCGCCGAGGGCGTGGTAGCCGTCGACGATCAGCGCGGTGAGCAGTTCGTCCCGGCTGGGGAAGTACCTGTAGATCGCCGAGGAGACCATTCCCATCTCCCGGGCGACTGCGCGCAGGGACAGGTTTGCCCCCTCCGCCGCGAGGTGTCGGCGGGCGATCGTCTTGATCTCGTTGATCATTTCGGCCCGGGCCCGGGCCCGGATGGCGGCGGCGGGCATGCCAGCGATTGTCGCACACATTCGAGAGCACTGCTCTTGACGGCGGGCACCCAAGTGAGTGAGCATTGGTCTCAACAGAGAGCGCCGCTCTCATTCAGGGGGATTGTCATGGCCGCACATCTGATCGTCGGTGCCGGGATGGTCGGTTCGACCACCGCGCGACAGCTGGCCGAGCGCGGTGAGCAGGTGGTGATCGTCAGCCGCTCCGGGCGTGGCCCGGCCCACCCTCGGGTCGAGCGGATCGCCGCCGACGCGAGCGACGCCGACCGGCTGGGTGAACTCGCCGAGGGTGTGACCGCCATCTACAACTGCCTCAACCCGGCTTATCACCGGTGGCTCACCGACTGGCCGCCGATGGCCGCCGCGCTGCTCACCGCCGCCGAACGCTCCGGCGCACCGCTGGTGATCGCCGGCTGCCTCTACGGCTACGGCGAGATCACCGGCCCGATGACCGAGGAGAACCCGCTCGCCGCCACCCACCCGAAGCTGAAGATGCGCGCCGACATCTGGCGTGCCGCCCTCGCCGCCCAGCGTGCCGGTCGGATCCGCGCCGTGACGGAGGTACGCGGCAGCGACTACCTCCAGGCGCAGTCGATCTTCAGCTTCTTCATCGGGAAGCCGCTGCTCGCCGGCCGTCGCACCTTCGTCCCGGCTCCGCTCGACGTGCCGCACACCTGGACGTCGGTAAACGACATGGCGGCGATGCTGGTCACCGCCGCAACCGACGAGCGGGCCTGGAACCGGCCCTGGCATGTGCCGAGCGCGTCACCGCTGACGGTTCGGGAACTCGCCACCCGCTTCACCGAGGTGGCCGGCGTGCCCGCTCCGAAGCTCACCACAATTCCCGGCGCACTCTTCCGCGCCGGTGGGGTGCTCTCCCCGATGCTTCGTGAGTTCCAGACCACGGCGTACCAGTTCGCCCGACCGTTCGTCATGGACTCCACCGCCGCCACCGCCACCTTCGGTCTTCGTCCGCAGCCGCTGGACGAGGCGCTACGCGAGACGGCCGCGCTGCTCGGCGGCGTCCCGGGCAGCGGGCACCGGCGGACGCAACCGAGCACCACCTGACCCGCCCCCGGGTCGGCGGGTGCCGTCAGGTGATCCGGGCGCCGTGTACCGGGCCGTGGGCGACGCGCGCCTGCCGGCACACGCCAGCCGCCGCCAACTCGGCGGCGACGCGTTCCGCGTCGGCGGCGTCGGCGGCGAGGAACACGCAGGTGGGCCCCGAGCCGGAGACGATGCCGGCCAGCGCCCCGGCGGCCTCGCCGGCCTTCAGGGTGTTCGCCAGCGACGGCCGCATGGCCAGGGCGGCGTCCTGGAGGTCGTTGCCGAGGGTCGGGGCGAGCGCCCGGGGGTCGCGCTGCCGCAGCGCGGCGAGCAGCCCGTCGGTGCTGCCCAGGGGCGGGCCGGCGGTGCCGGTCTCGCGGAGCCGGTCGAGTTCCCGGTACGCCTGTGGGGTGGACAGGCCGCCGTCGGCGATGGCGACCACCCAGTGCCAGGAGGTGGGCCGGGCCAGCACCGGACTCACCGCCTCGCCCCGGCCGGTGCCCAACGCGGTGCCGCCGTGGATCAGGAAGGGCACGTCCGAGCCGAGGTCGGCGGCGATGCTCGCCAACTCGTCACGGGCCAGGCCGGTGCCCCACAGCGCGTCGCAGGCGACCAGGGCGGCCGCCGCGTCGGCGCTGCCGCCAGCGAGCCCACCGGCCAGCGGGATCTGCTTGCGCAGGTGCAGCCGGGCGTGCGGCATCACCCCGGCGTACCCGGCGAGGGCGTGCGCCGCCCGGATGATCAGGTTGGAGTCGTCGAGGGCGAGTTCCCCGGTGCCCTCGCCCTCCATGGTGAGGGTCAACGTGTCGCCGCGCCGCGCGGTCAGCTCGTCGTAGATCGAGATCGCGTGGTACACGGTGTTCAGCTCGTGGTAGCCGTCCCGGCGCAGCGGACCGACCCCCAGGTGCAGGTTGACTTTGGCGGGCACCCGTACCCGGACCGGACCGGTCGCCCCGCGCGGCTCGTCGTCGTCCGGTCGCCAGGCCTCGGTCACGGGGTGATGTCCCGGACGGGCAGCCGCACGTCGAACGGCTTGGTCACGATCAGCTCCTCGGGCACGGGCTCAGCCTACTGGGCCGCCGGCGTACGGCTCGGGGCCGACGCGGCCACGGCGGCGAACTGCTCGACGGTGAGTGACTCGCCGCGTGCGCCGGGGTCGACGCCGGCGGCGGTGAGCACGGCGGCGGCCCGGTCGGCACCGCCGGCCCAGCCGGCCAAGGCCGCGCGCAGGGTCTTGCGCCGCTGCGCGAAAGCGGCGTCCACCACCGCGAAGACCTGGTCGCGGGCTACATCGGCGCGGGGCGGCTCGCGGCGGGTGAAGGCGACCAGACCGGAGTCGACGTTTGGCACCGGCCAGAACACGTTCGGCGGCACCTTCCCGGCGGCCCGGGCGTGGGCGTACCAGGCCAGCTTGACCGACGGTATGCCGTACACCTTGGAGCCGGGACCGGCGACGAGCCGGTCGGCAACCTCCTTCTGCACCATCACCAGTCCGTGCCGGAGGCTGGGCAACGCGGCGAGCAGGTGCAGCACCACTGGTACGGCGACGTTGTAGGGCAGGTTCGCCACCAGCGCGGTGGGCGCCGGGTCGGCCAGGTCGGCGGCGGTGATCCGCAGGGCGTCCGCGTGGTGCACGGTGAGTCGGTCGGCGGCCGGGCCGGCATGCCGGGCGGCGGTGCCGGTGAGCGCGGCGGCCAGCGTGGCGTCGATCTCGACGGCGTGCACGTGGGTGGCGGCGGGCAGCAGGGCGAGGGTGAGCGAACCCAGTCCGGGGCCCACCTCCAACGCCACGTCATCGGGAGCGAGACCGGCGGTGGCGACGATCCGGCGGACCGTGTTGGGGTCGTGCACGAAGTTCTGGCCGAGCTTCTTGGTGGGCGCGACGCCGAGCCGGGCGGCGAGGTCCCGGATCTCCGCCGGGCCGAGCAGGTCTGCGGCCATAACCCGACAGCGTACGGGTCAGCCGCCGACGCCGGCCGGGTGCCAGGGACCGAAGGCCCGTTCCCCGGTGGCCGAGATGGCGGCGCAGAGTTCGTCGAGGTCGGCGCCGGTGGCGGCGGCCAGCGCCCGGACGGTCAGCGGAATCAGGTAGGAGGCGTTGGGCCGACCTCGGTGCGGGACGGGAGTGAGGTACGGCGCGTCGGTCTCCACCAGGATCTGATCCAGCGGGGTCAGCGCGGCGGCCTCCCGCAGCGCCCCGGCGCTGGCGAAGGTGACCGTACCGGCGAAGCTGAGCAGGTAGCCCCGGCGGACGCACTCGGCGGCGAACTCGGCGTCGCCGGAGAAGCAGTGCATCACCACCGTGTCCGGTGCGCCCTCGTCGTCGAGGATGCGCAGCACGTCGGCGTGCGCGTCCCGATCGTGAATCACAAGCGTCCGGCCGTACCGCTTGGCGATGGCGATGTGCGCCCGGAAGCTCTCCTCCTGCGCGGCGCGGCCCTCGTCGCCGGTGCGGTAGCGGTCCATTCCGGTCTCACCGACACCACGGACCCGCTCCTGACCGGCCAGTGCCTCGATCTCGCGCAGAGCGCCGTCGAGGTCGGCCAGCCGGGGCGCCTCGTTGGGGTGCAGCGCGACCGTGGCCAGCACCGCCGGGTAGCTGCCGGCCACCTCGGCGCCCCAGCGGGAGGAGGCGACGTCCACACCGACCTGCACCAGCCGGTCCACCCCCACGGCGGCGGCGACGTCGATGGCGGCGGCGACCGGGTCGGCGGGATCGCCGCCACCGGGTACCCCGGCCTCGCTGACGGTGATGTCGAGGTGGGTGTGGCTGTCCAGCACCGGTCGGGGCAGCGGCTCGGGTACGGGTGGGAACTCTCCGGCGCGGCGGGCCGCACGCTGGCTACGGGACTCGGTCGATTCGCTCATCTCCTCGACAGGATCACACACCTGACGAGTCCATCCGGAGGCCACCCGGAGTTCACCTCGGCTACGCCCCGCGCACCTACCGTCGCGACGTGGACGCGCGAAGCGAGCTTTTCCGGGCCGGAGGTGCGGTGCCGGAGCGGACCGGTCTGCGGGTGGCGTTCGGCGGCGCGGTGTACCCGGCGGAGGAGATCGCCCGGGGCGCGGCGTACGAGTTGTTCAGCGCCGACGAGGTGGCCGGTTTCGAGTGGGCGCCCCGGGTGAACTCGGCGCTGCCGTGGCGACGGTTCGTGCACGTCACCGAGGTCGGCACCGTGTACGGGGCGACCGAACAGGCCGAGGACCCGGAGACTCCCCTGCTGGTGCCGCTGCACCGCGAGCGGGGCTGGGCGGAGGTGCACCGGCTCGCCCAGCAGCCGGCCGCCGCGGACGATCCGCTGATCACGGCGGTACGCGCCTCGGCCGGCGTACGGCGTGGCACCCGGATGATGAAGATCCTCTCCGCTCGGCAGCTCGCCGGATACGTACGCGGCTGGCTGCCGCACGGTTTCTGCTACCGGGAACACGACGTGGCGCACCTGCGCACCCCGATGACGACGAGTGTGCTGCGTACCGACGGCGAGGACAGCCGGGACGGTGCGGACGTGACGTACGCGTTGCGCTGGCGTGCGGCCGACCCGGGCGACTACGACGTGCCGGCGGGCGCGGCGTACCGCGGGCTGACGGCGTTGGGCGCCCGGGACCGGTTGGGCCCGGCGGTGCTGGGTACCGGCTTCACGCCGAGCAGTCACCACCTGCTCCCCGAGTTCGTCACCCGGGACTTCGCCGACCTGCCGATGCCCGCGAACGCCACCCTGCTGGCCTACCCGGCGGAGGGCCTGGAGGTGGTGCTCTACGCCTACCAGGCGGAGCAGCGGGGCTGGCTGCGGATGGTCGGGCCGCAGTGGCGACACCTGCTCGCCGCGGTGCCGGGTCTGTCCCCGGATCAGGAGTACGTGCCGACCGGGGAGGCGCCACGGTCGACCCGCCTGGTGGGCACGTACGCGGGCGGGGAGTACGAGGCGGTCGCCGACCTGCCCGGTGATTTCCGGGTGCTGGCGCTGACCCGGGCCGCCCGGTACCCGGTCGACGGGGTGAGCCGACGGTTGCGCCTGGCCGCCTGGCGCGGGGTGCCGTGTCTGGTGCTGCGGGAGGAGGCGGGCTGGCTGCGGTTGCGGTTGCGACGCCCGGATCCGGACGCGGTCGCCGTGACCGGCGCACAGTGTCACGAACGGGGCGTCTACGAGACGTGGGCCCCGGGCGGTGAGGTCACCGACGACCAGGTGGTGGACCACCCGTATCTCCTCTGACCTGGTCCTGTCGGGCGGGGTGGCGCAGGAATATCGGATGCCCGCCGGGGAAGCCTCGGTTTCCCACCCTGACAGGAGGACGAGATGCCCTTCATCACCGTCGGCACGGAGAACTCCGCGCCCATCGACCTGTACTACGAGGACCATGGGTCGGGTCAGCCGATCGTGCTGATCCACGGCTTCCCCTTCAACGGGGCGACCTGGGAGAAGGTCTCCGGACCGCTGCTGGACGCCGGCTACCGGGTGATCACCTACGACCGGCGCGGCTACGGCAACTCGGCGCAACCGGCGTTCGGCTACGACTACGACACCTTCGCCGCCGACCTCGACGTGCTGATGACCGAGCTGGATCTGCGCAACACGATCCTGGTCGGCCACTCGATGGGTACCGGCGAGGTGACCCGCTACCTGGGCGCGTACGGCTCGGATCGGGTGGACCGGGCGGTGCTGCTGGCGCCGCTGGCGCCGTATCTGCGGCAGGCGCCGGACAACCCCGAAGGTGTCGAGGCGAGCCTCTTCGAGGGGTTCAAGCAGGCGATCACGCAGGACCGCTTCGCCTACCTCACGCAGTTCTGCAACAACTTCTTCAACTACGACGAGAACAAGGGCAAGTTGGTCAGCGAGGAGGCGTACCGGGCGCACTGGAACATCGGGGCGATGGCCTCCGCCAAGGCCACGCACGACAGCGTGGACGCCTGGGGCACCGACTTCCGGGCCGACGTGTCCCGGATCGACGTGCCGGTGCTGATCGTGCAGGGCGACAAGGACAACGTGCTGCCGTACCCGAAGACGGGCCAGCGGTTGCAGCCGATGCTCGCCGACAGCCGGTTGGTCACCCTCAAGGGCGCGCCGCACGGCACCCCGTGGACCAACGCCGACGAGGTGAACAAGGCGATCATGGAGTTCATCGGCTCGCCGGCCATGGCCCGCGCCTGATGCGGGCCGGGCCGACGTCCGGCGCACGCCGCGCCGGACGGGCGGCCGGACACGTCACGCCACGGGCGCGACCCCGAACGGGTCGCGCCCGTCGCGGACGGCCGGAGCGTCAGCCTTCGAGCCGGGCCAGCTCCTCCTCGACGATCGAGGGATCGAGCTTGCGGAAGACCGGCTTGGGCGCGGCGAGCGCCCGGCCCACCACGAGTGGCACGGACTCCCATCGCGCGCCCTGGGTGTAGTCCCCGGTCAGCACCGGGTACGCGGGCCCGGCGTCGAGGTCGGCGACCTCCTCGATCACCGGCATCGGCGCGTGCACCCCGGTGCCGCCGAGCAGCTCGTGGATCTTCTGCGCGGAGTGCGGCAGGAACGGGGTGAGCAGCGTGTTGGCGTCGCTGACCACCTGGAGGGCGACGTGCAGGATGGTGCCCATCCGGGGCTTGGCGGCCTCGTCCTTGAGCTTCCACGGCGCCTGCTCGGAGAGGTACTTGTTGGCCTCGGCGACCACCTTCATCGCTTCGCCGATGGCCTGCTTCTGCCGGTGCCGGGCGATCAGGTCGCCGACGGTGCCGAAGCCGGCGCGCGCCACGGCCAGCAGCGCCTCGTCGGCCTCGGTGAGCCCGTCCGGGCCGATCGGTGGGATCTCGCCGAAGTTCTTCGCCGCCATCGAGATGGACCGGTTGACCAGGTTGCCCCAGCCGGCGACCAGCTCGTCGTTGTTGCGGCGCAGGAACTCGGCCCAGGTGAAGTCGGTGTCGTTGTTCTCCGGCCCGGCGACCGCGATGAAGTAGCGCAACGCGTCGGCGTCGTAGCGCTGGAGAAAGTCGCGCACGTAGATGACCACCCGACGCGAGGAGGAGAACTTGCGTCCCTCCATGGTCAGGAACTCGCTGGAGACCACCTCGGTGGGCAGGTTGAGCCGTCCGAGCCGACCCGGCTCACCGTCGCGATCGCCCTCACCCGAGTAGCCGGCGAGCAGCGCGGGCCAGATCACCGAGTGGAAGACGATGTTGTCCTTGCCCATGAAGTAGTAGGCCTGCGAGTCCTTCCCCTCCCCGTCGGTGGACCACCACTTCCGCCAGGCCTCGGGGTCGCCGGTGCGGCGGGCCCACTCGATGGAGGCGGACAGGTAGCCGATGACGGCGTCGAACCACACGTAGATCCGCTTGTCGGTGCGCTCCCGCCAGCCGTCGAGCGGGATCGGTACCCCCCACTCCAGGTCCCGGGTGATGGCCCGGGGGTGCAGGTCGTCCAGCAGGTTCTTGGAGAAGCGCAGGACGTTCGGGCGCCAGCCCTCCCGGGTGTCCAGCCACTGCCGCAGCACGTCGGCCAGCGCGGGCAGGTCGAGGAAGAAGTGCTCGGTCTCGACGAACTCCGGCGTCTCCCCGTTGATCTTCGACCGTGGGTTGATGAGGTCGATCGGGTCGAGCTGGTTGCCGCAGTTGTCGCACTGGTCGCCTCGGGCGCTGTCGTAGCCACAGATCGGGCAGGTGCCCTCGATGTACCGGTCGGGCAGGGTCCGCCCGGTGGACGGCGAGATGGCCCCCATGGTGGTCTTCGGCACGATGTACCCGTTGCGGTACATCCCCTCGAACAACTCCTGCACGACGGCGTAGTGGTTGCCGGTGGTGGTGCGGGTGAACAGGTCGTAGGAGAGGCCGAGGCCGTGCAGATCCTCGACGATCACCCGGTTGTACCGGTCGGCCAGTTCCCGTGGCTTCAGTCCTTCGGCGTCGGCCTGCACCTGGATCGGGGTGCCGTGCTCGTCGGTGCCGGAGACCATGAGCACGTCGTGGCCGGCCATCCGCATGTACCGGGCGAAGACGTCGGAGGGAACGCCGAAACCGGAGACGTGGCCGATGTGGCGCGGGCCGTTGGCGTACGGCCAGGCCACTGCCGCGAGAACGTGACTCATGGACAGAAAGCCTAGTGACCCCCGGAAGGTGACCGCGAACCAATAGGGGTCCCTGGTCGGCACGATGGGCCAACGGCCCTCGGCAAATAGTCCGAATTGTCATCGACACGCTGCCTGAGCTGCCCGATCAACCCCGCTCGCCGGTGTCAAATGAAACGCGTGACTGGCAGCCGAGCCGCCCGAGACCACTCCGACGGCCCTTTTTCCGAGCCGGGGGTGGATTCCACCGCGTCGCCGCGTACCCAGACGGTGGCACCTCAGCCCCGCGCGGTGCCCTCGGCGGCACCGGAGCTTGAGACCGGCGCGGCCGGGCCGGAGCGGGCCGACCCCGCCACGGTCGAGTCACCCACCGGAGTCGAGGTGGAGCCGACGACCGGCGCGCCGGTGGACACGCTGCCGCGACGGGTTCCGGTCCGGCCGCCCGGACGTCGGGGCCGTCGGGGCCGATCACCTGACGACGGTACGCCGGACGAGGACACCTTCTGGGCACCGATCGAGCAGGTGCACTGGGACGGCACGCCGGTGCGGCAGGAGGAGCCCGGCGACGTCGAGCCGTGGTGGCGGCGGTTCTGGCCGGTGCACCGGCGTCGGGAACGCAGCAGCCACCCGCCGGATCCCCTGGCGGGGTTGTCCGTGTTGATCGGGTTGAGCCTCGCGGCGGCCTTCTTCGCCTGGGTCAGCGCCGGTCCGCTCTGGCTCGCCGTCGGGCACGCCACCTCCGGCACGGTGGTTGTCACCAGGTGCACCGGCGACGGCCTGACCCAGCGGTGCCGAGGCATCTTCACGGCGGTGGAGGAGGAGTTCCGGATCCACGGCGTACGGGTCAGCGGGGTGTCCCGGGACCGCGCGGTGCCCGGCTCGGCCCTACCCGCCCGGGTGACCGGCCCGGACGGTCACGTCGCGTACGCCGACGGTGGGGTGGGTGCTCACCTGCGCTGGCTGCTCGGCGTGCTCGGGGTGCTCGGCTGCGCGGTGGGCATCGCCCGCTGGACCGGTGCGACCCGGCTGCCCGATCCGACCGAGCGGCGTTGGGCGATCGCCGCCTCGCTGGGCGGCCCGCTGCTGACCGCCCTCGGTTTCCTGATCGCCGCCTGGTAGCACCCGCCCTCACTTGTGCACCAGCGCGTAGACGTCGCGCCGGCGCAACCCGTACTCGGCCGCCACGTCCGTGATCGCGTCCCGGCGGCTCCGGCCCGCCGCCTCCCGCTCGGCCACCGCGGCGCGCAGCGCGTCGTCGTCGGGGCGGACGCCGGGCACAGCGGGCGCCCCGGCCACCACGAGAGTGATCTCGCCACGCGGGTCGCCGTCGGCGGCCCACCGGGCCAACTCGCCGAGCGGACGACGCAGCACCTCCTCGTACGTCTTGGTCAGTTCGCGGCAGACAGCGGCGGGCCGGTCGGCGCCGAACGTGTCAGCCAGGTCGGACAGTGCGGCGGCGATCCGGTGCGGCGCTTCGAAGAGAACCAACGTCCGTTCCTCGGCGGCCAGGGCCCGCAGCCGGGCGCGCCGGGCGCCGGGGGCACGCGGCAGGAACCCTTCGAAGCAGAACCGGTCGCTGGGCAGCCCGGACAGCGCCAGGGCTGTGGTGACGGCGCTGGGACCGGGCGCGGCGGTTACCGGCACCCCGGCGTCCAGGGCGGCGCGGACCAACCGGTAGCCGGGGTCGGAGACGCTTGGCATGCCGCCGTCGGTGACCAGCGCTACCACGTATCCCTCAGTGAGCACCTCGACCAGTTCCGGGGTGCGCCGCTCCTCGTTGCCCTCGAAGTACGAGACGATCCGGCCGGGGATGGTCACGTCGAGGTCGCGGGCGAGCCGGTTCAGCCGGCGGGTGTCCTCGGCGGCGACCACGTCCACGGCGGCGAGAGTGTCCCGCAGCCGGGCGGAGGCGTCGGCGGGGTTGCCGAGCGGCGCGCCGAGCAGAATCAGGCGACCGGTTTCGGACATTCCACCCACAGCAGCGCGCTCCTTCATCGATGGGCGTACCGGATATGGGGACGACAGGCACCACCGACCCCCTTGGCAGCCTACGATCGCCGGGTGACGAGTGCGTCGACAGCACAGAGCGCGAGTTCCGACCAGCCCTCGGAGCCGGGAGCCACCACAGCCACCGCCCCCGGCCCGGCGGGGGGTGGCGTACCGGCGATGATCCGCCGCCGGCTGGCCACCGTCGAGGCCGGGCTGGACGACCGTTCGTGGCTGGCCACGGCGGTTGTCGTGGTCATCGCGGCGGTTCTCCGGTTCGCGAACCTCAGCCATCCGCCCGGCAAGATCTTCGACGAGGTCTACTACGCCCGGGACGGCTGGGGGCTGATCGACAAGGGCGTGGAGTGGAACTACACGAACAACGCCCCGTCGTACGTGGTCCACCCGCCGCTGGGCAAGTGGTTGATCGGCTTCGGCGAGTGGGCCTTCGGCTACAGCGACGCCGAGCACGGCATCTCGGTGCCCGGCCACCTGTTCACCACCGCGCCGGAGTTCGGCTGGCGCTTCTCGGCGGCGCTGCTGGGCACCCTGTCGGTGCTGCTGCTGGTCCGTATCGGCCGCCGGATGTTCCGCTCCACTGTGCTGGGCTGCGCCGCCGGCCTGCTGCTCGCGGTCGACGGATTCCACCTGGTGCTCTCCCGCACCGCGCTGCTCGACATCTTCCTGCTCTTCTTCATCCTGGCCGCCTTCGGCGCGCTGGTGCTGGACCGGGACGCGACTCGCCGCCGATGGGCCCGGGCGCTGGAGTCCGGGCTGGATCCGGCCGCCCGGGGGCGGGCCGGTCGCCCGCCCGGCGGCTGGCGGAACTGGCCCTGGTGGCGGCTGGCGACCGGGGTGCTGCTCGGTTGTGCCTTCGCGGTCAAGTGGAGCGCACTGTTCTTCGTACCCGTCTTCGCCCTGCTGATGTTCCTCTGGGACGTCGGTGCCCGACGGTCGGCCGGGGTACCCCGGCCGTGGCGGGACACCCTGCTCGACGGCGTGCCGTGGATGGTGCTCGCCGGTCTGCTGATGGCGGTGACCTACGTCGGGACGTGGTCCGGTTGGTTGTTCAGCCAGGAGGGCTACTACCGGCTCGCCGAGCGGTACCCGGACGCCGGGCTCAGCGATGCGCCCGTCGTCGGCCCGCTGTGGAACCTGATCCAGTACCACCAGGCGGCGCTGGGCTTCCACAGCCAGCTCGACGATCCGCACAAGTACCAGTCGTGGCCGTGGCAGTGGCTGCTGCTGGGTCGGCCGGTGGCGTTCCACTGGACCGGCGAGGGCCCCTGTGGCGCGGCGAGCTGCGCCGAGGAGGTCCTGCTGCTGGGTACCCCGCTGCTGTGGTGGTCGTTCCTGCCAGCGCTGGTGGCGCTGGTCTGGCTCGGCCTGGCCCGGCGGGACTGGCGGGCCGGAGCGATCCTGCTCGCCGTGGCGGCGGGGCTGCTGCCCTGGTTCTGGTTCGCCCTCGACGGCCGGACGATGTTCTCCTTCTACGCCGCGCCCACGCTGCCGTTCCTGGTGCTCGCCGTGGTCTACGTGCTGGGCGCCATCGCCTCGCCGGCCGGGCCGAGTGGCACCCTGGCCGTGACCGGTGCCGACGAGGAGGCCAGCCGGGACCGCCGGCTGGTCGGCGGGGTGATCGCCGGTGCCTACGTGGCGCTTGTCGTCCTCTGCTTCGCGTACTTCTATCCGATCTTCGTGGGCTTGGTGCTGCCGTACGAGGACTGGTCCGCGCGGATGTGGTTGGACGGCCGCTGGATCTGACCCGAAGGAGGGCCCGTACGCCTCGGCGTACGGGCCCTCCTTGGGAAATAGGACGCGCCCCGATCGCCTGCCACGGGGGAAGCGGGCGATTGGGGCGCGCACCAGCAGCTTAACCACCCGCGACCGAGGGCACAACGGGGCGGCGTGGGTCAGATTTCCGACGAATGCTGAATGCGACAAGAAGTTGCGGCCACTGTTGCCACAGCGTGACTCGTCGCGGACTCTGCGCCGCCCGGAGCCACCGTCCGGCGGATGGCTGAACCGTTACGTCCAGCCACGCAGCTTCACGTGGCATAGCCCGACATCGAAGCCGGGTCCGGTCTGGACGATCGTCCGGACGAGCGAGTCAGTGTCGTCTCGGGCGTCGCGGCAACCAGCCGAAGAACCTGTCCTGCAACGACGTCGACCCGGCGAGATGCAGGTCCTCGGCGGCGGCGGCGAGACAGGCCCCCAGGTAGACACTGAGCATCGGTCGATCCACGCCGTACTCGGTCAGCAACTGCTCCCGTTTCCGGGCGCAGGGCCACTCGGCGCCACAGGTGCCACACGTCCATTCGGGGGTCACCGGGGCGTGCTCGCCCACCCGCCCGGACGACGCGGCTCCGCCCGCCTCCGCCACGGTGACACCCGAGCGATCCGTAACACCCGTCATCGCGCTCCTCTCCGCCTCCACCGGTGACGGCGGGCCTGCCACCCGCCGTCACTTCAAACGTGCCCGTGCTCAATTACAGCGTCCGGGAACGCTGCGGCGTTACGCCGTTGCGGTACGTTGACCAACCATGGCCGCCGCGACCCGCCCCAGGAACTGCATCAACCGTAGGTATTCATCGTCGCCGGTCGCTGGTACCGGCAACACTGGCCGAAAGCACTACCCCGGAGCCGCAGGTGCGTGATCTGCTCCCGCCCGCCGTCGCGGTGGCCGTGGCGGGTCCGGACGACTGGTCCGGACGGTTGCACGCGGCCGAGGCGGCCTGTCTCGGGGACCGCGCGGTGGAGAGCCGCCGCCGCGACTTCACCGCTGGCCGGATGTGCGCCCGCCGCGCCATGGCCGCACTCGGTCTGCCACCGGCCGCCGTACCGTCTGCCGCCGACCGCTCACCCGTGTGGCCGGCCGGGCTGGTCGGCACCATCACGCACACCCGGGGCTACTGCGCCGCGGCCGTCGCCCGCAGCGACGAGATCCGGGCGGTCGGCATGGATGCCGAGCAACACCGCGAGCTCAGTGCGGGGGTACGCCGACTGATCTGCCTGCCCGAGGAGGACGAGCAGGTCGCACAACTACCACCGGGCATCCACTGGCCGGCGGTGATCTTCAGTGCGAAGGAAACCGTCTACAAGGTGTGGCACCCGGTCGTCGGCAACTGGCTCGACTTCCACGACGCCCTGGTACGTCTCGATCCCGACGCCGGGACGTTCACCGCGCGAATCTCCCCCGCGCGGGTCGCCGAGGCTCCGGTCGACCACCCGCCCACGCTGATCAGCGGCCGTTTCGCTGTCGACACCGACCTCGTACGCACGGCCGCCACGCTCACCCCCCGGTAGCGAACGGCACGGCAGCACCGCTCGCACCGGCGACCGGCGACCGGCGACGGGCGACGGGCGACGGGCGACGGGCGACGGGCGACGGGCGACGGGCGACGGGCGACCGGATGATCTGTCCTGAGTGGACTTGTCTACACTCCGCTCGGTGATCAACAAGAGATGGTCGTCAGCCGCCCTCCTCGGGCTGCTGACGGCGACGACGCTGGCCGGCCCGGTGCCGGCACTCGCCGACGACCGAGCGGAACCGCCAAGCGAGCCACCCCGGGTCCAGCTCGTCCTGGATGTGAGTGGTTCGATGCGGGCCACCGACATCGACGGACGGAGCCGGATCTCGGTGGCCCAGCAGGCGTTCGGCGAGGTGGTGGACGCCCTACCCGACGAGACCCAGCTGGGCATCCGGGTGCTGGGCGCCACGTATCAGGGCAAGAACAAGCAGCAGGGCTGCCTGGACACCCAGCAGATCGTGCCGGTCGGCCCGGTCGACCGGACGCAGGCCAAGGCCGCCGTGGCGACCCTGCGCCCGACCGGCTTCACTCCGGTCGGGCTCGCCCTGCGCGAGGCCGCCAAGGATCTCGGTGCCGGCACCACCGCACGCCGGATCGTGCTGATCACCGACGGCGAGGACACCTGCGCCCCACCGGATCCCTGCCAGGTGGCCCGGGAACTGGCCGCCAAGGGCACCACGCTGGTGGTGGACACCCTCGGTCTCGCACCGGACGAGAAGGTGCGCCGGCAGTTGCTCTGCATCGCCGCCGCGACCGGCGGTACCTACACGGCCGCGCAGAGCGCCGAGGATCTGACCGACCGGCTGAAGCAACTGGTGGACCGGGCCCGCGACACGTACGCCACCACCCCGGCGAAGGTCGACGGGACGAACGCCTGCCCGGGTGCGCCCCTGCTCTCGCCCGGCGTCTACACCGACCGGGAGAGCTTCTCCGAGCATCGCTGGTACCGGGTGCCGGTACGGCCGGGACAGGAGCTGAGGGCCTCGGTCAGCATCGCGCTCGACCGCCCCGTCAACCCCGATCACGGCGTGCTGCTGCGGGCCACCACGGCGGACGGCCGGGAACTGGTCCGCGGGGTGGACGCCGGCAGCGGACGTACCGACGTGGTCTCCACCGGCCTGCGTTGGTCGGCCGGGGACGACGTCGAGCGGCCCGAGGCCAGCGACCCGACGCCGGAAGCCAGCGCGTCCTCGGCCGTCACCACCGTCTGCCTGGTGGTCAGCAACATGTTCTCACCCCGAGCGGATACCGCCGCGGACCCGGGCATGCCCGTCGAGTTGACCATCGACGTGGTCGCCGCCTCGTCCGCTCCGGACGGGCCGGACCTGGGCCGCGGCTGGGTGCTGCTGCTCCTGCTGACCCTGGCCGGCCTGCTCACCGGGCTCGTCACCGGCCTGCTCACCCGTTGGTGGGTAGCCACCTGGAGGAACTGACAGATGCGTATCCGTTGGGCAACCGCCGCCGCCCTGATCGCCGCCGGTGTCGCCCTGACCCCCGGCACGGCGCTCGCCGCGCCCACCCCCACCCCTTCCCCCGGTGCCGTCACCGTCACCAGGGCCGGCACCTCGTACCTCACCGCCACCCCGGTCGCCGCCGGCCAACCCATCCGGGTCGCCGCCTCGACGGGTGAACACCTCTACTGGTCGTTCCCAGCCGCCGCGGGTGAGGTCCACGAGATCACCGCGGCGGTCACCCTCGCGCAGAACCGCAACGGCCGATCCACCTGGACCGTGGAGGTCTTCGACGGGCTGCGCCGCCGGCAGGCGTGCACGGCCGGCGCGCAGACGCCGACCGCCGACGCCGCGGCGCGTACCGTCGGCATCAGCTGCACGATGCGGCGGGTGCGCCCCTGGGCCGAACCATGGTCCGGCGACCCACTGCCCGGCACCTACTACGTGCGCCTGGCCGTGGTCGACGTGCCCGAGCCCGACCTCGGCCTGCCGATCGACGTGGACCTGCTGGTCTCGACCACCGACGACGCCGGCAGCTCCGCCGACGACGGCAGGCTGGAGGCGGCACTGGTGCCACCGACAAACGCCGGCACCGTTCTGGACGCCGAACCGACGGTCGCACCGGAGGGCGACGGGGACGACGGCTGGGACCTGAGTCTCACCGGCTGGTTGCCCGAGGCCGGCTCCCGCTGGATCTGGACCACCGCCGGCGGAATGCTGGCCGCGGTCGCGGGCGTGGTCGGATTCGCCCTCACCCGGCGTCCCGCCACCAGATGAGCCCCGCCGGCAGGTCGTGCTGAGGTGCCCACCCGACCTGCCGGCGGTCCCCGCGCATGCGGCCGTTGGCGGCAGCCGATCAGCACCACCGGATCCGGAGGCGTTCGGCGCTGCGGACCGGTGCCCGGGCGGCGGGAGCGCCCGGGCACCGGTCGGTGTCACAGCCGGGCGAGGATCTTCCTCATGGTGTCGATCTCGGCCTGCTGCGTGGTGACGATCCGCTGCGCCAACGCTCTGGCGTCCGGGTTGGCGCCCTGGGCTGTCTCCTCCTCGGCCATCGTGACGGCCCCCTCGTGATGGGCGATCATCATGGTGAGGAACTGCCGATCGAACTCGGTCCCGGAGGCAGCCGCGAGGCGGGTCATGTCGGCCTCGGACATCATGCCCGGCATCTCGTGGTCCATCTCGGGCATGCCATGGCCGTCGCCGTTGGCCATCGGCATCGGTGCCCCCCAGGACGTGAGCCAGGCCCGCAGTTGGGCTATCTCGGGCGCCTGAGCGTCCTTGATCTGCGTGGCGAGCTGCTTCACCTCCGGGTCGGACGCACGGGTGGTGGCCAGGTCGGACATCTCGACCGCCTGCTCGTGGTGCGGAATCATCATCTGCGCGAACATCACGTCGGCCGCGTTGCTGGTGGCGGATTCGCCGCTGATCGCGCTGGCGGACGGGTTACCCGGCATGTCGTGGCCAGCGCCGGCCGGATGGTCGGAGCCGCAGCCGGCAAGACCGATCGCCACGCTGAGGCTCACGCCGGCCCAGACGGCACGGCGTGTACGGGTGCGATTCATGGTTTACAGGGCCTTTCGGAGTCGGTGGACAGAAGCGGGTCGGCGCGGCCACCCACCAGGGGTGACCGCTGGTCGCTCCTATATCCGCAGTACCGACACAGCGACCGTGGTCAGGCCCATCAGGCGAAAGGCGGGCGGGGCACGGCCGCCCAGGGCTCGGGTGAGCCGACGATCCCGTGGCAGCACACTGCGCGTACGCCGAAGGTGGCGGACAGCGAGCGCGACGGCGAGCGCGAAGCCGGCGACGATCGCCACGCAGACCGCCCAGCCTGAGGGGTGGCCGTGCCCCGGCTCCTCGATGGGGTGAGCGGCCGGTGCCACGCACTGCTCGGTGTGGCAGCCATCGACGTGACTTGGCAAGGTCGGTGCGGCATGGCTGCCGTGGCCGGGCGCGCCGAGGGCGGGATCGTGGCCCAGGCTGTGCATCACGGCCAGCCCGAACAGGGTGCACGCCAGCAGCACGAACCGGAGCCATCGCCCGTTGGTTGCCGCCTCGCCGCGCACTCGATCACGATATCGCGCGGCAAACCACCAGCACCGCTTTCCCGGCGGCTACCCGGCCGGTCTGATCTGGCGCGTGATCGACACGTCGGTGATCTCGGCGTCCCTGGCCAGCAGCATCGCCTTGCTGAGGATGACCGCGAGCAGGCCGTCCCCCTCGAACGGCAGGAACTGCTGCTCCCCGGTCCGGCCCGCGCCCCGGTCCGGCACGATGCAGAGGTACTCGTCGTTCGGGCTCATCAGGATGTTGCCCGACCCCAGGTGGATCCGGTACGTGCGCAGGTCACCGTCGACCACCAGGAAGCGGCCGTCGATGCGGGCCCGCTGGCCCACCGCCAGTCGGGGCAGCAGCCGGGCCAGCAACTCGCGCCGGGTCTCGGCGGTGGCGGACAACTCCCCGAAGCTGTACGACGACCAGTAGTCCCGGAAACGGCCCTGCGGGCCGCCATCCGACCAGGTCGGGTCGTTGCCGACACTGGCCACCCCGACGAAGAGATCGACGTCTCGCATGATCTCGCTGAACACCAGTGGCGGAATCCGGTCGAGCGGCAGCGGGTCCCCGGGTCGCGCGTCCGTCCACCGCTGCGCCGAGTAGCCGCCGCCGGAGGCGTGCGACCAGTTCTGCGCGGCGGCGATCGGGTAGAAGCGCACCTGGTCGGTGACGAGCCGCAGGTACGACCCGCTGTCGGTGGTGTCGGCCGTCCAGTCGTCGCCGATCCCCTCCACCCAGTACTCGGCCCGCAGCCCCCACCCGGGCAACTCCCGCGAGGTCGGCGGGTAGGAGTCGTCGACCATCAACCGCAGCCGGTCCGTCCAGCCCCGGACCGCGGCCAGGGCGTGGAACTGGTGCTGACGCAGGATGTGCCCGGCGAACCGGTTCGAGTACGTCCCGGTGGTCTCCTCGGCCGGCGTCAGCAGGTAGACCTCCCGATGTGCCTGCTTGAACGGCTGGACGATCCGGTGCCGTTCCAACCACTCCCGCCAACCGACCACCTCCGGCACCGGCCGACCGATCGGGTGCCAGATCCGCACCTCGGCGTCGTCGCCAGCGGACACCGGAGTGTCGTCCACGGTGCGCAGCGCACCGTCAGCCCAACCGCAGGGCACTCCGTCGACCTGCCAGAGCAACCGACGGGCCAGTGCGCCGACCAACGGATGATCGAGGTAGCGCTGCCGCCATACGGCCAGCGTCCAGCTGCGCTGGGCCAGGAAGAGCCGGTCCAGCCGGGCCACCTGGGCGGTCAGCATGCCGGTGATCTCCTTGGCCAGGCCCTTCAGGTCGGCCAACTCCGCCGCGTGGTCCCGGCGTACCGCCGCCGGTGGGCTCTTCACCTGCCGGCCGGCCTCCGTGTACCAGACCAGGGCTACGCCGGTGGAGACGATCGACAGATCCGCCCGACAACCGCCCAGGGGCACCTCGTGCCGCCCCACCCCGGTCAGGCCGTAGTCCGGAACGGCCAGCTCCTCGATCTCGTCCCGGCTGATGCCGAGGGCTGCGGCACGAGCGTCGAGCGCCTTGTCGATCTCCTTGCGGGTGCCCTTGTAGGTGACCCGGGCCGACAGCCGGGCGAGCTGCGCCAGCGCTGGCTCGCCGTCGAGCCGCCCGAGCACCCCGACCGCCGCGTTTGCCACCTTCGGGCAGGCCGGCCCGACGCCGGGCAGGCGACGCAGCATCGCCTCGACCAGACCGCCGACGCGGCGTACCTGTTCCGGTGTCGGTCCGGTCCGCTCGACCAGCCAGAGCAGGCCACGCAGCAGGTCGGCGTTGACCGAGGTCGGCTGTTGGTGCGGGGCGCGGGCGGCGGTGGCCAGCCATCGGTCGAGGAGCTGACCGGCCTCCCCCAGGTCGACCTCGGCGAGCAGTCGGGTCGCCTCGGCCGACCAGCCGGCGCTCGGTCGGGGCATGGTGGCGGTGCTGGCGTGGGCGACCAACTGCCGCCACGGCGGGTCGAGGGTGGGTAGTTCGGTGAGGATCTGCCGGGCCCAGGGGTCGTCCGGGTCGAGACGTGGCCCGGCCACCTCGGCGATGAACTGCCGCAGGCGCTGGCTCTCGTCGGACCGGTCGACAAGCGCCTCCATCAGGTCGGCGGGGATCGGGCCGGTGGCGGCCAGGCCCCGGGCCACCGTCTCCAGTGCGGTCGGTGACAACGCGTACGGCTCCTCGACGGCGAACGCGGCGAGCTCCTGGAGCTGCTCCGGTGCCAGCTCGGTGGGCAACCGGCGGGACAGCTGGCCGATCAGGTCGCGCGGCGGCCAGAAGTGCTTACCGTCCTGCCGCAGGCGGGCGGCCATGGCCAGCACCAGACGCGCCACGTCCGGACGGGGCAGTGCGCGCAGTGCGGCGCGTACCTCGGGGTTGTCGCGGCAGAGTCGGGCATGCGCGTGCAGGTGCCCCGCCAGTTTGTCCAGGTCGTTCGCGGCAACCAGCTCGCGGGCCCGGTCGGCGTACCAGACGGGTTCGGTGGTGGTGGTCATCAGCCGCCCACCAGCGGGACGAGCTTGAGGAAGGTGACCTCGGTGTCGCGACGCAGATCGACCTCGTCGTCCAGTTCCTCGACCTGCCGGTCGCCGACCAGCACCACGAAACCGTTGCCGCGGAACGCCTGCTCGGCGAGGGCGATCTGCCGCTGCGGGTCGACGCGGCGTCGAGGCTGCTCGCCCCGGTCGCCGTTGAGGGCCCGTTCGGTCGAGGTTGGCCGCACCAGCAGCCGGCGCGGCTCCGGACTGGCCGCGTTGTGCTCGGCCACCTCCTGGTGGATCCGCCGGCGGATCAGCTCACGAAGCGTCAACCGCTCCTCGAAGATCTGCAAGGCCCACGCGGAAGTCCGAGCACCCGCGGTGCTCTCGTCCACAAAGGTCACCGTCGCCATGTCGCGAGAGTTTAGGTACGCCCTCCGACAGGAAGACTTCGGCACGGGCCGCGACTGGCTACTCCAGGGCGAAGGTGGCCGACGCGCGTCCGGCCGCGTCCGGTACCGCCTCCAGGTAGAGCAGGCCGTCGCGGTGACGGACGTACTGGCCGGGGAAGTTCACCGACTCCAGGGACAGCTTCGTGGCGTCGGCGAGCCCGGCCCTCCGGGTGAAGGTGGCGTCCTGACGGAAGAGATTCGAGCCGTCGTTGCGTTCCACCCAGATCTGGTGGTTCCGGTGCCGTAGGAAGTAGCCGGGATAGTTGGTCGACTCCAACGAGATCGCCGTGGAGTTCGACAGTCCGGCGACGATCCGGAACTGCGAGTCGGCCAGGTTTGTCACGTCCGGCTCCAGCCGGACCCGGAACTCCCAGTGCCGCAGGTAGCGATCGGGCAGGTCGTGGGCGCGCAGCCGGACCGGGCTCAGTCCGTCCGGCACCGGCACTCCGAAGTTCGGGGTGCCGTCGGCGTTCCAGTAGACCCGCTGGATCCGGGTCCGCCGGTTCGGGTCATTGAGCGGGTCGTAGCCGTTGCCGAGGTACCGCTCGTAGTTGCGGGAGTGGTAGACGATCACGTCGCTGCCGTCCTCGGCGACGGTGAACGAGTTGTGCCCCGGACCGTACTGGCCGGTCCGGCTGTCGCTGGCCAGCAGCGGTGCGGCGCGCTTGGTCCAGGACGCCGGGTTCAGCAGATCACTGTTCGCCGAGGCGGTGAGCAGCCCGACGGCGTAGCTGGCGTCGGTGGCGCTCGCCGAGTAGGTCATGAAGACCCGGCCGTTGCGGATCAGCACCGCCGGTCCCTCGTTCACCCGGTAACCCCGGGTCTCCCAGGCGTACGTCGGGCTGGCGATCAGAGTCGGGGTGCCCGCGTACGTCCAGGGGTTGACGGCTCGGGCGAGGTAGATGTTCGAGTTGTTGCCGGCGTACTCCGCCCAGGCCAGGTAGCGCTGGCCGTGGTGCACGAAGGTGGTGGCATCGAGGGAAAAGCTGCTGCGCGCCGGCTGGAGTTGGCCACGCTCTGTCCACGGGCCGTCGAGCGGGTTCGCGGCGCTGCTCTCCAAGACGTACGGCCGGATGGCCCAGATGTCGTCGGTGCGGCCGGCGGCGAAGTAGACGTACCACCGGCCGTCGATGAAGTGGATCTCCGGTGCCCAGATGTGCGCGCCCATTTCGCCGCTGGCGTGCCGACGCCAGATCACCCGCTCGGTCGCGGTGGCGAGCCCCTGAAGGGTGGTGGCGCGGCGCAGCACGATCCGGTCGTACTCAGGCACCGTGGCCGTGAAGTAGTAGTAGCCGTCGGTGTGCCGGTAGATGTGCGGATCGGCACGCTGCTCGGCCAACGGGTTGGTGAATGTGACGGCGGCGGCCCGCGCCGGGACGGCCGGCCCCGCCAAGGAGCTGATCGCCGCCATCACCAGGGCGGCGGTCACCGCTAACCAGCTGCGGTACGTGAGCTTCCGACGCGCCATCGCCATCGCCCTCCCGCCGACCGCGGGCCGGTCATCCGGGACGGGCACGGTCCCCGTCCGACCGTGCCCGCCGTGCCCGCTACCTCATTGATAGCGTTAACATTTATCAACGTCAAGGCAATGACATGTATCTGAATCCTGGCCGTAACGCATTGACGGCGGCAAACACCGTCGCCCGCCCGACCGCACCGAAGGGTTCGGGCCTGCGCGCGGGGCAGGATGGCCGAGCGGCACCGCCGACGCCGTGGCGGGTCGCCACCCAGCCCGTGACGGCAGGCCGCTCAAGCGGTCGCGCCGCCGTCGATGGCGATCGAAGCGCCGGTGATGTGCCGTCCGCCGTCGCCGACCAGGTGACTGACCGTGGCCGCCACGTCGGCCGGCGCCGCGTACCGACCGAGAGCGATGTGCGACCGCTGGGCGTGCGCGCCGACACTGTCCGCCGGGTTCATGTCGGTGTCGGTCGAGCCGGGCAGGATCAGGTTGACCGTGATCCCGCGCGGCCCGAGTTCCCGGGCCAGCGCCCGGGTCAGCCCGTTTACCGCGCTCTTGGTCATCGCGTACGCGCTGACCCCGGGCGCCGGGACGCGGCTGGCGAAGCTGCTGCCGATGTTGACGATCCGGCCCCCGTCGCCCAGGTGGCGCACCGCCGCCTGGGTGGCCAGGTAGACCCCGCGTACATTGACCGCGACAGCTCGATCGAGGGCGTCGAAGCTGACCGACTCGATCGGGCCGCCCGCGAACACCCCGGCGTTGTTGACCAGGATGTCGAGCCGTCCCAACTCGGCGACGGTCTGCTCCACGGCACCGACGACCGCCATCGGATCCGCGCTGTCCGCACGGATCGGCAGGCCCGTACGCCCGTACGCCTCGATGTCGGCCAGCACGGATTTCGCGCTGTCCCCCGCGGTGCGGTAGGTGAATGCGACATCGATGCCGTCAGCGGCGAGCCGCCGCGCGACGGCGGCACCGATACCCCGGCTGCCACCCGTGACCAGCGCGACCCTGTTGCCACATTGGACCGTCATGCCGGCAATCCTGACAGTTCACTCAGGACAGCGGCGAGGTGGGGCCGTGCTCAGAACGGGTGAAACCGCTCGAAGGGCGGCTCCACCAGCGCCTCGGGCAGCCGGATGGCCCGGCAACGGGGCACCAGTTCCGCCGTCGGGTCGTCGCCGATGTGGCGCAGCGTTCCGTCGGCGAAAGCGTCGGGAATCGCGGTCCAGCCCAGGTTCTTCTCCTAGTACCGCACGGCGGTGCGCACCGACGGCGTCCAGTCGTCATCCAGCACGATCAGACCGCCCGGCCGGACGATCTTGCGCAGGAAGTAGAGATCCACGAAGACCTCGTGAAAACGGTGGCTGCCGTCCACGAACGCCGCGTCGACGACCAGACCGTCGGTGACGAGTTCCGGAAGCGCGATCGAGGACCATTCGCGCATCAATTGCACGGTGGAGTCCAGACCGGCGGCACACAGCAGATCCCAGCCGACGTTCGCGTACGCCGGCTCCTGAAAGGGATCGACAACGACGTGCCGGGGATGCGGCGGGTCGATCGTGACCAGCGCCTCCCCGATCGCGAGAGCGGAGCTGGCGTACGCGAGCCCGACCTCGACGAGAGCCTCGACCCGATCAGAGATCAACAGGTCACGGAGCAGGTCACAGTCCCGTTCCGGCAGGGTGACCGTCTCGAAGTCCCGCTCATGATCTCGCGTCCACGGCGGACCGTACTGCGCGAGCTGGCGGCGCACCCTGCGAACCCGTGCTGCCCGGTCGTCATCCTGCATCCCGCCAGTCTGAACCAGCTTGGGCTCCCCAGCCGTGATCAGCTGCCGGACAAAGACGAAGGGCAGGTGCTCGATTTCCGAGGACCCGCCCTTTGTCTACTGCTTCGGTGGTGGAGCTGAGGGGATTTGAACCCCTGACCCCCTCGATGCGAACGAGGTGCGCTACCGGTCTGCGCCACAGCCCCTCCGCCGGCCAACCGGCGTCGGTCCCACCCGGCTGTCACCGGGCGGGCCGGCGACAAGGCTAACAGGTCGAGCGCTTCCGCCGCGAACCACCCCACCCACCCGGCCTCGCAAGATCCGCCACTGCCGTCCACGCTATCGCCGTCGGCGATCCGTCCATGCCATCAGCAGTTTCCCCGATAGTGCAGCCTTCGGCCCGGTTGAGGCAGCGTCTTCCCCGAACTTGTCGCCTCGCCCGATCGAGGGGTTCGCGCGTGGGGCGGGGTCAGGCGCTGTGGGAGCCGGGGCCGGCCTCGTAGGGGCGGCCCCGCAGGCCACCGGCACGACGGTAGGACACCGAGCCGCCGCCGTTGGCTGCCTGGGGGAGGTCGGCTGGGCGGTCCAGGCCCATCGCGCTGCGCCGGACGGACTCCCGCTGGGCCGCCAGGCGGCGCTGCGTCTCCCGGCGGGCAGCCGACCGGCGCGCCTGCTCCCGGCGTACCTCGGCCTGGCGGGCGGCCAGCCAGGCGGCCTCGCGGGCCAGGGCCCGGCGTCGGCGGCGGTCAGCCACCGCGCGGGCGCGCAGGTGGACGACGTACACGATCAGCAGGGTGGCGGTGACCGCGAAGCTGATCCAGAAGCCGGGGCCCACGACCAGCACGCCGACCAACTCGACGGCGTTGAGCAGCACCAGCGCGGCCAGCACCCGGCGGCGGCGGTAGATGGCCGAGGTGTGGTGGTGCCGCCGGTCGGGGCGGCGGCGGGACCGGCCCCCACCCGCCGGTACGGCACGCAACCGGCTCGGCCGACCGGAACGTCGGGGCAGCGCCCGCCCGGCCGCCCCACCCCGCACTGCCTCACCGGTGCGGCCATCACCTGCGTCATCAGCGGGACGTGAGCGCGGTACCCGGCCGGGTGCCTCACCCGAACGAGGCGGGGTGGGAACCGCGCGCCGCAGGGCGGGCGGGCCGGAGACCGGGGTGGCCAGCTCTCCCGAGTCGGGATCCTCGCTGAGCGTGATCACCAGGGCACGGGACGGGTTGACCGGTCGCCGGCCGGGGACAGTGCGACGGCGTCGGCGGCGCTGGAGCACCCGCGCCGTCGACTGCGCCCGCTCCGCCACCAGCCGCTCGGCGGCGTCGTACCGGCGGACCAACGCCGGCGCGAGGGCGAGCAGCCCGGCGGCGGCGAGGACGGCGAGGAGCACCGAGGTCGGCACCCTCACCCCTCCCGTCACCAGATTCGGAGCAAGCGCCGACCGGCCGCAGGATCTTTCACCGATCGGCATCGGCGACGTGAATCGTGCGGGGCGGGCAGCGCCTGCCGCAGCTTGCAGTTACCTGAGGTTACGGGTCACCGTCGCCGGAACCGCCGCGCCGCGCCGATCCCGCACGTGGGACGGCTCACGGGGTACGGGCGCGCAGCCGGTGCCACCGGGCCAGCAGGCCGCCCTCGGCGGCGATCTCCTCGCTGGTCATCGCGTAGCCGATGTGATCGCGCCAGGCACCGTCGATGTGCATGTAGCGCGCATGGTACGCCTCCTCGCGGAAGCCCAGCTTCTCCACCACCCGACGGGACGGGCGGTTCTCCGGGCGGATGTTGACCTCGATCCGGTGCAGACCGCCGGAGCCAAACGCGTGGTCGACGGCGAGCGCCAGCGCGGTGGGGATGACCCCTCGCCCGGCGACCCGCCGGTCCACCCAGTAGCCGACGTACCCGGAGCAGAAGGCCCGACGCACGATGTTGCCCACGTTGATGTGACCGACCAGCCGCTCCACGCCGTCCTCTTGAAGGCAGACTGCGAACGGCATCCCCTCGCCGGTACGCCCCGAGCGTCGCAGGTCGCGATAGACCCAGCGGAACGTCGCCGGGGAGTTCAGGTCGTCCCAGTCACCGGGTACCGACGACTCCCAGGGGGCCAGCCACTCCCGGTTGGCCCGGCGCACCTGCGACCAGGCCGCCGCGTCCGACCGCCGGTACGGCCGCAGCAGCACCGGGCCGTCGGAGAGCACGGCCGGCCAGCCAGGCGCCCGTCGGAACACCGAACCTCCACTCCCGAGCGTCACCGGCGGCGGTCCAGCAGCAACACGTCGACGGTGGAGCCGGCGGCGGCGGCGGTCACCCGCTCGCCGAGAACGAGAAGTCCGTTCGCCTCTGCCAGGCCGGAGAGCGTGAACGGGCCGCCATTGAGCGGCTGAACAGTGTAACCCCCACCACGCCGCTCAGCGACGTGCGCGGGCCGGAACTCGCGTAGCCCGGCCGGCGAGGAGACGGTCTCCAGCAGGTGCGCCCGTACGCTGGGACGGAAGACCGGCTCGGCGCCGGCCAGCAGGTTGATCGCGGGCCGGGCCAGCACCTCGAAGCCGATCATCGCGGCCCCCGGGTCGCCGGGCAGACACACCACCGGCACCTCCTCGGCACCGACAGTGCCGAACCCGAGGGCGGTACCGGGATAGAGCGCCACGTCGGTGAAGGTGACCGGACCGGCGCGGCTGCCCTCCCGGCGCGACAGGATCCGACGGACCATGTCGCCCGGCCCGGTGCCGGTGCCGCCGGTCGTGATGATCAGGTCGGCCCGCAGGGTCTGGTCCTCCAGCAGCCCACGCAGCCCCTCCGGGTCGTCGTCACAGATGCCCACCCGGTAGGCCAGCGCCCCCACCTCCGCCGCCGCGGCGGTCAGGGCGTGTGAGTTGGCGTCCACGACCTGGCCGGGCTGGCTGGCCCGACCCACGTCGACAAGCTCGTCGCCGGTGGCCACGATCACCACCCGCGGGCTCGGACGCACCACCACATGGCCGATGCCGGTCGCGGCGAGCACCGCCACCAGGGCCGGCGAGACGTAGGTCCCGGAGCGGGCGAGCAGCGCGCCGGCGGCCACCTCCTCGCCCGTCCGACGGACCCCGTACCCCCGCTTCGGAACCCGGAAGATCTCCACCGCCGCCATGCCCTGGTCGGTCCACTCCACCGGGACGACCACGTCAGCGCCGATCGGCAACGGCGCCCCGGCCGCCACCGAGAAACACGAACCCGGGGTGAGTCGGACCGGCCGCCAGCTCGCCGCGCCGAGATCACCTACGACATTGAGCCGTACGGTGCGACCGCCCGGCCGACTCGACTGGGCCGGGACGTACCCCACGCCCCGGCCCCCGCCCGAGATGTCCTCCCAGCGCGCGGCGTACCCGTCGACGGCCGCCTGGTCGAAGGCCGGGAACGAGTGCGGGGCAACGACGTCCTCGGCGAGGACGTTGCCGTACGCCTGGGTGAGGTCGAGGTCGAGCGGAGGCAGCGCGCGCAACCTGCGCAGCACGCTGCCCAGGTAGTCGGCGAGCGGCGTCAACCCGTTTTCGGCCGCCTCGGCGTCGGCCGTCGCGGTCATGTATTCGGACCGCCCGACGCGTCGGAGTTGACGAACTCGGCCAGCCACTTGCGGAACTCGCTACCCAGGTCCTCGCGGTCGGCGGCGATCTGGACCACGGTCTGCAGGTAGCCCAGCGGCATGCCGGTGTCGTAACGGATGCCGCGGTAGACGATCGCGTGCACCGGTGTGCCCTCGGTACGCAGGATCTCCATTGCATCGGTCAGTTGGATCTCACCGCCGCTGCCGGGCTGCGTCCGCCGGATGGCGTCGAAGATCTTGCCGGGCAGCACGTACCGGCCGAGCACGGCGAGGTTGCTCGGCGCGTCCTCCGGCTTCGGCTTCTCCACCATGCCGGTCACCTTCACGACCTCACCGATGTCGGTCAGCTCGGCCTCGGCCGGCTCGACGGAGGCGATCCCGTACCGCTTCGTCTCCGCCGGGTCGACCTCGAAGAAGGCGAGCACCACCCCGCCCGTACGCGCCTGGAGTTCCAGCATCGCGGGCAGCAGCGGCTCGCTGAGGTTTACGAACTCGTCGCCGAGCAGCACCGCGAAGGGCTCGTCGCCGACGTGCGACTCGGCGTACCCGACGGCGTGCCCGAGACCCAACTGCTCCGGCTGGCGGCAGGTGTAGATGGACGCCAGTTCCTCGGTGCGCTTGACGGCGGCGAGCAGGTCGGGCTTTTCCGCGAGCCGTTCCTCCAGGTCGGGGCGACGGTCGAAATGGTCCACCATCGACGTCTTGCCTCGGCCGGTGATCAGCAGCACGTCACCGATGCCGGCCTGGGCGGCTTCTTCGACGATGTACTGCAACACCGGACGGTCGACCACCGGCAGCAGTTCCTTGGGCACGGCCTTGGTGGCCGGCAGGAACCGGGTGGCCAGGCCGGCGGCCGGGATTACGGCCTTGACGGCACGGGGACGGCCGGTGGCGGTGGCCGCTGAGGGGTTCGCTGAGTGCTCCGACATGTCGCGAGACTATCGGCCATGGCCCTGCCTCGGCGGGTGAGGACCAGAAGACGCGCCGCCCGCCGGACCGGTTCTGCCGGTGCCGATGACCCCCCGGTCCGGCCGGCGGAGCGCCGGTGACCGGCCCCGCCCCGACCGATCTCAGGCCCAGCCGACGGATCGTCGCCGACAGGTGCGGGCCCGGCCCGAGTAACCGACGCCGACAGGTCCGGGCCCAGCCCGACGATCGTCGCCGGCAGGTCAGGACCCGGTCGACGGGTCGCTGGCGGCGACCGGCATGTCGGGCCCCGCCCGGGGCAGTCCGTCGACGGGGCTGCGGGCCGCCGCCGGCACCGGTACCTCACGGGTCGGCGACGGCTCCCGGGCCGGTGCCAGTCGCCAGGTGTCCCGGCTGGCGGTCTTCGCGGCGTACAGCGCCTCGTCCGCCGCCGCCAACACCTGCGGGCCGGTGTCGGCGTGATCGGGGAAGACGCCGATGCCGATGGAGACGGTCACCGGGATCAATTCGCGGACACCGGCGTGCCCCACCGCCGTCACCGGGGTGTCCCGCACGGCCGCGCCGAGCCGTTCGGCGACGATTGTCGCGCCCCGGGCGTCGGTCTCCGGCAGCAGCACCACGAACTCCTCGCCGCCCCGGCGGAAGGCCAGGTCCACCTCGCGGATCTCACCGCGTACCCGCCGGGCGAACTCGGCAAGCACGGTGTCCCCGGCCGCGTGCCCGTACGTGTCGTTGACCCTCTTGAACCGGTCCAGGTCGAGGGCGAGCACGCTGACCATTCGGCCGAACCGGCTGGCCCGTTCCACTTCCCGGCGCAGCGACTCCCGCAGGTACCGGTAGTTCCACAACCCGGTCAACGGATCGGTGAGCGACAGTCGTTGCGCCTCCTCGTGTACGCGTACGTTGTCCACGGCGACCGCCGCGTGCCGGGCGAAGGTGCGCAGGGTGGTCAGGTCGTCGTCGTCGAACTCCTCCCCGCCCAGGCGGTCGTAGAGGGCCAGCACACCCAGCACCACCTCCGCCGGTCGATCCGGCGCGTCGGCCACCGGGGCCACACCCGGTGCGTCGCCGGTCGCGTCGGGGGCGGCGAACGGCACCGCGATGTACGTCCGGCAGCGCGGCTCGTCCGGTGCGACGCCTGTCGATTCCAGCCGACCCCGCCGGGGCTGACCGGTCGCGGCGACCGCGCCGACCACCCCGCTGCCCAGCGGCACCCGCATCGGCGCGGCACCGGGCCCACTGTCGTCGAGTCCGGCGCTGCACCGGGCGACGAGTTGCTCACCCTGCTCGGTGAGCAGGACGGCACCGGCCCGGGCCCCGGTCGCGGCGAGCGCGCTGTGCAGGATCACCCGCAGGATCCGGGGCAGGTCATGGGTGCTGGCCAGGGTGTCGCCGAGTACGGCAAGGTGGCCGCGCAGCTGGTCCCGACTGCTGGCCAACGCCGCCAGGTAGCCACCCGTCTCGCGGGTCATCCGATTGAAGGCGACGGCCAGCCGACCGATCTCGTCGCCGCTGCGTACCGGCACCCGGGCGGTGAGATCGCCGGTGGCGACCCGGTCCGCCGCACCGGCCAGTTCCACAAGCGGCCGGGTGGTGACCCGGGCCAGCCGCCAGGCCACGGCCACCCCCAGCAGGGCAGCCATCAGCACCACGGTGACCAGCACCGCGTGCAGGCCGGGCGGCTGGTCACTGGGCACCGAGAGCACCAGGGGCAGCGGCTGCCCCACGGTCGGGCCAGCACGGCGCACGTACCGACCGTCGGTGGTGCCGGTGACCTGCTCGTCGCGCAGGGAGGCCGCAGCGGCGAGCACCGCGTCCCGACCGGTGCCGGACTCGGTGGTGTGGGCCACCTGGATGGGGGCGAGCCCGTCGAGCAGGGTCACCGCCACCCCGGTCGCCGCAGCGAGCCGCGCGACGAAGGCTGGATCGATCGGGAGGGCGGCGGCGACCGTACCCAGTGCCGAGCCGGCGGCGTCACGCAGCTGCACCCGCGCCACGAGGGCGCTCACCGGGCCGCCGGGCGCGGCGCGCGCCGTGCAGTCCCGCCAGGGGGCCGGGGGCGGGTCGGGGGTGGCGTAGCTGACCCGGCCGGTCACGTCGGTGACGAGCACCGCGGCGGCCAGGCCACGACTCACCACCTGAGCAGCGGTTCCGGCGTGGTCGGCGGTGACGGCGACCGCGTCGGCGGCGGCGCGTAGCTGCTGGCAGAGGGCGTCGATCGAGGTACGGACGGCCGTTGCGGCCACCGCCAGCCGCTCGGTGGCACGGCTGCGGTCGACCGCCGCTACGGTGGAGGCGACGAAGACGGCACCGAGCAGGACCGGGCCGAGCGCCACCGCCAGGAAGGCTGCGGTCAACCGCCCGCGTAGCGTCAACGCTTCCCCTTCCCCCCGGAAGTTGCGCGACCGATACCTGCGATGCTGACACAGAGCGACGACGGGACGAGCGTTGCGTGAGGAGTGTTGCGTGCCGGAATTTGCTGAAGGAGCGGAAGTGGCGCATGACGCGAAGCGCGTCGCGCGAGTCGGGCTGCTCGCGCAACGTCGTGCCCGCACCGAAGACGAGCGCGCCGCCGCTGCGGCGCGCGTCCAGGCCGAGCTGACCTTCCTGGTACGCCGGCTGCGGCCGGGCCGGGTGGCCGCGTACGCCCCGGTCGGTGCGGAACCGGGTGGGCCGGACCTGCCGACGCTGCTCGCCGACGCGTTGCCCGCCGGGGCGGATCTGCTGCTGCCGGTGCTCCGCGACGATCTCGACCTGGACTGGGCCGCCTGGGACGGGCCACAGGCGATGGTCGCCGCCGGGCGGGGCATCCGCGAGCCGGTCGGGCGCCGGCTGGGCGTCGCGGCCGTCGCCACCGCCGACCTGGTGGTGGTGCCGGCGCTGGCGGTGGACCGACGGGGGGTCCGCCTGGGTCGCGGCGGCGGGTCGTACGACCGCGCCCTGGCGCGGGTGCCGGCGACCGCCCTCACGGTGACGCCGCTGTACGACGGCGAGCTGCTTGCCGAGGTGCCGGCCGAGCCGCACGACCTGCCGGTACGGGCGGTGGTCACGCCGACCCACGGCCTGCTGACCCTCTCGGGTGTCGTGCCCCACACTTCCGCTGGACGAATCGGGGGGCGATGACGCACCATTGGCACTCGAATACGTCGAGTGCCAATCGGCCGTGCCAGATCCGGAGGAGAACGTGCCCACGTACCAGTACGCCTGCACCGCGTGCGGTCACCAGCTCGAGGCGGTGCAGTCCTTCTCTGACGAGCCGCTGACCGACTGCCCGGCGTGCGAGGGACGACTGCGCAAGCTGTTCAACTCGGTCGGCATCGTCTTCAAGGGCTCGGGTTTCTACCGCACCGACTCCCGCTCCTCGGCCTCGGAGACCACGTCGAACGGGTCCAGCGGCAAGTCGGAGTCGTCGTCCTCCGGCTCGGATTCGTCGAACGGTTCCGGCTCGTCCGGTTCCACCACGTCCAACGGCGGCTCGTCCGGTGCCGGCAGCGGGTCGTCCGGGGGTTCGTCGGGAGGATCCTCCGGCGGCGCGAGCAAGCCGACCGCCACGGCCAGTTCCTCCTGACCGGTCACCGGTGCCAGGCCGGCCGGGACGGGCGCTCACGGCCTCTTCGCCGCCCTGCACCGGGCCGGCCTGCGGCGTCAGCCTTCCCGGTGCGAGCGGCTGGCCCGGGCTCAGTCCCAGTGTGGCGGGCGCTCGGCGAGCAGCCAGTCGTCGTGGCCGCCGGCCCGCTCGCCCCACCCGTGGTCGGTGTCGTCCGCCGTCTGCTCCGGTAGCACCACGAAGTCGTCGGTCAACTCGACCGCACGATCGTCATCGCCCCGCCTATCGGGTTCGCGAGTGCTCACGAGCGGCAAGACTAACGCAGCTGCGGCGCTGGAGAATCCCGAGCAACTTCGGCGATGGTGCTGGGTCTCGCTCGCGGGAGGCAGCACCATCGCCGAAGTTGTCCGAGCCAACCGCTACGGGCGCGGCCTGACGGTGCGGCGATGAGGTGGTTGGTAGCGTCGGACGGCGTGACGATGCCCCGACCCGGTCCGGATCCGGACGATCCGTGGCGCCGACCCGACTCCGGCGACGGGCCGGTCTCCGACCCCAGGACCGCCCTGAGCCCGACCAGCGGCACTGACTCCGATGGCGGCGGTGACCTGACCGGTGCCACCAACCCACCTCACACCTCGGCCCCGGGCACCCCAGGCCCGAGTGGCGGACCGAGCCGCAGCGACACCCCAGGCCCGCGCCCTGGGCAGGTTGCCTCGGGCGGAGCGGGCGGCTACACCGGGCCGCCACCCACCACCGCGCCGCCGCCCGGTTGGCGGCCCCCGGTGCACCTGCAAGCGGCACCGCCCCGCCAACTACCGGCCCAGGACATGGTCAGCCTGGACGCGCAGGAGCAGCGGGCGCAGCGGGTCACCTGGGCCGTCGGCGCGGTCGCCGGAGCCGTCCTGGTGGTGCTGACCTGTCTGCTCTGCACTCGGCTGCTGTTCTGACCAGTCACCGGGGCCACGTGCTCGTAACGGCCGTGGACGGCCTACTCGTAGGTGTTGCCCCAGACCATCTCGGAACCGGAGTGACCGGTGAGCCAGACGTAGACGAGCGCGGCGACGCCCAGGCCCAGCACCACGACCGACAGCACCGCAGTCACCCAGCCGGGCAGCTTCGGCACCCGGGGGTGGTTGCTGGTGGCGACCAGCAGCAGGATGACCGCCAGGCCGAGCCCCAACGTCACGCGGAACAGCACTTCGCCGTGCGCCGCGTGCTCGTTGATCTTGTCGAGGATCTCGCCGGAGAACCCCCGCTCGATCTGCCGGGCCTGTAGCGCCTCACCGGATCTCGTGGCGACCCACGCGGTGATCGGGGCGACCACCGCCAGGGCCGCCACCGCCCAGTCCAGCCGGGCGCGGAACCGGGGCAGCACGATGTACGCGAGGGCGAGCAGCACCAGCAGCGGCACGAACACGACGACCGCGTGCACCACCAGTACGTGTAGGGGCAGGCCCAGCGCCTTCTCGAACATCGGCACCTCCGAAGGTGATCGTGGGTGTCAGCGTACGGGCCCATGCTTGATCCGCCCAACGCCCTGTTGCTCCACACGCAGGCCCGACCCGACGGGTTCAGGTCGGTCGGCGTGGCACCCTTGACTGGTGGATACCGTCGACGTCGGCCTGTTCGGTCCCGGTTCGGTCACCTGGAAGCTGCACCAGGAGCCCATCCTGTTCGTCGCCGGTCTGCGTTCCCTCTACCTTCAGGCGTTGCATCCACGGGCGATGGCCGGAGTGGCGCAGAACAGCAACTACCGTCAGGACGCCTGGGGACGTCTGATCCGCACCGCCGACTACGTGGGCACCATCGTCTACGGCACCACCGACGAGGCGGAGCGGGCCGGACGGCGGCTACGTCGACTGCACGCCCGGATGACCGCGGTCGATCCAGCCACCGGCGAGCGGTTCCGGATCGACGAGCCGGAGCTGCTCCGCTGGGTGCACGTCACCGAGGTGGAGTCGTTCCTCGACACCGCGCGGCGGGCCGGCGTACCGCTGGACGCCGACGAGGTGGACCGCTACTACACCGAGCAGCGACGGGCCGCCGCGCTCGTCGGGCTGGCGCCCGAGACCGTGCCCGGCACCGCCGCCGAAGTGGCTGACTACTACCAGCGGATCCGACCCGAGCTGCGGATGACCCGCGAGGCCGCCGAGACCGCCCTGTTCCTGACCGCTCCACCCCTGCCGTGGAAGCTCAGCCTGCCGGCCCGGATCGGATTGAATTTCGGCCCGCCCCGGTGGGCGTACCTGGGCATCGCCGGCACGGCGCTCGCCCTGCTGCCGCCGTGGGCCCGGCGGCTGTACGGCGGACTGGGCCTGCCGACCACCGCGCTGTCGGCCGACGTGACCGTACGCGCGCTGCGGCTCGCTCTCACCGCCCTGCCCCGCGACTGGCGGGAGGGGCCCATGCAGCGCGCGGCAAAGGAACGCGCGGCGCGACTCATCGCCGCCTCCAGCACCACCTGAGCCACCGCCACGTTGCCTTCATCCGATCGTCCACCGCCGCTACGGGTCAGTCTTCCTCGGTTGCCGGCCCGGCGAAGCGTTCCACGGCGGCCCACGGCTCCTTGCCGGGTAGGGCGGCACCCGTCGGGCACGTGCGCCGATAGTCGCACCAGGCGCAGCGCGGGCCGGGGGCGGTCGGAAAGGCGTCGTCCGGATCAGCGCCGTCGGCGACGGACCGTTCGGCGGCCATGATGTCGCGGGCGGTCTCCTCAGCGCGGGTCACCTGCCGCGCCAGCGACTCGACACTGTGCTCGTGTGCGGCGACGGTGCCGCTCGGCAGGTGGTGCAACTCGACCCGACGGCAGGGTCGACGGAACACCCGCTCGGCCGCGTACGCGTACAGCGCGAGCGCCTGCGAGCCGCGCGCGTCGTCGCCGTCCAGCCCGGCGCGGCCGGTCTTGTAGTCGACGATGACCAGCTCGGGCCCGTGCGGGCCGGGCCGCGAGTCGATCCGGTCGGCGCGGCCGTTGAAGGCGAGCACCCCGGTCTTCACCGCCACCACCCGTTCCACCCCGATCGGCTCGTCGGCCGGATCGAGCCCACCAACGTACGCCTCCAGCCAGCCGAGCGCCCGCCGGTAGGCCGCACGCTCCTGCTCGTCGTCGCGGTAGCCCTCGCGTACCCAGGTGCCCTTGAGCAGGGTCGGCAGCGCCTCCGGACGGCGTCGGTCAGCGGGCAGCGCATACCAGTTCTTCAGGGCGGTGTGCACGCTGGCGCCGAGCGAGTTGTGCGCCCAGGGCGGCCCCTTCGGCGGTGCCGGACGATCAACGTAGGAGTAGCGGTATCGCCGTGGACAGTCGGCGTACGCACCGAGGCGGCTCGGCGTGCAGACGAACAGTCGCTCCGGCATGCCCTCGAAGCCGAGTTGCTCGGGCTGCGCGTCACGGGGCCGGGGCGCGCGGCCACCGGCGGCGGGTCGTCCGGCTGGAGAGGCTCGTCGCACGACCTGATCCTGCCATCCACCCCCGACAGACCGGGTGGGCCGGTCAGCCGCCGCCGTTGTACTGGGCCACGAACGCCGCGATCGCGTCCGCGATGAGCTGTACGGCGATCGCCGCCAGCAGCAGGCCGGCGATCCGGGTGAGCACCTCGATCCCGCCCGGACGCAGCACCTTCACGATGCCGCCGGAGAATCGCAGCACGATCCAGACCGTGAGCATCACCGCGACGATGGCGGCGGCGATCGCGGCGAAGTCGCCCGCCCCGTCGGCCCGCTGCACGAAGAGCATCGTCGCCACGATCGCGCCGGGCCCGGCCAGCAGCGGCGTACCCAGCGGCACCAGGGCGATATTGGCGGTGGCCTGTTTGGTCGGGTCGTCGGTCTTGCCGGTCAGCAGTTCCAGCGCCACCAGGATCAGCAGCAGCCCACCGGCCGCCTGCAACGCCGGCAGGTCGACGTGCAGGTAGGCGAGCAGGGTCTGACCCGCCACCGCGAAGATCACAATCACGCCCAGCGCCAGCGCGACCGCCTGCCAGGCGGCCCGGTTGCGCTCCCGCGCGGACAGCGGGCCGGTCAACGCCAGGAATATCGGCATCATGCCGGGCGGGTCGACGATCACCAGCAGGGTCACGAAGACCTCGCCGAAGAGCTTGAGATCCACCCGGTCACCGTAGCCGTGCCGGTCGGCGTCGAAACCCAGGTCAGCCCGAAGCGACCTCAGTCACCCCGGAGGCGGCGGCAACGATCCGTTCGTACGCGTCGACGCCGGTGGTGAAGGCGCCGAGCCGGACCGTCTTGTGACTGCCGTGGAAGTCCGATGAACCGGTCACCAGCAGGCCCAGTTCGGCGGCGAGACCGCGTACGTGGGCCCGCTCGGCGGGTGATTGGTCCTCGTGGTCGGCCTCCAGGCCGACCAGCCCCGCCGCCGCCAGCTCGGCGATCAGCTCGTCCGGCACGAGCCGGCCGCGTCGACTGGCCCGGGGGTGGGCGAACACCGCCACGCCGCCGGCCGCCCGGATCAGCCGTACGGCCCGAAAAACGTCGATGTCCTCCTTGGGCAGCCGGTACCGTTCCCCCAGCCACTCCGGCCCGAACGCCTCAGTGGTGGTGGCGACCAGACCGGCCCGGATGAGCGCCTGGGCGATGTGCGGCCGACCCACCGTCCCGCCGCCGGCCAGGGCCAGGATCTCCGGCCAGTCCACATCGATGCCGTCAGCACGCAGCAGGTCCACCATCCGCTCTCCCCGGGCCAGCCGCGCTGCCCGCACCCGGGTCAGCTCGGCGACCAGTTCCGGGTGCTCCGGATCGAAGAGGTACGCCAGCAGGTGCAGCGGCACCGGGGGCTGCTCGCCGTCCCATCGGCAGGAAAGCTCCGCGCCACGGACCAGCCGCAGCCCGGGTGGCAGGGCACGCAGCGCCGGCTCCCAGCCGTCGGTGGTGTCATGGTCCGTGATCGCCACCACGTCCAGTCCCGCCGCGGCGGCGGCACGCATCAACTCGGCCGGGTCGAGCGTGCCGTCGCTGGCCGTGGAGTGCGTGTGCAGGTCGATCCGCGAGGTCATCGCCCGCCGTCACCGGATGCCCGGTCAGCCACCGCTCACCACCACCGGTAGCTCACCGGCGGGGAGGCCGGGCAGGGCGGTCGGCACGGCGGGACGGCCTTCGGTGACCCGGTCGACGGCCACCCGCACCAGGCCACCGGCGGCGTCGGCGTAGTAGGCCGTGTCGGGCGTACTCCAGACCACGGTGCCGGTCATCGGCGGCCCGGCGGGCCGTACCCCGGTGGACGTGTCGAGCCTGGTCAGGTCCACCAGCAGCGCCGAGTCCTCACCTGCCGACCGACCGTTGACCAGCAGCCAGCGCCCGTCCGGCGACACCGCACCCCGGCCGTCGCCGGCCGACTCCGGCCCACAGTCCGGCTGGCCGGTCCCGAGATCCCGGGCCGGGTCGAGCAGGATCAGGCAGGCGGTTGGCCCGGCGCCCGGGGTGATCTCGCCGACCAGGCGGCCGTCGGGCAGCGCACCGAAGATGTGGGTGCTGGCCCGGTCAGCGCCCTGGACCAGTGGGCCGGGCCGCAGTGGCCACAGCACGTGGCCGGGGCGGTCGGGCGCCAGCCTGACCAGCACGGCGCCGTTGACGAACCGCAGCGGCACCGCCTCGGCCGGCGCCTCGGCCCGTACGGTGGTGGCGAGTTCACCGTTGACGATCCCGGCGGCCGCCAGCACCGTGCCCTGTTTCCAGGCGACCTGCCGGCCGTCTGCGTCCAGGACGATCTCGTCGGCACCGGCCAGCAGCACCTGCGCGCTGCCGTCCGCAGCCACCGCCCACAGGAACCGCCCGGCCAAGGTCGGTGCCCCGACGGCCAACCAGCCACGGCCGTCGGTGAGTCGATGTGCCCGTTCCACCTCGCCGGTGCCGAGCAGCGCCACCCGCCGGCCCTGCGCGGTGGCGATCGATCCGTCAATCAGCAGGTCGACCTCGGCGAGCGGGGGCGCGGTGTCCGGCCCGGGCGGCGGGATGGTGCGATCGACGAGCGGCCGTTGATCCGGGTCTCCGATCACCACCGTGCCGCCGGTCGGCGGCCGGTTGTCGCGCAGCTGCAGGCTGCCCGCGCTGACCGCAACGATCGCCAGCACGGCCAGGCCCACGCCGGCCATGGTCCGGCGGCGCTGAATCCGGTTGGCCCGTCGGATCGCCGCACCGGCTGGATCGGCGGCGACCGCACGCGTTACGGCTGCCCGCCGGGACATCATCTCCCGGAGGGCACCTTCCAGGTCATTGGGCGGCACGTCCAATGAACGATCCGGGAACCGGCTCTGGTTGTCATGAGCTGGTGGTTTGCGCTTCACCGTCGCTCTCCGACAAGCGCCGTTCCGGGCCGGCCGGCACCCTCCGGTTGCGGATTTCCGGCGCCGGTCCGGTTGCCCGGCTGCTCGACCCGCCCCACCGTTCCGGTCGGCTGCGCAGCCTGCGCCGACCTGCCGGTCGGCTGCGCGGTTGTCTCCGACCTACCGGTCGGCCGCGCCGTCGACTCCGAACTGCCGATCGGCTGCTCGGCTCGCTCCGGCCTGCCCGCGCGGAAGCCGAAGGTTTCCTCAGCGCCGATCCGTCGACGCAGGGTGGCCAGTGCCCGGGAGGTCTGACTCTTCACGGTGCCCGGCGAGATCTCCAGCATGGCGGCGGTTTGCGCCTCCGACATGTCCTCGTAGAAACGCAGCACCAGCACCGCACGCTGCCGGGCGGGCAGCGCCCGCAGGTGCCGCCAGAGCACGTCCCGGTCCAGTTGGCGTTCGATCTCGTCGGTGGCGGCCTGTTCGGGCAGCACCTCGGTCGGACGCTCACCGTGCCAGCGACGCCGCCACCAACTCGTCGAGGTGTTGACCATGACACGTCGGGCATAGGGCTCGATTGCCTCGATCCCGCCCAGCCGCTTCCACGCCAGGTACGTCTTGGTCAGTGCGGTCTGGAGAAGATCCTCCGCCGTGCCCCAGTCCCCGGTGAGCAGGTACGCGGTACGCAGCAGGGCGCCGGAACGGGCCGCGACGAAGTCGCGAAACTCCTCCTCCAGCGGGTTGCTGCTGGCCACACGCCACCTCCGTGCCTGATCCTGCCGCAGCCTGCCACAGCGTGACCAGCGGGTCGAGGACGGAAGGTGCGCAATATCTCCGATGTTCGGTCAGGAAGTTTCAGGCGCCGTCGTCGGCCTTCGCCTCGTCCTGCTCCTTGCCCAACCGGGCCTCGACTGCCTGCGGCTCGTACATCTCCTCGACGACGCGCAGATAGAGCTCGTTGGGGTTGGGCAGGTTCTTGACCTCGCGTAGCGCCTGCTCCTGACCGGCGGACTCCAGCACGAAGGTGCCGTAGTTGAGTGCCCGACCCGCTGGCGTCTGCTCGTACTTCATGTCGGTCACCCGGACCAGCGGCATCATCGCCACTCGCCGGGTGATGATCCCGTTGACCACCATGACCCGTTTGTTGGTCAGGATGAAGCGGTCGTACCACCAGTCGGCGACCCGCCACGCCACCCAGCCCATCACCGCGAACCAGAGCAGCACCGCGATCGTGGTGAGCGCGCCGACGTCCTGACCGGCGAGGAAGCCGGAGAGGTAGCCGAGCACGAAGGTGGCGGCGATGCCGACGATGATCGGGGTGACGAGGTGGACCCAGTGCCGCTTCCACTCGCCCCGGTACCGCTCGGTCGGGAACAGGTATCGCGCGACAAGCGAGCTGGGCTCGTCCTCCAGCGGCAACACCCGGCGGGGGGTGGCACCGCTGGCGTCGGCGCGCAGTCCGGCCAGCTCCTCCTCGGAGATCTCCGGAGGCAGATAACCGGCCTCCGGATCGCGCACCCAGGCCCGACCCGACCGCCCCTCGCCGGCGTACCCCGGACCGTCGCCATAGCCGGCGTCGTCGGAGAAGGACGGACCGTCGGAGAGGCGAGGGCCGGAGCCGTAGCCCGGCCCCTCGTCCGGATCGATTCGGGGGATCGGCTCTGTGTCGCGTTCCCGGCGGGCCCGGTCGGGGTCGTCGGGATCGAAGGGTGGGCCGGAGGGGCTTCCCATCGGAGGCTAAGCGACCAGTGAGGTGAAGAAGTCGCCGAAGCCTTGGGCGATGTCCATGATGCCGCCACCCAGCGACTTGAACACGTCCGCGGCGGAATTTGGCCGGTAGGCGACGAAGAAGATCAAGAATGCGATTCCGGCCCAGGTGAGGACCTTCTTGACCATGGCGGGCCATCCTCTCGCGCGGCGCCGGGTCCCATTACCGCAGCGGCACCCAGAGTATCAGCGTGGTGTCTTACCGTGAATATCTACGTCCGTTCTCCGACATTCCGGGAGACTTGTCAAGCCTTCCCGTGCAGGTACGGAGATGGGGCGCCGTACACGAGCTCGGGCGGCGTCCACTCGACCAGGTCGTGCAGCAGCACGTCCTCCGCGAGCAGATGCCCCGCACTCGCCGGCCAGGCTATCGCATAGAGCCACATTCCCCGAGCCTCGCCGGCGTACGCGCTTCGATCCGGCAGTGAGTTCACCAACCACAGTGGAGTCGGGTGGCCGGCCACCCTGATCCCGGCGCGTCCGACATGGCCGGGGTGCCCCGGGCCCGGGTCGGTAAGCGCCTCGGCCAGTTCCGGTCCGGCATCCGGGCCAGGCACCCCGGCGTATCGCGTGCCCAGTCCCACACCGGGCTCCTCGGCCACGAAGACCAGGTCCGCCGGCCCACCGCCCAACGGGGCGGGCCCGGCGCAGGCGACCGCCGTGGCGCGCACTCCGAGCCGGTCGTCGCCGGCCCACGCCACGCCCGTGGTGGTCCAACCCGGAGGCAGCGGCCACGGACACCACAGCGGAACCGAAGGCTGCTGCGGCTGGGCGGCGGCCTGGATGTGTTCCACCACGCTGGCCACGATCTCGGCACCGATGTGCTCGGGCACGTGCAGGGGAGCCACCGGTCCGCAGTCGGGGCAGCGGGATTCCGGATGCATGAGATCCGGCGCCCGGACCGACCCGCCGCATCTGGGACAACTCACCGCAACCGTCACCACTCCACCGTCACCCGCTGGCCGCCACCCGTCAAGCCGAGCGCCCGCATTGCCCCCACCCCACCGGCCCCCACCTCACGCATCGCCGCTCGATCATGAGGTTGTTTCCCTCCCCTCGGCGTGTCGCGCCAACAACTTCATGATCGACCGCAGTTGAGGTGGGGTGGGTGGGCTGCTAGGTGGGAGGTGGGGTGGCGTGGGTGCGGATCCAGGTGTGCATGGCGATTCCGCTCGCCACCCCGGCGTTGATCGAGCGGGTCGAGCCGTACTGGGCGATGGAGAAGATCTCGTCGCACGCGGAGTGCGCGGCCGCGGAGAGCCCCGGACCCTCCTGACCGAACAGGAGGACGCACCGCCGCGGCAGCGTGGCGGTTTCCAGTGGACGACAGCCGGGCAGGTTGTCGATGCCGACCAGCGGCAGGCCGCGCTCCGCCGCCCAGACGATCAACTGATCGATCGTCTCGTGGTGGCGTACGTGCTGGTAGCGGTCGGTGACCATGGCGCCGCGGCGGTTCCAGCGCCGCCGGCCCACGATGTGCACCTCGGCCGCGAGAAACGCGTTGGCGTTGCGGACCACCGTCCCGATGTTCAGGTCGTGCTGCCAGTTCTCGATCGCCACGTGGAAGTCGTGCCGCCGCCGATCCAGGTCCGCGACGATCGCCTCGCGGCGCCAGTAGCGGTACTGGTCGACCACGTTGCGCCGATCCCCCGCGGCGAGCAGCTCCGGGTCGTAGCGGGGATCCTCCGGCAGGTCACCTGGCCAGGGACCCACGCCGACGTCGAGCTGCTCACCGGTCACGGTCACGCAGGTTACGCCCAGCAGCGCGGACACCACCCCGCCGCCCGGCCACCGAGCGACACATCGGTCAGCGCAGGGCCAGGGCGCCGCCGAGCCGGTCGAGGAAACGGCGGTCGGCGGGAGCCAGCGGGCCGCCGGGCAACGCCCGGGAGGCGGTACGACAGACGCGTGCGGCCACTGACTGCACCCATTGCCGGTAGGCCGCCGAATCGGCGGGATCGGCATGACGGTCCAGTACCCGCACGACGGCCCGGCAGGCGGCGAGCACGTCCAGCTCGGCGAGCTGGGCCGCCGGCGGGGATGGGCCGTCGTGCCGAGCGTAGATCGCGGCCACCACCGCCCGGACCAGATCACTGTCGAAGGCCCGCCCGGCCGCCACCGCGTCCAGTCCGGCCAGGCCAGCCGCCACGCCCCGGTGCGGACGCCCCGGGCCGGGCTGGGCAGCGGCCACGATCACCCGCCCGGGCAGACTGGTGAGCAGATCCCACTCGGTGGCGGAGTAGGCGGTGGCGGTGGTGATTCGCTCGCTCATGGCGGGACCTCCGGCGCCAGCATATGCGCCCGGACCGGGGGCCGAACGCCTACGCCGGGAACCCGCTGCGCCGCGCCGCCGTGCCCCCACCGGCCGCGAGTGACCGGGCGCGGCGAGCCCGGCCCTCTGCCGAAACCACCCGCGTACGGGTCAGCGGGGCTCGGGAAAGCTCGGCCGCTCGGGGTCGACACCGTCGGGTACGGCTGCCGCCGCGTACTCCCGTTTGGGGACCATCACCTTGCGCCGGAAGACGCAGACCAGCGTGCCGTCCTGGTTGTAGCCGCGAGTCTCCACCGCCACCACGCCACGATCCGGCTTGGAGGCGGACTCCCGCTTGTCCAGCACCGTGGTCTCGCCGTAGATCGTGTCGCCGTGAAAGGTGGGTGCGACGTGCCGCAGCGATTCGATCTCCAGGTTGGCGATGGCCTTGCCGCTGACGTCGGGCACCGACATGCCGAGCAGGAGGGAGTAGATGTAGTTGCCGACCACGACGTTGCGCTTGAACTGACTTGCCGTCTCGGCGTAGTGCGCGTCCATGTGCAGCGGATGGTGGTTCATGGTGAGCAGGCAGAACAGGTGGTCGTCGTACTCGGTGACCGTCTTGCCCGGCCAGTGCCGGTAGACCGCGCCGACCTCGAACTCCTCGTAGTAGCGGCCGAACTGCATCCTGGTCTCCTTCGACGGAGGCGGCGGAGTTCGGCACAGCATGCCTTATCGAGGGTTAAGGCGGGCCGCGGGGCGGGACAGGCATCGGAATGTCACACCAGCCGGCACCGGAAAGCTGTCTGATCAGCACGTGCGGGCGGGACTGGCGCGCGTCGACCGGGGCCGGACGCAATGAGCGGCGGGGCCCTCCCCGGCACCCGCCGCCCACGCTCTGATGCTTCAAGATTCTGCCGTACGTCCGTCCGGCCGCACAGAGACCGAGGTCACATTTATCTTTTTGTTACATTACTCTGAGTGACTGATCATCGGTCAAAAAGCGATCTCCGCAGGTCGAATCCCCGCTCGTCAGCGCCGAAGTTACCGCTTCGTACCCGGTCAGAGCGTTGATCTCATTGGAAACGCTCCCATTACGGGCGGTCACGCAAATGCGACATGCATGTGCGATCTGCGGACACCTTCCGAAGACCGACACCCATCGATGTGGACAAAGGCCCCACCCGGACTGCGACCAGGGTTACGGTGGCACCACGGCGGGAATGCGATGGGGTACGCCCGAGTTCCACCAGACGTAGCTGTTCCGCGTGATCGGAGAGACTCACATGGCAACCGTCGAGCTGACCACGGCTAATTTCGACCAGGTGACCGAGGGCAACGGCATCGTGCTGGTTGACTTCTGGGCCGACTGGTGCGGCCCCTGCAAGCGGTTCGCTCCGGTCTACGAGCGATCGTCCGACAAGCATGCGGACATCACCTTCGGCAAGGTCGACACCGAGGCGCAGCAGGAACTCGCCGCCAAGTTCGACATCCGGTCCATCCCGACCATCATGGCGATCCGCGACGGCGTGATCGTCTTCGCCCAGCCGGGCGCGCTGCCGGAGTCGGCCCTGGAGAACCTCATCGAGCAGGTTCAGGCGCTCGACATGGACGACGTGCGCAAGAAGCTCGCCGAGCACAAGCACTGATCTCACAGACACGATGGCCGGGCCCGTAGCGGGCCCGGCCATCGGCGTCCGAACGCCCACGTGACTCCGGGCCTCGTCACAGCTGGGACACGGCCCGTCGATAGGGCCGCTTGAACGCGCGCCGGTGCCGTAAGTTCAGCGGACGATGGATGCGTTGACGAGCCGCGGCCGTACGGCGCGGGTGGCGGTGACGGCACTCGGCCTCGCCGTCCTGCTCGCCGGCACGATCTGGGGGGTGGACGACCACTTCCCGTTCGGCCCCTTCCGGATGTACTCCACCTCCGATCCGGCCGACGCGGACGCCCCGGACACCCGGGTGGAGGGGGTCGACCTGAGCGGCAACCTCGTCGACCTGGGCGAGCGAGCGACAGGCATCCGCCGAGCCGAGATCGAAGGCCAGCAGAGCCGGTACGTCGCCGACCCCAGCCGGTTGCGCGAGGTCGCCGAGGCGTACGACCGGCGCCATCCCGACGCACCGGAACTGACCGAGGTCCGGATCGTCATCCGGTGGCACGACATCACCGACCGTCGGCCCACCGGTCGATGGGTCGACGAGACCGTCGTCAGCTGGCAGGTCACCCGATGAGTCGCTGGCTCACCGAAGCGGTGCCGCGCGGTCGGGTTGCCGCGTTCCGCACGCTCGTCTACCTCTTCGTCGCCGCCGACCTGGTCGTCTTCACCCCCTGGGTACGCGACCGCGTCGACGTGCCCGGCAACCTCTACCAACCGCTCTTCGTCGGGCGGGTACTGCCGCTGCCCACCCCCACCGCGACGCTGGTGAGCGTGATCTTCTGGGCCCTGCTGCTGCTGGCCCTGCTCGCCGCGACCGGACGGGCCCCCCGACTGCTCGGCTGGACGGTCTTCGCGCTCTACCTGGAGTGGATGATCATCGCGATGAGCTACGGCAAGGTGGACCACGACCGGTTCGCCCTGCTCGTCGCGCTGGCCGTGCTACCCACTGCGGGCTGGGCCCGGCACGGCGACCCGACCAGGACGGAGGCCGGCGGCTGGGCGCTGCGGGTCACCCAGATCTCGGTGGTCTGCACCTACTTCCTGGCCGCCTGGGCGAAGTTCCGCTTCGGCGGCCTGGACTGGGCGACCGGCTCGGTGCTCGCCAAAGCGATCATCCGACGCGGCACCGACCTGGCGGACCTGATCGCGCAGGTGCCCCACCTGCTGCTCGTCGCCCAGTTCGGCATCCTCGCCTTCGAACTGCTCAGCCCCCTGGTCTTCGTGCTGCCCGAACGCTGGCGGCTCGCCACGGTCGGCTTCTTCTACTCGTTCCACCTGGTGACCATCGCGACCATCACCATCTCGTTCGCACCACACCTGGTCGCCATGACCAGCTTCCTGCCGCTGGAGAAGGTCCGCCCGCTCGTCGCAGTGCGACGGCTCCTGGCCCGCAGGTTCACGCCCGACCGGCGACGGCTCGGCTCGGATCCGCTGTCGGCCGACACCCAGCCGGTACCGGATCCGGCAACGCCCTGACCGGCCCACGATCCCGTGCGCCGTACGACCCGGAGCGGGCAGGCATTCGTGCGAGGTGTCAGCCGGCGGATGGGCCGTAGAGGCGGTCCCGGGTCTCCTGGGGCAGCGAGCAGGCGGCCGTACCGCCCGGCATCCGGTGCCGGTTGCGGGCCACCCAGCGGTACGCGGGCCAGGCGGCGGCGCGTACCGGCGGAATCCGTAGCCCGGCTCCGGCGATCCGCCACCCACGGCCGCTGCTGGCGAGCAGCGCGGCGATGGCGTCCGGACCCGCGGCCCGGCTGCCGTCGGCACCGACCCACTGCACCGCCTCCTCGCATTCCGCCTCGGTCAGGCCGAGCAGGTCGAGGTCGGCGAACTGCCACGGCACCACCCGGGCACCGGTCGGGATCCGGCGCTCGATGAACTCCGCGCAGCTTGTGCAGAAGGCGCAGTCCCCGTCGTAGACGAAGGTCGACATGCCCTCATCCTCCCCCCACGCCGGCCGACACACACGCGGGTGTCCGGTGAGTCACTTGCACGCCACTAGGACATGTGTTCGAATACTGGCCATGCGCTGGGACAACCTGACCGCTCCCCCGGTCGAGGGAGATCCCGGACGGGCAGCGCCAGCGACGCCACCCCTGCCGCTGGCGCTGCCCGAGGCGGTCGTCCGCACCTTCGACACCCCCGATTTCGCCGGCATGACCTTCTACGAGGTGCGCGCCAAGTCGATCCTCAACAAGGTTCCGGGCACCTCCCGCGTCCCGTTCGAGTGGACCGTCAACCCGTACCGGGGATGCAGTCATGCATGTTTATACTGCTTTGCCCGAAATACTCACACCTACCTTGACTTCGACGCCGGGGCGGACTTCGACAGCCGGGTGGTCGTCAAGGTCAACGCGGGTGAGCTGCTGCGCCGTGAGCTGGCCGCACCGCGCTGGCGCGGCGCGCACGTGGCGATGGGCACGAACGTCGACTGCTACCAGCGGGCCGAAGGGCGCTACCGGCTCATGCCGCCGATCATCGAGGCGCTGCGCGATTTCGCCAATCCGTTCTCCATCCTGACCAAGGGCACCCTGATCCAACGTGATCTTCCGCTGCTGCGGCAGGCAGCCGAGGTCGCTCGGGTGGGCGTCTCCTTCTCGGTCGGGTTCGTCGACGAGCGACTGTGGCGCTCGGTCGAGCCCGGCACGCCGAGCCCACGCCGCCGGCTCGACGCGGTACGCCGGTTCGCCGACGCCGGCTTCGAGGTGGGCGTACTGATGGCGCCGATCCTGCCCGGTCTCTCCGACTCGGACGAGTCCATCGAGGCCACCGTGGCGGCGATCGCCGCCGCGGGCGCGGCCAGCGTGACGCCGCTTGCGCTGCACCTGCGTCCCGGCGCCCGCGAGTGGTACGCGCGGTGGCTCGGGCGGGAGCACCCCCAGCTGGTTCCGCGCTACCGGGAGCTGTTCCGGGCGGGCGCGTACGCGCCGCAGTCCTATCAGCGGGAGCTGACCGCCCGGGTCCGCATCGCCGCCCGCCGTCATGGGCTGATCCGGGCCGAGGCCGGCGAACACCGTGCCGCGCCGCCGCCAGCACCAGCACCAGAGCAGCTGAGCCTGCTCTGAACGGGGCGCGGCGGGGCGGGGGAGGCTGAGTGTTGCCGAATGGTCGATCGGGGCAGCCTGGCGGCGACGCGGCTACAGTCGTCGGATGCGTTCCGCCAAGCAGATCCTCGCCGACGCCGCTGTGATCGCCGTAGTCGGTGCGTCCCGCGATCCGTTCAAGGCTGCTCACCGCGTACCGCTGGAGATGCAGCGGCACGGCTGGCGCATCATTCCGGTCAACCCGACCGCCGACGAACTCTTCGGCGAGGCGGTGTACCGGTCCCTGGCCGACATCCCGCACCCGGTCGATCTGGTCGACGTGTTCCGGCCGGCCGACGACGCCGTGGAGGTGGTGCGGCAGGCGGTGGCGATCGGCGCCCCGGCGGTGTGGTTGCAGCTCGGCATCGTCTCGCCGCAGGCCCGGCGGATCGCCGAGGAGGCCGGGATCGACTACGTGGAGGACCGCTGCCTGATCGTGGAGCGGGCCAAGGCCGGGCTGACCCGCCGGAGCTGAGCGCTCAGAGCTTGTACTCGCGGAGCAGGCCGCGGGAGATGATCGTTTTCTGGATCTCCGAGGTCCCCTCGCCGATGAGCAGGAACGGGGCTTCCCGCATCAGCCGCTCGATCTCGTACTCCTTGGAGTAGCCGTAGCCGCCGTGGATGCGGAACGCCTCCTGGACGACCTCGGCGCAGTACTCCGAGGCGAGCAGCTTCGCCATCCCGGCCTCGACGTCGTTGCGCTGGCCGGCGTCCTTGAGCCTGGCCGCGTTGACCATCAGGGCGTGCGCGGCCTCGATCTTCGTACCCATCTCGGCCAGCTTGAAGGCGATGGCCTGGTGCTTCGCGAGCGGCTCACCGAAGGTCCGGCGCTGCTGGGCGTACCCGACGGCCAGTTCGAAGGCCCGGATGGAGATGCCGCAGGCCCGGGCGGCGACGTTGACCCGGCCTACCTCGATGCCGTCCATCATCTGGTAGAAACCCCGGCCCACCTGGTCGGCACCGCCGAGGACGGCGCTGTCGGGGACGGTGACCCCGTCGAGCACCATCTCGGTGGTCTCGACGCCCTTGTAACCCATCTTCTCGATCTTGCCGGGGATGGTCAGGCCCGGGGCTGTCTCGCCGAAGCCGGGCTCCTTCTCCAACAGGAAGGTGCTCATGTTGCCGTAGACCGAATCGGCGCCGGTCTCGGTCCGGACCAGGGTGGCCACCACCGACGAGTACGCGCCGTTGGTCAGCCACATCTTCTGGCCGTCGATGACGAAGCGGTCGCCGTCGCGGACCGCCTTCGACTTGATCGCCGAGACGTCGGAGCCGCACTCCGGTTCCGACATGGAAAAGGCGCCGCGCACCTCGCCGGTGGCCATCCTCGGCAGCAGCCGGGCCCGCTGTTCGGCGGAGCCGTGCTGAGAGATCAGGTACGCCACGATGAAGTGTGTGTTGACGATGCCGGAGATCGACATCCAGCCCCGGGAGAGTTCCTCCACCACCAGGGCGTAGGTCAGCAGGGACTCGCCGAGACCGCCGTACTCCTCGGCGATGGTGAGCCCGAACAGGCCCATCTCCTTCATGCCGTCGAGAATGTCGGTCGGGTACTCGTCGGCGTGCTCCAGGCGTTGCGCGTGCGGAATGATCTCCTTGTTCGCGAACTCCCGGACGGTCTCCAGGATCGACTGCTGCTCGTCGGTCAGGCCGGGCGTCTGCGCGAGTCGAGCCATCTCAGCCTCCGGAAAGTCAGCGCGCCTACTCACTGGTAACTAAACGCTCGATCAGTATCGTCGCCCGAGCCGGGACGGCCAAGGTGAGCAGTCCACACAACCGCTGTGAAAAGCTTCACCGCTGCGGGTAGCGTCCCGCACAGAGGGCCTTCCCACCAGGGCGGACGGGCCGCGCGGGACCCGTAGGGCGGAACGGAGGAGGAGAGCGTGGGCCAACCACCGGAGCCGGACCAGCCACCGTCGCCCTACGAGCCACCGCCCGGCGGGCAGCAGCCGCAGTACGGCCAACCGTACGGGCAGCAGGGCGAACAACCGGCGTACGGACAGCCGGCGTACGAGCATCCGGGGCAGCCGCCGCACGGCCAACAATGGGGTCAGCAACCCCCGTACGCACCACAGGTGCCCTACGGGCAGTACGGACCGCCGACCGGCCAGGGCGGCGGACGCGGCACCAACGTGCTGGCCGTCCTGTCGCTGGTCTTCGCCTTCGTCTTCGCCCCCGCCGGCATCGCCCTCGGTCACCTGGCCAGGCGGCAACTGCGTACCAGTGGCGAGGACGGCGCGCAGCTGGCCACCTGGGGCCTGATCCTCAGCTACATCTTCACCGGCCTCTTCCTGCTGGCCTGCTGCGGCTGGCTGGCACTGGCGATCTGGGCCGGCTCCGACGGCACCAGCACCTGAGCCCGTTCAGCGGAACTGGGCCTCCCGGACGCTGTTGCCGCCGTCGACCACAAGCATCTGCCCGGTGATGTACGACGCGGCCGGCGAGCAGAGGAACGTGATCGCCGCAGCCACCTCGTCGGGGGTGCCGGGGCGTCCGACCGGCGTACCCAGGCCCTGTTTGATCTCGGCCATGGTCGAGGCCGCGGTGTAGATGGTGCCCGGGGCCACCGCGTTGACCGTCACCCCGTCGGCGATCATCTCCATGGCCAGCGCCCGGGTCAGGCCCACCACACCCGCCTTGGCCGCCGCGTACGCAGCCTCGGTGGGCAGCGCGTTTACCGGACCGGCGGTGGCGGCCAGGTTCACGATCCGGCCCCAACCGCGCTCGGCCATACCGACGATGAAGGCCCGGCTGCACAGGAAGGCGGTGGTCAGGTTCCGGTCGATCTCACCCTGCCACTCGTCGTAGCTGAGCTGCGCGACCGGGCGCAGCACCTCCGGGCTGGCCCGGCTCGCCAGGCCGGCGTTGTTGACCAGCACCTCGACATCACCGAGCTGCTCGGCCACCGCATCGGCCAGCGCGCCCACCTCCGACTCGTCGGTGAGGTCGGCGACGAAACCGGTGACCCCGAGTTCGCCGGCCCGCTCATGGATGCGCCGGGTGGTCGACACGATCGCCACCCGGGCGCCGAGGTCGGACAGTCGGCGAGCGGTGGCGTACCCGATGCCGTCCGGGCTGCCCGCTCCCGTCACCAGCGCGACCTTGCCGTCAAGCCGCATGGTCACCGGTTCCGGCAGCGGCGCCGGAGCATCCTGGTCGCCGGGCTCCGGTGCCGCGGCCGGGCGTGGTCGCCGGCTCATGCCCGGTCGGCTGACGTCCCGTCTCGGTCTGTTGCCGGAACGGTCCGCCGCACGCGCGTCAATCACCATGCCGAGATCCTGCCCTTCCCGCCGCTGTCGGGCAACGCGCCCACGGTGCCGGGCGCGTCGCGGGGTGCGCGGCGGTGACTACCCTGACTGCGCCACATCATCGCGACGGAAGAGAAGCCCGATGACGCAACCCCCGCCGGCCGGCGGCTGGCCCGACCCCGCATCGACCGGCCAGCCGTCCGGCCCACCCGCCGACCCGACCCTGCCGGTCAGCCCGCAGCCACCGATTCCACCCCAGCCTTCCGGATACGAGCCGTATCAGCCGCCGACCGACCCGTACGCCGGGATGAAGTCGGACCCGGCCGCCGCGCCGTACCCCCCGGCCGGCTACCCGCCGGCTCAGCCCGCCGGTTACCCGCCGGCCCCGCCCGGCTACGGCTATCCCCCGCCGGGCTACGGCTACCCGCAGCAGAAGACGAACACCATGGCGATCGTCGCCCTGGTCCTTTCCCTGATCGGGATCGGCTCATGTATCACCGCCCCGGTCGGCGCCATCATGGGGCATGTGGCCATGCGCCAGATCCGGGAGACCGGTGAGAGCGGCGAGGGGATGGCCAAGGCCGCCATCATCGTCGGCTGGATCCTCACCGGCCTGCTCGCGCTGGTGATCATCGGCTACGCCATCGCGATCGCCTTCGCCATCGCGAACTCGTCCTCCACCACCTAACCAGCGACGCCCGCCCCGACCGAGGTCGGGGCGGGCGCGGGGTGGATGGTACGGCTACTCGGCCGGCGGCTCGAACGTCGTGGTGCGGATCATGCCGGCGGCCCGGCCCTTGGCAGCGATCACCAGCGCCATCTTGCGGGAAGCCTCGTCAATCATCTCGTCGCCGAGCATCACCGCGCCCAGTCGGCCACCCGCCTCCGAGGTGTAGTGCTGGTACGCGTCGAGGATCAGTTCGGCGTGGTCGTAGTCGGCCTGAGCCGGCGAGTAGACCTCGTTCGCGACGTCGATCTGCCCGGGGTGCAGCACCCACTTGCCGTCGAAGCCGAGCGCCGCCGACCGCTTCGCCACCTCGCGGAACGCGTCGGTGTCCCGGATCTGCAGGAACGGGCCGTCGATGGCCTGCTTGTCGTGCATCCGAGCGGCCATCAGGATGCGCATCAGGATGTAGTGGTACGGGTCGCCCGGGTAGTCGGGAATGAGGGCGCCGACCACCAGCGACTTCATGTTGATCGAGGCCATGAAGTCGGCCGGCCCGAAGATGATCGTCTCGACGCGTGGCGACGCGGCGGCGATGGCGTCGACGTTGACCAGGCCGGCCGCGTTCTCGATCTGCGCCTCGATGCCGATCCGGCCCACCTCCAGGCCGAGGGTCTTCTCCAGCTGGGTGAGGGTCATGTCCAGCCACTGCACCTGCGCCGCGTCCTGCACCTTCGGCAGCATGACGCAGTCGAGGTTGGCCCCCGCCCCCTCCACCACGTCGATGACGTCCCGGTAGGTCCACGGGGTGGTGAGGTCGTTGACCCGGACGACCCGGGTCTTGCCGGTCCAGTCGCCTTCGTTGAGCGCGGCCACGATGTTCTTGCGGGCGTCCGGCTTGGCCAGTGGCGCGACCGCGTCCTCCAGGTCGAGGAAGACCTGGTCGGCCGGGAGTCCCTGGGCCTTGCCGAGCATCTTGACGCTCGATCCGGGTACGGCCAGGCAGGATCGGCGGGGACGCCCAACAACGGCCATCGGCGGCGCTCCTTCCGGGTACGGCAGGTCCGCCGTCCCTTACTTAACGATCCCAAAGGTGCTTGTGACGCCACGGTAACCTCGTGCCGTGACCGCGGTGAATGGACCTGTGGAAGATGTCACTGACCCTCGACTGGTCGTCATCACCGGAGCGAGTTCCGGCATCGGACTGGCCGCCGCCATAGGTCTCGCCTGCCGGGGTGACCGGGTCGTCCTGGTGGGCCGGGATCCGGCCCGGCTGCGGGCTGCCGCCGACGAGGTCCGCGAGGCCTCCGGGGAACGGCCCGAGGTGTTCCGCGCCGACTTCGCCGTCCTCGACGACGTGCGGCAGCTGGCCGAGCGGCTGCGCGCCGCGTACGACCGGATCGACGTGCTCGCCAACAACGCCGGCGCGATCGTGCTTCAGCCGATCACCACTGTCGATGGTTTCGAGCTGTCCGTCCAGGCCAATCACCTGGCCCCCTTCCTGCTCACCAACCTGCTGGTCGACCGGGTACGCCGAATCGTGGTGACCGCCTCCGGCGCGCACCGCAGCGGCACGCTCGACCCGAACGACCTCAACGCGTCGCTGCGCCGCTACCGCCCGATATCCGCGTACGGCACCAGCAAGCAGGCGAACATCCTGTTCACCGCCGAGGCCGCCCGGAGATGGCCGCGGGTCGACTCGTACTGCTTCCACCCCGGAGTGGTCCGGACCCGCTTCGGCAACGAGAGCCGGGTGGTCGCCCTGGGCATGCGTCTGCTGCCGTTCCGCAGCCCGGCCAAGGGTGCGCAGACGCTGGTCTGGCTGGCCAACCAGGACCGGTCCCGGCTGCACAACGGCGGCTACTACTTCGACTGCCGGCCACGTCGCCCCTGGCCCAAGGCGGCCGACCCGCGACTCGCGGCGCGGCTCTGGGCGGCCAGCGCCGCCGCGGTGGGCATCCCGGACGGGCCGGGCCACCCGGGGCGCCCGGCCTGAGGTCGCATCGGGCGAGCAACCGGGTCGCCCCGCTCGGCAAACATTGCGATACTCCGCGCCATGACCGTCGCCGAGGGCGTCAACCTGCAAGTGCTGGGCAAGGACGAGGAACTGGCCGCCCGATTGGATGCGGAGCTGACCAGCTTCAACCAGCGAGCCACCGGCGCCACTGACGAGGCCGAGCTGTCCGTACGGGTCACCGCCGCGGACGGCGAGCTGGTCGCCGGGTTGACCGGCTGGAGCTGGGGCACCTGCGCGGGGATCAACATGGTCTGGGTCCGTGCTGATCGCCGTGGCGAAGGCTGGGGCGGCCGGTTGCTGGCGGCGGCCGAGCAGGAGGCCCGACGGCGCGGCTGCGCCGAGATCTCGGTCGCCTCGTTCTCGTTCCAGGCTCCGGGCTTCTACCGCCGGCACGGCTACCTCGACACCGGTCGTCGGGAGGGCATTCCGGGTGGTCACGTCGACCACCAGTTCTGGAAGTCGCTGGTCACCGACCCGGCCGCCGCGGTGCGCCTGGTCGCGCTGGTGGAACTGCCCGACGGCGCGGTCGAGGTCGGGCAGCGGTACGAGGACACCGTGCTCGCCCTGCTGCCACGGCACGGTGGTCGGCTGGAGCGGCGGCTGCGTACCGGGGACGGGCGTACCGAGGTGCACGTCATCCGGTTCGACACCCGGGCCGGCTACGAGGCGTTCCTCGCCGACCCGGAGCGGACCGCGCTGCGGGTGACGCTCGGCGAGGCCGCCCCGCGCACCCGGGTGCTTGAGGTGCACGAGGTGTGACCGGCGGCCGGGACGGCGCCGCCAGACTTGACCGATCAGTCAACGACTGTTTGAATTAGACTGAGCAGTCAAGTCTGGGGAGTGAGTCGTGGCTCGGGACACTCGGGAGCGCATCGTCGCGGTGGCGCGCGACCTCGTTCACGGCGCCTCGCTGGCCGAGGTGAGCACCGAGGAGATCTGCAAGGCGGCAGGTGTCCACAAGGGGAGTCTCTACCACTTCTTTCCCTCCAAGGAGGCGCTCGGCGGGGCCGTGCTGGACCGCAACTGGGAGATGTTGCACGCCGTGCTGGAGGAGGCCTTCGTCGCGGACGTACCGCCGCTGGAGCGCATCGACCGGTTCGTCGACAGCTTCGTGCGGATGCTCTCGCTCATGCGGGAGAGGTTCGGCGCGACTCCCGGGTGCCCACTCGGCGGCCTGGCCGCCGAGGTGGCCGGTCACGGTGACGACGGCCGAGCCCGGGCGGGGCGGGTGCTGTCCGGCTGGACGGGCTATTTCGCCACGGCCATCAGCGAGGCGAAGGGGCGCGGGGACGTGCCGACCGACGTCGACGCCGACAGTGCCGCGACCCGTGCGCTGGCGCTGATGCAGGGGCTGGCGCTGCTGGCCAAGGCGCACGACGACCCGGCCCTGGTGCTGCTCGCCAAGGCCGACATCCGGCTGCTACTGCGGGCGTCTGGCTGACCCTCGCCAGCGACGAGCGCCCGTTCGTCATGCACGTTGACTTGACCGATCGGTCAATTACGGAGGAGATCCCATGTCGCAGTCGACCACCAACGCGGGCGAGAAGTACCGGTTCACCCGCTTCCGCACCGCCCTGCTGCTCGACGATCTGACGTTCGACCGGAATGCTCCCGCACCCGGTGACCGGATGCCGGCTTTCGACCTGCCGACCCTGGGCGGCGGCCGGTTCACCGACGCCGACCTCGGTCGCCTGCCGGTGCTGATGGTCTTCGGTTCACGGACCTGCCCGGTCACCGAGAGCGCCGGGCCGGTGTTGCGCGCCCTGCACCGCGACTTCGGTGACCGGGTGCGGTTCGTTCTGGTGAACACCCGCGAGGCACACCCAGGTGAGCGGTTCGGTCAGCCCCGGACCGCCGAGGACAAGTGGCGGCATGCCGAGGAGTTGCGCAAGCATCACGGGGTCGCGTTCGAAGTGGCCGTCGATGACCTGGATGGCGGGTTGCACCGGGCGATGAGCCCGAAGCCCAACTCGGCGTACCTTCTCGACACCACCGGCGTGATCAGGTACCGGGCCCACTGGGCCAACGATGAGCAGGGCCTGCGAACAGCGCTGGCCGCGATCGCGGCCGGGGTTACTCCGCCGCGCGGACGCAGCCGTGCCATGGTCGGGCCGCTGCTGCGCGCCGTCGGTCACCTGCCCGAGGTGGTGAGCTTCGCCGGCGGTCGGGTCGAACGTGACATCTGGCTGGCGGCCACGCCGCTGGCCGTGCTCGGACGGGTCTCCCGCCTGTTCCGGCGGCTGCCGAAGGACCGCCGAGGTATCGCGGCGGCAGCGTTCACCGGTGCGGTTGTCGTCCTGGCCGCCGCCGTGGTCGCGGTGGCGTCGTGACCGCCGAGACGGGCCGCGGCGATCCGTCCACCGGCAGCGGGGCCGGGTCGGAGGTTAGCCGACAGCTCAGTCGCGGACCGGTGCCGCGTCCGCCGGCACCGCCGTGGTGACCCGTGTCGTACGCCGGGCCGTGCGGGCGCTGGACAACACCACCACGGCTACACCGACCAGCAGCAGCGACAGACCTGGCAGGGTCACCGGGTCGGGCAGCTGCCCCAGCCACGCCCAGCCGATCAGCGCGGCACCGGGCGCCTCCAGCAGGATCAGCACGCTGACCGTGGTGGCCGAGACCCGCCGCAGCGCGTAGCTGAACATCGAGTGGCCGAGCAGTTGCGCCCCGCCGACCAGGGCGAGCACGGCCAGCCAGGTGCCGGTGTCGAAGCCGCTCAGCGGCACCCCGCCGACCAGGCAGACCACCAGCAGGATCAGTCCACACACGCTGTAGCAGATGGTGGTGTAGGTGGCGTTGCTGACGGTGACCCGGGCCCGCTCCCCCAGCGCGGTGTAGACAGCCGCGAACAGCCCACCGGTCAGCGCCAGCAGATCGCCCGCGAAAGCCTGGCCGGAGACCGTGAAGTCGGCACCGGTCGCCAGCACCGCCCCGGCCACCGCCACCCCGATGCCGGCCCAGACACCCACCGGCAGCCGGCGGCCCTGGGCCCGGGCGATCAGCCCCTGCCAGACCGGCTGGGTGGCCACCAGCGCCGTTGCCGCGGCCACCGAGGTGAGCTTCGCACTCGGCATCCAGGTGGCGAAGTGCGCCGCCAGCGCCACCCCGGACAGGACACAGAACATGCCCTCGCGACGGCCGACGCCGGTGGCCACGAAGCGGAACTCGGACCGTCGCCGGGTCAGCGCGAACGGACTCAGCACGGCGACCGCCAGCACGTTGCGCCAGAACGCGACCGCCAGGGCGGGCGCGGCGGCAAAGGCGATCAACGGCGCGGATGACGAGACGGCGAAGACGGCCACGGCAAGTGCCGCGCCGGTGACCAGGTCGAGCGGCGGACGGTGAGGTTCGGGTGCCACGAGGTGCAATCTTCACACGTCACGGGGGCGCCACTTTCCGTCAACGTTCGGTTACGATCGTGCCCGTCCTCACCAGGGCCCCTCCCCGTCCGCCCGGAGGCGTTCCCATGCCCAGGTTCCGGGCGGTGCTGTTCGACTTCTTCGGCACGTTGACCCGTCCGGTCCAGCGTGGCAAGGGTCACCTCAGCACCGCCGAACTGCTCGGCTGCCCGCCGGCCGCCTTCCTTGAGGTGCTCGACCGCACGTTCTACGACCGCGCCAGCGGGCGCTTCGACACCGTCGAGGCGACCCTGCGCTGGGTGTGCGAGCAGGCCGGCGTACACCCTCCGGCGGAGGCGTTGCGGGCTGCCGCCGCCGCCCGGCACCAGGCAGTACGCGCGGACACCCGGCTACGGGACGAGGCCGTGCCGACCCTACGGGCGCTGCGGCGACGGGGCTTACGGACCGGCGTGATCAGTGACTGCACCCACGAGCTACCGGCTTTCCTGCCTGAGCTGGCGATCGCCCCGCTGCTCGACGTCCGGGTGTTCTCCGTGCAGGTGGGGCGATGCAAGCCGGACGCGAGCCTCTATCTGGCCGCCTGCGCGCGGCTGGGCCTCTCTCCGGCAGACTGCCTCTACGTGGGTGACGGCGGCAGCCAGGAGTTGACAGGTGCGCAGCGCGCCGGTCTGAGCGCGGCCCGGCTCGCCTCGCCCGACCTCGCCGACCATCTGGTGTTCAATCTCGACGCCGCCTGGGCCGGCCGGACACTGGGGTCCCTCCGCGAGGTGGTCGACCTGGTCGACGAGGCTCCCAGCCCGGTCGGCGCACCGTGGTAGCCACGCACGTGCGCCGGGCCGGCGTCGCCTCGGCCGACGACGGGTCAGCGACGCCGGACACGGTGCAGCCGGAACGGCCGGCGAGTGGCCCGGACGGCCGGCGTCGGTCGAGGCGGCTCGGCCAGCGACCCGGCCGGTAGCTCGCCGCCGTGCGTCGGCTGGCCGACCGGCGCGAGCCGCACCAGGGCGCAGTCGTCAGCGGCCCAGCGGGCGACGAGTTCGGAGGTCGGTCCAGGCGCGTTCAGCCGTTTGGCCCCCACCAGCGGGGCGAGCGTGTCCCACTGCTCGGTGCCGGGTGTCAGCCGGCTGACCCGCGCCGGCCAGGTGACGATCCGGCCCCCGTGGTCGCCGCGCAGGGTCACCTGGACCTCGTCGGCCTCGGCCAGCCCGGGCGCGGCCTGCTCGCCGGGGCCGCTGACCACGAACAGCGCCGCTTCCAGGGGTACGCACCACAGGGCGACTGGCGGGCGACCCGCCACCGCGGCCCAGGCCACCGAGGCCTTCTTCATCGCCTCTTCGACCAGGGGATGGTTCTCGCGCTCGTCGGTCACCGCGGCATCCTCTCTCATCCGGGCCGGTCCGCGTCGGCCGTCAGCCGACGAACGGCGGGACGAGGATCTCCCCCCGGGCCACCGGCATCACCTGACCTGCGACGCTCGTGCCCACCGCGACACCGCCGGCTGCGGTCACGACGCAGGCCAGCGAGGACGGTCGGCCCATCTCGACACCCTGCCGGACGGTGTACGACGATCGTCCCTCGCCGGGCAACAGGCCGCTGGCGACCAGCCACACCCCGAGACCGAGCGCGGCCGACCCGGTAGCCGGATCCTCGGGTACGCCGAGACCTGGGACGAAGACCCGGGCATGCGCGGTTTGGGTCGCCGGGTTCCAGGAGAAGACGCTGACATGCTCGATGCCGTACCGCCCGGCCGCCACCGGGTTCACCTGCGCCCGGGCGAGGGCGTCGGGGTGTACCGGCAGGAACGGGAACTCCAGGCCGCAGCCGGCGACCCGCGGCGCTGGACCGGGATAGTCCTCCGCGCCGAGCCCGACCATCTCCAGCAGCGGCTCCGGCTCCAGCTCGGGCCCGAGGGTGGGGCTGCCGCCGGTCAGGATGGCGGCACCCTCGCTCACCTCGATCGGCAGCACGCCGGCACCGCATTCCTGGTTGACCTGCCCGGTCGGGAACATCCCCCGGCGAGCGGCGGTGACCGCGGCGCCGACGCTGGGGTGGCCGGCAAACGGCAACTCGTCGACCGGCGTGAAGATCCGGGCCCGGTAGGTGGCGCCGACCTGGGTGGCGGGCAGCACGAAGACCGTCTCCGACAGGTTGAACTCGCGGGCCAGAGCCTGCATCTGGTCGGTCGCCAGCCCGTCAGCGCCGAAGACCACCGCGAGCGGGTTCCCGGCGTACGGACGGTCGGTGAAGACGTCCACGATCTCGTAAGCCAAGGTCGACATGTTGATAGACACTAGGCCCTTCGGGCGTACGTCGGGGTCAGTGCCGGGCCGTGCCGGCCCTGGAGCATCGCCGACCGGGTCATCGGCCCACCCCCTAGGCTGGTGCCCGTGAGCACGCCGACCCGGGTGTACATCGCCCGACTTGCCGGAGTCGCCGTCTTCGACCCCAACGGCGACCAGGTCGGCCGGGTACGCGACGCGGTGGCCCGGCTGCGCGCGAGCCAACGGCCGCCCGAGGTCGTGGGTCTGGTCGCCGAGATGCCGATGCGGCGACGGATCTTCCTCTCCATCAACCGGATCACCTCGATCGACGCCGACGCCATCGTGCTGGGCAGCGGCACGTTGAACCTGCGCCGGTTCGAGAAGCGGCCCAACGAGTTGCTCGTCCTCCAGGAACTGCTGGACCGCCGGGTACAGGTCGCCCCGGAGGGCCGGGCGGCGTCGGTGGTCGACGTGGCGATGGAGTGCAGTCGTAGTGGCGAGTGGTCACTGACCCGGGTGGCGGTCCGCGAGCAGACCGGTCGGTTGGCTCGCCGGGGCCACCTGCATCAGGTCGAGTGGAATCAGGTACGCGGGCTCAGCGGGGTGGCGGAGACCCGGGGTACGGCCAACCTGCTCGCCGTACTGGAGGACATGCGTCCGGCGGACCTGGCCAACGCGCTACAGGATCTGCCCGACGCGCGACGCAACGAGGTCGCGGCGGCCCTGGACGACGAGCGGCTCGCCGACGTGCTCAGCGAACTGCCCGAGCACGACCAGGTGGAGATCCTCGCCGCGCTGGACCGCGAGCGGGCCGCCGACATCCTGGAGGAGATGGATCCGGACGACGCCGCCGATCTCCTCGGTGAGCTGCCGCCGCCGGAACAGGACGTGCTGCTCGACCTGATGGAGCCGGACGAGGCCGATTCGGTGCGTCAGTTGCTGAAGTACACGCCGGGCACGGCGGGCAGCGTGATGACGTCCGAACCGGTCATCCTGCCCCCGGACGCGACGGTGGCGGAGGCCCTCGCGCGGATCCGGGAGCCGCAGCTCTCCCCGGCGGTGGCCGCGCAGGTGTTCGTGACCCGGGCGCCGATGGCCACCCCCACCGGCCGCTATCTGGGCATGGTGCACTTCCAGCGGTTGCTCCGGGAGCCCCCGGCGGATCTGCTCGGCGGGGTGGTGGTCAACGACATCGATCCGCTGCGCCCGACCACCCCGCTGCCGGAGATCACCCGTCGGATGGCCACCTACGATCTGGTGGCCATGCCGGTGATCGACCGGAACAACCGGCTGGTGGGCGCCGTCACCGTCGACGACGTGTTGGATCACTCGCTGCCGCGGGACTGGCGGGACCGGGACGCGGCACCGGGCGGCCTACCGAACGGGGCGACGACCTCGACCGTTCCGGAACCGGCGACGGACGGTGGCCATGACTGAGCAACGGCGCGCGGAACGGCTGGACCTGCCACGGGAGCCCCGGGGATTCAAGCTGCCCCGGGTGGACCAGGAGACGTTCGGACGCTGGGCCGAGGGCATCGCCCGTGGCATGGGTACGGCGAACTTCATCGTCTACATGACGCTGGTGATCAGCGCGTGGTTCCTCTGGAACACCCTCGCCCCGGCTGGGATGCGTTTCGACCCGTACACCTTCACCTTCCTCACCCTGGTCCTCTCCATCCAGGCGTCGTACGCGGCGCCGCTGATCCTGCTGGCACAGAACCGCCAGGCCGACCGCGACCGGGTGGCGATGGAGGAGGACCGGCGTCGGGCGACCATGCAGAAGGCCGACACGGAGTACCTGGCCCGGGAGATCGCCGCGCTGCGGATCGCGCTGGGCGAGGTGGCCACCCGGGACTTCGTCCGCTCCGAGCTGACCCGGCTCGCCGAGGAGTTGGACGAGGCGGCGCAGCGGCGTCAGCGGCTGGAACGCCGGCACCGGGACGAGCCGGCCGCCCGGACCGGCGGTGACGGGTTGGACGAACCCCGCGACGAGGTGGACGGCGACCAACCGGGTGACGGTCGTCACGACCGGGCGACCTCCCACCGCCCGGAGAGCTGATCGACTCGCTCACACCACTGTGACCGGCACCGGTGGCGGCCCGCTGCCGACGTAGCATTACGGGCATGTCAGCTCCCGTCAGCACCGTCAACGACGCCGTCATGGCCGCCCTGGCCACCGTCAACGACCCGGAGATCCGCCGGCCGATCACCGAACTCGGCATGGTGCGTTCCGCCGAGGTCGGCGAGGACGGCGTGGTCCTGGTCGAGTTGCTGCTGACCGTGGCCGGTTGCCCGCTGAAGGACAAGCTGCGTTCGGACATCACCGCAGCCGTGGGCGCGGTGAGCGGGGTCAGCCGCGTCGAGATCGAGTTCGGTGTGATGAGCACCGAGCAGCGCCAGGGCCTACAGGCGAAGCTGCGCGGCGGCGGCGCGACCGCGGAGCCGGTGATCCCGTTCGCCCAGCCCGGTTCCCGCACCCGGGTGTACGCGGTGGCCAGCGGCAAGGGCGGCGTCGGCAAGTCCAGCGTGACGGTAAACCTGGCCGCCGCGCTGGCCGCCCGGGGCCTGTCCGTCGGCGTGGTGGACGCGGACATCTACGGCCACTCCGTGCCGCGGATGCTCGGTGCGGACGGCCTGCCCACCCGGGTCGAAGACATGATCATGCCGCCGCAGGCGCACGGGGTGAAGGTCATCTCGATCGGCATGTTCACCGCCGGCAACGCCGCCGTGGTCTGGCGTGGCCCGATGCTGCACCGCGCGTTGCAGCAGTTCCTCGCCGACGTCTACTGGGGCGACCTCGACGTGCTCCTGCTCGACCTGCCCCCGGGCACCGGCGACGTGGCGATCTCCCTGGCCCAGCTGCTGCCGAACGCCGAGATCCTGGTGGTCACCACCCCCCAGGCCGCCGCCGCGGAGGTCGCCGAGCGGGCCGGCGCGATCGCCCTGCAGACCCACCAGCGGGTGGTCGGTGTGATCGAGAACATGTCCTGGCTGGAACTGCCGGACGGCTCCCGGATGGAGATCTTCGGGGCCGGTGGTGGTCAGACGGTGGCGGATTCGCTTACCCAGACCATCGGCGCGCAGGTGCCACTGCTGGGCCAGGTGCCGCTGGACACCCGGGTCCGGGAAGCGGGCGACGAGGGTAACCCGATCGTGCTCGCCGAGCCGGATTCCCCGGCGTCGAAGGCGCTGGGTCAGGTGGCCGACCGACTCGCCCTGCGCCGCGAGTCCCTGCTCGGCAAGCCGCTGGGCCTCAAGCCGGCCGGGCGCTGATACCGACGGCCCGCACCGGCCCTTCGTCGAGGATGGCGTTCGCGTCGGCCCCGGCCGACGCCGCCGTTCGCTGAGTCGGCTCGCGACCCGACCGGGTCGTTCGACCCGGGCCCGACCGGTGATTGTCAGGTGACGTCGTCGTAGCTGACCGCGCGGGGGGCCGGGGCGGGGCTGGCGGTGCTCACCGGCGCCGGGCCGGGCCGGCGCGGGTCGGCCGAGTTCGCGACATCCTTGAGCTCGTCATGCACGCCGGTGACGTCCGCTCGCAGGCCGTCGTAGACGCCCTGAAGCGGTTTCCGGATCGCCTGCTCGTCCTCCTCGCTGAGCAGATGCTTACGGATGAACGCCTTGGGGTGCAGGTCCTCCAACTGGATGTCGGTGCCCAGCTCCTTGCTCAGGTCGGTGGTGGCGCTGCGGGCCATGTTGCGGAGGTTGCGCACCATCCGCAGTCCGTCACTGATCACCACCGGCAGCCGGTCGCCGAAGATCAACAGCGCCAGCAGCAGCAGCGCTCCGACCTCCCACACGTTCAGGTTCTCGAACATCCTCGGTCCCCCTTCCCCCGGCTACCGCAGCCAGAGTACGCACGTCGGTGCCGCTGCCAGAAGGGGGTGAGAGGTCACTTCGCGTCCGCGGCGAGGGTGACCGAGGCGTTCTGCCGGGTCGAGCCCCGGCGGTACTCGACCGTCACCACCGATCCGGGCGCGTACTTTCGGACCAGGGCGATGAGATCGGTCGGCTCGGTCATCGGGCGACCGTTGAGCTTCAGGATCACGTCACCGGCGCGCAGTCCGGCACCAGCGGCCGGTCCGGACGGCTCGACCGTCGCGAGGCGTACGCCGGTGCCGTTGGCGCCCGAGCCCGGCCCGCCGACCTGGGCGCCGATCACCGTACGCCGGGCCTTTCCGGTGCCGATGATGTCCTGGGTGATCCGTTTCGCCTGATTGATCGGGATGGCGAAGGCAAGGCCGATGTTGCCGGCCTCCTGCCCCTCGGCGACAAGGGACTTGATCGTGGAGTTGACGCCGATGACCCGCCCCGCCGCGTCTACAAGCGGGCCGCCCGAGTTTCCGTGGTTGACCGCGGCGTCGGTCTGGATCGCGGCGTAGTAGCGCGTCGGGCCGCCCGGCTCACCGGCGTGCATCGTCCGGTCCAGGGCGCTGACGATGCCTGCGGTGACCGTGTTGGCAAGCGACAGCGGCGAACCCATCGCCAGCACCGGGTCACCGACGGCCAGGGCGTCGGAGTCGCCGAACTCGACCGGACGCAGCCCGGTGCGGGAGACCTTGATCACGGCGATGTCGGACTCCGCGTCCTGGCCCACCACCGTCGCGGAGGCCGAGCTGCCGTCGTTGAAGATGACCGACGCCTTGCCGGTGCCGCCGGCCACCACGTGATCGTTCGTGATCACATGCCCGTCGGCGCTGGCGATGAAGCCCGAGCCCTCGCTGGTCCCACCCAGACCGGCGACCCGGACGGTGACCACGCTGGGCAGTACCCGCTCAGCGACGCCGGCCAGCGACTCCGGCGGACGTTGGGCGAGCGTGGGCGCCGCACCGGGGACCGCCCCCAGGACCGCCCCACCGGCGCCATTACGGATCGCGAACGCGTAGCCGAGCGCACCACCGAGCGCGCCGGCCAACAGGGCGGTCACCAGCGGAATGAGCAGGAGCTGCTGAAGTCTCGGCCGGCCAACCGCGTCCGGGTCCACGACCGGCTCCGGCTCGCTGCCGGCCTCCGGGGCAGCGGGCAGCACCACCGCCGCCGGAGCGTGCGGATCCCGCCACGGATCGGTGAGCGCGTCGGACCACCACGGCGACGCGGTGTTGCCGCCGTCCTGCGGTGTCGCCGGCCCACCGGCCGGCGGATGTCCGGCCGCCGGCTGCCCGGCCGGTGCTCCGCCCACGCCGGGCTGGCGCCAGTCCCAGCCGTCGGTCACTCGGTGCCTCCCACTCCCGTCCCCGGCATCCACGCGTCCGCGATCCGGCGCGGGCCACGGGATACCGCTTCCAGGATTGCACGGATGCGCCGCGTGGGGTCAGCGGTTGTCACCGCGGGTGGATGCCCCGCTGCGCTCAGGACGGGCCGCCTTTAGAGTCACAGTGCCCATCCGCCCTGCGCATCATGCTCGTCGCCCGGAGGTGCCCCATCGCCACGGTCGCCGGTTCCGGCAGTTCGACGAACCCGGCCCTGCAGTTCGCCGAGTCGTACGTCACCGAGGACCTCGTCCTACGGACCGCACGCAGCCTCGCCCGCGAGGTCGGCCTGAACGCGGTCACCGCGGGCGCGGGTGCCGCGTTGCGCCTGCTCGCCGCCGCCGGCAACGCCCGCGCGGTGGTCGAGATCGGCACCGGCACCGGCGTCAGCGGCGTCTGGCTGCTGCGCGGCATGCGGGCCGACGGGGTGCTCACCACCATCGACGTCGAGGTGGAGCATCAGCGGATCGCCCGACGCATCTTCGCCGAAGCCGGCTTCGTCGCCGGCCGGACCCGGATCATCACCGGCCGGGCGCTGGACGTCCTGCCTCGGCTCGCCGACGGCGCGTACGACCTGGTCTTCGTCGACGCCGAGGTGACCGCCTTCCCCGCCTGCGTGGACGCCGCGCTCCGGCTGCTGCGGCCGGGTGGAGTTCTGGTGCTCAACGGTGCGCTGGCCGACGGTCGGATCGGCGATCCCGCCGCCCGCGACCAGGAGACGGTCACCGTTCGCGAGACGGTGAAGGCCATCCGCGAGTCGGAGCACTGGATTCCGGCGCTGCTGCCGGTCGGCCATGGGCTGTTGGCTGCGGTGCGCTGCTGAACCGACGCGGCCGGCCGCCTGGCGGGCCGGCAGCCGCACCGAGCGACCGACAGCGAGGCGGCCGACCCCGCCATGCCCAAAGTCAGTCCAGCGCCGCCAACCAGCGCAGCAGCCCGCGTACGCCCCAGCCGGTCGCGCCCCTGGTCAACTCCGCGTCGGCGCGTTCGCACCAGGAGGGTGCGGACATGTCGATGTGCAGCCAACGGTCGCGCAGGTCGCCGGTGAACTCCCGCAGGTAGAGGGCGGCCAGCACGGAACTGGCGCCCTGGGTCGGCGCGCTGTGCAGGTCGGCCAGGTCGCTGCCGAGGTGCTCGACGTAGTCGTTTGGCAGCGGCATCCGCCAGGCTGACTCGCCGGCCGAGCTGATCGCCGCCAGCAGTTCCTCGGCGAGCTGATCGTTGTCGCTGTAGAGGGCGCCGGTACGGGTGCCCAACGCCACCGAGTTGGCACCGGTCAGGGTGGCCAGATCGACAAGCAGGTCGGGCTGGAGTTCCTGCACGGCGTACGCCAGCGCGTCGGCGAGGACCAGCCGGCCCTCGGCGTCGGAGTTCGTCGTCTCGCTGGTCAACCCGCCGTAGTGCCGGATGACGTCGCCGGGCCGGAACGCGGCCCCGCTGACCATGTTCTCGGCCAATGGAGCGAGTGTGGTCACCCGGACCGGCAGGCCCAGCGCAGCGACGCCGAGGGTGGCCGCAACGACGGCGGCGGCACCGGCCATGTCCTTGCGCATCAGCTTCATCGCCGGCACGGGCTTGATCGAGATACCGCCGGTGTCGAAGGTGATGCCCTTGCCCACCAGGACCACGTGGGTGCGGGCTTCGGAGGGGTGCCAGTCCAGCTCGACCAGGCGTGGGCCGCTGGCCGATCCGCCGCCGACGGCGAGGATGCCGCCGAAGCCCTCCGCGGCCAGCTGCTCCGGCTCGCGGACCCGCAGCGTGAGCCCGGGCAGGTCGGTCACGGCCTCGGCGACCTGTTCGGCGAACCACTGCGGGTTCTTCACCGAGGAGGGCATGTTGGTGAGGTCCCGGGCCAGTCGGGTCATTCGGGCGGTGGTCCGCGCCACGGTGACGGCCTGCTCGTACGCCTCGGGGTCGGGGACCGCCAGGTCGACGTCGGTCAGCGAGGGGGCGTCGGGGTCCGCACCAAGCCGGAACCGGTACGACCCCAGCAGCAGCCCCTCGACCAGCCCGCGCACCGCCTCGGGTGCCACCCCGGCCGGGAGGGCGAGTGTGACATGAGTCTCATCTTTGGCCGTGCGCGCCAGCGCCGCACCGCCGGCCCGCCAGGCCGCCTCGTCCGCCGCACCGATCCCGAGCAGCAGCAGTCGGCGGGGAGCACCTCCGGGTCGCAGCTGCGTGTGCACCTCACCAGCGCGGCCGTGGAAGCGCGCCACCGGGATCAGTGCGGCCACCTCGTCGGCGACGCCGTCGGGTGGGGCCACTCCGGTTGGCATCGGCTCGGCCTGTGCGTCGTCGGTGGCTCCGGGTCGTACGGGCAGGACCAGGGTGTCGAGCCGGTCCGGCTCGGCGGTCAGACGGATGGCGAGCACGCGGAGCCGTACCTCCTGGAGACGGACGCGCGGTGGACTTGGCCCGCGCGAGGGTGTGACGGCTCTGAGCCACCGGTGGGACCGGTGGCTCAGAGCCAGGAACCAGACGAACTGTCCGCGGCGGCGAGCGTCGCCGACGCACCGGCCTCAATCAGCCGGCGGCCGCCTTCAGCGCGTCACCGAGAGCAGTCGCCTCGTCGGGAGTCATCTCGACGACGAGCCGGCCACCGCCCTCCAGCGGGACCCGCATGACGATGCCCCGGCCCTCCTTGGTGACTTCCAGCGGACCGTCGCCCGTCCGCGGCTTCATCGCCGCCATGTTGTCTCCCCTCAGACCTACACCAGGGTCGGTGGGTTGCCCCACAGCCACTTCGCCATGACCACCCGCAACTTGCACGTGGGTGTCGACCGACGATTTTCCCTGATGAACACCGCCGGACCCAAACCGAAGCAGCATTGATGTAACAGCATCTAGCTTATCCCTAGATGGCCTGTCACAATGTGCGGTCATGCAGGCACGGTCGGCACTCTTCGACCTGTACGGCGACCACCTCCGGCCACGGGGTGGTCGCGCACCCGTTGCCGCGCTGGTCAAGCTACTGGCGCCGCTCGGGATCGCGCCCCCCGCCGTACGGACGGCGGTCTCCCGAATGGTGCGCCAGGGCTGGCTCGAACCGATCAGACTGGCGTCCGGTCCCGGATATTCGATCACACCGAAGGCGGCCCGCCGACTGGACGAGGCCGCCTCCCGGATCTACCGCACCGGTCGGGTCAGCTGGGACGGGCGTTTCGACCTACTGGTGCTGGACGCGCCGAGCGCACGCCGGGACCGCCAGCGACTCGCCGCCAACCTCCGGTACCTCGGCTACGGCACCCTGGACGAACAGACCTGGGTGGCCACCCGTCCGGCAGAAGACGTCGACCTGTTGCTCAGCGAGGCGGGCGTACGCTTCGAGCGGTTCAGCGCCGCGCACGCCGCCGGCACGCCGGGCGCGATGGGCCTGGTCCGCCGGGCCTGGGACCTGGCCGAGATCGGCCGGGCGTACGAGGAGTTCGTCGCCGAGCAGCGGACGTTGCTGACCGGCGTCACGGCCCGCAGTGGCGACGAGGAGGCGTACGCGGCCCGGTTCCGGCTGGTGCACGCATGGCGTACGTTCCTGTTCCGGGATCCGCAGCTGCCCCCGGCGCTGCTGCCCGAACGCTGGCCCGGTATCGCCGCAGCCAGCTTCTTCGACCGCCACGCGGCCCGGCTCCGGCCGGCCGCCGACCGGTACGTCGAGCTCTGTCTCGACGGTGGACACCGGATCGCCCGACAGAAGGGTCGCCAGACGTGACCGAGCCGCTGCTCGTCGACCGCACCGACGCCGTCGTCACCCTCACCCTGAACCGCCCGACGGCGATGAACTCGCTCGACGTGGCGCTCAAGGAGGCGCTGCGGGACACCCTGGCCGAACTGGAGTCCGACCGTGGCTGCCGGGCGGTGGTGCTGGCCGGGGCGGGTGGGTCGTTCTGCGCCGGCCAGGATCTGCGCGAGCACGTCGAGACCCTCCAGGCGGGTGACGGCAACCCGCTGGACACCGTCCAGGCGCACTACAACCCGATCGCCGCCCGGCTGGCGAGCCTGCCGAAGCCGGTGGTGGCCGCCGTCCGGGGCATGGCCGCCGGGGCGGGTGCCTCGCTGGCCTTCCTGGCCGACATCCGCATCGGGGGCCCGTCCACCAGCTTCCTGATGGCGTTCGCCAAGGTCGGGCTGGCCGCCGACACCGGCGCCTCGTGGACGCTGCCCCGGCTTGTCGGCCACGCCAAGGCCGTCGAGCTGCTGATGCTGGCCGAGCCGGTACGCGCCGAGGAGGCCTGCCGGTTGGGGCTGCTCAACCGGATGACGGACGACGACGAGCAGGTGCTGCCCACCGCGCAGGAACTGGCCGCTCGGCTCGCCGCCGGACCGACGGTGGCCTACGGGGCGATCAAGCGTCAGCTCTCCGTCGCCGACGCCGGCACCCTGGCCGACGCGCTGGCCGCCGAGGCGCAGGCGCAGGCCATCTGCGGCGCGACCACGGACCACCGGACCGCCACCATGGCCTTCGTCGGCAAGCAGAAGCCGGTCTTCGAGGGCCGTTGACCCGCCGCCGGTCGGTCAGTCGTCCTCTTCCGGATCCTGGTTCGCCTCCGCGCCGAGCACGAACGCCTGCATGGCCAGTTCGTCGCCGGAGGGTGAGACGAAGGCAGGCAGCTCCCGGGGGCCGAGCTCCTGCACGTACGCCCAGAACAGCCGGACCGCCTCGGCCGGCGAGTCGGCCTCGATCGGCAGATCCAGGCTGACCAGCCAGGTGCGGCGCTGCGGCGCCGGGCCGAGCCGGTCGACCAGTTCGCGGAACGTCGCCGCGTCGAGGGCCGTGACCGGCCCGCCGAGGGCCAGCGCGTCGGCCGCCACCGGCTCGTCGAAGGCCCGCCGGGTGTACGCGACCACAAGCGTGTCGGGTGCCCGGTCGGACTGCGGGTCGTCCGGGTCCTCCGGACGTCGGGCGGCCGGGCCGGCGACCCGGCCCACCGCCACCAGCCGCGGTGGCTCGTCGGCCAGCACCGCGACCTGGTCACCGGGGCGGGGCAGGCTGGTGCCGTCCAGCCCGGTCAACTCAAGCGTGTCGTGGTGGACGAGCCGTTCGGCGTCGTACCGTCCGGCGGGCAGGAGCACGGCCCAGGTGCCCGTGCCGTCCGCCTGGCTCGCCCCGTTCACCCGGTGTGCGGTGTCGGTCGTCATGCCCTCATCCCATCACGCCCGTCGCGGATGTCACGACGTGGCAGCCCGTCAGATGGTCGTCGACCATCCCGGTGGCCTGCATCAGCGCGTACGCCGTCGTCGGGCCGACGAACCGGAAGCCACGCTTCTTGAGCGCCTTGGCCATGGCCGTGGAGGCGTCGGTCAGCGCGGGCACGGCGGCCGCGGAGCCCGGTCGGGCCCGACCGGGTGGCGGGGCGAAGGACCAGAGCAGCGCGGACAGCCCGTCCGGAAGGTCCTGTGCGGCGCGCGCGTTCGCGATCGCAGCTTCGACCTTGGCCCGGTTACGGACGATGCCGGCGTCGGCGAGAAGTCTGGCCACGTCGGCCTCGCCGTAACCGGCCACCGTGTCGATCCGGAACCCGGCGAAGGCCGCCCGGAAGGCCGGCCGCTTGCGCAGGATGGTCAGCCAGGACAGACCCGACTGGAACGCCTCAAGCGTCATCCGCTCGTAGAGGGCGTCGTCACCGTGCAGCGGGCGGCCCCACTCGGTGTCGTGGTAGACCGCGTAGTCGGGAGTGCTGGCACCCCACCCGCACCGGGCCAGTCCGTCGGCACCGATCACCAGTTCAGTCACGGCATCAAGGCTAGGCCCGGTGTCCGACAGCCGGCCGCGCACCGGTCAGGGCAGGCGGCCCTGCTCGACCTGACGGGCGAAGCGTCGCAGCGCCTGGGTGAGGCTGAACTTGGAGCCGGGCCAGAGCACCGGCCAGGCCACCCGCCCGGCCGGCCCGCCCGGCAGGTGGAACCACTCGTGCCAGACCACCTGACTGCGCCCGCTCTCCAGCGGGGTGCACCGCAGCACCCCGGGGCCGCGCAGCAGCGTGCCGCAGTGCACCACGCCGATCTCGTACGGCGCGTCCACCCGGACCACCCGCATCTTGTCCCGCAGCACCGCCGGGCCGAGCGAGGTGACCGCCTCGACCAGGCTCCCCTCACCACCGTCGCCCTCCACCACCTGGACGGTGGTGAACGGGATCCACTCGGACTGCCGTTCCCAGGCCAGCAGGGCGGCGAAGACCTTCTCGGCCGGCGCGTTGACGATCACCGTGGCGGTGACCTCACCGGCACCCGGTTGGGCCGCCTCGCGAAGATCGTCAGCGCCGTCCGATCTGCTCACGCCGACTCCGACCGGACCACCGAACTGTGCGGCCCGGATCCCGGTGCCCCACTGGCGGCCGGCTCGTCACCGGAGTCGGCGGTGGCGGGTGCCGCAGCGTCGTCGGCCGGCACCGGCTGCTCACCGGCCGCCCGGACATCGCCGTCGACCGGCGCCGTCGGGTCGGTCGGCGCTCCCGCCGCCGCCTGCGGTGCCGCCGTTGACTCCGCCGTGGTCTTCGGACCCGGCCGGTCGCCGGTCTCGACCACCGCCGGCGTCACCGAAAGCTCGATCGTCGATCCTTCGACCGTCTGAGGGTCCTGCGCCTCGATCGGCTTGGCCGCCGACTGCTCGCGGGCCTGGCGGAGCGCGTCGGCGTCGTCGATCCGTCCGTCCCGCAACGCCGTCACCTCCGCCTCCAGCACTCCGATCAGCTCGGCCTTGTAGCCGATGTCGTACGCCGCCCGGCGCATCGCCTGATCAACCTGGGTCATCCGGTACCCACGCAGCGCGGTGTCGAAGCGCACCTCGCCGACATCCGACTCGCGTAGCGGACGGTCGCCGGGCAGCGGCACGGCCCGCCCGTCCGCCTCGACCGGGGCCAGGCCGGGATCCCGACCGGTGACCAGCACCGTCACGCCGAACACGACCGCCGCGACGGTGACCGCCACGACCAGCAGGAGCAGAAGCTGACCCATGCACTGATCGTGGCACGCCGAAAGGATCGGGGCGACCCCACCCGGCGCGGCGTACCGCGAACCGGCAACCGGATAGCGTCAGTGCAGCGGCGGCGTGATCGTCGGTGGCGGGTGGCGATGTGGGAGGTGGCGTGGCCGGGGTGCTGCGGCTCGGGGCTCGGCGGTTCGGCCCCGAAGACCTGGTGGTGATGGCGATCGTCAACCGCACCCCGGACTCGTTCTTCGACCGGGGCTCGACCTTCCAGGCCGACAGCGCGCTGCGGGCGGTGGAAAAGGCGGTGGACGAGGGCGCAGACATCGTCGACATCGGCGGGGTGAAGGCCGGGCCGGGTACCGAGGTGGATGTCGCCGAGGAGATCCGTCGGACGGTGGGCACCATCGCCGCCGTACGGGCCGCCTTCCCGGAGGTCGTCATCTCGATCGACACCTGGCGGGCCGAGGTCGCGGTGGAGGCCGTGGCGGCCGGCGCGGACCTGCTCAACGACACCTGGTCGGGGGCGGATCCGGCGCTGGCCCGGGTGGCTGCGCGGACCGGGGTCGGGCTGGTCTGCTCACATGCGGGCGGACTCAGCCCACGCACCCGGCCGCACCGCGCGGCCTTCGACGACGTGGTGGCGGATGTGGTCGCCACGGTGACCGGCCTCGCCGAGCGTGCGGTCTCCCTGGGCGTACGCCCCGACGGGATCCTCATCGACCCGGCGCACGACTTCGGCAAGAACACCCGCCACTCCCTGGAGATCACCCGGCGGTTGGGTGAGCTGACCGCGACCGGTTGGCCGGTGCTCGTGGCCCTGTCGAACAAGGACTTCGTCGGCGAGACGCTGGACCTGCCGGTAACGGAGCGGCTGGAGGGAACGCTCGCCGCGACGGCGGTCTCCGCATGGTTGGGCGCCCGGGTCTTCCGCGCCCATCAGGTCCGGCCGACCCGCCGGGTGCTGGACATGGTCGCGGCCGTTCGAGGCGATCGGCCACCCACGCTCAGCCGCCGCGGCCTCGCCTGAGCGGCCCACCCAGGGGTCAGGTCCAGCGGAGGACGTTGCGCCGCCAGGCGTAGAGCAGGCCGAGCGCGAGGACGCCCACGAAAATCGCCATCTCCACCACCGTGACCATGCCGAACCCGGGCCGGTCGAAGACCACCGCCCAGGGGAAGAGGAACACCGCCTCGACAGCGAACAGCACGTAGAGGTACGCGTAGACGTAGTAGCGGATCTGCATCTGCGCCCAGTCGCCGCCCACCGGGTCGAGCCCGCACTCGTAGCTGGCCCGCTTGCCGGGCGGATCTGCCGGGCGGGCGGGGCGCAGCACCCGGTTGGCGGTGAACGCGACGACGAGGAAGAGCACGCCAGCGAGCAGCAACAGCCCGAGCGTCGCGTACGAGCCCAGGTAACCGGTCACGGTCGGTCAGCCTACCGCCCGTCGGGAGACCACGGCCGCGTCGCGAACTTCTTTTCATCTGGGACTAGTGTCCCAGGGCAACTTCCGACCACCATGGGACCACCACCAGCACCGGAGGATCAATGCGACGGCTGCCCGGACGACGCGTGTGGCGTCGTAGGCTCGCGTCCGCCTGTGCCCTCGGCCTGCTGCTGGGCGTCGGAGCCGGCGCGGCGCCGGGTGCGCTGGCGGCCATGGCGTTGCCGAGTCGGGCAACCGAGCCGGGGCCGTACAGTCCACCGGCCGAGCCGACCGGCGAGCCCGAGCCGACGTCGCCGCCACCGACGGTCGAGCCGCCGGTCGAGACGAGTACGCCCGCCGCGCCGTCGACGACACCCACACCCGGTGCCACCACCGGCGGACCGGCCCCGAGCAGCGGTCCGCCGGCCGCGACCGTGGCACCGCCCCAGCCCACCTACTCCCCGCCGTCCCGGCCGCCCGCGCCCACCGTCGCACCGCCCGTGTCGGCCGGCGTGAAGGTCACCACCGGCGACGTCACCCTGCCGGCCGGCTACTGGAATGCGGCCAGCACGGTGGCCACCCTGAACGTGACAGTCACCAACACCGGCAGCGCGAACGCCGGCGTCCGCCTCGCCTACACCCTGCCGGCCGGACTCACCGACGCCGGCACGGACGGCTGCGCCGCCGACGGGAACCGGGAGTACCGCTGCGGGCAGTGGACCACCGCACCCGGCGCGCAGTTCAGCACCCGCCTGCGGATCCGGGTCGACGGCGACGCCTGGCGCAACATGCCGCTGGCCGGCTCGGTACGGGTGACGGCCACCGGCGCGGCCGGCACCGCGAGTGACGACGAGGGCTTCGCCGTGCTGTTTCCGCCCGGCCCACCGGCGCCTGGGATCACCATGTCGGCCGGCGAGGTCACCTTCGACGTCGACGGTGCCAGCGAAGGATTCCTCGTCCGGCTCGGCAACACCGGTCGGGCCGACGCCAGCGGCTGGGTCGACGTGCTGCTGCCCGCCGGGGTCACGGTGACGACGCCACCTGCCGGCTGCGTCGCCGCGGCGGCAACGCGTACCCGTTGCGAGCTCGGCACCGTCCGGTCGGGGCGTACGGAGGAGGTCAGGTTGCCGGTGACGGCGACGCCGCAGGCGCTGCGCAGCGCACCGCTGTCCGGAGCGGTGATCGGCCGGCTCGACCCGCGCAACGGTGCCGACCGGCGGATGCAGCTCAGCTTCCGGATCACCGCGGCGTCACCTGAGCAGCTCGCGGTGGTGCCGCCGCCAGCGACGTCGCCGAGCCTGCCCCCGGCCGGGGTGGCACCGGGTGACACCGGGGGGTCGTTGTCGAGACAACGCACGGCGATGCTGCTGGTCACGGTGTCGGCGCTGCTGGCGGTCCTCGCCGTCGGGCTGGCCACGGCGCGGTTGCGGCGCCGGGCCGGCGCGTCGCGGACTGGCGGCGCGGAGACCACCGCTGCGACGCTCGGGATCGAGGCGAACCAGCCCCTGGGGGGCGCGCCGGAATCGGACAGCGGAATTTGGTTCCGGGCCCGACGGCCGGCCCGGACGCAGGACCGACCCGGCTGGGACGTGCGGTGATATGGATTACGGCGGCCACGGCGAAACACCGCAAGTTATCACATAAACCCTCAGTTTTCGATCCCAGTCGGCGGACCTCCGGGCAGGGTGCGCCCTCGATCCGACGTAGGCTCTCGGTGAGGGAAGGACAGGCGGGCCGGACGGTGACGGACGGCCGGTACAGCGGCGCGTCAAGGAGGTCTCGTGGCCGGGCAAGGCGAGGTCACCATCCAGTTCAGCCGGCCGCGCCACGGCGCGCTACGAAGCGAGGTGCGGCCGTGAGCAAGCAGATCCGCCAGCTCGAACGGGTGGTCATCCGGTTCGCCGGCGACTCCGGCGACGGCATGCAGCTGACCGGCGACCGGTTCACCTCGGAAACGGCGCAGCTGGGCAACGACATCTCCACGCTGCCCAACTTCCCCGCCGAGATCCGGGCTCCCGCCGGGACCCTGCCGGGGGTGTCGAGCTTCCAGGTGCACTTCGCCGACTACGACATCCTCACCCCGGGTGACGCGCCGAACGTCCTGGTCGCGATGAACCCGGCGGCGCTCAAGGCGAATCTCGCCGACCTGCCCCGGGGCGCCGACATCATCGTCAACACCGACGAGTTCACCCGGCGCAACCTGGCCAAGGTCGGCTACGCGAGCAGCCCGCTCGACGACGACACTCTCGCCGGGTACGCGGTGCATCCGGTCGCGCTGACCTCGATGACGATCGGCGCGCTGACCGAGCTGGACGTGTCCAAGAAGGACGCCGAGCGGGCCAAGAACATGTTCGCCCTCGGCCTGCTCAGCTGGATGTACTCCCGGCCGTACGAGTCGACCCTGCGGTTCCTGGAACGCAAGTTCGCCAAGCGGCCCGAGCTGGTCGCGGCGAACGTGGCCGCCTTCAAGGCCGGCTGGAACTTCGGCGAGACCACGGAGGACTTCGCCGTCCGCTACGAGGTCAAGCCGGCCAAGATGCCGCCGGGGACCTACCGCAACATAACCGGCAACGCCGCGCTGTCGCTCGGCATCGTCGCCGCGGGTGTCCGCTCCGGCCTGCCGGTCTTCCTCGGCGCGTACCCGATCACGCCGGCCTCGGACATCCTGCACGAGCTGAGCAAGCACAAGCGGTTCGGCGTCACCACCATGCAGGCCGAGGACGAGATCGCCGCGATCGGCGCGGCGCTCGGGGCCTCGTACGGCGGCGCGCTCGGCGTGACCACCACCAGTGGCCCCGGCGTGGCGCTCAAGGGCGAGACCATCTCCCTCGCGGTGGCGTTGGAGCTGCCGCTGGTGATCGTGGATGTGCAGCGGGCCGGCCCGTCGACGGGCATGCCGACCAAGACCGAGCAGGCCGACCTGAACATGGCGCTGTTCGGCCGGCACGGCGAGGCACCGGTGGCGGTGATCGCGCCGAAGTCCCCGTCCGACTGCTTCCACGCCGCGCTGGAGGCGGCGCGGATCGCGCTGACCTACCGCACCCCGGTCATCCTGCTGTCGGACAACTACGTCGCCAACGGTTCCGAGCCGTGGCTGCTGCCCGAGGTCGACTCCCTGCCGGACCTGCGGGTCGAGTTCGCCACCGCGCCCAACAGCGAGGACGGCACGACCTTCCTGCCGTACCTTCGCGACCCGCAGACGCTGGCCCGGCCGTGGGCCGTACCGGGCACCCCCGGTCTCGAACACCGCATCGGCGGGCTGGAGAAGGCCGACAAGACCGGCGACATCTCGTACGACCCGGCGAACCACGACTACATGGTGCGGACCCGGGCGGCCCGGATCGAGACCATCCCGGTGCCGGACGTCGAGGTCGAGGACCCGGACGGCGACGCCCGGGTGCTGGTGCTCGGCTGGGGCTCGACGTACGGCCCGATCGGCGCCGCCTGCCGCGCCCTGCGCCAGCGCGGCCTGCCGGTCGCGCAGGCGCACCTGCGGCACCTGGCCCCCATGCCGGCCAACCTCGGTGCGGTGCTGCGCTCCTACGACCGGGTGGTCATCCCCGAGATGAACCTCGGCCAGCTCGCGCACGTGATCCGGGGTCGCTACCTGGTCGACGCCATCGGCTACAACCAGGTCCGCGGCCTGCCGTTCACCGCCGCCGAGCTGGAGACGATGCTGGAAGAGGTCCTGAAGAATGTCTGAGCCCGTCGCTCTCAAGCTCACCGCCAAGGACTTCAAGTCCGACCAGGAGGTGCGCTGGTGCCCCGGCTGCGGCGACTACGCGATCCTCGCCGCCGTCCAGCAGTTCATGCCGGAGTTGAACATCCCCCGGGAGAACACCGTCTTCGTCTCCGGGATCGGCTGCTCGTCGCGCTTCCCGTACTACATGAACACCTACGGGATGCACTCGATCCACGGGCGGGCGCCGGCGATCGCCACCGGCCTGTCGGTCTCCCGGCCGGACCTGTCGGTATGGGTGGTGACCGGTGACGGCGACGCCCTCTCCATCGGCGGCAACCACCTGATCCACGCGCTGCGCCGCAACGTCAACCTCAAGATCCTGTTGTTCAACAACCGGATCTACGGGCTGACCAAGGGGCAGTACTCGCCCACCTCCGAGGTCGGCAAGATCACGAAGTCGACGCCGGTTGGTTCGGCCGATGCGCCGTTCAACCCGCTGTCGTTGGCGCTCGGCGCGGAGGCGACCTTCGTCGGCCGGACCATCGACTCCGACCGTAAGCACCTGCAGTCGGTGCTACGCGCCGCCGCCGAGCACTCCGGCTCCGCCTTCGTGGAGATCTACCAGAACTGCAACATCTTCAACGACGGGGCCTTCGAGCAGCTCAAGGAGCCGGGCACCCGCGACGACTACCTGATCCGACTGGAGCACGGCCAGCCGATCACGTTCGGCAAGGACGGGCAGTTCTGCGTCGTACACCCGCCCGGCGGGTTCGGCCTGGAGGTACGCGAGACCGCGTCGACCCCGGCGGAGGAGATCGTCGTACACGACGCCACGGTCGACGACCCGGCGTACGCGTTCGCGCTGTCCCGGCTGCCCGGCTTCGACCTGCGGAACACCCCGATCGGCGTGTTCCGCTCGGTGCGCCGGCCGTCGTACGACAGCGTGGTGCAGGGGCAGTTGGCCGACGCCCGGGCGACCGTCACCGAGAGCCCGGAGCAGCAGTTGGCCGGGCTGTTGGGCAGCGGCGACACCTGGACCATCGTCGGCTGACCCGTGCCGTGACCAGCGCGGCCGGGCCGTTCCCTCGGGACGGCCCGGTCGACGTTTTCGGGCCCGGTGGTAGTCGACCGTCGCTCAGGGCAGGGTGTTGGCGGTGGGGCGGTCGTCGCGTACGTGCACGAGCATGTCCCCGGTCTCGATGACCGCGCCTGCCCGGTCCGCCAGGGTGACCACCTTGCCCCGCCGGACCAGCGCGATGACCAGGGTGTCGAGTTCCCGGGGCGACCTGCCGACCTCGCTGCGTTCCGCGGAGCGCATGGCCAGCGCCATGCCCTGACCCGGGGTGAGCAGATCCTCCACCACGTCGATCAGCGGTGGCGCCGACGTCGACAGGCCCAGCAGCCGGCCGGCGGTCGCCGAGGAGACGATCACGTGGTGCGCCCCGCTCTGCTTGAGCAGTGGGGCGTTCTCCGCCTCCCGGGCCGCGGCGATGATCCGGACCTGGCCGGCGGTGAGCTGACGTACGGTCAGCGCCACCAGCACCGACGCGTCGTCGCTGTCGGTTGCGATGATCACTGCCTTGGCGGTCCGTACGTGGGCCTGGTTGAGCACGGACGATCGGGTCGCCGAACCTTCGATGGCGACCAGCCCGTTCGAGGTAGCCTGCCGCAAGGCCGGACCGGCACGTTCCACCACCACGATCCGGGACTTGTCCAGCCCGTTCTCCAGCAGTGCCGAGATCGCGCTACGGCCCTTGGTGCCGTAGCCGCAGATGATGACGTGGTCCTTCACTTTTCTCTCCCACCGGTGCAGGCGACGGCCGGTCCGGTACTGCTCGGTCAGGACCTCGAGGGTGGTACCGACCAGGATGATCAGGAACAGCACCCGGGCCGGGGTGACGAACACGATGTTGACCAGCCGGGCCTGCTGGGTCATCGGCACGATGTCGCCGTATCCGGTGGTCGACAGCGAGACCACCGCATAGTAGAAGCAGTCCAGCAGCGTCAGGCCGTCCCCGTTGTTGTCGCGGTACTGCTCCCGTTCGAGGTAGACCACAGCCACCACGGCGAGGACCAGCCCGATGGCGGCGGCCAGCCGGATGCTCAGCGCGCTGAGCGGGCCTCGCCGCTGCGCGGGGAAGTGGATCACCTGGGGTCCTGCCCCGCGTCGGTCGCCTGCACGTCCACAACATAGCGGCTGACCCGGGAACCGCACGGCGGGGTGGCGTCAATGGACCGGTACGGCGAACGCGGCGGCGGACGGGCATGATGGGACGGTCAGCGCAGGAGCGGCGAGAGTGAGGCCCGTATGTCGTTGCTGAGACGGGTGATCGGCGCGGTACTGCGCCGCGAGCGCCAGCACCAGGGCCGCACGCTGCGGGAGGTCGCCCAAGCCGCCGGGGTCTCCGTGCCGTACCTGTCCGAGGTAGAGCGCGGGCGCAAGGAGGCGTCCTCCGAGGTTCTCGCGGCGATCTGCCGGGCGCTCGGCCTGCACCTCTCGGATCTGCTGGAGGAGGTTCGCGACGAGCTTCGGCGGGTCGAACGCCGACTGCCGGCCACCGGCCCGGCCGGCCATGTCCGGGCCGGTAACGTCCCGGCCACCCGGCGCGGCGACCCGGCGACCGCGCCCGCTGGCCGCGGTACGGACGGATCCGCCCAGCCGGTCGCCCGACTCAACGCCGTCGGCTTCGGCGCGGACCTCACCGCAGGGCTGGGCGGCAACGGTCCCTATCCGGGCTGGACCGGCCCGGTCGGGCGGATCGGTGCCGCCGGCCCGACCGGCGGCGAACTCAAGGGCGGTGGGCTGACCGGCGGCGGGTCGGCCGGCGGAATCAGGGTCATCGCCTTCGCCGACCCGGTCGGTCCGATCCACCTCGTCGCCCGGGGTCCGCTGCTCCGTCGCAGGTCGACCACCCGGTCGTCCCTCGGCCCGCTGCACCGGCCCAGAGCACGTACGCGAGCCGCCCGGCGGACGACCGCCGCTCGGACCACCGTCGGCAGTCACCGAGGGTGAGGCCACCAGACATTGTTGTCTCCTCCGAGGAATGACCTGAACTGGCGGCTGGTCGCCGTCGTTCTGCCGTGGGCGGATCTGCCCCGAGCAGAACGGCTGGTTGAAGTCCGGCGGCATCCCGCAGGCTGAAGGGGCCGGTCCCCGAGCGCTCGACGTCGCCGCCGGCGGGTGGAGGTTGACCATGATCACAATGCTCGACGACGGCCAGCGGACCTTCGGCGACCAGGTGTTCGAACGGCTGCTACGAGAGCGGATCGTCTTCCTCGGCAGCGAGGTGAACGACGAGATCGCCAACCGGATCTGCGCCCAGATCCTGCTGCTCGCCGCCGAGGACCCGGAGCGGGACATCACCCTCTACATCAACTCGCCCGGCGGCTCGGTGAGCGCCGGAATGGCGGTCTACGACACCATGCGCTTCGTCCGCAACGATGTGGCGACCCTGGCCATGGGGCTCGCCGGCTCGATGGGCCAGTTCCTCCTCTGCGCCGGCACGGCCGGCAAGCGGTACGCGCTGCCGCACACCCGGATCCTGATGCACCAGCCCTCCGGCGGCATGGGTGGTACCGCCTCCGACATCACCATCCAGGCGGAGAACATGCTGCACGTCAAGCGGACGATGCAGGAGTTGATCGCCCAGCACAGCGGCCGCACCCTGGCCGAGATCCAGCAGGACTGGGACCGGGACCGTTGGTTCACCGCCGAGGAGGCCCGGAACTACGGCCTGATCGACCAGGTGGTGAACACCGCCACCCAACTGTCCACGAGCTGATGCCGCTCGTAGATCGCCCGGGCGACACCTTCAGCTACCCGGACGCCTAGCGCCGAGCCGGACCGACGATCGAGTAGGCGATCAACCCGCCGAGGGCGAGTACCGCGGCAATCAGCATGGCGGCATCGCTCTCGGCTGGCTGTCCCGGCCACGTCGCCGTTGCGCCCCAGACACCCTGCTGGGGGTACATGACCGCGACAGTGGTCCAGCCCAACGGCAAGAACCACGATCTGGCGGCACCGACCACGGTCGCGCACAGGGCGGTCAGCCCCAGCAGGCCCGCGGCGTCACGGGCCACCAGCGCGGCCGGCCCGAACCGGGCCCCGGTGTACCACGTGACGAGCAGGACCACGAGGACGACCACCAGGCCGGCGAGCAGGTGCACCGCACGCCGCCAGGGCCAACGCATCGACGCGGTGCGGTCCAGGTTCTCGTCGGGACCGGCGAGGGTGGACGACAGCACCGCGACCATCAGCAGGACGGTCATCACCACCACCATCGCAGTCACGTCCCGCTCCTTGGCGAAGGCCAGGCACAGGCCCCACACCACTGCCGCGCCGCCGACGGCCGCAATCAGGGCCAGTGGTACGCGCCGCGAGCGCAGGTACAGCAGCATCCAGGTCACCGGGCAGCCCCGGACAGGATGCCGGTGACGTCGGCGCAGGTCCGGAGGGCATCACGGACCGCTGTGACCCGGGCCAGCGCCTCGTCCTCGGGCAGTGCGCGCAATCCCTGCCACAGCGCGACCGCCGCGGGGTTGATCTCGGGGTCCTCCTCGATCATCCCGGGAACCACTCCGACGTCTGACCGCGGTTCGCGCTCCAGAAGCCAGTAGGCCGCCGCCCGTTCGACCACCTCGTTACGGTTCTCGCACCGCCCGTCGTACTGGACACCCAGCCCACGGACAATCTCGGGAACCACGGCGGCCGGGTGCGCGAGCCCGCCACGCTTGTCAATTCGTACCTGGATCCTGACGACGCCGTCCTCAGGCGAACTGACCTCGTCAGTCATGAACGTGCGGGTGTCCTCGTACACAGCGGTGGGCGCGTCCGGCAGTTTGGCCAACGCCGTCAAACCCTCCCGGGCCAGCGGAGTCAGGGCGTCGAGCACATTGGCGTTGACCCGGCTGACGCAGACCGTCGGAGTGTCGTCGGTGCAGAGCAGTTCCCGCGCAACCGGGTCGACCGGCCAGTTGAGCACGCCTTCGTCCCTGGGTACGACCGCTGTCGCCACAAGGAGCCCGAGCACCACCGGCACCAGCGCTGCCGTACGGGTGCGCCAGCCATCGGCCACGAACAACAGCATCCCAGCGGTGGCGAGTGCGGCCATCGAGATCGCGAGCGCAGCGCTGACCCGATTGTCGATCGTCTGGTAGGCGTGGAACGGAAGGGTGCCGTGGACCGGGGAGACCGCCGCGGCCAACCAGTCCGGAAGCCGGATGACGCTGAGGAAGATCAGCAGGACGCCGGCCACCGCCAGCGCCGGGGCGGTCACCAGGGCGGGAAGCATACGCCCGATGCCGAGTCCGAGCCACGCCGCACCGATCAGTGACATCGCACCGACACCGGTGACGACCGCGAAGTTCAGCAGGGGCACGTGCCGGGCGGTGGAGGCGATCCAGCCGATGCCCGCCACGGTCACCAGCAGGTAGGCGACCGTGAGGGTGAGTGCCATCGCACCGAGGACCGGCAGCATCCGCTGTGCGCGTGGCCGGGCGGTGGTGGTGAACAGCTCGCCCACCTTCGCCCGGTGCTCACGGCGGCCCTGCCAGGCCCCGGCGGCCAGCGCCAGCGGCCACAACAGGAGCAGGTATTCGCGGACGGTCATGGCCAACGCCATCCAGCCACTCGACCAGCGTCCGGTCGCCAGATAGAGCGCACCGACCCCGACCACCACCGTGATCAGCCCGGCACCGAGCGCCGCGGACCGACGTAGTTCGATTCCCAGAACGGTCATCGGGCGGCCTCCGCGCGGTGCCGGCGGAGGACGGCGGAGTAGCCGCGCTCGGCCGGGCTGTCACCGGCGTCACCCTGGTCGCCCTGCATGGTCAGCCCCTCGGGGGTACCCTGCCACACCAGGCGGCCCTCGTTGAGAACGAGCACGTCGGTGCAGGCGGCCACCACATCCTCCACCAGATGGGTGGAGACCAGCACGCAACTGTCGGTGCCGAGATCACGCAGCAGCTCGCGGAAGTCGAGCCGCTGTTCCGGGTCGAGGCCGACGGTCGGCTCATCGAGCAGCAGGAGCTGCGGATCGTTGACGATGGCCTGCGCGATCCCGGCCCGGCGCAGCATGCCACCGGAGAGAGTCTTGAGTCGGGCATCGGCCTTGCTGGTCAGCCCGACCCGGTCGATCGACCGTTGCACGGCCGCCGCGACTTCGGCCTTCGGCATCTCCTTGAGCCACGCCATGTACCCGACGAACTCGCGGACCGTGAACCGCGGATAGAAGCCGAAGTGCTGCGGCAGGTAACCGAGGTTACGACGGAGCGATCGCAGATCGGATCGGCTGTCGACCGAGTGTCCGAGCAGGGTCAGCCGCCCCCCGGCGGGGTTCAGGACAGTCGCCAGAGCCCGGATCAGAGTGGTCTTCCCCGCACCGTTCGGGCCGAGCAGCCCATGCACCCCGGAGGGCAGGGCCAGGTCAAGACCGTCCACGGCAAGGTGACGCCCCGCCCGGACCCGTAGACCCTCGGCGTGCACCTCCCACGGATGGGTGGTGACGGCCGTTTCGGCCGCACTCACGGCACGCATCATCATCGTCTCCTTCATTGATCGGCAGCGCGGCAGCGACGCCGCCTCTTTCGCAGGTCGGAGCTGCCCAGGCAAGGCAGGAGTCGTCTGGGCACGGTGGGAGCTGTCTAGTCGTGGTGGGTGAGTCGACGGAGTCCGTTGACCCGGAGGAGGGCCATGACGGTCAGCAGCAGCGTGGCCAGTGCCCAGATGCCGGCACTGTCGGCGGCCAGGACCACCGGGAGCCGAGCTGCGGCCAAACTCGGAGCGATCACGACGAGCGTCCAGATCGCGATCAGTCCGATCGCGGCCCGGCGTACGCCGACAAGCGTCCCCAGCAGCAGCGTGGCGGCGGTGAAGGCCAGGCACGGCAGCAGCATCAGAGCAAGTGACACCCCGGTGCGCACACCAGCCACGGCGAGAGCGGGAATGACGAAGACCAGCACCGCCGCAGTACGCCGCAGCAACATCGTCAGACCGATGGCGGGAGTGGCGGCAATCAGTTCCCAGGCCGGATCGGCACGCCGATGCCAGGCGACCGCCACGCCGGGCAGCGGAGCCAGCGGTGCGATCAGCAGCACCAGCGAGGGCCGCCCCGCCCACAGTTCACCGAGCAGCGCGGCGGAGGCGAGCACCGTGGCGGTCATCGCCAGCCACGGCAACAGCGTGCCGACGAACCAGCGGTGGCGCAGCACGGACCAGGGCCGGCTGCGGCCGGCGGGAGCGGATGTGGCGGCGATCTCCCAGTCCAGGTTCATCGCGACGCGATCGATCAACGTCCGGGTGTCGACAGTGGTGGCACCGGCCAGCCGGGCGCGGCAGTCACCGCAGTCCTCAAGGTGCACCTCGACCGCCCAGACGCTGGGCTCGTCGAGGCCGGGATCCCCGGCGGCGTACCGCTCTATCTGGGACATCGTGGGATGGGTGGTCGTCATGACAGAGCCTCCCGCAGGGCGATCCGGGCGCGGCGGACCCGGGACTTGACGGTGTTCTCCGGTACGCCCAGCAACACCGACGCCTCCCGCATGGAAAGCCCGTCGAGGACCGTCGCCCGCAGCGCGGCCCGCACCTCGGGCGGAAGGACCAGCAGGGCCTGCTCCAACTCCTGGCCGACCCGGGCGGCCATCACCTCGTCCTCGGCCGCCGGGGCCGTGTCCGGCATCAGCTGCACCTGCGGCACCCGGGCCCGGCGCGCCCGGCGCCGGAACGCATCGACCAGACGGTGGGCGGCGATGGTCCACAACCAACCCACCGCGCTCCCCCCGCCGCGCGCCGCCGGCACTCCGGCGAAACTGCCCGCAGCCCGCCAGACCGTCAGGTACGTGTCCTGCAGGACTTCGGCGACCATGTCCGGATCGGCGCACCGCCGGCGCAGGCGCACCTCCAGCCAGGGCACCGTACGCCGGTAGAGCTCGTCGAACGCGCGCCGATCTCCACGGGCCACTCGGCGTACGAGTTCACCCTCGTCAGCTGCGTCCATGCCTCGTCTCACACCCGGTAAGACGACGCGCCCCACCGGATCGGGTCCCAACCCCGTGTGATCGCCGTCACTTCTGACTGCCCAATCGCTGAAGGAGGATCAGTGATCGGTGCCCGCTCGTGACCGCTGGGCCTCGCGGCTACTGGCCCGTGGGCGGCCCAGGATGGTCCGGTCCGTCCAGCGCTCTTGACCTTGCGCCCACCCATGCGTGGCTCGGTTGGCCTACTGTTTCGTCGTGCCTGGATCCGACGATGCCGCTGACGGGCGCATCGCGGTACGTTCGCGACGCCGACGTATCTGGCTGCTGTCGTTTGCCGCGGTTGCCGCCGGCTGTTTCGGCGTGCTCAAGTTGCAGGATCCCGTTGGGACCCCGGCTCAACGCTATGTGTCTCAGGTCAGCGTGCGCGGTTACGAACGAGTGCACGACTACATTGATCCTGGTACGGCGCCTGCCGAGGTTCGCGCCGCAGTCGCGATCTTCGTCGGACCTCCGGATGATGACGCCCTTGCTCGCGTCTCGGGACCTGGACTTGTCGTCAGCGCTCCGACAAAGAATCCAGACTTCCGCGGCTTCCAGTTGATCGGTCACGGCGAGTGGCACGGCTGTTTCGTGCACGTCAAGCGCTGGATGACGAGTCAGCCGCGATTTTCGTACTACGAGCTGACGGCGGATGAGAGGGCCGCGTTCGAGACCGGACGACTGTCGGTGTTGTCTATCGCTGTCGGATGTGGTGATGGGTAGTTGCCCGCGCCATGCGGCCTTCGCGTGGCTACGATCGCGTAATCCATGATCGCCGACGTGCTTCCTTGGGTCTTTGGCCGTTAAAGCGGATCTCTGAGGAGGGTCGGGGTTCGGGGCGGAGCCACCATCGCCCAGGTCGGCAAGCTCGCCGCCGCCTGCGACCTTCCCGACCGCGTCCTGGTCCTACTGCTGGCCTACGGTGGCATGCGAATCGGGGGAGCGCTGGCGCTGCGTCGACACCTGGCGACGCTGCCCGACGTGCCGGATGTGTTCGTCTTCCCCGGTCGACAGTCGCACACCAGCACGGCAGCACGGCAGCAGAGCCATCACGGATTCCGCCGTCGCTTCAACATCGCCCTACGGTCGGCTGGATTGAACGACGTGACGCCCCATGATCGGCGGCCCACCCATCTGAGCACCTGGACGCGAGCCGGTCGAAGGTTGCAAGGCGATCGGGCACGCAGCGGGCACGTAAGCCCCGGAAGGCGGATCAGTGATCGATGATCAAGGCTGTTACCTGGTGCCCCCGGCAGGATTCGAACCTGCGACACACGGTTTAGGAAACCGATGCTCTATCCCCTGAGCTACGAGGGCGCGAGGGCACAGTCTAGCGACCTGGGGTTTACCTGAGGTGGCAGGGAGTGGCAACCTTCCCCCGATCATCGTTGTCCCAGCCTGCCGCCGTCGCCGGCCGCCGTTGCACGACCGGTCTGGCTCCTGGCCAACCGACGCTGCAGCGGCTTGAATGGCGGGGTGCAGGTCAGCAAGGACGGGCGGAGCTGGCGCATCGGCACCGCCGCCGACGTGAGTTGGATCGCTGGTCACACCACTGCCGGCGTCTCGATCACCACCGCCATCCCGCCGGTCTTCGATGCCTACGCCACCACGTACCAGGCCGACGACGTCACCGTCGCCAGCTACGAGCACGCCTTGGTCGAGGACCTCATCACGCACACTCCGGACCAGCCCTGGTTGCTGGCCTACCTCGACACCGGCGCCCACGACGTCGTCTTCCCCCACGCCCGGAGGGTGTTCCTCTACTGGGACTGGCCGTACGTGCTGGTCGAGGCCGGTCCCGAGCAGGCCCTCACCTGGCGCACCGGTGGGCACATGCGCCACGGCCGCGGAGCGCTACCCGATCTGTTCTTCCCCGCCGACCGGTCATGGCTGGTCTCCGCGCTCTGGGACGACACCTGGACCTGCGTCGGCGGCCCGACACCCGTGATCCACGCCCTCGAACGCGACCCCGTGGCCAACGCCCGCCAGGTACGACCCGGCGAAGACGCGCTGCCACCGGGACTGGTCCGCGAGTAACGACCAACGCCGACGTCGCGGTCAGTCCCGACCATCGCGATCACCTTGCGGCCACAGAGACATGACGAAGAGCCGGATACGGCCGGGAGGCGATCCGCCAGGCGCTACGACCGGAGGTCCGACGAGCAACCAACCGCAGCCCGCGCAGGATGCCAGTACCGTCGAGGATCTGAACACCTGGCTCGACGCTGACCTGCTCCGGCGGCTCTGGCCGCCCACCCTCTGGCTGCCGCCCCAGCTCCGCGATCGCTGGAAGGATGCCTTGCCCGAACTCGCCGCAACCCGCAGCAACGCGGCGTAGCGGTGGATCCCTTCCACGAACGCCTCGCCCGCACCGGGCTCGGGGCAGCCGAACGATACGGCTTCGCCCTGGCCGGCGGCTACGCCGTCCAGGCCGCCGGACTCCTGGAGCCTCCCCTGTGCTTTGCAGGTGTGCCGAACCAGCGGGAGAGCCTTTCTCGCAACGTGGCCTCGGCGGTGGCGGTGGGTTCGTCGAGCGTCGCGGCCCAGGCGACGTGCCGTGATGCCCCGGTCGGTGTGCAGGGTGAGGTCGGGTGCGAAGGTGCCGGCCAAGGCGTGGTGGCCGGAACCGGGCATCGGGTAGCGGACGTCGGCATGGGCGACGAGTGCTCCCATCCGGCGTTCGGCCGCGACGGCCGGGTGCCGAGCGCAAGGGCTCTCGATTCGTTGCGGCGCCGCCTCGTCGGATCACGTTCACCGAGACGGCGCCGCAACGCCCCACACCGGCCCGGGTCACGCTCGCTTCGTGAAGGCGGAACGCGCCCACAGGTAGCCGACGAGGGCGATCGCCACGCACCAGGCGACTGCGACGGCCGCGTCGGTGGTGTCAGGCGCGCTGTCGAGCAGGCCGCGCACGGTCTCGATGATCGGCGTGAACGGCTGGTACTCGGCGAACTGTCGCAGGCCCGGCCCCATCTTCTCCGCCGGGACGATCGCGCTGCTGAAGAATGGCAGCATGACCAGCGGCACGGCGGCCATGCCCGCCGTCTCCGGCGATTTCGCCGAGAGTCCCAGCGCGACAGTGAACCAGCCCGCCGCGAAGGCGAGCAGCACGACGACACCACCCACGGCGAGCCAGTCGGTCAGGCCCGCCTCCGGGCTGAACCCCAGCAGGAAGGCCACTCCGACGAGCGCCGCGATGGCGATCACGTTGGTCAGCACGCTGGTGACGACGTGGCCGGTCAGCACCGCGCCGCGGGAGACGTCCATGGCCTTGAACCGGTTGATGATGCCCTTGGTCATGTCGGAGTTCACCGCTGTCGCGGTGGCTCCCAGCCCGTAGCAGACGGCCAGCAGGATCAGGCCCGGCGTCGCGTAGTCGATGTAGTCCATGCCGACGCTGAAGGCGTCGCCGAACATGTAGACGAACATCAGCATGATGATGATCGGCATCAGGACGGCGTTGAACACCGAGGTCGGGTTCCGGGTGAGGTGTTTGAGGTTGCGGCGCAGCATGACCAGCGAATGGGACTGGGCGCTCATTTCGTGTCGACCTCCGTGGCGTGGCCGGTCAGGGCGAGGAAAACGTCGTCGAGGTCCGGGGTGCGCACGGAGCATTCCTCGGCGCTGAGGGAGTGCTCGTCGAGCCGGTCCAGCAGGGCCCGCAGTGACTTCGTGCCGCCGTCGGCGGGAACCCGCAGGGCCAGCGCGTCGTCGTCTCGGGTGGCCTCGGGGAAGATCCCCGCGGCGGCGTCGAGTTCGGCGGCGGTGGAGAACCGCAGCCGTACGTGTGTTCCGGGGATGAGGCGTTTGAGCTCTTCCGGCGTGCCCTGGGCGACCAGGCGGCCCTGGTCGAGCACCGCGAGGCGGTCGGCGAGTTGGTCGGCCTCCTCCAGGTACTGCGTGGTGAGGAAGATGGTTGCGCCGTCGGCGACCAGGTCACGCACGATCGACCACATGGTGCGGCGGCTGCGCGGGTCCAGGCCCGTCGTCGGCTCGTCGAGGAAGATGATCCGCGGATCGCCGACCAGCGTCATCGCCAGGTCGAGCTTGCGACGCATGCCCCCGGAGTAGGTGGAGGTCGGCTTGTCCGCCGAGGCGGTCAGCTCGAACCGGTCCAGCAGGTCCGTGACGATTCGCGCGCCGCCGCCGGCGACCCTCCGGTTGAGGTCCACCATCAGCTGGAGGTTCTCGCGTCCGGTCAGTAGTTCGTCGACGGCCGCGAACTGGCCGGTGACGCCGATGGCCGCGCGGACCGCCTTGGCGTCGGTGGCAAGGTCGTGGCCGGCGACCCGGACCGTGCCGCCGTCGGCCTGGACCAGGGTGGTCAGCACGTTCACCGTCGTCGTCTTGCCCGCGCCGTTGGGGCCGAGCAAACAGAACACCGTGCCGGCGTGGACGTCGAAGTCGACGCCGTCGAGGACGGTCTTGTCCTTGTACGCCTTGCGCAGGCCCGAGACCGAGATCGCCGGGATCGTCACGTGGTCACCTCCGGGGTGACCGCGGCGGCGTCGAGCGCCGCGGTGATCTTGTTGGTCATCTCGGCGACGGTTGGACCGGGTGCGCCCTGACGGGTACGGACGGCGGCGTCGAGGGCGACGACGACGGTGCGGCGGAAGTTGTCGGCCTCGGCCGGAGCCTGCTCGGCGAGCAGGCGCATCGCCTCGGTCAGGGCGGGCAGCACGCGGTCGGCAAGCTCGGCCACCGACCTGCCGTTCAGGTCGACGCCCGTGGACTTCTCCGCAAGCACGTGCCCGACCAGGCCGGTTGCCGAGGCCAGGGCGATGGACCCATCGGTGGCGATCTTGTGCGGCGAGCCGCCGGCGGCTCCGGCGGCCGACAGCAGTGCGACCGCACCGTACGCGGCCGTGCGAAGCGTGAGTTTGTCCTGGGTGGAGAGGTTGACGGGCACGGTGGTGAACTCCTTGACGTTGACGTTGACGTGGGCAGGTGGCGACCGCCGGGTGGCGACCCGGATCACTGGGCGGGTCCCGGCTCCCGACCGGGGCGGCCCACGTCCGAGGGCGGACAGGATCTTTCATGACAAACCTCTATTCTTTGGGCACGAGTCGGCCCGGACGTGCCACTGGATCGGAGTCAGGGCCGCCGGTTACGGCAGGGTGAGTTCGTAGCGGAGACGCCGCCCTAATGGGCGGAAGCCCAGGTGTCGACGCAGGGCGACCAGGTCGGAGTCCTCGTCGGCGGTGCGGGTCTCGATCTCCTCGACGTGTGGATGGATCTCGCGTAGTCGGGTGAGCAGAGCGGCATTCACCCACAGCCCCAGCCGCTGGCCGCGATCACCGACGAGCACGGCAGGGCCGTACTGGCGGGCGCGGACCTGCGGCAGTGCGCCCGTCATCGCCACGACATAGGCGGCCACCCCGCCGTCCGCCTCGGCGGCGCTCACCACCGCGGCACCGGGCCCGCTCGGATGCCGGAGCAGTTGCTCGACGCTGGTCGCGCCGCACGGATCCCCGGTCCAGTGACGCAGTCGGTATCCGGGGTGCTCGACATCGACCAACTCACCCAGCCAGGCATGGTGGACATCGCAGTAGCTGAGCAGATCATGGCTCCCGGATCCGGTGCGCCGAAATCCGTGCCGCTCACAGAACGACTGCGCGGCGGAATCCGGGGCGGTCTCCACGATCAACCGCCGGCCCACGGCGTGTGCGCCGACGGCGGCCAGCAGCCGCGATCCGATCCCTCGACGACGCCACTGCGGCTGTACGTACAGGTTCAGCTCGAGGGTGCCCGGCTGCGGGGCGGTCTGCGGTGGCAGTTCGTACTCGAACGGCATGACCGGCCGCAGTTCGGCGACCCCGGCCACCAAACCGGGCGACGTCACAGCGTGCCAGCGTGGGATGCCGAGATGATCCGGCGCCGCCACGATGTCGATCACGCTTTCGCTCATGCGTTCACCATCGCCCGGCCGCCCCGGCCGAACAACGCAGAAGATCGCATCGCCGCATTAGCCAGCGGTGATCGATCGACGACGACCCCGCGACGGCCGGTGGTCCGAGCCACGCTCGTGCCGCCCGTTCTCGGCGGGGCCGTAGACTGCCCAATCCCAGGCCGCAGTGATCGAAGGTAGGGCCGTCTGGTGGAGCTGCGCGACATCGAGATCTTCCTGACGCTGACCGAAGAGCTTCACTTCGGTCGCACGGCCGAGCGTCTGCACGTGTCCCAATCGCGGGTCAGTCAGTCGATCAAACAGCAGGAACGCCGGATCGGCGGGGGCCTGTTCGAGCGTACGAGCCGCGCCGTTCGGCTCACCCCGCTCGGCGAGCGGCTGCGCGACCGTCTCCGCGCCGGCTATAGCGAGATCATCTCCGGCATCGAGGAGGCCACCGCCACCGCCCGCGGCCAGGCCGGCACGCTGACCATCGGCACGATGGCCACCCAGTACCAGTCGGTCGAGTCCACCCTCGACCTGTTCCGGCAGCGGCACCCGCAGTGCGAGCTGCGCCTGCGCGAGATCCTGCCGACCGACCCGCTCGGGCCGCTGCGGGCCGGTACGGTCGACATCGGGATTCTCTGGCTGCCGATCCGCGAGCCAGACCTCACGGTCGGGCCGGTCCTGCACCGCGAGAAGCTGGTGCTGGCGGTGGCCGCCGGTCATCCGCTGGCCGGCCGGGGCAGCGTCGAGATGGAGGATCTCGGCGATCATCCGGTGGTCTACCCCGAGGGACCCATTCCGGACTACGTGTGGGAGGCGCACACCCCGTCCACCACCCCGGCCGGGCGGCCCGTCCGGCGCGGACTGGGCATCGTCACCCTCGAGGAGGCCTTCCAAGCGATCGCCGGCGGCAGCGTCGTGTCCCCGATCGGATCGGACGTGGGAGCCACCCGGCAACGGGGCGACATCACCTTCCTGCCCATCACCGACGGACCGGTGCTGCACTACGCGCCGGTGTGGCGCAAAGGCGGAGAGAATGCCCTGGTACGCGCCTTCGTTCAAGTCGTCACGAAGGCGCAGCAAACGACGTAGCCGGGCCGGGCACCGGCTGGAGTGCACACCCCGCACACATCCGCGAAGACCATCCACACGTTCATCGCGGTGTCCGGCGGGCACGGAACGTGGCACGGTACGCCTGGGGTGAGGTGCCGAGTTCCCGCCGGAAGGTGTGCCGCAGGTTGGCGGTAGACCCGATCCCGGTCCGCGTGGCGATCCGTGCGATCGGCTCGTCGCTGGCCTCCAGCATGCGCTGGGCGGCGAGCACCCGCTCCCGGGTGAGCCACTGGTGTGGGCTCATTCCGGTCAGCCGATGGAAGTGCCGCGCCAGCGTCCGCGGACTCATGTGCACCCGTTCGCCGAGCGATCGCAGCGACCATGGCTGGTCCAGGTGGCCGCGCATCCAGTCCAACAACTCCGGCAGCGGATCGTCGGGATCGGGGCTGAGCGGCGAATCGACGAACTGGGCCTGTCCGCCGCTGCGGTAGCCGGAGAGCACCAGCCTGCGGGCGAGCGCGGCAGCCACGTCCGCGCCGTAGTCCCCGCGTACCACGTGCAGGGCGAGGTCAATACCGGCGGACATACCGGCGGCGGTCAGGACGCCGGTGTCGTCGATGAAAAGCGCCCGCGGATCCACGGTCGCGGCGGGGAAGAGCGAGGCCAGCAGCGGTGCGGTCGTCCAGTGGGTGGTGACGTGCCGATGGTCGAGAAGGCCGGCGTGGCCGAGGATGAACGCCCCCGTGCAGATCGACATGATGCGGGCCCCGCGCCCGTGTGCCCGCAGCAGGGAGGTCAGCAGCGGCCGGGGTGGCACCTCGTGTTCCCTCGTCCAACCCGGGACGACGAGGAGGTCAGCGGCCTCCGCCTCGGCCAGCCCGTACGGGGCGGACACGGTGATCCCGCCGTCCAGCTCGATCTGCCCCGGTTCGATGGCGCACGTCCTGGTCCGGTACCACGATCCGAACCGGTACGCATAGTCCACGCCGAAGATCTCGTTGACCGTGACGTAGTCGAAGCTACCCGCGCCCGGGTAAGCCAGCATCGCCACGCTCGGTTCCTCGACCGGCATCGCAGACCTCCCTAACGCGCCCGCCGCGCGCCCCCGGGTGACGCTGAGTGACTGTCCACATTCTTGCGTTCGATGTCCAGATCCTTCACCCCGCTCCACATATCGATGGCACATTATTCGTGGATGGCGAGCGTGACGACCGACCGCAGCGAGTATCCGATGGGCGTATCGCTCAACAACCAGGTGATGTTCGCGGCGAAGGCTCGGCGAGCCGCCGTCGCGATGCTCGTGACGGTGGCGATTCTGCTGGCGCCGGGCGCTGTGGCGAAGGCCGAGATCCCTGCGGGCGGGATGTCCGCGGCCCAACTCAACGACGCCTTCCGCACGTACGGAGACACCAGCGGCAGGTGGAACGGAGGCGACAGCACCGCCTCGGTCAAGCTGCCCGACGGCCGGATGGTGTGGCTGTTCTCGGACACCTTCGTCGGCTCGGTCAACCCCGACGGATCACGTCCCGACTTCCAGCCGATGATCCACAATTCGATCGTCGTGCAGGACGACGCCACCCTCTCCGAGACGCTGACCGGCGGCAGCGTCGACGAACCGATGTCCCTGGTCGGCGCCGAGCGGGACGGGGATCCCACGAGCGCCGGCTACTGGGTCGGTGACGGCACGGTCGAGGACTCCACCCTCAAGGTGCTCTACAACCACTACCTGCGTTCCGGCCCGAATCCCCTCGACCTGAAGTTGACCGGCACCGCCCTCGCCTCGTTCGACCTGCCCGAACTGACCCTGCGCTCGCTCACCCCGCTCCCGGTGGCCGACCGGATCGCCTGGGGCTCGGCCATCCTGGAGGACGGCGACACCACCTACATCTACGGCACCCGGCTGGTCAACGACTCGGGGCCGGTGAAGCCGATCTACCTCGCCAAGGTGCCGGCCGGCGAGCTGGCCGGGCCGTGGCAGTTCTGGACCGGCGACGGCTGGTCGGCCGAGGAGTCGGAGGCCACCCGGCTGATGGCCGGCACCACCACCGCCTTCGGCGTGCAGAAGATCGGAAACCAGTACCTCCTGGTCACCGTCGACGGCAACCTCGTGTTCAACCCGGACACCGTCGCCTACACCGCGCCGGCGCCGACCGGCCCCTTCAGCGGACCCGTGCACCTCTTCCGGGCGCCCGAACCGCAGCCGGGCAAAGAGATCATCGTGTACGACGCCCGACTGCACCCCGAGTTGGCACGCCCGGGCAAGCTGCTCGTGTCGTACAACGTCAACAGCCTGGCGAACGCCGACAACCAGGCGGACGCCCGCCTCTACCGACCCCGGTTCGTGGAGGTCACCTGGCCACGGCCGGCGCCGGACCCTGCGACCCTGCCCCCGACGCCGACCGAGCTGTCCGCCACCGCCGACGAGCAGCGCAACGTTCAGCTCACCTGGACCGCCTCGCCGGGTGCCACCGGCTACCGCATCCACCGGCGGGACCTGTCGTACGGGCAGAGCCACCCGGTCCGGCTGCCCGGCCAGGTCGCGGCGCCGTCCTTCACCGACGCCGGCCTGGTGGACGGGCACCTGTACGAGTACGCCGTCTCGGCGGTGAACGGCAACGGCGAGAGCGCCCCGACGACCGTGGTGTCGGCCACCGCGCGCGGCGGGCCCACCCAGCAGGGCGAATTCCTGCCGGCCCCGGACGGCACCGCCGTGGCCGGTAGCTACCTCGTCGACCTGCGCGACGGCGCGGCCAGCGGCGAGTACGGCATCCGGGAGATCGCAACCCGCCTGGTCGCTCGATACGGCGGCAGCCTCGACGGGGTCTTCGGCGCGGCCCTCGGCGGCTTCTCGGTCACCGACCTGACCGACGCGAGGGCGCGCGAACTCGCCGCCGACCCGGCCGTCGAGGCGGTCGAGGAGGACCGCACGGTCAGCTTGGACGACGACGGCGATGTCTCGGCGTCGGACAGCGGTGGCGTCCAGGAAAACCCACCCTCCTGGGGCCTGGACCGCATCGATGGCGCCCTGGACGGCAGGTTCGTCTTTCCGTCCATGGGTGAGGGCGTCCACGTGTACATCCTCGACAACAGTGTGCGGACCACCCACACCGACTTCGGTGGCCGGGCCGACGTAGGAGGTGAAAAGCGCTCCCGCAACGTGGAAATGTGCGGCGCGCACGGCACCCACGTGGCAGGCACGGCCGGTGGAAAGAGCTACGGAGTGGCGAAGAAGGCGCACATCATCGACGTGCAGATCGGTTGCCAGATGGCCACGACCGCCGCAAGGATGACCGGGGGCGTCAACTGGATCACCCAACACGCCGCCCTGCCCGCAGTGATGAACATCAGCCTCAGCGTGGCTACCCGCTCGCGGGACCGGGACCGGCTCGGCAAAGCAGTGCAGGATGCGATCGACAAGGGCATCACCGTGGTCGCCGCCGCCGGCAACGCCGACGTGGACGCGTGCACGGAGGTGCCGGCCGCCCTGACAGACGTCATCACCGTGGCGGCCACCGACCAGGACGACAGGCGCGCCCCGCGCAGTAACCACGGGTCGTGCGTCGACATCTTCGCGCCGGGCGTCGGCATCACCTCGGCCAGCAACATGGACGACACCTCATCCCGCGTATCGGGTGGCACCTCCATGGCGACACCGCACGTCGCCGGTGCGGCGGCGCTGGTGCTGCAGGCACACAAGAACTACCGGCCCGAGCAGGTGTCCGCCGCGCTTCTCGGCCTGGCCGAGCCGGGCGTGATCCGCGATCCCGGCGTCGGTTCCCCCAACCGGTTGTTGCGGGTGGCGCCGCCGCTGGACGATACGCCCACCGGCCTCACCGCCACCCCGGCCGACGACGGCACCATCAACCTGGCCTGGGAGCCGATCGACGGCGACGGGATCAGATACCGGGTCTCGCAGCGGGACGTGACCGCCGGGCAGCGCGATCCGGTGGAACGGCAACCGACGATCTGGAGCGGCACCAGCGCGGTCGCCGACCACCTCGTGCCCGGGCACACCTACGAGTTCTCCGTGGTCGCGGTGAACAGCATGGCGGTCAGCCCTCCATCGGAGCCGGCCACCGCGACGTCGACAATCGCGGCGCCGCCCGCACCCGGCGGGTTGACCGCCACCGCCCAGGGCAACGGCACCATCGAGCTGACCTGGACCGAGCCGCAGTCGGACGTCTGGTACTGGGTCTACCAACGCGACACCACGATTGACGAGCAGGAGTTCACCAAGCTGCCGCTGCCGCTCACCGAGTGCTGCTCGATGGAAGCGGGCTTCCTCACCCACGGCCACACGTACGAGTTCAAGGTCAGCGCGACCAACCGTGGCGGTGAGGGGCCGACATCGGCACCGGCCACCGCGACCGCGTACTTCGATGCGCCGGCCGCCCCGACGAACCTGCGCGTCACACCCGGCGACGGCATGACCACCCTCACCTGGGACCCGTCCGCCACCGAGGATGTCTGGTACTGGGTCTACCAGCGCGACGCTACCGAGAACGAGGAGTGGGAGCAGCTCCCGATACCGATCTCCGAATGCTGCACCATGCCGGCGCAGTACCTCGCCAACGGCCACGAGTACGAGTACAAGGTGACCGCGACGCGGGGTTCCGAGAGCCTGCCCAGCAACGTGGCCCGAGCCAAACCCATGCCACCGCTGCCCGGCCAGCCGACGAACCTGACCCTCCGGCCGCTGTCCACCGGCGACATCACCCTGACCTGGGACGCGCCCAGCCCGAACCTCTACTACCGAATCTACTGGCGGGACGTCACCGCAGGTGAGACCACCTTCAAACGATCCGAGGTCCCCACCGACAAGACCACCGCCACCTGGGAATACCTCACCCACCTGCACACGTACGAGTTCAAGGTGACCGCCGAGAACCTTTCCGGCGAGGGCGCGGCGTCGGCGCCGGTGCAGGCCCGGAGCACGGTGGCGCGGCCGACGGCACCGACGAACCTGCGGACCGTGCCGTCCGGCAGTCTGCAGATCCGGCTGACCTGGGACGCGCCCGGCCCGAACGTCCTCTACTGGGTGTACTGGCGGGACGTGACCGCGGGCGAGACCACCTTCCGCAAGTCGCCTTACCCGACGGAGCTGACCGAGGCGACCTGGCAGTACCTGGTCAACACCCATGTCTACGAGTTCAAGGTGAGCGCCACAAACGTGGCGGGGGAAGGGCCTGCCTCGGCGACCTCCCGGGCCACCGCCATCGGCATCGCCCCCCAACCACCGAGCAACCTCAAGGCGACAGCCGGGGACAGCTTCGTCCGCCTCAACTGGACGGCCAGTCCGACCGCTGGCGTGATGTACGTCGTCTACCACCGCAACGCCTCTCGCAACCAGTCCTGGCGGAAGATGCCGTACCCGGTCGACGGCTGCTGCACGTTCACCGCCGAGTACCTGACCAACGCAGAGCGGTACGAGTACCGAGTCGCCGCCACCAGTGCCGCAGGCGAGAGTGATCCTTCCAACGTGGCCGGTGCGACGCCGATGCCGGTCTTCCCGAAGCCGCCGACCAGCCTGCGGGCCACCGCCGGAAACGGCAAGGTCTCCCTCGCCTGGTCGGCCAGCCCCACCCCCCGGGTGTATTACCTGATCGAGTACCGCAAGTCCGGCGGCTCGTGGAAACGCCTGCCGTATCCGGTCGACACCTGCTGCTCGTTCACCGTGAACCTGCTGAACAACGGCACCACGTACGAGTTCCGCGTGCGGGCGACAAATGTGGCCGGCGACAGCAGCCCGTCCAACACCGACTCGGCCCGACCGCTGCCGCCGTTCCCGCAACCGCCGTCGAACCTCAACGCGAGCAACGCGGGCAACGGCGCGGTGAAGTTGACCTGGACGCGGAGTTCCACGGCCAACGTCTACTACTGGATCGAGTACCGCAAGGTCGGCGGCTCGTGGATCCGCCTGCCGTATCCGGTGAGCACCTGCTGCTCGTTCACCGTGAAGTACCTGAACAACGGCACCACGTACGAGTTCCGGGTGCGGTCGACGAACCTGGCCGGGACCAGTTCGCCGTCGAACACCGACACCGCCCGGCCGATGCCGCCGTTCCCGAAACCGCCGTCCAACCTGCGCGCGGTCGCCGGGGACAGTTCGGTCAAGCTGAGCTGGTCGGCCAGCCCGACCCCGGACGTGTACTACCACGTCTACGTGCGCGACGCCACGCTCAACGGCTGGTGGGAGAAGCTGCCGTACCCGCTGAACAAGAGGTCGATGACCGTCGGATACCTCGGCAACGGCCACTACTACAACTTCAAGGTCACGGCGATCAACGCCGCTGGGGAGAGCGCGTCGACGAACATCGTCACCGCGTTGCCCCAGTGGGCCGACGGCACCACCCGGACCGCCGAGATCACCAGCAGCTGGATCTTCGCCAGTTTGGGGAAGTTCGACCCCATCCAGCGGTTCGACGTCACCGCCGGTGTCCGCGGCACCCGCACCGGCGACTACATCCAGGTCGACGGCTACTGGCGCATGAACAACGACAAGCGGTTGCTGTCCGGCATCTTCTGGTACCTCGTCATCGACTGCACCGAGAACTACACCGTCATGCACCGGACGTTGGCATATCCCACGGGCGGCCCGACCAGCGGCAGCCTGACCTTTCACTACAAGAAGAACCCGCAACGCAAGTACCGGGTGCAGGTCTGGGGCGTCGGGGACATCACCTACAGCGGAGGAATCCATGCCAGATTCGCCCGCTACCCGTCGTCAGGCATCATCCCTTTCATCAAGGGGACGCCGTGCTTCTGACGACAGAAGCCTGCCTGGTAAGGCTCTGCATCCGGCATCGCGTATTTTGCCTGACCCACGTCCGGCTCGGCCTCGTACGTGCGCCGCGACCGGCGAAGCCCTCAGCTGGCCGTGGCGGAGGTCAGGCCGCCGCGCGGCTGGGCCACGTCCTCCTCGATAGCGGCCTGGCAGTTCTCGGCGACGCTGACCTTCCGGGCGATCACCCCGATCAGCACTCCGTAGATCACTTTCGAGGTGATGTCGGCCAGTGTGTAGGTGATCTGCCGGGCCACCACCCCGTCGGCGGATTCCCACATCGCCGGCATGAGATATGCCCCCGGATAGAGCATCCAGGAGACGAGGATCAGCCACCACACGGACCGGGCCGGCCCGCGGGCGGCGCGGGGCAGCCGGCCCAGGTTGCCGAAGATGAGGCGGGCGACCAGGGCGAGCAGGAACAGGAAGAAGACGGTGCTGACCAGGCCCCAGATCCAGAACGGCCAGGACCTGTCCACCTCGTAGAACTGGCCCGCATAGCCCGTGTAGATCATCGCCAGGCCGGCGGCGACGAACAGCGCCCACGTGCGGTGGAAGCGCCGGCCGGTGACACCGAGCACCACCAGCAACTGGATCAGCAGCACCGGCACGTCGATGGACCAGTTCATGTACCGGTAGCCGTTTGAGAAGAGGGTGTCGGTGTTGACGAACGCGCTGCCGTTCCAAGCGAACGCCTCGGACCAGCGCTGTGACAGCACCCAGAGTTCGAAGAACGCGGAGATCATGACCACTGCTGAGAGCACCGAGGCGAGCCGGTACCGCGGAGCGATACCGGACATGGTCAGCAGGAAGTAGAGGAGCCCGGCCGCCATGACGGCGTAGCCGAGGGTCAGCACGTGCGAGACCAGCGTGTACTGGATGACGTTGTAGCCGAACTCGTTTTCGAAGTTCATGCCGCTGGCCCGCCCTTCCGGCCCGGGATCGTCTCCGATAGCGGAACGTGGTGCCCCGTCTCCGCGATCGGAGTTATTTCCCCTTGTAACCCAAAAACGTCTATACCCATCCTAAGCTGACATCTGGGGAACGGTCCCTCAATCCAGCGAGCCGGGATTGGCTAGGGAGTTGCCGTGGAGTTCTGGCTGTGGTTCTACGTCGCCGCCATGGCGGTCGGCGTCGTGCTCTTCCGCTACTGGCGGGCCAATCCCAAGGGCATCCCGCCGGTGGAGTACGCCATCGCCACGGCTATTCCGCTCTGGTCGGGATTCTGGTACGTGGTCATGGCGGTGGGCGGCGGTCGAATCGACGTCGCCGATCAGACGACGTTCTGGGCCAGGTACGCCGACTGGGTGGTCAGCACTCCGCTGCTGCTGATCGCCCTCTCGCTCACCGCGATGCACGCGTTGCCGCACAAGCGCTGGGGACTGGTACGCGCGCTCGTCGCCGCCGACATCATCATGATCACAAGCGGTTTCCTGGCTGATCTCATGGAGAGCCCGACCTGGCGATACGGCCTCTATCTCCTCGGGGTGGTGGCCCTGTTGGTGGTCTTCGGGCTGATCTGGGGGCCGCTGCGGGCCACCGCAGCCCGTCAACCGGCCCCCATGTCGAGGGTCTTCACGCAGGTGGCGCTCCTGCTCAGCGTGCTCTGGGTCGGCTACCCGCTGATCTGGATTCTGGGGCCGTCCGGGTTCGGGCTGTTCGGGGACACCACCGACACCGCCCTGTTCGTGGTCCTGCCGATCCTGTCCAAGGTCGTGTGGAGCGCGGTCGACCTGGCTCTGCTGCGGCGTCTGTCCGACCGCGGCCTGCTCACCGTCGCGTGACGCCAGCCTCCCGTCAGGTCGTCCGGCCGGTTCACCCTCCACCCGGCGACTGGCTGCTGCGCCGGGTCGGCCGTTCGGGCCCGATCGCACTGGCTGGGCTCACCTGCCTGGCCCTGCTGGTTCCGGGGGTGACGGCCTGGGCGGGAACCCTCCCGCTGCTCGTGGGCCTGCTGATCGGCCTTCCGCACGGCGCCGTCGATCACCTGGTACCGGCCTGGATCTCCGCCAAGGCACGGCCGCTGCGGCGCACCGTCGGGCTGCTGCTCGCGTACCTCGTGACGGCCGCCGCCACGGTTGCGCTGTTCCTCTGGGCGCCCGTCCCCGCCCTGACCGGATTCCTGATCCTCGCGGTGCTGCACTTCGGCACCGGTGACGTGGCGTACCACGCCGAGCGGGACGGGCGGCCACCGGTCCGTCCCGTGCTCGCCGTCCTGGCGTACGGCGGGCCGCCGGTGGTGCTGCCAATCGCGCTGTGGCCCGGTACGGTCGACCCGCTGCTGGACGCGGTTGCCCCGGGCGCCTCAGCCGCGTTCGCGCCGACCGGACGGCTGATCGCCTTGTCCGTCGTACTCCTGGCAGCCCTGGTGACCGGACTCCGCGACCTGGCCGCCCGCCGGGGTGGGGATGTGGCGACGCTCGGGGTCCTCGTCGCAGCCTTCGCGGTGGTGCCGCCGCCGCTGGCGTTCGGCGGGTACTTCGCGATGTGGCACTCCGCCCGGCATGTCGCCCGGTTGTTGCGCGCCGACCCGGGCAACCGCCACCACCTAGCGGCCGGACGGCTGGGCGGTCCGATCCGCCGGTTCACCCGGCAGGCGACGTTGCCCACCATCGCCGCCTTCGCCGGCCTGCTCGTCCTGGTATGTGTCGACGCATCGCCGACCTTCAGCCCGGCGGCCGCAGGTCCGTACCAGGAAGCCCCGTTACATCTGGTCTTCGCGGTACTCGCCGGGCTCACCGTGCCGCACGCGGCAGTGGTCGCCCGGCTCGATGTACGGACGGCCCGGTGAGAAGTGCAGACGATGTCACTCGACGCGCATCGGGATTGGGGCGTCGACCGCCGGCGGGCGCGGGAGTTGGCTCACCCCGTCGAGGGTTTGCACCGGCCGAGCGGGGAAAGTTGACGAAACGGCAGTCGACACGGCGATCGGCTCATCCGAGCACCACCAGGAACCGACAGAGAGGAGTGCCCGATGCCGAGCACCACGATGCCCATGCTGGAGACGTACCCGAAGTCGATCAACCTGGACCGGACGAAGCTGGCGGCTACGATCGATGCCCTCAATGACTGCGCGCAGGCCTGCACCGCGTGCGCGGACGCCTGCCTCAGCGAGGACATGGTCGCCGAATTGACCAAGTGCGTCCGGACGAACCTGGACTGCGCCGACATCTGCGCGGCCACCGCCCGGGTGCTCTCCCGCCACACCGGCTACGACGCCAACATCAGCCGCGCCATGCTGGAGGCGTGCGTCACGGCCTGCGTGTCGTGCGGGGACGAGTGCGCCGCGCACGCCGAGAAGCATGAGCACTGCCGGATCTGCGCCGACGCGTGTCGCGCCTGCGAGCGAGCCTGCCGCGACCTGCTGGCCACCATCAACTGAGGGGGTCGGGCGTTTCCCCCGGCACCACGGGGTTACCTCTTGAACGGGACGAGAAACGACAGCCGACCGTCGAGGGGACCCGTCATGGCCCGACCCAGGATCGTCATCATCGGCGCGGGATTCGCCGGTTTTCACGCCGCACGTCGCCTGACCCGCATCTCGCGCGGCGCCGCCGACGTGGTGTTGGTCAACCCGACCGACTATTTCCTCTACCTGCCGCTGCTGCCCGAGGTTTCCGGTGGGGTGCTCGACCCGCGTCGGGTCACCGTGCCGCTGGCCGACACCCTGCCCGGAGTGCAGGTGGTGCTCGGCGAGGTCGATGGCATCGACGTCGACGGCCGCGCCGTCTCCTACGTGGACCCCGAGGGGCGCACCGGCCGGTTGCCCTACCACCGCCTGGTCCTCGCCGCGGGCAGCGTCAACAAGCTGCTGCCGATCCCCGGCGTCGCCGACCACGCTCACGGCTTCCGCGGCATCCCCGAGGCGCTGCACCTACGGGAACGGCTGATCCAGCAACTTGAGATGGCCGACGCCACCGACGACCCGGCCGAGCGGGAAGCGCGCTGCACCTTTGTGGTCGTCGGCGCCGGCTACACCGGCACCGAGGTAGCCGCCCAGGGCCAACTCTTCACCGACGAGATGGTCCGCCGTCACCCGCGGCTCGACGGGATCCGGCCGCGCTGGCTGCTGCTGGACACCGCCGACCGGGTCCTGCCCGGCCTCGCCGAACGCATGTCGGCCGTCGCCGGGCGCGTGCTGCGCCAGCGCGGGATCGAGGTGTGCCTGGGTACGTCCGTCACCGAGGCCACCGCCGACGGGGTCCATCTCTCCGACGGCCGGTTCGTGGCGTCTCGCACCCTGGTGTGGTGCGTCGGCGTACGACCCGACCCACTCGTCGAGGCCACCGGCCTGCCCACCACCAAGGGACGGATCACCGTGGACGAGCACCTGGCCGTGCCCGGTCATCCCGAGATCCTCGCCTGCGGCGACGCCGCCGCCGTGCCCGACCACGCCCGCCCCGGTGAGATCACCCCGATGACCGCCCAGCACGCCGTCCGGCAGGGCCGCCTCGCCGCCGACAACATCGCCGCCTCGTACGGTGTCGGCAGGCTTCGCCCGTACCGGCACCGCGACCTCGGCTTCGTGGTCGACCTCGGCGGCTGGCAGGCCACCGCGAACCCCTTCCACGTGCCGCTGTCCGGCCTGCCGGCCCGGGTCGTGGCGCGTGGCTACCACCTGCTGTCGCTACCCGCGAACCGCGCCCGCACCGCCGCCGACTGGATCTTCGCCGCGGTCGGTTCACGGCCAAGCGTCCAACTCGGCCTCGTGCCTGGCGCCGCCGTGCCGCTGGACACCGCGGCCCCGGAACTGATTCGCCGCTGATGCCGCCTGCGGGCACCGTGGCTCGTCACGCCGGCGGGCGGTCGACTGGGACAGGTGTCACCCGGTCCCCGGGGTGCCGCCCGGCGGCACCGCCCCACCCCCGTCGCGAAGCAGAGCGGCCAGGGCGGCCCGCGAGCTGACCCCCAGCTTGCGGTACACCCTGGTCAGGTGGGCCTCGACGGTCCGCTCGGTCACGTAGAGCCGCATCGCGACGGCGCGGTTGGTGAGGCCCTCGGCGACCAGGGCGGCGACCCGTTTCTCGGCCTGGGTGAGATCGGGTCCGGTGACCACGGCCCAGCGTCGCTGTCCGGCCCCGTGTCTGCGCTGGGCGTTCACCACCTGCTGGCGTAGCCACGCGGAGGGCGTGCGTTCGGCGATCACCCGGGCGAGGTGAATGTGATTCCGGGCGGCACCGGATTCGCGTAAGGCGTCGAGACAGCCGGCCACCGTGAGGTGGGCCTCCCCGAGTGACAGGTCGGCCTGCCGATCGGTGAAGAGTCGGATGGAGTCCTGGGCGGCGGCCAGCGCGCCGACGGGGTCCCGGCGGGCGAGCAGCACCTGTGCGGTGGCCAGGCGTGCCTCGGCCCGCCGGATCTCCAGACCGAGCGCGGCGGCGGCGGCCTCAGCCCGCTGGGACCAGGCGTACGCCTCGTCGAGCAGGCCACCGGCGACCAGAAACTCGGCGTGCCCGGCGAGCCACTTGGGCTGAAGATCCCGTCGGCGGGGCTGTCCCCGGCCAGGCTGCACCAGCGTGCCGGTCAGGTGTCGCGCCTCGGTGTGCCGGCCCTGGGCGAACCGGATGTGGGACAGGACCGCCAGCGCGGTGTCGTGCAGCGCTGGTTCGTGCCGAGCCTCCTGAACGGCTTCCTCACCGACCGGGGCGGCGGCCTGCGGGCCAGCGCGCCAGAGCAGCGCCATCGCCCGGTAGGTCAACGCAATCGTCACCGCCTGCCGGGCACCGACCGAGCGTCCGGCCCGTTCCGCCTCGATCGCCACACTTATCGCTTCGTCGAGTCGACCGCTGCCGGCGGCGATCCGCGCCTGACCTGCGAGAAGTCCGGGCAGCACGTGCGCCTGGCCGTGTTCCCGGGCCAGCGCCACCGCCCGGGTGACGTGGCGCAGGGCGTCAGCCTTCTCCAGAACGACGCCCTGCACCCAGGCCAGCCATTCGGGGACGTCGAGGCAGCCGGCGAGTGCGCGATCCGACATGGCGTCGACGAGTGCCTCGGCGGCGCGCAACTCGTCGGCGGCTATGTCGGTGGACCCGTGTGCGGCAGCGCGGGCGGCGAGGGTGGTCCGGGCCACCGCCACCAACGGTGGGTCCGTCTCCGCTCCGATCGCCGCCTGGATTTCGGTGACCAGCGGGCCCAGCTCGCCCCACCGGCCGTCCCTGGCGGCGAGTCTGCCCTGCGCCACGGACAGCCGGGGTCGTAGCCGCCGCACCGTCGTGGTGTGCTCCCGCGCCAGCCTGGCCCGCACCGGGACGTTGGGTCCGAGCCGGTCTGCCAGTTCGGCGCGCAGGACAGTCGCGGCGAGCCGGGTGTCGGGACCAGGCAACGTGTCGAGTGACGCCTGCGCAAGACCGAGCGCATCGGTGAGATCGCCGGACGCGGCCGTTGCCCGGGCCCTGGTCAGCAGCGCGTCACCGAGCGCCACCGGATCGTCCGGCGGGGCCAGGGTGACCGCGAGGCGACTCAGCCGGGCCGCCAAGGGCGGGTCGAGGGTCACCAGCTCCCGGGCGATCTCATGGACACGGGCGAACCGGGAGGCGGTCGCGCCGGCCCGCAGCAGGTGCCAACCGCAGGTACGCGGGTCGGCGCGGCGCTGGCGCAGTGCCGCGTCGGCCCGCAGGTGCGCCCCGGCCCGCCAACCGGCGGGCGCATCCTGGTAGGCCGCAGCCCGGACCAGGGCGTGCCGCGGGCGCAGGATGATGTCGTCGGCCGCGTACCGGAGCAGATCCATGCGGACCAGCTGGTCCAGCGCCTCGACGGTCGCCGTGCACCGGAGCTGGCCGACCTCTGCCACCAAACCAGGGTCGGCCACCTCGCCGAGCACGGCCACGGTGTGCAGGATCCGCCGGGTCGGCTCGTCCGCCAGGTCGATCTCCGGGCCGAGGAGCCCTGCCAGGCAGCGGGACGAGCCGAGTTCCACGACCCGTTCGAGCACGAGGATGCCGTCTGCGTCGACCAGTTCCGGGTGAGCGCCGAGGACGGCGAGCAGACCGGGCAGTCGTTCACCGGCGGCCGCCAGCGTCGCACGCCGGGTCGCCGGCAGTACGCGCGGAAGCAGCGCTTCCGCCGCCGCTTCGGGGAGCGCGCCCAGTGGCACGGCCAGTTGTCGTATCCCCGCGCCGGTGCCCGTGACCAGGCGGAGCAGGCCTCGGGGCGCCTGCCGCGGCCGGTAGGCGCAGAGCACCGCCAGCCGTCCGGGGGGTGGCGCGTCGACCAGCAGGTGCCGCAGGGCGGCCAGCGCCGGTTCGGCCCGGTGGGCGTCGTCGAGGACGGCGACGACGGGCCTGACCCGACTGAGCCGACCGATCCGGGCGAGAGCTGCGGGCGTCCAGCGGTGGGCGGCCAGGTCGACATGGAACACGCTCGGCAGTTGACGGAGCAGGTGGGTCAGGAAGGCGGTCTTGCCGGCACCGGGATCACCGGTGATCTCGACGATCGTCGGCTGCCTCGGCACGAGCGCGGCCAGGCCGGTGCGGACCGCAGCGAACTCCTCGTCCCGACCCACCAACATGGACATTCGCTCACGATAGGTGATCCGGACGGGTGATCTACGTAAGGGCTTTCCCCAATGCTCCTGTCGGTACCGGCCCGCGAACATGTGCCGGGTTCCGCCGCCTGGCGGGACTCCCAGCACAGGCGAGGGTGAGGAGAACTGAGTGCCCAGAAATCGATGGCGCCGACTGATGGCGCCGGCGCTCGTGATGTCGTTGGTGGTGTCCGGGATCGCGGGGCAGGGCGTGGCCAGCGCCCGACCGACCGAGGACCGGACCCCGGCAACCGTGGCGACGACGCCGACCGTGGGTACGACGGCGGACGGCGCGGCGCTGATGCGTGGTGTCTTCTTCCTGCAGGGCGAGGTGGGCCAGAAACTGGAGCGCCTGCCGTACGTCTTCATGGACGCCGAGAACCTGCGCAAGAACCGGTCTGCCGAGGCGGTGCAGGCGGTGACCCGGCTGATCGAGGAGGCCGAGGCGGACCGGCCCGGACTGCTCGCCAGCTTCTCCACCGGCATGCGCAGCGGCGATCCGTACCAGGTCGAGACCGCGCTTACCGAAGCCGGCTCGGCGTTGGAGGCGGCGTTGGGAGATCGGCCGATCCTGTTCAGCGATGAAGGTGAAGAGGGCACCGACACGGCGGTCATGGTGGAAACCACCATCGCGGTGGTGAACGTCGGAACCGTCGCGGTTTCCCTGGCCGTGGCGGTCACGGTGGCCGCCGTACTCGTCGTGGTGGCGCTCCTCGACAGCCGGGAGCGGCCCCTGGGCGGCCGCGACCTGGAGACCGAACGGCTCATGGCCCTGTTCGCCACCGAGCTGCGCACCATCTGAACCGGTGCGGGTGGGACTTCCGTGCCCACCCGCGCCCCTTCTTCCGTGAGGAGATGACATGGCGGACAACCGGAACCAGGTGGTCGTATCCCGCCGCCCGGTGTTCTGGATCGGGCTGCTGGTGGGCCTGGTCGCCCTGTTCGACCTGCAGACGTTCCTACCGGGCAACGCGGTCACGCTGCCCGGCCAGCAGCAGGCCGCCCCGGTGTTCCGGAAGCTACTGCCGCAGGGGTGGGCGTTCTTCACCAAGTCGCCCCGCTCCCCCGACCTCTCCGTCCACGCGATCCGCCCCGACGGTCGGTTGGACGACATCACCACCGACGCGTACGCCGAGCCGCGGTACGCCTTCGGGCTCGACCGGTCGGCCCGCGCGCAGGCCACCGAACTGGCCCTGGTGATTTCCCGGATCCCCGGATCGGTCTGGCAGCAGTGCCGGCAACCGACAGCTGCCTGCCTCGTCGAGGCGATGTCGACGTCGGCCACACCGGTCCGCAGCGGTGACGACACACCCTCGGTCTGCGGCCCGGTCGTCATCGCCCGCACCGAGCCGGTGCCGTGGGCGTACCGGGACCTGGTCGCCGGCGAGTTCCGGTACACCCACGTCGTTCGCTTGGAGGTGTCATGCTGACCAGCCGCCCGTCGAGCATTTCCGTTGCGGTGCCCTGGGGGTCCTGGCTGGGGCTCGCCCGTACGCTGCTCGCCACCGCGACCGCCGCGACACTTGTGTTCACTGACGCCGACACGCTGTTCACGCCACTTCTCGGCCGGGGACCCGGACCACACTGCACCGGCCTGTCCGACATCGGCGCCTTCTGTCTGGCCGGGCCGGAGCACGCGGACCTGGTGCGGTGGGCGTGTGTCGCGGTACTGCTGGTGGTGGCGAGCGGGTGGCGACCCCGGTTCACCGCCCTGCCGCACTGGTGGATCGCCTTCAGCGTGAGCACCAGCGTGTCCATCCCGGATGGCGGCGAGCAGGTCAACCAGGTACTCACCCTGCTGCTGGTACCGGTCCTGCTGGCCGACCCCCGCCGCTGGCACTGGCAGCCGTCGCCCCCGGGGGACCGGGTGGTGCGCCCCGGCGGTCGGGGCATGGTGCTGGTCGCCACGGCGGTCGTCCTGCTCTTCGCGATCCGTCTCCAGGTCGCCGGCATCTACTTCCAGGCGTCGGTGGCCAAGCTCAGCAAGGCGGAGTGGGCCGACGGCACGGTGATGTACTACTGGCTCAACCATCACAGCTTCGGCTCCCCCGGCTGGTTGCAACCGGTGACGGACGCCCTGGTGAACCAGCCGGTGTCGGTCGCCCTGCTGACCTGGACTCCGCTGGCGATCGAGTTCGCCCTGGCCGTCAGCCTGCTGCTGCGTCCGGCCGTACGGTGGTGGCTGCTGCCGTTCGGTGTGCTGCTGCACGTCGGCATCGCGGTGCTGATGGGGTTGTGGAGCTTCTCGCTGGCCATGATGGCCGCCCAGGTGCTGTTGCTCGTGCCGATGGGGGCGAACCTGCCCGGCTCCTGGCGGGCAGTCCGGGAACTGGTCGGTCGTCGAGGTGCCCAGGAGCCGGGCGAGGGTGCCCCGGGCGCGGTTGCGGAGCCCACCGAGCGGCCGAAGAAGGACGAACCGGTGCTGGCGGGCCAACTGTCGCACTGAACACGCGGTGTCCGTACGACGAGGGCGAGCCCGGGTCCGCTGCCGGATCGCCCGCACCGATGCGCCGGCTGCATCGCTGCCGGACACATCGACTGCCGGTACGCTGCATCGGCGGCATCGGCTCGTTCCCGCGTGCCGTGGCCACCGTCGTCCAATGGGCGAATTACCCATCGATCCCCCGCACGGGCAGCTGAAAGGTGAACCGACACCATGACGGCGGTACCAGGTGATCTGCCCGCTGCTGCGGATCCGGCGAGCACCGGTCAAGCAGCGGAGGACCTACGGACGCTGTTCGGGCAGTCCATTGCCGTCTTTGCCGCACTGGCGGGGCCGGAGCACCTGGTGGAGGCGGCCAACCCGGCGTTCTTCGCCGCCATCGGCGAGCAACGGGCCCGCACCGGCGTACCGCTCGTGGAGGTGATGCCCGAGCTGGCAGCTCAGGGCTTCATCGCCCTGCTGGACGAGGTCTACCGCACGGGTGAGCCCTACACCGGCCGGGACGTCCGGGTCGTGCTGGGCACCGAGCCGCACGCGCGGGAGGCGTACTTCGACTTCACCTACGAGCCGCGCCGCGACGCCGACGGCCGCGTGGTCGGCATCGGTGTGATCGGCGTGGAGACCACCCAGGTCAAGCAGGCCCAACGGCTGATGGCCGAGCACCACGCCCTGCTGGAGCAGATCGCCCGTCAGGCACCGTTGACCGAGGTGCTCGACGGGATGGCGCGCAGTATCGAAAATCTCGCGCCGCAGGAGATACTCGTCTCCGTACTGCTCGCCGACCCCGATGGTCGGCATCTGCGGCACGGTGCCGCGCCCAGCCTGCCGGACTTCTACAACCAGGCCATCGACGGGATCGCCACCGGTGAGGGCGTCGGATCCTGCGGCACCGCCGCGCACCGGCGGGAGTCGGTGATCGTCACCGACATCGCCGCCGATCCGTTCTGGGTGGACTTCCGCGACCTGGCCGGGCGGGCCGGACTTGCCGCCTGCTGGTCCACGCCGATCCTGGCCCGTGACGGCAGCCTGCTGGGCACGTTCGCCATGTACCACCGCACCTCGCGCGTGCCGCAGGACACCGATCTGGCTCTCGCCCGGATCTTCGCCGGCACTGCGGCGCTGGCCATCGAGCGCCACCACATCGAGCAGGCGAAACTCGCCGCCGAGGCGCGCGCCAAGGCAGCCCACGACGAACTCGCCAAGGCGGTACGCGCGGAGCGGGGACTTCGTGCCGAGGCCGAGCAGCGGGCCGCCGCCGCCGCGGAACTCAATGCCCAGATGCGGGCCGCCGCCGCCGCGCAGGCCGCCTCACCGCACCCGGAGACCTGCCAACTCGGCGGCGCCGAAGCGTGCACCGCACCGGCCGAGATCAAGATCGCCGACTCGTGGGGCGACTCGGCATGGGGCTGTCCCCGCCATGTCGAGGAGGCCATCCTCAACGTACGGGCGGTCTTCATCGCCAGCGAGGAACTCGGCGGCCTGGCCGCCTACCTCAACCGCTGACCCGCCGTTCTGCGACCCTCGTCATCACAGGTCACCTACCGGCGGTCGGGTCGCTGCTCGCGGTGGCCACGAGCGATGTAGTCCTTTGCGCTGGCCACGGGCCCTGCACGCCGAGCCACATCACCCTGAGTCACTATTTCGACACACCTCTACCGGTTCGGTCGGCAGGTCACCAACACTTCTCTCATGGAGAGCAGTGGGCGTGAGCGCAGTGACGAGCGTTTTGAGAAGGTGGCCGAGGAGACCTCCGAGACGGTGACCCATGCGGCCAGCGTGCTGGAGGAGGAACTCGCGGCGGGCATCGCCAGCGCGCGGCGGCTGGAGGAGAGGCTGAGCGCCGACCGCAGGGTGGACCCGGAGGCGTTCGACGAGCTGGTGACGCGGGTCCGCACCGACGGGCACGCACTGATCGACACCGTGGTCGCGCAGTTGAAGACCTCCGACGACCGGCGTGGTGAGGTCATCCGCCGGTACACGTCAGACGCGCACGACGCCCTCGACGGCGTGCTCAACCTCGCGCGGCTGGTGCCGGACATGGCGAACGGGCTGGTCGACCGGCTCAAGCCGGAGGCCACGCAGCAGCCCGCGCCCTCGGACCGGTAACCGGACCACCGGCGTGGCCGGCGGTCATGTCACGCAGATGCTGGAGCGCTATCGCTCTCTCGCGATCGACGCGCTCCTCGCTGGCGTGCCGTCGGGCGGCCCGCATTACCTCTACGACCTGGTGAGCGAGTACCCGCGGCGTTGGGGCAAGGGGCTGCGTGCCGCCCTCTGCCTCGCGGCCTGCCGAACCTTCGGCGGCACGCTGCCGGTGGGACTCAACGCCGCGGTGACCGTGGAACTGTTTCACAACGCGTTCCTCATTCATGACGACATCCAGGACGAGAGCGAGCAGCGGCGCGGAGCAGAGACCCTGCACGGCGAGTACGGGGTCGGTGTCGCGCTCAACGTGGGGAACATGACGAACCTGCTCGCGTTGCAGCGGCTCGCCGCCAACCGTCGGGCCCTCGGCTCGGGGATCGCCTGGCGGCTGTTCGAAGAGACCCAACTCATGCTGCGTCACTCGTTGGAGGGGCAGGCGATCGAGGTCGGTTGGATCCGGGACAACGTCTGCGACCTCGACGCGGACGACTACTACCGGATGTGTCTGAAGAAGACCTCCTGGTACACCTGCATCTACCCGTGCCGTACCGGCATCCTGGTCGCCACCGGTCAGCATGACGCAGTCGACGTCCTCGACCGGTACGGCTGGTATCTCGGTGCCGCCTTCCAGATCCAGGACGACGCGCTCAACCTCGTCGGGGACTTCGCCCGGTACGGCAAGGAGATCGCGGGTGACCTCTGGGAGGGCAAACGGACGCTGATCCTCATCGACTTCATGCGGCGGTGCACCGGGGACGAACGCGAGCGGCTCGTCGCGTTCCTGCGCCGGACCCGGGCGCAGCGCACGGCGGCCGAGGTGCGTTGGCTGCACGGGCGACTGCTCGCCTACGAGTGTGTCGAGTCTGCCCGCCGCAGCGCCCGTGACCTGGCCGCCGCCGCTTTCCGGGAAGGACAGCGTGCGTTGGGTCCGGCGGCCGAGACCGAGGACGGGCGATTCCTGCTTGGCCTACCGGAGTACGTCGTGGAGCGCAGCCGGTAGCGACAGGTGCTCAACCTGAGGCCCCGGGCGGTGCCGTGCTCCGACGGACCTTGAGGGTGGTGCCCAACTCCAGGCCGACCTGCGACGCCCGCTCCCCCCGACCGAGGGCGAGCGCCAGTTCGGTGGCGGTGACGGCCATCTCGGTCAGCGGCTGGTGGATGGTGGTCAGCGGCGGGTCGACCAGGTCCGCCAGGGGCAGATCGTCGAAGCCCACCACGCTCAGGTCGATCGGGATCCGCATCCCCAACCGCCGTGCCGCCTGGTAGACGCCGAACGCCTGCAAGTCGTTGGCCGCGAAGATCGCCGTCGGACGGTCGGGGCGGTTCAGCAGGTCGAGCGCGGCCGTCTCGCCACCTTCCCTGGACAGTTCGGCACGAACGATCAGGTCGCCGCTCAGGCCGGCGGCGTCGCACGCGGCACGGTAACCGTCCAGCCGGGCCCGGCAGCACAGGATCCCTTCGGGCGCGGCGATCATCGCGATCCGCCGGTGGCCCAGTCCGATCAGGTGACGGGCCGCAGACCGACCTCCGGCCCAGTTCGTCGCTCCCACGAAGGGAACGTCGTCCGGCAGTTCGACGGTGGGGTCGAAGACCACGAACGGGATACCACGAGCGCGAAGCTGGTTGCGCTGCTCCTCATCCAACTGCGCCACCGTCACGAGGCAGTCCGGACGGCGGGAAAGAGTGTCGTCGATCCAGTAGCGGATCGCGCTGCGCTGCGGGCCGAACTCCGTCAGGATGACGCCCACACCGTGCTGTCGAGCGACGCGCTCCACCCCTCGGATGATCTGCACGCCCCACATGTCCTCGATCTCGTCGAAGACAAGCTCCATCATGTTTGACCGGGCGGCCGGTGACGACCTGCGATAGCCGTGTTGGTTGATCGCGGCTTCGACGCGCGCCCGGGTCTGTGCCGCCACACCGGACCGACCATTTATGACCTTGGAAACGGTCGGCACCGATACACCGGCGGACTCGGCGATGGCGGCGATCGTCACCGGTCGCAACGGATCGCCGAGTTGCGGCTCCAGGTCAACGGACTGCTCGCTCGACTCGGCGCGCGTCAACCTGGCCACCTTCTCACCGATCCCTAGTGGCCGCGGGGCCCGCGTCGGCCATCGCCGAGCGGCCGATGGCCGCTACACCGTTCAGGGCGCAAGGATAACCGTTCAGTCCGGCGTCGGGGGTGACGCCGCCGGGCACACCACGCCGGCATCAGCCCGGACCCGAGGCAGCCGCACCCGGCGCTTTCATTGACGTCGATCGAAGAAAGTTGTAACGTCTCGCCCGGAAACTTTCTGGGCTGCGATGTCGAAAGTTTCCTCGCGGGAGTTCCAGGGCTCGTCGCGGACGTCAGGGCAGCGTCCGCATATTCCCTCCCCCTTCGTTGCGCGCGGCCGGGCACCCATCGGTACGCCAACCACCGCGCATCCCGGCCGTGACGGCTAGAAGGCCCGAGTCTTCGTACGCCAAGCCCCTGTGCTGGTAGCCCGTCCGCCGAAAGCACGAACCGGCGGAACGGCCGGTCCACGACACGGGCACCACTATGGCGAGGAGTTGCTGATGAGTTCGCAGAACAGACGAAGGACCCCCTGGCGGGCCGGCCTGGTCGCCGGCTCGGTCGCCGCGCTGATGTTGGCGGGGACGATGGTGACCGGCAGCGCCCAGGCTGCGGCCGGCTGCCGGGTGACATACGACGTCTCGTCCCAGTGGCCGGGCGGTTTCACCGCCAATGTGAACGTGACGAATCTCGGTGACCCGATCAACGGCTGGGAGCTGGCGTGGACGTTCCCCTCCGGCCAGCGGGTGACCCAAGCCTGGAACGCGACGGTCGCCGCGTCGGGTAGCCAGGTCACCGCTACGAACATGAGCTACAACGCCGCCGTCGGCACGAACGCCACGGTCTCGTTCGGCTTCAACGGATCCTGGACGGGGAGCAACACCCCACCGACCTCGTTCACGTTGAACGGGGTCGCATGCACCGGGAATGTCGGCCCCTCGCCGACACCCAGCGTCTCCCCGACCGTCTCCCCGACCGCGTCACCCACGGTCTCGCCGACGGTGACCCCACCTCCCGGGAACCGGATGCAGATGGTGGCGGCGATGCAGCCCGGCTGGAACCTGGGCAACACCCTTGATGCCATTCCCGACGAGACCGCCTGGGGCAACCCGCTGACCACCCGGGAGATGCTGCGCCACATCAGGTCACAGGGCTACAAGAGCATCCGGCTGCCGATCACCTGGAGCAACCACCACGGGCCGGCACCGGACTACACCATCGACCCGGCCTGGCTGGACCGCGTCCGCGAGATCGTCGACTGGTCCCTGGCGGAGAACCTCTACGTGATGATCAACCTGCATCATGACTCCTGGCAGTGGATCAACGCCTACCCCACCGACCGTACGAACGTGATGGCTCGGTACCAGGCGCTGTGGAGTCAGCTCGCCGACACGTTCCGCGGCCACTCGTCGAAGCTGGTCTTCGAGAGCATCAACGAGCCCCAGTTCACCGGCACGTCCTCCGACGCCGAGAGCGACCAGGTCCTGCACGAGCTGAATCTGGCATTCGTCCGCCTGGTACGCCAGTCCGGTGGAAACAACGCCACCCGTCTGCTGGTGCTGCCCACCTTGCACACCAGCGGTGAGCAGGCCCGGATGGACGCGTTGCTGACCACGTTCGACGAGCTTGACGACCCCAACCTCGTCGCCACCATCCACTTCTACGGCTGGTGGCCGTTCAGCGTCAACATCGCCGGCGGCACCCGCTACGACAGCAACGTCGAGCAGGACATCATCGGCACCTTCGACCGGGCGTACAACACGTTCGTGTCCCGCGACATCCCGGTGATCATCGGCGAGTGGGCCCTGCTCAGCTACGACTACACCCGGCCGGGCATCATCCAACGGGGCGAACTGCTGAAGTTCTTCGAGGCCGTCGGCCACCACGCCCGCATCCGGAAGCTCACCACCATGCTGTGGGACGCGGGTTCATTCCTGCACCGACCCGAGCTGCGCTGGCGGGACCAGGGCATATACGAGTTGATGATGGCGAGCCTGACGACCCGCTCCGCCACCGCTTTCACCGATCAGATCTACGTACCCCGCACCGGCGACATCACCAGCAGATCGCTCACCCTCAACCTGAACGGTGCCTCGTTCCAGAGCCTCTGGCACGGCAGCACCCGACTGACCAGCGGCACCGACTACTCCGTCTCCGGCAGCACCCTCACGCTGACCCGGGCGGCCGTCACCCGGTTGGCCGGCAACCGGGCCACCGGCGTCAACGCCACCATCGAGGCCCGCTTCTCTCAGGGCGTGCCGTGGCGGATCAGCATCATCAGCTACGATCCGCCCACCCAGACCGCAGCCACCGGCACGACCAGCGGGTTCACAATTCCCACCCAGTTCCGCGGTGACCAACTTGCCACCATGGAAGCCGAGTACGCCGACGGCAGCGCCGCCGGACCGGCCAACTGGACCACGTACAAGGAGTTCTGGAGCAGCTTCCGGCCCGACTACAGCGCCAACACCATCCTCCTGACGCCCGAGTTCTTCGCCGAGGTCAACGACGGCGCTGTCACCCTCACCTTCCACTTCTGGAGCGGCACGCAGATCACGTACCGGCTGACGAAGTCCGGCAACTCGATCACCGGCAGCCCGGCCTGACCATTGCGCGGTGTGGCCGGTGCGGAGTCCCGCACCGGCCACGCCGGGCACCGCCGAGGTCAACCGCCGAGAGTGGCAAGTTCCGAGACGACGACGTTGGTCAGGGCCCGCCCGTCCCGGCGGACCTGACGGAGATACCACTTCTGGATCGGTGCGTGCGTGGACTTCGCGAACTGCCAGGGCCCACGAGGGCTGTTGAGCTGCCCGAGGCCGGCGATCGCGGCGTTGATCTGCTGCGGGGTGGGGTTCGTGCCCGCCGCGGCGATCGCCCGGTCCAGCACGGCTGCCGCGTCGTACGACGCCATCACGATCGACGTGGGCACCCGGCCCGGGTAGGCCGCGTTCCAGGCGGCGACGAATTCCCGGTTGGCCGCGTTGTCGAGGTCGGGCGAGTAGTTCAACCCGTTGTAGATGCCCTCGGCCGCGTCGCCCTGCTCGACCAGGCTCGCCGGCTCGGTGACGAAACCCGCCGCGTAGAGCGGCAGGTCGGCGACGGGGGATTCGGCGTACTGCTTGACGAAGGTGATGGCGTTCTGCGCGTCGAAGAAGCAGTAGACCGCCTCGGCGCCGGACTCGGCGATCTCGTCCAGGTACGGCCCGAAGTCCTCGGTGACCGGGAACGGGCTGAAGACGGCCTTGCCGCCTGGGTTGGCCAGTCGGCCACCGAGGTCGGTGAAGGTGTCGACGAACCCGCGCAACTCGTCGCGACCGCTCTGGAAGTCCGGCCCGATGGCGTAGACGCTGCCCTGCCCCACCTCCTGCTTGACGAACGGGGCCATTGCCACACCGGGCTCGACGGAGATCAGGTTGGTGTGCCAGACGTACGTCACGTCGGTCAACGCCGGCCGCCCCAGCGCACCTACCAGCGGAACCTTGTGCTGATCGATGAGCGGGAGGATGGCGGCGACGCTACCGCCGTTGATGATGCCGGTGATCGCCGAGACTCGATCCTGCTCCAGCAGCTTCGTCGCGGATTCGACGGTCACGTCCCGTTCGTATCCCTCGTCGGCGACGATCAGCTCGGCCGGGTGACCGCCCAACTGCCCGCCACGCATGTCGAGGTAGAGCTGGAAGCCGTCCCGCAGCTCGGAGCCCGGCGCCTCAAGCGACCCGGCCAGGGCGGTGATCATCCCGATCCGGATGGTCTGCCGTTGCGGCTCCGATCCGCCGTCACAGCCGGCGCTGACGGCGACCAGCACACCGGTCAGCAGGGCTGCGCCGAGCCGTCGGGCGGTTGTGGCGCGTCGGGTGGGGTGGCTGGCGTTCACAGCATCCCCAGCAACTGGGACCGCACCGCCGGGGTCAGCACCTCGCCCATCCGGTTCGCCAGGTCGGTCATCTCGTACGAGACCTGGCCCACGTCGCAGACCGGGGACGCCAGCACGAGCAGTGAGGCCCCGTCGCTGAACGACATGCAGAACATGAAGCCGCCGTCCATCTGAGTCACGTTCGAGATCACCGTTCCGGCCTGGAAGAACCGGGCGGCCCCGACCAGCAGGGCGATCAGACCACTGCCGGTGGCGGCGAGCTGATCCGCCCGATCGCGGGGCAGGCCGTGATTGTGTGCCAGGACCAGCCCGTCGGTGGAGATGGCCAGGGCATGACTGACCTCAGGAGTACGGCTCACGAAGTTCTGCAACAGCCAGCTCAGGTCGTTCGGGCTTGTCACGACGTCACTCCAGATCGGGGAGGGGTGGACAGTCAGCGTCAGAAGGAGTTGGGGGACCGGCGTCCGGCGACGCCCTTGGCGTAGGCCGACATGGCCGCCGCCACAGTTGCCGGATCCAGCTTCCGCTGCGGGTCCGCGCTCGGTTGCGGCGTATCGGGCACCAGATGGGGCTGCGGCACCCGGCGTGGCAACCCGACCTGGGTGGACGGCGCTGGAGTGGCGGTCGCCCATTTCTCACCGGCATCGACCGGCCAGATGACGGCCACCGAGTCGCCGTCGAGGGCGGTCTTGAACCAGCCGTTCACCGTCGGTCCGGCCGGCAGCCCCACCGCGGGTTGCGGCTGAGCTGCTGGCTGGAACAGCGGTGCGGGTACGGGAGGCGCGGCGACGGAGCTGGGTGGCGCCGGCGTGCTCGCGCGTACCGCGCCGGCACCGACCGGGACCCGTCCGGCATTCGGCACGGGGTTGCCGGAGCCGGCCACGGGGAGGCTGGCGCGTGTCCCGGAGGTCATGGCCGGACGCCCCCCGGCGGCGGAGGGTCGGCCCCGGCCCAGTTCGGACTCCACAGGTTGCGGCTGCTGGACCGGCCGGCGTACCACGATCGATGCCGGCAGCGTGATCTCTGCGACCGTTCCGCCCGTCGGCCCGGGGCGCAGCTCGACCCGGACGGCGTGCCGGGCGGCGAGCCGGGCAACCACGGTCAGGCCCATGGCCCGCACGCCCGACACGTCGATCGACGACGGATTGGCGAGCGCCATGTTCAGCTGCTCGCACCGCTGGGTGGAGAGCCCGACGCCCTGGTCCACCACCTGCACGATCGCCCGGTCGGAGAGGGCGTGCCCGGTGACCAGCACCTCGGCCTCCGGCGGGGAGTACCCGGTCGCGTTGTCCAGCAGCTCGGCGACCAGGTGCACGATCTCGTCGACCGCCGTACCGGCGATCGCCAATTCCTTGTCCACGGTGCCGATCCGGACCCGGGTGTAGTGCTCGATCTGGGACAGCGCGGCCTGGATCACGTGGTCGAGCGGAACCGGCTCCTGGCGTACCCGGGAGATGCCCGAACCACCGAGCACCAGCAGGCTCTGGTTGATCCGGGCCATCCGGGTCGCGAGATGGTCCAGTTGGTACAGCTGCTGGAGACGTTCGGGGTCGGCCTCGTCGCGCTCCACCTCGTCGACCTGGGCGAGCATCGCGTCCACCAGCCGCTGCTCACGTCGAGAGAGATGGACGAAGATCTCCGCGATGTTGGCCCGCATCACCGCCTGTTCGCCCGCGATCCGGACCGCTTCCCGGTGCAGTGCCCGGGTCGCGGTGGCCACTTCGGCGATCTCGTCGGAACCGGTGATCCGGAATTCCGAAACGGAACGGTCCGCCACCTCGTTGGGCTGCACGCTGCCGGGAGGGGCCGCGGTGAGCTCCCGGACGACGGCCGGTAGCCGGTCGTACGCCACCTTGGTCACCGTGTTGCGCAGCGACCGCAGCCGGCGGGTGATCCGCCGCGCCACCACACCGGTCAGTACGGCGGTGAGCGCCAGGACCAGGAAGATGCCGACGCCCTGTAGCAGCGCGTTACGCAGCAGTTGCCCACGCTCGGTCGACACCCGGTCGGCCACGGCGGCATCCAGGTCGCTCTGGATCCGGAACATCTGGCTGACCCAACCGTCGGTGGCCTCGACCCAGGCGTCCGGATCGACGGCGAGCCGCCCGCCGGGCAGCGTCCGGCCCACCTGGTCCTGAAGCCGTTGTGCGGCGACGACCTGGGGATCGGTACCGATCTGTTCCCAGCTGGCTGCCCAACCCGGTTCGGCGAGGGCCAGGAAGGCGTTGGTGGCCTCGGCGTATCGGGCCTGGGCACCGACGATCTCCTGCTGTCCGGCCGGGGTCAGCTCGCCCCCGGCGAGGCTGCGCAGCACGATGACCTGAAGCTGACCGATCGCCTCGCCCGCCTCGGAGACCGCCACCGCAGCCCGGACGTCGTCGGCGATGTTCGTCGAGGTGTCGGTGGCCACGGAAGCGCGGAAGGTCAGCAGGTCCGCGACGAGAATTCGGTAGCTGAAGGCGATCGCGGAAAGGGTGGCGCGAGGGCTCGATCGGACCTGCTCGCGTACCGAGCCGAGCGCCGCCAGACCGGCGTCGATCCGTTGCAGGGCGGAATTTCCGGTCGCCACCTCGTCCCTGCGTTGTTGGAACTCGACGATCTCGGCGTCGGTCCGGGCGACCTGGTCGTCGAAGGTGGCGCTGGCCGCCTGGCTCTGGGTGGTCACCTCGACCGCGGCGATCACCCGTTCGGCCTGTAGCGCACGGGCGAGCGCGCCGGCCTGGGTGGAAAGTGTGACGACGTCGTGCACGGTGCCCGCGTTGAGCACCTGCCGGACCGTGCCCTCAAGGGCCAGGCCGGCGAAGGCCACGACTGCGATAAGTGGTACGGCGACCAGCAGCCGGAGCAGACGGACGATGCTGCCCCGGGCCAGCCATCCCCGGCGCGCTTCGGCATGGGTACGCACTGCGGCTGCCGCTGTAGCACGTGTCACCGGCGTACTCCGCCCCCTTGCCTCATCGACGTTGATCTCAGCAGAAACCGACACATACGTCGGTTACATGGTGGAGGGTGGGCGTGCCTGCCCACGTCAGAGCGCCATTCCTACCACGATGTATCGGTTCACCTCTAGATCCCTACTCGCCCGCTCGTGGGTTGACTGACGTCTCGGACATGAACCCGAAGCGCGACAGCGAAACTTGTTCAACCAATCGGCGCGAACGAATGGCGGAACGGGCGAGGCCCAACCTGGCTCGATCTTGTTATGCCTCGACCTATACCCCGTGGGGGTATATGGTGATGTCCGGAGGCGATGACATGTCCCACGGCGACACCCAGCACCACCCGAAGCAGCACGGGCACGGCGGGCACGACAAGCACGCCGGGCACGACCCTGCGGCGTTCCGCCGCAAGTTCTGGCTGAGCCTGGCACTGACCGTGCCGATCGTGGCCACCAGTCACATGGTGATGGACTGGCTCGGCTACGAACTGGACTTTCCCGGGATCAGCCTGGTGGGGCCGGTGCTCGGCACGGTGGTCTTCGGCTACGGCGGCTGGCCCTTTCTCCAGGGCGCGGTGCGCGAGATCCGGGATCGGGCGCCGGGCATGATGCTGCTGATCGCGATGGCGATCACGGTTGCCTACGTGGCCTCGCTGGCCACCTCGTTCGGTGCCTTCGACCTGGACTTCTGGTGGGAACTCGCGGCACTGGTGACGATCATGCTGCTCGGCCACTGGCAGGAGATGAAGGCGATCGGCCAGGCCCGGGGCGCTCTGTCGGCGCTTGCCGCGCTGCTGCCCGACGACGCCGAGCGGCTCGACCCGGACGGAGCGCCGCACCGGGTGACAGTGGCCGAACTGGGTGTCGGCGATGTGGTCCTGGTCCGTCCGGGTGCCCGGGTTCCGGCGGACGGCACCGTGGTGGACGGTCGCGCCGAGATGGACGAGTCGATGATCACGGGCGAGTCGCGCCCGGTGTCGCGCGCCACCGGCGACCGGGTGGTGGCCGGCACGGTGGCCACCGACGCGGCACTGCGGGTCCGGATCGAGGCGGTCGGGGACGACACAGCGTTGGCCGGCATCCAGCGGCTGGTGAGCGAGGCCCAGCAGTCAAGCGGCCGGGCACAGGTGCTGGCCGACCGGTTCGCCGCCTGGTTGTTCTACATCGCCACCGCGACCGCCGTGCTGACCCTCGTGGTCTGGTCGCTGCTGGGCAATGTGGACGAGGCGGTCGTGCGGACGGTGACGGTGCTGGTCATCGCCTGCCCGCACGCGCTCGGACTGGCCATCCCGCTGGTCATCGCGCTGTCCACGGCGGTGGCCGCCAAGGGCGGCATCCTGGTCAAGGACCGACTGGCCCTGGAGCGGATGCGCACGGTGGACGCGGTGCTGTTCGACAAGACCGGCACGTTGACCCGGGGCGAGCACGTCCTCACCGATGTCGCCGCCACCACCGGCACGACCGAACGGGACGTCCTCGCCATCGCGGCGGCGGTGGAGGCCGACAGCGAGCACCCCCTCGCCCGGGCGATCGTGACCGCCGCCGCCGACCGGAGCGACAAGCGGACGGCGTCCGGGTTCCACTCGATGACCGGCCGCGGGGTACGCGCCGAGGTGGACGGGGTGAGCTACGCCGTCGGCGGTCCGGCGTTGCTGCGGGAGCTCGACGTGAGCGTGCCGGAGGACCTCGACGAGCACCGGCAGGACTGGTCGCGTCGTGGCGCCGCAGTGCTATACCTGCTGCGGCTCAGCGACGACGGCGGCGCCGTCGTCCTCGGTGCCCTCGCGTTGGCCGATCAGGTGCGACCGGAGGCCCGGCAGGCCGTCGCCGATCTGCGCAGGCAGGGCATCCGCAAGATCATGATGATCACCGGGGACGCGCGTCCGGTCGCCGAGGCGGTCGCCGCCGACCTCGGATTCCGCGCTGGCGAGGACGAGGTCTTCGCCGAGGTGCTACCGGCGGAGAAGGACGACACGGTGACCGGGCTTCAGCAGCGTGGGCTGCGGGTCGCCATGGTGGGCGACGGGGTCAACGACGCACCTGCCCTGGCCCGCGCGAACGTCGGCATCGCGATCGGCGCCGGCACCGACGTGGCCATCGAGTCCGCCGGGGTGGTGCTCGCCTCCTCCGACCCGCGCGGGGTGAGCGGCGTGATCCGGTTGTCCCGGGCCGCGTACCGGAAAATGCTCCAGAACCTGGCCTGGGCCGCTGGCTACAACGTGGTCGCGCTGCCACTCGCCGCCGGGGTCCTGGCCTGGGCAGGCGTGGCGCTGAGCCCGGCGGTCGCCGCCGTGCTGATGTCGGCCTCCACCATCGTGGTCGCGCTCAACGCCCAACTGCTGCGCCGCGTCGAACTGCGCCCAACGGATTGAGCACCCGTCGGGGCAGCCTTGTAGCCCGTAGGCTTCGACACCGAGATCGCAGTCCTGCTCCGCAACGACCGTCCTTTCGCCGCCGTCAGAAGAACGGGGGAACGGTACGGTCCGTAAAGAGCAGGAAACCGGCGAATGGCAGCAACTGGACGACGATCGTGGCCAGGGCGCCGACGAGCCGGGTCTCCCGCCGTGCGGGAAACCCGGCCCGCCGGGCCTGCCGCCTGTTGAACAGCACGGAGCAGCCGACGAGGACGGCGGACGCGAACGCGATCAGGACCGCGACCCCGATCGCGCCGTCCTGTCCGTACAACGGGACGACGTCGTTCCAGATCCTTGCGCGGAGGTAGAAGACGAGGCCGTCCACCGCCTCCAGCGGAAAGATCCAGAAGTACCCGATGAGGGCGTTACCGGCCAGCCAGGTGAGGGCCACCCTGAGTCGGCTGGGGTGGCCCGCCACGGTCGTCACCTCGTCGTCGCTCCCCTCAGTTACGGATCAATGCGTTCGTCGCCTCGAAGCAACGGTAGACACCCATGGTCTCCCGGCCGTACACCACCGAGTTGCTGCCGTCGCCCTGGTACGACGCCAGCATCTGTTCGATTTCCTGATCGGTGTAGGTCAGCCGTTGTCCGGTGATGCCGGCCCGACGGTGACCCCCCTCGAACAGGATCAGCGGCACCGTGCTGATGTTGTAGTTGTCGTTCTCGTTGAGCGAGCGCCAGGTGTCCCACATGACATGCCAGTCGCTCGCGTCCTGTGCGGCCCCCGGCACCAGACCTCGCCCCTTGGCCCAGTTACGAGCCCGGATCGCGCTGGCCGCGAAGATCTGCGACACGCCCGTGCTGGAGTCGGGCCGCTCCGGCATCGGGGTGGGCGGCGGGCCCAGCCTGCCGCTGTTCTCCCAGGCTTCCAACTGCTGCCGGTAGACGTACCAGAGGCGGACCGCAGCGTCGGCGACCGACTCCTCCAGAGTCTGCTTCCAGTACTCCCAGAAGGGGTTCGTCTGCAACAGCGCCTTGCGGACGTTGTAGCCCCGCGACAGGTTGGTGATCAACTCGTCGTGTGCGAGCACCTTGTCGAGCGCCTCCTCGATGCTGTGGATCAAGCCGACCTTCGGCGTGTCCAGCGGATTGAGATAGTTGCGCAGGGAGGTCAGCAAGGAGGATCGGTAGGACATGTCGAACCGGACATCAGGCTTCGCGGAGGTGTCCCGGACGCGGCTCTGGCCGGGATCCCGACCCGAGTAGATGTTGTTGTCGATCTCGATCTGGCCGGCTCCTGAGCCGACGGTGATCGTGGTGATCTGGTCGAAGGCCCAGTCGTACGGCAGTGGGAAACCGAGATTGCCGCTGAAGCCGGTGGAAAGGTCGGCGACGAAACTCGACGTGGTCAGGCCCAGGGCGGCCAACCGGCTGCACACGTTACGCGCGCCGTAGACGCCGATCCGGTACGGGTGGCCGAGTAGCTCCATCGTGTTCTGAATCGCCCGGAAATGCGGGATGACGTAATCGGTGATGTCCGTGTTCAAGGCATCGAAGTCAACCGCGTGGTAGATGATGGTGCCGCGTTCGAAGCCGTACCCACTCGCCGCCTGAACGCACAGGCTTGCGTCCAGGTGCCCCTGCTGAGGGCTGAAGTAGGACGCCTCGCCGCCCCAGGTCTGGTAGATCGGAAAGCAGCGCAGCCCGGCGTTGAACATGGTCTGCAACTCGCCCGGCTTGATGTTCTTGTCCAGACTCGTGTTCGGCACGTTTGTCAGGTACCTACCGATGACCCGATAGCCCAGGTCGTAGAGGGTCTGGGCGCGGGCGGCGGTGATCGTGGTGACACAGTCCACCGCATTGCCACGACGATCGGTGTCCCCGGTGCTTACCAGCAGCGAGCACCAGGTCTGGAAGTCACCCTTGCCGGTCACCGGCAGCGCCACGAACTGCTGGAACAGCCGCGCCTGATCGCTGACGGACTGGCTGAAGACACCGTCGAAACTCACCGGGTACCGGTTGAAGATCATGCCCGCCTGGAATAGGCGGATGAAGTTTGACGACCCGGAATCGTGCTGACCGACAGAGATCGCGCCACGAGCCCTGAGGGCCGACCGCGTACCCGGCCCGAAGTTGCCGTTGGCTCCGGCCACGTTCAACTCGATCTGCAACGCCCAGATCAGTGCCTTCGCCACGTCGCGCGACGGGTGCCCGTCCGCCGGCACGATGTAGAACCAGGACTGGTCGATGAAGCTACGGTTCATCCACTGTTGCACCGATCGCACGGCAGGCGAACCGTTCTCGACCACCACGTACGCGTCCATGGTCAGCAGCGCCTTGAACTCTTTCGGGCTCAGGTGGTAGTTGACATCGGTGAACCCCATGTTGCGCCGCAACTGGTGAATCGACTCGGTGGTCACCTCACCCCATGTCCCGCTGATGTCCTCGCCGTAGTAGCCCTTGCAGTACAGGCCGCACTGCATGATCTTGATGATGTTCGTTGGTGATCCGTTCGTCGTCGCGCCGACCCGACTCAACGTCGTGGGTCCGAACGAGTCGGACGTCGCGGTGATACCCAGTTCGAGTTGCAGGGCGCGGGTCAGTGCGAACATGGTCGGCCATCCTGTACGCCCGTCCTCCGGCGCGGGCACGTAGCCGGCCCGGTTGCCGTAGGTCGCATTGACCCACTGCTGCGCTCGGAGAACCCATTCGTCGACGGAGGCCGCAAGCAGGCCGGTGGAGCGGATGTTGGCCTCGAGCAGCCGCATGTCGCCCTGCATCCTGGCCAGCGGCGGGGCCGGTTTGGGGGTGACAGCGGCGGAATCGGCCAACGGCTTGCCCGGTGGCACCTTCCGCGGCCCTGCGGGATCGGCGGGGGCCGCCGAGGCAGGGCTCGCCACGGTCGCGCCTGCACCGGCGGCGGCAGCACCGACTCCGAGAATTTGCAGCAGCTTCCTGCGGTCGATGTTCGTCATGACACCCCGTTTCTTAGAAGGGTTCTCTACTGTGGATCACGAAGACGATTGACGTTCATGGGTGACGCGAGGACGTGGGTCGACTAATTCATTTCTGAAGTGCGGTGACCGGGGACAGGCGAGCCGCTCGGGCGGCCGGTAGTAGTCCGGCGAGCAGGCCGGACATGGCACTGATCGCGCAGGCGATCAGAGCAACTCGGATCTCGATGACAGGAGTCCATCCATTGACGACGGACGCCACCGAGGTGGTCAGGACGCCGAGCAAAGCGCCGGTGACGCCGCCGAGAAAACCAAGGGCGGCGGTCTCGAGAACCAGCTGGAGGAAGATGTGACTGCTGCGGGCTCCCACAGCTCGCCGCAGTCCGATCTCGCCGGTGCGGCCGGCGATTCCGGCGGTGGTGGCGTTGCCGATCGAGATGGTGCCGATCAATAGTGCGATTACGCTGATCATGAGCGTGGAGCGTGTGGTGTTGTCTTCGATTTCCCGCCGGAGGGTGGCAGGGTCGGGCGGTGCGATGGCGCGAAGCTCCGTCGGTGCTTCGGGGCGCAGCGCCAGGGGTGCCTGTCGCCCGATGAGCTGGGCCGCCCCGGGGAAGGTCTCGATCAGCACGTCCTGCTTGGCGCCCCGCCCGCCGACGGGCGATCCGAGCCGATGGGCTACCGAATACGGGATGATGGCCGCCGCCAGTGCTTCCGGTCTCCGCGTCACGTCATGGTAAATGCCTATCACTGTGAATGGTCTGCCGGCGATGAACACAGCCACCCCAACGCGGTGCACTCCGAGTTGTCTGGCAACCACTTCGGAGAGCATCACGACAGGCGCTTGCGCATCTTCCTGGAAACTGTCGAAGTACCGCCCGGTCGTCAACGCCGGAGCGATGACCCGGAGTGCGGAGGGGTCTGTTCCCAGGACGGGAGCGCCGACGACCCCGTGCCTGGGATCCGACGTTCGGTGCAGGGATTGTTCTGGCAGGGTGACGCGCCGCCCGGCAGCGACGACACCGTTGAGCCGGGTCAGCCGCTGCAGGGCCGGCTCCGCGAGCCACGGCTCTCGATCATCGGACACCTCCGGCTGGACGACGACCTCGGTCGCCCGCCGGACGTCGAAGGAGGAGGTGACCTGCTGGTTGAGGGTCGAGCCGAGGCCGAGGCTCGCGACAAAGGCCGCCGCACCGACGATCGTGCCGACGACGGTGGCGAGGGACCGGCCAGGGTGGCTGAGCACCGCCAGCGCGGCTTCACCGGCCAGATCACCGAGGCGCAGTCGGGACGGGCGGATGCTCAGGTCGGTCGCCCTGCTACGGTGCCTGGGAAGCCTCATCGTGACTCGTTCAGGAGGCCGTCGATGACCTGGATCTTCCTGCGCGCCTCGGCCGCAACGTCGGCGTCGTGCGTCACCACCACCACGGTGAGGCCGTTGGCGTTCAGCTCCCGCAGCATCGCGACGACGATCGCGGTGTTGGTGCTGTCGAGATTCCCGGTGGGCTCGTCGCAGAAGAGCACCTGCGGCTGAGCGGCCACCGCGCGGGCGATCGCCACCCGCTGCTTCTCACCTCCGGACAGTTGACGGGGATCGGCGGCTGCGCGGCGCCCCAGGCCGACCCGCTCCAACGCATCGACGGCCAACCGGCGGCGCCGACCGCGCCGGTACCCCCCGTACAACATGCCGAGCTCGACGTTCTCCAGGGCCGTTCGCCCCGGCAGGAGATGAAACGCCTGGAAGACGAAGCCGAACAGACGGCATCGGATCGCCCCCCGCATCGCCGCGCTGCAGGTGCTTGTCTCCATGTCGCGGATTCGATACGAACCAGCGGTGGGCACGTCGAGCAGCCCGAGCAGGTTCAGCAGAGTCGACTTTCCAGCCCCCGAAGGGCCGGTGATCGACACATAGTCGCCGGAGTCGATGTGAAGATCGACGGCACGCAGGGCATGGACGGGCCGACCCTCGTGATACACCCTCTCGACGCCCTCAAGTGTCAGCATGGCTCACCGGTCCGAGTGAAGTTCGCCGACCATTACCTGCACGCCCTCGGTGAGGCCGGGTCCGGTGGGCTCCCTCAACTCGACCCATCCACCTGCGGACCGCCCAGCGGTCATGTCGATGTCGTTCGTCCTGGAACTGCCGTCGACCACCGTGACGAATGTCGAGCCGTCCGGTCGTGAATAGACGGCCGAGACCGGCACGGCCAGAACCTCCTCCGCCGTGGCGACACGGATCTCCAGTCGAAGTGAGCCACTCGCTCCTTCCAGGGGCGCCTCGGTGAACCGGCAGCGGACCTGGAAACCAACCTGTCCGTCCGCACCTTCCTGCGGTTGACTGCCGACCGAGGCCACCTCCGCCGTCCTCGTTTCCCCGGTCAGGTCATCGGTGACCTGCACTTCCTGGCCGGTGTTCACCAGGTCCCGCTGATCGAGGGCGATGGCGGCCGAGATGGTCGGGGCCTGCTGGTCAAGCTCGAACAGGAGGAGCTTCGGATCGTCGAGAACCTTGCCGACACGGACGCCGACCTTGCTTATCCGGCGGCCGCTCTTGTCGATCAGAAGAGCGGCGGACTGCGGGAGCCAGACGGCCGATGGCGAGGAATCGTTGGCGTTGCCGGAGCCGGTCTGCCAGTCCATGTCCTCAATGCGGTAGCCGCGATCGTGGTAGAAGCGGCTCAAGTGTCTGCGCGTCTGTCCGTCGAGGGCTCCGCTCACTGCGACGGGGTAACCCACTCGACGCAACATCCGCTGCACAGCTGTCACGTCCGGTCCTCGGGCATCCGTCGTGATGTCCCGATAAAGCGGAAAGGGCAGTTTCATGGCGAACATGGGTTTCCCTGAGCTCTCCAGGAGAGCCCGACCCTCCGCCACCGAATCTCCCGGTTTGACGAACAGCCTCGTCACGACGCTGTTTGCGCCGACAGCGGCGACCGGAAGAGTGATCGCTCTGCTGCGGCCGGCGGTGAGGCGTCCACGGAGCACGACCGGTTCGGCCAACGACCGACGCTCCACCGTGGCAGTGACCAACGAGGGCGAGGGCGGTGCCGCGTCCGCCGCCACCTGCTGCGGAGTCCGCAGCGTCGGGCCGAGGAAGATCGCACCCCCGGTGACGACCACCACCGCCAGGAAGAAGGAGCAGACGAGCAGCAGAAAACGACGGCGGCCGGCCATGATCGGATGACGTGACGTCATGCCGCACCAATGAGGTCGGCCGACTGCTTGGCCAGGTCGATGACCTTCGGGTTCAGCTCGACAAAAAGATGCTCATTTTTCTCGATCAGGTCACGCTGCACCTCGACCGCCACCCGCAACTGTTCGCGAGCCATACCGGTATCGCGTCGACACTGAAACCAGGCGACCGCCAGACGGCTTTCGGCGGGACCGGCGCGGTATTCGCTCGCAGGCACCGCTGGACCGATCTCGATCGTCCCTGGCATGCGCTTGGGCTCCCAGAAGTCCAAGCCTGCTGCGGCGTCAGTGCCAACCGGTACGTCGAACAGAGCGGGATTCGGCGATTTCAGGAAAGCGGCCTCGTCTTTCGGCCCATGCCCTTTCGATGCCAGACAGGAGAGCAGCTTCTGCGGCCATTGGGAACCCATGCCCTCATCGATAAGTGGCATCAGCGGCTCGGAGAGCTTGTTCCCAAGCTCGAAGTAGGCGTAGTAGACGTCCTGACTGTCGTCCGAGAGCGCCCGCCACGCCTCCGCGGTGCACCGATCGTAGGCGTCGTCGTAGCTGGGGTCGGAGCTGACCACGGAGGGCGGAGCCGAGAGCGAGTCGCGGCCGAAACCGATCCGGCGAGCCTCAGCCTCCGATGCCGGCCCGAACGACGACTCGGTGATGCGGAGATGTCGGAACGGATTCCTCGGCTCCCCCAGCATGATGTTCAGATTCTGTGGGTACCCCTCCCCGGCGAGGCACTTGTTGCGCACCTTCAGCTGCGCATAGTCGATCTGGCCCAGCTCCTCGCCCAGGAATAGCGAAAATGGCTGATCCGATTCTGCTGCGGAAAGATCAGCCGCAGGAAGGCGCTCGTCCTGCCAGCAGCCCCCGGAGGAAAGCAGGACCGCCGCTGCGACGACGAGGGCGGCAAATTGTTGACGAGTTGCTGGCATCATGCCCCTCTCGGGCGAGACCGGGCAGTTGGGGTGCCTCCGATATCAGAGACACCCCAACTGCCTCAGGCGCAACGCTTGTGCGAGTTGTTCCGCGCGCTGATCGGGCTCCGGAAGTCACGTGGGAACGTGGTGTACGGCGTGCGGTAGCTGGACAGGTCGTACACCGTCACCGCGCACTCGGTGTCCCGGTTCCAGAGGCCGCCGGCGGTGTTGGCCACCCACAGGCTGGTGTTCCCGTCGGGAACGTTGCCCCAGATGTCGTTCGAGTGGTCAGCGTCGTTGTACCAGAAATGACGCTGGAAGGAGCTCGTCATGAAGTCGTCCCAGGCGAAGTCAAAGCAGATCTCAGCCCGGTTGCACGCTGCCTTACCATCCCCCTTGTCCGCCTGGGCGGCGGTTCCGCCCAAGGCGGCGGCGGCAATGCCAACCAGGGTTGCCGCCATGATGCTTTTTGCTTTCATACACCGCTCCTCGGATATGTGAGGCTCCGAGAGAGGCACCCACGAAACGGGCACGACTCTGAGGCCAAGTGGCCGTGGTCGCGGGCGTAAAAAGGCCCCAGATAGGGAAAGTTGGGCGCTCGGCGAATAACGCAGTGAGCGACCAAGAACCTCGAACCTTGAAACCCCGTGTGGCCTACACAGATGGATTACTGTGTGGCACCAACATCCTGGCCGATGTGCGTCGATCTCCGCAACCCCATAGTGGCGACGGCCTATACCAGAACAGCGTTGATCTTCAGACGGCCGGTGGGGGCACTCGGCGACAGTGCGGTCCGGCAGCAATCCCGAAGTCGCCCGTGCCGAGCAGCGAATATGCCGGGAAACCGACTCCGTGGACGGCCGGGCCGACGGGCGGAAAAGCTGCGATCGGCGGCTTCTGCGCGTTTCATGGCATCTGTGGTTCTCGCCGGTCGAGATCATCGAGGCGTACCGGCACTGTCCGTACTCGACAGCCTTCTCTCGACGAGCTTCCCTCCAGCGTCACCCAGGGTGAGTCAAGAGGCCATCGAAGGCGATGCCAGCCGCACAGTTACCAGCCAGAGGGTTTCCGGCCGGGTTCACCCATGGTCACGACTCCGGTTTGCCGGCCAGGCGGCAGCTTCTGTTGGCGGCTCGGGTTGTGGGCACTCCTCACGAAGCGTGAGTCCGCAATCGTGGCGCAGTCCGCACTCCCGCACTCCATTCGTGCACCGCTCCGGCTCGTAGAAGTTTTTCGAGCGCCCGCTCCCACTCCTCTGACCGGCGATTTTCGGAACATCTTCGAATAATGGCCGGAGGTTCCGCCGGGGATCCCACCACCCGGGGCGACGACGGTCGGCGCCCGGCGGTGGGCGGAACTTCCAGGCGTCCTCGGCCGACAAACCTCATGACATCGATCTTCGAGGGGAAGTCATGCCCAGCCTCCTGCCCCGTCGGGCCCTGCGCCCAGCGGTCCTGTTCACCGGGGCCGCACTCGTCGTGTCCCTGGCCGCCTGCAAGTCGTCGTCCGGGGAGTCGTCGACCACCCCCACGCCGTCCGCCACGGCCTCCGTCGAAGCCACCGTCGAGGCCGGTGTGCTGGGCGTACGCGATCCGTGGGTGAAGGCCGCCGACGAGGGGATGACGGCGGCGTTCGCCACGTTTGTCAACGACAGCGACACCGATGTCACGATCACCGGTGCCGCCAGCGAGGTATCGCCGATGGAGCTGCACGAGATGGCGATGGCGGACGGGAAGATGGTGATGCGGGCTAAGCAGGGTGGCGTGGTGATCAAGGCGAAAAGCGAGTACAAGCTGGAACCGGGCGGCGACCACCTGATGTTGATGGACCTCGCCAAGCCGGTGCGGGCCGGTGACGAGCTGTCCTTCACCCTCAGCTTCGCCGACGGGCGGACCCAGACGTTCCGCGCGGTGGCCAAGCCGTTCACCGGGGCGCAGGAGAGCTACGCACCCGGGCACGGGGAGCCGATGCCGGACATGCCGACGAGCCACAGCCCGGCGCCGTGACGCCCACCAGCCGGCCGGTGAGCCGGCGCGGCCTGCTCACCGGCGGCGCGCTGGCCGCCGGTGGCACGGTGGTCGGGGCCGCCGCGGTAGCCACCACCCGCGGCGAGCCAGCGGGACGCCCGCCGGAGCGGCCGCCGACGGCGGGGGTCGGCGAGGCGGTCGAACCGTTCCACGGGGTACGGCAGGCGGGGATCGTCACCGAACCGCAGGCACACGCCGCGTTCGTCGCCTTCACCCTGCACCCCGGCACCGACCGCGGCGCCCTCGGGCGGCTGCTGCGGCTGCTCTCCGACGACGCCGCCCGGCTCACCCAGGGCCGACCCGCGCTCGCCGACACCGAACCCGAGTTGGGGCTGCTACCGGCCCGGCTCACCGTCACCTTCGGCTTCGGCCCGGGCCTGTTCACCGCCGCCGGTCTCGACGACCGCCGCCCACCCTCGGTGGTCGACCTGCCCGCGTTTCCGATCGACCGGCTGCAATCCCGCTGGTCCGGCGGGGATCTGCTGGTGCAGCTCTGCGCCGACGACCCGCTCACCGTCGCGCACGCGCAACGGGTCCTGGTCAAGGACACTCGGCCCTTCGCCACGGTGCGTTGGGTGCAGCAGGGTTTCCGGCGGGCGGCCGGCGCCGAGCCGGGCCGTACCCAACGCAACCTCTTCGGCCAGCTCGACGGCACCGCCAATCCGAAGCCGGGTACGCCGGTGGAGACGGCGGTCTGGATCGCCGACGGGCCGGACTGGTTACGCGACGGCACCACGCTGGTGGTGCGGCGGATCAGCATGAACCTGGAGACCTGGGACCTGCTCGGTCGCACCGACCGGGAACTGGCCGTCGGTCGGCGGCTGGACAGCGGTGCCCCACTGACCGGCACAGACGAACACGACGAGCCCGACTTCGCCGCTCTCGGCCCCGACGGGCTGACGGTCATCCCGGATTTCTCGCACCTCACCCGGGCGCACGTCACCGACGACCGGTTCCGGATCCTGCGCCGTCCCTACAACTACGACGGCGTACCCGCCGCCGACGGCACCGCGGACAGTGGGCTCATCTTCGCGGCGTACCAGGCCGACATCGCCACCCAGTTCCTGCCCATCCAGCGGCGGCTCGCCCAGCGGGACCTGCTCAACGAGTGGACCACCCCGATCGGTTCCGCCGTCTTCGCCGTCCCGCCCGGCTGCCCGGAGGGTGGTTGGGTCGGTCAGCAACTGCTCGACTGACGAGGAGAATGACCGCCATGTCTCGCCGCATTCACCGGCCGCTCGCCGCCGCCCTCGCCGCCACGCTGGCCGCCACCGCGCTGCTGCTCGGGCCGGTTGCCCCCGCGTACGCGCACAACGTGCTGCGCAAGGCCACTCCTGCGCAGGACGCCGAGCTGAAGAAGGCACCGACCCGGATCACCCTGGAGTTCCTGCAGAAGCTGAACCCGTCGTTCACCACGATCACCCTCAGCGACGCCGACAAGCAGCAGGTGACCACCGGCGAGCCGGAGGTCAGCGGCACCAAGGGCACGATCACCATCGAGCCGCCGCTGGCCAACGGCGTCTACACCGTCGCGTACCGGGTGGTCTCCACCGACGGGCACCCGGTGCAGGGGTCGTACAAGTTCACCGTCGCCGACCCGACGGCCACCGCCGAACCGAGCCCCAGCCCCACGGTGAGCGAGCCGGCACCGACGTCGGTGCCCCCGAGCGCCGAACCGACCGCCTCCGCCGCAGCCGCCAGCCCGGCCGCGAGCAGTTCCTCCGGCGGTCCCGGCACGGCGGCGCTGCTGGCCGGCGGCGGAATCGTGCTGGCGCTGGTGGCCGCCGCAGCGGTGCTCCTGCTGCGCCGCCGGTCCACCACTGGAGGCAACCCGGCGCGGTGAGCATCGCCGGGGCGGCACCCCAGCGGTCAGCACCGGCGGGCCTCAGCGCAGCAGCACCGGTCCCGCGTCGATCGGGGTCCGGAACAGCGCGTACGGCTTGCGGCGCAGATCCCTGCCCTGCTGGAAACCGGGTTGCCGGTGCAATTGGTTCGCGGTGACGTAAAGGTGCCCGTCCACCGCCACCGACAGGGTGTCCGGCCAGAGCAGCCGAGGGTCGTGGACGACACTCTCGTACTCGCCGTCCGGACGCCGCCGCAGCACCGCGTTGTGCTCGTACGCGGTGAGGTAGATCCGTCCGGCGTCGTCGGTCTCCAGGCCGTCGGAGCCGGTGCCCTTGTCGCCCTCGTGGACCACCGTCGCGGCGACCTCGTCCGCGCTGGCCGAGACGTCGGCGAGCGCGTCGGTGGCGACGCTGTACCACTGGCGCGAGGCCAGCGGACAGTAGTAGAGCCGGGAACCATCGGCGGAGATGGCTATCCCGTCCGCGCCGATCGTCAGCGGTGTCGGCGGCCCGTCGGCCGACCGTTGCAGGAGGGGTCTCCCCTCCACCACCGGCCGGAACCGAGCCAGTGGCTCCGCCTTGGTCGAGGGATGATCGTGCAGTCGTCGCCAGGAGGCACCGCTGGCCAGGTCGACCACGATGATCCCGTTCGGCCCGGCGACCGCGGAGTCGGTGATGTACGCGACGCCCGCCTCGCCGCGCCGCAGGTCGAAGCGCACGTCGTTGAGGTACGTGGTGGGCAGCGCCACGTCCGGCGGAAAGGTGATCACCTGGGCAACGGTGTCGCTGCCCAGGTCGATCCGGACCAGTTTGGGGCCGCCCGGTCGAGTCGGTTGGAACTTCGGGCTGCCGGTGTCGAGCACCCAGAGCCGGTCGACGGGGTCGACCACGACGCTCTGCACCGAGACGAAGGCACCCGGATCGTCGTCGTCTCGCGGCTGGTTCCACCGCTCGTCCGGGTACGCCACCTCGGCGCCGTCGCGCAGCTCGACCACGGTGGCGGGCACCTCGTCGCCCCAGCGGGGGAAGTTGACGAAGATCCGGCCGGTGTGCGAGACGCTGACCCCGGTCGGCATCGGCCCGGTGAAGGCATGGACCAGTTCCAGCTCGCCGACGGGCTCGTCGGACACGGGCTCGCTCATCCGCTGCTCCTGCCGTCGGGCCGCGTTTCGTCCCGACCCGTGCCCGGGTCTCAGCCGACGCGGCCTGGGCAACACCCGTTCCCGTCGTCGGATGACGCAAACGTGACGGCGCGGCTTCTCCGCCCGACGCGCAGGCGGGTGTCAGCCGGCGGCCGGGTGCGGATGTTGCCGGGGCGCGGGTAGGCGGTCGTTGTCCGCGTAGCCGGCGGCCTGGAGAGTGAACAGCTCGGCGTACCGACCACCGGCGGCGACGAGTTCGTCGTGGGTGCCCTGCTCGATCAGACGACCGTGATGCAGCACGAAGATCCGGTCGGCGTGCCGGACGTTGGCCAGCCGGTGCGTGATCAGGATGGTGGTGGCCCGGCCGCGCCGGTCGCGGATGGTTTGGAACAGCGCGTCCTCGGCCCGCGGGTCGAGCGCCGAGGACGGCTCGTCCATCACCAGCAGTTCGGCGTCGCGCAGGAAACCGCGAGCCGCGGTGATCCGCTGCCACTGCCCGCCGGAGAGGTCCTGCCCCTTGGCGAACGTACGGTCGAGCAGCGTCTCGTACCCGTGCGGCAACTCACGGATCATCTCGTCGGCGACCGCCCGGGCGGCGGCGGCCTCGATCCGGTCCTGCCGGGCCTCGGTGTCGATGTCCCCGATGGCGATGTTCGTGGCGGCGGTGAACGGCCACTTGTGGTACTCCTGGGTCACCACGGCGATACGACCACGCAACTCGTCGCGGTCCAACTCGGACAGGGGCCGCCCGTTCCAGCGGATCACGCCGTCGCTGGGCGTACGCAGGGCCGCGATCATCGCGGCCAGGCTGCTCTTGCCGGATCCGTTCTCCCCGACGAAGGCCACCGTCTGCCCCGCCTCGACGGTCAACGTCACACGATCCACCGCCGGGGTGTCGCGATCCGGGTAACGCAGGCTCACCGCCTCCACGGTCAGCTCCCGCAGCCGGTCGGGTGCCGTTGCCACCGCCTGCTCCGGCAGGTAGGTGGCGGCGCGGGTCATGAACCCCGTGTAGTCGCGGAAGTGCTGGCCCTCGGTGTAGACGCGGTCCATCTGAAAGGTCACCACGGCCAGCGAACGTTGCGCCGCCTGTACCGCGATCACGCAGGTCGCCGCCGCCGCGAGCGGGATCTGTCCGTCGATGAGCAGCAGACCGAGCAGCGCGTAGACCACGGCGGTGGCGACGCCTCCGATCATCGAGCCCACCGTGACCGTCGTGGTCACCCGACGCGCCAGGGCCAGCTCGATGTCGGTCTCCACCGCCATCACCCGGTCGTACTGGTCCAGCAGGAACCGGCGCAGGCCGTACGAGCGCAGTTCCGGTGCCGACGCCCGTTCGGCCATCAGCCGGTGCAGCAACCACATCCGACGTCGCCGGACCGAGCCGGCGATGTAGGTCTGGTACCGCAGGTGCCCCGCCCGCAGCGACGCCCACGCGTTCGGCACGGTCGCGACCAGCAGCGCCGGCAGCAGCAGCGGATGAATCACCACGACTGCCACGGTCACCGCGACCACCCCGACCAGCCCGGCGAGCAGGTTCATCGACGCGGGAACCAGATCCACGGCGGAATCGGTGCCCCGGGAGGCACGCTCCATGTCGTCGGCGAAAGCGTCCGCGTCGAAGGCCTCCAGTCGCACGGCCGTGGTCATCTCGAACAACCCTCGCTCCACCTCCCGGCTGACCCTGGGCGTCAGTCCGTTCAGGGCGTAACCGGTGGCGATCGCCATGCCGGACCGCGTCGCGGTCGCCGCGGCCAGCACCGCGAGCGCCGGCAGCGCGGCGACCACCTTCTCCCCGGTCGGCCCACCGGCGAACAACTCCACAAGCACCCGCTGCGTCGCGAGCAGCCCGAACGCCGACATCACGCCGGCACCGACCGTCGCGACGGCGACCACCGAGGTACGCAGCCGGTCGGCCCGCCAGCTGATCCGCAGGGCCGCCCAGATCAGCCGGGGCAGTTCGGCGAAGACGGCGAGCAGACCGGCCTGGGTCCGCGCCCGCATGCCCGTCTCCCACCACATGGCCCGCATCTCGGGGAGCACCGACTCCCCAGCCGACGGCTCGGCCTGTTCCGCTCGGTCACGACGTCGGGTCGACGTGGCGGCCATGCAAACACCTCCAGGGGTCGGCGACACGCGGCGGTCGCCTCTGCCCGCTGGATGGCGCCGCCGGGACGCGAACCAACGAGATAGCCAAAGGCGATCGACCAGCTACTTATCGTCACCGTCGATACGGTGGTGGTCCAGCCCTGTCGGCGCGCCGAACCGCCCGACCCGGACGCCGGGCTCCGGTCACCGCCGCTCGGCGCACCCCGGCAGCCGAGCGGGGTCAGGCACCGCGCGGGGCGTACATGATTACGGCGACGCCGAGCAGGCAGATCGCGGCACCGGTGAGGTCCCACCGGTCCGGACGGAAGCCGTCGAAGATCATCCCCCAGGCGAGCGAGCCGGCGACAAAAACCCCGCCGTACGCGGCCAGGATGCGGCCGAAGTTCGGGTCGGGCTGGAAGGTGGCGACGAAGCCGTACGCGCCGAGGGCGAGCACCCCGGCTGCGACGAACCAGAGCCCCCGGTGCTCCCGCCAGCCCTGCCACACCAGCCAGGCCCCGCCGATCTCGGCGATCGCGGCCAGGACGAACAGCAGGACGGAACGCAGCACGGTCACCCGCCGCACCCTACCGACAGCGGCTGGCCGCACCCCGGGTCGACGTCCAGCGAGCGGCGTTATCCTCTGCACGGGGCATCCCGCCGGAGGTGCCCGTGGCGGTGGGGCCCGCCACCCCGCCGGTGCGGGACAACCGCGGCGCTCGCCGCCAACGGTCCCTGCCAGGGCAGACGCGTACTGGTAGGTGGTGACCGTGGGGGCGCAGCGACCGCCCGTCGATCCCGATGTCGATCTCAGTGTGCCGCGGCAGCGCGCGGAGCTGCGGGGCGGGACCGCCAGTCTGCTCGCCGCGATCTCCGTCGGCGGGATGGTCGGCGCGCTGGCGCGATACGGGCTGACGGTGACCTTTCCGCATCCGCCGTCCGGCTTCCCCTGGGCCACCTTTGCCGTCAACGTCTCCGGCTGTCTGCTCATCGGGACGCTGATGGTGCTGATCACCGAGGTGTGGGCCGCGCACCGACTGGTCCGGCCCTTCCTCGGCGTCGGCGTGCTCGGCGGCTACACGACCTTCTCGACGTACGCCGTCGAGGTGCAGCAGGCGGTGGCGGCCGGCGCGGCCCGGACCGGCCTGCTGTATCTCGCCGGTACCCTCGTCGCCGCCCTCGCCGCCGTCCGGCTGGGCGTGACCCTGACCCGGCTGGCGACCGGCGTGGACCGGAAGCGGAGCGCTTGATGGCCGTCATCCTGGTGGCGCTCGGTGCCGCTGTCGGCGCACCGTTGCGCTACCTCGTCGACCGGGCGGTGCAGGGACGTCACGACTCCGTCTTTCCGTGGGGCACCTTAGCGGTCAACGTGGTCGGCTCCCTCCTCCTTGGTGTCCTGATCGGCGGGGCCGCGGTGGGTGCGGTGCCCGGTTCCCTGGTCAACCTGCTCGGCCTCGGTCTGTGCGGTGCGCTTACCACCTACTCGACCTTCGGCTACGAGACGATCCGGCTCCTCGAGGACGGTGCCCGTTTTCCCGCGCTGGTCAACGCTGGCGTCAGCGTCGTCGCCGCGCTGGGCGCCGCGTTCGTCGGGGTCGCCCTCGCCGAGGCGCTGTGGGCCTGACCGTCGCGCGTTCTCGGTGACCGGGCTCCTCGGCGTGCCGGCCGTTCAGCCGAGATCGTGGCGCAGCCGCTTGTCGATGGCGACCACGACTGCGGAAACCGCCCCGACGGCCAGGATGCGCAACCACACGTCCGGCCCGATCGGTGCCGTACCGAAGATCGCGTTCATCGGCGGCAGATACGTGATGGCGAGTTGGCACAGGGCCTGCGCGGCGACGCCGAGCAACAGCAGGCGGTTGGTGAAGAAGCCGAGCCGCCATGCCGAACGGGTCAGCGACCGGCAGCTGAACAGGTAGAACGTCTCGACCACGACGAAGACGTTCATGGCGGCGGTACGCGCCTGTGCGACATCGGCACCGTTGGAGTACTCCCACTGGAACACCCACCACGCGCCGGCCACCAGCAATGTGGCCACCAGCACGATCCGGATCACCAGAGCGCCGGTCAGCAGCGGCCGGGCCGGGTCGCGGGGCGGCCGTCGCATGATGCCGCGCTCCTTCGGCTCGAAGGCCAGCATCAGGCCGAGCAGGACGGCGGTGGTCATGTTGATCCAGAGGATCTGCGTGGGCAGCAGCGGCAGCGTGGCACCCAGCACGATGGCGACCAGCACCACCAGCCCTTCACCGAGGTTCGTCGGCAACGTCCAGACGATGAACTTTGTGATGTTGTCGAAGACCCCCCGGCCCTCCTCCACCGCGGCCTCGATGGTGGCGAAGTCGTCATCGGTGAGGACCATGTCGGCCGCTTCCTTGGCCACCTCGGTACCGGATCGGGCCATGGCGATGCCGATGTTCGCCTGCCGCAACGCGGGTGCGTCGTTGACCCCGTCGCCGGTCACCGCGACCACGTGGCCTCGTTGCTGAAGGGTCTCGACCAGCCGGAGTTTCTGTTCCGGGGAGACCCGGGCGAAGACGGCGGCCCGGTCCACCGCCTCGCCGAACCCCTCGGCGGGCAACTTTTCGAGATCCGTGCCGGTGACCACCCGATCCGGACGTTCGGCGTCGAGCAGCCCGAGCTGGCCGGCGATGGCGCCGGCGGTCGCCGCATGGTCGCCTGTGATCATCTTGACGTTGATGCCTGCCGAGTGGCAGGCCCGTACCGCCGGGGCGGCGGCGCTGCGGGGTGGGTCGAGCATCGCCTGCAACCCGGTGAGGACCAGGGTGCCGGGCAGCGCGACCTCGTCGAAACCGTCGTCCGGACCGTCCGGTGGTCGTACGGCGGTGGCCAGCACCCGCAGCCCGCGACCGGCCAGTTCCTCGGCCGCCCGGAGCGCGGCGTCGGCCCGGAGCGGGCGGATCTGACCGTTGGCACCCATCTCGCCCCGGCACATCGACACGATCCGCTCGACGCCCCCCTTGGCCAGGACCACCGTCCGGCCCGTGGCGCGCTCGTCGTGCAACGTCGCCATGTACTGCCGCTTCGAGTCGAAGGGGATGGTGTCCCGGCGTGGATAGTCGGCGGACAGCCGACCGTGGTCGATGCCCACCTTGGCCGCTACCACCTGCATCGCGCCCTCGGTCGGATCACCGGCCAGCAGCCACTCGCCGTCCTGCTCGCGTACCCGCGCGTCGTTGCATCCGGCACCGGCCAGCAGCGACCAGCGCAGGGCCTCGCCGCCCCGGCCGTCGTCGCGGACCTCCCCTTCCGGCCGGTAGCCGGCGCCGGTCACCTCGAACTCGGCGTCCGGGGTCCACAGCGCCCGGACCGTCATCTGGTTCTCGGTGAGCGTGCCGGTCTTGTCGGAGCAGACGACAGTAGTGCTGCCCAACGTCTCGATCGCCGGCAGACGACGGATCACCGCCCGTCGACGGGCCATCCGGGTCACCCCGATCGCCAGGGTGATGGTGACCGCCGCCGGCAGCCCTTCGGGGATCGCGCCGACGGCGAGCGCCACGGCCGCCGTGAACGTCTCGACCGCGTCCTGGCCGCGGAGCAGACCGACGGCGAAGGTCACCGCCGCCAGCACCAGGATGATCACGGTCAGCACCTTGCTGAACCGGGCCAGCTTGCGGGTCAGCGGGGTGGCCAGCGCCTCCGCCGCACCGACCAGTCGGTGGATCTGGCCGAGTTCCGTCTCGGCCCCGGTGGCCACCGCGATGCCGGCACCGCCGCCGGCCGCGACGAGCGTGCCCGACCAGACCATGTTGCGCCGGTCGGCGACCGGTGTGCCCACCGGCAGCTCCGCCTCCAGCTTGTCCACCGGTACGGATTCGCCCGTCAGCGCCGACTCGTCGACCCGCAGCTCGGCCAGCCGGACCAACCGCAGATCCACCGGCACCTTGTCGCCGGCCTCCAGCACCACCAGGTCACCGGGGACCAGGTCGTCGGAGGAGATCGCCCGCAGCTCGCCGTCGCGGATCACGCGCGCCTCGGTACGCACCATCGAGCGCAGGCTGTCCAGGGCCGCCTCGGCCCGCGACTCCTGGGCGTAGCCGATCCCGGCGTTGATCAGCACCACCGCGAGGATCACGGCCGAGTCGACGTACTCGCCGAGGACCGCGGTGACCACGCCAGCCGCGATCAGCACGTAGATGAGCGGGTTGTGGAACTGCCGCAGGATCCGACGCAGCAGGCCGCCACCACCGGCGGCGGGCAGCACGTTGGGCCCGTACCGGTCCAGCCGCCGGGCGGCCTCGGCGTCGCTCAGGCCGCGCTGCGGGTCCGTCTCCAGCAGCAGCACCACCTCGTGGGTGGACATGCCGTGGTGTTCGTCGGATCGCGACGTCCCCGCTGACTGTTCGAGCGTCACCGTCACCCCGCCGACGAAGAGAACCGGACCCGCGCCGCCGACCCGGGTCGCCGCCTTCCGCCCCGGCGGCGGGCCGGACACCGCATCCACCATCTTCCGGGACAAACTCGACCGAGCAGGCCGGAACGCCCGATCACGGCCGACGCGCTGCCGGCCGTCGCCGTTCAGCCGCTGGTGCGCTCGGCCGAATCGGGGTCGAGGTGCCGCCGCAGGGCGGCGATCTCGGCACGCAGGGCCGCCACGTCGTCGCTGGTGGCCGCCGCCGGCTTGTCGGCGCCAGCCGCGACGCGCTCGACGATCCAGGTCGCCAGCGAACCCGTGACGAAACCGATCAGGCCGATCCCACCGATCATCAGACCGAGGGCGACGAATCGCCCCGCGGTGGTCACCGGGTAGAAGTCGCCGTAACCGACGGTGGTGATGGTGACCGTCGACCACCACAACGCGTCGTCGAAGGCGGTGATGTTGGCGTCCGGCGCGAGTCGTTCGGCGTCCAGCACCGCCAGCGCGGAGACCAGCACCAGCAGTGCCGTGGTGGCGGCGACGTAGACGGCCAGCCGGCCGCGGGCCCACACCTCGGTGCGGCGATTGATGGTCAGCACCACCATGACCAGGCGTACCGCGCGCAGTGGTCGCAGCATCGGCAGCGTCAGCACCACGAGGTCGAACAGGTGTTCCCGGAGGAACTTCCGCCGGTCCGTGGCCAGCCGCAGCCGAACGAGGATGTCCGCCCAGAACAGCGCCCAGACGATGACCGTCGTGGCGGAACAGGCGGCCCGCCAGGCCGGGCTGAGGTCCGGACGCAGGATCGGTGCCGCGTACACCACCAGGAACACCACGGACAGCACGGTGAGCGGTGCGGCGCTGACCCGCTCCCATGCCTCCAGTCGATCGGTCCGCTGTGCTGTCCCGCCGCCCATGAGCCGGCTCCCGTCTGCTCCGTCGTCGTACGCGTGACCGGGCCATGGTCGCGCAGCCGGACACGAGACCCCACAGGCGGTCCGCAGATCGTCCGGACAGTGCGTCACCGTCACGCTCGGCATTCGGTGGCTGCTCGCCCGGTAACGTGAGCGCGGGGACACACCGTGGCACGGGTCGCCGCCCGGCTGACAGAGCCGGGCGTGCCGGCTGTGCGGCCCGTGGGGGCGGGGGTCGGCGTTGTACCCCCACAGCGGGCGCGAGCGTGAGGGAGCGGATGCATGGGTCGACTGCGGCTGGGACGGGTTCCGGGATGACCCTGCAACAGGTCTACCTGCTGATGATCGCCGCGGCGGCGACCGTGCTGGTAAGCGTCACCGCCGCACGGCTGGCCACCCGGGTCGGCGTACCGATGCTGCTGGCGTACCTCGGCATCGGGCTGCTGCTCGGCGAGAACGGACTCGGCCTGCGCTTCGACGACGCCGCCCTGGCGCAGGCCCTGGGCACTGCGGCGCTTGCGGTGATCCTGGTGGAGGGTGGCCTGACCACCCGGTTCTCCGACATTCGACCGGTACTGGCACCGGCGACCGCGCTCGCCACCGTCGGTGTGCTGATCAGCGTCGGGGTCACCGCCCTCGGCGCGCACCTGCTGCTCGACGTCTCGTGGCAGCTGGCTCTGCTGCTGGGCGCGGTGGTGTCCTCCACCGACGCGGCGGCGGTCTTCTCGGTGCTGCGCACCCTGCCGTTGCCCCGGCGACTGGCCGGGCTGGTGGAGGCAGAGTCGGGGCTGAACGACGCACCCACAGTCATCCTGGTACTCGCCTTCAGCGCCACCGGACTGACCTCGACCAGCCCGGTGGAACTGCTGGTCCAGATGGTCTACCAGCTCGGCATCGGTGGCGCGGTCGGCGTCGCGATCGGCCTCGCCGGAGTGTGGTTCCTGCGCCGGCTCACCCTGCCCGCATCGGGCCTCTATCCGATCGCCACCTTCTCCTGTGGCATCTTCGCCTTCGCCGCCGCCGGGCTCGTCCAGGCCAGCGGTTTCCTCGCCGCGTACCTCGCCGCGCTGATCCTGGGCAACGCCCGGCTGGCGCACCGCCGCGCCACGGTGTCGGTGGCCGAGGGGCTCGGCTGGATCGCGCAGATCGGCCTGTTCGTCATGCTCGGTCTGTTGGCCAATCCCAGCGAACTGCCCGCCGCGATCCTGCCCGCCCTCGCCGTGGGTCTGGTACTGCTGCTGCTCGCTCGCCCGATGTCGGTGCTGGTCACCCTGTTGCCGTTCCGGATTCCGCTGCGCGAACAGGTGCTGCTGTCCTGGGCTGGGCTGCGGGGCGCGGTGCCCATCGTGCTGGCCACCATTCCCGTCGTGGCCGGCGTCGGCGCCAGCGAACAGCTGTTCAACATCGTCTTCGTGCTGGTCGTGGTCTTCACACTGGTGCAGGCTCCGACGCTGCCGTGGCTGGCCAAACGCCTGCGGCTCAGCTCGGCCGGGATCGGTCCGGACCTGCAGGTCGAGTCCGCGCCGCTGGACGCCATCGACGCGGACCTGCTGCACCTCACCGTCGAGCCCGACTCCCAAATGCACGGCGTGCACATCCGCGAGCTGCGGCTGCCGCCACCGGCCGCGGTCACCCTCGTGGTCCGCGACGGGACCGCCTTCGTACCCGAGCCGGACGCCCGGTTGCGCCACGGTGATCAGCTGCTCGTGGTCACCACCCCACACGTCCGGGACCGGGCGGAACGCCGTCTGCGGGCGGTCGCCCGGGCCGGCCGGCTCGCCCACTGGCGCGGCGAGACCGGCGACCCGGAGCGGCCGGCCAGGATCCGGCGTCCCCCGGAGACCCCGACGATCCCGCCGCGCGCGGCACCATCGCCGGACACCGGTGACGAGTCGCCGTCGGCCCTCGTCCCGTCGGCGGGCTGACCCGCACGGCGAGTGGCCGGCCGTCGCCTGGGCCCGACGCGGGCCGGCCAGGTACTCGACACAGGGCCTAAGGTGAGGCTGGTGTGCCGGGAAGCCTGGTCGGCGGTCGTGTCCTCAACAACCTCTCGGAGGCCGCCGTGCACCCGCCCGCCATCCGCACCGAGCATCTGAGCAAGCGGTACGGTTCCCTGCTCGCCCTCGACGATCTCGGCCTGACCGTCGACGCCGGTGAGGTGTTCGGCTTCCTGGGGCCCAACGGCGCCGGCAAGTCCACCACCATCCGGCTGCTGCTCGGCCTGGCCCGCCCGACCGCCGGCCAGGCGTGGATCTTCGGTACCGCCGCCGCCGAGGTGGCCACGGCGCACCAGCGGCTCGCCTACGTGCCGGCCGATGTGACGCTCTGGCCGCAGCTCACCGGCGCGGAGATCCTGGAGTTGCTCGGCGCCACCGGGCCAGGCGTCGACGTCGCCTACCGGGACGAACTGGTGGACCGGTTCGCCCTCGACCTGTCGAAGCCGGGACGGGCCTACTCCACCGGCAACCGACAGAAGGTGGCCCTGGTCGCCGCGTTCGCTACCCGCGCGCCGCTGCTCGTCCTGGACGAGCCGACCGCCGGCCTGGACCCGCTGATGGAACGCGAGTTCCGCCGCGCGGTGAACGAGGCCCGCGACGCCGGGAGCACGGTGTTCCTCTCCTCCCATCAGCTGGCGGAGGTGGAAGCTGTCTGCGACCGGGTGGGCATCCTGCGCGCCGGGCGCCTCGTCGACGTCGCCACCATGCCCGAGTTGCGGCGGCTGCACCGCACCGAGGTGCTGGTGCGGTTCGCCGGCCCGGTACCGGAGTTGACCGGCGTGGCGGGCATCGACGGCGTTCAGGTCGACGGGGCCGCGCTGCGATTCACCCTCACCGGGCCGCCCGGCCCGGCCCTGCGGGCACTGGCGGCGGCCGACCTCACCACCCTCACCATGCGCGAGCCCACGCTGGAGGAGATCTTCCTCGACTATTACGGGGAGGGGAGTCGATGACCGCCATCGGAGGCGGAGGCGCCGCCAGGGCCGCCGTCACCCGGCTCGCCCTGCGCCAGGTCCGTCGGCCCGCGCTCGTCGTGTCCGCGGTGACGGCCGGCATCACCGCCGTCGTCGTCGCCGGGTACGAGAGCACGGCCGGCACCGCACTCGATGCCGCCGCGTTGGCCGCCCTCGCTGAGAACCCGGCGGTCCGCACCCTGTTCGGTGAACCGTTCGCGCTGGACACCCCGGGTGGCTTCACGGTCTGGCGGACCGGCACCGTACTTGCCGTCCTGCTCTCGGTGTGGGGGGTGCTCGCCACCACCCGGGTCACCCGGGGCGAGGAGGAGAGTGGCCGGTGGGACCTCCTGCTGGCTGGCCGGCTGACGGTGCCGGCCGTGCTCGGTCGGCACCTCGCCGTCCTGAATGCCGCAGTGGTGATCGCCGGAGCCGCGGCCGGGATCGTGCTCGTCGCGGCCGGCACGCCACCGGGCGGCGCCCTTCGGTACGCGGCGGGTCTCGTGCTGGTCGCCCTCTTCGCCGTGGCGACGGCGCTGTTGACTGCGCAGGTGATGCCGACCCGGGCCGGGGCGAGCGGGTCGGCCCTGGCCGTGCTCGGCGTCGGACTGCTGGCCCGGATGGTCGGGGACGGCGTCGCCGCGCTGGGGTGGTTGCGCTGGCTGTCGCCGTACGGGCTGCTCGCCCTCGTCCGTCCCTACCGCGACGACCGGCTGCTGCCCCTGCTCGTGCTGGCCGGTGCGGCGCTCCTGGTCGGCGCGGCGGCGACAGCGCTGGCCGGGCGTCGTGACGTGCGGGCCGGGCTGGTCGCCGCACCGGCCGGCCGGCCGCCCCGCAAATGGCTGCTCGGCACGGTCGACGGGTTCGCGGTACGCCGGATGTCGCGCCCGCTGGCCGGCTGGTCCGCCGGGATCGGCGCGTACTTCCTGCTGATCGGTCTGCTGGCGACGTCGATGACCGACTTCCTGTCGGACAATCCGCGCTTCGCCGAACTCGCCGCGCAGGCCGGCTTCACCGAGTTGGGCAGCGTACGCGGCTACACCGCGTCCCTGTTCGTCCTGCTCGCCGTGCCGGTCGGGGTCTTCGCCGCGTCCCGGCTCGCCGAGTTCGTGGCCGCCGAGACGGACGGCCGGCTGACGTCGCTGTACGCACAGCCGGTCAGCCGTAACCGGCTGCTGACCGCCGAGACGCTGGCCGCCCTCGGCGGGGTGGCGGTGCTCGTCACCGTGGCGGCGACGGCGACCTGGCTCGGCGCCTATCTGGTGGACGCCCCACTGCCGCTGGCCGCCGCCCTGGCCGGCACCTGGCACGTGCTGCCGGTCGTGCTGCTCTGCCTCGGCGCGGCGATCCTCGCCCTCGGTTGGCTGCCCCGGGCCACCGCGGCCGTCGGTGTCCTACCCGCGATCGGCGGGTTCCTGCTCCAGGTGCTCGCCGACAGCGCCGACCTTCCGGGGTGGGTGTCCGCGATCTCACCGTTCACCCATCTGGCGGCGGTCCCGGCCGAGTCGCCCGCCTGGCCGGCGTGGTGGATCATGGTCGGGATCGCGGTGCTCGCCGCCGCCCTCGGCAGGCTCGGCCACCGGCGTCGCGACCTGCTGGGATGAACAACGCCCGTCGTCGCCGGGGAGCGTCGCGACCGGTGTCGAGCGGCAGGTGAGGGCCTAGGCCCTGCGTCGAAGTCCTCGGTCGAGCCGAGGCGGAGTCCAGGCGGCGGTCCGGCAAGGCGGGGATTGGTCCGGATACCGGTGTTGTATCCGGACCAATGCCTAACGCGGCCGGCCGTCGCCTGGGCCCGCCGTAGGCCGGCCAGGGACTTCGACACAGGGCCTAACCGGCGGCGGCCCGCCGGACCAACCGGCGGGCCTCGTCGCCCGGCACGCCGGTGGCCCGCAGCATGTCGTTGGCGACAGTCCGCAGTTGGGAAACCACGATGGTGCCGGAGAAGCCGATCTCCTGCCGGCATGCCTCACCAGCGTCCTGCACGGCCCGCAGCACCCGCTCCCGCGTCCGGACCGGCTCCTGCATCGACAGGAACTCCTCGTGCATCAGGCGCACGCCCTGCCCCACCTGCTCGACGGCGGTGGACAGGCAGACCGGCACCGGTTCGTGGTCACGCAGTGCCGTGAAGATGCGGCGGACCAGCGTCCGGCTGTTGCGGAAAGCTCGGTCCAGGTGCTCGGCCCCGGCGCCGTACGCGGCCAGCGCCCGGCGCCGCCGCCACTGCAGCGGAGAGAAGCGGACCACCTCCTCGGCAGCGGTCACCACGTCACCGACCTCCCGCAGTTGTCCTTCGGCGGACCGCATCTCGTCCAGCACCTCCCTCGCCCGACGCGCATCCCCTCGGGCCAGCGCCTCCGCGGCCGACGTCAACTGCCGGGCGAAGGTGTCCAGCGCCGGCCCGGCGATGCGGCGCACGCTGCGGGTCGGGTTCATCGGGGCGAGGACCAGCACCACCAGCAGCCCGGTCGCGCCGCCGACCAGGGCATTCACCGTCCGCGGCAGGACGATGTCCGGCGTGCCCGGGGCGAGGGTGGCGATCAGTGCCGCCGCGCCGCCGGCCTGGGTGACCAGGGCACCGGTGCCCCGCACGGCCACCGCGACAAGCAGCGCACCGAACACGATCACGAACGTCTGCCAAGCACCGGTGCCGACCGTACCCACCAGCAGGTCGCCGATCAGGACCCCGACGATCACGCCGACGATCAGTTCGACGGCCCGGCGGGCTCGCCGGCCGATCGAGGTGGCGATGACGGCGACCGCGGCGATCGGGGCAAAGGTCGGGTCCGGGTTGCCGAGCACCTGCTCGGCGACCAACCAGGCCAGCGACGCGGCCAGACCGCCCTGGAAGGCCAGCAGCAGATGCTGTCGCAGCCGGCCGTAACTGCGCCTGCCGGCGGCTGCGAAGCGTCCCCGGAGGCTGCTCATCGGGTCATCCGACGGGGTGGGCCATGGTCCCGGTGAGTGCCACGGTGCCCGGCAACCGGGTGTCCTGCCGGAGGAACTGCACCACCACCGGCACTGGCGAACTGAGCACACAGCCGTACGGGCGGTCGAGGCGGACGGCCTCCGGATCGATCAGGTCGTTGACCCGTACGTGCCGGATGCGGCGGGCACCGACGGCGAACCGGTACGGCCCGACCGGTTCGGTGTCCTCGTAGTAGAAGTGGAGCAGCACCTCCGCCTCGGAGTCGGTGGTGTTCAGCACACACAACTGGTCGAAACTGGTGAACTGCGGCTCGCCGCCGGTGCCGCCGAACGGCACGTGCCCGCCCGGCACCGCCCACACCTGCGCCATCACGCCTCCTCCAGCAGTCGGGCCAGGTCCGGGGTGAGGAACACCCCGTCCGGGTCGAGGCGGCGGCGGGCCGCCTGAAAGTCGTCCCAGCGGGGAAAGAGCGGTCGCAGGTCCTCGGCGGTCAACCAGTGCTTCTTGCCCCAGTGCGGCCGTCCGCCGTAGCGCCGGAAGACGGCCTCCATGTCGCGGAAGTACTCCTCGTACGGCAACGAGGCGTTCTGCAGGCAGGCGATGGCGGTGGTGGGGCGACCGTACGCGTTGCTGAGCCAGATGTCGTCGGCGGCGATGCTGCGGACCAACACCCGCCAGCCCACGGTGCGCCGGTGCCGGCTCAGGATCCGTCGCCGGATCTCCGCGAAGCAGGCCGGGAACGCCTCTGACGGGAGCATGTACTCGATCTCCTCGAAACGCAGATCGCGATGCTGAGGGATGGTGTCGTGGGTCGGCCCGATCTCCAGTTCCTTGGGCTCCTGCCACCCGTTCCACTCCGGCACCCGGCGGGCCGGCCACGTGGAACGCGCGGCCACCCCGTCGATTCGGTTCATGGTGCGGATCTGGGTCAGGTCGCTGCGCGGGTACCAGTAGAAGTCCATGTTGCGGTTGGTGTGCTGCAACTCGGCCAGATGGTCGAGGGTCCACTCGATCGGGGCGCACCAGGACCGTCGACGCAACTCGTAGCTGGGCTCCAGGTCGAGGGTGAGCTGGGTCACCACTCCCAGGACACCGAGGGAGAGCCGGGCGGCGGGCAGCAGCTCCTGGTTGCTGGTCGCGGAGACGTCCAGCACCTCACCGGTGCCCGTGACGAGGCGTACCTCGGACACCTGGGTCGACAGGTTGCCGAAGCCGAGGCCGGTGCCGTGGGTGCCGGTGGCGATGGCGCCCGCGATGGACTGGTAGTCCACGTCGCCGAGGTTCTCCATGGCCAGCCCGGCCTCGTAGAGGCCCGCACCCAGCTCTCTGAGCCGGCTACCGCCCCGGACCGTGGCCCGGTCACCGGCCTTGTCGATCACACCGGCCATCCGGTGCAGGCTGACCAGGGTGCCGTCGGTGCGTACCAGCGGGCTCGACGAGTGGCCCGAGCCCACCGGGCGCAGGTTGGTCCCCGCCTCACGGGCCCGCAGCACCAGTTCCCGCACCTCGTCCTCGTCGGCCGGCTCGGCGTAGCCGGACGGGGTGAAGGCGAGACTGCCGGACCAGTTCACGAACGGACGGGACACCCCCGGCAACCTCCTCTCGACGGACGAACCGTGCGCTTACCCCCGGCCTGGCGGGGTAGTCGCTGGCATGGCCGAACCCGTCCCTTCCACGTCGAAGGCCCGACCCACCAGCGGGACACGTCGTGTCTGAGTGGTGGTACGCGGCGCTGGTGGCAGTGCTGTGGCTGGCCATCGGCCTGGGCACGGCAGCGGTTTTCGTCACCCGTGGCGGTCACCGCAGCCCGCTCTGGTACCTGGTGGGCGCACTGCTCGGGCCGCTGTTCGTGCCGATCGCGGTCGAGCGGGGCCGGGCCCGCCCACAGCTGGTCGACGTACGCCACCGACCAGCCCGACCGGTCGGCAACGGGTTGCGCGTGCTGGTCGGGGTGGACGGCTCCGCGCACTCCGACCGCGCGCTGCGTGCCATCGCCCGCGCCCTCACCGGAAGCACAAGTGAACTCGTCCTGGTCACCGTGACCAGCGCCGACCTGACCGACGCGGAGTCCCGGCAGGAGCACCAGCGGGCCCGCCGCATGATCGACGAGCGGGCCGCCGGACTGCCCGAGGGGCTGCCCCGGCCCACCACCGTGGTCGTCACCGGTCACCCCGTCGATGCCTTGCTGACGGTCGCCGACGACCGGGATGTGGACCTGCTGGTGGTCGGCCGGCACGGACACGGGATCGGCGACCGCTTGCTGGGCAGCGTCGCCGAGGGCCTCACCCACCGGTCGAGGCGGGCCGTTCTGCTCGGCAGCCTGCCCGGCCGCTGACCGCCCGCGACCCTCGCCACCGTCCGGCACCCCGGCCCTGACCTCGGTGTCGGCCGGTCCGGCGGTGCCGACCGGGAACCATGCCAGCCCAGGAAGCGACTATAGGTACATGCGGTGTGAGCAGTGGCGGGAGATCCTGTCGGCGCAGTTGGACGGTGAGGTCACGGCGGACGAGCAGCGCAACGTCGGTGCGCACCTGGAGACCTGCGCCGGTTGCCGGGCCTGGCTGGACGCGGCGGCGAAGGTGACCCGCCGGGCGCGTACCCAGGTGGTGACCTCGCTGCCGGATCTGACCGAGGCGATTCTCGCCGCCGCACCGCCGCCGCGTCGGCGCTGGCGCACGCTCGTCGCCGCCGCGATGCCGAGTCGTTGGTGGCCGGCGACCGGTGCGCGACCCAGCCTGGTCAACGGGCTGCGCGCCGCGCTGGGTCTGCTGGGCGCCGTGCAACTGGTGCTCGGGCTGGCGCAGATCGGCCGAACCGAGGTCGCCGAGCACCTTCACGCCAACGGCCAGCACCTGTGGCACGAATCCGCCGCCTGGAATGTCGCCGTGGGTGCGGGCTTCCTCTTCGTCGCGCTGCGTCGGACCTCGCCGTCGGGGCTGCTGCCGATGCTCGGCGCCTTCGTGGTCACCCTGGTGTTGCTGTCGGTCAACGACCTCGTCGCCTCGCAGGTCGCGGTGGAGCGGCTGGTGAGTCACGGCTTCCTGGTGGTCGGCTACCTGATCACCGTGCTGCTGGCGCGAAGCTCCCGCCAGCCCGGCGAACCGGGCGACCGGCGCCAGCCGGAGCGGTCCCGTTGGCGGTTGCGCCTCGACGAGGCCGACGAGCCCGCCCCGCTGCGGCTGTTGCCGCCCTACTCGGCCCAGGCCCGGCACTCCGCCCACCTGGGTTCCGCCCCGGCCCGCCGGCGTGCCGCTCACGGCGACGACCGGAACCGTGACCGGCGGCGGGTCGCCTGACGGGCCTCATCCGGCGGCGCCGGGCCGGTCCGCCGGACAGTCGGCCGACCGCATCGCCGCGACCAGATCCTCACGGGCCCGGGCCACCCGGGATCGGATGGTGCCGACCGGCACGTCACAAACCTGCGCGGCCTCGACGTACGACAGGCCGAGCAGTTGGGTCGCCACGAACGCCTCACGCCGCTCGGGGGCGAGACCGTCGAGCATTCCCCGGAGCACCACCTGCTCGTCCACCCCGGCACGCACTCCGGCCGGTGTGCTCTCCGCGGCGGTCTGCCAGTCGCTGAGGTTCGCGGTCCGTGGCCGGCAGGTGGCGGCGCGTACCTGGTCCACGGCGACCCGCCGGGCGATGGCGAGCAGCCAGGTCCGGGCCGTGGAGCGGCCGGCGAACGACGGCAGTGCCCGCCAGGCTCGCAGGTACGTCTCCTGGACCAGGTCATCGACCTCCCGCACCCCGGGCAAATGGGTCAGGAACCGCCGTACGTCCTGCTGGGTGGCCCGCACGAACGCGGCTGCGGCGGCATGGTCGCCCCGGCCCGCCGCGAGCGCGTACCCGCTGATGTCGTCGGTCACGGCTGTCATCGCCGTATTGGTCGGTGGAAACCGTCGGTTGGTTCCCTGGCGGGCCGGCAATCGGGCCGGCAATCGGAGGACCTGGCTAGCCGGACCGCTCCGGGCGACGCCGTAGACTGCACTGATGGGGCACCTCACGTGAGCGAGCGGAGTGCCGTGCTGACTGACCAGCCGCCGCGGTACGGGCACCTGTGCTGGGCGTACGACGACCCGGCCGGGTTCATGACCCATGCCGTGGAGTTCCTACGCGCCGGCTTGGCGGCCGGCGAGCGGGTCTGGTTCGTCGTCTCCGGTCCCGCCGAACCGGTCCGGGACCACCTGCTCGGTGTCCGGAACTTCGCCGACGCGCTGCTGACGGGTGCCGCCCAGGTCCGCTCCCTCGACGGCGCGTACGGCAGCACAGCGGTGATCGATCCGGCGAGTCAGGTGGCGTCCTACCGCCGGGCCACCCGGGAAGCCGTCGCCGCCGGATACAGCGGCCTGCGGGTGGCCGCCGACGCCACCGAGCTGGTCCGTACCGCCGCGCAACGCGACGCGTTCGCCCGTTACGAGCAGCGTGTGAACGAGATGATGCGCACCGAGCCGTTCCAGGCCATGTGCGCGTACGACCGCTCGCAGCTGGGCGAGCCGGCGGTCGCCGAGCTGGCCTGCCTGCACCCGGAACACAACCTCGGCCAGCTGCTGTTCCGGCTGTACGCGGTACCGCTGCGTCAGGGGCAGGCCGCCCTCGCCGGTGAGCTGGACCCGTCCAACCACGACCTGTTCCGCACCGCGCTGGACCGCGCGGATCTGCAACCCGTCGATGACGAACTGGTGCTGGACGCCGACGGGCTCCGTTTCCTCGACCACCGGGCGCTCATCCACCTGAACGAGTACGCCCGGGACCGGCAGGTGACGGTGGTGCTGCGGGCCGCCCGCTCCGGGGTGGCCCGGCTCGCCGCCCTGCTGGACCTGCCCGACCTGCGGGTGGAGGTGACCCGGTGAGGACCGGTGCGGCCGCCGGGCGCACCGGCTACTTCCACGAGGCTCTCTGTTACGGCTCCGACGAGGAACTGCTCGCCGTCGTGGTGCCTTTCCTGGTCGGTGGTGTGGAGGCGAACGAGCCCACCTTCGTCGCGCTCGGCGAGCGCACCGGCAACCTGGTGCGCGCCGCGTTGCCCGCCGACACGAAGGTCGAGTTCCTGTCGGGCGGCGACGTCTACGCCCGGCCCACCGCCGCCATCCGGATGTACCGCCAGCTCCTCGCCGATCTGGTCGCCGACGGTGCCACCCAGATCCGGATCATCGGCGAGGTGCCGCCGGTCGGTCTCGGCCCCACCTGGGACTGGTGGGCCCGGTACGAGTCGGCGATCAACCACGCGTACGACGACTGGCCGTTGTGGAGCATGTGCGCGTACGACACCCGGACCAGCGCACCCGGGGTGCTGGCGGACGTCGCCGCCACGCACCCGTGCTTCGCCGCAGTCGACGGGCGGCACCTGCCCAGTGTCGACTACGTCGCGCCGGAGACCTTCCTGCGCCAGACGCGCCCGATGCCGCCCGACCCGATGCAGACGACCCCGCCCCTGGTTGACCTGCTCGGCCCGACGGCGGCGCAGGCCCGCGCGGCCGTGCACCAGGTGGGCCAGGGCGGGCTCCGGGATGACGAGTTCGACGACTTCGTCGTCGCCATCAGCGAGACCGTCACCAACGGGCTGCGGCACGGCAGTCCCCCGGTCCGGTTCCGGCTGTGGGCGGGCGCGGAACGCATCGTCGCCACCGTCAGTGACGCCGGCCCCGGCCCCCAGAATCCGTACGCCGGGCTGCTGCCGTCGGCCAACGGGGTGCCGGGCGGGCTGGGCTTGTGGATCACCCATCAGTCGTGCAACCACGTCACCTACCACCGCGACGACCAGGGGTTCACCCTGCGACTCACCGCCGGCCGACCGCTGGGCGCCTGACCACGCACGAGTCGTGGCGTACCGCACTACTTGCGGAACGCGTCCTTGATCTTCTCGCCGGCCTGCTTGAGGTTGGCGCGCATCTGGTCGCCGCGACCTTCCGCCGCCAGGCGCTCGTCGTCGGTGGCGTGACCCACGCCTTCCTTGATCTTGCCGCCGGTGTTCTCGGCGGTGTTGTTGAACTTGTCCTCGACGCCCATGTCGCCCTCCCGGGGGATCCTGTCGCTACGTCCAGTCAGGTACCCAGTCCGGCATCGACCAACCGGAAAAGTTCAAGAAACGGGGCGGAACCGGCGCAGCCGGAGGCTGTTGGCCACCACGAACACCGACGAGAACGCCATCGCCGCCCCCGCGATCATCGGGTTGAGCAGCCCGGCGGCTGCCAGCGGCAGGGCGGCCACGTTGTACGCGAACGCCCAGAACAGGTTGCCCTTGATGGTGCCGAGGGTGGCGCGGGCCAGCCTGATGGCGTCTACCGCAGCCAGCAGGTCGTCCCGGACGAGAGTCAGGTCGGACGCCTCGATCGCCACGTCGGTGCCGGTACCCATCGCCAGTCCGAGGTCCGCCTGGGCCAGCGCGGCGGCGTCGTTGACGCCGTCGCCAACCATCGCCACCACCCGGCCCTCCCCCTGCAACCGGGCGACCACCTCGACCTTCTCCGTGGGCAGCACCTCCGCGATCACCTCGTCGATGCCCACCTCAGCGGCCACCGCCCGGGCGACCGTGGCGTTGTCACCGGTGAGCAGCACCGGCTTCAGGCCGAGCGCGCGCAGCCGCCGTACCGCCTCCCGGCTGGTCGGCTTCACCTGGTCGGCCACGGCGAGCAGGCCACGGGCCTGGCCGTCCCAGCCGACCAGCACGGCCGTGCGCCCCGCCGCCTCCGCGTCGGTCGCTGCCCGGGCGAGATCATCCGGTACGACCAGACCCCGCTCATTCAACAGCCGGGCCCGGCCGAGCAGCACCTGGCGGCCGTCCACGGTGCCGCTGACCCCCAGCCCGGCCACGTTCGCGAAATCGGTGACCGGCGGCAGCACGCCGACCTCGGCGGCACCGGCCACCACCGCTCGGGCGACCGGGTGCTCCGAGCCGTTCTCCAGGGCGGCAGCCAGGCGCAGCACCTCGTCGCGTCGCTCACCTCCGGCGGGGGTCACCGCGAGCAGGCTCATCCGGCCGGTGGTCACGGTGCCGGTCTTGTCGAGCACCACGGTGTCCACCCGCCGGGTGGACTCCAGCGCCTCCGGCCCCTTGATCAGGACGCCGAGCTGTGCGCCCCGCCCGGTGCCGACAAGCAGCGCGGTCGGGGTGGCCAGGCCGAGGGCGCACGGGCAGGCGATGATCAGCACCGCCACGGCGGCGGTGAAGGCGGCGGCCGGGCCGGCGCCGTTCCCCAGCCACCAGCCCAGGGTGCCGGCAGCCAGGGCGATCACGATCGGCATGAAGACTCCGGAGATGCGGTCGGCGAGCCGCTGGGCGGCGGCCTTGCCGCTCTGCGCCTGCTCGACCAGCCGGGCCATCTGGGCGAGCTGGGTGTCGGCGCCGACCCGGGTCGCGGAGACCACCAGTCGGCCACCGGCGTTGACGCAGCCCCCGATCACCGCGTCACCCGTTCCCACTTCGACAGGTACCGACTCGCCGGTGACCAGGCTGGCGTCGACCGCCGAGGAGCCCTCCTCCACCGTCCCGTCGGTGGCGATCTTCTCGCCGGGCCGCACCACGAAGCGATCGCCCACCGCGAGCTGGTCGACCGGGACCCGGGTCTCCACCCCGTCCCGCAGCACTGACACGTCCCTGGCGCCCAGTTCCAGCAGGGCCCGCAGGGCCGACCCGGCGGTGCGCTTCGCGCGCGCCTCGAAGTAGCGACCGGCGAGGATGAAGGTGGTCACCCCGGCGGCCGCCTCCAGATAGATGTTGCCGGCGCCGTCGGTACGACCGATGGAGAAGCTGAACGGGTGGGTCATGCCGGGGGTACCGGCGGTGCCGAGGAACAACGCCCACACCGACCAGCCGAGAGCGGCCAACGTGCCCAGCGACACCAGGGTGTCCATGGTCGCGGCACCGTGCCGCAGGTTGACAAGCGCGGCCCGGTGGAAGGGCAGCCCGCCGTAGACCACCACCGGGGCGGCCAGGGTCAGCGACAGCCACTGCCAGTAGGTGAACTGCCAGGCCGGCACCATGGCCAGCGCGATCACCGGCAGGCTCAGTGCCACCGACACCCACAGCCGGGTACGCAGGGCATGCAGCGGATCCGCCGGCTCGGCGGCAGCCGGTCCGGCCGGGGTGGGCGGCGGCGGCAGGCTGGCCTGGTAACCGGTCTTCTCGACGGTGGCGACGAGATCGTCCGGAGTAACCGGGTCGGCGTACGAGACCGTCGCCTTCTCGGTGGCGTAGTTGACGGTGGCCTGCACGCCGTCGATCCGGTTGAGCTTCTTCTCGATCCTCGCGGCGCAGGACGCGCAGGTCATCCCGCCGATGGCCAGCTCGATCAGGTGCGGCGCGGTGGTCAGGGGTCGGCTCGTACTCATTGCGGGTCCTGTCAGTCGTGTCCGTGCCCGGGGGTCCCGTGCCCGTCCTCGGGCGCGGTGGTGGGGTGCCCGTCGGCCGGTCCGGTGGTGCCGCCCGGGTCACCGACGTGCACCGTGAACTCGGCGGTACGCACCACTCCCCGGTGGCGGAAGTCGAGATAGAGCCGGTACGCGCCGGCCGAGGGGAACTCGGTGGCGAAGCTGACCTGTGGGCCGGGGGCGGTGCGCCCGTCTCCCGGGCTGCCCTCCGGGTGTACGTGGAGATAGGCCAGGTCACCACGGCGCAGCGCGACCAGGTGACCGTACGCGCCGAGGTACGGCTCCAGGTCGGTGACAGGTGTGCCGTCGCGGCTGACGGTGAGCGTCAGCGTCGTGGTGCGCCCCGGCTGCGGGGCTCCGGTGAGGGCGACGGTGTAGCCGTCGACGGTGGCGTTGCTCGCCGGGGCGGGCAGCGGTCGCTCGGCCAGCGTGCCGGGGACGGTCACGTCGACGCCGAGCGTCAGGGGGTCGCCGCCGGTCGGGGTGAAGTCGGCGAAGGCCCGCCACACCCCGGGAGAGTCCAGCGGTGAGGCGATCCGCCAGGTGCCGTCCCCGGCCAGCTCCGGATGGACGTGCCGGAAGCCGGAGAGGTCGCGACGGGCCACGATGAGGTGCATCCGTTCGTCGTGGGTGACGTCGTACCCGGTCACCGGACGGCCATCGGGACCGGTGATCCGGAACGCGAACTCACCCGGCGGCGCGTCGACCGGCACCAGGGTGTAGCCACGGTCGGCAACGAGCAGGCCACCGGGCAGGTGCCCGGCTGCTCCTTCCTCGTGCCCGGCCGCCTCCTCATGCCCGGCGTCACCCTCGTCGCGGGCGTCACCGCCGTGGCCGGCGCCCTCGCTGTCGTGGCCGGCGGCGACCACGGTCACCGGGCCGGTCAGCTGCCCCACCCCGTACGCCGCGCCGAACACCGCCGCCAGGCCGAGCACGAAGCCGCTCAGCTTCGTCGCCGTGTTCATGGTTGACCCCTCGGTTTCCGCGCGCCGGCCGGCTCAGGCGCCGGCCAGCTCGTATCCGGCCTCGTCCACGGCGGCACGCACCGCGTCGTCGGAGAGCGGCTGGTCGCTGGTGACGGTGACCCGACCGGCGGCCAGATCCACCTGAACGTCCTTGACGCCCTCGATCGCACCGATCTCGGTGCTGACCGCGTTGACGCAGTGCCCGCAGGTCATGCCCTGCACCTGGTACGTCGTGCTGACCATGGAACTCTCCTCACCACTCTGGAAGGGTGGGCCGAACACCCACCCGGATACCCGCAGGGGGTATCCGTCGCACCGACCGTACCATACCCCCTGGGGGTAGGTTATTCTTGCCGGCATGAGCACACCCGCGCCGATCCGCGGCTACACCGCCAGCAAGGACCAGCTCCTCGCCCGCCTGCGCCGGGTGGAGGGTCAGGTGCGCGGCATCGAGAAGATGGTCGACGAGGACCGCTACTGCATCGACGTGCTCACCCAGATCTCCGCCATCCAGGCCGCCCTGGACAAGGTCGCCCTCGGCCTGCTCGACGGGCACGCCCGGCACTGCATGCACGAAGGCGCCGCCGAGGGGCGCGCCGACGAGATGGCGACCGAGATGATGGCCGCCGTGGGCCGGCTCATGAAGCGCGGCTGACCCGACCCGCCGACGCACCCTCGCGACAGGCGTCGACAGGTCCGGCTGGTTACCATTCGCACACGATGGCCAGCCGAAATCCGTGCCTCGCGGCCCGAGGTCGCCGTCAGGCGTACGCCCGCACGGCCGTCGCGAGCGGGTCCGCAGCTCACGGTACGCAGCCACCCCGCCACGCTCAGGCCATTCGGGCTGCCCTTCCACACCGCCGTCCGGCGGCACTGAACCGTCTCGCCCATCGACACGTACTCAGCCCTGAAATCGTTGGGAGACACTGAATGGGCGCCGACCACACCCGTTCCGCTCCGCCCACCCCGCCGGGGGTGCGGCGGATCCTCGTCGTGACGGTGGTCCCCCTTTTCATCGCCACCCTGGTCGCCGCCATCGTGCTCTGGCCCCGGGACGCCCCGCGCCCCGAGGCCGCCGACGACACCCCCCGCTACCACGGCACGGTCACCCGGGTGGTCAGTGAGCCATGCCCGCCCAACCCGGTGGTACCCGAGGGGACTCCGACGGCTGCGGACGGCCCCTGCGGCACGGTCACCGTCCGGGTGCAGACCGGACCGGACGCCGGGCAGGAGGTGCAGACACCCATCCCGACCGGGCCGGGCGCCCCTCGCGTCGAGGTCGACGACGACATCATCCTGGTCTCGCTGATCGACCCGGAGGATCCGACGGTCAGCACCTACAACATCGCCGAGCACCAACGCGGCAAGCCGCTGGTGTGGCTGGCCGTACTCTTCGCCGCCGCCATCGTCGCCTTCGGGCGGCTGCGCGGACTGGCCGCGCTGGGTGGCCTGGCCGCCAGCTTCGCCATCCTGCTGACCTTCGTACTGCCCGGCATCAGCGCCGGCCAGCCACCGCTCGCGGTCGCCATCGTCGGCGCCTCGCTGATCATGTTCGTGGTGCTGTACCTGACCCACGGCATATCCGCCCAGACCTCGGTGGCCGTGCTCGGCACGCTCGCCAGTCTGGTGCTCACCGGACTGCTCGGGCTGGCCGCGACCGGGGCCACCCACCTGACCGGTTTCGGCAGCGAGGACGCCACCACCCTGTCCATGTTCCGGGCCGACGTCGACCTGCACGGTCTGCTGCTCGCCGGCATCATCATCGGCTCGTTGGGCGTACTCGACGACGTCACGGTCACCCAGGCCGCCGCGGTCAACGAGTTGCGCCACGCCAACCCGGACCTCTCCCGCCGGGAGTTGTACCGCTCGGCCACCCGGGTCGGGCGGGCACACATCGCCTCGGTGGTCAACACGATCGTGCTGGCGTACGCCGGCGCCTCGCTGCCCCTCCTGCTTCTGCTGACCGCGGATTCCCGCGCACTGGGGCAGATCCTGACCAGCGAGTTCCTCACCACGGAGATCGTTCGTAGCGTGGTCGCCACGCTCGGGCTGATCGCCGCGGTACCGCTTACCACCGCGCTGGCTGCGGTGGTCAGCACCGCCGGGCGCGGCGACGCCGACGTCCGCGGCGGTGAGCCCACCCCCGTGATTCCCCGGCCGGCAACGGACCGGGCCGAGGCGCTCCACGCCCTCAGCACCCCACCCACCCGAAACACGTCCCCCGCCACCCCTCCAAGGTGGCCCGACCCGGACAGGAGCACGGACACCACATGGTGACACTCCTCAACGTGACCGCCCCTGTATACGCGGCTCGTAATCGTGTCGCTGGTCACTCAAAGCGATTACGAAATGACGCATCTAGTCGGGTTCGGGGCGTAGAAGCACAGATGGACTGTCAGGTAACCTCACTGCCGGTCACCGCCGAAGGCGCGCAGCGGCGCCTGCGGTGCCGCCGCCCAATCGCCGCCAGGCGAGCCGGGGACCCAGGTACGTGGGGTGAATCCGCGAAAGCGGTAGGGGCCACTTCCGTCCCGAACCCGTCAGCTAACCCGGTCGGCGGTCGATGGAAGGGAAAACAGTGACGGCACCCCTACGCCGCTGGTTGACGCCCGTGGTGGCCGTGTTCGCCGCGTTCGCCGTTTTCGCTGGTCCGATGCCGGCGACGGCCGCACCGAACGACCCCAAACCAGCGGAGCACGACGACGACCCGCCGATGCTCAACGACTTGATCGAGGCGACCACCCGGGACTACTCCAAGGCCAAGGCCAAGCTGGAGAAGTCCAAGAAGCGGCAACTCCGACTGGCGGTTGAGGTCCGCGCCGCTCAGGCTGACCTGGACGCACTCTCGCCACAGGTCGCTCAGATCGCCACCCAGTCGTACCGCACGGGCCGGGTCGGCGCGATCGCCATGCTGTTGCAGAGCAGTGCACCGGACTCGTTCATCAACCGGGCCTCGGCGCTGGACGAGCTGAACCTGGTGAACGACAAGAAACTGGGCGAGGTCAACGCGATCAAGCTCCGCGCCGAGCAGGCCAAGCTCGCGCTCGACGCCGAGGTGCGCGAGCAGAAGAAGCTGACAAATGACATGGCGCGCAAGAAGAGCGAGGCGGAGAAGTCCCTCCGACTGGTCGGTGGTGTCGGCCTGACCGGCGGGTTGGTGGACGCCACCTCGCCGGTGGCCCGGATCGCGCCGAACCGGGCCTCGGACGGCGGCTGGAAGCCCGAGTCGTGCAGCCAGAACGACCCCACCACGTCGGGCTGCATCACGCCGCGGACGCTGCACATGTACAAGGAGGTCAAGCGAGCCGGATTCAACCGGTTCGTCGGCTGCTTCCGTCCGGGTGACAAGTTCGAGCACCCCAAGGGCCGGGCCTGTGACTGGTCATTGCAGAACAGCGGCTTCAGCCCGTGGCACAACAACGACACCCGGATCTACGGCAACAACCTGGCGGCCTTCCTGGTCCGCAACGCCGACCGACTGGGCGTCTACTACGTGATCTGGAACCGGCAGATCTGGTTCGCGGCCACCGAGCGCTGGAGTTCCTACAGTGGCCCGTCCAACCACACGGACCACGTACACGTGTCGCTGCTCTGATCGCTCACACGACGCACCGAGGGCCGTCCCGCCAACCGTGGTGGGACGGCCCTCGTCGTTCCGGAGGTCACCGTCGGACGCGGTCGCCGACTGCCGGTACCCGGACCGGCGTCATTCCTCGCGACAGGTCGCGGGATCAGGGCGCGGTCGCCATCGCACCGCCGAGTGCGGCGGGTTCCGCGGCGACCGCCCGCACCTCACCGGCGGCCAGTCGGTACGACATGCCGACCACCGCACATCGCCCGGCAGCCACCTCCGCGGCGAGAGTCGTGGAGGAGGCCAGCATCGTCTCGACGGTCCGCGCGATGTGGATGTCCACGATGCCGTCCAGGTCGTGCACTCCGGCGTCCTGCGCCCGGCGCAGGCTCGGCACCACGGCGTCGACCACGGCGCCCAGATGCCCGGGCGGCGTGGTGGCGGTGGCCAGTGCCTCGCGGGCCGCCTGGACAGCGCCGCACGAGTCGTGGCCGAGCACCACCACCAGGGGCGTACGCAGCACGGCCACCGCGTACTCCACGCTGCCCAGCACCTCCGGCCCGACGGTGTGCCCGGCGGTACGAACCACGAAGAGGTCGCCCAACCCGCGATCGAAGATGATCTCGGCGGCGAGCCGGGAGTCGGAGCAGCCGACGATCACCGCGAAGGGATGCTGTTCGGCCGCGACGGCGGCCCGCCGCCCAGCGTTCTGGTTGGGATGCCGCAGTGCGTCGGTGACGAACCGACGGTTCCCGGCGAGCAACTCGGCGAGGGCCCGCTGCGGGGCGCCGGGAAGATCCGCGCTGAGCAACTCGCGGTCCGGTCCGGGCTGGGGACCGAGCGTTCCGGGTCGACTCATCCGGCTGCACCTCATCTCTGGGAGGAATGCCTGGTCATCCCGGCCGGCGCTGGTCACGGGCTGCCATCACGGTCACACGCGCCATAACGCACGTCAAGCTATACGTGATATGCATTTCATACATCAGTCGACGCTTGCGCTCGGCCGAACCGAGGCCGGTAACGACGCGGGCCGGGGTACTCGAACGGCAGGTCATACGATGGCGGGCATGGCGAGCACTGACGGACGGGAAAGCGCACGGAACTGGACTTTCCTCACGAACCACGCGCACGTCCTGCTCGCCATCGCCCGTAACCCCACCGCCCGGCTACGCGACGTCGCGACGGAGGTCGGCGTCACCGAACGTGCCGCTCAGGCCATCGTCGCCGACCTGGAGGCGGGCGGCTACCTGCACCGCACCCGGGTGGGCCGGCGCAACGAGTACACCCTCAACCCGGCCGGGCGCTTCCGCCACCCGGCGGAGGCCGACCACCAAGTGGGTGACCTGCTGGCCCTCTTCACCAAGGGGCAGGTGACCGACACCGCCGACCACTGAGCCGGCACCAGTCCTGATCAGACGACGTGGCGCGCTTCACCCACCCGCAAGGATCGCCGCGCTGCGATCAGGCCGACGGCGGGATAGGTTGGATCCCGTGTCGTCTCCAGCATTCGCCCGTCCACTGTGGCCGGCAATGCTGTGCGCACTTCGTGAGCTGACCCGGTTGGCGTTGGCGACCCTGGTGCTAGCCGTAGGTGTCGGTGGGGCCGTCGCGGCCGATCCGCCGGCCCGGCCCACCGCCGTACCACCACCGAACGCCACGGTCGTCGGCGGCTCGCCATCCACCGCGATGTCGGCCGTCCAGCCCATCGTCGAGCCCGCTCAGGCGGTCGACGCCGGCCAGGTTTGGCGGGCGCCGGCCACCGGCGCACCGCTGCGGCCCGACCGTACCGACGCCGAGCCGGCCGATGCCGCCCAGGTCGATCACCGCGCCGCCCCGGTGCCCGCCGTCCGGGCGGGCGAGCCGACCCGTCGCGGCCCACCCACCGCCTGACCGACGGCGGTCCGCTCGACCGATCGAGCCAGGTGACGCCGCCGCTCCGCCGGCCAGATGCCCGGTGGGCCCAACGGCCACCGCGGCATCAGCCGTGCCCCGGCATCAGACCCGCCGTCACAACCCGCGTCCATCACAGTCGACGACTCATCCCGACCGCGAGGTGTTGATGATGCGTACCGCTCTCTCCTCCGTCCTGCTCGACGCGCCCCGCGCCGCCGCTATCTGGCTGGGCCTGCTCGGCGTGGTGACGCTCGCCGTCACCGGCCTGCTGCTACGACCTCGACTCTTCCGCTTCGACGCCGGCACCCGCATCCGCGAGGCCGCGCTGCCGAGCCGGTCCGACCACGCCGAGCAACGACGTGACCAGGAGCGCTGGGCCGAGGAGGTCACGATCGCGGCGGAGCGGGCCGACGCGACGGCCCGGCACCGCCGCGACGAATGGCTCACCGCCCAGGACGAGGCCGAGCAGGCGTGGCAGGCGTACGAGGCGGCGGAGGCGGACGTACGCCGGCTCTCCGATGCCGCCGGCATGCCGCTGCCGAAGACCGCCCGCACCCCCGCCGAGTACGCCGACCGCGAGCGCTGGCTGCACCGGGCCGCCCTGGACGCGTACTGGCGGCGGGAGTTGTCGGTGGAGCAGCTCAGCGACGTCTTCGCGCACCGCGGCTGGGATCCCCGGTTGCACCCGGTGGAGCAGGAGTTGATGCTGCGTCGGGCGGTACGCGACCACCTGCTCGCCCGGCAGCGGGCGGCCCGGGAACGGGAGCAGGCGACCTGGCGGGCCGCGGAACTCGCCGCCGCCGCAGCCCGCAGCCTGCGCGAGGAAGCAGCCGCCGCGCTGATGCCGGCGGCCACGGAACGCGAGTCGCTCCTTCCGCTGACCACACCCGCTGCCGCCGAGCAGACCCGGGAGATCCCGGCGGTCGTCGGCCGGGCACCGGTCGCCGCGTACTGATAGCCGAACGCCCTCCCACCCGGTCGCCGGCAATTAGTGTCGGAAGGACGTCGACCGGGTACCGACCTCGCCGGACATTGAGGAGGGCCGACGTGGTCGCAAGCGATGGCGGGAACCAGCCCGACGAGACGGCGCTGCGGGGTGCCGGGCCGCGCCAGACCTGGGCCGCCCTGCCCTGGCTGGTCCGCTCCGCCGTGGTGTGGAGCGCCTGCCTGGTGGTGATCGCCGCCGGGCTCTACCTGCTGGCGCGGATCACGCTGCTGGTCACCCCGCTGGCCATCGCCCTGGCCGCCACCCTGTTCCTCGCCGCGCTGCTCGATCCGGTGAACCTGGCGCTCCGCCGGCTGCGCCTGCCGGCCGCGCTCGCCGCTCTGCTCAGCGTTCTCTTCCTGCTCGGCATCCTGGGCGGTGTCGGCGCACTGGTGTGGAGTCTGACCGCCGACCAGTTCAGCGAGTTGGGCCAGGAACTGCGGCAAGGGCTGGAGCGCACCCGCGACTTCGTCACCTCCACCCTGCCGGTCAGCGACGCACAGCTCGACAGCCTGCTCAACCAGTTGCGCCAGGCGATCAGCCAGCAGCAGGTGGACCCGGTCGCCAGCGCCCGCACCGTGGCCGAGGTCGTGGGCTCCGCCCTGCTCGCCCTGGTGCTGCTGTTCTTCCTGCTCAAGGACGGCCGGGAGATGTGGCAATGGACGCTGCGCCGGGCCGCCGGGCGCAACCGGGACATCGCCGCCGAGGCGGGCCGTGTCGGCTGGCACACCCTCGGTTCGTACAGCCGGGGCACCATGTTGATCGCGGCCATCGACGCCATCGGTATCGGCCTGGCGCTGGTTCTGCTCAGGGTGCCGCTGGCGTTCCCACTAGCATTGATCACGTTCATCGGCGGGTTCGTGCCGATCGTCGGTGCCACCGTGGCCGGCGCGGTCGCGGTGCTGGTGGCCCTGGCCGCCAACGGGCCGACCACCGCCCTGCTCACCCTGGCCGCCGTGATCGCCGTTCAGCAGATCGAGGGCAACCTGCTGGAGCCGCTGGTGATGAAGCGCCAGGTACGGCTGCATCCAGTGGTGATCCTGGTCGCGGTGACCGCCGGCACCCTCATCGCCGGCATCGCGGGAGCCTTCGTGGCGGTCCCGATCACGGCCGTCGCCTGGCGGGTCATCGACAGCGTGCAACGTCAACGGCAGGCCGCCGCGAATGCCTCCGATTCGGCGTCCGGCCCGCCGGCACCCGATTCACCCCCATCGAGAACGCCTCCGTCCGGCCCATCGACCACAGCCCCCGCACCATCACCCTCCGAACCGTCGTCGTCCGGACCCGCCCCCGAGCCCACCTGACGTCCCCATCGCTCGGCGCTCGGCACTCGGCACTCGGCACTCGGCACTCGGCACTCGGCGCTCGGCGCTCGGCGCTCGGCGCTCGGCGCTCGGCGCTCGGCGCTCGGCGCTCGGCATCAGCTTGCGGCATGTCGGGCCGTCAACCCGACGGGAAAGCGCAACATGCCGCAAACCGTGTCCTTACGCCGACCGCAGCGGCCAACATGCCGCAAACCGCGACTCCACCGGCAACCGCGCAGACAGGAGATGCCCCGAGTCGCGCGCCCTCAAGCCGACCCACGGACCCGACATGCCGCATGTCGCACCCTCACGCCGACCGGATGACCCGACATGCCGCATGTCGCGACCCCCGCGAGGGCCGCACCCTCGACCGGGGCCGGGGGCCGGGGCCGGGCTGGGGAACAGGACCACGGGTGGGGGTCTCAGGCGGAGGCGGGTTGGGGGTGCAGGTGGTCGTGGAACCAGTCAGCCGCGGCCTCGGCGACCTGGTCCAGGGTGCCCGGCTCCTCGAAGAGGTGCGTAGCGCCGGGGATCACCCGCAGTTCGGCCTGGGACGTCAGCTGATCGAGCGCCTGCTCGTTGAGGGTGATCACCTGCTCGTCGAGACCGCCGACGAGGAGCAGCGTGGCGGCGCGCACCTGGGCCAGCGCGGAACCGGCCAGGTCTGGACGACCACCGCGGGACACCACAGCTTGGACCAGGTCCGGCCGCCGCGCGGCGGCGACCAGCGCGGCGGCTGCCCCGGTGCTCGCGCCGAAGAGGCCGACCGGGGTCGTCCCGAACGGCCGCTCGGTGGCCAGCCAGTCCACGATCCCGGCGAGGCGGTCGGCCAGCAGCCCGATGTCGAAGCGCAGCTCGGCGGTGACCGCGTCCACCTCGTCCTCGGCGGGGGTGAGCAGATCCACCAGGACGGTGCCGAACCCGGCCCGATTGAGCTGGTGAGCCACCGCCACGTTGCGTGGACTGTGCCGGGAACTGCCACTGCCGTGCGCGAACAGCACCGCGCCGACCGGCTCCGCCGGCACCAGCAGATCGGCCGGGAGCAGGACCTCACTCGCCGGGATCGTCACCGCTTCGTCGCGTACGTCCATCTCGCCCCCCAGTGGCCGACTCAGCCTGCCGGATACCCGGCTCGGCCGACGACACGCCCGGCGGTCGCCCTGGGCGCGGGTTTGCGTCGGGGGGTGCCGGGTAGCCGACGGGCGACCGCAGACGGACCGGCGTCACCGGCGCCGCCGACAGATCGCGAGGACCGTCATGCCGCATCACCAGCGTGAGCCTGTGCAGTCCGCCGCCGAACGCGAACGGCGGGAACAGGGCGACAAACGCGGACGGGACTGGGCGGACGACGCGGCCCAGGCGCGTTCGGCCGACGATCCCCGGGCGAGGACGCCCCACGACGCCACCGGCCGCCCTTCCCAGGGCGAGCCCATCTGACGGCGGCGTAGCCGGGTCAGGCCGGGTTCTCCGGCAGCCGGAGCAGGGGTGCCCGACCGGGTGCCTGCTCCGGCATCGGCAGGTCCGTACGCGGCGGCGGATTCGGTACGGTCACCGGCTCGTCGCAGGTGACGCGCACCGGTTTGCCGTGGTGCCGCAGCTCGATGACGGAATCCGGGGCGGCGTGGTGCAGGGCGTACGTCGTGTCGTGGCCGCGTACGTCGACCCGCAGCCGCATCCCGCACCACTGGAGCGAGAACGACAGGCCGTTGAGCCGGCTCGACAGGCAGGGCGCGAAGGACAGCGTTCCGTCATGGTCCCGTAGGCCGCCGAACCCGGCGACCAGCGCGATCCAGGCGCCCGCGAGCGAGGCCATGTGCACCCCGTCGCGGGTGTTCTCGTTCAGGTCGTGCAGGTCCATCAGCGCGGCCTCGCGCAGGTAGCTGTGCGCCAGATCGGAGTAGCCGACCTCCGCCGCCAGCACCGCCTGGGTACAGGCCGACAGGGACGAGTCGCGGACCGTACGTCGCTCGTAGTAGAGGAAGTTGCGCAGCTTCTCCTCCGTGGTGAAGGCGTCGCCCCGCCAGTGCATGGCCAACTCCAGGTCGGCCTGCTTGATGACCTGTTTGCGGTACAGGTCGAAGTACGGATAGTGCAGTAGCAGCGGGTACTTGTCGGGCGGGGTCTGCTCGAAGTCCCACTCCTGCAACCGGGTGAAGCCCTCCACCTGCTGGTGCACCCGGAGTTCCTCGTCGTACGGGATGTGCATGGCCGCGGCGGCGTCGCGCCACGCGGCGGCCTCCTCGTCGGTGACCCGGAGGTGGAACGCCTCGTCGCGGTACCGCATCGCCACCTCGGCGGCGGTCCGCAGGTTCCGCTGGGCCATCAGGTTGGTGTAGATGTTGTCGTTCTTGACGGCGGTGTACTCGTCGGGACCGGTGACCCCGTCGACGTGAAAGTTGCCGCTACGGTCGTGGTGCCCGAGCGAGCGCCACAGCCGGGCGGTCTCCACCAGCAACTCCAGCCCGATCTCCCGCTCCACCTGCCGGTCGCCGGTCACCAGCACGTAGCGGCGCAGGGCGTCGGCGATACCGGCCGCGATGTGGAAGGCGGCGGTGCCCGCCGGCCAGTACCCCGACGACTCCGGCCCCTCAATGGTCCGCCACGGGAAGGCGGCACCGGCCAGGTTGAGCGTCCGGGCCCGCTCCCGGGCCTGCTCCAGGGTGGAGAAACGCCAGTACAGTGCGTCCCGTACGGCGGCGGGATGGGTGTAGGTCAGCACCGGCAGGACGAACATCTCGGTGTCCCAGAACGCGTGCCCGTCGTACCCGGGGCCGGTGAGCCCCTTGGCCGAGATAGGCCGCCGTTCCGCCCGCGCGCCCGCCTGGAGCACGTGGAACAGGCCGAACCGGACCGCCTGCTGCACCTCCGGATCCCCGTCGACCACGACGTCGGCGGCGTCCCAGAACTCGTCCAGGTACTCCCGCTGCTCACGGACCAGCCCATCCCAGCCGTCCAGCTTCGCCGCTGCCAGGGCGGCACCGACCTGATCGCGCAGGGCCGGCAACGAGCGCCGGCTGGACCAACCGTAGGTGAGGTACTTGACCACCTGGAGCTTCTGCCCCGGCTCCAGCACGCACGCCACGGTGGTACGGACCCAGTCCTCGTAGCCTTCGGAGCCGACGGACGTCCGGGCCGGCGAGGCCACCTCGTGGTCCATGGCGGCGGCGACCCGCAACCCGGAGACCTTGGTCTGATGGACCAGCAGCCCACCGGCCGGGGTGGTCAGTTCCTCCTCCGCCTGCAACGGTGATTCCAGCACCGCGGCGACGCGCGGGTCGCGGCTCTGTGGCGGCAACGTCTCGTTGGCCACCAGCTCCGACTGGATGATCAACCGCAGCGGCTTGTCGTCGGCCACCTCCACCTCGTAGCGGATCGCGGCCACCGAGCGCTGCCGGAAGGAGACCAGCCGGGTGCTGTTCACCCGGACCTCGCGCCCGGCCGGCGACCGCCAGTGCAGCGACCGGTGCAGGGTGCCGGCGCGCATGTCGAGGATCCGCTCGTGGGCGAGCACCTCGCCGTAGCGCACGTCGAGCGGCTCGTCATCGACCATCAGCCGGATGAGCTTGCCGTTTGTGACGTTCACGATGGTCTGGCCGGACTCGGGAAAACCGAAACCGGCCTCCGCGTACGGCAGGGGCCGCAGCTCGTAGAACGAGTTGAGGTAGGTGCCGGGCAGCCCGTGCGGCTCCCCCTCGTCCAGGTTGCCGCGCAGCCCGACGTGTCCATTGGAGAGTGCGAACACCGACTCGGACTGGGCGAGCACGTCCATGTCCAGCCGGGTCTCCCGGACGTGCCACGGTTCGACCGGATACGCCCGCTCCCGGATCACTCGGGCCGCCCGGTGTCGAGCAGGTCTCCGAGGTCGTCGACCACCACATCGGCGCCGTGTGCGCGCAGTTCGTCTGCGTGGCCGGCCCGGTCCACGCCGATCACGTACCCGAAACCGCCGGCCCGCCCGGCTTCGACGCCGGCCAACGCGTCCTCGACCACAGCCGCCTTCTCCGGTGCCACGTCGAGCAGTTTCGCCCCGGCGAGGAAGGTGTCCGGGTGCGGCTTGCCGCGTAGCCCTTCGGCTCGGGCGGTGAGCCCGTCCACCCGCGCCTCCAGCAGCGGCTCCAGGCCGGCGGCGGCGACCACCTCGCGGCCGTTGGCGCTGGCCGTGACGACCGCCCGCCGCAGCCCCGCCGCAGCCACCGCCTTGAGGTACGCGACCGAGCCGGGGTAGACGTCCACTCCGATGGTGCGGATCCGCTCCAACACCATGGCGTTCTTCTGGTTGCCGAGGCCGTGCACGGTCTGGGCCCCCGGCGGATCCTCCGGTGCGCCCTCGGGCAGGGTGATGCCGCGGGAGGCGAGGAAGGTCCGCACCCCGTCCAGACGGGGGCGACCATCGACGTAGCGGTGATAGTCCGGCCCCGGATCGAACGGTCGGTACGGCTCACCTGTGGTGGCCGACCGCCGTCTCAGGTAGTCGTCGAACGTCTCGGTCCAGGCGGCGTTGTGCACCCGGGCGGTCTGCGTGAGCACCCCGTCGAGGTCGAACAGAACAGCGGTCACATGATCAGGCAGGCCGAGCATCGTATCAATCTATCCGCCGACACGTACCGGCAAACGCACTTCCACGGATACCGGCGCGGCGGCGTGCGGGGTGCAGTCAGTCGACCGCAGCTGGTTCACCTCGCATGGTCAGAGTCCGGCTGCGGAGTCGTACCGACGGCGCAGGTCGGCCATCTCGGACGCCTCCAGCGCCTCCTTCTCCGCCAGTTCCGCGTACTTGGCCGGGAACATCTGCCGCAGCCGGTCGATGAACCGGGTGTCCTCGGTCGCCTCGACCACCTCGATGCCCGCCGGCTCAGTGGACATGTCGATGATCACCGGACCGGCCAGTTTGACCGCCCAGTCCCAGGGGCGCCCCTGCTCGGCGACCCCGCAGAGATGGAAGCCGTAGACCGTCTGCACGTCAGCGAGCACGGTGACCTCGGCCGGCTCGAAGCCGTAGACGTGCACGCCGCAGATCACCGCGGGCTTCGTCTCCTCGCCGTTCGCCACCTGCTGGATGTCGTGCCCGGCATGATTGTGCTGCTCCGGGTCCGCCTCCTCCAGCGTGGTACGCATCCAGTTCATGATCTGCCCGTGCAGATCCGGCGGCTCCGTCTTCGAGCTGGCCGAGCTGACCAGTACGACAGCGCCCGCCGACACCACCAGCAGGATCGCCGCCGCCCACACGTAGCGGTGTCGGAGCCACCCTGCGAAACTCTCCCGGGAAATCATGATCGCTTCTCACCTCGTCGCCGGTTCTGTGCTTTGCGGACCACTGGGACGCCTCCGGCGGGTCGACGCTCGACCGCCTCGGTCGACGCGCAGACGCATGCCGGTGATACGAACGGTGGAACACCGTGCCCGGGTAGGTGTGACCGGTGAAGTTGGCCCAGGTGAGCGGCGCGCAGGCATCCGCCCGAGCGATGCGCAACCGGCACTGCGTTGACTCCCGTGCTGGCCGTGCTCAGCGCGTTTGCCCCCGCGCTGCGGCGATATGAGCCATTCCAGCACGCTTGGGCCCGCTCCGGCAACATCGACGGCCCTCAACGGTCACGACGACAGCCGCAACGGTCTCGGCGGCGGCGCTCAATCCGATCATCGCCGCACGACCCGACGACATCCCAGTCACCCGGCACCCGGCACCCGGCACCCGGCACCCGGCACGATCCCCCGGCGCAGGGCAGGCGCAGGATGCCGCATGTCGGGTGATCCCCGAGTCAGGAAGCCCCAACATGCCGCATGCCGCGCGCGCAACCAGAGAGGGAGGGGGCGACGACATGCCGCGCGCAACCAGGACAGGAGGGGGGCGGCGACATGCCGCATGTCGGGCCATCACCAGGACGGGAGAGGGCGAGTTGCGGCATGTCGGGCCGCCATGAGGACCCGAAGCACCCGACTTGCGGCCATGTCGGGCGTGCGACCAGGATGCGACGGAGCGACTTGCGGCAGGTTGGGGGGGACTGAGGCGGGGGTGTTGCGGGCCCGAGCGGCAGGGTGAGCTTGCGCGGTCAGTTCGGGCGAAGGGTCCAGATGACGGTCATTTCCGAGGTCGGCTTGCCTTCCTCGGTGGCGATCTCCACGCGTACCGGAAACTCGGGTCGCTCGCCCGCCTCAAGTTCCGCGACCACCTCGGCCGGCGGGCGGCCGAGCCGCGCCGTCGCTCGCACCGGCCCGAGAGCGAGCTTGCGGTACGCGATCTCCGCCCGCACCGCCAGCGGCGTGGCCCGGTCGAGCAGGTGACCGAACGCGGCGAGCACCACCGCACCGGAGGCCGTCTCTCCGAGGGTGAACATGGCCCCGGCGTGCGGGCCACCGATGTGATTGTGGGTGGCCGGCGAGTCGGGCAGCCGGACCACCGCCCGGACCGAACCCTCCGCCTCCGGGGCCACCTCGACGAATTCGAAGCCGAGCGTACGGGCGAAGGGCACCGCCTCAAGCATGCCGGCCGCCACCTGCCGCGAGTCGATGGTCATACCCAGACGCTACCCGTCGGTAACTTCCCCGGCAAGGAGCCGTTCGGGTCAGCGCCAGCCGACGTCGATGCGGTCGCCGCGCTCGTCGAAGAAGTGCAGGGCGTCCATGCGTACCTGGACCGCGAGCGGGTGGCCGGCGGTGACGGCGGGGTACGGCGCGAGGCGGACCGCGAGTTCGGCCGGGCGGCGGTGGTGCCGGCCCGGGTCGTGCAGCACGCTGGTCCGGCTGCCGTTGGTCGCCTGGGTCGTCGGCTCGTTGGCCCGGCCGGTGATCCGCTGCATCACCTGGCCGAACCGGCGCAGGCCGCGCTGGCCGGGCGGAGTGTCCGCATCCACCGGGGCACCGATGTCGTCCACCATGATGGCGGTCGCACCGATGTCGAGGAAGGCGAGCGACTCGTGGCCGTGGTGTTCGAGATAGCGGATGCGGCCCTGGAGCACGTCACCGGGGGTGTCCGGGGCGACCGGGGTGAGTGCCTCGGCCCGCATCCCGACCACGATCCGCTCGCCGTGGTAGTGCGCCACGGCCCGGCTGCGGATGTCGTCCCAGGGCAGGTAGAGCGCCTGCTCCCCGAGGGTGAGCGTGACGTAGCGGTCGAGGTGGACGTAGACCGACGCCTCCAGCAGATTCATCCGGGGGCTGCCCAGGAACGCGGCCACGTAAAGGGTCGCCGGTCGGCCGTACACCTGGGTCGGCGTACCGACGTCCTGGAGAACGCCCTTGCGCATGATGGCGACCCGGTCGGCCATGGTCAGCGCCTCGGCCTGATCGTGCGTCACGTAGATGGTGGTGACCCCCAGCTCGCGGGTCAGGCCGGAGATCTCCGCCCGCAGTTCCGCCCGCAGGCCGCTGTCCAGGTTGGACAGGGGTTCGTCCATCAGGAACAGCCCCGGCCGGCGGACGATCGCCCGGCCCATCGCGACCCGCTGCCGTTGCCCACCGGAGAGCTGGCTTGGGCGCCGCGCCAGTACGTCACCGATGCCGAGGGCGCTGGCCACGTCGGTGACCCGCTCGCCGCGCGGGGTCGGCTCGACCCCGGCCAGTTTGAGCGGGAAGGCGATGTTGTCGTTGACGCTCATGTGCGGGTAGAGCGCGAAGTCCTGGAAGACCATCGCGATCTTCCGCTCCCGGGGCGGCAGGTCGTTGGCCAGTTCCCCGTTGAGCATCACCGCACCCGAGGTCGGGTCCTCCAGGCCCGCGACCATCCGCAGCACCGTCGACTTCCCACAGCCGGACGGCCCGAGCAGCACCATGAACTCACCGTCGTTCACGTCCAGATTGATGCTGTCGACCGCGACCGTGCCGTCGCGGAAGACCTTTGTGACGTCCTTGAGCGCGACGGTGGTCACCGTCTCCTCCCCACCTCGTCCACGGAACCCCGAATGACTGTGGCCAGGATCATGCGGATGGCACATCGGGTAAACGTGCCATGTTTGAATCGTGACAGACCTATTACGTTCCATCGATTAGCGGCGATTGTGCGGAACTTCCAACTCAGACCGGGTTCTCCCCGAGGAACACCTGGCGTACCACCCGCTCTGCGGCACGCCCGTCCTCCAGAGCGCAGAACCGCTCCCGGAAGCGTGCCCGGGCCCGCTCGGCGTCGGGTGACCGCAGCGCACCCGAGCGGAACACGTCGAGCAGTTCGGTGAAGGTCCGGGCCACCGGGCCGGGCGGCTCGGCGACGATGTCCAGGTAGACGCCCCGGGTCAGCCGGTAGGCGTCCCAGTCCGGCGCGTAAATGACGATCGGCCGGTCCAGGACGGCGTAGTCGAACATCGCCGACGAGTAGTCGGTGACCAGCACGTCGGCGGCGAGGTAAAGGTCCTCGACCCGGGGGTGGGCGCTGACGTCCAGGAGCCGACCACGGGTGGTCGGAGGAGGCAGCCGCCGGTCCCGGTCGTGGAAGTAGTGGCTGCGCATCAGCAGCAGGCCGGTAGGGCCCAGCGCGTCCAGGAAACGCTCTGGTTCGAATGGCGGCCGGTACCGGGGCAGATGCTCCCGGTGGGTTGGCGCGTACAGCACGACCTGCTCACCGAGGCCGGCGTCGAGCTCCGCGCGCAGCCGCAGCACCTCCTCGGGGCTTGCGGTGACCAGCCGGTCGTTGCGCGGGTAGCCCACCTCCAAGGTGGCGTACCCGGCCGGATAGGCGCGTTCCCACATCTGGGTGGAGAAGCTGTTCGAGGTGACGCTGTAGTCCCACCGGTCCACCCGGCGCAGCAGCCCGACGAAGTCCATCCCACCCGCGCCGAGCGGATAGCGCTGCTGGTCCAACCCCATCACCTTGACCGGGGTGCCGTGGTGGGTCTGCACGTGCACCGTGCCCGGCCGCTTGCGTACCGAGTCCGGGAAGTTGACGTTGTTGATCAGCCACCGGGCCCGGGCCAGCGCCCGGTGGTACGCGGGAGTGCCGGCGACCACGTACTCGACTCCCTCCGGAAGCGTGTGCACCCGGTCGCGCCGGACGATCCACACCCCCCGGACCTGCGGTGCCAGCCGGCGGGCCGCCTCGTAGACCGCGGCGGGATTGCAGGCGTAGCCGCGATACCAGTACGCGGCGTAGACGGCCAGGTTCTCCTCCACCGGCCGACGCCGCTCGGCCCGCTGGTACTGGCGCAGCACCGCGTCACGCGCACGCCGCACGCCGACCCGGGCCGGTGGCAACACCCGACGGCGGGCCCCGCCGGCAACCCGGCGAACGGTCTCCCCCGCCCGGCTCGCGGTCCGCAACGCGCTGAACGTACGCCACCTGCCGGCCGCCACCAGCCGGTGCTTGAGCCCCGCCACCCCAGCCGGCACCCGGTGCCCGTCGGGCGGCCGGAACCGGGCGTGCTCGATGGCGACCCGGGAAAAGAAGGTCGGTCGCAGCTCGGGCCCGATCCGGTCGCCGTTGCCGAGCACCACCAGGTAGTGCCACATCATCCGCTCGAAGATCGCCGGCCGTAGTTCCTCGGCCCCGAGCCGGTCCAGTTCCCGGAACACCCGGTGCCACTGCTCGAACACGTCGAAGTGGCGCTCGCCGCGGGTCCTCGTGATCGCCCCTGCCCGCCGCTGCCGGTAGTTCACGCAGACCAGGTCCAGCACGCCGATCCGGTCGGCGGCCAGCAGCGTCGGGTAGCTGAAGGAGACGTCCTCGTACCAGCCGGGCGCGAAGCGCAGCCCCGTGTCAGCCAGGAACTGCCGACGGACCAACCGGTTCCACGCGGTGTGCAGCAGCTGCACCGTCTCTGGCCGCTCGACCAGCCGGAACGTGACAGGACCGGGCGGGATGGGAAAGACCTCGGCCATGGCGCTGCGGGTCAACGTGTCGTCCCAGTGCGCGCGTACGTGGTCGACGAGCAGCACGTCCGGCCGGGTCTCGCGCAGTCGGGCGGCCACCTCGACCAGGCAGTCCGCCGTCAGCCAGTCGTCGCCGTCGACGAACCAGACGTACTCGCCGACGGCCCGGTCCAGCCCGACGTTGCGCGCCGGGCCGAGCCCGACGTTGCGGTCCAGGCGTACGGCGGTCACCCGGTCGTCGCGATCGGCGTACTCGGCGAGGATGTCGCCGCTGCCGTCCGGTGAGCAGTCGTCGACTCCGATCACCTCGATGTCGGCAACCGGTTGCGCGAGAATCGAATCCAGGCATTCCCGCAGATAGCCCTGCACCCGGAAGGCCGGGACGACGAAGCTGACAAGCGTCATCGTCCCGGCCCCTCCTCAGCGCGTCGCGCGACCTCCCGCACCCGCCGGCGCCTGCGCGGCACGTACCGGCCGGACCACCCAGGCCAGCACCACGCTCGCCACGAACAGGGCCAACAGGTAGATACCGAGTGTAGCCAGACCAATACTCACGATTCCGGCGATCGCCGCCAGTGCCAGTACCGCCGAACGCCCCTCCCAGCCGAGTGTGGCGGCGTGCAGCGGCGGTGCGGGCTGCCGTTTCTCCAGCCGGGCGACGAGATCGTAGTGATGCAGGGTGAGCACGAAGAGGTACCCGAAGATCAGCCAGAAGGGTGCTCCGCCGATCACGCCGACCGCGATGGCGAACAGGTACTCCCCAGCCCGCAGCGCCGCCGGCACCAGCCAGTCCAGCGGCCCGTTGTGCGCCGCCCGCGCCCCGGCCGCACCGACCAGCAGCACCAGCAACGCCACCAGCACCGCGACCCAGCGAAGCCACGGCGGCGCGCCGTTCCCGCTGGCGTCCACCAGCGTCACCAGCAGCAGGATCGCCGCGCCGAGCGCCGCCACCACCGCGAGCGCCAGTGGCCCCGGCCGCCGCAGCACCGGTAGCCGAGCGGCCAGCGGGCCGTCGTCGCGGTGCAGGGTCGCGTCAAGCGTGTCCAGCACCGGCACCCACATCCAGCGGGCCCGCAGGGTACGCAGCGCGCCGGTGTACGCGAACGCCAGCACACCCCAGGTCAGCACCGCGAACAGGGCGATCCGCTGGTCGAAGAGCGCCACGGTCAGCGAGATCAACGCCCACCGCTCCCCGATCGGGAAGACCACCGTGCGCTTGAGCCAGTACGACACCGAGCCGGCGTCGGCCTGCACCCGGGTCGACGCGGCGTTCAGCCGGTCACCGATGCCGCCGCCACCGGCACCGACGCTCTTCGGCCGGCGTGCCGCCTCGTCGTGCAGCACGCCGTACCACGCGTCGGTCATGTGCCGCACGGTCTGCAGCGTCATCGCGGCGATGGCGAGGGCCCAGCCGTACCGGAACCCGGCCTGGGTCGCGCCGAGGCCGAGCCCGGCGTAGACGAGGTACTCCTTCGCCCGGTCGGCCATGGTGTCCAGCCAGCCGCCCCAGGCGCTGAAGTTGCGGGTGTACCGGGCCAACTGGCCGTCCACGCAGTCCAGCACGAACCCGAGGTAGAGCAGCACCGCCCCGACGACCAGCAGCGGCCGGCCACCGGCGGCGAACATCGCCGCCGCGGCCACCGCGAAGGCCACCGACACCATGGTCACCGCCGTCGGGCTCAACCCCAGCCGGGCGCAGAGCTTGGTGACGTACGGCGACCAGGTGCTGACGAAGTAGGTGGTGAAGAAGTCGTCCTTCTCCTTCACCGACAGCCGCAGCTCGGCCCGGTCCTCGTCGACCGCGGCCACCGCCGCCTCCGCCCGGGCCAGCTCCGCGGCCTCGTCGACCCGGTGCGCGACGAGCAGGCGTACCCGGTGCGCGAAGACCAGCGCGCCCTGCCCGGTGAGGGCGGCGAAGAGCTGGTCCACGACGGGCCCCGCCGCTGCATCCGGGCGGGCGGCCGGCCCGGCCGGTTCGACCGGCCCCGCCCGCTCGGCCGGTCCGGCCGACTCGAACAGCTCGACCGCGACGGCTCCGGCCGGTAGCCGACCGGCGGCGACCGCACGGGCGGCGGCCACCAGCGCCGGTACGTCCTCCCGGCCGACCCGGACCGCGCCGCCGAAGATGCCGGTGGCCGCACCTCCCACCAACTGGTCGGGGCGGCCCGCCTCGACCACCTGGCCGCGCTCCTCGCGCAACACTGTCCGTCCAGCGCTGGGCGGATCGGTCAGCACCAGCGCCACGGTCGGCCCGACCGGACTGGTCAGCAGGTGGCGCAGTACGGCCGTGTGGGCGACCAGGTCGGCCCCGCTGATCACCACCGGGCCGGTCGCCGAGCCGGCCAGCTCGGCCAGCTCGTCCAGGTCGGCGGCCACCCGCACCTCGGCCGCACCGGCTTGGCGCCACTGACCGGCCAGCCGTTCGCCCATGCTCCCGCCGGTACCCGTCGGCAGGCTCGCGGCCGGTGATCCGGCGGCGAGCACGATCGCGAGGGTCACCGGGGAACCGCGTCGTGGTACGCGGCCAGCGCCTCGGCGATCGTGCCATCGACGCTCAGCCGACCCGCGTCGAGGTAGAGCCCCCGACGGCAGAACCGGGTCAGATCCTTTTCGTTGTGTGACACCAGCACCAGAGTGCGCCCCTCCCCGAGCAGCCGATCGATGGTCGTGTAGCACTTTTCCCGGAACTCGGCGTCGCCGACCGCCGTCACCTCGTCCATCAGCAGGATCGGGTGCGGCAGATGCGAGATGATCGCGAAGCCGAGTCGCACCTTCATGCCGGACGAGTAGTGGCGTACCGAGGTGTCGATCGCCCGTTCCACCTGCTCACCGGCGAACGAGACGATGTCGTCGAAGTGCCGTTTCAGATAGCCCGACGAGAGCCCGTGCAGGCCGCCCACCAGGTACAGGTTCTCCCGCCCGGTCAGGTCGTTGGAGAAGCCGGCGGAGAGTTCCAGCAGCGGCGCGACGTCACCGGACACCCGGATCCGCCCCTCGTCGGGGATCAGCACCCCGGCGATCAGCCGTAGCAGGGTGCTCTTGCCGGTGCCGTTGCGGCCGATCACCCCGACGGTCTCCCCCGGCGCGATCGCGAAGGAGACGTCGCGCAGCGGCCAGAACCGACCGTCGTCGGCACCCCGCGTACCCCGGTGGATGAACAGCTCCCGCAGCCGCAACTGCCGGCGGCGGTTGCGGACGAACCGGATGCCGAGGCCCTCCGCCTCGATGATCGCCTCACTCATCAGAGTTCCTTGAGCACGGCGGGTTCGAGCCGGCGGAAGGCCCACCAGCCGGCCACGAGCAGCAGCACGCTGATGCCGACGGTGGTGGCGAGCATTCGGGCACCCGGGAACTCGTCCGGGTACCACACCGCGTGGTGCAGCTGGAAGATGCCGACCAGCGGGTTGAGTTCGTAGGTCACCCGGACCCAGCCCGGCAGGCCGGAGTCGTGGACCAGGCTCAACGGGTAGATGATCGGCGTGGCGTAGAAGAGCACCCGGATGACCAGGCGCATGAACCGCTCCACGTCGCGCATCAGCACGTTGAACGCCGACAGCAGCAACGCCAGCCCGATCAGCAGGATCGCCTGCACCAGCACCGCGAGTGGCAGGGCGAGCAGCGACCAACCCGGTTCGATCCGGCCCTGCGCCGCGTACCAGACCGCGATGGCGGCGAGGATCGGCAGGCCGGCGGCGTACTCCGCGAAGCGGCCGGCGACCCGGCCGATCGGGAAGACCTGCCGGGGCACGTTCATCGTGGTGATCAACCGGGCCTGGCCGGTGAGCGCGTGGGTGGCCTCGCTCAGCGCCGAGCTGGTCCACATCCAGGCGAAGATCCCGGTGATCAGGAACAGCGGGTACGACCCGGCGGCCTCGCCGAGATACCGGTTGGTGTCGCGGGAGTAGAGCACACCGAAGACGAACCAGTAGATCGCACCCATGCCCAGCGGCTCGATCAACGACCAGAGGTAACCCAGCACCGACTGCTGGTACTTCACCGCCAGGTCGCGCCGGACCAGGATGCGCAGCGAGTTGCGGTGCGACCACAACGCCCCGACGCCAGAGGTCACCGCCGTCTCCCGCCTGGTAAGAGCCTCGGCCAGGACCCGCCTCGCCTCCACCGCCCTGCTGCCGGCCGCGCTGAACGGACGACAGGTTAGCAGCCGGTGAACGCCGCCCCACGAGCGCTCAGCACTCGATCACGTTGACGGCCAGGCCACCGCGCGCCGTCTCCTTGTACTTGACCTTCATGTCGGCGCCGGTCTCCCGCATGGTCTTGATGACCTTGTCGAGCGAGACGGCGTGCACCCCGTCGCCGCGCAGCGCCAGCCGGGCGGCAGTGATCGCCTTGATGCTAGCCACCGCGTTGCGTTCGATGCACGGGATCTGCACCAGGCCACCCACCGGATCGCAGGTGAGTCCCAGGTTGTGCTCCATGCCGATCTCGGCCGCGTTCTCCACCTGGGCCGGCGTGCCGCCCAGCGCCTCGGCCAGCCCGGCGGCGGCCATCGAACAGGCCGAACCGACCTCCCCCTGGCAACCCACCTCCGCGCCGGAGATGGACGCGTTCTCCTTGAACAGCACCCCGATGGCACCGGCCGCCAGCAGGAAACGCACCACTCCCTCCGCGGAGGCGCCCGGCACGAACCGGGTGTAGTAGTGCAGTACCGCCGGGATGATCCCGGCCGCCCCGTTGGTCGGCGCGGTCACCACCCGGCCGCCGGCCGCGTTCTCCTCGTTGACGGCCAGCGCGAACAGCGTCACCCAGTCCATCACGTGCAGCGGATCCCCACCGGCGCCCGCTACCGGTCCGCCGGGCGCGGTCGCGGCCGGGGCGGCGTCAGCCTCCAGACTGCGACGCAGCTCGGCGGCACGGCGGCGCACCTTCAGGCCGCCGGGCAGGGTGCCGTCGCGGGTGCAGCCGCGCTCGACGCACTCCCGCATGACCCGCCAGATGTCGAGCAGCCCGGCGCGGACGTCCGCCTCGGCCCGCCAGGACACCTCGTTGGCGAGCATGACCTCGCTGATGGACAGCCCGGTCGCGGCGGTCACGTCGAGCAGTTGCGCGCCGGTGAGGAACGGGTACCGGACCGGGGTGCTGTCCGGCTTGATCCGGTCCGCCCCGGCGGCGGCCTCGTCCACCACGAACCCGCCACCGACGGAGTAGTAGGTACGCATCCGCACCTCGGCCCCGCCCACGTCGTACGCCGAGAAGATCATCCCGTTCGGGTGGTACGGCAACGACCGGCGGCGGTGCAGCGTCAGGTCCCGATCCGGGTCAAAGTCGATCTCGTGGGTGCCGGACAGGCACAGCCGGTGCTCCGCCCGGATCCGGCTCACCAGCGCCTCGACGCCGTCCGTGTCGACCGTCTCGGGCTCCTCGCCGGCCAGACCGAGCAGCACCGCCCGGTCGCTGCCGTGCCCGTGCCCGGTGGCGCCGAGGGAGCCGAACAACTCGGCCCGCACCCGGGCGGTGCCGGTGAGCAGACCGTCGGCCTTGAGCCCGGCGACGAAGGTACGCGCCGCTCGCATCGGCCCCACCGTGTGCGAACTGGATGGCCCGATACCCACACTGAACAGGTCGAACACGCTGATCATGACTGTGCCTTCTCGCCGTCGCCGGGGTCACCGGTCAGCGGCCGGTCATGGTCGGCTCCGTGCTGCGGACCCGACCCGGTCGTGGCCGGTCCTCGCTGCGGTCCGGCCCTGGTGACGCCCGGGTGCGGGCGTCCGACCGGCGAGCCTACTACCCAGGACGCGACCGTGACTGACGTGCGAGCGCTGTCGAGCTGACGGCGCAGACGAATCACGCCCGCGACGGCACAGACGGCTCAACTCGACATCGCAGTCGCCCCTGATCCCGACGGCAGGCGTCGTCCGGAAGCCACGCGGGTAAGCACCTACGGGTCAGCAGGGTGGCCTTCCTCCTCCCGACCGAGGTCAGGACGGCCATCCGTGCCTAGCGTTGATTCCAGCAGCGGCGGAAAGCCGCAGAGGGGAAGTGACACGAATGAGTCGCAAACTCGTCCGGCCCCGCCAGGGGCGCATGCTCGCTGGCGTCTGCGCCGGCCTGGCCCGCCGGTTCGGCACCTCGGCCGGGTTGATCAGGCTGCTGTTCCTGCTGTCGCTACTGCTCCCGGGCACCCAGGTGATCGTCTACCTGGCGCTCTGGATCATCATGCCCAACGAGGACCGCCACCTGGCCCCCAACCCCTGACCACCCCCACCCCACCCCACCCCGCCCCACCCCCACGCCGCGCCCGCAAGCCGGTGCAACTTCAGGGCTGTTGCTGTATCCGGCGCGCGGCAGGCGACAACAACCCTGAAGTTGCCCGCCCCGCCCTGCTACGTGGCGTGGTCGGCGGTCCCCCGCAGGGATGGGGGTCGGAGGTGGGGTGGGGGCGGGCGCGTGGGGCGAGCGCGGGCGTGTGCGTGGCGTGGGCGTGGGTGGTCAGGGGGCGATGTAGGTGACGCTGACGTGTTCGAAGCCGAGTGAGCGGAGCAGCCCTTCCAGCATCTTGCGGGTGTTCTCCTCGGCGCGGGCATTCAGGCCGCTGTCCCTGGCCGCCGCGGTGATCCGGTCCTCGGCCAGCCGGTAGACCTCCTGCTGCCGGTTCGGGTCACCGCCGATCAGGTCACCGACGCGGTTGAGCAGGCCGCGCTCCTCCGCGAAGACGTAGCTCTTCTCCAGGTCGAGGTTGGTCTCGGCCAGCTGCGGTGCCGGCAGCTTGATCTCGACCGACTTCCCGTCGGCCGACTGCACGATCGCCCCCTCGGTGAGCGTGCCGAAGTCGACGTACGCCTCGACGCTGCCCGACCCGACGAACAAGGTCCGCTGGTTGAGCAGCCAGTCCGGCACGTTGCGCCGGTCGTTCTGCAGGTCGACCACGACTTGGAAGTTGCCCTCGGCGGCCACGTAGCGGCTGAGATCCTGCATCGACTCGAGCAGTGCCGGCTGCGTGCGATCGGTCTGTTCCTTGGTGAACGGGTTGCGGAACTCGGGCAGGATCCCGGTGGTCTGCACGCCGAGCAGCACCACCACCGCGAGCGCCGCGGCACCGAGCACCCAGAGCAGGGCACGGACCGCCCCGCCACCTGACTGCGGGGCCGGGGGTGGTGTGTCCGGGGCGTCCGTGAGCACATCGCCCGACCGGTGGTCGGCAAACTCGCTGGTGGGCTCGTTGATGTCGCCGTCGCGTGCCATCGCCCTCACCGTCCTCGTCAGACGCGGTCTCTGTTGATGACGGTAAGCCCAACGTACGACAGCCGCTCGTCGAGCCCGTCGGATGGACCCGGTCAGGGTCAGGTGAACGCGGAGACCCCGGTGAGCCGCTGCCCGACGACCAACTGGTGGATCTCCGAGGTGCCCTCGTAGGTCAGCACGCTCTCCAGGTTGTTGGCGTGCCGCATCACCGGGTAGTCCCCGGAAACCCCGTTGGCACCGAGGATCGTCCGGCACTGCCGGGCGATGGCCAACGCCTCCCGTACGTTGTTCAGTTTGCCGACGCTTACCTGCTCCGGGCGCAGCTTTCCGGCGTCGGCCAGCCGGCCTAGCTGGAGGGCCAGCAGATAGCCCTTGTTCCACTCGACCGCCATGTCGGCGAGCTTGGCCTGGGTGAGCTGAAAGCCGGCCAGCGGTCGCCCGAACTGGGTGCGGGTGGTCGCGTACGTGAGCGCGGTCTCCAGGCAGTCGCGGGCCGCGCCGAGGGCGCCCCAGACGATGCCGTGCCGGGCCTCGGTCAGGCAGCTCAACGGTGCCTTCAACCCGGTGGCGTCGGGCAGTTGCGCATCCGCCGGCAGCCGGACGTCGTCGAGGGAGATCTCGCCGGTCAGCGACGCGCGCAGCGACATCTTCCGGGTGATCTCGCGCGCCGTCACCCCCGGCGTGTCCATCGGTACGACGAAGCCCCGCACACCGGATTCGGTACGCGCCCAGATCACCCCCACGTCGGCGATCGGCGCATTGGTGATCCACATCTTGCTGCCGTCGAGCACCCAGTCGTCGCCCTCGCGGCGTGCCCGGGTGGCCATCGACGCCGGGTCGGAGCCGTGGTCCGGCTCGGTCAGTCCGAACGAGCCGATCGCCTCGCCGGCCGCCATCGCCGGCAGCCAGCGCTGCTTCTGCTCCTCGCTGCCGTAGCGCCAGATCGCGTACATGGCCAGTGAGCCCTGCACCGAGACCAGCGACCGGACCCCGGAGTCACCGGCCTCCAGTTCCAGGCAGGCCAGCCCGTACGCGACGGCCGTCGAGCCGGCGCAGCCGTACCCGGTCAGGTGCATGCCGAGCAGGCCGAGCTTGCCGAACTCGCGGGCCAGTTCGCGGGCTGGCGCGTGACCTGCCTCGTACCAGCCGGCGACGTGCGGTCGGACCAGGTCGTCGACCACCTGGCGTACGACGGCGCGGATCGCTCGCTCGTCCTCGGTCAGGGACGCATCAAGGTCGAGCAGGTCCACCTGGGTCACTCGACCGCCTCGGCGAGCACGAACACCCGGGCGTGGATCTGGTTGCGCTGTTGCAGCGCGGCACGCAGCGCCCGGTGCAGGCCGTCTTCCAGGTAGAGACCACCGTTCCACTGCACGACGTGCGGAAACAGGTCACCGTAGAAGGTGGAGTCCTCGGCGAGGAGCTTGTCCAGCGCCAGCTCGCGCTTGGTGGTGATGAGCTGATCCAGGCGCAGCGGGCGGGGCGGAATCTCCGCCCACTGCTTCAGGGTCAGGTTGTGTTCCGGATAGGGACGCCCGTCCCGGACCGCTCTGAAGATCACGACGGCACGCTCCCCTCCCCCTGGCCGGCCGATACCACGACGCCGGGCCGGGTCGCGGCACGGCGCCGCGACCTGCGGCGCCGATGACCGTGCCAGCGTAGCCGGACCCCGCACCCCACGTTCTGCTCCCTGATGCCAGTTTCGCCACGGGTCGTCCGGTTCTCAACCGGACGAAACCACCGGTTCGGGTCAGCTCCACCGCCCCCGCCGGACGACCTCGTCCACCGGACGGCGCCCGCGACGCAGCGATGGTGACCGGTGGTCGGCGGCTCGATAACCGACAGTGAGGGCACCGATGGGGTGATACGCCTCCGGCACACCGAACGCCTCCCGATAGGACACCAACCGCTGCGGCGGGATGCCGAAGAAACAGCAACCCAGCCCCTCGTCCACGGCGGTGAGCATCATCAGCAGCGCGGCGAATCCGGTGTCGACGTACCAGTAGGGCACCGGCCAGCGATCCGTCGACCGGTCCGCCCAGCCCTTGTCCGGCTCCGCGTACCGCTCCAGGTAGACCGAGCGGTTGGCGTGCGGCACCACGATCAACGGTGCCCGGCGCATCCCAGCCAGCCACCGCTGCATCCCGCCGCCCTCCGGGGTGCTGGCCGCCCAGAAACGCTCCCGGTCCTCCGGCGACTCCAGCACCAGGAAGCCCCACCCCTGCGAGAACCCGGCCGACGGGGCCCGCACCGCGTGCTCCAGCAGCCGTTCCACCACCTCCGGCGGGACCGGCCGGTCCGGGTCGTAGTTGCGCACCATCCGGCGCCGCCGGACGACCTCCGCGAACTCCACGCCGTACTCCTCACGTGCCCGCCCGGTCCGCGACCGGACGCTCAGCCACCGGGCCGAATGCCCCAACTCCCGCGCCAGGTGTCGCCCGGCGCCAGAGTGATGAGATCCCGGCCGGAGCGGAACGCGTCCGGCGGGCAGGTCATCGGCTCCACCGCCACCGACCGGCGGAACCGCTCGCCGGTCAGCGTGTCACCGGTGTAGACCTGCCACCAGCCGAACTGGTCGTCGGCCCAGATCCGTAGCCCGGTCGAGGCGTCCGGCCCGGTCAGCGTCACCGAGGAGCCGCCGTCGGCGTCCCGGTTCACCTGCCCGAAGGCGAGATCCAGGACGGCCTCACCGATGCGACGCGGCTCGGTGTAGTCGTACTCGGTACCGGCCACCGCGGCCGCGCCGACCGGCAGCAGCCGACCGTCCAGCAGCAGCCGGGACCGGCCGGGTACGCGCAGTGCGATGTCCTCCACCGACACCCCCGGCAGTTGCAGGTACGGGTGCACGGAGAAGCCGAAGGGCACCGCCTCGGTGCCGACGTTCGTGACGTCGTGCTCGGCGCGCAGCCCGTCGGCGCCCACGACCCACCTGGTACGCAGCCGCAGCGGCCACGGGTAACCGGGCTGCGGCAGCAGGTCGTAGCCGACCGTGACCTCGTCCGGCCGCTGCTCGATCAGGTGCCACGATGCCCAGTTCACCAGGCCGTGGATGGCGTTGTGCCGCTCCGGCTCGGTCAGATTCAGCTGTCTCGACTGCCCGCCGAAGGTGTAGACGCCGTCGCGGATCCGGTTCGGCCAGGGTGCCAGCACCTGCCCCGCCGAGCCCGGGCACATCTCGTCGGTGGCGTACCCGTCGAGATGCTCGACCCCGTCCTGGCGGTAGGCGCGGAGTCCGCCGCCCAGCTCGACGATTACCGCCTCGTGGCCGGCGGCTGAGATGCTCCACTGCGCTCCCGACAGGGGAAGCGGATCGCGGCTGTCCATTCGCCAGACCCTAGCCGCCGACGCCGTCGTTCGCTCGCCGCGGTCCACGGCCCTCGTCGTGCTCGCGTCCAGCCGCTCCGGTCGGCGGCCGGTAGCGGGTCAGCGCCGGGAAGGCCACGGCGAGCAGCACCGCGAGCACCGCCGCCGCGACACCGCCACCGATCCAGGCCACCCCGCTGCCGAACCCGGCCGCCATGGCACCGGCCCGCAGGTCGCCCAGGCGCGGACCGCCGGCCACCACGACGGTGTTGACGCCTTGGAGCCGGCCACGCATCCGATCCGGCGCGTAGATCAACAACATCGACTGCCGTACCACCGAGCTGACCAGGTCGGCAGCGCCGGCCAGCACCAGCAGTACGACCACCAGCCAGAGCTGGCCGGCCAGTCCGGCCAACGCCACCGCGACGCCCCAGCCCACCACGGCGAGCACCAGCACCAGACCCTGCCGGCGAACCTGGCCGATCCAACCCGAGACCAGGCCGGCGAGCAGTGAGCCGATCGCGATGGAGCTGTAGAGCCAGCCCACCGCCGCGCCACCACCGAACCGTTCGGTCGCCACCTCGGGAAAGAGCGCTCGCGGGAAGGCGAACACCATCGCGATGAGGTCGATGGCGAAGGAGAGCAGCAGCACCGGGCTACCGGCCAGGTACCGCACCCCGTCGACGATGCTGCGCAGCCCCGCCTGCCGGGGCCTGCCGTCCGGATCGGGTTCCGGCGGCATGGCTGGCAGCCGTAGCGCCGCCCAGACCAGGGCGGCGAGCAGCGTCGCGTCCACGGCGTACGCGACCGGCAGTGCCACCCCGAGGTCCCAGATCGCCAGGATCAGGCCGGCGGCCAGCGGCCCGAGGACCGCGGTGGCCATGGCGGTGGTGAAGTTCAAGGTGGTGGCCGCCGGCACCAGCTCGGTCGGGACCAGCCGGGCCACGAGCGCCCCACGGGCCGGCCCGGAGATCGCGAACGCCACCGAACTCAATGCGACAAGGGCCAGCAGGAGAACCGGGCTGCCGACCCCCAGCAGCGCCTGGATCAGCAGTCCCAGCACGGCGACCCAGAGCAGGACCGAGCCGCCCAGCAGCACCCGCCGCCGGTCGATGGCGTCGGCGACCGCCCCGCCCCAGAGCCCGAAGACCAGCAGCGGTACGAAGGCGGCGACGCCGAGCAGACCGACCCAGAGGGAGTCCTCGGTCAGCGCGTACATCTCCACCGGCACCGCGACGGCGGTGAACTGGAAACCGAACATCGCGATGGCGTTGCCGACCCAGAGCCGCCGGTACGCCGGTACCCGCAGCGGGCGCAGATCGATCGCCCAGCGGCGCTGCTCGCGCGGCCGGTCGGTGCTGCTGACGGTCACGGTGCCAGCCGCTCCACGACCCAGTCCGCGCCGGTACGCCGGAACCGCAGCCGGTCGTGCAGCCGGCTGGCCCGGCCCTGCCAGAACTCCACCGAGTCGGGACGTACCCGCAACCCGCCCCAGTGCGGCGGAGCGGGGATCGGGTCCACGTCGGCGAAGCGCTCGGCCGCGGCCCGGTAGGCGTCGTCGAGGGCGGCCCGTTCCGGCAGCACCGACGACTGGGCGCTGGCCCAGGCGCCGAGTTGCGAGCCGCGCGGCCGGCTGGCGAAGTACGCCTCCGTCTCCGCCCGGTCGACCCGTTCCACCGGTCCGGTGACGATCACCTGCCGCTGCATCGGAAACCAGGGAAAGAGCAGACTGGCGTACGGGTTGGCGGCCACCTCGGCGCCCTTACGGGAGCCGTAGTTGGTGAACAGCACGAAACCCTCCGGGTCGTACCCCTTGAGCAGCACCGTCCGCGCGCTCGGCCGCCCGGCGGCGTCGGCGGTGCCGAGCACCATGGCGTTCGGCTCGGGCAGTTCAGCGGCGACCGCGTCGGCGAACCACCTGTCGAACTGGGTGTGCCAGTCGGCGGCCAGTTCGCTCTCCATCAGGCCGGAATCGGCGGCGTACTCGTGCCGCATCCCAGCTGGCACCGGTGTGTCCCCCATCACGTTCCCGCTCCTCCCCCGTCGGGCCGGTACGCGCCCGCCGACCAGCCCGTCCGGCCCAGTCTTATCCGTGCCGGAAGGGGCCCGGCAAGCGGGATGTCGCCAGCAGCACATCGACAGCGTCTCGCGCACCCGGCCACCAGCAGGCAAGATGTCACGAACACATCCCTGAGGGTCGCCTAAGGCGCTCACCCGGCCGGGGCCGGGACACCGAGCCCGGGCGGGCGCACCGACCACACACCAGGAGCAGTGAGATGGCCGATTTCAAACCCGGACTTGAGGGCGTCGTAGCCTTTGAAACCGAGATCGCCGAGCCCGACCGCGAGGGCGGTGCGCTGCGCTATCGCGGGGTCGACATCGAGGACCTGATCGGCCAGGTTTCCTTCGGCAACGTCTGGGCGCTGCTGGTCGACGGCCGCTTCGGCCCGGGCCTGCCGCCGGCCGAGCCATTCCCGGTGCCGGTGCACTCCGGCGACATCCGGGTCGACGTGCAGTCCGCCGTCGCCATGCTCGCTCCGTACTGGGGCTTGCAGCAGCTGCTGGACATCTCCGACGAGCAGGCCCGCGAGGACCTGGCTCGGGTGTCGGTCACCGCCCTCTCCTTCGTCGCCCAGTCCGCTCGCGGCCTCGGCCTGCCGGCGGTTCCGCAGAAGGAGATCGACAAGGCGGAGACGGTCGTCGAGCGCTTCATGAAGCGGTGGCGCGGCGAGCCCGACCCGAGGCACGTCAAGGCCGTCGACGCGTACTTCATCTCGGCTGCCGAGCACGGCCTGAACGCCTCCACCTTCACCGCCCGGATCGTCGCCTCCACCGGCGCGGACGCCGCCGCCTGCATCTCCTCGGGCATCGGCGCGCTCTCCGGCCCGCTGCACGGCGGCGCGCCGTCGCGGGTGCTGACCATGCTGGAGGCGGTCGAGCGCAGCGGTGACGCGGAGGGCTACGTCAAGGGCGTGCTCGACCGGGGTGAGCGGCTGATGGGCTTCGGTCACCGGGTCTACCGGGCCGAGGATCCGCGCGCCCGAGTGCTCCGCCGCACCGCCAGGGAACTGGGCGCCCCGCGCTTCGAGGTCGCCGAGGCCCTGGAGAAGGCCGCCCTCGCCGAGTTGCAGGCCCGCCGACCGGATCGGGTGCTCGCCACCAACGTCGAGTTCTGGTCCGCCGTGGTGCTCGACTTCGCCGAGGTGCCGGCACACATGTTCACCTCGATGTTCACCTGTGCCCGGATGGGCGGTTGGAGCGCCCACATCCTGGAGCAGAAGAAGCTCCAGCGACTGGTCCGTCCCTCGGCCCGCTACGTGGGCCCGGGCACCCGCAAGCCGCACGAGGTCGACGGCTGGGACGCCGTACCCCACGACGTCTGAGTCGTACCGCCTGAGGCAGCGGAAGGGCCCACACTGTCGGAGCGCGGAGACCCCGGCCGACCAGCCGGGGGTCTCCGCGCCGCCGTATCCGGCCCAGCATCAGCACGGACAGTGGGGCGCCGACGTGTCCTCGCGGTTCGTTCGGTGCTGGCGGCGGGAGCGGGCGATGTGGTGCAGGACTCACGCCCGGTCGTGGGACCAGCGGCCGGTCGGGGTGGCTCTGGTGCGAGGATAAGGATCGGCAGTGTCGCCGGACCGGGGCCCGGATCCTCCGACCGAGCCGTGCGGGGTACGCATGGCGTCCTCGATCCGCATCGGCGTGGACCAGGCCCGACCCGCCCATTCGGAAGGATCTTCAAGACCGTGGCTGACGCACCGACCATCCGGATACCCGACGAGATCAAGCCCGCCGACGGCCGATTCGGCTGCGGGCCGTCCAAGGTCCGTCCGGCCGCGGTCTCCGCGCTCGCCGAGGTGGCCACGAGCTACCTGGGCACCTCGCACCGGCAGAAGACCGTCCGCGACCAGGTGGCCCGGCTGCGCTCCGGCATCGCCCAGTTCTTCTCCCTCCCCGAGGGCTACGAGGTGATCATCGGCAACGGTGGCACCACCGCCTTCTGGGAGGTCGCCACGTTCGGCCTGATCCGGGACCGGGCCCAGTTCGCCAGCTTCGGCGAGTTCGGCGCCAAGTTCGCCAAGGCCGTCAAGGACGCGCCCTTCCTCGGTGAGCCGACGGTCCGCAAATCCGACGCGGGCAGCGCCCCGGCCCTGGCCGCCGAGGCGGGCGTGGACGTGTACGCCACCCCGCACAACGAGACCTCGACCGGCGTCGCGGTGCCGATCGGCCGGGTGGCCGATGCGGACCCGGGCTCGCTGCTGCTGGTCGACGCCACCTCCGGCGCCGGCGGGCTCGAGGTCAACGTGGGCGAGACCGACGTGTACTACTTCGCCCCCCAGAAGTGCTTCGGCTCGGACGGTGGGCTCTGGCTGGCCCTGATGTCGCCGGCCGCGCTGGAGCGGGCCGCCGAGATCAAGGCCTCGGGGCGGTACATTCCGGCGTTCCTCGACCTGGTCACCGCGATCGACAACTCGCGGCTGGAGCAGACGTACAACACCCCGGCGCTGGCGACCATCTTCCTCGCCGCCGAGCAGACCGACTGGATGAACTCCCAGGGCGGTCTGGCCTGGGCGGCCAAGCGCACCGCCGAGAGCGCCTCGGTCGTCTACGGCTGGGCCGAGCGCTCCTCCGTCGCCACGCCGTTCGTCACCGACCCGGCGCTGCGCTCCAACGTGGTCGCCACCATCGACTTCGCGGACGGGGTGGATGCCGGGGCGATCGCCAAGGTGCTGCGCGCCAACGGCATCGTCGACACCGAGCCGTACCGGAAGCTGGGTCGCAATCAGCTGCGGGTCGCGCTCTTCCCGGCGGTCGAGCCGACCGATGTCGAGGCGCTGACCGCGTCGATCGACTACGTCGTCGAGCGGCTGTAACCGCCCGACCGGCCATACCACGGGCCCGGCACCCCCGTTCGGGGCGCCGGGCCCGCACCGTACGACGCCACGGTCGACGTCCGGCAGTCAGCCGATCCCGCACCACTTCGGACCGTCTACCACGCCACTGTCGGCCACCGACAGCTGACCCGCCACACAGTGGCGGAGCAGGCGGATCCGCCGCTTACCCGGGCGTGGCGTCTCCCACCGGGGCACGGATGGGCGTACCGTGGAGCGCAACGCCCCGGGTGGCCGGCTCGTGGCGTACGGCCAGCGAAGCGGGACGGAGGCAACGCGATGCGCCCAGTACGCTTCGTCGCCCTCTCCGAGGACGGCCAGGCCCTGGTGCTCGCCGACGAGGTCGGGCGACTGCTCGCCCTGCCGTTGGACGAGCGTATCGCCGGAGCGCTGCACGCCGAGCCGGGTACGCCCACGCTCGCGGTGGCACCGGCCGCCGCCGACCCGGTGCCCTCGCTGTCTCCTCGGGACATCCAGGCCCGGATCCGCTCCGGTGAGTCCGCTGAGGACGTCGCCCGGATCGCCGGTGTCCCGGTCGACCGGGTGCTCCGCTACGCCGGGCCGGTGCTCCAGGAGCGCGCGATGCTCGCCCAGCACGCCCGGCGTACCCGGCTCAAGGGTGCCGAAAAGCCGACGCCGCTGGCTGAGGTGGTCAACGGCCGGCTCGCGCAGCACGGGATCGACACCGAGAAGATCTCCTGGGACGCGTGGCGGCGCGACGACGGCACCTGGCGGATCGTCGCGACCTGGCCGTCCGGCAAGGCCACCGCCCAGGCGGTCTGGGATCTGGACAAGACCCGGCAGTCGGTCGCCCCGCACGACGACATGGCGCAATATCTCTGCGCCGAGCGTCCGACGCCGATCCTCGGCCAGGAACCCGCACCGGAGCGGGGCGGCCACGCCCTGCCCGGCCCCTCGCGCGGCGAGCCGAGCCGCGGGGGGCACGGGTTGCCGTCGCCTGCCGAGCCGGGGCGCTCGGGGCGTGACCCGATCCGAGCCGGCCGCGACGCCCTGCTCGCCTCCCTCGACCGGCCCCTCGGCGCGACTTCGGGCCGTGGTCTCGAACCGCGCTCACCGGCCGCTCTTGCCGGCGGCCCGGACGCCCAGCGCCAGCGGGCGGTCGCGGGGGGCGCTGCGGCGCTGCTCGGCGGCGGTCAGGGCTCGGCCTTCGACGACGACGCGGACGCACCAAAGGAGGTCCCGGCGGTGCCCTCGTTGGCGGTGCTGCGGCCCCGCCGGACGAACGCGCCGGCCGCTGGTGGCACCGAGTCCGGCGAGGCCGGCGGCAAGCCGCGCAAGCGTCTCCCCAGCTGGGACGACGTTCTCTTCGGCAGCGGCCCGGCGGCCCGCGAGTCATCCTGACCCGCGGGCCCCGCGCCCGCCCACGCCGCCGCCCCTTGTGGATTCAGAGGGGCCAGGCGGCGAGCCGGTGGTAGCTCGCCGGGGGTCCGGGCCGGCTGTGCACCAGCACCAGCTCGTCGGCGGCCCAGGGCGGCCCGAGGTAGGCGTCGAGCGTGGCCAGGTCCGCCTCAATGTCGGCGTGCGGCAGCCGGTCTCCCGGGCGCGCAATGGTCAGGTGTGGTCGGAAAGGTCTCTCGTCGCCGGGTAACCCCGCCGTGGCCAAGGCGACGCGCACGGCACCGGCGAGGGCCCCCAGGCGGGTGACCTCGCCGCGTACGTCGACCCAGAGCACGGTGCCGCGGCCCCAGCCGAACCGGCCACCGCCGCCCAGCCGCAGTACGGGCGGACCGCCCCGCCCTTCGCCCACCGCGGCACCGCCGCGCGCATCGCCGACGGCGTCACCGAGAACCTGCCGCACATCGTCCAACCGGGCCGGGTCGACCTCGCCGAGGAAGGCGAGGGTGAGATGAGCCCTGGTCGGGTCGACCAGCCGGACGTTCGTGCCGGCAGCCGAGGCCGCCGCCAGCCGCAGCCCGGTCACCTGCGCGGTCAGGTGCGCAACGGCATCGGCCGGCGGGTAGATCGCAGTGAAGAGTCGCACCTGTCACAGGATGGCAGTCAGTGGTTCCGCTCGGGCTGCTCGGGGCGGGCGGCGGGCAGGCGTAGGCCGGCGGCGTCCAACTCGGCCTCGACGCGTACCCGTTCGAGCTGCCGGTCCAGACCGGACAACTCGGCGAGATGCTCGGTGATGCCCAGCGCCTGGCAGGCCAACCGAAGCCGATCGTCGTACGCGTGGAGCACGTCGCGGTGCCACACGACCGGTCTGCTGCCGCCGGCCCGATCCCGACGCAGACACCGCAGGTCGGCGGCGATCTGCTCCAGCGGCCGCCGCTCCGCCCGGTCGAGCGCGTCGAGGTCGACCCGGTCGGCGACCGCACCCGCGTCGGCGGCCTCGTTCAGCCGGGCTACCAGGCACCGGTCGCGGCGCCGCTGCCGCCACTCGCTGTACCGACAGGTCAGCCGGTCGACGATCTCGTCGGTGCAGACGGCCAGCGCGATCAGCACCGGCACGAAGACCACGGCGGCCAGCGCCACGGCCAGGAGCACTATGCGTAGGACCTCCACCCATCGAAGCTATGCCGCTGCATAGCGTCACGTAAGCGATTTTCCGCATTCCGGGGCCAGGTGGGTGGTGCGGCAGGCTGGCGCGACGGTGAGCCGACCCGCCGACCGACCCGTGCTCACATCTCGGTGACGTAGAAGCGGGGCAGCGGCAGGATGCGGAACCGCAGTCGAGCACCCGCCCGGCGCAGCTGCCAGGCCAGCGCCAGCAGCGCGGTGGTCAGCGAGAGCAGGCCACCGGCCCAGATGCTGGCACCGGCGCCGAAGGTCTCCGCGACCCAGCCGATGATCGGCGCGCCGACCGGGTTGGTGCCGAGGAACACAAGCACCCACAGCGCCATCACCCGTCCACGGAAGGCGGCGTCGGTGCCGAGTTGCACCCGCTGGTTCGCCGCCTGGGCGAAATAGACCATGAAGAAGCCGGTCGGTGGCAGCAACGCGACCACCATCCAGTACGCCGGGGCCAGCCCGACGAGCGTGCCGAAGGTGGCGCAGCCGATCGCGGCACCCAGGACCAGCCACACCGAGGGGCGGCTCCGCCGCCCGGTCCCGGCCAGCGCGCCGATCAGCGCGCCGACCGCAAGCGTGGTGCTGAACAGGCCGAACGAGGCCGCCCCGGTGTTGAAGACGGTTTTGGCCAGGGCCGCCAGCGTCAGCTGGAAGTTGAACAGCGACATCCCGATCACCGACATCACCACCATCGGTAGCAGCAGATCGGGACGGCGGGCGACGTAGCGCAGCCCGTCGAGCACGGTCGCGGCGGCCCGCTCGTCGCGCGGTGGCAGCGGGTCGCGGTGCAGTTCGGTCGGGCGCATCCGGATCACCGTGACCAGCGGCGCGATCGAGCTGAGCGCGGTGACGAGGAAAACCGGCCCGACGTCGAAGAGGGCGATGGCCAGGCCGGCCACGGCCGGGCCGACGATCCGGGCCGAGTTGAACACGGCCGCGTTGAGCGAGAGCGCGTTGGGCAGCAGCGCCGTGCCGACCAGTTCGGAGACGAACGCCTGTCGTACCGGGGTCTCCATCGCGTTGGCCACACCGAGCAGGGCGGCGAAGACGAAGACGTGCCAGAGCTGAACCAGATCGGTGAGCACCAGCACGCTCATGGCCAGCGACAGCACGGTCCAGAACGCGTTGGCGATGAAAAGGAGCATCCGCTTGTCGTACCGGTCGGCGAGCCGGCCGGAGAGCAGCGTGAGCAGCAGCACCGGGGTGAACTGGAGGGCGACGACCACGCCGAGCGCGGTGGCAGAGTCGCCGGAAAGCTCGAGGACCAGCCAGTCCTGGGCGATGAACATCATCCAGACACCGATCAGCTTGACCAGTTGCCCGAATGCGAAGAGCCGGTAGTTGCGGACCTGTAGGGACTGGAACATCGTGCTCAGCCTTGCCTGCACTCTTGGTGCGCCTCCTCGCGGTCGTACGCGTCGTCAACGACGGACGGCACGGCGCGGGGCGCACACCCGGTGTGCGCGGCGTCAGGCGCGGGAGATTCGCTGAAGGATCTCCGCAGCCCGGTGCAGGGTCTCCCGGTCGGGGTCACTCAGCTCGGCCAGCCGGCGGGCCAGCCATTCGTCCCGGACCCGCTCGAACTGGTCGAGCACGGCCCGGCCCCCCTCGGTCGTCGCGAGGATGACCTGCCGGCCGTCGGTCGGGTGCGGGGTCCGCTGCACGAGGCCACGCTCCTCCAGCTTCGCGACGATCTTGGTCATCGTCGGTGGCTGCACCCGTTCGACGTCGGCGAGTTCCCGCGGCGTGAGCGCGCCCGCCAGCCGAAGACTGGTGAGCGCGGACAGTTGGGTGACCGTGAGGTCACCAACCGGCCGGGCCTGGCGGACCCGCCGGTTCAACCGGGTGATCGCATCACGCAGCTGAAGGGCCAGCTGCGCCGGTGGCATGCTCTGAGCCGTCACCGTCCGCTCCGTCACGATAGTTAGCCTAACTAATTAGCCGACCGGGCCGCAGCGGATATGACCATGCTCACCCCGACGTATCTCCTGCTCCGGGCCGGGGGTGCGGATCACGTCAGACGGATCACACACCCCCGGCCCGGGCGGCTGTCAGAAGAGCAGCGCCTCGATCGGGCCGCGCAGGAAGTACACCACGAACAGCGCTGCCACCGCGTACAGCAGCGGGTGGATTTCCCGGGACTTGCCCTTGGCCAGCTTGATCACCACGTACACGATCAGGCCGGCCCCGATCCCGTTCGAGATCGAGTAGGTGAACGGCATCAACACGATGGTGAGGAAGGCCGGGATGGCGATCTCGTAGTCGGACCAGTCGATCGTGCGTACCGCCGTCATCATCAGGAAACCGACCACCACCAGCGCGACGGACGCCGCCTCGAACGGGACGACCACCACCAGCGGCGCCAGGAACATGGCCAGCAGAAAGAGCACGCCGGTGACCAGGTTGGCCACTCCGGTCCGGGCACCCTCCGCGACACCGGCGGCACTCTCGATGTACGACGTGTTGCTGGAGACGCTTGCCGCACCACCGCTGGCCGCCGCGATCGAGTCGACCAGCAGGATCTCCCTGGTGCGCGGCGGGGTGCCCTGCTCGTCGAGCATGCCGCCCTCCTGACCGACGGCCACCATGGTGCCCATCGTGTCGAAGAAGTCGGTGATGAGCAGGGTGAAGATGAACATCAGCACGACCAGCCAACCGGCCCGCCCCCACGAGTCCAGCACGTTGAACTGACCGAGCAGGGAGAGATCCGGAACGTCGAACGGGTTGCTCGGCAGCGTCGGAACGTTGAGCGACCAGCCCTTCGGGTTCGGCACACCGTCGACGAAGGAGGGGCCGATGTTGCCCACCGCCTCCACCACCATGGCCAGCGCCGTGGAGGCGAGGATGCCGACCAGGATGGCGCCCTTGACCCGGCGTACCACCAGCACCAGGGTCACCAGCAGGCCGACCACGAAGACCAGCATCGGCCAGCTGACGAGCTTGCCGCCGATGCCGAGACCGACCGGGACGGTGGTGTTGGCATCGTCCGGAATCCGCCGGACGAAGCCGGCGTCCACCAGGCCGATGATGGTGAGGAACAGACCGATGCCGACACCGATCGCCGTCTTCATCTGGGTCGGCACCGAGCGGAACACCGCCGTCCGCAGCCCGGTCAGCACCAACACCGCGATGATCAGACCCTCGATCACCACCAGGCCCATCGCGTCGGCCCAGGTCATCTCGGGCGCGATCTCGTACGCCACCAGGGCGTTGACGCCGAGCCCGGCAGCCACCGCCAGCGGGAAGCGGCCGACCACGCCCATCAGGATGGTCATCAGACCAGCGACCAGGGCGGTGGCCGCCGCGATCGCTGGGATCGGCAGGGTCTGGTTGTCACCATCGACGGCGCTGCCGAGGATGAGCGGGTTGAGCACCACTATGTACGCCATGGTGAAGAAGGTGGCCAGGCCGCCGCGTACCTCGCGGGTGAGCGTCGAGCCGCGGGCCGAAATCTCGAAGTACCGGTCGAAGCCGTTGCGCGGCTGGCTCGAACCGGGTGGGGTGCCGTTGTCGGGCGGCGCTACTGCCATCAGGAACCTCACAGCGGATCATCGGGTTGTCGCGCGCATCGTCGCAGATGGCCGGCCTGTCGGAAAGCGGCGTCACGTACGCTGGCCGGGTGCCCACCCCGCCACCCCGTCCCGAGCCGCTCGACCCGCCGATGGTGCCGTTCGCCCTCGCCGGGATGGCGGCCTGGGCCGTCGCCGGGCTGGTGCTGCTGCTCTTCCGCGACCGGCTGGTCGCCGGTGGCCACGAGAACTGGCTCTGGATCTGCCTCGCCGGATTCCTGTGGGGCTTCCCCGGTCTGGCGGTGATGATGCGGCACGACGCCAACCGCCGTCGCCGTCGCGCCGCAGGTTGACCCGACGGGCGCCGACCACGGTCAGGAGTGCCCGTACGGCTCCGCCGGCTCGCCGCTCTCCACGGACCCGGCGGCACGGCTGACCGCCATCGGCTCCACCGCGCTGTCGTCGTAGACGGTGGGCATCTCGTCGACCGCCGTGTCGGCCTCGACAAGTGTCTCCGAGTGGGCACCGCAGCCGTGGTCGGCGCTTACCACCCGGCCGTCGTCCGGCGCGTAGAAGTTGCCGCAGACACCGAAGCACTGCCGCAGCCTGCCCGCGAGTGGCAGGTAGAAGCCGCAGGTGCCGCAGCGGGCGGCGGCGGGTGCGGAGGCGGAGATCGGCGCCGAGGGGCCGTGATCGCCGTCATACCAGCGTTGGGCCGTCTCGATCCGCCCCTCCCGTGACATCACCCGGGGCCGGCCCAGCCCCAGCTCCCAGACGGTCTCCTCGACCGCCGGGTCGTCGGAGAGGAGATAGCCGGGCTGGAGCCGCTCGTCGTCCGACGGGGTCGGCAGCAGGTCGCCGGGGCCGAGGTCGCCGGGCTTCAGTCGCTCCTGCCACGGCAACCAGCCGGGGGCGAGCAGCGCGTCCGGCCCGGGCAGCAGGACCGTCTCACAGATCGTCACCGTACGGCTGCGCGGCACCCGGGTCACGGTTACCGCCCACCGCCAGCCGCGATAGCCGGCCAGCCGGCACTCGAAGTAGTGCGTGACGAGCCGATCTCCCTCGGCGACGACCTGGAGGTGGTCGCCGACGTCGTCGGGGCCCACCTCGGTGATGCCGGCGCGCGCCACCTCGACGGCAGCGGCGCAGACCTGGTCAAGGCGGGCGGCACGGGCGGAAGCGGGCCTGGTCACCCGACCATTGTTCCCCATCGGGTGGGTGAGCCGTGAGGCACTCCCCAGAGGTGTTCTCCGGCGGTGGCGCAGCATTGCCCGGGCCGATGGGTCAGGATGGGTGCCATGCCGCTGTTCTCCCGCTCTGAGCGGTCCCTCCTGGGGCGGACCGTCGGCACCGGCATCCGCGCCACCCGGCTGATGCTGCGCGGCTCCCTGTCCAGCAGCCGCTGGGTGACCCGCAGCGCCGCGCGGGCCCGGGCCCGGGGTGCCGGCGGGGAGACCGGCATGGTCCGTCTGTTCGACCTGCACGCGATCTCCTGTGCCGGTGACACGCTGATCGCCATCGGGCTGGCCGGGACGATCTTCTTCAACGTGCCGCTCGGCGAGGCACGGAGCAAGGTCGCGCTCTACCTGCTGGTGACCATGGTGCCCTTCGCGATGCTCGCACCCGTGGTCGGGCCACTGCTCGACCACTTCCGGCACGGCCGTCGCTACGCCCTGGCCACGACCATGTTGGGCCGGGCGTTCCTGGCCTGGTTGATCTCCGACTACATCCACGGCTTCGGGCTCTATCCGGCGGCCTTCGGCGTGCTGGCGCTCTCCCGGGCGTACGGGGTGGCGCGTTCGGCGGCCGTACCCCGGCTGCTGCCGGAAGGGCTCGGACTGTCCCAGGTCGGTGCCCGGGCCAGCGTCTACGGCACGGTCGCGGGTGCGCTTGTCGCCCCGATCGGCCTGGCCGCGTTCTGGTTCGGACCGCAGTGGCCGTTACGGGTCGCATCAGTGATCTTCCTGGTCGGCATGGTGATCGCCCTCCGGCTGCCGCCGAAGGCGGACTCCGAACCGCCGGAACGGGTACCGCGACCACTGCGGGCGCTGCGTCGAGGCACGGACGAACGACCACTGGGCCGGGGCAGACCCGCTGGACGACTGGTGATCTCGACCCTGATCGGCGCGGCCACGCTGCGCGCGGTCTACGGTTTCCTGCTGCTCTTCCTGGCCTTCACCATCAAGGCGGGCGACCTGACCACCGTGGTGTTCGGGCGTGATCTGGGGGACGAGGGATCACTCGGCCTGGTCGGCGGCGCACTGGCCGTCGGCACCTTCCTGGCCACCGCGATCGGTACCCGGTTGCGCATCCACCGCCCGGCCGCCCTCCAGTCCAGCGGCATGGTGATCGTCGCCGGGGTCGGCGTGCTCACCGTGCTCAGCTTCTCGCTGCCGATGGTCGCCCTGCTCTGCGTGGTCACGGCGATGATGAGCGGCATCGCCAAGCTGGCCGTGGACGCCTCGATCCAGGAACGCATCCCGGAACGGCTGCGGGCCAGTTCCTTCGCCCATTCCGAGACGGTGCTGATGCTCGCCTTCGTCGCCGGTGGCGGGCTGGGGCTCGTACCCTTTGACGGCCGGATCGGCATCGCCGTCGCCGCCGGTGTCGGTGCCCTCGCCGCCGCCCGGGGCCTGGTGATGGCCCGGCGGCTCCGGGCCGAGAAGCTGCACGGACGGCCGCTGACCGACGACGAGTTGGCCGCTGAGAAGCAGGCCGAGTCGGAGCGCACCACCGAGGCGGAGCGTGAGTCCACCCCCACGTCCCCCGCCCCGTTCCAGGGTGGACGTGGTCCCGAGGAGCCGGGGATGGCACCGCCGGGCTTCCACATCTATCGCCCGTCCTCGACGATCACCGGTTCCGGTGGTGGCGACGACGAGACGCGGCGCAGCTCACCGGGGTCGCTCACGTGAGCGGTCTGCTCGTGGTGACCGCGGTTCCCGCCGAGGCGGAAGCGATCCAGTCCGGCCTCGCCGACCCGACCGTGGCGGTGCTGCCGGTCGGGGTGGGCCCGGCGGTCGCCGGTGCGGCGACGGCCCGGTTGCTGGCGCTCGCCGAGATGGCCGGCCGCCCGTACCGGGCAGTGGTCAGCGCGGGGGTTGCTGGCGGCTTCGCCGACCGGGTCGCGGTCGGCGACACCGTGCTCGGCACCCGGGCCGTCGCCGCCGACCTGGGCGCGGAGTCACCCGACGGCTTCATTCCGATCGACGAACTCGGCATGCCGGCCGAACTGCTCGGCGGCGGCACGGCCCTCGACGCCGACCCGGCACTGCTCGCCGGCCTGCGGGCCGCGCTGCCGGCCGCGACCGTGGGGCCGGTGCTGACCGTCAGCACCGTTACCGGCACCACCGCCAGCACCGAGGAACTGGTCCGGCGTCACCCGGAGGCGGTGGCCGAGGCCATGGAGGGGTACGGCGTGGCGGTCGCCGCCAGCCAGGCCGGCGTGCCCTTCGTCGAGCTGCGTGCCATCTCGAACCCGATCGGCCCCCGCGACCGCGACGCGTGGCGCATGCGCGACGCCCTCACCGCCCTCACCGCCGCCGCCTCCGCCCTACGCTGACGCGTCAACCCCATCCCAAGATCCGCGCAACTTCGGCGATGTTGCTGATTCGGGCCGAGTTCAGGCAGCAAGATCCGGGATGTTGCCCCGGATCTTGGGTGGGGGCGCTGCCGCGCTGGCAGCGGGTCGGGTCGACGGGGTTACGGTGGGGGTGTGGCGCTCTCGCTGGCGATCTCGCCCTGTCCCAACGACACATTCGTCTTCCACGCGCTGGTGCACGGGCAGGTGCCCGGCGCGCCGCCGGTCGAGGTGACGTACGCCGACGTGGACGTCACCAACACGGCCGCCGAGCGGGGCGCGTTCGACCTGGTGAAGGTGAGTTACGCGGCGATGCCGTGGCTGCTGGAGGACTACCACCTGCTGCCCTGTGGGGGTGCGTTGGGCCGGGGATGTGGCCCGCTGGTGCTCACCCGCACCGACCACGGCGGCGGACCGGAGCGCGACGATCTCACCGGTGCCACCGTGGCGGTGCCGGGTGACCGGACCACGGCGTACCTGCTGTTCCGGCTCTGGGCGGCCGGACGGACGCCGCGACGCATCGAGGTGGTGCCGTTCCACGAGATCATGCCGGGCGTGGCCGCCGGCCGGTACGACGCCGGCCTGGTGATCCACGAGGCCCGGTTCACCTATCCCCGACACGGCCTCACCGCCCTGGTCGACCTGGGCGAGTGGTGGGAGTCGGACACCGGGCTGCCGATCCCGCTCGGCGCCATCCTGGCCCGGCGGGGCGTGGTCGACCCGCAGCAGGCCGCCGGCTGGATCCGGGACTCCGTCCAGCGAGCCTGGGCCGATCCGGCGGCCAGCCGGGGGTACGTGCTGGCGCACGCCCAGGAGATGGAGCCCGACGTGGTGGACCGGCACATCGGCCTCTACGTCAACGAGTTCACCGCAGACCTCGGTGAGGCGGGGTTCGCTGCCGTCGAGGCGCTGCTCGGCCGGGCCGCCGACGCCGGGCTCGTGCCTCAGACCTCCAGCTCGCGGGCGACCGCGTGGACCAGCTGAGCGATCTTCTGCGCGGTCCTGCGATCCGGGAAGCGGCCCCGGCGCAGGTCAGGTTGAACCTTCGCCTCCAGCACCTTGATCATGTCTTCGACCAGGCCGTGCAGTTCCTCGGCGGGGCGTCGGCGCAGTTCCGCCACGGACGGCGGCGCGTCCAGCAGCTTCACCCCCATCGCCTGCGCACCCCGCCGGCTGTCCACCACGCTGAAGTCGACCCGCTGGCCGCCCTTGAGATCGGTGACCCCCGCCGGTAGCGCGCCCTTCGGCAGGAACACGTCGCCACCCTCGTCACTGGTGACGAACCCGTATCCCTTGGCCGCGTCGTACCACTTCACTCGACCCGTAGGCACCTGAGAACCTCTGCTTCGCTTGAACCGTCTACTGCCTCAAGGCTAGCCGGATCATCCCGTCGAGCGCCGCCGGGAATCCGGTGAGATCCGCAAGCACCGCCGCCGCCCCGGCGGCACGCAGCTCGTCGGGGGTACACGGGCCGGTGGCCACCGCGATCCCGGGCACCCCGGCCGCAGCGGCGGCCACCATGTCCGCCACGTGGTCGCCGACGTAGTGGGTCGCCCCGTGCGCCCGCAACGCGGTCGCCTTCTCCTCGGCGAACAGGTCACCGGCCAGCTCGTCCACGACCAGCCCAAGATGGTCCAGGTGCAGCCGGGCCAGCCGGCCGATCTTGGAAGTGACCACCAGCACCCGGCCGCCCCGGTCGCGGACCGCGGCGAGGGCCGCCACCGCGCCGGGCAGCGGCACGGTCGGTGTGATCGCGTACGCCGGGTACAGCTCGCGGTAGACGGTCACCGCCTCCTCGACCTGCTCCGGCGGGAACCAGTGGGCAATCTCGGTACGCAGCGGCGGGCCGAGCCGGGACACGGCGACGTCGGCGTCGACGGGTACGCCGGTCCGCTCGGTGAGTGCGCGATAGGTCGCGGCGATACCGGGACGCGAGTCGACGAGGGTCATGTCGAGGTCGAAGCCAACGGTCAACGGGGGCATCCTGGAAAGCTACCCGGCCAGCCGGACCGGCCGGGTCGTCCGATGGGCGGGAGTGGCCCCGACCGGGCTAGCGTGGAACGACGATGAGCACCTCACTCGCCGACCACCTGCGGTCGCTGCCCGACGAGTCCCTCGCCGCGCTTCTCCAGCTCCGGCCCGACCTCGTCGTGCCGGTCCCCGCCGACGTGGCCGCCCTCGCCATCCGGGCACAGTCCCGCGTCTCGGTGTCGCGCGCGCTCGACGGGCTGGACCAGTTCACGCTTCAGATCATGGACGCCGCCCGGTTGACCCGTGACCCGGCCGACGGCACCACCTCGGTCGACGGGGTTCTGGCCCTGGCCACCACCGGCCCCAACCCGCCCGCCCCGACCGCCGTCCGGGCCGCCGTCGACCGGCTGCGAGCCCGGTTCCTGCTGTACGGCCCCGACAACGCCCTGCACCTCGTCGGAGGCATCGACGAGATCTCTCCGTACCCTGCGGGGCTCGGCCGGCCGGCGACGGAGCTGGACCCGCGCACGGCCGCGCTCTGCGCGGACCCGGCGAAGCTGCGGCGGACGCTGCTGTCCGCGCCGCCGTCGGCCCGGGCGATCCTGGACCGGCTGGCCGCCGGCCCACCGGTCGGCAGCGTGCCGCCCGGGGCGTTGCAGGCACCAGCGGTCGGCGCGGACGACGACCTGCCGCCGGACGACACGAACGGCGGGGCGCCGACCGGGTCACCGGTGCGTTGGCTGGTCGACCACCGGCTGCTGGTGCGGGTCTCCGGCGGCAAGGGTGGCACCACCGGCATGGTCGAGCTGCCCCGGGAGATCGGGCTGCTGCTGCGCCGCGAGACCGGTCCGCTGGGCCCGTTGAGCAGCAGTCCACCCCGGGTGGCCGCGACGCCGCGCGAGCCGAAGGCTGCCGACTCCGCCGGGGCCGGGCAGACCATGGAGGTGGTACGCCACACCGAGGCGCTGCTGGAGCAGTTGGCCGCCGAACCGGCGCCGGTGCTGCGGTCCGGCGGCATCGGGGTACGTGACCTACGCCGGCTGGCGCGGGCCACCGGGTCGGACGAGTCCACGGCCGCACTGCTGCTGGAGGTGGCGTACGCGGCCGGCCTGACCGGTGAGATGGAGCTGCCCGGTGCCGCCGGTCGGTACGGCGCCGACCAGCAGGTGCTACCCACCGCCGGGTACGAGATGTGGCGTGCCGGTTCGCTGGCTCAGCGCTGGGAGCAACTGGCCCGGGCCTGGCTGACCATGACCCGACAGGTCGGGCTGGTCGGGCAGCGCGACGACCGGGACCGGCCGATCACGGTGCTGTCGGCGGAGGCGGAACGGGCCGGCGCCCCGGCCGCCCGGCGGGCGGTACTCGGCGTACTCGCGGACCTGGAACCGGCGGCCGCGCCCAGTGCCGAGGAGGTGTTGGCGCTGTTGGACTGGCGGGCGCCCCGACGCAGCCGTGGCCGGGAGAACGCGCATCGGGAGGTCCTGGCCGAGGCGGCCACGCTGGGCGTGACCGGGCTGGGGGCGCTCACCTCGTACGGGCGGCTGCTGCTGGCCGAGGCGACGGCGAGCGAGGACGACGCCACGGACGACCCGCTGGGGCTGCGGGCCGACGCCGAGGACGGTGGCAGCGCGATCCGGGTCCTGGACACGCTGCTGCCCGCTCCGGTGGACCACTTCCTCGTCCAGGCCGACCTGAGCGTGGTGGTGCCCGGGCCGCCGGAGCCGGCGCTCGCCGCCGAGCTTGAGGTGGTCGCCGAGCCGGAGTCGGCAGGTGGGGCGAGCGTGCACCGGATCACCACCGGCAGTGTGCGGCGGGCGTTGGATGCCGGCTACTCCGCGGACGACCTGCACGACCTGTTTCGTCGCCGGTCCCGCACGCCGGTGCCGCAGGGGTTGACGTACCTGGTCGACGATGTGGCCCGCAAGCACGGCGGGCTGCGCATCGGCTCCGCCGGGGCGTACCTGCGCAGCGACGACGAGGCGCTGCTGGCCGAGGTGCTTGCCGACCGGCGGGTGGAGGCGCTGGCGCTACGCCGCCTCGCGCCGACCGTGCTGGTGACGCCGTACCAGGGCGGCCGGCTGCTCAGCGTGCTCCGGGAGGCCGGCTACGCCCCGGTGGCCGAGGATGCCACCGGGTCGACGGTGCTGACCCGACCGAAGACCCGACGGGCACCGGCCAGGGTGTCGGTGGCGACCCGGGCGCTCGACCCGCTCGCCACCCCACGCCTGCCACTGCCGCGCCTGCTCGGCGTGGTGGAGCAGATCCGGCGGGGTGACGCGGTGGCGCGGGCGGCCCGCCGGGCTCCGGCGGTGGTGCGCGGCGCGACGTCGGACGGGCCGGTTCCCGCGCACAGTCACCACGACGCCCTGGCCGTGCTCCAACAGGCGGTACGCGACAAGGCGCTGGTCTGGGTCGGCTACGTCGACGCGCACGGGGCAACCGCGTCCCGGCTGGTGCGGCCCGTCTCGCTCGGCGCGGGCTACCTGCGTGCCGAGGACGAGCGCACCGAGATGCTGCACACCTTCGCCCTGCACCGGATCACCGCGGCGGTGCTGGAGAAGTGAGGTTCAGCGGCGACTGCGCCGCACCGACCCGACGATCGCCACGATCAGGAGCAGGGTGAACCCGGTGCCGGCCGCCTCGCCGACCGAGTCGACGAAGCCCTGCTGGAGCACCAGCCAGCCGAACAGGAACCAGCCGAACAGGACGACACCGACGATCGCGTACGCGACCACGGTGGCGGTGGAGACGGGTTCGGACGGCTCTGCCTGCTCGCGCTCAGGGACAACTTCCTGGTCAACGGTCATCTGCCCTCCCCCGTACGGTCCGGCCCTGGAACGTCAAGGGTGTCACCCTTGACGGCTGTCGGCCAGCACCATCGGGTACCGATCCGACTCTGTCCGTATCCGGGCGGTACCGGCGGCGCAACGGTGGGGTGGGGCGCCGGTACGGCCCCGGGCGCGCCGCTCGCCCCCGTTGGCTTCCACTGCGACGGGAACGGCCCCCGCTTTCCTGGCCCGTCCGGCCGTGGATCGAACGCGCTGCGCACCGGCACCGACCGGCATGACGACCGCGAGGGCGTACGGTGGCCCGTTTCGCGACCCATCGGGCCGCCGACCTCGACAACTCGTCCCCTACTGCTAGACGCACCGAAGTACCGGCAGGGTTGCGCAGGATGAGCACTTTCTCGCCGCCCGCCTGCACGTGCAACACTGGATGGTCGCCCGGTGGCAGGTCAGCCACCTGCTCCGGCGGCCGGATCAGCCGTACGGACGAGAGGATTCGGCGTGAGTGGTGGACCACTTATCGTGCAGTCGGACAAGACCCTCCTGTTGGAGATCGACCATCCCGACGCACAGTCCTGCCGGATGGCCATCGCGCCTTTCGCCGAGTTGGAACGCTCGCCCGAGCACGTGCACACGTACCGGTTGACGCCGCTCGGGTTGTGGAACGCCCGCGCCGCCGGCCACGACGCCGAGGGCGTGGTGGACGCGTTGATCAAGTATTCGCGGTACCCGGTGCCACACGCGCTGCTGGTGGACGTGGCCGAGACGATGGACCGGTACGGACGGCTCCAGCTCGCCAACGATCCGGCGCACGGCCTCGTCCTGCGCGCCCTGGACCGGGTGGTCCTGGTCGAGGTGGCCAAGAGCAAGAAGCTCGCCGGGATGCTCGGCAACCGCATCGACGACGACACCATCGCGGTGCACCCCTCCGAGCGGGGGCGGCTCAAGCAGGCTCTGCTCAAGCTCGGCTGGCCGGCGGAGGACCTCGCCGGGTACGTCGACGGCGAGGCGCACCCGATCGAGCTGGCCGAGGCCGGCAAGGACGGTGGTAAGGCGTGGACGCTGCGGTCGTACCAGCGGGAGGCGGTCGAGGCGTTCTGGGCCGGCGGGTCGGGTGTGGTGGTGCTGCCCTGCGGCGCCGGTAAGACGCTTGTGGGTGCGGCGGCGATGGCGGAGGCGAAGGCCACCACGCTGATCCTGGTCACCAACACGGTGGCCGGCCGGCAGTGGAAGCGGGAGCTGATCGCCCGCACCTCGCTGACCGAGGAGGAGATCGGCGAGTACTCGGGCGAGCGCAAGGAGATCCGCCCGGTCACCATCGCCACGTACCAGGTGCTCACCTCGCGGCGCGGCGGCGCCTTCACCCACCTGGACCTGTTCGGTGCCCGGGACTGGGGCCTGGTCGTCTACGACGAGGTGCACCTGCTGCCCGCGCCGATCTTCCGCTTCACCGCGGACCTCCAGGCCCGCCGCCGGCTGGGCCTGACCGCCACCCTGGTACGCGAGGACGGCCGTGAGGGCGACGTGTTCAGCCTGATCGGCCCGAAGCGGTACGACGCGCCCTGGAAGGACATCGAGTCGCAGGGCTGGATCGCCCCCGCCGAGTGTGTCGAGGTCCGGGTCACCCTGACCGACGCCGAGCGGATGGCGTACGCGACGGCGGAGGCGGAGGAGCGCTACCGGATGGCGGCCACCGCCCGCACCAAGCTGCCGGTGGTACGCGCCCTGCTCGACCGGCACCCGGGCGAGCAGACGCTTGTCATCGGCGCGTACATCGACCAGCTGCACCAGCTGGGCGAATATCTCGACGCCCCGATCGTGCAGGGCTCCACCACGAACAAGGAGCGCGAGCGTCTCTTCGACGCGTTCCGCACCGGGGAGATCCGCACTCTGGTGATCTCCAAGGTGGGGAACTTCTCCATCGACCTGCCCGAGGCGGCGGTGGCGATCCAGGTGTCCGGCACGTTCGGCTCCCGGCAGGAGGAGGCGCAACGGTTGGGGCGGGTGCTGCGCCCGAAGGCCGATGGCCGGCAGGCGCACTTCTACTCGGTGGTCTCCCGGGACACCATCGACACCGAGTACGCCGCCCACCGGCAGCGCTTCCTCGCCGAGCAGGGGTACGCGTACACCATCGTCGACGCCGACGACGTTCTCGGCCCGCCCCTCCCCACCGTCGACTGACCGGATCGCCGGCAAGATCCGTGCAACATCCCTGTTGTTGCTGCCTCACCTCGGGGCAGACAAGCAGCAACAGGGATGTTGCCGCATCGGAGTCGTCCCTCAGAGCACGCGGGTGACCTGCTCGGCGGCGATGAGCGTGTCCCGGCGGGACGGGTCGAGGTTGGCGCAGAGCAGCACCGAGGCACCGGCCGCCAGCGGGGCGAGCAGCCACTTGAGCGGCTGGTCGTGCTCGGCGACGTCGACCAGCAGCCGGTCACCGACCCGCAGGTCGAGTTGCTCGGCCACCGCCCTGGCGATCGAACCCCACTCGGCGTAGCTGGTGCCGTCCGGGCTGGCCGCGTCGTTCGCGTGCAGCACGGGCCGGCCGGTCGGGGCGACGCCGTGCCGCAGCACCTCCACGGACCAGTCGAGCCAGCCGACCGGTACGTCGACCAACGGCTGCGGTCCGGTGCCGACGAGGTAGCGGTGCAGCCCGTCCGGTACGTCCTCCAGCCAGTCGTCCAGGCGCTCCGGGGTCACCAGGACCGCGTCGTACGGCCGGTCGCCGCCCGGCTCCAGCACCGGCAGCCCGGCGGTGGCGCGCGGCCGGAACGACACCTCAAGCCCCACCGCCCAGGCCCCCAACAGCACGGCGGCGGTACGCCAGTGCGGCGGCAGCAGCACCGCCACCCGGCTGCCGGGGATCAGGCCGCAGCCGTCCCGCAGCAGGCCGGCGGCCCGCGCCGACCATTCGCCCAGCTCAGCGGCGGTCATGTCGTGACGCGCACCGGTCCGGTGATCGAGGTGGCTGAGCAGTGGCCCGTCCCGGTCGGCGAGACCGGCGGCGGACGGTACGGGAAGGGCAGCGCGCATACGTACGTCCTACTCCTGCCGCTCGGGCCTGTCGAGGCCGACCCTCCGCCCCGGGCCGGCCGAAGACATGACTGATGGCATTGGTGCGGGGTACCACGGCACCGGGAGAGTCAGAGTCATGACTACTCACGGCGAAGATCGGGCAGCCCTCGACGGCGTCCGGCAGCCGATGCTGCGGCGGCTCGTACCGGTCGTGGCGCTGCTGTTCCTCGCCCCCTGGGCCGCCGAATGCTCGTGGGGTGGTTTCGCCGGCACCGACATGCTGGGCGTGGTGGTCGTCCTGGCACCGATGTACGGGGGCGCGGCGGTGCTCATCCGGGAGGCGGCCCGACGCACGGGCGGCGGCTGGCCGATGATCGTGCTGCTGGCGGCGGGGTTCGGGGTGGTTCAGGCGGGCCTGGTGGACCAGTCGCTGTTCAACCCCGACTACCTGGCCGACACCGAGTTCGCCGAGCTGAGCGCGGCCGACCGCACCCGCGTTCCGGTGCTGGGCATCAGCGCGCAGGAGGCGATCAGCTTCCTCGGTAACCACGTGGCGTTGACCATCTGCGCGCCGATCGCCATCGTCGAGTCGTACCTCTCCCCGGCCCGCCGGCTGCGGCCGTGGCTGGGCGCGCCCGGCTTGGTCGCCGTGACCGTCCTCTACCTGCTGGGCAGCCTGCTCGTCTTCGCCGACGACAGTGGACGCAAGGGGTTCCTGGCCAGCCCCGGTCAGCTCATCGGGGCGACGTCTGTGGTCCTCGCCCTGGTCGCGGTGGCGGCCCTGCCCCGCTGGCGGCGGCGACCACCTCCGGCTCCGGCCGACGCGCCCCGGCCGACCCGTCCGGGCCTGCTGGTGCTGCTCGTCTACCTGGGGGTCAGCATGCTCTCCGGCTGGGTCGGCGTCGCCGTGTCGGTGGTTGTCGTCGCCGCGCTTGTGGTGATGTTGGTCCGGTGGTCGGGACGCACCGGGTGGGGTCAGCGGCACGTGTTGGCAGGTGCCGCCGGGGCGCTGGTCGGGGCGGCCGTGCTGGCCTACCTGGTGCCTCCGTACTCACCGGCGTCACCCACCCAGGCGTTGGTCAGCGACGTGATCGTCAGCCTGCTCGCGATCGCCATGCTCGCCGGGGCGTACGCGCGACTGCGGCGGCACGGCGAGTCGTCACCCGTGGCACCCGCCAGCTGAGCGGATCGCGGCTGTCCTACTCCGGAAGCTCGGGGCCGCCGTCGAGCAGTGGGGCGAGCAGGTCGCCGTGCTTCTCGATCCGGTCCAGCACCTCGCCAGCGGTGTAGGGCTTGGTGGCCGGACGTCGGCCCGCCGCACCGGCGGATACCTCGTCCCAGGTCAGCGGCGTCGACACCGACGGGACGGGCTGGGCGCGCAGCGAGTACGGGGCCACCGTGGTCTTCGCCGCGTTGTTCTGGCTCCAGTCGATGAAGACCTTGCCCGGTCGCAGGTTCTTCGCCATCTTCGAGACCACCAGTTTCGGCTGGTCGCGTTCGAGTTCCTGGGCGATGCGCCGCGCGTAGGCCGACACGTTGTCGGCGGGCTGGGTGCCGGAGATCGGGCAGCAGAGCTGCATGCCCTTCTTGCCGGAGGTCTTCGGGTAGGCGGTCAGGCCGTCGGCGGCCAACCGGTCGCGCAGCGACAGAGCGACCTGGCAGCACTGCTTCAGCGCCGCCGGGGCGCCCGGGTCCAGGTCGACCACCATCAGGTCCGGGTGCGCGCCGACCTTCCACTGCGGGGTGTGCAGTTCCAGGGCGGCGAGGTTGGCCAGCCAGACCAGGGTGGGCAGGTCGTCGGCGACGACGTAGTCGATGGTCTCCCGACCCTTGGTGGAGCCCGGCGCCGGCAGCGTCTCGACGCGTACCCAGGACGGGGTGGCGGCCGGGGCGTTCTTCTCGAAGAACGAGCCGCCGGTCACCCCGTTCGGGTAGCGGATGCGGGTCAGCGCCCGGTCCGCCAGGTGCGGCAGCAGCACCGGGGCGATCCGGGTGTAGTAGTCGATCACCTCGCCCTTGGTAAAGCCGGCCGTCGGGTAGAGGACCTTGTCCAGGTTGGACAGCTCCAACGTGCGGCCCTGCACGTCTACCGGGAACCGCTCAGCTGGCATCGTCGACCTCCTCGGCCGGTTTGTCCGGGCGGATCCGCAGGACTCGGGGGAACCGCAGCCGCCCGTCCGGGGTGCGCTGGCCGTACTTCACCTCCACCACGACCCGGGGAGTTACCCAGATCGCGCCCCGGGCATCCTCGCGGGGGACGTCGCCGCTGAACGGCGAGCCGGTGGCGCGCAGGGGCTCCAACTCGCGCAGCAGTTCCCGTTCGAGGGCGGCACCGATCCCCCCACCGACCCGGCCCCGGTAGACGAGTCGGCCGTCCGCGCCGGGGACCCCGACCAGCAGGCCACCGATCCGCCGCGCGCCGGGTCGCCAGCCGCCGACCACGAAGTCGCCGGTCACCTCCAGCTTGACCTTCACCCAGTCCGGCGAACGCACCCCGGGCCGGTAGGCCGACTCGACCCGCTTGGCCATCACCCCTTCGAGGCCGTGCTCGCCGGCCGCCTCGTAGGTGGCCGGGCCGTCGGAGAAGACCGGGGGCACCGCCCACCGCGCCGCGCCCAGCGCCAGGCCGTCGAGGGCTTCCCGCCGCCGTGCGTACGGCCAGCCGGTGAGGTCCTGACCGTCCAGCCGCAACACGTCGAAGATCATGTACGTGACCGGTACGGTTGCCGCCAGCCGGGCCGCCTTGGCGGCGTTACGCACGTGCATCCGCTCGGCCAGGGCGGTGAACGAAGGCCGCCCGGCCTGGTCGAAGAGGACCACCTCGCCGTCGAGCAGGACGTCGTCGGCCTGCTCGCTCAGCGGAATCAACTCGGGGTAGGCGGTGGTGATCTCCACACCGGAACGCGCGTACAGGCGTTGCCGTCCGGCGACGATGTCGGCCAGCGCGCGTACCCCGTCCCACTTGAACTCGTACACCCAGTCGGGACCGGTCGGAAGCTGCCCGGTCATCGCGAGCATCGGCTTGAGCGGCGCGCCGGACACAGGACGACTGTAGTAGCCGGCCGAACACCTCGCGTCCGGTTCCCTGTGATGCGAGCATGGTCGATACCGGGGAAGGGAGCGCAGCATGCGAGCCATCTGGAAGGGAGCCGTGTCGTTCGGCCTGGTCTCGATCGCGGTCAAGCTGTATTCCGCGACGGAGGAGAAGGACATTCGGTTCCACCAGGTGCACCGGGCCGACGGCGGACGGATTCGGTACAAGCGGACCTGCCAGGTCTGTGGCGAAGAGGTCAGCTACGACGACATCGCCAAGGGCTACGACATCGGCGGCGGGGAGATGGTCATCCTCACCGACGAGGACTTCGCCGACCTGCCGCTGAGCACCTCCCACGCGATCGACGTACTGGAGTTCGTGCCGGCCGAGCAGGTCGATCCGATCCTCTACAACAAGGCGTACTTCCTGGAGCCGGAGGGCACCGCGACCAAGCCGTACCTGCTGCTGCGGGACGCGTTGACCGACTCGGAGCGGGTGGCGATCGTCAAGGTGGCGCTGCGTCAGCGGGAGCAGTTGGCCACCCTGCGGGTCCGTGAGGGTGTGCTGCTGCTGAACACGATGCTCTGGCCCGACGAGATCCGTAAGCCGGACTTCGGTTTCCTCGACGAGGACCTCAAGATCCGGCCACCGGAGTTGGCGATGGCCACGTCGCTTATCGACTCGATGGCCGGTGACTTTCAACCGGACGAGTTCAACGACGACTACCGGGCGGCGTTGCAGGAGGTCATCGACGCGAAGGTGGAGGGCCGCGAGGTGGTCCAGCCGGAGGAGGTGGAGGAGGCTCCCGCCGCCGCGGTCGACCTGATGGCCGCGTTGAAGGCGTCCGTGGAGCGGGCCAAGGCGGCTCGTGGCGAGGCGCCGGCCGGCGCGGGCGCCGAACCGACACCGATCTCGTCGGCCCGCTCGGCGCAGAAGAAGGCGGCGGAGAAGAAGGCCACCAAGGCGCCGGCCAAGAAGGCGCCCGCGAAGAAGACCGCCGAGAAGAAGACCACCGCCAAGAAGGCCCAGCCCGCTAAGAAGACCGCGGAGAAGAAGGCTACCAAAACCGCCAAGAAGACCACTCCGCGTAAATCCGCCTGACTGCGCTCCTGGTCGCCCGAATGCCCCTTTGGGCGGTTGCTGGACCACCCGGACTTCATGATCGGCACAGCCGTGCCTGCGGACGTGGGCCATCGATGGTCGGAAGTGCGTCGGACACCAGGTACCGTGTGTCGGCGACGGCTGCCCGTGGCCGGACCCACCCCACACCTCTCAGCAGGGAGTCGAGGACGTGAGCGAGCAGGAGACCAAGGCGCGGCGGCGGCTGGCCGAGCAGTTGGCGGCTCAGAAGGCAGCCGAGGCGAAGCGCCGCCGGCAGGCCTGGGCCGGTGCGTTCGCCGGGATCGCCGTCGTGGCGGTGCTGATCACCGTGTTCGTGATCGTCGGCCAGCGCGGTGGTGACGACGCGCCCGAGCAGGCCGCTGGCACTCCCTCCGCCGGTGCGGAGGCGACGAACGAGCCGGGGGCGCCGCCCGCGCCGCAGCTGCCGGAAGGCGCGGACCCGGCCCTGGGCAGCAAGCCGACCGTCACCGCCGGGGAAGGTGAGCTGACCAAGCTGACCGTCACCCCGCTGATCGAGGGCACCGGGCCGAAGGTGCAGGCCGGCCAGTCGATCACCACCAACTACGTCGGCGTCTTCTACGAAAGCGGCGAGGAGTTCGACTCCTCCTGGGATCGGGGCGAGCCCGCCACCTTCCCGATCGGCGTCGGGCAGGTCATCCCGGGCTGGGACAAGGGCCTGGTGGGCGTGACCGTGGGCAGCCGGGTGCAGCTCGACATCCCGGCCGAGGACGCGTACGGCGACGGCGGCGGCGGTCGCCCGGCGGGCCCGCTGCGCTTCGTGGTGGACGTGCTCGCCGCCGAGTGAGCCCCGAGTCGGGTCGTCCGACAGAACATCGATGCCGTTGACCACAGATGGCTTCCGAACGGTCACCGACCGGCAGTAGGTTCGGCAGCGTCCCGGGCAGTTCGCCCGGGACGCTTGTCGAAGCGACACGGAGGTGCACGTGACGGCAGTGGACGCCGACGGGCGGACCGCCCGGTTGATGTGGACGTATTACGAGCCGGTACACGCCGTCACCTATTTCCACCCACGCGCCCGCGCCGCCTACGGCGCGGCCGGGCTCCGCGGCTACTGGCGGGGTTACTTCGCCGGTCGGGCCGCCCCGCTCGGGCCGACCGGTCCCGCGCCGGTGATCGCCGCTTTCTACAACTTCGCGCCGCACATGGTGAGCCGGGCGCTGCCGGCGGTGTGGCAGCTGGCCTCGCCGGACCAGGCGCTGCGTGCCCGGCTGACCGGGGCGGTGCAGGCGCTCGCCGAGTTGACCTACGAGTTGCCCGAGCGGCACCTGGTGGAGGCCGCCGACCTGCTTGAGGCCGCCACCGACGGGCTCGGGACGGCCGGCCGGGTGCTCGGCGCGGCGAATGCCGCCCTGCCCCGTGGCGAGTACCCGCTGGCTCGGCTCTGGCAGGCCGCCACCACACTGCGCGAGCATCGCGGCGACGGGCACGTGGCGGCGCTGGTCGCCGCCGATCTCGACCCGGTGGAGACGCTGGCCTGGCGGGTCGCGGTCGACATGCCGCCGGCCAATCTGCTCGGCCGGGGCTGGTCGGAGCAGGACTGGTCGCAGGCGCGCGAGCGGCTCACCGGCCGTGGCTGGCTGGACTCCGACGGCAAGCCGACCGAGCGCGGGCGGGCGGCCTTCCAGGCGATCGAGGACGCCACCGATCTCGCCGCCGCCCGCCCCTGGCTCACCCTCGACCCCGACCGCGCGCACCGCCTACGCGAACTGCTAGACCCCATCGCCCGCGCCGCCCACACGGTCATCCCGTCGGACAGCCCCATCGGCCTCCCACCCCTGTCGAGTTGACCAAGAGGTTTGCGTCTGGCTGCTGCGGAATCCCCGACGCAAACTTCTTGATCGACGCGGTGCTGGGTGGGGGTGGGGTGGGGTGGTGGGGGTAGTGGGTGGGGGAGGATGGGGGTGTGATGGTGGATGGGGTGGTTTTCGACCTGGACGGCGTGATCGTCGATTCCGAGCCGGTGTGGGAGGAGGTTCGGCGGGCGTACGTCGCCGAGCACGGCGGCAGCTGGCAGGACGACACCCAGCGCCGGCTGATGGGGATGAGCACCGGTGAGTGGGCCCGGTACCTCAGCGACGAGTTGGGGGTGCGACGCAGCGCCGACCAGGTCGCCGCCGAGGTGGTCGAGGAGATGGCCCGCCGGTACGCGGCCCGGGTGCCGGTGATCGACGGCGCGGTCGACGTGGTCCGCCGGATGGCCGCACGGTGGCCCCTGGGGCTGGCCAGTTCCTCGCCGACCCGGCTGATCGCCGCGGCGCTGGCCGCCACCGACCTGACCGACGCGTTCCGCAGCACCCTGTCCACCGAGGAGACCGAGCGCGGCAAGCCGGCGCCGGACGTCTACCTGAGCGTGGCCCGGCGGCTCGGCCTCGACCCGACGCGCTGTGTGGCGGTGGAGGATTCCTCGAACGGGGTCCGTTCGGCGGCTGCCGCCGGCATGACGGTGGTGGCGGTGCCGCACGGGGCGTACCCACTGGATCCGGACGCTCGACGGCTGGCCGTGACGGTGCTGGAGTCGATCGACGAGTTGACTCCGGAGGTCGTCGACCGGCTGGGCTGAACCGCCACCGGGCGGTCCCCGGCCCGCCTACGGTCGGTGGCATGAAGGCGATGGTGTACGAGCGCACCGGTGATCCCTCCGTCCTCCAACTGGTCGACCGGCCGGTGCCGGATCCCGGTCCGGGCGAGGTGCTGGTGCGGGTCGCGGTGTCCGGGGTGAATCCGACGGACTGGAAGTCGCGCCGGCAGGGCCCGTTGCCGGCCGGCTGGCAGACGCCCGGCCAGGACGGCGCCGGGGTGGTCGAGGCGGTCGGCGAGGGGGTCGACCAGGCGCTGATCGGCGAGCGGGTGTGGGTCTGGGAGGCCGCCTGGCAGCGGCCCTGGGGGACCGCCGCCGAGTACACGGTGGTCCCGGTCCGCCAGGCGGTACGCCTGGGCGAGGCCTCCTTCGAACTGGGTGCCTGCCTGGGCATTCCCTTCCTGACGGCGCACCGCTGCCTGACCGCCGGAGAGTATCTGCCGAACAGCCTGCGCCCGGGTGCGCTCAGCGATCACACGGTGCTGGTGCAGGGCGGGGCCGGTGCCGTGGGCAACGCGGCGATCCAGCTGGCGGCCTGGGCCGACGCATGCGTGATCGCCACGGTGAGCAGTGCCGAGAAGGCTCAACTGGCGGCGGCGGCCGGTGCCTCGGCGGTGGTCAACTACCGGGAGCAGGACGTGGTGGAGGAGGTCCACAAGCTCGCGCCCGACGGGGTGCACGCAATCGTGGAGGTCTCGCCCGCGCGCAACGCGGCCACCGACGTACGGCTGCTGCGTCCCGGTGGCGTGGTCTGCGTGTACGCCGACGACGGCGGTGACGAGGTGACGTTGCCGGTCCGACCACTTATGGCACCGAACGCCCGCTGGCAGTTCGTGCTTGTCTACACGATGCCGAAGGCGGCCAAGGCGCAGGCGGTGGTGGACGTCGCGGCGGCCGCCGCGCAGGGCGGGATCCGGGTCGGCGAGGACGCGGGCCTGCCGTTGCACTCCTATCCGTTGTCGGCGACCGCTGCCGCCCATCAGGCGGTGGAGGACTCGGTGGTCGGCAAGGTGCTGCTCAGCGCCGGCGAATAAGCGGTCCGACCTGGGAGTTTTCGCCGTCTGCAGGACAGAGGCGAACAAGTCTCGCAATACTGGCATTGCGGGTCGCCCCGCAAGGAACGGGCGGCCCCGGCGCGGTGCGAACGCCGGGGCCGCCCACCGGAGAGAGGTCTGTGCAGGCCACTACTCCCAATGGCGATGATGCGCCGAAAAACGTTACGGCGTGGCCAGTTCCCGCACATTCAGGTCGCCGTCGGCGTACCGGGAGCGCACCACCTTCTTGTCGAACTTGCCGACGCTTGTCTTCGGCACCGCCTCGATGAACGCCCACCGCTCCGGCAACTGCCAGCGCGCCACCGACCCGGCCAGGAAGTCGCGCAACTCCTCCGGGGTCGCCGAGGCACCCTCCCGGAGCACCACGGTGGCCAACGGCCGCTCGTCCCACCGCTGGTCCGGTACGCCCACCACGCAGGCCTCCAGCACCGCGGGGTGGGCCATCAGCGCGTTCTCCAGCTCCACCGAGGAGATCCACTCGCCGCCGGACTTGATCACGTCCTTGGCCCGGTCGGTGAGGGTGATGTAACCGTCCGCCGACAGCGTGCCCACGTCACCGGTACGCAGCCAGCCGTCGCGGAACTTCTCCGGGTCCGGCGCGTCGTCCCCGACGTACCGGGCGGTGATCCACGGCCCACGGACCTCCAACTCACCGACGGAGGTCCCGTCCGCGGGCAGCGGCTCCCCGGCCGGACCCACGATGCGGGCCCGTACCCCCGCCGGCACCCGGCCCTGCGTGTACCGGTACCGCCAGGCGTCGTCGCCGCTCGCCCCGGCCGGTGGGCGCGACACCGAGCCCAGCGGCGACATCTCGGTCATCCCCCAGGCGTGGATCACATCGACGCCGTGCCGCTCGTCGAACGCGTGCATCAGCGACGGCGGACAGGCCGAACCACCGACGATCACCTCCTTGAGCGAGGCGGTATCGACGTCGTGGCCGTCCAGGTAGGCCAGCAGGTCGGTCCAGATGGTCGGCACCGCACCGGCCAGGGTCGGCCGCTCCGCGGCGATCATCTCGGCGATCGGCGCGGCCTGGAGGAAACGGTCCGGCATCACCAGCGACGCGCCGGAGAGGAAGGCCGCGAACGGCAGCCCCCACGACATCGCGTGGAACATCGGGACGATGGCCAGTTCCCGGTCGGTCGGCCCGAGCCCGAACCCCTCCGGCATGCAGATCTGCAACGAGTGCAGGTAGATCGATCGGTGCGAGTAGGCCACCCCCTTGGGGTTGCCGGTGGTGCCGGAGGTGTAGCAGAGGGCGGCGGCGTCGCGTTCGTCCACCTCGGGCCAGTCGTACACCTCGGGGCGGTCGGCCAGCAGCGCGTCCCAGTGATGTACGGCGATCCGGTCACCCGCCGCCGCCACCAGCGGAGCGGGATCGCCGCCACCGACCACCACCACGTGCCGCACGCTGGTCATGCCACCGAGAGACTTCGCCAGCAGCGGGATCAGCGTCGAGTCGACAAGCACCACCCGGTCCTCGGCGTGGTTGGCGATGTAGGTGACCTGGTCGGGAAAGAGCCGGATGTTCAGCGTGTGCAGCACCGCACCCATGCTGGGCACGGCGAAGTACGCCACCAGGTGCTCGGTGTTGTTCCACATGAAGGTGGCGACCCGCTCATCGCCGGTCACCCCGCACTCCGCCCGCAGGGCGTGCGCGAGCCGGGCGGCGTCCCGCCCGACGTCGGCGTACGTGCTGCGCCGTGGCTCGGCGCCGGTCCACGTCACCACCTCGGCCGCGCCGTGCACGGTGGCGCCGTGTTCGAGGATCCGGGAGACCTGGAGAGGGGCGTCCATCATCGTGCTACGCATGGGTAACAAGTTAGTGTCGCCGGTCACACGTTGGGAACCCCCGTAAATTGTCCGGGTGAGCATCTCCTGGGCTGATTCGTACGTCGGGCAGCTGCGCGCCCTGGCCGGCGACCGGACGCTGATGTTCGTCGGGGCGCGAGCCGTGGTGCGCGACAACTCGGCCCGCATCCTGCTGATCCGCCGCTCCGACAACGGCCAGTGGGCACTGCCCGCCGGCGCCATGGAGCTGGGCGAGTCGATCGCGGACTGCGCCGTGCGGGAGGTACGCGAGGAGACCGGGCTGCGGGCCCTCCGGGTCAGCGCTTTCGCCCTCTACACCGGCCCGGACCGCACCCACACCAACATGTACGGCCACACCTATCAGATCTTCACCACCGCGTTCCGGGTCGAGGAGTGGGACGGCCGGCTGGCCCGGGTCACCGACGAGACGATCGACGCGGGCTTCTTCCACCGCGAGGCGATGCCCCAGCCGCTCTCGGCCAGCGTCCTGGAGACCCTGGCCGACCTGGACGTCTTCGAGCAGACCAACCGCCTGATCCTGAAGTGACAGGCAGCGCGGTGGCCTCGCCCGAGCGGGCGAGGCCACCGAACGAGCGCTGCCGCAGGATCAGTGCCGACCCTCGGCGAACTCCTCGACGATTTTGGCGCAGAAGGCCGGCAGGTCGTCGGGCTTACGGCTGCTCACCAGCCCGTTGTCGGTCACGACCTCCTCATCGACCCACTCCGCGCCGGCATTGACCAGGTCGGTACGTAGGCTGGGCCAGCTGGTCAGCCGACGCCCCCGCACCACGTCCGCCTCGACAAGCGTCCACGGACCGTGGCAGATCACCCCGACCGGCTTGCCGGCGTCGAAGAACGACCGCACGAACCGGACGGCGTCGGCATCGGTACGCAGGAAGTCCGGATTGGCCACCCCACCGGGCAGCACCAGCGCGTCGTACCGGGCGGGATCCGCGTCGGCCGCGCTCACATCCACCTCGTACGTGGTGGAGGGGTCCAGGTGCTCGAAGGAGGTGATCTTTCCAGGCTTGATCGACACCAGTTCGGCGGTCGCGCCGGCCTGCTCGACGGCCTGACGCGGCTGGACGTACTCGATCTCCTCCACGCCGTCGGTGGCCAGGAAGGCGACCCGCTTGCCCTGCAACGTCGCTGCCATGACGTTCTCCTCTCCGGGGGTTCGTCCATATCCGTTCCCGACGCCAACGTCACGAAACGCGGCGGGTCGGTGGCCCAGCACACGTCGCCGCCAGCGGGTGCCTGGCCGGCAGGTTTGACCCCGCCGACCGGAGGGGAACCGCCGGCATGGCACGAGCAGCAGCGGAACAGCTCCGGCTCGCCGACGTCGTGCAGAGCTGGCTCGGGCGTCCGGTCCTGGTGATCGGTGACGCCATGCTCGACGAGTGGCGGTTCGCCGACTCCGACCGGTTGTGCCGGGAGGCCCCTGCCCCGGTCCTCACCCTGCGCCGCCGTATCTCGGCGGCGGGCGGCGCCGCCAACACCGCCGTCAACATCGCCACGTTGGGCGGGCGCTCGGTGCTGGTCGCACCCGTGGGGGCCGATGCGGCCGGCGACGAGCTGCACGACTGTCTCGACCGGGCCGGTGTCTGGGACCGCACGGTCAGCCAGCCCGGGCGACCCACCCCGGTCAAGCGCCGGATGCTGGCCGGTGACCAGATCCTGCTGCGGGAGGACTCCGGCGACCCGGACGACCCGCTCAGCGACCTGGGGGTGGACTGCCTGCTCACCGCCCTGGACTGCGCGAGTGCGGAACTGCGGGCCGCCAGCGGGGGCGAGAAGCCGACCCTGGTGGTCTGCGACTACGGTCTGGGCGCGCTGCCCGCGCCGGTCCGCGCCTGGCTGGTCGAGCATCGGGACCGGTACGCCACGGTCGCGCTCGACGCGCACGACCTCGCCGACTGGCGGGGCCTCGCCCCGACCGTGGTGACCCCTAGCTTCGCGGAGGCCACCCGCCTGCTCGCCCGCGCGGGCGTGGTCGGACCGACCACGAACCCGGCCCCCGCCGACCCGGCCGGCACCGCGACGACCGGTGGGCACGAGTTGCACCTGGAGCATCCCGAGGTCGATCCGGCCGACGGCCCGTCCGAGCTGACCGTGGGAACGGCGCCGGGTGAGGCCGGGATGCGGCGTACCGACGGGCCCACCGGGGAGCCCACCCCGGGCGAGAGCCGGGTGGCGATGACCCGCGACGGACTCAGCGTGACCGGCACCGGAGTGACAGTGAACGCCGAGATCGGTGCCGGCGTGGACCGGGCCGTCCTGGCCGAGTCCCGCCTCGCCGAGCTGCGCGCCCACACCGGCGCGGCCGTGGTCGCGGTGACCCTGGACACCGAGGGCGCGGTGGTCGGCGGGATCGACGGCGAACCCGCCCGCAGCCACACCACACCCGTGCCCGCCAGCCACACCGTCGGTGCCGGCGACGCTTATCTGGCGGCGATGACGCTCGCGCTGGCCGCCGACGCTCCACTGTCCACCGCCGCCCAACTGGCCCAGCTCGCCGCGACGAGCACCGTCGCCGGCACCGGCACCTGCGTGTGCCGCCGCGAAGACCTGCTGGCCGCGCTGGGCCGGCCGACACCCGACGACCGTCAGGTGCTTGTCGACACCGGGCACCTGGCGGAGATCGTGGCCGGGCACCGGCGCGCCGGACGCTCGATCGTCTTCACGAACGGCTGCTTCGACGTGTTGCACCGGGGGCACGTGCGCTACCTGGAACAGGCCCGCGCCCTGGGCGACCTGCTGGTGGTGGCGGTCAACTCCGACGGCAGCGTACGCCGGTTGAAGGGTGCGGACCGGCCGGTGAACCCGATCGAGGACCGAGCCGCCCTGCTCGCCGCGCTGACCTGCGTCGACCACGTGGTGGTGTTCGAGGAGGACTCCCCGGCCGCCCTCATCGAAGCCGTCCGGCCGGACGTCTACGTCAAGGGCGGCGACTACCCGCCCGAGCTGGTGCCGGAGGCGCCGCTGGTGCACCGGCTGGGCGGTCAGGTACGCACTCTCGGGTACGTGCCGGACCGCTCCACCTCGGCGATCATCGACCGCATCCGCGCGTACGGCCAGGAGGGCCTGACCGGCGCGGAGGCCGGGCCGACCGCGCCCGCTCCTGAGGTGGAGACCTCCGGAACGACCGGAGCCACCGGTGCGGACGCGCCGCCACTGACCGGCAAGGCGCCGTGAACCGACCCCTCGACGCCGGCGCGCCCGCGCAGTTCCGCGTCGACCGGCTGGTCGACGTGCTCGTCCCGACCCGTAACCGGCCCACCGAACTCGCCGTCACCCTCTCCGGGCTCGCCGCCCAGGAGGGGGTGCCGGGATTCGGCGTGGTGGTCAGCGACCAGTCCGACGGCGACCCCGGGTACGCCCATCCGGCGGCGGCCACCATGGTCCGGGCCCTGCGTCACCGGGGACATCCGGTGCTGCTGACCCGACGGCTGCCCCGGCGAGGGCTCGCCGAACACCGCAGTTTCCTGCTCGCCACCTCCACCGCCCGGTACGTGCTCTTCCTCGACGACGACGTCTGGCTGGAACCGGGAACGCTGCGCCGGCTGGTGACCGCGATCGGCGAGCTGGGCTGCGGTTTCGTCGGCAACGGGGTGCACGGACTGTCCTACCTGGACGACGTCCGGCCGCACACGCACCGGCACTACCGGGAGTGGCCGGGACGACCGGTGCCGGAGCGGATCCGCCCGGGCACGCCCGAGTGGGACCGGGCGCAGATCCATTCGGCGGCGAACCTGCTGCACGTGACGGCGTCGCTGACGCTGGCGGACGACGAATGGCGGGCGTACCAGGTGTCCTGGGTCGGCGGTTGCGTGCTCTACGACCGGGCGAAGCTGGTCGACGCGGGCGGCTTCGACTTCTGGCGTCGGGTGCCGGTGCGGCACCAGGGCGAGGACGTCGCCGCGCAGCTCGCCGTGCTGGCCCGGCACGGCGGCGCCGGTGTCCTGCCCAGCGGCGCCTACCACCTGGAGTCGCCGACCACGGTCACCGAACGCGATGTGGAGGCGTGGGAGGTCGTCCTCGCCGACCCGGACGCCTGAGCCAGCGGATCTCTTCAGCGGAACAGCAGCTCCCGGGCGGCTTCGAGCACCTCGGGGACCGGCACGTCAACGACGAAGGAGTCGCGGTGCGGGCAGTCGCCGTCGCCCGGACGGTGCGGGTAGATGCCGGGGGTGCAGTCCACCCCGCAGACCGGACAGTGCACCGTCCACGAGGTGATCGGCCGATGCCGGCCCCGTAGCACCGGAGCGGTGGTGATCAGGTTGCCGACCCAGAAGATGCCGACGGTGGGGGTACCGACGGCGGCAGCCAGGTGCAGCGGACCGGTGTCGTTGGAGACCACCACCTCACAGCCGCGGTAACAGCCGGCCAGCCCACCAAGACTGAGCGTGCCCACCTGCGGCCGGACCGGCACACCGGCGGTGGCGACCACCCGGTCGACCACCTCCTGCTCGGCCGGGGTGCCGGTGACCAGCACCTCGTACCCGTCGGTGTGCAGCGTCCGGGCCACCTCCCCGAAACGGTCGGCGGGCCAGCGCCGGCGGGTGTCGGTGGCCCCGGGATGCAGCGCCACCCGGGGACGCTCCGGCTCGCCGAGCACGGCCCGCGCCTCGGCCCGGTCGGCTTCGGTGACCGCCAACGCCGGCGTAATCGTGGTGGTCGGAGCACCCACCAGAGCCACCGCCTCCAGATAGCGGATCACCTCGTGCTGGTAGTAGACGTAGCGCAGCCAGCGGTCCAGCGGCGGCGCGTCCTCGGCCCGCAGGCCGGCGGTGACCCGGGCACCGAGCGCGGCCACCAGCGGGTTGGAGTTGGCACCGCCGCCGTGCAGTTGCATCGCCACGTCGAACCGTTCCGCGCGGGCAGCGGCCAGGAAGTCGACCATGCTGGACTCTGGCTCGCCGTCGGTCGCCGTCCGGATCCCCGGCGCGGGCGGCACCACGATTACCCGGTCGACCGGGCCCGGCCGGTCCCGCCACAGCTGCGCGTGCCAGGGCGCGCCGAGCAACACGATCTCCGCTTGGGGGTACGCGGCCCGCAGCGCCTCCAGCGCGGGTAGCACAAAGATGAAGTCACCGAGCGCGTTGGCGCGCAGCACGGCGATCCGGGCCACGTCGGGCACCCGGTCGGCAGCCTCTTCCAGCACGGCCCGGGCCACGGAACGCGCTACCGACCGGAATCGCCGGTGGCGACGTCCGGCTGGTGCAGTTCCCGGTCCGCCGCCGGGTCGACGCTGCTCGGCACACCGCCGGACGCGCCGGCCGGACGTGGGCCGGTACGACCGACGGTGATGGTGCGTGGCGCGGGCCGGTTCGCCCGGGGCAGCCGTACCCGCAGCAGACCGTGGTCCATCACCGCGTCGATCGCCTCAGGGTCCACTCGCGACGGCAACTGCACGCGGTACTCGAAGCCCCGGGTCTCGAACCCGCCGGGAATGCCATGGTCGGCGTTGACCTCGGCCTCCGTACGCGCCCGTACGCACAGCTCGCGGTCGTCCAGTTCCACCGCGACCTCCTCCGGAGCGACGCCGGGCAGCCGGACGACCACCTCCCAGCCGTCGCTGGTCTCGCCCAGCTCCACCTCGGGCGGACCCGGTCGACCACCGACCAGCCGGCTCAGCTCGGCCCGCAGCGACTGCAACTCGCCCATCGGATCCCAGCCCTGCTGACCGCCCCGCCAGCCGCGTCCCGGCCTGGTCATCGCGCATCTCCCATCCGTTGACTGGCGGCCACCGGCCGCAGGGAACTCGGCGCGTCGAGGCTGGCCTCCCGGTCGACCCCGACCCCGAGCCGGTCGACGAGTTCACCACCGAGCCAGCCGCCGACCCCGAGGATGCCGAGCGCCACCACCTCGATGGCGATCAGTGCCCCGCCCGCGCCGCGCGAGTCGGCGTTGAGCCGTACCACCCAGACGGCGGCGAAGAGCAGGATCACCGCGACGTTCGCGGCGGCGTGGGTCAGCGCCACCCGCTTGGCGCGGGTACCAGAAGGGATGGCCAGCAGGTCGAACGTCCCGGCCGCCGCGGCCAGCAGGCCGCCGATCAGGCCGACGGTGAGGTTCCAGTACGCCACCTCGCCGAGGAAGTCCGGCCCGCCGACCGTGTCGATGACGTCGAAGAGCACGGCCGTGACCAGCAGGGCGAACGGAAACATCACGAGCATCGGATGGACGGGATGCCCCAGGATCTTGAGCCGACTCTCCATCTCCGGGCCTCCACTGCTCTCCGAGGGCGCTCAGTGGGCCGGTACCCCGGTCACCGAGGGACAAACCTCACGGGCGGGCGCGACTAGACTGACCGTGGCGGTTTCCCGCCCGGGTGCCGCCACCACGGTCAACTCCATGGGGAGGCACCCAGTGACGGTGGAGATCACATCCGCAGCCGAATTGACCGAGCTGCTCGGCACCCCGGCACCCCGCGCAGTCGCCAAGGAGCGCACCGAACTGCACGAGCGTGACCGGCAGTGGCTCGCCGCGTCGCCGTTCTGTCTGGTGGCCACCGCCGGAGCGGACGGCACCTGCGACGTCTCACCCAAGGGCGACCCGGCGGGTTTCGCACATGTGCTGGACGAGCGGACCATCGCCATTCCGGAGCGTCCCGGCAACAAGCGCGCCGACGGCTACCGCAACATCCTGGCGAATCCGCACGTCGGCCTGATCTTCCTCATCCCAGGGCGCACCGACACCCTGCGGATCAACGGCCGGGCGCGGCTGCTCCGTGACGCGCCCTGGTTCGACGCCATGGTGGTCAAGGGGCACCGGCCGGTGCTCGCCGTGGTGGTCGAGATCGAGCAGATCTTCTACCACTGCGCGAAGGCGTTTCTCCGGTCCCAGCTCTGGCAGCCGGAGACCTGGCCAGCGGACCCGTTGCCCAGCCGGGCCCGCCTGATCAAGGAGGTCGAGGCCCCGGCGGACACCCTCGTCGACCTCGAACGCCACTACGGCCCCCAGTACGCCGCAAACCTCTACACCTGACCCGTCCCCGCCGGCTCCCGGCCCGCAACTTCGGTGATGCTGCTGCCTGCGGTCCACAAGACACGACAACATCCGCGAAGTTGCAGGCTGGGTTACCCGGGCGGGTCAGCTGCGGGGGATCACGGTGGTGGTGACGATGACACTGTTGACGACGGTCGCGGTCATGGTCCGGGTCACGGCTTCCGCTGCGGCACCGGCCCCCCAGTTGCCCTGCTCAAGTTCCTTCGCTCGTTTGATCACGGGTGTGGTCCACGGGATGTCGCGGTAGAACTGGGGAAGAGTCCCGCTGCCCGACAGCAGTGCCGCCAGCGCAGCTACCCGGGCCGACGGTTCCGCGCCGTCCACGAGGACCTGCCTGACCTCCTCCAGCAGACGCGCGCGGCGTCCGGTGCCACCGTCGCGCAGCGCAGTCGTACGGAACAGGCCGAGCATCTTCCGATCCTCCCGGGTGATGTCGCCGCGTTCGACGAGCCGTTCCAACACCGGCTTGCGCAGCTCCGGGCCGATCGCGGCGAGCACCGTCTGAACGCCGCGGGGTTTCTCGGAGAGGTAGTCCCACGCCGACCGGAGAAGATCATCCGACGGTGCCTGACCCTCGACGATCTTCACCTTGCGTCGGTCCGCCATCGTCACCCGATCGGCAAGGGCGAGATCTGCGAGTACGGCCCCGGCGAGGACGTAGAAGAGGATGTTCTCTCCGGCGATGGTGCCCGACCTTGGTTGGAACAGCAGGAGTAGCAGATCCTCGACCAGAGTCGGCGCCGTCTCGGCAGGCGTGCCTGAGGAATTGTCGGGTTGCCGGGTCATCGGTCAGACCTCTCTTGAGATGGCTGGAGGAGTCAAGGTCACTCCTTCGGCGTACGTCTTTCTCGGCGGTGTGCGGTCTGGTCGGATCGGCGTTCGGGGAATCGCCAGGGCGCCTCACAGGGCTTGGCACCTCAGCGGCGGGGCTCCCAGTTGAAGAGACGGGTGGCCAGCACGACGGCGACGACGACCCAGCCCAACGTCGGGGCCAGCAGGAGCAGGGAGTCGGTCACCGCGACGCCACCGTTCCAGGCGTTCATCACCATCTCGGTCGCGGAACCACCGGGCAGCAGCCGCTTGAGCAGGGCGAGGTCCTCGGTGCCGCTGATGCCCACCCAGCTGGCGACACCGATCACACCGAGCATGACGGGCAGGGTGGTGACCTGGGCGTGCTCGGGTGAATTCGTCAGGCCGGCGGTGGCCAGTCCCAGGCCGATCAGCATGGCCACGGTCGCGACGATCGCTACCACCAGCAAGGGAATGTTGGCCGGCCCGCCGGCGACCATGGCCAGCGCGGTCAGGATCGCAGCCACCTGCACCACGGCGATCAACGTGGCGGGCAGCAGGAGGCCGGCGAGAATGCCGGCGTCCCCGATGGCCGTGGAGCGCAGCCGTTTGAGGAAGAGATTCTGCCGCCGGGACGCCAGGGTGGTCACAGTCGTGGCGTAGAGCCCGAACGCGGCAACTGTGAACAGCACGATCGCCGCGATGTAGCCGAGACTGCCGAGGGCGGCGAAGGTTTCGTGCTGACGGACGAAGTACGCGGAGACGACCACCGGAATGATGAAGCTGGTGACCAGCACCAGCCGGTTCCGGAAGATCTGGATCAGCTCACTGAAGGCGATGGGGAGCACGGAAAGGTTTCCTCTCGGGAAGCGAGTCAGCCACTTATGGCGCGGAAGACGTTGTCGAGGCGGGTCGGCCCGGCCTCCAGGTCCCGCAGCTCCACGGCGTTGTCCTGCGCCCAGGAGAGCAGGATGTGCAGGTCCTTCTGCAGGCCGAAGGTCTCGATCACGACCTTGCCGTCACCGTCCCTGGTCGCCTGCAACGGCAGCGCCGGGACCGTCGGTGGCAGCGAGAAGCGGATGACCGCCGGCAGGGTCCGGGTCAGTTCGGAGACGGTTCCCTCCCGGTGGAAGGTGCCCTCGTGCATGAGCCCGATCCGGTCGGCGCGCTCCTGTGCCTCCTCCAGGTAGTGCGTGGTGAGCACGATTGTCGCGCCGTTCTCCCGGAGCCGGTCCACGGTCGTCCACAGGTGGTCGCGCGACTGGACGTCCAGGCCGGTGGTCGGCTCGTCCAGAAAGATCAGCTCCGGGGTGCCGTAGACGGCGGTGGCGAAGTCCAGCCGCCGCTTCTCCCCGCCGGAGAGCTGGGAGACCTTCCGGCCGGCCTTGCTGGTGAGATCGACGACGTCGAGCACCCGGTCGACGTCGTCGGTCCGCCGGGTGAGGGTGCCGATCAGCCGGACCGATTCGCGGACCGTGAGGTCCGGGGAGAAACCACTCTCCTGGAGCATGACACCCATCCGGGGACGTACCAGCCGGCGGTCACCCGGTTGGTGCCCGAAGACGCGCACGCTGCCGGAGGTCGGCGTCCGGTGCCCCTCGATGGTCTCCAGGGTCGAGGTCTTCCCCGCCCCGTTCGTGCCGAGCAGCGCGTACAGTTCCCCACGCCGGACCTCGAAGGACAGGTCCTTCACGGCGTGGAAGTCGCCGTACCTGACGTTGAGCCGTTCGACTTCGATGACTGGTGTCGTGGACATGCCCCAATGACAGCAGCGGTCGCTCCGATCCATCAGTGGTGCCACGTCACGGGTACATGTGACGTGGTGTCACTGCCGCCGAGCAGGATCGGCAGAATACTGGGCAGGTGACCGCGAGATCGCCGGCCTTCACCAAGACGACGCAGAGGCGGCTGCGCCGGATCAATCTCCTCACGTCACTTCCGCCGGTCGTGTTCGCCGCGGTGATTCTCCTGGCCATCGACGCGCACACCTGGTGGCATCTCATCGTTCTGGCCCCGGGTGCCGTGGCTGCGGTGGTGGCCTTCGAACGCTGGACGGCGGACGACCTCGCCCGGGTCGCCCTGCCCTGCACGATCGTCGGGGCTGTGGTGTGGCCGCTCGGGGTGCTGCTGACCGGCAGCCCCAACGCCTACTGGGGCGTCTGCGCCGTGGGGTCTCTCGCCCTCCGCCAGGTACGACGCCGGGCCCTGGCAGCGGTCGGGCTGTTCAGCTACGTCGCCGCCGTCGGCGCGATGCGGTTCCTGGTCGATCAGGACGACGTCCGCGGCGTCCTGATCACCTACGTCCTCGTCCCGACGGGCCTCACCATCCTGGTGACCGTCCTGACGATCGTCGGCGAGCGGTTCTACGACCTAATCCGGGAACTCGATCACGCCCGGGAACGTGAAGCGGAACTGGCGGTCATCCGCGAACGCGTCCGCTTCGCCAGCGATCTGCACGACATCCAGGGCCACACCCTGCACGTGGTCAAGCTGAAGATCGCGCTGGCCCGGAAGCTGATGCTCCGCGACACCGATCGCGCCGAGAAGGAGCTGCGGGAGACGTACGCTCTGGTCAGCGACACCATCGCCCAGACCAAGGAGCTGGCGTACGCCCAACGCCGGCTCAACCTCTCGGCGGAACTCGAAAATGCGAAGAACCTGTTCGAGGCGGCGGGCATCCGGGTCCGGGTGACCCGGGAGGCCGAGGTGGGCCCGCGCAGCAGCGAACTGCTCGGTCAGGTACTGCGCGAGACCACCACCAACATCCTGCGACACGCACAGGCCACCCAGGTGCAGATCACGCTCTCCGAAGCCGGCATCGCGATCGTCAACGACGGCGTGAGCAGCGATACGCTGCCTGAACTCCGAGGACTGTCCAGCCTCCGACAACGGTTGGCGGCCGACGGCGGCGAACTGACCGTGCAACAGCAGGACGGGCGCTTCCTGACCGCCGCGAGCTTCCCGCCCGCTCGTGCCGATGCCGCCGCCGGCGGCGCTGCGGAGGAGGACCGATGACCACCGCCATCGTGCTCGCTGACGACGAGGCCCTGCTGCGTAAGGCGCTGGCCGCGCTGCTGCCGCTCGAAGGCGACATCGACATCGTTGCCGAGGCGACCGACGGCGAAACCGCCGTCGAGGCCACCCTGCGGCACCGGCCCGACGTGCTCGTCATCGACCTGGAGATGCCGGGCGTGGACGGCCTCGGCGCCATCACGCAGATCCGCCGCGTCCGACCGGAGCAGGTGGTTCTCATGCTGACCCGGCATGCTCGGCCCGGCGTGCTGCGAAAGGCACTGAAGCTCGGCGTCCAGGGCTTCGTCAGCAAGTCGGCCGAGCCGGCCCACATCGCCGCCGTCATCACCGACTTGCACGCGGGCAAACGGTGGATCGACCCGGACGTCTCCGCGCTCGCCATCGTCGACGACTGCCCACTCACCGAGCGCGAACTCGACGTGTTGCGGGTCACCAGCGAGGGCTACTCGGTCGCTGACATCGCCGCCCGGCTCCACCTCGCTCAGGGCACCGTCCGCAACTACCTCTCCAACGCCATGCAGAAGACCCAGACCCACACCCGTCATGAGGCCGCGCGCTACGCCCGCGAGCACGACTGGCTGTGACCCGGCAAGCCACATTAGGAGATATCGGATGTTGAACCCGGTCCAGACGCAGCGCATCGAAAGCGTTGTCGTGGCAGCCTTCGCCGTCGTGGTCATCGTCGCCGTCGGGTACGCCTGGTGGTGGTTGCTCGCCCTCTTCCTCATCTTCGACCTGTCGATGGTCGGTTATCTGCGCGGTCCGCGGGTGGGTGCCGTCTGCTACAACCTGGTGCACTCGTACGCGCTGCCGGCGCTGCTCGGCGCGGTCGCGGTGGCCTTCGCGGCGTTCCGTGACCCGATCGACTGGCTCGGCATCCTCGCCATCGCGTGGGCGTTCCACATCGCCGTCGATCGCGCCCTCGGTTACGGCCTCAAGACGACCGAGGGGTTCGAGCACACCCACCTCGGCCGGATCGGAAAGGCCAAGCGGCCCGCCCCCTGAGCCGCGCCAGCTCGGCGGTCGTCCCGCCTCACCCGCCGCGCACCTTGCGGAGTGCGCGGCGGATGACGGACGTCAACCAGCGATGCGTTCGGCCCCCGGCTGGACGTGGATGCCGTCGGCGAACTCGATGATGTCCTGCTGGGTCCACCCGCGGGCGTCCCAGATCTGCACCAGCAGCCAGACGCCGTCGGGCTGCTTGACCCACAGGTTCTTGCCGCCTTGAGTGCCATCGGCGGTATTGAGCACGCCAGGCTTGCCGCCGACCTCAAGTTGCGTACCGGTCGGGGTGGAGCGGTCGCTCGCCGACTGCAGCATGATGGCGATCTTGCCGATGAACGACAGTGGGTTCTTGTCCGCCGCGTTCTTCGGAGCGATCGTCAGCTCGCTGGTGGTGCCGCCCTGGATCTCCCAGCCCGCTGGGACTTTGTCGATCGTGAAGCCTTGAGGCTGCTCGCCCTCGTAGGCCACGAGGCGGGTAGCCACGGCTTCGGCCGGCGCGTCGTCGGGAGTGGTGGCGGTCGGGCCGGCCTGGGTGCCGATGGTGACGGCGACGGCCAGCGCGATGACCGCGAAGGCTGAGGTACCGAGCGCGCGGGCGGACCGGCGGCGGCGCAGCGCCCGGCGGCCCCGGGCCAGGTCGGCGTCGGCCTCGGCGGCCGACGGCTCGGCGACTGGGCCGGCGATCCGGTCGAGCCGGTCGTGCAGATCCATCATCGGGTGACTCCTGTCAGGGAAGATTCGTCAAGGGCGGCCCGCAACCGGTCCAGGGCGCGGGCGGTCTGGCTTTTCACCGTTCCCTCGGAGCAGCCGAGGGCGTCGGCGGTGTCGGCTACGGAAAGGTCGTAGAAGTAGCGGAAAACCACTGCGGCGCGCATCTTCGGTGGCAGGTCGCGGAGGGCCGCCCGCAGGCCGTCGTCGAGGTCGCCGCCGCTGCCCGGGTTGGCTCGGGAACGGTCCGGAGGTTCCGCGACCGAGCGTTCGTGGCGGCGCCACCACCGCCGGCGTTCGTCGGTGAGCGCGTTGACCAGGGTCCGGCGCAGGTAGCCCTCGATGTTGTCCGCCCGCTGGACCGCCGGCCAGGCGACGTACAGCTTGGTCAGCGTGGACTGGACCAGATCCTCGGCCAGATGTGCGTCACCACCGGTCAGCAGCGTCGCCGTTCGTACCAGCCCGGAGCGCCGGCTGAGCACGAAGCTGTGGAACTGCTCGTCACGGTCACATTTCACACAGTCTCTCCTTCACTCTCACAGCCCCCTGACGATTCGCGAGCGAACGGGGTTGCATGGCGGAGAGTGAATGCCCCAATGCCTCGGCCGCGCCGAACAGGTCCCCTTCGCGGGTTGTCGACCTGAGAAACGGCGAAGCCCAGGTCGTTGACCTGGGCTTCTTTACCGAGCCGCCTGACGGAATCGAACCGTCGACCTACGCATTACGAGCGTGTTGGATCTGACTGACCTTCTCTGATTGTCCCTGCTCACGGCCTTGATCCGAAGACGATTCAGGGCCAGTCAGAGAAGGTCAGTACACCGTCCGGTACACATTCTGTAGCTTACTCTCCGTGTCCTAACTGGTGGAGCGTACGACCGTCGGCGTCGCGGCGCGTCCCCGGAGGTCGCTGATCTGAATGACGTCAGCGCCGGGCTCGTCGCCGGCCACAAAACCGTCCCACCAGGCGGCGCGGCGGTGGCGCTGAATCAGGTAGCGCCCCGTCAGCCAGCAGCTGGTGGCGATGCCACAGAAGCCGATCGCTGAGTAGAGGGCGAGGCGCTCGGGAGGGATGCCGGAGAAGACGAAGTGCCCCATGCCGATCATGCCCCACACGCCGATCGTGATACCGGCGACGAGTGCGGCGGCGAGCAACAGGATCTTGCTGGGTGGCTTCGGTGCGATGTTGCAGGTGGTGGTGCCCATCGGTATGTCAGCTCCGATCAAAGGCTGATTTCTGGGGAGGGTGATCGGAGAACGGGGGTAGGTCCCGCCTCCCGCCGGTCGGATTCTCCGGCGTGTGGCTTGCTGATCATTCTGCCGCAGTCAGGCGGTGATCAGGCGGGACCTGGGTCGATGTGCTCGGCGCGTCCGGTGGCGGTGTCTGAGCGGGGCCGTAGCCGGTCGATCAGTCGCAGCACCGGGTCGACGGCGGTGCTGGTGATGGCCAGGTCGGCGGCGCCGGGTGGTGCGGTGGTGTCGCGGTCTGGGCTGCTGGGGCAGGGCGGGCCGGCGCGGTCGACGGTGGCGGGTGGGTTGGTGTGGCGGTCGCGGATGCGGCGTACGTGGCCGCGCGGGTAGCGCCGGTTGTCGCAGTCGGGTTCGTTGTCACTGGCGCGGCTGGGTGTCGTCCAGGCGACCATCCAGGCGGGTGGCGGCACAGGGGCCGGGACAGCGGTGTGGGGTGCTGTGGTGACCGGCAGCTGCATGTCGGGCGGTGTGGTGGGCTGCGGCGTGGCGAGGACGGGTGTCAGCGGCACGCCGGGGGCGAGGTCGGGTGTCGGTTGCGGCTCTTCGACGACGGGCGTCTCGGGCGGGGCGGTGATGGGTGGTACGTCGATGACGATCGGCTCGTCGGGGACCGGCAGTGGCGCCGGGAGCGGCGGCAGGATCTCCGGCAGCGGCGGGACCTCGATTTCCGGCACGTCGATGACGGGTAGCTCGACGGCTGGTGGTGCAGGCTCGGGGTTGGCCGGGGTGTCTGGTTTGGGTGCGGGCCGGTCGCGGGGCCGCTCGGGTTTGGGCTCGGGTGCGGGCTTGTCGCGGGGCTGCTCGCGCTCCGGATTGTCCGCGGGGGCTGGCTTGTCCCGCTCCGGCTTCTCGGGGCGCTCGGGCTTGGGCTCGCGCCGGCCGCCGCCAGCCTGCTCGGGTGGGTCGACCACCCGGTCGACGATGTCGACGGCGGGCCGGGGCCGGTCGTCGGCGTGGGCGGTGTCGGTGGCGGTCCAGGCGGCCCATGCGAGGCTGGCGGCGGCTGTGGTGAGTGCCGCGCGGATCGCGATCTGCCGTGCCTGCAAGACGCCTCCCCATGGCGGCCTGTGCTGCTGGAAGGGCTCATGATTGTCTACACGCAAGATTTGCGCACCCCGCCGGATGCAACTTGCATGACCGTATGGCCTTCATATGTCGGCATTGCCTTTTATGAATTCCGCAACTTTGCGTCATGTGCAAATCGCGCGTGGTGCCCGTATCCGATCGGGGTGGCCCCACCGGTCAAGATCGCCGATCAGGCGGTGGACAACAGCACCCGATCAGCCGGATACACACCCCTCACCCGGCCACCCACGCTGACCACCAGGACGTGCACACCCTCCGGGATGGCGAGGCTGGCTCGCTCGTCCGGCGTAGGCGGCCTGGCGCTGATCAGCGCCCCCCGGGGCACCGCAACCCGCTCCACCTCCACCGGCTCCCGCACCTGGGTACCCCGACCGGACGCGGCGTCCACCAGACCCTCCGCCCGCAGCAGGCTCACCGCGCGGCGGACCGTACCGCGGCCGACCTCGTACTCCTGGCTGAGTCGGGTCTCCGACGGCAGCAGGTCACCGGGGGCGTACTCGCCGCGTGCGATCCGGGCGCGCAGCACGTCGGCGAGCTGCCGGTGCCGGGGCACGCCGGAGTGCGGATCGATCACGCCCGGACGCTATGGACGCCCAGGCGGACGTTCGGCGGGCGCAACGTTCGAACGTTCACCCTGGCTACTCGGGCGGGTTGGCCGCCACGAACGATCCCTTGCCCTGGTGTGTCTCGATCCAGCCGGTGGTGTCGAGCTGCCACAACGCCCGCTTGATCGGCGTATCTGACGCTGCGTACTGCTCGCACAGTTGGGCGATCGACGGCAGCTTGTCACCCGGCTTGAGGGTGCCGGCGCGGATGGATGCGGTGATGTCGTCTATGACCTGCTGGTACACAGGCTTGCGGGGCATGGTGAGGCCACCTCTCGTCAGCCTGGTCAGCCTCGCACCAGCGGAAACGCACCGTGGGCACACCGTTGACTGTGGGTACTTAGGGTCTTAGGTTCACCCGTGAGGGCTCGTCAGCAGCGTGGCCCGTGCCGGCCAGGTGCTCCCCCCGTGGCGCCTGGCCGGACCCGTTCCTCCTACTGCTGGGGAGGTCCCGCGATGGAGCACCGTGACCCGCATGGCCGGCCGCCGATCCCGGACGGCGACCGCTACCCGGTGACGTCCGCCCCGCCGGTGCCGCGCCGGCAGCTGGTGTCGGGCTGGCTGGTCGCCGGCCTCGTCTTGGCGGTGATGGTGGCCGGGATCGCGGGGTGGCTGTCGTGAGCCGCATCGACGAGCCGGTGGATCCGGCGACGCTGTGGGAGGTCGCGAACCGGGTGCTCGACCACCACGCGGGCGGCGGCACCTGCCAGGCGTGTGGGCCGGACGACTGCCCGCAGACGCAGTGGGCGCTCGCCGAGGTCGCGGCGGCGTACGGACGGTGGGACACCGCCAGCAGGTAGAGACAGTGATGCGCCCCCGGCCACAGCGGTCGGGGGCGCAGTCCTGTGCGGGCTACAGGTCGATTACGTAGTCGAGCTCCACCCGGTCACCTGGCAGCACGATGTCGACGGCGGCCTCGACTGGGCGCCCGGCAGCCAGCATCGTTCGGGTGATGGTGAGCACCGGCACCGAGTCACCGATACCGAGGATCCGCGACTCGTCGGGTGTGGGCATGCGGGTTCGGACCTGCTCGCGGACCTGATCCACGGTGATGCCGAGGGTGGCGAGCTGGGCGATGTTGCCACCGGGCCACGGCTCGTTGGCGGGGTCGGCCACCGGGGTGCCGCCGACCATGTCGAGCAGCAGGTAAGAGGTGGAGATCTGCTGCGGCACGCCGTGGCTGCGGAACACGAAGTGCCGGCGCAGCAGGGGCGTACCCGGGTCGACGTTGAGCAAGTCGCCGAGCTGCTCATTGGCACCGACCTCGGCGTACTCCTTGTCCATGGTGTACGCGGACCAGTCGATGCCCTGGTCCTTCGTGAAGCTGGTCGCCTTTTCGGTTGGCTGCTCGTCGCGTTGCCGGGTTTCAACCCGGTAGCGGTCCATGCCGAGCCGGCGCACGGGCCAGCGGGGGCGGACGAAGCTGCCCCGCGCCTTTGCGGTGGAGATGAGGCCCTCGGCGCGGAGGGTGGCCATGGCCTTGCGGACGGTTTCTCGGGCTGCTCTGTACTCGGCGACCATCTCGGTCTCGCTGGCCAGCGGAGCGCCGGCCGGGAGGACGCCGGCTTCGATCCGACGCCTGATGTCGTCGGCTATCTGCTGGTAGCGGGGTTGAGCCATGGCGATCACGGTACCGCCTGAACGTGAGGTGGTCTGGGTTGCCGCTCAGCACATCATGTCTAGCGTTTCTTGTCTAGACAAGCGCTCCCCATAGGGGCTACGGTTGCCGGCATGAAGCCGACGACCGAGAACGCCGAGCAGCTCGCCGCTCGGCTGGCCGCTGAGCGCGCCGTCATCGACGTGCAGCGCACCGACCAGCTGGAGCGCCGCCGGCTCGACGCCAAGTACAAGGCCGACCTCGCGGACCTCGCCGAGCAGACCGGATCCCGCCGCCGCGGCCGGCGCGAGCGCGTCCTCGACGAAACCGAAGGCACCGAACTCGCCTCCCTGTACCGCCGGGCAGCCCGCTCCGGCACCCGCGCTCGGATCCGGGCCGACATCCAGCGATCCGCAGAAGTTCGCGCCCTGCGCGTGGCCGGTGTTCGCCGGTACACGCTGCTGCTCGGCTTGCCCCTGGTTGCCGGGTTCGCCGCCTACTCCACCCCGGGTGTGCAGAAGGGCATGGTGACGCTGCTGGGCTTGGAGTCGGGTTCGGCCGGCTGGTGGACCGCGTGGGCGGTGGAGCCGCTGCTGATCTCGGTGGCCGTCGGGATCATCCTGGTCAAGTCGACGCTGCGCATGTCCGGCGGAGACACCGACTGGCGGGCGACCCTGGCCAAGTGGGGCGCGCTGTCCTTCTCGGTGCTGCTGAACCTGCTCGGCGGATGGAACGGCGCCCACGGTCCGGCCGCGGTCGGTGAGGCGCTGGCGCACTCGGTGGGCGCGATCGGCGCAGCCGTAGTCGCGTGGCTGATCGGCGTGATCGTCGATTACGCCAGCAAGGCCCGCCCGTGGGATGACGCACCGCGCCTGTCCGAGCTCGACCTGACCGCGCCGCTCGTGACGCAGCCTGCGTCGGTCGCCGTTGACACACCGGTTGACGCGTCCTCGGCCTTGCCCGTGGCGCAGCCGACGACGCGGGCCGTGGCGCACGAGCCGGCGCGCACCGACGCGCCCGTGACGCAGCCCGGCGACGCATCCGCCACTAACACCACCCAGCCCGCGCAGCCTGCGGTGGCGCGCTCGCTGACGCGGGTTGACGCGCCGCAGCGACGCACCCGCGAGGTGGTGATGCGGCGCCCGGTGAGCGCCCCGCCTGCCGACCGTGACGCGGCTTTGCGCCAGGCTGCCGACGCGGTGCTGACGCAGAAGGTGTCGATGCGCGGCGCGGCCCGTGACGCGGGGGTGCCTGAGGCGACGTTGCGTCGGCACCTCGACAAGCTGCGCACAGTGGCGCAGCCGGAGACGGTCAACGGTCACTCGTTCGAGTCGGCCAACTAACAAGCCGCGGGGCCGGCCCCACCTCCTACAGCCGGACCGGCCCCGCCCACTCTCCCGAAGGAGGAGACCAGTGTCCCAGTCCACCAGCGAGCGTCAGCGCAGCGGCGACACGCCGACCGGCCGTCTGCTGCTCGTGATCCTCATCCTGATGGTGATCGCCGGCCTGTTTGGCGGTGCGCTCGGCGCCATGTCTGCGGGGTCGCTGTGACCCTGTCCGTGACTCCCCGTAACTCTGCACCCTGCAATGCAGAGTCCGCAGGGCCGGCCGCTGAGCGCGAAACCCGCGTTTCGGCCCCGGAAACTCTGCACTCTGCAATGACGGACAGTGACCGACGTCCGTGGACGTCGGCGGACTGGATCAACAAGTTCCGCGACCACTTCACCCCTCCGTCGATGCTCACCGAGCGGCGGCCGGCGGTGGAGACGATGCGGGACTACGCCCGCCGGGGCCGGTTCGCCGCCTCGAAGGGCCTGCTGCGCAACTGCGGGATCGCCTGGTGCCGGTTCATCGCCGTGCCGTCCCTGATCGGTGCCCGCGTCTGGGAGTGGCTGACGGAGCGTCCGGCCCGGTTCCTGGTCGTCGCCGCCACCGTCAAGGCGCTCACGTTCATTCCCCCGGTCGGCTGGCTGGTCGACCACGTCATCACCCCCAGCGTCAACGCGGCGCTGTGGCTGTTCCTCTGAAAGGAGGTGCCACTCGTGGCAAAGTTCCGAAGCGCCGTCCAGCCGAAGGGCGTCAAGGCGCTCGCCTGGGTGTCGTTCGGTGCGGCGATCATCGCCGGGCCGCTGGTCGCCGGCATGTTCGTCGGCGACGTCATCGACACCATCCTGGAGGCCATCCCGGGTGACTGGCTGCCGCCCGTAATGCTGTTCCTGCTCGCGGTGCTGTTCATCCGGGACCTGGTCGTCGACTGGGAGCCGAACCGGCTGGCGATCTGGTCTCTGCTGCTGGCCCCGTCGGTGGCTCGGGCTACGAACGGTGACCTCGGCGACTGGGTTGAGGAGGCGACCGGCACGGCGCTCAACGCGGTGGCGACGCCTCTTCAGGATGCCCTCGGTACCGGCGCTCCGATCGCGATGGCCCTGGCTGTTGGCGGGGCGGCGATCCTGCTGGCGCAGCGGTCCATCAAGTCGAAGGTCGGCGGCCAGGCCGCCACCGTGGACGTGTGGTGAGGCGCTGATGGAGCCGATCAGCATCATGCTCCTGGCGGCGGTGCTCACCAAGATGGTGACGACGCACCGCGAGGACCTGGAGTATGCGCGGCGGGGCCAGGAGTCGCCGCGCCACAAGATGAAGATGGCCCGGTTCCGGGCCGCGCAGCAGGCAGGGCAGGCCGGGGTGCGCGCCCCGGCCCGTCCGGGCGCGTCGGGCTACCTCGCTGAGCTGTGGTACGACGCGTGGGAGGACCTCGGCGAGTACCGCCGCCGTAAGCGTCAGGAGCGTAAGGACGGCGAGCAGGCGCAGCGGGCCGAGGAGCAGCGACAGCGTGAGGAGTCGCTGCGGCAGTGGTCGCGGCGCACCCTCAACACGCGCCGCGACGGTCGGCCGGTCGACGACATGGTTGACGTCGCCGGCGTCCGTCCCACGCCAGGACCCGGGCTTTGCCCCGTCTGCCTGATCACGGCGGTTCCGTCGGGCGAAGACTGCCCTACCTGCAAGTTCTGGCGGGAGTCGAACGAGGCGACCGACCGGAAGCTGGCCGAGGCGGAGCGTCAGCCCGGCGGACCCGCAGCCGCAGCCCAGGACGAACCGGCACCGGAGCCCCGGCGCGCATGGCGCAGCCCCGAGGAGCAAGACGAAGCAATCCGCCGCCTCCAGCAGGTGGCCAGTCAGACGCTCAAAGACGACGACCCCGAGATGTGGAAGCGGACCCACGTCGCCGACGACCTGACCGCCGACGACGTACTACCCAACCTGCTCAACGGACCCGCCGGTGCCGGCCACCCCAACTGCGACCGGTGCCTGAAGTTCTACCGCGTCGAGGACGGCCGCATGGTCTGCGACTGCACCAGCGAGCCCGCCGACACCCGGCCCCTCGCCCCCGTCATCCCCCTGTTTCCGAGTTCGAAGCACGTAGAGGAGATCGCCATGTCCAACGAGGTCACCGGCCTGTCTACCGCCCTGGCGTTCGCCGAGGCCGCCAGCAACGCCCACCAGTCGTTCGCCACCACCGGCGCTGAGGGCTACGTCGGCGCCCTGGAGAGCGGCGGCAACTCCGGCGAGGTTCTCACCTCCGCCCGGGAGGCCATGGAGGCGTCGGGTATCGCCGCCGACAAGTGGGCCGCCCACCAGGCGGTCCTGGCGAAGCAGATGAACCTGAAGGAGGGCTACGCCGACAACCCGGACGCCGCCGACAAGGGTTTCCTGCTCAACGGCTGAACCCCCGGCTCCCGCCGTCGGGCAGCGCGTCGAGGGGCGCGCTGCCCGCGCGGTGGAAGCCGGGACCACCGGACAGCACCAAGGAGAGTCATGGACACCACCGAGACGCCAACCGAGGGTGGTCTGCGCCCGCAGCTGGCCCCGCACGCCGCCGTCGGGGCCCTGGTCGTCGCGGCCGGGGCGTGCCGCCTGGCCGCCACCGTGGTCGGTGACGAGCAGACCGTCGCCGTGTGGGTGGCTGGCAGCGCCTTCGTCATCGCCGTGGTCGCCGCCACCCGCATTCGCCGCAGGGTGTTCGACAAGAAGGCCCGCCGCCGGGCACTCGCGTTCTTGACGGTCGCCGTGGGCTGGCTGACCGGGGTCACCGTCGCCGGCGTGTCGCTGGGCGCGGTCGGCCTGCTGATGGCCCTCGGGTACGGGCTGTCGATGCACTGGTGGCGGCAGCACCCCGTCGGGCTCATCGCATCGAAGGTCACCCGCACCGACTACCAGCGCCGCTGGTCGGAGAACATCGGCTGCACCGGCGGCGTACTGCCCGGCTCCCGGCTCACCAACCCGGAGCAGATCGGCGCCGGGATGCGGTACACGCTACGGTTGCGGCCCGGCAAGCAGCACCTCGGCATGGTCGACGACAAGATGAAGACCGTCCGAGGCGGCCTCAAGCTGCTCGCCGACCAGCAGCTCATCGTCGAGCAGCACCCCGACGAGCCGGAGCCCACCGCCCGGCTCACCATCATCACCAACTCGCCCGTCCGCAAGGGTGTCCTCTGGCCCGGGCCGTCCGCGTTCGACTCGACCACCGGCCGGGTCAGTCTCGGCCCGTACGCCGACGGTGAGGGCACCGCCACTTGGCGGGCGTACACCGAGAACCGTCTGTGGGGCGGCTTCATTCAGGGCGGCACCGGATCCGGCAAGTCGCGGCTCATCGACTCCCTGGCCATGTCGCTGGCATCCAGTGCCAGCCACCCGACGGTGATCTTCTACGCCGACGGGCAGGGCGGCGCGTCGTCGCCGCTGCTCATGCGCCACGCTGACCTGTTCGCGGGCACGTTCGCGCGGATCCTCGCCATGGTGTCCGGGATGTACATGGTGATGCAGCTGCGGCAGCGCGAGAACGTCGACGCCGAACATGAGGGCTTCACGCCCACCGCGGACCGGCCTGGCCTGCTCGGCATCATCGACGAATGCCACAAGGCGCTGCTGGAGGCGGAGAACCCGGAGCACTGGAAGTTGACGCAGCAGTTGTGCGCCACCATCTCCCGGGAAGGCGGCAAGGTGGGTGTGGCGTTGATCCTGGCCAGCCAGGAGCCGACGCTGAACGCGTTCGGTGGCGCCGGGTCGCGGTACTGCGAGGCGCTGCGGTCGAGCCTGCTCACCGGCAACGGCATCATGCTGGCCGGCGACGACCCGAACGCGAAGACCATCTTCGGGGTGGCGGCGAACCCGAAGACGTTCCCGATCGGCGGCGGGTACGGGTTCGTGGCGAAGCCGGCCCCGGGTGACCGGGCGGCCCTGTTCCGCAGCTCGTACCTGGACGACCGGCTCAAGAAGGTGTGGCCGCCTCGGATCACCTGGCGGTCGCTGGATGGCACCCCCGCCAGTGCGGTGGTGCAGGGCTACGGGTCGCGGGAGCGCACGTTCGAGCAGCGTCGCGCGGTGGTGAACGGTGACCTGCTGGTGCCCGGTGAGCTTCCGCTGGTGCGCCCGGCGCCGCGGCCGACGTCTGGTGGTGACGGTGCGGCCCTGCAGGTGTTCGGCGAGGTGCGGGCGTTCCCGAGCTGGGCCGAGTTCGAGGCGACCGCCAGGAAGGAGGCCACCCGCAAGCTCGGGCCGAACCACGAGAAGATCCTTGCGGCGATCCGCTCCGGCTACCGGAAGCCGTCGACCATCAAGGAGGCCACCGGCTACTCGGAGCGGCAGGTCCACAACCTGCTCGGCGACCTGGCTGAGGCGGGCCGGGTAGCCAAGGCGGGCTACGGCCAGTACGAGGTCGCACAGGCCGCCTGATCCTCCGGGCACGCAGAAAGCGCCCCACCCGCCACAAGAGCAGGTGGGGCGCTTCGTTGCTTGGTCGGCGCTGGCGGCCCGGACCCGCCGGAGCGCCGCGCGAAACAGACTACCGGCGCGGTACGACACCGATCTGGTGCTCCACCACACCGGACTCCGGGCGGGGGTCCGCCGTCGGTGTCACCTGCGTACGCGTCAGCAACGCCAACGCCGCCACCACCGACAGCTGTACGGCGCCGACGGTCTCCTGCGACACGTCCAGGCCGTAAGCGGCCACCAGCACCGCCAGCGCGGTGACCAGACCGGTGAACGCGGCCGGCGCGATCGGCCGGACGAGCGCGGCGTTGATGGCGGCGAACACCGCGCTGGTCGCGGCGACGATCGCGGCGGCCTGCGTGGCGGACAGCCCGGGCACGCCGAACGTCACGGCGACACCGAGGAACGCGGACAGGGCCTGGATCCACAGCGTGGGCTCACGACCGAACAGCTTCATGACGATCTCCTAGAGTGAGGATGTGCCTGGCCAGCCGCAGCTCCGCGAATCCGCCCTGCTCTACCGCCCCGACGACCCGGACGTGCCGGTGACGATGGTGCGGCTGGAGCAGCAGACGGACGGCGCTGGACTGTGGGTGGTGCTGCTGAACAGCCCGGCCGCGGCGCCAACGCGACGGTCCGAGCACCCGGACGAGCAGTCGGCCCGGAACGAACTGGAGCGCCTGTACGCGGAGGGCCGCCAGTACGGGCAGTGGAAGATCCGGGCCGTCGACCCGTACTGACCCCAGCTATGAACGGCGGCCGGTTGGCTCCCGGTCATCCTGGGCGCGGTGTAGCAACACCGACCGCCACACCACCTGAGCCACCAGCAGACCGAACACCACCAGCGTGATCGTGTCCCGGCCCGGATAGTCGGGCCACAGTCGGGCCGCCACGATCAGCCCCAGCAGCACCCCGAGGGTGCCGGTGAACTCCATCAGATGCCGGCCGGCCGGATTGTGCCGCCAGTCCCCACCGGTCAGCCACTGGTAGGCGGCCACGAAGTACAGGCAGGCCACGAACCCGACCATGGCCAGCACGGTGCTGGCGTGTCTCATCTCGACCCCCGTAACGCTCGTGTGATCATCGGGCCGAAGTGGTTACGTCGCCGCATCTCGTCCACCCGTGCGGCGACCTGCTCGACTGCCTCACTGTCGGCGCGGGCTGCGGACAGGGAGCGGCGGGCCTGCTCCAGGCGGCGGCGGGCCGCCAACGTTTCCGGGGAGGGCCGCTGGTTGCGTCTACTCCACCACCGCATCGCTGCCCGCCTCCCGTGCTAGGGACTGGAGCACCTGCACCGACATGTCGCCCTGTCCGAGCAGCCGTGACACCTGCTCGCTGCGTACCCGAAGCTCATCGTCGCGAGTTTTCAGCGTCGCCTCCAGGTAGGCGATCCGCTCCGTCTTGTCGCGTATCCGGTCCTCGTGCACGGTGCGGGGGATGAGCCGGCCGAGCAGGATCAGCACCACGACGAGGCTGAGCAGCCCGACGGGGCCGCCCTGGGCGACGAGAGCAGCGAGGGGCGCATCCAGCACCTCGACCTACGCCCGGTCGACGGCGACAACCTCGCCGGTGATGGCGATGCGGGTCGGTGTCGCACCGGGCGGCCCGGCGGGGCCGGGCTCGCCACGCTCACCGCGCGGACCAGCTGGACCGGCGGGCCCCTGCGGACCGGCGGGACCGCGCTCGCCCTGCTTGCCGCTGCCCTGCTTGCGGGCCAGCAGCTGGAAAAGCTGCGCGTACGCGGCCGGGGTGTACTCGTCGCCGGAGGTGGCCTGCGTGCCGACCTCCTGCCGGGCCGCGAACAGCGCACGTGAGGTGGCCGGGCCGTAGTCGCCGTCGGCACCGCCCTCCGGCGGATGCCCGGCGACCGCGAGAAGCCGCTGCAGGGCCTCGACGGTGGGGCCCTTGTCGCCTCGCTTGCAGAACATCTCGATCCCCCCTGTGCTGGCCAGCCCCCACGGACTGGTGTCGTCGTACGGGCCGGTAGAGCGCCCGTCGGGCCCGACACCGACCGACACATGGACGTGGGTCGTGTGCGGATTCGAGCCGGTGTACGTGCGCCACGTCCAGCCATAGGCGGCGGAAGCGACCCTCCGGGCATGGATCACGTACTTCGCCGCCGGGTGCCCGCTCGTACGCACCACCTCGGCGAACCGCGCCAGGTCGAGGCCCCCGTCACCGAGGACGTCGATCGCACAGACGACCCCGGCCGCGTTGGGCCGGTGGTCCGACACGACATGCGCCTCGTCGCCGATCGTCCACACCGTGGTGCCCGGATGCAGTGCCCGGATCTCGTCGCGCAGCACCTCAAGGCTGCGGGCCAACCGCCAAGACGCCACGATCAGCTCCTATCTCTGGTCAGAACCGTGTCGTGCTGCGTGGACAGCGTGTGGCTTCGGCTTACAGTCGAGCCGTCGCCCACATCGAAAGGCTTGATCATGAAGCGTGGCAGTATCGCCATCGGCGCCGCACTCGTCGCCCTCGGACTGGCCGGCGGGGTAGGCGTCGCGCAGCTCACCGACCGGCCTGAACCGCAGCCGCGGGACGTCGTGGTGCGTACCGTGTCCGACGACGACGCGACGCCGACCGCCACCCCGGACGCTAGCCCCGACAGCACGACGGGTAGCCCGGCGGCGGAGAAGACCAGCAAGGAGAGGGACACCACCGTGACCGAGCAGCAGACCACCGAGGCGAAGCCGACTCCGGCCCCGACGGCGCGGCGTACCACCGGCACCGGCACCGCCGACATCGTGCCCGACCCGCTGCCCGAGCCGGCCGAAGACATCCGCCGCTGCTACAAAGACATCGACGGGCAAGGGCCGGCCGAGGTGCCCTGCGACTAGCCGTTGAGGAAACTCGACTCCAACCCGTGCAGCGTCATCACCCGCACCCCGATATCGCCGGACCCGGCTGTGCGGCGGCCCTGAACGGCGACCGGCCGCAGCGACCCGAACGGGTACACGCCCGGCACCGCGCCCGGTCCGATCACCCGGTAGGCGTACAAGCCGGCGGTCACCGGCACCACATCGCCGACCTGTTCTCCGTCTACGACGAGCCGCACCTCACCGGTCGTCGACCCGTCCGAGGATCGGACCAGCACGTAGGCGCGTAACACCGGATGCTGGGCCGGCCACAGACCGGCCGACAGATCAACAAAATCGGCGGAGGTGGTGGTGGCTGTCGGGGGCGTCACGTCGCCCATCGGTACCGGAATGTACGGGCGGGCCAGGCCGCGACCCGACGCCACATCATCCGTCACGATGTACTGGTCGGCGAGGTCGTACATGGCCACGAAACCGGTGTCGCCGGCCACGCCTGTGCCGTATGTGGCTATCGCCAGACCGCCACCAGCCCGCCGCATCACGGTGCCGCGCACCCCGTTGCTGAGCAGCCCCGTCCACAGCAGGTAGGTGCCGTCCTCGTCGACGACCCGGATCGCGCCGCCGTCCTTGACGGTGACACCGCCGCTGCCGATCGACGCGGCCTCAAGGCGGCGGCCTGCGGTCAACTGCTCGACCAGCTTCTCCAGCTCGCGCAGCCGCCGCATGATGTCGCCGGGCGAGATGGCGTTGTCGCCGACCACACCCATCAGTTCACCTCCCCGCCCGGTGACCACAGAACCGGTCGTACCCGGCCTGCCTGCATGTCCAGCTCCCAGCCGATGACCCTGCCCGAGCCGGTTGTCCCGTCGGGGTGCCGGTGGCCGCGCAGCTCCCAGCCGACATCGTCACCGAGCCGCCAGTCGACACCGAGACGCGGGTAGGCGTCCCAGCGGGCGTCGATCTGCCACGTCTGCGCCCCATCACGGCGCAACGCCAACTCGGCGACCGCATGCGCGTCCAGGGTTGAGATGTCGCTGATCGACGTGGATGGGGTCCAGCGGTGCTCGTAGCGGGGCCAGCCGGGCAGGATGTCCTCAGCCGGCGACGACTGTGGCCTCTCATCGCCCTCACCGCTGCTGGTGGCGACGATGTGGTTGGCGCCGCGCCCATCCGAGTAGTCCTCGACCAGCGTGTACCGCGCGTCTGACGCTCCCTGGCTGCTCCACCCGGAGGTCCAGATGGCGTTGGGGGAGGTCGATGCCGCTCCGATCCGTGGCCTCAACCGCAGGATCTTGGATATGGCGGTGCGGGTCTGATCCGACCAGTCCAAGTCGACAGTCCACTCCGGGCCGCCATCAACCGCCATCAGCTCCCGCAGCCGCGCGTACACGGTGGCATCCTCATCCTGATGGTAGGTGCGGTCCCGCAGCACCCCCGTCACCGGCGCGTCCACAGCCAGGCCGATGCCGTCGACCTGTGCGTCCGCGACCAGGCCGGCGACGATCACCGCCTCGTCCTGCTGCGTCCAGGCGTGCTCACCGACGTAACGGCGGTCCAGGTACGCCTCAAGGGTGGCACACGACAGTTGCAAGGTGCCGTCGGTGCCGCCGCGTCGGGTGACCACCATGCCCGCCCACTCCGGCACATCATTCACCACGGCGACGACCATGGTGGTGCCCGGCTGGGTGGCCTCGAAAGCGGTCGCGCCGATCGCCGCCGGCCCGCCGACCGGGATCGGCACCGACAGGGACGTGGTGGTGTACGCGCCGAGGACCCGCGACACCCGGCCGGTGACGTCGGGCAGCTCGGCGATGATCTGCCCGGTGACCAGGTCGCAGCCCAGCCAGCGGACCCGATCGCTGATCGATGACGGGGTTTGCGGTGGCACCGGCTCCCCGGGGTCCGGATCCGGGTCGGGATCGGGGTCCGGGTCGGGATCGGGGTCTGTCCCTGTCAATACCGTGAAGGAGTGCGTCCGCCACAGGACCGTGTTGATGTAGCCGCTGAGGGTGACGTCGATCTGCGAACCAGTGTCGGCGATCGTCACGATGCCGTGCGAGCCCCGCGTCGCCGTGTACCCGAGGTCGTAATACTGGCTCAGGTTGGCTGGCGACGGGGTCGCATCCACCGGCGCGACCAGAAATTGGGGAAAGCCGCCAAACACCGGGTCGTTGCCGGTGTCGATGCCCATGGCGTGGGTGTCCGCGCCGAGCATAACCATCCGGTCCAGCCACCCATGGTCGCCGAAAAGTTGGATCAGCTCGTTGCGCTCGTAGCTGTAGCCGCCCCACGATTCGGTGCCCGGCAGTTCGTTCTGCGCCCAGCGAGTGGGATTCAGGACGACGAGGAATTCGGCGTCGGAGGTGGCCAGTTGTTCGGCCAGCCAGCTTTTCTGGTCCGCGCCCAGCATGGTTTTGCTGGGGCCGTCCACGTCGGCGGGAGGGCTGCGGTAGTAGCGGGTGTCCCACACCGTAAACAGCGTCCGGCAGACGGTGAAACTGTGGTACGCCGCGCCGGCTTCGGGCAGCGGATAGTGCGGCACCCGCTCCCGATACACCTGCGCGTCGACCGTCTTACCGGCGAACGTGGTGTCCCAGTCGTTGGGGCCCCGGTCGTGGTCGTCCCCGATGTAGACGAGCGGCCGGTTGGCGTACAGCTGCGCCTGGTTGGGTTGCAGCATCACGTCGTCGAGGGCGCGCCGGTAGTTCGCTGCCGACGCGCCGCCGACGATGCCGTGCTTGTCGGTCCCCAGGTCGTAGTAGTACATGTCGCCGAGGTGGACCGTGAACAGCGGATCGCGGCTGTCGACGATCGCAAACGACGGGTGGTTGGACATTCGGCCGGGCACGAGGATCGGACCCACACCCGGACTCGCCGGGGTGGCTCCCGCGTCACCGATCGCGGCGAACGTGAATGTCGCTGGCTCGCCGAGCGGTGGGTGGGTGCGGAACTTTCCGATCGGCGCTTCCGGGTTGCCGTCGAGCTCCATCTGATACCAGTAGCGGGTGTCCGGGTCGAGGCCGGTGGCCGCGATCGAGGCGACACCCTCAGCGGTCGGTACGACCGGCCCGAAGAAGCTGGGGCCGACGAAACCGGCATTATCGGCCACCATCAGCCGCACCGACGTCGCACCAGACACGCGGGCCCGAACCCACACCGAGTCCGGTGCCGCAGCACCCGACCAGATGCTGATCACCGGCATGAGGTCACCACCTTGTGACGGCGATCCGCCGGTTGGAGATCGTCCCCGTCCCGCCAGTCACCCTGTGCATCAACTGCACGTTGTAGGTGGAGCCGGGAGTCAGGCCGCTGACCCGCATCGTCCAGGCCGCCTGGATTTCCTGCACAGACGACACGGTGGTGCTGAATTTGCGGCAGCGAATGGTGTCGTTGTCGCTGGCGGCGACCAGCACCGTGCCCGACCCGACGGTGCCGCCCGAGCGGAGTTGCGCTCCCACGTAGGCGGTCTCATTGCCGTCGGCGGTGATCCGCACGAGGCTGCCGAATGTGATCAAAACCGCCCCGGACAGCGGGGCGACGAATGTGGTGCCGATCGACGCCCCGGCCACAAAGGTCGTCGAGGTGACACCGGAGTCAGTGGTGTTGGAGGCGGTGTAGCCGAGCCCCAGCGGTTCCAGCGCCGCCGCGTACGCCGCCGCCGACGCCACGGCCGTCCACGCCGACCCGGACCACCGGTAGAGGGTGTCGTCGTCCCACTGGTCCGCGTACGCGCCCTCGTGCAGGCCGGTGGTGGGCAGGTCACCCGAGACGCGCACCGGCAGGATCCCACCCGTCGCCACGAAGAACGGGGCGCTGTAGGTGAGGGTCGGGTCGCCGCCGCCGGTAGCCGGCACGTCGATGGTGCCCATTTTGACCGTCCCGGCCGGCACGGACGGTTCGACCGGCGACGACGCCGCGGTGCCCGTCAGATACACCGTGTCCGCGTCACGTTCCCCGGAGCCGTCCTCGTCGTCGTCCCGCACCCTGAGCACGACGATGTCTTTGCGGGGCTGCGCCGACGCCGCCGGCACCGTGTGGGTGTGCGACGGCAACTGCACCAGGTAGGGGCCCTGCGTGGTCGACGCGGCCGGATACACGACCGCCTGGAGGTGCTGCACCGTCAGCGTCGTCCCCGACAGCGACAGCGCTGCCGCACCCGCCGGGTGCACACCGGAGCGGGCCCCAAACCGGTCGGCGGTGCCCGCCTTCGACCCGAAGATGCCCAGCGAGCGCCGCAGCTCGGCCGCGTTGTACGACGGAGCACCACCCGACTCGTTGATGTAGAGCGGATCGCTCGGCATGTCACCACCACCCGTCCCGCCACCGCACGCTCAGCGTGCCGGCAGCCTCTTCCGCAGCCGCGAATCTGATCACGCTCGTACCTGGTTGCAGCAGCGGGAACTCACCCACCGCCTGACCGCGCCTGCTGGCGGCCGGGTCGCCGTTGAGCAGCACCGTGCGGGCCTGCGTGTCGATGTCCAGCCACTGCTCGTCCGGCACCGTTAGATCGATCCGCAGCGTCGTCGTCACGTCGTCGGGGTCGGTGACGCTGATCCGTGGCTGCGGCACCGGCCCATCCACCCGCAGCAGCAGGCCCACCTCGGCCGTACCCGCGTTCTCGATGCCGTCGTTGATCCCGCCGGTCTGCACTGCTGGCACTGTGTGCGGCACCGTGTGCGGCACGGTGAGCCCGCCCAACCATGTCGGCAGGCTGATCGGCCCCACCACGTGCTCCACCGACGAATAGATCATCGGATCCAACGCCACGAAGCCGCAGCGCACGAACGCCCGGCCGGCGCCGATCAGGTCCATGCCCGGCTCCGCCATCCGCGGTCGCCCGAACAACACGTACTCCCGGCTACCGAGCCGGAAGGTCAGCGGCAAGTCAACGTGACTGGATCTGAACGCGGCGGCCAGGGCGTGCTGCGCGTCGACCACCTCGTCGACGTCGTCGACACCGACGTCGATCAGGACGGTGATAGGCACGACCCGTTCGGCCTGCCACTCCACGCCCGACCAACTGCCGTGCGCCCACGCACGCGCCCCGCCCTGATCGGCGCGCACCGTGGTGGCGAGCGGGTTGGTGTCGTCCATGACCCGGTACACCGTGCCGGGCCCGAGGACCAGGTCACGGATCTGCCACTGCCTGTCTGCCAGCGCCACCGTCACACCGCCCCATGCATGGCCAGCTCCTGCTCCACCTGACGCAGCGAGAACCGGTCCGTCCACGCCCGGACCTCGACACGTTCGATGTGCATGCCACGTCCGCCGGCGCCGCCGTAGTCGCCGCGCATACCGGGCGACCCGACCACGGCCAGCTTCGCGCCGGCGTTGGCTGCGGCGAGGGCTGCGGCGTTGCGTCGGGTGGCATCGACCGTGGACACCCATTCGCCGCGGGTGAGCCAGGCGGGTACGGCGTCGTAGCCGTGCGGGCCGTCTACCTCCCCACCCCCGGCGTACCTGGAGCCGGCCGGCCCACCGAGGGCGTTGAACTCGCGGTGACCGCCACGGGCGGTGCGCTGCTCGGCGATCAGCCGCGTCCGGACCTCGCGGGGGATCTGCCGTAGCCAGTCCACGTAGGTCCGCACCGACGCCATCGCCCCCGACAGCCCTGGTGTCTGGATGTGGGTCTCCGCCTCGGCGGGGATGCCGTCGTACGCCTGGGCGTAGTCGCGTACCTCCGACTTGGTGAGCCCTGCCTGGGTGGCCTGGCGGACGAACTGGGCCCGCAGCTCCTTGGTCTTCGCGGCCAGTTCATCGCTGGTTGCGCCGGTCTTGGCGTACTCGATGATCTGGTCGGTGTGCGCCCGGATCAGACTGCGGACGTTGTCGCGGTTGGTGAGCGCCGCCTCTGAGTTGCCCTGGAGGGATCCCCCGTTCTCCTTCGCCGCCTCAGTCATGCGACGCATGGCCCGCTGGGCGGCGTCCTCGGCCTCCTCCAGCCCGAACATGGTGTCGAGAGCGGCCCTGAGAGCCTTGTCCAGATCGTCGACTTCGGCGGCCAGGTCGACGGCGGCGTCGGCGGTGATGCCGAGCCCGGCGGCGAGTTGGCGGGTGGCGGGGTCGAGATCCTCGACGGAGCGGGTTTGCCCCTCGGTGGCTTCGGTGACCTGGCGGTGCAGTTCACTGGCGTTGGCCAGGTCGCCACCCATCTCCTGTAGCGACTTGCGGACCTTCTGCGCCGCGGCGTTGGTGTCGTCGGAGCGTTGCGCGTAGGCGGGCGCCACACCCCCGTTGTGCTTGTCGAGTTCGGCGTTGACGCGGGCGACTGCGTCGGCTTCGCCCATCAGGGCGGCGGTCAGGTCACCGGCGGAGATGCCGAGCAGTTCGGCCTGTTCGATCACGCCTTGCTGGGCAAGTTGGTGGGCGATCCACAGCCCGGTGTCGCGGGTGACGGCCCCGGACTGGTCATCCAGGGTGTCGGCGAGTTCCCGGGCTCGGCCGCGTGCTTCGGCGTTGGCCATGGCGAACGCGGACAGGGCGACGACCGCGCCGGCGATGGCGAGGCCCCACGGTCCGGCCAAGAATGACCCGACCCTGCCCAGCGCGCTGTTCGCCGCGACCGCCGTGGCGGCGAGCCGCCCCTGGCTGGTGGCGAGGGTGTCGATGGCCGCCTTGTACGCGGCGATCTGCGGCACCGCCAGCAGCGCCGTACCACCGACCAGCAGCAGCGCCGCCGAGGTGGCCGCCAGGATCGCCAACACCGCCTGGACCGGCCCGGGCAGGTCGGCCAGCAACCCAGCCAGGTCACCGACCAGATCGGCCGCCGAACCGAGGGCGGGCAGGAAAACGTTGCCGATGTCGATCGCGAAATCATTCAGCTGGTTGCGGGCGATCGCCATCCGCGACTCGACCGTCTGATAGCGGCGCTCCGCCTCCTCCAGCAGCGCCGTGTTGTCTTCCCAGCCCCGGTTGGCGACGTCCAGGGATCGGGTGACCAGGTCACCGGCACCAGCGAGACGCAGCAGGGCGTCACGGAGCAGGATCTCCGACATACCCAGGTCGGCGAGGGTCTTGAAAACGTCCCCTCCGGCGGCCTGCATCCGGCCAAGCCCCTGGATGAAGGCCGCGGTCGCGCCTGCCGCATCCTCGCGGTACGCCTGCGCGAACTGCTCAGCGGACATACCCGCCAACTCAGCGAAGGTTTCCAGCCGCTCGCCGCCGTTCCGCGCCGCCTCTTCGATGATGATGAACGCCCGGGAGATCGCGCTACCGCCGGCCTCGGCCTGGACACCCACCGAGGACAGGGCTGCGGCGTAGCCCAGCACATCCGCCTCGGACATGCGGACGGTCTGGCCAGCACCGGCGATCCGCAGGGACATGTCGACGATCTCTTGCTCCGTCGTCGCGCTGTTGTTGCCCAGCTCCACGATGGTGGCGCCCAACCGGCCGACGTCGTCGGGAGCGGTCTGCATGATGTTCATCATTCGGGCCAGCGCGAACGCGGCCTCTTCCGACGACAGGTTGGTGGCCACGCCCAGGTCGACCATGACCCTCGTAAAGTCGACGATGTCCTGCCGGGCGATACCAAGCTGGCCAGCAGCCGCCGCCACTCCGGCGATCTCCTCATGCGTCTGCGGCAGCGTGCGGGCCAGCTGCCGAAGTTCCCCCTCCAGCTCGGCGAGCTGCTCCGGGCTGCCGTCGATCACCTTCGCCACGCCGGTCCACGCGGACTCCCACGAGATCGCGGCGCGGGTGGCCATGACCAGTCCGGCGCCGATCGCCGCACCGGCCGCCAGGAATGTGGTGCCGACCTGATCCATGGCGGCCTCGACGCGAGCCTGCTCGGCTTCGAGCTTCGCCAGTTCCCGCTCCAGCGCCCGGGCCGACGACTCTGCTGACTTGAAGCCGCGCTCGAACTGTCGAGGGTCAGCGCTGAGGCGGTAGGAGAGATCCTTCTCTGCCACGGGCCCCCCTCAGTTGCGTCGCTCCAGGCGTACGTACGTGCCGCCGCCGAGCGGCTTGTCCTTGATCCGGTCCCGCTCCGCCTCCAGGACCTCGCAGCCCCGGCAGCGGGCCACCGCCGCCCCGTACGCGTGCTGGTGGCCGCCGGCATCGGTCGCCCATTCGTCCGGGCGGGTGCCGCACGACCGGCAGGTCTGCTTGTCCCGCACGTACTGCCAGATCGCCTTGTCCCGATCATCCTTCGACCAGCCCAGGAACACGGAGTGCGGAATCTGGTAGGCCCGTGCGACGTCCAGCTCCAGCGCTAGCTGGTGGTCGTCGTCGAGCCTTTTGGGAGCACCACCGGCTCGGCAGCGCGGCCCGTGAGGTTGATGGCCAGGCAGGCTGCCCACAGGCCGCGTACCTCGCCAGCGGACATCCGCGAGCCGAGCATCTCCGACCAGTCCTCGGCGGACATGCCGGCATCCGGGGCGGACGCGGACAGCAGCGCCGGCCGGAACGTGTCGTCGTTCCAGGCCGGCCACGGCGGCACCGGATCGCCCGCCGCACGGGCATCCTCGCGGGCCTTCTTGCCGGCAGCCATCTGCTCCGGAGTGGGGGGATGCTCCGCTGTCAACGTCTCCACCGTGACCTTGCCGGTGAGCGGCAGAGCCCGCAGCACGATCGTCTCGTAGCAGCCGTCCAGCTCGGCCTGCGCCGCCTCCACCTCAGCCAGCGCCTCGGCAACACCACGGTCGGCGAGGCGGGCCTGCCGGGCTGCCGCGTTCGCCACGTCCAGGCGCTGCCGGGCCCGGTCGGCGCCGTCCTCGTCGACGAGGATCCGGTAGGGAAGTTTCGGGCGGGAGCGGCCAAGCAGCCGCTCCCGCTGCGCCTTGCTCTTGCCCACGGTCAGGACGCCGGACCCGGCACGACCGCCGACTCCGCCCAGTCGTTGATCGCGAAGTCGACCATCACACGGGCGGCCTCGGAGCCGGCCACGTCGACCGTGGGTGTCACCGCGCTGACCTCGACGGCGAACACGCGCATCGACTGGCCATCGACGTCGCCGCCATCGAGGATGACGATGTTCGTACGGTCGCCGCGCTGGATGACCGTCCGCACGTCCTCGGTGTCATCCGACGCGTAGAAAGTGATCGACGCGTCGCCTGGGTTGATGCGACCGGAGATACGGCCGGTCTTGCGGGTGGCGAGGTCGGGCACGGCAACCCGGTCGGTGGAGACCTCCCACCCGGTCATCGCCGCGATCTCCGGCGTCAGGTCCACCGACTCGGCGTCGTCCAGCTCCGACCGTTCCGGCGCGTCCAGGTCCGCGATCTCGGGCACAAGGTAGACGGTGGTGACCTCGGGGTTGATGTAGCGCTGCGTCGTCGGCAAAGGCTGCGGGGCCATGCTCTCTCCTCAGTTGAATCCGTGGCGCCGGGCAGCCTGCTCGACGACCTTGACGATTTCCTCGCGGACCGCTGCCCGCTTGGCCTGTGCCGCCGGCTCCAGGAACGGCCTCGTTCTCTGCGCGTACCAGCGGTCTCGGTTGCCGAAGTACGGATGCCGGAAGCTGCCGCGGCCGGTGATGCCCTCGTATGGGCGTGCGTGTGGTGCCCGCCGGCTGTCCACGGTGATGATCACGCCCTGCTTGGCCTGACCGAACAACACCTTGACCTTGATGGCGCGAGGAATCCGCCTCGACCACGACGCCCGGCCCCGAGCATCCTGGGCCACCTTTTCGCCGACCGCCTTAAGCGCGGGACGCAGATCCCGGCGAACTTCGCGGGGGATCTGCCGCAGGTCCACGACCACGCGACCGAACGCATCTCGACCAGCAGCAGGCATGATCACCCCCAGTGGTTGACGGGTCGCTGTAAAGTGCGCGGGCATGGATGACGCCCTCAGGCCCGGCGTGTGGCAGCACCCTGCAGGCCCGCGTATCGAAGTCACCCGCCAGGTCGACGGATGGCACGTCGCCGCCTACTCCCACCGCGCAGGCGGGCGGCCCGGCGCAGATGCCGTTTTCGTCGACAGCAGCCAGGCCGCCGAGCGGATCCGTAATCTCGAAGCGCAGGGCTACGCCCACCAGCCCGGCCAGACACCCAACGGCCCAACCGATCCGCCGTCACAGTGGACGCCTGGCAACGTGCTTGGTGCTCTGTTGCTGTTCGTGGTGATCCTGGCCGTCGGGATGTGGCTCCTCGGCTAGCTCCGGTGCTGCCAGGCGATGACGAAACGGACCTCGCACACCCGGCCCTCGCCGGCCTGACGCACGTCGGCGGTCTGCGACACCGATGACCGGGCGATCCGGACCGGCATGCCCGGCACTACTGCACCGCCGAACCGCCGGTCGGATCGGATCAGCGTCTGGATGGCGTCGAAGAGCACGAACGCGTCACGTCGAGCATCAGACGCTGCGGTGCTGCCGGCGCGGCGTACCGCGATGATCGCCGGCACCTCGACGTTCTCGTACTCCTCGCGGGACAGCTCAGCCCAGGCGCGGACCGTGGTGGTGTCCTCGTCCTCGGGCAGCACACCGAGGGCGATCATCTGGTCGGTGCGTTCGGTGGGCCACCCGTCGGAGACGGCGGCTCGGGCATCCTTGACGGCGTCGAGGGCGCGGGTCTCGCGGGCCAGGTAGTCGAGTGCGCCCGGAATGCTGCTGCCCATCGCGAATCACCCGCCTCCCTCTGGATGTTCGTCCTCGGTCAGCCGGCAGCCCGGGTGTTGGCAGGTGTTGCCGTGCTCGTTGTACTCCTGCCACGGGTGCGCGCCCGGCTCTCGCGCCTCGGCGAGGCTGGCCATCACGGCATCGGTCAGCGCGTCGATGTGACCGGCGGGGGTGTCGGCGGTTTGCTCAGCAATACGCCGATGCCACTCAACGTCGATCGCTTCACGAATCAGAGCACGCACGGCGTCTTGCTCCATCTCCTGCTTCACAGGACCACCGGACCGCGCTGGTCAGGTTGGAGTCGTTGGATCACCGTGTTGGGTACGAAGAACCCGAGCCGCAGGTTTCCCTGCAACGATGCTTCCAGGCCAGCGTTGCCGAAGTCGTCCCCGCGCCCCCCGTCGAAGCTGCTGTAGTTGCCGCCGGCCTGCGGACGCCAGTTGATCCGGATCAACTCCAACGTCGCATCCACGATGTTGTGCGGCACGACCGTCTTCCCCGCTACGTACATGATCTCGACGTTGCGCAGGCCCGACGGCCACGACCCCGACCGGCGGGCCAGCAGCCCAGACGGCGACCACGTGTAGTCGCCCGCGTCGACCGCCTGCCCGTCGGCGAGCACCTCAGCCACCTCAAGCACAGGCGGACGCTCCAAGATGATGTGCCGACTGCCACCCGACGCAGTCTCGGTGACGGTCCGCCGGGCCACGACCCCCACGACGTCCTCCACCACCGCACTCGCGGACAGGATGAAACCGCGCAACTCCTCATCGTCAGTGGTATCCGTGGCCGGAATGTTCAGATGCCGCTTCACCTCGGCCAGGCCGACGATCGCCGACCACTCCGAGTCGACCGCGTTGACCACGTCCGCGTACGCCGTAGCCGGGACGGTGGTCGACCAGGTCACCACATGCCGGCCCGGCACCGTCGCCACGAAGTCGTGCACCAGCAGCCCGGAGCCGTCCGTCGGTAGGGTCACCGGCGGCTCCGCCACCGTGCCGTCCGGCAGGCGGACTTGCAGCGTCGCCGTCGCCGGGTCGGCTGGCTCACCGGCGGCATCGCGGACGGTGTGCTGGAGGCGGACTGTGCCGCCCACGTCGACCATCAGCCCTGCCTCCTCAGCTCCCGGATTCGCCGGGCGTCATCGCGCAGCCCGTCACGCCGCCACCGGTGGTAGGCGGACCGGTCCCGGCCGTACTGCTCACGGGAGTTGACCCGCCGGTACTGGTCGTCTTGCTCGGCTTTGCCGGCCACCGGATGCATGTGCTCGATCAGCACGTCCGGCAGGTACTTGATGCAGCGTGCGGCCTGACCGAGGGCCAGGATGCTGTTGTCGCAGTACAGGTGCTCGACGGGTGCCGGCACCATGCGGTCGAGCGCCTGGACAATGTCCGACGTCATCGCCCATTGGGTGGGGAGCCCGCCGCCCTGGTAGCCGTCGTCGCCGTACACGATGCCGGTCCGCAGCCGGCGCAGCTCGTCGAGGTAGCGCTTGGCCCAACCGTGCGTGCGCGGCAGGTGATCGTCACCCATGAAGGCGACAGCGGACCAGTGGTGCACCCCGATGGCAGCCATCGCGCACTCGTTCAGCTTGTGCACCATCGGCTTCCATGCGGGTAGCTCGTGGAAGAACACCACCTCGTCCACGCCGCCCAGGGGCAAGTCCGTCACGTAGTAGTCGTCGCGTCGCGGGTCGTCGGCGTCGATGGCGAAGACGAGCTGCGCGTGTTCGTGCGCGCCCGTCTCTCGCCACGCCTTCGCCATCCGGGCCACCGACTCCGGGCGGCCCCGCGACGGCACGATCACCAGCAGGTCAGACATCGGGCACCTCATCAGGGTCGACACCAACATCCACCGCCAGCCGACGCGCTGCGTCGGCCAGCTCCGGGCGATGCACCGCCCATGCCGGCTGGTGACGCAGGCCCGTCCGTTGCCGCATCTCCTCGTGCCGGTTCATCCGCGGCGGCACCGACCGGACCGCCTCCCGAGCTGGACGACTTCGGGCGCCCGCCCACCGCAGCAGCCGGTACGCCCGCCGGGCGTCGAGGTGCTCGATCCGGACCACCCGGGTGGCGTGGGGCAGCGCCGCCCGGGTGAGGTGCAGCCACATCGACAGCGCCGCGTCAGCCGGCGTCGTCTCCTCGTACACCTGCGGAGCGAAACGGCGCAGCGGCCCGTGCGTCGGGTTGCCGGCGTCGTGGGTGAAGAAGCCGATCTCCACCCACGACCGGACCACCGCCAGAGGATGCCGCACCAGCAACACCACCGGGCACGACAGCGGCAGATGCGGCACCGCCATCCACGACGAATCAGCCCGCAGCCCCGCCGGCCACACCGGCGGCCCGTCGGCGTTGAACACCTGCTCGTGGCCGCATGGCACACCAGCAGCCGTCAGCAGCGCCGACAGGTATTTGGTGCCGCAGCGACCCGACCCGGTGACCACCAGCCTCACGACGACTCCGGATGCCACGCGAAGAACGGATGCTCGACCGTTGGCCGGGAGCCGCCCTGCTGGAGCCGCTCGGGGTGCTGCCACGCCGACCCGGCAGGCGAGTACAGGTAGTGGTACAGCACCCGGGGGATGTACTCCTCGGTCCGCAGATGGCGGCGGACCTGCGCCACCCACACCCGGTCCTCAGCCCAGCCCTTCCGCGTCTTCCGGAAGTCGCCCCGCAGCGCAACATCCCGGCGGATCGGGTCGAGGTGCGTCACATCCCGAAGCAACAGACCCTTGGCCCGGTCCCGGTACCAGCGGCGATGCCGCAGGCTGTGATCGCACACCTCCCGCAGATCTCCGTCAACGTGGTACGCCACCTGGAACCCGACGTGATCGGGCCGGGACGCGAGTGCGGCCACGATGGCGTCGACGAAGTCCGGCTCGACCAGGTCGTCGTCGTCGACGAACGACACGTAGTCGGTGCCGGCGTCCCGCATCAGCGTCTGCCGGATGTCGGTCAGCCGAGGTGTGCCGTTGTTCCACCAAGCCAGCACCCGCACCCGGCCGGCATGGGCGTCGAGCTGCGGCAGCAGCACGTCCAGCAGGCGGGCGAACAGGTCGGCGCGTTGACCGATGGTCGGGATCAGGATCGACCACGAAGGGCCGTCAGTCACCGAGCGCCTTCATGATCTCGTCCCGGCTTTTGCCCGCCCATTGCTCTGCCGGGGTGCCAGTGACCTCGGCGGCATGCTTCCGCCACGCTTCCACCCCGGAACCCGGACCCGACGTCGGCGGACGCTGCGGGCCGGCCGGCACCGGCGGCAGGTCGCGCAGTTCACCAGGGGCGGCCGTCGCCTGCTCCACGCCCTCACCTGGGAGGTCGTAGTGCACCCGCAGCGGCTCCCACAGGCGCGGATGGCCATCGACCACCGGATGCCCCTTCCGTCCGATCGTCTGCCCGCGGCGGATCGTGTGCCGCCGACCCTTGTGCATGATCACGCCCGATGTGCGGGCCACCATCAGGTCACCCACGGCGACCCTCCCTCGGAGATTGGCCCGGCCGGCATCCCCTGGGGGTGGAATGCCGGCCGGGGCGAGTGTGGGTCAGGACCCGGCGACCGCGACCCGGAACGCTTCCGGGACGAGGATCTTCGTGCTGTTGCGCCAGCGGGCGTAGATGCCCCGCTGGCCGGTCGGCATCCGGCGCGACGCGCCGAACACGTGCGGCACCAGCTCGACGTTCATGCCGACCCGGTCGACGATCAGGAACTCGGAGAAGTCCCCGAACACCAGGTACCGGCCGGTCGGCGTCGCCGACATCCGCGACGCCTCGTGCGCCGGGTAGCCGATCAGCTCCGACGGCTGCCCCGCCGCGAGCCGCACCCACAGGTCCGCGCCGTCGGTGTCACCGAACTGCCGCACCAGGTTGTAGATGGCCTTGTTCGCCAGCCAGCGGGCGTTGGCCCGCCACCCGGGGTCCAGGCCGTCCTCGCCGGCCTCCATCTCGTACAGCGTCTCGCTGGTGAAGCTGCCGCCGTCGTCGACCTCCGACCCGGCCGGCAGGCCCGCCACGATGCCCTCCGGGTTGTGGCCACCGCCGGAGATCAGCTCACCGTCGCCGTTGATGAACGACTCGGCTTCCTCGTTCTCCTTCGCCCGCTCCAGCATCCGCCGCAGCTCCGTCCGCAGCCGCGGCCAGTCGGCGTCGAGGTCCATCGAGAACGGCACGAACGCGTGCACGGCACTGGGCCGGACGGTCGGCTGGTCGAAGTCCGGCGCGTCGTCGGTGGCCTCCTGGACCTCCGGCGTACGGGTCGCCACCACGCCCTCGGACGTGATGCCCTGCCACTCCTTGCCGACGATCCGCTCCACCCGGGCGATCTGCCGCAGCGGGTTGGTGCTGCCGCCGTCGGTCAGGATGACCGTCGGGTCCAGCTGGAACGGCACCGCGTACCCGCCGTCCGCGTCCGACCCGAGCGACAGCGCCCGCTGCTCCTCACCGGACAGACCGCTCGTGGACCGGGCGATCACCGCCTTGCCGAACGCCCGCTCGTACACCGGGCTGCCGGTGGCGATGATCCGCCGGGCCAGGGTGCCCCGCTCGTCGTCGACCGTGTCGAGCAGCTCCGCCGCACGGGCCTGCGCCGCCTCCCGCTTCGACCCCGGGAACGCGCTGCGCTCGATGACCCGGCGCGCGTTGTCGTGCAGCCGGTCCCGGTACTCCTCGTCCGACCGGGACGCGAACCGGGCCGCCGTCAGGTCGAAAATCTCGTCCTCGCCGCGGCGACGGACGAACTCCGGCGTATCCACGACGCTGCGCTCCACGCCGCGCTCGGCGGCGGCCAGCCGACCCAGCCGCTCCCGGCGGGCCCGCAGCTCCGTCACCGTCGCGGCGTGCTCGTCCCGCTCGGCGTTCAGATCGTTCCACTCCTGCCGGGTGCTCTCCGGCATGAGTTCGTTGGCGTACTCCTCGTCGATCTCCGCCAAGCGCTGGTCGATCTCCTTGATGCGCGCCTCGCGGTCCTCGATGCTGCGGATCTCCTCCGGCATCGTCAGCTCCTGTTCAGTGTCGGGGTGCGAGGTACCAGCTGGCCTCTCGCAGTGGTCGGCCCGAGTGGCGCGCTACCGGCTCGGTGGAACGCTGCCGAGTGGCCGGGGCCGGCTCGGCGGTGGTCTTGCTCTGCCCAGTGACCTCGGCGGCCGGCTCGGCAGTGGTCTCGGTGTCGCCCTCAGCGGGCGGGGTAACGGCGCGGGCCGCCAGCACTTCCAGCAGCTCCGGGAAGGTGCCCGCGATCTCCTCAGCCAAGGCCCGTCGGGCGTCGGCGTCGAACACGCCCAGGTGCCGCTTGATGCAGCGGGCGTCGAGGCCGAACTGGGCGATCACGCCACGCAGCGCGAGAGCGTTCGGGTTGAACGGCGACCCAGCCGGCAGTGACGACCGCACACCGACAGAGGTCTGCTCGTAGGCGGGGAACACCACCGGCCCCAACTCGAACAGCTGCACCTCGGTGATCTCCCGCCGGATCGGGCCACGCTCGCCCGGATCCTCCAGCAGGTCGGCCAGCTCGTCGTCGCGGATCTTCTTGCCGTTGCGGTCGATCCACCGGTCCTGCATCACCCGGAACTTGAACGACATGCCGCGGATCGCGCCGACCTCGATGGCCTGCCGGATGTCCTCCACCCGGGGCGTGTCGAGCAGCCGGCCCCGCACGAACAGGCCAGCATCGTCTTCGTACAGCTCGTCGATGCTGCCGATGGGGGCGGTACCGACCCGCTTGTCGTTGCCGTGGTCGAACTGCATGACCGGCTTACGCTCCCGCAGCGTCTTACGGAACGCGCCCCGCGCCACGGTCTCCTCAAAGGTCCCGGCGTACGACTCGATGACCGTCGGCTGGTCGAAGACGGCCGCGTAGCCCTCCAACGTCCGCCCGTCGGCGCGCTCGCCGTCGCCGGGCTCAACGGCCCGGAACTCGAAGAAATGCGCCCGCACCTGCGAACGCAGCACCTGACGCGGATCCACCGCGACGTCCGTAGTCATGTCGCGCTTCCTCCCTGAGGCGCCTCCCCGGCGCTGTCGTCCCCCTCGCCGGGGGTTTGCAGCTGCACGCTGACCCGGCCGGTGTGCACGAGCCGCGACCAGTCCGAGGTCTGCACCGCCTGGATCGCGCTCTGCGCGGTGAAGCCGTCCCGAACCAACGCAGTGATGGTCAACGCCTCGGTGGACTGCACCTTCGCGGCGTCCTGGGCGTCCATGTGAAGGAACGGGATGCCCTTCGTGGCCACCCACAGGCTCGCCCCGTCGTCCGGCCGGTCGAGCAGCACCTCCAGCGACGCCGCAGCGTGCGCCCACAGGTGCTGGAGCGTGCCGTCCGACAGCCGCCGCCGTGCCGCGGTGAAGTTGCCGGCGTTCAGCGCGCTGCCCTGCAAACCCTCGCTGAATCCGACCCAGGACGGCGGCACACCGGCGGCCGACGCCAGCCGGGACTCGGCCTTGCCCTGGACGACCGCGAAGTCGAGCTGCTTCATGTCGGCGCCCACAGCCTTGGCGTCCGCGCCACCGCCCAGGTAGAGCGTCTTGTACGCGTTCCAGGCACCCTTGTGCTCGGCCTCGAAGACCTCCTTGAAGTCCTTCACGGCCTGCACCGAAATGCCCGGGTCGAACCGAACGACCATGTTCGGTGTCGCCGCGTTGCGCAGGAAAGCCCGCTTGTGGTCGGTCATCAGGTTGTCGCCGGAGATGTCGCGGATCACCGGTGTCAACCAGCTCATGCCCAGGTAGACGCCGTCCGGGTCGGGCAGGGGCGCATAGTGCGCCACCTCGTCCGGCAGCAGCACCGTCATCTGCCCGTTCGGCGGCCGGTAGGCGTAGCCGAGCAACTCGACGTCCGCCGCTTCCTCCGGCCGGTTGGCGTCCTCCTCGGAGCCGAGGATGATGTACATCCACTCCGGGCGCAGCCGCACCAACCGCGACTGCCGATTGCGGCGTAGCCGGCGGGTGTACGAGTTGCCGGCCGTCGTGATGTCCAGCTCCATGCGCGCCAGCAGATCCGCTGTCGTCGCACCCGGCCACGGCCGCTCCAGCACCGTCAGCTCCTGCGAGCCGAACAGGTCCGTCGGCGCCCCGCGCTCCCACCTCGTCCACTGGAAGCGGCCCTGAGCGAACAACTGCATCCGGGCCAACGTCAGGGCGAACACCGGCCCGTTAGACCGTGCCACCTGGCTGAGCGTCGCCCCGATCGCCTCTTCGTTGAGCGTGCCCATCGACGTCTGCAAGAGCGGGTACGCGGTGCCGCCGAAGCTGAACATGTCGGCGAAGTCCTGCATCGACAGGCTGCTCCGCACCGACTCCTCACCCTCCGGCAACCACAACCCGCGCTGATGCGAGTAGGAGGTCACGACAGATGGCCCTCCCTCTCCCTCATCAGGTCAGCGCGAACGGCGTAAACGACGGCGCATGAAGGCGCACCGTGCCCAGAGCCCACACAGCCAGCGACACAGCCACCAGCGGGCAGATGTCCACCGTGATCGACCGGCGATTCCAACCCCAGCCGTCACCGATCGGCCGCTGCGTCGCACCCGCCACCGCCGTCGACAGCGCCGGCTGACCCAGATGCCACAGATCCGGGGCCGTGCCAGCGACCGCGTCGTAGAGCGCCGCAGCAGCGGCGGCCATGTCCGCCGCCCCCGCCCGAACCACCTTGAGCTTCGTGCCGTCAGGCAGCTCGGCACCCTCCGCCTGATCGGCGACCGCCTTGTCCGAACACACGATCACCAGCGGGCCGTGCCGTGCGGCCAGCTCCACCAGCCGCGGCACCACCCAGCCGGTCCCCGGCCGGTGGTCGATCACATCGGCCACCCGGCCGCCAGCCAGGCGCGGACCAGCAGCTGCAATCGCCGCCCACGTCCGATCCGGCGTCACATCCACGGCCAGGGTGATCGGGTCACCCATCACCGCCTGCGCGTCCTGGCGGGCCAGCCAGGCGTTCTCGGCAATGACCTGCCAACCAGTGTCACCACCGGCCCGACGCGGCCAGATACCGAGCCGCTCCCGGGCGAAGTCCTCCGGCGGCATCGACCGCCGCTCCCGGCGCACATGCTCGACGCTGATCCGGATCCCCAACGACGGATTCGCCGCAGCCCACAGCAGCAGATCGTCCAGGTCGACGCCATCGAGCAAGTCGAGGCCGCCGCCCAGACCCCAGTCGCGGTAGCCGAGCGCCGGATCCTGCTCCCACGGCTCATCGTCGGCGCCGCGCGGCGCGGTCGGATCGCCGCGGTGTCGCAGCAGGTACATGACCTCGCCGGTGTCACCGGTCAGCGGCGGCGACGAGGTGTAGACGATCTGCGGGTTCGGCCGCGCGCTCATGGTGGGCATCAGCGCGGACTGCTGCACGAATGTGTACGCGAAGGTCTCGTCGATCAGGTTGACGTCACCACTGAACCCTCGGCCGCTACCCTTCGACCGCGCCACGAACTTGATCCGGGCACCCGTGTCCAACCTCTCGATGGACTCCTCGCCGTTGGTGTTGATCACCTTGAGGAGCACACCGTCCAGGTCGTACAGGTTGTCGTTGAGCTTCGTGCCGAGCCGGCCCACCAGCCAGATCACCCGACGGAACGACTCCATGGCGGTCTTGTACTCGTGCGCCGACCACATGATCAGCCGCTCACCGATCAGCAGCAGACCAGCCAGCGCCCGCGCCTCCAACAGGCAGCCCTTGCCGTTCTGCCTGCTGACCCACTCGCAGAACTCGAAGCACGCCCACCGGCCGTCCTCACGGACCGCCAGCATCGCCGTGATGGAGTCCTCCTGCCAGGTATCCAGCGGCATGCCGGCCCGGCGCATCAGCTCGATAGTCTCCGGGCCGTACGAGTCGACCGAGGCCGGCTGCGTGTCAACCCGTGGCCTGCGTCCGCCGAGCAATCCGAGCGGTGAGGTCCGTGATTCCACCGCCACCGACACCTCCCGGCTGCTCCGGCGGCTTCCTGCCGCCCTGCGGCTGCTTACTGGCCGCCCGGCCCTGCCGCAGCTCCGCCAGCAGCTGCTTGAGCGCCACCGCCTGCTGCCGGGACTCCGCCAACGCGTTGTTCAGCACCACCTTGACGATCGACCCGTCCTCGTTCGCCGAGTGCAGACGCATCCACGCGTCCTCATCGCCCCGGAGGATCCGGTCGAGCACGTCCAAGCGGTCCGCGATCCGGCACGCCTCCTCCAGCAGCACCGCCTCAGCCGGCCGCAGCTCCCCGACCTCGCCGCTGACCTGCTGCCACAGCCTGCGGCCCCGCGTTCCCAACTCCGGCACCGACGTAACGGCGTTACGCCCCTCCGCGACCGTCACGGCCGACGTAACGCCACCCTGTTTCTGCCGCTCAGCACGCCTACGCTCGCGATACCGGCGTTGCCGCTCGGCATTGGTCAGAGCCACCAGGCCGCCTCCAAGATCGAACGCGGGGGGAGATTTCCCTGAGGCGGGGGCGGGTCAGGGCCTGGTCATGATCCGTGCCGACCCCCTCCCCCTGGCCCTCCCGCTCCTGCTCACCAACGTCGCGAGTGACGCTGCGTTGGTGTGTCGCGTCGCGCTCTGCGTAGCTGCGTGCCGAGCCGCGACCCAAGCGAGCGGTTGCAATGAGCATGGAGGAAGCGGCGTGGGCCGTGGTGTCCGCCGAGCGCGCGGGGGATCTCGTGGTCGTAGTCGAGGTCTTGTCCTCGCAGCATCGGCTTGCCGCAGTGGGGGCAGGGGGTGCCGTACGCCTTGGGTAGGTCCCGGGCCCGTGCCTGCTGGTGCTCCCAGCCGAGTCCTTGCTGGGTGGTGGTGGGTTGGCTGCGGTGGGGTTTGCGTGGCGGCATTGGCTGTCACCTCGCGCTGCGTCTGGCGTGGTGGTGTGCGGGCAGGCCGTCACCGACAACAGCCTGCCCGCTTCCCACCCCGCACCCTGCACTGTCCTCGCCCTGGACGTGCGTCAGCCCGGCGGGGACCTGGGTGGTCGACCTCTACCGGGCTGTGGGCATAGTCCACCTGAGCAGTGGATGTGTGAAAGATGATCGCGCGGTCAGGCGGCCTGCGTCAACTCGACCTGCCGGGTGCGTTGCCGTCCGCGTCGTTCGAGGCGGGTGGCGCGTTCCACCTGGGCGGCGTGGTCGAGTCGGTACCAGGTGGTGCCGCGTCCTTGGCCGGGGAGGTGGTGGCCGGGCAGCATGCCAGCGAGCTTGCCCTTTCCCTTGCGGGAGCGGCGTGCCCAGTCGCGGACCCGTTCGGCGGTGATGTCGGCGCCGAGGGCTGCGGCGATGTCGGCTGCCTGGCCGTAGTCGTGCCCGTCGTGATGGATCATGATCTGCCTCCGGCCGCGCACAATAATGGTCATTATGATGCTCGTTTCCTGGTCATTTCCTGTGAATGGTTGACCTTGAAACCCGTTAATGACTGGTATCGGGTGCCATCAGACCGGCACTTACGAGGGCGTCAGTCCGTGCCGCTTCTCGATCTCCTTCGACTGCGCGAGCACCGATTCGGCGGTCCAGCCGTTGACGACAACGGTCGGCGCAGCCTCGCGTGCTAGCCGGAGCGCGGTCTCCTCGTCGAAGCGGTTCGCGGCCTTCCACTCGTCGGTGCGCTCCGACGGGATGGGCTCCCACCACCAGGTGCCGCCAGCGTCAAGGCAGCGCTTTCCGCGTAGGACGGCCCAGAGTCCGTGGCCCCGGTACGCCACGGTGATGGCGAAGATGTCCGCGTCGATGTGGTCTTCGGGGAGCGCGCAGACGGTGTACTCGGTGACTCGCGTGGTGATCTCCACGTTCGGTCCTCTCGGGTCAGTTGGTCGGGGTCGGCGTGGCTGTCGCGGCCGCGCCGATGACGTCTGCGCGCCGCCAGATGTGCGGGGCACCCTCCACCGCCGCCGCCATCCCGCACCCACAGCCGGCACCGACGCACAGCTGTCCGGTGGCGCAGACGACCGTCCACACGTCGACCGGGCCGGCGCACTGCACCTGGAGCTGCCGCTGCCCGCAGTGGGGGCAGGGCACGCCGGGCAGTGGGCGGCGGTTGGTGGGCCAGTCGCCGGGCAGGGCGCGCACCCACGCGTCTTCGTCGGCCAGGTGGCGGGCGACGATGCGGGCGGTGCCGGGCAGCAGGCGGGGGATGGTGTCGCGGATGCGGCCGACGGGGGTGGGGCCGCTGCCGGCGTGAATGGTGTCGGCGAGCCAGCTCAGTTTGCCGTCAAGCCGGCGTAGAAGTTCCAGCCACGTCGTCTCATGCGCCGAGGCCCGGGAGAGCGTCAGCGTGGCGATGACCGGGTCGGCGTGACCGCCCACGGCGTGACGTGACCCGTAGGTCGGGGACGAGATGGGCCCGGCGGCGATGAGGGCTTCGCCGCGCTGCCGGGCCTCGGCGGTGGCGCGGCGGGCGAGGACCCGTTGGGCGTCGCGGAGAGACTCGGCGGCGGCGGCGGCGGTGAGGTGGTGCGGGGTCACGGTGCTCCCTCAGGCTGTGCGGGTGGTGGCTGTGGTGGTGATGCCGGCGGCGACGGCGAGGACCGCGGCGGCGAGGCCGGGCGGGACGGCATTGCTGATCTGGCGGAACCGAGACGTCTTGTTGCCGCGCCACGGATAGTCCGGCGGGAAGCCCTGAAGGATCCCGGCCTCGCGGTAGCCGACCTGCCGGGTTTCCTCGCCGACCCAGCGGAGGTTGCCCGGCCGGGAGCACATGATCGTGGCGGCGGGCTCGTCGAGGGTGCGGGTGGTGGCGTTGGGCCGGGCGTCGTGGGCGAGCGTCCAGCCGGTGGCGTAGCTGTTCGCCTGGCCGTACGCCCAGCGCGGTGCCCGGTTGCCGGAGACGGTGCGGGCGGGCCTGTCGACACCATCCCAGCCGAGGGCCTCGCCGATGGTCACCCATGGCCGGCGAACGCCGAACAGCACGCTGGCCGGTGGGTTTGCTTCGTGGGTGGTCTCCGGCTGGTGGACGGGCCGGAGGCGGGAGGCGATGAGGATGGCCCGTTCGCGGGTCTGCGGCACCCCGTAGTCGGCGGCGTTGAGCACCCCGGTCCAGGTGGAGTAGCCCCAGCCGCGGAGGCTCTCCTGCGCGCACCGTGGGAACCGGGGCGGTGTCGAGCCGGGCCATGATCCGGTCGCGTTGCTCGTCGAGGTGCCGCAGCTCCGCCAGGGTGTCGGCGTGCCCACCGAGCCGCTGCCGGAGTCGGGCGTTCTCGGCGGTGAGCAGTTCGAGGCGGTGGCGGAGGACGTCGCGGGCTTCGCGCATCTCGTCGAGCTGCTTGGCGAGCTGGCCGGCGGTCTGTTCCCACTGGTCGCGGTCGGCGCGGGCCTGCTCCAGCTCGGTCCAGCGGGTGGCGAGGCGGCGGGCGAGGCTGTCGCGTTCCCGCTCGGCTTTCTCGGCGCGGGCGCGCTGTTGGTTGCGGTCTTCGATTGCGTCGTCTCGTTCGCCTTCGGCGGTGGCGGCTCGGGCGTCGAGCTGGGCGCGTTCGGTCTGGGTGAGGTAGGTGGCGAAGTCGGTCATGGTGGTCTCCTCAGGCGGGCAGGTGGACGGTGGTGGCGTCGATTGCCCCGGCCGGCCGGTAGGGGGCGACGGCGGGGCGGCCGTAGCCGGCGGCGCGGAGCAGGGTGATGGCGTCGGCGAGCAGCATCCGAACGGGGAAGCCGTTGGGAACGGCCGGTTCGTTACCGGCAGCCAGGCTGGCGAGCTGGAAGGCGGGCATGACCGCCCACCACCGGTGCGCGTTCTGTTCGCCGACTGCCCGGCGCTGCACCACCAGGACTCCGGCGTCGGCCTTGGCGTTGACGGTCTGGGTGGCCAGTTCGGCGAGCCAGCGTTCGATCTGGAGGTCGCTGGCGGCGCGGGCCTGTTCGCCGCCTTTCACGGACCAGCAGATGCCGGGGGTGCCGGTGAGGTCTCCGGCGTCGTGGGTGCCGCGGAGTGCTCGGCGTTCGCATTGGGGGAAGCCGTTGGCGGTGAGGATCTTGACGACTGCGGTTTCGGCGGCGGTGCCGATGTCGCGTGGGCGGCGCTTCATGGCTGCGTCTCCTTGCGGGTGCGGATGGCGGGCTTTTGGCGGCGGAGTCGGTCGAGGGCTTCGCGTTGCCGGGTGGCGAGGTCGGGGAGGCCCTGTTGCGCTGCGAGCTGGTCGAGGTATTTGGCAGCGATGGGGCCGACGGGCTCGGGCTCGGAGGGGTGGACATCGGGGGTGGGGGGTGGACAGGTGGACACGTCCACCCCCCACCCCTGGCGGGGTTGCCTCGCGCGCGTCGTGTAGTCAGGGGTTTTTTTGTTAGTTGATCTTTCTTTTATATGGTCAGGGCCGTTATGACGCTCTGTAGTCATTTCGTCACTCATCCCCCGGACCCCCGTTTTCGGCCCCCAGGGGTGGACACGTGTCCACCTGTCCACCCCCCCTGTCCACGCGCGCCGGACCCGGCGTCAGGTAGCGGTCGTCATCAATGCGGACCCACCTCAGGGCCTCGGCGTGCGCCAGGCCCGGCTCGAACCAATCCCGGTCCCGAGCAGCCAGCAGCTTGCGCAACTTGCCCTTCGCGATCCGCTCCCGCTCGCGGACCTTGTCGCAGATCCACGCCGCCACCCGCTCCGTCGACGAGTCGACACCGCGCTCCGCCAGCCGAACCGCTACGGCCTCCTGGCGGCGCCGCTCGATCTGAGCCAGCCGGTTCCGCTCCGCCTCCTGCCGACCGAACTCGATCAGCCGGTCCCGGACCGCACACGACGTCGCCCAGATCAGCCCGCCGAGCTCCCAGTCGTCCCAGGTGACCTCGAACCGCTCGTCGAGCAGCGCCAGAAGGGCGGCGAGCTTGCACCGCATCAGCGGCACATGCGAGTCCAGTTCGTCGACGACGACCTCGCCGCGCTGTCGGGCCAACTGCTCACGCCGCAGCTGCGCTCGCAGGTCCGGCGGGAACGACACCACTGCCGCGCCGGCCGGGCCGGGCTCGCCGAGAGTGATCCGGACCGGATCCGGAAGCGGCACCGGCTCGTCGGGGATGTTCGGGTCGATCGCCGACAGCCACAGGAAGCGCTGCGGGGTGCCCGGCCCACCGTCGGCGAGCAGATCCTGGGCGATGTTCGGCTGGTAGCCGATCAACAGACCCATCGAGTAGGAGCCGTCCGGCAGGAACCGGGTGTTCTCCTCGCGGGCGTTGGCCTGCCCGAGCGCACCACCGGTCCAGGCGGTGCGGATCGCCATGCCGACGGTGGTGCCCTGGCGTTCCTTCATCATCTTCGTGAGGGTCTGACCCTCGTCGGCGTAGAAGAACGCGTTGTGGCGGACCTGGGCGCGGACCTTCTCCGTCTTCGGTTCGCCCTTGCGGTCGAGTTCGCCGGTTTCCCGCTGGATCCAGCCCATGTACGCCTCGGCCATGCCTTCGCCGGTGCCGAGACCGATGCCGTCGCGGAACAACTCCGGGTCGCTGCTGCCGTCGAGGCGGGCCAGGTAGCGGGGCGGCAGCAGCAGTCGGGTGGCGGTGCGCATCGCTTCGGTCTTGCCGGCACCGGACGGGCCGATCAGGTTGACGAACGTGTTGAGCGAGCCGGTCGGGCCGCGGCCGGAGTCGAACTTGATCCGGTGGTCGACCATGGCCCCGGCCCGGGCGAGCATCGACCCGAGGACGGCGTCGGCCGAGGTGATCGACGCCCAGGCGGCCTCCCGCACGGCCTTGAACAGCGGCCGGGCGGACCAGAAGTCGTCGGGTAGGTTGACCAGCGGCACGGTGGTGGCGCCGGCGTTGAGTGCCTGGGTGGCGACGTCGGCGGCGGGTTCGTACCGCTCCCAGCCTTCGGGCCACAGTTCGGAGTCGTAGGCGGTGCCGACGATGGTCTCCTGTGCCTCGGCGGCGGCGAACGCAGCGTGGTGTGGGTCATCAGGTGGGAAGGGGTTGAACCCTTCGGCGGTAGTGGTCATGCCGCCGCCTTGAGGTGCCGCACCGGCTCGCCGGTTTCCCAGTCGACGGCGCCGCCGGGATAGATCCGGTACGGGCGGCGTTCCCGCTTGGCCCGTGCCCGGGCGGCCTGGTCCATTGCGGCCAGTTCGTCGGCGACCCGCTGCTCGAAGGTGCGGCGCAGGGTGTCGGCGTCGAGGGCGGTGCAGTGGGCACGGGCCACGTCGTCAAGGACGGTGGCGGTGCGCCCGGCGTCGTACGCCAGGTGCATCAGGTAGGCGACCTGCTCGCGGGTGAAGGTCTGTTGAGGGCCCTGTAGGGCGGCGCTGGCGGCGAGGATGCCGCCGGCGCTCGGGGCGGTGCTGGTCATCAGGTCCCCCCTGGGTGGTCGTGTGCTGGTGGTGGTGTGGCGCCCTGCCGCGACGTGAGCGCGGGTGTCCCGGCCGGTTCCGGTGTCAGGGCGGGCCGTCATCAGGCGCCCTGGTTGCGGATGCGGTTGGCGATGTGGTTGGCGGTGCTGCCGGAGATGTGCAGCCGGTCGGCGATGGCGGCGGAGGTGAGGCCGCGGGCGAGTCCGACGGCGATGGCCCGGTCACGTTCGGCGCGGGTGAGCCGCACCTGCTGGCCGGTGAGGGCCAGGTCGACGGCGATCTCGTCGATCAGGTCGTCGTCGGCGCTGCTGTTGCCGAGGTCGGGTTGCGCGGTCGGGTCGTCGATGGTGTCGTCGTCCCACACCAGCGGCCCGTGCCATCCGTTGCGGGTCGCCTCGTCGCGGGTGCGCTGGCAGGTGCCGGGGATGTGTGACAGCCGGTCGTACAGGTCACGGATGGCTTGGGCGCGGACCGCGCTGATGTCCGGGTAGCGGCGCCGCCGCCACCGGCGGACGGACTGTCCGCTGACGCCCAGCTCGGCGGCGAGCTTGACGACGGGGTGCCCGAGGGCGGTGAGCGCCTGCAACCGGCGGGCGACACCGGTGCCGTCGATGCGGTCGTATCCGGTGGGCTGGCGGGGTGCGACGGCCAGGCGCAGGATTTTGTCGCTGGTGTGGGCGTACATCTGGGTGACCAGCCCGGCGGCGAGGTTGTCGACGACGGAGCGGCCGACTCCGGCGGTGGCGGCGATGCGGCGTTGGCTCCATCCGGCGAAGAGCAGGTCGGTGACGCGTTGCCGGGCGGGTTGGGCGTCGACCATGCCGCGCCAGGTGCCGTAGGCGACGAGTCGGTGGCGGACGCGGCGGCGGTGGGCGGAGCGTTGCCGGCATCCGGTGCAGCCGCGGGTGTATCTGCTGTGCTGGTCGCAGGTTTGGCGCAGGCTGCGCTGGGCGGTGGCGGTCATGGGTCAGCCCTGCTCGGACGGGACGGTCAGGCTGCCGGCGGTGACCCGGACAGGCGGGAACGCCTCGTCCTGGCTGATCTCGCCCCGCCGCAGCGAACCGAACAGGATGTCGAGCTGGGCGTACTCTTCGCCGCCCCACTCGGGCCGGCGTACGCCGAGCTTGTCCTCCAGCTGCTGGACGGTGATGCCCCGCTTGGCGTACGCACCGACGGCGGCGTCGATCTTCTTGTCGAGGTCGGGTGCCGGGCCGGCGAGGGTGGCCCGGCACAGGTCCTGTGCTTCCTGGGTGAACCAGCCGGGCAGTACGGCGAAGATGGCCTCACGGACTCGCCGGGCGCCCTGGTTGGCGTTGTTCTCGTAGATGTCGCGCAGGTCGGTGATGTCCTTGGTGCCGCGCTGGGTGTCCTTGCGGTGCGGCACGATGAAGATCGACGCACTGCGGGTGTTGGTTTCGACGTCCCACGCGAATGCCTGCATCTCGCTGATGCCGGCGGCGTCGTCGCGGCGCAGCTCGGCGACCCCGTACTGGATGTTGCCCCAGCATCGGGCCAGCTCCCGGGCGAGGTGGATCGACGGACCGGACACTGCCTGCCCGGCGCGGGGGAAGGAGAAGAACGCGCGGCCGGCGAGGGCGGGCTGAGCGCAGGACCGGCGCATGTCGGTGATCGCCCGGTCGACGTCGCGGGGCATCTGCTTGGCGGCGACGACGGCGGCCTGGACTTCGGCGATGGCGCGGGACTGTTCGATGGCGGTGGCCTGGCCGAGATGCGCCGGGGTGGGCAGGTTCGGGGTGGTGATGCGGTCGATGGCGTTGGTCACCAGATCTCCTTGGTGTGCTGCCGCTCCACCCATGCGGGCAGGGCGATGGATTCGATGTCGTTGGAGAAGCCGGGCCAGGTGTCGGTGCGCTGGCATGCGGCGAACAGGTCGATGGCCTGCCGGTTGAGGTCGCGGCCGACACGCTCGGCGACCGGGTTGAGCTGCACGGCCCGTACGAGGTGCGGCGGGTCCTTCTCGACGAACACGAAGACGAACGCCGGGTCGGGGGCGATGCCGAGCGCCTTGACGCCGTCCAGGTAGAGGGCTCCCTGCTGGTGGTAGCCGTACCGGTCGATGGCCCGCTGCAACGGCTCGTCTTCGGCCGACTCGCAGCTCTTGAGGTCGACGACGATGACGCGCCCGGTGACCCGGTTGCGAAGGAAGTCGAGACGTCCCCGCAGCCAGGTTCCGGTTGCCTGGTCGACCCAGAACAGGGACTGCTCCGGGTCGCCCGCGCCGGGGTGGAGCAGGTTGACGGCGGCGTCGTGGTTGCGGACGGCGGCGGCCATGTTCTGGGCGGTCTGGTAGTCGGCTTCGAGCAGCGGCACCTTGCCGGCTGCGGTGAGGGCGTCGCGTTCCTCGCGTGCGGCCTTGGTGCGCCAGTTGTCGGCGGCGACGGCGACGGGTTCGGCGCCGCGGCCGAGGACGAGGGTGTGGAACGCCTTGCCGAGTTCGAACTCGGGTCGGCTGGGTGGCGGGTTGAGCTGCTGGTATCGGAATTTGGCGGGCCGGGTGCGGAGGATCTTCCGTGCGCCGGTGGACGAGAGGCTGCCGGCGGGCACCGGATCGGCGTGATAGGCAGCCTCGGGCATGTCGGGCCAAATGCCGGGTTCGGTGACGGTGATGGTCGCGGTGCTCATGCCGCCGCCCCCTGTCCGGCCTTGCGGGCGCGCAGGATCTTGTTCCGCTCCTGCTTCGTGGTGCCGCCCCAGACGCCTTCCTCGCGGTTGGTGAGCGCGTACTGGAGGCATACGGTCTTGACTTCGCAGCGCCGGCAGATGCGCTTGGCCTGCTCGGGTGAGCCGCCTTTCTCTGGGTGGAAGGCGTCGGGGTCGGTCTGGTTGCAGAGGCCGCGGTCCTGCCAGGCGAGGTCGCGGCTGCCGAGGATGAGTCGCAGGCTCACCGCACACCTCCGCGGCGGGCCGGCTTGCAGTCGCCGGTGTGGCACCAGTGGTGCAGGAGGGTGCACTTGTCGGCGATGGTTTCGTCGGCGCGTTCGGCGGCGTGCGTGGCCGGGTCTGCGTCCAGTTGATCGAGGGGGCGGGTCCAGTCGATGTGGGTGAGGTGGGTGAGGTTTTCGCGGCGGCAGGTGATGCACAGGGGGTTGCCGAAGGTGTTGCCGGTGGCGGCGTGGACGGTGATGACGAGGGGGGTGAGCTGGTTGTGTTCGTCGAGGTAGGGGACGGCGGCGAGTCCGTCGAGTAGGTGTTCGCCGAGGATGGGTGGGATGGCGGGGTCGCGGTTGAGGGTGATGGTGGTGAGGGTGCTCATCGGACACCTGCCAGGGCTTCGTAGATGCGGGCGGGCTCGGAGACGGCGATCCGCAGCACGCCGAGGTGCGGGTCGTGGACCTCGACGTGCGGGGCGGAGGCGATGGCGGGTCGCTCGGCCTGCTCGGGCTGGTTGGTCGCGCGGAGGGCGGTGATCCAGCCGGTGTCGGCGCCGGGGTGGTCGGGGCCGAACAGCCTGGTTTGCCAGTCGGCGGCGAGGTAGCGGAGGGTGCCGATCCGGGCGGGAGTCGTGGTGGTCATCGGGTCACCTCGGCGAGGTTGCGGGTCGGGTACTGGTCCCAGGTGCGGCCGTCCAGCTCGCGGCCGGCGGCCTTCTTGCCGTACCGCCGGATGGCCTCGGACTGCTCGTGCCCGGCCTGCACCTTCCAGCCGCGCCAGGGCCGACCGGCCAGCGCGCCGCCGATGCTGAGTACCTGGCACCGGTTGTCGTCGGTGACGTAGTCGAAGGGCCGCTGGATCGGCGCCCACTCGCCCCACTGCTTGAAGAAGAACGGCACCTCGGCGTTGACGCACTCGTCGCGGAGGTCACGCGCCCACTGCGGATGCATCGGCCGCGATCGGGGGCCGGACTCACCGCCGACGACAACCCAATCGATGCCGCCGTCGACGAGCGCGTCCTTGTCGGTGCGGTCGAGCTGGACCGGCCCGAGCAGCGGCTCGCAGGACAGCCAGCGGACGGCGGCCGGGGTGTCGATGAGTGCGGGGATGCGGAGGTTGGCGCGCTGCTGGTCCTCGACTGAGACACCCAGCCAGACGTTCGGCAGAGGCCAGGTAGGCAGATCGCGGGCCGGCCCGTTCAGGTCGAGGACGCTCTCCCGCAGGAGCACGGACGAACGCCACTCGGCGTTGTTGAGCAGCGAACGCATCCGGCCGTGCCGCTTCGTCAGCACCTGGTAGGTGTGCTGCGGGGTGGCGGCCATGACGGCGAACACCTTGGCGATGAACTCGTCGGGCACGTCGGCGTGGAACAGGTCCGACATGGAGTTGACGAAGATTCGCCGGCCGCGCTTCCACCGCAGCGGCTGGTCGAGGCGCTCGGGGCGCAGGACCAGGTCGAAGCCGCGCTCGAAGTGGTGGCCGGGGATGCCACGCCACCGCTCGGCGAACGTCTCGGCGTAGCAGTTGTCGCAGCCGGGGCTGACCTTGGTGCAGCCGGTGACGGGGTTCCAGGTGGCTTCGGTCCATTCGATGGCGCTGTTGTCGCTCACGGCTTGTCCTTCCGGGCTTCGGTGATGCGCAGTTCGGCGTGCCGCTCGACGTCGCGGCGTGCGGTGGCGCGGCGGCGGGCGGGTGGGGTGAGGAGTGCGGCGGCCAGGGCGGTGACGGCCTGGACGGCCATGTGGAGGCGGGTGGGCCGGTCAGCCATGGCGCACCCGCTCGAACAGCAGGTCCAGTTCGTGGCGGGCGCGGGCGGCGAGGTTCTCTGCCGGGTCGTGCCAGGTGCCGGCGGGCGCTGAGGGGCAGCGCAGTCGGCGTTGGAGTTGGCTGCCGCGCATCCAGGTGAACGGGTTGAGGGCGAGCCATTGGCGGCGTTTGCGGGACCAGGCGATGCGCCGGCCGCAGTAGTCGCATTGGGCGAGGTGGATGCTGGGGCGGTGGCGGTCAGCCATGGCGGACCGTCCGGCGCATGTCGAGGTAGTAGGCGGTCAGCCGGTCCACGGCCGCCTGGTAGCGGCGCTTGTGGTCGGCGGCAACCTGCTGCCGGTGTTCGATGGCGTCCGGTGGGATGGCGGTCAGTGATGCCTGCTGGGCGTCGAGGGCCTGCCGCAGCCGCCGGAAGTCGGCGTGGGTGCGGTGGATGGCCCGCCGGTAGCCGGCCGCGTAGGCGGCGAACAGCAGCAGGGCGGCGGCGAGTCCGACGACGACGGCGGTCAGGTACGTCACGACGCACCGCCGCAGGAGCAGGTGGAGCAGTGACGGCGGGGCCTCGTCTCGACGACTGGTGCGCCGTCGCGCTTGCGGCGGTGCTCCCGCACCGCGCCGGCCGCCTCACCGAGCGACATTCCGCCGCGAGCGACCGCCGCCTGCTCGTCGTCGGACAGTTGGAGCAGGGCGATCCGGTTGCGCACCCATGCCGGGGACTTGCCGATGAGGCGGGCGATCTGCTCCCGGCCCATGTTCATGTCCCACATCAGGTGGTGCAGCGCCTGCGCTTCGGCGATGGGGTCGAAGCTGCGAGCTTGGGTGTGCATGGCGAGCTGGCGGACGATCCGCTCGGCGTTGCCGGGTGTGCGGCGCAGCACCGCGTCGACGGTGGGCAGCCCGGCGAGCTTCACCGCCGACAGCCGGCGGTGGCCGTCGATGACCCGGTACCGGTCGGGGCCAATCTGCTCGACGATGAGCGGGATCTGCTGGCCGAGGGCGGAGATAGAGACGGCGAGTTCGGAGACGTCGCCGACCTGCCCGCGGGCGTTGGGCCCGGGGTGTACCTGCTCAGTGGGGATGCGCAGTAGCGCACCGTCGAGGATCTGGGCGTGGACGGCCATCTCAAGCCACCTCCCTCAGTGCCGGGTCGACCAGCGGCAGCAGGCCGGGCAGGTGCGGCGGCAGGGCGACAACCGGCCGGGTCGGGCGGTAGTAGCGGAGGACCTCGAGGACGTCCTCCGACTCCAGCTCGTCGCGGCGCGACCACGATCCGAGGGCCTGTGCGGCGGCTGCCGGGGTCAGGTCGCCGTAGGGGCTGAGGTGGTGGAGTGCGTGGGCGACGATGTCGCTGTCGAGGCCCAGGTCGGCGGGGGTGAGTGGGGCGACCAGCCGGGCGGTGGGGTGCCAGGGGCCTTGGGGGACGCCGTCGGGCATCGTCATGACGCACCGCCCGTGAGGATGTGGGCGGGCAGGACGTCGAGGGCGACGAGCCGCTGCACGGCCTGGCGGACGGTCGCCGCCCGCACGGTGGTCGGGTAGAAGCTGTGTCCGTCGCTGGAGCGACGCACCGTGATGGTGCTGGCGTCCCATGTGACGTTGATTCGGGCGTCGTCGAGGTCGTGGGCGTTGACCCAGCCCCAGCACTCCTTGTGCGTCCAGCCGGTGGCGCGTGCCCAGCGGCGGATGCTGACGAGCAGGTGCCGGTCGTCGGCGGGGGCTGATCGGGGCGCTCACCGGGCACCGTCCTGGGTGCGCACGGCGTCGATCGCGGCCTGCGTCTCGGCCTGTCGGGCGCGGATCCGGGCGAGGGCCTGCTCGGCGGTCATCTCACCCGCGTCGACGAGCTGACCGATCGCGACGATGGAGCCGTGTAGGGCGTTGTTCAGGGCGCGGGTGAGATCGTTGGTCCCGTTCATCGGGTACCTTCTTCCTGATCTGGCGCTCCGCTGCTTCCTTGCCGGGATGGCGGGGCGCTAGGTGTTTCCGGGGCCGGATGGCCGCCGGGGTGGTGCTCAGGCGGCGAGGTCGTGCGCCGGGTCGTACTTCCGCTGGGCGGCTACGCGGCTCGTCGTCCACTCCCACCTGTGGCGGTGAATCCAGAGCTGCACGCCGGGCAGGCGGTCGCGGACGAACAGGTAGATGCGCAGGTAGTCCGCCCGGCCAAACAGGGCGATTGCCGGTGTGAGCCGGGTCTGCCCGGCGTAGCCGAGCACCTGCCGAACCGCGGTTCGCCACTGCTTGGCTGGCTCGACCTCGAAGACGATGCGTTCGGCAACGACGTCCGCTCGGCCCACCGGCAGCTTTACCTCGCACGCACCGCGGGTCTGGTCAGCGAGGGCGGCGATGTAGGGCCCCTCCCCCGTGGTTGGCATGTTCTGCGGCCATCGGCCGTAGAGGAGCAGCCCGGTTGACGTCCTGATGGGCTTGCGGAGGGTGTTCATGCTGCGACCTCGGCCGGCTCGCCGCTGGCGGAGGCGAAGGCGGCGAGGTGGTCTCGGTGGACCAGCCGACGGCGGCCGACCTTGCGGCTCTTGAGTTGGCCCGTATCGATGAGCCGCCACACCTCGCGCTCGGAGAGACTCAAGAGTTGAGCCACCTCAGGCACCGGGTAGAGCAGTCGATACGGGATGGAGGACTCCCCGTTCTCGGGGATCTGAGGGTCTTCATTCCCGAACATGGGGACAGACTACGACTGCCAGCGTTCCCCGAACAAGGGGACACGTCAGATTTTCGGTCATCATTCGGCTAGGCATATCTGCCGTATCGTGTGACCCATGCATGCCAGTTCAGCCAGTGTCATCGACGAGCAGACTCGTCCTGAGCACCGTCGCCGAACTCGGGCATCTGCCCGATCTCGGGAGAGTCGTCCCGACTTCGGGACCTATCTTGCACCCATGGCTTCCCTCGAAGCGCGTCGTGCTGCCTTCGGCCGCTTCGTCGCCAAGGCCCTCGAAGACGCCAAGCACCGGCGTCTCAGCATCAAGGAGATCGAACGTCGCACCGGCGTGGGCTCGACCACCTTCTACCGGTGGCGCGACGGCGAATGGTCGAAGGACCCACGCCCCAGCCAGGTCGACTCCTTCTGCGAGGGCCTGGAGATTCCGTCGCGGGCTGCGTACCGGGCGCTCGGGTGGGGTGTCGACGGCAAGCCCAGCACCGAGCCGGACACCGCCTTCGAGCCGGAGCTGCGGGCCATTCAGCGGGAGCTGATGAACCCGGGAGTGCCGGACAGCCGTAAGGAGTCGATCCGGAACATGCTGCGGCTCATCATCGGCCAGGGCGGGACTAACGGCCGGAAGGCCGCAGGCCAGGACTGACCGTGCCGCGCCTCCCCTATCCCACGATCAAGCAGGGCGACGACGGCTGGTGGCACGCCTACGTCACCGTCGGCACCAAGCCGAACGGCCGGGCCGATCAGCGGCACGTACGCCGCAAGACGAAAGACGAGGCGGTCGCACGCGTCGACGAGCTGCTCGCGCAGCGGCGATCCGGAGCGGTGACGAAAGCGGGACGGGCGCCGACCGTTCAGTCGTGGATGGAGACGTACCTCGCCGACGTCGCGCCGCGCCGGTGCAACCCGGAAACCCTCTACGACTACCGGTCGAAGTGCCGCAACTGGATCTACCCGCACCTGGGCAAGACACGGCTGGACAAGTTGAAGCCGGAGCAGCTCGACGCCATGTATCTGGCGATGGAGCGGCAGGGCAAAGCCCCGAGTCACGCGTTGAAGGTGCACCGCATCATGACCCGGGCCCTGGAGGTTGCGCTGCGGCGCGGCATGGTGACCCGGAACGTGGCGAAGCTGATCGACGCCCCGTCGGGCAAGTCGCCGAAGATGTCCTACCTGACCGAGCCAGAGGCGTTGAGGGTTCTAGCGGCGACCGCAGGGGTGAGGAATTCGGCGCGCTGGTCGGTGGCCCTCGCCCTCGGGCTGAGGCAGGGAGAGGCGCTCGGGCTGCGGTGGGCGCACGTCGACCTGAAAACCGGCGAGATGGAGATCCCGAAGCAGCTGCGGCGGCGAATCTACGAGCACGGCTGTGATGGCACCTGCGGCAAGAAGCGAGGGGCTGACTGCCCGAAGCGGTCGAAGGGTGGCCTGGTGCTGGTCGACCCGAAGGGCAAGAGCGAGCGGACGCTGCCGATCCCGAAGCCGTTGATCGCCAAGTTGAAGCAGCACCGCAAGGAGCAGCGCTCGGAAAAGGAGGCGGCGGCGGAGTGGTGGCAGGACGGCGATTATGTCTTTACTCAGACTGATGGCCGGCCGCTGGATCCCCGCCAGGACTACCAGGCGTGGGTGGATCTGCTCGCCGCCGCTGGCGTGAAGAGGGTCCGCCTACACGACGCCAGGGGCACCGCGGCGACGCTGATGATTGCCCAGGGCGTACCGATCGAGGTGGTCCAGGTGGTGCTGGGGCACACGGAACTGCGCACCACGCAGGTCTACGCGAAGGTCGTCGACGAGCTGACCCGTGATGCCACGGACCGGATGGGCACCCTTCTGATGGGTGACGAGGGGGCCGATGCCACGGATGGTGACGATGACGATGAGGAAGATGAGGCGTAGTACACCACCCCGTACACTGTTGATCGTGAAGCCATAGAAAAGGGCCTCTGGCCCTCGGGCTTCCACCCGAGGCCAGAGGCCCTTTTCGTTGCCGAGCCGCCTGACGGAATCGAACCGTCGACCTACGCATTACGAGTGCGTCGCTCTGCCGACTGAGCTAAGGCGGCAACGGTGGTCAAGTGTACGGCACGCTCCGCTGTGGGGCCGAGCGGGATTGCTGCCGGGTCGAATGAACCGGGCGTCCGGGGCGTTTCCGGGGTCGTCGGGTCAGCCGGGCCGCACTACGCTGCGGCGAATGACCGACGATCACACCTCTCGCGACGAACCGGGCGATGTCGGGCCCTCGCCCGGCGATCGGATTCAGCCGCAGGGGCCGTACGCCGGGGAGGCCGCCGGAGGTCGGGCGGCGCGGCGACCCCGCAGCACCGATCCGCTGGAGCTGGGTTTCACGCCCCGCAAGCCGGTGCCGTGGCTCGCGCCGTTCCTGCTGATCAGCACCGGCCTGCGTACGCTGCTGGCGATGCTGTTCGGGGCCTACCTGGACAAGCGGGAGCTGCAGAAGGCGCTGGACGCGGAGATCTCCCGGCAGGTGGGGCCGGACGGGGGGCTCTGGCTCGACTACGTGGCCGACCTGGGTGACGGGTTCAACGCCACCTACTCGGTGGCCTACCTGCTCGCCCAGCGGGAGATCATCGTGGACGGGCACCGGCTGCCCAGGGCACAGACCCTGGTCATGGGTGGCGACCAGGTCTACCCGTCGGCGGAGTACGCGGCGTACGAGGACCGGTGCAAGGGGCCGTACCAGGCGGCACTGCCGGCCACCCCGGCGGAGCAGCCGACGATCTTCGCAGTGCCCGGCAATCACGACTGGTACGACGGGCTGACCGCTTTCCTGCGGCTGTTCGTCCGTACCCGGGACCGGCACTTCGGCGGCTGGCGTACCGGCCAGTCCCGGTCGTACTTCGCCGCCGAACTGCCGGCGGACTGGTGGCTGCTCGGACTCGACGACCAGTCCGGCTCGTACGTCGACGACCCGCAGCTCACCTACTTCGACGCGGTCGCGAAGCGGCTGGGGCCGCAGAGCCGGGTGATCCTGGCGGTGCCGGCTCCGGCCTGGGTGAAGGCCGTCGACCAGCCGACCGCGTACGACTCGATCGACTACTTCATCCGGACCATCGTCGCGCCCACCGGCGCCCAGGTCCGGCTGCTGATCTCCGGCGACCTGCACCACTACGCGCGGTACACCGGGCCGGACGGGCGGCAGCTGGTCACCTCCGGCAGCGGTGGCGCCTACCTGTACCCGACGCACAAGCTGCCCGAGCGCATCGAGGTGCCACCGCCCGACACCCTGGCCCGCCGGTCCAGCCCGTCGCAGGCGTACGAGTTGGCGGGCCGCTACCCCGACGCTGCCCGCTCCCGCCGGTACGGCTGGGGGATCTTCGCCCGGCTGCCGCGCCGCAACCCGGGCTTCTCGACGTTGCTGGGCGTGCTGCAAACCCTGCTGATGCTCTCCATGGCCGGCGTGACCGACTTCCGGTCCGAAGCCTCCGAGCAGCGGCTGTTCAGCGTGCCGTTGGTGCTGATGGTGCTGGTGACGGTGCTCGCGGCGGCGATGTTCGCGAAGCCGCCCAGTTCCAGCGGCAAGCGGCACGCCCGGCACTGGATCCTCGGCGTCGGGCACGGGTTGGCGCACGTCGGGTTGGCCGCCGTCGGCACCTGGGCCTGGCTCGCCCTGCCGTTCCACGACTGGTCCTGGCCGCTGCCGGCGGTAGCCGCGGCAGTGGTCTACCTGCCGGTGATCGGTCTGGTGGCCAGCCAACTTGTGGCCGCGTACCTGCTGCTCGCGAGCGCTTTCGGGGTGAACGTCAATGAGCTGTTCGCCGGGCAGGGAATCGAGGACGCCAAGGGCTTCGTCAGGATGCGCATCGATCCGGACGGCACCCTCACCCTCTACCCGATCGCCGTCGACCGGGTAGCCCGCGACTGGCAGGTCACCCCCGACCAGTCCCCCGACTCCTCCTGGCTGACCCCCACCACCCCCCTGACCCCCCGCCTAGCCGAACCCCCCGTAACCCTCACCTGACCACCCCGACCCGTCGAGGTGATCAAGAAGTTTGCGCCCTCCGCAGTGCCGTTCCAGGGCCAAAACTTCTTGATCACCGCGGCTGGGGGCGGGGTCAGCGTGCCGGGGTCGCGGGGGGGGTGGTCAGGGGGTGGGGGGTTGGTCGTAGGCGCGGCGGGAGCCGCAGACGTCGGCGCGGGAGCACCTGGAGCGCGAGCCGTCGGCGTCCAGACGGACGGTGACCGCGTCCCTCGGGACGCTGTGACCGACCACTCGGCCCTCCCCCTCCGGCGTGGTGACGCGGGCGCCGATCGCCGGGGCGGATTCGGCGAAGTTGGCGTACAGGGGATGTTCGTACTTCAGGCAGCACATCAGCCGACCGCACGCGCCGGAGATGCGCAGCGGGTTGAGAGGAAGATCCTGGTCCTTGGCCATCCGGATGGTGACCGGCTCGAAGTCGTTGAGGAAGGTGGCGCAGCACAGATCCCGGCCGCAGGAGCCGATCCCACCCTGCACCCGTGCGGAATCGCGGGCTGACAGCTGGCGCAGCTCCACCCGGCAGTGCAGGGTCGCGCCGAGATCGCGGACCAGGGAGCGGAAGTCCACCCGGTGCGGGGCGGTGAAGTAGATGGTGCTGCGCTCACCGCCACCCTCACCGTTGCCGAGCACGTGGTCGACCGCCACCACCTTCATCGGCAGGCCGTGCTCGCGGATCAGCCGTTTGGCCGCGACCTTCGCCTCGGCCTTGCGCCGCCGCAGTTCCTCGTCGCGGCGCAGGTCCTCCTCCTGAGCGATCCCGGCCAGCCGGGGAAAACCCGCCGTGTCGTCGGTGACCCACTGCGCCGCCCACACGCACTCCGCCACCTCGGGGCCGTCGTCGGTGGGCACCAGCACCTTGTCGCCGACCTGCGGACTCAGCTCGCCGGGGTCGAGGTAGTAGAGACGCCCGTACCGCTGAAAGCTGACCGCGCAGAGCATGCCCATCCCCTCACCCTACGTCGCGCGGGCGGGAACGCGCCGGGTCGATCGGCGGCAGCGTTCCACCAGAGCCCGCGCCGCCGGCACGCCGCGCAGCCATCCACGATTGTCGACTCGACCGACCCCCATCCCAACCACCGGTACGACGATGCCGCCCGGACGGCTGAAACCTGCGTCACGGGCGGGACAAGACCGACCCGAACGCGTTGAGTGGAGAGCAGACCTGCGGGGGGTGCAGGGAAGGTCACGGCGTCGCTGACGGGCCACTCGCAAGGGTGCCCGCGAGCGGCGCCGTGCACCCTGTGCACGCGCGAGCCCCGGCATCGGCGACGGTGTTGACGACGCCCGACGACGACCGGATGGTCTCGTCGGCCTCACCAGCCGACGCGGGTCGTCCGACCGCCAGCCGGGCCGTTACCGGTGTCCGGGCGGAACCGCCCGCCCCCCGGCCGCCACGGCGACTCGGCGAGGCTCGGTGACCACTGCCGCAACAGGGTCTCCGCGCCGTCGTACGCGACGCAGAGCACCGCCAGCAGCCGGGCGCCGATCTCGGCGGCGGCCACCCCACCCGACCCGGACGCCCCGGAGCCCGCCGCCGTCCGGTGGACCGAGGTGGCGGCGACGACGGCTACCGCCTCGGCCGAGCCGATCGCCTCGGCCAGGGCCCGGGCCACGGCGAGCCGGCTGCCTTCCACCCAGTCGGCGAGCGCGTCGGCGTAGCCGGCGGTGGCTTCCAGCCGCCCGACCAGGCTCTCGGGGCCCTCGTCAAGGTGCCGCAGGAGCGCCGCCCGGGACTGGCCGTACGCCATGGCGGCCGAGCCGGACCAGAGCAACGGGTCGGTCAGCGCGGCGCAGGCGTGGTCGTAGCCGTGCACGTGCCGGCGGACGGCGTGCCCGGCGGTGGCCAGCGGCCCCGGCCGCAGGTCGAGGAAGCCGCGCAGCGCGTCACCGGGCAGCACCTGCATCCGGCGCAGCAGCGGCCAGACCCGGTGCCCCTCGGGAGCACCCGCCGCGAGCAGCGTGTCCACCCGCCCCAGCAGGTCAAGGCCGGGCTCGGCGAGCCGGTCGAGGAAATCCATCACGCCTCACCGGCGAGCCGGCGGGAGACGGCGGAATCGATGTCAGAGTAGCGGTCGGCGGCCTCGCGCAGCGCGGCGGCCACGGACGCCACCTGCGCGGCAGCGGTGTGCGCCTCCCGGGCCCGATCACCGGTGGCGGCCACCCACTGCCTGTGCAACGCCCGACCAATCTCGCCCGGTCGGCCGGGGGCGTCGGCGCCGAACGCCACCTGCGCCGGGTCCCCGGCGGTGACCGATCGGGAGAGCGCGGTAAGCGTGGCGCTGGCCTCGTCGAGGCGGCCAGCCAGGATGCGAAGGCTGTCCATCTCAGGCCCCCGTCAGCGGTCGGTAGGCGGTAAAGGTCTCGTTGTGCAGCTTTTCCCTCGCCCACTCGGCAGCGTCGGTGGCGGCGGTGACCGCGGCCCGCACCGAGTCGGCGACGTCACGCGGTGCCCGGGTGTGCAGGGGGCCGAGGAAGCGCACGTCGGTGATCCGGCCGCCGGCGGTGACCACCACCTCGACCAGGCCGTCCGGTGAGCGGACGGTGACTTCGACCGTCGCCACGGCCTGGTCGAACTCGGCCTGGAGGGACTCGATGCGGCGGTAGCGCCGGACCGCCTCCTCGATCCACGCCTCGTCGATCTCACCCCGCGGCATCGCCGGACTCCTCCCGGTTTCATCACTGTGCGTGCCGCCACCGTCACCGCGGCACACCGGACCGTACCGCACGTGAATTGCGCCTGTCGATGCCTGTGGACAACGGTCCAGCCACGGGCTGGCCGGGGGCGCGAGGGCACGGCCGTTCGCCGAGGTGTTGCACCGGGCCGGCGGCGGTCAGCCCTTCCAGAGGGCGAGCATCATCGCCTCGACGGCGATCCGGGGCTTGACGTTGGCCTCGATCGCGGCGCGACAGGTGAGCACCGCCTCCAGGCGCCGCAGCGCCCCCTCCGCCTGCCAGCTACGAGCGCCCGCCTCGGCCAGCTCGGCGGTGTCGGAGTGCACGGGCGACACCGGCGCACCCAGCGCCATGGTCAGCGCGTCGCGGTAGAAGGCGGCGAGGTCCACCAGAGCCCGGTCCAGCGCGTCCCGCTGGGCCCGGGTCGCCCGTGACTTCTGGCGTCGTTCCAGTTCCTTCAGTTGCCCGGCGGCTCCCCGGGCGGCACCGGCCGCACCTCGACCGGTGCCGCCAGCGCCGAGCGCCGTCTCCAGCGCCGCGCGCTCCGCGGTATCGATCTCCGCGACCGACGCCTCGGCCTCCGCCTCGGCGGCCTCGATCAGCGCGGACGCCGCGTCGAAGGCGGCACCCACGCCGGTGAGCCGACGCGGCACCGCGAGCACCGCCTCCCGCCGGGCCCGGGCCTGCGGATCACGCGCCAGCCGGCGGGCCCGCCCCACATGGCCCTGGGTGGCGGCCGCCGTCCAACGCGCCACGTCGGGGGCGATCCCGTCCCGACGGACGAGTACGTCGGCCACCGCCTCGGCCGCTGGCTGCCGCAACGGCACCACCCGGCACCGCGACCGGATGGTCACCGAGATGTCGTCCGGGTGGGTGGACGGCGTGCAGAGCAGGAAGACCGTACGCGGCGGCGGCTCCTCCACCGCCTTGAGCAGTGCGTTGCCGGCCGCCTCGGTCAACCGGTCGGCGTCTTCGATGATGACGACCTGCCAGCGCCCACCGGACGGCGTACTGGCCGCGCGGAGCACCAGGGCCCGCATCTCGTTCACCCCGATGGAGAGCCCATCGGGCACCACCAGCCGGACGTCGGCGTGGGTGCCGGCGAGGGTGGTGTGGCAGCCGGGGCACTCGCCGCAGCCGATGCCGTGCACGCACTGCAACGCGGCGGCGAAGGCCCGTGCCGCGACCGACCGGCCCGAGCCGGGCGGTCCGGTGAAGATCCAGGCGTGGGTCATCCCCCCGCCCGGGTCAGCGCCGGCGGCCGCCTCGGGTTCGCCGGTTTCGCGCAGCGCGGCGGCGGCGGCCGAGGCAGCCCGGCGCAGCGTCTGCACCGCCTCGTCCTGCCCGACCAGGTCGGCGAAGGCGTCCGGCATCAGGTCCGCTCCGTCGTCACCAGCTCCGACGGGGATAACTCGGGCTGCACCGAGGTGTCCGGACCGTGCGCCCGACCCGGGTGGTCGATCCCGGCGGCGCTGCCGAGCAGTTCCTCCACCCGGCGGGCGACCCGCTCGGCGATCTCCTCGACCGAGCGGGCGGCGTCGAGGACCAGGTAACGCTTCGGGTCGGCGGCAGCGAGATCGAGGAAGGCGTACCGGACCCGGTCGTGGAAGGTGATCGACTCGGCCTCCAGGCGGTCGGCGCTCTCCGCGCGCGCCGCGACCCGGGACAGCCCGGTACGCGGGTCGACGTCGAGCAGCACCACCAGATCGGGCTTGAGCCCGCCGGTGGCCCAGGAGGAGAGCCAGGACACCTCGTCGACCGGCAGCGTCCGGCCGGCACCCTGGTAGGCCAGGGACGAGTCGACGTACCGGTCGCTGATCACGACCGCGCCCCGGGTCAGCGCGGGCCGGACCACGGTGGCCACATGATGCGCCCGGTCGGCGGCGTAGAGCAGCGCCTCGGCGCGCGGGGAGGGCGCCTCGTCGGGCGTGGTGTCCAGCACCAGTGACCTGATCCGGGAACCGACGCCGGTGGCGCCCGGTTCCCGGGTGACCACCACGTCCCGTCCCTGGCCGCGCAGCAGCTCAGCCAGCTTGCCGAGCTGGGTCGACTTGCCGGCGCCCTCGCCGCCCTCGAACACCACGAAGAGTCCGGCCGAGACGAACGGCTCGGCCGGCATCAGCGGACGGCCCCGGATCGACCCCCACAGGTCGGCCAGGACCGGCACGCCCTTCTTGTCGTCCATCTGCCCGAAGGCGCTGATCCCGGCGAAGATGCCGGCCGCGCCGGCAGCGAGCAGCAGCAGGCGGGTGGAGGAGACGGAGATGCCGAGGTCGGCGATGGTAAGCGTGCGGGAGCCACCGACACCGGCCAGCAGGCTCCCGAGCGCGATCGCCAGGATCAGCACGAGCCGGGTACCGATCTGCACCACGGCGAAGACCCGTCCGCGTACCTCGTCGGCGACCTCGCCGCCGAGCAGGGTGGTGCCGGAGAGGAAGGCCATTCCGGCGCCGGCCCCGACGAAGACCGCACCCACCAGCGCCATGGACAGGTGGATGGCGAAGGCCAGCGTCATCACCGAGGCGCTGGCCAGCACGATGCTCATGCCGAACCAGCGGCGCCGGGACATCTCCCGCACGATCATCGGCCCGAGCCCGATACCGATCGCCAGGCCGATGAAGATCGCGCCGAACAGCAGGTAGAACGCGGCGTCACCGGCGCCGAGCGAGTCGGCGAAGAACCGGGCCGTGCCGATGACGATGCCGCCGCCGGCGAAGGCACCGAGGATGCCGAGGACCAGTCCGCGCACCAGCGGGGTCTGCCCGATGAACCGCCAGCCCTCGGTGAACTGGCGCATCATGCTCTGCTCGGTGCGCTCCCGTTCGTCGGTCTGCCCCTGGCTGATCTCCTTGATGCCGAAGGCCACCACGACGGCGGTGGCGAGCCGGGAGAGCGCGTTGAACCAGAGCGCGAGTTGGGCCGGCTGCGCCCAGTCCGGCATCTCGCCGCCGGTGGCACCCCGGATGATGCCGTCGAGCGACGAGAGCACGATCGCGGCGAAGACCGGGGTCAGGCCGTACGTGGTGATCAGGGTGAGCTGGTTGGCCGTCTCCAGCCGGGCCCGCGGGATGAGATTCGGTACCGCGGCTTCCTTGGCCGGGATCCAGAGCAGGGTGACCGTCTCGATCAGGAAGGTGGCGATCGCCGCCCAACTGACCACCCGCGCGCCGCTGGCCCCGGTCAGCGCGTAGAGCGGGATGGAGGCGAAGAGCACGAACCGCAGCAGGTCGCAGATGACCATCGTCCAGCGCCTGTCGAACCGGTCGGCGAGCACTCCGGCGACCGGGCCGAGCAGCAGGGCTGGTAACAGCCGAATCGCGATCACGCCACCGAAGGCCGCGCCCTTGGCGGTGCTCCCCTCCACCTGGGCGGCGGCGAAGACGCTTGTGGCGAGCAGGCCGAGCCAGTCGCCGAAGGAGGCTGCGCCGAGCACGATCCAGAGCCGTCGGAACGGCCGGATGCGCAGCACCGAGCGGATCGCGCCGTACCCGGTCAGGTCGGGTTGGCCGCCGGAGCCGCCCGACGGGCTCGACGTCCCCGCCTTGCCGGACTGGTTCGGGGCACCGCCGGACTGGCCGGTCGCACCGGTGGGCTGCCCGGCTGTGCCGGCAGGTTGGTCCGTGGACGGCGACACGCCGGACGACTCGCCGTTGAACTCGCTTTCGATGGCCGTACCTCCACGTGCCGGCCCATCGCTGGGCACCCCCGGTGGAACACTCTAGACCCGGCAAGGACGTCCTCCCGTCCTGCACCGCCTGCTCGCCGAGCCTAGGCCGCCGTGGCCAGCCCGACCCGGGCAACGCGGACGCGAGGGTATTTCGCATTCACCGTTTCACAGTTAGCGTGCACACGTGGCTACCGACAGCGAGAATCTGCGCCACCGGCTGGACCGGGCGACCGCGCACCTCGACCCGCCGTACGCGGTGGTCGACCTCGGCGCCTTCGACGCCAACGCCGCCGCCCTCGTCGACCTGGCCGGCGGCAAGCCGCTGCGGGTCGCCAGCAAATCGGTGCGCAGCCGCGACCTGATCGCCCGCACGCTGGCCGGGCCGGGCTGGCACGCGGTGATGGCGTTCACCCTGCCCGAGGCGATCTGGCTGGTCCGCACCGGGATCAGCGCCGACGTGCTGGTGGCGTACCCCACCGCCGACCGAGGTGCGCTTACCGAACTCGGTGCCGATCCGGTGCTGGCCGCCGCGATCACCCTCATGGTCGACGACCCGGACCAACTGGACTTCTGTGACGCGGTGTCGCCCCCGGGGCGCCGGTCCGAGCTGCGCATCTGCCTGGACCTGGACGCCTCGTGGCGGCTGCTCGGCGGGCGGCTGCACGTCGGCGTCCGCCGGTCACCCGTGCACAGCGCCCGGGCGGCCGGCCGGTTGGCCGCCACCGTCGCCGGCCGCCCGGGCTTCCGCCTGGTCGGGCTGATGTCGTACGAGGCGCAGATCGCCGGCCTGGGCGACGCACCGCCCGGGCGGGCGGCGCTCGGCAGCGCGATCCGGTTGGCCCAACGCGGTTCGTACCGGGAGCTGCTGGTCCGCCGGAGCGCGGCGGTGGCCGCCGTACGCGAGCACGCCGACCTGGAGTTCGTCAATGGCGGCGGCACCGGCAGCGTGGCCGCGACCCGCGCCGATCCCGCGGTGACCGAGATCACCGCGGGATCGGGCCTGTACGGGCCGACGCTGTTCGACGCCTACCGCGCCTGGCGCCCCACCCCGGCGGCCTTCTTCGCCTGCGGGGTGGTCCGGCGCCCGACGCCCGACCTGGCCACCGTGCTGGGCGGTGGCTGGATCGCCTCCGGCTCGGCCGACCGCAGCCGGCTGCCCCGCCCGTGGTTGCCCGCCGGGCTCAGCCTGCTCGGCGCCGAAGGTGCCGGCGAGGTGCAGACCCCGCTGACCGGCGCACCCGCCGCCCACCTGCGCGTCGGCGACCGGGTCTGGTTCCGGCACGCGAAGTCGGGCGAACTGTGCGAACGGGTGAACGAGCTGCACCTGGTGGACGGCGACCAGGTGGTGGCGACGGTGCCGACCTACCGGGGCGAGGGTCGGGCCTTTCTCTGACCGTCTGGCCGGTGGCCGTCTCGGCCCGGCTTGGCCGGCCCAGGTGGGTCGGTGTCAGGCGCGGGTCGGTGTCAGGCGGGTTGGGCCGCCGGCTGCGCGGGCTCGGTGTCGGCGACGATCTGGTCGTCGGCCGGCTTCGCCGGCTGCACCACCGGCCGGCGACCGGCGTCACCCCGAGCGTTGACCTGCCGGTGCAGGTACTCCCGGATCAGCGCCTTCGCCTCGGTCAGCACCCGGTCGTCCCCGTCCGGCTTGCGCCGGAACGCCAGCTTGATCAGGGCGTCGGCCGCCTCCACCGCGATCTCCAGATGGAAACGCAGGTCCGGCACGTCGGCCAGCCCGAATCGCTCGGTGAGCACCCGGGCCAGCTGGTCGGCGATCACCCCGTTGTTGTCCCGCTGCTCATCGAGCAGATGCAGGTCGACCACGTCGCCGAAGTGCAGGGTACGGAACCCGGGAACGGTGCGGTGCATCGTGATGTATTCATCGATCCCCGCGTCGACCCCGTCCCACCAGTGGGTCAGGTCGTCCGAGGCGAAGCGTTCATCGAGCCGCTGGAGGTAGGACTCCATCGTGCGCAGCGTCAGCGCCTGCACGATCGCCCGCTTGTCCGGAAAGAACTGGTAGACCGACCCGATCGCCACCTCGGCCCGCTCGGCGAGCAGGGTGGTGGTCAGCCCCTCGTACCCCACCTCGTCGACGAGTTCGGCGCAGGCGTCCAGCATCCGCTGGACCCGCGCGACACTACGACCCTGCACTGGTACTCGACGCAGTGGCCCGGTCGTGGCGGCTGAAGTGGACACTCGCCACCCCCTCTCGACGGATGAACATATCTGCACGTCACGAGTCCGTGACTACCGGTACAACGAGCGGACCTCGATTGCGGTGTTTACCAGGGACAACGTTCCTGATATGAATTCGGTTCATATTCACCTTGAGGAGCGGGCCCATGGCCGAGAGCACCGCCACCAGGACCGCCGCCTGGTCGAACTGGGCAGGCAACCAACGCGGCGTGGCCACCGCCGTACTACGGCCGTCCTCGGTTGACGAGGCCGCCGAGCAGATCCGACGTGCCGCCGAAACCGGTGAGCGGATCCGCCCGGTCGGCAGCGGCCACTCCTTCACCCCCGTCGCGGTCAGCGACGGGCAGCGGATGGACCTGACCCGACTCGCCATCGACGTACGTGTGGACGTCGATCGACGCCTCGTCACCGTACCGGCCGCGATGACGCTGCGGGAGGTGAATGCGCTACTCGCCGGCCACCGACTGGCGCTGCCCAACCTCGGTGACATCGACGCGCAGACCGTGGCCGGCGCCATCTCCACCGGCACCCACGGCACGGGTGCGACCTACGGCGGCCTGGCCACCTTCGTCGAGGCGTTGACCCTGCTCACCGCAACCGGCGAGTTGCTGCGCTGTTCCGCCGAGGAGCACCCGGAGGTGTTCGACGCCGCCCGGGTCGCGCTCGGCTCGCTCGGCGTACTGGTCGAGGTGACGCTGCGCTGTGTGGACGCCTTCGTCCTGCTGGCTCACGAACGGCCGGCATCGCTGGATGCGGTGCTGGCGCAACTGCCCGACCTGGTCGACGCGCACGATCATCTGGAATTCTTCTGGTTTCCCTACACAGACCGGGTGCAGCTCAAGACCAATGACCGGGTACCCGTCGACGACCGCCCGCTGTCCCGCTGGCGCGGTTGGTTGGACGACGACTTCCTGGCCAACACCGTCTTTGCCGGAGCCTGCCGGCTCGGCCGCGCCGTGCCGGGCCTGGCGCCGGGCATCAGCGCGATCTCCGCGCGGGCGCTCAGCGAGCGTCGCTACACCGGTCGCTCCGACGCCGTCTTCTGCAGCCCACGCCGGGTCCGCTTCCTGGAGATGGAGTACGCGCTGCCACGCGAGGCGCTGGCCGAGGCGCTGGCGGCGGTGCGCCGCATCATCGACGGGTTGCCGTTCAAGGTGCTCTTCCCGGTCGAGGTTCGCTTCAGCGCGGGTGACGGCATCTGGTTGTCACCCGCCTACGGCCGTGATTCGGCGTACCTCGCCCTGCACCAGTACGTCGGCATGCCGTTCGAGCCGTACTTCCGAGCCTTCGAGGCGGTGGCGACCGGGCTGGGCGGCCGACCGCACTGGGGCAAGCTGCACTGGCGCGACGCCGCCTCGCTCGCCACCGCCTATCCCCGCTGGCCCGACTTCCAGCGCATCCGCGCCCACCTCGACCCCCACCGCACCTTCACCACCCCCTACCTCACCAGCCTCCTCGGCTGAACCCACCCCGGATCTTGGTCCGAATCCGCCCCCTGAGGGGCGTTCTCGGACCAAGATCTGCCGGCTATCCACAGGGGCAGCGCGGGGAGAAGGTGCCCGGGCAGGGTGGTCGCATGGGAAGTCGGGGTGCGGGACCAGTGGAGGGGCCATCCGTTCAAGGCGGATCAGCGGGGCACGGGGTGGGACCGGGGCACCGACGAGACGAGCGAGCGGTCCAGCGGGCACACCAACGCCGGCGTGGACGGAATCCGAGGGCTGGCTGGCGAGACGGTTGGGTCCGTGACCCGAGGGCGGCGTTCCGCGGCCGGGGGTCAGGGCTTCCGAGGGACGACGCGGATGAGCTGACCTGGTTGCTGTTCCACCAGGAGCAGGTGCTCAGCCTCGATCAGGCCCGCCGGCACCTGTCACCGAAGGCCATCCGGCACCGGGTCACGTCCGGTCGTTGGCGGCAGGTGCATCGAGCCGTTTACGTGACGCACAACGGTCCTTTGACACCTACGCAACTGCCGTGGATCGCCGTTCTGTCCGCCGGCCCGGCGGCGATGCTCGGTGGGTTGAGCGCCGCCCGGGCGTGGGGCCTGCGCAGACATGACGACGGATTCGTGCACCTGCTCATACCGGCCGGGCACCGGCCGCGTGCGATGCCACCCGGTGTCCGGGTGCACCGCACCACCATTCTGGCCGACGAGGACGTTCTCCACGTCGGGCAACCGCGTCGGACTATGCCGGCTCGGTCGATCGTGGACGCAGCGCAATGGGCGGCCGATGACCATGAGGCGTGTGCCATCATCGCGGCCGGATTTCAGCAGCGCCTCGTTGGCGGCGACGATGTCCAGCGCGTACTCGATCGCCTGCCCCGCGCCCGACGGCGCAGCCTGATCCGGCGGACGGCCGTCGACGCGGCCGGTGGCGCTCACTCCCTGCCGGAGTTGGAGTTCCTCGCCCTCGTCCGGCGCGCCGGGTTGCCCGAGCCGACCCGGCAGGCGGTCCGGCGGGATGCCGCCGGCCGGCGCCGCTACCTGGACGCGCTGTTCGAGGAGTGGGGAGTGCTCGTGGAGATCGACGGCGGCCAGCATCTCCATCCGGCCGCGGCGTGGGCGGACATGCGCCGGCAGAACGACCTGTGGCAGCGCGGCGACCGGGTGCTCCGCTTCCCGGCCTGGGCCATCCGCCAAGCGCCCACCCAGGTCATCACCCAACTCCGCACCGCCCTGACAGCGGCGGGTTGGCACCCCTGACGACGCCGATCTTGGTCCGCGAGCGCCCTTCAGGGGGCGGTTTCGGACCATGATCCGGCGAGGTCAGTCGGTGGTGCGGGCCTTGGCCGGGGTGGACTTGGTGGCGGGGGTCTTCTTTGCCGCTGCCTTGGTGGCGGTGGTCTTCGTGGCCTTGGTGGCGGTGGACTTGGTCGCCTTCTTCGCCGTCGCCTTCTTGGCCGGGGCCTTCTTCGCCGCGGCCTTCTTCTTCGGGGCCGGACCCTTTGCCCGCTTCTCGGCGAGCATCTCGGAGGCCTCCTCAAGGCTCAACGCCTCGGGGGTCTGGCCGCGTCGCAATGAGGCGTTGGTCTCCCCGTCGGTGACGTACGGGCCGAACCGACCGTCCTTGATGACCAGGGGCTTCTCGGTCAGCGGGTCGTTGCCCATCTCCCGCAGCGGCGGGGCGGCGGCCCGCCGCTGGCGGGTCTTCGGTGCGGCCAGCAACGCCAGGGCCTCGTCCAGCGTGACGGTGAACATCTTGTCTTCCGAGTCCAGCGACCGGAACTCGTCACCGCGCTTGACGTACGGGCCGTAGCGGCCGTTGTTGGCGAACACCTCCGCGCCATCCGGGCCGACCCCGACCAGCCGGGGCAGGCTGAGCAGCTTGAGTGCCTGATCGAGGGTGAGCGAGTCGGGCGACTGGGAGCGCAGCAGTGAGGACTTGCGCTCGCCGCTGGCCACGTACGGACCGAACCGGCCGGACTTGAGCAGGATCGGCTCGCCGGTCGCCGGGTCGTCGCCCAGCTTGCGTTCGCCCCCGCCGCCGAGGAACAGCTCGTGCACCTTCTCCGGGGTCAGTTCGTCCGGCGCGAGCCCTTCCGGGATCGGCGCCCGGTCGCCCGGGGTGGTCGCCTCCTCGCCCTCCGCGGCGGGCGCCTGCTCCTCGCCGGGCACCGAGCGTTGCAGGTACGGCCCGTACCGGCCGACCCGCACCACCACCTCACGCCCGTCGTCGTCGGTGAACAGCGGGATCGAGTTGACGCTGCGCGCGTCGATCTCGCTGAGGTTCTCGGTGACCAGCTTCTTCAGCCCGCCCGCGTGCGCGATGGCCTGGTCGCCGGTGCCGTTGCTGCTGCCGAAGTAGAACGCGGTGAGGAAATCGACGGCGGCGTGGTCGCCACCGGCGATCTCGTCCAGCTCGTTCTCCATGCTGGCGGTGAAGTCGTAGTCGATCAGACGCGGGTAGTGCCGCTCCATCAGCCCGATCACCGCGAAGGCCAGGAACGACGGGATCATCGCCTGGCCGCGCTTGAAGACGTACCCGCGGTCCTGGATCGTCTGCATGATCGACGCGTAGGTCGACGGGCGGCCGATGCCCAGCTCCTCCAGGGCCTTCACCAGCGACGCCTCGGTGTAGCGGGCCGGCGGCTGGGTGTGGTGGCCCTGCGCGGCCAGTTGGTCGGCGGTCAGCGGCTGGTCCTTGACCAGGTTCGGCAGCCGACGCTCGGCGTCCTCGGCCTCGGCGTTCTCGTCGTCGCTGGACTCGACGTACGCCCGCAGGAAGCCCGGGTCGGTGATGGTCTTGCCGGTGGCGCCGAAGTCGGCCTCCTCGCCGCCGGAGGTGGTCGCCCGGATCCGCACCGAGACACTGGAGCCGACGGCGTCGGTCATCTGCGAGGCGATGGTGCGCCGCCAGATCAGCTCGTAGAGCTTGAACTCCTCGGCCGACAGCTCCTTGGCCACATCGCCCGGGGTGCGGAAGTTGTCGCCCGCCGGACGGATCGCCTCGTGGGCCTCCTGCGCGTTCTTCACCTTGCCGGTGTAGCGGCGCGGCTCCGGCGGCACGCTGCGCTCGCCGTACAGCTCGACGATCTGCCGGCGGGCCGCGGCGATGGCGGTGTCCGACATGTTCACCGAGTCGGTACGCATGTAGGTGATGTAGCCGTTCTCGTAGAGCCGCTGCGCGGTGCGCATCGTCTGCTGCGACGAGAACCGCAACTTCCGGGCCGCCTCCTGCTGGAGCGTGGAGGTGATGAAGGGGGCGTACGGGCGGCGTCGGTACGGCTTCTCCTCGACCCGGGTGACGGCGAACGGCCGCCCCTCCAGGCGGGCGGCGAGCCCTCGGGCGCCGCCCTCGTCGAGGTGGACCACACCGGCACCGGGCCGGACCCGGCCGGTGGTCGGCTCGAAGTCCTTGCCGGTGGCGATCCGGTCGCCGTTCAGCGCGACCAGGGTGGCGTTGAAGCTGCGCGGCCCCTCGCCCGGGTTGGTCACGGCGAGCGTGGCCAGGATGTCCCAGTACTCGGCGGTGCGGAAGGCCATCCGCTGCCGTTCCCGCTCGACCACGATCCGGGTGGCCACGGACTGCACCCGGCCCGCCGAGAGCTTCGGCATGACCTTCTTCCACAGCACCGGGGAGACCTCGTAGCCGTAGAGCCGGTCGAGGATGCGCCGGGCCTCCTGGGCGTCGACCAGATCCCGGTCGATCTCCCGGGGGTTGGCCACCGCCGCCTGGATCGCCGGCTTGGTGATCTCGTGGAACACCATCCGCCGGACCGGCACCTTGGGCTTGAGCGTCTCCACCAGGTGCCAGGCGATCGCCTCGCCCTCGCGGTCCTCGTCCGTGGCCAGGAAGATCTCGTCGACCTCCTTGGCCAGCTTGGTCAGCTTGCTGATCTGCTGCTTGCGGTCGGCGGAGACGACGTAGAGGGCGTGGAAGCCGTTGTCGACGTCGACGCCGAGCCGCGCCCACGACTCGCCCTTGTAGCGGGCTGGCACGTCGGCGGCGTTGCGGGGCAGGTCACGGACGTGCCCGAAGCTGGCCTCCACGACATACCCCGGGCCCAGGTAGCCCGAGATCGTCTTGGCCTTCGCCGGAGACTCGACGATGACCAGACGGGTGGTTCCAGCGTTGCTCGGCACGTCTGTATCGACCTCATTCCCACTCAATGGCCGCGCCTGGCCGGCTTGGGGCGCACTCGGCCCACCGGTGCCCGGCGGTCCGGATGTCCAACGTAACGCGCCGTCCGTGTTTCGGGTTTCGCGGGCGGCAATCCGCCCCGGACGATCCGTGGTCACGCCAGACGGCGTCACCGTACACCCTGGGTAGGGTGACGAGCGGGCCGCTGTGACCATGGCAGCCCCTCAGTGGAGGTCAAACCCGGCCGATTCTCCCTGTGTTCCCCGACACCTGGCTGTCTCCGATCGGACAGCCGCCCGACCGTCAGGCCCGGGTCGGCCAGGCCGACGGCGGGCTCGCGGGCGGGCGCTCACCGACCAGCTCGGCCAGCCGCTGCGTCCCGCGACGGCCCGCGATCCGGTACGCGGGGCCGCCCGGTCCGGCCTCGACCAGCTCACCGGTCAGCCCGGCCGTGGCCAGGGCCGCACCGACCGCGGCCCACCGCGTCGGGTCACTACCGCCGAGGTGGAGCAGAAAATCGGGCGGATCGGCCACGCCAGCCGCGGCGAGCCAGAGACGCAGCCGCCGGCCGTCGAGCTGGAACCCGGGCGGCGGATGCTGCGTCGGGCCGCGCAGCCAGGCCGCCGCGAGCGGCACGATCGTCCGGGTGTACGCGGTCCGCACCGCGTAACGCTGGTCCTCGGTGGGTGCCCAACTGCTCCGGACACCCCGCTGGGCCAGCTCAGCGATGAGCACGTGCACCCGCCACGCCGCCTCCACCACCACCGACAACCGGGCCGTGCCGCCCATCCGGTGCACCTCGCCCGGGCCGGCGAGCAGCCCGGCCAGGTCGGCCACGGAGGGCTCACCGGTCTCCGCGCCGAAGAAGACCAGTTGCCGATCGGCACCGGTGACACCGCCCGGCACCGGTGTCGGCCGGTCCGCAGCGTCGTGGTCGGCCGGCGGGTCGACGGGGGCGGATCGACGGCCGGTCGGCCGACGACGGCGCACCGGTGAGGTCTCGTCGGGCGGTGGGAAGGACACCGGCAGCGGTTGCGCCGCCGGTGTCTCGCCGGAACCGCTCAGCGGCATTCGGGTACCTCGTCGAAGGCGCGCTTCAACTCCTCGGAGTCGAGCCGGCTGGTGTCCAGCGCGCTCGCGTCGTACTCCTGCTGGAGGGTTTCCACGGCGGCCTGGACACCTTCGTAGAAGGTGCTGGCCTCACCGGTGCCCAGGCCGTCGATGGTGGTCCGGGCCCGGCCGTAGGCGTCCCGCATCGACGCGAGCGAGGCGCGGAAGCCGGCGGAGACCTCCTCGCCATGCTCGACCTCGGGCACCCCGGCCTGCTCCACCTTGCGCCGGGCGGTCTCGCTGGCCTGCTCGGCGCCGCCGAAGAGCCGGACCAGGTTCTCCTTGGCCTGCGCCGGGGTGGTCTGCGCGGTCATCTGCTGGTCGGTGCTGTTGGTCAGCTTGCTGATCTCGGCCCGCCAGGGAGTGAGCGCCGAACAGACCGAGGCGGCCCAGGCCCGCGGACTGGGGCCATCGGAGCCGCAGGCGACCAACATCATCAGCGTGGCCAGGACCACCGTGAACTTTCCGGCGGCTGCCGCCCGGCACGTACGCATGCGTTGCAGCGTACGGCTTCTCTCCCCGGTCGGCACCGGTCATCGGTACCGGGTCCGGACAGGCGACGGCCCCGGCCGGCAGACAGCTGCCGACCGGGGACCGTTTGTGCCACGCGTCAGGCCTTGATCTCCTCCGGACGCGGGTCCGCGCTGCCGGAACCGCTGTCGGCGTCGTCGCCCATCGCGATGCTCTTGCGCTTGCTGAACACCACCGCCGCGACGACGATCAACGTCGCCACCACCGCGATGGTGACCCGCAGGCCGACGTTGCGGTCGTCGCCCACGCTCCACGCCACCACGGCCGGCGCGATCAGCAGCGCCACCAGGTTCATCACCTTGATCAGCGGGTTGATCGCGGGGCCGGCGGTGTCCTTGAACGGGTCGCCGACGGTGTCACCGATGACGGTCGCGGAGTGCGACTCGGAACCCTTGCCGCCGTACGCGCCGTCCTCGACCATCTTCTTGGCGTTGTCCCAGGCACCACCGGAGTTGGCCAGGAAGACCGCCATCAGGGTGCCGGCACCGATCGCACCGGCCAGATACGACGCCAGCGCGCCAGGCCCGAGGCCGAAGCCGACCGCGATCGGTGCCAGGATCGCCAGCAGGCCGGGGGTGAGCAGCTCACGCTGCGCGTCGCGGGTGCAGATGTCGACGACCTTGCCGTACTCCGGACGCTGGGTGCGGTCCATGATCCCGGGCAGCTCGCGGAACTGCCGACGGACCTCCATCACCACGGCACCCGCCGAACGGGAGACCGCGTTGATGGCCAGACCGGAGAAGAGGAACACCACCGCCGCGCCGATGATCAGGCCGACCAGGTTCTGCGGGTTCGACACGTTCAACGCGTTGAGGATCTCGGCACCCACGTCGGTCACCCCGGCGTCGGCGTACGCGGTTCGCAGCGTGTCGGTGTAGGAGCCGAAGAGCGCGGTCGCGGCCAGCACCGCGGTGGCGATCGCGATGCCCTTGGTGATCGCCTTGGTGGTGTTGCCGACGGCGTCCAGCTCGGTGAGCGTACGGGCGCCGTGCTCGTCGATGTCGCCGGACATCTCGGCCACACCCTGGGCGTTGTCGGAGATCGGGCCGAACGTGTCCATCGCGACGATCACGCCGACGGTGGTGAGCAGTCCGGTACCGGCCAGCGCCACGGCGAACAGCGACAGGGTGATGGAGCCGCCACCCAGCAGGAAGGCGCCGAAGACACCGGCACCGATGAGCAGCGCCGAGTAGACCGCCGACTCCAGGCCGACGCTGATGCCGGCCAGGATGACGGTGGCCGGACCGGTCTGCGAGCTCTTGCCGATGTCCTGCACCGGGCGCCGGTTGGTCTCGGTGAAGTAACCGGTCAGCGCCTGGATGGCGGCGGCCAGCACGATACCGATGATCACCGCACCGATGACCACGCCACGGGGGCCGAAGAGCGGGTCGCCGCCGTTGACGCCGAGGGTGGTCCGCCAGTCGTCGCCGAGCTGCGCCGTCCAGGACGGCTGGAGGTAGGCGAACGAGGCCACCGCGACCAGCACCGCAGAGATCAGCGCGGAGAGGTAGAAGGCCCGGTTGATCGCGGTCAGGCCGTTGCGGTCGGAGGCGCGCAGCCGGGTGATGAAGACGCCGATGATGGCGACCAGCACACCGATCGTGGAGATGATCAGCGGCAGCACCAGGCCGTCAGTGCCGAACGCGGCCCGGCCCAGGATGAGCGCGGCGACCAGGGTGACCGCGTACGACTCGAAGAGGTCGGCGGCCATGCCGGCGCAGTCGCCGACGTTGTCGCCCACGTTGTCGGCGATGGTGGCGGCGTTGCGCGGGTCGTCCTCGGGGATACCCTGCTCGACCTTGCCGACCAGGTCGGCGCCGACGTCGGCGGCCTTGGTGAAGATGCCGCCACCGACCCGCATGAACATGGCCAGCAGCGCGGCGCCGAAGCCGAAGCCCTCCAGCACCGTCGGCGCGTCACCCCGGAAGATCAGGACGACGAGCGCGGCGCCGAAGAGGCCGAGACCGACGGTGAGGAAGCCGACCACGCCACCGGTCCGGAAGGCGATCTTCATGGCCGACTCCCGGCCGCCTTCCCGCTCCCGGGCGGCGGCCGCCACCCGCAGGTTGGCCCGGGTCGCCAGCCACATGCCCGCGCCACCGATGAAGGCGCTGAACAGGGCACCGACCACGAAGAAGAGCGAGCGACCGATCTTCACCGCGACTTCGCTGCCGTCGGTGTCGTGCACCGGCAGCAGGAACAGCAGCACCACGGCGATCACCACGAAGATCGCCAGGGTCCGGAACTGCCGGAACAGGTAGGCCGAGGCGCCCTCCTGCACGGCCCCGGAGATCTCCTGCATGTTTGTGGTGCCCTTGCCGGCGGCCAGCACCGTTTTCGTCAAGGCGGCGGCGAAGGCGAGCGCGACCAGCGCGATCACCGCGGCGATGACGACGTACGTGACATTGGCTCCGGTGAGGGAGATCCCGCCGCCCTCGGCGGCCAAGGTGTCGGACATCTGTGTCCTCCTGTGCCGAACAACGCGCCGGCCGGTGGAGACGCACCGTCCGGCGCCTGGATGCGAATTCGCAAGCGCGCGCCGATCCACCCGACGAACCAGCGCTCCACGCCCATCTGCGCTGGGTGCCGGGTGGATCACTTGCTGACAACCCGCGTACTCTAGCCGCCCCCAGTGTTCGAGGTCACATCGAGGTGGCGGCGGGTCTGGATGATCTCCGTCGCTGTGTTATGAACCGAAATCTGATATAGGAAGCGGTCCATGGTGATCCGGCAGCGGTCGTCCGGGGCGGCCAGGCCCTCGGTTCAGTGGTTGACCGGCCAGACCATCCGCACCTCGGTGCCGACGCCCTCGTCGACCGGACGGACCTGAAGATCCTCGACGAATCCGGCGAGCAGAGCGAAGCCGACACCGGTGGTCAGGTCGTCCTCGTTCAGCGACTCGTTGGCCAACTGGTCGGCATCGAGCGCGGCCAGACCGATGCTCGCCTCGATCGGCGCCCGATCCACCACCCGCACCGAGTACGCCCCCGAGTCGGACATCTCCACCAGCACCGGCGCGGCGACCCCGTACTGGCGGTGCAGGGCGACCGCCCGGGTGCACGCCTCGCCGATGGCCAGGCGGACCTCGTCGAGCAGATCCTCGCGAACGCCCGCCCGCCGGGCCACCGCGACGCCGACCAGGCGGGCGGTACGCACGTGCACCGGCGCGGGCGAGAAGGAGAGCCGGACCGTGGCCATCACTGGTTGGCGCCGGTCGCTGCTTCGACCGTCGGATAAAGCGGAAACACCTGATCCAGCGCGGTGATCCGGAAGATCTTGAGCAGCGGCTCCTTGTCACAGACCAGGGCGAAGGTGCCGTCCGCGGTACGCAGCCGCTTGAGCGCGCCGACCAGCACACCCAGCCCGGTGGAGTCGAGGAAATCCACCCTGCCCAGGTCGACGACCACGTGCCGGGCCCCGGCGTCGATCAGTTCCAGGAGCCGTTCGCGCAGCCGGGGGGCGGTGTAGACGTCCACCTCACCGCCGACCTCGAGCACCGTGTGCTCACCCACGGTCCGGGTCGCCAGTGACAGCTCCATCCGTCCTCCTCAGGCAGCCGTAAACTCTCTTGGCATCTAACCACTACCCCAGGGTCCGGCCGACGACTCACCGGGGCAGGTCCATCCGTACCCGGCACGCCGATTTCCCATTTCCGAACACCAGTGCGAGAGTGCAGGACGTGACCTCGGCAGCCACCGTATCCGCCGGCAGCGGCCCCGAGCGACCGACCGGTGCGGTCCCGACCGGTGCGGTCCCGCCCGGCGCGGTCCCGGTCGTGTCGCCGGGGGAACTGCTGCGCCGGCTACGCCAGCGACACCCCGCCGATCCGGTCACCCACGTCGAGCGGGTACCGCCCCGGGCCGGAGCGCCGGCACCGTGGCCGTCCTGGGTTCCGGAGGACCTACGCGCGGCGTACGCCCGACACGGAGTGGCGACACCGTGGCGGCACCAGGCCGAGGCGGCCGACCTGGCGTACGACAGCCGGCATGTCGTGGTGGCCACCGGCACCGCGTCCGGCAAGTCCCTGGCGTACCAGCTGCCGGCGCTGGCCACGCTGCTCACCGACCCGCGCGCCACCGTGCTCTACCTGGCACCGACCAAGGCGCTCGCCGCCGACCAGCTACGCGCCGTCGCCGCGTTGGAGATCGAGGGCGTACGCCCGGCCTGCTACGACGGCGACACCCCGCGCGCCGAGCGGGAGTGGATCCGGCGGCACTCCCGGTTCGTGCTGACCAATCCCGACATGCTGCACCACGGCATCCTGCCCGGGCACGCCCAGTGGTCCGGTTTCCTGCGTCGACTGGCCTACGTGGTGGTCGACGAGTGCCACGTCTACCGGGGCGTGTTCGGCTCGCACGTCGCCCACGTGCTGCGCCGGCTGCGGCGGCAGTGTGCCCGGTACGGTCGCGCCGCCGGACCGACGTTCGTGCTGGCCTCGGCGACGTCGGGCGATCCGGCCGCGGCGGCCGGCCGGTTGACCGGCCTCCCGGTGACGGCCGTCACCGAGGACACCTCGCCCCGGGCAGGGGTCACCTTCGCCCTCTGGGAGCCGCCGCTGCTCCCGCCGGACCCGTCGGCCGCCGGGTCCGACGAGCCCGCTGCGGCGTCCGATCTGACCCAGGTACGCCGATCGGCGCTGCGGGAGACCGCCGACCTGCTCGCCGACACCGTCGCCGCCGGGGTACGCACGCTGGCCTTCGTCCGCTCCCGCCGGGGCGCCGAGGTGGTGGCGACAAGCGCCCGGCGCAGCCTCGACGAGGCGGTGCCGGGGCTCGGCGACCGGGTGGCCGCCTACCGGGCCGGCTACCTGCGCGAGGAGCGTCGCGAGCTGGAGCGGGCGCTGCTGCACGGCGAGCTGCTGGGGCTGGCCTCGACCAACGCTCTGGAGCTGGGGGTCGACCTGATCGGGCTGGACGCGGTCATGATCTGCGGCTATCCGGGCACCCGGGCGTCGCTGTGGCAGCAGGCAGGCCGGGCCGGACGCTCAGGTCAGGAGGCCCTCGCGGTGCTGGTGGCCCGGGACGACCCGCTGGACACCTACCTGGTGCACCATCCGGAGGCGGTCTTCGGTGCGCCGGTGGAGGCGACCGTGCTCGACCCGGCCAACCCGTACGTGCTCGGCCCGCAGCTGGCCTGTGCGGCGGCGGAGGCTCCGTTGACCACGGCCGACCTGGAGCTTTTCGGTGACGGCGCCAAGGAGGCCGTGGCGGCGCTTGTCGAAGCGGGTGCGCTGCGCCAACGGCCGACCGGCTGGTACTGGCGGCACCGGGAACGGCCCGAGGTGGATCTGCGCGGCGAGGGCGGCGCCCCGGTGTGCGTGGTGGAGGCGGCGACCGGCCGGCTGCTCGGTACGGTCGACGGCGGCTCCGCGCACTTCCTGCTGCACACCGGCGCGGTCTACCTGCATCAGGGCGTGTCGTACGTGGTCGACTCACTCGACCTGGACGACGGATGCGCGCTGGTGCGCCCCGAGGAGCCGGACTGGTCGACCCATGCCCGCGACGTCACCTCACTGTCGGTGGTCTCGGTGCGCTCCTACGTCGACGCCGGCCCGGTCGGGCTCTTCCTCGGCGAGGTGGACGTCACCAGTCAGGTGGTCTCCTACCAGCGGCGACGGATCGCCACCGGCGAGGTGATCGACACTCGTCCGCTGGACCTGCCGGCGCGTGAGCTGCGTACCGTCGCGGTCTGGTTCACCCTCTCCCCCGAGTCGCTGATCGCCGCCGGGGTGGATCCGGCCGACGTGCCGGGGGCGCTGCACGCGGCCGAGCATGCCGCGATCGGGCTGCTGCCGCTCGTCGCCACCTGCGACCGGTGGGACATCGGCGGGCTCTCTACGGCGGTGCACCCGGACACCGAGGCCCCGACCGTTTTCGTCTATGACGGCCATCCGGGGGGAGCGGGCTTCGCCGAGCGGGCCTACGGCATGGCGGCGTCCTGGCTACGGGCCACCCGTGACGCGATCGCCGAGTGCGGCTGCGAGGCCGGCTGCCCGTCCTGCGTGCAGTCACCCAAGTGCGGCAACGGCAACAATCCGCTGTCCAAACCGGATGCGATTCGGGTGCTCGACGTGGTGCTCACCAACCTGCCGGAATGACCGGGTCGGGTATGAAAACCGGGGCGGCCGGGCAATGATGGTGGGAGCGCTTCCATAGAGCGCCGTCCTTGCCGTTCACCGTCCTTGCCAGCATGGAGGAGAGGCCGTGGCCGACACCATCGCCGAGACCGTCGACCTGCTCTACACCATCGACCAGGAGAAGCTCGACATCAACCAGCAGATCGCGCTGGGGACCGCGCTCGCCACCCTGGCCCAGGCCGAACGGCTGGATCAGATCAACGAACGTCTGCGCACCATCCATCTGCTGTTGACCACCATGACCCACCGTTCGGGCGTCGACGGCGTCCGCTGACCGGCGGACCCTGGACGGAGCCGTTGTCCGACTGTGCGACACTCCGGCGCACCACAATCGAGGAGTTCTCATGCAGCTCGACAGCTTGCAGGCGCAGCATCAGTTCCACATCCGCCAACGAGTGCGGTTCATGGTCAACCAGTACGAGGTGCACAGCGTCGCACCGGACGGATCCGAGGGCGGGGTGTTGGCGTTCGCCCAGCAGAAGCGTCTCGCCTTCAAGGAGCAGGTGACGATCTACACCGACGAGTCCAAGCAGCAGCCGCTGCTCGGCTTCAAGGCGCGCCAACGCCTCGACCTCGGTGCCACGTACGACGTCACCGACGACGCCGGCAACCCGATCGGCCTGTTCCGGAAGGACTTCGCGCAGTCCCTGCTCCGCTCGACGTGGCACGTCGAGCAGGCCGGCCTGCCCAACGTCACCGGTCAGGAGCGCAGCATGCCGGTGGCGCTGCTGCGCCGTTTCGTCGACTCGCTGTCCTGGTTGCCGTACCACTTCGACTTCGTCGCGGACGGCCAGCCCGTCTTCTCCGTGGTCAAGAAGTGGGGTCTGCGCGACCGGTACATCGTCGAAATCCAGCACCCGCAGATCGACCGCCGCCTGGTGATCGCCATGGCCGTCGCCCTCGACGCCCTCCAGGGCCGCTGACGCCGGCCCCGACCTGCGATCCACCTGGCCCCCGGGTCGGCCCGCTCGACCACCACGCCGAGCGAGCCGGCCCACCGGGACAGGTGGGGTCGCAATGCGAGGCGGCCGGGACAGCGCCAGGTTCGCGTCCGGCCGCCCGCTTCACGCCACGCAGCCACCGCACCGACCGCCATCTGCCGGTACCCGGTCAGCCGCGCAGCGGACCGGCCCGGCTGGTTGCCCTGGCGGACCGGGTCATCCCCGGCAAGGGGCTCACGATCACCTCAGCGGTGACCAGCACGTCCAGCCCATCGATCCGACACTGCACCATCCGGGCAGCGTTCGCGGCCACCAACTCAGCTGCCCGCGCGCACGTCACCGGCTCGTCCTGAAGGACCCGAGCCGCACCCGCGAGAGCGCCGAGATCGGCGGCCACCCGGGCCTGCTGTCGCGCCACCCGGGCCGCGCCCGCCCCCGCGCCGAAAAGACCCGCCACGACGAACAGCAGCCCCACGCCGAGCAGGCAGATCGTGGCGCCACCCCGCTCACCCCCTCCGGTCGCCCGCCGGGTCAGCCAGCTCAGCTTCCACCCCAGCCAAAGCTGCCACCGGGTAGGACGGCGCAGCCGGCGGGTGTCAAGGCAGCGTCCGGGGGCGGTGCCGGCGGGACGAGCTGCGACGACGCTCACGGTTGCGGCTCCGGCGCACCCGGTTCGACCGCGGCGACGACCGTCGCCACGACGTTGATCGTGGGCAGATCGGTACCGAGGGCGCGGACGGAGGCCCGGACCGTCGCCCGGACGTGCTCACCGTCCGACGCGACGACCACCTCCGCACCGGCCGGTGCGTGCCGGCTGCCGGCGGCGGTGCCCGGCTCTCCCCGGGAGGCGGCCAGCGCCGCCTCCCGGGCCGCATCCAGGCACGCCGCCTTGGTGCTCACCGCGTTGATCGTGGTCAGCCCGGTGAGTAGGAGCAGCACCAGCGCCGGCAGGCCGGCCGCCATCTCGGCCGTGAACGATCCCCGGTCGTGGCCGGCCGGCCGGCGCCCGGTCACTTCAGTGCCCGGTCGATGACGGCGGTCAGCGCGGACTGCACTCCGTCGGAGGTCAGCACCTTGAGCAGGACTCCGCCGAAGGCCACCGCGGCGAGCGTTCCGACCGCGTACTCCGCCGTGTTCATCCCAGCGTCCCCGCGAAGGCGGGCGAGGATTCTGCGCACGTGTTCGTCCTTTCTCGATGGATTCACAGCACGTCGCCAAGGACAGCGACGATCACCGGCACCAGACCGGCGAGAATGAAGGCGGGCAGGAAGCAGAGCCCCAGCGGCAACACGATCAGCACGCCCGAACGGCGAGCGGCCGCCTCAAGTGCGACGGCCCGGTCTGCCCTCAGGTCGTCGGCGAGCCGGGTGAGCGCCCCGGCCAGGGCAGCGCCACTGCTCGCCGAGCGGATCGCGGCCGTGGCCACGCGGTGCGCTCCCGGAACCGCCGCCAGATGTCCCCACGCCTCCTGGGGACCACCTCCGAGTTGCAGGGTCCGACCGACCCGGGCAAGTTGCCGGCCCAGCGGCCCGCCGAGCGCGTCAGCTACGGCGAGCAGCGAGCGTTCCACGGGTGCCCCGGCCCGCAGCGCCGCCGCCAACAGGTCAGCGGCGAGTGGTAGGTCGGCTGCGGCCCGCAGTCGGCGACGGCGTACGGCCGGCGGCTCGATCCGCCGGAGCAGCCGGTCGAGCAGCACCGCCGTGGGCAGTGCCGCCACCGTGCCGGCCCAGCCTTCGACCACTACCGCCACCGCCAGCCCGGACAGCCCAGCGGTCAGCCGGACCAGGTCAGGCCGCCACTGGCTCGAACCTCGTGACTCGGCTGCCGAAGCCTGCGCCGGGTGCTCGCCAGCTGACCCGTACCGCTGGACGGCCGCTGGCACCCGGCGTGACCTGGCCGGTCGGGGCATCGAAGGCCAGAACCGCTGACCTGTCCGGCTGGCCGTCACGTGGCTGGACAGCCGGCGCAACCGACGCCGGGGCCGGTACCGGCCGACCGCGAGCGCGGCGACCAGGGTTGCACCGGCCAGACCACAGACGACCAGTGGCGTCCCGGACATCAGCTGTCTCCGGACGAGGTGACCGCGAGACGCTCCGCCCAGAGCAGCCCGATCACCTGAAGGCCCACGGCAGCGATCGCGCAAGCGCCGCCGACCGGGGTGTGCAGCAGCACGTGAAGTGGGTCCGCCCCGATTCCGTAGCCCAGGCCGATCCCGCCCAGCGGCAAGGCAGCCAGCAACCAGGCGGTGGCGCGGGCACCGGAAGCCTGGGCCGTGGCCGCAGCCAACCCTCGGTCCGTCGATCGGGCATCGGCCTCGATCCGCTCCACCAGATCGGCCAGCGGCGCTCCCGTACGCTCGGCCAGCCGTACCGCAGCCCCGGCCAGTCGCCCGAGGCGGTCTCCCGCCGAACCGGGCACGGCGCTGTCGGAGAGACGCTGCTCGGGCCCGACCGGCTGGCCTACGTCGCTGACGGCCTCGTCCGGCTGGCTCAGTTGCGCCACACCTGCGACGGCACTGGGTGCCGAATTGGTAAGCACCTGCGCGGCCACCGGCACCGGCAGACCCACCCGCAGGTCCCCGGCCAGGGCACACAGTTGATCCAACCGCTCCCGGTGCTCCCGGTCGGCCCGACCCACGGTTGCCCGACGGAGCATCGCCCGCACACCAAGGGTGCCGTAACCGGCAAGCGCCGTCGCGGCCACCGGACCGGCGAGCAGCGCCCCGACCCCCGCACCAAGCAGGCAGGTCAGCACCAGGATGCGCCGCGGCGTCGCGAGCAGCGCCGGCGGTCGGCTCAGCCTCGGTGGGCGCTGGTCGGGCTGTTCACGGTGATCCGTCTGCTCGCGATGGTCGGCCGGCACCCGGTGATCGAGGCCCCCGGCGGCGATCTGCTCCTCGTCGAGCACCGCCGTGCCGAGCGGCCGTGCCGTCAGCTTCACGGCGGGGGTTGTTCTCCGTACGACCACACCGGGCACGCCACCAGGCCGATTCGGCCGCCGGCTGCCATGCGGCCCCGGCGGACGGGACGCGGCCGGTGCTGTCGGCGGCCCCGACGTGGGCCAGGCGATCGGGGAAGCAGCCGGCCTGACCGGGTGGACCACCACCGAGGACGGCCGCGCCCCCGTCGTCGGCCAACCGACACCGGTCGGCTCCGGACTGCTCCGGGGCGGGCCCTGCGGCTCCTCACCGGCACGCCAACCGCCCGCCTCCCGCAGGGCAACGACCCAAGCGACCAGCGCATCGTCGGCTGCCTTCCCGCCGTCCCCGGACCACCTCGGAACACGCCGCCCACGCATCCGGTGGGCGAGTGCCAGCAGGACCGGCACCACCGACACCGCCCACCACCACGCGCTGCTCACGACGACACCGCCGACGCTGGCCACGGCTCGCACAGGATCGGCGGCACCGGCACATCGCGGTTGCGGATCAGCGTGCCGAGTGCCCGGGCCGCCAGACCGAGCCCTCGACTGCGGATCCACGCGGGAACGGCGGTGACCAGCCGGTCGGGCCCTTCCGGCAGCAGCAGGCAGATGGACTCCAGCACGCGGCCCTGCGGCGTACGGCGGATCTGAAACACCACCTGAAGCGCCGCCGCCACCTGGGCGTGCAGCGCCGGGCGTGGCAGCCCACCGAGCAGACCGAGGGCCTCCAGCCGGGCCGGCACGTCCGACGGGGTGTTGGCGTGCAGCGTCCCCGCCCCGCCCTCGTGCCCGGTGTTGAGGGCAGCCAGCAGGTCGACCACCTCCGCACCCCGACACTCGCCGACCACCAGGCGATCCGGCCGCATCCGCAGCGCCTGCCGGACCAGCTCGCTCAGGCCGACCGCGCCCGATCCCTCCACGTTGGCCGTACGCGTTTGCAGACCCACCACGTGCGGGTGCACCGGCCGTAACTCGGAGGCGTCCTCGACCAGCACGATCCGCTCGGTGGTCGGCACCAGGCCGAGCAGCGTGTTCAACAGAGTTGTCTTGCCGGAGCCGGTGCCACCGATCACCAGATAGGCGAGCCGGGCCGCCACCACGGCGGCCAGCACGGGTGCCACCGGCCGGGCCACCGCGCCCTGTGCGACCAGTTCGTCCAACGTGAACGGCCGCTGCCGGAAGGTACGCAGGGACAGGTACGGCCCCTCGGTCGCCACCGGCGGTAGCACCGCATGCAGCCGCGTACCGTCGGCCAACCTGGCGTCGGCGCACGGCGAACCGTCATCCAGCCGGCGACCGGCCCCAGCCGCGAGCCGCTGCGCGAGTCGGCGGACGTCGTCCGGGGTGCCCACCGGCACCGGCACCTGGTGCAGCCCCTGCCCACGGTCGACCCACACCCGCGCCCCGTTGACAAGTACGTCCGTCACCTCGGGGTCGGCCAGCAGCACGGCCAGCGGGCCCGCGCCCACCAGGTCGTCGCGTACCCGGTCGGCCATCCGCAGCAGGGCATTGTCACCGAGTACGGCGGCGTCGGGTTCGGCGCGCACCGCGGAAACGATCGCGGCCGGGGTGACCGGCGTGGTGGTGGCGGCGATCCGCTGCCGTACCCGGGCCGCGAGGTTCTCCCCGGTCATGCCACACCCGCCGCGGGCTGGCCGCTGAGTTCGCCGACGATCCGCTGGCAGAGCTCGGCCAGGGGGCCGCGCCCGCCGGCCGCCGGGGCTTCGCCCCGTTCCAGTGCCCGGCACAACCCCGGCTCAGGCCGTAGCGAACCAGCCAGTGGTAGACCGAGCGCTTTGGCGACCTCGGTGGCGCGCAGCCGGCCGGGAGCGGGACCCCGGACGATGACGGACAGGTCGGAACAGTGCGGTGCGACCGCAGTGACCACTCGGGCCGCCGCGGCGGTCGCCCGCAGTTCGGCGGGTACCACCACGAACGCCCGGTCGGCCGCCTGAAGTGCGGTCACCGCGGCGTCGTCCAGGTGGCGGGGCAGGTCGACGACCACGAAGTCCCGGCCCCGCCGGGCAGCATCCAGGGTGGCGGCCACCGCCTCGGCCGGCACGGCGATCAGGTCGCCACGGTCCCAGGAAAGGACCACCAGATCGCCCCGGCTGGGCAACGCTCGCACCAGGGCCGGCGCGTCGACCCGCCCGTCGGCCCCGGTCAGCGCCGGCCACCGCAGCCCATCAATCTGTTCCCAGCCGAGCACCAGATCCAGACCACCGCCGAGCGGATCGGCGTCGAGCAGGAGGGTACGCAGCCGTGCCCGAGCGGCGGTGACGGCGAGGCCACCGGCGAGAATGCTGGCACCGGCTCCGCCCCGGCCACCGACCAGCGCGACCATCCGGGCCGAGACGGTGACCGCGCCCTCGATGCCGCATTCGGCGAACCGGTCCACCAGCCACGGCTCGGCCGCCGGCAACACGGCGACGTGTTCGGCACCGAGCAGGTCGGCCACCTGCCAACCGGACTCGACGTCGCCGGCTCGTCCCACCAGGACCAGCCCGGGACGCCGGGGAAGCCGCGCCCGCAGGCAGGGCTGCGCCTGGTCGCTGCCGACGAGAACCAGCGGGGATGGCCGCCAGCGGGTGCGGGCGGCCCCCGGATCGGCGGCGACCTCCACCTCGACTCCGCCTGCGGCAGCGAGCCGGAGCAGGTCGTCGAGCAGGTCACCGTCCGAGGTGACGACCAGCGGCAGGCGTCGGTCCGGTGGGACGGAGGTACGGGATGGCATCGCGGCCTCCAAGCGGTCGGCGCGGGTTCACTGGGTCGAACCCTGCCGCCGCTGCCGCCCCGAGCGCCGCCCCTGCCGGCCGGCCTGTGGACAACGAACCGCTCTGTGGACAACGCCCACAAGGGGCGTTGATCTGTTATGGGGACGGGCCGCACATCGCGCCTATCTCGACCGTCGCCAACCGTGGCGGAACGTGACGCGCAACACGCATAATCGACGTCCTGTGCCGTCGGCAGAGAACGGCATCCCTCGCCGGATCGAGGTCATGACGCAGTCCCCAGATCACGAACATGCCCGTGTCGAGCCGAGGCTGCGGGTCGGCCCCTGGCTGTTCGACCCACGTTCCCGCGCCCGGCAGTTGGCGGCGCGCCCGGTTCCGCGGGCACTTCCGCCAGCGCCCGAGCCACCTGGCGGGCCGGCCGTTCCGCCCCCGCCCATACGGTCAGCTGCCGTCTCCGTCGAACCTGCCCACCGCGCTCCCGGTCGCATGTCGCACCGACTGGTGCTGGCCGGCCTCGCGGCCGCCACGCTCGGGCTCATGCTCACCGTGCTGTGGCCGGCGACCGAGCCACCGACGGTCGCGGCCCCCAATGTGCCGTCGGACTGGGTACCTCCTCCTCCCGGCAGCCCCGGGTCCAACCTGGACGAGATTGCGTCCGCCGACGTGCCATCGCCGTCGGCCGCGTCGTCCGTCGGTGGGGTCTCGTCCTCCCGACCACAGCTCAGCCGCAGGGCGACGCCGGCTCCTTCACCCAGCCGGCCCGACTCGTCGACCGTGCCCGCCACACCAAGCACCCGCCCGAACCCCTCACCGAGCCGGCCGGCGAAACCGCCATCGACCACTCGGCCGCCCCAGCCGGAGCACCTGACCCCGTTACCGGCATGGCGGGAGCGCGGGCTGCGATCGGTCAGCGGCGGCAGCGAAACCAGCATCGAGTTCGTCAACCATCGCTCGCGATCGGTGATCGTGTACTGGTTGGACCACCATGGGCAGCGGAGGCAGTACGCCGTGCTGCACCCGAGCGAGTCATACCGGCAGCACACGTACGTCGGTCATCCCTGGGTGGTGACCGACCGGCGAGGTCGCGCGCTGGTCTGCTTCGAACCGAAGCGCACACCCGCCCGCGCCGTGATCGGATGACCGGGGTCTTTCCGGCCGTCCAACTGACCCGCTGCTTTCCCGAAGCCCACGGGTTCGTGCTGCTCAACCCCGCGCGCCTGGACCAGCATCTCGGCGCGAGCAGCACGGGGCGCGACCTGCTGGAGCTGTTCAGTACCACCGAGGCCGGTGACACCGTCGCCCGGGCGGGAATAGCGCTACCGCTGACGGGTGTGACTGCGGGGTACTACACCGTGCTGGTGCGACACGCCGCAGACCGTTCACCATGGTCCACTGCGGCCCTCTCCTCGCCGGGCTGGGTCCTGGGGTCGGAGACCGGCTCGCTGTTGCTCTGCGGCCTCGGCCACCTCCGCCGCTGGAGGCCCGATCATTCGCAACACCGCCGCGTGGCAGTGCCACCCGGCTGGTACGAAATTGAAGTCCGAGCACACCCACACGCCGAGGGGTCCGACGACGGCACGTACGAGTTCGTGCTGACCCCCACCCCGACCCAACCCACCTTCCGCGCCGATCCGACCCGACAGCTCGCGATCCTCTGACGCACGATCGGCCGGCCGAACCCAAGCCCGAGAGCAAACGACCGGGTAGCTGAGGAGCATCCTCGGGCGGAACGACCGCGCCTTGCACGTCGACCCCTCGGGCGGCTCCGCTACCGGAGCACTCACGGCGCAAAGGGACGACCCCCGTCGGGGGGAGACGGGGGTCGTCGGAGGTTCGGCTCCGGGGGGGTCGAGCCGAACCCGCTCAGCGGTCACGGGGGGTGCAACCGCCGAGGGTCTGCGGGTGTACGAGATATGAATGCTCGTGCTGCGAACAAGTCTGCCTGAGCGGACCTGTGTACGTCGAGTGGTGTAGCCTCCACTCCCTGCGAAATCCTGTTCGCAGCGTGTGACCGCGGTCACTGTTCGCAGGCGGGTGGGGGCGGGCCCGCAGGTCCGAGTGCACTTCAGCCCCCGGGCACCCGCCGACCATAGACCATCGGGCTAGACTTTCGCGCCGTGGGCCGAAGTGCCGCTTTCTTCGATCTGGACAAGACCGTCATCGCCAAGTCGAGCGCCTTGGCGTTCGGCAGGCCGTTCTACCGGGACGGCCTGATCACTCGGCGTGACGTGGTCAAGTCGGCGTACGCGCAGCTGATGTTCCGGCTGGGCGGCACCGACGAGCAGACCATGGCCCGGACCCGCGACTATCTCGCCACGCTCTGCAAGGGGTGGCCGGTGGAGCAGGTCCGTCAGATCGTCGCGGAGACGCTGCACGAGCTGATCAACCCTTATGTGTACGCGGAGGCTGCCGCGCTGATCGAGGAGCATCAGGCCGCCGGTCGGGACGTGGTGCTGGTCTCCGCCTCGGGCGAGGAGATGGTGCGCCCCATCGGTGCGTTGCTCGGGGTGACCGACGTGATCGCCACCCGGATGGGCGTGGTCGACGGTCGGTACAGCGGCGAGGTCGAGTTCTACGCCGCCGGTCCCAGCAAGGTCGAGGCGGTAAGCGAACTCGCCACCGCCCGCGGCTACGACCTGTCCGACTCGTACGCCTACTCCGACTCGTACAGCGATCGTCCACTGCTGGAGTGCGTGGGTCATCCGTCGGTGGTCAACCCGGACCGGCAGCTACGCCGCCTGGCGGTCGAGAACGCCTGGCCGGTGCTTGAGTTCCGGCACCCGGTACCGCTGGGCCGGCGACTGCGCGAGCGGCCCGCCGTTCCGGTCGCCGCGGCGGCGCTCGGCGTCGGCGTCGGGGTGGCGATCGGTATCGCCTGGTACGGCCGGCACCGCCGCACCCGTGCCGCCGCCTCGCCTGCCTGACCTGGTCGCAGAGGCACCGCCGCAGGCGGACTCGGTCGCCGCTCCACCGCAGGCCCGGCCCGTCGGCGCCAATCGGACGAGCAGCCGGTACCGGTCAGGCGGCCAGGATCTCGTCGCCGATCGCGGTGAGCTGGTCGGCGCCCACCTCGACGGCGGACATGTAGTGGCGGAGCCAGGAGCGCAGGCCGTCCGGGGTGCCGGTGGCGAAGGCGCCGGCCGCACCGACGTACTCCGGCTCGCGTTCCCGGTGCCCGACATCGACGGCGAGCAGGCCACGGGGGTCGAATCCGGTGGAGAGCAACACGAGACGGGCCGCGCCCCGGGCCACCACGCCCGACGGGCCGGCGAAGGGCCGCAGGTTGAGCAGTTCACCGTGCACGACGGCGGCCAGCACCAGTGGGGTGACCTGGGTGCCGCCGGCCACCAGCGTGGCCAGGGCGTCTAGCCGGGCGGCGACCACCGGGTCGTTGACCGGGCGGCCCAGCTCGGCCTCGGTGACCACCTCGCGGGCGGCGAGCACGTGCAGCTTCGCCAACGCCTGCCGGGGCGCCTTCGGCCAGAGTTCACTGAGCCCGGGCAGGACGCCGGCCACCCGCAGCGCACCCTGGAGCACCGGTTCGGTGACGGTGCCGGCGCGTACCGTCTCCCGCTCGTGGTGGTGGCCCTCCAGCCCGGCGCTGGCCACCGCGGAGCGCAGGCTCACCTCGGCGGCGACCTGGCCGCCGTGGCGCCGCAGCGCCCGGTGGCCCAGTGCCCGGTCGAACCGGTCGCGGGCATGTTCCACGGCGGCGGCGATGTCGGCGAGGTCGAGCAGCGGCGCGAGCGGATCGGCGGTCACCCCGACACGTTAGCGACGATGCCGATGGCACCGGGCGGGAGTCACCGGCAACGCGATCCCCGCCACCCACCCGGCCCGGCAGGGACCACCCGCCCGACCGGGGCCGCGCCGACCGGGGGGCCGCGCCGGGGGGCCGCAGTCGCGACATGCGGCATGTCGGGCTTTCACGTTGGCGGGAAGGCCCGACATGCCGCAACCCGGGACAGCGCACGCGACGGATCTGCCCTGCACCTCGGCGCGTGGGAGGGGCCGTTGAGCGACGGGCGCGTCGGGGATCGGTCGCCTCGCTCGGCCGCCGCGACTAACCTGCCCGGGAGAGACCCAGGTCACCCGAGCAACGAGGAGTCACCGCATGAGCGAGCGGCAGCGAGCGAATCATCAATGCAGCGCGCTGGTGCCTCAGGGCGGCACGAAGCGAAGCGGAGTGCCGGCATGAGCGAGGCATTGGCCAACCTGCTGAACGAGACGCGCCAGTTCCCGCCGCCGGCCGAACTCGCCGCTGACGCCAACGTCACCGCGGACGCGTACGCCGAGGCGGAGGCCGACCGGCTCGCCTTCTGGGAGCGTCAGGCGGCCCGGCTGGCCTGGACCAAGCAGTGGGACCAGGTGCTGGACTGGTCCCGGCCGCCGTTCGCGAAGTGGTTCGTCGGCGGGCAGTTGAACGTGGCCTACAACTGTCTCGACCGGCATGTGGAGGCCGGCCGGGGCGACAAGGTGGCGATCCACTGGGAGGGCGAGCCCGGCGACAGCCGCACGATCACCTACGCCGACCTGCACAGGATGACCTGCCAGGCGGCGAACGCGCTCGCCGACCTCGGGGTGACGGCCGGTGACCGGGTGGCGATCTACCTGCCGATGATCCCGGAGGCCGCGGTCGCGATGCTGGCCTGCGCCCGGATCGGCGCCACGCACAGCGTGGTCTTCGGCGGCTTCTCCGCGGACGCGCTCACCAACCGGATCCAGGACGCCTCGGCGAAGGTGGTCATCACCGCCGACGGCGGGTATCGGCGCGGCAAGCCCTCCGCGCTCAAGCCGACCGTCGACGAGGCGGTGGCGAACTGTCCGTCGGTCGAACACGTCCTGGTGGTCCGGCGTACCGGCGAGGACGTCGGCTGGTCCGAGCGGGACCACTGGTGGCACGAGACGGTGGAGCAGGCGTCGGCCGAGCACACCGCGCAGTCGTTCGACTCAGAGCACCCGCTGTTCATTCTCTACACCAGCGGCACCACCGCCCGCCCGAAGGGCATCCTGCACACCACCGGCGGTTACCTGACCCAGGCGGCATACACCTCGTACGCGGTCTTCGACCTGAAGCCGGACTCCGACGTCTACTGGTGCACGGCGGACATCGGCTGGGTGACAGGTCACTCCTACATCGTCTACGGCCCGCTCTCCAACGGCGCGACCCAGGTGATGTACGAGGGCACCCCGGACACTCCGCACAAGGGCCGTTTCTGGGAGATCGTCGACCGGTACCGGGTGACCATTCTCTACACCGCGCCGACGCTGATCCGCACGATGATGAAGTGGGGTGAGGAGATTCCGGCCGAGTACAACCTCTCCTCGCTGCGGCTGCTCGGTAGTGTCGGCGAGCCCATCAACCCCGAGGCCTGGATGTGGTACAGGCAGCACGTCGGGCGAGGTGAGCTGCCCATCGTGGACACCTGGTGGCAGACCGAGACCGGCAGCATGATGATCTCGCCGCTGCCGGGCGTGACCGCCGCCAAGCCGGGTTCGGCGATGACGCCGCTGCCGGGTGTCGTCGCGGACGTGGTGGACGACCAGGGTCAGTCGGTGCCCAATGGCGGCGGCGGTTACCTCGTGCTGCGCGAGCCGTGGCCGTCGATGCTGCGCACCATCTGGGGTGACGACAACCGGTTCATCGAGACGTACTGGTCGCGGTTCGGCGCCGGTGCCAGTGGCGACGCCAACGACCCGTGGATCTACTTCGCCGGTGACGGCGCGAAGAAGGACGACGACGGCCACGTCTGGCTGCTCGGCCGGGTCGACGACGTGATGCTGGTGTCGGGGCACAACATCTCCACCACGGAGGTGGAGTCGGCCCTGGTCTCGCACCCGTCGGTGGCGGAGGCGGCGGTGGTCGGCGCGACCGACCCGACCACCGGGCAGGCGATCGTCGCGTTCGCCATCCCCCGGGGCAGCACCGAGATCTCCGGCGAGGCCGGCGAGCAGCTCATCGCCGAGCTGCGCAACCACGTGGCGAAGACGCTCGGCCCGATCGCCAAGCCCCGGCAGATCATGCTGGTGCCGGAGTTGCCGAAGACCCGCTCCGGCAAGATCATGCGGCGGTTGCTGCGGGACGTGGCGGAGAACCGCTCGCTGGGCGACGTGACCACGTTGCAGGATTCGTCGGTGATGGACCTGATCGCCTCCGGCATGAGCGGCGGCAAGTCCGACGAGGACTGACGACAGGCGTACGACCTGAAGGGTGGCGGTCCGGCATCGGGCCGCCACCCTTCGTCATGTCGCGGTACGCCACAACCGGATCGGGATGTGACAGTGAAAACGCCTGCCAACAAAAAGGTGCAACAAATTTTGGCCACAACTCTTCTCACCAGCCCCAGGAGTGCCTAGGTTCACCACTGGCCCCATTCACGGGGGCCATTTTCACCGACCCGCAACCCCCGACGGGTCGGTTCCCTCAATCCGGAGGTACCACGTGCGGAAAGTCGCAGTGGGTCTGCTCGGGCTCTCGTTGACGGCGACAGGACTGACGGTCGGCTCATCCGCCGCCGCAGCCGCGCCGCAGCCGGAGACCCCGGCGGCCGCCCCGTCCATCGCGGAGCCCGCCCACGCCGAACACGACCTACCGAACCCGCTGGAGGCCAAGCGCCGCGCCCTGCGTCAGGAGGGCCTCAGCGAGGTGCTGTCGGGCCGAGCCAAGGCCGAACGGATCAACGGCAGCACGGTGGTCAAGGTCGGCGAGCGGGCAGCCCGTGGCGGTGAGGCCGGTCGCAACGCCAAGGCCACCAAGCGCGGCCGGGGCCCCACCGAGAAGCAGTACGTCGAGCTGTCCCGGGAGAAGACCGACCAGATCTTCGTGATCCTCGCCGAGTTCGGCAACGACCGGCACCCGGACTACCCGGACCAGGACACCGACCCGGAGATCCCCGGGCCGACGAAGTTCGACGGGCCACTGCACAACGAGATCCCCGAGCCGGACCGGTCGGTGGACAACTCCACCGTCTGGCAGGCGGACTACGACGCCGACCACTACCGGAAGCTCTACTTCGGCACCGAGCCCGGTGACGAGTCGGTGAAGCAGTACTACGAGGCCCAGTCCTCGGGCCGGTACAGCGTCGACGGCGTGGTCACCGACTGGGTCAAGGTCCAGTACAACGAGGCTCGGTACGGCCGCTCCAGCGGCTACCCGTGCGACGGGATCGTCTGCAACAACGTCTGGGCGCTGGTGCGCGACGCCGCCAACCAGTGGGTCGGCGACCAGAAGGCCGCCGGGCGGACCGACGAGGAGATCGCCGCTGACGTGCGGGCGATGGACGAGTGGGACCGCTACGACCACGACGGTGACGGCGACTTCAACGAGCCGGACGGCTACATCGACCACTTCCAGATCGTGCACGCCGGTGGTGACATGGCCGACGGCGACCCGATCCAGGGCGAGGACGCCATCTGGAGCCACCGCTGGTACGCGTACGCCTCCGACCAGGGCCGCACCGGGCCGTCGAACTTCCCGGCGGGCGGTACCCAGATCGGCGACACCGGCGTCTGGATCGGTGACTACACCATCCAGCCGGAGAACGGCGGTCGCAGCGTCTTCTACCACGAGTACGCCCACGACCTCGGCCTGCCGGACGACTACAACGTCATCAGCGGCGGCGACAACAACAACGAGCACTGGACGCTGATGGCCCAGAGCCGGCTCGGCGCCAAGAACGACGGCGGCATCGGCGAGCGCGGCGGCGACCTCGGCGCCTGGAACAAGCTCCAGCTCGGCTGGCTCGACTACGAGGTGATCGTGGCCGGGCAGAAGCGGACGCTGACCCTGGGCCCGCAGGAGTACAACACCAAGGAGGCCCAGGCCGCCGTGGTGGTGCTGCCCGAGCGGGAGTACACCTTCGACAACGGCGCGCCGTTCGAGGGTGAAAAGCAGTTCTTCTCCGGCAACGCGGACGACCTCAACAGCACCATGACCCGGACGTTCGACCTGACCGGGAAGTCGTCGGCGACCCTGTCGATGAAGGGCCGTTACAGCATCGAGGCGGACTACGACTACCTCTTCTTCGAGACCTCGGTCGACGGTGGACAGACCTGGACGTCGCAGCCCGGCACTGTCGACGGCGAGCCGCTGAAGGAGATCTCCCCCGGCCGCTTCGCGCTGGACGGCAGTTCCGACGACGAGTGGGTCGACATCGCGATCCCGCTGGACCAGGTGGCGGGGAACAGCGTCGGATTCCGTTTGCGCTACCAGACCGACGGCGGTGTCTCCGAGGGCGGCTTCTTCGGTGACGCGGTGACGCTGACCGCCGACGGCGAGACCGTCTTCACCGACGGTGCGGAGTCCGACGCGGACGGCTGGACGTTGGCCGGCGGGTTCGAGGTGGTTGAGGCAACGTACACGCGGAGCTTCGCGAACTACTACATCGCCGGCACCCGGCAGTACATCTCGTACGACAGGTACCTCAAGACCGGCCCGTACTTCTTCGGGTACGAGAACACCAAGCCGGACTACGTGGACCACTACGCGTACCAGGAGGGGTTGCTGATCTCGTACTGGAACACCCGGTGGGCGGACAACGACACGTTCGCGCACCCGGGCGAGGGCCGGAACATGATCATCGATGCCCATCCGCGGCCGATCTACAACCTGACCGGGCAGCCCTGGCGGGCCCGCATCCAGGTCTACGACGCGCCGTTCAGCCTGAAGAAGGCGGACTCGTTCACGCTGCACCTGAACAGCCAGCCGCAGTACATCCGTGGGCAGGCCGCGCAGCCGCTGTTCGACGACACCAAGAAGTACTGGTTCCCGGAGCTGCCGAACCACGGCGTGAAGCTCCCGGCCACCGGCACCAAGATCAAGGTGCTGGAGCACAAGGGGATCTACACCAAGGTCCGCTTCTCCTGATCCGCTGGACCGATGACGTGCTGCCCCGGGCGGACCACCCGCCCGGGGCAGCACGCTTCTCGGCACCGGCCCCGACCGGCAGGGAACCGCCGCGAGCCTGCTCACGTCGTACCTCGGTGCCCACCATCAACCGCATCCGAGTGCCGGCAGCCTGTCTCGCCATGCTGCTGGCCCTGGCCGGTTGCGGCGAGTCGGACGGAGGCACCGTGACCGCCGACCAGGGCCCCACCGCAACCGGCAGCTCACCGGCCGGCAGCCCCGACCGCCCGGCCGGTGATGCCGGCGCGCAGCCTCCCGTCGGGCGTACCGGCAGCCCCCCGTCACCCACCGAACCGCCGCTGATCGGCACCCCGACGGCACCGCCGCGCCATCCCACCGAGCTGCGCAAGTCAAACGTCCTGGCCGGCCGGCTCAGCCGGGGCGGCAGCGGCCCCTGCTACACCCTGGTCACCGACGACGGCCGGGAGTACGCGTTGCACGGCACCGACAAGGGAACCTTCGCCACCGGAACCTGGGTACGGGTGACCACCGCTCCGGCCGCGGCCGGTGTGGACTGCGGCCCGGGGATCCCGCTCAGCATCCTCAAGATGAGCCCGGTCGGTTGACCGTCCGCGCCGTTCGCTCGGACCGACCGGGCATCCACGCCGACGGCACGAACCGGCGGACGCACCGACAACGCCGCCGGGGCCCGTCGCAGCCCGGTGATGATCGACAGGACGGGGCCCTAGGCTGTCGGACATGACCGAGCAGCGTGACGAGGCCGTCGACGAGTCCTGCGTACTCACCGAGGGGCCGTGGACGCACCGGTTCGTGGGTGCCAACGGCAGCCGCTTCCACGTCGTGGAGGCGGGTACCGGGCCGATGGTGCTCTTCCTGCACGGCTTCCCCGAGCACTGGTGGGCCTGGCACCGGATGCTGCCGGCGGTCGCCGACGCCGGATTCCGCGCCGTCGCCATGGATCTGCGGGGCTACGGCGCCAGCGACAAACCACCCCGGGGGTACGACGGCTACACCCTCGCGGCCGACGTCGCCGGGCTGATCCGGGCGCTGGGCGAGCGCTCGGCCACCCTGATCGGCACCGGCGCCGGTGGCATGATCGCCTGGACCGCGGCGTCGTTCCACCCCAACCTGGTGCGCCGCCTGGTGGTGCTCGGCGCCCCGCACCCACTGCGGCTGCGGGCCGCCATCTTCGCCGATCCACGCGGTCAGTTCGCCGCGTCGACCCCCGCGCTGAGGTTCCAGCTGCCCCGGTACGAACATCTCCTCACCCGTGACAACGGCCGCGCGGTGGAGGAGATGCTGCGCCGCTGGGGCGGCCACCGCTGGGTCACCGGCCCGGACTTCGCCGACTACGCGCGGCGCTACCGGGAGGCCATGCGGATCCCGCAAGCCGCCTTCTGCGCGCTGGAGGGCTACCGGTGGGCGTTCCGATCGGTACTGCGGCTGCACGGCTACCGGTTCGTGAAGCTGATGCAACGACCGATTACCGCTCCCACGCTGCAACTGCACGGCGCGCGGGACGTGGCCTCGTTGCCGCGTACCGCCCAGGGCTCCGGGCGCTACGTCAGCGCACCGTACGAGTGGCGACTGCTCGACGAGGTCGGGCACTTCCCCCACCTGGAGGCACCGGAACTGGTGCTCGGCGAGATCCTGCGCTGGGCGAAGTCCTGACCCGCGCGGACGCGCCTCAGACCCGCTGCTCGCGTACGTCGGTGACCTCGCCGACGGGAGCCCAACCCTGGTAGACGCCGAAGTCGAACGCCTCCAGCCGCATCGCCTGCGCCACCGGCCAGCGTCCACCGGTGTACTCGACTCGCAGCCAACCGTCGTGCTCGGCCAGCACGATGAACGGCTGCCCCTTCCAGGTGCAGGTGGTGCGGACGTACGCCAGTTCCTCGATCTCGTTGGCCGGCACGACCCGGACGTGCCGGCCGGGGCGCACCTCGGTGAAACCCTCGGTCGCCTCCGGCTGGTACAGCCGAACCTCGCCGCCGTCCGGGCTGGCCTGGAACTCCCGCCCGCGCCAGCGCGCCACGTAGCCGTCGCGCATCACCGCTCGCCGACCTCCTGCCAGGAGAGCGTGTCGGCGTCGAGCACGGCGATCAGCCGCTCGGCGCCCGAGGCATCGATGCACACCAGTTGGGCACCGTGCGGCAGCCGGACGCTGTCCACCTTGAACTCGGCAAGCACCTCACTGCCGGAGCCGGGGGCGAAGCCGTTGCCCCGGAACGGGGGCCGTTCGATCACCCAACCCTCCATCGCCCGCATGGCCGCCTCGTTCTGCCCGCCGTAGGGGATGCGGTACAGGCTCGGCCGGTACGCGGGCCACCGGAGCACGTAGATCTGTTCGGCGTCCGCTGCGAAGGGCGACTCGGGATGGTTGAGGCCGAGCGCCTGGTAAAGGGCGGTCGGGGTGGTGAGGTGCGCCAACTCGCTCGCCCGGTGGACGAATCCGGAAACCCGGTCGTAGCCCCGTTCCAGGTAGTAGCCGAGCTGGCTCGGGGCGATCGCCTTCTGCATCACGATCGGCCGGGCCAGGTCACCCGAGGGGGCCGCCTGCCGTGGACTGCTCGCCGGTGCGGGGGCCTCGACGGTCGGCTCGGGCTCGCCCTCAGCGTCGTCGCCGAGGCCGAGTTCGGCCGCCCAGTTGGCCAGCCCGACGATCTGCTCACCGGGCAGCTTCGCGCCCACCGGAGTGCCGGGGTTGACCGCGAACGACCACGAAGGGTCGGGCCACCTCCGGATCAGCTGGACGAAGCGGACCTGGACCGTCTCGGCCGCCGGATCGGTGTGGTCGGCGAGGCGCTGCGGAGAGGTGTAGGCCACCACGAAGGTCTGCCCGTCCAACTGCACGGCCGGCCAGACGAAACCCGGGTCGCCGGGGCGGCTACCAGGGGCGGAGTCGGCCGCGACCGGCATGAGGACCCGGGCCAGCAGGAGCGTGGAGAGGAAGGTGTCGGTGCTGCCGGCCTCGGCGGCGGCGTACAGGTCGTCCTCCACCTCGTTGGCGGGCCGGAAGGGCGGACCGACGACGGGCGCGGTGACCGGGCCGGACGCGGGGTCGGGAACCGGGGATTCGGCAGCCGCGGGCACTTCCGTGGCCGGCGCGGTTGACGCGGGTGCCGGAGTGTGCGACGCCGCTGACGGCGGTGCGGACACCGGGGTGAACAGCGAGGGCGTCTCCGTGACCGGGGCGGCCGCCGGGTGGGCGTCGGCCGGCGGTGCCGCAGCAGCGTCGGCGTCCGTCCGGGCCTGGCTGGGCGGTGCCGGGGCGGCCGTCGGAGCTGCGGTCGCCGGTTCGGGCGTAACCGGCCGCGCCGGAACGGTCGGATCGGGCGTCACCGTCCGGACCGGAACGGGCGGCTCGGGCGTCGCTGTCGGCGCGGCCACGGTCGGCTCAGCTCCCGACGCTGTCGGCTCCGGGCGGGGCGTCGGGAAGCGTACCGTCGGCTCCGGCTCGACGGCTGTCGGCTCCGGTGCCGGCACGGGCGGAGTCGCCACCTCGGTGTCTTCAGGTGCCGGACGAGCGGACGGTGTCTCCGCCTGGGGCACGGGCCCGCTGCCGCCGTGCGGTGCCCCGCCGGTCTGACCCGGCCGACCGTTGGTCGAGGTGAGGTCCCGAGCCTCGATGATGGTGCCTTCTATGACGATCGGAGTGAATCCGCGGCGCGGCGCGGGCGGCGCGGAGATCGGCTCGGCCGCCGAGGTCGGCTCTTCCTCGACCGGCTGGCGCTGGGGCAGCGCCTGGGTCGGGTCACCGCCGCCGGCGGTCGGATCACCGCCGCCCGGTGCCGCCCAGCCCGCGGGAGTGCTCACCCGCAGCGGCCGGACCGGCCCGTCGGGCGGCGGCAGCGGTTGGGGCGCCTCCTCGTTCGCTACGGGTTGCGGCCGGGCGGTGGCCTGGTCGTTCTCGCTGAACACGAAGGCACGCGTCGGCCCGTCGGAGGGTGGCTCGCCGGCTGATCCGCGCCGGGGAAACGGCTGACCGCCCCGAAACCGGGACGGTGGCGCGGCCCGCTCGGCAAGGCGGTCACCGCGATGCGTCGAGCGACCGTTCGCGGGCTCGAAGAAGGAACGCTGGGCCGGCGGCTCGGAACCGGCCGGACGTCCGTTGCTGGGCGTTCCGGGCCGCTCCGGCGCCACGGGCCATCCCGGCCCGGCGGAGGTCGGCTCCTCGTTCCGGCCCGGCGACGGCCGCCGCGGCGGCATGCCGTCTCTGCTGGGGCCATCCGGCCGGACACCGCCGAGATCACCGGGCAGCCGGGGGCCGCCCGCACCGGCACGGCCCGTCCCGCTGCTGTCCGGCCGGGCCGGGCGGGGCGGGGCGGGTGCCCGCTCGGCGGGCTCCGGTCGGTGCGGACCGGCGACCGTGCCCGACGCCACCGACGGCACCTCGGGAACATGGAAGGCCGCCGGCACCACCGGCGGCGCCGGGGAGAGCTGTGTCGGCCGGACCGGGCCCGGTTGTCGCGGTGGGGACGGCGGGTTCAGCGGTGCCGGAGGGGGTGCCGCCGAGGCGACGTCGCGAGCCCGATTCAGCGCCTCCACCCGTTCCAACCGGGCGCGAGCGCCCACCGTACGGCCGGGTAGCCGGACGTCACCTCGGGAGAGCTGGGAGACGTACCAGGCGGGCAGGTAGCCCTCGATGGGCAGGCCCGGGTTCACCGCCAACCACCACTCGTGGTTCGGCCAGCTCGCGGCGAGTTCGGCGTAGCCGGTGCGTCGGCTGGGGCCGGCGTGCTCACCGAGACAGGCCCGCATCGCCTCGGCCGAGGTGAACGCCAGCACGTGCGTCCGGCCGCCGGTCGTCCAGGTGCCCCAGCCCACCGGTGTGTGCCCTGCGGCCGCTTGGGCGGAGACCGGCAGCAGCAGCTCGACACCGGACAGGATGCGGAAGTAAAGCTGCTGGTCATTGCCGTGCAGCGCGTCGCGCATCGCCGCCTCGGCCCCGGTGGCCGGCTCCCAGTCGGTCACGGCCACCCCTCCTCCCGGGCACAGGCCATAGGTATCGGGTACAACCTACAAGGTGATCACAAGATCACAATGCCAGGCTGGCGCTGGCCCGCCCGGTTCACCAGCTACCGATAACATCCCGTTCCGGTGTCGACACGATACGGAGGCGGTCGATGTACCGGGTACCCGGGGCGCGGTGGCACCGGCGGGGTGCTCGGCGCCTGCCGTACCTGCTCCTGGCGGGACTGGTCGCTGCCCTGCTGGCCGGCCCGATGACGCCGGGCGCGGTGACGCCGGCCCGCGCCGCGCCGGGATGTGCGTCGCCACCGGCACCGGCCAGGCCGGTGCCGGTGGCGACGCCGTGGGCCCAGCAACGGTACGCCCCGGAGCGCCTCGCCCGGCTGGCCACCGGAGCCGGAGTGACTGTGGCGGTGGTCGATTCGGGCGTGGACCTACGGCATCCCCAACTGGCCGGGCGGGTGCTCGCCGGCACCGACCTGCTCGATGTCGGCGGCGACGGTGGCCTCGACTGTGTCGGTCACGGCACCGGCGTGGCGAGCATCATCGCCGCCACACCACGCGACGGGACCAGCTTCCGTGGGCTGGCACCGGAGGCCCGGATCCTGCCGGTCCGGGTCAGTGAGCAGCAGGTGGTGGACGGGCGCGGGACGGGCCGCACGGCAGCGCCCGGCGACCTCGGCCGGGCCATCCGCTGGGCGGTCGACCAGGGCGCCACCGTGGTCAACCTCTCCGTGGTGCTCTACGCCGACCATCCCACGGTTCGCGCGGCGGTCGGGTACGCGCTCAGCCGGGACGTGGTCGTGGTGGCCGCCGCCGGCAACCTGTCCGATGGCGGCGAACGCCGCCCGTATCCGGCCAGGTATGACGGGGTGCTCGGAGTCGGTGCAATCGGCGTGGACGGGGCGCGGGCCGACTTCTCGCAGACCGGCGACCACGTGGATCTCGTCGCTCCCGGTGTCGATGTGCTTATCGCCGCCCCCGGACGCGGTCACCGCAGCGCCGACGGAACCAGCTACGCGGTGCCCTTCGTCGCCGCCACCGCCGCCCTGCTGCGCCAGTACCGCCCGGACCTCAGCGCGGTCGAGGTGGCTCGGCGGATCATCGCCACCGCCGATCCGGCACCCGGCGGCGGGTACGGCGCGGGGGTGCTCAATCCGTACCGGGCGGTGACCGAGGCCGGATCGGTGCCGGGGCACGCGCGGCCGGTGGCCGGGCTGGCCGAGGATCGGCCCGATCCGACGTTGCTGGCGCGGCAGGACCGTCGGAGCGACGCATGGCGCCGCGCACTGCTGCTTGCCGGGGTGGGGGTGCCGATGGCGGCTGCCGTCGTGCTGGCCGCGGCGGTGTTGCCCCGGGGGGCACGCCGACGATGGCGTCCGGCCCACCATGACCACGACGCGGGGTGACGCCGAGCCGCGCCACCCCGCGATCCGTGCGGAGCGGTTTACTGGAAGAGGCTGGTGTTCCGCTTCTCGGTGTCGAGATAGTCGGCCGCGGACTCGTCCACCGCGAGCTTGATGTCGCGCAGCATCACCTGGAGATCCTGCGAGGCGTTACGCCACCGAGCCTGCCGCTGTTCGTAGGCCTGCTGGGCCGCGCCGGACCAGCTGGCGACCAGTGGCGCCGCGTCGCGCTCCAACTGGCCGAGTTGGGCGTCCAGTGTGTTCAACGCCCGTTGGATGTCCGCGCTGGCCTGTTGCAGCGCAGCGAAATTGACGACCAGCACACCGTGCTCCATCGGATTCTTCTCCCTGGGGTCGTGGGCTAGAGCGGCAGTTGGATTCCGCCTCGGTTGGTGGCGGTCACCCGGGCGGCCGCCTCGGCGTCCGACGCGTCGTACCGCGTGCCGGCGGCACGGATCGCACCCGCCGTCTCCCGCAGCGCCTGTTGCAACCCGGCCTGGTCCTCCGCCCACTTCCGTTTGACCTGCTCGAACGACCGGCCACCAGCCCCGCGCCAGGCCTGCTGAAGGATCTCCAGCTGGACCAGCAGTCCACTGAGCATCGACTGCAACGACTGGTCGGTCTGCTCGAACTTCGCCGCGGTCTGCTGCATCACCGCGGCCTCTGCCTGGGTCTGGGACACCTTGGACGTCACCTCGTCTCCTCGATCGTGGCTGGCCCGACGGCGGATACGCACCACCCACGACGCCGGAGGATGAGCACGACGCGGGATGGGCCAACGAGAACTCGTCGCTGAGAGTAGCGACACGATCGCGGTTCTGCTACCCCGGCGCGTTCCCCTGTGGACAACGCGATCGTTCGCCGGTAATTACGATGGGCGGTGACAATATCGCGATGGGTGACCGGTTTCGGGGGGAGGTGTGGTGGCGGTGACACTCACTCCCACCCACCCGGATGCGGCCGTCCTCCGTCGTCCGGACGATCCGCCTGCCGGCCCCGGGCCTCGGTTCCGCTCCACCGGAGCACGGCGACGCACCGGCCGCCGGAGGCGGGCGGTGCGTCTTCGGTCGGGGCAGATCGTCGCGACCCAGGTGGTGGCGGCGACGATCGTCGCCGTACCGGGCCGGGGTTCCCTGGCGACTGTTGCCACGACACTGGTGGCGGCCGCGCTGCTCGCCGTGACGTGGTGCCGGGTTCGCCGGCGGTGGTTGCACGAGTGGCTTGTCATCGGCGTCGGCTATCTGGCCCGACGGCGGGCGACCAGAGTCCGCTCCGGTCCGACCGAGCTGCTCGACCTGGTGGACCCGCACGCCGTGATCCGTCCCGTCGAGCTGGGCGACGGTACGGCCGCGGTGTTGGACGACCCGGCCGGCCTGGTGGCGCTGCTGGAGATCGGCGACCCGGCCGACCTGCTCGGTGACGGCGAACTGGCACTACCGTCACCCGCGTCGCTGCTCCCGGTCGAGACCGACCAGGCACCACCCGTACGCGTACAACTTCTCCTGACCGGCACGCCGGCACCGGCGGTCGGTGCCGGGGGCGGCGCGGCGGCCGTCTCCTACCGTCAGCTCACCGACGGGCAGCTGGCCGGCCGGGAGCGGGCGGTGCTGGCGGTGCGGGTGTCGCGGACGCGGGGCTGGCCGGAGGAGGCACTGCGGCACGCCCTCGCGGGTACCGTCCGGCGCATCGTCCGGCGGCTCCGGCCGGTGACCGTGCGACCGATGGGCGAGCAGCCGATCCGGCGGGTGCTCGCCGAGTTCGCCCACCACGACGGACGTCCGGTGCGGGAGTCCTGGCAGGCGGTCCGATGCGGCGGCCTGCTGCAGACCACCTTCCGGTTGAGCCGGTGGCCGGGCGGGGACGCGGCCACGCTCGTGCCCCGGCTGTGGAAACTGCCGGCGACGGCGATCACCGTGTCGCTGCGCACCGGGACGGAGCGGCCGGCGGCCGCCGGGCTGCTCGTCCGGCTGGCCGCGGCGACGCCCGCCGAGCTTTCCGCGGCGGCCCGGCAGTTGCGGCGGGCGGTGGCCACCGACGGCGCAACGATGGAGCGGCTCGACGGCGGCCAGTTGGGCGGGCTCGCCGAAACGCTGCCGTTGGCCCTGCCCGGGGTGTCGCCGCTGACCGGGAAACCGGAGCGGGAGGTGCCGATCGGCAGCGAGGACCTGGCGCGCGAGCTGCCGTTCGGTGCTGCCGGGCTGATGCTCGGCGTCAACCGGCGCGGCCACGCCGTCACCGTCCGGCTGTTCCGGCCGGAGAGCACCCGACTGATGCTCGTCGGCGGGGTACCCGCCGCCCAACTGGTCGTGGCACGCGCGATGGCACTCGGTGCCCGGGTCATCGTCCAGACCGCCCGGCCATCCGCCTGGGAGCGGTTCGTCCGGGGCGTCGGCTGGCCGGGCGGGCCGGTTCGGCTGACACCACCGGACCGCCCGGTGGCCGGGGAACCCGGCACACCACTGACCCCGGTGCTCGTGGTGCTGGACGAGCCAGCGCCGGCCGGTCCCCGGCCGGGCACCGCCTGGCACACCACGCTGCTGGTCCGCGACGTGCTGACCCCGGCCGACGCGGACGCGTTGGGCCGGGCCGATCTGGCGGTGTTCCAGCCGCTCAGCCCGGCGGAAGCGACCGTCGCGGGCAACGCGCTGGGGCTCGGCGACGCGGCGAAGCTGCTGACCCGGATCCGGCACGACATGGTCGCCGTGGTCAACCGACGGGCCCTGCGTTGGGCTCTGCTCGCCTGCACCGCGATCGAGGCACAGCTCATCGGAGCCCGACCCGCCGCCCGGTTGGATGATCTCGCGGGTTCCGCCCACGCGCCCGCCGTGGCACCATGCCCGCCATGGGTTTTCTGAAAGGTCTACTGATCCGGGTCGGCGCCACGGCGGTGGCCTTCTGGCTGGCCACACTGCTTATCCCCGGTATCTCGCTCGACACGGAATCGGTCTCCGAGACGATCCTGACCCTGATCCTCGTCGCGGTCATCTTCGGGGTCGTCAACGGGGTGCTCCAGCCGATCATCAAGACCGTCGGCTGTGGTTTCTACCTGCTCACCCTCGGCCTGATCGCACTTGTGGTCAACGGCCTGCTCTTCCTGCTCACCGGCTGGATCGCGGATCAGGCCGGGCTGCCCTTCGACGTCGACGGCTTCTGGCCGGCCGCGGTGCTGGGGGCGCTCTTCGTCGGTGTCGTCACGTGGATCCTCGGCGCCATCCTCGACCGCGACTGACCGCCTCTGGAAACCGCTCGCGCCCGGCCGGCAGCCACCGGCCCGGCGCGAGCGGCGGCCATATCCCGGGAATTGGCTGCCGAAACGCCCAGGTTGAGGCACTAGCTTCGGCGGAGTGTTCACTCTCGCCCGCGATGACGGCTACACGATCAGCACCGATCCCGCCCGGCTCGACCTGGATCTCGTGCACACCTGGCTCAGCCGGGACGCGTACTGGGCGCTCGGGCGGGACCGGGAGACGGTGACGCGGGCGTTCGCCGGATCCGTCGGGTTCGGCGTGTACCGGCCGACGGACGGCCAGCAGGTCGCCGTCGCCCGGGTCATCACCGACCGGGCCACCTTCGCCTACCTCTGCGACGTCTACGTCGACCGGGTCGAACGGGGCCGAGGGCTGGGCACCTGGCTGGCCGGCGCGGTCCGTGACCACCTGGCCGAGCTTGGCGTACGCCGGATCCTGCTGGCCACCAACGACGCCCACGGGGTGTACGCGAAGGTCGGCTTCAGCGACGTACGCGCCGACCGGTGGATGGAGTTCGACCAGCGCGACCAGGTCGTGAGCCCGCTCACCAGCAAGGATCGACAGCCCAGTACGCCCCTTACGGTGGAGCCGTGACGTCGCTCCGCCTCGGATACCTCTACGGATTGGGTGCGTACCTGCTGTGGGGGTTCTTCCCGCTCTACTTCAAGCTGCTGCGCCCGGCCGGTCCGCTGGAGATCCTGGCCCACCGGGTGGTGTGGTCCGTCGCCTTCGTCGCCCTGCTGCTCGTCGCGCTGCGCAACATCGGCTTCCTGCGGGCGTTGCTACGCCGGCCCCGGACCCTCGCGGGTATCGGCGCCGCAGCCACGCTTATCGCGGTCAACTGGTTCACCTACATCTACGGCGTCAACTCCGACCGGGTGGTGGAGACCGCCCTCGGCTACTTCATCAACCCGCTGGTGGTGGTCCTGCTCGGGGTGCTGGTGCTCCGCGAGCGACTGCGCCCGGCGCAGTGGTCGGCCCTCGGCGTCGGTGCCCTGGCCGTGGCCGTGCTCACCGTCGACTACGGCCGGCTGCCGTACCTCGCGCTCATTCTGGCGTTCAGCTTCGGCGGGTACAGCCTGGTGAAGAAGCGCCTGGGCCTGCCTGCGGCGGAGGGCCTGTTCGTCGAGTCGGCCGTGCTGTCGCTGCCTGCGCTGGGCTACCTCGGCTGGCTCGCCGCCACCGGTGACGCCGCGTTCGGCCACGTCTCGGCCGGGCACACGGCCCTGTTGGTGCTCGCCGGAGCGCTGACCGCCATTCCGCTGCTGCTCTTCGCCGGTGCCGCCAACCGGCTGCCACTGTCCGCCCTCGGCATGCTCCAGTACGTGGCGCCGATCCTCCAGCTCGGCTGCGGTGTACTGATCTTCCACGAGCCGATGCCGCCGGCCCGGCTGGCCGGTTTCGCCCTGGTTTGGCTCGCGCTGATCGTCTTCACCGCCGACGCCGTACGCCAGGCGCGGCACACCCGCCGCCTGCGCCTGGACGGCACCGTGCCACCCACGCCAGCGGTCGCCACCAGCCGCTGACGCTCAGGCCCGATTCAGCGGACCTCGTAGGCGAGCACGGGAGTGCCGTCGGCACGGATCAGTTCCAGCCGGACCAGTTGGGCGTTTGTGAACCGGGTCGCCCCGGTGATCCGCAGGTCGTCGCCGGGCGCCGCCAGCCAGGAGCCGATCTGCTCCTGCGAACCGTCCCCGGCGTGCGCCACCAGTCGGAAGGCGTTCGCCTTTCCGTACCCGGCCCGCTCGTCGTAGCCGCAGTGCATGGTGACCTCGGTGCCCCAGTTGGTGCCGGTCAGGCCGATCTCGGCGTGCACCGGCACCGTGCCGGCCACCGGTTGCATCTGCACCATCCGGACCTGGGCCGCCGGCCCGTTCGGCCCCTGCCCGGGCAGGACCGTGGCCACCCCGAGGCCGACCACCAGAGCGAACGCGGCGGCGGCCAGCCCGATGACCGCGTACCGCAGCCGGCTGGCCTGCCGCTCACGGCGTCGGCGCTCCCGCGCGGCATTGAGCAGCTCGGGCACCCGGGGGTTCTCCGGCGGCGGCAGGAACTGTTCGAGGCTGGCCGGGTCCAGCCGGCCGAGCAGGCCGGGCAGTACGGCGATCTCGGAGACCGACTGCTGGCAGGCCGGGCAGTCGACGAGATGCCGTTCGTAGGCCACCCGGTCGGCGGGAGAGAGCGCGCCCAGCACGTACGCCCCGTCGTCGTACGCGAACTCGCAACGGCTCATCCGGTCACCCCCATCTCGGCCAGGACCAGCCGTAGGGAGCGCAGCGCGTAATGGGTGCGGGACTTCACCGTGCCCGGCGGCACGCCCAGCCGGGAGGCCGCCTCGGAAACCGACCGTCCCTGGTAGAAGCACTCCACCAGGACATCGCGGTGCGAGGGACTGAGCCGGTTGAGCGCCTCCGCGACCGTCCACGCCTCGACGGCCCGCTCGGTTTCGTCGACGACCTCCGGCGGCTCGGGAAGTTCATCGGTGTAGACCTCGCCGACCCGGGTGGAACGCCGCCGCCAGGCGTCGATCGCGAGGTTGCGGGCGGTGGTGAAGAGCCAGGCCCGTACCGAACCGCGCCGGGGGTCGAGCGACTCCGGATGCCGCCAGGCCCGCAGCAGCGTCTCCTGCACCAGGTCCTCGGCCCGCTGCCGGTCACCGTTGACCAGCCGCAGCGCGTGCGCGTACAGCGCCTCGGCATGCTCGTCATGCAGGGCGCGCAGCAGGTGGGCGTCGTGGTCGCTGATGGTCTTCTCCTCGCTCTCGGCGCGAGCGGGCGCGGTGTTACGACCAGAGATACGTGCTGTCACGCCGAACGGTTCATTCCCAGCTCAACCTGGGATTCCCGGGGAGGGGAGTTCATCGCTGGTTCACATCGACGCTGACCCGCGCTCACCACGCCGCCCTAGCGTCCGGCGGGTACGCGTCGGTGACCTGCACCGACGTGCACCGACCCTCAGGAGGATCCTCCCCATGAGCGACCGTCCTCGGCTGCTTCCGCTGCTGGGCACCCCCCGCCACGGCAGCCGCGACGCCATGACCTGCCTATACCGCTGCGGCAACGCCTGTGACCACCCGGTACCCAACACCTCCGACAACGCGTACTTCGGTGACGTGGTGAACGCCGAGGTCAGCCGCCGCGGCGTGGTCCGCGCCGGGGCGGTCGGCGCCCTGGTGCTCGGTTTCAGCGGCGCTGCGACCGGCGCGCTGGCCGGCGCGGCGCCCGCCGCCGCGGCCCCGGTCCCGCCGGTGCCCCCGGCCGGTCAGCCGGCGGCGGCCGGCCGTCGTCCGGGCAGCGGTGCCCTGAGCTTCAAGCCGATCCCGCCGAACACCCTCGACACCTTCGTCGTCCCGAACGGCTACGACCACGCCGTAATCATCCGCTGGGGCGACCCGGTGGTGCCCGGTGCGCCGGAGTTCAACCTGCGCCGGCAGACCGCCGCCGCGCAGGCCAAGCAGTTCGGCTACAACAACGACTTCGTCGGTGTGCTGCCGTTGGACAAGCGCGGTAAGCGGGCGCTGCTCGTGGTCAACCACGAGTACACCAACGAGGACCTGATGTTCCCCGGCTTCACCAGCCAGGACGCCCTCAGCGTCGAGCAGGTGAAGGTGGCGATGGCCGCACACGGCATGTCCGTGGTGGAGATCGAGCGGGTCGCCGGCACCGGCCAGTGGCAGGTCGTCGACTCCGGCCGCCGGCCGTACAACCGCCGCGTCGACGCGCTGAGCAGCAAGTTCGAGCTGACCGGCCCGGCCGCCGGCTCGTCGTTCCTGAAGACGGCCGCCGATCCGAAGGGGCGTACGGTCATCGGCACGCTCAACAACTGCGCCGGTGGGGTCACCCCCTGGGGCACGGTGCTCTCCGGTGAGGAGAACTTCAACCAGTACTTCGTCGGCGGCGACGCGGCGCCGGAGTCGGAGAAGGCCCGGCTGGCGCGCTACGGGATCAGCACCACCGCCCGCTACCCCAGCGGCAGCCGCAAGTGGGACCGGGCCGCCGAACGCTTCGACCTCGCCAAGCACCCCAACGAGGCCAACCGGCACGGCTGGGTCGTGGAGATCGACCCGTTCGACCCGGAGAGCCGCCCGCGCAAGCACACCGCACTGGGCCGGTTCAAGCACGAGGGCGCGAACGTCATCGTCGCGCGCAGCGGGCACGTGGTCGCCTACATGGGCGACGACGAGCGCTTCGACTACCTCTACAAGTTCGTCTCGGACAAGAAGTTCATGAAGGGTGACTCCTGGGTCGCCCGCAAGCACAACCTGACGCTGCTGGAGTCGGGCACCCTCTACGTCGCCAGGCTCGACCAGACCAGCGCCGAGGAGATCGACGGCTCCGGCACCCTGCCCAGCGACGGCGCCTTCAACGGCCGGGGCCGCTGGATCAAGCTGGTCAGCGGCAACCGCTCCTACGTGGACGGCATGACCGCCGCCGAGGTGCTGACCTTCACCCGGTTCGCCGGTGACAAGGTCGGCGCGACCAAGATGGACCGTCCGGAGGACGTCGAGCCGAGCCTGCTCACCGGCAAGGTGTACGTGGCGCTGACCAACAACTCCGCCCGTGGAGTCGGCAGCAACCCGGCGCCGGACGAGGCCAACCCCCGTGCCGCGAACCGGCACGGGCAGATCCTGGAGCTGGTCGAGGACCGGGGGGACAACACCTCCGACACGTTCCGGTGGTCGCTGCCGATCGTCTGCGGCGACCCGGCGGACCCGTCGACCTACTTCGCCGGGTACGACAAGACCAAGGTCTCGCCGATCTCCTGCCCGGACAACGTGGCCTTCGACGCCACCGGCAACCTCTGGATCTCCACCGACGGCAACGCGTTGGGCAGCAACGATGGCCTCTTCGCCACCGCGACCGAAGGCCCGGAGCGCGGCCACCTGAAGCAGTTCCTGACCGTGCCGGTCGGTGCGGAGACCTGCGGTCCGTTCATCACCGAGGACAACCGCTCGGTCTTCGTCGCCGTGCAGCACCCGGGTGAGATCACCGGTGCCACGGTGGACAACCCGGCCTCCACCTGGCCGGACGGCGACTACGCCAAGCCGGGCGTGGTGGTGACCTGGCGGCTGGACGGCGGACCGGTCGGTAGCTGACCCCGCTCCGGCATCGCGCCGGCCGCCCATCCGACGGCCCTCTCCCCACCAGGGAGGGGGCCGTCTCGGCAGGCGCCGAGGGTCAGTTGTCGGCGGCCAGGCCGTCGGCGATGGCGCGCGCGGCGGTGAGCAGTTTCGTCCGCACCACCCGGGCGGAGGTCATCATCTCGCTGGCGGGCAGCGCGCAGGCCAGCACCGTCCGCCGTTCCATGTCCTTGTCCGGGCACACCAGTACGGCGGCGCAGGCCACGCCCTGCCGGAACTGGCCCAACTCCAGCTGCATCCCGCGTCGGTCCCCCGCCGACAGGTCGGCCTCGAAGGCCTCCGGGGTGGTGAGGGTGGCGCTGGTGAACGGACGCATGCCGTACTCGCGCAGGTAACGGTGGCGCTGCTCGGCGGTGAGCGTGGCGAGCAGCGCCTTGCCGAGCGCGGTCGCATGCGCGCCCTCGTCGAACCCGGGGACGAGATCCTCCAGGTACGGCGAGCGGTGCCCCTCCGCCACTGCGGTGATCGCCACCTGGCCACCCACGAACCGGCCCAGGAAGTGGCTCCAGCCGGTCTCCAGGGCCGCCCGCCGCAGGCTCTCCCCGATGGCCGGTGAGCCACGGAAAGCGGCGACCAGCTCCCGGTACCGGTCGGCCACCTCCAGACCCACGATGTACGTGCCGTCCTCCCGACGGATCACATAGCCCTCGTAGGCGAGGGTGCGGACCAGGTGGTACGTGGTGGCCACGGTCAGCTCACAGCGGCGGGCGATCTGTTTGACCGTCAGGCCCCGCGGGGCACGACCGACCGACTCGAGCACTCGAAGCGCGCGGGAGACACTTCGGATCAGGTCCGAAGGTTCCGCCAGGGGGTCACGCACAACCACCTCCGCCACCGGGGACTTACACCATATGAAAAAGCGGCCCGGCGCGAAACGCCTGATCGGGTGGATGATCCAAGGGAATCGAATACGCGATGTGACGTACGCCCCACTTTCCGTCGCCGAGATGCGGCTGGCGTAGGTTGGCCGCACCATGACCCGCATCGCCCCTCCACACACCTCGGCGGCCGCCGCACGACCCGTCCGGGCCAGTGCGGTCGCGGTCACCGTCACGATCGTCTGTGTCCTGCCGGTCTTCCTGGTCGGCGGGCTCGCCGTACAACTGCGGGAGGAGTTGGGCTTCTCCCCCGCCGGTCTGGGACTCGTCGTGGCGGTCTACTTCGCTGTCGGTGCCCTCGCCTCGGTGCCGTCCGGTGCGCTGGTGGAGCGGTGGGGTGCCGCCGTGGTGGCTCGGACCGGCATCGTGGTGTCCGCCGGCGCCCTGCTGGCCGTGGCGGTGGCTGCCCGGTCGTATCCGGTGCTGGTCGGTCTGCTCGCCGTGGCCGGCACCGCGAACGCGCTCGGTCAACTGTCCAGCAACGCCCTGCTCGCCCGGCACGTCCCGCCCCGTCGGCAGGGGCTCTCGTTCGGCGTCAAGCAGGCGGCCATCCCGGTCTCCACCCTGCTGGCCGGTGTGGCGGTACCCACCCTCGCGTTGACCGTCGGTTGGCGTTGGGCCTTCGTGGCGGCCGCCGGTGCGGCGCTGGCCGCGCTGCCGGCCGTACCCGCGCAGGGCGCTCCGCCGGCACGGCGGCGCACTGGACGGGCCGGCGGCGCGAGCCCGGGCCTGGTCCTCGTCGGGGTGGCCGCGACGCTGGCCGCGGGCGCGGCGAACGCGCTCGGCACCTTCGTGGTCGACGCCTCGGTCGACCGGGGCCTAGGTCCGGGCATGGCCGGGCTGACCCTGACTCTCGGCAGCGCGGTCTGCGTAGCGGCCCGGGTCGGGGTCGGCTGGTTGGCCGACCGACGCACCGGCGGACACATCGCGGTGATCGCTGGTCTGCTGGTGGCCGGCGCGGTGGGGCTGGGCCTGCTCGCGGTGGCCGGCCCCGGGCCGTTGGTGGCCGGCGTGGTGCTCGGCTTCGGTCTCGGCTGGTCCTGGCCCGGGCTGATGAACTTCGCGGTGGTGCAACTGCATCCGCAGGCACCGGCCGCCGCCACCTCGATCACCCAGACCGGGGTGTACGCGGGCGGCTGTCTCGGCCCGCTCGCCCTCGGCCCGCTCGCCGCCGCAGCCGGCTATCCAACGATGTGGCTGACGGCCGCCGCAGCCATGCTCGCCGCCGCCATCCTCATGCTCACCACCACCCACCTCCTCCCCACCCCCCACCTCCCGGAAGGTTGATCAAGAAGTTTGCGTCGGGATTCGCGCGGACAGCGACCAAAACTTCTTGATCACCCCGTTGGGGTAGGGCCCGGTGGGGTGGGTTAGCTGGTGCGGTCGGCTATGTGGTCGCAGAGGGATTCGAGGGCGCGGCGGGCCGGGCCGGGTGGGAGGGGTGCGAGGTGGGCGCGGGCGTCCTCGGCGAAGCTACGGACGGTTTCGCGGGCGCGCTTGAGCGCCGGACTCTCCCGGAGCAGACCGAGCGCCTCGGCGTGCAGGGTGTCGTCGGTCAGCGGACCGGTGGCCAGGATCTCCCGCAGGCGCACGGAGGCGGCGTCCGCGTCGTCGGAGGCGAGAGCGTAGAGCACCGGCAGGGTGGGCACGCCCTCCCGCAGATCCGTGCCGGGCGTCTTGCCTGACTCCGTCGACTCGCTGGCGATGTCGAGCAGGTCGTCGGAGAGCTGGAAGGCCACCCCGATGGTCTCGCCGTACCCGGCCAGCGCCGCCACCTGGTCCGGGGCGGCCCCGCTGAACTGGGCGCCGAAATGAACGCTGGTGGCGATCAGGGAACCGGTCTTCTCGGCGATCACCCGCAGATAGTGTGCCACCGGATCATCACCGGCCCGTGGGCCGATGGTCTCGGCGATCTGCCCGTGGACCAGCCGGGCGAAGGTTCGCGCCTGCAAGCGCACCGCTTCGGGGCCCAGCTCGGCCGCGACGTCCGCAGCCCGAGCGAAGAGGTAGTCACCGACCAGAATGGCCACCGAATTGGTCCATCGGGAGTTTGCGCTGGGTGCGCCCCGGCGCACCGACGCCTCGTCCATGACGTCGTCGTGGTAGAGCGTGGCCAGGTGGGTCAGCTCCACCACCACGGCCGCCGAGACGACCTCGGCTCGCGTCGGGTCGCCGAACTGGGCGCCCAGGGCCACCAGCAGCGGCCGGAACCGCTTGCCGCCGGCCTCCACCAGGTGCCGGGCCGCCTCGGTGACGAACGGGTCGGCGCTGGCGATGCTCGCCAACAGCTCCGCCTCGACCGCCGCCAACACGCCGAGCACGGACTCCTCAGTGCGCGGATCGGCGAGGTGAAGGCCGAGCGCGCCGAACTGAGCCGCGCCGGACCGGCTCCGGCGACCACCGGAGCCGGTGACGCCTGAACCCTCGCCACCCCTAATCACCACGCCTCCAACCATGCCACACAAGTTCTACCTGCAACGGACCGGGGATACGCGGCGAGGGCCGGCCCACAGCGCGTGGACCGGCCCTCGTTCGGCAGGTCAGCCGTTACCTGACGAAGTCGGCGGCTGAGGACGCGAGGTCGAGCAGCGGCGACGGCGCGACGCCGAGAACCAGCGTGGCGAGCACCCCGATCACCAGGGCGGCCGAGGTGAGCCCGCCGGGAACGGCCACCGTCGGCGTGGAGTCACCCGGTTCGGAGAGCCACATCAGCACCACGACCCGCAGGTACGGGAAGGCCAGCACCATGCTGGTCAACACGCCCGCGATGACCAGCCACACCTGCCCGCCGTCCAACGCCGGGCCGAAGACGGCGAACTTGCTGGTGAAGCCACTGGTCATCGGGATACCCGCGAAGGCGAGCAGGACGAAGGTGAAGACCGAGGCGTAGACCGGCGACCGCCGGCCCAGCCCGGCCCAGCGGGACAGGTGAGTCGCTTCGCCGTCGGCGTCGCGTACCAACGTCACCACCGCGAACGCGGCAAGCACCGTGAAGCCGTACGCGACCAGGTAGAACATGGTGCCGGAAAGGCCCTCGCTGCCCGGTGCGAGCACACCGACCAGCAGATAGCCGGCGTTGGCGATCGACGAGTACGCAAGCAGCCGCTTGATGTCGGTCTGCGTCACCGCGAACAGCGCGCCGACCAGCATGGTGAGCACCGCCACAGCGCCCAGCACCGGAGTGAAGTCCCAGCGGGCCCCCTCGAAGGCCACGTGGAACACCCGCAGCAGGGCACCGAACGCGGCGACCTTGGTGCAGGCCGCCATGAAACCGGTCAGCGGCGTCGGCGCGCCCTGGTAGACGTCCGGCGTCCAGACGTGGAACGGCGCAGCGGCCGCCTTGAACAGCAGCCCGATGGCGACAAGCGCCATACCGGCGAAGAGCAGCACCGGGCTGGCCGTCGAGTTCGCCACGGCCGCGTTGACGGTGGCGAAGTCCACCCCGGCCGCCCGGTCGCCCAGGCCGGCGGTGAAGCCGTAGATCAGCGCCAGGCCGAACAGGAAGAAGGCCGAGGCGTACGCGCCAAGCAGGAAGTACTTCATCGCCGCCTCCTGGCTAAGCAGCCGCCGGCGACGGGCCAGGGCGCAGAGCAGGTAGAGCGGCAGCGAGAAGACTTCCAGCGCGATGAACATGGTCAGCAGGTCGTTCGCCGACACGAAGATCAGCATGCCGCCGATGGCGAACGTGGTGAGTGGGTACACCTCGCCCGCGCCACCGGCGTTCTCCGCCTGCTGGCGGTCCTCCGGCGAGTCGGCGGTCACCGCGGCCTGCGCGACGAACGCGCCGCCGCGCTCGACAACCCGCTCGCCGAGCAGCAACAGCGCCACCGCCGACAGGGCGAGGATCGCGCCCTGAAGGAACAGCGTCGGCCCGTCGACGGCGATCACCCCGATGGTGATCACCCGCTTGTCGGCGTTGACCACCACCATGGTCAACGCTGCCAGCACCGCCAGCAGCGCCAGGGGCAACTGCACTGGGTGCCGCAGTCGCCGGGGCACGAACGCCTCGACCAGCACCCCGACCACCGCCGCGCCCAACATGATCAGGATCGGCGCGATCGCCGCGTAGTCGATCGGCGGCAGTTCAAGCTCGGTCACTGGACCAGCCTTTCGTTCGCGACTGCGGGGCTCGCAAGCTCACTCCTCGCGCTCACCCAACCAGCCTTTCGTTCGCGACTGCGGGGCTCACCGACTCGCCTCCTGGACGGTGTCTGCCGACGGGGCCGGGTCGGTCCGGCCGACGTCCTCCATGGTCGCCTGGATGGCGGGGTTGATCACGTCCGTCACCGGCTTCGGATAGAAGCCGAGCAGCACGATCAGCGCGATCAGCGGCGCCACGACGACCTTCTCGCGGAGGTTGAGGTCGCGCTTCATACCGTCGATCTCGGTCAGCGCCGGGTTCAGCGTGCCCTGCGTGGTGCGCTGCACCATCCACAGCACGTACGCCGCCGCCAGGATGATGCCCAGCGTGGCGATCACCGCGACCGGCTTGTTGACCGTGAACGTGCCGATCAGCACCAGGAACTCGGAGACGAACGGCGCGGTACCGGGCAGCGCCAGCGACGCGAGACCAGCGAAGAAGAGCACCCCGGCCAGCACCGGCACCAGCTTGCCCGCACCCCCGAAGTCACTTACCAGCGCCGAGCCCCGACGCGCGATCAGCATGCCCACCACCAGGAAGAGCAGGCCGGTGGCGAGGCCGTGGTTGACCATGTACAGCACGGCTCCGGTGCCCGCCTGCGTGGTGAAGGCGAAGATGCCCACGCCGATGAAGCCGAAGTGGGCGATCGAGGTGTACGACACCAACCGCTTGAGGTCGTTCTGCCCGACGGCCAACAGCGCCGCGTAGATGATCCCGATGACCGCCAGAGCCAACGCCCACGGCGCGAACCACTGGGCCGCGTCCGGGAACAGCGGCAGGCAGTAGCGCAGGATGCCGAAGGTGCCGACCTTGTCCAGGACGCCGACCAGGAGTGCGGCGGCACCGGCGGGTGCCGCGCCACCGGCGTCCGGCAGCCAGGTGTGGAAGGGGAAGAACGGTGCCTTGATCGCGAAGGCGATGAAGAAGCCGAGGAAGAGCCAGCGCTCGGCACCGGTGGAGATGTCCACCTCCGACAGCGCCACCCAGTCGAAGGTCTTGCCGCCGACCACCCACAGGCCGATCACGGCGGCCAGCATGAACAGGCCGCCGACAAGCGAGTAGAGGAAGAACTTCACCGCCGCGTACTGCCGCTGGTGGCCGCCGTAGCTGCCGATCAGGAAGTACATCGGCACCAGCATGACCTCGAAGAACACGTAGAACAGGAAGACGTCGGCGGCGGCGAAGACGCCGAGCATCGTGCATTCGAGAACGAGCAGCAGCGCGAAGTAGACCGGCACCGACCGCTTGGACGACTCCGCGTCGTGCCAGGAGGCGAGGATCACCAGCGGCACCAGCACCGCGATCAGCATCAGCATCACCAGCGCGATGCCGTCGGCGGCGAAGGTGAAGTTGACGCCCCAGGTCGGGATCCACGGGTACGACTCGCGGAACTGGAAGCGCTGGCCATCCACCTGCCAGGTCACCCACATGACCACCGACAGCGCCAGCACCAGCAGCGACCAGCCGAGCGCGACCTGCTTCGCCAGCGTCGGCCGGCTGCGCGGCAGGAGGGCGACGACCACGGCGCCGACCAGCGGCGCCACGGTGAGCACCGAGAGGAACGGGAAGTCGGACATTATGCGGTCTTACCTCCGTCGTCACTGTGCGGTCCGCCGGCGACGGCCGCCTGTGAGGCCGACAGCCTCAAGAGGTCGATCACGCGAACCACCCCGCCTGTACGGCCAGGAAGGCGGCTACCACCAGGAGCGCACCGGTCAGGATCGAGGTGGCGTACGACCGGACGAAGCCGGTCTGCAACCGCCGGAGCCGGCCCGATCCACCGCCGACGCCTGCGGCCAGGCCGTTGATCAGCCCGTCGATGCCACGGTTGTCGAGGTAGACAAGCGCCCGGGTGAGGAAGATGCCCGGCTTTTCGAAGACCGCCTCGTTGACCGCGTCGGTGTAGAGGTTCTTGCGGGCCGCGGTGACCAGCACCCCGGCCGGCTGCGGCGAGGTCGCCGTCCCGTTGCGGAACAGGAACCAGCCCAGCGCCGCACCGAGCACGGTGACTCCCAGCGACAGGACCACGATCGCCCAGTGCGGCAGCACCGCGTCGTGGTGCGCCTCGGCCGTGCCGAGCCCGGCGGTGGTGGTCAGCCAGTCCGGCACGGACGTGGCCAGCAGCCAACCCGCACCCAGCGAGCCGATGCCGAGCAGGACCAGCGGGATCGTCATCAGCGCCGGCGACTCGTGCGGGTGCTCGATGTCCTCGGTCCACCGCTTCGGCCCGTGGAAGGTCAGCACGAAGAGCCGGGTCATGTAGAAGGCGGTCAACGCGGCGCCGAGCACCGCCGCACCACCGAACAGCCAGGCCGTCCATCCCTCCCGCTCGAAGGCGGCGGCGATGATCGGCTCCTTCGAGAAGTAGCCGGAGAAGGGGAACATGCCGATGATGGCCAGCCATCCCGCGCCGAAGGTCAGCCAGGTGATCCTCATGTACTTCGACAGACCGCCGAAGCGACGGATGTCGACCTGGTCCTTCATGCCGTGCATGACCGAGCCGGCGCCGAGGAACATGTTGGCCTTGAAGAAGCCGTGCGCCAGCAGGTGCACGATGGCCAGCGCGTACGCCGCGCCGCCCAGCCCGACACCGAGGAACATGTAGCCGATCTGGCTGACCGTGGACCAGGCCAGCACCCGCTTGATGTCGTCCTTGGCGCACCCGATGACGGCGCCGATCAGCAGGGTCAGCGCGCCGACGCTGACCACCACCAGCTGCAACGTGGCGTTGGCCGAAAAGATGATGTTGGAGCGGGCGATCAGGTACACACCGGCGGTGACCATCGTCGCGGCGTGGATCAGCGCCGACACCGGGGTCGGGCCCTCCATCGCGTCCGGCAACCACGCCTGGAGCGGGAACTGACCGGACTTGCCGGCCGCGCCGAGCAGCAGCAGCAGGCCGAGCACCAGCACGGTGCCGCCAGCCAGCGCGCCGATCCCGTTGAACACCTCGTCGTACTGCGTGGTGCCGAGGGTGGCGAACATGATGAAGATCGCGATGGCCAGGCCGGCGTCGCCGACCCGGTTCATCAGGAACGCCTTCTTACCGGCGGTGGCGGCGGCCGGCTTGGTGTACCAGAAGGAGATCAGCAGGTACGACGCCAGACCGACGCCCTCCCAGCCGAAGTAGAGCATCACGTAGTTGTTGCCGAGCACCAGCAGCAACATCGCCGCGATGAACAGGTTGAAGTACGCGAAGAAGCGACGCCGGCCGGCGTCGTGCGCCATGTACTCGACGGCGTACAGGTGGATCAGGAAGCCCACACCGGTGATCAGCAGGACGAAGACCCCGGCCAACGGGTCGAACAGCAGGCCGAAGTCCACGTGCAGGCCGCCGACCGCGATGAAGTCCCAGAGGCTCAGTTGGACCGACCTGTTCTCCAGGCCGCGCAGGCCGAGGAAGTAGCTCAGGCCGAGCAGGAAGGCGGCACCGACGGCGGCCACCCCGAGCCAGTGTCCCCACCTGTCGGCCCGCCGGCCGAGCAGCAGCAGGATCGTCGCGCTGACCAGCGGGATGGCCACCAGCAGCCAGACGCTGCTCAGCAGCCCGTCCGCCGTCGCGTACGAGACGGTCTCGGCCGGAGCAGCCTGGGCGTACGTCATGATTTCGTCCACCGGTGGGCCCCTCTAGTACTTCAGCAGGTTGGCGTCGTCGACGCTGGCGGAGCGTCGGGTGCGGAAGATCGCCATGATGATGGCCAACCCGACCACGACCTCGGCCGCCGCCACCACCATCACGAAGAACGCCATGATCTGGCCGTTGAGGTCACCGTTCATCCGGCTGAAGGTGACCAACGCCAGGTTGGCCGCGTTGAGCATCAGCTCGACACACATGAACAGCACGATCGCGTTGCGCCGGACCAGCACCCCAGCGGCGCCGATGGTGAACAGCACCGCGGCGAGGACCAGGTAGTAGTTCGGCTCGACCGAGAAGAAGTCACTCATTTCTCAGTGCCCTTCAGCGTGGTCTCCTCGGCGGTCAGCTCCCGTACCGGCAGGATGTCCGGCGTGCTGCGGTCGCTCAGCCGCCCGTCCGGCAGGCGGGCCGGGGTGGCGACCGACGAGGAGGTGGCGAAGACACCCGGGCCGGGCTTCGGGCCGGGGTAGTTGCCGGGCGCGAAGCGGGCCTTCATGGTGGCCACCTGGTCGCGCTTGTCCTCCTTGCGCCGCTCGACGTGCGCGAGGATCATGCCGCCGATGGTGGCGGTGATCAGCAGCGCCGCGGTGAGTTCGAAGGCGAAGATGTAGTCGGTGAAGAGCAACCGGGCGATGCCCTCCACGTTGCCGCCCGCGTTGGCCTGCTCCAGGCCGAGCGGGGTGCTGCCCTGCGTGGCCCGGTAGACCCCGCTGCCGAGCAGGCCGGCGAAGCCGAGCCCCAGCCCGATCGCCGCGATCCGCTGGCCGCGCAGCACCTCGATCAGCGAGTCGGACGCCTCCCGGCCGACGAGCATCAGCACGAACAGGAAGAGCATCATGATCGCGCCGGTGTAGACGATGATCTGCACCATGCCGATGAACGGTCCCGCCTGGAGCACGTAGAACACCCCGAGGCTGAGCATGGTCAGCACCAGCCACAGCGCCGAGTGCACCGCGTTGCGGGCGACGACCATGCCGATCGCACCGGCCAGTGCGAGCGGAGCGAGGATCCAGAAGGTCACCGCCTCGCCGCCGGAGACCGCACCGGAGGCGGCGAGCAGCGTCGAGGTGTTCATGCCGACTCCCCCTTCTCCGCCTCGGCCCGCGCGGCGGCCTGCTCGGCACCGGGGAAGGTGACGCCCGGGTGCTCGTCGACCTGGTAGCGGCCCGGTCCCATCGGGGAGCGCTCCGCCCCGGCGGAGGTGCCCGGGTTCGTCAGGCTCCCGACGTAGTAGTCCTTCTCGCTGTCGCCCAGCCGCATCGGGTGGGGCGGCTGCTCCATCCCCGGCAGCAGCGGCGCCAGCAACTGCTCCTTGGTGAAGATCAGGTCCTGGCGGTTGTCCCGGGCCAGCTCGTACTCGTTGCTCATGGTCAACGAGCGGGTGGGGCAGGCCTCGATGCAGAGTCCGCAGAAGATGCACCGGGCGTAGTTGATCTGGTAGACGCTGGCGTACCGCTCACCCGGTGAGAACCGCTGCTCGTCGGTGTTGTCGCCACCCTCGACGTAGATCGCGTCCGCCGGGCAGGCCCAGGCGCACAATTCACAGCCGATGCACTTCTCCAGCCCGTCCGGGTGCCGGTTGAGGATGTGCCGCCCGTGGTAGCGGGGGGCCGGCGTCGGTGGGGTGAACGGGTAGTCGGTGGTGACGACCTTCTTGAACATGTGCGAGAAGGTGACCCCGAAGCCCTTGAACGTTCCGGTGATCGCGCCCACGTCACACCTCCTCAGAGTCCTGGCCGGCGGGGGCGTTGGCCGGCTCCCGCTCGGCGACCATGCGCCGGGTACGCGGGCTCGGTGGTACCTGCAGATCCAGCGGGGGCAGCGGGAAGCTGCCCGGGGGCCGGTTGTCGACCTGCTCGGCGAGGGTCGGCTTCGGTGCCGCCTTGCGGCTCGGCCAGAACAGCGCGGCGAGCAGCACGATGCCGGCCGGGATGCCGATGGCGTACATCCGGCTCTGGGTGTCCCAGTCGTCGATGGTGCGCAGGCCGGCGAGGATCACGATCCAGACCAGGCTGATCGGGATGAGCACCTTCCAGCCGAAGCGCATCAGCTGGTCGTACCGCAGCCGGGGCAGCGTGCCGCGCAGCCAGACGAAGACGAAGACCAGCAGGATGACCTTGCCGAAGAACCAGAGCATCGGCCACCAACCGGAGTTGGCCCCGGACCATATGGTGATCGGCCACGGTGCGTGCCAGCCGCCCAGGAAGAGCGTCACGGTGAAGGCCGACATGGTCACCATCGCGACGTACTCGCTGAGCATGATCAGCGCGAACTTGAGCGAGCTGTACTCGGTCATGAAGCCGGCCACCAGCTCCGACTCCGCCTCCGGCAGGTCGAACGGCGGCCGGTTGGTCTCACCGACGATGGAGATGAAGAAGACGATGAAGCTCGGGAAGAGCAGCAGCGCGTACCAGCCCGGCGTCTGGATGTCGGCGCCGAACAGGGTCAGCTCGGTCGTGCTGCCCTGGGCGGCCACGATCTCGCTCGTGGACATCGTGCCGGCGAGCATGAACACCGCCACGATGGACAGCCCCAGCGCCACCTCGTACGAGATCAGCTGGGCGGCGGACCGCAGGCCGCCGAGCAGCGGGTAGGTCGAGCCGGACGCCCAGCCGGCGAGCACGATGCCGTAGACCGCCATCGAGGAGAGAGCGAGCACCACGAGCACCGCCACCGGCACGTCGGTGACCTGCAACGGCGTCTGGTGGCCGAAGATGCTCACCATCGGGCCGAACGGGATCACCGACAGCGCGGTGACCGCGCAGATCACCGAGATGGCCGGGGCGAAGAAGTAGATGACCTTGTCCGCCGACTTCGGGAGGATGTCCTCCTTGAAGGCCATCTTCAGGCCGTCGGCGAGGGTCTGCAGCAGACCGAACGGACCGAGCTGGTTGGGGCCGGGGCGGACGGCCATCCGCCCCACCACCCGCCGCTCGAACCAGACGCCGAGCAGGGTGCCGAGCAGAGCCACCACGAAGGCGAAGACGATCTTGCCGAGGACCAGCCACCACGGGTCGTGGCCGAAGTCGCTCAGCGACGGCGCCTGGGCGATGACGTTCATGCGACACCCCCGGAGGAGTTGAGGAGCGGGCCCGGACGGTCGGCCGCGTCGGCGGCGACCGGCTCCGTCACGCCGGGCGCGGAGATCCGCACCATCGCGCCGGAGGTCGCGCCGAGGCTGCGCCGCACCGTCGAGCCGGGCGAGTTGGTGGGTAGCCAGACCACACCGTCCGGCATCTCGGTGATCGCCGCCGGCAGGGTCACCGCACCCCGGTCGGTACCCACCGTCACCGGGTCACCGTCGGCCACACCGAGCGCCTCCGCGCTGCCCTTGCCCAGCCGGATCACCGGCGGGCGGGCGGTGCCACCCAGGTGCTCGTCGCCGTCGGTGAGGCTGCCCAGGTCGATCAGCTGATGCCAGGTCGCCAGCACCGCCTCACCGGCGCCCGGCTGCGGCACCGAGCCCGGCTGCATCGTGGGCGCGGCCGGGCGCTCAGCACGGGTCACCGGCAGGCTGCCCAGCTCACGCCGGACGGTCAGCACGTCCCCGGTGCCCAGCCGTACGTCCAGCTGGGCGGCGAGCGCGTCGAGCACCCGACCGTCGGTCATCGCGGCGGTGTCCAGCACCGCGTCGAACGGACGCAGCCGGCCCTCCCAGTCCAGGAAGCTGCCGGCCTTCTCGACCACCGGTGCGACCGGCAGGACCACGTTCGCCCGACGGGTGACCGCGCTGGCCCGCAGCTCCAGGCTGACCAGGAACGGCACCGCGTCCAGGGCCTGCTCGGCCAGGCGCGGATCGGCCAGGTCGGCCGGATCCACCCCGGCCACCACCAGCGCGCTGACCTGGCCTCCGGCGGCGGCAGCGAGGATGCCGTCGGTGTCCCGGCCGGCCTGACTCGGGATCACCCCGGCGGGGATGTCCCACGCCTCGCCCAGCTCGGCACGCGCGCCCGGCTCGGTGACCAGGCGACCGCCGGGCAGCAGGTTGGGCAGGCAACCGGTGTCGACGGCACCGCGGTCACCCGCGCGTCGCGGCACCCAGGCCAGCTTCGCCCCGGTGCGCGCGGCCACCTCGGCGGCGGCGGAGAGTCCACCCGGAACGGTGGCCAGCCGCTCGCCGACGATCAGGATCGCCCCTTCGGCGCTGAGCGCCTCGGCGACGGTGGCGTGCTCGGCGAGCACCCCGGCCTCCTCGCCCGGCACCACCCGGGCCAGCTTGGCGCCGAGCTTCTCCAGGCCACGGGTCGCGAACGGGGCGATCGCGTACACCTTCAGCTTGTTCTTCAGGTACGCCTTGCGCAGCCGCAGGAAGAGGATCGGGCACTCCTCCTCCGGCTCCAAGCCGACCAGCACCACCGCCGGTGCGTTCTCGACGTCGGCGTAGGTGACCTCGGTGCTGCCGGCGACCGTGCTGGCCAGGAAGTCGGCCTCCTCGCGGGAGACCGGGCGGGCCCGGAAGTCGATGTCGTTGGTGTGCAACGCGACCCGGGCGAACTTGGCGTACGCGTACGCGTCCTCGACGGTCAGCCGACCACCGGTGAGCACCGCGGCGCCCTGGCCGGTGTCCCGGGCGGCCCGCAGCCCTTCGGCGGCCACGCTGAGCGCCTCACTCCAGGACGCCTCCCGCAGCTCGCCGGTGTGCTCGTCGCGCACCAGCGGGGTGGTGAGCCGGTCGGCGGCGCGGGCGTACTGGAAGCCCCAGCGCCCCTTGTCGCAGTTCCACTCCTCGTTGACCTGCGGGTCGTCCCCGGCCAGTCGGCGCTGCACCTTGCCCCGCCGCCAGTCGGTGCGCTGGGCACAGCCGGCTGAGCAGTGCTCGCACACGCTCGGGCTGGAGACCAGGTCGAACGGGCGGGCGCGGAAGCGGTACTGGGTGCCGGTGAGCGCGCCGACCGGGCAGATCTGCACGGTGTTGCCGGAGAAGTACGAGTTGAACGGGACGTCGCCGTCCTCGCCCTCGGTCCCGTAGTCCTCGTCCCGGTAGATGTTGATTTCCTCGGCGGAGGAGCGGTTCATCAGGTCGATGAACTTGTCGCCCGCGATCTCCTCGGAGAACCGGGTGCACCGCTGGCAGAGCACGCACCGCTCGCGGTCGAGCAGGACCTGGGTGCTGATCGGCAGCGGCTTCGGGTACTCCCGCTTGTGCTCGTGGAACCGGGAGTCGGTGCGACCTGTCGACATCGCCTGGTTCTGCAGCGGGCACTCGCCGCCCTTGTCACACATCGGGCAGTCGAGCGGGTGATTCACCAGCAGCAGCTCCATGATCCCCTCCTGCGCCTTCTTGGCGACCGGAGAGGTGAGCTGGGTGCGGACCACCATGCCGTCGGCGACCGTCTGGGTGCAGGAGGCGACGGGCTTGCGCTGCCCCTCCACCTCCACCAGGCACTGCCGGCAGGCGCCGGCCGGAGCCAGCAGCGGGTGGTCGCAGAACCGGGGGATCTCGGTGCCCATCTGCTCGGCGACCCGGATCAGCAGCGCTCCCTTGGGGGCGGTGACCTCGACGCCGTCGATGGTGAGGGTGACCGTCTCGGTCGGCTTGGCAACGTCCGTCATTAGTGGGCTCCCACCAACTGCTTGTCGGACAACTTCGGCGCGGTACGTCCCTCGATGTAGTCGAGGTAGTCCTGCTTGAAGTACTTCAGCGACGAGGTCACCGGGCTGGTGGCACCGTCACCCAGACCGCAGAACGAGCGGCCGAGGATGTTGTCACAGGTGTCGAGCAGGGTGTCCAGGTCGTCCTGGGTGCCCTGACCGGCGAGGATGCGCCGGTAGACCCGGACCATCCAGTAGTTGCCCTCCCGGCACGGGGTGCACTTTCCGCACGACTCGTGGTGGTAGAACTCCAGCCACCGGTAGGTCGCGTAGACCGGGCAGTCCTGGTCGGAGAAGATCTGCGTGGCGGTGGTGCCGAGGATCGACCCGGCGGCGGCCACCCCCTCGAAGTCCAGCGGCACGTCCAGGTGCTCGGCGGTGAGCAGCGGCGTCGACGACCCGCCCGGCGTCCAGAACTTCAGGTTGTGGCCCGGCTGCATCCCGCCGGCCAGCTCGATCAGCTCCCGCAGCGTGATGCCGAGGCCGCACTCGTACTGGCCGGGGTTGGCGATCCGGCCGGAGAGCGAGTAGATCATCGGGCCGGCCGACTTCTCGGTGCCCATCGACTTCCACCAGTCCGCGCCGCCGAGCACGATGTGCGGCACGCTGGCGATGGTGCCCACGTTGTTGACCACGGTGGGGCTGGCGTACAACCCGTGGGTGGCCGGGAACGGCGGACGCAACCGGGGCTGACCACGGAAGCCCTCCAGGGAGTCCAGCAGCGCCGTCTCCTCCCCGCAGATGTACGCGCCGGCACCCGAGTGGACCACCAGGTCCAGGTCGAAGCCGGAGCCGAGGATGTCGCGACCCAGGTAACCCTTGGCGTACGCCTCGTTCACCGCGTTGCGCAGCCGGCGGGCGGCGTGCACCGCCTCGCCCCGGATGTAGATGTAGGCGCGGTTGGCCCGGATCGCGTACGAGGCGATGATGACCCCCTCGACCAGCGAGTGCGGGTCGTGCGTCATCAACGGCAGGTCCTTGCAGGTGCCGGGCTCACCCTCGTCGGCGTTGACCACGAGGTAGTGCGGCTTACCGTCGCCCTGCGGGATGAAGCCCCACTTGAGACCGGTGGGGAAGCCGGCGCCGCCGCGACCGCGCAGCCCGGAATCCTTCACCAACTGGATCAGGTCGTCCGGGTGCGCCTTGATCGCCTTACGCAGCGCCGCGTAGCCGTCCAGCTTCTCGTAGGTGTCGAGCCGCCAGGCGTCCGGGGACAGCCAGCGCTTGGTGAGCACGGGCGTCAACTTGGCCAGGGTCTCCGGCGCAGGCGTGGTCACTTCTGAGCCCCCTTGTCGTGCGCGGAGTCCTGGCTGTCGCCGGTGGACTCCGCTTCCCTGAGGTTGCGCTCCTGCGCCCCGGTGTCGTCACCGGCCGGCTTGCCGTCGCCCGCCGGCTTGTTGGCCGCCGCACCGGCGGCCTCCGCAGCCCGGGCGTCGCCCGCCGCAGGCGGCTGCCCGTCGACGGGGACCTTGGTGCCGGGCGCGTCCGGCACCGCGGTCTTGGCGTCCGGCTGCCGGGTCTCGGCGGTACGCACCTGCGGCGACTTGCGGTCCGGCGCCGGTACGTCGGGCGCGGTGCTGCCGGTCGGGGCGGCCTTCGCCGGGGTGGCCGGGGCGGGCTTGTCGCCCGCCTTGCCGCTGCGGATCGGGGTGTTCGGGTCGAAGCCCGGTGCCGAGATGCCGTGCTGCTGGGCCAGGCGCAGACCGCGCAGGGTCGGCTCGCCCGGCACCCCGTCGGCGACGGCGCCCTCCCGCTCGTCGGCGAAGCCGGCGAGCTGGACCGCCATCTCCTTCAACGTGCACAGCCGGGCACCCCGGCTCGGCGTGGGCCGCCCACCGGCGCGCAGCTCGTCGACCACCCCGACCGCGGTCTGCGGGTCGACGCCGTCGAAGAAGTCATAGTTGACGGTCATCACCGGGCCGTAGTCGCAGGCGGCGAGGCACTCGGCGTGCTCCAGGGTGATCTTGCCGTCGGCGGTGGTCTCGTCGTGCCCGACGCCCAGGTGCTCGGTGAGCGTGTCGTAGACCTCCTGGCCACCGAGCACGTTGCACATGGTGTTGGTGCAGACGCTGACCAGCCAGTCACCGGTGGGCCGGCGCTTGTACATCGTGTAGAAGCTGGCCACCGCGCCGACCTGGGCCTTGTTCAGGCCGAGCACCTCGGCGCAGAACGCCACGCCGGCCGGGGAGACGTAACCCTCCTCGGCCTGCACGAGGTGCAGCAGCGGCAGCAGGGCCGAGCGGGACCGGTCCGCCGGGTAGCGGGCGATGATCTCCCGAGCCCTGGTCCGCGTCTCGTCAGTGAAGACAGTCACCGGTCACAACCTCCCATGACGGGGTCCAGCGAGGCACCGCCGGCGATCACGTCGGCGATAAGGCCGCCTTCGGCCATCGCCGGCAGCGCCTGGAGGTTGACGAAGCTCGGCTCCCGGTAGTGCACCCGGTACGGCCGGGTCCCGCCGTCGGAGACCGCGTGCACGCCCAACTCGCCGCGCGGCGACTCGACGCCGACGTACACCTGACCCGGAGGCACCCGGAAGCCCTCCGTCACCAGCTTGAAGTGGTGGATGAGGGACTCCATCGACTGGCCCATGATCTTCGCGACGTGCTCCAGCGAGTTGCCCATGCCGTCGACGCCGATGGCCAGCTGCGCCGGCCAGGCGATCTTCTTGTCGGCCACCATCACCGGCCCCGGCTTGAGCCGGTCGAGCGCCTGCTCCACCAGCTTGAGCGACTCGCGGATCTCCGCGTTCCGAACCAGGTAGCGGCCCCACACGTCGCCGTCGGAGTGGGTCGGCACGTCGAACTCGTACGTCTCGTAGCCGCAGTACGGCATCGTCTTGCGCAGGTCCCAGGCCAGCCCGGCCGAGCGCAGCACCGGCCCGGTGACGCCGAGCGCCACACAGCCGGTCACGTCCAGCACCGCGACGTTCTGCGTCCGCTCCAGCCAGATCGGCTGCCCGGAGAGCAGGTCCTCGTACTCCTTGAGCCGCTTCGGCATGAGCTTGAGGAAGTCGCGGATCTTGACGATCGCCTCGTCCGGCACGTCCTGGGCGACGCCGCCCGGCCGGACGTACGCGTGGTTCATCCGCAGACCAGTGATCAGCTCGAAGATCTCCAGGATGTACTCGCGCTCCCGGAAGCCGTAGAGCATCATGTTGATCGCGCCCAGCTCCATCGCCGTGGTGGCCAGCCAGACCAGGTGCGAGGAGATCCGGTTCAGCTCCATCATGAGCACCCGGATGGTGGTGGCCCGCTCGGTGATCTGCTCCTCGATGCCGAGCAGCTTCTCCACGGCCAGCGAGTACGCCGTCTCGTTGAACAGCGGGGAGAGGTAGTCCATCCGGGTCACGAAGGTCGAACCCTGCACCCAGTTGCGGTACTCCAGGTTCTTCTCGATGCCGGTGTGCAGGTAGCCGACGACCGAGCGGGCCTCCCGGACCGTCTCGCCCTCCAGCTCCAGGATCAACCGGAGCACACCGTGCGTGGACGGGTGCTGGGGGCCCATGTTGACGACGATCCGACCCTCGTTGATCGGGTCGACGCCGGAGACGACGTCGTCCCAGTCCCCGCCGGTGACCGTGAAGACGCGGCCCTCGGTCGTCTCGCGCTCGGTGGCGTAGTTCGACGTGGTCATTGGTAAGACCTCCGCTTGTCGGGCGGCGGGATCTCGGCACCCTTGTACTCCACGGGCACGCCGCCGAGGGGGTAGTCCTTGCGCTGCGGGTGACCCTCCCAGTCGTCCGGCATGAGAATGCGGGTCAGCGCCGGGTGGCCGTCGAAGACGACGCCGAACATGTCGTACGTCTCCCGCTCCTGCCAGTCGGCGGTCGGGTAGACGGCTGTGACGCTGGGCAGGTGGGGCTCCTCGACGCTGACGGCGGCCTCCAGCCGGACCCGCCGCCGGTAGGTCATCGAGGTGAGCTGGTAGACGACGTGCAGCCGGCGGGCATCGGCACCCAGGTAGTCCACGCCGGACACCGACGAGCACAGCTCGAAACGCAGCGCCGGATCGTCCCGCATCACCTGGCAGACCTCGGCGATCCGCTCCGGGCGGATGTGCAGGGTCAGCTCGCCCCGGTCGACCACGACCTTCTCGATCGCCTCGCCGAACGCCGGGTACGCCTCCTCCAGCGCGTCCCGGACCTCGTCGAAGTAGCCGCCGTACGGCCGCGGTGAGTCCTCGACCGTGTGGTGCTGCCGGACCAGTCCGCCGAACCCGGAGACGTCGCCGCTGCCCTGGTTGCCGAACATGCCCCGGCCGGCGGGTGCGGCCGGCGGGAACTCGGCGGGGGCGCCACTCGTCGCGCCGGCCGGCGGCACCGGAACCGGAACACCGCCGGTGGTGGGCTTGTCGTCAGTCACTTGATCCCCCCGTACGGGTGGAGGTGGTTCTGGGCCTTCATCCAGTTCTCGATCCGCAGCTGCTCCTCGCGGCCCTCGCGGACGGCCTTCGTCCACTCGGCCCGCCGGGCCTTGTCGCTGCGGTACGACGACGGCATCGAGCCGTACGGCACCACCGGCACGTCACCGCGCGCCTCGCGGGCCGCCAGCATCTTGCGGCCGTTCGGGCCGAGCGGCTCGTGGCCGATCTTCTCGCGCAGCTTGAGGATCGCGTCGATGAGCATCTCCGGCCGGGGCGGACAGCCCGGGAGGTACATGTCGACAGGTACGACGTGGTCGACGCCCTGCACGATGGCGTAGTTGTTGAACATGCCGCCGCTGCTGGCGCAGACGCCCATGGAGAGCACCCAGCGGGGCTCGGCCATCTGGTCGTAGATCTGGCGCAGCACCGGGGCCATCTTCTGACTGACCCGGCCGGCGACGATCATCAGGTCGGCCTGCCGGGGCGAGGCCCGGAAGACCTCCATGCCCCACCGGCCCATGTCGTAGTGCGGACCACCGGCGGCCATCATCTCGATCGCGCAGCAGGCCAGGCCGAACGTGGCGCCCCAGACCGACGACTTGCGCGACCAGTTGACCAGCTTCTCCACCGAGGTGAGCAGGACGCCAGCGGGAAGTTTCTCCTCGATACCCATAGCCGTTCCTCCCTCAGTCCCAGTCCAGGCCGCCGCGTCGCCACTCGTAGGCGTACGCGACGAAGACGGCACCGATGAACACCAACATGGCGACGAACCCGAAGACCGGCAGGATGTCGAAGGAGACAGCCCACGGGTACAGGAAGATCATCTCCACGTCGAAGACGATGAAGAGCATCGCCGTCAGGTAGAACTTGACCGGAAACCGGCTACCGCCGATCGGCTGCGGGCTAGGCTCGATGCCACACTCGTAGGCTTCGAGCTTGGCCTTGTTGTAGCGGTGGGGGCCGGCGAACCGGGCGGCGGCTATCGAGAACAGCGCGAAACCCGCAGCGAGGGCGAACAGCCCGATGATGGGTACGTAAGGCGAGAGCGACATGTTTTCTCCTGCTCGTCCTTCCCTGCCCTCGGTGGTTGGCGAAATTCACACTATTCACATCCCACCCCGCGCCCTTCGGCGGGGGTGGACCTTGCCTGCTCCGCGCCCCTACACGGCGGGCGCGACCCGGGTCATCGCATTGATCACCCGGTCCATTGCGTCACCGCCGCGCGGGTCGGTGAGGTTGGCCAGCAGCTTGAGCACGAAACGCATGAGCGTGGGGTGGGGCATGCCGTGCTTGGTCGCCACCCGCATGATCTCCGGACGGCCGATCAGCTTCACGAAGACCCCGCCCAGCCGGTAGTAGCCGCCGAACCGGGTCTTCAGCTCCTGCGGGTACGCCATCAGGGCCCGCTCCCGCTCGGCACCGGCCGGCCGGGCGAGCGCCTGGACCGCGACCTCCGCGGCCAGTTCACCGGACTCCATCGCGTACGCGATGCCCTCGCCGTTGAACGGGTTCACCATGCCGCCCGAGTCGCCGACGAGCATGACCCCCCGGGTGTAGTGCGGCACCCGGTTGAAACCCATCGGCAGCGCGGCACCGAGGATCGAACCCTCGGCGTTTGCCTCGTCGGTCATCCCCCACTCCGGCGGCGTGTTGGCCAGCCAGTCGGTGAGCAGCCGCCGGTAGTTCGTCTTGCCGAACGCCGAGGACGAGTTGAGGATGCCGAGCCCCACGTTGACCCGGCCGTCACCGAGGCCGAAGATCCAGCCGTACCCGGGCAGCAGTTCGTTGGTGCCCTTGGCCCGCAACTCCAGCCAGGACTCCAGGTAGTCGTCGTCGTGGCGGGCCTCGGACCGGTAGTAGCGCCGGACGGCGACACCGATCGGGCGGTCCTCCCGCTTGGCCAGCCCGAGGGCGAGCGGGAACCGGCCCGAGACACCGTCCGCAGCCACCACCAGCGGGGCGTGGAAGGTGACGGGTGCCTTGTCCGGCCCGTCCTCGCCCTGCACCCCGATCACCCGGCCGTCGCCGTCCAACACCGGGCCGATGACGTTCACGCTGGTACGCAGCTTGGCACCGGCCGACACCGCGCGCTGGGCGAGCAGGTCGTCGAAGTCGAGTCGGGTACGCACCAGGCCGTAGTTCGGGAAGCTGGCCAGATCCGGCCAGTCCAGTTCCAGCCGGACGCCGCCGCCGATCACTCGCAGGCCGCGGTTGTGCAGCCAGCCGGCCTCGGGGGAGGTGTCCACCCCCATCCGGATCAACTGCCGCACGGCACGCGGGGTCAGCCCGTCGCCGCAGACCTTCTCCCGGGGGAACTCGGTCTTCTCCAGCAGCAGCACGCGTACGCCGTGCCGAGCCAGGTGGTACGCGGTCGCCGAACCACCGGGACCGGCGCCCACGACGATCACGTCGGCGTCGTTCTCCACCGCGGTCATTAGCGCCTCCTCCCCGCCCTGCTCGTGAAATGCTTCACAAGCCAGCCGGGACGAGTCTATGACCGGCACCGTAAGCTCGCCTTGTTAGGTCGACCTAACCTGCTGGACGCGGGAAAGGGCCCCGGTCACCAGAGCGGGCTCCTGCCGGTCAGCTCGCGCTGCGCAGCACTCAGGGACGCGCCGATGCGGCGCCGTCCAGGCTGGCGCGGATGGTCTCCGGCAGTTGCTCACGCAAGGTGCCACCGGCGGCCCGGTCCAGGGCCGCGAGCACCTCGGTCACCACCTGGCGGACGTCGGCGGGATCCGCTCCGGCCAGGCCCCTGAGCTGCTCGACCAGCTCCGCGGCATCTCCTATGGCCACATTCTTCGGATCCGTCATGTCGGCCAGCCTAAGCCGCAAAGGCAACATAATCGCCTTATTTCCCTAAATGGCGGTATTACCCTGGCGCGACAGGCACAGGGTAAGTAGCGCTCACGTCCGGACCGCGCGGTGCAGGGCCACCACGCCGCCGGTCAGGTTGCGCCACGCCACCCGGCCCCAGCCCGCGGCGGCCACCCGCGCCGCCAGCGCCGGCTGGTCCGGCCAGGCCCGGATCGACTCGGCAAGATAGACGTACGCGTCAGGGTTGCTGGAGACCGTCCGGGCCACGGCCGGCAGGGAACGCATCAGGTACGACAGGTACACGGTGCGGAACGCGGGATTGACCGGGGTGCTGAACTCGCAGATCACCAGCCGGCCGCCCGGACGGGTCACCCGGGCCAGCTCAGCCAGCGCGGCGTCGGTGTCGTTGACGTTGCGCAGGGCGAAGGAGATGGTCACCGCGTCGAAGCTGGCGTCGGCGAAGGGCAACCGCAGCGCATCTCCGGCCAGCAACGGCACCTGCGGGCGGGTGCGCTTGCCGGCGTACAGCATGCCGAGGGACAGGTCCGCCCCGACCGCGTACGCCCCGGACTGGGCGAGTTCCTCGGTGGAGACACCGGTGCCCGCGCCCACGTCCAGCACCCGGTCGCCGGGTCGCAGGTCGAGCGCGGCACGGGTGGCCCGTCGCCAGAACCGGTCCTGACCGAACGACAGGACGGTGTTGGTCAGGTCGTAACGGGCCGCGACACCGTCGAACATCGCGGCGACCTCGTGCGGCTGCTTGTCCAGACTGGCGCGCTGGCCCTGCGGGGTACGGCTCACCCCTTCACTCTGCCAGCCCGGTGGACGGCGGCCCGCCCAGGGTCGAGCGACACAGTGAGGGCGGGATGGTCACCCATCCCGCCCTCACTGCCGTGCGTTATGTGAACGGCCCGCGCGGGCCGATAGAGGACGAACCTCAGGCGTTCGTCTTCTCGTCACCCGGGGTCACCAGGACCACCCGGCGACGGCGGGAAACCAGGAACATGGCCACACCGGCGGCCAGCACGGCCGCGCCGACGCCGCCGATCAGGCCAACCTGCACACCGGTGACCGGCAGGCCGGGGCCGTCACCGTCGCCACCACCGGTGCCGCCCTTGGCGGCCACGACAACCGCGAAGTCGTCGGTGTTGTCGCTCGGGTCGACGTCGTTGCCCGCGACGCCGGTGGCGTTCTCCGGCAGAGCCGAGGTGGCGGCGGTCCGGAGGGCGCTGGGGGCCTCCTGCGCGCCCAGCGATTCGATGGTGACCTTGCCACCGGTCAGGCTGCTCGGCTTCACACCGTCGGCGACCTTCACCAGGTTGTAGAAGCGAGCACCGGAGTAGAGGTCGTCACCGTCCTTGTCCTGCGCGGTCGGGATGAGGACAGCCTTGGTGTACTCGCAGGTCAGCGAGGTCATCGCGGCGTTGTAGGTGCAGTCCGGCTCCTTCTCGGCGAAGGTTGCGCCCTTGGGCAGCTGCACCTCGATGCGGAGACCCCTGGCAGCCTGGTCACCCTGGTTGAAGGCACCGTAGATCAGCTGACCGGTGTTGCCCGCGTACAGGTCGCCGACCTCGGTGATCGTGCCGCCCTCGACCTTGACGGCCTTGCGGACGTCGTCGGCGACGACGGTCAGGTCCGGCCCGGTGCCCTCGACCTTGACGTCCACGGTCACGGCGTTGTCGGACTCGTCCGGGTCCGGGCCGCCGTGCAGGATCACCGCGGTGATGGAGCCGGCCGAGCCGACCTCGGCGCCTTTGCGGGTCAGCGGGAAGAACCAGTCGACGTCCTCGCCGGCACGGATGGTGTCACCCTCGATGCCACAGAGGATCCAGCCGTCCTCGCGCGGGTTGCAGCCGCTCTCGTCGATGTCGACGAGGTCGGTCTTCAGCTTGCTGATGTCGAGGGCGACGAGCACGTTCTTGGCGTCGACCTTGCTCTTGTTGAGCAGCGAGACGCTGGCGTCCTTGCCCGGTGCGCCGACCGCGATGGTGGTGCCGGTCGCCTTGATGGCGAGATCCGCGGTGTCGTCCGCCAGAGCCGGCGCGGCGAAGCTGCCGGCCGCGAGGACACCGGCGGCACCGGCACCCAGGTACGCGGCAGCCCGGTTACGGAAAATCATCTGAGGTGTCTCCCCCGTGGGGTAAAGGAAACGTACGGGCGGGGACGTTAGCGGTCAGCGATCACCCGCGCCACCCTGCATCACACCCGCCACAAGCTGCTCAGCTAATGGCAACTTAAGGATTGTCCGGATTGATGGGCCTTGCTACCTGGTCACGCCTGGGTGCATGGCCGGAGCGGCCCGACGCTTCAAACCGGATGGATGATCCACCTGAGCCGTTCGGCTGACAACCAATCGAGCCACCACTGTGACGCAACGCCCGAACCACAGTGACCCATAGTGATCCCTCGCCCGCTGGGCACCCCACCCGACGACGCCGCCCGCCCGACGAGGGCCCGGGATGCCGCAACTCGCGCCATCCCCTCGACCGGAAGGGCCAACATGCCGCAAGTCGCGCGTCCCGTCGAGCGGAAGGGGCGGGCGGTGCAGGGTGCCGATCGGCGTCGGTTCGACTGGTCGGGTTGGGCGTCGGTCAGGTTGCCTGGACCAGGGGCAGCGAACGGCCGGCACCGCCACCGGGCAGGGCGATCGACGAGAAGTGCGAGACCACCCGGTCGTCGCTCGGGTCGTCGTCGGGCGTGTGGTGCACGGCCAGTCTGTTGTAGAGCGTGTCGCGCTGAGCGGGGATCCGGCCGGCGGAACGGATCATCCCGATCAGCTCGTGCAGGTTGGACCGGTGTCGGGCGCCCGCCGAGGAGATGACGTTCTCTTCCAGCATGATCGAGCCGAGGTCGTCCACACCCATGTGCAGCGCCAGCTGACCGACGTCCTTGCCGGTGGTCAGCCAGGACGCTTGCAGGTGCGGCACGGTTTCGAAGAACAGCCGGGCCACCGCCACCAGCCGCAGGTACTCCAGGGTCGTCGCCTGGGTGCGGCCCTTGAGGTGGTTGTTCTCCGGCTGGTACGTCCACGGGATGAAGGCCCGGAAGCCCTGCGTACGATCCTGCACCTCGCGGATCATCCGCAGGTGCTCGATCCGCTCGGCGGCCGTCTCGCCGGTCCCCATCATCATCGTGGCGGTCGACTCGACGCCCTGCCGGTGCGCGAGTTCCATGACCTCCAGCCAGCGCTCGCCCGACTCCTTGAGCGGCGCGATCGCCTTGCGGGGTCGCTGCGGCAGCATCTCGGCGCCCGCACCGGCGATCGAGTCGAGCCCGGCGGCCTTGATCCGGGCGATGGCCTCGTCGAGGCTCACCCCGGAGACCTTCGCCATGTGCAGGATCTCACTCGGCCCGATCGAGTGGATGGCCAGCTGCGGGTACGCCTTCTTCACCGAGGAGAACAGCTCCTCGTAGTACTCCACGCCGTAGTCCGGGTGGTGGCCGCCCTGGAGCATGACCTGGGTGGCGCCCAGCTCGACCGCCTCGCCGCAGCGACGCAGGATCTCCTCGGTCGGGTGGGTCCACCCTTCCTTGTGCTTCGGTGCCCGGTAGAAGGCACAGAACTTGCACGCCGTCACGCAGACGTTCGTGTAGTTGATGTTGCGGTCGATCAGGTACGTGACGATGTTGTCCGGGTACCGCCGCCGACGGACCGCGTCCGCCGCCTCGCCGAGGGCGTGGAAGGGGGCGTCGGTGTAAAGCAGCAGGGCCTCCTCGGGCGTGACCCGCCCGCCGTCGGCACCGCGCTGCAGGATGTCGTCGATCTCCCGATTCACCGTCACGTACCCGAGGGTACGCCGACCACCCGCTCAGCTCTCAGCGGCGCACTTGACCTGTGATCCATCCCCCTGCCCAACCAGGAATCATGTTCGCAAGATCCTCATAAGATATGTCGTGGTCCGTTGACAATTTGCACAGGCGTGGTGCTGGGCGAAGCGGGGACGATGGCGGACGGCCGTGCAACGCATGGTCGATGAGGCACACGAGGTGTGAGTACGCGAAACCCGGCCCACCCACCGTCCGGAAGGCTGCCGGGTCCACTTCCAAGAGCTACTGCTCCTGGCAGCCACCAAGATACCGCCCCGGGTCGGATCACAATCAGTCCGGGGTTCCCGGCGGAGCAGCTTGATGACGGCCGCCGAGTCGAAGCGTCACGCGTCGTAGTCGATGGTGAGGGTGTCGGTCAGCGGGCTGGACTGGCAGGTCAGCACATAACCGGCGGCCACCTCGTCGGGCTCCAGGGCGTAGTTGCGGGCCATCTCCACCTCACCGGAGACGACCTTGGCCCGGCAGGTCGAGCAGACCCCGCCCTTGCAGGCGTACGGCAGCTCGCCGCGGACCTTCAGCGCCGCGTCCAACACGCGTTCGTCGCGGCGCATGGTGAAGCTCGACGATCGTCCGTCGAGCATGATCGTCACGTCGGTACCGCCGGACGCGTCGTCCGTCCGGCGCACCGGCTCGGGCGGCGCGTCGACGTGGAACAGCTCGGTGTGCACCGCCGGCTCCGCGACACCCCGCGCGGTGAGCACCGCACGAGCGTCCACCACCAGTCCGTACGGGCCGCAGAGGAACCACTCCTCGATCGCCTCGCCGGGCACGATGGTCTCCAGCAGCCGACCCAGCCGCTCCGCGTCGATCCGCCCCGACAGCAGCGGCGAATCGCCCTGTTCGCGGGAGAGCACATGCACCAGGTGCAGCCGGGTCGGGTAGCGGTCCTTCAGGTCTGCCAGTTCCTCGGCGAACATCACGCTGCCGGCCGTGCGGTTGCCGTACACCAGCGTGAAGGTGCTGGCCGGTTCGACGGCCAGCGCGGTGGCGACCAGCGACAGCACCGGGGTGATGCCCGAGCCGGCGACCACCGCACCGTAGCGACGAGCCCGGTCCGGTGCGAAGGCGGTGGTGAAGTGCCCCAGCGGCGGCAGCACCTCGATGGTGTCGCCGTGCCGCAGCGCCCCGCAGGCGTAGCCGGAGAAGGCCCCGCCCGGGATCTCCCGCACGCCGATCCGCAACCGCCCGTGCCGCGCCAGGTCCGCCGGGGTGGAGCAGATCGAGTACGAGCGACGCACGTCCCCGCCGCCGTCACTCTCCGCCGTACCGGCTGCCGCCGGCAGGCGTACGGTCAGGTGCTGGCCGGCGCGGAAGGCGAAGGTCTCGCGCAGTTCCTCCGGAACCGCAAAAGTGATCGCGACGGCGTCGGCGGTGAGCCGGTCCACGGCGACGACGGGCAGCGGGTGGAACACCGGCCGGCGGCGGACCGGGCGGGTGATGGTGACAGTCACAGGGCCTTCACATGGTCGAAGGGTTCGGCGCAGGAGCGGCAACGCCACAGCGCCTTGCACGCGGTCGAGCCGAAGCGGCTGAGCTGCTCGGTCTCCGGCGACCCGCAGCGTGGGCAGCGCACCGCCAGGGTGAGCGGAACGACGCCGTCGCGCCGGACCGGGGCGGGCGGGGCGATGCCGGCAGCGGCCAGCTTGGCCCGTCCGGCGTCACTGATCCAGTCGGTGCTCCAGGCCGGGCTGTGCACCGTACGCACCTCGGCGTCCGGATGACCGGCGGCGACCAGTGCGCGCCGGATGTCGGCGCGGATGACGTCCATCGCCGGGCAGCCGGTGTAGGTGGGGGTGATCGTCACCACCACCCGGCCGGTGGCCGGGTCCTCCTGGACCGACCGGAGGATGCCGAGATCGTCGATGGTGACCACCCGGATCTCCGGATCCACCACCGCCGCCACGGCCTGCCGTGCTCTGCTCATCGCGTCACCAGCGTGCCCCGGGGTGGGCGCGATGCACCACCTGCATCTCCGCGAGCAGGTACGACAGGTGTTCGGTGTGCACCCCGTCGCGCCCGCCGGCCGGCGTCCAGCCGACCTCCGGGACGGTGAGCGTCGCCTCGGCTAGCACGGCGGTGACGGTGTCGTCGAACTCGGACCGCAGGGTCGCCGGGTCGACCGGCGCGTCCGGCCGTGCGGCGAACAACTCGTCGGCGTACGGCCAGACCTGGTCGATCCCGGCCTGCATCCGGCGGTGCGACTCCTCGGTCCCGTCGCCCAGCCGCCTCACCCACAGCGCGGCGTGGTCCAGGTGGTACGCGGACTCCTTGCGGGCCTTGCCGCCGATGGCGGCCAACCGCTCGTCCGGGCAGCCGGCCAGGGCGGTGTAGAGCGGCACCTGGTACGCCGACAGGACGAGTAGCTTCGCCATTGTCACCGCGAAGTCACCGTTCGGCAGCTCGACCAGCAGGCAGTTGCGGAACTCCCGGTCGTCGCGCAGGTACGCCAACGCGTCCTCGTCCCGGCCGGCGCCCTCCATCTCGCCCGCGTACGACAGCAGGAGCCGGGCGGCACCGAGCTGGTCCAGGGCGATGTTGGACAGCGCGATGTCCTCCTCCATCTCCGGCGCCCGGGTGCTCCACTCGGCCAGCCGCTGCGCCGCGATGAGCGCATCGTCACCGAGGGCGAGGGTGAAGGGGAAGAGCTCGCTCACAGGTGTGCCACCCCGTCGGGTACCTCGTAGAAGGTGGGGTGGCGGTAGACCTTGTCGGCGGCCGGGTCGAAGAAGGCGTCCTTCTCGTCCGGGCTGGAGGCGGTGATGGCGCTCGCCGGCACCACCCAGATCGACACGCCCTCCTGCCGTCGGGTGTAGAGGTCACGGGCGTTACGCAGGGCCAGTTCCGCGTCGGGCGCGTGCAGGCTGCCGACGTGGGTGTGCGCCAGCCCGCGCCGGGCCCGGACGAAGACCTCCCAGAGCGGGGTGTGTTGCCGGCTCACGCTGCCACCTTCTCCTTTTCCTTCACCGCACGCTTGGCGGCGTACGCGGCGGCCGCCTCACGCACCCAGGCGCCCTCGCTGTGCGCGCGGCGCCGGTGCTCCATCCGCTGCCGGTTGCACGGCCCGTTGCCCTTGATCACCCGCATCAGCTCGTCGTAGTCGGGCTGGGTGAAGTCGTACGCCTGGCGCTCGTCGTTCCAGCGCAGCTCCGGATCGGGAAGGCGCAACCCGAGCGCTTCGGCCTGGCCGACGCACATGTCCACGAAGCGCTGGCGCAGCTCGTCGTTGGAGAAACGCTTGATCTTCCAGGCCATCGACTGCGCGGAGTGGGTGGAATCGCCGTCGGGTGGGCCGAACATGGCCAGGGAGGGGTACCACCAGCGGTCCACCGAGTCCTGGGCCATCGCCTTCTGCGCCGCGGTGCCGTGCGCCAGGGTGTGCAGGATCTCGTAGCCCTGACGCTGATGGAAGGACTCTTCCTTGCAGACCCGGATCATGGCCCGGGCGTACGGGCCGTACGAACAGCGGCACAGCGGCACCTGGTTGACGATCGCGGCACCGTCCACCAACCAACCGATCGCGCCGACGTCGGCCCAGCTCAGCGTGGGGTAGTTGAAGATCGAGCTGTACTTCTGCCGGCCGTCGAGCAGCAGGTCGACCAGCTCGTCCCGGCTCACGCCGAGAGTCTCGGCGGCGGCGTAGAGGTAGAGACCGTGTCCGGCCTCATCCTGCACCTTGGCCAGCAGGATCGCCTTGCGCTTGAGGGAGGGAGCGCGACTGATCCAGTTGCCCTCCGGCTGCATGCCGATGATCTCCGAGTGGGCGTGCTGGGCGATCTGCCGGATCAACGTCCGCCGGTACGCCTCCGGCATCCAGTCACGGGGCTCGATCTTCTGGTCGGCGTCGACGACCTCGGCGAAGTAGGCGGCCAGGTCGCTGCCCGGCTCGGCGGCGGCACGGCCGCGTTCCGCGGCCGCACGCAACGCCGCCTCTGCGGCCTCGACCTCACCGAGCAGGCCGCCGGGCGCGTCCTCGCCCGGGAAGTCATTGCCATACATGTCCTCAGTGTTACAGCTGAGGGTAGAAGACGCCAGGGGGTGTCATACAAATTCGAGGCACCCCACTGTTACTCCCTGTTCGCCGTCCGTGGCGCAGGTAACTATGAATTAGGTCACGAATCAGCGACAAATCCTCGCAACGACCGCATAGCGGTTCGTTATCCCGCCTTCACGGCGAGTTGCCCGGTGTCGAGTCCTGGCATAACGCCGATCCGCACGTAGACTTCCCCCGTCACACCGATCGGCTGACGACGATCGCCAGCTCAGGCCGCTTCCCCCGGCCCAGGTGATCCGCACCGGTCAGTCCTGGCAACAAGCCGGTCCCCCCGGCCCCGACATCTGGAGCTCACCCGCTCATGCGACCTCGCGTGACCATGGTGCTCGCCGCGACGGCGGTACTGCTCGGCGGCGTCATGCTGGTGCCGGCCGCCTACGCCCGACTCTCGGCCGGCGAGGCGGAGGCCAGCCCGGAGAGCGTCGCCGCGCCCACACCCGCGCCACCGCCGCCGCCGACCCTTGCCGCCGGCAAGGTCTCGGTGAACTTCAAGGGCGAGTTCTTCTCCTGGGCACTGCTGGACCGGGAGACCGACCAACTCTCCGGCTCCAAGAACATGGCCGCGACAAGCTCGACCGAGTCGATGCTCAAGGCCTGGATCGTCGCCGACTACCTGCGCCAGCTCGGCGACAAGGAGCCGCCCGCGTCGATGAAGAAGGCTGCCAGCCTGGCCATCCGGGACAGCAACGACGACGCGGCCAACAAGGTCTACGCCGCCGCGGGCGGTTCCTACCGCGCGCCCGGGAACGGGCAGCCCGGTCCGGTGCTCAAGGCGGCGATCAAGCTGTGCGGCCTCACCGATACCAAACCCGGCAACGTCAAGGGCTACGAGGGTTGGTGGAGCTTCACCCGGATGTCCCCGCGCGACGCGGTACGGCTCGGCGACTGCATCGCCGACGGCACCGCCGCCGGACCCAAGTGGACGAAGTGGCTGCTCACCGAGATGAGCAAGGTTCGCGGCAGCACCGCCGCCAAGGACCAGAAGCCCCGAGAGGGCGGCGGCCGATGGGGCATCATCGACGGCCTGCCCGAGTCGATCACCAGTCAGGGTCCGGTCAGCATCAAGAACGGCTGGACCGTCCTCAACTACGACGGCAACTGGCACGTCAACTGCCTGGCCGTGACTGAGAAATGGAGCCTCGCGGTGATGCTGCGCTACCCCCGGCAGAGCGGGCTCGACTACGGGGCGGACGTCTGCGCGAGCGTCGCGAGCCAGTTGGTGACGCCGCAGCCCGGCGGTGCCCTCAAGGTGCCCCAGCAGCCGATCGGAAAGCTCTGATGGCCGGCCGCAGCCGCAACGGCGAGACATCGCCGCTGCGTCTGATCGCCATCGCCGCCGTACTGATCGGGCTGGTGCTGGTGTCGCTGCGCCTGCTGCCCGGGTCGCCCTTCGAGTCCACGGCCGCCGCCCAGTGGGGACGCGGCGAGTCACCGGCGGCCCGGGACGGCGCGCTGACCGACCGGAGCGCACGGCCGTCGCCGTCGCCCAGTCCCTCGCCGGAGCCCGAGCCGCTGCCGTTCGAGGCGAAGGAGATCGACCTGGACATCGACGGCTGGTACGCGTGGAGCGTGCTGGACCGCCGTTCGGGGGAGATCATCGGCTCGGACGACATGGACGAGACCAGCACCACCGCCTCTCTGATCAAGGCCTGGATCGTCGCGGACTACCTGCGCCGTACCGCCGACGCCGGGCAGACCCCGAGCGACGCGAAGCTGGCCGACCTGACCCGGATCATCCGGGACAGCGACAACACCCGCACCGAGCAGCTCTACACCCAGATCGGCCGGTCGGCCTCGATCAAGCGGCTGTTGTCCACCTGCGAGCTGACCGACAGCAAGGTGTCCAGTGATCTCGGCTGGAGCCGTACCGAACTCTCCCCCCGGGACACCGCCCGCCTCGGCAACTGCATCGCCGACGGCACCGCCGCCGGCCCGAAGTGGACCAAGTGGCTGCTCAGCGAGATGCGTCAGGTACGCGGTGCCGGCGACTTCGGCATCCGTAAGGCGTTCCCGGCCGCCGAGGCGAAGAAGATCGCCATCAAGAACGGCTGGGTCGACCGCACCCGCGAGCAGGAGATGCACGTCAACTGCCTGGCGATCGGCGACACCTGGACGATGGGCGTGATGCTCCAGTACCCGATCAACAAGGGCTACGAGTACGGCATGAAGAACTGCGAGAAGATCACCGAGGCCCTGCTCACCAGCAGCCCGTGAGCCTGCCGCACCTGCGGCTCAGCGGGTGAAGAAGGCGGGACCGGTGGGGGGCAGGGGCGGGGTTTCGCCGTGGGCGGCGGCGCGGCGGGCGAACTCGCGGATGCCGGCGACCTGACGTTCGCCGAGGGAGAAGTCCAGGGCGCGGAAGTACTCCGCGAGCGTGCTCGCGTCGAACGGCTCCCACCGGGCGGCCGACTCGGCGACCTGGTCCAGCTCGGCCAGGCACAGGTCGCGCGAGCGCAGGAACGCCTCGTGCACCTCCTTGACCAACCCGGGATGCGCTGCGGCGAAGTCACGGCGGACCGCCCAGACGGCGAAGACCATCGGCAGCCCGGTCCACTCCCGCCACGCCTGACCCAGGTCGGTCACGGTCAGCCCCTGCCGGGGTGCCTCGTACATCGCCCGCAGCGCCACGTCGCCGATCAACACCGCGGCGTCGGCCTCCAGCAGCATCTGGGTCAGGTCCGGCGGGCACCTGAAGTACTCCGGGCGGACCCCGTACCGCTCGCGCAGCAGCAACTGGGCGAGCAGCACTCCGGTGCGCGAGGTGGAGCCCAGCGCCACCCGTGCGCCGTCGAGGTCGGCCAACGGCCGTGTGCTCACCAGATTGACCGACAGCACCGGCCCGTCGCTGCCCACGGCCAGGTCGGGCAGGAGCAGCAGTTCGTCGGCGTGCTTCAGGTACTCGACGAAGGTGATCGGCCCGATGTCCAGGTCTCCGGCGACGAGTTGGGCGCTGAGCCGGTCCGGCGAGTCCTTGCGCAGATCGACATCGAGCAGGGCACCGGAGCGCATCAGCCCCCAGTAGATGGGCAGGCAGTTGAGGAACTGGATGTGCCCCACGCGGGGGCGGGCGAGGCGCTCGACCATGCCCCGACCGTATCCCCACCGCCCGTGACCTGCTCAGCCGGACGTCGCGGAAGTGGCCAACCCCGCACCCGCCGCTGCCTGGGCCGGGAAGAAAACCGGTTGTCCACGGCACGCCCTCCAGTAGGCTGTTCGTTCCGCCCGACGGCCGCGGTGAGTAGCACCGCAGCGGACGTCCCCGCGCCGACCCACGAGTCGGAAACGCGAGCGGCAGCCTTCTTCCCGTGTCGAGGAGTCCGTGGATGAGCCTGCACGCCGAAAAAATCCCCCAGCCACCCGCGCTGGACGACGAACTGGCCGCCGAACGGGCGCACCTGACCCGCTCGCGGGCGGCGCTGCACCGGATGCGGGAACGCGCCGAGGCGCTCTTCGCCACCGGCGACAAGGTGGCCGGGGACGCGTACACCGCCGAGCAGCTCGGCCGGCACCTTGCCCGGCGGGTCGCCGAACTGGCCGACGACCCGCGCACGCCGCTCTTCTTCGGCCGGCTCGACTTCGGCGACGCGGATGCCGAACACGCCGGCCGCCGCTACCACGTCGGCCGCCGGCACGTCACCGACGAGCAGGGCGAACCGTTGGTGCTGGACTGGCGGGCACCGGTCTCGCGCGCGTTCTACCGGGCAAGTGCCCGCGATCCGCAGGGCCTGGCGGTACGCCGCCGGTTCGGTTTCAACGACGGCAAGCTGACCAGCTTCGAGGACGAGCACCTGGACCGGGGCGAGGAACTCGGCACGGCCAGCCGGATCCTCACCGCCGAGATCGAGCGTCCCCGGGTCGGGCCGATGCGGGACATCGTCGCCACCATCCAACCCGAGCAGGACGAACTCGTCCGGGCCGACCTGGCCGACTCGATCTGCGTGCAGGGTGCCCCGGGCACCGGCAAGACCGCCGTCGGGTTGCACCGGGCGGCGTACCTGCTCTACCTGCACCGGGAACGGCTACGACGGTCGAAGGTGCTGGTCGTGGGCCCGAACCGGGCGTTCCTCGGCTACATCGCGGCGGTGCTGCCCGCGCTCGGTGAGGTCGAGGTGGAGCAGGCCACCGTGGAGGACCTGGTCGGCCGGGTGCCGGTACGCGCGGTGGACCCGCCGGTCGTGGCCACGCTCAAGCACGACGCCCGAATGGCCGAGGTGCTGCGCCGGGCCGTCGACGCGTACGTCGGCGAGCCGACGGAACCGGTGCTCGTCTCCGACGGCTCGTTCCGCTGGCGGATCGGACTGGAGCCGCTGCACCGGCTGGTCCAGGACACCCGCGCGGAGCGTCTGCCGTACGCCGTCGGGCGGGACCGGGTCCGGGCCCGGGTGGTCGGACTGCTGCAACGGCAGGCCGAGGCGCGGCGCGCGGAGTCGCCGAGTGATGCGTGGCTGCGCCGGATGAGCCGGTCGAAGCCGGTCGCCGGGTTCCTGGACGCCGTGTGGCCCGCGCTCACGCCGGACGGCCTGCTGCACGCGCTGTACACCGAGCCGGACCGGCTCGCCCAGGCCGCTGACGGCCTGCTCAGTGCCGACGAGCAGCGGCTGCTGACCAGTGCCGGGTCCGGCCGTACCACCACCGGAACCGGATTGGGGCGGACGGCGAAGGCGACCCGGTGGACGGCCGCCGACGCCGTGCTGGTCGACGAGGCGGCCGGCCTGCTCGAACGACCGGCCGGCTACGGACATGTCGTGGTGGACGAGGCCCAGGACCTCTCAGCGATGCAGTGCCGGGTCATCGCCCGACGCAGTGAGCACGGCTCGCTCACGCTCCTCGGCGACCTGGCGCAGGCCACCGCGCCGTGGGCCGCCAGCGACTGGCGGGACAGCCTGCGCCATCTGGGCAAGCCGGACGCGACGGTGGTGCCGTTGACAATCGGTTTCCGGGTGCCCGCCGCCGTGCTGGCCTTCGCCAACCGGCTGCTTCCGGCGCTGGCTGTCGACGTGCCGCCGGCCGAGTCGCTGCGCAGCGACGGCGCGCTCGCGGTGCGTACCGTCAGCGATCTGGCGGCCGCGACGGTGGCCGAGGTGCGGACGGCGCTCACGCACGAAGGGTCGATCGCCGTCATCGCCGCCGACGACACCGTGGACGGGCTGCGGGCGGCGCTGGCCGAGGCGGGGGTGGAGACCGCGACCGCCGACGGGCCGGCAGCCGGGGCGCGCGTCACGGTGATGCCCGCGACCCTGGTCAAGGGTCTGGAGTACGACCACGTCATCGCGGTCGAACCGGCCGCCATCGCGACCGCCGAGTCACGCGGCCTGAACCGGCTGTACGTGGTGCTCACCCGGGCGGTGTCCCGGCTGTCCGTGCTGCACGCCGCGCCGCTGCCCGCACCGCTCGGCTGACCTCGACCGGCGGGAGCGGAGTCGCCGGTTCAGTTGACGTTCCCCCGGTTTCCACCCCGAACAGCGGCGGGCCGGTGCCACCATGCCGAGAAGGGCGGCCGGCCGGTGGTCGCCAGGTCGGAAAGGGGTGGCCGTGGTCAGCGTCGCACCGGGTACGCCCTGTTGGGCCGACCTGGCGACGCCGGAGCTCGACGCGGCCCGAAGGTTCTACCCGGAACTGTTCGGCTGGACCGGCCGGATCGACCCCGAGCCGGAGGCCGGCGGGTACACGGTCTTCCTGCTGGGTGGCCGGGCGGTGGCCGGGGCAGGCCCACCGGCGGTGCCGGATCAGGTGCCGATCTGGTCGACGTACGTGGCCACCGACGACGCCGATCTGGTCGCCGGCCGGGTGGAGCGGGCCGGCGGACAGGTCGTGGTGCCTCCGTTCGAGGTCTTCGACCGGGGTCGGATGGCGGTCTTCACCGATCCCGCAGGAGCCGCCTTCAGTGTCTGGCAGCCGATGGCCTTCGCCGGGGCCGAGGTGTTCGACGTGCCCGGTGCGATGAGCTGGACCGAACTGGTGACCCCCGATCCGGACGGGGCACGGATCTTCTACGAGCTGGTCTTCGGTTGGCAGCCGGAGGAGGAGCCGATGGGTCAGGTCGCGTACACCGGGTGGCGGCTGGGCGATCGGCTGGTGGCGGGCATGATACCGCCGCTGGGCGAGGAGTTCCCGACCGACTCGCCGGCCTACTGGACGCTGTACTTCTCCGTCGCCGACGCCGACGCCACCGCCGCCCGCGCCGCCGAACTGGGTGGCACCATCCTGGTACCACCGCGCGACATCCCCGCCGGCCGCGTTACCGCCCTCCGCGACCCCCACGGAGCCCTCTTCTCCCTAATCTCCCTAACCACCCCCACACCCCCACCCCCACGCCCCACGCGTTGATCAAGAAGTTTGCGTCTGGATCCGCGTCCTCCCGCGACCAAAACTTCTTGATCAACGCGACTTGAGGGTGGGGCGGGTGGGGAGGACGAGGGGGCCGTGGGGGCCGGGGATGACGCGGACGTGGGCGCGGTAGTGGCGGGCGAGCAGGTCCTCGGTGAGGACCTCGTCGGGGGGGCCGGAGGCGACGACGCGGCCGTCGGCCAGCAGCACCATGCGGTCGGCGTACTCGCCGGCGATGGAGAGGTCGTGCATGGTGGCCAGCACCGTCAGGCCGTGCGTCCGACGTAGCTGGTCGACCAGTTCGAGAACCTCCTGCTGATGGCCGATGTCGAGGGCGCTGGTCGGCTCGTCGAGCAGCAGCAGGGTGGCGCCCTGGGCCAGCGCCCGGGCCAGGAAGACCCGCTGCCGCTCACCGCCGGAGAGGGTGGCCAACTCCCGGGCGTGGAAGCCGGCGAGGTCCAGCCGGTCGAGCACCTCGTGCACCACGGCCAGGTCGGCGGCGGACTCCCGGCCCAACGGCGGGATGTACGGGTTACGACCGAGCAGCACGTAGTCCAGCACCGCCATGCCGGGCGGTACGACAGGCGACTGGGCGACCGTGGCCACCACCCGGGCCCGTTCCCGGCGACGCAGCTCGCCCAGTGGCGTACCGAAGAGGCGGACGGCGTCCGGTGCGGGGAGCAGGCCGCCGACGGCGCGCAGCAACGTCGACTTGCCCGCGCCGTTGGGGCCGATCACCGTGACCCACTCGCCGGTGGCGACGGTCAGGTCGACGCCCGCGAGGATCGGCGTACCGTCCAGGCTGATCCGCAGGTCGCGTAGGTCGACGGCGGGGGCGGCCGACGAGCCGCTCACGTCAGCACCCGCCGGGCGGAGCGCAGCACCACCACGAAGAACGGGCCGCCCAGCAGCGCGGTCACCACCCCGATCGGGATCTCCTGCGGTGCGGCGGCGGTCCGCGCCACCACGTCGGTCAGGGCGAGGAAGGCCCCCCCGAACAGCAGCGACAGCGGCAGGATCACCCGGTAACTCGCCCCGGCGAGCATCCGTACGGTGTGCGGCACGATGATGCCGACGAAGCCGATCAGGCCGGAGGCGGAGACGGCGGCGGCGGTGCCCAGCGAGGCGGCGGCGATCAGCAGGTACCGGGACCGCTGCGGATGCAGGCCGAGGCTGGCCGCCTCGTCGTCGCCGACCGACAGCACGTCCAGCTCCCGCCGGTGCAGCAGGATGATCAGGCTGGTCAGCAGGAAGTACGGCAGCACCAGCCGGACGTCCTGCCAGCCAGCGGTGGCCAGCCGCCCGAGCAGCCAGGAGTACACCTGCTGGATGCTCTCCGCGTTTCGTTGCAGCAGGTACGTCTGCCCGGCGCTGAGGAACGCGGAGACGGCCACCCCGGCCAGGATCAGGGTGGCCGGGGAGCGGCTGCGTCCGCCGGCAGAGCCGAGCAGGTAGGTCATCGCCACCGCGCCGAGGGAGCCGACGAAGGCGGCCAGCGGGATGGTGACCGGCAGCCCGCTCAACGCGCCGCCCACGCCCACTCCCAAGGTCAGCACCACGGTGACCGCCAGCCCGGCCCCGGCCGCTACGCCGAGCAGGTACGGGTCGGCCAACGGGTTGCGGAACACCCCCTGGTACGCGCCGCCGGCCAGGGCGAGCAGCCCACCGACCAGCAGACCCAGCACCGCCCGGGGCAGCCGTAGCTCGGTGACGATGGCGATCTCCCGCTCGGTCAATCCGCTGTCCAGGCTTACCCCGGGCAGCAGATTGAGCAGTTCGATCGCGACGCTGCCGGGCGGCAGGCTGACCGGGCCGAGCGAGACCCCGGCCACCAGCGCGACGAGCACGGCGAGCACTCCGGCGGCGAGCCAGCGTTTCCGCAGGCCCGCCGGCCGGGGCGGGGTGGCCGCCCCGGCCGGCGCGACGGGGCGGCCGCGCTTCAGCACGTCGTGCATGACCCGGTCAGCGCCCAGCGGCCAGCGTCACTGGGACACCTTGGCGGTGGCGTCCACGATGGTCCGCAGCAGGTCCACCACGCGCGGCCCCCAGCGGGACGCGATGTCGTCGTCGAGTTCCACGACCTGGTCCTGCTGCACCGCGGTGAGCGAACTCCAGCCGCTGCGCGCCTTGACCGTCGCGGCGCTCTGCTGGCAGCACTTGACGTCGGAGAGGAAGACGAAGTCCGGGTTGGCCTTGACGATCACTTCCTGGGACAGCTGCGGGTAGCCGCCGTTCTTTCCGTCGGCGTCGGACGCGTCGGCGATGTTCTCCAGCCCGGCGAGGCTGTAGATCGAGCCGATGAAGGTCTTGCTGGTCGCGGTGTACAGCTCCGGACCCAGCTCGTGGAAGTAGGTGGGCGCCTCGGCGCGCTGCGGCACCTCGGCCACGATCTTCGTGATGTCGTCCTTCATCCGCTGGACCACGTCGGCCGCCGCGTCGGCGTTGCCGGTGAGCGTGCCCAGCTCGGTGAGCTGCCGGTACGAGTCGTCGAGGGTCTGCGCCGCCGGAGTCAGGTAGACCGGGATCTTGAGCGTGGTGAGCTGCTCGACGATCTTGTTGCGGTCGTCGCTGAGCACCACCAGGTCGGGGTCCTTGGCGGCGACCGCCTCGGCGTTCGGCTGGTAGCCGGAGAGGTCCGTCTTCGGCGCGTCGGCCGGGAAGTTGGACTGGTCGTCCACCGCGGCGACCTGCGGACCGGCGCCGATCGCGAAGAGCATCTCGGTGGCCGTCGCCGACAGCGAGACGATCTTCTCCGGTCGCTGTTCCAAGGTCAGCGAACCGACGGTGACGGGGAAGGTGGCGGCGCTGGGGCTGCCGCTGGCGGCGGGGGTGTCGGGGGTCTGCTCGGCGCAGGCGCCGAGCGCGAGCGCAGCCGCCGCCAGGCTGGCGGCGAAGACCACGGGGGTACGTCTGAACATCGGTCCTCCTGTCGGTCGAGGATGTGCTGCTTCGCCGACAGGGAGCCGAGGCACCCGTCCGCGAGGCGCCCTTCCTCGAGAGCGCGAATCGCGACCGCGCCCCAGGCGACCTGGCTCGTCCCCGGTAACGGGGCATCACAGTTGCGGGACAGCGCCGGTGTCGCACCGGCTTCGCTGGAACGGGTCGGTAAGACCGTAGCGCACGTCGCTTCTGCGCCCCGTTGAGCTGGCGGGTCGCGCTGCCAGAGGCCCGGCGGTGAGCGCCGGGAGAAAGCCGGTCTGCCCGTTTGGTCCCTGGAACGGGGCCCCGCGCGAGGGGATGGCGGGGCCCCGTCCGATTTCAGGAGGAGGTGATGGTGACGTTGTCCACAGCCGCTTCGACGAGGCTGGCGGTCGAGGTGTCCGCGGCCTCCACCAGGATCCGGATGGACTGGCCGGCGTACGGAGTGAGGTTGAGGTTCGACACCGTCCAGGCACCGTTGCGGTTGCTGGCCGCGCCGGCCTGGGTGAGCAGCGCCGTGGTGCCGCCGCTGTGCACCACGCTGACCCGGAAGTAGTCCGCCGACGACGAGTTGGAGCCGTGCGCCAGGTACCACGCCAGCGACAAGGTCAACGTGCCGCTGGCTGGCAGCGCGACAGCCGGCGAGCGGGCGCTTGTCACCCCGCCGTCGATGTCGTAGTCACCCGCGCCGCTGCCGGCCAGGCGGCCGGTCACCAGGTCGTTGCTGCCCGCGTACGGGGTGAGCTGCTTGGCCCCACTGGAGCTGGTGGCCTGCGCGGCGCCCCGTTCCCACTGCCCGGTGGTCGCGGTGTCGGTGCCGTTGGGGTTTGTCGTCCAGCCGGTCGAGGTCTCGAAGGTGTCCGACCAGACCGTGGTCCCTCCGCCACCGCTGCCGCAGTACTGGGCCTGCTTGCCGATGGCCCGGTACGGGCAGTCGGCGTACTCGGAGAGGATCAGCACCGCCTCGCGGTTGCGCGAGGTCTGCTGCGGGATGACCTCGTCGGGCGGGTAGAAGCCGCCACCGGAGGCCGAGCCCGGATACAGCTCGAAGGTGTACGCCCAGATGCCGTGGGTCGCCCACATCCAGTCGATGCTGCTGCCGTCGGTGACGTACAGGTCGCTTGACTGCTGCGGGGTGAAGCCGTTTGTCGCCGCCATCTGCTGGCCGATGGTGGCGAAGGTGTTGTACTGGTCGGCGCTCATCCCCGGGGCGGTGTTGTTGTACGTGTAGCCGTACGGCCAGAGCACCAACTCGGAGTAGGTGTGGAAGTCGATGTTCGCCTTGATCTGCTGCACTCCGCCGACGACCCGGCTGTTGACGAAGTTGCGCAGCGCCTGCGTCTCGGGGGCGGAGAACGCCGACGGACCCCGGTAGGTGTCCGAGGAGGTGGAGCCGGACGAGCCGCCGCAGCAGCCCCAGTTGTAGCTCCAGTTCCGGTTCAGGTCGGTGCCGACGTACGACGATCCGCTGTTGGGTTGGCGGTTCTTGCGCCACGACCGGTAGGAGCCGGTGGCGATGTCGTACTCGCTGCCGTCCGGGTTGACCGAGGGCACGACCCAGATCTCCCGGTTGTTGACCAGGCTGGTGATGCGGGAGTCGGAGCCGTAGTTGTCGGTGAAGAGGTTGAGCAGGTAGAGCGCCATCTCGACGGTCAGGTGCTCCCGGGCGTGCTGCTGGGCGTTGAACAGGATCTCCGGCTCGTTCTCGTCGGTGGCGACGTTGTCGGAGATCTTCACCGCGACCAGGTCGCGGCCCTCGTACGAGCTGCCGATGCTGACCTTCCGCGCGAGCGTCGGATGATCGGCCACCACCTTGTTCACCGCCGCGATCATCTCCGGATAGTCGTGGTAGTTGGAGTCGGCCGACGGGAAGCCGAGGAGCCCGACGTCGCCTTCCGCCTGTCCCCGTTCGGTCGGCAGCGCGGCGATCGCCTCCAGCCGGAACCCGAGCCGGGTGATGGCGGCGGCTTCGGCTCGGGTGGCCGAGACGTGCAGCACCCCGTGCTCGGAGTAGTCGATGGCGGCACCCGTACGGGCGACCGCGGTGCGATCGGCGAGCGTCTTCGGGCCGAGTACCCGGTAGGGCACGGCGGCCGGTTGTTGGTCCCGGTTGGGCGCCGGTTCGGCGGAGACCGGTGGCGCGGCGATGGTGAGCAGGCCGAGCCCGGCGGCGACGATGAGCGCCAGGGCACGGCGGACGGGGATGGAACGGAAGGCCATGGACAACCTCCTGGAGGCGCGGGGATCCCCCGCTCGGTAGCGGACAGCCCACCACCTGTCACATGGTCATATCAATATTGATCGCTGTTTGGCCCATCCCAACCGGATACTCATGTCCGCGACATGTTCCCGTCGACCGCACGCCACGTAACCGGAGACCACGTCGCCGGGGCGCTCAGCCCTTCTCGTCGGTGGGCCGGTCACCCGTCGCGCCGTCGGCCTGGTCGTCGCCGGCCAGGGCGGACCGCAGCCGCTCCTTCTCCACGCGACGACGCTCGGCGGCGGCGGCCATCTCCTCGGCCATCTCGTCACGCCAGCCTTTGAGCAGGAAGAACGAGAGCGCTGCGGAGAACAGCAGCGCCAGGATCAACTTGAGGAAGATGTCCATGTCGACCGGCCAGAGGGCCGCCACCACGACCACGAACAGACCGATCCGGCCGAGTGTGTACTTGACCGCCGCACTCACGTTCGTTCGCTCCGCTCGCTCACGTCGTCACTCTGCCTCAGCCGGTCCGGTTGGCCAGCCAGCGCACGCCGGGAAACCAGATCATCGCGTACACCACGGTGAACGTGGTCGCGGCGAGCACGCCGGACAGCAGCGGCGGCAGCGTCGTGGCCACACCGGCCACCAGCAGCCCGGAGACCACCGCCATCGCCACGGCCACCAGCGCGGCCACCACCCGGGGCGCCCCGAAATCCCAGGCCCGGAAGTCCTCCCAGAACAGCCAGGCGGGCAGGATCACGGCGAGCCAACCGTTGGCCTGGCCGAACTCACCGGCACCGAACCAGGCGAAGGCCGCGTCGAAGATCACCAACACCAGCAGCCCGATGACCACCCCGGCCAGACCGACACCCACCAGGTCACCCAGGGTCCGGATCCGCCCCTCGGCGTCCCGGCGGGGAAACGCGCTCTGCTGCTCGGTCATCGTCGTGCCAGGGTACGCGTCGGATCAGGCCCAGACCTGCTGCGGCTCGGCCCGACGCTCGGCCAGCGTGGGTGCGGCGTCGTACTCGCGGACCACCTCGTAGCGGGTGTTGCGCTCGACCGGGCGGAACCCGGCGTCCCAGATGAGGTGCAGCAGGTCGTCGCGGTGCATGGTGTTCGGCGTCCCGTACGAGTCGGCGTCGTGGGTGATCTTGTATTCCACGACCGAGCCGTCCAGGTCGTCGACACCGAAGTTGAGCGAGAGCTGGGCCACCGACAGGCCGTGCATGACCCAGAAGCACTTGACGTGCGGGACGTTGTCGAACAGCAGCCGAGAGACCGCGAAGGTCTTCAGTGACTCGGCCGGCGAGGCCATGGTGGTGCGGGCCTGGATCCGGTTACGGATCTTCCCGTCCGCCGAGTCGACGAAATCGTGCTGGTAGCGCAGCGGGATGAAGACCAGGAAGCCGCCGGTCTCGTCCTGCAACTCACGCAGCCGCAACACGTGGTCGACCCGGTGCCGGGGCTCCTCGATGTGGCCGTAGAGCATGGTCGACGGGGTCTTCATCCCCTTGCTGTGCGCCAGCCGGTGGATCCGGGACCAGTCCTCCCAGTGGCAGGCGTGGTCGACGATGTGCTGGCGGATCTCCCAGTCGAAGATCTCCGCGCCGCCACCGGTCAGCGACTCCAGGCCCGCGTCCATCAACTCGTCGAGGATCTCGTCGGCGCCCAGCCCGCTGATCTTCTCGAACCACTGCACCTCGGTCGCGGTGAACGCCTTCAGCTTGACGTTCGGCAGCGCGGCCTTCAGCTCGCGCAGGACCTTGGGGTAGTAACGCCAGGGCAGGGTCGGGTGCAGGCCGTTGACGATGTGCAGCTCGGTGAGCTGCTCGTCCTCCATCTCCTTGGCCTTGCGGACCGCCTCGTCGATGCGCATGGTGTACGCGTCCTTCTCGCCCGGCTTGCGCTGGAAGGAGCAGTACGCGCAGCTCGCGCTGCACACGTTGGTGAGGTTCAGGTGCCGGTTGACGTTGAACATCACCCGGTCACCGTTCATCTCGGTGCGCCTGTGGTGGGCCAGTCGCCCCAACCAGGTCAGGTCGTCGCTGGAGTAGAGGGCGATCCCGTCCTCACGAGTCAGCCGCTCCCCCGCGTACACCTTCGCTTCGAGCTCGCGCTTGAGTCCGGCGTCCATCGAAAGCCCCGTCCCCTTCCACCTGCGGTCGCGACCGGAACACGGTCGCCACCCGAGCCTACGTCGGCCGCGTCGGCAACTCACACCGTGGTGGTCAGCAGCGAACTCTCAGCCTCCCGTTATCCGGCCAGACATCGACATCAGTGCACCGCGTGAGGTAAGACAGGGTGGGGCACGACACACACTGGTAGCGTCCCGAACCGCCGCGCCGACCGAGCGTGGCAAAGCAGCGCCGGACGGGGAGCGGAATGATCGACAGCGCGGACGGACGGCAGCGGCGACGAGGTCCGGTGGTCTCACCGGTGCTCCGGCCGGCGCTCTGGTCCGCCCTGCTCGCCGCGGTCGCCAGCACGGTCCTCGCCGCACCGGCGTACGCCGAGCCCGGCATACCCGTCACGGTGCCCGACACCGGTTCCCGGCCCACGGCCACCGGGCCTCTCCAACTACCCGGCATGCCCGCCGGAACGACCCCGGGCCTGACGCCACCGGCGCTCGGCACTCCGGGTGCCAGCGCGTTGGAAACCAGGATCACCGCCGCAGAGGCGCGGGTCGCCGAGTTGGGCACCCGACTGCTCGAACTCGAACAGCAGCGCAACGAGGTGCAGACCCAGTTCCTCACCGCCGAGCGTGATCTGGAGTTCGCCCGGGGCGCGGTCCAGCAGGCGCAGCAGCGCGCCGACCAGGTCGCCGCCGAGGCCATCAAGGCTGCCGCCGCGCTACCACCCGGTGGTTTCGCCACCGACCTGCGTGACCTGGATCTGCTCAGCCGGGCGAACCGCGGCGAGAAGGTCGGGCACGACACCGGCCCGGCCGCTGGCGAGATGGCGCGTGCCCGCGCCGACGAGCAGGTGGCGACGCAGGCGCACGCCGCCGCCCTGTCGCGACTTCAGGGCGTTCAGCAGCAGTACACCGCCACCAAGCAGGCACTGCGCGACGCCGAGGCGGAACTGATCAAGCTGCGCGACGAGAACTCGGCGCAGTTGGTCGAATTGGCCCGCCAGCAGGAGGCCGCCGAGCAGCAACTCGGCGCCGACTACGTCGACCAGTCCGCCGGTGGGCTGGCCGCGCACCCCATCGCAAAGGCCGCCGTCGCGTACGCCCGCAAGCAGCTCGGCGACCCGTACGTCTGGGCGGCCGAGGGCCCGGACACGTTCGACTGCTCGGGCCTGATGTGGGCGGCATACCGCTCGGCGGGTTACCGCCAGCTGCCGCGAGTCTCCCGGGACCAGTACCGCGCAACCAGCTCGCGGACGGTGCCGCGCACCGCTCTGCTCCCTGGCGACCTGCTCTTCTTCGCCTCGGGTAGCAATTGGCAGAGCATCCACCACGTGGGGATGTACGTCGGCGGCGGCAAGATGATCCACGCGCCGACCACAGGTGACGTGGTCAAGATCTCCACGGTTCGCTGGTCCCGGCTCTACGCCGCGACCCGGGTGGTGGGTGCGGTTCCGGCACCGACGTCCTCGCCGACCCCGTCGCAGCCACCCAAGCCCAAGCCCAAGCCGACGCCGAAGCCGACCAAGACGACGAAGCCGACGCCGAAGCCCACCAAGACGACGACTCCCTCGCCCACCCCCTCGGGCTCGACCACGCCGTCGCCGACCCCGACGGGCTCCACCACGCCGTCGGCAACTCCGTCGGCGACCGCCACCCCGTCGGCAACCCGGTCTGCGACCACCACCCCGTCGGCGACGACCTCGGCCTCCGAGGCCACCTCGCCGACCCTCGGGGCCAGCAGCGTCGCTCCGACCACGGCCGCCAGCAAGGCCGACCCGACCACGGCGGCGAGCAGCGCGGCACCGGACGAGAGCGCTTCGGCCAGCCCGTCCACGGCCAGCGGACGGTGAGCTGAGCCCGCACCCGCCGCCCGCCCGCGCCGCGCACGCCTGCCGGTCACCGGTAGTGACAGTGCAGGGTGCAGATTGCACTTGGACCGTCATGTCTCTGCGGCATTTTCATGTCTCCCTGACATGACGCTCGTGGGACAGGTGTCCGTCCGCGCAGGGCAGCCACGCCAAAGCCACGGCATAGCATCTGATCGCGGCTGGTCGATGTGTGTGCTGCCGGGCGGCCGATGACACCCGCGACGCGGTACGCACTCCGGGTGTGCCGCACGGGTGGAATATGGCACGGTGTCACTCAGGCACTCCCGGTCCGGCGACACGGTCCGGTTGCGAGCGTGGCGCGGAGGCGACGATGAGGGAGCAAGAGGTTCCGGCGGGGCTGGCGGGTCCGCCCCCCACGCCCACCGCCGAGCGAGAATCCACCGCCACCGCCCAGCCGGAACCCGCCCCCACCAGTGAGCCGGGTGCCGGTGGTTCCGCAGACCCGACGGTCGATGAGCCCGCCCAACCACCCACCGAGCGGCCCAGCGCAGACGCCGTCCAGCCAAGCGCAGACGCCGCCACCCCGCCGAGCGCGGACGCCGCCCCGTCGAACGCGGACATCCCCACCGGGCCGAGCGCGGATATCGCCGCACGGTCCAGCGCAGACGCCGCCACCCGGCCGGCGGGACCGGCCCGGGGCCGGGCAGGCGTCGCCAAGGTGACGGCACCCGGCGGCGTGAGTCACGGTCAGCCACCGGCCGGTGCCGGGCTGACCGGGGGCGGAGGGGGCACCACGTACCGGGCCACCGCCGGACCGGTGGGCACGAGCGGAGGTGTCGCCCTCGGCGGATCGACCTCGGCGGCCGGCACGGCCGGTGTACCCGGTCAGCGGGAGGCCGTCCAGCCGTACCGGAAGCCGACGGCATTGAAACCGGCGCGGGCCAGTGTCCGGGTGCCTGGGCTCAGCCGGGTGAGCGTGGACGAGGCGGAGTCCGCCGGAGGCGGCGGCAAGACGCCCGGTGTCTACCGGTCCGCTCCGGCCCAACCGGGAGCGGCCAGGCCGGCCGGACCGGAACCGGTCGAGCCACCGGAGCCCGCTCGGCCGCCGGAGCCGGCCGAACCGCCGACGCCACCCGCACCCGGGCCGGAACCGGCACCCCATCCCCCGGTGCCTGGACCGGTCCCACCTGGGCCTACCCCACCGTCGCCGTCGCCGGCACCGCCCTCCCCAGCACCGGTGCCGCCGACGCCCGGTCCGTACCCGCCGGGACCAGCCCCCGTTCCGCCGCCCGCCCCCCGGCCCGCGCCGCCGGTTCCGGGCCCGCCGACGCCGCCTCCCGGGCCACCCGTACCGCCGCCGACGCCGCCTCCCGGGCCACCCGTACCGCCACCACCGGGCCCGATGCCGGCGCCGCCGTTCCCGCCGCCACCGGCCAACGCCGACACCATCCGGCCCACACCGTCCACCGCCGTGTCCCACACCGGCTCGCCCGCCAGCCCTGGCGAGGCTGACGTGGCTCCGGTCGTGCCGGCGCCGGCGCTGCCGGTCTGGCCGCCACCGACCAACCCCGGCGGCCGCCGGGACGAGCCCGCGCCCATCTCCCCGGCGCTCGCGCCCCGGCCCTCGTCCCGTCCGGGACTGCGTCCGGGCTCCGCCGGGTCACTCGCGGGCTCCGCCGGGTCACTCGCGGGCTCCGCCGGGTCGCTCGCGGCGGTGGACGGGCCGGGCGGTGATCCAGGCGCGACGCGAACCCAGAGCAGCACGGCCGAACCGCCTGCCTGGGTCGGGACGTCCGCGACCGGATCCACGCCGGGCGTCCGGTCCCCCGGAGAGAAGGAGCAGACGGACCGCCCGGCCAAGACGGACCGCCCGGCCAAGACGGAGCGCCCGGCTGAGGTAACGCCTGCTCAGCGTCCCGGCGGCTCTGACCTGAGCGCGTACTACGCCGGGTTGGAAAGCTCGGCGACGGTGGCCTTCCCGGCCGGTGAGCAGGAGACCTCCGGCTCGTTGACCGGGCACATCCTGGCTCAGGGCTGGGCGGACACGGCGGCCGAGAGGTCGCGCAGCACGCTCCGGGTCGTGATCCTGATGGCGGTCGCACTGGGGGTGCTGGTGGCGATCAGCGTGATGGTGGTGCTCTTCGCAAACGACGCGCTGCCCAGCGCGAGCAGTGGGCTGCCGGGCGACCGCCAGCTCCCGGATCGTTGGTGAGTCCGCCCACTACCCGACTCCGGCGCGGGTGGGCACGCGCCGACCGCCGTACACTGGTCGCTGATCATTGACCTGGCGCGTGCACAAGCGCCCATGGGCGATCTTGCGGAAGATCCGGCGGCCACGGCCGCAGCGGGACATCGCGAAGATGCGCCCCGCTCGAAAGGCATTTCTTGACCACCTCCGCTGAACTCGGCATGCCCCCGTTCTCCCCCGACCTTCCCGCCACGCCGCAGCCGGCCGGCACGACCACCCCGGTCACCTTCGACTCGCTCGGGCTTCCCCGGCAGTTGGTCCGCGCCTTGGACCGACAGGGCATCACCACTCCGTTCGAGATCCAACAAGCCACCGTGCCGGACGCGCTGGCCGGACGCGACGTGCTGGGCCGTGGGCAGACCGGCTCCGGCAAGACCCTCGCGTTCGGGCTGCCGCTGTTGGCCCGGATCGCCGCCGGTGAGCGGGCCCGGCCCCGGCATCCACGGGCTCTCGTCCTGGTGCCCACCCGCGAACTGGCCATGCAGGTAAACGACGCGCTGCTGCCGCTGGGCAAGGCCGTCGGCGTGTTCCTCAAGACCGCCGTCGGCGGGGTGCCGTACGACCGGCAGATCGATGCCCTGCGGCGCGGCGTCGAGGTGGTGGTGGCCACCCCGGGTCGGCTCGCCGACCTGATCGACCGGGGCGTGTGCCAGCTCGACGACGTCGAGGTCACCGTGCTCGACGAGGCCGACCAGATGGCCGACATGGGTTTCCTGCCCGAGGTCACCGAGTTGCTGGCGAAGACGCCTGCGGATGCGCAGCGACTGCTCTTCTCGGCCACTCTGGACGGTGACGTCGACGCGCTCGTGCGGCGGTTCATGACCGACCCGGTCACCCACTCGACCGCCCCGCCCACCGCAGCCGTGTCCACGATGGACCACCACCTGCTGCTCATTCCGCCGCAGGAGAAGTTCCCGGTGACCGCGTCGATCGCCGCGCGGCAGGGCCGGACCATCGTGTTCGCCCGTACCCAGTTGGGCGTGGACCGGCTGGTCACGCAGCTCGCCGCCGTCGGCGTACGGGCCGGCGGGCTGCACGGCGGCAAGACGCAGCGGATGCGCACCCGCACGCTGGCGGAGTTCCGCGAGGGACGGACAAACGTCCTGGTCGCCACCGACGTCGCGGCGCGGGGCATCCACGTCGACGGGGTCTCCCTCGTGCTGCACGTCGACCCGCCGAAGGACCCGAAGGACTACCTGCACCGTGCGGGGCGTACCGCCCGGGCCGGTGAGGCCGGTGCGGTGGCCACTCTGGTGCTGCCGAAGCAGCGCCGCACCACCCTGGCCATGCTGGAGAAGGCCGGCGTGGAGCCGGCTCAGTCCCGGGTACGCGTCGGCGACCCGGTGCTGGCTGAGCTGACCGGGGCGCGGGAGCCGAGCGGGGTGCCGGTACGCGAGGAGCCGGAGCAGCAGCCCCGGCGCGGCAGCCGGCCGGGCGGCCCCCGTCGCTTCGGCGACCGGCCTGGCGGCGAGCGCCGCTACGCCGACCACGGTCACCGGGGCGAGCGCCGCTTCACGGAGCAGGCACCGGGCGACCGCCGGTACCACGACAACCCGCGCGGCGACCGCCGCTTCGGCAGTGACCGGGGCGGTCGGTCGGAGGGCTGGAATCGGTCGGAGGGCTGGAACACGCACGATCGGCCACGCGACGACCGGCGTGGGACGGGCGGCCGACCGCGGGCTCGCAGCTACTGACCACCGCGCTCCGCTCGCGGTGCTGATCTTCGGCGCATACGCTGCCCGGCTCCGCCGGGTGGCGTAACGTCCGGCTCATGCCGACCACGCCGAAGTCACTGCTGTGGACCCGTACGGACACCGCCGGTGCCGAGCACGCCCTGGTCGACGACGGCCACGGCTTGGCGGCGCAGGGCACCCAGTTGGCCGTCGACCCGGTTCCCTACACGTGTCGTTACCAGGTGACCACCGACACCGACTGGGCCAGTGTCCGCCTTGAGGTCGAGGTCGAGGGAGCCGGGTGGCGGCGCAGCGTACGGCTGGAACGGGCGACGCAGCGGTGGCGGGTGACCGCCGCCGAGCAGGGTGACCTCGACGCGGTCCTGACCGCCGCCGGGCACGCCCCGGCCGGGCTGCCCGGCGTGGAGGACCCGGATCGGCTGGCCGACGCCCTCGATGTGGATCTCGGTGGTTCGCCGCTGTTCAACACGCTGCCGCTGCGTCGGCTCGGCCTGAACACCGCGCCCCCGGACACCGCGCACTCGATAAGCGTGGCCTGGGTGCTGCTGCCCAGCCTCACCGTGCTTCCCGCCGAGCAGGTCTACACCGGGCTGGGCCCGAACCGGTTCCGGTACGCCAGCGGCGGCTTCAGCGCCGAGGTCGAGGTGGACGCCGACGGCTACGTGCTGCGTTACCCAGGGCTGGCCGAGCGCGCCGCCACCCGCTGACGGTCCGGCCGGGCGGTCAGGCCGGCCATGGCACTCCGGTTCAGGGACGCCGGCCGGGCGGTCAGGCCGGCCAGGAGCCGTCGGTCAGGAAGCGGTCGACGGTGGCCAGGTGCGGTGCCAGGTCGAGGCCCTGCCCGGCCACCCATTCGTCGGCGTAGTAGGTGTCGGCGTACCTGTCGCCCGCGTCGCAGATCAGGGTGACCACCGAGCCCGTCCGGCCGGCGGCCAGCAGCTCGGCGATCAGGCCGAAGGCACCCCACAGGTTGGTGCCGGTCGAGCCGCCCACCCGCCGGCCCAACACCGCCGAGGCGGCCCGCATGGCCGCCAGGGAGGCGGCATCGGGCACCTGCACCATCCGGTCCACCACCGAGGGCAGGAAGGACGCCTCCACGGTCGGGCGGCCGATGCCCTCGATCCGGGAGCCCCGGCCGGTGCGTACCGACCAGTCGGTCGCCTGCCAGGCGGGGTAGAACGCGGAGTTCTCCGGGTCGACCACGCAGAGCTTGGTGGGCAGCCGCCGGTAGCGGGCGTACCGGCCGATTGTGGCGCTGGTGCCACCGGTACCCGCGCCGACCACGATCCACGCCGGGATCGGATGCCGCTCCAGGGCGAGCTGCGCGTAGATCGACTCGGCGATGTTGTTGTTGCCCCGCCAGTCGGTGGCGCGCTCCGCGTAGGTGAACTGGTCCATGTAGTGCCCGCCGGAGTCCTCGGCGAGCCAGCGTGCCTCGATGACCACCTTCGCCGGGTCCTGGACGAGATGGCACCGGCCGCCCTGGAACTCGATCTGGGCGATCTTCTCGGGCGAGGTGGAGGCGGGCATCACCGCGATGAAGGGCAACCCGAGCATCCGGGCGAAGTACGCCTCGGAGACCGCCGTGGAGCCGGACGACGCCTCGATGATCGTGGTACCCGGCCCGATCCAGCCGTTGCAGAGCCCGTACAGGAACAGGGAGCGGGCCAGCCGGTGCTTCAGCGACCCGGTCGGGTGGACCGACTCGTCCTTGAGGTAGAGGTCGATCCCCCAGTGCCGGGGCAGCGGGAACGGCAGCAGGTGGGTGTCGGCGGACCGGTTCGCGTCAGCCTCGACCGCCGCGATCGCCTCGGTCACCCACCGCCGGCTGGCCTCGTCGCACCGGTCGAGATGAGTCACGCCCGGAAACCTAGCAAGCCGACAGGCGGTGCTCGGGCTCAGGCCGTCGGCGGAGCGACCGACTGCGGGCGGTTCTCCCACTTGGTCGACAGCGCGATGCCGGTACGGGTGGAGGCGACCCCGGGTGTCCGGTTCAGCCGTACGATCAGCTGCTCCAACTCCGCGATGGTGCCTACCCGGGCCTTGAGCAGGAAGGACTCGACGCCGGCCATGAAGTAGCAGGATTCGATCTCGGGCATGACCCGGAACGCCTCAAGCACGTCGTCGGTGTCCGCCCCGGAGTCCTCCACGATGCCGATCAGGGCGGTCACACCCAGCCCGATGGTCTCCGGCTCGACCTCCGCGCGGTACGCCCGGATGACGCCCCCGGACTCCAGCTTCCCGACCCTTTCGTGCACCGCCGGAGCGGAAAGGCCGACCTGGCGGGCCAGCTCGGCGTACGACAGGCGGGCGTTGCCGCGGAGCAGGTCCACGAGGTTGAGGTCGATGGCGTCCACGGACTGTGACCCTAGTCGGCGTGGCGTTACACCCGGACTCCGGTATCCGTTTGACCTGGCAGCGGGTGACAGTTCGCATACCCGGGGTTCGGAGGGCGCGACGCCGGTACCATTTACTAACTTCCCACTCAGTGCGTTTTTCGCGTTTGGCGGACACGCCAGGTCGCTGGTGCTGTAATTGCCATACGTCCCTCATGACGGCTCTGGGCTCGCACCGGCCGGGGGCAGTGTGTTCAGCCGGGGGCTTCGTCGACGCGAGGAGGGGGCTGTGGACACTGGAGATCGCCTGCTGACACCGGGTGAAGTCGCCGCACTGTTTCGGGTGGACCCGAAAACCGTGACGCGATGGGCGGCGGCGGGCCGGATCGGGAGCATCCGGACTCCAGGAGGGCATCGCCGGTTTCGGGAATCCGAGGTGCGAGCCCTGCTTGAAGGGGAGGGCATGCTGGACGAGGCGGACGAGATGGGTAGACCGCAAAACGCGGGCCCGGCCGCTTCGACCGGCACTGCGGGCCCGGCGAATGCCGGAATGTACTGAAGTACGGGTCGGGACGCGGGCCGGCCGTCAGGTCCGGTCCGCGTTCAACTTTCCGGCCCACCGCTTGAACAGCGTGTGCGGCACATCGAGGGCGTCGAGCACCTTGCCCGCCACGAAGTCCACCAACTGGGCCCCGGAGGCGGCGGCGCCCGCACCGTAGAAGCCGGGACTGGCCGGCAGCACCACCGCGCCGGCGTCGTGCAGCGCGATCAGGTGTTCCAGGTGGCTTCGGGTCACCGGCGTCTCCCGGGGCACCACGACCACCCGCCGACGCTCCTTGAGATTCACCTCGGCGGCACGCTGCAACAGGTCCTTGGACAGGCCGATGGCGATGCCGGCGCAGGCCGCCGTGCTGGCGGGCACCACCACCATCCCGCGTACCGGGTAGGAGCCGCTGCTCGGTCCGGCGGCGAGGTCACCGGCGGGCCAGTGGCGCAGATCCGCGGCGGCGATGTCCCGCCCGAGCCAGGCAGCCAGATCCTGAGCCCAGTGAGCGTCCCGGAACGGCCGTCCAGTCTCGTCGAGGACGGTCAGCCGGGCAGCCCGGGAAACGATCAGGTCCACCGGCTCCCCGGCGTCGAGCAGCCCACGTACGACTGCGGCCGCGTACGGCGTGCCGGACGCCCCGGACACCCCGACCACCCATGGTTCGCGCATGCCCTCAGCCTGCCTGGTCACCGCCGGCTCCGGTCGGGCACCCCGGGAAGGCGTCCGAGGTGCCCATGATCGCCGCAGGCTGAGCCGTTACGCCACCGACGCCCGGCGGGTCTGCGGGGGTCACCGCAAGCTGGCATGCTGCCGGGGACGAAAGCACAGTGGGGGCCGACCGGAAGGATGTGGGGACCATCTCGTCGTCGGCCGACTCCGCCCACCACATCCTGCCGTCGCTGCGTGCCGCCTGCCCCATCGCGCCACAGCTCTCCCGGTACGCCGACGATGTGCAGGCGTGGCTGGTGTCCGAGCTGCCGTTGGACGCGCCGACGCGGGAGCGGCTGGGGCGGGCCGGTTTCGCCCGCTACGCGGGGCGGCTCTACCCCGATGCCAGCGAGACCGACCTGCGTACCCTGACCGCGCTGTTCACCTGGTTCTTCCTGGTCGACGACGCCTGCGACGGGCCCGAACGGACCGGCCTCGACGACATCCGTGCCCTACGGGACGGCGCGGTCGCGCTGCTGCGCTTCCGGCTGCGGCACCCGGGTCTGGCCGGTCCGCTACGTCGGCTGCTGGTCAGCGCCTGGCGGGAGCCGCACCGCCGGATGCCCGCCCGCTGGCGGCAGCGCTTCGCCGACGCGGTCGCCCATCACCTCGACGGCACGTGGCAGGAGGCGGTCAACAAGGCGACCGGGTACGCGCCCGGCGTCGAGGAGTACGTCGAGCTGCGCCGGGCGACCTCGGCGGCGTACGTGTCGTATCCGCTTGTGGAGTTCGTCCACGGCCGGTCGCTGCCGGACCCGGTCTACCACCACCCACGGCTGGGCCAGTTCCGCGACATCGGCAACGACCTGCTCTCCTGGTACAACGACATCGCCTCGCTGGACCGGGACGCGGCCATCTCCGGCGGCCACAACCTGGTGCTGGCGTTGGCCACCGCACACCGCGTGCCGGTGCCCGCCGCCGTCGAGCTGGCGGCGCAGCGTTGGCACGAGTCGATGCGCCGCTTCGTCGCCCTGCGCGCCACGATGCCCTCGTTCGGTCCGGCCTTGGACCCGGCCGTCACCGCCCACCTCGACGGGGTGGCCCGAGCCGTCCGCGGCACCATCGACTGGACCATGGAGAGCGCCCGCTACGCCGTGCCGTCCAACAGATGATCAGGCGCGCAGGCCGAGCCGGACGACCAGGTCGAGCAGGGCGAAGGCGAACAGTGCGATGCCGACGAAACCGTTGGCGGTGAAGAAGGCCCGGTTGACCCGGCTCAGGTCGGTAGGCGTGACCACCAGATGCTGGTAGCCGAAGGCGACCGCCGTGAGGGCCAGCCCGATCCACCAGAGCCAGCCGAAGCCGATCAGCACGCCGAACCAGCCGAACAACGCGAAGGTGACCACGTGCGCGACCGTGGAGGCGTGCAGGGCGAAGCGCAGCCCGTAGCGGGCCGGCACGCTGTGCACGCCGATCTCCCGGTCCACCTCGGCGTCCTGGCAGGCGTAGATCAGGTCGAACCCACCGATCCACAGGCCGACGGCGGCACCGAGCAGCCAGGCCGGTCCGGAGCCGGCAAAGGTGCCGGTCACCGCGAGCCAGGCACCGACCGGGCCGACCATCTGCGCGACGGCCAGGATGGCGTGCGGCCAGTTGGTGAACCGCTTGCCGTACGGGTAGAGCACCAGCGGCACCACGGCCAGCGGCGCGAGCGCCAGAACGAGCGGGTTGAGCAGGGCGGCGGCGGCCAGGAAGACCACCAGGGCGACGCCCGCGCCGGTCCAGGCCGTCCGCAGGCTCACCGCCCCGGTCACCAGTTCCCGATTGGCGGTACGCGGGTTACGCGCGTCGATCCGGCGATCCAGGATCCGGTTCGCCGCCATCGCGAACGTCCGCGCCCCCACCATCGCCACAGTGATCAGCAGCAGGTCCACCCACCGAACCCGCCCCCCGTCCACCTGCATCGCGACCAAGGCCGACAGATACGCGAACGGCAGCGCGAACACCGAGTGCTCAATCGCCACGAGCTTGAGGAAGGACTTCACGCGCCCGGGGCGCTCGGTCGGCTGCACAGCGGCGGTGGTCGCCATCAGATGCCGTACTCCTTCCAGCGCTTGTCGACAAGCGAGACGACCTCGGGAGCCATGGTCATCTCCTCGGGCCAGCCCCGGTGGTAGCCCTCCTCGGGGAGCTTGCGGGTGGCGTCGATGCCGGCCTTGCCGCCCCAGAACTGCTGGTACGAGGAATGGTCGAGGTGGTCCACCGGGCCCTCGGTGAGCAGCAGGTCCCGGGCGTAGTCGACGTTGCCGAACGCGCGGAAGGCGACCTCGCGGTAGTCGTGCACGTCGCAGTCCTCGTCCACGATCACGATCAGCTTGGTGAGCGACATCATGTGCGCGCCCCAGATCGCGTTCATCACCTTCTGGGCGTGCTTCGGGTAGCGCTTGCGGATCGACACGATCGCACAGTTGTGGAAGACACCGGCGGCCGGCAGGTCGTAGTCGACGATGTCCGGAATCAGGAAACGCAGCAGCGGCGCGAAGATCCGCTCGGTGGCCTTGCCGAGGCCATGGTCCTCCTGCGGCGGCTTCGAGGTGACGATCGAGTGGTAGACCGGGTCGCGCTGCATGGTCATCGCCTCGACGTGCAGCACCGGGAACGGCTCGACCGGGGTGTAGAAGCCGGTGTGGTCGCCGAACGGCCCCTCCGGCAGCCGCTCACCCGGCTCCAGGTAGCCCTCCAGCACCACCTGCGCGTGCGCCGGCACCTGCAACGGCACGGTCAGGCAGTCGACCATCTCCACCCGTTCGCCGCGCAGGAAGCCGGCGAACAGGTACTCGTCGATGTCGGCGGGCAGCGGCGCGCTCGACGCGTAGCTGACCACCGGGTCGCAGCCGATGGCGATGGCGACCGGCAGCCGCTGGCCGAGTCGCTCGGCGACGGCGTGGTGCGCGGTGGAGTTCTTGTGGATCTGCCAGTGCATCCCGAGGGTGTTGTGGCTGTGCTGCTGGAGCCGGTAGAGGCCGAGGTTCCGCTTGCCGGTCTCCGGGTGCTTGGTGTGGGTCAGTCCGAAGTTGTGGAAGATCCCGCCGTCACCCGGCCAGACCTGGAGCCCGGGCAGCCGGTTCAGGTCGACGTCGTCACCCCGGTAGACCACCTGCTGGCAGGGGGCGGTCTTGACCTTCTTCGGCGGCATCGACTTGAGCTGCATGACCTTGCCCAGGCCGCCCATCATGCCGGAGAAGCCCACCGGCAGCTCCGGCTTGAGCATCTCGCCGATCCGGTTGCCGATCTCGTCAAGCGACTCGACGCCGAGCGCCATCGCGGTGCGCTTCTCGGTGCCGAACAGGTTGATCGCCAGCGGCATCTCACCCCGGGTGGGCTGCTCGAACAGCAGCGCCGGCCCGTCGGCCCGCACCGTCCGGGTGACGATCTCGCTGATCTCAAGCGTCGGGTCGACCGGGACGCTGACGCGCCGCAGTTCGCCCGCGCGCTCCAGCGCCGCGAGAAAATCCTTCAGATCGGTGTACGGGAAGCCACGAGCCGCCATGCCCGCAAGTCTGTCCTACGCTCTCTGGTCCTGCCCACGCCGGGTGGCCGTACGCCCTGTGGCGCGCCCCACCCCCGCCTGTCACGGGACACCGCGGTCGGGCGAATCCTGCGCCTGCGCCTGCGCCTGCGCCTGCGCCTGCGCGACCGTGCCTCTTCGGCGAGCTGGCTCGGCTTACGCGTACGCGGCCAGGGGCGGGTCGATCGGTGCCCGGGTGAGCCGGTTGGCGAAGGTGGAGATGGTGTACGTGCCGACGCCGAGCACCACGTCCAGGGCGTGCCGGGGCTGGTAGCCGCTGGCCAGGAAGGCAGCCAACTCCTCGTCGGGCACCGCGCCCTGATTGTCGAGCACGGCCAGGGTGAAGCGGCGCAACGCCTGAAGCCGCTCGTCGGGCAGGTCGGTGCCGGTGCGCAGCGCGTCGATCAGCTCGGCGGCAGCGCCGTGCCGGACGAGGGTGGCGGTGTGCATGGCGACGCAGAGGTGGCATTCGTTGCGGCCGGCGACCGTGAGCACCACGACCTCCCGCTGGATCGGGTCCAGCCCGCAGCCCTCGAAGTTGGCGTTCGCGGTCAGGAAACCCTTGAGCAGTTCGGGGGACTCGGCCATCAGGCCGACCGCCCCGGGCAGGTGACCGATCTTGCGGCGTACGCCGGTCATGGTGGCGCGGGCAGCCTCCGGCGCGGTGTCGATGGTGTGGGTGGTGAATACGTGCGTGGACATGGCGGCGCCCCTTGCCGTAGATTAGTCAACGTGGTTGACCAAACCGTAAACCAGGTTGTCGAAATTGCCAACACCTGAACCGCAGCGACCCGGCTTCGTGCTGCCGCTGCTGTTGCTTGCCGGCTTCCGGACGCTCATCGACGACCTGCACGCCGAGCTGGCCCGGCAGGGTCACGCGGAGCTGCGCCCGCTGCACGGCTTCGTGCTCCAGGCCGTCGGCGCCGACGGCACCACCGCCTCCGAGCTGGGCAACCGGCTGGGCGTCTCCAAGCAGGCCGCCAGCAAGACCGTGGACCGGCTGGTCGCCCTCGGCTACCTGGAACGCGCCGACGACAGCCGCGACGCCCGCCGCAAGCTGGTCCGGCTGACCCCGCACGGGCTCGACGGGCTACGCCGGTCGGCTGTCATCTTCGACGCGCTGCGACAGCGCTGGACGGAAATGCTCGGCGCGGACCGGGTGGCCGCCATCGAGGACGACCTGCGGGCCGTCACCCCCGCCAACTGGTTCCGCCTCGACATCCCCGGCTGGTTCACCGGCTGATCGGGAGCACCGCCACGAACGTCCGCCAGGCCGCCGGGCCGAAGACCAGCACCGCGCCGTCGCGGTCCTTGCTGTCCCGGACCGCGACCAGACCGGGCAGGTTGTCGGCCACCTCGACGCAGTTGCCGCCGTTGGTGCTGCTCCGGGTGCTTGTGCGCCACCGGGCGTCGGTCAGCTCCGCCATGACTCCGCCACCTCCGTCAACAACTCGATCGACTGCCGGGGCGGCAACGCCTCGCCCTGGATCGCCTCCCAGGAGGCCCGGATCGCCAGCACGTCCTCGGTGTGGTCGATCACCTGGCCCTTGAGCTGATCGTCCAGATAGGCCACATCCTCCCCACCGGGAAGGGTAGCCAGCACGAAGGCCCCGGCGACACCCGGATACGCGCCGACCGAGGCGGGCACCACGTGCAGCCGTACCCGGGCGTGCTCGGTGGCCAGCTTGACCAGCCGCCACAGTTGCTCGCGCATCACCACCGGCCCACCGACCGGCCGGCGCAGCACGTGCTCGTCCAGCACCGTGACCAGCTGCGGCGGTCGCTCGCCGGTGAGCACCGCCTGCCGGGCCAGTCGCGCCTCCACCCGCCGCTCCACCTCCGCGTCGTCGTAGAGGCCGACGCTGCGGAACAGCGCGCGGGCGTACGCCGAGGTCTGCAGCAGACCCGGCACCACCGTGTTCTCGAACGACCGAAGCACCGTGGCCTGCCGCTCGTTGGCCTCCCACTCCCGCATCCACTGCGGCGCACCGAGCCGGGCCAGCATCCGGACGAACGCGCCGCCGGTGTCGAGTGCCGCGTCCGCCAGCTCCCAGAAGTCGGGCGGCGGCTTACGCGCCTCGGTCTCCACCATGGCCACCGTCGACGGCGAATAGTTGATCGCCCGGGCCAGATCCTCCTGCGTCACCTTGCGTGCCGCCCGCATGTGTCGCAGTTCCTCGATGAGCACTCGCGACCGCTCGTCCACCCACACCACTCCTCACCAGCACGACAGGCGTTTCTCACCGCCCTCACCGGGGGACAGACCAGGCACACAGGGCGACGGGATGCCTTCCGAGCGTAGTCGGCGGCGCACCAGACTGTCCCCATCGGAACCGCCCGGATCCGGCAGAAAGGACGGGCGCAACCGAGGCGGGGCCGTCCGGCACGTCGGCGACGGACGGCCCCGCCGCCAACCGGCTGGCAGACAGGAGTACGCAGATGACGTCGCAGATCCACGTCGCGCTCCGGCCGCTCTGGCTGTGCCGGGCCTGCGCCGCACCGTGGCCCTGCGCCAACGCCCGGCTCACCCTCCTCGCCGAGTACCGGGACAGTCACGTGGCCCTGTCGATCTACCTCGCCGGGCTGCTGTACGACGCGGTCGAGGATCTGTACCGCCTCGACCCCCACAACGCGCCGAAGCCCGCCGCGCTGCACGAGCGGTTCCTCGGCTGGGCCGCCCCACGAGCCCCTCGCCCACACCCCACCGACTGACCGCCGCTTTGGTCGTACGCTCGCACCTCATGACGATCGTCCCTGCCGACCGGCCGCACTCCGACGACGAGCCGGCGGTAGTCGAGGAGCCGGGCGCGGCGGCCACCGCCGAGGAGCCGGGCGCGGCGGCCATCTCGCCGGCCTCCGTGGCCGAGGCGGAGCGGATCCAGCAGGAGCTGCGGCGGCACCTCGACCTGGAGGAATGCCTGGACGGCGCGCCGAGGCTGGTCGCCGGCGTGGACGTGTCGTACCACAAGGATTCGCCGCGGATCGTCGCCGCCGCCGTGGTCATCGACCTGACCACCGGCGCCGAGGTGGAGTCGGCCGTGGTACCCGGCACGGTGAGCTTCCCGTACGTGCCGGGGCTGCTGGCCTTCCGGGAGGTGCCGATCCTGATGGCGGCGCTGGGCCGGCTCGGCCATCGCCCCGAGGTGGTGGTCTGCGACGGGTACGGCATCGCCCATCCCCGGCGGTTCGGGCTCGCCTGCCACCTGGGCGTGCTGACCGGGCTGCCCACCTTCGGGGTGGCCAAGACGCCCTTCGTCGGTGCGTACGACGAGCCGGGCACCCGTCGGGGCGAGTGGTCGGCACTGCGCGACGGCGACGAGGTGCTGGGTCGGGTGCTGCGTACGCAGACCGACGTCAAGCCGGTGTTCGTCTCGGTCGGCCACCGCACCAGCCTCGACCAGGCGACCACGATCACGCTCGACCTGAGCCGGCGCTACCGCCTGCCGGAGGTGATCCGCCGCGCCGATTTCCTCTCCCGCGAAGCCCTCCGCTGACCGTCGACGCCTATTACATCGAGTAATTCTTGGACAGTTCCCGTTAGCGAAGAACGGGAACTGTCCAAGATCTCGACGGATTTGGGGAACATCTCACCGACCGTGGACCGGGATGCCGGGCGACGACACCATTGAGGCATGTCGGATGCGTACGTCGTCGGCGAGCCGGACGGGCTGTCGCCGCTACAGGTCGAGCTGCGCGACGCCATCGCCCGTGAGTTGCACGCGCAGCTCGGGTTGCGGTCCGAACGGATCGAGCTGGCCGACATACCGGAGGTCGCCTACCAGGTCACCCTGCGGGTGAGCGAAACGCTGCGGCGGGACCGGCCGCTGTCGGCCTCGCCTCGGAGCTGAGCTCGACACCTTGCCGGCGGTCGTCTTGCGGGTCAGAGGCCGCCGTAGGAGTGCAGGCCCTCGAAGAAGATGTTCACGCCGAAGAGGTTCATCAGCACGGTCAGGAAGCCGAGGATGGCCAGCCAGGTGGCCGTGTTCCGCCGCACGCTCGGCGTGGCGCGGGCGTGCAGGTAGCCGGCGTACACCACCCAGGAGATGAACGCCCAGGTCTCCTTCGGGTCCCAGCCCCACGGGCGACCCCAGGCCGCCTCGGCCCAGATCGCCCCGGCGATCACCGCGAAGGTGAAGATCGGGAACGAGAAGGCGTGCAGCACGAAGGTGAGCCGTTCCAGCCCGGCCGCTGCCGGCAGCCGCTTCGCCAGGGTGTACGGGAAGCTGCGCTTGCCGTTCTCGTACCCGGCCCGCATCAGGTACGCCGCAGCCGGCACCACGCCCAGCAGGAACAGGCCCGAGGCGAAGACGATCGTCGACACGTGCACGATGAACCAGTACGAGTTGAGCGCCGGCACCAGCGGCACGATCGGGGTGTAGAGCACCAGCTCGGCGGTGGCCACCAGCAGCACCATCACCAGCGTCAGGAACAGCCCGAGGCGGCGCAGGAACGGCCACTTCACCAGCACGGTCAGCCAGGCGGCGACCCCGATGAACGAGACCGTGAGCACGAACTCGTACATGTTGCCCCACGGCATCCGGTCAGCGGCCAGGCCCCGGGTGACGAGTGCCGCCAGGTGCAGCGCGGCGGCGACGGCGGTCAGCCCGACCGCGATCCGGCCGCCCAGCTCCGCCCGCCGCGCGGTCCGATCGGCCCGACCCGATGTCGCCGGGTCCACCACAGCGCCACCGACCGCCGACGACCCGTCGGCGAGATCGCCCGCGCTCCGGCCATCCATGGCGATGCCGTCCGTCGCCAGGCCGTCCCCGGCCGGACCGACAGTCACCTCGACGGTCGACGCGCCCACCCCCGCGCCGACCAGCTCGCGGGCCGGTGCCACGACGACCCTGGCGCGCGAGTTGCCGAGGGCGTACTCGACGGCGTGACTGATCATCGCCAGCAGATACACAAGCGTGGCGATCGACACCAGCTGATCGGAGAGTGCGGACATCACTCGGCTCCTTCCCGCGCCCGGGCCGACGCGCCCGGGTCGGTGCCGGCGTCACCGGATCGTCCACCGATCGCGGCGACCAGTTGGGCGAACTCGGCGGCGAACCCGGGATGCTCGGTACGCGTCAGACCAGCCACCTCGACCAAACTACTACCGCCTGTCGGAGATCCACCGTCGGGGTCACCCGGACCGGCCGGCAGACCTGGACCCGCCGGCAGCAGTCGGACGAACACCCGTCGACGCCTGACGAACAGCGATCCCATCAGCCCCAGCACCAGCCCGATCGAGCTGACCAGCAGCAGCATCGTGCCCGGGTCGTGCCGTACCGACAGCACGATGTACCGCTCCGTGCCCACGAACTCGACTGTGGTGCCGTCGTCAAGCGTCCAGCTCTCGCCTTTCCGCAGCTGCTTCGCACCGACCTCGGTGAGCCGACCGTTGCGTACCTGACGCTGATCGAGCTGGTAGACCGAGCCGGGGATACCGGCGTCGAGCCCCAGATTGCCCCGGTACGCCACCAGGTCGAGCAGCGGATTCTGCTCGGTCGGATGCTCCGAGCGGACGAACGGCGGCTGCTGCGGCGCGGTCGGCAGGTAGAGCCCGGAGAAGGCCACCTGGAGATCCGGGTTCCGCTCACCGGTCTCCGGGTCGACGTTGGCATCCGGGAAGGCGGCCAGCCCCTCGCTGGTCAGCCCGATGTCGCCGGTGGTGAGGAACGGAAGGTTGCTGGTCTGGGCCTTACCGAACCGATCGGTGTACCGGATCAACGGGACGTAGCCGTGCCCGAGCAGGTAGACGTTCGCACCGTCGAGACGCAACGGCGCGTTGACCGAGAACTCGGCCTGGCGCGGAGCGCCGCCGTCCTCGTCGACTGTCACCTTCGCGTTGAACGAGGACGCCTGACCGTTCGGCAGGAACCGCGCGTCGAACTCGTCCAACTGCATGCAGAACCGGGGCAGGTCGTCACCGACGCGCGGACCGAGCTTGGCCTCGGCGTACTGCTGGCGGGTGTTGCAGAAGACCTGGTCGGCACCGGCGACGAGCAGCCGGTTGCCGTGCCAGCCGTACCAGGAACCGAGCGCGACGCCGACCAGCACCAGCACCATCGAGCTGTGGAAGATCAGGTTGCCGGTCTCCTTGAGGTAGCCCTTCTCGGCGGAGACCTCGTCGCCGCGTACCGCCACCCGCCACCGCCGTCGGCGCAGCGTCTCGGCGACCGCCGCCGCGCCGCCCTCGGGCGCGGGCACCACCGCGTGCTGCGGCAGCCGCTCCAGCCGTTTCGGTACGGCCGGCGGGCGGGCCCACAGCGCCCGGACGTGGTCGCGCAGCCGGGGCGTGATGCACCCGATCAGCGAGGTGAACAGCAGCAGGTAGATCGCGGAGAACCAGACCGAGCTGAACGCCTCGAACGCGCCCACCCGGTCGAGCACCGGGGCCAGGTCGGGGTTGGCGGTGTAGAAGTCGCGTACATCCTCGGGGTTGACCCCGCGCTGCGGCAGCACCGACCCCGGGATCGCGGCGATCGCGAGCAGGAAGAGCAACACCAGCGCGGTACGCATGCTGGTCAGCTGCCGCCACGAGTTGCGCAGCAGCGCGAGCAGCGGGTTGGGCCGGCGCCGGGGCGCCTCGGCCGATGTGGCGGGACGGTCGTCCACGGCGGTCATCAGATGCCCACCTCGAAGTTGCCCACCCCGACCGTGGTCTGCAACCAGATCACCACGTTGGTCCAGCCACCGGTGACCAGCGCCAGCCCGATCAGGATCAGTAGCGCCCCGCCGATCCGGGTGACCCAACGGCTGTGCCGGCGCACCGCGCGGAACACCCCGAGCAGCCGGTTGAAGCCCAACCCGAAGACGACGAACGGAAGACCCAGCCCGAGGCAGTACGCCACCGCCAGCACCACCGCCCGGTCGGTCTGCCCGCTGGTGGTGGCCATCCCGAGCACCGCGGCCAGCGTGGGCCCGGTGCAGGGCACCCAGCTCAGCGCGAACACGGCACCGAGCACGGGCGCGCCGAGCAGGCCGGCGGCGGGCAACCTGTTGATCCGGAACTCACGCTGGAACCCGGGCAGCGCACCGAGATAGCCCAGACCGAGCACGACGATGAGCCCGCCGACGATGATCTCCAGCGTCCGTTCGTGGTCGAAGAAGACCCGGCCGACGCCGCTGAACAGGACCGCGGTGGCGGTGAACACGACGGTGAAGCCGGCGATGAACAGCAACGTCCCGGCCAGCACCCGGCCCTTCACCGCCGGGGCGACCCGGGTGCGCTCCCGTACGGCCGTGCCGACGCCACCGCCACCTGGTGACTCTGCGGGCGTCGGCTCCTGCCGACCTTCGAGGTCCGCGCCGGCCAGCCCGGTGACGTACGAGAGGTAGCCGGGCATCAGCGGCAGCACGCACGGAGACAGGAAGCTGACCAGACCGGCCAGCGCCGCCGCGCCCAACGCCAACAGCAACGGGCCGGACTCGGCGAGCTGACCGAAGGTCCCGCCCATCAGCGCTGACCGGCCGGCGCGGGCGCCTCGGCGGCGATCCGCTCGACGATGGGTTGCAGCCCCTCCTGCCGGACCGCCGCCCGGATCACCGTGGCGATGCGTCCCTCCCGGTCCAGCACGACGGTGGCCGGGATGGTGTTCGGCGGGATGTCCATGTCGAGGGCGAGTCGGCTGCCCGGGTCGAAGATGCTCGGGTAGCTGACCCGGCCCTCCTCGAAGGCGATGGCCTTGTCCCGGCTGTCCTGCACGTTGATGCCGAGGAAGGTCACTCCGGAGTCCTTCGTGGCCTGGTAGGTGTTCTCCAGGTCGTCGGCCTCGGCCCGGCACGGCGCGCACCAGGAGCCCCAGAAGTTGACCACCACGACCTTGCCCCGCTGGTCGACCACGTCGTAGGACCCGCCGGCCAGCAGCTCACCGGCGATCTTCGGGGCGGCGGACCGCTGCTCCGGGGCACACTCGACGATGCCGCCGGCACTGTCGCAGTCGGACTCCCGGCCGTCGCCCGTACAACCGCTCAGGAGCATCGCGGTGGTCGCGGCGGCGAGCAGGCCGACAGCCAGCCTCCGGACGCCCATCTCAGGCCCCCTTGGCCGTCCGCGCCGTCGGCGACATCGCCACCAGGTGTGCGGCCGGTTCGGAGTAGCCGATGCCGACGATCTTGGCACCGTCGAAGTGGAAGGTGGTGAGGGAAGCCAGTGCACACTGCCGGCGACGCGGGTCGTGCCACAGCCGCTTGCGCTCCACGTAGCGGCGCAGCGTCCAGATCGGTAGCTGGTGCGAGACCAGGACGGCCTCCCGGCCCTCGGCGGCGATCCGGGCGGCGTGCAACGCGGCGAACATCCGCTCGGCGATGACCCGGTACGCCTCGCCCCAGGACGGGGTGACCGGGTCACGCAGCACCCACCAGTTGCGCGGGTCGCGGAAGGAGCCGTCGCCGGGCGAGACCTTCTTGCCCTCGAACCAGTTGGCGCTCTCGATCAGCCGCTCGTCCACTCCGACGGGCAGCCGGAACTGGGCGGCGATCGGCTCCGCGGTCTGCTGGGCGCGTTCCAGCGGGCTGGCCGCCACGTGCACGACCTCGCGTTCGGCGAGCCCCTGCGCGGCGGCCTTGGCCATCTGGACGCCCAGTTCGCTGAGGCGGAAACCGGGCAGCCGGCCGTACAGGATGCCGTCCGGGTTGTACACCTCGCCGTGCCGGAGCACGTGGACCACCGTCTTACTCACCGCTACCCCCCGTGACCTGCCGCTGCCGCCGCGTTGGCCGCCGTCGGCAGCGCGCCGGCGATCTGTTCCAGGGCGGCATCGTCGATCGCCGCCGAGACGAACCAGGACTCGAACGCGCTCGGCGGCAGATAGACCCCGGCAGCGAGCATCGCGTGGAAGAACGCCTTGAACGCCGGCACCTGCTGGGTGCGGGCGCTGTCGTAGTCCACCACGTCGGCATCGGTAAAGAAGATCGAGAACATGCTGCCCGCGTACGACAGCCGGTGCGGGACTCCGGCGGCGGACAGCGCGTCGGCGGCCAGCTTGCCCACGACGGCGGCGGTGTCGTCCAGCCGGCGGTAGAGCGCGTCGTCGGCGAGCCGCAGCGTGGTCAGCCCGGCCGCGCAGGCGAGCGGGTTCCCGGAGAGGGTGCCGGCCTGGTAGACCGGACCAGCGGGAGCCAGTCGCGACATGATCTCCGCGCGCCCGCCGAACGCCGCGGCGGGCAGGCCGCCACCCATGACCTTGCCGTACGTCCACAGGTCCGCCTCGACCGGATCGAGACCGTGCCAGCCGGCGCGGGAGACCCGGAACCCGGTCATCACCTCGTCGACGATCAGCAGTGCGCCGTGCGCGTGCGCGATCCGGGCCAGTTGCGCGTTGAACCCGTCACGGGGGGCGACCACGCCCATGTTGCCCGGTGCGGCCTCGGTGATCACCGCAGCGATGTGCTGGCCCTCGGCGGCGAAGGCGGCCTCGACGGCGGTCACGTCGTTGTAGGGCAGCACGATGGTCTCGCTGGCCGCCGCGCCGGTGACCCCCGGCGAATCGGGCAGGCCGAGGGTGGCCACGCCGGAGCCGGCGGCGGCCAGCAGCGCGTCGACGTGCCCGTGGTAGCAACCGGCGAACTTGATGACCTTTGAGCGACCGGTGTAGCCGCGCGCCAGGCGGATCGCCGACATCGTCGCCTCGGTGCCCGAGTTGACCAACCGGACCTGCTCGACCGGGGTACGCGCGACGATCTCGTCGGCCAGTTCGACCTCGCCGGGGGTGGGCGTACCGAAACTGGTGCCGTTCGCGGCGGCGGCCTGCACGGCCGCGACCACCTCTGGGTGGGCGTGCCCCAGGATCAGCGGCCCCCAGGAGCAGACCAGGTCGACGTAACGGCGACCGTCCGCGTCGTGGAGCCAGGACCCCTCACCTCGAACCATGAAGCGTGGGGTGCCGCCGACCGCCCGGAAGGCGCGCACAGGGGAGTTCACCCCGCCCGGCACGATGGCGCAGGCGCGGTCGAACAGGGCCGCTGAGGCCGGCGCGTCGACCGGGTAGCGGTCGGATCCGGCGGTAAACACCTCGGTCACGATGCCGCCATTGTGTCAGCGCCCGGCTGCGGATCGGCAGCCACCCCGGCCGGGGGTTACCGGGCTCACCCCCGGCACGCTGCGCGGGGACGGCACGCCTCGACAGGCCGGTCGACGGAGATCGCGATAGGCTGACCCGGTGGATCGTGCCGAACTGTCCATCACCGTACACCGAACGGGCGACGAAGCAGTCCTCCGCCTTGCCGGTGAGATCGACATGCAAACGGCCGCCCAGCTATCGACCGTCGTCAACGAGGTTCTCACCGAGCCCCCGCCCCGGATCGTCCTCGATCTCGGCGGCGTGACGTTCTGCGACTCGCAGGGGCTGGGCACCCTGGTCGTCCTCAGCCGCAAGGCCAGTCACGCGCAGAGCCTGCTCGTCCTGACCAACGTCGGCGAGTTCCTGCTGCGCGTCCTGGACATCACCGGCCTACGCAGCGCCCTGATGATCCGCAACGACACCCCCACCCCCTAACCCATCCCCACCCGGCCCGCCGCCCGCGCCCGCCCGCCGCCCGCGCCCGCCGCCGCGATCTTGCCCTTTCGGTCGGCTCTTCTGCTTGATGTGTGGGTGGTTGGTGGGTCGTTGACGGGCGCACGCCGTTGCTGGGCCTAGGTTCCGAGCTGTCTGAAGGCTTCGGTTCTAGGTGGTGGCAACGGCGTGCGTTCGGTCAGGTTATGGGGTCGGCTGCTGGGCGTCGAGCAGGTGGTGGTCGAGTCGGTGTGTCTTGATGCGGCGGGTGTGGTGGTGGTGTCGGTGCGTCCGTTGCGGCGGGCGCGGGGTCGGTGCGGGGTGTGCCAGCGGCGGTGTCCGGGTTATGACGCGGGTCGTGGGCGTCGGCGGTGGCGGAGCTTGGACGTGGGTGTGTGGCAGGTGTTCCTGGAGGCCGATGCGCCCCGGGTGCGGTGCCCGGTCCACGGGGTGGTGGTGGTGGCGGCGGTGCCGTGGGCGCGGCACGGTGCCGGGCATACTCGCCAGTTCGATGCGCTGGTGGGCTGGTTGGTGCGGCGGATGTCGAAGACCGCGGTGTGTCATCTGGTGCGGGTGGGGTGGCGCACGGTCGGGCAGATCGTGACCCGGGTGGTCGCCGACGCTGACGCCGCGGCCGGGGATCGCCTCGCGGGGGTGAGGCGCATCGGTATCGATGAGGTGTCGTATCGGCGGGGTCACAAGTATCTGACCGTGGTTGTTGACCATGACACCCGGCGGCTGCTGTGGATCGCTGAGGGCCGTGACAGTGCCACCCTGAGCCAGTTCTTCGACCTGCTCGGATCCGACCGGTGCGCCCAGATCAGCCTCGTCACCGCTGACGGCGCCGAATGGATCTTCTCGGCGGTCAGCCGATACTGCCCCCAGGCCCGCATCTGCCTGGACCCGTTCCACGTGGTCATGTGGGCCGGCAAAGCCCTGGACGCGGTCCGCGCCCAGGTCTACACCGCCGCCCGCAAAGCCGGGCAGAAAGCCCTGGCCCAGGGCATCAAAGGCGCCCGCTACGCGTTGTGGAAGAACCCGGCCGACCTGACCGCCTCCCAACAGGCGAAACTCGCGACCATCGAACACACCAACCAGCCGCTGTATCGGGCCTACCTGCTCAACCAGCAACTACGGCAGGTCTTCGCCGCCCCCGGAGGCGCCGACCGCATCACCCTGCTCGACGCCTGGCTCGACTGGGCCACCACCAGCCAACTCACCCCGTTCGTGGAACTGGCCTACCGCATCCGCCGCTACTGGCGCGACGACATCGCCAACACCCTGACCTACCGCCTGTCCAATGGACTCATCGAATCCACCAACACCAAGATCCGACTCCTCACCCGCATCGCCTTCGGCTTCAAGAACCCCCACGCCCTCATCGCCATGGTCAGACTCCACCTCTGCGGCTACGACCTACCCCTGCCCGGCCGAACATGACCCACACACCCGACCGGAGAGCCTTTCGGTCGTCCAAATGCCCCGGATTGCACCTTTCGTCGGGACAAAAACTGCAAGATCGCGGGGGCGGGCGGCGGGGTTGGGGGGTGTTGAGGGGTGGGGGTGGGTTGGGGGTTAGTCGGGGGTGGTGCCCCAGCGGGCTTGTTCGAGGAGGGCTACGGCGCGGGCGTGGGCCTCCGGGTCGTCGGCGTTGCGGAGCAGGGTGGTGGCTTCGTCGACGGCGTCGGTGAGCAGCCGCCACTGGGCGTCGCGTTCGCGCACCATCTCGGACTGCGCCGCCAGCTGGCGGGTCTTGGTCCACAACTCGACGAAGACGGAGACCTTGGCCCGCAGCACCCACGGATCGAACGGCTTGGTGAGATAGTCGACCGCGCCCGCCGCGTAGCCGCGCAGGGCCAGTTGAGCGTCCCGATCGGCAGCGGTCAGGAAGATGATCGGCACGTGCCGGGTACGCTCCCGCCGCTTGATGTGGCTCGCCGTCTCGAACCCGTCCATGTCCGGCATCTGGGCGTCCAGCAGGATCACCGCGAAGTCGTCCACCAGCAACTGCTTCAGCGCCGCCTCACCGCTCTCCACGGCGACCGACTGCACCGGCAGCCCCTGGAGGATCGCCTCCAGGGCCATCAGGTTCTCCCGGCGATCATCGACCAGCAGCGCCTTCGCCACCTGCGTCACGAGCCCTCCTCGGTACGGCTGCCACTGATCCAGGTGCCCATCAGCTCGATCAACTGGTCCAGGTCGACCGGCTTGGTGATGTAGTCGCTGGCTCCGGCCGCTATCGCTGACTCACGATCCCCCGGCATGGCCTTCGCCGTCAGGAACACGATCGGCAGGTCCGCGAACCGGTGATTACGCCTGATCTGTCGGGTTGTCTCGTATCCGTCCTGATCGGGCATCATTGCATCCATCAGGACGATATCGACCTCCGGGTGTTCGGCCAACAGGCGGACCCCGTCGGCGCCGTTGTCGGCGTACAGCACGGTCATTCCGTGCAGTTCGAGCGCGCTGGTCAGCGCGAAGACGTTACGCACGTCGTCGTCGACGATCAGCACGGTGGCACCGTCGAGCTGGCGGGTCTTCGGCGCCTCGGGCGCCTCCGACAGCAACTCCATCGGCGGCATCAACAACGACGACGGCAGACCCGCCCGCTGCGGTGACGGTGGCGCGGGTGCCACCACCGCGTCCGGCGCCAGTACGTCGGGCAGGTAGAGCGTGAACGTCGAGCCCTGGCCGGGTGCCGAGGCGACCGTGATCGTGCCCCCGATCAGCCGGGCCAGGTCACGGCTGATCGACAGGCCCAGCCCGGTACCGCCGTACCGGCGGCTGGTCGTCCCGTCCGCCTGCTGGAACGCCTCGAAGATCAGCGACAGCTTGTCGTCGGAGATCCCGATACCGGTGTCGATCACCGTGAAGGCGATCACCTGCCGGGCGTTTGTCAGCGCCGGTACGTCGAACACCGCGTGCTCCGGCGCCCGGGAGATCCGCAGGGTCACCGCACCGTTGTCGGTGAACTTGACCGCGTTCGACAACAGGTTGCGCAGCACCTGCTGAAGCCGCTGCGCGTCGGTCACCACGGCCGGCGGCAGGTCCTTGCCGATGCGTACCTGGAAGTCCAGGCCCTTCTCCTCGGCCTGCGGGGAGAACGCCTGTTCCACGTAGTTGCAGATCTCGGTGAACCGGACCTCGGTCGGCTCGACGTCCATCCGCCCAGCCTCGATCTTGGAAAGATCCAGGATGTCGTCGATCAGACGCAGCAGGTCCGACCCGGAGCCGTGGATCGTGCGGGCGAACTCTATCTGCTTCGGCGTGAGGTTCTGCTCGGAGTTCTCCATCAGCAACCGGGCCAGCAGCAGCAGCGAGTTCAGCGGCGTACGCAGCTCGTGGCTCATGTTCGCCAGGAACTCCGACTTGTACGCCGAGGCCCGGGTGAGCTGCTGCGCCTTGTCCTCCAGGCCCAGCCGGGCCAGTTCGATCTCCCGGTTCTGGGTCTCGATGTTCGCCTTCTGCTCCGACAGCAGCTTGGCCTTGTCCTCAAGTTCGGCGTTGGTCCGCTGCAACTCCGCCGACTGCTCCTGCAACTCGTGTGCCAGCCGCTGCGACTGCGCGAGCAGTTCCTCCGTACGCCGGTTCGCCTGAATGGTGTTGACCGCGATGCCGATGGTGGAGACCAGCCGTTCCAGGAACGACAGGTGCAGCTCGGAGAAGGGTGTGACGGTGGCGAACTCGATCACGCCGAGCAGCTCGCCCTCGAAGAGGACCGGCAGGACGACCAGGTCGGCCGGGGGCGTGTCGGCCAACCCGGACCGCAGGGTGATCCGGCCGTCCGGTACGGCTCCGACCCGGATGGTGCGCCGGGACAGGGCGGCCTGGCCGACCAGCCCCTCGCCCGGCCCGAAGGTCACGTCGTGCCCCCGGGAGACGTAGCCGTACGAGGCGGTCAACCGCAGCCGCATCACGCCCTCGGAGTTGTCCACCAGGAAGAAGGCACCCAGCTGCGCGTCGACAAGCGGAGTGACCTCCTGCATGATCATCCGGCAGACCTCGCCGAGATCACGCTGGCCCTGGAGCAGGCCGCCGATACGGGCGAGGTTGGAGTCGAGCCACCCCTGCTCGGCGTTCTTGTGGGTCGTCTCCCGCAGAGTGACGATCATCTGGTTGATGTTGTCCTTCAGCTCGGCGACCTCGCCCTGCGCCTTCACCGCGATCCGCTGGGTGAGGTCGCCCCGGGTCACCGAGGTCGAGACGCGGGCGATCGCGCGTAGCTGGGTGGTGAGCGTCGAGGCGAGCTGGTTGACGTTCTCGGTGAGGTCCCGCCAGGTGCCGCTGACGCCCTTGACCTGAGCCTGACCGCCCAGCTTGCCCTCGGTGCCCACCTCACGGGCCACCCGGGTCACCTCGTCGGCGAACGACGACAACTGGTCCACCATCGTGTTGACCGTGTTCTTCAGCTCCAGGATCTCGCCCTGCGCGTCGACAGTGATCTTCTGCGACAGGTCACCGTTGGCCACCGCGGTGGTGACCGAGGCGATGTTGCGGACCTGGCTGGTCAGGTTCGACGCCATCGAGTTCACGTTGTCGGTCAGGTCCCGCCAGGTGCCGGCAACACCGCGCACCTGGGCCTGACCGCCCAGCTTGCCCTCGGTACCCACCTCACGGGCCACCCGCGTCACCTCGTCGGCGAACGACGACAGCTGATCCACCATCGTGTTCACCGTCGACTTCAGCTCCAGGATCTCGCCCCGGGCGTCGACCGTGATCTTCTGGCTCAGGTCACCCTTGGCGACCGCCGTGGAGACCTGGGCGATGTTCCGCACCTGGGCGGTCAGGTTCGACGCCATCGAGTTCACGTTGTCGGTCAGATCCCGCCAGGTGCCGGAGACGCCCTTGACCTGAGCCTGACCGCCGAGGTTGCCCTCGGTGCCCACCTCACGGGCCACCCGCGTCACCTCGTCGGCGAACGACGACAGCTGATCCACCATCGTGTTCACCGTCGACTTCAGCTCCAGGATCTCGCCCCGGGCATCCACCGTGATCTTCTGCGACAGGTCGCCCCGCGCCACCGCCGTGGTCACCGAGGCGATGTTCCGTACCTGGCTGGTCAGGTTCGACGCCATCGAGTTCACGTTGTCGGTCAGGTCCCGCCAGGTGCCGCTGACACCCTTGACCTGAGCCTGACCGCCCAGCTTGCCCTCGGTGCCCACCTCACGGGCCACCCGCGTCACCTCGTCGGCGAACGACGACAACTGGTCCACCATCGTGTTGACCGTGTTCTTCAGCTCCAGGATCTCGCCCCGGGCGTCGACCGTGATCTTCTGGCTCAGGTCACCCTTGGCGACGGCCGTGGAGACCTGGGAGATGTTGCGGACCTGGCTGGTCAGGTTCCCGGCGAGCTGGTTGACGTTCTCGGTCAGGTCACGCCAGGTGCCGGAGACGCCGCGCACCTGGGCCTGACCGCCCAGCTTGCCCTCGGTACCCACCTCACGGGCCACCCGGGTCACCTCGTCGGCGAACGACGACAACTGGTCCACCATCGTGTTGACGGTGTCCTTGAGTTCCAGGATCTCGCCCTGCGCGGCCACGGTGATCTTCTGCGACAGGTCACCCCGGGCCACAGCCGTGGAGACCTGAGCGATGTTCCGCACCTGGGCGGTCAGGTTCGACGCCATCGAGTTGACGCTGTCGGTCAGGTCCTTCCAGGTGCCCGCTACGCCCGGCACCTCCGCCTGACCGCCCAGCTTGCCCTCGGTACCCACCTCCCGGGCCACCCGCGTCACCTGCTCGGCGAAGAGGCGCAGCGTGTCGGTGAGCGAGTTCATCGTGTCGGCCAGCTCGGCGACCTCGCCGCGCGCGCTGACGGTGATCTTCTGCGAGAGGTCACCCTTGGCCACCGCGGTCGCCACCTGGGAGATCGACCGGACCTGGCCGGTCAGGTTCGACGCCATGGTGTTCACCGAGTCGGTGAGGTCCTTCCAGGTGCCGGCGACGCCGCGGACGTCGGCCTGGCCGCCCAGCTTGCCCTCGGTGCCCACCTCCCGGGCCACCCGGGTCACCTCGTTGGAGAAGGACGAGAGCTGGTCGACCATGGTGTTGACCGTCCGACCGATCCGCAGGTACTCACCCCGCAGCGGGCGGCCGTCGATCTCCAGCGCCATGTGCTGGGTGAGGTCACCGTCGGCGACCGCCACGATGACCCGGGCGATCTCGGTGGTGGGTCGACCCAGGTCGTCGATCAGCGAGTTGACCGCCCGCTGCCCCTCCGCCCAGGAGCCGTCCAGCCCTTCCTCGTCCAGCCGCTCGGTCAGCCGGCCGTCGCGGCCCACGACCCGACTGATCCGGCGCAGATCCAGGTGCTGCCGCTCCTGGAGCGACACCACGTCGTTGAAGGCGTCCGCCACCTCACCGGCCGCGCCCGACCGCCGGGGCAACCGCACCTTGAGATCACCGCCACGGACCCGCCGTAGCGCCTCCGCCAGCTCGGTGAGGACCGCCTCGTGGTCGGCGGCGGAGGTCTCCGCGGTCACCGACTGTTTCGCCGTGGTCATCATTCCTCGCTCACCTCGGGGTACACCGGCTCCCACCGGCCACCCCATCATTGTCCCCGTGACCTCGAAAACGCCACGGCACGGCACGGTCCGACGGCAAAGCCCCGGTGGTGATCGGCTTGGCACTTCAGAGGTGTCGGTGGAGGATACGAGGGTGTCAGCGGAGGCGGGGCCCGCGGCGAAGACGGGCCCAGACGAGCACGCGCGGCGCGTCCGGCTTCCCGCCGACCGCCGTACACCGGCGGCCGCGCGCGCGGTCGTCCGGTCCGTGCTCGCGGAGGCGGACCTGGACGAACTGCTCAACGAGGCACTTCTGTTGACCACCGAGCTGTCCACGAACGCGGTCGAGCACGCCCGCACCGAACTGGACATCGAGGTCACCGCCGACCAGGCGGGGCTGACCGTCACGGTCTCCGACTTCGCCGCCGGCCCGGTCGACGAGCTGACCGTCGGCGTACGCAACCAGGCGACCGACATCGCCGAGGTCGCCGAACGGGGGCGTGGGCTGCTGCTGGTCGACCACTTCGCCAGCCGCTGGGGCACCACCTACCTGCGCACCGGCAAGGGCGTGTGGTTCCGGCTGGACCGGTCCGATCGGAAGGGCAAGGGACCGGCCACACCCGCGCCACCGGCGAGCGCCGCCCAACCGGACAGCGCCGGACAGACCGCCGTGCCCAGCCCCGGTGCGATGAACGCGCTGATGCAGACCACCCCCGACCCGTACGCCGAGGATCCGCTGCCGGACTTCGCCGCCGGCCTGCTGACCCGGGTGGCGGAGATGGTCGGCGCCGCCGGCGGGGTGGTCCGGCTGGACCGCGGCGACGGCCAGGGCACCCAGGTCCTCGCCCGGTACGGCCGCCAGCCCCGGGCCGGTAACGACCTGCTCCGGGTGCCGCTGGCCGTGCACCGCCCGTACGCCGGTGAGCTGGAACTGGACGCCGCGCCCACCGCGTACGCCCAGCCGCTGGCGGTGCTGACCGCCGAGCGGCTCTCGCTGCACCTGGAGAACGACCGGCTGCGCCGCGCGGACGTACGCCGGCAGGCCTGGCTGACCTTCCTCGCCGAGGCCAGCGAGCTGCTCGCCCAGTCGCTGGACGTGGAACTGACCATGGCACTCATCCCGCAGCTGGTGGTGCCCCGGCTCGGCCAGTGGTGCGCGGTGCACACCACCGACGAGTGGGGCCGGCTCCGGCTCGCGGCGGCCAGCCACGCCGACGAGTCGGTGCTGCCGCAGCTGCACGCCACGCTCCGCGAGGCCGGCCCTGATTCCATTTTGGCTCGGCTACGGGAGGCCAGCCGCAACGGCACCCGGACCCCGCTCGGCGCGCCGATGGAGGGCTTCGCCGTACCGTTGATCGCCCGAGGGCAGCGCCTCGGCACCCTGGCCGTCGGACGGCACCAGCGGCACCGGCAGGATCCGGACGAGATCGCGGTGCTGGAGGACGTGGCCCGACGGGCCGCCCTCGCCATCGAGAACGCCCGCATCCATGCCGAGCGCCGCCGGGTGGCCCAGACCCTGCAACAGTCGTTGCTGCCGCCGGTCCTGCCGGTGGTGGAGGGCATCGGCTTCGCCGCCGAGTACGTGCCGACCGGCGGGGACGTCGACGTCGGCGGCGACTTCTACGACGTGGTGCCGCTGCCGGACGGGCGCTGGCTGGTGGTGATCGGCGACGTCTCCGGCAAGGGAGTGCAGGCGGCGGCGGTCACCGGGCTGGTGCGGGACGTCATCCGGGTGCTGGCCGGCGACGGCAAGCCGCTGCCCGAGGTGCTGGCCCGGCTCAACGAGACACTTGTGGATCGGGGTGCCGGCCGCTACTGCACGCTGGCGTTGGCGGCGGTCGGGCCGGGTGAGGGCGACCGGCTCGACGTCGGGCTGCACCTGGCTGGGCACGACCGGCCGGTGCTGCTGCGATCCAGCGGCGGACCGGCCGCCTTCGTCGGCACCGGTGGTACCGCGCTCGGGCTGCTCGACACGATCGCCTCCCCCACCGCGCAACTCGCCCTCGCCCCGGGTGACTGCCTGGTCTTCTACACCGACGGGGTGACCGAGCGTCGCCGGGGCCGGGAACTGTTCGGCACCGGGCGACTGCGCGACGCCGCCGCGCCGCTGGCCGGTTACTCGGCGGACGTGGTGGCGGCCCGGTTACGCTCCACCGCGATCAACTTCTCGGTCGAGGAGCCCCGCGACGACATCGCCATCCTCGTCCTCCGCAACGACGCGCTGCCGGACTAGCGCGCGCCGGCCAAGGATCTCGACACCGCCAACGATCCTGGACACCGGCCTAGAGGCCGCCGGGCAGGCGGCCGGGGGCGAGGCGGTGGGTCGGGTCCAGGTGCTGCTTGACGGCGCGTAGCTGGGCCAGATCGGCCCGCTCGCCCCACAGGTCGACGGTACGGCGGACGGCCGGCGGGGCGGCGAGCACCACGCACCGGCCCTGTCGGGCGAGCAGCACGCCACGCACCGCGGCCAGGATCGACGCGACCCGGCTCGGTGCCATCGCCCCGGGGAGGGCGGCGTGCACCACGCCGAGCCCGGCCGAGCCGCGTACCGGCACCGGCCCACCGGCCGCGTCGCGCAGGGCGTAGACGGCGGCGTGCAGATCGGTCATCGGCACCTCCAGCCGCAAGGCCGTGTCGCCGGGGGCGAAGGGGTAGCTGCGCCACCACGGTGGCGCCGTCCGGGCGACCCCGGTGCTGGAGCCGAAGAGACCGATCAACCGGTCGGTGCGCTCCGCCACCTCCGCGGGGCCGCCCTCCAGGAGCACCACCAGCGAACCGGTGCCCGCCGGGCCGGTCGACGCGCGCCCGGTCATCGACGGGTGCAATGCCATCGACTCGGCACGGCGGTCCCTTCGTGGGCGACAGCCGGCGTCGACCGGCAGATCGAGCTCGATCGCGGCCGGGTCGAGCCGGGCCGCGAGCACCGCCCGGATCAGGTCGTGCACCTCCAGCGGGGTCCACACCGGCCGGGTCACCCAGACCCGGGCGGCCGGCACCGCCTGCACCCGCAGCGTCGCGCTGACCAGCACGCCGAGTGCTCCCTCCGAGCCGCACAGCAGTCGCGCCTCGGCCAGCCCGGCCGCCCCGCCGCCCGCCTCGGCCAGCTCACCGTCGGCAGCCAGGTAACGCAGGCCGACGAGCTGATCGCAGGCGGTGCCGTGCCGGTGACGCAGCGGACCGGCCTCGTCCGCCGCCAGCACTCCGCCGAGCGTGGCACCGGGTGAGGGAGCGTCCAACGCGAGCCGCCGGCCGGTGCGCTCCAGGGTGGCTTGTACCGCACGCAGCGGCGTACCGGCGCCGATCTCGGCAGTGCCCCGGTCCGGCGACTGGTGGCCGATGCCGGCCAGTCTCCCGGTGTCGAGCATGATGTCGACCCGTTCGGGCGGCGCACCCCAGTCGATCTTGGTGCCGGCCCCTCGGGGCACCACGCTCAGGTCGTGCCGGGCGGCCAGTCGCAACACCTGCGCAGCCGCGTGCGGACCACCGGGCACCGCCACCCAGCGGGCCGTGCTCCCGGCCACCTCGTCGGCGGGACCGGCGCGGCGCGCGAAGCGCGGACCGCAGATCTCGCTCAGTCGGCGGGTGATGTCGCGGACACCGGACGTACCGGCGGGAGGGGGTGACACCATGCCGGTGATCGTACATGTGTTCGAACGATTGGAGGTGGAATTGCACCGCGCCACATGTCGCTACGGCCGGTAACGTGGCGCCGTGACCACCGAGACCCCCGTTCCCGCGGCCAGGCGGGTGCCGACCGAACGTGTCCACCACGGCGACACCGTCGTCGACGAGTACGCCTGGCTCGCCACCAAGGACGATCCGGAAACGATCAACTATCTGAACGCCGAGAACGCCTGGACCGAGGCCCGGACGGCGCACCTGTCCGGGCTGCGTACGACATTGTTCGAGGAGATCCGGCGGCGTACCCAGGAGACCGACCTGTCCGTGCCGACCCGCAAGGGCCAGCACTGGTACTACACCCGCACGGTCGAGGGCCAGCAGTACGGCGTGCACTGCCGTCGGGCGGTCCGCCCCGACGAGACCACCCCGCCGATCAGCACCGATGGCGCCCCGCTCGACGGGGAGCAGATCCTGCTGGACGGCAACAAGTTGGCCGAGGGGCACGACTTTTTCTCGCTCGGCGCCTTCGACGTCAGCCCCGACGGGCGCTACCTGGCCTACTCCACCGACTTCTCCGGTGACGAGCGGTTCACCCTGCGGGTGAAGGACCTCAGCACCGGTGAGCTGCTGCCCGACGAGATTCCCGGCACCTTCTACGGCACCGCGTGGTCCGGCGACGCCTCGGTGCTGTTCTACGTGACCGTTGACGAGGCGTGGCGGCCCAACCGGGTCTGGCGACACGTCATCGGCACCGCCGCCACCGAGGACGTGGTGGTGCACACCGAGGACGACGAGCGGTTCTGGGTCGGTGTCGAGCTGACCCGCTCGGAGCGGTTCGTCCTCATCGACATCGCCAGCAAGCTCACCAGCGAGGTACGGGTGATCCCGGCCGGCAACCCGACGGGCGAGCCGGCGGTGATCGCACCCCGCCGGCAGGGGGTCGAGTACTCGGTGGAGCACCACGGTCACCGGTTCCTGATCCTGCACAACGACGACGCCGAGGATTTCGCCCTCGCGTACACCTCGGCCGACGCCCCGGGCGACTGGGTGCCGTTGATCGAGCACTCCCCGGGTACCCGGCTGGAGTCGGTCGACGCCTTCGCCGACCACCTGGTCGTCACGGTACGCAGCAACGGCCTGACCGGGCTGCGGGTGCTGCCCGTGGGCGGCGGTGACGCCCACGACATCGAGTTCCCGGAGCCGCTGCACACCGTCGGCCTGGACGCCAACCCCGAGTACCGCACCGGCCGGCTGCGGCTGCGCTACACCTCGCTTGTCACGCCCGACTCGGTGTACGACTACGACCTGGTCACCCGGGAGATGACGCTGCTGCGCCAACGGCCGGTGCTGCCCGGGCCGGACGGTCAGGTGTACCGCTCGGAGGACTACGAGCAGCAGCGTGACTGGGCGCTCGCCGACGACGGCACCAAGGTGCCGATCTCCCTGGTGTACCGGCGGGGCACCCCCCGGGACGGATCGGCGCCCTGCGTCATCTACGGCTACGGCTCGTACGAGGCGAGCATGGACCCGTGGTTCTCGGTCGGCCGGCTGTCCCTGCTGGACCGTGGGGTGATCTTCGCGGTGGCGCACATCCGGGGCGGTGGCGAGCTGGGCCGCCGGTGGTACGACCACGGCAAGATGCTCGCCAAGAAGAACACCTTCACCGACTTCGTGGCCTGCGCCCGACACCTGGCCAAGGCGGGCTGGACGGCGCCGGACCGGCTGGTCGCCCGAGGTGGCTCGGCCGGCGGGCTGCTGATGGGCGCGGTGGCCAACCTGGCGCCGGACGCCTTCGCCGGCATCGTCGCGCAGGTGCCGTTCGTGGACGCGCTCAACACGATCCTCGACCCGTCGCTGCCGCTTACCGTCACCGAGTGGGAGGAGTGGGGCAACCCGCTCGCCGACCCCGAGGTGTACGCGTACATGAAGTCGTACACGCCGTACGAGAACGTCGCCGCCCTCGACTACCCGGCGATCCTGGCGATGACAAGCCTCAACGACACCCGGGTTCTCTACCACGAGCCGGCGAAGTGGATCGCGCGGCTGCGGGCGGTCGCACCGCAGGGTGACTACCTGCTCAAGACCGAGATGGATGCGGGTCACGGCGGGCCGAGCGGGCGTTACGACGCCTGGCGGGAGGAGGCGTTCATAAACGCCTGGACCCTGGACCGCTTCGGCCGCGCCTGATCCGGCTGGCCAGCCGGGGTCGGCTCGCGGGATGCGGCATCTCGCGGCTTCCTGGAGACAGGAAAGCCCGACATGCCGCATCCCGCGAGCGCCGACGGCTGCTCAGGTGGCGCGTAGCTCCTCCACCGCCGTGGTGGACCGCAGGAAGAGGACTCCCAGCCCGACCACGACCAGCACCGCGACGATCGCGCCGGCACCCTGCACCGCCAGCTGCTCAAGCGGTACGTCCGGCCGGCGCGCGCCCGGGCTGAGGTCGCCGGTGAGCAGTCGGCCGATGGCGTACCCGACGCCGAGCGCGATCAGCACGGCGGGCACCACCGGGGTCAGCACCTGCCAGGCGATCGAGGTGCCGATGGTGGCCCGGGGCACGCCGGTCGCCACCAGGGCGGCGTACGTCCGGCGGCGGGAGACGATCCCCTCCACAAGTGTGACGAGCAGGCCGGCGGCGGCGATGGCCACCGCTGCGGCCACGGCGAGGTCGACCAGATCCATGGTGTTCAGGTAGAAGGAGTCGTGGAAGGCGTCGCCGCCGAAACCGGCCAGCCGGTTCTGCTCCTGTTCCAGCTCCGCCCTGAGCTGGAACGAGGCTCGGAAGGCCGCCGCGCCGCCAGCGATGATGAGGGCGGCCAGCAGGGCGGCGAAGGTGCGGCTGCTGGCCCAGGGGTCGTCGGTCAACCGGCGGGCTGCCAGCAGCGCGGCCGGACGCCTGGCGAGACGGTGCAGCGTCCGCCCGGCCAGGTGCGCGATCCAGCCGGCTCCGAAGATCACCCCCATCACCGCGCCGAAGATGCCGACCATGGCGATCAGGGCCAGCCATTCGAGGGCGGCCCCTCGTAGGGCCCACTGGATCGGTTCGACAACCGCCGCCGCCAGCACTCCGAGCCCGATCAGCAGCGCCGGCCATGGCTGGGGGGACCCGGTGCGTCCGGCCCGGCGGACCACCCCCAGCGGGGTGGTGGCGACCGCACGGAGCAGGACGGCGGTGGCCGCCGCGGCGAGCACCGGGAGCCCGAGCACCACCGCCGCCATCGCCGGCACCGGCGGCAGCACGTCGGTGGGCAGGGCCAACTGGCCGTTGTCGTCCGGCCGGTGCAGCACCTCGCGCCCGCCGAGGTAGCAGGCCAGCCCGAGAACGGTTCCGGCGAGGCCGGCGAGCCCGGTCTCCAGCATGGCGACCCGGGTCACCTGGCCGGGGGTCGCGCCGGCCAGCCGCAACGCGGCGAGCCGTCGGTCCCGCGACGGCGCGCCCAGCCGGGCGCTCTGGCCGGCCAGGGCCAGCACCGGGATGGTCAGCATCACAAGCGCGAACGCCGTCCCGCCGCGCAGCCCCGGCTCGCGCAGCAACGCGTTCACGTACTGCTCGGACTGCTGCCACGCGTCACCCGGCGGTTTCTCGATGGCCAGCACCGTCAGGGCTGCGAGCCCGGCGAGCGTGGCCAGCAGGGCGCTCAGCGCGGTCAGCGCCACCCGGGCGGCGTCGGTGCGGTTGCCGGCGAGGGCCAGCCTGGTCAGGGTCGCGAGGCTCACCGGGAGCCGCCGGCGAGCGGCGCGTCGAGGCCCAGACCGGTGTGGTCGATCACGCCGTCGCGCAGGACGACCTCACGATCGGCGTACGCGGCGATCCGTGGCTCGTGGGTGACCAGGACGACGCTGGTGCGGTGCTCCCGGGCCAGCCGGACCAGTTGCGTCAGCACCTGCTCCCCGGCGAGGGTGTCCAGTGCACCGGTCGGCTCGTCGGCGAAGAGCACCCGTGGTTCGGTGACCAGTGCCCGGGCGGTGGCGCAGCGCTGTTGCTGACCGCCGGACATCTCGCCGGGACGCACGTCGGCGCACTCCGCCACACTCAGCCGCGCCAACCAGGTAAGCGCCGCCGTCCGTGCCGCTCGCCGCCCCGTGCCGGCGAGCAACAACGGAAGGGCGACGTTCTCCGCCGCGGTCAGCTCGGGGACGAGCTGACCGAACTGGAACAAGACCCCGAAATCGGTACGCCGCAGCCGGGAGCGGGCCGCCTCGGACCAGGTGTCCAGCCGGTGCCCACGCCAACTCACCTCGCCCGCGTCGGGCCGCAGGATGCCGGCGAGGCAGTGCAGCAGGGTGGACTTGCCGCAGCCGCTCGGCCCGGTCACCGCGACGATCTCCCCCTCGTCGATGTCGAGGGTGATGCCCCGCAGCGCGGGTGTCGGTCCGTACGACTTCACCAGACCGCGAGCCTGAAGTTGCGTCACGGGTGCACCTCCCGGTGCCAGTCGGCGACCCGGTCCAGGGTGGTGTGCAACCACCGCAGGTCGGCGTCGAGATGAGCGATGGCGTAGTCGGCCGCCACGATGTCGTCGACGGTGACCGACGGGGCCGTCTTCAGTGCGGTCAGCTCACGCAACCGCTCGGTGTGCGCGCGCCGCTGCGCGACGAGGTATGCCCGCGCCCGGTCCACGTCGGCCACCAGCAACGCCACCACGACCTTTGCGAACAGCGGACTGTTCACGTACGGCATCGGTGGCTCGACGCTGCTCAGCCACTGGTCCAGCGTGGCCCGCCCCTGCTCGGTCAGCGTGTACGCCGTCCGATCCGGCCCGGCGAGGCGCTCCGGCCCGGTCGAGGCCACCAAGCCGTCCCGCAGCAGCCGCCCCAGCGTGGCGTAGACCTGCCCGAACGCCAACGGGCGGGCCTGCGGCAGCCGGGTGTCGTGGGCCCGCTTCAGCTCGTACCCGTGCATGGTGCCGGTGGCGAGCAGCCCCAGCAGCAGGTGCGGTGTGGACACCAGGCCACTATTCACTCAGTGAATAGTGGCCGTCAAGTCACTGGGTCAGCGCGGTGTCCAGGCCGGGTCGCGGCCGGTCATGCCAAGCAGCCGGGGCAACTCCGGCAGGGTGCCGTCGACCGGCACCGCCTCGCCGAACACACCCATCTGCCGGGCGGTCGGAGCGAGCTGAGCGGCCAACTCGTGCAGCGCGGGCAGCACCTCGGGCGCCGGCTCATACGGCTGACCGGTGGCGACCGCGAGATCCCACCCGTGCACGGTCAGGTCGAGCAGCGCCATCGCACCCACCACCGGCTGCGGCATGCCCATTCCCGGCGAGACACCCTCCTCGCTGGCCGGGTCCGACCACGCCTCGACCAACCGGCCGGTCTCGGTCTCGAACCGGTCCCGCCAGCCGTCGGTGAGATGGTCAGGCTTGTCGGCCCAGGTCACCGACGAGCGTCGGGCGAGCGCCTGGAAGTTGACCACGACCTCGTACAGGTGGTTCAGCAGGTCACGGACCCGATAGTCCTGGCAGGGGGTAGGTAGGTCGAGCTGGTCGTCGCTGATCTGCCGGATCACCGCCACGGTTCGCGGCGCGGCAGCCGCCAGCAGGTCGCTAGTCTGAGTGGCCATAGGGCCAGCTTATGAGGGCGGTCTTGAACAAATGCGACAGCCGCGCGGCGACAGCCGCGGCATCCTCGACCCGGCCGGGTTGAAGCGGCGGGTGCGGTTCCGACGGCACCTGCCCGCGGTTCCGCTACGCCACTGGGTGGAGCACTACTGGCTGATCGACTGGAACCTCAGCGAACCGTTCGAGCAGCGGATCGTTCCGCATCCGGCGGTCAATGTGGTGTTCCAGCGCGACGGCGACGAACCGGAACGCGCGGAGCTGGCCGGCGTCGGTCAGGAACTCTTTTCGATCACCCTCACCGGTTCCGGGCGGGTCAGCGGCGTGCAGTTCCGGCCCGGCGGCTTCCATCCGTTCTGGCGGCGGTCGGTCGCCGAGCTGACCGGCCGCCGGCAGCCGCTCCCCGGTGCCGTACCCGATCATGTGGTCTGCGCCGGTACGGACACCGAACGTTGCCAGGCGCTGAACGTACTGCTGACCGGCTGGGCACCCCGAGCAGATCCCGTCAACGACGAGGTGATGCGCCTGGTCGAGACGATCCGGACCGACCGGAACGTACGCCGGGTCGACGAGTTCGCCAGCGAACACGGCGTGTCCGTCCGCCGGTTGCAGCGACTCTTCCTCACCCACGTCGGGGTCGGTCCCAAGTGGGTGATCCGCCGCTACCGGCTACACGAGGCGATCGAGCGGGCGACGGACGGGCCGCTCGACTGGGCCGGGCTCGCCGCCGAACTCGGCTACAGCGATCAGGCCCACCTGGTACGCGACTTCACCGCGACGACCGGCGTCTCCCCCGCCGCGTACGCCCAGGGTCGGCGTTAGGAAGGAGCCTGCTCGCCACCGAGGCGTCGCACCTCAGCGACGGCGCAGGGCGACCACGGCGACGTCGTCCTGGATCTCGTCCGGGGCCAGTTCGACGAGCAGCCGTTCGCAGTACCGGTCGAGGTCGTCGTCGACCTGGGCGGCGCAGGCCGCGAGGGCGGCCAGCCCCTCGTCGATCGTCGCGTCCCGCCGTTCGATCAGGCCGTCGGTGTAGAAGACCATCGTCGCCCCGGCCGGCAGCACGAACTCCAGGTCGGCGGGGCGGGGCGCACGCACCCCGAGCAGGGGCGCGGCATGCTGCACGTACTCCACCTTGCCGTCCTGAATGATCAACGGGGGCAGGTGGCCGGCGCTGGCCAGCCGGATGTGACCGGTGGTCGGCTCCAGCAGCAGCACACAGATCGTCGCCAGCTCGCTGGGCAGCAACGTACGCATCAGCTCGTTGACCCGGTGCAGGATCTCGCCCGGCTGGTGCCCCTCCACCGCGTACGCCCGCAGCGCGTGCCGCAGCTCGGCCATGATGGTGGCGGCGTGCAGGGAGTGGCCGGCCACGTCCCCGATGGCCAGCAACAGGTGACCGTCGAGCATCACCAGCTCGTAGAAGTCGCCGCCCACCTCGGTCTGGGCGCTGGCCGGCTCGTAGCGTACGGCGAGGTCGAGGCCGGTGATCTGCGGGATCTGACGCGGCAACAGGCTGCGTTGCAGCGTCACCGCGATCCGGTGTTCCTCGTCGAAGGAGCGTTGCGCCTCCACGGCGGAGGCCACCGCCTGGGCGAGCTGGACCAGCACCGGGGTACGGGCGGTCTGCGTCGCGGTGGGCACCACGACGTAGAGCGGCGCGCGGTCCTCGCGCAGCCGGGCGGCGGCGACGGTGACCGTGTCGCCGGCCGGCCAGTCGACAAGCGACCAACCGTCCGGCTCCTGCACCGTGACGGTGGCGCCGGTCGGCACCCCGGTGTCATCGACGACCCAGGTCACCACGCGGGGCTCGGCACCTGGTCCGGCGCAGATGCCGGCGAGGCAGTCCCCGTCGAAGGTTTCGGCGACCACCGCGGCGGGGCTCTTGAAGATCTCCGCTGCGCCGGCCGCCGCCAGCTGTAGCAGTCTGGTGAAGCTCGGCGCGGCGTGCACCGCGACGGTGGTGTCCGCCAGCCCGGTGAGCCGCTCGGCGAGCACCTCCGCGCGTTGCCGGGCCTGGTAGTACCGCAACACCGACTGGGCGGTGGCGACAAGTTCCTCCGGCTCGATCGGCTCGGCCAGGTACGCGTCCGCCCCTCGGTTCAGGCCCTGGGTCCGGTCGTTCGTGTCGACCGCGTGCGCGGACACGTGGATCACCGGCAACGCCGGATGCGCCAGTTTGATCCGCTCGCACACCTCGAAGCCGCTCATGTCCGGCAACCGGACGTCGAGCACGACCAGGTCGACCGGATCCACCCCGACCCGGCTCAGCGCCTCGCCACCCGTCTCCGCCTCCAACACGGTGAAGCCGGCTCGGGTCAGCCAGTTCACCAGGAGGTAGCGCTTGGTCCGACTGTCGTCGACCACCAGCACTGTCGCCGCGCCGTCCACGTCACGTCCCGTCCGCGGGCAGCCAGACCGTGAACGTGCTGCCTCGACCCGGCTCGCTGGCCAGGTCCAGAGTGCCGCCGAGCAGATTCACCAACCGTCGGGCGTACGGCAGGCCGAGGCCGGTGCCGCCGAACCGGGTCGGGCCGGGGGCCTGGTAGAACTCCTCGAACACCCGATCGTGCAGCTCCGGTGGGATGCCCGGACCGGTGTCGGAGACGGTCAGCCGCCAACCGTCGCCATGCCGTTCGGCCCGCAGCCGGACCTCGCCCTCGGTGGTGAACTTCAGAGCGTTGTGCAGCAGGTTGCGCAGCACCTGGGCGAGCAGCACCTCGTCGGTGCGTACCGTGGCCGGCGTGACCGGGTCCTCCACCACCAGTTCGACCCCGTCAGCGGCGGGCAACGCCCGCAGCGTGCCGCGCAGCTGACCGAAGACGGCCCGCAGGTCCACCTCGGACCACTCCGGCTCGATCCGGCCCGACTCCGCCTTGGCCAGGTCGAGCAGCTCGTTGACCAACGTGAGCAGATCCGACGCCGAGGAACGGATCAGCCCGACCTGGCGTTCCTGCTCGGTGGTCAGCGGATCGGACGCGGAGTCGCCGAGCAGCCGGGCCAGCCCGATGATGGCGGTCACCGGTGCCCGCAGCTCGTGGCTGACGTTGGCCAGGAAACGGCTCTTGGACTCGCTCGCCGCGCGCAGCTGCGCCGACTTCTCGTCCAGCTCCGCGTAGAGGGCCACCACGCCCTGGTTGGTCGCCTCCAACTCGTCGGTGAGCTGTTGGTAGAGCGCCATCACGCCCTGGTTGGTCTGCTCCAGCTCCTCGTTGAGCCGGGCCAGCTCGTCGCGCTGGTTGCGTACCTCGTCCAGGGCGTTGATAAGTTGGCGGTTCTGGGTGGCGAGTTCCTCCTCGGCGGTGCCCGGGGCGCTCTCGCCGAGCTGGGCGCGCAACTCCGCCAGACGCTCGGTGGTGAGCGTCCGGGCGGTGGCCGGAACCCGTCGGGACATCCTGACGACCGTATCCCGCTGAACCGTCAGGACGCTCAATGTGTCCACCAGGCGTGCCACCGCGCCCGACTCCGGTTCGTACCGCCCACCTGGCAGGGGCGCCACCGGGGTGAGATCGACCCGCAGGTGACAACGCCCGTCCGGCGACTCGACGACGGCGAACACCACGTCGGCACCGCCGACCGCCCGCAGCAGGTCCCGGCCGACCTCACTCAACGCGGTGGCGATCCGGACCTGGTCCTGATGCTCCAGTCCGACCGCTGCGGCGACCTCCCGGCCGCGCTGGCGGACCACGAAGATGTCCTGCTCCACCCGCAGTGTCATCTGTAGCAACGGCGTGGTGGTCATGACCAGGACCTCGCCACCAGCACCCCGGCGTCGTCGCGCCGGATGCCGGCGTCGCGCAGCAGGGTGGCGGCCACCACCAGGGGTGCCCGCCCGGTCAGACCCGGGTAGTCGGCGAGCTGCCACCGGTCGACCACGCCGTCGGTGTGCATGACCAGCAGGCTGCCCACCTCGAAGGGATAGTCGTACTGCCGGATCACCGGTCGTTGGTGCCCGGCGATGCCCGGCAGCGAGACCAGACCGCGACGGCGACCGTCACCGGTGGCCACGACGCCGGTGATGTTGCCGAGCCCGGCGTAGCGCAGCACGCCGGCCGCTGGGTCCGGCTCGGCCACCGCGAGGGCCGCACCCCGGGTGTGCGACATCGACCGGTGCAGGTGACCGACCACCTCAGCCGGCGACGCCGCCGGGGCGTCCCGAAAGGCGGCGAGCGCCGCATCGGTGGCCGCCGCGGCCAGCGGCCCGTGCCCCAGACCGTCGCTGACCATCACCTGACGGCGATCGTCCACGATGCGGACCGCGTAACCGTCCCCGCTGACCGTCTCCCCGGTCAACGGTCGGGTCAGCCCGCCGACCCAGGACACTGCGGTGTCCGGGGCGGCGAAGACCCGCACGGCGATGACCGTTCCCCGGCCCGGCCGCGAGTACGCGTCGAACCAGCTCGCCTGCCGGACGATCGCGCCCAGACCGATGCCCAGGGTGCCGGCGGTGGAGTGCCCGTCGCGGGCGGAGTCGGCGAGGTCGACCATGCCCGGGCCGGTGTCGACCGCGATCATCTCCACCCCGGCGTCCAGCTCACGGCGTACCGGCCGGAGCAGCAGCAACCCGTCGTCGGCGTGCTTGATGAGGTTGCTGGTCAGCTCGGCGGCCACGATGGCCAGGTCGGCGATCCGCCCGACGGGCAGACCCAACTGGCCGCCCAGCCGCTCGGCGGCCCGCCGCACGGCGCTGCCGGCGCTGCCGTTCTCCACCCGGAACCAGGTGCCCCGGTCGGCGACCGGTTCGACGGTCACCGGGACCACTTGGTGATCGTGATCCGGGTGCCCTGACCGGGCGCGGTCTGGATGTCGAACTCGTCGACAAGTCGGCGGGCACCACTGAGGCCGAGGCCGAGGCCACCACCTGTGGTGTAGCCGTCGGTCAGCGCGAGATCCAGGTCGGCGATGCCGGGGCCGGAGTCGGCGAAGACGATCCGGATGCCCGGTCGCCGGCCGTTGTCGATGGCGGTCACCTCGACCGTTCCGCCGCCGCCGTAGACGAGCGTGTTGCGGGCGAGCTCACTGGCCGCGGTGACCACCTTCGTCTGGTCGACCAGGGAGAGCCGGACCGCCACGGCCGCGGTGCGTACCAGCTGGCGGACGCGTACGACGTCCTCGTCGCTGCCGACCGACTGCGTCTGGGGGCGGCCCAGGTCGACCCCGCTGGTCACGGTGACGCCGTCGGCTCTGGGACAGGATCGTCGTCCGGCTCGTCGTGGTCGTCGTCAGCCCGCTCGATCGCGATGAGTTCCATCCCCCGCTCGACGTTCAGTGCGGTACGGATGCCGTTGAGTGACAGCCCCAGCTCGACCAGGGTGATGGCGACGGCCGGGCGCATCCCCACGACCACCGTCTCCGCGTCGAGCACCCGCGAGATCGAGGCGATGGTGGAGAGCATCCGACCGACGAAGGAGTCGACGATGTCCAGTGCGGTGATGTCGATGATCACCCCGTGACAGCCGGTCGCGACGATCCGCTCGGCCAGGTCCTCCTGGAGCGCGACCGCCGTCTGGTCGGACATGTCCACCTGGATGGAGACCAGCAGGATGTCGCCGATCTTGAGGATCGGCACCCGCTCCATCACGCCTCCCGACGCGACTGGCGGCGGGAGGTCTCCACCCCGGTGAGCCGCAGCACGTGCCGGAGCGCGTCGGCGAGACTCGCCTTGGTGGCGATGTCACCGAACTCGATGCCGAGCGCGACGATGGTCTGCGCGATCTGCGGCCGGATGCCGGAGATGATGCAGTCGGCGCCCATCAGCCGGGCGGCCACCACCGTCTTCAGGATGTGCTGGGCCACCTGCGTGTCCACCGCTGGCACGCCGGTGATGTCGATGATCGCGTACGGCGAGCCGGTGTCGACCAGGGTCTGCAACAGCCGTTCCATCACCACCTGGGCACGGGCCGAGTCGAGCGTGCCGACCAGAGGCACCGCCACCACGCCCTCCCAGAGCTTGACCACCGGGGTGGAGAGCTCCAGCAGTTGCTCGGCCTGGTCGGCGATCAGGCTCTCCCGGGTGCGGACGAAGGTCTCGAAGGTGAACAGACCCATCTGGTCGACAAGCGCGGAGAAGGCGACGTAGTCGCGCAGCGTCTCGACGCTCTGGTCGGTCTCCAGGGCGGCGAGCAGCGCCTCCTTGAGGGCGAACACGCCGGTGGCGGTCTCGGTGGCGGAGAAGCCCTGCCGGGCCTGCCCGCGGGAGAACTCGGCGAGCACTGCCCGCAACTCGGTGGCCTCCTCGGCGTTCAGGTCGGCTGCGCCCTTGCCGAGGGCGTCGACCAGGGCGCGGTGCAGCTCCTGCACCTGCCGGACCAGCTCGGCCTGGCTGAGCCGGCCCCGCAGCTGCCCGGCGATGGTCTCGGTCCACCGCTGGATGACCGGCTCGGCCCGGCTGGTCAGCAGCTCACCCAACCGGACGCTCTCGTCAGCGCTGAGCGCCATGGCAATACCCCCTAGACCTGGACCGGCCGGACTCTATCACCGGGGCCCGACCAACTACTTGTCGCAGAGCAACGGAATGACAGTGGCCACCTGATCCTGCTCCCGTTCTGCGTATCGCGGTCCGGGTGGGATACCGTTCCACCGATAAACAGGAGGTCTGGCAAATGTCCTTGACGGTGCACACGGAGCAGCGCGGTGACGTGGTCGTCGTGTCGGTCGCTGGCGAGCTGGACATGGCCACCGCACCGCAGTTGCAGGACCAGATCACCGACCTGCTCGACAAGGGGCGCAGCCGCCTCGTGTTCGACCTGTCGGACGTCTCGTTCTGCGACTCTACCGGTCTGTCGGTGTTCGTCCGCGCGAAGAACAGCTGCGACGAGGCCGGCGGAGTGGTCCGACTCGCCGCGCCACAGCGCGGCGTACTGCGGATCCTGGAGGTGAGTGGCCTGGTTGAGGTGCTGCACACGTATCCCACCGTCGAGCAGGCGGTCGCCGGCGATCCGACGCCGGCCTCCTCCTGACCCCGACGGCTCAACGCTCGTCCTCGATGTAGCGGGGGCGAGCGATCAGCACGCCCGCGCAGGTCTGCACGGCCAGGGCGACCAGCAGGAAACCGATCGGTGCCAGCCAGCCCCCGGTCGCGTCGTGGAGGATCCCGACCAGCAGCGGACCCGACGCGGCGATGACGTAGCCCGTGCTCTGCGCGAAGGCCGACAGCGCGACCGTGCCGTCGGCGGTGCGGGCCCGCAGCCCGATGGTGGCCAGGATCAGCGGAAACGCGCCCTGCCCGAAGGCCAGCAGCACCACCCACACCAGTGCCCCGCCGCGCGGCGCGAACGCCAGACCCAGGTACGCCAGGCTGGAGGCAGTGGTCAGCGCGAAGACCAACGGCCGCAGGCTGCCCAGTCGGCCGGCCAGCGTCGGCATCAGCAGCGCGATCGGCACCCCGAGTGCGGTCACTCCGGCAAGCAGCAGCCCGGCGTCCTGCGGGCGGAAATCCGCGTCCCGGAACATCTGGGCCAACCAGCCCATGATCGCGTACCCGCTCAGCGACTGCGCCCCGAAGTAGACCGCCATCGCCCAGCCGAGCCGGGTACGTCCGGGCCGCACTCCCGAGCGGAGCGTGGCGCCACTGCGTCGTGCGGCGGCCCGGCCGCGCAGCGCCGCCGGCAACCATGGGAGTACGGCCACCGCCGCCAGCCCGGCCCAGACGCCCAGTCCGGCCCGCCAACTGCCGAAGGCGTGCGCCACCGGCACCGCTGAGGCGGCGGCCACCGTCGTGCCCACGGTCAGCGCCATCGTGTACGCCCCGGTGACCAGCCCGGTGCGATGCGGGAAGTGCTGCTTGACCAGCATCGGCAGCAGGATGTTCGCCACCGCGATGCCGGACAGCGCGAGCGCGCTGGTGAACAGGAACACCACGGCGGAACCGGTGACCGCCCGCAGCACCTGCCCGACGGTGAGGGCCAGCATCGCCAGCACCAGCAGCCTGGCCGGGGAGAACCGGCGGACCAGCCACGGGGTGGCCGCCCCGAGTCCGGCGAACGCGATTGTGGGCAGGGTGGTGACGAATCCGGCCATCGTCCCGGAGAGGGCCAGGCCGACGCGTACCTCGTCGAGCAGCGCACCGAGGCTGGTGACGGCGGCCCGCAGGTTGAGCGCCACCAGCAGCATCCCGGCCAGCACCAGCCATCCCGCGTTGACGCGGGACGCGGTCGAAGCCGCGCCGCCGGCCGGGCTGACCGCGCCCGCTTCGACGGTCGGGACGCCCTGACCGGTGACCGCACCCGTCGAGACGGCCTGGCGGGTGATCTCGTCCGTCGGGACGGCGGGGGGTGACGGGGGCATGACCTCGAACCTACAATCATGGGATGAATTCCGGCGAGAGGTTGTAACCAGTGCCACCCGCAGTCGATTCCACCCCGGTTCCGCCGCGCGGACGGCGGGTCCGGGAGACGATCGTCCAGCTCCGGCAACGGATCATGGACGGCGAGTGGCCGGTGGGCGGACGGATCCCGACCGAGCCGCAACTGGTCGAGACGCTCGGCGTGGGGCGCAACACGGTGCGCGAGGCGGTCCGCGCCCTGGCCCACGCCGGGGTGCTGGAATGCCGCCAGGGCTCCGGCACCTACGTGCTCTCCACCGACGAACTCGCCCCGGTGGTGGCCCGCCGACTCACCGACGACCGGATGACCGAGGTGATCGAGGTACGCCGCGCCTTCGAGGTGGAGGCCGCGCGGCTCGCCGCGCGGCGGCGTACCCCCGAGGACCTGGCCACCCTCGACGACGCGCTCGCCGCCCGGGAGGCGGCCTGGCGCGGTGGCCGGGTCGCCGAGTTCGTGGCGGCCGACGCCGCGCTGCACACCGCCGTGGTCGCGGCGGCGCACAACACCATGCTCGCCGAGCTGTACGCCTCGATCGGCACCGCGATGCGCAGCACGCTCACCCAGGCCATGGGCGACGCGCTGACGCCGGACCGGCACGTCGACCACGCCCGGCTGGTGGCGGCGATCAGGGTTGGCGATTCGGAGCTGGCCGCCCGGGAAGCCGGCGCTTTTCTGGAGCCCCCACCCGGGGCATAGGTTGTCCCCGACAAAAACGGGACACCTCGGGAGTATGGATGATCAAGGGATTCAAAGACTTCATCATGCGCGGCAACGTCGTCGACCTCGCGGTCGGCGTCGTCATCGGCGCCGCGTTCACCGGCGTGGTCACCCAGCTGACCAAGTCCTTCCTGGAGCCACTGATCCGGGTCTTCGTGCTGCTCATCACCGGCAGCGACAAGGGCATCGCCGGCACCGCGCCCGAGTTCCGGGGCATCGCCTTCGACTGGATCGCCTTCGTCAACGCGACGATCACCTTCCTGCTCACCGCCGCCGCGCTGTACTTCCTGGTGGTGTTTCCGATGAACCGGCTGGCCGAGCGCCGCCAGCGGGGCGAGGAGCCGCCGCCGGCCGCGCCGAGCGAGGAGGTCAAGCTGCTCACCGAGATCCGGGACGCCCTCGTCGCCGCCGGCCGGACCACCCCGGCTCAGCAGCGCGGCGCCCTGGACGACGTGCTCGGCCGCCGGGACGAACCGCCCGCCGCGCGCTGAATCCGGCAAGTGCACACCGGCTCCTGCGGGAATCCCGCAGGGGCCGACTTGTGTCGAACAGATGTTCGATAGAGTCCCGCCATGGAGCAGCGAAAGCACTGGTGGAACGGGAAATGGGGGCGACTGGCCCGGCGGGACGTCTTCCTCCGGGTGGATGCCGACCGATGGTTCGTCGAGCAGCGCGCCGGCGGCGCCGAGGGCGTCTCCCGGTTCTACGAGTACGACACCGTCGACGCGGCCGAGGACACCATCCGCGCCCTGCTCCAAGGCACCGACACCTGGCGCGAACTAACCCCCCGCCCCCACCCCCACCCCGACCCGCACCCCCACCCCGACCCGCGTTGATCAAGAAGTTTTGGTCGGAGTTCGCCGCGGATCCCGACCAAAACTTCTTGATCAACGGGAGCGGCGAGGTGGGGTGGGTTTAGGGGGTGGGGTGGGTGGGAACCGCGCGGGGATGGAGCAGCAGGGCATCGATCAACGGACAACCCTCTCGCGGGTCACCACCGGCATGCGGGTGGTCGACTCGGCCGGCGTCGACGTGGGCACCGTGGACCTCGTGCAACGCGGCGACCCGAACGCGGTGACCGTGCAGGCACCGACCACCGACCCCGGCAGCAGCCTGGACGAACTGATCGAATCCGCGACCGTGGAGGAGCCGGACGTGCCGGCGGACCTCGCCGCCCGACTGCTGCGTACCGGTTACCTGAAGGTCTCCACCGACCTGGTGCCCACCGGCGCCGTCTACGTCCTCGCCGATCAGATCTCCACAGTCACCCCCACCGAGGTCACCCTCAACACCCCCGCCACCGCCCTCCCCTCAGAGGCATAACCCCACCCCACACCCAGCTCTGTCGATCATGAAGTTACTGCTGCGGGTAAGCGCTCGCCCGGGCAACAACTTCATGATCGACGCTCTGGGTCTGGGTGGGTCGCTGGCGGACCGACCAGAGCGCCACCTCGGTACGGGAGGCGGTGCCGGTCTTCCGCAGCAGGTTCGACACGTGCACGGTGACCGTGCGTACCGAGATGCCCAGGGCGCGAGCCACCTGCTTGTTGGACATGCCGGCGACCAGGCAGTCGAGCACCTCCGCCTCCCGGCCGGTCAGGCAGGCCGGGGACGGGGACTCGGGCACGGCCCGGCGGGACGTCGGCACGGCCGGACTCGACTCGGGCGGGAGACGCGAGCCCGACGGAGGTGCCGCCGGTGCCAGCAGGGCGTCGAGACCCTGCCCGGCGTGCGCGGCGAGCAGCTCGGTGAGCGCGTACGGGTTGCCGTCGGTGCGCCGCCAGACCTCGTGCACCAGTTCGGGGCGCGGGTCCGGGTACACCTGGGTCAGCACCTCGGCGACCTCGGCCGGACGCAGCGGGCCGAGGTGCTGGCGCACCACTCCGCGTACCCCGCACAGGCGCGCCAGGGTGCGGCCGGCGAGTTCCGGTGAGACCGCGCGCGCGGCGGGCCTGGTCGCCACCACCAGCAGGGCCGGCAGCCCGTCGGCGGTGGCCAGTTCGCCGACCAGGTTGAGGCTGGCCGGGTCGAGGGCGTGCAGGTCCTCCACCACGAGCACCGCCGGACCGGCACCGACCAGCACCCGGACGGTACGCACGGCCAGCCGGAGCAGGGTGCCGGGGGCGTAGCGCTCACGCGGCGCGGTGGGCTGCTGAGCGAGCCAGGCAAGCGCGTCGGCCGGCAGGTCGAGCCGGGTGGTGTCCCGGCCGCTCAACACCGCCGCCAACCAGTCGTACGGTGCGGGACTGTGCACCCGGGCGGTGCCGCTGAGCACCACCTCCGGTCGCGGAGTGAAGGCGTCCAGCGCGGCGGCGACCAGCAGGCTCTTGCCCACGCCCGGTCCCCCGGTGACGACCGCGACGGCCGGGGAGCGGCGGCGGCCCAGGACCACGCTGGACCAGGCCCGGTCCAGCTCAGCCAGCTCACCGGCGCGCCCGACCATGGACACCGGCAACATTCCTCAACCCTACGCAGTAGTGCGTAGAGACGCGGGAAGGGTCTTCTTGGCAAGCTTGTCCCATGACGCTGATCCTCCGCTCGGCCATCCTCAACGACATCGGTCTGGTCCGGACCAACAACGAGGACTCCGCCCTCGCCGGCGAGCGCCTCGTCGCGGTGGCCGACGGCATGGGTGGACTGCCCGCCGGCGAGGTGGCCAGCGAGATCGTCATCCGGATCCTCGACGAGCTGGTTCCGCCGACCGCACCGGAGGCCGCCACCGAGGCGCTGCGTGCCGTGGTGAGCACCGCCAACCAGCGCATCCACGCCGCGATCGCCGCCGACCCCGCCCGCGACGGCATGGGTACGACGCTGACCGCGGCTCTGCTGGCCGGGGAGACGCTGGTGCTGGCGCAGGTCGGCGACTCCCGCTGTTACCTGCTCCGCGACGGCCAGCTGCGCCAGCTGACCCGGGACGACACGTTCGTGCAGGCGCTTGTCGACCAGGGTGCCCTCTCCCCCGAGCAGGCCCGCCACCACCCGCAGCGCTCGCTGGTGACCCGGGCGGTGCAGGGCGCCGACGCGCCGCCGACGATGGGCGCGGTGACCCTGGCCGCCGGTGACCGGCTGCTGCTGTGCAGCGACGGGCTCTCCGACTACGTGGCCGACGACGCGATCGCCGCCACGCTGGGCATGCACGCCGACCGCCACCAGTGCGGCGAGCAGTTGGTGAAGCTCGCCCACCAGGCCGGCGCGCCGGACAACGTCACCGTGGTGATCTCCGATGTCGTGACCGGCTGAGGTACGCCGGCACCGGCCGATCGGGCCGCCGTACCGCACTAGGTAGTTGTGCCATCTAGATAGCGGCACTAGGGTTCGGCGAGTGGATTCCGACCGTCGGGGGCAGTGGTTGCGCGGGGTGCTCGATCTCTGCGTGCTCGCCCTGCTGCGCGACGGCGAGTCCTACGGCTACCAGCTCGCCCAGTCGCTCGACGCCGCGGGCGTCGGACCGATCCAGGGCGGCACGCTCTACCCGGTGCTGCTGCGGCTGCAACGCACCGGGCTGGTCACCGCGCGGTGGCGGGAGGGCGATTCCGGTCCCGCCCGCAAGTACTACCAACTCACCGACGACGGGCGAGCGGCGCTGCGGCACGGCGGCAACGCCTGGTTGGCGTTCGTGGCCCCGGTGACCGGCATCGTCACGAAGGGGGTCGACGGGTGAACGCCGACGACTGGCTGCGCGCATTCGCGGCCGAGCTGTACCAGCGCCGGGTGGGCGGAGACGCCAGCCGGCACGTGGTCGCCGAGGCGGCCACCCACCTGCGCGAGGGCGGCGGTGATCCATGGCTGGTCTTCGGCTCGCCGCAGGCGTACGCGGCCGCCATCGTGGAGAGCATCGGCACCACGCCCGGCCCGCGTCCGGGCCCCGTCCGGCTGCACGCCCGGGGCATCACCAAGCGGTACGGCCGGCAGGTGGTGCTCCGCGACGCGACGCTGACCGTACGGGCCGGGCAGATCGCCGCGGTGGTCGGCGCGAACGGCTGCGGCAAGAGCACGTTCCTGCGGATCTGCGCCGGTCTGGTCTCGCCGGACGCCGGGGAGGTGACCGTCTCGGGCCGGCTGGGCTACTGCCCGCAGCAGGGCGGCACCGCCGACTTCCTGCTGCCCGACGAGCATTTCGTGCTGGTGGGTGCCGGTCAGGGCGTGCCACGGGGGCCCGCCCGGCAGGCCGGCCGGGCGGCGGCCAGGCAGCTCGGCTGGGACGCCGAGAACGCCGTGCTCGCCCGCCACCTCTCCGGGGGTACGCGGCAGAAGCTGAACCTCACCATGTCCACCCTGGCGCAGCCGGACGTGCTGTTGCTCGACGAGCCGTACCAGGGCTTCGACCAGGGTAGTTACGTCAACCTCTGGGACCAGCTGACCCGGCTACGCGACGAGGGACGGGCCATCGTCGTGGTGACCCACCTGCTCAACCAGCTCGACCGGGTCGACGTGGTGCTCGACCTGACCCCCGCTCACCAGGGAGGCCGATCGTGAACCGGCTGGTCACCGTGGCCGAGATGACGCTGCGGGAACTGGCGCGCCGCCGGGGCGTACTCCTGCTCCTGCTGTTGATGCCGTTGACCTTCTGGCTGATCCGGCGCGACTCCTACGTCGGGCAGTCGGTGCGCGCGCTGCTGCTCGGCATCAGCTGGGCGGTCAGCACCGCGGCCCTCTTCGCCACCAGCGCGGCCCGCGAGTTGGAGCCCCGGCTCCGGCTCACCGGCTACCGGCCGCACCACCTCTACCTCGGTCGGATGCTCGGCCTGTGGGGGCTCGGATTGGCGATCTCGGTGCCGTTCTTCCTGCTCACCGTCGTCGACGCGAACAACCTGCGGTACGGCGGGATCGCCGTGGCGATGCTCTGCTGCGTGGCCGTGGCCGCGCCGTTCGGCATGTTGATCGGCGCCCTGCTGCCCCGCGAGTTGGAGGGCACGCTGCTGCTGCTCACCGTGGTGGCGATGCAGATGCTGCTCGACCCGGCCGACGCGGGGGCGAAGCTGACGCCGTTCTGGTCCAGCCGGGAGATCGCCACCTGGGCGGTGGACCACACCGACGACGGTTACCTGACCCGAGGTTTTCTGCACGGGCTGGTGGTCACGGTGCTGCTGATCGTGACGGTGGCCGGCGTCTTCGCCGTCCGGCTGCGTCGGCGGCGGCACCTGCACCACGTGCCGATCGCCTGATCTTGCGCCCACGACGGGGCACAGGTTCGTTGACACAGGACCTAGCATCACGGGGTGCGCCTCAGATCCTCAATTGCCGCGGTCGCGTTCGGCGTCGCCATCGCCAACCTGGCCGCGTGCAGCCCGTCCGTGCCGAGCGCCGACCCGCGCGGCGCGCAGGCCCCGGCGAGCGGCGCTTCCGCGACGCCGAGCACGGGGCAGGCACCGGGCGCGCAGGCCACCCCGGCGGCCCAGACCGGCTTGGGCAGCAGCCCGGCCAGCAGTCCCAGCCCCACCCCGCCTGGTGCGTCCAAGGGTGCACGCGGCACCGGCAACCCGACCGGACGGGTGACCGTACCGGCGGCCGGGAAGGCGGTCGACACGTCGAAGCCGACCCGTACCGTCGGCAACGGCACCGCCGACAGCTGCACCTCCGCCGCTGTCATCCGGGCGGTCGCGGCCGGCGGGATCATCACCTTCGACTGTGGCCCCGACCCGGTGACCATCCGGATGACCGCCACCGCCAAGGTGCGCAACGCCAACGGCCCGCAGGTGGTGCTCGACGGCGGCGGCAAGGTCACCCTGAGCGGGCAGGGTAAGCGGCGCATCCTCTACATGAACACCTGCGACGCGTTGCAGGGCTGGACCACGTCGCACTGCGACGACCAGGACCACCCGCAGCTGACCGTGCAGAACCTCACCTTCGCCGACGGCGACTCCACCGGGCAGCGCACCGACGGCGGCGGCGGTGGGGCGATCTTCGTCCGGGGCGGCCGCTTCAAGGTGGTCAACTCGCGCTTCGTCGACAACCGCTGCGACCGCACCGGCCCGGACCTGGGCGGTGCCGCGATCCGGGTCCTCGACCAGCACGACGACCAGCCGGTGTACGTGGTCAACAGCACCTTCACCGGCGGATCCTGCGCCAACGGCGGCGCGTTGAGCAGCATCGGCGTGTCCTGGGTGGTCCTCAACAGCGTGCTGCGGGACAACGAGGCGGTAGGTGAGGGTGCCAACCCGGCCCGCTCCGGCACGCCTGGCGGCGGCAGTGGCGGGGCGATCTACTGCGACGGCAACAAGTTCTCCGTACGCCTCGCCGGCACGGTCGTCGAGGACAACGACGCCCGGGAGGGCGGTGGGGCCGTCTTCTTCGTCAGCAACGACCGCACCGGCACCCTGCGCATCGAGAACTCGACCCTGCGCCGCAACCCCAGCCACGGCTTCCAGACCTACCCCGGCATCTTCTACCAGGGCTCCGGCAAGCCCACCTTCACCGCCTCCACCATCCGCTGACCCGTCCATCATTCTTGGTTGATCAAGAAGTTTGCGTCACCGTCGAGGTGGTTTTTCGACTCGAAGCTCTTGGTCAACAGCGGCGGCGGAGGCGGGTCAGTAGGGGTTGCCCTCGCCTGCGGGGAGGGTGGGGGAGATGGACAGGGGTGGGCTGGCGGTTCCGGCGCGCTCGGCCAGGCCGGTGAAGAGTTCCCGCAGCGCGGTGACCGCGTCGACGCTCGGGCGCCAGCCAAGCTCGGTCTCGGCCCGCTCGCTGGACATCAGCGGCACGTTGAGGGCCAACTCGACCCAGCCGGCGTCGACCGGTTGCAGCCGCGCCCGCCAGGTGAGCGCCGCAGCGGCCCGCAGCACCGGGGCGGCCACCGGCACCGTCCAGCCGTGAAAATGCCGGGCCACCAGCTCGGGAGTCAGCACCGGGTCCGCGGCGACGTTGAAGGCGCCGCGGGCGTCGCCCATGACCGCGCGGGCGTACGCGTCAGCCACGTCGTCGGCGTGTACCACCTGCATCCGCAGCCGCCGGTTGGTCGGCACCAGTGGCAGCCGGCCGAACCGCAGCAGCCGCACCGGTGCCAGCGGGCCGAGGAAGTACCGGCTGATCTCGGTGCCGGCGTCCCGCTGAAAAATCAACCCAGGACGCAGCCGGACCAGCCGTAGCGCCGGATGGCTCCGCTCGATCCCGTCGAGCATCTCCTCCACCGTCGCCTTGTCCCGGCTGTACGACGACCCGGGCACCCCGGTGGCCGGCCAGCGCTCGCTGACCGGCATGTCCTTCGGACCGGGTGCGTAGGTGCCGACCGACGAGGCGTACACCAGGGCCGGCACCCGGGCGCGCAGCACCGCGTCGACCACCGCCCGGCTGCCCCCGACATTGGTACGGCGCAACACGTGCTGGTCGTGACTGGGCTGGATCTGCCAGGCCAGGTGCACCACCGCATCGGCACCGGCGAAGACACCGGCCAGCTCATCCGCCGCACCGGCCAGGCCGATGTCGCAGGAGTGCCACCGCACCGCGTCGTACGGCTCACCCGCCCCCGCCGGCGGCAGCCGCCGCGCCACCCCGACGATCTCCACACCGGGCTCGCGCCGCAACCGGCGCAGCACCGCCGAACCGACGTTCCCGCTCGCTCCCACGACCACGATCCGCATGCCCGGTCCGTACCCGGTCAGCCGCTTTCCAAGCGCAGCAGCCAGCCCGCCGTCGCCCGCCGATCCCGGGGTGCCGCTGACACCGGTCGCTCAGCGGGCGAGCAGCGCGCCGATCAGGCACGCGAAGGCAGCGGCCGAGCTGACCGTCCGGACCAGGTTCCACCGCACCCACGGCCCCTCGAACCACCGCCGTGCCCCCGCCAGGTCGTCGATCCCGTCGACCGGCCCGGCGGCTTCCAACCGGTTGTTGAGCGGCACGTTGCACCGGCCGGTGACACCGAGGGTGACCAGATGGCTGACCAGCGCGGCGACGAGCCAGCCGAGCACCGCACCGCCGGTGCCGAGATACCCGACGACGGCCACCGCCACGAGCAGCGGCCCACCGAGGAACGCCGACAGGAACCAGCCGTTGATGATCTTCCGATTGATCGACTGCATGGTGCCGACCAGGGTCCGACCGTCGGTCGCGGCCAGACCCGGCATCACCGAGCAGGCGTACGCGAAGAACAGCCCCGCCACCAGCCCGGTGGTCAGGGTGGCCCCGGCCAGGACGGCGAGGCGGATCGGCTCCGACATCTGCGGCACCTCCAGGACGCAGGGCGGCCGGCAGGACGCGAGGCAGCCTGGCCAACGACGAGTCCGAGCGTCGACCCAGCCGATCCTGCCAGCCGACGTCCACCCCGATCTCACTGGAGCCGCCACCAGGCATCGACGGCGGGCCGGAAGCCGCGAGCCCGCTCCCGTCGGTGTCCGGTAACCTGAGCGGCGCGGGCCGCTAGCTCAATGGCAGAGCTGTGGACTTTTAATCCATAGGTTCAGGGTTCGAGTCCCTGGCGGCCCACTCTTACGCAGCTCAGCGGCCTTCGCGGGGCCTTCGGCCGCGATCTTGGCTCGCACAGCAGCACCCGTGGATCCATCGCCAGCTGAACCAGGGACGAGAACCGCGCCGCCCGAGGTACAATTTTCTGTACCTACCCCGGAGGTGGTCGTGCGGACTGTGAACTTCACCCAGCTACGCCAGAACCTGGCCGCTGAACTCGACAGCGTCATCAACGACGCCGAGGAAGTGGTGGTTACCCGGTCTGGCCACGAGCCGGTGGTGATCGTGTCGCTGGCCGAGTACGAGTCGATGAAGGAAACCGAATACCTCCTACGCAGCCCCAGCAATGCCGCAGCCCTACGCCGGTCGATCGCCGAGCTTGAGCAGGGCGACACGGCCGAGCGGGAGCTGACCGACCCGGACACCGCGCGGGACGTCGCGTGAGGCTGGTCTTCACCGCGACAGCCTGGAGCCAGTACCTCAGCCACACCGACCGCAAGCTGATCAAGCGCATCAACGACCTGATCGCGGACGTGATGCGCAACGGGTACGAGGGCATCGGCAAGCCGGAACCCCTGCGGGGAGAGCTGTCCGGCTTCTGGTCCCGCCGGATCGACCGCGAACACCGGCTGGTCTACCGCATCACCAAGGACGACGTCGAGATCATCGCCTGCCGATACCACTACGGCGACCGGTAGCGGACCGGCCGGAAGCGGGAGCGTCGGCCGTCCCGACCGAGTCCGCACGTCCTACCGGTCCAGCGCGCTGTGAGGATCGAGGCTCTCCGGAGCACCCAGGGGCCACACGACAGCGTGAAACGTCGGCAACCACGGACGAACGACGTGAGCCGACGAGCAGGCGCGACCAGGATGCGAAGCGGGCAACCGCAGGTCATGCGACCGCCCATCGGAGTTCCGCTGCAACGTCTGACACTCGGGCTGGGTAACGACGGGCGCGGGCAGCGCCGGACATCCATCGACTCCGGTGCACCGCTGATACAGCTCAGCCCCGCATGGCGCAACCCGCCGGGCGGCCACGTGCAGCAAGCCGGTCGATCACCCGACAAAGACTGACCACTGGGATGAGGCGGTGCCAGCCGCTTATATCCAACATGTAATCATGCCCTGACGATGTTCGTAAAACACCCTCTAAATTCGTGGAACTACCTGAAACCCTTGCAATAGGGGACGTGTCGATTGAAGGTCAAGCATTGCGCCAGAATGACCGCCGCCGAACAACGAACAGTATTGGCTGGGCCGAACGGGCAAGTCTCGCCTTCGCCATTCTTGGTATAATAGCTGCCATTGCCAGCGCCTTTACGGCGAGCGATCGAAAAGGTCAACCAGAGCCAACTCCCCCATCCCAATGGCTCACTCCCGTGCTTATCGCGTTCCTCATTGCAGTCGCCATAGCGGTAGTGGCCGTTGCTTGGCTCGCGGCGCATTCTGCCATCCGACGGAGGGAGCGCAGAAAAGATGTCGTAGAGTTACTGATCTCCAAGGGGGGCGAAGTCGAAGAGACGGGCTTTAGTACTCCTGCTCAACAGCTATACGTGAACATGGTGGAGCAGTACTCCAAGTCGCTCGTCGATGCGGCGCGGCAGGCATTCGAACGAGATGGCTCTGACGTCGTCTCGCAGAGACATGTCCAACGGGCCGCTGAATTTTTGGGGACTGGGTCCGTGTCCCGCCGAGGGCGTCACATCGGCGCAATTGGTGGCGTTCTGCTGGGCACAGGCCTTTCCGTCTGGAGCGACATCCTCATCGACAAGAAGTACAATCCCGCAGCTCTTGTGATATCACTAACGGTATCCTTAATCGGGGTAGCCTTTGTTGTCTATAACTGGCTTAAGGACTAGGCGTTAGAACTTTACGTCTTAAATGACAGGCAAGGCGGCGTGAGTGGCCAAGGTGGACAGAGCCCGTCGAGGTGCACTGCGGCATCGCACGCGTCTCGTGTGGCTGGGACCCAGCAGTGAGGCAGCAAGAAGGCAGCACGAGCTCCGATGCAGCAAGTGGTCATAATTCTGACCAGTTGCTAGAGTGGTCGCTATGGAGACCATTCCGATCACCGAAGCCAAGGCCCGGATCGCCGAGCTGGCCGACCGGGTCGCTCGGGAGCACGACCACTTCACGATCACCCGCAACGGCCGTGCCGATGTGATGCTGATCTCGGTCGCGGAGTACGAGTCGATGCGGGAGACGCTCGACCTGCTCTCCGACGACGAGGCCCTCGCGGATCTGCGCCAGTCGCGGGAGGATTTCGCCGCCGGCGACACGTTCTCGATGGACGAGGTTCGCGCCGAGCTGGAACGGCGCCGCGGTAAGGCGGCCTGATGCCTCCGCAAAGCGGGCGGCGGGACGACGCCCGGGAGGCAGCCAGCCCGTACACGGTGGTGTTCTCCCGGCAGGCCCGCCGCAACCTGCACGAGGACCTACCGCTGGAGGTCGCGGTCGCGGCAACGGAGACCATCCAGCACGCGATCGCGGTCAACCCCTATCGGGCTGGCAAACCACTCGACGAGCCCTTCGACGGCTTCCACTCCGCCCGCCGTGGCACGTACCGGGTCATCTACCGGATCAACGAAGCCAAACGCGTCGTGCAGATCCACTCAATCCGCCACCGGCGAGACGCCTACCGCTTCTAGGGGCCACGCCTGGAAACCGCGCTTCATTGGGCTGACCCGCCCATCGGCAAGGGTAGCGGGCCACCGGCGACGGTGACGACTGGTTCGAGCGGCGAGGCCTCCGACCCACGTACTCTCTGACCTGCGGTTCTTGGTCCGTGCCGCAGCCGTCATGCGAAACCGGTTGATCGACGATCCGGTACACCAGGCGGCGCTCCTGATCGATGCGCCTCGACCAGAAGCCTGACCAGTTGCCCCGAACTCGCTCCGGTTCCCGATGCCTGACGGCTGTCGCGCCGGATGTCCTCGTACAGGGTATTTGTATAACCGAGCCGTCGGCGCAGCGCGCAGATTCTTCACCTGGCGCGGCGCGGACGCCGCGTGCGCACCTGAATACTTAGCCGTTGCGCTAAGTATCGTCGTAGGGGATACTTAGCCACATGGCTCAGTATTCGGCGCAGCTCGACGGCGTGTTCGGGGCTCTCGCCGATCCGACGAGACGTGGAGTCCTCCGCCGCCTCGGCCGTGGGCCGACGACCGTCGGTGAACTCGCCAGCGAGTTCCCGATGACCCTTCCTTCGTTCATGAAGCACGTACGGGTCCTCGAGTCCAGCGGGCTGATCCAGACGGCCAAGGCCGGTCGGGTACGCACCTGTGTGCTCAACCGGGAGCGCCTCGCCGTCATCGACCACTGGCTCGCCGAGCAGCGCCAGATCTGGGAAGAGCGCACCGATCGCCTCGAACGCTTCGTCACCGACCTTGAGGAGCACCAAGAGTGAAACCCGACCTGGACCTGACCGTGGAGCGGGTCATCCGCGCACCCCGCGTCACCGTCTGGAAGGCGTGGACCGACCAGTCCCGGCTGGCGAAGTGGTGGGTTCCGGCCCCTGCTCTCTGCCGCGTCGACCGCCTGGACGTCCGGCCCGGCGGCGGGTTCGTGACCCGGCTGAGCGACGACGGCGGTGAGTTCGTCCCGCACATGGACGCGACCTTCCTGGTCGTCGACGAATACGAGCGGATCGTGTTCACGAACGCCGTCGACAGCGCCTGGCGGCCCGCGAGCCCTGTCCCGGTCGCCATGACCGCCGAGGTCACTTTCAACGACCATCCGGACGGCACGGACTACCGGGTCGTCGTCCGCCATGGTGATCCCGCCGCTCGCGCCCGTCATCAGGAACTCGGCTTCGCCGACGGCTGGGGCTCGGTGACCGCCCAGCTCGCCGGATTCGCCGAAAGTGAGGAGACACGATGAAGATCGCCCTGACCGAGTTCGTGACCCTCGACGGGGTCAGCCAGGGGCCCGGCTCGCCGACCGAGGATCCGAGTGGCGACTTCACCCGGGGCGGTTGGCTCGTGCCCTACCTGGACCCGCTCTTCGTCAAGCGCACCTCCGAATGGCTTGATCTTGCCGACGGTCTGCTGCTGGGGCGACGGACGTACCAGGCGTTCGCCCGCGACTGGCCGCAGATCACCGACCCGAACGACCCGTTCACGGAACGGATGAACTCGCTACCGAAGTACGTCGTCACCAACACCCTCACCGAGGGCAGTTGGCGTCCCGTGACGCTGCTCCACGGCGACCCGGTCCAGACCGTCGGGCAGCTCAGGACGCAGCCGGGACGGGAGCTTCAGATTCACGGGAGTGCGCGGCTCGGCAAGGCCCTGTTGGCGGCCGGTCTGGTCGACACGCTCCGGCTCGTCGTCGCTCCCACCGTGGCCGGTTCCGGACGGCGTCTACTGGACCACCCGAGCGCTCCCGTCGGCCTGCGACTCGTTCACCACGAGGCGACGCCGAACGGTCTGCTGCTTGTCGAGTACGCGCAGGTCGGCGTCGCGCCGGTGGCCGAATACGACGGCGTAACGGCGTTCGTCTAGATTCCGGCCCTCAGCCGGGCCGCAGAAGCAGCAGCGCGACGGTGGCCAGGTAGATGATCGGGATGGCGGCCCCTTCGAAGCCGATGCCCCGGCGTTCCCTGATCAGCAGCCCGGCGGTCAGCGTGGCCGTCATCAGGGTGGTCATGCCGGTGAACAGCAGCCCCGACAGGTTCGCCTCCGAGTAGATCGACCCGGGCCGGTAGGCGGCGTCGGCGAGGAAGATCATCAGAGAGTCGAACGCGTTGCCGCCGAGGATGTTGCCGATGCCGAGAGTCAGCGCCCCGATGCGGACCGCCGCGATGAGCGTGATCAGCTCCGGCAGCGAGGTGATCGCCGTGGTGATGGTGAAACCCACGAATCCGCTGGGCAGGCCGGAGGCGGCGACCACGCCGAGCCCACCCTGACCGATCAGGTAGCCGGTGGCGGCCACGACAGCCGCCAGCGCGGCCAGTCGGAGCCACAGCCGACGCAGGCTCATCCCGGACGTCTCGGCAGCCGGCTCGTCCTGACGGGTGTCCGTGGTACGCCGGGCGAACCACATCGGTTCCCGGCGGAGCCGGCGCAGCAGCACCAGACCGTACAGGTAGATGACGGGGATCAGCAGGCTCGCCGGGTGCACCCAGAGCACTGTGAGTTCCGGCGTGGCGTACGCCACCACGGGCAGGCAGAGCAGCGCCACCAGCACGACCGCCTGCAAGACGTTCTCCAGGGACGCCGCCGCGTGCTCGATGTTCGAACGGCGGTAGAGCAGGTCGGCGATGGCCAGCCACACCGTCTGCACCGCGATGCCACCGATCGGGTTGGCGAGCGCGAACTCGGCGTCCTGCCGAACCGACCCGATGATCGTGGTGGCGATGCCGGGCAACGAGGTCACCGCGCCGAGCAGAAGGGCGCCGGCCACCGCCTCGCCCATCCCGGTCCGGTCGGCCAATTCGTCGGCCGTCCGGACCAACGCCCGGCCGGCGGACAGGATCGCCGCGAGGGCGGCGACCAACGCGACCACGCTGGGCAGGAGCGGCCAGGTACCGGTGATCACGAGGGGTCGCCTGAAGGTTGTTCGAGAGCCATGCCTTCCCCCGTACCCATCTGGCGGGATTTTGCGCAGCAGCGGGTCGGGTGCAGGTCTGCCGTCGACGCGTCGGTGACGAGGTGCGAACGTCTGTCAGACTCGCTCGGCGTGAGGCATCAGCAGATTCTGGACAAGCTCGCCGCACCGGTCCTCGTCCGCGCGTTGAACGATGATCTGGCCCGGTGGGTGGGCTGGCAGTTGGTGGCCGTACCGGACGATCACCGCGAGCTGGCGCGACGGGTCGTTCCACCGATCCTCACCCGCTGGCGGTGCCTGCTCGACGCCGACGACACCGCTGCGGCGACCCGGCACCGTGGCTGGGTGGCGATGGCGGTTCTGCTGCACCGGTACGGCCTCGCCGATGAGGCTGTCACGGCCCACGCGTCGGCTGCCATCGACTCACTCAATCGCGACGTCGTGCTCTCCGACGCCTTCGCCCGGCAGTCTCCGGCCATCAAGGACTTCCTCGCCACGCCGCCGACTCCGCCGACGCGCCGGCCGCGCCGGCCCAGGACGCTGACGCTCCTGCGCCCCGGAGACGTGGTGTCCATTCAGGTGGAGGCCGGCTTCCACGCAGCGTTCGTACGCGAGGTCGCGGGCGGCAACGAGTACCCGGTCGTCGAGTTCTACGCCGGCCGTTTCGACCGGCCACCGACGTTTGACGAGTTGTCCGGCCGGGCCGCCGCCCGCGACCGCGGCCAGGCCCGGTTCGGGGTGGTCGGGCTCACCTACCTGCCCGACCCCGCCAACCAGGTCCTGGCCCTTGCCTCCGGGCAGCAGCAGCCACCGCTGGGCACCGATCCCGGGCCGGGCGAGGGCCGGTACACGATGACCGACATCATCCGGCTGCAACACGCCATCACCCGCCTGTTCCAGTGAGCACGGGTCGTCGGTCGTACCGCAGGACGAGCCGGCCGCAGACGACGCCGAGGATCAACTCGACCACTGTGGCGGCCACGAGCCCGGCGGCCGGTGGCCCGTCGAGCGCCATGCCGAGCAGCCGGGACAGACCGTAGGCCAGATAGACCACGGCACCGACCAGGGCGGCGGGGTAGGTCAGCCGTCGGACGTACCCGCCGAGCATGACGAGTACGCCGGTGGCCAGCAGCGCCCCTCCGGCACCGCGGGCCTCGCTGAGCAGGCTGCTGTTGCCCGCGTACTCGATGCCGTTTCCGGCGTGGAACGTCGCCGGAACGGTCAGCAACGCTCCACCGATGACGATCGCGACCAGTCCGGCGACGGTCAGGCCGATCCGTCCGGGTGGAGGGGCGGGTGGTGCTCCGGTAGGTGTGTTCCGGCCGCTCACCGCTGCCACGTCCCGGCAGCGACGGCCCGTCGGCAGACCTCGGCGAAGTCAACCGGCTGCCGGTCGAGTGCCTGGTGGACGCCGTCGCCGAGGCTGGCGTTGCGCCCGTCGAAGACCTCCACACAGAGGTCGGTGAGCAGCCGGGCGTGCTCCGGCCCGACCTGTCCGACCAGGCCGTCGTGGAACTGCTCGGCGGTGACCGGCAGGTAGCGCACCTCCCTCCCGGTGGCCTCGGCGATCTCCGCTGCGGCCTGGTCGAAGGTCAGCAGGCGAGGGCCGGTGACCTCGTACGCCCGCCCGTCGTGCCGGTCGCCGGTGAGCGCGGCGACGGCGACGTCGGCGACGTCGTCCACGTCGACGAAGGGCTCGGCGACCTGGCCTGCCGGCAGCGCGAGCAGGCCGTCGTGGACGGCCTGCGCCAGCTGCCCCTCGGTGAAGTTCTGCGTGAACCAGCTGGCCCGCACGATGGTGTACCCGAGCCCGGAGCCGGCGACGATCGCCTCACAGCGCTGCGCACCCGCCTCCCCACGACCCGACAGCAGCACCAGCCGGCGCACGCCCGTCTTACGGGCGACGTCGACGAACGCCTCGACCACGTCGGACGCCTGCGGGGCGGCCAGATCCGGGAAGTAGCACAGGTACACGGCGTCGATGCCGCGCAGCGCGGCCGACCACGTCTCCGGCCTCGCCCAGTCGAAGGGCCGTTCGCCACGGCGGGAAGCCCGCCGCACCGGATGTCCGAGGCGGATGAGGCGGTCGGCGACGCGTCGGCCGGTCTTGCCGGTCGCGCCCGTGACGAGTACTGACGGTCGGGACATGGGTGGCTCCGTTCCGGAGAGGATTGCTTTTCGCTGCCAACCCAGCCTGGTGCGGATTCGGTGGTGGAACAATGATCGTGCTGCCGGCTTTCTTTGCCTGTCGTCCAGCTGTTTGGACGACAGGCACATCTGCGAGAGCCTTGAGCGATGTGGACGACACCGGCCTGCGAGGTCGCGGCCGCCAGTGACCCGCTCGGCGAGACACTGCATCTCCTCCGGCTCACCGGCACGCTGTACTGCCGCGCCGAGCTGACCGCACCGTGGGGCGTGGCGGTGCCGGCCCTGCCCGGTTGCATGACGTTGCAGGTGGTCACGGCTGGGCGGTGCTGGCTTGAGGCGGACGGCGTCGAACCGCGCCTGGTCGGGCCGGGCAGTCTGACGCTGATCCCGCACGGCATTCCGCACCGCTTCCGCAGTGATCCGCAGGCGTCGACCGAGCCACTCTTCTCGATTCCGGTGCAGCGGCTCAGCGAGCGTTACGAGATCATGCGGTACGGCGGTGGCGGCGAGCTGACCCAGGTCACGTACGCGGTGCTGCGGCTGGACCACGTCGCGGCGCAGCGGATGGTCGCCCAACTGCCGACCGTGCTGCACCTGGACCGGTTCGACGACGAGACGGGGTGGTTGCACAGCACGCTCCGATTCGTGGCCAGCGAGGCGCAGGCGTTGCGTCCGGGCGGCGAGACGATGCTCACCCGGCTGGCGGACGTGCTGGTCATCCAGACGATCCGTGCCTGGTTGGATGCCGCACCCGAAGCGCGCCAGGGCTGGCTGGCGGCGCTGCGTGATCCCCAGATCGGGCAGGCCCTCACCGCGCTGCACCGTACGCCCGAGCGGGACTGGCGCGTGACCGATCTGGCCCGGGAGGCGGGCATGTCCCGGTCGGCGTTCGCCGCACGCTTCACCGCGCTGGTCGGCGAACCCGTCATGCGGTACGTGGCCGCGTGGCGACTGCAACTCGCCCACGACCATCTCGGTCGTAGTGACGAACCACTGCCGGTGGTGGCGCGGCGGTTCGGCTACCAGTCGGAGGCGGCGTTCTGTCGTGCCTTCAAGCGGACGTACGGGGTGCCGCCGGGCCGGCTGCGCCGCGAGCCTGTTCCAGACCGTCGAAGAGCAGATCGAGGGTGAACTCGAACTCGGTCTGACTGTCACACCAGCCCAGGGTGGGGTCGGTGGCGTCGTGCAGCTCGGCGGCCACCATCGCGGCCAGGTGGGGCAGCTGTGCGGACAGCGCGGCCAGCTCCGCCTCCGCCGCGTCGGCGTCGACCTCCGCACCGGCGGCGGGTTGGAAGACCTCTTGAGCGAAGCCGAGAGCCAGGCTGCCGAACGCGTGCAGCGCCCGGTGGGCGATCCGGTACGGGAAGCCGCCGTCGATCAGGATGGCGAGGATGCCTTCGTAGTAGCCGTACACCCCGCCGGGAATGGCCGAGCGGGAAGTGAGCAGTGCGGGCGCCCACGGGTGCCGCAGCATGACCGCGCGTGCGGCGAGGAAACGTGACCGTAGCCGGGTACGCCAGTTTCCGCCGGCCGCCGCCGTCTCGGCCTGGTCGGCGGCCGTGACGATCTCGGCGACCACGGCATCGACGAGGCCGTCGAGCAGCCCTTCCTTGCCGGGCAGGTGGTGGTAGAGCGACATCGCCTCGACGCCGAGGTCGGCGGCGAGCCGGCGCATCGTCAGCGCCGCCATCCCCTCCGCGTCAACCAGCGCGATCGCGGCGACCAGCGCCCGGTCACGGCTCAGCGGCTCCCGGCGTCTTCTCGCTCCCATGCGGCTCCCATCTTCCCTTGACCTTACAACGTATGGTTGCCTTACGACGTAAGGCTGATCTCGCCACCAGAGCTGCCGCAACCGAAGGGGCCACCATGCATCCACTGATCCGCACCGCCCGGACGACCGGGCTTTTCTACCTTGGGCTCGGCATCGCCGGCGCACTGGGCTTCCTCACCATCCGACCCATGATCTTCGAGTCCGGTGACGCCGACGCGACCCTCGCCAACCTGGTCGCCAACGAGTCACTGGCGCGCCTCGGAGTGGCATTCGAACTGCTAGTCGTCCTCACCCAGACGCTGGCCGCCGTCTGGTTCTACCGGCTGTTCCGTGCCGTCAACAGCACCGCCGCCGGCAGCATCGCCGCCTTCGGCCTCGTCAACGCCGTCGCCATCCTCGGCAGCGCCGCCATGCTCGGGACCGCGGTCACGGTGGCCACCGGCGAGGCCGGTGGGGCCGCCGACACGGTCCAGTTGCTGTACCTCGTCAGCGAGAACCTGTGGGCGGTGGGCGGACTCTTCTTCGGCCTCTGGCTGATGCCGATGGGCTGGTGCGTGCTGCGTTCGGGTTGGCTGCCCCGAGCCCTCGGCTGGATCCTCGTCGCCGGTGGTGTGGGCTACGTGCTGATGACGTTCGTCGGGTACCTCGCCCCCGGCGCCGGGATCGTCGGCGACCTGCTGGTGGTTCCCGCGACCGTGGGCGAACTCTGGATTCTCGGCTACCTGGTCGTCTTCGGCGTCCGGAAGCGGGCACTCACCGAGACGCCGCGAACGACGCCGACCGCGCCGCTCGCCGCCTCGCCAGCCTGACCGTCCCGGCCGGCCCGGTTCGGGGTCGTGCTCCCACCCGGGTACGCCCTGACCGGGGCCGGCCGTCCCGCCGTGTCGTTGATCCGGTTGTGCCCGCCACCCGCCGGTGACCACGGTGGGGGCGCCGACAAGTCCGGAGGACGCCGATGACCAGCGAACGCGAGACCGTCGAGGTCGACCCCGCCCTGTTCCAAGCCGTCTACGACTCGCCCGCCGCACTGCCCGGCCGGCACCGCTGGACCACCCCGGAGTCCGACGTACGGCGGATCGAGAAGCTGCTCAACATGCCGCCCCGGACCATCGGCGCGCCCCTGTGGGTCAGCGGCGACCAGCCGGACTGCCCGAAGTGCGGTCGTCGGATCACCTGGTACGACATCGTCGCCTCGGCCCTGAAGGGCGTGCACGACCCGATGATGATCGCGACGGTCATCCTCGGCGACCGCCGCTACGTCAACACCGGTCTGCCCGCCGCCATCCCCGGCGTACGCTGCGCCGACTGTCGGTCACCGATCGAGGGGCTGCGCAGCTTCAAGTGCCACAACTGGGCGTACGCCTTCGAGGATCTGGCGGCCGTGCGGCAGCGGATGTCCGGCGGCCCGGTCCACGGTGACCAGGGTGAGCCGGTCCACTGACACCCGTGCGGTCAGCGGCGGGCCGGCCGACGGCCGGGTGGCGAGGGTGGTTCGGGGCCGAGATCGGGTAGTGGGGGCATGGGTCGGGTGGTCGGATGATCGGCGGTCACCCGCAGCCGCTCACCGTGGTGCCACAGCTCGATCGCCACGCCGGCGTCGGCGTCCGGCAGCTCGTAGCGGGCCTCGTCGGCGGTCAGCGTGACGTGCAGCCGGTGGCCGTGCCAGAGCAGGCTGAACGCGAGGCGGTCGATCCGGTCGGGCAGCCGCGGGTCGAACGACAACAGCTCCCGGTCGTCGCGGAGGCCGCCGAAGCCCTGCACCAGCGCCAGCCAGGCCCCGCCCAGCGAGGCCAGGTGCAGCCCGTCGCCCGTCTTGTCGCCGAGATCCTCCAGGTCCTGGAGCACCGACTCGGCGAACAGGTCGTACGCCAGGTCGAGGTGGCCCAGCTCGGCGGCGAGCACCCCCTGCGGCGCGGCGGACAGCGACGAGTCCCGCACCGTCCGCGCCTCGTAGTAGGCGAAGTTGGCAGCCTTCTCCTCGGCGGTGAACTCGCCCGGGCAGCGCAGCATCGCCAGCACCAGATCGGCCTGCTTGACCACCTGGTGCCGGTACAGCTCCAGGTAGGGAAAGTGCAGCAGCAGCGGGTAGTCGTCGTCGCCGGTGTCGGCGAAGTTCCACTCCGGCCGGTCGGTGAACCCGGCCGCCTGCTGGTGCACCCCGCGCTTCGGGTCGTACGGCACGGTCATCGCCTCGGCGGCGGCCCGCCAACCGGCCACCTCGGCCGGGTCCACGCCCAGCCGGCCGGCCGCCTCGGGGTGCCGCTCGACGGCGTCGGCCGCGCCGCGCAGGTTCCGCCGCGCCATCAGGTTGGTGAACAGGTTGTCGTCGACAAGTGCGGCGTACTCGTCCGGGCCGGTGACACCGACGATGTGGAAGCTGCCGTCGTCGGTGAAGTGCCCGAAACCGTGCCACAACCGGGCAGTGGCCACCAGCAGGTCCAGCCCGGGGCCGGTCAGGAAGTCCTCGTCGCCGGTGGCCGCGTCGTAGCGCAGGACCGCGTCGGCGATGTCGGCGTTGACGTGCAGCGCGGCGGTGCCGGCCGGCCAGTAGCCGGAGCACTCCCGGCCGCCGATGGTCCGCCAGGGAAAGGTGGCGCCGGTGAGCCGCAGTTCCGCCGCGCGGTCGTACGCCTGCGGCAGGTGCGCGTGCCGCCAGCGCAGCGCCGACCGGGCCACGGCCGGCGCGATGTAGGTCAGCACCGGCAGCACGTAACCCTCGGTGTCCCAGAGCACGTGACCGTCGTAGCCGTTGCCGGTCAACCCCTTGGCGGGGATGGTCCGGTCGCCGTCCGAGCGGCCCGCCTGAATCAGGTGGAACATGGCGAACCGGATCGCCAGTTGCAGCTCGTCGTCGCCGTCGAGCAGCACGTCGGCGGTACGCCAGGCGTCATCGAGGGCGGCACGCTGCTCGGCACGCAGATTCTCAAAGCCGACCGAACGCGCCGCGTCCGCCTCGGCCGTCACCTGCGCCCCCAGTTCCTCGACGGAGGGATCCGCGACGGACGCCCACTCGTACGCCGCGAACTTGGTCAGCCGCACCCGCTCGCCGGGTCGCAGCGGCCCGGCGAGGGTCAGCCGAATCCGATCCGGGCTGGCGTCGGCGTCGGTGGTCACGTGTGCCGGTGCCGCCGATCGATGGGCGACCGCGACGGCGACCCGCTGCTCGCTGCGCTCGGTCCGGTGCACCAACAGCGCGTCGACACCGTCGACGCGGTGCAGTTCGGCGGTCAGCGGGTCCTGGATCAGCGAGGCGGCCCGGGGGTCGTCGGCCCGCTCGGGGACATGCTCGTTGGCCAGCAGGTCCGCGCAGATCCGCAGGTCGACCGGCCCGTCCAGGGGTTCCACCGTCCAGTCGACGGCGGCGACGCGGCGGCGGGGCAGCGACACCAGCCGGGTGCTGCGTACCCGCACCCCGTAGCCGGCCGGCGAGATCCATTCGGTGAGCCGTTCGATCACCCCGGCCCGCAGGTCGAGCACCTGCTCGTGGGCGAGCACCGTGCCGGTGCGCAGGTCCAGCGGCTCGTCACCGACCCAGAGCCGTACCAGCGTGGCGTTCGGCGGGCTGATCACGGTGTCGCTGAGCTGCGGGAAGGCGTAGCCGTTCTCGGGGTAGGTCAGCTCACGGCGTTCGTGCAGCCCGTTGAGGTAGCTGCCCGGCATGTCGACCGGCAAGCCCTCGTCGAGGGTGCCGCGCCAGCCCAGCCATCCGTTGCTCAACGCGAAGACCGACTCGGTCTCGCCGAGCCGGTCCAGGTCGTCCCAGGTCCGCCGGATCCGCCACCGCTCGTCGGGCTGCGGCTCGTCCGTTCGCTGGTCAGGGGTGGGGTGCACAGTACCTCCAGGACGCTCCGACGGTCCCTGCGAGCTGACAATTCCCCACCGCCCGGTTCACCACACCAGCAGCGTCGTTCACCACACCAGCAGCAACGCGCCGAGCGTGCCGAGCACCAGGTACGGCCCGAACGGCAGGTGGCTCGACCAACGGGCCCGACGGCTCACCAGCAGGCCCAGGGCGACGAGTCCGGACAGGGTCAGCGCGAGCAGCAGCCCGAGCACCGGCACACTCCAGCCGTACCAGCCCAGGAGGGCACCCGCGCTCAGCGCGAGCTTGGCGTCGCCGATGCCGAAGCCTCGCGTACCGAGCAACAGGGTGGTGGTGGCGAAGAAGAGGGCCAGCCCGAGCCCGGCGGCGACGGCACGCAGCCATGGTGTCGCACCGGCCCCGGTCAGCGCGGCCAGCCCGAGCAGCAGCCAGGTGCCGACGGCGGCCGGCCAGGTCAGTCGGTTCGGCAGCCGGTGCACCGCGACGTCGATGAAGAGCAACGGCACCGCGAAGGCCAACCACCAGCCGGCGGCGGCCACCTCGACGGCGGGTGGGCGGGTCAGCAGCAGCGCGGCCAGGGCGGCCAGCGCGGCCAGCTCGACGGTGGCCGGCGGGGCACCGACCCGGGCACCGCAGCCGCCGCAGCGGGCGGTCGGGCCGAGCGCCGGCCAGGGGCGGTGCGGGCCGATCGGCGCGCCACAGGCGTCGCAGCCGGTCCGGCAGGCGGTTCCCGGGGGTACGGCGTGCCGGGCGACGGCGTACCGGAGCAGTGGGGTGATCGTCAGCAGAGCCGAGGCGCGCGGCCACGACCGGGTGACGTGCCCGGATGATGGATCATCCGGCGCGGCCGCCCGGGGCACCGGCGGAGCAGGTTGCCGGGTCATCTCGACCACCCCTTCACGGAGGGTAGTGTGCCCGGTCGGTTCGGGTGGCGATCCGAATGTCCGACGCCGTCCGCCGCGCCGCCGCACCGCCGTCGGATCAGATGCCCGGAACGGGCAGATGGAATTCCCATAGATCGCAACTGGCGGCCAATTGGCACCTTTTCTGCCGGGGACGGATCGGACCGATTGCCATTTCCCGTCTTATTGCGACCAGCCGGTGGGCCGCCCACCCGGCGGTGGGATCGCCCGCTTCGCCACCCGCACCCGCCCGAGCCGCACCCCGGGTCGATCAACGCCGGCAATCTACCGGTAACCATGCGGCGCCACCACCATTCATAACTCAGAGTGTTCGAATGAATTGCCTCTGTTGCATCGGCCAGCGTCAGCCTATGCTCGCCCCTTGGATGTGACGCAACCCACGTCCGTTACCGACGAGCAGCCAGGCCAATGCGTTAGCAGGAGATCCACAAGAGCAAATGCGGCTGGGCACGAAACAGGGCCGGAGAGATCCGTCCGATCGCGCCGCCGCACGCCCGGCGACGCTGATTCGACGTCCGCCGGTCGGCACCGAGGAGGGCACGAGGTGCGAGCACGGCAGCTGAGCCGCTGGACGGCCGGCCTGGTCGCGGTGGCCACGGTCGGCACGAGCACCGCCTGCGGCAACACCCAGGAGACGTCCACCACCGCGACACCCGAACGGCACAGACCAGCCGGCGCCGAGCGGGCCGCCGAGGAGGCGGCTGCGGAGAAGGCGGCGCTGGCGGCCTACTCCGGCTACCTCTCGGCGTCCCGCACGGCGAGCCGGCGCAGCGACCCACAGGAGCCGGCGCTGACCCGGTTCCTCGCGGACCCGCTGCTGACCAGGGTCCGGTTCAGCCTGCGGCAGGCCCGGCAGAACGGCGCGGTGAGCGCCGGCACGCTGCGCTCCGAAGGGCCCACCGTCATCTCGATGGACCTGGACGCCACACCCCCCACAGTGGAGATCCAGGACTGCGTCGACGCCAGCAACTACCGGCTGATCTACGTTGCCGACGACAAGGTCGTACCGGGCACCCGAGGCTCCCGCCACCTGGCCACCGCCACCGCGACCCGTTATCCCGACGGTCGCTGGCGGATCAGCACCGGCGCGGCCCACCAGGACCAGCCGTGCTGACCGGGCTGATTGGGCTGACCTACCGCCGCCGCCCGGCCGCTCCGCGTACCGGTGTCGTCCGGCGGGCGCTGCTCGGCGGCGCGTTGGCGGTGCTGCTGGCGACCGGCGGCGCGGTTCCGGCGACCGCCGCCGACCCCGGTGCCGAATGCCCGCCGGCCCAACCGAACTGCAACGTCTGGGACGACGACCCGGGCACCCCAGGTGGCGGCGGCAACGGTGGGGACAACGGCAGCGGCGGCGACAACGGCGGTGGGGGCGGTGGCGGCGTCTGCCAGTGGGAGGGCCGCACCATCCCCTGCTACGACGACGTGCTCGGCTGGTTCAACAGCGGCGACGGCTGCTACTACAAGCTGGCCGAGCCGCAGCCGGAGGCGCCCGAGGGCCAGCAGTGGTACGTGCGTACCTGCTACGGCGGGGCGGTCGGTGACCAGCGGACAGTGCTGCTGGACGCGCCGCCGCAGGGCTTCGGCGCTCCGCCGGACCCGGAGGAACTGGCCCGTCGGGCATTCGCCTCGATCACCCTGCGCGCGCCCCGCGCGTCGGTCGCGCCCCGCAAGTCCATCGGACCCGGGCTGGTCGGTCTGCCGGTCTGGATGTGGGCCGAATCGGGTGTCGAGCAATTCGGCCCGCAGAGCGCCTTCGCCGAGGACCGAGGCCTGCGCGTGACGATCCAGGCCAAGGTCGACCGGGTGGTCTGGGACATGGGCAACGGCGACACCGTCACCTGCACCGACGCCGGTACCGAGTACGAACGCCGGGGCCCGCACGCCGGACGACGCTCCCCCGACTGCGGCTACCACGACGGCTACGCCGAGGCCGGGACGTACACCGTCCGGGCGACCACGCACTGGTCGGTGACGTGGACCAGCAACGGCGGCGACAGCGGGAGCATCGGCGGTGTCACCCGCACCACGGGCCCGGTCGTCATCCAGATCAACGAGCTTCAGGTGGTGACCCGGTGAGCGCGAGGAGTGAGCCGGTCCTGCGAGCCCCGCAGTCGCGAACGAAAGGTGAGGTCCGTGAGCGCGAGGAGTGAGCCGGTCCTGCGAGCCCCGCAGTCGCGAACGAAAGGTGTGACCCGATGAGCGTGGCGACCCGCAACGGAAACACTCCGGTGGATGCGCCGGTCGCTCCGCCCCGGGTGGTCCGCCAACGCCGGGTCCGGCCCGGGCTGCTCGGCCTCGCCGTCCTGCTGATCGCCCTCGGCGGGTTGGGTTCGGCGTTCGCGGTGACCTCGGTCCGGGCGACCGGCAGCTACCTGGCGGTGGCCCGGGCGGTCGAGGTGGGCAGCGTGCTCCGCGCCGACGACCTGATCTCGGTGCAGGTGGCCGGCGGTCAGGGACTCGAACCGGTGCCCGCCTCCCGGCTCGCCGACGTGATCGGGATGCGCGCCGCCGTCTCGCTGGCCCCGGGTTCCCTGCTGACGATGGCCCAGCTCACCGACGATCCGCTGCTCGGCCCCGGGCAGCAGCAGCTCGCTCTCGGGCTGCGCGCGGCCCAGGTGCCGGCGCCGAAGCTGCGCCCAGGTGACCAGATACTGCTGGTCAGCACGCCGAGCAACGACAGCGGCGGAGGTTCGTCGTCGGGTGCCACCCGGTTCACCGCGACAGTCACCGACGCCGTCTCCACTGACGGGCGGGACGAGGTGGTCGTCTACCTGGCGCTCGCTGTCCGGGACGTACCGGCCGTGGTGGCACTGGCCGCCCAGGATCGGATCGCGGTCGTACTGACCAAGGCGGCCTGAGCATGGCGATCATCGCGCTGGTCTCGGCCAAGGGTTCGCCGGGGGTCACCACCACCGCGCTGGCCTGTGCGTTGAGCTGGCACCGGCGGCTGATCCTCGCCGAGTGTGACCCGGCCGGTGGCTCCGTCCTCGCCGGCTATCTCGGTGGGGCGCTCGACGGGCCGCGCGGCATCGGCGAGCTGGCCGTCGGCGAGCTGCGCGACGGCAGCCTGGAGAGCGCATTCTGGTCGCAGTTGGTCGACCTGGACGCGCCGCGCCGGGAACGGCTGCTGCTGCCGGGAGTGGTCGACCCGGCGCAGGCCGGCAGCGTCACGCCGCTCTGGCAGCGGTTCGCGGACTTCTTCACCGGGTTGGAGCGCGGCGACCCGCCGTACGACGTGCTTGTCGACTGTGGCCGGTTGCACGTCCTCGGTCCGCCCTGGCCGCTGCTGCGCGCCGCCTCGGTGGTGCTGGTGGTAAGTCGGGCGCAGCTGCCCGACCTGTCCGGCACCCGGGCCATGCTCCAGGCCATCGAGCGGGACTTCGCCGAGCATCGGGTGCCGTCGGGCACCCTGCGCCTGCTGTTGATCGGCGGCGGCCACGGCAGAAGCGAGGTCAGCAAGGCCCTTCAGCTTCCGGTGATCGCCCGGCTGCCGCACGATCCGCGTACCGCCGAGGTGTTGAGCCTGGGCGGGACCGTGCGGGCCACCCGACCGCTGTTGCGGGCGGCCCGCGAGCTGGAGGTGCCGATCGGCGCGCTGCTGGAACGGCGGCGGGCCCGGCTGGCGTGGCCCGTCTCCCAGGGAGTGCCGGATGCGATTTGAACCGGTCTCGTCCGACCCGCGCCGGCAACCACCGGGCGCCACCTCCACCGCCCCGCCGCTGCCCCCGGTCAACGGTTGGCACCAACCACCGAACGGGTCGGTACCAGTCGCGACACCGCCAGCGGCGCCGCCGCCCCGGCCACGGGTGGATTTCCAGGTGGTGCGCGAGCTGCGCCGGCAGCTCAGCGAACGGCTCACCCGATGGCAGCGTGGCCGCGAGTTCAGTGTCGCCGAGGAGGACACCGAGCGCGCCCGGCTCGCGGTCGAGCTGGTCGCCGAGTACGCCGACGCGGTGCGCCGCGCCGGCACGCCGATGGCCGCGGGCGAGGAGCGGCTGCTGCTCGACCAGGTGACCGCCGAACTGGCCGGCCTCGGTCGACTTCAGACCCTGCTTGTCGACGACACCATCGAGGAGGTGCACATCCTCGGCTGTGACCAGGTGCGGATCACTCGGCACGGTGGTGGGGTCGACTGGGCCGACCCGATCGCGGACAGCGACGACGAGTTGGTGGAGATCCTCCAGGCGGCGGCCCGCCGGGCCGGCGCGACGGAACGCTCCCTGTCCACCTCGAAGCCCACCCTGGACCTGCAACTGCCCGACGGCAGCCGACTGGCCGCGGTGTTCCTGGTCAGTCACCGCCCGTACGCGGTGATCCGCAAGCACAACACCCTCGACGTGACCCTGGACGACCTGGCCGGTGGCCGGGGCGACCTGGACGAAATGATCGACCCGCTGCTGCGCGACTTCCTCCGGGCGTCGATGCGGGCCGGGTTGAACATCATGGTCGCCGGGCTGGCCGGCGCCGGTAAGACCACCGTGATCCGGGCGATGATGAGCGAGATCCCGCCGGACGAGCCGTACGTGCTGCTGGAGGAGAGTCGGGAGCTGCTACCGGCCCGCCGCGGCGATCGCCACCGGGCGGTGATGAGCTTCGAGGCCCGGGAGGGGCACGGCGAACGCGGGCCGGACGGTCGACCGGCCGGGGAGGTGAGCATCGCCGACCTGATCCCGGTCTCGCTGCGGATGGGCGTGCTGCGGATCATCGTCGGTGAGGTGCGGTCCCGGGAGATCGTGCCGATGCTCCAGGCGATGACCACCAGCCGGGGATCGATGTGCACGATCCACGCGCGTACCCCGGCCGGGGTGAGCGAGCGGATCATCGAGTTGGCGCTCGCCCACGGCCGCGAGATGACCGTCGACCAGGCCCGCCGGATGGCCGGCAACGCACTCGACCTGATCGTCTACGTCACCGTCGACGACGAGACCGGCATCGGCGGGCGCAAGCACCGCTTCGTCTCGCACGTCGAGGAGGTACTGGGCGTCGGTGAGAGCAGCCGGATCACCACCACGCAGGTCTTCGGTCCCGGCCCCGACGGCCGGGCAGTTCCCCGGCACCTGCCGGAACGGGTCCGGGACCAGTTGCTGCGGGTGGGCTACGACGCCCGGTTGCTGAGCCGCTGGATCGAGGCCGGCCAGGGCGCCTGGCGTCGGCCCCGGCAGACCCGACTCGGTCGGCGGTGAGTCGGTGCGTACGAACATCGAGCTGATCGCCCTGGTCTCGGGCGCGGCCTGTGTGGCCGGTCTGGTGCTGGCCGTCGTCGCGCTCGTCGGCACCCGCCGACCGCCCGGCCGGGCACCCGGCGCGGGCCCGGGGCTCGGGCGACTCTGGCGCGGCTCCGGCACCACCGCCCGTGAGCAGCGCGCACACCAGACGCTGCTGCTCGGCGCGCTGGTCGCCGGCGCGCTGGCCTTCCTGCTGACCGGCCTGCCCGTGGTCGGCCTGCTGGTCGCGGTGGCGGTGCCGGGCACCCCGTGGCTGTTCTCCGTCGGCCGGGCCGAGCAGCGGGCCATCGCCCGGATCGAGGCGGTCGGCGAATGGACCCGCCGGCTCAAGGACGTCTCCGCCACCGGGCAGGGACTCCAGCAGGCGATCATCGGCACGGTCACCACCGCGCCGGAGGAGATTCAGGAGGAGGTACGCCTGCTCGCCGCCCGGCTCCAGGCCGGCTGGCTGGCCCGCTCCGCCCTGCTGGCCTTCGCCGACGAGATCGGCGACCCGGTCTGTGACCAGGTGGTGGCGGCGCTCATCCTGCACCTCACCGACCGGGGTGAGCGCCTCGGCGACGTGCTCGGCTCGATCGCCTCGGCCGCCGCGGCCGAGGTCGCGACCCGACGGGAGATCGAGGCCAAGCGCACCCAACCCCGGTTCGCGGTCCGCTTCCTCACCGGGATGACGCTGGCCACCATCGCGTACGGACTACTCAACCGCGAATACGTCCAGCCCTATGACACCCCGTTCGGGCAGGTGGTGATGGCGGTGCTCGGTGCCGCCTTCGTGGCGCTGCTGGCCTGGGTGCGCTCGATGAGCCAACCGCCCCGACCGGCCCGCTTCCTGCCGGCCCCCGACCCGATCGAGGTGGTGGCGTGAACCTGCATCTCACCCTGGCGGTGGTGGCCGGTGCCACGCTCGGGTTGGGCGTGTTCCTGGTGGTCCGTGAACTGGTTCCGGCGACACCCGCGCTCGGGCCGGCGCTGCGCCGGCTGCACCAGCCGCCGGGGACCGTCCACACCGGCCCCGTCGACCGGCGTCTGGAGTGGCTCACCGGGCTGGCCCGCTGGCTGCGCCCGCCACACCGGCAACTGGCCCTGCTCGACCGCACCCCCGAGCAGTACGCCCTCTCCCTGCTGCTGTCCGCCCTGATCGGACTCTGCGCTCCGGCACTGCTCAGCGCCACCCTGCTCAGTGTCGGCGTCTCACTGCCGCTGGCCGTGCCGGTGCTGGGCAGCCTCGGCCTGGCGCTGCTCTGCGCGCTGGTGGCGCACCGCTCGGTGCTGGCCAAGGCCGACGCCGCGCGCGACGAGTTCCGCCAGGCGGTCTGCACCTACCTCGACCTGGTCGCGTTGCAGTTGTCCGCGGCGCACGGTCCGGTGCAGTCGCTGGAGCGGGCCGCCGCGATCTGCGAGGGCTGGGTCTTCGACCGGATATCCGAGGCGCTGCGGATGGCCCAGATGCAGATGCACTCGCCCTGGGACGAGCTACGCGATCTCGCCGACCGGATCGGCATCCCGGAGTTGGGCGACGTCGGCGCGATCATGCGTTCCTCCGGCAGTGAAGGCGCCCAGGTGCACGAGACCCTGCGCAGCCGGGCCGACTCACTGCGCGACCAGATCCGCACCGACAACCTGGCTCGGGCCGAGGGGGTTACCAGCCGGCTCGACATTCCCGGCGCGCTGCTGGTCTTCGTCCTGCTCGGCTTCGCCATCTATCCGTTCCTGGCCCGCCTCTAGGCCGACCCCTGAGTAAAGGAGCCCCCGAATGTCCGTCCTCACCTATCTACACGTCGCGCTGCGGGCGCGCCTGGCTGAGCTGCGCGGTGACCGTGGCGACAGCCCGGTGCCGACCGCTGTGATCATCTTCGGCCTGGTGGCCGTGGCGATGGCGGTGACCGCCGCCGCCCTCGGCGCGGCCAACGACTGGATGGACAACATCCCGAAGCACCAGGACCCGTCGGGCGGCTGAGCGGTGTTCCGTCGCCTCTGCGCCGGCTGGTGCCGGGTGGTCGCCGCCACCCGGCACCGAGTGCTGCCCGGCGACGGCGAGCGGGGCGGCAACCCGGTCGAGCTGGCGGTGGCGCTGCCGGCGGTCCTGCTGATGCTGTTCGCCTCGATCCAAGTCGCCGCCGTCTTCGTCGCCCGGTCGACCGCGCTCAACGCGGCCCAGAGCGGGGTCAACGCGGCGCGGCTCTTCGACGCGCCGGCCGGCGCAGGCGAGGAGCGCGCGGCCCGGTTTCTCCAGGCCGCCGGGGACTGGCTGGTCGACTGGGACGAGCCAGGGCCGAGTTGCCTCGTCACGCAGACCGATGTGACCTGCACGGTGACCGGCAAGGCCCTCTCGGTGGTGCCGGGGGTCACCTTCTCCGTCCGGCAGACGGCACACGGGACGGCGGAACGCTGGACGGAGCCGTCATGAGCCGGGGTTCCGTGTCGATCGAGGTGGCGGTGCTGGCACCGGCCTTCGTCGCGATGATGGTGCTCGGTGGGGTCGCCGGGCGTACCGCCGTGGCCAGCGCGGCGGTGGAGGCCGCCGCACACGACGCGGCCCGGGCCGCCTCGATCTCCCGGGACGCCTCCGCTGCCCGCGACGCGGCCCGGGAGGCTGCCCGTCAGCAGCTCGACTGGCGGGGTGTGGCCTGCACCAGCGCCCCGCAGGTGACCTTCGGCGGCTCGGTCGGCGGGCGCTCGGCCACCTTCGACCAGGCGTTCCGCAGCGCCGTCGGGCAGGAGGCCACGGTCACCGTCGAGATCGCCTGCACCGTCTCCTACGCCGACATCAGACTTCCGGCGTTGACGATGCCGAACGGGCAGCGGATCACCGCCTCGTTCACCTCGCCGCTGGACCGCTACCGGAGCCGGGAATGACCGCCGGTCGCGGTGACTCCGGTCGGGTGAGCATCTTCCTCGCCGTGGCCCTGATCGGGGTGCTCGCCATCATCGGCATGGCGTTCGACGGCGCCGGTCAGCTCCGAACCCTGCAACGCGCCGAGAACCTGGCCGCCGAGGCGGCCCGCGCCGGGGGGCAGGCCATCGACCGGGCGACCGCCATCGAGGGTGGGCCCAAGCGGATCGACCAGCCCCAAGCCCGCAACGCCGTCCGCGACTATCTCACCGCCGCCGGGACCAACGATTACACGGTGACCTTTCCGGTGATCGACGGCGAGACCCTGATCCGGGTACGCGTCCGGATCCGCTACGACCGGGCGATGCTCGGCCTGTTCGGCTTCTCCAACACCGTCACCGTCTCCGGTGAGGCGACCGCACGGGCGCTGACCGGGGCTCCCTAGGGAAGGAAGGTAGCCATGGCCGCATCGGGTGGCACCGCCGCACGGCGGGTCGGTCGGGTGCTGACCGGGTTCGGTGCGCTGATCGCGCTGATCGGCCTGCTGGTCGGTGGACCGATCGCGCTGCTGGCCTTCGCCGGCAACCCGCTCCCCGACCACGTGCCCACGCTCGCGGAGATCGGCACCACGCTGACCAGCCGCGACGACGGGCAACTCTTCCTGCGGGCGCTGGCCGTCGCCGGCTGGTTCGGCTGGGCCACCTTCGCCCTGTCGGTGCTCGTGGAGCTGGGCGCGCAGGCACTGGACCGGCCCGCACCCCGGCTGCCCGGCATGGGCCGGCAGCAGCGGGCCGCCGCCGCGCTGGTCGGATCGGTAGCGCTGATCCTCGCCGCCAGTCCGGCCGCCACGGCCGCCACCACGGCGTACGGCGCGACGGCGTACGGCGCGACGGCGTACGGCGGAGGCCCCGCTGCCGCCGTCGCGTTCACTCCGGCTCCCGCGATGGCGGCCCCGGCGGCAGCCGGACCGGCGACCACAGCCCCGGCGACCGGGGCCGGCACCTCGACGGACGCTTCCGTGTACCGGGTCGCCAAGGGCGATTACCTGGGCGGGGTCGCCGACCGTTATCTCGACGACTTCGACGACTACCACCGGTTGGCCGCCCTCAACAAGCTGCGTGACCCGGATCAGATCCACCCCGGCCAGCTCATCAAACTTCCTGCCGAGGCGCGTGACCAGGGTTCCCGGTCACACGCCACCGGCCGGCTGGTCGCACCGAAGCCCCGGCCCGCCCCCGGCTCGGAGCGCACCGAGCAGAACCGCCCAACGCCGGCCAAGCCTGGCGACTCGGTGGAACGGCCCGGTGAGGCTGTGGAACTGCCCGGTGACCCGACCAAGCGACCGGGATCGGCCACCACCGCACCGACCAGTCCCGAAGGGCGGCAGCCGGAGCCGGCCGAGACGCCTCAGGAGCAGGCACCGGTGGTGACAGTGGGTGCCGCCCGGGCCGGCGAGCCCGACCGGGTGAACCGTCCACTCGCCGTCTCCGCCGTGCTGGCCGTGGCCAGCATCGTCGGCGCGCAGATCGGTGCGGTGCTCGGCCTACGCCGCCGGCCGGCCATGTCCCGCGCCGGCACCCGCCACCACCCGCCCGCCACCATCCCTCGTGAGCTGCCCGTAGGCCGGCACCGCAAGGACTGACGCCCGAGCCGTCGTGAGGCGTGGCAGTCGAAGTAGCCGACACGCCGATCGCGGACTACCAGCACTGCCACAGATCCAGCCGCTCGGGATCTCGTTCCCGGGTCAGGGCAGTCGGGTCTCCAGACGGCCGTCGACGATCCGGGTCGGTAGGACCTGCTGGTCGTTGGGGGAAGGGCCGTGCACCACCTCGCCGCCGTTGAGCCGGAAGGTGCTGCCGTGCCACGGGCACACCACGCACGCGTGCCCATCGATCTCTTGTACCTCGCCCTCGCCGAGCGGGCCGCTCTGGTGCGGGCAACGCTCCAACATGACTGTCACGTCGTCGCCGTGCCGGTAGAGGATCACCGATACGTCGTCGAGCTTGCGGGTGACGAGTTCCCGCTGCGGCAGGCTGGTCATCTCCGCGACCGGATGCCAGCCCTCGCTGATCAGGTGCAGATCGGAGACGCTCACGTTCACCTGGGCACCCTGCTTGTAGGCCAGGTGCCCGCCAAGGTACGCCCCGGCACCGGCGGCGCTGAGGCCGAGCCAGCCGAGGGTACGCCCGAGTCCGTGCCGGCCCGACAGGCGCGCGGCCAGCGAGGCGCCGTAGAGCGTCAGCCCGACGGAGTTCGACGCGGCGTGCACCAGGCCGACCCGACGCTGATCACGGGAGAGCCCCGCCCAGTCGTTGAGCCCGGCGACCGCCGCCGGCAGGGCGCTCAGCGTGCCGACCGCGGTCAGGGTGGTCGCCGCCCTCCGCTGACCGGGCATCAGGTCCAGCACCGCCGCGCTGATCCACGCGCCGACCGGCAACTGCACCATCGCCGGGTGCAACGGGTGGCCCAGCCAGACCCCGTGCAACAGGTCGCGGACCCGCTGCGGGCGCAGCACACTCTGCACGGTCTGCTGCAACCGGTCACCGAACCGGTCGAGGCCGGCGGCTTGCTCGATCTTCGTCAACAACGCTCGCACGAGTAACGACTTCCCGTCGTACGCCGTTGCAAACCGGTCGCCGGGGACGAATGGCCAGCCGGGCGACGGCGGGGCATGCTGACCGGATGACGGTACGGGTGGAACGGAACGGCCCGGTGACGACGGTGATCCTGGACCGGCCGGCGGTCCGCAACGCGGTCGACGGGCCGACCGCCCGGGCGCTCGCCGACGCGTTCCGCGCCTTCGACGCGGATCCGGCGGCGGCGGTGGCGGTGCTCTGGGGCGCCGGCGGCACGTTCTGCTCGGGTGCCGACCTGACGGCCATCGGTACACCGAGCGGCAACCGGGTCGAGCCGGACGGGGACGGTCCGATGGGTCCGACGCGGATGATCCTGGGCAAGCCGGTGATCGCTGCGATCTCCGGGTACGCGGTGGCCGGCGGGCTGGAACTGGCGCTCTGGTGCGATCTGCGGATCGCCGAGTCCGACGCGGTGCTGGGCGTCTTCTGCCGACGGTGGGGAGTGCCGCTGATCGACGGTGGGACGGTCCGGCTGCCCCGGCTCATCGGCGAGAGCCGGGCCATGGACCTGATCCTCACCGGGCGTGCCGTGCCCGCCGAGGAGGCGTACGCGATGGGGTTGGTCAACCGCGTGGTCGGCCCGGGCGAGTCCCGGGCGGCGGCCGAGCAGTTGGCCGCCGAGATCGCCCGCCACCCACAGACCTGCCTGCGCAACGACCGCGCCTCGGTCCTTGCCGCCGCCGCCCAGCCCGAGCCCGACGCCCTGGCCACCGAACTGGCCTACGGCCTGCACTCCCTCGCCACCGACGCGGCGTCCGGCGCCGCCCGCTTCACCGCCGGCGCCGGCCGCCACGGCACCCCCGCCTCCTGACCTGCCGACCCTGCGGCGGGTAGCGGTGGAGACGTGCGTTGACGGGTCACTGTCCGAGATTGCGCAGCGCGTCGGAGATCGCCCGGTGGAAGGTCGGGTACGCGTAGATCATGTGCCGGAGTTGGCTCAACGGGACGGCCGCGTGCACGGCCACGACCAGGCCGGACAGCACCTCGCCGCCGGCCGGTCCGGCCGAGGTGGCCCCGATCAACACTCCCTGGTCAGCGTCGGCGATGAGCTTGATGAAGCCATCCTCGTCGGTCTTGTGGATCCAGCCACGGGTGGACGACGACAGCCGGGTGAAGCCGACCTGCACGTTGATTCCGCGATCACGGGCCTGCTGCTCGGTGAGGCCGACCGCACCGATCTCCGGATCGGTGAAGGTGACCCGGGGCAGCGCCCGGTAGTCGGCGCGGGGCACCGATCCCGCCGAACCGCTCGATCCGGTGGCGGCCAGCGAGCTGGCCACGCCGACCGCGCCGCCGACCACACTTGCCGTACCGCTCGGGTCCGCGCCGCCCTGCGACCGCCGCATGTGGTCGAGCACGTCGGCGACCACGATGGACGCCTGATACATCGCGATGTGGGTGAAGGCCCCCTCGCCGGTGACGTCGCCGACCGCCCAGATCCCCTCGGTGACGTGCAGCCGGTCATCCACCGGCAGGTACCGCCCACCCGCGTCGACGCCGACCGTGTCCAGCCCCAGCTCGTCCAGGTGGGCGCGGCGGCCGGTCACCACCAGCAGCCGCTCGGCGGTGAACTCCTCGCCCCCGGTGCCGCGCAGGGTGAAGCCGGCGGCACCGTGCTCGACCCGAGCGGCCTTGACCCCGGTGTGGATCTCCACCCCGTCGGCCCGCAACGCGGCAGCCGCCGCCTCGGACGACTCCGGCTCCTCGACGGCCAGTACCCGGTCGAGCGCCTCGACCACGGTGACCCGTACGCCGAAGCGGGCGAACACCTGAGCCAGTTCCAGCCCGATCGCCCCACCGCCAAGCACCAGCAGCGACCCCGGCAGTTCCTCGACCTCGATCGCCTCACGGTTGGTCCAGTACGGGGTATCCGCCAGCCCGTCCACCGGCGGCACCGAGGGTCGGGTACCGGTGCCCAGCACGATCCCGTGGCGGGCCTGGAAGACCTGGTCACCGACCCGCACCCGGCCCGGACCGTCGATCCGGCCACTGCCGCGTACGAAGCGCCCACCCTTGCCGGTGAACCGCTGCACCGCCACCCGGTCGTCCCAGTCGTCGGTGGCCTCTGCGCGGATCCGCTTCGCCACCTGCGCCCAGTCCGGGGTGACCTGCGCAGCGCCGCCGAGGCCGTCGACCCGGCGGGCCTCCGCGATGGCGTTCGCCGCCCGGATCATCATCTTGCTCGGGACACACCCCCAGTACGGGCACTCCCCGCCGACCAGGTTGCGTTCGACGCCGACCACTGTGAGCCCGGCCTCCGCGAGCCGACCGGCCACCTCCTCCCCGCCGACTCCGAGCCCGAGCACCACCACGTCCACCAGTTCCGGCTCCGCCATGCCGTCAGCATCGCGCACCGGCCCGCCCCCGGCCACCCGGCCACGCCGTCCTCTGACGGATACCGGACCCGACCTGTCGGCCAGCTGGGATGCGATCGAAAAGTGACCGAAAGTAATATCCCTGGCTTGTGGAGCACGAAGCGTCCGACGGTCCGACGGGGCGTTCCCCCGAGGCACCGGCCCGTTCCCGGGATCTCGCCAGCCTGACCGCCGACATTTTCACCGCCGCCGCCGGGTTCGTCGGCGTGGTGCAGGCGCTCCGCGCCGGTCCGCTCTGGGCACTGTGGGTCGCGCTCGGCACCCTTGCCCTCGCCGGCCTGCTGGCGTACCGGCTGCGGCAGCGGCGCTGGCGCGCGGCGGCGGTGAGCCTCACCGTCCTGCTGCTTCTCGGCGGGGGTGGTGCCCTGCTGGCACTGACGGGAGCTGGCGTCGAGCCACCGGCCGACCCGCCCGCCGGCGCCGCGCCGGACGACGCGTCCCCGACCACGGCCAGCCGGTCCCCCTCCAGTGACCCGACGTCCGGCCCACGCACCGGCGATTCCGCCGAGCCGGTCGTCGATGATGCCGGCACCGTCGTCTTCAGCGACGTGGTGCAACTCGACAAGCAAACCGGAGTCGACCTGGACGACGGTCGGGCCGAACGCAGGTACGTCCAGGACGCCACCGTCGATCTCTACCTGGACTGGGGGTATGTGCTCTACGGCAGCGCCCGGCACAGTCAGCTCCACGACGACAGCAACGCGGGGCCGGAGCAGGGGGCCCGCGATCGCTGCCGCACCTACCGGGTGGCCGGCCGGGACGGTGCCACGAGCACCTACATCGGCGGCGGCAACCAGCAGAAGTGCTTCACGACGTCGCAGGGCCGCCCAGGCTGGGTACAGGCGGTCAACAGCGTCGGCAACGGCGGGCTCCTGCTGAAGGTGACGGTCTGGGCCGACTAGCGCAACCAGACCGGGGGTTCGCCGGGTGGCTCCAGCGGCGGCGGGTAGTCGAGTGTGCGGCGCAGCGCGTCGGGCAGTCGCCACGGCTGGTGCACCGCCACGCCGGCCACCGACGCCAGCTCGGGCACCCACCGCCGCACGTACGCGCCGTCGGGGTCGTACCGCTCGGCCTGCCGGACCGGATTGAATCCCCGGTACGGCCTGGTGTCGTTGCCGGTGCCGGCGACCCACTGCCAGTTGCCCGAGTTGTCGGCGATGTCGCCGTCGAGCAGCCAGCGGAAGTAGACCGCCTGCCCGTCCCGCCAGTCCAGCCCGAGGGTCTTGGTGAGGTAGCCGGCGGTGATCAGCCGGGCCCGGTTGTGCAACCATCCCTGCGCCCGTAGCTGCCGCATGCCGGCGTCCACGACCGGCAGGCCGGTGCGCCCCTCGGTCCAGGCGGCGAGGGCCTGCTCGTCGTAGCGCCAGTGCTCGGTCGCCCGACGGCGGTACGCCTTGCGGGGCAGGTCGGGAAAGGCGGCGGTCACCTGGTGGTAGAAGTCGCGCCAGCAGAGCTGCCGGACGAACGGGGACTCCCGGTCGTCGATCGCGTTGGCCACGGTCAACGGTGACAGGCAGCCGAAGCGCAGGTAGGGACTGAGCCGGGAGGTGGCGTCGCCGGCCATGTCGTCGTGCCGGTCGCCGTAGCCCGGGACGTCGGGCAGCCACCGCGCCAACCGACGCCGCGCCTCGTCCTCTCCGCCGGTCACCACGTCCGGCGACTCTCCCGGCGGCAGCGCCGGGAGACGTCCGACCGGCACGCCGGCCGGCAACCTCACGGTCGCCGGTGCGGACAGTTCCTCCCGCCACGATCGCGCGCTCCACGCCCGGTGGTACGGACTGAACACCCGGTAGTGGTCACCGCCGCCCGGGGCCAGTTCCGCCGGCTCGACCACCGTCAGGCCGGGGAAGAACCTCAGATGCAGTCGGTGCCGGTCGCACTCGGCACGCAGGCGTTGTGCCCGGCGGGCCGCGAACCGGGAGACGTCGGCGGAGAGCGCGACAGCCTCGGCGCCCACCTCGCCGGCCAGCCGGACGGTCTCGGCCACCGGATCGCCGTGCCGCAGCACCAGGTCACCGCCGAGCGCACGCAGCGCCTCGCGGAGCGCGGCAAGACTCTGGTGCAGGAAGCGGGTGCGGTTCGGCGACAGTTCCGCGAGCGCGGGATCCAGCACATAGAGCGGCACCACGCGGTCGAAGGCGGCGCAGCTGGTCGCCAGTGCCGGGTGGTCGTGCACCCGCAGGTCGCGGGTGAACAACACGACGGCGGTACGCTCGCTCACCGCAGCCGCGGTCCGGGCACCGCCACCGGGCTGCCGGCCGGGGTCAGCAGGGCGCGGGTCGCCACCCCCAGCCGACGCCGCTGCGGGACGGTGGCGCGACGGGCGAAGACGTCGTAGTCCTGGGCGGCCACCTCGTCGAGGATCCCCCCGTAGAGCAGGTAGGCGGTGCGGATGCAGGCCTGTGAGGCGCCGTCGAGCAGCACCACGCCCGGCGCTGCGGCGAGGTAGTGCGCCTGGGCTCGGGTCACCTCGTACCGGATCAGTTCGCGAACGGGCCCGCTGGCTCGTCCGGCGGCGTGACAGGCCACCAGGTCGTCCCGGGTCACGCCGAAGGCGGCCAGGTCCTCGTCGGGCAGGTACGTCCGTCCCCGGGCCAGGTCCTCGCCGACGTCCCGGATGAAGTTGGTCAGCTGGAACGCGAAGCCGAGCTGCCGGGCGGGCTCGCGGGCCGCCACCGGATCCGAGCTGCCCAGGATGGGCAGCATCATCGTGCCGATGACCGCTGCCGATCCCTCCATGTAGTCCAGCAGGTGCTCGTAGGTGCGGTAGGAGGTGACGGTCAGATCCATCGCCATGCTCTTGAGGAACGAGGCGAAGTCCTCCCGGTCGAGGTCGAAGACGGCGATGGTGTGCAGCACCGCCGGAAGCAGCGGATCGGTCACCTGGGCGCCGTGCAGCCCGGCGACGAACCGTCCCCCCCAGTCGTCCAGCCGTGCCGCGCGCTCCGCCGGTGGCAGGGCGTCGGTCTGATCGACGATCTCGTCGGCGTAGCGGGTGAATCCATACAAAGCGTGCACATGCCGCCGTTTCCATGCGGGCAGCAGCCGGGTGGCGAGATAGTAGGTGCGGCCGTGGCGTCTGTGCAGCTCACGGCATCTGTCGTAGGCAGCGGCGAGATCCAGGTCCACCGGCCCCTCCTCTGATTCGACGCACCAATCGACGCAACTTGAGACCTTAGGGTACGCTCGTCGGCATGGCCAGCGACGGACCAACGGGTAACCTCCTTCGCGTGGTGCCTGAGCAGCCGATCGGTGGAGACGACCCGATCGCTGCCGTACTGGCCGCGTACACGCGCGACATCGTCACGGCCGTCGACAACACGCTGGCCGAGTTCCTGACCGCCGAGGTCGACGCGCTCGCCGCGATCGACCCGGCGATGGGCGGCTTCGCCGCCACCGCCCGCGACTGCGTCCTCTCCGGCGGAAAGCGGGTCCGGCCCACGTTCGCCTACTGGGGATGGCGTGGCGCGGTCGGCGGTGACACGCCGGTCACGCCGGTGCTGCCCGCACTGGCCACCTTGGAGGTGCTGCACACCTTCGCGCTGGTGCACGACGACGTGATGGACGCCTCGGCCACCCGGCGCGGCCGACCGACCGCCCACGTGGCGGTGGCCACCCAGCACGCCGCTTCGGGTCGCAACGGCGACTCCGGCCGCTTCGGCGAGGCCGTCGCCGTGCTCATAGGTGATCTCTGCATGGTCTGGGCCGACCAATTGCTGGCCCTCGCCGATCTGCCGGCGGACCGGCTGTTCCAGGTACGGCGCGGCTACGACCGGATGCGGGTGGAGACGGTCGCCGGGCAGTACCTCGACGTTCTCGGCGAGACCGAACCGCAGAGCTGGTCGGTGGATCGGGCGCTCCGGGTGGCCCGGTACAAGACCGCCAGCTACACCGTGCAACGGCCGCTGCTCTTCGGTGCCAGCCTTGCCGGCGTCGACGGCGACAGTGCGCTGGCCGCCGCGTACACCCGCTACGGCGTCGCCGTCGGCGAGGCCTTCCAGCTCTGCGACGATCTGCTCGGTGTCTTCGGTGACCCGACCACCACCGGCAAGCCGGCCGGCGACGACCTGCGTACCGGCAAGCCGACGGCGCTGCTCGTCCTGGCCCGGGAACTGGCCACCCCGACCCAGCTGCGGGCACTCGACAGCGCCGGCCGGCGCGCCGACGAGCCGGAGATCGCCCGGCTCGCCGAGGTCGTGGTCGACACCGGCGCCGTACGACGGATCGAGCGGATGATCGACGAGCGGGTCGAGGACGCGCTGGCCGCACTCGACGCGGTCGCCGTCGACGAGACCGCCCGTACCGCGCTTGTCGGCCTCGCGACCGCCGCCACGCACCGGAGGGCATGATGGGCTTCCTGCACAGAGAGGTGGTCGCCGGTGCGGACCGTTGACGGGCGTACTGATCGGGTGGTGGTTGTCGGGGCCGGGCTCGGCGGGCTGGCCTGCGCGCTGCACCTGGCGGGCAGCGGACGCCAGGTGACCGTGCTGGAACGCGAGCCGGTGCCGGGTGGGCGGGCCGGTCGGCTCAGCGTCGACGGCTACGAGTTCGACACCGGCCCCACGGTGCTCACCATGCCCGATCTCATCGCCGAGGCGCTCGCCGCGGTGGGCGAGGAGCTGACCGACTGGCTCGACCTGGTGCCGCTCGACCCGGCCTACCGTGCCTACTATCCGGACGGTTCCACGCTGGACGTGCTCACCGACACCGCCGCCATGGCGGCGGAGATCTCCCGGGTCTGCGGGCCCCGGGAGGCCGACGGCTACCTACGGTTCGTCGACTTCGCGCGCAACCTGTGGCGTCTGGAGCGGACCGACTTCATCGAACGCAATCTCGACGCGCCGACCGACCTGCTCACCGGCAACCTGCTAAAACTCGTCGCCACCGGCGCCTTCCGGCGGCTGCAAACCAAGATCGACCAGTTCTTCCGGGATCCGCGTACCCGACGGATCTTCTCCTTCCAGGCGATGTACGCCGGTCTCGCCCCGCACGACGCGCTGGCCATCTACGCGGTCATCGCGTACCTCGACTCGGTGGCCGGGGTCTTCTTCCCGCGCGGCGGCATCCACGCGGTCTCCCGAGGGTTGGCCGGTGCCGCCGAAAAGCACGGCGTACGCATCCGGTACGGGACCACCGTGACCCGGGTGGAGACCGCGAACGGGCGGGCCACCGGGGTGGTGACCGCCGACGGGGAGTTCGTCCCGGCCGACGCGGTGGTGCTCAACCCCGACCTCCCGGTCGCCTACCGCGACCTGCTGCCGCCGGTCCGGCAGCGCCGGCTCACCTACTCGCCCTCGTGTGTCGTGCTGCACGTCGGCTCGACCCAGGGCTACAGCCGAATCGCCCACCACAACATCCACTTCGGCCGAGCCTGGCAGGGCACCTTCGACGAGGTCATCCGGCGCGGAAACCTGATGTCCGACCCGTCCCTGCTGGTCACCAACCCGAGCCGGACGGATCCGGCGGTGGCACCGACCGGCCGGCACACCTACTACGTGCTGGCTCCGGTGCCGAACCTCGACCGGGCGCCCTTCGACTGGCGCGGCGACCTCACCGCCCGCTACACCGACCAGCTCATCGCCACGTTGGAGGAGCGCGGCTACGTCGGCTTCGGCGCGGGTGTCGAGGTGCTGCGGGCGATCACCCCGGCCGAGTGGGCCGAGCAGGGCATGGCGGCCGGTACGCCGTTCGCCTCCGCGCACACGCTGTTCCAGACGGGCCCGTTCCGACCGTCGAACCTGCACCGCTCACTGTCCAACGTGGTGTTCGTCGGCTCGGGCACCCAGCCCGGTGTCGGCGTACCGATGGTGCTCATCTCCGGCAAGCTCGCCGCCAGCCGGATCACCGGGGAGCCTCGGTGAGCACGAGGAACGAGGCAGCGCCGAGCCCTGAGCTCAGGAACGGAGAGTGGCGCTGATGCCGCAGTCCCGGGAGAGCCACCTCGTCGAACTGGTCGACGACACCGGGCAGCCCGTCGGGAAGGCCACGGTCGCCGCCGCCCATCAACCGCCCGGTCAGCTGCACCGGGCGTTCTCCGTACTGCTCGTGGCACCGGACGGCCGGGTGCTGCTTCAGCGGCGCGCCGCGACGAAGACCCGCTTCCCGTTGCGCTGGGCGAACTCCTGCTGCGGCCATCCCCAGCCGGGCGAGACCCTGGCCGAGGCCGCCAACCGGCGGCTGGCGGAGGAGTTGGGTGCCGGGCCGGTGCCGTTGAGCGAGATCGGCGTCTACGTCTACCGTGCCGAGGATCCGGCCACCGGGCGGGTCGAGGTCGAGTACGACCACGTCCTGCGCGGCGAGTTCCACCCCGACGGGTCACTACGGCCCGAGCCGACCGAGGTGGCGGAACTGCGCTGGGCCGAGCCGGCCCAGCTCGCCGCCGCGCTCCGCCAGGAGCCCGACGCCTACGCGCCGTGGCTGGGTGGCGTCCTGGATCGGCTGCTGCAACCCTCGGTACCGCCCGGGCAGCCGGCCGACGACGCGCCGGAGCGGCCGGGTGGCCGATGAGGCGCTGAGCGCGGGCGTGGTCGCCCAGCGCCTGGGGGTCGCGGTGACCACACTGCGCACCTGGCACCAGAGGTACGGCCTCGGGCCCAGCCAGCACATTCCGGGCCACCACCGGCGCTACACACCGGCAGATCTGGCTCGGCTCGAGGTGATGCGACGGCTCACCGCCGAAGGGGTGAGCCCTGCCGAGGCGGCCCGGTGGGCCCGTCAGGCACCCGACGCCCTCGCGCCTGTCGACATCTCCCGTGCCGTACGCCGACGGGACGGCGGTGGTACGACCATCCCGGTCGGCCGGGCCGGGCCGGCGGCCCGGGGACTGGCCCGCGCCGCGATGCGCCTGGACGCCGCGGCGATCAGTGAAACGATCGGCCGCGCCATCGCCGCCGACGGCGTGGTCGCGACCTGGGACCGGCTGCTGCGCCCGCTGCTCGTCGGTATCGGCGAGCGGCACGCCGCCACCGGTGCGCTGATCGAGGTCGAGCACCTGGTGACCCGATGCATCTCGGCGGCGTTCAGCGTGGCAGCGTCCGCCGGCCCCGCCCCCGGGACGCCCCGCGTCCTGCTCTCCTGCGCCGACGAGGAGCAGCACAGCCTGCCGCTGGAGGCGCTTGCCGCAGCGTTGGCCGAGGCCGGGGTCGGCTACCGGATGCTCGGTGCCCGGGTGCCGACGACGGCACTGCTCGCCGCCATCGACCGGACCGGTCCGGCCGCCGTGGTGCTCTGGTCGCAGACTCGGGCCACCGCCGACCCGGCCCAACTCACCGCACTGCTCACCGCGTCGAGCCGGCCGATGCTGGTGCTCGCGGCCGGGCCGGGCTGGCCGGCCCGGGCCCTGCCCACCGGGGTGGTCCACCCGACCGACCTGACCGAGGCGGTCTCCCTCACCGTCGCCCTGCACGATTCGCTGAACCGTCCGGCCGCCTCCTGACCCGCAGTGGGTCCCCCCGAGTCGGGTGAACTAGCGTCGGGGCGTCCGCGTACCCCGAACCCTTCTCGGGAGCGAACGATGCGTCACCGTGCCCTACTGGCGTCCCTCGCCGGCCTGGTCGTCCTGCTCGTCGCCGGCTGCGGCGGCGGCACCCCAACGCCCACCGCCCCGTCCAGTCCGCCGCCCTCGGCCGCTCTGCCGCCGGAGCCGGCCCCGTCGCCGACCCGCGCCGTGCCGCCGAAGCCGCGGCTGCGGCCGCTGCCGGTGAAACTGCCGGCCGGACTGATCCGCACCACCGGCACCGACAAGGTGGCCCTCACCTTCGACGACGGTCCGGACCCGGCCTGGACGCCGAAGGTGCTCGACCGGCTGAAGGCGGCCAAGGTGACCGCCACCTTCTGCGTGGTGGGTAGGCAGGTCCGCAAGCATCCGGGCCTGCTGCGGCGGATCGTCCGGGAGGGGCACCAGCTCTGCAACCACAGCTGGAACCACGATCTGGATCTCGCCCGGCGGCCGGTCTCCGAGATCCGCGCCGACCTGGTACGCACCAACCGGGAGATCCGGCGGGCGGTGCCGGACGCGAAGGTGCCGTTCTACCGGCAGCCCGGTGGCAGGTGGACCGCCGAGGTGGTGAAGGTCGCCAAGCAGCTCGACATGCGCTCGTTGCACTGGTCCGTCGACCCACAGGACTGGGCCAAGCCGACCGCGGCCACCATCGAGAAGCGGGTGAAGCGGTCGGCCCGCCCCGGAGCCGTGGTCCTGCTGCACGACGGGGGCGGTAACCGCTCGGCCACCCTCGCCGCCTGCACGAAGTTGATCGCCGGCCTGAAGCGTGACCACGGCGTCGCCAGGCTCACCTAGACCGGCTCCGAGCTGGCGTTTTTCGGGCCGTTGTGGCTGCCGCCATACCGGTTTGGTCGACCGGTACGCCATCACGTATGCTTTCGAAGCCTCCGGCGGGGCCGGATGGGAGCAAGTCCGCTCAACGTTGCGAGTGTGCAATGATGGCGGGGCCGCCCTCATCGTCTAGCGGCCCAGGACGCCGCCCTTTCAAGGCGGTAGCACGGGTTCGAATCCCGTTGGGGGCACGGTTCGGCTCAGGCCGGAGGCAACACCAGCAAGGTCCTGTGGAGCAGTTGGAGTGCTCGCCGCCCTGTCAAGGCGGAGGTCGCGGGTTCAAGTCCCGTCAGGACCGCAAGCGCTGACGCCGCGCAGCTCGCGCGGCGTTCTGCGTATCGGGGCATGCGACCCGTCCCAGCGGCGATCCCGCAGGTTGGGTAGCATGAGCCGAGCACCACGGCCAGGTAGCTCAGTTGGTACGAGCGTCCGACTGAAAATCGGAAGGTCGGCGGTTCGACCCCGCCCCTGGCCACATAGCCTTTCGCCGGGCTATTGCAACGCCGATCAGCGGAAACGCCGGTCGGCGTTTTGCTTTTGCGCCTCTCCGCTGGTTGATCTCAGCGCCGGAGCAGGACGAACCATCCCACCGCGCCCACGAGCAGAAGCAGTGCCAGTGCGAACAGAGCCCGTCCGGCCACGGCGGGCACGGGGGCGAGAAGCGGCACCTGCTGCACGAGCAGGCTCGCACCGAGCAGTGCGAGGAAGCCACCACGACGGAGGGGCTGGGACCGCTGGCTCTCGGTCAGCCGAGCAGCCCGTACCCAGACCACGGGAAACCGCCGCGTCACCGCGACCCGCACGCCGAGGACGACCACGGCAAGGCTGAGAAGCGCGCTGACGAGACGCAGTGCGACCCATACCGGGTCCGGGTCATCCACGGTCATCCGACCAAACAATCACGTGGGGTCAATGCCCGGCCCCGAGCTTGCATCCGGTACCTGGGTACAGGCTTACCGTCGAGGTATGAGTGACCAGGACATCACCACCGGAGCGGCGTGGGCGCCGGATGCGTGCACCCTGCCGACGGCGCAACGGCCGTTGCGGCTCGCCGAATTCGACCGGTTCTTCGGCGCGGCGGTACGAGCGGCGGAGCGGGTGTCGGCGCAGCATCTGCGGCTGCGACTCGACAACGCGACGCAGGTGGAGGAGACGGCCCGCGATCTGACCGCCCGCGAGTCGTCGTGCTGCTCGTTCTTCGCCTTCGACCTGTTCCGACCCGATCCGGCCTCGCTGACCTTGGACGTCCGCGTGCCAGCCGGGCATGTCGACGTGCTCGACGCTCTCGCCGACCGTGTCTCCGCCGTACGGCGACGCCGATGACGACGTACGGGCTGCGCAGTGGGGAGTTGGCCGACGCGGCCGGCGTCAACCGCCAGACCCTGCGCTACTACGAGCGCCGCGGCCTGCTCGCCGCACCGCAGCGGTCACCGGGTGGGCACCGGATCTATCCGGCCGAGTCGGTCACCCTGCTACGCATCATCAAGACGGCCCAGCGTCTGGGCTTCACTCTCGACGAGGTCACCGAACTGCTCGACGCCGGTCGCCACCGGCACGGCCGGCGGCCTGACAGCGGCCTGCAAGCCCGGGCCAGGAACAAGCTCGCCGAGGTCGAGCGGAAATTGGCGGACCTGGCCGTCATCCGCGACACCCTGCGGGCCGCCATCTCCGCCGGCTGTGACGACCTGATCGCCTGCGCCGACAGCCCGAGTTGCCCGCTGCCCTTCGTCGAACTCGCGGCAGGGGGCAACGACGGCCGGTGGTCGCCGACCAACCGGTTCTCCGGCATCCCGAACGGGACGTGGGCGTGAGCACGAGGGCACTGGCTCCCGAACGCCGGGCGGTGCTGTCCCGACGCAGCCTGTGGCTCGCCTACGCCACCGCTGGCTACAACCTTCTGGAGGGTCTGGTCGCCATCGCCGCCGGAGCGGCGGCCTCCTCCACCGCGCTGATCGGCTTCGGCCTGGACTCGTTCGTCGAGGTCTCCAGCGCCGCCGTGGTGATCTGGCAGTTCCGCTCCCGGATGCCCGAGGAGCGGGAACGGCTGGCGCTGCGGCTGATCGGCCTCTCCTTCTTCGCCCTGGCCGCCTGGGTGACCTTCGACGCTCTCCGCTCGCTGCTGGCCGGCGGTGACGCCGATGCCAGCCCGGTCGGAATCGGCCTGGCCGTGGCGTCGCTGATCGTCATGCCGTTGCTCGTCGCCGCCAAGCGGCGCACCGGCCGTGAACTCGGTTCCGCCACGGTCATGGCCGACTCCACCCAGACGTTGCTGTGCACGTACCTGTCTGCGGTGCTGCTCGTCGGTCTGCTGCTCAACGCCCTGTGGGGCTGGTCCTGGGCCGACCCGATCGCCGCCCTCGTCATCGCCGGGGTCGCGGTCAGGGAAGGCGTACAGGCGTGGCGCGGCGAGCACTGCGACGACTGCGCACCCGTTCCGGTCGCGGAGACCACCGGCCGAACCTCGGGCTGCGCCGACAACTGCTGCACCGACTGAGAGGTGTGACGACATGGCCTGGCTCGCGCTGCTGCTCTAACTGCTACCGCCGCTACGCAGGACGAGTCGGGCGTTTCCTGCCCGGGTTGGGTCGGCTCACCGGCTGAAAGCCGATCTCCTCCTGCTGTGGCGGCGCGGGTTGCGGTAAGGCGGGGTCTCCGGGGCGGTGGAGGGCGCGAGTTGCGGTGTCTCGTGCGGTGGCGGGTGGTCGGCTGGCCCTCGGGACGGTAGCGGACGCGGCTCTCGCGTCGCTTGGCTGCGCCGGGGTTGCGGCCCGACCAGTTGAGACCCTTCCGGCCTCAGCCGGCGGACCATCGGGCGTGTCGGACGATCCACCCCGGTGCTCGTCCGCGCTCGGCACGCCGACCGGCTCACCGGTCCTGCTGTCGGCTCTGCGCCACACCGCCCTGGATCGCTTCCCACACGCTGCGCCCGGCCCGTAGGAGCGTCTCTCCCGCCTGCTCGGCCAACTGCCGAGTGCCGGACGTCTCGCCGTGAGCGGGCGGGCCATGCTCCGGCGACGCGGGCCCATCCTGACTCCGGCCGCTCCCGCCACCCTGTTCACCTCGGCCCACGTCCCGGCCCCGGCTCGAATCCCGGTCCTCGGCCGGCTCCGGCTCCCGACCTTGGCCCTGATCCCGAGCCCGGCCCTCGACCCGAGCCTGGCCCCGATCCCGGTCGTCCGGCTCGCGTCCGGGCGCCCGGCCAGCGACCGCGCCGATGGCACCCACCTGCTGGCCCAGGTCATCCGTCGCACCGCTCGGCCGCCCAGCCACCGGACCCGGCCTGCCCGGCCGTGCAGCCACCGGACCCGGCCCGTCGGCGGCCGGGCTCGACGGGCCGGTGGAATTCTCCTGCTCGCCGAGGGGCCGGCCAGGTCGAGCGAGCGGTTGGCCCACCGTCCCAGCGGACCGGGCAGCGACAGGTGCAGCCCGGTCCGTCACCGGGCCAGGCCGCCCGACAGCGGGTTCGGCCCGGCCCACGGCCTGCCCGACGGCGGGTCCGGCAGCGGCAGCCACCTGTTCGCTCACGTCGGCAGCCGTTCCCGCCACCCGGTTCACGTCTTCCAACGCCGCGCTCGCGGTGCGGGCCAGCGCGTCGATCACCTGCGGGTTCCGATCGATGGTGGTCAGCGCGCGATCGAGGATCGTCACCAACTTCTCCAGACGCACCTTCAGCAGGGCCTGCGCCTCCACGCCCTCGATGTCGAGTTCGACGCCCTCGACGTGCACGCGGACGCCGGCGTCGAGTTGAAGCAGACCGGCGAGCCGGGCCCGCAGGGACAGGTCGGCGTCCAGCCGGTCCACGGAGAGCTGGATCGACTTGACCGAGACCTTCGGGACGTCGAGCAGCACGTCCGGCTCCGGCTCACCGCCACCGTTCGGACCGGTCGGCTGCCCGGCACTGGACACCGAGGGCTCTTCGCTGTCTGTCATGTCCCGCTCCGCCTCACCGTCGCGGACCGCCCGGCGACGTCCCGCCACGCATACCCGCTCTGCGGACGGCCATCCCGGCACGAAGGCGCATCGGCAGCACATGATCGATCGATATCGACGAGTACGACGATCATCAGGCGGGACGGACATCGGGGGAAGCTGCGCACCGGGGCATGAGCCGGTATGGTCCGGGCCTATGGGACAGGGGATGGCCGATCCTACCGACATCCAGCAGGACCTTGAGCGGTTCGCGCTCCGCAACACCCTGCGCGTGCCCGCCCCCGCCGAGCGGGCGTACGAGGTCTTCACCGGTCGGCTCGCCGACTGGTGGGTGATGGAGTACACCTGGTCGGGCCCGGAGATCCTGGCCGAGTTGGGCATGGAGCCACGCCCCGGCGGGATGCTCTACGAGGTCGGGCCATACGGCTTCCGCAACGACTGGGGGCGGGTGCTGACCTGGGATCCACCCCGCCGGCTGGTGTTCACCTGGCAGATCGGCGCGGATCGCGCACCGGTGCCCGACCCGGCGCAGGCCAGCGAGGTCGAGGTGCTCTTCACGCCCGCCGAATCCGGCACCCTCATCGAGGTGACGCACCGGCACTTCGACCGGCACGGCTCGGCGGCGGAGGGCTACCGACAAGCCCTGACCGCCGGTTGGCACGAGCTGCTTTCCCGCTACGCGACGACACTTATCCATTCGCCGGCATGAGCGCCGCGCCGGGCGCGTTGACCGACTCGAACGGTCAGGCGGCCCGATGCCGCAGCGTCGCCACGGTCGAGCCGGCCAGGGTGAGCAGGCACTCCGGCAGCAGCCCGTCGGCGGCCGCCGCGCCGAACAGCGCCCGCGCGGTGTCGAGGTCGGCGTTGGCGTACGCGCTGACGAAACGAGCCACCCACCGAGCGTCGTACCCGGCCTGGTCGATCCCGGGGAAGTCGAGCGCACAGGCCCCGGGCGGCACCGGATCCCCGACCATCGTCGCGGCCAGGCACCACGCCACGTCGTACGCCCCGGACAGGCCGGCCCGGTCCACCACCGCGTCGAAGGTCCCCACCACCGCCTCGGAGTCCCCGTCGAGGGCCGAGCTGAGGATGGCGGCGGCATCCTCGAACATCTGCTGTGGCGAGTCGGTCACGGACCGCACAGTACGGGTGCCGGTCAAGGAGCCCACTCCGGTTACTCTCCGCACATGGTGGAGGCGACCTGCGGATAGACCTGCCTCCACGGTCCCGCCGCCCGTCACGGCACGCTAGTCTGCGCAGCGGACCTTCGCCCGAGGAAGGACGACCATGCACATGTCGCGCGGCTCGCGGACGGCCATCCTGGCTGTCTGCGCCACGGTCCTGCTCGCCACCAGTGCCTGCGGGGAAGACCAGCCCGAGGAGGCGACCACCCAACAGGTGCGCCTCTACGGCACGGACGGCAACATGCTCAACTCGTACCCGGAGGAGTTGAAGGATCGCGCCGGCCTGGTCGACGGGATGAAGGGCACCACCCCGCTCACGCCGCTGCCGGACGACTTCAAGAACCGGCTACGGTCCGTGGACCCGAGGTTGACCGACTACCTCTACGCCGCCGAGGCGTACGACGCGGTGCTGATCAGCGCGCTCGCGGCGCAGCTGGCCGGGTCGACCGACCCTGCGGACATCGCCAAGCAGATCGTGGGCGTCACGAACAACGGCACCAGCTGCACCACGGCGAGTCAGTGCCTCCGGCTGGCCCGCCAGGGCACCGACATCGAGTACCGCAGCGTGTCGATCACCCGAGCCGGCTTCACGGACGCGGGCGAGCCGGCCACCGCCAGTTACGCCACCCTGCACTTCGACGGTCAACAGCTCAACGATGCCAAGACGGAGTTCGTCGGCGCCGGGGACGAGTCCACGGCCAGCAAGAAGGCACCGCCGAAGGCGAAGCGGCAGGACGCCGACTTCCCTGACCCGGAGAGCGGCGCGCCGCTGGTCCTGGGTGGTCTGCTGCCCAAGACCGGTGACCTGGCGCTGGCCAACCCGCCGTTGGCGGCCGGCGCGGCGCTGGCGCTCAAGGAGATCAACGCGGCCGGTGGGGTGCTCGGCGAGGACGTGGTCTGGATCGACGGTGACGACGGCACCAGCCCGGCCGTGGCCAAGGCGACCGTGGCCAGTCACGTCGATGCCGGCGTACACGTGATCATCGGTGCCGGTGGCTCGGGCATCTCCGCGGCCGTACTGCCCGACGTGGTGGACGCCGGTCTGATCCTCTTCTCCCCGTCGAACACCGCGGCGGACCTCACCGAGGCCGACGACAAGGGCCTCTACTTCCGCACCGCCCCGCCGGACAGCCTTCAGGGGCGGGCGCTGGCCGACGTGATCCTTCGGGACGGGCCGCGGAAGATCGCTATCGTGGCGCGTGAGGACTCCTACGGCAAGGGGCTCCAGGAGGTCGTCCGGGCCGAGCTGGAGCGGGCCGGTTTCGGCGGCGACAAGGTGAAGCTGCTCGGCTACGAGCCGGGAGAGGACGCCGAGGCCGCCCCGATCAACTTCGGCGAGGGCGCCAAGCAGATCAAGGAGTTCGGGGCCGACGCGGTGCTGATCATCGGCTTCAGCGAGTCGGCTGCGGTGATCCGGGCGCTCGCCGACGCCGAGGTGCCGCTGGCCGCGCTGGCCTCCTGATCCAGCCGACGCCGACGGCCGCACCGCGACGCGGTGCGGCCGTCGCTGCTTGCGGGTGCCTCAGCGTCCGCGCCGCCGTTCCAGGAACTCCGTCATCCGGCGCTGCTTCTCCTCGTCGGTGAAGAGCACCGCCTGGCTGACCAGGTCCAGCTGTGGATGCGCGGCGGCCGGGGCGTCGACGGCGAGCTTGGTCAACCGCAGCGCCAACGCCGAACCCTTGGCCATCTCGTCGATCAGCCCGTGGGCCGCCGGCAGCAGCTCGTCCGGCGTGGCCACCACCCGATTCACCAGGCCGATGCGCAGCGCCTCGGCAGCGTCCACCCGCCGGCCGGTGAACAACAGCTCCTTGGCCAGGGTCTCGCCCACCAGCGCCGGCAATCGGTGGGTGGCGCCGGCACCGGCCAGAATGCCGAGCCGCACCTCCGGCTGGCCGAAGACCGCCCGCTCGGAGCAGACCCGAAGATCGCAGGCGTACGCCAGCTCGGCGCCGCCGCCGAGGGCCGGGCCGTCGATCGCCGCCACGGTCGGCATCGGCAGCGCCCGGATCCGGGCGAAGGCCGCCGAGTTGATCGCGGCCAGTGCGTCCAGCCGGCCACGCTCCCGCAGTTGGGCGATGTCGGCCCCGCCGGCGAAGATCCCGTCGGTGCCGCCGGTCAGCAGCAGCATCCGGGGGCGTGCCTCCAACTCGGCGCAGACCTCGTGCAGGGCCGCGATCAGGTCGGCGTCGATGGCGTTGCGCTTCTCCGGCCGGTTCAGCGTGACCACCAGTCGGTCCGGCTGCTCCTCGACCCGCAGTCCGCTCATCGTGCCGCCTCCGGCGAGCCGGCACCGCCCGGGGTCGGCCCCTCCGAAGCGCCGCCGGGGGTCGCGAGAGGCTCGCTGCCGCCCGAGCGCACCCCATCGGTCCACCGGTAGAAGCCGTGCCCGGACTTCTTGCCCAGCCGACCGGCGGCGACCAGCTCCACCAGCAGCGGCGGCGGGGCGAACCGGTCGCCGTACGCGGCCTGCAACGTCCGCGCGATGTCCAGGCGCACGTCCAGACCGACCAGGTCGGTCAGTTCCAGCGGCCCGATCGGGTGTCGGTAGCCGAGCACCATCGCCTTGTCGATGTCGGCGGGGCTGGCGACCCCGTCAGCGACCATCCGGATCGCCTCCAGCCCGAGGGTCACGCCGAGCCGTGACGTGGCGAAGCCCGGCATGTCGCGTACGACGACCGGGTCCTTGCCCAGTCGACCGGCGAGCGTGACGGCCGCGTCCGTGGTCTCCGGGGAGGTGGCCGGCCCGACCACGATCTCCAGCAGCGCCATCGCCCAGACCGGGTTGAAGAAGTGCAACCCGCAGAAACGCTCCGGCCGGGTCAGCTCCGCCGCCAGGTCGGCGATCGGAATGCTTGAGGTGTTGCTGCCCAGCAGCGCCGGGTGCAGTGCCTCCGCCTCGGCGAGCACGGCACGCTTGAGATCGACCCGTTCCGGTACCGCCTCCACGACCACGTCCGGTGCCGGTGCGACCTCGGCGAGCCCTGCCCGCAGGGTGATCCGTTCCCGGTCGGCAGCGGCCTGCTCGGCGCTGAGTCTGCCCCGCCGCACGGCCCGCTCGCCGAGTTCGGTGAGCCGCCGCACCGCCGCGACACCACGCTCCCGGTCCACCTCGACAAGCTCCACGGTGTGACCGCTGCCGGCCGCCACGTACGCGATGCCGAGACCCATCGTGCCGGCACCCACCACCACGAACCGCTCAGTCATCGCGACACCACCGCACCGTGAGAATCGGTCCCCGGCTGACGCCTGCGACGCGCGGGGTCGCCGCCACGCCGGGTGTCAGCCCGTACGCTCCGCTCAGTCATGCTGCGACCCTATGCAGCGCCGGCACCGGTGCCATGCGTGGGGGCGGGCGGGATCGGGTAAGACCGCCGACAACCGAGGGAAGGACGAGCAGATGAGCCAGGCACCGGAGACCGTGGACGGCACGGGCGCCGAGGGGACCGTCGAGACGCGCGGCGACGAGCGCGTCGAACTGCTGCGTGCCGACACCAACAACGACGGCCGCACCGACGTGTGGGTGGTCGACACCGACGGGGACGGCAAGGCCGACCTGTTCCAGTTCGACACCGACGGGGACGGCAAGGTGGACGTCACGATGGTCGACATCGACGAGGACGGCCAGCCCGACGAGGTGGTCGACGGCGACGGCGGGCTCCCCCCGGAGCAGCTTCCGCCGACCGTTCAGGTTTGAGGTGTCGGGAAGGGCTCCCTGCTGCCGCCTCCGGCGGAGCAGGGAGCCCTTCCCAACATTTCCGCGGGTCGCCGGTTCAGCCGGTCAGTTTCAGGGTGGCGAGATAGTACGGGGCGTCGTGGTTGTCCACGTCGACCAACTTCCAAGGGGAGCCGTGCACCAGCTCGGCGAGCTCCTCCGGCGAACAGACCAGGTAGTCGAACCAGGGAGTACCCAGCTCGCGGTAGCGCAGGCGCAGCCGCAACTGCCCGCCGAGGCGCCCCCGCCGCCGGTTGTGCTCGTGGTACGTGGTGTGCACCGGATCCCGGGTGCCGTACGGGTCGGTGCCGTGGGCGATCACCTGTGCGCCGGGGCGGGCCAGCGCCGCCAGCGCGGCGAGGAAGGCGGGAGCCCGTTCCCGCCCCTCCATCAGGCCGAGGTTGTTGCCGAGCAGCAGGAAGGTGTCGTACCGCCGCCCGCTCGCGGCGTGCTCGTCGACTGTGGCGTGCACCAGGTCGCGTACGCCCCGGCGGCGGCACACCTGCAACGCGCCGGCCGAGGTGTCCAGGCCGGTGACCAGTACGCCCCGCTCCTGCAACAGCAGCGCGATCCGTCCGCCACCGACACCGACGTCAAGTGTCGCGCCGTGTACCCGGTCGACCGCACGGTGGTCGTGCGGCTGCCAGTCCTCTGGTCCGTCGAGATAGTGAGCGGCCGGTGCGCCGTTGATCAGCCCGTCGTCCCGCTCGATGATCTCGATGACCGGGCGGGGCAGGCGGCCACCGGCCAGCGGCCGGGGACCGATGCCCGTCGCCACGGCCAGCGCGTCGCGCAGCAGTTCCCCGAAGACGTCACCGATCCGTGGCTCCCCCGTCACATGCTTCACGCTATCTGGCCGGTCAGTTGGCCGCAGCGCCCGTATCCTGGCGGCGTGACCACGTTGGACCGCCTCTCTGCCGAGAAGTACATCCTCCTGACGACCTTCCGCAAGGACGGTCGTGCGGTGCCGACCCCGGTCTGGGCGGTGCGCGACGGCGACGCCCTGGCGGTGTGGTCGGCGGCCGACGCCGGCAAGGTGAAACGGATCCGCCGCAGTGGGGACGTCACGGTGGCCCCCTGCGACGTACGCGGCCGGCCGCACGGCGAGGCGGTACCCGCCCGGGCGAGCCTCTACGACCCCGGCGCGACCAACCGCATCCGCGGCCTCATCAAGCAGAAGTACCGGGTGATCGGCCGGCTGACCCTGCTCGGCAGCCGGCTGCGTCGGGGGGAGGGTGGCACGGTGGGCATCCGCGTCGAGCTGACCGGCTGACGGTCTCGCCCGGCGTTGCGGGACTTCGCCGGCCCGACCATGGCGAAGGGCGGCGGAACGAGTCCGCCGCCCTTCGTGAAGCTCTGTTATCAACCGTGCGGTCAGTCCCCCTGACGCTGCTGCGGAATCTGACCCTGCAGCAATGCCCTGACCTCAGACTCGCGGTATCGGCGGTGACCGCCGAGGGTCCGGATGGCGCTCAGCTTGCCAGCCTTCGCCCAACGGGTCACCGTCTTCGGGTCGACACGGAACATCGACGCCACCTCGGCCGGTGTGAGTAGCGGCTCTGGTTCGTGCGTTCGCGATGCCATCGGTCACTCCTCCACATGTATAGACATCGGCCGGGGTCCCGCCGGCCGACGCGTCTCCCATGGTCCGGCTAGTCCCCGATGTCCGACATGGGCCGAACGGCCGAACGTCCCTAGACGGACGGATGAACCATGCCCGATTTATACGACTTTTACACGCCAGAAAGTAACTTAATCGGACTCATGATCACGGTTCGTGATGCGTCAACTACGAAGGAGCCTCGCATTGCCGCCCAGAAAAGGGACATTGGTGACCTAATTGCAACGCTCCAGAAGTTGCACCGCGCGCCAGCGGGCGACCAACTTGTCGTACGCCGCCGAGGCCTCCTCCGCCTCGCCCCGGGACAGCCCGGCCAGCCCGGCCGCGACCAGTTCCGGCGAGTCGTCCTCGGCCAACGTCTCGTCGGAGAGCAGATCCACGAGCCCGCCGTAGTCGAGTTCAACCACCGAACGTGGGTGGAACTCCTCCAGCCAGCGGGCCGCCTCCTCCACCGCCTCGGTGATCGGCGCGTCGCCGACCGACTTGCGGAGCACCGCGAGCGCCCGGGACGAGCGGCGGCGGGCCTTGGAGATCTCGGTCCGGAAGCGCAGCGAGCGCCGGTCCGGCACGGTGACGTGGTTGCGCTCCTGCGCATCGAAGAGCACGAACCAGCGCAGCGGCACGCCCCAGGTCGCGATCTGCTCGTGCACGCGGGGGACGCCGTGTTCCAGCACCCGGGCACCGCTGCGCCAGTCCTCCACCACGGCCTTGGCCTGCCCGGCCAGCACCGGCGGCACGAAGGCGTCGGCCAGCACCGGCGGTACGCCGTCCCGTGCGCTCAACGCCGCCTCAGCCACCCGGATACGCAGGTTCCACGGGCACACCAGCAGCGTCTCGTCGGTCTCCAGCACGTACGCCTCGTCCGGCAGATCCGGCAGCCGCGTCCAACCGGCACCGAGCGCCTCGATCACCGAGGTGCGCTGCCGGCCGGGCCCTTCGACCGGCGCCACGGCCCGCCCCTGCTCGACGTAGCGCCGCCAGTAGGACTGGCGATCCCGGTCGAAGGCGGTCAGCGGCTCGTACACGCGCAGGTATGAAGCGAAGAGCGACGGCACGGCGCGATCCTCCCACGAACGGCAAGCCGAGCGTTGCTCGGCGTCATCGGCCGAGCCGGCGCGGCGCAGGAGCAACCCGGGCAAAGTCCGGCGCCACCCCGTACCCGCCACGGCGGTGGAGCCGGGACGGACCGCCCGCAGGGCGGGACGGCGGCCACTGGGGAGAGCGGCGCGACGCGCGCCGATACTAGGCTCGCAACACCGGCAGCATCCCCGCCGACGTTGACCAGGTCCGCGCCCCACAAGGGCGCCCGCCGACACAGGAGCCAGTCATGGGCGTATTCGCCACCACGGACGATCCGGAATCCACGGGTCACGAGCAGGTCGTGTTCTGCCAGGACAAGCAGACCGGCCTGAAGGCGATCATCGGCATCTACTCCACCGCGCTGGGTCCCGCGCTCGGTGGCACCCGGTTCTACCCGTACGACAGCGAGGAGGCCGCCCTCGCCGACGTGCTCGACCTCTCCCGCGGCATGGCGTACAAGAACGCTCTCGCGGGCTTGGACCTGGGCGGCGGCAAGGCGGTCATCTGGGGTGACCCCGAGCAGATCAAGAGCGAGGCGCTGCTGCGCGCCTACGGCCGCTTCGTGGAGTCCCTGAGCGGCCGGTACTACACCGCCTGCGACGTCGGCACCTACGTGCCGGACATGGACGTGATCGCCCGGGAGACCCGGTACGTCACCGGCCGGAGCGTCGAGCACGGCGGGGCGGGCGACTCCTCGATCCTCACCGCCTGGGGCGTGTTCCAGGGCATGCGGGCGGCGGCCGAGCACGTCTGGGGCGTACCGACGCTCAACGGTCGGCGGGTCGGTGTCGCCGGGCTGGGCAAGGTCGGCAAGTACCTCGTCGGTCACCTCCTGGAAGACGGGGCCGAGGTGGTCGCCACCGACGTCAGCGCGCGGGCGCTGGACTGGGCGCGCACCACGCACCCACAGGTCCACCTCGTCAACGACGTCTCCGCGCTGGTCGCCGCCGACATCGACGTGTACGCCCCGTGCGCCCTCGGCGGCGCCCTCGACGACGACACGGTGGCGGCGCTGCGAGCCAAGGTCGTCGCCGGGGCGGCAAACAACCAGCTCGCCCACTCCGGGGTGGAGAAGCTGCTCGCCGACCGGGGCATCCTCTACGCGCCCGACTACGTGGTGAACGCCGGTGGTGTGATCCAGGTCGCGGACGAGATCGAGGGCTTCGACTTCGAGCGGGCCAAGTTGCGCGCCACCCGGATCTACGACACCACGCGGGAGATCCTCCGTCTCGCCGACACCGACGGCGTACCGCCGGCCGTGGCGGCGGACCGGCTGGCCGAGCGGCGGATGGCCGAGATCGGCCGGCTGCGCACGATCCACCTCCGCTGACGACGCACCATCGGAGGCGGACCGGTGTCCGCCCCCGACGCCTCAATCCGAACTGCCGACAGGGCGGTGGACGCGAGACGACCGGCCACCGCCCTGTTGCCGGTCGCCCTAAGCTGAATTTGCGACCCGTTCGCGGAGATTTGCCCCGTGTCACGACCGATCTCGGCACCGCTCCTTACCGGGTACAATGGGTGACGTCCTGACAACCGCAACGCGCGGTCGTGGTCGTAGGTAACCCGAGGTGCCGAACGGTGGCATCCCCATGTACCGTAAGAGCCACGAGAGATGCCTGACGTCATCGGGGCCCGCCTTCGGGCTGCCCCGCATTCTGTGCGAGGGGGTCGAGCCATGGGGCGCGGCCGTGCTAAGGCCAAGCAGACAAAGGTGGCCCGGGAGCTGAAGTACCACTCCCCGAACACCGACCTCGCCGCCTTGCAGCGAGAACTCGGCGGCAGCGGCAAGTCGGACCGCAACTTCGACGACGACTACAAAGAGTACGTCGACGATGACGAGGACCACTCCGACGACGACCCGGACAACTGGGTCCGTCCGACCCGCTGACCCCCGGTCACATCTGAGCACGCGGTGACTGCCCGCGTGCTCACGCATGTGCCCGCTACGCAGCGGCGTGCAGCACCCGACGAGTCGAGGGCCCACCATGGCCGGACGATGCTCCGGCAGCGTGGCGGGCCCTCGGCACCGACAGGTCAGCGGGGACGGTTGTTCCAGTTGTAGAACGTCGGGATGTTCTCGAAGTGGTTCCAGGCGCAGACCGCGCTGGCCCCGTCGCCACCCGCCACCTCCGCCCGTAATTGACGCGCGACCTCGGCCTCGTGGAGCAGGGCGTTGAGTCCGACAGCGGCCTCCCGCACCCGGTCGGCGACCCGGTCGGGCTCGGCTCCCGTCACGGTCTCAGGCTCCCGGTGACTGGTGGTTTCGGGCATGCTCCAACACTCCCTCCAGTAGGCGGATCTTGCTGTTGCGGCAGTGCTCGGTCTCCGTACCGTCAAAACGCCCCAGCTCGAAGTAGCGGTTGGCCGCGTGGCCTCCGCCACAGAAACCGAAATACGGGCAGGAGGCGCGACACGCCTCCACACCGTCGATGAATTCGCCGACCCAGGGGGTCGCCCCCGCGTCGGCCAGGATGGTGTGCAACGGGGTGGTGAGCACGCTTCCGCTGGAGAAGTCGCCGTAGCGGGGATCGTGGAAACCGGCCAGCTCGGGTGAGAGCACCACGACCGAGCCGTCGTACGCCACTGTCGGTATCGGGTCGAGCCGGCTGGGCAGCAAATCGTCCGCCGTACCGTCCAGCACCGCTGCGGCGTACCGCAACGACCACTCCACCTCCCGCAGGTGGATCCGGGGATCCCGCCGCCAGGCCGCGACCAGCTCGGCCCAGAACCCGGTCACGGCCGGGGCGGCGTGGGCGTTGTCCCGGGTGTTGACTCCCTCGGTCTCCTCGATGTTGACGCCGAGCACCTCGCAACCGAGGTCGAGGAAGTAGTCGTACAGCTCGCTGGCCCGGCCGGGCGACGGATCGTTGACCACCGCGAGCGCCGAGAACGGCAGCCCGTGCCGACGCAGCGCGGCCACCCCGCGGACGATCCGGTCGTACGCCGGTCGACCGGCCCGGGTTACCCGCTCACCGTTGCGTTCCCGCGGCCCGTCCACACTCACGCTCACCCGCATCCGGTGCCGGGCGAAGAACTCGCACCAGGCATCGTCGATCAGGGTGGCGTTGGTCTGGACGTGGTGCTCCACCTCGGGCCCGAAGGGCGCCATCAGCGCCGCCAGCCGCTCCCGACCGGTGGCCAGCGGCTCCCCACCGTGCCAGACCACGGAGAACCGGTCGGTGGCCGCCCACCGGTTCACCGAGGCGGCCACCGCCTCGGCCACCGCGACCGGCATCTGCCGGTCCGCCGCCCGAAACGGCAGGTAGCAGTACGCGCAGTCGAGATTGCAGAGGGTGGTGGGCTGCATCACGACGTACGACGGGACGGTGGCCAGGCCCCGCATCCCGCCCAATGACCGTCCCCGCCCAGCCATCGCCCTCCTCCGTAGCGGTCTTGGGCTGCCGGGCGCGACCCGGCAGGGGCACGCCCCCACAGCTCTCGAGGGTGCCCTTCAGGCTAGGCCGCGACGGCCACTCGGGTGAAGCCCTGATCAGGTGGTCGGACGATCAGCGCAAAGTGATCATCCTCGGGTGTGCTGGCCGACCATCCGCACCTCACCGGTGCCCTCGATGATCTCGCCGACCTGCCAGGCGTCGACGCCCCGACCGGTGAGCGTGGCCAGCGCCCGGTCGGCGTCCTCCGCCGACACGATGGCGAACATGCCGACGCCCATGTTGAAGGTCGCCTCCATCTCCGGATCCTCGATCCGACCCTTGGACTGGACCAGGTCGAAGACCGGCTGCGGCTTCCAGGTCGAGCGGTTCACCACGGCGTCCACGTGCTCCGGCAGGATCCGCACCAGGTTGCCGGGGATCCCGCCGCCGGTGACATGGGCCAGGGCCCGAACCTCGGCCTCCGCGATCAGCTTGAGGCAGTCCTGTGCGTAGATCTTGGTGGGAGTGAGCAGTTCCTCGCCGAGGGTGCGCTGGCGACCGAAGTCGTCGATCACCACGTCGAGGCGCATCCGACCGGCGCCCAGCAGCACGTGCCGGACCAGGGAGTATCCGTTCGAGTGCAGGCCGGACGAGCGCATCGCGATCACCACGTCGCCCACCTCGACCCGCTCGGAGCTGAGGATCTCGCTCTCCTCCACCACCCCGACGCCGGTGGCGGAGATGTCGTACTCGTCGGGGCGCAGCACGCCCGGGTGCTCGGCGGTCTCGCCACCCAGCAGCGCGCAACCCGCGTACCGGCAGCCGTCGGCGATGCCGGCGCCGATCTCGGCGACCTTGTCCGGTACCACCTCGCCGGTGGCGATGTAGTCCAGCAGGAACAGCGGCTCCGCGCCGCAGGCGACCAGGTCGTCGACGACCATCGCGACCAGGTCGATGCCGACCGTGTCGTGGATGTTCATCTGCTGGGCGATCACCAGCTTGGTGCCGACGCCGTCGGTGGAGGAGGCCAGGATCGGGTGCTTGTACTTCGTGGTGTCCAGCCGGAACAGGCCGGCGAAGCCGCCGAGGTCACCCATCACCTCCGGCCGGCGGGTCTGCTTCACCTTCGACTTGAGCAGTTCCACGGCACGGTCACCCGCCTCGATGGACACGCCGGCGTCCGCGTACGAGACCGCGCGTTTGCGCGCCGGGCGGCCGGAACCGGCCGTCCAGGGCTGACGGTCCCCGCCAGCGCCGCTCGGGCTGCTTCCTGCGCCGCTGCGCTCGGACACGTGCGTCACGGTTCTCCCCTTTGTGGTTCTCGGCTGTCGCGTCGACGGTGACCGGCACGGCAGCCGGGCGGTGCTACGGGCGGTTTGTGGTCGCCGACGGTTTGAGGTCGCCGAAGCTGTTGTCGAGTGGCGGGACGAGTTGCTCGGCGGATCCGATCTCGTCGGCCGTGTGGTTGGCGACCCGACGGCCGATCCCTTCGAGCACGTGCTTGCCGATCAGGTTGCCGACGGGCAGTTCGATCGGGTACTCCCCGTCGAAGCAGGCCCGGCAGAGTCGGGTCTTCGGCTGCTCGGTCGCGGCGATCAGGCCGGACAACGAGACGTAACCCAGCGTGTCCGCGCCGATCGAGCGCCGGATGCCGTCGTTGTCGAGGCCGTTGGCGAGCAGTTCGGCGCGGGTGGCGAAGTCGATGCCGTAGAAACACGGCCAGGAGACCGGCGGCGAGGAGATGCGTACGTGCACCTCCACCGCACCGGCCTCGCGCAGCATCCGCACGATCGCGCGCTGGGTGTTGCCGCGGACGATGGAGTCGTCGACCACGACCAGGCGCTTGCCCCGCACGTTCTCCCGCAGCGGGTTGAGCTTGAGCCGGATGCCGAGCTGACGCAGCGTCTGCGACGGCTGGATGAAGGTACGCCCGACGTACGGGTTCTTCACCAGTCCGGCACCGTAGGTGATGCCGGACTGCTCGGCGTAGCCGATCGCTGCCGGCGTGCCCGACTCGGGCACCGGGATCACCAGGTCAGCGTCGACCGGGTGCTCCTTGGCCAGTTGTCGCCCGATCTGGACCCGGGCGGCATGCACGTTGCGGCCGGCGATGGTGGCGTCCGGCCGGGCAATGTAGACGTACTCGAAGAGGCAGCCCTTGGGCTCGGGGGCGGCGAACCTGGTGGACCGCAGCCCCTCCGCGTCGATCGCGATCAGCTCGCCCGGCTCGACCTCGCGGACCACGCTGGCACCGACGATGTCCAGCGCGGCGGTCTCACTGGCCACCACCCAGCCGCGCTCCAGCCTGCCCAGCACCAGCGGACGCACACCGTGCGGGTCGCGCGCGGCGTAGAGAGTCGTTTCGTCCATGAAGACGAAGCTGAACGCGCCTCGCAGCTGCGGCAGGACCTCCAGCGCGGCGGCCTCGACAGACAGATCCGGCCGGCTGGCCAGCAGCATGGTGACCAACGAGGTGTCGTTCGTCGAACCGTCGGCGCCGAGGCCACGCTCGGCCACCTCACGCTGCAACTCGGCCGTGTTGACCAGGTTTCCGTTGTGCGCCAGCGCGATGGTGGTGCCCGAACTGGTCGCCCGGATGGTCGGTTGGGCGTTCTCCCACGTCGACGCGCCGGTCGTGGAGTAACGCGCGTGCCCGATCGCGACATGACCGCGCAGGCTGGCCAGCGTCGGCTCGTCGAAGACCTGGGCCACCAGGCCGAGATCCTTGTAGACCACCACGCCGGAGCCGTCGCTGACCGCTATGCCGGCCGCCTCCTGACCTCGGTGCTGCAACGCGTACAGCCCGAAGTAGGTCAGGTTGGCAACCTCCTCCCCCGGGGCCCAGACGCCGAAGACACCGCACGCGTCCTGGGGGCCGGGTCGCTGGGGATCAAGGTCGTGGCTCAGCCGGCCGTCGCCTCGGGGCACCTGCCGCTCCCTCTTGCTGGTCTGGACTGGCCTGGCGGAACCACGGGGGTTGCTCCGCACCTCTCGGCCGGGACCACACTGTCGTCGCCTGACAGTGTACGCGAATCCATGTCGCCACATACAGTCACACTGTCACCGCTATGCGTCATCCGGCCCAGCCGTCACCCCAGTTCGAGCGGCAGATACGCAGACAGGTCAGCGCGAGCCCCGCTCGCCTTGACGCGACCCTCCGTAACCGCCTGCGTCCAATCGAGTCGCCCCGTGGCCAACCCGAGCCAGGTTTCCGGATCCATCTCCACCGTGTTCGGGGGAGTACCGCGGGTGTGTCGCGGCCCCGGAACGCACTGAACTGCACCGTAAGGTGGGACTCGCACCTCCACCGATCGGCCGGGGGCGCGGTCCGCGAGGAGGGTCAACAGGGCCCTGACCGCCTCGCGGAGCACCGGCCGTTCGGGTGTACGCCCCTCATCGAGCGCCGACAACGCCGCCGCTATCGAGGCGGACTTAATGTACGGAGAGGACACGACGGGACGATACGGCGTGATCGCGCCGGCCGTCACGCTGGCCCTGGGTCGCGCCGATCCGGCCCGACAAGGCATAGTTGCCGACGGCGTATTCGTACCGTGATGTTCCCCCGCCCGGCACCCGCCGGTCAGGGGAGGTCAGTCCGGAAGGCGGTGGACGTGTCAACACACCGACGAGCCTGGCACAAGCGGGCCGGTGTGGTCGTGGCGCTGATGATCGGTGCCCTGCTCGCCGTCCCAGCCACACCCGCCTTCGCCGCCCCCAACGTGAACAACGTGTCGGCTTCCCCTAGCAGAGTCGAGGCTGGCAAGACCACCACGGTTAGCTACTCACTGAGTTTCGAGGAAGACGCGGGGCCTGCAGACGTCACCGTCAGCTCGAATAACGGGAAGCTGGCCTGCGTCGACGGCTGCGAGCGGCGACGGGTCGACTCGAACGGCCAGTTCCAGGCGACTTTCCGCCTTGCCAACGACGCCTCCAACGGTACGGCCACCATCACCGTCAAGGCTGTTGACGCCCAGGGGTTGGTCCGAGGAGAACAAGAAGCCTCGACCAACGTCACGATGGTTGCAGCGCCGCCGCCGACGACGCAGGCGCCGCAGACGGTGCGGTCGATCTCCGGCAAGGTCGTCGACCAGGGCGGCGACGCGGTGGCAGGCGCGTACGTCCTGCTGAAGGACAGTGCCGGCAAGCAGCGGGACACCACCACCAACGGCGACGGTAACTTCCGGTTCACCGGCAGCAGCGACAACCCGATCGCGCCCGGGCGGATCGACATCGGCGCGAGCGCCGAGAACAAGAACGCCGTGGCGAGCTTCACCGCCAACGCCGGGCAGAGCATCACCGGACGGCGGATCACCCTCCCGATCGCGGCGTCGGAGAGCCCGAGCGCCAGCCCGTCGGCAAGCGAGTCGGCGGTGCCGACCGAGGACCCGTTCGAGGAGGAGCTCGGCGAGGAGGAGGAAACCGCTGCCGAGAGCGCTGCCGCCCAGGCGCCGGCCTCCAACGAGGATTCCGGTGGATTCGGCAACTGGCTGCTCATCCTGCTGGGCGGTCTCTTCGTGGCCGTCGGTGTCGGCACGATCGTGCTGCTCTGGATGAAGCGCAAGGAGAACGAGGACGTCGAGCCCGACGGCGATGTTCCCGCCGGCGCTCCGGCCGGCGCGGTCCCGGCGGCCCGCGGCTCGTTCGCCGGTGCGGACGACCAGACCCGGGTGGTGAACCGGGTCGGTGCCGCACCGGACCCGACCATGGTCGGCGGCGCCGGGTTGGCGAATGCGCCGACGATGATGCACCAGCCGGTCGTCGACGACGTTCCGCCGGACCCCTACGGCGCACCGCCGCAGCCCTACGGTGCCGCGAGCGGTCCCGGTGGCTGGTCCGGTGGTGGCGGTTACGGCGACGAGCCGGCCGGCTACGGCGCTCCGGGCTACGGCAACGCCCCCTCATCGGGCGGGGGCTACGGCAACGCCCCGTCCTCCGGCAGCGGTTACGGCAACAGTCCGTCCTCCGGCAGTGGCTACGGCAGCCGTGACTACGGTGCCGGCAACGCCGGCCCGGACTACCCGCCGGCAGGTGGCGGCTACGGCGAGCGGTACGACGAGCCGACCGGCCGCTACCAGGGCGAGGAAACGGCCTATCCGGCCCCCGCCGACCCGTACGCCACCGGGATGTACCAGCCGGAGGCCGGCCCGGGCTACGGCCAGTCCGAGCCGGGCGGTTACGGGCAGAGTGAGGCCGGCGGTTACGGGCGAGGCGAGGCCGGTGGCGACTACGGTCGCAACGACCCTGCCGGTGGCTACGGCCAGAGCGACCCGACGCGCGGTTACGGCCCGGGCGAGCCCGGTGGCTACGGCCAGAGCGACGCGACCCGCGGCTACGGCGAAGGTGAGCCGGGCGGCGGATACGGTCAGGGCGACCCGAACCGTGGCTACCCTCCGGGACAGTCGGGCGGCGGCTACGGCGCGGCGCCCGGTGGCGGGTACGACCAGCCGGCCGGGGGCTACGGCCAGGACGCCGGGCACCAGCGCGGTGGCTACGACAACACCAGCTACGACAGCGGTTACGACCAGGGCGGCTACGGCGGCCCGGCCGGCGGCGGATACGGCCAGGACGCGCCGCCACGCGGCGGTTACGACCAGGGTGGCTACGGTGGTGGCCCGGCCGGTGGCGGGTACGGTCAGGAACCCCCACGGCAGCGCGGCGGTTACGACAACGGCTACGACCAGGGCGGTTACGGCCAGGGCGGCGGCTACGGCGACCCGGCGCAGGCCGGCCGCGGCCGACCCGAGGGCGCGCCCCAGGACCGTGGCGGTCGCCGCCTGGACTGGCTGGACGACTAGATCCGATCGCGGTCCCCGGTCGAGCCGAGGGCTCTCGGTCCATGCGGCGGCCGGCAAGGCCCGAGCAGCCTCGCGGTTCTGGGCTCGGCCGGCGGGTGTGGATCGGCGGTCCGGCCCGACGCCGTGCACCGCCAGCGGTCAGGCGGCGGAGAAGACGCCTTGGCGGAGCAGTGGAATGACGTCGGAGGTGTCGACGCGTACCGCGATCTCGACATCCTCGGCGAAGCCACCTTCGATCAACTCTCGACCGGAGACACAGCCGCGGATCGCCGCCGGTACGTCCGGGGTGCTGGCCAACGCGGCCAGTGCCATTGCCGCCTCCACCGAGAGCCCGCCCGGCGCACCGGAGAGGGCGTCCAGCACGCTGGCCGCACCCAACTGGTCCTCCACCGAGGGGCGCAACGATCCGTCCGGCCATCGTTCACCGGCGGCCACCACGCCGATCGGGGCGGTCGTCGAGCCGTACCCCTGGCTGCTCAGCCAACGCCCGACGGTGCGCGCGTTGCGCAGGTTGGCCGCGACCACCGGTAGCCCGGTGGCGCTGGCGGCGGCGCTGATGGCCGAACCGTTGGGCGACGGCAGCACCAGGTCGGGCACCACCGGAGCCCGACTCAGCGCAGCCGGTGACAGCGACCACGGGTGTTCGTGGGTGACCTGCCGGCGGCCGGTCGCGGCGACCGCGCCGACCCGGCGTGCGTAGGTGGCGGCCTGCTCGCCCCAGGGGAACGGATGCACCCGCATCCCCCGCCCCACCGCCACCTCGACGGTGGTGGTGAACGACAGCACGTCCACCACCACCAGTGCCGCGCAGACCCGGCCGAGTTCGGCCGCACCCGCCAGACCCCAGTCGAATCGGACCCCCGACCCGGGTTGGGCGAATACGGCCGCGGCCAACGCCTCAGCGCTCGTCGGGCGCGGGGGGCTGCTCGGTGTCACCGTGTTGCGGAGCGTCCGCCCCGGGTTCCTCGTGGTCGCCCATCGGGGCGGCCGGATCGGCGGCCTCGCCCGACGGCGGGGCCGCCGCGGCACGATCGCCACGCACCGGCGGGGTGGCCCGCTCGGCCGGTCGGTCGGCCGGCTCGCCTGTCGCATCCGTCGCGCCCGGCGCCTGCTCGGCCGGCACCGGCGCGGCTCCGGTCGATGCCGGCACAGCTTCGGACTGCGCCGGGGCGGTCCGCTCAGCCGCCTCCGTCCCAGTCGGCTGCCGGCCGGTGGTCTGGCTCGGGGACTGCGCAGGACCGGTCATCGTCGCGTCGGCCTGCGCACCGTCGATGTCGGCAGCCGCATCGTCCTCGGCGGGCCCGTCGAGGACGACCTCGGCAGTTGCCGGGGCGGTCACCTCGAATGGCTGCACGCCGCCGAACAGAGCCGGCAGGGTGCCGGTGTACGCCGCGCGCAGCTCGTCCAGGCCGATCCGGAACTGGCCGTGCACCTCAAGCGCACCGGCCGTCGGGTCGGTGACGCCGATCAGCTCCCACGGCACGCCGTGCTCGCCGCAGAGCGCGGTGAACGCCTTCTCGTGCCCGCGCGGCACCGACACGAGCACCCGGCCGGCGGACTCGCTGAACAGGAAGACGAACGGCATCGAGGTGCCCTCGAAGCGCTCCGGCACGGCGATCCGGGCCCCGACGCCGTGCCGCAGGCAGGACTCCACAAGGCTCTGCGCGAGCCCACCGTCGGAGAGGTCGTGCGCGGAGCTGAGGTGACCGACCCGGGCCGCGTCGGCCAGCAGGCCGGCGAGCTGCTTCTCGCGCGCCAGGTCGACGTGCGGGGGTACGCCACCGAGGTGCTGGTGGGTGACCCAGGCCCACTCCGAGCCGGAGAGCTCCACGTGCGTCTCGCCGAGCAGGAAGAGCTGGTCGTGATCGGCGCCGGGACGCGGGACGAAGCCCGACGCAACCCGGTCGGCCACGTTCTCCAGCACGCCGAGCACGCCGACGACAGGCGTCGGGTGAATGGCCGCCGCACCGGTCTGGTTGTAGAAGCTGACGTTGCCACCGGTCACCGGGATGCCCAGCTCGGCGCAGCCGTCGGCCAGGCCGCGTACCGCCTCGGCGAACTGCCACATCACGCCCGGGTCCTCGGGCGAGCCGAAGTTCAGGCAGTCGGTGACCGCGATCGGCGTCGCGCCGGTCACCGACACGTTCCGGTACGCCTCGGCCAGCGCCAGCTTGGCACCCTGGTACGGGTCGAGCCGCGCGTACCGGCCGTTGCCGTCCACGGACAGCGCCACGCCCAGCCCGGTGCGTTCGTCGATCCGGATCACACCCGAGTCCTCCGGCTGGGCGAGCACGGTGTTGCCCAGCACGTAGCGGTCGTACTGCTCGGTGACCCAGGTCTTGTCGCAGAGGTTGGGCGAGGCGATCATGCGCAGCACGGTGTCGCGCAGGGTGTCCGGGTCGCTCGGCCGGGGCAGCGTCTCCGCCCGGTCGGCCTGGAGCAGAATCAGGTCCGCCGGCTCGCGCATCGGCCGGGCGTAGACCGGTCCGTCGTCCACAAGCGATCCCGGCGGTACGTCCACCACCAGGTGATCCCGCCAGGTGATGTGCAGCCGGCCCGGGGCACCGTCCGACTCGGGCGCGGTGACCTCGCCGATGGCGGTGGCCCAGACGCCCCACTTCTCGGCGGTCTTGAGCACCGCCTCCAGCTTCTCCGGCGTGACGACCAGCAGCATCCGCTCCTGGGACTCGCTGGCCAGGATCTCGTGCGGCTCCATCGAGGGCTCGCGCAGCGGCACCCGCTCCAGCCACACCCGCATGCCGGTGCCGGCGGAGGCGGCCGTCTCGGTCAGGGCACAGGTCAGGCCGGCGCCGCCGAGATCCTGGATGCCGACGACCAGCTCGGCGTCGTACAGCTCCAGGCACGCCTCGATCAGCAGCTTCTCCATGAAGGGGTCGCCCACCTGCACTGACGGGCGGCGCTGCTCGCTGCCCTCGGTGAAGGTGGCGCTGGCCAGCACGGAGACGCCGCCGATGCCGTCCCGGCCGGTCTTGGCCCCCATCAGCACCACCACGTTGCCGGGGCCGTTGGCGTCCTTCTTCTGCAGCCGGTCGACCGGCAGCACGCCCAGGCAGAGCGCGTTGACCAGGGGGTTGCCCTGGTAGCAGGGGTCGAAGACCACCTCGCCACCGATGTTGGGCAGGCCGAGGCAGTTGCCGTAGCCGCCGACACCGGCGACCACGCCGGGCAGCACCCGGGCGGTGTCCGGGTGGTCCGCGGCGCCGAAGCGCAGTGGGTCCATCACCGCCACCGGGCGGGCGCCCATCGCCAGGATGTCCCGGACGATGCCGCCGACACCGGTCGCCGCGCCCTGGTACGGCTCGACGAAGCTCGGATGGTTGTGCGACTCGACCTTGAAGGTCACCGCGAGTTCGTCGGAGATCCGCACCACACCGGCGTTCTCCCCGATGCCGGCGAGCAGCCGGTCGCTCGGCGGGGCCTTCTCGCCGAACTGCCGCAGATGCACCTTGCTGGACTTGTAGGAGCAGTGCTCGCTCCACATGATCGAGTACATCGCCAGCTCGGACTGGGTCGGCCGGCGGCCCAGGATGTGCCGGATGCGGTCGTACTCGTCGTCGGCGAGCCCCAGCTCGGCGTACGGCTGGAGCTCCTCCGGAGTGCCCGCGGCACGCGGCACGGTGTCCACCCCGTCGGTCCACTCGGTGGCCTCGGACGCGGCGGCGTGCCGGGCCGGGGTGGCCGGCGGAGCGGCGGCCGGCTGCGGCTGCGCCGGGACCGCCTCCGGGTTGTCCCGCACCGGGTCCGGATGCGTGGTCATGACGTCTCCTTGTTGCGCTCGCCGCCCGACGGGCGGGTGAGCCGACCGATGATCCCGCCGCGGACGGTCACGCCGGCGTCCCCACCAGGTGCTTCAGCACGGAGGTGAAGAAGCCGAGACCGTCGAGGGAGGGGCCGGTGAGCGCCTCCACCGCGTGCTCGGGATGCGGCATGATGCCGACCACGTTGCCGGCCTGGTTGGTGATCGCGGCGATGTCCCGCTGCGATCCATTGGGGTTGCCACCGACGTAACGGGCGACGACCCGGCCCTGGGCCTCAAGCTCGTCCAGCGTTGCCGGGTCGGCGACGTAGCAACCCTCGCCGTTCTTGACCGGGATCAGCACCTCCTGGCCCGGCTGGAACGTGTTCGTCCAGGCGGTCCCGGTCGTCTCGATGCGCAGGATCTGGTCGCGGTTGCGGAAGTGCAGGTGCTGGTTGCGGGTGAGCGCCCCGGGCAGCAGGTGCGCCTCGCAGAGGATCTGGAAGCCGTTGCAGATGCCCAGCACGGGCAGGCCCGCGCCGGCGCCGTCGATGATCTTCTCCATCACCGGCGCGAACCGGGCGATGGCCCCACAGCGCAGGTAGTCGCCGTAGGAGAAGCCACCGGGCAGGACGACCGCGTCCACCCCGTGCAGCTCCGCCTCACCGTGCCAGAGACGGACCGGTTCGGCGCCGGCGATCCGTACGGCCCGGGCCGCGTCCCCGTCGTCCAGCGAGCCGGGGAACGTCACCACACCGACCCGGGCGGTCACGGCCGGGCTTCCGCGGGTTCGTCGGTCTCGACCAGACGGACCGTGAAGTCCTCGATGACCGGGTTGGCGAGCAACTTGTCGGCGATCTCCCGAGCCCGGTCCAGGTCCGGTTCACCGGTAAAGTCGATCTCGATCCGCCTGCCGATCCGTACCGAGGCGACGTCGTTGACGCCGAGCCGGGGCAGCGCGTTTGCGACGGCCTGGCCCTGAGGATCGAGGATCTCGGGCTTGAGCATGACGTCGACGACGACGCGAGGCACTGGGCACTCCTGACTGTGTACGCAGTTGGGTGCCGACCCACAACGGGCGAGCGCAGCCAGCCTACCTGGCAGATGCCGCGCCAGACGCACCGGCCGGACGCCGTCCCGGTGCCGCCCGGACCCTACCCGCACGGACCTGTCGGGACCGATACGGGTTCGTTGCGATCCCGATACGGCTTCGTTGCCGACCCTTGCCGATCATCCCCGGCCGGACGAGCCCCCGGCGGCAGAGCAGCTGGGAGCCGCCGCCGGTCGCGAACGGTCCGGCGACGGGAAATCCAACTGTTACATCACCTTGTTTCAATGAACCTCTTGTGAAACACCTCACCGGGCCCTACGGTACATCGTCAGACGTCGATGTAACGACGTCGCGGCGGCGGATCACCCCCGTCCGTCACCGCAGGCCGGCCCGGTGAACCCGGGTCCTGGGAACCCCGAAGGAGTCCCATGCGCATCCGATCCCTGATCGCGGTCCTCGCCACCGCCATGGCCGCGGTGATGGGCGCCAGTTCCGGCGCCGTCGCCTCACCCGTCGCTCCCTACATCATCGGCGGCGGCACCGTCTCCTCGGCGCCGTGGGCCGCCGCTGTCTTCAGCAACGGCTCGTTCACCTGCTCCGGCACGATCATCGCCCCGCAGTGGGTGCTCACCGCGCGGCACTGCCTCGGCGGCTCGATGTCGGTCCGGGTGGGCAGCGTCTACCGCTCCTCCGGCGGTGTCACCCGCACGGTCAGCGCCACCTACGGCCGGTACGACCTGGCACTGATGCGCCTGTCCAGCTCGGTGAGCACCAGCTACGTCACGCTGGCCTCCAGCAACCCGCCGGTCAACTCGACCAACTCGATCTACGGCTGGGGCATGACCTGCTACAGCGGCTGCTCGGCGTCGAGCCAGCTCAAGACCGCGAGCGTCCGGGTCACCAGCACGAACGTGAGTGACGCGTACGGCGGGCAGGCGATCCGGAGCACCCGGATCAACGGCAACGCCTGGCGGGGCGACTCGGGCGGCCCACAGTTCTACAACGGTCAGCAGGTCGGCGTCGCCTCCACCGCCGACGGCCAGAGCATCCAGAACTACGGCAGCGTCGCGTACAACCGTGCCTGGATCCGGTCCGTTTCCGGCGTCTGACGGTTAGCGCCCGTGGCGGCGCGGATGGTGGGCCCTGCGCCCGCCGTCCGCGCCGCGCGGTTTTTCAGCATCCGAGTAGGTGAACAGGGCTCACGATGGGCCGCACCCAGGCCTGCCAGCATCGGAAACGTGCTGGTCGTGACGACGGATCAACTTCCCGGCTACGAGATCCGCCAGATCCTCGGCGAGGTGGTCTCCTCCATGGCCAGAACCCGCAACCCGTACCGCGAGGGAGTGAAGAACCTGCGCGGTGGCGCGTACGACCCGATGGCGCCGGACAACCTCACCCGCTGGCGTACCGACTCGGTCGCCCGCCTCGGCGAGGAGGCCCGGCGGCTCGGCGCAAACGCCGTGGTGGGGATGCGGTTCGACAGCCGCGACTGCGGCGAGATGTGGATGGAGATCTGCGCCTACGGCACCGCCGTGATCGTGGTGCCGAAGGTCCCCGACGTCATGCCCCCCGACCAGCCCCTGGTGGCCGCCGAGACGGCCCAGGAACCAGCCTTCGCCGAGGAACCCGGCAAGATCGCCGAACCACCCAGCGCCCCCACCCTCGGCACTGCCCCCGAAACCCCCACCCGCGACTGACCCCACCCAGCACCCACCGGCTCCGGCCCGCACCGGCTCCCGTGATCAAGAAGTTTTGGTCGGGGATCCGGTGGATCCCCGACCAAAACTTCTTGATCAACGCCGTCTTTGGATGGGGTTAGAGGATGGGGGGTGGGGAGTAGGTGGCGGCTTGGGGGTGGGATTCGACGATTCTGGTGATTCTTGCGGTGACTGCCTGGATCTGGGTGGGGGCGGCGCCTACGAAGGCGGCGCGGTCGGCGACCAGAGCGTCGATCTCGGGGCGGGTCAGGGCGAGGCGGGTGTCGGCGGCCAGGCGGTCGAAGAGGTCGTTGTCCGGGGTGCCCTTTTCCCGCATGGCCAGGGCGACCGCGACCGCGTGCTCCTTGATCGCCTCGTGGGCGGTTTCCCGGCCGACGCCCCGGCGGACGGCCGCCACCAGGATCTTGGTGGTGGCCAGGAACGGCAGGAACCGCTCCAGTTCCCGGTTGATCACCGCCGGGTACGCGCCGAACTCGTCAAGCACGGTGAGGAACGTCTGGAACAGCCCGTCGGCGGCGAAGAAGGCGTCCGGCAGGGCCACCCGGCGCACCACCGAGCAGGAGACGTCCCCCTCGTTCCACTGGTCACCGGCCAGCTCGCCGACCATCGACAGGTAACCCCGGATGATCACCGCGAAGCCGTTGACCCGCTCCGACGAGCGGGTGTTCATCTTGTGCGGCATCGCGCTGGAGCCGACCTGGCCCGGTTTGAAGCCCTCGGTGGCCAGCTCCTGACCGACCATCAGCCGGATCGTGGTGGCCAACGACGACGGCGCGGCAGCCACCTGCGCCAACGCGGAGAGCACGTCGAAGTCGAGCGAACGCGGGTAGACCTGGCCGACGCTGCCCAGCACCCGGCCGAAGCCCAGGTGCTCGGCGACCCGCCGCTCCAGCTCGGCGACCTTCTCGGCGTCGCCGTCGAAGAGGTCGAGCTGGTCGGCGGCGGTGCCGACCGGCCCCTTGATCCCCCGCAGCGGATACCGGGCGATCAGGTCCTCCAACCGCTCGTAGGCGATCAGCAGCTCCTCGGCGGCCGACGCGAAGCGCTTGCCCAGCGTGGTCGCCTGAGCCGCCACGTTGTGCGATCGGCCGGCCATCACCACGTCGGCGTACTCGTGGGCGTGCCAGGCGAGCCGGGCCAGCGTCGCCACCACCCGATCCCGGATCAGCTCCAGTGAGCGGCGCACCTGGAGCTGCTCGACGTTCTCGGTGAGGTCCCGGGAGGTCATCCCCTTGTGCACGTGCTCGTGCCCGGCGAGCGCGCTGAACTCCTCGATCCGGGCCTTCACGTCGTGTCGGGTGACCCGCTCCCGCGCCGCGATCGAGGCCAGGTCGACATCGTCAAGCACCCGCTCGTACGCCTCGACCACCCCGTCCGGCACCGGCACGCCCAGGTCCCGCTGGGCCCGGAGCACAGCGAGCCAGAGCCGTCGTTCCAGCCGGATCTTCTCCTCCGGCGACCAGAGGGTGACCAGCTCGGGCGAGGCGTACCGGTTGGCGAGCACGTTAGGGATCGTCGTCACGGACCCATTCTCCGGTACCCGCGGAGCGCCGGACGTCACGGCCTCTCCCAGTTGCGTCTGCCACGGTCGCAACGGCGGCCGTCAGGCGTGGCAACCGCCCGCCGGCACACGAACGTCGGCATCGGGACCGGTGGGCTGGCGGGTGATCGCCAGACAGCAGCGTACGAACGCCTGGACCACGGCGTCGTTGTGGGCCGCGGATGGCCAGGCGACGGCCACCTGGCTCGGACTCAATCCGGTGACCGGGCGGTAGACGACGCCCGGCCGAGCGTAGAACCGGGCTGAGGAGGCCGGGGCGAACGCGATGCCGTAACCGTTGGCGATGGCGTTCAGCCAGTCGTCCGGCTGGTCCACTACTGCGCCGATCCGCACCGGACGGCCCACGCGCTCGTCGACACCGAGCCAGAAGTCCCGCCACCGGCCGGACTCCGGTGCGGCCGCCACGAATGGCTCGTCCCACAGCTCGCCACACCGAATCTCGTTCCTGCCCGCCAGCGGGTGCGTCGTGGGCAACGCCACCCACCGCGGCTCGGTGAACAGCATCGCCACCCGCAGGCGGTGCTGATCAGGGCACGGTAGCCGGAGCAGACCCACATCCGTGTCGCCGGTGAGCAGCCCAGCCGTCGGGTTGGACCAGGCCGCCTGGCGCATGACGACCTCCCAGCCAGGCTGCTCGCGCCGGAACGTCTCGACGATGCGGGGAGTTGCCTCGTTGGCGGCGCTGGCGAGAAATCCGATCCGCAGCACGCGCGCCGATCGGCTTGCCGCCGCCCTGACCTCGCTCAGTGCATCGTCCCAGTTAGCCAGCAGCGCGGGCATCCGCGCCGCCAGCACCCGGCCCGGATCGGTGAGCTGCATGCCGTCCCGGGAGCGGACGAACAGCTCGACGTCGAGGAGGGCTTCCAGGCGCTGGATCTGCTTGCTGAGCGCCGGTTGCGAGACGAAGAGCCGGCGGGCGGCGCGGGTCAGGTTGCCCTCTTCGGCCACGGCGCTGAAGTACCGCAGCAGCCGCAGGTCAACGTCCATGCCGCCAAGCTATCGAAACAGGTATTGGACTCGCTCGTCGCCGCCGGCAGAGGCTGACAACCGACAAGCACGACAACCGTCGAGCACCCGACGAGGGAAAGAGGAGATCCATGACTGTTTCGACCATGGCCTACGGAAATGCGGGCGGCGCATGATGTCGAACGCGTACCTGGCGGTCACCGCTTTGACCATCGCGGCCAACGTCGCCATCGGCGTCGCCGATCTCCGTCGGGCCGAATTCGTCCTACACAACTCCGCCCGGGTCGGTGTGGCACCGTCGCTGCTACCGCTGCTCGCCGCGCTCAAGATCGCCGGAGCCGCGGGTCTGATCGCCGGACTTCTCGGCGTCCGGCCTCTCGGACTGGCAGCCGCCGCCGGCCTCGTCCTGTTCTTCGTGGGTGCGGTCGCGTCGCATGTTCGCGCCCGGGTCTACGACAACATCGCCTTCCCGCTGAGCTACCTCGCGTTGGCCGTCGCGACCTTCGTCCTGGACGTGCTGCGGTAGCGACCGGGCACAGCGACGGCGGGTACGGGTGGCCAGGGTAGGAGGACGGCCGGCCCAGGCTGACGGATGCGCCCTTACCCACCCGGCGCAGCGTGTCGCCCGACCCGATTCGGGTACCGGGCCAGCGCTCAGCGTTCCAGGATCGCGGTGACGCCCTGGCCACCGGCGGCGCAGATGGAGATGAGGCCGCGTCCGCTGCCCTTTGCGGCGAGCAGCTTGGCCAGGGTGGCGACGATTCGGCCACCGGTGGCGGCGAACGGGTGACCGGCGGCCAGCGAGGAGCCGTTCACGTTGAGCTTGTCGGTGTCGATGGCGCCCAGCGGGGCGTCCAGACCGAGCCGGTTCTTGCAGAACTCCGGCGACTCCCAGGCCGCCAGGGTCGCCAGCACCTGCGAGGCGAACGCCTCGTGGATCTCGTAGTAGTCGAAGTCCTGAAGGGTGAGCCCGGCCCGGTCGAGCAGCCGGGGCACGGCGTACGCGGGTGCCATCAGCAGCCCCTCCTCGCCGTGCACGAAGTCCACCGCGCCCGTCTCGGACCAGGAGAACCAGGCCAGCACCGGCAGGTTGTGCTCGCGCGCCCACTCCTCGCTGGCCAGCAGCACGGTTGAGGCGCCGTCGGTGAGCGGCGAGGAGTTGCCGGCGGTCATGGTGGCCTGTTCGGCGTCCGGCCCCTTGGCACCGAAGACCGGCCGCAGCGTGCCCAGCTTCTCCAGGGTGGTGTCGGGGCGGAGGTTCTGATCGCGGGTCAGCCCCAGGTAGGGGGTCATCAGGTCGTCGAAGAAGCCCTTGTCGTACGCGGCGGCGAGCCGCTGGTGCGACCGCAGGGCCAACTCGTCCTGCGCCTGCCGGTCGATGTTCCAACGCAGCGCGGTCTGCGCGGCGTGCTCACCCATGGACAGGCCGGTGCGCGGCTCGGCGTTGCGGGGGATCTCCGGCTTGAACGGCTGGGCCGGGCGCAGTTTCGCGGCGATCCGCAGCCGCTCACCGAGGGTGCGGGCGGAGTTGAGCTTGAGCAGCGTGCGACGCATGTCCTCGTTGACCGCGAGCGGCGCGTCGGAGGTGGTGTCGACGCCACCGGCGATTCCGACGTCGAGCTGACCGAGGGCGATCTTGTTGGCGACCAGGATGACGGCCTCCAGGCCGGTGCCGCACGCCTGCTGGATGTCGTATGCCGGGGTGCGCGGGTCCAGCTTCGAGCCGAGCACCACCTCGCGGGTGAGGTTGAAGTCCTTCGCGTGCTTGAGCACCGCACCGGCGACGACCTCGCCGACCCGCTGCCCGGCCAGACCGAACCGGGCGATCAGCCCGTCCAGGGCCGCGCCGAGCATGTCGGAGTTGGAGGCGCTGGCGTAGCGCGAGTTGGAGCGGGCGAAGGGGATCCGGTTGCCGCCGATGATCGCGACCCGTCGAACGTTCTGCACGATCCGCCTCCTCGAAAGTGTTGCCCGCACCTTACTCACCAGTAGGCTACGCCTATGACCGACAGGTATGCGAGCTTCGTCCAGTCGGGCACCGGGCGGGCGCTGGTCAAGCGCCTCGGGCTGCCCGATCCGCCGCGACTGCGCCGGCACGCACCCGGCGAGCCGATTCTGCCCGGGCTGGTCCTGCTCGGCGCCGCCACCGGCGGGCGGCTCAGCGAGCCGGTCGGCAAGGCCCTGGCCGCCGCCGGGCTCGCCCTGCGCGATCCGGCCACCGCCGTGCCCGATCCGGCAACCGGTCGTACGCCGGAGAGCGCCGCCCTCGTCTTCGACGCTACCGGCATCACCGAGTCGTCCCAACTTCGCCAGCTCTACGACTTCTTCCACCCGCAGGCCCGGGCGGTTCAGCCCAGCGGCCGGGTGATCGTGCTGGGCACACCGCCGGCCGAGTGCGGCACGCCCCGCGAGGCGACCGCCCAGCGGGCGCTGGAGGGGCTGACCCGCAGCATCGGCAAGGAGTTCGGCAGAGGGGTCACCGCGCAACTGGTGTACGTCACGCGGGACGCCGACCCGGGCACCTGGACCAGCCTGGAGGCGACCCTGCGGTTCCTGCTGTCGGGCCGTTCCGCGTACGTCTCGGGGCAGGTGATCCGGGTCGGTGCCGGCCAGGCCACCGCGCCGGCCGACTGGGACCGCCCGCTCGACGGGCAGGTGGTGCTGGTCACCGGCGCGGCGCGGGGCATCGGCGCGGCGTTGGCCCGGGTGCTGGCCCGCGACGGCGCCACAGTGGTGGCGCTGGACGTGCCGGCCGCCGGGGACGAGCTGGCCACGGTGGCCAACGAGATCGGCGGTAGCGCCGTGCAGCTGGATCTGACCACCCCCGACGCGCCGGCCCGGCTCGCCGAGCACCTGGCCAGCCGGTACGGGCGGGTGGACGTGGTGGTGCACAACGCCGGCATCACCCGGGACAAGACGCTCGGCCGGATGGATGCCGACCGGTGGGACCAGGTCATCGACGTCAACCTGTCCAGCCAGGAACGCATCAACGACCTGCTGCTGGAGCGCGGGCTGATCCCGGCCGGCGGGCGGATCATCGGCGTCTCCTCGATCGCCGGGATCGCCGGCAACCGCGGCCAGACCAATTACGCCACCAGCAAGGCCGGGGTCATCGGTCTGGTCGACTCGCTCGCCCCGGCGCTGCGGGAACGGCAGATCAGCGTCAACGCGGTCGCGCCCGGGTTCATCGAGACCCGGCTGACCGCCCGGATCCCGCTGGTGCTGCGGGAGGCGGGCCGCCGGATGAACAGCCTCTCGCAGGGCGGGCTGCCGGTCGACGTCGCGGAGACCATCGGCTGGCTGGCCTGGCCGGCGTCCGGTGCGGTCACCGGCAACGTGGTCCGGGTCTGCGGCCAGAGCCTGCTGGGGGCGTGATGGCCAGGCGTGGACGTGGCGAGGAGCCCGGAGACGACCTGTCGGTCGGTGAGCTGATCGACGGGCCGACCGAGATCCTGACGCCGGAGATCCGGGCCGCCGCGCTGGCCGGCGGGGCAGACCTGGAACAGACCCGGGACCTCTCCGGGCCGGGCGCGGCGGTGACCGGTGCCCGGCGATCGACCGACACCGCCGTCGGCCCCCGCGAACCCGCGGCGCGGGCCCGGGTGGAACTGCCTCGGATGCCGACGGCGGGTCCGTTGTACCGGCGGGCGCTGCTGAACGCGGTGCCGGGGCTGGGCGGCCGGCAAGCCACCGGGGTGCCGGCGGTCGAGCTGGCCGTCGCCGGGGTGGCGGTCGATCCGGAGCGGCTGGCCGACTACGACCGGGTCTGCGGGTTCCGCCTCGCCGATCGGCTGCCCGCGACCTTTCCGCACGTCATGGGCTTTCCGCTGACACTTCGGCTGATCACCGCGCCCGAGTTCCCGATCCCGCTGACCGGGGTGGTGCACGTCGGTAACCGGATCACGCTGCGGCGGCCGGTCACCATCAACGAGCGGCTGGACTTCACCACCTGGGCGGAGAACCTGCGTCCGCACGACCGGGGACGGCAGGTGGACGTGGTGCTCGTCGGGTCGGTCGACGGCGAGGAGGTGTGGCGCGGCGTCTCGACGTACCTCGGCCGGCAGCGCACCCCGGACGGCGGTGAGCGGCGCGACCACGGCGAGCGGCCACCGCCGCCGGCCGCCACCGCCCGCTGGTCGGTCACTCCCCGGGTGGGTACGGACTACGCGCGGGTCTCCGGCGACCACAACCCGATCCACACCTCGCGGCTGGGGGCGCGGCTGCTCGGTTTCCCCCGGCCCATCGCACACGGCATGTGGAGCAAGGCGCGGTGTCTCGCGGCGTTGGAGAGCCGGCTGCCCGAGGCGTACACGGTGGACGTGGCGTTCAAGCTTCCGGTGCCGCTGCCCGGCACGGTCGCCTTCAGCGCCACGGCGCTCGACCCGGGCTGGGATTTCGGTCTGTACGACAGGCGTGGTCGCCCACACCTGGCGGGCACCATCCGCTGAGCGGGGCCGGGCACTTGCCCGGCCCTCTCTTTTCCGCTAGGTTGTTCTCAACTAGAGATGTTCTCGAAGTGAGAGTGATCGAGCGTGAACGAGCAGGATTTCCTCGCCGCCTACGACCCGCGGGCCTATCCGGCGGTCGCGGTGACCGTCGACATCGTCGCTCTGACCATCCGCGACGGCGCGCTGCACCTGCTGCTGATCCGCCGAGGCGAGCAGCCGTACGCAGGTCTCTGGGCCCTGCCCGGCGGATTCGTCCGGCCGGACGAGGACCTGGCCGCCGCCGCCCGTCGGGAGCTGGCCGAGGAGACCGGTCTCGACGGCGAGCCACTCCGCCGCGTCCACGTCGAGCAACTGGCCTCCTACGGCGCACCCGACCGCGATCCCCGGATGCGGATCGTCTCGATCGCCCATCTGGCCTTCGCCCCCGACCTGCCGGACGCGACGGCCGGCACCGACGCCGACGAGGCGGCCTGGGCGCCGGTCGCCGAGTTGGCCAACCGGCAGCTCGCCTTCGACCACGGTCAGATCGTCGCCGACGGGCTGGAGCGGGCGCGCTCCAAACTGGAATACACCCCGCTGGCCACCCGCTTCCTCGCACCCGAGTTCACCATCGGGGAGCTGCGGGCGGTCTACGAGACGGTCTGGGGCCATCAGCTGCACGCCGGCAACTTCCACCGCAAGGTGCTCTCGGTGCCCGGCTTCGTGGAGAGCACCGGCGAAAGCACCGAGCGCGGTGGCACCCGAGGCGGCCCGCGGGCCCGGCTCTACCGGGCCGGTGACGCTCGGCTGCTGCATCCGGCGCTGCTGCGTCCGGCACGCGAGGAGACGGTGCGATGACCACCGACGAGGCGATCCGCCTGGTCACCGCCGCCCGTGACGACGACGAGCTGTTCGGTGGCGACGCGCCGGAGCGGCGCTACCGGGAACTCGTCGGTGCTCTGCACCCGGACCGGCTCGGTTGGGTCGGTCCGGGGATCCGGGCCGCTGCCATCGACGCCTTCCTCCGGGTGACCACCCGCTGGCGGGCCCGGCGGGCCACCGTGTTGCACGGCTACCGGTGCGGGCGGCCCGCGTACTCCGGCGACCTCGCCGACCTGTACGACGTCGGTGCCGACCGGCTGCTCAAGCTGCCCCGCGACGCGGCCGACAACGATCTGATGGTCCGCGAGCAACGCGCCCTGCGCACGCTTGCCGAGCAGGGTGACCCGCGCTGGCTGCCGTACGTGCCCCGGCTGGTCGACAGCTTCACCCACCGCGACGCCGGCACCGGGGCGGACCGCCGGATCACCGTGCTCGGCACCGCGCCCAACCTGCACAGCCTGGTCGAGGTGCGGCGGGCCTATCCGGACGGGCTGGACGCCCGGGACGTGGCGTGGATGTGGCGTCGACTCCTGGTCGCCCTCGGCCTGGCGCACCGGGCGGGCCTGGTGCACGGTGCGGTGCTGCCGTCCCACGTCCTCATCGACCCCGACGCGCACGGCCTGGTGCTTGTCGACTGGTGCTTCTCCACCGAGCCGGGCGGCACCGTGCCAGCGATCGTGCCCGAGCACGAGTCCTGGTATCCGCCGGAGGTGCCCAACCGTCAGCCGTGCGGGCCGGGCACCGACATCTTCATGGCCACCCACTGCATGACCTGGCTGCTGGACCGCCGGCCCCCGCGTCAGTTGCTCGACTTCGCCCGGGGCTGCCGGCAGGGGCTCCTGCGCGCCCGCCCCGACGACGCCTGGCTGCTGCTGCGCGAACTGGACGAGGTGCTGCACCGCCTCTACGGGCCGCGCACCTTCCGCCCCTTCACCCTCAACCCCTAAGGAGGCTGCCATGGGCAGCGGAGCATGGTCCACCGATGTGTACGACGCCGCCGACCGCTACCGCCGGGCCACCGGCGCCAGCGCCTTCTCCTACAGCGACAGCGGAGCCCGGGTGGTGCACCCGGCGCTGGACCCGCGCGGCGCGGTACGGGAGAGCCGGGACAGCGCGGAGCACCCCCAGTCGACCCCCGTCGCGGTCCTGTTCGACGTGACCGGCTCGATGGGGCACGTGCCCCGCGTCCTCCAGGCCAAGCTGCCGCAGTTGCTGGGTCTGCTGCTGCGCCAGGGCTACGCCCGCGACCCGCAGATCATGTTCGGCGCGATCGGGGACGCCACCTGTGACCGGGTGCCGTTGCAGGTGGGGCAGTTCGAGTCCGACAACCGGATGGACGACGACCTCGGCCGAATCGTGCTGGAGGGCGGCGGTGGCGGCCAGATGCGGGAGTCGTACGAGCTGGCGCTGTACTTCATGGCCCGGCGCACGATCACCGACAGCTGGGAGAAGCGCGGCCGGCGCGGCTACCTGTTCGTCATCGGCGACGAGTTGGCGTACCCGCAGGTGAAGGCCGGCGAGGTGAGCCGGCTCGTCGAGGACGACCTGCGCGAGGACGTGCCGTTGCGGCAGATCGTCGACGAGGTCACCCGCCGCTGGGACACCTACTACCTGCTACCCGCCGGCAGCCACTACTCGGGCAACCGCCGGGTGCTCGACTTCTGGCGCGACCTGCTCGGCCAGAACGCCCTGGAGTTGGACGATCTCGCTGCGGTCTGCGAGACCATCGCGCTCACCGTCGGCCTCGGTGAGCAGGCGATCGACCTCGACCAGGGTCTACGGGACCTGGACCGCGCCGGCTCGTCCGCCACCGGCACGGTGTCGAAGGCCCTCGCCCGGTTGGACGGGAGAGCCCGCGCCGAGGTGTCGGAGCTGCCGGCCAGCCGCACCACCGGCCGGGGAGTGGTCCGGCTGTGATCCGGCCGGCGGCGGGCGTGGTTCCGGGCGGCGCGGTGACCGGCGGGCCGGCGGACGCCGTGGCGGGCCGGCGATCGACGGGCGGACCGGCGGCGAGGGGGCCGCGCGGCCAGCACGTGATCGTGGTCGACCTCGGATACGGCGACGCGGGGAAGGGCACCGTCGTGGACTGGCTCTGCGCGACCCGGCCGGTGCGGACGGTGGTGCGGTTCAACGGGGGTGCGCAGGCGGCACACAACGTCGTCCTGCGCGACGGCCGGCACCACACGTTCGCCCAGTTCGGGGCCGGCACCTTCCGCGCCGGGGTGGGCACTCACCTGTCCCGCCACGTGGTGGTGGATCCGCTGGCGTTGGCCGCCGAGGCCGACCACCTCGCCGCCGTCGGGGTGCCCGACGCGCTCGACCGGCTGACCGTGGACGGGGAGGCGCTGCTGGCCACCCCGTACCACCGGGCCGCCAACCGGGCCCGGGAGCTGGCCCGCGGAGCCGACCGGCACGGTTCCTGCGGGCTGGGGGTGGGCGAGGCCGTCGCGTACGGTCTCGCCCACCCCGACCAGGCACCCCGGGTGGCGGACTGCCGCAGCCCGGAGCTGCTGCGCCGCCGGCTGACCGCGCTGCGGGACCGGCTCACCGCCGAACTCGGCCCGCTGGACGCCCCTCCGGTCGCCGACTGTCTGCCGGCGTACCGGGCCTTCGCCGAGCGGGTGGCGATCGTGGACCGGAGTTGGCTCGCCGCAGAGTTACGCGCCGGGACGTGCGTGTTCGAGGGCGCGCAGGGAGTGCTGCTGGACGAGTGGCACGGCTTCCACCCGTACACGACGTGGAGCACCACCACCGCCGCCAACGCCGAGGCGCTGCTGGCCGAGGCCGGGCTGGCCGGATCCGCGACCCGGATCGGCGTGCTGCGGACGGTCACCACCCGACACGGGCCGGGTCCGCTGGTGACCGAGGATCCGGCGCTCGGGCTGACCGAGCCGCACAATGGGACGAACCCGTGGCAGGGCCGCTTCCGGTTCGGCCACTTCGACGCCGTCGCCCACGCGTACGCCCTGGCGGTCGCCGGTGGGGTCGACGGCCTGGCGCTGACCCACCTGGATCTCGTCGGGCAAGGTCTCGACCTGCGGATCTGCCAACGTTACGCCGACCCGGACGGACTGCGGCCGGGTCCACCCGGAGACCTCGACCGGCAGGCGGCGCTCACCGCCCGCCTGCTGCGGACCCGACCGGTGTACGACGACCCTGCGCCGGTCGACTGGCCCACGGCGGTGGAGCAGGCGCTGGGCGTACCCGTCGTGTTCACCTCCCACGGCCCCACAGCCGAGGACAAGGCGGTTCGGCTCGACGCCAGCCGTTCCGAACGCGGCACGGTCACCCGGTCCACGGTGGCAACGGGTGGAAGGCCCCATTAGCGGTGATCCGTCCGTCCCGCCCCGATGCCTCCGTCCGGCGGCGAGCATGTATCCATGGAAGCCGCGCTCGACCTGCTCCGGCACACGCTCACCTCACCGTGGGTGTATCTGCTGCTGTTCGGACTCACCGCGATCGACGCGATCTTCCCGTTGGTGCCGGCCGAGGCGGCGGTCATCACGGTCACCGTTCTCGCCACCGGCGGCGAGCCGAATCTGGTGGTGGTGATCGTGGTGACCATGCTCGGTGCCATGCTCGGCGACCACGTCTCCTACGCCATCGGGCGCGGCGGCGGCTCAGGTCGTCTGGATCGTTCGCCGGAGGACAGCCGACGCCGGGCCGGATCGCAGTGGGCGCGGCGGGCGGTGTGCCGGCACGGCGGCGTCATCCTGACCTCCGCCCGGTACCTGCCCGGCGGGCGGACGGCGGTCACCCTGACCATGGGGGCGGTGCGCTACCCGCTGCGCCCGTTTCTCCTCTACGACCTGATCGGTGCCGGCACCTGGGCGCTCTACTGCGTGCTGCTCGGCCTCTTCGGCGGGCTGGCCTTCGAACGTGAGCCGATCTACGGGATCCTCGCCGGAATCGGCCTGTCGATCGCGGTAACCCTGCTGGTGCAACTGGCACGCGGACTGCGCCGCCGCGCCCATCGCCGGGCCGCACGACGCTGAGGGGCGGTGGGGTCACCCGGGCGGGTGCCAGGTGACGCCGCGCAGCAGTTGCCCGGCGCCGAGCCAGGCGACGTTCATCATCTGGGTGGCGGTCTTCTCCGGGTCGGCTTCCGGATGGTCGGCCAACCAGTCGGCCAGTGACTCGCTCGCGCCGACCAGCGCGTACGCGACCACCTCCAACTCGGTGTGGGCCACCTCTCGCCCCTCGGCGCGCAGCGCGTGGTCGAGCATCCCGGCGGCCACCTCCACCAGCCGCGCCCGCATCACGGTCAACTCACGCGCGAAGGGTTGCTCGGCGCGGGCCTGCCGGTAGAGCACCGCCCAGCCGTCCCGATGCGCGCCGACGAAGCCGAAGAACGCCCGCAGCCCGCGCCAGAGCCGCTCGTCGGCGGGCAGGTCGGGGTCGGCGGCACCGGCGATGGCCTCCATCATCCGGGTGCCCTCGCGGTGCAGGCAGGCGACGAAGAGTTCCTCCTTGGTGCCCAGGTACGCGTACACCATGGGCTTGGAAATGCCCGCCACCTCGGCGATCTCGTCCATGCTGGCGCCGTGGTACCCACGCCGGGAGAAGATTCGCACCGCGGAGTCGAGCATCTGCTGCTGCCGTACGGCGCGTGGGAGGCGCTTGAAGGCGGGACCGGTGGACACCTTGCAAGCATACCTACTCGTGCGTAAGGTTACGCACGAGTAGCCACTGTCCGAGAGGTGCTTTTCCATGACTGACTTCGACCCGGCCAACTTCGCAAACGTCGGCCCGAAGGAGTTCGCCCAGCTCGTCAAGAACACCCCGGAGAGCAAGCTGGCCGAGGTGATGTCCGGTGACCTGCGCGGCAAGATCCTCGGCGAGGTCTTCGGGCGGATGCCGCAGCTGTTCCGCGCCGACCGGGCCGGCTCCACCAACGCGGTCATCCACTGGAACATCACCGGCGCCCCGGACGGCGGCACCGACACCTACGAGGTGGTCATCGCCGACGGCACCTGCACGGTCAACGAGACCCCGCAGCACGACCCCCGGCTGAGCCTGACCATGGGCCCGGTCGAGTTCCTGAAGATCGTCTCCGGCGGCGCCAACCCGGTCATGATGTTCATGACCGGCAAGCTCAAGGCCAAGGGCGACCTGGGCCTGGCCGCCAACATCGCGAACCTCTTCGACATCCCCAAGGCCTGACATGGCCGAGTTCTCGCTCGACCTGAACGAGGAACAGCGGGATCTACGGGACTGGGTGCACGGCTTCGCCAGCGTGGTCGTGCGCCCAGCCGCGGCCGAGTGGGACACCCGCGAGGAGACCCCCTGGCCGATCATCCAGGAGGCGGCGAAGGTCGGGCTCTACGGCTTCGAGTTCCTCGCCACCTGCTGGGCCGATCCCACCGGACTGTCGCTGCCGATCGCCAGTGAGGAACTGTTCTGGGGCGATGCCGGCATCGGGCTGAGCATCTTCGGCACCTCGCTCGCGGTCGCCGCCATCTACGGCGCGGGCACCCCGGACCAGCTCGTCGAGTGGGTGCCGCAGTGCTTCGGCGACGCCGACTCCCCGGCCGTCGCGGCCTTCTGCAGCTCCGAGCCGGAGGCCGGTTCGGACGTCGCCGCGATGCGTACCCGGGCCAGCTACGACGAAGCCACCGACGAGTGGGTGCTGCGCGGGCAGAAGGCGTATGCCACCAACGGCGGGATCGCCGGCGTGCACGTGGTTACCGCCTCGGTCGAGCCGGAACTGGGCTCGCGGGGACAGGCCGCGTTCGTCGTACCGCCCGGCACCGCTGGGCTGAGCGCCACCCGCAAGCTGCGCAAACTCGGCCTGCGCGCCTCACACACCGCCGACGTCTTCCTCGACGACGTCCGGGTACCGGGCCGGTGCCTGCTCGGCGGCAAGGAAGCGCTCGACGAACGCCTGGCCCGCGCCCGCTCCGGGCAACGCGCCTCCGGCCAGGCCGCGATGCGTACGTTCGAGCTGTCCCGACCCACCGTCGGCGCGCAGGCGCTCGGCGTGGCCCGGGCCGCGTACGAGTACGCCCTGGACTACGCGAAGGAGCGGGTCCAGTTCGGCCGGCCGATCATCACCAACCAGGCGGTCGCGTTCACGCTGGCCGACATGCGCATGGAGATCGACGCCGCTCGACTGCTGGTCTGGCGGGCCTCCTGGATGGGGCGCAACAACCGGCCGTTCACCGCCGGTGAGGGCTCGATGTCCAAGCTCAAGGCCGGCGAGGTGGCCGTCTCGGTGACCGAGAAGGCGGTCCAGCTGCTCGGTGGTGCCGGTTTCCTGCGGGACCACCCGGTCGAGCGCTGGTACCGCGACGCCAAGATCTACACCATCTTCGAGGGCACCTCGGAGATCCAGCGGCTGGTCATCTCCCGGGCGATCTCCGGGATGCAGATCCGCTGACATGGACCTGCCGTTCATCGTCAGCACGCTGACTCGGCGGGGCCTGCTCGCCCCGGGTCGTCCGATCCGCGTCGCATCCCAGCTCAGCGCGCTGCGCAAGTGGGGTTGGAGCCTCGCCGGTGAACTGCGCCAGGCGGCGGCCCGGGACCCGGGCCGGGTCGCGGTCATCGACGAGCAGGGCACCGAGCTGACGTACGCCGAACTGCTCGACCGGTCCATGCGGCTCGCCCGCGCGCTGCGTGCCGCACTCGGCGTCCAGGCCGGCGACCGGGTCGGCGTGCTCGGCCGCAACCACCCGGGGTTGATCGAGACCGTCGTCGCCGCCACGCTGCTGGGCGCCGACGCCGTGCTGGTCAACACCGGCCTCTCCCCGGCGCAGCTGGCCACCGTGGTGCAGGAGCAGCGGCTGCGGGTCCTGGTGCACGACGACGAGTTCACCGAACGGACCCTCGGGCTGCCGGCGGAACTGCACCGCCTCGACGAACAGGCCCGGAGCGAACTGATCGACACCGCCCTACCCGGTGAACTTCACCCGCCCGAACGGGACGGTCGGATCATCGTGCTCACCTCCGGCACCACAGGTGCGCCGAAAGGCGCCCGCCGGCCCATCCCCAACGGCTTCGGCCCGCTGGTGTCCATCATCGACCGGATTCCGCTGCACGTCCGGGACCGGGTGCTGATCGCCGCCCCCATCTTTCACACCTGGGGGTACGCGGCCCTACAGGTCTGTTTCGCCCTGCGGGCCACCATCGTGCTGCACCGCCGCTTCGACCCGGCCACCACCCTGGACGACCTGGTGCGGCACCGCTGCCAGGCCCTGTTCGCGGTGCCGGTGATGCTGCAACGGCTGATGGAGCTGCCGGCGCCGGAGCACCGGCCGCCGCTGAAGGTGGTCGCGGTGAGCGGCTCGGCGCTGCCCGGCGGCCTCCCGGCGGCGTTCATGGACACCTACGGCGACGTGCTCTACAACCTGTACGGCTCGACCGAGGCGTCCTGGGCCTCCATCGCCACTCCCGCCGACCTGCGCCGGGCACCCACCACCGCGGGCAGGCCGCCGCACGGGACCCGGCTGGAGATCGTCGACGACGACGGCCAGCCGGTGTCCGGTGGCCGGGTCGGACGGATCCTGGTCGGCAACGAGATGCTCTTCGAGGGCTACACGTCCGGCCCCGACCGGGACCGGCACGACGGCCTGCTGGACACCGGCGACCTGGGCCGGGTCAACGCCGACGGACTGCTCTTCGTGGACGGCCGCGCCGACGACATGATCGTCTCAGGTGGGGAGAACGTCTTCCCCGCCGAGGTGGAACAGTTGCTCGCCCAACTCCCCCAGGTACGCGAGGCCGCCGTCATCGGGGTACCCGACCCTGACTACGGCCAGCGGCTCGCCGCCTTCCTCGCCCTGTACCCCGGCGAAACCCTCGACGCCGAGGCGGTCCGCGAGTACGTCCGGCACTACCTGGCCCGCTTCTCCGTGCCCCGCGACGTCGTCTTCGTCAAGTACCTGCCCCGCAACGCCACCGGCAAGGTGCTCACCCGCGAACTTCGCCGCTACTACGCCTGACGCCAACGGTGCTGCCGCGACCTGCGGCAACGCCGAAGGGCGCGGTGGGCGCAACCTGCCGCCACACCAACGCCCTCGACCGGATCCCCAGCGTCGCACCGGCCCTGGCCGTACACCCCCCGAACCGGGCGACGTCCGGGTCAGCCGACGACGATGTCGCAGTCGGCCTGCCCGGTCGCCACCAGCGCGTCGAAGCTGACCTGGATGAACGGCTCGTACGCGGCGGCGTTTAGGCTGCGGGTCTTCTTACCCGGCACCCACTTGGTGCCGGTCGACTTCCGCAGGTCCGACGAGCCCAACGTCAGGTCGCAGATCCAGTGCGCGTTGCGGCCGATCAGGTTCCCGTTTCGGGCGTCCGCGTCGATCTCCCAGTTCCCGTCCCGGCTGATCGTGAAGGAAACGTTCCCGCTTACCTTCCGGCTGCTGTCGCTGGTGTTGAAGGTGACGGTGTCGCCGTCGGACGCCACCGTCTTGGTGGTCGCGTTGGCGTACGCCGGAACGGCTCCGAGCAGCACGGAGCCGGCGACCGTCCCGGCGGCGGCGACCAGCGCCAGTCCACGCCGGCCGAGGATGGCGGCGGTCACACCGGAGTTGTTGGATCGCATGTCGTTACCCCACTTCTCTCGTGATTCGACGGATGCCCGCTGCTGGCGGTACGGCACGCCGCAGCCGACACATGTAAGTGTCGTTATCGGCGTCAGCGTTTTCTTGTGGGAAGTCTGAGGAAGAAATAGGGAAATGCTGAGATTCGGAAAGCGGGCCAAAATCGGACGTTGTTTTCGATTGAGATCCGACAATCCGCTACTTGACTCGACAGCGATTTGTGCGAGGTTGCCCGCCGACCGGACCTAGTCACCGGCGGCGACCCGGTGGGAGGGGGAATCGGGACACGCCCCTACGGGAGAGTCCTCAGGGGACGGTCGGGTGGATTCCGGATACCTCCCGCTCCGCCGGGCTCGGCAGGCTCTCCCCATGAAACTCACCAGGCGTAATCTCCTCGCCGGAGTCACCGTCGGCGCGCTGCTGGCCGGCACCCTGGCGGTACCCGCCGGCGCGACCCACCGCGACTGCCCGATCGGATCGTTCGACCCCACGAGCCTGATCACGGCGGTCGGCGAGATCCCCGATCCCGAACTCACCACCACCAGCGTCCAACTGCGGGTCACCACCCCGACCGGCTGTTTCGAGGACACCTTCGGCGTACGCGACCTGCGCTCCTCGGCACCGGTACCGCAGGACGCCCGGATCCGGATCGGCAGCGTGACCAAGGTCTTCACCGCCGTCGTGGTCTACCAGCTGGTGGCGGAGGGCCAGTTGGACCTCGACGATCCGGTACGCCCGCACCTGCCGGACCTGATCCCGGCCGACTGGCCGACGATGACCGTACGGCAGCTGCTCGCCCACACCAGTGGCCTGCCCAGCCCGGTCCTGCCCGACGGGCTGGCGTGGCAACTCCAGCACCGCTTCGACCGCTGGACCCCCGAGCAGATCGTCCGGACGGCGCTGACGAACCCACCGGAGTACGTCCCGGGCACCGCCCAGCGCTACACCAACATGGGCTACATCGTCGCCGGCATCCTGATCGAGCGGGTGACCGGCCGGTCGTACGCCGAGCAGATGCGGCACCGGATCTTCCGGCCGCTCGGCTTACGCGACACGTACGCCCCGGGCTACGCCACCGGGATCCGTGGCCCGCACGTGCGGGGCTACCAGCAGGTGGACCGCGACGGGCGGACCGAGCTGGTGGACGCGACGCGCTGGAGTCAGAGCTTCACCCCCGCCTCGGGTGACCTGATCTCGACCGTCGCCGACCTGGACCGGTTCGCCGCGGCCCTGTTCGACGGCCGGCTGCTCGCCCCCGCTCAGCAACGTGAACTGTTCACCCTTCCGTGGGCGGGCGCGGAGTACAGCAACGGTGGCCTCTCCTCGATCCGACTGCCCGACGGCCGGGTGTTCTGGGGCAAGTCCGGCGCCCGTTACGGCTACCAGGCGGCCGTCGGTGCCCTCGACGACGGCGGCCTGCGGCTCGTGTTCGCCGCCAGCCCGACCGATGCCAAGGCCGAGGGGCAGACCGCGCTGGTCCAGCGGGTACTGGGGGCTGTGCTGGCGCTCACCTGAGGTCAGCCGCGACACCGCAGTGTCAGGAAGGGCCCCTGTCGTACTGGAGGCGTCGGCAGGGGCCGTGCCTGACGTCGGGGTTCAGCGGTCGGTGGCCCGGCCGATGGCGGCGGCGACGCCGCTGACCCGGTCGGCGAGCAGGCCGAGCGCGCCCACCGCCCGGTCGACCGGGTCGTCGCCGGTTCCGCCGAGCGCCCGCGAACGCTGGAAGGCGGCCTTCACCTCGGCCCAGCGGGCGGCCTGTTCCGGGGTGAGCCGACCGCGCAACTCGGCGAGCTTCAGCAGGTTCGCCTCCGCGCCGGCCGCCAGGGTCTGCGCCTCACCCAGGTAGTGATCGTCGATCACCGCCTCCAACTCCTCGTCGGTGAGCACCGGGACGATCCGTTCGGCCAGCTTGTTCATGTTCCGGTAGGACCCCTGTAGCTGGAACGGCGGTTCGGTGCGGGCGTCGTCGGACTGCGCCGCCGAGGCGATGTACGCCTGGTTGTTGGCCAGCACCACCTGCTGCACCCGCAGCAGCTTGCGCAGCACCGAGACGACCTGCTCCAGCTCCACCGGCTGGTACGGGTGCGACAGCTGGTCGGGGCGGACCGTGTCGTCGCCCCGGGCCATCCGCACCAGTAGTTCCAGGTCGGCGCGATCACGCCCGGACAACGGTGCCAGCACCGGGTTCGCGGTGAGCGCGTTCTCGACGTAACTGAGCGCGAAGACCGCCTCCCGGCCGGAGAGCACGTCACCCAGGTTCCACACGTCGGCCCGGTTGGCGAGCATGTCCGGCACCCGGAACCGCTTCCCCGACTCGGTGTACGGGTTGCCCGCCATGCACACCGCGAACCGCTTGCCGCGCAGGTCGTACGTGCGGGTCCGGCCCTCCCAGACACCCTCCATCCGGCGTTGCCCGTCGCAGAGCGAGATGAACTTCTGCAACAGCTCCGGGTTGGTGTGCTGGATGTCGTCCAGGTAGAGCAGGACGTTGTTGCCCAGCTCCAGGGCGAACGAGATCTTCTCGACCTCCTGCCGGGCGGTGGCGTCGGGCGCCTCGGCCGGGTCCAGCGACGTGACCTTCGTGCCCAGGGCCGGCCCGTTGACCTTGACGAAGACCAGGCCGAGCCGGCTGGCCATGTACTCCATCAGGGTGGTCTTGCCGTAGCCGGGCGGTGAGATCAGCAGTAGCAGGCCGGACTGGTCGACCCGCTTGCCGTCACCGGTAGCGCCGAGCTGCCGGGCCAGGTTGTCGCCGATCAGCGGCAGGTAAACCTCGTCGAGCAGCCGGTTGCGGACGAAGGCGTTCATCACCTTCGGCCGGTACTCCTCCAGCCGCAGTCGCTCCCGCTCGACCTCCACCAGCGCGTTGCGTCGCCGCTGGTAGTCCCGGTACGCCGGGACCAGTTCGGTGCGGAAGCTGCGGGTCCGGGCCAGCGTCTCGTCCAACCGGACGTCCAGGGTGGAGCCCTCGACACGCGAATGCGCGCCGAGCAGGCCGCCGACCGTTTCGGTCATCGTCGCCGCGCTGTCCTCCCGGGCCAGGTCCGGGCCACACAACTCGACGGCGACCGCCTCCGGCAGGTCGTAACCGGACAGGCCGCCGTCGTCGGTGGCCAGGAAGGCGGTCAGCCACGCGTCGATCAGCTGGTACCTGCCGGCCAGGTCGTCGCCGAGCGCCCGCAGGTCATCGTCGAACTCGCGGGACGAACGGGACTGCGGGCCACCGAGCGCCCGGCGGAACCGGTCCAGCAGGGTACGCGCCCCGCCCCCGGTGACGAAGCGCACCGGCGGTGCGGCGAGTTCGGCGAACAGGTACTCGCCGGCGAGCGCGGTGCCACCGGGCGGCACCGGCAGTCCTGCCCCACACAGGAACACCTCGATCGCCTCGGCCAACTGGTCGCAGAGCAGGTCGGCGGCGTCCTCGCCGTCCGGGCGACCGAACCGCGCCCGAGCCCGGGCCAGCGAGGCGGCACGCGCCGTCCAGGTCGACCGGGCCGCCTCGTCCGTAGCGTACCGCCAGAAAAGCTGGGCGGCGGCGCGGTCGGCCGGCGGGTAGCGCAACAGCCCCGCCCCGGCGTGCAGGCGCAGCAGCACCCGCAGAATCTCGGCCGCGTCGTGGTCGTGCACGCCGCGCTCGTACCCCTCGTCGTAGCGGTTCTCGGCGATCCGCCGGACCAGCTCCCGCAGCCCGTCGGGATCCACCGCCACCGTGTGCAACTCGTCCAGACCGGGGCCGTCGCGACCGGCCTCGGCGGCGGCCAGAATCGAGGTCGCCAGGTACTCGGCCCGATACACCTGCGCCGACTCGGAGACCAGCAGCTGATCCCAGAACCGCCGGGTCTGCTGGAACTCCTCGTCGCGTACCGGGGCGCGATAGTCGGTGCCGGTCACCGCCACCACCATCCGGCCCTCGGCCGGCACCACCGCCACGTCGATCGGTTGCGTGTTCACCGCGAAGCGGTGCCGGCCCAGCCGGATCGTCTCGCCGCCGTCGGCGTACAGGTCGAGACGGTCACGCAGGCCACGCCCGGCCTCCTGGCGGGCGGCCCGGATCCGGCCGTCCAGCTCCTCGGCCCGCACCACGTCGCCGAGCGTACGCAGCTCCTCGACCACCGCGCGCAGCTTGTCCACCATCGGATCGGCCGCGAAGTAGGTGTTGATGTCGTCGAGCGAGCCGAGACTGCCGGCTCGCCGGTGCACGCTCACCAGGATCCGTTCGGCGGAGGTGACGAGCCGGTCGGCCCGGCGGGCCCGCTCGTCCAGCAGCGCCTGCTTGCGCGAGGAGAACGCCTCGTAGATGTCGGTACGCCGGGTGGCCAACTCGGCGAGGAAGTCGTCGAACTCGCCGAACCGGGACTCCAGTTCCTCCACCCGCAGCAGCAGCCGGCCCAGCTGCTCGTCGCAGCGCTCGGCGGTGTCCGCCGCCGCCAGCGCACCGGTGACCGCCTGCCCGAGCAGGGCGAACTCGGCGGCGAAGCCGGCCCGTCCCTCCGCCGCGGCCAGTTCCTGACGGCGCTTGTCCAGCACCGCGCGGGCCCGGTTGACCGCGCCCAGCACCTCACCGACGCGGCCCAGGATGCCGGTGCGGACCGTCGCGTCGGCGATGTCCAACCCGCCGACCACGTCGGTGATGGTCTGAAGTCCGTCGGTACGCGCGGCCAGCTCGTCGCGGACGGTGCCCGCCTCGGCCACCGTGCCGATCTCACCGGCCTTCGTGGCGAGCCGCTCCACCTCCTGCTGGTAACCGGTGAACGCCTCGTCCCGGCGCAGGAACTCCACCGCCCGACGACCGGCCACCGCCAGTTCCTCGTCGAGTCGACCGGCCAACTCGTCGATCCGGGCGTGGTCGACGTACCGCAGTTCCCGCAGCGTTTCCAGGTGGCCCCGGGCGCGGCGCAGGCCGCCCAACTGGGTGACCCAGTCGTCGGCGGTCAGCGGCGCCTCGCCGCGCGCCCGGCGGGCCAGCGAGGCGATCTGCTCCGCGCTGTCGTCCAGTTCGGCGCGGGCCCGCTCGGTGAGCGTCCGGACCTTCTCGTGTTCCTCCAGCACGGCGGCGGCGGTGCGGCGCAGCCCGGCCAGCGGCGTGGCCAGGTCACCGAGTTCGTCCTCGCCGAGCCAGTGGTAGTGGTCGGCGATCCGGGCGCAGGCGGCGATCAGCGCCTCGTAGAGCCCGGCGGTGGCGGTGTCGTCGACCATCCCGGCCGCCGAGAGGCAGTCCGAGATGCCGCGTACCAGGTCGGCGTTGCCGATCCGCTCCAGCGGCCCGGTGCCGGCCGGCTGCGCCGCCGCGTACGCGTCCGAGACGTACGGCGTCTGCCAGACCTGCATCGGATGGACCCGGGTCGGTTCCTCGGACACGGCCCGGAACACCACGAGCGTGCCGTCGTCGAACAGCGAGAAACCGTGACACGGGATCGGCGCGGCCACCTCCTTGCGGATCGCGTTGTACGGCAGCAGCAGGCTTCGGCCGTCGGCGCGGGCATGGAAGACGTAGAGCACGTCCTCGCCGTTGGGCGAGCGCACCACCCGCTCGAACTCCAGGTCCGACACGTCGGTGTCGAACGTCCTGGTGACTCCGGTGACCAGGTGGTACCCGCCGGGAAAGATGATGCCGTGGTCCTCCGGCAGCCGTTGACAGGCGACGCCGATGCCGTCGAGCCGGATCACCTCCCGGGTGAGCGTGTTGAACACCAGGTGCCGCCACTGCGTCTCCTTGTACGGCCGCAGCCGCAACAGGATCAGCGGCCCCACCCGGGCCCAGTGCACGTCGGCGTCGGCGAGGCTCTGCAACGGCTCGTCCACCGGCTCGCTGTAGATGCCCTCGCCGACCTCGGTGTTGTTCTCCACCTTCACGGTCAGCGTGCCACCGACCGTCTCCACGAAGACCTGGCCGTCGATGGAGATGTGCGGGTGCCGGCCCAGGACGTGGTCCTCGCGGGTCGTCTCGGTCCACTCGAAGTCGTGCGACGGCGGGAAGACGTGGTCGCGCTCGCCCCGGCTGTCCAGGTACTCGGGCACGCCGTCGACGCCGACCCGCCACCGCAGCACCCGAATGTCCTCGGTGCGCGGCCCGGTCTGGAACACCGCCAGCAGCCGGCCGTCGACCCGACGCAGCTGCAACAGGCGGGCCTGCCGGTAGTAGCGGTACAGCTCACCGAAGTCGCGGACGAACTGCGGGTCGCGGAGCAGCCCGGGCAGTTCGTCGTGACCCGCTTCGTCGAACCGGAACCCGGCCACCTCCGGGCCGCCGCCCTTGCCCGCGCCCGGTTTCCCGGGCTCCTGGCTGAACCGGTGGAGCGAGAAGACGTCGTCGACGGAGGTCTCCGGCTTCAATCCGATGAAGACGTTGTAGCCGAACAGCATCAGCCCGCCCACCGAGACGATGTCCCGAGGTACGCAGTTGTGCTCCGTACGGATCCGCTCAGTGCTCAGCAGTCGTAGCTCGGTGCTGCCGAAGACCTCCAGTCGCCGGGCGTTGAGCGCCTCCGCTCGCCGGGCCAGTTCGGCAGCCTGCGTGGCGAGCCGCCGACGCAGCACCTCGTAGCTACCGTCGTCCAGTCCCGGTCGGCTACCGGCGTCCGCCGCCCCCGGCCCGGTCGGTTCCGGTGCGGCCGGAGCCGGTCCGGCGTCGCCAGGCGTACGCCCGGCAGCGTCCGGACCGGCGGTCGGCTCACTCACCGGCACGCTGCCGTGGGCCGGCCAGGGCGGCGACCGGGGTCTCCGCCACTCCGAGGCGCTGCGCGGCCTTCAACAGCTCCTGGAGCTTGCCCTTGTCCCCGCCGCCGGAGCGCATCTGCTGCATCAGGAACGCCGACAACGTGAGGTTCTGCACGTCGGCGCTGTCGATCGAGCCGACCATGCGAGCCAGGTCGTCGGTGAAGCTGGCGGTGCCGTCCAGCCACGGCTGGGCGAGGTTCTTCGCCACGTCCGAGTGGGCCACGAAACCGTCCACGCTCTTGCCGTACGAGATCGAGCTGAGCAGCCGGTCGAAGAAGACGCTGTCGCCGCCGACGATGTCGATGTTCGCCTTCTCCAGACCGGTGGCGACCAGCTTGGCCTGTGCCTCGGCGACCTGACGCTGGGTGTCCAGCCCGGCCAGCCGGACCTCCTTCTCCAGTTCCAGGCGCAGCCGGTACTCCTCGTGCTCGCGGGTCGCGTCGTCCAGCGCGGCCATCGCGGCGGCCTTCTCGGTCAGACCCTCGGCCTCGCCCTTCAGCTTCTCGCGCACCGCCTCGGCGGCGGCCACGGCCTTCTCCCGCTCGACGGCGGCCTCGGCGCGCCCGACCTTCTCGATCGCCTCGGCGCTGCGCTCCTGGACCTGCACGTCGGCCAGGCCGGCCGCTGCCGCCTCGGCCTGGGCGCCTTCGGCCAGCCGGATCTTCGCCCGGGTGTCCAGCTCGGCGGCCTGCTGCCGGGCCTCGGCCAGCACCAGTTCCTCGCGGGCCCGGTGCTTCGCCGCCGCCTCGGCGGCCTCCGCCGCCTTGATGTCCTTGACCAGGTTCTCCTGCGCCTCGGCCTCGGCCTGAATCACCACCGCCTGGCGGGTCCGCTCGGCCTCCTCGACGACCCGCAGCCGCTTGATGTTCTCCTCCTGCTCGGCCACGGTCTTCTCCACCGCGATCCGCTCCCGGATCACCTCGGCGATGGCCCGCTTCTCGGCCTCGACCTCCTTGTCCTTGGCGATCGTGCTCAGCTCGGTCTCCCGGTCCCGGCCGATCACCTCCAGCAGGCGGTCCTTCTCGATCCGCTCGGTCTCGATGGCGATGACCCGCTCGCGGTTCTTCTCGGCGACCGCGATCTCCCGGGCGCGGTTCTCGTGCTGGATGCCCAACTGCTCGTCGGTACGGATGTTCGCGGTCTCCGCCCGCAGTCGCTCCTCCGCGCGTACCCGGGTGACCTCGGCCTCCTCGCGGGCCCGTACCGTCTCGATCTCGCGGCGCTGCTTGGCCTCGGCGTCCGCCTGCCGGCGCTCCAGCTCCAGGATGGCTTCCCGGGCGTCGACGTTCTGCCGGGTGATCTCCTTCTCCTCGCTGCGGCGGAACTCGTTGGTCCGCACGTGCTCCAGCGCGGTCAGCTCGGTGATCTTCCGGATGCCCTGGGCGTCGAGGATGTTCTTCGGGTCGAGCTGCGCCATCGGCGTCTGCTCCAAGAAGTCGATCGCCGCGTCCTCCAGGCTGTAGCCATTGAGGTCGGTGCCGATCACCCGAATGATCTGGTCCCGGAACTCGTCACGCTTGGTGTAGAGGTCGACGAAGTCGAGCTGCTTGCCGACCGTCTTGAGCGCCTCGGAGAACTTCGCGTTGAACAGCTCCTGGAGGGTCTCCCGGTCGCTGGCCCGAGCGGTGCCGATCGCCTGCGCCACCTTGATGACGTCCTCGACGGTCTTGTTGACCCGGACGAAGAAGGTGATCCGGATGTCGGCCCGGATGTTGTCGCGGCAGATCAGACCCTCGTTGCCGGTCCGTTCGATGTCGATCGTCTTGACCGAGATATCCATGATCTCGGCCTTGTGCAGGACGGGCAGCACGACCGCGCCGGTGAAGGTCACGTCGACCCGCCGGACCTTGGAGACGATCAGAGCCTTGCCCTGCTCGACCTTGCGGAACAGCCGGCTGACCATGAACACCACGCCGAGCGCGACGAGCAGGACGACGGCGAGGAGTACGCCTATACCGGTGGTGATGACATCCATGACTGGGCGCGCGTGCGGTGGCGACCGGCCGACGGGCCGGGCGGTACGCCGCGCATCCTCCTTTCGGGGGCGGCTCAGGGGCAGCGTGGGGCGGGCCGGCCGAAGGGGGTTGACCGGCCGAGCTCGACAGATTGGTGGGCTATTCGGGAACGTGTCTCATCGGGTCGAAGGCGGGTCCGGCGGGCATCACCCAGAAGAACTCGCCGTCGGTGTCGTAGTCGTAGATCAACGCGGAGCTGCCGGCCGTCATCCGCTCGTCGCCCGGTTGCCGGATCTGCACCACCGCCGACGAACCGTCGGCCGCGGTCACCTCGGCCTGACCGAAGTCGGCGGTGACCGTACCGGTGCGAACGACGCAGAGGCGACCGACGAAGGAGTGCCGGGTGGCGTCTGTCTCGGTGGGAAAGAGTCGGCTCAACGGCACCGCGATCAGGCGGGTCACCAGCCACGCGCAGGCCGCGGCGGCCAGCAGCACACCGACCGAGACGGCGATCCGGGTGCCGGAGCCGAGCCCGAGGCCGTCGAGCAGGGCGGTGCCGGCGAGGCTGACGAACCAGGCCACCGCCACGAGCAGGGAGAAGATGACGGCACTGGGCACGCCGCCCAGGCCGAGACCGGCCAGTACGGTGCCGGGTACGCCGTCGACGTCGAGGTCGTCGCCGAGATCCAGCACACCGGTCAGCACCAGCAGCCAGTAGCCGACGACCACCACCAGGAGGAAGCTGAACAGCACTGTGGGAAAGCTGAGCGCCGCGCCGAGAAATCCGGTCACCGCGTCCTCCTCCCCGTTCCGATGGGTCCTGGCCAGCCACCGGCACGATGATCGTGACACGGGATGTCAACGCCTCACGGTGGCCGATCGGCTGATCCCGCCGGCCTGACCGGTCAGGGTCGGGACGACGACCTCAACCGAGATTGGCCTCGATGAGGGCGTCCAGCGTCGACGACCGGACCTCGGCATCCGCCGCCGTCACGGCGATGAACCAGCAGCGCCCGTCCGGCGCCCACGCGGACAGGTACGCCGTGGACGTCGCCGGCTCATCCGTGGCCAGCACCTCGGCGCGGGTCGGGACGGTCACCTCGCGTGGCGTGCCGGGCAGGCCACGCGGCGCCTCGAAGTCGAACACCACCACCACCCGGGACACCGGCCCGGCCCCCTCGTACGCCGACCGGTTGCCGGTCGGCACCACCTCCGGCCGAGCCATCCGCAGCACCGCGTCCGTGGCATCGACGGGCCGCAGATAGGACGGCAGGCCCCGCAACTCGGGCACGGCCGGGCTGGCAGACGGCCCGGCCACGGAGGGCTCGTCGTGTCGTGTGGTCGCGGCCATGAACACCGCCGTTCCGACGACCGCGCACGAGGCGAGCGCGGCGGCGGCGGCCCGAAGCTTGCGGCGACGACGCAGGCGGGCCCGCACCGCCGGCAATGGATCCCGGGCGGGCGGCCCGGGATCGCTGCTCCAGATCTCGCGGAGCGCGTCCCGGACATCGGTCATCCCGCCACCTCGCGTTCCGCGCGTACCCGGGCGATCGGCAGCCCTGCCCGCAGCAGGGCGCGATGGCGCAGCGAGCGGACGGTCGCCGGTCGACGCCCGATCGCCGCCGCGATGGACTCGTCGTCCAGGTCGTCCAGATAGGTCATGACCAGTACGACTCGCTGCAACGGAGAAAGCCCGGCGAGCAGCCGACGCAGTCTGTCGACCTCGTCGGTAGCCGCCGACGGCGGAGCGGCCGGGGTCGACCGGGCCCGCCGGACGATCGTCCGCAGCCGACTCACGTGCAGGCGCACCATGGTGAGCTTCGCGTACGTCAGTGGTCCGCCCTCGGCCACGAGGCGATGCCATGCGGTGGCCATCCGCACGTAGGTCTGCTGGAGGAGTTCCTCGGCCTGGTCCGGGTCGGCGGTGACGGCGCGTGCGTACCGACGTAGCGCCGGTGCGGAGTTGCGTACGAATGTCTCGAACTCGTCGGCGTCCATCCCACCTCCCTCACCGGTAAGAAACGCCACCACCGGTGCGTCGAGTTGCAGTGTCGTCCGGCGGTTTTCACCGACCGGCGGGACGCCTCACGACAATGCGGGGACGAGCACCATCAGCACCGAGAAGACGGCGCCGCAGTGTCCCTTCTCGACCTGGGCAGACAGTAACAACGACCGGGGCGGGTCGGTCGCCCCGAGAGGCATACAAGTCAATGTCGGCATGCGCCCCCTATGGCGCACAGCACGGCCACCAGGTCGATTGGTGGTGAAGCGGCACGAAAGGGACGGCAGGAGCGCCGACCATGGCCTCGTGCGGCCACGACAGACAACTACGCGCGCAGCGACCGATCGACCGAGCCGCCGGTCACCCTGGTAGGGCGATCCGTCCGTCGACCGCGGCGGCGGCGATGTCCCGGCGGTAGTGCGAGCCGGAGAGCGTGACGCCGCGTACCACCTGGTAAGCGGCATCACGGGCGGCAGCCAGGTCCGGGCCGGTGGCCGTACCACAAAGGACCCGACCGCCGGCGGAGAGCAGGGCGCCGTCGGTGGCCCGGCGGGCGGTGCCCGCGTGGATCACACCGGGCTGTTCTCCGCCGGTGATGACATCGCCGGTACGCGGTCCCGCCGGATAGCCCTCGGCCGCGACCACCACCGTCACCGCGGCGCCGGCACGCCAGCGCAGCGGCGGATGGTCGGCCAGCGAACCGCTGGCGGCGGCGTGCAGCAGCCCACCCAGCGGCGTCTCCAGCAGCGCCAGCACCACCTGGGTCTCGGGGTCACCGAAGCGGGCGTTGAACTCGATCACCCGGGGGCCATCGGCGGTGATCGCCAACCCGACGTAGAGCAGGCCGGCGAAGGGCGTGCCCCGGCGACGCATCTCGGTAAGCGTCGGGTGCACCACATCCCGCATGACGTCGTCCACGAGGTCGGCCGGCGCCCACGAAAGCGGCGCGTACGCCCCCATGCCGCCGGTGTTCGGGCCGCTGTCGTCGTCACCGACCCGCTTGAAGTCCTGTGCCGGCAGCAGCGGCACCGCCGTCTCGCCGTCGGTCACCACGAACAGCGACACCTCGGGACCGGAGAGGTACTCCTCGATCACCACCCGGCCGCACTCACGCGCGTGCGCCTCGGCAACGGCGCGGTCGTCGGTGACCACCACGCCCTTACCGGCGGCGAGCCCGTCGTTCTTGACCACGTACGGTGGGTCGAACCGGTCCAGGGCGGCGGCCGTGCTCGCCTCGTCGGTGCAGGTGTACGCCCGTGCGGTAGGGACACCTGCGGCGGTCATCACCTCTTTGGCGAAGGTCTTGGAGCCCTCCAGCCGGGCCGCCTCGGCCGACGGCCCGAAGACCGCGATGCCCTTGGCCCGGACCGCGTCGGCCACCCCGGCGACCAGCGGCGCCTCCGGCCCGATCACGACCAGGTCCGCGCTCACCTCGACGGCGAGCCCCGCCACCGCCACCGGATCGACCGGATCGACGGCCCGCAACTCCGCCACCGCCGCGATCCCCGGGTTACCGGGTGCCGCGAACAGCGCCTCGACGGACGGATCATCGGCCAACCTCAGCGCGAGCGCATGCTCCCGCCCACCGCCACCAAGAAGAAGAACCCGCACGCCGAGTAATCCTACCCACCCCACCGGCCACCCCCACCGGCCCCGTCGATCAAGAAGTTTTCGTCTCGGATCTGGCGTGCGCGCGACCAAACGCTCTTGGTCATCTATCCAAGGCGCGGCGCACCGTCTCGGGTATGTAGTCCGGGCGGAGGGTGTCGGGCCAGGTGAACCGGAGGATCCTCCAGCCGGCGTTGGTGAGGCGGTTCTGCCTGATCCGGTCCTCGTAGACCGCCTGTGGTGTGCGATGCGGAGCCGCACCGTCCGCCTCGGCGATCACCCTGGATCGACGCCAGCCCAGATCGCCGATGCCGAGCAGGTACCCGTCGTCATCGCGCACCTCCAACTGAAGAACATCGGGCGGGACGCCCCCGTCGACGCACCTCAGACGGGTGCGGGTCTCCAGCGGGGACTGCGCACGGCCATCCGCCTCGGCCAGGCATTGCCGCGCCACCCTTGCTCCCCGCCGGCCAGCGATGAGCGCCGGGATAGCCGCAAAGTCAGCCTCGCTGACAAGTTTCCGGTTGAGTGCCGAGTCCAGTACGCAGACCGCTGGGTAGCGGCCCACCCGGAGGATGACGTCGGCAACGGTTCGCACGGCACTGGTGACCGGGATCCCGGCGACCACGCCCACATCGGCCGACCCCAGCGTGAGTTGGTGCACCACGAGATCGGGATCGTTCCGACGCTGCGGACGAGGGCTGTCCGGCGGTACCGACACGTGGATTGTGGAGGTGGCTCGGAGTCCGGCGACGCCGTGCAGCTCGACAGCCGTGTCGAGGACTGCCACCGCCCCCGGCCCCAGGCTGTCCACGGCGGCGCCGATCCGCGCCCGACGGTGGCGGAGCACGTCCAGCGCGGGGTCGGGCAGGAACCGCCCGCGAGCCACCCTCGTCCAGCGCCCCGACCTGACCAGATGTCGGATCTGGTCACGGGTGTAGCCGGCGGCCAACGCCTGCGTCGCCGTCACCACACCACCCTGCTCGGCAGCTACTCGTGTCAATACCTCGAACGCCTCCACCCACCCACCCTGTCCACCGCCGCCCAACCCCCGCAGCCCCTGTGGACAACCCTGTGGACAACGAACCCCTTCGCCGCGTTGATCAAGAAGTTTGCGTCGGGCCAGCGCTCGATCCCAGACCAAAACTTCTTGATCAACGCGGGGGTACGCGGGGGTGGGTGGGGGTGGGGGTGGGGGTTTAGGGGAGGAGGGGGTGGCGGGTTACGTTTTCTTCGCGGCCGGGGCCTACGCCTACGACGCTCACCCGGGTTCCGGTGAGTTCCTCGATGCGGGCGATGTAGCGGCGGGCGTTCTCAGGGAGGTCATCCTCCGTACGCGCCTTGGTGATGTCTTCCCACCAGCCGGGGTGCTCCTCGTAGATCGGCACGGCGTGGTGGAAGTCGGTCTGGGTCATCGGCATGTCGTCGACCCGCTTGCCGTTGATCTCGTAGCCGACGCAGATCGGAACCGTGGGCAGGCCGGTGAGCACGTCCAGCTTGGTGATCACCAGGTCGGTGACGCCGTTGAGGCGGCAGGCGTACCGGGCGACGACCGCGTCGAACCAGCCGCACCGACGTTCCCGACCGGTGGTGGTGCCGTACTCGTGGCCGACCTTCCGCAGGTGCTGACCGTTGTCGTCGAACAGCTCGGTCGGGAACGGTCCGGAACCGACCCGCGTGGTGTACGCCTTGCTCACCGCGATCACCTTCGTGATCGCAGTCGGCGGGATGCCGGTGCCCACGCACGCCCCACCAGCCGTCGGGTTCGACGAGGTGACGAAGGGGTACGTGCCGTGGTCCATGTCGAGCATGGTGGCCTGGGCACCCTCCAACAGGACGGTGTCCCCACGGTCCAGCGCGTCCCAGAGCATCGCCCGGGTCTCCGCGATGTACGGCCGCAGCCGCTCCGCGTACTCGAGGTATTCCTCGATGGTGCCGTCGACGTCGATCGCCTTGCGGTTGTAGACCTTGAACAGCACCTGGTTCTTCTCGCGCAACGCGAGTTCCAGCTTCTTGCGCAGGATGCCCGGGTCGAGCAGGTCCTGCACCCGGATGCCCATCCGGGCCACCTTGTCGCCGTACGCGGGCCCGATGCCCCGGCCGGTGGTGCCGATCCGCGAGCTGCCCAGGTATCGCTCGACCACTCGGTCCAGCGCCCGGTGGTGCGGCATGATCAGGTGCGCGTCGCCGGAGATCCGCAGCCGGGACACGTCCACGCCCCGCTCGGCCAAGCCGTCGATCTCGCTGAGCAGCACCTTCGGATCGACCACCACGCCGTTGCCGATGACGATCACGGCGTTCGGGGAGAGCGCACCCGACGGCATCAGGTGCAGCGCGTACTTCTGCCCGTCCGGGGTGATCACCGTGTGACCGGCGTTGTTGCCGCCCGAGAAGCGGACGACGTAGTCGACCCGCTCACCCAGCTGGTCGGTAACCTTGCCCTTGCCCTCGTCGCCCCACTGGGCGCCGAGGAGCACGATCGCTGGCATCTTCTCGCCTCCAGAAGGCTCGGGTGCCAGATGGCGACCGGTCAGCGAGCCCGGGGTGTCAGGCTAACAAGTAGTGACGGCACGACCGGCAGGGGTCGCGTCGGGGACAGCAGGAGGAGCTACCCGTGTACGACGTGGTGCTGCTCACCCTGGGCTCGGAGCGGGACGCTCCAGGAGCCGGGTGCGGCAGCGGCGGAGCCTGCTGCGGCGGTGGCACCGACGCCGCCGAGGGTCGCGAGGAACGCTGCGAGACGCCGCGCGTACCGGTGCTGACCTGCTCCGATGCGTTGACGGCCCGAGGTGCCCGGGTCGAGACGGTGACCGCCCGCTCGGACGCGGAGATCGACGAAGTATTGGCCCGACTGGACGGGCCACCGCGAGCGGACGGCCTCACCTGGCCGGATGGCGATGCCAAGACGCGGCTCGTGGTCGCGGTGGCCGGTGACGCACAGTTGCGCGCCGTGCTCCGCCGCATGGTCCGGCGGTACGCGCCGCCGCCGAGTCGCCGCCCGACCGACCTGGCCGGCAACCGGACCGTGCCGGATCTGCCAGCGGTCGGCATACTGCCGCTCGACCCGGCGCGCAGCACCACGCACCGCGACCTCGCCGCGCAGCTCGGGTTGGCCCGCGATCCGGCGGCGGTGGCTGCCGCGGTGCTGGACGGTTCGCCGCGCCGGCTCGACCTGCTGCGGCATGACGGTGGCTCGGTGACGTTGGACGGCGCACTGCTCGGTGCCGCCGGTGAGGATGGCACCCCACTGCCCTGGCGCGGCCGGGTGGAGGTGGACGACACCGTGCTGTCGAACGGCGAAGAACCGCTGCTCGCCTGCGCGATCGGCAACGCGGGCGGCTACGCCCGGCTCGACGACGTGGCGCTGCTGGCCGGGCCCGACCCGACCGACGGGCTGGTGGAGGTGGCGGTGGCCGTACCGGTGGTCACCCGGTCGCGGTGGGGTCGCCGCCGGGTACGCCTGGAGGTCCGGCGGGCCCGGGGCCGGGCCGCGTCGGTGCTGCCCCGGGACGATGCGGCGCTGCCGTACCTGGACGATGGCGTGGCGGGGCAGCTGACGCGCAAGCGGTCCTGGTGGACCGAGCCGGGTGCCTGGGCGGTCTGGACGGCCTGACCTGACCCGGCCGGCGCAGCGGAGGCCGGGGTCGGCCGCTGGGCCTATCCTCGTCAGGAGGAATGGGGAGGACACCGTGGTGGACGACAACGCCGACCGGGTGCACGTGCCCGGCCAGCATGGCATGCCGGAACGGGACATCGAACCACTCTGGCCGCCGGAGCAGATCGACGGCTTCGGCGCACCCACGTGGGGTGCCCCGCCGCCGGTGCCGCCCACCGTGCCGCCTCCGCCCGGGCAGCCGTCGCCCGCACAACCGACCAGCCGGCCTCCGGTCGCGCAACCGACCGATCCGCCCCAGGTCGCCGGACCGGCCTATCCGCCCCAGGTCGCGGGACCGGCCTATCCGCCCACGACGGCGGGGCCGCAGCACGTGTCCGGACGGCCGACGCACGCACCCGGTGCACCTCCCTCACCTGCGGACTATCCGTCGTTGACAAACGGCGCGCCGACCGCCACCGGCTGGGAGCCGGCACCGCAACCCGGGCCCGGCCAGGTCGACCTGGACCTGCCCTTCACCCTGGACCGACCCACTGCCGTCACACCCACCCGCGACGGTGGGCCGACCGAATCGGGTGCCCAGGATCCGTCAGACGACGCGATGACCGTGGCCGACACCCGTGTCGACGACGACGCGGCTCCGCAAGTGGCCCGACCGCAAGCGGAGCCGGTAGGCCGACCGCAGACGGAATCGCCGTGGGCACATCCACCACAGCGGTCCGGATCCGAGTCGGTCGCGTCCGCCGAGACCTCTGCCGGCGCGCCCCGCCCCACCTGGGCCGGACCGGCCCAGCCGCTGCCACCGATTCCGCAGCCGCTGCCGGCGACGCCTCAGCAACCCGGCCCGTACCCTTTCGTCGCGCCGCCGACCGCCCAGCACGGCAGCGCCCCGGTGCCGCAACCCGGTGCTCCCCTGCCGCCGGTGCCCTCCGATGCCGGTGTGCCCTCCGATGCCGGTGTGCCGGCCGCGCCGCCGCCCTCCGGTCCGCAACCGGCGGACGTCGGGCCCGACGCGCTGCCGCCTCCCGAGCCGCTGACCCCGCCGTCGTACGCGCCGGCGCCACCCGGTCCGTTTCCGCCGCAGCCGGCGTGGAGCCCCGCGCCCTGGCAGCAGGGTGGGACGCCGCCGATGGCACCGCCGGCACCCCAGCAGCCCTACCCGCAGACGAACACCGCATCGCGGGTGCCGTCGGCGTACTCGGAGCCGGCCTGGAACCCGGAGGTCGGTGCCGCGCCCACCGCCGAGGACTTCGCCCGCCGTCGGCAGGTGCGTCCCGCCGACCCGGTCGCGACGACCGGGCTCCGCGCCGTGGTCAACAAGACGGGCCTGGTGAAGCTCCCGCCGGGGCGGCACGAGCTGGAACGCAAGCGGGACATCGAGATGGTGCGCCGCAACTTCGGCGGGCTGCGGCAGGTCACCGTGGTCAACCCGAAGGGCGGCGCCGGCAAGACCGTCGCCATCCTGCTGCTCGCGATGACCTTTGGTCAGAATCGCGGTGGATACGTGCTGGCCTGGGACAACAACGAGACCCAGGGCACCCTCGGCATGCGGGCCCAGCAGGATTTCCATTCGCGTACGGTGCGGGACCTGCTGCGGGATCTCGGCCAGTTCCACGGCGCGCAGGGTCGGGTCGGCGACCTGTCCCAGTACGTCCGCTCGCAGGGGGAGGGGATGTTCGACGTGCTCGCCTCCGACGAGTCGGCCACCGGCGGTGAAATGCTCACCGCTTCCGCCTTTGGCGAGATCCGCGAGGTGGTCAGCCGGTTCTACAAGTTGATCTTCGTGGACACCGGGAACAACGTCCGGGCGCAGAACTGGCAGGCCGCCATGGATGCCACCGACCAGCTGGTGGTCACCATGTCCGCCCGGAACGACTCCGCCGAGACAGCCGCCCGGATGCTCGACCACCTGGAACAGAGCGGGCGGCAACGGCTGGTCCGGCAGGCGGTCACCGTGGTCTCCATGCCACCGTCCCGCAAGGAGATCGACCTGCCCGCCATCCAGGAACATTTCGCCGCCCGTACCCGGGCGGTGCTGCTGGCCCCGTACGAGCGACTCATCGACACCGGCGAACCGCTGCGATACGCGCAGCTCTCGACGGCCACTCGGGACGCCTGGCTCAAGATCGCCGCCTCGGTGGCCGAGGGCCTGTAAGTTGCTGTCGACGCGCTGCCGACCCGGGCGTACCCGGGCCGGCGACAGCGCACCGGGTCAGTTGCTGGCCAGCGCGTCGGCGGCGGCCGGATCGCAGTCGCGGAGGAACTGGGCGCAGCGGGCCGCCTCGTCCGCCTCGGCGATCGCGTCGGCAGCCCGGGACAGCACGTAGAGGCAGCGCAGGAAGCCACGGTTCGGCTCGTGCGACCACGGCACCGGCCCGTGCCCCTTCCAGCCGCTGCGTCGCAGCTGGTCCAGACCCCGGTGGTAGCCGGTACGGGCGTACGCGTACGCCGGCACGACCTGGCCCTGCGCGAACGCCCGGGCGGCGAGCGCCGCCCACGCCGCGCTGTGCGTCGGGTACCGGGCCGCCACCTCGGCGAACGCCTCGTCACTGCCGGCCTGCTCGGCCGCGGCCAGCGCGGAGTCGGCCTCGACGTGCGCGGGCAGGAGCGTGGCGGGCGGCTCAGGTAGGAGGTTCTGCATCGCCCCATTCAACCCGCTTCGCACGGCGGCCCGCGAGGGGGTCCGGTCAGCCGGTCGGCTGAACGGCCGAGAGGTCGGTCACGCCTGCGGCCCATGCCGCCGTCGGATCGGATCCACTACAACTATGGATCCGGAGCCTCCCCAGGAACCGGAAGTGCGGGAGCCCGGCCAGGCCGCCGGGCTCCCGTCTCGTCAGCGGGTCGTCCCGGGGTCACGTTCACGGCGTTGCGCCGGCCCGGCAGGATGACCCGATGCCGACTCCACCTCCCGCGGACGTCATCGAGCCGCACACCTGGACGGACGAGATCCAGACCCGGGCGGAGTTCGACCGGCGCCTGGCCACCGGCAGCCTGGTCGGGCTCACCGTGCAGGGCCTCCGGCTGGACCTGGAGCCGGTCCCCGACCTGGCCGGGGTCGAGGTGGCCGGCACGCTCTTCGTCGGCTGCCGCTTCGCCTCCCGGCAGGTCGGAGCCGACCTGGTCCGGCGGGGCGCGAACGTGGTGCCGCCGTTCTCCGGGCTGCCGTACCCGACCCAGCCGTCCCACCTCTACACCCCGGAGGAACTCGCCGCCGGCTTCGCCGAGGGCGGCTTCGCGGCGATGTACGACACCCGGGTGTACGCGCACTTCCGCGCGCACGGTGGCGCGTTACCCGATGTCCGGGAGGCGCTCGGCCAGCGGCTGCACGACCACGGGGTGGACAACGCGCTCGCCGACGCCACCCGTGCCTGGCTGACCACCCACGGGCCGCAGTCGGTGGTCGGGGTGATGGGCGGACACGCGGTCCGCCGCGGCAGTGAGCCGTACCGGATGGCCGCGGTGCTCGGCCGGGAGCTCGCACGGGCACACCGGTTGGTGGTCACCGGTGGGGGGCCGGGCGTGATGGAGGCGGCCAACCTGGGTGCGTACCTGTCGACCCGGCCGGCGGAGGACCTCAATGCGGCCATCGACCTGCTCGCCACCGCGCCGGACTACACCGACCACGACCGCTACACGGCGGCGGCGCTGCGGGTACGGGAACTCTTCGGCCGGTCGGTCACGCCGCCGCTGAACGGCACCGAGCCGATGACCGCCTATCAGGCGGACTCGGCCGCGCTGACCACCGGTGATCTGGACTGGGCGGGCTGCGGCGGCCTCGCCGTGCCGACCTGGCTGTACGGGCACGAGCCGGCGAACCTGTTCGCGGGCCGGATCGCCAAGTACTTCTCCAACGCCATCCGGGAGGACACCATCCTGCGGCTGGCCCGGGGTGGCATCGTCTTCGCCCCCGGCCGGGCAGGCACCGTGCAGGAGGTGTTCCAGGCGGCCACCAAGACCTACTACGGCACCGACGGAGCCAGTGGCGCGTACGTCTTCCTGGATCGCGCGTACTGGACGACGGAGCTGCCGGTCGAGTCCTTGCTGCGACCGCTGCTGGCCGCCTCCCCCTTCGGTGACCTCTCGAACACGGTGCACCTGACCGACGACGTCCACGAGGCCGCGCGCCTGCTGACGAGGTGAGGACGGACGCTCGTGCGGGTGCAACAACGGCACGGCGGCCGGCCCCGAGTCGGGGTCGGCCGCCGTCCGGGCGACGTCAGTTCGTCACTTGGTCATCGTGGTGCCGGTGGAGCGCAGGTGCTCGCAGGCCTCCGCCACGCGGGTGGCCATGCCCGCCTCGGCGGCCTTGCCCCACACCCGCGGGTCGTACATCTTCTTGTTGCCGACCTCGCCGTCGACCTTGAGCACGCCGTCGTAGTTGCGGAGCATGTGGTCCGCCGCCGGACGCGTGAAGGCGTACTGGGTGTCGGTGTCGATGTTCATCTTCACCACGCCGTAGTCGAGCGCCTCGCGGATCTCCGAGAGCAGCGACCCGGAGCCGCCGTGGAAGACCAGGCTGAGCGGCTTGTCCTTGCCGTACTTGGCGCCGACCGCCTCCTGGATCTGGTTGAGGATCTCCGGGCGGAGCTTGACGTTGCCCGGCTTGTAGACGCCGTGCACGTTGCCGAAGGTCAGCGCCGCCATGTAGCGGCCCTTCTCGCCCAGGCCGAGCGCCTCGACCATGGCCAGGCCGTCCTCGACGGTGGTGTAGAGCTTGTCGTTGATGGCGTTCTCGACGCCGTCCTCCTCGCCGCCGACGACGCCGACCTCGATCTCCAGGACGATCTTGCCCTTGGCCGCCTCGTCGAGCAGCTGGGCCGCGATCTCCAGGTTCTCCGCCACCGGCACGGCCGAACCGTCCCACATGTGCGACTGGTACAGCGGCTCCTGGCCCGCCTTCACCCGCTCCTGGGAGATGGCCATCAGCGGCCGGACGAACTTGTCCAGCTTGTCCTTCGGGCAGTGGTCGGTGTGCAGGGCGATGTTGACCGGGTACTTCTTGGCCACCTCGTGCGCGTACGCGGCGAACGCCACCGCACCGGTGACCATGTCCTTGACCGAGGGGCCGGAAAGGTACTCCGCGCCACCGGTGGAGACCTGGATGATGCCGTCGCTCTCCGCGTCGGCGAAGCCCTTGAGCGCCGCGTTCAGCGTCTGCGAGGACGTCACGTTGATCGCCGGGTACGCGTACCGGCCGGCCTTGGCGCGGTCCAGCATCTCGGCGTAAGCCTCGGGGGAAGCGATGGGCATGTCGAACGCTCCTTACTTGCCGCTGTCGGCCGTACGGCCGCTGTTCTCCGTAGGGGCCCGGCCGTGCGGCCGCCTCTTCTACCTTGGGGGCCGGCCGTGCGGCCGCCAGTCCTACCGTGCTGCGCCGGACCGCGCTGTCCTCCGCGGGCAGTATCCCGTAGCGGCACCGGACCGGCACAACCGGGCCGGTTCACCGCCGGTCCGCTGGATCCGGTACGACGACGCTGATCAGCCAGGTGACCACCGCCATCACGATGGCCCCCCAGAAGGCCGCCCAGAAGCCGTCCACCTGAAACGGCAGTTCGAGCGCCCGGGCGATCCGGTCGGTCAGCAGGAACAACAGGGCGTTGACCACAAGCGCGAACAGGCCGAGGGTCAGCAGGTAGAAGACGCAGCCCACCACCTTGATGACCGGCTTGAGCACCGCGTTGACCAGGCCGAAGATCAGCGCCACGATGAGCAGGGTGAACGCCGTGTCGTAACCGGTCCGCCCGGTCACCTCGACACCGGGCACGATCAGCGTGGTGATCCACAGTGCGATGGCGGTCGCCGCCAGTCGGATGAGGAAGCCCACGGCACCATCCTGGCACCGGCGAGAGTCACCGGTGGGCCGATTCGGCCGACTCGGCTGCGACGACGGCGTACTCTCGGCGGCTCGGCACCGGCGTACGGCTCGGTGGCTCGGTGGTTCCCAGCGTGCCGCCGGCACACCCCGTACGGTGGGTGGGTACCAGACCGCCGACATCCCGGAGGCATCGAATGGGCCAGCCCGACGAGGACTTCGCCCCCGGCGACCACCTGAGCCCGGAGGAGCGCGACCTGGAGGCCGAGCCGGCCGACGCTGTCGAGCAGGCCGCCGTGGTCGACCCGAGCCAGGTCGACGTCGAGCCGCATCGCGGCCTGGAGGTCGACGACTGGGACGCCATGGAACAGGCCCGCGTGGTCGGTGCCGACGAGGACGACTACCGCTGATCAACCTTTCGGTCAGACCTCGCCCGGGACAGTCGATGCGGACAGCGGGAACCTTAGAGATTCCTTAGCATCCGGGGGCTTCACCTGCACCCCTCACGGGAGGACCCCCCTTCATGCTCACCCACTCCACCCGGCGCCGGCTGGCCGGGTTGGGCGTGGCCGGCGCGCTGATCGCGGCCGTCGCCACCCCTGCCACTCCCGCCTCGGCCGAGGAGTCCGAGATCTCGCTGGGCGTCTACTTCGGCGACACCACCATCGCCGCCGGCTCCCCCGGCAAGATCGACAGCCCGATCCTGTTCGCTTCCTCCACGGTGGTGGTACACGACCTCACCGTGCGCTACGACTTCACCGGGCTCGCGGGCAAGGCGACCGTGACGCCGGAGTACGACGCCGACTACTGCTCGACGCCCGAACCGAACGTCCTCGTCTGCACGGACCCGTTCGAGGTCGAGCTTTACGAGGGCGGTTTCGGTGGCCTCTACTCGGTGGTCATCGCACCCACCAAGGACGCCAAGGACGGCGACGAGGGCACCGTCAAGGTGAGCCTCGGTGCCACCGGCTACACGGCCGTGACCCACGAGGCGCGGGTGCGGATCGGCGAGGGCGTCGATCTGGCCGCCGGCCCCGAGACGGAGCACTCCGGCAAGCCGGGCTCGTCGTTCACCGTGCCGCTGCGGGTCGGCAACCCGGGCGAGACGGTCGCCAAGGGCGCCGTCGCCGTCTTCTACAACGACTACGGGATCCAGGCCGACAAGCAGTACGCCAACTGCACGTACGAGGGAAGTTGGCTGCGTACCTGCCACTTCGACCGCTCGCTGGAGCCGCGTACCAGCTACGTCGCCACTCTGCCGTACCGGATCGCCAAGGACGCGTTCGCGCCGGGCTTCGACTACGGCGAGATCCTGTGGCTGACTCCTGCCGAGTTCGAGGACTACGAGGCGTACGTGAAGAGCCGCGGGGCCACCATCGGCAAGCCGGGCACCGGCGGCGAACTGCTGCTGGACGAGGCCGGTCCGAGCATCGCAGCGCGTACCTTCCAGGCCGACACCCAGCCGGACAACAACTGGTCGAGCCTCGGGGTGACGGTCACCGGCAAGAACAGCACCGACCTTGAGGCGGTCGGCGACGAGGTCTCCGGCGCGAAGGGCGACGAGGTCGTCGCCACCGTCGGCTTCCGCAACAACGGCCCGGCCACCCTGGACTACGGCCGCTCCGGATCCTCGGTCACCAACATGCAGGTCGAAATTCCGAACGGCACCAGCGCGGTCAAGGTGCCCGACAACTGCTCCCCGGTCCGCGGCGAGAACGAGTGGGGCGAGCCGGGCGAGCCGGGTGCCAGTCTGTACCGCTGCTACACCAGCTGGTTCATCAAGGCCGGTGACGCGGAGACCATGGAGTTCGGGCTCCGGATCGACAAGGTCGTGCCGAACGCCACCGGCGAGGTCAAGGTCAACGTCGCCTGCCAGTGCGACGGTGGCTTCTACGCCGACTTGAAGCCGGCGAACGACGTCGCCAAGCTCGTCGTCAACCCGAGCGGCGGCCAGGGTGGCGACGGCGGCGGTGACGGCGGCGAGCTGCCGATCACCGGCGCCAACACCGTGCTGATCGCGGGCGTCGGCGGCGTGCTGCTCGCCGCCGGTGTGGCCGGCTTCGTGCTGGCCCGCCGCCGCCGTACCCACTTCACGGCGTAGCCCGCCCGGACGACAGCACCACCGGTGCCCCGCCGACCACCCTCGGCGGGGCACCGCCCTTTCCCCACCTCCCGCTGGCCACGAGTTGTTCGTCGCGATCCTGGCCTGCGAATCGGAGCCGGTCGACCGGCGGCTCTGACCTGGTCGGGCGGGTGACGCGGGCCCCGGTAGCCTGATTGACCGTGGCGGACGCCACACGGGGCCAGTGATCGAGCGATTCACGGAACGGAATCTTCATGGCATTGGGCGAACGGGTAGGCCATGTCCTGCGCGGCGCGGCCATCGGTGTGGCCGAGGCCGTGCCAGGGGTCAGCGGCGGGACGATCGCGCTGGTGACCGGCGTGTACGAGCGGGTCATCGCGTCCGCCGGGCATCTGGTGAACACGGTGCGGTACGCGGTGACCGACGTGCCGCGCGGGCGTGGGTGGACGCGGGCGGGGCACCAGCTACGGCAGGTGCACTGGGAGGTGGTGATCCCGCTGCTGATCGGCATGCTGCCCGGCCTGCTGATCGCGGCGAAGCTACTCGAACCGCTTCTGGTCGACCATCCGGAGCAGACCCGAGGACTCTTTCTCGGGCTGGTCCTCGCCTCGGTGCTGGTGCCGATCTCAATGGTCGGCAAGCCGTGGCGAGGGCTGGAGGTGCTCGCTCTGATCGTCGCCGCGGTGGCGGCGTTCGTACTGACCGGCCTGCCACAGGCCACCATCGAGCCGCATCCGCTGGTCGTACTGGTCGCGGCGGCGGTCGCGGTCTGCGCCCTGGTGCTGCCCGGGGTCTCCGGGTCGTTCCTGCTGCTCACCGTCGGCCTGTACGAGCCCACCATCAGCGCCGTCAACGACCGCGACTTCGGCTATCTGGCGATCTTCGCCACCGGCATGGTCATCGGCTTGGCGCTCTTCGTCAAGCTGCTCCAGTGGCTGCTTGAGCAGCACCGCCGGATGACTTTGGCGGTGATGGCCGGCGTCATCCTGGGTAGCCTGCGCGCGCTGTGGCCATGGCAGTCCGAAGACCGTGCCCTGTACGCCCCGGGCGACCACGTTCCGTCCATTGTGGCGCTGTTCCTGATCGGAGTCGCCGTGGTCACGGCAATGATCATCGCCGAGCGTCGCCGGCTGCGCCGGGCCGCCCGGGACCTCACCGAGGAGACGTACGAGACGCCGCGCGTCCACTGACGACCGCCGCTTGGTGGCGGCCCAGCTGGGCCGCCACCAAGCGGGTTCCGGTTCAGCGAGCCTTTTTGGTGGCCCGCTTACGCGGCGGGGTCAGTAGGTCGGCGATCGTGGCGATCGCGGTCGGGACCAACCGGTAGTAGGCCCACACACCGCGCTTCTCCCGCTCCAGCAACCCGGCCTCGGTGAGGATTCGGAGGTGGTGGCTGACCGTCGGCTGGGAGAGACCGAGCGGCGCGGTGAGGTCACACACGCACGCTTCTCCCTCGGGTGCCGACTGGATCAGGCTGAGCAGCCGCAGCCGAGCGGGGTCGGCAAGGGCCTTGAGGACCCCCGCCAGCCGCTCGGCGTCGGCGCGTTCGATCGGCTCGCCGGCAAGCGGCGAGATCTGAGGCATAGTCATTTCGGCCAACGCAGTTCCCACGTATTCCATCCTTCCACCAGCAGCATCGATCCGCCTGCATATCAGCAGATCCGAATCGGCAGACTTTTACGCCACAAGGCCGAGGTCAGCCAACGTATAGGCCGCCCGATAGGGCAATCCGGCGGCTCGCACCGCGTCGCCGGCACCACGATCAACGATAACCGCCACCCCCACGACCTCGGCCCCGGCCTCGCGAAGCGCTTCGACGGCGGTCAACACACTCCCCCCGGTGGTGGAGGTGTCCTCCACCGCCAGCACCCGGCGACCCGCCACATCGGGCCCCTCGATCCGACGTTGCAGCCCGTGCGCCTTGCCCGCCTTGCGGACCACGAACGCGTCCAACGGACGCCCGGCAGCGTGCAGCATCGCGAAGGCGATCGGGTCGGCCCCCAAGGTCAGACCGCCCACCGCGTCGTACGACCAGTCGGCGGTCAGCTCCCGCATCACCCGTCCCACCAACGGTGCCGCCTGGTTATGCAGCGTGACGCGACGCAGGTCCACATACCAGTCGGCCTCCCGCCCGGAGGAGAGCACCACCCGGCCATGGACCACAGCCAGGTCGGAGATGAATTTACGCAGGTCGTCGTGGTCCCCCATGGCGATAGAGGGTACTGCGCGAGTCTGTGTGCCGCGTGTGCGGGCCACCCTGGTCAACCCACCGGGGGACCGATGAGTGGCGATGTCCGGTTACGCTACGTCGATCATCGCGGGCGGATCGAGATATGCCTTCCTCCCCGCCACGCGGTCGGCCGCTCGGCCGTCGGTCAGCCGCGGTCGCGGCCGATGCGCCCACGGGTGTCCCGGGAGACCACGTCGAGCAGGCGACGCGGGGCGTGCCGCAGCCCCGCCACGGCCACTTTGTACTTCCACGACGGGACGCTCACCAACTTGCCTTTGCGCAGGTCACGCAGGGCCTCGTCGACCACATCGACGGCTTCGAGCCACATCCATTCGGGGGTTTTCGACATGTCGATGCCGGCTCGTTGGTGAAACTCCGTGCGGGTGTAGCCCGGGCAGAGCGCCATAACGCGTACGCCGAAGGGGCGGGCGGACTGCCCGACGGACTCGCTGAAGTTGGTTACCCACGCCTTGCTGGCCGAGTAGGTGGACCCGGACATCACCGCGCCGAAACCTGCCACCGAAGAGACATTAATCACTGCCCCGCTGTGCCGCTCGGTCATCGTGGCCAGCGCGGCGAGGGTCAGCCGAAGCACCGCATGGACGTTCAGCCGCAGCAGTCGGGTCTCGTCCTGGACGGACGACCGGAGGAAGGGCTTGTTCAGGCTGATGCCGGCGTTGTTGATCAGAAACTCGACGGGCGGCCCGTCGGCCAACCGTCGTTCCACCGCGGCGCAACCGTCGTCGGTGGACAGATCGGCGGTGAGGGTCTCGGTCTCCACGCCGTGCCGACCGGTCAACTCGGCGGCCTGGGCCGCCAGCCGGGTCGCGTCGCGGGCGACCAGCACCAGGTGCCATCCGTCGGAGGCGAGCCGGGCGGCGAACGCCGCCCCGATGCCCGCCGTCGCCCCGGTGATCAACGCCCATCGTTCGGTCGTCCGGTCGGGCGTCACGGGCGTCATCACCTCGGTGGGTTCGGGGGCGGCGGCGCCCCGGGCGGCGGGTAGGGCTGGTACGGCGGCTGGTACGGCGGTGCCGCCGGTGGCTGTCCGAATGGTGGTGTGGGTGGCTGGTCAGCGGACACCGTTCGCTGGGGTGCGGGCCGACGCCGGAACCAGGCGTTGGCCGCAGGCAGTGCCAGCAGCACGGCTACCACAAGGTAACCGAGCACCTGAGCGATCGAAAGGGTGGCGGTGAGCGGAATCCACCAGGACGGATAGGCGTCCGGCGTCCGGGCGAGCAACTCGGCGGTCGCCCGGTCGTCACCGAAATCCAGGGGCACAGCGCGCTGCACGATCAGGGTGGCGAGCCCACCACACCCGCAGCACATGCCCAACCCGGCGACCACCCAGGTCGCCACCCGGGCCGCCGGCCGGCGGGTGGCCAGCCCCAGGGCCAGGCCGACCAGAAGCAGAGCGGCGAGAACGCTCAGCACCGCCGACACCACGACCGAGGCACGCAACAGAGCCACCGCCGCGTCGACCTGACCGGGGTCGGCGTCGGCGTCGGCCGTTGCACGGAACCGGTCCACGGTGCCGCTTACCGACGCGAGCCCGATCACCGCGTACACGAACGCGCCGAGCGCCATCACCATCAGTGTCGACACGGCCAGCACGACCGCGGCCGGCCGGCGAGCCGGTGCCTGTTCGGGGTACGACACGACGAGTCCCTCCGGTAGGCGTTCGGAAAGCAACCTACTCGGAGGGACCGTCGCGGTCGTGTGTTACGCGGGTGTCGAAGACCTGGGGCAGGCCGAGGCAGAGTTCAGGCACCGGCCGGACAGAGACGTCGACACCCGCGCCAACCCACCGAAGTTCAGCCGGGGCGATCGGTGGGCGGCTGGGTACCGGGCTGCTCCGGGCCGTCCGACGGCGGGGTCTGCCCGCTCGGCTGGCCACCCTGGTCGCCGGCCGGTGGCTGGCCGCCGGTGGCCGGGTAGCCGGGCTCGCCCGGCTGCTGCGGGGTGCCCGGGTAACCCGGCTCGGCCGGGCTGGTGCCCGGGTAACCGGGGGCCTGCGGGTAGCCGGGCTGGCTCGGGTAGGCACCACCGGGCGTGGGCGGCTCCCACTGCTGGGTCGGCTTACGGAAGAACTCGTTCGCCTTCGGCAGCGCCAGCAGGATCAGCGCCGTCAACAGCGAGATCAGGCTGATCACGCCGAGCAGGATGTTGACCGGGGTGATCCAGCCCGGCAGCGCCTCCTCCAGTCGACGCTGGATCTCCTCGCCGCTGGGCATGTCGCCGCTGTTCTCGCCGGGCGCGCTGAAGTTACCGACGAAACCGCTGAGCAGGTTGAAGCCGGTGCAGCAGAAAAGGATGCCACCGACGATCCAGGTGGCGATCCGGGAGCCGTTCTTGCCGCGCAGGTTCATCAGCCCAAGGCCGAACAGCGCGAACGCCACCACCAGCAGGAAGATGGCGGTGCCGACGCCGATCACGACGGTGATGTCGGCGACGTTCTCCGCCCCCTCGACGGTGGAGTCGCGGTACGCCTCCTCCATGACCTCGCGGACGGTGCCGATGGTGGCCAGCGAGATGATCACGCTGATCAGCTGGCAGATCGCGAACAGCAACAGCAGGTAGGTGGATATCGTCACCACGCCCGGCCGCGTCCGGGCCGGCGTGTTCTGAGGATCGACCATCTTTCTCCCTTCCTGGAACGCGCTTCACCGTATCGGCAACAGGCCATTCCGGCACGGTGCGACGCCGAGCGGTGGGCACGTAACCGGCCACCCGGTCGACCGGGATCGATCGGACGGGCTGGTTTCCCGGCTCAGGACCCGTTCTGCGGGTGCACGGTCACCCCGTCGCTGCCCAGCCGTTCGCCACGGGCCATCGCCCAGCCCGCCTCCCCGTACGCCTCGAAGGTGAGCCTCGCTCCGCCCGGTGCACGGTAGTCGTGGTAGCGCATGGTGCCGCTCGGCGTCAGGTCGGTGGCTCCGGAGGCGGTGTACCGGGCCTGGCCGGACTCGTGCCAGCTGTAGCGCCGGCCGCCGGACTCCACCTCGGGCGCGCCCGGCGTCACTGTGGCGTCGCGCGGCACCGACTCCCACAGCACCAGTTCGAACCCGGGACTCTCCGCCACCGAGAGCCGACGCCGGCCGCCGTGCTCATCGCGGTCGTCGAGGAGGTGCTCGGCCCACCTCCACTCGCCCTCGACCAGGCGAATCGAGCCCCGCACCGAATAGGTGGCGTCACCGATCTCGACGATGTCCCCGACCTCGATCCGCCTCGGGTCACGTCGGTGCCCGTCGCCGTACCGCTCCTGCTTCCGACGTGCCGCTGCCGACCGGTCGCGCCACCAGCGCAGCGTCAGCCCGGCAACGACCACCCCGACCAGGCAACCGGCCGCCAGGTACGCCGTCGTCCCGTCCATCCGGTCACCTCCCGAGACAGTTCGGCGGGGACGTCGACCATGATCCGGGCAGCCGCTGCCTCCCGCCAACCGGCTACCGGTCGGCGGGATCCGTTCCGCCGGGGGCGGCGGCATCCCCCTGCCCACCATCGCCGGAGGAGGCGGTGGCACCGCCCGGGAAGGTCGGTCCGTCCGACGCGGTTGGCGCGGCCGGCACCGGAGGTGTCTCCGGGACGGTCGGCGAGGTCGCGTGGTGCGGGGGATGCCCGGCCGGACCCGGGCCGCCCTCCGCACCGGGTACGGCGTACCCGGGATGTCCGGGCACCGCATACCCCGCACCGGGCACCCCATACCCCGGTGGCATCGGATACCCAGGCGGCGGATACCCCGGCGGATACCCCGGCGGATACCCCGGCTGCGGTGGATAGCCCAGCGGAAAACCGGGCTGCGGTGGGTAACCGGGCGGGGGCGGATAGCCCGGCGGCGCAGGAAAGGCGGGATAGCCCGTCGGCAAGGCATAGCCGACCAGGTGGGCGTTCGGGATGTCGCGCCCGGCGGGTGGCCAGGTGGCGGCCGGTTCGGCGCGGGGCACGAACCAGCGATGGGCCGGCGGCAGCGCCAGCAGCAGCACTACCGCCGCCGTGAGCAGGAACACCAGCAGCACCCCGAGGCCCGCCAGCGGGAAGAACATCTCGAACGGATTCGGCTGGTCGTACAGCGCCTCGATGAAGTCCGACTCCTGCCAGAATTCGTCGTCCGGCGGCGGCACGTCCTCCGGGTACGACTCATCGATATAAGGCCCCTCGGCCATCGCGAACGCCAGACCGAACGGAATCAGGAACGCGCCGGCACAGCCCTGGGCGACGCAGAGCAGCAGTTGCACGCCACCGGCGACGAAGACCATGACCCGGGCGGTGTTGCTGCCCGCGCGTACCCGGGGCGCGGTCAGGCCCAGCCAGAGCGCCAGCAGCAGGGCGGGAACGCCGAACACCGCCGCCATCATGACGCTGTTCCAGCGCTCCGCGCGTACCTGGTCCGGGTCCGCGTTCGGCACCTGCCGCACCGCCTGGTCAACTGCCTGGTTCCAGTCGATCGCCGCCAACACCAGCAGCGTGACGAGGCCGAGCAGGATCAGCACGGTGGCGAGTTGCAGCCAGAAGGTCACCGTGACGGTGCCGGGACGCGGCGGACGGGGTGGGGGTACGCCTGCCGGAGCTTCGGCGGTCGCGGTCATGTCGCGGACGGTACGGCCCGATCGCAAGCCTCGGCAGCGCCGTTCGGGCGGACTCGTCCCGGCGGACGGATCAAGCTCCGTTGAGTCGCTCGACCGCGTACCCGCCGACCGTGGTGCTTCCCATCACGCAGCCGGTCATGGTGTTCAGCTCCGCCGGGTCTCCGCGCAGCGCCGTCCAGGCCGCCCGCCCGGCCGCCGGGTCGAGCCGTTCCAGCAGGGTGGCGGCGTACACGCGGCCCGCGGAGGTGCCCCCGGTGAGCAGCCGGTCGAGCAGGTCGCGTACCTCCTCCGGGTGGTCGGTCATCGCCGCCGCGACGCGCTGGTACGCCTCGGTCTCGGGCAGCAGCGTGCCCGCGATGCCGACCCCGCCGAACGCCAACGTGCTGGCGTGGCCGAGTTCCGCGACGGCCCTCGCCAACTCCGATTCCTTCTTGCGCCGCATCCCGAACATGTCTCCATCCTCGCCCCGGGAGCCCGCCTCCGCCCGTCGGAGGCGGGCCCGGTGCGACGGGTTCAGCTGGACGTGACCGACAGGCCGTCCTTGCTGTCCCGGAGGTCGACCCGCACCGCGTCGCCGTCGCGGACCTCACCGGCGAGCAGGGCTCTGGCGAGCTGGTCGCCGATCGCCGACTGGACCAGCCGACGCAGCGGCCGGGCACCGTAGATCGGGTCGTACCCGTGCTCGGCGAGCCAGCCGCGGGCGTCGTCGGTGACGTCCAACGTCAACCGGCGGTCGGCGAGACGCCGACCCAGCCGCGCCAGTTGGATGTCCACGATGGCCCGGAGGTCGTCACCGTGCAGGGCGGCGAAGACCACGATGTCGTCGAGTCGGTTGAGGAACTCCGGCTTGAAATGCGACCGGACCGTCGCCAGGACGCCCTCGCGGCGCTGCTCCTCGGCCAACGTCAGGTCGCTGATCACCGCCGAGCCGAGGTTGGAGGTGAGGATCAGGATGGCGTTGCGGAAGTCGACCGTACGCCCCTGGCCGTCGGTGAGCCGACCGTCGTCGAGCACCTGGAGCAGGATGTCGAAGACGTCCGGGTGGGCCTTCTCCACCTCGTCCAGCAGGATCACCGAGTACGGCCGGCGGCGCACCGCCTCGGTGAGCTGGCCGCCCTCCTCGTAGCCGACGTAGCCGGGCGGCGCGCCGACCAGGCGGGCCACGGAGTGCTTCTCGCCGTACTCGCTCATGTCGATGCGGACCATGGCCCGCTCGTCGTCGAAGAGGAACTCGGCGAGCGCCTTGGCCAACTCGGTCTTTCCGACACCGGTCGGGCCGAGGAAGAGGAAACTGCCGGTCGGGCGGTCCGGGTCGGCGACTCCGGCCCGCGCGCGTCGGACGGAATCGGAGACCGCGGCGACCGCCTCGGTCTGGCCGACCACGCGCCCGCGCAGCGACTCCTCCATCCGCAGCAGCTTGGCGGTCTCGCCCTCCAGCAGCCGGCCGGCGGGAATGCCGGTCCAGGAGGCGACGACCGCGGCGATGTCGTCCGCGCCGACCTCCTCCTTGAGCATCGCACCGGCGGACTGGAGTCGCGCCAACTCCTCCTCGGCGGTGGCCAGTTCGGCCTGGAGGGCGGGGATCCGGCCGTACCGCAGTTCGGCGGCGCGTTCCAGCTCGCCGTCGCGCTCGGCCCGTTCGGCCTCGCCACCGAGCCGCTCCAGCTCCTCCTTGGCGGTGGAGAGCTTGGTGATGTGACTCTTCTCCAGTTGCCACCGCTCGGAGAGGGCGGTGAGCTGCTCGCGCTTGTCGGCCAGCTCCTTGCGTAGCCGCTCCAGCCGCTCGGCGGACGCCGCGTCCGGCTCCTTGGCCAGCGCCATCTCCTCGATTTCCAGCCGGCGCACCGCTCGCTCGATCTCGTCCACCTCGACCGGACGCGAGTCGATCTCCATCCGGAGCCGGGACGCGGACTCGTCGACCAGGTCGATCGCCTTGTCCGGCAGGAACCGGTCGGTGATGTACCGGTCGGAGAGGGCGGCGGCGGCGACCAGGGCGGCGTCGGTGATGCGTACGCCGTGGTGCACCTCGTAGCGCTCCTTGAGCCCGCGCAGGATGCCGATGGTGTCCTCCACTGTGGGCTCACCGACCAGCACCGGCTGGAAGCGGCGCTCCAGGGCCGGATCCTTCTCGATGTGCTCGCGGTACTCGTCGAGCGTGGTCGCGCCGACCATACGCAGCTCACCACGGGCCAGCATCGGCTTGAGCATGTTGCCGGCGTCCATCGATCCCTCGCCCTTGCCGGCGCCCACGACGGTGTGCAACTCGTCGAGGAAGGTGATGACCTGCCCGTCAGAGTTCTTGATCTCCTCCAGGACGGACTTCAGCCGCTCCTCGAACTGGCCCCGGTACTGTGCGCCCGCCACCATGGCGCCGAGGTCGAGCGAGACGAGTTTCTTGTCGCGCAGCGACTCCGGCACGTCGCCGGCCACGATCCGCTGTGCCAGGCCCTCGACGATCGCGGTCTTGCCGACACCGGGCTCGCCGATCAGCACCGGGTTGTTCTTGGTACGCCGGGACAGCACCTGGATCACCCGGCGGATCTCGGAGTCCCGGCCGATCACCGGGTCGATCTTGCCGTCCCGTGCGCTCGCGGTCAGGTCCACGCCGTACTTGGTAAGCGCCTGGTAGGTCTGCTCCGGATCGGCGGTGGTCACCCGGCGGTCTCCGCCGCGCACCGTCGGGAAGGCGGCCACCAGGCTCTCCTCGGTGGCACCGGCGGCCTTCAGCGCGGCGGACACGGCCCCGCCGACCCGGGACAGCCCGGCCAGCAGGTGCTCGGTGGAGGTGTACTCGTCGCCCAGCGGGCGGGCGATCTGCTCGGCGGCGCCGATGGCGTTGACGAACTCGCGGGCCAGGGTCGGCTCGGCGATGCTGGAGCCGCGGGCGGCGGGCAGCGCGTCGACGGCCCGCTGGGTGGCCCGGCGCAGCTCGGTCGGGTCGGCCCCGACGGCGCGCAGCAGGCCGGCAGCGGTCGAGCCCTCGGTGTCCAGCAGCGACAACAACAGGTGCCACGGCTCCACCGTGGCGTGCCCGCGCTGGTTGGCCAGGGCGACGGCACCGGTGATGGTCTCGCGGCTCTTGGTGGTGAGGCGTTCGGTGTTCATGGGCTCCCCTGGATCGGCGTGTCCACTGGTACCGACAGAACCAGAGTTGAGTCTATTCCGCTCAACCTAGGGGACGTGACCTGAGTCACATCAGTCGCTCACCAGGTTGATCGCGACCCAGCTTCGTTCGGCGTACTGGCCGGCGCCGAGCAGGACACCCTGCGGCCCCGCCGCGAAGAGCGTGCCGTCGGGCAGCAGTCGGAGGGAGTGCTCGGCCGTGACCGGCCAGGGCAGGTCCAGGTACCGACCGCCGACGACGGCACCCGCGCCGCGTGGGCTGATCACCGCCGCCGTGCTGCCACCCAGCGGCACCACCCGCCCGGTTTCCGGGCCACCGTCGACCGACACCGGCAACCAGCCCGGACCCCGCGAGACCCAGAGCGCCGGAAGGGCCGTCCGTTCGGGTCGCTCACCGACCAGCCACCGCTCGTCCTGCGTCATCGCCACGCGCAGCACGCTCACCTGCCCCTCAGGTGGCGGCAGCGGGTCCAACTCCCAGCTCCGGCCATCGTCCCAGGACGTCGCGACGGACGGCCTGCCGTTCTCGGTGAGCCCCGCGACAGTCGGCGGGTGATAGGACCCGGCAAACAGTTGCCCGCCGCCGCCGATCGTCTGCACCACCGGCACTGGCGGCTGGGTACGCAGCGCGCGCAGCCTTCGACCGTCCCAGCGACCGATCTTGCCCGAGCCCTCGATGACCTGAAACTGCCCCTGAGCCTGCCGCCAGCTGGCCGGAGCCGCCTCTCCCGGGCTGTGTCGGAAGGTCTCGCCGCCGTCGGTCGAGGTCCACCAACCGTGCGGCTCGGCCCAGAGGGCGAGCACCTCGACGGTGGCGTACATCTGTTGGTTGCCTGCCACCGGTCTCGGGTGGCGCAGCGACTGCCAGGACCGGCCGCCGTCGCGGGTCGACCAGAGCAGGGCGGGGCACTCCGGGCCACCGGGCGGGCGGCCGTCGCAGGCAGCGAAGAGGGCGTACCCGCGCTGGGCGTCGACAAATTCGACGTACGGCTGGTCGTACCGCTCGGAGACCGCGAGGCGGGTGGTGCGGGTCTCCGCGACGGGCCTCGGTGCCGGCGGCGCGGAGGCGCTGTCCGACAGCGTCGGCTCGGGTGCCGGAGCGGTACGACGCACGTCACCGATCGAACAGCCGGCAAGTGTCATCACCAGCGCGGACAGGAGCAGTAGGCGGGCCTGACGCGAGGTCATTCGGCCTCCGACGCGAGAGTAGCCTGGGCGCGTGCGAGTACGTGTCGAACAGACTGCCTTACCGGGGATCGGCGTACGTCATGACATGATGACGGAATCCGGCCGGCGGTTGGGGGTCGTCTCTCACCGCAGCGGTCGCCGCGACCTCGTCCTGTACGACCCGGACGACCCGGACGGCTGCTCGGCGGACATCCCACTCACCGACGACGAGGCGGGGGCGCTGGCCGACATCCTGGGTGCGTCGCTGATCCTCGGGCAGCTCTCCGGGCTGCGCGAACAGGCCGCCGGCCTGCTCACCGAACAGATCGCCGTCCCGGCCTCCTCCACCTATGTCAACCGGCCCCTCGGTGACGCGAAGGTGCGCACCCGCACGGGAGCCTCGATCGTGGCGATCCTGCGCGCCGGCGAGGTGATCGTTTCGCCGAGTCCGACCTTCCGCCTCGCCGCCGGCGACGTGCTCGTCATCGTCGGCAACCGGCAGGGCCTGGACGGGGCGAGCGCGATCTTCGCCGCCGACGATCCCGCCGGCTGAGCCCCGATGCACGACTTCAGCACCCTGCTCATCGAGGTCGGCGGGCTGCTGTTCCTGCTCGGGCTGCTCGGCCGGCTGGGCCGCCGGGTCGGGCTCTCGCCGATTCCGTTCTATCTGCTGGCGGGGCTGGCCTTCGGTCACGGCGGCGTGCTGGAGTTGAGCGCCAGCGAGGAGTTCTTCGCGATCGGCGCCGAGATCGGTGTGATCCTGCTGCTGGTGATGCTCGGACTGGAGTACTCCGCCGACGAACTCGTCGGCAGCCTGCGGTCGGCCGCGCCGGCAGGACTGCTCGACGCGCTGTTGAACGCGCTGCCCGGTGCGGCATTCGCGCTGCTGCTCGGTTGGGGTTGGGTGGCTGCGGTGGTGCTCGGCGGGATCACCTGGGTCTCGTCCTCGGGGGTGATCGCCAAGGTGCTGGCCGACCTGGGCCGACTCGGTAACCGGGAGACCCCCGTGATCCTCTCCGTGCTGGTGGTCGAGGACCTCGCGATGGCCTTCTACCTGCCGCTGCTGACCGCTCTGCTGGCCGGAGTCGGATTCGTCAAGGGCGGTGTCTCCCTCGCCGTCGCGGTGCTGACCGTGATCGCGGTGCTGGTGATGGCCCTTCGTTATGGGAACGTCCTCTCCCGGGCGTTGTCGGCCGGCAGCGCCGAGGCACTGCTGCTCGGGGTACTCGGACTGACCCTGCTGGTGGCCGGAGTAGCCGCGAAGTTGCAGGTGTCGGCGGCGGTAGGCGCGTTCCTGGTCGGCATTGCGCTCTCCGGGCCGGTCGCCCACCATGCCACCGAGCTGCTGACTCCGCTGCGGGACCTCTTCGCCGCCGTGTTCTTCGTCTTCTTCGGCCTCGCCACCGATCCACGGCACATCCCACCGGTGCTGCTACCGGCGCTGCTGCTCGCGCTGGCCACCATGGGAACCAAGACGCTGACCGGCTACCTGGCCGCCCGGCGGGCGGGCATCGCCGAACCGGGCCGCTGGCGTGCCGGCCTGGCGCTGGTACCCCGGGGCGAGTTCTCCATCGTCATCGCCGGAATCGCGGTGGCCTCCGGCACCGTCTCACCGAAGCTGGCGGCACTGGCGGCGACGTACGTGCTGATCACGGTCGTCACCGGGCCGGTGCTGGCCCGGCTGCCCGACCTCGCCTGGTTCAAGGGTTGGCTACGGGCCCGGGCTGCGGCGCAGCGGGTCCGGGCTGCGACCGCGTCGAACCGGGCGTGAGCGTCGGACCAGCCGATTTCACCGTCCGGAGGGCCCGTGTCGACCAAGAGATGCCGAATTGCTTCCCGTAGGGGCTACCGGTACTCACCGGTACCGCGTTAACGTGTCGCCCCAGCAGCCAGGGTTCGCGGTGGGCGGACGCCCCCGCGGGCGAGAGCGGAAGGTTGGCCGGTGAGCGTGCAGGAGTCAGCGTTCCACGGCTTCGCCAACCCCGTCGACCCAACCCCGGCGGAGTTGCGAGCGTGGGCTTACCACCCCGATTCCGTCCCGTTGACGTCGATGCCGCCGGACTGGGACCTGCTGGTCTCCGGTGACCGGTTGGTGATGACGCTGTTCGACCTCGCCATGGACACCCGCTGTCCGGCGCGCCGGTTCGCGCTGCACTGTCTCTACATCTACGCCGCCGACGGGATCCGGACGAACTTCCGGGCACATCCGAAGCGTCGCTTCCGGAAGCTGGTCGACCAGGCCGAGCGCAACGGCGACGAGATGATGCGCAACTGGGCGCACAACAGTCGGGTACTGCTGACCCGACCGGAGCTTTTCGTGTACCGGGAGTGGTGCGAGGGCGGGCTGGTGCGGGAGAACCGCCGACTCTGAACGCCGAACGGGCCGGGACCCCCCGTGGCTCCCGGCCCGCACGTCGGCGGATCGTCAGCGCGACCCGCCCCGCTCGCGACGGTGCTGATCGCTGCGTGCCTGGCCGGCGCCATGGCCGACCCGGCCGCTGTCCGCGGCGACCCGATCGCCCCGGCCGCTGAACCTGCCGGCCTGGATCTGGTCGGAGAAGCGTCCCTTGGTGATCCGGTCGAACCGGTGCTGGACGTTCTCAGCCAGGTCGTCGAGGCGTTGCTCCGTCTCCTCGGCCACCTTCCTCGCCGATTCCGTCATGGCTCCCCCCGCCAGATCGGAGTCCGGATTGAGATGGTTTAGACCTGATTTCTGAAGACTAGTCGAGACAACCTGTCTCTCGCTCGGGTTTGCGGAAACACGAGCGGCGCGGCGGCTGCGGACAAGCAGCGGCGCGGCGGCTGCGGCCAAGCGAAAGGGGTGTGGCCCACTCGGAGCCACACCCCTCTCGCCGTGGCGGGCGTCAGCGCCCGGAGCTGCGTCGGGGACGCCAGACCACCAGGGCGGTCGAGGTCTGGTTGGTGGGGACGAGATCCCGACCGGGAAAGCGGGCCAGCGACTCCAGCTCGGCCATCCGGCGGTACGCGGCGTCGAGTTCCGCCTCCAGCTGGGCGACCCGCTGCTGTGCCTGCTCCAGCAGTCGCTCCAGCCCGATGATCCGCTTGATCCCGGCGAGGTTGACGCCGTCGTCCTGGCTGAGCCGCTGCACCTCGCGCAGCAGCACCACGTCCCGGACGCTGTACCGCCGCCCACCACCGGCCGCCCGGCCGGCCTGCACCAGGCCGAGCCGGTCGTACTGGCGCAGCGTCTGCGGGTGCATGCCCGCCATCCGCGCCGCAACCGAGATCATCAGCACCTTGGCCTCGTATGCCGGGTCATCCGAGCCGACGAACCCGTCCATCCCGCTCACCTCCGCACCGCTTCACCGATCAACCGAACCGACGCACCCGCGCGTCGAGATGTTCCCGCGCCGCCGGCGGAGTCTGCTCGGCGAACGTCTCCAACGCGGCCCGCGCCTCGTCCGAGATCCGCGCCGGCACCACGACGTCCAGGGTGACCAGCAGATCGCCCTGCTGGCCGTCCCGGCGGCTGACCCCCTTGCCCCTGGCCCGCAGGATGCGACCGCTCGGCGTACCCGGCGGCACCCGCAGGGTCACCGGACCATCGAGCGTCGGCACCCGCAGGTCGGTGCCGAGGACGGCCTCCGCGAACGTGATCGGCACGGTCAGGGTGAGGTCGTCGCCGGTACGCCCGAAGACCTCGTCCGGGCGAACCTTCACGTGCACGAACAGGTCACCCGCCGGACCGCCGCGCTCACCCGGCTCGCCTCGGCCGGCCAGCCGGATCCGCTGGCCGTCGGCCACCCCGGTGGGAAACCGGACGTTGAGCGTACGGGTCTTGGTGACCCCGCCGGTGCCCTGGCACTCCGGGCACTTCTCGTCCACCACCGTGCCCACGCCCTGACAGTTGCGGCAGGGCTCGGAAAAACTGAACGCACCCTGGTTCCGGTTGGTGACCCCGGCACCGTGGCAGACCGGGCAGGTGCGCGGCGCGGTGCCAGGCTTGGCACCGTTGCCGTGGCAGGTGTCGCAGACACCGGGCGCGCGCAGCGTCAGCGGCAGGGTCACGCCGCGCACCGCGTCGTCGAAGTCGAGCGCCACCTCGGTCTCGATGTCCCGCCCTCGGGCCGGACCCGGCGCGCCCGCACCCCCGCCACCACCGGAGAAGATCGAGCTGAACAGGTCGGAGATGTTGCCACCGGCGAACCGGCCACCACCCGGCTGCGCGCCACCGAACAGGTCGGAGACGTCGAACGGCGCACCACCCGGCTGGCCGCCCTGGCGGGCACCACGCCGGAACGCGCCCGAGCCGAAGAGCGAGCGCATCTCGTCGTACTCGCGGCGCTTGGCGTCGTCGCCGAGCACCGCGTACGCCTCGGACACCGCTTTGAAGCGTTCCTCGGCCTTTGCGTCGCCGGGGTTGTGGTCCGGGTGCGACTCGCGGGCCAGCTTGCGGTACGCCTTCTTGATCTCATCAGAGGGAGCGGTTTTCGCCACGCCCAGGACCGCGTAGTAGTCCTTCTCGATCCAGTCCTTCGAACTCACCCGTTCACCTCCTCCCCACCTCCGGGCCCGGTCCGCCCCGCCCACCGGGTTTCGGCGAGCGGGGCGGCCGGATCACCGTCGCGCACTATTCCGGGTCGGCGACCGCGACCAGCGCGGGCCGCAGCAGTCGCTCGCCGACCTGGTAGCCCCGGCGCATCACCTGCACGCAGGTCGGCTCGGTGACGTCGGACGAGGTCTGGTGGGCCACCGCCTCGTGCCGCGTCGGGTCGAACGGATCGCCCTGCTCACCGAACGGGGTCAGCCCGAACTTGCCCAGCGCGGTGATGAGCTGCTCGGCCACCGAACCGAACGGGCCGACCAGATCGCCATGCTCCCGGGCCCGGTCGAGATCGTCCAGGATCGGCAGCAGCGCGGCGAGCACGGACCCGGTGGCCTGCTCGGTGACCAGGCCACGGTCGCGCTCGACCCGCTTGCGGTAGTTGGCGTACTCGGCCGACACCCGCTGCACGTCGCGGGTGCGTTCGTCCAGCTCGGCGCGGAGCGCCTCCAGCTCGGCGCCCAGCCCACCTGCGGTCGGCTCGGTCGGCTCCCCGACCGGCTGTGCCGGCGCGTCCACGACCGGCGGACCCTCGGTGGAGGCGTCGCTGAGCGCGCTCGCCTCGACCTCGATCGAGTCGACCACGACCTCGGCCTCCTCGACCAGGCCCTCCGCTGGCACGTCCGGTCCGGCGTCCGCCGCCGTACCGTCGGGTTCGCGGATCTGACTGATCTTGCGGTTGTTGCGGATGACGACCCGCGGCGCGTCGCCGGTGGCCGGCTCGGACGCCGAGCCACCCGGCGCCGACCCGGTGTCACCCGGGTCGGCGGCTCGTGGCTTCTCCGTCATACGACTACCTCATCCCTCTGCCCGTGCGTTCGGGTGGCCAGGACCGTCACTTCTTGTCCTCGTCCACGATCTCCGCGTCGACCACGTCGTCCGCACCGGGACGGGCGCCGCCGGCCTGCGCGCCACCGGTCGCGTCGGCGCCGCCGGCCGCACCGGGACCGGCCTCGCCGCCGGCCTGGGACTGCTCGGCCTGCTGGGCGTAGAGCAGCGAGCCCGCCTCCTGGGAGACCTGCGCGAGCCGCTCGTGCGCCGACTTGATCTTCTCCATGTCGCTGCCACCGAGAGCGCCACGCAGCTCGCCGAGGGCCTCGTTGAGCTTCTCGCGGTTCTCGGCGGGGAGCTTCTCACCGTTCTCGGCGAGGAACTTCTCGGTCTGCCACTGCAGGGCCTCGGCCACGTTGCGGGTCTCGGCCTCCTCGCGGCGGCGCTTGTCCTCCTCCGCGTGCTCCTCGGCGTCCCGGCGCATCCGCTCGATGTCGTCCTTCGGCAGCGAGGAGCCGCCGGTGATCGTCATCTTCTGTTCCTTGCCGGTGCCCAGGTCCTTGGCGTGGACGTTGACGATGCCGTTGGCGTCGATGTCGAAGGTGACCTCGATCTGCGGCACGCCACGCGGGGCCGGCGGAAGGCCGGTCAGCTCGAAGGTGCCGAGCTTCTTGTTGTACGCGGCGATCTCACGCTCGCCCTGGAAGACCTGGATCAGCACCGACGGCTGGTTGTCGTCGGCGGTGGTGAACACCTCGGAGCGCTTGGTCGGGATGGTGGTGTTGCGCTCGATGAGCTTGGTGAAGATGCCACCCTTGGTCTCGATGCCCAGGCTCAGCGGCGTCACGTCGAGCAGCAGGACGTCCTTGACCTCGCCCTTGAGCACGCCGGCCTGAAGTGCGGCGCCCACGGCGACGACCTCGTCCGGGTTGACGCCCTTGTTGGGCTCCTTGCCGGTGAGCTGCTTGACCAGGTCGGTCACGGCCGGCATCCGGGTCGAGCCACCGACGAGGATCACGTGGTCGACGTCGGAGACCTTGATCCCGGCGTCCTTCACGGCCTGCTCGAACGGGCCCTTGCAGCGGTCCAGCAGATCCTGCGTCATCCGCTGGAACTCAGCCCGGCTGAGGGTCACGTCCAGGTGCAGCGGGCCGGCGGCACCGGCGGTGATGTACGGCAGGTTGATGTTGGTGGTGGTGGCGGCGGAAAGCTCGATCTTGGCCTTCTCGGCGGCCTCCTTGAGCCGCTGCATCGCCATCTTGTCCTGCGACAGGTCGATGCCGTGCTCACCCCGGAAGGTCTTCACCAGGTGGTCCATGATCCGCTGGTCCCAGTCGTCACCACCGAGGAGGTTGTCACCGCTTGTCGACTTGACCTCGATGACGCCCTCGGCCAACTCCAACAGCGACACGTCGAAGGTGCCGCCACCGAGGTCGAAGACCAGGACGGTCTGCTCCTTGGAGCCCTTGTCCAGCCCGTACGCCAGGGCGGCCGCGGTCGGCTCGTTCACGATCCGCAGCACGTTGAAGCCGGCGATCTCGCCAGCCTCCTTGGTGGCCTGCCGCTGGCCGTCGTTGAAGTAGGCCGGGACGGTGATCACCGCGTCGGTGATCTGCTCGCCCAGGTAGGCCTCGGCGTCCCGCTTGAGCTTCATCAGCGTCCGGGCCGAGATCTCCTGCGGGGTGTACTTCTTGCCGTCGATGTCGACGGACCAGTTGGTGCCGATCTCCCGCTTGACCGAGCGGATCGTCCGGTCCGGGTTCGTCACCGCCTGGCGCTTGGCGACCTCACCGACGAGCACCTCGCCGTTACGGGCGAACGCGACGATCGACGGGGTCGTCCGCGAGCCCTCAGCGTTGGCGATGACGGTGGGCTCACCGCCCTCCAGAACGCTGACGCAGGAGTTCGTCGTGCCGAGGTCGATACCGACCGCACGTGCCATCTTCGCTTCCTCGCTTCGTTACGTTGAGCAGGTGACGGGCCCTCCCGTCCCGCTGCGCGGCACCTGCCGTCCGCAGCGACCCCACCTCAAGTTGAGTGAACTTGACTCAATAGTGCCACGCCCCCGGAAATCGTCAAGTCAGGGTTGAGTCGGATCGGCGCAACTCGGCAGTCCTACCGACCGGTTGTCTTACCTTGTGTCGGTCGGGCACGCTTTAGCGGTGACGACGCATGGCGATTCCGCCTCACCGTCCGGCGCGCCCGCCGTCGCAGCCCGCACCGGGTCCACCGGCGCCGGCGAGGACCGGCCCGCGCCCACCGGGGACGACACCCTGCCAGACGCCCTGACCAGCCTGCGCGCCGCGATCGGGGCGGCCCGGTTCCCGCTGGCCCTGCCCTCGGCCGAGCTGGCCGCGCGCACCGTCGCCGCCCTCGCCGACCAGCTCGACGACTACCTGCTGCCCCGCCTGACCCGCCTCGACGCTCCGCTGCTTGTGGTGGTCGGCGGATCCACCGGCGCCGGCAAGTCGACCCTGGTCAACAGCCTGGTGCAGGCCCGGGTCAGCGCCGCCGGGGTGTTGCGGCCGACCACCCGGTCTCCGGTACTGGTCTGCAACCCGGCCGACTCGGCCTGGTTCCGCCGGGGGGAGCTGCTGCCCGGGCTGACCCGCACCAACCAGCCCAGCGACGATCCCCGCACCCTGCATCTGGTCACCGCCCCGGCGCTCCCGCCGGGGCTGGCGTTCCTGGACGCCCCCGACATCGACTCGGTGGTCGACGCCAACCGGGCCCTGGCCAACCAGCTGCTCGCCGCCGCCGACCTCTGGCTCTTCGTCACCACCGCCGCCCGGTACGCCGACGCCGTCCCCTGGGAGCTGCTGCACAACGCCCGGGCCAGGGGCGCGGTACTCGCCCTGGTGCTCAACCGGGTGCCGGCGGAGGCGACCGACGAGGTGGCCGCCCATCTCGCCGAGATGCTCGCCGAGCAGGGTCTCGACGCCGCGCCGCTGTTCGTGCTCCCGGAGACCTGGGTCGACGGGCAGGGGCTGCTACCGGGCCGCAGCACCGCGCCGCTGGCCGACTGGTTCGCCCGGCTCGCCGCCGACGCGGAGGCTCGCTCGGCAGTGGTCCGGCAGACGCTGGGCGGCGCGCTGGCCCTGCTGCAACCGACCGTCGAGAGCCTGGCGCTCGCCGTTGACGAGCAGGTCGCCGCCGCCGACGCGCTGGACGACCGGGTACGTGCGGCGTACCGGGCCGCGAACCGGACCGTCGACCAGGGGCTGCGCGACGGTCGACTGCTCCGTGGCGAGGTGCTCGCCCGTTGGCAGGAGTTCATCGGCACCAGCGACCTCTTCCGCACCCTTGAGGCACGGATCGGCCGGCTGCGGGACCGCGTCATGGCCGCCTTCTCCCGACGCCCGGTCCCCGCCGTCGAGCTGCGGGACGCGATCGAGTCGCAGCTTGTCACCCTGCTACGGGGGGTGGCCGCCGAGGCGGCCGAGCACGCGTACACCGGATGGAAGGCGCACCCGGCCGGCGCGGCCCTGCTCGAACCCGACCTCGCCCACCATGCCACCGACCTGCCGCAGCGCGCCGAGCGCCTGGTCCGTGACTGGCAGCGCGGCGTGCTGGAACTGGTCCGGGCCGAAGGTGGCGACCGGCGCTTCGTGGCGCGGACCGCGGCGTACGCGGTGAACGCCACCGGGCTGGCCGTGATGATCGCTGTCTTCGCCTCCACCGCCTTCATCCCGACCGGGCTGGAGGTCGCCACCGGCGCCGGCACCACCCTCGCCGGTCAGGCGGTCCTTCAGGCGATCTTCGGTGATCAGGCCGTGCGTACGTTGGCCAGAAAGGCCCGGGAGGACCTGCTGGAGCGGGTGACGGTGCTGCTGGACGACGAGGCCACCCGCTATCTCGCCCGGACCAGGCAGGCCCGACCGCCGGCCCGGAACGCGACGGCGCTGCGTCAGGCGGCCGAACGGGTGGAGGCGGCCCGGTTGGGCAGCGGCTTCGCCGACGCCGCACCCGTGCTCAGCGCCCAGACGACGGGCGTCGACGCCCAGCTGACCGATGGGGAGCGGCCGTGACCGGCATGGGCGGACGCCTCCGCGAGGCGTTGCGAATCGCCGACGGGCGGGTGGACGCCGACCAACTTGTCGCCCGGCTGGAGGCGGTACGGCGGTTCCTCGGCATCGTCGACGGCCACCTGCCGGACACTCCGTTGGTGCCGGCCCGCACCCTTGTCGAACGTGCGGGGACCCGGCTGGCGCTCTCCCGCGACCACACCGTGGTGGCACTGGCCGGAGCCACGGGCAGCGGCAAGTCGAGCCTGTTCAACGCGATGGCCCGGATGGACCTCTCACCCGTCGGGGTACGCCGACCCACCACCGGTGTCACGCACGCCTGCGTGTGGGGCCCGCTCGACGGGGGCACCCGGCTGCTCGACTGGCTCGGCGTGCTGCCCCGCCACCGCTTCGTCCGGGAGAGCCTGCTCGACGGCGAAGACGAGTCCACGTTGCATGGGCTGATCCTGCTCGACCTGCCGGACTTCGATTCCGTCGACCACTCGCACCGGCTTGAGGTGGACCGGCTGCTCGGCCTGGTGGACCTGGTGGTCTGGGTGGTCGACCCGCAGAAGTACGCCGACCGGGTGATGCACCGAAGCTACCTCCGCGAGTTCCACCGGCACCGGGACGTGACAGTGGTCGTGCTCAACCAGACCGACCGGCTGCCGCCCGCCGAGGTGCCCCGGGTCCTGGCCGACCTGCGCCGCCTGCTCGACGCGGATGGGCTGGACGGGGTACCGCTGCTGGCCACCACCGTCGCCGACCCGGAGGGCCCGGAGCGGCTGCGGGCGGCGCTGGAGCGCACCGTCGCCGAACGCCAGGCCGCGCTGCGTCGTCTCTCCGGTGACGTGGACACCGTCGTCGCCGCGCTGGACGACATGGTCGGCGCGCCCCGCACCGCACTCGCCGCCGACGATCCCGCGGTCACCGCGCTGGACCGTGCCCTGTGCCGGGCAGCCGGAGTGCCGACCGTCGTGGCGGCGGTCGAGCAGGCGTACCGGCATCGCGCCGCAGCAGCCACCGGCTGGCCGTTGCTGCGGCTCTGGCGGCGACTGCGGGCCGATCCGCTGCGCCGGCTGCACCTGCCCGACCGGCGGACCGGTGGTGACCCGGCGGAGAGCCTGGTGGCCGCCACCTCCGTACCCGAGCCCAACGCGGCCGACAAGTCCGCACTGGCCCTGGCCCTGCGGACGGTGGCCGAGCGGGCCGGGGACGGGCTGCCGAACGCCTGGCCTGACGCGATGGCCGCAGCTGCCCGGTCCCGCCTCGGTGACCTGCCGGACGCCTTGGACGGCGCGCTCGCCAGCACCGACCTCGGCGTCGACCGTCCTCGTGCGTGGTGGCGACTTGTGGGTGGGGTGCAGTGGCTGGTGACGTTCGCCGCGGTGGCCGGGCTGGGCTGGCTGGTCCTCGGCTACGCGGTGCGGGCTCTCGGGTTGCCGGAGTTGCGGCACCCGATGGTAGGTGAGGTACCGGTGCCGACCCTGCTGCTGCTCGGCGGGTTGCTGACCGGGTTGGTCGTGGCGGCCCTGACCCGCCCGCTGGTCAGGTGGGCCGCCCGGCAGGCCCGTCACCGGGCGGAGGCGCAGCTGACCCGGGCCGTCGCCAGCGTCGGCGAACAGCAGGTGCTGGCCCCGGTGCGGGCCGTCATCGCCGCGCACGCCGACGCACGCACCGTCCTCGAGGTTGCCCGACACCGCTGACCCGGCCGCTGAACGTTCCTGGACACCGCGCGATCGGCGTAGGGTCGGGTCATGGCCACGCCACAGACCCCCTACGACGCGGTGCTGCACGCCGCACGCGACGTGACCAAGCTCGACTCGGCCCTCGACGCGGAGATGCTCGGTGCGGCCCTGCTCGGCAGCGTGTACGAGGTCGCCGAGACGGACCGGGAGGCGGCGGTACGCGACTTCGTGGGCGACTTCCTCGCCGCCACCTCCAGACGACGGGCGGTCGCGGCGACGACGGTCCGGGCCGTCTTCGCGGCCCTGGTGCCGGACGCGGCCGGCGCGGACCGGGTCCGTCCCGGCGCGACGGCACCGGCCTGGTCCGGGCAGCTCGGCAAGGTGCACGTCACCGGCACCTGGTCGTACGGCGACGTGTACGGCGACCAGACCTCCTACCTGGCGACGTTCGCCTACGACGACGCGACCGGGGGGCCGGAACACGCCCTGGTCGCCCTGATCGACCACAACATCGGCATCACCAAGGACGTGTTCGTCGGCGGGCCGGCGGGCCGGATCCTGGAGCAGGTCCGACAGTTGTGCGCCGAAGACGAGTTGACCTGGTTCCGGGAGGAGAGCCCGACCCGGATGCGCGACGAGGTGAGCCGGCATCTGGCCGTCACCGACCATCTGGGTCAGCTACCCGGTGCCGCCTCGCTCGCCACCGACCGGGCGCTGGTCGGGGCTCGGCTGGCGGTCCTGCCGGCCACGACCGCACCACCGCCCCGGCAGGCCGACGACCCGTTGCCCGATGCCGAGCGGGCCGCGGAGATCCGCCGGTTCCTGGGCTCGCCGGACGCCGCCCGGGCCGGACTGGACGCGGTCGACGACGCCGAACTGGCCTCACTGCACTTCTGCCTGGGGCTGCTGCTCGACCACGCGGCCACCTTCCCCGACGCCGACCCGCTGCGGTGGAGCCCGACCGTCGCCGGGCTCTTCCTGCTCGACTGGGTGCACCGTCGGGCCGTGCTCGACATGGACGACGCGGCGATGCTGCCCCGGGTGCTGCGCGCCTGGGCCGGATACGCGGCGCACCGGCGTGGGCTGCCCGATTCGGCAGCCGCCGCCACGGACGCCGCGATCGAGGAGATGGTGCCGGAGTTCGTCCGGCTCTACGCGACCGGCGAGCGTCGCAGCCCGGCCACTGCCGCGGTGGCCCAGTTGATGGCCGACGGCATCGACCCGGATGACCCGGCGGCCCTGGACGCCTGGATCGAGGCCAACCGACACCGCCTCGCCGACGACGGCTGACCCGCACCCAACGCTCACCGAACCGTCCGCGTCCGGCACCGCCCGTCGAGCCGGCACCGCCCGTCGAGCCGGCACCGCCCTTGGAGCCGGCGGCGGGCCGGCAGTGCCCTCGCAGGCGGAACGCGCCCGGGCGCGGGCGCTGCCGGTGCGCTCGGATGTGCCGGAGAACAGCAGCTCCATCACGAGGTGGTCGGCGGGGGCTCCGGCGCGGACCCACCGCCGCCCGGGGTGGCCGGCGGACCGCCCGGCGCGGTCGGATCGGCGGACGCGGAAGGGCCGCTGGACGTACTCGGGTCGGTCGTCGGCGACGGGTCACTCGACGTGGTCGGTTCGGCAGACGCGGTAGGACCGTCCGAGGGGCCCGGGTCGGCGGACGCCGATGGATCACTCGACGCGGTCGGACCGGCGGACGCGGAGGGATCGGTCGACGGGACCGGGCCCGCGGTAGGCGGGTCGTTGGACGCGGTCGGTTCGACCGGATCGCTCGGGGCAGCCGAGGCGGTCGGCGGGTCCGGATCGGCGGTCGGCGTGGGCGAACCGCTCGTCGGGTTCGGCGACGGTGACCGGGTCGGGGTGGGCGCCGGGCGAGGGGCCGGGGTGCTGGTGGGCGGCCGGGGAGCCGGAGCGGTGGCCGGCGCCTCGGGGCGACGGGACGGCGGGTGCTCGACCGGGGTGCCGACGATCGTCAGTCGTTGCGTCGGCACCACTGGGTTGACCGGCGGTGCCGCCGGCTCGACCGAGGGCACCGCGGTCGCGGTGGCCGTCGGCGAACCGGTGGGCGGCGGCGGGACCACCACCGGACCGATGGAGGGCGTCGGGATGAACGGCGTACTGCCGTCCGGCAGTGCCGTGCTGCCGACCGTCGCGGAGCCGGTGCTGATCGCGGCGAGGACCGGCATCGAGGCCGTGCCGGCGAGCAGCGCCACCGTCAGCAGATAGCCCCGGCTGGGGCCTGCGGTACGCACGGCGCGGTGCGCACCCACGACGGGGCGGTAGCCGGACGCCCGGTGCCGGCCGAGGATCGGCGTCCCGGGACCTTCACCTGGTTCGGACACCACGCGCTCCTCGTCGTCGCCCCTGGTCAGGGCCGCCCGATGGGTACCCTGGCGAGCCGCCGAGGTTGGATCCGGCCCGCGCGATCAGCCTGGGGCAGTGACTCTGCGTCAGCCAACCCCCTACCGCGTGTCGACATGCTTATCTGGCCGAATGGTGACGAACCATCACCGGAACGGTCGCGCGTCGATCGGCCGGACACTCCGGCGCTTCAGGTAACGAAGCGGGCCGGCCACCGGATGCGGGGCGGGCGGGGTGTGGGACGCCTCACCTCTGATGCGAAACTGGAGGCACGGCGGCAGCGCAGCCGCGACCTCCGCGCACCCACGCGGTAGGCGCGACTGGGCACCGGCGCTCCCGAACCGGGTTCGGCCAGAATCCGGCTCATGCCGCGCGGCAGCCCCTACCGGGGTCAGGCGCGGCCGCCAGGAACCATCCCGGCACCAGCCGGGACGGGCGCACGAGTCGCGCGGCCGGGTGACCCCCCGGTGCCGACGCAGACACGACAGGGAGAGACGGATGGCAAAGGGCGACCCCGGGGCCCCGGCCCGCGGCCGGCGAGCCGCACCCCGATCCAGGAAGGCCATCACCGGCGATCCGGAGCTGGTGCAGTTGCTCACGCCCTCCGGCGAGCGGATCGAGAGCGTGACCGGCCCGGACGGCACCGAGTACCGCGTCGACTTCACCGACGAGGAGTACCGCGGCCTCTATCGCGACCTGGTGCTCGTCCGGAAGCTGGACGCCGAGGCGACGGCCCTGCAACGGCAGGGCGAGCTGGGCATCTGGGCGAGCCTGCTCGGCCAGGAGGCGGCGCAGGTCGGTTCTGGCCGGGCGCTGCGTACGCAGGACATGGCGTTCCCCACCTACCGCGAGCACGGCGTGCTCTACTGCCGTGGCATCGACCCGATCATGCCGCTGGGCCTGTTCCGCGGGGTCGACCAGGGTGGCTGGGACCCGAACGAGTTCAAGTTCAACATGTACACGATCGTGATCGGGGCGCAGACCCTGCACGCCACCGGTTACGCCATGGGCGTCGCGATGGACGGCAAGACCGGCACCGACGACGGCGAGGCGGTGATCGCCTACTTCGGCGACGGCGCCACCAGCCAGGGTGACGTCAACGAGGCGTTCGTCTGGGCCGGCGTGTTCAACTCCCCCCTGGTGTTCTTCTGCCAGAACAACCAGTACGCCATCTCCGAGCCGCTGGAGCGGCAGACCCGCATCCCCCTCTACCGGCGGGCCGCCGGTTTCGGGTTCCCCGGCGTCCGGGTCGACGGCAACGACGTGCTGGCCACGTACGCGGTGACGCGGCACGCGCTGGACAACGCCCGGCACGGGCAGGGCCCGAGCCTGATCGAGGCGTACACCTATCGGATGGGCGCACACACCACCTCCGACGACCCGACCCGCTACCGGATCGCCAGCGAGGTCGAGGCGTGGCAGGCCAAGGACCCGATCGCCCGGATGAAGGCGTTCCTGGAGCGGGAGAAGATCGCCGACGCCGGGTTCTTCACGGAGGTCGACGAGCAGGCCCGCCGGGAGGCGGTGGACCTGCGTGAGCGGGTGCTCGCCATGCCGAACCCGGAACCGGACACCATGTTCGACCACGTCTACCCCAACGGGTCGCCGCTGCTCGACGAGCAGCGCGCACAGTTCAGCCGGTACCTGGAGTCGTTCGAGGGGAGCGCGCACTGATGGCCACGGAGACGCTCACCCTCGGCAAGGCCCTCAACGCCGGCCTGCGCAAGGCACTGGAGAACGACCCGAAGGTCGTCATCATGGGCGAGGACGTCGGCAAGCTCGGCGGCGTCTTCCGGATCACCGACGGGTTGCAGAAGGACTTCGGCGACCAGCGGGTGATCGACACCCCGCTCGCCGAGTCGGGCATCATCGGCACCGCGGTCGGCCTGGCCATCCGCGGCTACCGCCCGGTCTGCGAGATCCAGTTCGACGGATTCGTCTACCCCGCGTACGACCAGATCGTGTCGCAGGTCGCGAAGATGCACTACCGCTCGCGGGGCAAGCTCAACATCCCGATGGTGATCCGGATCCCGTTCGGCGGCGGCATCGGCGCGGTGGAGCACCACTCCGAGTCGCCCGAGGCGTACTTCGCGCACACCGCCGGGTTGAAGGTGGTCTCCTGCGCCAGTCCGCAGGACGCCTACGTGATGATCCAGCAGGCCATCGCCTCGGACGACCCGATCGTGTTCCTGGAGCCGAAGCGGCGTTACTGGGAGAAGGGGCAGGTCGAGCTGGACGCTCCGCTGTCCGAGGCGTACCCGCTGCACGCCTCCCGGGTCGCCCGGGCCGGCACCGACGCCACCCTGCTCGCGTACGGTCCGATGGTGCGTACCTGCCTCGACGCGGCGACCGCCGCCGCGGAGGACGGGCGGAACCTGGAGGTCATCGACCTGCGCACGCTCTCCCCGCTGGACCTCGGGGTGGTGTACGAGTCGGTGCGGCGTACCGGCCGCGCGGTGGTGGTGCACGAGGCACCGTCCAACCTGGGCATGGGTGCGGAGATCGCGGCCCGGATCACCGAGGAGTGCTTCTACTCGCTGGAGTCGCCGGTGCTGCGGGTGGCCGGCTTCGACACCCCCTACCCGGCAGCCCGGGTGGAGGAGGAGTACCTTCCCGACCTCGACCGGGTGCTCGACGCCGTCGACCGCACCTTCGGCTGGTGAGCGGCATGTCACGGATCAAGGAATTCAACCTGCCCGACCTGGGCGAGGGCCTGACCGAGGGTGAGATCCTCGCCTGGCTGGTCAAGGTGGGCGACACGATCGAGCTGAACCAGCCGATCGTCGAGGTGGAGACGGCCAAGGCGGCCGTGGAGATTCCGGCGAAGTGGGCCGGCCAGGTCCAGGCGATCTTCCACCCGGAGGGCTCCACGGTCGAGGTCGGCACCCCGATCATCGCGATCGACACCGACCCGGGCGCCGGTCCGGTGGAGCAGTCCACCACTGGTGCGCCCACCACCGACCTGCCCGCCCCGTCGGCGGCGTCGTTGGCCGCCGTCGAGGTCGCGCCGACCGAGGGTGCGGTCGAGCCGGGCCTGATCGGCGGTCCCGCCCCGGGGGGCCGTACCGCCGTTCTCGTCGGTTACGGTCCGCGCACCACGGCGGCGAAGCGCCGCCCCCGCAAGGACACGACCCCGGCCGCGGCCGCACCGGCGGCGCCGATGCCGGCCGCACCGGTCCAGGTCGGCCCGGCGCGGGTCGTTCCGGCACCGGTCCAGCCCACGTCCGTGCCAACGGTCAACGGTAATGGTCGGAGCGGCGGACCGGTGCTGGCCAAGCCGCCGGTCCGCAAGCTCGCCAAGGACCTGGGGGTCGACCTGGGCATGCTGACCGGGTCCGGTCCGTCGGGCTCGATCACGCGGGAGGACGTACAGCGGGCGGCGGCCCCGGCGGCGGCCGAACCGGTGGCGGTCACCACCTCGGCCAGCTCGGCCGCGAGCTTCGGCGCGGACCGCGAGCAGCGCATTCCGGTCAAGGGCGTACGCAAGCTCACCGCCGAGAACATGTCCCGCTCGGCCTTCACCGCTCCGCACGTCACCGAGTTCCTGACCGTGGACGTGACCCGAGCCATGAAGGCGCTGGACCGGCTGCGCGGGCGACGGGAGTGGCGTGACGTGCGGGTCTCGCCGCTGCTGCTGGTCGCGAAGGCGGTGCTGCTGGCGGTCCGGCGGCATCCGCTGGTCAACTCCAGTTGGGCCGGCGACGAGATCGTCGTCAAGGAGTACGTCAACCTCGGCATCGCGGCGGCCACCGAGCGCGGTCTGATCGTGCCGAACATCAAGGACGCCGGCCGGTTGACCCTGCGCGAACTCGCCGACGCGATGACCGACCTGGTGCAGACCGCCAAGGCCGGTAAGACCTCGCCGGCCGACATGTCCGGCGGCACTCTGACGATCACCAACGTCGGGGTGTTCGGGGTGGACACCGGTACGCCGATCCTGCCTCCGGGCGAGTCGGCGATCCTGGCCTTCGGTGCGGTTCGCGAACAGCCCTGGGTCCACAAGGGCAAGGTCAAGCCGCGCCTGGTCACCACGCTCGGCCTCTCCTTCGACCACCGGATCATCGATGGTGAGCTGGGTTCGAAGTTCCTCCGCGACGTGGGCGACTTCCTCGCCGATCCGGAGGCGGCCCTGCTCGCCTGGACCTGACGCGCGACGACGGCGACGGCCGGTGTGCCACGGGTTGACGCCCGGCACACCGGCCGTAATCGTTTGGCGAAGAAAGAGTTGCCATCAGGTATTGCTTACCTAAGATTCTTAGGCTGGTGGCTCAGCTCACCTAATAATCGCTGGCAAAGCGGGGCGCGGTGCGCTTCAATGGAGGGGACGACGGGACGACAACCGAATAGCCCAGGAGGAGAGACACCATGAGCATGATCGAGCGAATCCGCAACCGCCGCGACGCCAGCCGCCGCGCCCGCGCCATCGAGCGGGCCCTGCGCTCCGCCAGTTCGCCCGCGGTTCGCGACGAGATCCTCGCCATCGCCCAGCGTCACATGCACTGACGCCACACGACGTTATCCGCCTCCTCCAGATCGACGACCCGCCCGGGCGAACCGGGCGGGTCGTCGGCGTTGCGACCGCCGCTGACACCGGGATACCGCCCCGACGCAGCGCCCGGTACGGTGGGGCTCGGTCGTCGTCCGCACTCGGGGACAGGTCGAGGCGATAGAAGCACCTCGACACCGCCCGGCGACGGACAGTGATGGCCGAAGCTCCCCGGAAGCCCACCGGCGGCGACCGGGATACGGTGCGGGGAGCCGGCACAGCCGGTACGCCGGCACCGCCGGCTGCCCTGCCGAGACCATCGGCGACGGCGGCCGACATGTGATGAGGGAGGCGCACGCATGACGTCCGAGGGCCCGCACCGCCCCGGCCAGGAGCCGGACGAGGTGCCGCCGGGCGGCGGCGGATCGGCGCCGTACGGCGACCGACCGGCTCAGCAGGACAACGGGTACGGCGCATCCGCACCCGACCTCGGTTGGGCGCCGCCACCACCCGCCCGCCCGGACACGTCCGCACCAGCCTGGGTCAACCAGCAGGGCAACGCGTGGGGCAGCGCCCAGGCGACCCGGCAGGCGGAAGCCACACCCGGCAGTTGGGACCAGCCCGCCGGCAACCAGCCGGACTGGGCGTCCCAGGGAGACCAGCCGCAGCAGCCCGCCCCCGGCTGGGCACCGGCCACACCGCCCACATCGGATCGGCCGGCCTGGGCAAACGGCGCCCAGGCCGGACCCGCCTGGGCCACGGATCCCGCCACTGGGGACACCGCGCACCCCGCCGAATGGACGCCGAACCAACCGGCCACGAGTCAGCCCGACTGGGCTGCCAACCAACCGGCCACGAGTCAGCCGGGCTGGGCCGGCGAGCAGCCCGCCCCGGGCCAGTCCCACCCGGCAGCGGCCACCGGGTGGGCCGGTGGCCAGCAGCCTGACTGGGCCGCCGCGCCGAGTGCCGACGACCAGACTCCCGGCTGGGCCTCGACCGCAGGTCAGCCCCAGCCGACCCAGCCGACCTGGGCGCAGGCCGACCAGCCGCCCCCCGCCCGCGAGCCGGCAGCCCGGGCCAGCGCCCAGGTACCGGCCCCGGACGCGGGCCAGCAGCAGCGGCCCACCGACGGGTCGTCACGCGCCGAGGCATGGCCGCCCGAGCAGCCGGAGCAGTCCGGTTGGGCGACCGGCCAGCGAGGGGAGCCGGCCGGGGGCGGTTGGGCCGAGCAGCCGGCCGAGGGCTGGCACCCAGGCGGTGACCGGCCGGCGCAGCCCGACTGGGCCACGCCCGCACGGGAGGAGTCGACCGGCTGGGCCGGAGGCAATCCGGCTGCCGGCCCGCCACCGTCCTGGAGCCCGTCCGCCGAGCCGCTGCCGTCCCGCACCGCCGCCGATCGGTCCGCCGTGCCGGACGTCGAGCCGTGGGCACCCGGTGAGGCATGGGGTCAGGCGGCGGAGCCTGCCGCACCCCGAACCACCTCCGAACCCGACGCAGGCCGGTCCGAGGACGCGGTCTACCAGCCCGCGCCCGGCCCGGGTATTTCCCCCGCCAACATGGTGCCGTTGCCTCCGCAGGAGCAGCGGGTGCCGGGGGCCAGCCTGGCCGCCACACCGCCTGCGGACTTCGCTCAGCCCACGCCGTTCACCGACGACCCGGCCGGACCGCCTGGCCGCCCGGTCGCCGACCAGCCGGCCGGCGGCCCGGCCTGGGGTCACCCCGAGCCCCGGCACGACGAGCCGCAGTCGCCGGTCATCCCGGCGCCGCGTACCTCTCCGGAGGCCGAGGGCCGCGCCGCGCCGCCAGCCGGCGGCGGTGTCGCGGCGAGCGCCTCCGTGCCACTGTCCAGCCGGGTCATGCCCCCGGCCGACCACGCGGTTCGCCCGACCGGTTCGCCCGCGCCACAACCACGGGTGTACGGCCGGCCGGCCCGTCCCGAGCACACCGAGGAACCGGCCCAGGAGCACGGCGAGCAACCCCTGGTGCCCCGCTTCGACCAGAGCCCGGGGCGGTTCGACGTCGACCAGGCTGGGGCGCGCGGCGATCAGGGCCCGGATCGGTTCGAGCAGACCCCGGAGCCCCGCTTCGCCGACCGGGAGCCGTCGATGGGCGGGCCGAACGCCTTCGCCGGACCGGCCGCCCCGGCTTCGCCAGCTGCTCCACCCGCCTTCCCGCCGGGGATACCGTCCTTCATCGACGCGCCTCCGGCGAACCGGCCGGTCAACGGCGTACGGCCGCACGCCGAGCCGGAGCGTCCGGCCGACCCGTTCGGCGGCGCACCGCGTGACCCGTTCGGCGGGCCGGGCAACGATCCGTTCGGTGGGCCGTCCGAGCGCCCGGGCGGCGCCTACGGCTCTCCCGTCCGGTCCGAGCCGGGCGGCGAGCACAACTCGGCGTTCCCCCCGCCGCCGCAGTCCGCACCCCCGTGGAGCCCGGGTCCGGGCGAGGCCGAGCAGGGTCGCTTCGACGCGTTCAAGCCGGTCGCTGAGCCGGCGCCGGAAACCCCGGCACCGAAGGTACGCAACGGGCGGGTACTCGCCGCGGTGCTGGTCGCCGCCGTGCTCATCCTGGCCATTCCGCTCGGCCTGCTGATGCTCCTCGGCATGGTCGGTGGATCGGACGACTCGAATGCCTTCGACCCCCCGGTCGGCTCGTGCGTCAAGCGTTCCGGCGACACCGCCGTGGCGGTCGACTGCGCCGATCCGGAAGCCTTCAGCGTGGTGTCCAAGGTCGAGTCGAAGGACAAGTGCCCCGACCCGGCCATGCCCTACGTGGACCTCCGCGGCGCCACCGCCAACCCGGTGCTCTGCCTGAAGGAGGCAACCGGCGGCTGATCCGTCGCACACTCGACGGCGGGGTCACGGGCAACCGTGACCCCGCCTCTTTACTGCCCGGCGGACCTCGGCCGGGCCCGGCTCGCCTCCCCTTCGAGCCGGCTGGCCTCCGCCGGTAGGGCACGATGGGGGCATGAGTGCACGCGTGCGGGCGCCCGAGCTTCGAGGTCGGGCCTGGTTGAACACCGGCGGGCGGCAGCTGACGCTCGCCGACCTTCGAGGTCGGATAACCGTCCTGGATTTCTGGACCTTCTGTTGCATCAACTGCCTGCACGTGCTGGACGAGTTGCGCCCCCTTGAGCAGAAGTACGCCGACGTTCTCGTGGTGATCGGGGTGCACTCGCCGAAGTTCGAGCACGAGAAGGACGCCGACGCGCTGGCCGCCGCCGTCGAGCGGTACGGCGTGCACCACCCCGTCCTCGACGATCCTGAGCTGGACATGTGGCAGCAGTACGCGGCCCGTGCCTGGCCGACCCTCGCGGTGATCGACCCGGAGGGATACGTGGTGGCCACCATGGCGGGTGAGGGCCACGCGGACGGGCTGGCCCGGCTGATCGACGACCTGATCGCCACCCACGAGGTCAAGGGCACGCTGCACCGGGGCGACGGTCCGTACGTCCCGGTCGCCGAGCCGGAGACCACCCTCCGCTTCCCGGGCAAGGCGGTGGCCCTGCCCGAGGGTGGCCTGCTGGTCTCCGACTCGGCGCGGCACCGCCTGGTCGAGCTGGCCGCCGACGCTGAGACCGTCGTCCGTACCGTCGGCACCGGCGAGCGGGGCCGGACCGACGGTTCCGCCGGTGCCGCAACCTTCTCCGAGCCGCAGGGGCTGTGTCTGCTGCCGCCACACGTCGCCGAGGTCGCCGGCTACGACCTGGTGGTCGCCGACACCGTCAACCACCTGCTGCGGGGCGTACGACTGGCCACCGGCGAGGTGCTCACCGTGGCCGGCACCGGGCGGCAGTGGCGGTCGACGGTCGACGACCACGCGCACGACGCCCGATCGGTCGACCTCTCCTCACCCTGGGATCTCGCCTGGTACGACGACAAGATCGTCGTCGCCATGGCCGGCATCCACCAGCTCTGGTGGTTCGACCCGATCAAGCGCACCGCCGGCATGTACGCCGGCACCACGGTGGAGGCGCTGCGCGACGGGCCGCTGGCCGAAGCATGGCTGGCCCAGCCGTCCGGGCTTGCCGTCTCCACCGACGGCGACCGGCTCTGGGTGGCCGACAGTGAGACGAGCGCCATCCGCTACGTGCAGAACGGCGTGCTGGGCACCGCCGTGGGTCAGGGCCTGTTCGACTTCGGGCACGTGGACGGGCCGGCAGCGGAGGCCCTGCTTCAGCACCCGCTCGGCGTCTGTGCCCTGCCCGACGGCTCGGTCCTGATCGCCGACACCTACAACGGCGCGGTACGCCGGTACGACCCGGCCAGCGATCGGGTCGCCACCGTCGCCAGCGGCCTGGCCGAGCCCAGCGACCTGGTGCTCACCGCCGACGGCGCGGTGCTGGTGGTGGAGTCGGCGGCGCACCGGATCACCCGGCTGGCGCCCGGTGCGCTCTCGGCGGCCGGCGCGGAAACCGTCGACGGTCCACGGCACCGCACCGAGCGCCAGCCGACGGAACTGGCCTCGGGCGAGGTCGTGCTGGATGTCGTCTTCACCCCGGCCCCCGGGCAGAAGCTGGACGACACCTTCGGACCGTCCACCCGGCTCGTCGTCTCCGCGTCGCCGCCGGAGTTGCTGGTCGAGGGGGCAGGCACCGGCACCGACCTGTCCCGGCGTCTGGTGATCGACGGTACGGTGCCCGACGGGGTGCTTCAGGTGACCGCCCAGGCGGCCACCTGTGACGCCGACGTGGAGCACGCGGCCTGCCACCTGACCCGGCAGGACTGGGGCGTACCGGTGCGGGTGGTCGACGGCGGCGCCCGCCGGCTGCCGTTGGTCCTGCGCGGCATGGACGCCGGCTGACGCCCGGCCACGGTGCCCTGCCTCGCACCTCAGGCGAACGAGGCGGGGGTGACCCCGGCGTCGACGAGGGCGGCACGGACGAGTTCCGCGGCGGCCACCGCGCCGGGGCTGTCGCCGTGCAGGCAGACCGACTCCACCACGCACGGGACCGTACCGCCGTCGACGGTGACCACGACCCGCTCGGTGGCCATCCGTACCGCCCGGCGGGCGACCTCCTGCGGGTCGGTGACCAACGCGTCCGGCGACGTGCGCGGGACCAGACGACCGTTGGGCAGGTAGTTCCGGTCGGCGAAGCCCTCTGCCACCACCCGGACACCGGCACCTTGGGCGAGTTGGGCGAGCACCGATCCGGGCGGGCAGAGGACAGGCAGCTCCGGGTCGAAGTCTTCGAGGGCGGCCAGCAGGGCCGCCGCCGGCAGTTCCTCGCTGGCCGCCGCGTGGTAGAGCGCGCCGTGTGGCTTGAGGTAGCGGACCCGGGTGCGGTACGCCCGGCAGAACGCGTTGAGCGCGCCGAGTTGGTAGAGCACCTCGTCGCGCAGCTCCGCGAACTCGTACTCGATGTGCCGTCGGCCGAAGCCGGCGAGGTCCCGGTACCCGACCTGGGCTCCGACGGCGACTCCCCGTTCTGCGGCGGCGGCGCAGACCCGGCGCATGGTGGCCGGGTCCCCGGCGTGGAAGCCGCAGGCGACGTTGGCGGAGGTGACCAGGTTCAGCAGGGCCTGGTCGTCGCCGAGACGCCAGATGCCGAAGCCCTCGCCGAGGTCAGCGTTGAGGTCCATGAAATCTCACCGTAGTGCCTGGGCGGGCCTGCGCGAGCGGGGTCACGTCGTCCACCACCGCGATGACCGGGTATCCGCCGGTGGTGGGGTGGTCGGCGAGGAAGACCAGTGGTTGACCGTCCGCCGGCACCTGTACCGCGCCGAGGACGAGTCCTTCGCTGGGCAGTTCCCCGGCCACCGCGCGGGGCAGCGGCGCGCCGCTGAGGCGCGCGCCGACCCGGTTGCTCAGCGGACTCACCTGGTACGCCGTGCCGAGCAGCCGGTCCAGTGCCGCCGGGGTGAACCAGGCGTGCCGAGGACCGAGCCGCACGGTCAGCCGCAACTCCGTCGGGGACGCCACCGGCATGGTTACGTCGACCGGGGCGGGCGGGTTGGCGGGGGTGCCCAGCGGCAGCAGGTCGCCGTCGCGCAGCGGGGCCGGTCCGAGCCCGGCGAGGGTGTCGGTCGAGCGGCTGCCCAGCACCGGTGTGACGGCGATGCCACCGGCCACCGCGAGCCAGCAGCGCAGGCCCCGTCGGGCGGGGCCGATGCGCAGCGGGGCACCCCCCGGTACGGCCAGCGGGCGGCCGGTGTCACCGGGGCGCTGGCCGACCCGAACGTCCGCCTCGGCACCGACGACGGCGACGGTGGTGGCCCGGGTGGGTCGCAGCTCGCAGCCGGTCAGGGTGATCTCCAGCCCGGCCGCGTGCTCCGGATTGCCGACCAGGCGGTTGGCAAGGCGCAGCGCCGCCGGGTCGAGGGCACCGGAACGGGGTACGCCGAGGTGCGCCCAGCCGGGCCGACCGAGGTCCTGCACGGTGGTCAACGCCCCGGCCCGGAGCACTTCGAGGGTGCCGCTCACCGCTCCACCAGCCGGACGCGGGTGCCGGGGCTGAGCAGGGCCGGCGGGTCCGCCGTCACGTCGAAGAGGGGCACCTCGGTCCGCCCGACCAGCAGCCAACCTCCCGGGGACGCGGTGGGGTAGATGCCCGCGTACCGGCCGGCCAGGGCGACCGAACCGGCCGGCACCCGTTGCCGGGGCGTCGGCAGCCGGGGCACCGCCAGCTCGGCGGGTAGCCCGGTGAGGTACCCGAAGCCGGGCGCGAAGCCGCAGAATGCGACCTGGAACTCGGTGTCCCGCAGGCGACGCACCACGCCCGGTACGTCCGTGCGCCAGTGATCGGCCACCTGGGAGAGGTCTGCTCCGTCGTAGCTGACGGGTACCTCGACGAGAGGGGCGGATGCGGCGGTGGGCGCCGCCGTCATCGTTCCGTCGGGCGGCGCGGAGGCGGTCCAGGTGGCGATCAGGGCGGCGGTGGCCGGTGGATCGGGTACGCCGTCGAGCAACACGGTGGTGGCGGCCGGCACGATCTCGACGGCGACCAGTTCGCCCAGTTCGCGGCGGTGCCACAGCTCCGCCCGCCACGCCTCGACGGCGGCGGTCACCTCGGTGTCCCGACTCGGCGGCGCGGCGGGATCGATGTCCTCCGGTGGCGCGAGGTCGAGCAGGAGGGCGTGCGTGCCGACCGGTCTGATCCGCATTCCGCCATCCTCCCGGAAGAGTGGATGCTTTCGGGTCGGCCACTGGTCGGACAGCGTGACCAGTTGCACTACCCGAAAGTAACCTACGCTGCCGTAACCTAAGGGCGTGACCACCTCAGCACGCCCCCGGCTCAAGCCGGTCGACATCGGGAAACCCCGGATGCGCGGCTGGCTGCACACGTACGCGTTCTTCGTCGCCCTGGTCTGCGGCATCGTGCTCTGTTCGATCGCCGCCACCCGCCCGGGCTGGACCCCCCTGGTCAGCTCCGCCGTCTACAGCTTCACCGTCTGCGGCCTCTTCGGCACCAGCGCGTTGTACCACCGTCGGGTGTGGTCGACCCGCGGCTACGCGGTCATGCGCCGGATGGACCACTCGATGATCTTCCTGTTCATCGCCGGCACGTACACCCCGTTCTGCCTGCTGCTGCTGGAGACCCGGGCCGCCGTCATGATGCTGTCGATCGTCTGGGGCGGTGCCTTGGGCGGTGTGGCGCTCAAGCTGATCTGGCCGCACGCCAACCGGTGGATCTCCGCGCCGCTCTACCTCGCCCTCGGCTGGGTGTCCGTGGCGATGCTGCCCGACATCCTCCACCAGGGTGGAGTCACGGCCCTGGTGCTGCTCGCCGTGGGCGGCGGGATCTACACCGTGGGCGCGGTCTTCTACGCGCTGCGCCGCCCCAACCCGTGGCCCACCGTCTTCGGCCACCACGAGTTCTTCCACGCCTGCACGTTGGTCGCCGCGATCTGCCACCACATCGCCATCTACTTCGCACTGTTCGCCTGAGCCGACACCCGACGACAGCGGGGGTGGTGAGCCTCGTCGCTCACCACCCCCGCTGGGTCCGTCGGGCTGGGCCCTGAGGTCAGATCGTGGGACCGGGCCGGCGCACCTCGCGGTACTCCTGGACCACCCGGTCGTCCCGGACCGGCACGGCGCGCTCGGCCACCACCCGTTCCTCGCGTACCGGCGCGACGACCGTACGCCGACGCGAGTTCCAGTAGTAGAGGGTCACGATCAGCCCGGCGACGCCCGCGAACATCAGCACCCAGCCGACAACGCTCAGGTTGAGCCAGCCCAGGTCCGCCTCCACGGCAAACGCGAAGATCGCGCCCAGCGCGATCAGGAAAATACTGCCACCGATGCCCATCTGGTCGTCTCCTTGGCTATCGAAGCTGGCATTCCACTCCGCCGCGGCCACGGATGAGGTTGCGGCATCGACCGACTTACCCCGGCACGGAGATCGCCAATCCGGCAAGCTGGAGACATGACGGACAGCCCGCACGACGAGCGGACACTTGTGCTGCTGCGGCATGCCAAGGCCGAACAGCCCACCACGGACGGTCCCGACGTCGAACGTCCGCTGGCCGCTCGCGGCCGGGCGGACGCCGCGGCGGCCGGGGCGTGGCTGGCTCGACACGGGCTGCTGCCGGACGTGGTGCTCTGCTCGGCGGCCGTACGAACCAGACAGACGTGGCACGCCGTCCAGTTGGGGATCACCGGCTCACCGCCGGAGAGCGGTCCCGCAGGTCCGGCTCCGGTGATCCGCTACGAACCGGACGCCTACGAGGCACATCCGGAAGACCTGCTGCACCTGATCCGGCAGGTGTCACCGACCGCGGCCACGGTCCTGTTGATTGCCCACAATCCCGGCATATCCCTACTGTCCGAACTGCTCGATCCGGTGCGGGCCGATCCGGAAGGGCTGCGTACCGGCGGTCTCGTGGTGCACCGGACGGCCCTGCCCTGGGCGGAGCTGAGCCGCGGCGGGGCCCGGATCGAGACACGGCACACCGCACGCGGCTAGCCCGCGTGCGGTGTGCCGTGGAGGTGCTCGCTCAGCTCGGTGGCGCGGTCGGTGGCGGTGGATCGGGCGGCGGCGGCATCATCGCGGTCGGGTGCGAGAGCCGGTTCTCCTCCACGATCAAGGTCCGGGCCCGCTTGCGGCGGTCCTGCCAGAACCAGAGCGTGGTGAGCAGCACGGCCAGCCCGGCCAGGATGAAGACCCAACCGACCGCCCGCAGGTCGACCCACCAGACGTTGGCCCGGATGGCGAAGGTCAGGATCGCGCCGATCGCGATCAGGAAGATCCCACTACCAATGCCCATGTGCGCGGCACTCCCCCGTGCGGTTGCTCTGGGCGTACTCGGACTGGCCCACACCGCATACCCACCCACCCCCCAGTTACCCACCCCCGCACCCCCACGAACAAGGGGTTGATCATGAGGTGAGCGGCGATGTTGCTCTTGAACCGCCGCCCAACCTCATGATCAACGAGACCGGGTGGGTGGGTTAGAAGGCTTCTTCGGGGAGGTCCATGACGTCGAGGTCGGCGCCCTCGACGATGCGGCGGTCGGCGCCGATGCGGGGCAGCACCTCGCGGGCGAAGAACCGGGCGGCAGCCACCTTTCCGGTGTAGAACGCCTTGTCTGCCGCCGTCACCTCAGCGGCGAGAGCCTTCAGCGCCACGTCGGCCTGCTTCTGAAGCAACCAGCCGACGACCAGGTCACCGAGGGCCAGCAGGAACCGCCGGCTGCTCAGCCCGACCTTGTACAGCGCCCGGGTGTCCCCGCCCTGCGCCTCACCCAACCAGCCGGTCATCACGCCGAGCATGTTCTGGATCTCGGCGAGCGCCTTGCCGAGCGCCTGGCGCTCCTCCTTGAGCTGGCCGTTGCCCGCCTCGGTGGCGATGAACTCCTGGATCTCGCCGGCCACGGCCAGCAGTGCCTTGCCGTTGTCCCGGACGATCTTCCGGAAGATCAGGTCGAGGCTCTGGATGGCCGTGGTGCCCTCGTACAGGGTGTCGATCTTGGCGTCCCGGACGTACTGCTCCAGCGGGTAGTCCTGGAGGAATCCGGAGCCGCCGAAGGTCTGCAGCGACTCGTGTCCGAGCAGCTCGTACGCCCGCTCCGAGCCGACGCCCTTGACCAGCGGGAGGAGCAGGTCGTTCACCCGCTTGGCCAGCTTGATGGCCTTCTCGTCGCCGGCCGCCTCCGCCATGGCGACCTTGTCCTGCCAGGTGGCGGTGTAGAGGACCAGGGCTCGCAGACCCTCGGCGTACGACTTCTGCAGCAGCAACGAGCGACGCACGTCGGGGTGCGCGGTGATGGCCACCCGGGGGGCCGTCTTGTCCGCCATCTGGGTCAGGTCAGCGCCCTGCACCCGGTTCTTGGCGTACTCCAACGCGTTGAGGTAACCGGTGGACAGGGTGGCGATGGCCTTCGTGCCGACCATCATCCGGGCGTACTCGATGATCATGAACATCTGCCGAATGCCGTCGTGCTTCTCGCCCAGCAACCAGCCCTTGGCCGGTACACCGTGTTCGCCGAAGGTGATCTCGCAGGTGTTGGAGACCTTCAGGCCCATCTTGTGCTCGACGTTGGTGGCGAAGACGCCGTTGCGCTCGCCCAGCTCGCCGGTGTTCTCGTCGAAGTGGTACTTCGGGACGACGAACAGCGACAGGCCCTTGGTGCCGGGGCCACCCACGCCCTCCACCCCGACCGGGCGGGCGAGTACGTAGTGGACGATGTTGTCGCTCAGGTCGTGCTCACCGGAGGTGATGAAGCGCTTGACGCCCTCGATGTGCCACGAGCCGTCCGGCTGCGGGATCGCCCGCGCCCGGCCAGCGCCCACGTCCGAGCCGGCGTCCGGCTCGGTGAGCACCATCGTGGAGCCCCACTGCCGGTCGATGAAGAGCTTGGCCCAGCTCTTCTGCTGCTCGGTGCCCTCCACGTGCAGCACGTGCGCGAAGGACGGACCGGAGGCGTACATCCAGACCGGCGCGTTCGAGCCGAGCACCAGCTCGGCGAGCGCCCACCACAGCGCCCGGGGGGCGTTGGTGCCGTCCAGCTCCGAGGGCAGGTCCAGGCGCCAGAACTCGGACTCCATGAAGGCCCGGTACGACTTCTTGAACGACTCCGGCAGCGGCGCGGTGTGCGTGGCCGGGTCGAAGACCGGCGGGTTGCGGTCGCTGTCCTGGTAACTGGTGGCCAGGTCCTGCCGAGCCAGCCGGTCGACCTCGGCGAGGAAGCTCCGCGCGGTGTCGACGTCGAGGTCGGAGTACGGCTCCTGGCCGAACGCCCGGTCCGCTCCGAACACCTCGAACAGGTTGAATTCGAGGTCCCGAAGGTTGCTCTTGTAGTGGGTCACGTTGCTGGCCCCGCTTCCGGACAGGTGTTACCGATCAGTAACCCTGACTCTATTACTCACGGGTAGGCAGCGACAAGCCGATCCTGATAGTGACAGGCATTACACACCTGTCGTTCAGGTCACCAACCCGGGCCCTCAGGGTCCTCACCCCTCGGCCGCACCGACCTCCCAGCTCGGCACCGCCGCCGTCGCATTGCCCGGCGAGCCCGTGTACTCCATCAGGACCAACGCGATGTCGTCGTCGAGCCGGCCGTGCACCCATTCGACCAGAGCGGTCTCCAGGGAGGCGAGGCCGTCACCGACCGTACCGTGCCCGAGCAGCCGCCAGGCCCGGTCCGCGGTGGGAAAGAACTCGCCGTCCCGCCGCGCCTCGCCGAGCCCATCGGTGAACAGCAGCAACCGGTCGCCCGGCTCCAGCCGTTCCACCCGTGGCCGGACCACAGGCATGAAGCCGAGCGGGGGCGCCGGTGCCGGCGGCTCAAGAGAGATCACCGCGCCACGCCGCAGCAGCAGCGGCGCGGGATGTCCACAGTTGACGATGGTGAGCGTGCCACCGCGCTCCTCGACCAACGCGGCCGTGACGAAGTCCTCGTCACCGACGTTGCGCGCCACTGCCCGGTCCAGATCCGTCACCACGGCCCGCAGATCGGCCCGCTCGTAGGCCACGTGCCGGTACGAGCCGAGGACGATGCTCGCCAGCCGGACCGCCTCCAGTCCCTTGCCGCGTACGTCCCCGATGATCATGCGGACGCCGTACGGAGTTTCGATCGCCTCGTAGAGGTCCCCGCCGATCTCGGCCGTGGCGGTCGACGAGATGTACCTGCCGGCCACGGAAAGAGCACCCACCCGAGGACCGAGCGGGCGCAGCACCGCCTGTTGAGCCACCATGGCCAGCTTCGACAGCTCGGCGATCTGCTCCGCCTGCCGCTGCCGTACCGCCGCCACCGCCCCCGCGATACCCGTACCCAACGCGATGCCGGCCACGGCGACGGCCGTGGCGACCGACACCGTCCGCTCGGCCAGGGCGAAGGTCGCCCCCAGCACGGAGGCGGCGGCACCGACGCCGAGCACGATCCGCCAGGAGGCGAGCGCGGCGGCCAGGAACGGCGCGGCAACCATCAGCGCGATGTAGTTCGCCGTACGGCCGTCCGCCAACTCGACCGCGGACACGATTGCGAGCAGGACGAGGGCCGCGCCGAGGCCGGCGCGGGATCCGGGGCTCAGCGGGCCGCGGCCCGGCTGGAGGAGTTGCGTGCGTACATCCGACAGCATGCCCGATGTAGGTGAGCGAAAGAATGAGCCTGGCCCCTCGGACGAGACGGATCTGGCCGCGAGGATCCGGGGCCGGAGCCGATCGCGACGCTCCACCGGGTCAGCCGAGCACCTCGTAGCGGACCTCGATGTGACCGAGATCGAGTGACGCGATCTCGGCGAACGCTGCCCGGGCCAGGTCCAGGCAACGCCCCTCGATGAACGGACCACGATCGTTGATCCGGACGGTGACCGACTTGCCGTTGGCTGGGTTGGTCACCCGCACCTTCGTGTCGAATGGCAGGGTCTTGTGGGCGGCCGTCATTCCCTCCGGATCGAACGTCTCGCCATTGGCGGTCATCTGACCCTGCCAGTAGAAGGACGCGCCGCAGGAGCCGGTGTCGACCACCGGGCGGGCCGTCGTCTTCTTGGCCGTCGGCTTCGGCTTCGGGCTGGCCGTACGCTGCTTGCTCCGCGACGGCGCCTGGACGGTACGACTCGGCGTCGGGCTCACCGTCGGGCTCGGCGAGGCACTGGCGCTGGCGGTCGGCGACGCGGTCGGCGAGCCGGTCGTGGGGACGCCCGTTCCCAGGGTGGGCGACAGGTCGATCGCGGCCGGTCGAGCCGGCTCCGCGTCGGCGGTCAGTCGTACGGCGCCGACAGTGCCTCCGACGGCGAGTGCGACCGCCACCACAGCGCTGGCCGTCAGACCGGCCGGCGAGGTGAACCTGCGGGTACGGGAGTGCTTACCAGCCACCGGCCCGGTCCTTTCTCAGCGGGTCAAACCGGGTCGGACCATAACGAGAGAAGCACTTCCGAAGTCAACGTGATCATGGCGTTATGACTGCAATTGCGGTGATACGTGCAGCCGATCATCCGAGTCGTGGTGGGCCGGGAGGGCCGGTGTTCGACTGTCGGGTGACGCAGGATGGTGACATGCCCGTTGAGCTGAGCAGACGCCTCGTCGAGCTGTTCGGGTGGGTCGACCCCGGTCCGGGCGCGAGCCACCTGGTCAGCGACACCTCCGGGTGGTGGCGGGATCCGGCGACGCTTGCCGAGCTGGGGCCGGCGCTTGTCGCGCCGTTCCGGGCAGCTCGACCCACGGTGGTCGTGTCCCCGGCGGTCACCGGGTTCCTGCTCGGGCCGCTGGCGGCCACCGCGCTCGGCGTGGGATTCGTGGCGGCGCACAAGCCGGGGGACGGACGCTTGCCTGCCGGCTCGCTGACCTGGGCGCAGAGTCCCCCCGACTTTCGCGGTCGACGGGTGGACCTCGCGGTGCGTGACCGGCACCTGGGTCCGGGCGACCGGGTGCTGGTGGTTGACGACTGGGTGGACACCGCCGCCCAGGTACGCGCGATCTACGAGATCTGTACGGCCCGGGGCGCCGACCCGGTCGGCACCGCCGCCGTGGTCGCCACCTGTCCACCAACCCTGGCGGCCACCCTACGAATCACCGCACTCCTCACCACCCCCGACCTCCCCGGCTGAAAACCCGTTTCATCGCGTTGATCATGATGTTGCTGCCCCTCGCTCCGGCGAGGCGCGACAACAACGTCATGAACGGGGTCAGCGGACGAAGTCTTCGACGACGGTGCAGACCTGGCCGAGCGCCTCGGCGGAGCGGGCCAGCGGGCCGGGCACCATCAGCGCATGGTCGGCGCCGGGGATCTCCAACACGTGCGGAGTGAGCCGCCGGGCGGCTCCGCCGTCCCAGGACGAGTCGGCGGTGCCGCCGACCAGGATGAACGGGGCGGTGGCCCGGCGCAGCGCGTCGACAACGTCGCCGCGGTGCAGCAACGGGGTGAGCCAGACCGCGGGCAGCCCCCGGCCGGCCGCGAGCGGCGCGGCGAGGGTGCCGAGTGACTTGCCGACCAGCAGGTCCGTTCGCTCGTTCAGGGCCGGGGAGACCTGGTCACACACCCATCTGCCGATGGTGTCGATGTCGAAGTGCTCCGGCACCTGCCAGGAGATCCCGTGCAGCCCGAAACCGACCCGGCGCAGTGCCTCGCCCAGGTAGAGAAAGAGGGGGTACCGGGTGTCGTACCCGCGTCCCGGGATGAGCACCGCACGTCGGTCCGCCATGGACATCTCCTTGTCGTCGGCCATCGACCGTACTCCCATTCGCACCCTTCCGGGACGACTCACTCAGGCTCCACCGGATGCCGGCGATCGGGCGGTAGCCTCGACCCGATGTGGCCACGGATCGGCGGACTCCGCGCGCTGGCTCTCGGCACCCCCGGTGAGCTACGGGCGCGCCTCAACACCCTCGTGCTGGCCGGCGTGAAGACCGCCACCGCCGGCCTGCTCAACGAGTACGCCGATGAGGGCGAGGAACTTGAGCACGTCGGAGAGCGGCTGGCCCTCGTCGACGACGCCGACGCGTTGGTGGCCGTCGTCCAGGTGACCGGCATCGAGGTGACCCGGTTCGCCGAGGTGCCGTGGGACTTCGCCCGCGCCGAGGGGGAGGGCGACCGCTCGATCGAGGAATGGCGGGCCGGACACGCCGCGTACTGGGCCCGCGTCGGCACCCCGGTCACCGACGACAGCGAGATCGTCTGCGTACGCTTCCGCCTGGTGTCCGCCGGAGCTGGCGGCATCGCCACCGGCGACCTCGGCACCTGAGCGGCCATCCGGCCCGCAGCCCGCGCCGATCTGACGGGCAGCGCGCAGGTTCAGCGACGCAGCTCGGGCAGGAGGCGGGTGGCGACATCCACCAGGACCGCCTCGTCACCGGCGTACCAACTGCTCTCCCGCGGCCAGTGCGTGATCACATCGGTGAAGCCGAGCTTCGCCGCCCGCTCCACCTGATCGGCGAAGAACTGCGCGCTACGCAACGAGAAGACCGGTGCCGAGTCCAGCGAAAGGTAACGGTCCAGGCTGGCCGGGTCACGCCCCTGCGCTGCCAGGGTCGCGTCGAGGCGGGTGGTCAGCTCGGCCACCCCGGTCCACCAGTCGTCCAGATCGTCGGCGGCGGGCCCGGTGGTCACCCAGCCCTGCCCGAAGCGGGCCGCGGCGCACATCGACCGGGGGCCGTTGGCGGCCACCACGAACGGCACCCGGGGCTCCTGAACGCAGCCCGGATTGCTCCGGGCGTCGACCGCCGCGAACCATTCGCCCCGCCAGGTCGTGCCGTCCTGTCGCAGAATGGCGTCGAGCAACTCGGTGAACTCGGCGAACCGATCCACCCGCTGCCGTGGGGGCAGCGTCTCACCGCCGAGAACGGCCGCGTCGAACCCGATGCCGCCCGCGCCGAGGCCGAGCAGCGCCCGACCGTCGGAGACGTCGTCCAACGCGGTCACCTGCCGGGCGAAGGCCGCCGGATGCCGGAAGTTCGGAGAGGCGACGAGCGTGCCGAGACGGATCCGGGTGGTCACCGTCGCGGCGGCGGTCAAGGTGGTCATCGAGTCGAACCAGGGCCCGTCCACCAGGTCGCGCCAGCCCAGATGATCGTACGTCCAGGCGTGGTCGAAGCCCCACTCGTCGGCTCGCCGCCAGCGGTGCCGCGCCACCGACCAGCGCTGGTCGGGCAGGATCACGATGCCAACCCTCATGATCACGATGGTACGCGGGTACGGGTCACACCGCTGGGGCACGGCGAGGGGCCCGGCCCCAGGGTCTCCCCTGGGACCGGGCCCCTCGTGCTGCCTAGACCAGCCCTCACATGAGAGCTTCGACCGCTGCCGGTGCCCGGGTCAGCGTCACCGTGGTCGGCGCGAGTTCGACCTGCACGGTCTCACCCTGGTAGTTCGGGTCGTTCGCCCAGGCGCTGCCGGTGACCTCGACCTTTCCCCGCTGGAACGGCGTGGTGCCGGTCGGGTCCGCCGTCGCGGACCACTGCGCCGTCTCACCCTCGACGCAGTCGACCCGGCCAGTGAAGGGACCACGGATGATGACCTTCTTCTTGACCTGGGTGACCAGGCCACTGAGCTGCACCGTCGCGTCCGCGTTGCAGGCCACGGTGCCGTGCACCGTGGCCTTGCCGTTCAGCTTGCTGAAGACGCCGTCCGCCGCCGGCGTGACGGTGAACTCCAGCGGGGCCGGCGGCGGCGGATTGCCGATCACGACCCGGCCTCGCAGGGCCGGCTCGCCGCCCTCGCAATGCTGCTCGAAGGTGGCGTCGAGGCGCTCCACGTACCCGTGCGGGCCGAACGCCACGTCGGCGACCACGAATGAGCCGGTAATCGTGTTGCAGCCCCGGCCGTTGCCACTGATGTCGATGCCGGCGCCCGCACCGCTGAACGGCGCGCGGGTGGCGTCGGGGTAGTCGCCGACGGCCAACTGCTGGCCGGCCGGTGCCTTGAGCTCCATCGACCACCAGTCACCGTTACTGCCGTTGATCGACAGGTAGACCCCGCGAAGCTGATCGTCGGCGCGAATCGACAGCTGGTCTCCCGCCCCGGCGTCGTAGCTGTAGGTGGCGCCGCCGGTGACCCAGTCGCCTGGATCCCCGGTCATCGTGAAGGTGCCGGCCGTCACCGGCTCGGCCTGGGCTGCGGCCGCCCCCGTGAGCAGGCCGGTCGCGGTGACGACGCCCGCAAGGAGCGTCGCCGCGATGGCCCGACTGGTGCGCATGGTCATGGATGCCTCGTCTCCCCGAATTAGGCGCTTTCTCGCCTCGCCGGGGAGAGCCTAGGAACGACGAGCCGGGCGCGTAGCCCCACCGGTCAAAGTGGACACTTCAGCCCACGCGCGAGCGGTCGGGCCCTCTAGCCGGTCCACACCGGCAACTCATCGGCCCGCACCAGGCTCATCACAGTGCCGAGTGCCGCCCGCCGATCATCACAGAGCTGATCGACCAGAACGCTGCACCCTACCCAGCTGCTGCCGCACCGCTCGACCATCTGTCTGGTGGTGAGCGCCTGGCTGCCTGTCTCGATCCAGTCGTCCACGAGCAGAACCCGGTCGTGTGATCCGAGTGAGGATCGCTGCAAGCGCAGGGTGTGCGACCGTTGGCGGTAGTCCGGTTCGGCTGCCGCTGTGATCTTGTCGCCGGGAAACAGCCCGTCACGCTTGCGCACTGGGATGAACCCGACGCCCAACTCCACGGCCGCAGCGCCCCCGAGAAGGAACCCCCGGGACTCGATCCCGCAGATGGCGGTGACGTCCGAGTTCTTGAACGGCTCGACCAGACCTGCGACGACATGACGGAGTGCGTTGGCGTCGCGGAATACCGCCCACACGTCAGCGTGCCCCTCGATCCATCGGAAGTGCTTCAGGAGCAGACCACGTGCGGAGTCGGACATGGTGGGATTGTGGCTGCCCAGCCTCGCGACGATCAACGCGATAGCGTCGATGCGGACCGGTGTGTCGGGAGACGGAGACCCGACGCCCCTGCCTTGTACAGGTCAAGACTGCTGTCCGCCGATGACCGCCGTGGCCCGTCGGCCGCTCGTGGCCCAGGAAGGGTCGAAGGCCCTGGTTGGGACTTGCGTCCTGACCAGGGCCGTTCGCATGGAGCGGGTGACGGGAATCGAACCCGCACTGTCAGCTTGGGAATCGGGTTGATCTACACCTACCGTGGCCGTGTTCCCTCGCGATGAGCACGGAGAGTGCAGCTTCCGGCTCTCGGGAAGGCCGCTGTCTGCCGCTGTTGACCCCTGCTTCGGGCACGCATCGGGCACATAGTCGGCCGAGTGTTGCAGGCTTGAGGGATGATCTGAAGATGGCCAAATGGTGGGAGCTCGCCATCCCTACAGCGGGAACCTTGATAGGGACGCTATCGGCGGGGTGGCTTGGAGCTGTATATCAAAGAAAAAACGGTGAACGACTCCTACTCATCCAATCCGAGGAGAATGAGCGCCAACGCGAGGCGCAGGCACGAGAGGCTGAACGTGCTCGAACTTTCGAAGTATGGAAAGAGCGCGAGGCTCGCAGTCATGAGGAGCGCAAGAGTGCCTATATAACCTTCTGGTCCCTATTCGGCGAACTGAGAAAAAACGAGTCAGTTCAAGCGCAACTTGAAGAACAAATCGCCGCCCTAGGCGATAGCGACGAAACAGCGGTGGAACGCGAGAGGCTCAAGTCGCAACACCTCCAGGCGATTAAGCGGTTCAAAGAAATTGCACCCAGGCAGATCGCTGCACTCGAAACACTCATGTTTGTCGGTGCGAAGTCCGTCGCAAATGCCGCAAACCGTCTTTTGCTAGTGCGCAATAATGGCGAAAGCGAAGATGATATAAATGCGGCAGTATCCGAATTCTTGAGATGCGCCCACGCCGACTTGAGCCATTCTTTCGAGACATCCACTACTCATCCGTCCCGTCTGCCGTCGACCCGCCCTCCTGGGGAGCGGGCCGCCGCCCGGCCCGCCACGTCAAGCGGACCTTGACGCAGGTTCGGACGCTGGCGGGTCGGGCGGTGGTCTGCTCGGCTCGCCCGGGTCGAGGGCAGACGGGATGGCCTACCGCAACCACCCACAGACCGCGACCCGCCGGCGGAGCCCTGGCCATCCTGGAGCCCGAGCGCCCCCGCCGGAGGCGCTCTAACGGCAACCCCCGCGACCGCCGCCAGCTCGCCGTCGCGGCCGGCGTGCGCTCTCCTCCGCCGCGCGGGCTCGTGGTCGCGCGGCCCGGCCGGCTGCCGGCCCCACCACCACCCGGTCAATGCTGCTGTCGTGCTGCGGCGGCCCACCGGGCTTTCCGCCCTTCGCGCCAGCCGCCGGGCGTGTTGCGTGGCCGGAGCCGGAGCGCCAGCGGAGCGACGGACGCGCGCCCAGGCGGCGGCGCGTGCGGCCCGTCAAGGGCCGCCTTGAAGACGTACAGAAAGTTCTCACCACCCGGCCGGCAGCCGGCTCGCACATAGGCTCACGGAACACCGCCGGCAGCGTGCGTGGTAGTCACGCTAGGCGGCTAGCGTGTGAAACTGTGACTGTGAAGGTGAGTCCGGGCCAGGAGGCGGAATGGTGGACAACGTCTGACGTGGCGGCGTACCTGGGTGTGAAGGTGTCGACGGTTTCGAACTACCGCAAGCGCGGGCAGATGCCGGAGCCGGACATGACCGTAGGCCGTACGCACATGTGGCGGCCGGATCGGGTCAGGGCATGGCACACGGCGCGACCACGGCCAGGTGTAGGCGGTCGACCATCCCCAGAGGGCCAGGAACCTAGCTGACGGAGTGGGCGAGCGCGCGAACCTCGTCCAGATAGGCCGCCACCTCCGGTTGCCGCTGGTGCTTCCGGGCTAGGAGTCCGGTCAACTCCTGGGAACACATCAGCAAGGACGGCAACGACTGGCGGTCACCTTCGAGAGCCCGTCGGCCGTACGCGACTGCCGCTTCGACATCTCCGGAGCGAGCGGCCACGACTCCGAGCGTGATTCGGGCTTCGGCGTTGCGCATGGGCTTCCGCTCGACTCCGTTGGGCTCGGTCGAAGACTTGATGACCTCTCGCGCGTACATGCGGGCTAGGCGGTCCTCGCCTGCGATTCGGTAGCAGTCCATCGCGTAGAAGTCGAACTTGGCAGGGTCAACAACGAAATGGTGATCGGTGTCTTCCGGGTACGGCAGGGCTTCCAGCATCCGCCGCCCACGGTCGAGGGTCGCCTCTACCTGTCGCCGGTCCCCGAGTCGCGCCCAAGCCTTCGCCTGTTGGGCTGCGAGCTGAACCGCTGCGCTCTGGTTTACTGCTGCTACTTCGCCGGCTTCGGCAGCGGCAATGACTCCCCGGTAATCACCCTGGGTCAGGGCGTACCAAGCGCGCATCTCGTACGCCCAACCGACAACAGCCGCGTTGCCGCCTTCCTCCCCGAGCGACAGCGCCGCCCGGCGCGTTGCCTCTGCTGCCCGTCGGTTACCCATGTCGTACTCGACGCATCCAACGAGAAGTGCTACCCAACCAGCAAGAGTCAGAATTTCTCGATGCTGTGCAAGAGTGAGCCTTCTGTCCATGAGAGCGGTAATTCGGCGAAGCCACGCCCGTCCCTCAGCATGAAGCTCCGCTGACGGCATGTAGGGATACTCGCAGCAAAGACGGTCGGCTGTGATGCGCAGGGCCTCTAGCGTTGCTGGCGAGACATCCGACGCGCGCACACGGGCAAGAATTTCGAGCGTCTCCATGCCGGTCCCGGCCAGGAGCAGCCGGTCACTGTCCTGGACACTTTGCGGCGGAAAGAATGCGGCGGTAACAGTTCCGAACGTCTTGGCGATCAAGCTCTTGTAGAAGTTGTCAGGCTCGGAACTGCCCGACTCCCACCGCTTCCAGTTGCGCAGTAGCGTGCTGTCGGCGGGAAGGGGCTCGTTCGAATGTGCGCGCAATGCCCGGACAGCATCGCCCTGCGACCAGCTCCGCGCAGTCCGTTCCGCGCGTAGCCTCGTCGCCCAAACCGGCCGCTCGTCGTTGCCGTGTTCGTCTCCGCCCATGACGCCAGTATTGCCCTCTGAGCCAGTGACATGACAGGGGACTTTGACCTGTCCCCGTGCTGACACCTGCCGTTGGTCGGCAATCAAGGTCATCGTTGGATGCGGGCGAGCCACAAGGCACCTACCCAACCCACCTTGGCTAGTACCAACTCAGTTGGTACTCTGCCGAAAGAGAAAGGCCCCAGCGAGCTGCAACTCGCTGAGGCCGGTGCATCGGTCTACCTCTGCGAAAGGACCACACGATGCCTGTTCAGCGTACCCATGTCCCTGCGAGTCGCGTCTCGGGTCTTCAGACGAACGCCACGGCCCTGCCGACTGTTGACCGGCATCGGCCGGTGGCGTTGACCCCTGTGAAGGCGTTCTACGACACGCTGCCGGGTGCTCGTTCGCACCTGACCTCCGCTGACCTTCGGCCCACCCTCCCCACTACCGGCACCGCTGCCTCTGCTCCCATCCACTGCAATGAGCGGCTGCGTGAGACTCTGCTCGCGCTCGGCTGTTCACCGGCTGACCTCGCCGCCAGGCTCGGCGTCGATCCGAAGACCGTGGAACGGTGGATCGGCAACGCCAACCGCACGCCCTACCCGCGTACCGCCTACCAGGCCGCGCGGATCCTCGACGTGGACGTCACCTACCTGTGGCCCACCATCCACAACAACCGCGTCAGCAAGATCGAGGGCACTGACGAACTGTCCGCCTGCTGGCCCGGCCGGGCCACCGTCCCCGCCGACCTGTGGGGCCGGCTCCTCATCGACGCGCAGCGTCGCATCATCATCATGGGCGATCTCGCCCTGTCCGACCTGGTCCCGAACCTTCCCGGGCTCCTGCTCGACAAGGCTGACCAAGGTGTGCGCCTGCGGGTCATCCTCAGCGACCCGGACGCCATCGCCAACCCCATCGACCGCATCCGCGCCATTGAGGCCGAAGCCGTCTACCTGCCCCTGGCCGGGCACGGCATCTCGGTCAGCCGCTATCCCGGTCGATTGGCCACCACGATCCTGCGGGTCGACGACGACCTGATCGTCCGCACCGGCATCGACGGATGCCCTACCGCCTTCGCCCCGGTCATGCACCTGCGTGCACTGCCGAACGGGCCGCTGTCCCGGCTGTACCTGACCAGCATCGACAGCGTCATCGAAACCGCCGTCCCGGTCACCCCGGCACCAGCCATGCAGGCGGTGGCCTGATGACCACCACCCCGACCCCTGCCGCCTACCGGTGGCGTCAACCTCGTCTTGCTCGGGGTTGGGAACCTGTCCAGCTCATCGGCCGTATGAAGATCCTCGCCGCTCGTGACGGTGTGGAGCTGCCGAAGACCTACGTCCTGATCCGCTACATCTACCTGTGGGAGCACCACCGGGCCGACCTGCCCGCCTACGTGGCGTCCCTGCTCGGCCGGATCTTCGACACGCCGAACCCGTTCGGCACCGGCCCCATCACGCACCTACCGGCCAAGGCGGTCCGCACCCGTGGCCGCTGACCTGATCGCCGTTGTCCCGGGCCAGGCTTACCTGTCTGGTCCGGGGCACCGGCCCCACCCCACCCCCGGCCCGTCGTCGGGTGCGTTCGTCGGCCGCGACGAGTCGGCCTTCACCCGTGCCACCGGCCCGGACTACTTCGGCTGGCTGGAACACGTCCGATCGGCCGCGGGCTGCTCCCACCCGATCCGCCTGGCCGGTGAGGTCGCCACCATCGATCGCACCACCGGCCGGCTCCTGGCCTCGGTCACGACAGCCGAGCTGCCGGACGGGGAGATCTACAAGCCGTGCGGCAACCGCCGCCACACGGTCTGCCCGTCCTGCGCCCACACCTACCAACGCGACGCCTAGAGCCTGTGTCGAAGTCGGTGCCAGGGCTTGAGTTGTTGGTTGAGGATCTTCGCGTGTCGGTGTTCGAGATGTAGCGAGGTCTCCGGTATCTGGTTCAGCGACCAAGCAGAACCCGAACACCGGAGACCTCGTGGACACCCTAGCGGTGGCGAGGCGGCATGACCTGACCGACGCAGAGTGGGTGGCGCTGGAGCCGCTGCTGCCTGCGGGGCGTAGGCCAGGTCGGCCGTCGACGTGGACGAAACGGCAGCTCATTGATGGGATCAGGTGGCGGATAAGGGTCGGTGCGCCGTGGCGGGATGTTCCGGAGTGCTACGGATCCTGGGCCGCGGCGTATGGGCTGTTCCGGCGTTGGCAGCGTGATGGAACCTGGGTGAAGATCCTGACCGTGTTGCAGGCTGTGGCTGATGCGGCCGGGCGCGTGGTCTGGGACGTGTCGGTGGACTCGACGGTCGCCCGGGCTCATCAGCACGCCGCTGGGGCGCGTAAAAGGGGGATCTGCAGGCCGAGCCGCCGGGCGGGGTCACGGTCGAGCCGACCGATCACGCGCTCGGCCGGTCGCGCGGTGGGCTGACCACAAAGCTGCATCTGGCCTGCGAGCAGGGGCAGAAGCCGTTGTCGATCGTGTTGACCGCTGGGCAGCGCGGGGACAGCCCGCAGTTCAGGGCGGTGCTCGACGGGATCCGAGTGCCCCGTCTCGGCGCCGGCCGGCCCAGGACCCGCCCGGACCGGGTCCTGGCCGACAAGGCGTACACGTCGAAGGCCAACCGCCGCTACCTGCGCCGTCGCGGCATCGCCGCGACGATCCCCTCGAAGGCCGACCAGGACACCAACCGGCGCAAGCTGGGGTCCAAGGGCGGCCGTCCACCGGCCTTCGATCCCGAGCGGTACAAGCAGCGTCACGCCGTGGAATGCGGCATCAACCGGCTCAAGCGCAACCGCGCCGTGGCCACCCGATTCGACAAGCTCGCCGTGCGTTACGAAGCCACCGTGCACGTCGCCGCGATCAGCGAGTGGCTGTGACCGACTTCGACACAGGCTCTACCAGCTCGTCCGCGCCGGCCTCGCCGGCGGCAAAGGCATCCCCGCCACCGTCGCTGCGCATCCAGCGGTGTTCGCCACCGTCACCGCACCCTCGTTCGGCCCGGTGCACACGCAGCGCACCGACCGCGCCGGCCGGCAGATCCCGTGCCGGCCCCGCCGCCACCCCGACCTGTGCCCGCACGGTGTGGATGTGCGCTGCCATCAGCGGCACGCCGACGACGACCCAACCCTCGGCGTCCCGTTGTGCTTGGACTGCTACGACCACGATGCCCAGGTGGTGTGGAACCACTCCGCTCCGGAGTTGTGGCGGCGCACGACCATCGCTATCACCCGCCACATCCGTGCCCGGGTGCGCCAGCTCGGGTTGCCGTGGGTGGAGCAGGTCACCGCCAGCGGTCGGGTGCGTCGGGTGCCGCCGGTCAAACTGTCCTTCGGCAAGGTCGCCGAGATGCAGCGCCGGGGCGTCGTTCACTACCACGCCGTGATCCGCCTCGACGGCGTCGACCCGTACGACCCGTCCGCGATCGTGCCGCCGCCGGCCGGGCTCGGCGTTGACGACCTGGTCGCCGCCGTCACCCACGCCGCCGCCACGGTCGGGTTCACCACCCGCCCCCACCCGGTCCAACCGGCCGGCTGGCACATCACCTGGGGCGACCCTGACATCGGCCTCGACGTAGAGCCGGTCAACGCCGACGGCAACATCACCGACAGCCGCGGCGCGGGCTACCTCGCCAAGTACGCCACCAAGAGCACCGAAGCGACCGGGCATGTCTCCCGCCGCCTCACCGGCGACACCATCGACCTGTACGCCAACCACCAGGGCACCCATCCCGAACGGCTCATCGACGCCTGCTGGACCCTCGGCGGCCACCGCGACTGGCAGATGCTCCGACGCTGGGCACACATGCTCGGCTTCGGCGGCCACTTCCTCACCAAAAGCCGCGCCTACTCCGTCACGTTCCGCATCCTCCGCGATGCCCGGGTCATCTGGCGACGCACGGAGGAGGGTCACGAGTACGCCGACCAGGGCGACGACACGACCCTGATCGTCGGGCTACTCACCTACGCCGGCTCCGGCTGGCGCACCACCGGAGACGCCCTGCTGGCCAACACCGCCGCCGCCATGGCGCGGGAACGACACCAGATCGCACGAGAGGAGATGACCGCTGCTGCCTGATCCCGCACGACCGGTCCGCCATCACGAGAGGAGTACCGCGCTGAACGAACCCCGCGACGTCGACATGCTCACCGTCGAGCAAGCCGCACAGCGTCTCGGCACCGGAGTTCGCTTCGTTCGCCGCATCGTCGCTGAGCGCCGTATCCGCTTCTACAAAGTCGGCAAGTACGTCCGGTTCCACCCCGACGACATCGCCGACTACATCCGTCAAGGCCGCATTGACGCCATCCGGCCCGTCCTGCGCTACCGGAAGGGAGAGCACGTCTATGGCTAGCAAGCGCCGCTTCGGCCGTATCCGCAAGCTGCCGTCCGGTCGGTACCAGGCTCGCTACCTCGGCCCAGACGGCATCGACCGACCCGCACCACACACCTTCGCCAGCAAGACCGACGCTGACCGCTGGCTCACCGCCACCGAAGCCGACATGATCCGGGGTACCTGGCGCAACCCGGACCTCGGCCGTGTCGCCCTGGGCGACTACCTCACCGAGTGGATCGACCACCGTCCGGGTCTGCGTCCCCGGACTCTCGATCTGTACCGCTGGCTGCACCGGAAGTACCTCGCGCCTCGCCTCGGCGACTACTTCCTCGCTGACCTGACGCCCGGTGCTATCCGGGCCTGGCGCGCTGATCTCCTCGCTGATGGGGTGAGTGCCACCATGACGGCCAAGGCGTACCGTCTTCTTCGCGCCGTGCTGAACACCGCCGTTGACGACGAACTGATCCGGCGCAACCCCTGCCGCATCCAGGGTGCCGGCATCGAACGGCCGACCGAGCGCCCGACTGCCACCGTCGCCCAGGTCTTCCAGCTCGCCGACATCGTTCCCGGACGCCTCCGCGTTCTCATCCTGCTGGCCGCCTTCGCCAGCCTCCGCTACGGAGAGCTGGCGGCCCTGCGCCGCCGCGACTTCGACCCGCGCTGTCGGACCTTGACGGTCCGCGCGACTCTGGTCGAGCGCCAGAACGGCACACTGACTTTCGGCCCGCCCAAGACCGATGCCGGCCTGCGGACCATCACCATCCCAACGGCGATCCGCCGTGACGTGCGCGCACACCTGGCCGAGTTCGTCGACGACGACCAGGACGCGCTCGTCTTCACCGGCGCGGCCGGCGCGGTGCTGCGCCGCTCCAACTTCCAGCGCACCTGCAACTGGCGGGTGTCCGTGGCGGCGGTCGGGCTGCCCGGCTTCCACTTCCACGACCTACGGCACACCGGGAACACCCTCGCGTCACGGACCGGGGCGAGCCTCGCCGACCTGATGGCCCGGATGGGCCACGCCTCCACCCGGGCAGCGCTGATCTACCAGCACACCGCTCAGGAGCGTGACCAGCGCATCGCCGACGGGCTCAGCGAGCAGATCAAGAAGGGGCGAGATCGGGCACGCAGCGGGCACGGCAAGCCCAAGAAGTGATCCCCATAAGTGAAGCCCAGGTCGGGAACGTGTCCTGACCTGGGCTTTGCTCGTGGAGCGGGTGACGGGAATCGAACCCGCACTGTCAGCTTGGGAAGCTGATGTTCTGCCATTGAACTACACCCGCAAGCGGCATCACTCTACCCGAGTCACCCAGGCCGTCGCACCCAGGGCTCCACCCCGTCTACGAGTCACCCGCAGAACGTCTCGTCCTCGCAACTTCACCGAACCTGCTGCATGAGGGCGGTTCGGAGAGAGCGATATCCCCGAAAGTGCACGGATCTTGGCGACCTTCGACGTGCACGCCCGGGGCGGGGCGGGGCCGGCGCGGGGCGGGCGGGTAGGCCCGGGGGTGGGGTGGGGAAGAAGTTTCACCATCGCAACATATGGCCATGTTCAAATCTGTCTATCGGTTGTAACGTCTGCCCCACGTTTTCCACACGACGCGACACAACCCCCGGTCGCGTCGCCAGAAAGAGGTGGGCATATGGGACTGCGTCCCGTCCTGCTGAACCGGCGCATGGCCGGCATCGCATCGACGTCACTCGCGCTGGCGCTCGGCGTGGCCACGGTCGGCCTACTGCCGGCCGCGACCACGACCGCGAGCCCGGCTGCGGCCGCCGTCACCGCCGACGAGGTGTGTGAGGATCCGACGGGCACCCTGGCCCGGGCCAAGGCTGGCGGTGCCGCCGGGCACGATCCGAACCAGCTGACCCTCGCCCAGGTGCATCAGCGCGAGGCCGAGTTCGCCGACATCCTGCAGGAGCGAGCCAAGCGAGTCGGCCAACGTACGCTGAACGCCCAGGCCGCTGCGGCCTCGGTAACCATCCCGGTGGTGGTGCACGTGATCCGCCGGGACACGACCCGGGCCGGCGGGAACATCCCCGACTCGATGATCCAGTCCCAGATCAACGTGCTCAACCAGTCGTTCAGCGGCGCGACCGGTGGTGCCGCGACCGCCTTCGCGTTTCAGTTGCAGAGCATCAACCGGGTGACCAACTCGTCGTGGTACCCGATCCGGCAGGGCTCGTCGGCCGAGCGGCAGATGAAGACCCAACTGCGTCAGGGCAGCAAGTCGACGCTCAACATCTACCTTGGCGCGCTCAGCAACAACCTGCTCGGCTGGGCGACCTTCCCGCAGCGCAACCTGAACGTCATGGACGGCGTGGTCGTGCTCAGCGAATCCCTGCCCGGTGGCACCGCCACCAACTACAACCAGGGTGACACCGGCACCCACGAGGTCGGCCACTGGCTGAACCTCTACCACACGTTCCAGGGTGGCTGCTCGGGCAGCGGTGACCAGGTCGGGGACACCCCGGCCGAAGCCTCGCCGGCAAGCGGCTGCCCGACCGGCCGGGACACCTGCTCCAGCCAGGGCCTCGACCCGATCACCAACTTCATGGACTACTCGTACGACGGCTGTATGTACCAGTTCACCCCCGGCCAGGCCACCCGCATGATCAACGCCTGGAACTCCTACCGCGCGGCATAGCACCAGCGCAGCACCGCGTACCACAGGTGCCGGCTCCGTCGGACGGGGCCGGCACCTGCGCATGTGGGTCAGGCGGCGCGGCGGTGATGCCTCCCGGAGTGGGCCGGCACCGGGCGTACGGCCTGAGGCGCGACACCGGCCGGGTCCAGCCAGACCTGGACCGCCGGACTGGACGCCAACTCGCTCGGCCCGCCCACCGACTGCTCGCGCCGGGCCAGCATTGCCACGTCGACCGTGAACTCGAAGAGGCGCCAGTCGGCGTGCGGGGCGGCCCGCGCGGCGAGCGCCAACCGGGCGACCGTGGCGTCGTCGGTGACTGGCCGGGCGCGTCCGGCGACGTACGCCTCGTCGTCGCTCTCCTCCGGCGGAAACGAGTGCAGCGCGTAACGACCGTCGCGTTCCAGGTCGCGCCGCTTCGGTGAGTCGATCACGAAGCAGTAGAGACCGTCGTCGGTGATCACCGGAGAAACCGGGTGCACCCGGGGCCCGCCGTCGGCACGAACCGTGGCCAGGTAGCCGAAGCCGGGGCCGTACTGCTGCATGAGAAGGCGGATCCCGTCGGCGAGTCGAGGCTCGTCAGCGGCGAATTCGGTCCAGGAAGCCATGCCGACATCCTATCGAACACACGTTCGAAGCGGGTAGTCCGACACGCGTGTCACATACCGGCAGCTATGGTGTGGCGATGCTGCTCTCCGACCGTGACCTGGTGTCCGAGATCAAGGCGGGCACCCTGGCGCTCGAACCGTTCGAGCCCACGCTGGTGCAGCCCTCCAGCATCGACGTACGACTGGACAAACTGTTCCGGGTCTTCAACAACCACCTCTACACCCACATCGACCCGGCGACCCGACAGGACGACCTCACCTCCGCCGTCGAGGTGCCCGACGGCCAAGCGTTCGTGCTGCACCCGGGCGAGTTCGTGCTCGCCTCGACGCTTGAGGTCATCTCGCTGGGCGACCAGCTCGCCGGCCGCCTCGAGGGCAAGTCCAGCCTGGGAAGACTCGGCCTGCTCACTCACTCGACCGCCGGCTTCATCGATCCCGGCTTCTCCGGTCACGTCACCCTGGAGCTGTCCAACGTGGCCAACCTGCCGATCACCCTCTGGCCGGGCATGAAGATCGGGCAGCTCTGTATCTTCCGGCTCTCCTCGCCGGCCGAGCACCCGTACGGCTCGGCCGTCTACGGTTCCCGTTACCAGGGCCAGCGCGGCCCGACGCCGAGTCGCGCCTGGCAGAGCTGGCGCACCTGGCCCACCCGCTGACACCGCAGGGTCGCTGCGGGCGATGATTCACTGCCCGTGCCGCGACCGCCGCAACCGTAAGGGCCCGACGTCGTACGCTCCGAAGCCTCAGCCCGGCCGGCCGAAGCTGTGCACCGGGCCGCTGTCCAGTCGCTTCATCTTGACCGGCTGACCCGCCCGGGAGGCGTGCACCACCCAGCCACCACCGACGTACATGCCGACGTGGTGCAGGTCCCGGTAGTAGAAGACGAGGTCGCCGGGGCGCAGTGCGCCGCGACTGACCGACGCGGTGACCCGGCGCTGCCTGGCCGCGTTGTGCGGCAGTGCGACACCGGCCCGCGACCATGCGGCCAGCGTCAGCCCGGAGCAGTCGTACGCGTTCGGGCCTTCGGCGCCCCAGGAGTACGGCTTGCCGATCTGGGCGCAGGCGAAGGTGACCGCCTCACCGGCCGGTCCGCCGGGGTAGCTGGCCGGACAGGGCGCCGGCCGCAGCGGGCCACCGCCACCCTTGCCGTACGCCCGTAGCCGGAGCCGCTGCAACCGGTCGATTTCGGCGTCGATCCGTCGCCGCTTGTCTGCGAGATCGGCCTCGGTGCGGGCGAGCTGATCGATGGTGTGGTCCAGCCCGGCCTTGGCCGCGGCGAGTTCGTCGCGCAGTTCACTCGCGTGCCGGACGTCCTGCTGCTGCACGCGCGCATACCGGTCGAGCAGGCCGAGCTGCTCGACCACCTCGCCCGGCGACCGGCTGCCGAGCAGCGCGTTGACGGCCCGCACCTGCTCGCCCTTGTACGCGCCGGCAGCGAGCTTGCCGACCCGGTCCATCGCCTGGTCCACCTGGCGTTGCAGCGGCGCGATCCGAGCGGCCAGCGCGTCCGCCTCCCGCCGCTTGCCGGCCAGGTCCTGCCGGGTGGCGTTGTGCTGTTCGATGACGGGTTCGAGCCGGTTCCAGTCCTCGTCGATCCGGCGCTCGATGTCGGCGACCGTGGGGTCGGCCCAGGCCGCCGCCGCACCGCCGGTCAACATCACGGCGGTCGCGGCCAGGGCGGCGGGGATGCAGCGGTACCAGCGGAAACGCGGCGCTGCCGTCGGCCGGCCGGGCAATTCCGGACGCGGTGACGGCGGCCGCGGGGCATGGTCTGCCACCGGGCTCAGCACTCCTTCTTCCCATACCGCCTACCGGGTTAGCTGACGGGTTCGGGCGGGAAGGGGCGCCCTACCGTGACCCGCACGGATTCACCCCGGGTACCTGGTTCCCGGCTCGCTCACGAGCGATTCGGCGGTGTCGGACCGTTACCGCCCCGGATGGACGGACCTGCCAGCGGTCGACGATTGCCCAGCGTAGGGACGATCAGCGTCGATACGCAACACAACCACACCGTCACTGTGGGTGCTGACATCCGACAATGGCGAGGGCCCCCGTCGACTTGACCGGGGACCCCTCGGGAGATCCTGTGCGACCGCTCAGCGGGCGCTGGTGGCGGCTCAGCCGGGTCGGCGGAAACCGGCGAGCGGCATGGTCGTGATCGGCGAGACGTTTACCGGCTTACCGGCTCGGGCCGCATGCACCATCTGGTTGTTGCCCAGGTAGAGCCCCACGTGGTGCAGGTCGCTGAAGAAGAAGACCAGGTCACCCGGACGGGCGTCGGACCGCGAGATTGCCTTGCCCTCGTTCCACTGTGCGCCGGTGAAGTGGGTGAGCGAGATGCCGGCAGCCCGGTAGGCGTACTGGGTCAGACCCGAGCAGTCGAACGAGTTCGGGCCGGTGGCGCCCCACACGTACGGCTTGCCGACCTGGGCGCATGCCGTACGGATGGCGGTGCGAGCGGCATCGCTGACCACACCGTTGATGGTCGGGCAGTTGGTGGTCTTCACCGTGGTCACCGGCAGCGACCGTTCGAGCCGCTTGATCTCGGCGTCGATCTGCTTCTTCTTCGCCGCCAGCTGCTTCGCCTTCGTCTCCTGGTCGGCGATCAGGGCGTCGAGCTTGGCCTTCTGGTCGTCGTACTTCTTGCGGATCTTCATGACGCCTTCGAGCTCGCGGCGCTCCTGCGACGCGAGTCGGTCAAGGAAGGCCATCTGCTCGCCGAGCTCGTTCGGCTTGGAGTTGAGCAGCACAACACCGATCTCTTTGGACGGGCCGGTGATGTAGTACCGGGAGGCGAGATCGGCGACCCGGTTCATCGCCAGCTCGGTCTCCAGAGCCAGCGGCTGGATCTTCTTCTCCAGGCTCTTCGACTTCTGCTTGTTGACCCGCAGCTGGGAGCGCACCTTGTTGTACTGCTCGATTGTGGGTTCCAGCTTCTCCCACTGCTTGTCGATCTGGGCCTCGATCTCGTCGACCGAGGGTTCGGCGTACGCGGGGGCGGCGAGCAGGCCGGCACCGACCGCGGCGGCGGCGACGAGGACGACCAGCCCACGGGCGGCCCTACGCAGGCCACCCGGACGAGATCGCCCTGGCGCACGACGATGGAGGGGCATGGTTGCCACCGGCAGCGTCTCCTTTGCAGCCGACCACCGGGCGTCCCGCGAGCGGTAAGGGGCGGGGACAGACGACCCATGGCGGTCGGTGCCCAACATTAGGGAACGGTAGGTGGGGAATCAAGGCGACCAACGGCTCATTCACCTTTGCGCGACGGTACGCATACAAAGGGTGTCGACCAATTCGTTACAGTTACGTACGTCAATTAAAAACCGGGCGGGTGGCACTGGTTGAGGTGCCGCCCGCCCGGTGCGTTGAAGGCGGTCAGCCGGCCACCGGCGTGCTGTCCCCGGTGCCGCCGACCCGCTCGGGCTTGACCGACCGGAGCAGGACGCTGGCCACGTCGATCACCTCGACCTGCTCGCCGGCACCCTTGCCGTTGACCCCGTCGCTGAGCATTGTCGAGCAGAACGGACAGCCGACGGCGACCGTCCTCGCTCCGGTGGACATGGCCTCCTCGACCCGGTCCACGTTGATCCGCTTGCCGATGCGCTCCTCCATCCACATGCGGGCGCCACCAGCACCACAGCAGAAGGAGCGCTCGCTGTTACGCGGCATTTCGGTCAGCTCACCCTCGATGGCGCTGCCGAGCACCTCGCGCGGCGGGGTGAAGACCCGGTTGTGCCGCCCCAGGTAACACGGGTCGTGGTAGGTCACACCGCCGTCGACCGGCTGCACCGGGGTGAGCCTGCCGGTGGCGACCAGGTGGGCCAGCAACTGGGTGTGGTGCACCACCTCGAACTCACCGCCCAGTTGGCCGTACTCATTGCCCAGCGTGTTGAAACAGTGCGGGCAGGTTGCGACGATCTTGCGCTTGGTCTTCTCCCGACCCTCGAACGCTTCGTTCAGCGTCTCGACATTCTGTTGCGCGAGCATCTGGAAGACGAACTCGTTGCCGATCCGTCGGGCCGGGTCGCCGGTGCAGGTCTCCCCCTCGCCGAGGATGGCGAAGGAGACCCCCGCCTCGTTCAGCAGGGTCGCGACGGCCCGGGTGGTCTTCTTCGCCCGGTCCTCGAACGCGCCGGCGCAGCCCACCCAGAAGAGGTACTCGAAGTCCTCGACCTCGCCGACCCGGGGCACCTCGAAGTCGAGCCCCTTGGTCCAGTCCTCACGGGTGTTCTGCGGCGCACCCCACGGGTTGCCCTTGTTCTCCAGGTTGCGCAGCATCACGCCCGCCTCGGAGGGGAAGCTGGACTCGATGAGGACCTGGTAGCGACGCATGTCGACGATGTGGTCGACATGCTCGATGTCCACCGGGCACTGCTCGACGCAGGCGCCGCAGGTGGTGCAGGACCAGAGCACGTCGGGGTCGATCACGCCGCCGGCCTCGGCATCGCCGATCAGCGGCTTCTCCGCCTCGGCGAGGGCCAGCACGTCGACGTGGGCGAGCTGCGCGGCGGTGGCCTTCTCCTCACCGGTGAGGTCCTTGCCACCGCCGGCCAGCAGGTAGGGCGCCTTGGCGTACGCATGATCCCGCAGGCTGAGCACGAGCAGCTTCGGCGACAGCGGCTTGCCGGTGTTCCACGCCGGGCACTGCGACTGGCAGCGGCCACACTCGGTGCAGGTGCTGAAGTCCAGCAGACCCTTCCAGGTGAACTGCTCGACCTGGGCGACGCCGAACTGGTCGGACTCCGGGTCGGCCTCCTCGAAGTCGAGCGGCTTGCCGTCGCTCATCATCGGCCGCAGCGCGCCGAGGCCGGAGCCGGCCGAACCCGGCTTGCGCTTGAAGAAGATGTTGGGGAAGGCCAGGAAGCGGTGCCAGGCCACACCCATGGTGACGTTCAACGAGATCACGATGACCCAGGCCATCGAGATCGAGATCTTGACGAGCGCGGCGACGCTGACGCCGGAGTCCCAGGCTGGCAGCAGGGCACCGACCGCGTGACTGAGCGGGGTGGCCCAGGTGGGGTACTCGAAGTGGTCGGTGGCCACCTTGAAGCCGCGGATCAGAAAGCCCATGACCAGTACGGCGAGGACGACCGCCTCGACGAAGTAGCCCTGCCACATGGTGGAGCCGGTGAACCGCGACCGACGTCCCGCCCGATTCGGCCGGTTCGCCAGCCGGATCCCGATAAGGACGCCGATGCCGACAACGCCCAGAATTCCGATCCACTCGGTGACCAGCCCGTAGAGGGTCCAGCCACCGATCAGCGGCAGCCCACCGGTCGGCGAGACCACCTCGAAGTACGCCTCGAGCACCAGCAGCGACAGCACGATGAAGCCGACCATCACGAACCAGTGCGCCGCGCCCACCACGCCCCAGCGGAGCATCCGGGTGTGCCCGGCGGTCTCCGCCAGCATGGTCCTGGTGCGGCTGACCTTGTCGCCGGAGCGGGTCGGATCGGGCTGACCCAGCCGGATGACGGCCACCATCTTCGAGACCGCGCGTACCGCAAGCCACACCGCGACAGCGGTGATGGCGGCCGCGAGGATCGTGGTGACGATCTGGACGCTGCCCATTCGAGTTGGCCTCCCGGTCTGCTGCCTGTCGAGCGGCTCGGCGACCGGGGCGTCGGTGCGATCGTCGACCCACGCCGCCGCACCTCAACCTGATCGGTCGATGACCTCGCTCCGCTCGGTCATGCAGTGCAGCCTACGCGCAAGGTTACCCAGCAGTAACGTGAGTCATCTCGCACCGGGGGCCACGCTGCCCTGCGCACACCTTAGGAGGCCGACGGCACCGCCGCTCGGGCGGGCCGCCGGTGGCGCCGGACAGTCAGGGCGTTGAGCTGCGGTTCAGCGCCAGCGGGAAAGCACGATCAGGGAGGCGACCATCGCGCCGAACCCGACCGCCAGGTTCCAGTACCCCAGCTCCATGACCGGGTACTCCTGCTCGGAGAGGTAGTAGACCACCAGCCAGCCGATGCCGAAGACGATCAGCGACACCGCCAGGACCGGCAGCCACACCGGGCTGGGCTTGTTGGTGGCCGCGGTCGTCGCCGTCGGGCGGACGTCCGTAGGCGGGGTGTACACCTTCTTCTTGCGGACCTGAGACTTGGGCACGGCGCTCTCCAGAGGGGTTACGACCTCGTCCGGCCTGACAACCGGGCGCGAGGGCGACGGTCCATGGCCAATAATGTTCGACAGCTAGCGTAGTCCGGAAGACCCGTCCGATCCACGAATGAGGTGAGACCGGTACCGGGCAGCACCGGAAAACCGGGCAGCACGGCCGGCGCCCCGCCCACACCGGGTGGCGTCGGAGCGCGATGACGAGGGAGACTGACCCGTGGAGTACACATCCGGCGCAGCGTCGTGGCAGAAGGCGCTGCGACGACTCGTCGCCGGGTTGCTGCCTCGACGGCCACGTCAACGCCGGCCGTTCTGGTCGGTAGGCGTACCGCTGATCGCCCTGGCGGCCGGCCTGCTCTTCACCACGACGGCCACGACGGCGGGCGGCACCGCTCTGCGCGAGGACCGCCGACCCCAACTGACCGAGCTGATCGAGGACCGCCGGGCACAGGTGGCGGCGAACGAGGAGCGGGCCGCCACGCTGCGCGGGGAGTTGGAGAACCGGACGGCCGTCCTGGCCAACTCCGACGGCCCGATCAGGGAACAGCAGCAGCGGGCCAACGCCAGTCGGGCCGCCGCCGGCTTCACCGCCCTCACCGGTACCGGCCTGACCGTCGAGCTCAATGACGCACCGCAGCTCAGCAACCTGCCCGAAGGGGCCTCCAACGACGACCTGGTCGTCCATCAGGGCGATGTGCAGGCGGTGGTCAACGCGCTCTGGGCCGGCGGTGCCGAGGCGATGTCAATCATGAACGTGCGCGTGCTGGCGACCAGCGCGGTACGCTGCGTGGGTAACACCCTGCTGTTGCACGGCCGGGTGTACTCCCCACCTTTCAAGATCGTAGCAATTGGCGACCCCGCCGCACTCCGGCAGGCCCTCGCCGCTTCCGAGGGAGTCCGGTGGTTCAGGGACGCGGTCGACAACTACCAACTCGGTTACTCAGAGACCCCAGGCACCGTCACGGTGCCCGCCTTCGAGGACTCCACCACCCTGCGATCGGCGACGGTGCCGGCGGTGCCGCAGTGAGCGCGCGGTGAGCCCGCAGTCCGACGGTCGGCACCGCGACCAGACCGACGAGCCCACCGCCTTCATCCCCAAGGTCGAGCGGGGTGGGTCCACCGACGCCCGCACGACGGGGTCCTGGCCCGACCCGGTGCTACCCACCCGGTCCGGGCCGTCCCAGGCACCGCACGATCCGCGGCCGACCGCAGCTCCGCGTCCGACCGATCAGGCTTCGGCCGAGGGTCGACCGCCGGACGGCCAGCGGCCGACCAACTCCGGCCGCTTCGACGGCGCCGCCGAGACCACCTCGCCCGTCGGCGGCCGGTGGGACGCACCAGCGCCGACGGACCCACCTGCCCGGACCGCTACCACGCCCGGCGTTCCGACCGGCTGGAGCACACCTGCGGGGCCGGAGCGGACCACCGCGCCGACGGCCGACCGTCGGGGTGCCGGCCCCCGCCAGGAGCAGCCGACCGCACCCGGACGTTGGGACACCGCCCCGGCCACCGACCGCCGGGCGAACCAGTGGGACGCTGCGGCGGCCACCGGGCGTAGCGCCAACCAGTGGGACCCGGCACCGAGCGGGCAGCGTGCGGTGGATCCCGACCGTACGGCGAACCAGTGGGACGCAGCGCCGGGTCCGGCTCCTGAGGCCGCCGGCCGGCAGCCGGACGCGACAACCAACGACCAGTGGCAGGGCGTACCCCTGCCGTCGGGTCAGCCGGACATTCCGGTGGGGCCCACGCCGTGGCGCGGAGCCTTCCAGCCGTCCCGGAGCGCGGGCGATCGGGAGCAGCCGAGCGGCACCCGCCCGGCCGACACGGACGCCGGCCACGCCGGTCACCCGAGTATCACCGGCACCGCCGGCCGGCCGGGCTGGACGGACCCGGCCGACACCGCGGCCCGACCGGGCGTCGGCCAAGCCGTCGGCACCCCGCCGCCCTGGCCCGGTGCCCAACCCCAGACGCCCGGTCCGAACCGGTCCGGCACCGGAACGGCGCAGCCCAGCGGCGGCCGGACCTGGCCCAGCGGCGAGCAGCCGAGACAGCCCGCCGGGACCACGCCACCTGCCGCTGTACGGCCGGCCACACCACCGTCCGATTCGTCACCACAGCCGTCGCAACCGGTGCCCGCCCCGCAGTTCGGGGCACCCTACGGCGCGCACCCGCCGCGTCCCGGTGCCGGGCAGCCTGCCGGCGCAGCGCCGACACCGCACCCGCCGTACGTCGGACCGGCAAGCAACAGCGGCCCGGAGCGGTCGTCTGATCCCGGGCGGCCGGTTCCGTACGGCCCGGCGACGCAGCCGGCGAAGGCTGGCCAGGACAGCTCGGCACCGCATGTGTCACGCCCCGCGCCGGCCGGCCAGGACCGGCCCGCTGGCAGCGGTCCGCCGTACCCGGTGCCTGGTCAGCCACCGGCCACACCGTCCCGGTCGACCGAGGGGCGACGCTCGCCCGGTGTGGAGCCGCCACGGCAGTCGACGGACCACGCACCCGGCCAGGGTGACTGGTCCGGTGAGGGGCCGACCGCGTTGATGCCGAAGGTCGGCGACCGTGCCGGCTCGGCTGATGGCGGCCGGGCGACGGAGCCGACCCGGGCGACGAACGGCCATCCCGCCGCCGCGGCCGTCCCGGGCAGCCCGGCGGCCACGGACCGTCCGGTCAACGCCACCTCGGGTCAGCAGGCCCGCCCGGCGGCACCCGGCCAGCCGACCGCACCGGGGCAAGCTTCCGCACCCGGCCAACCGTCCGCGCCGAGCCGATCGGCCGACCCGGCGGCGACCGCCCTCATCCCGGCGGTCACCGGGGCGCGGCCGAACGCCGTGCCCGCACTGGACTCGACCGCCCTGATGGGTGCCGTACCCCGGCCGCCCAAGAGCGAGGAACCGTCCGACGGTGCCGACCAGCCCGTCGAGGCACCGAAGCCGCGGCGCGGCGACCGGGTGGTGCAGCTTCGCGCCCACCAGACGGGCGAGGGCTACAAGAGCGTCTACTCGGAGCTGACCCGCCCGTCGCTGTGGTCGAGGGTGCGTACCGGTCTGCGGTTCAGCGGCGAGTTGCTGATCACCTTCGGCCTGGTGGTGCTGCTCTTCGCCGGCTACGAGATCTGGGGCAAGTCGGCGATCGTCGACGCCCACCAGGGCGAACTGAGCGAGCAACTGGCCCAGGCGTGGGCACCCGAACCGGTGACGGACCCGACGGTGTCGGCGTCGGCCAGCCCGTCCGCCAAGCCGAAGCCGGCGGTGCAGGGCACGCCGATCGCCGGCCTCTACATTCCGAAGTTCGACAAGGAATGGATCGTGGTCGAGGGCGTCGGCCAGCAGGACATCCGGTACGCCCCGGGCCACTACCCGGACAGCGCCATGCCGGGCCAGGTGGGCAACTTCTCGGTGGCCGGGCACCGGAACCGGGCCACCTTCTGGCGGCTTGACGAGCTGCGCGAGGGCGACCCGATCCTGGTCGAAGGCCGGAACGAGTGGTATGTGTACCAGGTGACCGAGAGCCTGATCGTCAAACCGACGCAGGTCGAGGTGGTGGCGCCGGTGCCGGGTCGGCCGGGTGAGAAGCCGACCAAGCGGATGCTGACCCTGACCACCTGCAACCCGAAGTTCGACAACTACCAGCGGCTGATCATTCACGCCGAGTTGACGCGTACCCAGCCCAAGGCCGAGGGACGCCCGGCGGAGCTGGGGACCTGACCATGTACGCCTGGATCTGGCGCAAACTACCCTTCGGGCTGCCCGGCAAGCTCGTCGGCAGCCTGCTGCTCGCCACCACGATGGTGGCGTTACTGTGGTACGTGGTGTTTCCCTGGGCGGAGCCGCTGCTGCCCTTCGACGACGTGCAGGTCACCCAGGACGACTCCGGCGTACCGAGTGCGCCGGAGGGCGACGTCGGGCCCGGGGACGACGGCGCGGTCGACGACGCGCCACCGGGCGACGAGCACGATCTGCCGTACGACACCGACCGGAACAACAGCCCACCGCCGGACGAGGACGAGTGAGCCCGATGCGCGTCCTGGTGATCGACAATTACGACTCGTTCGTCTTCAACCTCGTGCAGTACCTCGGCCAGCTCGGTGTGGAGTGCGAGGTACGACGTAACGACGAGATCGAGGTGGCCGAGGTCGGCCGGGTCGGCGCGGCCGGCGTCCTGCTCTCCCCGGGTCCAGGTACGCCCGACCGGGCCGGCATCTGCCTCGACGTGATCCGGGAGTACGCCGGCAAGCTGCCGATCTTCGGAGTGTGCCTGGGTCATCAGGCCATCGGCGAGGCGTTCGGCGCGACTGTCGCCCGCGCCCCGGAGCTGCTGCACGGCAAGACCTCGGAGGTCCGGCACGACGACACCGGTGTCCTCGCCGGTCTGCCCGACCCCTTCACGGCGACCCGTTACCACTCCCTCGCCGTGCTGCGGGAGACCCTGCCAGCGGAGCTGGAGGTGACCGGCTGGACGGCCTCCGGGATCGTGATGGCGATGCGGCACCGCACCCTGTCGATCGAGGGCGTCCAGTTCCACCCCGAGTCGGTGCTCACCGAGGGCGGTCACCTGATGCTGGCCAACTGGCTCGCCGCCTGCGGCCACCCTGACGCCCTGGAGCGCGCCCCGGAACTGGCCGCCGAGGTCGACGCCCGCCGCCGGGCCGCCTTCGCCACCACCTGAGGGTCAGGTCGACCACCTTCCCATCCGGGCGACGACATCCGGGACCGCCGCGGGGATCGCGGCGGTCCCGGATGTGACCGGCAAGTCGCCTGGCTGCTGGTGCCGTGGGCCTAGTGCGGTGGCCAGCAACGTTCACCGGGCCGCCAACGTTCCTGGACACCGCACTAGTAACGACTCGTGCAGGACCAGATCGACGGGCCACCGATCTGCGTGTCATAGCAGGCCTTGTAGGTGTAGCCCGCGTCGTCGAGCATGGCGGTCCAGACGTTGGTGCCGTTGAACCGGCCGTCGTAGTTGTAGACCGAGAGGCGGAGATTCCCGTTGGCGTAGTACCCGAAGCCAGCGATTGAGGTGTAGCAGCAGCCGCGGCTCCACGCCGTTCGGCAGGTCGGGCTGTATCGCAGCTCGACTCGCGAGTCGTAACCGTTGTACTTGCTGTAGATGGTGACGGCGTCGGTGCTGCAGTAGGCGTAGTTTGACGGGCCTCCCGGCATCGGTGCCAGGAACGACGCGGGATCCTTGCCGTCGCAGGCCGAGCCGCAGGCGTCGCCGACGGCGAGCGTGGAGCGGAGCGCCCGGACGGCGGCCGGGTCCGCGATGGTCTCGACGCTTCCGTCGGCGTGCCGGACGGTGCGGCTGGGCAGGCTGACCTCCGCCCGGCCGTCCCGCTCCTTGGCGATGGCTTCCTCCCGGGTCGGCTTGGCGGGTTCGGCTGGCGCGACGACAGGAGAGGCCGCCGCGTCCGACGGCCCAGCCGCCAATGACTGCCCAGGTGCGACAAAGAGGAGCGGGATCAGGGCGGCGAGCAGTAGGGATGCGCGGACAGGTTTACGCATGAATGGAACCCCCGTGCTGTGATGCGGTCGCCACGATTTGTGACGGGCCAATATCATCACGACAGGGAGCATCCGTCAAGATACTTAAATATTCGGATGGAGCCGCGTCCCGAGGCTCTACCCCGTCACTCTTCGGACAGGCGGAACGGGCTGAAGGTGGGCAGGAGCCCGCCGCCGCCACCCTCGTCGTCATCGTCCGGCGGGGGCGTGGTGGGAGCGCCGGTGGTTGGCGGGGTCTGGGTCGGCGGGTCCGGGTCCTCCTCCGGCTCCGGCACCGACACAATGATCTTCACCGTGCTGCCCTTGGTACGCTCGGCGTTGGCGTTCGGGCTCTGGTCGACCACCCGCCCGGCCTCATCCGCAGGGCGCTCCGGGCCAAGGTCGACGTCGACGTCGAAGCCAGCGCGTTCCAGGGTCCGCTCCGCCTCCGCCTGGGACAGGCCGACCACCGACGGCACCGTCGCCACGTTGCCCTTCGACACGGTGAGGATGACCTCGGTGCCCTCCGCGACCTTCTCGCCCGAGGGCGGGTCGACCTTCAACACCTGGCCTTCGGTGGCCGAGTTGTTTGCCTGCTCGACCTTGACATCAAGATTGAGGTTCTCGAGCTGCGTCCTGGCGGCTTCCTCGGTGCTGCCGACGAGGCCGGGCGGGATTTCCACCTCGGGCTTGCCGCCGCAGATGCGTACGGTCACCGTGCTGTTCGGTTCCGCCCGCTCGCCGGGGGGTGGGGACTGGTTGGTGACCGTCCCCTCCTTGCAGTCCGAGGTGAACTCCGGCTCGCCGCGCGCCGGCACGAAGCCGTCCCGCTCGATCTGGGCGAACGCTTCGGCCTGGGTCAACCCGGTGACCGTCGGCACCGCGACGTCCTGCGGCTCGTCACGCTGGTTCAGCAGCAGCGCGGCGACCAGGGCGATCACCGCGAGCACGCCGAGCGCGGCGAACGTGGCGATCAGCCAGGACGACGCCTTGCGCTGGCGCGGATCACCCACCCGGGCGGGAATCTGCCGGGTCTGCGTCGCGCCCCCCGTCGGGTAGCCGGGGTGGCCGGCCGCGGCCATCGCCACGGTCTCGTCCTCGCGCATCACCGGAGTCGCCAGCACCGGTCGGCCGGCTGCCGCGCGGAGCAGGTCCGCCCGCATCTCCCCGGCGCTCTGATAGCGGTTCAACGGGTTCTTCGACAGTGCCTTGAGCACGATCGCGTCGACCGCCGGGTTGACGTCCGGGTTGAGATCGCTCGGGGTGGGCGGAGTCTCCCGTACGTGCTGGTAGGCGACGCTTACCGGGCTGTCCCCGACGAACGGCGGATGACCGCAGAGCAGCTCGAAAAGCACGCAGCCGGCGGCGTACACGTCGGAACGGGCGTCGACCGCCTCGCCGCGCGCCTGCTCCGGGGAGAGGTACTGCGCGGTGCCGATGACCGCGCTGGTCTGCGTCATCGTGGTGGCGCCGCTGGCCAACGCCCGCGCGATGCCGAAGTCCATCACCTTGACCTGGCCGGTCTGGGTGAGCATCACGTTGCCCGGCTTGATGTCGCGGTGGATGATGCCGTGCCGGTGGCTGAAGTCCAGCGCGGCGCAGATGTCGGCGGAGATCTCCAGCGCCCGCCGGGGCTGCAACCGGCCCTCGGCGCCGAGCACCTCCTTCAGCGTGCGCCCGTTGACGAACTCCATCACGATGAACGGCAGCGTCTCGCCGGTCGGCGCCTGCTCCTCGCCGGTGTCGTAGACGGCGACGATGGCCGGGTGGTTGAGCGAGGCGGCGTTCTGCGCCTCCCGCCGGAAACGCATCTGGAAGGTGGCGTCGCGGGCCAGGTCGGCGCGGAGCATCTTGATCGCGACGTCCCGGCCGAGCCGCAGGTCACGACCGCGATGCACCTCGGCCATGCCGCCGTACCCGAGCAGCTCGCCGACCTGGTACCTGCCACCGAGCAGGCGGGCCTGCGCTGTCATCGCGTCTGTCGTCCTTCGCTCGTCGTCGTCACGTCGCCGCCCATCCGGGGCTGATCCAGTCGACGGTACGCCGTATCGACCAGATCGTCTCGCCCGTCAGGCCGCAGCGCGTCGGACGTCACCGTTGGCACGGAAGCCCCACCCGGCGTGCCCGCGCCGAGGTTGTTCCGCAGTTGGTAGGAAATCACGCCGGAGCAGATGAGGACCAGTGCGCCCAACATGATGGCCAGGAAGACCATGCCGGATCGTGACCGTCGGGGCACCGGGCGTGACGGCCCCGGCTGCGGAGCGTACCCGGGTGGGACCGTGGCCGCGCCACGCGGATAGCCGGCAGCGGCCGGCGCCACCGCAGTGGGACGGTGTGGGGCCACCGGCGGACGGGCCTGCGGATGAGCCGGCGGCGGCCGGTGCCCGACGGCCGGCGGGTGCGCCGGGGCCGGGGAGTGCGGGGCGGCGACCGGACGCGGTGGCTGCGGAACCTGCGCCCGGCCCGGCGCCGGCGAGGCCGGCGCGGCGGAGATCGGTGCGGCCTGCCCTCCGGCTCGGGCCTGCCGGGACAGCGCGGTCTTCAACTGCCGGGCCGCACCGGCCAGCGCGGCGGCGCTCGGCCAACGCTCCTTCGGGTCCTTCGCCAACGCCCGCTCCACAAGCGCGCGGACGTGGGGCGGGATGTCGGAGGGCAGCGGTCGGGGCGTCTCCCGGACGTGCCGCATGGCGATGTCGAGGGGGTTGTCACCCTCGAACGGCCGCCGACCGGCGAGGCACTGGTAGGCGACCACGCCGAGCGCGTAGACGTCGGAGGCGGGGGTGGCGACCTGGCCGGTGGCCTGCTCCGGCGAGATGTACGAGGCGGTGCCGAGCACCGAACCGGCCGCGGTGAGCTGCCCGACCAGGTCCGACCGGGCGATGCCGAAGTCGGTCAGCACCAGCGTGCCGTTGGGGCGGACCAGCAGGTTGCCGGGCTTCACGTCCCGGTGCACGATGCCCTTCACGTGCGCGGCGTGCAGCGCGTCCGCCGCCTGGGCGACGAGCGCCATGGTCCGCGCCGGGGTGAGCCGGCCGACCCGGCTCAGCGTGGCCGAGAGGGGGTCACCCTCCACGTACTCCATCACCAGGAAGGCGATGTGCTGGTCGTTGCCGAAGTCGTAGACGTCGACCACGCCCGGGTGGTTGATCGTGGCCATGGTGCGGGCCTCGCCGCGGAACCGCTCGGCGAACCCGGGCTCGTCCAGCAACGCCGGAAGCAGACTCTTGACCGCCACCGTACGACCGAGCACCTGGTCGGTGCCGCGCCAGACGTCACCCATGCCGCCGCTGGCGATCCGCTCGTCGAGGCGGTAGCGGTTACCGAGCTGCACCCCGGGACTGAGCATGTCAGCGCCCCCCGGGTTCGGCGATCACGGCCCGCATGATCTGACCGGCGATCCGGGCGGCCTCGGCGCTGCCGCCGCTGCCGGCCTCCTCCAGGACGACGCAGACGGCGGAGATCGGCTTGCCCTCGGAGTCGAGGACGAAGCCGATGAACCAACCGTGGTCGGGGCGGTCCGGCGCGGACTGTGCGGTGCCGGTCTTGCCGCCGACGGTGTAGCCGTTGATCCGGGAGTTCCGGCCGGTGCCGTTCTCCACCACGCTGACCATCATGTCTCGCAGGTCGGCGGCGACCTGACCACTCACCGGCCGGCGCAGCTCGCGCGGGTTGGCGGTGTCGTAGACGGTGGTGCGGTCCGGTGCCAGCAGCTGACGCACCAGGTACGGCCGCATCTGGCTGCCGCCGTTGGCCACCGCTGCGGCGATCATGGCGCCCTGCAACGGGGTCATCCGCACGTCACGCTGCCCGATGGAGGACTGCGCCAGCGCCGCCGGGTCGGGACTACCGTCCGGGTTCTCCATGCTGCCCGTCCGGCTGGCCGCCACGCTCAGGCCGCCCTCGCCGAGCCGGCCGACGGTCAGGTCCTCCTGCTCGAAGCCGAACTGCCGGGCCTTCTCCTTGAGCACGTCGGGACCGAGCTGGCCGCCGAGCTTGGCGAACCCGGTGTTGCAGGATTCGGTGACCGCGCTCATCAGGGTCACCTGCGACTCGGGGCAGATCGACGGCGCGGCGTTGCCGATCGGCTCGCTGGAGGTGGGCGGGGTGTAGCTCGACCCGGCCGGGATGTTTGTCTCCTTGGTGATCCCGTTCTCCAGCGCGGCCGCGGCGACCACGATCTTGAAGGTGGAGCCCGGCGGCAGCACCTCGCCGATCGCCCGGTTCCGCAGCGGGCGTCCCGCCTCCTGTTCGAGCCGGTTGTACGCGGCCGTCGCGTCGTCGGTGTCGTGGCTGGCCAGCGGGTTCGGATCGAAGCTGGGGATGGAGACCAGCGCCTGCACCGCCCCGGTGGCCGGGTCGATGGCGATCGCCGCGCCCTTGTTTGCGCCGACGTTGTTGCCCCGCAGCTCGTCGTACGCGGTGTCCTGGGCCCGCTTCGACAGGGTCAGCAGCACGTTGCCGCCGGCGGTGGTGTCACCGGTCACCATGTCCCGCAGCCGGTTGACGATGAGCTGGTCGCTGGTGCCGGCGAGGAAGTCGTTCTCGGCGCGTTCCAGACCGGTCGCGGAGCCGTTGACCGGCTCGTACCCCAGCACGTGGGCGTACTTTTCCCCGCCCGGGTAGGTGCGCAGGTACTTCAGCTCGCCGTCGGTCTCCTTGCTGACCGCCAGGGCGGTGCCGCCGGCCTCGATGTTGCCCCGCTTCCGGTCGTACTTGGCGACCTGGACCCGACCGTTGTAGTCGCTGGTGCGGTACTCGTCGGCCTTGTACGCCTGGATCCAGTTCAGGTTGGCGAAGAGCAGGCCGAACAGGACGATGACGACGACGCCGACCCGACGCAGGGGTGCGTTCACGGCTTGATCACCTCCGTGGGGGCACCGTGCAGCTGCTCGGGCGGGCCGGAGGGACGGGTCACCTTGCCACCGGCACCGTCGACCGGCCGGCGGCCGGCGTCGGAGACGCGCAGCAGCACCGCGATGAGCAGCCAGTTCGCCATCAGCGAGGAGCCACCGGCGGAGAGGAACGGCGTGGTCTGACCGGTCAGCGGGATGAGCTTGCTGATCCCGCCGACGATCACGAAGACCTGGAGCGCGAGGGTGAAGGCCAGGCCACCGGCGAGCAGCTTGCCGAACGAGTCCCGGACCGCCAGGGCTGCCCGCAGACCGCGCTCGACGATGAGCAGGTAGATCACCAGTAGCGCGGAGAGGCCGAAGAGACCGATCTCCTCACCGATGCCGGCGAAGATGAAGTCGTTGCGTACCTCCGGTAGTAGCAGCGGCTGACCGCCGCCCGGACCGGCGCCGAACAACCCGCCGGAGCCGAGCGCTAGCAGCCCCTGCACCAGCTGGTAGCCGTCGTCGTACGGCTGGGCGAAGGGGTCGAGCCAGATCTGTGCCCGCAGGTAGAAGTTCGCGAACGGACCACCCACCGCCTCGCCGAGCACGTACGCGAGGTAGGCGCCGCCGAAGAAGAGGACCAGGCCGATGAGCAACCAGCTGACCCGCTCGGTGGCGATGTAGACAGTGGCCACGAACATGCCGAAGTAGAGCAGCGAGGTGCCCAGGTCCTTCTCGAAGACGAGGACCAGCAGGCTGATCACCCAGACGACGAGCACCGGGCCGAGGTCGCGCCCCCGCGGGAAGTCGATGCCGAGAAACCGGTGACTCGCCAGCGACAGCACCTCGCGCTTGCGCACCAGGTAGTAGGCGAAGAAGACCAGCAGGGCCAGCTTGGCGAACTCGCCGGGCTGGATCGAGAAACTGCCGATGCGTACCCAGAGCTTCGCACCGTTGATCTCGGAGATGCTGGCCGGCAGCACCGCCGGCAGCATGACCAGCACGATGCCCGCCAGACCCAGGGTGTACGCGTACCGGGAGATCGACCGGTGGTCGCGCATCAACGCCAGCAGCCCGGCGGCGAGCATCACCGAGATCAGCGTCCAGGCGAGCTGCCGCCCGCCGATGCCGGCGAAGATGGCCAGGTCGGCTCGTTCCTCAGGGGCCGCATTGGCCAGGTCGAGCCGGCGGAGGAAGCCGACTCCCAACCCGTTGAGCAGGGCCACCGCCGGTAGCAGCGCCGGATCGGCGAAGGGCGCCAGGAACCGGATCACCAGATGCATGCCGAGGAACACCGCGGTGAGCGTGGCGGCCGGCACCCAGAAGCCTGGCGTGACCGTGTCGAGCACGTTCGCCTCGACCATCGCGCCGTACGCGGCGACCAGCGCCATCGCCAGCAGGAGCAGCGACAGCTCGGCGTTGCGGCGGGACCGCGCCATGCGTACGCCGGGTCGCTCGCCCGTGGTCGCGGGCGAGGATGCCGGGGTGGCCGCTGCGGTCACGATCGTCCTCGGGTGGGAGCCGGCGCCTACTCGGGCGACCGGCAGGCCGCCGGATCGACCGTGGGCGTGAAGGTGTCGACGGGGGGCGCGTCGGGGGTGCTGTCGGGTGCGGCGGCGGAGGCACCGGTCGGCGTGACCGTGGCTCCGGCCGGGGGTGATGCCGAGATGCTGCCGACCTGACTCGGTGAGCCGGCCGGACCGCTCGGCGATCCCGCCGGCGCGCTCGGCGTCGGGGACGGCGAACCCACAAGCGAGGGCGTGGGGCTCGGTGTCGGCGGACAGATCGGCTTCAGGTTCACGTTTGTCGGGCTATCCATCGTCAGCTCGGCCAGCCGTCGTTCCGCGTCCGGCTCACTCTTGGCCGGAATGCCCTGCTTGACCTGCTCCTGCGCGGCCAGGGTGAGGTCGTCCAACTGGGCGCTGCTCTCGGAGTGCACGCTGGAGAGATCCATGCCGGCGATCTGGCCCTGGATGCCACGGAACACGGCCACCTGGCCGTTCTCGGTTGCGCCCACGTAGTACTGGCGCTGGGTGTAGCTCCAACCGGCGAACACCCCACCGCCCACGATCACCAGCAGTGCGGTCGTCATCGCGAGCGCACGCAGCGGACGCCGGCGGGCCTCGGGTTCGTCGTCGTTGTTGGCGGACTCGTCAGGCGTCGCCGGCCGGGGCGCGGAGAGCGCCGAGGCACGAGCGGCCGGAGTGGAGACGTCCGCCGAGGTGGCCATCCCCCGGTCCCGGGCCGCCGCACCGCCGACTATCGGCGCCGCCTCGACGATGTCCCGGTCGGTGGCGTCGGCGATGATCACGGTGATGTTGTCCGGACCGCCACCGCGCAGGGCGAGCTGGACGAGCCGTTCGACGCACTGCTGCGGGTCGGCGTACTCCCGCATGGTCTCGGCGATGGTCTCCGCGCTGACCACGCCGGAGAGCCCGTCGGAACAGATCAGGTACCGGTCGCCGGGCAACACCTGCCGGACCGAGTACTCCGGATCGATGTCGCGGCCGTCCAGCGCCCGGGTGAGCAACGAGCGCTGGGGGTGGCTACTCGCCTCCTCCGGGCTGATCCGGCCTTCGTCGACGAGCATCTGTACGTAGGTGTCGTCCTTGGTGATCTGCGCGAACTCTCCGCCGCGCAGCAGGTAGGCGCGCGAGTCGCCGATGTGGACCATGCCCAGCTTGCTGCCGGAGAACAGGGTCGCGGTGAGCGTGGTGCCCATCCCCTCCAACTGGGGATTGGCCTCCACCGTCTCGCGGAGTTGCTGGTTGGCGGTGCCCACCGCGGAGCGGAGCGCGTCGACCAGGGCGTCGCCGGGGACGTCCTCGTCCAGTGGCGCCATGGCACCGATGACGATGTTGCTGGCGACGTCACCGGCGGCCATACCGCCCATGCCGTCGGCAACGGCGAGTAGCCGCGGCCCGGCGTAGACGGAATCTTGATTACCGTCTCGGATCAGACCGCGGTCGCTGTGGGCCGCATAGCGCAGGGTCAGAGTCATGGCCGTAATTCGAGAGAGGTGCGGCCGATCCGGATCGGCACGCCGAGGGGGACGGGGGTCGGTCCGGTGACCTTAGCGCGATCCAGGTACGTCCCGTTAGTCGAACCCAGGTCCTCGACGAACCATTGCCCGTCGCGCGGCACGAGCCGGGCGTGTCGCGCGGACGCGTAGTCGTCGGTGATGACGAGGGTGGAGTCCTCGGCACGACCGATCGTTATCTGCGCCTCACCCAACGTGATCCGCGTTCCGGCCAGCTGACCTGCGGTCACCACCAACTGGTGCGCCGCCCGCCCCCGCTTCACCTTCGCCGGCTTCGCCGACGCCTGCCCCGTCGACGCGCCCACCGTCCGGGGCGCGGCTACCAGTCGACCCGAGCGGGCCCCCGCGAAGAGGTCCCGGCGGATGACGCCGACCACCGTGAACACGAAGATCCACAGCAGGACGAGGAATCCGAACCGGGCAACGGTGATAACGAGTTCCGGCAAGGCGGATCAGCCGTCCACGCGGAAGGTCAGAGTGGTCGTACCGAGCTGGATCATGTCACCGGGGTTCAACGCCACGGCGGAGACCCGCTGGCCGTTGACCATGGTGCCGTTGGTCGAGCCGAGATCGGTCAGCACGACCTGCCCACCGTCGAAGTCCAGCCGGGCGTGTCGCCGGGAGATGCCGACGTCCGGCAGGCGCAGGTTGGCCTGGTCGCCACGACCGATCACGGTCGAGCCCATCTGTAGCGGGTAGGTGCGGCCGTCGCCGGAGACCAGCCGGATGTTGCGCCCACCGCCGTGACCCGGCGGCGGGCCGTAGCCACCACCCTGGTCGTAGGACGGGTAGCCGGGCGGGCCGGCGTCGTATCCGGGCGGACCGGCGTCATAGCCGGGCGCCGAAACCGGGGCGACCTCGCCACCGGTGTAGACCTCCGCGGTGACCCGGAACATACCGGTGTCCAGTCCTTCACCGCGCTCGATCTCGACGATCACGTCCCCGTAGACCGTCCAGGCCTGCTCGCCGATGAACTCCGCCTGCGACTGGGCCAACTCCTGGGCCAGCGCGGCGGCGTACGGCGCCAGCCGACTGTGGTCGTACGGGGAGAGATCGATCACGTAGCGGTTGGGCACCAACGTGCGCCCACCAGCCAGGATGGCCTTGTGTGCCTCGGCCTCCCGCTGCATGGCGTTGAGGATCTCCACGGGGTGGACCACCCCTTTGAAGACCTTGGCGAAAGCCCCTTCGACCAGGCCTTCCAGACGCTTCTCGAAGCGTTGCAGCACGCTCACCGGCTCCTCCTCGGGTCCCGAGGACATGATGGTATCCGTCCAGAGCGCACGCAGCTCACACGCCGCTCGGCCGGCAGGCCGCGGCCCGTTCGGACGGCTTCTGATTGTCGTGCTACTCTTTCGTCCGCCACGAACGGTAACCGCTGCGAGCAGCGAAAGCCATTCGTGGCAGCAGACCAAGGTCACGTAGCATGGCCGAGGCCCGCCGGTCATCGGCGGTGTCCGGCCCAGGCGACGTTGACTGAGGTCAGGCCACGGGGAAGTGGCGGAATGGCAGACGCGCACGGTTCAGGTCCGTGTGTCCGAAAGGACGTGGGGGTTCAACTCCCCCCTTCCCCACCACAGTTGAGGGCTCCGCGACTGCGGGGCCCTCGCTCCGTATCCGGGCGTGCCGGACGTCACGCTATGCTCCGATGGTTTCTGGCTCCGACGCACCAGGAGTGGCGTGTGACTGTCGCATTCGTGACCGGGTCGGGCGGGCTGATCGGCTCCGAGGCGGTCCGGCATTTCGCCGGCCTCGGTCTCGACGTCGTCGGCATCGACAACGACATGCGGCAGGAATTCTTCGGCGAGGAGGCGTCCACCGCCTGGAATGTCCGCCGGCTGACCGACGAGCTTGGTGAGGCGTACTCCCACCACAGCATCGACATCCGGGACCGGGCGGCGCTCGGCGCGCTGTTCGGCCGGTACGGCCGGGACGTGGCCGTGGTGATCCACACCGCCGCCCAGCCCTCCCACGACTGGGCGGTGCGTGACCCGTTCACCGACTTCGACGTCAACGCCGCCGGCACGCTCAACGTCCTGCAGAACGTCCGGGAACACTGCATCGACGCCCCGGTCATCCACTGCTCCACCAACAAGGTCTACGGCGACCGGCCGAACAGCCTGCCCCTCATGGAGCTGGAGACCCGCTGGGAGATCGAGCCGGGTCACCCGTACGAGCAGGGCATCCGGGAGGACATGTCGATCGACGCGTGCCTGCACTCGATCTTCGGTGCCTCGAAGGTGGCGGCGGACGTCATGGTGCAGGAGTACGGCCGCTACTTCGGCATGAAGACGGCCTGCTTCCGGGGCGGGACGCTCACCGGTCCGGCGCACTCGGCGACCGAGTTGCACGGCTTCCTCGGCTACGTGATGCGGGCGAACATGGAGCGCCGCACCTACAAGATCTTCGGCTACCAGGGCAAGCAGGTCCGCGACGCCATCCACAGTTCGGACGTGGTCTCCGCGTTCGAAGCCTTCTTCCGCAATCCCCGCTCGGCCGCCGTCTACAACCTCGGCGGCGGCCGGCACTCGAACACCTCCAACCGGGAGGCGTTCCTGCTGGCCGAGCAGATCACCGGCCAAGAGATGATCACCGAGTACGTCGAGGCCAACCGGATCGGCGACCACAAGTGGTGGATCGGCTCCAACGAGGCTTTCCAGGCCGACTACCCGGACTGGAAGCAGGTGTACGACGTACCAATGATCATGCGAGAGATCTACGAGGCCAACGTGGACAAGTGGGTGCCGGGAGCATGACCAAGAAGAACGTGCTCGGTGTCCTGGTCGATGCGACCGACTACGCCGAGGCCACCGAGCAGGTGGTGGCCGCCGCGCAGGAACGCCGGCCGCTGGCACTTACCGCGCTGGCCGTGCACGGCGTGATGACCGGAGTGCTGGACCGGGCGCACAACGCCCGGCTCAACTCCTTCGACGTGGTGACCCCGGACGGTCAGCCGGTGCGCTGGGCGCTGAACCTGCTGCACGGCGCCCAGCTCACCGATCGGGTCTACGGGCCGACGCTGACTCTGCACGTGCTGTCCCGCTTCGCCGACGAAGGGCTGCCGGTCTACCTGTACGGCTCGACCGAGGAGACCCTCACCCGGCTGATCCCGGCGCTGGAGCGGATGTTCCCGGCGCTCAAGATCGCCGGAGTTGAAGCGTCCAAGTTCCGCGGCGTACAGCCGGGCGAGGACGTCGAGATCGCCGACCGGATCAAGGCCAGCGGTGCCCGGCTGGTCCTGGTCGGGCTCGGCTGCCCCCGGCAGGAGATCTTCGCGTACGCGATGCGCCCGCTGCTGGACATGCCGCTGATGGCGGTCGGCGCGGCCTTCGACTACCACGCCGGGTTGTTGCGCCAGCCGCCGCCGTGGATGCAGCGTGCCGGGTTGGAGTGGTTCTGGCGCCTCGGCCTGGAACCCAAGCGCCTGTGGCGGCGCTACGTGATCCTGAACCCCGCGTACCTGGGTCGCCTGTTCGCGCAGAAGACCGGGCTGTGGAAGGCCCGGCCGCCCGCTCCGGCCACCGAACGGCCGACCACGTTCGCGGTCTGAACCGGCACAGCTGACGGGCCCCGGCGCTACGCCGGGGCCCGTTGCCGTACCGGACGTCAGAGAGTCAGCGTCCAGGTGTTGATGTAGCCGGTGTCACCGCCGTAGACGTCGCGGACCTGGAGACGCCAGGTGCCGTTCGCCGCCTCGCTGGACAGGTTCACCGTGTAGGTGGTGTTCACGTTGTCCGTGCCGTCGAAGATGCTGCTGTTCTTCAGCCGGTAGGACGAACCGTCCGGGGCGAGCAGGTCGATGACCAGGTCGCCGCGGTAGGTGTGCACGATGTTCACCGCGACGGTCGAGCTCGACGAGGCGTTCCGGTTGCAGCCGGAGATGGTGATCGAGCTGGTCACCGCCGAGCCCGAGTCCGGGATCGGCACGTCGCTGCCGTTGGTCCCGGAGCAGCCGCCGCCGCTGCCACCGGTGACCGTCAGCGAGTACGTCGCGCTCCTGGTGCCGGAGGCCGCGGTGCCGGTGACGGTCACGGGGTACGTGCCGGCCGGCGTGCTGGCCGACGTGCTGATGGTCAGCGTGGACGATCCGCCGGAGGTGACGGTGGCCGGGCTGAACGAGGCGGTCGCCCCGGACGGCAGGCCGCTGGCCGAGAGGCTGACCGACTGGGCGGAGCCGTTTGTGGTCGCCGTGGACACGGTGGCGCTCGCCGAGCTACCCGCCGTGACCGAACCGGAGGTCGGCGACACCGAGACCGAGAAGTCGTTGGCCGGCGGCGGGGTGTCACCGTTGACCACGTAGAGCAACCGGTTGGGGGTGCCGCTGCCCACGTTCGAGACCACGTTCGGAGTGGCGTTGTTGACCAGGTAGTCCCGGACCTGCTGGGGCGTCCAGGACGGGTTGGCCGAGAGGACCAGCGCCGCCGCGCCGGCCACGTGGGGCGAGGCCATCGAGGTGCCGCTGATGGTGTTCGTCGCGGTGTTGCTGGTGTGCCAGGCGGAGGTGATGCTCACCCCCGGGGCGAGGATGTCCACGCAGGTGCCGTAGTTGGAGAAGCTGGCAGCGGCGTCGTTGCTCTGGGTGGCACCGACGGTGATCGCCGCTGCGGCCCGGGCCGGCGAGTAGTTGCAGGCGTTCTGCCGCTGGCCGAAAGCGTTGCCGTTGCCGGCGGCCACCGCGTACGTGACACCGGAGTTGATGGAGTTGATGACCGCGTTGTCGACCGAGGTGTTCGCCCCGCCGCCGAGGCTCATGTTGGCCACGGCCGGCTTCACCGCGTTGGCGGTGACCCAGTCGATGCCGGCGATGACACCGGCGTTGGTGCCGCTGCCGGAGCAGTTGAGCACCTTGACCGCCACCAGGCGGGTCGCCTTGGCCACGCCGTACGCCGAGCCACCGACCGTACCCGCCACGTGCGTGCCGTGGCCGTTGCAGTCGGTGTTGTTGGAGTCGACCGTGTTGGTGCCCCAGGTCGCCCGGCCGCCGAAGTCGGAGTGGGTGGTCCGGATGCCGGTGTCGATGACGTACGAGGTCACGTTCGTGGCGGTGTTGGGATAGGTGTACGAGCTGTTGAGCGGCAGGTTCCGCTGGTCGATCCGGTCCAGGCCCCAGGACGGGGGGTTCGTCTGGGTACCCGCGAGAGACACGACGTGGTTCTGTTCGACGTACGCGACAGCGGGGTCCGCCGCGATCCGCGCCGCGGCCCGCGCGCTGACCCGCACCTCGGCGCCCCGGACGGCCGCGCTGTAGGTCCGGGCCGTGGCGCCGCCGTGCCGGCGTAGCAGCCGGTCCACGGAGGAGCCGACGGCCGTACGACTGACTTCGCTGTCCTTGAACACGACGATGTAGCTGTCCTTGACGGCGGTTGCGCCGCCGGCGCTTCGGACGGTGCCGACCGGCTCGGCCGCCATGGCCGGCGTGGCCGCCGCCATCATGGCCAGCGTGGCCAGCCCGACAAGCAGCGATCTCTGTGGAAGAACCATCTTCCTACCTCCCTCCGACCGGCATCGAGCGTCCATCTGCTCGTGGCAGATTGATCGATGAATGCCGATCACGGTGAGGGTAGTCGGATGTGTGCGGACAGTTAAACATGTCGGATCCCCCATAACACTGAAGAGATGGTTCCCCTACGGGGACGAGTACGGGACGAACGGGGGGTGGGCCCGGATTCGACGAGCCCGAATTCGGGCAAGGCTGATGGACATGCAGAGCCATCTCGCCCTCCTGCTTCCGGTCGCGGCCGTCTGGTGGACCGTCGGCTACCTCGCGGACGGGTTGCCCCGCCTGAAGCACGCTCGCGAGCTGCGCCAGCATTCGGGCCGGCTGCTCGCGCTGACGTTGACCGCGCTCGGTCTGACGATGGCTCTGCCGATCGCCGGGCTGGTCACCGTCGGACCGACCCTGGCGGACCGGGCCGCCGACGGGCTGACGCTCGCCGCCGTACCCGCCCTGCTGGTGGCCGGCTGCACCGTGCGCCGGTTACGCCGGTTGTGGGCCGGGGCCGGCGCGCTGGCCGTCGCCGCCGGCACACCGGCCCCGCACGGACTGCGGGCCGCCGCTGCCCACCCGTTGATCGGGCTGCCGTTGCAGGTGACAGGTTTGGCGCTGCTGCCGGCCGTCATCGTGGCGAGCGGCGTCGGCCAGTATCTCGGGCCCTCGGCAACCGGGCCGGCGATCACCATCGCGGCACTGGCCGTCGCTTCGATCGGCGTACGCCACGCGTTGCGGCACAACCGGTTCGCCGAGCGGGCCATGCCCGAGCGGGTGTCGTCACCGCGCCCGACCGCCGGTGCCCTGCACGTATAGCAGTTCCAGGATCGCCCTGGTCGCCTCGAACCAGCGGTCGAGCCAGCCGGGTGGCGGCACGCTGCCCTTCGGTGGCAGCTCCATCAACAGGCCACGCAGCAGCGGATGGTCCACGAGGGAAGCGTCGTCGACCGTCGACCAGCCACCGGCCGGAAAGGACGGCTCGGTCAGCGGATTCGGATCCAGCGACGGCAGGGTGAGCGGCGACGGCGACTCCGTCGCCGCCGGGGTCTCCCGGCTGGCGTGCTCGGTTTCCGCCGACACCACCTCGGTCAGCACGGTGTCCCGCCGGGCCCCGCGATACTTGCCGCCGAACCGTTCCGGCTTTCCCGGTCCGTTGGTGAGGTTCTCCGACCCGATACTCGTCATCCGTCTCGCCTGCCTCGCTCGGTTACCCGCCCTGCCGGGGGGATGTCGACCAGCGCGTACCGAGAGGTACAACGACACGGGCAGGATGTGGCGACGGCAGCCGGCGGAGCACGCGTCTGCGGGCCGCACCGCAGACGCTGTTCGACGCCCGACGCCGGGGCCGGGTCACAACAGCGAATCCCCGCTCGGCCACCGGCCGAACGGGGATTCGTCGTCACCGCCCCCGGGTGTCAGGCCCGAGGGAACGCGCCGTCCCTGGTACTGGCGACGAAAGCGTGCCAGTCACCCGGTGCGAAGACCAGGGCCGGTCCGGCCTTGTCCTTCGAGTCCCGGACGCCGACCGCCCCGGTCACGTACGCCACCTCGACGCAGTTGTCACAGTTCGGCCCGCTCTTCGAGCTCTTGAACCATGTCGCCTGCGCCAGGTTCACGGAGAATCCTTGCGTCGCCACTTCCACAACGGCTCCTCTGCCAGTCTCGCGATGTACTCGACGGACTCCTCCGGACGCTTGGCCGCTGCTCGAATGTGATCGAAGATGAAGCTGTACTTCTGTAGTTCGTCGCTCTTCTCCAGGAAGAGCCCACCCGTGGCGTTCTCCGCGTACACGACATCCGGATCACCGGGTTCGGGGAAGCTGAGGATCGTGAAGGTGCCGTCCATGCCGGCGTGCGCCCCGACCTCGAACGGCAGGACCTGAAGCGTCACGTTCGGCAGCTGTGCCACCTCCACCAACCGGTTGAGCTGGTCACGCATGACCTTGTCCCCGCCCACCGGACGGCTCAACACCGCTTCATCGAGCACCACCCACAGATCGACCGGATCATCCTGGGTCAACAACGACTGACGGCCGAGTCGGACACGCACCCGTTGCTGTACCTGTTCCGGACTGAAGTCGGGGCGGGCCGCACGGATCATCGCGCTGGCGTAGTCCTCGGTCTCCAGCAGCCCCGGCACCACCTGCTGCTCGTACGCGCGAATCGAACTGGCCGCCGCCTCCAGGCCCACGTACGCCCCGACCAGCACCGTGCTGTAGGGATGCCACCAGCCCTTCTGCCGCGCCTCACGGGCGATCTGCACCAGCTCGTCGCTCTCGGCACCGACCACTCCGTAGATCCGGAGCATGTCCCGCACGTCCCGGGGAGTCGCGGTGGTGTGACCTGTCTCGATACGCGAAATCTTGGAAGCCGAGCATTCCAACTGCTCCGCCACGGCCTCTATGGTGATTCCGGCGGCCTCGCGCTGCCGGCGCAGTTCTGCGCCAAGCCGGCGCCGCCGGATGGTCGGGCTGCGCCGCTCGCTCACCGTGCCACCTCTCCGCTTCGACGCGCCGCGCTGACCGCCCGCCCACGGCGCGATTCTTCCGGCGAGCGTTCGCGGCGTGGAGTGTCCCGGTCCTCGGCCGGCCGCGGCGGGCGAAACCGGCTCTCAGTGTGCCGCCCGGGTGGCAGCCCGTTCAAGCGCCGTTTCGCGCGAGCCGCTCACGTATCGGCAAAAGTCGACGTGCAACTTGCATGAAGCACACTCCTCATGCACTCTGTCCGTATGACCCGGGTTACTGAACGTCTCCGATCCGTCTCCACGAGTGATCAACCTCGTGGAGAGGTGGGTCGCCGGGGAGGAGCTTCGCCACCAGCCGCTCCACGCTGACCGACCACGACACCGGCTCCGGTCCCCCGAGACACGACCTCGTCGCTGGAGCCAGCAACCCCCCATCCTCCAGCCGGCACCTTCCCCGCCGGCCGACCATTTCAGGAGCCCATGTGCTTCCCCGCTCCGGTGACGTACTGCACGTGACACGCGCGGCGAGTGTCCAGTTCCTCAGGCCCATCCTGTTCCGGGTGATCCGGGTGCTCGACCGGCCCACCTACGACGGTTGGCTCTGGCTCGAAGGCTACGAGTTGAACGCGGCGGGGGACGCGGTCAACCGTCGGTCGATCTTCGTCCAGCGGGCCGGGCTGCGGCAGGTCCAGGCGGCCCCGCAGCCGCGTCCACACACCGTACGCTCGGCCCGCCGGCCGGCCGTACGGACGCCGGTTCGGGTGCACTGAGCATCACCGACGTCAGGTGAAAAGGATTCGGGGGGCATGCCGCCGACATAGAATCGGTATGCCCACCCCGGCATGTTTCCACCCCGCGCCTCCCGGACCCCGAACATGGGATGGCCATGGTCAACTTGTCCGCGCGGGAGCCACGCCGGTCCCGCATCGCCCACACCTTCGGACTCCTGGCGCTTCTCGGTGCCGTCACCACCCTGGTGGTGCTGGGCCGGGATCCGGCACTGTCGTCCACCCGGCTGGCCGAGCCCGTACCGGCCCCGGAGATCACTGTCGTGGAGAGCGAGCCGGTCGAGCCGGACGTCACCACCGACGACGTCTGGGACGCCTTCGCCCGCGACGGCTTCTTCGACCAGACGGCCGACGACCCGGCGGAGTCCGACGGCGTCTCCGGTCAGCCCTCATACCCGGCTGACCAGAAAGCGCCAGCCAGGGCCACGGGTGGTCACACCCGGGAGGAACTCAGCCGCTCGCTGTTCTGGTCCGGGGTGTTCGGACTGGCGATCTCCCTCGCCGGTCTCGGACTGGTCGGCACCAGACGCCGGATGTGGTGACTCTGGCGGTCACTCCGTGGGGCTCGCCGTGACGGTTGGCTCGGTGGTCGGCTCGCCCGTGCTCGGTTCCGGACTCGGACTGGCCGCGGCGACCACCAGCCGAACCTCATCGCCCACCTCCACCGACTCACCGGCCTGCGGGTCGGTGGCGATGACGGTCCCCTCCGGCTGGTCCGACGGGCGGTACTCCACCCGATAGTCGAGGTCGAGCCCGTCCAGCGCGGCCCGTGCCGCGGCTTCCGGCAGACCCACCAGCGGCGGTACCGGTACCTCGGCCGGCGCGGCGCTCGTGGTCGGTGCCGGTGACGGGGACTCGGTGGTCGGCGACGCCGACGCCGTGGTCGGTGGGGCCTGGGTGGTCGGTGAGGGCGACTCCGGTGCCGGGCCGTCGTCGTTCAGCCCCTGGCCGGCCAGCCAGAACCCACCCCCGATCAGGCCGAGCAGGAGCAGCAGCAGGACGCCCCAGAGGATCGGCAGCCACCACGGTCGGCCCGGCTGCTCGTCGGCGTACCAGTCGCCGCCGGCCAGCTCGCGGTCCACACCCGGCCGAACCGACGGCACCTCCGCGCGCCCCGACCAGGCCACCGACCCGGAACGCTGGTTCGGCGGCAGCGGCGCGGTCGCGTCCGCCGGCTCGGCGACGGCCCGGTCCAGCGGCGCGGTCTCGTCCGGCGTACGCCCCATCGGCGCGGTCTCGTCCGGCGGTCCCGCCGGCTCTACGGTCGCGCGATCCATCGGTGCGGTCTCGTCGGTAGCGCGCCCCATCGGCGCCGTCTCGTCCGGCGCACGCGGCGCGGTCGCGTCCGCCGGCTCGGCGACGGCCCGGTCCAGCGGCGCGGTCTCGTCCGGGTTGTCTCCGGACGGCGGGATCGGACGGGTCCGGTCGTCCGGTTGCCCGTCGGTCAGCTCCTGGCGGTCGTCGCTCACGGCACGTCCTTTCCGCCGACCGGGCGGGCACCAGGCCCCTCGACGGTCAACCTAGCGGTTTCGCCGGTCATCGGTCGGCATCAGCGTGTCGGGTGCGCGTCACGGCGCCGGAGTGTTCGCATCCGCACTCGGCGGCGTGCCGCACCAGATCTGGACCACGTCGTTCCACCTGCCGACCGTGCCGCCCGGCGGTTGCTGCGACGTGACCGTGCCGGAGCGTCCGTTGGGATAGCGGGGAGAGAAGCCGTCGTCGACGAGTTCGTCCCTCGCCTCGTTGCACGTCTCACCGGTCAGGTCGGGCACCTCGTTCGGTGGGGCGGCCCCGGCCACATTGATCTTGACCGTGACACCACGCCGCACCGGTGTCCCCGGAGCCGGGTCGGTGCTTCGTACGCTGGAACTGTCGCCGCTGCCGAAGACGAGTTGCCAGCCCAGGCCCAGGTCCCGCAACTCCTCCCTGGCCTCCTCGAAGTCTGCGCCGACCAGGTCCGGGACGGTGAGTCCGGTTGGCCGCGACGGGCTGGGGCTGTTGCTCGGCGTGGTCGCGGTGTTCGGTGTCGGCCGCTCCCACGGCGGCGAGGTCCGCACCGTTGGGCTGGGGGTGGGAGTGCCGGTGGCGGCGGAGGACACCGGGCCGGGTCTTACCTGATCGCCGGCGAGCACCCAGCCACCGGCGGCACCGATGATCGCGAGCAGGATGGCGGCAGCCCCGCCACCGATGATCATCCTCGTCCGGTCCGGGCCGGTGTCACCGCGCCCCGGCCGCCCGCCCGTGGTCCCGTCCGTCATCCCGCCCACCGCCTCATCACCCACGACCGTAGCGACCGGGGCCAAGCACTGTCCGTAACCGTCGCCGGTAGATGCCACGCACGACTCGCCGCACCGACCACAGGACGTTACGCTGCCCGGCATGGCCAGACAGGGCTGGGGAGGATCGATCGCCACCGCCGCCGGCGTGGCAGCCGGTGCCGGTGCCGCCCAACTGGGCTTCGGATACGGCCTGGGCATTCTCAACTGGGCGCCCCCTGAGGCGACCGCCGGCACGGCGGCCTGGGTGGCGAGCCTGATCTGGGCGACCTGGATCGCGGCTACGTCGACAATCTTCGGTGCGGTCTGCGCCCAACGGCTGCACGACCGTCGCCGGGCCGCATCCCCGTCCGACCCGATGACGGTGGTAGGTGGGCCGCCCGCCGCCGATTCCCCGGCTCCGCCGTCCGGCACCGCAGCGTCGCCCATCTCCGCGACGGCGGGCAGCGGGCCGGCGACGTCCGGCAGCCCGGTTCCGCCCTCCGGTGAACTTCCGGCCGCCACCGTCAAGCAGGACGGTGGCGGACTGTGGGGAATCGCGCTGGCCGTGGCCGCCGGCCTGGGCGCGCTGATCACGGTGTTGCTGGTCGCCGTGCCGGCCCGGGTCGCGGTGGTGCCGGACACGCCGTCCCCCCGCGACATGGCCGCCGGGTACGCGGCGGTCGGCGTACTTATCGGAACGCTCGTGGCGGTCTGGGCGCTGCGTTGTCGCGCCGCCGCCACCAATGTCATCGCCACCGCCGGCTGGCTCTGGCTGCTCGCGGTCATCGCCGTGGTCGACTCGGTGCTCGCCGGTCGCGGGCTCACCACCGCGCAGCTCGGGATCTGGCAACTCAGCTCGGACAACGACCAGTTCTGGATCCGGGACTACTTCTACTGGCCCGGCGCGGTCCTGTCACTCGGTTCAGCACTGGTTATCGGTGCGCTGGCCGCCCGCCGCGGGGTCCGGGCGACCGGGCGGCGGGTCGGTGCCACCGCATCCGGTGCCGCCGGTCCGCTGTTGGTGGCCATCGCCTACTTCCTGGCCGTGCCGAGGCTCACCGCGATCAGCCCGGAACAGGTGTCCGCTCATCTCACCGCCCCGTACGCGGTGATCGTCGGCATCGGCGGGTCGGTCCTGGTGGCGGCGCTGGCCCAGCGATCGGCCCGGCTGGCGGCGCACCGGTCGAGCGGCCCCGACGCGGCCCCGCTGGTGCCCCGGCAGCGAGTCGGTGACTCCGACCGGCACAGGCCCGGGTCCGGGCCGGATGCCGCCACCCAGCCCGCGCCGGACGCCAAGCCGTCCGAGCCGTCCGCGCCGGACGTCGAGCGGTCCGGGGCGGGTGCCCCCCTGTCCCCGGCGGGTGCCACGCGGTCCTCGGCGGCCGCCGACCGGCTCGACCAGCCGGTGGCCGGCGAGGTTCCGGCGACCCGGAAGAAAGCCGCATCGGCGGGAACCCCACCGCGACCGGCAGCGGTCAAGCCAGCGGCGGTCAAGCCGGCAGCACCGCAACCGGCAGCACCGCCCTCGGCAGCGCAGCCGGAAAGGCCGGCGGAGGCGGGTGGGAAATCCGGGTCGTCGCCGTCCGAGGCGTCATTCGGCAGCGAAGAGACACCCGAGAGCGGCAACCGCCGCGGCCGTCCCCGGCAGCGCGGCCGCTAGTCTGGATCTTGGCGCAAAACGGCCCACCGGGAGGGCGATTCCGCACCAAGATCCGGTGAGGTTGCCGCTTCGCTCAGTCGAGCGGCCAGGTGTGCACCGGCTCGTTTGTGTACTGCAACTCCGCGTAGCGCTGGAGCATGTGGTGCAGCGCGGCCCGGCGCTCCAGACCCAGATGCCGCTCGGCGGCCCACACGGTTGCGGTCTGCCAGACCGCTCCGTTGCGTCCGGTACGACAGCGTTGCTCGATGATGCCGAGCAACCGGTCCCGGTCGGCGGCGGCGACGCCGAAGCCGTCGAGGCCGGCGGCGGCGAGCGGCAGCAGTGTGTCGAGCACCAGCGTGGTCACCGGCACATCGCCCAGCCGCGGCCAGTGCAGGACCGCGTCCATGCCGCGGCGGGCAGCCGCGTGGAAGTTCTCCTCGGCCGAGCTGAAGGTGAGCTGGCTCCAGATCGGCCGATCGGCCTCCGCCATGCCCCGGACCAGCCCGAAGTAGAAGGCGGCGTTGGCCAGCATGTCGACCACGGTCGGTCCGGCCGGTAGCACGCGGTTCTCCACCCGCAGGTGCGGACGGCCGTTCATGATGTCGTACACGGGCCGGTTCCACCGGTAGACGGTGCCGTTGTGCAGCCGCAACTCGGCCAGCTCGGGAACGCCGCCGGCATGCAGGACCTCCACCGGGTCCTCGCTCTCGCAGATCGGCAGCAGGGGCGGGAAGTAGCGGACGTTCTCCTCGAACAGGTCGAAGATCGAGGTGATCCACCGCTCGCCGAACCAGACCCGGGGCCGTACGCCCTGGGCCTTCAGCTCGTCCGGCCGGGTGTCGGTGGCCTGCTCGAACAGGGCGATGCGGGTCTCCGCCCAGAGCTGCCGATCGTAGAGGAACGGGGAGTTGGCACCCACCGCCACCTGGGCGGCGGCGATCGCCTGGGAGGCGTTCCAGTAGTCGGCGAAGCTGTCCGGCGCCACCTGGAGGTGGAACTGAAGGCTGGTGCAGGCCGCCTCCGGCGCGATGGAGTCGTTGTGCGTACGCAGTCGCTCGACGCCCCGGATGTCGAGCTCGATGTCCTCGCCCCGGGCTCCGACGATCTGGTCGTTCAGCACCCGGTAACGCTCGTTCGTGGAGAGGTTGTCCGCCACCAGGTGTCGCTCGTTCAACGTGGGCAGGATGCCGACCAGCACGATCCGGGTGTCCGACCGCGAGGCGCGTTCGTTGGCCCGGTCGAGGCTGGCGCAGAGGTCACGCTCGTAGTCGGCGAACCCGGTGCCGGAGATCAGCCTTGGGTTGGCGTTCAGTTCGAGGTTGAACTGTCCGAGCTCGGTCTGGAACAACGGGTCGGCTATCGCGGCGAGGATCTCTTCGTTGCGCATGGCCGGTTCGGCGGCCGGGTCGACCAGGTTGAGCTCGATCTCCAACCCGGTCATCGGCCGGTCGGCGTCGAAGCCGAAGTCGTCCAACATGAGCGCGAACACGTCCAGGCAGCGCCGGACCTTCTGCCGGTACCGGACTCGATCCTCACGGGAGAAGGCGGCTCGATCGACGTCCCTGCCCATGCTTCCTCCCGGCGCGCGACGCCACGGAACGGTGCCGCTCCGCAGCGCACTGTGAACCATACTCGCTGGGAGCGCTGCGCCCAGCCGCCCCGAAGATCGGTCCATTGCCGCAGTCCACCCGTTGTAGCGGCCGATGGCGTCACCCCCCGACCAGGTTGCTAGCTCCCGCTGAAGTAGGTACCCAGTCGCACCGTCGGACCCTTGCTGCACGCGAAGAACAAGTTGTGACAATTCGCACCGGCGTCCGGGTACGAGTGAAGGTCCCCGGACAGCCGACAGGCCCGCGCGGTGCGGGCGCGGGCCTGTCGGAGCGTACGGATCAGGACTGCCGGATGGCCTCGCCCTCGATCTCGATCTTGACCTTCTTGCCGACCAGGACGCCACCGGACTCCAGGGCGACGTTCCAGGTCAGGCCGAAGTCCTCACGGTCGATCTCGGTGGTCGCCGAGAAACCGAAGATGTCCTGGCCGAAGGGGCTGCGGCCGACACCCTCGAACTCGACCTTGAGGTCGACCGGACGGGTCACGTCCTTGATGGTCAACTCGCCGGTCAGGACGAACTCGTTGCCCTCGTGCGACTTCACGCCGGTGCTGCGGTACTCCAGCGTGGCGAACTTCTCCGCGTCGAGGAACTCGGGGCTGCGCAGGTGCGCGTCCCGATCCGCCTGGGCGGTGTTGATGCTGGCGGCCTGGATGGTGGCGGAGACCGTGGACTCCAGCGGATCCTCGGCGATGGTGATGGTGGCGCTCGCGTCAGCGAACTCGCCGCGAACCTTGCTCACCATCATGTGCCGGGCAACGAAGCCGACCCGCTTGTGCGCCACATCCAGCAGGTAGGTGCCGGCCGCCGGGATGGTGAGGCCGTTCCACTCGCGGGTAACCGGCTCGGTGCTGCTGGTCATGAGAGACTGCCCTCCGGGAGATATTGTTTAGTAGCCCAACGTCTGCGTCAGCAACTATAGCCGTGGCAATATTCCTGCTGTCAAGTATTGGTACGATGGTCTGGTGGAAGCGAACACGTTCGACGACCCTCGAATCACGGCCGTCGGCCTGCTCTTCGAGGTGCACGCCGGGCTGGCCGCCCGATTCGCCGCCCAGCTGGAGGAGCACGGCCTGTCATCGGTCGAGTTCGAGGTGCTGACCAGACTCACCCGGTCACCCGCCAACCAGCTGCGGATGACCGATCTCGCCGCCCAGACCTCACTGTCAACCAGCGGCGTGACCCGGGTGGTGGACCGGATGGAACGCGACGGTTTGATCACCCGCCGCGCCTGCCCCTCCGACCGACGAAGCTCGTACGCGGTGGTGACGCCGGCCGGCCTGCGCCGGCTCGACGAGAGCCTGCCCGGGCACCTTCAGCTCATCGAGGACTGGTTCACCGGGCAACTCGACCCGGCTGCGCTGGCCGCCCTGCTCGACGGCCTGCGCCGGGTACGCGACGCCGTACATCCCTGCGCGACCGCCGGCAGCCGTTCCGCCGCACCGGGCGAGCCTCCGGCCGAATGCGACGAGGAGGGCAGGTCACCCGCACCGGGCGGCCACCCGGGCCGCTGAGGGATTCCGCGCGTCGCCTGCGCCGGCGGTTGCCGCCGCCCTCAACCGCCTGGCGGACCCTGGGTGTGCGCGCGAGCAGCCGAGCGTGACGGGACCGGCAGAACCACCGGCAGAACCACCGGTTCAATAGGTGATAGCCCCCCAAACCCGACAGACGGGCCGACTGTGCCTCGCTAGTCTCGCAGCGGCGGGGGCAGCGGGGGGCACCGGCGCGGGCGATGAGCGAGGGGTGGCAACAGGGGGCTTCCTCGCCCGCGCCGACCCCGTCCCCGCCACCGGTGGGCCGGTCGCCGACCGCACCGCCGTCGCCGACCTCACCGCCCCGGTTTCGTCGGGCCGTTCCGGGCCACCGACAGCACGTAGAGCAGTTCCTCCTCGTGCTCCAGCAGCCGGATGCCGCCCTCCCGGCAGGCCACGTCCAGCCGATCGAGCACACTCGCGTCCGAGGTGCTCGCCGCCAAGCCCACCAGAGCCTCCACGACCGTCCGTCGGTCCCGACCGGTCTCGTCCGGCTCCGCTGCGGCCGCGAACCACTCCGCCGCGACCTCCCGGTCCCCACGATGCAGCGCCAGATGCCCCTCGATCAGTGCGCCGGTGCCGTCGAGCGGACGCAGCTCGGCGAGCACCTCGGCGGCCTCGGCCGCCCGACCGTCCTGGGCGAGCGCCAGACCCAGCGTCCCCAGCACCTGTCGCCGACCGCGCGGGGTGCCCAGGTCGCCGAGGGCCGTCAACACCCGGCGAGCCTCGTCGGCCGCGTCGGCGTACCGGCCCGCCAGGCGGAACACCTCCGCGACGGTGCCCCGAGCCAGCACCCGTAGCCGCTGCTCCGCGACCTGGCCACCGAGCCGGTCCACCACCGCCAGCCGGCGGCGAGCCGTGGTCAGGTCACCGAGCCTCATCTCATGCCACGCCAGCTGGTGCTGCGCTACCGCCATCTGGCGGGTCAGGCCGTGCTCGGTGGCCAGGGCCAGCACCGCCTCCGCCTGCTCCCGTGCCTGGCCCGGCCGTCCGGTCGCGGTCAGCAGGACACCGAGGACCGCCCGCGCCTCCAACTCGCCCGGCACGTCACCGAGCCGACGGAACTCCGCCAACGCCGCGCGGGCCGTCGACAGCTCCATTGCGGCGGCGCCGTGCTCGCCGGCGAGCATCGCCACACCGACCGAGGCCCACGCGCGCAGGGCCGGGTCGGCATCGGCGGTACGCGGATCGGCCAGCAGGCGCAGCAGCCACTGCCGGCCGACGACGTCCCGCCCACGTAACCGCCACCACCGGGGCAGGTTCACCGCGAGACGTAACGCGGTCAAGGGGTCGTCGACCGCCGCGTACGCCAACGCGGAGCTGATGTCGCCGGTGACCTCGTCGAGACGGTGCGCAGCGGCACCGGCCCCGGCACCCGTCAGCCCCGACGCGGTCCGCTCCACCAGCCGGGTCACCACCCGAGCGTGCCGACGGCGGATCACCGTCGACTCGCCGGCGCCGGACGCCTGCTCGACGGCGTAGTCCCGGACGGCGTCGACGAACCGGAACCGGAACGAGCCGCCACCTCGTACGCTCAGCAGCCCGAGATCGAGGAAGCGGTTGAGCAGCGGCACCGGATCGACGCCGGTGCCGGCGAGCATCTCCTCGGCCAACTCCACCGACCACCGGTTGCCGAAGGCGGCGAGCTGCCGCAACGCCGCCCGGTCCCCGACGGCGAGCAGCCGGTAACTGGTGGCCACCGCGTCGCGCAGGGTCTCCGCCACCGCCGTGCGGGCATCGTCACCCCGTGGCCGCGTCTCCCAACCGCTGTGCGTGGCGGCAGAGGTGTCCAGATCCAGCACCCGGTCGCCGTACCGGTCGAGCAGTTCGGTGAGATCGAGGAGCCGGCCGCGCGCCGCCATCAGTTCGATCGCCAGCGGCAGCCCGCCCAGCCGGCGTACCAGGGCAGCCAGCGCGGGCAACTCGGCGTCGGCCGGCGGTTCCCGGCGGACCTGAGCCAGTCGCGAGGTGAACAGGGTGACCGCCGGATATCCGACGAGGGTCGCCGGGTCGGTGTCGCCCGGTGGCGGCACCTCCAACGGCGAAACGGGGCGCACCCACTCGCTCGGTAGCCCGACCGGATGTCGGCCGGTGACCAGCACCCGCAGCGACGGCACCGCACCGACGAGCCGCCGCAGCGTGCCGGCCACCGGATCGGGCGCCCGCTCCACCGCGTCCACCAGCAGCAGCGCCCGCCGGTCACCGAGCCGCGCGGCCAACTCGGTGTCCCGGGCCACGCCGAAGACCGTCATGACGGCGGCGTGCACGTCGGCCGCGTCCGACCCGGCGCCGATCAGCACCCCGGCGACACCGCCGGGATGAGTGGGCGCGGCCGCGTGGACCGCCGCCAACGCCAGGGCGGTCTTGCCGACGCCGGCCAACCCCACCAGGCTCACCACCCGGGGACCACGTGGATCGTCCAACAGGGTGGCCAGCTCGGTGATGTCGCGCTCCCGGCCGATCAGTTCCGGTGGCGGCGGCAGGCCCAGCGGCGTACCGACCTCGGGCTGGACGGCCGCCGGGCTGGTGCCCCGGGCGGCGGCCAGAAACGCCGCGCGGGCGGAGCCGGTCAGCCCGAGCGCCCCGGCGAGCAGCTCGACGGTGGTGCGTTGTGGCCGGGTGGAGCGGCCCCGTTCCAGGTCACGGACCGTCCGTACCCCGACGCCGGCACGGGCCGCCAGCTCAGCCTGGGTCGCGCCAGCAGCCTGCCGGTGCGCCCGCAGCAGCTCCGGCAGACCGGCGTGCGGCGGACCGGATTGACGATCATGACCGGGAGCCATGGGCACGGACAATACGGCGCAGGCCCGACATCGGACACGGGATCGTCGGCCACCCGACGATGCCGTGCCGAAACCTGACAACCACCGATCGGCAGCCGACCTGCACCGAACCGGCATCGATGTGCGACGGCCGGCTGGCCGCCCGACGTGTCCGGCCGATCCGGCCGGTTCACATCCCCAGGTCGCGGGCGATGATCATGCGCTGCACCTCGGAGGTACCCTCGCCGATCTCCAGGATCTTGGAGTCCCGCCAAAACCGGGCCACCGGGTACTCGTTCATGAAGCCGTACCCGCCGTGGATCTGCGTCGCCTCCCGGGCGTTGTCCACCGCGATCGTGCTCGCGTGCAGCTTGGCGATCGCCGCCTGCCGCTTGAACGGCTCGCCGGCCAGCATTCGGGCGGCGGCGTCGTAGTAGGCGAGCCGGGCGGTGTACGCCTTCGCCTCCATGTCGGCGATCTTGAACTGGATCGCCTGGTAGTTGCCGATCGGTTGGCCAAAGGCGTGCCGCTCCTTCGCGTACTTGATCGACTCGTCGACACAGCCCTGGGCGAGACCGACGGCCAGCGCGGCAATGGCGATCCGGCCCTCGTCGAGGATGCGCAGGAACTGGGCGAAGCCACGACCCCGCTCGCCGAGCAGGTTCTCCGCCGGCACCCGGCAGTCGTCGAAGTTCAGCTCATGGGTGTCCGAGGCGGTCCAACCGACCTTGGAGTAGCCGGGCGCGACGGTGAAGCCGGGCGTCCCGCTGGGCACGATGATGGAGGACAACTCCTTCGTGCCGTCCGGCCGGGTGCCGGTGACCGCGGTGACGGTGACCAGGGCGGTGATGTCGGTGCCGGAGTTGGTGATGAACGCCTTCGAGCCGTTGATGACCCATTCGCCGGTCGCCTCGTCCAGCACCGCCCGGGTCTCGGTGCCCCCCGCGTCCGAGCCGAAGCCCGGCTCGGTCAGCCCGAACCCGGCCAGCGCCTCGCCGCTGAGCAGCCGGGGCAGCCACCGCGACTTCTGCTCGTCGGTGCCGAACCGGTAGATCGGCATCGCGCCCAACGAGACCGCCGCTTCCAGGGTGATGGCCACGCTGGAGTCGACCCGGGCCAGTTCCTCCAGAGCCAGGCAGAGGGCGAAGTAGTCGCCGCCCATACCACCGTGCTCCTCGGCGAAGGGCAGGCCGAACAGGCCCATCTTGCCCATCTGGCGAATGATCTCGTACGGGAAGGTGTGCTGCTCGTAGTGCTCGGCGATGACCGGCGCGACCACCTCGCGGGCGAAGTCCCGCACGCTGTCGCGAAGCGCCCCGTGCTCCTCGGTGAGCCGGAAGTCCATCGGGTTCCTCCTGTGTGGACGGCCCGCCGGGCGCTCGTGACGCCGGGACGGGATCGTGCTGGTGCCGGACGGCTCAGACCGGGGTGACGCCGTGCCGTCGCCGGGAGAAGTGCCGCTGCTTGCCCCGGGCGGCGGCGAACCGGCGCACCAGTTCGGCACGCAGTTCCTGCGGCTCCACGATCGCGTCGACCACCAGTTCGCTGGCGAGCCGGACGATGTCGATGTCCTGCTCGTACTCCTCGCGGCGGGCGGCGACGAAGGCCGCCCGCTCGGCCTCGTCCTCGATGGCCGCGATCTTGTTGGCGTACACGGCGTTGACCGCGGCCTCCGCACCCATCACCGCGATCTTGGCGGTGGGCAGCGCTATCGTGGCATCCGGCTCGAAGCCCGGCCCGGCCATGGCGTAGAGGCCGGCACCGTACGCCTTGCGCACCACCACACAGATCTTGGGTACGGTCGCCTCGGAGATCGCGGTGATCATCTTTGCGCCGTGCCGGATGATGCCCTGCTTCTCCACCGCACTGCCGACCATGAACCCGGGCACGTCGCTCAGGAACAGCAGCGGCACGTTGAACGCGTCGCAGAGCTGCACGAACCGGGTCGCCTTGTCGGCCGAGTCGACGAAGAGCACCCCGCCCTTGAACATCGAGTTGTTGCCGACCACGCCGACGACCTCGCCGTTCAGTCGGCCGAATCCGATGGTCAACTCCTTGGCCCACAGGGCCTGGATCTCGAAGAAGGAGTCCTCGTCGAGCAGGCCCTTGACGTACCGGCGCATGTCGAACGCCTGCCGCTCGCTCGCCGGCACCAGCGCGGCGAGGTCGGCCTTGGTCGGCGCCTCGACGGCGGGCGCGGTCGGTGGCTGCTGGGTCCAGTTCGCCGGAAGGTACGACAGGTAGCGCTTCACCACGTCGAGCGCATCGGCCTCGGTCTTGCAGAGGAAGTGCCCGACACCGGACTCGGCGCAGTGCACCCGCGCCCCACCCATCGCTTCGAGGGTGGTCTTCTCGCCGGTGACCATCTCGACCATCCGGTCCGATCCCAGGTACATGCTGGCGTTGCCGTCGACCATGGCGACCACGTCGCAGAACGCCGGAATGTACGCTCCGCCGGCCGCGCTGGGCCCGAACAGCGCGCAGACCTGGGGGATCGAGCCGGAGGCGCGGACCTGGTTCCAGAAGATCTTTCCGGCGCCACGACGCCCGGGAAACAGCTCGACCTGGTCGGTGATCCGGGCCCCGGCCGAGTCGACCAGGTAGACCATCGGGACACCGGTGTCGTACGCCCGCTCGATGATCCGGATGATCTTCTCGACGGTGCGGGCACCCCAGCTGCCGGCCTTGACCGTGGAGTCGTTTGCCATCAGGCAGACCTGACGACCGTCGATGGTGGCGGTGCCGGTGACCACGCCGTCGGCGGGCAGTCCCTCGGCGAGCGCGTTGGCGTAGAGGCCGTCCTCGACGAAGCTGCCCTCGTCGACCAGCAGCGCGACCCGCTCCCGGGCGAACAGCTTGCCCTTCGCGGCGTTGGCCGCGTGGTACTTCTCCGCGCCGCCGGCCCGAACCCGCTTGCGCAGCTGCTCCAGCGCCTCACCGTCAACCGTCACCACGGCCCCCAAACCAAGCAACCTGAACGATCGTTAGGCTACCCCACCCACACCCATCCCCGCACCACCCCGAGATCCCCAGCGTTGATCATGAGGTTAGCGGCAGTTCTAGAGATCAACTCTGCCGCTAACCTCATGATCAACCGCCGCTGGGCGGGGGTGGGTGGGTTAGTGCGGGGTCAGGTGGGCAGGGGGGTGAGGCGGGTGCGGGGGCCGGCGCGGAGGACGCCGGAGGGGAGAGTACGAGCGGTCAGGTGCTCGGCCAGCTCGGCGACCTCGATCAGGGCGTCCAGGTCGATCCCGGTGTCGATGCCCATGTCGTGCAGCATGTGCACCGCCTCCTCGGTGGCCAGGTTCCCGCTGGCCCCGGGCGCGTACGGACAGCCACCCAGCCCGCCGACACTGGCGTCGAACTCGGTGACGCCGAGCTCCAGGGCGGTCAGCAGATTGGCCAACGCGGTGCCCCGGGTGTTGTGGAAGTGCAGCAGCACCGGAACGTCGGCGTTGCGATCGCGTACGGCGGTGAGCAGGTCACGGACGCGTCGGGGCGTACCCATGCCGGTGGTGTCGCCGAACGCGACGCGGTCGGCGCCGTCGCGGACCACCCGGTCCACGATGGCGGCCACCCGCGCCGGATCGATGTCGCCCTCGTACGGGCAGCCGAAGCTGGTCGCCACGATCACCTCGGCGCGGGCACCGGCACCGTGCAGCAGGTCGATCAGCTCGGCGATGTCGTCAAGCGACTCGTCGGTGGAACGGTTGACGTTGCGCCGGTTGTGCGTGTCGCTTGCCGAGACGACCACCTCGATCTCGGTGAAGCCGGCGGCGAGGGCGCGCTGCGCGCCGCGCGTGTTCGGCACCAACGCGGAGTAACGCACCCCGTCGACCCGCTGCGCCCGTCGCCACACCTCGTCGGCGTCGGCCATCTGCGGGATCGCCCTGGGGTGCACGAACGAGACCGCCTCGATCCGCCGTACCCCCGTCTGCGAGAGCGCGTCGAGCAGCCGCACCTTGGCGTCGGTGGTGATCGGTGCCTCGTTCTGCAACCCGTCACGTGGCCCGACCTCACGAATGGACACGTAATCCGGCATCTCCACCACCCACCCACCTAGCTGTGACACTCACTGCCTCAACCCTCCCCAGCATGTCACACCCCACCCCGCGTGACCCCGCGTTGATCAAGAAGTTTTGGTCGGCTGCGGGCACGGATCCCGACCAAACTTCTTGATCAACCGGCCAGGGGCGGGGGCGGGGCGGGGCGGGGGGTTAGCGGCAACGCCGCTCAGTTAGGGCGGTGGGTTGGTTGTCAATGCTGCCGCGTCGAGGATGTTGATCTTGAATGTGGCGTGGTAGGTGGTGCGGTCGATGGTGCCTTTGGCGCGGTGTTTGGAGATCGCGCGTTTGACCACGCGGGGGCTGATTCGGGTGCGGCGTGGGGGGAGCAGGTCGGCCAGGACGGCGCGGCCGATGGCTCCGACGAGGTCGATGACGGTGTCGGCGATGACACCGGCGGCGTGGGTGATTTGGTCTCGGGCGGCGTGGACGGCGATGGTGAAGCTGGCCCGGTCGGGGTTGGTCGTGGGCCGGCTGGCGGTGGCGTCAGCCATCGCCAGCCGGACCGCTTGGTAGGTGGTGAGCAGGGCGTGGACCTCTTGACTGATCCCGTTCGGGGTTCGGGCTCGCAGGACCCGTCCGCCCAGCAGGGTGGACTTCAACTCCAGGTATGCCGTTTCGATCTCCCAGCGGTGGTGGTAGAGGGTGACCAGGTCCATGGCCGGGAAACGGCGCTGGTCGGTGAGGGTGGTGATCAGCCGGTACCGGCCGATGTGGCGTTTGCCGTTCATGCTCACGACGATCTCGGCGTCGACGACCCGGACGCTCATCGTGCCGATGACCGACAGCCAGGAACCGTCGTGATGGCGGCGGATGACGGGTAGCCGCCGGTCGTCCTTGTCACGGATGAGTAGGTCAGCGCCGGTGCCGGCGAACTGCTCGATCATCGTGCGGGCAGCGAAGCCCCGATCGGCCAGCAGCAGCATGCCCGGGTGCAGACAGCCCAGCAGACGAGCGGCGCAGCTCAACTCGCCGGTGCTGATGGAAGTGAACACCGCATCGATGAGGGTCCGCGTGCCGCACACGACGACCGCGACCAGCCGCAGCATCGGATAGCCCGAGCCGCCGTGAGTTCCGGCCTGACGAGGATAGACCGCGAGGTTCGCCGTGCTGTCGGGCACGAACATGCTGGTGCCGTCGATTGCACACACCAGCAGACCTCGCCATCGCCCAGCCCCGGCAGGCGGACCTGCCACCAGCCGGAACAACGCTGCCAAAGGTTTGTCCCCAACCCGACGGCGAGCCTGAGACAGGGCTGAGGAAGTCGGCATCGCCACCGGCAACCCGTCCAGACCAGCAACCAGCCGAGCCCACACTTGCCGATAACCCAACTCGGTGAACAACCCCGCCGCGAGCAGCAGATACACCACCACCCGCGACGGCAGATCCCGCACCCGAGCCTGCACCGCCCGCGTCTGCGCCAGGACGGCATCGACCATCTCGAAGGGCACCTGCTGCGTCAACTCACCCAGATGACCTGGCGCGAACCGGCCGGCTGCCACCGTGACGGTCCGAGCAATGGCACACTGTTCCAACGGCGGGGCTCCCGGTCCAGAGGCTGTCTTGGAGTGACAAACCTCTATACCGAGACCCCGCCGCCCTCGTCTATCGACACGCTCCTTGACAGACGCCCCGTCTCCCTAACTGAGCGGCATTGGGGTTAGCGGAGGTGGGAGACGATGCTGGTGTCGTAGTCGCCGGAGAGGAACTCCTGGTTTTCGAGCAGCTCGGCGAAGAAGGGGAGGTTGTGCTTGGGGCCGGACAGGTCGAAGGCGGCCACTGCCGCGCGGGCGCGGGCGATGGCCTCGGTCCGGTCCTGGCCGTGCACGATCAGCTTCGCCATCAGGCTGTCGTAGAACGGGGTGACGGTGTTCCCCTCGGCGTAGCCGGAGTCGACGCGTACGCCCTCGCCGGTCGGCTCGACCCAGGTCTTGATCGTCCCGGGGCCGGGCAGGAACCGCTTCGGATCCTCGGCGTTGACCCGCAGCTCGATGGCGTGCCCGCGCACGGTCAGCGCGTCCGGGTCGAAGGTCGGCGGCAGGCCGGCCGCCACCCGCAGCTGCTCCTCCACCAGGTCGATGCCGTGCACCAGCTCGGTCACCGGGTGCTCCACCTGAAGCCGGGTGTTCATCTCCAGGAAGAAGAACTCCCCGGTCGTCGGATCGAGCAGGCACTCGACGGTGCCGGCGTTGCGGTAGTCAACCGCCTCGCCCGCCCGCACCGCCGCTGCCAGCAGGCGGGACCGTAGCTCCGGCGAGACCGCCGGGGAGGGCGACTCCTCCACCAGCTTCTGGTTGCGCCGCTGCACCGAGCACTCCCGCTCGCCCAGCGCCAGCACCCGGCCGTCGGCCAGGCCGAGGATCTGCACCTCGACGTGCCGCACCCGGGGGAAGTACCGCTCCAGCAGCACCGAGCCGTCGCCGAACATCCGCTCCGCGAAGGCCCGCACCTTGTCGTACTCGGTGCGCAGCGCGGCCTCGTCGACCGCCACCCCCATGCCCATGCCGCCGCCACCGGCAGCGGCCTTCACCATCACCGGGTAGCCGATCTGTGCCGCCGCCGCGACCGCCGCCGCCACGTCGGCCGCCGGTTCGGTGGTCCCGGCCGCCACCGGCACGCCGGCCGCCGCCATCAGGTTCCGCGCATTGATCTTGTCGCCCATCGCGCTTATCGCGTCCGCGCCGGGTCCGACCCAGATCAGGCCGCTGGCCTCGACGGTACGGGCGAAGTCGGCGTTCTCCGACAGGAAGCCGTAGCCGGGGTGAATCGCCTGCGCCCCGGTCGACCGGGCGGCGGCGAGGATCGCCTCGGTGTTGCGGTAGCTCTGGGCCGGGTTGGCCGGCCCGACGCAGACGGCCTCGTCGGCCTCGGCGACGAACGGCAGGTCGGCGTCGGCCTCCGAGTGGACCGCGATCGCCCGCACCCCGAGCCGCCTGGCGGTACGGATGATCCGGCGGGCGATCTCGCCCCGGTTGGCGACCAGCAGCGACTCGATCATGCTTCCTCCGCGTCCAGATGGTGGGATCGCGTGCAAGGGAACCACGCCGCCCCGGGTGCGAGGAAGGGCCCCCTCTCAACGCCTGCGGCAGAGAGGGGCCCTGGTGCGGTGTCCGAGCGACGGCGACGCGGGCGTACCGGGATCGGCTCCTCGGTCGGTGGCGGCCAGCCGTGGATGTGACGAAGCACACCGATCCTGGCCGGTCAGCCCAGCACCGCCGGACGGCAACGGGTCAGGCGGGCTCGGTGGGGGCGAGCAGCGCGGCCAGCGTGGCGGCGCGCAGCAGCTCGGACCGACGCCGGTGGTCGACCTCGCCGCCGAGGAACGGGGTGGAGTTCATCAGGCCGAACGCGGCGTGTGCCAACACCCGCGCCTCACCGTCCGGCAGCCCCGGGTGCAGGGCGGTCAGCACGGTGACCCACTCCTCGACGTAGAGCCGTTGGAGACGGCGGATGTGCCGTCTGGGCTCCTCCGGCAGCCGATCCAGCTCGTGCAGGTGCAGCGCGATGACGGCCGGATTGGCGAGCGCGAAGTCGACGTGGAAGTCGATAAGCGACTCCAGCGAGGCGCGCGGGTCGCCGGGATGGGCGGCGGAGCGCTGCCGTCCGCCGTCGAGCAGCCCTTCGCTGACCGGCGTCAGCGCGGCGACCAGCATCGCCTCCTTGCCGGCGAAGTGGTGGTAGAGCGCCGGGCCGGTCACGCCGGCAGCCGCGCCGATGTCGTCCATCGACACACCGTGGTAGCCCCGCGAGGCGAACAGACCCACCGCGATCTCAAGAATCTCGTCCTTGCGGGATCGGCGTCGTCCCGCCCCCGTGGCCCCGCCGTTCGCCCCCCGGGCCTGCTGCTCCACCGTCACCGGGCCAGCGTAGACCCGACTGTCGACAGCGTGGGGCCGTGGTTACCCGCCAGTCCGATTGCCGGGAACGTCGACTCACGTCGGGCGTTGGTTGAGGCCGGAGAGCCGGAGCGCGATCCGGTGTCGCACCGGCGGCAGCACCGAGATCAGGCGTAGCAGCAGGTCCCGGGCCGGTCGGGCGGCGGGCGGCACGGTGGCGAGGCGGGTCAGTCGGTCGGCGAATCCGGCCACCTCGTGTGCGAGCGGCCGACGTCTGGCCGCGTACTCGTCCAGCCGGGCCTCGGCGGCTCCGGCGAGCACGTCGGCCAGGGTCTCGCCGAGGTCGACGGCATCGCTGATGCCGAGGTTCATGCCCTGCCCGCCGGCCGGGCTGTGCACGTGTCCGGCGTCGCCGGCCAGCAGCACCGGCCCGGAGCGGAACGTCCCGGCGACCCGTCGGTGCAGTCGGAAGCGCGAGGACCAGAGCACCTCGCGTACCTGGTCCGGCCGTTGTCGGAGACCACGCTCGTCGAGCAGGCGTTGCAGATAGGCCGCGTCCGGCTCGGCGGGCGGATCGGTGACGGTGGCGACCAGGCGTACCCGCCCGTCGGGCAGCGGCGCCCAGACCAGTGGCCCGCCCCGGGCAAGGAAGATCGACGCGCCGTCGCGGGGCAGGCCGCTGTCGACGCGCACGTCGGCAAGCACGAACGACTCCTCGGAGCCGGCCGGCCCGGTGAACGTGATGCCGGCCAGCTCACGGACAGTGCTGTTGATGCCGTCGGCCCCGATCACCCATCGGGCGCGCAGGCTCGTGCCGTCGAAGTCGGCAACCGCGCCGTCGCCGTCGCGGCGCAGGCCGGTGAGCCGGTACGGGCGCAGCACCCGTACACCGGCCTCGGCCAGTTGGTCGGTGAGCACCTCCTCGGTCACCGACTGGGACACCATCAGCGCGTACCGGTGCCGGCCGGGCAACCCGCCGAACGGCACGGTGACCAGCACCCGGTCCCGGTCGCGGACGCTGAACCGGGCCGACCGCAGCCCTCGGGCCACAAGCGTCTCGCCGGCGCCGATCCGGTCGAGCACCTCCAGGGTGTACGCGTGCACGACCGCGGCCCGCGAGGTCACCGCCGGCTTCTCCCGCTGGTCTACGACGGTCACCTCGACCCCTCGGCGGGCCAGGGTGAGTGCGGCGGTGAGCCCGGTGGGGCCCGCGCCGACGACCAGGACGTCCGTTCGTTCGGGCAGCATGGCGACCTCCTCGGCCGGATGCCAACAACTGTTGGCCAACACTTGTTGGCAACGTTAGGCCGCCCCGGAATGAGAAGTCAACAGCCGTTGGCATACCGTCGGTCACATGACGGAGGGCGTACCCGGAAGGGCTTCGAAACCTGTCGCGGAGTCGTCAGCCGACGGCGGACGCCGAAGCGCGGCGTGGGGCGGCAGCCGGCGCGACGCGGGGCCGGCGGCGTCGGGCGGCGGACGCCATGGCGGGGAGCCCGCGGCGGACGGCGAAGGCCGCAGCTCGGAAACGCCGTCCGGCGGCGTACGCCGCAGCTCGGAAACGCCGTCGGGCGGCGGACGCCGCAGCTCGGAGGTGACCCGGGCGGCCATCCTGCGGGCCGCCCGCGACCGCTTCGCCGCCGACGGGTACGACCGGGCGACGATCCGAGCCATCGCCGCGGACGCGCGGATCGACCCGTCGATGGTGATGCGGTACTTCGGCAGCAAGGAGAACCTGTTCGCCACGGCGGCCGAGTTCGACCTACGACTGCCCGACCTGAGCGGCGTGCCGGCCGATCGACTCGGCACGGCGCTGGTCAGCTACTTTTTCACCCGGTGGGAGGGCGACTCGACGCTGCCGGCGCTGCTGCGCACGGCGAGCACCAACCCGAGCGGGGCGGAGCGGGTACGCGCCATCTTCGCCACCCAGCTCGGCGTGGCGGTCGGCCGGGTGGTCGCCGACCCCGACGAGGCCCCACGGCGCGCCGGACTGGTCGCCAGCCAACTGCTCGGCGTCGCCCTGACCCGATACGTCCTGCGCCTACCCCCGATGGTCGACATCTCCCCGGCCGAGCTGATCACCTGGCTCGCCCCCACCGTCCAGCGTTACCTACGCGACCCGGATCCGCGCTGACCCCCTGCGCTACCGACCCGCCTCGTTGATCATGAGGTTGGCGGCATGGTTGATCCTGTTTCTGCCACCAACCTCATGATCAACAAGCGAATCACTTCGGGTTGGGGCCCTTGACGACGGGGGCGCGGACGAGGTTGCCCCACTCGGTCCAGGAGCCGTCGTAGTTGCGTACCTTCGGGTAGCCGAGCAGGTGCCGGAGTACGAACCAGGTGTGGCTGGACCGCTCGCCGATCCGGCAGTACGCGATCACGTCGTCATCCGGCGTCAGGCCGAGCTGGTCGGCGTAGATGCCACGCAGCTCGTCGGCCGACTTGAAGGTGCCGTCGTCGTTGGCGGCGGACTTCCATGGCTTGCTCACCGCGCCCGGGATGTGACCGCCGCGCAGTGCGCCCTCCTGCGGGTAGTCCGGCATGTGCAGCATCTCGCCGGTGTACTCGCCCGGCGAGCGCACGTCGACAAGCGGCCGGCCGGCGTCGACGTGCGCCGACACCTCCTCGCGGAACGCCCGCACCGGCGCGTCGTCGCGCTGCGGCACCGGATAGTTCGCCCGGGGCCGGGTCGGCTTGTCGCGGGTCAGCTCCCGTCCCTCGGCGATCCACTTCTGCCGGCCGCCGTCGAGCAGCCGCACGTCCCGGTGGCCGAAGAGAGTGAAGACCCAGAGGGCGTACGCGGCCCACCAGTTGAAGTTGTCGCCGTAGAAGACAACCGTGTCGTCACGGCCGATGCCCTTGGCGGCGCAGAGTTCGGCGAACCGTTCGGCGTCCAGGTAGTCCCGGGTCACCTGGTCGTTCAGCTCCAGATGCCAGTCGACCTTGACGGCACCCGGGATGTGACCGCTGTCATAGAGCAGTACGTCCTCGTCGGACTCGACGACCACGAGACCGTCGTCGCCCAGATGCTCGGCCAGCCAGTCGGTGGTGACCAGTCGCTGCGGGTCCGCGTACGACTGAAGTCGGGGATCGGGATCGTTCGGCACAGACATGGTCCCCAAAGTACGCCGCGCTTCGGCCGGCCAACGGAATTCGGGTGCAGCGGATGTGGTCCGCCAGGCGTGACACTCCTGACTGCCGCCGAACACGAGGACCGCCATGACCGCAGCGCCACCAGGTGCCGACCCACCGCCGGTGGACTTCACCGAGTTCTACCAGGCGCACTTCCAGCGGGTGGCGGTGCAGCTCTACGCGTACCTCGGCGATCACGCCGAGGCGCAGGACCTCACCCAGGAGGCGTTCTGCCGGACCCTTGAGCGTTGGGACCGGATCAGCGCGTACGACGACCCGTCGGCGTTCGTCCGCCGGGTGGCCTGGAACCTGGCCACCAGCCGGCTCCGTCGGGTCCGTACCGCCGTCCGGTACCTGGCTCGGCAGCGGGAGGAGCACGTACCGGGCCCGAACCCGGACCGGGTGGTGCTGTTGGAGGCGCTCACCATCCTGCCCGCCGCCCAACGCCGGGCGATCGTCCTGCACCACCTGGCCCAGCTCACCGTCGCGGAGATTTCCGACCAGCTCGGCGTACCCGAGGGGACCGTCAAGTCCTGGCTGTCGCGAGCCCGCACGGCCCTGGCCCGCCACCTCACCGAACGGCAGGAGGCCGGCCGTGCGTGAGATCAACCTGGACCAGTTGTTCGCCGAGTTCGAGGCGACCGCCGCGCCGACCTTCCGTCCGCCGGGCGTGGACGCCGCCCGACGCCGGGTGAACCGCCGTCGGCGTCGCCGCCGCGGCCTGCTGGCCGGGCTGGTCGCGCTGCTACTCACCGGGCCGGGCGTGTACGCCACCGCCGGTCGGGACGCCGACCGTGACCCACCCGATCCGACCCCGTCACCGGCGACCCCGTCACCGGCCCCGGACGGTCAGGTGATCGAGCGGAAGGTGAACCCGGTGGGGGTCGCCGGCAGGTTGGCCGGTTTACGCTTCGTCGACGCCCGGCACGGCTGGGCCCTCTTCGACACCTGCGGTCCCGACGACAGCGACCGGACCGGCTGCCGGCTCGACCTCGCGCGTACCGCCGATGGGGGCGCGACCTGGCAGCGGACGCCGCTGCCGAACACGGCGAACAACCCCCGGTGGGCCGGACCGTACTACCTGCTACCGCTGGACGGCCGGAACCTGACCGTGGGCGTACCCGACGGCTACCTGGTCACCACCGACGGCGGTGCCTCCTTCACCGAGCATCCTCGGGAGTCGCCGCCCGAGGTCACCCGGCTCGCTGCGGCCACCCGGCGCGGGTACCTGCTCCAATGCCCGGGAAGCGGCGCGCTGATCAAACTGAACTGTGCCGAATTGGAACTCGCCCGGATCGACGCGGCGAAAGTGCGGACCCAGCCCCCGATGTTCCTGAGCGGTGCGGCCAGCAACGATCTGATCGACGGCGGCGACGGTCGGATCTGGGTGACGACCCGAAACGGTGACTGGCTGACCGTCGCGGTAAGCGACGACGACGGCGGGACCTGGCAGGAGCTGCCGGACGTTGCCGGTGCCGCTCGACTGCTGGTCTCACCCGACGGCAGTGACGCGTGGCTGGTCAACATCAATGAGGGTTTCGACGCCCCGACCCATAAGCGGGTGTGGCGGTTGGCTGGCGACCGGTGGCAGGAGCGGACGCAACTGCCGCCCGACACGAACTCGGCCGCCGCGGTGAACGGTGGCCTGCTGGCGGTGACCAACCCGTGGGGCAACGTGGGCTACTGGACGGACGACCGCTATCTCGACGTCCCGGAACTCCGGCGTCGCCTCACCGGCGGCGAGCACCCTCCGACGGTGCAGGTGCTCCCGGACGACACCATCGTCATCACCACCCCGACCGACACCACCCTCGGCACCGGCCCCACCCGGACAAGAACCTGGACCCGCCACCTCCACTGACACCCCACCCCACCCAGCCCACCCACCCACCCACCCACGCCCGGCCGCGTTGATCAAGAAGTTTTGGTCTAGGCAGGCGGAAAACCAGACCAAAACTTCTTGATCAACGCGGTGGTTGGAGGGGGTGGAAGGGGGTGAGGGTGGGGCGCTTGGCGGTGCGGGTGTCGCCGGAGGAGCGGCCGGTCAGGCGGCGCTTGAGCCAGGGGGCCAGGTGTTGACCGGCCCAGCGGAGGTCGGCGGTGCGGGCGGACAGCCAGGGGGTGGGCTCCGGGTTCGGCGGGACCAGCAACCACTCCTCGTCACACCCGACACCGAGCGCCGTCAGCACCTGACCGGCCACGCGGCGGTGCCCGGCCGGAGACAGGTGCAGCCGGTCGGTGCTCCAGAGCATCGGGTTCAGGTACGTGTCGTCGGCGTACAGGTCGACCAGGATGGCGCCGTGCCGCTCGGCGGTCTCCCCGACCGCACGGTTGAGCAGAGCGACCCGGGGTGCGATCAGCCGTTGGCCGGGCAGCCGCGCCATCACGTCGGCGAACCGGAACAGCAGTACGTCGGCGCCGCGGCTGCGCAGCCGGCCGACCACCTCGTCAAAGCGGGAGACCAGGGTGTCCGGGTCGAAGCTGCGCCGCAGCACGTCGTTGCCGCCCGCCGCGAAGCTGATCAGGTCGGGCTTCATCGCCAGCGCCGCCGGCACCTGCTCGGCCACCACGCCCGGGAAGGTCCGCCCCCGGATGGCCAGGTTGGCGTACGCGAAGTCAGGGCCCGCCTCGGCGGCGAGCCGGGTGGCCACCAGATCCGCCCAGCCCCGGAAACTGCCGTCCGGGTAGGCGTCGTCCAGGCCCTCGGTGAAGCTGTCCCCGACCGCGACGTAACTGCGCCAGCGCACCTGCTCACTCCTCCGACGTGCGAGTAGGAAGGAACTCCTGCCTACCACCGGAAGTTTTGCATCGGCCACCCTCGTGGTGGTGCCCCGTGCGGGGGAACGTGGCGGACGTCATCGACACTTCACGGGTGATGGTCTCCATCTCCGCCGGGCGGGTGCAGCTGACCGATCGACGGACCGAGCGCCGGTGGTCGGTTGAGGTCGAGGCGTACCGACTCGCCGCCTTTCCGGTCACCCAGGCCGAGTACGCCCAGGTCACCGGCGAGCGTCCGAGCGCCTCCACCGGTGACCGTCGGCCGGTCGAGAGCGTCTCCTGGTGGGACGCGATCCGGTTCTGCAACGCGCGCTCGGCGCGGGAAGGGTTGCGGCCGGCGTACCGGGTCGACGGCGAGCACGTCGACTGGGACGTCGCCGCCGACGGCTACCGGCTGCCGACCGAGGCCGAGTGGGAGTACGCCTGCCGGGCCGGCACGACCGGCCCCCGGTACGGGCCACTCGACGACATCGCCTGGTACCGCGACAACTCCGGCGGACACGTCCACGAGGTCGGCGGCCGACAACCCAACGCCTGGGGCCTGTACGACATGCTGGGCAACGTGTGGGACTGGTGCTGGGACGTCTACGACGCGCAGGTCTACGGCAGCTACCGGGTGCTCCGTGGCGGCGGATGGTTCGACGAGCACTGGAGCTGTCGCGCCTCGGTACGCCGCCGCAGCCACCCGACCTTCACCGTCGACGACGTGGGCTTCCGGCTGGCGCGCTCGGGCTGAACAGGGTCTGCGGTCACCGGGCCGCCGGCCGGTCCCCGGGCCCGCCGACCTCATTCGGTCGGCCCTGAACCCAGTCGGTGTCAGGCCATGCGGCAGCGGCCGGTGCAGGCCGGGGGCAGGGCGACGGCCGGGCGACGGTACGGGCCCCAGGCGACGAACCGCTGGAACAGCTCGCGCGGGGTCGGGCCACCCTCCGGGTCCAGCCGGAACAGGTCGTGGGTCGCCTCGTAGTAGAGCCCGGACAGGTAGACGGCCAGGTCCAGCCAACGGTTGTCGTACTCGATGCGGAGCAGCAGCCGGGCCTCGGCGCACGGCCAGGACAGCCCGCAGGCGCGGCACAACCAGAGCGGGCGTAGCGGCAGATGCTGCGGTCCGTCCAGCGGGTGCCGCCGGGGATGCTTGGCCGCCGGCCCGCGACGCGGCACCGGCATCCCGGCAGCCCGACCGCGAGACGGTACGACCGGCGGCAGCCTTCCGGCACCGGTGTCGGCCGGGCCCTCGACGTCGTCGGGACGTGGTGGCTGGTTCGCGTCGGGCATCTGCACCTCCTGCTGCGGCGAACGGGAAGGGGCCGCCCCGACACGGGGGATAGCGGGGCGGCCCCGGCGCAGCCCCACCCCGTCCCCGATGGATGGGAGCAGGACCGCCGAGTGACATTCTGGTGACCACGCGACTACTGTCGGAAGGCACCGACGCCAGCCGTGGCGCGACCGGCATCCGGCCGGGAAGCCCGTTTGAGCAGGCCATTGATCGTGGAGGCACTGTGGAATCCGAGCCGACCGCCGAACTGATCCGGGCACAGTTGCGCCGGCTACGGCTGGCCGCCGATCTGACCCAGGAGGATTTCGGCAAGCAGGTGCACTTTTCCGGCTCACAGATCTCCGCGATCGAGCTGGGGCAGCGTCCGTTCGACAGGCTCTTCCTCAAGCGGGCCGACGAGGTGCTGAACAGCGACGGTCTGCTGCTGGGGCTGCTGCGCATCGCCGAGCTGCACGGCCAGCCACACTTTCTGCGCCCCTGGCTGGACGCCGAGCGCGTCGCCCAGCAGTTGCGGTGCTACCACCCCACGCTGATCCCCGGGCTGCTCCAGACCGAGCACTACGCCCGCGCGATGATCCGCGCCGACGACATGTTCAGCGACGACGAGGTGGAGCGGCGGCTGGCAGTGCGGATGGACCGGCAGGCGATCCTCACCCGGCCGGAGCCACCAATCCTGGTCGCGGTGATCGAGGAGGCGACGCTGCGCCGGGCCGATGAAAGCTTCCGGGGCATCATGGCGCAGCAGATCGCCCACCTGGTCGACTGCGTGCAGCGCGGCGGCGTGCTGATCCACATCATCCCGGCCGAACTAAGCGTTCACGTAGGACTGGATGGTCCGCTCACTCTGGCCCGGGGAGCCGAGGGTGACTGGGTCGGCTACCTGGAGAACCAGGTCGGCGGCGCAACCATCGACAGGGCCGAGGAAATCGCTACGCTGCTGGCGAGGTGGGAGGGAATCCGCAGCGTCGCTCTCCCCAAGGGACAGTCCGAGCTGCTGATGAAGGAAGTGATGGAGTCGTGGTCCACGATCTGACCGGCGCGACCTGGCGCAAGTCCACCCGTAGCGGCACCAGCGAGTGCGTCGAGGTGGCCGACAACCTGCCCGGCGTGGTCGGCGTACGCGACAGCAAGGACGCCACCGGCCCGGTCCTCACCTTCGCCCCGACCGCCTGGCGTCGCTTCGTCGCCCACGCCAAGCTCGGCTGACCGCACCACGCCCACCCGCCGAGCGTCGACATAGCCGCCGGTTCAGCGGGAGGCGACCGCCAGCACCGCGTCGGCGAAAGCCTGCGGCGCCTCCTGCGGCAGGTTGTGCCCCACGCCACCGCCGATCGTGCGGTGCTCGTACGGCCCGGTGAACTGCTTCGCATACGCCTCGGGTGGTAGGTGGGGCGCACCGTTGGCGTCCCCTTCGAGGCTGATCGTCGGCACGGTGATCGGCGGTTTGCCGGCCAGCCGTTCCTCCAGGTCTGCGTACTGCGGCTCGCCGTCGGCGAGGCCCAGCCGCCACCTGTAGTTGTGGATGACGACGTCGACGTGGTCCGGGTTGTCGAGCGCCGCCGCGCTGCGGTCGAAGGTGGCGTCGTCAAAGTCCCACCTCGGCGAGGCGGTCTGCCAGATCAGCTTGGCGAAGTCGCGGGTGTTCCGCGCGTACCCCTCCCGGCCGCGTTCGGTGGCGAAGTAGTACTGGTACCACCAGGCGTGCTCGGCCGCCGGGGGCAGCGGCACCCGACCCGACGCCTGACCGTCGATCAGGTAACCGCTCACCGCGACCAGGCCCCGACAGCGCTCCGGCCAGAGCGCGGCCACGATGCCGGCGGTGCGGGCACCCCAGTCGAACCCGGCCAGGGTCGCCCGCTCGATCTCCAGCGCGTCGAGGAAAGCGACGGTGTCGACCGCGAGGGCGGCCGGCTGGCCGCTTCGTACCGCATCGGCGGACCGGAACTGGGTGGTGCCGTGGCCACGCGCGTAGGGCAGGAGCACCCGGTGGCCGGCGCTGGTCAGCAGGGGCACCACCTCGGCGAAGCTGTGGATGTCGTACGGCCAGCCGTGCAGCAGGAGCACCACCGGCCCGTCCGGCGGGCCGGCATCGACGAAACCGACATCGAGTACGCCGGCCTCGACCTTCCGCACGTCAGTGAACAACGCCCCCACCCCCGCCCGCTCAACGGCACCCACCCCGTCACCGAACCTAGGACGTCGCGTCGGTCACCAAGCCCGCTTCCGCAGATCTTGGTCCGGGAACGCCCCTGGAAGGGCGCTGCTGGACCAAGATCCGCCTCAGGGACGCTGGCGGGAGAGGGCCCAGGCGATCACGCCCGCGACGACGCCGACGATGACGCCGGTGAAGAGGCTGCTGATCGCAGCGAAGAACCGCACGATGACGGCCTGCGCTCCCGGCGCGAGATCGGTCAGGTTGCCGCCGAGGGTCGGTTGCTCGTCGAAGGCCACGTGCCAGAGCAACTGATGGGTCAGCGCCAGCAGGACGCCGTACAGCAGACCGACTACGAGCAGGGTCAGGAACGGGTTGGGCACCCGCCGCACCAGCGCCACGGTGATCCACACGATCGGCGGTACGACCACCAGCAGCAGGTTGACGAAGGTGCGCTCGTGCACCAGACCCAGGTCGTGCAACACCACCCGGGGAAGGCCGAGCAGCGCCAACCCGAGCAGGACGGGCAACGGAAGCCCGAGAGCCGGGCGAGGTGACATGGTCATGCCGGCAACGCTAGGAACGATCGGTGGCCGCGCCATCCGCCTGCGGACCCGCCCGGAGTACGTCGGCGGGCGACCCCGGATGTCGCCTTCCGACGACTCCGAGCGCCCCGACCTCGCCGTACGCTGAGATCGTGGCCGGCCAGTCGACGCAGCGGAGGGTACGTCCCTGGGTCGCCGACGTGCTTCTCGGCGCGGGCGTCGCCGTGACCGTGTCGATCGTCATCACCGCGAACGAGGGTGGCCGGCACGGGCCGGACCAGGTCGCGTACCTCTGGGCGGTCGGCCTGGGCGCGCTGATGCTGGTCCGGCGGCGCTACCCGGTGGTGGTGCTGGCCGTCAGCGTGCTCGGCCTGTTCGCCTACTACGCCGCCGGTTACCCGGCCATCGGGCTGGCCGTGCCGGTGGCCGCCGCCCTGTTCTCCGCGGCCGAACACGGCCGGATCGCCGCCTCCGTCGCCGCCGCCGTGCTGGTGATCGTGGTCTCGGTGGTCTTCCGGCTCGCCGAGGGGCAGGATTTCTCCTTCGTCGTCGGCTACGAGCTGGCCGGGCACGTACTGCTGATGGGTGCGGCGATCGCCCTCGGCGACAGCCTGCGGTCCCGGCGCGCCGCGCAGGCGGACGCCCGCCGGATCGCCGAACTGACCGAGGCCCGGTACCGGCATGAGGCGCAGGCCCGCCTGCGGGACGAGCGGATGGCCATCGCCCGCGACCTGCACGACTCCCTCGGCCACACCACCTCGGTGATCGCGCTGCACGCCGACGTCGCCCGGGAGGCGCTGGGCCGGGACGAGACCGCCGCCCGATCGGCGTTGGAGCTGATCCGGTCCACCGCCCGCCGCAGCATGGACGACCTACGACGGACGGTGACGCTGCTGCGGTCACCCGGCGACCCGCCGCGCACGGTCGTCTCGCTGACCAACCTCGACGCGGTCACCCGGGCCGCCTCGGCCGCCGGGTTCGACGTCGACGTGCGGGTGGCCGTCGACACGCCGCTGCCGGCGCCGGTGGAGGCGGCGGCGTTCCGGATCGTGCAGGAGGCGGTCACCAACGTGGTCCGGCACTCCGCCGGCAGCCGCGTCCAGATCCGCGCCGAGCAGCACGACGATCAGCTCACCGTCACCGTCAGCGACACCGGCTCCGATCCGGCCCCCGGTACAGAGCCGACGCGCGACGCAGGGTCAACCAGGCCGCCGACCTACCCCGAAGCCGCGAACGGCCGGGTCGAGCCGCCAGCGGTCGTCCGGTCCGGGCACGGCATCGCCGGGATGCGGGAACGGGCCGAGAGTCTCGGCGGCACACTCACCGCCGGGCACCGGCAGACGGGATTCGAGGTACGCGCGATGCTGCCCCTGCGGGAGCCGACGTGACCAGCGTGCTGGTGGTCGACGACCAGGATCTCGTGCGCGCGGGGATACGCACCCTGCTGGCGGCCGACCCGCAGCTCACCGTGGTCGGGGAGGCCGCCGACGGCCGCTCCGGTCTGCGCCTGGCCCGCCAGTTGCGGCCGGACGTCGTACTCATGGACATCCGGATGCCGGTGATGGACGGCCTGGCCGCCACCGCGGCGATCCGCGCCGACGACACGCTGGCGGCCACCCGGGTGCTGATCCTCACCACCTTCGACGACGACGAGGACATCATCGAGGCGGTCGGCCTCGGTGCCGCCGGCTACCTGCTGAAGGACACGCCCTCGGACGATCTGCGGCGGGCGGTGCACACGGCCGCGGCCGGCGGGAACCTGCTCTCGCCCACGGTCGCCCGCCGGGTCATGGAACGGCTCGCCGCCACGCCGAGACAGCCGCCGCCCGACCCTCGGCTGTCCGTGCTCACCGACCGGGAGCGTGCCGTGCTGGCCCGGGTCGGGCTCGGCGAGACGAACGACGAGATCGGCCGCGCCCTGTTCATCAGCCCGGCGACCGCCCGCACCTACGTCAGCCGCCTGCTGGCCAAGCTGAACGCCCGCGACCGCACCGCCCTCGCCGTAATCGCCCACCGAGCCGGCCTAACCACCCCCAACCCCACCTAACCCCCCACCCACCCCACCCACCCCACCCACCCCCGCCCCCGCCTGGTTGATCAAGAGGTTTTGGTCGCGGATCCACCCGAATCCCCGACGCCTTCTTCTTGGTCAACTCCGCGTGCCGCTGATCAAGAGGTTTTGGTCGCCGATCCGCTGGCGCTGGGGCGAAAACCTCTTGGTCAACTCCGCGGAGGGCGAGGGGCGCGGGGGTGGGGGGAAATGGGTGGGTGGGGTGGGGGGTGGGGTTTTAGGGTGCGGTGGTGATGCTGCGGATGTCGACGTCGCTGATTCGGACCCTGCGGGAAGATCCGGCGGACGCGGAGGTGCCGAGCCATCGGCTGCTGCTGCGGGCCGGATACATCCGGCGGGCGGCACCGGGCGGCTACACCTGGCTGCCGCTGGGCAGGCTGGTGCTGGAGCGGGTCACCGAGATCGTGCGGGCCGAGATGACCGCGATCGGCGACCAGGAGGTGCACTTTCCGGCCCTGCTGCCCGCCGAGCCGTACCGCACCAGCGGGCGGTGGACGGAGTACGGCGACGACATCTTCACCCTGGCCGATCGGCGCGGTGCCGAGCACCTGCTGGCACCGACCCACGAGGAGTTGGCCGCGCTGCTGGTCAAGGAGCTGTTCACCTCGTACCGCGATCTGCCGGTGACGCTGTTCCAGATCCAGACCAAGTATCGCGACGAGGCCCGCCCCCGCGCCGGTCTGCTGCGCGGGCGCGAGTTCCTGATGAAGGACGCGTACTCCTTCGACCTGGACGACGCGGGTCTGCGGGCCGCGTACGGCCGGCACCGCGCGGCGTACCAGCGGATCTTCGACCGGCTCGGCCTCGACTACACGGTGGTGCACGCGATGTCGGGCGCGATGGGTGGCTCCGCGTCCGAGGAGTTCCTCGCCGCCACGCCGGCCGGCGAAGACACCTATGTGGGCTGCACCGACTGTCACTTCGCGGCCAACACCGAGGCGGTGACCACACCCGCCCCGGTGGCCGGCGACCCGCAGGCGCAGCCGGCGATCGAGGTGCACGACACCCCCGAGACGCCGACAATCGCCAGCCTGGTCGCGCTCGCCAACGACCGCAGGCTGGCCGGCCGGGACAACTGGTCGGCCGCCGACACCCTGAAGAACGTGGTGCTGACGGTACGCCCGCCGGGTGCCGAAGCGCCGGAGTTGCTGGTGGTCGGGTTGCCCGGCGACCGCGAGGTCGACCTGAAACGGCTGGCCGCCGCGCTGTCACCCGCCACCGTGGACGTCTTCGACGCCTGGGACGAGCATCCCGAACTGGTGCGGGGGTACCTCGGGCCGCAGGTCTTCGACAAGCTCGGCGTCCGCTACCTGGTCGACCCCCGGGTGGTGCCGGGTACCGCCTGGCTGACCGGGGCCAACGAGCCGGGCCGGCACGCCACAAACGTGGTGTGCGGTCGGGACTTCACCCCCGAGGGCACGGTCGAGGCCGCCGAGGTACGCCCCGGTGACCCCTGTCCGGCCTGTGCCACCGGCCGGTTGACCATGCGCCGGGGCATCGAGGTCGGGCACATCTTCCAACTGGGTCGCCGCTACACCGACGCCTTCGCGGTGGACGTGCTCGGTCCACAGGGCAAGCCGGTCCGGCCCACCATGGGCTGTTACGGCATCGGGGTGTCCCGCGCGGTGGCAGCCATCGCCGAGCAGCACCACGACGATCGGGGACTGGTGTGGCCGACGTCTGTCGCGCCGTGCGACGTACACCTGGTGGCGGCCGGCAAGGGCCCGCAGCTCGACGCGGCGCTCGACCTCGGCGCCCGACTCGCCGACGCGGGCCTGCGGGTGCTTGTCGACGACCGGACCGCCGTCTCCGCCGGGGTGAAGTTCACCGACGCCGAGCTGATCGGCATTCCGCGCACCGTCGTGGTCGGACGCCGCCTGACCGACGGGTACGTCGAGCTGCGCGACCGGGCGACCGGGGAGCGCACCGAGCTACCCGTGGCGGACCTGCTGGAGAAACTGTTGAACGGGTAGACGGAAACCTGGTGTAGCCGTCAGGTGACGGGGTACCGCATCCTGATCGGCTCAACTTGCTCTGGAGGGGCTCTCATGACCGGTTACCGGGTCGCTGACGTGATGACCAAGCAGGTCATCTACCTGCCGGCGGAGACCACCCTCGATGAGGCGGCCAGGGTGATGAAGGAGGCCGACATCGGCGACGTCGTCGTCACCGACGGCGCGAACCTGGCCGGCATCCTGACCGACCGTGACATCGTGGTGCGCGCGGTGGCGGAGAACGCCAACGCCAACACCACCACCATCGGTTCGATAGTCACCCGCGAGGTCGTGATGATCGAGCAGTTCTGCACCGCGGGTGAGGCCGCGTCGCTGATGCGTGAGCGCGGCATCCGGCGCGTTCTCGTCTGCGACAACGAGCGCAAGCTGGTAGGCATCGTCTCCCTCGGCGACCTCGCCATGCAGCTCGACCCCACCTCGGCGCTCAGCGAGATCAGCGAGCAGTCGCCCACGGTGTGAGCGAGGACGGCCGGCCGGCGGCGGTAGCCTGGCGGGATGCCCGAGATGCCGAGCAAGCTGGCCGAGATCGTCGACGAGTTCGCCGGGGCACCGCGTGACCTGGTGCTGGAGATGCTGCTGGAGTACTCCGACGCCGTGCCGCCGCTGCCCGCCGGGCACCCCGGCCACGAGGGCATGGAGCAGGTCGTGGAGTGCCAGACCCCGTTCTTCCTGCGCGCCGAGGTGACGCCCGAGGGCACCGTCGACACCCTGTTCGACTGCCCGCCGGAGTCACCCACCACCCGGGCGTTCGCCGGCATTCTCGCCGAAGGGCTGGCCGGTGCCACCCCGGAACAGGTTCTCGCCGTCCCGGACGACCTTTACCAGCGGATGGGCCTGGCGCAGGCGATCAGCCCGCTGCGGGTACGCGGCGGCACCGCCATCCTCGCCCGGCTCAAGCGGCAGGTCCGCGAACGGACGGCGTGACCTGGGCGCGGTCCCGCTGCCGCCGACACCGGCGGCCGAGCCACCCGGGCTCACCGTGACCTGGGCGGCAGTCGGGAACAGACCTGCCGGCCAGCGAGTTGTCTCCGGTCATGGAGATCGACATCTACGCCGACGTGGTCTGCCCCTGGTGCTGGATCGGCCGCCGCCGACTGGCGCAGGCGCTCGCGTCGTACGACGGCAAGGTGACCGTCCGGCACCGGCCCTTCCAGCTGGACCCGTCACCGGTTCCGTCCCCGCGCCCGATTCTCGACGCGCTGGCTGAGAAGTTCGGTGGCCACGAGCAGGCCCGGCAGATGGTCGCCCGGGTCGTCGAGGTGGGCGCGAGCGTCGGCTTGGAGCTGCGCTACGACCGGGCGATCGCGGCCAACACCTTCGACGCGCACCGGCTGACCAACTGGGCCGGCCGACAGGACCGCGACGGGGAGATGGTCGAGGCCCTGCACCGGGCCCACTTCGTCGACGGCGTCGACCTCGGCTCCCGGGAGGCGCTGGCCGGGGTGGCCGCCACCGTCGGGCTGGACGGCGACGACGCCCGCTACTTCCTCGACTCCGAGGAGGGCGTGGCCGAGCTGAGGGCCGAGCTGGCCGCCGCTCGGCAGCTCGGGGTGACAAGCGTGCCCACCTTCGTGCTCGCCGGCAGGTACGGGGTCACCGGGGCGCAGGAACCAGCCACCCTGCTCGCCGCCCTCGCCGAGGTGGAGCAGCGCGAGGCCGCCGCGCACTGACGGCATCGACGTCGTTGATGTTTCACGTGCAACGACATCGACACCAGTCGACGGTCAGATGGGCCTGGCCAGGTCTTCCACCACCCGCGCACCGGGCAACGCGGCCAGCGCCGCGCCGGGCAGCGCAATCTTGCTGTGCCGTACGCCCGACCCGATCACCACGTACGGCATGGCCACCACCCGCGTGTCGACCAGGATCGGCCACTGCAACGGCAACCCGATCGGCGTGATCCCGCCGTACTCCATCCCGGTCAACTCCACCGCGTCGTCCATCGGCGCGAAACTCGCCTTCCGTACGTCCAGCGCCCGGCGGGCCACCCCGTTCACGTCCGCGCGGGTGGTGGCGAGCACCAGGCAGGCGGCGTACCGGGTCACCCCCTCGCGCTTTCCGGCCACGACCACGCAGTTGGCCGACTCATCGAGCCCGACGTCGTACGCCGCGCAGAACGCCGCGGTGTCGGCGAGCCCGGCATCGATCGGCGCGACCTGCACCGCGTCGACGTCCACCGGCGAGTCGGCCGGCCACTGCGCGAGCGCGGCGGCGACCGGCGCGGCCAACAGGTCGGTACGGTTGCGAGCGGGCTCGGTCTTCAGCGTTCCCATCACGTGTTCGATGGTCGCATCCGGAGCCGGCGACGCGGACCGGGACCAGCTTCCGGACCGGTGCGCGGGCCGACACCACGCTGAAGCCGGGACCGGCGTCCCACGGTCAGCCCTCGTTGGTCAGGAAGCCGTGCCGTTCCAGCATCGCCCGGTCCCGGGAGGCGGCCATCTCCTCTGCCCGCGCGGCCTGTACGCGGCGCACCTCGATGTCCTCCATCGCGTGCCGCACCGCGAGTCGGATCACTCCGTAGAGGAAGACGAACCCGCAGACGTACAGGAGGCTGGTGATGACGAACGTGAGCATGGCTCGACGGTAGGGCGAACGTGAACCCGAGCAGGTGTCATCGCGTCGCTGTTCGCCCGTACGTGTCCGACAGGTAGTCGGCCCAGGTCCGCCGCCCCGTCGGTTGGGCGTCGGTGACCAGGCCACCGCCGCGCAGCTCCCGGCCGAGGCGACCGGGAAAACGGATCGGCAGCAGCGGGCGACGGGAGCCGCGCGCCTGCCGCCAGGCCCGCACCGCCTCGTCGAAGCGCTGCACCTCGGGGCCGCCGTACTCCACGATGCCGCCGCGCGCTCCGGCCCGGAGCAGCTCGACCAGCTTGTCGGCAACCTCGCCCGGGTCGACCGGCTGGGCCAGCACCGCCCGATCGCCGATGACCGGACCGAGCTTGCTCGACAGGCGCAGCAGCTCGTCGATGAACGGGAAGAACTGGGTGGCCCGCAGCACCGTCCACGGCACCTTCCCGTCGGCGATGACCTGCTCGGCAGCCAGCTTGTGCCGGTAGTACGAGTAGGGCACCCGGTCCACGCCCACGATCGAGACGTACACCAGGTGCTGCACCCCGGCACCGGCGGCAGCGTCGACCAGCCGGCGGGTGCCGAGCACGTCGATCTGGTGGGTCTGCCGGGTCGGCGACGACGCCAGGTGCAGCACCGCGTCCACGTCGGTCACCGCTGCGGCGATCCCTTCGCCGGTGGTCAGGTCCGCCACCACCCACCGGACCCCCGATCCGGTACGCGGCCGGCGGCTGGTGGCCCGCACCTCGAACCACGCGTCGACCAGCCGGGGCAGCGCCTCCCGGCCCAGCCTGCCGCCCGCACCAGTGACCAGAACCCGCATGTCAACCTCCCTCGTCGCCTGCCCGCTCGACGGATCGGACCGTCACCGGCGTGACCAGCTGTGAGCGGCCTCACTTCATCAAATCGAGGGCGGTGATCACCACGAAGAGCACGATGACCGCCTCACTGACCAGCCAGGAGTGGCTGTTAGCCCAGTCCCGGATGCGCGGCAGCACCACCGCCGCCCGGCGGCCGAGCAGCAGCAAAGCGAACAGCGGGAGGGCGAGCAGGGTCAGGGTGAGCAGCACGAAGGGCAGCAGATGCCACCACGGCAGGTCGTGCCGTGCCGCGCTGGCCCCGACCGTGGCCATGGTCAGGTCATCGGACGGCATACCCAGGAACAGCAGCAGACCCACCTTCGCCGCGTACCCGGGGCCGGCGTGCTGGAGTTCACCCATCCATCGCGGCGGCCCCGAGTGCCGGCGCAGGAACACGACCACCGCCAGCACCGCGAGCAGCGCCAGCACGAACCAGTCGATCCACCGTTCGACAGTGCCCCGACCCGCACCGGTGAAGTTGATTTTGAACAGGTGAACCACCAGCCAGGCCAGTGTCGTACCACCGAGGACGACGAGCGCCGCACCCGCCAGATAGCCAAGCGAGGCGGCCCGTGGCCGGTCGGACGAGGCGAAGAAGACCGCCGCCACCAGTTGCGTGCCGGCGACCATCACCACGGCCAACGGCAGCAGCGTCAGGAAGGTCATCGCCAGCTCATCCTGCCGGCTGCCACGACCGCACACGGCCGCTTTCGGGCCAATCCACCCGCCACCCGACTCCGCGCAGCGGGCCGCCGGGCCGGTCAGGCCGACGCCACTCGCGGCGAAGCCACGACCCGACCGGCGAGCAGGGCCCCGAGCAGCGCCAGCCCGGCCGCCACGGCGAGGGTGACGCCGTAGTCGAACCGCCCAGGTGCCGCCCCGGCGGCGAGCACCGCACCGGTAAGCGCCAACACCGTCGCCGACGCGAGCGAGTCGCACAGTTGCAGGGACGAGCTGTTGCGGCCCTGCTCGCCGGGGGCCGACAGCTCCAGGGTGAGCGCCGACAGCGACGGATAGAGCAGACCCATGCCGAGCCCGGCGACCGCCCAACCGAGAATCCCCACCCACACCGGCACCGCCGGGACCACGCAGCTGCCCACCACCGCGGTACCGACCGTGATGCAGGTGAGGCCGGCCCTCGGCAGGGTGCCCCGGGACCGGGGCGACCGGATCCGCGCCTGCAACCACGAGCCGAGCGACCAGGAGAGCGCGCCGGTGGTCAGCACCAGCCCCGCCGCCGTCGGCGTGAACCCCCGCTCCCGCGACAGCATCAACGGGATCACCACCTCGGCGCCGACGAACGCGGCCGAGGCCAGCCCCCGCAGGCCCACCACGGTGGGCAGGCCGCGACCGGCCCGCAGGAATCCGGCCGGCAACAGTCGCGGAACGCAACTCAGCAGGCCGGCCAGGGCGATCCCGACCAGCGGCACGGCGGCGGCGCCACGCTGCTGACCCCCGATGTGCAACAGTGCGGCGCTCACCCCCGCCCCGCAGGCCCAACCGATCCGCGCCAGCGCCCCGGCGGAGCGGCGGACCGGACCGGCCACGCCGATCGACCGCAGCCCCGGGTGGATCAAGAGCACCGCCGGCACCGCCACCGCCGGCACCGCCAGGAACACCCACCGCCAGCCGACGTGCTCCACGACCAACCCCGCCACCACGGGCCCGACCAGCGACGGCACCACCCAGGCCGCAGCGAACGCGGCGAAGATGCGCCGGTGCAACTGCTCCGGGTACGCCTGCGCGACGATCACGTACAGCGCCACCGACAGCAGACCCGAGCCGAAGCCCTGCACGATCCGGCCCACCACAAGCGTCGCCATGTTGGTGGCGGCACCGGCGAGCAGCAGCCCGGCGACGAACCCGGCGAGACCGGACCACATCGGCGCACGTGGACCCCGCGCGTCACACCAGATGCCGGAGAGCACCATCGCCACCACGCCGGCCGCGAACGGGCCGCCGAAGGCGATCCCGTACAGCGCCAGCCCGTCCAGGGCCCGGGCGACAGTGGGCATGGCGGTGCCGACCGCCAACGCCTCGAACGCCAGCAACGAGACAAGCGCCACGCTGCCCACCGTCATGGCGCGCAGTCGAGGGGCGAAAAGCGACTCGGCGCGTACCGGAGACGGGGCGATCAGCATGCGGCAAGCCTCGGACCTCAACCTGCCTTCAGGTCAAGGGTGACGCGGCTTACCCTCAGGCAGCCTCCAGCGCCTCACCCTCAGGCGGACTCCAGCGCCTCGCCTAGCCCTTTGGCCAGCCCGGACAGGTGCTGGTCGGCAAGCAGGTGCCCGGCGGTGATCACGAGCGCCAAGGGCCACTCGATCACCTGGAACACGGTCAGCACCCCGATGCCGGCGTAGTAGGTCAGCTTGTCCGGCGGCGGCACCGCCACCTCCCCCAGCCACGGCACGTTCACCCGGCGGGTGAACATCTGCAACGACTCCCGGGTCCCACTGAGCTGTCGTGTCAGCGCACTCATCTCGCCTCCCCGTAGCGATGACGCCCACCTCGGATTCCTCCGCCACGGCCGTCCATGCCCGGCCGAGCAGGAAACTTTTCCCAGCTCGGCTGGGCATAAGGGACGTCCGGCCGGGAAGCCAGGCCGCCGGGCACGAACGGTGGGAGGCAAAATGCGGTTTGGCGCCGTCGGAGTACCTCCGGTGGTGGAAGCCGCCTCCCGTCGCGTCGGTGCCACCGCGACCCGGCTCGCCCGGGCGGCCGGGCTGACCAGCCGACGGGTGTGGTCCCGCCCCGGCCGGCACCACATCGAGGTTCACGGCGTCTGCCAGGACGGCGGCGACACCCTCGCCCGCCAGGTCGAGACGGCGCTGGAACGAATGCCGGGGGTCAACTGGGCACGGGTCAACGCGCCCTCCGGACGGGTGGTCGTCGCGGTCGACACACCGGGACCCAAGGTACGCGAACTTGTCGCCACCATCGCCCGGGTCGAACGCACCTGCCCGCACGAACCGGATCCGGAGATCCCGCCGCCGCACCCACCCGAGGAAGGACCACGCACCCCGCGTACCCTCGGCGCGCTCGCCTCCGACGCGCTCGGCCTGACCATCTCCGCCGCCACCCGGATCCTGCCCGTGACCCCGGTTCCCGGTGAGGTCTCCGGACTGCTCAGCGCCATCGACCTGCACCCGAAGCTGCACGCCCTCGCCGGGCTGGGACTACGCCGCGACCCACGCGCCGAGGTTCTCTTCCCACTCGCCGAGGCGGTGGTGCAGGGCCTCACCGGCGGCTGGACGGGGATAGTGCTCGACGGCGCTCAGCGGATAGTCCAGTGGGGCGAAGGGTTGGCCCAGCTGCGAGCCTGGGAGAAGGCCGAACCCCGGCTCACCGGCGACCCGGATCGCGCCGTCGCCCGTACTCCCGCCTTCGAGCGGCCCTGCCCGAAACCCGACGGCTCCGTCGAGCGGTACCTGAACCGGATGCTCGCCGGTGGCGCTGCGGCCTTCGCCGCGGCGACGCCCGTGGTCGGCCCGAAACGGGCCGCCGCCCTGGGCCTGTCCGCGCTGCCCAAGGCGCCGGGCAGCGGGCGCGAGGGGTACGCGGCCCAACTCGGCCGGATCCTGGCCCGACGCGGCGTCATCGCCATGGACCGCAGCGTGCTCCGCGAACTCGACCGCATCGACACGCTTGTGCTGGATGCCCGGATCCTCGGCTCCGACCGGGGTGTCCTGGCCGACCTGGCCCCGCTGCCCGGCGTCGACACGTCACGGGTGGCCGCCCAGGCGTTCACCCTCTTCGAACCGACCGCACCCAACGACGTACGCCACCTCGACGGATGGCGGCTCGGCCCGCTTGACCGCCTCGACGTGCGGGACCCTGGCGACACCGACGACAGCCGGCGGCTGCGCGAACGCGGCGGCACCCTGCTCGGTCTGGCCCAGGCCAACGCGCTCGCGGCCGTACTGCGGGTCGAACCCGAGCCGGCCCCCGGCGTCGAAGCCCTACCTGCCGTCGCCCGGCAAGCCGGCCTGCGGCTCGTCGTGGCCGGCGGCGACCCGCAGCGGCACGCCTCCGCCGACGCGCTGATGCCCGGCGACGACCAGCTCACCGAGTCGGTACGCACCCTGCAACGGGAGGGTGCGGTGGTGATGCTCGTCTCCGGCGACCGCACCGCCCTCGCCGCCTCGGACTGCGGACTGGGCCTCGCCGACCCCGACGATCCGCCGCCGTGGGGGGCACACCTGCTGGTCGGCACCGATCTGCGGGTCGTCGCCCTGATCATCGAGGCGGCCGGGGTGGCCCGGCGGATGACCGCGCAGAACCTGCGCATCGGACTGGCCGGCACCGGCCTCGGCGCGCTAGGTGCCTTCACCGCCGACCCGGCCCTGCTACCGGGCCGTACGCTCGCCTCGGTCAACGGCGCGGCGGCGCTGGCCTTCGCCCACGGCGTCTGGCGGGCCGGCCGGCTGACCGAAGCGAACACTGCACCCGCGCCCGCGATCACCGCCTGGCATCTGATGCCGGTGCCCACCGTCATCGACCAGCTCGGCACGAACCACAGTGGGCTGACCGAGGTCGAGGCCCAGCGACGACAGGCCAACCGCCCAGGTGAGACAGCCGGCCCGGGCGGGCTGCTCCGCGCCTTCGTCGACGAACTCGCCAACCCGCTCACCCCGGTGCTCGCCGCCGGGGCGGTGCTCTCCGCCAGCTTCGGTTCGCTCGTCGACGCCGCCCTGGTCGGCGGCGTCGTCGGAGCTTCCGCGCTGGTCGGCGCGGTACACCAGCGCAACACCGAGAAGTCGCTGGCCCAGCTGCTGTCCCGCTCGGCGGTGACCGCCCGGGTCCGCCGCGACGGCGTCGAACGGGTGGTACCCGCCGACGACCTCGTCCCCGGAGACGTGATCGTGCTCGAATCCGGCGACGCGGTACCTGCCGACTGCCGGGTCCTGACCTCCGTCGGCCTGGAAGCCGACGAGTCCTCCCTGACCGGCGAGTCGCTGCCGGTCAGCAAGACCGACCAGCCGGTGGTCGCCGCCGCCGTGGCCGAACGCTGCTCCATGGTCTACGAGGGCACCAGCATCGCCGCCGGCCGTGGCGACGCCGTGGTCGTGGCCACCGGCGCCGACACCGAGGCCGGACGCAGTCTCGCCCTTGCCCGGCAGGCACCGCCGGTCAGCGGGGTCGAGGCCCGGCTGGGCAAGCTGACCCGCACCGCGGTCCCGATGGCCGCCGGGTCGGCGGTCGCGGTGGCCGGTGCCGGGCTGCTGCGAGGCGTACCGCTGGCCCAGACGGCCGCGACCGCCGCGAACCTGGCCGTCGCCTCGGTGCCCGAGGGACTGCCGTTCCTGGTCAGCGCCGCCCAACTGGCCGCCGCCCGACGACTCGCCGAGCACGGTGCACTGGTCCGTAACCCGCGCACCATCGAGGCCCTGGGCCGGGTCGACGTGCTCTGCTTCGACAAGACCGGCACCCTCACCGAGGGGCATCTGATGCTGGCCGGGGTCGGCGACGCCGACGCGTACGCCCCCGTGGAGCACCTCGACGACCGACTGCGACGCACCCTGGCGGCGGCGCTGCGGGCCACCCCGGCCGCCGACGACCCCGAGGAACTCTCCATGCAGACCGACCGGGCGGTGCTGCGAGGTGCCCGCGCCGCCGGTGTCACCGAGCCGGACGGCGCGCCCGGCTGGCAGGCCGCAGGTGGTCTGCCGTTCGAGCCGTCGCGCGGGTACCACGCCAGCGTCGGCGAGACCGACAGCGGGTTGCTGCTCAGCGTGAAGGGCGCACCGGAGGCGGTCCTACCCCGCTGCACGGCGAACCGGGTCGCCGGACGCGACGAACCGCTCGACGACGCGGGCCGGGCCGAACTGCACCGGCTGCTCGGCGAACGGGCCGGCGCGGGACACCGCATCCTCGCCGTCGCCGAGTGCACAGTCGCCGACCCAGACATCACCGACGAGGGTGTACGCGGCCTGGTCTTCACCGGCTTCCTGGCGATCGCCGACGGGGTACGCGCCAGCGCCGCGCCGGCCGTCCGCCGGATCCGCCAGGCGGGCGTGCACACCATCATGATCACTGGCGACCATCCGGCGACCGCCGAGGCGATCGCCGCCACCATCAGCGCCGGAGACGCCCAGCGGGTGGTCACCGCCACCGAACTCGACCAACTCGACGACACCGCCCTCGCCGAACGGCTGGCCGTCACCGACGTGGTGGCCCGCTGCACCCCGGCCCACAAGGTCCGCATCATCCAGGCCCTGCAAAAATGCGGGCGTACCGTCGCGATGACCGGTGACGGTGCCAACGACGCCCCCGCCATCCGGCTGGCCGACGTGGGCATCGCCCTCGGTCAACGGGGCACCCCGGCGGCGCGCGCCGCCGCCGACCTGGTGGTCACCGACGACCGGCTGGAAACCATAATCGCCACCCTGGTCGAAGGTCGGGCGATGTGGTCCTCGGTCCGTCACGCGCTGAGCATCCTCGTCGGCGGCAACCTCGGCGAGATCGCCTTCAGCGTGCTTACCGCCGCCGCAACCGGCCGCGCCGCGCTCAACGGACGCCAACTGCTGCTGGTCAACCTGCTCACCGACATGGCACCCGCGCTGGCCATCGCCGTGCGGCCACCCGGCGGCGACCACGCCGACGGGCTGCTCCGCGAGGGCCCGGACAGCTCACTCGGCCAGACCATGACCCGGGAGATCGGCCTGCGCGCCGCCGCCACCACCCTAGGTGCGACCACCGGCTGGACACTTGCCCGCTACACCGGCACCCAGCGGCGCGCCGGCACCGTCGCGCTGGTCTCCCTGGTCGGTACCCAGCTCGGCCAGACCGTGCTGGCCGGCGGCACCAGCCCGACCGTACTCGCCTCCACCGCCGCGTCCTTCGGCGTGCTGGCCGCGGTCGTACAGACCCCCGGGCTCAGTCAGTTCTTCGGCTGCACCCCGCTGGGCCCGGTCGGCTGGACCATCGCCACCGGATCCGCGCTCGGCGCCACCCTCGCCAACGGTGCCCTCACCCGGCTCGTCGCACGATTCCCGCAGGTCGAAGGCGAGCAGGCGACCGAGCAGGCCGACGGTGATCAGGCGACCGGGCAGCGGGTCGACGGCGGCCGAGCGGTCGAACACGCCGACAGCGAGCAGGAACCAACTGGCCTGGGCATACCCGCCCCAGCCGCACCCGGCCGACCGCCGCGGTGAGTGCCATCATCGGCGTCAGGGGGCGGGACGCCAGGTCGCGGCGGCGCGGCGCAGCCGGTCGTTGACCGCCCGCCCCACCCCGGTGTCCGGCACCGGCTCCGCGACGATCTCGGTAACCCCGACGGCGTCAAGTCGATGCAGCGTGTCGAAGAGGCGAGCTGCCGCCTCGGTCAGATCACCGGAGGCGGAGAGCACCTCCACCGCCGCCCAGCCGCCCGCCGGCCGGTCCCGGAACGCCAGATACCCACATCCCGCACCGCCGGCCCCCGCCGACTCCGCGCCGGACACCAACCGCAACGGCGTACGCGGCGCGTAGTGCGCGGCCAACGTCCCCGGCGCGACCGGCTGCCCCGAGCTACCCGGCCGCACCGTCACCGGCCCGGCGATCTTCTCCAACTCCTCGACCGGCAACGCACCGAGCCGCAGCACCACCGGCAGGTCCCCACGGGCGTCCACGATCGTCGACTCGATCCCACACCGGGTCGGCCCGCCGTCGAGCACCACGTCCACAGCTGCCCCCAGCCCGCGCACCACGTGCTCGGCACGGGTCGGACTGAGCTGGCCGAACCGGTTCGCGCTCGGCGCGGCCACCGGAACCCCGGCAGCGGCGATCAACCGCCGAGCGTGCTCGTGGTCCGGCACCCGCACCGCCATGCTGTCCAACCCGGAGGTCACGATCGGTGGGATTTCCTCCGGCCGGTCCACAATCAGCGTCAACGGCCCCGGCCAGAACCGGGCCGCAAGCGCCGCCACGGCCGGCGAAACCGACCCCACAAGCGGTTCCAGGTCCGCCACGTCGGCGAGATGGGTGATCAGCGGATCGAAACTCGGCCGCTGCTTCGCCTCGAAGATCCGGGCCGCCGCCCGCGCGTCCAACGCGTTCGCCCCCAGCCCGTAGACGGTCTCCGTCGGAAAGGCCACCAACCCACCCGTACGCAGCACGGCGGCCGCCTCGCCGAGGTCACCGTCGGCAGGCAGGACGCGGGGAGATCCGTTGCTCACCCCTCCGACGCTAGCCTGCCGCCGACCACCTGCCCTGCGTCACCCCGGACCACCGCTCGCTGATTTCAGCGCTGACAACGTCGGCTCCTCCGGCGGAGAGGTGAAACCCTCATCGCAGCGGTTGTTGGTCATCAGCTCGCGGGATCCGGAAGCAGGAGCAGGTCGAACCACAGTCCCTGACCGTCGAGTTCCAACGGCTGGCTGCTGCCCGAGAGGCTGGGCGGGCCGGCATAGGTGCCGGTGAGGGTGTAGAGGCCCGGGTCGACGGCGACTTGGAAGATGCCGTCCGGGCCGGTGACAACCTCTACCCCAGCCGGCTCCAGTCGGATCGTCGCCCCCTCCACCGGCAACCAGGTGTTCGCGTCAATGGCTCGGCCCTGGAGACTCCAGACGGCGTAGACCGTGAAGGCGCCCTGCGTCATGGAGCTGATCCGACCTCTGCGGTCGACCGACACCGCGTACACCGGACGCTCACCGGTCACGGTGCCTACGTCGATCGTCACAGTGGCCGTTCCGTCCTGCGCAGCCGGCACCTCGCTGCCCAGGGTGGTGTTGCCGACGCTGTACCGAAACCGGGTCACCGTGGTGTCACCGCTCGCGCCGAACCGGATGGCAAGCTGTCCACCTGCAGAAACGCTGTTCCCGTTTGGGAAGTCGATTACTGGCGGACCGGACACCTTCGCCTCAACAGCCGCCGACGCCGGCGACGCCATCAGAGTCGAGCCAGTGGCGAGCAGGAGCAGTGAGGCGGCCATCTCAACGAGCCTGCGGCGAGTTGAACGGGTGCGTGCACCCAACGTTGAATCGACAGACATCCGAGCCCCCGCGTCAGTACGTCATGGAAAGATCAACTTAGCCAAGGGAATGCCATCCGTCAATGCTTTTGGAAGGCGCCGCCGCTCGAACCGCACCTCGCCCGAGCTACTGGCGGCGGAGGGCTCAGCGGCCGAGGCGCGACGGGCGCGAATGGTCTCTGCTACCCAGCGGACACCTCTACACCTCGGGCCAGGTCCTCCACCGAAACCAGGCGGACGGAGGCCGTGGCCGTCACCCGCTCGTGGTCGTGTACCCGCCCCACCAGCTCGGAAAGCCCGATGGTTCACATGAGACCAAATATCGCAACAAACAGCAGGTCAGAAAGATGCGTGGAGCCCAGGGGACTCGAACCCCTAACCCCTGCCTTGCAAAGATCAAGACTCCTGTCGGCCAGCGTCGGTGACCGCCGCTGGCCTGCTTGCCGTGTCGCTAGCCGTCGGCCTCGGGCAGTGTTCGTCGGTCGGCTTGGCTGTACGAATGGCTGTACAGCCAGCGGGAGATCCCTTCCCATGCTCGTTTAGGCTGTCGGCCATTCGACACCTCCGGTCACCGTCGGACATCCACCGCCGGCCGCTCTAGACCTGCATCATCAGCCAATGCGCATCCGACACATCCTTGCCGTAGCAGCCGTGCTGACGCTCGCGCTTACTGGTTGTGGCACTGATAGCACCGGCCCTAGAGACCCGATCGGTACCGTCGCTGCCCCGTCCCCGATCAAAGATCCTGAGCCCAACAAGGCACTCGACGCGAAGACCGTCCTTGCCAAGCTCGTTAGGGCCGACCTTGGCCTGACTCGTGGGGCGGTGCAGGACGAGGACACCGACCCGAACGACCTTCTCGGTCGCCCTAGGGGATACACCTCCCGCGCCTCAGCCGAACTGCCTGGCGGAGACAAAGCCTCCGACCCGTACACGATCAATCGCGGGCTGGTGATTGAGGTGTTCGCAACTGTCGAAGACGCCGACCGACGGGCGGAGTACATCAAGGGCCTTCTAGATGCGGCACCAATCCTCGGTTCTGAATATCAGTATCGAACCGATGAGGGGCGAGTGCTGGTACGGGTGTCGGGAAAAGTGAAGCCGTCGCTGGCTGAGAAGATCGCGGCGACTGTGGCTGAGCTCTAGTTCTGGCTCCGAGTAGCGGCCGATGGCAAGAATCATCCTGAACGTCCTGACCAGGAGTGACCCCGCTGTCATCCCGTCTGCCGCCGACCCACACATCGTGGAGCGGGCCAGGGCCAGGGTGACAAGGTGGAGCGCCCTACCGGACGAACGACCTTGTCACCCTGGCCCTGGTCTGCTCGGCTTGCCTGGGTCGGCGGTGGACGGGATGGCATCCCTCAACCACTACCACCCGCGGCCGGAACCGTTCGGCAACTCCATCCTGGAGTCGTCTGGCCCCCGCCGGAGGCACAATCTCTGACCCCAACCCCCCGCCCCACCCTCTGACCCTTCCTCACCCCTACCCTTCCCCACCTCGGATCGATGAGCGGTCGGCGTGATTCCGTTCGGCAACTCGCCCGGCCCGGCCGTCGACCGGTCCGCGGTTCCCCGTCGTGAGGCTGGATGTGACGTGAGGTAGGACGTTGTCGTCTTGGTCCCGGTCGACCTCCGGGACTCGTCACCCGTTCCCTTCACGGAACCAGTGGGTGACGCGCGGGGCGGGCGTGGCTTTCGGGCCGGCTGACTTTCCGCCCCGCCGCCGAAGGCGGGCGGGGCGGCGGCTCCGTCAGGAGCCGGTTACCGCGCCCGGCCCGCGCCGCGCGGAGCGCGCTTGATCTAGTACAGGCCAATTCGGCAACAGATCACAGAAAGCTCCGAGCAGACCAAGACCCACCACGACACCACCCAACCGACCGGCACCCATACACCCGCAACGACCGAGCAACCCGCGACCCGCAGCGGCGTCCGTCGGGAACAAGGTGCCTGCCTTGATCGCGCACTGCCGTCTCCTGGGATCACCCTCCGCTGAGCTGAGTGCTCCGCCGGCTATCTGCCTGACCGCCCTACCGCCTCTTTCGCCACCCGGTACCCATCCCCGTCTCCTGTCCGGAGTCAGCTTCTGGATATCGCCGGACGCGCGTCGCCCAGGACGTGACGGTGAATGACCTCGGCCGCAGCAGGCGGGGACATCTCGGCCGTATTCAGGAAGAGATCGCGCTCGGCCAAGGGTTCGGTGTCGTCCCATGCCCGCAGACGTGCGGCCGTGTCGCCTGTGTTCCGCGAGACGATCCGCTGCTCGGCAACCTCGCGCGGGCACCAGAGGTAGACGACCAACCAGCAGGCACCGACAACGGCTGCGGTGACCGCAGCAACGGCGGCACGCTGGCCCAGGTGCACGACCGGCACACCGGTCGACAACTGCTGTGCCAGTGACGGACGGTCCACCACGTAACGAGCGTCGTACCGGTGGTTCTCCCAGACGACTTCGCCACGCTCGCGCAGCTGGTCGAGCGTCGCCGCGTCGGTCATCCGGTAGCCGGTGGTACGGCCTGGTCCTACCTTCAGGCGCTGGTACAGCGTGAATCGGGCGTCGAGGTCATGCAGGGCGGTGGTGACGGTGTCCTTGCCTGATGCTGGTGGGCCGTAGAGGATCACGCCGCGCATCAGGGTGCCTCGTCCGCGAGGATTCCCTTCACCAGTTCCTTGGCCTGTTCCTGCAAGGGCCGGCTCGATGCGCAGTTGTCCACCACGAAGTGCTCACCTGGCGGCCGGAAGTCGAGATTGATGACGTCCAGGTATCGGTTCCAGTCGGCCAGTTTGAACGCGTCGCGGGCCGCTCCCCGGCGGCGTACGTAGGTCAGCATCGTGTCGCCGTCGCAGTACACCCAGACCACCACCGGGACCGCTTTCGCGGCTTCGTAGTAGGCGCGGGTCCGAGCCATCCACGCGGGATCGTTGAACTCGCGGATGAACGGCGCGGTCACGATCACGCTGTTGCCGCACTGCACGTTCTCGCTGGCTGCGTCCTGGAGGGCTTCGTACTCCCTCGGACGGATCGTGTTCAGGTATGTCTGCGACTCCCGATCGTGGGGCGACAGACCCAGCGTCTCTAGCGCTGCCTCGACCACCGGCCGAGTGAGGGTGTCCTTGTCGAGCATCGGCCAACCCGTCTCGCGCGCCAGGATGCGCCCCAACTCGGTCTTGCCGCTGCCGGCGTATCCGCCGATCAGGATCACGCGGGGACGCTGGGGACGAACTTCGCTGCGGCGCAGCTGGTCGGGAGCGTTTACCACACGCTTGGACCGGGACTCGTTGATGACCAGTCCTTCGTCAGCCAAGACCTTCATCGCCTCCGAGATGGTGAAGACGCTGACGCCCCACTCCTCGGCGAGCTTTCTGGTCGAGGGCAGGGCAGTGCCGTGGACGAGCCGACCGGCCTCGATCTCGTTGCGGATGTTGCGCGCCACCTGCTGATGCCGGGCCTCCGGCCGCTCGGTACGGCCCTGCGGAGAGGTCATCGCGGTGCTCCCTGCTGGTCGGCGATCGTGCACGCGTTGCGCTGGTTGCAGGTTACCAGCGACCTAACAGATGAAAGGGATTCCGCCTGCTCAGTGACGCAGTGCAAGAACTTCGTACCTAACAGTTGACTGATATGCCTATCAGTTGTTAGGTTGCTTGCATCACAGAGACCGGGTTGCCGGTCAAGTCGCAGCAGCGAAGGAGCAGGACATGGCCCTCAGGGGTGGTACGCGGTTCTCGGTTCCGTTTGAGGCGGTGTTTCCGCACGGTGCGGTGTTCGTGCCGGACTCGATTGCGGAGGCGCAGGACTTCAACGAGGCGACTCGGCAGCGGACGCCGGCCAAGGACAAGGTGACGGGTCAGCGGGTGTGGCAGTGCCGGGTGATGGACATGGACCCGGAGCTTGGTGCCCGGTCGCGTGAGGTGTCGATCAAGGTGTTGGCGGATGTGCAGCCTGTTCCGCCGGTGGGTCCGTTCCAGCCGGTGGAGTTCGAGGGCCTGACCGTGACGCCGTACGTCGGGTCGAACGGCCGGTTGGCGTTCTCGTACCGGGCGACCGCGTTGGTCGCGCCGAAGACCCTGGCCGAGACGCGCGGTAAGGCTGCCTGATGGCCCACGTCTCGGCGGATGTTCACATTCACCCCGACACCGAGCTGTGGTTCCGGTCCCACCCCGACGAGGACCGGGTGGTGCTGAAGCTGGGCGAAATCGGCAACAACGTGGCGGTGTTCCTGCCCCGGGCCGAAATCGACCGGTTGGCCGGGGTGCTGGCCGAAGCTCGTGAGTCCCTGTCGACGCCGGCCGTGAAGGCGGCTGCCTGACTGGTGGTGGCGCGGGGCGGCCCATGCCCTAGGAAAGCCGGCCGCCCCGCTGCCCTGTCCGAAACCTCTGTCGGCCTGGAAGGGCGGTTTCATCATGCCAACTTCTCTGGACTGGACGCGTGGCGCGGGTGCCGGCGAGCCGGTCCCGTGTGTGATCTGCGGTCAGCCGGCGATCTGCCGGAGCCCGAAGGGCACTGCGGTGCACAAGGTCTGCGCCGAGTTGTGGACCGCGCAGCAGGAGCAGAACCGCAAGGCGGTGGCCTGATGCGTGCGCCGTTGGTGAACTTCCGCCGGTTCCAGATCACGGCCCCGTGGCCGATCGTCTGGACGCTCACGGTTCTGTTCCTGCTGTCTCGCCTGGTCCTGGCGGTGGTGCGCCTTGTCGTGTTCGCGGTGCGGCACCGGCGTTCCTGGCCTGCCGTCGCGCTGGTCCTGGTCGCCGTCGCCGTCTACCGGTCGCATGGCTGGTGGCCTCACCTGCTGGTCGTGGGCGTCCTCTCGGCTGGTGCTGGCGTGTGGTGGTGGCGCGGCCGGGACTCGTTTCACCGCCTGGTCGTGCTCCGGCTGGTGACGGTGTGGCGGCGGCTGTGGGTGTACCGGCGTCAGTGGCACGAGGTCATGTCCCTGTGCGGGCTGGTCAAGAAGTACGACGGCGGCGAAGTGCTGCCGCGGCTGCTGTCGGTGCGCTGCTCGTACGCCACCGATGAGCTGGTGGTGCGGATGCCGAAGGGCCAAAACCCGGAGGTCTACCAGAAGGCCGCGCGGGATCTGGCGTACTCGTTCGGCACCCGGCACTGCCGGGTCTTCTCCGGCCGTCGTCAGGCACCCCCGGCCCGGTCGGGTCGCCTCGCCTGGCTGCTCCGACTCGTAGATCGGGTGCGGTTTCGTGACCGGCCTCGGCAGGTGTGGTTGGTGCTGATCCGCCGTGACCCGCTGACCCGCGTTGTTGCGCCGCTGCCCGTGCCGGTCCGTCCGGACTTCACCGCCCTGCCGCTGGGCGTGCGGGAGGACCTCGCGACGTACTGCTTGCGGCTGCTGGCCACGCATGTGCTGATCGGTGGCGCGACGCGGATGGGCAAGGGCTCGGTCATCTGGTCCCTGCTGCGCTCCCTCGCTGCCGGTATCCGCTCCGGCCTCGTCAGGGTGTGGGCGATCGACCCGAAGGGTGGCATGGAGCTGTCCATCGGCCGGGCGCTGTTCTCTCGGTACGTCGATGACGACTGGACCCGCATGGCTGACCTCCTCGACGACGCCGTGGCCCGGATGCGCGCACGGCAGCAGCAGTTGCGGGGCAAGGTGCGGGTGCATACGCCGACGGGGGATGAGCCGCTGATCGTCGTGGTGATTGACGAGATCGCCGCCCTGCTGGCGTTCCTGCCCGACAGCGACATCCGCCAGCGCATCACCCAAGCCCTGGGCCTGCTGCTCACCCAAGGTGCCGGGCTCGGTGTGCTGGTCGTCGCCGCGACCCAGGACCCGCGCAAGGAAGTCGTCTCGGTCCGGGACTTCTTCCCCACCCGCATCGCCCTCGGCCTCACCGAACGCGCCCACGTCGACCTACTGCTCGGGGACGGTGCCCGCGACCGGGGAGCGCTCGCGGACCAGATCCCGCAGTCCGCTAAGGGCGTCGCCTACGTGCTGCTCGACGGTCAGCCGGAACCGGCGCGGGTGCGGTTCTCCTACCTGCCCGATGACGTGATCCGCGAGATGGCCGCGACCTTCCCCGCCCCACCAGAGGTCCAGCCCGAACCCGACCCGGCTCCGGCCCCGGTGGTCGTCAAGCCACGCACCAACGGCAACGGCAATGGGCGGCACACCTACCGGCCGAGCACGCCGAAGCAGGACGCGCCGCTGCTGCCGCCGTCACTGCTCAACGCCCTGGACCTCAACACCACGAACGGGAGTGACCCGCGATGACCTCCGACGAGCTGCCCGAGGGCACCCCCGTCCGGATTCCCTACGCCGACGAACCCGACCAGCAGGAGCCGCGCCGCTTCTACCGGCTGCGCGCCCCGCACGTCGAGAAGGCGTCCGTCCCGGTCACCGTCCGGGTCACCCCCGACGCCGACCTCTACCTCGCGGTCGGCTCCGGTCGCCGCCGCATGTACCTGACCCCCAACGAGGCGTGGGCGCTGTGGCGCTGCCTCTCCGAAGCCGTCGCCAGCACCGGCGAACCGCCGGAGTGGATCCGCGTGCACGTCACCCCCACCCACCGCTGACCTTCCGGGAGTTCTCCGATGCGTACCCGTCGACTCACCCGCCGGCCCATCCGCCGCACCTGCCTCGACCTCACCCACACCGACCCCGACCAGCAGTGCCCCTACTGCACCCCCGACCCGCACGCCGCCGACATCATCGCCGCCGCCCTGCGCCAGCACGCCGAAATCGCCGCCGAAGACGCCGAAGCGTGGGGGTGGGCGGCATGAGCCACCAACTGTGGTCCTGGCTGCTGATGGCGGTCGGTGTCACCGGCCTCTACCTCGCGGGCAAGCGCTCGTGGACGGGCTGGGCTGTCGGCCTCGCCGCCCAAGGGCTGTGGCTGGCGTACTCGATCGCCACCGGGCAGTGGGGCTTCCTCGTCTCCTGCTTCGTCTACGGCGCGATCTACCTGCGCAACCTGCGTGCCTGGCTCCGCCCCACCCCGACCACCCAGACCAACGCGACTGACCGGGAGGTGACCTCGTGCGCCGGTTCCTGAACGCCGAACGCCTCGAAGGCGTCGCCCTGGTCGTCATCCTCCTGGCCGTGGGCGGGATGGCCGGTGCTGCGTCGTTCACCCACGTCAAGGACTGGACCATGGCCCACGCCCCGGCGGGCACCGGTGAGTGGTTCGGCTGGTCCAACGCCGTCATCTCCGAACTGATGCCGGCCGCCGCCCTGCTGGTCATCCGTCGTCGCCGTCGCCGCGACCCGGACGCCTCGGTGGCTTACCCGCTGGTTCTGCTCGTCGCCGCGGTCGCGCTGTCCTTGGCCGCGCAGATCGCGGTAGCCAACGACAGCTTCTCCTCCCGCCTGCTGTCCTCGGTGCCGGCGCTGGCGTTCCTCGCCCTGTCCAAGCTCGTCCTCACCGGCACCACCAAAACGGCACCCGTCCCGGTGCGCAGTGAGGAACCTGTCGACGAGCCGGATGACATGACTCCGGCTGACCTGCCGACCGACCCGGCCCCGGTCGTGATCCCGGAACCCGTCGCCTCGGCCCCGACCGCAGTGCGCTCGGCGCTGGTGTCGTCCGTCGTCCAGACCCCTCGCAACGGCCACGTCTTCACTTCGGAGGTCACCCGATGACACGCACCCAACTCGCCCGCGTGCAGCGTCGGCCCGTCGCACTTGCCCGTCGCGTGGTCGGCACCCCGGCCGAGGTCGCCGCCACCGTTGCCCTGGTCCGGGACTCCGGTCGGCTGCTGTCCATGACCGCCCCGGAGCAGCTTCCCGGCAGCGATCGGGTGACGGTCACGGTGCGGTTCCTCGATACCCCGACTGCCGCCCCGCCGGTGGTGCGTCGACTGCGCCGCGGCCACGTCATCGCCGCCGCCGCCACCGTCCCCGGCATCGCCGCCGTGGCCGGTGTCGGCTACGCCGCCGTCCAGATCACCAACGCTGTTCGTGCGGCGGCACCGCTGATCGCGGGTGTGGTCCTGGTCCTGGTCGTCCTCGCCGTCCTACTCCGCTCCCGCACGTCCAGCTGCGTCGGGCTGCACTGCTCCGGCTGCCGGCACTGATCGCTATGACCGCCCGGTGGCCTACCTACTGCGCCCGCTGCGGCAGGTGGGCCACCGCCCTGATCGAAGCCGGCCGGCCCGGCAGCGGCCACTACCGCGCCGAAGTCGCCTGCCCACGGCACCACGCTGCGGCCACCCGCTGGGCCTCGCACGTCGGCCCGGCACGCCGCACGTCGCTTGCCACGACCCAACCCGCGCTGTTCGAGATCCCGGAGGTGACCTGTTGACCGCCCCGACCCTGCCCGGCCTCACCCCCGACACCCCACCGGCCGACCTGCCCGCCGTCGTGCCGCCGGCGGCTGGATCGCGTGCTGCTCGCCTGGCCATGCCCATGTCCCGCCGGGTGCTCACCGAGATGGCCGCGGAGTACGGCGTGTGCCTGCGCCCGGTGACCCTGCGCCGCACCGACCTGCACTCCGGTCTGACTGAGGTCATCGACCTGCCCTGCGGGTCGACCCGGGAAGACAAGTGCTCGCCGTGCGCGAAGCGTGCCCGGCGGCTGCGGCAGACCCAGATCCGGGAAGGCTGGCACCGCGCCGACGAACCGAACCCGTTCGGCCCCTATCCGGCCAGTGATGCGCAACGGGAGCTGGTCATGCTCCGCGCTCACCTGGAATTCGCCCGCGACGAAGCCCAACGCTCCGCACAGTTCGACCAAATCCCGGCCATCGATCAGGCGATCGCGGAGGTCGAGGAAGCCACTGCCGCCGAAGGGCTGCGCGGGCAGATCGCCCCCGGCCACGACGGAGAGGAACTCGGCCTCGGTGGGCGCCGCAAACGCTCCACCCGCCGCCGACAGGACGCCCCCGACCTGCCACGGAAGAAGGTCGAACCGCGCACGGTCGGCCGGGTCTACGTCGCGCCGGACGGCACGCAACATCGGCCGTCGATGTGGCTGTCGCTGACGCTCGGCTCCTACGGCCGTGTCCTGCCCGACGGCACCCCGTTCGACCCCGACTCGTACGACTACCGGCGGGCGGCGTGGGATGCGGTGCACTTCGCCCGGCTACTGGACCGGTTCTGGCAAAACCTCAGGCGGTGCGTGGGCTGGAACGTCCAGTACGCCGGATGCGTCGAGCCCCAACGCCGACTGGCTCCGCACGCGCACTTTGCCATCCGCGGCACCATCTCCCGGGCGGTGCTAAGGCAGGTCGCCGCCGCCACCTACCACCAAGTCTGGTGGCCCTCAGCCGACGCACCCCGGTACACCCTCGACCGGCCTCCCGTGTGGGATGGCGATCACGGTTGCTGGGTGGACCCCGACAGCGGGGAGGAGTTGCCCCCGTGGGCTGACGCCCTGGACGACATCGACACCGACCCCGACGCCGAACCCGCGCACGTCGTGCGCTTCGGCACCCAGGTTCACGCCGAAGGCGTCACCCCCGGCACCGTCCACGCTGACCGCACGATCGGCTACATCACGAAGTACATCACCAAGAGCGCCGCGGACTGCCACAAGGCCGAGACGGACCGGCAACGGGACCACCTCGACCGGCTCTGGCACGAACTACGGATCACGCCGTGCAACGAGCGGTGCGCGAACTGGCTGCTCTACGGCATCCAACCCAAGAAAGCCCACGGACGGCTGCAACCGGGCCGCTGTAAGGGCAAGGTCCACCAACGGGCCACCCTCGGCATCGGCGGTCGACGCATCCTCGTCTCCCGCGACTGGTCGGGAAAGACACTCGCCGACCACCGCGCTGACGCCCGCGCCTGGGTCCGCAACCTTCTCGGCGTCACCACCGGCGCGGCCGACGCCGACCCCGTCGAACAGGACGCCCCACCCGCCTACGCGTGGGAACTCGCCCGACCCGACGACCCCGACGTCGCCCCCCTGCAACACCGACTCCTACGTGCCCTGTCCCAACGCGCCCAATGGAAGGCCGCACTCCTGACAGCACGCGACAAGGCAGCGCAGGGCACGTCGCCGCTGACCGGTTCCGGCTCCCTCGATCAGGAAGGACGTGCGTGATGACCACCCTCAGCCACTCCCGCGTGGTCGCGCCCAGGAGCGTCCGACCGGCCGAAGCCGCCGCCCTGCTCGGCGTCTGCCGCGACACCGTCTACGTTCTGATGCGCTCCGGCCGGCTCCGCTCGATCAAGGCGGGTCGTGCTCGGCTGATTCCGCTGGCGGCCATCGATGAGTTCCTGTCGGCAGATGAGGAGTTCGCGGCATGACCGGGAAGCGGCGTCGATCTCACGGGGAAGGCTCGGTCTACGAGCAGCGGCCGGGCGTGTGGGCTGCGGTGATCGATCTCGGCTGGATCGATGGCAAGCGGAAGCGGAAGTACGTCTACGCCAAGAGCGAAGCTGAGGCGGTCCGGAAGCGCGACGAGCTGCGGCGGCAACTACAGCTCGGCGTCGACCTCACCGCGCCGCCCCGGACCGTGGAAGCATGGTTGACCGAGTGGCTGCGCGATGTGAAGGCGCACGACGGTACCCGTCCCTCGACCCTGGTCCGCTACCGCCTGGCCGTCACGAAGCACCTTGTTCCGGGGCTGGGTCGGGTGAAGCTCGATCGGCTGACGCCTCGCGAGGTGCAGCGGTTCCTGACCGGACTTCGGGGCAAGCTGGCACCGGCCAGCATCATCAAGGTTCACGCGGTGCTACGCGTCGCCCTGGCCGACGCTGAGCGGATGGATCTAGTGCCGCGCAACGTCGCCAAAGCGGCCAAGCCGCCGGCTCTCGGTCGCATCGAGCGACGTGCACTGACGCCGGAGGAAGCCAAGACGCTGTTGTCGGTGCTGGCTGGTGACCGGTTGGAATCGCTGTTCGTGCTGGCGTTGGTAACCGGACTCCGGCGGGCTGAGCTGCTGGGCCTGCGCTGGTCGGATGTCGACCTTCCGGGTAAGGCGCTGTTCGTGCGGCAGACGCTCCAGCGCACCGACCGTGGCTTGGAGTTCGTCCCGCCGAAGACGCACCGGTCGAGCCGTCCGCTGCCGCTGTCGAAACTGGCGGTGCGGGCGTTGGAGTCGCAGCGGGTACGTCAGGCCAAGGAGCGGCTTGCGGCCGGCGAGGTGTGGTCGGATCACGGCCTAGTCTTCGCGAGCACGATCGGTACGCCGACGGAGCCGCGGAACGTTAACCGGCGCTTCGAGCAGCTCCGCGCGGCGGCCGGACTGAACTGGTTGCACCTGCACGACCTTCGGCACGCCTTCGCCACGTTCCTGCTCGACCAGGGCGAGGAGTTGCGCACGGTGATGGAGCTGCTCGGGCACTCCACAATCCGGATGACGGCTGACACCTACGGCCACGTCCTGCCGGCGCGTGCTCGTCAGGCAACCTCCGCTATCGATCGCATACTCGGTGGGGAAGGCAAGTGAGAAACCGGCCCGCCAACCCCAAGGATCAGCGGACCGGTTTCTTGCTCACGCCACTCTGTCAACGGCGATCACGGGGCGGGTTCGGGTCGTTACCGGGGTGCACGGTATCCGAGTCACGGATCTGCCCCTGGCGATTGTGGATCACAATCTCGCCTCCGCCGGAGTTCCCGACGATCTGGCGGGCGCGGTCGATCGCATCCGCCTGGGTACGTTCGTGACCGCTGCGTCGTGCCGAACCCGGCTTGGTGATGTCCCACCCGCCTTCGGGATTACGCGTTACGTGTCGCTCGTTACGGCTCATCAGTTTCACCCCCTGTCGTGAGCTGGACACAACCAGCCCTGCCCACCGGTGGCAGTCGCCCCGGATGCTCCGGAGCGTGTAGGGTTCCGGTCTGCGCGACCAACGCTGATGGACCCCGGCTGAAGTGTCGACCTCGGTCAACTTCAACCGGGGTTCTTCGTGCTCACTGCATAGCGTAGCCGCGACGTGCGACAAACTCCAGCGATGTAGTTCATCCACAGGTAGTGGTGTGTCGTCCACCGGAACCCCACAGATTGGGGTCGTTCGTACACAAGTTCGTCCACAGGCTAACGCCTAACATCTACTGACGAACACTCAAAGTGACGATCATTCAGATTGCGAAGGGCTGGGTTGCCCACACTCGGAGTACGCCGACCAGCGGAGGGCTAGGCGACTCGTTTCAGGGGGTTTGGCTGTACGCATGGCTGTACTCGGCCCGAGATCAACCAAGGGAAGTGCTGGTGGAGCCCAGGGGACTCGAACCCCTAACCCCTGCCTTGCAAAGGCAGTGCTCTGCCAGTTGAGCTAGGGCCCCGTCACCGCGCTACGGCCGCAGGTCGGAGCGGACGCGTCAACGCAGGTCTGGCGAGGTGGTCGCCTCGTGCCAGAGAGCGCGCTCGTCGTTGGCTTCCTTGACCTTCTTGGCCACCACCGCGGCCACGCCGACGACACCGACCAGGATCAACAGCTTCTTGAACATCGGGGCTGCCCCTCACGCTCGACGTGCCGTCGGACCATGTGCGGTGGGGCTAGCTGGAATCGAACCAGCGACCTCAGAGTTATCAGCTCTGCGCTCTAACCGACTGAGCTATAGCCCCGCGTAGCGACGAGCAAGGTTAACCCATCCGCCCAGCGCCCCCCAAATCGGGGCCAGGCTCGCCAGCCATCCCCACGTCGCCCTCTGAACCTACCCGAGTACCGGAGGCGGGTACACCGGGTTACCGCCCCGACGGACCTCCCGCATGATGCGGCATCCCGGGCCGACCCAGCCGCCGGAGGCCCCCAAATGCGGCATCCCGCGCAGACCTGACCGCCGACCCGTGCGGACCTGGCCGCTCGCCCCCCACGTGCGGCATCCCGGGGTAACTGAGCCGCCGAAAACGCCGGCATGCGGCATCCCGCGCGGGCCTGGCCGCAGAGACGCCAGCATGCGGCATCCCGCGCGGACCGAACCGCCGCCCCGCGCGAAACCGGCCGCTGACCCCGCGCCGGCAGGGCAGGAGCTACGGGTACGGAAACGCCGGCCCGCACCACCGCGAAGGGCGGCACGGACCGGCGTCGAAGAACTGTCAGTCCCGCTCGGCGAGGGTCAGCTCGATGCCGCCGACCAGGTCGGCGCAGACGTTGTAGACGAACGCCCCGAGGGTGGCCAGCGCGGTGAACAGCACGACGTTGACCAGGCCGATCAACGCCGAGCTGAAGATCACCCCGCGTGCGGTGATCTGGAAGCCCTCCGTGCTCTGACCACCACCCGCGTTCACCAGGTCGCCGAGGCTGTCGTTCACGCTGCTGAACACGCCCATCGCGTCCAACGCCAGGTACAGCACCGAGGTCGCCACGACGATGACGATGAACAGCACCACCGACACCGCGAAGGCGAACTTCATCACCGACCACGGGTCGATCCGCTTGAGGTTCAGCCGGGCCCGGCGCGGCCCGCGTGAGGCAGCCGAGCTGACCGAGGTACGCGCGGCGCGTACCGCCTCACCGACCCGTGCGGCACCCACCGCCGTGCTCACCCCCGGGGGCAGGCCACCACCGTTCGCCGGGCGGCCGAGCCCGAACGACCGGGTCGCGTCCGGCTTCGGACCGACCCCGGTCACCCGGGGCTGGGTACCGGTAGTGCTGGTGCTGGCCGCCGGCAGGACCCCGGTCGTCCCCGGAGAGGGCTTGCCCGCTGAGGCGACCGTCGGCTGGACAGGGGACGGCTTGCCGACCGAGGTCGCGGTGGCCTCCGTGGTGCCGCCGCTCTCGGCCGACTTCTCCTCGGCGGCGTCGCCCTCCGGTGCGTCTGTCGGCTTGTCCGGGGGTGGGGCCATACCGGGAGCCCGGGTGAATTTCGGGGCAGGCGCGTCGGCAGGGACGGTGGCCCGGCCCACGGCCGCGCGGCCGGTCGCTGGCGTGCCGCTCTTCGCGGCCTCCTCGTCGACCGGGTTGGCCGAGGTCCCCGCGTTCCCCGACTTCGCCTGTGTCTCCGTCATTCAACTAGTCCTGTTCGTCAGGCTCGTCGGCATTGCGAGCAATCGCCACGATAGTCACGCCGTCCGGAAGGTCCATCAGCTTGACCCCCATTGTGTTCCGGTCACGCGTACGGCGTACAGGCTTCACCGGAGTCCGGATGACGCCACCGTTGCTGGTGATAGCGAACAGCTCATCGTCCGGGTCGATCACGACAGCGCCGACCAGACCACCGCGTCGCTCGGTGATCTTCGCAGTCAGCACACCCTTACCTCCCCGGCCCTGCACCGGGTATTCCTCGATCGGGGTACGTTTCGCGTATCCGCCGTTCGTGGCCACCAGAACGTCCAGACCCTCCCGGACGACCTCCATGGCCAACAGTTCATCTTCCTCGCTGAAGCGCATGCCGATCACACCGGAGGTCGCCCGACCCATCGGGCGCAGTGCCTCGTCCGTGGCGTTGAACCGGATCGCCTGGGCGTTCTTCGAGACCAGCAGCAGGTCGTCGCTGGGAGCGACGAGCGCAGCACCGACCAGCTCGTCCTCATCGCGCAGGTTGATCGCGATGATGCCGCCGGACCGGTTGGAGTCGAACTCCTCAAGCCGCGTCTTCTTCACCAGGCCGTTCTTCGTCGCCAGGACCAGGTAGGGCGCCACCTGGTAATTCGGGATTTCGATGATCTGTGCGATCTGCTCGTCCGGTTGGAAGGCGAGCAGGTTGGCCACGTGCTGGCCCTTGGCCACCCTACTGGCCTCCGGAAGCTCGTACGCCTTGGCCCGGTACACCCGCCCCTTGTTCGTGAAGAACAGCATCCAGTCGTGCGTCGAGCAGACGAAGAAGTGGCTGACGATGTCGTCCTGCCGCAGCGTGGCGCCACTGACGCCCTTGCCGCCCCGCCGCTGCGATCGGTAGAGATCAACCTTGGTCCGCTTGGCGTACCCGGTCCGGGTGATCGTCACGACTACGTCCTCGCGCGCGATGAGGTCCTCCATCGAGACCTCACCGTCGAACGGAATGATTTTGGTGCGTCGGTCGTCGCCCCACTTGGCGACGATCTCCCCCAGCTCCTCCGAGACGATCCGACGCTGCCGCTCCGGCTTGGCCAGGATGTCCTTGAGGTCGGCGATCTCCACCTCCAGCTTGGCCAGGTCGTCGAGGATCCGCTGCCGCTCCAACGCGGCGAGCCGGCGCAGCTGCATGTCCAGGATCGCGGTGGCCTGGATCTCGTCGATCTCCAGCAGCCGGATCAGACCCTGCCGGGCGTCCTCCACCGTCGGCGAGCGCCGGATCAGCGCGATCACCTCGTCGAGCGCGTCCAGCGCCTTGGCCAGACCGCGCAGGATGTGCGCCCGCTCCTCCGCCTTACGCAGCCGGAACGCCGTCCGCCGTCGGATCACCTCGATCTGGTGCTCGACGTAGTAGCGGATGAACTGCGCCAGGTTCAGCGTGCGCGGCACCCCGTCGACAAGCGCCAGCATGTTCGCGCCGAAGGTCTCCTGAAGCTGCGTGTGCTTGTAGAGGTTGTTCAGCACCACCTTCGCGACCGCGTCACGCTTGAGCACCAGCACGATCCGCATACCGGTACGCCCGGAGGACTCGTCGCGGATGTCGGCGATCCCGCCGAGCTTGCCCTCCTTGATCAGCTCGGCGATCCGCTCGGCCAGGTTGTCCGGGTTCACCTGGTACGGCAGCTCACTGACCACCAGCGCCGGCCGGCCCCGCTTGTCCTCCTCCACCTCCACCACGGCCCGCATCCGGATCGAGCCACGACCCGTGCGGTACGCGTCCTGGATGCCGGACTGACCGACGATCAGACCGTGGGTGGGGAAGTCCGGGCCCTTGACGATCTCCAACAGCGCTTCGAGGGTGTCGGCCTCGTCGGCCTCGGGGTGCTCCAGGCACCACTGCACCGCCGCGCCGATCTCGCGCAGGTTGTGCGGCGGGATCTTGGTGGCCATGCCGACCGCGATGCCCTCGGAGCCGTTGATCAGCAGGTTCGGAATCCGCGACGGCAGGATGGTGGGCTCCTTGGCCCGACCGTCGTAGTTGTCCTGCAGGTCGACGGTGTCCTCGTCGATGTCCCGCAGCATCTCCATGGCCAGCGGGTCGAGCTTGCACTCGGTGTTGTGACTGACGAACCCGTCGGAGACGAACGAGTGATCGTCGGTGTCGACCCGAATGCTGTAGACCGGCTGCACCCCGGCGTCCGCGACCTCGGCCACCTCGGCGTAGTAGAAGCGCCCGTCGACAAGCGGCTCGACCACGTCGAGCACCTCGGTGTTGGTGATCCGGGCGGCGATCTCGTCGCGGTCCCGCTCCCACCGCTCGACCCGGTCCACGTTGTGCCGGCGAAGCCAGTCCCGCTCGGTCCAGCGGCTGGCGCCGTGCTCCCGGATGAAGTCACCGACCAGCGGCACGTGGTCGCTGGAGAGCGCGGTGCTGCTCGCCGGCACCGACGCCAGCTCCGACTCCAGCTTGGCCTGCTTGCGGCCGAGGAAACCGACGTGAGCGGCGAAGATCCGGGCGTCGCGACGATTGGTGACGACGACCTTGATCTCGCCGCTGTCGTACCGGCACTGCTTGCTGATCACGCCGAACTCCAGCAGCAGTTGCTGCACCTCGCGGGCCAGGCGCTCGCTGCGGGTGGAGTAGCTGATCTGGATGGTGTGGCGCGGCAGCAGCGAGGAAGATCCGTCGCCCTCGAAGATTGCCTGGAGGAAGGCCCGCTTGATCGCGGCCGGCCCCTGCCAGACGAACTCCGGCACGAACTTGTCCGCGCTCCGCGCGCCGATCATCTCGCCGAGAACGCTGGCCCGCAGTGCGGTGAGGTCTTGGACGTCCAACTCGTGCAGCCTGCTACCGGAGGCAATCGTCCGCTCGCTGACGTAGCGGGGCCCACCGACCGCCAGGTCGTATGCGGCGAGCACCCGGACGAAGAACTCGCGATCGATGTTGTTGAAGCCAGCGCGACTTTCGGACACCCAGCCCTCGCTGACGAAGGCACCGGCGAGGACTGCGGCCTCGACGTGCTCCAGCATCGGGTAGCCGATCTCGTCCGGCACGCTGCGCTGGAGGACCACCCGGTCACCGGGGGAGATCTCGGCGAGCAGCTTCCAGAGCAGGGTCGGCACGCCTGCCACGTCCACCAGGCAGAGCACGGGGTGGTTGTGGGTGCCGGTCAGTTCGTACCCCTCGCGGGTGCGCAGCCGCAGCGTCGGGTGCTCACCTGAGTGGAAGAACTTCGAGGCGTGGACCAGGTCGCCGTTGCGGTCGCGGACCTTGAGGTCGATGTCGGTCTCGCTGCTCGACACGGCGCCGGGCACCACGTCGCCGATCCGCACGCTTCCGACAGCGGTGCGAATACGGGCATTTGCCGTAACGCAATATCTCATGGCCGCAGCCGGATCATTTCCGGGCGAACCGAAGTTGCCGTTGCCGTCGACCAGGGGGTAGCGCAGCGACCAGGGCTGGGCCATCCGGACCAGGGCGTCGTAGATGGCCGAGTCGCCGTGCGGGTGGAACTGGCCCATCACGTCGCCGACGACCCGGGAGCACTTCACGTAGCCGCGGTCCGGGCGGTAGCCGGAGTCGAACATGGCGTACAGGATCTTGCGGTGGACCGGCTTGAGCCCGTCCCGGACGTCCGGCAGCGCCCGCCCGACGATGACGCTCATCGCGTAGTCGAGGTAGGAGCGCTGCATCTCCACCTCGAGCCCGACCGGCTCGATCCGGTCGTGCGAGACGACGGCGGCCAGCGCCTCGGGGACCTCGGGCTCGTTAGGTGTGGACTCGGGGGAATCGGTCACTGTTAACCCTTATCAGACTTGGTGTCGCTTTTGCGCTGTGGATAACGGCTGTGGATACCGGCCAAGCTGTGGATAACTCTGTGGACCCGTACCGGGTCGGTGCGCTCCGACCCGGTACGGCGATCCGTCAGATGTCCAGGAAGCGAACGTCCTTGGCGTTGCGCTGGATGAACGAGCGGCGCGCCTCCACGTCCTCGCCCATCAACACGCTGAACAGCTCGTCGGCGGTTGCCGCGTCGTCCAGGGTCACCTGGCGCAGCGTACGGGTGGCCGGGTTCATCGTGGTCTCCCACAGCTCCGGGTAGTTCATCTCGCCGAGACCCTTGAACCGCTGGATGTCGTCCGGCTTGGCGTTCGGCTTCTTCTGCTGACGCAGGGCGATCAGCCCGTCGCGCTCCCGGTCGGAGTACGCGTACTGCGCGTCGTCACCCTTCCGGTTCCACTTGATCTTGTAGAGCGGTGGGGCGGCCAGGTAGACGTGACCCAGTTCCACGAGCGGGCGCATGAAGCGGAACAGCAGGGTGAGCAGCAGCGTCTGGATGTGCTGGCCGTCGACGTCGGCGTCGGCCATCAGCACGATCTTGTGGTACCGCAGCTTCTCGATGTCGAAGTCGTCGTGGATGCCGGTGCCGAGCGCGGTGATCAGCGCCTGCACCTCGTTGTTCTTCAGCACCCGGTCGATCCGGGCCTTCTCCACGTTGAGGATCTTGCCGCGAATCGGCAGGATCGCCTGGGTACGCGGATCCCGTCCCTGCTTGGCCGAACCGCCGGCCGAGTCACCCTCGACGATGAACACCTCGGACTCGCGCGGGTCGGTGGACTGGCAGTCGGCCAGCTTGCCCGGCATCGAGCCGGACTCCAGCAGCGACTTGCGCCGGGCCAGCTTGCGGGCCTGCTGGGCGGCGATCCGGGCGCGGGCCGCCTGGGAAGCCTTGGTAATGATGATCTTTGCCTCGGCGGGGTTGCGGTCCAGCCAGTCGACCAGCCGGTCGTTGCAGACCCGCTGCACGAAGCTCTTGACCGGCGTGTTGCCGAGCTTGGTCTTGGTCTGACCCTCGAACTGCGGGTTTGTCAGCTTGACCGAGATGATCGCGGCCAGGCCCTCGCGGATGTCCTCACCGGAGAGCTTCTCGTCACCCTTGAGCAGCTTCTTGTCCGTGCCGTACCGGTTGACGACGCTTGTCAACGCGGCCCGGAAGCCCTCCTCGTGGGTGCCGCCCTCGTGCGTGTTGATGTTGTTGGCGAAGGTGTAGACCGACTCGCCGTACGACTCGTTCCACTGCATGGCGATCTCGAGCGACATGCCCTCTTCTTCGGCGCCGTACTCGATCACCGTCTTGTGGATCGGGGTCTTCGAGGCGTTGAGGTGGCGGACGAAGTCGGCGATACCGCCGTCGTACTTGAAGGTGACCTCGCGGAGCTTGCCCTCCTCACCCTCCGCGACCCGCTCGTCGAGCAGGTGGATGGTGAGGCCACGGGTCAGGAACGCCATCTCCTGGAGCCGGCGGTAGATCGTCTGGAGGTCGAAGTCGACGGTCTCGAAGACGTCCGGGTCCGGCCAGAAGGAGACCGCCGAGCCGGTGCGGTCGGTCGGCTCGCCCTTCTCCAGGGCGGTCGGCTTGGAGTGGTGGTACTGCTGCCGCCAGACGAAGCCGTCCTTGTGGATCTCCACGGCCATCCTGGTGGAGAGGGCGTTTACCACGCTGACGCCGACGCCGTGCAGGCCGCCGGAGACCGCGTACGCCTTGCCGTCGAACTTGCCGCCCGCGTGCAGCACGGTCAGTGCCACCTCGACGCCCGGCTTCTTGAGCTTGGGATGCAGGTCGACCGGGAAGCCCCGGCCGTTGTCGGTGACCCGGACGCCGCCGTCGGCAAGCAGCACCACGTCGATGGTGTCGCAGTAGCCGGCCAGCGCCTCGTCCACCGCGTTGTCGACGACCTCCCACACGAGGTGGTGCAGACCGCGTTCGCCGGTGGACCCGATGTACATGCCGGGCCGCTTGCGGACCGCCTCCAGCCCTTCGAGAACGGTGATCGACTCGGCGCCGTACTGCTGATTTTCCTGCGCTGCCACCCTCGGCCACTTTCTCGCGCCCGGCGCGCCACAGGGCACGTCGAACGCGGGTTCGGCGGACAGGCGCGACGTCGGCACGCGGACCGGCACCGGGGACAATTCCGGGGTACGGGTCGAACGCGCCGGTCGCCGCGGTTGCCCGCGGATCGCGATCGGCTCGACCCGAGTCGGACGGATGATCGCGGGCCCGCACCGGACCCGTGACCCGTCACTCCGCACCGGGTCTTCGTCTCACGCCAATCTTACTGTGCGCGGGCGACAGAACCACCACTCGGCACCCCTTCGCAGCGGCTCAGATCTCCGTAGCGGGCCGAATCGCGCTGTCCGCGACTCCCCCTACACGCCATGGCATGATCAACGGATCTGTCGCGTGACGGCGCTGCCGGGTCCGGCGGTGAGAGGTGGGCGGTACCGGTTGGTACGACCCGGGACGGGCGATCCGTGACCCTCGGGTTGCCGCAGCGGCCTTGATCTTTCAACGTTGGAACCGGACGATCGACCCGATCCACTCGCCCGTGCCTTGAGAGGTGACACCAGATGGGGCTGGACAACGTCGCGGTTCAGTGGCCGCGGACCGGCCGCTTCTACGACCCGGTCGCACCGGCCGAGTTCGTCGATTTCGGCGACATCGTGGACGTGCCGGGGATTTCGGCGCCGACCGCCGCGCTCGCTGAGCTGATCGCGAAGACAGGCACGGTCCGGGCCACCGCGTACACCGAAGTGGTGGATCTGATCCTCGGACTCGATGGTGTGCTCTACGCCACAGACGCCGCCGCCGAGGACGAGGATCCGGTGATCGACCCGGACGGGTGCGGCTGGATCGCGGGCGGCATCGAACGCTTCGTGGCCACGCACCGCCCGCACGGTGAGGCGGTCACCTTCGAGTCGGTGGGTACGGTGCTGCGCTCGCTGCTGGCCGACGGCCGCCTGGCCGAGCAGCAGCTACGGTGGCTGGACAGCCGGCTGGACGCGCTGCGTGACGACAGCGGTGCCGCGCCGCAGTGGACCTTCACCTGCGCTGAGCTGAGCGTGCTCGCCGCCTTCTACCGACGCTGCGCCGACAACGGCTTCGCCGTCTACGCCGAGTCGGCGGCACCTCGCCGGGCGGCCCAGACGTAGCCACGGTCCCCGGACGCCGCCGCGACGGTCAGCCGTAGGTGTCGCGGGGGCCCCGGCCGCGCACCCGTCGTGGGCCGCGTGACCAGGATGGGGCGGCCGGGCCGTGGATGTGCAGTTTGCGGACCACGTTGTGGCCGACCTCGCGAGCTATCTGCTGCAACAGCGAGCCGGCAAGCAGCCGCAGCTGCGTCGCCCAGGCCGTGGAGCGGGCCTCCACGGTCAGTTCTCCGTTCTCCAGCTTCACCGGGCGGCTGTGCTGGGCGACCTCCGCGCCGACCACCCGTTCCCAGGCGCCGAAAACGGTGGCCTCGGCGGCCGGCTGTTGCCAACCACGGGCCTTCACCAGCCGGTTGAGCACCGCGCCGAGCGGCTGCGGGTCACGCGGGTCCGGTCCGGGCCCGGAGTAGCCGCGCAGCCGGCGCTCGCCCTCGCCGCTCCCGGTCGTGGTGCGACGGCGGGGACGGCCGGCGGCTTCCCGCCGCGCCTTCGCCGCATCCAGGACCGCACGTGCCAGCTGCGGACCGGAGACGCCCTCGCCGTCGCCGGTCACCGGCAGGGTGCCGCCGGCCTCCGCCGTGGGCGTTGCGGCTGGCGGCTCCGCCGGGCGGCTGGCGGGCTTGTCGGTTCGGCCGCCGTCACCGGTGCCGCCCTTCCTGGCGGTACGCGCACCGCGTCCCGCAGCCGAGCCACCCGGCTGCCCCGGGGGCGCGCTGTCCGGCGGCTGTGGCTCAGTCGGCACGACGCACCGCCCCCTCTGTCACCTCGTACCGGGCGCCCCGCAGGGCGGCTGGCACGTCGTCGGCGACCGCGCAGGTCACCAGCAGTTGACTGGCCCCGCCGACCAGTTCGGCGAGTCGGTCCCGCCGGCCCGCGTCCAGTTCGGCGAAGACGTCGTCGAGCACCAGCACCGGTTCGATGCCGTCGTTGCGCAGCAGGTCGTAGCCGGCCAGCCGCAACGCGAGCGCGTACGACCATGATTCGCCGTGGCTGGCGTAGCCCTTGGCCGGCAGGGGGCCGAGGGTGAGGGTGAGTTCGTCTCGGTGCGGGCCGACCAGGGTGGTGCCGCGTTCGATCTCGGCGGAGCGGGACTCCTCAAGTGCGGTGGTGAGTGCCGCCGCGAGGACCTCCCGGTCGGTGGTGGGTTCGGCGAGGTCGACCGAGGGTCGGTAGCTGATTCCCGCCGCGCCGCGGCCGGCGGCCACCGCGTCGTACGCCTTGGTGACGTGCGGGGCCAGGGCGGCGACCAGTTCCAGCCGCCCGGCGAGCAGTTCGGCGCCGTGCCGGGCCAGGTGCGTGTCCCAGACGGCGAGGGTGGACAGGTCACCGCCGCGCGACCCGCCGGTCTTGCGGGCGAGGTACGCGGTGCGCAGCAGCGCGTTGCGTTGCTTGACCACCCGCTCGTAGTCGGCGCGTACGCCGGCGTAGCGGGGTTGGCGCAGCACCAACAGGTCGTCGAGGTAGCGGCGGCGTTCAGCCGGGTCGCCCCGGACCAGTTCGAGGTCTTCCGGGGCGAAGAGCACCAGCCGCAGCGCGCCCAGCACGTCGCGGGCCCGGCGGGCCGGGGAGCGGCCGAGGCGGGCCCGGTTGGCCTTGCCCGGGACGATCTCCAACTCCACCAGGAGTTCACGGCCGTCGTGCACCACCGCGCAGCGGATCACCGCGGCGGTGGCGCCCATCCGCACCAGCGGGGCATCGGTGGCGACCCGGTGTGAGTCGAGGGTCGCGACGTAGCCCAACGCCTCGACCAGGTTCGTCTTGCCGACGCCGTTGGCGCCGATCAGGACGTTCGGGCCCGGTTCGAGGTCGACGCCGATCCGCTCGTACGAGCGGAAGTCGACAAGTTCGAGCCGGCGGACGTACACGGGGTCGCGGTGCCGGTCAGGGCTTGCGTACGGCGTGCCCGCCGAACTGCTGCCGCAGTGCGGAGACGGCCTTCAGCGCCGGTGAGTCGTCCTGACGGGAGGAGAACCGGGCGAACAACGAGGCGGTGATGACGTTGAGCGGTACCGCGAGCCGGACCGCCTCGTCCACCGTCCAGCGACCCTCGCCGGTGTCCTCGGTGTAGTCGCTGAGCTGGGTCAGCTCGGGGTCTTCGTCGAGGGCCCGGTCGAGCAGGTCCAGCAGCCAGGAACGGACCACGGTGCCCTCGCGCCAGGACTTGATCACGCCGGGCACGTTCGTCACCAGTTCGGAGGCGGCCATCAGCTCGTAGCCCTCGGCGTAGGCGTGCATCAGGCCGTACTCGATGCCGTTGTGCACCATCTTGGCGTAGTGGCCGGCACCGACCGGCCCGGCGTGCACGAAACCGTACTCGCCGTCGGGCTTGAGCGCGTCGAAGATCGGCATGAGCCGGTCGACGTGTTCCTGCGCGCCGCCGACCATCAGGCCGTAGCCGTTCTGCCGGCCCCACACCCCGCCGGAGACGCCCACGTCGACGTAGCCGATGCCACGTTCGTGCAGCCGCTCCGCGCGGGGGGCGTCCTCGCTGAACCGCGAGTTGCCGCCGTCGATGATGAGGTCGCCCTCGTCGAGCACGGCGGCCACCTCGTCGATGGTGGCGTCGGTGACGGCGGCGGGCACCATCACCCATACCGCGCGCGGCGCGTCCAGCTTCTCGGCCAGTTCAGCCATGCTGGCTACATCGCTGCGCTCCAGGTTGTGGTCGAGACCGACCACCTCGTGACCGGCGGTGCGCAGCCGTTCGCGCATGTTGCCGCCCATCCGGCCGAGTCCTACCAGGCCGAGCTGCATCTCTGGTGACCTTTCGTGGGTGCGGTTGGCTCTGCCGGTCAGCGGGACACGCGGATCGGCATGATGAGGTACCGGTACCCACCGATGAGCTCGCCATCCTCGCCAGCGGGGGAAATGACCGCGGGCTTGAAGGCGTCCACGAAGTGCAGCACGGCGAACTGGGTGCCGAGGTTGGACAACCCGTCGATGAGGTACTGCGGGTTGAAACCGATGGTCAGCGGTTCGCCGGTGAAGTTGGCCTCCATGGCCTCGCTGGCCCGGGCCTCCTCGGTGCCGCCGGCCTCCACCACCAGCCCGTCGGCGCTGAAGCTGAGCAGCACGGGGGTGGCGCGCTCGGCCACCAGGGCGACCCGCTTGACCACCTCGATGAGGGCGCTGACCGGCACCTGTGCCTCGGCGTTGTGGCTGGCGGGGAAGAGCGAGCGGACCGGCGGGTAGTTGGCGCCGTCGAGCAGTCGGCTGGTGGTGCGACGGGTGCCACCGGAGAAACCGATCATGCCTTCGCCGGCGGCGCCCTGGGACAGGGCCAGCACCACCTGGCCGCCGAGGGGGCCGAGGGTCTTGGCGGTGTCGTTGAGCGTCCGGGCAGGTACCAGCGCGTTGAGGCTGATCTCCGGGTCGTCCGGGTTCCACTCCATCTCGCGCAGGGCCAGCCGGTACCGGTCGGTGGCAAGCATGGCCAGATTGCCGCCGGAGAGCTCGATGCGTACCCCGGTCATCATCGGCAGCGTCTCGTCCCGGCTGGCGGCGATCGCCACCTGTGCCACCGCTGCGGCGAACGCGGCGGCATCGACCGTGCCGGCGCTGGCCGGCATCTCGGGCAGGGTGGGGTAGTCCTCCACCGGCATGGTGGGCAGGGTGAACCGGGCGCTGCCGCAGACCAGTTCGAGGTGCGCCCCGACGGCGGCGATGTCTACGGGCTTGGCCGGCAACGCCTTGGTGATCTCGGCGAGCAGCCGCCCGGAGACCAGCGCAGCGCCGTCGGCGTCGCCCTGCACCTCCACGGTGACCTGGCTGCTGACCTCGTAGTCGAAGCCGGAGACCTGCAAGCTGCCATCGGTGACGCGCAGCAGCACCCCGGCCAGTACCGGTACGGATGGCCGGTTGGGCAGGCTCTTCGCGGTCCAGGCCACGGCCTCGGCGAGCGCGTCGCGCTCCACTCGGAACTTCATTAATGCCTCCGCGTCGACGTCGACGTCGTCAACTCTCTCATGCCGGACGCTGCCCACCGACCCGCCTGGCGTGCGGGTACCCCTCGCACCTTAGGGCGCGAGGGTATCGGCTGTGTGCCCGACCCCGTGGATCGTGTCGCTGCTGACGGGTCTGGCCCGGCGGCTGTCGACCGATCCACAGGAAGTCCAACGGTGATGATTGGTTTTTGTTCTTTTAGAAGAGATAACTCATCGTCTTCATCGCACCTGTGCAAACTGTGGAGAACCCGAGTATGGGCAGGTCAGACAGGTTATACACAGGTGGTTTCGCTGTGGATGGGCGGGGGAAAAACCCGGTCGGCGATCCACAGGCGCTCTCCGTGCACACGGTTGTCCACCGTCGTCCACCGGTTGTCCACCGGTAATCCACCGACTTTCTCCCCAGACCTGTGGATCGTCGCGGGCGTCTCGTCCACCGTCATCCCCAGAACCTTCAACAGCTTTCCCACAGGCAGCCGTCCGTCGGTGGACAGCGCCGTTGGTTGTCCCCAGGCGTCCACAGCGGTCCACAGCGTTGTCCCCAGGGTTTCTCCACAGGCTGTGGGTAACTGGGCGCTGACGGCGCGTGTTCATCCACTGCCCGTGGATAACGAGCTGTGGACAACGAGTGGCAGGCGGTGTGGACACGCCTTCGATGGTGTGGCCTGAACCTCGTTGAGGGTCAACCGATGAGCGCGAAAAAGGGTCCGACCGGAACCGGCCAGACCCTTCGCCGTGAACGTACGACGGGCGTACCCCTCAGGTGTTCTGCTTGATCCGGTTGGTCAGCTCGGCGATCTGGTTGTAGAGCGAACGCCGCTCGGCCATCTGCTGACGGATCTTGCGGTCGGCGTGCATGACGGTGGTGTGGTCCCGCCCGCCGAACGCCTGGCCGATCCGGGGCAGTGACAGGTCGGTGAGCTCGCGACACAGGTACATGGCGACCTGACGGGCGTTCACCAGTACCCGCGAGCGGGAGTGCCCACGCAGGTCCTCCAGGCTGACCCCGAAGTAGTCAGCGGTGGAGACCATGATCTGGTCAGCGGTGATCTCCGGCCCGGCGCCGTCCGGGATGAAGTCCCGCAGCACCTCCTCGGCCAGCGACAGCTCCACGTTCGACCGGGTGAGACTGGCGAACGCGGTGACCCGGATCAGTGCCCCCTCCAGTTCCCGGATCGAGTTGGACACCCGGGAGGCGATGAACTCCAGCACGTCCGGCGGGGCGTAGAGCCGCTCCTGGGCTGCCTTCTTCTGCAGGATCGCGATCCGGGTTTCCAGGTCCGGCGGCTGGATGTCGGCGAGCAGGCCCCATTCGAAGCGGGTACGCAGCCGGTCCTCCAGCGTCGCCAGCTGCTTGGGCGAGCGGTCGGAGGTGATCACGATCTGCTTGTTCGCGTTGTGCAGCGTGTTGAAGGTGTGGAAGAACTCCTCCTGGGTCCGCTCGCGGTTCTCCAGGAACTGGATGTCGTCGATCAGCAGGATGTCGACGTCGCGGTAGCGGCGTTGGAAGGCGCTGGTCTTGTCGTCCCGCAGCGAGTTGATGAAGTCGTTTGTGAACTCCTCGGTCGAGACGTACCGGACCGAGCGGGCGTTGCCCAACGTCGTGGCGTAGTGGCCGATGGCATGCAGCAGGTGGGTCTTGCCCAACCCGGAGCTGCCGTAGATGAACAGCGGGTTGTACGCCTTCGCCGGTGACTCGGCCACCGCTACCGACGCGGCATGCGCGAACCGGTTGGACGAGCCGATGACGAACGTCTCGAACATGTACTTCGGGTTGAGCCGGTTACCGCCGCTGTCCGCGCCGGTGGGTAGCCGTCGGTCGTCCCGGCCGACCGGCCGCTGATCCGGGCCACTGCGGCCCGGCCCGCTGTCGGTGCCTCCGTCGGCGGGTATCGCCCGGATCACGTGCTGGTCGCGGGGCGAGACGCCGGCCCCGTCGCCGTACCGGGGCGCGAAGCCGCCCGCGCCGGTGGGCGCTCGGTCCAGATGCCCATCCTGCTCGGTGAAGCTCAACCGCTCCGGTGCCCGCCGTCCGGTGTTCTCCGCCGGCCGGACGGGCTCGCCGAACCCGGCACCGAAGAGAGTTTCCTGACCGTCGGGGGCTGAGGTGTGGGGATCGTCCTCGACGCGCGTGGCGTCCGGCAGCGGCGGCCGGTCGAAACGGCCGGGGTGCGGCTGCTCGGGAATCAGCGGCAGTTGCCGCCCGCCGTCGAGACCTGTCGACCGGTCGTCGGCCTCGCCGGGACCGTGGTCCACCGGCTCCGATTCGGGGGTGCTGCGGTAGACGGTGCCGATGGCCCGCCCGTCCTCCGGTACCCGGACGGTGACGGCGACCTGGATCGGCCGGCCCAGCCGGCGGGTGAGCGCCTCGGTGATGGCCGGGCGCAGCCGGGACTCGATCACGTCCCGGGTGAAGGCATCCGGGACGGAGAGCAGGACGGTGTCCTCGACGATCGCCCGCAGCCGGGTCAGCCGCAGGTAGGCCCGCTGCTGCGCGGAAATGATCTCGTCAGCGAGTTCGTCGGTCGTCGCCGTCCACACCGCGGCAAGGTCGGTCGTACCGGCCACCGTCGTGCCACCCCCTCGCCTCTGCTCCCGGACGCCGCCGTCTCCCGGTGGCCCGTACCGGCGGGCGAGATCACGCCACCCACCCGGTCGCCGCACCCGGTCGTTCTCCACAAGTTATCCACAGCCTGTGTACCGACCGATTGTGGCCGCCCGCCGGGCTCGGGTCGGACCTGCCCCCTGCCGTGGCCGGGCACTGAAGCGGGGTTCACCGTGCCGAACGATTCACTACCGTGTCCGGTCTTGCCTGCCGGCGACATCGGCGCAACTCCGACGCTGACCGCAATCGGGCACGGTAACAGCGTTGTCGCTGCGTCTTCAACCGCCGACGCGGCTCACCCCTGTCGGCATTCGTGAAAACCACCGCTTCGGTCGTCTTCCGTCGCAGCTCACCGTCGGAGTGGCCAGGTTTGACGCTGATTATCCCCCGACCTAGGCTGGAGGGGCTGCTCTCACGCCCTCTGCTAGGGTGATGGGTGCTCGCTGCCTGCGGTCGCTCACCGCGCAACCGGGGTCACGCACCGACGGGCAGCACCGATCGGGGCCACCACAGCGGCGGCCCGGACCACCACGACCCGGCGATCCACTCGTCCGGGGCGTCCGACAACGGAGAGCCTGACGTGAGCAAGCGCACCTACCAGCCGAACAACCGCCGGCGCGCGAAGACCCACGGCTTCCGGCTGCGCATGCGCACCCGGGCCGGCCGCGCCATCATCTCGACCCGTCGCGCCAAGGGTCGCGCCCGCCTGTCGGCCTGAGGCCGGTCAGGTCCGCTCCGGAGGACGTGGCAGTCGTGCTGGCGGCCGCCCAACGACTGCGGCGCAGCAGCGACTTCGCCGCAGCGGTTCGCGGTGGCCGGCGAGCCGGCCGCGGCGCTCTGGTCGTTCATCTGACCGTGCCGAACGCAGCCGGATCCGACAATGCAGCGCCGAAGCCGGCGCGGGACAACGCGGAGACAGACTCCCCGCCGGTGTCCCGCGCCGGCTTCGTGGTTTCCAAGGCGGTCGGGCCGGCAGTGGTCCGTAATCGGGTGCGCCGCCGGTTGCGGCAGCTGACCCGGGAACGCCTTATCGACCTGCCGGCCGGAAGCACCCTCGTGGTACGCGCCCTGCCGGCCGCGGCGGACGCCACGTATCAACGGCTCGGCGCCGACCTGGATGCGGCGCTCGTCGCCGCTCGGTCCGGCCGGGGGCGGCGGCCTCGATGAGCGCCGAGCAGACGACGTCGCGCCCGGGTACCCCGGGTGCCCGGGTGCTGACCCTGCCCATCATCGCGTACCGTCGGTGGATAAGTCCGGCGTTGCCGGCCCGCTGTCGGTTCTACCCGTCGTGCAGCGCCTACGCCCTGGAGGCGGTGGCCCGGCACGGCGCGCTCCGGGGAGCCGGCCTGACGGTCCGGCGACTGTCGCGCTGCCACCCATTCCATCCTGGTGGATACGACCCGGTTCCGGAGCCGGGCGGCCGCCGACCTGCCGACGTGACTGGAGCCTGAGAATTGAGTCTCGACTGGATCTACTACGCGATCTCGTGGATCCTGCTGGCCTGGCACTCGGCCTGGGACGCCATCGGCATTCCGGACACTGCGGTCCTCGGCACGAACTGGGCGTGGATCCTCGCCATCGTCTTCCTGGTGGTCACCGTCCGGGTCATCCTGTTCCCGGTTTTCGTCAAGCAGATCAAGTCGCAGCGGGCGATGCAGGCGCTTCAGCCGCAGGTGAAGGCCCTCCAGGAGAAGCACAAGGGTGACCGGGAGACGCTCCAGAAGGAGATGATGGAGCTCTACCGGAAGGAAAAGGCCAACCCGCTCATGGGCTGCCTTCCGATGTTCCTCCAGATCCCGGTCTTCCTCGGCCTCTTCCACGTCCTGCGCCGCCTCAACCCGGACCCGGCGAAGAACAACAAGGACATCTACGGCTGGACCGTCGACCAGTTCAACAGCGCCTCTGACGCGACTCTGTTCACCGCCCCGATCGCCAGCAAGTTCGGCTCGACCGCGGCGGAACTGGCGCAGCTCGGCGCCAACGGCACCGTCGTGAAGATCATGGCCGGCGTTCTGGTGCTGGTGATGATGGGTACCACCTACCTCACCAGCCGCCAGATGATCCTCAAGACGGGCTGGGCGGAGGACCCGCAGCAGCGCATGATCCAGCGCCTGATGCTCTACGGCATCCCGCTGTCCCTGCTTGTCTCCGGCGCCATCTTCCCGATCGGTGTGATCATCTACTGGGTCACCAACAACCTGTTCACCCTCGGGCAGCAGCAGTGGGTGCTGCGCAAGTTCCCGCCGCCGGTGACCGCGACCAGCGGCAAGCCGGGCACCTCGGCGCGTAACGGGGCGCAGCCCGCGAAGACCGGTGGGCTGTTCGGCCGGAGCAAGCCGGCTGCCGTGCCGCCGCCCCCCGCCGCGCCGAAGATCGCCGGGCCGAAGCCGGGCGCCAAGCCGGCCAACCCGAAGAAGGGCCGCCCCGCCAAGCGGCAGGGCTGAATCGTCCGGGCCGCTGCCGGGAGACCGGCGGCGGCCCGTTGCGCGCCGTGCCGCCGCCGTCAGGCCGGCGCCGGAACGCGAAGCGCCACGCGCGCCGTGGCGGACGGGCGAGACTGCCCCTACAGACGTGCCCGTGGGCACCGGCGACGTCCCGCCGGCCGCGGGGAACCAGCGGACCCGAGGTCCGGCCGAGCGAGTACGGAGATGACACCGTGACCGACACCAGCATCCCCCGCGCCGAACAGCCCCTGGACGACGAGGAGCCGACCGCGGCGGCTCCGGTCGAGGGCGAGCCGGAGGAGACCGACGCCGAAGCGGCGCCGAGCAAGGCCCCCGGCGAGAGCGACCTGTTCCGGCAGAGCGAGATCGCGGCCGACTACGTGGAGGGGCTGCTCGACATCCTCGATTACGACGGCGACATCGACGAGCTGGTGTCGGGTGGCCGCCCGGTGGTCGAGGTCGTCGGTGGCCGCCTGCAGAACCTCGTCGGCCAGCGCGGCGCGACCCTCGAAGCGCTGCAGGAGCTGGCCCGGCTCGCGGTGTTCCGGCAGACCGGCTCGCCGAGCCGCCTGCTGCTCGACGTCGGCGGGTACCGGGCCAACCGGCGTAAGGAACTGGCTGCGGTCGCCCGCAACGCCGTCGAGAAGGTCAAGGAGCACGGCGAGCCGGTGCGGCTGGAGCCGATGTCCGCCTTCGAGCGCAAGTGCGTCCACGACGTGGTCAACGCCATCGACGGGGTGGAGAGCGAGTCCGAGGGCGTCGAGCCCAGCCGGCGCATCGTCGTCCGTCCCGCGGACTGACAGGTGCGGCAAGACGACGCCAGCGGCGTAGCCGCGTCCGGCCCGGGTGGTACGCCGCCCGGGCCGGCGGCTGTCCCACCTCAGCCCGCCACCGCTGCCCTGCCGCCCGAACTGGCCGGAGCGGCGAGCAGGCTCTTCGGCGTACGCCTCGACGTCGCTGCGGCCTACGCCGAACTGCTTGCCACCGACGGGGTGGTACGGGGGCTGATCGGTCCACGCGAGGCCCCCCGGATCTGGGATCGTCACCTGCTGAACTGCGCGGCGGTGGCCGAGCTGATCCCACCGGGTGCCTCCGTGCTGGACGTGGGATCGGGTGCCGGCCTTCCCGGCCTGGTGCTCGCCATCGCCCGGCCCGACCTGGCGATGACGCTCATCGAGCCGCTGGCCCGCCGTACCGCCTTCCTCAACGAGACGGTGGAGGCGCTCGGCCTGACCAACTCCGTACGGGTGTTCCGCGGTCGAGCCGAGGAAGCAGTCGCGGTGTCGGAGGTTGGGCCTGGGGACGTGGTCACCGCTCGGGCGGTGGCACCACTGGACCGGCTGGCGGGCTGGTGTTTACCCCTCACCGGAGTCGGCGGCCGACTACTCGCCCTGAAGGGTGCCTCGGCGGCGGAGGAGATCTCCGAGCATGCCGAGGCGGTGCACCGCCTTGGTGGCGGTCAACCTGCACTGCATCGGTGTGGTGAAGGCGTCGTGGAGCCGCCGACCACGGTGGTTGAGATCGTCCGGGAGAGACTTGTCGGTCCGGCGGCCCGGACGTCGTCCAGAAAGTCGCGGTCGCGTCGACGGTAGTCGGAGCGCTCCGCTCTTGGGGTCTTCGCACGGATGACCTGGGACCGTACGCCGCAGGCAGCCGCGAATTGCAGCGTTCCGAGGCGGGTTACCCGCGCCGCTGCGCGCGGCGCGACCGGCGGGTTACGAACCCGACGTGGACCGGCCGCGCCCGTGCGCCGTAGGCTGGCCGCGCGTCGATAGTGTGGAGCGGGCGGCGATGGATCTCCCTCCGGGGCCCGGCCGCTCCCGCCGGGCGGTACCTCTGCGGAGAGCACGCGAGTGGCCCGGTTGACGGGTGCGGACCGACCATCCGAAGCGGGCAGGGATGACAGGTGCATGACGACGGCAGGTACGACGATCCGCGCGTGACCGGGTCAGCGGGTGACCCTGTTTCACGTGAAACCGAATATCCGAACTGGCGGCCCTCCGAGGTGCCGCAGAGCCCACCGGAACCCGGTCGGAACGCGCCGACGTCGGGTGTTCCGTGGTCGGGGGCCGGCGACGGACGCGACGGTACGGATGCGAGTGGCCGCCCGGTCAACGCGTCTCCCGACGCGCGGGTGATCCCGATCCGCCGGAACACCTCCGCCTCTGCTCGGTTCGAGGTGGCGGCAGCACACCCCCCGACAGCCGCGGTGGTGCCGGATCCTCGACCGGCTTCCGACACGCCCGCACCTGCGGACGGGTCCTACCCGTCCGCCGCGCCCGAGGCCGCGTACGTTTCACGTGAAACCCCGACGCGCGAAGAGGATGACCCACCGTTGGCAATGGAGGCGATGCGCGCCGTGCAGATCCTGAATCCCAGTGGCGAGGTGACCATGCCTCGGCCCGACCGGACCCGGGTCATGTGCGTCGCGAACCAGAAGGGCGGTGTGGGTAAGACCACGACCACGGTCAACCTCGCGGTGGCGCTGGCCCTGCACGGCAACCGGGTGCTCGTGGTTGACCTCGATCCGCAGGGCAACGCCTCCACCGGCCTCAACGTGCCACACCACACCGGCGTGCCGGACGTCTACGACTGTCTGATCAACAGTGTGCCGCTGGAGGACGTGACCCAGGCGGTGGAGGGCATCCCCAACCTCTGGTGTGTGCCGGCCACCATCGATCTCGCCGGTGCCGAGATCGAGCTGGTGTCAGTGGTGGCCCGCGAGTCGCGTCTCGACCGCGCCATCACCGCCTACCCGGGGCACTTCGACTACGTGTTCATCGACTGCCCGCCCTCGCTCGGTCTGTTGACGGTCAACGCGTTGGTCGCCGCGCAGGAGGTGCTCATCCCCATCCAGTGTGAGTACTACGCGCTTGAGGGGCTGAACCAGCTGATCAACAACATCAACCTGGTTCGTCAGCACCTCAACCCGCAGCTTGAGGTCTCCACGATTCTGCTCACCATGTACGACCGTCGTACCCGGCTCGCCGACGCGGTCGAGCAGGACGTCCGGAACCACTTCGGCGACAAGGTGCTCCAGGCGGTGATTCCGCGTAACGTGCGGGTCTCCGAGGCGCCCAGCTACGGCCAGTCGGTGATGACCTACGATCCCGGTTCGCGGGGCGCGACGAGCTACTTCGAGGCCGCGCAGGAGATCGCCGAGCGGGGTGTCAAGGAGCCGGTGAGCCGGAATGCGTAGTGCGGACGAGGCGCTGGGAGGCGTGGCATGAAGAACCGTCCACGGGGCGGTCTGGGGCGGGGCCTGGGGGCGCTGATTCCGACCGGGCCGGCACCCAACGCCGGTGCTGCCGTCGGCGCGCCGACAGCGGGAGTGAGCGGCTCGACGGCCGTGGCGACACCGGCCCCGATGCCGGTGCCGTCCCCGACCATCGAGCCTGACGAGACGCTGAGCCCGGTGCCGGGTGCGCGCTTCGCGGAGATCCCGGTCGACTCGATCGTGCCCAACCCGAAACAGCCTCGCCAGGTCTTCGACGAGGAGGCCCTGGAGGAGCTGAAGACCTCCATCCAGGAGGTCGGCTTTCTCCAGCCGATCGTAGTGCGGCAACTCGACGGCGAGAAGTTCGAGCTCGTCATGGGCGAGCGTCGGTGGCGTGCCGCGCAGGCGGTCGGTCGGGAGAACATTCCGGCGATCGTCCGAGACACCCGGGACGACGCCATGCTGCGGGACGCGCTGCTGGAGAACATCCACCGGGCGAACCTCAACCCGCTGGAAGAGGCGGCCGCCTATCAGCAGTTGCTGGAGGAGTTCGGCGCCACCCACGAGGAACTCGCCAGGCGCATCGGTCGCAGCCGGCCGCAGATCTCGAACACCATTCGGCTGATGAACCTGCCGGCACCGGTGCAGCGGCGGGTGGCGGCCGGTGTCCTCTCCGCCGGGCACGCCCGGGCGCTGCTCAGCCTGGAGGATCCGGAGACCCAGGAGCAACTGGCTCTGCGAATCGTCGCCGAAGGACTGTCGGTCCGTGCGACCGAGGAGATCGTCGCGCTCGCCCTCACAGACGGACCGGGCAAGAAGGAGTCGGCGAAGCGTCGGCCGAAGCCGCACGCACCGGCGCTGACCGACCTCGCCGACCGCCTCTCCGACCGGTTCGACACCCGGGTGAAGGTCGACATCGGGCGGAGCAAGGGCAAGATCACGATTGAGTTCGCGACGGTCGACGACCTTGAGCGGATCGTCGGCATCATCGGAGTAGAGCCCGAAGAACCGGAGAACTGAACAACCGGCACCACTAGGCCGCCTCGTCCCAATGCGACGAGGCGGCCTTGTCGTCTTCCGGGTAGCCCGCAGCGGGCCGCAAAGACCGGGCCCAGCCGCCACGAGCGGCCTCCGCGGCAGACGACCATGGCACTCGGGGGCGTTCCGCTGCATGGCCACGCAGACGCCGAGGGCAGCCAACTCGACTCCCGACTTGCGGCATGTCGGGCCCTCGGGCCAGAGCTATGGCGCGACATACCGCAACCCGTGACCCGACCGTCGAATCCGGCACCGAACGGAGATGGTCTCGGCGGGGCCTGGGGTCGCGGCTGTCGTGGGGCAGTTGCCAGGGCGTCGGTGACGACACCGAGGGACGCACAGGGCGGCCGACCGACGGAAGCTCGCCCAGACAGCTCACCCAGCCGGAGGCCGCCAGAGACGGACCTCGGTCCTAGGTTGGACCGACAGGGCAGCAGCCCGCCGGCGAGTGGGACCGAACGCAGCCCTGTCGGAGCGATCCATCAGAGAGCCGCCGAGAAGGAGGCGACCCAGTAGGGAGCGGGCTAATGGCCGCACGGCTCGTAGCTGCGCGGCTCAGAAAGGTCGGCTCAGAAGGTCCGCGCAGAGGAACTAGAGCGCACGTTCAGAGGGTGGGCCTAGCAGCGTCCGGTCCGAAGGCGTCGGCGCAAAGGAACCCAGAGCGCACGGCCCAGGCGAGCGGACGGGGTGGCCGTTTCACGTGAAACACGGGTGTGGGTAGAGCGACCGCTGGGCCTCCGCTCCTGGCGCGGCGGGACTGGTCGGGTTCGCCGGTGATGTGTAGCGCAGTGCCGGGCGCGGGACAGACGCCGGGTTGCCTTCCTCAAGTGGTGGCGGGCGGGGTGGCGCAGGGCCAAGGTTCGACCGGTCAAGCGATGACAGCTTCCACAGCCAGACTCGAAAGGTGGCGTTCCATCCACCCGAGCACTTCGGACCCTCCGGTCGGACCGCGCGGTGGTGCGGGGTCTGGATGAGGACCGGGCCGACCGATGTTCGAACAGCGCCTCTCGGGGATCACACCGGTCGAAGAGGCGACAAGCTGAGTCCATCGGCCAGCAGGCCGGTGGCGCTCGGCCCCAGCTCTGGTCGCCATGCGCCGGGTCGTGGTTTCACGTGAAACGACGGTGTTGGGTGCGGGCGTTGAGCGGAGTGCCCAGTACTCGCCGGAGCGCGCCTCGCTCCGTTACGCCCGCGTCGGCACGTCTGCCGGGCGAGGCCGCTGGTGCGCTGACGTTATCCACATCAGTTGTCCACAGGCTCACGCCGTTTCACGTGAAACATGACCCGAAACCCCTTGTCGAAGCGCGACAGCGGTGAGAATTCGGCGACCGGCTGGCCTGTGGATAACCCTGGGGAGAACTATCTGGCGCCCCCTGTCCCGACATTCGAGCGCTGCGGAAAGTCGAAGACGTTTCGAGTAGGGACAGTGGTCGCGGACTCGGTTAGGGTCAGCGTCGTGCACGACACCCCTCCCTCAATCCCGGACTTCACCCAGTGGCCGTCCTTCCCCTTCGAGGGCGACCTCCGAGTCAAGCCACTCGCCGATCCGGTCCCTGTCGAGCCGCCCCGCAAGGGTGAGGCTCACCGAGAATGCACCGCCTGCCTGGCGCCCGACGAGGCCTACATCTGGGTCGGCGAACGCTGGCGCGTACGAGCCATGGACCGGCCGACCGGCCTGCCGATGGTCCTCATCCTGGAGTCGCGGTCGCACCTCGATCTCGGGGATCTGCCGAATCTTCTCGCCGCCGAGTTGGGCGTGATGACGGTACGGCTGGAACGCGCCATCCGCTCGCTCGACGGGGTGGCCCGGGTACACGTCAACCGCTGGGGCGACGGGTCCGCCCATCTCCACATGTGGTTCCTCGCCCGGCCGTACGGTCGGCTCCAACTCCGCGGCACCTTCCTGTCGCTCTGGGATTCGATCCTGCCGCCGATCTCGGAGGAACAGTGGCGGGAGAACCTCGCCCTCGTTGCGGCCTGGCTGGCCGAGTTCGGTGGGCGGCCGCTCGCCGAACCACCCCGCATCCAGTGGCAGGCGCCGTCCAGCCTGGCTGCGCAGTCAGCCGCTCCCGAGACGAAGCCGGTTGAGGGAGGGTCGCTCCTGGACGCTATCGGCGAGACAGCTGAACCACCTGACACCCCGGGCGCCGGTATCGATTCGGGGGCGTCGAACGCCGCGGCTTCGGGGCCGACTGAGGACCCGGCAGCGGGGCGAGCAAGGGACGTAGCTCAGCCTCAAGAGGAAGCAGCGGTCGTGGCCGCCAGCGAGGCGGCTGGTGCTGTGCCGACGCGACAGCCGTCCGCCGATACGGACGGCCCGCCGCAGGCCGAGGGCGGCCCACCGGCCCATAGCGATCCACCGGCCCAAAGCGATCCGCAGGGCGAGGGCGGCCCGCAGGGCGAGGGCGGCCCGCAGGGCGAGGCCTCCGCCAGTACGCGGGGAGCGGTGACGGCCGAGTCGGAGAGAGAGCCAGCGGAGACGCCAACTGCGGGTCGAGTGACGCCGGCCGGCGAATCGGGCCCTGAGAGCGACCGGCAATAGGACCGCCCAGACGGGCAGCCCTGCCGAGACGGCTGGCGGAGCTACGGCGTGCCCGGCGCTTCGGCTGGCGGTGTTGTCGCGGTCGGCCGCGCGGCGAACTCATCGCGCACCGCGTGCGGTCGGGGCGCTGGTGACGGTGGTGGCGGCGGACCTGTCTCCATGCCACCGGAGCGCGCTCCGCCGCGCACCATTCTCGGCCATGCTCCGCCTCATCTCCACCGCCCCAGTTTCGGTCGTGCTGAGGCGCTGGACCGAGCACGCCCACCGATCGCTCCGTTCCAGGGTCGGTGGGCCGAGTGCGGTGCGCGTGTGGCCGGCAGCAAGAGTCCGAGCAACGGGTACCGCCGAATTCAGTGCCGGGTGGAGGAAGGTCAGCGGCCTGCGGCGCGGGCGACCAGATTTCCGATCACGCGTCCGAAATCGAGACCGGCAGCCTGTACGGCGAGCGGCAACAGCGACGTCTCGGTCATCCCCGGCGAGACGTTGACTTCGAGTACGTGTGGCTGACCGGTCGAGTCGACGATCAGATCGACCCGGCTGAGGTCACGCAGGCCGAGGGCGGCGTGGGCGGCCAGGGCGACCTGGGCCACCGATTCGGCGACGGCGGGTTCCAGGCGGGCCGGGGTGTGCCAGGTGGTGCGTCCGGCGGTGTAGCGGGCCGCGTAGTCGTACACCCCGTTGCGAGGCACGATCTCCACCGCCGGTAGCGCCTGCGGACCGTCGCCCAGGTCGACCACGGAGACCGCCACGTCCATGCCGGGAACGTACCGTTCGACGAGCGCCGTCGAGTCGTACGCGAAACAACCCACCATGGCAGCCGGCAGCGACGCCGCGTCCCGGACCACGGCGGCACCCAGGCCGGAACCGCCCTGGGCGGGCTTCACCATGAGCGGCAGCCCCAACCGGTCGACGATGCGGTCCAGCACGGCCACCGCGCCGAGTTCGCTGAACCTGTCGTGTGGCAGGGCGACCCAGTCGGGGGTGGCGATGCCGGCCTCGCGCAGCACGGCCTTCGCCGACGGTTTGTCCCAGGCGAGGCGGGAAGCCCGAGCGTCACATCCGACGTACGGCACGCCACACAGGTCCAGGACGCCGCGCAGCGAACCGTCCTCGCCGGTCGCGCCGTGCAGGGCGATCACCACGGCGTCGGGTGGGTCCGCGGTCAGGGCGGGCAGCAGGGCTACGTCGGCGTCGCGCAGCTCGGCCTGCATTCCGACGGCACGCAGCGCGTCGAGCACCCGGCGGCCGGAGCGCAGCGACACGTCACGCTCGTACGACAGACCGCCGGCGAGCACGAGCACGTGGAGATCGGTGGTCTCGGGGCCCGACACGGCGGGTTCTTCGGCAGCGGTGACACCCATGCCGGGCATCATGCCAAGTCTGGTCCTGGCGCGTCCCAGCCGGTCCGGCCTCGCCGGGCACCGGGCTCGCCGACCGCACCGAACACCCGCCGCATGGCGATGTCCTGTTCCATCACGCTGGCCAACCGGCGCACGCCCTCCCTGATCCGCTCCGGCGGCGGGAACGAGAAGTTGAGCCGCATGTGACCGTTGCCGCTGCCGTCGGCGTAGAAACCGGTGCCGGGCACGTACGCCACCCGTGCGGCGATGGCCCGGGGCATCATCGCCTTCGAGTCCAGCCCGTCGGGCAGCGTGGCCCAGACGAAGAGCCCGCCACCGGGCACCGTCCAGCGGGTGTCGGCCGGCATCAGATCCTCCAGCGCGGTGAGCATCGTGTCCCGCCGCTCCCGGTAGACCTCCCGGTAGACCTTTAGCTGCTGACGCCAGGGCATGGTGCCGAGGTAGGTGCTGACGGCGGCCTGCGCGTACGCGCTGGGGCAGAGGATCTGTGCCTCGCTGGCGATCACCAGCTTGTCGCGTACCGCGTGTGGCGCGAGGATCCAGCCGACCCGCAGCCCCGGCGCGAACGTCTTGGAGAAGGTGCTGAGGTAGAAGACGCCGTCCCGCCGCCGCGCCCGCAGCGGCGCGGGTGCCTCGCTCTCGAAGCCCAACTGGCCGTACGGGTCGTCCTCGACCACCAGCAGTCCGGCGCGCTCGCAGATGTCGAGAACCTGTTCCCGTCGCTGCTCGGTCAGCGTTACGCCGGTCGGGTTCTGGAAGGTGGGGATGGTGTAGAGGAACTTGACCCGGCGTCCGGCCCGGGCCTGCTCCGCGATGGCGAGCTCCAGCGCCGCCGGGATGAGACCCTCGTCGTCCATGGGCACGTGTACGACCTGGGCCTGGGCGGCCTGGAACACGCCGAGTGCACCGACGTAGGTCGGCCCTTCGGCGAGCACCACGTCACCCGGGTCCAGGAAGAGGCGGGCCACCAGGTCGAGCGCCTGCTGCCCGCCCACCGTCACCACCACGTCCTCCGGGGAGGCCCCACAGGCGGCGTCGATGCCGGAGAGCGCCATCACCTCGCAGATCCGCTCCCGCAGCTCCAGGGTGCCCTGACCGATGCCGTACTGCAGGGTTGTGCTGCCGTGCTCGGCACCGAGCCGACCGAGCATCTCGCCGACGGCGTCCAGCGGCAGCGCGGCGATGTACGGCGCGCCACCGGCGAGGGAGACGACCTCCGGTCGACTGGCCACCGCGAACAGCGCCCTGATCTCCGAGGCGGTCATTCCCCGGACCCGCCGGGCGTACCGGTCGGTGTAGTCGTCGAGTGTCGTGCCGGTCATCACATCACCCCGATGGCTGCTCGGACGGCTCCGGTCCCGGATACCCAGGACACCGGCGACCATGGCGGTACGGCGCGCCGGATGTCGATCCTAGCCGCCCTGCACCGCCCGATGCGTCTTCGATTATTCGTGCGTCCACATGCCGGACCGGCGGCAGACACCCCTGAGGTGGACGTTCATGCATGGTCTCCCCTGCCGCCGATCGGCGGCGTACGATCGCTCGTCGGGGGCAGGAACACGGCGGTGCCGTCTGGGCCGCTGCGGCGGCGGTGCCGCTCGGGCCGGTCCCACCTCCGAGCCTAGTGTGGGGAAGCGCCAATGTCGCGACGTCTGGTCAGCCTGACCCTGGACACCCTGGAGGACCTGCCCCTTCCCTGCCGGCAGTGTGTCTACTGGGAGCTTGATCCGGTTTCCGCGGACCGCGCCTGCGCTGCCGGCGACCCTGGGCTGGAGAAAGAGGCGTGGGTGTCGCAGACCCTGCTCGAATGGGGTTCCTGCGGCAAGCTGGTGTACGTCGACGGCATGCCGGCCGGCTTCGTGATGTACGCCCCGCCGGCGTACGTGCCCCGGTCGATGGCCTTCCCGACCTCTCCGGTCTCCGCCGACGCGGCGTTGCTGATGACCGCGAACGTGGTGCCCGCGTTCTCCGGCGGTGGCCTCGGCCGGATGTTGGTGCAGGGGGTGGCCCGCGATCTGACCAAGCGCGGGATCAAGGCGATCGAGGCGTTCGGCGACGCGAAGTTCGGTGACTCCGCCGATCCGGGCGGGGCGTGCGTGGCACCCGCCGATTTCTTCCTCTCGGTGGGCTTCAAGACGGTTCGCCCGCATCCGCGGTTTCCCCGGCTGCGACTGGAACTGCGGACGGCGTTGAGTTGGAAGTCCGACGTCGAGTACGCGCTGGAGAAGCTGCTCGGCTCGATGAGCCCGGAGTCGCTGCTACGCCCGGTCCGACCGACGCCGGCCACCCGTTCGACGGCCGGCTGACCACCACCCGACGTCGCGACGGGCTGACGGCCACCCAGGGTTGGGCCGACTCAGTCCACCACGGTGCCGGCGGCGACCGCCGCCCGCAGCTCGCTGACGTCGATCGAGCCGGTCGGGACGTCGCGTTCGATCGGCAGGTACATCCGCTGCACCGCAGCCACCATCGCCTCGACCAGCTTGTCGCGGAACCGGGGAGCGATCAGCCGTTCCCGGTCGGTCGGCGAGGTGAGGTAGCCGACCTCGACGCGGACCGCCGGCATCCGGGTGATCCGGAGCAGGTCCCACGCCTTGGCATGGGTGTGACAGTCCCGCAGCCCGGTACGGGCCACGATCTCCCGCTGGACCAGCCCGGCCAGCCGTTCGCCGGTCGCCGAGCTCACCCCGTTGTCGGTGCCGTAGTGGTACGTGGCGACACCCTCGGCCATCGGGTTGGCGTGGCCGTCGGTGTGCAACGAGATGAACACGTCGGCGCCGAGCGAGTTGGCCAGTTGTGCCCGGTCGATGTCGGGCAGGCAGGTCTCCGGCGACGGTCCTCGGGTGAGCTGCACCCGTACCCCGGACGCGGCGAGGCGCCCCTCCAGCCGGCTGGCCAGGTCATGCATCAGATCCGCTTCGGTCCAGCGCAGCGGGCCGTCCGCCACCACCACGCCCGGGTCGGTTCCGCCGTGCCCCGGGTCGATCACCACGGTCCGGCCGACCAGGGTCGGGCCGGACTGTCGGATGGCGTCGGACTCACGCAACCACTGCGGCCGGCCACCGACCACCTTGCGGCCCAGTCGGCGCAGGGCACCCATGGTGTGTGGGCCGCAGGTGCCGTCGGGGACGAGCCCCACCTCACGCTGGAACTGCGCCACCGCCCGGGACGTGCGGATGCCGTAGATGGCGTCGGCCCGTCCGGTGTCGTAGCCCATCTCCAGCAGCCGCTCCTGGAGCGACCGGACATCCTCGCCGGTGAGGGGGACCGGCACCGCGTGGTAGAGGGTGCGGGCGCCCAGCCGCCAGCGGGCGGCGTCCAGGGCCCGCCAGGTCTCGGCACCGACCCGACCGTCGACGCTGAGACCCCGCGACTGCTGGAACGCGCGAACCGCCCGTTCGGTCGCCGGGTCGAACTCGTCGCTGTGTGGGCCGGTCGCCTTCGACAGCAGGTCGAGGCCGGTCAACACCGCACGGATCTCGGTCACTGCGGGTCCCCGGTCACCGGGACGGATCGGACGCACGCACGACCCCCTCTGCACGGTCGGTGGCTGCCAGGCCCCGCCACCGACGAGCGGGTGCCGTTGGCGGGGACCAGGTGCTCACCGGCGTCCGGCGGCCCCGGTTCGAGGTTATGCGCTAGGCGATCCGCTGGGGTGGTGGGCGGCGAAAAACGCGTCGACCCCGTGCCGGGCTCACCGGCACGGGGTCGACGGCGACGTCGTCGTTGGGGGTCAGAGCGCCGATTCGATCAGCTTGACCAGTTCGCCCTTGGGCTTGGCGCCGGCGATCGACTGCACCGGCTCACCGTTCTTGAAAACGGTGAGGGTCGGCACCGACATCACGCGGTATGTCCGGGCGGTTTCCGGGTTCTCGTCGATGTTGAGCTTGACGATGCTGACCTGGTCGCCCATCTCGCCGGCGATCTCCTCCAGCAGCGGCGACACCTTGCGGCACGGCCCGCACCACTCGGCCCAGAAATCCACCAGGACCGGCTTGTCGGACTTCAGCACGTCTGCGGTGAAACTCGCGTCGGTGACCGACTTGGTTGCTCCCACTGTTGACCCTCCTCCTGCGTTGTGTCTGGTTCAGCTCTTGGGCAGCGTGGCGATGAAGCGTTCGGCGTCCAGGGCGGCCGCGCAGCCGGTCCCGGCTGCGGTGATCGCCTGCCGGTACGTGTGGTCGACCAGGTCACCGGCGGCAAAGACGCCGGGGATGCTGGTCCGGGTGCTGGGGGCCTGCACCTTCACGTACCCCTCGTCGTCCATCTCCACCTGCCCGCGGAACAGCTCGCTGCGTGGGTCGTGGCCGATCGCCACGAACACGCCGGTGACGTCGAGCACCTTGGCCTCGCCGGTGTGGACGTTGCGCACCCGTACGCCGGAGACCTTGCCGTCCGCGCCGAGCACCTCCTCCACAACGGTGTTCCACTCGACCTTGATCTTGTCGTTGCCGAGCGCCCGCTCGGCCATGATCTTGCTTGCCCGGAACGAGTCGCGGCGGTGCAGGATCGTCACCGATTCGGCGAAGCGGGTCAGGAAGCTGGCCTCCTCCATCGCCGAGTCGCCACCACCGACGACCACGATGTGCTGGTTGCGGAAGAAGAAGCCGTCACAGGTGGCGCAGGAGGAGACACCGTGGCCGAGGTACTCCTGCTCGCCGGGTACGCCGAGCGGGCGCCAGGCGGAACCCGTGGCGAGGATCACGGCGCGGGCGCGGTACGCGGTCTCCCCGACCCAGACGGTGCTCACCGCGCCGGGGTGACCGGTGTCGGTCAGCTCGACCCGGGTGACGTCGTCGGTCAGGAACTCGGCACCGAACCGCTCGGCCTGCTTACGCATGTTGTCCATCAGCTCGGGGCCGAGGATGCCGTCGGCGAAACCGGGGAAGTTCTCCACCTCGGTGGTGGTCATCAGCGCGCCGCCGGACTGCACGCCCTCGATCACCAGCGGCTTGAGGTTGGCGCGCGCCGCGTAGACCGCCGCCGTGTAGCCGGCCGGCCCGGAGCCGATGATGACCAGGTTGCGGACCTCGTCCACTGCCGTCTCCCAATCGTGTTGACTGTCGTCACCGGCGTACGGGCCGATGCCGATCCGAGTGCCGACGCGGCGGCAACTGATGTGCAGAACGTCATCGTACGAAGCGGGAATTCCCGAGCCGGTCACCCGGTGGGTCAGGTCACGTGGACGGTCAAAAGTCCGGCGACCGCTGGCTCACCCTACCCGCGTACGGTAACGGGCGTCCGAGCCGGACCCGGGTACACCGCACTCCGGGCCGCTGACCCACGCCCAGTTCGTGCCGGAGGCGTCGGTGAACCGAAGGACCAGCGCCGGCAGCCCCTGGAAGCGGGCGTAGTCGATGACCTCGAAGGTCAGCGGTCCCCCGCGGTGCTCAGCACCGATCTCGGCGAGGCAGGCGCTCAATGCGGTCTGGTCGCCGAGCCGGGTCAGATCGCCCGGGGCGGGGAGGCGCTCCTGGTTCTCCGCGCCGAGCCCCGGATCACCGTCGGTGGAGAACTGCCTGACGCTCGGGGTCAGGCCGGCCAGTGCCTCCGGCGTGTAGTCGGTGTCGCTGCGCTGGGGAGGGCCGACGACGCGGTACGGAGCGCCGGATGCGACCGCGGCACGCTCGGGCGCCGATTTGGTGCCGGGCTGCCCCGCGGAATCCTGCGGGTAGGCGTGCGGCACCGCCGGGCTGACGGCCCGCTCGTTCAGGGCGGTGTCGGTGGCGACGTCGTCCCCCCCGCCCGGCTGGAACAGCTGGAGCGCACCCAACCCGACCACCGCGGCGGCGGCGAGGGCAACCGGCCCGGCCACGCGGGCCCAGCGGCGACGTCGCCGACCCGGCCGCGACGACGAGGACCGGTCCTGGCCCGGCCGCAGCGGGCCGCCGGGCCGACGGGGACCGCCCAGCGGCTGGGTCGGTACGATCGTCAGCTTTCCGCCGGTCGGCTCCGAGCCGGGGCCCTCGACGGCCGCAATCCCGTCCCCGGTGGTCAATTCCTGCTCGGAAGCCGCGGTCGTCGGCGCGGCCTCGGTGGTGGGCGCGGTGAGCGGATCAGCCGCAGCGAGAGCGGCGCTGATCCGCTCGCTGATCTCCGGCGGAAGCTCCAGCGTCGGCTCGCCCCACCCGGCCAGCTCGGTGCGGACATTGTCGACGGCCGGGCCCAGGAGAGCATGAGCATCGGCCCAGGCCGGGTCCTGTGTCACCAGCCGGGTGATCTCAGCGTGCTCGGGGGTGCCGTCCAGCGCGCCACCGAGGTAGTCGGCGAGCAGGTCGTGGTCGACCTCGCTGAACTCCCCGGTGCTCACGCTTCCTCCTGCTGGTTGGCGGCCGGTCGGGACCGCCCCGACCCCGATCGGACGCCCGATGGTTCCTTCGGGTTCCCGTCGGTGACCTCCGGCACGCCCGGGCGGGCAGTGGTCGCCGGCCGGGTGCCGGGTCGCAGGTGGCCGAGGGTGACCGCGAGCCGGGCTCGGCCCCGGGCGCAGCGACTCTTCACCGTCCCCTCGGCGACGCCGAGGATCCGCGCGACCTCGGCCACCGGGTAGCCCTGCACGTCCACCAGCACGAGGGCGGCCCGCTGTTCCAGCGGCAGCGCGGCCAGGGCGTCCCGGACGACCATGGCGGTGTCGTGGTCGGGTACCGGTGCGGCCGGCTCCACGCCGCCGGTGCCCGGCCCGTCCTCCGGGCCGTGCGTTCCGTCGGGCAACGGCACCGTCGGGTGGGCCCGCCGACGGCGGATCCGGTCGAGACAGGCGTTGACCACGATCCGGTGCAACCAGGTGGTGACCGCCGAGTCACCCCGGAACCGGCCGGCCGCGCGATGGGCGGACAGCAGCGCGTCCTGAAGGGCGTCCGCGGCCTCCTCACGGTCGCCGAGCGTACGCAGGGCGACCGCCCAGAGCCGGTCTCGGTGCCGGCGGAACAACTCACCGAAGGCGTCCCGGTCACCGGCGACGTGAGCGTGCAGCAGATCGATGTCGCTCACCGTGTCGTCCACGGAAGCGGCGCCCGTGTGGTTGCCTCCGGTGTCGCGTACTTCCATCACCCGACCCGGTGGTTGCCGCCGTGCCGACCTCTCATGACCCCTGGACCGTGATCTCCTGCACCCCGATCTTGAAACCGCCTCCGTTCGGCGGCAGCTCGGTGATCCAGAACAGCAGGTAGCGGTACTTCTTGTCGGCGTCGAATCCGTCAAAGGTCATCGTGGTGCCGTCGTGTTCCTCGAAGGGCTGCCCGATCTTGTTCTTCAGGTACGCCGTGAGGACCTCGTCATCGCCGGAGCTGGACGACGGAGCGTTGGTCGTGCCGGTGAGCAGTTCCGCCGAAGCACCCCGGTCGGAGAGGTTGACCTGTACCGACTTGACGGTCCGCTCGGCACCGAGGTCGATCCAGACGCCCATGCCCCGCTTGAGGTTGCCGAAGTTGCTGCGGTTGTAGGTCTCGGTGGACCAGCCCTCGTCCTGGTCGCCGTCGAAGACCTTCTCGGCGTCGCGCACCTCGGTCCGGTCGTTGCTGTCCGGGTCGATGATCCGAGCGTCGCTGATCTTGAGGTTCCGGACTACGGGTGTTGCTGGCTCCTCGCTCACCGGCGCGCTCGATGTCGGCGCCGCGACGGGGTTGGTCTGCGGGTCATCGTCATCGCCGAGGGTGCTGATCCCGATCAGCAGCCCGATCAGGGCAACCGCCAGCAACCCGGCGATGCCCAGGGCGACCTTCCGCCCGCCGGCCGCGGCCAACGGAGACGGCTCCTCGCCGGTCTCACCGGCGAACCGCAGCGGGCCGTTGTTGTCGAGGTAGTCGTCGTCCGGCACGTCGAGCCGGGCCAACTCCGCCGTCAGCACGTCCGACGGTGGCGGGGCGATCTCAGCGTCGAGCAGATCCATGGTCAGGTCGTCCAGGTAGGCCGGCACGCCGGCGCGGACCTGACGGGGTGCCGCGACGGCCCCGTTCGCATCGCGTACCGCGTCGGGAATGGCCGCCCGACCATGCCCGGCGGTGGCACCGCGCAGCGGCGCCTCGGCGTGCGGCCAGTAGCCGGTCATCGCGAAGTAGAGGATGCCTCCGACGGCCCGGACGTCGCTCTCCTGGCTGTCGTCACCGTCGGTGCGGGCGTCCGCGAGCACCACCCGGCCGTCATCGCTGATCATCACCGTGCCGGGGTGCACGTTTCCGTGCACCATGCCGGTGGCGTGGACGGCCGCCAGGGCGCTGGCGACGGAGTTACCGACGGCGGTCGCGCGGGCGGCGTCCAACGGCCCGCTCGCGACCAGGTCCCGCAGGGACTGACCGTCGACCCACTCGCGTACCACGTAGGCCCGCTCGGCTTCGTCGATGGCGTCGTACACGCCGACGAGGTTGGGGTGGACGACCCGGCTGGCGGCAACGGCGGCCTGGAGCATCTCGGTGGCGGAGTCGCCACCCGGGTAGCGCATGACGACCGCGACGGGTCGGCGCAGCACGACGTCGACCCCGCGCCAGACCAGACGGCCCGCGCTGTCGTTGTTGATGTGCTCGACCAGTTCGTAACGTTCGGCGAGGATCTCACCGGCCGTCGGAGCACCGAAGGTCATGACCGGCGGAGTGGTCTCGTCCGCGTCCTGACCCTCGCCGACCTGGGTCACCCGTCCTCCCTCGGTGATCGTGTCGATCGATGGACCCGCGCTGCTGGGCATCTGCTTCCCGCTCCGCCTTCGTCTGGTACCGGCCGGCCGGTCGCAGCACGGTGCCGCGCGCCGGTGTCTGCCGTACCCGTCGAGTGCGACCTTACCCGGGATGGCCCGGTCCTCGACATGTCATCTTCCCGCCGTCCGGTGACGACAGCGTCAGCAGTCGGTGGACTTGTCCCGTTACCACCGTTGTCGGCCGCGTTGCTGGTACATGTACCAGCCAATCTAGAGGTTGACCTCAACCAGTTCCGGCCGGGGCGGAGCCGGTCGCATCGGCGGGTTCGGCAGCCCCGGATTCCCGTCAATCGGCCGGGCATACTCGGCCGTACGGTTGGTTATCCACAGGCTGATCCGTCAGGTGAGCGGCGGCGCGCGGAGTTATCCACAGGGACATCCCCAGCCTGGTGATCCGCGGTCACGCTGGGTGCACGCCGAGCCGGTCGAGGTTCAGCGGCCGAGCCGGCGGCGGACCATGCCGACCACCTCGGTGATCTCGGAGATCCGCAGCACGGTCGCCAGGCCGAGGTAGGTACCGCCGATGACCGCACCACCGACCAGCAGCTGCGCGATCGCCTCCAACCGCGTCGGCGTGTCGCCGCCGGGCAACAGGGCCACCACCAGCAGACCGGCAAGTGCCGCACCCAGCGCCGCGACGGCCACCCGGCCGAGAGTACGCAGGATCGCGCCCAACCCGATCCGGCCCACCCGGGGACGCAGCAGCCAGGCGGAGGCGATCGCCGCGGCCAGATACGAGACCGCGTTACCGATCATCATTCCCGCCCCGACGAAGCTCGCCGAGAAGATCGCGAAGAGGGCGATCTGCACCCCGATCCGGAGTGCCACGACCGGAATGTTGATCAATGCGGGGGTGCGGGTGTCCGGCAGTGCGTAGAAGGCGAAGGTGAACAGCTGGCTGATCGCGAACGGCACCAGTGCGAGTGCGGCGGCCAGCAGCACCAGGGACGTCGCGGTGGCGTTGTCGGCGGTGAAGGCTCCCCACCGGAACAACGTGAACGCTATCGGGGTGGCCAGCACGGCGTAGCAGACCGCGATCGGGGCAAGTACGGCCGACACGGTCCGGGTGCCCCGGGACAGGTCGGCGGCGAGGTCGGCGTACCGGCCGTCGGCGGCGGCGGCGCTCATCCGAGGCATGAGCGCGGTAATGATCGACACGGCGATGATGCCGTGCGCGGTCATCAGCAGCAGGAAGACGTTGTTGTAGATCAGTGGGCCGGCGGCGTTCTCCTTGCCGGCGCGGTTCAGCAGGTTGAACAGCACGATGAGGCCGACCTGGCTGACCGCGACGTAGCAGATCATCCAGGCGCCGAGCCGCCCCAGCTCGGCCAGGCCGAGCTTGCGGAAGTCGAAGCGGAGCTTCCACCGGAAGCCGACCTTGCGCAGTGCCGGCAACAGACCGGCGACCTGGATGGCCACGCCGATCAGGGTGCCGCCGCCGATGAGCAGGACCCGCCCGGTCGTCATGTCATCGGGCTCGACGATGTCGGCGCCGAAGATTGCGATGTAGAGAGCGGCGGTACCGATGACGACCAGGTTGTTCAGGATCGGTGCCCACATCGGCGCGGCGAAGTGGCCCCGGGTGTTGAGCACCGCGCTGATCAGCGCGCTCAGGCCGGAGAAGAAGATCATCGGCAGCATTAGCTGGGCCAGGGCGGTGACCAGTCCGGAGTAGCCGTCAGCGGACTCGTCCGCGCCGTAGAGCCAGGTCAGCGGCGTGGCGAGGGCGACCGCGAGCACGGCGGCGGCGCCGAGCGCGAGCACCGCCAGGGTCAGCAACCGCTGGGCGTACGCCTGACCGCCGTCGGCATCCGCCTTTCGCCGACGCACCAGCACCGGGATCAGCACGCTGGTGAGGATGCCGCCGAGCAGGAACTCGTAGACCATCCCCGGCAGGATCTGGGCGGTGGTGTAGGCGTCGCCGACCAACGCGCCACCGAGGGCGGCGCCGATGACCAGATTGCGGAGGAAGCCGGTACCCCGGCTGACCAGGCTGCCCAGGGCCATGATCGCGCTGTTGGTGGCGGCGCTGCCCTCCGCCACCTGCTCCTGTGGGGGCGCGGTCGACTCCATCGCGGGCTGGTTGAGCGGCTCGGCGGAGATGAACGTGGCTCCGTCACCGGGCCAGCCGCCGGGCGCGCCGCCCTGCTGGGCGTTCGCGCTGCGGTAGAGCCCGCCGCTCATCTGTGCCTCCAAGGGGTACGCCGGAGCCGGCACCGGCCCACACGTCACAGACCTTAGTCAACCCCGGCCCGTTACCCGCGCCCGGCGGAGGCGATGCCGGTCAGGACCGATAGGCTGCGGATCCGATGTCCGAAACCGCCGCATCCCACGCCACCGACCGCCGCGATCTCACCGCCGCGCAGCGCAACGCCGTCGCCGAACTGCTCCGGGTCTCCCCGGTGGCCGACGAGTTGGGTCGCCGGTTCGCCGCCGCCGGTCACGAACTGCACCTCGTGGGCGGTTCGGTACGCGACGCCCTGCTCGGCCGGCTCGGTGAGGATCTCGACTTCTGCACCGACGCGCACCCCGACCAGACGCTGGACGTCGTGCGGGGCTGGGCCGAGGCGATCTGGGAGACCGGCCGCGAGTTCGGCACCATCGGCTGCCAGCGCGGCGGTCTGCGACTGGAGATCACCACGTTCCGCGCCGAATCGTACGACCAGGTCAGTCGCAACCCGGTTGTCGCCTACGGCACCAGTCTCGTCGAGGACCTGCGACGGCGGGACTTCACAGTGAACGCGATGGCGGTAAGCGTCCCCGAACATCGGTTCACCGACCCGTACGGCGGCCTGACCGACCTGGCCGCGAAGATCGTGCGTACCCCGGGCACGCCCGCCGAGTCGTTCGGCGACGACCCGCTGCGGATGCTGCGGGCCGCCCGCTTCGCCGCGCAGCTGCGCTTCGCGGTCCACCCGGACGTGCGGGCGGCGATGACCAGGATGGCGACCGACCTGGACCGGATCACCGCCGAGCGGATCCGCGACGAGTTCACCAAGCTGCTCTGCGGCGCAGACCCGATCTCCGGCCTGCGGCTGCTGGTCGACACCGGGTTGGCCGAGCGGTTCCTGCCCGAGTTGACCGGGCTCAAGCTGGAGATCGACGAGCACGCCCAGCACAAGGACGTCTACGAGCACACGCTGACCGTGGTCAGCAACGCAGTCTCGTACGAGGAGGACGGACCGGACTTCATCCTCCGGATGGCCGCGCTGATGCACGACGTGGGCAAGCCGGCGACGAAGGCGATCGGCCCGGACGGGCGGGTCAGCTTCCACCACCACGAGGTGGTCGGTGCCCGGCTGACCAAGGTGCGGATGAAGGCGCTGCGCTACCCCAAGGACGTCACGACGAAGGTGACCGCGTTGGTCGCGCTGCACCTGCGCTTCTACGGGTACGGCCGGGGCGAGTGGACGGATTCGGCGGTACGCCGCTACGTCACCGACGCCGGTGACCTGCTGCCCCGGCTGCACAAACTGACCCGCTCGGACTGCACCACCCGCAACCGGCGGAAGGCGGCCCAACTGGCGGCGGACTACGACGCGCTGGAGGAGCGGATCGCCCGGATCGCCGCCGAGGAAGATCTGGCCCGGGTCCGGCCCGACCTCGACGGAAACGCGATCATGGAGCTGCTGGGCGTGCCGCCCGGGCCGGTGGTGGGACGGGCCTGGAAGCACCTGAAGGACCTGCGGCTGGAGCGTGGGCCGTTGGATCGCGACACGGCCGAGGCGGAGTTGCTGCGCTGGGCCCGCGACGAGGGCATCCGCGACTGACCAGCGACGCGAGTTGATCGCGCCGACCGCGCCCGCCGTCCACTGTGGCCCGTTCCGGGACGCCAGCCGCACGTCGAAACGCTCACGTCTCGACCGAACGGTGGACGCGGTGCCAGCGAGGTTCGTCCATGATGTGTTCACGTCCATCAGCCCGCTGCTTCGCAGCTGGAGGCGGGACGATCCAGTATCGATCCGACCGCCCATCGGGCCTGGTCGACGACCGACGGGGGCACATCCAGTGAAACGCCGTGGCGCACTGCGCCGCTCGGCGGCGGCGGGGCTTGCCCTCGCCACCGCTTCGTCCATTCTCACCGTCGTGACCGGCGGTGCCGCGATGGCTGCTCCGGCCGACCAGCCCCGCGTCGAGGTGCTCGGCAGCAAGGGCGTCGGCGCCGTGCCGGACCGCTACATCGTCGTCCTCAAGGACCGGGGGACGACAAACAGATCCGTCCGGGCCGCCGCCTCGGCGCTCACCGGCGCGAACGGTGGCACGGTCCGCCGGGTGTTCGGCCACGCCCTCAACGGTTACTCGGCCACCATGAGCCAGCGGCAGGCGGACAAGTTGGCCAGCCACCCCGACGTGGCCTACGTGGAGCAGGTCCGGCGGCTGTCGGCGAACAGCGGCACGCAGAGCAGCCCGCCGTCCTGGGGCCTCGACCGCATCGATCAGGCCTCGCCGAAACTGAACGGCAGCTACAAGTACCCGAACACCGGCAGCTCGGTCACCGCGTACATCCTGGACACCGGAATCAACATCGCCCACCAGGACTTCGGCGGTCGGGCGAGTCACGGTTACGACGCCATCGACTCCGACGAGGTCGCCCAGGACTGCAACGGCCACGGCACGCACGTCGCCGGGACCGTCGGCGGCACGAAGTACGGCGTGGCCAAGGGCGTGAAGCTCGTGGGCGTACGGGTGCTCGACTGCGACGGTCTCGGCACCACCGAACAGGTCATCGCCGGTGTCGACTGGGTGACCGAGCACGCCCAGAAGCCGGCCGTGGCCAACATGAGCCTCGGTGACGTCGTCGCAGTCCCGTCCCTCGACGAGGCGGTGAACCGATCCATCGCGTCCGGAGTCACCTACTCGATCGCGGCCGGTAACAGCTGGATGGACGCCTGCAAGGCGTCTCCGGCCCGGGTACCGGAGGCGATCACCGTGGGCGCGACGGACCGGATCAACATGCGGGCGTGGTTCTCGAACTACGGCAAATGCCTCGACGTCTTCGCGCCGGGAGCGAGCATCGTCTCGGCGCGGCACAACAGCAACACCAGCAGCGCGGTGTTCAGCGGCACCTCGATGGCCGCTCCCCACGTGGCGGGTGCCGCAGCGCTGCTGCTGAGCACCAATCCGGGCTGGTCGCCGAGGCAGGTCCGGGACCGGATCGTCACCACCGGACTCGCCGGCGGGGTGTACGACACGAAGGGTTCGATCGACCGGCTGCTGACCGTCGGCTCGGTCACGCCGACCCGCTACTCGCACGGCTTCAAGGCCCGTTCCAACGGCAAGTTCGTCACCGCCGCCAGCAGCACCAAGCCGCTGGTGAACAACGGGACGAGCATGGGCACGGCGCAGCGGTTCGACTTCGTCGACGCCGGTAGCGGCCTGGTCGCGCTGCGCTCCAGGGCCACTGGGCGGTACGTGGTGGCGCCGAGCAACGGCACCAAGCCGCTGATCGCGAGTCACAAGACGATCGTCACGTCGGCCAAGTACACAATCGTCAACCACACCGACGGCACGGTCAGCCTCAAGTCCAAGATCAATGGTAAGTACGTCACGGCGTCGACGTCCGGCAGCTCGTCGATGATGGCGAGCAAGACCTCCATCGGCACCAACGAGAAGTTCACAATCGACGCAGCGCCGCCGATCGTCAGCCTCAGGTCGAAGGCCAGCGGCAAGTACGTGGTGGCCGCCAGCAGCACCAAGCCGCTGGTCCCCAGCAGCACGACCGTCACCAAGGCGGCGAGGTTCGACGTCATCAACGTGGGTGACGGCTTCTTCAGTCTGCGGGCCCACGCCAACGGCAGGTACGTGACCGCGGCGAGCAAGGGCACCAAGCCGCTGGTCGCCAGCAGCACGGGGCGGGGCCTCTACGAGACGTTCGACTTCGCCAACTACAACATCGACGGAACGATCTTCCTCAGGGCGGGCGACGGCCAGGCGGTCTCCGCCGGGTCGTCCGGCACCAGCCAGCTGATCTCGAACAAGACCATCAAGTGGTCGTCCTCCGGTCTGGGGTTGGGCAACGGCGAGAGATTCACCGTCTCCACCGCCTGACCAGTCGCGGCACGGCCGGCGCCCGCCGGAGCTCCCGAACACCCGGGACGCTCTGGCGGGCGCTCGCCCGTTGCGGACCCTGCTCACGAGTGGACAATGGCGGGATGCGTTGGACCGTGCTCGACTCACCGATCGGGGAGTTCTCCGTGGCCACCGACGGGGACAGCGTCTGCGGGGCGCATTTCGGTCCGGTCGGTGACGGGACGACCGAGCCGGCTGACGAGACCTCCCGACGGGCGGTGGCGCAGCTGCGCGCGTACTTCGCCGGCGAGCTGACCGACTTCGTGGTGCCGGTGACCGTGCCGCGTGGCTCCGATTTCGAGCGGGCGGTGTGGCGGGAGATGACCCGCATCCCGTACGGCGAGACACTTACCTACGGCGAGGTGGCCCGGCGGGTCGGTGACCCGGGAGCGGCCCGAGCGGTCGGTGTGGCCTGCAACCGCAACCCCATCCCGGTGATCGTGCCGTGTCACCGCATCATCGGTGCGGGCGGGAAACTGGTCGGCTTCGGTGGTGGCCTGGACCGCAAGGTCAAACTGCTGGAGCTGGAGGCCCGGGTGGCCCTGCAACGCGCCTGGTCCTGATCAGTCCGGCGCGGGAAGGCAGCCACCGTCGGCGATCCGGGTGCCGATCTCCACCGTGATGTCGTCCTGGCGGACGCTGCCGAAGACACACGCCCGGCCGGTCCACCCCGCGAAGATCAGTCCGTCGCCGGGGCCCAGATCGAGCCGCCCGGGCGGCCTGACGACCACGTCGGTGAGGCCGGTGGCGGTCACCGCCCGCCGAACTGCCTTCTCGTCGGGCTCGTCCCGGCCACCGGCGGTCAGCAGATTCAGGCCCTTGAGCACCTCGGCGGCACAAGCCCGAGCGCCGGCAGCCGTGTCGGGTTCGAGCGTGCCGCGCTGCCGGAAGGCGTCGTTGGCAGCCTGCTGACGGCGGAGCATCTCCTCACGTACCCGTTCATCGGCCATCGGATGTCCGGTGCCCAGCGGTACCGGTGCGGTCGACACGCCGGACGGGGCGGGCGCTTTCGTCGCGGTCTCCGGCAGTGTGGCCGCAGCGGCGACACAGCGGGCCTCGGCCACCGACGGCCGGGGGTTGGGCGGCACGACCTCCTGGTCCGACTCGGCCGTCGGACGGCTGCCGGGGACGGCGCAGGCGAACAGGCTGGTGGTCAGCAAAGCGCCCGCGAGTGCGGTGGCGACCCGGCGCACCGACCTGGCGGCGTGCGTAGCGTCGGTGAACGGCACGGCGGTCAGCGTAACGTTCCGCCATCGACGACGCCGCCCCGCGCGGCGCTCCACATGCCGCACGCCGCGACTTCCCCGTTACCCGGGTGCGGCGGCCTGAGCGCAGACGGCGAGGGCCGGGTCCGCACGGACCCGGCCCTCGCCGGTGCTGCTGGTGGTCGGCGCGTCAGCGCTCGACCTCGCCGGCGATGAACGCCTCGACGGCGGCGTGCGCGTCGTGGTCGGCGTACTGCACGGGCGGGGACTTCATGAAGTACGACGAGGCCGACAGGATCGGGCCGCCGATCTTCCGGTCCAGCGCGATCTTCGCGGCCCGGACGGCGTCGATGATGACACCGGCCGAGTTGGGCGAGTCCCACACCTCGAGCTTCAGCTCCGCGTTGAGCGGCGTGTCACCGAACGAGCGGCCCTCCAGGCGGATGTACGCCCACTTGCGGTCGTCCAGCCACGGCACGTGGTCGGACGGGCCGATGTGCACGTCGCTCTTGGCCATCTCGTGCGGCACCTGGGAGGTCACCGACTGGGTCTTCGAGATCTTCTTCGAGACCAGGCGGTTGCGCTCCAGCATGTTCATGAAGTCCATGTTGCCGCCGAAGTTGAGCTGGTACGTACGCAGCAGCTCGACGCCCCGGTCCTCGAAGAGCTTCGCCAAGGCGCGGTGCACGATGGTGGCGCCGACCTGGCTCTTGATGTCGTCGCCGACGATCGGCAAGCCCGCGTCGGTGAACTTCTGCGCCCACTCGGGGTCGGAGGCGATGAAGACCGGCAGAGCGTTGACGAACGCGCAGCCGGCGTCGATCGCGGCCTGGGCGTAGAACTTGTCGGCCTGCTCCGAGCCGACCGGCAGGTACGAGACGACCACGTCGACCTGCGCGTCGCGCAGCGCCTTGGCCACGTCGACCGGCGTGGCGTCCGACTCCTCGACGATCTCGCGGTAGTACTGGCCGAGGCCGTCGAAGGTCGGGCCGCGCTGCACGGTGACGCCGGTCGGCGGCACGTCGCAGAGCTTGATGGTGTTGTTCTCGCTGGCGACGATCGCCTCCGCGAGGTCCATGCCCACCTTCTTGGCGTCGACATCGAACGCCGCGACGAACTGCACGTCAGAGACGTGGTAGTCGCCGAAGGTGACGTGCATGAGACCCGGGACGCGGTCGTTGGGGTCGGCATTCCGGTAGTACTCGACGCCCTGTACCAGGGACGAGGCGCAGTTACCCACACCGACGATGGCGACGCGGACGGAGCCCATCGCGTGTGCCTCCTTCTTCATTGTCACGGCCGCTCTGTCCTGGTCTCACCAGGCGGAGGCGGGCTGTTGTCTTGTCGTGGGCCGCCGGCCGTCCCGTCGTGCGGGACCGTCGGGGCACGGCCGGAGCGCTCGTTGGCGATGAGCTCCTCCAGCCAGCGGACCTCACGCTCACAGGCCTCCAGGCCGTGGCGCTGCAGCTCCAGGGTGTACGCGTCGAGGCGCTCGGCCGCCCGGCCCAGCATGTCGCGAAGGCCCTCGCGACGTTCCTCGATCGTGCGGCGGCGACCTTCCAGGATGCGAAGTCGGGTCGCCTGGTCGGTTCGGGAAAAGAACGCGAAGTGCACACCGAAACCGGTGTCGCCGTACGTCTCCGGCCCGGTCTGTGCGATGAGCTGGGCGAAGCGTTCCTTTCCTTCCGCGGTGATTTCGTAGACCACCCGACCTCGTCGGCTGGTCAGCGCGGGAACCTCCTCGGCGGTGGCGGGTGTCTCGTCGGCCTCGGTGATCCATCCCGCCGCCTGCAGCCGGCGCAGGGTCGGATAGAGCGAGCCGTAACTTATGGCGGCGCGGATCGCCCCGAGCTTGGCGGTGAGCTCCTTGCGCAGCTCGTAGCCGTGCATCGGGGCCTCCTGCAACAGGCCGAGGATGGCGAGTTCGAGCACCGGCCACCCTCCCTTTACCCTGTGCGTGAAGCGCTAACCGCCACGATGTATCGGACCGATACATCGCACCGTAGCCTCTCGTTCCGGTCTGGGCAAACCCCCGTTCTGATGTCCTCCGGTCACGGATCGTCACGGTGGTCGCCTCGTCAGAAGAGACCGCGTACCCTTTCCCGCATGCGTACGCAGCGCCAGGTCGTCGACTACTCGCTCCGAAAGCGAGCGGCGCTGCGTGAGCTCCTCGCCGGCCGCGTCGGCACCTATGACCTGTGCGACGCGTCGCCCTACCTGAAGAACGCGGCTCGGTTCCACGGCGAGTCCACCGACGAGCGGTGCCCGATCTGCCGCAGCGAGAACCTGACCCTGGTCCACTACATTTACGGGGACGAACTCAAGCAATCGGCCGGCCAAGCCCGTAATGTGGCTGAGCTGACCGTGCTGGCGATGACGCTGCGTGAGTTCCAGGTCTTCGTGGTGGAGGTGTGCCTCGGCTGTGACTGGAACCATCTCGTCGAGCAGTACCTGCTCGGGCGGGACGGTCTGACCGGCGTCGCCGACGGCGACCCGGAGCGCGGCGAGGCGAGCGGCATGACCGCTGACGGAACGGGTGTCCGGCGAAGGCGAGAGGCGCAACGGTGATTCGAGCTCGATCGGCTGACCCCGGTCGCGTGCGACGCGGCTGGGCTGACCGACGGCTTGTAGGTCTGAATGGTCCGATTGATGCGGATCTGACGCCGGTACCACGGCACCCCCGTGCCGGGCTCGCAGGTGTCACAACTCACGGCAAACCGGTGGCGGTGCGACTGCGCCCCACCGCGACGGCAGGGTGTGAGGAATGAACTCGTACGGCGATCCCAGCTCCTCGCGCGGCCGGGCCTGGATTCCGGGCCAGGACGACTCGGGGCAGGCGGACGACGCGTACCGCCGCCCGGGTGGTGAACCGCGCGGAGTCAACTGGTCGACCGGGCCGGAGACATCCGGCCCGTCGGCCCGTGCCTCGGTCGGCGGACGCGCCTCGGTCGGCGGCTCGGCGAGCGTTCCCCCGCGGGGCGGTTCCGCCGGCGCGGCGTCGGTCGGCCGAGCCGGCCCCGGCCGCGCCTCCGTGCCGGTCTCGCCAGCAGTCCCCGGCCGTGCCTCGGTGCCCGTGTCGCCGGCTGGTCCCGGTCGGGCCTCGGTGCCGGTCTCGCCCGCGCCGGGCCGCGCCGGCCGTGCCTCGGTGCCGGTGTCCCCGGCCGGTCCTGGTCGTGCCTCGGTCGGCGCCGCCGCTGTCGGTGCGGCATCGGCCGGTCGGGCGAGCGTCGGGTCGGCGTCCGTGGGTGGCGTCGGCGGTCGGGCCGCGGTGGCCCGGGCCAGCGTCGGTGGCCCCGGTGGGCCGGGCGGGCCGGGTGGACCGACCCGGCCCGGTCGCGGTGGCCGTGATCCGGGTGCGGTGGCCCGCGCCCGCAAGCGCAAGCGGATGAACATGCTGATCGCCGGCTTCGCGGTCTTCATCATGCTGGCCGGCATCGGCGTGGTCGGGTTCACCTACTACTCGACGAACGTGGTGCTGCCCAAGGAGATCCCGCTGCCGCTCTCCACCACCGTCTACGCCAAGGACGGCAAGACGCTTGTCGCCAAGCTCGGCAACGAGAACCGCACCTTCGTCACCATCGACCAAATCCCCCAGCATGTGCGGGACGCCGTGGCCGCCGCCGAGGACCGGAACTTCTACCGGCACTCGGGCGTCGACTACAAGGGCATCGCCCGGGCCGCGTGGAACAACCTCTCCGGCGGCGACAAGCAGGGCGCCTCGACCATCACCCAGCAGTACGCCCGCAACGCCTACGAGAACCTCCAGGACGACAGCTACGCGCGGAAGGTGAAGGAGGCGATCCTCGCCTCCAAGCTGAACGACAACTACACCAAAGACCAGATCATGGAGAACTACCTCAACGTGATCTACTTCGGTCGTGGTGCGTACGGCATCGAGGCGGCGGCCCAGACGTACTTCGACACCAGCGCGAAGAAGCTGACGGTGGCGCAGGGCGCGGTGCTCGCCGCGCTGATCAAGCAGCCGGTCGCCAGCGCCACCCACAAGGGCTTCGACCCGGAGACCAACGAGGTCGACGCGAAGTCCCGGTGGGAGTACGTCGTCAACGGGATGGTCGAGGAGGGCTGGCTCAACGCCCCGGGCAAGCCGGAGCGGCCCACCGAGTACCCGAAGGTCGAGAAGTCGAAGAAGGACAACGGCTTCGGGGTCGCCACTCCGCGCGGCAACGTCATCAACTACGTCCGCAAGGAGATGGAGGAGTGGGGCCTCTGCTCCAACTCCGGTGCCGAGGGCATGCCCAGCTGCGTGGACGAGCTGCGCGAGGGCGGTTACCGGATCACCACCACCATCGACCCGAAGATGCAGAAGGCGCTGGAGGCGGCGGCCCAGCCGGATCGTAAGGGCTCGGTGCTCAAGGGGCAGCCGAAGAACCTGATGGCGGCGGTGGTCTCCGTCGACCCGAAGACCGGCCGCGTGCTCGCCTACTACGGTGGTGACAGTGGTGCCGACTTCGACTACGCCGGCCTCAACACGGATCAGAACGGCAACCTTGTCGGTGGTCACCCGCCGGGCTCGTCGTTCAAGGTCTACACCCTGGCTGCGGCAATTGACGCGGAAATCTCGGTCAAGTCGCACTGGGACGCCACCCCGTTCAAGCCAGAGGGCTTTGACGATCCGATCGTGAACGCTGGCCGGAACGCCGGCTGCAAGAAGTGGTGCACCCTGCAGGAGTCGACGGTGCAGTCGTACAACGTGCCGTTCTTCCACGTGACCGAGGACATCGGCCCCGACAAGGTCCTCGACATGGCCCGCCGCGCCGGCATCCGCACCATGTGGGACGACAAGCAGAAGGTCTACGACCTGACGAAGGAGAAGCCCGAAGAACTCGCACCGAGCAAGTTCGACCGGGTAATTGGCTACGGCCAGTATCCGGTCACGGTTCTGGACCACGCCAACGGCCTGGCCACCCTCGCGAACAAGGGCAAGTACAACAAGGCGCACTTCGTCCGGATGGTGGAGAAGCAGAACAAGGCCACCGGCAAGTGGGACAAGGTGCGCGGCGCCGGCGAGAAGCTCAAGCCGCAGCAGGTGATCCGGCCGGAGGTCGCCGACGAGGTGACCGCGGTGCTCAAGGAGATCCCCGGTAAGAACAATGCCAGCCTGGTGAACCGCGAAGCCGCCGGCAAGACCGGCACCTGGCAGCACGGCAAGACCGACAAGAACGCGCACGCCTGGATGGTCGGTTACGACGAGAACGTGGCCACCGCGGTGTGGATCGGCAGCCGCGACCCGAAGAAGCCGGCGATCGTCGACCGCAACGGCAGCAACGTCGGCGGTGGCAACATCCCCGCCGCGCTGTGGAAGCGGTACATGGACGACGCGCTGAAGGGCTACGACCCGTCCGACCTGCCCGACGTGACCGGGGTGGGCGATCAGGACGCCGGAAACGGCGAGGAGCCCGCCCCACCACCGCCCCCGCCGGGCGGCAACCAGCAGAACTGCAATCCCATTGACTTCCTCTGCCAGCTCAATGGTGGGAACAATGGCGGCCCCGGCGGTGGGGACAACGGTGGCAACAACCCCGGCGGCCCGCCCGATCGTGATCAAGAGCAGGGCGGCGGCGGTGGCGGTCTGCTACCACCCAGGACGACGAGCCGGGAGTAGCTCCCGCTGACGCCACGGGCGGCCGGAGAACCATTCCGGCCGCCCGCAGCGCTGTACTGGCTCGTCAGATGCGGCATGTCGGGGTTTCCGGTGTCCGGGATACCGCGACATGCCGCAGACCGCGAGCGCCGAGGGTCGATTGCCGAGCGTCGGTCGCCGGTGCCCAGGTGACTGAAGTGCCCATCCCCGGCAGGCGGCAGTGCCTCGGGGATTCGCTGTGGTTTCGGCTTCAACGCGGTCGCCTGATACGGCAGGATGCACGGTCATGAGCACGAAGTCGACGCCAGGCATCGATGAATCGGATGCCTCCGATCACCCGTCCCGCTCCGACGGCTTCGTCCGGGGGCTCTCCGGGCTGATCGGCGGCCCGCTCGGTGACCACGCGGTCGCCCGCGACCGGCCCGTCGGCGCGGAGAATCGGTTCTGGACGGCGGTACGGATCGTCCTGGCGCTGACCTGCCTGACGCTGGCCCTGCACTGGGTGCAGAAGTCGCCCTGTCAGGATGGCGCCTGGGTGAACAACGAGCAGTACACCCGCTTCTGCTACACCGACGTGCTGGCGCTCTACTACGCCGAACGGCTCAACGAGGGTGCGGTGCCCTACCGGGACCACCCGGTCGAGTACCCGGTGCTCACCGGGTACTTCATGGGGGCGCTCGGGTTGCCGGTCCACTCGGCCGGCGACGGCAACCCCGACATGAACCAGGGTCAATGGTTCTACAACCTGAACGCCCTGGTGCTCGGTGCGCTCGCGGTGGTCACCGTGGCGGTGATCCTGGCGCTGCGCCGTCGCCGCCCCTGGGATGCCGCGCTCTTCGCGCTCGCCCCGGCGCTGCTGCTCACCGCCACCGTCAACTGGGACTTTCTCGCCATCGGGCTCGCCGCGTTGGGCCTGCTGGCCTGGGCGCGCTCCGGGCCGGGCCCGAAGGGGACGATGCTTGTGGCACTCTCCGGAGTGCTGCTCGGGCTCGGTGGCGCGGCGAAGATGTGGCCGTTGTTCATTCTCGGGCCGATCCTGGTGCTCGCGTTACGCGCCAACCGGATCCGGGCCGCGCTGCTGTCCATCGCCACCGCCGCGGTGACGGTGGTGCTGGTGAACCTACCGGCGGCGATCCCGTACCGGGACAACTGGGACCGCTTCTTCGAGCTGAACACCACGCGTCCGATCGACTGGGGCACCTTCTGGTACATCGGTCGCTACCTGGACGGGAAGTTCGGCGACCCCGCCAGCATCGGGCCCTTCCAGTGGCTGGACGCCAACATCCCCACGCTCAACTACCTGTCGTACGCCCTGTTCGGGCTGGCCTGCCTCGGCATCGGCGCGCTGGCGTTGCTGGCACCGCGACGTCCCCGACTCGCCCAGCTCGCCTTCCTGGTGGTCGCCGCCTTCCTGATCTTCAGCAAGGTCTGGTCGCAGCAGTTCGTGCTCTGGCTGCTGCCGCTGGTGGTGCTCGCCCGGCCCAGGTGGGGAGCGTTCCTCGTCTGGCAGGCCGCCGAGGTCTGCTACTTCATCGCCTTCTACGGCCAGCTGCTCGGCGCGTCGACCGGCACACCGGTCTTCCCGGAGGGCGTCTTCGTGCTGGCCGCGAGCCTGCGCCTCGCCGCCGTGGTGGCCCTGGTCTTCCTGGTCGTACGCGAGATCCTGCACCCGGAGCAGGACGCGGTACGTCGCACCTACGCCGACGACCCGGACGGCGGGCTGCTCGACGGCACCCCCGACGCCCCCTGGCTCGACCGATGGCGAAGCCGCCGGGCCGCCGACCCGACGCCGACGCCCGTGGCCGCCACCACGTGACCCGGTGACGCTTGACGTTCAGAGGCGGAAGACGACGACGTCGTCGATCTCCTCGCGGGTGATGCCCAGCCCGTCGACGGGTGCGTCGACGCTGACCTCCCACGGGGTGCCGGCGATCTCGTCGCGCAGCACCAGCACGTTGTGCACGCCCAGCGTGCGCAGGTAGTCGACGCTGGTCTGGTCGGGAAAGGTCATGGTGACCCGGCGTACGTCATCGAGCTGACGTGGGGTGAAACCACTGCCGCCATTGACGATGTCCTGGAATCGCGTGGTCGACCACAGCATCACCGGTTGGTCGTGGTTCTGCCCGCTGGGCAGCACGAGTAGCGGGCCGTCGACCGAACGCATCGCCGCTGGCTGCGCCGGCACCACCGGATGAGGTGTGGTGTTGGTGCCCTCGGCGATCACCAACAGCAGCGGCACCAGGGTCGCCAGGCGCAGCCAGGGGCTCGGCCATGAGGGGATCCGTTCGGCGGAAATCTCCCGGACCCGCTCGGCGAACGCGCTGACCGCCCCCGCCGCGAGCAGCCCGAGCAGCAACGTTGCCCAGAGCATCAACCGGCCCGGCGTCCGGATGCCGCTCCAGCCGGGCAGATGGTCGAAGAGCGGTACGTAGGTGAAGCGACCGCCGAACAGTTCGGTACCCATCGACAGAGCCATCGCGACAAGCACCCCGGCGAGCAGCAGGAGCCGTTGGCGGACCTTCCAGATGGAGAAGAACAGCCCGCCGAGGGCCAGCGCGTACAGCACGAAGCCGGGCAGCAATGTCATCTCCGGGTGCCACGGCAGTAGCGACCGGGCACCTTCGTGCAGCCCACCCCAGAGGCGGGACTCGGCCGGGGCGGTGACGAAACCGGAGGCGGGGGGCGAGAAGATGGCGATGTCGCCGATCGTCCGTTCCGCGTTGGGGTGCAGCTGCGTGACGGTGAAGTACGGGATGGCCATCAGGACGCCCACCCCTGCGAAGATCAGCCCGCCGATCAGGTCGGCAACGAACAACCGCTGGCCGAAGGGGCGCTTGAGCCGCCAGAAGATTCGTTTCGCGTACCAGATGACGGCGGCCACCAGCACGGTGCCGGCGAGGACGTACGCGAACGGCAGGCCGATCCCGAACCCGAGGCTCAGCTGCCAGGCGGCCACCAGCCAGCCGGCGTACACCCAGCCCTCGTGCCGACGCTCCGGTCGGTAGCCGTGCCGCAGCGACCAGCCGTGGCCCCGGGCCAGCATGGCCAGCGCCAGCGGAATGCCGCCGTTGGAGACCACGTGCAGGTGGCCGGCCTGGGCCAGCAGCCACGGCGCGTAGGTGTAGGCGGCACCGACCACCGCGGAGCCCGTCCGGCTCGCACCGAGCTGCCGGGCCAGCACGTACGCGCCGAAGGTGGCGAGGGCGTGCGCCAGCACGAACATGATGTTGTAGCGAACGAGGGCGGCCTCGGGGCCGCTGCCGATCATGCCGGCCGGCGCGTACCCGAGCAGGGTGTCCGAGAAGGCGAAACTCCACCGTTCCGGGAAGAACGCGTTTGCGTGCCAGAGCTGGGCCGGTTCGGTCAGCAGGATGTGCCCGGACCAGGCCATCTGCCAGGCCTGGAGGCTCGGGTCCCAGTAGTCCTGCGGCAGCGTGTGTGCCGGGTAACGCAGCGTCGGCCAGGTCATCAGCACGGCCAGCGCCAGCGACGCGATGGCGGCCAGCGTCCACTCGTGGATCAGCAGCCGGCCGGCCCACCGGCCCAGCCGCCCGTACCAGGTGGGCACCGGCTCGGGTGCGGGCCCGAAAGCGGCCCACGGGTCCGGCTTGCTTTCACCCTCCGCCGGAGTGCCGTCGGGCTTGCTTCCGTCCGTTGCCGGTTTGCCATCGGGCGTGCCGCTGTCGCCCGCGCCGGCCCCACCACCGCTCGCCTTCTTCCTGCCCCTGTCCTTCTTTCCAGCCTCGTCCTGCTGCCCTGTCCCGTCCTCGTCGCCGACCTTGCTCCTGGCTTCGGCCTCGCTCCCGGCCTCGGCCTTGTCCTGGTCGGTGGTCTTCCCCAGGGCGACCTCGTCCTGGTCGGCAACCTTGCCTGTGGCGGCGGCCTTGCCCGCGGCAACCCCACCCTGGTCGGCGGCCTTGCCAGCGGGGGCCTTCTCGGCAGCATTCTTGCCCGGAGCATCGTCGGCGCTGGTGCGCTTCCGTGTCGTGCGATCCGCGTCGGCCGGGCCGCTCCCGGTGGCCTTGCCCTGGCCAGCCTCGTCGGAGGCGTTCGCCCGGATCTCGTCGCCCGGGTCGCGCCGGTACCGCTGGTCGGTGCCGCCGGGCGTCGGACCACCTGTGGCCCGAGCGTTGCGCGAGGTCGGGCTGGGGCCGCCGGGGGCGGACTGGTCCGTGGTCATCGTGCTCCGGTCTCCCCGTCGAGTTGCCGACGCAGGAAGGCGATGTCGTTGCCCTGCCCCTCGACGCCTCCCGGCGTCTCCACGATGACCGGCGCGTCCGCCGCGCGGATCACCGCAACCAGGAGCTCCGGGTCGATCGTGCCGCCCGACAGGTTGTCGTGGCGATCCCGACCCGACCCGAACCCGTCCTTGGAATTGTTGGCGTGTACCAGGTCGATCCGGCCGGTGATCGCCTTCACCCGATCGACCAGGCCGAGCAGTTCCTCCCCGCCGGCGTGGGCGTGGCAGGTGTCGAGGCAGAAACCGACCTCCTGGTCACCGACGGCGTCCCAGAGCCGGGCGAGCGCATCGAGCCGCCGGGCGCAGGCGTTCTCGCCACCGGCGGTGTTCTCGATCAGCACCGGAAGCCCGAAGCCGCCCGACTCGGCCGCGTACGACAGCGCCTTGCGCCAGTTGTCGAACCCGGTCGCCGGGTCGTCACCGGCGTTCACGTGCCCGCCATGCACCACCAGGCCCTTGGCGCCGATCGCTGCGGCCGCTTTCGCGTGCGCGAGCAGCAGCTTGCGGCTGGGGATGCGGATGCGGTTGTTGCCGGTGGCGACATTGATGACGTACGGCGCGTGCACGTAGACGTCGACATCGGCATCGATCAGCGCTGCCGCGTCGGAGCGGGGCTGCGGCGACTTCCAGCCCTGAGGGTCGGAGAGAAAGAACTGTACGGCGTCCGCTGCTCGGGCGGTCGCCTCCGCCAGCGGGTCGGTCGGATCGACGTGGGCTCCGATACGCATGCAGGCGAGCCTACGTCCCGCCACCGACGGGCGGGCCGACCGCCCGCTACCTGGCCGCGTCACCGGCACCCGGTGGCAGTCGTTGATGCCAATGGATCCTCAGGTCAAGACGACACAACAGCGCTCGGGACAAAAATGTCGGCAATTCTGGTATTTGCCCCATGAAGCACCGGCTGCCACGATAACGTCAGGTAACAACGTGATAAAGCTCCGCGGGGCGTCTCCGGTCCAACCTCATCGGTGTGGTCGTTCCTCCCCAGGTCCCACCCAAGGAATGCGGACCAGGCGCCCCGCGGCCCCGTGGCCGGGGGTCCGTGCCGACAGCGACGTCGGCACGGACCCCCGGTTCGCTCTGCCCGTCACCTCGGTGATGGTGATCGTCAGGGCCGGGTATCCTGGTCCGGTTGTCCGTCCCCGGTCGGGTTCCCCCGATACCGGAACGGGCCACGACGCACGACCTCCTGCCACGGAAGGACCGTGGCCGCCTAGCCCACAGGAGGTGAGCACGTCTTGCGTCATTACGAAATCATGGTGATCCTCGACCCCAGCCTCGAGGAGCGCACCGTCGCCCCGTCGCTCGACACGTACCTGAACGTGATCAGGACCGCGGGTGGCTCGGTGGAGAAGACCGATGTGTGGGGCCGCCGGCGCCTCGCCTACGAGATCAACAAGAAGGCCGAGGGCATCTACGCCGTCATCGACCTCCAGGCGACGCCGGAGGCGGTGGCCGAGCTGGACCGCCAGCTGCGGCTCAACGAGTCCGTGCTGCGTACGAAGGTCCTCCGGCCGGAAATGCGCTAGCAAACCCACCCCGGCCCCATCCGGAACAGCCTCACCGTCACTGTCGGAGGGTTCTGAGAACCTGTACGGCGGAACGGATGAGCGCGCGAGGAGTTGGTCATGGCAGGAGACACCACCATCACGGTCATCGGCAACCTGACCGATGACCCCGAGTTGCGGTTCACCCCCTCCGGTGCCGCGGTCGCCAAGTTCCGGGTCGCCTCGACGCCCCGGTTCATGGACAAGGCCTCCGGTGAGTGGAAGGACGGCGAGCCGTTGTTCCTCTCGTGCACCGTCTGGCGGCAGGCCGCCGAGCACGTGGCGGAGTCGCTACAGCGCGGTGCCCGCGTGATCGTCTCGGGTCGGCTGCGTCAGCGGTCCTACGAGACCCGCGAGGGTGAGAAGCGCACCGTCATCGAGCTGGAGGTCGACGAGATCGGCCCGTCACTGCGCTACGCCACGGCGAAGGTGCAGAAGATGTCCCGGTCCGGCGGCGGTGGCGGCGGCTTCGGTAGTGGTGGCGGTGGTGGCCAGGGCGGCGGAGGCAACTTCGACGACCCCTGGGCTTCGGCCGCACCGGCCCCCTCACGTTCGGGTGGCGGCAACTTCGACGAGGAGCCTCCGTTCTAATGGCGCCGAGCGCCCGTGATCGTAAACCAGGAGCAAGAGCAATGGCGAAGGCTGCGGCACTGCGCAAGCCGAAGAAGAAGGTGAACCCGCTCGACAAGGACGGGATCACGTACATCGACTACAAGGACACCGCGCTGCTGCGCAAGTTCATCTCCGACCGCGGCAAGATCCGCGCTCGGCGGGTGACCGGCGTCACCTCGCAGCAGCAGCGGCAGATCGCCCGTGCGGTCAAGAACGCCCGTGAGATGGCGCTCCTGCCGTACACCGCGACGGCCCGCTGAGAGAGGCACCGACATGAAGATCATCCTGACTCAGGAGGTGTCCGGGCTCGGTGCCCCGGGCGACATCGTGGAGGTCAAGAACGGCTACGGCCGTAACTACCTGCTCCCGCAGGGCTTCGCGATCGCCTGGACCAAGGGCGCGGAAAAGCAGGTCACCCTCATCAAGCGGGCCCGTTCGGCCCGCGAGATCCGCGACCTGGATCACGCCAACGAGGTGAAGGCACAGCTCGAGGCCCTCAAGGTGACCCTGAAGGCCCGCGCCGGTGAAGGTGGCCGACTCTTCGGCTCGGTCACCCCGGCCGAGATCGTCGATGCCGTCAAGGCGGCCGGTGGTCCGGCCCTCGACCGGCGGCGGCTGGAGGTTTCCGGCCACGTCAAGTCGATCGGGTCGCACCCGGTGCGGATCAAGCTGCACCCCGAGGTGACCGCCACGTTCAACCTCAACGTCGTGCAGGGCTGAGTCCCGGCCGGCGAATGACGCAGGGCCCGCACCGTCCACCGGTGCGGGCCCTGCGTCGTCGTTCGTCCAGATGAGCGATCAACCGATGGGTTGACCGGTCACCGCGCTGATCATCACCGTCGAGAGACCGCCACCCACCACGGCGGCAGCGAGCGCCACAGTGGTCGGACGCCAGGTCGTACCCACCCGACGCAGCAGCGTCGCGATCGCCAGGCTGCTGGCCAGGGCCAGGCCGAAGCGCGGCAGCCCGCCCACCATCGCCCCGAACGCCCGCGCCCGGGGCGACTCGCAGCCACCGCCGCTGATGTCGGTCACACAGCCCACGGGTGGGGCACCGTCCAGGGTCAGCAGCCAGACGAAGACCACGACCGCCGGAAGGACGTAGCAGGCCGCGGTGTAGAGCAGCGGCAGCCAGGGGCCACCCGGATCGGGATCAAGCAGGTCGTCTTCCAGCCGGCGGTTCCAACTGGCGTTGCCCACCGACTCGATCCGACGCCGTACCGCCGCCATACCCACCGGCCGAGCCGGCGGGACCGCAGCGGTACGCCGCCGTGACACCGGGCGGGGACGCGGTGCGGTGTAGCCCACCACCGGCGACCGGGGGGCCGAAGCGGGCGCGTCCACCCAACGCGGATCGTCACCGGCCAACCTGGTACCCGGCCAGAAGGTCTCCTGCGGCGGCTCCGGCTCGGGTCGACTGCTCCAAGACCACTGGTGCGCACCGGGTGCACCATCCGACCGGGGACGCTCCGTACGATCCCAACGGTCCGGCTCGGAGTAGTCCTCCCACCTGTTGCGGTCCCGCTGCCGTTCCCGTCGATCAAGCGCGGGATCGCGGTCCCACTGACCCGTGCTGTCCGGCTCCAGCCACTGCTCCGACGGCGACGACTGAAGCCACTGGCTCGTACTGTCGGCGTCCCAGGGATCGACCGGGCCGGAATCGGCACGACGATCCCGGCCGGCGGGCTGCTCCCAGGCATGCAGACCTGAGGCATCCCACGGATCCACCGCAGGTCGGGGCGGTGCTGGCTCCGCCGTCCGCTCCCACGGTTCCGCCGCCCGCTCCCACGGGTCCACTGCGGGACCGGGCGCCGGCTCCACCGCCCGCCGCCGACGTCGAGGCGTCGGGTCGGCGGCCGGCTCCGAGTCGGAGGTCTGCTGACCCTCGTCCTCCAGGCCGGACCAGGTCACCTGGCGTTGGCGGGACTGTGCGCGGCGAGGCCGACTCTGTGGCGCCACACCCGAGACCGGATCGTCCTCCTCGGCTCGGCGGCTGCCGACGTACCCCTCCTCCTGTGGACGGTCGAAGGTCCACTCACGGGTGTGGTCGGACTGCGGCGCCACCGCTGGCGACGAGGCGATGGCGCGGGGTGGCGGATCACGCCAGTCAGCTTCAGGGGAGCGCCGGCTCCGGCTGGCCCGGGAAGCGGAAGCCCCCGATGCTCGCCAGCCGCCATCGCCGTAGCGCGGCCGGTCGTCATCGTCATCGTCGTCCGGCGCGGCATGCCGACCGCCACCGTCGACGCTGCTGACTCCCGACTCCAGCGCCCAGCGCGGCAGATACGGCTCGGCTGGCTCCTCCTGGCCGCGCTCGACGGCTCGCCGACGGCTCGGGGTGCGGTAGCGCTCGACCGCCGAGCCGTAACGGTCGGCCCGTGAATCCTCGACGGGCTCGGCCCACGAAGCGGTCGGTCGCCGCTCGCGCGGACCGTCCTCCCCGCGTGCCCAGTCCCGGTAACTCACGGCCGGAGCGTGACCCTTCTCAACCGAAGATGCAATCCGCTGTCCAGGTGTAGCCGTAGGGCACCGATCTTACGGGAGGTTCAGGACAAAGCCCTACCCGGAAAATCCCTCCACAGGCTGGGGAAAATGTTTCCGCAGGTCACTGGCTTGGCGGGGAGAATTCCCCATCCGTTATCCACACCCTGTGCACACGCTGCGCACATGGTTGTCCACCTGAGTCCACAGGTTGTCCCGAGGCTCGTCCACCGCCACGGTTGAGTGGCTGACCTCGGAGTCCGTATGGTTGCCACCGACCTGCCGACCCGATGGCCCCCGATCGAAGCGGCCGGTCGACGATGTCGCACCCGGGCGGTAAGCCTGGAACCGATCCGACGCAGTGGAGGGGGGCCCGGTGTCGGTCACCGACGACAGGCGGACGGAGTCGTTCCCGGGCGGCGGGCAGCAGTCCGGTGACGGGCCGCGCGCCGGTCAGTTCGACAAGACGCCGCCGCAGGATGTCGCTGCGGAGCAGTGCGTCCTGGGCGGCATGCTGCTCTCCAAGGACGCCATCGCCGACGTCGTCGAGATCCTCAAGACCAACGACTTCTACCGGCCGGTGCACGCCACCATCTTCGACACCATCCTGGAGATCTACGGCAGGGGCGAGCCGGCCGACGCCATCACCGTCGCGGCGGCGCTGTCCGACTCCGGCGACCTGGCCCGCGTGGGTGGCGCCCCGTACCTGCACACGTTGATCGCGAGCGTGCCGACCGCCGCGAACGCCGCCTACTACGCGCGCATCGTCAGCGAGCGCGCGGTTCTCCGGCGTCTGGTCGAGGCCGGCACCCGGATCGTCCAACTCGGCTACGGCACCGCGAGCGGTGGTAGCCGGGACGTCGACGACATCGTCGACCTGGCTCAGCAGGCCGTCTACGACGTCACGGAACGCCGGGTCAGCGAGGACTTTGCGGTCCTGGCCGACATGCTGCAACCGACACTCGACGAGATCGAGGCGGTCGGTGCCCAGGGCGGCGTGATGACCGGTGTGCCGACCGGCTTCACCGACCTGGACCGCCTGCTCAACGGCCTGCACGCCGGTCAGTTGATCATTGTGGCGGGGCGACCTGGCCTCGGAAAATCCACTGCCAGTATGGACTTCGCCAGAAACGCGGCTATCCGGGCAAATCAGGCGTCGGCAATCTTCTCGCTGGAAATGAGCAAGGTCGAGATCGTGATGCGGCTGCTCTCGGCCGAGGCCCGAGTGCCGCTGCACGTGCTGCGGAGCGGGCAACTGTCCGATGACGACTGGACGAAGCTGGCCCGATGCATGGGTGAGATCAGCGAGGCGCCGCTGTTCGTCGACGACACGCCCAGCATGAACCTGATGGAGATCCGGGCGAAGGCCCGTCGGCTCAAGCAGCGGCATGACCTCAAGTTGATTGTGGTCGACTATCTCCAGCTGATGACCTCGCCTAAGCGTACCGAGAGCCGGCAGCAGGAGGTCGCGGACCTGTCGCGTGGCCTGAAGCTGCTGGCCAAGGAGGTCGAGTGTCCGGTCATCGCGGTCAGCCAGCTGAATCGTGGCCCGGAGCAGCGCACCGACAAGCGTCCTCAACTCTCTGATCTGCGGGAATCTGGGTCTATTGAACAAGATGCGGACGTTGTCATACTTCTGCATCGCGACGACTACTACGACAAGGAGTCACCCCGCGCCGGAGAGGCGGACTTCATCGTTGCCAAGCACCGGAATGGTCCGACCGACACGGTGACCGTCGCCGCCCAGCTGCACCTGTCGCGCTTCGTCGACATGGCGATCGTCTGACCGGTCACCCGAGCACCGGGAAGCGGGCGGCCGATGCACCGAGATCGCCTCGCTCCGGTTCGGTGAGCGGCAGCCGCCCGGTCGCCTTGAGCAGGTAGTCGTGGTCGTTCCAGCCGTCCGGTCGGGTAACGGTGCCGCCGAGCAGGGCGTCCACGGTGGCCACCGCGACCCGGGTCGCGGCCGGTCCGGGTACGGGCGCATCCGGTAGGTCCAGCACCAGGTCAAGGTGGTGGATCACGGCTTCGGTGGTGAGGGTGTCCAGCAGGTCGGCCACCCGCAACACGTGCCCCTGGGTGGTGACGAAGCCAGCCGGATCCGCGTTGCCGGCGGCGCGTACGGCGGCCGGCGCGGTGTCGGCCCAGAGCCGGACCACTCCGGACGGGCTGTCGAACGCGGCAGCGGAGCGGCGGGCCCACCAGGCGTGCCGGACGTTCCCGTCGCCGCCCGGAAACGAGTGCCAGTAGCTGACGGAGTCGACGGTGGCCGGTGGTTCGGCGGGGCTGGCCAGTGCGACGAGTGCCCGCTGGGCGTCGCAGAGCACGTGAAAGAGGAGGTCAGCGACCAGCCACCCCCGACACCGGGTGGGTCGTTGCAGATCGACGTCGTCCAGGTCGGCGACGGCCGAGGTGATTCCGTCGTACGCATTGGCCAGTGCGATGTGCGCAGCTCGCGACCCCATGTGGGCAGCTTCCCACAGCTGAAGTCGGCCGGCGCGTTCAGCAGCGGCGGGCACGGCGACGCCAGCGCGGCCGGTCACGCTCGGTCTGGTGCAGCGCAGCGGACCGGGCCGGCCGGTCGGACGGCCCGGTCGCTCAGGGGCGTGCTGCTCAGCCGAACATGTCGTCGAGGAAGCTCTTGCGCTTCTTCCGGCGGTAGTGCCCGTGGTAGCCGTAGTGCTGCTGGCTGTGGCCGTAAGCAGGGGCCGGGGCCGGGTAGCCGTGCTGCGGTGGCGGTGGCGGCGGCACGGCGCCGTAACCCGGCTGGTGCGGCGCAGGCGGCGGAGGCGGAGGCTGGTAGCCGCCCGGCTGCGGCGCGTGCTGGGTCGGCTGCGGTGCGGGGGGTACCTGCTGCGCGCTCCAGTTGGCCTCCGCCTCGAACAGCTTCTCCAACTCACCGCGGTCGAGGAAGATCCCCCGGCACTCGCCGCACTGGTCGATGACCACGCCACTGCGCTCGTACTGACGCATTTCTCCGTGACACTTGGGACAGGTCAGGCTCATCACCCGACGGTACCTGGTCGACTCACGGGGTAGCGGTCAGCGCCTCCGTCACCTCGTCGTCGGACACCTCGTGGAAGTCGTCGTAATACGCCCCGACGGCGGTGAAGGCATCCGGCCGCTGCGCACAGATGACCTGGTCGGCCTCGGCGGCGAGCATCTCGTACGCCTGCTGGGCCCCGACCGGTACGGCGACCACCACCCGCCGGGCACCGAGATGACGGGCCACCTGCACGGCGGCTCGGGCGGTGGCCCCGGTCGCCAGGCCGTCATCGACGATGACGGCGGTACGCCCGGTCAGCTCCAGCGGCGGCCGGCCGGCCCGGTATAGCTGTTCGCGTCGATCCAGCTCCGCCTGTTCCCGGCGCTGCACGTCGGCGATGTCGTCGGGGCCGAGCTGCCCGGCCACCACGTCGTTCACCACGCGTACGCCGGCCGGACCGAGCGCACCGAAGGCGACCTCGGGGGCCCACGGCATGCCCAGCTTGCGTACCACCAGCACGTCCAGTGGCGCGCCGAGGCGTTCGGCGACTACCTGGGCGACCGGCACGCCGCCGCGTACCAGGCCCAGCACGACGACGTCCGGTTCGCCGATCAGGGCGGTGAGTCGGTCGGCGAGCACCCGGCCCGCCTCGCTGCGGTCGCGGTAGGTGGTCATGCCCTCAGGTCTACGCCCTACCGGCCGTCTTCGCTCGCCGGTTGCCGGATCCCGGGAACGTCAAGTGCGGCTGCCCAGACGAGGAACGCCGCCGGATAGAGCAGATAGCCGAACCTAGTGCTGGGCATCAGCAGGATCGCGACGAGCAGCCCGTACCCGCAGACGAGCGCCGCGGCGCGGGCGGTGCGGGGCGGGTGGCGCACGAGTCGGACGGCGATCGCCGCTGCGGCGGCGACCAGCAGCGCCGCCGCCACACCCCGGCCCGCCGGCAGCGCGTTCGCGATCAGGTAGCCGGGAAACGGGGACTGCGCCGGGCTGGAGACCAGGCCGTGGCCGAGGGGGAACCGCAGTACGTTCTCCACCAGGGCGTCCCGGTCCACCAGCAGGGTGGGTAGTAACGCGGCGGCGGGTAGGCCGAGCGCGCCGGCGGCGACGCGCAGGCCGGCCCGCCGGGAGATGCCCCAGACGACCAGGACCGCGGCGACCGGCCAGGCAAAGAGTTTGAGTGCCCCGGCGAGTCCGACGGCGACGCCGGCCCAACCGGGTCGGGCGGTGGCGGCGAGCGCGAGGGCCAGCAGGCAGAGCGCGAGTACGGGGAGGTCGTCGCCGCCGGTGGCGAGGGTCAGCGCACAGATCGGCAGGACGGTGGCCGCCTGCACCCCGCGCAGCACGGCGGCGTCGTGCCCGACGGCTGCGCCCACACCCTCCGGTCGGCGCAGGACGCGGACGGCGAGGAGGAGAGCGAGGGCGGTGCCGATCGCGAACCAGACCCGCGCGTCGCTCCACCAACCGTCGGTGGCCGCGCGGGGCAGCCCGAACAGCGCCATTGCCGGTTGGTACGGCGTGTAGCCGAGCAGTTGTTCGCCGGGCGGCAGCGCGGCGATGGCGTCCGGTCCCAGGTAGGGCGTGCCGGTCTCCACCAGCCGCCGCCCGGAATCCTCGACGACGAGCACCTCTTCCTGGGCCCGGTCGGTGCGTCCCGCCGCGCGCTGCGCGCTCTGCCAGAGCAGCGGTAGCAGGGCGACGGCGATCCAGGTGAGGACGGTGACCAGCCAGCGTGCGGGAAGTCCGGCCAGCGCCGAGCCGGGCCGGTGCCGCCGCAACAGGAGTTGACCGAGCGCGACGATCGCCGCGCCGAGGTAGCCGAGTGCGGCGATGCCGCCCCAGGCGCGGTGTGGCAGGAGGGTGGAGGTGGCTGCGGTGACCGCGGCGAAGGCGGCGGATACCGCGTAGAGGCCGAGGTCGAGAGCGAGCCCTCCGGCGGCCGTGTCGATCCGGAGCCACCACCCGGTACGGCGGCTGGTCGGGGTGGTGGTGCTCACCCGGGCAAGTGTGTCAGGCCGGCTGGTGGCGACCCCGGCCGCCCTGTCGACGCCCCTGCGGCAGCCGAACCACCGCGCCGGCGTCGTGCAGAGCGACCGCCAGGCAGCCGGCCCGGTCGCCGGTGCCGCGCTGGAGTGCGGCGAGCAGCGTTCCGGCGGGCAGTGGACGGGCGAAGAGATGACCCTGGCCAGCGGTGCAGCCCAGTTCCCAGAGCGTACGTCGCTGCGCCTCCCGCTCGACGCCCTCGGCCACCACGGCGAGGTCGAGGCTGCGACCGAGATCGAGGGTGGAGCGGATGATCGCGGCGGCTTCGGTGGAGGATTCCATGGCGGTGACGAAGCTTCGGTCGATCTTCAGCTGATGCACCGGAATCCGGGAGAGCAGGGAGAGCGAGGAGTAGCCGGTGCCGAAGTCGTCCAGGGCCAGCCGGACGCCGGCGTCGCGCAGTCGGGTGAGCACCTGGTCGACGACGTCGAGCTGACTGAGGGTGAGGGTCTCGGTCAGTTCCAGGATCAGCCGGTCGGGTGGCAGGTCGTGGGCGCGCAGGCGGGCCAGCACCGAACCGGGGAACCGGGCGTCGAGCAGGCTGCGGGGGGAGACGTTCACCGCCACGGGCACGTCGAAGCCGGCGTCCCGCCAGGTGCCGGCGGCGATCAGGGCCTGGTTGAGGATGGCTTCGGCGAAGGCCGGTAGCAGTCCCGACCGCTCGACGGTCTCCAGGAAGCGCAGCGGGTCGATCATGCCGTGGGTGGGGTGACGCCATCTGGCCAGCGCTTCGGCGGCGATGACCGCACCGCTGCCGAGTTCGACGATCGGCTGGAACTTGACGGTGAACTCGTGGTCGGCCACGGCTCGGGTCAGGTCTCCGCCGAGCGTGAGGCGACCCAGGTCGGCGGTGTCCCGGGCGGACGCGTAGCTGGCCAGCCGCTGCCCGGCCCGCTTGGCCTGGTACATGGCGACGTCGGCGCGGCGTAGCAGTTCGACCATGCCGCCGGTGGCGGGAGCGGCGGCGATACCGCCGCTGGCCTCCACGTTGAGCCGCATGCCGTCGATGTCGAAGGGTTCGTGCAGCGCCGCCAGCAGCGTCTCGGCGCGGTGTGCGGCGACCGCGGGCGCGGGCAGGGCACGCAGGAGTACGGCGAACTCGTCGCCGCCGAGCCGGGCGACCAGGTCCTCGGCGTGGGCGGCGGCGCGCAGCCGTTCGGCGACGGCGGCCAGCATCTGGTCACCGGCGGTGTGGCCGAGGGTGTCGTTGACCTCCTTGAAGTGGTTCAGGTCGATCAGGACCAGGGCGGTCACCCCGTCGGCGTGCCGTTGGTTCAGGTGGTCGTTGCCCGCGTCGAGCAGGTGACGCCGGTTCGGCAGACCGGTAAGCGCGTCGTGCGTCGCGTCGTGCGCGTGGGCCTGGGCCACCCGAGCCAGTTCGGCGTACGCCTGGGCGTTGCGGATGGCGGTGCACAGCGCCGAGGCGAAGGTGTAGAGGGTGTAGTGCTCCCGCTCGGAGAGTTTCACCGGTCCGCGGAAGCGCAGCCGCAGCATGCCCACGTCGACCGTCTTGTCGTGCCCTTCCAGGCGGGCAGGGACCACCGCGCCCTGGACGGTGGTGGGCTCGGCTGCCGGACCGTCGTATGTGACGCCGTCGGCGCCACCGCGTACCACCCGGTCGTCGTCGCGCAGCTCGACCTCCACCTCGTCGGCGGAGAAGAGTTCCGCCGCCCGGGTGACCGCAGTGGTGAGGACGTCGTCCAGTTCGACCACGTTGAGCGCGTCGGTGGTCTGAGCGAGCCGTTGCCACACCTGCTGCTCGGTGCGCTGCCGAATCCGGCCGGAGTACGCCAGATGCAGGCTCAGCACGAGCGGCGGAACGGCGAGTAGCAACCGAGTGTCGATCTCTAGCAGTAGGAGAGTGCAAAGGGCAACGGCGAAACGTACGCAAAAGCCGCCAACGCGGAGATCGAGGTTATTCCGGAACTGTCGCGCGATCCTGGTTCCGGTGGCGAGGGCGATGACCGGGATGGCTAGGAAATCATCGACAAGCGCGGCGGCGAGGTAGGCCAGCGCCAACGTCAGCGACATGCGGATCAGGTCGTCCGCTGGCCGGGACCAGTCCAAGAGAGCCAGCGTCGCTCCGGCAGCCCCCGCAACGAGGATGTTCTTGCCAACGCTGAAAGCCATCTTGATGACTGGCAGCCGGAACGATGCGATCGCGACACCAAGTCCGGTACACAGCACTACCCAGGTGGTCGGAGCGACGGCCACGCCGATCACGATGGCCATCTCGTTCCAGTTGATCTGGTGGGTGGTCGACCGGATGCGAATCCGCGCCTTGACCGACGTGCCCACCGCGATCATGAAGACCACCGTCGCGATGGTTGCGAAGTCGTCTAGAGACGTCGGTGTGGTAGAGGTCAGGACGAGTCTTGTCGATGCGAGGACGACGATCCCCGCAGATACGACGACGAGACCGACGAGCAGCCGTAGCCGCCGATCGGTCTCAGTGCCGCCTTGCCCGAAAAGTGTCATGACACCTTAGGTCGCGCCTTACCTCAGGTCACCCTACCTTGGTAAGGCCGGTCGGGAAGTTTGTTAGAGCCTCAGGCCCACTCGCTGCCTTTCACGCCCTGCTCCTCACTCGATAGGAAGCGGGAATCTGATGAACTGCCCGCCTCGTGGCTTCTGATGGAGGAGCTTAAGTAGAGAACGTGACGTTTAGCGATATTAAATGTCGCTATGCTCTCTATCAGCCAATACCGTCCTGATTCGTGACGTTCTGTCTATGATGTCCATGCGCAGCGTTCGATCAGAGCCGCGCATACAGGCTGTTTCGGTGTTGGCTGAACGCAAAGAAGATCCTGCTACCCGTCAGTGTGACGCGTCAAACAGGCGTCGTGCACCGGCGATGCGGGTCGCGTCAATGTCGGTACGGCCACTGCTTGGTGTCGGCGGTAACGATCTATGTGCGCGCCGTTCAGTCGCTGCCTTCGGGCCGCCCCCCACTATTGTCCGCTGCGGCGCGACGAGAGGGCATGTGAGGATTAGAGGTACCTGCGGTCTTCAAGTGTTCGCTACGGCGTAACCCGTTTTTCTGCCCAGAGGGCCTTGCTCCGTTCCTCGTCGCTTCTGTTGACCAAGCAGCGACCGAGTGCGACGTACTGGTGTCGGCATCGCTAAGCTGCATACAGTGATCCTTTGAATGCGGTCAGAGGAGCCGGGTGCAGATTCAGGTTCTCGGCGGTCTCGCGGTGCGCCTGGGCTCACAGGCGCTACCGCCTGGAACGCCCAAGCAGCAGACCGTCCTGGCCATGCTCGTGTGCAACGCCGGGCAGTTGGTGTCGGTCGAACAACTCGTCGATGAACTGTGGCTCGAAGACCCACCTCCCTCGGCTATACCGAATGTCCGTACTTATGCGGCTAATTTGCGACGGAGCCTGGAGGCGATGCTTCCCGATCGGGAAGTGCTGATCCGCAGTCGTGACGGTTACCGGCTCGATGTCGAGTGCTCGGACGTGGACCTTTGTGCCTTTCGAGCAGAGGTGGCCGAGGCTCGGCAACTCCTCGGAGCCGACGAGCGGGAGGCGGTGCGACTGGTGTCCCGAGCGCTGGCCCGTTGGCGTGGGCCGATGCTCACCGGGATCGCCCTGGGGCCCCGGCTCTCCGCCCAGGTGGCCGCCGCGACCGAGGATCGGCTGCTGGCCACCGAGCTGTACGCCGAGTTGCAGATCCGGCTCGGCCGCTACGACGAGGCCCTGCCGGTACTGCGGGAGTTGCTTATCAGACATCCGCTGCGGGAACCGGCCCACCTGTTGCTCATGCAGGCCCTCCACGTAGGAGGAGATTCCGCCGGTGCCGTGGCGGCCTATACCGCAGCTCGTCGAACCCTGCGTCAGCAACTGAACGTCGAGCCGGGGGAGGAACTGCAACGGTTGTATCGCCGTATCGCCCGGCCCGACGGCCAGTCTCGCCGAGTCGACCCCGCCGGAGCGCCGGGTACGGAGCCATCCGTTGCCGTCGACCAGGAGCAACGACTGCTCTCCCACCTCCCGCGGACGGTCCCGGACTTCGTGGGCCGTGCCGACGCCGTTGAGCACCTACTGTCCACGACTCAGCGGGCCGGCGAGCACAACTGCGCAGTCCACCTAGTCGATGGCATGGCTGGCAGCGGCAAGACGACACTTGCGGTACACGTCGCCAACCGGCTTACCGACCGATTTCCGGACGCCCAGCTGTTCATCGACCTCAAGGGCCACGAACCTGCCGAGAAGCTGGACAGCGCGACGGCTCTGGCGACCTTGCTGCGGCAACTTGGCACACCCGCCGGCCGGATACCGTCGGACCCCGGAGACCGGCTCGACCGATGGCGCCGCGACCTGGCTGGTCGCAGGGTGATCATCGTGCTGGACAATGCGGCCGACGCCGCGCAGATCCGGCCGCTGCTGCCCACGGTGCCGGGAAGCCTGGTGATCGTGACCTCGCGCCGGCGGATCAACGGGCTGGATGTCGATCCGCCGGTGTCCCTGCCGCTGCTCAAGCTGGCGGAGGGCGTCGCCCTACTGGCCTCAACGGCAGGGGCGGAGCGGGTGGCTGCGGAGCCCGAGGCGGCAGTGGCCGTGGTGGAGAGCTGCGGTCACCTGCCGTTGGCCATCCGGCTGGCCGGTTCGCGGCTCGCGCATCGTCCCAACTGGCAGGTGGCGGATCTGGCGAAGTTGCTGGCAACCAAGGCCCGCCCGCTGGACCACCTCACCTCAGGTGACCGGAGTGTGGCCGGTGCGTTCGCCGCTTCGTACGCCTTGCTGAACGAGCCCGCGCAGCGACTGTTCCGACTGCTCAGCCTGCATCCGGGAGACGAGTTCGGCGTGCTGGCCGCCAGCGCGCTGTCGGGCCTGCCGCTCGACGGCACCGCCGACCTGATCGACGCCCTTCTGGACTCCCACCTGATCGAAGAGTTGACGGCGGGGCGTTATCGGATGCACGACCTCATCCGGCACTACGCCCACGATCTGTCGAATCGCGTAGACCAGGTGAATGAGCGAATGCTGGCGGTGGCGGGCCTTCTCGATCTGATGCTGCATCTCTCTTTTTCGGTGGCCGATATCCTTGAACTGGGCCGCATTCGCCTTCACGTCTCTCTCGATGCTCCGCGTCGACCCGACCTGATTGAGATGGAGAGCGACTCTGCCGAGAAGTGGATGGAGGTCGAACGGGCCAACCTCGTGTTGCTCGTCGATAGAGCCCACGAGTTGGGATTTCGCCAGGAAGCGTGGCGGCTGGCGCGGATTCTGTGGCGGTTTTTGTACACTCGGGGCTGCTACGACGATATCGTCGTGACCAGCCTTCAAGGGCTCGCGGCTGCTGAAAAGATTGGTGACGAGCGGGCCGTGGCCGTGATGCACAACTATCTTGCCTCCGCCTATTTGCGGACCGGAAGCTATCCAGGCGCATTAACGCATCTGAAGAAGGCTGTCGAGATTTGTGAGCGCTGTGGTGATCGATTTAACCTTGCGCGTTATCAGGCTAACCTCGTGGCGGTATATTGGATTCTCGGTGAACCCGAGAAGGCGGTTGCCGTGGCGTTGGAGCGAATGCGGAACCAGATCGTTCCGGACGCTCATGAGACCGCTACCCACCTGCCGAACCTCGGTCTCGCGATGGCACTGCTCGGGAGATACGACGAGGCCCTGCGCGCGCACCGCCTCCACCTGTACCTCGGACGCCAGCTTGGTAGCCAGTTCCATATTCTCAACGCGCTCGGTCACATCGGTGCGGTGAAGTGTCGCATGGGGCAGTATGACGTGGCCGCGCGAGCGTTGCGGACGGCCCTCGTCATGCGGCAACGCACCGGACACCGTTACGCGGAACCTGAGGTCCGGAACGACCTTGGGATCGCCCTACGTGGTCTCGGACGCATTACGGAAGCGGTGCTTGAGCATGAAGCCGCCCGGAAAATGGCAGTCGATGCCGGCGAACCTCACGTGGAGGCGGCGGCTTTGAACGATCTCGCGTTGACTCTCGGCGGTTCGGCCGGGGCCGCGAGGTTGATCGAATTGCACCGCGAGGCGCTGCGGGTGGCCACCCGGATAGCTCATCCCTATGAACAAGGGCGAGCCCTGACCGGATTGGCCGAGCACATGTGGTCCATTGATCCGGCGGAGGCACGCCGTCACTGGACACGGGCGTTGGCGATCTTCCGGCGGATGGGGGTGCCAGAGCGGTTTGACGTCGCTCGGCGCTTAGCCGAGGCCGAAGCTCAGGATCCGCCGGGGAAAGAGCCGTCAACTCCGGGTCCGCGAGCCGTCCCCAGCCCGGCGCATCGCTCCTAGACCTTGTCCGAGTGGCTTGTCCGCTGCCGCCTGCCGGCTTGCCAATTCGGCATGGCTAGTTCGCCGCCATTTCGGGCTGTGGCCACGCATTGCCGATGTTGCTGCTGACGTGACCGAGTGTTTGATGCGGCTCGCCTGATCCGATGCGGATTGTTAAGGTGCGCTCACGCGAATGCCCGCCTCACAAGGGGTTCGAGAAGTGAAGATTGAGGTGCTTGGCGGCTTTCGGGTCTCGTTTGGTGCCTCCGAGGTGCACCTCGGTACGCCGAAGCAACGAACCGTCCTGGCCAAGCTGGTGATGAGCCCGAGCCGGACGGTTTCCCTGGAGGAACTGATCGATGAGATCTGGCCCGACGACCCACCGCGTTCGGCCGTACCGAACGTTCGGACCTATGCCGCCAACCTGCGGCGCACCTTCGAGGCGCACGATGCCGGCCAGGGGGTGCTGGTACGTCAGCGCGGCGGGTACCGATTGGAGGTCGCGGCCGACGACGTGGATCTGTTCCACTTCCTTGACCGGGTCGAGCGGGCTCGTCAGCTCAACCACCGCGACGACCCGGGGACCGCGCGGTCGTTGCTGAGCGGTGTGATGCCGCTCTGGTGCGGGCCACCTCTGCTGGGTGTGCCTCTCGGGGCTTCGCTGGCTGCTCACGTGGCGGCCGCCCAGGAACAGCACCTTCTCGCCGTCGAACTCCTCGCGGACCTTCACCTCGCAGCGGACCGCGTCGAGGATGCCGTACCGCTGCTGTGGCGAACGGTTGCGGCCCATCCGACCCGTGAGCCGGCGCTGCTACTGCTGATGAGGGCGCTGCATCGGCGCGGCGACGTAGCCGGCGCGATCTCGGTGTTTCGATCCGCTGCCCGAGTCATGCGGGCCGAACTCGGCGTCGAGCCGGGATCCGATCTTCGGCGACTGCATCAGGAAATGGTCGGGCATCGAGCGGCCCCGGTGTCGGTCTCACCCGGGGCGGGATCCGGAGGCAGCGACGATTCGAGCGCTAGGACCTCGACGACACCTGAGATCGATGGGACGGACTGGGACTGGCTACCGAGACCGGTAGCTCACTTTGTTGGCCGGGAGGCCCTCGTCGAGCGAATGATCGGCCGGAGCCGAGCCGCCGCAGGCCCGGCACCGGTCGTTCACCTGATCGACGGGATGGCGGGAAGCGGTAAGACGACGCTCGCGGTGCAGGTCGCCAGACGCCTGGCCGCTACGTACCCGGATGGTCGACTCTTCATCGACCTGCGCGGTCACGATGAGGGCAACGCGATGGATCCCGCCACGGCCCTCGTGGTGCTTCTCCGCCAGTTGGGTGTGCCGCCCCCCCGAATTCCAGTGGATGTCGATGAACGACGAGGGTTGTGGCGCAGAGAACTGTCCGCCCGCAGTGCGGTCGTCGTGCTCGACAACGCGGCTGACAGTGACCAGGTTGCTCCGCTACTGCCGGTCACCGCCTCGTCGGTCATCCTGGTCACTTCCCGTCGGCGACTTCTCGACCTGGATGTCGGGCCTCCCGAGTCCTTGTCCGTGCTGTCGCCAGAGGAAGGGCTCCGCCTGCTGGCGATCAGCGCTGGAAAAGAGCGGGTGCACGCCGACCCTGAATCGGCCGCAGAGATAGTCCGCAACTGTGGTTATCTGCCGCTGGCGATCCGGTTGGTCGGGTCGCGGCTCGCTCACCGGCGCAATCGCCGGCTTGTCGACCTGGCCGGTCGTCTGGCCGCGAACGAGTCAGGGCTGGCCAGCTTCGGCACGGGTGAACGCAGCGTCGCTGCCGCCTTCACCGCCTCGTACGAGCCGTTGAACGAGGTGAGTAAACGGGTTTTCCGCCTACTGGGTCTCCATACCGGGCACTACTGCATCAGCATGGTCGCGGCGATGTCCGGTCTGTCCTACGCGAAAGCCGGGCAGATCCTCGACGATCTGGTCGACCGTCACCTGCTGGAAGAATCGGATAGTGGTCGCTTTCGAATGCACGACCTGGTTCGACAGTTCGCTCGCGAGAAGTGCCTGGAGACAGATTCAGAGGAGATGCGAAGGGCTGCACTCGCCAGTCTGCTTGATCAGGTCATGCAACTGTCGATAGTCGCCACGGAGTCATTGATCAGGCTCGTCGACATTCATGGCGACATCGGCGACGTGGTGCCGGAGCGACCTGATCTCCTACCCACATCCGAGACGATCGATATCAACTGGGTCGAGCGGGAGCGGGGCAACCTGAACCTGTTTATCGAACTGGCCGCGAAGAACTCACTCCATCACCACACCTGGAAGATGGCCTGCGTGTTATGGCGCTTCTACTATGTGCGCGGTTACTTCGAGGATATTCAGCGCACGCACGAGTTGGGGCTCGCCGCTGCAGAGCAAGTGGGGGACAGCCGGGCAGTCGGCATCATGAACAACTACCTCGCGTCAGCGCTGATCAAGACCGGCTTCTATCACCCGGCGGTCCGGTGCCTAAAATCTGCGCTGGCGGAGGCTGAGGCAGCTGGCCGCCGTGGAGACATTGCCCGGATCCGAGGAAACCTGAGCGTGGTCCACAACTTGGCAGGTGACTTTCAGGAGTCCGTCGATCTCGCGATGGCGGCACTGCGCGACCTTCCGATGCGGCTGATCGGCCAGGTTCGGATACATCTGCCGAACCTCGGCATCGCCCTCACCTGGTTGGGTCGCTACGAGGAAGCGCTGCGCGTACACCGCCTTCATCTGCTCTTGGCGCGGGTGGCAGGTGACCGCTACCAGATCGCCAACGCGTTGAGTCACATTGCCGCAGCACGAGTGCGCTTAGGGGAGCACGCTCAGGCGCTGCGGTTGCTGCGATCGGCCATGATGCTGTACGCCCAGACCGGTCACAGGCACGGGGAAGGGGACGCACGCAACGTGATGGCCGTCGCGTACCGGGGTGCGGGCCGGCTCGCGGAGGCCCGGCGGCAGCACGAACTGGCGCTGGAACTCACCGGCCATTCGGCCGAGCGGCAGGCGGAGTGCACTGCGTTGAACGAGTTCGGCCTGACGCTGGCGGCCGACGGCGACATCGACGGCGCCTTGCGGGCACACCGGCGAGCGCTTGATCTGGCGGTGCGGATCGACAACCGTTACGAGCAGGCCCGGGCGTTGGCCGGTCTGGCCGAGCACCTGTTGAGCGTGGACCCGACCGAAGCCCGGCGACATCTGGAACGGGCACTGGTGCTCATCGTGCCGACCGGAGCACCGGAGCGGTTCGAGATCGAGCGCCGTCTCGCCGCGCTGAAGCAGGGCACACCGATCTGCTGATCGCCGGATCTCGCTGGCCATCGTCCTTATCGATTTCTTATCGCCGGGGTCGCTAGCCTCCCGGATGTTCGCCGACGGGGGGAGATCCGACAGTTGCCGGATCTCGTCGCGACCCCTGCCGCCGGGTGTTCCCCAGCAGCCCGAGGCAGGCTGGTGAGGAAGGGGCGGCGTCCCCGCGCCGCTCCTTCCGAGCCACGGAACCGTCCTGTCACACGACGGGGATAGGCTCGCGACCGTGACCGAACCCGCCCAGCTCACCCATGTCGACACCACCGGCGCGGCGCGCATGGTCGATGTCTCCGCGAAACAGGTCACCGGCCGGGTGGCGACGGCCGCCGGCCGGCTGCGGACCACCCCTGAGGTGATCGACCTGCTCCGTGGGGAGGGGCTGCCCAAGGGCGACGCCCTGGCGGTCGGGCGGTTGGCCGGGATCATGGGGGCGAAGCGCACTCCCGACCTGATCCCGCTCTGCCACCCGATCGCGCTGCACGGAGTCACCGTCGACCTGGCGCTTACCGACGACAGCGTAGAGATCACCGCCACCGCCCGCACCGCCGACCGCACCGGCGTGGAGATGGAGGCGCTGACCGCGGTCGCGGTCGCCGGGCTGGCTCTCGTCGACATGGTCAAGGCCGTTGATCCGGCAGCCAGCGTCGACGCGGTCCGGGTGCTACGCAAGGAGGGCGGGAAGACCGGTCTGTGGGAGCGCCCGGAGGACCGGTCGTGATCCGCGCCCGGGTGGTGGTTGCCTCCAACCGCGCCGCCGCCGGTGTCTACGCCGACACCAGTGGTCCGCTCCTCGTCGCCGGTCTGCGGGAGTTGGGCTGCACGGTGAGCGAACCGGTGGTCGTGCCGGACGGCGAGCCGGTCGGCCAGGCAGTCCGGGCGGCCGTGGTGGACGGCTTCGACGTGGTGCTGACCAGTGGTGGCACCGGGATCACCCCCACCGACCGCACCCCCGACGTGACCCGGGCCCTGCTCGACTACGAGATTCCCGGCATCGCCGAGGCGATCCGCGCGTACAGCCGCGACAAGGTGCCCACCGCCGCGCTGTCCCGCGGGGTGGCCGGCGTGGCCGGTCGCACGCTCGTGGTCAACCTGCCCGGGTCGACCGGCGGAGCGCGGGACGGTCTCGCCGTACTGGGGCCGATTCTGGCCCACACCATCGACCAGTTGCGTGGTGGCGACCACCTGGCGGCCGGTTAGGCTCGGCCGGTGAGAACGGAAACCGCCTCCACCGGCGAGGTCTCCGCGCCACCACCGGCAGACTGGGCGCAGGCCCGATCCCTGGTGTACGCGGCCGGCCTGGCCGCCGCGCTGCCCGCCGTCGAGCGTCTGCTCGCCGAGACTGACGGGCACACCCTCGCCGAACCGCTCACCCCGCGGACCGACCTGCCGGCGTTTCCGACGTCGAGCGTGGACGGCTGGGCGGTGCGTGGTGCCGGCCCGTGGCGGGTCGTCGGGCGCGTCCTGGCGGGTGGTGCGCCTGCCCCGTTGACCGAGGACGGGACGACTGTCGAGATCGCCACCGGGGCGATGGTGCCGGCGGGTGCCTCCGCAGTGCTCCGGGTGGAGGAGTCGAGGCGTACGCCGGAGGGGTTGGTCGACGGCGTGCCACGCGCCACGCCGGAGTGGCGGCAGCCCGGCGAAGAGGCCACCGCCGGTGAGGAACTGCTGCCGGCCGGGACACCGGTCGACCCGGCGGTGATCGGCCTGGCCGCCTCCTGCGGCCACGACACGCTGCGGGTACGCCGGCAGCCCCGGGCCGCGCTGCTGGTCTTCGGCGACGAGTTGCTCACGGCAGGACAGCCGGGTGCCGGGCGGGTCCGTGACGCGCTGGGCCCGGCGGTGCCGGGTTGGCTCCGCCGGTACGGCTGCCAGGTGGATCCGAACAGCGTGGTCGGCCCCGTCGCGGACACGCTCCCCGCCCACGTGGCGGCGCTGCGTGCCGCCCTGGACAACGCCGATCTGGTCTGCACCACCGGCGGCACCATGCACGGTCCGGTCGATCACCTGCACCCGGCGTTGGCGTCGTTGGGGGCCGAGTACGTGGTCAACACGGTCGCGGTGCGTCCCGGCTTCCCGATGCTGCTGGCCCGGTTGGTCGGTGCCGACGGGCAGGTCCGGTTCGTGGCCGGGCTGCCGGGCAATCCGCAGTCCGCCGTCATCGCGGTGGTGTCGCTTGTCGCCCCGCTGCTGGCCGGGCTCGCGGGTCGGTCGTTGCCGACGCTTCCGCACGCCGTCCTCGCCGAGCCCGTAGCCGGTCGTGGCGACCACACCCACCTGGCGCTGGTCCGACTCGACCGGGCCGCCGGGACGGCCCATCCGGTCCGGCACGTCGGTTCGGCCATGTTGCGCGGGCTGGCCACCGCCGACGGGTTCGCGGTGATCGACCCCGGCACCACCGGCTCGGTGGGTGACCGGGTCCCGATCGTGCCGTTGCCGCTGCTACCCGGGGAGCGGGCATGGTGACCGTCATCAGCAGCGTCACCGACCAGCCACTGGATCTCGCCGCGCACGAGGCGGCGGTCGCCGACCGTCGGGCCGGTGCGGTGGTGTCGTTCGTCGGGGTGGTACGCGATCACGACCACGGACGGTCGGTGGACAGTCTGGAGTACGAAGGCCACCCGAACGCCGAGAAGGTGCTCCAGGAGGTTGCCGACGAGGTCGCCGCCGACCCCGACGTGTACGCCGTGGCGATCTCACACCGGATCGGCCCCCTGGCCATCGGCGACGTGGCCCTGGCGGCGGCGGTCAGCACCGCCCACCGGGCCGCCGCGTTCGCTGCCTGCGCCCGGTTGGTGGACGAGGCGAAGGCCCGGCTGCCGATCTGGAAGCGGCAGGTCTTCACCGACGGCACCGAGGAATGGGTCAACTGCCCCTGACGGGTGGGCTACCGCCGTCCGTACAGCATCGACGCACGTGCCGCCCGGTCGGTGTGGAACGCCGGTTCCGCGCCGGGCCGCCAGGGCAGTGCGGCGACCAGCAGGATCAGCGCCAGCGCCAGAGAGTTCTCCATCAACGCGCCGAACAGACCGTCCTGGTAGTGGGAGACCTCCGGCAGCTGGTGTTCGTACGGCCAGATCGGGGAGATCAGGAAAAGCAGGTAGAGCCCGATCGCGGCGAAGCCGTGGCGGAACCCGGTAAGCGTCGGGTACCAGATCGGTGGACGGAGAGTGGACACTCCCGGCGGACCGCCGTACGGCGCTGACGTGGATCGCGCAACCGGTGCTCGGCTGGCTTCGTGCCGACGGATCGCGGCGTCGGCCAGGACGATGATTGCCGGGATCACCCAGACGAGGTGGTGCGTCCAGGAGATCGGGCTGATCACGTTGGCGGTCAGGCCCACAAGCGTGAAGGCGGTCAGTTCGTCGCCGTCGGAGTGGGCGTTTGAGGCCCGGGACAGGCCGAGCGCCAGCACCAGCACGGAGAAGGCGAGCCAGAGCAGGCCGGGGGTCTCGATCGAGTCGTAGAGCCGGGCCAGCAGGCCGGCCAGCGACTGATTGGGCGTCATGTCGGCGGCGCCCACCCGCTCGGTCTGCCACAGCACGCTGCCGAAGTAGTCCCGGGACTCGGCGCCGACGATGCCGAAGCTGCCGATGGTCACCCCGACGGCAGTGCCGATGGCCGTCCAGGCCACCCGCCACTGTCGAGTGATCATCAAGTAGAAGATGAACAGGGCCGGGGTCAGCTTGACGGCGGTGGCGAGGCCGATGCCCACGCCGGCCCACGCGCCGCCGTAGATGAACCGCAGCAGCGGGCCGTCACCCTCGGCCTGGTGGGTGCCCCGGCGCGACCGCCAGCGCAGGGCGATCAGGTCGGCCAGGATCAGGGCGAACAACAGCAGGTTGACCTGCCCGTAGCCGAGGGTCTCCCGGGTGGGTTCGATGGCAGCGGCCAACGGCGTCGCGATGGCCACCGTGTACCACAGTGGCCAGCCCAGCCGGTCGACGATCGGGCGTAGCAGCGCGGCCAGCACCACGGCCAGCGCGGCGATGCTCACCGCGGCGTTCACCAGACCGGCCAGGGTGACCGGCAGGTGCGCCATCGGCAGCATGGCCAGCCCGGCGAAGGGTGGGTAGGTGAACCCCAGGGTTGTGTCGGGCGCGACGAACTCGTACAGCTCGTGACCGCTCGCCCACCAGACCACCGCGCCGTGGTAGATCTTCATGTCGAAGAAGTTGTACGGACGCCCGAAAGCGCCGATGGCAAGCCATGCGGCGTAGGCGACGGCGGCCACGATGCCCGCCCGTACGACTGTCCTACGATCGATCCCACGCGTTACGCGACGGACTGTGGCGAGGCGGTCCAGCCCTCTACCGACGATCGTCGGCATGGCGTGGCCACCCCCGTACCAAGGTCGTCCTACCCGTCCAGGTCCAGTACGGAGCCTAGAACGGCGCCTCACGTCAGTGCCTCCCGCGTTATGCGACCGTGTCCGATCCCACACATTCTTTTGACATTTCCACCGCGTTAACGCCTACCGGGCGGTTCAGGTGATTCGCGGCCTTAGCCCAGGTGGGGGTGGTTGGATCGCAGCTCAGCGGGGGTGGGGTGGCACGCGTACGGCTCAGCCGGGGAGTCGCCGGGCGGCGGAGGCCGATCGCACGGCGATCCGGGCCTCCCGGCGGGCGGTCCGGACCGCGCGGCGTACCGACCGTCGTGAGTGGCCGATGCGGTGACCGGCCCGCCAGCGTAGCCCGGGCTTACCCTCCGTGTCCGCCGCAGCGAGCAACAACCCACCGAAGAGACCGAGGTTCTTCAGGAAGTGGATCTGGTTGTTGTTCTTCGCGATCGGGTCGTCGTTGCGCCAGAAGGGGTGCCCGGCGAGGGTGACCGGGATCAGCGTGCCGGCCAGCACCAGGGCCGCCGGCCGGGTGAACCGCCCGGTGGCCAGCATCAGCCCGGCGCCGAACTGCACGGCCGAGTTGGCGCGGATCAGGGTTTCAGTATCCGTGGGGAGCTGCGGATGCACCCGTTCCAGCAGCGGTGTCACCCGATCGGTGACCGGTTTCGCGGTGGGTGCCAGGCGGCCGGGGTTGGCGAAGTTGCGGGCGCCGCTGACCACGAAGATGCCGCTCAACATGGCGCGGGCGAGGGATCGTACGGGCGTCATGGAACAGTCATACCCTGTCCAGGGTGTTGCTACGCCCCGCAACGGGGTATGTCGATCGATCGAGTGCGTTGGTGACGGCGCGCCCGGGTTCGAGGACCGTCGCGGATGGACGCGTCCTTCGGGGTACCCTACGCCGCGTGACGACCCTGCGGCTGCGGCCCGAGGACCCGGCCGACACCGGCGCGATCCGCCGGGTGCTGGCCGCGGCCTTCGCCCGGCCCGACGTGGCCGTCCCGCCGGAGGTACGCCTCGTCGATGAGCTGCGCGGCAGCGACGCGTGGCTGCCGGAGCTGGCGATGGTCGCCGAGTACGGCGGGGAGATCGTCGGTTGTGCCCTGCTCACCCGGGTGGTGGTCAACTCGGGCACGGCCAGCACGCCAGCGCTCGCGATGGGTCCGGTTGCGGTGGCGCCGCACCGGCAGCGGATCGGGCTCGGCACGTCGGTGGTGCAGGCCGCCCTGGAAGCGGCGACCGAACTCGGCGAGCGGCTGGTGGTGGTGCTCGGCGATCCGGCCTACTACCGGCGCTTCGGCTTCAGCCGCGCGGACCAGTTGGGCCTGACCAGTCCCTGGTCCGGCCTTGGTGAGCCGTGGCAGGCGTTGATCTTGCCGCCGGCGACCAGCGGCGAGCCGTCGCCTCCCCGGGGCGAGGTCATCTTCCCGCCGCCGTGGTCGAAGGTCTGACCTCTTCCTTCTCACCGGCAGCAGGTGGCGGGCGACGACGGGGTTGGCTAGCATCGAGCATCTTTCGGCTACCCCCCTCGTACCCCGCACCCGGAGGCTCCGACCCGATGACCCGTGTCCTGCTGCGCTCTGCCAAGGACCCCTTCACCCCGGTCAGCCCGGAGCACTCCCTCGCGCTCTACAAGCAGGGCATTTTCGGGCGGAACGTGGGCAACCTCGTCTTCACCGAGGCGGTGCACAAGCTGATCAGCGTGCCGGGGACCGAGGTCGTGTCCAACTCCTTCCTCAGCGAACGGCCCGGCGTGGACCAGGCGTACGTGGACCGGATCAACGAGCAGTTCGACATGTTCGTGGTGCCCCTGGCAAATGCCTTCCGGCCGACCTTCCTGGAAAACCTCAAGCGCCTCACCTGGGTGATCGAGAACCTGCGGATTCCGGTCGCGGTGGTGGGCGTCGGCGTCGCGGGTGCCGGAGGGAGCCTCGACAACCCGTTCCCGCCGGCTACCGACGAGATGAGCGGGGCGGTGCGCCGATTCGTGCGCGCGGTGCTCGCCAGGTCGGCGACGATCGGCGTACGTGGCGAGATCACCGCCGCCTACCTTGCCGAGCTGGGGTTCGGTGACGACGTGGTCGAGGTCGTGGGCTGTCCGTCGCTGTTCCGGGACGGCCCGAACCTGAGGATCACCAAGCGGGTGGCCGAGCTGACGCCGCAGAGCAGCTTCACGATCAACATCTCCCCGTACGTGCTGCTGATGGACGAGGTCGCGACCCGACACGCCAAGCGCTACCCGAACATGGTCTACCTGCCGCAGGACGACACCGACCTCAGGCTGTTGCTGTGGGGGGTCGAGCCCGACAACGTCCGCCCGGGGATGCCGCACCACACCGCCCACCAGCTCTACCGGGAGGACCGCATCCGGTTCTTCGTCGATGCCTCGACCTGGATGCGCTACCTGTCGGAGCGGGAGTTCTCCTTCGGCACCCGGATCCACGGCAACATCGTGGCGCTGGCCGCCGGGACGCCGGCCCACGTCCTCGTGCACGACAGCCGGACCCTGGAACTGGCCCGGTACCACGACATTCCGCACACCATGGTCCCCGGCCTGAGTCCGGAGGTCGACGCCGCGGACCTCTACGCGCAGTCCGACTACACCGCGTTCAATGCCGGGCACACGCAGCGCTGGGACCGCTTTGCCGGCTTCCTGGAGCGCAACGGCATCGAGCACATCTTCCAGCCCGGAAGGGCCAACCCGGATTACGACAAGCGGCTGGACGCCGTTGGGCTGGCGCCGCCGGTGACCACGCTGATGACCACCGATCCCGAAGCCCGGGAACGGATCACCGCCCGGGTTGCGGAACTCTACGCGCTGGGTGGCCTCCGCTCGCTGCGCAAGGCACACAAGCCGCATATCCCGTTCCCACACACCGCTGCGCCGAAGGAGGCGGTGGCGACCGGCGAGCGGCGGCCCGTACCGTCCGCAGTGCGGCACCTGCCGGCACCTGTGCGGTCCGCGCTGCGCCGCAGTCGCGCGCTCGCTGGTCGGCTCCGCCGCCAGTCCTGAAGGCACCGCGCGCCCTGGACCCGCGACACTGACGCGTGCCCAGGGACTCGGGATGGTCTCATCTGCGCGCTCAACGGGCAGGATCGCCGGTGCGTTGTTAACGTCGAATGCCTCGCCCGACCCCACACCCCCCGGCGTGGAGATGACCAATGCCTCGTGTTCTGCTGCGTTCCGCCAAGGATCCCTTCACCCCGGTGAGCCCGGAGCTCTCCCTCGCGCTCTACAAGCAGGGCATCTTCGGGCGCAACGTCGGCAACCTCGTCTTCGCCGATGCGGTGCACAAGCTGATCAGCGTTCCGGGGACCGAGGTGGTGTCCAACTCGTTCCTGAGCGAACGGCCCGGCGTGGACCGCGCGTACGTGGATCGGGTCAACGAGCAGTTCGACATGTTCGTGGTGCCGCTGGCCAACGCCTTCCGGCTGAGCTTTCTGGAGAATCTCAAGCGCCTCACCTGGGTGATCGAGCGGCTGCGGATCCCGGTCGTGGTGATCGGCGTCGGCGTCGCGGGCGGCGCGGGCAGCCTCGACGACCCGTTTCCGCCGCCGACCGACGAGCTGCGTGTGGCGGTGCGCCGGTTTGTCCGCGCGGTGCTCGACAAGTCGGCGACGATCGGCGTACGCGGTGAGTTCACCCGCGCCTACCTCGCCGAGCTGGGCTTCGGTGACGACGTGGTCGACGTCGTGGGCTGTCCGTCGCTGTTCCGCGACGGCCCGAATCTCCGGATCACCAAGCGGGCGCCCGAGATCACCCCGGAGAGCCGTTTCACGATCAACATCTCGCCCTACGTGAAGCTGATGGACCGGATCGGTACCCGGCACGCCAAGCGCTACCCGAACATGGTCTACGTGCCGCAGGGCGACGAGGTGCTCGAACTGCTCCTGTGGGGGGTCCACCCGGGCAACGTGCGCCGAGGGCTGCCGCACCACCCCGGTCACCAGCTCTACCGGGAGGACCGCATCCGGTTCTTCGTCGACACCTCGACCTGGATGCGCTACCTCGCGGAGCGCGACTTCTCCTTCGGCACCCGGATCCACGGCAACATCGCGGCGCTGTCCGCCGGCACGCCCGCATACGTGCTGGCGCACGACAGCCGGACCCTGGAGCTGGCCCGATACCACGACATCCCGCACAGCCTGGTCCCCAGCCTGACTCCGGAGGCCGACGCCGCCGATCTTTACGCCGCGGCCGACTACACCGCCTTCAACGCCGGGCAGGCGCAGCGCTGGGACCGCTTTGCCGACTTCCTTGAGCGCAACGGCATCGAACACATCTTCCAGCCCGGCAAGGCCGACCCCGGATACGAGGCCCGGCTGGCTGCTGCGGACCTGCCGCCGCCGGTGACCACGCTGATGACCACCGATCCGGAGGCCAGAGAGCGGATCGTCGCCCGGGTGGCGGAGCTTTACTCGCTCGGCGGCGTCCAGGCGTTGCGCGAGGCGCATCAGCCGCAGATCCCCTTTCCGCACACCAAAGCGCTGCGCAAGGGGCAGGCACCGGGTGAACGGTTGCCCGCTGGCACCGCCGTGCGGCATCTACCGGTCCCGGTGCGGTCCGCGCTGCACCGCAGCCGTACGCTCACCGATCGAATTCGCCGCATGCCCTGAGGAAGCGCGTACGCGCTCCGAGACGGACCTCCGGGCGGCTCACCGGGTTGATCTCGCCGCCGGGCGTCGGGCGGCGTACGGGACCGGTGGCACGTTGACCTGGCGCATCCCCGCCGGCATGACGAACAACTGGCGCTTCTCGATCGCGTCGCCGTGCCGGTCGAGCTGGTAGCAGTCGATCCACGCCGGGCGGGACGGTCGGGGTGCCGTCCTCCCGCCGGCCGGTCACCGGCCATCGCGGTGGGGCTGTCGTGCGGGCACGCGTGCCTCCTCGTCGCCAGGAGATCTGGGAGGGGCCGCCCCGGGAGGTGCTCGCCCGGCGGGGCGGCCCCGACAAGCACGTCCAGCGGGTTCGGGGGAGTCCACTGGCTCGTGCCGTCCTGGTTTCCACCTTTCCGGCGTGTGTCTGCCGCATACACCGCGTATCGGAGTGGATGCTGAGTGTCCCCGGACGTGCAGGAAGGAATGCGGAATGAATCGTGCCGTCGTCGCCGCCATGACCGAGGCGGGCGAGACCGCCGACACCCTCGCGGAGCGGGTCGGTGTCGACCCGAAGACCGCCGCGCGGTGGGCCAGCCATGGACGCATCCCGCGCCCGCAGACCCGTAGGCGGGTCGCAGAAGCGCTCGGCCGGGAGGTCACCGAGCTGTGGCCGGACGTCCTCAAGCGGCGCGAGCCGGCGTGGTTCCGACGGTGGGTGGACATCGAGCGCGAGGCGGTCGCGCTGCGCTGGTTCGAGCTGGCCTGGGTGCCCGGGCTGCTCCAGACCGAGGCGTACGCGCGGGCGACGCTGGCCGGGGAGACGCTTACCGCCGACGACGTCGGGCGGCTGGTGGAGGCACGCCTCCAGCGGCAGGCCATCCTGCGCCGGGACAACCCGCCGATGCTTGTGGTGGTGCTGGACGAGTTGGTGCTGCGCCGGTCCGCGTACGGCGACCGGGCCCTGATGCGGGAGCAGTGCGAGCATCTGGTGGCGTGCGGCGCGCAGCCCACCACGGCGATCCATGTCGTGCCCGCGTCGGTCGGCATGTACGCCGGGCTGGGCGGGCCCTTCACCCTCGCCGAGCTGGACGACGGCAGCGTGCTCGGGCACGCCGACAGCCAGGCCGAGGCGAAGATCGTCGATCAGTCCGCCGACATTGCTACCCTGGGCCGCAGGTGGGAACGCATCCGTGGCGAGGCGCTGTCACGGACGCAGTCCCTGACACTCCTCAGGGAAGCGGCAGCATCATGGACATGACCGGCGCGCAGTGGCGCAAGAGCAGCAAGAGCGGCAACAACGGCGGGAACTGTGTCGAGGTCGCCGACAACCTTCCCGGCGTCGTCCTGGTTCGGGACACCAAGGACCGTGCCGGCGGCACGCTCACCTTCCAGCCAGCGGCGTGGCGCGGCTTCGTCGAGCTGGCGAAGGCCGCCCGCCCGACCGCCTGACGCACCTCACACGAAGCCCTCGGCCACCGGCCGAGGGCTTCCGGCTGGGTCGGACAGCGGTCAAGCGGGTTGGGTGCGCAGGTAGCGGCCGAAGTGCGGGACGGTGAAGGCGACCGTGCCGCGCTCCCCGGAGTAGATCAGCCCCTTCTTGATCAACGCATCCCGGGCTGGGGAGAGGCTTGCGGGTTTGCGGCCGAGGGCCCGGGCGATCTCCGAGGTCGGCACCGCCGCGTCCATGTCGTCCCGGCCGCCGCCGTCGGTCTCTGCTTCGACGAGCGAGAGCGTCGCCATCGCGCGCATGTACTCGCGCTCGGCGGGAGTGGCCCGCTCGAAGCGGGAGCCGAAGAAGCCGACGGCCAGCTCCGCCTCGGCCTCCGGCGCGGCGACGCGTACGTCGGCCGGGGTGATCGGTGACCGGGGCGCATGATCCCAGGTGGCCTTCCCGTACGCCTGCACGAAGTACGGATACCCGCCGGACTTCTCGTAGAGCAGGTCGAGGGCCTTCGCCTCGTACTCGACGTCCTCCCGCTCGGCCGGCGCGCAGAGCGCGTGGTCGGCGGCGATCCGATCGAGACGGTCGATGCGTTGGTAGCGGAACAACCGCTCGGAGTACGACTTCGCCGCGCTCAGCACCGCCGGCAGGTGCGGCAGGCCGGCGCCGACCACGATCAGGGGCGCGCCGAGCTGCGAAAGCTCATGGCAGGCGGCGCAGAGCGCGGAGACGTCCTCCGGGCCGAGGTCCTGCATCTCGTCGATGAAGATGGCGACGCCGGTGCCGACGTCGCTGGCGACGGAGGCGGCATCGGTAAGCAGCTCCACCAGGTCGATCTCGATGTCGCCCGAATCGGCCCGGCCGCTGGCCGCCGGTACGTCGATGCCGGGCTGCCAACGGTCGCGCAGTTTCGGAGCGGCCCCGCCGCGACCGGTCGGAGCGCCCCGTTGGGCGAAGGCCTTGAGCACCCCGAGGAAGGCGTCGATCCGCTCCGGTGCCCGGTGCCTCGGTGCCAACTCCCGGACTGCCATGTGCAGCGCGGCGGCGATGGGTCGGCGCAGCGACTGATCCGGCCGTGCCTCGATCTTGCCGCTGCCCCAGAGCCGGTTGATGGCCTGGGAGCGCAACGTGTTGAGCAGGACGGTCTTGCCGACGCCGCGTAGCCCGGTGAGCATCAGGCTGCGTTCCGGCCGGCCCCGTGCGATGCGTTCCAGCACGATGTCGAAGACGTCCAGCTCCCGCCCCCGCCCGGCGAGTTCGGGCGGACGCTGGCCGGCGCCCGGCGCGTACGGGTTGCGGACCGGATCCACGCATCGCAGAGTATCGGGCCGTCTAGAGGAGAGGCTAGACATGGATAGACGGCGGTACCGGCGTGTTGCCCTCGACCAAAAACTAGTGCTGTCTAGCCTCCAAGCTAGACAGCACTAGTTTTGGCAATCGGTAGTCAGTCGCGCTGTTTGAGGCAGAGCACGAAGTCGAGCGAGTCCAACTCGCTGTCGTAGAAGTACCAGTTGGTGTAGCCGTCGACCCCCGCGCACTTCTCCTCGGCGTCACGCTCGCCGCCGGTCTTACCGTCGAACCGCCGCAGCACCTCGTACGACCTCGGCGCGCACTCACTGAGCAGCAGCCTGGGCTTGCCGCCAGCTGCGGCGTCGTTGCGTACGCACTGCCCGGCCTGCACGAAGCGGGGGTCGGCGGACGGTGCGGTGGCCGGATCGTCGGGCGGGACTTCCTCGCCCTGCGGGCCCGGCGTGGACGCCACCTCCTCGGTCGGTGCGGCCACCGGAGTCGGTGTCTGGTCGTCCCGCCCGACCAGATACAACGCCGTCGCACCGCCCAGCACCAGCACCAGGACGGCCGCCAGCACGACGAGCATCCGCCCGCGCCGACGCTGCGGCGGCGGTGTGGGTGCGCCGGCGTACCCGGTTTCCGCATCGTGCTGGTAGGCGGACTGCGCCCAGGCATCCGGCGGAAGGTGTCCCGACCCGGTCGTGCCGTACCGGCCGCCGCCGTGCCCCCCGGCGTCGTGGGACTCGCCGGACCGGTAGCCCTGGCCGCCTCCGTACACCTGGCCGTAGCCCTGATCCTGGCCGTACCCCTGATCCTGGCCGTACCACTGGCCGGGCTGTGGCTCGGGCCATGGCTGCTCGCCGGGCTGCGGCTCGTGCCACGGCTGCGGGCCTGGGCCCGGTGGTCCGTAGTTCGCCATGCGCACGCCCTCCTGAGCCGTCCCGTGAAGCCGGTGGGTGGCCGGTCGACCACCGGCACCGCCAACCGTCACCGTAGTGCCTACGGCAGGTCACCGGTGCCACACTGCCCGGCCGGTCGGCAACCCGATCGCCCTCCGTCAGATCAGGCGTAGCTGGCGGTCCTTGGGTCGCCGGGGGCCCTCGCTGTCGCCGAGGCGTTCGAACAGGCCCGGGTCCACCACGTCGAGGAACGGCGACGGGCGGCAGTCCCGCTCCGATCCGTGCCGGAATCGGCGGGCGGCGTGGCTGACGTAGAGCCGGTCCTGGGCACGGGTCAGCCCGACGAAGAAGAGTCGCCGTTCCTCGGCCACCGCGGCCTCGTCGGGCGTGGTCCCGGGCCAGCGCAGCGGCAGCAGTCCGTCCTCGGCACCGACCAGGAAGACCACCGGAAACTCCAGACCCTTCGCGGCGTGCAGGGTCAGCAGGGTGACCGCCTCGGCGCGTGGGTCGAGCGCGTCCACCTCGGCGCCGGTGGCGAGCTGGGACAGGAACATCTCCAGGTCGTCACCGCAGCGACGGGCCAGCGGTGTCAGCAGGTCGACGGCGGTCCGGACATCCTCCGGGCGTACCCCGCCGGACCCGTCCAGGGTCGGGGCGGCGAACCGGTCCGCGAGCACCTGGCCGGTGAGGCGTACCCGCGCGGGCAGGGCACCCTCGACACCGGGGGCGTGCCGCAGCTCACGAGCGATGGCGGCCACCCCGGGACGGTCCCGCAGCCGGTCGTGCGAGCGCTTCTGCACCGGGATGTTGGCCCGGGCCAGGGCGTCCACGATCGGCGCGGCCTGCGAGTCGGTGCGGTACAGCACCGCGATGTCCGAGAAGGACAGCGCGGTCGACCGTCCGTCGATCCGGCCGGAGTCCAGCGACCGGTGGGACAGGCCGCCGACCAGCTCGTCCACGGTGCGTACCACGAAATCGGCCTCGTCGGCGACGGAGGCCGCGGCGTACCGGCCGACAAGCGGCGCCTCCGGGTCGAGCCGGGCCGGATCCAACCGGCGACCCCGCACCAGCGATGACGGCGCGATGGCCTGCACCGCGGCGGCCAGGATCGGCGCGGAGGACCGGTAGTTGCGGTTGAGCCGGACGAGGCGGGCGTCGGTGAAGTCCTGCGAGAAACGCAGGAAGTACCCGACGTCGGCGCCCCGGAAGGAGTAGATGGCCTGGTCCGGGTCGCCGATCGCGCACAGGTTCCCGTCGGCCGGACTGAGCAGGCGCAACAGCTCGTACTGCACCGCGTCGACGTCCTGGTATTCGTCCACGAAGATCCACTGCCATCGCTGCCGGTAGCTGTCGACCAGCCGCCGGTCCTCCCGCAGCAGCGCCACCGGCAGGGTGAGCAGCTCGTCCAGGTCCACCAGGCCCTGCTTGCGCAGCAGCGCGGTGAAGCGGGCCGGGTCGTCTCCGGCCTCGGTCCGCGCGGCCGTCCGCTCCGCGTCGTCGGCGATCCGGAAGTCGTCGGGCAGGCCGGCGGCTTCGGCGTGCTCGCGCAGAATGGTCAGCCCGAGCGAGTGGAAGGTGCCGACTGTGACGTCCTCGGCGACCGGGCCGAGCAGGCCGTCGAGGCGGTGTCGCAACTCCTCCGCGGCCCGCCGGGTGAACGTGATGGCCAGGCATCGCTCGGGGAAGACGTTCAGCTCAGCGCAGAGATACGCGATGCGGTGGGTGAGCGTCCGCGTCTTGCCGGTGCCCGGACCGGCGACGATCAGCAGCGGACCCCCGGGTGCCGATGCGGCCACCCGCTGCATCGCGTCGAGCCGGTCGAGCAGGCCGGTGCCCACCTCCTCCATGCCGGCGAGCATCGGTTCGAACGGTTCGTGCGGGGAGGGCGCCGGCGCGATCGGCGGTGCCGGGGCCGCCGGCTTCCGCTTCGGCTCGGGCTTAGCCGACGGACGCTTGACACCGGCCGCCGTCCTCGCCGCAGCGCCCGCCTTGGCCGTGGTCTCCGAAGGCCGCCGTTGGGCGGGCACCGGCACGTCGAACAGCGTCTCCTGCCCGGCGGACACGCCAGCCCCGCCGCTCAGCTCGGCCGGGTCGAACAGGGTGATCACGCCGTACTCGCCGTCGTACCCCGGCACCCGGCGGACCTCGCCGCGACGGAGCCGGCCGATCGCCTCGGTGAGCAGTTCGCCGCCGACCCGGCCGATCTCGTCCAGCGGAACGCGCGTCAGGATCTCCAGCTCGGGGCCGAGCGCGGCGACCAGCTCGGTCAGCTTCCCCTCGACCCGCTTGGAGCGCGGACCGACCTTGTTGATCTCGCCGAGGATCTCGGCGAGCTGGATCAGGTGGGTCACCTCGGGGGCGTGCTGCGGCCGGTACCCCTCGGGCCGGTCGGCCAGATCCTCGACCCGGCTGAGTACGCCCACCGTCAGCGGTTTGCCGCACTCCGGGCAGCGTCCGCCGGCCTCCCGGGTCCGCTCCGGTGCCCAGTTCACCCCGCACAGCCGGTGGCCGTCGGCGTGGTACTTGCCCTCCTCCGGGAAGAACTCGATCGTCCCGGCCAGCCCGGCACCGGTACGCAGCGCCTCCCGGATGCCGAAGTAGTCCCGGGCCGAGGCGAAGACGGTGGCCTCGCGGGCGAGCGCGGGCGGCGAATGGGCATCGGAGTTGGAGACCAGCCGGTAGCGGTCCAGGCTGCCCACCCGCCAGTTCATCTCCGGGTCCGAGGAGAGACCGGTCTCCACCGCGAAGATGTGGTCGGCCAGGTCGGCGTAGCAGTCGGCGATCGCGTCGAAGCCGGACTTCGAGCCGAGGGCCGAGAACCACGGGGTCCAGATGTGCGCCGGTACGAGATACCCGTCCTCGCTCGCCTCCAGCGTGATCTCCAGCAGATCGCGCGAGTCCAGACCGAGGATGGGTCGACCGTCCGAGCCGAGGTTGCCGATCCGGCCGAGCGCGGCGTTGAACCGGCCCACCGCGTCCAGGTCCGGCAGATAGATCAGGTGGTGGACCTTGCGGGTCCGGTCGTCCCGCTTGTAGATCGTGGAGATTTCCACGCTGAGCATGAACCGGACCTGGTCACCCTCTGCCTCGCTGGCCAGCCGGGGCGGTAGCCGACGGGCGATGTCCCGCTCCGCTTCCGGTGACAGCCGGTACAGGCCCGGCTCGGCGGGATGCAAGGTATCCCGCAGGTGGTCGTACCAGGCGGGATGGGTGAAGTCGCCGGTGCCGAGGACGGCGATGCCCTTGCGGCGCGCCCACCAGCCGAGGTTCGGCAGGGTCAGGTCACGGCTGCAGGCCCGCGAGTATTTCGAGTGGATGTGCAGGTCCGCGACGAAGGGCGAAAGGCCACCGGGGGGTACGGCGCTGAACGGGGGCACGCCGCATCCTGTCACGATCGGCCGCGCTCCCGCGCGTCGCCACGCGTGAAGGTGAGCTGCGCTATGCCGAACGAAGCTCGACCAGGGTGACCTGAGGCTCCGCGCCGACCCGTACCGGCGGCCCCCAGAAGCCGGCGCCGTTTGTCACGTAGACCTTCGTCCCGTCCACCTCGCCGAGCCCGGAGACGACCGGCTGTTCGAGCCGGACCAGCAGGTTGAAGGGAACGATCTGGCCGCCATGGGTGTGGCCGGACAGTTGCAGGTCGACCCCGTACCTGGCCGCCTCCAACGCGGCCACCGGCTGGTGCGCCAGCAGCACCACCGGTCGGGACGGGTCACGGTCGCCCAACGCCGCGTCGTAGTCCGGTGGCGCGGAGACGCCGTCGCCGACGGCGGAGACGTCGTTGACCCCGGCCAGGTCGAGCACTCCGCCACGGGTGGCGATCTCCAGCCGCCGATTCTGGAGCACTCGCAGCCCGAGCCGGTCCACCTCGGCCACCCACTCCTCCACCCCGGAGTAGTACTCGTGGTTGCCGGTGACGAAGTAGCTGCCATGGCGTGCTCGCAGGTCGCGCAGTGGTGCGGCGTCGTCGCCCAGCTCGGCGACCGTGCCGTCGACGAGATCGCCGACCACGGCGACGATGTCGGCGTCCAGCCGGTTGATCGCGGCCACGATCCGCTCGGTGTGCGCCCGGCCGGTCAGCGGGCCGATGTGGATGTCCGAGACGGTGGCGATGCGCAGACCGTCCATGCTGCGGGGCAGCTTGGCCAGCGGGATCTGCACCCGGTCCAGCCGGGGCGGCCCCAGCGCGGTGCGTACGCCGTAGCCGACCAGGCCGGTGGCGGTGAGCCCGGCGAAGATCGCGGCACCACGGGCGAGCAGCAGGCGGCGGCCCGGATCGTGGTCGGGGCCGACGGCGCCGGCGGCCGGTCGCTCCGTCGTGCCGTCGGCGGTCGGCTGGGCCGGTGCGCTCGGCGCGGCCGGCTCCTCGGCCGCGGTCGCTTCGTCGGCGGACGGCCCAGCAATGGGCGTGGCGGCAGGGCCGACCAGGACCGGCTCCGGGGCGGCCAGGGTCGACCGGCGGCGCAGCGCCAGCCGCGTCACCAGCATCGGAACTTCCAGCACGACGAGCAGCACCAGCAGGTAGAACATCAGCGCGAGCCAGAGGTAGCCCGGCCAGGCGAGCCAGTACATCCCGGCCCGGGTGCCGAGCATCGTCGCCGGCACCAGCAGGGCCAGCACCACGGCGGTGACCGTGCCGGCCCGCCGCCAGCGCCCGGCGGTGGTGGTGTCCTTCACCAGGCGTTTCCACAGGTAGAGATGGATCAGCCCGGTGATCACGGCCAGGGTGGTGACGAAGCCGAGTACCGCGAACACGTGGGATCCCCCTCAGCCGCCGGCGAAGGGAGGCAGGACGTCGATCGTCGCCCCGGCCGGCAGCGGCTGCTGCCGATCATGACAGGTCACGCCGTCGATGAGAAAACTCGACACCGCCAGTACTGATACCAACCGTCCGCCGTGCCGCTCGGCCAGCTCCGCCAGCAATTCGTCGAGCGACCGGCCCGCGGTGGTGGTCTCCTCAGCGCGGCCGGCCGCCGCCCGAGCCCCAGCGAAGTAACGGACGGTGACGCTGGCCATGGTCAGCCTCCGATGGCCGACATCGGCCGCGTCGGTTGCAGGAAGGACGGGTCGTCGATGCCGTGCCCGGCCCGCTTGGTCAGCGTGGCCGCCCGCCAGCGTCGGGCAAGCTCCTCGTCGTCGGCTCCGGCCCGCAACGCGCCGCGCAGGTCCGACTCGTCGGTGGCGAAAAGGCAGTTGCGGATCTGCCCGTCGGCGGTGAGCCGGGTGCGGTCGCAGTCGCCGCAGAAGGGCCGGGTCACCGTGCCGATCACGCCGACCCGGGCCGGACCACCGTCGACCAGCCAGGTCTCGGCGGGGGCGGTGCCGCGTTCGGTCGGGTCCGGGTCGAGGTCGTACGCGGCCCGCAGCGTGGCCAGGATCTCGTCTGCGGTCACCATGGCCGCCCGGTCCCAGCCGTGCTGGGCGTCCAGCGGCATCTGCTCGATGAACCGCAACTCGTAGCCGTGGTCGAGGGCGAAGCGCAGCAGCGCCGGCGCCTCGTCGTCGTTGACGCCGCGCATCAGCACCGCGTTGATCTTGACTGGGGTCAGCCCGGCGGTGGCCGCGCCGGCCAGGCCGGCCAGCACGTCGGCCAACCGGTCCCGGCGGGTGAGCCGGGTGAAGCGTTCCCGGTCCAGCGTGTCGAGTGAGACGTTCACCCGGTCCAGACCGGCGGTACGCAGCGCGGGGGCGAGCCGGTCAAGGCCGATGCCGTTCGTGGTCAGGGATATCCGGGGTCGCGGTTCGAGGGCCGCGACGGCTTCGACGATGCCGACCAGACCGGGGCGGATGAGCGGTTCACCACCGGTGAACCGCACCTCGTCGACCCCGAGCCGGCACACCGCGACCCGGATCAGCCGGACCACCTCGTCGTCGGTGAGCAGCTGCGGTCCGGCCAGCCAGGGCAGACCCTCGGCGGGCATGCAGTAGGTGCAGCGCAGGTTGCACTTGTCGGTCAGCGACACCCGCAGGTCCCGGGCGACGCGGCCGTACCGGTCGACGAGGCCGGTGGGCGGGGGCAGGCTCACCGGTCGACGGTAGCGCGACCCGCCCCGCTCAGGGCGTCCCGGGCGCTCCTGGTTACCGAATCGCGGTATGCCGCACCGAACAGCGCGGTGTGCACGAGCAGCAGATGCAGTTGATGCAGTGGCACCCGGGCTCGCCACCCGTCGGCCAGCGGCCAGCTCTCCTGGTACGCCGCCATGATCCGGTCGTGGTGCGGAGGGCCGCCGAAGAGCGCCAACTGGGCCAGGTCGGTTTCCCGGTGCCCGCCGTGCGCCGCCGGGTCGACCAGCCAGACCCGGTCGTCATCGCCCCAGAGCAGATTGCCCGGCCAGAGGTCACCGTGGATGCGGGCGGGCGGCTCGTCAGCGCCTAACTCGCCAATCCGGGTGATGACCTGCTCGACCAGGGTGGCGTCGGCGCTGGTCAACGCACCCCCGTCGACCGATCGGCGCAGGTAGGGCAGCAGTCTGGTCCGGGCGAACCACTCCGTCCACGGGCCGTCGTGGGGCGTGTTGTCCGCCGGCAGGGCACCGATGAACCCCGGCCACCGCGCGCCGAACGCATCAGCGCCGGTCCGGTGCAACTCAGCCAGCTCCCGCCCGAAACGGTCGGCCGCCTCCGGAGTCGGCTCACCCGGGTCGACCCACTCCAACGCCAGCATTTCCGGCAACGTGACAAGTACCTCCGGTACGGCGACGGCATCGGCCTCGCGCAGCCACCGCAGACCGGCCGCCTCCGCGGCGAAGAAACCCTCCGGCACCGGCCGCTCCGCAGCTTCCGGCCAGGTTTTGGCGAACACCGAGTGACCGTCGTCAAGGGTCAGCCGGGCAGCCGCACAGATGTCGCCGCCGGACACCGGCGTCTCCCGGATCCGCTGATGGGTCAGGAAGGTGGGCAACTGCTCCGGATGCGCCCGCAGGTACGCCAGATCCATCCCCGCAACGTATCGCTAACCGACAGCGATCACGTGCATCGCGTACCCCTCGTACCGTTCCTCGGTCGGTGCTCAGGACAAGTGACGGTGGATTGGGCGTGAGCTGCGAAACTACGTTGTGTAGCTGTGGATAATCGGCGTGTCGTCCACAGGGGCAGCGCCGCCCGATCCCTGGCTCGCAGGCTGCCTGCATGAACTCGACCGAGCTGCCCCGACTGTCCGTACGCTCTCCCGCTGACCTCATCGCCGCCGTGCCGTATCTGCTCGGCTTCCATCCCGCCGACAGCATCGTGGTGGTGGCGCTGTCCGGTAAGCGGATCGTCTTCGCCGCCCGCGGCGATCTGCCCGGCGACGCCGACCCCTACGAGCCCGGCCAGCACATCGCCGCGGTGACCGCCCGACAGGGTGCCGACTCGGCCACCGTCGTCGGTTACGGCCCGGCCGCCCGGGTGACCCCGGCGGTGGACGCCGTCCGGGCCGCGCTGGCCGAGGCGGGGCTGGCCGTGCTCGACGCGCTCCGGGTCACCGACGGGCGCTGGTGGTCGTACCTCTGCGAGGAGCCGGAGTGCTGCCCGCCGGAGGGCACTCCGTACGACCCGCAGGCCAGCGCGGTGCCGGCGGCGGCGGTCTTCGCCGGACAGGTGGCCCTACCGGACCGGGCGGCACTCGCCGCGCAGGTGGCCCCGGCCGGCGGGGAGGAGATGCGGTACGCGGTCGACCGGGCGCAGCAGCGGCTCACCGACCTGTTGGCCGCCGCCCCCGCCACCGACCTGCTCGGCGCTCGGGCGCTCCGGGCGGCCGGCACGGCGGCGCTGCGGGCCACGGTCCGGCGGCACCGCGCTGGCGAACGGCTGACCGACGACGAGGTGGCCTGGCTCTGCCTGCTCCTGACCCACCTGCCGGTACGCGACCACGCGTGGGAACGCACCGACGGCCGGGACGAGGACGTCGCCTTCTGGGCCGAGGTGCTGCGCCGGGCCGACCCGGAGCTGATCGCCGCTCCGGGTGCGCTGCTCGCGTTCGCCGCCTGGCGCGACGGGCAGGGCGCGTTGGCGGCGGTGGCGTTGGAACGCGTGCTGGCCGAGCATCCCGACTACTCGCTCGCCGTGCTGCTGGACGATCTGCTCCGCCGGGGAGTGCCGCCGTCCCGGCTGGACGGCTGGCCGGCGACAGGTCTGCCGAGAGCGCGGCGCCGGGCGAGGCGACGCGCCCGACGGCGCCCTCGATGACCGTCTCTGCACCGGGGTCACCGCCCCTGGCGGCGGTGCCGGATAATCGCCGCATGTCCGAGCTTGCCGCCGGTACGGCATGAGCGTTGCCCTGCTGCTGTCCCTCGTCGGACTGGCGCTGGTGGACAGCACCAGCATCGGCACCCTGTTCATTCCGGTGTGGCTGCTGCTCGCTCCGGGGCCGGTGAGCGTCCGGCGGGTGATGATCTACCTCGGCACCATCGCCGGCTTCTATTTCGTGGTCGGGTTGCTGCTGTACTTCGGTGGCAGCGGCTTGGCCGAGCTGCTGGGCGGTGCGCTGGACAACCGGCCGGTGCTCTGGGGTCAGCTGGTGCTCGGGGTCGGCCTGTTCGTGCTGAGCTTTCGTTACGACGGCAAGCGTGGCACCGGTACGGGTCGGGTGTTGCGCTGGCGTGACCGGGTGACCGCCGGTGACTCGTCGGCTCGTTGGCTGGTGGGGCTGGCGCTGTTCGCGGCGCTGGCCGAGGTGGCGACGATGCTGCCGTACCTCGGCGCTCTGGGCCTGCTCACCACCTCCGGCCTGGCCGTGCCCACCAGCGTGGCGCTGCTCGGCGGCTACTGCCTGGTCATGGTGGTGCCGGCGATGCTGTTGCTCGGTGCTCGGGTGGTCTGGCCGAGTTGGGTGGAGCCGGTGCTGGCCCGGCTCAACGCGTGGATCGTCCGCACCTCGGGCAGCATGCTCGGCTGGGTTCTGGGCATCGCCGGCTTCCTGATCGCCCGCGACGCCGCGGCCCGGCTGGAGCTGTTCGAGATGCTGGCCAACCGCTGACGGTGGCCGCCAGGAGCGGAATCAGGCGACGACCCGGTGGCCGCCGGTGTAGACGTTCATCGTCCGATCCCGTAGGAACCCGACCAGGGTCATTCCCGCCTCGGTGGCCACGTCGACCGCGAGCGTGCTCGGTGCTGAAACAGCGGCGAGCAGAGGAACACCGGCCATCCAGGCCTTCTGGGTCAGCTCGAAACTGGCCCGGCCCGACACGAGCAGCACCTGACCGCTCAGCGGCAGCCGGTGTTCGCGTACCGCCCAGCCCACCACCTTGTCGACCGCGTTGTGCCGACCCACGTCCTCGCGCAGCACCACCAGCTCGCCGTCCGTGGAGAACAGGCCCGCGGCGTGCAGCCCGCCGGTGCGATCGAACCCCCGCTGCCCGGCCCGCAGCCGCTGCGGCAACTCGGCCAGCAGCTCCGCCGGTACGCTGAGCGGATCGTCGCGGACGTCGAAGATCGACCGGGTACGCACCGCGTCGATGCTCGCCTTGCCGCACACCCCGCAGGCGCTGGTGGTGTGGAAGTGCCGGGTCGCATCGGCGACCGGGTCCGGTACTCCGGGAGCGAGGGTCACGTCGACCACGTTGTAGGTGTTCGGGGTGTCGGCGCCGGCACACAACTGCGCGGTGGACACGTCGTCCGCGGAGCGGATCAGCCCCTCGTTGAACAGGAAGCCGATGGCCAGGTCCAGGTCGGCACCCGGGGTACGCATGGTGACGGTCAGCGGCGGACGTGGCCCAGGTCCGGCGGGACCGACCCGGATCTCCAGCGGCTCCTCGGCGGCGATCGTGTCCGGCCGCCGCACCCGGCGCCGGCCGGCGTCCGTCGCGTCCAGATCCACCCGCACCACACCACGCCGATCCGAAGCCCGTCCCACGTCCCCCATCCTGCCCCGCATCGCCGGACGTCCTCCACGCCGCCCTCGATCCGTGCCCGGCCACCACGACTGCCGCCGGGGCCGGGCCGGCGGCTAGCGTGGCGCCATGACGGCGTACGCGGCGGTGGTGCTCGCGGGTGGTGCGGGGCGTCGGATGGGTGGGCGGGACAAGCCGGCGTTACCGGTCGGCGGGGTGCCGATGCGTGAGCGGGTGCTGTCCGCGGTGGCCGATGCGTCGCCCCGGATCCTGGTCGGCCCCGGACCGGCGATCACCGGAGTGCGGCTGACCCGGGAGGTGCCGCCTGGCGGCGGGCCGGTGACCGCCGTCGCGGCCGGGCTGGCCCTGGTCGACACCGAGGTACCGGCCGTCGCCCTGCTCGCCGCCGACCTGCCCCTGCTGACCCGGTCAGCTGTCGGCGGCCTGCTGGACCACCTGCACGGCACCGGCTACGACCGCTCCCGGTCCGCCGGAACGGCGAGCATGGAAAGGCCGGGTTCGGCGGCGTTCGACGGGGCCTGTTACGTGGACCGGTCGGGGCGGCGGCAGACGCTGTGCGGGGTGTGGCGGCCCGCCGCGCTGCGGGCCGCCCTGGATCGACTGAGGGTTCGGCGCGGCGGCGACGTGACCGGTGCACCCCTGCGGGAACTGCTTGCCGGCCTGATCGTGTGCGAGGTGACGTGGCACGGTGACGGCCCGGAGCCCTGGTTCGACTGCGACACTGAGCGTGACCTACGCCGGGCGGAGGAGTGGACGCGATGACGGTGCTGGACGACTGGGTCACGGCCGCCTGTGCGGAGCTGGGTCTCGATCCGACGCAGGTGCCGGTGCCGACCGTGCTGGATCTGGCCCGGGACGTGGCGCACCAGGTGCTGCGGCCGGGTGCGCCGGTCACCGCGTACCTGCTCGGTCTGGCCGTCGGGCAGGGCGCGGATCCGGCCGTGGCCGTGGCCCGGCTCTCCGGGCTGGCCGCCACCTGGCCGGTGGAACTGGGTGGCGAACCGCACTCCCGCGCCGACCCGGCCGGACCCGACCACGGCTGACCGCTCCCGGAGGTTGTCCGATCACGGTCCGCGCTGATCCGTGCCGGCAGCCTGCTGGGTAGGGTGACCGGAACGGACGGAGGCGATCATGACGGCTGACCACCCCTCGGCGCCGCCCGGCACGCCGGTGCACCACGAGTCGATCCTGCTCGACGAGCCGAGCACGGCCGACCTGCGGGCGAAGGTGACCCAGGCGTGGCGGGATTTCGCCCGGGCGCTGGCGGAGCGGCTGACCACGCTGCCGCCCGGCGCGGAGGTGGCGTTGACCCTCGACCCGACCGCCTCCGGCACCGACGACGCCGTCTACTCCGTCTATGTCGAGGTGAGCAGCGACGGCCGGTTCGCCGCCCGGGCGGTGGGCAACGCCACCCTGCCCCAGGGATACCGGCTGGACCGTGCGGCGGTCGCCGACATGATCGCGTTGGGCTGGTCACCGCCGGGCGTGGTCGCCGGTTCGGGGGACCAGTTCGGCCTGGACTATTCCGCGGACGAGGCCACCCGGCTGGCCGCGCTGCTCTCCCGCACACTGCGCGACATCTACGGTGCCCCACATCCGGCTTTTCTCGTCTACGCGATCGAGGACGGCGAGGGTGAGCCGATCCCCGGAGAGGCGCTGGGTACCGCCCGCAGCGCGGCGAACCTGGCGCGGGAGATCGGCACCGAGCTTGAGAAGGCGCTGGCCGCAACCGACGAGGCCGATGCCGACACCGAGGTGCTGGATCTGGCCGAGCGGGTCCGCACGGTCGTCTCGACCATGCTCAAATCGGACTCCGACCGGCTTCAGGTCGACTCCGACGGTGACATCAACATCCGCGCCGGATCAGCGATGGTCTTCGTCCGGGTGCGGGACAATCCGCCGCTTGTCGACGTCTTCTCTCCGGTGCTGACCGAGGTCGAGCCGACCGAGCGGCTGTACGTCAAGCTCTCCGAGCTGACCAACCGGATGCCGATCGGCCGGCTCTACTGCGCCGACGACACCGTGTGGGCGTCGATCCCGGTCTTCGGTCGCAATTTCCAGCCGACCCACCTGATGCTGGCGGTACAGGTGATGACCGGGCTCGCGGACGAACTGGACGACCGTCTGCACGGCGAGTTCGGCGGCAAGCGGTTCTTCGGCGAGGGAGACAAGCCGGGACGCGGCGAGCATCGCACCGGCATGTACCTCTGAGGGCGGTCAGCGCACGTCGAGCAGGGTCTTGCCGACCGTCGAGCGGGCCTCGATCGCCGCGTGCGCCTCGGCCGCCCGTGCCAGCGGGAAGCGCTGGCCGATCACCGCGCGCAGCCGCCCGGCCGCCCCCTCCGCCAGCGCCCGTTCGGTGTACGCCCGCAGCTGGGCGGGGGTCGGCGTCGGCCGGACCAGGGTCACGCCCCGCTCGGCGGCGGACTCCGCCTCGATGCCCGCCCACTCGCCGCTGGCCAGGCCGAAGCTGAGCATCCGACCACCCGGGTCGAGCAGCTCGAACGCGTCCCGCCCGATCGGGCCCCCGACCCCGTCGAAGACCACATCCACGGCACCGGTCGCCGACCGTACCCGGCCAACCCAGTCCGGTGCCCGGTAGTCCACGGCGATCTCGGCGCCCAGCGGGGGTAGCAGCTCGACCTTGCGCGTACCGCCGGCGAGCCCGACCACCCGCGCTCCGGCACCGGCCGCGAGCTGGACGAGCAGGCTGCCCACCCCACCGGCGGCGGCCTCGACCAGCACCCGGTCACCTGGTTTGAGCTCGGCCGCCTCCGCCAGCAGCAACGCCGTACGTCCGTCGGCGAGCAGGGCCACCGCCTGATCGAGCGGCATCCCGTCCGGTACCGCCACCGGCAGCGCCGCGTCGACGACGACCCGCTCGGCGTACGCGCCGGAGCCGCCGGTGCTGCTGACCACCCGCCGACCGACCAGTCCCGGGTCGACGCCCGGCCCGACGTCGCTGATCACACCGCCGACCCCGTTACCCGGAATCACCGGCAGCCGCGCGCCGGATGGGCCGAAGCCGGTCGCCCGGAACTGGGTCTCCACGAAGGTGATGTTCGCGTGCACCACGTCGATCAGCACCTGTCCCGGCTCGGGAACGGGATCGGGCGCGGTGCCGGGCACCAGCTTCTCCGGCCCGCTGAACTCGTGAATCCACACCGCGCGCATGTCTCCCCCTCACCGCCGCTTCCCACCGGAGTCGATCAGTTGAAGCGTGGTTGAGGTCAAGGCGGGTGGGGCCCGGAAACCCCGAGAAACCGGACCCCACCCGCGCGGGAGGAAGGTTCAGGTGGCGGCGATCCAGGCCAGGCTCCGGGCCGAGGCCGGGTCGGTGGCGCGCAGGCCCGCCTCGGAGACCGTCCAGAGCACGTCGCCGACCACGAGTGACCGCCGTACCGGCTGCCCCCACTGCCGTCGGCCGCTGTCGTTCCCGGCCGGGTGGGTCACCTCGCCGATCTCACTTATGGTGTCGTCGCTGACGCGCAACAGCCGGACACCGGCGTCGACCGGCAAGGCCACCAGGCCGGTGTCCGGGCGGTACAGGAAGGCGTGCGGGTCGTGCTCGGCGTGGGACCACCCGCCGGGCAGGTGCCACTGGTCCAGCCGGTCCGGTTGGCCCGGATCACGGACGTCGAAGAGTGACACCTGGACGCCCTTGGTCCGTCCCTGGCGGTCGGCCTCCTGACCGACACCGAGCAGGCGGTCCCCGGGCAGCGGATGCAGGTACGCGGAGTAGCCGGTGATCTTCAGCTCGCCGGTGACCCTGGGCGCGGCCGGATCGGCGAGGTTGAGCGCGTAGAGCGGATCGGTCTGCCGGAAGGTCACGACGTACGCGACCGGGCCGAGGTAGCGCACCGAGTAGATGCGTTCACCCCGCCCGAGGCCGCCGACCATGCCGACCGGTACCAGCGCCCCGTCGTCGTGACGCAGCACGCGAACCGCCGACTCGGAGGTGGAGCCGTCGTCCCGGAATTCGCCGGTGGTGGTGGCCACCCGCAGGTGCCCCGCCCACTCCGAGAGCGCGTACTGGTTGATCAAGCGGCCGGGCACCGAGCCGGCGGCCAGGAAGCGGGGACGCCCCGGCGCGGCGGTGTCGAACTGGTAGATGTCGGTGATCGGCTCGGCCGGCGAGGGCCGCCAGCGGGGCAGGCCGGTGATCGGTGTCGGACGCTGACCCGCCAGGTACAGGCTGGTCGCCGTGCCGTAGACGGTGTCGGCGTCGGCGGCCACCGCCACCGGGTCACCATCACCCAGCCGGTCGCTGGTGAGGTCGAAGCTGAGCACGGTGAGGGTGGCCGCGCCGGTCATCCGCTCGGGCCGGCTGAGTCGGTCGCAGCCGACCCGACCGGTGTGCCGCTCCGGCCCGGCGGTCCACTCGTACTCCGGCAGCCATGCCTCGACACCGGCCCGGGCGATCACCTTGCGGTTCCGTTCGGTGCGGACCTGGTCGGTGCCCTCGGACGCCAGCGGAAACTCCAGTCGGGCCGGTGCCCGGACCACCACCCGGGCCGTGTCACCGGTCAACCGGGCGTCGACCGTGCTGCCCTGGATGCGGTACGTGCCGAGCACCAGGGGACGGCCGGCCAGGTCGATCAACAGTAGGCGGGTACCACCGGGACGCCTGATCGAGCGCAGCGCGTCGGCCGGGCGCGGCGGGTCTTCGCCGAGTACCAGCGCGTGGTCGCCGAGCAACAGCAGGCGGTGCTCCTGCCAGCGCAGTTCCTCCCGGCCGTCGGCCAGGTCGAGTCGCCCGGTGACGCGGCGGCTCACCGGATCGACCACCCGCAGCACCCCGCCGGTGACGGTGACGATCCGTCGGCCGTCGGTCTTCACCAGGTCGGGTTCGTCCGCGCCGGCCTCGTGGTTGTTGGTCGTCGAGAAATCCGTCCCGGCATCTTGGCCAGCGGCGTCGCCCGGCGCTCCGGCGAAGGTGCGGGCCATCGACTCCGCGCCGCCGATGGCCGCCGTCTTCAGCCCCCAGTCCTCGGCGAGACCGTACGGGCCGACCGAGGCGTTGGCCGCCGCCCGCAGCTCCGTGAGGGCGTCGGCGCAGGAGTCGAAGGAGACCAGGCCGACCGGCACCATCGGTGTTTCGGCATTGTCGGGCCCGGTCGGCGGAGGCTGTGACACGGCCATGCTGCCGGCGAGCAGCGCGAGCGCGACCAGCGAACCGCCGGCCGTGGCGAACTTGGTGCCCCGTCTCATGGCCGCTTCGACGTGGCGAATTCGGGTTCGGTTCCAGCCGGAGACCGGCCGTTACGGCTTCAGGCGGTGGAGGGGCCGACGCCGGGGGACTCGACCAGCCGGGAGAGCACGATGGTGCTGCGGCTGGAGGTCACGAACGTCTCGGCCCGCAGCCGCTCCAGCGCCTCCTCCAGGTGGGCGATGTCGGCGGCACGCAGGTGCACCAGCGCGTCGGCCTCGCCGGAGACGGTGTACGCGCCGACCACCTCGGGGTGGCGGCGCACGGCGGCGCCGATCTGGGCCGGGGTGGTCCGGCCCGCGCAGAACAACTCCACGAACGCCTCCGTGGTCCAGCCGACCGAGGCCGGGTCCACGATGGCCGTGAATCCCCGGATCACCCCGGCGGACCGCAGTCGATCGACCCGCCGCTTGACCGCCGGAGCGGAGAGCGACACGCGGGCGCCGATGTCGGCGTACGAGGCCCGGGCGTCGGCCACAAGCAGCGCAATGATTCGCTGGTCAACGGCGTCGATCTGCAATGTTCCGCCTCTGGGAAGCAATGTTTGCGGCTGTTACCAAAGTTCTACCGTACCTACCCTTGGTCACCGTGAACCAGCAGCGAGTGCCGCGAAAGCGGACATATCTCATGTGCTCCCCCGAGCACTTCGCGGTCGAGTACGCGATCAACCCGTGGATGGACGTGACGGCCCCGGTCGACGCGGAGCTGGCGGTCAAGCAGTGGGACCGCCTGCGGGAGACGCTGGTCGGCCTCGGCCACGAGGTGCACCTGCTGGTACCCGAGCCCGGCCTGCCCGACATGGTCTACGCGGCCAACGGCGCGTTCATGGTCGACGGCACGGTCTACGGGGCGCAGTTCAAGCACCAGCAGCGGGCCGCCGAGGCGGCCACGCACCGGGCGTTCTACGAGTCCCAGGGCTGGCGGTTCATCGCGCCGAACGAGACGAACGAGGGCGAGGGGGACTTCGCGTACCTGCCGGAGGCGCACGGCGGGCTGATCCTCGCCGGGCACGGCTTCCGTACCGAGTTGCCGGCGCACGCCGAGGCGCAGGAGGCGCTTGGTCGGCCGGTGGTCTCACTGCGGCTGGTCGACCCGCGCTTCTACCACCTGGACGTGGCGCTCGCCTCGATCGACGACGGCAACATCGTCTACTACCCCGGTGCCTTCTCCGCTGCCAGTCAGCGGGTGCTCGCCCAACTCTTCCCGGACGCGGTGCTGGCGGACGACGAGGATGCCCTCGCCTTCGGGCTGAACCTGGTCAGCGACGGGGCCAACGTGGTGCTCAACAGCGAGGCCACCCGGCTCGCCGGTCGGCTCAAGGCGGCCGGCTACGCCCCGGTGCCGGTGGAGTTGGCCGAGCTGAAGAAGGGCGGTGGCAGCGTGAAGTGTTGCATCGCCGAACTGCGGTACTGAGAGTCGATCAACGGACGAGGCCGTCCCCGGGCCGGGGACGGCCTCGCGCTGTCCTCGACCTGGTCAGCCGAGCGTGGCCAACTCGTTGACCAGCACGTTCGACACCACCTGGCCGTCGCGCTGCACCTCACGCAGGTACCACTTCTGCTGTGGCGTACGCGGCTGGTTGAACTGCCAGGCGCCGCGTGGGCTGTCGATCTGCCCGATCCGGCCCAGTGCGAGGTTGACCTGCTGCGGGGTGGGTGCCGGGCCGGCGAGCCGGATCGCCTGGTCGAGCACCTTGGCCGCGTCGTACGAGGCCATCGCGTACGTGGTCGGGGAGGTGTTGTGCTTCTTGCGGTACGCCGAGGCGAACCGGCGGTTGGCCGCGTTGTTCAGGTCGGCGGAGTAGTTCAGGGCGGTACGGATGCCGAGGGCGTCGCTCGCCGGCCGGATGTTCTCCAGCACCGAACCCTCGGTGAGGAAGCCGGGGGCGTAGATCCGGCCCCGGAATCCGGCGTCGCGCAGCTGCATGATGAACTCCACGGCCGCCGTGCCGGAGTAGAAGCAGAAGACGACCGAGGGGTTGCCGGCCAGCGCGCGGTTGATGTCCGAGACGTAGGCGGTCCGGCTGGGGCTGCTGCTGCCGGAGGTCCAGACCACCTCGGAGGCGAGCCGCGGGTCGGACGCGCCGAACTCCTCGCGGAAGCCACGAAGCACATCCTCGACGCCGACGACCCCTTCCGGCAGGATCGTCGCGATCCGGTCGGAGGCGGCGAGTTCGTCCTTCAGGTAGCGGCCGAGCGCCCGGCCCGCCTCGTCGAGCACGTACGAGGTACGCCAGATGTAGACGACGCTCTGCAGGTTCGCAGGCGAGGCGTTGGAGCCGATCAACGGCACCCGGGCCTGCTCCACGATGTCCTTGATGCCGAACATGACCGACGAGCTGGCGACCCCGGTCAGGGCGAGCACACCCTGCTTGAGCAGTCCCTCGACGGCACCCTGACCGGACTTGACGTTGTCACCCTCGTCGGCCGTGACCACGTCGACCGGGTGGCCACCGAGTCGCCGGTCGTTGAGGTCCAGGTACAGCTCGAAGCCGTTGCTGAGTTCGTCGCCGACCGCCTTGCTCGGGCCGGACTGTGGCGCGATGAGCCCGATCTTGATCGGGCTCTCTGTGCCGGCCACCTCCGGCTCGGCGTCGGAGCCGCATGCGGCGACGAGCCCGCCCGTACCGAGCGCGGCCAGCAGCTGGAGTGCCCGCCTGCGGTTCATCTGCGACACCGAGTTTCCCTTCGAATGTGTTGCCGGGGCGCATCCGCCCCTTCGGCGTTCTACCTGCTCGGCGACGCTGCGTCAATGGCTAATGATCTTCGTGCAGAGACCGCAACGCGTCGGTAACCTGAGGCCACGCTGGCGAGTCCGGAGCGATAAGCCCGAAATGCTCGCAATCTGGTAGCTCAATCAGGCGGATTTCGGTGCCGGCGGCGCGGGCGGCAGCCGCGTAATTTCGAGAGAGGTCGATGGGTACCTGTTGATCGAGCGTGCCGTGTATCACTACCGTGCGTGGCCGGAGGGGAACCAGAGCCCGAGGATCCGCCGTCGCGTAACGCTCCGGCACATCGGCCGGTCCGCCGCCGAGCAGCGCGGCCACGGCACCGGCGTCGAGATCCAGCCGGTACGCCTCGGCCAGGTCGGCGACCGGTGCGAGGGCCAGCACCCCGGCGACGGCACCGGGTGCGTGGGCCGCCGCGTACAGCGCGAGGTGCCCGCCGGCCGAGTGGCCGACCAGCACCGGTGGCGTGGCGGTGACCTGCCCCGGCAGCGCGACCTCGGCCAACCCGGGCAGCGCGGAGACTCCGCCCAGCACGTCGGTCAGGGTGCCGGGCCAGCCGCCGCCGGGCTGACCGGTCCGCCGGTACTCCAACTGGGCGACCGGGTACCCGAGCGCGGCCAGTGCGGTCGCCAGTGGCCCGGTGTGCCGCCGGTCGTACTCCGCGCGCCAGAAACCACCGTGCACCACCACCACCAGCGGACGGGGCGGTCCGGAGCCGGCCGGGCGGCGCAGGTCGGCGATCTGGTCCGGGTGTTCGCCGTAGGCGACGGTCGCGTCCGGTTCGGGCGCGGGGCGGGTCAGCACCGTACGGGGATCGGAGTGCATCGGGCGACGGTAGCGCGGCTCACCGGCCACCGTCAGATAGGTGCCGCCCGGGTAACAGGGCAGCGGGCCGCCGGACGCTGACGGGTACCGCTGGGTAAAGATGGAGGGCATGACCGAAGCGCGCTCCGCTGGACAGAACGACGAGCCCGACCGGGACGGTACCGGGCACTCCGGAACCGTGGTGGTGGTCGGACCGGACGGCCGGCCCGTCGGCACCGTGCAGACCGACGAAGGATCTGGTGAGGATCCGTCGCGCCTGGTCGAACAGCCGGCCAAGGTGATGCGGATCGGCAGCATGATCAAACAGCTGTTGGAGGAGGTCAAGGCCGCTCCGCTGGACGATGCCAGTCGGCACCGGATGCGGGAGATCCACCAACGGTCGATCGTCGAGCTGAAGGAAGGGCTCGCCCCCGAGCTGCGGGAGGAGCTGGAACGGATCTCGCTGCCCTTCTCCGAGGACCAGGCACCGAGCGAGGGCGAGCTGCGCATCGCCCACGCCCAGCTGGTCGGCTGGCTGGAAGGGCTGTTCCACGGCATCCAGGCAGCTCTGGTCGCGCAACAGATGGCGGCCCGGGTGCAGCTGGAGCAGATGCGTTCCGGTCGGCAGGCGCTGCCCAGCGGACCGGCCGGGGCGATGCTGCCGGGCATGCCCGGCATGGGTCAGCCGGGCGGCGGTGAGGGACACAGCACCGGCCAGTACCTCTGACCATGAGTCCGGCTGCGGCGCGCTCGTCGCGCGTCGCAGCCGACGGCTCAGTCCGCCCCGAAAACCTTCTCCAGGTACGCGGCCACCCCGTCGGACGAGTTCGCCGGGGCGACCTCGTCGGCGACCGCCAGCACCTCCGGATGCGCGTTGGCGACCGCCACCGCCCGCCCTGCCCAGGTGAGCATCGGCAGGTCGTTGGGCATGTCACCGAAGGCCAGCACGTCCGGCGCGGCGACACCGAGGCGGTGGCAGTACCAGGCCAGGCCCGCCGCCTTCGTCACCCCGGCGGCCGAGATCTCCACCAGCCCGGAGTGTGAGGAGTGGGTGGCCTCCGCGAGCCCGGTGAGGGCGGCGGCGACCAGTCGGGTGAACCGGTCGGGGTCCTGCTCGCCGGCCCGCGCCAGCAGCTTCACCGCGGGGGCCGACAGCAGTTCCTCGGCGGTCTGCACCGCCCGGATCGCCTCGTCGTCGGCGTCCCACCGCAACGGGTAGTGCGCCTCGTGACGCATCTCGCGGCCATCGACGATCTCCACGGCGAGGCTCACCTCGGGTACCTCGGCACGCAGGCGTCGGACCACCTCGGCGAGCAGTTCCGGAGCCAGCGGGTCGGCCCGCAGCACCTCGTCGGTGCTCGGGTCGTAGACCACCGCGCCGTTGGCGCAGACCGCCGGCAGCGGCTCGGCCAGCTGGTCGTACACCAACCGGAGCCAGCGGATCGGCCGGCCGGTGACCAGGACGACCGGCGTGCCCTGGGCGGAGATCCGGGCCAGCACGTCGGCGGTGCGGGCGCTGAGGGTGCGGTCGTCGCGCAGCAGTGTCCCGTCGATGTCGCTGGCGACCAGGTGCGGCGTGGAATCCATCACCGGGACAGTAGCCGGTCGAGATAGATCGCCACCCCGTCGTCGTCGTTGCGCAAGGTGACCTCGTCGGCGACCGCGCGCAGGCTCGGGTGGGCGTTGGCGACGGCCACCCGACCCCAGCCGGCCCACTCGAACATCGGCAGGTCGTTGGGCATGTCACCGAAGACCAGCACGTCCGCCGGGTCCACCCCGAGGGTCTGTGCGATGACGCTGAGCCCGGAGGCCTTGTCCACGCCGGGCGGGCAGATCTCGATGAAGCCCAGGCCCGCCTGGGTGAGGGTGGCCAGATGCGGCGGCACGATCTCCCGCGCGACGGCCAGCAACTCGTCCACGTGGTGATCGGCGGTACGCGCGAATGCCTTGATCACATCGTCGGCGAGGCACTCCGTGCGGCTGCGCACCTCGAACGCGTCCTGATAGGGCCACGCGGGGTGGTAGTCGCCCCAGAGCGGCGCCTCATGCTCATCCGACGCCTCCACCATGACCGTCAGCGGGCCGACCGCGGCCTCCAGTTCAGCCAGCAGGACGGCCAGCACCTCGCTGGAGAGGCGCTCGTCCCGCAGCACCACCGGCCCCTCCGGGTCGCTCTGGTCGACCACCCGGCCGCCGCCGGCCAGCACGAGGAAATCGGCGGCGCGGATGTCGTTGCGGGTCAGTTCGGTCAGCCGAGGGCCGCGACCGGTGGCGCCGACCACCGGGATACCGGCGGCGCGTACCCGGTCGAGCACCTCGTGGGTGAAGGCCGACACGGTGTCGTCGCTGCGGACGAGCGTCCCGTCGAGGTCGGTGGCGATCAGCTTGGGCAGTCCCGGGCGGGTCATGGTTCCTCCTTCGCCCGCCGCCGTCGCGACCAGCCGTTCTCCTCGTCGATCGGCGACCCGGCGTGACGGCGGGCAGCAACCGTACCTCGCACAACCGGTCGCAACCATGGCTTCCAGGCGAATCGGGTGCCAACGGGCGACACACCGGAGGTGACCTCGTCACCGGGTTCGGTGGATCAGTCGGTCGGTGCCTCCCGGGCGAAGGGCACCGTCGGTGTGACGGTTATGTCCGCAGGTGGGCGTTCCCCCTCCGGCTCCGCGTCCATCGACGGCCGTCGGCCGCGCCGTCGCGGGCCGTCCGACCCCGGCCGGGCGTCGGCCGGTCCGGGAGAGGTCCGGAGGAGCGCAGCGGCGAACAGCCCGACGGCGACGAAGCCGGTGATCAGACCGCGCCCGTACTCGACGTCGAAGGTCAGTTCCGGGTTCAAGTACATTCCCCGGCCCAGGGTGTCGTCGAGTGCCGTCGCGGTCGTCGCCAGCAGCGCGAGCACACCCGCGGCGAGTGCCAGTCCGGCCACCCGGGCATTCGCCCGGACCGCGTCCGTACCGCGCACCGCGAGCGCCACCGTGGCACCGAGCGCGAGCAGCCCGACCAGGTATGCCGAGCCCAGCCCGAGGTCGGAGATGCCGCTGGTCACCTGTAGCGGGGTGTCCGGATCCGGCCCGCCGTTGGGGATCGTGATCGTCGACCACTCGCCGAGCAGCGACGCCAGAGCCGCCACCGCACCGAGCCCGGCCAGCAGCACCGGCACCCGGTGGTCACCGCCGAGGCCACCGAGAGCCCGCCGGAACCGGCCGGTTGCCGGCGACTCGTCCTCCGCCCCCCACTCGATGACGCTGGCACCGTCGGTGCGGTCGTCCTGACGGGGAATGGGGAGGTCGTGGGTCATCACTCACCCTCTCCTGATGGCCGGGACGCGCGTCCGCCGCGCCACGAGGTCCGGGTCGCATCATGACACAGCCGGGTCGCGACGCCGGGGAACAACCACGCGGCCGGGGGGGCGGTCGGTCGCCTGCCGGCCCTCGGTGGACTAGCGTCAGGTGCATGCCTATCCGTACCGCTTCCGCACGCTGGCAGGGCAACCTCACCGAGGGGTCCGGCACCATCCGCACCGGCAAGGGCGGGCTGGAGGGGAACTACTCCTTCAAGTCCCGTTTCGAAGAGGGTGAGGGCACCAACCCCGAGGAACTGATCGGTGCCGCGCACGCCGGCTGCTTCTCGATGGCCTTCTCCAAGGCGCTCGCCGACGCCGGCACGACGCCCACCTCCGTGGAGACCACCGCCAAGGTGCACCTCGACAAGACCGACGCCGGGATGACCGTGACCCGGATCGAGCTGGACACCGTCGGTGCGGTGCCCGGCATCGACGAGGCGCAGTTCGCCAAGCTGGCCGAGGCCGCCAAGCAGAACTGCCCGATCTCCCGCCTGCTCTCCCCCGGCGCCGAGATCACCCTCACCGCTCGCCTCACCTCCTGACCTACGCCCAGCCCACTCCACTCCCATTCCGCGCCGATCTTGCACTTTCGGTCTCCGTTACGCGGCTTCTGTGCCGGTTTGCGGCGACCGGAAGTGCAAGATCGCGGATGGGGTGGGGGAGAATGGGAGCGTGGCGGTCGAGATGGAGCGGGAGCGGTTCGAGGAACTGGTCGGGGAGGCGCTCGACGAGGTTCCGGAGGAACTGCTGGCGCTGATGAGCAACGTGGTGATCCTGGTCGAGGACGACCCGCCGCCCGGCGAGGATCTGCTCGGCCTGTACGAGGGACACGCGCTGACCGAACGCGGCTGGGACTACGCAGGCGTACTGCCCGACCGGATCCTCATCTACCGCAACCCCATCCTGCGCATCTGCCACAGCGACGAGGACGTCGTCGACGAGGTAGCCGTGACAGTGGTGCACGAGATCGCCCACCACTTCGGCATCGACGACGCGCGCCTACACGAGCTGGGCTGGGGTTGACGTCTGCGTCCGGGGTTGCGGGCTGGCCCTACCGTCTCGGCCAGGTACGGCGAGTACGGGAGGAACCATGCGCAGCGAGCTGTTCTCGGCGGCTAATCTGGAGCAGGAGTCGACGCAACCCGGCATGCGGTTGCAGAACTCCAAGATGTTGAAGATCGAACTCGACGGTGAGGCGATGGCCCGGGTCGGTTCGATGGTGGCGTACCAGGGGCAGGTGCAGTTCCAGGCGCTCGGCTCCGGTGGGCTGGGCAACTTCCTCAAGCAGAAGCTCACCGGCGAGGGTGTGCCGCTGATGAAGCTCACCGGACGCGGCGACGTGTTCCTGGCCGACTTCGCCAAGGACGTGCACGTCATCGACCTGGAGCCGGGCGACGCCCTCTCCATCAACGGCTCCAGCGTGCTGGCCTTCGACGCCACGCTGCGCTACGACATCAAGATGGTCGGCGGGGCGGGCATGGCCTCGTCCGGCCTGTTCAACTGCGTCTTCACCGGGCACGGCAGGATCGCCGTCACCACCCGGGGAACGCCGGTCGTGCTCAACGTCGACGCGCCCACCTACGTGGACCCACAGGCCGCCGTCTGCTGGTCGGCGAGCCTACAGACCGGCTACCACCGGGCCGACCAGATCGGGCTCGGCACGCTGCTGGGCCGCACCACCGGTGAGGCGTACACGATGAGCTTCGCCGGCCACGGCTTCGTCGTCGTCCAGCCCTCCGAGGAGCCACCGATCATGGGCAGCGGCCAGCAGGACCAGGGCGGTGTGCTCGGCGGCCTGTTCCGGTAGGCCGCGGCGCGCCGGGCTCGCGCGCAGTCGGGGCCCGGCTACGCCGGCCGGCGGCACCCGGGTCGCTCAGGACAGCTCGCCCGCGCGTAGGCGGGCGAGCCAGGCGGCAGCATCCGTGTAGTCGGCGTCGGAGAGGCCCGCCGGGGCGGTCACCGGCCGTACCGGCGCCGCTCCGTCCCAACGGTGCCGGGGGTACGAGCCGAGGAAGCGTACGTCGGCGCAGACCCGACGTAACCCCTGCAACGCCTCACCCAGCCGGACGTCCGCGACGTGACCGGTGCAGTCGAGGAAGAAGACGTAGCGGCCGAGGGCCTCGCCCGTTGGTCGGGACTCGATCCTGGTCAGGTTGACGCCCCGGACCGCCAGTTCCATAAGCACGGACAGCAGCGCGCCCACCCGGTCGTGCGCGATGTAGACGGCGAGCGACGTCACGTCGTCGCCGGTGGGCGGCGGAGGCGGACCGGGCCGCGACAGCAGCGCGAAGCGGGTCACCGCGTCGGGATGATCGGCGATCTTGTCGGCCAGGACGGCGAGCCGGTGCCGGGTCGCGCCGATGGGTGCGCAGATGGCCGCGTCGTACTCACCGTTTGCCGCGCCGGCCGCCGCCGCTCCGTTGGACAGCACGTCCACCACGACCGCGTCGGGCAGGTGGGTACGCAGCCAGCCCCGGCACTGGGTGGACGCCTGCGGGTGTGCGGCGATGCTGCGCACCGACGGCAGCAGGGTTCCCGCCCGTGCCCCGAGCACGAACTCCACCGGCAGGATCACCTCCCGGGTGATCACCAGCGGCTCTCCCTCGGCCAACTCGTCGAGGGTGACCCCGACCGCGCCCCCGATCGAGTTCTCCAGCGGCACCAGAGCCGCGTCGGCCTCGGCGGCGCGGACGGCCTCCAGCGCCTCGCCGACGCTGCGGGCCGGCGTGCGGCTGCCCCGCTCGGCAGCGGGCACGGTGCGTAGTGCCTGCTCGGCGAAGGTGCCCTCGGGCCCGAGGTAGACGAAACGGGTCGGCGGCGTTCCCGGCATGCCTTCAGCCTACGCACCCGGAGTCGGCGACGGGCCCGACGGACCGCCACCGTCACTGCCACAGGCCAGGGTCTGGATGCCGGCCGGGCTGGCGACCCGCACCTCGGCCGTGCACACGTCGGTACCGGCGGTCACCAGGCGCAAAGATCCGGACCGGTCCCGGCTGACCACCTGGAGCGGTTCGTATCCGGAGACGTCGAGGGTGGTCAGGTGCCAGTCGGCGGCACACAACGGACCGTTGCGGACGCTGACCCGAGCGCTGCCGGGCAGCAGCCCACGACGGCCACGTACCAGCTCGATGATCTGCTTCCCGGACGGCTCGCCGGGGCAGGCCACCGCGACCAGTCCCGGGTCGGCCGACGGCGTGGTCGGCACGGCACCCGGAAGTGCACCGAAAGACGGCGTGGCGGAACTGGTGGGGCTGCTCGTCGCCCGGCTGGGCGGCAGGGTCGGCAGACCGCCGCTGTCCCGTACCTCCGGGGGTGCGCCACATCCGACGGCCAACACCATCAGCACGGCAACACCGATCAGCCGGCCGTGCCGCCGGCACGGTCGGAGGAAGACCCCGGCAGGGGACCGGGAGCCAGCGGTGGGCCGATCGGGGTCCACGGGGAACGGCGAGGTGGGCGGCACGGGGTGGTCCTCAGGGCGGGAACTCTGGATGGCAGGTGGCCGAGCCCATGGTAGGAGGAAGTCAGACCTCGGAGAAGAAGGTGAGGGAGCCGGCCACTGTGCCGTCGGCGACCACGGGAGTGGAGATGGCGTCCACCGTCGCATCGGCCGCGTCCTCCGTGGCCGCCTCGATGCGTAGCAGGCCCCGGGCCAGTCGGCCGGAGGTGAGCGCCAGCAGCGGGGGGATCTTGTCGATCTCGGGCTCGGCCAACTCGCCCCGGTAGGCGGTGAAGTCGAGCAGTCGCAGCCCTCCGTCGAGCAGCGGCAGGCCGATCACGTCCTCCGGCGCACCCAGTTGGAGCAGCTCGCAAGCGGCGGTGGAGACGGCCAGCACCCGGGTCTCGGCGTCGATCAGCAGGCAGGGTTCGTCGGCGCTGGAGACCGTCGCCGACCACCGGCCGATGTTGTCGCACTCCGGCTCTGGCGGTGTCTCCCCGGAGGGCGCGAACACTTCCGAGAGCGAGAGTTCGACGTGGGCCACCGAGCCTCCTATGCACACCGACGGTACGTCCACGCTAGCCGGTCGCGGCAGCGACCGCCGACCGCGTTGGGCGTACGGTGCCGTCGGTGTTGATCAGTGCCCGGTCGGCGACGGCGCGGGCCGGCGGGAGCTGAGCCGTGCCCGGCCGCGTGGCGTCGCCGCTGACGTTACCGGCGGCCGGTCGGCTTGTCAGCGGCCATTCGGCCGTCCTCGTACCACCGGTAGTCCGCAGCCGGCGGGTAACCGCTGTCGCCCCAGGTGCCGGGGTGCTGCGCGACCCGGGACAGCTTCTCGGCGGTGGCCGGGCTGATCCGGTTTCCGCCGGCCACCAGGAGCCGGTCCAGTTCCCGGTGGGTCGCCATGAGGCAGTCCTTCGGCAGACCGTAGACGCTGATCACCCCGGAGCCCACGAAGGTGAGCACCGGGGTCACCGGGATCGGGTGGCCGACGGCCGCGGTCAGCGCCTTGCTCGCCCGTCGGGCGTCGCGACGTGCCTCGGCCACGTAGGGCGGGCGCTTGCCGTTGATCTGCACCACGTCACCGGCGACCAGGACGCGGGCCCGGCCGTGGTCGGCGATGGTGACGGCGAAGAGCCCGCTCGGGCCGATGGCCAGGAACCCGGCCCGGTTGTCCGCATGGTCGTCGAGGAGGGCATCGGCCACGTCGGTGCGGGGCCAGTCGATGACGTGCCAGGCCGGCCCGAGATGGTCGAGTTGACCGAGAGCGCGGGCACCGGCCGCTTCCAGCCGTCGCGCGCCCCGCTCCGCCCGGCGGCGGCGGGCCCACTCCAACGGAGACGGGCGAGGAGCTGCGACCACCCCGGGAGACTCGACCCGGGGGTGCGGTACCGCCACTGGCGGCAGCGCCCTGGCGGACGGTACGGCTCGACGTGCGGGGAAGACAGTCATCGCGACCTCCGGCAAAAGGTCCCTCGAAGTTACGTTCTCACTACCCTACGTTGCCAGTCCCGGTGGTCGGCAAGCCGGAGCGCCGGAATGACTGTGGATGAATGCCATATTCACCCACGGTTGTTTTACCGGATGCCGCCAAACCCTGCCCTACGCTGCGGGGGTGAGCCACCACGTGGACAGTGAGGTCGGCCGGCTCGGCACCGTCCTTTTGCACCGGCCGGGGCCGGAACTCGCCCGGCTGACCCCGCGCAACAACGATTCGCTGCTCTTCGACGCGATCCCGTGGGTGGGTCGGGCGCAGGAGGAGCACGACGCCTTCGCGGGAGCCCTGCGGGAACGCGGTGTCGAGGTGCTCTACCTGACCGACCTGCTCACCGAGACGCTGGCCGTGGCGGAGGCCCGGACGGAGCTGACCGACGAGGTGCTCAACTCGCCCCGGCTCGGCGACACCCTGCGCGCGTGGGTCGCCGCACATCTGGCGTACCTCGACCCGGCCGCGTTGGCCAGTGTCCTCGTCGCCGGCCTGGCCCACGAGGAGTTGCGGCTCGGCCGGGACCGCCGGGGTGGGCTCGTCTACACCCTGATGGACCGCCACGACTTCATCATCGACCCGCTGCCCAACCTGCTGTTCACCCGCGACTCGTCACTGTGGATCGGCGACCGGGTGGGTGTGACGAGTCTGGCGATGCCCGCCCGGCGGCGGGAGACCACACTTACCGACGCGATCTACCGTCACCATCCCCGGTTCGCCGGCACCGAGTTCGTCTACCGCCCGGGCCTGGAGCCCCTGGAAGGTGGGGACGTGCTGCTGCTGGCACCCGGCGTGCTGGCCGTCGGGGTCGGCGAGCGGACGACACCCGCCGGCGCCGAGCGGCTCGCGCGTCGGGTCTTCGCGGCCGGGCTGGCGCACACCATCCTCGTCGTACCGATCGCCCAGGAACGGGCCACCATGCACCTGGACACGATCTGCACGATGGTCGACGTCGACGCGGTGCTGATGTACCCGAACGTGGCCAGCAGCCTGTCGGCGTACACCGTCATCGCCGGTGCCGACGGTGCGGACCCGCGGGTCGACGGGCCGGCGCCGTTCCTGCGGGCCGCTGCCGACGCGATGGACCTGGACCGGCTACGGGTGATCGACACCGGGCTCGACCCGGTGACCGCCGAGCGGGAGCAGTGGGACGACGGCAACAACACCTTGGCGCTCGCGCCCCGACTCTGCGTCGGCTACGAGCGCAACGTCGAGACCAACGCCCAGTTGGAGCGGGCCGGCATCGAACTCATTCCGATTGCCGGCTCGGAGCTGGGCTCGGGGCGCGGCGGCCCCCGCTGCATGTCCTGCCCACTGCTGCGGGAGCCGGGCAGGGCACCTTCCTGACGGCCGGGTGGAGCAGGTGCCCGGCGGGCGAATCAACAGTCGGGGTCGCGGTCAGCGCAGGGTGAGCTGGCGGCCGAGCAGCCCCTGGCGGGACCGGCGGGCGTCGGCGTCGAGCGGGCCGGTCTCGGCCAGGGCGTCGGCGTAGCGCTTGGCGAAATCGGCGACCGGCTGCTCCCAGTCACCGGCCGGGATCTCCTCGGGCAGGTCCCAGACCGGCACCAGCCGCCCGTGGGCCCGGAACATGCCGGCGAACCGGGTCTGGTCGCCGAGGGTGAGCGAGCCGGCCGCGCCGAGCCGGGCGAGCGCGTCCAGGGCGGCCTCCTCGGCCTCGGGCAGCACCCAGCGGACGTGGGCCTTGTCCGTCACCTGGCACCAGTACGCGGCACGCGCGGCGGCCAGTCGCACGGTGGGATAGATCGCCGCGTTGGCCCGCTCCAGGGAAGCCCGCACGGTCGGGTCCTCGGCGGCCGCGGGGGCCAGCCAGAACTCGAACCCCTCGTGCAGGCTGATCTCCAACGGCCCGTCGACCAGGATGTCCTGCAACCGGGAACCGGGGCCGGGCAGCGGCGGCACCGCGACCTGGGCGCCGGGGGCGGTACGCAGTGCGCAGAGCAGCGATTCGGCCAGGTCACGGGAGACGTCACCGGACTGGAGATGACGCTGGAGCCCGATGAAGATGTGGCCGTCCTCCCGGCTCATCGCGGGGGCGGCCATCGGCAGCACGGTGGCCAGCGTCACCGGCCGGTCGCCGTGCTCCTCGATGAGCGCCGGGGCGAGCCGCAGCGGCGCGGAAGCGGCTGGCACCAGCTCCCGCAGGGCGATCCACTCGGGCTCGTCCACCAGCCCCTCGAAGGGCCGGGGCACGAAGACGTCCCGGACCCGTTCCCGCTTGCCGGACGCAGCGGCGGCCCGCTGGTTCTTTCGACGCTTGCTCACGGCGACACAGCCTAGCGGGTGACACAGGCGCCGGAGCCCTCTGGTGGAGGGTGGGGCCGGACCCGACAACCGGTCGACCGACCGGCTCAGCCGGAGGTCACCAACGCCGTCTGGTCGGCGACCGGTTCGAAGTCGGCCCAGACGCTCTGACCGAGACCGTCGCGCTCCACGCCCCAACTGGTCGCCAGGCCGGAGACGATGTGCAGGCCCCGACCGTCGGCCGCGTTCGGGTCCGGCGGGCGGATCCGCGGGCCACCCGACGCGCCGCCGTCGGTGACCCGCAGCCGGAGCTGCGGCCCCTCGGGAGCGTGGCGCAGCCGCCAGGCGACCCGGACCACGCCGCCCGGCAGCGGGTCGGCATGCCGGACCGCGTTACCCACCAGCTCGGCCAGGACCGCTACCAGATCCGCCAGCATCGCCGGGGAGACGCTGCCGGCCAGCTCGGCGGCGAGCCGGTGCCGGGCGATCCGCGCCCCACTGGCATGGTGCGGCACCACCACGCACCACGCCCGTTCGACAGCTGTCGTCGCCACCTCTGCCCCTCTTTCGCCCCGTGACCCCCACTGTCACCTGCGGGGCAGCCGCACCTCTGCGACCGTACCCCCACCATTTCTCGGGCGAAGGAATACCCACCCATTCTGTTGTTCAACGATCCGGCGCACGAGATAGAGGCCGAGACCGGTGCCGGGATAGCGACGTCGGTCGCCGGAGTCGCCCTGCCAGAACCGGTCGAAGGCCCGTTCCACGTGCTCCGGGCGTACGCCGATGCCCCGGTCACTGACCCGGAAGCAGACGGTCTGGCCGTCGGCGCCGGCGGCGACGTCGATCGGGGAGTCGGGCGGGGAGTACTTTCCGGCGTTTGTGACGAGTTCGGTGAGCACGGTGGCCAGGCTCTGCCGATGGCCGATCGCCCTGGGCAGCTCGGCCGGCACTTCAAGGGTGATCCGCCGCCGCAGGTCCGTGGGCAGGTCGGCGATCGCGACCCGGAGCGTCTCGGTGAGGTCGAAGGGCGCTGGCGGCCCGTCGCCCGGCCACGCCTCGGCCGCTGAGGCGAGCAGCCGGTCGAGCAGCCGGGCCAGTTCGTTGGCCCGCTGGCCGATCACCCGGGCCGCCTGCCGCCGGTCGGTATCGCTCAGCGACTCCCAGTGGTCGGTGAGGGTGTCCGCGTAGCCCTTGATGACCGTGACCGGGGTGCGCAACTCGTGGCTGGTGACCGCGACGAAGAGATCCCGCTCGTGGTCGTGCCGCTGCTGGTCGGTGGTGTCCCGGAAGCTCACCACCCGCAGGGTGCCGGGGCCCGGCAGCTCACCCGAGGTGATCCGCAGCCAGCGCCCGCTCGGCAGGCGATGATCGAGGACCTGCCCGGAGGGCGGGAGCGGAAAGGGCAGCGGCTGGTTGATCGCCTCCGCGGTGGACCGGCCGGTCACCTGCGCGGCGGCCGGATTCCAGAGCCGGACCGTGGCGTCCCGGTCCACCACGGCCAGACCGTCGGCGAGCGCCGCGACCACCGGACCGTCGCCGTGCACCGGCAGGCCGCTCTGATCGCCGTACATGTGGGCGATGCAGGAGCCGAGGTAACCGACCACGCCACGGTGCTCGGCTGTGGGTTCCTCGTCGCCAGCGAGGTAGAGGGCGTGCAGGCTGCCGACGGTGTGGCCAGCGATCTCGGCCCGGGAGACGACCATCCGCCGCAGGCCGCGCTGGGCCAGCTCGCTGGTGAGCGGGTTGGTGAACTGGTCGGTTCGGACGCACTGCACCCGGGGGCCGGCGAGCAGGCAGCTGGTGACCGGATCGTTGGCCGGCAGCGGCCGGCCGACGGTCCACTCGGCGGCGCCGGTGGCGGCGATCACCCGGCCGCCGCTGGGCGCGAACTCCACGAACGCCATCCCGGCGGCACCGAGTGCCGGCTGGGCCACCCGGAGCAGCTGGGTCAGCACCGGCAGACCCGCGTCACCGGAGTTGATCATCTCGATGACGGCTGTGTGCCCGGCGATGAGAGCGGAGTAGTCGGTGCGGTCCGGCATGACCCCGAGTCTGCCTGCCGTCCGCGTTCCCGGGCACCCCCGAGCGGCCTCAGGCTCTGACTACCTGTGCAACCGGGCGAGAGTCTGCGCCGGGCGGTCGGTGATCACGCCGTCCACCCCCGCCGCCAGCACGAGGTCGAGGTCGGCCGGCTCGTTCACGGTCCAGACGTAGACCTGGTTGCCGGCTGCCCGCAGCGCCGGCACCAGGGCGGGACGGGCGCGGACCAGCGCGATCCCCGGTCCGGCGATGCCGGCACCGAACGGCAGCCGCCCCATGGGCAACCAGCGAGGCAGCACCTCCAGCAGGAGCACGGTCGGTAGCGCGGGGGCCAGTGCCCGGATCCGGCGTACCGCCAGCGGGGAGAACGACATCACGGTGACCCGTACGAGTGCGTCCGGGTGCGGGTCGACCAGACCGTACCGGCGCAGCAGGGCGACCAGCCGCCGCTCCACGTTGCCGCCGTAGCGGGACGGATGTTTGGTCTCCACCAGCAGCCGGACGGGCCGACCGGCGGCCAGCACCGCCGTCAGCAGCCGTTCGAGGGTGAGCAGTCGGGTGTGCGAATCGTCGAGCACCTCGTCGCCGTTGGCCGGAACACCTCCTGGATGCCAGGAACCGAAATCCAACTGCTCCAACTCGGCGAGCGTCCGGGCACTGACCAGACCCCGGCCGTTGCTGGTCCGGTCCAGCCGCCGGTCGTGTACGCAGACGAGGTGCCCGTCGCGGGTCAACCGGACGTCGCACTCCAGCCCGTCGGCACCCTCGTCGAGAGCGCGCAGATAGGCGGCGAGGGTGTGCTCGGGCAGGTCGTACGAGGCGCCACGGTGGGCGAAGACGAGGGGTCCGTCCACGGCTCGCTTCCTACAGGACCCGGCCCGGCTGCCCGTCCGAGCCGACCACCGGTCGACCGGCCGCCGCCCAGTCGTCCATCCCGCCGGCGACGTTGCTCACCTGCTCCCAGCCGTTACGCAGCAGATACGCGACGACCTGAGCGGAGCGACCGCCGGAGCGGCAGATGACGGCCACGTCCCGGTCGGTCGGCACCTCGGCCAGCCGGGCCGGTAGTTCCATCATCGGCAGGTGGTGGGCGCCCGGGGCGTGACCGGCGCGCCACTCGTCGTCCTCCCGGACGTCGAGCAGGTACGTCTGATCGTTGATCTCGGGAACGGTCACGGTGGGTATCTGAGGTCCGAACACGGGTACCAAGCCTAGAACCTCGTCGGGCGGCGGCCCGCGACCGGACGGCGTTGCCCCGGCGGGCCCGGCCATCGGGCGGGTCAGAGCCGGGTCACCCAGCGTGGATGCGCACCGGCCCACTCCGACATCCGGCTGCCGCGCACCGCCTCGAACAGTCCGTCACCCTCGTCGTCGAGCCGGACGTAGGACACCTGGTCGATCATCTGGGGGTAGGACGGTACCTGCACGCCCCGTAGCCCGTCGGTGGCCAGTCCGTGCAGCGCGAGCAGCAGGTCCTCCACCGGCACGCCGTTGGTGTCCAGGGTCAGGGAGCCGCCGACGGCCCCGATCAGCCGGTGCAGCCGTACCGGGTCGGTGCGGAGTCGGGTCTCACCGGCCTGCGCCAGCATCGCCCCCAACAGCTGTTGCTGGTGGGTCTGCCGGTCGTAGTCGCCGCCCGGCAGGTCGTAGCGCTGGCGCACGTAGTCAAGCGCCTGGTCGCCGTCCATCCGCTGGCAGCCGGGACGGAAGACCCGGTCGGTGTGGATCGACTTCACCTCGTCGCGTACGCACATGTCGACCCCGCCGAGCAGGTCGATCACGTTCCGGAGACCGGCGAAGTCGACGAGTGCGGCGCCGTCGAAGCGGATGCCGGTGAGCCCGGTCAGGGTGGCCGAGAGCAGGTGCGCACCGGGCCGGCCGCCGCCACCGTACTCGTACGCCGTATTGATCTTGTCCTCACCGCCGGGGTAGCCGCCGCCCGGCGGGATCGTCACCAGCAGGTCGCGCGGCACGGAGACCAGATAGCCCTCGCGTAGCCCGGGCGGCACGTGCACGATCAGGATGGTGTCGGTGCGCTGCTCGGAGCCGGCGTCACCGGGCCGGCGGTCCGAGCCGACGAGCAGGTAGTTGAGCGGGCCGTCCAGGTCGGTACGGTCGGCGCGGGCGCTCGGGTCGAGCAGCTCCGCCCGGGTCATGGTGCTCTCGTACCGGTCGGTCAGCATCCGGAGCCCGACCACCGCGACCGTGGCCAGCAGCATCGCCGCCAGCCCGATACCGAGCAGTACGCGAGGCCACCGCGGTCGCCGGGTACGCGCGCCCGGTGCCCGCTCTCCGCTCGTACGCCTCCTGGCCGTGACGTTCCTCCCGCGAACCTGACGTGAATCTGACTCACATCAGGCTACGGAAGTGTCACGAAGAGTGACGGTGGTTTCGGCTATCGCGCTGCCCCACCCGTCACTTCCGTGAAGAGATCACCTCGGGGTTGTAGAAGACGAACTCGGCGAGCTTGTCCTTCCGGACCGCCTGGAACATGTCCAGGGTCTGCTCGCTGAGCGCCTCGGTGCCGTTGCCCTTGGCGTTGTACGTGCCGCCGTTGGTCTTCAGCATGATCAGCTCGTTGCCGGTCACTCCGCGCATGGTGAAGACGAAATCCTCCACCGGCACGCCACCGGTGTCCAGGATGAACGCCTTGCCGGCCGCCTTGATCAGCTCGTTCAGCTTCACCGGGTTGGTCAGGCTCCCGTTCTGGGTGGCCTTCTTGGCCATCGCCTTGATCAGCTGCTGCTGGTTCTGCTGGCGGTCGTAGTCGCTGTTCTTGAGGCCGTACCGCTGGCGGGAGAAGTCCAGGGCCGCCCAGCCCTCCATCTCCTGGCAGCCCTTCTTGTGCACCACCGGGGTACGCGACTTGCCGGTCTTCTTGGCGTCCGCGTTCCACATCGGCTTGCCGTCGACGTACGACATGTGGATCGAGGTGACCTCCTGCTTCGGGCAGATGCGCACCGAGCCGAGGGCGTCGATGACGTTCTTGAAGCCGCCGAAGTTGATGATCGCCGCACCGTCGAAGCTGACCCCGGTCATGCCCTTGATGGTCTGCGCCATCAACTGGGCGCCGCCCTCCCAGCCGCCGCCGTTCTGGGCACCGGCCTGGAAAGCGCCGTTGATCTTGCCGACGCCGCCCGGGTAACCGGTCTTCTCGAACGCCGGGATCCGCGCCTCGGTGTCCCGCGGGATCGAGATCAGGTACGCCTGGTCGTGGGTGGCCGGGATGTGCAGCACGATGATGCTGTCCGCGCGTACGTCGTCCGCCGCCCACCGCTCCCGGGCGTCGACCCCCAGCAGCAGCATGTCGATCGGACCCTTGAGATCGGCCCCACCCTCCGCGGAGGTCTTACCGGCCTCACCGAGCAGGTTGCGCTGGGAAATGCTGCCGGTGGCCTGACTGATCAGCGCCTTGCTGCCGACGATCGCCACACCGCTGGTCATCATCAGCGCGGCACCGAAGATCACGGTGAGCCGGGCCCAGAGCGGGTCCTTGCGCCGGGTGCGCTTCTTGCCGGACTTGCCGGGACCCTCGTTCGTGCGGGTCGGCGGGGCGGCGGACGCACGCGGCGGCTCAAGCAGGGAGGGGCTGTGAACCGGCATGCGTGCTCCAGCTCGTGTACGCAGAAGGGGGCGGGAACACTTTACGTTCGCATTCCGGTGCTGGCGAGTTCGTGTGGTGTCCAGTTCACGTTCTCCGCCGCGTCATCCTGCTGGAATGGCCGATCGTCCACAACTAAGTGGACGATCGGCCGTTCCGGTAGTCGCTGGTGCTCAGCCGTTGCCGTTGGTCGGCTGCTTGTTGGCCTGCATCCAGTCGGCCATCGTGTCCGCGGCCATCGCCCGGTACATGGTCAGCGCCTTCTCCCGGTCCGAGACGACCACCGACTCGCCGTTGATGGTCTGGCTGCCCAGGTGCGGGCTGGTGACGAAGGTCAGGTTCTCGCCGCGCAGGTTGCGGAACTGCACCGCCATGTCGGTGAGCGAGAAACCCTGGTCGACGGTGACCGCTTCGGTGACCGACTGAAGGAAGGCGTTGAGCTTCTTCGGGTTGGTAAGCGTGCCCGAGCTGGCCGCCTTGTCCATCAGCGCCCGCAGGAAATCCTGCTGGTGGCGCATCCGGGCGAAGTCGCCGTCCGGGAACTGCTTGCGCTGGCGGATCCAGTCCAGGGCCTCGGTGCCGTTCATGTGGTTGGTGCCCTTGGTGAACTTCCGGTACGGCTTGTGGATCGAGGTGATGGTCCGCTCCACCTCCAGGTCCACCCCGCCGAGGGCGTCAGTGACCTGCTTGAACCCGGCGAAGTCGATGGCCATCACGTGATCGATGTGCACGTCGGTGAAGCACTCGACAGTGCGTACCGCCAGGGGCAGTCCGCCGAACGCGAAGGCGGCGTTGATCTTGCGCCGTTGGCCCGTCTCACATCCGGCCCCGGCGCTCTCCGGGATCGGCACGTAGAGATCCCGCGGGATGGAGACGAGGTACGCCTGCTTGTGGTCGGCGGGGATGTGCATGACGATGATCGTGTCGGCCCGCCACTCGCCGGCCCGGTCCATCGGCGCGTCCGGATCCCGCGAGTCGGTGCCCACCATCAGGATGTTCAGCGCGCCGTTGACCGCCTTCGGCGGCCGGTCACCGGTGATCTCCGAGAACGGGTCGGTCCGCGCCATGTTGTTGTCGAGGCTGCGGGCGTAGAACCAGGCTCCCGCGCCGCCGATCAGGGCCAGCACCAGCACGGCGACCCCGGCCACCAGCGCGATACGACGCCAGTGCGGTCGCCGCCGCGGTGACGGACCGCCGCCGGGCCCGCCCGGACCCAGCGGACCGCGTGGTCCTCCCGCGCCGCCGGCCGGGCTCGGCTCATCGTCGTACGCCGGGTGCCACCGGGTGTCGGCCGGCGGGTTGGCCCGGCTTCCGCGTCCCGGGCCCGGCACCGCTGCCCGGCCGGCGCTGCGGTGCAGGCGGAGGGCCGGTAGCGCGGCGGGAATGGCTGCTGACATGTAACTCAATGTACGCAGCACGAGCCAGTCCCGTCCCTACCGAGCGGTGCGCCGTCGGTGTCGACTACCCCAGCCGCTGGCGGAAGTGGTCGATGGTGCGCCGCAGTCCCTCCTCGGGAGCGACGGTGGGCTCGTAGCCGAGTGCTTCGCGGGCGAGGGTGAGGTCCGGACGGCGCATCTCCGGGTCGTCGGCACTGCGCGTGACGTAGGTCACCTCGGACCGGCTGCCGCAGAGCGACACGATCGTCTCGGCCAGTTCCCGCATGCTCATCTCGTGCTCGGTGCCGCAGTTCACCGGCCCGCTCTCGGTCGAGTCCAGCAGCAGCAGGATGCCCCGGACCAGGTCGGCGACATAGCAGATGGAACGGGTCTGGTTGCCGGTCCCATGCAGGGTGATCGGCTCGTTGCGTAGCGCCTGGGAGATGAAGGTCGGGATGGCCCGCCCGTCGTCCGGCCGCATTCTCGGCCCGTAGGTGTTGAAGATCCGCACGATCGCGGTGTCCACCCCGCGACTGCGGCGGTACGCCATCGTCGCGGCCTCCGAGAACCGCTTCGCCTCGTCGTAGACGCTGCGAATGCCGATCGGGTTGACGTTGCCCCAGTACGATTCCCGCTGCGGGTGTTCCTTCGGGTCGCCGTACGCCTCGGAGGTGGAGGCCATCAGGAACCGGGCGCCGTCGGCGGCGGCCCGCTCCAGCAGGTGCAGGGTGGCCACCGAGCCGACCCGAAGGATCTCCACCGGCAGCTTCTCGAAGTCGGTCGGGCTGGCCGGTGAGGCCATGTGCAGGATGGCGTCGAATCGTTCCGCCAACGCCGGATGGCTGGGCAGGCCGTCGGCGATGTCGGCTTCCACCAGGGTGAAGTTCGGCGTGTCGAGCAGGTGCGCGACGTTTTCCTTGGACCCGGTGACGAAGTTGTCGAGGACGACGACCGTGCAGCCGCGTTCGATCAGGGAATCCACCAGGTGCGACGGAACAAAACCGGCGCCGCCGGTGACCAGGATCCGATGACCGGGACCGAAGCGCTGCTCAACCTTCATGACTGGTCAGCCTAAAGGAGCGGGTGGTGGGCCCGTCGTGACGGTCAGGCCAGTTCCCGGTAACGGCCCCGGTGGTGCAGCAGCGGCTCGGCGTCGTCGGTCAGCTCCACGCGCTCGATGGTCGCCTCCACCAGCAGGCCCCAGCCGTACTCCCGGCTGCCGTCGAGGCGGCAACCGGCCCAGCCACCCGCGTCGCCCGGCACCGGACCGTACGGCGTGTCGAGCCAGGTGCCGGTGGCGAAAAGGCCACCCGGGGACGGGAACAGACCGGCGAACCGGTCGGCGAGCTGCCGATGTGGTGGACCGAGCGGGGTCACCGCGAACCGGCCCGTCTCCTCGACCGCCGCCCACAGCTCCGACTCGGCGTCGACCAGTCCGAGCAGCCGTCCCGGCTCACCCTCGGCGACCAGGGTCGACGACACCGTCAGCCCGGCCGGCCCGGGTGCCGTCCAGAGGGTCACCGGCGCGGCGAGCCGCCCCCGCAGCCGCCGCACGGGCGAACGTTGGCCGGCCGGCGCGGCGAACGGGTCGGTGTGGTGGATCCGGGCACCCGGCTCATGATTCACGTGAAACATTGTGACCCGTCTGCCCGGTTCTCGGCCTCGGCTACCGCTGGCGAGATGCGGCATGTTGGGGTATCTCCCGGTAGGGATGCCGCGACATGCCGCATCTGGCGCGACGGTCAGCGGCGGCGGGTGAACGCGCGTGCGGCGAGGGGGAACAACGACAGGCCGATTCCCGCGACGAACACGCGCACGGTCGGGTCGAAGCTCAGCGCCGAGCCGAGTTCGGGTGAGACGTGCGTGCCGATGAAGGGCGGCACCGCGGGCCACACCGTGACCGCGAGTAGGAGCAACGCGGTGATTGCGATGAGGCCGGCGAGCGCGCACCGAAGTACGTACCGAGCGAACTGTCTGCCGCCGACCCACAGCCGACCGATTGTGGATGTCGGTGGCCGTCGCCAACTGCCGTGTCGGGTCCACGCCTCCTCGTGGCTGGTGAGCGGATAGCGGTTGACGATCGCCTGGATCAGTTCGTAGGTGGACATCAGCAGGGGAACCGTCTGCGGGACGCCGAAGGCGAACAGGCGCTGTAGCTCTCGTGTCTCGGCGCGGATCCGGCCGGCCCACGCACGCAACTGCCGGTCGGTGATGTCGACGCCGGTACGGTTCACACGCGGCCACGACAGCTCGAATCGCTGCGCGGCACGGTCGAGTTCCGCCACCGCCCGGCGTCGGTCCGGCGGGGTGGGATCCGACTCGACACGGTCACCGAACTTCAGGAGTGCGGCGACCAGAGCCAATTCGGGATCTTTCCATCGGAGCCGCTCGGCCCACCAGGACCGCGCGTAGGGCCACAGTGCTGCGGCGACCAGACCGGCACCGGCGAAGGCGACTCCCACCAGGAGGTCGTACCACCGCGTTTCGCGGACCGTCGGCACGGTCGACACCGCGACGCACGCCACGGCCGGGACCGCGGCGCTGAGGGCCGTGGTGCGGGACGAGAGGGCGAAGTGCAGGACGAGCACGACGAACATGACCCCGAAGACCAGGCTCGTGGCGGAGGCCACCAGCCCGGCGACGGAGGGCCCACCGACAGTGCCGAACGCGGCTGCGGCGGCCACCACCACGCCGAGCTCCAGCGGACGTACCCGCGGTTCGTTCAGTCGCTGAGACTCGCGGTCCCGCCAGAGCAGAATCGCGGTCCGGACGGTTGGCAGCACCGACACTGGTTCGGCGGCCACGAGGCCCCAGAAGGTGTCGTAACCTGCCGGCCCACCGAGCCGCCTGACCCGCTCACGCAGATTCCCCTGGTTCTCCAGCACGATTCCGTCGATCTCCTCGCCGCGCTTGATCCACCAGGGGACCAGATCCGGAGGGACGAAAAGCTCCTCGTGGGTCAGCGGCTCGTCTGCGTCGAACAGGTCGTCGTCGTGCCGGGGGACGAACTCGTCATCCAGAAACGGTGCCCGGCCGTCGGCCCGCCCGGTCCAGTCGATCGAGTCCGGTTCCGGTTCGGGAGCTGCGGCCGTCCAGGAGCGAGGTCGAGGTCGAGGTCGAGGTCCTGCGTCGTTCACGCGATCACCACCAGGTCGCGGTTGTGCCTTCACCTGGTAGCACGACATGGCAAGTCCGAGGCCACCGCCTGCTGCCGCTTCGAGTCGGCGAGCCCGGCGTCACGCGGCCTGTTGCTCGCAAGATGCGGCATGTTGGGGTATCTCTCGGAAGGGATGCCGCGACATGCCGCATCTGGCGCGACAGTCAGCGACGGTCAGCGACGGTCAGCGGCGGTCCAGCAGCCGGCGGTCAGCGGCGCGGGGTGACCAGGGCGAGCAGTTCGGGTTGGCGACGGTCCAGCACGTCGCCGGCCAGGTAGGCGCCGAGCAGCGCCGCGCCGACGCCGTAGGCGACGCCCAACGGCAGGCCCAGCCAGAGCCAGGCGTCGCCGAGCAGTGCCGCGGCGAGCACCATCGGTGCGGCGAGCGCGCTGGTGGCCACCATGGCCAGCAGCGTCAGCATGCCCTTCACCACCCCGGCCCCGCTGTTCATCGCGAACGGGTTGCTCGTCTCCGGCAGCGAGTATGCGCCCAGCACGGAGACGAACGAGTTGACCGCCAGCCCGGCACCGTAGGTGGCGACCAGCGCACCCGCCATGAATCCGATCCAGGTCGGCTCGCCGAGCACCAGCGCGATCACCACGGCGACCACAGCCAGCATCGGCAGCACGTAGAGCGAGAACGCGGTGATCCGGGCGCGCAACTCCAGTCGACCCGGTACGCCGGCCACCACGTTCGCCGCGTACGCGCTGCCGTCGAAGCCGAACTGGTTCGCCAGGGTCACGGCGGCGAGCAGCCCGACGAAGAGCATCGAGAGGCTGACCAGCACCGGCGAGGATTCCCCCGCGGCGCTGAAACCCTGGTCGCTGTCGAACGTGAAACCCTGTCCACCGAAGTTGACCATCACCGGCACGAAGAGACCGACCACCGCGATGGTGATCAGGTTGGCGCGTCGTCGGGCGTCCCGCCACCAGTAGCGGGCCTCCCGGGCGACCAGGGCACCGAAGCGATCCCGGCGCAGCCAGCCGCCGGCCCGGGGAAAGAGCTGGGCCACCACGCCGCCGGTGACTCCGGGCCGTGCCCGGGTGGGTCCGGCACTCGCCGCGCCCACCATCGCCGACTCCAGCGAGCGTGACCACCAGGCCAGCAGCGCGACGATCGTCACCACGGTGATCAGCAGCTTCACGGGTGCGGCCCAGGCCCGGCCCTGCGCCACGTCGATGCCCGCCGTCCACGGGGCACCGAAGGGGGTCCAGCCGATCACCGTCGCCACGCCGGTCAATCGGTCCCAGTCGGTGTCCTGGATCGCCGCCACGCCGGCGAGTTGCAACGGGCCGAGCGACGCGGCGAGCACCGCGAGCAGAACGGCGGCCAGGTCGCGTACCCGGCGGGAGCGCAGCATGGAGGCGAATGCGCTGGTCACCGCTCGGGCACCGGCGACGCAGAGGAGCAGCCCGCAGACCACCCCGACGGCGCTGACCAGGGCAGCCGACCAGCCGCCGAACACCCCGGCGGTGACCACCAGGCCGGAGAGGCCCAGCAGCACGGCGACCGTGGGTACGCTCACCAGCGCCGCCGCGAACAGCCCGGTCACCAGGGTGCGTCGGGACAGCGGCAGCAGCGCGAACCGGGCCGGGTCGAGTGTCTCGTCGACGCCGAAGAAGACAAGCGGCAGCAGCAGCCAACCGAGCACCGTCAGCCCACCGGCGAACGCGGCGACCAGCAGGGCGTACCGGTCGTCGCCAACCAGCCCGGGAGCCGCCAGGCCGAAGAAGGCACCGACCGCGAACCAGAGCCCGATCAGCGAGCCGACCAGGAACAGCGCCACCCGCCAGCCCTGACCGCGGAAGTTGTTGCCCATCACCCGCAGCTTGAGCCGGACGAAGTGACGCGCCGAGACCGGCCGCACCCGGTTCGCCGGTGCGGTCACCGGGACAGCCACGCCAGCTCCTCACCGGTGGCGGTACGCCCGCCGACCACCTCGACGAAGACGTCTTCCAGCGAACGGTCGCCGCGTACCTGCTCCAGGGTGCCGACCCGCTTGATGGTCCCCTCGGCGAGGATCGCCACGTGTGAGCAGAGCCGTTGCACGACCTCCATGACATGGCTGGAGAAGACCACCGTCCCGCCGCCGGCCACGTACCGCTTGAGGATGTCCCGGATCAGCGCCGCCGAGACCGGGTCGACCGCCTCGAACGGTTCGTCAAGCACGAGCAGCCGGGGCCCGTGCAGCAACGCACAGGCCAGCCCGATCTTCTTCTTCATGCCGGCGGAGTAGTCGACCACCAGCGTTCGACCGGCGTCGGCGAGGGCCAGCACGTCGAGCAGCTCGGCCGCCCGCTGGTCGACCACGGCCGGGTCCATGCCGCGCAGCAGACCGTGGTACGCGAGCAGCTCGGCTCCGCTGAGTCGGTCGAACAGGCGTACCCCGTCCGGCAGGACGCCGAGCAGTTGCTTCGCGGTGACCGGGTCGGCCCACACGTCATGGCCCAGCACCCAGGCGCCGCCGGCGTCGGGCCGGAGCAGCCCGACCGCCATGGACAGGGTGGTGGTCTTACCGGCGCCGTTCGGGCCGAGCAGCCCGTAGAACGAGCCGGCCGGGACGTCGAGATCCACGCCGGCCACCGCGACCTTGCCGTCGAAGCTCTTGGCCAGGCCGCGTAGCGCCAGCGCCGGGTGCTCACCAGTCATGCGCCCGACCGTATCCCGTGCCGACCAGCCCGCCGCCCGACCGGAGGAGGATCCGCAGCTCATCCCCGAGTCGGACCAGCATGGAAGCCCGGGCCACCGCGCGGGCAGCCGGTCGGCGACCTGCCGCAGCAGGGCCTGCTCCGGAAGGGTGCTTCCTCACGAGCGGAGGGCGTCGGGGGCGTGCAGGCGGAGCATGGTGCGGCCGATGTCGGCCGGGGCACGGCGGCGGGTGGCCAGCGAGACCGCGATCATCACCGTGAAGGCCAGCGGCACCGTCCAGGCGGCCGGCTGGGCGATGAGGGTGGCCGGCCAGCCGGTCATGGCCGGACCGAGGACGGTGATCAGGACCGAGGTCACGGCGGCGCCGCCGCCGACCAGAATGCCGGCGGCGGCACCCGCGTCGGTGAGGCCCCGCCACCAGATGCCGAGCACCAGCAGCGGGCAGAAACTGGACGCGGCGACCGCGAACGCCAGGCCCACCACCTGCGAGACGTCCAGGCCGGAGACGTTGAGGGCGAGGACCGTCGGCACCACCCCGGCGATCACCGTCGCCAGCCGGAAGCCGCGCACCGAACCTCGACCGAGCACGTCGGTGGAGATCACCCCGGCGACGCTTGTGAGCAGCCCGGACGAGGTGGACAGGAAGGCCGCGAACGCCCCGGCGGCGACCAGCGCGGCCAGTAGGCGACCGGTGGTCCCGGCACCGAGTGCCGCCTCGGGCAGCAGCACCACCACCGCGTCGGTCTGACCGGTGATCAGCAGCTGCGGTGTGTAGATCCGGCCCAGCACGCCATAGATGGTGGGCAGCAGGTAGAAGACGCCGACCAGAGCCAGCACCACCAGGGTGGTCCGGCGGGCGGCGGCCCCGTCGGGATTGGTGTAGAAGCGCACCAGGACGTGCGGCAGCCCCATGGTGCCCAGGAAGGTGGCCAGGATCAGCGAGTACGTGCCGAACAGTCCCCGATCGTCGGAACCGGCGTCACTGGGCAGCAACCAGTCGGTGGCCCCGTTGGCCACCCCGGAGACCTTCGGCACCGGTTCGCCCTGGGCGAAGCTCAGCTCGTCGCCGGGGCGTACCTCCAGGGTCTGGCCGTCGGCGAGGGTGAGCACGGCCTGCTGCTCGACCACGACTGTGGTTGCCGTCCGGAACGTGGCCCCGTCCGGCGGGGTCACCGCCGGACGGCCGTCGGACTGCCACTGCAGGGCCAGGAAGATCGCCGGTACGGCGAGCGCGGTCAGCTTGAGCCAGTACTGGAACGCCTGCACGAAGGTGACCGCCCGCATCCCACCCAGGGCCACGTTCGCGGTCACGACGGCGGCCACCACAAGCGCACCGACCGGGTACGGCGAGCCGGCCAGCGTGGCCAGCGTCAGGCCGGCGCCCTGAAGCTGCGGCACCAGGTAGAGCCAGCCGATGAAGATCACGAAGACGGTGGCCAGCGTCCGTAGCCGGCGGGATCCGAGCCGCAGCTCGCAGAAGTCGGGCAGGGTGAACGCGCCGGACCGGCGCAGCGGCGCGGCCACGAACAGCAGCAGGGCCAGGTATCCGGCGGCGAACCCGACCGGGTACCAGAGCACGTCCACGCCGTACTTGAGGATCAGCCCGGCGACGCCGAGGAAACTCGCCGCCGACAGGTACTCGCCGCCGATCGCGGCAGCGTTCCAGGTGGGGCTGACCACCCGGGAGGCGACCAGGAAGTCGGAGGTGGTGCGGGCCAGCCGCAGCCCGTAGAAGCCGATGGCGACGGTGACCAGGGTGACCGCCACGATCGCCGGTACGACGAGATCGTTGCCCACGTCAGCGCTCCGGCCGCTGGACCAGGTCGGTGAAGTCCTGCTCGTTGCGCTCGGCCAGTCGGACGTACGTCCAGCCGACGGCCACCAGGAACGGGAAGGAGAGCACCCCGAGCAGCAGCCACGGCAGGTTGACGCCGAGCACTGTCATCCGGCCGACCGAGGGGGCGATGGCGAACAGCCAGGGCAGCCCGCCCAGCCCGACCAGCACCACCGCCGACAGTTGCAGGGCCAGGGCCAGTTGCGCGCGGACCAGACCGCGGACGAGCGCCTCACCGACCCGGGTCTGCTGGGTCAGCTCGGTGTGGGTACCCGCCGGCCAGTGCGGCCGGCGGGACACCTCGGCCAACACCACCCGGGTACGCGCGGGCGGCCCGGACCCGACGCCCTCGTCGATGGTTCCGGGCGGATCGGGTCGGCGGGGTGCCGGCAGTGCATCCTCGGCGGCCATCCCGGCAGTCTCGTCCGCCCGGCGGGATTGTCAAGCGGCCTGTGGACAACGGTGTGGACAACGAGTCGGGCCTGTGGACAACCCGGTGGACAACGCCGCCGATCAGCGGCTCCACTCCTGCTTGGCGGCCCGGACCAGCTTGTCCTTCAGCTCCCGGGTGTGCCGGCGGCTCACCGGCAGCTCGGTACCGTCGATGACCACCACGTAGCCGGAGTTGACCAGGCGGAGTTCGGCGATCAGCCGGAGCTGCACCAGGTACGACCGGTGGATCCGGACGAACCCGGCGTCGGCCCACCGTTCAGCGAGTGTGGCCAGCGACACCCGCACCAGGTGTGACCCGTCCGCCGTGTGCAGCCGGGCGTAGTCGCCCTGTGCCTCGACCCACCGCACGGCGGACCGGGGCAGCATCCGGGTGGTGCCGGCCAGTTCGACCGGGATGGTGGGATCCTCCTCGGCCCGGGCCAGCGCGGCGGGATGGGTGGGCACCACCCGCGAGCCGACCACCCGGCGCAGCGCCTCGGCCAGCCGCTCGGCGCGTACCGGCTTGCGCACGTAGTCGGTGGCGCCCACGTCGAAGGCGTCCGCGGCACCGTCGTCGTACGCGGTGACGAAGACGATCGCCGGAGGGCGGGCGAAGCGGCGCAGCACCCGGGCCAGCTCCATGCCGTCCAGGCCGGGCATCCGGATGTCCAGGAAGACCACGTCCACGTCGTCGTCGCGGAGCACCCGCAGCGCCTCGGTGGCGTCGCCGGCCGTGTAAAGCCGGGCCACCCGGGGATCGGCCCGCAGGTGGTACGCCAGCTCGTCAAGCGCCGGTGGCTCGTCGTCGACCGCCAGCACCCGCAGGAAGCCGGTGGGGGCGGCCGGGCCGGAGCCGGTCACGAACCCGCCCGTACGCCGGGGTGGAACTTCGGCACCCGCATGCTCACCTTCGTACCCGAGCCGACACCGGTCTCGACGACCAGACCGAAACCGTCACCGAAGACCGAGCGCAGGCGCTCGTCGACGTTCGACAACCCGACGTGCTGGCCCGGATCGTCCCCCGGGTCGCCGGTCGACCCGGCCAGCTCGGCGATTCCCGCGGTCAGCGTGGCCGGATCCATCCCCACTCCGTCGTCCTCCACCGTTATGTGGCATTCAGCGCCCGCATCCCGAGCCTCGATGCTCACCATGCCCGTGCCCGGCTTGCGCGACAACCCGTGGCGAACCGCGTTCTCGACAAGTGGTTGCAGGCACAGGAACGGCAGGGTCACCGGCAGCACCTCGGGGGCGATCTGGAGCCGCACCTGAAGCCGGTCGCCGAACCTGGCCCGCTCGATGGTCAGGTAGCGGTCGATCGAGCGCAGCTCCTCAGCCAGCGTGGTGAACTCGCCGTGCGCCCGGAACGAGTACCGGGTGAACTCGGCGAACTCCAGGATCAGCTCCCGGGCCCGTTCCGGATCGGTGCGGACGAAGGAACCGATCGCGGTCAGCGCGTTGTAGATGAAGTGCGGGCTGATCTGGGCGCGCAGGGCGCGTACCTCGGCCCGGGCCAACCGCTCCCGGGACGAGTCCAGCTCCGCCAGGGCCAGTTGGCTGCCGGCCCAGTGGGCGGTCTCCAGGGTGGCCTGGACCAGACCGGGCGCCGGAGCGCCGTCGGTGACGGCGACAAGCGCGCCGGTGATCCGGCCGGACGCCCCACCGAGCGGGGCCACCACCGCGCCCCGGACCGGGCAGTCGATCCGGTCGCAGGTCAGCTCCGCCTCGCCCAGCACGGTGGAGCGCTCGGATGCGATCACCCGCCGGGCGGCGGTCCGCAGCTGGTCCCGGTGGTGTGCGCCGCGTCCGTCGAGCGCGAGCAGGTCGTCGGTGTCGGTCAACGCCAGCCCTTCCGCGCCGACCAGGGTGCGCAGGTGGCGGGCGGCCTTTGCCGCGCCGGCCGGGTTCAGCCCGGCCCGCAGGGGTTCGGCCGCCAGCCCGGCGGTGTGCAGTACCTCGTAGGTGGCCCGTTGTCCGGGCGTGGCGATGCCGCGCCGCCCGCGTAGCCGGCCGACCGCGAACAGCGCCCCGGCCAGCACACTGACCAGGGAGAAGACGCCGATCACGGCGGATATGTTGCCACCCACGTCGACGATCCTGCTGGTTGCGGACGCTGCGGGAAAGGGGTGGGCACCGGTCAGTACGCGCCCTTGCGCGCCACCACCACGCCGACCGTGCGCCACAGGATGCTCAGGTCGTACGCCAGCGACCAGTTGTCGACGTAGTACAGGTCCAACCGGACGGCCTCGTCCCAGGAGAGATCGGAGCGGCCGGACACCTGCCACAACCCGGTCATACCCGGGCGGACCAGCAGCCGGCGTCGCACATCACCCAGGAAGTCGCCATCGTCGGCGGGCAGCGGACGCGGCCCGACCAGCGACATCTCACCCTTGAGCACGTTGATCAGCTGCGGCAGTTCGTCCAGCGACGAGGCGCGCAGGAAGCGGCCCACCGGGAAGACCCGGGGATCCTGCTTCATCTTGAACAGCATGCCGTCGGTCTCGTTCTGGTCGACCAGGCTGGCCAGCCGGTCCTCCGCGTCGACGTACATGGTCCGGAACTTCCACACCCGGAACGTGCGCCCCTCGTGCCCCACCCGGGGTTGGCGGAAGAAGACCGGACCCGGATCGGAGATCCGGATGGCGATGGCGATCGCGATGAAGACCGGGATCAGCGCGAGCAGCCCGAGCCCGGCGGCCACCCGGTCCATCATGTTCTTGGCCAGCAGCGCCGGCCCGGAGAGGGTGGGTTCCTCGACGTGCAGCAGCGGCAGGCCCTCGATCGGGCGGATGTGCACCCGGGGGCCGGCGATGTCGGTCAGTTGCGGCGCCACCACCAGATCGACGCCGGAGCCCTCCAACTGCCAGGCCAGGCGACGTAGCTCACCGGGCTCAGCGCTGGCCGAGCCGCAGACCGCGATGGTGTCCGCGCCGACCTCGCGTACCAGGGCCAGCACGTCGCGGCCCGCGTACACCGGAACCGGGGTCTGCACGCCCTTGGCCGCCGCGTAACCGTCGGTGATGTGGATGGCGACCGGAACCAACCCGGCGGCCGGGGTGCGGGTGACCGCCGTGTACACCTCCAGGCACTCCGGCAGGGTACCGACCAGCACCATCCGGTGCGCCGCCTGCTGGATGTTGCGCCGGACGGTGTGCAGCACGAAACGGGTCAGGATCCGTCCCAGCAGGATCAGCAGCAACGCCAGCAGCAACGCCGTGCCGACGGTGAACCGGGACAGGTCGGTCTTGGTGGCGAAGGCGAGGAACGACACCGCCGCGCAGACGGTCACCCCGCCCCGGATCACCCGCTTGAACTCGTCCGGCCCGAGCCCGAGACAGCGTCGGTCGTAGGCGCCGTTGAACCAGAGGATGACCAGCCAGCCGAGTGGCAGCAGCAGGAACGCGACGGTGTAGAACCAGGTCGGGTCGTTCTGCGCCTGATGGAAACCTGCGGTGGCCTGGTCGAAGGTGCGGATCGCGGTGTAGCTGGCGAAGGCCGCCGCGGCGAAGTCGAGTAGCAGCAGGATCGCCGTGTAGGGCCGGTGCCAGCGCGACACGCGCCGCCGGGCCCGGGCCCACGCCGATCGGGGTACGCCGTTCGGGGATGGCGGGTTCGGCGGCTGGATCTCGAAGCTGTCGACGTGCCGCACGAGTCTGCTCCGGCCTTCGTTGGTCACCGGGCGCTGGAGGCTGGTCGTCACCTCACTCATGTCCTCCCGCATGCCCCGCCGCGTTCACTCGCCGTGACCGCCCGGGTCGCCCACCGTTCCAGTTTCCCACGCGAGTTCCGTTCCGTTGCCGACCCGAGGGACTTTGCGCGGCGGCCACCTACCGCCTGGGATCTGGCCGGCCCCACGCCTTTCTTAGGCCGGGGACCGGGCCACTATACCGATGGATGACGGCCCGGGTAGAGCGCCGGACCGGTGGTTGCGCACCGCGCGTCCGATTCCGCTCCGTAATCAGCGAGTGGTGTTACTCACCGTACAAGTCGGGACAACCTTCGGTCAGCAAGGGGCTTGCCGCCGGTCTGGCAGGTCGGGCAGTACTGGAGGCTGGAGTCGGCGAACGAGACCTCCCGGACGGTGTCTCCGCAGACCGGACAGGGCAGCCCGGTGCGGGCGTGCACCTTGAGGCCGGACCGCTTCTCGCCCTTCAACTCCGCGGCCCGCTGCCCCAGCGACCGGGTCACCGCGTCGCCGAGCACCCGGCGGGTCGCCGCGTGCAGGGTCGCCATCTGGTCGTCGGTCAGCCGGTCGGTCAACGCGAACGGCGACAGCTTCGCGGCGTGCAGGATCTCGTCGGAGTACGCGTTGCCGACCCCGCCGAGCACCGCCTGGTCGGTGAGGACCCCCTTGACCTGGCCCCGGCGGCCACGCAGCGCACCGGCGAAAGTGGCGAGGTCGGCCGAGAGCGCGTCCGGCCCGAGCTTGGCAACCCCGGGCACCGCCTGTGGATCCGTCACCAGGTAGGCGGCGAGTTTCTTCTGCGTACCGGCCTCGGTCAGGTCGAAGCCGGAGCCGTCGTCGAGGCGTACCCGGATCGCGATCGGCCCCTTGCCGGGTCGCAACGGAACGGCCGAGGCGAACGCCTCCCGATAGTGCAGCCAGCCGGCGCGGGCCAGGTGGACCACCAGGTGCAGCCCGCCGTCGAAGACCACGTCGAGGAACTTGCCGTACCGTCGCGCGTCGGTCACCGCCCGGCCCGCGACGGCGGTCGGCGGCGGGTCGTACGTCTTCAGGGCGCTGATCGCGGCGACCTCCAGGCGGTCGACCCGCCGGCCCACCGCGCGCTGTCGCAGGTAACCGGCGAGCGCCTCCACCTCCGGTAGTTCGGGCATCGTCCAACGGTAGCCTTCTTTCCCGTGAGAATCGTGGTGGCGCACAACCGGTACCGGGAAGCTCAGCCCTCCGGTGAGAACACCATCGTCGACGCCGAGATCACCCAGCTCGCCGCCGCCGGGGTGGAGGTGCTGCCGTTCCTGCGCAGTTCCGACGAGATTCCGGCGATGCCGAAGACGGCGAAGGCGCTGCTCCCGATCTCCCCGATCTATGCGCCCCGCGCCCAGCAGGAACTGGGTCGGCTGCTCACCGAGCACCGACCGGACGTGCTCCACCTGCACAACCCGTACCCCCTGCTGTCGCCCTGGGTGGTGCGGACCGCGCACCGGCACGGGGTGCCGGTGGTGCAGACGGTGCACAACTACCGGCAGGTCTGCTCATCGGGGCTGTACTTCCGGGACGGCGTGATCTGTCAGGACTGCCGGGGTCGGGCCCTGGGCGTGCCGGCGGTGGTGCACCGCTGCTACCGGGGGTCCCGGGCGCAGAGCGCGCTGATGGCCACCACCCTGGCCGTGCACCGGGGCACCTGGAAGTCGGTGGACCGGTTCATCGCCCTGACCACGGCGGTCGCCGATCACCTGCGGGACTACGGCATTCCCGATTCGCGGATCGTCGTGAAACCGAACGGGATTCCCGACTCGGGCACGCCCGCACCGCTCGGCCAGGGTTTCCTGTTCCTCGGCCGGCTCTCTCCCGAGAAGGGTCTCGACCTGCTCGTGGAGGCCTGGCGTCGGCACCCCGACGGCACGCTCGGGCCGCTGCGGATCGCCGGTGACGGTGAGTTGCGTCCACTCGTCGAAGCGGTGGCGGCAGAGCGCTCCGACGTCACCTACCTCGGCCCGCTGGACCGGGCGGGCGTCCGGCAGGCGCTGGCCGCCAGTGCCGTGGTGCTGGCGACATCCACCTGGCACGACGTGCTGCCTACCGTGATCATCGAGGCGCTGGCCAGTGGTCGGCCGGTGCTCGGCACCGCGCTCGGCGGCATCCCGTACCTGGTCGGCGCGGACACCCCCCGGGAACCCGCCGGCACCGGCCCGGCCGCCGTCGCCTCAGCCCCCGCCCCCGTCGTCTCTGGTTCCGTGCCCGGCTCATCGGCTCCCTCCCGCGATGGTCGTGACACCGGGTCAGCGGTGCCGGCCGGTGTGGTGACCGGCGAGGCGGGCTGGGTCGTGCCACCGGATCCGGCCGCCCTGGCCGCCGCCCTGCCGATGGCCGCCGCCGGCGCCTCGGCGCTCTCGGCTACCGCCCGGCTGCGCTACGAGCGCAATTTCCACCCGGACGCCGTGACCAAACGCCTGATCGACATCTACGCCGACCTGTGCCGCTGACGGCGGGCACAGTTTGCGGGATGTCGCGGTTTCCCGGCGATGGGAAGCCGCGACATCCCGCATCTCGCGGATCGGGTGCCGCGACCCTCGGTCAGCGGAGGCTGGCGCGGGCGGAGAAGGCGATGCTGGCCAGGAGGAAGCCGCCGTTGACGGCGGTGAAGGCGATCATGACCCAGAGGGTGAGCGCCGGGGCGAGCGCCAGCACCAGGGCGGCCACGAAGATCACCGCGCCGTAGTCGCGGACCAGCTTGACCAGGCGTACCGGCAGGCTGGTGGAGGTGACCATGCTGGCCGCGTTCGGGCCGGACTGCATCACCGAGGTGACCAGGTTGACCATCCAGGTACCGGCGAAGGCCGCCACCAGCCAGGTCGGCGTTGCCGGCTGCTGCGCCACGGCGGTGGCGGACAGGGCGGCGACCAGGGCGATCTGGGCGGCCACGTCACAGAGCACGTCGACCCGGGCGCCCGCCGCGCTGCCCTGCCCGGTCACCCGGGCCAACTGACCGTCGGCGCAGTCCAGGGCGTACGCGATCTGCCAGCCGAAGAGCGCGACCAGCCCGACCACCGGAGCCGGCACGTCCCCGGCGGCGACCGGGCCGGCGAGGGCGACCACGGTGACCGAGGTGGCCAGCCCGAGCAGCAGGTTGGTGATGGTCAGCGCGGTCGGCCGGAGCCCGAGACGCTGGGCGACAAGCGCGAAGACCGCGCCGATCCACTGGCTGACCGACTCGCTGAACAGGCCACCGCCCCGGTTCACCCGGTGGAAGTCGGCGACCGTGGGGTGGGACGGCTCAGCCAAGGTGCTCACGGAGGGCGTCAACGTAGTCTCCCAGCCGGGTACGAAGGTCGTCGGCGGACAGCGCCAGGTGTTCGAGGATCGTGTAACGGTCGGGCCGGGTGTGCGGGGCGAAGGCCACCGCCTCGACGAACTGCTCGTCGGTGAGCCCGAGGTCGGCGGGTCGGGTGGACAGCCCGTGCCGGTGCAGGCAGCGGGCGAGCTGACCGAACCGTTCCAGGTCGCCCCGGAGGAAGGTGCAGAACAACGCGCCGAGCCCGGCCTGCTCCCCGTGCGAGGCGGTGCTCGGGAAGAGGTGGTCGATGGCGTGCGAGATCTCGTGGTCACCGCCGCTGGCCGGCCGGCTGGAACCGCAGATCGACATCGAGATGCCGCCCAGGATCAGCGCCTCGGCCAGCGTGGTGAGGAACCCGTCATCGGTGATCTTGCCGGGATGGTTGACCAGGGCCTCCGCCCCGGTGCGGGCCAGCGTCACGGCCAGCCCGTCGATCGGCTCACCGCGCACCTGGTGGGCCAGTTCCCAGTCGGCGCAGGCGCTGAGATTGCTCACCGCGTCGCCGATGCCGGCCTGGGTCTGCCGGTCCGGCCCGTTCTCCACGAAGTCGAGATCGACAAGCACGGCGATCGGGATGTGCACCCCGTACGAACCCTTGCCGCCCTCGTGGGCCAGCGACGCCACCGGAGAGGCGATCCCGTCGTTGGCGAGGCTTGTCGCCACGGTGACCATCGGGATGCCGTAGCGGGTGGCGGCGTACTTGGCGGTGTCGATGGTCTTCCCGCCGCCGATCCCGACGACGGCGTCGTAGCTGCGGCGGCGTAGCTGGTCGCCGAGTTCGATTGCGGAGTCGACGCTGCCACCGGCGACCGTGAACACGTCGGCCGACCCGAGTGAGGGCCGGCACAGCTCGACGATCTTCTCGCCCTGACCCGGGCCGACCACCACCGCGACGTCGCCGCCGCTGGAGATCCGGCGGTCGGCCAGCAGCGAGCCGAGGTCGGCCACCGCGCCCCGGCGGACCTCGATCGACAGCGGCGTCGCGACGGTACGGGCTAGTAGCGGCACGCGATCTCCCGCGCCCGGGTCAGGTCGGCGTGGTTGTCGACCTCGACCCACGCCACGTCGCCGATCGGCGCGGCCCGGACCTCACCGCCACGGTCGGCGAACTCCTGGTATCCGTCCTCGTAGTACAGGTTCGGGTCGCGCCGCCAGGTCGCCTCCAGGGCGTCGGCGAGCGCCTCGGCCACCTGCGGCTCGATCAGAGTGGCCCCGATGTACTCGCCGTACGCCTCGCCCGGGTCCATCAGCTTGGTGATCCGGGTGAGCTGGCCGGCGGCGTCGAAGGTGGTCTTCATCTCCTCCTCGGCCAGCGGCTTGAGGGTGTCGACCGCGAGCAGCACGCCCGGCCCCCGCTCGGCCAGCAGGGTCTTCTCGATGCTCACCGGGTGCACGGTGTCGCCGTTGACCAGCAGAACCCCCCGGGAGAACCAGTCACGCGCCAGCCAGAGGGAGTACGCGTTGTTCCACTCCTCGGCCTTGTCGTTGGGCACCAGGGTGATCGTGACGCCGTACCGGCGCTCCAACTCGGCCTGGCGTTCGCGGACGGCATCGGCGGCGTAGCCGACCACCACCACGACCTCGGTGAGCCCCACCTCGGCCAGGTTGCGCAACGCGATGTCGAGGATGGTGATCTCGCCATCCACCTGCACCAGCGCCTTGGGCAGCGTGTCGGTGTACGGGCGCAGCCGGCGACCTGCGCCAGCCGCCAGCACCATTCCGACCATGCCGGCATCGTTTCCTGTTCTCGCGGCGTTCACCGAAGGAGGATAGCGCCGCCCGTGGCGGCGCTGCCGCCGGTCAGCGGCCAGCGGCCGGTGCGCACCCCGGTCAGCCGGGCAGCGCCGCCAGGTCGGCGAGCATGGTCAACCGTTCCTCGGCGGTCAGCACGGCGTACGGGCCGGCCGCTCGGCGGTCGGTCTCCAACTCGATGGCCTGGCGCTGCGGACCGTTCGGCAGCTCCGCGATGCTCGCGGCGGTGTGTCCGGCGGCCTCCCAGGCGGCGGCGTGTGCGTCGGCCCGGTGGTAGCGCAGCGCGCCGAGCCGGTTGAGCAGCAGCAGGCCGGGAGGGGCGCTGTCCGGCTCGTACGGGGGTGCCACCGCGTGGAATGCCTTGCCGCCCTGCGTGGCGCTCAACAGCCGGCCGGCGACCTGCACCAGCCGCAGCACCCGGTCGTGGTGTCCGGCCCACAGCTCCTCGGTCACCTCGGCGTGCACCTGGTACAGCTCGGCGAGGAAGGCCAGGCCCCGCTCGGTGGCGGCAAGCCCGCCGTCCGCCCGGCGGTGGATCATGCCGTACGCGACGTGCCGGTCAAGACTGCGCCGGCAGGCGGTCGGGTCCCGGTAGCGGGTCACCGCGGCGAACCCCGGACCGTCGACCGTGCCACCCGGTACGGCCAGCCGGGTGCGCAGCTCCACCAGGAAGCCGGTGGCGGGCGGTCCGCCGTACCGCTGGCTCAGCTCGGCCCCGCCGCCGTGCCGACCGGCCTGCATGGCCGCGGTGAAGACCCGGTCCACGGCGGGCGCCACCAGCGCCGCGTACCGGTGCGGAGCAAGCCCGACCGTGTCGCTCACGAACCGATGGACCGCAGCACGGCGAAGGCCCGCTCGGCGATGTGCCGAATCAACCCGTCGTTGACGTCACGGTGCTCGTCGAGCAGGTCGAGGTCGTCGGGGCCGAGCCAGCGGTACTCGGTGTGCTTGCCCGCCTCCAGTACGGGCGCGGTCAGCTCGCCGTCGACCCGGACCAGCCAGTCGCTCTCGATCCGGGCCAGGCCGTCGTCTCCGACGTAGCGGTACTCGCCGACCTCGGCGAGCACCTCGGACACCCGCCAGCCGGTCTCCTCGGTGACCTCCCGGTGCAGCGCGTCGTGCACGGACTCGCCCGGTTCGAGGTGCCCGCCGACGATGTCCCAGCAGTTGGGGAAGAGTCGCCGGTGCGGCGAGCGGCGTTGGAAGAACAGGCGTCCGTCGGGGGCGACGATCAGCGCTCCCGCGCAGCGCAGCGGCTCGGTGGACACGTCAAGAACAGTAACCGCGACCGTCCCGCCGCGACGATGTCCGGTCTTGTCCTGGAAACCTGCGGGGCTCACCATTGCGGGTAACCGGGTGCAGCCGTCCCAAAGGGGTGATGTGTCATGCAGGTTCGGGAAGCTATGTCCAGTGAGATCCTCGTGGTCGGTCCGGAGCACACGCTGCGGCAGGCGGCGCGGATGATGTCGGAGCGTCGTATCGGGTCGGCGGTGGTGATCGACCCGGATTCCGAGGGCATCGGGATCATGACCGAGCGGGATGTGCTCAACGCGATCGGAGCCGGTCTTGATTGCGACGTCGAACGGACCGGGGCCCACCTGACCTGGGACGTCGTCTACGCGGGGCCGGAATGGACGATCGAGGAAGCGGCGGCAGCGATGGCCCGGGGTGGCTTCCGGCACCTGGTCGTCCTTGACGGTCGGGAGGTCGCCGGCGTCATCTCCGTACGCGACATCATGCGGGTGTGGGCGGCCAGCCGGATGGTCGGCACCGGCTGACCAGGTCGCCGATCGGCGGTCGATCGATCCGTCCCGGGTTGGGCGGGCCGGTCGGCGGGTAATGCCCCTGTTGCGGGCGCGGGCCGATCGTGCCCGCGCGGGGAGGCGTGATGCGTGGCGCGGACCGGTTGATCCAGCAGCAGTACGAGATGCTCCTGCGGCGCGACGTGGCTCGCCTGCCGGAGCTGTACGCGACGGATGCGCGTTACGCCATGCCCGGCGTCACGGTGCGTCCGACCGAGTTGCCGGCCCTGCTGCGTACCTGGACGGGTGCCTTTCCCGACCTGCGGGTCGATCCGCTCGGTGCGGTACGCACGGCCGGTGGCGCGGCGGTCGAGCACCTGCTGACCGGCACCCACACCGGCGTGCTGCACACCCCGTTCGGGACCGTCGCACCCACCGGACGGGACGTCGCCTGGGAAGTGGTGGACGTGGTCCGGGTGCGACGGGGACGGATCGCCGCCTGGCGGTCCTACTTCGACTGGGGGCAGCTGATGACTCTGCTCGGCCTGCGGGTCGCGGGGACATCACGCCGGCCGCAGGACGAGCCGGTCGGCCTTCCGGCCTGATCTGCCGCACAGTCGGCGGGTGCGGGTCGGCCACCGGACGTGCCCGTTCACCCGACCCGGTGGCTCAGGATGCGGACATCGCCGTGCCTTCCGCGCACGTCCCACCTCCGCCCGTACGCTGAACAGCCATGACCGCCGAGCAGCTGATCTCCTTTGCCCGTGGCGCCCCCTCACTGGACATCGTCGATGTCGAGGGGCTCAAGGCCGCCGCCGTCCGCGCCTTCGACGCCGACCCCGCCGGGGTGACCGCGTACGGCACCTCCGTCGGCTACGTCCCGCTCCGGAAGTGGATCGCCGAGAAGCACGGTGTCGAGGCGGAGCAGGTGCTGGTCACCAACGGATCGTTGCAGGCCGACGCCTTCCTCTTCGATCACCTGGTCCGCCCCGGCGACGCGGTGGTGGTGGAGCGTCCCACCTACGACCGCACCCTGCTGAACCTGCGGAACATGGGCAGTGAGCTGCACGCTGTCACCATCCAGCCGGACGGTCTGGACACCGCCGAGTTGCGCAAGCTGCTGGAGTCCGGGGTACGTCCTCGGCTGGCCCACGTGATCCCGAACTACCAGAATCCGGCCGGCGTGACGTTGTCCCTGGAGAAGCGCCGCGAGCTGCTGGACCTGGCTGCGGAGTTCGGTTTCACGATCTTCGAGGACGACCCGTACGCGGACATCCGGTTCCGGGGCGAGGCGCTGCCGTCGATGCTGTCGATGGACACCCGCAACGTGGTCGTGCACGCCTCCAGCTTCACCAAGACCGTCTGCCCGGGGGTGCGGGTGGGTTACCTGGTGGGCCCGGCGGACCTGATCGGCGACATCGCGAAGAAGGCGACCAGCCTCTACATCTCGCCCGGCATGGTGTCCCAGGCCATCGTGCACCAGTTCTGCGTGTCGGGGGATATCGGGCGTTCCATCGAGACGGTCCGGGCGGCCCTCGGCGAGCGCGCCACGGTCCTCGCCGAGTCGCTGCGCCGGCACATTCCGGAGGCCCGGTTCGTGGAGCCGGACGGTGGCTACTTCCTCTGGGTCGAGTTGCCGGAGGACGTGGCGGTCGACCGGCTCGCCCCGGCGGCGGCCGAGCGTGGCGTCGCGGTGGTCAAGGGCAGCGACTTCGTGATCGACGGCGGCCGGTCCGCGCTCCGGTTGGCCTATTCGGCGGTCACCGCGGATCGGATCGACGAGGGAGTTCGACGGCTGGCCGAGGCGATGAAGGCGGTGCGCGGCTAATTTCTGTCGGCTTTCCGACAGTACGGCGATACCGGCCGGCCCGGGTCTCCCGCTGAGGCGACTCGGGGCCCACAATGCTGCGAGCGTCTCACCACGCGTACGCACAACCCCCGCCCCCACGGCGCCGGGCGGGCCGGGTCGCCCCCTCACCCCCCCGATGCGGTCCGGTCCGTCCGGCGCCACCCCTGCCGCCCGGTCATGATCACTGCGGCGGCGTAACCTGCAAACCGCAGCCGGCGGGGGGAGGGCGTGATGACGGAGCGGACGCAACGCGCGGGGACGACCTCCCCGGACGGCCCGGCCACCACTGGCAACCGGAACGCGGGCGCCACCGGGGGCCGCGCCCTGCGGCCCCGCAACTGGTCACCCGTGCGGGCCGTGACGCGCCGGCTCAGCTCGGACGGAGCCCAGTCGGGTGAGCCGTCGGCCGACCGGCGACGTAGCGCGGTGGTCGACTGCGCGCTCTATCTCGACGGTCAACGGCAGGCCGGCGACTGGGACTACGCCGACGCGCTGGCCGCGGCTCGCAGCGCCGAGGCCGGCTTCGTCTGGCTCGGCCTGCACGAGCCGGAACTGGCCGAGATGACCGAGATCGCCACCACGTACGGGCTGCACGAGCTGGCCGTGGAGGACGCGGTCAAGGCCCAGCAGCGTCCGAAGCTGGAACGTTTCGGCGAGGTCAGCTTCCTGGTGCTGCGTACCGCCCGCTACTGCGAGCACACCGAGCTGACGGAGAACTCCGAGGTGGTGGAGACCGGGCAGGTGATGCTCTTCATCGGCCCGCAGTTCGTGGTAAGTGTCCGGCACGGCGACGCCTGCCGGCTCGCGCCCGTACGCGAGGAGTTGGAGGCTCGCCGGGAGTTGCTGCTCAACGGTCCCTGGGCGGTGGCGTACGCGATCACGGACCGGGTCGTCGACCTCTACCTGGAGGTTGCCGACCAGCTTGAGGACGACATGGACGTGCTGGAGACGGAGGTCTTCGACCGCCAGACCAGCGGCCGGATCCAGCGGATCTACCAGATGAAGCGGGAACTGGTCGAGTTCAAGCGGGCGGTGATGCCGTTGCAACGGCCGCTGGTGACGCTGACCTCGCAGATGAACCGGGACGTGCCCAAGGAGGTGCGCCGCTACTTCCGAGACGTGCAGGACCACCTCAGCCGCACTGTCGAGCAGGTCAACTCCTACGACGACCTGCTCAATTCGATCCTTCAGGCGCGGCTGGCCCAGGTGACGGTCGACCAGAACAACGACATGCGCAAGATCGCGGCCTGGGCGGCCATCGCCGCCGTGTGGACCGCGATCGCCGGCATCTACGGCATGAACTTCGACTTCATGCCGGAGCTGAGGATGACCTACGGCTACCCCGTGGTGCTGGCCCTGATGCTCAGCATCTCGCTGGCCCTCTACCGCTGGTTCCGCCGCAACGACTGGCTCTGACCCGACCCTCCCTTCCCCCGACCGCCCGCGTCGCTGGCTGCGCTGACCATGAAGTTGTCGCCGCGACACACCGGTGTGCGCGGCGACAACTTCATGATCATCCTTGACGGGGGTGGGGGCGGGAGGGGGAGTGGTCAGGCGCGGGTGTTGGACTTGTGGTTGGTGGCCTTGCTCAGGTCGTCGGCGGGGCGGCCGCTGCTGGTGCGGGCACCCTCGGCGACCGAGGGGACCTTCCCGGTGGCGGCGACCCCGGACGGCGCGGTCGCGGTGGGGGTGGTGGAGGCGCTGTCGCCGCTGGCCACCGCCGAGCTGCCCGCTCCGGTCGAGACCTTGCCGGCACCGGCCGGGCCGGTCGTACGCACCTCGATGGTCTCCACCTCCTCGTGCATCGGCTCAAGCGCGGCACCCGCGTCGTACTCGGCCCACTCCTGCTGCTCGCGGTGCCGCCGCAGGGCCATCGCGCCGGCCAGCCCGGCCACCGCACCGGCGGCCAGCAGGCCGACCATGGTCCCGCTCCGGCGGGACTTCTTCTTCGCCTTCATCTTCTTCGCCTTCCTACTGACCGCGGCCTGCTTGGCGACCGCGGCCTTCTTCCCCTTGGCGGCCCGATCGGCCGCGTCGGACTGCGCGTGACGTACGGCCAGAGCAAGCGGCGCGAGGGCTGCGGCCGTCGATGCGAGGCCGTTCGATGCCCGGTCCCGGACCACGACGGCGGTCGGTGCCACCGCACCGCGGGCCGCCTGGAATCGCGGGCCGACCGTGTCGCCGGCGCCCCTCGCGGCATGCGTGGCGGCCTGCCTCAGGTGACCGATGCTGCGGTTCAATTCGGCCCGGGCCAACTGCGCCTGGGTCTTTCGCCGCCAGTTTCCAAACACGGTCCCACCTCCTGGGAGTTGCTCTGTCTCATCCTCCACCTTCGGATGCCTCCGCATGTCCAGATCGGGCACATGGGAGGATCCGCATGGAACTGACCAACGAATAAGGAGTACCCGTGGCCGAGGCTGTCTACGCCACCCTGCACACCAACGCCGGCCCGATCCGGCTGGAGCTCTTCGGCAACCACGCCCCGAAGACCGTCCGCAACTTCGTCGAGTTGGCCGAGGGCACCCGCGAGTACACCGACCCGCGGACCGGGCAGCCGGGCAGTGGTCCGTACTACGACGGCACCATCTCGCACCGGGTGATCAGCGGTTTCATGATTCAGATGGGTGACCCGACGGGCACCGGCCGGGGCGGGCCGGGCTACACCTTCGCCGACGAGTTCCACCCCGAGCTGCGGTTCGACCGGCCGTACCTGCTGGCGATGGCGAACGCCGGGCCCGGCACCAACGGCTCGCAGTTCTTCATCACCGTCTCGCCGACGCCGCACCTGAACAACCGGCACACCATCTTCGGGCAGGTAGCCGACGAGCAGTCCGCGAAGATCGTCGAGGCGATCGCCAACACCCCGACCGGCCCCAGCGACCGGCCGCTCCAGGACGTCGTCATCGAGCGCGTCGAGATCGAGCGCTCGGCCTGACCGGGCGTCTGCGGGCGGTGCCGAAGCGCCGGCTCGCCGTGCGGGTTCATGGTCTGGTCGACCAGATCGCCGAGTGCCAGCTCGGGCACGTCGACGGCGACCGGCGGCTTGCAGACTGGTCCGGACACCCCACCGGTGTCCGGACCAGTCTTCGCTCTGCGACGGCCGCCAGCACTTCGCCGGGTACGCCTCGACCCGCCTGAGTGGCGGCTCGGGGTACCTTTGCTCGCATGACTGAGCGCTCGGGTGTCTGGGGCCAGCGATGAGCGAGTCCCCGCCGACCACGCCGGCCTGCTACCGCCACCCCGGCCGGGAAACGTATGTCCGCTGCACCCGCTGCGACCGTTCGATCTGCCCGGACTGCATGAACGAGGCGTCCGTCGGGTTCCAGTGCCCGGAGTGCGTGTCGGAGGGACGCCGCAGCGTGCGTCCGGCGCGAACCGCCTTCGGTGGCGGGGTCGTCGGCCGACACGGTTACGTGACCAAGACCCTGATCGCCCTCAACCTGCTGGTGATGCTGGTCTCGATCGCCTCCGACCGGGGCGGGGACGCGGCGGCCGGCGGTAACGGCTTCGGCGGGCTGATGGGCGGCAGCACCCCGTTGACCGAGTGGGGTGCGGTGCTGGGCCGGGCGATGTTCCTCGACGGCACCATCGGCGGTGTCGCCGAGGGTCAGTGGTACCGCCTGATCACCGCGATGTTCCTGCACTACGGCGTGGTGCACCTGCTGCTGAACATGTGGGCGCTCTGGGTGCTCGGCCGCTCGCTGGAGGCGGTGCTCGGGCCGCTGCGGTTCGCCGCGCTCTACTTCATCGCCGGCTTCGGCGGCAACGTCGCGGTCTACGTGTTCAGCGCGCCCAACCAGATGTCGGCGGGAGCGTCGACCGCCATCTTCGGCCTCTTCGCGGCGATCTTTGTGATCATGCGACGCCTGGGTCGGGACACCTCGGCCATCCTCCCCATCCTCGTGATCAACCTGATCTTCACCTTCACCGTGCCGCAGATCTCCATCGCCGGCCACCTGGGCGGCCTGGTGTTCGGCGCGCTGATGGCGCTGGTGCTGGCCTACGCGCCGCGGTCGCGCCGGACCCTTGTGCAGTTCGGCGGCGGCGCGATCATCGTCGTGGCGCTGCTCGGGATGGCCCTGGTACGCACAGCCGCGCTGCTGGGCTGACCGCTGCCCGACACGGCACCGGCGATGCGGTCACATCGGCTGCCCAGGGCGTGGATCACCCGGGCCGCCGGGGCTTCCCGCCCGGGCGGTGCGCAACGCGTCGGCGACCTCGGCCGGATCGGCGCCGAGATCGAGGCGGCTGAACAGGTGCAGTGAATCGCCCGTGTCGATTTCCAGGGTCGGTCCGGCCAGTCCGCGCCCGGACCGGCGGTGCACCTGGATGGTCTCCACCATCGACCAGGGCAGATGCCGTCGACTCAGCAGCCCGGCCGGTACGGTGATGCCGGTCGGGTCCACCGCCAACCGCACCGGCGCGACCAGATCCCGCAGGCCCCACCCGGTGAGAACCGCTGCGGCCAACCCGCCGAGCACCGGCCGGAGCGGGTCACCCGCGGCGAGCAGGATCCCCAGGGCGAGCACGCTGGCTGCGGCAGCCAGCTTGAGGAACGGCAGGCCCAGGGGCACCCGCCACTGCTGTGCGATGGTGTCGTACGCCACGGCACCAGCATGCCAGCGCCGCCGGTCACCGGCATCAGCCGCGGAGCGCCGCCCGGCGTTCGCGTGGGCGGGGGCGTGGCGGTCGACCCGGGTGGGCGTAGGATCGGGACCAGCCCAAGTTACCGGGGAGTAAACATGAGTGACGCGGTTATCGTCGGTGCGGTGCGCACCCCGGTCGGGCGGCGCAAGGGCAGCCTGGCCACGGTGCACCCGGTGGATCTGTCCGCGCACGTCCTGCGTGCCCTCGCCGAACGCACCGGGATCGATCCGGCTCAGGTGGACGACGTGGTCTGGGGCTGCGTCTCCCAGGTCGGGGAACAGTCGTGGAACATCGCCCGGAACGCCGTACTGGCCGCCGGCTGGCCCGAGTCGGTGCCCGGCACCACCCTGGACCGGCAGTGCGGGTCCAGCCAACAGGCCCTGCACTTCGCTGCGGCCACCGTGCTCTCCGGTCAGGCGGACCTGGTCGTCGCGGGCGGCGTCGAGTCGATGACCCGGGTGCCGATGGGCTCCAGCGTGGCCGGTGGGATGCCGTTCAGCGAGCAGATTCTGACCCGCTACCGAGGGGTCGAGGGAGTCGCCGAGGACTCCCCGCTCCCCTTCAACCAGGGCGTCGGGGCGGAATTGATCGCCCAGCGGTGGCGCCTGTCCCGCACCCAGCTCGACGAGTTCGCGTTGACCAGCCACGAGAAGGCTGCCGCCGCGCAGGACGCGGGCGCGTTCGAGGCCGAAGTCGCCCCGGTGGCGCTCGCCGACGGCGGCAAGTTCGCGGTCGACGAGGGCATCCGGCGCGAAACCTCGCTGGAGAAACTGGGCGAGTTGCCCACTCCGTTCCGTCCCGACGGTGTGGTCACCGCCGGTTCGGCCTCGCAGATCTCCGACGGTGCCGCCGCACTCGCGGTCACCACGAGCGAGTGGGCCAGCCGGCACGGGCTACGCCCGCTGGCCCGGGTCCACACCGCCGTGGTCGCGGCCGACGACCCGGTCGCCATGCTGACCGCGCCGATTCCGGCCACCGCGAAGGCACTGCGTCGCGCGGGGCTGGGCATCGAGGAGATCGGGGTGTACGAGGTGAACGAGGCGTTCGCCCCCGTACCGCTGGCCTGGTTGGCGGAGACCGAGGCGGACCCGGAGCGGCTCAACCCGCGCGGCGGCGCGATCGCCCTGGGGCATCCGCTGGGCGGCTCCGGTGCCCGCATCATGACCACGATGCTCGCCCATATGCGCGACAACAACATCCGCTACGGCCTCCAGACCATGTGCGAGGGCGGCGGAATGGCCAACGCCACCATCCTCGAACTCCTCTAACCCCCCACCGATCCCGGTTGATCAAGGAGTTTTGGTCTCCGTTCGGCGCTCAGGCGACCAAAACTTCTTGATCAACTCGGTCGGGCGGGCCGGTGGGTGGGTGGGGTGGGGTGGAAATTGCAGAAAGCATGTCCGTCGGCCATGTCAGCGTGGGGGGAGGGTCGTTGGGCAGGTCATGGACGTCTTCTCCCGAACGTTCCTTCCGGCTGCGGCCGAGGCCGGCCTGGCGGTGCAGACCGCCAGTCGGCACATGCCGGTGTTCCGCCGTTGCGTGGGCTCCGGCGACGCCACCATCCTGGTAACCCGGTGCAGCCGGCCCGACCGACCGGTCGACGGGGATTACCTGCTGCTGCTCACCCACCGGAGGCTGGTGGTCACCCGGCAGACCCGGGTGCTGCATCGGCTTCGCCTGCACCTCAACACGGAGCTCCGCGAGCTGAGCCACGTCACCTGGAGCCCCGACCCGCGCCTGCACTGCGTGGAGCTGGCCGCCACCGCGATCGACGGCATCCGCGAGCGCTTCCTGATCCGTACCCAGCAGCCGAAGCAGGTGTGGCAGCTGGACGCGTTGCTCAATCACGCCTTCCGCACCCGCGTACGCAGCGCACAGCCGCGGATCGTGGCCACCGTCGCCGAGGCGCCCGTCGCCCGACCGGGTGCCTTCCAGCCCGTCGTGGCCCACTGACCGGGTCTTCTTACCGAATCCGAACACAGCCTGACGCTGCCGGGTCTCGTCGATCGGCAATCATGGCCCAGTGACCGCCGAGAATCCGCAACGCGGGCTGGTGCTCGTGGTGGAGGACGAACCGAGCATCGCCGACCTGGTCCGGCTCTACCTCAGCCGGGACGGCTTCGGCGTACACGTCGAACGGGACGGCAGTGCCGGCCTCGCGGCGGCCCGCCGGTTGCGTCCGGTGGCCTGCGTGCTGGACATCGCCCTGCCGGGGCTGGCCGGCACCGAGATCTGTCGTCGGTTGCGGGAGGCCGGCGACTGGACGCCGGTCATCTTCCTCACCGCTCGCGACGACGAGGTGGACCGTGTCGTCGGCCTGGAACTGGGCGCCGACGACTACGTCACCAAACCATTCAGCCCTCGCGAACTCGTCGCCCGGCTGCGGGCGGTGCTGCGCCGGGCCGCCGGCCCGCCAGGCGGCGTCGCGCAGCCCGTCGTGCTCGGCCGGGTCACCGTCGACCCCGACCGCAGGTCGGTTACCGCCGACGGCGTCCCGGTGCAGCTCACCTCCACCGAGTTCGACCTGCTGGCCCACCTGATGAGCCGGCCGGGCCGGGTCTTCTCGCGGGAGGAGCTGCTGGCCGCGGTCTGGGGATACGCGGCGCACGCCGGCACCCGCACCGTCGACGTGCACGTCGCGCAGGTTCGGGCGAAGCTCGGCGCGGCGAGCGTGATCCGGACCCATCGCGGAGTCGGGTACGCCGCCGATGGCTGACCGTCCCGGCCGTACGCTCACCGCGCGTGCGGTGCTGGTGACCTGTGCGGTGGCCCTGGTGTCGGTTCTGGTCACCGCGGTGGTCGCGGTGCCGGTGGCGGTCCGCGCTGCCGAGCGGCGGGACCGGCAGGCGCTCGCGGCGCAGGCCCAGGTCGCCGCCGAGCTGCTGCGGGCACGCCCCGGTCGGGTCCGGGAACTGGCCGGCGAGCGGTTGATCCGCCAACTCGGCAACCAGGGCACCACCATCTACCTGATCTCGGGTGGTGCTGTCGACCGTGCCGGCCTGCCTCCCCAGGTGGTGAAGCGGGTGTCCAACGGGCGGAATTTCTCCGGCCGGCGGCTTGTCGACGGGCAACGGGCACTCGTCGAGGGCCGGGCGCTGGCCGCCGGCGACGGCGTGGTGCTGACCCGTCCGCTCGGGGCGGGAGTGTGGCGTCAGGTGCTGCGCGGCCTCTGGCTGCCGCTGCTGGCTGGGCTGGCGGCAGGCGCGGTCGCGGGCCTCCTGCTCGCCCGGCGCCTGGCCCGGCCGATCCGCCGGGCGGCCCTCGTCGCGACCCGGCTGCGGGCCGGCGATCGCAGCGTCCGGGTGCCGGTCGAGTCGCCGGCCGAGGTGGCCGACCTGGCGTACGCGTTGAACGGGCTGGCCGCCGCGCTGGCCACGAGTGAGGGACGACAGCGGGAGTTCCTGCTCTCCGTCTCGCACGAACTGCGCACCCCGCTGACCGCGATCCGTGGCTACGCCGAGGCGCTGGCCGACGGGGTGATCGAATCGTCGGCGGCGGCCGACACCGGCCGGACCATGCTCGCCGAGGCGGAGCACCTGGACCGGTTGGTCACCGATCTGCTCGCCCTGGCCCGCCTGGAGGCGGTCGACTTCCCCCTCGAACCGGTGCCGGTGGATCTGGCCGGCCTGGCCGCTGACGCCGGTCGGACCTGGGCGGACCGGTGCGCCTCGGTAGGGGTGACGTTCCGGGTCGAGCTGCCGGGGCAGCCGGTGCCGGCGTACACCGACCCGGGGCGGATCCGACAGGTGATCGACGGCCTCCTGGAGAACGCGCTGCGGGTGGTGCCTCCCGGTGCGCCGGTGGTGCTGGCGGTCCGACCGGCCGGTGCCGACCCGGGCGCCGGTGGCGTGATCGAGGTTCGCGACGGCGGACCGGGGCTGACCGACGACGACCTGACGATGGCCTTCGAGCGCGGGGCGCTGCACCAACGCTACCGAGGGCTACGCAAGGTCGGCAGCGGGCTCGGGCTCGCGCTCGCCGCCGGCCTGGTCCGCCGGCTCGGCGGTGAGATAGGCGCCGGGCACGCGCCCGAGGGCGGGGCCGCGTTCACCATCCGGCTGCCGGGATTCCTTACCTGATCCGAACGTCGGCCTGACGGTCGGCGCATCCGGCGGGTCCAGGCTGGGTGCACGGATCCGCGCCGGCCGTGACGCGGCGCGACGAGATCCGGCAGACCGGCACCGACGAGAGGACGAGGAATGGCACGCAGGGGATCCTTCACCGCCACCGGCGCGCTGCTGGTGACGGTCGCGTTGGCCGCCGCCGGTTGCGGGGTGGGCCAGGCCGAGCGGGGCGCGATGCAGGAGAGCGCCGTCGAGGTGGTCGCCGCGATGGGCGCGGAGGGCCAGGCACTGGCCGCGCTCGGTCTCGACCCGGCAGAGCTGGATCCCGACGCGACCGTGGCCGCGCCGGTGGAGCCGACCCCGAGCGCGGCGAACAAGCGCAAGGAGCGGGTCGAGGAGTGGCGCAAGCGTCGGGCAGCCCGGGTGCTGCTGCGCAAGAACACCCTGCACGGCGACGTCGTGGTGCAGACCAAGGACGGCGGCACGAAGACCGTCTCCGTGCAGCGCGGCGAGGTGACCGACCTCGCCGACGACAAGATCACGGTCAAGTCGACCGACGGCTTCACCCGGACCTGGACCTTCACCGACGAACTGCGGGTGATCGAACGGCGCAAGTCGATCGCCGCCACGGACATCAAGGTCGGCACCAAGCTGGGCGTGGCCGGCACCGTGAACGGCGAGCAGGCACAGGCTCGCCTGATCGTCGTCCCGTTCAACCAGAAGTGACAGCGGACCCGCCGGACCCGGCGCGGTGATCGATGCGATCACCCCGTTGCCGGGCCCGGCGGGCCGGCCTGCCCGCGGCGTCAGTAGACCCGGGAGCCGATGAAGTCGTCCCGCCCGTACCCGACGGGCTGGGCGAACGACCGCGACTCGAACGACCACTGCTGCCGGGAACTGCTGGAGCAGTTGGCCAGGCGCAGTCGGGGGGTGCCGAGCAGCGGGTTGTCGAAGGCCAGGCAGAGGTTTGTGGCACCGGCGGCGCGGACCTGGTTGCCGGAGATGGTGAACTTCTGGTTGGTGCCGCCATGGCAGTCGTGGATGTTCACCGCCGTGCCCGACCGCAGCGAACCACCGGCCACGTCCAGGCAGCGGTCGTGGGAGAGCTCGGAGTGCAGCGACTGTCGGGTCGGGTCGTACCAGAAGCCCTGGTTACGCCCGCCATGGCACCGGTACGACTGCTGCGCCGTGCCGTTGCGTGAGTTGTACCCCTTGCCGTCCACGCAGGTGCCGGTGGCGGCGTTGCGCAGCTGCCGGAACTCCATAAGTCCGGGGTAGAGCTGGCCGTTTCCGGTGCTGGCCGGGTCGACGCAGGTGCCCTGCTGCTGGCCGGAGGCGTAGAACTGGGTGATGCACTGGGCGAACATGCCGTGTCCCCGGTAGTTCGGGTGGAACGACTGGCGGGCCGCGTTCTCGTCCCAGATCCCCACCTCGATGTAGAGCCCGCGTACCGAGGTGTTGTCGGTGCACACCTCGTGGCCGTGGAAGAGGCGGCTGGCGTCGAGGTAGCGGGTGCCGGTGTTGGCCGCCGCCGCCCGCAGCGCCGACTCGAACAGCGGCACCGCCTTGTTCCGGGCGAACGCGGCGTCGGCGAGGTAGAGCAGGCAGCCGCCCGAGTACCAGCCGGGGAAGTTCGGGTTGTCCTCCACGTCGGGGCTGGCCGGGCTGGAGTACGACATGAACACCAGTTCGTAGTCGGAGCCGAGGTAGCCGGCGTTCGTCATGGTCCGGCGGATGTCGGTGAGTGCCTCCTCGACGGCTCGGCGGCTGCCATCGGTGCGTACCGTCCACTGGTCGGTGTAGGTGGGCCAGCAGGGGCCCTGGAAGAAGACGCGGCGGACGGCGCAGTCGGTGGCGACCGGGCCGAACTGGATCGTGCCGTCGCCGTTCGCGCCGGCCACCACCCAGATCAGCTTGATGTGCGTGTTGCGTGCCTTGATCGCTAGATGGTCGCCCTGGTTCAACTCGTTGTGCTGGGTGGGACCGCCGACGATCAGATTCCACGGTGTGGCACCCGAGCAGGCGATGTTGTAGCGCTCGTCGGCGGCGATGCCGGTGCGGAAGACCGCCTGGTCGTACGAGCGGTCGCACCAGTTGCCCGGCTGGTGGGTGCCGGGTACGTAGTTGCCGACCCCCTCGCCGGAGATCTGGCTGTCGCCCATGGTGATCAGTGCGGTGCGGCGCTGGTCGAGCGGGCGGATGCCGGGAGCGCCGTAGAGCGCGGTGGCCTCGGCGGCGCGGATGGATTCGAGGTGGGCGGGGAGCGGCTGGACGGCGGGACGGTCGGCTGCGGCGGCGGGTGAGGCCGTGGCCAGCATCGGCAGGACGAGAGCGGTGGCGAGGACGGCGACCTCGGCAAGGCGCCGTCGAGGTGTCCGTTCACGCCTGGCGTGGGTACCAGACATCGACGCACTCCTTTCGGTCCGATCGCGGGACGTCGATCGGGTTACCGGACGGTAACGCGTGCGATGCAGGTATGTGAATACGTCTCGGAATACTTACGTGCTGCGCCGAACCGGGCTATTGGCCCCTTTTCCGCCCGGACCGCGCAGCGTGTCGCGCTGCCCGGTCACCGCCGCCTGCCGGTCACCGCCGGCTGCCCGGTCACCGCCGCTCGGGCAGGGCGTAGCCGACGTAGCTGCGGAACTCCAGCCGCCAGCCGGCGGGCAGCAGGTCGGTGCAGATTTTCCGGCTGCCGACACAGAGGATCGCGTCGACCGAGGCCGGATCGGCAGGTGGTCGGTCGTCCAGCACCGACTGGAGCGCCAGTAGTTCCGGCGGCGTGCCGTCCGCGTCGCGGAGCAGCAGCCACCAGGGGTACTCCCAGTCGTCGTTGCGCTGGGACAGCCCGATCCGGCGCGCGTCGGCGGCCCGGACCGCGTCGGCGGCCCACCGGTACTCATCCGCCCACTGTGGACGCCGCACGAACCGGCTCTCCCAGTCGGAAGTGGTGAAGACCGAGCCCGTGCCGACCAGCCGGCGCGGGAAGCCGTACGACACCGACAACACCCCGGCCAGTGCGCAGGTGGCCAGCACCATCACCGCGAGTCCGGCGGCGACGGGCCGTCTGCCGTAGCTGTCCGCCGGGCCACCGCGCCGATCGCGGACGCGGAAGCCGAGCTGACCCGAGCGACGGAAGAGCGCGTCGAGCCAGAGCCCGGCCAGCGGCACCGAGGCCGCCAGGGCATAGAGGATCAGGCGGTTCCCCCACGGCTGCCACTTGATCATCGCGGTGTGCAGCACCACGGCGACGACCACCACCAGGGCGTACCCGCGCAGCGCCCCCGCCGCGCCCGGACTGACCCGGGCCGGACGACGCAGCGCCGCCACCGCACCGATCAGTGCCAGCGCACCGGCCAGCGGGAAGGCAACCCGGTCCTCGTCGGGATACCAGGACGCGACCGGGAAGATCTCCCGCCCGAACGTGATCGCGCGGTCCTGCGGGTCGACCCCGATCAGTCCGGCCACCCCGATGATCGCCTCGGCGGACACCTCGCGCAGCGGTGCCAGCGGAGTGTCAAGTGCGGTGTGTGCGATCCGGAGCGCGTTCACCAGCACCGAGGGTGGGTCGTGCCGCTCCATCGGGACCGACTCGCGCAGCCGCTCCGGCCCGAGCGGGTGGCCGAACTCGGCGTACACCCGGCCCAGGAAGGGGCCGACCACCGCGGCGGCGACCAGCAGGATCAGGACCGAGGCACCGACGGTACGACTGATTCCGGCGACCGGAGTCCGGCGGTGCGTGGCCGGCCGGTAGGCGTACGCCAGGCGTAGTTGGCCCACCCCCCAGAGCACCAGCAGCGGACCGACCGCGAGCAGGCCACTGGTCTTGGTGACCGCGGTCAGGCCGGTGGCCGCCCCGAGGACCAGCAGGTCACCCAGGTGCGCACGGTGGCGCAGCCCGTCCAGCGCGAGCGTGCCGGCGCAGAGCACCCAGGCGGCGCAGACCAGATCGGTCTGGGTGCTGGTCGCCTGCAGCGTCACCATCGGTGTGCTGGCCAGCAGGAACACGGTGAGCAACTGGGCCCGCCGGCCGCCGCCGAGCTGCGCGGTCACCCGGGCGGCCGCGAGCAGGCAGACCAGTCCGGCGGCCCACTGCACCAGGTGGTGCAGCGCGTCGCCGTCGGTGAGCAGCCGCAGGTGCAGCAGCAGGTACTCGGCGCCCGGCGGAATGGTCACCTGGCGGTGGATCGCGGTCGCCCAGAACGTCAGGTCGCCCTGGGCCACCCAGCGTTCCACCTTGGGCAGGTGGTAGGTCTGCGAGTCGTAGTTGTTGGGTGCGGCCAGCAGGGCGATCAGCAGTTCGACAAGGAGCAGTCCGGCGACCGTACCGGCCAGCAGCCGCTCACCACGGCTCGCCGTACGCCAGAAGGCGCTGGCGGCGTCGCGCCAGCCGCCGGCCAGCGGTCGGTCCGGTCCGGACGGTGTCGACGGCCGGTCCGGTCCCACGGTGACCGTGGCGACCCGCGTGCTCGACGGCTCCGCGTGGACGCCCGCTGGTCCGGGCGGAATGGAGTGGGGGGAGTCCGGTGACGAGGCACCGGCACCTTCGACCGGGACCCTGGCAGGCACTTCGGCCTTGCGAGCCGTGGCGTCGGCCCGTCGGCGCCACCCGGCGGCCGCTGCCGCCACCGCGAGGAAGAGCAGCCAGGCCAGGCCGAAGGCGGGCGCGGTGAGCAGCCGCAGCGCGCCCAGCACCTCGACGGTGGTCACCGCGAAGGCACCGACGGCGAGGGTCGCCCGGAGCGCCGCGAGTCGCCGCGGCGCCGCGGTCTCCACGTTGCGTGGTCGTAACGCCACGCTGAGCAGAATGAGGGCGGCGACGGGAACCAGGACGAACGGGAAGCCGGCGGCCGACATGGCGGAAGTAAACACCATCAGCCTGAGTGCCCGGCCGTGGATCGCCATTGGTGGTCGTCGCCACTCGACTGACCTGCCGGGCTAGGCTATGGCCGAAACGTTACCCGCCCTCGTGGAGATTCCCGTGAAGCTGTCGATCCTCATGCCGGTCTACAACGAGGAAGAACGCATCGCGGATGCCCTCAAGCAGGCGCTGGCGGTCGAATACCCATGCGAGATCGAGCTCGTGGTGGTCGACGACGGCAGCCGCGACGGCACCGGGGAGATCCTCGGGCGCGCCGACGACGCCCGGCTGCGGGTCATCACGCACCAGCGCAACGCGGGCAAGGGCGCGGCCATCCGCACGGCGGTGGCCAACGCCGAGGGCGAGTACATGGTCATCCTCGACGCCGACCTGGAGTACGACCCACAGGACATCCCCAAGCTGCTCGCCCCGGTGCTGGACGGGCGGGCGACGGTGGTTTACGGCAACCGCACCTTCGGCAGCCACAGCGCCTACAGCTTCTGGTACGTGATGGGTAACAAGGGCGTCACCATGGCGGCGAACGTGCTGTTCAACTCCTACATCGGAGACCTGGAGACCTGCTTCAAGCTGATGCCCGTCGCGCTGTACCGCTCGCTGGACGTCCGATCCCGAGGGTTCGGCATGGAGGCCGAGGTGACCGGCAAGCTGCTGCGTCGCCGCATCCGGCCGTACGAGGTGCCGATCAGCTACCGGGCCCGGGGGCGCGAGGAAGGCAAGAAGATCACCTGGCGGGACGGCGTCGAGGCGATCTGGATCCTCGGCCGGGAGCGCACCCGCCGTAACCCCGACGCCTCGGCCCGCTGACCGTTCCGCCGGCTGCGACGGGACCGGCGCCGGTTGCGGCATGTCGGGCCGTACGTCGGCCTCGGAGACCGCGACATGCCGCGGACCGGCACGCGCTCAGACCAGCGCCGGCGACAGGAAATCGGTGATCGAGCGGCGTAGCCCGGTCGCGTCCAGCCCGTGCCACCGCGCGTGGTCCGCCGCCGAACCGTACCGCCGCAGTTCCTCGCGGCGGACCCCGAGCGCCAACAACCGGTGCGGCCGGTCGGCCAGCGCGTCCGAGACCAGCCGGGTCGAGGTGCCCGCCAGGTACGGCTCGACCAGGATCACCGCACTGTCCGCGAGCGCCCGCAGGCCGGTGGTGTCGAACGGGCGCGGGCGGTGGGTGTACGCCACGGTGACCGGCAAATCCGAGGTCGCGTCGAGGGCCGCGTCCAACGTGGGACCGACCGCGACCAGCAGCGCCGCCCCCGGGCCGGCGTCCCGGAGCACCCGCAGGTCGCCCGCTTCCGGGTACGCCTGCGCGTTGCTCTGGGTGGAGAGCCGCACGTATGCCGAGTCCTGGCCGCAGACCACGTCGCGCAGCAACCCGGGTACCTCGTCCCGATGGCCGGGGGCGTGCACCGTCCAGTTGTGCAGGGTGTCGACAAGTGCGACGTCCGCCGGGCCGAGGTGGGTGCGGCCTGCTGCCGCGCGGTCGTACGACGCCCCGACGCTGACCAGCACCGCGCCCACCCCTTGGTGGTCGAGGTCCAGCTTGATCTGCTCGTACGTCCGCTCCACGAGGAACGGCGCGTAGCTGTGCACGATGGGGCGCAGCCCGGTCAGTGCCAGGCCCCCCGCCACTCCCAACATGAGCTGCTCCCGGATGCCGACGTTGATCACCCGGTCGGGGTGTTGGGCGGCGGCCGGAGCGAACGCCGCGGCGGAGATGTCAGCCAGCACGATGACGGTCCGCGGGTCGTCCAGGAAGGCGGTTGTGGTGGCCACGAAGGTGTCCCGCACGATCACTCACCGTCCCTGACGAGCGCTACGACGGCGTGCGGCCGGTGGCCGTGGTGCCCGGTCAGCGCCGGGTGGAGGGCGTCCCGGTCCCGCCCGTCGACAGTCGCGGCGGTCCACCCGTTGACCGTGAACCGGGTGGCCACTCCGCCCGGCCAGCCGTGGGTGGCGGAGGAGTTGTCCACCACGATCGCGGTCAGATTGCCGAGGCCGACCGCTCCGGCGTACGCGATCGCCTCGTGGTTGGAGCCCTCGTCGAGTTCGGCGTCGCCGAGCAGCACGTACACCCGGGGTTCGGGCCGGCCCTGGGCGCGTAGCCCGAGGGCGGTACCGACGCCCAGCCCCAGGCCGTGCCCGAGCGAACCCGAGCCGATCTCCACGCCGGGGATCAGGGTGCGGTCGGGATGGTCGCCGAGCCGACTCGACGGCCCGCCCTGGTCGTCCAGCCAGTCAGGCGGGATGAAGCCCTTCGCGGCGAGCAGCGCATAGTAGCCAGCTACGGCGTGCCCCTTGGAGAGCAGGAAACGGTCGCGGTCGGGGTCGTCGACGGTCGCCGGGGTGATCCGCAGCACCCGGTCGTAGAGCACCTCGAGCACGTCGAGGGTGGACAGGACGTTGGCACCGAACTGCCGGCCGGCGCGAACGCGCTCCAGCAAGGCTGCGACCGGATCGCGCCCGTCGAGCGGCGCGGCGGCCTCGGCGACCCGGGCCGTGGTGGCGAGTGTGGTCATACGGATAGCCTGCAAGTTGAAGCGAGGTTCAACTCAAGGCGACGTGATGCAGGAAGCATTGACCATCGGTCAACTCTCCGCCCGCAGCGGGGTGGCACAGTCCGCGCTGCGCTACTACGAGCGGCTGGGGCTCATCCGGGCCGAGCGGACCAGCGGCAACCAACGCCGCTACCACCGCACTGAGCTGCGCCGGGTGGCGTTCATCCGGATCGCCCAGCAGGTAGGCATCTCGCTGGAGGAGATCCGGGCCGCGCTCGACTCGCTGCCGGCCGCCCGTACCCCCACCGCCGAGGACTGGGCCAAGCTCTCCACGACCTGGCGGGCCCGGCTGGACGAAAAGATCAGGTTGATGAGTCGGCTCCGCGACGACCTGGACGCCTGCATCGGTTGCGGCTGCCTCTCGCTGCGCCGCTGCACCCTCTACAACCCGGAGGACAATCTGGGCGGTGAGGGCCCCGGCGCCCGACTCGTACTGCCCGGCTAGTTTCCCGGGCCGGCTGCCCGTGTCGGTGGCCGGCACGTTATCAGGCTCAGCCGACGGTGAGCAGCACCTTGCCGACGTGCTCGTTCGACTCCACGAGCCGGTGCGCCTGCGCCGCGTCGATGATCGGCAGCCGCCGGTCGATCACGGGACGCACCCGGCCCGCCTCGACCAGCGGCCAGACCTGTTCGCGTACCCCGCGTACGATCGCGGCCTTCTGCTCCAACGGCCGAGAGCGCAGCGCGGTGGCCGCGACCGTGCCGCGCTTGGCCAACAGCGCACCCAGATCCAACTCACCCTTGCGGCCGCCCTGCATGCCGATCACCACCAGCCGCCCGTCGGCGGCCAGGGCGGCCACGTTCCGCCCCAGGTACGACGCGCCCATGATGTCCAGGACGACATCCGCGCCCCGGCCGTCGGTGGCCTGCCGAACCTCCTCGACAAAGTCCTGCTCCCGGTAGTCGACAAGCAGGTCGGCGCCCAGCTCACGCAGCCGCTCGTGCTTGGCGGCCCGTGCGGTCGCCACCACTGTCGCGCCGAGCGCGGCACCGAGCTGGATCGCGAACGTGCCGATTCCGCTGCCACCGCCGTGCACCAGCAGCGTCTCTCCCGCCGTCAGACGGGCCACCTGCACCACGTTCGACCAGACCGTGCACGCCACCTCCGGCAACCCGGCGGCGTCGACCAGATCGACGCCGGCCGGCACCGGCAGCAACTGCCCGGCGGGCACGGCCACCCGTTCGGCGTACCCGCCGCCCGCCAGCAGCGCGCAGACCTGGTCTCCCACCCGCACGCCGGCCACGTCGGGACCGGTCGCGCTGACCACCCCCGAGCATTCCAACCCGGGGTACGCGGGCGCGCCCGGCGGAGGCGGATAGTGCCCCTGCCGCTGCAACAGGTCGGCCCGATTCACCGCGGTGGCCCGCACGTCCACGACCACCTCACCCGGACCCGGCTGCGGGTCCGGCACCTCGCTCCAGCTCAGTACGTCAGGTCCGCCGGGCTCCGCAATGGTGATCGCTCGCATGGCCCAGTCTTACCCGATCCCGGGCCTACTCCACGTCGGCGACCCCGGGCCACCCCCCACCGCCAGTGGTCACGGCGCACCGGGTGGCTCGGCCGCTCGCTGACGTACGCGGCGTGGCAGACTAGGCACGGCCACGCACCGCGTGGTCCAGGAGGGTTCGCCTAGTGGCCGATGGCGCTGGTCTTGAAAACCGGTAAGGCAGCAATGTCTTCGTGGGTTCGAATCCCACACCCTCCGCCCACCTGCACCGCGAGCAGGATTCCCAGCGGCGGTCCGGATGCTCGTGGAGAGCGGCTCAGGCTGCCGTCAGGGCGGCCAAGGCGCGATCCATCGCGGCGTTGAACTCTTCCGGCCTCAGCGTCAGTCGGGACTTGACGTCCCGGCTCCACTGGTCAGCGAGGACCTCGGCGGATCCCGCCTCGACGCCGTCGAGCGCCGCGTCGGCCAGATCCGACGGTGCGATCTTGACCACGGGCCAGTCCGCGGACATGTCGGTGTCGGCGAGGCCGAGGTGGACCGCAGTCACGAGGGTGCCCTGCTCGGCGAGTTCCAGGCGAACGCCGTTGGTCATGGCCCACGCGGCGGCCTTGGTCAGGTGGTAGGCGTTGGCGCCCCTGACCCCGAACCACGACATGGCGGAGAGGACGTTGACGATCGCGCCCCCGCCGCTGCGGGCGAGCGCCGGCGCGAACTCCCGGATCATTCCCAGGTGGCCGAGCACGTTGGTTTCCAGCTCGTGCCGCACCGTGTCCAGTGAGCCGGTCACCAGGTCGGTGCCGGTCTGGATGCCCGCGTTGTTGACGAGCAGCGAGACGTCCGGGGCGGCCTCGGCGGCGGCGCGTACGGAGGCGGCGTCGGCGATGTCGAGCGGCAGCACCTCGACCCCGGGCAGATCGACGGTCTCCGGTCGGCGGGCTGTCGCGTAGACCTTGCGGGCGCCCCGTTCGAGCAGGCGCTTGGCGAAGGCGCGGCCCAGGCCGCGATTGGCTCCGGTGATGAGGGCAACCGAGTTGTTGATATCCATGCCCGCTACGCTAGAACCTGACGTTGACGTCAGAGGCAAGTGCTGCGCGTCAGCGCCGGAGTGAGAGGAGTCACCATGACCGCCACGGGGACCGCAGCCGAGCGGCTCATCCGCATCGGCGAGGTGGCGCGGGCCGCCGGCGTCTCGGTACGCGCCGTGCGCTACTACGAGCAGCAGGGGCTGCTCACCGCGGAGCGCAGCCCGTCCGGCCAGCGCCGCTACCGGCCGGAGGCCATCACCCTGGTGCGCTTCTTCCAGCAGATGTACTCAGCCGGCCTGACCAGTCAGCGGATCGCGGAACTGCTGCCCTGCTGGAAGGCCGGGCACACCGACGCCGAGCAGCGAGCCATGCTGCGCGCCGAGCGCGACCGCATCCAGGCCAAGGTCGACGACCTGCAGGCGGCTCTGGACCGCCTCGACGAGGTCATCGCGATCACCGACGAGCATCCGTAGGCGCTGCCGGTCGGGTCGTGCCAGCGACAAGGGGCGGCAGGTCGAGGTGACCCTCAGCCGCCTGAGCTGCTTTCCGGAGGGCGTTTCCGCTGCTCCTCGCGGATCTTCTCGTCGGCGAGCCGGTCCAGTGCCCGGCGGCGTTCGTCGCTGAGGGCCGCCTCGTCCCGTCGACGCACGGCATCGACGACGGCGGTGATGAAGTCACGCCAGACCCCGGCCAAGAGACTCCTTCGCTAGATGTTGCAGGGTGACAACCGCTGTGAGGTGCTCTCGGTTACGGCGGACTCGGGGCCGGTTCTGTCGAATGTCAGCGCGTCACAGGGTATGAAAGGGGCGCAGAACACCACTTCCACCGGAAGGACCTGTGTCGATGACCCTGGAACGTCCCATCGCTCCGGACCCGTACGAGCTGCTGCCGACCGTCGCCTCCTTCACGCTGACCAGTGAAGATGTGCGGAACGGTGAGCCGATGGACGCGGCTCACGCCCACGGCAGCACTGGTGGCGACAACGTCTCGCCGCACCTGGCCTGGTCGGGCTTCCCGGCGGAGACCAAGGGCTTCGTGGTGACCTGTTTCGACCCGGACGCGCCGACCGGCAGTGGCTTCTGGCACTGGGTGCTGGTCAACCTGCCGGCCGACGTGACGGAACTGCCACGCGGCGCGGCCGAACAGGACCTGAAGGGCGCATTCACCGTACGCAACGACTACGGGGAGCACGGTTTCGGCGGTGCCGCGCCGCCGCCCGGTGACCGCCCGCACCGGTACGTCTTCGCGGTGCACGCCCTCGACGTCGAACGTCTCGACGTCACCCCGGAGGCGACCCCCGCCTACGTCGGCTTCAACCTGGCCTTCCACACCCTGGCCCGAGCCACCACCCGCCCCACCTACCAGATCGCCGGCTGACCCGCCCCCATTCCCAGGTTGATCATGAGGTTGGCTCTGAAGTGCCGCCAACCTCATGGTCAACGGGGACGCTGCGTCGGGACCAGCCGGGGGTTGGTCAGCCGGGGGTACGGGCTACGGCGAAGACGGACTGGCCGAAGGGCGGTCGGACCAGCTGCTCGGCGGCCTTGGTGGCGGGGAGGACCAGGGTGTCGTAGACCTTCACCATCGGGCCCTCCTTCGGCATCAGCCGGAAGACCTTCGTGGCCATGAAGTAGCCGATCAGGCCGAGCGCGTTCGCGTAGTGGATCTTCTCCACCCGCAGGCCCGCCTCGGTCATCGCGTCGGCCAGGGTCTTCTTCGTGTACCGCCGGACGTGGCCGGTGGCGATGTCCGCCGGGCTCATCGCGAACTGGAACGCCGGCACGATGATCACGACGGCTCCGCCGGGCCGGACCAACTGGCCCATGCTGCGCAGCGCCCCGACGTGGTCCTCGATGTGCTCCAGCACGTTGTAGGAGACCGCAGCGCTGTAGTCGCCTTGCTCGGGGTTGGGCAGCAGCATCTGGCGTACCTCGATCGAGGGCCGGTCAGCCAGGCGCTCCTTGAGGGCCACCAGGCGGTCCGGGTCGGCCTCGGTGGCGGTGAACCGGGGGAAGTTCTCGCTCCACTCCAGGGCGTAGTCGCCGAGGCCGCTACCGATCTCGATGGGGTTGTCACCCAGGTAGGGCACGGCCAGCTCGACGAACCAGCGCCGGTGATTGACCGCCGTGGCGAGGCCCTCCAGGACCTCGGACTGCACGCGCTGATCCCCAGTGATTTCTGCCATGCGTCGATTCCTCACGATACGACTCGACCCGTGCCGGGACCGACTGAGTGAACCATCCGCCCGGACGGCGGGGATATCGGGGCCCGTGATGGCCGAATTAGCGGTCGGGGGTGGGGGTGCACGATCGGTGATAGCCAGAGAACTTGACCGATACTACGCCAGCGCCCCGAACCCTGCACGTTGACCACATGGGCCGACTACGCTGCGAATTGTTATGACTACTCCCGATTCGGGCCGACCTGACGCGCAGTCCGAGGCGGGAAGTGCCGCGGTCCAGTCGGGACGCGTACGGGGCGAGGGCGGCTCGGGGCGATGGAAGGATGCCCTGGCGGTGGCGAGCTTCGCCGCGTTCGGCTTCTGGGTCACCGGACGGATGTGGCTGAATCCTGGCGATGGTATTCGCGACAATCCGACCGACATGGCGCAATTCGAATGGATGTTCGCGCATGGTGCCCGGGTTGTCACGGAATTGGCCTATCCGTTCTCGTCGGACCGGATGAATGTCCCGGAATCCGTCAATTTGATAGCAAATACGTCTGTTCTGTCCGTATCGCTGCCGATGACTCCGATAACCCTGCTGTTCGGCACTCGGGCCGCGTTCCTGCTCTTTCTCACCCTCGGCATGATCGCCACCGCCACCGCCTGGTATTTCCTGATCTCCCGGGTGGTGGTGCCCGGTTCGCGCGGGCCGGCCTGGCTGGGGGCCGCCTTCTGCGCGTACGCCCCAGCCATGGTCTCCCACGCCAATGCGCATCCGAACATTGTGTCGCAGTACGTGGTGCCGCTGATCATCTGGCGTACCCTGCGGCTCGCCGAACCCGGGCGGTGGCTGCGCAACGGTCTGCTGCTGGCCCTGGTGATCGTCTGGCAGGCGTTTCTGAACCTGGAGATCCTGCTGATGACCGCGATCGGCCTCGCCGTGGTGGTCGTCGCGTTGGTGATCGGCCGGCCCGAGCTGCGGGCCCGGGTCCGACCGTTCGCCGCCGGGCTCGGGATGGCCGCCGTGGTCTCCGCCGTGCTGCTGGCCTACCCGCTGTACGTGCAGTTCTTCGGCCCCGGCGCCTACCACGGGCTGCCCTGGCTGATCCGGGGCTACTCCACGGACCTGGCCTCGTACTTCGCCTACTCCCGCGAGTCGCTGGCCGGTGACGCCCGCAGCGCCGCCGGACTGGCCAAGAACCCGACCGAGGAGAATGCCTTCTTCGGCTGGCCGCTGGTGATCCTCGTGGTGGCGCTGGTGTGGTGGCTGCGGCGCAGCGCCGTGGTGATCGGTCTGGCCGTGCTCGGGCTGCTCTTCGCGGTGCTCTCGCTCGGCCGGGAGATCCGCTTCGACCGTCGCGGAACCGGGGTGCCCGGGCCGTGGGCGCTGCTGGAGGACCTGCCGGTGCTGCACTCGGTGGTGCCGACCCGCTGGGCGCTGGCCATCACCCCGATCATCGGGCTGATCCTGGCGTACGGCGCGGCGAAGGTCCGCGAGTTGACGGCCCGGTATCCGGACCGCCGGTCGCAGATCCGCTTCGCGGCAGCGACCGGACTGGCGATGGCGCTGGTGCCGGTGCTGCCCACCCCGCTGCCGACGAAACGGCTCGAACCGGTGCCCGAGTTCGTCACCTCGGGTGCCTGGCGTCCCTACCTCACCGGTGGGCGCAGCGTGGTGACCCTGCCGCTGCCTGACACCGAGTACGCCGAGCCCTTGCGCTGGTCCGCCCGTACCCGCCAGGAGATGCCGATCGCTCGTGGCTACTTCCTCGGACCGGACACCCGGCCGGGCCGGAACCGGGTCGCCCTCTTCTCCGCGCCCCCGCGCCCCACCAGCACCTTCTTCGGCACCATCCGACGCACCGGCGAGGTGCCGCCGATCACCGAGTGGACCCGCCGGGAGGCGGTGGAGGACCTGCGGTACTGGCGGGCCGGCGTGGTGATCCTTGGGCCGCACGAACACGCCGGCGCCCTGCGTACCGGGATGACCGAGCTGACCGGCATCGAACCCGGATACGCCGGTGGTGTCTGGATCTGGGACGTGCGCCCGCTGACGGGATGAGTGACGGGCCGACTCAGCTGCGGATGCAGCAGCCCTGGCAGACCTTCGGCTGGGGCAGGGTGAAGGCCAGGCAGCAGGTGCGGCGCTGCACGATCGGCTCGCCGTTCGGGCCGGGCACCAGCTCCACCAGGTCGGCCAGGCCGAGCGCGTCGAGCAGCGTGTCGATCGCCTCGACCGCAGAACCGGGCAAGCCGTCGGCGGCCCGCAGCAGCCCGTGGGCGACGCCGGACGCCACCGAGCCGAGGAGGGTGCGGGCACCGATGCGGACCTCGCCCTGGATCGCGGAGATCACCGGCGACAGGTGCCCGTCCAGCAGCGTGGCGCGCAGTGCGGCGAGCAACTCCCGCTCGTCGGCCACCACTCGGACCTGGGGCAGCCCGGCGAGCGCCAGCGGATCGTTGGGCAGCACCGCGACCGGGATCGACTCGCGTAGGCCGACGGTCACCAGGGCGCGCCGATCGGCGAAGTGGATCAGTGCCTCGGTGTGGTCGAGCAGCGGCACTCGCCGAGCGGCGGCCCAGCCGAGCACCACCGGGAGCGCCGCCCAGTAGCTGTACGCCTTCCAGGCGAGCGCGGCGGAGGCGTGTGGGGTGCCACCCCACAGCCGGACCGCCGATTCGAGTAGCTCTGGCAGTCGCGTGCCGGTCAGGGCGGTCGCCGGGGCCCAACCGGCCTCGTCGGCGACCAGCAGGCCCGGGGCCAGCCCGGGAAGGTCGTCGGTGCCGAACATGGCCCGCAGGGTCGCGGTGACCGGCGTCAGGGGTGTGGCGGCTGGATCCCGAAGGGGCAGCACCGCTGTCACCTGATCCACCCCCGCGTCACCTGACCCACTCGATCCGAAGCGTCCATGGTCGTACTAAGGCTAGCCTAACCACACTTTCGGGCGCAGGGGAACCCGACGGTGGGGTGAGGCGGGCAACCCGGGTCGCGGGCGGGGGGAAAACTACTGTCGGTGTCGGCCTGGAGACTCGGGGCAGTATCGGTATGAAACGTTCATCAGTCAAGGTTCTTGTCGACTAGGTGCCAGATGTGTGTGTGGCCGGCGACTCAACGTGAAACTTGGTACTCCCGGCCACGAGGAAGCTGATGACGACCTCACCGCTCGATCGGGCTGCCGACTCCTTCGCCGCCGAACTCGCCCGGCACCGAACGGAGCGGGGGCTGTCCAAAAAACAACTGGCCACCCTGATGGGCTTCGACCCCTCGTACGTCAGTCACGTCGAGGGACGCCGGCACCGACCGACGGAGGACTTCGCCCGTCGCGCCGAGGCCGTCCTGGAGGCCAGCGGCGCGATCTGGCAGCGCTTCCGCGAGTACGACGACCTTCGCCACGCCCGCAGCGACCGTAACCACCGGGAAGCCAGCCTGCCCGGCCAGTGGATGCCGCCCGGCACCGGTCTGATCGTCGAACGCGAGACGGCCGTGCTCACCCACACCGACGACGCCTACCGCTGCGTCATCCGGCGTGAGCTGTACAACGCCGGTGTCGAGCCGGTCACCCGATACCTGATCCGGGTGGCCGTCGACCGTTACCCCAGCGACCCGGGCCGCTCAAACCGCCACCACCGGGAACACCCGCTCAGCTTCGCCGAACTGCAACTGGTCGCCTGCCGCGAGGAGTCCGGCGAGCGGGAGACCATGCACTGGCGCGCCAAGCACGACCGGGACGCGTTCAAGGAGATCTGGCTGCTCTTCGAGAACGGTGAACGTCGCTTCCCGCTCTACCCCGGCCGCCGCGCCACCATCGAGTACGCGTACACCGTCGGGCGGGACAAGTGGGGGCCGTGGTTCCAGCGCGCGGTCCGCGTACCGACCCGGCACCTCGCCGTACGCCTGGACCTGCCGGTGGCCCTGGACCCGCAGGTCTGGGGCGCGGAGACCTCGCTCTCGGCGGAGGAGGGCCCGCTGCGGACGGCGGTGACCCGCCGCGACGAGGGCGACCGGGCGATCTTCGACTGGGCAACCGACGAGCCACCGCTGAACGCCAGGTACCGCTTGCAGTGGCGATTCCGGGCCCAACCGGAGCCCGAGGCGGAGGGTGGGCGCGTCCGACCGTCGGACCGGATGCGTGGGCTCGGCATCGTGCAGCGCGGCGCCGATCTGCTGCGCCAGCCGGCCCGCCCGTTCGACCTGCCGCGCGAGGAACCGCTCGCCCGGGAGATCGTCGACCGGTTGATCACCGCGTTGGCCCGGCTGGACGAACTGCACCCCTTCACCAAGGGGGTGGGAATCGCCGCCCCGCAGCTCGACATCGACCGAGCCGCCGCGGTGGTCCGTCCGCCGGACCGCACCGCCGAGCCCGTCGTGCTGCTCAATCCTCGGGTGGTCGATGCGGCACCACACACCGACGAACAGTACGAGGGGTGCCTCTCCTTCTTCGACCATCGCGGGCTGGTGCCGCGACCGCTACGACTGGACGTGGAACACGCGCAGTTCGACGGCGGTCGGATCATCACCTCCTTCGAATTCGGCATGGCCCGGCTGGTCGCACATGAGATCGACCATCTGGAGGGCCGGCTCTACGTCGACCGGATGGCACCCGGAGTGCCGCTGGTGCCGATCGAGGAGTACCGCGAATCCGGCCACCCGTGGCGCTACTGACCGGGCACGACTCCGGGGCGCGACCCCGCCCGCCCGGGTGGGAACGACGGCCGGACGGACGAGGTGGCGCGGGGCGGTGCCGGTCCGCCCGATCGGGGGCCGGGGCGCGTGCCCCAGGGGGCAGGGGCACGCGCCCCGGTTCGGGGGGAGCAAAGCTCTACAGGTTGCCGAACGTGTCGTACCGGGTCCGCTGCGGCGGTACGTCGTCGGCGGCCAGCACTCGGAGTGTGGCGCGCACCATCGATGCCGATCCGGAGACGAAGCAGTCGTGCGTCGTCCACGGCCCGTACCGGGCCACCACGTCGGAGATGTCGCCCTGCTCGCCGTCGAATTCCGGGTCGTCACTGCACGCTGGCGTCACCGACAGCCACGGGTGGGCGGCCACCAACTCCCGCAGCCGGTCCAGACCGTAGAGGTCCGCCGCCGTGCGGGCGCCGTAGAAGACATGCACCCAACGGGCCCGGTTGTAACCGGCCAACTCCTCGACGAGCGCCTTGATCGGGGCCAGTCCGACGCCACCGGCGACGCAGAGAATGTCCCGCTCGGACGAGCGGTCGACGGTCATCGACCCCATCGGCGCGGCCACCCGCAGCAGGTCGCCCGGCCCGGTCCGCCGGACCAACGCGCCGGAGACCCAACCGGCGGCGTCGGCCGGCGTACGCACGTGGAACTCCAGCACGTTGTCATCGTTCGGCGCGTTGGCGATCGAGTACGTCCGCCACACCCGGGGATGATGGCGGGGCACCTCCACGCTGACGTACTGACCCGCCTTCCAGGTCAACGGGTGCTGCAACGCCCGGCAGGTGAGGATGGCGGTGTCCGGGCCGTACCGCTTGTGGGTCAGCACCTCGGCGTGCCAGAACGGTGGGTCGTCGTCCGCCGCCGCCCCGGCGAGCATCTTCTCGGCGATCGCCGCGTACGCGTCCCGCCACGCCTGGTCGTACTCCAGGTTCCAGCCGTCGCCGGCAGTGCTGCGCAACGCGTCCAGCAGCGCCACGCCCATGGTGTCGTAGTGGGCCGCCTCGACGTGGTACTTGCGGTGGTCCCGGCCGAGCGCACGGAGGAACTCGTCGAAGCCCTCCGGGTCGTCCACCGTGTGGATCGCCGCGATGATCGCTTCGAGCAGCCGGTCGCCCTGGCCGGTCATCTGCACCGGGAAGAGCTTGCGCAGCTCGGGATCGAGGAGGAAGAGCCGGGCGTAGAAGTGACCGCTCAGCCGGACCCGGTCCTCCTCGACCAGGGTCCAGCTCTCCTTCAGCAGCCGCGCGAAGTTGTCCACCGGGGGCGCTCCTTCTTCTGACGGCGGATCGGGCCCAGACAGAATCTCCACGGAGCGTGCATGAAGGTCGCACAGAATGTGCGATCGCATCGTGAGGGCTGTTCGCCGGTGGGCGGGTGTCACCGGGAGCGCCTCCGGTCGGGCAGAGTGGTCCGGTGACAGTTGAGCTCACCCGTCCGGTGTCCCGCCGGACACTTGGCGTCGAGACGATGCTGGTACTCGGCCTCTCCCTCGGCCAGTCGGCCGTCTACGCCGCCGTGTCGATCATCGCGAAGTTGACCGCCGAGGGGGGCCTGTCGCGGCAGACCGCCGCCTTGAACACCTCCGCGTCGGCCCGCCCCTACCTGGATCTGACGTACCAACTGCTCGGCATCGTCTTCGCGCTGCTGCCGGTGCTGCTCGCCGTACACCTGCTGGCCCGGGACCCCGGCGATCCGGTACGGACCCTCGGCCTGGATGCCGGACGACCCGCCTCCGACCTGGCCCGGGGCGCCGGTCTGGCGGCGCTGATCGGCCTCCCCGGCCTGGCGCTGTTCTGGGCGGCGGCCCAGCTCGGCATCAACGCCACCCTGGTGCCGGCCGCCCTGCCCGACCTGTGGTGGACGGTGCCGGTACTGATCCTCGCCGCGTTCCAGAACAGCATCCTGGAGGAGGTGATCGTGGTCGGCTACCTGATGACCCGGCTGCGCCAGCTCCAGTGGCGGGTCGGCGCGATCATCGCCACGAGCGCGCTGCTGCGCGCCTCGTACCACCTCTACCAGGGTTTCGGGGCGTTCCTCGGCAACGCGGTGATGGGTGTGGTGTTCAGCCTCTTCTACCTGCGTACCCGCAGGGTGATGCCGCTGATCGTGGCCCACGCCCTGCTCGACATCGTCGCCTTCCTCGGCTACGCCCTGCTACCCCGAGAATGGTTCACCTGGCTCTGACCAGTCCCGTCCCGGGCCGCCTTTCGAAGTCGATCAAGAGGTTTGCGTCTCTCCGCCCGGCGTGTCGTGACGAAAACTTCTTGGTCAACCGGCTCACGGCTCACGGGGTGGGGTGGGGTGGGCGGTAGAGGGTGGTGGCTCGGGCGGCCAGGCGTTCGGCCCCCGCCGAGTTGCCGGCCGCTGCGGTCAGTGCCGCCGTACCCGGCAGCAGCCGGGACACCAGCCGCAGCGCCAGCCAGCCACCCGCCTGCGCGGCCAGCGGGGCCGCCAGCCGCCAGGCCGCCTCGACCGCGCGGAGTCCGGGCTTTTCCTCCGGCCCCTGCGCCGCCCGCGCCGCCGCCACCGCCGCCTCCGCGCTCGCCAGGTCCGGGTGTACCTGGGCCAACATCAGCAGTTCCGCCGCCCGGTCCGGATGCGCCGGATCATGGCCGTACGCCGCCGCCAGGTGCAGCACCAGGTTCGCCTGCGACCAGAGCACCGCCGCCAGTTCGACCACCGGCGCGAAGACTCCGCTCAGCGCGGCGGTCGCCCCACCGACGCCGGCCTGCCGGACGAAGCGCCGGTTGGCCAGCCGGGCCAGCCCGTCCGCCCGCGCCCCCGGGTACAACTCCCGCAGCCGCCGGCCCCACTCGGCCGCGCCGGGCCCGAGGACCTCCACCGCGGTCAGGGCCAGTAGCTCCGGGGCGAAGCCCGGATGGTCGACGACCCGCGTCACGAGCATCCCCAGCTCCGATTCCGGCGTACGCCCCGAAATGTCGCGCCCGCTGCCGTCGCCGAACGGTGCGGCCCCGGCCGCCGGCACCAAGACGGCACTGCCCGGCGCTGACCCGGGCTCGCCAACCACTCCGTCGGTGGTCGTCGCGCTCGTGGCCGGTCCGCTGGCCGTCGTCTTTCGGGTGGTCGTGCCGCTGATGGCTGTCTCGCTGGTGGTCGCCGTGCCGCTGGTGGCGGTCGTCTCGCTGGCGGTCGGGTTGCCGCTGGCCGCTTCGCTGGTGGTCCTCTTACGGGGAGCCCGCTTCGTGGCTTTCCGGGCTGCCTTGACCGGTGCTGCCTCGGCCCTGGCCGCCGCCGTTTCGGTACCCGACGCCGTCGGACCAGCCTCGCCCGGGGCGGTAACCGCGCCGGTTGCCGTTCGCCGGGTAGCCTTCCTCGTCGCCTTCTCGACACCGGTCGCCTCGGGTGCCCCCTCGTCGCTCGCCCGCACCCTTCTCTGCGCCGCCGTCGTCTTGGCCGCTTTCCGTGCCGGAGCCCTTCCGGCCGCAGCGGGGCCGGCCGCTGCCCCGCCCGTCCCCTCGGCGGCCGGCTTGCCAGTGTCAACGGAGGGGGAATCGGTCGTCCGGGCGGTCCTTTCGGCGTCGGTAGTCCCGCTGTCCGTCTCCGTGGTGTCGAAGGCTGAGGTGTCGGTGGCCGGGGCTCCAAGGCTGGAACCGGGGTCGGCAGATCCAACCTGCTTCGGCGATGTCTCGCGCCTGGTTGACTTCCGGCGGGCGGGTCGGGCGTCAGCCGGAGTCACGTCCGTTCCAACGGAGTCCGAACCCGCTGCCGGCGGCTGGCCGGTGCTACCACGGCGACGCGACGCAGGTACCGACGTGGCTTCCCCGACCTTTCGGCTCGCCGGTGAAGCCGTGCGCTCGCTCTGGCCCGCCGCCTCCGTCACACCGGTGAACGGCGGCACCGGCGTGGCCGAAGGCCGGGACGCGGCCGGCCCGGACTGGCGCGGCAGCGGCTGCTCCGGCGTCGGTGGCGGCTGAAAGAGCACGCTCGGTGCCGCCTTCGACCGTCGAGGACGGGACCCGGTCGGGTCCTCCTGCTCCTCCGGTGGCGACGGTGCCGGTGCCGGAGGCGGCGTGAAGGTCGCCTTCGCGGTGCGTCGGCGGGCTCCCTCAGCAGGCTCACGGCGGTTCTGCTCGCTGGGCGGCTGCTCCTGCATGCCGATGGAGCGTAGTCCTGATCACACCAACGCACAGCGGGGAGCCGTCCTGGATCACTGGACGCAACTCGTTCCGGTAGTCGCTTTGCTCCCGGCCGGGCGCGGCCTGTATCCTCGGGCGCGGTGGTCTGCGGGCCACCTGGGAGACTTCGCCTAGTCTGGTCTATGGCGCCGCACTGCTAATGCGGTTGGGGTCTTAAAGCCCCTCCCGGGTTCGAATCCCGGAGTCTCCGCGCGAAGGCCGGGTGTGTAGACTGGCCGAGCACCAGCGCCCGTAGCTCAACGGATAGAGCATCTGACTACGGATCAGAAGGTTAGGGGTTCGAGTCCCTTCGGGCGCGCAAGATCACAAGGGGTCTGAACTGCCGGAACGGCGGTCAGGCCCCTTACTGGTTTCGTCCCTTGTGGTCGGTTGGTTGCTCGGATGGTGCTCGTGCGACGAGCATCCCTCGTGTCCTGGTCGGTCCGGCGGCGTCCCGCTGGGCCCGACGGCGCGGGTGCGCTGTCGGAGGACCGACGAGCGGAGCTGGGTCGGCTGCCAGCTGACCGGTGCGGCCGTTGCGGGGATCAGGAGCAGGCCATGGGCATCGGCGGCGCGCGGCAGGGCGGCCATCGCTTGTTTGTGCCCGGTAGCTGGGGGTAGCCAGGCCTGTCCGGGACGGGAAGGGCGGGGGCATGGCTGAGCTGAAGTTCTTCGAGAAAGTAGCGGCACGGGCGGGCGTTGCTCCGGACACGGCGCAATCCCTGACCGTGGCCACCCTGCGTACCCTCACGGAGCGGATCAGCGGCGGCGAGGCGGCGGACCTGGCCGACCGCGTGGCGTACGAGCTACGCCAGTTCATGGTCAAGGGTACGGAGGAGCCGGAGGTTTTCGCGTACGACGAGTTCCTGCGGCGGGTGTCGGATCGCGCGGGGGTGGAGCGCGGCGTCGCAGAGCGTGGCGTGCGGGCCGTTCTGCAGACCTTGCACCGCGTGGTCGGGCACGACGAGTTCGAGGATGCGATGGCGCAACTACCGGAGGACCTGCGGGCCCTGGCCCGGCCGGTGCCCCGCGGACCATGACCGGCGGCGACCCCGGTTGTCGGCCGTTCTGGGACGTCGCGAAGCACCTCAACTGGGCGGGAGGGAGAAGCGGTGAACTACGCCGAGTTCCTCGAAGCGGTGAGGAAGCAGGCGGGGCTGCCACCGACGGAGGCGGCGAACGTCATCCGAGCCACGCTCACGACGCTGGCGGAACGGGTCAGTGGCGGCGAGGCCCGCGATCTGGCCACCCAACTTCCGGCGGAGTATCGAGGGTATCTGCACAAGGAAGTGGAGTTCGCCGAGCGGCTCGATCTTGTGGAGTTCCTGAACGAGGTGCGGACGCGGTCTGGATTGGATGACCAACGGGCGGCTGACGGTGCTCACGCGGTATTGACGACCCTGCGCGAGGCAATGAGCGCCGACGAATTCGAGGACCTGGAGTCCGAGCTGTCCAAGGACATTCGACAGTTGTTTCATTCGGCGGGCCGAGTCTGGGCGTGACACGAGCCGAATCCCCGGCCGAGCGGCGGGTCAGCCCATGCCGAGTCGGTGGGCGGCTACTGGCACGCCGACCTGCTGTTGGCGGTCTCACCCCGGATACGGACGGGAACAGGTGCTCACCTGCTTGCCCTTCACTTTCAGGCGCAGCTGATCCGCCGTCTCCTCGGCCGCACCTCTGAGCCGTTTGATGCCCCGGTACACGGGTAGACCGCGACCCGGTCCGAGGGGATGGGCCGATGATCGGAGCCAGATACCGACGGTGGGCCCATCCGGTCCGCAAACCAGGCGAGGCCCGAGGAGTGCGGGATTGCCGATCCGGAGAGCCGGGATACGGGCGAACGGGAGTCGTCCGTGAAACAGCGCGAGCAGGTGGATCGGCAGCGCGTCGCCGAGGAAGGCGCGGAAGTTTCCGGCCGGGGCCAGAACCTCGGCCCCGGCGACGGGCCAAGAGGTGATGAACTCGGCAAACGCCCGGCCGCCTCGCAGCGTGGTGAGCACAGCCTTCCCCAGCTGGCTGGTGGGCACAGCATTAAGACGCTGTCAGACCCGGACGTCGTCCTGCAGATCCCGCAGGTCAAGGTCGAACAGCTCTACGTTGAGGTCGACAACCTGGACGCCTCCGTGTCACTGCGAGCCCGGCTGGGGAGCCTGCTCCAGCTCGACGTGGGCGTACAGGCGCATCTCGGCACGGTGAAGATCGACATCAAGGGCGTTGAGGCCCAAGCGATGCTCGAGGTTCGACTCGAAGAGCTCCGTGGAATTCTCGACAGCGCTCTGCGCACCATCGAGCGCAACCCTCAGATCGTCGAGTCGCTGGTGAAGACAGTGGACACCGCTGTGAACCAGGTCGGGCAGGCGGCTCAGCAGGCGCTCGGGCCGCAGGGGCCGCTGGCGCGGACGCTGCAGCAGACCACCCAGCAGGTCGGCCAACAACTCGGGCAGACCACGCAGCAACTGGCTCAGGACGGGGTGGCAGCGGCTGGTGGCGGTGGGGGTCTGGGCGGCGTGCTGGGCGGATCTCCGGCCCGGGCGGCCTGGCAACGGATGAAGAAGATTGCCCACAGCAGCCAGCCGCTGAGGCAGGACACGGCGCGGCTGGTAGGGCCCCAGGGGCAACAGCAGCAGAGCTGATCGAGGTCCGCCGTGGTGCGTACTGGCACCTTGTCGGGTTTTTTTCGGTGTATCGCTTCCAGGGTGTATCACCCCCTTTTGCTGCCAGGCAGGGACGAGGGAGGGCATGCCCGAGTGCGGGTGCGGCTGGAGGAGTTCGCGGCTCGGTGTTCGGGGGTTGCCGGCGCGTCCCCACTCGAAAGCATGGGCGCACGGGCGCCGGGTACCCACGGGGCATGGGTAGCCACAAGCGCAACAAGCATGACAGCGGCGGCGAGTCGGCGCGGGGCCGCCGGCACCCGGGCAGCGGAGCGCGGGGCCGGCAGGGGGCCACCGTGGAGCACTCGCCGGGCCAGCGGCACGAGCGCACCGCAACGGGGTCGGCCGGAACCGAGCGCGACCATGGCCGGTCGAAGGCGACCCGGGAGGGGCGGGTCAACCGCCAGGGTACGGCCTGACCCGCGGTTCCCTCTTCCGCCCGCTCGTCGGTCAGCTCTGCGCCTGCGCGGCTGCCGGGAGTAGATGCCGCACCGCCGGCTGGCGCTCGGTTGTGCTCCAGGCTCGATCCTCGGCCTCCCGATCGGTGCGACTGAGTCGGCCGCCGTGCTCGCGTAGGTGCTTGTCCCAGGACGGGGCGAAGTAGACCTCGACGAGCCGGTCCCGGGACTCCCTCTCGCGGAACAGCCTCAGCGCATAGTCCCGGTGCCCCTCAGACGGCGCCCGTACCGGTGAAGGTCGCGATCGCTAGAAGGCCGGAGTAGGCGGCGAGGCCGGCGGTGAACCAGGTGAGGCTGGAGTGACGCTGGGGGGTCAGTTCGTCGACGAAGACGTTGAGCAGGATCCCGCCGCCCAGGAACGCGGTGAGCAGGTTCATCAGCACGCCGGTGGGCTGGGCGACGACGGCTGTCAGCCAGCCGGTGCCGGCACCGGCGACGAGGACGAGGCGCCACCGGGTGGTGAGGCTGATCGGAAAGTGCTGGGCCAGCACGCCGTCGGTGGCCAGCACGTGCAGCCCCATGGCGACGGCGAACAGCACCGCCGGTCCGAGCCCGGCGTGCAGCTTGGTTGCCAGGGTGTACGTGATCAACCCGCTGTAGAGGGCGAAGAAGCCGAGTTGGAACGCGAAGACCACCCGGGTGGGCTCGTGCTTGTGGTCGTTCGACCGATGGGTGGCGCGTTCCAGCACGTAGAACGTGAAAAAGCCGACCAGCGCCACGAAGAACAGGATGAATCCGCGCGCCGGGGTGGCGTCGACCTTTTCCTCCAGCACGTGGGCCACGGCTTGGTTGCCCTCGGCGAGGCGCGGCAGCAGGTATAGGAAGACGTACGCTGCGGCGATGCCGCCACCGAGCGAGGCCGCCGCGTGGGTGGGCACCGGCAGCCTCCGGCGGATGTACGGTGCGAGCAGGTGAAGTGCCCCCAGAACGCACGCCATCACCAGCGTCGCCCACAGGCTGCCCGCCCGGGTGAGTGTCACCGGAGCGTGCGAGCGTCAACGCCGCCGGTGCTCCGTCTGCGACTGGCGCTCGCCCATCGACTACTAACGCTGAGCCCTCCCCGCCCTGGAGGTCCAGGCCGCATGACGGAGTCCTCCACGAGTCCATGGGATCGGCATACCTGTGGGCGCTTCATGGCGGGCTGGTGGCAGGTAGGAGCTGCGCGGGCGGGTACAGGTGTTGCTCGGCCAGGTTATCCAGGAAGGTCTGGCAGCATCCGACGAACCGGGCGAAATCGTCGAGATCCGTCTCGTCCTCCCCGGGGCGGTTCACGCACCAGTTGCCGGCTGCGGCAGCCAAGCGCTGCCAGCGGCGACGCGCGTCGTCAGCGCCCAGCGGACGGCGCAGGCACCGGGGGTCGCGCATCAGGAAGCCGATGGCGTATTGGTCGATGGCGTGCTGAAGACGAAGCTGCAGTTCGCGCCCCTGCACCCGGGCGTATGGGGCGGCGTCCGTGGAGATGCCCCACCGTGCCTGCAGGCATACCATCGCGGTGCCACGGATGAACGTGTGGAGTGTCGCCGACGGGTCGCTCGCCCGGAAGTAGTAGAGGAACGGGAAGCGTTGGGTGTCCTCGTCCACCGAGATCAGCCTCTCCTGCAGACTCTGCAGGTAGGAGCTTCCTCCGAGGACCACCAGTTCCGCTGCGCGTACCGGATCGTCGGCTTGGGTCTGCACCATCCGCGCCGCGCTACTGAGCTGTGAGGTGAGCGGGTAGATCGACAGGACGTACGTGATGGCCGCGGTTATCAGGCCGAAGCCCGCGGCGGCCTCAAGGACCGTGATCAGGCGCAGTGCGTCCGTTCCACCGACGACGTCGCCGAATCCCACAGTCGTCAAGGACATGCCGCTCATGTACAGGGCGTCGAGAAAGTTCAGCGATCCGTAGGAAACCGACGGCGAGTAGGAGAGCCCTGTCAGGTTCGGCAGGAACAGCAGCGCGAAACCTGCCCACATGAGCACCGTCCACACCGCCACAACCGTCAGGACGGCGAGCATCCCCGCGCTCGACAGGATCCGTGGACGTCCGACGCAGCGAGCCAACAAACGGATGGCCGACCACACCCCGACCCCGGTCACGAGGGTGACCGGTCCGCGGCGGGTGGGGTGCAGCACGGTCATCACAGCGTCCACGATTCCGAGGGCAATGAGTAGAACGCCGGCGGCGACAGCCCACACCCCTGACTCCCAACCCGCACCGGAGCCTGCGGCCCGACGATGCGACGTGTCCATGCTGTTCGAACCGCTCCGAATGGCAGCGACGGCCATGCCGGCTCACTGACACCGCCCTTGAGCTGGAGTCCTTCGTGCTGTCCTTGCCTGCCACCGGCGGTCCTGCCGCTGAAGACCCAATCTCACCGGTCTCGCCGATCGCGCATCACCGGATCTTCGCCACGCAGCGCCGCCGTCACCGGCGCTACGTCGACTCCCTGCTTTCGATCCGGGCCTACCCGTTCGCCAGCACATTCTCCGCGAAACCGGACTGGTCCGATGGCCATTCCGGGATTCGCCGCCGGCTCCACTGCCCTCGCGCAGGCTGTTACTGGCTGGCCAGCCTCCTGCTCGGCACCCTCGGCGCTGCCCGATCCGGTGATCGCTCGGGGTTTTCCCTGCGCGATCCGGTCGAGCCGGAACGCTGAACGGGTGGAGCAGCGATCGGGAGGACTGGCGTGGGGACGCCTGCTGTCGGTCAGGCGTGTCCTGTGGTCGTTGGCCGTCGGTGTCGTCGCCGGGGCGGCCACCGCGCTGGTCGGGGCGCCGGAGTTGGCACCGCTGGTGATCTGGACGATCGCGGCGGGCATCATCGTCGTCTGGGTGTGGCGGGCCTGCTGGTCGGCGAGCCCAAAGCGGACCGAGCAGCTTGCCGAGGCGGAGCAGCACACGCGTTCCACTGACTCGGCGATCCTGATCGCGTCGGTCATCAGCCTCGCCGTCGTGGCCGAGGCGCTCGTCCGGGCCTCGAACCAGCAGGACATGGTGGCTGTGACGCTGGTGATCCTCAGCGTCGTCGCGGTGGTCCTGGCGTGGGCGCTTGTGAACACGGTCTTCGCGTTCAAGTACGCCCGGCTGTACTACCGCGACGATGGCGGCATCGACTTCAAGCGCGACGATCCACCGGCGTACGCGGACTTCGCGTATGTCGCTTTCACGGTCGGCATGTCCTATGCCCCGGGGGAGAACGAACCGACCAGCAACCGCATGCGCCGGATCGCGCTCGGGCACGCGCTGCTCTCGTACACCTTCGGAACTGGCATCCTGGCCGTCGCCGTGAACCTGGTCACCAACCTGGGCCAGTCGTGACCCACGCAGCATGACATGCGCCCGCCGCTGGAACGGCTCCGCGAGGGCGAGATCGACGCGCCAGGTGACCGCGAGTGGAACGGACGGGAGTGCCCGATGACGGTCGCCGGTGGCAGGAAAGTCGGTTGATGACCACGAGGATGGTCCTGGTGGTCGCGGTGGCCCTGGTTGTCGCAGCGGGCCTGCTGGCCGGTGTGCTGGTCCAGCGTCGGGCCGGTGGTCGTAGCTACCGATGGCTGTTCGCGCCGCTGTACCGCGCATCCCGACGCCCCGCCGTCGTCGTGCTGCTCCTCGCGGCGCTGTACGTCGGAATCCGCGCGTACCCCGGCACAGGACCCCACATCGTCCGGCGCGTCGTCGTGGTGCTGTTGATCGCGAGCGTGACGTGGCTGGTGCTTCGCGCCCTGCACGTCGCCGAGAGGGCCGCGTTCAGCCGGCTGCCGGGCGAGACGCGGGCCGACCGCCGGATCCGCCGCGCCCGCACCCAGGTTCGACCGGTACGGCGCCTCACCTCGGTCGTGGTGACGGTCGTGGCGATCGGCCTGATCCTCACCACCTTTCCTCCGCTGCGCACCATCGGACTGTCCGTGCTCACCTCGGCGGGTGTCGTCGGCGCGCTGCTCGGCCTGTCCGCACGTACCGCGCTCGGCAACGCCTTCGCCGGCATCCAGGTCGCGTTCGCCGACGGACTCCACGTGGGAGACGTCATCGTGGTCGATGGGCAGTGGGGGCGCGTCGAGGAGGTGAAGCTGACAAACGTGGTCATCCGGCTCTGGGACGACCGGATGCTCATCCTGCCCACCACCTGGTTCACCGAGCACCCCTTCCAGAACTGGACCCGACACGAGACGCGGGTGATCGGCGAGACCCGGCTCCACGTCGATCACACCGCCGACCTGGACGACCTCCGCACCGAGACGAGGCGGATCGTCGAAGCATCACCCCTGTGGGACCGGCACCAGTGGGTGCTGCAGATGGTGGACGCGACGCCCCAGACCGTCGTCGTCCAGGTCCAGGCATCGGCGGCCGACGGGCCGAGTGCGTGGGACCTCCGGTGCGACGTCCGCGAGGGCCTCATCCGGTACCTGCGCGACCACCACCCCGAGTGGCTGCCCCGCACCCGCAGCGAGTACCACCCCTGAGCCCGAGCCCCGGACCTCGTCCATTCCGGAGGAGCAGGTCATTCCTGAGCTGTTCCTCAGGCCTTCGGTGACTAGAAGGACGGGCATCAGGTGCCGGCCGGCACGGCGGCGGGCCGGACCGAGAGGTCGAGTTCGCCGCCGACGACATTGACCTCGATGGTGTCGCCCGGATTCGCCCCGTCCTCGAGCAGCAGGGTCGACAGCCGGTCTTCCAGCTCGCGCTGGATGCTGCGCCGCAGTGGCCGTGCCCCGTACTCGGGCTGGTAGCCCCGGTTGGCCAGCCACTGCGTGGCGTCCGGGCTGACCTCAAGGTTGATGTCCTGTGCGTGCAGCCGACGGCGGGTGCGGTCCAGCAGCAGGCCGGTGATCTCGAGGAGCTGGTCCCGGTCTAGGCCGGTAAAGATTATGATCTCGTCGATCCGGTTGAGGAATTCCGGCCGGAACCGCTGCCCCAGCAGCCCCATCAGCTCCTCGCGCTGGTCGCTGACCGGACGCCCTGCCGTCTGCGCGGCCAGAATGCGATCCGCGCCGATGTTGCTCGTCATGATCAGAATGGTGTTGCTGAAATCGACCGTGCGACCCTGCGCGTCGGTGAGGCGACCGTCGTCGAGGACCTGCAGCAGCGCGTTGAACACATCCGCATGCGCCTTCTCCACCTCGTCGAAGAGCAGCACCGAGTATGGCCGACGCCGAACCGCCTCGGTGAGCTGACCGGCCTCCTCGTACCCGACGTAGCCCGGGGGCGCTCCGACCAGCCGGCTGACCGTGTGCTGCTCCTGGAACTCGCTCATGTCGAAGCGGATCATGCTGGACTCGTCGCCGAAGAGCGCCGCGGCGAGGGCTCGGGCCAGTTCAGTCTTGCCGACGCCGGTGGGGCCGAGGAAGAGGAACGACCCGTCGGGTCGCTGGGGGTCACTCAGCCCGGAACGCGACCGGCGTACGGCGGCCGCCACAGCCCGTACGGCCTCGTGCTGGCCGACCACGCGCTCGTGCAGTTGCTCCTCGATGCGCCTCAACCTCTGCTTCTCCACCTCCGTTAGCTGGGTGACGGGAACACCGGTACGGCGGCTGACCACCTCGGCGATGTCGCTCATGTGCACCTCAGGCACCGGAGGCGTGCCCTCCTGCGCCGCCGCCAGGTCCCGCTCGGCCGCACCGATCTCGGCTTTCAGCGCACCCGCGCGCTGATAGTCCTCGTTCGCCACCGCACTGTCCTTCTCCCGGCGCAGCTGGGACAGCCGCTTTTCAATCTCCTTTTTGTCCGGAGCCGGGGTGCGGGAACGCAGCCGGACCCGCGCCCCCGCCTGGTCGAGCAGGTCGATGGCCTTGTCCGGCAGAAACCGGTCGGTGATGTAGCGGTGGGACAGTTCAGCCGCGGCGTCCAGCGCTTCGTCCGTGTAGCGCACCTGATGGTGCGCCTCGTACCGGTCGCGTACGCCCTTGAGGATCGCGACCGTGTCCTCCACGCTCGGCTCCGACACCAGGATCGGCTGGAACCGGCGCTCCAGCGCAGGGTCCTTCTCGATGTAGCGACGGTACTCGTTCAGTGTCGTCGCACCGACCACGTGCAGTTCGCCGCGGGCCAGGGCGGGCTTGAGCATGTTGCCGGCATCCATGGCCCCCTCGCCACCGCCGCCCGCGCCGACAACGGTGTGCAGTTCGTCGATGAAAAGGATCAGCCCGTCCTCGTCCGCCGTCACCTCCTGGATCACATTCTTCAGGCGCTCTTCGAACTCACCGCGGTACTTGGCACCCGCCACCATCCCGGACAGGTCGAGTGCGACCACACGCCGGTTGGCCAGGGTTTCGGGCACCTCGTCGTTGACGATGCGCTGCGCGATGCCCTCGACGATCGCCGTCTTGCCGACACCCGGCTCGCCGGTGAGCACCGGGTTGTTCTTCGTACGCCGGGATAGCACTTCGATCGTGTCGTCGATCTCGTCATCACGCCCGACGACCGGATCGAGCCGACCGGCCCGGGCGTCCTCGGTGAGGTCCCGCCCGTACTGGTCAAGGGTGGGGGTGCTGCTGGCCCCGCGCCCGCCGGCACCGCCCGCCGGCGGCGTGGGCCCGGTGACAGGCCCACCGAGCGCCCGCAACGCCCGGCCCGCGGTCGTCTCCGGGTTCGCAGCGATGCCGAGCAGGAGGTGTTCGGGGCCGATGTACGTCGCGCCGGATCGTCGCGACTCGCGGTGCGCGTCGAGCAGGGCGCGCTTCGCCGCCGGCGCGAGTGGAGGTGTGTCCTCGCGTGGCCTGCCCCTGGGGACGGCCGACTCTACCTGGCGGGCAAGGTCGTCGGGGTCGGCGCCGCTGGCGTCGAGGATCCGGCGGGTGGGGTCGGACTGGGTAGCGGCCCACAGCAGGTGCTCGACGTTTAGGTAGGGACTGCCCCACTCCGTAGCCTGCTCGGCTGCCCGTTGCAGGAGTTGCCGCGATTCGGTGGAGAGCAGCCGGGACAGGTCGACCCGCTCCACCGGACGTCCCGCGAACGGGTCCCCTCCGAAGAACCGACTCATCAGGTCATCCAAGGAGCCGCCAGGGATGCGGAACGCGTCGAGCGACATCTCATACCTTCCTGTCGGCTGGGTGGGTCCTCGGCACAGGCCCACCTGAACGCTACGCACCTTTCGCTAGCCAAGGCGGCTTTTGCGGTTTGTGGGTTTGCGAAGGAGGTCAGGGTTTGCACTCGCTGCGGGGGCGGGTGGACATGGTCGCCGTCGTCACCGATCGCCGTAAACCTTCGGCGTTCTTGTGCCCGAGCACGTCGCCCGGCTGCAGGTCCGTGCGCCGTCGTACATGCGCGGAGTTCGGACTTCGCCCACGGTCGTCGTCGTGATGCGTACCAAGGCGTCCATCGGTCGCTAGATCCTGGCCCATGTCGTGCTGTAGGTCCGGTTGCGAGGAGCCGGTTATCGTGGGCGCCGGTGGGTAGCCACCGGCCGTGAACAGGCCAACCGACGACCTCGGTACCCGGTCGGACACGAGCCGTGCCATAGCGTTCAGCGACGCGGTCTTGGCCATCATCATCACGCTGCTGGTGGTCGATCTCCGGGTGCCGGACGTACCGCCCGGTCGCCTGCTGTTCGGGCTGCTGGAGCAGTGGCCGGGCTACGCCGCCTATCTCGCCTCATACGCCTACGTGGCCGTCGTTTGGCTGAACCACAAGAGCACGTTCAATCGCATCAAGGAGAGTGATCGCGGCCTGCACTGGGTGAATCTCTTCGTCCTGTTCAGCACCGCGCTGCTGCCGTTCCCGACCGCCGTCGTCTCGAAGGCGTTGCAGGAGCACGACCAGCAGGACCAACGCGTGGCCGTCGCCTTCTACGCGCTGATCGGCGCGCTGCTCTGCGCGAGCTGGCTGGCGCTCTTCCACTATCTGGCCCGGCGCAAAGACCTACTCAGGGAAGAGGTGAGTGGACGGCACTTCCCCGCCGAGCGGGTGCGGGCACTCGTCGGGGTCATCCTCTACGTCGCTGCAGGTCTCATCGGTTACCTGGTCGCACCGCTCGCCGGCCTGGCGATCTTCGTCGTGCTGCCGGTGTTCTACGCCGTCACCAGCGCCGGTCTATACCAGGTGCCTCTCACCCGCCGGATCCCGCGTCGCCCCCCGGCACCAGGGAGCTGACGGTCAGACGACCGGCTCGCAGCCCTCGTCGGGGTCGCCCTCCGCCACCCGGCTGCGGGCGGGTGAACCGCCGTTTCACCCCGACGGGCGCGGGTACCCGCCGTAATCCGTTCGAAGGGGGATCCGAGGTGAACTACACCGAGTTCATTCAGTCCGTGGCAGGACGACCGAAGGTTCCACCGGGGCAGGCGGAACCGATTACCCGCGCCACGCTCGAGACGTTGGCCGAAAGGATCACAGGCGGCCAGGCGAGGGACCTCGCCTCCCAACTCCCTCAGGAACTACGAGGGCTGGTGGGTAGGCCCACCGAAGATCCGGAACGGTTCGGACTGGCCGAATTCTTGGAACGGGTGCAGTCACGGGCCGGGGTGGATCGCCAGGTGGCCACCGACGGAGCACGGGCCGTGCTGGACACCCTTCGTGAGTCGGTCAGAGCGAAGGAGTACGGGGACACTGTCGACCAGTTGCCGCAGGAGTTCTGGCAGTTGACCGGGCCGAGGGCGGAACGGCTCCAGACCCGCCGGGTTGGCACCTAGCTAGAAGGGCTAGGCGCCCGCGGACCCCGCCAGAAGCCCTGGGCGGTCGCGGGCGCCGACGCGCCGTTACCGGTCGGGGATCGGCGGTGAGGGACGCCGCTACAGCATCTCCAGCGGTTGCGGGCCGGCCGGCGGCGGGAACGCCGTGTCGAGTGCCGCCACGTCCTCCTCGCTCAGCTGCAGGTCGCGCGCTTCCGCGTTCTCCCGGGTGTGTGCGGGCTTGGACGACCGAGGTATGGCTGCAACCCTCTCCTGCCGCAGCAGCCAGGCCAGCGCCACCTGAGCGGGCGTGACCCCGTGCCGGGCGGCGGTCTCCGCGACTTGGGGGTGGCCGAGCAGTCGGCCCTGCTCGATCGGCGAGTACGCCATCACCGGGATTCGATGCTGGCGTAGCCACGGCAGCAGGTCGTACTCGGGACCGCGGCGGGTGAGGTTGTACAGGATCTGGTTGGTCGCGCAGGCGCTGCCGCCCGCATCGAGTAGTTCCGTCATGTCGGAAAGATCGAAGTTGCTCACGCCCCATTGCCCGATGTCGCCGGCGTCGACGAGTTCGGTGAACGCCTCGATCGTCTCCGCGAGTGGATTCGGGCCACGCCAGTGCAGCAGGTAGAGGTCGATGTGGTCGACGCCGAGTCGTTGCAGGCTGCGGCGGCAGGCTTGCACGGTACCCCGTCGGCTGGCGTTGGACGGCAGCACCTTGTCGACCAGAAAGACGTCGGCGCGTCGTCCGATGATCGCCTCGCCGACGAGTTCCTCGGAGGCGCCGTCACCGTACATCTCCGCAGTGTCGATCATGGTCATGCCCAGGTCGAGCCCGGTGCGTAGGGCGGCAATCTCGTCCTGCCGCCTCGCGGGACGCTCGCCCAGGTACCAGGTTCCCTGCCCGAGCACGGGCATCGTCTGGCCGGACGGTAGCTCGATCGCGTCGGCAGCGAGGGTCATGTCGTGACCTTTCCGGATCATAGGCACCAATGGGTTGCCTGCGTTACCCGCTGCGACAGGCAGCACACCTGGTAGCGGGCCTTCCCGCGCCGGCCCTCGCTGTGCAGAGGGCCCACATTGCCGCCCTTGAGTGGCGCTCGCTTGTCTGTTTGCCCGTGCCCGCACCGGGAAGGCGATCGCGTTCGAGCGATGTGCCGCCGACGGGGCGGTGCCGCGAGAGGAAGGCCGCAGAGATGGCGCAGAGCCAGCAGCCACTGACCGGCAAGCGAGTCGCGTGCCTCGCCGCCGACGGGGTGGAGGATGTGGAGTACACCCAGTCCCGGGCCGCCGCGGAGCAGGCGGGGGCCGAGGTCCACCTGATCTCGTTGCAGTCCGGCGAGATCCAGTCGATGAACCAGGACATCGATCCGGCCAACCGCTATCGGGTGGACCGGACCGTGGACGAGGCCGATCCGGCCGACTACGACGCCCTGCTGCTGCCGGGCGGGACGGTCAACCCCGACCGGCTCCGGATGAACCCACAGGCGATGGACTTCGTCCGGGCGTTCTTCCAGCAACAGAAGCCGGTGGCAGCGATCTGCCACGGACCCTGGTCGTTGGTCGAGACCGGAATGGTAAACGGCCGGACCGTCACCTCGTTCCCCAGTCTGCGCACCGACATCCGCAACGCCGGCGGGATTTGGGTGGACCAGCAGGTACAGGTCGACAACGGACTGGTCACCAGCCGCAATCCCAGCGACCTTCCGGCCTTCTGCGCCAAGATGGTCGAGGAGTTCGCCCAGGGCGAGGACGTCCGCCAAATGGCCACGGCCTGACCCGGTGGGGCTCAGGGCCGAGTAGTCAGGCCGGGCCCGAGCCCTGCGGGCGGCTATCCCGCCGGCCGGAATGCCACCGCTTGACAGCAGCTGCGCGGCCCACATTCAAAGCCGCGGCGGACGTCGCCGGCGACGCCTCGTCGGGGTTACGGCCGCCATCATCGGCATCACGGTGGTCGACCTGCTGGCGGCCGCGCAGGCAACCCGGTCGAAGGAAATCGGCTCAGTGCGGGCGGCACGGGGCTCGCGCAAGGGAGGATTCATGGAGCTGACAGCCACGACCACCATCCGCAAACCCCCAGCGGAGGTCTACGCGTTCTGGCGCGACCTCGACAACCTCCCGACGTTCATGGCACACCTGGAGGAGATCCGCGTCACCGGTGACCGTACGAGCCATTGGTCCGCCAGCGCTCCGTTCGGCAAGAACGTCGAGTGGGACGCGGAGATCGTCGACGAGGCGACCGGCGAGAGGATCGGGTGGCGGTCGACCGGCAACGCCGACGTGCCGAACTCCGGCACAGTCCGATTCGCGTCCGCCCCGGACGGTGTCAGCACCGAGGTCCACGTCGTCATGTCGTACGACATTCCGGGCGGCGCGGTCGGCAAAGCGGTGGCCAAGTACTTCGGCGAGGAGCCACACCAGCAGCTCGACGACGATCTGCGCCGACTCAAGCAGGTGCTGGAGACCGGCCAGGTGGTCCGCTCCGAGGGCGCCCCGTGGGGCAAGCGGGCCCGCAGGGAGTTCCCGCAGCGGCCGGCGCAACCGCCGTCGGATTCCGACCTCGCGAAGGGAGCGGACGCGTGAGGGCGAACACCTGGGCGGGTCGCAACAAGGTCAAGGTCCGTGACGTACCGGACCCCAAGCTCCTGAACGAGCGCGATGCCATCGTACGGATCACTTCCACCGCGATCTGTGGCTCGGACCTGCATCTGCTCGATGGGTATGTGCCCTCGATGCAGGACGGCGACGTGATGGGTCACGAGTTCATGGGCGAAGTGATCGAGGTGGGCCGGGGCGTCGACCCAGATCGGCTGCGCGTCGGAGACCGCGTTGTCGTTCCCTTCCCGATCGCGTGCGGAGCGTGCGGCGCCTGCGCCGCCGAGCTGTACTCCTGCTGCGAAAATTCCAACCCCAACGCCGGGATCGCGGAGAAGATGTTCGGCCACCCGGTCGCCGGGATCTTCGGCTATTCGCACCTGACCGGCGGCTTCGCCGGCGGGCAGGCACAGTACGCGCGGGTGCCGTTCGCCGACGTCGGTCCGTTGAAGATCGAGTCCGATCTGACCGACGAGCAGGTGCTGTTCCTCTCCGACATCCTGCCCACCGGCTACATGGGTGCCGAGTTGTGCGACATCCAGCCCACCGACGTGGTGGCGGTGTGGGGCGCCGGCCCGGTCGGCCAGTTCGCCATGGACAGCGCCGGGGTGCTCGGTGCGGCGAAGGTCATCGCCATCGACAAGGAGCCGTACCGGCTGCAGATGGCCGAACGGGCTGGCCACACGCCGGTGAACTTCGAGGAAGTGGACGTGCGGTCCCGGCTGCTGGAACTGACCGGCGGGCGGGGACCGGACAAGTGCATCGACGCGGTCGGCATGGAGGCCAGCCACGGCAGCGCACACGTCCACGCCTACGACCGGATCAAGCAGGCGGTCCGCATGGAGACCGAGCGCCCGCACGCGTTGCGGCAGGCGATCATGTCGTGCCGCAGCGGTGGCATAGTGTCGGTGATCGGCGTGTACGGCGGCTTCCTCGACAAGTTTCCCGCCGGCGCATGGATGAACCGGGCGCTGACGCTGCGTACCGGTCAATGCCACGTGCAGCGCTACATGAAGCCGCTGCTGCAGCGCATCGAAGGTGGCGAGATCGATCCGACCCGGGTCATCACCCACACCCTGCCGCTCGACGAGGCGGAACGCGGCTTCGAAATCTTCAAGAACAAGCAGGGCAACTGCGAGAAGGTCGTCCTCAAACCCTGACCATAAACCGCATCCCGGCGGGCACACAGCAACGTATCGGGTGCCTGCCTAACCGGGCCGGTATGTGACGCAAGAACGGAACCTCCCAGTACCGACCAGCCCGAGCTCCGAGAGGCGGCGTGCCGGTGACCGAGTGGCTGCTGCTGGCTGGGGGCGGGCCTGCTGATCGCGGCGAACGCGCTGTTCGTGGCTGCGGAGTTCGCCTTCGTCACGGTCGACCGATCGACGGTCGAGCGCCGGGCGCAGGAGGGCGACCGCCGCGCCGTTAGACTACTGGCACGGTGAACTCGTACCGAAGAACTGGGCGACCTCCGAACCGCTGCGCGTCGGCCGCGCTGTCGCCCTGTCTGGGACTGCCCCCGGTTCGGTCTCGCCGGGTGGGGGCGCTCGTGGGTCTGCGGTCGGGGCCGGTTCTTGCGGCACTGGCTCTGACTTTCCGGGTGCGGCTCAGCCGGGCAGGGTTTCGATCGGCTGGCCGGTGAGCGTGGCGATGAGGTCGAAATCTTTGTCGACGGCCAGGACGGTTAGTCCGGTCTTTTCGGCGGTTGCGGCGATCAGTAGGTCGGGGATTGACGGGGCGCGGTGTTGGCCGCGGTCGGCGAGCAGCATCTGCACTTCCAGTGCCCGGTCCTCGATTGCGGGTGTGAGGTGTTCGACCGGCATGAGTGACAGCGGTGGGGCGGCGAACTGTCGGCGTCCTGCTTCTCCGGAGCGCGCCGAGTAGCCGAGTTCGAGGCGCGTGATGGTGGAGAGGCGGACGAGTCCTCGGCTGATGCGTGCGCTCCACTCGTCGCGGTTCGCCGCTTGACCATGTTGGAGGCGTACGTACGCGGACTTGTCGATCAGCCAGCTCGTCACCGCCACGCGGCCTCCATCACCGTAGGGTCGGCGAGGTCGGCGAAGGCCTCTGCGGATCGTTGCCAGTCCTCGGCGGTGATCGTCCGGTCGCCAGTGGGGCTGATGTTCTCCTCGAACTTGCGGCGTAGGTACTCGTTGCGGGACAGCCCGAGGCTGGCGGCGGCGGCGTCGATGCGGTCCACGGCTTCTTGACTGAGATCACGGACGAGGATGTTGGGCATGTAGCACCTCCCTTGGGCGAATGATATCACGATATCATTCCGACGATGACGTGAACGCGGATCCGGAGCGTTGCCGCACATGCCTCGCTGGTCTACGGACAGGTCGAGCGGCCCCGGCTGGCACGAGCCACGGTCACCTGCCGTGATGGTGCTCCGTTGGTGCTCGGATGTCCGGTACTTGATCGGCACGAACTGATCGGAATCGGCAACGGACGCCTCGCTCGCCGACCATTTTACGCCTGATCTTGACCCTTCATCCGCTGTAGCGCCCGGACCAGCAGGTACTCAGCCGCTTGTTTCGGCACGCAGCACCACTCGGCGGCACACATGAAGCGCCGGTTACGCAGCGTGGAGAGCATCTGGTGGGTTCGGACTACGGATCAGAAGGTTAGGGGTTCGAGTCCCTTCGGGCGCGCAAGATCATAAGGGGTCCGGGCTGCGGAAACGCGGCTCGGGCCTTTCTGCTGTCCGGCCTGTTCGGACGGTGGGTGTCATGTGGGCGCCACTCGGGTGTTGTCACTTTCCGTGACGATAGGTTTCGTCGTGAAGTGTTGACCTGCGGCTTCTTGTGCTTGTCGGGTGCCTTGCGGCTGGAGTATGTGCCGCCGCTCGGGGTTGGTGGCGGTTGCGACGACAGTTCTTACGGATCTTGGCGCGGGTGCGGTGGGCGGCGGCGAGGACTAGGTGGGCGGTGGCGTCGGCGCAGCGGCGCTGTGCCAGGGGTAGGACGCTGGTGTAGGTGTCGGCGGTGACCAGGATGCTGGAGTGTCCGAGCATGTCCTGCAGGGTCTTGGGGTCGGCGCCGGCTTCGTGTGTGAGGGACGCGGCGCCGTGGCGCAGGTCGTGCAGCCGTACTGGCGGGATGCCGGCGCGTTTGACCAGGAGCCGGAATCGGCCGCTGGCGTAGCCGGGGTGCAGGGGGCTGCCGTCCTTGCGGACGAACACGTACCCAGAGTCGACCCACGTCTTTCCGGCCGCCTTCCGGCGGGCTTGCTGGTCTCGTTGGCGCTGCCGGTGGTCGCGTAGGACCTGGATGGTGCGTTTGTCGAGGGCGACTGGGCGGCGTCCGGCGGCGGTTTTGGGGTCGCCTTCGATGACCTGGTAGCCGGCGGTGGTGCGGTTGCATTCGACGTAGAGCATGCCGCGGTCGAGGTCGATGTCGGTCCACCGCAGTCCGCACATCTCGCCGCGGCGTAGGCCGCGTAGGGCGGTTAGCCACCAGAACGCGAACAGTGGGTCGTCGGTGACGGTGTCGAGGAACGCACCGAGCTGCTGCGCGGTCCATCCCGCGACGGTGGGGTGTTCGCCGGTGGTCTGCCAGGCGTGGACACGGTCGTCGGTCCACCTGGGCGTGGGGTTTGCGGTAGCCGGCGACGGTGATGTGCCGGGCCGGGTTCGCGGCGATCAGGCCGTCCTCGGTGACACCCTGGCGGACCGGACCGGCTGGGGGGGGAGGCGGTGTTCGGGGCGGTGTCTTCGGGCTCGCCACCTCATTGTCCGGGATCGTGATGACCGCGGTCACCGCAGCGAGCGATCAGCCGCAGTTGGCCTACAGCAATGCCGTGGGCGGGATCGCGGCGCAGACTGCGGCGGTGGCCGTGGCCGACATGTTCTACCGGCGGGTGAATCTCGAGCACGCGTCGGCGTCGATGTCGAACATTCTGTTCGGCTGCCTGCTGATCGCCCTGCTCGCCCTGGCGCTGCCGGCCACCTACACCCCCGGACGTCACCGTGGCCGGGGTGCACCCGGTTTCCCTGGTGATGATCGGTTGCTACCTCGGGGGGATCCGGATGGTCCGGGTCGCGGATGCCACCCCGATGTGGGACGCGGTGGACACGCGCGAAACCCGCCGCGACATTCCTCAGCCACATGGGTCGCTCGACCGCATGTCGACCCGTGGCCTATGGGGTCGCTTCCTTGCCGTCGGCCTGACCGTCGGCCTGGGCGGCTGGGCCATCGGCACCGCCGATGGCCCAGGGGATCGTGGAGGCGACCGGGCTCAAGGCCGGCTTCGTCGGCGGCGTGCTCATGGGAATGGTCAACGCCCTGCCGGAAACCGTCACCGCCGTCGCGGCGGTCCGCCGGGGCGCCATCACCCTGGCCATCGCCGCGATCATCGGAGGGAATTGCCTCGACGCGCTCAACCTCGTCATCGGAGACGCCGCGTTCCGCGGTGGTTCCTTGTTCCACGCCGCGCAGACCGACGAACTCTTCGTCACCGCCGCAGGTCTGTTCATGACCGCCGTCGTCCTCGCCGGCATGCTGGTCCGCCAACCCCGAGGCTGGGGCCGCGTCGGCTTCGAAGGCATTCTGCTGTTGGGCAGTTACCTCGCCATCGTCGCCGTCCTGGCCACCTGAGCCCGAGCTCGACCACCTGCGCAGCCGTCGGCTCGGCTGGCATCCGGGCCTGCTCGCCGCAGGTGGGAACGCGGAACCCGGCGCGCGGCCAGGCCGGCAGCGGACACCCGTGGCGGCGTGGTGCCGAAAGTCCGGCACCACGCCGCGAGGGAGCTACTTGCTGCCGGTGAGGGCGACCAGGGCGTTGGCGGTGCGGAAGTACGGGTTACGGCCCAGATCGCCGACGGTGGTGATGTTGAAGGCGTCCTTGAGCAACTTGGCGTCGCCGTCGCTGACCCCGGCGAGGGCGGACACCGGGGCGTCGACGATCTCGGTGAGGGTCTTGTCCTGGTAGGCCTTGTCGACCAGCTTGGTGAGGTCGGCGGTGACGGGCATGCACACTCCTTCGAAGTTCCGATCGGGCATACCGACCGGCTACGGACAAATCTGCCGAATTAGATCATGAAGCAGATGTAAAGATCCACTGTGGATTCCGAACAGTTCACGCCTCTTCGTCGCCGCCCTCGTCGTCGCCGAAGGAGTCGAAGACCTCCTCGGCGACCATGCCGCCGGCGAAGCCGAGCGCAGCGCCGCCGACCACCCCGGCGGCGACGGCACCCATGCCGGGGCCGCTGCGATGTTCGTGGTGCTCCTCCTTGTAGTGCCCGCCCGGGTGGCCGTATCCGGGAGCGCCGTAGGCGGGCTGCCCGTAGCTGGGCGGCGGAGGCGGGGGCGGGTAGCCGGGGGTGCCGTAGCTCTGGGCGGGTGGAGCGTAGCCGCTGCCGGCGTGCAGGCTCTGGTATCCGTCGAGCGCCTGACGGAGCCAGGTGTCGACCTGGGCGGCCCAGTCGAGGCGGTCAGCGTCGGCATGCGCGGCGTGGTAGCGGCCGAAGGAGTCGTGGCCGCCGGTGAACAGGCCGCCGCGCTTGTCGAACTCCAGCACCACGTCCACGCCGTGCTCGTTGGCCACGAAGGTCAGCTCGACCTCGTTGACGCCGTGGGCGTACTGCGGCGCGGCGTAGTACTCGATCTCCTGGTAGAACGGCAGCGTCTGGTGCAGCCCGGCGATGTGGCCACGCTCGAGGTCGGCGCTCTTGAACTGAAAACCGAGCCGGCCGAACGCGTCCAAAATGCGTCCTGCACCGGCAATGGGTGCACGTGCACCAAATCGAGGTCGCCCTTGTCGACCGCGCCACGGATGGCCACCTCGGTACGCAGGCCCATGGTCATGCCGTGCAGGTGCTGCCCGTACAGGTCGGTCACCGGGGTCTCCCACGGCACCGCCACCTGCAACGGCAGCGACAGCTGCTGACCTTCGCGCAGGTGCAGGCCACCCGCGACCTGAACGCGGTGGAACTCGATGAGGGCGTCGTAGTCCTCGTCCGCGCCGTCGATCTCCACCCGAGTGACCAGACCGACGGTGATGTGGTCGATGTTCACGTCGTGGCTGCCGCCGGTCAGGTTCACCTGCCCGCCCAGCATCAGCCCTGGGCGGGTGCTCGGATTGGACAGGACGGTATCGACGCTCGGGCCGCCCACCCCGAACGTGCCCAGCATCTTCTTGAACACCACGAACCTCTCCCTCGACGACCACCGAACGCGCGGCAACCGCAGATCCGGTGGAACTTCCACACGGAACCCTTGTGCCGCAACACAACTGACGACGTCCATAATGGAAGCCGCCGTGCCGGGAACCTACCAACGCCACCTGAGAAATAGCTGATTGCATCCACGCGGTCACTCTCGGGTGGAGCTGTGGCGGATCGGATCTGGCCTCGGTGGAGCGTGACGCCATTCCCACATCACGTGCCAGTCAGCCGTCGGCCGGGGGCCCGTCAGGAGGTTGTCTGGTCCTCGCCGGCCTCGTGCCCGTCGCCGCGCGCCGGCATGGCGCGCAGGCGCACCCGGGTGATGGCCCGCCCGGTCACCTCCGCCACCTCGGCCGTCAGGCCGGGTAGTTCGATCATCTCGCCGGGCGTCTTCGGGATGTGGCCGAGGTGCGCCAGGACCAGGCCCGCCACGGTCGTGTAGTCCCCGGTCTCGAGTGTGTCCTCGTCGAGGTCGATGCCGATGTCGGTCAGGTCGTGCAGCGGGAAGCCGCCGGGCAGCAGCAGTGCCCCGTCCGGCTCGCGTACGACGGCCTGGACGTCCCGGTCGGTCTCGTCGTAGATCTCCCCGACGATCTCCTCGACCAGGTCCTCCATCGTCACGATCCCGTCGATGGATCCCCGCTCGTCGACGACGAGGGCGAACTGCTGCCGTTGGGCGCGCATTTCCCGGATCGCCTCGGTGACCTTCAACGTCTCCGGCAGATACACCGCCGGGCTGACGTACTGGGCGACCGGGCCCTCCTGGTCGAGCAGGTCCCGCATGTGCACCACGCCGACGGTGTCGTCCAGGCCGCCGCGACCCACGACCGGGGCTCGGGTCTGTCCCGACTTGCCCAGCTCGCGCAGCGCCTGCGGTGCCGTCAGCGACGCAGAGAGGGTGACCACCTCGCGACGCGGGACGAGGATCTCCCGCAGGATCCGCTCGGCCACCTCGAAGGCGCCAGAAATGATCATCCGGTGTTCGGGAGTGAGGTTGCGCTGGGCGGCGACCATGTCTCGCAACTCCTCGGTGGTGACCTCCTCCCGCCGGGCGCGGGGGTCACCGCCGCTCAGGCGTACGACCGCATCGCTGGCCTTGCTCAGCAGCCAGACCGCCGGCCGGGAGAACGCCGACAACGCATCGAGGGGGCGGGCGACGAGCAGCGCCCAACCTTCGGCGCGCTGCATGGCGATCCGCTTCGGTGCCAGCTCACCCAGCACCAGCGTGACGAACGTCAGCAGGACGGTCACCACGACGATGGACACCGGCTCCGCCGCGCCGCCGAGAAATCCCAAGGGGCCCACGAGCGGCTGGGCCAGGGACACCGCCGCCGCGGCCGACGCCAGGAAACCCGCCAGGGTGATGCCGATCTGAATCGTGGCCAGGAAGCGATTCGGGTCCCGCGCCAACTTCGCCAGCACCCGCCCGCCCCGGGAGGTCCGCTCCAGGCGCTGTAGCTGGCTTTCCCGCAGCGACACCAGCGCCATCTCGCTGCCCGCGAACACCGCGTTTACCAACACCAACACGAACACGAGCGTGACCTGCACGCCATAGCCACCCACGGCCTGTTCGACGCCTCCTCCAGCGGACCCTCCGGAGCATCAACCGTAGCCGCCGCGTACATTCCATCCACCAAGGGCTGGCTAACACGAAGGGCATTTCGCCACCCATCGGGGGATGCGCCACCGGTGCCCGACATGTGCACGTCAATTGACGAACGGGAGCGCACATGCTGATCGACCGTCTCGACGAACTGGTGACGATCGTCCGTGAGCTAGGTCGTCCAGTCGCCTCGTTGCTCGTGCCGGGTACTTCCCGCGGGGAGGTGGAGCGCGCGTACGGTGCGCCCGTGCCCGAGGACGTGGCCACCTGGTTCGGCTGGTGTAACGGAGTTCGCTCCGAGCCCGGGCAGATCCAGGACACCGTGAACCTGGTCCCCGGCTACCGGCCGCTGTCGGCGGCTGAGGCCGCTGCCCTTCGGCCAACGTATGAGGACGATCCGGTGCTTGGTACGCGGTGGATGCCGCTGCTCGGCGGACCGAGTGGTGACCTCTACGCGGCGGTGTGGTCCGGGAACGAGCGGCCCGGCATCGCCGGAGTGCTGATTGGTGAACCGACCGAGATTGGGCTGTTTCCATCATCCGCCGGGATCCCCACAGGACCTCAGGGGGTTAAAGATCAAGCTTAGTGGTGGGGTTGCTGGTGTACATCTGGCCCGAATGATGGCAGCCGGAAGAGGCCCATGCCGCCTCCCCCGCACGGACTCTGCTCGCGACCCCGATACATCGCCCTCAGCTATCACTGTCCACGCGATTCACGCGCCAAAGTCGTTGCGCCGAGCGGGACGCTCGGCCACAGACCGGCTCACTTCGGGTTCTACACCAGCAGAGTCTCCCGCATCCGCGCGCCCAGGTTGATGCCGCCGACCACCCGAGGACCGGTTGGATCGTGGACGTCGAGGGTGTTGTTGCGGCGCATCGCCTCGCGTACCGGCGGCGGTAGGCGGGGCGGGTCGTCGATGGCGGCGAGAACCTGCCCGGCGGTCGAGATCAGGCGGTCGGCCAGCGCTGCGGCGTCGGTGTCCACCCGCACCTGGCCGTACTCGCAGCCGATGATGGTGAGATCGAGCACCTCGAACACGCGGGCCAGGAACAGATCCGGGTCGGTCACCTGGCCGAGCCGGGGCGCGCGGCTGCCGACCACTGAGACGGCGGCGCTCACCTGCACGTACGGGTGAAGCCCGCCCGGCAGCGCGAACAGTGGCCACCGCAGTGCCGGCCCGGCCTCCTTCCACAGCGGTCGGTAGCTCCGGCGGTGCACCAGGAGTCGCCGGCCCGTACGCCGGTGCACGTCGTGGGCTTGGGCCTGCAGGTCCGCGTGAGCCTCGTCGGCGACCTCGCTGACGATCCGGGCCGCCACCACCAGGCCGTCGTCGTCGTTCAGTATCCGCGTGATCGCTTCGACCTGCTCGGAGAACCGGGCCGGCGAGCCGACGCCGTACCGGTGCCGGACATCCCGCAGCAGTGCCTGCTGCCGCCCTGGATCGAGCTGGACCCGCTTGCTACCCAGCAACTGCCGGAGCCAACGCATCTCGCCTCGTTTCAGCCGCTGGAACGCAGCAATGCTAGTGCGCCGGATACCCCTCGTACCGCATGGGGTGCCGAGTAATTCCTAACCTTGCGCGCGGAGAACGGGTGCAGATGGCGAGGCGACCGGCACTGAACCGGCTGCTGACGAAGCCAACCGTCCGCCTGCCGCCGCCGGTCGCACGCTCCGGGAGGGGACGCGGTCGCGGACGACTGGGATCATGGGCCGATGATGCATTCGTTCCATCTCGCACTGCTTCCGCCGGCCTTGACCTTGCGCACCCTGCGTCGCAGGCCCCGGGCGGCTGGGCTGCGGCACGCCGAATGCCTCGCGCTCATGCGACTCGGCTCCCCGGCGTTGTCGGTGGAACGGATGCAGTTGCGACGCCTGGCGATGTTCGCCGAATGGGACGACGAATCGGCGTTGGATCGGTTCCTCGCAGACGACGATCTAGGGCGGCGGCTCGACGGCGGATGGCATGTGCGACTGCAGTACCTGCGGCGTTACGGCGAGGTGGCCGCCCTCGCCGGCCTGCCGATGCAGGCGGGCCGATGGGATCCGGAGGAGCCGATCGTGGCCGTCACCCTCGCCCGGCTCAAGCTTCCCGAACTACCCCGGTTCCTGAAGTGGGGGCGGCCGGTCGAACGCTTGGTCGCCCGCCACCCCGGCACCACGTTCGCCACCGCAGCGGTACGCCCGCCCAACACGTTCTCCACCTTCACGATCTGGCGCAGCGTCCGCGAGATGACCGACATGGTGTACGGCCGCAGCGCTGTCCCACAGGCACAGACACATACCGTCGCCATGGCTGAACAGCATCGCCGGGACTTCCACCACGAATCCGCGTTCATGCGGTTCCGCCCGTTGTCGGAACATGGAACCTGGGAGGGGCGCAGCCTTCTCCCTGACGTTGGCGCGTGAGGCGCCTGCGAACCTGGTTTGGGTACTCCGCGAGCGAGTGTGAGGAGTGTGGCGGCAGGCCGCCGGTCAATGACCTACCGGCTCGGGTCTGCGGCTGAGCCCTTGCTTCTTGACATGCTCGATCAGCGCTACGAGAACCTCTTTGGATGACTGCCGCTCTCGCGCGTCGCACAACATGACAGGCACGTCCGGGTCGAGGTCCAAGGCCAGTCGCACCTCGTCAAGGCTGTACTGGCGGGCATTCTCGAAGCAGTTGACGGCCACGATGAATGGCAGCCTCGTCCGCTCGAAGTAGTCGACGGACGGAAAGCAGTCGGCGAGCCGCCGGGTGTCTGCCAGGACCACGGCGCCCAGGGCGCCGATCGTGAGTTCGTCCCAGACGAACCAGAAGCGGTCTTGGCCTGGGGTGCCGAACAGGTAGAGAACGAGTTCCTCGCTGATGGTGATCCGGCCGAAGTCCATCGCCACGGTCGTTGTCGATTTCGTCTCGACGCCGGAGATGTCATCGACACCCACGCCCTGCTCGGAGAGAACCTCCTCAGTGCGTAGAGGCTTGGTTTCGCTGACGGATCCCACGAGGGTGGTCTTGCCTACGCCGAAGCCACCCGCTATGAGGATTTTGATGGCGGTGGGAAGGGTCACTTGGCCCGTCCGCTCAGAGTTGACGTAGTCCATTGATGAGCGCCTCGAATACGCTGTCGTCGGGAAGGGTGGCGGCTTGACGAGGATCGTTGACCTGGACAAATCCCTGCGCGATCAGTCCGTCCAGCAGCACTCGGACGGTGCCAAGAGGCAGGCTGAGATGCGCGGCCACTTCTGCGAGTGCGAGCGGTCGTTGACAGAGGTGAATGATCCGCGCCTGTTCTGGTGCAATCCCCACCTCGGATGGCGGGGCCGATCGCGTCGAAAGGACCAGAGCGACCACATTGAAGCTGTTGGCTGGCTTGGCTCGTCCGCCCGTAACGGCGTATGGCCGGACCACCGGCCCGGCTTCGTCATCTAACCAGACTGGTTCTTCGTCGGGCATCGTCATGGCGGCCCCTAGTTGTTGGTGTGCTGGCTCGGCCGGGTCGGAGAGGCGAGGAACTTGCCGGCTCGCGCAACGACCATTGCCATCTCGTACGCGACAAGTCCGACGTCGGTGTCTTCGGCCGCAAGGACGGCCAGGCATGCGTTGCTTCCGGCCGCGGTGACGAACAGGAACGACGACTTCATCTCGATGATGGTCTGTTGCACGGGTCCGCCGCCGAACCGCTTGCTGGCACCCTTCGCGAGGCTCTGGATGCCCGATGCCATCGCGGCCAGATGTTCCGCGTCGTCTCGGCTGAGCTGGGCGGAGGAAGCCATGAGCAGTCCGTCAGCGGAGAGCACGATGGCATGCTCAGCCTGCTTGACGCGCCCGACCAGGTCGTCGAGCAGCCAGGCCAAATCGCCCGTGGAATTCTGCTGCACTTGCCCGTTCCTCTTTCTTACCGGTCGGTTTCGGCCGCGGACGTGTTGTCGGCGGCGTTGCGTTGCTCGTCCTCGTCGGCGTCAACGAGACGTGCGGCGTCATCGCGCCCTCGGCGGGTGCCGGATTGGTACGAGGCCATCATCCGGCGAATGTCGTCGGGGGATCGCCCCGCCTCGTCGTCCTCCGGTGGCTGTGGTTGGCCTGGTGACGAGTCGCGTAGTTGGCGCGCGATGTTGGCCTGACGGACTCTCATCGGCAGGCCGTGCTCAGTGTGCTCGGTGTGTTCGGCAGCAGGTTCGGGCCGCTGCCGTACGCTGGGCGCGCTCTTGACCGGTCCTTCGGTGACGGTCGCGGCGGCGTCAGCGGCGGCACGCAGCGGGCGCACTGCGGGCAGTTCCATCGTTTCGCCGTGCACGGGTGTGGGCTCCGCGACGGCGACAGAGGCAGGCCGGGGGGTGGGGACGCGCTGGGCGTCGCTGGCGCCAACCGCGTCTCTGGACGTACCCACCGTCGGGGAGGAGGCCGCGCCGATCGGGTCGGCGGTCGTGACCAGGTCCTTGGGGAGGAGCACGACTGCCGTCGTCCCGCCGTACGGTGACGGCTTCAACCGCACTGCGAGGTGGTGTTTCGCGGCCAGCCGGCTGACGACGAACAGCCCCAGTTTCTTGGCGTCGGCGAGGTTGAATTCGGCGGCGGTGGCGAGGTCGGCGTTGGCGGCGGCCAGATCGTCCTCGGCCATGCCGAGACCTCTGTCCTCGATCTCGATGGCGAAGCCGTTGGCTACGAGTTGTCCACGCACCTCGACAGGGGTGCTCTTCGGCGAGAAGGTCAGGGCGTTCTCGATCAGCTCGGCGAGCAGATGGATGATGTCACCGGCGGCCCGGCCGGCGAGCGCGACCGACCCGAATGGCATCACCTTCACCCGCGTGTAGTCCTCCACCTCCTGCACGGCGGCGCGGGCGACGTCGACCATGGGCACGTTGCGGCGCCAGCCACGGCCGGGCGTCGCGCCCGAGAGAACGATGAGGTTCTCGGCGTTGCGCCGCATCCGGGTGGCGAGGTGGTCGACGCGGAAGAGGTCTTCGAGTTCGTCGGCGTCCTCCTGACGACGCTCCATCTCGTCGAGGAGGGTCACCTGGCGGTGGACGAGGGCCTGGGTGCGCCGGGCCAGGTTCAGGAACACGTCGCGTACGTTGCGGCGTAGTTCCGCCTGCTCGACGGCCGTACGGACAGCCGTCTCCTGAACGGCGTTGAAGGCCTGGCCGACCTGCCCGATCTCGTCAGCGCCGAAGTCGAGCGGCGGTGCCTCGGCGGCGACGTCCACCTTCTCGCCACGCTGAAGGCGTTCCACCACCGCGGGGAGTCGTTCGTCGGCGAGTTGATGGGCCGCGTCACGGAGTCGCTGCAGTTGAGCTACGAGAGCACGCGCGGTGGTGATGGAGACAACGATCGACGCGATGACCGCCAGCAGACCCAGGCCGGCGGCGAGGACCAGCCGGACGATCACCCCGACCGCGACAGGCACCGCGCGCTGCACCAGATTGTCACCGCTGCCGAGAACCATCTCCTGCAGATGGGTCAACGCCGCGGGTGCGACCTCGTTCCATTCCTCAGCGGTAACGTCTGGACGGGCCGATCCTCGAGTGCTGATCACCCGGTCCTCGAGCTGACGCAGGCTCCGGAACGCATCTCCGTTGAGGACCTGGTTGAAGGCGGCCTGGTCGGAGTCGTTCAGCTGGGTGCGATCCGCGACGAAGCGTTGCGCGATGACCAGCTCAGTGAACCGAACCTGTTCACCAGCGGTGATCCGTTCGGCGGCGAGAGCGCCGGTGAGCAAGGCGTCCTCCTGCGAGATGATCTCGCGGAGACGGTACAGCTCGATCAAATTCTGGGTGTCCTGCTGGATTTCGGGATCATCGAGCGTGCCGACGACATCGTAGACGGCGAACATCGACTCGACGAGGTCGCTGTAGGTGCCGATGGTGCTTGCCCGGTCGACTGACCGATCGTCGATTGACTCGCGGACTTCCGGCAGTCGATCGAGCTGGGCGATCGCCTCATTCACGCGTTGTTCGGCGTCGCTACTGCTGGCCATACGGGCTAGCCAGCTACGCGCGGTGGACTTGAAGGCGGTGGCGTTCTTGTCGACCGCCAGACGGGCGGCGTCGAGTGCGTTCTTCCGGTCGGCACTGGGACCACCGAGGTAGACGACGGCTAGGCGTCGTTCAACCTGGAGGTCCAGCAGCAGCGGCTCACTCGGGGAGACGATCTGGCTGTCGATCGCTTGGACGCCAAGGAGGTCCACACCGTCTCGGAGGGTAACCCAGGCGGCGAATGCCCAGAGAGCGACGAGTGAGGCGAGGAGCGCGATGACCTTGGTGCGCAGATTGGCGCTGCGAGACCGCATTGAACCGTCCGATGCCGAGCAGAGGAACTTGTCGGCAGAGGCATGCCGACCAAGCCGCCGGTGTAGGCAGACCGACGCACGCTAGCAGTTATCTGACTATTGACTCAAGACCGTCACTAAGTGTGACGTCCACAAAGGACTCGTGTGTCCTGAGGCGAATGCTGTCAGTCGTGACCGCCGAACATCTACGCGCATTCGGACAGGTAGGTCAGCAGCCTCCCGGCACTGTGCTGGGCTGCCAGAACTGTGGCGCGGACGATCAAGGTGGGTTGGTACAGATCCTTGTCATGCCACAGCGCCGGTCCCGTTGTGCCCTCGTGTTGACACAGGTAGGCGTGCCCGCGACCAACCGCGTCAATTACCTTGGGTGTCCGGGTGCCGCTGGCCAGCAAGATGTGCAACGCGTAAGCCGTTTCCTCTGCGGTAGCACTCCAGGTGCCCCAGCCGCCGTCGGTGCGTTGGGCGGCAAGTGTCCACTCGACCGCGCGATCCAGCGGTTTCGCCACTGTCGTCGGCTCCCCGAACTCTGCCAACGCCTGCACGCAGCAGGAAGTCGCGTAGTAGTGCGAGGCGTGCCACCTGTCGGCCCAACTCCCCTGGAGTTCCTGACGATCCAGCAGGGCCGCCACCAGCCGTCGCACAGCAGCGCGATGGCGCGGCTGCGCGCCCGGCTGCTCCGCCAGTCGCTGGCCCAAAGCGTCGAGCACGTGGGCGTTGGTCGTGGTGCTGAAACCGTCCTCACCTGGCCACGTGGCGAAACCCTCGGGTGTCTCGTAAGGCCACAGACAGTCGGTTGACGCCGAGACGCCGAGGCGGCCGAGAGCGGCCAGAGTCACGGCGGTGGTGTCAGCGTCGGTCGGCAGCCCAGGACCCGTCGGCGTTCCGGTCGCCCCCAGGTCGGCGGTCAAGCTGCCCACCAGCCCCTGGGATCCGGTCAGGTCGATGCCGGCGCGAGCCAGGATGGTGGTCACCCAGGCTCGTTCGAAGACGGTGATCGGGGCTGCGCACGGCACGGGACCGCCGTAGCGATCGACGGCGCCTTCCAGGTATGCCAACGCCCCGTGGCCGCCGGGACGGTCGGGCCTGCCGAGCCACGCGGCGGTGGCCGCCGGCGAGGCACCCACCGTGCCCGAGGCGTTTGGTACGACGCCGCCCGCGGCGGGGGCGAGGTCGGCCACGACCTCCAACGCGTGCAGCAGCTTGTCGGGGATAGGTGCGCCGGTGGCCACCAGGTGACGTACGGCGGTGAGTCGCTGTCGGGTCACGCCACGTGGTAGGCCGAGCGGGGTGGAGCGCTGCCACCGTTCCAGAGCGGCTGGCGGCGGCATGGCCGGGCGGTGAATGTGGTCGTTGATGCGATCAGCGAGTGCGGGGACGATCATGTCGAGGGCCGGGGTGTCGGGTAACGGACCACCGTCGTTCACGAGCCCGGTCAGGGCGACCAGAGCCCGGTCGACGGCGTGAACCAGACGCGCCCGGTCCGCCGGTGGATCGGCGTGCAGGACCGTCAGTAGTGCCTCTGTCGCGCTCAGGGTGGGGACGAGACTGTAACCCCCCGGGGGCCCCCAGCCGCCGTCGGCCCGCTGGGTGTCGAGCAGATAGCGCACCCGGTCGCCGTGTCCGATCAGCCACGGGGCGAGGCTCACCAGCCGGGCGGTCTCGTACGGTGAGGGGGATGTGCGGCCAGCTGGATCGCGCATCATCTCCGCGACGAGGTCGCGGACCTGCCCGCGTACGGCGGCGGTCTTGCTGGTCGGTCTCCGCCCGCTGACGGTTGTCACCGGGATGCCCAGAAGTCGGTCCCGTGGTAGAAGCCGGCCGTGAAGCCGAGCACACGCCGCAGGTAGGTCACCTGCCGCGGGCTGACCCCGGCCAGCGGGTCGAGCAGTTTGTGGCACCGGTCGGCCAGGTCGATCGCCTGCTGGCGCACCTCGTGTTCGCCGACGCCCAACATCAGGATGTTCAGATCGCCGGCCTTGACGTCCCGGTTGTAGCTGGCCAGGTCGTTGACCAGCCGGAGAACCTTCTCCACCTCGTAGCTGGCGGTGACCAGCGCGGTCAAGTGCTCCTCGGTGTCCACCGCGCTCGTGGCGATCCAATGGGAGATGTTGACCCAGGTGGCGCCGTAGCCGGCGGCGTTGGCCAGGTAGTCACCGGCAGACGGCAGCTCGGCCATCTTGTTGTTTCGGTCTGTTCTCCACCGCCACTCCCGTAGCTCGGCGTCGAGCATGCGACGCAACTCGCCCTGCCACAGGTGACCCAGGCGTGAGAACAGCGGTGTAGCTGCCAGATCCTCGCGGATGTCCGCCAGGAACTGCGTGAGTTGGTCGCCGTCGGCTGGCGCGGAACCCGCCGCTACGGCGGTACAGGCGGTGGCGGTGGCAGTGGCTTCTTCCAGGGAGCCGATCTCCGAGTCGATCCGCCAGTCCTCTGCCGTCACCCACAGCGATGCGCGGTTCGCGGTACGCAGTTCGGCGGCGGTGCACCACGGGGCGATGAAAGCGGTGGACAGTGCCAGAGCGCTCAGCATGGCGGCATCGACGGGAGGATCGGGAAAGAGAGCGGGATACGTGGCGACCCGGTCCTGCAGGTCGCGTTGCCCTCGCACGGCCACGGAACAGATCCGTCCCTGTTCGGCGCTCTGCTCAAGCGTGGCGGCCAGGGTGTCCGAGGGCATCAGTGGCTCCTGCTGGCGACGGAGTGCTCGCGACGCGACAGGGTCAGCTCGACTCGCCGTCGGGGGCGCAGTGAGGCGGCGACCCGTGGTGCGGGCACTGTGGGATCAGTCAGTGTGAAGCGGAACCTACTGATCAAGGTCGCCACGATCAACAGGGCCTCCACGTTGAACAGGTGTTCCCCGAGGCATCTGTGCATGCCGAGCCCGAACGGGTAGTAGGCATGGCGGTGAGGCGCGTCCGCGTCGGCGCGGCCGGGTGCGAAGCGCTCCGGATCGAAGGATTCGGCGGTGGAACCCCAGTAGGTCTTCATCCGCTGGGTGGCGTACGGGGAGAGGATGACGGTCGCGCCCTGCTCAATCCGCACTCCGCCCAGCACGTCGGCAGCCAATGCGCGCCGGGGGACGATCCAACCCGCCGGGTACAACCGAAGGAGTTCGCTGAGCACCATCTGGGTGTAGGTGAGCTGAGGCAGGTGCTCCGCCCGCACCGGCCCGGCACCGACAACCTGATCGACCTCTGCGTAGAGCCGGTCGGCGACGTCGGCGTGGTTGGCGAGGACCGGCCAGAGCCATGTCAACACGACGTAGCTCGTCTCCGTGGTGACCGCCACCATCGACACCAGGTCGTCGCGCATCTGCCGTTCGGACAACGGCTGGCCGTCACGTTGGGCACGTGCCAGCGTCGACAACACGTCGTCGCCGTCGCCGGGTTGGCGCACCGCGGCGCGGAGGACCGGCAGCAGGATTCCGTCGATGGTCTGCACGGAGCGGCGGAAGCGACGGTCGCCCGGCATCGGGATCCACCACGGTGCGAAGGGAGCCAGCAGACGTGGTGCCATGGAGGTGACGATGTCCTCCTGCGCCGCCATGATGCGCAGCGCGTCGTCGACCGAGACCCGGGAGTCGAAGAAGACCCGCATGATGGCGGCGCAGACGAGGCGGGACAACTCTGCGCCGATGTCGACGACGCTGCCCGCTGCCGCCGCCGTGTCCAGCCGATCGGTCGTCTCGTCGATGGCCTCCGCCATCGTGTCGACAAGCGCGTCGATGCGGCCACGCCGGAAAAGTGGGGCCAGTGTCCTACGTGATGCCAGCCAGGTGTCGCCCTCGGCGAGGATGCCGTCGCCGACCAGTTTGCGGACCGAGCGCCAGAGTGCGGTGTCATCGCCTCGGGGGTAGTTGGCAGCCCGGTCCTGCAACACCTGCCGTACATGGTCGGGATGGGTCACGAGGTACGGACTGGAGACGCCGAGCCCGAGACGTACGACCTCACCGCCGGCGGCCTCACCGGCGTCCACCAGGGACTGATGTGCGTCACGGAGGAAGCTGGGCAGCGCCTTCCAGGCCGGCACAGACATGGGTCTGCCGGCGGCTCCTGCCTTCGGTGCCCCCATCGCGGACCCCTTCCTGTGGCTGGCCTCGAAGTTGCCGAGCGCGCAACTTCCAGGACTTAATGCAGCCTCAGTGTGCAATTTGTGAAGGCAGTCTCGCAATGGGTGACCAGCTTTGTCACTCGGCCTTGCGCCACCACCGCCGGCCTGCAGGTCGCTGCCGCGACTCGGGTCCTGCCGCTCCCACCGGTAGCAACCGTGCTCATCTGCCCTTGGGGCTGTGGCGGGCGTACTTGTTGCGGAACTTCTCGACGCGGCCGGCGGTGTCGAGCAGGCGCTGCCTCCCGGTCCAGAAGGGGTGGCTGGCGGAGGAGATCTGGACGTCGATGACGGGGTAGGTGTTGCCGTCGGTCCATTCGATGGTCTGGTCGCTGGTGGCGGTGGAGCGGGTGAGGAAGGCGAAGTCGGCGTCCTTGTCGCGGTAGACGACGGGCCGGTATTCGGGGTGGATGCCGGGCTTCATGCGGGTCGTGCTCCTTCGGTGTCGGTCAGTTCCGCCGTGGCGAGGGGGAAGCAGCCGGTGAACGGGTCGGGGTAGGTGCGCCAGGTCTGTTCGCCGTCGGCGAGTTCGGCGTCGGTGAGCAGGCAGCCGGAGAGGGTGCGGTGCAGCTCGGCGGGGTCGGTGTCGAGGCCGATGAAGACCAGGTGCTGGTGGCGGTCGCCGTAGTAGGGGTCCCAGTCGAGGGTGGCGGCGAGGCGGCGCTGGACCTCGACGTGTTCCCAGCGGTCCTCGGGCAGGCTGACCAGCCAGTGCCCGAGGGAGCCCATGGCCAGGCCGCCGCCGGCGAAATCCCAGGCGATGACCGTGTCGGGTTGGCTGGCCAGCCAGAGGTGGCCCCGAGAGCGGATCATCTCGGCGTTGACGTCTTCGAGGACGTCGTGCAGGCGCTGGGGGTGGAATGGGCGACGGGCCCGGAAGACGGCGGAGACGACTCCGCAGTCGGATTCCGGCTCGTGCGCGCCGAGGGTGTAGCCCTGCAGACCACGGGCGAGGACCCCGGGAGTCTCCGGCCGGTGTCGGTGGGTGTGGCGCAGTTGTCGGGTGAGCGTGTCGGCGTCGACGAGGTCGCCGTCGACGCGGATGTGGGTCGCCCAGGGCGCCATCCGTTGCAGGAGAACCGCCAGCCGGCTGGTGTCGAACGCCCCCTCGCGGGACTGTCCCCAGAGGACGAGGGTGTCGGCGTACTCGATCTGCCGGACGACGACGTCGGCGAGCGCGCGGTGGTCGTCGTCGGCGGCCTGGATGCCGAGCGTGGCGAGGTCGTCGGTGCTGGCCAGGCCGTCGAGCAGGTGCTCGGCGTCGAGGACGGTGACGTAGGAGTCGACGCGCAGCAGGTCGGTGATGGGTGCGCCGTCGACGAGGCAGTGGGCGCAGGCGGCGGCGACGGCTTCGGGTTCGACCACCTCGGGCAGCATCAGCACCTGGTCCCGGCCGGGGTGGCTGCGGCTGAGCCGGACGAGGGTTGGTAGCACGTCCTCGCGGAGTGTGCACGAGACACAGCCGTGTCGCAGGGTGACCTGCTCGTCCTCGATGATGCCGGCACCGGTGCGGACCACCCGCCGAACGACGCCGTCGCGGATGCCGGTGAGGTCGTGCCGTACCAGCAGCAGCGAGGTGTCGGCGGCGAGCAGCGTACGGGCGACGGCGAAGGTCGCCGCTGGCCAGAACCCGGACAACACGGTCAGCGACGGACGGGTGTCGGCGTCCGATGTCACCGCACGGGTCGGGGCCTGTGGTGACGACGACATGGGATTCCTCTCGACTTAACTGAAAACGATTGTCATTCTATACACATGCTAGCTCCGGAAGTGAACAGGGCGGTGTCGGCGGAGGGGTGCCAGGTCGACGAGGTCCTCACCGTCACGGTCCACCTGACGCTCGCCCCGGGCGCGCGCGAGCAGGACGCAGACCGCCTCGCCGCCCTGCTCGCCTTGCTCGGTGGTGACCCAGGGCGGGTGTCGCCGTCGCGTGACACGGACCCGGATCTGCGGATCCATCCGCATGCGCGAGCGGTGTACCGCGGTGGTGCCGAGGTCGTGTTGACCCGACGGGAGTACGACCTGCTGTGGTGTCTGGTCGAGCATCCGCGCCAGGTGTTCACCCGGATGCAACTGCTGGACAAGGTCTGGGGTCAGCCCTACACGAGCCTCCGCAGCGTGGACGTCCACGTCCGGCGGCTGCGCGCCAAGATCGGAGTCGATCTGCCGGTGGTGACGACACTGCGCGGAGTCGGCTACCGCCTCGGCTCCGACTGTGCCGTCGAGATCGTCACCGACCCCGGCGCGGAACCGGCCGATCGGCTGATGCGATACTGAAAACCGTTGTCGTTATCGTGGCACCTGACCTAGGAGCGATCACTGTGTCCAGACGTTGCGACGTCACCGGCGCGGAGCCGAGTTTCGGCAACGCCGTGTCCCACTCCCATCGGCGCACTCGCCGCCGTTGGAACCCGAACCTGCAGAACCACCGTTACTGGCTGCCGTCGCAGCGGCGGTGGGTCAGCCTCACCCTGACGGCGAAGGCGTTGAAGACCGTGGACCGTAAGGGCATCGAGAAGGTCGTCGCCGAGCTGCGTAGCCGGGGAGTGAAGCTCTGATGGCCCGCCAGACAGATGTCCGGCCGATCGTGCGGCTGCGCAGCACCGCCGGTACCGGCTACACGTACGTCACCCGCAAGAACCGCCGCAACGACCCCGACCGTCTGACCCTGCGCAAGTACGACCCGATCGTGCGCCGGCACGTCGAGTTCCGCGAGGCACGCTGATGGCCAAGAAGAGCCTGGTCAACCGGCAGGCCCGGCGCGCGGATCTCGTCGCTCGGCACGCCGAGGCGCGGGCGGAGCTCAAGCGGGCGGTCGCCCACCCGGACACCGACCCGGACGTACGCGCCGAGGCGGTCCGCCGGCTCGGCCGGCTGCCGCGCGACTCCAGCCCGGTGCGACTGCGCTCGCGGGACCAGATCGACGGCCGCCCACGCGGCGTGCTGACCCGCTTCGGGCTCTCCCGCGTCCGGTTCCGCGAGATGGCCCTGCGCGGCGAGCTACCCGGAATCCGTAAAGCGTCGTGGTGATCTCACGGACGCCGGGGCGCCTCGGGTCGTAGCGCGGCCGTGGTCCGAGACCCGTGCGAAGGAGTCGGTCGCGCGCAGACACGCCATCACACTCTGGGAATGCCCGCGAACCCGCGCTTGCGGTGACCGACGGGCACTGTGACGTCAGCGGGTGGCGGCGGTCGGTACGACATTGCTCTGCCGGGTGTCGCCGGCGCGCAGGTAGGTAGGTCACTGACACGGGTTGGCCGGGTTCGGCGGACCGCAACGCGCCGATGAACGCCTCCAGCGTGTCGGTGCGCTCATCGGCCATCTGGATGACGATGTCGTCCGGGCGCAGGCCGGCCGTGGGGTGCTGGGCGGCAACCGTCATCCATTCGTCGTGTTGCCCGCCGCGCGATACTGGCTCAGCTACGCCGAACCCCGGGCGACCCCACCGGCACCCGTCGTCCCAAGCGGCATGGTGCACCGCCGCCACTACCCGTGTCCGGCGGACGGAGGTCCCAGCGCCGTCCGACCTTGCGACGAAGGAGTACCGATGAAGGCACGGCAAGCACTCCTCGCCTTGATGATGGTCGGCGTGCTGACGCTGGCCGGCTGCGCGAACGACAGCGGTGATCAGGCGGCCTCGTCGCGAAGCTCGTCCGACGGGTCCACAGACGTGGGAACCGACAGCTACGACTTCACCGTCCCGACGCTCGACGGCGGCAACTTCGACGGCCGCAGCCTGGCCGGCAAGCCGGCGCTGCTGTGGTTCTGGGCCCCGTGGTGCCCCACCTGCCTGGGGCAGGCCAAACCGGTCACCGATCTCGCGACCAGGTACCAGGGCAGAGTTGCCGTGGTCGGGGTGGCTGGTCTGGACAAGGTCCCGGCGATGCACGACTTCGTGCGGATGGCCAAGATCTCCGGCTTTCCGCAACTGGCCGACGAACAGGGCCTGGTCTGGAAGCGGTTCAAGATGACCGAGCAGAGCACCTTCGTGGTGCTCGACAGCCAAGGAGCGGTCGTGTCCCGCGGCCGTGTCGATGTCGACAAGCTGCCCGAACTGCTCGATCCGCTGCTGGTGGGTTGAGATGCTGGACGCACCGCTGGGCTTGGCGGTCGCCGCCGGGATGCTCGCCGCGGTCAATCCGTGCGGGTTCGCGCTGCTGCCGGCGTACCTGTCGCTGCTGGTCGCGGGCGAAGCGGAGACCGACCGTGGGGCAGCCGTCGCCCGGGCCCTGGCCGCCACCGCCGCGATGACCGTCGGTTTCGTCGCCGTCTTCGGCCTGTTCGGTCTCGTCCTCTCTCCCGTAGCCGGCTCGGTGCAGAGGCACCTTCCCTGGGTGACCGTCATTCTGGGTCTGCTGCTGCTCGCATCGGGTGGTTGGCTGCTGGCCGGCCGGCAACTGCCGGGACTGCGGCTGGCGGTCTGGCGCGCCCCGACGGTGCGCCGGTCACTGCCGTCCATGGTGGTGTTCGGCGCCGTATACGCGGCGGCATCGCTGTCATGCACGATCGGCCCGTTCCTGGCCATCGTCGTGAGCAGCTTCCGCGCCGGCTCGATCGTCGCCGGGGTCGGGCTGTTCTGTGCGTACGCGGCCGGCATGGGCCTGACCGTCGCGGTGGCCGCTCTCGCCGTGGCCCTCGCCCGCGACGGCCTGCTCCGCCGGATCCGTCGCGCCGCACCACTGCTGTCCCGCCTCGGTGGCGCGCTGCTCGTGGTCGCCGGTGCCTACGTGGCCTGGTACGGCTGGTTCGAGATCCGGATTCTGCGCGATGTCACGACCGACGACCCGATCATCGCCGCTGCCGGCGCGGCGCAACGCTGGTTGGCCACTCAACTCGACCGCACCGGGGCCACGACTCTCACGGTGATCCTGGCCGCCCTCCTGGCCGGCGCGGCGATCGGCTGGTGGCGCCAACGACGACGGCAGAACCACCCGACCCGGCAGCCCGCGGGGACGAGCACGGCGGAGCGACCGGACTGAGCAGTCCGCTCTCGCTCTGACGTGGCCGGGCGGGCTCGGCGTGCTGCCGGGCCCGCCCGATCAGTTGGTTGGTTGGGTGGTGGTGGTTATGCGAGGGGTGCGAGTCGGAATTGTTGGTTGGTTTGTCCGTGGCAGTCGTAGAGCTGGATCTGTGCTCCGTTGTTGCTGCTCCAGACGTCGAGGCAGCGTCCGGATTGGACGCCGGTGATGGTGCCGTTGGAGTTGATGTTCCATTGTTGGTTGGTGCCGTTGTGGCAGGTGTAGATCTGGATGGCGGTGCCGTTGCCGGAGCCTGCGGCGTCGAGGCACATGTCGCCGTAGACGCGTAGTTGTTTGTTTGTGGTGTTGTAGGTCCAGGACTGGTTGGTCTGCTTGTTGCAGTCGTAGAGCTGGACGCGGGTGCCGTTGTTGCGGGAGGCGTTGGGTACGTCGATGCAGCGGCCGGACTGGGTGCCGATGATCTCGTTGGCGGAGCCGGACGGCGGCGGGGTGGTGGTCGGCGTCGGCGTGGGGGTCGGAGTCGGGGTCGGAGTCGGCGTGCCGGTCGGCGGCGGAGTGGTGGTGGGTGGGGTTGAACCGTCCAAGCCGAAGAACTGGATGGCGACCCGCGCCATGCCGCTGGAGGGCAGACTGTGCCCGGCACCCTGGATGGCGTACGCCTCGACCTGAGTGCCGAAGCGGCGGCGGTTCCAGTTGGCCTGCGGGGTGTCCGTGGACGTCGGCGTCTGGCTCAGGCCGTGCACATTGGTCCACTGCTCGATCGACTCCTGAAGCAGCGAGTACGGCACCAGGGTGTCATTGGTGCCGTGCCACAGCTGGATCGGCGGGCGAGGGCCGGTGTAGCCCGGGTACGCCGCTCGGACCATGTCGCCCCACTGCTGCGGGGTCCGGTTCATCGAGCCGTTGGTGCATGGACCACCGGGAGGGTAGGCGGCCGCGTTGGCGAAGCAGTTGAAGGGCACACCCATGAAGGACGCACCCGCCTTGAACAGGTCGGGGTAGACCGCGAGCATGTGCTGGGTCATCATGCCGCCGGACGAACTGCCGGTGGCGTAGACCCGGTTGATGTCCCCGCCGTGCTGTGTCCGGGCGTAGTTCACCATCGACTCGATGGAGACCGGGTCGCTACCGCCGCCACGCCGCTTGGACGCGTCCGACCAGGTGTCGAAGCACCTGCCGAACCCGGCCTCCTGCATGGCGCTCGGGTAGATGACGATGAACCCGTACTGGTTCGACAGCGAGGCGAATTCGCTGCCCGAGTAGAAGCCCGGACCCGACCCGCCGCAGCCGTGCATGGCGACCACGATCGCCGGGTTGGCGGGTCGGTTGTCGGGCACGTAGATGTGCATTCGCATGCCGCCCGGGTTGTTGCCGAAGTTGGTCACCTCGACCAGCGACGCGGCGGAAGCCGGCGACGACAGCGCCACAAAACCCAAGCTGAGGAGCAGGAAGCTGGCTAGGCCGGCCAGCGCCGCCCTGGTTTTCCTCATGGTACCTCCATCGATGGTGGTGGATACCTAACGTTAAGCACTTTCCTGACGACCGTCAATGAAGCGCCTAATGTCGGGCCGGGAGGTCGATGGAGGGGTGTCGGTGTGGTTCGGGCGGGCCCGGCATGATGCCGGACCCGCCCGATTAGTGCCGATTCGCAGGAGCCGGGGGTAGCTCTAGAGCCGGTAAAGCTTTCCGGCCTCGAACGGGTTGTTGGTTGGTTGGGTGGTGGTGGTTATGCGAGGGGTGCGAGTCGGAATTGTTGGTTGGTTTGTCCGTGGCAGTCGTAGAGCTGGATCTGTGCTCCGTTGTTGCTGCTCCAGACGTCGAGGCAGCGTCCGGATTGGACGCCGGTGATGGTGCCGTTGGAGTTGATGTTCCATTGTTGGTTGGTGCCGTTGTGGCAGGTGTAGATCTGGATGGCGGTGCCGTTGCCGGAGCCTGCGGCGTCGAGGCACATGTCGCCGTAGACGCGTAGTTGTTTGTTTGTGGTGTTGTAGGTCCAGGACTGGTTGGTCTGCTTGTTGCAGTCGTAGAGCTGGACGCGGGTGCCGTTGTTGCGGGAGGCGTTGGGTACGTCGATGCAGCGGCCGGACTGGGTGCCGATGATCTCGTTGGCGGAGCCGGACGGCGGCGGGGTGGTGGTCGGCGTCGGCGTGGGGGTCGGAGTCGGGGTCGGAGTCGGCGTGCCGGTCGGCGGCGGCGTGGTCGGGTTCGTCGGCAGCAACGGGCAGGTGCTGCGGTAGGTGACCACGCCGCTGCTGTCCAGCAGCGGGCAGAGGAACTGGCTGTACCGAGAGTCGTTGTCGACGAACATCTTCAGGAACGGCAGCATGGTCCGGATCAACACCGGGTTCGACCGCCCGACCATGAACCCGTGGTCCCCGCCGGCGACCTCGAGGTAGACGCTCTCGGTCGAGGCCGGGAGGCTGTTGTACAGGCCGAGGGCGTAGGACGGGGTGACCACCGTGTCCGCCTGCCCGGAGATGACCATAGTGGGTACCCGGTCGTTCGCCAGGTTCTGCGACGGCGAGTACGGCGTGATACCGACCGCTGCCTTCAACGACGAGCGCCGGATGGCTGCGCTCAGCGCCCCGCCGCCGCCCATCGAGTGACCGGAGACGGCCAACCGGTTCGGGTCGACCCGGTCGCGTACCGGGCTCTGCTGCGTCAGGTAGTCGAGCGCGGCGAGCAACTGGGTACCTCGGGCCGTGTCGAAGTCGTTACGGCTGTTGGTCTCGATGCCGATCACGACGAACCCGTGCGACGCCAGCCACGGGCCCATCCAGGCCAGTTCCGCGGAGAACAACGCGGTGTAGCCCGGCGAGATGGCGATGGCACCGAAGGTGCCCTGGCTGGTGTCGGTCGGGTAGTAGATCCTGCCGCCGTTGAAGCCGTACCCGGTCGGGACACTGACCGACGTGTTGGCGAAGGGGCCGTTGACGGCCGCGACGCTCGCCCGGGTGGGGTCCGGGCCCCGCTGGTACGGATTGTCGGCGGCCGACGCCGAGCTGGTGGCCACCGTCACGGTGAACATCCCGACGGCGGCTGCGATCCCAGCCGTGGCGAGCTTGAACAGTCGTCGCCGAATGCCGGGGGACACTCGGCCGGCATGGGCTTCCCCTGGGGGCGGGGGGTGGGGTGCGTGTCCTCGCACTGTCGATACCTCCTGGTGGTGGGGTGGGGTGTCCTGCGGGATGGGCGGGCTCGACGTACGCCGAGCCCGCCCGCGCCGGCTGTGCCCAAGCCGGACCTGCACGCCGTCAGCGCTGCAGGGTCAGTACTCCCGGCCGGTACGGCAGGAGGCCGTAGTCGCCGCCGGAGTTGGGTGAACGGCCCTGGTAGAGCAGTTGCAGGTTGCAGGGGTCGATGGTCATGGTCTGGTCGGCGTTGGTGCGGATGAGCTCGCCGTGGCTGATGTCGTTGGTCCAGGTGGCGCCGCTGTTGGCCTTACCGGCGAACGGGTTGCTCTCGCTGGTGGCCTGCGGGGTCCAGTTGCCGCCCAGACTGGTGGCGGTGAACGACCGGAAGTAGCGGCCCTGGGAGCCGATCGCCTCGACGATCATCAGGTACCGCTGCTGGCCCTGGAGCTTGTAGACCTGCACGCCTTCGAACAGGTTGTTCGTGGTGTCGGTCATGATCGTGGTGTAGTTCGATCCGAAGCTGCCGGGGAAGTTCCCGATCGGCATGCTGGCCCGGTAGATGCGGCCGTTGTCGCCGGCGAAGAACAGGTACATGTTCTGGTCGTCACCGATGAGCGCCTGGTCGATCGGGCCGGTGTTGGAGTTGGAGATGCTTCCGGTGAACAGCGTCTGGTGCGCCGACCAGCTGTTCACGTTGGTGGGGTCGGTCGAGGTCCGGTACGAGAACGCCGGCCCGCCCCACTGGTACGCCAGCACCCAGACGTTGCGGGGAGCGAAGTAGAACAGCGACGGCGCGACGGCCGCGAAGGGCATCTGGTTCTGGCTTGCCGAGCCCATCTGGTTCCAGTTGGAGAACAGACCGAAGTTCATCGAGCCCCAGGTGGTGCCGGTGTCGTGCGTGGTGCCGTAGACCAGGTGCTGACCGTTGTACGGCGCGTGGGTGAAGTCCTTCAACGACACCCAACCCGACCGCGGCTGCGCCAGCGCACCCGTCGACGACCAGCGGTACGACGACGGCAGGTTGCAGGTACTGGTCGGCGGTGGCGAGGTCGGCGGCGTGGTGGTCGGCGGCGGCGTGGTGGGACCGCCGAGGGAGACGAGCCGGAACTGCTGGTTGCTCTGTCCGTGGCAGTCGTACAGCTGAACCTGCGCGCCGTTGGAGGTGCTCCACACGTCCAGGCAGCGCCCGGACTGGACGCCACTGATGGTGCCGTTGGAGTTGACGTTCCACTGCTGGTTGGTCCCGCTGTGGCAGCTGTAGATCTGGATCGCGGTGCCGTTGCCGGAGCCGCCAGCGTCCAGGCACATGTCGCCGTAGACGCGTAGCTGCTTGTTCGAGGTGTAGGTCCAGGACTGGTTGGTCTGCTTGTTGCAGTCGTAGAGCTGGACGCGGGTGCCGTTGTCGCGGGAGGCGTTGGGTACGTCGATGCAGCGGCCCGACTGGCTGCCGACGATCTCGCTGGCGGAGTCGGAGGGCGGCGGCGTCGTGGGGGTGGGGGTGGGGGTGGGACCCGGCGTGGTGGGAGTGGGAGTGGGACCGGGGTCGGCGCTGTTCAACGCGTCCAGGGTGGCCGTGTACGCCTGCTTCTTGTTGCCGTTGTTGTCGAACAGCAGCGGGGTGCCGTACGAGCGCCACGAGTCGCTGTCCCGGATGCCCCAGACCGTGATGCCGTTGCAGCGGGGCACCGCGAGGCAGTCGTTGACCACGTTGCGGTAGGTGTTGGCCTGCTGGGTGCCGGAGCCTTCGATGTCCAGCTCGGTGATCTGCACGTCCACCCCGAGGGCGGCGAAGCTGGACAGCGTGGTGCGGTAGTTGCTGTTGTACGCCGACTGCGCGTTGAAGTGCGACTGGAACCCGACGCAGTCGATCGGCACGCCACGCTGCTTGAAGTCCTGCACCATCCGGTACACGGCCTGGGTCTTGGCCCAGGTCCAGTTGTCGGTGTTGTAGTCGTTGTAGCAAAGCTTGGCGTCCGGGTCGGCGGCCCGGGCGGCCCGGAACGCGGCCTCGATCCAGTCGTTGCCGGTGCGCTGCAGGTTCGAGTTACGGCGTGCGCCGCTGTTGCCGTCCTCGAACGCCTCGTTGACCACGTCCCAAGAGTCGATCTTGCCCCGGTAGTAGGACGCGACCCGGGTGACATGGTTGAGCATGGCCGACCGCAGCGCCGAGCCTTCCATCTGCTGCATCCAGCCAGGCTGCTGCGAGTGCCAGGCCAGGGTGTGACCCCGGACCTTCCAGCCCCGGGAGAGGGCGTGGTTGACGATCCGGTCCGCGTTGCCGAACGTGAAGTTGTTCTGCTGCGGCTCGGTCGCGTCGATCTTCATTTCGTTCTCGGGCGTGACGCTGTTGAACTCGCGGTTCAGGATCGTCGTGTACGCGCCGTCGCTGAGCTTGTTCGCCGCTACCGCGGCACCGAAGTACCGGCCGGACTGGCCCGCAGCCGCAGCCAGGGTGGTCTCGGCGGCGTGGGCGAGACTGGGCAGCAACGATACGACGAGGGCCGCAACTATCGCGGCACTTCCGGAGACAGAGAGCGTTCGAAGTCGACGCCCGGAGGGACGGGTCCGGGAGATCATGCTGATCCTCCAGTGATGGGATACGAAACTCGGTCGCTGTGTGGTGGCAGGCTCCGCTCGGACGGCGGGCAACCACGATGCTGAGACCGCCGGCCGGAGCCGGGACTCACGCCCGACTACCGCCCGGAGGCGAGTCGGCTCTGGTCACCTGACCAGTAGGGGGTGGGTGCGATGAGTTGGCCAGGTCGGCCGCCGGGGTGATGGCGGACGTTGGGCCTGAGGTGGTGGATGTGGTGACCTGGCAGGTGGTGGGGGCCTGGTGTGCTAGTGCGGTGCCTCCAAGGGGCTGGGCGGCATGTTAGCGATCACATCGATCGATGGCTCTCAGGCTGGCAGATAAATCCATGGTTTTCAACCGGTAGTTTCGGTGGTCGACCGGTAGTTTTTCGGCCGTTGATCGGTAGCGAGGCGGTGCCGCCAGCCACGACGCTTCGAAGGGCTGACGGCCGCCACTCGGTCCTAGGACGTGGGGTACGACCGGCGGTGGGCGAGGTCGAGCAGGTCGTCGACGCTCCATTGATCATCGGCATGGTGGCCGTACTTGTGGGCGAGGACGTGGCCATCGGTGCCGATGAGGAAGTCGGCGGGCAGGCCGAGAGCACTTTCCCCGCGCCCAGGGGGTGCGGTCTTGCCGGTGGCTACCCCACGCAGGGCTGCGATCCAGGTTCGTGGGTGCAGCACCGCCCACGGGGAGGTGTCGACGCCGAAACGGACGTAAAGGCGACGGTCGGGATCGGCGACGGTGGCGAACGGCAGGTCGCCCTGGTACGGCTGCATGGCGGCGACGGTGGAGTGGAAGACGACGACCTCGCGGACGCCAGCGGCGACGATCTCGTCATGTCGTCGGGTGATGGATCGCAGGTGCAGGTTGCAGATGGGGCAGCCGGCGAAGCGGCGGAATTGCAGGTGGACCAGGTGATCCGGGCCGGGAATCTGGACCGGTTCCCCGGTTATGGTGGTGAGGTCGAGTCGGGCCAGGAGCTGTCCGTTGTGGATTTTTCCCATGGCGACGGTGTCGTCTCCTTCGTCGCTTACGCGGGTTGAGCGAGGCGGGGCCAGGGGTAACCGGGGGCCCCGGCTTCGCTGAGGGATGCGCGGACGGCGTTCCGCCAGTCCTCGCGCGGGGTGTAGCCGAGTGTGCGAGCGGCGTGGTCGGAGGGGCAGTCCCAGTCCTCGGAGACGTGCACGAGAGAGCGGGTCAGGAAGGGTTCGGAGCCGGGCAGGACGGGGTGCAACTTCTCCATCAGCCAGGCGAAGGCGTAGCCGGCGGCGTACGGGACGCTGAACCAGGGGCGCGGGGAGCCGGTCTCGTCGGCGATGAACTGGATGACTTCGCGGGCGGTGGGCGAGGTCGGGCCGCAGATGTTGAACGATTCATAGTCGTCGAGCCCGTCGGCGGTCGCAGCCAGCGCGAACGCCTCCCCCAGGTCGTTGCCGCCGACGAGTGCGAGCCGAGCCCGTCCCCCGGCGAGCCAGGGCACGAGGCGGGTGCGAAGCCGGGGTACGAGAGCCGGCACCATACCGAGGGCGTTGCCGGCGCCGACGAAGTGCCCGAGGCGCATGGTGACCATCTGCGTGCCACGATCGCTGCGGCGGCGCATGTAGTCGTCGAGGTCGATGAGCCGGTCGAGGTGGGGCCAGAAGCCGGTGCGGCGGGTCGGGGCGAAGTCGTCGATCGGGCCGCCGTCGGCGGGGCGCGCGGCCATCGCGATCGTGCTGGTCTGGACGAAGCGGCGGACGCCCCGGTCGATCGCCTGGTCGATGAGGTCCCGATTGGGCTCGAAGAACTGGCGGCGCTCCAGCTCGGCGTGGCCCCAGAAGGCACCCCAGGTGCCGGCGTGGCAGACGACGTCCACGTTGTCGACGACCGCTCTGCGGTACTCGGGGTCGCGCAGGTCGCCGACCCGGGTCTCGCCGGAGAAGGCCGCGGGAAGCCGATCGGGCGTGCGGCAGGCGGCGATGAGGGTGACATCGGGCCGCGCGGCCAGCGCGGCGAGGATGTTGCGGCCGAGGAATCCGGTGGCGCCGGTGACCAGGACTCGCGTGGTACGCGGTTGTTGGCTCATGCCGTCGCCTCGGTCGGGCTGCCGGCCGACATCGGCCGGATCGGCAGGGCGATGTCCATCCTGACCGGCGCCAGGACACCGGTCGGGTCGGGCTGGGAAACAGTCACGGTTGCTCCTTGCGGTAGCCGAGGGGATCACAGGTTTTCGATCCAGGCGGTAAGCCTGGAGGTCTCCCGGTTGACGTAGTCGGGGTCGCCGAGGCTGTGGGCGATCAGCGACACGCCCTGCAATGCGGACAGCAGGTGCAGGGCCAGGTCGGCCGCGTCGGCGTCCCGACCGAGCACGCGGAACTGCTCCTCCAGCCAGCCGAGCAACTCGCCGAAGATGGCGCCGGTCTGTTCGGCGAGGGGGCCGCCGACCTTGTTCAGCTCGGCGCAGAGGGTGCCGACCGGGCAGCCGCTGCGGGCCAGCGCCGCGCGGTTGTCGACCGTCATCTGCACGAACGCCACCAGTCGTGACCGCGCATCACCGCTCTGGGTCCACTGCTTACGCAGCGTGGCGTAGTGCCCAGCGTGTTGGGCGACGAGAGCTTCGCCGATGGCGTCCTTGGTCTTGAAGTAGTAGTAGACGTTGCCCAGCGGCACCTCGGCCGCGCCGGCGATGTCCGCCAGCGTGGTGCGGGCGAATCCCTGCTCATGCACGATCCGGACGGCGGCGTCGATCAGCCGGCTGCGTTTGTCGGGTTGGCGATTCACCAACCTCTCCCTTCTCTCAGTTAGTTAGCTAACTTACTGAGCGGAGGGAGAGAGGGTCAAGCGTCTGTCGGGTCAGGACGGTGCGATCACCGTGCCGTCGTCGTCGCGTACGGCGATCGCCTCGACCGGGCATGACTCCGCAGCGTCGATCACCGCCTCGTTCGGCTCGACGGTGGCCGATACCGGGGCGGCCAGTCCCGACTCCATCCGGAAGTGGGCCGGTGCCATGCCCACGCAGCTGCCCGAACCGATGCAGCGATCGGTGTCGACCTCGATCCGCCAGCCGGTGCTCACCAGGTCACCGGCATCCGCGCCAGACCTCGGACGATCATCCCGCTTTTCCAGGTCAACTCCGACTCGGGCACGGCGATCCGCAACTCGGGCAACCGAGCCACCAGGGTGCCGATCCCGACCTGTAGCTCCATCCGGGCGAGCTGGGCGCCCAGGCAGTGGTGGACACCGTGCCCGAATCCGATGTGCGGGTTGGTCGCGCGGCCGAGATCGAGTCGATCGGGGTCGGCGAACACGGTCTCGTCCCGGTTCGCCGACGAGAGGGAGCCGATCACCGGCTCCCCGGCCCGTACCAGCACCCCGCCGACCTCGACGTCCTCGGTGGCGTACCGGGCGAACGCGGACGCCACCCCGAGCGGGACGTACCGCATCAGCTCCTCGATCGCGGTCGGTAACCGGGCCGGCTCGGTCCGCAGCCAAGCCAGCTGCTCCGGGTGGGTGAGTAGGACGTACGCAAAGTTGGGCAGTTGGGTGACGGTGGTCTCGTGGCCGGCGGCGAGCAGCCCAGCGGCAAGCTGCACGACCTCCTGCTCGGTGAACCGGTCCTGGTGCTCGTCGCGCGCCCGCACCATCGCGCAGATCAGGTCGTCGGTGGGCTCCCGGCGCCGTTGCTGGACGAGTTCGCCGATGTAGCCGTACAGGTTGTCGAGGTATTCGTGAATCTGTTCGGGCGACAGCGAGGTGGTCGAGACGATCGCCTCCGACCAGACGTGGAACAGGTGCCGGTCGGCGAACGGCACCCCGAGCAGCTCGCAGATCACCTGGATCGGCAGCGGAGTGGCGAAGTGCTCGACCAGATCTGCCGGTGGCCCGGCCGTCACCATGGCGTCGACCAGTTCGTCGGCGATCTGCCGGGTCCGGGGCCGGAGCTGCTCGACCCGACGCGCGGTGAAAGCCTTGGCGACCAGTCGCCGTAGCCGGGTGTGCTCCGGCGGGTCCATGGACAGGATGCCGCCCTCGATCTGCCTCGGGGTGAGTCGCGGCTCGTCCCGACCGACGCTGGACGCCCGACTGAATCTGCGTCACCGAGGACCATCCGCACGTCGGCGTACCGGGTGGCGAGCCAGGCCGCCTCGCCGAACGGCAGGCGCACCCGGGTGAGCGGTTCGACCCGCCGCAACTCGGCGTAGAGGGGGTCGAGGTTGAGTCGGTCGGGCGGGCTGAACGGGTACGGCCGCGCGGTGACCCCGGTGACGTCTGGCATTGGTCAACCCCCAAAGCAGACCGAATCACCCGTAAACCAGCCGGATGATCGACTCATCGTGACGTTTCGATGGCTGATGGTAGTGGAGTATGTGGATCCGTACCAGTGCGCGGCCTCGGAAGGTCAGTCGACCGGCGCCGCCCACCCAGCCTCGCCGGCCTGCCGAGTGCCCACTAGCCTGCGTGTGCATGGAGGCCGACGAGCGCCTTGAACTGGCCGTCGATCCGGCCCGGCCGACCGGGCGCACGCTGCTGGCCGGCGGCGTCGAGCAGTCGTACGTGGATGTCGTCGATCCCACGTACCTGCACTTCGAGTACGTCCGCCGGATGGCCGCCGTGATCGACCTCGCCGCGCCGGCCGGTGATCCACTGGACGTGCTGCATCTCGGCGGCGGTGCGCTGACGCTGCCGCGCTTTGTCGCCGCGACTCGGCCCGGCTCGGCGCAACTGGTGGTGGAGCGGGATCCCGCTGTGGTCGAGTTGGTGGCACGCGCCCTGCCGCCGCGTCCGGTCGGCGTCGAGCTCCACGTCGCAGATGCTCAGGAGGCGGTTGCCGCCGCGCCCGCCGGGGCGTACGACCTGGTGCTCGCCGACATCTACCGGGCGGCCCGGATGCCGCCGCACGTGGCCACCGTGGCCTTCTCCGCCCAGGTGGCCCGGGTGCTGCGGCCGGACGGCATCTACCTGCTCAATGTCACCGACCTGCCGCCGCTGTCCTTCACCCGGGTGCAGGCGGCCACCCTGCGGTCGGTCTTCGCCGACGTCTGCGTGGTCGCCGACCGGCGGATGTTGCGCGGCCGGCGGTACGGCAACGTGGTGCTCGCCGCGGCGGCACGCCCGCGCCGACTGCCCGTTGCCCGCCTGGTGGTACGGGCGCTGCGCGATCAGCTGCCCGGCGGCGTGCTGCACGGCCGGCCCTCGACACGTTCATCGCCGGCGCCCGGCCGTATTCCGATACCGCGCCTTGATCCGCGATTCCGGTACCGCCGTCGACATCGCACCAGCCCTGTGCTGACGCCCGGTCGCCCTGCTGAGCCCTGCCGGCCGGTTTCACCCCTGTCTGGCGGGTATTCAGGCGCACCGTCGAGGCCGGCGGTGAACATCGTCACGGAGTGAGGGAGCGCAGCGTCATGCCCGATTCTCAGCCCACTGTCGTCCTCGTGCACGGCGCGTTCGCCGAGTCGGCGAGTTGGAACGGCGTGATCGAGCGGCTCGGCGCTGGCTACGACGTGGTGGCAGCCGCCAATCCGCTGCGGGGCGTCGCGGGCGACGCCGCGTACGTGCGAGACGTGATACGGGGGATCGGCGGGCCGGTCATTCTGGTCGGCCACTCGTACGGCGGGATGGTGATCACGCAGGCTGCCGCTGACGAGGCATCGGTGCGCGCCCTCGTGTACGTCAACGCATTCGCGCCGGAAACCGGTGAGTCGGCCTTGTCGCTGTCCGGCAAGTTCCCGGGCAGCACGCTCGCCGGCACGCTGGTGCAGTACCCGGTGTCGACCGGCGGCAACGAGGTGGCGATCGGCCAGGACGCCTACCACGCGCAGTTCGCCGCCGATGTGCCGCCCGACCTTGCCGCGCTCATGGCCCGGACCCAGCGGCCGATCACCGAACAGGCCCTGGGCGACGGGCTCTCCGGAGCCCCCGCCTGGCGATCGCTGCCCAGCTGGTTCATCTTCGGGGACGCCGACCGGAACATCCCGGTCGCCGCGCACCGATTCATGGCCGAGCGGGCCGAACCACGGGGCCAGCGGGAGATCGTCGGCGGCTCGCACGCGATGGCGGTGTCCCAGCCGAGCGAGATCGCCGAGACGATAATCGAAGCGGTCCGCGGGTCGTGAGTGAGCCATGAACCGGTGGACTCGGGCAGCTTCGCTCCGGTTACGTCCGGCACGGAGGTCACCGTAGCAACGGGCCGTTGCGCGATGCCGTATGCGCCAGATGTGCGGGGATTGTGCGGGCGCCGCCGTAAGGTTCGGCGGTCCGGATTTCCTATCCGAGTGCCCGCCTGCGGCGCACCATCTGGAGGATCTGTCCCTCATGCCCAAAACCATCGCGGCTGCCGCGACGGCGTTGACCGTTCTCGCGACCGGTCTCGCCGTGGCCGGAGTCGTCGGGTCAGCCCGGCCGGCGCACGCGGCGCTCAGTGACGTCCCGGCGGACTGCAGTGCCTTCACCGCGGCGTACCGATCCGACGGGCAGCGTCTCAGCTACGGCTACTCGGGCGGCGAGACCAGCATCACGGCCTACACCGACGACGTGCTCGGCTGGGTGCCGTCGGCGCATCAGCAGCTCGGCGGCTCTGGTGACGACACCATCTTCCGCAGCACCGAGTACGCCGTGCACCCGACCGACGGCTGGCTGTACCTGGTGCGACGCCAGGGTGAGCTGGTCGACGGCGAGTGGCGAGTCACGGCGAAGAGTGCCACCCGCCTCAAGAGCGGGTTCGCCGACACCCGCATCCTCGCGACGGCGTCCCCGTACCTGTACCGGGTGGCGGGCACGTCGCTCTACCGCTACACCGAGACCTACGTGGATGGTGAGTTCACGCTTTCGGCGCCGGTGAAGCTCGCCAGCACCGGCTGGAACACCGTAAACACCCTGGTCTACGAGCGCAGCGGGGGCACGGGCAACGCTGCGGTGGATGTCCTGATCGGCACCAAGACCAACGGACAACTGAAGGAGTGGCGTATCAACCGGGCCACCCCGAAGACGATCACCTCGAAGGTGCTGCGGTCGGTTGGTTGGGCACCCTTCACCAGTCTCAGCACGGGCTACTGTGCGGAGCACCCCAACGGTCGGCCGCTGCTCGGGATCAAGGCCAACGGGTCGGTCTCCGTGCACTTCGACGCCAACAAGACCGACGGAGACGGCACGGACATCCAGGGCGGTCCGATCGGTTCGCTCGGCTGGACCGAGAAGGCCTACGGTCAGTAGGCGGTGATCCTCCGCGAGCCCGTCCGATGCGCGGCTGCGCTCGGACGGGCTCGTCCGGAGCCTGGTGCCGATGATCCTGGCTCGGGTGCGTACGGGGCGCGGTCGCGGGTACCCGGCGCACATGGCGCGGTACACGAAGCCCGAGCTGCGCGAACAGCTCAAGGAAGAGATCAAGGCGTCCGACCGGGGCGGCCGTCCGGGACAGTGGTCGGCGCGCAAGTCGCAGCTGCTCACCAAGGAGTACCAGAAGCGCGGCGGCGGCTATCAGGGCCCGAAGGACGAGCGGCAGAAGTCCCTGCAGCAATGGGGGGACCAGAAGTGGCGGACCAGGCAGGGCGGCACGCGAGCGCGACACGACGGCGAAACCGACCGTTACCTGCCTGACCAGGCTTGGAACCAGCTCTCCGCGGAGCAGCGACGCGAGACCGACGTGAAGAAGCGGAAGGCGTCGAAGTCCGGCAAGCAGTACGTCGCCAACACCGGCCCGGCCAAGCGCGCGCGTCGAAGCGCCGCGTCGTCCGTGTCGCTCACCGACCTGCCGGTCGCCGAGGCGACCCGGCACGTTCGCGACCTCGACACCGGTCAGCTCAGGGCGGCGCTACGCGAGGAACGCGCAGGCAAGGGCCGCAAGACGCTCATCCAACGCCTACAGTCGGCCCTCGACCGCCGCTGACCAAGCCAACAGCAGATACGCGGGGTCCGGTTCGGAACCGGCCAGGGGGTATCGCGGACGCCGGAGGCGGGTACTGTCGGTGTTGGCGGACAGTCGTCCGCGACCGGGAGGCCGCCTGTCAGGCTGGTAACGAACGTCGGAGGTCACGACGTCCCCGGCGGTTCATCTCGCGCAGCACCTGCGCTCCGCTCTCCAAAGAAGGATCTGCATGGCATCGAAGGGCAAGCCCGGTTCGGCGCTGTTTCTCGCCGTACCCACCCTCGACGAGTCCGACGTTTCGGGCGCTCGTGTCGATGGCAGCGAAGAAGCGATGCGGCGGCTCCGCCACCCGTTCGCAGTAGGCTCGCCCGCGGCTCGGGGGCGCACGGAAAGCGCGGGCGAGCGCCCGGAGTAGCGCCGTCGATGGCATATCGGGTATCACCGCGGGTACGCGCGGGGTGTGGCTGTGATCAGCGACTACGCGCTGCTCGGCGACTGTCAGGGCAGCGCTTTGGTCTCCTCGGACGGGTCGGTGGACTGGTGGTGTCCGCCCAGATTCGATGCGCCTAGCGTCTTCGCGCGTCTGCTCGGCGCTACCGGTGGTCACTGGTCGATCCGGCCGGCCGGACCGTACACGACCGTCCGGCAGTACCTGGACGGGACGATGGTGCTCCGTACGGAGTTCCACACCCAGGACGGTGTCCTGCGTCTGACGGACGCCCTCGGTCTCGGCTTCGGTGAACGCGGTCACGGGATCGGCTTCACGTCCCCGCACGTCCTGCTGCGGCAACTTGAGACGATCTCCGGCACGGTGGAGGTCGTGATCGAGGTCGCGGCCCGGCCGGAGTACGGGCTGACAAGTCCCTCGATCGCCGAGGTGCCGGCGGGGATCGAGATATCCGGGGGAGCCGACCGCCTGGTCCTGACCGGCGATCGTGAGCTGGACATCGACGGTCCAGTGGTGACCGGACGATTCACGCTGGCCGAGGGGGACAGCGCGCTGCTCGCGCTGCACCACCGCCGCGCCGCCGACGAGCAGATCGTGCCACTGGACGGGCGTGCCGCCCTACGCGACACCATCGAGGCCTGGCAGTCGTGGGATCGCATCCACCAGGGCTACCAGGGCCCCTACCGCGAGCAGGTCCGGCGTAGCGCCCTGGTGTTGCAGGCGTTGACCTACCAGCCGACCGGTGCCGTGGTCGCCGCGGCCACCACCTCGCTGCCGGAGGAGGTCGGCGGCACGGCGAACTGGGACTACCGGTTCGCCTGGCTACGCGACGGCAGCTTCACGCTCAAGGCGCTGTGGGTCGCCGCCTGCCCCGACGAGGCGCGCAGGTTCTTCGACTGGATGGCCGCGTCGATGGGGTCGGTCAGCGGGGACGACCACGTACCGATCATGTTCGGCGCTGCCGGCGAGCGTGATCTGACCGAGCACACCCTGGAACACCTGGCGGGCCACCGCGGCAGCCGGCCGGTGCGGATCGGCAACGACGCCTGGCAGCAGAAGCAGCTCGACGTTCTCGGTGAGGTGCTGGAATGCGCGTGGGTCCTGCGGGACCAGATCGCGGACCTGTCGCCCGCTGCCGTGGACCTGCTTCGGTCACTGGCCGACCGGGCCGCCGACACGTGGCGGCAGCCGGATGCCGGCATCTGGGAAGGGCGCGAGGGCGAGCGGCACTACCTGACCTCGAAGCTGGCGTGCTGGGTGGCCCTGGACCGGGCCGTCAAACTGGCGCGGGATCTCAACGCCGAGGCGGCAATCCCCCGGTGGTCGAAGGCCAGGGAGGAGGTACGCGCGGCGATCCTCGATGAGGGTTGGCACGCGGCGAGCGGGGCCTTCACCGGCGCGTTCGGGTCCGACCATCTCGATGCCAGCGTGCTCGGCATGCCGATCCTCGGGTTCCTGCCCGGCGACGACGAGCGGGTCCTCGCCACGGTGCGGGCCATCGAACGCGACCTGACCCGGGACGGTCTTGTGCAGCGCTGGACGGGAGCGGGAGATGAGGGTGCCTTCGTCGTCTGCTCGTACTGGTTGGTCGAGGCGTTGGCGCTGGCCGGGCGGATCGACGCGGCCCGGCAGATCTTCGACAGCGTTACCGCCCGGGCAAACGATCTCGGCCTGCTGTCGGAGGAGATCGACCGCAGCGACGGTAGCCAGATCGGGAACTTCCCCCAGGCGTTGTCCCACATCGGCTTGATCAACGCCGCCTGGGTCATCGACCAGGTGGAGACCGGGATCGCACGGTAGGGACGCACCGCGGTCGGACGGCGGCACGGAACACCGTGCGCCGGCTGCCATCCCGCTCGGTTAGGACCGGGGCAGGCGGGTAAGCCGCGACCGGCAGCGAGGGAGGGAGTTCTGATGACCGGACGGCTGGCGGGCAGGACCGCTTTGATCACCGGCTCGGACTCGGGAATCGGACAGGCCACCGCGATCGAGTTTGGCCGCGAGGGTGCCGACGTCGTGGTGCACTACCTGCACGATCACGCGGGCGCGAACCACACGAGGGCCGAGATCGAGAAGGCTGGTCGGCGGGCCGTCGTGGTCCAGGGTGACATCAGCGTCGAGCATCAGGTCGAGGCGATGTTCGACGAGGCCCTTGCGGAGTTCGACCGGCTGGACATCCTGATGAACGATGCGGGCGTGGACGCCTCCGGTATCCCGGTTGCCGACCTGGACACCGAGACCTGGGACCGGGCGATCCGGACCAACCTGTACGGGATGTTCTTCTGCTGTCGGCGCTTCATCCGGCACCGCCGCGACCAGGGCGGACACGGCAAGATAATCAACATCACCTCGGTACACCAGGAGGTGGCCCGGGCCGGCGGCTCCGACTATGACGCCAGCAAGGGCGGCATGCTCGAACTGGCCAAGAGCATCGCCCTGGAGGTCGCTCCGATGCACATGAACGTCAACAACATCGGGCCGGGCATGGTGCTCACCCCGTTCAACCAGCAAGCCATCGACGACCCGAAGTTCCTGGAGGAACAGGTGCAGTCGATCCCGTGGAAGCGGGCCGCGCAGCCGGAGGAGATCGCCAAGCTCGCCGTCTTCCTGGCCAGCGACGACGCCGACTACGTGACCGGCTCGACGTACTTCATGGACGGCGGCCTGATGCAGAACCAGGGGCAGGGCGCGTAGCCGTCACGGCCGGTTCACCACGGCCGGCGAGCTGATGAGCCAGGGGGTGATGCAGGCTGTTGAGGTGAACGCCCAGGAGCCCGCCGACGAGGTCCGAATTCCCCGGGCCCAGATCGGTTCCAGTCCGCAACATCTGCTGACCACCCTGCTCGGCGAGTATCTCGACTCCTCGGATGCCGATCTGCCGTCGACGGCGGTCATCGCGATGCTGCGTGAGTTCGGGGTGAGCGAGGCCAGTGCCCGGGCGGCGTTGTCCCGGCTGGTCAAGCGCGGTCTCATCGCGACGCGAGGCAACGGACGACCACCGGTCTATCACCTCACCTCGCAGGCGATCGCCAAGCATCGCTCCCGGATGCAGCACTTTCTGAACTTCGGTGCCCAGCCGCCACGGTGGACCGGTGAATGGGTGATGGTCTCCTTCTCGCTTCCAAGCTCCGGCCAGGCGGCTCGCCACGCAGTGCGCAGGTCGTTGAGCGCACTGCGGTTCGTGGGCCTGTACGACAGCGTGTGGATCCGGCCCGGACGCGAGGCCGGGCCGGTGCGGGAGGCGCTCAACGAACTGCTGCACTCCGTCGGGGACGCCCGGTGGTCGATCATGCACGTACGCTTCGACGAGGAGTCAGGGCCCCACGGTCCGGCCTCCGCGTACGACCTGACCGCACTCGCCGCTGCCTACACGGCTTTCATCGAGCAGTACGCGGAGCTGCGAGCAGCCGCGCGTAACGGTGAGGTGGACGCCGCCCGGGCGCTGGTCGCCCGAACCTCCGCCATGGATTCCTGGCGGAAGTTCCCGGACATCGATCCGGATCTGCCGAACCATCTGCTGCCCACGCCCTGGCCTCGCCAGCAGGCCAGAGACACGTTTCTCGACATCCATTCCGCGCTCGGGGCGCTCGCCCAGGCGCGTCTGGTCCAGGTGGCGACGCCGTACTGGCCGGACGCCGCCTCGTGGATCACACACTTCCAGGCCTCGCGCGACCCCACCCGGCCGGAGCCGACCGGTGGAAGTACGGCAGCTCACCCCCTGCGGGGCTGACGGCGACCGGGGACCGGGTGGCGAGGCCGAACATTGACACTTTTCGTTGCGGGAGTGATAGTAACTGCACACAGCTCCCATCGGATTGCCTGTGGGGACCGCGGCCGGGCGGTCCGCGCGCGCATCGACCTGACCCGTGGCCAGCGCTGGTCACCGGGGTCGGGATGCGAATGAACCACCGCCACCACCACCGCAGGGAGCGCCCGTCCCGACATCCGCTGGAGGGTGCATGAGCAGGAGATCGAAGATCTACGCCGGCCTGGTAGCCGCGATCGTTCCGGCCACCGCCGTGATCGTGGCGCTGGGCGCGTCACCGGCCGGTGCCGCGGTCGGTGGTTCCGGTCCCTATCCCGCCGATTACGAGACCTCGGCCAGCCTGGCCAATCACACCATCTTCCGGCCCCAGACACTGCCGGCCGAGCGCCTTCCCATCCTGGTCTGGGGCAACGGCGGTTGCTCCGCAAACGGCCTGTCGCAGGGCAACTTCCTCCGCGAGATCGCCTCCCACGGCTTCCTCGCCATCGCCAACGGCGCCCCGAACGGATCCGGCTCCACCACCTCCCAGATGCTCACCCAGTCCATCGACTGGGCCGTCGCCGAGAACTCCCGGCAGGGCAGCAAGTACTACGGCAAACTCGACACGTCCAAGGTCGCCGTGGCGGGCTTCTCCTGCGGAGGGTTGGAGGCCTACGCCGTCTCGAACGACCCGCGCGTCACCACGACCGGCATCTTCAGCAGCGGCTTGTTGAATGATGCCGACGACTACCAGCTCCGCAGACTGACCAAGCCGATCGCTTACTTCATCGGCGGGCCCAGCGACATCGCCTACCCGAACGCCATTGACGACTGGGGCAAGCTGCCGGCCGGGCTGCCCGCCTTCATGGGCAACCTGAACGTCGGGCACGGCGGCACCTACGACCAGCCCAACGGAGGCGAGTTCGGCCGGGTGGCGGTGCTCTACCTCAAATGGCGGCTGAAGGGCGACACCACCGCCGGTACCAACTTCGTCGGGTCCAACTGCGGCCTGTGCCGCAGCCAGTGGAGCGTCCAGCAGAAGAACCTGACCCTCGACGGCGACCCGCCGCCCACCACTCCGCCCACGACCCCACCCACGACCCCGCCGACCACCCCGCCGACCACCCCGCCTGGCGGGACCCCCGCCTGTACCGCCGTCTACGCGGTGCAGGACCAGTGGAACGGTGGATTCGTCGCCAACGTCAACGTCACGGCTGGAAGCACCGCACTCACCGGCTGGCGGGTCACCCTCAACCTGCCGAACGGAGCGTCGGTCAGCTCGATGTGGAACGGTGTGAACAGCGCCACCAGCGGCACCATCACCGTCACGAATCAGAGTTACAACGGACGACTGGCCGCCGGTCAGACCACCAGTTTCGGATTCCAGGGCACCGGTAACGGCAGCGGTGTCACCGCCACCTGCACGGGGAACTGAGCCCGGCAGACCAGTCGACTGGGCGGACCGGTGCCCCCGGCACCGGCCCGCCCAGTTGGGCTTCGGCTCCTCTCGACGCCTTCGCGGCCTGATCCGTCCGACCACGTCGGTCACCGCCCAGGTCCGGCGCAGCCTGCTCAGAGACCGCGGGCCTGCCGGGCCAGCGACCTGCCGACGAGGGCGATCGAGACCAGGGCGGCTGCGGCGAGCAGCAGTAGGTACGGGAGCGCGGACGCGAAACCGTACAGCAGCGCCTCGCGTAGCGCTGTCACTCCGTACGTCACCGGGTTGATCGCGGCCAGCCAGCGTTGCGGCGTACCCATCGCATCGATCGGGTAGAACGACGGGCTGGCGAAGAGCAGCACCGGCGCCAGGACGTTGATCAGTACGGTGAACCGCTGAAAGTCCTGTACCAGCGTGGCCAGCAGCAGGTACAGCCCGTTGAAGGCGCACGCCGCGACCAGCGCGCCACACAGCAGCGCGAACCACCTGTCGGCCGCCCAGCGTCCCTGAAACAGCAGCGCGGTCACCGCGAGCGCGGAGAGTGTCTGGGCGAGCACCAGCGCCGAACCAGCCAGCAGCTTGCCGAGCACGTACTGGCCTCGGGTCAGCGGATAGGACCACAGCTCCAGCGACATGCCGCTCATCCGTTCCTGGAAGAGCGCGGTCCCGGACGTGGTCGCGGCAGCGAGCAGGGACGAGAACATCAGCGCCGGTACCGCGAAGTCGGCGTACCCGATCTGCTGTCCCCGGTAGGTGACCGTGCCGATCAGGTCGGTCAGGGAGGTGGCGAACAACGTGATGTAGACCGCTGTCGGCACGATCGCCAACAGCAGGTTGGTGCGGTTGCGGGTGAGCAGCAGGAACTCGCGGCGCAGGGTCGCGGTCAGGCCGGTGCCGTGCCAGGCGGGTGCGGCCGGCCCAGTGGTCGTGGTCATCGGTTCGACACCTCCGCGCGGGTCAGGGCCAGGAACGCGTCCTCAAGCGAGGAGCTGGTCAGCGCCACGCTCTCGATCGCCACCTGACGCTCGGTGAGCGCGGCGATCAGCGCGGGCAGCCGGCGGCGCAGGTCATCGCCGGTGAGCACGAAGAGTTCACCGCGGTACTCGGGGGCAAGCCCGGTGAGCCGGGCGCACTCGGCCACCGCCGCCCAGTCGTCCGGGGAGCCGGTACGCAGCTCGGCCGTGACCTGGCCCGCCTCGTCCTTGAGCTGCTCGGAACTGCCGTCGCGCAGGATCCTGCCGTGCTGCACGACCAGGATCCGCTCGCAGTTGCGCTCCAACTCGTCCATGTGGTGGCTGGTCCAAACCAACGTCAGGCCGTGCGTCCGGCGCAGTTCGTCGAGCAGGTCCCAGACCCGACGCCGGCCTTCCACATCGAGCCCGGCGGAAGGCTCGTCCAGCAACAGCAGCCGGGGCACCCGCAGCAGCGCGCGCACCACCTGGAGCCGGCGACGCTGGCCACCGGAGAGCGTGAAGACCAGGTCGTCGCTCTTGCCGGCGAGGTCGAACTCGTCGAGCAACGCGTCGGCGCGGGTGCGCACCCGGCGCCAGTTCAGCCCGCGGAACCCGGCGGCGATCCGCAGGTTGTCCCGCACGGTGAGCATCATGTCGAAGGGGCCGCTCTGGTGGACCACGGCGAGGTCGCGCTGCGCCGCGCCGTCGGGGGCGGCACCGTGCACAAGTATCTGACCGGAGGTGGGCGGCGAGACACCGCAGACGAGCTTCAGCAGGGTGGTCTTCCCGGCGCCGTTCGGGCCGAGCAGCCCGATCGACTGCCCGGACGGCACGCTGAAGGTCATCCGGTCCACGGCCGGCGTCGACGCGCCCGGGTAGGTCTTGGTCAGGGCGGTCGCGGTCACTGCATCCTCGGTCACCGCACCGTCCCCTCGCTGTGGCCGAGCGTCTCGGCGACGGCCCGGACCGCGTCGTCCGGGCCCACGTCGGAGAGTGGGTCACCGGCGCGCACGTGCAGGTGGACCGCGTCCGGCGGCAGCACCGGCAGGCCACCGGGGTCGTACCCGGTCCGGCTGGCACCGCTGCGCCCGAACCGGATCCCGATCACCACGGTCAACGGACCGGGAGGGGCGCTGCGGAGAGCGGTGAGCGGTCGCACGGCGGCAGCCGACACCCCGGCGATCGTGCCGGTTACCGAGCGCAACGCGGCGGCGAGTTCGGTCGGCGCGATCCGGCGCAGGCGTACGCCAGGCGGCGCGACCGCCGCCCGGTCGCCGACCACCCACACGGTCGCTTCGGCGGCGGCTGTCGAGGTCGGCGCGGGCGGTGCCACCGGGTCGGGGACCCCGGTGACCCGGCCGAGCAACGCTGCCGCGGCGACCGGTGGGTCGAACAGTGGTTTGTTGTCGCCGGCCGTGATCAGATGGTCGTCGCGTCGCTCGATCACCCGGTGCACGATGACGGTGTCCTGATGCCGGTACGCGACCACGTCGCCGGGCCGGATCTGCGGCCAGGCGGCCGGTTCGACAGTCACGACCGAGCCCGGGTCGATGGCTGGCCACATGCTCGAACCGGTCACCGGGATGCGAGCCGTCCGGCCGGCGGAAAGAGCATGTGCGATCAGGTCGGCGAACCCGGCGACGGCCGTCGTCATCGGCCCGCCTCCGCAGTCCGGCTGGGCCCGAGCATGCCCAACTGGCCCAGCTCGGTGACGAACTCCCGGACGTCCCGGTCGATCTGCCGTCGGTCGTGCTCGTCCTGCGCGTCGAACTCGGTGGCCAGGTCACGCACCACGTCGTCGATCTGAGCACCGTTGGCGAGCTTGCGCCAGATCCGCGCGGCGGTCGCGTTCAAGGTCTGGAACTCCCCGGTACCAGGGTGGTAGATACGCACCTCGTCGTCGTTGTCCACCCACACCACTTCTGGATTCACGCTGAGCACGACGAAGCCCCCGTCCGGTTGGTCAGCACCGGCAGGGCCCGGCGGTGGACCGCGTCGGCGGGATCGGTGTCGGTGCGCCAGTCGTCGTACACCGGGTGCACCGTGCCGTCCCGGATCAGCCGGGGCACCGTCATGGTGGACTCGTTCTCCAGCAGGTCGACGCCGGTAAAACCGTTCGAGCGCCAGATGTTGGCGATCATCGAGTGTCGCAGGATCCGGCAGTGGTGCCGGCTGTTGCGGGTGATCGATCCGGATTCAGCCGCGTGGTACGCGCGGCAACCGCCGCCGCACGCGGCCCGGATGTAGCAGCGCCGGCAGTCGGCCAGGTTCTCGCCCTCGAACACGGTGTTGGTGCGCAGCTGGGACAGCGCCGGGTTGGCGAACACGTCGGCCAGGCGCTGCGCGCGCACGTTGCCGGCCTTGTGCAGTGGACCGGTGACCAGCTTGCACGGGTAGACATCGCCGAGCGAGTTGATGTAGATCTCGGTGCCGCCGAGCCCGCAGTTGCCCCGGATCGAGCACGGTTTGACCGCCTTGGGGCCCTCGGTGAGGATCTTCTGCGCCACCGGGTTGGTCCAGGTAAACCGCTGCACGTCGCGATGGTGCTCCCAGGCGAAATGCACCCCGTCCTCGGCGCCACGGCCGATGCCGGTGTGGTTCATCAGCCGCACGTTGCCGAAGTCGATGCCGTCCAGGAACGTCATGAGCTGGTCCAGGGCGCCGATGTTGTCCGGCGACACGACGTGGTTGATGTCGGGTCTGACGCCGGCGGCGTTGAGCAGCGCGAGCGCGTTGGCGGTGCGCGCGAAGGTGCCCTTGCCCCGGGTCCGCTCGTGGACCTCCGCCACACCGCCGTCCAGGCTGACCGTGATCTTGCCAAAGGTGTCCGCCATCCGTCGGGCGGTCGCCTCGTCCGGGATGCGGGTGCCGTTGGTGATGCAGTTGACCCGCAACCCCCGTGATCGGGCGTGGTCGGCGACTGTGAAGAAGTCCGGGCGCAGCATCGGCTCGCCACCGGTCAGGATGAGCAGTTCTGCGCCCATGTCGGCGATCTGGTCGACCAGGTCGAGCGACTCGTGCGGCTCCAACTCGCCGGGCAGCTTGCGGGTGGAGGAGGCGTAACAGTACGGGCACCGCAGATTGCACCCGTCGGTGATCGCGTAATAGACCATGCGCAGCGCTGGCTCAGCCGGCCGAATCCGGGGTTGCTGCCCGGGGAGGTAGACCAGCCAGTTGAGGACCAGCGTCGCCAGCGCCCGCTCGGTCGTGGCCGGGTCGGCCGGGGACTCGACGCCGGACGCGAGCGCCCGGAGCACGTCAATTTCTCCGTCGCCGACGACCGCCCACGCGGCGATGCCGGGGTTCTCCACGAGATAGCGGTCCCGGCACTGAAAGTAAACGAGGTCGTCCGGGACGACCAGCTCTGACCACATCCCCGACAGCTGCATGACGGGATCCACCTTCCGCGTTCCGAGCGGGGGCCACGGCAGGCGTGGCCCCCGCCACCGATGTCGGGTGTTGTTAGTTGGCGTGCCCGGAACCCGCGCCGGCCAGCGCCCCGCAGGCGCAGGCGCAGCCGAGCTGCGCCGCGAACTCGGCCTTACGGATGCTGGGCTTCTCCCACTTGAGCATGTGGGCCCTCCTTTCGCTGCTGCGGCCGGGCAACGGGCCACTCCCGCGAGACGCCCCGACCACGCGCAGAGGGTTGCTCAGAGTGTCTATGCCGTTCCAGAGGGCAAAATTGACGTCTTGACAGGACAGTCGCACCGGGGAGACGGTGTCGCACGTGCGTCCCGAGATCTCGGTGTCCGTGATCGACGACGACCGGATGCTGCTGGACGGCATCAGGGCGTGGCTGGCCGAGGCCCCCGACCTGCGGCTGGTCTGCACCGCCGGGACCGTCGACGAGTTCTTCGCGGCTGAACCGGCTCCAGCCGACGTGGTCGTGCTGGATCTGCTGCTCGCGGACCGGACCGAGCCGGTCGAAAACGTGCGTCGGCTGGCCGTCCGTGATCGGCAGGTGCTGGTCGTCAGCGCTGTTCCGTACGTGACCCATGGCGTCGACGTGCTGCGGGCGGGCGCACTCGGCTACCTGACCAAGGACAACGACCTGTCCACCCTTGCCGCCGCGATTCGCGACGTCGCGCAGGGCCGGGTCGCCCATTCGCCGGAACTGGCGTACGCCTGGTCACACGATTCCCGACCCGACCGGCCGAAACTGTCACCGCAGGAACAGGCCGTCCTGGTGGCGTACGCGTCCGGTATGACGCTGACCGCGGCGGCGCGGCGCGTCGGCGTCCAGCCGGCCACCGCCCGGCGGTACCTGGACCGGGTGAAGGCGAAGTACGGCGAAGCCGGCCGACCCACCTACACGAAGCTGGATCTGGCCAACCGTGCCCGGGAGGACGACCTGATCCGGTAGCCGGTCACCCGTCCCACACCAGTTCGACGCAGGTGCCGTCGCCGGGGTCGGAGAAGACCTGAGCTGAGCCACCGACCTCGCGCATCCGCTGCTTGATCGAGCGCCGCAGCCCGGAACCGGAGGTGGCACGATCGGGTGTGAAGCCCAGCCCACGGTCGACGATCCGTACGGTCAGCGTCCGGTCGGTCCAGTCCGCGGACACCCAGGCCCGCCCGGTCCCGGCGTGCCGCGCCACGTTGTTCAGGGCTTCCCGGGTCGCGTCGCCGATCCCGTCGACAATCCGGTCGGGGATGTCGTCCGGCAGTTCTCCGATGAGCAGGTGCACCCGCAGGCCGAGCGCGTCGGCTGCCTCAGCCGCCTCGGTCAGCCGGGCGCCGAGCGAGGTGGTCTGCTCCGGGCGTTCCTCGGCGATGAGACGCCGCACATAGTCGGCATCGCGACCGCACCGGGCCCGGACCGCCTCGGTGCGATGGTCGAGACCGCCACGGGAGATCGCGGTGAGGGTGGCCAGCACCGTGTCGTGCAGGTGGCGGAACTGCCGGAGTCGTTCGGCGAACCGGGCCTGGCTGGCCGCAGCCGCGGTCTCGGCGGTGATCCGCCGGGCGGTGGCCGCGTCCACCGCGTCCGCCTGGGCGGCGAGGTAGCGGCGCATGAAATGCAGCAACAGGGCGAACCACAGGCTGGAGTTGACGTGGTTGAGGAAGCCGGACTCCAGCGGTGGCAGCCCTCCGGTGCGCAGGGCGATCGCGGCGACGGCGGCCAGCACCAGCACCGCCAACGCGACGAGCATCCGGGACACGCTCAACACCGCACCGGCCAGAGCCGCGGTGCCCAGAGCGAATTTCGCCATCCAGTTGGCGGCGCTCAGCTCGAAGCCGTCCCGTAGGTTGGCGTTCGCCACGAAGAGCAGCACGCAGGTCACGGCGATGTCGACGACGACGTGTCGGATGGTGAACCAGCCGCGCCGCCAGACCGCGACGGCCAGGATGGCGTTCCAGGCCACCACCACAGTCACCATCGCCAGGTTGAGCGCCGGGCTACGGTAGTGGGTGGCGCCGGTGGAGCCCAGGCTCGACGCGGCGGGCAGCAGGTAGCTGGCGCGCTGGGCGAACAGCAGTACGGCGACGAACCGGAGGGCCCGGTCGAGGCCGGGCAGCGTGGCCATGGCACGAGCGTCTATCCAGCCCTGCCGGGCCTCGACGAAACGCCGCCTCAGACGGCCGACGAGCCCGCGTACGGGCGCGGCGGCAGCGTCGGGGCCGGCACCCTCCCCACGGCTCGCTGCCTCGCCGTCAAGGCGCGCGCCCGCTTCGTGGAGCGGTGTGGAGCGGCGACCGATGCTCATGCGAGAAATCCTCGATGAGCCGCAGAGGGCCTACAACGATCGACATTGTCGGGTGTCGGTCTGTCGATCGGGGTTTGACGTCAGGGCAGCCAGCCGGGCCGGACCAGACCGGCCTCGTACGCGAACACCACCAGCTGGGCGCGGTCCCGGGCGCCGAGCTTGACCATCGCCCGGGACACGTGTGTCTTGGCGGTAGCCGGACTGACCACCAGCCGCGCGGCGATCTCGTCGTTGGACAGCCCGGTGCCGACCAGAGCCACCACCTCCCGTTCCCGTTCGGTCAGCTCGGCCAGCCGCCGAGGTGCGACAGGCGTGGCGGTACCGGCGGCGAACTGCTCGATCACCCGCCGGGTCACACTCGGCGACAGCAGCCCGTCGCCGGCGGCCACCACCCGTACCCCCTGAATCAGCTCGGCCGGTTGGGTGTTCTTGACCAGGAACCCGGCGGCACCGGCGCGTAACGCCTCTCCGACGTACTCGTCCAGCTCGAACGTGGTGAGCACGACGATCCGTACCCCGGACAGCTCCGGGTCGGCGGTGATCTGCCGGGTGGCGGCCAACCCGTCCACCCCGGGCATCCGGATGTCCATCAGGACCACGTCCGGAACGGTCTGCCGGGTCAGCCGGACCGCCTGCGCACCGTCGCCGGCCTCGGCGACGACGGTGATGTCCGGCTCCGCGTCCAGCAGCGCGCGAAAACCGGCCCGGACCAGCACCTGATCATCGACGAGCAGAACCCGGATCACGATGTCGCCTCCCGCGTCTGGTCACGCCCCAGCGGCAGGGTGGCGCGTACCCGCCAGCCGCCGCTGCCGTCCGGCGCTGGCCCGGCGGTCAGCTCACCACCCAACGCGGCAGCTCGCTCCCGCATCCCCGTGATGCCGTTCCCCGCAGGTGCCGGCGCCGGCTGCCGCACACCGCCACCGTCGTCGTGGACCTCGACCACCAACGCATCCTGCCGATACCCGATGGTGACGGTGGCGGCGGCACCCGTACCGGCGTGCCGGCGGATATTTGTCAACCCCTCCTGCACGATCCGGTACGCGGCCCGGTCCACGGCCGCGGGCAGCGGCTGGACCGTACCGTCGATCACGGTCCGGGTCGGCAGCGCGGCGTCTCCGGTCAGCTCGGCGAGCCGGTCCAGCCCGGGCGCGGGGGCTCGCGGGGCGGCCTCGCCGGTCGGGTAGAGCGTGTTGAGCACCGCCTGCACCTCGCGCAGCGCCTCCGCGCTGGACTGCGCTATCGCGTCGAGCGCCGCCCGGGCCTGCTCCGGGTCGCGATCCATCAGATGCAGACCGACGCCGGCCCTCATGTTGATCAGCGAGAGGTGGTGACCGAGTACGTCGTGCAGTTCGGCGGCGATAAGCAGCCGCTGCTCACTGGCTCGGCGGCGTTGCCGCTCCTCGGACAGCCGGCGCTGCTCCGCGATGCCGTTCTGGACCTCGGCGGCGACCAGGATGCCGATCTCGGTGACCAGACCGGCGCCGGCGATCAGCGCCAACGCCGCCAACGCCTGGTTCAGGGTGGCGCCACTGACCAGCACCCAGACTGCGTACGACCCGGCGGAGGCCGTCGCCACCAGCCACCGGTGGCCGGCGACCATGGCCACCGCCGCACCGATCATCGGCGCCAGCAAACTCACCCCGACCGGCCGATCCAGCAGGTGGTACGCCAGGGTGGCGGCGACCACGATCAGGAAATTCCGGCGCGGGAACCGGTGCCGGTCGGCCAGCGCCAGCCCACTGAACACCAGCAGCACGTATCCGACGACCCCGACGCTGGCGTGCTGCCAACCGGCGACGATCGCGGTGCCGACCGGCTGGGCGAGCGCGGTCAGCACCGCCAGGCCCGGCCCGGGCCGCGACTTCGGCCGCTCGCCGGGGGATGCCACGTCGGCAGCGGGGCTCGACCGGCTCATGCTCGCACTGTAGGCCGATCGGCGTCGACCTCGGCAGCCCCGACGGTGGCAGTGCGGCGTACTCCCCGGGGAGTAGCACGGCCCGCCCGCTGCCGCGCGGGGAGTAGCAGCGGTGCCGCCGGCACACCGACGCATTGCCCGACCCGTGCCGACAGGCTCAGTGGCAGAGCATTCGACACGCGACGGCGAGGAGTTTCGATGAAGGCGATCGTGCAGCACCGGTACGGTTCACCCGACGTCCTGCGGCTGAGTGAGGTCGACGTACCGACACCCGGCGACGACGAGGTGCTGGTCCGGGTGCGGGCGAGTTCGGTCAACGCGTACGACTGGCACGCCATGCGGGGCGACCCGTACCTGTCCCGGCTGACGTTCGGGCTCCGTCGGCCCACCGCGCCGATCCGGGGCCAGGACTTCGCCGGTCGGGTCGAGGCGGTCGGCCGGGCGGTGACCCGCTTCCGGCCCGGCGACGAGGTGTACGGCGAGGCCGGCCCCGCCGGTGGCGCGTTCGCCGAGTACGTGTGCGTGGCCGAGAACCTGGTGGCGGCGAAACCGGCGAACCTGAGCTTCGAGCAGGCGGCGGCGATCCCGTTGGCCGCCACCACCGCCCTGGTCTGCCTACGCGACGCCGCCGAACTCCGGGCCGGGCAGCACGTTCTGATCAACGGGGCGTCCGGCGGGGTGGGCACCTTCGCGGTGCAGTTGGCCAAGGCGTACGGCGCGCAGGTGACCGCGGTGTGCCGGTCCCGCAACGTCGAACTGGTCCGGTCGCTCGGTGCGGATCATGTCGTCGACTACACCAGGGAGGATTTCACCCGCACCGACGCCGTCCGCGCCGGCCGCCGCTACGAGGTGCTGCTCGATCTGGTCGGCAACCGGTCGTTGACCGACTGTCGGCGGGTGCTGACCACCGACGGGACACTGCTGCTGTCCGGCGGCGGCGTGTTCACCGGCGGCAGTGTCTTCGGGCCGATGAGCATGCTGATCCGGGGACCACTGGTAGGGCGTTTCGTCCGGCACCGCATCGTCGCGCCGTCCGCGGCGGCAGGTCGGGGGCACCTCGCGACGCTGCGGGAGTTGGCCGAGTCCGGCAGGTTGGCCCCGGTCATCGATCGGACCTACCGGCTGGACGAGGTACCCGACGCGATCCGGTATGTCGAGACCGAGCACGCCCGCGCCAAGGTCGTCATCAGCATTTTCTCGGACAACTCACGGTGATCCAGCCCTCGTTTCACCACCGATCGGTGCTTGTTGCTGCAACGATGCAAGGCGTGGGAACTGCGAAGACTACGACGCCCGCCATCTCGCCCCTCACCGGCGAGCCGATCAAACCTGCCGATGCCGAGCGCCTCGCGGGAGTGCTGAAGGCATTTGCCGACCCGGCGCGGCTGCGGCTGCTCAGCCTCATCCAGTCGTCTCCGACCGGGGAGGCGTCCGTGAGTGACCTCACCGCGCCGCTCGGGCTTTCCCAGCCGACCGTGAGTCATCACCTGCGGATTCTGACCGAGGCTGGCCTGCTGGAGCGGGACAAGCGTGGCGTCTGGGCGTACTACCGCCTGGTGCCGTCCGCGATCGCCGCGATCGCCGACCTGTTGACGCCACCCCGAAAGCGGGCGGCGAAGAAGAGCCGCTGACGGGCCGTCGAAGGCCGGCCTCCGAGCCGGCCGACCCGGCACCCGTCCTGCGGTACGTCACTGAGCCGATGGCCGTTCTCATGGCCATCGGCCCGTCGGCGTTTCCAGCCGACGACGGATGCGGTGGCCACATTGTGGGCGATCAGGGAAAACCCATCGACGTTCATCTATAGTTTACCGAACGCGTGGATCCCGTCCCATCCATCCGAGTCAGGACAGAGCCATGAAACGCATCCCGCTGAGAGCCATTCTCCCCGTCGGGCTCGCGATCGCACTGATCGCCGGCCCACTGGGGGCACCGGCCACCGCGCAGGCGACCGTACCCATCACGCTGACCGGCGCCAGCGCCACCAGCCCCAGCGCCGACGTCACCATCGCCGGACGGGCCGTGACGATCACCGCGCCGGGCACCTACGAGATCAGCGGCACCCTCAACGACGGCTATCTGAACGTCGACACCGCCGCCTCGGGTGCCGTCGAACTGATCCTCAACGGCGCCACGATCAGCAACTCCAGCAACGCGCCGTTGCAGGTCGCCGACGCCGACCAGGTCGTGATCACGCTCGCTGCCGGCACCACCAACCGACTCTCCGACGCGACCAGCTACGTCTATCCGGACCCGAACACCGACGAGCCGAACGCCGCCCTGTTCAGCAAGGCGGACCTGCGGATCACCGGAACCGGTGCGCTGACCGTGCGGGGCAACGCGTACGACGGCATCACCAGCAAGGACGGCCTGGTCATCGAGTCCGGCACGATCACGGTGAACGCGGTCGACGACGGCATCCGGGGCAAGGACTTCCTCGACATCACCGGAGGCAACCTCGACGTCACCGCCGGCGGCGACGGCATCAAGTCCGACGACACCGAGGCGGACCGGGGACGACTCGCCATCACGAACGGCACCGTGCGGGTGAACGCCGGGGACGACGCCATCAAGGGCGAGAACACCGTCGCCATCTCCGGCGGCGCCGTCACCGTCACCAACTCCTACGAGGCGATCGAGAGTCGGCAGGTCACCATCAGTGGCGGCACCGTCAACGTCACCGCCCGCGACGACGCGATCAACGCCGTCGAGGAGGGGTACGGCGACTTCGATGTGGCACCGAACGCCTTCGTCCGGTTCACCGGCGGGACCACCCTGGTCAACTCCAGCATCGACGGCATCGACTCCAACGGTTCGGTGACCTTCGCCGCCGGCACCGTCGTGGTCAGCGGACCGAGCACCGGCAGCCCCGGTGAGGGCGCGATCGACTCGAACGGCCCGGTCCACTTCAACGGCGGCACGATGCTCGGGGCGGGCTCGACCTCGATGGCGGTGCTGAGCCTGCCGCCGACGTCGGGTCAGGGTTGGGTCGCTCCCCAGTTGTCCAGCAGCCAGCCGGCCGGCACCCTGCTTCACCTGGTCTCCGGGGGGCAGGTGCTCGCCTCCTACCGCTCCCCCAAGAACTTCCGGGAGGTGGTCTTCTCCTCCAACCGGATCCAGCACGGACAGACCTACGAGGTCTACCTGGGCGGTAGCCTCTCCGGCACCACGGTCGGCGGCATGGCCACCAGTGGCGGCAGCATCGCGGGAGCCACCCGACTGATGACCGTCGTCGCCGGCCAGTACCGCGGCGGCCTGGTGGGCTGGCCCCCCGGCGGCCCGGGCTGGCCGCCGCCGACCACCCCGCCGCCCACCACCCCGCCCCCGAGCCCGACGACCCCGCCGCCGAACCCGACGACCCCGCCACCGAGCGCTGGGGGCTGTACGGCGACCTACAGCGTCGCCGGTCAGTGGCAGGGCGGATTCCAGGGTGAGGTGCGGGTCACCGCCGGCTCGTCCGCGATCAACGGTTGGCGGGTGTCCTGGACCTTCGCCAACGGCCAGACGATCAGTCAGGCGTGGAACGCGACCATCAGCGCCAGCGGTTCGGCGGTGACGGCGACAAACGTCTCCTTCAACGGGTCACTCGGCGCCGGAGCCAGTGCCACCTTCGGATTCCTCGGCAGCTGGAACGGCAGCAACAGCGTACCGACCCTGTCCTGCACCGCGAACTGATCGGTATCCACCGCCCATCGGGGAGCCCGGCACCACCTGGTGCCGGGCTCCCCTGGCCGTGAGCTGCCAGACTGCTCGCATGCTGCCCCCGCGCTGTCACGTCTGTCACCTCGAACCAGCTCAGTCACCGCTCGGCGACGCGCGCAGCGACTTCGTGCTGGTGTACTTCGCCGACGCCGTCAACCCCCCACCCGGCTGGGTGGGGCATCCGGCAGGTGCGGTGTGGTTCTGCGGGGAGCACGCGTCGCTCGGCGAGGAGCGGGAGCATCTGGGCAGCGACACCGCACTGCGCGACATCGACGCCGTGCTCGGCCGGCTGCCCGGACGACTGTCGAAGACCGACCGTCAGTGAACCCTCGGCGTCGGTAAGGGCCGGGGAAGCTCTGTACGGCAGGTGTTCGCCTGAACGATGACCCAGCTTTGTGGCATCGTCCAGTAGAGACATGTTCATGTTTGCCTATGAGTGGACACCACCCCCATCACTGTCATCACGACCACCGACCCGCCGACGAGGTGCCGTACGGTCAGGTCAACGTCCCGCCGATGCTTGGCCGACGGGCGCTGCTGGCCGGCACCGGCGGCGCGCTGATGCTGGCCGCGCTGCCGGCCTCGGCCCAGGCGGCCAGCACGACGATGGCCAGCGCCCCGACCGCTACCACGGCGGCGGGCGCCGCTCGGACCTCCCTGGTCAGCCAGGGCACGATGCTGGTCCACGCCGACATGCACAACCACACCGTCGTGTCGGACGGTGACGGCAGCCCCGAGGCCGCGTTCGCCTCGATGCGCGAGGCCGGTCTGGATGTCGCCGCGCTCACCGACCACGCCACGCTCTTCGCCATCGAGGGGATCAGCTCGTCCGAGTGGCGGACCACCGGCGACCTCGCCAACGCCGCGAACGACCCGGGCCAGTTCACCGCGATCCGTGGATTCGAGTGGTCCCATCCGTTGCAGGGTCACATAAACGTGTGGAACACCTCTGACTTCGCCGACCTGTGGCGGGCCGGCAGCACCGGCAGCCTGTACCGCTGGCTGACGGGTCGGCCGGGCGGGCTGGCCAGCTTCAACCACCCCGGCCGTGAGCTGGGCCGGTTCGACAACTTCTCGTTCAACGCCTCGGCCCGTGACCAACTGGTGGGGTTGGAGATGTTCAACCGCACCGACGACTACCTGTTCGAAGGCTGGTCGTCCGGGATGACGTCGCCGCTGGTGGCCTGCCTAAACGCCGGGTGGCGGCCCGGCCTCACCGGCGTCACCGACGAACACGGCACCACCTGGGGTTTCCACGAAGGCAAGGGGCGCAGCGGCCTGTGGGTCACCGAGAACACCCGGGCTGCGGTGTTCGAGGCGATGGCGGCCCGCCGATCCTTCGCCACCCGTGTCTCCGGCCTGCGGGTGGACGCCACTGCCAACGACGTACGCATGGGTGGCGTGCTGAACGTGACCTCCGGCGACGTGCGGTTCCTGTTGGACCTCGACCGTGGGCCGGTCTGGGACGGCAAGCCGCTGCGGATCCAGGTCCTGCGGCCCGGCACCTCCGCGCCGACCGTCGTCGATGTCATCGACACGGTCAACGGTCGGGTCACCGACTTCACGGTGCCGCTCAACGTCGCCGACGGCGACTGGGTGGTGCTCCGCGTCTCCGATCCGTCGCTGACCAACGGCACACCCGGCCCGGCCGGTCACCCGTGCAACGACTTCGGAGTGGCGTACACCAGCCCGTGGTGGCTACGCCCCTGAGCGCGAGCGTCCCGTCCCGGCGGGGCCCGGGTCACCAGTGGTGGGCCGACGACGGGAGTCGCCGGCCCACCACATCGCGTGTCAGCGGACTCGTAGCTGCTGGTGGACTCCAGCGGCGGGCGCGTAGTTCCGGTCACCGGAGTAGGCGACGTGGACCGGGTACACACCTGCCGACAACCCGGTGGTCGGCAGCTTCACCACAGCCTTGCCGCCGGCCAGCGGCACCACGTGGGTGCCGCCACCGAAGGTGACAGTGATTTCGCCAGTCACCTTCGGCGCCTTCTTGTGCCGGGTCTGTGCCCGCACGTCGACGTGCAGCTTGAAGATGCCACCACTGGCGATCGACGCCGGCGTGGCCTTCGCCTTGACCACTGTCCGCGCCGTGCCCACGGTGTCGACTTCCGACCAGAGGTGGTCACGGGCGAAGATCGTGAACAGTTGGCTCGCCGTCATGCCGTCGTGCGCACCGGGGACCTGGGTCGTCCTGGCGGCGTATCCCCGAGCCCGGAAGTTGTCCGCGATGGCGTTCTGGGCGTTGAGGTTGCCCTCGAAGACACCGTTGCCGAGGAACACGAAGAGGTCGTCGTCCCCGACCGCGGCGGCGACGTTGTCGTAGTCCTGAGCGGACAGCGACGGGTTACCGGAGAAGTGCCCGTAGTAGGCGAACGTGGTCGGGTAGCCCCTGATGACGTGGGCGCCCGTCATGCCGCCGTAGGAGAACCCGGCGTAGGCGCGACCTTCCCGCTCGGTCGAGACGTTGTACTTCTCCTCGATGAGCGGAAGGATCGTCTGGACCAGGTTGTTGGCGGCGTTCGTCTGGTTGTAGGAACCGAAGCCGAGGCTGGTGCCGGTGAAGTGGTTCCCCATGGTGACCACCACGGTGGGCTCGATCTCGCCCTTGGCCGTCATGTTGTCCAGGATGTTGGGGACGTTCGCCGGGACCATGAAGTCGGTCTCGTCACCGAAGATGCCGTGGGCGAGGTACGCCACCTTGTACGGCTCGGCCCGCTTCGGGTCGTAGTTGGCGGGCAGGTAGACACCGAGGTAGTGGCCGCTGTCGCCGAGAATCGTGGTGTAGGGGATGTAGTTGACGGTGCCACGCTTCTTGCGGTTCGCGATCGGGAGTTCGTACTCCGCACGCGCCTTCAGCACCGGGTCGTTCTGCTTCTTGGCGTACGGCACGTACACCGCATCGAGGACGTCGTTGTTCCTGACCCGGAACGACGACTCACCCGGAGGGCGAGGGTTCGTCGAGGCGGGATCCCAGATGCGCTTGTTCTCCCAGCCCTGGGTGGGATCCCAGACCCGGTACCAGTAGCTGATCCCACCAGCGTGCAACGGCAGCGAGACCGACCAGTATCCCTTCGAGTCCCTGGTCATGTCCCGGAGGAACTCGGTGCCTCCGGCGTGGTACCGCCCTGGTTGCCACTCTTCAGGCTGGTACCGGGTGTTGCCGGTGTCGAGGTCGAGCAGCGTCAGGTCACCGGCCAGGCGCACCTGCGTCGCATTCGGGTTGTGGTAGACGAACGTGACGGTGTACCCGGTCGGTGAACCGTGGTCCGGCTTGACGGTCGCGCCCTCTACGACCGGGCGCTTCCCGGCGACGGCCGCTGGTGCGGAGAGGGTGGCGCTGGCACCAGCGCCAAGCGACATGATCGCGAGTAACGAGATCGCACGGCTGAGCCGGCGTCTTCCGATCGCTTTCCTCATCTGGGACTACTCCTCTGTGGTCTCTCGCAGCCTCATGGGGATCTACAGCCTTTTTCGGACGTTGGCGACCGAGGGACTTCCCGCCTCGCCTCCCGCCGAGTGCGGGGCGCGGCCGGGCGCTTGTTCCGGCCCGATGTGGACGACCCGTGCTGGGTACGGCGTAAAGCTAAATCGAATTAGCTTCGGTAGTGTGGCCGGGCTCACCTTCGGGTGTCAAGGGTGTTGCCGCGGTGTTAAGTGATCGGTCGCTCCTGGTCACGGCCCGACCGGGGTGGTGCGGCGGCTCGAACCGCACCCACCTGACCGCGTCACCTGATCACCGAGCCGGCATGGGCGACCGCTACCAACCATGAATCTGGTGGTGACGGTCGGTGGCCCGCAGCCCCGGCAATGATCAGGTCGGCGTGGCGTCGGGCACACAGCAACGACTCAGCATCCCTGCCTACGCTGGCCGGCATGTCCAGCGACGGTGAGCCTCCCAGTCCTGACCAGCCCGAAGGCCGAGAGGGGTTCTGCTGGTGACTGAGTGGCTACTGTTGGCCGTCGCGGTTTTGCTGATCGCGGCCAACGCGCTGTTCGTGGCTGCGGAGTTCGCCTTCGTGACGGTCGACCGGGCCACCGTCGAGCGCGGAGCGGAGGCTGGCGACCGCCGGGCCGTCGGCCTGCTCAAGGGGCTACGGACGTTGTCCACCCAGCTTTCCGGGGCGCAGTTGGGCATTACCGTCACCAGTCTGGTGGTCGGCTTCCTGGCCGAACCGTCCCTGGCCACGCTGCTGCGTGGCCCACTCGGGATGGCAGGTCTGTCCGATTCTGCGGTCACCGCTCTGTCGGTGACCCTGGCGTTGGCACTGGCGACCGGCTTCCAGATGGTCTTCGGTGAACTCGTCCCGAAGAACTGGGCGATCGCCGAACCGTTACGTGTCGGCCGTGCCGTGGCGGGAGCACAGCGTGGCTTCACGACCGCCGCCGGGCCGCTGATCCGGTTCCTCAACGGCACGGCCAACCGGATCCTGCGTCTGGTGGGCATCGAACCGACCGAGGAACTGGCCTCGGCGCGCTCTCCGCAGGAACTCGCGTCGCTGGTCACCCGGTCCGGCCGGGAGGGCACGCTCGATGCGCGGACCGCGGAACTCGTCGCGCGTTCGATCGATTTCGGTGAGCGCACCGCGGCCGATGTCATGACCCCGCGCAACCGGGTTCAGTTCGTCGCCGCCGACGCGCCCGCAGGGGATGTACTGCGCCTCGCTGCCGGCAGTGGTCACGCCCGATTCCCGGTCACCGGTACCGGCGTGGACGACGTCGTCGGCGTGGTGCATTTCAAGCACGCCCTGGCGGTACCCGCCGAACAGCGGCAGACCCGGCCGGTCCGGGCGATCATGGCGGACCTTCCCGAGGTGCCCGAGACCATGCCGCTCGACCCGCTGCTGGCGGTACTGCGAGGGCACGGGTTGCAGGTGGCGGTCGTCGTCGACGAGTACGGGGGCACCGCCGGTGTCGTCACCCTGGAGGATCTCGTCGAGGAGATCGTCGGCGAGATCGCGGACGAGCAGGACGCCCCCCACCGCCGCCACCACCGGGCCGCCGACGGCACCTGGACGCTCTCCGGTCTGCTGCGTCCCGACGAGGCGTCCCGGCTGATCGGCCTCGATCTCCCGGAGGCGCGGGACACCGACACCCTCGGCGGGCTGGTGACCGAGCGTCTCGGCCGCTTCCCGCAGGTCGGCGACACCATCACCGTGCCCGTGGCCGACCGGAACCATCCCGACGCCGACGGGCTGCCCACCTCTGCCTCTGCGGAACTTGCGGTCATCCGGCTCGACGGCCGCCGGGTCGACCGACTCACCCTGCGTCCTTCCGCCGTCCACCAGCCCAGCGAGGGAACCCGGTCATGAGTGACGTCACCGCGATTTTGCTGGCCGTGGTGCTGCTGGCCGGCAACGCCTTCTTCGTCGGGGCGGAGTTCGCCCTGATCTCCGCCCGTCGTACGCAGATCGAACCTCGTGCGGCGGCTGGCTCCTCCATCGCCCGCGTGACGCTGCGGGCGATGGAGAACGTCTCCCTGATGATGGCCGGCGCGCAACTCGGCATCACGGTCTGCTCTCTCGGCCTCGGCGCGATCGGTGAACCCGCCGTGGCGCACCTGCTGGAGAAGCCTTTCGCCGCCGTTGGAGTGCCCGAGGCGCTGCTGCACCCGATCGCGTTCACCATCGCCCTGGCCGTCGTCGTGTTTCTGCACATGGTGCTCGGTGAAATGGTGCCCAAGAACATCGCTCTCGCCGGTCCGGAACGCTCCGCGCTGATCCTGGGGCCGGTGCTCTACGGCATCGTCACCGTTCTCCGCCCGCTGATCTGGCTGCTGAACCAGATCGCCAACGCGGTTCTGCGGCTGCTCCGGGTCACGCCGAGAGATGAGGTCGCCTCCAGCTTCACCAACGAGGAGATCGCCGGTTTCATCGCCCAGTCCCGGCAGGAGGGACTGATCGACCAGCACGAGCACGACCTGCTCACCGGCGCGCTGGCCTTCAACGACCAGGCCGCCGCTACCGTGGCGCTTCCGCTGGCAGCCTTGGTCACCCTGCCTCAGGACACCACCGTGGCGGAACTGGAACGCCAGTGCGCGGTAACCGGATACTCCCGGTTTCCGCTCACCGATCCGGAGGGCAGGCTCACCGGGTACGTCCACGTCAAGGACATCCTCGGGCTGCCGGCGGAACAGCATGACGAGCCGCTCGACCCGGAACTGATCCGTCCGCTCGTCACCCTGGACGCCGCACGACCGTTGCGCGACGCGCTCACCGTCATGCAACACCGGGGTGCCCACCTCGCCACCGTCGTCGACTCGACCGGCCAACTCCTCGGCCTGGCCGCCCTGGAGGACGTGGTGGAGAAGCTCGTCGGCGAGGTACGCGACGCGACCCAGCGCACCACCGACCCCGCGTTGGCCCACTGACAAAGGGCGCCAGTGGAGGCGCGGCACGACCGGTCCCGATGACCGCGCCAATTGTTGATCGTTGTCTGCCGCCTCTCCCTGCACGTTCCGGGGCGGGAGTCGTGCTGATCAGGACGGCGACTCCGGCGATATTTGAACAACGGATATCAATAGACGATCATTGATATCTTGCCCGATTGGTGTGATACTCGCTGGAAGCGCTCCCAAACCCGTCCCGGTGAGCGCGTCAGAAATGGAGGATGCATCGTGCGTTCACACCATCCCCACCAATCAGGCCGGCAATCCCGGCCCGCCCTCCGGGCGCTGCTCCTGGCACTCACAGTGGTGGCCGCCATGCTGCCCTGGACGGGTGCCGCCCAGGCCCACGGCACTGTGATCAACCCGGCGACCCGCGCCTACCAGTGTTGGCAGAACTGGGGCCACCGGCACATGGATCCGGCGCTGCAGACGCAGGACCCCATGTGTTACCGGGCGTTCCAGGCCAACCCCGACACCATGTGGAACTGGATGAGTCAGCTGCGGGACGGCCTCGGCGGGCAGTACCAGGCCCGTACGCCCGACGGACAGCTCTGCAGCAACGCGCTCTCCAGGAACGACGCGCTGAACCAGCCGGGAGCCTGGAAGGCGACCACCGTCAGCCGCAACTTCACGCTCCAGTTCTACGACCAGGCCAGCCACGGCGCTGACTTCTTCCGGGTCTACCTCACCCGGCAAGGGTTCAATCCGAACACGCAGCGCGTCGGTTGGGGCAACATCGATCTGATCACGCAGACCGGGCGTTACGCGCCGACGCAGAACATCTCGTTCAACGTCTCGACGTCCGGACGCTCGGGACAGCACGTCCTCTTCGTGATCTGGAAGGCGTCGCACATGGACCAGACCTACATGTGGTGCAGCGACATCAACATCGTCTGATCCACCCGATCGCCAGGCGCAGCTCGGCTCCGGCCCGGACGGACGGGTCGGAGCCGAGGCCTGTCGGAGCTGGTGGTACGGCCTGTCCGGTTCTCCGGTGAGGTCCTCGTACGCTGCACCACCGGCCGGCAGCGGGGTAGCCTCGGGCGGGTGCGGATCATCGCGTTCCTGGCCATCTCCGTCGTCGTGCTGATCGCCGTCCTGCTGGTTTCCGTGGTTCTGACGGGGGGTGCGCGACGCCGACGCCATGCCGCGCAGATGTCCGCCCGCTGGGCGGTGCGCCACTACGCCATACCGGGGCGTGGGCACACAGTCGTCGGTGTCACCCTCACCGACGCGGACGGGCGGGTGCACGGCGAGCACGTGGTCGCCCGCATTCCGGACGATGCCCAGGACTGGCAGCGCGACTTCGTCGCCGCCCGTCAGGAGGCCGAGGAGCGCGCATTCCACCTCAACATCGACCGTCCACCGATCGAGGGCTGACGCCGGCTGTGCGGCGAAACCATGCGTTGACCGGCCCGCTACCGTCCCTCGTCGCGTACGTCGACGAGGGTGCTGCCGTCACCGAGCTGGTCGCGGGTGATGATGCTCAGGCTGCCGTCCGTCTCCAGCACGACAGCGGCAAGGTCGTGGAGGTCACCCGCGCCCTGGCTGCGGGCGGCCTGCCGGATCTCACTCTCCGCCACCCGGGTGGACCGCAACGTCTCGCTTCGTAACTGCCCGTCCCGGAGCAGCATGGTGGGCCGGGCCTTGAGCACCTTCTGTGACGGTGGCCAGCGTACGGCGAGCAGCGCGACCGCGTACTGCAACGCCACCAGCAGGATCAGGGCGAGGATTCCCTCCACCAGCGACACGTCCCGCGACAGCAGGATGGTCGCCAGCGTCGAGCCCAACGCGACCGTGACCACGAAGTCGAAGGCGTTCAGCTTGGACAGGGTCCGCTTGCCGGAAACCCGCAGGATCACCACGAGCGCCGGATAGATGATCGCCGCGACCACGAGCAGGCGTACCAGGTCGGCGGTGTTCAGGTCATTCACCGAGGTGGCGGAGCCGATTGCTGACGTCGTGCACTCCCGGTGTACGCCAGGCGAGGGCATGGGCCTCGGCACTCATCTCGGCCGTGCTCACCGTGCCGTCGAGCACCACCACCCGGTTCTGCACCTCGATGCAGATTCGCTCCTGACGCAGGCGTGAGTCCTGCTGCATGCTCGCGAGCAGCTGACAGGCCAGTCGGGTGTCTTCGCTTGTGGGCTCGGCGTAGAACAGCGGCGGCAGGTCGTGGGGAAAGAACCAGGGGTGGGTCATGGCTGACTCCTTCAGGGGATTCGTCTACTACGACTGCCCTACCCGGCGGCCACGGCGGACAACACGACGAACCCATGACGGTCTCTGCCCGTGGCTGTGACGGTCGGCGGAGATCGGCAGCTCGACGTTTGCGGCAGTGGATTTCGGGTACCGGTCCGCGTGGTCGACGTACCTGTGAACGGGCGGCACCGGTCAGGCGGTCGTGGCCACGACCGCCGACATCCGAGCGGGCCGTCAGTGCCCGTCCCCGCCAGGCCGGCGCAGCGATGAGCCGGCCCACCGACGAGCAGGCGCCGGAGGACGCGGTACTGAACGGTGTCGCCCGCCGGCTCGACAAGCCGATGGGTGCCCTTGGCGTGCTCTTCGTGCTGGTCGTCCTCGGGCAGGCGCTCGCCGGACATCCCACGCTGTCCACGGCCCTGACCGTGCTGGGCTGGGTGCTGTGGGCGGTGTTCGTGGGGGAGTTCGCCCTGCGCGCCTGGCTGGCCCGCCATGACGCCCGCCGGTTCTGGCGACGCAACTGGTGGCAGCTCATCTTCCTGGCCGTGCCGTTCCTCCGGTTCGCCCGGGCCGCCTCCGCCCTGCGTGCGGCCCGAGCCGGTGGCGTCATCACCGCGGCCGTCCGCGGCTCGCGCTCCGCCGGTAGGTTGCTGACCGACCGGATCGCATGGCTGGCGATCATCACCGCGACGGTCGTCCTCAGCGTCGGCCAACTGCTGGTCGTCACCGGCACCTACCGGTCGTACGGACCGGCGCTGCACGATGTCGCCATGACCACCATCACTGGTGAACCACTCGGCGTCGACGATCCGCTCGCCCAGGTCGTTGAACTGGTACTCGCGATCTACTCGGTGGTGGTGTTCGGCACCCTGGCGGGGGCGTTCGGCGCCTTCTTCCTGAGTGCCGACCGGGAGCGCAAGGCCGCGGCGACGTGAGCCGGCCCCGTACGGCCGCTGCCCGGCTCGCCGAGATACGGCAGAGCTTCTGGCTCATCCCGGCGCTCTTCGCGGCGAGTGCTGTGGTGGTGGCCATCGGGTTGTCGGTGCTGGAGCTGCGGCTGCGGCTGCCGGTCGAGACCATCCTGCCGAGCGGGCCCGCCGGGGCCCGGTCCCTGCTGTCGTCGATCATCACGGCGATGATCTCGTTCACTGCGCTGGTCTTCTCCATCACGGTCGTCGCGCTGCAACTGGCCAGCAGCCAGTACTCCCCGCGGGTGCTGCGCACGTTCCTGCAGGATCGGGTCATCCAGTCGACGCTCGGAACGTTCGTGGCGACTTTTCTGTTCGCGATGGTGGTGCTGGCGGCGCTGCCGGCCCGCGACAGCGAGCGGCTGCCCGAACTCTCGCTCGCCGTGTCGATGTCGCTCGTGCTGGCCAGCACCGCCATGTTCATCTACTACCTGCACCACATCACCACGGTGATGCGGGTGTCGCACATCATCGTCGCCATCGGCGTGCAGACCCGACGCACGATCGATCAGCACGTGCCGGACCGCGAGGAGCCGGCCGAGGTCCCGGGCGAGGTGGTGCAGGTCGTGCCGGCCGCAGCGGCGGGCCTGGTCACCAGCGTCGACCTCGCTCTGCTCGCCCGGCTGGCCCGCGAGCACGACTGCGCGATCACAGTCGTACCGGCGCCGGGAGACTTCGTGGTCACCGAAGCACCGCTGCTGCGCTGCCACCGGCTGCCCAGCGGTGAGCCGCGCCCACTGCCCGTCGAACGCGTCGCCCACTCGGTCACCATCGACGTCGAGCGCACACCGGGCCAGGACGTGGGATTCGGTCTCCGCCAGTTGGCGGACATCGCCACCCGTGCGCTCTCTCCCGCCTCGAACGACGTCACCACCGCGGTTCGCGCCGTCCAGGAGGCACACGAACTGCTCCGTCGGCTGGCGACCCGGCCCGATCCGGTGGGGATCGTGCGGGACGACGACGGCACGGTGCGGGTGCTGGCGAAGCGTCCCACCTACGACACCTACCTGGCGATGATCATTGACGAGCTGCGGAACGCCGCTGCCGGGGAACCACGGATCAACCGGCTGCTCGACACCGTCGTCGCCGACCTCGACTCGGTGGCACTCCCTGCCCACCGGCCGGCGATCCGGCGGCGGTTGCCGACGAGTTGACGGCGGGACCCTTGAGCCCTCGCCGCTGACCATCCGCACTCGCCGCAGAGCACCTGCCTGCCGAGGCGTCAGATCCCGTGTCGGAACGGCGGCCCGGCGTCGGCCAGGAAATCCCGCAACGATCGCGCGGGCCGTCCGGTCACCCGCTCGACGGAGTCGGTGACCTGCGCGAAGCTGCCTGCCCGTACGCGTTCGAAGGTCAGCGCGAAGAGTTCCCGCTCGAAGCCGGTGGTCCCGTCCACGACCTCGTCAATGGTCAGCTCGCGAACGGTCACCGTACGACCTGCCGCGGCGGAGAGCAGCTCTGCGGTGTGCGGCAGGGAGAGTGCCTCCGGGCCGGTGAGCTCGTACACCCGGCCGGCGTGCTCCTCGTTGCGCAGCGCCCGCTCGGCCACGGCGGCGATGTCCCGGGCGTCGATCCAGGCCAGGCTGGCACCACCGCTGGAGAACGGCAACAACCCGTCGGTGATCTGGTCAAGGTAGAAGCGCGGGTCGGTGAAGACCTGCATGAACCAGCTGGGCCGCAGGATCGTCCACGCGTGACCACTGTCGCGTACCGCCTGCTCGGCACGCGGCGCCCATCCGTCGGTGCCCATGTAGTCGGCGTCCTGCTCGGACAGCAGGACGATCCGGGCCCCGGCGGGCGTCTCGTCAAGCAGTGCGCCGATGAGGTCCGGCGCGTCCGCACGGTCCGGTCGGACGATGTACATGGCGTCCACGCCCTCGGTCGCTGCCTTCCACCCGGATCGGTCGTCCCAGGAGAAGGCGGTCGGGCGGACGCCGTCGATGTCGACCGAGGTCGGGTTGCTGCTGCCGCCGAGCACGTCAACGCCCTCCTGCGCGACAAGCAGCCTGGCCAGCGGCATCCCGGTCTTGCCACGGACTCCTGTCACCAGTACGCGGGGCCTGCCGGCCCCCACCGAGCGCGGACTCTTCACGTCGAACCACCCTTTGGTTGATTCACTAAAGTTCCTCGACCCACTAAAGCAGCGTTACCTGAGGGAGTCAACTAATCTGTGCTCATGACCGAGGTCGCGGACGCCCTTGCCCAGCAGGTATGGGACCTCGTCCTCGCCTACGACGCAGCCTACGACCGCGCGGCGCAGGTTGCCGGGCTCAGCGCCGCACAGGCGTGCCTGCTCGAACACCTCTCGGGGGACAGTCGCCCGATGGGGGAACTCGCCTCGGAGTTGCAGTGCGACGCCTCGAACGTCACCCAGCTCGTCTCCCGGATGGAGACCCGTGGCCTGGTGACGCGGGCACCCGACCCGGACGACCGGCGGATCAAGCGCGTGTCGATCACCCCGGCCGGCCGTGACGTGCGCCGCGTCGTCCGGGGCGCGTTCGGGTTCCCGGCCGAGCGGCTGGCGCTGCTCACCGACCAGGAGCGGCGCCAGCTTTCCGGCCTGCTGGGGAAGATCTTGGGCACCACGTCGTAGGGCCGTGCTGGTCGCGCCCGGCCTCGAACTCGCCCGGCCGCCGCCCCGGCCTCATGCCCGCCCGGCCGCCTCCCTGGCCTCGAAACCGCCCGGCCCGCCCGGCCCGGCCGGGTGCTGGTGGGTGCCCGACCGGCTGGCGTACGCACCCTTGCGAGTCGCCAAACAGATGGGTGAATATCAATGTTAGCGTCATCATGCCGGCGGGTGTTGGGTGCTCGGTGGGTTGTTCGGCCGAGTGGGGCGGTGTGGGTGTCGCAGGCGGGCGGTGAGTGGCGGTGCGGTGCCGATAGCAGGTCAGGTGTCTGATAATTCCGGAACGTCACGGCCTCGTGATTCCGGAACATTACGTCTTGACGAACGACGTGTTATCGCCCACAGTCGATGGTCAAGGACGGCGATGCCTACGGCTTACCGGGCGAGCCTGCTTCGTCCGGCCGGTGAACCAGGCGTGTGCGGGGACGCGTCGACGTTGATGTTAGCGCTAACAAATTGGCGCAGATGTTCGGCGGTGTGCCCATCCTCGGGCGGACCGGTCGGCTCTCGGTCATTGAAGGAGGAACATGTCTGCCTTTGGTAGATCTCCCGCTCTCCCGCCGCCCTCGCGGCCACGTAGGTGGTTGTTGCGGGCCGCCGCGGCGGGTGTCACGGCGGTCGTCGCCGGTAGTGCCGCCGCCGTGGCGGTGTCGACACCGGCCGCCGCCGCGACTGTCGACACGAACGCGTGGTACGTGTTGGTCAACCGCAACAGCGGCAAGGCCCTCGACGTGTACAACCTGGCCACGAACGACGGCGCCCGGATCACCCAGTGGTCGCGGAACAACGGCAACCAGCAGCAGTGGCAGTTCGTGGACTCGGGCGGTGGCTACTACCGGCTGAAGTCGCGGCTGTCCAACAAGGTGCTTGACGTCTACAACTGGTCGACCGCCAACGGCGCCGCCATCGTGCAGTGGTCCGACCACAACGGGGCGAACCAGCAGTTCCGGTTGGCCGACTCCGACGGCGGTTACGTCCGGTTGATCAACCGGAACAGCAACAAGGTGATGGAGGTGCAGGGCGCCTCGACCGCCGACGGCGGGAACATCGTGCAGTACGACGACTGGAACGGCGCCAACCAACAGTGGCAGTTGGTCCGGATCGATGGCGGCGGAAACCCGACGCCGACCACGCCGCCCCCGTCGGGCACCTGCAACCTGCCGTCGAGCTACCGCTGGTCGTCGACCGGGCCGCTGGCGCAGCCGCGGTCGGGTTGGGTGTCGTTGAAGGACTTCACCCACGCGCCGTACAACGGTCAGCACCTGGTCTACGCCACCACGCATGACACCGGCACGTCGTGGGGTTCGATGAACTTCGGTCTGTTCTCGAACTGGAACCAGATGGGTTCGGCCAGCCAGAACGCGATGCCGTTCTCGGCCGTCGCGCCGTCGTTGTTCTACTTCGCTCCGCGTAACGTCTGGGTGTTGGCGTACCAGTGGGGTGGGCCGGCGTTCTCGTACCGGACGTCGACGAACCCGACGAACGTGAACAGTTGGTCGGCGCACCAGACGTTGTTCACCGGGTCGATCTCGAACTCCGGTACCGGTCCGATCGACCAGGCGCTCATCGGTGACGACCAGAACATGTACCTGTTCTTCGCCGGCGACAACGGCCGCATCTACCGGGCCAGCATGCCGATCGGGAACTTCCCCGGCAGCTTCGGATCGAACTACACCACGATCATGACCGACACCACGAACAACCTGTTCGAAGGTGTGCAGGTCTACAAGCTCCAGGGCCAGCAGCGGTACCTGATGCTTGTCGAGGCGATCGGTTCGCAGGGCCGCTACTTCCGGTCGTTCACCGCCACCAGCCTGGGCGGCAACTGGACCCCGCAGGCCACCAGCGAGAGCAACCCGTTCGCCGGTAAGGCCAACAGCGGCGCGACCTGGACCAACGACATCAGCCACGGCGAGCTCATCCGCACCAACGCCGACCAGACCATGACCGTGGATCCCTGCAACCTGCAACTGCTGTACCAGGGCCGTGACCCCAACTCCGGCGGCGACTACGGTCGCCTGCCCTACCGTCCCGGCCTGCTCACCCTGCAACGCTGACGACACGACACAGATCCGGCGCGAAAGATGCCTGATCGTCGCGGATGAGGGCGCTCGCCGAATCGGATGAGCGCCGGCACGCCCCGCGATCGATCGGGTGGGGCCGGAACGGGCGGGCTCGGTCCACACCGAGCCCGCCCGGTCAGTCGGTGGATGTCGTTTGCCGGCCCCCTGGCGGGGAAGTCCCGCGAGTGCGGCGGCGGTGACCGTCGCCGGCAGGAGGGGATGCCGACGATGACGAACCACCCGTCCATCGCCCCGCCCCTGAGTGCCGTGGACGCGCCAGCGCGCCTCACCCTCGGGGTGGAGGAGGAGTTCCTGCTGCTGGACCCCGAGACGGGGGAGAGTCTGCCAGTTGCCGACCGGGTGTTGACGGCCCTGCTCGGTGCGGCCCGGAAGCAGAGCCGGCAGGAGTTCCGACACAGCATGGTGGAAATGGTCAGCCCGGTCTGTGCCGACCTGGCCGATCTTCGGGCGCACCTGATCACCTTGCGGCGGGCCGCGGCGGAGGCGGCGCGGTCGGCGGGAGCGCAGTTGGTCGCGGTGGGAGCCACTCCGGTGCACGAGTCGCACCGGACAGTTCCGGATGAACCTCGCTATCACGCCATGTCTCGCCGTTTTGGTCCGGTTGCGCACGATCCAGCGGTGTGCGGCTGTCACGTGCACGTTGGCCTGCCGGACCGGGAACTGGCGGTGCAGGTCTGCAACCACCTGCGCCCGTGGTTGCCGGTGGTACAGGCGCTCACCGCCAACTCGCCGCTGCACGACGGCGTGGACACCGGCCATGCGAGCTGGCGTTCCATGCAACTGGAGCGCTGGCCGAGCATCGGGCCCACCCCGTACTTCGCCTCGTTCGCCGACTACGACGCGACGGTGGCGGAACTCGTCGACGCGGGCATCATGCTCGACGCGGCGATGGTCTACTGGTACGCCAGACCGTCCGCCACCTACCCCACCGTGGAAATCCGGGTCGGGGACGTCTGCCCGGGGGTGGACGACACGGTGTTGGTCGCGGCTCTGGTGCGAGCCCTGGTCGCCACCATGGTCGGCCAGGTGCGTGCCGGCGTTTCCGCACCCCGCCTACGTAGTTGTCTGCTCGCGGCGGCCCACTGGCGAGCTGCTCACGAGGGGTTGGACGGCCGGCTGATCGATCTGCGTGGCGGCGGCGCGCGTCCGGCGTGGGACCTCGTGGAGGAGCTGTTCACCACGGTGACTCCCGCGCTGATCCGGCACGGCGACTTGTCGTACGTCCAGCAGCAGCTGGCCCGGTTGCGCCGCGACGGCACCGGCGCGGCCCGGCAGCGGCGGGTCATCGCACGCACCGGTGGGGACGTGCGGGCGGTCCTCGACCACCTCGCCGCCGAGACCACCGCCGGTTGAACCGGCAGCCGACACGGTCAGCGGATGCCGTGGGTCTGTAGCCAGAGTTCGAGCAGGCCCAACTGCCACAGCTTGTTACTGCCCGCGGCGGCCTGCGCCTGTTCGGGGTCGGCGAGCAACGCGTCCACGTACGCCGGCCGGAACAGCCCACGCTCGCGCGCTTCCGGCGCCCGCAGCGCCGCCACCACGAGGTCGCGGACCGGGCCGTCGACGTTGCGTAACGCGGGCACCGGAAAGTAGCCCTTAGGCCGGTCGATCACCTCGGCGGGCAGCACCTCGCGGGCGACCTCCTTGAGCACGCCCTTGCCACCTTGGGCAACCTTGTGCTGGGGCGGGCAGGCTGCCGCGAGCGCGACCAGATCCTGGTCGAGGAACGGAGTACGCACCTCCAAACCCCACGCCATGCTCATGCTGTCGACCCGTTTGACCGGATCGTCGGGAAGCATCAGGTGGGTGTCCAGCCGCAGCACCGCGTCCAGGGCGGTCTCCGCGCCCGGTGCGTTCAACTCCGCCGTCACCAGATCCCGGCTGGCGTCGACGTCGACGGCGTGTGCCGGACCGACCACCCGGATCAGCTCGGCGTGGTCGCGGTCGAAGAAAGCGGCGGTGAAGGTTTGCGCCGCCTCGGACCGCGGCACCTGGGTCAGGGGCTGGTGGTAGCCGTATCCGGCGAACACCTCGTCGGCGCCCTGCCCGGACTGCGCCACCTTGACATGCGCGGCCACCTGCTCGGAGAGCAGGTGGAAGGCGACCACGTCATGGCTGCCCATCGGCTCGGTCATCGCCTCGACCGTCCGGCGGACGGCCGGTACCAGGTCGTCGTTGGCGAGTTGGATGCGGAGATGGTCGGTGTCGTACGCGCGGGCGACCAGATCGGAGTAGTGGAACTCGTCGCCGGCCTCGCCGTGCCGGCTGTCGAAGCCGATGCTGAAGGTGCGGAGGTGCTGCTGACCGGCCTCGGCGAGCAGAGCTACGATGAGACTCGAGTCGAGTCCACCGGAGAGCAGCACGCCGACCGGCACGTCGGCGACGAGCCGTCGTCGCACTGCGGTACGCAGCGCGTCACCGATCGCGGCCCGCCAGTCCCGATCGTCCCAACCGGCGTGGGCGGGATCCCGGACGTAGTCCGGCCGCCAGTAGACGCGATCACGGCTACGGCCGTCGGCCTCGACGACCCGCACGGTGGCCGGTGGCAGCTTTCGTACGCCGCGCAGGATGGTGCGGGGCGCCGGCACGATCGAGTGCCAGGACAGGTAGTGGTGCAGCGCCACCGGGTCCACGCTGGTGTCGATGTCGCCCGCCTTGAGCAGCGCCGGTAACGTCGAGGCGAACCGCAGCCGGCCCGGCGTCTCGGCGAGGTAGAGGGGCTTGATACCGAGTCGGTCCCGGGCCAGCACGAGCCGACGCCGGGTGCGGTCGATCAGGCCCACGGCGAACATGCCGACCAGATGGTCGACGAACTCCTCACCCCACTGTGCGTACGCCACCAGGATCACCTCGGTGTCACTGGTGGAGTGGAAGGTGTGCCCGGCGGCGCGTAGCTCCTCGCGCAGCTCCGGGTAGTTGTAGACGCACCCGTTGAAGACCAGGGCGAGGCCGAGATCCTCGCGCACCATGGGCTGGCCGCCCGCGTCGGACAGGTCGATGACGGTCAGCCGACGGTGCCCGAGGGTCACCCAGCCATCGCTCCACAGGCCCTCGCCGTCCGGGCCCCGGGACCGCATCGCCTTGGTCATTCGGGTCACCGCGTCGGCGTCGGGCGTGGTGCCGTCGAACCTCGCCTCACCGCTGATGCCGCACATCACGTTCCGTCCCTCGCCCGCCATCAGGCGTTTCGGGATGGCCGGTATGCCACGACGCTACGTGGCGGAGGTTCTCGGCGGGGCCGGATTGCGGAAGGGGGACCGGAGATCCCCCTGCAAGAGGATCAGGTCAGGCCCGACGAGCGGGTGTGTCGAGGTGAGTGCGCCGCCGATGTAATCGACCGTCGCCGTACGGGTCGGGCGGCAGCGCCGCCGGGGCGTGGAGGAGCAACGTGTGGGGGTGGCGCTGGTCCGCGCCACCCCCACACAGAGGTTGTTACCGGGCGGTGCAGGAGAGGGTGGGTGTGCCGTTGGTGCCGTTCCAGGAGCCGTTGAATCCGAAGGTGGCGCTGCTGTTGGCGCTCAACGAGCCGTTGTGGCCGACGTTCGAGGCGGTGACCGAGGAGCCGCTCGAGGTGATCGACGCGTTCCAGGAGTTCGTGATGCTCTGGCCGTTGGGCCAGGTCCAGTTCACCGTCCATCCGGAGATGGCGGCGTTGCCGGCGCGGACGGTGACCTCGCCGCCGAAGCCACCGGGCCACTCGCTGGTCGTGCGGTAGGTGGCGGTGCAGGCACCGTTACCGGTCGGCGGCGGCGTGGTGGGCGGCGGGGTCGTGGGCGGGGGCGTGGTGGGCGGGGGCGTGGTGGGCGGGGGCGTGGTCGGCGGCGGGGTGGTGGGCGGCGGGTTGCTGCCTCCCCCGAAGGTCACGTCGCTGCAGATGTAGTACGGCTGGTCGAGGTGGGACGCCTGCCAGATCGTGTAGACCACGTGCCGGCCGGTGCGGTTGCCCGCGTTGACCTGCGCCTCGTAGAGCCCGGTGGTGGGGTACGAGCCGGTGCGGAGCACCAGTTCCAGGCTGTTCCAGGTGAGGGGCTGCGTGGTCGGATCGAAGCCCTGCTTGGTGATGTAGATGAGCATGTAGTCGGCACCGTGCCGGGCGCCGTCGGTAAGCGTCAGGGTGAAGTTGTTGGGCATCGGCTTGGCGGTCCAGGCACCGACCGTGTCGAGCGAGGCGTACAGCCCACCCTGGGTACGGCCGCCGCTGCACAGCTGCCCGTCGGGGATGACGGCCTGGTGGTTGCCGCCGACGTTCTCGCGGTACAGGCCGTTCCAGTTCCACATCGTGTTCGGGTTGGCCTGGAAGGCCTGCCAGCACATCGGGTCGCTCTGGGCCATGGCCGGGTTGAGGTGGTCGCCACCCCAGCGCTCATAGCAGCCGTAGTTGCGGGACGGCGGGTTCGTGACCGAACCGTGCGCGGAGGCCGGGCCGGGCTGATTGACGACGACCATGGTGAACGCGGCGACGAGGACGGAGGCCGCGCCGAGTCCTAGTCGACGTGCTGTTCGTGCGAGTTTCATTGATGCTCCAGTTGATCCGCCGACGCCGGTGTCACCCGCCGGGGTGCCCAAACCCCGGGAGGAATGCGTCGATCGATATGACGATCTCAAGAGGGCAGGCGTGTGACCACGCTGCCTGCGACGGCTTGGCGGCTCCCAACCGCGATAGTACCCATCGTATCCACCCGTGTGAATCTTTTCCGGAAGGGGTCGGCGGGTCAGCCGTTGAGGGCGTCCTGGCAGGCCCGGGCGAGCCGACGCTGGCGGGTCAGCCGTCGCCACAACCCGAGCGGCGGTGCCGCGGCGGTACGCGTAGGTGCCGCCGTGACGGTAAGCAGGCCGTCGGTCAGCTCGCCCCGGGTCGTCCACGGGGTCCACCGTTCGAGGTCGGGGGCGGCGAAGTCGTGCCCCAGCAGCACCGCCGGGCCGTTGGCGGGTACGCGACCCGCGAGGCTCTCCACCCGGACCGCCCTGCTCCCCTCGCGGTCGGGCCGCGTCACCGAATCCACGTACAACTGCTGATCGTCGCGGGCGACCGCCAGCACCTCGCCGACCCCGCCGACGCGGGCGCCGACCTCAATCGTCGTGACGACGTCCAGCACCACTATCAGTCGGGGCAGGTACCACCAGTGCTCCCGGCGCAGCAGTGGCGAGTCGATCAGCGCGCGGGCCGGCGGGTACTTGCGCAGTTCCTGGTTGAGCAACTGTTCCGCGAAGAGCGTGCCGTCGCGATCCTCGGTCAGCCGGGGCCGGCCGGTCGCCGCGACCGGCCGCCAGCCACGCCCGGTGAGCCGGTCGTCGGAGACGACAAGGGCCGCGACCGGCGCGGCGGCCAGCCGGCGGGCGAAGGAGACCTCGGCGTACGGGAAGGCGACGGCGGGCCGGTCGTCGAGCAGCAGCGGCGTGACCGGCCGGGCCTGCGGCAGGCCCGCCCGGTCGAGCCAGGCCAACTCGCCGACGGTGGCGGCCTGGATCGCGCGCCGAACATCCGTACCCACGTCCATGTGATCGAGCCGTTCGGTTGACCTTGGAATGTGATCCCCGTTACATTACCGGCAGGTTTCGGGATCTGCACACGAGCGCCCGCCCCCACGGGCCGCAAGGAGGCAGCCGTATGCCCGCCATCGTCGTCGTCATCGCAGTCATGGCGATGTTCGCCATCGGCTACCGGTACTACTCGCGATACCTCGCCGACCGGGTGTACGGGTTGGACCCGGCATACGTCACCCCGGCGCACCGGTTCTCCGACGGAGTCGACTTCGTCCCCACCAACAAACATGTGCTCTTCGGTCACCACTTCACCTCGATCGCCGGAGCCGCCCCGATCGTCGGCCCGGCGATCGCGGTGTTCTGGGGGTGGGGGCCGGCGTTGGCCTGGGTGGTCCTCGGCACCATCTTCGCGGCGGGCGTACACGACTTCGGGTCGCTCGCGGTCTCGGTGCGCCACCGCGCGCGCAACATCGGCACCCTCGCTGCGGACGTGATCAGCAAGCGGGCCCGTACGCTCTTCCTGCTGATCATCTTCTTCCTGCTCACGCTTGTGAACGCGGTCTTCGCGGTAGTGATCGGCAACCTGCTCGTGGCGTACCCGGGCGCGGTCATACCGATCTTCGTGGAGATTCCCCTGGCCATCGCGATCGGCCAGTACATCTATCGCACCCGCAGCGCGGCGCTGGTGCCGTCACTCATCGGCGTGGCCGCGCTCTACTTCCTGATCTGGGTGGGCAACCTCTACCCCATCGAGATCACCGGCTTGGCCGACGCGCTGGGCTTCGAACGGACGCGTGACCTGTGGGTGATCATCCTCTTCGTCTACGCGTTCATCGCCTCCCGGCTGCCCGTGTGGCTGCTGTTGCAGCCGCGCGACTACATCAACTCGCACCAACTGTTCATCGCTATCGCGGTGATCTTCGCCGGGGTGCTGGTCGGGATGGACCGGATCGTGGCGCCGATGTTCAACGACGTGCCGGCCGGCTCCCCGAGCATCTTCCCGTTCCTGTTCATCACCGTCGCCTGCGGTGCGATATCCGGGTTCCACTCGCTGGTGGCCTCCGGCACCACCTCCAAACAGCTCGACAAGGAGACCGACGCCCGGTACGTCGGCTACGCCGGGGCGATCGGCGAGGGCAGCCTCGCCCTCGGGTCGATCATCGCGGTCACGGCCGGGGTCGCCGCCACGCGCGCCGAGTGGGAGGGGCTGTACGCCAGCTACGCCGAGGCGTCGGGCGGCGCCACCCGCAACTTCGTCAACGGCATCGCCAGCTTCGCCACAAACCTCGGCATCGAGTTCCAACTCGCGACCGTCTTCGCGGCAGTTGTGGTGATCTCGTTCGCGGCCACCACCATGGACACCGGTGTCCGGTTGCAGCGCTACATCGTGCAGGAGATCGCCGAGTTGGTCGGCTGGCGGCGGCTGTCCCGTCACCTGACCCTGGCCGGCCTGCTGGCGATCGCCGCACCACTGACGCTCGCCCTGCTGCCGGGCGGCGGGGACGCCGGCTACACCTTCGGGGTGCTGTGGCGACTCTTCGGCACCACCAACCAGCTCACCGCCGGGCTCGCCCTGGCCGTCATCGCGGTCTGGGTGCTGCGCCGTCGACGCAACCCGGTCGCGGTCATCGTGCCGCTGGTCTTCCTGCTGGTGATGACGACCTGGGCGCTGATCGTGCAACTGCGCGAGTTCGTGGCGGCCGACGAGTGGGTGCTGGCACCCCTGGACGCCATCATCTTCGTCCTCGCCCTCTGGCTGATCGTGGAGGCGGTGCTCGCCCTGCGCCGCGCCAGCGGCCAGCCCGTCGAGGCGGAAACGGATTCCGGGCCCGGCCCGGACAGCGACGGTGCGGCCGCCACCGACTCCGAGCCGGCCGACCAGTCGCAGCGGGCGGTCGGTGCCGAGACAGCAGCCGGTGCCGGTGCCACCGACGAAGGCCGCTGATGACCCGGCACCGGGTCCTGCTGATCCGACCGTGGGATGCGCCCGGTGCCGGGTCCGGCTGCTGCACCGGCGCGGCCGACATCTGCGTCGAGGGCCGGCACGAGGATCCCGCGTCGGCGCGGCAACGGGCCGACCAGCGCCCGTTGGGCGAGGTCTACCAGGCGGTCCGCGCCGGTCTGCCAGCCGAGATCGAGGTGGAGATCGTCGACCCGCGTAACACGCTGTTCCTGCTGCCGGCGATCGTGCGCGATGGTCGCCGGCACCGGCGGCCCTGGCGGGCCCTGTTGCGAGACCTGGTTCGGGGCACCGGATACGCGGCGATCATCGTGGACGGCCGGGTGGTAAGCGAGTCCGGCCTACCCCCGGCGGAGCAGGCTCTGCACATCGTCCGGCGGGCGATCGACTCGTCGGCCGACCTCAGTTGCCGCAACAGCCGCCAGCCCGGTCGGTAGCCGGCCCGTCGGTGCTCACCAGGTTCAGCGGTGCGGCGAGCAGACCTCCGCTGACACCTGTGGCGAGGCCCTTGCCGGTCCGCTCGGGTGCTGGGCCACAGCAGTTGTCACCGGCGACCGAGTCGGCCGGGTTGCTGTTGCAGACACCGGTTTCGGGCAGTTCGAGTCGTACGTCGCGGGCGGCCTGCCAATCGCCGGCGAGGGCGGCGACCACGGACCGGGTCTGCTCGTAGCCGGTGGCCATGAGGAAGGTGGGCGCGCGGCCGTAGCTCTTCATGCCGACGGCGTAGTAGCCGGGTTCCGGGTGGGCGAGTTCGTCGACGCCGTGCGGCGGGACGGTGCCGCAGGAGTGTTCGTTGGGGTCGATGAGCGGAGCCAGAGCACGGGTGGCGCCCATGATCGGATCGAGATCCAGACGCAGCTCGGCCGCGATCGAGTGATCGGGCCGGAAACCGGTCGCGGCGACGATCCGGTCCACCGTGATCTGCTCCTGGGCGTCGTCGGCGCGCCGGACGGTCACCGCGACCCGACCGTCGGTAGGGGTGATCGCGTGGACGGAGAATCCGGTCAGCAGGCGGATGCGGCCGGCGTCGACGTGCGCCCGCAGCCGCGTGCCGAGCGCGCCGCGAGCGGGTAGTGCGTCGGCGTCGCCCCCGCCGTAGGTACGCGTTGGTGACAGCGATCGGATGGCCCACGTCACCTCGGTGCCGGGTGCGGCGGCGGCGAGCTCGGCGAGCGAGAGCAGGGTGTTGGCGGCGGAGTGGCCGGCACCGACGACCAGGGTGTGCCGACCTGCGAAGCGGGCCCGGTCGGTGCCGAGGACGTCGGGCAGGGCATGCTCCAGGTAGGCGGCGGCGTCGGTTTCACCCTGGGCGGGCAGGCCGGAGGTGCCGAGGACGTTCGGGGTGTACCAGGTGCCGGAGGCGTCGATCACGGCCCGGGCGAGGATCTCCCGTCCGTCGGTGAGGCGGAGCAGGAAGGGAGCGGACTCCCGACCGGTGGTGCGCAGCCGGTCGTAACCGAGTCGGCTGATCGCCGCCACCCGCGCGCCGTAGCGCAGATGCGGCTTGAGCTGCGGCAGGTTCGCGAGGGGCTGAAGGTAGTTCTCGACGAGGTCCGCCCCGGTCGGCAGGGCGTCCAGGTCGGGTGCCACCCAGCCGGCCTCGTCGAGGAGCCGACGGGCGGCCGGATCGATGTTGTACCGCCACGGCGAGAAGACGCGGACGTGGGCCCACTGGCGGACGGCGGCACCGGCGCCGTCGCCCGCCTCAAGGACGGTGTAGGGCAGGGCGCGCTCGTGCAGGTGCGCGGCGGCGGCGAGGCCGACCGGCCCGGCACCGATGACAGCGACGGGCAGCTGGTCCAGGTCGCTCATCAGGACTCCTCAGGTTTGATGGTTGTCGAAACAGCTTGTCGTGCGGGTCCCTCATGTGCGGACAGGGATGGCGTCCACCGGCTGTCTCGACGTTCTTCGAATCAGAGAGTTGCACGTTGATTAGATAGGTGTCAACCTAGAGGCATGTCGAATCAGGCGGTGCCGCTTTCCCTGGATCTGACCGCCGTCCCCTGCTGCCCGCCCCTGACGCAGCAGCGGGTGTCAGGTGAGACCGCCGCGCTGCTGGCGCCCGCGTTCAAGGCCCTCGGCGATCCGGTTCGGCTGCAACTGATGTCGATGATCGCCTCGGCCGAGGGCGGAGAGGCGTGCGTCTGCGATCTGACCCCGGCCTTCGACCTGAGCGGCCCGACGATCTCGCACCACCTACGGGCACTGCGCGAGGCGGGTCTGGTCGACTCCGAACGGCGCGGAACCTGGGTCTACTACCGCGCCCGGCCCCAGCTTCTGCGACAACTCGCCGCCCTGCTCGCGGTCGAACCGACCGCTCCAGCCGACAGTTAGGGCGGCAGGTCCCCGGGTGGAAGGTCGTGGCACGGGGACCTGCGCCCGGCGCCGGGAATCCCACCCTCAGGGTCGGCGTTTCTCCGGTGCGTACGACGTAGACCCGAGCCGAGGAGAAACGGACATGAAGGTACGTAGTTCCCTCCGGTCGCTGAAGCGGAAGCCGGGTTCGACGGTGGTACGCCGCCGTGGTCGGGTGGTCGTGGTCAACCGGCTGAACCCGCAGTGGAAGGGCCGCCAGGGCTGACCTGCTGTTCGAGAGGCGACCGGCGCCGCTCCTGCTGGCCGACCGGCAGCCCGCCATCTGCGGTCTCGTCGGTGCCGCGGGGTGGCTGCCGGTCGTCGTCGGGTGGCTGCGGCGGCGATATCCAGGTGACAAGCACCACCGAAATGATCATCAAGAGGAACCACGACGTCAGCTTCGTCAGTGACACCGGATGCCAACCATCCACCTGGCTGGGGTAGAGCCACGCGTTCGACCAGGTGGCGATGTTCTCCGCGAGCCAGATGAAGAAGGCGACGAGGACGAAGGCCAACAGCAGCGGCATGCGCCATCGTGCCCGGAATATCCGGAAGTGCATCACACAGCGGCCGAAGACGAGTGCGACTGCCGTGATGAGCAGCCATCGCACGTCCGGCAGGTAGTGGTTGGCGAAGAAGTTGAGATAGATGGCGACCGCCACCACGGCCGTCAACCAGCGTGGCGGGTAGCGCGTGAAACGCAGGTCGAACAGCCGGTTCACCCGGACCAGATAGGAGCCGACTGCGGCGTACATGAAGCCGCTGAACAGGGGCACCCCGCCGAGCCGGAGCACGCCGTCGGGCTCGTACGTCCACGAGCCGACGTGGGTCTTGAACAGCTCCATGACCGTGCCGACGAGGTGGAACAGGACGATCACCCGTAGTTCGCGCAGGCTCTCCAGCCTTCCCGCGACCATGGCGACCTGGATGGCGACGGCGGCGACGGTGAGGGCGTCGTTTCGAGCGAACGCGGCGTCGTCCGGGTACCAGAGGTGTGCCGCACAGATGATCGCCAGCATGGCGGCACCGAAGACGCACGCCCAGGCCTGCTTGAGCCCGAAGACCACGAATTCGGTAAACCACCCGCCCGGCCCGTGACGCGGTAGCCGGGCCAGCCGGGCGCGGAACCGGGCGTCGATCGCGCGTTCGGCCGTGGTGAGGGTTGGCCGCCCGTCGGGGGTGTGCTGCATCGCTCCGAGGTTAGTGCGCGCCGGCCGGCGCGGACCGAGGGCTCGGTGCAGCGCGCTGACCTCGCTGTTCGGGGTCGGAGTGGGACCGTTCGGTGGTACGACTGGGGTGCGATCACCGGCGACGCGCGGAGGGCGAGGATGTCCAGTGGGTTGCCGGCGCGGCTGCTGCGGCGGCGCGAGGTCTCCCGGCGGCCGTCGTTCCTGGAACTCTTCTTCGACCTGGCCTTCATCCTCGCGCTGAACCGGTTGTCCCGCGCTCTTGAGGACGACCTCGGCGTGGGCGGGGCGTACCGCACGGCGCTGCTGCTGGCCGCCATCTGGTGGGTCTGGTTCGTCACCGCCTGGTCGACCGACTGGTTCGAGCCGCGGACGCCATTGATCAGCGGGCTGCTGCTCTGGGTGATGTTCGGCGGGATGCTGATGGCCGCCGCGGCGCCGACCGCGTACGCCGGACATGCGCTGGTGTTCGCCGGTGCGTACGTGGCGATCCATCTGGGGCGGGCCGCCCTGTTGCTGCCGGCCCTGCGCGGGCATCCGCTGCAACTGCGGACCCTGCGGGTGGCGATCTGGTTCGCCGTCTCCGGGGTGCTCTGGCTCGCCGGTGCGTTCGTCGGACCGGCCCAGGTGCTCCTTTGGACGGCGGCGGTGGTGCTGGACTACTCGATGGCGCGACTGCGGTGGCCGACACCAAGACTGGGGCGCAGCAGTTGGGAGAACCTTCAGATCATCGGGGAGCATCTCTCCGAGCGGTACCAGCAGATCTTCATCATCGCCCTGGGCGAGCTGATCCTGACCGCCGGCATCACGTTCAGCCAGAGCGGGTTCGACCTGGGCCGGAGCGCGGCGTTCGCGCTGATGTTCGTCAACGCCGTCAGCCTCGGTCGGCTCTACCTGGTGCCCGGCGGGATGCGGCTCGGCACCGCGATCGAGGCCATGGGACCGCCCGGCAGCCGGCTCGGCCTGCTCGCTGGCTACCTGCACCTGGTGATGATCGCCGGCGTCCTGGCGACCGGGGTCGGATCGCGGTTGATGATCATGGAGCCGTTCTCCCATGAGCTGGCCGCCGTCGTGACGATGGCGGCCGGGCCGACGCTCTTTCTCACCGGCTGGATCCTGCTGGCACTGGCCGTGCACGGCAAGTTCTCCTGGCAACGGCTGATCGGGATGGTTGCCATTCTGATCGCCGCCGTCGCGGGTCACGAACTGTCGTTGCTTGTCAACTCCGCGATCATCACCGGACTGCTGATCCTGATCGCGCACGGCGACACGCTGGCCAACCGCGTGCGCCGACACCGGCAATCGTGACCGGTGGTGCGGACGAGGCGACGCCCGAGGCCGACCGAACGCGCCCGACGGCGAATCCGGGCAAGATGAAATCCTCCGGGTGTCCGGAAGCCGGTTCGCCGTTCGTCATGTCGGTGGAACCACCGCTGGGACGATTCGACGAAAGGCACCTACATGAAGTACATGATGCTGGTCTGCACCGATCCGGAGCCGGACCCCGAGCCGAGCAACCACCCGGACGTCGAGGTGTGGGTGGCGGAGAACGACGCGGCCGGCCGACGCCTCCAGGGCGCCCAACTGGCTCCGGCGTCGGCCGCCACCACGGTACGGGTACGCAATGGCCAACTGCTGGTCTCCGACGGGCCGTTCGCCGAGGTCAAGGAGATGATCGTCGGCTTCGACCTGCTGGAGTGCGCCGATCTGGACGAGGCGATCGAAGTGGCCCGTGCGCATCCGATGGCCTGGGCCGGGCGGATCGAACTCCGCCCGTTCGCCGACTTCGAGCAGTGACGGATCCGGCCGCCGAGATCGCGGTGCCGCGGGCATCGACCGACGCCGACGGCGCGGCGGCGCGGCGCGTCGGGAACGGGGGTACGGCGGCCGGCCGGGCCGCGGCGGCGCAAGCCGTCGCGGCTACTGCCGTCGAGGCGTACCCGCGGATCGTGGCCGCCCTGATCCGGATCACCGGCGACTGGACGCTGGCCGAGGACTGCACGCAGGAGGCGCTGGAGCGGGCGCTGGACCGCTGGCCGGTGGACGGGGTGCCGACCAACCCGGCGGGCTGGCTGATGGCGGTCGCCCGTAACCGGCTGCTCGACGTGCTGCGGCGGGCCTCGGTCGAACGGCGCAAGCTGCGTGACGTGGCGGTGCTGGCGCTCACGGCCGCCACCGCCGAACCAATGCCGGACGAGGAGGTGGTGGACGACCGGCTGCGGCTCATCTTCACCTGCTGCCATCCGGCCCTCGCGCCGCAGGCGCGGGTCGCGCTTACCCTCCGGACGATCTGTGCGGTGCCGACCGCCGACATCGCCCGGGCGTTCCTGGTCAGCGAGTCCACCATGACCCGGCGGCTCACCCGGGCCAAGACGAGGATCGCCGAGGCGGGTATCCCGTACCGGGTGCCGCGTGGGCGCGCCCTGACCGAGCGGCTGCCCGGGGTGCTGGGCGTGCTCTACCTGCTGTTCACGCAGGGCTACGACGCGGACGGCGAGCCGGCCTTTGCCGAGGAGGCGATCCGGTTGGCCCGGTTGCTGGTCCGGCTCATGCCGGAGCAGGAAGAGGTGACGGCGTTGCTGGCGCTGTGCCTGCTGCAACACTCCCGCCGTACCGCCCGGCGGGACACCGACGGGGAGCTGATCCCGCTCGATCGACAGGACCGGTCCCGGTGGGACCACGCGGCGATCGCCGAGGCCGACCGCCTGCTCACCGGCCTCGCCGGGTCCGGCCCGTACGTCTGGCAGGCCCGGATCGCGGCGTGCCACGCCACCGCGCCCAGCGCCGACGCCACCGACTGGCGACGGATCGCCGAGTGCTACGACCAACTCGTCCAGGTGCAGCCCACCCCGGTGGTCGCCCTGAACCGGGCCGTCGCGCACGGTTACGCGTACGGGCCGGCGACCGGGTTGGCCCTGCTCGCCGAGGCGCGCGTCGGTGGCGGGCTCGACGGTTATCCGTTGACCCTGGCGGTGGAGGCGGATCTCGTCGCCCGACAGGGTGACCGGGAGCGGGCAGCGGAGCTGTTCCGCGCGGCGGCCGACCGGGTGTCCGGCGATGCCGAGCGTAGGGCGCTGCTGAAACGGGCGCGTCGGACGTCCGGGCCCGCCTCGTAGCAACCGCGGAACCGGAAGATCCGGGTGAAGGGGGCTGCGCGGATGAACCGACCGGTCGATACTGCGGAGATGATGCGGTGGGCGAGGGTGAGCGCCGTCGTTCTGCTCGCGTCGAGCGCGGCCTGCGACGCCGCGCCGCCGGACGCGTCGCCGGTGTCTCCGGCACCGGCGACCTCGCCCAGGGGGTGGACGGCACCGCCGCTCCAACTGCCCAACGCCGGGCCCGGCGACGCCTGTCCGGTCACCGAGCCGCAACCCTGGCCCGACCCCGACCAGGCGTCCCGGGTCCTCGGGCCCGGCCCGCTGTACCCGGTCGCCGACTACTTCGCCGACGGTGCCCTGCAACTGCGCGACGAGGACCGGGAACCGGACGGCACGTACTCGAAGAAGGTCCGGTGGATCGGTTCCGGCTACACCGGGCCGGTGCTGGTGAGGGCAGCGCGGATCGACGCGCCAGGCGACGCGACGGCGGCGTTCTCCTACACCGGCGAGTCCCGCGACGACGGGCATCACGCCGTGTTGACCAGCCAGGAGAGCGACCTGCCGGGCGTCACCACCGTGGACGGGCCGGGCTGCTACGCGTACCAGGTGGACGGGAGCACATTCAGCGTGACAGTCGTGTTCCGCGCCGTGCTGGCGAGTCGACCCTGATCACCAGGCGTTCGTCCGGTCAACGGGCACCCGACCAACGCCACTCAGGACCGTAGTTCGACGTACGGGCTCAGGTAGCGGACTCCGGTCGCGGCCTCGGAAACCTGCCAGAGCCGGCTGGCGAGGCCACTGTCGTTGCCGGGCGCGACGATCGGGCGGGCGTGGACCCGGTCATCCCACTTGCGCAGCGAAGAGCCGAGCAGGACGCCGGTCTGCGCGGTCGGACTCGTCGCGGCGTAGAGCAGCGGAACGGTGCCTCGCACCGCACTACGGGCTACCAGGAGACCCTGGAAATTGACCACGGCACGCTCGGCCCAACCGCTGGCCTGAGCCGGCATCGACGTACGGGCCATGCCGGGATGGGCCAGGAAGCTGCGTACCGGGCTGCCGGCGTGGCGCAGTCTACGGTCCAGTTCCATGCCGAACAGGACGTTCGCCTGCTTGGAGCGGATGTACCGCTCGATCCGCGAGGTTGCCGGGGTGCCGGCGAGGTCGTCCAGATCCGGCCCGCCGCGCAGCAGGCGGTAGTAGGCGGAACTGACGGTGACGACCCGTGGATCGCGATCCGTCCGGAAGAGGTCCAGGAGCAGGCCGGTGAGGGCGAAGTGACCGAGGTGATTGGTGGCGAAGACCCGCTCGTACCCCTGCGCGGAGTGCGCGTGCGGGACGGCGCCGACCCCGGCGTTGTTGAGCAGCAGGTCGATCTCGTGACCCTCGTCGCGTAGCTGCGCGGCGAAGGCCCGGACCGAGTCGAGGTCGGCGAGGTCGAGTCGCCGCACCTCGAGGTTGCCGGACATGCCGGAGCGGGCCAACTCACCCTTGGCCGGGTCGCGGACCGCCATGATCACGGTTGCGCCGTGGGCAGCGAGGTGTTCGGCGGCGACCAGGCCGAGGCCGCTGCTGGCACCGGTGACGACGGCGGTGCGGCCGGTCTGGTCGGGTATCTCGTCGAGCGTCCAGGCAACGGGCATGGCACGCCTCCAGTCGGGTCAGGAGCGGATTACTTATCCGCTCTCAGGTGACGACCGTAGCATGTCAGCGGATAGTTCATCCGCTAAGTTCCGGATGGATTATCCTCGTACCGTGACGGGTGGGCCGAGGACCAACACCGATTCCCTCCGGGCGGACTCGGCCAGGGTGCGTGCCCGGATGCTGCGGGCCGCCCGCGACCGGGTCGCCGCCGGCGACCTGGACCTGCCGATGAATGCGGTCGCCAAGGCCGCCGGGGTCGGCGTCGGCACCGTCTACCGGCACTTCCCCAGCCGGCAGGCGCTGCTGGAGTCGCTGGCCGCCGAACGGTTCGCCCTGCTGGTGCAGGCGGCCGAGCAGGCCCTGGCCTGTCCCGACGTCGCCGCCGGACTGGCCCGCCTGCTCCGAGCCGCGCTGGAACACCAGCGCGACGACCCGGCGCTAGCCGTCGTGCTGGCCACCCCCGACACCGCCAACCCGCAGACGACGGAGCTGGTGCAAGCGCTCGCCGAGGCTGTCGACCGGCTGCTGGAGCGGGCCCGCGAGGCCGGGGCCATCCGGCCGGAGATCACCGCCGATGACGTCCGGGCGTTGTTCTGCGGGTTGCAGCGCACGGTGCAGGTCGGGGGGGACACCGAGCTCTACATCGACATCCTGCTGCGCGGCATCCGCACCTAGTGCGGACGGTGCGATGGATGGCGACGGATCGCTCACCGTCCGCACTCTCCGCCAGGACGACTGGTTGATCGTTGAGATCGCCGACACCGGGCCGGGCATTCCGGACGACGTCCGGCCCCGGATCTTCGAACCGTTCTTCACCACCAAGCCGGTCGGCGAGGGCACCGGCCTCGGTCTGGACATCTCCTACCGGATCGTGGTCAACAAGCACCACGGGGACATTCGGGTGACAAGCACGCCCGGCAGCACCGTGTTCCGCGTCCTGCTGCCGCTCAGTCCGCCGGAACCGCCGGCCGGCTGACCCGACCGACGGCGGCGTTCGGGCCATCCCGGCCCGCGGTCAGGCGTTGCGGTCGAGTCGTACGCCGGCCGACTCGGCGTTGCCGAAGGTGTCGTTGATGAGCACCACGTCGCGGCCGACATTGGCCAGCAGGGAGGCGGCGAGGGCGGCCCGGTAGCCGGACCCGCAGTGCACCCAGACGGCACCGCCTGGGATGTCGGCCATCCGGCGGGGCAGCTCGGGCAGCGGTACGTGCACGGCACCCTCGACGTGGCCGTCCCGCCACTCGTTGCCCAGCCGCACGTCGAGGACGACCTGCGGGGCGGGCAGCCCGGCCGGCGGGTTCCCGGCCTGCGCGGCAGCCAGCGCCGGGAAGTCCGCGACGAGCAGCTCCCGCAGCTCGGCGGGCTTGTCGGCCCACTGCCCCGGAGTTCCGGTCGCCTGGGCGGCGGGCCGGTCGATGCCGATCCGGACCAGCTCGCGCTGGGCGTCGGCGACCTGCTCCGGCGTCTCGGCCAGCAGCGTGACCGGAGTGCCCCAGTCGATCAGCCAGCCGAGCCAGGTCGACATGGGGCCGTCGAGACCGAGGCTCACCGTGCCAGCCAGGTGCGAGACCGCGTACGCCTTGCGGTGTCGCAGGTCGACCACCCACTCCCCGGCGGCGATGCGTTCCCGTAGCTGCGCGGCTTCGGCCCGGGCCACCGGGGTGAGGTCCACCGGTGCCGGGCCGGCGCTGTTGGCCACCCCCATGTGCGCGTAGTACGCCGGGTAGGCGTCCAGACCGGCCAGGGTTTCGGTGACGAACTCGGTCGCGGCCAGCCGGAAGACCGGATTGACCTGCTTCTCCCGGCCGATTGTCGAGTCCGGGGCGTCGGCCTGGCTGGCCGAGCAGAAGCTGCCGAAGCCGTGGGTGGGCCACACCTGCGCACCGTCGGGCAGCAGGTCGGCGAGCCGTTTCGCCGAGGTGTGCTGACGCTGGGCCAACTCGTGTGCGTGCTCGGCACCGAGCAGGTCGGTGCGGCCGGTGGTGCCGAACAGCAGCGATCCTCCGGTGAAGACCCCCGCCGGGTTCCAGCCCGCCCCGGTGGCCTCGTCGAGCACGTACGACAAGTGGTGGAAGGTGTGGCCAGGGGTGGCCACGGCCCGCAGTCGCAGCGCCTCCGACACCTCGATGACGTCGCCGTCGTCGACCGGTACCCGGTCGAAACCGACCTCGTCGGCGGCGGCCACCAGGTAGCGCGCCCCGGTCAGCCGGGCCAGGTCCAGCCCGCCGGAGACGTAGTCGTTGTGCAGGTGCGTCTCGACCACGTGGGTGATCCGCACGCCGGCCGCGCCGGCGAGGTACAGCACCCGGTCGATGTCGCGCTGCGGGTCCACCACGACCGCGATCCGGCCGTCGGTCGCCAGGTAGCTGCGGTCGCCGAGGGACGACGTCGTGATGACCGACACCTGCACCGTCATGTCCAGCTCCTCGATTCCTCGTCTTCAGCGGGTGGTTACCCGACCGGGCGGCGGAGATGCGGCCTCGATCGGGGTAACCGTCTCCGACTATACCCCTGGGGGTATGTGTCGCCCACTCGGACGGGTTGGCCGGAGCGAACCGGGGGCTGGTCCGCGGCCGGAAACAGGGGGCCGGTCCGCGGCCGGAACAGCTCCGACCGCGGACCGGCGTTGTCACCCAGCGGTCACAGGCGTGCGCACTGACCCGCCGCCGGGCCCCGCACCGTGTTGGCCCGACCCTCGTTCACCGGGGCGGGCGTGTTGCCGGAGCAGGCCAGCGGGCCGCTGATGGTGTTGGCGGCGACGACCACCGGCTGGCTGCCGGAGTTGCCCGTCACCACCACCGGGCCGCTGACGGTGACCCCGTCGACCCGTACCCCGCCGAGGTTGGCCACCAGCGACAGCGGCCCGTTGATCCGGGCCTTGCTGATCTTCAGGTCGCCGGTGGCGCCGGCCACCGTGACCGGACCGGAGACCTTCGTGCCCGACAGCTCGAACAGCACCGGCCGGGTGGCGGAGACCGGGCCGTTGATGGTGCCGCCGGTCACCCGCAGCGAGGCCCCCGCGGCGATCGACACCGGGCCGGCGATCGTGGCGTTCTCCACGCAGGTCAGGCCGGTGGTCACGAGCAGCGGCCGGGAGTGCTTGCCGGTGATCGTGGTGGTGCACTGCGGCCCGCCCTGACCGACCGACGACCGTGGTTCGGTGTCCGCCGTCACCGGTGAGTTGGCGGCGAAGTAGCTCACCAGCATGGTGAGGTCGTTGTCGCCGGTGGTCACCAGGTTGGTGCCCCCACCCAGGGTGGTGAAGTTGTCCCCGCCGGCGGCGAGGAACGAGTTCACCGTCACCCGGTAGCTGCCCGCCGGGTCGATCGGCGTGCCGTTCAGCTCCATCGAGGTGATCCGCGAGCCCGGTGCGGCCTCCGGGTCGTAGGTGTAGCTGAAGCCCTCCGACACACCGAGCCACAGCACCGGGCGGGACGCGCCCGCCGGCTGCCACTGCTGCTCCAGCACCTGCTTGATCTCGGCACCGGTGTAGGTCTTGGTGACCACGTCGTTGGCGAACGGCTGGACGGCGAAGGCCTCGGCGTAGGTCACCGTGCCGTCCTCGCCGTACAGCAGGTCGGCCCGCAGACCGCCGGGGTTCATGAACGCGATCTGCGCCCCGCCCCGACCGGCGTCACGGGTACCGGCGAGCTGCACGTCGGCGATGAAGTTGCCAAGCGTCGACTCCTTGCCCCGATCCTCGTTGCCGTCGGTGTAGGCCCGCCGGATGTCGGCGGTGATCTCACCGAGCTTCCGCTGACCCAACTCCTGCGCCCGGACCTTCGCCGCGGCCACGATCTCCGCCACCGCCGGGTCCTGCGGTGCGCCGACGACGTCCACCAGGGACGCGTCGGCGGAGGTGATCGAGCCCGACTCCGGGTCGAAGGTCAGCGTGACCTTGCCCAGACGCTTGCCGTAGTCCTCGGCCTGCACGATCGGCCGTAGCTTGTCGGTGCCGGGCACCGGCACCTCGAAGGCGTACGGCTGGTGGGTGTGCCCGCTGAAGATGACGTCGATCGCGGCGTCGGCACGGGTGAAATCGCCGAAGACCGGGTCGTTCGCCAGCGCCTCCGGGGAGTCGATGTTCTCGGTCGCGGCGCCCTCGTGCGCGAGCAGCACCACCACCTCCGCCTCGCCGTTGTCCGGGTTGCCGTCCTTGAGTTGGCCGGCGACCAGATTGGCCTCGGCGACCGGGTCGCGGAAGGTGATGCCGGCGATGCCGTCCGGGCTGACCAGCGAGGCGGTCTGCTCGGTGACCACGCCGATGAACCCGACGCGGACGCCGCCGATGGTGTCCACCGAGTACGCCGGCAGCGCCCGGGTGTCACCGCGGTACACGTTGGCGCCCAGGTGCGGGAAGTCGGCCCGGTCGGTCACCCGGCCGGTCAGGTCCGCCATGCCCTTGTCGAACTCGTGGTTGCCCACCGCCGAGACGAGCAGGCCGGCCTGGTTCAACGCGTCGATCGTCGGGTTGTCGTCGTCGATCGCCGAGATGAAGGTGGAGGCGCCGATGTTGTCACCGGCGGAGACGAACGCGGTGTTCGGGTTCTCCGCCCGCAACTGATTCACCAGACCGGCGACCTGAGCCGCACCGCCGACCGGCTGACCTCCGACGGTGGCTGGTGACTCCAGCCGGCCGTGGAAGTCGTTGATGCTCAGCAGTTGGAGGTCCACCGGGCCGGTGCCGGAACCGGTGTCGAGGCCAACCACCAGCGGGTTGTGGTCGCTGGCCCGGTACGGGTCCGGCGCGAAGAACGCGGCCAGGCCGTCGTACTGGAAGGCGTACGACTCGACCGCGTTGATCTGCCACACGTCGACCCCGGTGACCCGCGACGCCAGCGACGGCGAGGCGAGCGCGTGGTCGAGTGAGCCGGACTCACCGTTGAAGACGTAGCTGGTCTTCCCGGTGTCGTTGAGGTTGCGGTAGTCCTCGTCGTAGAGGACCTGCATCGGGTCCTCCTGGGTGTACGCGTTGAAGTCACCCAGGAGCAGCACGTTGTCGGTCTCGCTGTCCGCCTTGACCTGCTCCACGAAGGCAGCCAGCGCCCCGGCCTGCCGGACCCGGTCGCCGTTCCAACCGCCCTGACCGTCGCCGGCGTCGGCGTTGTCACCGCTGCCGGCACCACTCTTGGACTTGAAGTGGTTGGCCACCACGATGAAGTCCACCGAACCGGCGGTGAACGTCTGCGCGATCGGCTCGCGTGCGTTGGACCACACCGTCTCGTCGTTCACCGACCGTGACGGGCCCTTCGGCTGCGCCTTGGCCGGCTTGAAGATGATCGCGGTGGTGATGACGTCCTGCTCGGTCGCGCCGGGCAGCTCGGTCGGAGTGCGGACGTAGTCCCAGGTGCCCGCGCCGTCCTCGCCGTTCAAGGCGGCGACCAGGCGCTTGAGGGCCTGTTGCGGATCCTCGGCGTTGAACCGGACCGAGTTCTCGATCTCCTCCAGCGCGACCACGTCGGCGTTCAGCGCGGTGATCGCCGAAACGATCTTCGCTTCCTGCTTGGCCAGCGCCGCCTCGTCGGCCGCACCCCGGGCGTCGCCGCCGAAGTGGACGAAGTAGTTCAACACGTTGAAGCTGGCCACCCGCAGGTCGCCGCCGACGTCGACGGGTCCGGCGGTACGCGGGTTGGTGGTCTTGAACGTGGTCCGGGCGGCCGGCGCGGTGTCCGCGTCGACCGGGCGGGTCGGTTGTAGACGCCACTCGTTGAAGCCGTAGGACAGCACCGACGGGCCGAACGCCTCCACCTGGTCACCGACCCGCAACGGGCTGGCCGGCGAGACGTACGGCGGCAGCAGCCCGGCGGTGGCCAGGTTCGTCGTCCTGCCGTCGTCCACCAGCAGGCGCCGCAGCTTGTTCTCGGTGGCCAGGGCCTGCGCGGTGTCCGAGCCGGGACGGGCCACATCGGTCGGCGTCCGGGCCGGCTGGTCGCCGGCGGCGAGCGCCACCTCGCCGTACCGGTTGGTGTTGTAGACCTCCGAGACGGCGTACGCGCCGACCGGTGCCACCAGCATCGACTCGACCGACTCGCGAGCGGCCTCGTCCAGCGGCAGCTCAACCGGGACCGGTGCCGGCAGCGGTGCGCCCTGCTCGCAGACCTGGACGTCGGTCCGGGCCGCGATGGTCAGCTGGGTGAGACCGTTGAACTCGCTCGCCGTACCGCTGACCCGGACCCGGTCGCCGATCGCGACCGTCGGGTGGTTCGCGGTGTTTGTGGTGAGGTAGACGAAGATGCCGTCCGAGGCGCTTCCGGCGGCGACCGGGCGCTCGGCGCCGCTGCCCGCCGTCTGCACGTACACCCCGTTGTAACCACCGGTGCGGTGGTCGGCGGTGACGATGCCCTCCACGGTCACCCGGCTGCCGGCCAGCGGCGTGGCCGCGCCGGTGCCCTGCACCTCGGCGATGGTGTGGTCGACGGTGACGGTGCAGCCGGTCGGGTCCGGGTCCGGGTCCGACGCGGCGTTGCGTACCCCGAAGGTGCTCGCCGCGGGTGCCTGCCAACTGCCTTCGATCTTCTGGAGCGAGTGGCCCGTCGGGGTCGAAGCGGTCTCCTGCACGCCGACGTCGACGCCGTCCCGGCCGTCCGCTGGCCCGCCGACCGCAGTGAAGGTGCCCTCGTAGGTCAGGAACTCGGCGACGTCACCGTCGGGCGCGACGAGCGCGACACCGTCGGGCGAGCCGTTCTGGATACCGTTCGACGGATACGTCTCGACGATCACACCGGCGGCCGGCACCACGCCGGTCAACGTCCTGGTGTCGTACGCCGCGCCGTTGGCGCCGTTGTACAGGACGATCTGCCAGCCGGTCAGGTCGAAGCCGACCGGTCCCTCGACCTCGATCGCCTCGCCGGTGTCCGTGCCGACGTTGTCGTAGTGGATCTCACTGATGAACGGCGTGGTGGGCGCCGGGTCCGCGAAGGCGGTGGTGCCACCGGAGAGGATGAGCGTGGTGGCGGTGACCAGTACGCCCGGGATTGTGAGTAGTCGGGTACTTCTTGCGCGCTGCATGTATGCGGCCTCCGAAGGGAGTAGACCGTCGGAGGATAAGCGGCACCGGTGTCCATGCGGGAGCCACCAGGTGTACCAATGCGGCAAAGACCGGGTAGCTCAGCCGCCCTGGGCGGCAGGACCGGGTAGCTCAGCCGCCCCGGGCGACCGGGCCGATCAGCTGCCGCTCGGTGCCGGTCATGCTGAGCATCACCCACTGCACCTTGCCCTTGGTGATCAGGCCGACCATCTCCGGGTGCAACTGGGTGAACCAGCTCTGCACGCTGGCCAGCCCGAGGGCGTTCGCGGCGGTGGCCGCTTCGGCCTCGGTGAGCCGCTGAAGCACCACGATGTCGCTGCGGACCAGGACCTCGACGTCCCAGCCGGCCAGGTCGTCGCGGACCACCAGGGTGGCCCGCCAGGGTGCGCTGAGATTGGTGTCCGGCCCGGTCACCGGACCAGTGTCGATCACCACGAGCTGTGGTTCGGTAGGTGTGGCCGGCACCGGCGGAGCGACACCGGGCGGCAGGAACGAGGCGATCTCCCGGCCGATCACGCAGCGTCGCAGGAAGGCGTCCCACTCCTGCTCCCGGGCGGTCTGCACGAACAGCCGGGCGCCGAGCGCCAGTGACCGGAAGGCGAGCAGTTCGGCGGCGCGTACCCCGCCGGTGAGCATCAGCCGGGTCGGCTCGGCCCGGAACACCCGCAGCCCCACCGGCTCCTGCTGACGGTTCCGGCCGACGACCAGCCCGCCGCCACCGGCGACCAGCCGTAGCCCAGCGACGGAGGCAGCGTCCGCGACGTGCAGCCCCATCCGACTGCCGGGAAAGGCGACGCCGTTCATCGCAGGAAGCCTCCCAACGGCAGGGTGGCGGCCACGCCGTGGGCGTGCTCGCCGTCGAGTCTCTGCAGGCGACCACCGTGATCGCGGATCGCCTGGTCGAGTGCGCGATCGGCGGTGGCCAGTGCGGCCGGGTCGGTGCCGATGAGCCGGAACGCCACCTCCACCAGAGCGTCGTCGTCACCAGGGCGGTCGTTCTCCCGAGCCACCGAGATGGAGACCACGCCAGCCGCGGCGGGTATGCCACGCAGCAGCGGATCGATCTGCCACGCCCGGCTGGGCCAGGCGAGCAGTCGATGACAGCTCTGGGGTACACCCTGAACCGTCCAGCTGCGCCAGCTTTCCCGGGCCAAGGGGCGGTCGGTGCTTTCGGCCGCGCCTCCGGTGAGATGGGTCAGCTGGGCGACCGCGGCGAGCACCTCGTCCCGGTTCAGCAGACGGGCCGTCGCCCGTTCCTGCCGCAACTGACGCCGGGTCCGGCGGATCGCCGCAGTGAGCGCCGGCCGCAGGTCGCGGTCGGCGTGAAAGTCGGGGGTACGCGGCGCATGGAGCACCACCCACGCCTGCCGGCTGGCCGGGACGCCACCGTTCGTCAGTTCGCGGTACGCGCGGTCGACCGCCGCCGCACGGGCGCGCGGCGCCGGTGTCACCTGGATCAGCACCTGCACCGTCACGACGGGCGTCTTCGGGTCGGCCGCCGGTAGCAACGCCACCGGCGAGGGCAGGGCCTGCGGGGCCCCCATGAGCAGCGCGCCCTCGGTCGGATCGACCTCCAGCACCGCGCTGAGCCCGCCCCGGTGGGTCAGCAGCACGGCCGGCTGATCGTCGATCTCGACCTGATCCAGCTCGACGGTGCTTTCCAGGTGGCTCAGCAGCTGCCATGGGCCGTCGGACCCGGCACTGACAAGTCGTCGGCTCCGCCCCCGGTACGCCCACCAAACCGCCAGCCACTGGTGAAGCCATCTGCCCTGGTGGCGCACCATCGTCGGAGCGAGCACCAGCACCGTGGCGGCGGCCACGGCGACGGTCAGCGGCAGGCCGTGCGGCGTGGCCGCCAGCACCGCCGCCGCACCGGCCTGCCAGGCCACGAGTTGGGCCACATGGATCCCACCGACGCGCGGCTGCCGTCGGTGTGGGCGTACGACCGGAATCGCCGCGGCGTCCCCGGCCGCGCCTTCGGCGACGGCCTGTCCCGTCGGGGCGGCCGTGGCCTGCGCGCCGGCCCGGCTCTGCGGTGCCCGGGCGGCGGGCGCGGCGACAGCGGCCGATGCCGCAGCGGCGGCCCGACTGGTGTACGCGGTGCCGACCGTGGCCCGCCCCTGCCCACGCTGGGTCGCCCAGGTGTGGCCGGGCCCGGTACCGCCGAGCGTCGGTGCCGGCGCTGCGCCCTGCTGGGGCGTGCGCTGCTGTGGCGGCGGTGCCGCCGCCCCCGGGTGATGCTGCCAACCCGGCTCGCCCGGCTGAGCCGCACCCGGATGCGTCACCGCACGTCCCTCCCTGACCAGCGCGGCATCGTCATCGCCCGATCGCGGTGCGTACGTCGGCCACGGTCACGGTCCGCAGCTCGTCGAGGCTCGGACGTTGCCCGGACTGGCGCAACCGCTGCGCCTGCGCCTTGCGGACACCCTCGAAGAGCTTGCGCGCCTCCCGGGCGTTGCCGAAGTTCTGGTCCCGTTCGATGGTGCCGAAGTGCTCGCGGAGCACCTCCGAGACGCCATCGGCGAGGAGGTATTCGTCGCCGCCGGCCATCCGCTCCACGATGACCACCAACTGCTCCGGGGAGTAGTTGCCAAACTCCACAGTCTTGGCGAAGCGGGAGGCCAGACCGGGGTTGGCGTCGAGGAACTGCAACATCTCGCCGGTGTAGCCGGCCGCGATCACCGCAATCTCGTCGCGGTGATCCTCCATGAGCTTGACAAGCGTGTCGATGGCCTCCTGCCCGAAGTCGCCGCCGGTGCCCGACGACCGCGAGAGGGTGTACGCCTCGTCGATGAAGAGCACGCCGCCGCGCGCCAGCTCGAACGCGGCGGCGGTCTTCTCGGCGGTGTGGCCGATGTACTGACCGACCAGGTCACGTCGGGAGACCTCGCGGAAGGCGCCGCCGGGCAGTGCGCCCAGCGCTGCCAGCAGGTCACCGTAGATACGCGCCACAGTGGTCTTACCGGTGCCGGGGGCACCCGCGAAGATCAGGTGATGACTGACCGCGCCGACGGGCAGCCCGGCGCTGCGCCGCCACTCGTTGACCTGGATCTCGTCGATGAGGGCGCGGACCTCCTCCTTCACCGATTCCAGGCCGACCATGGCCGCCAGCTCGCCCAGCAGCTTGTCCACTCGGGCGGCGTCCTGGCCGCTGGTGGCGCGGGCGGCGTCGGCGCCGAAGGCGGCCTTACGGTTGACGGTGCCCTCGACGATTGTCGGGTCGGCTCCCTCGGCGATCTCGATCGCCGGCTGGCCGGTGTTCTCCGTGGTGCACTCCTCGACACTGCCACGGCAGCCCCGGGCGAAGGAGACCGCCGGCCCGCGGGTGTCGCGGATCCGGCAGCGACGCAGCACCGGAGCGCTCTGATGGACCACTGCCACACCGGCCTGCCCGGTCTGGGAGATGTCGCAGGTCTCGATGGTGGGTCGGCCGTACTGGTAGATGTAGATGCCCCGGTTGCCGCAGCGGGTGACAGTGCTGGTGCGGATGGTCGGGGCCGCCCCGATCCGCACGATGATGCCGTCCTCGCTGAGATCGGTGAACTCGCACCCTTCGACGTTGCCGTCGGAATCCTCCACCACCAGGCCGTACCGTCCGCCGGTCACCCGGCAGCGGGTGAGCGTGAACTCCGAACGGCCGGCCACCTGGATCGCCGCACCGAAGCCGGCGCTCAGCTCGCACCCGGTCATGGTGAGCCTCGCCCGGTCGGCCACCACGACCGGCGCGTCACCGGCCTTCAGGACCAGGTCGCGTAGTTCCAACCGGCCGGAGTTGCAGGACACCGTCGGGTACGTCCCGGAGGACGCGTCGATGGTGACCGTGCCCGGGCCCTGCGCGGCGACCACACTGATGCCGCGGTCGTTGATGAACAGGGCCTCGTGGTAGGTGCCGGGGCTGACCGAGACGACCGTGTCGTCGCTGGCCACCGCCAGCGCCTCCCCGATGGACGGGTAGGCGCCGGGCTGATCCGGGGAGACGAGAAGGGTGCGCGTCATGGCTCCGGCTCTGGACGGCGAAGAGGGGGCGGAACCGACGATATCCCAGCCGGTCGACGCGGTGTGAGCCCCTCGATGTCAGTGGTGCCCGGACACCACCCCCGTCGGACGGACGGTGACGGTTAGGCTCGCTTGCGGGCCGGGCGAAAATTCGCCGGGGATCCCCTGTCGACAACCGGGAGGACGGATGGCGCAGCCACGGATGCTGCCGCTGGCGGCTGGCGCGCTGCTGGCCGACGGCACCGTCCACACGCACACCTCTGTACGCGGCGATCTGACCCCTGACCTGCATCCCGTTGTCCGGCGTTTCCTGCACGGGCTGCCTGTCGAGCAGCGCGAGCGCTACGCCGGCTGGTGCGCCGAGGCGGTGCTGATCTCCGACCGGCTCTATGCCGCCGAGGCCGGCGGACCACCACTCGACGCCGCCCGGTCCCGCGCGCTGCTCTGGGGCGCGAAAGTCCGGGTCACCCGGGTACGGGAGGAGGGCGACCCGCGCCACGGCGAGGTTCAGCCGCCCTGTCGCTCCTGCGCCGCTCTGCTGGACTGGTTCGGCGTGGAGGCGCTGACATGAGCGAACGCTTTCCGCCGCTGGTGGCGCAGACCCTCACCGCTGCCGGCTGGTCGCCCGACCGCTCCGACGAGAGCCGGGGCCGCGAGTGGGGACTGCGAATCGCCGCTCACGCCACGCCCGGCGGCCGCCAGCACACCGTGACGGCACGGGCGATCGAGGCGTACGCCGAGTTCGGCGGGTTGCGGGTGCGCCCGCAGGGGGAGGGTGAGCAGGTCGTACCGAGCGAGTTCCACCTCGACCCGTTCCTGGTGCGGCATTCGGTGGAGACCCTCGCCGAGCTTGCCGAGGCGATCGGCGCGCCGCTGAGCCCGCTGGGCGAGGAGGGCGACGGCACCGGGATCCTGGCGCTCGATGAGCGCGGTCGGGTGTTCGTGCTGGACCACACCGGGGACTGGTTCCTCGGCGCGGATATCGACGAGGCGCTCACCACGCTGGTGCTCGGTCGTCGCCCCCAGCGGGTACGCGCGGACGGCACCTGGTGACCGCCTGGCAGCCCACCACGGCCACCGAACGCGCGCTGCTGGCCGCCGCTGAGGCCGACGACCGGGAGGGTTTCCTCACCGAATTCGTCGCCGGTCCGCTGCTCCTACCCGTGTCGCCCGCTGCGGCGGCCGGACGGGAGCCGATGGCGTGGCCGACTGCGCAGCACGAGGGCGTCACCCACGTGCTCGCGTACACCTCACCGGCGGCGATCGCCGCCGGCATGCCCGGTCGGTCGGTGAGCTACCGGGTCTCGGGACTTGTCGACATCGCCGTCGACTGGCCCGACGACGAATGGATGCTGGCGATCGACGCCGGGTTGCCGATCGGCGTACGGCTGACCGCTGACGAGCTTCGAGCGCTGAGCGCGCCGGTGATGGAGGCCGAGCGACCGCTGCGTGAGGCGATCCGGCTTCAGGACCCGAACGCCCTGATGTCCACCCTGCTCCGGGCCGAGCTGGTACTGCCGGTGGATCCGGAGGGTTCCGCGACGCGGGACCTGTCCGATCCGGACTTTCCGTGGTGGGTCGTTCCCGACGAGCAGGGCCGGCCCAGTCTGCCGGTGTTCAGCTCGGAAGGCCGCCTGCGGCAGGCGCTAGGTGAGCGGGACCTGGTGCTGGTCAGCAGCCTTCAGCTCACCGAACACTGGCCGGACCTCTCCTGGCAGTTGCTGCTCAACCCGGAGACGCCGCTGGCGGCGGCACTGCCCGGGGAGGCGCTGCTGACGTTGCGCGACTGGCTCGGCGAGTTGCGGCAGGTGCTCCACGAGGCGGCCGAACAGGAGCAGCAGCGACGGGACGCTGCCCGGTACGCCGACCCGTCGACTGCGGGCGTACCGGCGCCCCGCCCGGCACCGGAATCCACCGCCGACGACGGACCCGACCCCAACGCGCCGCTGCTGCTGCAACTGGTCATCCCGCACCGCTATCTGACGTCCTACCTGGACGATGGGTACGACCGGGCGGCCGGGCTGGTGCACGCCTGGCACGGACCTGGACGGGACACCCCGATCCGGCTGTACCGACGGCTGGGGCTGCTCGGTGATGGCTCTCCGTTCGAGGAGTCGGACGAGTGGGTGGCGGTGCTGCGCTGGCCTCCCGGCGAGGCGACGCCCGAGGAATGGGGTCAGGGGCAGCCCCGAATGGAGTCGCTTGTCGTACCGGACGGGACCGAGCTGCACTGCCTGCACGCCGACGGCCGGGACGAGCTGCTGGCCCGCTTCGACGCCACTGGCCGCCGCTGGTCCCCGGCTTAGCCGCTAGCGCGGCTGGCGAACCAGGCCCGCGCCGGTGGACTCTTGATCAGGATGAGCGACACGCCGGCCAGCCCGCCCACCACCAGCGGCGTGACCATCGTCGGGTGATAGCTGAGCTTGCCCTGCGCCAGCAGCGTGACGATGACCACGACGAAGAGTCCGAAGGTGAATCCGGCCGGCACGGCCAGGCCGGCCGCGTTGTCGCCCGTCCAGGCCATGAAGATCCCCATGGCCGCGAGCAGCACCACCAGCAAGGCGATCGCCAGTACGCCAGCACCGATGCCCACCACCAGGAACTTGCCCAGCCCGTCGCCCTCGGTACGCAGCATCGCCAGGAAGAAGGCGACTCCGGCGATCAGCCAGATGACGATCGAGGGCACCATCAGCAGGGCGGCGATGATGACGACGACAGGTCGGCGGCCTGGCGTCGGCATGGACGCGGAGCCGGACTCCGCTGACGTGTTCAGCACCTGTCCGTCCTGCTACTCATTCGACGGGCGGCGCCAGACGGCGTCACCAGCCCGAGCGGGATCAGACAAGGTCTGATCGCCGACCGTCCCGCCCGGCGTTGCCGGCGCGGCAGGCCCACTGCCGGCGAGCGCGGGCTCTGCGGCCAGGCCGGTGTCTCGGTGGCGGCGCGAGCGGCGACGAAGCTTGACGATGGCCACCACTCCGCCGACGAGCATGGCCAGGAAGACCACCCAGACCAGCACAACGATCACGATTTCCGCGTAGTCGGGACCGTCGCTTCCGGCTGCTCGCGCGGCAGCGAGTGCTTCGTCGATCTCCGGCTCGCCGGTTGCCGCGCTGCGGCTGCCCCGCCCGTCGGGTTCGCCGGTCAACGCCTCCCGCAGGTCGAGTATGCCCCAGCCGTAGTACTCGTCGCGGCCCGGCTCACCGGCGTCCCTGGTGGTCTCAAGCAGCCGCTGGAACGTCTGGTACGCGCTCAGGTCCGGGTACTCCGCCTTGATCAAGGCCACCGCACCGGAGACGATCGCGGTGGCGCTGCTGCTGCCGGTCGCGGTGATGTACCGACCACCGGGGCGAGCCATCGTCAATTCCTGACCGGGGGCGGCGATGCTGATCGGTAGGTCCAAGGTTCCCGGTACCGAACCCTTTTTGCTGATGACGCCCTTACGGTCGACAGCGTTGACGGCGATGCTGCCGGGATGCGAGGCCGGCGCGCCGACGAGGATCTGGTCGTCGTTACCGGCCGCGGCGACCACGATCACGTTGTTCTGGTAGGCGCGTTCGACCGCCCGGTTCAGCTCCTCGTTGAAGCTGCTGGAAAGAGAAACGTTGATCACGTCGGCACCGGCGTCGATCGCCCAGTTGATGCCGGCGGCGAGGGCCGTCGGTGCGATCAACGGGGCGCCGTCTTTCTTGATCGTCACTGGAAGGATCTTGGCCTTCGGTGCCACGCCGAGCACCCCGTCACGGCCACCAGGGCCATGCCCGCGACCGGCGATCAGTGAGGCCATGCCGGTGCCGTGCCCCTGACGGTCGAGGCGGCCCTTGGTGCCGTCGTCGTAGAGGTCGACGCCGGGCAGGACGTTGCCGCGCAGATCCGGGTGTGTCGCGTCCACCCCGGTGTCAACCACCGCCACGGTGACGCCCTCACCCTTGGTGATGTCGTGGAGTTCGGCCAATTCCAAGCTCTTGACGTGCCAAGATCTGTCGCGGACGGAGTCGGCGTGGGCGGGTGCGGCGGGCAGGGCGACGGCCGCCAGAACGCTCGCGGTGGTGAGCGCGGCGGCTGCCGATCGTGTGAGGACACGCATGCCCGTCAGCCTTCCTCTGTGCGCCGCCACGGGACGGCTGCGAATGGACAGTCACCGCATGGTACGGGCCGACCACCCAGGGTTGGGTGACCGGCCCGACTGCGGTCAGCTCTGGCCGAGCGTCCTGCCCTGCTCCCGGGGGCGGTGTTCGACAGGGGCCTCCACCACACCAGCGGCGGACGACTCGGTGACCCACAACTCGTCGTCACCGTCGCCGTACTCCCAGGTCTCCTGCTCTGCGTCGCGGGGTGCACCCTTGCGTGGAGGCGGGGTCGTTGGGCCGCCGCGCCGACCGCCCAGCGACGGAGCCGGCCCCGTCGTCGGCGCAGGTCGCCCGGTGCCCGCAGCGGCACGTCCGCTCAGATCGGGTCGGGCGCCGGCAGCGCCTCCGCCGGTCACCGGCTTACCGGCGGCCGATCTGCCGCTCGGTGGAGCGCTGGCCTTGGGCGGCCCGCCCGGCGCGGCACTCCTTTGACCGCCGAGGCTCGGCGGAGGTGCGGCGGGCCGTCCGGGGGCGGCACCGCGCTGACTCGGGCGGGCGGTGGAGCCGGGCAGCCGCGGACTCGACGGCGGCGGAGTGGCCGAAGCGCCCGGCCGGTTGCCCAGACCCGGCCGACCGCGGCCACCGCCGGGAGCGCCAGCGCCGGTGTTGCCGGGCAAGGTCGGGCGGCTCGGCGCGGGACTTTTCCGGCCACCCGGTGCCCCGGAGCCGCTACCCGGGCCGCCGGTCCCAGGAAGGGTGGGCCGGTTGGGCCCCGGCCCACGGCCACCGGGCGCGCCGGGACCGCCCGCACCCGGCAGGGTGGTCCTCGGTGCGTTAGGTCGCGCTGAGTTCGGTGCGTTCAGCCCAGGGTTGCCCGGTCGCGGCCCGGGCGGGGCCACCGGCGGCACCACCGGACCGGGAGTCACGGGTGCCGTGGGTGCGGTGGTCACCGGCGGTGCGGTCGGCGGTGGGGCGACCGGCGCTGCGGCGCCACCTGCCAGACCGACGCCCTCCGGAAGATTTGGTGGCGGCGGTGGCGCGGCGTCGGTCGGCGCGTCGGCCCCACCGGGTCGGGTCGGCAGATCCGGCCGGCCGGGCATGGCCGGACGGTTCGGGGCGGCCCCGTTCATGGGTGCGCCGGGCGGGGGAGCCCCCGGAGCGCCAGGGCGGGGCACGTTTGACGGATTGGTGATAACCGCGTCCGTCGGACCCTTGAACTTCCCGCCCCGCGAGATGTTGGAGATGTAGACGTCGATGTAGAGGTCGGCCAGCGGCTTGGCGATGTTCTTGGCGCGCTGGTGGTACTCGTTCTGCACGTCCTCGTACGACTTGCCGTCGTTGCCTGTTACACCCGGGACCCATTCGACCAGGTCGACAGCCTGGACGCCCGCGTCATCGGTCCGGCGCTCCCCCTGCCGGATCTGCTCGGCGCGGTATTCCTCCCAGAGCGTCTTCATCTCCCGCTGGGCAGTGCCGATCTTGCTGGCGAGCTGGTCCAGACCGGTGGCGTTGTCGCTGGCCACGGTTTTCCACTCATCGAGTGAGTGCAGCGTGGCGCCCACGCGGGACATGAAGACCCGTGCCGCGGGCGACTGCCAGCGGGCATCCAGGGAGTCGGCGTGACGCTTGAGATTGTCCCGAGTGGTCTGCAGCAGGCTCGCCGCTCGCCGCCACATGTCGGCGAGGGCAGTCGTCCGCTCGTCGCTCTCCTTGCGGACGTACTCCCACATCTGCTCGATGTTCACCGAATCCCAGGCCGTGGGCTCGTACGGCGTGGCCCCGGCGGCCCGCTCGGCCGCGTAGTCATCCGACACGCCGGCGTACATCGGGTAGCTGACCGGCTGCCAGCCGTAGTAGTCGTCGCTCATCCCCGCTCCTCAGGCCTCGCCTGTGCCACCGTCACCGGAGATCCGACTGGTCCAGCCGGAGATCTTCGCCGTGCATGCGTTCGCCGTCACCGTGAATCACGTACGCGCCGGCCCCCTCACCGACGACCTCCGACTGCGCCCACGCCGGAGTCTCCTCGCGCTGCTCACCCGTCGGGCAGGAGTCCAGGCCGTGGTAGGGATTCATCGGCGCCGGGTTCAGGGCCGACTCCGGCACCGAGTCCGCCGGGTTCTCCGTGCCCTCCTGCCATCGGCCGCTGAGCGTGTCCTGACCGTCGACGGCGGTGAACGCGTTGTAGACGTCCTCGTTGGTGGCCTGGGCCAGCGCGTCGCCGGTCAGGTACTCGGCCGAGATGGACATGGCGGCCATGCTCAGGGCGGTGAGCCCCTTCATCACGTCGCCCATCAGATGGGAAATCGCCATCCGGCTCTCGTCGTGCCGGCCCCGGAAGAACGCGGCTTCCTTCATCCCGCCGCCACCGAACGGTGCCTGCACCGTGAGCATGGGGCGCAGGCCGTTGTCGAAGCTGGGCTGGAAGTTGGTCTCCATCTCCCGCTGGATGGCCAGCGCGAAGTCCTTCAGCTGCTGGATGTCGACGTCGATCTGTTCGTCGACGAGCCACTCGTCGCCCATGTTCCCTCCCCCGTCAGCTCACACGATGCCGGCGCGGCTGCTGCCCCCTGGGGCCCGTAGCCGCGCACCGTGAGTCCACTCTGGCCGACAGTAGCCTGATCGGGCAACCCCGTACCGGGCTCAAGAGCGTGGCGGAAGGTGCACCAGTTGCACCAACCGGGTACCACCACGCCGGGACACCAGCCAGCCCCGTCCCGGTGGCAGCGGCCCGGGCCGGACGGTGCCGAGCAGCACCCCCTCGTCCCGGTTGCCGGACATCACGATGCCCGGCGTGCTGATCTCCCGCAGCCGCATCAGTACCGGCTCGTAGAGCGCCCGACTGGCACCGCCGGTACGCCGGGCGATGACCACGTGCAGGCCGATGTCCCGAGCCTGCGGCAGGAACTCCAGCAGCGGTGTCAGCGGGTTGCTGCCCGCGCCGGCCACCAGGTCGTAGTCGTCGACCAGCACGTACAGGTCGGGACCCTTCCACCAGTCGCGTGCCCGCAGCCGTTCGGCGTTGATGTCCGGCGGTGGCAGCCGGTCGCGCATCACCCCAGCCACCTCGGCGACGATGCTCTCGGTGACCTGCGCGGTCGACCCGTACCCGATCAGGTGCGGCGTGTCGATGTCGCCGAGCAGGCTGCGCCGGTAGTCGACGATGACCAGCCGAGCCTCGGTCAACTCGTTGCGGTCGACGATGGTCTGCGCCAGCGCCCGCAGGAAGGTGCTCTTTCCCGACTCGCCGTCACCGAACAGGATGAAGTGCGGGTCGGCGGCGAAGTCCACATGCACCGGCTGGAGGTCCACCTCGGCGATGCCGATGGGAACGCCCGGGCGGCCGGTGCTCGGCAGGCTGCCGTACGGCACCACGGGCGGCAGCAACCGGATCGGCGGCGCTCCCGGCCCCTGCCAGGCGGCGGCCAGGTCGGTGACCAGCTTCCGCGCGCCCTCGGGCAGGGTCTCCGCCTCCTGCGCGCTGTCCGCTCGGGGTAGCGCCGCCAGGAACTGTTGCCCGTCCGGGGTGATGCCCCGGCCCGGTGACTTCTCCGGCACGTTCATCGCCGCCCGCCGGTCCAGGTTGGAGTCGCTGGCGTCGGCCAGCCGCAGCTCCAGCCGGGTGCCGAAGACGTCCCGGACGGCCGGTCGCAGGTCCATCCAACGGCTCGCGGTCACGATCAGGTGGATCCCGAAGGACAGCCCCCGGTTGGCGATGTCGTTGATCGTCGGCTCCAGGTCCTCGAACTCCGCCCGCAACGTCGCCCAACCGTCGATCACCAGGAACACGTCGCCGAACGGGTCGTCGTCGTGCTGGCCGTGCCGCCGGGCCCGCCGGTACTCGGCCATCGAGTCGACTCCGCGCTCGGCGAACCGCCGCTCCCGCTCGCCCATCAGCAGTTGCAGTTCGGCCACGGTACGCCGGACCAGGCCGGAGTCGAGGCGGGTCGCCACCGAGCCCACATGCGGCAGGTCGCGCAGCGACGACAAGGCGCTGCTGCCCAGATCGAGGCAGTAGACCTGCGCCTCGCGCGGAGTGTGGGTCAGCGCCAGGGCGGTGACGACCGTCCGCAGCAGGGTGCTCTTGCCGCTCTGCGGACCGCCGACGATAACCGCGTGGCCGGCCGAACCGGCGAGGTCGAACCAGAGCACGTCTCGACGCTGGTCGAAGGGCTTGTCGACGATGCCGACCGCGACCTGCAACTCGCCGAGCAGGCCGGCGTGCGCGACGGTGATGCCGCGGGCGGGATCCGCGGTCATCGGAGGCAGCAACTGGTCCAGCGTCGGCGGCTCGGCCAGCGGCGGAAGCCACACCTGGTGCGCGGGCTTGCCGCGCCCGGCGAGTCGACCGACCAGGATGTCGAGCACACTTTCGCCCATCCCGTCGTTCGGTTCGGGTGCGGTCTCCTCCTTGGGCGTACGGGTCACCGGCGGGGCGACGTAGGACGTGGTGTACTCGCGTACCCGGTCCTCACCGTCGCCGGCCGCGACCGCCGCCGCGGTCTTGCTGCGGTAGGTGCCGGAGACGTACGCGGCCTTGAACCGCACCAGCGGCTCGGTGCCGAAACGCAGGTAACCGTGCCCCGGCGACCGGGGCAACTCGTACGCGTCGGTGGCCCCCAGCACCACCCGGGACTCCATCGCCGAGAAGGTCCGCAGACCGATCCGGTACGACAGGTGGGTGTCGAGTCCCCGCAGCCGACCCTCCTCCAGACGCTGGCTGGCCAGCAGCAGGTGCACGCCGAGCGAGCGACCGACCCGGCCGATCTGCACGAACATGTCGATGAAGTCCGGCTTGGCGGTCAACAGCTCGGAGAACTCGTCGCAGATGATGAGCAGGCTCGGTAGCGGAGACAGCGGCGCGCCCGCCGCCCGGGCCTTCTCGTAGTCACGCTGCGAGGCGTAGTTGCCGGCCGCGCGGAGCAACTCCTGCCGACGGACCAGCTCACCGTTGATGGAGTCGGTCATCCGGTCCACCAGCGGCAGCTCGTCGGCCAAGTTGGTGATCACCGCGCTGGTGTGCGGCAGACCGTCCAGCCGGGTGAAGGTGGCACCACCCTTGAAGTCGACAAGCACGAAGTTGAGGCTCTCCGAGGAGTGCGTGGCCGCCAGCGCCAGCACCAGGGTGCGCAGCAGCTCCGACTTGCCGGAGCCGGTCGCGCCGATGAGCAGGCCGTGCGGCCCCATGCCGTCCTGCGCCGACTCCTTCAGGTCCAGTTCCACCGGCCCGCCGTCGGCACCCACCCCGATCGGCACCCGCAGCTTGTCGCGGTTGGGCCGTGGCTGCCACGCCCGATCCACGTCGAACTCGTAGGGATCGCCGATGTCGAGCAGCTCGGCCAGGCCCAGCTCCGTGGTGAGTGGCGTGTCGCCGCTGCCCCGGGAGGCGGCGGAGAGCCGCAGCGGGGCGAGTTGCATGGCCAACGCCTCAAGCTCGGCCACCCGGCACTCGTCGGCCCGGCCGATCTCGGCCGGACCATCCACCGTGATGCTGTGCAGCCGGCGCTCCGCCGACACCTCCAGCACCAGCCGCGCCCGGTCGAGCAGGCGCGGTGCCGGAGTGGACAGGTCGAGCAGGGTGACACCCTCCACTCCGCCCTCGGTCATCAGGTGATCCGACCCGGCGGTGTCACCACCGTCGATGACCACCAGCACGTGCGGGCCGGCGACCTGCGGCGTACCGCCACTGGCGTTGAACCGGGGCCGGCTGGCCAGCACGTCGTCGAGCATCGCCTCCAGGCCGGTCACCGAGGGTGCCACCAGGCGCAGTTGGCCGAGCGCGTCGGTGCGCGACGGGTGCAGGGCGTGCGGCAGCCACTTCGTCCACTCCCAGTCGGCCCGCCGGTCCGGCGCGACACAGATCGCGACGAGCATGTCGTCGGGCGCGTGAAACGCGGTGGCCTGGGCGAGCACCGCCCGGACCATGGCCCGGGCCGCCTCGGTGTCGCCACGCAGGTGCACCCGGGCGAATCCGTTCAGCGCCATGGTCACCGGCAGGTCCGGTACCTCGCCGTAGGTGGTGAGGAACCGGCGCAGCGCGAGCGCGCACATCGGCTCCAGCTTCTCCAACGACGTGGCCGGTGGCGGCACCAGCGGCGTCGCCAGTTCCTGCGGCCCGAGGCCGATGCGTACGGTGGCGAAGTCCACGTCGCCGCGTCGCCGCTCCCACAGCCGGGGCCCCAGCGGCAGGGACCAGAGCACATCCGGGTCCGGGTGCCGGTAGAACGCCGCCTCGCGCTGCTTACGGATCGTCTTGAGTACGCGACGCCGCTGACGGGACAGATGCGTCATGTACTCGCGGCGCTTCTGCAGCATCTCCTGCTTGCCCGGGCCGCCGGAGTTGTTGGTCAACTGCGATGCGAGCATCCCGATGGCGGAGAGTCCGAACAGGCCACCGGTGACGTAGCCGAGAGTCGACCCACCTCGACCGGCGAACATCAGGGCCATCGCGAACGAGCCGGCGAGCATCGGCAGCAGCATCAGCATCTGCCCCCACGCCTTACCGCTCGGCGCGGGCACCTCGGGCGGCGCGTCCAGCAGCACCTCGCCGGAGGGATACTCCGGCTCCGGCTGGCGGGCGGGTCGCTTGACGACCACCGTGCTCACGTGACAGACCTCCGTCGCCTCTCCTGGGTCTGGGTGCGCCGCGGTGAACCGCCCCCCGCGTCACCGGCACATGGTAGGTAGCCTTTGCCCGTCAGGACAGCCGCGGGCCGTCGGCCCGCTCCTCGTACCGAGGGGTCGTTAGTGGTCACCCAGGCCGGAACCGGACTCGCGCGCATCGCCGTCATCGCCCCCAACCGACGGTTGGACCTCGCCCTACCTGAGCATTTGCCGCTCGTCGGGCTGCTACCCGCCGTGCTGCGGCAGGCCGACGAGGAACCGTCGGACGGCACCAGCCACGGCGGCTGGATGCTGCGGCGCAGCGACGGTAGCCCGGTCGACCTGACCCGTACGCTGGCCGCACAGAACGTCCGCGACGGCGAGACGCTGCACCTGGTGCCGCGGCGCACCGAGTGGCCGGAGCTGGCGTACGACGACCTGATGGAGGCCGTTGCCGACGGTGCCCGACGACGCGGGGTGGTCTGGAGCCCGTTCGCGACCCGGCTGACCGGTCTGATCGTGGCCGGCGTGCTGCTGCTGCTCGGCCTCGTCGTGATCGTGACATCCGAGGAGCCCGGCTGGCTCGGTGGTGCGGTCGCCCTCGGCGCGGCCGGGCTGCTGCTGGTCTGCGGGATCGTGCTGTCCCGGGCGATGGCCGACTCCCTCGCCGGCGCGGTCGTCGCCGCCGCCGGCCTGCCCTACGCCTTCGTCGGCGGCGTCCTGGTGATCGGCACCGGCGAGTCGGTCTGGGCGCTGGGCGCCCCGCACGTGCTGCTCGGCTCCGCGGTGCTGCTGCTCTCCGGGCTGCTCGGGCTGCTCGGGGTGGGCGACGCGACGCGGGTCTTCGTGGCGGCGGTCTTCGTCGGCTTCTGGGGCATGGCCGGCGGGTTGCTCGCGCTCGGCTCCATGGATGCCGCGCAGGGCAGTGCGATCGTGGTCGGTGCGGTCACGTTGCTGCTGCCGGCGATGCCGCTGCTCTCCGTGCGGCTCGGGAAGATGCCGATGCCGGCGCTGCCGCGTACCGCCGCGGACCTGCTGCGCGACGAGCCGCAGCCGAAGCGGGAAGTCATCTACCAGGCCACCGCCCGGGCCGACGAGGTCTTCACCGGCATGATCTTCGGGGCGTTCGTCATCACCATCGCCGGCCTGATCGTGCTCACCGCGACCGGCACGCTCTCCGCGCTGCTGCTCGCCAGCATCATCTCGCTGGGCTACCTGCTGCGCGCCCGACTGGTGTCGACGGTCCGGCACCGGGTGCCGATGCTCGCCGTCGGCCTGGTGGGCCTGGGGCTGCTGCCCCTCGTCGGTGCGACCGACGCGTCGACCGGCGCCCGGGTGCTGGCCGTCCTGCCGGTGGCCCTGGTCGCGGCCGGGCTGTCAGCCGCCGCCGGGCTCGCCTACAGCCGGCGTGCCCCGTCTCCCCGACTGGCCCGGCTCGGCGACACGTTCGACATCCTGCTCCAGCTGGCCGTGGTCCCGGTCGCGTGCAGCGTGCTCGGCCTGTACGCGTTCATGCGCGCCATCAACGGCTGACGGTTCCGTCACCAGTCGCGGTCGCTGGCCTCGGACATTTCATTGCCGCGGATCAGGTTGACGATTGCGGTGTCGATGTCGGGGCCGACGAAGAAGTCGTCGGCCCAGTGCAGCATGAACACCCGCCCCTGCGCGTCGGCAACGAGTTCCGATGGTCCGTCCTCGTTGTTGCCGATCGGGTATACCGGGTTGTCGAATTCCTCGGCGAAGGCGCGTGCCTTGTCCGTGACGATGCCGCCCAAGGTTGGGAAGAGGTAGCTGGTGAAACCGTCCGGTTGACCGGGCCTGTCGAGCTGTGGCAGTTCCAGACCGCCGAACTCGATAAGTGCCGCCCGGACGACGGGTGGGCATTCCAGTCCGGCGAGTTCGTCGGCGAAGCGGACCATCCAGTGGTCGACCGCGGCGCTGGCATCACGGCCAGGAAACCAACCGGCTTGCTCCAGCACGTACCGGACGTCTGGCGGGAAGCGTCCCTCGGCGGCGCGGCGTTGCGCGTACCGCTCGGCGATGGTCTGCCACGGCAGTGAGGGCCATTGGGAGACTTCGCCGCTCTCTCGGTCGATGACGGCTCGGGGGTAACCGGTGGCCGGGGGCGGTAGGGGTGGACCGTCGGTTGCGGCGGCGACCGGTTCGACGAGGCAGGCGACGTAACCGAGGTCGAACTCGAACAGGGTCACGTCGAATGCAACCCGGCGCTCGTCGGCCCATTCGCGGGCGATGGCCAGGGCCTCGTCGCGGCTGATCATCGAAGGACTCCTCGGGCTGCCGCAATGATGGACGCCGGCCACGGTGGCTGCTACGTCGGCGGTCAGGCCAGGTTCACCAGCTGCGGTCGCTGGCCTCAGCCATCGGGCCGCCCCGGATCAGCTTGACGATGGCGGAGTCGATATCCGGGCCGACGAAGAAGTAATCGGCCCAGTGCAGCATGAACACCCGCCCCTGCGCGTCGGCGACCAGTTCGGATGGTCCGTCCTCGTTGTTGCCGATCGGGTATACCGGATTGTCGAACTCCTCGGCGAAGTCTCGGGCCGCGTCCGTGACCACCCCACCACGAGTGGGGTGGATGAAGCTCATGAAGCCGCCGCCCGGACGGCCGCTCCGACCGAACTGAGGCAGCCGTAGACCGCCGAATTCCACAAGCGCAGCACGTACGACGGGTGGGCATTCCAGTCCGGCGAGTTCGTCGGCGAAGCGGACCATCCAGTGGTCGACCGCGGCGCTGGCATCACGGCCAGGAAACCAACCGGCTTGCTCCAGCACGTACCGGACGTCTGGCGGGAAGCGTCCCTCGGCGGCGCGGCGTTGCGCGTACCGCTCGGCGATGGTCTGCCACGGCAGTGAGGGCCATTGGGAGACTTCGCCGCTCTCTCGGTCGATGACGGCTCGGGGGTAACCGGTGGCCGGGGGCGGTAGGGGTGGACCGTCGGTTGCGGCGGCGACCGGTTCGACGAGGCAGGCGACGTAACCGAGGTCGAACTCGAACAGGGTCACGTCGAATGCAACCCGGCGCTCGTCGGCCCATTCGCGGGCGATGGCCAGGGCCTCGTCGCGGCTGATCATCGAAGGACTCCTCGGGCTGCCGTCGTCGGTTACGCAGGCCGACTCCGGATGCGGGCACCGGTCGGCTCGACGCCGTGCCTATGGTAGGCACCGCGGTCCGGAGTTCGTGACCGTGCCGGCGTACGCCAGGGGAGGGGTGCCATGCCGTCGCGGCGGGACCAGGTTCAGTCGTACCAGTTCTTCGTCCAGCGGATGACCTCCGCGCTGGTGGCGCGCGAGCCCGATCCGGAGGCGGCACCTTTCCGCCGGCTCGGTGGTGCCGGCTTCGCCAGCATCATGGTGGCCGTGCTCTGCCTGGCCGCAGTGGGGGTGTACGGACTGCTGCGTCCCGGCGGCGCAACCAAATGGAAGGAGGGCGGTGCGGTCATCCTGGAGAAGGAGACCGGTACCCGCTATCTGTACCGGGAGGGACGGCTGCACCCGGTGCTCAACTACGCGTCTGCCCTGCTGGCCATGGAGACTGCGGCACCGACCGTTTCGGTTTCGCGCAATTCGCTGGTCGGCACCCCGCGTGGCCCGCGCATCGGCATCCCGTTCGCTCCGGACGCGCTGCCTCCGGCCGGCCGCATCCTGGACGGACCCTGGACCCTCTGTACCCAGCCGGCGCGTAACGCGGCCGGCGGTATCGTCGCCACCACCGTGCTCACCGTCGGGCGGGCACCCGGCGGCGGGCGTGATCCGGGTGACAGCGCGCTGCTGGTGCGCGACCGCAAGACTGATCGGCTGCATCTGGTCTGGCGTGACCATCGGTACGAGATCCGCAGCGAGAAAATCGTGTTGGAGGGTCTCACCATGAGCGCCGAGCCAGTGGTGGAGGTGGGTGGGGCGTGGCTGAACGCCTTGCCGGCCGGAGAGCCGATCGCGCCTCGACGGGTGGCCGACCGGGGGACTCCCTCGACGGCGTTGCCGGACGCCCGGGTCGGCCAGGTCTTCGTGGTGGAGAGCCAGGGCGGCAGCCGCCAGTACTACCTCGCCGAACGGACGAGGCTGGCGCCGATCACCCCACTTCAGGCGGATGTGGTGATGGCCGACGGGGAGACCCAGTTGGCGTACCCGGGAGAGGCGAGGCCCTTCCCGATCGAACTGGCCGCCGGTACCGCCGCCTCGGCGCCCAAGGCAGCCGCACCGGCCCAGGGGCGGCATCGCGCGCCGGAGCAGCGGCCGGAGATCGCTCGGTTGGCCGGCGACCAGCCGGCGATCTGCGCGGCCTACCAACCGGGCGCCGATGAACCGACACTGCTGCTCGACGCGCAGGTCCAACCGGTTCGGGAGCCGGTACGCACCGGTGAGCAGACGGGTGACGGGATCCCGCTCGCCGACCGGGTCGTGATAGAGCCGGGTCACGGCGTTCTGGTCGCTGCGGTCTCCTCCCCTGACCAGGAGACGGGAACTCTGAACCTGGTCACCGACCTGGGTCACCGTTACCCGCTGGCGTCCGAGGGCGTACCTGCCATTCTCGGCTACTCGGAGGTGCGGCCGGTACGGCTGCCTGCAAGTTTGGTGGTCCGCCTGCCTGCCGGGCCGGTACTCGACCCGACGACGGCGAAACTCGCCCTCGACCCGGAGTGACCTGACCAGCCACAATGGAAATGCGGGTCGAGCAACGGTCTAGCGCGGGCTGGACACGACCCGTTACCGTTCGTACGACGATGGTGCGCGAGCACCGACTGACAGGACGCCCCGGTGAGTCGGGGCGATCAATTGAGGACGGGGGTGACTTCCGCCATGTCGATGAACACCGACACCGGCTTGATGCTGAAGACCGAAGGTGACGTCGATGCCGTCGCCGATCGGCTCACCGGCAACCTCAACTCGCTGATGGACCAGCTCGCGCCGCTGTACGACCAGTGGAAGGGCGCTGGTGCCGGTTCCTTCCAGCAGGTGCGTGAGCGGTTCGACCAGGACATGGCCCGCCTCAACGTCGCGCTGCGGGCGATCGCCGAGGCGGTCGGGTCTGCGGGTAAGGACTACGACGTCAGCGACGAGGAGATCCGGGCCGACATGGATGGCGCGGGTGCCACCGCCGGTCAGATCACCGCGGCGCTGAAGCTCTGACGGGGGAGAAGACTCATGACGGAGATTCGGTACAACTTCGCCGGGCTGAACGCCGCCGCCGACAGTTGCAGCGGTGCGGTCCGGAACATGACCGGTGAGCTGGACGGGCTCAAGTCCGGCATCGCGCCGCTGCTGGCCACCTGGGACGGCGACGCCCGGGAGGCGTACTTCCAGCGGCAGACTGAGTGGGAGTCGGCCGCCAACGACCTTCGTGACCTGCTTGGGCGGATCGAGAAGGCGCTTCGTGAGTCGGCTGCGAAGATGCAGGCCCGCGAGGCGGCGAACCGCGCGAAGTTCGGCGGCTGAACCGAGATCGCAGCACCGATGGCCCGGCCCCGCGCCGGGCCATCGCCGTCTGCGCCGCAAGACAGCACTCGCCGTCCGGTGACTGGCGACGCCGCGCTCAACCGCGCGGCATCGAATTGGGTACCCGGAAGAAAACCTCCTCGGGTTCGTCGATCTCGGGCTCGGTCGGGGGCGGTGCCGACGGGCGGGTGGGCCGCCAACGGGTGCGACGGCCGCGCGGTAGCAGTGTGGCCAGCACCCCGACACCGACCGCGACCATGGCCAGCGCGAGGCCGATCCAGAGGGCCAGCCGGCCGAAGACCGCCCAGCGGTCCGAGCGGGCCTGCGCCGCTGCGTCGTACGGCACCTCGGGCAGGGGCGGTTGGGCCACCGGGTCCCCGGTGGTCAGTCGTTCGGTGACCGCCCGGTACGGGTTGACCACGCCGCTGCCGTAGCCGCGTGTGGCGTCGCCCCGGGCCGGATCGGCGGTGGCCAGGAGGCGTCTGGTGACTTCCCGAGCCGACAGGTTCGGCTCCGCCGCGCGGATCAGTGCGGCGGTCGCACTCACCATCGGGGCGGCGAAACTCGTCCCGTCGTAGGTGTTGTGTCCGGCCAGTCTGGTCGCCGCCACCACCGCACCGCCCGGAGCGCTGATGTCCACGTACGGCCCGATCTGGGACTGCCGGATCCGGGCCCCATACTGGTCGATCGCGCCCACGCCGATCACGCCGTCGTAGGCCGCAGGGTAGGGCACCGGATCGGGGCGGGCACCGTCCTGGTGCTGGTTGCCGGCGGCGGCGACCAGCACGACGTCCTTCTCCAGCGCGTACCGGACGGCCTGCTCAACGTCAGGATCCGGCTGGTACAACGTCACCGACAGGTTGATGACATCGGCACCGTCGTCGACCGCGTGGCGGATGGCCTGCGCAAAGACGGCCCCGGTGACGGTCTCGCCGCCAGCGCCCGGGCCCTCGTTCGCGTTGCGTTCACTGACCCGGACCGGCACGATCGTGACGTCCGGCGCCAGACCGTGGAAGCCCACTCCGTCCTGGCGGCGAGCGGCGATGATGCTGGCCACGGCGGTGCCGTGGGACACGCAGTCCACGTCGCCCCCCGGCGTGCCGCGCAGGGCGTCGAAGCCGGTGACCACCCGACCGGCCAACTGCGGGTGACTGCTGTCCGTGCCGGAGTCGACGACCGCGACCCGCACTCCCGTGCCGGTGCTGAACGGCCACACCCGCTGCGGGGCGAGCCACCGCTGATGCCAGGGAGTCTCGGTGTTGACCTCTCCCGGATCGCTCGGATTATCGCAAATCGCCGGTGCGGCAGCCGCCGGGCTCGCGACGGGAATCGTCAGAGCCGTGGTCAACAGCGTCCCCATCAGCGCAAACGTCGCGACAGGACGGTCCCGGAACATGTCTGCACGCCTCCCGTCAACCGGTCCCGCTGCATCCTAGCGGCGGGCCGCCGCCAGACCGGGCACACCGATGTCGTGCCCATTCAGTATGGTCGAGTTGTCACGCCCGGGCGTGGGCGGCGGATGGGACCTGCGCGGGGAGGAACACGCCATGGACGTACAGGCGCTGCGCGCCCGTGCCGACGAGCTGATGGCGCAGTTCGAGCGGATGCGCTCCGGTGTCGGCGACCTGCAACAGCAGATCAAGACGGTGAAGGCGACCGTCACCTCCGAAGACGGCCTGGTGACCGTCACGGTCGGTCCTCGTGGTCAGGTGACGAAGGTCGAGTTCGATCCGCGTATCTACCGCCGGCCCAACTCGAAGGAGCTTTCCGCCACGGTCACCGAGACGATCCGGCGGGCTACCGAGCAGGCCATGGCCGAGGTCGAAAAGCTGCTCCGTCCATTCGTACCGGACAGTCAGTTCCAGGCGTACATCGATCATGATCTGGACGGCATCTTCCGTCAGTTGGACAGCGATCTGCCCGGGGAGGAGAGACGATGAGCGACCTTCGCGAGACCTTCGTCAAGCCCGACGCTGCCCTGGAGGGCGCCAACGAGCTCGGCGCGGCCGGTGCTCGGTTGGCTGCGGCCTGGAGCAATGTCGCCGCCACGATCAACACTCTCAACGCCGCCAGGCCGAGTCCCTGGGGTGACGACGAGCCGGGCAACGAGTTCAACAAGAACTACCTCGGTGGTGACGATCAGCCGGCGCAGCGGGTCCTCGACCTCGCCGCGGATCTGGTGCCGCTGGTCGAGGTGCTGGGGCCCACCGTCAAGGGGGCGGTCGAGGGCACCGTCGACACCGACGACATGGTCAAGACGCTGTTCGGCGGAGACGACAAGTAGCAGCTCACCCGCTACGGGTCGACATCGGACAGAGGGGCTTCAGGGGTGGCGATACCCAATCCCAGGAACTCGCTGGGCGAGTACGCGTGGGTCTGGGACGCCATCTGCTGGGTGAGCGCCGGAGAGGCCTGGCCCAGCGGCGACGAGGACCGGATGCGGGAGTTGGCCGACGCGTGGCAGGCGTTGGCCGACGCGGTGAGCGAAACACTTGGCCAAGCCGATCCGGCGGTCATGAGGATCCTGCAGAGCTGGGGCGGCGGCGCCGGCGAGGCGTTCGGCGGGTTGTGGAACCAGATCGGTGTGGACCCGAACACCGGCCTGCCACTGATTCAGGAGATCTCCGCCGCGTACGCAGCCGGCTGCGACCAGGCCGCTCTGGAAATCGAGTACGCGAAGCTGACCGTGCTGATCGCGGTCATCATCACAGTCATCGCGGTTTTCGTCGCGCTCCTGATGGCCTGGTTGGGCGGGGTGTCCGCCGGCGCCATCCCGGGCATCCTGGCTGGCGGCCGGCAGGCGGTGACGATCGCCTTCCGGCGACTGATCGCTCAGATGGGTCGGCAGCTGTTGACCCGGGCGGGAATGCGAGCCGCGCTGCGGCTGGCGGGCACCCGGCTCGGCCAGATGGCCACCAGCCAGGGCTTCCGGCAGGGCCTCAATCGCCTCGGCCGTGAGTTGGTGGAGGAGATCGGCGAGGAGCTGATCATCGACGTCGGTGCCCAGGCGTACCAGATGCACACCGGCACGCGGCGGCAGTGGGACGGCAACCGGACCCTCACCGCCGGCGTGGGTGGCGCCTACGGCGCGGTACTCGGCACCGGCATGAATTGGGCCGGCCGACGAGTGGCACCCCGCATGCCGTTCTCGTTCAGCCCTTCCCAGCTCTCCTTCCGAGGCAGCGGCGTGGTTCGCTGGGGCAGCACGAGCCTCGCCTCCGGTGCCCAGAACGCCGTCATCTCGCCGGCCGCCAGTGTGCTCGCCAACGGCACGATCAACGGGCAGTGGGCGATGCCGGGCGCGGACGCGTTCCTGGGCGGCTTCGCCAGCGGTGCCGGCCGCACCGGAGCGACCCTCGCCGGTGGTGCCACCGGCAACCTGATGGCGCGGGGCACGAACGCGATCCTCGGCGGGATGGGGCTCGACGTCGCGCCGAATGCCGGCCCCGTCGGCGGGACCGGTCCCGGCGTCGGCGTCGGAGACGCAAGCGGCGTCGGTGGCCTGGGTGACCTCGGTGGAGGTGCCAACGGCGCCGGTGCCGGCTCGACCGGCAGTGGCTCCACGTCGGGTGCCGGCGCGACCGGTGGCGGCACAGGCTCGGCGTCGGACGGCGGTTCGGCCGCCTCCGGGGGTAATGCCGGGACGAGTGTCGGCGGCTCCGGCTCGGACGGTGCCGGCACCTCCAACGGTGCGGGCGGTACCTCCGGTGCCGGGACGAGCGACACGGGCGGCGGCACGAGCCAGAACGGCACCGGCACGGTCCCCGACAGCGGAGCGGGCTCGATCAGCCTCGCGCCTCCGTCCGCGGACGGTTCGGTGACGCCGACGAACGATGGTTCCGATGCACCCGCAGCGGATGCCGGGGTGCCGACCGGGGACACGGCGACGGTCGCCGACCCGTCGCGGGTCGACGGCTCCACCGGGACCCCGGTGGGAGTGCCCGGCGACGTGGCGGCCACGACGCCGGACGGCACCCCGGCCGTCAGCGACGGCATCGGGGATGGCGGCACTGCCACCAACGACCAGAGAGGCGGGTCGGACGGCCGGAGTGCGCCGGTCACCGAATCACCTGGCACTGACCGGACCAGCACGAACACCGACACCAGCGTCAGCGACCGGACGACGAGCGAGGCGACGGTTCGGGCCGACGGTGGGCTGGTCACGGGCGCACCGTCGGACGTGACCGCCGCGCCGCCCGCCGACAGCTCGACCGGGACCGGTGCAACGGTGACCGACAGCCCGGTGCCTGCCGTCACCGACGCCGGGCCGGTCGACACCGCTGGCCCGTCCGTCTCCCCGGATGCGCCACCCACCGTCCTACCGGGTACGACAGCCCCGGTGACGGCGCCACCAACCGCCCCGGCGGTAGGGACGCCTCCCGGCACGGCCGCGCCCACGGGACCGACCACCGCGACGAACCCGACGCCCACCACCGGCACACCCGCCACGACCGGCCCGCAGGTGGCGAACACCCCAAGCGCCTCGACGCCGACCACAAGCAGTACACCGACCACGGGCACGAACACCCAGCAGCCCTCCGGCAACACCACGCAACCGACACCCGGCCGGGGTACGCCGGTCGGGCCGGCGGTCAATCCGACAGCGGCGAACACGGCAGGCTCGATCTCCCTCGCGCCCGCTGCGGGCCCGACCACGACGAACCCGGCCCAGCCCGCCGGACCCACCCAGCAGGCCGGACCCACCCAACAGCCGGCTACGCCCGCCCAACAGGCCACCCCGGCCCAACCGGCGCAGTCCATGCCTCGGCCGGACGCGACACCTGCGCCAGCAGACCCGCTCACCCCGACGGTGCCGGCACAGACCGCGGGCATCGAGCCGACGACGCCCCCTGTCGACGCCACTCCTCCCGCCGGCACGGACACGGTCGCGGACCCGAACCCTGAGCGGACCGACCAGGCGCAGCAGAGCACCGACGGGCCGGTCGTGATCCCGGTGCCGACCAGCAGCGGCACCCTCCAGAGCGGGCCGACAAACCCCGGTCCCGAGACAGCGACCGGCCCGGTCGACCCGCAGACCCTCAAACGGTCGGAGGGGCCGACCGGCCGCGGCACCTACAGCTGGCAACTGGCTCCGACCTCGGTCGACGGTGATCCGAACGGCCCCGAAGCCGAGCGCGCGCTGATCGAGGCGTCACGGACGCTTGCCGAGACTGTCCGACGAGAGGTGAAGGCCGGGACGATATCCAAGGGCAAGCAGCCCGGCATGGCCGGTGCGCTGCTGATGCCCGACGGCAGCATCACCACGCACACCAGCATGACCACCGACCGAGGCACGAAACCGCCCACACAGCCCCGGGTACATCCGCTCGCCCAGGCCGCACTGGACCGCATCGCGGCGACCCTTGTCGACGGTGTGGGTGGCGGGCACGGAAAGTGTGCCGAGGTCGCCCTGGTTTCCGACCAGCTCTATCTACTGGAACAGCAATGGCGGAACGCCGGAGAGCCCGGCACCTTCGGGCAGTACGCCCAGGATGCTCTGCAAGGCGCAAAGATCGTTACTCACCAGGTCAAACAGGCTAGATCGGACAGCGTCACCTACGATCTCGGCCATTATCGACCGCCGTGCCGATCTTGCGCACATTTCCTGCCGCAGTTCAACGTCGAGCCCATAACGGACCCGGATCGGGACGTTAGTGCTTACCAACCTCCTGTACCGGGTGGGGTTGGCGTCGGCCCACCGCTCAGCGACAGCCGCCCCTACGGGCAGCCCGAGGGCCTGGTTCCGCCTGACCCGATCGACCAGCAGGCTCTGGAAGATGCCATTCCAGCCGATCAGGCGACAGGGCGGCCTTTGGTACATCCGGATCCGCGTGGCCAATGGACCGGGTTGATCAATGACGGTGGGCCAGCCGTGCCTGGCCGGGACACCAACTGCGCCGACGTCGGACTTTCGGTGCTGTCTACCTGGTTCGGTAGGCCAGAGGTGGCCGCAGCAACTGCGCCGTCGACGACGGTTGAGACCGGCAGCACCGGGCGGCAAGAGCGAGCACTCGGAGCATCATTCGCCCACCAGGGTGTCGGAACATCTGGGCTGGACGCGATCGCCGAGGCCCTCCGCGCGGCAGGTCCGGGGTCTGCGGCGTTGATCGTCACCAGCTGGGCTGACGGATCTGGCGCACACACCTGGAATGCTGTCAATCACAACGGCACCATCATCTGGCTTGACGGTCAGAATCAGATGATCTCCGACAGCGGTCCACTGCACGCCGGCCGAGTGGACGGCGTCTGGTCGATCGTGCTGGATGCCGAGGGCGATCCGATCAGTAACGCTGTGCCCGAAGCCAGCACGCCGGCGCCGGTCCCGCCGGCCTCAACCGCCGACGTGCCGACGGGAGGTCGGGACCAGAATGACTCCCCGACCGGCCGGCCGGGCACAGTCGCCGACCCGAACAACCCGGACCGTACGCCGGGCGGCGACCTGAACAGTTCCGACGGGACGATCGACCCGAACAGCCCGGAAGGACCGCCGCCCGACGCGGACATCGCCGGGACACCGGCCGACCCGCGTGACTCGGGCATGACACCGGGCGATCCGAATCCTGAGGGCGATCCCGACCCGGGCCCCGAGGGCGCGCCGGATCCGGACGTGGAGGGGAATCCCGCTCCGGCCGTCTGGCCGGACATGCAGGGCTGGCCTATGCCGGACACGCGCCAGTTCGGGCCGGACCAGTTGGCGCCACTTGAGGATCCGCAGTACCAGGACGATGTCGAGGACAGCCTGCGAACCCCGGAGGGGTACGAGGTCTACGCCGACCCCTCGACCCACCCGTACGGTCAGTTGATCAACGATGGCGGGCCGGACCAGCCTGGCCGGGCCAACAACTGTGTCGACACGATCCTCGCGGCGCTGGCCAGCTTCTACGGGGATCCCCAGGTCTCGCATCCGCGTTGGCCGGACCGGCTCGACGACGGGACGGTCGACACCACGCTCGGTGAGTTGAACGGCTTCGGCCGGATCGAGAGTTGGATCGGCGGCGAGTGGACCGGCGACAACGACGCCCTACCGGGTACGCCCGCCGAGCGTTCGGCCGCACTCGCCGAACAGTATGAGCAGCTGTACCAGCGGGTTCTCGACGCGGGCCCGGGCGCGGCAGCGGTCATCGCCGTCGACTGGATCCAGTTCGACGAGAACACCGGGGATCCGCTGCTCGACGCCGAGGGCAACACGCAGCCCGCCGGTGAGCACGTCTTCCTGCTTGTCTTTCCGGAAGGCGCGGACGGGCCGGTGTGGTGGGATCCGCAGTTCGGCAGCACCACCACCGATCCGCTGCCCGGCGACTATGTTGGACTGACGCACAACCTGTGGTCGATGGAGGTGCAGCCCGCCCATGCCGATGAGCAGGGAGGAAGCCCGGCAACTGATGACCAGGCTGCTGGGGACGGACAACCCGGTGGCGGTGTTCCCGTTCGAGTTCGGCTGGGCAGCCCAGGAGACGCTCTCCCCGCAGCAGCGGACGCAGGGCCGGCAACTGGGTCAGGGGGTCTTCATCATCGACCAGACGGGAGTAGTGACGGTGCATCCCAGCCTGCCACCACCGTTGATCATGAGGCGGTACGCGGCGGCCCGCCGGGAGGGCCGGATCACCGGCCGGCAGGTCTGGCCGGCCCCGGATCCGACGGACTGAACGACTCTGACGCCGCACCTGACAGTCCTTACCTGGACGGGCTGCCGGACACTGACCAGGCCGCTCTGCTCGACGCGCTGACCGAGGCCCAGATTGAGGCCGACCAGATCCTGGCCGACCTGCACAGCGTCAACGCCGAGGTGAACGCGCAGCTCGGGCTGACCGGTGCGGACGCGCTCAGCACGCTCGGCGAGCAGCACCGCGTCAAGGGCGCCGAGTCCTTGGCTCGCAAGTTCCGCACCGAGCTGGAGCCTCTCGGGTACGACATCGGTTCGGCGCTGGACACCGTCAACGACGTGGTGCGGTTCTCGGTGCGGGGACCGGAGTCCGAGGCGTACGGGCCGGCGGTGGACGCGCTCCTCACATCGTTGGAGGCCCAGGGCTACCAGGTCACCGACCTGAAGAACTTCTGGCACCCCGGAAATCGCTTCTTCGGCCTGAACTGCACGCTCACCGCACCGTCCGGGCGTACCTTCGAGCTGCAGTTCCCGACCGACACCAGCTACAACGTCGGCAAACAGACCCATGACCAGTACGAGGTGATGCGTGACCCGGCGCAGTCGCCAGCCGCCCGCGTACACGCGTTCCTCGACATCCTGGCCGTCAACAAGGCCAACGGCATCGCGGCGAGCATGCCGGGGGGCATGGACAGCGCCCGGTTCGACACGCCGAAGGACACCAGCTTCGCCAAGTGGATGGCGTCGCCCCGGCAGGCGAGTATCCGGGAGTCGTACCTCGACTGGCTCGGGCAGCAGGGCCTGACGTTCGCCGACGTGCTCGCCGCGCGAGGATTGGCCGCGTCCGACCTGCCGGGTCTGGACCCTGACCTGATGGGGGGCGTGCATGGCAGCGCTGACGTTCGGCTACTTCCTCCTCCGGAGACCGGAGGATCCGGACGGCCCGCCGGTGAACCTGATCGTGGAGGCGGACAGCACCGGGCCGACCCAGGCGGTGATCTGGGATCGACCGAAGCGAGCGTGGACGTTCCGGCCGGACGTGGCAGCAGCGATCCTGTGGGCGAATCCGGAACGCCACGAGATCCAGCAGGTCGACCGGGCGACGGCCGAGCGCCAGGTGGCGCACTTCGCGACGGTGCCGTTGCCGACGGAGGACGAGCTGACGGAGATCTGCCGCTCGGGGGGCTGACCGCGGCCGTCCCAGGTGCCCAGAGCGGCCCGGCAGCGTTTGGCGACGTTGGCCCGGGTTCGCCGGATGTGCCGGGTGTTCCGTCGTCGGTGCCGCTCGACACCGATCACGGGTTGGCGCAGACCCGGCGGCTCGGGCCGGGTGAGCTGGCACCGTTGGAGGATCCGGGTTACCAGTGGGACGTCGAGCAGAGCCTTCGTACGCCCGACGGGTACGTCCTGTTCGCGGACCCGTCCACCCACCCGTACGGGCGGTTGGTCAACGACGGTGGCCCGAGCCAGCCGGGGCGCGCCAACAACTGCCTGGACTCCGCGCTCTCGGCGCTGTCCAGCTTCTTCGGAGACCCCCGGGTGTCCTTCCCCCGCTGGCCGGACGTCCGCCCGGACGGTTCGATCGAGACCGTCACCGGCGAGGCGAGCGGGCTCGACCGAGCCGAGGAATGGCTCGGCGTCGACTGGTCCGGCGGATCGGAGGGGCTGCCCACGACCCCCGCCGAGCACGCTGCGGAAGTCGCCGAGCAGTATGCGCAGCTTCATCAGCGTGTCGCGGCGGCCGGTCCGGGCTCGGCGGCCCTCGTCGTGGCCGAATGGGTCAGGACGGATCCCCGCACCGGGGAACTCGTCCTCGACCGAGGCCAGGTCCAGCTTCAGGACTCGCACGCCTTCGTCGTGGTGTTTCCGGAGGGCGCCGACGGACCGGTCTGGTGGGATCCGCAACGAGGGACGACGTGGCCGCAGCCCCCGGCCGCGTACCTGTCGCAGACGTATGCGCTGTGGTCGATGGAGACCATGGCGGAAAGGGTTTCGGATGACGGAGGACGAGGCGCTGACGCTGATCAGACGCCTGCTGGGCACGGCGAACGAGATCGAGCTGCATCCGTTCGAGTTCGGCTGGCTGGCGAAGGAGCAGCTGTCACCACAGGAACGGGCGGAGGGCAGGCAACTGGGCCACGGGAGCTACATCATCGACCGGACGGGAGTGATCACAGTTCAGATGAGTCTGCCGGTACCGCTGCTGATCACGGAGTACACGCAGGCCCGCCAAGAGGGCCGGATGACGGGTCGACAGGTCTGGCCGACGGAGGAACCGACGGCCTGACGCCGCCGGTCGGAACGGCCGGGGACGCCGCGCCGTCAGGTGTGGACGGCCCGCCGCCACCGGGCGACTCCAGGCCCGCAGCCGACCCAGACGGCCCCGACCTGCGGCAGGCGGCAGCCGGTACGACCTTCGGTGGCGCGCTGCTCGACGCCGACCCCGGGCGTACCAGGATCGCCGTCGAGGCGGCCCTGACCACCGGGCCACTGCCGGACGGGGCCAGTGCCGACCCGGCCGCCGCCACGGTCACCCTGGCCACCCTCGACGGCCCCTATCCGGTACGCGTCGAGTTGACCCCGGCCGCAGCGGACGCGTCGGTCGCGCCGGTGGCCGCCATCCGCTACACCAGCGACGGGGCCGTCGTACAGGTCTCGACGAGCGCCCACCCGGATCACGTCCGGCGGGCGGTGGCGGCGGCACTCGCCGAAGTGGACACGCTCGCCCAGCAACGGGCCGAAGGACTGCGGTTCGACGCCACCACCGCACTCGCCGAGGGCGCCCGGCCGGAGGGCGACGGCACCCGCGTGTTGACCGCGCGTGACATCGGCCGGCTGGCTGAGCTGCGGGTGGTGCTCGCCGACAGCTCCACCGCCAACGATCCGGGGACCGCCGGGCAACTCCGCGCCGAGGCGCTGAGCCTGCTCGTCGCCTCCGGCCTCCTCGAACAGGAACCGGCGCACCTCGTGCACGGGCTCGGCAGCAACACGCCGGTCGTGGGGCCGGAGGCGGCCCGCGCCCGCCTCGACCTGATCCACCATCACCTGGGCCCGCTCGCCGCCGAGGTGGAAAGCCTGATCGGGCTCGCGCACAGCGACGGGCAGCAGCTCGTGGCGGACATCCGGGCGGCCCAGTCGGCTGTCCGCGCCGAGGCGCGTGCCTGGGCGCAACAGGCCACCGAGCTGCGTGATCAGGCCGACCTCGCACTTACCGCCAGGGTGGACGCCACCCTGGGGGTGGCGCCTGACCATGTCTTCGACCGGCTCGTGATCGGTGGTGGCTGGGCCGCGACCGCCGATTTCGTCACCATGGGGGCCGCTGCGGACGCTGGCCACGGCCTGCCGCCGGTGCTCTGCATCTCGCAGGGACACGACCCGTGGGCGGAACGCCAGGCGCTGCTGATGGGACAGATCCCGTCGGAGCTGGAGCTGCCTGGCCTGCCGTTCCAGCCGGGCGACCTGGCCGAGGAGGGCACCCAGTTCACCCCCTCCGACGTTTTCGCCGACGCGGTGGGCGCGGCGCGGGCGCTCTCCGGCATGCCGACCTACCAGGGCACCGCCACCTCGATCACACCCCGACCGGCCGACGCCACGGGCTGGCCCGACGGCGCCAACTTCCGGGTGACAGTCAACGGCCGGGACGTTTACACCACCTCCGTCGACATCGCCAGCGGGCCGGGACCGTCCCGGGTGCCGAGCGTGCCGGCCGACGCCACCGGCAGCTACGTCGACCCGACTACCGGCTACCGGGTCGACCGCTCCGGCAGCACTCCGCTGTTCCGGGACCCGGACGGCAACCCGATCGGACCGGAGAGCGTGCCGCCGCCCGTACGAGCCGTTCTCGGTGGCCCCGGCGACAGCCGGTCGGATCTGCCGCTGCTCGCGGATCTGACCGGGCGACCCACCGATCCACTGGTGGTCGACCCGACGTCCGGCTACGCCGTGGACGTCACCACCGGTCAGGTTCTCGACCCCGACGGTGCGCCGGTGGATGCCGGTACCGTGCCGGCCGAGGTCGGGGCCCGGCTGGGCTTCGCTCCGGACGGATCGTTCAGTGATCCCCGGCCGTCCGCGCCGCCTGTCGACTTCGGTGGACAGAACCTCGCCGACGCGTACCGCCCCGGTGACCGGGTGCTCGTCTTCGGCGCGGGTGCCTCCGGCGCGTGGGACATCGAGCAGGCAGTGGCGTCGCCCGCCGCGAGCGTCGACTGGTCGGCCCGCGCCATGGACCCGCCGCCCGACCAGCTCACCGGTGACCCGGATCAGGACGCCGAGGCACGCCTGCGGCACAGCTTCGGCGGTGGCTACAACCGGCGGAACACGCTGCCCGACGTCGGTGCCTACGCCGAGACGGTGCAGAGCCAGGTCGACCGATCGCTGCGGGAGATCGTCAGCCTCCGGCACACCGTCGACGGTGGCTTCCTGGTGGAGTTCACCGACGGCAGCCGGCAGACGTACGACCGGGTGGTGCTCTCGATCGGCCAGGCGGCCGAGTTCCCGGGAGGCGTCGCCGGCCTGCTTCCCGACCTCGACCTCGCCCCTATCGAAGGGCCGGCGACCGATCCGGTAGGCGGCGCCGACGTGCTGGGACTTCACGACGGCAGTGGTCAGCTACGCGTTCTGGGCGCGGCAAGTGTGGCTGGCCCGGTGCTCGGCAGGGTCGACGAGACGGTGGGGGAGGCGATCCGTCGTCAGGCCGGGGCGCTGCCGGCCGACTCTCGGGGAATCGCGCCCAGCATCCGGTTCCACGCTCAACGGATCGCCGAGGCCAACCGGCCGGCGCCGCCGGCCGCACCAGGTGACGGTCCGACCACCCCTGGTTCCCCGTCCGAGTCGGACGCCTCAGACCTCCTCCCACCCGACACCGAGCCAGCGCCATCCCCATTGGACGTCCAGCCAGGGCAGGGCTCCGTACCGGGCGATCAGTTCCCGCCCGAGCGGGGGCATCTCGACCGAGATGGGCTTGCCGTCGATGTCCTGCCCGGATCCCTGGGCGGTGACCTCCACGGGGTTGCGTCGCAGGTCGACGTAGCGCAGAGCGGGGAGGTTACGGGTGGCGGCCAGGGCCTCGGCCCCGGCCCGACCGATGCCGCAGCGCGCCAGACCCAACCAGCGGAGCCGACGCAGGTACGGCGAGTCGACGAGGATGGCGAGCCCGTCGTCGCCGATCGGGTTGCCCCGCAGGTCGAGGGCGACCAGGCGGTCGAGGTGGGCGACCTGGGCGACGTCCGACATGAGGCCGGTGGCCTCGACCAGGACCAGATGGCGGACGGGATGGTGGGCCCAGACCTGCTCGCTGTGGTCGATGAAGGCACGGGCGGTCATGGTGACCGATTCGATCAGGCCGTTGCGGATCCGCCAGTCGACGAGCAGGTGCGCGACGCCGGCGGCGAGCCGCTGGCGGAGTCGCCGGTGCAGGAGCATCACCTCCCGGGTGTTGCGGATTCCGTCGAGGTCGAGGCGGATCAGCGCGGCGTGCTCGGGGTCGGTGGTGCCGACGGCGTCGGCGTAGCGTCGCCGCAGGTCGAGGTCGTCGGGATGGGCGAGGATGGCGGCGTAGAGGTCGGCGGGCGTGGCCATGACGGCAGCGTATCGACGGATGGCGCGCTCACCACCACCCCGGCCCCGTCATTGCCGGAGAGCCGCCGGTTCGGGCCTGGTGAGCTGGCGCCGCTGGAGGATCCACGCTTCCAGGACGATCTCGCGGCGAGCCTTGAGACCCCGCAGGGGTACGCGATCTTCGCGGACCCGTCGACCCATCCGTACGGGCGACTGGTGAACGACGGCGGACCGGAGCAGCCTGGCCGCGCCAACAACTGCATCGACTCGTCGCTGGCAGCACTGGCCAGCTTCCACGGCGACCCGCAGGTGTCCGTACCGCGATGGGCGGACCGGTTCGACGACGGCTCGATCGACCGCGTCACCGGCGAGCGGGGCGGACCGGAGCGCGCCGAAGCGTGGATCGGCGGGGAATGGATCGGCGGTCCCGGCAGCCTGCCGATGGACCCGTCCGCCCGTGCGGACGCGGTCGCCGCCCAGTACGCGGACCTTTACCGGCAGGTGGCGAATGCCGGCCCGGGAGCGTCGGCGCTGGTGGTGGCGGACTGGCTGCTCCTCGATGCGGCCGGAAACGTCGTGCTCGACGATGCTGGCCGGCCCGAGGTCGACAGCTCGCACGCCTTCGTGATCGTCTTTCCGGCGGGTGCCGACGCGCCGGTGTGGTGGGATCCGCAGACCGGGACGACGTCGGTGGAGATGCCGGCCGCCGATGTGCGGGAAACCCACGCCCTCTGGGCGATGATGGTGCCTGACGGAGAGGGGCGAGTTGACCGAGGACGAGGCGCTGACGCTGATCAGCCGACTGCTGCGAACCGGGAATCCGATCGTGCTTCGGGAGTTCGAGTTCGGCTGGCTGGCCCGGGAGAGACTCTCGGAGCAGGAGCGGACCTCGGGGATGCACGTGGGCCAGGGCAGCTACATCATCGACCGGTCGGGAGTGATCACAGTGCATTCCAGCCTGCCGCCGCGTCGGGTGATGGAGGAGTACGCGCAGGCGCGACGCGAGGGCAGGATCAAGGGCCGGCAGGTGTGGCCCGAGGCGGACCCGACCGCCTGACGCAACCGGACGGGGCGGCTGGGGACGTCGGGCCCACAGGCCCGGGTGACCCTCCGGGACCGGGCGCTGCCGGCCCCGCGACCGCTGCTGACGGGCCCGATCTGCGGCGGGCTGCCGCCGGTACCACCTTCGGCGGCGCGCTGCTCGTCGCCGACGCAGGGCGTACCTCGGCCGCCGTGGAAGCCGCGCTGACGGCAGATCCGTTGCCCAGCGGGGCGAGTGTCGACCTGAGCGCCGGCACCATCACCCTGAATACGGTCGACGGCCCCTACCGGGTACGCATCGAGCTGACCGACCCTCCGGCGAACGCGCCACTCGTGCCCGTCGCCACCATCCAGTACGCCGTCGATGGCGCCGTGGTGCAGGTGTCGACCGGCGCACACCCGGATCATGTCCGCCGCGCGGTGGTCGCAACTCTCGCCGAAGTGGACACCGTCGCGCAGGATCGGGCCGCCGGGCTGCGGCTCGACGCGACCACGGCCCTCGCCGAAGGGGCCCGGCCGGAGGCCGGCGGCGTCCGGATCGTCACCGCTCGGGACGTCGGTCACCTCGCCGAGCTGCGGGTCGTGCTGAGTGACAGCTTCGCCACGACCGATCCGGCCCGGGCCAGCCAACTGCGGGCCGAGGCGTTGAGCCTGCTCGTCTCCTCCGGCCTGCTGGAGCAGGAGCCCCTCCATCCGGTGCACGGACACGGTGACAATGTGCCGGTGGCCGGGCCGAAGGCGGCCCAGGCCCGCCTCGATCTGATCCGGAACCAGCTTGGTGACCTCGCCCCGCAGGTCGAGAGCCTGATCGGGCTGGCGCAGAGCGACGGGCAACAGCTCGTCGCAGAGCTGCGCGCCGCTCAGTCGGCCATTCGCGCCGAAGCCCGGGCCTGGGCCCAGCAGGCCACCGCCCTGCGTAACGAGGCCGATCTCGCGCTGACTGCCCGAGTGGACTCCGCGCTGGAGGCAGCACCGGACCACGTCTTCGGCCGGCTCGTGATCGGTGGAGGCTGGGCCGCCACCGCCGACTTCGTCACCCTGGGAGCCCCGGCCGACACCGGGACCGGCCTGCCGCCGGTGCTCTGCGTCTCGCAGGGACACGACCCGTGGGCGGAACGGCAGACGCTGCTCATGGGGCAGGTCCCCACGGAGCTGGAACTTCCCGGGCTGCCGTTCCAACCGTCCGAACTGGCCGAGGCGGGCACCCAGTTCACTCCGTCCGACGTGTTCGCCGACACCGTGGGCGCGGCCCGGGCGCTCAGCGGCATGCCCACCTACCAGGGCTTGGCCACCTCGGTCACGCCTCGTCCTGCCGATGGCGCCGGGTGGCCCGATGGCGCGAACTTCCGGGTGACCGTCAACGGACGCGAGTTCTTCACCGCATCGCTGGACATCGCGGCAGGTCCCGGCCCGGCCCGGGTGCCGAGCGCGCCGGCCACCACCGATGGTCAGTACGTCGACCCGACCACCGGTTACCACGTGGACCGGTCCGGAGCGGCTCCGGTGTTCCGCGACGCCACCGGCGCGGTCGTCGACCCGGATGGCCTTCCGCCGGCCGTGCGAACCGTCCTCGGCGGCCCAGGTGCCGCGGAACTGCCGCTGCTCACCGACCTCACCGGGAATCCGACGGATCCGCTGGTGGTCGACCCGTCCTCCGGCCACGCGGTCAACATCCTGACCGGGCAGGTTCAAGACCAGGCGGGTAACCCGGTGGACCCCCGGGCATTGCCCGAGGAGGTCTCGGCCCGGCTCGGCCATGCCCCGGACGGCTCGTTCACCGATCCTCGCCCGGCCGCGCCACCTGTCGACTTCGGCGGGCAGAACCTGGCCGACACCTACCAGCCGGGCGACCGGGTGCTGGTCTACGGCGCGGGTCCGTCCGGCGCGTGGGACATCGAGCAGGCCGCGGCCTCCGCGGCGGGGCGCATCGACTGGTCGGCTCAGGCCAGGCCACTACCGGCGCACCGGGTGACCGGTGATCCCGAAGTCGATGCCCGGGCGCAACTGGAGTTCAGCTTCAGCGGCGGGGACAACCGGCGGAACAACCTGCCGGGCCTCGGTGCGTACTCGGACGCGGCCCAGGCGCGCGTGTCGGACGTGTCGTTGCGCAGCGTCGTCGGCATCCGACACACCGTGGACGGAGCTTTCGTCGTCGGGTTCAGCGACGGCACCGAGCAGATGTACGACCGGGTGGTGCTGTCCATCGGTCAGGAGCCCCGGCTTCCCGGCGGCGTGCACGCCATGCTGTCCGAGGTGGAGCTGTCGGCGCTTGAGGGGCCGTCCCTCGACGCGGACAAACCGGTTCCCGACCTGCTGGGCCTGCGAGACAACACCGGCCAGCTCAGGGTCCTCGGCGGTGCCGCTGTGGCCGGTGCGCTCCTGGCTGAGACCGGTGCCGCCGTCAGACGGGCTGTGCAACTTCAGGCCAATGCGCTGCCAGACGACTCGCGGGGTATCCCGCCCAGCATCCGTTTCCACGCCCAACGGATCGCAGAGGCCAACCGTGGCGTCCCGCCCGTGCCGTTGCCCGACGGCGGCGGCACCGCACCGCTGGAACCGTCAGACCTCGTCCCAGCGGACGACGCCGAGCAGTCTCCATCCCCACTGCTCGTCGAGCCAGGGCAGGTGCCCGTACCGGGCGATCAACTCCTGCCCGAGCGCGGGCATCTCGACCCAGACGGGCGATCCGTCGATGTGCTGCCCGTAGCCCTGAGCGGTGACCTGAACGAGATTGTCGGACAGGTCGACGTAGCGCAGGGCGGGCAGGTTGCGGGTGGCGGCCAGGGCCTCGGCCCCGGCCGCGCCGATGCCGCAACCCGCCAGCCCCAGCCAGCGCAACCGGCCCAGATGGGGGGAATCGACAAGCGTGGCGAGCCCGTCGTCGCAGATCGGGTTTCCGCTCAGGTCGAGGGCGACCAGCCGGTTGAGGCAGGCGACCTGGGCGACCTCGGTCATGAGCCCGGCGGCCTCGACCAGGACCAGGTGGCGGACGGGATGGTGGGCCCAGACCTCCTCGCCGTGGTCGACGAAGGTGCGGGCGGTCATGGTGACCGACTCGATCAGGCCGTTACGCAACTGCCAGGTGTTGAGCAGGTGGGTGACCGGCTCGGCGAGCCGGGGGCGGATGCGCCGGTGCAGGTACACCGACTCCCGGGTGCCGTAGGACCTGGCCAGGTAGAGACGGATCAGCTCGGCGCGTTCCGGGTCGGTGGCCTCGATGGCGTCGGCGTAACGCCACCGCAGGTCGAGGTCGTCGGGGTCGGCGAGGATGGCGGCGTAGAGGTCGGCGGACGTGGCCATGACGCCAGCGTATCGACGGGTGACTCGATAACTGCCGGTGCCGTTCCGGGCTCCACCTTCCATGGTCTGGGCCGCCCGGTCGCCGACCAGGCAGCGGTGCTGGATCTGGCCCGGTCCGTGCTGCCGCAAGTGGCGCCGTACGCCCAGGTGGACGCGGTGGTCGCGGTCGGGCCGGAGCTGTTCGAGATCCGCTCCGCCGGGCAGCACCCGCTGACCGTACGGCTGACCAGTGGCCCGTTGACCGACGGCCTGGTGGCCCGGTCGCACCGCGACCCCGACGGCGCCTTCACCGTCACCGTGTCCGACCGGGCCGCTGACCAGGTGGTGGCACGGGCGCTCGCGCACGAGGTCGCCGAGCTGGTGGCGCTGCACGAGACCGGTCGGGCGCTGGTCGGCCCGCTGGACCCGGGCAACATCCACGGCCCGATCGATCCGGCCGGACTGACCGCCCACGACCGAGGTCGAATGGCGGAGATCCGGCTGCTCGCCGCCACGTACGCCGCCGACCCGGCCGCCCGACCGGCCGTACGCGCCGAGATCGACGCGCTCGCCGGTCACCTTGGCCTGCGCGTCGGTGATCCGGACGTCCGGTCGCGATGGGCGCTGCTACCTCGGGACGTGCTGGCGCACCTGATGCAACTCAGCGTGCCGTCGATCACGCCTGACGCGGTCTCGACGGTGCTCGCCGGTGCCGCCACCCTCACCGAGGTCGAGCGGATCAGGATGATCGACTACCGGGCCCGGCTGGCACCGGAATTTCAGGTTCCGCAACAGGCGGAGCTGGACGCGAGGCTGCGGGAACTGGCGACCGAGGCCGAACACGCACAGTCCGGCATGCCGCGGATGCCCGCCTTCGCCGGGCAGATCGTCGGTATCCCGCAGGCACAGCTCGACCGGATCCGGGCGGTGGATCCGCAACTCGCCGACCGGCTCGCCAACGAGGGCATCTATGTCGACCTGACCGGGCGCTACGACCTGCGCCCGTACATGGTGCCGAGCGTGCCCGCCGTCGACCTCGGCGCTGCACGGCCGGCGTTCGACCTGACCACCGAGGCCGGGCGGCGCGCCCAACTGCACGAGGATCGGCAGCGGGCCCGAGCGGCACTGCGCAGCCTCCGCAGCGACCAGGCAGCGGCCCTGCTCACCGGGCACGACTTCCACTACCAGGGAACCGCCAGGTGGATGGGGCTGGTACCGGACGTTCTGACCGAGGCACTGCGCAGCATCACCCCGGCGTCGACGGCCACCCCCGCCACCGTGGAGAGCTCCGCGACGCAGGAGACCACCGGAGAGATCCGGGTCGTGGCCGACCGGGTGACCCTGCCACCGGAGTCGGCAGGCCAGCCAGGTCCGGTCTACGGGCCGGCGTTGGACGCCCGCACCGGGCAACCGCCGCCGTTGTTCGACGGAGCGCCGAAGCGGGAAGACGTGCAGCAGGGGGCGCTCGGCGACTGCGGCATGATCGCCGTGATCGGTTCGGTCGCCGGTCAACTGCCGGACGTCGTCGCGCAGATGTTCCACCCGAACCCGGACGGCTCGGTCGACGTGCTGCTGCACGAGACCAGTGGGCCCGACCGCGCGATCACACCTACCGGCCGACAGTTGCGGGTGACCGTCTTCCCGGACGTGCCGTTGCATCCGAACTCGAACGGTCGCAGCGCGTACGCCGACCAGTCCGTGGTCGGGGCGTCCTGGGCGTCGCTGCTGGAGAAGGCGATCGCGGCGATCGACCGGACCTGGACCCAGCAGCGCCACGACCAGTGGCAGCAGCAGTGGACGGCCCGACCGGGCGTGGACGCCACGCAGGCCGCACCGCTCGGCTACGCCCGGCTGGACAACGGCAGCAGCCGGCTGGTGCAGGCGGAGCTGCTCAGTCAGCTCACCGGCCTGCCGACCGGAGTCAGTGAACTGGACCCGACACCGGGACGGGAGGCCGACGCCGAGGCCCGGCTGGCGGCCCTGCTCGCCGCCGGCAGCCCACTGATCACCGGCACCCGGCCGGCCAGCGCCTACGCTGCCCAGCCAGGCGGCAAGCCACCGTACGGACTTGTCGCGGGGCACGCGTACGAGATCGTGTCGGTGTCGAACGGTGAGGTGCAGCTGCGCAACCCGTGGAACTCCCGCCACCCGGCTCCGATGCCACTGCGCGCCTTCCTCGACCTGATGAGCCCCTGGTACGCCCACGTCGAGCCGGCACGCAGCACGGTGGCCGCGTTGCCCGGCTCGGAGTTCCACGGTCAGGGCCGTCCTGCCGCCGACGCCCCGGCGGTGCTGGACCGGGCCCGGACCGTTCTACCCGCCCTGGCGGAGACGATCGGCGCGGACCAGATCGTGGCGGTTGGCAACGACGTCTACGAGCTGCGCGCGCCCGGCCTGGAGCCGCTGCGCGTGCGGGTCACCGCCGCCGCGCTCGCCAGCGGCGTCGTGGCGCAGACCATCCGCAACCTGGACGGCACCTTCACCCTGACGGTCTCCGATCGTGCCTCGGACCTGGCGGTCGACCGCGGGGTGGCGCACGAGGCCGCCGAACTGCTGGCCCGGCACGAGTCCGGCGCCGCCCAGGTCGGGCTCTTCGATCAGGGCGCGGCGGAGGGGCCGATCGATCCCGCCGGCCTTTCGGTCCGGGACCGGGGCCGGCTTGCCGAGCTGCGGCTGATGGCCGCCTGGTACGCGCAGGCAGATCCCACATCCCGGCTGGCACTGCGAGCCGAGATCGACACCCTGGTCGACCGGCTGGGCCTCCGCTGGGGTACGCCCGACGCAGCGGCCCGGCTCGCGGTCCTCCCCGCCGAGGTGTGGACCCAGGTGATGCAGCTGAGCCTGCCGGTGATCACGCCGGAGGCGGTGGCCGGTGCCCTGGCCGTCAACCCCAACCAGACGATGGTCGAGCGGTTCCGCGCGATCGATTACCGCAGCCGGCTCGCTCCCGACTTCCAACCGCCACCCGCCGCCGACCTGGCCGCGAAGCTGCGCGAGTTGGCCGTACACGGAGAGCAGAGCCAATCCTCGCTGCCCCGGATGCCCGCCCTCGCCGGGCAGCTCATCGGTCTGCCGCCGAACCTGCTTGACCAGGTCCGCCGAGTCGACCCACGCCTCGCCGACCGGCTCGCCACCGAGGGCATTTACGTCGATCTGACCGGCCGCTTCGACCTGCGTCCGTACACCCTCGAAGGCGCCCCCGAGTTCAACCTGGAGAGGTCGGCGCCGGCGTACGACCTGAACACCCCGGCCGGCCGAAACGCGCTGCTGGACGAGGACCGGACGCGGGCGTACGCCGCCTTCCACGTGGAGTACGGGTCGAATCCCGCCGCGGTGGCGGTGCTCACCACGCACAGCTTCCACTACCAGTCCGACGCCCGGCGGATGGGGCTGGTGCCGACGGCGTTGACCGAGGCGCTGCAGGCGATGATGCCGCCCGAGCCGTCTGTCGAGACCGAGGTCATCCCGAGCGTGACCGCCAGCGAGGTCGCTGTGGTCGCCGATCGGGTGACCCTGCCCGACCCGAAGCCCAAGTACCCGATCGAGTACGGGCGCCCCCTGCTCCCGGCAACTGGCCAGCCAGCGCCGCTCTTCGACGGCCAGCCCCGACGGACGCAGGTGCAGCAGGGTTTGCTTGGCGACTGCGGGATGCTGGCCACGATGGCGGCCCTCGCCGGGCATCGGCCGGAGGGCATTCCTCAGCTGTTTCAACCGAAACCGGACGGCACGGTGGACGTTCTGCTACACGAGAGCGTGTTGCGCGGAGACGAGTCCAAGGCGACCGGGCGACGCATCCGGATCAACGTGCGCCCTGACGTACCGTTGCACGCCGGGAGTTCCTGGGCCGCGTACGCCGACCAGTCAGAAGTCGGCGTCGGGTGGGCGGCAGTGTTGGAAAAGGCGCTCGCGGCGGTCGACCGAACTTGGACCGCTGAGCGGCACGAGCAGTGGCAGCGCGAGTGGCGCGGGTGGGAGAGCAAGGACGACCCACACCGTGCCGCGCCGATGGGCTACGCGCGCCTCAACGTCGGCAGCACTACCCTGATGCAGGCCGAGCTGCTCACTCAGCTCACCGGCCTGCCGGCCCGGCAGACGCTCCTCGATACCACGCCGGGCCGAGAGCTGGCGGTCGAGCGTCAGCTGGCGGCCCTGCTCGCCGCCGGCAGCCCGATCACCATCGCGACGTGGCCGATGGATAGGTATTCCGGGCTTAGCACCTTGCCGTATGGGCTAAAAAAGGAGCACGTCTACGAGATTGTCGCAGTGCAGGACGGCCAGGTGCAGCTACGTAATCCCTGGAACCGAGAGCACCCGCCGCCGATGCCGGTTCGTGCGTTCCTTGACCTGCTACAGCCCTGGTGTGCGCACCTGGAGCAGTCACCGGTTGCCGCTCCGTCGTCGCCTCCGACGGGTGGTGGCACCGTAGCGAACGTCCCGCCACCCGTGCCGTCGCCGCGATCGTCCGTCGAGCAGCTCGTCGACCGTCCGCTGGTCGTTCCGAGCCCGGTCTCTCCGCTGACCGATCAGCCCGGCCCCCCGGTTAAGCCCGCGTCGCCACCGCGCACCCTCGGTCGCACCGTCCTCGATGACGACCGGTACGTGATCGGTTACTTCGCGTTGCTCGCTTCGGGCGGTAGCGTGGCCGGCCTGATGGTGTCCGAGGTCGGCGGCCCGGGACGCTCGTTGCACTGGGCGGCCGGTGGCGTGGTGCCGGCGCAGGCGACTCCGGCACCGGTGGATCGTGCGGAGGCCGAACGGATCGCCCGCGACCTGCTCGGTCTCGTGCTTCCCACTGAGCCGGAGCTTTACGACATGCTTGACACCTGATCGTGCCTCAGGGAGCCGGGAGAGAACTGGTGCGCTCGTTTACGCATGTGGCCGTCGTCCAGAACAACGCGACGACGCCGGTCGGGCCGGCCCGATTCGGGGTGGGCTGGGTCGATGTCGGGCCACCGGTGCGTGCCGAGATCATCGTCATGCCATTCCAGCGCGACGAAAGCTTCGCCCACGAGGTCACGCTCGGTGAGACCTTCCCGGTGGGTGAGGAAACCTGGCGCTTTGCCGACCTCGACATGTCCAGCGCAGACGAGTGGGAGGTCACCGTCCGGCGGGTGGACGAGGACGAGGTGATGGAGCCGCCGACCGGGCGGCTGTGGAAGCGGGCACGGCTGCGGCCCTATGGCCAGCTCGACGAGGCCCAGCTCCAGTCCTTGGAGGTCGCGCTCGGTGCCCAGCTGCCGCGCGGGTACCGCGACTGGCTGGCGCGGAACAACGGTGCGCAACCTGAGGTCCCACATCACGTCCCCGGGATGCCTGTCGCTCTGCTTCCGCCGGGTCCGCTGTTCGGCGTTCATCCCGAATATCCCCCGTTCGACCTGGTGTACGCCCAGCGTCGCCACCGGGACCTTTGGCTCTCACCGGCCTGGCTGGTCATTGCGAAGGCAGTCAGTGGGCTGCTTGTCGTCTCGGCGGAGTTGGGCAACGAGAGCGTCTACTTCGTGCACGACTTCGACCTGGTCGGCCCGGCCGAGCCAGCCGCTACGGCTGCACGGGAACGAAAATTGCGGGCGGTGGCCTGGTCGATGTACGAGTTCATCGGCCGGCTGACCCCGATGGAGCTGGACCACCTTCCACCCGCAGAGATCCACCCGCCCGGGACCTTCACGGACCCCGCCAACTACGAGAACGGGCAGCTCTGAGCAGGGTGCGGCCCGGCCGTTCGTTGCGCCACCTGATCTAGAACCGGGAGAGAAACTGGTGCGCTCGTTCACTCATCTGGCCACCGTCCGGAACAACACGACGACGAGCGTCGGCCTGGCCCGGCTCGCGGTTGGCTGGGTCGACGTGGGGTCGTCGGTGCGGGCCGAAATCATCGTCATGCCCTTTGCGGGTGGAGATGACTCCGCCCACGAGGTCACCCTCGGCGGGACCTTTCCGGTGGGAGAGGAAACCTGGCGCTTCGCGGATCTGGACATGGTCAGTGCGGACGAGTGGGAGGTCACCGTCCGTCGGGTGGACGAGAACGAGGTGTTGGATCCGCCCACCGGTCGGCTCTGGAGGCCGGCCCGGCTACGGGCCTATGGCCAACTGGAGGAAGCACAACTCCAGGCGTTGGAGGCAGCCCTTGGCGCTCGGCTGCCAGCAAGCTATCGCGACTGGCTTGGCCGGACCAACGGCGCACAGCCTGAGACGGAACATCACATCCCAGGCGTGCCGTTCACCCTGTTGCCGGAGCGCCCGCTGTTCGGGGTGCACCCCGAACGCCCCCCGATCGACCTGGCACACGGCCAACGTGTGCACCGGGATCCCTGGCTGTCGCCGGACTGGTTGGTGATCGCCAATCCGTCGGGCGGGCTGCTCGTGGTCTCAGCCAGCAGAAGGGGCGACGAGTCGGTCTACTTCGTGCACGAGTTGGACCTGGTCGGCCCTGCCGGGCCAGCCGCCTCGGCCGGCCGGGAACGGAGCCTCGCTGAGGTGGCCGGGTCGATGTGGGAGCTGATCGGTCGGCTGACACCGACGGATGAGGTAGATCATCCGGCGGCACGGCTCGTACCCCCCACTGCTGTTTCGAACTCCAGCCACGACGAGGGCGGGCAGAAGTAGCCGGACAACAGTGCTGTTCAGCTGAGCCGGGAAAGCATGCCCGCGTACGCGTCGCGGACGGCGGTGAGGCGGTCGCGCCGGAACCGGCCGGGCTCGCGCTGGTGCAGCTGGCGGCCGCGGTCCGTGGTGAAGGCGTTCGCTGGGACGACGGCACCGTCTGGCGGGATGAACTTGCCGACCTCGTCAAGTGCGGCCACCGCCCGGGTCAGCGCGGCCCGCGCCCGCTGACCGGCCTCACCGCCCCCGGGGTCGGCCGGCACCTGACCGGCGTACGCGTCAGAGACCAGCAGCCATTCCCCCGGGTCGAGTAACTGGGAGGGTTCGTCCCCGCCATAGCGGAAACCACCGCCGGCCGGCGGTGCCGCTGGCGGTAGCCGAAAGAGGAACTCCCGTTCCTGGCCGCATCCGACGCAGGCGCCCGTGTACCGGCTGGCCAGGTCACCGTCGTCGAGGGCCACCACCGCGCTCTGCCGGGGGAAACGCGTCTCCCCGCAGCTGCACGGGTGCAGATCCATGTAGAGGTGCGCCTCCGCGTTGGTGCGGCTCCGCAGGGGGTTCATGCGACCCACCGTACCGATCGGACGCTTCCGCCGACGTCCCGGTCCGGCCGCTGGCATACTCGCCGACCATGGTGCTGTCACGCGGCTGGGCAGTATTCCTCACCGGCGTGGGGATATGGACCTGGGTGATCTGGCCAAGGTTTGCGGTAGCCATCTGGAACGACCCGAGGTCGTGGGCGAGCGGGGTTGCCGGGGCCTGGCCGGCGACCGCGTTCCTGTGGGTGCACGCACTGCTCATCGCGGCGTCGTTGGCTATCGGCACGGCTGTGGGTCTGCTGGGCCTTCGCGGGTGGCGGGCGTCCCGACGCGGTACGCCTTGAGCCGCCGTCCATGCGCCGGTCGGTTGTCTCCGTTGGCGTGTGGAGGGTGGGCTGGACGCACCGAAGTCGAGGCTTCAACGAGTGTGACGGGGACCGCTCCGCGCCGATTTGACGATCACTCCGCCGGACGCGTAACTTTCTCTCTGCCAGCGCGGAACGGGCAAACAGGGCGAAAGCACTGAGAGTCAGATTCCGACTGGCACCGGGTTCGCGAGGACATCGTCCTCTGTGGACTCGGCCGGGTGGGGCTCGACCGGGCCGCCGAGGGGCGGATTTGGTGGGGCGGAACCGACCGGGTAAGGTTTACGACCGGCAGGGAACCGGGCGAGCGTGCGGGCAACCGCAGCGGCCGGCCTGCCAAATCCGATGACCGAGTCGAGCGGGTGACCGCTGTGCTCGGTCGCGGGTGCCGAACCACCTGAAGCGTGACGGACCGGGACAAGCCGGTTTGACTCGCCGCAGACGGTGAGGTAACGTAGTAAAAGTGCCCGGCGCGGTTGTGGCGGGTGTGGTGCCCCGGATGGTGGCCCTTTTGTGGGGTTGTCTGATGGTGTGTGGTTGTTCTTTGAGAACTCAACAGGGTGCTTGATATGCCAGTGCCAAATTTTTGTTTGATTCCCGGGCTGGCCAGTTTTTCTGGTTGGTTTGGATTCCTTTGGCAACAATTTTGTTTGTTGCTGGGATGGATTTTCCTTCAGGTTTTTGTTGGAGAGTTTGATCCTGGCTCAGGACGAACGCTGGCGGCGTGCTTAACACATGCAAGTCGAGCGGAAAGGCCCTTCGGGGTACTCGAGCGGCGAACGGGTGAGTAACACGTGAGCAACCTGCCCTAGGCTTTGGGATAACCCCGGGAAACCGGGGCTAATACCGGATATTCACTTGCGGACGCATGTTTGTGGGTGGAAAGTTTTTCGGCTTGGGATGGGCTCGCGGCCTATCAGCTTGTTGGTGGGGTGATGGCCTACCAAGGCGACGACGGGTAGCCGGCCTGAGAGGGCGACCGGCCACACTGGGACTGAGACACGGCCCAGACTCCTACGGGAGGCAGCAGTGGGGAATATTGCACAATGGGCGGAAGCCTGATGCAGCGACGCCGCGTGAGGGATGACGGCCTTCGGGTTGTAAACCTCTTTCAGCAGGGACGAAGCGCGAGTGACGGTACCTGCAGAAGAAGCGCCGGCCAACTACGTGCCAGCAGCCGCGGTAAGACGTAGGGCGCGAGCGTTGTCCGGATTTATTGGGCGTAAAGAGCTCGTAGGCGGCTTGTCGCGTCGACTGTGAAAACCCGTGGCTCAACTGCGGGCCTGCAGTCGATACGGGCAGGCTAGAGTTCGGTAGGGGAGACTGGAATTCCTGGTGTAGCGGTGAAATGCGCAGATATCAGGAGGAACACCGGTGGCGAAGGCGGGTCTCTGGGCCGATACTGACGCTGAGGAGCGAAAGCGTGGGGAGCGAACAGGATTAGATACCCTGGTAGTCCACGCTGTAAACGTTGGGCGCTAGGTGTGGGGGGCCTCTCCGGTTCTCTGTGCCGCAGCTAACGCATTAAGCGCCCCGCCTGGGGAGTACGGCCGCAAGGCTAAAACTCAAAGGAATTGACGGGGGCCCGCACAAGCGGCGGAGCATGCGGATTAATTCGATGCAACGCGAAGAACCTTACCTGGGTTTGACATCGCCGGAAATCTCGCAGAGATGTGGGGTCCTTCGGGGCCGGTGACAGGTGGTGCATGGCTGTCGTCAGCTCGTGTCGTGAGATGTTGGGTTAAGTCCCGCAACGAGCGCAACCCTCGTCCCATGTTGCCAGCAATTCGGTTGGGGACTCATGGGAGACTGCCGGGGTCAACTCGGAGGAAGGTGGGGATGACGTCAAGTCATCATGCCCCTTATGTCCAGGGCTTCACGCATGCTACAATGGCCGGTACAATGGGCTGCGATACCGTGAGGTGGAGCGAATCCCAAAAAGCCGGTCTCAGTTCGGATCGGGGTCTGCAACTCGACCCCGTGAAGTCGGAGTCGCTAGTAATCGCAGATCAGCAACGCTGCGGTGAATACGTTCCCGGGCCTTGTACACACCGCCCGTCACGTCACGAAAGTCGGCAACACCCGAAGCCGGTGGCCCAACCCTTGTGGAGGGAGCCGTCGAAGGTGGGGCTGGCGATTGGGACGAAGTCGTAACAAGGTAGCCGTACCGGAAGGTGCGGCTGGATCACCTCCTTTCTAAGGAGCACCATCCAGCGAAGGCTGGTATGGAGCCCGCGGCCCGCGGATGTCGGGTCGGGGTGCTCGATTGGCGGAGACACTGGCGAGTTTTCCTCGGCAACGGCCGGAATTTCCTAGTACAGCTGCCCTGTGGGGTGGTGGGAACGGGGTTGTGGTGCGGCTGGGGGAGGCGTAGGGCACCCTGTTGGGTCCTGAAGGAACAACCCGTGGTGGTTGTCTTTCAGAGCCGATGCTTGGGACGTGGTGTCCTGAGTGGCGCCAGGCATGGCCTGGTTTCTCATACCGCCGGTGGTTGCCGGGCTGGTGGGAGACGGTGGGTTGTGGGTTGGTTGTTTGTTGAGAATTGCACAGTGGACGCGAGCATCTTTGTGGTCAAGTTGTCAAGGGCGAACGGTGGATGCCTTGGCACCAGGAGCCGATGAAGGACGTGGGAGGCCGCGATAGGCCTGGGGGAGCTGTCAACCGAGCTGTGATCCCAGGGTGTCCGAATGGGGTAACCCGGCATCAGTCATGTGATGTCACCTGCACCTGAACTCATAGGGTGTGTGGAGGGAACGCGGGGAAGTGAAACATCTCAGTACCCGTAGGAAGAGAAAACAACATGTGATTCCGTGAGTAGTGGCGAGCGAAAGCGGATTGAGGCTAAACCGGTTGCGTGTGATACCTGTCAGGGGTTGCGTGGTCGGGGTTGTGGGACCCTGCTACACGAGCTGACACTCGTGTGAGGAGTGATAAAGCCAGTGGTTAGCTGAATGGTCTGGAAAGGCCGACCGTAGACGGTGATAGTCCGGTAGGTGAAAGCTGCTGGTCTTCTGTGGGTGTTCCCGAGTAGCGGCGGACTCCTGAAATCTGCCGTGAATCTGCCAGGACCACCTGGTAAGCCTAAATACTTCCTGGTGACCGATAGCGGACGAGTACCGTGAGGGAATGGTGAAAAGTACCCCGGGAGGGGAGTGAAATAGTACCTGAAACCGTTCGCCTACAATCCGTCGGAGCCTTGCGGGGTGACGGCGTGCCTTTTGAAGAATGAGCCTGCGAGTTAGTGGCATGTGGCGAGGTTAACCCGTGTGGGGGAGCCGTAGCGAAAGCGAGTCTGAAGAGGGCGTTTGAGTCGCATGTTCTAGACCCGAAGCGGAGTGATCTAGCCATGGGCAGGCTGAAGCGCGGGTAAGACCGTGTGGAGGGCCGAACCCACCAACGTTGAAAAGTTGGGGGATGACCTGTGGTTAGGGGTGAAAGGCCAATCAAACTCCGTGATAGCTGGTTCTCCCCGAAATGCATTTAGGTGCAGCGTCGTGTGTTTCTTGCCGGAGGTAGAGCACTGGATGGTCTAGGGGGCCTACAAGCTTACCGAAATCAGCCAAACTCCGAATGCCGGTAAGTGAGAGCGCGGCAGTGAGACTGCGGGGGATAAGCTTCGTAGTCGAGAGGGAAACAGCCCAGATCACCAGCTAAGGCCCCTAAGCGTGTGCTAAGTGGAAAAGGATGTGGGGTCGCATAGACAACCAGGAGGTTGGCTTAGAAGCAGCCACCCTTTAAAGAGTGCGTAATAGCTCACTGGTCAAGTGGTTCCGCGCCGACAATGTAGCGGGGCTCAAGCACACCGCCGAAGCTGTGGCACTCACACAGAGCCCGGTGTCTGTCTTTCGAGGTGGGCATCCAGGTGTGTGGGTGGGTAGGGGAGCGTCGTGCCGGGGGTGAAGCAGCGGGGTGACCTAGTTGTGGACGCGGCACGAGTGAGAATGCAGGCATGAGTAGCGAAAGAAGGGTGAGAAACCCTTCCGCCGGATGACCAAGGGTTCCAGGGCCAGGTTAATCCGCCCTGGGTGAGTCGGGACCTAAGGCGAGGCCGAGAGGCGTAGTCGATGGACAACGGGTTGATATTCCCGTACCCGCGAAGGAGCGTCCCTGATGAACCTCGTTGTGCTAACCACCCGAGCCTGGTGCGGTCTTCGGACCAAGCTGGGGGAGCGTGGGAACCTGGCGGGTAGTAGTCAAGCGATGGGGTGACGCAGGAAGGTAGCTGAGCCCGGCCGGTGGTTGTGCCGGGGTAAGCGTGTAGGCCGACGTGTAGGCAAATCCGCACGTCATGAAGGCTGAGACGTGATGCCGAGCCGATTCAGGTGAAGTCAGTGATCCTATGCTGCCGAGAAAAGCCTCTAGCGAGTTCTGAGCGGCCCGTACCCCAAACCGACACAGGTGGTCAGGTAGAGAATACCGAGGCGATCGGGCGAACTGTGGTTAAGGAACTCGGCAAATTGCCCCCGTAACTTAGGGAGAAGGGGGGCCGGAGACGTGAAGCCCCGCGCGGGTGGAGCGTTGTATGGCCGCAGAGAGCAGGGGGAAGCGACTGTTTACTAAAAACACAGGTCCATGCGAAGAAGTAATTCGATGTATATGGACTGACGCCTGCCCGGTGCTGGAACGTTAAGGGGACCTGTTAGCTCTTCGGGGCGAAGCGGAGAACTTAAGCGCCAGTAAACGGCGGTGGTAACTATAACCATCCTAAGGTAGCGAAATTCCTTGTCGGGTAAGTTCCGACCTGCACGAATGGCGTAACGACTTCCCCACTGTCTCAACCACAGGCCCGGCGAAATTGCAGTACGAGTAAAGATGCTCGTTACGCGCGGCAGGACGGAAAGACCCCGGGACCTTTACTATAGCTTGACATTGGTATTTGAGTCGGCTTGTGTAGGATAGGTGGGAGCCGGTGAAGCTCATACGCCAGTATGGGTGGAGGCAATCTTGAAATACCACTCTGGTTGATTCGGGTATCTAACTTCGGACCGTTATCCGGTTCAGGGACAGTGTCTGGTGGGTAGTTTAACTGGGGCGGTTGCCTCCTAAAGGGTAACGGAGGCGCCCAAAGGTTCCCTCAGCCTGGTTGGCAATCAGGTGTTGAGTGCAAGTGCACAAGGGAGCTTGACTGTGAGACTGACGGGTCGAGCAGGGACGAAAGTCGGGACTAGTGATCCGGCACTTGCGTGTGGAAGCGGTGTCGCTCAACGGATAAAAGGTACCCCGGGGATAACAGGCTGATCTTCCCCAAGAGTCCATATCGACGGGATGGTTTGGCACCTCGATGTCGGCTCGTCGCATCCTGGGGCTGTAGCAGGTCCCAAGGGTTGGGCTGTTCGCCCATTAAAGCGGTACGCGAGCTGGGTTTAGAACGTCGTGAGACAGTTCGGTCCCTATCCGCCGTGCGCGTAGGATACTTGAGAAGGGCTGTCCCTAGTACGAGAGGACCGGGACGGACGAACCTCTGGTGTGCCAGTTGTCCCGCCAGGGGCACGGCTGGTTAGCTACGTTCGGAAGGGATAACCGCTGAAAGCATCTAAGCGGGAAGCCTGCTTCAAGATGAGGTATCCCACCCCACTTTGTGGGGGTAAGGCCCCCAGCTAGACGACTGGGTTGATAGGCCGGAAATGTAAGCCCGGTAACGGGTTCAGTTGACCGGTACTAATAGGCCGAGGACTTGACTATCAAAGTTGCTACGCGTCCACTGTGTAACTCACAACAAACAAACAGCACCCCGACAAGCGTGTTGGTGTTGGTGTTGTTTGACATGTTGATAAGGTTACGGCGGTCATGGCGGAGGGGAAACGCCCGGTCTCATTCCGAACCCGGAAGCTAAGCCCTCCAGCGCCGATGGTACTGCACCCGGGAGGGTGTGGGAGAGTAGGACACCGCCGGACATTCTTCGATTCAGGGCCACCCCAAACGGGGTGGCCCTGAAGTCGTTTCCACGTACCGAAACCGCCCCGGCCCCTGGAATCGACGTCCCGCATCGTTCACTCGACGTCCCCGAATCGGGGACTGTAAGACGAACGGTGTAACTCCTGATCAAGGAGCAGCACCTGATGTCTGATGGATCGATGGCCGCCGTGGATACTGCCGCGGTGGCGAAGAACGGGCCGGGACAACCGGCGGAGGGTCTCGACGGGGAACTCGTCGCCCAGATCGTGGAGCAGGCCCGTGCGGCGGGTCTGCAGCTGACCGGCGACGGCGGTCTGTTGCAGCAGCTCACGAAGCGAGTCCTGGAATCAGCGCTTGAGGGCGAAATCACCGATCACTTGGGCTATGACAAGGGCGAGCCGGCGGGCAGGAACGGCGGGAACTCCCGCAACGGTGTGCGGGCCAAGACGGTGCTCACCGATGTCGGCCCGGTCGAGATTGACGTGCCGCGCGACCGGGATGGGTCGTTCGCGCCGCAGATCGTCCGCAAGCGGCAGCGTCGGTTGTCCGGTGTGGACGACATGGTCATCTCGCTGTCCGCCAAGGGCCTGACCACCGGGGAGATCCAGGCCCACCTCGCCGAGGTCTACGGTGCCGACGTGTCACGGCAGACGATCTCGACGATCACTGACAAGGTTGTCGAGGGCATGACCGAGTGGCAGAACCGGCCTTTGGACCCGGTCTACCCGGTGATCTTCCTGGACGCGGTGCACGTGAAGATCCGTGACGGGAAGGTCGCCAACCGGCCCATCTACCTGGCCCTGGCCGTCACCGTTGACGGCACCCGGGACATCCTCGGGCTGTGGGCCGGTGACGGCGGTGAGGGCGCCAAGTTCTGGCTGCAGGTCCTCACCGAGCTGAAGAACCGCGGTGTCGCGGACGCGTGCATGGTGGTCTGTGACGGACTCAAAGGGCTGCCCGACGCGATCGGCGAGGTGTGGCCCGAAGCGGTGGTGCAGACCTGCGTGATCCATCTGCTGCGTGCCTCGTTCCGGTATGCCGGCCGGCAGCACTGGGACGCCATCGCCAAAGCCCTGCGGCCGGTCTACACCGCGCCCACCGAGCCGGCTGCCAGGGCCCGGTTCGCCGAGTTCACCGAGGCGTGGGGCGGCAAGTATCCGGCGATCGTGCGGCTGTGGGAGCAGGCGTGGGCGGAGTTCGTGCCGTTCCTGGCCTTCGACGCCGAGATCCGCACCGTCGTCTGCTCCACCAACGCCATCGAGAGCGTCAACGCCCGCATCCGCCGCGCCGTCCGCGCCCGCGGCCACTTCCCCAACGAGGCCGCCGCGCTGAAATGCGTCTACCTGGCCGTGATGAGCCTCGACCCCACCGGGCAGGGCCGCCGGCGCTGGACCATCCGCTGGAAGCCAGCCCTCAACGCCTTCGACATCGCCTTCGAAGGACGCCTGTCCGCAGGCCGCAAGTAGCCGTCAACAACCCGAGTTACACCGTTCGTTTGACAGACCCGAAGCTGAACAGCGTTCTTCTTGTCTGCCATGACGTGGTCCTTCCCGGACAGGATCAACGTCCTGTCCAACGGACCACACCCAGGTCAAACACGGAAATCTACGCAGTCCCCGCCGGCCTCGCGCCGGGGCCGTGACGGAGCTGGTGCCCGGTGGACGTCAGGTGGGTTCCTTGGCGCAGATGAAGCGCGGCTCGGCGCTGTAGGTCCAGCTGAACTTCTCCCGCTTGACGACCTTGCCGTCCTTCTTGATGACCCGAAACGCGTCCTGCGTGAAGCCCTGGCTGCCGCTGGCGGGAATGCAGGTCGGCCCGGGCTCCAGGTAGACGGTCTTCGGCGAGGTGATGTTGCGCCGGGGACCGTAGTCGGTCTTCACGCTGTCCCAGATCTTCGTGCTCCAGATCGACACCGTCACCGAACTGCCGGTGTAGGAGGTGTCGATCAGGACGCCGTAGTCGGTGTTGTTGCGGAACTTGAAGTCGAGGTTGGGCCAGAAGATGGTCGACTCGATGACCGCCGGGTAGCGGCTGAAGTAGTACGAGTGTGGCTTGTGCTCGACGTCCTCCAGGCCGGCGTAGTACGTGGCGTTGAAGAGGGTCGTGGTGAACTGTGAGGTGCCACCGCCGACCCCCGGCACCAGCTTGCCGTCGAGGATCACCGGCGCGTCACGGTAGCCCTGTGCGTAGCCGCGCTCGCCGGTGTGACCGTTCAGCGAGAACGTCTCGCCCGGCAGAACCACAGTGCCCTTCACGTCGTTGGCGATCGTCACGATGTTCTGGCTGCGCGGCGAGGAGAGCCCGCCGGTGAAGTTGGTGGTGAAGGAGGACACCTTCTCCTTGATCCCCAGGCTGCGCAGTTTCGCCGCGGTGAGCTTCGGCTCGACCGGCTTGAGGTCGGCGGAGACCGTACGACCCTCGCCGCGAGGGAGTACGGCGAGCAGGTCAGGGCCGAGATCGCCGGTGTCGACCTGCTTGCCGGCCCGCCCGTCGACCACCTTCGGCTTGCCGCCGGAAATGGTCATCGTGGCGTCCTTCGGGGCCACCTCGACGCTGTCGAGCTTGCTTCCGAGCGCGGCCTTCAGCTTCTTGACGTCCACGCTGGGCGTGAGCTTGCCGGTCTTGTCGGCCTTGAAACGGAGGCCCTTCGCGATGGCTTCCGGCGGGATGGTGACCGAACCACGCTCGGTGGTCAGCTTGACCGGTGCCGCCACCGCCGGTTCGGCCAGCTCGGCGACCAACCGGTCCACCTCCTCGGCGGTGGTGGCCGGGTGGTTCTCCACCAACGGGACGGTCACCGGCTGCCCGCTCAACCAGCCCTGCTTGACGGCGTCGGCGGAGTGCTCCGGGTCGATGGTGAGTGCGGGCTTCGGGTAGCGCACCTTCGGTTTGGTGCCGGAGAAGGTGATCGCCGGCATGGTCATCTTCCGGCCCTGGTCGCCGACGAGCTTCTTCAGCGCGGCCTCCAGCTTCGGCACGTCGACCGCGACCACCGGCTCGATCTCCCGCGAGCCGACGAGGCGGTCCACGGCGTGGGCGTTTGTTGCTGCGGCGGCTGCCACGGTGGCGTCCACGTCGACGGTGAGCCCGACCTCGGCGGGATTGATCTCTGCCGTCCGCTCGCCGACGCGTACCTGGATGGGGGCCTGAAGTTCGGCGGCCCGGCGGTCCAGTTGCGCCCGCAGCTCCCGCGCGGCCTCCGTCCGGCTGCGCCCACCGAGCTCGGTGCCGAGCACGCTGGTGCCGCGCGGCACGTCGCCCGCGTACGCCCAGACGGCCACCGCGCCCACCGAGCCGAGCACGGCGGTGGCCACGCCGGCGGCGAGTAGCAGCCGGAACCGGCTGAACCGGGGGCGGTCACCGCCCGGCGGGACGGGTGCCGGGCGCGCCGGCTCCTCGATCGGCCAGTTGACCGCAGTCACCTGCACCGTGGGCCGGTCGTCGGCCGGCGGGGGACGTTCTTCGCCGTACAGCGTCACAACTACCTCTTAGCGACATACCGCATGCGGAGCCGGGGTTCCTTCTCCGGAAGAGAACCACGGTAGCCAACCAGACCACCGTCGGGGAGCCCGAGTGGGCACGGATCCCCAGTCGTGCCCGTTCGGCGTGGCGAGCATGCCGAATTATCACTCATGGTGACGGTCGGATCTCCCGCGTGTCAGCGCCGACCGCGCCCGAACACCAGCCAGGCCATCACCACGGCAGCCAGGGTGGCGACGGTCAGCGAGCAGGTAAGCACTCCCGTCACGGTGCGTGGCGCGATCAGCGCGGCTGCCGCCGTCAACCCTGCCGTCGCCAGCCACAGCGGCGCGGCGGGCCAGCGGGCGGCGGTCGCCACTCGATCGTTCACCAGCATGAACACCACCGCGTAGAGCGCTCCGACGGCCGCGAACATCGGCGCCGTCCCGGCCAGGTGCAGGTAATCGGCGCCGCCGACGAGCCGGAAGGCCAGCTCGCCGGCGACCGCCGAACTGACCACCAGGACCGCCCCGCACGTCAGGATCAGCGCCAGTGCCACCAGCCGGGCCCGGCGATCACCCTGGGCCAACCGGGGCAGCACCAGCAGCGTGACGACCTGAGGCGCCCAGAGGGCACCCTTGGTGAGGACCGCGCCGACGGCGTACGCGCCGGAAGCGGCCGCCGGTAGGAGTTGGCGGGCCAGGATCAGGTCCGCGTACGAGATGGTGAGCATCGCCAGCGTCGCTCCGCCCGCCGTCATCACCTGCCGTGCCCCCAGCCGCCGCGCAGCAGGGCTCGGATCCGGGGATGTCCCGGTCGCTTCGACGTCACCGGGGCCGGACGTGGCCGGGTCGACTGGTCGTGGGTACTCGGGGGAACTGGCGAGACGGGCCACCAACGGCAGCGCGAACAGGCCGGTCACGGTGGTCAGGAACAGGCACATCTCCGGTCCCCGACCGAGCAGCAGCCCGGCGACCAGTCCCCCGTAGCGGCCGACGGCCACCGCGACCATCGCCGCGGCGAGCCGCAGGAAACGCTGCTGCCCCTGGAGTTCTCCGAGCCACCGGCCGCTGAGCACGGTGGCGAAAGTGGTGGTCGCGAGCAGCAACGTGAGTGCCAGCGGCAGCCGCAGGGCGATGGTCAAGATCGGTGCCGCGGCGACTGTCACCCCAGCCGTGAGGGCTGCGGTTCGCAACCCGAGAGGGCCGGTGTCACCAGCGCCCCTCCGCGCGCGGTGGGCGGCGACCGCGATCTGCAGACCGAAGCCGGGTACCGCCGCGATCGCGGCCAGCGCGAGCACCGTCGCCAGCGCGCCCAGGTCGACGGGAGTGAGCCGGCGCGCACCGAGCATCGGAACGACGTACGCCAGCGCATTTGTCACCACGGTCGCTACGGTGACCGCGGCACCCGCCGCGCCGAGTCGCACCCGTGCGACGTCCCTGCTCGTGGTCTGGGCCATGCCACTCCGCGTCGTGTCGGTCGTCCGCGCGGACGACCCGGCGTCTTCGGGCCGCGATCCGGTCGGGACGGCGGCCCGACCGGAAGACGGTATCGGCAGCTCGACGGTTCCGACAGCCCCGTACCGGTGGCCCCTGCCCAGCAGGCCCGGAAACGTCTAGTGTGCTGCCCCATGGCGTCGACGAAGCTGGCCCCCGCCGCGACCTCCGGACTGGCGGCGCTGCTACCTGCCCGACTGCTGGCGGGAGCGATCCGCCGCGCGTACCCACGGGTGGAGCCGGAACTTGCCCGGCTCACCGATTTCGTTCCGGCCGGGGGCACCGCCGTCGACGTGGGCGCCTGGTACGGGCCGTGGACGGCCCGACTGCTCCGCCGGGCCGACCGGGTGGTTGCGGTGGAGCCGACCGCGGCGCTGGCCGGGCAGCTCCGAGTGGCCTTCCCGCAGGTCGAGGTGGTCGAGGCAGCCGTCTCCGACCACGAGGGCACGGCCACCCTCTACCTGCCGGAGGGTGGGGCGATCGTCGGCACCTCCTCGCTGGAGGACGCGGCCCAGGGCCCTGCGGTCTCCGTCCGAAGGATCACGCTGGACTCGCTGGACCTGACCGACGTGCGTTTCATCAAGCTCGACATCGAGGGTCACGAACTACCCGCCCTGCGTGGTGCGGAGCGGACCGTCCGGCGGGACCGGCCGGTGCTGCTGATCGAGGTCGAGGAGCGGATCCAGCCGGTGGAGCCGCTGCTGGACCTGCTGACCGGCTGGGGCTATCGCGGGTACGTGCTGCCGGATCGGACGTGGGTGCCGTTGGCCGACTTCGACCTCGGTGGGCATCAGCGCGCGGCGATCGCCCGGGTGGGTCAGGGCTTCGCGCGCCGGGTCGTATGGCCCCGCCCCCGGTACGTCAACTCGGTGCTGTTCCGGCCCGAGTGACCGAACTGTTGGGGCCCGGGTGACCGAGCTGTTCGGGCCCGGGTGACCGGCGGGCGGCGGGCCGAGGCTCGCCCCGCCGCCGACCGGCTTGGGCCTACTCGGGCTTGGGCGTCGGGTTGCCGATCGCGATCTCGTTGGTGCAGAGCGACACGTCGCTACCGGCCACCGTCAGTTCGACCGCGTCCCCGCCACCGACGATGCGGAAGAAGCGCTGGTTGAGGCCCTTCTTGACGGGGAACTCGGCGGTTCCGGTGCCGAACCGCAGGGTGGCTGTGCCGTCCGCCGAGCTGAGGTAGCCGATACGGGCCACCCAGTGCCAGTCGTCCCGGGGCTCGTTGAGTGGCATGCGTACCGTCTGCCCGCTGGCGACCAGGTAGCCGCAGCCTTCCTGCGGCCCCGGCTGGATCGTGCTACCGACGATCGTGGCCACCTGGATCCGGCCGAGGGCGTCCAAGACCGAGACGTGGTCGGCCTCGTCCACGTACGTGGGACGGGTGCCGAAGGCACGGAAGAAGCGTGACTGCAGGTTGTACGGCCAGGACAGGCTCGGTACGACGTTGTCCGGGACCGGAGCGTCGAAGAACACCGTGTCGGGCGGCGCGCTGGCCATCTCGATCCGAACGGTGTCGATGTACGACCGGCTCGACTTGACTGCCCACTCGTCGCTGTACCGGGACGTGGTCCACACCGTGCCCAGGCAGACGGCGACGAGCATCAGGGCAAGCATCACGTTCACCGCTTCCCGGTAGCGCTCGGGCAGTGGGCCGAGCAGCCCGGGAGGAGGAGGCCCGAGCGGGTCGGACGGAGCGGCGGCCGGCGGTCGCCGGTCCGGCCCGGTCGGTCGGTCGTCGGCGTCGCGTGGCGGTGGGCCGGCGGTCGAGGCGTCACCGGCATCCGGGGAACTGCTGGGGTGCGGCTCGACGACCGGGTCAGGGGCGCGGACGGCACCGGCCTCGGCGTCCGGCACCGAGTCGGCGACGGATGCCGTCGGCGGGGTCACGTCCGGCGCGGTCGTCGATGCCGGATCCGGCTCGGGGTCGACGGGGGCTTCGGCGTGGATGACGCCGAGCCGGGCCACCACCCGCGCAGGCCGACCGGTCCGGACCGCCTCGGCCAGCACCGGCGCGGTCGGGTGTTCCGGGGGTGCGGTCGGGCTTGCCGGGGGTGCTGTGGCGCTCGGCGCGGCCACGGTCTGCGGGACGCCGCTGTCCGGGGTCCGGCCGTCTCTCGGCTCCGGGAGGGCCATGGGCGTCGTTCGAGGCGTGTCGACGGTGGGTGGCTCGGTCGCGCCGGCAAAGCGGGACGGCCGGGCCAGCCCCACCACGGCGACGCCGAGACAGATGGCGGCCACCACGACGACGTCACTGACGTAACGGGGGACGCCGCCGGCGACCCCACTGAAGGTCGAACCGAGTCGGGTTGCGGCAAGCATCGCGGCCACCAGCACCAGGTACGACCCGAGCAGCAGCCAGGCGCGTCCGGCGCGACGGCGACGGCGGACGGTCGCCACGACCAGGGCCACGAAGATCGTCCAGGCCACCCAGGTGCCGAGTTCCGGTGGTGCCGCGACCGGGGCGCCGTCGCCTGCGCCCAGCCACTGCCATGGTCCGCCCACCAGTCCCGGTACCACGGTGGACCCGAGCATCTGGGTGAGGAAGGAGAACACCTCACCGGCCGATGCCGGCCGGCGCAGGGAAGACTCCGAGTTGCCCAGGTAGGCGGCGAGGAAGCCGAGCGACAGGACGGTCAGCAGCAACCAGGACGGCCACCAGCGGCGGATGGTGGTCCAGATGGTGCGGAAGAAGCCGCCTTCGGCGTAGAGGGCAGCGGTGAGCAGGAAGACGAGCGCCACGACCAGAATCGCCTTCTCGAAGAAGACGAGGCCGAGCAGTACGGAGAGGGCCAGCGTGACCAGGTGCCGTTTGCGTCGGGTCTGCACATAACTGACCTGCGCGCCAACCGCGAGCACCATGGCGATCTGCATCGGCAGCATGTTGACCCCGACCGCCCACCAGGACGTGGCTTCCAGGGTCAGCGGGCTGAACATCAGCGCGCCGAGCGGCAGGAGCAGCAGCCAGGACGGTTGCAGCAGTCGACGCAGCAGCCGGAAGAAGGTGATGCCGAGCACCGCTTGGCCGATCGCCATCAGCAGCACGTACGGCCAGTAGGCCATGCCGACGTGTTCGGTGATCAGCCAGGTGAGCAGCCGACCGCCGGGCATGAGGTGGTTGTTGTAGAGGGCGAGCAGGTGCTCGACGGTCAGGTTCGACTCGGCCGCCTGCGTGATCATCACGTAGTCGTCGGCCGCCAGGAAGCCGCCGGAGGCTACCTGAGCACGCCACAGCACGCTGAGCGCGACGATGGCGAGCGCCGCGGTCCGGATCCGGTCCGTACCCAGCCGACCGGTGCGAGCGGACGCGGATGCAGCGTCCGCAGCCATCGACGTACCCTCACCAACCCGGCCCGGACGCAGCACGTCCGGCCCACCGGTCCGGTCGACCGTGCGGGGAGGTGGAGAAGGGTTCGCTGCCATGGCGGGAAGACTGCCACACCTGCCGTCGCCCATCCCATCAGGTCAACGGATGGTTCGGTGGTGACGGGGGAGGGTCGCCGCGGGCCGCGTACAGTGGCCGCCACCAGCGCGGTCGGTCGCCGCGCACCGGCAGTGGTGAGGTCGACGGATGCGGGAACGGCTGGTGCCGCACGCGGTGGCCGCCGCCGTGACGGCGGTGGTGCTCGCGCCGCTGGCCCTGCCCGGGTATGTGCTGCGCTACGACATGGTCTTCGTGCCCCGGCCGGCGTTGAGCTGGGAGGTGATCGCCCCGGCCACGGCCCTGCCCCGGGCCGTTCCGCAGGACGCCGTGGTGGCGCTGGCCTCGCAGGTGCTCCCGGGGTGGCTGCTGCAACGACTGGTGCTGGTGGCGATTCTCTACCTGGCCGCGCTGGGCGCCGCGCGGCTGGTGCCGACGGAGCGGGTCGGGGTGCGGGTGGTGGCCGCCCTCGGGTACGCGTGGACGCCGTATCTGGCAGAGCGTTTGCTGATCGGGCAGTGGGGGCTGCTTGTCGCGTACGCCGCGTTGCCCTGGCTGGTGCGGGCCGCGATCGGGGTGCGTGACGCCGAGCGGGGTGCGCTGCGTCGGCTGTTGCTGGCGGTGGCGGCGTCCGCGATCACCCCGACCGGCGGTCTGCTCGCCCTGCTCGTGGTCAGTGTGCTGCTGGTCGGGCGGTACCCGGGGGCGGCCCGGACGGCGCTGACCGGGGTGGGTACGACGCTGCTGTTGAACGCGCCGTGGCTGGTGGCTGGGTTCGTCAGCTCGGGTTCCGGCCGGTCCGACCCGGCCGGTGTGGCGGTCTTCGCCGCCCGAGCGGAGAACTGGGCGGGGCCGCTGGTGGCGTTGGCCGGCACCGGTGGCATCTGGAACGGACAGGCCACCCCGGCCTCCCGCAGCGGATGGTTGGTGCCACTGGCGACGCTGCTGGTGCTGGCGGTCGCCGGGTACGGCGTGCCGGTGCTGTGGCGTCGCTGGTCGCGGCCGGTCATCGGTCGGCTCGGGTTGTTGGCGGTCGCCGCGTGGTTGGGTGCCGCGCTCGGCGTGCTGCCCGGCGGGGCCGGTCTGCTGGGCTGGTTGGTCACCACCGTGCCCGGCGCCGGGTTGCTCCGGGACGGGCAGAAACTGTTGGTGCCGTACGTGTTGCTGCTGGCGGTCACCGGGGCGCTCGGCGCGGAGCGGCTGGCCGGCCGCCTCGCGGCCCGGTTCGACCTGGCCACCGGGCGGGTGCTGCTGGCCGGCGCGGCGTTGCTGCCGTTGGCGGTGATGCCCGACCTCGCCGTCGGCGGCGCGGGACGCCTGTGGCCGGTGGCGTGGCCGGCGGACTGGGACACGGTGGCGCGGCTCGTCGACGAGCGGCCCGGCGAGGTGGTGTCGCTGCCGTTCCAGGAGTATCAGAGCTACGCCTGGAACGGTGGCCGGGTGGTGATCGATCCGGCGCCCCGGTACCTCGGCGTGCCGGTCCTGATCGACGACACGCTGCGCGTGGATGGCACCGCCGTCGCCGGGGAGGATCCCCGCGCCGCTCGGCTGCGCGAACTGCTCGCGGCCGGCGAGCCGGTGGCGGCGGCCGGTCCGCGCTGGGTGCTGGTGCAGCGCGCCGCCGGCCCGACACCGGACCCGGCGACACTGGCCGGACTGCGGCCGGTGTACGCCGGTGCCGAGCTGGCGTTGTACGAGAATCCGGCGTGGCGTCCGGCAGCGCGGCCGAGCCACCCCGGTCCGGTGGGCCTGGCGCACCTGTTGGCCGGAACGGTGGTGCTGGTCCTCGTTTTTTCGGGCACTGCGCAATGGTGCTACCGCGTGGTAGCGTCCCGGCACGCGAGTCCCGCGGAAGGAGAAGGTGGATGAGGAACCTGCCCGCGTTCGTCGCCGTCGGGGTACTCGGGGTCGTGCTCGGCATGCTCGGCAGCGTCGGTCTGGCGAACGTGCTCAGCCCGTCCGCCAAGGAGGCTGCCAACTCCAAGGTGAGTGAGCAGACCGAGGCCCCGCTGTACGGCACGCGCTGACCTCGAACGGCGGAAAGGCGCCCGCAGCAGGCGGGCGCCTTTCGTCGTGTCCAGGACCGGCCGGTCAGCCGGTGCGAAGAGTTGCCGCCGCGACCAGCTGCGCGAACCGGGCACCGGTCGCTGTCCAGGTGTAGCGGGCAGCATGGGACAGGGCCGCCTCGCCCATCGCCTTGCGCCGGACATCGTCGGCGAGCAGTTCCCGAACGGCCGCCGTGAACTCCTGTTCATCGTCGACGAGCAGGCCGGTCTCCGTGTCGACCATCGCCTCGGCGACCCCGCCCGCGTACCTGAAGGCCACGGTGGGAGTGCTGCGTGCGGCGGCCTCCACGATGGTCAGACCCCAGCCCTCCTTGAGTGACGGGGTGAGCGCGAGCCAGGCCGAGCAGAGCAGGGCGTGCTTCTCTTCCTCGCTGACGAAGCCGGTGAACCGTACCCGGTCGCTGATCCCGAGGGCGGCGCATCGCTCGCGCAGCGGCTCCTCCCACCACCCCTGCCCGGCTACCACCAGCTCCAACTCGGGTAGCTCCGCAGCCAGCTCGGCGACGGCACGCAGGGCGATCTCGACCCGCTTGTGCGGAACGAGGCGGCCGAGCACCAGCAGCGACGGGTTGCGGGTGCGGGGCAGGGACGGGCCGGTAACCGGAGGGGTTCCGTTGGGTACCACGTCGATCCGTTCGGCGTCGACGCCGAGGGTCGCCAGCTCAGCACGGGTCGCCTCGGAGACCGTGACGTAGCGGCACCGCCGGTAGAGCCGTACCGCGAGCCAGGATTCGATCCACCAGCCGAGCCGGCACATCCACGGCCCGAAGACCACCGGCCACTGCTCCCGGTGGACGTGGTGGACCAGCGCGATGACCGGCCGCCCAGCGTAGAGCGGGGCGAAGAACGGCACACCGTTGCAGACGTCGACGATCAGGTCCGGTCGGCCGAGACCGCGCCGGCTCAGCGGGCCCAGGCCGAACCGGCCGGCGAGGCAGACCAGCGCCGCCCGGAGGTACACGGTCATCCGCGAGCCGCGACGCAACACGCGTACGCCGGATTCGGTGGTCCCGGCCGGCCCAGCGTTGCCGTGGGCGGCACAGAGCAGAGTCACCCGGTGACCGAAGGTGACCAGTTCGGCGGCGATCCGCTCGATGTAGACCTCCGAGCCGCCGCCCTCGGGATTGGTGGTGTCTCGCCAGTTGAGGAACAGGACGTGGCGGGAGGGGGTGTCGGTGTTGTCCACGCTGCTCCTACTGGTGAGTAAGTGAGCACGATCGCGCCACCCTAGGGCGGTCCGGCCCGGCTGCGCAATGGGCAGATCTGGCGGCGACGATCCGGTAACGGGTCGTGGACGAGGGGTTTGCCGACGGGCGGAAACCTTGGCAGGGTGTGCAGCGCAACCGCGTGCGATGCCCGGTGTCTGGTGGCCGATTTCGTCGCGGCAGGTGTTGTGACCTGCGGCGGGACATCGTCCGCAGGCGTGACGAGGAGGTGAGGCGGCGGTGGTTGCCGACCGTCCCGCGCCGGCGCGCGTCCTGTTCCGCCGTTCACCGGTGGTGCTGCTCAGTGCCGCCCTGGTGCTGCTGCTTGCCGGCTGGGCGGCGGTGTCGTACATCCGGGCCGATCGGGGCACCCCGACCTGCGTCGAACAGGTCCGTCTCCGGGTGGTGGCCGCTCCGGTGATCGCCCCGGCCCTCGACCGGGTGGCCCGAGCCAACGCCGGAAGCCAACCCTGCGTCTCCGTCGAGGTGCAGGCCCGGCCGTCGGCGGCGGTCGCCCGGGAACTCGCCGACGATGGCGACGTGGCCGACGCGTGGCTACCGGAATCGACGTTCTGGCTGCGCCGGGCCCGTGCCGCCGGTGCTTTCGAGGTGCCCGGACAGGGCACGTCGGTGGCGAGCACTCCGGTGGTGCTGGCCGTCACGGATCGGATCGCGCGTCGATCCGGTTGGCCGGACAAGCCGCTGAACTGGGCGTCGCTTCTGGGTACCCGGGCGAGAACGGTCCAGGTCGGGCTGCCCGATCCGGCGGCCGACCCGGCCGGGGTCAGCGCCCTGCTCGGCGCGCGGGCGCTGGCCGACGACAACCGGGACTCGGCCGCGACCGTGGCGGCCACGTTGCGTCGGCTCGCCGAGCGGACCTTCAGCCCGGCCGAGGAAGCCAGCTCGTTGACTCCGAACCAGGACCTGCCGGGTCGGGTGAGCGTCGTCGCCGCCAGCGAGCAGGCGGTGCTGGAACACAATGCGCTGGCAGCCAGCGGCAAGCTGGTGGCGGCGTACCCGGAGGTCGACGTGCCCTGGCTGGACCTGCCGTACGTGGTGCTGCCCGCCGCGCAGGGGCGGGCTCGGGACGCCGGTGGCGCGTTCCTCGACACGTTGCTGACCGGCGAGGCCCGGGAGGTGTTCGCCTACTACGGTTTCCGGACCGCGGCCGGTTTCCCGCCGGCAATGCCGGAGGACGACCGGCTGCGGGCCGAGGAACGCCGGCCGGTGCCACTACCCGCCGAGGAGACGGTCAGCGACGTGTTGACCGGTTGGAGCGGCGTCCAGCGCAGCGCCCGAATCCTCACCCTGTTGGACATCTCCGGCTCGATGGCGGCACCGGTACCGGCCGGTGGCACCCGACTCGACGCCACGGTGCGAGCTGCCCGGGAAGGGGCGGCGCTGCTGTTGGACAACAGCGAACTCGGCATCTGGGCCTTCTCCACCAAGGTCGACGGCGACCGGGACTACCGCGAGGTCCTGCCGGTGCGCCCGCTGGGTGGCCAGCGCAAACGGTTGACCGAGGCGTTGGCTGAGATCGCGGTGAAGCCGCAGGGCGGCACCGGGCTGTACGACAGCACGCTGGCCGCGTACCGCGACGCGCGCCGTAACTGGACCCCGGGCCGGATCAACCTGGTGCTCGTGATGACCGACGGGCGCAACGAGGACGACGACACCATCGGGCGGGCCGACTTCCTGGCCGAACTCAAGCGGTTGCAGGAACCACGCCGCCCCCTGCCGATCATTTTCATCGGTCTCGGCGCGGACATCGACCCGGAGGAGCTGGAGGCCATCACGAAGGTCACCGGCGGCCGGGTCTTCGTCACCGAGCAGCCGGGCGGGATGCGGCGCATCTTCTTCTCGGCGCTGGCCGACCTGAGCTGCCTGCCACCGGAGTGCCGCCGATGAGGAGAATTCCGGCGCGGCTGCGCCGCTCGCCCGGCACGGTGCTGTCGCTGCTGCTGCTCACCGCGATCGCCTTCGGCCAGCGGCCCGGTCAGGTCACCTTCGACACCAAGCTCGACCTGGCCGCGAACCCGATCCACTTCATGGCCCGGGCGCTGCACCTGTGGAACCCGGAAGCCACCTCGGGAGAGTTGCAGAACCAGGCGTACGGCTACCTGTTCCCGATGGGACCGTTCTTCGCCGCCGGACAGTGGCTGGCGGTGCCGCCGTGGATCACCCAGCGGCTGTGGACGGCACTGCTGCTGGCCGCCGCCTTCTACGGGCTGTTGCGGCTGGCCCGGGCGCTGGACATCGGCACCGAACCGACGCGGTACGCGGCGGCGCTCGGCTACGCGTTGGCCCCGCGCATCCTCACCGAGGTGGGTGCGCTCTCCTCGGAGACGCTTGCCGCCTCGATGCTGCCCTGGGTGCTGCTGCCGCTGGTGACCGTACGCCGGATCGGGTCACCGCGCCGGGCCGCCGCGCTCTCCGCCCTGGCCGTGCTCGGGATGGGCGGGATCAACGCGGCGGTGGTGCTGATGGCGCTGCTGCTGCCCGGCGTCTGGTTGCTCACCCGGCGGTGGGACGCGCAGCACGTACGGCTGGTCGCCTGGTGGTGCGCCTGCGTCGTCGGGGTCTGCCTGTGGTGGATCGTGCCGCTGGTGCTGCTCGGCCAGTACAGCCTCCCCTTCCTCGACTACATCGAGTCGTCCACCACGACCACCGCGGTGGCCTCCCTGTTCCAGGCGGTACGCGGCACCAACCAGTGGGTCGCGTACATCGTGCAGGGCGAGCCGTGGTGGCCGGCGGGCTGGCTGCTGATCGACCATCCGGTGCTGATGGCGCTGACCGCGGTGGTGGCGTTGGTCGGGCTGGCCGGGCTGGCCGGCAACCTGCTGCCGCAGCGACGCTTCCTGGTGACCGGGTTCCTCACCGGGCTGACCCTGCTCACCATCGGCTACGTCGGGGCGGTGGACAGTCCGCTTTCCGAGCTGGTCCGTGATCTGCTGGACGGCCCGTTGGCGCCGTTCCGCAACGTGCACAAGCTCGACCCGGTGCTTCGGCTGCCACTGATGCTCGGTTTCGCGCACGGCGTCGACGCGGTGGCCACCCGAATGCATCATGCCCTGGCCCGTCGTAGGCCCGGGATCCGGCTGCGACCGTTGGTCTTCGTGCCGGTGCTGCTGCTCGTGCTGGGGGCTGCCGCCCCGGCCTGGCTGGGCCTGTTGCGTCCCGGCCCGGGTTGGTCCGACCTGCCGCCGCACTGGCGATCGGCGGCGACCTGGCTGGCCGACCGTGACGCGCTGGCCCGCACCCTGGTGGTGCCCGGCTCCGGCTTCGGGCAGTACGACTGGGGACGCACCGTCGACGAGCCGTTGCAGGCGTTGGCCGGAGCGCCGTGGGCGGTCCGCCACCAGGTGCCGCTGGGTTCGGCGGGCAACACCCGGATGATGGACACCGTCGAGGAGGTGCTGGCCAGCGGCCGGGGCTCGACCGGCCTGGCCGACCTGCTCGCCCGCTCCGGTTTCCGGCATCTGCTGTTGCGTAACGACATCGACCGGACCCAGGGGGACGCTCCGCCGGTGACGGTGCTGCGCCGGGCACTGGCCGACTCGCCCGGCATCGGGCGGGTGGCCACCTTCGGCACCACCGACGCGCTGTCCCGGACACTCGGCAGCCCGGTGGACGATGGCGCCGGTTCCTTACCGGCGATCGAGGTGTACGAGGTGCAGCGGCCGGTGCCGGCCGCCTCGGCGGTGCTGACCGCCGACGTACCGACAGTCAGCGGTGGTCCGGAGTCGTTGCTTCCCCTGCTGGAGCAGGGGGTGGTGGAACGGGACCGGCCCGTGGTGCTCGCCGGGGACCGGGACGACTCCCCGGCTGACGCTGTCGGTGGCCGGTGGATCGTCACGGACGGTCTGCGTCGCCGGGAGCGCGACATCGGCCGGGTGCGGGACAACCTCTCCCAGACGTTGACCGCGAACGAGGCGGGACGGCAGGGCCGCGTCGCTCTCGACGTGCTGCCCTTCGCCGGGGAGCAGCACCAGACGACCGCGACCTACCAGGGCATCCGTGAGGTGACGGCGTCCTCGGCCGCGAGCTTCGTGGACAGTCTCGGCCCGGCCGACCCGTCGCGCCTGCCGTTCGCCGCCGTTGACGGGGAGTACGGCACCGCCTGGCACTCGGCGCCCCTGGCCGGACCGGTCGGGCAGTGGCTTCAGGTGGATCTGGACACCCCACGCCAGGTGGACAGCGTGCGACTCGCGTTCGTCAGCGATCTGGCGGTTGGCTGGCCGGTGCAACGGTTCCGACTCACCACCGATCGGGGTTCGGTGGACCACGACGTTGCCGACACGCTCGGCGGGCACTCGTACTACACGTTGCCGGGCCCCACCAGCCGGATCCGGGTGACGGTGCTGTCGGTGACCGGCGGCCGGCTCGACGGTGCCGTCGGCATCGAGGAGCTGTCCATTCCGGACACCGAACCGCGCCGAGCGCTGCGAACCCCGGCGGATCTGCCGGACGACCTGTCGACGCCGGTCAGTTGGGCGTTCAGCCGTGGGCCGGCGGACCGGCCGGCGTGCTATCCGGCGCAGCAGACCGGCCCGGAGCCGGTGGCCGCTGGTGGTTCCGGCGGAGCCTCCCTCCGGCCGGACGGCACGGTTATTCGTTGCGACCGGTTCCTCGCCCGGGTCGGTGAGGAGCCGCTGGGCCTGGACCGGTTGTTCCGCAACCCGGCCGCCGGTACGTATCGGCTGGAGCTGTCGGCGGTGCCGCGGCCGGGTGGTGAGCTGACGCTGTCCGGTACGAAGGTGCGGGCGGCTTCGTCGTCCCGACTGAGCGGCGACCCGGCAGTGGCCGCGCACGCGGCGATCGACGGTGACCCGGGAACGGCCTGGCTGGCCGGCACCGGAGACCTGCGTCCCACCCTGAGGCTGAGCTGGTCCGGTGAGCGTCGCATCGACAGGTTGCGGCTGCGGGGCAGCGAGTTGCCGATCGGGTCGCTGCCGCGACAGGTGGAGATCCACACGCCCGACCGCGAGGTACAGGTGCCGGTCGAGGCCGACGGGACTGTCACCTTCCCGGCGGTGCGTACCGACCGGCTCGACATCGTGGTGCGGGAGACCGAGCACCGGCTGGCGGATCTGCGGGGCAACGGCTGGCCCGCCACGGCCGGGATCGCGGAGGTGGAGATCCCGGCGTTGGCGAGCCTGCTGAAGCCGATCGACACCGACACCCGGGTGGTGGAGCGTTGCGGTGACGGACCGACGGTCGAGCTTGACGGTTTCCGGTACGACACCTCGGTCTCCGCGAGCCTGACGGACGTGCTGGCCGGGCGGCCGGTGCCGGTCCGGGTCTGCGGCGAGGACGGTGCGGTGCTGGATCTGCCGGCGGGCGGGCATCGACTGGCCACCACGCCGTCGGCGGGCTTCGTCGTGCAGGACGCGACCCTGCGGCCGGACGGCGACGCGAACCCGGCACCCCGGCACCGGGAGGTGACGGTGCTCGACTGGGCGGCGACCGACCGGACGGTCCGGGTCGCCGCGGGTGAGCGGGCGTTGCTGGTGGTGCCGGAGAACGCCAACGCCGGCTGGACGGCCACTCTCGACGGAACGCCGCTGGTCCGATCCCGGGTGGACGGGTGGCAGCAGGCGTGGGTGCTGCCGGCCGGTGCCGGCGGCGAGATCCGGCTCGTCTTCGCCCCCGACCGGGCGTACCGGGGCGGCCTGGCGGCCGGCGCGGTGGCGGCGGCCGGCGTGCTGGTGCTGGCCGTCTGGCCGGTGCGCCGCCGGGCAGCGAGCAACGGGGAGGCAGCGGACACCATCGCGGCCGAGGCTCCCGCCTGGGCGATCGGGGTGCTGCTGGTGGTGCTGCTCGCCGCGTTGGGCGGGGTGCTTCCGGTGGCCATCGTGCTGGCCGCGATGCTGCTGCGGCAGTTGGCGGTACGCGCGCTGCCGGTGGTGGTGCTCGGCGGGCTGAGCGTGGCCACGGTGATCGCCGTGGCCGGTCGGTTGCAGGGCCATGGACAGGACTGGGCGTACCGGTCGTGGGTGCAGGCGGCGATGCTTGTCGCGATCGGCGCGGTGGTCGCGGCGGTCGTCCCGGTCCCCGGTGTACGCCCCGGACCAACCATCCCGCATGATGTGACGCCGGGCACGTCCGGTGGGCCGCCGGCTGCCGGCCGGGGCGAGGGCGAGAACGGGACGGTGGCGCGGTGACGGCAGCGGACGACCGTACGCGGCGGGCGGAGCGACGCCGTTTCGCCTCGCTGCGTCGCTCGGTGGCGCTGTTCCGGGCGTTTCTGGTGGAGCAGACCGACCCCGACCACTTCTACGGCCTGCTGGCCGCCGACTCGGTCCGTCAGGTGTCCGGCTACACCGAGCTGACCGGCCGGACGCTGCTCGACGTGGGCGGCGGTCCGGGGTACTTCGCGGCCGCCTTCCGAGGTGCCGGTGCCCACTACCTGGGGCTGGATCCGGACGTCGGGGATTTCTCCGCTGCCGGCGAGTCGGTGGCGGGAATGCTGCGGGGCAGCGGCACGGCGCTGCCGATCCGCACCGGCAGCGTGGACGTGGCGTTCTCGTCAAACGTCGTCGAACACGTCGCCGAGCCGCCCCGGATGCTCGACGAGATGGTGCGGGTGACCCGTCCCGGCGGGCTCATCTTCGTGTCGTACACCCCCTGGCTGTCGCCGTGGGGCGGCCACGAGACCGCGCCCTGGCACTATCTCGGCGGCAACCGGGCCCGCCGTCGCTACGAGCGACGGATGGGACGGCCGCCCAAGAACCGCTACCGGGAGACGCTGTTCCCGGTCTCGATCTCGGACACGCTGCGTTGGGCGCGGGGAAACCGCGACGTCGAGGTGCTGGACGCGTTGCCGCGCTATCACCCGTGGTGGGCGCGGTGGGTGATCCGGGTGCCCGGCGTTCGGGAGGTGGCGGCGTGGAACTTCGTGCTCGTCCTGCGGAGGGCCGGTGACGGGCAGCCCGGTGCGGTGGAGAAATCAGAGCTGACCGGGGGTCGCGTGGCTATGTGACTTGGTAGTAACCTCGCGGCCATCTCACTGATTGACATCGACGATATTGAGCTCCTCAGGGAGGAAACATGAAGCACCGCGCCGTGGGTGCCGTGCTGTTCGGCGGCGGCGTCCTGCTCCTGGCGCTGGCCGCCGGGTTGGTGTTCGTCGTCAAGCCTGCGATGACCAAACTGCCCTACGACCTGGAGTCGTCGACGTCGGTGGCCGAGGCCCGGGCGGCGACGTTCCTTCAGATCACCAACGGTGCGGTCGACATCGTCGATCAGACGGACCTGAGGTCGACCGTCCAGGTCACCCCGGAGCGTGCCAAGACCGCGGCGCTCAGCGGCGACCTCGCCGGTGACGCGGTGGTCTGGCGGGTCGGCCAGACCGTCGAGCGGACCGACACCAAGGCGCTGGTCAGCGCGTACGGTGCCGAGCTGGCACTGGATCGGGTCTCCGCGGCAGCCGTGGAGTGGAACGAGCAGTTCCTCGACGAGAGCGGCACGCCGGAGAAGGTCTCGTTCGCCGGCCAGGTCTACAAGTTCCCGTTCAACTCCGCCAAGGACAACTACGAGGTCTTCGACCGGGATCTGCGGCAGACCCGGATGGCCGAGTTCAAGGGCACCGAGGACATCAACGGCATCGAGGCGTACCGCTACGAGCAGGTCATCACCGACGAGAAGCTGCCGTTGGCCACCGACCGGGTGGCGCTGCTACTCGGTGCGCTCGCCCCCGGCTCGACGTCGGGTGACGTCGTCTACAGCAACACCCGTACGGTCTGGGTGGATCCGGTCACCGGCTCCTACCTGAAGGTCCGGGAGCAGCAGAAGAAGGTGCTCGTGCCGAACACGGGCACCCCGGTGACGCTGCTGGACGCCGACTTCTCCTACAACGAGGAGACCGTGGCGTCCTCGGTGGACCGCGCCAAGGAGAGCCGGAACCAGCTCAGAATCCTCGGAGTGTTCGCACCGCTCGGGCTCGCCGTGCTGGGCCTGGTGCTGATCCTGGTCGGGCTGCTGGTCTCGCGTAGTCGTACCCCGGCCACGGTGGCCCGGCACGCCGCCGCCGACCCGGCACCGACCCGGGTCGACCAGCCGCCGGTGCGGGACGACGCTCGGCCGGGTGGGCCGTTGACCGACGAGATCCCGCCCGCCTCGACCAACTGGAAGTCCGAGGAGCCCACGGTGCCCAGCCAACGGTCGGCACAGGGCGAGTCGGAGAAGCAGTAGCACCAGCAGTGCCGGTTGTGGGGGCGGGCCGACGGCCCGCCCCCACAACCGGCAGCGCGAGCCGCGAATCAGCCGATCAGGGTGTCAGAGCCGGGCCAGCGCCCGGCGGAGCGGGTCGAGACCGAGCGCACCGAGGTCGAGCGCCTGGCGGTGGAACTCGCGCAGGTCGAAGTCGGCGCCCTTGCGGGCCTTCGCGTCCTCCCGCGCCTGAAGCCAGATCCGCTCGCCCACCTTGTACGACGGCGCCTGCCCCGGCCAGCCCAGGTAGCGGTTGAGCTCGAAGCGCAGCATCTCGTCCGGCACCCGGCAGTGCGCCCGCAGGAACTCCCAACCCAGCTCCGGGGTCCACCGCTCACCGGGATGGAAGTCGAACGGGTTGTCCTTGGGAATCTCCAGCTCCAGATGCATGCCGATGTCCACGATCACGCGGGCCGCCCGCAGCGCCTGACCGTCCAGCATCCCGAGCCGGTTGCCCGGGTCGTCCAGGTAACCCAGCTCCTCCATCAGGCGCTCGGCGTACAGCGCCCAGCCCTCGCCGTGACCGGATACCCAACAGAGCAGCCGCTGCCAGCGGTTGAGCAACTCGGCCCGGACGGCGGTCTGGCCGATCTGGAGGTGATGGCCGGGGACCCCCTCGTGGTAGACGGTGGTCACCTCCCGCCAGGTGGAGAAGTCGGTCAGGCCCTGCGGCACCGCCCACCACATTCGACCCGGTCGGGCGAAGTCCTCGCTCGGGCCGGTGTAGTAGATGGAACCGTCACTTGTCGGCGCGATCATGCACTCGATCCGCCGGACCTGCTCGGGGATGTCGAAGTGGGTGCCGTTGAGGTCGCTGATCGCCTGGTCGGCCAGCTCCTGCATCCAGTCGCGGAAGGCGTCCCGACCCCGGATGGTGCGGGCCGGGTCGGCGTCCAACGCCGTCACGGCCTCGTCGATGGTGGCGCTCGGACCGGCGATCTGGGCGGCCACCGTCCGCATGTCGGCCTCCAGCCGGGCCAACTCCGTGAAGCCCCAGGCGTACGTCTCGTCGAGGTCGATCCGAGCCCCGAGGAAGTACTGGGAGGCCAGCTCGTAGCGCTCACGCCCGGCGGCCTGCTTCTCCCGTCCGTGGGGAGCCAGCTCGGTGCGGAGGAACTGCCCGAACTCGGCGGTAGCCGCCGTGGCCGCAGCCGCACCGCGACGCAGTTCGGAGCCGAGGGAGCCATCCTCGCCCAGCCGATCGACCAGCCCGTGGAAGACGTTGTCACCGTCCGGATCGACCCAGGTGTCGCACTGTTTGGCCACCTCGATCAGCTGTGCGCGCGAACTGATCCGTCCGGCGGCTGCCGACTCCCGCAACGTGGTCTTGTAGTCCTCCAGCGTGCTTGCGAAGAGGTTCAGCCGGGCGGCCAGGTTGGCCCGGGCCTGCTCCCCTTCGGTGGGCATCAGGTCGAAGACCATCCGGATCTCGTGCAAGCCGCTGGTGATGACGCTTACCTCGCTGGCCGTCTCGCCGGTGTCGTACCGGTCCAGTTCGAGGCCCAGACGCTCCTGCATCGCCTCCCGCGCGGTGCGTTCGGCCTCCGTCACCGGCTCGATGCTGTCGAGCTCGGCAAGGGTGCGTCGGGTCAGTTCGGCGCGTGCGGCGTACCCGTCGGGGGAGAGGTCGTCGAACTTGTCGTCATGGCCGGCGATGCCGACGGAGGTGGCGCCGGTCGGGCTCAATGCCGCCCAGTCGGCGACGTAACGGTTCGCGAGATCGTCGATTCTTCCCACGCTGCGTACCCTACGCGAGGTGGGCGTCGCGATGATGCCGCCGACGCCGTCAGGGCAGCAGGTCGGCAGGATCGAAGTCGATCGGGAACGGCTCGTCGGCGCGTAGCCGGTCACCGCTGACCGCCTTGGCGAGCGTGTCGTAGCCGCCGAACTTGCCGAGGGCGAACAACTCCACCGCGGCGTGCCGCAGCCGGCGCGAGATCTCCACCCGCATGAAGTAGGGCACCCGCCCCTCGGCGCAGCGGATCGGCTTGTCGACGAAGTCCTGCCGGCGGCTGCCGGGGGAGACGAACTCCACGGCCATGGTGCACAGGTGGGCCGGGATCCAGCGGTCCTCCTCGTCCGTCTTCGGCAGCGCGTGCAGCACGGTGATGTCCGGCTGGATCCACCGCTGCGGGGAGAAGGTCAGATTCACCTGACCGAAGACGTAGAAGTTGTGGGCCTCGGCAGCGGGTGAGAGTAGCCAGGCGAGTTCGATTTCGCCGTAGCTGTTCGTGCCGACCGCGGCGGGCGTCCTGACCAACCTCCCGTCGATGCACTCGTACCGCGCATCTGGTAGCTCAGGCAACGGGAGGTAGCGGTCGGCGAGCTGGGTCGTCCACATGCCGTCAAGGTCGACGAGCGGGTCGAAACGGATCGGCATCGCCACGATGTTCACCTCCTCGGTCGGTCAACGCCCTATCAAAGGATGTGGTTTCTGTGGCGCGCGACACGACGGCCGAAAACCGCAGGACAATGTCGTACCCCGGCGGCAGAGTGTCAGGGGTGACAGGCGACTTCACCCCTGACCGGCCGGCGCTGCGGAGCTGGCTGCCCGGCTTCATCGCCCTCGCCGCGATCTGGGGTTCCAGCTTCCTCTTCATCAAGGTCGGGGTGGCCGAGCTGCACCCGCTGCACCTCACCCTCTACCGGGTCGCCTCCGGCGCGCTGACCCTGCTGGTGGTGCTCGCCGTGCTGCGTGACCGGCTACCGCGCGAGCTGCGGGTCTGGGGTCACCTGACGGTGATCGCCGCCTTCGGGGTGGCGTTGCCGTTCACCCTGTTCGGCTACGGCGAGCAGCGGGTCGAGTCGATGCTCGCCGGCATCTGGAACGCGACCACTCCGCTTGTCGTGCTGCCGCTGGCGGTGCTGGTGTTCCGCACCGAGCGGCTGACCGCACGCGGCGCCCTCGGGCTGGCGCTCGGCTTCACCGGCGTGATGGTGGTGCTCGGCGTCTGGCAGGGCGTCGGCGGTGCGCACTTCGTCGGCCAGTTGATGTGCTTCGGCGCCGCCGCCTGCTACGGCTTCGCCATCCCGTACCAGAAGAAGTTCATCGCCGGCAGCGCCCTGTCCGGGCTGTCCCTCTCGGCGGCGCAGCTGATCGTCGCGGCGGTCCAGCTCGCGATCGTGGCGCCGGTGGTGGCCGGTGCGCCGCCGCTGCCGACCGCGCTGTCGCCGCGGGTGCTCGCGGCCGTGCTGGCGTTGGGCGCGCTCGGCACCGGGCTCGCCTTCGTGATCCACCTGCGGAACATCCGGACCGTCGGCGCGACGACCGCCTCCACCGTGACGTACCTGATCCCGGTGTTCGCGGTGCTGATCGGTGCCCTCGTGCTCGGCGAGCGACTCACCTGGCACCAGCCGGTCGGCGCGCTGATCGTGCTGCTCGGCGTCGCCGTGTCGCAGGGCCTGCTCGGCCGACGTCGTCGCCGCCGGGTGGCACCGGGTGTGGGCACCCCGACGGCACCCCTGGTCGAGCCCGCCACCCGCTGAGCGGAGGCGGGCGGGCCGGGCGGTTGGGCACGCGTCAGGCGCGCGTCCAGGCGACCAACTCGTCGGCCGCCCACGTGTTGATCACGCGGTCCGCGGGGACTCCGCACCGGGCGGCCCGCTCGCAGCCGAAGCGCTGCCAGTCCAACTGGCCGGGGGCGTGCGCGTCGGTGTTGATGGCGAACCGGCAACCGGCCTCCAGCGCCCGCCGGATCAGCCGCTTCGGCGGGTCCTGCCGCTCCGGCCGTGAGTTGATTTCCACGGCGACGTCGTGTTCGACACAGGCGGCGAAGACGGCGTCGGCATCGAAGTCACTCTCGGCCCGGGTCCGGGCGCGGTGCCCCCGGTCGCCCGGCCCGGTCACCCCGGCCGGTCGGGACGAGACCATCCGACCCGTGCAGTGGCCCAGGATGTCCAGATGCGGGTTGGCGATGGCGGCCAGCATCCGGCGGGTCATCTTCGCCCGGTCGTCGTTCAGGCCGCTGTGCACCGACCCGACCACCACGTCCAGCCGGGCCAGCAACGCCTCGTCCTGGTCGAGCGACCCGTCGGCGAGGATGTCGACCTCGATGCCGGTGAGGATGCGGAACCCCTCCGGCAACGCCTCGTTGACGCGTGCCACGTGGTCGAGCTGGCGGCGCAGCCGATCCGCGGTCAGTCCCCGGGCGACCTTCAGCCGGGGCGAGTGGTCGGTGAGCACCAGGTACTCGTGGCCCAGCTCGACGGCGGCCAGCGCCATCTCCTCGATCGGTGACCCACCGTCGGACCAGTCCGAGTGGGTGTGGCAGTCGCCGCGCAGGGCGGTACGCAGGGCGGTGGCCTCGGCGTCCAGGTCGGTGCCCTCGGTGGCGAGCAGCCGGCGCAGGTAGACCGGCTCCTCACCGGCAAGCGACTCGGCCACGCAACGAGCGGTGACGTCGCCGACCCCGGCCAGCTCGGTGAGCTTGCCGGCACGGGCCCGCTCGGCCACCTCCTCGACCGGCAGCGCGGCCAACGCCTTGGCCGCCGAGCGGAAGGCGCGTACCCGATAGGTCGCCTCGTTCGCCCGCTCCAGCAGGAAGGCGATCCGGCGCAGATCGGCAATGGGGTCCCGCTGATGATTCGCTCGCTGGCGCTCGCTCATGTCGGCAAACCTACGCGGCCGCGCCGCCGGTCGGGGTACGACCGGCGGCGCGGGGCGGATCGCGGTGTGCGGGATCAGGCGTACGGCAACCGCACCACGGAGCGGTCACCGACACCGAGGTTGGTGGGGTTGTTGCCGATGGCGGACCAGACCTCCACCCGGACGGTGCCGCCACGCAGGTTGCCGAGGGAGCCGCTGCTGGAGTGCAGCCCGGCGGCCTGGGTGTAGTGCTCCCAGCCCGGCACCGGGTCGGTGGCGAAGTAGCGGTACGTCTCCACCCGCTCCCAACTGCCGTCACCGGTCAGGTCGTACGAGACGCGGGCCTGCACCCCGTTGCCGACCGCCGTGCCGGCATCGAGGAAGAGATCGAACGCGGTCTGCCCGCCGTTGTGGTTGAGGTTGAGCCCGGTCGCGGTGAAGACCACCGGGTTGCGCGGTGTGCCGTCGTGGTTCGTGCCACCGGCGCTGCTCACGGTGGTGGTGCCGGCGCTGCCGGACGCACCCAGACCGCCCCCGGACAGCAGGTAGCGCACAGGTGAGCTGGACGGCGGGTCGGTCGGCGTCGGCGTGGGAGTGGGCGTCGGGGTCGGCGTCGGGCTGGACGTCGGCGTCGGTGTCGGGCTCGGTGGCGTACCCCCACCGCCGCTGCCTCCGCTCCAGGTGTGCGCCCCACTTGTGGTGGTGCGCCCGGCAGCCACGGTCAGCTGCGTGCCGTCGGAGAACCGTACGGTCAGCGGTGAGCCGGAGATGTTGCTGGCCACGTACGTCCGGGCGCCGTTGCGGTTGAACACCGCGGCCAGCGGATGGTCGGCGGTGATTCCGGTGTCGACCCGGCCGAGGGCGGCCAGGTTACGGACCCAGTGGAAGGTGTGCGCCCGACTCTCGCCCTCCTCCGGGGTGTAGCCGGGGTTGGCTCGCAGCTTGGCCAGCGCCGCGTCGGCGTCACCGAGGGCGAGGAACTGCCAGTGGATGTCCTGCCACACGGTCGGCTCACCGCCGTTGTTGCGGACCAGTTCGGCGTACTTCACCGAGTTGTAGTTCGGGTGCTGGCCCAGGTAGAGGTGCCCACCGGTGATCGGCAGCAGGTTGATGCCCTGGATCATCTCGGGCTCCGCGCTGAACCAGGTGGCGTACGCGCCGCCGTCACCCCAGACCATGCCCACGTTGGAGTGCCCGAACTCGGTGGGGAAGTTCTCGCCGGTGACGTCGAACCAGTACTCGTGGATCGCGGCGGCCTGGGTGGTGTAGAGGTAGATGCCGGCGTCGCGTACCGCCGTGTCGCCGGTGGCCTGCCCCCACTGGATGAGGGCGTTGGCGAAGTTCATCCCCTCCGACGACGACTCCTGGTTGTTGCCGCTGGCGAACGCGCCGTGCCCGGAGGCCCAGTCGTGCCCGGCGTAGATGTCGAAGTCGCGCAGGTACGGGAAGCGGGTGTCCGACCTGTCGTAGTTGTTCGCGTCCCGGATGAGCAGGTCGATCATGCCGCCGTACTGGTCGTCCCGCGCCCAGGCCGGGTCGAACTTGGCAAGCGTGGCGGCGGCGGCGATGTAGTAGCCGTAGTGGAAGTGGTGGTCGTTCAGTTCCTGGTCGGAGCCGTACGACGCCGGGTAGCCGATGAGCGTGCCCCACCGCTGGTCGTAGTAGAACAGCCGTTGGGTCTCGCCGGACGAGGCGGTGAGCCAGTCGTTGAGGGTGGCGCGGATGGCGTTCAGCGCCGAGGTACGGGTCTCGGTGTCGCCGACCAGGTCGGCGATCTCGGCGATGCGGGCCGCCCGGCCGAGTCCCTTGCCGGTCCAGTAGGTGTCGCCACCGCGCTGGTCCATCGGGTTGCTCCGCACCGCCGCCAGGTGCTGCCGCAGCGTGGTCAGGTCGCTGCCGGCTCCGGTGGCGACGGCGGGCAGTTCCGGCAGTACGCCGTTGAACCGCATCGAGGTGCGGAACTCACCGACGCCGGTGACCACCTTCATCCGCCCTCGGGCGGAGGGGTAGGTCGGCGTGATCGGCATGACACCGGTCAGCGCTCGCCAGTGGTGCGGGTAGAGGCTGACCACGGTCCGCGTCTCGGTGCCCTCGCGGGGCGTGGTGGTGAAGGTGTAGCGGGTCTCCACCCGGCTCGTCGTCGCGTTGTAGCTGTAGCTGACCCGGGTGCCGGTGACGTGGGCGTGCGCGTACTGGCCGTAGGTGCCGGCGAGTTGGGTGCGGGCGGTGCCGCCACCGGTGGCCGGGAGCAGCGCGACGCTGAAGTAGCCGCGTCCGGCGAGGTTGGAGCTGATCCGGCTGCCGCTGACGGTCCAGGTCGCGCCGCTCGGCGCGTACGCCACGTAGTCGTGGCCGCGGACGGTGAAGCCGATGCTGCTTCCGTTGTTGGACCAGACCGTGGGGCTACCACCGGTCGCGTTGATCACCGCGTCGCCGCCGCTGGTGCGGAAGTACGCCAGCGGCAACCCGTGGCCGATGGTGGCGCGCATCGTCTGCGCCCCGTCGCCCCAGTACGGGGTGACCGTCCAGTCAGTCCAGTCGTCCACCAGCACGTTGGGGGCGGCAAGTCCGGCCACACCGACCCGGATGTCCTCGACGTAGGGGTACTTGAACTCGCCCACCCCGGTGGCGGTGCCGGAGATGGCGGGGGTCGAGGTGGCGGAGAAGCCGAGCCCGTCGGTGACGGGTTGGTAGGACACCGGGTGCGCGTGCAAGGGCTCGCTGAAGGTGCAGTTCAGGCGCTTCCACAGCAGCGAGGACCACCAGTCGTTTGTGGGTACGGCCCCCGATGGCGCGGCGGCGGTGACGTACTGCCGGGGGTTGGTGGTCAGGTTTCCGCAGCCGCCGGGGAGCGGGCCGACGGGAGTGGTGGTGTAGCTGCCGGCGCCGACCGGTGCGGCCTGCGCGGGGGAGCCGGCGATGACGGCCAGCCCGCCGAGAACGAGGGTCGCGGCGGCGGTGGCGGCCAGGATCCGATGGTGGGTGCGGCGTGGGACGGGAGGTCTCATCTTTCCTCCAACGCGTGCCGGCCCGGCCGCGCCGGTCGGCGCACGCTTCGTCGGTATTGTGAATTAAGCGACGTGAGAGAGCGCTCTCTCTGGTCTACCGGACGGTAGTTCACCGGCGAGACCTGCGTCAATGTTTCGGACTGATGAACCCGGATGGCGCTTATCGGCGCGCGGGCGGTTTGCTCGGGCAGCCGTGCTTGCGATGCCACGCGGCCACCTCGGCGGCCGGCTCCCGGTTGCCGCCCTTGCGCCACGAGTCGAGGTACGGCGCGGGCCAGACCACGCCCCGGCGGATCCACCAGCCGTCCTCGCCCAGGCACGGCGGGGAGATGCCGAAGTGCAGATGGCAGACGTTGTTGGCGTTGCCCGTCCGGCCCACCGTGCCGAGCCGTTGACCGGCCCGTACCCGCACCCCCGCGTCGATGCCCTCGGCGATGTCGGTCAGGTGCGAGCCGTAGTAGCGCACCCCGTCGTCACCGATGACCGATACGGAGAGGCCACCGTTGTACGGCCCCTGCGGACCACTCTTCTTGTACCGGTCACGCCGGCTGACCTCGCCGATCGTGCCGTCGGTGACCGCCACGACCGGCTCACCGCAGTCGGCGAAGATGTCCGTCCCCGGGTACGCCGAGTGGGTCGGGTGATACGACACCTTTCCGGCGCGTACCGGAAAGATGTGGGGCAGGCCCTTGCGGGGAGTCGCCGCCGGCTGGTCCGTGAGATCGGGCGCCGCGCTGGTCGCGGTCGGTGCGCCGGTGGTCGCCGCGGCGGTCGGTCCGGGCGCGGCCGTCGGGCTGGTAACCGCGGTCGGGCTGGTCACGGGGGTCGGGCCGGCGTCCGTCGGTACGCCGGGCGTACCGCAGCCGCTCGCCGCGAGCACCGGCACGAGCAGCAACAGGGCGTACGCGCGGCGGCGTCCGATCGGCAGCGGAACCATCCGGCCATCCTGACAGACTCGATACGGTGGTGAGACAGCGTTCGTGCGTGTGGAGGAGTGGGTACCGGTGTTGCCGTACAACCCGTCGGGCCTCTTTCCCTCCGGGCGGCCACCGCGCCCCGCCTACCGCGAGCCGAACCCGGTCGGCGGTGCCGGTGTCGCGGCGGGAGCGGTCGGAACCCTGGCCTGGCTGGTCCTCTTCGGTCTGCTCGGCGGCAGCCTCGTCGGGTACGTCTGGTGGACGCTGCTCGCCGGTGCGCTGGCCTGGCTCGCGGCCCTGGCGTTGGTCAGGTACGGCGACCGGGGAGTGGCGGCCGGCATCGCGATCGTCACCGCCGGAGGCTGGAGCATCGCCACCGCTGCGGTCGTCACCCGGTGGATGAGCAGCGGTGACTGGCCGCTCTGGTGAACCGTGCCGGTGGCGACTGCGGTGCGTCGTCGCGCAGACACCGAAACCCGTCTTGACTGGATGGCCGTAACTCGGCACTCTCCCGGTATGGCCTGGACCACTCCGCGGCTGGATCCCGATCGCAGCCGCCGCCGCCTTCAGCTTCTGGCGCAGTTGGCGGACGCGCGCGCGGTACGCGAACGCGAACGGCCACAACGCGCCCGCACCGCCCAGCTCCGCCAACTGATCGCCACTCGCCGACGCCTCGCCGGCTGAGCGGCTCGGAGATCCTTTCCCCAGGAATGACCGGCCCTTCGGGGCGTTGACCGGTCGCCTGCCGACCCGACCGGCTAACGTGCACGCGTAACGGGTCGGCGAGTGCTGTGCCGAGGCAACTTGGGGGAAACGTGTCGTACTTCGCTGCGGCCGTCGTACGCGAGAAGGGCGGCTGGACAGCCGCCGAGCTGAGTCTGCGGGGTGCCGCAGACGTCGATGACGTCGCCGAGCGGCTCCGCGATGTCGCTCCGGACGCGGACGTGTCGCTGCTGTTCGTCGAGGCGGACGACACCTACCTGGTCATCCTGCGTCTTGACGAGGGCGAGGACCTGCGGGTCTTCGGCTCCGACTCGGCGTACGCGGAGGAGTCCCGGCTGGGCGCCCTGCTGGTTGGTGACCTGAAGACGTCGGTGACCGGGCTGGACGACACCGAAGAGGTGCGTCCGGCCGCCGCCAGCGGTGGCGACGACAACGAGCAACCTGCCGTCGATCCCGAGGCGGACCCGGTGGGCGAGGCGGATCTCCTGACCGACCTGGGCATCCCCGCGCAACGGCTGCTCGGCCTCTGCGCCCACGAGGGGATGATGCCGGCCGACGTCACCGCCGAGATCTGCCAGGTGCTGGGTTGCGTCGACGACGTCGAGGAACTGCGTGAGGTCTGAGCCGTCTGACGTGACCGATCCGGCGCTGGAGACGGTCCGGCCTGGGCAGCCCACGCCTGGTTCCGTCGGCCGGCGCGGGCCGGGAGCGGACGAGGGCCTGGCCGACCCGACCGGCACCGGCCGACGACAGCGGCACGAACTCTGGATGCGCCGCGCCCTCGAAGTCGCGGTGAGCGGCCCGGCGGTCCCGGGCGGGGGCGGCGGTCCGGCCGGCGCGGCGGACGGTGACGCTGTCGCGGTTGAGCCCGGCCAGTCCGGCGATGTGCCGGTGGGCGCGGTGCTCTACGGGCCGGACGGCAGTGAGCTGGCGATCGGTCGCAACGAGCGCGAGCTGACCGGCGACCCGACCGCGCACGCCGAGGTGCTCGCGCTACGCCGGGCGGCCGAGCGGCTGGGCCGCTGGCGGCTGGACGGCTGCACGCTGGTGGTGACCCTCGAACCCTGCACGATGTGTGCCGGGGCGCTGGTGCTGGCCCGGGTCTCGACAGTGGTCTTCGGTGCCTGGGAACCCAAGACGGGCGCCGCCGGTTCGCTCTGGGACGTGCTGCGTGACCGCCGGCTCAACCACCGACCCGAGGTGTACGGCGGCATCCTGGAGGCCGAGAACGCCGCCGTCCTGCGCGCCTTCTTCCGCTGACCGCTTCGGGCGTCAGGTGCGCAGCAGCGTGGTGGCGACCGCCCGGGCGGTGTCGGTCCAGGGGGCCGGCCGCAGGGTGGCCGGGTCGAGGCGGACGACCGCGCGGTGCCCTTCCGCGTACGTCGTGGTGCCGTCGATCGAGTGGAAGCGGAAGGCGTACCGGGCGCTGCTGGTGCCGAGCTGCTCCAGCCAGAAGTGCACCGCGACCGGGCCGGTGCCGGTGACGGGCGCGAGGTAGCTGATGGTGAATTCGCGTACCGCGTGGAACACGTCGGGCGTGCTGGCCCGGCCGGCCTGGTAGGCGACGCCCCGGTCGGACCAGTACGCGGTGAGCGCCCGTTCCAGCAGCAGCGCGTACCGGGCGTTGTGCAGGATGCCGAGGGCGTCGAGGTCGTCGAAGTGAACCATGGTGCGCTCGACGTGGCCGTACTCGACGGCGGGCTGTTCGGCGACTGCGTGACTCATGACGGGCCTTCCGGTAGCAGAGCGGGATCGGGGCAGAGCGCCCGTAGGCGGTTGAGCACGCCCAGGCGGGCGTGCCGGTAGGTGACCTCCGGGTCGAGCAGGCGGGAGCGCATGGCGGCGGCGATGCCGTACGCGTCGATCTCGTACGCCAGCAGCGCGACATCCGTGCCGGTGGGCAACTCGCCCAGCTCGACCGCCTCGGTGACGAGCCGTTCCAGGAACCTCGTCCAGGCGGCGAAGACGTCGGCGAGACGGTCGCGGACGGCGCCGGGCCGGGCGTTGAACTCGAATTCCGTGGTGGCGAAGAAGCAGCCGCCGGGCAGCACCCGACCGGCGTAGAAGTCGATCCGGGCCTCGTGCAGGGCGTGGATCCGGCGTACGCCCCGGGGGGTGCGCAGCGCCGGGCCGATGATCTGTTCCTGCCACTGGGCGACGGCCCGGTCGATGGTGGCGAGCTGCAACTCCTCCTTGGAGCGCCAGTGTGCGAAGAGGCCGGACTTGCTGACCCCGAGCGACTCGGCGAGATGCCCGAGGGAGAGCCCGTCGAGGCCGCTGGCGGAGGCCAGGCTGACGGCGGCGTCCAGCACGGCGGTGCGGGTGCGCTGCCCCCGGGCGAGCCGGCCGTCGACGTTCATGCGGCGAGACTACTAAATAAGAACGACCGGTCGTATACATTTACCCAGTGGAGGCCGTCACACCGACCCCGACACAGAGCGTCCCGCCACCGCACGGGGGGTGGCGGGACGTCGGGCTCGACCGGATCAGGCGATGATGGTGTCCAGGGCGATCTCGACCATCTGGCTGAAGGTCTGCTCCCGCTCCTGGGAGGTGGTCTTCTCGCCGGTCTTGATGTGGTCGCTCACCGTCAACAGGGTCAGGGCGCGCGCCTTGAACCGGGCCGCGATCGTGTAGAGCGCCGCCGACTCCATCTCCACCGCCAGCACGCCGTACTCCGCGAGGCTGTCGTAGAGGTCCGGCCGGTCGGTGTAGAAGGCGTCCGCGGCCAGGATCGGCCCGACCCGCATCGCGATGCCGCGCCGCTCGGCCACCTCCACCGAGGTACGCAGCAGCCCGAAGTCGGCGACCGGGGCGTAGTCGATCAGCCCGTCGAAGCGCATCCGGTTCATGTTCGAGTCGGTGGACGACCCGATCGCCGCGATCACGTCGCGCAGCTGGAGATCCTCAGTGAGCGCGCCGCACGAGCCGACCCGGATCAGCGACTTCACGCCGTACTCGTTTACCAGCTCGTGGGCGTAGATCGAAGCCGAGGGCATGCCCATGCCGGAGCCCTGCACCGAAACCTCCACGCCGTTCCAACGGCCGGTGAAGCCCAGCATGCCCCGGACCGTCGAGTAGCAGTTCGCGCCCTCGAGGTAGGTCTCCGCGATCCACTTGGCCCGCAGGGGGTCACCCGGCATCAGGACCCGCTCGGCGATCTCGCCCGGCTTCGCGCCGATGTGCGTACTCATGGCGTTGATCCTGCCAGGCCGGCCTGGCCGGGACCGGTTCGGCGTCGGAACCTGTGGTCCTGTACCCTCGTCGGCGGTGGCGTGTCCGAGCGGCCTAAGGAGCACGCCTCGAAAGCGTGTGAGGGTTTACGCCCTCCGAGGGTTCAAATCCCTCCGCCACCGCTCGTGAACAGGCGAAATGCCCGGCGACTCTCCGTGAGTCACCGGGCGTCTCCCTGTCGTGGTCTCAGTTTTGGTCTCAGTTGCCCTCACGACGAGTTGCTGAGCACCCCGGCCGCGCCGTCGTCCGGGTCGTCGTCGGCGCTCTGCGCTGGCTGCCACAGCAGACCACCGACCCGCTTGGCCACGTCGCGGCGAACCTGTCCCGTGAGGTGCCCTGAGGCTCATGCCGCAGGGCTCTTGGTGGCCCGTCGCTTCATCGACCCACGACAGATCATCACACGAGCTGACCTTCCTGTCGCGCTCGTCGGCGGCCAGCCCTTCCAGATTTGCGGTCGGCGTTAGCCAAGCCCTAACACTAGAGCCTGAACGCCGCCTGTTCCGTTCGGAGCATATCGAAAGGGTTCATCCAGCTCACACCGACCGCCTCACAAGCGTCCGGAATTTTGATGCGGTTGCGTGAACCTGTGCCCGCCCTCTCATGCGTCACTACTGTTGCGCTAACCGTGTGGGCATGCGCCACAAGGAAGTAGTCAGCGGCACCTAAGAACTCAAAAACGGCCGCCCTTGTGTACTGGGAGGAGGTGTTCGCCCAGGTGCTGAGCCGCGTAAGTGACTGTGCGCCGATCTCGGTTGCCGGGAGTGTGAAGGATTTGGGCATCTGCTTGATCCATTCGCACAACTCGTCTGCGGTGCCCACCAACTCGCCGTAGACGGCTTCGACTGTGTAAAGCTTGGCGCTTAGGTGGGCCGACTTGAGCCAATCCCAGAATCCAGGCACGACGTCAAAGGGGTAATAGCGATTCTTCGCATCTATAAAGACGTTCGTGTCAATTAGATACATTTAAGCAACCCCGAGGCTCTCGCTGAGCTGCTCGAAGGTTGATGTCTTCTTAAAGCCAAGAAGGCGAAACGCATCCCGGTAGAGAGTTCCACCTTCAAGAGTGTCAGCCACGACTGATCGGGCGAAGCGCCTGCTTACTCGAACAGGGAGAGTGGTGTAGAAGTTCCCGCCACCGGATTGCCTGTTCATCAAGGCGAGTACTCGCTCCAACTCCTCTTCGAAGGCGCGATTGAACTGACGCTCTTGCATGAATCCAGCGTCGAAGATGCGCCGTAGTACGACCAGCGTGCTTACCTTGTAGAGGCGTGCTAGTCGCTGTAGCTCCAAAGTCAAATTACGGCTTGGGGCGAACTCCAGCCGTAGAGAGGTCATTGGAATCAAAAGCTCGGCAGCAACCTCGTTGCACCAACGCTCTGTCCGGTTGTCGTTGGCCATACGGGCAAGGTCCTGGTTTGAAATTGCAGAGCCGCCAAGACTGATGTGAGCCAGTTCGTGAGCTAGCGTAAATATCTGCGCAGCTTTGGTGTCTGCGCCGTTGATGAAGATCAAGGGTGCGATGGGGTCTGCAAGCGAAAACCCGCGGAACTCTCTGGGGTCGAGCTTCCGGTGGGTATTTGAGCCAACGATTCCGCTGGTCATTACCAGTATCCCCTGGCGCTCAGCGTGATCGGTCAGCCCGCGAAGTGCCTCCGCCCACGTGGCGAACTCCGAACGGATCTCAAGGTCAAACCCTAGAGAGTCGCGCAGGCTATCTGCTGCCGCCTGTGGAGTTGTTGCAAGCTGCATGCTTCCGACTACTGGTACAGGTCGGTAGCCGTGTGACTCGGCGAACTCCCGGTACCACTCCTGTCGCTGCTCGCATGCGTAAATCGTATCTAGCAAATTGGGGGTGGGGTTTCGGTTCCGCTCGTCGCGAAAGGTTCGAAAATCGGGTACAGGTAGCGTCTCGTCCGGCGGACTCGGCAAGAAGAATAGCCCGATGGGAGTGTATGTCGCCTGCGCATAGTTCTCTAGCTGCCGCATTGTCGGCTTTACAGAACCTGACTCCCACTGAATAAGCATCGGGAATCCTTTGGCTAAGTCCCCGATAGAAAGACGCGCCCTCTCGCGCGCCCAGCGGAGCATCTCAGGCGCAACATTGACCCGCGTGGGCATGCCTGTTCCTCTCCCGGCCGTATTCGAAACGAACCGACAACTTCTGACTCTAGCCGATCTGACCTTCTACGTTAAGTACCCAGACGGTCACGTTGTGGAACCCAAAGCTCGTGAAACTTGACGGCTCGGTCATGACGCCTCTGCCAAGCAGGCCAGAGGCGTGGCAGGGAACACGTGCGGGCCGAGCGTCGATGGGCACATGGAGCGGCGCAGCGCGGCACGTGTGTTGCCGGAGCCGGCCGTGGTCTCAGTTGCGGTCTCATTCAGCGCCGTACACCCATGTTCGCCGGAGCATCAAGGCGACGCTGGCCGCAGCTCACGTACCGTGTCGACCTTCCCTGTATAAGATTTCCTAACGAAATGATGTTGGGCGTGTAAGTGATCGCAAACCTCGAAAGCGTGTGAGGGTTTACGCCCTCCGAGGGTTCTAATCCCTCCGCCACCGCTCGTGAGCAGCGCGAACGCCCGGTAGGTCCGCGAGGACCGGCCGGGCGCTGCGCAATCGGTCTCAGCCGGTGCTCAGAGGGCGGTCTGCGGCCCGCCCGGAGTCAGCCCGGAAAATCCTGCAGGTACTCCTCGAACGGGATGTCCGGCGCGGCGTCACCGCCGATTTCGATGAAGTGTTCAAGGTCGTCGTAGCCAGGCTGGCCTGTGACGAGCACCCGGAGTGGGTGGCCGGCGTGGTCGGCGAGGAATTTCCAGAGCGCTCGGGTCAGGTCGGACTGGGCGGAGTTCGCCATGTATCCCACCTGGAAGTAGCGGATGTTGTCGCCATCGGGTCGGATCGGCTTGCCCAAGGCGAGGCACATCCGGCACTCAGTGCACGCCAGCCAGCCGTCCAGCGACATCAGCCCTCCTCAAAACACCATGCCGCGAAGGCCCAGCATCGCCGCTGCCACCCGTTTACCGCTTGGGTCGTGAACTACCACCCACACATGCCGGAACTTCAGCAGCTGCTCGTCGGTCCGGGCACCCCAGAAGCCCTTGATCATGCCATCAACCCGGACGCTCGCCGGCACCTGCACGAAAATCTCACCGTCGTATTTGACCTGCTTGGCGGCTCTGGTCAGCACCTTCTGGAAGTTTGGACCGTCGGTGCACTTGACTTCGCGGCGGAACGTGCCGGTGCCGTCCGGGTGCACGAAGGTCACATCCGCGCCTGCCCCGCCCGGCCCGGCGACCTTAGGTACCGTCCCCTCTGGCCCCCGCAGGGCGAGATCCGCATTGGTCTTGGTGAGTTGGAAGTCCGGCTTCGAATCCTTGATCATCTCTTCGATGGCTGCCGCGCGTTCTGCGGGGGGCAGATTGACCTGCTGCTGACCGCCGCACCCGCCGCATGCGTCGTGCGCGATGCGGATGTTCCTTTTGAAGATCTCCAGCCAGTCCGAGCTGGATGGGACAGCGGAATTCAGCGCCGCAGAAGGATCGGATGGGATGGGAGACGCGCCGACCGTGGTGTCAGCCGTCACGCTCGGCGACTTGCGATTGTCAGGGGCTGTAGGACGTTCGTCGGCCGACCCGCAGCCGGCTAGCACCAATGCGACAGCCACTACAACAAGCCACCGCCGCGCCCGACCACGGAGCTCCATGCCGGCACCCCCCGTACACCTAGCCGGTCCGGCCCCACCCTAGTAGGCCGAATGCCCTACGTCGATGTCCGGGCAGCGTACCGACTTGGTCTGGCGCAAGTGGTACGGCCGCGAGCCCGCCACATCTCAGAGCGGTGGCCTCTGACTTCTAGGTGGGATACCTGGCGCGGGTTACCCAACGTGATCGATTGCCTTCACTGGGAAGTAGTGCCATGGTAATTGCATGGTGGCGGTCGAGGGCGGTCCAGTACGACACCCGTTGAACGTCGACGCGGATGGCATCGACCGGACGCGCGGCCCGGACAAGCACCCCTACTACGCGCAGCTCGCCGCCTCGGAATCCGGCGTCCTGCCGGTGGTCCGTCAGGTTGGCGGGGAGTGGCTGCCGGCGCTGCTGATCTGCCGGTACGACGACGTCCGGGAGGTGCTCCGCCGCCAGGATCTGTTCTCCCGGGCTGCCGCCGCCCACGCCGACCAGGTCGATGTGTCCGGGACGATGCTCGGCATGGACGGGGCGGAGCACGCCGCGGTCCGGGGAACGGTGAAGGACAGCTTCACCAAGCCCGCCGTGTCCGGGCTACGCGAGACGGTGCGTGCGGCTGCCGAGGCTCAGCTCGCGGTGCTGGCCGCCAAGGGCGGCTCGGCGGATCTGGTGGGTGACTTCGCCGTACCGTTCGCCCTGAACGTGATATCCGATCTGCTCGGCCTGCCCGAGCCGGACCGGGCGCAGTTCCGCCGCTGGGGCGACATGTTCATGGGCACCGCCGACCTCACCCGAGCCGAGGCCGCCCGGTCCGCCGAGGAGATGGGCGGCTACCTGTGGCAGCAGCTGGACGGACGGCGCGGTTGCCCCCGCGATGACCTGATGACCCGGATCGCCACGGCGGCGGCGGATCAGCCGGTGGACGTCCAGGTCAAACTTCCCCTGTCGCTGCTCGTCGGCGGGTGGGAGACCACGGCCAGTTCCATCTCGACATTCGTGTACCTGTTGCGCACCCGCCCGTACGCCGGGCACGACTTCGCGTGGGACTACCTACTGGAGCATCCGGAGCAGGTCGACGGGGCGGTCACCGAGTTGGAGCGACTGCACTCGACCTCCAACGGCGACGAGATGCCCCGTCGGGTGATGGCTGATGTGACGCTGCCCAGCGGTGCGCGGCTGGCCGAGGGCGACATCGTCATCCCGTCGCACGACGCCGCGAACCGGGATCCACGGGTCTTCGTCGACCCGGAGCGGATGGACTTCGGTCGGGACCCGAACCCGCACCTCTCTTTCGGGTACGGCCCGCACTACTGCGTCGGCGCGCACCTGGGCGCCCTGGAGGTCCGGGTCGCGCTGGCGCTGTTGCTGCGCGAGCTGCCGACGTTGCGGCTGGCCGTGGCTGCGGACGAGGTGCGGTGGAAGCAGGGGCACGCCATCCTCGGCCCGGTGGAACTGCCGGTCAGCTGGTGACGCGACTCAGCAGGGGGCGTGGCCCTCGATGAAGAGGCGGTGGGCCCAGTCGGCGTACCCGGCGATGACTTTTCGCACCGTCTGGCCGTCGTGCAGGAACAGGTAGGCGCGGTCGCCGTCGCGGGCGAGCAGGCCGTCGAAGCGGTACGTCCCCTGTGGAGCTTGCAGTTCGCGTACCGTCGGATGGCTCGCCCGGACCTCGGCGACGGGTGAGCCGGCCGCGATGCCCTCCGGGGTGCGGACCGGGTCGCCGGCCCAGAGCAGCACCAGCCGATCCTCGATGAAGATCGGGCTTATCTCGTCGTGTCCGGCCAGCGTCGGGCCGCAGGCGTCGACGTCGGTACGCAGAATGCCGCGCCGGGTCAGCTCGCTCTCCGAGTCACCGAAGTCCACATCGGCCACTCCGTCGAGATCGACGACGCTCACCGACGCGACGGGCTCGCGGACGGCGATGGTGTCCGGTGGCATGACCCCGCTGCCCGATGCCGAGGCAGCCAGAAGCAGTGCGGCGATGAAGCCGAATTGTCGCAATTTCATCAGAATCCCCCAGTCCCCAACGTGACGGGGGCGCTGAGGTTATTGCCGAGCCTCCCATTCGTCGGCCAATTCGTCCCAGTAGTCGGCGCTGAGCCCTCGCCGCCCGTGCGCGAGCCACCCCTCGGTGCTTCGCTCGACGTGTAACCCCAGCTCAGCGAAGGGGTCGATCCATCGGCCCGGCTCCACGCCCAGCTCGACAAGTGCTGCGTTGATCGGCCAGTCCGGACGCGGCCCGTCGAACGCCGCGTCGAAGCGCGGCCCCCAGGTGAGGGCACCGTCGAGCCAGACCGCCGCGGCCTGGTGCCCGGCCCCACCGGCGAACTCCGCCTCGACGTACGCCAGCGGGCCGCGCACCGACCAGCGGGCCAGGACCTCGGCAAGCGCGGGAGAGAGGATCAGCTCGAACGGCTGCGCCGGGTCGGGATCGTCGGTGAGGTAGTCGGGCGGGGCCCCGGTCAGCTCCACCACGAGCTGCGGCGTGACCGGCAGCAACGCGAAGTCCTGCCGCAGCCCGCCGAGCACGGCATGATCCAGCTCGCGGGTCTCCTCGCGCAGCAGCTCGGCGTCCGCGACGACCGCGCTGAGCTGGTAACTCACCCGGCTTCCACAACCTGTGGATAGAACATGTGTACGACGGTGGTCAGGTCTTGTCGACGGTGGCGACGAAGGCACGCCAGGCGGCCGGGCTGAACAGCAGTGCCGGACCGGTCGGGTCCTTCGAGTCGCGTACGCCCACCACGTCGGGCAGGTTGCCGGCGACCTCGACACAGTCGCCGCCGTTGCCGCTGCTGCGGCTGCTCTTGTGCCACCGGGCGCCGGACAGCGCCGGGGTGTCGCTCAGTGCCATGACTCCGCCACCTCCCTGATCAGGTCGACCGACTGCCAGTGCGAGAGTGTCTCGCCGCGCACGTTCTCCCAGGCGGCCAGTATGGCCGCGATCTCGGCCTGCTCGCTCACCACCTGCCCCTGCAACTGATTGTCGAGGTAGCCGGCTATGCGGTGATCGGGCGCGGTCGCCAGCACGAACGGGCCGTTCAGCCCAGCGTATTCGCCCACTGTGGACGGCACCACATGTAGCCGGATGTGCGGCTGGGTCGACGCCTCGGCGAGCGCCAGCAGCTGCTCGCGCATCACGGCCGGGCCGCCGACCGGCCGGCGCAGCACCGCCTCGTCCAGCACGGCGGTGAGCAGCGGCGGCTCCTCGCGGTGCAGGATCAACTGGCGGGACATCCGGTGGTCGACAAGCCGTGCCACCTCGCTGCGCGGGATCAGGCCACCACCGGTGAGCACCGCGCGGGCGTACGCCTCGGTCTGGAGCAGGCCGGGTATCACCAACGGTTGGTATGAACGCAGCGTGGTCGCCTCGCGCTCGATCTCCTGCCAGGGGCGGAACCAGACCAGCGCGCGACGTCTCGAAATGTCTGGCCAAATGTCCGAGACATTCTTCTGGAGCGCATCTGCCGCCGTGAGCCGGTGTCGGGCATGCGGGATCCGATCTTCGAGCAACCACCGGCTTACCGTCTTCGGGTCGACGCCGACGCGTTCCGCGAGCGACTCGATCGTGTGCCCGGTGTCCCGCAGCGCCACCCGCAGCGCGTCGTTCATGGCCGCCTCCCATTGGACATCTCGAATATCCGCCGACCATACCCACACGCCATGTAGTTGTCCCGTTACCTGCGGCAAGTTGGGGTATCGATGGCGCGGCCGGTGGAGGTTCATCCCCCTTGACCCGGCGGTCGTGACATCGGGGGCCGCCGCCGGGCGAGCAACCACGGCGGCCCCCATCCACCACTCGACGCGCTGTCGAACTGAGAGCGCAGCCGACTCAAGCCCGCTGGCGACGCGGGACCGGGCGACCTGTGCCGGCCGGCTCGACCACCGGACGGAGCGAGGTGACCAGTGCCGCACCACACCGCAAGCCCGCGATCGCATGGTCGTCGGGTTGGGCACCTTCCCGGTCGCGACGTCCTCGGCCGGGATGCCATCGGTCGGCATGCCGTCGGTCGGGGCGTCGTCGGTCGGGACGCCGTCGGGCCGCATCCGTGCCGCCGACCCGGCCCATGCGTATGCGCTGGCTCGATTACTCCGGGCGAACTCTTCCTGCTGAGCAGCGCGGCGTCCCCGCAGTTCGTTCGCCCGATCACGGTCCGGGTCATCCGGCACCGCACCGACCGGGTCACCTACGACGGGTGGACCTGGATCGAGTGCTACCAGCTCGACGCCCGAGGCGACGCTGTCGAGCGCCGCGAGCTGTTCCTGATGCCGGCCGGCCTGATCCGGCCGGGCGATCGGCCCAACTTGCCGCATCCGGCGATGGCCGGCGCTCCTTCGGCGTCTCGCGCCTGGTCAGGCCGCTCCGCTGGCGCGGTCCGCCGATGAGACGCCGTCGCCCGGAGCACGCGCCGTCGCGACCGACGTGGCGTTGCCGGAACTGCGGCGTCAGGTGGCCGTGCAGCGCGGCCAAGCTCCGGCTGCTCGGCGAGTACCGGGAGGACCGGGCCGCGTTGCTGGTGCACCTCGCGACGCTGTACGCGCAGGCCAGCGCGGAACTCGGTGACCCGACGTCGACGGTCGGGCTGTTCGACCGCTTCGTGTCCTGGGCGCGTGTGCGAGGTTAGGAGGCTGTCCGCGTACCGTCGCGGGTGCCGGACCGGGACGGGCCCGGCGCATGCCCAGGGGCCGCTCCCGGTCGGAGCGGCCCCTGCCCCCGTTGTCGCGCGTCAGCCCGGTACGACGCTGGGCTGTGGTGGTTGGTCGCCCGGACGGGCGGTGAGGATCGCGGCGACGGCGACCACGAGCCCGGCGACGGTAAGCCCGAGCACCAGCCACTGCGGGCCGAACGGGTAGTACTCGCCGGGCGTGAAGGCGCTGTGCACGGTCAGCGGAGAGCCTTCGTGGACGCTGCTGTCCCGGAACACCCGCATGACGTTGCCGTAGAGAGCGACCGCCGGTAGGGCCAGCACCATCAGGGCACCACTCCAGAGCGCTGCGGCGGCGTGGCGGCGTCCGGACGGCGTTGCCGTCATCCGGTACGCGCCGGCTGCCGCCAGCAACCAGCCAGCGAGCAGTCCGACGGCGGTACCGGTGACGACCAGAGGAAGGAACGCGGCGGTACGCGCCGGTATCGCGTAGAGCGAGACGTCACTGCGGATGGCGGCGGAGCGGTTTTCCGCAGGGTTCCAGCCCATCACGTTGATGATCACGCCATCCGACTCGGCGGTGAAGCGCGTGCCGCGCAGCGGAACCTCGACGAACGAGCCGGCGTCGTCGACGGTGCCCGACATGCCGGTGATCGGGGTGAAGCCGGAAACCGACCAGCCGTCCGCAACGAGCCGCTGCCGGACCTGCTCGGCATCCCAGGTGCCGTCGACCCGGCTGAACGAGTGGGCCGTTTCGGCGGTCCACGGCGATGACGAGTAGTAGGAGTGGAGCGTGTCGTCGCCACCGGTCTGTTCGGTGAGTCTGGCCATGCCGGCTTCGCCGGGCAGATCGGCGAAGGTCTGGGCACCGAGCCAGGAGCCGGCGGCGGCACCGAAACCGCCCATGACCAGTGCGGCGAGCAGCGCCGCGATCGCCATGAACGGCCGGCCGGCGGGCAGCCGGAACCGCAGCCGCAGACCGCTGCCGATCAGGTGCAGGGCCTCGCCGACCCGAGGTCGGCGCTGGCCTGGTTCCGCCATCTCCAGCAGCGTGGTCACCACCTCGGTACCGTGCCGCCGCCGGTGCCGGCGCGGGTAACTGAGCAGCAGCCGGCGGTAGCCACGCTCCAGCCGGTCATCGGCGTTCGGCCAGGCCGCCGTCATCCGGTCACCGTGCCGAAGATGGGGGCGCTCGCCGGGCCGAAGCTCAGCGCATCGCCGAGGCGCCTGCCCAACTGGATCTCGGCTGCGGTGGCGTGCCGGCGCAGCCGCTCGACCTGTGCCCGCAACGCGGCGGCACCGGCGTCGCTGAGCCGGTAGTAGCGGCGCAGCCGGCCCTCGACGGCCTCCTCCCGGTCGACGGTGACCAGGCCCTGCTCGGCCAGCCGGTCCAGCGCGCCGTAGAGGGTGCCCGGCCGCAGTTTGACCTCGCCCGCCGACAGCTCATCGACCGCCCGGATGACGCCATAGCCGTGCAACGGCTGCGCGGCCAATGCGGTGAGGATCAGAAAGGTAGGTTCCCGCATGAGTGGATAGTACGTCTGGCGTTATATATCGTCAACCTGACTTACTGGCGTGGCTCGGCCCTTGGCGTCATGAACCGTTCCAGCCGGTGGGGAGGGTGTAGCGCCAGCCCTCCTGCCAGCCGAAGGGTGCATCGACCTGTTCTTCGAGTGGGACTCCGGTCAGGAGGTTGGCCAGAGCCCATCGGTTGGCGGAGTGCGCGATGAGAAGGATCTTCTTGCCGTCCCAGTCGCGCGCGATTTCGATGAGGAGATCGCGTGTCTGGTCGACCACGTCCTGGTAGCTCTGCCCTCCGGGGAACGGCTTACTGATGTGCTGGAACCTGAGCCGCGCGAGTTCGGTGACCGGCATCCCGTTGAACGTTCCGTAGTTGCACTCGCGCAGTCGCGGGTCGTGACGAAGGGGGATACCGGTTCCGGCGAAGGCGATTTCGGCGGTCTCGACCGCGCGGGCCAGGTCCGAGGTGAACACCACGGCGAGGCCATCCTCACTGCGGCGCTGTCCGAGTTCCCGAGCAAGCCTTCGGCCCGTCTCCGACAGGCGCCCGGGCAGCCAGCCGGTAGCGATGCCGGTCTCGTTGTCCGTGGTGATCGAGTGGGTCTCGTAGATGATCTCAACTGGCATCGTCGACTACTCCTCGCTGCCGCCCTCGGGCCATCGTGGCAACCCCTGACCGTCGCCTGGGCTCGTGGGGCAACGCATCTCCGTCTGTCGCTCTATCGTTCTCGCCATGTCGGAGGCGGAAAGCACCGAGCCGCACCGCCACGGCCGGTTGGATCGCCACCGTGATCTGACGGGTTACGTCCTGACGCCGCTGCTCACGCTCGCGGCGGCCCCGTTGGTGGCCTGCTGCACGGCGTTGCTGGCCGACGACGGTCAGGCGTACCCATCGGTGTGCGACCCGGTGCGGGCCGTCAACGGATGCGAGGAACGCGTTCTCGGCATCGTGGCCGGGCATGTCCTGTCTTTCGCCGCGCTCTGGCTGTTGCTGTGGGTGCTGCCATGGTGGCGGGGCCTGCGGATGGCACGGATCCTGCTCGCCGTCATCGCCTCCGCAGTGGTCGTCGCCCTGGTGCTGCGGATCGACTGATGTCCGCCTGCCGGCCTCGTCGTTGCACCGACGAGGCAGTTCACGTTGCGGCAGGTGATGTCGACCGTGCCCGTCGAGACGACTCAGGGCCGGTCCCCGCCGGGGCCGGCCCTGTCGTTTTTCCTGCTCAGGTGAGCGGAGGATACGAGATTCGAACTCGTGAGGGTGTTAACCCAACACGCTTTCCAAGCGTGCGCCCTAGGCCTCTAGGCGAATCCTCCGCGAGCCAGGATACAGGTCCGCGCCGAGCTTCCCACCCCACCACCCCCTGAGGATCCACGGTCGGTCGGGTAGGCTGGGGACACCTCCCGTGCGGCGGTATCTCGTGAACCTCCCCAGGGCCGGAAGGCAGCAAGGATAAGCGAGCTCTGCCGGGTGCACGGGGGGCCTTTCTGTCTCCGGCGCTCGCTGGCGTGCTCCGGCGTCCTCCAGTTGCGGCATCTGGGGGTTCCCGACCGGTGGAGGCCGCAAGATGCCGCAACCGGAGTGGATCATCCCGGCACCGCGACCTGCCGCACCGCGACCTGCCGCACCACGACCTGCCGCGGCGCGGCCTGCCGCAAGTCGGGCGGACCACCCGGAGCAACCGGCGGGGTGGGTGGTCAGGCGGGCGAGGTCGGCGCAGAATGGCTCGGTCGAGAGGAGGCGGGACGCCGTGGCACTGGCGCTCTACCGCAAGTACCGGCCGCGTACCTTCGCCGAGGTCATCGGGCAGGAGCACGTCACCGAGCCGTTGTCGCAGGCGCTGCGCAGCGGGCGGCTCAACCACGCGTACCTCTTCTCCGGCCCACGCGGCTGCGGCAAGACCTCAAGCGCCCGGATCCTGGCCCGCTCGCTCAACTGCGAGCACGGGCCCACCCCGGAGCCCTGCGGCACCTGCGACTCCTGTCGGTCACTGGCCGGTGACGGGGCCGGCTCGATCGACGTCATCGAGATCGACGCGGCCAGCCACGGTGGCGTGGACGACGCCCGTGAGCTGCGGGAGAAGGCGTTTTTCGCGCCGGCCAACAGTCGCTTCAAGATCTATGTCATCGACGAGGCGCACATGGTCTCGTCGGCCGGCTTCAACGCCCTGCTCAAGCTGGTCGAGGAGCCCCCGGAATACGTCAAGTTCATCTTCGCCACCACGGAGCCGGAGAAGGTCCTCGGCACCATCAAGTCGCGGACCCACCACTACCCGTTCCGACTGATCCCGCCGAAGGTGCTGCGGCCGTACCTTGAGCAGCTGACCCAGGCCGAGGGGGTGCAGGTCGAGCCGGCGGTGTTCCCGCTCGTGGTGCGCGCCGGTGGCGGCAGCGCCCGGGACAGCCTCTCCGTCCTCGACCAGCTCATCGCCGGTGCCGGGCCCGACGGGGTGAGCTACGCCCGGGCCGCCGCGCTGCTCGGGGTGACCGACGCGGCGCTTATCGACGAGATGTGCGACGCCCTCGCCGCCGGGGACGGCGCCGCCGCGTACGCCACCGTCGACCGGGTCGCCGAGGCCGGGCACGACCCCCGCCGGTTCGCCGCCGACCTGCTGGAACGGCTCCGCGACCTGATCGTGCTCCAGCAGGTGCCCGACGCGGTGACCAAAGGGCTCATCGACGGACCCGACGACCAGATCGAGCGGATGGCCGCCCAGGCCCAGCAGCTCGGCCCGGGCACCCTGTCCCGCTGCGCCGACATCGTGCACGACGGCCTGGTCGAGATGCGTGGCACCACCGCGCCCCGGCTGCTGCTGGAGTTGATCTGCGCCCGGATGCTGCTGCCCGGCGTCGACGACGGCACCGGCGGCCTGCTCCAGCGCCTCGAACGCATGGAACGCCGGCTCACCCTCGCCGGCACCGACGCGCCGCCGGCCACCGCCGGCTCCGCGCCCGCCACCAACCCCCCGGCGGTACGCACCCAGCCTCCCGCCGCGCCCGCGGCTGCCGCCGCGAACCGGGCCGGGACCGGCGCTGCCGCGCCGGCTACCGCCACCTCGTCGAGCGCCGTCCCGCCTCCCGGTCGCGGTAACGCTTCCCCGTCGGCCGATCGCGGCAACGGCCATTCCTCTGGTCACGATGCGTCGGCCGGTCCCGACGGCACGACTCAGGACGCCGGTCGTGACGGGGTGATCTCGACGGCCGGGGCGGGTACGACGGGCGGTACCGCAGCCGGTGATGGGGCCGACGCTGGTCGCCACGCCGGCATGAACGGGACCGCTGACGGTCCGGCCGGCGGACCCGGCGACGGCGGTTCGGGGCGGTCGGGTGGCACTCAGGACGGTGCGACAAACGGTGCGGCCACGCCCCGGCGACCCGTGCCACAGTCGGCCGTCATGCCCGATCCGGCGACCCCGGAGCCGCCCCGACCCGGCGCGGTGAGTCCCGGCGTACTGGACGCGGTGGCGGTGCGTCGGGTCTGGCCGGAGGTGGTCGGCAAGGTCAACCGGAGCAACAAGCGGATCGCCGCGCTGATGCGCGACGCGGTCGTCCGTGACCTCGACGGGGACACTCTCGTGCTGACCGTGAAGTCGGCGGTGCTGGCCCGGATGATGTCCGACCACGCGCAGGTGCTCACCGACGCGCTCTACGAGGAGTTGGGCGGACGCTGGCAGATCCGCTGCGAGGTGGCCGGCGAACGGGGCGGGGCGTCGCCTGGCCCGCATCGCAGCCCAGCCGCTCCCGGCCCGGCCCCCGCTCCGGTCGCCCCCAGTCCGCAGGTGCCCGCAGGGCGGGCCGACCGGGGTCGCTCCGGCGCTCCTCGGTCGGGTGACCCGGCCGCCACCACTGCCGAGAGCAGCGACGACGACTGGCCCGAGCCGGCCCGCCCAGGTGGTAGTGCCGCGTCCGCTGCCGACGACGACTGGCCGGCGGCGGCCCGTCCCGGCGGTGGGTCGGTCGATGCGGCGGCGGACCCGTCGGGCGACCCTCGGGCGGCTGCCTCGCAAACCTCGGCGGGGCCGGTAGCGGCGGGCGCCCCGTCGAGCCGTGGCGCGGGTGACGGCTCACCGGTCGCCGGTTCGGACGGCGCGGGGACGCACGCCGCGTCGGGCCGGGCAGCGGCCGGCGTCATGCCCGGCGGAAGCGGGGCGAGGAGCGGGTCGGGTGGACCGGCGACCACCGCCGGTTCAGGTGGAGCGGGGACACACGTCGGATCGGCTGGAGCGGGAACAACCGCCGGGACCGGTGGGGCCCGGGCGAACGGTGGATCGGGCGGCCATGGTTCGAGTGCCGCGCCGCGCCAGGCGGGAGCGCCCAACGGCAACGGCAGCTCCGGTGGTGCCCCGGTCAGCAGTGCGATCGCCGCGGCTCGGGCGGCAGCGGCCGGGCGGGGTACGCGTACCGCCAAGGGAGCCCGGCAGACCGCGGACGCGGAGTTCGCCGGCGAGCCGCCGTACGACCCGGATTTCGACGGCCCGTTGCGCGGTGGCGCGGGACGTCCCGGCGGTGCTCAACCGGCCGTCACCCCTGCCTACGAGGGCTTTGACCCGGGTGACGAGCCACTGGACGAGATCATCGACGAGAAGACCGCCCGCGAGTCGAGCGAGGAACAGGCCGTACGCCTGCTTCGGGAGACCTTCGGCAGCGTCGAGAAGATCAACGACTGAGTTCGCGGCCGGCACCTCAGGTCGACCGGGCAGGTAGGTGACAGGGGTGCGGCGCGCGGGGTAGGTCGGTGGGTGGCGTTAGGGTGGGCGGCGGCAGCAAAGGCGAGTCGAGGGAGTCATCGTGCGGCCTGGTGGACAGCCGAACATGCAGCAGATGCTGAAGCAGGCGCAGAAGATGCAGCAGCAGATCGCCAAGGCGCAGGCGGAGCTGGCCGAGGCCGAGGTGACCGGTACCGCCGGCGGCGGCCTGGTCACCGCTGTCGTCACCGGTTCCGGTGAGGTCAAGAGCATCAAGATCGACCCGAAGGCTGTCGACCCGGACGACGTGGAGACCCTGGAGGATCTCGTCGTCGCCGCGCTGCACAACGCCACCGAAGCGGCCCGCGAGCTGACCGAGCAGAAGATGGGCCCGGTCGCGGGCGGGATGGGCGGCCTCGGCCTGCCCGGGTTCTGAGCCCACAGATGTACGAGGGCGCCATCCAGGATCTGATCGACGAGCTGGGCCGACTGCCGGGCGTGGGCCCCAAGAGTGCCCAGCGGATCGCCTTTCACGTGCTGTCCGCCGACCCGGCCGACATCAACCGGCTGGCTGGCGCGCTGCGCAAGGTCAAGGAGCTGGTGCGGTTCTGCACCAGCTGCTACAACGTCGCCGAGTCCGACCAGTGCCGGATCTGCCGCGACCCGCGCCGCACCGACGAGGTGATCTGCGTGGTCGAGGAGCCGAAGGACGTGGTGGCGATCGAACGGACCGGTGAGTTCCGCGGCCGGTACCACGTGCTCGGCGGGGCGATCAATCCGCTGGAGGGCATCGGGCCGGACAATCTGCGCATCCGCGAGTTGATGACCCGTCTCGGCGGTGGTGCGATCCGTGAGTTGATCCTGGCCACCGACCCGAACACCGAGGGCGAGGCGACTGCGACCTACCTCGCGCTGATGGTGAAGCCGATGGGGATCGCGGTGACCCGGCTGGCCAGCGGGCTGCCGGTCGGCGGCGACCTGGAGTACGCCGACGAGATCACCCTGGGCCGGGCCTTCGAGGGCCGCCGCGCCGTGTGACGGAGCCGCCGAGCGGCGGCGCGTGGGCGTTTCCGTCGGCGGTGACGTGCGGACAAACGGCCGGCCCCACCGGTTGCCTGCGGCGCGAGGGAGGTCGAGGTGCGGCAGGAACGGGACGACCGGCCCTGGGCGCCCTCGGTACTGGCTGCCCTGCTGGTGCTTGCCGTGCTGGCCGGTTGGTGGTGTGTCGCGGGGAAGATGCGCCAGCTCCGCGAGGCGAGCGACCGCGGCGAGGCGGCGGCTGCGGCGGAACTCGACCGGCGGGCTGGCGACTACGCCGAGGCGGTGATCGCCGCCGGGGCAGGGACGTCCGACGACAGGTTGCGCACCCTCGCCGCCGAGCAGGGGATGGATGTCTGGGAGATCCGCCGGGAGCCGGAACTGTCGCTGGTCGTCCAGTCGACCGAGGCCTACGGTCCATGGCCGGACGGGTTGTTGCAGCTGTGCCATCGACTCGATTTCCGGGCCCTGGGCGCGCCCGATGCCGGCTCCGATCTGGTACGTCTGCCCTCGTGCCCGACGCCGCCCACACCGTGACAGGCACCTGCCGACGGTATGACACCCTGCTAGTGATCCGCCCAATCGATGTAACAGAATGATATCGATTGTTTGGGGCTATTGAGCGTTTTTGTCCGTGAGCCTGCTGGTCCGCGTGACCGGGGCCAGGCACTAAGGACACGATCCGGTACCAAGAGCTTCCAGCGCCGTTTCCCGCCGGTCCGAACGGGAGCTAAGGTCACGGCCATCGGTGACCCTGTCACCACGTTGTCCGTACCCCTAAGGACGAGGTGAAGCACCATGCGTGCATCCAGGCCGAAGGTCGCTATCGCGGCCGTGGCGGCCGCGGCCCTCGCGGTAGCAGGCTGTGCCGAGAGCGACCGCGAAGGTTCCAGCGGTAGTAGCAAGGACACCCTGGTCTTCGGCGTCGCCGGAGACCCGAAGGTGCTCGACCCCAGCTTCGCCAGCGACGGTGAGTCGCTGCGTGTGGCCCGCCAGGTGTTCGAGACGCTGGTCCGCCCGGAAGAGGGTGGCACCAAGGTCAGCCCCGGCCTCGCCGAGTCCTGGGAGCCGGACGCCGCGGGCACCACGTGGACGTTCAAGCTGCGTTCCGGCGTGAAGTTCCACGACGGCACCGACTTCAACGCCGAGGCCGTCTGCGTCAACTTCGACCGCTGGTACAACGCCAAGGGCCTGATGCAGAGCCCGGACGTGACCGCGTACTGGCAGGACGTCATGGGTGGCTTCGCCGCCAACGAGGACGACACCCTCGGTGAGAGCCTCTTCAAGTCCTGCTCCGCCACCGACCCCACCACGGTCGCGCTGACCTTCAGCCGGGTCTCCAGCAAGATCCCGGCCGCCCTGATGCTGCCGTCCTTCTCCATGCACAGCCCGAAGGCGCTCCAGGAGTACGACGCCAGCAACGTCTCGGGCAGCGCGGACGACATCAAGTACCCGGCCTACGCGACCGAGCACCCGACCGGTACCGGCCCGTTCAAGTTCAAGACCTGGGACATCGCGAACAAGACGCTGACCCTGGAGCGGAACGAGGACTACTGGGGCGACAAGGCCAAGCTCAAGAGCCTGATCTTCAAGACCATCTCGGACGAGAACGCCCGTAAGCAGGCGCTGCGCTCCGGCGACATCCAGGGCTACGACCTGGTCGGCCCGGCCGACGTCCAGCCGCTCAAGGACGAGGGCTTCAACCTCCTGACCCGCCCGGCCTTCAACATCCTCTACCTGGCCATCAACCAGAAGGGGAACCCGAAGCTGGCGGACCTGAAGGTCCGGCAGGCGCTCGCCCACGCCATCAACCGGCAGGCCCTGGTCGACTCGAAGCTGCCCCCGGGTGCTCAGGTCGCGGTGAACTTCTTCCCCGACACGGTCGAGGGCTGGAACGGCGACGTCACCAAGTACGAGTACGACGTCGAGAAGGCGAAGTCGCTGCTGGCCGAGGCCGGTGCCTCGGACCTGACCCTGCGGTTCCACTACCCGACCGAGGTCACCCGGCCCTACATGCCGAACCCGAAGGACCTGTTCGAGCTGGTCTCGGCGGACCTCCAGGCGGCCGGCATCAAGATCGAGCCGATCCCGCTGAAGTGGAGCCCGGACTACCTCAACGCCACCACCTCCGGCAGCGAGCACGACCTGCACTTCCTCGGGTGGACCGGCGACTACGGTGACGGCTACAACTTCATCGGCACGTTCTTCGACCGGCAGAAGGACGAGTGGGGCTTCAACAACAAGGCCCTGTTCGACAAGTTCCGGCAGGCGGACACCACTGCGGACCAGGCGGCCAAGGTGGCGCTCTACAAGGAGTTGAACGCCGACATCATGAACTTCCTGCCCGGTGTGCCGATCTCGCACTCGCCGCCGGCAATCGTGTTCGGCAAGGACGTGACCGGGGTCAAGGCGAGCCCGCTCACCGACGAGCGGTTCGCCACCGCGGAGTTCAAGTCCTGATCTGACGCACCGACCACGGGCGGGCGCTGTGACCCACAGCGCCCGCCCGTGATCCCTTGCCCCCTTCCGAGGCCGCCGTGTTCCGGTTCATCGTCAGACGCCTGCTTCAGCTGATACCCACGCTGTTCGGGCTCTCCATCCTGTTGTTCATCTGGCTCCGGCGACTGCCCGGAGGCCCCGAGACCGCCATTCTCGGCGAGCGGGGCACACCCGAGATGCGTGCCGCGATCCGCCGCAATCTCGGTCTCGACGAGCCGATCCTGATTCAGTACGGCCGGTTCGTCCGTCGGATGATCCGCCTAGACCTGGGTACGTCCATCTCGACGAAGCGCGAGGTGACGACGGAGTTCCTGCAACGATTCCCCGGCACCGTCGAGCTGACGATCACCGCGATGGTGATCGCGGTCGGCATCGGCATTCCGCTGGGCTACCTGGCCGCCCGTCGGCGCGGCCGGTTCCTCGACCACGCCTCCGTCGGCGGGTCGCTGATCGGCATCTGCATCCCGGTCTTCTTCCTCGCGTACATCCTCAAGGCGATCTTCTCGGAGAACCTCGGCTGGTTCCCCTCCAGCGGCCGGCAGGACCCGACCATCGGCGCCACCCGGATCACCAACTTCTTCGTCCTCGACGGACTGATGACCCGGGAATGGGACGCCGCGGCCGACGCGCTCATGCATCTCGTGCTGCCGGCGCTCGCCTTGGCCAGCATTCCCTTGGCGATCATCGTCCGGATCACCAGGGCCAGTGTGCTCGAGGTGCTCAACGAGGACTTCGTGCGTACCGCCGAGGCCAAGGGCCTGACCGAGAACGTCGTCCGCCGCCGGCACGTGCTGCGCAACGCCATGCTCCCGGTGGTGACCTCGATCGGTCTGCTCACCGGTGGCCTGCTCTCCGGCGCGGTGCTCACCGAGACGGTCTTCGCCTTCAGCGGGATCGGCGCCTTCCTCGCCGACTCCATCAACCAGCGCGACTATCCGGTGCTGATGGGCTTCATCATGATCATCGCCGTGGTCTACGTGTTGGTGAACCTGATAGTGGACCTCTCCTACAGCCTGATCGACCCGAGGGTGAGGGTCCGATGACGACCATCGGTGGCAAGAAGCGAGAGAAGATCGACCGACTCGCCGAACTGGCCGCCCGCGACGAGGAGCGGGGGGTGAGCCTCTGGCAGGACGCCTTCCGTCGGCTGCGGCGCAACCCGGCCGCCATCATCGGCGCGGTCATCCTCACCGTCTTCGTCCTGGTCGCGCTGATCGGCCCGTTCCTGGTGCCGTACGGGCCGACGGACACGATGGGCATCCGGGAGGGCGTCATCAAACCGGGGGTCATCCCCGGATCCTCCAGCGAGCACTGGTTCGGTTACGACCACCAGGGTCGAGACGTCTTCAGCCGCATGATCGTCGGGGCCCGGCAGACCCTGCTGGTCGGCGTGGTGGCGACCCTGATCGGTCTCGCCGTCGGCGTGCTGATCGGCGGTGTCGCCGGTGCCGCCGCCGGCCTCGGCGGGCGCTGGGGCCGATGGGTCGACAGCACCCTGATGCGGTTCATCGACATGCTGCTGGCGCTGCCGAGCCTGCTGCTGGCGGTCAGCATCGCCGCACTGCTCGGACCGAGCCTGACCACGGTCATGATCGCGGTCGGCATGGTGTCCGTGCCGGTCTTCGCCCGGCTGCTGCGCGGCTCGATGATCGCCCAGTCCAACAGCGACTACGTCCTGGCCGCCACCTCGCTCGGGGTACGCAAGTCGAAGATCGCCCTGGCCCACGTGCTGCCCAACTCGCTCGCCCCGGTCATTGTCCAGGCGACGCTGACCCTGGCCACAGCGATCATCGAAGCGGCAGCACTTTCCTTCCTCGGGCTCGGCAACCCCGACTCGGCAACCCCCGAGTGGGGCGTCATGCTCGCCGACGCGCAGCAGTACCTGGGCATCCGGCCCGAGCTGGCCATCTACCCGGCGGTCGCCATCATCATCACCGCGCTGGGCTTCACCCTGCTCGGTGAGTCGATGCGTGAGGCCCTCGACCCGAAGCTGCGGAAGTAGGCGTGCCGAGCATGAGAAGCGCGCATTTGACCTCCGTGGCTGTGAACGAAAGGGCGGTGCGACATGGCACTGCTTGATGTCGAAGATCTTTCGGTGACCTTCGCCCGGCGCGGTCAGCGGACCGTACGGGCCGTGGACGGAGTCTCCTTCTCCGTGGAGGCCGGCGAGGTCGTCGGCCTGGTCGGCGAATCCGGCTGCGGCAAGTCGGTGACCTCACTGGCGATCATGGGCCTGCTGCCCAAGCAGCCCGGCCTTCAGGTGGCCGGCAAGGCCGTCTTCGACGGCACCGACCTGCTTCAGCTCGACGACCGGTCGCGCCGGGACATCCGGGGCCGGGACGTCGCGATGATCTTCCAGGATCCGCTGTCGTCGCTGAACCCGGTCGTGCCGATCGGGCTTCAGGTGACCGAGGTGTTGACCCGGCACCGTGGCATGAAGGGCGAGGCGGCGGCGAAGGAGGCGGCGCAGTTGCTGGACCGGGTCGGCATCCCCGACCCGAGGCGGCGGCTGAAGGAGTACCCTCACCAGCTCTCCGGTGGGATGCGCCAGCGCGCCCTGATCGCCATGGCGGTGGCCTGCCAGCCCCGGCTGCTCATCGCCGACGAGCCGACGACGGCGCTGGACGTCACCATCCAGGCGCAGATCCTGGAACTGTTGAAGGATCTGGTCCGGGACTCCGGCACCGCGCTGGTGATGATCACGCACGATCTGGGCGTGGTGGCCGGCATGTGCGACACCATCAACGTGCTCTACGGCGGTCGGGTGGTGGAGACCGCGCGGCGGCGTCCACTGTTCCGTCAGCCCCGGCACCCGTACACCGTGGGGTTGCTCGGCTCGGTGCCGCGCCTGGACGCGGGACGCGGTGAGCGGCTGAACCCGATTCCGGGCTCGGTGCGTGACCTGCTGCCCTGGCCGGACGGCTGCGCCTTCGCGCCGCGCTGCGACCGACGGGTGGACGCCTGCGTCGGCGAGCCGCCGGACCTGGTGCTGACCCACGACGGCCGCAGCTACCGGTGCGTCAACCCCGCCCCGCTGCCGGGCCTGACGCCCGGTGCGGAGGCTCGGGAGACGCGACCGGGACAGGCCACGCCGGGTTCGGTACCCGCGCAGGCGGTGCCGGACGACCCGCCGGCCGCGCCTGGCCTGGCCGCCGCCCCGAGTGAGGAGGAGACGCCGTGAGCGAGCGAATCGATCGGCTCAGCGGAGAGGACGTCCTCGTCGAGGTACGGGACCTGAAGGTGCACTTCCCGATCAAGCGAGGGGTGCTGTTCGACCGTACGGTCGGCCACGTCAAGGCCGTCGACGGCGTTGACCTGCGCATCACGCGCGGCCAGACGTACGGCCTGGTCGGCGAGTCGGGCTGCGGAAAGTCCACGCTCGGGCGGGCGCTGCTCCAGCTCACCCCGCCGACCTCGGGCGAGGTCAGCTTCGACGGGGTCGAGCTGACCACGCTGGCACCGAACAAGCTGCGCACGATGCGCCGCCGGATGCAGATGATCTTCCAAGACCCGATGTCCAGCCTAGATCCCCGGCAGAACGTCGAGTCGATCCTCACCGAGGGGCTACAGGCGCACGGCATCGGTGGTAACCGGAACAGTCGTCGCAAGATCATTTCCGAGACGTTGGACCAGGTCGGGCTGCCGCGTTGGGCGCTGTCCCGCTACCCGCACGAGTTCTCCGGCGGCCAGCGGCAGCGCATCGGCATCGCCCGGGCGCTGGTGCTGGGGCCGGAACTCATCGTCGCGGACGAGCCGGTCTCCGCGCTCGACGTGTCGATTCAGGCCCAGGTGGTCAACCTGCTCGACGAACTTCAGGACAACCTCGGTCTGACCTACCTGGTAATCGCGCACGACCTGGCGGTGGTCCGGCACATCTCGGACACCGTGGGCGTGATGTACCTGGGCGCGCTGGTCGAGGAGGCACCGAGCGACCGGCTCTACACCGAACCGCTGCACCCGTACACCCGGGCGCTGATGTCGGCGGTGCCGGTGCCCGACCCGGACGTGGAGGACCGCCGAGAGCGCATCCTCATCGCCGGTGATCTGCCGTCGCCGGCCAACCCGCCGTCGGGCTGCCGCTTCCACACCCGGTGCCCGTGGGCGCAGCCGACCCGCTGCGCCGACGAGCGGCCGGAGTTGCGGGACATCGGCGGCAGTCGGGTCGCCTGCCACTGGGCCGAGCAGATCGCCAGCGGGGAGCTGCGTCGACACAAGGTCAGCGTGGAGATCACCCGGCCAGCGGGCGAGGGTGAGGATCCCTCGGTCGTTTCCGCCCCCACCGAGCCCGGCTCCTTCGTGTAGGTCGTGCGCGCAAGGGGTCCCTTCCTGACGCTCGAGCTGTCAGAAGGGCCCCTTGCCGTCACTGCCGACGACGCTGGGCGATCAGCCCTCGGGGCGGTGCAGCAGGCCGAGGGCGATGGTGTGTACCGCATCCAGCCCGGAAGCGTCGGTCAGCGGTGCGCTGCCGCCGGTGACCGCGTACCACTCGTCGGCGTCCTTGTACTGCACGTGCAGGCTGACCCGGCCGTCGGCGAAGTCGGTACGCAGGGTCAGCTCGCCGGTCACCACGCCGACCTCGTCGGTCATCACGCCGCCCGGTCCCGGCACGATGTCGGCGGTGCGGCTCTGTGGGCCGGTGGCACCGCCGGCGTCGGCGGTCATCCCGGCGCCCGGCACCTCCACCTCTGCCGCGGCGGCGCCGTCCACGGTCATGCCGGCCGTTGCCGGGCCGGGGCTGCCGGTGGCCGCCGCCGCGTCCTCGCCGCCCGGATCCGGCGTACGCTCGGGTGCCGGTGCCCCGTCGGCCCCGGTTACGGCTTGCTCTCCCATGTGCAGCCCTCCAACATGTCGGCCAGTTCGGCCTGCTCGGCACTGGTCACCGTCAGCTGCCAGTGGTGCTTCACCGCCACCCAGTCCCCGGCATATTGACACCAGTATGACCGGTTTGATGGCTTCCACTGGGACGGGTCCTGGTCACCCTTTGCCCGGTTGGAGGATGCGGAAACCGCGAACAGCTGCGGCCGGTCGAGGTCGTTGGCGAAGTCACCGCGCTTCGAGTCGTCCCACTCGTCGGCACCGGAGCGCCAGGCGTTGGCCAGCGGGACCATGTGGTCGACGTCCACGTCGGAGGGGTCGGTGAAGGTGCGGCCGTCGTAGACGCTCTCCCACCGCCCACCGACCACGTTGCAGCCGGAGTGCTCGATGGATTTGCCGTCGCGCTCCAGCACGGTGTCGCGGACGTCGCAGTTCTGGCCGGTCTTGCGCCAGTGCGGGAAGCGGTTGCGGCTGTAGCCGCGCATCGAACCCGCCTCGGCGACGGTCAGCTCCGAGAGCATCTGGTCGATGTTGCCGCTGCCGCTCGGCGGCGTGACCGGCTCCTCCTCAAGTGGGACGCAGCCGGCGGCGCCGAGGGTCAGCGCCGCGATGAGCGCGAGCGCCCCCGGGACGCGCGGTCCTGATCTGGTACGCACAGACGACACCTTTCCAGCTTGCGGGCTTCCGGCGATCCCGCACAGTACCCGGCTAGGGTTTCGGCGTTTCGTGGTGTCTGACGGATGGTGCACGGCAGATTGGTAACCATGCCCGAACCCTCGTCCGCTCTCCGCCTGCGCAGCAGCGCCGGCCGGGGCACCCTGGCCGCCGCCGTGCTCGCCTCCGGCATGGTCTTCCTGGACAGCACCGTGGTCAACGTGGCGCTGCCCCACCTCGGCGCCGACCTCGACGCGTCAGTTGCCGGTCTGCAATGGACCATCAACGGCTATTTGTTGACGCTCGCCGCGTTCGTACTGCTCGGTGGGGCGCTGGGCGATCGCTTCGGGCGTCGGCGGGTGTTCCTGCTCGGCGTGGTCTGGTTCACCGCCGCCTCCATCCTCTGCGGGCTCGCCCTGCGCACCGACTGGCTGGTGGCCGCGCGGTTCCTTCAGGGCGCCGGGGGTGCCCTGCTCACGCCGGGCTCGCTGGCGTTGCTTCAGGCCAGCTTCCATCCCGACGACCGGGCCAAGACGATCGGAGCGTGGTCGGGGCTCTCCGGTGTCTCCACCGCGCTCGGCCCGTTCATCGGCGGTTGGCTGATCGACGCCCTCTCCTGGCGGTGGATCTTCTTCCTGAACGTGCCGCTGGCGGTGCTGGTCGTGCTGGCGACACTCCGCTGGGTGCCCGAGAGCCGGGACGAGAACGCGTCCCGGAAGCGGGGCACCCGCCAGTTCGATGTGGCCGGTGCCCTGCTCGGCGCACTCGCCCTGGCCGGCGTCACGTACGCCCTGGTCGACGCCCCCGACCGGGGTCTGGACTCGCCGGCGGTGGTGGCCGCGGCCCTGGCCGGGGTGGTCGCCGCGGTGGCGTTCGTGTTCCTCGAACGACGTCGTGGGGAGACCGCGATGCTGCCCACCGGCCTGTTCCGCAGCCGGTTGTTCTCGGTGCTGAACTTCTTCACCGTGCTGGTCTACGCCGCCCTCGGCGGGTTCACCTTCTTCATCGCCGTGTACCTGCAGAACGTGGTCGGCTGGTCAGCCCTGCTCACCGGCCTCGCGCTGCTGCCGATGACCCTGCTGCTGCTGGTCGGCTCGCCGCTCACCGGTGCGCTGTCGACGAGGATCGGACCCCGGTTGCCGCTGACCGTCGGGCCGCTGCTGGCCGCCCTCGGGCTGCTGATGCTGCGCGAGATCGGGCCGGGGGCATCGTACTGGCGGGAGGTGCTGCCCGGGGTGGCGATCTTCGGCGTCGGGCTGACCCTGGTCGTGGCGCCGCTGACCGCCTCGGTGCTGGCCGCCGTCAACGACCGCTTCGCGGGAGTGGCCAGCGGCTTCAACAACGCCGCCTCGCGGGTCGGCGGGCTGCTCGCGGTGGCGGCCCTGCCGCTGCTGGTCGGGCTCACCGGCACCGGGTACGAACAGCCCGCGGAACTCACCGCGGCCTACCGTGGCGCGTTGCTCTGGTGCGCCGGTCTGCTGGTGGCCGGCGCTCTCATCGCCGCCCTGCTGGTCCATCGGCCGGCCCGTCGCCCGCCACCGGCCCAGCCCTGCCACTCGTTGCCCGTCTCCACGCCGAGATGACGCAGGGGCCCCGCGCCGGTGCGGGGCCCCTGCCTGTCGGTTCAGCCTCGGGCGCGGTTGACGGCGCTGGTGACCGCCTTGATGGAGGCGGTGACGATGTTGGCGTCCATGCCGACACCCCAGACCGTGTGCCCCTGCACCTCGCACTCGACGTACGCGGCGGCCTGGGCGTCCCCACCGGAGGAGAGCGCGTGCTCGTGGTAGTCGAGCACGCGTACGCTCACCCCGGCTGAGCCCAGCGCGTTGACGTACGCGTCGATCGGGCCGTTGCCGATCGCGGTGATCGAGCGGTCCTGTCCGCCGATGCGGATCCGGGCGGCGATCTCGACCTTCCCGTCGGCGGTACCGATCGTGTACTCGGACAGGGCCACCGCAGGGTCGCGCTGGTGGTCGAGCAGGTACTGCCCGGCGAAGATCTGCCACATGGTGGCCGGGTCGACCTCACCGCCGTCGTGGTCGGTCACCTGCTGCACCACGCCGGAGAACTCGATCTGGAGCCGGCGGGGCAGGTCGAGCTGGTGTTCGGTCTTCATGATGTACGCGACGCCGCCCTTGCCGGACTGCGAGTTGACCCGGATCACTGCTTCGTAGCTGCGGCCCAGATCCTTCGGGTCGATCGGCAGGTACGGCACCGCCCAGGTGAACTCGTCGATCGGCACCCCGGCCGCCGCCGCGTCGGCCTCCAGCGCGGTGAACCCCTTGTTGATGGCGTCCTGGTGGGAGCCGGAGAAGGCGGTGTAGACCAGGTCGCCGGCGTACGGGTGGCGCTCGTGCACGGGCAGCTGGTTGCAGTACTCGACGGCCCGTTTGATCTCGTCGATGTCCGAGAAGTCGATCATCGGGTCGATGCCCTGGGAGAACAGGTTCAGGCCCAGCGTGACCAGGTCGACGTTCCCGGTGCGCTCACCGTTGCCGAACAGGCAGCCCTCGATCCGGTCCGCCCCGGCGAGCAGGCCCAGCTCGGCGGCGGCCACGCCGGTGCCCCGGTCGTTGTGTGGGTGCAGGCTGAGCACCAGGCTGTCGCGGCGCGGCAGGCGTCGGTGCATCCACTCGATCGAGTCGGCGTACACGTTCGGCGTGGCCATCTCGACGGTGGCCGGCAGGTTGATGATCAGCTTGCGGTCCGGGGTGGGGTCGATCACCTCGATGACCTTGGCGCAGACCTCCAGCGCGTACTCCAGCTCGGTGCCGGTGTAGGACTCCGGCGAGTACTCGTAGAAGATCTCGGTGTCCGGGGTGTGGATCTCCGCGTACTTCTGGCAGAGCCGGGCACCGCTGGTCGCGATGTCGGTGATGCCGTCCCGGTCTAGCCCGAACACGACCCGGCGTTGCAGGGTGGAGGTCGAGTTGTAGAAGTGCACGATCGCCCGGCGGGCCCCGCGCAGCGATTCGAAGGTGCGTTCGATCAGGTGCTCCCGGCACTGGGTCAGCACCTGGATGGTGACATCCTCGGGGATCAGGTCCTGCTCGATCAGCTGGCGGACGAAGTCGTAGTCGGTCTGGCTGGCCGACGGGAAGCCGACCTCGATCTCCTTGTAGCCCATCTGCACCAGGAGCTGGAACATCCGACGCTTGCGCTCGGGTGACATCGGGTCGATAAGCGCCTGGTTGCCGTCCCGCAGGTCGACCGCGCACCAGCGCGGGGCGGCCTCGACGTGTCGGGTCGGCCAGGTGCGGTCGGGCAGGTCGATCCGGAACTGTTGCCGGTACGGCTGGTAACGGGCGTACGGCATCCGGCTCGGGCGCTGCCGCGCGAACGGATCGGAGTCGATGTCGGTGGTGCCGGCTGGGTGAGCCATGGCGGAGTTCTCCCGTGGTCATGTGACGTCAGCGGTGGAGGTCGGCGGCGAAGCCGAGAAGGTTCCGGGAAATGCTGGCGGCGCGGTTCAACTCCGCGACGAGGTGCCGGCCGTCAGGCCTCGTCGCGGCGACCAAGGAGAAGGTGCGCCTGCCACATGACAGAGTGACACTACGTGATGGACGTCGGTCTGGGAAGGCTCGTCCGTAGTTTGGGACGAGGCTTGCCTTCGTTCCTTCAGCTCGAGGCGTTCGAGCAGCTCAGGAGTAGTTCGGCCAATGGTTGGCGGTGGCGTAGTGACGTCTCGTGACGCAACAGGTCGGTCGGGAGGCTGAACGGATCACCGAGTTGCCCGACCGCCGCCACCGCGTACGGTCGCACGTCGGCGGGTAGATCGAGGTCGGCGACCAGGCCGGGCCGGTCGAGTTCGGTCACCTGGCGTACGTGCAGCCCCAACGCGGTGGCCTGCACGGTCAGGTGGGCCACCGCCTGCCCCAGGTCGTACGCCGCGAACGGGTTGTCGGTGGCGTGGTGCGCGGCGAGCAGCAGGACGCTGGCCCGCCCGGCCCACCGCTGCTCGTCCGCCGGCAGGTTGACCAGGATCCGCTTGAAGGTCTCGTCCTCGCGGTGCCCGACGGCGAACCGCCACGGTTGCCGGTTGCCGACCGAGGGCGCCCACCGGGCCGCCTCCAGCAGGGTCGTCACTTCGGTTGGCGTCAACTCCGCGACCGGATCGAAGGAGCGGGGGCTCCAGCGGAAGGCGAGCAGCGGAGTGAGGTCGGTCATGGGAAGAGTGTCCCGTATGGGCGTTTTGATCGGGCCGGCAGGGGTGGACGAATGTGGGCAATGACACCCGTAACGGGATAGGTCGTCAGGGCGTTCCCGCGTGCTCGCCCGTACCTGTCGGATCCGGGCCGACGGGCGGGGTGGGATCCACCGGCGCGGCCATGCCCAGCGGCTCACCCTCGACCACCGGACCGGGCAGTTGCACGGTGCCGGGGGCCGGCTCGGGTGGGGCGGCCAACGTCAGCGTGCCGAACGCCGCCCGTACCGCCGTCGGTGTGCCGTCGGCGTCGAAACAGTAGATGCCGACGTCCAGCGGCGGGTTGATCGATGCCGCGGTGGTCTCCACCGAGTAGCAGTTGCCGGTCGCGTCGGCGGGTGCCATGGCCGGCGACACCGCCAGCGGGGCGCGCCGGTCGGTCAGCACGTCGAGCCAGTCGGTGAACGGGTGCTGCACCCGGGGATCCAGCCGGCGTGGCAGCGTGTCGTCCCGTTCACCGAGGCGTACGCAGCTCGCCGGCTCCGGTCGGGCGGCGGAGGGCAGCCCGCACTGGAACAACCCGTCCGCGATCGCGGCCAGCGTGATGTCGGCGGTGCCGCCGAGCGCTCCGCCCGGCACGTCCACCCGCCAGCTGCCGTCGTTCGCGCTGGTGAAGACGATCAGACGGTCGGCGGTCCCGTCCGCCCGCAAGGTGTACCGGGCGACCAGGTGCCGGTCCTGAGCGGCGGCGGCAAGGGCGGCCAACTCGTCCCGGGCCGCATCCGGACCGGCCGGGCGTGGCGCGGCGGTCGGCGGCGGTGCGGGGTCGGTGGGCGGGTCGGACGAGCAGGCGGCGAGGAGTGCGGGCACGGCAAGCGCGAGCGCGACGGTCAGCTGACGGTTCGGATGATGGGCGGCGGGCACCCGGCCATTCTGGGTGTTGGGCAGGGCTCGGCACAGCCCCGGAAAGGTCGGCCTTTCCGGCGTGTCGCAGGCCACTCCGGTCGCCCCGGCGGGCCGGATCGTGGGATCACCTGACCTGGCGGTCAGAGACGACCGATACCCTGAGGTCGTCCGACCCGCGCCGCCGGCCCCGGTGCCGGCGGCGTCGGCACGCTCAGGGCAACTGGGAGGGAGTGCACCGTCGTGGCACTCGTGGTGCAGAAGTACGGCGGGTCCTCCGTCGCCAACGCCGAGCGGATCAAGCGGGTGGCCGAGCGTATCGTCGCGGCCCGCAAGGTCGGCGACGACGTGGTCGTGGTGGTCTCGGCGATGGGTGACACCACCGACGAACTGCTCGACCTGGCCAACCAGGTGAGCCCGTTGCCGCCCGGCCGGGAGCTGGACATGCTCCTCACCGCCGGCGAACGGATCTCCATGGCGCTGCTCGCCATGGCGATCCACAACCTGGGGTACGAAGCCCGCTCGTTCACCGGCTCCCAGGCCGGCGTGATCACCACGTCGGTGCACGGCCGGGCGCGGATCATCGACGTCACCCCGGGTCGCCTCAAGGGCGCACTGGACGAGGGCGCAGTGGTCATCGTCGCCGGTTTCCAGGGCGTGTCGCAGGACACCAAGGACGTCACCACCCTCGGGCGGGGCGGTTCCGACACCACCGCCGTGGCGCTGGCCGCGGCGCTCCGCGCGGACGTCTGCGAGATCTACACCGACGTCGACGGGGTGTTCACCGCCGATCCTCGGATCGTGCCCAACGCCCGGCACATCAGGCAGATCACCTACGAGGAGATGCTGGAGCTGGCCGCCTGCGGGGCCAAGGTGCTGCACCTGCGTAGCGTGGAGTACGCCCGGCGGGCCGGGCTGCCGATCCATGTCCGTTCGTCATACTCGACAAACACCGGCACCATGGTCACCGGATCGATGGAGGAGCTCTCTGTGGAGCAGGCACTGATCACCGGAGTCGCCCACGATCGTAGCGAGGCCAAGATCACTATCGTCGGGGTACCCGACGAGCCCGGCGCCGCGGCGAGCATCTTCGACACCGTCGCGGGCGCTGAGATCAATATCGACATGATCGTGCAGAACGTCTCCACCGAGGGCACCGGTCGTACAGACATCTCCTTCACCCTGCCGAAGACCGATGGTCCGACCGCGATGGCTGCCCTGAGCAAGATCCAGGAAAACCTGAACTTCAAGGGCCTGCTCTACGACGACCACGTCGGCAAGGTCTCCCTGATCGGCGCCGGGATGCGGTCGCATCCGGGGGTGGCCGCCGGCTTCTTCGCCGCGCTGGGTCAGGCCGGGGTGAACATCGAGATGATCTCCACTTCGGAGATCCGCGTCTCGGTGGTCTGCCGGGACACCGACCTCGATGCGGCGGTCCGTGCCATCCACCAGGCTTTCGACCTTGGCGGCGACACCGAAGCGGTGGTGTACGCGGGGACGGGGCGGTAGCCCGGGTGGCCAGGCTGCCCACCCTGGCCGTGGTCGGGGCGACGGGGGCCGTCGGCACGGTGATGTGTGAGCTGCTCACCGGGCGGCGCAACGTCTGGGGCGAAATCCGGCTGCTGGCCTCCGAACGCTCCGCCGGTCGGAAGGTCCGCTGCCGGGGCGAGGAACTGACCGTCCAGGTCCTCACCGAGGAGGCCCTCGACGGCGTCGACGTGGCGATGTTCGACGTGCCGGACGAGGTCGCCGCGCACTGGGCGCCGATCGCGGTCAGCCGCGGTGCGATCGTGGTGGACAACTCAGGTGCCTTCCGGATGGATCCCGACGTTCCGCTGGTGGTGCCCGAGATCAATCCGGAGCAGTTGCGCAACCGGCCCCGGGGCATCGTCGCCAACGCCAACTGCACGACTCTCGCGATGATCGTCGCGGTCGCCCCACTGCACCGCGAGTACGGCCTGCGGGAGCTGGTGCTCGCCTCGTACCAGGCAGCCTCCGGAGCCGGTCAGATCGGCGCGGACACGCTGCACGACCAGCTGGCCAAGGTGGCCGGCGACCGGCTGCTCGGCTCGCGTACCGGCGATGTGCGGCAGGCGGTCGGCGACGACCTCGGCCCGTTCCCCGCACCCCTGGCGCTCAACGTGGTCCCCTGGGCGGGCTCGCTTGCCGATGGCGGCTGGTCGTCCGAGGAGATGAAGATGCGCAACGAGTCGCGCAAGATCCTCGGGTTGCGTGACCTCAAGGTCTCCGCCACCTGCGTACGGGTACCCGTGGTGACCGGCCACTCGGTCGCGGTGCACGCCGTCTTCGCCACCGAGATCGACGCCGAGGGCGCCCGTGGTGTGCTGCGTAACGCGCCCGGCGTGATCGTGGTCGACGATCCGGCGGCCGGCGAGTTCCCGATGCCGATCGACGCGGTGGGCACCGACCCCTCCTGGGTCGGTCGGATCCGCCGTGCCGTCGACGACCCGCGGGCGCTGGACTTCTTCGTCACCGGCGACAACCTCCGCAAGGGAGCCGCCCTGAACACCGCCCAGATCGCCGAACTCCTCGCCAAAACCCTCACCGCCTGACCCCCCACCCCCGCTCTTTGGCGTTGATCAAGAGGTTTGCGTCATTTTCGATCTCCCCCGAGGACCAAAACTTCTTGATCATCTCGGCGAGGCGAGGCGAGTTGGCTGTTAGGCGGCGGAGAGGTGGACGCCGTCGCGGCCCTGTCGTTTCACCGCGTAGAGGGCCTGGTCGGCGCGGCGCAGGGCGAGTTCGGGCGACTCGCCGGGGCGAGGCAGAGCCACTCCGACGCTGATCGTGCGGCCCACCTGGCGAGCCGCCTCGGTGAGTCGTTCCGCGACGCGGACCGCCTCCTCGGGGCGACTCACCTCGATCACCGCGACGAACTCGTCCCCGCCGATCCGGTACAACTCGTCACCCTGGCGCAGGGCGTCCTCCAACGCCCGGGCGAGCCCGATCAGCACCCGGTCGCCCGCCTGGTGACCGTACGTGTCATTAATGATCTTGAAGCCGTCCACGTCGATGGCCAGCAGGGCGGTGCGACCCGGCGTCACGGTGGCGATCCGCTGCCCGAACGGGCCGGTGTGCCGCAGCCCGGTCAGCGGGTCGGAGCTGGCCTGCTCGCGCAGCCGTTCCAGGGTGCGTAGCCGGTCCAGGCAGCTCCACGCCTGCCCGGCCAGCAGCTCCAGCAGGTTGACGGTGGTCGGGTCCGGCCGCAGCAGCCGCTCGTCGGCGACCAGCAGCACCCCACCTCGCTCCGGCGGCCCGAACGGCACCGCGACCAGCGTGCTGACGCCGACCCGGACCAGCGGCTGATGCTCGTCGGTCGGTGGATGACCGGCCTCACCCAGGGTGTAGCCCGCCCCGTAGCGGTGGGCCCGGTCGATGATGCGCCCGATGGCCGGGGCATCCAGCTCGGCCAGTTCGGTACGCATCCGGGTCTCCAACTCGCCTGGGGCGACCGTCGGGGGACCGAGTCGCGGGCCGCCCCGGCCACCGAGCAGCAGGACGGCCGCGGCGAGGGTGGAGATGTCCCGGGCCGCGGCGATCGCGGCCGTCATGAGGTCCCACTCGGTGCCGGCGGCGGTCATCGCCGAGACGTGCCGGAGCAGCTTCTCGCTGCGGCTCTCCGCCGGCCCACCGAGTGCCGAGATCCGGGTGCCGAGGCGGGCGGCGACCCGCTCGGCGACCAGCCGCCACGAGCCGAGGTCGGCCGGCCCGGTCCATTGCAGGTCGAGTACGCCGATGGTCCGGCCCGCCGGGTTCAGCACCGGTACGCACACCTCCGCGGTCACGTCCGGGCGTACCGGGATGTGCGCGCCGTCGGTGGTGACGTCCGGAACGACGGCGGAACGTCCACCTGTGTAGACCCGCCCGACGATGCCGGCGTCCGGCGCGACGGTGGCGAAGACCTGCCAGGATCCGGTGGCGGCGACGCAGCGGAGCCGGCCGTGCACGTGCAGTAGGACGGCGATCGTGGCAGGGGTGTACCGGGCGAGAGCGTCGACGGCCGCTTCGCAGACCTCGGTGACGGTCGACGCCATGGGCAGGCGGACCGTGACGTCACGGATGACTCGCTGGTGATCCACTCGCACGTCGTTCCAGGTCGGATCGGTTCCCGGTGGCGCCGGGTCGCGGATCAAGCGTACTCACGCGTGGCTGAGAGCCGGCTGTGGTCGTACACATGTGCTATCCACAGGGTGTGGACGCGGCCTGTGGGCCCACGCGTCGGGCGCGGCGGCGATAGCGTGGGATTCTCCGGTCTAGTGGAGGCCCGATGCTCATCGCTCACCTCAGCGATCCGCACCTGACCACCGGCGTCCTCGGTGCCGAGCCGGCTGCCGGCCTGCACCGGGCGCTCGGCCGGGTGCTGGCGCTGAATCCCCGACCCGACTGCGTGGTCATCACCGGCGACCTGGCCGATCACGGCCGGCCCGACGAGTACGCCGTGCTGCGCGAGGTGCTCGGCCGGTTCCCGTTGCCGGTGCACCTGGTCACCGGCAACCACGACGACCGGGAGTCGCTGCTCGACGCCTTCGGCGGCACGCCCTGGCTCGGCGGTGGCTTCTCCGCTCACTACCAGGTCGATCACCCTGGAGCGACCGTCGTCGTGCTCGACTCCCTGGTCCCCGGCTCGAACGGCGGGCGGCTCGGTGAGGAGCAGCTCGCCTGGCTGGACGGGGTGCTGGCGGCGCGCCCCGACGTGCCGGCCGTGGTCTGCCTGCACCACCCGCCGGTCGAGGTCGGCATCCCGATCGCCGACTCGATCCGGCTCGCCGACGGTGCCGAGCTCGCCGAGGTGCTGCGCCGACACCCCCATGTGGTACGCGTCGCCGCCGGCCACCTGCACCGTCCGGTGACCGCCACCTTCGCGGGCACGGTGCTGACCGTCGCACCCAGCACCTGGCGGCAGTCGACGCTGACCATGAGCGACGACGAGCAGATCGGGTGGGTCGCCGAGCCGACCGCACTGCTGTTGCACGTGGTGTCCCGGTCGGGCTGCGTCACGCACACCGTCCAGGTGAGCCACACCGCCGGCATGACCTGCGGCTTTTGACCGGCGCACGGCGACAAAGAACGACGAGAATCACTATCGTGGTTCGCTGAGGTCGCCGGTGGCCGCTCCGGTCCGTCCGACTCGGCGGCCCGGGCGGGACAAAGGGGTGTCGGGATGAGGCGTGGTCTTGCGGTGCTGGTGGTGGCCCTGCTGCTGAGCACTCCGGTGGTGACCGCCTGGCTCGTCGGCGACCTGACCGGCGAGGCGGCGCGGCGACTCGCGGCCGAGGGAGAGTCGCTCGACTACGCGGTGGAGCCGGTCAGCCTGGGTGCGACCGGTGACCGGGTCCTGGTGGTCGTGGCCAGCGCGCTCCTGCTGGCGTCGCTGGCCCTGCTGATCCGCGCCACCGTCACCCGCAAACTCGATCCGCGCGTGTGGTCCGCGCTCGTACCGCTGCTTGTCGCCGGTGTGTTGATCGGTCTCGCCTGGCGGATCGTGACCGCCGGAGCGATCGGTGCGAACATCGGTGCCGGCCTCGTCGTCCTCGGCGGCGGCCCGGTGCTCCTGATTCTCCTCGGTGTCGCCGCCGTGCAGGCCGCTCGGCTGCGCCGCGAACACCGCCGCCGGGTCGGCTGAGGCGGCAGATTCGACGTCGGCAGGCCGGGCCAGGGGGTCAGCGCAGCGGAGGCGGAATCGGCACTTCGCCCTTGAATGCCTTGGCCGACAACTCCACGCGCTCCGGGTGACAGGCACGATCTCCGAGCGGATGACCGGCAACGTTGACGCAGCGTTGGCCGGGCAGGGCGGCGCAGATCGGGCACTGCAGGAACAGCCCGCCCGACGAGACCACCTCGATGCCCTGCGCCAGAGCAGCTCTGCCGATCTTGACGATTGCCTGGTAGATGTCTTGATCCTGATGACGCGCGGCGGCGTCGGCGACGTCCCGCATCCCTTCCCAGAACAGGTCGCGGGCGTCGGGCTCGTCCACGTCGATGCGCATGACCGCGCATCCCCGTCGACCCATAGGCCAAACCTGACTTCGGAAACTCACAGTGCCCGATGCGTCGGTTGGGCGATGGCGTTGGCACACCACAAAGAGGGGCACATCCAGTGGCTGGATGTGCCCCTCACCTGGTCGGGGTGGCCGGATTCGAACCGACGACCTCTTCGTCCCGAACGAAGCGCGCTACCAAGCTGCGCCACACCCCGAGGCGTGCCGACAAATAGTAGCCCACCCGTCCCGAGGCTCAAACTCGGTACCCGGGGCGCGGGTGGTCAGCGCGGGATCAGCGTGAGCAGACTGGCCTCCGGAGGGCAGGCGAACCGGACGGGGGCGGTCGGATGGGTGCCGAGCCCGGCGGAGACGTGCAGCCAGGAGTCCGATCCGGGCCAGCGGTGCAGGCCCTTCGCCATCGACCGGGGCAGCCCGCAGTTGGTCACCAACGCTCCTACCCCCGGTACGCAGACCTGCCCGCCGTGGGTGTGCCCGGCGAGCAGCAGCCCGAAGCCGTCAGTGGCCATCTCGTCGAGCAGCGCGGGCTCGGGCGAGTGGGTGAGCGCGATGGAGAGGTCGGCGTCGAGGGAGATCGGCCCGGCGACCGAGGCGTAGTCGTCCCGCTCGACGTGGGGGTCGTCCACCCCGACCATGTCGATCGCCCGGCCGCCGGCCTTGACCGTGCTCCGCCGGTTGTTCAGGTCGACCCAGCCGGCACCGACGAGCACGTCACGAAGTTCCTCGGAGGGCAGCTCGACGCCCTCGGTGTACTCCCGGTCAGGCAGGAAGTAGGTGAACGGGTTCTTCCAGACCGGCCCGGTGTAGTCGTTCGAGCCGAACACGAACGCACCCGGGTAGTCGAGTAGAGGTTGCAGTGCCCGCAACACCCCCGGCACCGCGCCCGGGTGCGCCATGTTGTCGCCGGTCACCACCACCAGGTCGGGATCCACAGCGGCCAGCGACGCGACCCACTGCTGCTTGCGTACCTGGTTGGGGGTCATGTGCAGGTCCGACAGGTGCAGCACGCGCAGCGGCTCGGTGCCGGTCGGCAGCACCGGCACATCGAAGCGGCGGAGGGTGAACATGTTGCGCTCGACAAGGGAGGCGTACGCCAGGGCGGCGGCACCCGTCGCGACGGTTGCGGTCGCGAGCCGGAATAGTGTGCGCTTTCGCATGCCGATCAGGGTAGTTTGACCGTCCATGAGCACGCTGAAGGACCGCCTCACCGCCGACATGCGCGCCGCCCTGAAGGCCCGCGACGAGCTGACCACCTCCACGCTGCGGATGGCCCTGGCCGCCGTGGGCACTGCCGAGGTCTCCGGCAAGGCCAAGCGGGAGCTCAGCGACGACGAGGTGATGGCCGTGCTGACCAAGGAGGCCAAGAAGCGCCGCGAGGCCGCCACCGCCTTCGCCGACGCGGGCCGCGCCGAGCAGGCCGCGAGGGAGAACGCCGAGGGCGAGGTGCTGGACCGCTACCTGCCGAAGCAGCTCTCCGACGCCGAGTTGACCGAGCTGGTCACGCAGGCGCTCGCCGCGGGCGGCTTCACCGGCAAGGCCCAGATGGGACCGGCGATGAAGGCGGCTCAGGCCGCGGTGGCCGGCCAGGCCGAGGGGGGCCGGGTGGCCGCCGAGGTACGCCGCCAGCTGGGCCTCTGAATCGTCCCAGCCGAATATCCATCCCGGCCCTTATCTCCTGCTGGCGGCAGGTCACGCCACATGAACGGGCGGGCACCCCCTGGTTCGGGGTGCCCGCCCGTTCGAGCGCTGCTGCGGCGGTCAGCCGCCGGGCCGGTCCGGCGGACGGCCCGGGTTGTTGGGCGGGCCGGAGGGTGAATCGTTCCCCGGCCGGTCGTCACCGCCGCCGTTGCTGGGTTTACCGGCACTGACCATGATCGTCACGATGCCGCCCTTGATGGTGCGCCCGCTGGGGCTGGTGCCGGCGGCCGTCCCGGCGGGGCAGTCGGAGGTGACCCGGCTGCTGGAGACGATCGGCTCGAAGCCAGCGCCGGAGAGGCGGGACTTGGCCCGGTCGAGGGACAGGCATCCGACGCCAGGGATGGTGCGCTGGTCGCCCAGGGAGATCTTCTTACCGGGCGGGTCGAAGTCGATCCGCTTCTTGCCCTTCATGGCGTCGCGCAGCGTCTCCCAGACCGGCGGGTTGATGCCGTCCGGCTGGTTGTGCTTCATCTTGGCATTGGTCTGCGGCCAGTCCGGGTCGGCCATGATGCCGGCCACCGCGTACTGCTTGGTCATCGCGACCAGGGCGGCGCTCTTCTCGGAGTCGGTGGTGCCGGACTTGCCGGCCACCGGGGCGTTGACGATGCCCTTGGTCTGGGCCGCGGTCCGGCTGCCGCCGCACTTGCTGGTGGAGGAGTTGTCGCCGACCGGGCACCGGGCGGCGTCCACCGCCGCGCGGGCCACCTCGGTGCTGATCCGCTTCTCACAGCGCGGGTTGGCCACGTCCAGCTTGTTGCCGTCCAGGTCCCGGATCTCCTGCACCGGGATCGGCTCGCAGTACTTGCCGTCGGCGGCCAGGGTGGCGTACGCGTTTGCCAGATCCAGCGGGGTGACCTGCGAAACGCCCAGGGTGAACGCGCCCCACTGGTGCGCGGCCTCCTTGGTGTTGGCGAAATCCGCGTCCTTGCTCTGCCGGAACTGGATGCCGAGGCGCTTGGCCACGTCCACCACGTTCTCCGCGCCGACCTGCTGCTGCAACGGAACGAAGTACGTGTTGATCGAGGCGGAGAAGGCGCTCCACATGTTCTGCACGCCGCCGGCCTTCTTACCTGAGTTCGTCGGGCAGTAGAGGTTCGTGCCCGGACAGGCGGCGGGGCTGCTGCTGTCGATGATGTACTCGGACTTGAACTGCTGCGGCGCGTTGAAGGTGTAGCTGAGCGGGATGCCCTTCTCCAGCGCGGCCACGATGGTGAAGATCTTGAAGGTCGAGCCGCCCTGGTAGCCGGTGATGCCGTCGCCGCCGGTTAGCAGCGGGTTGACCGTGTTCGGATAGTTGCCCCGCTTGCCCTTCTCGCGCTGCTTCGGGTCGCTGTGCGGCTTGTTCTTGGGCTTGTCGGGGTTGTCGAGCTTGAAGTTCCGGTTGACCGACAGCGCCCGGACCCGGCCGGTGCCGGGCTCGACCACCGCGACCATGGCGGCTTCCTTGGCGGTCACCGGCTTCGCCCGGCGCACCGCCTTGTCGGCGCCGGTCTGGGCCTGCTTATCCAGGGTCGTGATGATCGTGTAGCCGCCGCTCTTGAGCCGCCGCTCCCGGTCGTACGAGGTCGACCCGAACGTCTCCTGCGACATCCACCAGCGGTAGAAGTAGTCGCAGAAGAAGCCCCAGGCGTTCTTGTTGGTGGCGACGCAGCCGTTGGGGGCCCGCTTGCCCTTGACCACCAGCTTGACGGCCTTGGCCTCATCGGCCTGCTGCTGGGTGATCGCCCCGGTCTTGACCATGTTGTCGATCACGTAGTTGCGCCGGTCGACCGCGTGCGGGTAACCGTCCTTCGTGGTCGGGTCGAAGGCGGTGGGTGCCTTCACCAGGCCGGCCAGCATGGCCGCCTCTTCGATCTTCAGGTTCTTCGGGGGCTTGTTGAAGTAGACCTGGCTGGCGGCGTAGACGCCGTACGCGCCGTTGCCGAAGGCGGCGAGGTTGAGGTAGCGCTCCAGGATCTCGTCCTTCGACATCTCCTTGTCGAGCTGGAGTGCGTACCGCATCTCGCGCAGCTTGCGGGCGCTGGTGTCCTCGGTCGCGGCGATCACGTCGGCCGGGTGCGTGGCCGAGTACGCGATGCCCATCCGGACGTACTGCATGGTCAACGTCGAGGCGCCCTGCCGGTCGGCGCCGGCCTGGCTGTTGTTGACGAAGGCCCGGGCCACGCCGTTGAGGTCGACCCCGTTGTGGTTGTAGAAGTCGTGGTCCTCGGCGGCGATGATCGCGTTACGCATGTTCTCCGAGATGTCGGCGAGCTTGACGTCCCGCCGGTTCTCGTCGTACATGGTGGCCAGCGGTGTCTTGCCGTCGGAGGCGAGCAGGTAGCTGATCTGTGGTGCGCGGGCCACGGTGAGTTCCTTCGGTAGCGCGCCGAAGGTCTCCGCGCCGGCCTTCGCGGCCAGGCCCGACATCGCCACCGCGGGGAAAGCCGCAGCGGCGACCACCACGCCGGCCAACAGCCCACAGATGAGCAGCGATGCGGCGTTGGTCAGGACGTTGTGGTCACGTTTCCGCATCCAGGTCACCTCGACAGGGTACGCGAACAGGTAACGAGGGGCGCTGGGGCGTCTTTTCCCCATTTCCTGCGCGCGCCGGCCTCGTTGTGCTAGACGCGTGGCACCGGGTGTCCGGTTGCGTGGATTCGAGCCGAGTTTCCTCCTCATGGAGGTGGCTCGCAGCGTTTTCGGCGACCTCGGTGGGGTAAGCGGCGGTCCCGGGCCCGAGAAGCCGGGAGTGTCCGGAATGATGGATTTCGCCGACAACGTTGCGTAATCGTGCGACTACAGAGCATGATGTAGGCGGCGACAGCGCCACATGTCGTCTGTGCCGCCTTGGGGTAAGGCGTGCCGGACGACCCGGGGGGATTGCCGGCTGGCCCGCGACGGCGTCGGTAGTACAGCAAGGGGGGACGTGTACAGATGGGCATGATCACTGACTGGCCGTCGTTGGCGGCATGTCAGAACGGGGACCCGGACGCGTTGTTCGTACAGGGCGCCGAACAGAACGTGGCCAAGCGGATCTGCCGGAGCTGCCCAGTCCGGTACGAGTGCCTGGCCGACGCGCTGGACAACCGGATCGAGTTCGGCGTGTGGGGTGGCATGACCGAACGGGAACGTCGCGCGCTGCTGCGTCGCCATCCCCAGGTCACCAGCTGGCGCAAGATGTTCGAGGCGGCGATGAAGAAGAACGCCAAGGACAAGGCCGGCAAGGACAAGATCCTGGCCGCGACCGGCAACTGAACCACCGGCACGGTCGGCTGCGGCTTCCGGCCGCACCCACCGTCGGTCAGTGGCGGCTGATCGCCGCCGCGATCGTCCGTAGCCCGTCGACGTCGTGCACGTCGGCGGGCTGCGCCGTCACCGACACGGCCGGCACCTGGGGAAACGCCTCGGTGAACCGCGCTGCCACCTGCTGCTCCCGTACCGCCTGCTCGGCCAGGGCGGCGTGCGCCCGCAACACCTCGACGGTGCCCTCATGGCCACCGGCCGCGGCCAGGCGGTCGGCGGCGGCCCGGCTCTCCGCCGCGCCCAGTTCGGTCACCGTCGGCCGGTGCACCCGGTTGAGTACCAGGCCGGCGAGCGGCATCTGCTCCGCGCCCAGCCGGCCGGCGAAGTAGGCGGCCTCCCGGACCGCGTCCGGCTCCGGCGCCGCGACCAGCAGGAACGCCGTCTCCCGCGCCTGGAGGATGCGGTACGTCTGCTCGGCGCGCTGCCGGAACCCGCCGAACATCGAGTCGAGCGCGGCGACGAAGCCGGACAGATCCGTCAACAACTGGGTGCCGATCACCTTCTGCACCACCCGGGAGAACATCCCGAAGGAGGCGGTGACCAGGCTGAACATGCTGCGACCGCCGGTCCTTGCCGGCGCGAGCAGCAGCCTTAGCATCCGCCCGTCGAGAAACCGCGACAGCCGGGCCGGTGCGTCGAGGAAGTCCAGTGCCGAGCGCGACGGGGGAGTGTCCACCACGATCAGGTCCCACTCGCCCCGCGCGTGCAACTGGCCGAGCTTCTCCATCGCCATGTACTCCTGCGTGCCGGCGAAGGTGGAACTCATGGCCTGGTAGAAGGGGTTGGCGAAGATCTCCGCCGCCTTCGCCGGATCGGTGTGCGCCAGCACCACGTCGTCGAAGGTGCGCTTCATGTCGAGCATCATGGCGTGCAGTTCGCCGCCGCTGTCCTCGACGTCGATCCCCTTGACCTGCCGGGGCGTGTTGTCCAGCTCGGTCAGGCCGAGGGACTGGGCCAGCCGCCGCGCCGGGTCGATGGTGAGCACCACCGTGCGGCGTCCGTGCTGTTCGGCGGCGCGCAACGCGAGCGCGGCGGCCGTGGTCGTCTTGCCCACCCCGCCCGCACCGCAGCAGACCACGATCCGAACTCCCGGATCGGCCAGGATCCGGTCGACGTCCAGCGGCGGCGCGGCGTTGTCGGAAGGCACCAATCGAGCGTATCGGGCTGACCGGCTCCGCGCGCCAGGCCGAGGTGAGGTGTGAGTCAATCGGCCTGGACGAGCGCGGCGGCGAGCACCTCCAGGCCGGCGCGGTTCACCCCGTCGGGCAGCAGCGGTAGTTCGACCAGGGGCACGCCGAGGTCCACCAGATCGGTGCGGAGCGAATCCTCCAACTCCCGGCGGATCATCAGATCCCGCGCCTCGTGGTGCAGGCCGGTGACGATCCCCGTGCTGGCTGGCAGCCCCGCCGCGCGCAGACCCCGCGTCAGTTCCGCTTCCGTGACCAATCGTCCGGTCGGCAGCGGTGCCCTGGTCCCGTTGACGATCACCCGCCCCACACCGAAACCGAGCGAGGTCAGCTCGGCGATCGCGTCGACCGTCTCCTGTACCGGCATCTCCTCAAGCAGAGTCACCACGTGCACGGCGGTCATCGGTGAGCGCAGCAGCGCGGAGACTCCGTCGCTCTGCGTCTTGATCGGCCCCATCTTGGCCAGCCGGGCGGTCTCGGCGGTGACGTTCAGGAAACGCCCGATCCGGCCGGTCGGTGGCGCGTCCAGCACCACCGCGTCGTACACCCGTCGCTGGTCGACGGTGCGGGTGGTGGCCTCCTTGACCTTGCCGGTGAGCAGCACGTCGCGCAGACCGGGAGCGATCGTGGTGGCGAAGTCGATCGCACCGAACTTGCGCAGCGCCCGGCCGGCCGCGCCGAGCTTGTAGAACATGTCGAGGTATTCGAGCAGGGCCTCCTCGGCGTCCACCGCGAGCGCCGCCACCGTCCCGCCGCCGGGGGCGTCGACCAGGTGCCGCTCGGCGTACGGCAGCGGTTCGGTGCCGAAGAGCTGGGCGATGCCCTGACGCCCCTCCACCTCCACCAGCAGGGTGCGTCGACCACCGGCGGCCAGGCCAAGGGCCAGCGCGGCGGCCACGCTTGTCTTGCCCGTGCCGCCCTTGCCGGTCACCACGTGCAGGCGGGCGGGCCAGTCGATGCCGGCCCGGTCAGTCGGTCGCTGCGCTGCTCCCACCCGTCGAGCCTATCCATCCGGCGTGCTCAGGCGACCTCGCAGACCCACCAGCCGGTCTTACGGATCACCGTGAAGCGCAGATCCTGATCAGCGATCTTCTCGTCGGCGGTGGTGACGGTCACCGTGGTGGTGACCGTCGCCCGGTCGCCGGTCTCGTTGTCCACGGTCGGCGTGTCCCACCGGAACCGGGGGTTCTGGTAGGTCGCGACATACTCCTCGACCTCGGACACCTTGGCCCGGATCTTGTCCTGGTCGCGCGCGGCGGTGCAGACCATAGCCGCCGCCTTGGCGGCGTCACGGTCCTGGTAGATCGCGGTCAGGAAGTCGTCGACCGCCACCGACGGATCGGGCGCGCCCTCGCCCGACTCGGTGTTGCGCAGGGTGAGGAAGGCGGCCACCCCGCCTCCGGCGCAGAGCAGCAGCACCACGACAAGCGTGAGCGAGGCCAGCAGTGGCCCCCGCTTACGCGGCGGTCCGGCCGGCGAGTGCTGCGGCCGATACCCGCCCTCGGGCGGCGCGGGCGGCGCACCGTGGCCGGTGGCCGGTGGCGAGGGCTGGGCCGGTGAGCCGGCCGGCGGGAGGTCGGTGGGGCCGGTCGGGCCGCCGACGGGTGGCTGGGTCATCGGTCCCCCCGGGTGCGGCGCAGCACCGCATGAAGGCGGTGCGCGTGGGATCGGGTGGCCGGGCCGGGCGCCCGTCCAGACGGGAAGGGTAGCGGTCCGCGGCGCCGCTGCGGAGGGCCCGGTCTGTCCGGTACGACGATCGCGATCAACTTTCCGCTGGCCGGGTGTCGCAAATGTGACCGAACGCGATCAGGCGCGCGCGTCCTGTTGATGGGACCGGTGCCCCGGTCCTACGGTCGCTCCGGCACGCCCCGGCCCGGGCCGGGCGGATGGGTCCCGGACCGGTGGGCGACGCCGTGACCAGGTACGACGCCCGGAGGCAGTGCATGCGCGACACGGACAACACCCCCCGAGCCCAGTTCCCCGCCGGGCTGCGGCGGGGCAGCCGGACAGCTGGCGGAGACTCCTCCGGCCGGCTGCCGGTCAACGAGCGGTCGTATCGGCGTCCCGTCGACCCGGTCACGAGTGCCGAGCCGACCGGCGGACGGGAGGAGGACGGCCCCGGGTACGTCATTCACCTGCCCATCCGGGTGACCGATCTGGCCGCCGCCACCGCGTTGGCCGGTCGGCTGGCCACCTCGCTGAACTTCCTGCTCGAACTCGACGCCGGTGAGACCGAGGTGTCGACCGCCGACGACCAGAACAACCGGCACCGGGTCTTCTGCGACCTGTTGCTGCCGGATCGCACGCGCTGCCCCCAGCCCTACGACCACTCCGGCCCCTGCGGGGAACTGTCGCCGGCACCCGAGCAACGGGCCGCTCCCGAGCAGTGGCCCGATGCTGACCAGCGTCCCGCGTCCCGGCCGGCCGGCGGACCGTAGGCTGTGTCCCGAAGTGTCCATGCCACCGAGGGAGCACTCCACCGATGCAGAAGTGGGAATACGCCACCGTCCCGTTGCTGGTCCACGCGACCAAGCAGATCCTCGACAACTGGGGTGAGGACGGCTGGGAACTCGTCTCCGTCGTGCCCGGGCCGAACCCGGAGCAGCTGGTCGCCTACCTGAAGCGCCCGAAGGCATGAGTGCCGTGGCCAACGGACCCCACGCCAGGCTGGCGGAACTCGGTCTGGAGCTGCCGGAGGTGGTGCCGCCGGTGGCGAGCTACCTGCCGGCGGTGCAGTCCGGGCAGCACGTGTACGTCTCCGGGCAACTGCCGATGGCCGAAGGCAAGCTCCTGGCAACCGGCAAGGTCGGTGCCGGTGTCTCCGCCGAGCAGGCCAAGCAGCTGGCCCAACGCTGCGCACTGAACGCGCTCGCCGCGATCGACTCGCTTGTCGGTCTGGAAAACGTGGTCAAGGTGGTGAAGCTGACCGGGTTCGTCGCCAGCGCAGCCGGCTTCACCGGGCAGCCGGGTGTCATCAACGGCGCGTCGGACCTGTTCGGCACCGTCTTCGGTGAGGCGGGCCGGCACGCCCGGTCGGCCGTCGGTGTCGCGGAGCTCCCGCTGGACGCGCCGGTGGAGGTCGAGGTCATCGTCGAGGTCTCCTGACCTGCCGCGATCTTGCAGTTTCCGGCCGGACGAAGACCTCTAACGAGGACGAATCGGGGACCGGAACTGCAAGATCGCGGGGCTGCGTTCGTGGGGTCGTACGATCGCAGCCATGGGAGGGCATGTGACGGGGGCGGTGACCGCCCTCGCCAGCGAACTGCCGGACTGGGCGGCGCTGCTGCGGGCACCCAACCCGGGGCCGATGACGTTGGACGGCACCAACACCTGGCTGCTGCGGGCCCGGCCGGGCGAGCCGGCCGTGGTCGTCGACCCGGGCCCGGCGGACGAGGCGCACCTCGCGGCGATCGTCGCGCAGGGGCCGATCGGGCTGGTGCTGATCACCCATGGCCATCCGGACCACACCGAAGGCTCGGCGCGCCTGCACGACCTGCTCGACGGAGCCGCCGTCCTCGCCGTCGACCCGGCGCACACCGTCGGTGGTGAGCCGCTGACCGGGCCGGGGCAGGACCTGAGCGGCTTCGGCCTGGAGATCCGCCTGCTCGCCACCCCCGGCCACACCGCCGACTCGGTCTGCTTCCTGGCCGAGCGGGACGGTCAGCGGGTGGTGCTCACCGGTGACACGATCCTCGGCCGGGGCACCACCGTCGTGGCGCACCCGGACGGGCACCTCGGTGACTACCTGGCGAGTCTGGAGCTGCTCTCGACGTACCGGGGCGTGCCGGCGTTGCCCGGGCACGGCCCGGCGCTGGCCGACTGCGGTGCCGCCGCCGACTTCTATCTCGCCCACCGCCGCGCCCGCCTCGACCAGGTCCGGGCGGCGCTGGACGCGGGGGCGCGGACCGCGGCCGAGGTGGTCGCCGCGGTCTACGCCGACGTCGACCGGTCGCTGTGGTGGGCGGCGGAATGGTCGGTGCGCGCCCAACTCGAATACCTCGGCCGGGAATCCGACGGCGGCGACGCGAGGTTGGATCCAGCGTGACCTGCCCGGTGTGCGGAACCGTCGCCGTGCCCGGCGCCCGGTTCTGCCACAACTGCGGCGCCGCGTTGCCGGCCGCCGCGACCCTGCCCGCCGCCGAGCGTCGGGTGGTGACCGTGCTCTTCGGCGACCTGTCCGACTTCACCTCCTGGTCGGAGGATCTCGACCCGGAACGCGTCGGCGCGGTCACCGACCGGGTGCTGGCCGCGCTGGCCGGGGCGGTCAAGACCTTCGGCGGGCATGTCGACAAGCTGACCGGTGACGGGATCATGGCGGTCTTCGGTGCCCCCGTGGCGCACGAGGACGACGCCGAGCGGGCGGTACGCGCCGCGTTGTCGATGCAGCGTGCGGTGCGCCGGGTGCTCGACGACGAGCGGGGCGGCGGCGCGCCGCTGGGACTACGGGTCGGGCTCAACACGGGTGACGTGATCGCCGGCATCCAGGCCGCCATCGAGTACACCGTCATCGGCGACACGGTGAACACCGCCGCCCGGCTGGCCGACGCCGCCGCCGTCGGTGCGGTCTACGCCGGTGGGCGTACCGCCGCGGCGACCCGGCACGTCGCGAGCTGGCGGGCGTTGCGACCGCTGCGGCTCAAGGGCAAGCGGGAGCCGGTCGAGGCGTACGAGCTGCTCGGCCTGCTGGACGCACCCGGTACCCGCTCGGGTCTGGGCGACGAAGCGCCGTTCGTTGGCCGGGAGACCGAGATCGGTCGGGTGGCCGGCCGACTCGCCGAGGTGATCGACCGTACCGAGCCCCGGGTGCTGCTGATGACGGCCGAGGCGGGCATCGGCAAGTCCCGGTTCGCCGCCGAGGTGGAACGCCTCGCCGCCGGCTACGACGTAGGTGCCGGCCGGTACGCCGCGCATACCGGTGCCCGGGTTCTCTCGGTGCGCTGTGCCGCGTTCGGCGAGCGTCGCCGGCTGGCGCCCCTCGCCGACCTGGTACGCGCCGCGACGGGGTTGCCGAACGACACCGCGACCGCGGTCACCCGGGCCGCAGTGGAGGAGCGGCTGCGCCGGCTCGGGCAACGGCTCAGCCGTACCCGGACGGAGCCGGCCCCGGTCGCCACCGATCAGCTGCTGGCTCTGCTCGGGTACGCGGAACTCCCCGCGGGCGGCCCGACGGACCAGGGCGAGTGGAGCACCGCCCAGGCGCCCGCCGACGTCGACGCGGTGCCCAACGCGGTGGCCGACCTGCTCAGTGCGCTCGCTGAGGAGGCACCGCTGATGGTGATCGTGGACGATCTGCACGATGCCACCGCGGAGACCATCGGCGCGTTGGAGGTCACGCTGTCCCGGCTCGCCGGTCCGGTGCTGGTGCTGCTGCTCGGTCGACCCGAACTGGTCCGTACCGCTGGCACCCTGGCCCGGGTGTCCGACGCCGAGGTGCAGCCGCTGCCGCCGCTGCGAGGCGCAGACGCGGCCCGGTTGCTGACCAGCTACCTCGGCGGTGGACGGCTGCCCCAACCCGACGCCGACCGGTTGCTCGCCACCGCCCAGGGCAACCCCTTCTACCTGGCGGAGCTGGTCACCCTGCTGATGGAACGCGGGGCGCTCACCGCCGGGGCACGCAACACCTGGCGGCTGGCACCGGGCTCACTGGGCAGCCGACTGCTCTCCCGCGACCTCGCGGCGGTGCTCGCCGCCCGGATCGACGCCCTGCCGGCGGAGGCCCGCTCGGTGCTGCGGGACGCCGCGGTGGTCGGCGACACCGTGCCCGACGGTGCGCTGGAGGCGCTGCGGGAGCAGCGCACCGCCAGTGACGGCCGTCCGGCCGCCGTCGCCGCCGTCGAGCTGGAACGGGCCGTGGAGGAGTTGCTGCAACGCCGGATGCTGCACCGCACCCGGAGCGGGTACGCCTTCGCCACCCCGCTGATGCGGGAGGCCGCGTACTCCGGAATCAGCAAGGCGGAGCTGGCGGAACGGCACGCCGCGTTGGCCCGCTGGGCGGCTCCGGTGACCGAGGTCGCCAGCCCGAGCGGCACCGGAACCGGCCCGGGCGGCTTCCCTGAGGCGTCCCGGGACGACTTCGTGGCCGAGCACGTCGAGCGGGCCACCGCGCTGGCCGACGCGGTCACTCTACGTCCGGACGCGCCGGCCCGGGCGGTCGCGCCGCTGGGCGTGGCGGCGCTCGGCCGGGCCACCCGCCGGGCCCTGCACGCGGGGGAGCCGGCACTGGCCGTCGAGTACGCCGAACGCGCCACCGAACTGGCCCGCGACGGAATCCCCGCCGTCGACCGGGTGGCGCACGCCCGGGCACTGCTCCAGGTGGGTCGGGCCACCGACGCGCTGGCCTCGGCCGAGAAGATCGCCGCGAACGTGGGAGATCCGGCGACCCGGGCCAGTGCCCTGCTGCTCGCCGGGCAGGCCCAGCAGGTGATGGGTGATCTACGGCGGGCCGAGTCCTGCTGGCAGGAGGCGCTTCAGGTGGCCGGGGACGCCGACCTGCCCGCCCTGCGTGCCTCGGCGATGCGCCGGCTGGGCATGACCGACTTCCTGGTCGGCCGGCTGGGCCAGGCCAGCAGCCGGCTGGCGGCGGCGTACCAGGTGAGTCTGGGCGCGGGGGACCGCCGGGGACAGGCGTGGTCGTTGCAGAACCTCGCCTGGGTGACCACCACCCGGGGCGACTTCGCCGGCACGGACGCGGTCCTCGGCCGGGCCGCCCGGCTCTTCGCCGAGCTCAAGGACCCGTACGGACGGGCGTGGTTGCGCGGCACCACCGCCTTCGCCCGGCTGCTCGCTGGTCGGCTGCGGGAAGCGCGCCGGCTGGCCCGGGTGTTCCTGCCGTTCGGTGAACGGGTCGGCGAGGCGTGGGCGGTGGGCACCCTCCGGGCGGTCGACGCGTACGCCAACGCCGAGCTGGGTGAGCTGGTCGACGCCGACCGGGAAGCCCGGCGGGCGTACCGGGATTTCGCCGCCGCCTCGGACGACTGGGGGCAGGGCTTCGCGCTTGTGGTCCGGGGCGTGGTCGCCCGAGGGCTGGGCGAGCCGGAGCACGCCGCGGACCTGCTCACCGACGCGCTCGCGTACGGCCACCGGACCGGTCACCCGCTGCTCACCGGGATGGCCGGTACGCTGCGCGGCTTCGTCGCGCTGGAAATGGGCGACGTGGCCGGCGCCGAGCGGCACGCCCGCGCGGTGCTCACCACTGTGGAACCACACAATCCGCAGGCACCGGCCCAGGTCGCTCCCCGGGTGCTGCTGGCCACCGCCCGGTTGGCGGCCGGCGACTCGGGTACCGCGGTCGGTCTGCTCGCTCCGGTCGCCACGATGGCGGCCACCACCCCGTCCCTGCTCTTCTCCCGCCGGCAGTCGATGGCGCGGTACGCCTCGGCCCTGCTCGCCCACGGCCAGCGCGAACAGGCGTTGGACTGGGCCCACCGCGCGGTGCGGGTGCAGGCCGAGGATGTCCGCAGCCAGGTGGTCGCGGCGAGCGTCCTGGCCGAGGCGCTGGCCGCGTGCGGGCGGCCGGCGGAGGCGAAGGCCAGCGCCGAGGACGCGGTCCGGCTGGCGTACGCCACCGAGCAGCGCAGTGAGCGGGCCGCTGCGGAGGCGCTGCTGAACCGCCTGCGAACCCCCGGCTGACCGCACCCGCCCGCGACCTCGACGTGCCCGCGCCCGGCCACGCCGCCGGTGTGACCGCACTGTGGCGCGATGTCCCGGAAACGTCACCCGGCGGGGTCTGGCTCTCGACCTGGTACGCCCGGTCGATCGATGGCCGGTACGGATCTGGCGGTTTCGGGGATGTGGCCGGTCGGGGCCGGCCGCTAGCGTGGCGGGTGCACGCGACCGTCGATGTCGTCGGTCGCGCCGTCGAGGGGGGCGAAGATGAGGCTGCCGCGTTCGGTCGCGGGGTGGACGATCGCGGTGTTCGGCGTGCTCGCGCTGGTGATGGGGGCGGTCGGCCTGCTCTGGCCGGAGGCGCTGTTGCGGGTGCTCGGCTTCGAGATCCCGCAGAGCCGGGCACCGGGTGACTACACGGGTGTCTTCGTGACGGCATCCTCGATGGCCTCGTTCAACATGGGGGTCTACTACCTGCTCGCCGCAGCCACCGAGTGGCGCGCCTTCTACCGCTTCACGGTCGTGTTCCGGCTGGTCACGTTCACGGTCTTCACCCTCGCGGTGCTTGCTGACATCGCACCGGGGCGGTTCTTCGGGGTGGCGGCCTGGGAGGGCCTGGGCGCGGTGGCGACTGCCGCCGGGCTCTGGTGGGACGCGCGCCGGCCCGCTGGCACGGCTGCTCGGTCCGGGGCGGTCGCCCCGGCGGCGGGGAGCGGATCGACTGCCGACGAATCGGAGCAGGACGACGACCGGCGCGGTGCCGGGACATCGGGTGTGGGGCCGGCCACCGATGCGGTTCACTGAGCGGCCGGCAGAGTTCGGTATTTTCGAGACTGTGACCGACACCCCGCCCGGCGCCCTGCCGACGCCCATCGTGCCCGGTCTGACTAATTTGCAGGTGTTTGCCCGGGGTGGCTACGCCACGGTCTACCGCGCGACGCAGATCTCGGTGGGCCGCGAGGTCGCCGTCAAGGTGGAGAACCGGACCCTGGCCAGCGACCGGGATCAGGCCCGTTTTCTGCGCGAGGCGCGTGCCGCCGGTCGGATGTCGTCCCACCCGCACGTGGTCGACCTGTTCGATGTCGGGGTCACCATCGACCAGCACCCTTACCTGATCATGGAACTCTGCGACGGCTCGTACGCCGAGCGGATGCGCAACTCGCCGCTGGGCGCGGTCGAGGCCCGGGATCTCGGTGTCAAGATCGCGGACGCCATCGCCCACTCACACGCCGCCGGCGTGCTGCACCGCGACGTCAAGCCCGCCAACATCCTCCACTCGCACTTCAACCCGGCGGTGCTTGCCGATTTCGGGCTCGCCGTGGTCGCCGAGATGCGGGACGCCTCCGTCGCGCTGGAAGTGCTCACCCCGGCGTACGCGCCGCCCGAGATGTTCAGTCACAGTCCGCCCTCGCCGGCCGTCGACGTGTACGCGCTCTGCGCCACCCTCTACGCGGTCATGCACGGCCGGCCCCCACGCTGGCAGAGCGAGCGCAACCCGAGCCTGGTCACCGTGTTGGAGATGTTCCACCAGCCGGTTCCCAGCCTGCCCGGCATCCCGGAGGACCTGGTCGACGTGCTGCGTGCCGGCATGGCCAACGATCCCGGTGACCGGCCGTCCGCCGCGGAACTGCGCGACATGCTCACCAATCTGACGTTGGACGGCTCGGCCGCACCGAGCGGGGGGTCGACCCCTCCAGCGGCACCGACCAGCGGCGTTGCCGCCAACATCCACGATGCCGGCCGTGCCGCCCCGCCGGCCAGGGAGGGCTCCACCGAGCGCAGCCGTCGCCGCCGCTGGTTCCTCGGGGCCGCAGGGGTGGTGGCCCTCGCGGCTTCGGCAGGTGTCGGCGCCTGGGCCGCCGGTGGTGGACCGTCGCCACAGCCGAGCATGCCGGCCCGCCCGGCGGCCACCGGTCTGCTCCGCCCGGGTTGCGCCACTCATCAGGAGGCGCTTCCCACGGGTGCCCAGTGCGCTGCGGAGTTGGAGTGCTTCGGGCCGGTGCAGGTGCGTGGCCAGCAGGCCGAAGCCAGCCGAGTGCCGTGCGACGCCCGGCACACCTGGGAGAGCTACGCCCAGGGGAAGTTGCCGGCCGCCCTGGCCGATGCCGGCCACGACGAGATCGTCGCGGATCCCCGAGTACGCCAGGTCTGCAACGAGGAGACGTTCCGTCTGGTCAGCGGGATGCGTCAGGCGGCGGGATGGAATCTTGAGGTGTTACCGCCGGCTGACGCGGACACTGACCTCACCTATCGATGCCTGGCCGGTCGGGGTCTCAACGGCCTTGCCTCGCCCACGCTCACCAGCGGCTGACCTCCCGGGAGGGTCGCGGGCGTCAGCGTCCCCGCCGGTCGCGTCGATGCCGGTCCCGCAGCGCACGGACCGCCTCCCGATCGCCCAGGCTCTCCAGTGTGTCGGCATCAATGCCGAACGGCTCGATACCCGGCCCTCCGGACGGCTGCCCGCTATCCGGTCGAACATCCGCGTCACGCTGCCGGGCAGCGGTGACGGCCACCCCCGCGACGGTGGCGAGCAGAACGCAGAGCAGCGCCCCCGCCACCCCGAGCAGATCCTGCCGGCGCCCCACCACCAGCGCCGCGAGCAGCCAGAACGCTGCCAGGGCCGCAGCCACTGCCACGGTCCGTGCGTCGGATCCTGGGAACCGTCTCACCCGTCCAGAATGTCGGAGATTGCCGATCTGTCAACAGCAGCCAGCTTCACCAGGCGGAACAGCTGACGAACAACAGCTTGCCGAACGAAGAGGGGCAAGGTCTGCCACGGCGACATCCAGCCGTTCGAGGAGCTGCCGGAGACCGAGGTGGCCCAGCGCGCGGAGACCGCCAAGAGCGACCTGGCCGCTCAGGGTGCGCCGGCGCGCGCTGAACCCAAGCGGCTACCGCCGGTTGTGCGCGGCCGTGACGGCGGCGTCAGCCGGCCCCGAGACGTCGGGTGCCGGGCAGGTGGGTGATGCCCCAGGTGGCGAGGCTGTCCAGCACCGGCGCGAGGTCCCGGCCGCGTTCGGTCAGCTGGTATTCGTACCGCCGGGGCCGCTCGCTGTAGGGGTGGCGCACCAGGATCCCGCACTCCTCCAGCCGACGTAGCCGGTCGGTGAGCGTGTTGGTCGGCATCGCCTCGGTTGAGGCCGCCAGGTCCGCGAATCGGAGATTGCCGCGGAACAGCAGGTCACGCACGATGAGCAGGGACCATCTGTCACCGACGAGATCCAACGTGCCGGCGATGGCGCAGTCCGAGCGGGGGGCCACGTTCCGGGCTGAAGACATCCGCACCTCCGAGTCACTTGCGATACACAAGCTACCCCAATAGAGTCACTTGCAAAACACAAGCGACTCTGGAGGGCTCGTGACCGTGCCCGTGCGTACCCATGCTTCGGTGTTGACCCTGCCCGCGCTCGTCGCTGTCGGCTGGTTCTGCGCCACGCTCGCGGCCAGCGCCCTGGGCGCGTTCCGCACGCCACCGGGCGATCCGCCAGTGGCTCTCGCGCTCGCCGCCGGCGTACCGCCACTCACGGTGCTCGTCCTAGCCGTACGCTCGTCGCGGTTCCGTGCCTGGGCCCGCCGCCTCGACCTGCGGTTCCTCACCCTGTTGCAGACCTGGCGGGTAGCGGGACTGGCGTTCCTGGCGCTCGTCGCCGTCGACGCGTTGCCGGCCGGCTTCGCGCTGCCGGCCGGGATCGGCGACGTGGCCATCGGGTTGACCGCGCCACTGGTGGCGGCCTTCGTGGTCGACCGCGCCAACCGGATCTTCGTCGCCTGGACAGCCCTGGGCATCGCCGATCTCATCCTCGCCGTCACCCTCGGCGTCCTCTACTCGGCCAGCCCGGCCGGCCTCCTGCTCACCAACGTCGACACCGGACTCATGTCCACCCTGCCGATGAGCCTCGTCCCCGCCTTCGGCGTTCCCATCACGTTGGTCGCCCACCTGCTGTCACTCGTCAAACTCTCCGGCCGGTGACCCACGCCGGAACCGACCACCGGATGGTGGTAACTCGACACGGACGACTACTTTCGGTGCAACCCGAAACTCGAAACGTAGCGAGGTGGCCATGGCGGTAAGCCTCTCCAGTTCCCGGTGGCGTGCGGCGGCGACCACTGCGGCGGTCGCCCTGACGCTGCTGCTCGGCGCGGCAGCCGGCTGCGACAGCCAGAAGGAGCCGGAACTGCCGTCCGTGCAGGAGAAGCTGCGCGAGTCACACATCTGGGGCCAGCCCGTCCTGCGGATCGGGGTGGCCGACGACGAACCGCTGATGGGCGAGATACGCGACGGGAACCACATCGGGTTCGACGTCGAGATCGCCCGGTACATCGCCGCTTCCCTCGGCTACGAGGGGGAGCACCGGCTGGAATTCGTGGCGGTGTCCACGGAGGACCGGATTCCGGCCCTCCAAGGCGGGGTGGTGGACCTCGTCGTCTCCAGCTTCTCGATCACGGAAGAACGCAAGAAGCTCGTCAGCTTCGCTGGTCCGTACTTCGTGACCACCCAGGAGGTGCTGGTGCCGACCAGGCACAAGGACACCATCCGTACCATCGAGGACCTGCGGAACCCGAAGTACCGGATCTGCACCAGCGGCGGTTCCACCACCGAGGCGGAACTTGAGAAGAACCAGGTCCGCACGCTCGTGGTCAAGGACGTCTGGGACTGCGTCAAGGGCATTCGGGCCGGCAAGTACGACGCGGTCAGCTCCGACGAGACGATCCTCGCCGGCTTCCTGGCCCGCTACCCGACCGAGTTCGAGATCGTCGACATGCCCTTCGGCACCAGCGAACTGCTCGGCGTCGGCGTGCCAATCGGGGACCCGGCCCTGCGGGACCTGGTCGCCTACTTCCTCGACAAGAGCTATCAGCAGGGGCGCAGCGGAGAAGCCAGCCCGTGGCTGACCGCGTACAACCGCACGTTGGGGCCGTGGCTGCGGGGCGAGAAGCGGCAGCCGCAACCGCTCGACGTGCCGAGACTTGTGGACTTCGACGACAAGGCACCACAACGATGAGTGCGGCACCCGCCACCGCCTCCGACGAGCCGGGCGCAGGCGGCCCACCGCCGCCCGTACTGCGAGCCCCCGTGCAGCCGACCGCCCCGCCGCCTTCGGCGCCGCCGAGCACGGCGGGGCGGGTCGAGCCGCCCCCCGGTACGGCCCGGACGGAGACCACCGGTGGCTGGGATCCGGCCGAGCGACGGGCGCGGGCCAGTCAGTCGTTCTGGACGGCCGTGGTTGGCGTACCGGCGATCTTCTCGGTGCTGCGGCTCGGTATCGAGGCCGGCGGTGAGTTGCAGACCACGCTGCTGCTGGTGGCCAACGTGGGACCGGTGAATCTGCTCGCCGGCTTCCTCACCACGGCGGCCCGCCTGCTCTCCACCGTGCTGGTCGCGGTGTTCGCGCTCGGCGGGGTACTCGCCGCCAGCGGGCACCGGCTGACCCGCCGACCGCTCTTTGCCCGGTGGATGGAGATCACGCCGGGCTGGTTCGTCGCGGCGAGCTTCCTGATGGCCCTGGTGACCTGGCCGCTGCTGTATCTCCCGCTGCTGCTGCCCACCGTCGCGGCGGCCTTCCAGCTCCGGCCGGAACGCCTGCACGAGCGTCCCGCCCTCCGCGTCCTGATCGTCGTCGCGGCGTACGCTGGCTACCTCTGGCTGCTCGTACCGACGCTGCGCGACGCCGGGCGGCAGGGCGAGCTGCTGCCGATCGTGCTGCTGGTCGTACCTCCGCTGCTGGCTCTCTTCGTCGCCGGCCCGCTGCCCCGGGTGGTCATCCAGCCACTCGCCCCGGTGACCCAGCTCGCCGTGCTGGTGGTGCTGGTCTGGGCGGCGCTGCCGGTGATCAGCACGCCGGTGCTGCCGCTGACCGTGACCACTGTGGGTGAACCCGGCGTGACCTCCGCCGAGGCCACCGAGGAGATCCGTGGGCACGTGGTGACCACCGACGACGTCAACATGGTGATCCTTCAGGAACGCGGTGGGGTGCGCTACGTGCCGGTCGACCAGGTACGCGGTCAGGTGCTCTGCCCCTCGGAGGAGGAACTGCCCCGGTACCGGCTGCGCATCCACGACTTCCACGTCGAGGACTCCCTGCTGGAAGGGCTGGGCCGCCGGGTACGCCCGGTCCACCGGGTAGACGCCGCCTGCCGATAGTTGACCCCGGCCCGATCCGGTTCGGCTCGCCGAGCAGTCGGCGACTGCGGCGATGCCCGGATCAGTCCGGACGTAGGCCCTTCTCGCGCAGCCAGCCGCGGAGCGCCTCGGCCTGCTCTCGTCCCCTGCTGATCTCCCTGGCGGCCGCCGGGTCGGCGACATGCGTCGCGACGGCGTCGAGAAGGGCCAGTGGCTCGTCCCCGGCCAGCCAGCGCTGAAAGGTCGAACGGTCGTCGTCCGGGACGGTCGAGAAGACGCACCAGTCGATGACGTCGGCCAGGTGGCGGGCCGCGGCGACCTCGCCGATCTCGGTGAAGGCGGCGAGGTAGGAGGTGAGGTCGACACCGCACTCCAGGGCGGCGTCCAGCAGATACCAAGCCTCGTTCGACCCAGCGAAGGTGTGCAGCATGTGCCGCCACCATGTCGCCAACAGGCGCGTCACGGCGGCCCGCTCGGCTGTCGACCAGTCGCGCCACTGCGAGGAGATCCGTCTCGTCACCGCGTCCGGCCTGCTCCAGCCGTCCATCTGGTCGCGGGCGTACAGTTCCAGCAGCCGGGGCAGCAGGTGCGGGAATTCCGTGTCGTCGCCGAAGGTGCCGGGGTTGAGCAGGTAGACACCGAGCTGATCCGGGGTGAGCTGGCGCAGCGGCGTACGCCGGAAGAGATCCACCTCCTCCGGGCTCACACAGTGGTCGCAGGCCGTCAGGTCTGCCGGCAGCTGATGGCGGGCGAAGAGGGCGTACACGTTCTCGATCGCGTCGTCCAGGGCCTGACCGGCCGCTCCGGTGTCGTTCACGACGGTGAGTATGCGCGTCGGAGTCGGACACGGCGACGAGGAAATCGGGTGCCTGTGCCGCGGGTTGCGGCATGTTGCGCCTTCCCACCCGACTTATCCCGCGACATGCCGCAACTCGGGACGACCACGTCACGGGACTCAGTACGACTTGTCCTGACCGAGGAGATGTTGAGCGACGAAGTTGAGGATCATCTCCCGGCTGACCGGAGCGATCCGGCCGGCCCGTACCGCGCCGAGCAGCGTCGCCACGCCGTACTCGGTGGTCATGCCGGCGCCGCCGAGCGCCTGCACGGCGGTGTCCACCGCCAGCGCCGCGGCGTCGCCGGCCGCGTACTTGGCCATGTTGGCGGAGACCCCGGCCTCCAGGTCGCGGCCGGCGTCGTAGAGCGCCGCCGCTTTCTGGATCATCAGCCGGGCCAGCTCCACCTGCACCGCCGCATGCGCGAGGGGGTGTGCGACCCCCTGGTGGGAGCCGATCGTCCGGCCGCCCCACACCGAACGGGTCGCGGTGTACTCGGAGGCGCGTTCGATGGCGTACCGGCCGGTGCCGGCACCCATCGCGGCGACCGTGATGCGCTCCGGGTTGAGCCCGGCGAACAGTGCCGGTAGCCCAGCGTCCAGCGACTCGCCGACCAGCGCCGCGGCGGGCAGCCGCACGTCATCCAGGTAGAGCAGGAACTGGTTCTCCGGGGACACGATCTCCATGTCCAGCTTGGACCAGGTCAGCCCGGCCGCGTCGGTCGGCACGATGAACAGCGCCGGCTTGAGTTTCTGCGGAGCCGCCTCCCCAGCGCCGGCACTGCCGTCATCGACGGCGACGCGGGCCACCACCAGGACGAACTGAGCCTCGTCGACGCCGGAGATGTAGCACTTGCGGCCGGACAGCACCCAGTCGTCACCGTCACGGCGAGCCACCGTGGCGAGGCGGTGGAAGTTCGAGCCGGCGTCCGGCTCGGTGATCGCAAAAACGATCTTCTGGGAGCCGTCGGCCAGGCCCGGCAGGTGGCGTTTGCGCTGCTCCTCGGTGCCGTGTCGGTTGATGACGGTGGCCGCGATGGCGGGGGAGACCACGAGCAGCAGCAGCGGGCAGCCGCTGGCGGCCAGTTCCTCGCAGACGATGGCCAGTTCGGTGATGCCGCCGCCCCCACCGCCGTACTCGGTGGGGATGTTGACGCCGAGGTAGCCGAGCTCGCCGGCCTCCTGCCACAGCTCGGTGGTGTGCTCGCCGGCCTTCGCCTTCGCCACGAAGTACCGGTGCCCGTACCGCCTGCCCAGCGCCCGTACGGCGTCGCGGAGCTGGTCCTGCTCGGGGGTGAGGTCGAAGTTCATGACGGCGACTCCTCATCGGGGGTGACCACGGCCAGCACGGCGTCGGTGTCCACCTGACCGCCGGCCGGTACCGGCAGCTCGGTGACCAGACCATCGGTGGGGGCGAGCACGGGGTGTTCCAGCTTCATCGCTTCCAGGGTCAGCAGCAGGTCACCGGCGGCGACGCGCTGACCGACCTCGACGTGCACCCGGGCCACCGCGCCGGGCAGCGGCGCGAGCAACGACCCGGCGGCCAGCTCCGCGGTGGGCAGCGGAAAACGCGGCAGCTCGGTGAGGCCCGCGGCTCCGTCCGGACCGTCCACGAAGACCTCCGACCCCACCCGGCGTACCCGGTAGACCCGCCGCACCCCGTCGACATCGAGCACGACCCGTTCCGGGTACGCCTCGACCAGGCTCACGGTCGGCTCGCCGCCGGCGGTGGAGGTCGCTGATCCCGAGCCCGCAGGCGATGTCGTCCACTCGGTGAGCCGGCCGGCGCGGTCCAGCCGGTAGCGGATCTCGATTTCGTCCCCGTCAGCGGCAGCGAAGCGGGCGACCTGCGGGAAGGCGGGCACGTTGCGCCATCCCGAGGGCAGCCCGGCCAGCACCGTCGCGGCAGCCCGGCGAGCGGCGGCCGAGGCCAGCGCAGCGGCCAACGCGACCAGGGGGTGCTGTTCGGCGGGCAGCAGCGCGGCGAAGACCTCCGGATGCCGGTCGAGGAAACCGGTGTCGATGTCGACGGCAGCGAACTGTGGGCTACGCAGGACGTGGACCAGCAGGTCCCGGTTGGTGGCCACACCGTGCAACTCCGCCCTGGCCAGCGCGCCGGCCAGGGCACGGGCCGCCTCCGCCCGGGTTGGCGCCCAGGCGATCACCTTGGCGAGCATCGAGTCGTAGTGGATGCTCACCGCCGACCCGTCGACCACGCCGGAGTCCAGCCGCAGCCCGGGTGCGGCAAGGGGCCCGAACTCGGCCGCCACGCCGGGCAGGGCGAACCGGTGCAGGGTGCCGGTCGCCGGTCGGTAGCCGTGCGCGGGTTCCTCGGCGCAGAGACGTACCTCGATCGCGTGTCCGGTGGCCGCCGGTGTCCCGGCCAGCGGCAACGCCCCGCCCTCGGCGATCAGAAGTTGCAGCCGAACCAGGTCCAGTCCGGTGGTCAGCTCGGTCACCGGGTGCTCGACCTGGAGGCGGGTGTTCATCTCCAGGAAGTGGATCTCCCCGTCGGGCGCGAGCAGGAACTCGACAGTGCCGGCGCCCACGTAGTCGACCGCCCGTCCGGCGGCCACCGCCGCCTCGTGCAGCCGCTCCCGCGCCTCGTCGCCAAGGACGCCGGGCGCCTCTTCGACGACCTTCTGGTGCCGGCGCTGGATCGAGCAGTCCCGCACGCCCAGCGCCACCACAGTGCCGAAGCTGTCGCCGAAGATCTGCACCTCGACGTGCCGGCCACGCTCGACGTACCGCTCGATGAAGACCGTGCCGTCGCCGAACGCCGCCGCCGCCTCGCGGCGCGCGCCTTCGACGGCCGCGGCGAGCCCGTCGGCGTCGCGGACCACCCGCATGCCGCGCCCGCCGCCCCCGGCGGACGCCTTCACCAGCACCGGGAAGCTCGTCACCTGCGCCGGGTCGGTCCAGGTGGGCAGCATCGGTACGTCGGCCTCGGCGAGCAGCGCCTTGGCGGCCAGCTTGTCGCCCATCGCGGCGATCGCCTTGGCCGGCGGACCGACCCAGGTCAGGCCGGCGTCGGTGACCGCCGTGGCGAACTCGGCGTTCTCGGCGAGGAAGCCGTAGCCGGGATGGACGGCGTCCGCACCGCAGCGGCGGGCCGCGTCCAGGATCAGGTCGATCCGCAGGTACGTCTCGGCAGCGGTGTTTCCGGGCAGCCGGACGGCCTGGTCGGCCTCGGTGACGAAGGGCGCGTCGACGTCCGCGTCGGAGTGCACGGCGACCGTCTCGATCCCGAGGGTCCGACAGGTGGCGAAGACCCGGCGGGCGATCTCCCCCCGGTTCGCGACCAGCAGCTTGCGAATCATCTGCCGTGCCTCCTTTCGTTCGCGACTGCGGGACTCCGCTTCGCTGCGTTCCTCGCGCTCACATCCGGAAAACGCCGAAGCCGTCGGCGCCCTTCACCGGTCCGCTGTGGATGGCCGACAGACACAGGCCGAGGACGGTACGGGTGTCCCGGGGGTCGATCACCCCGTCGTCGTAGAGGCGGCCCGACAGGAACAGCGCGCCGGACTGGGACTCGATCTGCTGCTCGACCATCATCCGCATCGCCGCGTCGGAGTCCTCGTCGAACTCTCGGCCCCGCGCGGCGGCGGCCTGCCGGGCCACGATGGACAGCACCCCGGCCAACTGCGCCGGTCCCATCACCGCAGACTTGGCGTTCGGCCAGGTGAACAGGAACCTCGGCTCGTACGCCCGGCCACACATGCCGTAGTTGCCGGCACCGTACGAGGCACCCAGGTTCACCGTCAGGTGCGGCACCGTCGAGTTCGACACCGCGTTGATCATCAGGGCGCCGTGCTTGATGATGCCGCGTTGTTCGTACTCGGTGCCGACCATGTAACCGGTGGTGTTCTGGAGGAAGATCAGCGGCGTGTCGGCGGCGTTGGCGAGCTGGATGAACTGTGTCGCCTTCTGCGCCTCCTCGCTGAACAGCACGCCCCGGGCGTTGGCCAGCACACCGACCGGGTACCCGTGCAGCTCACCCCAGCCGGTGACCAGCGCGGTGCCGTAGGCCGGCTTGAACTCGTCGAACTCGCTGCCGTCGAGCACCCGGGCGAGCACCTCACGCGGGTCGAACGGCACCTTGAGGTCGGCGCTGGTGATGCCGAGCAGTTCCTCCGGGTCGTACTTCGGTGGTTGCGGCATCGGGTTGCGCGGTGCCGGACCCCGCTTGCGCCAGTTGAGCCGGCGTACGCACTGTCGGGCCAGCCGGATGCCGTCGCGCTCGTCGGCGGCGAGGAAGTCGGCCAGACCGGACTTCGTGGCGTGCATGGCGGCGCCACCCAACGACTCGTCGTCGGCGTCCTCGCCGGTGGCCATCTTCACCAGCGGCGGCCCGGCCAGGTAGACCTGCGAACGGTCCCGGATCATGATCGTGTAGTCGGACATCCCGGGCGCGTACGCGCCACCGGCGGTGGCGTTGCCGAAGACCACGCTGACCGTGGGGATCCGCTCGGCCGAGAGCCGGGTCAGGTCGCGGAACACCCGGCCGCCCGGAATGAAGATCTCCGCCTGGGTGGGCAGGTCCGCGCCGGCCGACTCGACCAGGTTCACCATCGGCAGCCGGTTGGCCAGGGCGATCTCGCCGGCCCGCCGGGTCTTCGCAAGCGACCAGGGGTTCACCGCGCCGCCGCGTACCGTCGGATCGTTGGCGACGACCAGGCACTCGACGCCCTCGACCACGCCGATCCCGGTCACCACACTGGCCCCCACCGGGAAGTCCGTGCCGAACGCGGCTACCGGTGACAGTTCGAGGAAGGGGCTGTCCTGGTCCAGCAGCAGCTCGATGCGTTCGCGGGGGAGCAGCTTGCCGCGCTTGTGGTGCCGGGCCACGTACTTCTCGCCACCGCCGGCCCGGGCCTGGTCGAGCGCCGCGTCCAGCTCGGCGAGACGTTCCAGCAGCGCGTCCCGATTGGCCCGGAAAGCCGGCGTGGACCTGTCGATCGCGGTGTCGAGTGTGCTCACAGGCCGATGCCCTTCGCGATGATCTCGTTCATGATCTCGGTGGTGCCACCGCCGATGCCGAGGATGCGGGCGTCCCGGTAGTGCCGCTCCACCTCGGCGTCGCGCAGGTAGCCGAAGCCGCCGTGCAGTTGCAGGGCCTGGTCCACGACCCGGTCGGCGGCCTCGACCGCCACGTTCTTCGCCATCGCCACCTCCGTCACCACCGGCTCACCTGCGGCCACCCGGGCGGCCACCTGGTGCACGTACGCCCGCGCCGCCTCGGCCCGGGTGTGCATCTCGGCCAGCCGGTGCCGGACCAGCTGCCGGCTCGCCAACGGCCGGCCGAAGGTGGACCGGTCGCGACACCAGGTGGCGGCCAGCTCGACGCAGCGCTGCGCGATGGCGTACGCCTGGGTGGCCAGGGAGAGACGTTCGGCCGCGAACTGCTGCATGATCGCGAGGAAGCCGGTGTCCTCCTCGCCGATCCGGTTCGCCACCGGCACGCGTACGTCGACGAAGGAGAGTTCGGCGGTGTCCGAGCAGTGCCAGCCGAGCTTCTCCAGCCGTCGCCCGACGGTGAAGCCGGGGGTGCCCTTGTCGATGACCAGTAGGCTCAGCGTTCCGCTGCCCGGCACTCCGGTGCAGACCGCGGTCGTCACGAAGTCCGCCCGGACTCCGCTGGTGATGTAGGTCTTCGCGCCGTTCACCACGTAGTGGTCGCCGTCGAGGCGGGCGTGGGTGCGGATGCCCGCGACGTCCGAGCCGGTGTCGGGTTCGGTGATGGCCAGCGCGCCGATCATCGAACCGGCCAGCGTCGGCCGGACGTACCTGTCGATCAGGTCATGCTCCCGGCCCGTCGGGTCAATGCGTTCGACGGCGTCACCGGGCGGTCTGGGGAGCTTGCCGCCCGACCGGGCACCGGCCGCGGCGACCATGTGCGGCAGCGCGATGCCGTGCGTGAAGAGGGCGGCCACCAACCCCGAGGAGCCTCCCGAACGGATGATCTCCTCGGTGACCAGAATCGAGTCGAGCAGGTCACCGCCGCTGCCGCCGACCGCCTCGGTGAAGCCGATGCCGAGCAGGCCGATCTTCGCGGCGTTCACGTGCAACTCGCGGGGTACCTCGCCGGCCCGCTCCCAGTCGGCCAGGTGCGGCAGCACCTCCCGGGTGACGAAGGCGCGGGTCAGCTCCCGCAGCTGCCGCCGCTCGGGAGTGTCCACGATGGTCACGGCCGCACCTCCCCGACGACCGGTGCCGGGGCGTCGCCGGTCGCCGGCTCGACCGGCAGGTCGACGATCCGGGAGCGGAGCAGCTCGCCGAGAGCCTTGGCCTGCGGGTCGAACCGGGTGGAGGCGGCCACCCCGGCTCCGAGCAGCCCTCGGATCACGAAGTTGACGGCCCGCAGGTTCGGCAGTTCGTACCGTTCCACTGCCAACGGGGCGGTCTCCGGCAGCAGCTCCGCCAGCCGCGCCACGGTGAGCCAACCGCGTAGCCAGGCCCAGGTCGCGTCGGTCCGCGCCCAGACCCCCAGGTTCGCGTCGCCGCCCTTGTCACCGGATCGCGCGCCCACCACCTCACCCAGCGGCCCCCGCCGGGTCGGACCTGTCGCCACCGGGCCGGCCAGCTCGGCCGCCGGCTCGGCGGTTACCGTCCCGGTCACCGACGGTGGGTCGATCGGCAGCCGGGTGCCGTCGGGCAGCACGGCGACGTGAGCGACCTCGTCCTGCGCCACGACGTCGGCGGTGAACACGCCGTACGGGGTGGCGTCGCCGGGCAGGGTGGTCAGGGTGCAGCCCGGGTAGGAGGCCAGGGCCAGCTCGACCGCCGCCGCCGAGAACGCCCGCCCGGCCCGCGCCCGGTCACCGTCGCGCAGGTGTACGTGCAGCAGGGCGCTTGCCGTCTCGGTGTCGGCGGCGTCGGGGTGGTCGGTGCGGGCCAGCGTGAACTCCAACCCGTCCGGGCCGACCGCCTCCGTCAACTGCTCCCGTACCAGGGCCGCCTTGGCCGGGATGTCCAGCCCGCAGAGCACGAACGTCGTGGAGTTGCGGAAACCACCGAGGTTGTTGACGCCCACCTTCAGCGTCTCCGGCGGCGGCGTGCCCCGGGCACCGCTGACGAGTACCCGGTCCGGGCCGTCCTGGCTCAGTCGGACCGAGTCGAGCCGGGTCACCACGTCCGGGCCCAGGTACGCCGGCCCACCCACCTCGTACAACAACTGGGCGGTGACCGTCTCGACGGTGACCGCGCCGCCGGTGCCGGGATGCTTCGTGATCACCGCCGAGCCGTCCCTACGCAGCTCGGCCACCGGAAATCCCGGCCGGCGCCCACCGTCGGGCAGTTCGGTGAAGAAGCTGAAGTTGCCGCCGGTGACCTGCGCCCCGCATTCGATGAGGTGCCCGGCGACGGTGGCCCCGGCCAGCGCGTCGAGGTCGCCACGCCCCCAGCCGAAGCGGGCGATGGCCGGCCCCACGACCAGCGAGGCGTCGGTGACCCGGCCGGTCACCACCACGTCCGCCCCGGCGTCGAGGCAGGCGGCGATACCGAACGCCCCGAGGTACGCGTTCGCGGTCAGCGCGTCCGGTCGGGCCAGGGCGTCGCCCTCGACGTACCCGATCCGGACAGGGAGCCCGAGCCGGTCGGCGAGAGCGCGGATCGCGGCGGCCAAGCCGGCCGGGTTGAGCCCGCCCGCGTTGGTGACCAGCGTGACCCGGCGGTCGAGCGCGGTGCCGAGGCAGCCCTCCAACTGCCGGAGGAACGTCTTCGCGTAACCCAGGTCGGGGTCGCGCATCCGGTCCCGACCGAGGATGAGCATGGTCAACTCGGCCAGGTAGTCGCCGGTCAACACGTCCAGCTCGCCGCCGTCGAGCATCTCGCGCCAAGCGGAGAACCGGTCACCGTAGAAGCCGGAGGCGTTGCCGACCCGCAGCACGTCGCTCATCGGCAGCCCCCTGGGGTCGCGGCTGCTCGGTGCCACCGTGCGCTCATGGCTTGGCTCCCGAGGCCGCCGTTCGTGGCGGGCGGCCGGTGCCGGGCGGGCCGGCGAAGGCCTGGGCCACGTCCAACCACCCGTCGGCGACCGGCCCGGTAGCGACCAGCGCGGTGTCGGTGCGGTGCTGGCGTCGGGTCACCAGCAGGCAGAAGTCGAGCGCCGGACCGGTCACCCGGTCCGCCGCGTCCGCCGGACCGAAGGCCCAGGTATCGCCGCCGGGCGCCGCCAGCTCCACCCGGACCGGTGCCGTGGGCACCGCGCGGCCGTGGGCGGCGAAGCTGTGCCCGACGGTACGGAAGCCGAGGTACGCGACGTGCCGTAGCCGGTCGGTGGCGGACCGGGTGACGCCGAGCGCCTCGGCCACGTCCTCGCCGTGCGCCCACGTCTCCATGATCCGGGCCGTCACCATCGAGGCCGGCGACATGCGGGTTCCGTACCAGGGCAGCTTCTCCCCGGCGGGGGCGGCGGCGAGGGCCGCCGCGAGCGCCGAACGGCCCTCCCGCCAGCGGGCCAGCAGCGCCTCGGGCGGGGCGAGGAAGGCGATCGCGCCGTCGTCGACCAGTCGGGCCGGATCCGGTGCGGCGGTGACCGAGGCGTAGAACGCGTCGGCGTCGGTCGCGGCGAGTCGGGCCACCTGATCCGTCCAGGCCAGATGGGCGATCTGGTGAGCGACGGTCCAGCCGGCCGCGGGGGTGGGCCGCTCCCACTCCTGCTGCGGCAGCGCCGCGACGAGCGCGTCGAGCTGCTCGGACTCGGTGGCCAGATCCGTGAGCAGGGCGGTCAGGTCGACCATGGGTGCCTCCGGGCGGGTTGGGCCGGTCAGGGTGCCGTCTCCGCGCTGGTGAGCAGCGCCGTCAACTGGGTCTTCCAGGCGTGCAGCAGCGCGGCCCGGCGGGCCGAGTCGTCGCTGAGCAGGTTGGCTACGCCGAGCCCACGCAGCAGGTCCAGGGTGGCCTGCACCGCCTCGCGGACGCCGGGACGCCGCTCGTCCACCCCGAGCAGCTCGACCGTCAGTCGGTGCATCTCCCGGCCGATCCGGGCTTCGAGGGGCAGCAGCGCGGCCCGCAGCTCGGCGTCGGTGCGGGCGGCCACCCAGAGTTCGAGGGCGGCGACGAAGAGGGGCCCGGTGAAAGCGGCAGCGAGCAGGTCCACCACCCGGTCCAGCCGGTCGGCGCCGGTCGGCAGGGCGTCGGCTTCGGCCCGCAACTCGGCCGCCCGCCGTTCGGTGAGGTGCCCGACGGCGGCGGTGACCAGGGCGGTGCGGGTCGGGTAGTGGTGCAGCTGGGCACCCCGGGAGACGCCGGCCCGGGACGCCACGACCGTGGTGGTGGTGCCGGACCAGCCATGCTCCACCAGGCAGTCGACGGTCGCCTCCAGCAGCCGGGCCCGGGTGGCGCGGCTGCGCTCCTGCTGAGGGACGCGCGTCGATGCAGCGGACATGCGGGAAAGCCTGCCCCCCGAAAAACAAACAGTCAAGCTTGACTTTTTTAGGCCAGTCGACAGCGCAACTTCAGGGCTGTTGCTGCATCCGGCGCGCGGCAGGCAACAACAGCCATGAAGTTGCACACCCAGCTACGTGGGTTTCGGGGGATCAGACGCGGGCGCGGCGGGCCAGGCGCTCCGGGTCGAGGATGATGATGCTCTTGCCGTCCAGCCGGAGCCAGCCGCGCGAGGCGAAATCCGCCAGGGCCTTGTTGACCGTCTCCCGGGAGGCGCCGACGAGCTGGGCGATCTCCTCCTGGGTCAGGTCGTGCGTCACCCGCAGCACGCCGCCGTCGCGGGTGCCGAAGCGCCCCGCCATCTGGAGCAGGTTCTTGGCCACCCGGCCGGGCACGTCGGTGAAGATCAGATCCGCGAGAGCGTCGTTGGTCCGGCGCAGTCGGCGGGCCAGCACCCGCAGCAACTGCTCGGCGATCTCCGGCCGGTTGTTCAGCCACGGCCGCAGCGCCTGCTTACGCAGTCGGGCCAGTCGGCTGTCGGTGACCGCGGTCGCGGTCGCCGTACGCGGGCCCGGGTCGAAGAGCGACAGCTCACCGACCATGTCCGACGGACCCATCACGGCGATCAGGTTCTGCCGGCCGTCCGCTGCCCGGCGGCCAACCTTGATCTTGCCGGACAGCAGGATGTAGAGACTGTCGCCGGGCTCGCCCTCGTTGAAGACGACCTCGCCCTTGCGGACCTCGATCGTCTCCATCTCCTTGGCGAGCGCCTCGGCCGCCTCCGGGTCGACACCCTGGAAGATCCCGCTGCGGGCCAGTACCTCGTCCATCGCGCACCTCCGGTTGCGCGTGCCGTCTGCTCGGCCTGGGTCCGCCGTCCGCTGATCCCTCGCGCGCCGACCAGTCTAGGCGCACGTGAGCAGGAATCAGAGGTGCACCCCTGGAATCTTGATCGTTGGGCGTAACGTGCCCGTCGTGATCACCCTCTAGGATCCCGCGCCTGGTCAGGCCCGGGTCGGCGGGGTGGACACCCGGACGTAGGGTCACCGGGTGCTGCCCGAGCCCCTACTGACCACCCGGCGCGAGGACGAACGTGACATTCCGGTGCTCATCTGGCGTGCCGAGGGGGCGCTGCGAGCGGTCAGCTCCGCCCCGCTCGGCGGTGGGATCGGCGTACGCCGGTGGGTGCTGAACGCGACGGTGCCCATGTCGTACGACCGGAACGACCCCGCCGACCACCTGGCCGGGCTGGCCCGCGAGTTCGACCTGGACGGGCCCGGCGTGGGCCTGCTGACCGGAGTCGACGTGGCCGAGGTGGTGCGGTGGACCGACACCGGCGTGCTGGTCTGGGCCACCGTCGGTCTGGGCACTCCGGTGCCGGCGGCGGCACCGACGGTGGCGGCACCGGCGCAACCGGTCGGCACGGTGAACATCGTGGCGTACGTTCCGGCGCGGCTCGGTGACGCGGCACTTGTCAACGCGGTCGCCACGGCCACCGAGGCGAAGGCACAGGCGATCGCGGAGTTGGGGCTGCCCGGCACCGGCACGCCGACGGACGCGGTCGCCGTGCTCTGCCCGCCGGACGGGCCGATCAACGCCTACGGCGGACCCCGCTCCACCTGGGGTGCGCCACTGGCCCGGGCGGTGCACGCCGCCGTGCTGTCGGTGGGCCGCCACACCGTCGTGCCATGGTCGGATCGGCTCCAGGGCTGAATCTCCTCACCCGATCGGCGGTCGATTCCGCGTTATCCGCCCGGTAGGGTCGCGCACGATGTACGCTGCCGCACCCTTCGTGCCCCGACCCCGCCGCCGCACCCTGGCCGCAGTGGGGGCGCTGCTCGCCGCCCTCCTCCTCGCCGGCTGTGTCAGCACCGACGAGGGGCCGCTCTGGCAACCCGGCACGGGCGGTGGCGAGGGCGCGCCTGTCGAATCGGCCGCCCCCGAGGTCAAGAAGATCTCGCTCTCCGCCACCGGCGACATCGTGATGGCCATGGCACCCGACCGGCTCCCCCCGAACAACGGCAAGGGTTTCTTCAACTCGGTGAAGAAGGCGCTCGCCGCCGACCTGGTGATGGGAAACCTGGAAGAGCCGTTGACGGTGGACACCGGGGCCGGCAAGTGCGGTGCCAACTCCACCCGCTGCTTCCAGTTCCGGGCGCCGCCGGAGTACGCCGCCCATCTCGCCGACGCCGGTTTCGACCTGCTCAACCAGGCCAACAACCACGGGTACGACTTCGGGCCGAAGGGTTACGAGAACACCCAGAAGGCGTTGGAGGAACACGGGCTGGAGCACACCGGCGCGCCTGACCAGATCACTGTCGTCGAGGTGAAGGGCGTCAAGGTCGCTGTCGCCGGTTTCTCGTCGTACCAGTGGTCGAACAGCCTCACTGACATCCCGGCCGCGAAAAAGGTGATCAAGAAGGCCGCCGGTCAGGCCGACATCGTCGTGGTGCAGGTACACATGGGGGCCGAAGGGTCGGAAATGACGCGGGTGCGGCCCGGCACCGAGATGTTCCTCGGCGAGAACCGGGGCGACCCGATCAAGTTCTCCCGCGCCATGATCGACGCCGGTGCCGACCTGATCGTCGGGCACGGCCCGCACGTGCTGCGCGGGATGGAGTTCTACAAGGGCAGGCTCATCGCGTACAGCCTGGGCAACTTCGCCGGTGGCGGCAACTCGCTCAGCAACAACGGTCGGCTCGGCTGGGGTGGCGTGCTGAAGGTGTCACTCGAAGCGGACGGCACCTGGGCCGGCGGCTCGTTCACCTCCACCTACATGGACGGGGCACGCAAGCCGACGATCGACCCCGACGACCGTGGTCTCGGGCTGCTGCGGGACCTCACCGAGCTCGACTTCGCCGAGACCGGAGCCCGGTTCACCGACTCCGGGAAGATCAGCCCGCCCGACGCGGACTGATCGCCGACGGCACTGGCGTCCGAGCCGGTCGGACCGGCGACGTAGGCTGGCCGTCGTGACCAGAAGCGCCACCGAGACCGACCTGGGACGCACCCGTCGCGCGCGGCGGATCGGCCGGGTGCTGACCGAGACGCACCCCGACGCGCACTGCGAGCTCGACCACGGCAGCCCGCTGGAACTGGCCGTCGCCACCATCCTGTCGGCCCAGTGCACGGACAAGAAGGTCAACGAGGTCACTCCGAAACTGTTCGCCCGCTACCCGACCGCCGCCGACTACGCCGGGGCCGATCGTGGCGAGGTGGAAGAGATGATCAAACCGACCGGCTTCTACCGCAACAAGACCAACTCCTTGATCCAACTGGGCCAAGCCCTGGTCGAGCGGTACGACGGTCGGGTTCCCAACCGGCTCGCCGACCTGGTCACCCTGCCCGGGATCGGTCGCAAGACCGCCAACGTCATCCTCGGCAACGCCTTCGACGTGCCCGGCATCACGGTCGACACCCACTTTCAGCGGCTGGTGCGGCGCTGGGGGCTGACCACCGAGACCGATCCGGTCAAGATCGAGCACGAGATCGGGGCGATGTTCCCGAAGCGGGACTGGACCATGCTGTCGCACCGGATCATCTTCCACGGCCGCCGGGTCTGCCACGCCCGCAAGCCCGCCTGCGGTGCGTGCACCCTGGCGAAGCTCTGCCCCTCGTACGGCACCGGACCGACCGAACCAGCCGCCGCCGCGAAGCTGCTCAAGGGCCCCCGCGCCCGTGCCCTCGCGGCCGCCGCCGGTGTCGATCCCGAGCTGGTGCCGGCGCAGGCCGTCCAGGCGGAGGCACCGTGAACCGCCGACTCGCGCTGCTGACCCTGCCGCTGCTGCTGTTGCTCGCCACCGCCTGCACCGCCGACTCCGAGACACCGGCACCGGCCCGGCAGGGCACGGCCGCCGCCCGCCCGTCCCCCTTCGAGGGCTGCGCCGACCTCACCGACGGTCCGGTCGGCCCCGGCAACGGGGAGGCGACGGGCGATCCGCTGCCCGAGTTGACCCTCACCTGCTTCACCGGCGGGGCCCCGGTCGCCCTGCGGGACATCCGCGGACCGGCAGTGGTCAACATCTGGGCCTCCTGGTGCCCGCCCTGCCGCAAGGAACTCCCCGCCTTCCAGCGGCTGCACGAACGTACCGAGGGCCAGCTGCGGGTCATCGGGGTGAACAGCCGGGACAGCCGCGACGGCGCCCAGTCGATAGGCGAGGACTTCGGCGTGCGGTTCCCGATGCTTGTCGACCAGGGTGAGGCGGTGCAGCGGGCACTGCGTCGCAACGCCGTCCCGCTCACCGTCTTCCTCGACGACCAGAGCCGGGTACGGCACATCGACAGCTCCGGCGCGCTGGACGACGCCCGCCTCGCCGAGCTTGTCCGACAGCACCTCGGCCTCACGGTGCCGGCGTGAGCGTGCCCGAACCAGCGGATCGCCAGCCGCCCGGCTGGCTGGGGCCGCTGCTGGGTCGGCTCGACACCGCACGTACGGAGGACTTCACCCAGCTCCGTACGCCGGAGCAGGGTGGCCGGGAGAGCGCCGTGCTGGTGCTGCTCGGCGAGGACACCGTCACCGGCCCGGACGTGCTGGTCCTTCAGCGGGCCGCGACCCTGCGCAACCACGCCGGTCAACCGGCGTTCCCCGGCGGCGCGGCCGACCCGGAGGACGCCGACGCCGCCGCCACGGCGCTGCGGGAGGCGAACGAGGAGGTCGGGCTCGACCCGTCGAGCGTCACGGTGCTGGCCCAGCTGCCGAGGTTGTGGATCCCGGTCAGCGACTTCGTGGTGACCCCGGTGCTCGCCTGGTGGCACGCGCCGCATCCGGTGGACTCCCGGGAACCGGCCGAGGTGGCGCACGTGGCCCGCCTGCCGATCGCCGAGCTGGTCGACCCGGACAACCGGGTCCGGGTACGCCATTCGAGTGGCTGGGTCGGCCCCGCCTTCTCCGTACGCGGGATGCTGGTCTGGGGGTTCACGGCCGGGGTGCTGGCCGCGCTGCTGGACATGGGTGGCTGGAGCCGCCCGTGGCCGCGCAGCCGAGTGATCGATCTTCCGCCGATCGGTGCCTCACCCGCCCCGTCGGCCGGCACCGACGAGGTCGACGAGAGCGCCCTGCGCTGATCTGACCGTCACCTTCCGCAAGCGATCGTCTTCGCGCGAGCCCCGGCCCCGTACGCTTGAGCCGTGTCGGCCGTGGATCTCGTCCTGCTGTTGCTCATGCTCGTGTTCGCGATCAGCGGATACCGACAGGGGTTCGTCATCGGCGTGCTCTCGTTCTCCGGGTTCTTCCTGGGTGCCCTGATCGGCCTTCAGGTCGGCCCGATGTTCGCCCAGCAGTTCGTAGACAGCGGCACCCGGGTGCTGATCTCGCTGGTCGCCATCTTCGGTCTCGCCGTGGTGGGTCAGGCACTGGCCGGCTGGCTCGGATCACACCTGCGCCGCACCATCGCCAGCGATGTGGGACGCCGGGCCGACGACATCGGCGGCGCATTCGTCTCGCTCTTCGCGGTGCTGCTTGTCGCCTGGCTGGTCGCCGTGCCGCTCGGCTCCTCCTCGCTGCCCTGGCTCGCCGCCTCGGTGAAGAGCAGCGCGCTGCTCAACGTGGTGGACCGGGTGCTGCCCGACCAGGCTCAGCAGCTCTCCACCGCGCTGCGCGACACGGTCGACACCAACGGCTTCCCGGACGTCTTCGACGGGCTGCGGCGTACCCAGGCTCGGCAGGTCGAGCCGCCGGATCCGGCGCTCGCCGGCTCCGAGGTGGTGAGCAGCGGTCAGCGCTCGGTGGTGAAGGTGCTCGGGTCGGCCCCGAGCTGTTCGCGCCGGATCGAGGGGTCCGGCTTCGTGTACGCCGACGACCGGGTGATGACAAACGCGCACGTGGTCGCCGGCACCCGTTCGGTCGCGGTGGAACTGGGCGGGGACCGGTACGAGGGCGAGGTGGTCGTCTACGACCCGGACCGGGACCTGGCCGTGCTCTACGTGCCCGGGCTGCCCGGCCCGTCGATGCGCTTCGCCGCCGGCAACGCCTCCACCGGCGCGGACGCCATCGTGCTCGGTTTCCCGCTGGACGGGCCGTACAACGCCCAGTCGGCGCGGATCCGCGACGTCGACCGGATCACCGGGCCGGACATCTACTCGTCGGGGAACGTCAACCGGGAGATCTACACGATCCGGGCCCTGGTCCGCAGCGGCAACTCGGGGGGTCCACTGGTCTCCTCGAACGGCCTGGTGCTCGGGGTGATCTTCGCGGCGGCGGCCGACGACCCGAACACCGGGTTCGCGGTCACCGCCGCCGAGGCCCGACCGGTGGCGCTGGCCGGCGCCGAACGCACCCGGGGCACCGACACCGGCGACTGCACCTGACGACGGGTCAGCCCGACCGGCGCCGCGACCAGACCGCGAACGCGGTGACGGTGGCGACGACCACCGCCGCGCCGAGCAGCCACCCGGCCAGCACGTCGCTGCTCCAGTGCACGCCGAGCGCCACCCGGCTGAACCCGGTCACCAGGACGATCGTCAGCGCACCGAGCCAGACGGCTGCGCGGGTCACGGAGCCGGGCCTGGTCCGGGGCAGGAACACCACAAGCAGCACCCCGGCGGCGAGCATCGCGTTCAGCGCGTGGCCCGACGGGAAGGCCAGACCGGGCGCCTGCGCCACCGGGTCGGGCAGATCCGGTCGCTGCCGGCCGACGAGCAGTTTGAGCAGCGGCCCGAGCAGACCACCGAGCACCATGGTGCTCGCGACCCAGCCGGCGAGTCGCCGCGCACCGTCGCGGGCCAGCCAGATCACCAGGACCAGCGCCACGGCCCGCAGGGGCATCGGCGCGAAGGCGTCGGTCCAGAAGCTCATCGCCCGGACCCAGACCGGGTGGTCCAGGGCGTACCCGTGCAGCTGAGTGGTGATCGCCAGGTCGAGTCGACGCAGCGGCGGCCAGTCACCCAGCACCAGCGTGGCGAGCAGCGCGAACGGCACGACCAGCAGCACGCCGGAGACGGTGTGGGTCGGCCACACACCTGACCGGTCGTCCCGTTGTCCCACACCGTCCGGACCGGAGGGCGGCGCCGAGTCGACTCGTTCGAAGGTGTCCACGGCGATGGTTTTACCCCGCTGAACGGGACCTTCCCGGGCGGATGCGCAGAATCTGTGGAATGTTGCGTCGACCGGGGCCGGTCAGCGGTGCGACTGCCGGAACCGGCGCAGCATCAGCACCGCACCGGTGAGCAGCGCGACGAAGATGGCCGAGCCGATCCAGAGCCGCTCCGAGCCGGCGTCGTCCTGCGAACCGGCGGCCCGCGCCCGCCACTGGGTCTCCTGCCCGGACCCGGTCAGCCCGAGCTGCTCGGCGTCGGGATCGCCCGTCGTCGCGGCACCGGGCGCAGGACCGAAGCCGGTCACCCCGGGCGGGTCGTTGTCGTCCAACGGGTTCCTGTCCGTCGGCGGCACCTGTGCGGTAAGCGCCGCGACCGGGTCGACCAGCCCGTACCCGAACCGCTCGTCACGCCCGGTGGGTCCGATGTCCCTGGCGGTGGCCAGCAGCCGGTTCACCACGTCAGCGGCGGACATCTGCGGGTAACGCGACCGCACCAGGGCGGCGGTGGCGGCGACCAGGGGTGCCGCGAAGCTGGTGCCCTGCACCCGCCAGTAACCACCCGGCGGACGTGCGCCCACCAGTCCGCTGGCGGGGGCGGTCAGCACCGTGGTGCGACCGGTGATCGCCCCGCTCCACAGGTTGTCGCTGTTGCGCTCCAGGCCGGAGACCGCGATGACGCCAGGTTCGCGGGCCGGATACCACACCTTCGCCTCGGGCGAGGTGGCGAGATTACCGGTGCAGGCGACCACCACCACGTCCCGGGCGAAGGCGTAGTCGATCGCCGCGGCCAGCGCCGCGCTGTCACCGTTACCGCCGAGCGACAGGTTGATCACCTTCGCGCCGTTGTCGACAGCCCACCGCACCCCCTTGGCCACGATCAGCGCGTCGTCGTAGCGGTTCTCCGCATCCAGGACCCGCACGGGCAGGATCCGGGCGTCCGGCGCGAGCCCCACCACCCCCCGGCGGTCGTCGTTGCGGCCCGCGATCAGGCCGGCCACGGTGGTGCCGTGCCCGACCGGATCCGCTTGGGTCGCCCCGTTCGGCGCGACCAGGTCGAGCCCGGGCAGCACCTGACCGGTCAGGTCCGGATGGGAACCGTCCACCCCGGAATCGATCACGGCCACGACCACGCCGCGCCCGGTCGAGGTGCGCCACGCCGCCCGCGCGTTCAACTTGTCGAGCTGCCACTGCTCGTCACGGACCTGGTCGGCGCGTCGCGCGGCATCGGGGTTGTGGGCAGCCGGCGTGCCGAGCGCGGGAGCCTGGACCGGCACGGCGGCGGCCGGCATGACGGCGACGGCAGCCGACAGCGCGGTGGCGGCCGCTGCGAGCAGCACGCGGTTGGCGAACCGGCCGGCCCTCGCCGGGCCGGTGTGCCGCAGCCTGGTCACATCCTCAGCCATTCGTCGCGGGACACATGACGATCGGAGATTACCGGTTTCGACCCGCCTACAGGGACGTTCCGTGGAGTCGACGTCACTGTGGCGGCAGGTGAGCCAGTTGGACCAGGCGTACGCCCTCGCGTCGGGTGAACAGCCGACCGCGCCCGGGTGGCAGCGGACCAGGACGCACCGGACCGACCAGGACACCCTCCTCCGGGCTGCCCGACATCACCAGGCCCGCGGTGGACAGTTCCCGTAGCCGCTGCACCAACGGCTCGTACTGGGCGCGGGCGGCACCGCCGGAGCGGCGCGCCAGCACCAGGTGCAGCCCGACGTCGCGGGCGTGCGGCAGGTGCTCCTCCAGCGCCCGCAGCGGGTTCGCGGGCCCGCTGGACACCAGGTCGTAGTCGTCGACCAGCACGAACAGCTCCGGCCCGGACCACCACGACCGTTCCCGCAGCTGCGTCGGGCTGACCTGCGGGCCGGGTGCGCGGCCCGCCAGGTAACCGGCGGCCGACTCGACCAGGTCGGCGGTGTGTGCCGCCGCGGTGCCGTAGCCGATCAGGTGTTCCGTGGAGATGACGCCGAGCAGGCTGCGCCGATAGTCCACCAGGATCACCCGTGCCTGTTCCGGCGTGAACCGGGCGACGATCGAGGTGGCCAGGGCGCGCAGGAACGACGACTTGCCGCTCTCGGCGTCCCCGTAGACCACGAGGTGTGGCTCGGTGGCGAAGTCGAGGACCACCGGACGTAGGTCCGCCTCGGCGACGCCTACCGGAATCCGCAGCCCCGTCGTGGCGTCGAGGTCGAGGTCGGCGTACGGCAGCACGGCCGGAAGCAGCCGGACCGGGGGTGCGCCCGGGCCGGACCACGCGTCGTTGACCCGCTTCACCAGCCCGGCGGTGTCCGTTCCGGTCGGCTGCGGCAGCGCGGTGAGGAAATGCAGGCTCTCCGAGGTGATGCCACGCCCCGGGGTCTGCTCCGGCACGTGCGCCGCCGCCCGTCGAGCGACAAGCGAGTCCGACGGATCACCGAGGCGTAGTTCCAGCCGGGAGCCGAAAAGGTCCCGGATGGCCGGTCGGAAATCCAGCCAACGCACCGCGGTGGCGACCACGTGCACGCCGTAGGAGAGTCCCCGGGTCGCCAGGTCGGTGATCAGCGGTTCCAGATCTTCGTACTCGGTCCGCAGGGTCGTCCACCCGTCCACGACTAGGAACACGTCGCCGTACGCGTCGGTATCGCCCGGGTCGGTGCCGGTGTCGCCGCTGCCGCGCCGCTGTCGCCAGGCGGCCACCGACTCCACGCCCAGTTCGGCGAAGCGGCGCTCCCGATCGGCGAGCAGGGTGGACATCTCGCCGACGGTGCGGCGCACGCCGGTGGGATCGGCCCGGCCGGTGACCCCACCGACATGCGGCAGGTCACGCACCGAGGCCAACCCACCGCCACCGAAGTCGAGGCAGTAGACCTGAGCCTCGGCCGGCGTGTGGGTGAGGGCCAGCGCACAGATCAGCGTACGCAGCGCGGTGGACTTGCCGCTCTGCGTACCGCCGACCACCGCGACATGGCCGGCGGCTCCGTCCAACGCCAACCACAGCAGGTCGCGGCGCTGCTCGAAGGGCCGGTCCACGACGGCCACCGGCACCTGGAGGGCGCCGTGCAGCTCGGGATTGCCGAAGGTCAGCCCCCGGACCGGGTCGACCGTGAGCGGACCTACCAGCTCGTCCAGGGCCGGAGCGACATCCAGCGGCGGCAGCCACACCCGGTGGGCCGGTGCGCCCTGCCCGGCCAGCCGGTCGACGAGCAGACGCAGCACGGTCTCCGTGGCGTCCGCCTCGTCTTCGACAGCCGGTGGGGCGGGCGGCTGCGGTACCGGTGTGACGTGGGTGGAGAAGGCGAGCAGCCGGGGACGTTCGGGTCCGGTCGCGTCGATCGCCAGGGCGCGCCGACGTACCGGGCCGGAGACGTACGCGGTCTTGAAACGCAGCAGCGGCTCGGTGCCGAAGCGCAGGAAACCGTGCCCCGGCGACGGGGGCAGCTCATGCGCGTCGGGCACCCCGAGCACGGTGCGGGACTCCAGCGAGGAGAAGGTCCGCAGACCGATCCGGTACGACAGGTGGGTGTCCAGCCCGCGCAGTCGTCCCTCCTCCAACCGCTGGCTCGCCAGCAGCAGGTGCACCCCGAGGGAGCGGCCCAGCCGGCCGATCTGGACGAACAGGTCGATGAAGTCGGGCTTGGCCGACAGCAGTTCGGAGAACTCGTCACAGATCAGCAGCAGCGACGGCAGCGGGGGCAGCGGGTTGCCGGCCGCCCGGGCCCGCTCGTATTCGCGCAGGCTGGCGAAGTTGCCGGCGCGGCGCAGCAACTCCTGCCGGCGGACCAGCTCCCCGTTGATCGCATCGACCATCCGGTCGACAAGCGGTAACGCGTCGGCCAGATTGGTGATCACAGCGGCGGTGTGCGGCAACCGGTCGAAGGGCGCGAAGGTGGCCCCACCCTTGAAGTCGACGAGCACGAAGTTGAGCTGCTCGGCGGAGTGGGTGGCGGCCAGCCCGAGCACCAGCGTACGAAGCAGCTCGGACTTGCCGGAGCCGGTGGCTCCGATCAGCAGCCCGTGCGGACCCATGCCGCCCTGCGCCGACTCCTTCAGGTCCAATTCGACCGCGCCGCCGTCCACGCCGACGCCGACCGGCACCCGCAGCCGGTCCCGCGGGGACCTCGGAACCCACCCCTGCTCGACGGTGAAGCCCTCCGGCTCGCCGATGCCGAGCAGCTCGGGTAGACCCGGCTCGGCGCCTGGTGCGGCGTCGGCACCCGGGGCGGCAGCCAGCCGCAGTGGTGCCAGCCGCCGGGCCACCGCCTCGGCCTCGGCGACCTCGAGCGCGTCGGCGGTGCCGACCTCGGCCGGCCCGTCCGAGGAGCGGGAGTGCAGCCGGCCGTCCCGCAGCTCCAGCAGCAGCGAGAACCGGTCGAGCAGGCGCGGCGGCGGGGCGTCCAGGTCGATCAGGGTGACCGCGTCGATCCCGCCGTCCCCGACCAGCTCGGTGGCGCCGGTGCGGTCGCCGCCGTCGAACACGACCACCAGGTGCGGCCCGTCCGTGGCCGGTCCGACCGGGCTGAACCTCGACCGGCTGGCCAACACCCCGTCGAGCAGTCGTTCCAACTCCACCGCGGAACTGGCCACCAGCCGTACCGGACCGAGCGCGTCGGTGCGGATGGGGTGCTGGGCGTGCGGCAACCACTTGACCCACTCCCAACTGCCGCGCCGTTCCGGCCCGGCACAGATGGCGACCAGCAGCTCGTCCGGGGCGTGGAAGACGGCGAGCTGGACGAGCATGGCCCGGGTCAGCGCCTGCGCGGCCGGCGACCCGGTGGGCCCGGCCGGAGCGGCCCGGACGAAGACCCGGGCGAAGCTGCGCAGCGAGAGAGCTACCGGCAGGTCGGGCACCACCGAGTACGCGTCCAGGAAGCGCCGCAGCGCGCCCGCCGTCATCGGCTCCAGTTCCTCCAGCGGGCGGGTGACCGGCGGCACCAGCGGTGTGGCCAGGGTCTGCGGCCCGACGGCGACCCGAATCACCGCGAAGTCCGGGTCCGTGGGTCGTCGCTCCCAGACCCGGTGGCTGTGCACCGTCGACCAGAGCAGCGACGGATCGGGGTACCGGTAGCAGAGGCCGGCGCGTTGTCGTTCCGCGGTCTGCCGAACCTGTCGGCGCAGGGTGGCCAGGTGCCGTAGGTAATCCCGGCGGGCGGCCATCATCTCGGACTTCTTCGGGTTGCCGGAGGCGCTGCCCCAGGAGGTCGCCAGCATCGCCAGGGAGGAGAGGCCGAACATGCCGCCGACCACGTACGCGTACGCTCCGCCGCCCCGGCCGAACATCATCGCCATCGCGACCGTACCGCCGAGCATCGGCAGCAGCATCAGCAACTGGTGCCAGCGGGTGTCGGTGGCGGCCGGAATCTCCGGGGGCGCCTGCACCGGTAGGTCACCGACGGGTATCTCGGGCGCCGGGCGTCGCGCCGGCCGCCGGATGACGACAGTGGACACTCGACCTCCCGACTGCGCACGGTGACCCGAGCCTGGCTCATGGTAGGTAAAGTCCTGTCGTCCGCGCAGCAGCAGGCCGGCTCGGGATGGAGGTGAGTCGATGACCGTCGGGCTTGCCCGGCTCACCGTCAGCACGCCCCGACGGCGGGTCGACGTGGCACTACCGGATCAGGTACCCCTCGCCGAGTTGCTGCCCGAGGTGCTGCGCCACGCCGGCGACGGGCTCGCCGACGAGGGGGAGCAGCACGGCGGTTGGCTGCTCCGGCGAGCCGACGGCACCGTGCTGACCGGCGGGCAGGCGCTGCTCGCTCAGGGGGTCCGCGACGGCGAGGTGCTGCACCTGGTACCGGCTCGCACCGAGTGGCCGGAGTTCGAGTACGACGACGTGGTGGAGGCCATCGCCGACGCTGCCCGCCGACGCGGTGGGGCCTGGTCGCCCGGTGCCACCCGGGCGGTGGCCCTGGTCGGTGCCGGTGTTCCGCTCGCCGTCGGCCTGCTCGCCCTGGCCGCCGGTGGGCCCGGCGACCCCGCCGGCTGGCCGGCCGCGACCGTGGTGGCGGGTCTGCTGGTGCTGGCCGGCACCGTGCTGTCCCGCGCGCAGGGCGACGGGTCGGCCGGCGCTGTGCTGGGCGGACACGCGCTGCCCTACGCGGCACTGGCCGGCGCCCTCGCCGTCGGCTCGGGCGACCCGGTCGGGCCGATCGGCGCGCTGCGCTGGGTGGGTGCACCGGAGTTGCTCGCCGGGTCGGTGACGCTGCTGCTGGCCTCGGTGCTGGGGCTGTTCGGGGTGGCCACCCGGCTACGGATCTTCGTGGCCGGCACGGTGGTGGGCGCGGGCGCTGGAGCAGCCGCTCTCGGCGGCCTGCTGCTCGGCCCGGCCGGCTCGGCCGCCGTCCTGATCGGCGCGCTCACCTTCGCCGTCGGGGCTGTCCCGCTGCTGGCCATTCGGCTGGGCAAGGTGCCGTTGCCGCCGATCACCCTGCCCACCGATGGTTCGGATGACCCGGACCAGGCGCGTGACCTGCCGGACCGTGGCCGGGTGCACGCAGCCGTGGCCCGTACCGAGGAAATGCTCACCGGCCTGCTGATCGGTCAGGCAGTGCTGGCCGTCGGCGCGGCCGTGATCCTCGTGAGCACCGGTGGCACCGCCGGTCGGCTGCTGGTCGGGGTGTCCGCGACGGTGCTGCTGCTACGGGCCCGGCTCTTCAGGACGGTCCGGCACCGGATCGCGCCGGTGCTCGCCGGCCTGGCCGGGTACGCGGTCCTCGGCGGGGCGCTGGCCGGGGCCGCCGACGCGGCGGTCCGGCTGATCCTGGTCACCGGCGGGCTACTGGGCGCGCTGCTGGTGGTGGCGGGCGGCACGACGTACGCCCGCCGGCCGGTCTCCCCGTACCTCGGACGGCTCGCTGACCTGGCCGACACCCTGCTGGTGGTCTCGGTGGTGCCGGTCGCCTGCGCGGTGCTCGGCCTCTACGAGCGGGCCCGGGGGCTGCTCGGCTGAGCGATCCCCGGACCCGTCGGACACCTCAGTGGGTGGACTCGCCGCGCTCCTCGGCCTCCCTGGCGCGCCGGTACGAAGCCTGGATCTCGGCCTCGGCCTCGGTGCGCCCCACCCAGGTCGCGCCCTCGACCGACTTGCCCGGCTCAAGATCCTTGTACACCTCGAAGAAGTGCTGGATCTCCAACCGGTCGAACTCGCCGAGGTGGTGGATGTCGCGCAGGTGTTCCTGGCGCGGGTCCTCGTAGGGGACGCAGAGGACCTTGTCGTCGCCACCCTTCTCGTCCGTCATCCGGAACATGCCGATCGTGCGGCACCGGATCAGGCAGCCGGGGAAGGTCGGCTCGGGCACCAGCACCAGGGCGTCCAGCGGATCACCGTCCTCACCCAGGGTGCCCTCGATGAAGCCGTAGTCGGCCGGGTACTGCGTGGAGGTGAAGAGGGTGCGGTCCAGCCGGATCCGCCCGGTCACGTGGTCCACCTCGTACTTGTTGCGGTGACCCTTGGGGATCTCAACCGTGACGTCGAAATCCATCTGCACGCTCCCTCGTTGGCCCACGCTGGCTTGACGGAACCGGCGGCGGAGCCGGGCGGGCGATTGCCAACCCGCCGACTCCGGCCGCCGCATAGTCTTCGGACCGAAGTAGTGTCACCCAGGCCGGTTCCCGGTGGGGGAGGAGGGGGTCGTGGGGAGGGAAGATTCACACTACCGTCCCGGCGGTGCCGCCGAGGGCGGTGCGAACCAACCGCCGGTCAAGCCGGCCGCCGGACGGGTGCCCGTGCCGGACGCGCAGGTCCTCCGGCCACAACCTCCGACGCCGCCCGTCACACCGACGTCCGTGAACCGGCCCGAGGCGCATCCGCCCTCGGGCGCGCAACCGCCGGCGACACCGCCCCTTGGGACCGCGTCCGGACGGGCCGCCGCGCCTGGCGCTGCCGTCCCGACGAGCCCGGCCGCCCCGACGAGTCCGGCCAACGGTTCCGGTGCCGCCGTCCCCACGAGCCCCGCCAAGCCGCCGACCGGATCGGCAACCGTGCCGGTGCGCCCGGCGCCGGTAGCGCCGGCGGGCGGCACGCCGGGTGATCCGCCGGCCGGTGCGGTGCCGCCCCCGGTCGGGCCGGCGCCGCGGCGGCGGCTGCCGCTGGTGCTCGCTGCCGTGCTGGTGCTCGTGCTTGTCGCGGTGGGTCTGGTCGTGGTCCGGCCCGGGCCGGTGGGCCGCTGGCTGGGCGACGCACCCGCGACACCGGCGGCAACCGGGACGGTGGAGTCCGCGCCGGTCCCGGTGCTGGTGGCTGCCGACAGCGGCGCGCCGCCGCCCAGCACGGACGGGCTCCGGACCACCCTCGAACCGCTTATCGACGACACCGCGCTGGGCGGCCGGGTCAACGTGGCGGTGGCCGACGCGCTGACCGGGGAGATGCTCTTCGATCGCGGTGGTGGGGAGGGGACCGTGCCGGCCTCGGTGACCAAGCTGGTCACCGCCGTGACGGTGTTGACCGCCCGGGGCCCCGGCCACCGGATCCCGACCCGGGCGGTGGCTGGTGCACAACCCGGCGAGGTGATTCTGGTCGGTGGCGGGGATCCGACGCTGGCAGCCGGCCCGAAGGGCTTCTACCCGGGCGCGGCCAACCTCACCGACCTCGCTGATCAGGTCCGCAAGGCGCTGGGCGGGGTCGCACCCACCAGGGTCGTCGTCGACTCCTCGCGCTACTCCGGCCCCGTGTACGAACCCGGCTGGGACGACGACATTCCCACCGGCGGCTACGGCGGGGCGATCACCGCACTTATGCTCGACGGAGCACGCACGAATCCGAAGGCCGGCCCGGGCTGGGCCGAACGCGTTGCCGAACCGGACCTGGCCGCCGGCCGTGCCTTCGCCAAACTGCTCGGGGTGCCGGTCGGCACCGTACGCAAGGGCACCGCCCCGCCAGCGCCGACCGGGACGACCGCTTCGGAACCGGTCGGTGGCGGTGGACCCGGTGCCGAACTCGGCGCGGTGCACTCGCCGCCGCTGCTCCGGCTGGTCGACATCATGATCAGCGATAGCGACAACATCGTCGCCGAGGCGCTGGCCCGCCAGGTCGCCCTGGCCCGCGACCGGCCGGCCTCCTTTGCCGGTGCCGCGTCGGCGATGGCCGAGGTGGTCTCCGAGATGGGCCTGCCGGTGGCAGGGCTCGACCTGGCGGACGGCAGCGGACTGTCCCGGAACAACCTGATCAGCCCGGCCCTGCTGACCGAGCTGCTGGCGCTCGCGGCCAGCCCGGACCGGCCCGAGCTTGCCGGCATCTTCGGCGGTCTGCCGGTCGCGGGCTGGTCCGGCACGCTGCGCGATCGATACGGCGCGACACCCGGCACCGCCGCCGGTGCCGGTGTGGTCCGGGCCAAGACCGGCACCCTGACCCGGGTGCACGCCATCGCGGGAGTGGTCACCACCGCCGAGGGGCGCCTGCTCACCTTCGCGGTGCTCACCGACGACGTCCCGCCGGACGGGATGGAGCCGGCGCGCGCTGCGCTGGACAGGATCGCCGCCGCCCTGGCCGGCTGCGGCTGCCGCTGAGAACGACGGCCGCCGGACCAGCCGGGTGGGTGTCGCGGCGCGGGTACGGTGGGTTGCATGGCGCAGTTCGTGGACTGGGATCTGGCTACCGCGACGGCGGGGGCCCTGGGCAAGTCGGGCCCCCGGGTGACGTACGCCGAGGCCACCGAGGTGGTTTCCGAGCTGCGCCGGTTGACCGAAGAGGCAGCCGGGCACGTCGCCGACTACACCGGGCTGACCTCGCAGGTGACCCATCCGCCGGTGCGCGTGGTCGATCGGCGGGACTGGGCGGCGACGAACATCGCCGGCCTCCGCGAGGTGATCACCCCCCTGGTCGGCCGGCTCGCTCAGGACAAGCAGCCCGGTGCGCTCACCGAGGCGATCGGTTCCCGGGTGACCGGGGTGCAGGCCGGCACCGTGCTGGCCTACCTTTCCGGCCGGGTCCTCGGGCAGTACGAGGTCTTCTCCGCCAACCCGGGGCAACTGCTGCTGGTCGCGCCGAACATCGTCGAGGTCGAGCGCAAACTGGGCGCGGATCCACGCGACTTCCGGCTCTGGGTCTGCCTGCACGAGGTGACCCACCGGACGCAGTTCACCTCGGTGCCCTGGATGCGGGCCTACTTCCTCGGTGAGGTGCAGGCGTTCGTCGATGCCGCCCAGGGTGGCGAGCACCTGCTGGAGCGGCTGCGTCGGGGGGTGAGCACCCTCGCTGACGCCGTCCGCGACCCGCAGAGCCGGTCCAGCGTGCTGGACATCGTGCAGACGCCCGGTCAGCGGGCCGTGCTGGACCGACTGACCGCCCTGATGACCCTGCTGGAGGGGCACGCCGAGTTCGTGATGGACGGCGTCGGGCCGCAGGTGATCCCGAGTGTGGAGCGGATCCGGTCCGCCTTCAACCGACGGCGCGAGGCCGGCAACCCGGTGGAGAAGGCGATCCGGCGGCTGATCGGCATCGACGTCAAGATGCGGCAGTACGCCGAGGGCCGCAAGTTCGTGCACGCCGTGGTGGACCGGGTCGGCATGGCCGGCTTCAACCGGGTCTTCGAGTCGCCGCTCACCCTGCCCCGACTGTCCGAGCTGAGCGAACCGGACGCCTGGGTGGCGCGGGTGCACGGTCCGGTCGGCCCGGTACCGACCGCCGGCTGAGCGCGTCGCCGCACCGATGGCCCCACTCGCACCACCGGTGGCCGCGATCCGGATCGCGGTCCGTCGTGCCCTGGCCGACCTGCCGACGGACGGTCCGGTGCTGGTCGCCTGCTCGGGCGGCGCCGACTCGCTGGCCCTGGCCGCGGCCACCGCGTTCGTGGCACCCCGGGCGGGCCGCGCCGCCGGGCTGGTCACCGTGGATCACGGGTTGCAGGCCGGGTCGCGGCACCGGGCCGAGGCGGTGGCGCGCTGGGCGACCGAGGCCGGCCTGGCTCCGGTGGAGGTGGTCCGGGTCGAGGTTGCCGGCCGGCCCGGTGGCCCGGAGGCGGCGGCCCGGGACGCCCGCTACCAGGCGCTGGCCGAGGTCGCCAGTGGGTACCGCGCTTCAGCACTGCTCACCGGCCACACCCGGGACGATCAGGCGGAGACGGTCCTGCTCGCGCTGGCCCGGGGTGCCGGCCCGCGCGGACTCGCCGGCATGCCGGCCCGCCGGGACCTGGCCGGCACCCCACTCGTACGGCCGCTGTTGGAGATCGGGCGGGCGGAGACCCGTGCCGCCTGCGTGGCCCTCGGGCTGGTGCCGTGGGACGACCCGCACAACAGCGACCCGGCCTACGCCCGCTCCCGGGTCCGGGCCGACGTGCTGCCCGTGCTGATCCGGGCGCTCGGACCGGGCGTGCTGGACAACCTCGCCCGTACCGCCGCGCTGGTGGCTGCCGACAACGCGGTCCTCGACGAGCTCGCTGTCGAGGCGCTGAGCCGGGCCCGGCGCCCCGCCGGTGGCCTGGCCATCCGGATCCTGGCGGAGCTGGCGCCCGCCGTGCGCGGTCGGGTGCTGCGCGCCTGGGCCCACGAGCTGGGCGCCCCGCCGGCCGCACTGTCGCACCGCCACGTCGCCGCGCTCGACGCGTTGGTCACGGCGTGGCGCGGCCAGCGAGCCAGTTACCTGCCGGGCGGGCTTCGGGTGCTCCGCCGCGACGATCGGCTGGTGTCGGAGTCGTCACCGGCTTCGCCGGCCGACCCGGCACCGGTGTCCGAGGCGGTGGAGTCAGCGCCCGACGATGCGGTGGTCGAAGGGTGACCCATCCCCGGCAACCGCTGTACGCGCCGCGTGGCGCCGTGGCCACCAGCCACCCGCTGGCCGTGGCCGCCGGCCTGGCGGTGCTGCGTCGCGGTGGCAACGCCGTGGACGCCGCGCTGGCCACCGCCAGCACGCTCGCCGTCGTGCAACCTCCCTCGAACGACATCGGCGGTGACCTTTTCGCGATCGTCTGGGACGGCCGCCGGCTGCACGGCTTGAACGCCTCCGGCCGGTCGCCCGCCGGGCTGACCCGGGACCTGGTACTCGCGGCGACCGGCGGTCGAGGCGTCGAACCCGCCGACGCGTTGGGCGGCGCACAGGCGGTCGGCCCGGCGATGCCGGCCCGGGGCTGGTTGCCGGTGACCGTACCGGGCGTGCCGGCGGGCTGGCGCGACCTGCACGAGCGGTTCGGATCGCTGCCCTTCGCGGACCTCTTCGCCGACGCCATCGGTTACGCCGAGCAGGGACACCCCGTCTCCACCACGACAGCGGCGGCCTGGTCCCGCGCGGTCGTCGGGCACGCCGGCCTGACCGGTCCCGAGTACGCGGAGTTCGGGCGGGTGTTCGCAGCGGGTGGGCGGGCTCCCCGGGCGGGCGAGCGGTGGCGCAATCCGGACGCGGCCCGGACGCTTCGACTGATCGCCGACAGCCGGGCGGAGGAGTTCTACCGGGGGCGGATCGCGGCGGCCCTGATCGACCATGCCGCCCGTACCGGTGGGCTGCTCACCGCGGCGGACCTGGAGACCCACGCCAGCGTCTGGGTCGACCCGGTGTCGATGCGTTACCGGGACCACGAGGTCTGGGAACTGCCGCCGAACGGGCAGGGACTGGCCGCGCTGCTCGCCCTGGGCATCCTGGACGGATTCGACCCGGCCGACGAGTCGCGGTGGCTGCACCGGCAGATCGAGGCGGTCAAGCTCGGCTTCGCCGACGCGCATGCCCATGTCGCCGATCCCGACCTTGCTCCGGTCCCATCCGGACTGCTCACGCCGGAACATCTGGCGCGGCGCCGCGCGACGGTCTCCGACGCGGCGGCCGACCCGGTGACCGACGCGCCGGAACGCGGTGGAACGGTGTACCTCTGCACGGCCGACGAGAGCGGCATGATGGTCAGCCTGATCCAGTCCACCTACCTGGCCTTCGGCTCGCACGTGGTGCTGCCCGGGTACGGGTTCGCGCTGCAGAATCGTGGTCTCGGTTTCCGGCTCGACGTAAACCATCCCAACGTGGTCGGCCCGGCGAAGCGGCCGTACCACACGATCATCCCCGGTTTCCTGACCCGGCAGGGGTCGCCGGTGGGGCCGTTCGGGGTGATGGGTGGGCACATGCAGCCCCAGGGCCACGTACAGCTCGTCTCGGGGACCGTGGACGCGGGCCTCGACCCGCAGGCGGCGCTGGATGCCCCTCGCTGGTACTGGCACGCGGGTCGTTCGCTGCTGGTCGAGGAGCAGTTGATCGCCGGGCCCGGCGGTGCCGCGCGGCTGGCCGACCTGCGGGACCGGGGGCACCAGGTGACCGTCGCGCCCGATCCCACCGTCTTCGGCTACGGGCAGGCGATCTGGCGACGCGACGACGGGGGATACGTCGTCGGTTCCGAGCCCCGGGTAGACGGCGGTGCCGGCGGCTTCTGACAGCTGCGCGACCGGCCGGTGACCGGTCAACCGGTCGGAGCACGATCGCGGAACGTGGAGCGGTACGCCTGCGGCGTGGCGCCGACCCGGCGGGTGAAGTGGTGCCGCAGGGCGGCGGCGTCACCGAAGCCGGCCCGTTCGGCCACCCCCTCCACGGTGAGCGTGGTGTCCTCCAACAGCCGGCGGGCCAGCAGGACGCGTTGGTTGGTCAGCCAGTCGTGCGGGGTGGTGCCCGTCTCGGCCCGGAACCGGCGAGCGAAGGTCCGTGGCGCCATCCCGGCCCGCGCGGCCAGCTCGTCGACGCTGGTCTGCCGGTCCAGATGGGCCATCAACCACTCCAGTACCGGTTCCAGGGTGGGCGCCTCGGGTGCCTTCGCGATCGGCGCCTCGATGTACTGGGCCTGTCCGCCGTCGCGATGTGGCGGTACCACCATCCGTCGGGCGAGCCGGGTGGCGGTGGCCGAGCCGTGCGCCTGGCGCACCAGGTGCAGGCAGGCGTCGATACCGGCGGCGGTGCCCGCGCTGGTGAGCAGGCGACCGTCCTGCACGTAGAGCGAGTTGCAGCGCACCCGGGCGCTCGGGTGACGGCGCTGCAACTCGTCGACGTGCCGCCAGTGGGTGGTGCACTCCCGGCCGTCGAGCAGTCCCGCCTCGCCCAGCAGGTACGCGCCGGCACACACGCTGAACAGGTACGCGCCCCGGTCGGCGGCGCGACGCAGCGCCTCGTGGACCTCGGCCGGTGCGGTGGTGGTCGGGTCGTGGGCGGGGACGGCCACCAGGTCCGCCTGCTCCAGCGGATCCAGGTCGGCGTTCGGTACCAGGTGGAAGCCGGCGGAGGTGCGTACCGGGGCCTGCCCGGGTCCACACACGTCGAAGCGGTAGCCGGGCAGTCCGTCGGCGGTGCGGTCGGTGCCGAACACCTCGGCGAGCACGCCGAGTTCGAACGGGGCGACGCCGTCCAGGACGAGTACGGCCACGGAACGAAGCATGTGACGAGGGTAACCGTAGGAGTGGCAGGAAATCGAGTAGGAGTGGCATTCCTGCCACTGTCCGGGGAATGGCGGGGTACGCAGACTGGTAGATGTCCGGTGCGCACCGGCGGCGACACGACAACCGCAGATGCCAGAAAGCGAGCGCCGCCATGGGTTTCCTGTTCTTCCTGTTGTTCTTCCTGACCCTCGCCCTGCTGTCCGCCCTGGGGCTGACCGCCGACAGCCGTGACTCCGCGGACTGGAAGCCCTCCGACGGGGGCCGCAGGTGGCAGTCACGCCACTGCTGAGGCGAATGTTCCCTTCATCCGAAAAATCACTGGGCGGGGCTGCCTCGAAACGGGCGGCCCCGCCGACGGTGAACCCGGGGCGTACGGCAGGCTATGGTCATGGCTGACGGCTCCTGGTACGACGCCGACATCGACCACGTGATCATTTCCGAGGCGCAGATCCGCGAGAAGACCGCGGAGCTGGCCAAGCAGGTCTCCGCGGACTACTCCCACGTCACCGACGGGCTGTTGCTCGTCTGCGTACTGAAGGGCGCGGTCATGTTCATGGCCGACTTCGCCCGGGCGCTGGGCCGGCACGGACCCCCGGCCGAGCTGGACTTCATGGCCATCTCCTCGTACGGGCAGGGCACCACCTCCTCCGGCGTGGTGCGCATCCTCAAGGACCTCGACCGGGACATCGCCGGTCGGCACGTCGTCGTCGTGGAGGACATCGTCGACTCCGGGCTGACCCTGTCCTGGCTGCTGCGCTACCTGGAGTCCCGGTCGGCGGCGAGCGTCGAGGTGGTCGCGCTGTTCCGCAAGCCGGACGCGGTGAAGGTGACGGTTCCGGTCCGGTACGTGGGCTTCGACATTCCGACCGAGTTCGTCGTCGGGTACGGCCTCGACTTCGGTGAGCGCTACCGGGAGCTGCCGTACGTGGGGGTGCTCAAGCCGGAGGTCTACGCCCGCTCCTGACCGTGCGGCGGCGTCGCGTCGGGGTGCTGCCGGACCGTCAGCCCTCGTCGCGGAACCGTCGACGCCCCCGGCCGCCACGCCGCCGGGCCCGACTGTCGCCGCGGGCGCGTCCGCCCGACATTCAGCCGACTTTCAGCTGATCGGACTACCTTTGACCACGGTGACCCGGGGATCCGACTCCGGGCCACGCCGGCTGACATCCGGTTCGCCGTGCGCGTAAGTGCTGGGCTCGCCAGCTCATATCGGTCTCGCACGGTGTACCGTCGAATGACCGTGGCGCGGCAATCGCGTCCCGGGGTCGAGGCCGGCCCGCACGGCGGCTCCGGCAGCCGCCCAGGCGGCGACACCCACAGTCGGTCAGGACGTCGATCAGGAGGATGCGGGCGTCTCGGCGCTCGACAACAGCATGGAACGTACGCGTTTCTTCCGCCGACCGGTGTTCTGGGTCATCCTGGTCATCCTCGGCGCCGTCGTGCTCAGTCAGTTGTTCACCGGTGGACCCAGTTACCACCGGGTGGACACGTCCGTCGCGCTCGACCAGCTCAACAAGGGCGGCATCGAGAAGGTCGTCTTCCAGGACAAGGAACAGACGATCCAGCTCGAGCTGGCCGAGGAGACCGAGTTCGGCGATACCACCACCAAGCTGATCGAGGCCCAGTTCCCGTACGAGGTCGGCGACGAGGTCTGGAACCAGGTCCTCGACGCCAAGGCCAACAACCGGGTCACCGGGCCGGCCGACACCGAGGTGTCGTCCGACAGCATCTGGGTCAGCCTGCTGGTCAACCTGCTTCCCATCGTGCTGCTCGTGCTCCTGCTGCTGTTCTTCATGTCGCAGATGCAGGGCGGCGGCTCCCGAGTGCTCAACTTCGGCAAGTCCAAGGCGAAGATGATCACCAAGGACACGCCGAAGACGACGTTCGCTGACGTGGCGGGCTCCGAGGAGGCCGTCGAGGAACTGTACGAGATCAAGGACTTCCTGCAGAACCCGGCGAAGTACCAGGCGCTCGGTGCGAAGATCCCGAAGGGCGTGCTGCTCTTCGGCCCGCCCGGCACCGGTAAGACGCTGCTCGCCCGAGCGGTGGCCGGCGAGGCCGGGGTGCCGTTCTATTCGATCTCCGGTTCCGACTTCGTCGAGATGTTCGTCGGTGTCGGTGCCAGCCGGGTCCGTGACCTGTTCGAGCAGGCCAAGGCGAACGCGCCCGCAATCGTCTTCGTCGACGAGATCGACGCCGTCGGCCGGCACCGTGGCGCCGGCATGGGCGGCGGCCACGACGAGCGCGAGCAGACCCTGAACCAGCTCCTCGTCGAGATGGACGGCTTCGACGTCAAGGGCGGCGTCATCCTGATCGCCGCCACCAACCGGCCGGACATCCTCGACCCGGCGTTGCTGCGTCCGGGCCGGTTCGACCGGCAGATCCCGGTGGACGCTCCCGACATGGAGGGCCGCAAGGCCATCCTGCGGGTGCACGCCAAGGGCAAGCCGTTCACGCCCGACGTCGACCTCGACTCGGTGGCCAAGCGGACGCCGGGCTTCAGCGGCGCCGACCTTGCCAACGTGATCAACGAAGCGGCCCTGCTGACCGCCCGGAAGGACCAGCGGGCCATCTCCAACGACTCGCTCGAGGAGTCGATCGACCGCGTGATCGCCGGCCCGCAGCGTCGTACCCGGGTGATGAGTGACCAGGAAAAGAAGATCACCGCGTACCACGAGGGTGGGCACGCACTGGTCGCCTGGGCGCTGCCGCACGCCGCACCGGTGCACAAGGTGACGATCCTGTCCCGGGGCCGTTCCCTGGGCCACACCCTGGTGCTGCCCACGGAGGACAAGTACACCCAGACCCGCGCCGAGATGGTCGACACCCTGGCGTACGCGCTGGGCGGCCGGGCCGCCGAGGAACTCGTCTTCCACGAGCCCACCACCGGTGCCGGCAACGACATCGAGAAGGCCACCCAGCTGGCCCGCGCGATGATCACGCAGTACGGGATGAGTTCCAAGCTCGGTGCCATCAAGTACGGCACCAGCGGCGACGAGCCGTTCCTCGGTCGCAACATGGGCCACGAGCGGGACTACTCCGACGCGGTCGCCGCCGAGATCGACGGCGAGATGCGGGCACTCATCGAACTGGCCCACGACGAGGCCTGGGAGATCCTGGTCGAGTACCGGGACGTGTTGGACAACATCGTGCTCGAGCTGATGGAGAAGGAGACCCTCTCCACCGCCGACATGGCCCGGATCTGCGCCCGGGTGGTGAAGCGACCGCCGATGGCCCCGTACAACGGCTTCGGCAAGCGGCAGCCCTCCACCGAGCCGCCCGTACTCACCCCGGCGGAGAAGGACGCGCTGAAGGTGCAGGCGGAGGCCGACGGCGCAGAGGCGACCGTCGGTGGCGGCAGCTCCAACAACTCCTCGGACGGTTCGCACTGAGCACCGACGACACGGCGGCCAGTTCCCCACAGCGGGGACTGGCCGCCTCCGCCACCGAGCCCGACACCGATCGCCTCGACTACATCGCCGCGCGGCTGATCAACGGCCGGCTCACCGGTCGTCCCGTCGAGGACACCATGGACCTCGGCCGGATCGAGAAGGCCGTCCGCGAGATCCTCATCGCGGTCGGGGAGGATCCCGACCGCGACGGCCTCCAACAGACCCCGGCCCGGGTCGCCCGGGCGTACGCGGAACTCTTCGCCGGCCTGCGCGTCGACCCGGCCACGGTGCTCACCACCACCTTCGAGGCCAACCACGAGGAACTGGTGCTGGTCCGGGACATCGACGTGATGAGCCTCTGCGAGCATCACCTGCTGCCCTTCCGGGGCAGCGCCCACATCGGCTACATCCCCGGTCCCGACGGCCGGATCACCGGGTTGTCCAAGCTGGCCCGGCTGGTCGAGGTCTTCGCCCGGCGTCCCCAGGTGCAGGAGCGGCTCACCTCGCAGATCGCGGACCTGCTGATGACGCGGCTGGCTCCGCGCGGCGTGGTCGTCGTGCTCGAGTGCGAACACATGTGCATGGCGATGCGGGGCATCCAGAAATCCGGTGCCAAGACGATCACGTCTGCGGTGCGGGGCACCCTGCAACACGACGCCAAGTCCCGGGCCGAAGCGATGGCGCTGATCATCCCCCGCTGACCGATTGTCGGTTGTTCAGGACGACAGCATCGCCAGCACGATTCCCGCATTGACCACCACGGCCGGGACCAGGCAGACCAGCGCGCCGAACCGGGGCGTGCGATCCACCCGCCCACCCGGGCCGGGCGGGAAGCAACGGCCCACCGCGAACCACCCCAGGCCGAACGCGACCGCCGGTGCCGGCAGCCCCACCAGCAACGCCAACCCGGTCACCGCACCGGTGCCGGCCAGCGCATACACCACCGCCAGAAGCACCGGAACGAGCAACCCCAGCGGCCCGTACACCAGGAGGTTGCGGGCGCGCGACGGCCAGTGCGCGACCTGGGACAGGCCGCGGGCGGCGAGCGTGTCATCCGCTCCGACAGCCCAACGTCGGGCATCCCGCAACGCCGTCAACACCGCCGCCGGGCCGCCGCTCATCGACCGGGTCGCCTCCGCGAGCTCTGGCGGTGTCGGCACCAGCGAGATCGGGGGTACGCCCAGCTCACGTAGTCGGCTCTCCTGTGGTGCCAGCCGGGTGCGTACCGCGGCGAGCTCCTCCCGCGCGGCCTGGACCGCGCGGGCCTGCTCGCCCGCGGCGGTCGCCGCGCCACGGCGTACCCCGTCGAGCTGCCGGGCGGCGGCGAGATAGTCGGACCAGGCGGCCCGCACCGGATCCCCCGGTGCGCCGGCCGAGCGCTGCCGAACCGTCCCGGGGGTGGTGACCGGCGCCTGATCGAGAGTCATCTGGATTCCCCCTGCACGCTGCCGGGCACGTCGTACGGAACCAGCACCACGCCGCGCTCTGCCGGCCCGTCCCAGAGCACCACCCGGTCGGGTCGAGGTCGCCACTCCACCGGGCGGCCGAAGATCGGAGTGAGCTGGGCCCCCGGCACGCCCGCCACCGCCACGGCGGTCAGCTTGTCCACGGTCTCGTCCGGTTCCATTAGCGTCGCGAACGACGGCACCGTACGCCACCAGCCGAGCAGGTGCTGCCCGGCCGGTGGCCCGTCGCGCAGCAGGGCCCGCAGTCTGGCCGCCGGCAGTTGCTCGGGCGGTGCCACATCCAGCCCGAAGACGATCAGGTACGCCGGCTCACCGGCGTCCGCCACGGCGACCAGCCCGGTGAGGTCCACCCGGTCGACCTGGTGGCGTTCGGCCAACTCCGCGACCAGAGCATCGGCCAGGTGCCCAGCCTCGGCGTCCGGTACGGCGACCACGAACCGCGCCGTACCCGCCGGATGGTGAGCCGCCGTGCTGTGCGCGGCCGTCGCCAACAGGCGACACGCAGCCGGCCGCGGACCGAGAACCGCGAGGTTGCGCCCAGCCGCCGGTCCGAACGGCACCGCCGCGGTGCTGCGCGCGACATCCACCGCCCGGCCGAGCAGGGCGGCCGGCGCCGTCGACTGCCCCGCGACGGCTGCCCGATAACGCGGATCGTTGCTCAGCACCGGCCGCGCGTACCCGGCGAAGACGACGGGTGGCGTCGCGTTCGGCGGCCGGGCCGCCCAGAGTCGGTGGCGCAACCCGGCCACCGTCTCCGGCTCGTCAGCCGGGTCGGGGAACCGCACCATCCGCTCATGACCTCGGATCGCCCCGCGGGGACCGCCGAGACCACCGGCGGTGTTGACCACCGCGCTGCCCACCGGCAGGCCGGCTGCGGCGTCGTTGGTGGGGGCCAGCACCGCCCCGCCGCCCGGCAGCGCCACCCGCACCGGGAACTGGCCCAGCAGGGAGTCTCGCTGCCCACCGTCCGATCGGGTGCCCAGGCCCAGGTCGCCCTCGCCAGCCAGCAACAGATGAACCCCGTACGCCCGCCCGGTCCGGGCGAGTGCGTCCAACCGCGCGGCCACCTCGGCGGATAGGCGATCCCGTTCGGCGAAGAGCAGCGGCAGGTTCTCCAGCACACAGACCACCCGGGGGAGCGGGCGATGCTTCCGCAACTCGGCGAAGCGCTGCCCACCCGCGCGGGCGGATGCCTCCGCGCGTCGATGCACCTCGGCGGTCAACTGGTCCACCAGATCCAGTACGTACTCCCGGTCGGCGGCCATCGCGGCCGCCCGGACCTGGGGGACCCACGATCGGTCCCGCTCCGTCTGCAGGAACTCGGCAAAGGACTCGCCGTCACCGAGGTCCACCAGGTACAGCGACAACTCGTCCGGGCCGTACCGCGCGACGAGCCCCAACAGCGCCGTGGTCAGGAAGGTGGACCGGCAGCCCCGCGACCGGCCGCTGACCAGCCAGTGCGGGGTCAGCTCGGTGAAGCCGAGGGAAACCGGTCGGCCACCCGCATCGCCAACGGTGCTGCTGAGCCCCTCCGTCCCGGCCGCCCGCCACAGCTCGTCGGCGGGCGGCAGCAGGTGGGACAGGGAGAGCCGGCTGCCGGCCTCGATCTGGGCCGCGATCCGGCGGCACACGGTATCGACCAACTCGGCCGGCGGATCCGGGTCGACGAAGACCGGCGAGTTCAGCCCTCCGTCGGTGCCGCCACCGGCGAACGCCCCGCCCGGCGGATCACCGAGCAACGCGTAGGCCGTCCGCATGGCCAGCGGCGTAGCTCTGGGCAGTGCGGCCCGGGCCGGTGGCCACCCCGCCACCACCAGGTGCAGCCCGGCCTCCGGCCCCTGCTCGGCGAGCGCCTCGATCCGCGCGAGATCGCCCGGCCGGTACGGTTCGGGCAGCGCGGCCAGCACCAGCAGCAGCGCGCGGTCGTGCCGGCGAGGACCGGCGGCGTCCGGCGCCACCCACCGCTCCGCCTCCGCCAGCACGGCCTGAAGACCGTCGGCGTCCGTGGCCGGTGGGGCGAGCACCCCGGCGTCACCGAGCGCCGCGAACGGCGCCAGCGCGACACCCGTGGCGTCCACCGCCCGTACCAGCAGCGCGCCGGCCGGTGTAGCCGCCAGCATCCGCAGCAGTACGGCCCGCAGCAGCCCGGCGACCCGTGCCTCGTGCGCGTCGGCGTGCACCACGAGGTGGCCGCTGCCGAACATCGGCACCAGCGCCGGGAAACGTGCGTCGTCAAGCGGGGCGGCGGTGCCCACCCGGACGAACGACGGCGGTCCCTCCCCGGCGGGATGCGCCGGCTCGACCGCGTCCAGCGTGGACCCGGCCCAACCAGGGGCGAGGACGGTGGCCGCCTGGCGCAGCCGCTCGGCCAGCGCGTACTGGCGGCGCTGGTCGGCCGGGACGGGACGGGTCTCATCGAGAACGTTCGTCGCCGCCGTGACCGTCGCGGCGGCCCGGCGGTGCAGCGCGGCGGCGCGGAGCGTCCGTGCCTTCGGACCGCCCACCGTGTCCACCCCCTCCGCCCGAGGTCGGCACCCACTCGCCGGGCAGCAACGACGGTATCCCAGCGATGGCTCCACCTCCGGGAAGCGCGTCGGCGCTGCGTCGGTGTTGTCATGGATCTCACCCATCGGCAGCGTTCGGTCACGATCTGCCAAATCTGGGGCATTGGGTCCTGGGCCGGCAGCCGCTAGCCTCAGGGGGTGGAATCAGTGCCGCCCCCCGCCGGTTCCCAGGTCTCCCGCGTACCGGCGCAGAGGACACCGCCGGAGGAACTGGCACCGCCTGCGGTCGCGCCGGCCCCGCGCCAGCCCCGGCGGCGCCTGCGTACGGTACTGACCGTGGTCGCTGGGGTGGTCGCGGTGCTCTGCCTGACCGGGGGAGTCGTCGGCTATTTCGTCTACGACCGCGCCACCACCCTCGACCGCAGCGCCCCGACGGTCGTCGTAGACAGCTATTTGCGAGCTTTCCTCGTTGACCGGAACGATGCACGAGCCAAACTCTTCGCGTGCGAAGGCGGCAGTGACTTAGAGCAACTCGACGTGCTTAGATCCGATCTTGCGGCCCGTGAAGAGCAGTTTGGCACGAACATGTCGATCAGTTGGGGAAATGTGCTGGCGGAACAACGTGGCAACGAGGCTGAGGTGCGAGTCGAACTGCTGTTGTCAGCTCGAATCGATGGAATCAGGCAGTACGACCGGCAGCCCTGGACGTTCACTACCCGGCTGGACGAGGACTGGCGGGTCTGCTCAGCTGCGCCCAGCTGACCTCACTCCACCCACAGCATGTGTACCGGTACCTCCAATGTGGTGGGGGCCTGACCGCGCCAGGCCCAGCGGTACCACTCCACCTCGGGTGTCACCCGTACGCAGATGTCGCCCTCGGCGCCCGAGTAGGTCTCGGTGACGGCGCGCAGATCACGGTGCTCGACCGAACCGACCATGTGCACGACCCGTCGCCCAGTCACCGCGTCCGCCTCGAAGACCGGCGTCGGCGCTGGGTGGGCCGGGGCGTCCAGCGAGACGAGACGCAGGCCGCTCTCAGTCGTCGGCGTGGTCGCCCGGCCGACCGTCTCGACCCAGACCCGTTCGACCGGCACCAGCGGGGCGAACACCTCGACCTGGTCCGCCTCGGCGCGATACCACTCGTGCTCCGGGATGACCGGTACGTAGGTGCGGCTGTTCTGCACCACCCGATCGTCGGCCCGTAGGTCGGCACGCCATCCCAGACCGGGGAGTCCGACCAGCACCCGCCGGCCGCGCAGTTCGACGCGTCCGGCAGCGGGGACGATCTCGATCGGACGGGGCGGCTGGGGAGCCCAGTCGGGCTGGTCGGCGAACGGGTCCGGAAGTGGTTCGGTCATGATTGCCCGTGGTTCACCCGGCGCCCTTCAACGGCGCGCCCTTCGACCGCATGAACGGCACCGGGTCGATGGCGCCCCGGCTGCTGCGATCACCTTCGACGTGCACCTCGAAGTGCAGGTGCGGCCCGGAGGAGTTGCCGCTGCTGCCCACCTCGCCGATCACCTCACCGGCCTGCACCGTGTCGCCTGCGGCGACCCGGGGACGACTCACCAGATGACAGTAGCGGGTGATGAAGCCCTGGGCGTGCAGCACGTCGACGAACCAGCCGCAGCCGCCCTTACCGGGCCAGCCATCCACGTTGCACGTTAGTCGCCCTCTCCGGTCGGGATCACAGCGAGACACCAGCACCCGTCCGGTCGCCGAGGCCCTGATCAAGGTGCCCTTCGGCGCGGCGATGTCCACACCGTTGTGTCCGGGCCGGCTGGCGGTTCGAAATCCGGAGCCAACCCCGCCCGGAATCGGTGCGGTCCAACCGGAGGCGGCGATCTCGCCGCCCGCGGCGGCGTCACATACGTCCTGTCCGGCGATCAGCGCGGTCCGCGCCGCACCCCCGGCCAGCGCGTCCACGATGCGGGCAGCGAGTTCCTCGTGCTTGGCGTACGCGTCCGGAAAGGCGCTGATCTGGACCTGCTGCGCGGCCACGGTCAGCGGCAGTTTCTCCCAGTCGGCCACGTCGACCAGCTTCTCGTAGAACTTGCGGGACGCGTACTCGGGGTTCATCCGCTGGGCGACCGTGCCCCACGAGGCCCGTTGCTGAAAGAGGCCGACGGAGTCGTGGTCGGCCCCGATCCCCTCGTTCGGGATGTCCTGTGACTCGCCGACCGTGCTGTTCGCCAGGTTCAGCAGCCGCGACTCCTGCATGGCGGTCGCCACGGCGATCACCCAGCCCCGTGGCGGCACCTTCATCTCCTGACCTACCTTGATGATCACTGCGGCGTTGCGTAGCTGGCGTTCTCCGTACTCGGCGAAGCGCGGCATCGTGCCGGTGGCGTCGACCTCGAAGTCGCCGGTGCAGTCCATGCTGGCCGGGGCAAACTGCTCGGCGGAGTCGCCACCCAACTCGGTGAGGAAGAAGGCACCGGCGCCACCGGTGCAGCAGAGCAGTGCCAGCGCCGCAGTGAGCGCGGCGGCGAGGGCACCGGTCCGGACCGGTCGACGGGGACGGCTCTGCTCACTCATCCCTGCTCCAGTCCACCGCGTCCACCAACCATCGCCCGTCGGGTGCCAGTAGTTCGAGGCGGAGTTGCCCGCCGTCGAGCGGGATCGTCGCCTCCACGAAGGTCTCACCGCGTGGGCGAAGGGTTACCTCGCCGGTGACCGCGCTGGCGGGCACTTCGGCCGGGTCGGCGCCGGAGAGCTTCTCGGTGAGGCCGGCGGTCGAGAGCGGGCGTAGTGCGTCGTGCCAGTCCTCGGCGGTCTGGCCGGGGCGGCCGAGCCAGGCGGCGGCGAAGCGTTCGGCGACCAGATCCGGTGTCGGCTGGCCGGGCCGGGTGACCGGGGACGGTGTCGTGGTGGTGGAGATCGCGCCGTCGTCCCCGGTGGTCGGGTGCACTGTGGTGATCGGGTCGATCGGGCGATTACTGAGCCCGGCCGCCGGGTCGCTCGGGCCAGCCACCAACCTGGCTGCACCGACCACCCCGAGCACCAACACGGCGATCCCGAGTGCGACACCCAGCCGGGACCGTAGCAACCGCAGGAACAGGAACTCGATCGCCCGGCGCACGACCGTCACCGCGCCTCGGAGCGGACCCGCGGTACCGGCTTCTCGGGAGCCCGTTCGGCCGAACCGGGACGGTAGATGACGTAGGAGGGATTCTCGTCCGGCAGGTCCGGTTCCGTCCATGAGGCCGGCTGTCGACGACGGGGCCTGGGCGCGGCCGCCCCCTTGGCAGGCCGCTCCCGGGGCTGATCGTCGGCGCCGCGCGCTTCGCGGTCGTCCGGCCGCTTCGCGGCTGCGGGTGGTCCGCTGGGGACCGGGTCCGGACGAGCCTCCGGACGCACCTTCGGCTGCTCCGGTGCGATCGCCCGGCGTCGTCCGACGGTCGGCTCGGCGGTGCCACCGGGCTCGGCGATGTCGAGCCGGGCCGCCGTGCGCATGTCCCGGAAGAATCTGCGGTGCCAGGAGCCCGCCGAGCTGACCGCCTCGCTGTTGTCCTTGCCGCCGAGCTGGGTGATCCGGCGGTAGGGGCGCAGCAGCAGCCAGCCGACCACCCCGCAGAGCCAGACCAGCACCACCTGCAGCCAGCCGGGGAGGGTCGCCGTGCTCATGATGAGGTCGACCGCGAAGAGGTAGATGGCGGCACCGGTGCCGAAGATCGCGATGTTGAACAGCGCCGCCACCACCGCGTTACCCAGCCGCCGCAGGCCAGCGCTGGCTGGACGGAGCAGGCCGATGGTGCCCAGGATCGGCGCCGCGATCACCGCCCACCGGAAGATCAGGAAGCCCAGCAGCACCAGCAGCGACGCGGTCAGGTCGAACATCGCGAAAAGCAGGGCGGCGAGCACCGCGATGAACCCGGCACCCACCCGGTCCATGTCCCGGACGCCTTGCAGGTACTCGTAGGCCTCCGGATCCTCCCGCTCGATCTGCGCGGCGACAGTCATCCACTGTTGCTTCTTCGCGCTGATGGTGGCCTCACGGAGTTCGGGACTGGTCCGGATCTTCTCGGCCTCGTCCCAGGAGAGCGACTTGGCGTCGTAGAGCGCCTCGCCGTACTTCTTCGCGGTCTCGCTGTCGGCCGAGCCGAGCACGCCGCGCAGCCAGTTGCGGTAGAGCATCGCCTCGGCGGCCGTGTCGCTTGCCCTTACTGCTGGCGGGCGCTTGTCCGTGCAGGCGTCCGGGTTCGGCATCGCACACCGGTCCGGGGGCACGTCCTTGGCGGCCGGGCCGACGGCGTCGTGCACGACGCCGAGCGTGGAGACGAGGGCGCCGTCGGCGAGGTTCGCGGACTTGACCGGCCAGGCGGCCAGCGCGGTGACCGCCACCATCACCACCAGGGCCCACCCCGCCGTGGTCATCGCGCTGCTCATGTCGGACTGGCGCGAGCGCCAAAGCAGGTAGAGCCCGACCACGCAGAGGGTGACGATGCCGAAGACGCTGAACACCTTCTGGTAGATCGCCTTGGTGGCCTGGTCCACCAGCGGGTCGGCCCAGCCCCACATGGTGCCTGGCTCCCAGGCGCGTTCACGCAGGGCGTTCGAGGCACCGATGATCGCCGTCGCCATCATGAACTCGCCGTTGGCGATGGTGTTTGTGAACTTGTAGTCCGGGTGCAGCAGGGTGGTCGCGCAGCCGGATTCGATCTTGTAGGTGCTGTAGCTGTAGCCGGCGTAGCCGTAGTCGCTGTAGTAACCCTTCGGGCCGGGGAGCTTGGATGCCTCTGGACGGGAGGCGAACCAGCCGGCGATGCCGGAGTCGGGGGCAGTTGGTGTCGGAGGGTTGAGGCAGGTCGCCTCCGATTCCGCCACCTGCTGAAGTTTGGCGACGCAGGCGCGGAAATCGACCTGCCATTCCTCGGTCGAGCAGAGTTCGGCCGCGGCGGCCTGGTACGCCACCGGAGCCGCGTACGCCGGTGTGGCTGTGAGCCCGGGCCAGCCGATCGTGGCTGCGGCGAGGACGCCGAGTGCCAGGAGGAGCGCCGTGATCCGTGCCCGGGCCCTCGCCATGTCACGCCTCCAGATCAGGCAGCACGGTCGGCAGCACCCCTGCGGCGGCGGCGATGGCGGCGGGGGTGGTGTCGAGGTGGTCCAGTAGGCCATCCACGTAGGAGACGTCGACCCGGACCTTCTGGACCCGGCCGTCGACGTCGCGCATCACGAACTCCCGGAAACCGAGCCGGCTGGCGGAGGTCGCGTCGGCGGTGGAGAGAGAGGCGAGGGTGGCCTCGTAGCCGTCGTCGACCGGTACGCGCAGCAGCCGCAGCGCCTCGGAGGCGATCTCGGCGTCCTCGGCGATCCGGCCGACGAAGACGGTGGAGACGAGGTTCTGTACGTCGAGACCGAGGATGTCACGTGGGTTCTGCGAGGCGACCAGTGCGGCGAGGTTCCACTTGCGGGAGTCGCGGGCGAGTCGGACGAGGAAGGACCGGCCGGAACGCCATCCCTCCATGAAGTGCGCCTCGTCCAGGCCGACCAGCTTCCGCGAGGCCATCGAGCCGCCGTAGCACCGGCGGACCGCCAGCCGATGCGCGGTGTGCAGCATCGGCAGCGCGAGCGCCTCCTCGGCCGACCAGTACTCGCGTTCGATCTTGAGGTCGGGCAGTCGCAGGCCAGCCATGGTGATCACGGTGAGTGCGGCGTCCGGCCCGAGCAGACCCTCCGGCGGGCGGCCGAAGAAGAGCATCGCCAGCGGCATCTCGGCGGTGTCCAGCAGCAGGTTGGCCAGCTCCCGGCCGGCGTCGTCGTCGAGTTGGCCGAGACAGGTGACCACATCGTCCAGCGTGGAGCTTTCCTCTGCCGGGACCTGGCGTACGGCGTGCCGGAACAGGGTGGCGGTGGAGGCCTCCCGGGCCACCTGCGGTGGCACCAGCATCATGCAGATGTCCTGGACCAGCATCCGGCGTTCGGCCCGCGCGTTGGAAACCGCGATCTCGAACTCCCGGTCGCCGGCGGCTCCGGCGGCGAACTCGCTGCGCAGGGGCGTCGGGATCAGCGCGTACGGCGCCAGCGTGCCGTGTTCGGAGCCGGTCAGGTTCAGCACCCGCGAGTACGGCCGAAGCTCTGGCATCGCACAGAGCCGGGCCAGCGGGCCGGAGGGGTCGAGCAGCGTCACCTGCACGCCACGGCGGGCGGCCAGGTAACCCAACGCGCCGAGCAGCGTGGACTTGCCACCGCCCGGTTCGGCGACGAAGACCGCCAGACCGGATCGCTCCCGCACCTCCATGGGAAAGTGCAGGTCGAGGAAGACCGGTCGACGGCAGGTGCCGGCGGTACGCCCGATCAGGTCGCCACGTCGGTCACCCACCGTGGAGGCGGCCTGCGGCAGCGCCGCCGCGAGCAGGTTGACGGGCATCCTGCGTACGTAGCCGGTGTTGGCGATCGGCTCGCCGGGGATGAACTCGCGGGCCAGCCAGTCCTGGTTCTTCGGGTGTTGCAGGGAGATGCGCAGCTCGCGGGAGTAGAGCTGAATGAGCCGTCGGGCCCGTTCCAGGCACTCCTCCCGGGTACGGCCGCCGACCGCGATCCGGTGCCAGCCGTGGGCGCGGGCGGAGTCGACCGGCAGCCCGGTGGTCATCTCGTCGCCGATGACCAGGGCCCGCTTGGCGAGTCGCTCCAGCTCGGGCGGGGCGTCGATGCCGTGTTCGGCGTAGTCCAACTGCTGTGACCGGATCATCCGGAGCCGGTGTTCCAGGTTGCGGAAGGAGTCGCCGGAACCGAGGATGTCGACCCGGGTGGAGAGCTCCATCGGCCAGGGCAGTCGCTCGTGGAAGTGCAGCCAGGGCTCGTGTCGCTCGGGGATCTCGAGCGGCTCCATCCGACCCACGGCGAGCACCGCCACGTGTCGTTCCTCGCCGGTCATCCGGTGGACCAGCTTGACAGTGGAGCCGTACGGCGTGCGGTAGCGCTCGACCTGCTCGGTGAGGGCGAGCAGGTCGCCGCGTTCCCAACGTCCGTCGGTGATGGGCGAGAGCGTGCCGGGGGGTGCCATGCAGAGCGCCACCGACCGGTAGAGCAGCCATTCCAGTTCGTGCGCGGTGACCCGTCGTCCGCGCATCCCGAAGGCGCCGAGCACCTCGTCGAACTGCTCAACGGTGCGGCCGAGCTTGCGTCGCTCGCCATCGGCGACGCCGCGGCCGAAGGTGCGCAGCAGTCGCTCGGTGAGCGAGTCACCGAGGGAACGGCGGGCGAAGGTGACGCCGAGGTAGGTCTGGCCCTCGGCGTGATTGACCGAGAGCAGGTGCCGTTGCGCGGCGACCAGGTGCTCGGCCCAGCCGGGTGTGCCGGCCACGTCGGGCAACGGCGCGGCGGTGTTGGCGTCGATGGTGCGGGCCCACTCGTCGGCCGGGAAGGGCCGGGTGGTCCGGCGCAGGTGCAGCCGGAAGCCAGCCAGGCCGGCGTACTGCTCGGAGATGGCCGCGAGCAACGCCTCGCGTTCGGCGTCGGGGCGGAAGGCCCAGCGCACCTCGGGCAGCCAGTACCAGGCGGTGACCGTGTTGGGGGTGAAGGTCAGGTGACCGGCGATCTCGGTGATGGCCAGCTCGACCGCCGGATCCCGATCGCCGAACTTGATCTTCGGTGGCCGGACGCGGACCGGCTTGACCGGCCGGTCCCGATGGTCGACGGACCGCTGCCGGGGAGCCGGGCGGTTGGCCGGGGGTGCCACCCGGCGTGGCGTCCGGGTTTCGGCGTCGGCGGATGCCAGGTCGTTGTTGTCGCGGGCGCGGCGGTCCTCCCGGACCGGTCGGTCGTCTCCGGCGGGACGATCGTCGGCGGGTGGCCGGGCGCTCGGCAACCGGTCTGCGGGGGCGGGCGCCACCCGGGAGGGGGCCGGCGGCAGGCTCGGGGCTGCCACCGCGTCGTCGACTGGGTGGACAGGTGGCGCGGCCGGCGTGGGGCCGGGCGGTCGCGGGGGTGCCGGTGGCGGAGCCGCCCGATGAGCGGCCGGTGCGGGCCCGACGGCGGGTGGTGGCGTGGGGTGCGGCTGCTGCGGCAGGGCCCGCGCGGGGAGCCCGTTGCCCCGCTGGGCGGAACCGCCGCGAGGGTATGCGCCACCGAAGAGATCGAGGAACGGAGAGTCGATGTCTGCGCCGTCCCGGCTGGCCGGGGCCGGGTCGGCCGGCACCGCCCGGCGCTGCGGCGGGCGAGGTGCCTGGAACACGCCGACGCTGCCGTGACCCGGGGTGGTGGCGAGCGCCGGGTCCAACGTGGCCTCGTCCCGCTCGTCGGATTCAGGGTAGTCGAATGAACGCGCACGGTTACCGTGTGGTGCGGCCGGACGTCCGGCCGGGGATCCCGGCGTGGCGGAGCGGCTCATGCGATCGCCCTGCCCGTGTCCTCGTTCGGCCCGTACGGCGTGCAGCCGGTCATGCCAGTTCCTCCCGGATCCTGATCCTGCTGCCGACCAGGCGCGGATCGCGCTGCTCGGCGGCCGGCTCCCGGGTGCGTCGCCAGTCGGTCAGCGCGGTACGGATCACCATGCGCGCCGGACGGTCCGGGTCGACATACCGGAAGACGAACGAGGTGGTCACGATGGCGAGGGCGATCTCCCAGGCGGGAAAGAGCTCGACCTGCAGCGTGAACAGCCAGTGGATGAACATGTAGAGGGGGACGAGCAGCATGAACAGCCCGTACTGGGCGTACGGCAGGTGGACCGGAAGGGTGTAGCCGGGCGGGCCGAGATAGACCAGGCGGGCCCGGTAGATGTCGTCGTCGGTGCGCAGCCGCATCTCGTGCCCGCGCCTATTCGAAGATCAGGTTGATCAGGAAGTCGCCGATGAAGAAGAGGGTGGCGGCTCCGGCGATGAAGGCCAACCCGACGATCGCGATGGCCGAACTGGTCAGCACCTTGGAGATCTCGCCCCGGCTGGCGCGGCCGATGAAGATGACGCCCAGCACGGCCAGCAGGATCGGAGCAATCTTGCTGGCGAAGAAGGTGACGACGCCTTCGGTGTCGATCCCCTTCGGTTCCTCGGCGGCGAACGGAATCGACGACGCCAGGGTGGAGAGCAGGTGGGCGGCGCTTGTGGACGCCGTTTCCATCAGCTCGATGGCGATCACTGAAACCTCCCCAAGTCGCGGCCGGCGGCGCCGCGGTGGTGCAGTAGGCAAGCCTGGCGGGATCGGTGCTCAATGTGCGCAGCGCACGAGACCCTGCGTACGACAACCGCCACGTAGGGTGGCGATTTTTGGGCGGGTTGTCCCGTTTCGGCCCTCCCTCCTACCGTCGCCATCTCGATGCTGGGCAATTCCACAGCGTACGGGCCGCCCCCCTTTGCGACAAGCCGCGAAGATGCTGCCCGAAGCGACCCGGACGACCGATCGTACACCTGTTCCAATTGCCATGTCAGGGGTGTCGACGGGGCGGTCTGCGACGTGCAACGGGACCGGTACCGTCCTACTCGTGACCGATCTGGTGCGGGCCCCGGCCCCGGTGGTGATGGGCGTCCTGAACGTCACGCCCGACTCTTTCTCCGACGGCGGACGCTACGCCGACGTCGAGGCCGCTGTCGCACACGGCGTCCGGCTACGAGCCGAAGGGGCGGGGTTGGTGGATGTCGGTGGTGAGTCGACCCGCCCCGGTGCCGACCGGGTCGACGCGGAGACCGAGACCGCCCGCGTGGTACCGGTGATCCGGGAACTCGCCTCGGCAGGTGTCCCGGTCAGCATCGACACCACCCGCGCCCGGGTGGCCGTGGCGGCGCTGCACGCCGGCGCGGTCGTGGTGAACGACGTCTCGGGAGGGCTCGCCGACGCCGACATGGCCCGGGTGGTCGGCGACGCCGGCTGCCCCTGGGTGCTGATGCACTGGCGTGGCCACTCCCGCCGGATGAGCGAGCTGGCCAGCTACGGCGACGTGGTCGCCGACGTCCGTGCCGAACTCGGTGAGCGGGTGGACGCGGCGCTAGCCGCCGGAGTCGACCCGGGGCGCATCATCATCGATCCTGGCCTCGGCTTCGCCAAGAACGCCGCCCACAACTGGCAGCTCAGCGCCCGGCTGCCCGAACTTGTCGAACTCGGCTACCCGCTGCTGTTCGGCGCGAGCCGCAAGTCGTACCTGGGACAACTGCTGGCCGACTCCGACGGCGTGCCCCGGCCCACCGACGGGCGGACGGCGGCCACCGTCGCCACCAGCCTGCTCGCGGTCGCTGCCGGCGCCTGGGGGGTACGCGTGCACGACGTACGCGCCACCGTCGACGCCCTCGCCGTCTGGCAGGCCACCGGCCGTCCCCGGCTAGCCGCCGAGATCATCCCCGGTGGCGGATCGACAGTTGGTGAGGTCGCCTGGTCGGCTGCCGCCGACGGGAGCGCGGTCGACGGGAGCGCGGTCGACGGGCGGGGGCGACGATGACCGGTCGGATCGAGCTGACCGGCCTGCGGGCGCACGGCCGGCACGGGGTGTACGACTTCGAACGCGCCAACGGTCAGGAGTTCGTCGTCGACGCGGTGCTCGAACTCGACCTGGGTCCGGCCGCGCGGTCCGACGACGTGCGGGACACCGTGCACTATGGCGAACTGGCCGAGCGGCTGGTCGAGGTGATCACCGGCGAGCCGGTCAATCTGATCGAGACTCTCGCCGATCGGCTGATCGAGGTCTGCCTGGCGGATCCGCGGGTGTCCGGCGCGACGGTCACGGTGCACAAGCCCGAGGCGCCGGTTCCGCACGCCTTCACCGACGTGGCCGTGACGATGCGTCGGACGCGTACCCGATGACCCGCGCCGTGCTCTCCCTCGGCAGCAACCTCGGTGACCGGCTCGGTCACCTGCGCACCGCCCTGACCGTCCTCGGTGACAGTGTGCTGGTGGTCTCCGGGGTCTACGAGACCCCACCGTGGGGTGACACCGAACAGCCGGCGTACCTGAATGCCGTGCTGCTGGCCGCGGACCCGAACGCCGGCCCATACGACTGGTTGGCGCGGGCGCGGGCGGCGGAGGCCGCCGCGAGGCGGGTCAGGGACCCGGAGCGGCGCTTCGGTCCCCGCACGCTGGACGTCGACATCGTCGCGGTGTGGACCGACGACGACCACCCGGTGTTGAGTGACGACCAGGAGCTGACCCTGCCGCATCCCCGGGCCCATCTGCGGGCCTTCGTGCTGCGACCGTGGATCGACATCCAGCCCTACGGTCACCTGCCGGGGCATGGTTCGTTGACCGACCTGCTCACCACCGGCCCGCTCGCCGTCGAGGTGCCGGAACTGAGCCCCCGACCCGATCTGACGTTAGAGTCGACGGCATGAGCGAGCGCACCGAGCGGACCATCAGGCTCAGCGCGACGGTGTCTCTTGACGGTGCGACGTACAGCGGGGCGCCGGCATGAGCGTTTCACCGCCGCCCGACGGGTCGCGGATGGGACCCACCCGCATCTCGACGCTGGTGGTGGCCGCCCTCGCCGCCGCCGCGGTGGCCTGGCTGTTGATCAGCGGCATCTACTACGAGCGGCTGCCGCCATTGCCCTGGCTGCCGGTGGTGACGCTGGCCGGGTTGGCTGTGCTGGAGGCGTACGCCGCAATCAACACCCGGGGTCGGATCGACCGCCGACCGGGCCGCGACCCGGTCAATCCGTTGATGGTGGCTCGGTTCGTCGTACTGGCCAAGGCGTCCGCGCTGGTCGGTGCCATCTTCGCCGGAGGGTACGCGGGGCTGACGGGCTGGTTGTTCGTACAACCGACGCGGGCGGCCGCCGACGATCGCCCGGCTGCCATTGCCGGCCTGCTGGCCTCGACCGCTCTGGTGGCCGCCGCGCTCTGGCTGGAGCGGGCGTGCCGCGTCCCGGAGCGGCCCGACGACGAGCACGAGCCGGACGACTGGGAGAACCACCCGGGCCACCGTTAGGTCCTGTCGTACGCGGCTCGCCGGGCCTGCGCAACCCGGTCCGGGCCGTCAGCCACCCGCCCAGGCAGGGGGTTACGTCCGCTCTCGCGCGCGGGTACGGTGCCTGCGACCGAAGGGCAACGCCCCGCCGCTGGTCCGCCCCTGCGTCGGTGGAGTCCGGGCGACCGCTGGGAGGCAGAAATCATGGGGTACGACGAACCGGGCCGTGATGGACCGCCGGAGCCCACCTCGGCCGGTCCCGCGACCGGGGCGGAGGCCGTGCTCGACGATTCCGACGCCGAGCCGGGCCGGGACCGTTTCGGCGTCTACATCGTCTGGGAGACGCTCCTGCTGCTCGGCTTCGGCGCACTTGTCTACCTGGTGTGGCGGGAGGATCCGGCCCTGCTGCGCGGCAACGGGCTGCGGGACCTCATCGTCGACGTGGTCGGTTTGGGTCTGCTCGCCCTGGCCGTCGGGCTGACGCTGCGTACCGCCGCGGTCAACCTCGCTGTCGGGCCGGTCGCCGTCGCGGCCGGGCTGCACTTCGCCGAACAGAGCGACCGCGGGTTGCTCGGCACAGTCGGCATGGCCACGGCCGTGGCCGCGATCGGTGGACTGGTGCTCGGGCTGGTGGTCGCGCTGCTGCACGTGCCCGGTTGGGCGGCGAGCCTCGGTGGCGCGGCCGGCGTCATCGTCTACATCGAGCAGCGCTCCGCGCCCGTACTGGTGCAGGGGGATTACGACCCGCGGGGGACCGCCGGACAGCTCTTCGTGGGCTTCGCCGCGATCGCGGTGTTCGGTGGTCTCTTCGGAGCGGTGAGCCCGATCCGTCGGCTGGTCGGCCGGTTCCGTCCGGTCGCCGACCCGGCCCGGCGGCGGGGAGCGGCGGCCGCCCTCGTCGCCACCGCTGGATACGTCTGTTCCACCGTGCTCGCGGCCCTCGCCGGAATGCTGATCGCCGCGGCGGACGGCACCGTGGCACCGACGGCGGGGTTGGACTGGACGGTGCTGGCGGTGGGCGCGACGCTGCTCGCCGGCACCAGCGCGTTCGGGCTGCGTGGCGGCGTCTTCGGCACGCTGCTGACGGCCGGCGCGATCGGGCTGTTCCTGGCGTACGCGGAGTCGCGCAGCTGGACGGTCAGCTACTGGGCGGTCGGTGGTGCTGCGCTGGCCGTCGGGCTCATCGTCACACGCCTGGTCGAGAGGTACGGACGTCCGCTGCCGGTTTTCGGGGCTCCGCCCCCGCCGCCCACCGAACCGAACACCGGGGCTGGATGGAGTGTGACGCAGCCGCAACCGGTCGGCGACTGGCCGCCCGTGCTGCCGGCCCAACCGTCCGTCAGCGGTACGGACCCGTGGGGAGCCCGGCGTTGGGAGGCCGGCCCACCAGCCTGGGAGACCGACGACCGCTGACGGGTCGGCAGCTTGTCGGCGCGCCGAGCGTGATCTCGACGGTTAGGCTCGGCACATGACCGACACATCATCGATCTCCGGCGGCCGGTCGTTCGAGGAGCTGGACGTCCTCTCCACCGAGGAGTTGCGTGAACGGGCGTTCACCCTTGCTCGGGAGCGCCGCGACGTACGGTTCTTCTGGTCGGTGCTGCGGCACCTGCCGAATGCGGACGAGGCCGCCGCGCTGGACGGCGCGCCCAACTCGGTGGGGCCGACGGTCGATGAGGCGGTGGCCCTCTGGCGCGAGATGACCGGGCACGGTTACGAGGAGTCGGCACCGCTGCTGCGCGCCGCGTTCATCGACTACCTGATGAAGCATTAGCCGTCAAACGCTCGTACCACCATAAATGACGCCTCGCGTTTGCCTGCGTCGATCCGCTGGGAAATAGCGGGGCCATGGCTCTCACCAATCGTTACAAGTCCGCACCGGGCGCTGGCACGCTCGCCGCGCTCATCCTGGTTCTGGTCTTCGGTAGTCCCTGGTACGTCGACTGGGCCCGGGACAACACCGATCCGGAAAGCGCCGGCGGGTGGTTCCTCAGACTGCTCGCCTGGCCGGCCTGGCGATTCGACTCCTCCGACTCGATCCAGGAGATCTTCGCCGACGACCTGAGGGCGATCCTCGTGGTCGTCCTCACCTTCCTGTTCCTCTACCTGCTGCCGGGCTCCCAACTCGCCCGTGCCCGGGGCACCATCAGCCAGTTCTTCGCCGGCTGGGCGGCGTTCGTCTTCGCCGGGGCCTTCGCGGCCCTGTTCACCACGCTGATCCGGACCAACCCGTCGCTGCTGGGCGCCTTCCAGGCTGCGGGGGACGGCGCGGAGTACGGCCTCTTCGTCGGCTGGATCATCGGCATCGCCACCCTGGGCGGCTACCGGGGCCGGCGCTGACCGTACGGCCGGGTCCGTCGTGCCGACGGACCCGGCCGACCTCCGGTGCCGGACGCCGGGCTGAACATCGCTGAGCCCGGCGACGCTTCGCGGCACTCAGCCGGCCGACTCCGTCAGCGTCAGGATGCGTTCCCGGCTGAGCGTCCCGACCGGCCGCCCGTCCTCGGTGACCACGGCCTGGCCACCGGCGGAGGTGAGCAGCACGGCCAGCGCGTCGTACGCCGACCCGCCCAGCGGCACCGATGGCAGGTCCGCCACGCCGTCGACCGGCAGCGGATCAAGCACCTCCCGGGTCAACGGGGTGACGGCCAGCCGGCGGATCCCTCGGTCGGCTCCGACGAACTCGCGGACGAAGCCGGTGGCGGGAGCGCCGAGCAGCGCCGCCGGGGTGTCGTACTGCTCCAACCGGCCGCCCTCGGAGAGCACCGCGATCCGGTCGCCGAGTCGGACGGCCTCGTCCAGGTCATGGGTGACCAGCACGATGGTCTTGCGTACCTCCGCCTGCAACCGCAGAAACTCCTCCTGTAGCCGGGTGCGCACGATCGGGTCGACGGCGGAGAAGGGCTCGTCCATCAGCAGCACCACCGGATCGGCGGCGAGCGCCCGGGCCACCCCGACCCGCTGCCGCTGGCCGCCGGAGAGTTCGTGGGGGTAGCGCCGGCCGAACTGCGCCGGATCGAGACCGACAAGCTCCAGCAGCTCCTCGACCCGGCGTTTGACGGAACCGGCGGCCCAGCCGAGCAGCCGGGGCACGGTGGCGACGTTGGCGGCCACCGTCTGGTGCGGGAAGAGCCCGACGTTCTGGATGACGTAGCCGATCTGGCGGCGCAGTTTCACCGGGTCGACCCGGGTGACGTCGGAGTCGCCGAGCAGTATCCGGCCCTCGGTGGGCTCGATCAGCCGGTTGATCATCCGCAGCACGGTCGACTTGCCGCAACCTGAGGGGCCGATCAGCACGACCAGTTCGCCCTCGTCGACATGCAGGCTGAGCTCGCGGACAGCCTCGGTGCCGTCCGGGTAGCGCTTGCCGATGCCGTCGAGGGTGATCGACGCGGCGCGTCGATGACCGTCGGCACCCGGGGTAACGTCCACGTATGTCCTTCCGCCTGAGCTACCGGGCTGATCCGGGTAACCCGTGGTTCTCCTGGCAGTACGTGCGGGACAACTCGGAAACCGTGCTCAACGCCCTGCGTGAGCACACCACGCTGACCCTCCGGGCGGTGCTCATCGCCGCGTTGATCGCCGTCCCGCTGGCAGTGGTGGCGTACTGGTTCCGGCCGCTCACCGGGCCGATTCTCGCACTGACCGGGGTGCTCTACACGGTTCCCTCCCTGGCCCTGTTCGCATTCGTCGCACCCTATCTGGGCATCGGTGTCGCGACCGTGCTGAGCGTGGTGGTGCTGTACGCGCTGCTGGTGATCGTCCGCAACACCGTCGCCGGGCTCAACCAGGTGCCGGCGGAGGTCCGCGAGGCGGCCGAAGGCATGGGGTACGGCCGTTGGGGGCGACTGTTGCGGATCGAGTTGCCGCTCGCCCTACCCGGCATCCTGACCGGGCTGCGGTTGGCCACGGTGTCCACGGTCGCCCTGGTCACCGTCGGCGTGGTGATCGGGCGGGGCGGGCTCGGGCAGATCATCTTCGCCGGTTTCCAGAACAACCTCTACAAGGCCCAGATCATGACCGGCACGCTGCTCTGCGTCCTGCTGGCGCTGGTGCTCGACCTGCTCCTGGTGGGGGCCGGTCGGCTGCTCACCCCATGGCTGCGTGGGCGGACCGGATGAGCGCCGCGACGAACCCGGTGTCTCAGGCGGTGGTCTGGCTCAACGACCCGCTGAACTGGACGAACCCGGGCGGCATCCTGGACCGGCTCGGCGAGCACGTAAGCATCTCGGCCGCCGCGGTGCTGGTCGGCTGCCTGGTGGCCTGGCCGCTGGGTCTGTGGCTGGGACACACCGGCCGGGGCGGCGGGCTGGTGGTGCTCGTCTCCAACCTGACCCTGGCGGTGCCCACGTTGGCCCTGCTCACCATCCTCCCGTTGACCTTCCTCGGTTTCGGCCGGCCGGCGGTGGTGGTGGCGCTGGCCGTCTTCGCCGTGCCGCCGCTGTTGGCGAACGCGTACACGGGGGTGCGGCAGGTCGATCCGCAGACCCGGGAGGCGGCCCGTGGCATGGGCATGACCGGGGCGCAGGTGTTACGTCGGGTGGAACTGCCGCTCGCGGTGCCCTATCTCGCGGCCGGTTTCCGCACCGCCGCCGTCCAGGTGGTCGCCACCGCGGCGCTGGCGACCTTCGTCAACGGGGGTGGCCTGGGTGAGATCATCCGGTTCGGGTTCGGTCTGAGCATCGCGGTCGGTGGTGGCCAGATCCTGGCCGGCGGGCTACTGGTCGCCGGGCTCGCGGTCAGCGTCGAACTGCTCTTCGCGTTTGTCGAACGGCTGGTCACCCCCCGCCCGCTGCGCCGCGTCCGGCGTCGCGCCGGGCGACGCGCGGCGGACGCCGTCGCCGGCTCCTGACCAGGAGACCCTTCACCCGAAGACCACGGGACCGAACACCCCGGCCCAGCGGACCGGGCGTGCGATCGACGTCACCTGCGGGGGACTGGCCGGGCCGCGATGACCCCAATGGGTGACGTTCCGGTGACGAACGCCTCCTCGGCTTGTCGGGGGGCCGCGTCAGGATGTTGGGTGGAAAAGCGGGCGGCCGGAGGGCGGATCGCCCGTCGGACACGCGGCCGGCCCACCGGGGCCGCGCCGGGACACGGAAGGCGGGCTCATGCGCGCAGGTAGAAGACTGTCCATCGCGGTCGTGGGGGCTGTCGCGGCGGCGGCGGTCCTGGCGGGTTGCGGCGACGCCGGTTCGTCCGGCACGGAGGCGCCCGAGCAGGGCGCCTCCGGCGAGGGTTGTGCGCCGGTGGCCGGTGAGCAGTTGATCGCACTCGAAGACGACAAGTCACTGCAGAACGCTGACAACATCATTCCGGCGGTCAACAGCGAGGTGGCGACCCCGCAGCTGATCGCCGCGCTCGACAAGGTCTCCGCGGTGCTCGACACGCCGAAGCTGGTGCAGCTCAACAAGGCGGTCGACGTCGACCGCAAGAGCGCCCAGGCCGCGGCACAGGAGTTCGCCGACGCCAACTCACTTACCGACGGTGTGGAGCAGGGACCGGGCGGGCAGATCACGGTCGGGGCGGGCAACTTCACCGAGAGCGAGATCATCGCCGAGCTCTACAAGATCCAGCTGGCCGCCGCGGGTTACCAGGCCACCGTGCAGCAGATCGGCAACCGGGAGTTGTACGAGCCGGCGCTGGAGAAGGGCGAGATCCAGGTCGTCCCGGAGTACGCGGCCACCCTCGCCGAGTTCCTCAACGGCAAGGTGAACAGCGGTGGCCAACCGGTCTCCTCGCCGGACGTCGACAAGACCGTCACCGCGCTGCGTGACCTGGGCGAGCAGGTGGGCCTGACCTTCGGCGCGCCGGCAGCGGCCCAGAACCAGAACGCCTTCGCGGTGACCCAGGAGTTCGCCGAGAAGTACGGCGTGCGGACCCTCTCTGAACTGGCCGAGAAGTGCTCGGGTACGGCGACGGTGCTGGGTGGCCCGCCGGAGTGCCAGGAGCGTCCGTTCTGCAAGCCCGGCCTGGAGCAGACCTACGGGCTGACGGTCGGCTCGTTCTCCTCACTCGACCAGGGCGGCCCGCTGACCAAGACGGGCCTGCGCAACGGCACGATCAGCGTCGGCCTGGTCTTCTCGACCGACGCGGCGTACGCGCAGAGCTGAGCAGCCGCGCCAACCGCGATGGCGCCCCGGCCGAGTCGGCCGGGGCGCCATGCTCGTGTTTTGACCGGTCTGTGGGCAGGGTGGTCTGGCGGTGTGGTGTGGGTGTGTTCGTGGTGGTGTGGGTGAGGGCTGTTACTTGCCCTTGTGGATGGCGTTCTTGCGGATGACGGGGTATCGGGTGCGGCGTTTGCGGCGTTTTCCGGCGGGGCGTCCGGGGCCGGGGTGGCCGGGTTTCGGGTGGCCTGGTGGTTGCCAGGCGTTGCGCAGAGCGGGCGAAACCTGGCGGCGGGTCTGGCCGGGGGTCGGTGTCGTGGTGGTGGTGGGTTCCCAGGGCAGCCGGTGGTGGGTCAGGTGGGTGCGGGCGCAGAACAGGTGCAGGTAGGCGTAGGAGTGCAGGCGGAGCCAGGTGGTCAGGGTGCCGGGCTGGCGGGGGTGGAAGTCCGGGGCGTGGGCGGTGGTCTTCAGGTATCGGAAGTAGTGCTCGATGTCGAAGCGGGCCAGGTAGGTCATGACCAGGGTGAGCAGGTCACGGCGGGTACCGGAGTACCAGAGTGCGAGGTCGCCCGCGCGGCGGCTGGGGCGCAGGTGCTGGACCCGGGCGAGTAAGACGCTGCCCTCGACGATCGGGAGGGTGGGCTGGTCTTCGAAGCCTCGGCTGGCGCGGGTGAGTTTGGGGTGGACCTGGTGCCAGGCTCGGACGGTGACGGTGCCGTAGATGTCGAGTGGTCCGCTGACACCGGCATCCGGGTGCAGGTCGGGTTGGCGCAGGGCCAGGCGGAACCCGTGGCGGCGGGGCCGGCCGCCGAGGGGGTGCGCGGCCCGGCGTTCGGGTCTGGTCCACATGGTCTGCGAGGTCGCCAGCCTGACCAGGACATCCGCGGGAATCCCGCGTTCGCGCAGCAGATGGGTGATCCGGGCCGCGGGGTAGCCGGAGTCCAGCAGGAACAGCGACGGATCGGCCGGGCAGGCGCCGTCCTGGGCGCAGACCCGAGCGATGTGGTCCACGGTGACCTCGACCAGGTCGTCGTCGGAGGCGATCCGGTCGGCCAGGACCGGCACAACCCACGAGTCCGGGGTCAGGGTCAACCGGACGACATGCTGATACCGCCACCCGGTCTTGATCTGGGCCGCGCCGCGCGGGCCGCCCGGGGTGTACTGCGGCTGCCGGTCCGGGCTGGTGGTGGCGTTCGGCCGTGGCCACGCGGTGGTGTCGACGGCGTACACCCGGGGCAGGCCGGACCGCGCGGCGATCCGGCACGCCGCCCGCAACGCCCGGCCGGTGTCGATCTCGCCGTCGCGTAACGCCCGGTACGCCGCGGCGTGCCCGGTGACGGTGCCCAGCGACAGATGCGCCGGACAGCCACACCGGCCCTGATCGGCGGCCAACTCGTCGACCAGCGTGAACAACGTCCGCGACCGGGACGCGAGGACACCCTCGTACAACTCCCGCCGCCACGAATCCAACAAGATCCGGTCCAGCTCGCCGCCACCGGCACCAGTAGCCGTTACGCTCCTCATCGAGGACCCTGCCCATTGATGATCTTTGTGTGAGAACTCAGATCATGGACAGGGTCCTCCCCATTCCGCTAGACCTCGACCACCACGAATCCCCCCGATGGTCAAAACACGAGGATGGCGCCCCGGCCGAGTCGGCCGGGGCGCCATGCCGTCTGCCGGCCATAACCGCGCAGCGGTAACCCGGGCGGCATTCCCGACGGACCTGCCGTCAAGCCGTTCCCACGTGACGCAACTCTCGGTAGGCTGCGGACCCATGCCCGCCCCGGTGCCCGCCGATACGCGCAAGCTGCTCACCGTGCTCTTCTGGGGCGGGGTGGCCCTGGCTCCCGTCGCGGTGCTGATTCTGCTGGTCGCTGACGGCAACGGGCCGCTGCGGTTCGCCGCGGTGCTGGCCATCCTGGCTGTGGTGCTGATCGGGCTCTCCATCACGCTGCGTACCGACGGCGGCGGACAGCACGCCGAGGAGCTCCGCGCGGAGGTCGACGAGCTGCGGCGGGAGTTGCGCGGTGAGATCGTGGCTGCCGCCCAGCGCGGGAACCAGGCTCTCGACGAGGTTCAGCGGGTACAGGAGGCGCTGGCCGGGGTACGTCGGCGGATCGACGCGGGCGGCGTCGATGCGGCCACGAACGACGAGCCACCCGGCCCCGGCCGGGCCCGGGTGCCGACCCCGGAGGCTCCGCCGCGGCAGCCCGAACGACCGGCCGCGCAGGCCGGGGTCTACGGCACAGCTCAGCCTGGTAACGGCCCGGTCGCAGGGTACGGCGGGGAACGTTCCCGGCCCGGCAACGATCGCCCGGCCAGCGGCTCAGCCGGTGTCTACGGATCGCCGGTCCGTCCGGAGCAGGACAGTCGTCCGGGCGAGCCGGCGTCGAGGCCGCTCGGGGTGGTCCGGCACACCGAGACAGTGCACGTCACCACGCGGCACACCATCGTGGGCGAGTCCGGCGGCCGGTACGGCGGATACGCGTCGGCGTGGTCGGGAGCGCAGGCCGGGGAGCACGGGCAGGGGCGCGGCATCGACCGGGACGACCGCTCGTGGTCCGACGGCGAGGACCGTTCCCGCCGGGACGACGGCCACCGCTGGTCCGGTGCGGAGCGGTACGACGAACGTTCCTGGTCCGGGGCGGCGCAGGAGGAGGAGCGCCCCTGGTCCGGATCGTCCCGGGACGACGAGCGTTCCTGGTCCGGTTCACCCCGCGAAGAGGAACGCTCCTGGTCTCCACCACGGGAGCAGGGCCGCTGGTCCGCCGCGCACGACGACTGGTCCGCGGCCCGCGGCGGCGGCTCCGGCTATCCGGACGGGCCCTCCGCGGATCGGGACGGTGACTGGGGCCCGCGCGACGACCGGGGCTGGGACGCGGGTGACCAGCGCTGGGAGGCCCCCGCCGACCCGGTGCCGGCGGCCCGGGGACACCGGGCGGACGACACCGGTGAGTACTGGGCGCAGCTGCGGGCCGGGGACCGGTGGGCGGCGGTGCGCGACGACGACCGGGGCCGCGAGCTGCGCGTCGGCGAACGCCGGGCCGAGCTGCACGCCGATCCGGCCGGCACCGAATACCGGATGGAGGATCGCTGGGCGAGCGTACGTCGCGACGAGCCACGCCGGGCGGCGAGCGACGACGCGTGGCGGGACGGCTGGGGTGAGCCGGAGAACCGTCCGGCGCTACCCGCTGGCGGGGTGCCGGTGCCACAGGAGTGGCGTCCGCCCCGTCAGCGCGGTCACCAGCCCGACCAAGCGAGCGGCTACCAGCCCGAACCGGCGCGCGGCTACGCGCCGGAGCCGGCATACGGGCACCAGCCCGAACCGGCGCGAGCACAGCGTGCGGGCGGGGAGCAGTACGGCCGCCGGCATCGCGTGGACGAGCCCGACCACGGCCCGGCCGCGTACGAGAGTGGCACTGGCCGCTGGCGCTGACCCCTTCGGACGTCGTCGCCTGTCAGCGGCGCCGGAAGGGGCAGTCACTTGTCGATGTCGCCGACTACGAAGAACATCGAGCCGAGAATGGCGATCAGGTCCGGCACCAGACAGCCGGGCAGCAGGGTGGCCAGGGCCTGCACGTTGGCGTACGAGGCGGTGCGCAACTTGAGCCGCCACGGCGTCTTCTCGCCCCGCGAGACCAGGTAGTACCCGTTGATGCCGAGCGGATTCTCCGTCCAGGCGTACGTGTGCCCCTCGGGTGCCTTGAGCACCTTCGGCAGCCTGGTGTTGATCGGTCCGGTGAGCTGGTCGACCCGGTCCAGGCACTGCTCCGCCAGGTCGAGCGAGGCGTACACCTGGTCGAGCAGCACCTCGAAGCGGGCGTGACAGTCGCCGGCCGTCTTCGTCACCACCGGCACGTCGAGCTGGTCGTAGGCCAGGTACGGCTCGTCCCGGCGCAGGTCCAGGTCGAGCCCGGAGGCTCGGGCGACCGGACCGGACGCACCGAACGCCGCCGCGTCGGCCGCCGACAGCACCCCCACCCCGACGGTACGGGCCAGGAAGATCTCGTTGCGCCGGATCAGATTGTCCAGGTCCGGCATCCGCCGCCGTACCTCGCCGATGGCGGCCCGGGCCCGACCGGTCCAACCGGCCGGCACCTCCTCCTTCAGGCCGCCGACCCGGTTGAACATGTAGTGGATCCGCCCGCCGGAGACCTCCTCCAGCACCGCCTGGAGCGTCTCCCGTTCCCGGAAGGCGTAGAACATCGGAGTGATCGCCCCGATCTCCAGCGGGTACGAACCGAGGAACATCAGGTGGTTGAGCACCCGGTTCAGCTCGGCGAGCGCCATCCGCAGCCAGGTGGCCCGCTCGGGCACCTCAATGCCCATCAGCCGTTCCACGGCGAGCACCACGCCCAGCTCGTTGGCGAACGCCGAGAGCCAGTCGTGCCGGTTGGCCAACACGATGATCTGCCGGTAGTCGCGTACCTCGAACAGCTTCTCGGCACCCCGGTGCATGTAGCCGACGACCGGTTCGGCGGCGAGCACCCGCTCGCCGTCGAGGACGAGCTTGAGCCGCAGCACGCCGTGCGTGGAGGGATGCTGCGGTCCGATGTTCAGCACCATGTCCGCGCCGAGCTGCTCCCCGCCGGTGCCGGCCACCAGCCCGGCGCCGGTGCCGACGGTCAGCTCGCGCAGCTCGCCCGTGGTCATGCCCGCCATCGTGCCATGAACCACCGGGCCGGGCGGTGGTCGCCCATCAGCGGCTCAGCTCGTGGGCACCACCGCTCAGGGCCGCGAGAGGCGGTAGCCAGTCGGCGGGCAGGCCCACCGGCTGCCACAGCCACCAGTGGCCGCCGAGGCCGGCCGGGTCGGTCAGCTCGGCCGCCGCCGACACGGTGGCCAGCGCCCGCAGGTAGCCGGCCGGGTCGCTGGAGGCCAGGCTCAGCGGCGGTCGTCCGCCGTCGGCCCCGAGCGCTCGCAACGCCTTCCGCTGCGAGGTCAGGACGTACGCGCACCGGGCGACCCGTTCACCGGCGGAGGCGACCGAGTCCATGGCGACGTGTGCGGTGACGTCGCAGGAGCCGTCCGGCACCGGCGGCACCTGCCGTCCAGCCCGGTACCCGGTCATTGTCCCGTCGATCGGCCGCTCCGCACGCAGGTGTCCGTAGTCCACGGCCAACGCCAGCCCGCGGTCGACGCGCCTCACGGCATCAGCCCACGCCTCGTCCCTGGCCCGCCCGATCTCCGCCCGCCCCATCGGCGGTAAGCGGTCCGTGGAGGTGCGGTCCGTGGGGGTCTCCGGGCAGCCCGGCCGGCTCCGGGCGGTCAGGCTTGATCCCTGCGCCGGCCGGGCTGCCCGGAAACCCGACCTGGTCGAGCCCGACCCGTCCGCTGCGGTCCGTGGTGGGAGATCTGGGCCGTCCGCGACTGTCCGCCCACTGGGAGCCGGGTCGGTCGGGGTGGGCCACCAGGTGGTCAGCCAGTCGAGGTCGGCGGGGTTGATCTGTTCGCCTGTCGTCTCGGCGCCGGTGGTGGGGTCGACGAGGAGGTAATGCCAGTTGTGGTCGGTGTGAACGGCGAGGTCGAGGGGGACGTTGTCGAGCCATTCGGTGGCCAGCAGCAGGCCGGTGATGGCGGTGGGGATCTCGTTGGTCCAGGTGATCTGGTCGGGGAGATCGGCGGGGCGCGGGGCGAGTTCGACGGCGGTGAACCGTACCCGCCGAGCCAGCGGAACCGGCGCGGACGGCAACGAATCGACGGATCCGAACGAGACACCACCCGGGCCGGGGTGGACGGCGGCCGTGGTGGTCAGGGTTTCCGGGGAGCCCGCCCGCGCAGGGATCAAGCCTGACCGCCCGGAGCGGGCGGGCTCCCCGGAAACCCTGACAGCGAGAGCGTGGAGCAGTTCACCCCGCCCCGCCCCCACATCCACCACGTCGAACGGGTCGGGGAAGCCCAAGGCGGCGTCGAGCTGGTGGATCAGGCGGAGCAGCGCCGAGGTGAAGATCGGGGAAGCGTGCACGCTGGTCCGGAAGTGGGCTGCCGGCCCGGCACCGGAGACGAAGAAGCCATCGGGTCCGTAGAGCGCTTGCCGCATCGCCTCCCGCCAGCGCATCGACATGGGGCCCTCCTCACACCGGTGAACGATTTCACACATCCTTGTTTCAGATCCGCGTCAGCGACGCATACTTGCCCCGACCGGTACCCGTCTCGAGGACTGGATCGTGACATGAGCGCACCGCTGCGCACCGACTCGGCCGCCCGTCGGCGGCCCGCGACCGTGGCATCGGCCCAGGTCGCCACCGCTTCCGTGCTCACCGTCGGCGTCATCGGCGCCGGACGGGTGGGTGCCACCCTGGGCGCCGCGCTGGCCGCTGCGGGCCATCGCGTGGTCGCCGCCAGCGGGGCGTCCGGTGCCTCCCGGGCCCGCCTGGCACTGCTGCTGCCGACCGTTCTTCGCCGGTCCGCCACCGAGGTCGCCCGGGCTGCCACCGATCTGCTGCTGGTCGCCGTGCCGGACGACGCGTTGACCGAGGTGGTGGCCGGTCTGGCTGCCGACGGCGCGCTGCGCCCCGGTCAGGTGATCGCGCACACGTCGGGGGCGCACGGCCTGGCGGTCCTGGCGCCGGCCAGCGCGGCCGGTGCCCGTCCGCTGGCGTTGCACCCCGCGATGACCTTCGCCGGCACGCCCGACGACCTTGGCCGGCTGCCCGGCATCTCGTACGGGGTGACCGCGCCGGCCGACCTGCGCCCGCTTGCCGCCCGTCTGGTGGTCGACCTCGGTGGGGTGCCCGAGTGGATCGCCGAGGCCGACCGACCGCTGTACCACGCGGCGCTGGCACACGGTGCCAACCACCTGGTGACCCTGGTCAACGAGGCGGCCGACCGGCTGCGTGACGCCGGGGTGGGTCAGCCCGAGAAGGTGCTCGCCCCGTTGCTGCGGGCCGCGCTGGAGAACGCGCTGCGTCTCGGTGACGACGCGTTGACCGGCCCGGTCTCCCGTGGCGACGCGGGTACGGTGCGGCGGCACCTGGCGCAGCTCGCCGCCACCGCACCGGAGTCGGTCGAGCCCTACCTCGTGCTGGCGCGGCGTACCGCCGATCGGGCCGTCGCGGCCGGCCGGCTGCGTCCGGGCGACGTGGCGCCACTGCTCGGCGTCCTGGACGACTACCGGAGCGGGGTGGCGGCGTGACCGTCGGCGGAGGACAGCTGTCGAGCGAGGTGGATCACGTGACGGAGCTGGTGCACACCCGTGCCGACCTGGCCCGGGCGCGAGCCGCCCGCACCGGGACGGTGGGGGTGGTGATGACCATGGGCGCGCTGCACGAGGGGCACGAGACGCTCCTGCGGGAGGCCCGAGCGCGCGCCGACCACGTGATCGTGACGATCTTCGTGAATCCGCTGCAGTTCGGGCCGAACGAGGACTTCGACCGCTACCCGCGTACTCTCGAATCTGATCTTGAAGTGTGCCGGCGGGCCGGTGCCGACCTGGTCTTCGCTCCCCCGGTCGGGGAGATGTACCCCGGCGGCGAGCCGGCGGTTCGGGTCAATCCGGGGCCGCTCGGTGAGGATCTGGAAGGGCTGAGCCGGCCCGGATTCTTCCACGGGGTGCTCACAGTGGTGCTGAAGCTGCTCCAGCTCACCCGCGCGGACCTGACCTTCTTCGGTGAGAAGGACTACCAGCAGTTGACCCTGGTCCGACGGATGTGCCGGGACCTGGACGTGCCGGTCGAGGTGATCGGGGTGCCCACGGTCCGGGAACCGGACGGCCTCGCCCTGTCCAGCCGCAACCGCTACCTCTCGCCGGACGAGCGCTCGGTGGCGCTGAGCCTGTCCCGGGCGTTGCGGGCCGGTGCCGAGGCAGCCGCGGCTGGTCGTGACGCCGCAGCGGTCCTGACCGCCGCGCACGTGGCCTTCGGTACCGGCGACTCCGGAGCACGGCTCGACTACCTGGTGCTCACCGATCCGGATCTGGAGCCCGGGCCGGTACGCGGCCCGGCCCGACTGCTCGTGGCGGCCTGGGTAGGTGCCACCCGACTGATCGACAACGCTCCGATCCGACTCGACCCGGCTTCCTGACCACACATACCCGTGAAAGGCGTCCCGATGTTCCGCACGATGCTCAAGTCCAAGATCCACAGGGCCACGGTGACCCAGGCGGACCTGCACTACGTCGGCTCGGTGACCGTCGACGAGGATCTGCTCGACGCCGCCGACCTCCTTCCCGGTGAGCAGGTGGCGATCGTCGACATCACCAACGGCGCCCGGCTGGAGACGTACGTGATCCCGGGCCGGCGGGGCAGCGGGGTGATCGGCATCAACGGTGCCGCCGCCCGCCTGGTGCAGCCCGGCGACCTGATCATCCTCATCTCGTACGGGCAGATGGACGATGCCGAGGCTCGTGCGTACCGCCCCCGGGTGGTGCACGTGGACGCGGACAACAAGGTCGTCGACCTCGGTGCCGACCCGTCGACCGCCGCGCCCGGCACCGCCGGCGCCCCGGTGCCGAACCCGCTGTCGGTGTAGCGGGTCCGCTCGGCGGCCGGGTTCCGTCGGCACCTGTTCGGGCAGCCTTTCTGACCGGCGGCGACGATCGCGCCGCGATTCCGGTCTGTCACCAGAAGGTCATTTCTGGTTACCCTGAAGGCGCCGTCGGGGGACGGCCGCTGACTGGGGGAGGCGGCGCCATGCAGCATGCGACGAGGACCCTGGTCACCGCCTTCGCCGTGGCGGCACTGCTGGCCGGCTGCGGATCGACCGCAGGGCTGGACGGCAACCTGGTGGACGACTGGGCCGCGCTGCCGCCGCCCGGGGCCTTCACCCCCACCGCGGGGGTTTGTCACGAGGCCGACTTCGCCGAGGTGGTGCCGCTCGGTGCGTACGCGCCGGTGGACTGCGCCGCGCCGCACCGGGTGGAGACGGTGCACGTCGGCACCTTCCCCGCCGACCGGAATCAACCGCCGTCCACCAGTTCGGCGGAGCTGCGTGCCGCCTTCGTCGAGTGTGACAACCGGGCCACCGGCTACGTCGGTGACAACTGGCGGGCCGGGCGGCTCCGGTTGGCGGTCGCGGTGCCGTCGGAGCCGGGCTGGGCGGCCGGCTCACGCTGGTACCGCTGCGACCTGATGGAGGTCGACACGGTGGAGGCGGGCGCCAAGGTCGTGCTGCGGACCGGCTCGCTGCGCGACGTGCTGCGGACGGCGTCGGCGCTGCGACTGGGCTGTCAGCAGACGCGCACCGGCGGGGGCGGGGTGGTGCAGACCCTGGTTCCGGTGCCGTGTACCGAGCGCCACGACGCCGAGTTCGCCGGGGTCTGGCCGGCCCCGGACCGTCCGTATCCGACGCGCAGCGCGCAGTGGGCACCCTTCTACGCCGGTTGCCGGTCGGTTCTGGCCCGCTTCGCCGGTCTGCCGGACGACGACGACCTGGTCTTCCGTACCGACGTGGTGGTGCGTCCGCCCAGCGCCGGTCGGTGGCGGGTGGGCGATCGGGGGATCCGCTGCTACCTGTGGCTCAGCGACCGTCGGGTGACCGGGACGCTCAAGGGAGTGGGCCCGGCTGAACTTCCGGTCCGGACGAAGTAGCCGGAACCACTCGTCCCGCCCCCGCCGCCCGAGACGAAAGCCATTCGGGTTGACTGTGGGCATGGACCTACCGACCGTCGGCCTGCCGGCGCTGCCGAACCGGCTGGCCGCCCCGGCACCCGGCTGGGTGGAGACCACCGACGTGATCGTGGTCGGCTCCGGCGTGGCCGGGCTGACCGCCGCGCTGCATCTGCGTGAGGCGGGCCTGCACGTCACCGTGGTCACCAAGGTCGACATCGACGAGGGATCGACCCGGTGGGCACAGGGCGGCATCGCCGCGGTACTCGACCCGACCGACACCCCGGCCATGCACGCCTCCGACACCGAGATCGCCGGCGTGGGCCTGTGCGACCCGGCGGCGGTCCGCGTACTGGTGGAGGATGGGCCGACCCGGCTGCGGGAACTGATGCGCCTCGGTGCCGAGTTCGACCGCAACGCCGACGGCTCGTTGATGCTCACCCGGGAGGGTGGGCACCGGGCGGACCGCATCGTGCATGCCGGCGGCGACGCGACGGGTGCGGAGGTGCAGCGGGCGCTGCACGAGGCGGTACGCCGCGACCCGTGGATCAGGCTCGTCGAGCACGCGCTGGTGCTGGATCTGCTCCGGGCCCCCGGCGACGGCCCGGGCGGGCTCGGCGCGGCGTGCGGGATCACGTTGCACGTGCTCGGCGAGGGCAGCGAGGACGGTGTCGGTGCGCTGCTGGCCCGCGCGGTCGTGCTGGCCACCGGCGGCATGGGGCAGATCTTCGCGGCCACCACCAACCCGGCGGTCTCCACCGGAGACGGGGTCGCCCTGGCCATGCGGGCCGGTGCGGCGGTCACCGATGTGGAGTTCGTGCAGTTCCATCCGACCGCGCTGATCGTGCCGGAACACTCCCGAGTGCCGGGGGCCGGCCACGCCCAGCAGCCGCTGGTCTCCGAGGCGTTGCGGGGCGAGGGCGCGCACCTGGTGGACGCCGACGGCAAACGCTTCATGCTCGGCCAGCACGAGCTGGCCGAGCTGGCGCCACGGGACGTGGTCGCCAAGGGCATCCACCGGGTGCTGCTGGCCACCGGTGACGATCACGTCCACCTCGACGCCCGCCATCTCGGCGGCGACTTCCTGGCCCGCCGCTTTCCCACGATCGTCGCGTCGTGCCTGGCCATCGGCGTCGACCCGGGAACCGACCTGATCCCGGTGGCCCCGGCCGCGCACTACGCCTCCGGTGGGGTCCGCACCGACCTGCACGGTCGGACCTCGATCCCCGGTCTGTACGCCTGCGGCGAGGTCGCCTGCACCGGCGTGCACGGCGCGAACCGGCTGGCCAGCAACTCGCTGCTGGAAGGGCTGGTCTTCTCCCGACGGATCGCCGACGACATCGCGTCCGGCCTGCCCGAGCAGGCCCGTCCGGCGGACACCGGAGCGTGGCGTGGGGAGGGTGGCTGGGTGCTGCCCGCCGCGGCGACGCCGGCGTTGCAGCGGGCGATGACCCGGGGCGCCGGGGTGCTCCGCTCGGCCGCGACGCTCACCGCGACCGCCGCCGAACTTGTCGAGTTGGGCGTTGCTCGTGGCACACCGCGTACTGCGGACTGGGAGGCGACGAACCTGCTCACGGTGGCCGCCACGCTGGTGGCCGCCGCGTACGCCCGTCGGGAGACCCGGGGTTGCCACTGGCGGGAGGACTTCCCGGTGGCCGACGAGCGGTGGCACGGCCACCTGGTCGGTGCCGTCGGCGAGCAGGGACGGTTGACCACCCGGTGGGAGGAGACGCGATGACCGCCGAGACGGTGCGGCTGCTGCGCGCGGCCGGGCTGGACCCGGACCAGGTGCGCCGGATCATCGAGAACGCGCTCGTCGAGGATCTCGGTCCGGACGGGCTCGACGTGACAAGCGTCGCCACCATCCCGGCGACCCAGACGGACACCGCCGATGTGGTGGCCCGCGCCGACGGCGTGGTGGCCGGGCTGGCGGTCGCCGCCGCCGTGTTCGAACTGGCCGCCGAGAGTACCGGGATCGGACGTACCGTCGAGGTCTCGCTGGTGGCCCGCGACGGCGAGCGGGTGGCCCGGGGGGACGTGCTGGCCACGGTGACCGGCCCCACCCGGGTGCTGCTCACCGCCGAGCGCACCGCCCTCAACCTGCTCAGCCGGATGTCCGGGGTGGCCACCCACACCCGGGCCTGGGCGGACGCGCTGGCCGGCAGCAAGGCGGTGGTCCTGGACACCCGCAAGACCACCCCGGGACTGCGGGCCCTGGAGAAGTACGCGGTCCGGGCCGGCGGGGGCACGAACAAGCGGATGGGCCTGCACGACGTCGCCATGGTCAAGGACAACCACAAGTTCGCGGCGGGCGGTGTCGCCGCCGCCTACCGGCGCGTTCGGGAAGCGTTCCCGGACGTGCCGGTGCAGGTGGAGGTGGACACCCTCGCCGAGGCGGTGGAGGCGGTCGAGGCCGGCGTCGACTTTCTTCTGCTGGACAACATGTCCCCGGCCGTGCTCGCCGAGGTGGTCGCCGCCGTCGGCGACCGAGCCGAGTTGGAGGCGACCGGCGGGCTGACGCTCGCCGACGCGGCGGCGGTGGGCGCCACCGGCGTCGACTTCCTCTCCGTCGGCGCGCTCACCCACTCCTCGCCGATCCTGGACATCGCCCTGGACCTGCGTACGGAGTGAACCCGTCTAGGCTGCGTGCGTGCTGCTCTGCATCGACATCGGGAACACCAACACCGTGCTGGCGACCTTCGACGGCGACAAGCTGGTGCACTCCTGGCGGATCAAGACCGACGCCCGCTCGACCGCCGACGAGCTGGGGCTGATGTTCCGGGGGCTGCTCGCCGGTGACGCCGTCGAGATCACCGGCGTGGCCGCCTGCTCGACGGTCCCGGCGGCCCTGCGCTCGCTGCGGACCATGCTCACCCGTTACTACGGGGAACTGCCGAGCGTCATCGTCGAGCCCGGCGTACGAACCGGAGTGCAGCTGGCCATCGACAACCCGAAGGAGGTCGGCGCGGACCGGGTGGTCAACACGCTGGCCGCGTACACCCTCTACGGCGGGCCGTCCATCGTCGTCGACTTCGGCACCACCACCAACTTCGACGTCATCAGCGGCCGGGGCGAGTTCCTCGGCGGTGCGTTCGCCCCGGGCATTGAGATCTCCTTCGACGCGCTCGCCGCCCGTGCCGCCCAGCTGCGCAAGGTCGAGGCGACCCGGCCCCGCTCGGTGATCGGCAAGAACACCGTCGAGTGCCTCCAGGCGGGCCTCTACTTCGGCTTCGCCGGCCAGGTGGACCGGATCGTGGAGCGGATGGCCGCCGAGATGGGCGAGCTGAAGGCGGTGATCGCGACCGGCGGGCTGGCCTCGTTGGTGCTCAACGAATGCCGGACGATCACGCATCACGAGCCGATGATCACGCTGATCGGGTTGCGCATGGTGTACGAGCGGAACGTCTGACGCTTTCTCGGTGGTTGCGGTGGGGTTTCCGGGCAGCCCGACCGGCTCCGGGCGGTCAGGCTTGATCCCTGCGCCGGTCGGGCTGCCCGGAAACCCTTCGGTGGGTACGCGTCATCCGTCCGCTGGCGGGTGGGGTCTGTGGTGGTGGGTGGGGGGCCGTCCGTCTGTCGCGGTCTCGTGCGTGAGTGGTTCAGGTTCTCCGGGCGCGGGCTACGAGGGTGGTGTAGGGGAGGGTGATGGTTTCCTGGCCGGCCAGGTCGGGGTGGGTTTGCAGGAGGGTGCGGACCTGGTGGTCGACCTCGGCCTGTCGGTCGGGGGCGGCGGTGAGGTAGTGGGAGCGGGTGCGGACCAGGCCGAGCAGTTCGTCGGGGGTCAGCGTGGTGGTGTGGGTGAACTCGGCCCACTCCGGGCTGGTGAAGGAGTCGCCGAAGTCGGTCACGCTCTGGCGTAGGTGTTCGACGGTGTCGCCGATCTGGACGATCCGGCTCAGCTCGGCCACCCAGTCGACGCCGTCGTCCCGCAGGTTCCAGATCGGGGCGAAGACCCCGCCGGACCGCAGCACCCGGGCGATCTCCGCGTGCGCCCGTGGCCGGTCGAACCAGTGGTACGCCTGACCGGTGAGCACGGCGTCGGCGTACCCGTCGGGCAGCGACATCGCCTCGGCGCTGCCGGCCAGGGCGAGCGGGTCGCCGTCGAGCGACGTCAACTGGGCCCGCATCGCGGGGTCGGGCTCGACGGCGGTCACCCGGTGCCCCAGGGCGAGCAGCCCACGCGCCAGGATGCCGGTCCCGGCACCCAGATCGACAAGTTGCGCGGGAGCGTCGATGTCGGCGAGCGCCCAGCGCAGCGCCGCCGGTGGATAGCGGGGACGGTAGCGGTCGTAGTCGGCGGCGGCGGTGCCGAAGGAGAGGGCCTGGGTGGGGTCGGTCATGACCGGCAGGCTATCCAGTAACGGTCCCCGGGGCGTTTGAGTACGCTCGGGGCTTGACCCCGCCCGAATTCTCCCGCTGAGGAAGCGTGCCGTGACCCAACAGAGCCCCGTGCCAGTCGACCCCGCCGACGACCTTCCCGAGCAGATGAAGGTCCGCCGGGAGAAGCGGGACCGGATGCTCGCCGACGGTGTGCAGCCCTATCCGATCGGCTACCCGCGTACCAGCACGCTGAGCCAGCTGCGCGAGCGATACGCGGACCTGCCGACGGACACCGCCACCGGCGACCGGGTCTCGGTCACCGGCCGGGTGATCTTCGTACGGAACACCGGCAAGCTCTGCTTCGCTACCTTGCGCGACGGTGACGGTACCGAACTGCAGGCCATGCTGTCGCTGGACCGGGTCGGCGCGGATCGGCTGGAAGCCTGGAAGCGCCTGGTGGATCTCGGTGACCACGTCGGGGTCACCGGAGAGGTGATCACCAGCCGTCGGGGTGAGCTGTCGGTGCTGGCCGAGCAGTGGGCGGTCACCGCCAAGGCGCTGCGCCCCCTGCCGGTGGCGCACAAGCCGCTCAGCGAGGAGGCCCGGGTCCGGCAGCGCTACGTCGATCTGGTCGTCCGTCCGCAGGCGCGGCAGATGGTGCGTACTCGGGCGGCCACGTTGCGCAGTCTGCGCGATTCGTTGCACGCCGAGGGTTACCTTGAGGTGGAGACCCCGATGTTGCAGTTGCTGCATGGTGGTGCGGCGGCCCGGCCTTTCGTGACCCACAGCAATGCGCTCAACACCGATCTGTATCTCCGAATCGCGCCGGAACTGTTTTTGAAGCGTGCCGTGGTCGGCGGGGTCGAGCGGGTCTTCGAGATCAACCGCAACTTCCGTAATGAGGGCATCGACTCTTCGCACTCGCCCGAGTTCGCCATGCTGGAGGCGTACGAGGCGTACGGCGACTACGACACGATGGCCGAGTTGACCCGCAATCTCGTCCAGCGGGCGGCGGTCGCGGTCTCCGGATCGACGGTGGTCACCCACGCCGACGGTCGGGAGTTCGACCTCGGTGGCGAGTGGCGTTCGGTCACTCTCTTCGGTGTGCTTTCCGAGGCGCTGGGTGAGGAGGTCACGGTCCACACCGAGCGGGCGCGCCTGGTTGAGTACGCCGACAAGGTGGGCCTGGCCGTCGACCCGAAGTGGGGCCCGGGCAAGCTCGCCGAGGAACTGTTCGAGGAACTGGTCGTACCCGGCCTGGAAGCACCCACCTTCGTGCGCGACTACCCGGAGGAGACCAGTCCGCTGACCCGCTCCCATCGCAGCGAGCCGGGCCTGGCGGAGAAGTGGGACCTGTACGTGCTCGGTTTCGAACTGGGCACCGCGTACTCCGAGCTGGTCGACCCCGTGGTGCAGCGGGAACGACTGATGGCCCAGGCGCAGTTGGCCGCTCGGGGCGACGACGAGGCGATGCGACTGGACGAGGACTTTCTCCGGGCGATGGAGTATGGAATGCCGCCGGCCGGTGGCATGGGAATGGGAATCGACCGTCTCCTGATGGCGCTGACCGGCCTGGGAATTCGGGAAACCATCCTCTTCCCCTTGGTTCGCCCCGAGTAGTCGTACGAAAACTTACCGCCTCGTTACCGCATCCTATTGACGCGGCAAGCATCTGACGGGTTATTGTGCTTGTGCAGTTGGCAGGATCAGCCCTGCTCGAAAGGAATGTGGCATGGCCAAGCAGATCATTCACAAGCTGGTCGATGACCTGGACGGCGGGGACGCGGACGAGACCGTCAAGTTCGCGCTCGACGGTGTTCAGTATGAGATCGACCTGTCAGGTTCGAACGCTGAGAAATTGCGCGAGGTATTCGCCCCGTACATCGCTCACGGCACCAAGGTCGGTCGCGGCGGTGTCGTCGTCGGTGGTCGGGCCGCCCGTGGTCGCGGTGGCGCGACCGCCGACCGCGAGCAGAACAAGGCCATCCGGGCCTGGGCGCGCAAGGCGGGCAAGGACATCTCGGACCGAGGCCGGATCCCTCAGGAGATCGTCGACGAGTACCACTCGAAGGCCGGTCACTGAGACCAGGCACCAGGAGTGAGCACGACGCCGGCCCGGAGACGCTCTCCGGGCCGGCGTCGTCGTCGCGGGACTATTCGGGGCGTACCGCGCGTTGTCCACAGCCGGTGGATGTCTTGTCCACAACCTGTGGATGGTGCCGTGGCGGTGCCGTCCCCGGGCCGGGGCGCCCCCGTGCGGCGTTCCCGGAGGTCCCGGCCAGCGGGCCGAATTTCGCTCTGCGCGTACACAGACCATGCCCGGAACACCCGTTGAGCGTGGATGGTTGTGCAAAACGACGCGTACCGGGCCTACGACGCAGACACACGAGGTCAGCCGAGTCGGCTCGCGGCGATAGAGTAATGAGGCGCGGACGCCCGTCCCGGGCGCTCGCGTATCCGGCCCCGCCGAGAGTCTTGACCACCAAGATCGAGTGCGCACGGCACGTGAGGAGCACGAGGGCATGTTCGAGCGGTTCACCGACCGAGCGCGACGGGTTGTCGTCCTGGCCCAGGAAGAGGCCCGGATGCTCAATCACAACTACATCGGTACGGAACACATCCTGTTGGGCCTGATCCATGAGGGTGAGGGTGTCGCGGCGAAGGCTTTGGAGAGTCTGGGGATCTCTCTGGAGGGCGTCCGCCAGCAGGTGGAGGAGATCATCGGTCAGGGTCAGCAGGCGCCGAGCGGGCACATCCCGTTCACGCCGCGGGCCAAGAAGGTGTTGGAGCTGTCGTTGCGGGAGGCGTTGCAGCTCGGGCACAACTACATCGGCACGGAGCACATCCTGCTGGGTTTGATCCGTGAGGGTGAGGGTGTCGCCGCGCAGGTGCTGGTGAAGTTGGGCGCGGATTTGAACCGGGTGCGTCAGCAGGTCATCCAGCTGCTGTCGGGCTATCAGGGTAAGGAGCCGGCTGCCGCTGGTGCCGCCCCGGGTGAGGCCGCGCCGTCGACGAGTCTGGTGTTGGACCAGTTCGGCCGGAACCTGACTCAGGCGGCTCGGGAGGGCAAGCTCGACCCGGTGATCGGGCGCGAGAAGGAGATCGAGCGGGTCATGCAGGTGCTGTCCCGCCGCACCAAGAACAACCCGGTCCTGATCGGCGAGCCCGGCGTCGGTAAGACCGCCGTGGTCGAGGGCCTGTCCCAGAAGATCATCAAGGGTGAGGTGCCGGAGACGCTGAAGGACAAGCAGCTCTACACGCTCGACCTGGGTGCGTTGGTGGCGGGTTCCCGGTACCGCGGTGATTTCGAGGAGCGTCTGAAGAAGGTGCTCAAGGAGATCCGCACCCGGGGCGACATCATCCTGTTCATCGACGAGATCCACACCCTCGTGGGTGCGGGCGCCGCGGAGGGTGCGATCGACGCGGCGAGCATTTTGAAGCCGATGCTGGCGCGGGGTGAGTTGCAGACCATCGGCGCGACCACCCTCGACGAGTACCGCAAGCACCTGGAGAAGGACGCGGCGTTGGAGCGGCGGTTCCAGCCGATCCAGGTGGGTGAGCCGTCGCTGGCGCACACCATCGAGATTTTGAAGGGTCTGCGGGACCGGTACGAGGCGCACCACCGCGTCTCCATCACCGACGCCGCCCTGGTCGCGGCGGCGACGCTTGCCGATCGGTACATCTCCGATCGGTTCCTGCCGGACAAGGCGATCGACCTGATCGATGAGGCGGGTGCGCGGATGCGGATCCGTCGGATGACGGCGCCGCCGGACCTGCGGGACTTCGATGAGCGGATCGCGCAGGTGCGTCGGGACAAGGAGTCCGCGATCGACGCGCAGGACTTCGAGCGGGCCGCGCAGTTGCGGGACACCGAGAAGCAGCTGCTGGGTCAGAAGGCGCAGCGGGAGAAGGAGTGGAAGGCCGGCGACCTGGACGTCGTCTCGGAGGTCGATGACGAGCAGATCGCTGAGGTGCTGGGTAACTGGACCGGTATTCCGGTCTACAAGCTGACCGAGGAGGAGACCTCGCGTCTGCTGCGCATGGAGGACGAGCTGCACAAGCGCGTCATCGGGCAGGAAGACGCGGTCAAGGCCGTGTCGAAGGCGATCCGCCGCACGAGGGCGGGGTTGAAGGACCCGAAGCGCCCGTCGGGGTCGTTCATCTTCGCCGGCCCGTCGGGTGTGGGTAAGACCGAGCTGTCCAAGGCGCTCGCGGAGTTCCTGTTCGGGTCCGAGGACGCGCTGATCCAGCTGGACATGTCGGAGTTCCACGACCGGTACACGGTGTCCCGGCTCGTCGGTGCCCCTCCCGGCTACGTCGGCTACGACGAGGGTGGGCAGCTGACCGAGAAGGTGCGTCGCCGCCCGTTCTCGGTGGTGCTGTTCGACGAGATCGAGAAGGCCCACCCGGACGTGTTCAACACGCTGTTGCAGATCCTGGAGGACGGCAGGCTCACCGACGGTCAGGGCCGGATCGTGGACTTCAAGAACACGGTCATCATCCTGACCACCAACCTCGGCACCCGCGACGTCGCCAAGGCCGTGTCGCTGGGCTTCCAGGCCTCGGAGGACTCCGAGTCGAACTACGACCGGATGAAGCAGAAGGTCAACGACGAACTCAAGCAGCACTTCCGGCCCGAGTTCCTCAACCGCATCGACGACACCATCGTCTTCCACCAGCTGCGGCAGAACGAGATCCTCTCGATCGTCGACATCATGATCTCCCGCATCGAGACGCAGCTGCGCAACAAGGACATGGGTCTGGAACTGACCGACAACGCCAAGAAGTACCTCGCGGCGAAGGGCTTCGACCCGGTACTCGGCGCCCGCCCGCTACGCCGCACCATCCAACGCGACATCGAGGACAACCTCTCCGAACGGATCCTGTTCAACGAACTCACCCCAGGACAGATCGTCGTGGTGGACTGCGAAGGCGACCCCAACGACATCGACAAGTCCAAGCTCGTCTTCAAGGGGTCCGACCGCCCGGTGGAGGTGCCGGACGCCGTGCCGGCCGACCTCGGCGGCAGGACGGCTGCGGCGGGCGCGGACGAGTAAGGTCGTCAGCCGAAGCAAACGGCGGCCCGGTGGCGAAATGCCACCGGGCCGCCGTCGTTTGTGCTGGTCAAGGCGTAAGCCGCCCCCATAGCCGGATGTCCGCTTTGTGGGTCTTTGTCGTGACGGCGGTCACGGTTTGCCGGGGCATGGACCGCTCCTGGGAGTCGTTGTACCGGGAGTAACCGCGACGGCCACCCCGGCCGGCCCGACCCGGAAATGCCGGGCCCGACGAGGTCGTTGCAGACCCGGAGCAGGCGCACCGCGCCGCCTCCATCCGACGCGGTACTCGCAACCTCCCATCTCCTGGTGTCGTGTCGATCCCCCGAGACGGAAGGCAAACGATCATGACTAGTTCGATCCGCAAGGCTGCCCTGACCGCCGCCGGTGCCGTCTGCGCCGGTGGGATGATCGCCGGCCCGGTGAGCGCGACCGCTGCCCCGCAGAGTTCCGACCCGCTGGCCGCCGTGACCGAGCGGGGGCACGGCAAGGGTGAGCGGCAGTTGAAGGTGCGCTACGAGGCCCAGCCGAACTTCTACTACTGCGGTCCGGCAGCGGTCCGTAACACCCTGAGCATCCTCAACAAGGACGTCTCCCAGGATGACCTGGCCCGCGAGATGGGCACCACCGAGCGGGGCACCGACTCGGCCTTCCTGATCACCGAGGCCCTCAACCGGAAGGCCGGTGAGGATGTCTACCGCACGGTGGAGATCCCGGGCCAGGCCGCCGACCGAGCGGAGACCGACCGGCTACGGGAAGACGTCGTCCGTGCCGTCGACAGCGGCCGGGGCGTGGTGGCCAACGTCGTGGGCACCGCGACCGACCTCGACGGGGGCAGCCACACCTTCGATGGTGGGCACTACATCGCGGTGACCGGTTACCGCGACGGCGGCGACCAGATGAAGATCGCCGACTCGGCAGACGCCGCCCGGGCCGAGTACTGGATCAGCACCGACGCGCTGGCCGACTGGATCGCCAGCCGGGGCTATTCCGCCTGATCCAACCGACAGATGCCGAGGGCCGGCCCCGATCGGGGCCGGCCCTCGAACACGTTCTCAACCGGCCACCGGTGCCGGAGGGCCGTCGCCGATCAACCGGAACGACGTCTCACCGACCGGCTCGACCAGACCGTCGTCGACCAGGCCGGCGAGTGCCCGAGCGCGCTGCACGTCGTCCACCCACACCTGGTCCAGGCGTTGATGCGGCACTGGGCCGGTAGCCTCCCGGAGCACTCCGAGCAGCAGTCCGCGTACCTGGCGGTCGGTGCCCGCGTACCGTTGCGGGCGGCGGGTCGGACCGGCTGGAGCGGGGCGTCCCGAGGCCCGCCAGGCGCAGGTCGACTCGACGGGGCACGCCTCGCAGCGAGGCGACCGGGCGGTGCAGACGACCGCCCCCAACTCCATGATGGCGGCGCTGGCCAGGGCCGCCGCAGCCGGTTCGGCGGGCAGCATCTCCTCGGTGGCGACCAGATCGGCGGGGCGGGTGGTCGGGCCGGCATCCGGTTCGCCGGCCACCGCCCGGCACACCACCCGACGTACGTTCGTGTCGACCACCGGGTGACGCTGGCCGTACGCGAAGGCAGCGACCGCCCGGGCGGTGTACGTACCGACGCCGGGCAGGGCGAGCAGTTGCTCCAACCGGTCCGGCACCACACCGCCGTGCCGCTCCACGATGGCCACCGCGCACTCGTGCAGCCGGACCGCTCGACGGGGATAGCCGAGCCGTCCCCACATGCGGATCGCCTCGGCCGGGCTGGACCCGGCCAGGGCGGCCGGCGTCGGCCAGCGCTCCAGCCACGCCTGCCAGGCCGGTACCACCCGGACGACCGGGGTCTGCTGAAGCATGACCTCGCTGACCAGGATCGCCCAGGGGCTCGTCTCGGGCCGGCGCCACGGCAGGTCCCGCGCGTGCTGCTCGTACCACCGGCTCACCCGGCCGGCGAATGTGGGTTCTGTCATCGCGTCGCCGATGATGTCACGCACGCCGATCCCGCCGTTCGGACGGTCGGCGGGCCGACGCCGGCGGCGGGTGCCGGTCGGGCAGAATGCCCGGATGAACGAGCTTGCGATCACCGTCATCGGCCGGGACCGGCCCGGCATCGTGGCTGACGTCGCCGAGGTGCTCGCCCGGCTCGGCGCCAACCTCACCGACAGCACCATGACCCGCCTGCGGGGACACTTCGCGATGACCCTGATCTGTGTCGGCCCGGCCGCCGCCGAGGTCGAGACCGCGTTGGCGCCGCTGGCCGCCGACGGCCAACTGCTGGCGACAGTACGCGCGGTGACGCCTGACGGCGAGACGGCACCGGCCGGCGAACCCTACGTGATGGCGGTGCACGGGGCCGACCGGATGGGCATCGTGGCCGCGATGACCCGGGTGCTGGCCGAGGCCGGCGGCAACGTCACCGACCTGAGCACCCGTTTGGCGGGGACGCTCTACGTGGTGGTGGCTGAGGTGGAACTGCCCCCCGGTACCGCCGACGCGCTCGGCGGCCGGCTCGCGGAGGCAGCCGCCGGTCTCGGCGTCGAGGTGACCCTCCGGCCCGCCGAACCGGATCTGCTGTGAGCGGCGCGCCGGACGTGTCGAAACCGGACCCGCAGGCCGACGCGTACGTGGGTCTCGGCGACTGGGCACCCGAGACACTTGGCGCTGGGCGGGTCATCCCGGTGGTCTCCGCCCCGGACCCGGTGCTCAGCCGGCCGGGAGGGGAGGTCGACCCGACCGCCGACGAGACGGTGCAGCTGGCCGCCGACCTGATCGCCACCATGCGAGTCTCGCCCGGCTGCGTGGGCCTGGCCGCCCCGCAGGTCGGGGTGAGCGCCCAACTCTTCGCGGTGGACGTCACCGGGCATCCGAAGACAATCACCGGGCACGGCGTCTTCGTGCTCTGCAACGCCCGGGTCGTCGAAGCCACCAGGTGGAAGGCAGGTCGGGAAGGTTGCATGTCGGTGCCGGACCTGACCGGCGACGTGAAGCGCGCGAGCCGGCTGGTGGTGGAAGGGGCGCTGCCCGGCAGCGGTGAAACCGTACGCCTGGTTACTGACGGTTTCGAGGCGCGCGCCCTGCAACACGAGATCGACCACTGCGCTGGCCTGCTCTTTCTGGACCGGGTGGCCGGCGCGCACGCGATCTACCAGCGGAAGGTCTACCTCTGAGTCGAGCCGGACGGTCGCGCTGAGTGACTGCCGTCGGTGCGTACCGTCGTGAGTGGAGGGTCGGATCCGATGGGACGGGGGAGTCACGGCGCGTCGCTGACGTCCGCCGCACGCGCCGCCGCTACGGTGGGGGCATCATGCGTCTGACGGTCGGCCCCCTGCCTCCCACCGTGTACTGGCGGCGTCGCGCCGTCGTGCTCGGTGCGGTGCTGCTCTTCCTGATTGTCCTGTTCTATTCGTGTAACGGGCCCACCGGAGGCAACGACCCGACCGGCGAGGGACAACCCGACTCGGGCGTGGCGACCGGCACGCCGGACCCGACCGGGTCGGTGCTGACGCCGCAGACCGGTGCGCCGCCGTCCGGTGACGCCGGTGCCGACCCCGCCGATCCCGGGGACGGTGCCGAGCCGTCCGCCCCGGAGAACGAGCCGAGCCTCAGCAACGACCCGCCAGCGGTAGATCCGGTCGCAGACGAAGGCAACTGTGCGGACACCGAACTCTCGGTCACCGCCGTGGCGCTGCCGGCGCAGGCCGCCTCAGGGGCCCACGTCGACCTGAACCTGAAGATCCGTAACCGGTCCGACCGGACGTGCAGCCGAGACGTCGGCGCGACCGCCCAGGAGTTGTACATCAAGGCCGGGGCCGAGGTGGTCTGGTCCTCGGACACCTGTGGCACAGCCGCCGGGTCGGACGTGCAGTCCTTCACCCCCGGCTTCGAACGCTCCTACCAGGTGAACTGGAACGGCAGGGACAGCAGCCGGTGCGCCGACGGCGTGGCCAACGGGCCGGCCGTGCCGGCCGGGACGTACCAGGTCTTCGCCCGGGTGGGCACCAAGCTGAGCCAACCCGCGAAGCTGGTCCTCAAGTAGTCGGCGCTCGGTCGCTCGGCCGGATCGCCGGCCGAGCCGCGGGGACGACCGAGGACTTCGACGCAGGCCTAGACGTAGCGTTCCAGGATGGACGCCTCGGCCAGCCGCGACAGCCCCTCGCGTACGCCCCGGGCCCGGGCGTCACCGACGCCGTCGACCGCTTGCAGGTCTTCCACGGTGGCACCGAGCAGCCGTTGCAGGCTGCCGAAGTGCAACACCAGCCGGTCGACCACGGCCACCGGAAGGCGGGGCACCTTCGCCAGCAGCCGGAAGCCGCGCGGGCTGACCGCCGCGTCCAACGCGTCCGAGGCGGCCGGGTAGCCGATCGCCTTGGCGACCGAGACCAGGTCGATCAGCTCGGTGGCGCTGAGCAGATCCAGCTCGACAAGCGCCTCGTCAAGGGTCCGGGACTTGCGACCGGTGGGCAGGTAGTCCCGAATGACCAGGGTGCGGTCAGCGTCGACGCCGGCCATCAACTCGTCCAGCTGAAGGGCGAGCAACCGCCCGTCGGTGCCCAACTCGACCACGTAGCCGGCGATCTCGTCGGCGATCCGCCGGACCATCTCCAGGCGCTGCACCACGGCCACCGCGTCGCGTACGGTGACCAGATCCTCGATCTCCAGGGCGGACAGGGTGCCGGAGACCTCGTCGAGGCGGAGTTTGTACCGCTCCAAGGTGGCCAGCGCCTGGTTCGCACGGGAGAGAATCGCCGCCGAGTCGTCCAGCACGTGCCGCTGACCGTTGACGTAGAGGCTGATGATGCGCATGGACTGGCTGACCGAGATGACCGGGTAGCCGGTCTGCCGGGCCACCCGCTCCGCGGTGCGGTGCCGGGTGCCGGACTCCTCGGTCGGGATCGTCGGATCGGGCATCAGGTGAACCGCCGCCCGGACGATCCGGGTGCCGTCGCTGGAGAGCACCACCGCGCCGTCCATCTTGCACAGCTCCCGGACTCGGGTCGCCGAAAACTCGACGTCCAGCGGAAAGCCACCCGTGCAGAGCCCTTCGACCACCTTGTCGTAGCCCAGGACGATCAGCGCACCCGTCCGACCCCGCAGGATCCGCTCCAACCCGTCACGTAGTGCGGTGCCCGGCGCCATCAGGGCAAGGTTGGCGCGCAGCGGGTCGCCGACGACGCCGCCCCCGGTCACGCTCACGCTGATGGGTCGGGCGGGCGAGCCCACGGCAGCGGTGCGGGCGTGGGGCGTCGCGCCGGCTGGCTTGGTGGTATCGCGGTCGATCGGCACGGGCACAGTCTACGGACTGCCGTGCGGTGGGTGCTCTCGCGGTTACTGTGATGTGTCACGATTCCGCCCGCCCTGCCCGACCCGACCGGTGGACGGCTCACTCCGCCGACGCCCGCGCGGCGGCCTGCAACGCCGAGCGGACGTCGGTGACCTCGATCACGCGCATCTGCTCCGGACCGGCACCGGCGCTGGTGGGCCCGCAACCGGGCGGCACGAGGGCCAGCCGGAAGCCGAGCCGGGCGGCCTCGGCCAACCGGCGCGGCACCGCGCCCACCCGGCGCACCTCGCCGGTGAGACCAACCTCGCCGATCGCCACCAGGTGCGGGGCGATCGCCAGGTTGAGCCCTCCCGAGGCGACGGCGAGTGCGACCGCGAGGTCCGCTGCGGGCTCCACCACCCGGATGCCGCCCACGGTGGCCGCGAAGACCTCCCGGTCGTGCAGAGTGAGCCGTTCGGTCCGGCGTTGGAGCACCGCCAGCACCATCGCCAGCCGGGCGGAGTCCAGCCCGGAGACGGTACGCCGGGGCGACCCGGCCACGGTGGCACCGATCAGGGCCTGCACCTCGGTGAGCAACGCCCGGCGGCCCTCCATCGCCACCGTCACACAGGTGCCCGGGACCGGCTCGGAGTAACGGGTCAGGAACAGCCCGGAGGGGTCGGCGAGGCTGCTGATGCCGCCCTCGTGCATCTCGAAGCAGCCGACCTCGTCGGCGGCGCCGAACCGGTTCTTGACCCCGCGCACCATCCGCAGCGACGAGTGCTTGTCACCCTCGAAGTGCAGCACCACGTCGACCAGATGCTCAAGCACCCGAGGACCAGCGACCTGGCCGTCCTTGGTGACGTGGCCGACCAGCACGGTGGCGACCCCGCGTTCCTTGGCGACCGCGACCAGGGCGGCGGTGACCGCCCGGACCTGGGTCACCCCGCCGGGCACGCCTTCGGTGCCGGTGGTCGAGATGGTCTGTACCGAGTCGAGCACGAGCAGGCCGGGCTTGACCGCGTCCAGATGGCCGAGCACCGCCGCCAGGTCACTCTCGGCGGCCAGGAAGAGCTGGTCGTGCAGGGTGCCCATGCGCTCCGCCCGCAGCCGCACCTGGCTGACCGACTCCTCACCGCTCACCACAAGCGACGGGCTGCCCGCTCCGGCGGCCCACTGCTGGGCGACGTCGAGCAGCAGAGTCGACTTGCCCACCCCCGGCTCACCGGCGAGCAGCACCACGGCACCGGGGACCAGGCCACCACCGAGGACGCGGTCCAGCTCACCGACCCCGGTGGGCCGGGCCCGGGCCGGTGCCGCGCTGATGGTGGCGATGGGCCGGGCGGGCTCGGCGGGCATCCGGGAACTCACCACCCGACCCGAGACGGTCGGGCCGGTGATCGTGCATTCGACCACGGAGCCCCACTCGCCGCACTCGGGACAGCGGCCCACCCACTTCGGTGGCTGGTGTCCGCAGGCGTCGCACTCGTACGCGGGCCGCGGCTCGCGAGCGGCGGCGCGACCGCGCGAGCCGGTGCTCGCCCGGGACGGGGTCGATCGGGAGATGCTCACCCGACCGACGCTAACCCCCGGGTACGACGAGGGCGCCGTCGGCATGGCTACACCACGCCGACGGCGCCCTCGGAAATCACCTGGACCGGTTCGGTCGCGGTACGCGACGTCGGTCGGTCGGGCTCAGTGGCCGCCTTCGCCCTCGTACCCGGTGTGCCGCTCGATGATCGGCGACGGCTCGGGCGCGGGGGTGAGCGGCACGGCGATCGGTGCGGGGCTGGTGACCGTCTCGCCGCCGAAGTCGAAGGTCAGCGTGACGTTCTGGCCGGCGAGCAGGGCCTCGTTCAGCCCGACGAGCTGAAGCACCTGCTCACCCTCGGTGTTGAGCTGCACGTAGCTCAGCGGGGGGATCTCGATCCGGGCCGGACCGGCCGAGGGCGATTCGGTCGGGCTAAGCGACGGAGATTCGTCCGGCGAGGGCGAGTTGTCCGGCGAAGCGGAGTTGTCCGGTGAGGGAGAGCCCTCCGGGGACTGCTCCGCTGACGGGGACGCGGTCGGCGACGGGGACGCGGTGGGTGATGGGCTGGTCGCGGCGGCGACCGAGGTGAGCACCACCTCGCGGGCGTCCGACGAGGTGACCGTCACCGTCACCGGGTCCGCCGAGTCGTTGTAGAGGACGACGTTGAGCAGGGCGTTGTCGCCGGCCTGGTAGCCCTCGACACCGGGATAGGCGACCAGGGCACCGCGTACGGCGTACTTCCCGTCGCCGGCCGCGAGGTTGGCGCCCTGGACCGACGGCACCTTGTTGGCCGTCTCGGAGATCTGGCCGGCGCCGCATCCGGACAGCAGCAGCCCGGCTGCCGCCGCGATCCCGGGCAGCAGCACGGCAGCCCGCCGGGAACCCCTGATCGAGCGCCTCACGTCGGTCCTCCTCGTCACGATCACACCCGGCCTACCCGCCGGAACCGCTGGCCATGCCCGCGCAGACCGGGCTCCAGGGTAGTTGGAGCTGATCGTGGCGCGCACGCCGACCCGGTGCGACCACCTGCCGGGGGGAGGTTCAGCCGAGCCGACCGTTCGTGACCAGCAGGGCGACGTCGATCAGGGCGACCAGGAGCACCGCCCGGAAGGCGGCCACCGGCCGGGCTGCGGCGGTGTTCCCGGCCCGGCCCGCGTACCAGGCCACGATGAAGATCACGACGGTGGCGCCGACCGCCGCGAGGCCCACGCCCGTCGGCGGCCCGGGCGGCCCGAGCACCAGCGTGACGGTCGCCGCGATCAGCAGCCCGACGGCCGCCGCCCGGCTGCCCGTCGCACCCAGCCGGTGCGGCAGCCCGCGGACCCCGGTCCGGGCGTCGTCGGCGAAGTCGGGCAGCACGTTTGCGAAATGGGCGCCCGCGCCGAGCAACGCCGCCGCGACCACCAGCCAGGCCGGGGGCGGCGGAGCGTCAGGCAGTGCCAGCACCACGAAGGCGGGCAGCGCACCGAAGGAGATCGCGTACGGCAGCACCGAGATCGGGGTGGACTTCAGCGGCCAGTCGTAGAGCAACGCCGAGACCAGAGCGACGGTGGCGCAGATCGCCGCCGTCGGGTTGGTGGTCAGGGCCAGTGCCACGGTCGCGGTGGCGGCCACGGCGGCGGCCACCGCGACGGTACGCCGGCTCAGCGCGCCGGCAGCCAACGGCTTGTCGGTACGCCCGACCGCGGCGTCCCGGTCCACGTCGAGCAGGTCGTTGGTCCACCCGACGGTGAACTGGCTGGCAGCCACGGTGAGCACCACCGCGACGACGCCGCCGGGTGGATGACCGACACCGACGGCGAGCAGACCGGCCACTGTGGTGACCGCCGCGGTCGGTTCCGGATGGCTCGCTCTGACCAGCCCTAACACCGTCGACGACATAACGGAAGTCTGGTCGTTACCGGGGAGTCGTGCCACGCTCGTTGCCATGCGTGACGCCGGCCGCGTGCTGCCCCGCAACGATCCGCGCCAGTACGACGACCTGGCGGACGAGTGGTGGCGGCCAGACGGCGTCTTCGCCATGCTGCACTGGCTGGCCCGGGCGCGGGCCGCGCTGGTGCCCCCGGCGACGCGGCCGGGTGCGCTCCTGGTCGACCTGGGCTGCGGGGCGGGGCTGCTCGCCCCCCACCTGGTCGGGAAGGGCTACCGACACGTGGGGGTGGACCTCACCCGCTCGGCACTGGCGCAGGCGGCGGCCCACGGCGTGACGGCGGTCAACGGCGACGCCACGGCGGTACCGCTCGTGGACGGCTGTGCCGACGTGGTCGCGGCCGGCGAGGTGCTGGAGCACGTCCCGGACTGGCGGGCGGCGGTGGCCGAGGCGTGTCGCCTGCTGCGGCCCGGTGGCCTGCTGGTGCTGGACACCCTCAACGACACCGCGCTGGCCCGACTGGTCGCGGTTCGAGTCGCCGAACGTCTGCCCACCGTGCCGCGCGGCATCCACGATCCTCGGTTGTTCGTGGACGATCGCGAGCTGGTCACCGAGTGTGCCCGACACGGCGTCGACCTGCGGGTCCGTGGTGTCCGGCCAGGGGTGCCGGGGCTACTGCGGTGGCTGCTCCGGCAGGCCACGGGTGCCCCGACGCCGCCCGCTCAGGCACCGCGCATCGTGCCGACCGGGTCGAGGGCCGTGCTCTACCAGGGCCGTGGGGTGCGCGCGACGGATAGCTGATCCAGGTGAGGGTATGGCAATGGCCGAAGAGGGGGTTCCATCCATGACCGAGCGCAGTGGAGCGGCGTCGGCGGCCCGGCGGCTGGCGCCCCGGCTGGCGGCGCGGGCCACCGGCCACGACCGGGACGGCTCGTTTCCGGTCGACGACTTCACCGACCTGCGAGAGGCGGGACTGTTCGGGCTGATGGTTCCCGCCGAGCTGGGTGGCGCCGGGGCCACCTTCGCGGCGTACGCGGCTGTCGCCACCGAACTGGCCCGGGGCAACGGCGCCACCGCGCTGGTGTTCAACATGCACGCCTCGGTCACCGGGGCGCTCGGCGCGGTCACCGAGGAACTGGCCGAGGCGCTCGGCGTACCGGCGGAGGCACTGGCTGCCCGCGACCGCCTGTTGCGGGCGGCGGCCGACGGGGCGTGGTACGCGGTCGCGATGAGCGAGCGGGGCGCGGGTGCCCGGCTGTCCCAGCTCGCCACGGTCTACGAACCTGTCGACGGCGGCTGGCGGATCAAGGGCAGCAAGACCTTCTGTTCCGGTGCCGGTCACGCCGACGGTTACCTGGTGGCGGCCCGCAGCGCCGCCGACCCGTCGGTGGTCTCGCAGTTCCTGGTTCCGGCCGGCGAGGGCCTGACCGTCGAGCCGACGTGGGACGCCCTCGGCATGCGCGCCACCGCCTCGCACGACCTGCACCTCGACGTGACCGTCGGGACCGACCGGCTGCTCGGCGGGGTCGAAGGGCTGGCCCTGGTGGTGGCTCAGCTCATGCCGCACTGGCTGGTGGCCAGCTACGCGGCCGTCTACGTGGGGGTGGCCCGGGCGGCGATCGACGCGGCCGCGGAACACCTGAACGCCCGGAACCTCGCCGGGCTGCCGGCGGTACGCGCCCGGCTGGGTCGCGCCGACGCCGCGGTGGCGGCGGCGGAGCTGGTGGTCGCCGAGGCGGCCCGACGGGTGGACGAGGCGCCGGGCGACGAGGAGACCAACAGGTGGGTGTGGCGGGCGAAGCTGCTGGCCGGTACGACCGCGGCGGAGGTGGCAGCCTCCATGCTGGAGGCGGCCGGCACCTCCGCCACCCGACGGGGCCATCCGCTGGAACGCCTGTACCGCGATGCTCGTTGCGGGTCGCTGCACCCGGCCACCTCCGACGTCTGTGCCGACTGGCTCGGCATCGCCACACTCGGCGGTGACCCGGACCGTGACGGAACGAGTCCTCGTTGGTGAGCGTGAGGGAATGAGCCTGTCGGCCCTGCGGTCGTGACCGGGGGCGGGACTGGCGAGCGTCAGACATGAGCTTGCGAGAGGAAGGTGGGACCGTGTCCGTACCGGTGATCGCGGGCCTGGGCACGGCCCATCCGCCCTCGGCTGACCAGCAGGAGTTGTGGGAGAAGTTCTTCTCCCAGCACTTCTCCGGCTCCACCCGCGCGTTGGCCGAGCGGATATTCGCGCACTCCGGCGTGACCCGGCGGCAGGCAGCGGTCAACCCGTTGCTTGAGGACGTCTCCGACTGGCCGACCGAGCGACGGATGCTCCGTTACCAGGTCGAGGCGTTGCCGCTGGGTAAGGAGGCGGTCGGCCGGGCGTTGACCGCCGCCGGGCTGGACGCCCGTGACGTCGGACTCTTCGTGGTGTGCTCGTGCACCGGGTACGCGACCCCGGGGCTGGACATCCTGCTCGCCCGGGATCTGGGCATGGCCGCGACGACCCAGCGGATGTTCGTCGGTCACATGGGCTGCTATGCGGCGCTGCCGGGGCTGGGCGCGGTGGGTGACTTCGTCACCGCGCGGGGGCGTCCCGCGCTGCTGCTCTGTGCCGAGCTGACCAGCCTGCACCTGCAACCCTCCTCGGCCCGGATGGACACCCAGCAGATCGTCTCTCACGCGCTCTTCTCCGATGCCGCCGTCGCCGCGGCGGTCGTTCCCGGCGGGCGGGGGTACGCCGTACGCGAGGTCGCCTCGGTGACCGACACCTCCACCGCCGACCACATGACCTGGGAGGTGACCGACACCGGTTTCCGGATGGGACTGTCGCCGAAGGTGCCTCAGGTGCTGTCGGCGCACGTCCGAGGGCTGGTGGACGAGGTGCTGGCCCGGCACGGCACCCGCCGGTCGGAGGTGGACGGCTGGGCCGTGCACCCGGGTGGTCCACGCATCCTCAACGTGGTGGAGCGTGAGTTGGGGCTGGCGCCGGAGGCGTTGGCGGCGTCCCGGGAGACGCTCAACGACCACGGCAACTGTTCCTCGCCGACGGTGTTGTTGATCCTCGACCGCCTGTTCCGGTCGGCACCGGCACCACGCCGGGTGGTGATGCTGGCCTTCGGGCCAGGGCTGACCCTCTACGCCGCCCTGCTGGAACGAAGCGCCTGACCATCCAACAGAGCTACGCTTCAGGTATGGACGTCGATGCCATCCATCGGCTACGCGGGGCCCTGTTGGCCGCCGTCGCGGTGGCGGCGCTGACCCTCGGCGGCTGGTGGTGGCGGGTAGCGGCACCGGAGGCGCAGACCGGTGTGGGCCTCCCGTCAGCCGTCACGTACTGGCGGGGGAACCCGGTCACCGGTGGCACGGTTTCCGAGCTTCCGAGTGCCACCTCCTCCGTCCTGGTCGACGCGCGCACCGGCGCGGTGGCCGGGGCGGACGACGGGCCGGCGGAGCGCCCGGCCACGGGTTCCGCCGCGCCGAGCGGCTGGTACGTGGGCGGGACCGAGCTGGTCTGGACCGAGTCGGCGAGGCTCGGTTCCGGTGCGGCGGTCGTCCGGCAGACCCGGATGGAGCGGGGCGAGCGGCATCTGTTGCGCCTGCGCTGCACCGGCCCGGGCGAGTTGCTGGTAGCCGTCGCCGGTGCCCGGTCAGCGGCCCCGATGACTGTGGGCTGCGACGGCGGGCAGGTCATGATGGAGCTCACCGGCATTGGTGCCGCGGCCCGGTTGTCGTTCTCGCCAGCCGGGTCGGAGCCGGTCCAGATCGAGGCCCGGTTGATCGCCTTGAGCTGAGCGATCCGGGTAATCTACGGATCGGGCGGGTCAATCCGCCAGCCGGGACAGTTCGGCGTGGTGGTCTGCGATCGAGGTGACCTCGGGTACCACAAGCGTGATCCGGCCGGTGCGGTCGGCGAGCAGGGCGGTCACGCCGTCCTGACTGGCCGGTAGGTGCAGGAAGGCACGCAGGCCGCCGGCCGGGTCGGCGAGCGCGCGAACTCCCGGCGGCGCTGCCCGTGGCCGGGCGGCGGCCACGCTGACCACGGTCACCCCGGCCGGTGCCGCCGTCGCCGCCGCGGCCACCTGCTCCGGGCAGGCACATCCGTCCACCAGCAGCACCACCACCGGCAGCAGCCCGCGCAGCGGCACCGGCGACTGCCCGCCGTCGACCAGGTCGAGCGCGGGCAGGGGGCGACCGGTCAGCTGCGCCGGTGTCGGGTCGGGCGTAGTCGCGCCCGGCCCGGTCCGGCTGGCCCTGGGCCAGGTGACGGCGGCCAGGCCGGCGAGGGTGGTCAGGACCGCGACGATCAGCACGATCACCGGTGCGGCGGGTGGACGCCAGCGGCGCTGGTCCGCCGCCGTCCGTCGCAGCTCCCGGCGGATCTGTTCAGCCTCGTCGGCCAGGGCAGCGATGTCGTCCGGGACGACCACGCGGCCCCATTCCGGCGGCAGGTCGGGCAGCCCGGGACCATCGGCGTCAGCCTTGCCCATTACAACCCCCTGGAACCTCACGGGTGTGCGGACGCGGCACCCCTCAAGCGTCCCGCACCAGGCCGGGTACCGCTACCGCTGCCCGCGTCGGACTGCGGCGGGATATCATGGAACGGGTGCGTAGCCCTTGATCTCCAGTGGGTGTGTTGCAGGGCCTCGGCGCTTGTTCTCCCGGATCTCCACGTCCATGACAGTGGTGTCCGGGGGTCATCCCAAGGTTACTCAACGTGTTCGAATCATCGTCTGGATGGTCTGTCAAGCCGAAGAAATACCTCTCACAGGGCCCCTGAGCTGCGCCAACGGTCAGGACAGCGGTGAGACATCGGTGCCTGAGCGTGTTACCCTAGACACAGCGAAAGGGGTTTCGAACCTATGGTTTTCAGTGTCGGCGAGACCGTTGTTTACCCCCACCACGGGGCCGCACTCATCGAGGCAATCGAGACTCGGGTCATCAAGGGCGAGCCCAAGCAGTACCTCGTCCTGAGGGTCGCGCAGGGTGACCTGACGGTCCGGGTACCGGCCGAGAACGCCGAGATCGTGGGTGTGCGCGAGGTGGTTGGCGAAGAGGGCCTCGGCAAGGTCTTCGACGTTCTCCGGGCTCCGCACACCGAGGAGCCGACCAACTGGTCGCGGCGTTACAAGGCGAATTTGGAGAAGCTGGCTTCCGGCAACCCGCTGAAGGTGGCCGAGGTCGTCCGTGACCTGTGGCGTCGCGAGCGGGAGCGGGGGCTGTCCGCGGGCGAGAAGCGCATGCTCGCCAAGGCTCGCGACATTCTGGTCGGCGAGGTCGCGCTGGCCGAGAAGAGCACCAAGGACGAGGCGGAGACGCTGCTCGACAAGGTGCTGACGGAGGCCTAGTCCGCACCGCATCGTCGTACCCGATTCGTAGCGAACAAACCGTCGAGGACCGCGACGTGACCGCGCAGCTCAATCCGTGCGGTGACGTCGCGGTCCTCGTGCCTGCGGCCGGTGCCGGCGTACGCCTCGGGCCCGGTCGACCGAAGGCACTTCGGCTGCTGGCCGGTGAGCCGCTGCTGGTGCACGCGGTTCGTCGGTTGGCCGAAGCCCCCTCGGTGCACAGCATCGTGGTGGCCGCACCGGTCGCGGAGGTGGCGGCCGTGGGTGAGCTGCTCGCACCGATCGCCCCGGTGACCGTGGTTCCCGGTGGTGCGGAACGGCAGGCCTCGGTGGCCGCCGCGCTCGCCGCGGTACCCGCCGGTCCCGGGATCGTCCTGGTGCACGACGCGGCTCGCGCACTCACCCCGCCCGCGCTCGTGGAATCGGTGGCGGCGGCGGTCCGGGCGGGCCATGACGCGGTGATCCCGGTGCTGCCGGTCGTCGACACGATCAAGGAGGTCGACGCGGACGAGAAGGTGCTCGGCACCGTCGACCGGGCTGCGTTGCGCGCCGTGCAGACCCCCCAGGGATTCCGCCGGGCGGTGCTGGCCGCCGCCCACGCCGCTGCCGCCGACGCCCTCACCGACGATGCCGGGCTGGTGGAGAAGCAGGGCGTGCCGGTGCACTGCGTGCCCGGTTCGGAGCACGCTCTGAAGATCACCAGGCCGTTCGACCTGGCGCTGGCCGAGCATCTGCTGGCGACCGGACGATAGCGCGTACCCTCGGATCATGATCGTTCCTCGGGTGGCCATCGGGACCGACGTGCACGCCTTCGAGGCCGGTCGGCCCTGCTGGGTGGCCGGTCTGTACTGGCCGGAGCAGGACGGCCTGGCCGGGCACTCGGATGCGGACGTGGCCGCCCACGCCGCCTGCAACGCGCTGCTCTCCGCCGCCGGTCTCGGTGATCTCGGGGCCAACTTCGGGGTGGGACAGCCCGCGTGGGCCGGGGCCAGCGGGGTGGCGCTGCTCACCGAGACGGCCCGCCGGGTACGCTCCGCCGGCTTCGCCATCGGCAACGTGTCCGTGCAGGTGGTCGGGGTGCGGCCGAAGATCGGCCCACGTCGGGACGAGGCCCAGCGGGTGCTGTCGGAGGCCGTCGGGGCGTCGGTCACCGTTTCCGCCGCCACCACCGACGGCCTGGGCTTCACCGGGCGCGGGGAGGGGCTCGCCGGGATCGCGGTCGCCCTGGTGTACGAGCAGCCGAGCGCCTAGGCTCGCCGCGATGTCCGCCGACGTCCCCACCGATCCGCCCGCCGCCGACGGCTACCTCGAACGCGCCACGCTCCTGGCCGAGCTGGGCCGATACGACGAGGCCGTGGCCGAACTCGGCTTCGCCCTGGCCCTCGACCCGGCCGCCGCCAGCGTGTCGACAATGCTGGCCCGGGTGCACCTGGCCGCCGGCCGGCCGGCCGAGGCGCTCGCCGCCGCCCAGGCCGCAGTGGCCGCCGCGCCGGGACAGGTGCCCCCGCTCGTCGTCCGTGGGCTGGCCCTCGGTGACCTCGAACGGTACGCCGAGGCCGCCCGTACCGCCGACGAGATCCTGGCCCTGGGCCCGGAGGACGCGTACGCCCAGCGCAGCGCCGCGGCGATCCTGGCCGGCTCCCGCAACGGCCAGCCGGCGTTGAACGCCGCCTGGCGCGGGGTGGAACTGGCCCCCGATGAGCCGCAGGGCCACCTGGTGCTGGGTCTGGTCGCGGCCAACATGCGGATGTACGACCTGGCGGAGCGGGCCTACCGGGAGGCGCTGCGGCTGGACCCACGCCTGGCGGAAACCGGCGACGACGTCGGGGTACTGCGGCTGGAGCAGCGCCGGTGGAGCGCTGCGCTGGCGCGACTGGCCGAAGCGGCGGTGGCGAACCTGCCGCCGACCGATCCGCGCCGCGCCGACGAGATGCCGGACGAGTCGACCCGCCCGGAAGCGGCCGGCGACGATCGGGACCGGCCCGGACGTGACCCGGACGAGGCCGGACGTTCGGCTGCTGGGGACGTCGACGCCAGGCCCGCCGCCGGGCCGGAGGAACGCCCGAGCCTGCCGGCGCAGGGCGGTGACGTACCCACCGGCGGGCCGGTGACCGGCCGTGCCGCAGACCCGGAGTGGGGGCGTGGCGAAGCCGGGCCGGGCGGGCCGGGCCACCTCGGTACCGGGCCGGTCGTCGCACGCCAGCCGGTGCCGGCGGCACTGCGGCAGTTCGTGCTCTGGGGCGCCGGTTGGTCGGTGATTGCCGCCACCGTGATCGCCTGTTCGACAGCGACCGGCTCCGGCTTCTCCCGGCTACTGGCGGTGGTGGCGGCTGCGGGCGGAGGCGTCGTGCTCTGGCAGCAGGCGGCCCGGCTGCCCGGGCTGACCCGCACCATCCTGCCCGTGCTGCGGCGTACCGACCGTCCACTCGCCCTGGCCGTGTACGCCGCCGCCGCGGCACCCGTGCTGATCCTGCTCTACGCCCTGTTCGGCAACCCGTGGCCGCTGGTGCTGGCCATCGCGATCGCCACCGCGGCCCGGTTGGCGATCGTCGGCCGGCCGGTGGCCTGACCGTCCCTAGGGGCGGCGGGCCCAGGTCCAGGCGTACCCGTCGTCCTCGCACTCGGCCGCCGCGTCGCAGAGGTCGAGTGGGCGGAAGGTGTCGACCATGACCGCCAGCTCGTCGAAGAAGTCCACTCCGATGGCGCGTTCCGCCGCGCCGGGCTGCGGTCCGTGCGTGAATCCGGACGGGTGCAGCGAGATGGAACCCTGCTCGATGCCGGAGCCACGCCGCGCCTCGTAGTTGCCCCCGGTGTAGAAGAGCATCTCGTCGGAGTCGACATTGTGGTGGTGGTACGGCACCGGAATGGCGTCCGGGTGGTAGTCGACCTTGCGGGGCACGAAGGAGCAGATCACGAAGTTCGGGCCGGCGAAGGTCTGGTGCACAGGTGGCGGCTGGTGGATCCGGCCCGTGATCGGCTCGAAGTCGTGGATGGAGAACGCCCACGGATAGAGGTGCCCGTCCCACCCGACCACGTCGAACGGGTGGTTGGCGTAGACGTGGCGGGTCCATCCGCGCCGGTGGCGGACCAGCACCTCGACGTCGGTGCCGTCGACGAGCAACGGGGTGTCCGGCCCCCGGACGTCGCGCTCGCAGTACGGCGAGTGTTCCAGGAACTGTCCGCGTACGGAGAGGTAGCGCTTGGGTGGGCCGATGTGCCCGGACGCCTCCACGGCGAGCAGCCGGGTCGGGGTGTCTCCGGTGGGCACCAGGCGGTGCACCGTCGAGGTCGGGATGATCACGTAGTCGCCGGGTACCGCGTCGAGCACACCGAACGTCGACTCGACCCGCAGGGTGCCCGCCTCCACGTAGAGGCAGTGGTCGCCGGTGGCGTCGCGGAACAGCGGGGAGGGGCGGTCGGCCAGCACGTAGGCGATCCGCACGTCGTCGTTGGCGAGCAGGTACCGCCGGCCGAGGACCGGGTCCGCGCCGGTCCCGTCGAGCTTGTGGGTACGCAGGTGCCGGGGCTTGAGCGGCAGGTTCGGCACCCGGGTGACGGCCGGCGGGGTGAACTCCTCGGCGGCGACGATCGCGGTCGGGGCGTACCTGTGGTAGAGCAGGGACGAGTCGGAGGAGAAGCCCTCCTGGCCCATCAGTTCCTCGGTGTAGAGGCTGCCGTCCGGCTGCCGGAACTGGGTGTGGCGCTTGCGTGGCAGCTCGCCGATGCTGCGGTAGTACGGCATCTCGCCCTCCCGGTCCGCCTGCGTCCGATATTCGGACGCTGTTGTCCGCTCAATGAAGCGTCCCGTACATTCTTGTCTCGTGTCAACGCAGCTGCCCACTCTTGTCGCCGGCCTGGTCGATGACGCCGCAGTCTTCCCGCCGGGCAGCGCGTCGCTGCCCGACGCCGTGCAGGCCCACCGGCGGCACCGCGTCGCGTGGTACGCCGACCTGGTCGGCCCGCTGCTGCTGCCCGCCTCGGCGATCACGGCGGGCGAGCTGAGCGGTCTGGTCGATCCCGAGGAAGGCTTCGCCATCGGGCTGATCGGTGACACCGGTCTCGACCGGCTCCCGTTCGCGCTGTCGTTCCTACCCCCGCTCGGGGTGACCGCACGACAGGTCGAGGTGCCCGTCGCGCGGCGGGGCGAGGACCCGCAACCAGGACTGACCGAGCTGGTGAAACTCGCCGAGCGGTTGGACGGCGTCCCCGTCTACGCGGAGATCCCGCTCACCTTCGGGCTGATGGGTGCCCTGGACGCGCTCGCCGACTCGCGCGCCCGGGGGGTGCCGGTCGCCGCCAAGTTCCGTACCGGCGGGCTGGCCGCCGAACTGTTCCCGACCCCGGCCGAGTTGGCCGCGGTGGTCTGCGCCTGCCGGGACCGGGGCCTGCCGTTCAAATTGACCGCCGGGCTGCACCACGCGGTCCGGCACGTGGACCCCGAGACCGGCTTCACCCACCACGGGTTCGGCAACGTGCTCGCCGCGACCCTGGCCGCCGCCGACGGCGCGACCGTCGGTGCCGTCGCCGAGTTGCTCACCGTGCGCGACGAGCGCCCGCTGGTGCAGGCTGTCGACGGCCGGCCCGATGCGGCGCGCCCGCTGTGGGTGGGGTTCGGCTCGTGCAGCATCGTGGAACCCCTCACCGATTTGATCCGGCTCGGGCTGGTGGACGGAGGCTTTGAGGCATGAGCGAGAGTCAGCCAGCGAGCTGGGTGCCGGGTGCGGCGGGTTCCGGGTACGGGGTGCACCACCTGCCGTACGGCGTGTTCCGGGTGAGCGACGACGAGCCGCGCATCGGCGTACGCATCGGAGATTTCGTCCTGGACCTGGCCGGCGCGGAGGCCGCGGACCTGGTGCTGGCCGGCGGCGCGCTGTGCCGGCCCACGCTCAACGCGTTCCTGGCACTGGGACGCCCGCAGTGGACCGCGGTGCGGGACCGGATCACCGAGCTGCTCACCGACCCGACGCACCGGGCGGCGGTGGAGCCGCTGCTGGTGCCCGTCGACGAGGTACGCATGGAGTTGCCCTTCGAGGTGGCCGACTACGTCGACTTCTACTCCTCGGAACACCACGCCTCGAACGTCGGCCTGATCTTCCGCCCGGGGCAGCCGCCGCTGCTGCCGAACTGGAAACACCTGCCGATCGGCTATCACGGCCGTGCCGGCACGGTGGTGGTCTCCGGCACCCCGGTGGTGCGTCCGCAGGGGCAGCGGCCCAGCTCCGACGGTCCGACGTTCGGCCCGTCGGCGCGCCTGGACATCGAGGCTGAGGTCGGCTTCGTGGTCGGCGTACCGAGCCCGCTCGGCCGCCCGGTGGCTGCCGCTGACTTCGCCGACCACGTCTTCGGTGTGGTGCTGGTCAACGACTGGTCGGCGCGGGACATCCAGGCATGGGAGTACCAACCGCTCGGGCCGTTCCTCGGCAAGTCGTTCGCCACGTCGGTGGCCGCCTGGGTCACTCCGCTCGACGCGCTGCGCGACGCGTTCGTCGCCGGTCCGGAGCAGGATCCGCCGGTGGCCGACTACCTGCGCGACGAGCCGCACCTGGGGCTGGACCTGCGGTTGCGGGTGCTCTGGAACGGAGAGCCGGTAAGCGAGCCGCCCTTCGCCGGCATGTACTGGACGCCGGCCCAGCAGTTGGCACACCTCACCGTCAACGGCGCCTCGCTGCGTACCGGCGACCTGTACGCCTCCGGCACCGTCTCGGGCCCTCGGCGCGACCAGGTCGGCTCGTTCCTGGAACTCAGCTGGGGCGGCACCGAACCGGTCACCGTGGGCGGGACGGAACGCACCTTCCTGGCCGACGGTGACACGGTGACGATCACCGCCACCGCACCCGGGCCGGACGGCACCACCCTCATGTTGGGCGAGGTCACGGGCACCGTCCTGCCGTCGAACTGACCTGAACCCGACAGTTGACCTTGATCGCACAGCGGGTGCGATCAAGGACCGTCACCGTCTTCGTTGATCGCCTCGGAATTCCGTCGCCATGCCGCGCCGGGCCGGCCGGTGCCCCCTTTCCGGTCGGCCCGGTCTCGGCTGGCGGAACGTCGAAACCGAGGGAGATGACGACGATGCACGTTCTCGTGGACGCGGTCTGGCGTACCAGCAGCCGTTCCAACGACCAGGGCCTCTGTGTGGAGGTGGCCGACAATCTGGCCGCAGTCCACGGTGTGGTGGGCATCCGCGACTCAAAGGACCAGGCCGGACCGGTGCTCGTGGTGAGCCCGCCGGGCTGGACCGCATTCGTCGACGCGATCCGGGACGGTCGATTCGTCGGCTGATGCCCGCCGGGGGTCTCCGGCGGGGATTCTCCGCTCGGGGACCCCGCACCACGATCACGCCGCGTACCGTCGGTGCCACGGGAGGTGGCATGTCGACAGTTGCGGTGAACGGGTTGGTCGCAGCATCCGCAGTCGATCTGTGGCGGGTGCTCACCGACCTGTCCCGGCCGAGGGGCGGTGATCGGCCTGTGCAACTGCTGACGCCCGGAACGTTCGGCCCGGGTACGAGTTGGCGGGAGATCCGGACGCGACCGGGCGGCGGCACGGTGGCCGAAGAGTTCGTCGTGTTGGCCGCCGAGCCGCCCCGACGGCTGGTCCTCGGCTCGCCCGGTGACGGCGTCGATTACCGGATCACCTGGACGCTACGGGACGTGCACCGTCGTGGGCGTCGCCACGCCTCGGTGACGGTGACGGTGTGGGCTCAGCCGGCCGCGACGACTGGCCGGGCGCTCGCACTGCTGCTCGGCGGGTTGGCGGTCCGAGCAGCGGAAAAGGTGCTGCGGCAGGACATCGCCGCCCTGGCCGCCGCAGCCGCCGCCCGCCACGCCGAAGTCGCCTGACCCAGCGCCCGCCCGCCTCCGTCACGCCCAGACCCGAGCGGGTGTTCTCGCGAGTTGCGGCAAACAGCGGCATCACGCCCACCGCGAGACCGCGGCATGCCGCATGTCGGGACGGGCGCCGCGGGCGAGTCCGGGCGCGCGGGTTGGCGGGGCGGCTCGGGGGCGGGGGCGGGTCCGGGGGTGGCTGGGTAGGGTGCCGTGCGGAGGTGCGGCATGGGGTGGGCGGCGGGTCGGCGGCGGTTCGTGGCGGCGGTGGCGGCGGTGGGCGTCGCCGCGACGGTCGGGGTCATCGCGTACCGGGTCCTGGCGCCGGCCGAGGTGAGCACCCCCGCCCGGGACGACTACCCGGCGCGGAGCACGCCGGCCCCCGGGGTGACCGGCCGCCTGCCGGTTGCCCCGCTGATCGTCGACGGCCGGCTGCGGGTGTACGCCGCGCCCCGGCAGGTCTACGCCGACCAACCTGTCGACAGTCGTAGCCGGCGCACCCCGTACTGGTCCTTCCGGCGTTGGCCGGCGAGTCTGGACGCGGTGGTGGCGAGCGGGACGACGGTGGTGAGCCGCTGGTCGGACGGGCAGCTCGTGGCGATCGACGCGCGTACCGGTCGGGTTGCTTGGCGGGCGGACGGGCCGGAGCCGGCATCGGAGCGGGTGTCGCGGCGCACCGGCACGGCCGTCCTCTGGCGGCCGAGCGGGCTTGCGGTGAGCCGGACCGTCGATGGCCGCCACGTGGTCGTCAGCTCCGGCGAGGGCGAAATCCGGGCGGTCGACCTGGCCGATGGTGGGCAGTTGTGGCGGGCGGCGGTGGGTTCCGGTTGCCGCGAACCGGTGGGCACCGGCTCCGGTGGCCGGCTGCTGACCGTGGACGACTGTGAGGGACCGGCGGCCATCGAGTTTCGGGACACCGCAACCGGCATGGTGACGACCAGGTGGCGTCCGCCGGATGCCGGTGACGAGCTGACGGCCACGCTGCTCGGCTGTGGGCCGGACGGCGTCGGCTGTGCCGCGTTGCGGACCGCTGGGCCCGGGGACGCGCCGGCCCGGGGGTGGTTGCTCGGCTCGGAAGCGCCGGTGCAGGCACCGGTGCTGGATGGTCCGGGTACCGAACTGGTCGACGGGACGGCAGTGGGCATGGCCGAGGGAGTGCTCGTCGGCCGGACCGTCCCCGGCGGTGAGGAACGCTGGCGGGTCGAGGTAGGCCCGGGTCGGGTGATCGCCGTACAGCCCGGCCGGGTGCACGTGTTGACCGAGGCGAACGAGCTCGTCACGCTGGACCCGGCCACCGGTGCGCGATCGTCCAGCTTCGTGCTCGACATCGGCTCCGACGGCACCGGGTGGGCACCGGGCGACGCGTACGCGGCCGACGGGTACGTGGTGGTGGAGCGACTGCGCCGGCCGGTCGATCCCGACGCGGACGACCAGCGGTACTACCTCACCGCCGAATCGTTGATCATCGCCGCGACCTGACGACCGACGACCCGTGGCTAGCTCGACAAAACGGACATAAGTTACTTATAGTCCCACTGTGCGTCTCTTGGCAGCCCTGCTGGGCGTGATCATGATTCTCGTCGGCGCCGCTCCGGCGGAGGCCGCCGCGCCGGTCGGGCGCAGCTTCCAGCTGGCCAAGACTGAAGGGGTGGACATCACCGTGCCGGCGACGGTCAACCTTGGTACCGGCTTCACCGGCGGGGTGCTGACCGGGCCGATGGGCCGCGTCGAGGTGACGGATGTCCGTGGCCCGGTCAACCCGAACACCTGGGTGGCCACCGTCTCCGCCACCGTCTTCATCACCGGCGGGGGTGGGGCGCAGCGGACCATCTCCAACGCCTCGGTCTTCTACTGGTCGGGGCCGGCGGTGCAGAGCACCGGCGGCGGCACGCTGGTGCCGGGTCAGCTCACCCAGGCGCAGGCGGTGGCCCTCAACGTGACCCGTGAGGCGTTCCGGAAGACCTCCGGCAATGGCAACAACCGCGTCGCCTGGAACCCGAGCCTGCGCATCGTCGTGCCGAACGGCATCATCGCCGGCACCTACACGGGCACGATTACCCACTCTGTCGCCTGATGGGTTATTTGTACAAAAGATCCTGCTGTGTGCCGACCGTGCGCTTTAGCGTCATCGGCATGAGGAAGCCACTTCTTACCCTGACCGCCGCCGCGGCCACCGTGGTGGCCCTGGCGGCGCCCGCCGCCGCCGCCCCGTCCGGCGACACCATCGTGACCTTCACGGTTTCCACCGCCAACCTGGACATCGCCGTGCCCCCGGCGGTGAACCTCGGCGCCGCCTTCGCCGGCTCCAGCATCACCGGTGAACTCGGCAACGTCACGGTCACCGACAGCCGGTCGGCGCTGAACGCCACCTGGACGGCCACGGTGAGTAGCAGCGCCTTCACCACCGGCGGCGGTACGCCCGAGGAGACGATCCTGCCGAACCTGGTCGAGTACTGGTCCGGCGGCGCCATCGCGACGACAGGTACCGGCACCTTCGTGCCCGGCCAGCCCACCCAGGCCGACGCGGTCGTGCTGAACGTGCCACGGGTCGCCTTCTCGAAGACCTCCGGTTCCGGCAACAACTCCGCGACCTGGGCACCGGACATCCGGATCACCATTCCGGGCGGTGCGGTCGGCGGCACCTACACGGGGGTGATCACCCATTCGGTGGCATGACCGCGTCAGCGCCCTCGCCCTGGCCGTGACCGTCCTGGTCACGGCCGGGGCACCGGCGTCGACCGCAACCGGGGCGGTGCCGGCGCCCCGAGCGGTGGCCCGCGTCGAACCGGCTCCGCCCGAGGTCGTCGACCTGCCGGCGGCCGACCGTCGGGACGGCCGCTCCCGGTCGCCAGAGCCGAGCGGCAGTGCGTCACCGAGCCCCAGCGGCCCGGCCGTCTCGGTCGGGGTGCGCCTGCTCGACGCGCCGGTGAACCGCCGCGACGACTCCCGGGCGCACAAGTACATCGTCGACCACGTCAAGCCCGGGACCACGATCAAGCGGCGCATCGTGGTCAAGAACTCCTCGGAGGTCCAGCGCAAGGTCGCGCTCTACGCCGCCGCGGCGGCGGTGACGAAGAAGGGTTTCGTCATCGCGCCGGACCGGACCGAGAACGAGCTGAGCAGCTGGATCCGGGTGGAGCCCGGCGAGGAGGCGCTGGCCGCCGGTGAGGAGGTGGAGGCGCTGGTCACCATCCGGGTGCCGCGCGCCGCCGAAGCCGGTGAACGGTATGCGGTGGTGTGGGCCGAGATCTCGGGCACGGACGGCCAGCAGATCCGCAACGTGGGTCGAGCCGGCATCCGGGTCTACCTGTCGGTGGGGCCCGGCGGAGAGCCGCCGTCCGGCTTCGAGATCGGGCCGCTGACCGGTCTTCGGGAGCCCGACGGGACGCCGATTGTCACCGCCGACGTACGCAACACCGGGAAGCGGGCGCTCGACCTGGCCGGCGAACTCCGGCTCGCCGACGGGCCGGGTGGTCTGTCCACCGATCCGGTCCGGGTCGAGGCCGCGACGCTGCCCCTGGGCGGCAGCACCACCGTCCGCGTCGCGCTGGACTCCCGCCTGCCCGACGGACCCTGGTCGGCAAAGCTCGACCTGGCCAGCGGCTGGACCAAGCGCAGCGCCAGCGGCACGGTCAGCTTCGGCGGCACGACCGTCCGGGCGGCGGCCAGCGCCGACCGGTCGAGCGCGGTGCTGGCCGGCGGGCTTGTCGCCTCGGGGTTGGTGTTGGCGCTGCTGTTCGGCTTCGCCTATCGGCGGCGGGCGCAGCAGCGGGAGCCGGTGCCGCAGGAGTAGCAGACTCGGGCCGGTCCGCTGGGGGATGGCGGACCGGCCCGGTACGGCCCTCGGTGGGATCGGCCCGGTTCGACACTCGGCGGGCCGGACCTGGCTCAGCCCAGTGCGGCCTCGGCCGCCGCCAGGAAGGCGTCGTTCTCGGTCGGCGTGCCGATGGTGACCCGTACCCCGTCACCAGGGAACGGCCGCACGATCACGCCCCGCGACTCGCAGGCCTTGCCGAACTCCACCGACCGGTCACCCAGCGGCAGCCAGACGAAGTTCGCCTGGCTGGCCGGCACGCCGGGAACGAGCTTGGTCAACGCCTCGCCGACGCGCTCGCGTTCGGCCACCACCAGCGCGCACCGCCGGTGCACCTCGTCGGCCTGGGCCAGCGCGGCCAACGCGCCCGCCTGTGCGGCCATGCTTGTGGAGAACGGTGTGACGACCTTGCGGACCGCCGCCGCCACCTGCGGCTGGGCGACCAGGAAGCCGATCCGCAGACCGGCCAGCCCCCACGCCTTGGAGAGGGTGCGCAGCACCGCCACGTTCGGCCGGTCGGCGTAGCTCAGCCCGTCCGGCACCTCCGGGTCGGTGACGAACTCCCGGTAAGCCTCGTCGATCACCACAAGCACGTCGTCGGGTACGGCGTCGAGGAAGCGGTCCAGCTCGGCCCGGCGTACGGCCGTGCCGGTCGGGTTGTTGGGGTTGCAGACCAGGATCATCCGGGTGCGATCGGTCACCGCCGCGGCCATCGCCGCCAGGTCGTGCCCGTGCCCGCCGTCGTTGGGCACCTGCACGCTCGTCGCGCCACTGGTCGCCGCAATGATCGGGTACGCCTCGAACGAGCGCCACGAGTAGACGAGTTCGTCGCCCGGCAGGCAGGTCGCCCGTACCAGGTGCTCGGCCAGCGCCACCGAGCCGCAGCCGGTCGCCACCCGGTCGGCGTCCACCCCGTACCGTTCGGCGAGCGCCTGGCGGAGCGCGACCACGCCCATGTCCGGGTAGCGGTGCACGCCGGCGACGGCCTCGGCGACCGCCTCCACCACACCAGGCAGCGGGCCGTACGGCACCTCGTTGCTGGCCAGCTTGATGGCCTCGGGCAGGCCCAGCTCGCGAGCCAGGTCGGCCGGGCTGCGTCCGGGCACGTAGTTGGGTAGCGCGTCCAGGTCGGCGCGGGTCAGCCGCACCGCCGCCTGGTGTCGTCGGTCGGTCATGGGGTCTCTCCCGGGGGGTTGGCGCGGTCGTCGGGGGTACGCGGAAGCTGAACCACCACGGTCTGCGCCCGCTTGTCGTGCAGCGCCTGCCGTAGCGGATGGTCGAAGAGCGGTGAGAGCGCGTCGATCAGCTGGAGCAGCAGGCCGAGGCCGCAGCAGTACCAGAGCAGCGTGGGCAGGCCGAGAGTGTTCCAGCGGCGCAGGGCCCGGCCGAAGCCCAGTGGTGCGTCCGCCTCGACCGGCACCGCCCTGACCCGCAGCAGCCGCTTGCCGAAGGTCTGCCCACTGGCGGCCATCGACGGCACCTCGTACGCCAGCCAGAGCGAGGTGGCGATGAGCAGGATCGTCACGACCAGCGCACCGGCCTGATCACCGGCGGCGGGCAACGGGTCGGTGGTGCGGTCCTGGTCCTGCACCCGACGCCAGAACTCGTCGAGTGGCGCCGAGAGTTCCTGGAGGTAGCGCCAGACGAACCAGCCGTTGACCAGGGCGTTGAGCACGAAAACGATGCCGAAATCGATAAGCCGGGCGCCCAGCCGGGCACCGAACGAGGCCAACGGCATCCCGTGCGGACGGGGGGCCGGCGGGCGTCCGGGCCAGGTCGGGTACGGCCAGCCGGGCGGCGGCCCCTGCGGCGTGTCACCTGTCGGCCAGGTCGGCGGCGCGCCCGGAGATCCCTGACCGCCGGGCCAACCCGGTGGCGTTCCGCCGCCCGGCTGCCCTGTCGGCGGGCCTTGCGGCCAGGTGGCCGGTGGGGTGCCGCCGGACGGCAGGTCGGCTGCGGGCGGTGCCGAGGCGGACGCCGGGGAGGTGGGCTCCGGGGCCGGCTCGGGCTCGGGCTCGGGTGGGCCCTCGGGCGGCGTGACGTCCACCGGGATGGGCGCGCCGATCCAGCCCTCACCGTCCCAGTACCTGCGGGTTTCCGGGTCGGCGGGGTCGACGTACCAACCGGGTGCCACGCTCACGGCGAGGCCTCGCTGCGCTCAGTCACCTCGACACCTTAACGACGACGGTCCCGGCGAACTTGTCGTGGAGGCACTGCTGCCAGGGCTTGTCCCACAACTGCCAGAGGCCGTCGACGTAACTGCCACCGGGCACCAGCGACCCGCCGACGAACTCCACGAGGTATCGCTTCCCCGCCATCCGTCGATCGAGGGTGCCGGTCGGGTCGAGCGGAACCACCTGGAGGCCCATCACCTTCTTGCCCAGAGTCTGGCCCGTCCGCTTGAGGTACTCGACGTGGTACAGCCAGTAGATGCCGAACATGATCACGAGAGACGCGGCCTGGAGCAGCAGCATCGGCAGCAGGATCTCCACGACGAACAACCCGGGTTCCGCCACGGTGCCGTCCGGGTTGGTCTCCGGATCCACGGCCAGCATCCGGGCCATGAAGATCACGAAAAGCGGCCCGAACACCACCAACAGGGCAGCGACGACGACGGCGGTGTCGATCAGGTAGGCCAGCAGCCGGTCACCGAAGCTCGCCAGCGGCTGCCCACCCGGCCCCAGCACCGACGGTGGCGGCCCGGCAGCCCAGCCGGCCGGTGGCGGTCCCACCGGCCAGGGCGGCTGGGACGCGTACCCCGGCGGACCTGGCTGTGCCGGCGGCGGCTGGCCGGGCGGGGCCCACTGTGCCGGAATCTGGGGTGGGCCGGCGGGTGGCGCGGCACCGCCGGCCGAGGGCTCGCCGGCCGGCGGTGTCGGATGTGCGGGTGGCTGGGTCACGCTCGACAGTGTTACAGGTTGCCGCGCTTTTCCTGCTCCCGCTCGATGGCCTCGAAGAGCGCCTTGAAGTTGCCCTTGCCGAAGCCGAGCGAGCCGTGCCGCTCGATCAGCTCGAAGAAGACCGTCGGACGGTCCTGCACCGGCTTGGTGAAGATCTGCAGCAGGTAGCCGTCCTCGTCCCGGTCGACCAGGATCTTGCGGGACTTGAGCTCCTCGATCGGTACGCGTACCTCGCCGATGCGGGCGCGCAGTTCCGGGTCGTCGTAGTACGAGTCCGGGGTCTCCAGGAAGTCGACGCCGGCCGCCCGCATCGCGTCCACGCTGGCCAGGATGTCGTTGGTGGCCACGGCGATGTGCTGGGCGCCGGGGCCCTGGTAGAACTCCAGGTACTCGTCGATCTGCGACTTCTTCTTGGCGATGGCCGGCTCGTTGAGCGGGAACTTCACCTTGCGGGTGCCGTTCGCGACGACCTTGCTCATCAGCGCCGAGTAGTCGGTGGCGATGTCGTCACCGATGAACTCGGCCATGTTGGTGAAGCCCATGACGCGGCGGTAGAACTCGACCCACTCGTCCATCCGGCCCAGCTCGACGTTGCCGACCACGTGGTCGACCGCCTGGAAGAAGCGCTTCGGCTGGATCCCCGCGTCGATCATCGGCTGCCGGTCCACGATCGGGCCGCGGGCGACGAAGCCGGGCAGGAACGGACCGGTATAGCGGGACCGGTCGACGAGCGTGTGCCGGGTGTCGCCGTACGCGTCGATGACCGCGAAGCGGACCGTGCCGTGCTCGTCGGTCATGTCGGTCGGCTCGGTCCGGCCGTTGGCACCCTGCTGGACGGCGTGCGAGTAGGCCGCGTCGACGTCCGGCACCTCCAGCGCGATGTCGATCACGCCGTCGCTGTGCTTCGTCACGTGTTCGGCGCCGGGCGCGTCGGGGCGTACCGCCCCGGTCAAGACGAAACGGGCGGAACCGCTGGTCAGCACGTACTCGGCGTAGTCCCGGTGGCCCTGCTCCGGTCCCCGGTACGCCACGCAGGTCATGCCGAACGCCGTGGAGTAGTAGTGCGCCGCCTGCTTGGCGTTGCCCACCATGAAGTGGACGTAGTCGAGGCCCTTGACCGGGAACGGGTCCTTGCTGGTGTCGTGGTCGACGGCGCCGACGAGAGCGTCGACGTCCACCTCCTCGGTCGGCTGGGGTCGGTCGATCGCCTGGGTCATGGTGGCCTCCCTCGCGTACCGGCCGGCCTGGTGGGCCGACGGGATCGTGTGCTGTGTGCCGAGCATCGCGGTGACCGGGCGCACTGGGCAACCCTCACGGCGTACGCTGGTCAGGTTGCACAAACGGTATGGTGTCCACGCATGAACACTGGTCAGATTGCTCAGCTGGACGAGCTGGACGTGCGACTCATCGAACTGCTCGCCGAGGAACCCCGGATCGGCGTGCTGGAGTGCTCGCGTCGGCTGCACGTCGCCCGGGGGACCGTCCAGGCGCGGCTCGACAAGCTGGTCGGGCGGGGCGTCATCGCCGGGTTCGGGCCTGATCTCGGCCCGGCCGCGCTCGGCTTCACGGTGACCAGCTTCGTCACCCTGGAGATCAGTCAGCGGCACGGGCACGACCCGGTCACCCGTCATCTGGCGGCGATCCCCGAGGTGTTGGAGGCACACACCATCACCGGCTCGGGCGACCTGCTCTGCCGGATCGTGGCCCGTTCGAACACCGACCTTCAGCGGGTGATCGACCAGATCGTGGCGTACGAGGGCATCACCCGCGCCTCGACGATCATCGCGCTCGCCGAGCAGATCCCCTACCGCGTCCTTCCGCTGCTGCGCTCGGCGGTGCAGTGAAGGAAGGGCGCCGGATCAGTCGGCGGTGAGGGCGTCGCCGAGCGGGGTGCGGCGGTACCGTACGGACCGGCCGGAGCGGACCCGGGTGATCAGGCCCGCGTCGCGCAGCACGGACAGGTGGTCGCCGACGCCGCCCAGACTCATCCCGAGTTGCACGACGAGTTGACTGGTCGTGGCGGGCAGGGCGAGTGCCCGCAGCACAGCCGCGCGGGACCGCCCGACCAGCCGGTCCAGCGCCTCCTCGGGGCGGCCGGGGTCGGGCGGGCCGAGCAGCTCGGCCACGCCGGAGGCCCGGTAGACGATCGCGAACGGCCATGGCGGCTCGACGTAGTTGATCATCATGCCGAAGACCGTGGGAATGAAGAGCAGGCCCCGCCCGTCCAGCGAGTAGCTGCGGGGGTCGCGGTCGGCCACCTCGATCGCGCCGAGGCCGCCGCCGGAGACCCAGCGCAGCCTCGGGTCGAGGTCCGCCACGGCGGCCCCCCAGCCGTACGCGAGCAGACGACCCGCGCGATGCACCAGGTCCCGTTCCAGCACCGCCCGCAGTCGCGGCCAGTCCGGCTGCACCAGGGCCATCCAGGACGCCTCGATCGCGTCGGCCAGCCGGTCGACGACATCCGGCGAGTCGTAGATCCTGCGGGCGTACGCCGGTGGGGTGCGCAGTCCGACAAGGTTGCGGGACAGTTCGTCGCGGGCCTGCCCGAGCGGCGTGGCCCGGACCACGGCCAACTCGTCGGCGAAGGTGCGGCCGATGCCGTCGGGTGGCGGCTGGATGAAGTCGGCGTTGTAGCCGCCCCGGCGTAGCAGCGCCATCAGCGCGCCCACCGCCGGGTAGTCCCGGCGCAGTTGCTCGAAGACCGATCGGGTGCGGGCCACCCAGGGGGCCAGCCCCGGCACGGCGTGCTGGCCGGCGTGGACGCGCAGCGCCCAGACCGCCTCGCCCAGCGGCGAGATGGCGTACCGACTGGCCGCGACGTCCGCCGGAGTGACCTCGATCCGCATCGCCCGACCTTTCGTTCTTCAGCGAAAGGATAGAGCGGTCCGGTGTGCGCCACCAGGCTGATCGGCGTGGACAACACCAGCATGAATGCGCCGAAGGTGGCCGACCGGCAGGCCACCTTCCGGGACGTCTTCGCCGTCGCCGAGTTCCGGGTGATCTTCGCGAGCTACGGGATCTTCATGATCGGCGAGACGGTGAAGATGCTCGCCCTCTCGGTGCTCGTCTACGAGCGCACCGGGTCCGGTCTGCTGGCCGCGCTCGCGTACGTGACCGGATTCCTGCCGCACGCGCTGGGCGGGCTGTTCCTGCTGGCCCTGGCCGACCGGTGGCCGGCCCGCGCCCTGATCGTCGGCTACGACCTGGTGCGGCTGGCCGTAGTGGCGGTGCTCGCCACGGGTCTGCTCTCCCCGGCGGCGATGCTCGGCCTGGTCGCCGTCGTGGCCCTCTTCGGCCCGGTGAGCAGCGCATCGCGTACCGCGCTGCTGCCCGAGATGCTGCACGGTGACCGGTACGTGCTGGGTCGTTCGCTGCTCACCGTGGCCGCCGGGGGTACGCAGGTGGCCGGGTTCGCCGTCGGTGGCCTGCTGTTGGGGCTGGTCGGCCCGTACGGCGTGCTCTGGCTGACGGCGGCGACCTGTGGCCTCTCCGCATTGCTGGTGCGGTTCGGGTTGGCTCCTCGTCCCGCCCGCACCGGCCGGGCGGTTGCCGGTCCGCGGCCCGGTGCGTTCCGGGAGACTGTGCGGGTGAACCGGCAGCTGCTGGCCGACCGCCGGATCCGTGGCCTGCTGCTCGCCCAGTGGCTGCCGGGGTCACTGCTTGTCGGTGCCGAGGGGGTGGCGGTGCCGTACGCGGCCGGGCTCGGGCCGGGGGCCAACGCCGGCATCCTGCTGATGGCGGGCGCGGGCGGCATGCTTGTCGGCGACCTGCTGGTAGGGCGGTTCGTCGCGCCCGCCCGGCGGGAACGCTGGACGCCGTGGCTGGCCCTGCTGCTGGGCGTACCCATGCTGGTGTTCCTGGCCCGGCCGGTGCTGCTGCCGGCGGCGGCCCTGTTCGCGGTGGCGACCGCGGGCTTCGCCTACCAGCTCGGGCTGGCCCGACGGTTTCTCGACGCGGTCCCAGAGGTACGCCGAGGGCAGGCTTTCGGCCTGGTCAGCACCGGCATGATGGCGGCGCAGGGGTTGGCCGCCGCCGGGGCCGGCGCGCTCAGCGAGGTGCTCGCGCCGGGCGTGGTGATGGCCGGTGCCGGGGCTGCTTCGATCATCGCGACGCTGCTGCTCTGGCCGGTCCTCGCCCCCGGTGGCCGACGCTCACCTGCGCCTCCGGCGCAGTCCACGCCGGCTCCTGTGGTGTCCGCTGACCGCTGAGTCGACCAACGTGCTCGCGGTGCCGCCCACGCGATCTTTCCGGTGCGACACGCGGGGCGGTGCGGGCGGTGCTCGGCGCGGATGGCTACCGTGTCCCGGTGGCGAAGGGGAGCGGCCTCGGCGTACGTAGCTGGCTGCTGCTCGGCCTGATCACGGTGGTGGTGCTCGCCGCTACCGGAGTCTGGAACCCGTTCCCCACCATGTGGGACTGGATGAACCGGCCCCAGCCGATCTCCCAGCCGGACGTGGTCTGGCAGCAACGTATCGGTGGCACCCCGCGCAGCGTCACCATCGCCGGTGAGAGCGTCGTGATCGAGCAACGCACCCGGGTGGAGGCCCGCAGCCTGGCCGCCGGCACGCAGCTCTGGGAGCGCAAGGCCGACTGGAGCGCGGTCACCGGCGCGGGGCGGGAAGCCGTCGTCGTCGTGGGCAAGCTGCTGGTCAAGGGGTACGAGGTGCTCGACCCCACCACCGGGGTGACCCGCCGTCGCGACGATGATGCGGTGGCGGTCTGGACCTACCGAAACCTGCTGCTGGACGCCCGCTGCGTGGAGGCCACCGACTGCACGTTGAGCGCCTGGGACCCGCGCGGCACCGTTCCGCTGTGGACCGCCTTCCTGCCCGGGGTCAGCACCGGCCTGCTCGCCGACAACCCGAATCTGCTCGACAGCCGGCGGCTCACCAGCAACCGGATCGACGGTGAGGTGGCCGGCCCGGAGGCGGTGCCGCCGCTGCTCGGTTTCCCGGTCGACGGGCGGGTGCACGTGGTGGACACCGCCACCGGCCGGGTGCTGCAGAACGTCGAACCCGGCCGGGAGGAGCGGCTCGCCGTGATCGGTGGGCGTCTGTTGCGCATCACCGCCCGGTCTCAGGACGGCAGTTGCTACTACGCCATCTCCGGTCGGGACTCGGCCACCGGACAGGAGGCATGGCAGCAGTCGGGGCTCAACCTCCGTACCGCCGACAGCGCCGGTTGCGTGCAGCGGGAGGACCCGTACGGTGCCCGGAACGTGGTGCTCGGCGTTTCGCCGGACGGCCGGGAAGTGGTCCTCGACGGGTACGACGGGCGGCTGTTGCTGGTCACCGCCGACGCCGAACGGGTGCTCGCCGTCGACGACCGGTACGCGTTGGTGCGTGCCGCCGACGGCGGTGCCGTCTCCGCCCGCGAACTCGGTGCCGGGCGGACCCGGTGGAACCGGCCGGCGGGGAAGAAGGCGGATGCGGCCCTCACCCCGTACGCGGCGATCGTCGCCGACGAGAAGCCCAACCGGCTGGTCGCGCTCGATCCGCGGACCGGGCGGGAACTGGCCGTGCTGCGTACCTCGGCGAACGCCCTCGCCGTGGGGCCCGCCGGCATGGTGATAGGGGAGGGCCGGGAGATCGGGTACGTCCGGTTCGGCGCGGCGGCCGGTGGCACGCCGGGCGAGGCCGACGGGGCGGACCCGGGCCCCGCCGGCAGCGGCGCGGTGCCGCAGCCCCAGGACAGTTGTGGTCCGAAGAACGAGCTGTGCGCCGCCCCTGACCCCGGTAAATGATCGCGCCCCCCGGCGGGTGGGACGGACCCAACCTTCTGCCCTAGGCTTTGCCGTCATGAGCGAGCGGCAGCGAGCGAATCTTCAGCCCAGTGCGGTGGTGCCTCACGGCGGCACGGAGCGAAGCGGAGTGTCGTCGTGAGCGAGCGGCAGCGAGCGAATCATCGGCCCAGTGCGGTGGTGCCTCACGGCGGCACGGAGCGAAGCGGAGTGTCGTCGTGAGCGAGCGGCAGCGAGCGAATCATCGGCCCAGTGCGGTGGTGCCTCACGGCGGCACGGAGCGAAGCGGAGTGTCGTCGTGAGCGCCGCCGACTTCGCGTACGCCCCGCTGCTGCCGACCGGTCCGGATCAGACGGACTACCGCCTGGTCACCGACGAGGGCGTCGATGTGGTCAACGGCCCCGGTGGTCGCCGGTTCCTGACGGTCGAGCCGGCCGCGCTGACCGCGCTGACCGCCGAGGCGATGCACGACATTGCGCACTTCCTGCGCCCCGCGCACCTCGCCCAGCTGCGGTCGATCATCGATGACCCGGCGGCCTCCCCGAACGACCGGTTCGTCGCGCTTGATCTGCTGCGTAACGCCAACATCGCTGCCGGCGGGGTGCTGCCGATGTGCCAGGACACCGGCACCGCGATCGTGATGGGCAAGCGCGGGCGGCACGTGCTCACCGACGGAACCGACGCCGAGGCGATCTCGCGGGGCGTGTGGCAGGCGTACACCCGGTTGAACCTGCGCTACTCGCAACTGGCCCCGCTCACCATGTGGGAGGAGCGCAACACCGGCAGCAACCTGCCCGCGCAGGTCGAGCTGTACGCCGAGGACCCGGACGGGCACCCCGACGCGTACAAGTTCCTCTTCATGGCCAAGGGGGGCGGCTCGGCCAACAAGTCGTACCTCTACCAGGAGACGAAGGCACTGCTGAACCCGACGCGGATGATGCAGTTCCTGGAGGAGAAGCTGCGGCTGATCGGCACCTCCGCCTGCCCGCCGTACCACCTGGCCGTGGTGATCGGCGGCACCAGCGCCGAGTACGCCCTGAAGACCGCCAAGTACGCCTCCGCCAAGTACCTCGACGCCCTGCCCACCTCCGGCTCGATGACCGCGCACGGCTTCCGGGATCTGGAGCTGGAGGCCGAGGTGCTGGAGTTGACCCGCAACTTCGGCATCGGCGCGCAGTTCGGCGGGCGCTACTTCTGCCACGACGTACGGGTGGTGCGGTTGCCCCGGCACGGCGCTTCCTGCCCGGTGGCGATCGCGGTGTCCTGCTCGGCCGACCGGCAGGCAGTGGCCAAGATCACCCCGTCGGGCGTGTGGCTGGAACGACTCGAAACCGACCCGGCCCGCTTCCTGCCCGACGTCACCGAGGCGCAGCTGGACGCGACCGAGGTGGTACGCGTCGACCTCAACCGGCCGATGGACGAGATCCGCGCCGAGCTTTCCAAGTACCCGGTGAAGACCCGGCTGTCGTTGAGCGGCCCGTTGGTGGTGGCCCGGGACATCGCTCACGCGAAGATCGCCGAGCGGCTGGACGCGGGCGAGCCGATGCCGCAGTACCTGCGCGATCACGCGGTCTACTACGCCGGCCCGGCGAAGACCCCGGAGGGCTACGCCTCCGGCTCGTTCGGCCCGACCACGGCTGGCCGGATGGACGCGTACGTGGCCAAGTTCCAGGCCGCCGGCGGTTCGATGGTGATGCTCGCCAAGGGAAACCGGTCGGGCCAGGTCACCCGCTCCTGCGAGCAGCACGGCGGCTTCTACCTCGGTTCGATCGGCGGCCCCGCGGCTCGACTCGCGCAGGACTGCATCAAGCACGTCGAGGTCCTGGAGTACGCCGAGCTGGGCATGGAGGCGGTCTGGAAGATCGAGGTGGAGGACTTCCCCGCCTTCATCGTGGTCGACGACAAGGGCAACGACTTCTTCGCCGAGGTCACCAAGCCGGTCCTCACCATCGGAAGCCGCTGAAATCAGCTGGACAACACCCACCCTTTCTCTAGAGTTTCTGGAGGAAGGGTGGGTGGCTCGTGGTCGCCCTCGTCGGACATAGCTGTGCCCCGGGCCGCGTGCTGAGCAGAGGCGAACACCGGGGCTTACGTCTACAACGATACCCCATTGGTGGTGAAACCCAAGTGGTCGTTCCCTATGAAGCGATCAGGGTTGGCATCTCGGAACTCCGGCTCGCGCCCTACGTAGCGGCTGAAGGGGGCGATCTCGGCAGGGCTCTTCGTCTCTACGCGTGGAACGTTGAGGTTTCCGGGGCCTTTCTCGGCATCCTGCACCTCTTGGAGATCCGCCTACGCAACGCGCTGGACGAGCAGTTGTGCCGGATGTATCAGCGGCAGGACTGGTGGGACGCGCCGGACCTGCGGATCCATCACATTGGCCGGCGCGCGGTCGTCAGGGCGGCCCAAGTCGTCAGCGCCCGTTCAGGTGTGATCACCCATGGCCACATGGTGGCTGAACTGTCCTTTGGGTTTTGGGTTGGCCTGTTGGGGAGGGGCGGATCGTGCGACTACGAAACTCGTCTCTGGCGCCCGGCACTCCGTCACGCGTTCCCGCACTACCGAGGCAGACGACAGCCCCTCTATACGGACCTTGACCACATCCGGACATTCCGGAACCACGTCGCGCATCACGAGCCGATTCATGATAGGCACCTTGCCGCCGACCGGTTAACGATCTTTCGACTGCTCGGTTGGATCTGCCCGGACTTCGCAGACTGGGTGACTCCCCTCGACCGAGTGCCGGAGGTGCTCAGTCGACGGCAGGATGTTGTAGAGGGTCGACTCGCACCACGCTTCTGACAGTTCGGGATCGTGGGTTTTGGAGGGGCGATGCCAGTTATAGATATCGATCACGATACCGACCGCTACCTGGAGTTTGCGGCGAAGATCGCTGGTCTTTCGAAAGGGGCGGTGGTTGCGCGGCTGGTCGAGATCCACCGGTGTGGCCAGGAAGACGGACCCTCACCCGAGGACTTGCCTGAGATCCGGGTCCACGCTGACTACGCGGGTCAACGTGTCTGGGCTACCTTCGTTCCCGGCCCAGGTAGGACGACGATCACCAGCTCGCCGGTGGAGGGAAAGACGTTCCGCACCCCGAGCGAGGCCGCCCGCGCGGTGGTGAGCGCTCTACGCCCGGGCGTCAGCCCCCAACGTAACGGTTGGACCTTCTGGACCATCACCGAGACCGGTCAGCCGCTACAGACCGTCCGGCACACCTATCGATAGCAGACCCTGTCGGTAGGGAGATTGCTCGCCCGATCATCTGCACGTCGTCGCGGTGCGCGGCAGGATGGTACGCGTGACGACTCCAGAGAGCACCGGCTACCGGATCGAACGCGACTCGATGGGCGAGGTGGAGGTGCCCGCCGAGGCGCTGTGGCGGGCCCAGACGCAGCGGGCGGTGCAGAACTTCCCGATCTCCGGCCGAGGCATCGAGCCGGCCCAGATCCGGGCGCTGGCTCAGATCAAGGGGGCGGCGGCAGAGGTCAACGGCGACCAGGGGGTGATCGACGCGAACGTGGCCGCCGCGATCGCCGCCGCCGCGGCGCACGTGGCCGACGGCGGGTACGACGACCAGTTCCCGGTGGACGTGTTCCAGACCGGCTCCGGTACCTCGTCGAACATGAACACCAACGAGGTGATCGCCACCCTGGCCGGGCGGGAACTGGGGAGCAGCGTTCATCCCAACGACGACGTAAACGCCTCGCAGTCCAGCAACGACGTCTTCCCCTCGTCGATCCACCTGGCGGCCACCGAGGCCGTCGTACGGGATCTGCTGCCGGCGCTGAACCACCTGGCCGCCGCGCTGGAGGCGAAGGCGTCGGAGTTCGAAACCGTCGTGAAGGCCGGGCGTACGCACCTGATGGACGCCACCCCGGTGACGCTCGGGCAGGAGTTCGGCGGGTACGCCGCCCAGGTTCGCTACGGCATCGAACGCCTGGAGTCCGCGTTGCCCCGGCTGGCCGAGCTGCCGCTGGGCGGTACCGCGGTCGGCACCGGCATCAACACCCCGCTCGGCTTCGCCGCCCGGGTGATCGAGAAGCTGCGCGCCTCGACCGGGCTGCCGTTGACCGAGGCGCGCAACCATTTCGAGGCGCAGGGCGCCCGGGACGCCCTGGTCGAGACGTCGGGGCAGCTGCGTACCGTCGCGGTCGGGCTCTACAAGATCGCCAACGACATCCGCTGGATGGGCTCCGGCCCGCGTGCCGGCCTACGTGAACTGCGTATCCCGGACCTCCAACCGGGGTCGTCGATCATGCCGGGCAAGGTCAACCCGGTGGTCTGCGAGGCCGTTCGGCAGGTCTGCGCGCAGGTGGTAGGCAACGACGCGACCGTGGCCTTCGCCGGCTCGCAGGGCGACTTCGAACTGAACGTCATGCTGCCGGTGATGGGCCGCAACATCCTGGAGTCGATCCGGCTGATCGCCGCGTCGAGCCGCCTGCTCGCCGACCGGTGCGTGGTCGGCCTGGTCGCGGACGCCGAGGTCTGCCTGTCGTACGCCGAGGGTTCGCCGTCGATCGTCACACCGCTCAACCGTCACCTCGGCTACGACGAGGCCGCCTCGATCGCCAAGGAGGCGCTGGCGAAGCAGATCTCCATCAAGGAGGTGGTGATCTCGCGGGGCCATCTCGACTCCGGCAAACTCTCGGAGACTCAGCTGGAGGAGGCGCTCGACCTGCTCCGCATGACCCACCCCTGACCTGGCCCCGCCGACCCGCGTCCGCGCCTGCCGGTCGGGCTGGCTTGATCGACTCCAGTTGCGGCATCTCGGCGTATCCGGGCGGCTGATGGCCGCAAGATGCCGCGACCGGAGTCGATCAGCCCTCGGCCATTCGATGCCTGGGCACCCAGGCGAGAAAGCGGGCGAAGAGAGCCGCTGGGTCCGGACCGTCCTGTGGGTTCAGGCGGTACAGGTCGGCGGCAGCCTCGTGCAGCACCGCGCAGAGGTAGATGCTGAGCGCGACCCGGTCGTGGGCGTACTCGGTGACAAGATCGAGCCGTGCGGCGGCGCAGGGCCACGGTGCGGCGCAGACCCGGCAGAGCCAGAGCGGACGCAACGGCAGATGTGTCCGGGGCGACGCGCCCATGCCCCTCACCCTCGGCCGCCGTCGCCCGGCCGGTCGGTCTTGGGTGCGCTTCGGGAGGTGGTTCGACGGGCATTCCGGGGCGCGGTTCGGGACATGGGACAGCCTCCTGTCGAGCTGAGTCGTTTGCGTGAATCGCCCCGGCGGTGGGACCGCCCGGCCGGGGGAGCGGACGGTCCCACCTCGACGCCGAGCTCGGGGGATGAGCGGCGAGCGTCGCGCTTCACAGTCTGCTGAGGACGCCCCTACGCTCGGAAGTGTTTGTGCCTGCTGTCCGAGAGCCACTGCCGGTGGTCGGGCTGCCGGTGGCGTGGCGCTGGAGTCGATCGACCGGTTGCTGGAGGGCGGTTGGAGATGGCGGGTGGACAGCTGACGGCGGCGGCGTTCCTGGTTGCGGAGCTGCGCCGGGCTCGGGTCCGGCGGGGGTGGAGTCAGGAGGAGTTGGCCAAGGCCGTCAACTACTCACCGTCGATGGTCAGCGCGGTCGAACTGGGCCAGCAACCGCCCACCCCGAAGTACCTGGACCTGGCCGACAAGGCCCTCGACACCGGCGGCATCTTCGGTCGCATGCTCACCGACCTGGTAGCCCTCGACAAAGCCCAGGTCTGGCAACGCGGCTGGCGCGCCATCTTGGCGGAGTCATGGGCCCTACGCTGGTTCGAACCGCTCCACGTGCCTGGCCTGCTGCAGACGGAAGCGTATGCGCGAGCGGTCTTCGAGTCCGATCCGCTGCTGGATCCCGGCGAAATCGAACGACGGCTGGCTGACCGGTTGAGCAGCCAAGAGGTGCTTTACGCCGAGAAATCTCCCCGGATCGCGGCTGTCGTGGACGAGTCGGTCTTGCGGCGACGGGTCGGTGGTCGGAAAGTCATGCGTGAGCAGCTTCTGCACCTCGTCCGCCTCGCTGTCGAGCACCCACACTTTCGGATCCACGTCGTGCCCACGTCCACGGAGGAGTATCCGGGCCTGAATGGCCCGTTCATACTCGCCAGCCTGGCCGACGGTGTCGAAGTTGCCTTCCTCGGGGGCCAGATCGGTGGACGGGAGTTGGACGGAGCAGCCGATCTCCTGCGACTGCAACGGACCTGGGAGGCTACTCTCGCCGTGGCTCTGCCCCCGCAGGAATCGATCGAGCTGCTGAAGGAACTGGCGGAATCATGGAGTTGACCGGCGCACGCTGGCGAAAGAGCCGCCTTAGCGGGTCCAACGACCAGTGTGTCGAGGTGGCGGTCGGGCGTTCCGGGGTGGGGGTGCGGGACAGTAAGGATCCGGCTGGGCCCGTGCTGAGCTTCGAGGCGTACGCCTGGCGGGTCTTTGTCGCGGCACCGCCGCGCCGGACGTGACCACCTCGCCCGGCGCGGAGGTGTTGGAGCGGCTGGCGCGGGAGCGGGTCGTGTGGATCTGCACGCTGCGGCCGGACGGCTCGCCGCATCTGACGCCGGTCTGGTTCCACTATGCCGAGGGTGAGTGGTGGATCGGCTCCGGTGAGCGCAACCGGAAGGTTCGCAACATCGCTGCCGACCCCCGGGTGTCGCTGGCGCTGCCCGACGGAGATGCGCCGGTCGTCGCGGAGGGCGAGGCGAGCATCGTCCGCCGGCCCTTTCCGCCCGACGTGGTCGAGGCGCTTCGCCGCCGGTACGACGGTTGGGACGTCACGGTGGACGGCCCGGACGGCCGCTACGTGCTGCTCCGGGTCAGCGTGACCCGCTGGCTGATGGCCGGCCGTGCCCGCTGACAAGCGTCGCGCCCACGCGTCGGAGGTCAGGAGCGGGCGGCGGCCCGGCGCGCCCGGTAGGCGCTGACGGCGGCCCGGTTGCCGCAGCCGGCCTCACAGAATCGGCGGGAGCGGTTCTTGGAGAGGTCGACCAGCACGTTGTCGCAGTCGGGGTGCTCGCAGATGCGCAGCCGGCGCAGTTCGCCGCCGCGTACCACGTCTGCGACGGCCATCGCCGCCTCAACCGCGATTCTGGTGGCGAGCGGGGCGTCCCGGGGCACGGCGTGCAGATGGTAGGGCTCGGTGTCGTGCGTGATGAGCTGGGGCAGCGCACGGTGCTCGCGGAGCAGGGCGTTGACGATCGACACGATCTCGTCCACCTCGGCGTACCAGATCCGGCGGAGGCGGGGGCGCAGGGCGCGTACCGCCCGTAGCTCGGTCTCGGTGTGCTCGTGCCGGCCGCTGTAGGAGTGAGTGGTGAAGAAGGCGTCCAGGGCGGCGATATCCGGGAGGCCCTCTCCGCTGGATCCGGCGGTGTTGACAAGCGCTGCGGCGGCGACCAGAGAGCACTCAGTGTCATGGGCGAAAAGCAACTTGACTCCTGTCGTGGCTCCACCTAGCGTCATCGGCGTAACCTATTTTGCCCATGGCGGGCAGTCGTGCCAAGGAGAGCCCATGCGTCAACCGCCCGCCGCAGGTACCGGTCTCGCGCTGGCGCTGCTCTCCGCGATCACCTTCGCCACCTCAGGCACCTTCGCCCGATCCCTGATCGACGCCGGCTGGTCGGCCGAGGCGGTCGTCATCGCCCGGGTCGGCATCGCCGCCCTGATCCTGATGGTGCCCGCCGTGCTCGTCCTGCGGGGGCGGTGGCCGGTGTTGCGCCGCAACCTCGCCTCGATCGGCGTCTTCGGATTGCTCGGGGTGGCGGTCGCGCAGGCGTGCTTCTTCAACGCCGTACGGTACCTGCCGGTCGGCGTCGCGTTGCTGCTGGAATACCTCGGCATCATTCTCGTCGTCGGTTGGACCTGGCTGGTGCAGGGCCAACGTCCCCGGCGGCTGACCGTCGCCGGTTCGGTGGCGGCCATGGTCGGGCTGGTCTTCGTGCTCGACGTGACCGGGACGGGCCGGCTCGACGTGGTCGGCGTCCTTTGGGGACTCGGTGCGGCGGTCGGGCTGGCCGGATACTTCGTGCTCGCCGGCCGGGTCGACCCGGCCCTGCCATCGACGGTCATGGCCAGCGGCGGGATGGCCGCCGGTGCCGGCGTGCTGCTGCTGCTCGGCCTGAGTGGCGCGTTGCCGTTGCGGGCCACCTTCGACACCGTGCAGTTCGCCGGCACGCAGACCAGTTGGCTGGTGCCAATCGTCGGTCTGACGCTGGTGGCCGCAGTGGTCGCCTACCTGGTGGGGATCGCCGCGGTGCGGGCGCTTGGCTCCCGGATGGCCTCGTTCGTCGGGCTGACCGAGGTGATGTTCGCGGTCCTGATCGCCTGGCTGGTCCTGGGAGAGCTGCCGACGGTGGTGCAACTGTTCGGCGGACTGCTGATCGTCGCAGGTGTGGCGCTGGTCCGCCTCGACGAGCTGCGGATCCCCGTCCAGCCGACTCCGCTGAAGGCGACGGAGCCCGCCCTGCGGTGACATGCTGAACGGCATGCTGAGCACAGTGGTGTTCGATGCCGACGAAACCCTGATCGATCTGCGTCCGGCCGTCACCGCAGGGCTGGAAGCCGTGCTGGCACAGATGCGGAGGTTGACCCCGGTCGCGGCCGGCGTCACGCTCGCCGACCTGGAATCGGACTGGGGCGCGGTCTTTGGCGACCTGGCCGCCGCGCCGGTGGCCGAGATCCGGCGTGCCGCCCTGGCCCGGTCCCTGGATCGGGCCGGGCTCGGTGCGCACCTGGACGAGATCAGCGAGCTCTTCTTCGCCCGCCGCTTCGCGCTGACCCGGCCGTTCGTCGACACGCTGCCGGCACTGGCGGCTCTGCGTCAACGATGGACGCTGGGCTTCGCCACCAACGGCAACAGCCGCGTCGAACGCTGCGGCCTCGTCGGCGAGTTCGCCTTCGAGGTGTACGCGCACTGCGACGGAGTGCCGAAGAAACCGGCCCCGGATTTCTACGCGGCGGTGTGCGCTACCGCCGGAGTCGATCCGGCTCAGGTGGTACATGTAGGCGACAACCCGGCCCATGACGTGGTCGGAGCACAGCAGGCGGGCCTGCGGGCCGTGTGGCTGAACCGCCGAGGCGAGCGGTTGCCGGCCGATGTGGTGCCGGATGCCGTGGTCTCGACCCTGACCGAGCTGCCCAGCGTGCTGGCCGATCTTTCCGGCGAAGCGGATCTTCCGCCGTTAATCCGGCGCTGCTCTGGCGAAACCTCACGCATTGATGTCTGATGACGCCACGTCCCTCAACGAGAGGATCCGATGTGGTGAGCAAGCGCTTCACCGTCGGTGCCGTCGCAACCGCGACGGCGCTGACACTCACGGTCACAGGTCTGGGAGTGCCCGCCAGCGCCGAGCCGGCGGACCTGCGGACCTTCACCGTGGTCGCCGAGGACGGCGTCTCCACCGACGCGGCGATCGCCGCGATCCGGTCGGCGGGCGGGACCGTGGTGTCCCGCAGCGACGAGGTCGGTGTCTACCAGGTGACGACCGACCGGGCCGACTTCGCGACGAAGGCGACCTCCGCCGCCGCCCTGATCGGCGCGGCCGAGGAGAAGGCCATCGGGCGCAAACCGCGCCTTGACCGGGTCGAGCAGGAACACCTGCTGGCCGCCGCGGCCGCCAAGGGCACCGGTAAGCAGCGGGGCAAGAAGATGGACCCGCTGGACGACAAGCTCTGGGGTCTGGAGATGATCCGGGCCGACAAGGCGCGCAAGGTGGAGCCCGGCGACCGCCGGGTGACCGTCGGCGTCCTTGACACCGGCGTGGACGCCGGTCACCCCGACATCGCCCCCAACTTCGACTGGGCGCTGTCGCGCAACTTCGCCCCCGACATCCCCGAGATCGACGGTGAGTGCGAGGTGGCGAGCTGCCTCGACCCGGTCGGCACCGACGACGGCGGCCACGGTACGCACGTCGCCGGCACCATCGGCGCTGCCGCCAACGGCTTCGGTCTCTCCGGTGTCGCGCCGAAGGTGTCTCTGGTCAACCTCAAGGGTGGCCAGGACTCCGGCTACTTCTTCCTGAACCCCGTGGTCAACGCTCTGCTGCACGCGGGCAGGTCGGGGCTCGACGTGGTCAACATGTCCTTCTACGTCGACCCGTGGCTCTACAACTGCACCGCGAACCCGGCCGACTCCCCGGAGGCGCAGGCGGCGCAGCGGGCCACCATCCGGGCGATGAAGCGGGCGCTGACCTTCGCCCACAACCGGGGCGTCACCCTGGTCGGCGCGCTCGGCAACAACCACGAGGATCTGGGCGACCCCCGTACCGACGTCTCCAGCCCCAACTACGGTGACGTCGCGCCCTATCCGCGCGAGATCGACAACGACAGCTGCTGGGACCTGCCCACGGAGGGGCCGCACGTCATCAGCGTCTCCGCCGTCGGCCCGTCCGGTAAGAAGGCCGACTACTCCAACTACGGCACCGAGCAGACCGCTGTCGCCGCTCCCGGTGGCTGGTACCGCGACGGCTTCGGCACGGACACGTTCCGTACCGACGCCAACATGATCCTTTCCACCTACCCGAAGAAGGTCCTCCAGGAGGAGGGGGCGGTCGACGAGGACGGCAACATCGTGCCCGGCGCCGAGACCTTCGTGTTCAAGGACTGCAAGCGCAACGGGGAGTGCGGGTACTACACCTACCTCCAGGGCACCTCGATGGCGGCACCGCACGCCTCCGGGGTGGCCGCGCTCATCGTGAGCCGCTACGGCAAGAAGCAGGGCCGCAGTGGCTACGGCATGGCACCCGACCGGGTCGAGCAGCAGCTCCTGCGGACCGCCGCCGAGCGGGCCTGCCCGGAGCCGCGGCTGTTCAGCTACGCCAACGAAGGCCGGCCGGCCGAGTTCGACGCCTACTGCGACGGCTCGCGAAGCTTCAACGGCTTCTACGGGCACGGCATCATCGACGCGTACGCGGCGGTGACGGTCAAGCCGCGCCGATAGCACGCCGCTGATCGAAGGCACGATGGCCGGGCTGGAACCCTCAGCCCGGCCATCTGCTGTCATCGGTGCCACCCCCGGTCAAGTAGCGCAGCGCGGACTTCCCGGACGATCCCCGGGAAGTCCTGGTGGAGACGGCGACTGGTCACGTGCAGTACCAGCCAGCCGGCACCGACGAGACGGTTGAGTCGCTGGCGGTCCCGATGCAGCTGCTCGCGGTCCGAATGCCAGTGCCCGTCGTACTCCACCGCCACGCGGACGGCGGGCCAGGCGAGGTCCGGATGCAGGATCAGACCGCCGGGCACCTGCACCGGATGCTGCACCACCGGTCGAGGCAGACCGGCCAGCACCAGGCGGATGCGCAGCTGCGACTCGGCTGGCGACTGGGCCGCCGGCTCAGCCAGATCGAACAGCCAGCTCGCCCGGCGTATCCCGGGACGGCCATCGTGCAGGGCCGCGAACTGGGCGAGAGCCGCTCGTGTGGTGAGTCCCCGGCCGAGCAGGGTGTCGATGATGGCGATCGCGCGGGTCGGCTCCAGCCAGACGGCGCTCTCCCATGCTGCCCGGGCCGGGTCGGTGCGGCGGAGCGTGCCCGTGCCGATGCCCGGGAGCCAAGGCTCCTCCGACATCGTGTGCACTTGCAGGCCAGGTTGACTGCGCAGCCCGGCTGGCGCCGGCACGAGCACGTGCACCTTGTCGGCGAAGCTTGCGGCGTGCTCGACCCCGTGCAGGTACGCCGCCGACGGGCCGGCGAAGGCTGCCGCGACCGGCAGCTGCAACGCCACGGCGCGGCAGGCCAATTCGTGATCGCGATCGAGCCGGGCATCGACGTAAATGTCCCGTCGTAATCGAGCCCAGGCGGAATTGCGAAGCTGATGCGTGGTGAGTAGGCCCTGGCGGACGGTCTCCGAGCCGCGGAACACCTGCCACGCAAGGGCGCTCGGTCGGTGTGCTTGAGCTGGCATGAACGAGAGCCTGCGCGTCGTACGGCCGCCTCGGCAGCCCCTGTGGACAACCGCCGCCAGGGCCTCGGCCGTCCCCTGTGGATAACTCCCCAGCCATCGCCGATTGTGCTATAGGCGTCCCTGCGGCCCCGCCCGCTCCGTGCCGCCCCGCTCCGTGCCGCCCCGCCCGTGCCGCCCCGCTCCGTGCCGCCCCGCCCGCTGGCCCGCCCGTGCTGGCCTGGCCGTGCTGGTCCGCCCCGTCGTGACGGCCCGAGCGCGTGCCGCGCGACTTGCGGCAAGTTGGGCTTTCGAGCTGTGGTTTGGGCGCAACTTGCCGCAAGCCGGGCCGGGCCTTGCCGGGCCTTGCCGGGCAGGGCCGGGCCTTGCCGGGCCCTGCCCGGCGGTGCCGGCCTTGTCGGGCAGGGCAGTGTCGGGCGGTAGGGCCAGGGGGAAGGGCGGGCGGTCAGGTCAGGGCAGTGGTGATGGCGGTGGCGGCGGCCAGCACCTGTGCGCCGACCGTCTCGGCGTCCAGCGGGGCCAGCGCCACCACCCCGACGCTCGCCTCCAGGCCGGGTACCCCGAGCACCGGCGCGGCCACCCCGTACGCGCCTGATTGAAGCTCACCGGCGGTGCTCACCGGGCCGCCGTCACCCGACCGGCCCGCCAGGATGGCCCGCCCGGCGGCCCCGCGCTCCAGCGGGTGTCGGGCCCCGGTCCGGTACGCGACGTGAAACGACGTCCAACTCGGCTCGACGACCGCCAGCGCGACACCCTCCCCACCTTCCACCACCGTGAGGTGGGCGGTGGCTCCGGCCTGTTCGGCGAGTCGCCGCAGCGCAGGCAGTGCCCCCTCGGCGAGCAGCGGTTGGGCCCGCCGGGCCAGGTTCAGCACCCCGGCGCCGAGGCGCAGCCGGCCGTCGGTGTCACGGCGCAGCATGCCGTGCCCGGCCAGCGGCCCGACCAGCCGGTAGACGGCGGCCCGACCGATGCCCAACCGGTTCGCGGCCTCGGTGACGGTCAACCCACCCGGGACGTCCGCCACCAGGTGCAGCAGCCGCAGCCCCCGGTCCAGGGTCTGCGACGCCTCGCCACCCCGCGCCGGCCCGCCTGACGCCGATCCGCTCGACGCCGACTCACCCGACGCCGGCCCGCTCGACGCCGACTCACCCGACGCTGGCCCGCTTGACGCCGATCCGCTCGACGCCGGCCCGCTTGACGCCGGCCCGCCGGCAAGTGTCGAGCCCACCGGGCCGTTCGGCACCGGGCCGTTCGGCACCGGGCCGTTCGGCACCGGGCCGTTCGGCACCGGGCCCACCGGGCCGTCCGGCGTCGGGCTGTCCGGGGGTGGTACGGCAGCGCCGGGCGTCGCTGGAGTGCTCACGACCAGCAGCGTACGGCCAGCGGGTGGTCATCGACAGGCGCGGAGCGGTCGGGTGCTACCAGGCTCCGACCGGGCAGGCAACAGCGGACGGCTACCCTTGTACGGTGACGCTACGCCTGTATGACACCGCCACCCGCTCGGTGCGGGACTTCGTCCCGCGGGAAGCCGGCAAGGTGGGGGTCTACCTGTGTGGTCTCACCCTCCAGGCACCGCCGCACATCGGCCATCTTCGCTCCGGCGTCAACTACGACGTGTTGCGTCGCTGGCTGACGGTTGCCGGTTTCGAGGTCACCTTCATCCGCAACGTGACCGACATCGACGACAAGATCCTGGTCAAGGCGCAGGAGCAGGAGCGCTCCTTCTGGTCGATCGCGTACGCCAACGAGTTGAAGCTCGCCGAGGCGTACCGTGCGTTGAACGTGCTGCCACCCACCTACGAACCGCGCGCCACCGGTCACATCCCCGAGATGCACGAACTGATCGCACAGTTGATCGAGCGGGGGCACGCCTACCCGGCCACCGACGGTTCGGGTGACGTGTACTTCGACGTGTGCTCGTGGCCGTCGTACGGGGCGTTGTCCAACCAGTCGCCCGACGACATGCAGTCCGCCGGGGACGCGCCGGACCGGGGCAAGCGTGACCCGCGCGACTTCGCTCTCTGGAAGGGCGCCAAGCCGGATGAGCCGGCGGACGCCTACTGGCCGTCGCCCTGGGGGCGGGGCCGACCCGGCTGGCACATCGAGTGCTCGGCGATGTGCTGGCGCTATCTGGGCGCGGAGTTCGACATCCACGGCGGCGGGCTCGACCTGACCTTCCCGCACCACGAGAACGAGCTGGCTCAGTCCCAGGCCGCCGGCCTGCCCTTCGCCCGGTACTGGGTGCATCACGGGCTGCTCAGCATCGGCGGGGCGAAGATGGGCAAGTCGCTGGGCAACGCCCTCGACCTGGCCTACGTCGCCTCCCTCGGGGTGCGCCCGGTCGAGCTGCGCTACTACTACGTGGCCGCCCACTACCGTTCCCGGATCGACTACTCCGAGGAGGCGTTGCGCGAGGCGGCCGTCGCGTACCGGCGGATCGAGGGCTTCGTGACCCGGGCCGTGGAACGGGTAGGCGCGGGTGGGCTGGGCGAGCTGCCGGCCGCGTTCGTCGCCGCGATGAACGACGACCTGAACACCTCGGCCGCGCTGGCGGCGCTGCACGAGGTGCTGCGGGACGGCAACAACGCGCTGGCCGGCGGGGAGGATGTGACCGTCCGCACCACGCTCGCCAGCGTCCGCGCGATGCTGGATATCCTCGGAGTCGACCCTCTCGACCCGGCCTGGACCGGCGGAGCCCGGGCGAGCGACCTCCGTGGTGTGGTGGACTCCCTGATCGCCCTGGCACTGGAACAGCGCGCGCAGGCCCGGGTCCGCAAGGACTGGGCCGCCGCCGACGCGCTGCGGGATCAACTCAAGCGGGCCGGAGTGGTGGTCGAGGACACCCCACAAGGGCCGCGTTGGACTATTGGAGAGCAGGACTGATGGCCGGCAATTCGCAGCGCCGTGGTCGACGGGTGGCGTCCAAGGCCAGTGCCCCGAAGGGGTCCGGCGGAAAGAACCGGGACTCCCTCGCCGGGCGCGGCCGGACGTTGCCGGCCGACGAACGGCCCTGGCACAAGGCGTACTCCGGCACCGAGAAGTTGCCGCAGCGCACCGCCTGGAAGCAGGAGAAGGAACGCCGGGCGGCGGCCGAGGAGGGGCGTGCCCCGAAGATCGGCAAGCCCGGCAGCAAGGACACCACCTGGGGCAAGGGTGGCGGCCGGGGCACGACCGCCACCAATCCGGGGCGCGGTAGGCAGCCCGCCGGGCGGGGCGGTCCCCGGGTCGCGCCGGGACGCAAGTCCAACCCGGCGAAGGACGCGGCGGAGCTGCTGGTCGGTCGAAACCCGGTGCTGGAGGCGCTGCGTACCCAGGTGCCGGCGACCGCGCTCTACACGGCGCAGGGCATCGACGTCGACGACCGGGTCAAGGAGATCATTCGTACCGGCGCCGACCGGGGCATCGCGATCCTTGAGGTCAGCCGTGCGGAGCTGGACCGGATGACCGGCGGCGTGCTGCATCAGGGCGTCGGTCTCCAGGTGCCGCCGTTCGCGTACGAGCCGTTCGAGGACCTGGTCGCCGCCGCACTGGAACAGCCGGCACCGCTGCTGGTGGCGCTGGACGGGGTCACCGATCCGCGTAACCTCGGCGCGGTGATCCGCTCCGCTGCGGCGTTCGGCGCGCAGGGTGTCTTCGTACCGGAACGGCGCGCGGCCGGGATCACCGCGACCGCCTGGCGGACCAGCGCCGGTGCGGCGGCCCGGGTGCCGGTGGCCCAGGTGACCAACCTGACCCGGTCGCTGAAAGCCTGCCAGGACGCCGGGTTCATGGTGGTCGGCCTGGACGCCGACGGGGAGACGGACCTGTACGACCTGGAGGCCGCCGTCGGCCCGCTCGTGGTGGTGGTCGGCTCGGAGGGGCGGGGGCTGTCCCGCCTGGTCGGGCAGACCTGCGACCTCACCGTCAGCATCCCGATGATCTCCGAGGTGGAGTCACTGAACGCCAGCGTCGCCGCCGCGGTCACGCTGGCCGAGGTGGCGCGCCGCCGGGCCGTCGAGGGCTGAGAAACCGCAGAGCGTACGCGAGAAGGGGCGGCCCGCCATCGGCGGACCGCCCCTTCTCGGTTGCTAACTCAGATGCGCTGCCCGGTGGCGGAGTGGAAGACGTGGCTCTGGCCGGTACGCGGCTTCACGAAGATCGTGTCGCCGAGCTTCGGCATGTGCCGACGGTCGGTGCGGACCACGAACCGCTCGGAGGCGCCGTCGAGCGCGGCGTGACCGTAGACGTTGGCGTCGGAGCCCAGGTCCTCGACCAGCTCGACCACGACCGGCATGCCACCCTCGGTCGGGCTGACGATGTCGCAGTCCTCCGGACGGAAGCCCACGGTCACCTTACCGTTGCCACCCTCGGCGTTGGCCGCCTCGACCTGCTCGCGGGTCAGCGGCACGGACATCTCGGCGAACGACGCGCCCTGCTCGCTGAACGGCACGGTCTTGATGTTCATGGCGGGCGAGCCGATGAAGCCGGCGACGAAGACGTTGGCGGGGGTGTCGTAGAGCGTCCGCGGGGTGTCGACCTGCTGGAGCACGCCGTCGAGCATGACCGCGACCCGGTGACCCATGGTCATGGCCTCGACCTGGTCGTGGGTGACGTAGACGGTGGTGATGCCGAGCTTGGCCTGCAGCGACGCGATCTGCGTACGAGTCTGCACCCGCAGCTTGGCGTCGAGGTTCGACAGCGGCTCGTCCATCAGGAAGACCTGCGGCTCCCGGACGATGGCCCGGCCCATCGCGACCCGCTGGCGCTGACCACCGGAGAGCGCCTTGGGCTTGCGGCTGAGGTACTCCTCCAGCTGGAGCAGCGCCGCCGCCTCCTTGACCCGCCTGTCGATCTCGGACTTGGAGGTCTTGCGCAGCTTGAGCGCGAACGCCATGTTCTCGTACACCGTCATGTGCGGGTAGAGGGCGTAGTTCTGGAAGACCATCGCGATGTCGCGGGCCTTCGGCGGCAGGTGGGTGACGTCCCGGTCGTCGATGTAGATCGCGCCGTCGTCGACGTCCTCCAGGCCCGCGAGCATGCGCAGGCTGGTGGACTTACCACAACCGGAGGGGCCGACGAGGACGAGGAACTCGCCGTCGCCGATCTGGAGGTCGAGCTGGTTGACCGCGGGGCGTTCGGTGCCCGGGTAGATCCGGGACGCCTTCGCGTAGGTGACCGTAGCCATGAGGGGGGACGCTTCCTTTCACCGGCAGGAACGTGCCGGACGATCCGAGTGAAGGAGCGACCGGCACGGATGCCCGTACCGGCGCCACGGCCGCCGCGGGGCGAGCCCGTGTCGGCCGTGTCACTGCACGGTAAACGGCTTTCGCCGCAATGCCAAGGTCCACCGTCGAGCGGTACTTCCGAAGCATTCGCATTCCGGTCACTCGGGCATGGGCGGACACGAATCGACGTCCACGCGTCGGGATAATGACGTTTCCCATGCTCGGGACCCCTGCCGAGCAGGAAAACCGGACGTCGGTCGCTATGCTGGCCACGACACAACGCCCCTGTAGCTCAGCTGGCCAGAGCACCCGCCTTGTAAGCGGGATGTCGCCGGTTCGATCCCGGCCGGGGGCTCCATCTATATCGCGCATGGCACACCGGGCGGACATCTCGGCGTGGCCGGGTGTTCAGACGGGCCGGTTAGGCTCCGCCTCCACCCGTCACGCCGTGACCCGTCACCACGACCAGGGGCGCCCGCCACCGTGCACCATGCCAACCACTACTACGGGCACTCCCACGTGCTGGCCCGGTACTGCGGGCTGGACGACCGGGATCCGCCCCGCATCCACGGCTACCTCCAGCACGGCTGGAACATCGGCGACGGCATGGCGTACGACCACGAGTTCGTGCCGGGCGTACCGCTGTTCCTGTGGTCGGAGCGGACCCGGCGGCGGGCCTGGTCCCTCGGCCGCCGGCAGACGTACGTGGTCGGTTCCCCGTGGGCGTACCTGTTGGCGATGGAAGCGGACGACCCGCAACGGCGGGAGGGCACCATCTGGTACCCCTTCCACGGTTGGGAGGGGCAGCAGGTCGTCGGCGACCACGACCGGCTGATCGACGAGATCCGGGCCGTCGAACCGGGCCCGGTGACGGTCTGTCTCTACTGGCAGGAGTACCGATCCACCCGGGTACGCCAGCACTACGAGCGGGCCGGCTTCCGGGTGGTCTGCCACGGCTACCGGGGCGGCCGGTGGCGTGACCTCGACCCCGGTTTCCTCCACCGGCAACTGGCCGAGCTGCGCCGGCACCGCCGGGTCGCCTCGAACCGGCTGTGCAGCGCGGTCTTCTACGGCATCCTGGCCGGCTGTGAACCGGCGGTCTACGGCGATCCGATGCAGCTGGCCGGCGAGGCGCCGATCTGGGGTGGCCAGCCGCGGATTCGTCGCCAGTGGGCGAGCCTGCACGGCCCGCAGATCGACCCGGACGGCGCCCGTGCGCTGGCCGTCGCCGAGCTGGGTGCCGACCGGCTGCTGCCACCGGCCGAGCTGCGCCGGCTGTTCCGCTGGCCCGAGCCCGCCGACCGGCACCGTACGGAGGTTGGTCGATGAGCGAGGTGCACCTGCTCGGTGGCGAGATGCTCGGCTGGTCGGATCTCGACGGCGCGCACGGCCCGGGACCGGTACGCGGGCCGGGGCTGGCGGCCCTGTTGTCCGTCGCGTCCGGCCGCACGCTTGTGGTGGGGCCACACGATCCCCGCCTGCTCGACGCGCTGCCCTCGGCCGACCTGACCGTGCTGGTGCGGGGGCTGCCCGACGCCGAGGCGCTGGCCGACCGTTACGCCGACCGCCCCGGGGTGCGGGTGTGCTGCGGTGGCCCGGAGAAGCTCGCCGGCACGCCCCCGTACGAGACCGTGGTCGCCCTGGACGGGCTGGACCGCCTCGGCTCGGTGGAGGGGGCGCAGCTGTCCTGGGGCGAGACCTTCGACCTGCTGGTGTCGGTGCTGCGGCCCGGCGGCCGGCTGCTGCTCGGGGCCGAGAACCCACTCGGGCTGCACCGGTTGCTGACCTCGCCGCCGAGCGCCGACTCCGACTGGGCGGCACTCGGCGAGTACGACGACTCCCGCCCGGCCGGCCCCGCACGGCTGCGGGCCCGGCTGACGGCGTCGGGGCTGCGGATCGGCGACGCTTGGGCGGTCTTTCCGTCCCCCGTCGCGCCGGCCGCTCTGGTCAACACGGAACTGCTGGCCGACCCGGACCTGACCGGTTTCCTCCAGGCCGTCCTCGGCGACGGCGAGGGTGGGACGCGTGGCCCCGACACCGGACGTGATGGCTCGGTGCCGGCCACACCGCTGCTGGCAGACCCGGCTCGGCTGGCCGGATCCGCCGTCCGGAACGGGATCGCCGTCGAGCTCGCGCCGGCCTGGGTGCTGCTCGGCGAGCGCCTGCCGGATCCGCTGATCCTGGCGGACCAGCCCGCCGCGGGCACCCACCCCGGGGCCGAGCGGACCGGGGCGGTGCCGCCTGCGGCACTGCTGGTGCGGGACGGTCGGCTCCGGAAGGTGGGCCGGGATCCGGTGGGCGGGTGGCGGTTCGCCGACGGCGAGGCCGTTCCGTCGGGACGTACCGTCGAGGATCTGGTGGTGGCCGCGACGTTGCGGCGGGACCTGCCGGCGGTGCGGGCGCTGCTCACCACCTGGCAGTCCGGTGCGGAGGCGGGGATGCCGGCGGACGCAGTCGTCGTCACCCCGGCCGGCATCTGGCACGGTCTGGCCGAGTCCACCGAGCCGATGCTGGCGCTGCGGCGGCTGGCGTCCCGGCTGATCGACGCCGGGCTCGCCGACCTCTGGCCGGCCGGTGAGCTGGCGGCCATGCTGACCACGATGTCCGGTCGGGAGCCGGGAACATCGGTCGACCACGTGGCGGGTGCGGCTGCCGGCGGGTGGCGGGAACTGCTGTCGGACCGGGACCGGCTGGCCCGCGAGCTGTCCGAGGCGCGCGCGCTCCAGGACTGGTACGAACGGACGTTGACCGAGCGTGACGACGAGTTGAAACGGCTGCGCCGGATCGTCTCACTGCTGCACGGCACCCCCACCGCACGGGCCGGCCGCCTCCTGCTGGCCGGTGCCCGTACCGCCCGCCGTACCGCCCGTTCCGCCGTCCGCCGCCTCCGCCCCACCGACTGACGGTCCCACCGAGGGGTGCGGGGGTCAGGGTGAGGGGAGGAGGGAGTCGTAGAGGGATTCGAGGCGGCGGGTCTGCTGGTGCAGGTCGAAGTCGGTCTCGGCGCGGTGGCGGGCGGCCTTGCCGAGGTGGTCGCGCAGCGGTGCGTCGGTGAGCAAACGGCGGAGGTTGGCGGCGAGGGCCGGACGGTCGCCTTCCGCACAGAGCAGGCCGTTCGACTCGTGGGTGACCGCCTCGGGAATGCCACTGTGGTAGGTCGCGACGACCGGCACGCCGAGACTGAACGCCTCCAGGATCGTGGTGGGCAGTCCCTCGGTGTCGCCGTCCGACGCGGTACGCGACGGTGCGGCGAGCAGCCGGGCCTCGGCGATGTGCCGCATCACCTCGGGCGGCGGCAGCGCGCCGGGAAACGTGGCGTCCACGCCCAACTGGGCGGCGCGGACGCGTACCCGCTCATGCAGCGGCCCGGTGCCGACGAGCAGCACGCGGGGGCGCAGTTCGGACAGCATGCCCAGCGCCTCGACGAGATCCTCGACCCCCTTCTTCTCGACGAACCGCCCGACGAACACGACGTCCCATTGCTTCGGCCCGGCCGCCGGCTCGGGTGGCACCGGCACCCCGGTGTGGTGGACGCGGATCTTCGCCGGATCCGCTCCGAGCGCCACCGCCCGGTCCCGGATCGCCCCGGAGACGGCCAGGACCAGTGCGGCCCGGCTGAACATGGACCGCAGGTTTCGCCGATGCCGAGCGCCGCGCGGCCCGGGTGCCGCCGCCTGCCGGGTGACGTCGAGACCGTGCAGGGTGACGACCAACGGAATGCCCAGCTGTTCGACGGTACGGCTGACCAACCAGCCGTCCCCACCGAAGTGCGCGTGCACCAACCCGGGGCGTAGCCGGGCCAGCAGCCGACGCAGCCGGGGTGAGCCGCCGGTCAGCCGCAACCGCAGCCACTCGCGGCGGCCACGCGGCGTGGCCGGGCACAGCACCACGTCGCTGTCCCGGGACAGCGGTGAGGCCACCCGGACGGCGCCCAGGTAGACCGGACGCCAGGTGGACAGCGCGTCGCCCTGGTTGCGGATGAACGTCTCCGAGCCGGGTAGCAGGCAGCTGCGCCATATCACGGCGACCCTATCGCCGGACATCGGCCCCGATCCCCGCCGCCCCGGCGGTGCCGGCCGTGCCCGTCGACGTGCCGGCGATCCTCGCCGCGTCGGCCGTCGCGCCACCCGGCGCTCGTACGCCGGCATCGACGCCGGGCCCCGCGCTCGCGGGTTCCCCGGTCGAGGCCGGGCCGCTGCGCTGGCGACGGCCGAGGATCCGGTCACGTACCCGGTGCCGCAGCTGCGGTGGGAGCAGCCAGATCTGCATGAACGTCAGGTAGTCGACGAGCCCCGGCCGCCCGTGCCGGCGTGCCTCGGCGAGCAGTAGCCGGAACACCCGGAAGCTGCGCGTGGGTGCGGCCATCGAGCTGATGATGCTCATCGTGATGGCCGCGTACGCCCGCGGCGTGATCAGTGGCCGGATCCCGCGCAGCCACTCCAGCTGGGCCTCCCACGGCGAGCTTAGGCTGATCCGTGGCCGGTCCTCGTCCTGGTGCCAGAGCACCAGCGGCTCGGCGGCGATGAGCAGCTTGACGTCCGGATGACTGGTCGCGCGTACGGTCCAGTCCAGTTCCTGCTGCCGGCGCAGCCCGACGGTGAACGGCACCCGGCGCAGCAGTCCGGTAGGCGCCATGATGGTCGAGGTCTGGATGAATCCGTCGCCGTGGAACAGCCCGCGCCGAAGGGTGAGGTACTCGCAGATCGGCTCGCCCGGCTCCGGGAGCCGCCGGGGCATCACGAACTGCGCCCGGGGCGTCTTGTTGATCAGCCGGCTGGCGATGATCGGGCTGCGTACCGTGGCGCTACGGGCCAGCTCCAGTTGCGTGGCGAGCTTGGTGGGAAGCCACTCGTCGTCGTCATCGAGCAGGGCGGTCCAGGGGGCACGCGCCTCCCGCACGCCGGTGTTGCGGGCGTTGGGCGCGCCACCCTTGCCCGGCAGCTCGACCACGCGCAGCCGGGGGTCGCCGATCTCGGCGAGGGCCTTGCCGGTCTCCTCGTCCGGACCGTCGACCACGACGATCACCTCGATGTCGGTGACGGTCTGCGCGAGGGCGCTGCGGACCGCGCGGCTCACCAGCTCCGGGCGGGCGAAGGTGGGGATGACCACGCTGACCTTGGGTGTGGATGGCATGACCACCTGCTCACTCGTGTCGGCTACGACGTGCGCGAACGGTGACGTTATGGGCCGTGGGCGGCCCCGGGGTGAATGCCGGGCGGCGTTCAGGCGTACAGCGGCGGTCGTCGACCGGATCGGCCCACCCAGCCTGGCGCGGAGCGGACGTCGCTAAGGTCGCCGCAGGTGGCGTACGGCGTGGTGCGGCGGAGGGACGGTGGGCGGTGGTGGACGCGGACCTGGTGGTCGAGGTCATGGGTGCGGTGGCCACGGTGGTGATCCGCAACCCGGGGCGGCGCAACGCGATGACCCCGGCCATGTGGCGGCGGCTGCCGGTGCTGCTCGACGGTCTGGAGTCCGACCCGGCGGTACGCGTCGTGGTGCTCACCGGCGCCGACGGCACCTTCTGCGCCGGCGCTGATCTGGGTGATCTGGACGAGCTGCTGGCCGCCGGTGACGGCAGCATCGCCGTCGCGGCGGAGGAACGGCTGGCCACCTTCGCCAAGCCGACCGTGGCCGCCGTCCGCGGCGCCTGCGTCGGTGGCGGCTGCCAGCTGGCGGTCGCCTGCGACCTGCGGATAGCTGCGGCCGACGCACGTTTCGGCGTACCGCCGGCCCGGCTGGGGCTGGTCTACCCGGCACCCACCACCCACCGGCTGGCCCGACTGATCGGCCCGGCGGCGGCGAAGCACCTGCTCTTCACGGGCGAGTTGGTGGCCGCCGAGCGGGCGCTGCGGATCGGCCTGGTCGACGAGGTGCTGCCCGATGCCGACCTGGCCGCCCGGGTCGACGGCCTCACCGGCGTGATCGCCGAGCGTTCGCAGCTCAGCGTCGCCGCCGCCAAGGAGATCGTGGACGGACGGGCGGACGAGGATCGGATGGCCTGGTGGCACGGGCAGGTGCGGGTCAGCGGCGAAGCCCGGGAGGGTGTGGCGGCCTTCCATGAGCGCCGCGCGCCGCGATTCGGTTGGACGCCGCCCGCCGCACCGTGAGCCGGCCCGGCCGGACCTGGAGGTCAGCCTCGGGCGAGCAGACCACGCGGCCGGATCGAGTGGATCGGCTCGGCGGCACCGCCCGCGGCGCGCAGGATGTGGTTCGCCGCGAGGATGCCGGTGGCCGCCGCCCGTTCCATCAGGGCGCTGGGGAAGTCGGTGCCGATGCCGTCGCCGGCCAGGTAGAGACCGGCGGCGTCGGTGCGAACCCCCGGGCGTCCCGCGTGGCTGCCCGGGGTGAAGGCCGGCGCCTTCGCCTCGACCCGGGCACGCAGTTCCCGTACCCGTAGCCGCGTCGTCTCCGGCCAGAGCACGGCCAGTTCGGCCCGCATCCGTTCGGCCAGGCCGGTGGCGGGCACGTCCGGTTCGCAGGCGTACGCGTGCAGCTCGATCACCGAGCCGCCGGCGCGTTCGGCCCACTCGCGGGATTCTCGTTCCAGCCGGTGGTAGAGCGTCACCGAGTCCAGGGTGGCCTGTCGGGACACCCCGCTGAAGATCGCCCGCTCGGGGGCGACGTCGCCGTCGCACCAGTAGCGGGCGACCGCGTACGGCGGGCCGGGCCGACCGTACGCGGGCATCGCCGCCGCCAGCGCCGGGGCCTGCTCGGCCAGCGACGGAGAGCCCGCGACCAGGGCGGCGAGTGCGGGCGGGTCGACGGCGAGCACGACGTGTCCGGCCCGGTAGGTGCCGTGCGTGCTGTGCACCTGCCAACCGTCGGGATCGCGGTGCAGACCGGTGACCGGCTCCCCGGTGCGGATCCGGCCGCCGTGCCGTTCGACGTGCCGGGCCAGCGGCTCCCAGATCGACGTGGCGTAGTCCTCGTCGGGGCAGTCGAAGGCCAGCCCTTCCGGGTTGCCGAGCAGGTAGAAGTGGAACTGCGCGATCATCTCGGCGGCCGACATCTCCGCCTCGTGATTGAAGAACGAGTGGGAGAAGACCTCGAAGAGCATCGCTCTGGCCCGGTCGGGCAGGCGCAACGAGTCGAGCAGCTCGTCGGCGGTGGTGTGGTCGAACTCGGCGTAGGTGCGTACCGGGTCGTACGTCAGCAGCGGCAGGGCCGCGTCCCGGTCCATCCCGCGCAGGTCCCGCAGCCGGAGGCTGGGGCTGCGGACCAGCAGGGTGAGCAGGTTCGCCGGTGGCGCGGGTGGCAGCCGCCCGAACTCCTCGGTCGGCCACTCCGCGCTGAGCACCGGATAGCCGGGCACGGCCCGCAGGAAACGCAGCGTCGGGTCGACCCGGCGCAGGATGTTCCGCCAGTTGTAGTACTGCCGGAAGAAGGCGTGGAAGCCGTGCTCGTTGACCTGCCCGGTCCCGTCGGAGAGGGTCTCCGGCCAGGCACCGAGCCGGCCGCCCAGGGTGGGCGCGGCCTCCAGCACGGTCACCTCGACGCCGCGTTCGGCGAGCACCACCGCGGCGGACATGCCGGCGATGCCGCCGCCGACGACCACGGCGGTGACCGGATGCGGCACCCGGGGGGCGCCACCTCCGCCGGGGTCGACCCGGTGCCGACGTACGCCGATGAACCGTCCGGCCAACTGCGACAGCGTCATGCGAACCTCCCGGTCGACCCTGCCCAGTGTGCGCTGCCGCTCACCCCAGACAGCGGCGGGGGCGGTCGGAGCTCGGCCAGACGTAGTCCAGGTCGTCGGGGACGTCGTCGCCGAAGACGGGACGGTAGTGCGCCGGATCCTTGCGGAGCAGCGACGAACGGTGGCTCAGATGCACGTCGGTCCGGCCGAGCCACGGCGGCAGCTCTCCGGCGACGGCGAGTTCCTGCTGGGAGCGGACCTGCTCGACGCCGCAGGCCGCGGCCAGGTCGACGGTCAACGTGGTGGCGCAGGTGTCGGCCCGGCCGGCCGCGCACCAGACCGAGCAGATGTCCAGCCCGTACCGGGTCAGCGCCTCCTCGTACCCGGCCCACATCTTCACCGCCGGGTGGTTGCGCCAGCCGTACGTGGGCCAGGTCAGCCCGCGTAGCACCTGGATCGCCTCCACCCGCTGCTTGCCGAGCCGTCGCTGATCCAGCGCTCGGGCGCTGGCCAGAAAGTCCGGGTACGGCAGGAAGGTCTGCATGCCGCTGCCCTACCCGTCACCGGCCCGGACATGCGGCGGCGCGGCAGCCACGATCATGACGGGCTGCGCGGGCTGCGACCGGCTGACTACCATGCGGGTCATGGCGGAGCCGCTGCTCGATCGGGCCCTGCGGGCCAGCCGCCGGTTGCGGGTCAACGGGGAGTCCCGGGCACACTACGTGATCTGCGGGCAGGATCCGCTCGCGTACTGGGTGGTGCGGACGATGCTGGCCGGCGAGACACAGGCCGGCCGGGTGCGGATCACCCTGATCGTGCCGGAGCGTCGGCGTTCTCCCGGGCCGGACGGCCGTGACCTGCCGGGCATCGAGGTGATCCGGGCCGACCGGCTGGACGAGGTCACCTTCCGCCGGGCGGGGCTGGCCGAGGCCGCCGGCCTGGCCCTGCTGCACCAGGACGACGTGGGCAACATGCACGCCGCGCTCTGCGCGCAGGAGGTGGAGCCCCGGCTGCGCCTGGTGGTGCGGATGTTCAACACCGGCCTGGCCAACGGCGTACGGCAGATCTTTCCCGACTCGGCGGTGCTCTCCGACGCCTCGATGGCCGCGCCGGCCTTCGTGGCCGCCGCGCTCGGCGAGATCGCGCCGACGCATTTCCGGCACGGCGGGCGCACGCTCTACGTGGCCCGCCGCGACGACGTACGCCCGAGCGAGATCGTCTGCGGGGTGGCCGACACCCGCGACGCGCAGCAGGATCTGGTGCTGCCGGCCGACGACCGGGAAGCCGACGTGGTGCTCGCCGAGGCGGTCGGCCGGCCGGCCGGCACCGAACTTGCCGCGCGGCGGCTGGCCCGGGCCCGGCGGCGGCGTCGGCCGGTCGCGATGGTGCTCCGGGCGATCCGCAGCTTCGCCACCCGGAAGATCGGGATCGCGGTGCTCGTGCTGCTCGCCATGGTGGCCGCCCTGGGCGGGCTGTACGCCAACGCGGCCCACGTCGGCTGGGGCGACGCGCTCTACCTGACGCTGGTCACCACCCTGACCGGGCAGGATCCGGACACCGCCAAGTCGGCCGCCGAGCAGGTCATGCAGGTGGTGCTCAATCTCGCCGGGCTGGCGCTGATCCCGCTGATCACGGCGGTGGTGGTCGACGGGGTGGTGAACGCCCGGCTGGCCCTGCACACCGGGCGGATCCTGCCCGAGCGCTCCGGGCACGTGGTGGTGGTCGGGCTCGGCAACATCGGCACCCGGGTGATGGCCCAGCTCAACGACTTCGGCGTCGAGGTGGTGGCGATCGACAAGAGCGCGGACGCGCGCGGTGCCGGGCTGGCCCGGCGGCTCGGCGTACCGATGGTGGTGGGCGACGCGGCGCAGGAGGAGACGTTGCGGGCCGCCTCGGTGGCGACCTGCCAGGCGCTGGTGGTGGTCTCCACCGACGACGGCGCCAACCTCCGGGCCGCGCTGAATGCCCGTGCCCTCGACGACCAGCTCCGCGTGGTGCTGCGGCTCTTCGACGGCGACTTCGCCGAACGCGTCCAACGGGCCTTCGGCATCGGCACCTCGCGCAGCGTCTCCTACCTGGCGGCACCGTCGTTCGCCGCCGCCCTGCTGGACCGCGCGGTGATCGCCACCATCCCGGTTGGCCGGCACGCGTTGCTGGTCACCGAGGTCCCGGTGGCCGCCGGCTCGGACCTGGACGGTCGTACGCTCGCCACCGTCGGGCGGGCCGGCAGCGTACGCCTGCTCGCACACGCCCGGACCGGGCAGCGCCTCGACTGGTCACCCGACCCGCGCATGGTGATCGTGGCGGGCGACCGGCTGACCGTGGTGGCCCGCCGGGCCGGTCTGAACGCGTTGCTCCGCGAGGTCGCCCCTCCGGAGCCGGCAGCGCCTTCCGGCACACCGGTACCGCGCGAAGCGACGGAGTGACCCTCGTCAGCGGCGGGCTGACCGGAGTGCGTACCAGGCGGCGCCGAGGGCGAGCACGCCGAAACCGGCGAGCACGCTGGACAGTGGCAGGTTGACCGCGAGCAGTACGCAGCCGACCAGCCCCGCCACCGCGAGTGCCTGCACCGGCAGCTTCCGCTCCGGTTCCCGCCCCAGGGTCAACGCGGCGGCGTTGGTGATGGCGTAGTAGACCAGCACGGTGCAGGCGGAGAAGCCGATAGCCCCCCGCACGTCACCGAGCACGACGACCAGGATCACCACCGCGGCCACCGCCAGCTCGGCCCGGTGCGGCACCTGGTGCCGGGGGTGCACCGCGGCCAGCCCGGCGGGCAGGTCCTGCTGGCGGGCCATCGCCAGCGTGGTGCGACCCACCCCGGCCAGCAGGGAGAGCAGCACCCCGGTCACCGCGATCGTCGCGCCGGCCCGGACCACCCACTCCAGGCCGGGCAGCCCGACCGCGCCCACCACGTCGGCGAGGGGCGCGGCGGAGGCGGCCAGCCGGTCCGCGCCGAGGACGCCGACGGCCACCACCCCCAGGATCAGGTAGATCACCAGCACCAACCCGAGCGCCAACGGCACCGCCCGGGGAATGGTGCGCTGCGGGTCGCGTACCTCCTCGCCGAGGGTGGCGATCCGGGCGTACCCGGCGAAGGCGAAGAAGAGCAGCCCGGCGGCGGTCAGCACCCCCCGGGCGGTGCCGCCAGGCTGGTCGATCCGGTCGATCGAGACGCTCGTCGCGCCGACCACCGCGACGAGCGCGAGCACGGCGAGCACCAGGAGCACCAGGATCCGGGTGGCGGCGGCGGTCTTGCCGATGCCGCGCAGGTTCACCGCGGTCACCGCGACAACCGCCAGCACCGCGACGAGCCGGGCCTGCCCCGGCCAGAGGTACGCGCCGATGGTCAGCGCCATCGCCGCGCAACTGGCCGTCTTGCCGATCACGAAACCCCAGCCGGCGAGGAACCCGGCGAACGGGTTCAGCCGCTCCCGACCGTAGACGTAGGTGCCACCGGACTCCGGATAACGGGCGGCCAGCCGGGCGGAACTTGTCGCGTTGCAGAACGCGATGAACCCGGCCAGGGCCAGAGCGAGAAGCAGTCCGGTGCCGCCGGCCGCCGCAGCGGCCGGGGCGAAGACCACGAAGATGCCTGCGCCGAGCATCGATCCGAGGCCGATGACGACGGCGTCCGGTACACCCAGCCGGCGCGCGAGTCGGTCCACGCCGGCACCCTACCGGTGCCGGGCGAACGGCCCGTCCCACTGCCGAAGGTGCCCGGGCAGCGGCAGGTCGTCCCAGGGCACCCGGTGCAGCAGCCGGTCCAGCAGCAACCCCAGCAGCAGGGCGGCCAGCCCGTCGGTGAGCCAGTGGAAGTTGAGGTAGGTGGTGGTGACCAGCAGGATTCCCGGCGGCGCGTACCGCACCAGCCGGTACAGGCCGGCCGGCAGCCGACCGACGGTCAGCGACACCAGCAGCAGGGCGATGACGCCGTACCAGACGATCGCGTTGGCCACGTGCCCCGACGGGTACGACATCGAGTAGGCACCGGCCGGCAGGTGGTTGAAGACCTGCACAGCCTCCTGCGGCGCCAGGAACGGCTCCTTGACCGAGGCGGTGGGCGCCGCCCGGTCAGTCCAGAGCTTGAGCGGACCGATGGTCACCATGGTGATCAGGAGGGCACCCGCGACCAGCAGGAACGGCCGGATCGTCCGGCGACGCCAGGCCACCGCCACCGCCAGTGCGCCGGAGAGCGGCAGCAGCAGGCCGCCGCCCTGTCCGAGCAGGTTGAACGCCCGGGCGGTCCAGTACAGCGGGGCCGGGTCGTGGGTGAAGGCCCACTCGCTGACGGCGAGGTCGAGATCGAGCAGGTGACCGCTGGCGAGCGCGGCGGTCAGCGCCACGAACCCGGCCACCAGCACGGCGTCGAACCACCAGCCGGCTGGGCGTACCGGTGCCGGGCGGATTCTCCGGCGTACCGATGTCGTCTCCCGCACCCCGATCACGCTACCGGCCCGCGCGGTGCCTCCGGCGGACGGCGACTGTGGGCCGAGCCACGTAGGGAGGCGTTCCGGCGGAGGAAACGTCAAACTTGACGCCGTGCGGATCACCTCGGCCCTCGTCGACCCGGCGCTGCTCGACCTTCCCTGGTCGACACCGCTGGAGCAGTGGCCGGCCGAACACCTGGTCGCGCTGCCGCAGGGCATCTCCCGGCACGTGGTGCGGTTCGTGCAGTTGGGCGGGCACGTCTACGCGGTGAAGGAGACCGGCGAGCGGGTGGCCGAGCGGGAGTACGACCTGCTGCGTGCCCTGGAACGGATCGACTTCCCGTCGGTGAAGGCGGTGGCGATCGTCGCCGACCGGGAGTCCGACGCCGGTGAGCCGCTGGACCCGGTACTGATCACCCGTCATCTCCAGTTCTCCCTGCCGTACCGGGCGCTCTTCTCCCACACGCTGCGGCCACCGACGATGGGGCGGCTGCTCGACGCGCTCGCCGCGCTGCTGGTCCGGATGCATCTGACCGGCTTCTTCTGGGGTGACTGCTCGCTGTCGAACACGCTGTTCCGGCGGGACGCCGGTGCCTTCGCCGCCTATCTGGTCGACGCCGAGACCGGGGCGCTGCGCAGCGTGCTCTCCAACGGCCAGCGTGGCGAGGACCTGGAGATCGCCCGGGTCAACATCTTCGGCGAGGCGCTCGACCTCCAAGCGGCCGGGCTGCTGCACGACTCGATCGACCCCGAGGTGGTCTGCGAGGAGGTGGTGCAGCGCTACGAGCGACTCTGGCACGAGATCACCTACGAGCAGCAGGTCGAGCGCGCGGCCCGGCACGACATCGAGGGGCGCATCCGCCGGCTCAACGAGCTGGGCTTCGATGTGGCGGAGGTGGCCATGTCGAGCATCGACAACGGCCGGTACCTGATTCGGCCGAAGGTGGTCGACGCCGGGTACCACCATCGCCGGCTGCTCCGCCTCACCGGGCTGGACGCGGAGGAGAACCAGGCCCGCAAGCTGCTCAACGACCTGGACGCGTACCGGGCGGAGAGCGACCTGACCGACGAGCAGCAGGCCGCGCACCGTTGGCTGACCGAGGTGTTCGAGCCGGTGGTCCGGGCGGTACCGGCGCACCTGCGGCGCAAGCTGGAGCCGCAGGAGCTGTTCGCCCAGATCATCGAGCACAAGTGGCTGCTCTCCGAGCAGGCCGGTCGGGACGTGGGGATGCGCCACGCGGTGCAGTCATTCCTGTCGGACGTGCTGGTGCACCGCCCGGACGAGCAGGCCGTTCTCGGCGTGGAGATCTCCGCGGGCTGACCTGGCGGCTGCCGGGTTCACTCCACCCAGGCACCGGCCCGCATCACCCGGACGATCTCCAGGTCGTCGTCGAGCACCACCAGGTCGGCGCGGAGCCCGGTCTGGAGGGTGCCCACCTGGTCGCCGAGGCCGACGGCCAGGGCCGGCGTGGTGGACGCCATGCGTACCGCGTCGGGGACCGAGACCCCGGCGGCGACCGCACGGCGCAGCGCCGCGTCCATGGTCAGCGTGCTCCCCGCGATCGCCCCGTCGCGGGAGAGCCGGGCCACCCCGTCGCTCACCGTCACCGCCTGGCCGCCCAGCTCGTACTCGCCGTCCGGCATGCCGGCGGCGGCCATCGCGTCGGTGACCAGCGCGCACCGTTCCGGTCCGGCAGTCGACGTGGCGAAGGTGAGCGTCCCCTCGTGCAGGTGCACCCCGTCGGCGACCAGCTCGCAGATCACGTTCGGCGCGCTGAGCAGCGCCACCACGGGGCCGGGGTCGCGGTGGTGCACCGGGCGCATCCCGTTGAACAGGTGGGTGCCGACGGTCGCGCCCGCCGCCACGGCAGCGCGGGTCTGGTCGTACGTGCCGTCGGTGTGGCCGACAGCGGCGACCACCCCGTGTCGGGTGAGCAGTTCCACGGCTTCCAGCGCGCCCGTACGCTCGGGAGCGAGGGTGACCATCCGGACCGCGCCGTCACCGATCTTGATGAGCTCGGTCAGCTCGTCGGCGGAGGGATCCCGCAGGAAATCCGGGTTCTGCGCACCGCACCGGGCGGCGGAGAGGTACGGCCCCTCGAAGTGGATGCCGCCCAGCACCCCGTCGCGGACCAGCGGCGCGAAGGCGGCGGTGGCCGAGCGCATCAGCTCGAACGGGGAGCTGACCAGGCTGGCCAGCAGGCTGGTGGTGCCGTGCCGCAGGTGGAACGCGGCGGCGGCCCGGGCCTGGTCGGCGTCGCCGGTGGTGAAGGTGTGCCCGCCGCCGCCATGGCTGTGGATGTCCACGAACCCGGGCACGATCCAGTGCCCGTCGCGCACCGACGGGTACTCGGCGACCGCACTGATCCGGTCGCCTCTGACCTCGACGCAGCCCTGCCAGATCACCCCGCCGGGGGTCACCACCTTGCCGTTCACCCGTACGGTCATGGCGTCTCCAACTGGTCGAGGGCGAGTAGGGCGGCGCCGAGGCAGCCCGCCTCGTCGCCGAGGACGGCCGGGACCAGTTGCGGCTCCCGGTGGAAGGTCAGCCGGTCCCGCAGCGCGGCACGCAGCGGGTCGAACAGCCCGGCGCCGGCCTGGGCCAGGCCGCCACCGAGGACGATGGTCGCCACGTCGAACAGGGCCTGGGCGGTGGCGAGGCCGTCGGCAAGTGCCTCGACCGCCTCCCGCCAGACCCGGGTGGCCACTTCCTCGCCGGCCGCCGCCCGGGCAGCCACCTGGGCGGCGGTCACCATGGTCCGCCCCGGGCCCGGTCCGGCGGCGGACCCATCGTCCGGTGCGGTGGTCAGTTCGGCGTAGCGGCGGGCGACGGCCGAGGCGGAGGCGAGCGCCTCCAGGCAGCCCGACCGTCCGCAACCGCAGACCGGCCCGTCCGGGCGGACCAGGATGTGACCGAGTTCCCCCGCGGCACCGTGCGCCCCGGTGGCGGCCGAGCCGGCCACCACGTGCGCGGCGGCGATGCCGGTGCCGATCGCAACGAAAAGCACATGCCCGGTGGTTCGGCCGGCACCCAGCCGCGCCTCGGCGAGGCCACCGGCGCGTACGTCGTGGCCGAGCGCCGTGGGCAGGCCGAGTCGCGCGGACGCCAGGTCGCGCAGGGGTACGTCCCGGAAGCCGACGTTCGCCGACCAGACCGCGACGCCGCGCGCCTCGTCCACGACGCCGGGCACCACGATGCCGAGCGCGATCGGGGTGAGCCCGTCCGCGCGGGCCTTGCCGGCGAGTCCCTCGGCCACCGTCAAAATCGTCTCGACCACGGCGTCGGGGCCGCGCCCGGCGTCGGTGGGGTGTCGTTCGGCGTGCCGCACCACACCGTCCGTGTCGACAAGCGCGCATTTCATTCCGGTGCCACCCACGTCCAGCGCGACGGCAACCTCTCCGATCACGTGAGAACCACGGACCGGCTCAGGTGCCGGGGTGCGTCGGGGTCGAGGCCGCGACTGGTGGCCAGCGCGACGGCGAAGCGCTGGGCCAGGATCAGGTCGGCCATCGGGTCGACCGGGGTACGCCCGGCGGCCCACCGACCGAGCACCGTGCGGTAGCCGTGGGTGCGGCTGTGTGCGAAGGATGCGCCGGTGGCCGCGACGTCCTCGGGCAGCCCGTCGGGCAACTCGCCGAAGGCCCAGACCAGCCGGCCGGGAGCGGCCACCGAGATGGGGCCGTGCCGGTAGTCCATCGCGGGGTACGCCTCGGCCCAGAAGGTGGCCGCCTCGCGGCACTTCAGCGCGGCCTCCTGGGCCAGGCCGATCGTCCAGCCCCGACCGAGGAAGGTGACCTGCTCGATCAGGCTCGGGTCGATCGGCAGTGGGGCCCGGACGGCGACCTCCGCGTCGGCGACCAGTGCGGTCATGTTGTCGCCGAGGTTGGCGCGGAGCAGCGCCAGCGCGGTGGTGGCGAAGCGGGTCTGCACCACGGAGCGTTCGTCGGCGAACGGCAGGGTGACGGCGGCGTCTGCGATCTCCACCACCGGAGACCCGGGATCGCCGACCAGCACCGTGGTCGGTGTCCGGCCGCGCAGCGCGGCGAGCAGGTCCAGCACCTCCGTGGTGGTGCCGGAGCGGGTGATCGCCAACAGCCGGTCGTAGTGGCGGCCGGCGGGAAACTCGCTGGCCTGGAAGGCGTCGGTCTCGCCCTGGCCGGCTGCCTCGCGGCGGGCCGCGTACGCCATGGCCATGAACCACGACGTGCCGCAGCCGACGACGGCGACCCGCTCACCGGGGCGGGGGAGGCGGTCGAGCATCGCCGGGGCCAGCTCGCTCGCCTGACGCCAGCAGTCCGGCTGGCTCGCGATCTCCGCGTGGACGTACGCCATGAGAACTCCTCGCAGGGGCGGAGCCTTGCGCATTACGGCTCGTTAATCCCGTCTTTCGCGCGCCATTCTGCGTGAAACTTACCGGAAATGGCAACCACGGGAGCGATCGCGCAGAGATGGTTTTTGCCTCTTCGTAGTTTCGAGCACTACTGTGCACGCAACCAATCACCGATCGTGCAGACACGGGAGGCCCGGGGTGGACCGCTACGCGAGATGGAACGCCCTGCTCGAAATGCTTACCGACTCGGGCCGGGTCACCGTGGAAGAGGCCGCCGAACGGCTCGACGTCTCCCAGGCGACCATCCGTCGGGATTTCGACCAACTCGCGCAGCAGCAGATGATCACGCGTACCCGGGGTGGAGCGGTCGCCAACGGGGTCTCGTACGACCTGCCGCTGCGCTACAAGACGGCCAAGCACTCGGCGGAGAAGCAGCGCATCGGCGCGGCGGCGGCCGCGCTCGTCTCGCCGGGCACGGTGGTCGGCCTCAACGGTGGCACCACCAGCACGGAGGTGGCTCGGGCGCTGGCGGTGCGCCCGGATCTCAACACCAACGCCGAGGGCGCCCAGCTGACCGTGGTCACCAACGCCCTGAACATCGCCAACGAGTTGCTGGTCCGGTCCCGGATGAAGGTGGTGGTGGCCGGCGGCGTGGTGCGGCCCAAGTCCTTCGAGTTGGTCGGGCCGCTGGGCGGGGCGCTGCTCCGCGAGGTCACGCTGGACGTGGCGCTGCTCGGGGTGGACGCCATCGATCCGCTTCTCGGTGCGGCAGCTCATCACGAGGGTGAGGCGGCGATGAACAACCTCATGGTGGCGCGGGCCAAGCGGGTCGTGATCATCGCGGACTCGTCCAAGCTGGGCGGTCACGCCTTCGCTCGGATCTGCCCGGTCGACCGGGTCGAGACGCTGGTCACCGATTCCGGCGCCGCGCCCGAGGTGGTCGACGCCTTCCGCGCCGCCGGGGTCCACGTCATCTGCGCCTGAGCGCTCCGGCCCCGAGGCTGACCTGGCGTCGCTTCGTCGACGCTCACGGTATTGAAATCTTCCGTTCGGCGTGGCGCTGCATACCGGGTATTGCCTGCGGCTGCATACCGCGTATGGTGTCGTCGTCGCCCACACACCAACGGGGGAGGTGCAGCTTGCCAGCTGTCCTGGAAATCGAAGGTCTACGAAAGACGTACCGAAGCCGACGCCGTGGCACCCGCAACGCCCTGGACGGCTTCGACATGCGGGTCGAGGCGGGCCAGGTGCACGGCTTCCTCGGTCCCAACGGGTCCGGCAAGACCACCACGCTGCGTACGCTGCTCGGCCTGATCCGGCCGGACGGCGGCCGGATGGCGATCCTCGGGCACGAGGTGCCCGGGACGCTGGACCAGGTCGCCCCGCAGGTCGGCGCGATCGTGGAGAGCCCGCAGTTCTTCCCGCACTTCACCGCGCGCGACACGCTGTCGCTGCTGGCCGGTGCCGGTGACCTGCCCGAGCAGCGGGTCGACGAGGTGCTGGAGCTGGTCGGTCTACGCGATCGGGCCGGTGAGCGGGTCAAGACGTACTCGCTCGGCATGAAGCAGCGGCTCGCGGTCGCCTCGGCGTTGCTCAAGAACCCGCGGCTGTTGATCCTGGACGAGCCGGCCAACGGTCTCGACCCGGGCGGCATCCGGGAGATGCGCACGCTGATGCGTAACCTCTCCGAGGCCGGCATGACGGTGGTGCTGTCCAGCCACATCCTCGGCGAGATCCAGCTGATCTGCGACTCGGTCACCATCATCTCGCTGGGCCGGCGGGTCGCCTTCGGCCCGGTCGACGAGGTGCTGGCACAGCACTCCTCCGGCGCGGTCCGGGTGCGGCTGGAGGCGGTCACCGACCTGCCGGTCGCCGCCACGGCGCTGACCCGGGTCGGCGTACGCGTCACCACCAACGACGACCACCTGATGCTCGCCGGGGTGGACAAGCCGGCCACGGTCACCCGGATCCTGGCCGAACAGGGCCTCTACGTCAGCGAACTCGCGCCGATCGCTGTCGACCTGGAGAGCGTCTTCCTCGAACTGACCGCCACCGCGCCGGTACCCGGCCAGCACCGGCAGGTCGACCAGTCCGTACGAATCGACGGGACGGCGCCTTCCGCGCCCGCCGGAGGAGGTTGGGGCGCGTGAGTCTCTTCCGTACCGAACTACGCCGGCTGGCCAAGCGGCGCTTCGCCCGTTGGATGACCGCCGGTGGCCTGCTGGTGCTGGTGCTGGTGGCGGCGGGCATGTTCCTGAGCAACCAGAAGATCGGCCCGGACCAGCTTGCGGAAGCGCGGCAGGCCGCCGACCGGCAGCATCAGGAGCAGGTCCGCTGGGCGGAGCAGGAGCGCGCAAACTGCGAGCGGGCCAAGGCAGCAGGCGAGAACGTCGACTACTACCCGGCCGACTGCGCTGAGATCAGCCCGCCACCACGGGAGTCGATCGAGGAGCAGTGGTTCCTGCCCTCGACCTTCGACTTCCGGAAGAGCTTCGGCGAGATGCTGATTCCGCTCGCCGCGATTCTGGCCCTGGTCGGGTTCGTGGTCGGTGCCTCGTTCGTGGGTGCCGAGTGGAACACCGGCGGGATGATGAATCTGTTGCTCTGGCGGCCGAAACGGCTGACTGTCCTGCTGACCAAGCTGGGCGCGCTGCTCACCGGTCTGCTGGCGCTGGCACTGCCCGCCACGGCGGCCTGGTTCGGCAGCATGTGGCTGGTCGCCAACCTACGCGGCACCACCGAGGGGATGACCTCGGGTACCTGGCAGTCGTTCCTCATCACCGGGCTGCGCGGCATCGTGCTGGCACTGGTCGCGGCGACGGTGGGCTTCGCTCTGGCCTCGCTCGGCCGGCACACCGCGATGGCGCTCGGCGGGGCGATCGCGGTCATGGTGGTCGGCCAGGTCGGGCTCGGCATCCTGCTGTCCATGGCGCAGGTGCGCTTCGCCGAGGCGTGGCTGCTGCCCACCTACGCCATCGCCTGGATGACCAAGACGGTCACGCTCCAGGACTGGCAGGCGTGCAACGCGACCTACACCGGTGAGTGCGAGCCGGCCACCCTGGACATCACCTGGCAGCACTCCTCGGTGCTGTTCAGCGTCGGGATCGTGCTTTTCCTCGGCGCGGCGCTGTGGACGATGCGCCGGCGCGACATCACCTGAGCCGGCCGGTGGCGGACCGTCCTCGCCGGAGCGGTCCGCCACCGCCCCTCTTTGTCGCGGTGGCCCGCCGGCTGGTGGGATGCGGCAGGTGGTGGCCCTCGTTAGGCTGATGGGCCAGGTTGGCCTTGCCGTGCCGGCCGCCCCCGGATGAGGAGCACGATGCAGCCCGCCGACGCCACCCCGGCAGCGCAGACCGGTCCGGACGCCGTCACGGTGCCACCGCCGAGATCCGCCCCCGAGGTCGAGTCGACGTCACCGGACCCTGCGGAGTCACCTGCCGACGCCGGTGGGGAAGCGGCCACGGCCAGCGGGCTGGACGAGCGGGAACGGGAGATGCTTGCCTTCGAGCGGCAGTGGTGGCGGCACGCCGGTGCCAAGGAACAGGCCATCCGCGACCGGTTCGGGCTCTCGGCCACCCGCTACTACCAGCTGCTGAACGCGCTGCTGGACAATCCGGCGGCCCTGGCCGCCGACCCGGTGCTGGTGGGCCGGCTGGTGCGGCTGCGCGCCTCCCGAACCCGCAACCGCCGCCGCTAGGCTTGCGACCTCGACGTGTCGTCCGGTGCTGAGTGGGTAGCCGGGGGCGCGGGGAGGTGGCGATGAGCGACGGGGGGCCCAGACAGCCGGGACGAATCGCGCAACCGGAGACCAGCGTGCCCGAGGCGGCCCCGGACGAGCGCCGGCGAGGTGCGGTGGTCGGGACCGCACCCACCATGCGGGTACGATCCGCGTCCGCCCCGCCACCCGGCCGGGCAGTCAACGAGGACCTGGTGTTCCGCTTCGGGCCGCTGGTCGGGGTGCTCGACGGCGCCACCGTGCCGGAGGGCTTCGACACCGGCTGCGTACACGGGCCGCAGTGGTACGTCCGGCACCTGGCCGCCCGGCTCGGCCTGGCGGAGGCCGCCCGCCCGGCCGCCACGCTGGTGAGCAACCTGGCCGCGGCGATCCTCGCGGTCCGTTCCGACCATGGCGAGCAGTGCGACCTCGACCACCCCGGCACCCCGTCGAGCACGGTGTGCCTGCTCCGCGACGGCGGTGACCAGGTCGACTACCTCGTGCTCTGCGACAGTCCGCTGGTGCTCGACACCGGTGAACGCGTCGACGTGGTGGCCGACGACCGGCTCGCGGCCTCGGCGGACAACCTGCGCGAGACCGCCGACCTGCTGCCCGAGCCGACCGACTGGGCCACCCGGTTCCGACGCGCCGTCACGGCGCAGCGGGAGCGGATGAACCGTACCCACGGTTACTGGGTCGCCGCCGCCGACCCGGACGCCGCCTACCACGCGGTGGTCGGCACCGTGCCACGGCACGGGCCGGCGGCGTTGCGCCGCGCCGTGCTGCTCTCCGACGGTGCCTCCGCCCTGGTCGAGGAGTTCGGACTGCTCGACTGGTCCGGCCTGTTGAACGTGGTGGCCACGGAGGGTCCGGACGGGCTGATCGACCGGGTCCGCACCGCCGAACGGGACCACCCCGACCGGCGACGCCGGCACAAGGCGGCCGACGACGCCTCCGCCGTCTACTGCGAGTTCGCCCGGCCGGACGATCGCGGAGCGTGACCCGGGAGGTGATTCGACCCGACCGGTCGGACCGGTCCGCCGGAGGGGCCGGTCGTCGCCAACCGGGTGGACGTGCGCCGCCGGGCGCGGGAGACTGCGGCACGTGACTGGTGCGGTCCGGTTGGAGCCGGTGGACGAGCGGAACCTCGAACCGTTGCTCTCCGTGGCGGTGGCCGAGGCGGAGCCGGCAGACGTGATGCCGCCGGTGGAGGCGCCGGCCGGCTGGTCGAACGCGCGGCGGGAGGCGTTCCGTGAGTTCCACCGGGCCAGCTTCGGTGGGCTCGACGCGACCGCCCGCAGCGCGATGTACGCGATCGTGGCGGGCGGCGAGGTGGTCGGAATGATCCGGATGAGCCGACGGGACGAGCCCGGCGTTGCCGAGGTCGGCATGTGGCTCGGCCGGTCGGCCCGGGGCCAGGGGATCGGCGCGGCAGCGCTACGCGAACTGCTGCACCTGGCGGCGGCGGCTGGCATGCGGACCGTGGTCGCGGACACCACACCGGAGAACCGCGGCGCGCTGTCCGTGCTGGGCAAGTGCGGCGCGAAGCTGCGCGAGGCCGATGACCGGGTGTACGCCGAGATCTCGCTGGACGACGCAGCTCCCTGTTGACCGGGATGCTCAGCCCCGTTGTTCGGCGTACGCGGCGAGCCAGGCGACCTGGGCCGGGTCCAGGGACGGGCGGACCCGGGACCGGGCCGCCGCCACGTGCTCGGCGGTGACCGTGGAGGCGGTGAGCGACTCGCGCATCGCGGCCAGCGCTGCCTCCCGGACCAGCGCCGCGCAGTCGGCGGCCGAGAACCCGTCCAACTCCGCGCCGAGGGCGGGAAGGTCGACGCCCTCGGCGAGGGGCACGTTGCGTGCTGCGGCGCGCAGGATCTCCGTCCGGGCCTCGGCGTCCGGTGGTGGCACGTAGACCAGCCGTTCCAGCCGCCCCGGGCGCAGCAGCGCCGGGTCGACCAGGTCGGGACGGTTCGTCGCGGCGACCACCACCACGTTGCGCAACGCCTCCACCCCGTCCAGCTCGGTCAGCAGCGCGGCCACCACCCGGTCGGCGGTGCCGCCGTCGGTGGCCTGGCCGCGTACCGGGGCGAGGGCGTCCACCTCGTCGAGGAAGACGAGCGTCGGGGCGGCCTCCCGGGCCCGGCGGAACAGCTCCCGTACCGCGCGTTCGCTCTCGCCGACCCACTTGGACAGCAGCTCCGCGCCCTTGACCGACAGCACGTTCGCCCGGCCGGTCCCGGCCAGCGCGGTCACCAGGTAGGTCTTGCCGCAGCCCGGCGGGCCGTAGAGCAGCACCCCGCGCGGCGGTTGCACGCCGAGCCGGGCGAAGGTGTCCGGGTAGGTGAGCGGCCACAGCACCGACTCGGTAAGCGTCTGCTTGACCTCCACCAGGTCACCGACGTCGTCCAGGGTGACCCGGGCCAGTTCGAGGGTGGCGGCGGCCATGGTGGTCGGCCGCACCACCTCCAGGGCGGCGGTGAAGTCGGCCATCAGCACCGTGGGGGTCTGCGCCGACTTCTGCCGCAGCGCCGCGCGCACCCCGGCCTCGCGGACCAGCGCGGCCAGGTCGGCGGCGACGAAACCGGGGGTACGCGTGGCGACCTCGTCAAGCCGTACGTCGTCGGCGAGCGGCACCGGACGGGTCAGCACGGTCAGCTGCTCCCGGCGCAGGGCGGCGTCGGGCAGCGGCACGTCGATCCGCAACGAGAGCAGGTCCGGGGCGCGTAGCGCCGGGTCGACCGCTTCAGGTCGACTGCTGGTGCCGACCACCGCCGCTCCGGCCCGTACGAGTTGTGCCACGCACTGCCGGAACACGGTCGCCACCGGTCCGGGAGCCTCCGCCGGGGCCAGCGCCTCCACGTCGGTGACCAGCAGCACGGCCGGCCCGGCGGCCAGCGCCTCGGCCGTGACCGCCCGGAGCCGGGCTGCGGCCGAGTCGTTCGTCAACGCCGCGATCTCCGGCGCCCAGAGCGGATGCACCCGGGCGCCGACCTGGGCGGCCACCGCCCGAACCAGGGCCGCCTTGCCGGAGCCGGCCGGCCCGCTCACCAGCACCCCCAGCGCCACTGCGGTGCCCAACCGGCTGAGCACCTCCCGATGGTGGAAACCGAGGTCGAGCAGCTCGGTCAGCTCCTCCGCCTGGGCGCGCAGGCCCGGCAGCTCGTCCACCGACGGCACGGCGCCGACGTTGGCGTCGGCGTCCGACTCGATGTCGGAACCACCAGCCGTCCCGGGCTCCGTCGAACGGCCGTCGACGCTACCGTTGCCAGTGGTGCCGCCCGTCGGCCAGCTGCCCTGCCCGACGCCCGTCGCCTGGCCGCGCGTTCCGCCGCCCGCCGCCCGGCTGGCCGCAGCGGTCGTCCGGGGGACGCCGGTGCCATTGTGGGTCGCGGGACCGTGTTCCCAGGCGACGAGGGTGTCCATGGTGACAAGCGCGCCCGGATCCGGTTCGGCGGCCAACACCCGCAGCAGGGTGCTGGTCCAGGCGTAGCCGACCCGGGTGGAGAGGCTGCGCCGGGCCGCCTCGACCAGGGCGCGGGTCGAGGCGTCCGGCAACACATCCTGCGGCAGCAGGGAAACGTCGTCCCCGGTGGTGACCACCTTGCCGAGCAGTGCCAGCCGCAGCATCTCGGGGGAGACCACCGCGACGACCTCGGCCGGCCCGGCGAGCAGCACCCGGCGGGCCGGGGTGACCGGAGTCGGGCTCAGTCTCACCTGCCCGCCGTCGCGTACGCCGAGGTTGCCCAGCATCAGGTCGTCGGCGTGCAGCAGGGCCGCGCTGGCGGTGCCCTCGGCCGCCGCGACGAGGCCGGCGGTCACCCGCCGTCCCGCGAGCCGGACCGGATCACCTGGGCGCAGCGCGAGGGCGGTGAGCGCCTCCGGGTGCAGCCGGACGATGCCCCGCCGGGCGTCCAGTGCGGCCGGCCGCAGGCTCGCGATCAGGGTCAGCTCGGGTTCGCCCACCGCCCGACCCTAGCGTGCGTGTGGAAGCCCCTGGTCAGCCTGCGGGTTCCTCCCCGGTGAGCAGGGACGGGTCGCGGCGGATCAGCTCGGCCAGCCGGGCTGCCGGATCCTCGCTCAGCCCGTCCTGGGCGGCGGACCAGCCGGGCACCGTCTTGACCGACAGTGGCCAGGAAGGTGGCGGCGCGGCCGGCTGTCCGCTGACCGTGACCTCCTGATCGACCCAGGCCACCCGCAGGTCGTACGCCTGCCCGTCGTGCTCGACCCGAGCGGCGACGGACGCCCCCGGGTGCGCGGCGACGGCCGCGCGCAGCGCCTCGGCCACGTCCTCCACCGGGTGCCGTGGCGGGGCCTCGTGGGCCGGTTCGTGGACCCCGGCCCAGCCGGGTCCCGCGTTGCGGCTGTCGGTCCGACCCCAACCGGTGCCGGACCCGTGGCCCGGCTCCGGACCGGGCTGGTCGTCGGCCGCCACGGTCGGGTCCGTGGCCCGTCGACGCAGCGCCTCCTCACGCCGACGCATCCGGGCCAGAGTCTCGTCCAGTCCGCCTCTCATCCGCCTCACCCCTTCCCACGAGGGGCCTGCGAGCCGGTCGGCTCAGGCCCGTTTCTCCCGGGTGGCCCGGTCCAGCGCGCGGTCCAGGACGACCAGCAGGGCGTCCCGGACCGAAAGCCGGTCCCGTGCGTCGAACTGCACCAGGGGTACATGTTCGCCGATCGCCAGAGCCCACCGGATCGCACCCAGGTCGTGCGCCAACCGCCCGTCGAAGGCGTTGACCCCGACCACGAACGGCAGTCCTGACCGTTCGAAGAAGTCGATCGCCGGGTAGCAGTCGTCGAGCCGGGCGCTGTCGACCACCACCAGTGCGCCGAGCGCACCCCGGGCCAGGTCGTCCCACATGAAGCCGAAACGGGTCTGGCCCGGCGTACCGAACAGGTAGAGCTTCAGGCTTCGATCGATGGTGACACAACCGAAGTCCATCGCCACCGTGGTGGTGGTCTTTCCGGAGCGCTGACCAGGGTCGTCGACCCCGATCCCGGCGGTGGTCATCTCCGCCTCGGTGGTCAGCGGAGCGATCTCCGAGATCGAGCCCACGGTGGTGGTCTTGCCGACCCCGAAGCCGCCGGCCACCAGGATCTTCACCGGTATCGGCGGGGTCACCCGGTGCGTACCCGTGGTGGCGGGCGTCGCGGCCGGCGGCCGGTACGGTGGCGGCGGCGCCGGTGCGGCGTGGGCCGGTGGCGGGGGCGCGGTGGCCCGGCCGATGGACGGTGGGGTAGGTGTCGGACCGCCGTAGCGGGCAGCGGCGCTGTTGGCGGCGAGCGCGCCCGGTGGCGCGGCGGGCCAGTCAGGAGATTGCACGGAGTCCATCAATCACTCGCAGGATGACGTCGGGGTCGAGGGCGTCGTCGGCGTCGGTCACGTGTACGTCCAGGTGGCCGGAGGCGCGCAGATCGCCCACCAGCACTCGGGTCACGCCGAAGTGCAACCGGGTCTTGGCGGAGATCTCGGCCACCGAGATCGGCTCACCGCAGAGCGCCACGATCGCCTGGAGTTCCGGGCTCAACCGGGTGGCCGTGACGTTCCACGCTTCGGTGGTCGGTCGGGCGGTCACCTGGGTCTCCAGGCCGATCGTGGGGTCGGCGCCGGCCACCCGGCCGGCGGTCAGCACGAAGGGGCGAGGTCCGGTCGGCCCGGCCTCCTCGGGCTCCGGTCCGATCGCCGCCGGTGCGCCCGCCGGGCCGGCGGAGCCGGCCGGGGAGGACTCGCGCAGGTAGGGCCGGATGCGGATCACCGGCTCCTGTTCGGCACCGGCGGCGTCGGGATTCATTGCTGTACGGAGTTCTTGAGCTCGGCGATAAGGCGCGGGGTGAGCGCACCGCCGGCCCGACCGGCGAAGAGGGTCATCTCGTAGGCGACGGTGCCCAGGTTCGCCGACCGGTCGGCGACCACGCCGAGCACCGAACCGCTGCTGATCGCACTGATCAGGAGATAACCCTCGGCCATGTCCACTACGACCCGGTTGAGACCGCCCAACGCGTACCAACTGGCGGCCCCGCCGGCCAGGCTGGTCATCCCGGAGACGACCGCGGCGAGCCGCTCCGCGTTGGACCTGTCCTTGATCGCGGACATGGCCATCAGCAGGCCGTCCGACGACACGGCGATCGCCTCCAGCACCCCCGCGGTCCCGGAGGTGAAGGAATCCAGCAGCCAGTTGAAGGTGCGGGCCTCGGGGCTGAGGTCGCCGGCGGGGTGGCTCTGGTGGTCGAGGTTCTCGTGCACGTGCGGGCTGGTCAACGTGGCGTTCCTTCGTCGTCGCTGCGGTCGTTACGGACATCGCGCAGAGCCCGGGCGACGCCCGTCTCGAACGCGTTGATGCGATCGCGGACCTCGGCCGGATCGCCCGGGTCCTGGGTGAGCGGTTGTTGCGGTAGCTGCGCGATCAAGTTGGCGCCGGGCACCCTGCGGGACAGCTGAGTCAGCCCCGGCGGAGCGGGCGGCTCGACCGGCTGCGGCAGCGCGTCGGCCTGGCTCAACTCGGCCCGGCGTACCCCCGACTCGAACGCCTCGACGGCGGCGCGAGCGGCGCTCGGGTCCACGCTGCTGGAGTCGGCCCGGCCCACCTTCGGTGCCGTCCTCGGCAGGCTGGCGCCGGGCACCCGCTGCCGGATGCCGGGCATCGGGGCCGGCGGGGTGGCCGACGCCGGTGCGACCTGCGGAACCGTCACGGTCGCCGCGTCGATTGCGGCCGATTGCTCGTCGGTCTTCCCGACGGGCTCCGGGCCGGTGCCGAACGCGTCCCAGGACTCGGACAGTTCCATGCTCTCGGTTGCCCGGGTCAGCAAGGTGGGATTGAACCCGACCGGTTCCGGCACGGGGGTGGCCAGGTCCACTGACGCCTGGGTGTCCCGGGTCGGTGGCACCGGTTCGAGCTGGTGCCGGGCCGGCAGGGCGGCCACCGGCGCGGCCCGGCCGACCGGTGGAACGGGGAGGCCGGCCGGCTCGGGCGTCCCGACGACCAGCGACGTACGGGGAATCTGGAGGGTTGCGGTGACGCCGCCGCCCGGGGTGGCGGAGAGACCGACCGCCCACCGGTGCCGGCGGGCCAACCGACCCACCACGAACAGCCCCAGCACCTCGGTCGGAGCAAGGTCCAGCCGCTCCCGTCGGGTGATGCGGGCGTTCTCGTCGGCCAGCCGCGCCTCGGTCATGCCGATGCCGTGGTCCACCACGGTGAGCTGTACGCCGTTCTCGGTGAGTTCGCCGCTGACCAGCACCCTCGTGTGCGGCGGCGAGAAGACGGTGGCGTTCTCCATCAGTTCGGCGAGCGCCAGCACCAGGTCGCCGACGATCGCGGGTGCGGCGGCGGCCTCGGTCGGCACCTGGACGTCCACCCGGGTGTAGTCCTCGATCTCACCGAGGGCGAGGCGGACCACGTTGGCCAGCGGAACCGGCGCGACGTGCGCGACGTCACCCACCGCGCCGGAGAGCACCACGAGGTTGCCCGCGTTGCGCCGCAGCCGGCTGGAGATGTGGTCGAGCCGGTACAGGTTCTCCAGCCGCCCCGGATCGGTCTCCTGCTGCTCCAACCGGTCGATCAGGGCGATCTGCCGACCGACCAGGTTCTGGGTACGCCGGCCGACGTGGCCGAACATCTGGGCGACGTTGCGTCGGCTCGCCGCCTGCCGCTCCACCAGCCGCGCGGCCGTGTTCTGTACCCGTTCGAAGGCGCGGGCCAGGTCGCCGACCTCGTCCCTGGCGCGGACATCGACGGGATCGAGGCGAACGGGTTGGGCGTTGTCGACCTCGTCGTCGGCCACCCGGACCAGCTCGGACTCCGCGACCCGGGCGACCCGGTCCGCGGAGCGGGTGAGCCGGGTCAGTGGCCCGGTCACCGTGCGGCCGATGGCCAGGGCGAGCAGCACCACGCCGACCAGGATCACCGCGACCAGCACGGTCACCCAGTACGCCCCGGAGAGCGCCGTCTGCCGTTGTGCGCGTACCTCGGCGGTCACGTCGGCGACCAGTTTCTTCTCGACGAACTGACCCAGCGTGATCAGCGAGGAAACGGTGGGGAAGAGAGCCTGGATGGGGATGTCCGCCACCGCGGCCACCGGGTCCAGGGCGCTCTGTTGGAGGAACTCCGGGCTGGTTCGTGCGTCGACAGCGGTCTGCTCGATGTTCACAAGCGCCTGCTGCTCCGGGGTGAGCAGGCCGAGCATCTTGCTGCTCTCCGACTGGAGGGTGGCCATGTTGGCCACGAAGGCGGTGGCGAACTGCGGGTTCGGCGAGGCGGCGACCAACACGATCAGGGCACCGCCGCTGCTGAGGCCCTCGCTCTTGCGCAGGATGCTGTCCAGGGCCAGCGTCTGGCGTCCGGCCGGGGTCCGGGTGTCCACGTCGTGCGGCAGCCGCAACGAGTCGATCAGGGCGATGTGGACCGGCCCGTACGCGCCGATGACCTGCGGCGGCGCGGCCTGTCCGGCCAGTACCGCCGTGCGTACCTCGGCGAGTTGCGCAACGCCGTCGAGTGCCGTGTCCACCTCGGCCGGAAGGTCACCGTCGAAATCGGCCCGCAGATCGACGATCCGGTCGTCCACCTCCGCGATCTCCTGCACCAGCGTGGTGCGCTCGACCTGCCCGAGCAGGAGCCCGACGGCGAGCATCCGTTCCCGCTGCAGGTGTTGAAGCAGGGTGCCGACCCGGCTGGCGAGCTGGACGGTCTGGTCGATGTCGGCGGCCCGCTGGGCCACACCGGCTCGTTCCCAGACCACCGGCAGGGTCAGCCCAAGCATGCCGAGCAGGGGAATGGTCACCAGCAGGCTGAGTTTGCCGCGGATGCGGAGCCTACCGAGCAGCATCGAAGGGCCTCCACCGATCCGGCTCGTGGACCTGTCCCACCGGCTGAAGCGCCGGTGGTGGTTCGACGGGACGTGACCCGACGGCACCCCACTGGACGCCGGACGGCGGAGTCGGCACGACTCCGCCTGCCGACGCGGCGGAGGTGTCTCTCGGACGGGACATCCAGCCGCTCACCGCGAGACCGGCCAGCAGCAGTGCGGCGAGGCCGCCCGCGCCGAGAATCAGCAGGCGATCCTGGTCCAGCCCGTCGAGTCGCTCCACCAGCAGCCGGTCGATCTCGTCGAGAAGGACCGGGTGGAGTTGCTTCGCGGCCTGCTGCGCCTCGTTGCGGGCGGCGAGGAGCCGCGTCGTGTCGACCGTGCCGGCCCGATCGACCGGCTGGGAGTGCAGGGCCATCGTCTCGACCGCGCGCTGGTAGGCGTCGAAGGGGGTGAGCACGTTCGCACCCAGGTCGGCGCTTTCCGTGTTCTCCACCACCGCCCGTAGGTTGCTGGCCAGGTCGTTGGCGGGTTGCAGGGCGGCAGCCCGGAGGGTGGCCAGCTGGCTGAGCGACTGGATCCGTTCGGCCGTGGGCCGGCGGTTCATCAGGACGGCCAGGTCGGTGAGGCGGCCGGCGGCCACCATCGCCTCCGGCATCTCCTCCGCGACGCCGTCCTGCATGAAGTACGCGTCGACACCGGGGTCCCGGATCAGGCCGGAGGTCTCCCGGACCTTGCCGTGCAGGGCCAACAGCAGGTCGGTGACCTCGCCGTACACGGTGAAGGCGGTCTCCGGGTCGGCCAGTGAGCGTTCGGGGAGCGCCTCCAACTTCGCGCGGAGCCCGGCCCACCGCTCGCTGGTGCTCAACTCACCACCGATGCGCGCGTCGACCGCGGCGGCCCGCTCGACTGCCTGGTCGAGGGTGTCCCGGCGCAGCGACCGGCCGGTGACGGCGGCGCTCTGCGCGTCGACAAGCGCTTCGGTCACCGGACCGAGAGCGCGGAGGTACTCGACACCGAGCCGTTCCCGCGCGACGACGTCGCGGTCGTTGTCGACGAACTGGTGTGCCTGTACGACGAGGAACGCCACCGGCAGCAGCAGCGCGGTGGCGAGTAGCAGCGGCAACAGCCGGCCCGGTGTCCGGGGCCGGCGACGGACCCGCGGAGCGGGAACGGTCATGGTTGTCTCCTCCGGCATGGCGCAGGTTGTCCGACGGCGTCGACGAGCCGGTCCCGTGCGCCGGACCGGAAAACTAATCGAAGGCTGGTGCTATCGGTCGGCCGGCAACCGTCAGCTTTGCGTCACTTCGAGCGATGTGACTCACGGCGATCAATTCGCTCACGGTAAGTGCCGTTCATGTGGGAGATAGGCGTACTTGAGTATAGATTCGAGCGAAAGGCAGGAATTTCCGCGATGCGAAGTCATCCCAAAGGTTCGCCGACTGGACGCTGTGCGGATGACCTTCGCCGGATGACGATCGGGCTACCAGAACGGACGTACGGCGGATCTCAGCTAATACCCAGGTTTCGGGCCGTACCGTGTGCCCAATGAGATCGCCGTTCTCGGCCGCGCGGATCCGACGTGCCCTGCCCACCGGTCGCCGGGCCGTCGCCGCCACCGCGGCTGTCGTCCTGCTGGCGGCGGCCGTGGTGTGGGCGGTGTGGCCGGACCGGCCGGCCTTCCGCACGGAGTCCGCGATGCTCACCGTCCGGTCCGGACCGGACGGTGACGAGCCGGTCGACCTGGACACCACGCTGTACCTTCCGCTCGACGCCGCCGCCGGCCGCGAGGTGCCGGCGGTCCTGCTCGCCCACGGCTTCGGTGGCACCAAGGAGTCGGTCCGCACCGACGCCGAGGATCTGGCGGACCGGGGGTACGCCGTACTGACCTGGACCGCGCGCGGCTTCGGTCGCAGCGGCGGCCAGATCCACCTGGACAGTCCCGACCACGAGGTACGCGACGCGCAGCGGCTGCTGGACTGGCTCGCCGCGCGTCCGGAAATCCGCACCGACGCCACCGGCGACCCCCGGGTGGGTGTGGTCGGCGGCTCCTACGGCGGTGCCCTGGCACTGCTGCTCGCCGCCCAGGACCAGCGGGTCGACGCGATCGTTCCCATGATCACCTGGAACGACCTGTCCCGCGCCTTCCTGCCGGAGAGCGCCGGCGGCGAGCCGACCGAGGGCGTGTTCAAGTCCGGCTGGGCCGGCATCTTCTTCGGCGGCGGCGGAAACGTCGGCTCCGGCCCGGCCGGGATCTCCGGCACCGGCGCCGAGACGCCGGAGGGCGCGCCCGGCGCCGGGCCGCCCAGCCCCGCCCCGGGCCAGGGGCCCGGCACCGCACCCGGCGCACCGGCCGTCGGCGGTCTGCCCGATCCCTCCTGCGGACGGTTCGCCGCCGACGTCTGCGCCGCGTACCTGCGCATCGCCGCCACCGGCCGGGCCGACCAGGGCGCCGTCGACCTGCTGCGCCGGTCCAGCCCGGCCGGGGTGCTGGACCGGATCACCGCGCCCACCCTGCTGGTGCAGGGCGCCGCGGACACCCTCTTCCCGCTCGCCGAGGCCGACGCCAACGCCCGGGGCATCGCCGCGAACGGCACCCCGGTCCGGGTCGCCTGGTTCACCGGCGGCCACGACGGCGGCTCCGGACCGCAGACCGACTCCGACCGGGTGAAGTTCCTGACCGCGCAGTGGCTCGACCACTACGTGTCCGGCGACGGTGACCCACCCGGTGACACCTTCACCTTCTCGCGGATCGCCGGCTTCGACGCCATGGACCGTGGTTTGGTCGCCACCGGTTACCGCACCGAGGACTATCCCGGTATCAGCGGCGACTCCCGGGTGGAGGTGGCCGTGGCCGGCCCGGCTCAGCCGGTGGCCAACCCGCCCGGCGGCAACCCGGCCGCGATCTCCTCGGTGCCGTTCGCCGGCTCGCTGAGCTCGCTGCTCGGCGGGGTGGCCGGCGACATACCCGGGCAGCACGCCCGGTTCGAGTCCGAGCCGTTGACCGAGGCGGTCGACATCGTCGGTGCGCCGACCGTGTCGCTGCGCGCCGCGTCGAGCAGCGGCGAGGCCGTCCTCTTCGCCAAGCTCTACGTGGTCGACCCGGAGGGGGCGGCAACCCTGCCCAGCGGCCTGATCGCGCCGATCCGGCTCACCGCCCTGCCGGCAAGCGTCGACGCCGCCGCGCCGGTCACCGTCACCCTGCCGGCGATCGTGCACCGGGTGGAGGCCGGGCACCGGCTCCGGCTGGTGGTGGCCACCTCGGACCAGGCGTACACGACCCCGATCGAGCCGGCGGTCCACACAGTCGCGGTCGGCGACACGCCGATCAGCCTGCCGACTGTCGACAGCGACCCGATCCCCACCGAGGCGGCGCTCTGGCGCTGGATCCTGGTCGGGCTGCTCGCCGCGATCGTGGTCGGGCTCGTCGTGCTCGTGGCCGTGCTGCGCCGCCGGCACCGTCGCCAGGACACCTCGGTGCATTCGGAGTACGCGGACACCCCGCTGGCCGTGCGCCGGCTGCGCAAGGAGTACGCCGACGGCTTCGTCGCGGTCTCCGAGGTGGACTTCGAGGTGCACCCCGGTCAGGTGGTCGGCCTGCTCGGGCCCAACGGCGCCGGGAAGACCACCACGCTGCGGGTGCTGATGGGGCTGACCCAGCCGACCGCGGGGGAGATCTACGTCTTCGGGCACCGTCTGGTGCCCGGCTCGCCGGTGCTGTCGCGGATCGGTGCACTGGTGGAGGGGCCGGGGTTCCTGCCGCATCTGTCCGGCCTGGAGAACCTTGAGGCGTACTGGCGGGCGACTGGCCGGCCGAAGGCCGACGCCCACTTCGAGCAGGCACTGGAGATCGCTGGGCTGGGTTCCTCGGTACACCGGCGGGTGCGTAAGTACAGCCACGGCATGCGGCAGCGCCTCGCCATCGCCCAGGCCATGCTCGGTCTGCCGGAACTGCTGGTGCTCGACGAACCGACCGACGGGCTGGACCCACCGCAGATCGCCGAGATGCGCCGGGTACTCCAGCGGTACGCGACCGACGGTCGGGCGGTGCTGGTCTCCAGCCACCTGCTCGCCGAGGTGGAGCAGACCTGTACCCACGCCGTGGTGGTGAACAAGGGCCGCATTGTCGCCTCCGGACCGGTCGAGGAGATCGTCGGTGACTCGCCCAGCGTGCTGTTCGAGGTGAGCGACCCGACCGCGGCCCGGACCGTGCTCGACGGCCTCGGCGGCGTACGGGTGCTGGACGACGCCGACGGGCAGTTGGTGGTGGACACCAACGGCACCGCCCGCAGCGAAGTGGTCGCCGAGCTGGTCCGGGCCGGCATCGCGGTGGACCGGGTGGTGCCCCGGCGCCGCCTGGAGGACGCCTTCCTCGCCCTGGTGGGCGAGAACTCTCGGGGAAGCGGGGACCGGTGATGGCGGGATCGACTGTCGAGCCGACGCGGGACACGACAAGCGTCGCCGCCTCGGGAGCGGCGGCGGGTTACCGGCCCGCCCGGACGCTGCCGTTCGGTGCCGAGTTCCGCCGGCAGGCGTCGCGTCGGCGTACCCAGTTGGCGCTCGGCTTCATGGTGCTGCTGCCGCTGATCATCCTGATCGCGTTCCAGTTCGACACCAACGACGACGACAACGGCGGGGGCGAGTTCGGCAGCCTGATCGATCTCGCCACCTCTGGTGGGTTGAACTTCACCCTCTTCACCATCTTCGTGTCCGCCTCGTTCCTGCTCGTCGTCGTGGTCGCGCTGTTCTGCGGCGACACGGTGGCGAGCGAGGCGAGTTGGGGAAGCCTGCGCTACCTGTTGGCGATTCCGGTGCCCCGGGCCCGACTGCTCACGGTGAAGCTGCTTGTCGCGCTCGCGTACTCGGCGCTGGCACTGATCCTGCTCGCCGGCACGGCACTGGCCATCGGCACCCTGCGCTACGGCTGGTCGCCGCTGCGCAGCACGGTCGCCGCGCAGTTGGAGCCGGGCGAGGGGCTGCTGCGGTTGCTCGCGGTGCTCGGGTACCTGGCGATCGTCCTGCTGGTGGTCGCGGGCCTGGCCTTCCTGCTGTCGGTGACCACCGACGCGGCGCTGGGCGCGGTGGGTGGCGCGGTGCTGCTGTGGATTCTCTCCAGCATCCTGGACCAGATCACCGCGCTCGGCGCGATCCGGTCCTTTTTGCCGACCCACTACAGCACCGCGTGGTTGGGGCTGCTCTCCACGCCCGTACAGACCGACGACATCGTGCGAGGCACGGTCTCGGCGATCTGCTACGCGACCGTGTTCTGGGGTCTGGCGTTCTGGCGTTTCACCCGCAAGGACATCACCAGCTGAGCCCGCTGTCCGCGCCCGCTCCGCCCGTGTGCTCCGTCCGGTCAGAGCAGCGGGACCGGTGTGGTGGGCGGCGGGTTGGGCACCGCCCGCGTCGGCTCCGGCGTGCTCGGCTCGCGTTTCTGCCAGGCGCTGACCCCGAGCCGGTCGGTGTTGCCCAGGTCGATGTGGCCCTGTATGACGACCCGTTGCGCGGGCCGGCCGCGCAGCGGGGCGACGTCGAGGTGCTCGGCGTTGGTCGCCACCACTGTCGGATTGTCGACCAGGTTGCGCCAGAGCAGGGCGGTGCCGGCCGCCTCGCCGGGGGCCAGGACCAGGGGGCGGGGTGGGTCGTCGAAGCCGGACGTGATCCCCTTCGCGCCCCGGATCACCCGAACCGGGATGACGTCGCCGTCCGCGTCCCGCAGGCGCGGCTCAGGGTAGCCGTGCAGCCGGTAGGGGCGGTCGCCGCAATTGACAAGTTCCAGGCCCATCGCCCGCAGCCCCATCGCGGCGCTGACGCCGCGGTAGGTGATCCGTACACCGGAGTCGGGGCAGCCGGACGTAGGGCCGTTGCTTCCCCCGGGATCGCCGTCCCGGGAGGGCGTACCGCCGAGCTCGGCGGCGTCGGACGGTGCGCTGCCGGGCCCACGGGAAGCCGGGGTCGGGCCGGGCGGCCCACTCGCGAGGCCGCCGGCCGGGGCGCAGCCGGCGAGCAGGCCGAGCGTTGCGGTGATCGAGACCGACACGGCGACGAGCCGACGCCCACCAGGGGCCGGGCTGCGGACCGTTGTGGGTGGCATCGGAGCATCGTCGCACCCGGCCACGGCGGCTTGTGCTCCCGCCACCCACGTAAGCAGACCATAAGGTTTCCGTGGTAGGGGTGCCCCCGAAAGTTTCGGCCGCTAGACTGAGTGTGGGAGCGTTCCCAACAAGAGAGATTGCATCGACAACTATCTATAGATTCCGCATTCTGGTACCACCACCCCACTCGTAGGAGGTACCAATGCGTACTGACCGGTTCGGCGGGCCGGCTCTGTCCCTGTTCCGCATTGTCATCGGGCTGTTATTTCTCATTCACGGCATGTCGTCCGTCTTCGGCGTCTTCGGCGGCAACCGTGGCACCGGCGAGGCGGTGCCGCTCGGCCAGTGGCCGGGCTGGTACGCCGCGATGATCCAGTTGATCTGCGGTGCCCTCGTTCTCCTCGGCCTGTTCACCCGACCCGCGGCTCTGGTGGCGTCGGGCTCCATGGCCTACGCGTACTTCGTCGTCCATCAGCCCGAGGCGCTACTGCCGCTGCGCAACAACGGCGAACTGTCCGTCCTCTTCTGCTGGGCGTTCTTCCTGGTGGCGGTGCTCGGCCCGGGCACCTGGGCGGTGGACACGCTCTGGCGACGCGGGGCCGCCACGGTCGCCCTGGCCGAGGACGAACGGCGGTCCGTGCCAGCCTGACGGCGATGCTCAGCGGCGCCGGGGGGCACGAACGGCGCCGCTGAGGTTTCGCTCACAGGCTGAGATTGACAGGCGACGGCTGCGTCCGGATTGCCTAGACTCGGCGACACAACTGCATACCTCATCCAGAGGGGCTGAGGGATACGGCCCGACGACGCCCCGGCAACCACCTCGCGCGCTCACCGTTGAGCGTCCGGCGGGGCAGGTGCCAATTCCGTCCCCGCCGCAGGGTGCGATGCGGGGAAAGATGAGAGGACTTCGACATGACGTCGACGCTCGCCCCGTCCGGCATCGACACCGCCGCCAGCCCCGCCCGTGCCCTGGTCTGCCGGGCCTGTTCGGCCCGCTACCCGCTCGCCGCCCAGCACGCCTGTTACGAGTGTTTCGGCCCGCTGGAGGTCGACTACGACCCGGCCGCACTCGCCACCGTCACCCGCGAGCAGATCGAGGCCGGCCCGCGCAACCTCTGGCGCTACGCCGCCCTGCTGCCCGCCGGCCAGGACCCGGCCGCCCGGGTCACCCTGGACCCGGGTTTCACCCCGTTGGTGGCCGCCGACCAGCTCGCCGCCGAGTTGGGCATCACCGCTCCGCTCTGGGTCAAGGACGACAGCGCCAATCCCACCCACTCCTTCAAGGACCGGGTGGTGTCGGTGGCGCTGACCGCCGCTCGCGCGCTTGGCTTCTCCCGGTTCGCCTGCGCCTCCACCGGCAACCTGGCCAACTCGGTGGCCGCGCACGCCGCCCGGGTGGGTACGCCCTCCGTGGTCTTCATCCCCAGCGACCTGGAGCAGGGCAAGGTCGTCACGACCGCCGTCTACGGCGGTGACCTGGTCGCCATCGACGGGTCGTACGACGACGTGAACCGGCTCTGCGGCGAACTGGTCGAGACCGACGAGTTCGAGGACACCGCCTTCGTCAACGTCAACGTGCGGCCGTACTACGCGGAGGGGTCCAAGACGCTCGGCTACGAGGTGGCCGAGCAACTCGGTTGGCGGATCCCCGCCCAGGTGGTCATCCCGATGGCCTCGGGTGAGCTGCTCACCAAGATTGACAAGGCGTTCAGCGAGCTGGTCGAGATCGGCCTGGTCGAGGCCCCGGCCGGTGGCTGGAAGGTCTTCGGGGCGCAGTCGGCCGGCTGCAACCCGATCGCCACCGCACTGCACGGCGGCACCGACGTCATCACCCCGGTCAAGCCGACCGGGATCGCCAAGTCGCTGAACATCGGCGACCCGGCCGCCGGGCTGTACGCCCTGGAGGCGGTGCGCCGCACCGGTGGCTGGATGGACTACGCCGACGACGACGAGATCCGATCGGCGGTACGCCTGTTGGCGCGTACCACCGGGGTCTTCGCGGAGACGGCCGGCGGGGTGACCGTGGCGGTGCTGCGCAAGCTTGTCGAGTCGGGCCGACTGGACCCGACCGCCGAGACGGTGGTGTTCAACACCGGCGAAGGGCTGAAGACCCTCGACGCGGTCGCCGGCGAGGTCGGCCCCACCCACCGGATCAAGCCTTCGTTGCGGGCCGCTCGCGACGCGGGCCTGCTGAGCTGACGACGAACGGATTAGTAAGCGGCATTTCGCAGGGAGTGAGCGAAACACGCCGCCAGGGACTTGACGACCGCAAACGGACGGCGCAAGATGCTCCGTGCGGGAGGGCGCTTCGCCGTAGACTTTCAGTCTTTACGACCCAGCGCCGGAGGCGTTGTGCGATCGTCCCTCCCGACCAACGTCCGAGCGGGCCAGCGAAAATTCGCTGGCCCGCTCGTCTGTCGCTGGCGCAGGCTGCCGGCATGACCATCACCATCACCCCGGTCTGGGCCGCCGACGAGGCGGCCGTCGAGCAGGCGTATCAGATCGGTGCCGCACAGGTGGCCGCCGACGAGCCGGACTTCCCGCCGCTCTGCCGGCGACGATTCACCGCCCTGCTCCGCCATCCGATGCCGGGCTACGAAACCAGCATGCTGCTGGCGCGGATCGACGGTGTGCCGGCCGGTTTTCTCCGACTGGACCTGCCGCAGCTGGACAACACCGAAAACGCCTCCGCTGAGCTGATCGTGCATCCGGCACGACGCCGCCGAGGCGTCGGCCGAGCGTTGGCCGAACATGGCCTCGGCCTGCTGCGCGAGCGCGGGCGTAAACGGGTGAGTGCGATGAGCCGGGCGGAGCTTGCCGGCGAGCCCGGCCGTCGGTCGCCGGGTAACGCGTTCGCTGCGGCCATGGGCGCGGTCAACGCCCTGACCGATGTGCGGCGACGCCTCGACACCGCCTCCCTCGATCAGGCGAAGCTGGACGCGCTGCTGGCCGACGCCCGGGATCGCTCGACCGGCTACCAGGTGCTGTGCTGGCGCGGGTACACCCCCGACGACCTGGCCGCCGACGTGGCGTACCTCGACGGACGGCTGCTGGCCGACGCGCCGATGGGCGATCTGGCGTGGGAGCCGGAGCAGGTCGACGCCGACCGCCTGCGCGCCACCGAGTCGGCGCTGGACGCGCGGGGCCGGCGGCGTTACCACGTCGGCGTCCGCCACGAGGCATCCGGTCGGCTGGTCGCGTGGACGCTGTTGGACGTCGGTGCCTCCGCGGACTGGCACTCGTTCCAGCAGATCACAATCGTCGACCCCGAGCACCGGGGACACCGGCTGGGCCTGCTCGCCAAGATCGAAAACTTGCGGCACCTGCTCGCCCACGAGCCGGGCGTACGAGTGATCGACACCTTCAACGCGGCAAGCAACGACCACATGATCGCCATCAACGAGCAGCTCGGTTTCCGGGTGCAGGACCGGTGGAGCAACTGGCAGCTCAACGTGTGACAGGCGAAAACCGGTGGCGGTGGCCGGGCGGTGCCGGCACGCTCACCGCCATGGACATCGCCGTCATGCCGTACGAGTCCACCGACGAGGCAGCGCTCGACGAGGCGTACCGCGTTGTCGCGGCGGCGCAGGCGGTCGACCTGCCCGATCTGCCGGTGGGAGACCGTGCCGAGTTCGGGCTCCTGGTCGCCCATCCGCCGCACGGCAACGTGATCCATCAGGCGTTGGCCCGGCGGGACGGCGAGGTGGCCGGTCATCTGCGGATGCGGCTGCCGCAACTGGAGAACACCGGCATCGCCACCGTCGAGCTGACCGTCGATCCGGCGCAGCGGCGGCGGGGAGTGGGCCGAGCACTGCTGGCGTACGCCCGGAAGGTGGCCGCCGAGCACGGCCGCGAGCGGTTGATCGGTGAGACCCCCGGGCCGCTACCCGGCGGACCGGGGCGGGAGGCGCCCGGGGCGGCCTTCGCGGCGGCGGCCGGCGCGCAGGCCGCGTTGGCAGAGGTGCGGCGTCGACTGGACACCACGCGGCTCGACCCGGCGGCCCTGACCGCCCTGCACGATGCAGCCCGCGTCCGCGCCGCCGGTTACCGGACGGTCGCCTGGCGGGGGCCGGTGGCCGAGGAGTACGTGGTCGACATCGCCAGGCTGGAGAGTCGGCTGCTCGTCGACGCGCCGATGGGGGATCTCGCGATCGAGGCGGAGCAGGTGGACGCCGCGCGGCTGCGGGAGATCGAGCGGATCCAGCGATTGCGGGGCCGACGGCGTTACCACGTCGGCGCGGTGCACGAGGCGACCGGCCGGATGGTCGCCTGGACGATGATCGACAGGGGCCCGTCGACGCCGTGGCACGCCTGGCAGGAGATCACCATCGTCGACCCCGCACACCGGGGCCATCGCCTCGGCCTGCTCGTCAAGGTCGAGAACCTTCGGCACGCACTTGCCCACGAGCCGGCCCTGACCGCGATCGACACCTGGAACGCGGCGGTCAACGATCACATGATCAGCATCAACGAGCAGCTCGGGTTCCGCCCGGTCGACGCCTGGACCGATTGGCAGCTGACCATCTGAAGTTGTGACACGCCCCTACTGATCTGAGGGCTTCGTGTTGCATGATGGCGAGCATGACGGAGACCCCGCACCCCCGCTACGACAGGCACGCCGAGACCCTCAACCGCGCGCTGACCGCGATCACGGAGCGGGGATACTGGTCCGCCTACCCGGAATCACCAAGCCCACGGGTGTACGGCGAGACCGCCACCGCCGACGGCAAGGCCGCCTTCGAGGCGTACCTGGGCGGGGACTTCCCGCTCGACCAGCCGGGTGACGGCGACCGGGTCGCCACCGAGCACAGCCCGTTCGGCGTCGCCCTGAACGTCCGCTACCCGCACGTCGACGCCGAACAACTGGTCACCGCCGCGTCAGCGGCGCTGCCCGCCTGGCGGGACGCCGGCCCGCAGACCCGGGTGGGTGTCTGTCTGGAGATCCTCGACCGGCTGCACAAGAACATCTTCGAGCTGGCCAACGCGGTGCAGTTCACAAGTGGTCAGGCTTTCGTGATGGCCTTCCAGGCCGGTGGTGCGCACGCCCTGGACCGCGCGCTGGAGGCGCTGGCCTACGCGTACGCGGAGATGACCCGGCACCCGGGCACCGCCGGCTGGGAGAAGGCCGCCGGCAAGGGCGACCCGCTGCGGATGTCCAAGACCTTCCACGTGGTGCCCCGGGGCGTGGCCCTCGTCATCGGCTGCAACACCTTCCCGACCTGGAACTCGTACCCGGGACTGTTCGCCTCGCTGGTCACCGGCAACCCGGTCGTGGTCAAGCCGCACCCGCGCGCCGTGCTGCCGCTGGCCATCACCGTGCGGTACGCCCGGGAGGTGCTCGCCGAGGCCGGCTTCGACCCGAACCTGGTGCTGCTGGCCGCCGAGGCCCCCGGCGAGAAGCTCGCCTCGACGCTGGCCCTGCACCCGGCGGTGAAGATCGTCGACTTCACCGGTTCCACCGAGTACGGCGACTGGCTGGAGGCGAACGCCCGCCAGGCGGCGGTGTACACCGAGAAGGCGGGGCTCAACACGGTGGTGATCGACTCCACCGACGACTTCGCCGGGATGTGCCGCAACCTGGGCTTCACGCTGACGCTCTACAGCGGGCAGATGTGCACCACCTCGCAGAACATCTTCATCCCCCGCGACGGCATCGACACCGACCAGGGGCACAAGAGCTTCGACGAGGTGGCCGGTGGCATCGCCGCGGCGGTCGGCAAGCTCACCGGTGACCCGGCCCGCGGGGTGGAACTGACCGGCGCGATCGTCAACGACGGGGTGCTGGAGCGGCTGAATGAGGTGACCAAGGTCGGTTCGCCGGTGCTGGAGTCGCGTACCGTCGAGCACCCCTCGTTCCCGGACGCCGTGGTGCGTACGCCGGCCATCGTGAAGTTGGACGCGGGCGACACCGAGACCTACTCGCGGGAGTGGTTCGGGCCGATCTCCTTCGCCATCGCCACCGACTCCACGGCGCACAGCCTGGAGATCCTGCGCTCGACCGTGGGCGAGAAGGGCGCCCTCACCGCGGCGGTCTACTCCACCGACGACGCGGTGCTGGACGCCACCGAGGCGGCGGCGATCGAGGTCGGGGTGCATCTGTCAGCCAACCTCACCGGCGGCGTCTTCGTGAACCAGTCAGCGGCCTTCTCCGACTTCCACGGCAGCGGAGCGAACGCGGCGGCGAACTCGGCATTGACCGACGGGGCGTACGTGGCGAACCGGTTCCGGGTCGTGCAGAGCCGCCGGCACGTCTGAGAGCTGATGCGGCTCCGGGGTCTTCCCCGGAGCCGCCCCGGGTCGGCGATCGTCCGTCGGGGTCTACGCGGCCCTGCGCATCTGGAGTTCGCGCAGGGTGGGGATGTTGGGGTGCGGGACGCGGACACCTGTGTCGACGAAACCCAGCCGCTGGTAGGCCCGGTAGGCGAGGTCGTTGCCGACCACGACCTCGAGCATCAGCTCGTTCCGTCCGCAGGCCCGGGACCAGTCCGCCACCCCACCGACCAGCTCCGCGAGCAGGCCGGTGCCCCGCCAGCTCGGAGTGATGTAGACGGCGTAGAGCACGGTCACTCCCGGCTCGGCCGGGTGTGCCATGCCACCGACGTGCCCGACGAGCCGGCCGCCCGGATCCGCCACGAACTGCGCCGTGTCGGGGCCGGCGGAGACCCGGGCGACCCGGGCGGCGTACTCGGCGTGTGGTCGGGCCGCGGCCTCGGCGATCGTCTCCAGGAAGGCCAGCGGCGCGTCCGCGAGCATCTCCAGGCGCAGCGCCCGCATGCGAGCTGTGTCGGCTGGCTCGACTCGGCGGATGACGGCCCGGCGCAGGGCCGTCCCGTCGGTGACGCTTGTCATGCCGGAATGCTTATCACAATGACGTACGACGATACGGACGACTGTAATACGCCCGATTTGTGGTCGTGCGCCGTCGTCACTCCTCGTGTAGCGTGCGATTTCGGTCACCCGTTTCAGTGGTCGTCGCCGACCGCCGAAACCGGTGGTTTCCGGGTGCCGGTTCGCTGGCGACCCGAGGTAGTGGAACGCCGTGCAGAGTGAGGAAAACACCGTGGCACAAGGCACCGTGAAGTGGTTCAACGCCGAGAAGGGCTACGGCTTCATCGCCGTCGACGGCGGGCAGGACGTCTTCGTTCACTTCTCCGCGATCGAGATGGACGGCTACAAGGCGCTGGACGACGGTCAGCGGGTGGAGTTCGAGATCGCCCAGGGCCAGAAGGGGCCACAGGCCGAGCGGGTGCGCGTCATCGCCTGAGCGCCGACCACCCACCCCCCACCGACCGATCGTCGTCGGGGTGGCGTGACCATCGCCGGAGGGGGCAGCGGTGCCGGCGCCCCACAAGGGAAGATCATGGGCCGAGCCAGCCGTCGCTGAGGAGGTCCCATGTCCGACCAGCCGCCCCCGACAGGTCCGCCCTCTCCGCCTCCGGGTGAGCCGCAGCCGCCCGCCGGATGGGTCGGTCAACCACCCCTCCCGGGCCAGCCCGCGTACGGTGCGCAGCCGGCTCATCCCATGCAGCCGTCCCACCCCGGCATGACGCCGTATCCCGGCCAGCCGTTCTACGGCTGGTACCCCCCGGGCGGCTACGGCCTCGACCCCTCCGACGCCCTGGTGACCCCGCCCGGGGCCGGGCTGGGCGGCTGGTTCGCCCGATGTGTGGGTGCCGCCCGCCGGGGGTGGCGACCCCTGCTGCCGATCCTCGTACTCACCCAGGCGCTGCCGGCCGCGGTGCTGTCGGTGCTCGTGTTGGCCGTGGACCCCTCGGCCCGCTGGGACGCCCAGCTCGCCAGCGACTCCGCCGCGCTGCCGGCGAACTTCTGGTCCGATCTCGCGACGCTCCTGGTCGTGGTGCTCGGTGGCAGCCTGCTGCTCGGTGTGGTGCAGGCCGTCGGCTGGGCCGCCGGCACCTGGGTGATCGCCCGGCAGGCGGTCGGCGAGTCGGCCGGCCTCGGTGCCGCCCTGCGCTACGGAGCGCGTCGGGCGCTCGGTCTGTGGGGCTGGACACTGCTCATCACCCTGATCATCACCTTCGGATTCTGTCTGTGCTTCCTGCCCGGCGTGTACGCGGCGTTCGCGCTGGCCCTGGCCGGCCCGGTCTACCTCTTCGAGCGGCACGATCCGCTCAGCAGGTCGCATCGAATGCTGCGTGACCGGCTGGGGCTGCTGCTCGGCCGGGTGGCGCTTGTGGGTGCCGCCGTGATCGGTTTCTCACTGGCCGCGAGCGTGCTGGAGTCGCTGGCGATCCTGCCGTTCGGCACCACTCCGTTGGACTCGCCGGGCACGGCGGTGGGCGCGGTGCTGACGATTGCGGTGGTCGCGGTGCTGACGCTGCCGGCGTACCTCGCGCAGCTGGTCGGGCTGGTCGTCACCTATGCCGAGCAGCGGGCACACGAGGGTCCGGTGAACGCCGCCCAACTGGCAGCCGAACTCGGCTGACCCGGGCCATCGTGCTTGCACTCGGCAGGGCAGAGTGCTAAACAAGTCATTGGCACTCGCATGGCGTGAGTGCCAGCTGGTCGGGACGGTGGGGCTGCGGTCGCGCTCGTGACATAACCACGGGTGGGGCACGTGGCCGGTCGTCGCGGGCTATCCGGCCCGGCCGAGGAGACGTCGCCGTCGCCAGGTGGCGACGTCCCAAGGTGCGTACACCAGACGGCCCATCCGGGGCACACACTCGGGTGGCCCGTGAGTGTCCAGGAGGACAACGCCGTATGGCCAAGATGATCGCGTTCGACGAAGAGGCGCGCCGCGGCCTCGAGCGGGGCATGAACCAGCTCGCCGACGCCGTGAAGGTGACACTCGGCCCCAAGGGCCGCAACGTCGTGCTCGAGAAGAAGTGGGGTGCCCCCACCATCACCAACGATGGTGTGAGCATCGCCAAGGAGATCGAGCTCGAGGACCCCTACGAGAAGATCGGCGCCGAGCTGGTCAAGGAGGTCGCCAAGAAGACCGACGACGTAGCCGGTGACGGCACGACGACGGCGACCGTCCTGGCCCAGGCACTCGTTCGCGAGGGCCTGCGCAACGTGGCCGCCGGTGCCAACCCGATGGCCCTGAAGCGGGGCATCGAGGCTGCGGTCGCCAACGTCTCGGAGGAGCTGCTGAAGCTCGCCAAGGACGTCGAGACCAAGGAGCAGATCGCCTCCACCGCCTCCATCTCCGCTGGTGACGCCAGCGTCGGCGAGATCATCGCCGAGGCGATGGACAAGGTCGGCAAGGAAGGCGTCATCACCGTCGAGGAGAGCAACACCTTCGGGCTGGAGCTGGAGCTCACCGAGGGTATGCGCTTCGACAAGGGCTACATCTCGGCCTACTTCATGACCGACCCGGAGCGTATGGAGGCCGTCTTCGACGACCCGTACATCCTGATCGCGAACAGCAAGATCTCGTCGGTCAAGGACCTGCTCCCGATCCTGGAGAAGGTCATGCAGGGCGGCAAGCCGCTGCTGATCATCGCCGAGGACCTGGAGGGCGAGGCCCTGGCCACGCTGGTGGTCAACAAGGTCCGTGGCACCTTCAAGTCGGTCGCCGTCAAGGCGCCGGGCTTCGGTGACCGCCGCAAGGCCATGCTGACCGACATCGCCATCCTCACCGGTGGCCAGGTCATCAGCGAGGAGGTCGGCCTCAAGCTGGACGCCGCCAGCCTCGACATGCTGGGCCGGGCCCGCAAGGTCGTGGTGACCAAGGACGAGACCACCATCGTCGACGGTGCCGGCGACGCCGAGCAGATCCAGGGTCGGGTCAACCAGATCCGGGCCGAGATCGACAAGAGCGACTCCGACTACGACCGGGAGAAGCTGCAGGAGCGGCTGGCCAAGCTGGCCGGCGGCGTTGCGGTGATCAAGGTCGGCGCGGCCACCGAGGTCGAGCTCAAGGAGCGCAAGCACCGCATCGAGGACGCGGTCCGCAACGCCAAGGCCGCCGTCGAGGAGGGCATCGTCCCGGGTGGTGGTGTCGCGCTGGTCCAGGCCGGCAAGACCGCCTTCGACAAGCTCGACCTGGCCGGCGACGAGGCGACCGGCGCGCAGATCGTGAAGATCGCGCTGGACGCCCCGCTGCGGCAGATCGCCGTGAACGCCGGCCTTGAGGGCGGCGTCGTGGTGGAGCGGGTCCGCAACCTCGACTCGGGTCACGGCCTCAACGCCGCGACCGGCGAGTACGTCGACCTGCTGGCCGCGGGCATCATCGACCCGGCCAAGGTGACCCGTTCCGCGCTGCAGAACGCCTCGTCGATCGCCGCGCTGTTCCTCACCACCGAGGCCGTCGTGGCGGACAAGCCGGAGAAGACCCCGGCCGCACCGGCTGGCCCGGGCGGCGGGGACATGGACTTCTGAGTCCAGCTCCAACGCCGGAAGGGGCGGGCCGCGTCAGCGGTCCGCCCCTTCCGCTTTGTCGGCGGTGGCCGGCCGACCCTGCGTCGGCGGTGGCGGCTGGTCGCTACGTCGGCAGTGGCCGCTGGTTCCGTCGCTTCCGCGCCCGGTCGTACGGTGGTCGGTGCTGAACCGGCTCGTCCACCAGGATGAGCGGCTCCTCGGGTGGCTCGTCCACACCGGTCATCTCGGCCAACTGCTCGGCGTCGCCGTAGTCGAGCCGGTCGATCGGCAGTTGGCCGGGGACTCCGTGGACCGCAGCCCCGGTGGTTGGTGGGGCTTGCCGGGCCTGATCGTCGTCCGTGCTCATCGCTGCCTCCTCTACCGAAACGGTAGGGGCGTGCCGAGCACCGGGATGGGCGATTGGCATTATCGGGATCTATTTGCTATTTGCGCTTTTGCGGTGGCCAAGGGCGCTACGTCCGGAAGAAGACACGTCCGGTCCGAACGCCGCTACCGCCCGAATGACGATCAGTCACGGGCCGCCGACACGGCCGCGTACGCGTCGACCAGACCGGCACCCACGATGTTCGCCGGGCCGCCACATTCGTCGGTCCGCGCCCGGGCCGGGTCGTTGGTCTCGATCGGGTCGGCCGTGTCGCGGAGGATCCGCCGCGTCCGGTCAAGGTCGCCGACGAGTTCCGGGTTGGCTGACCACATCAACGCGACCACACCAGCCACCTGTGGTGTGGCCATCGAGGTGCCGTCGAGCACGGCGTACCCGCCGCCGGGCATCGCGGAGAGGACCTCCGCCCCCGGTGCCATCAGATCCGGTTTCGTCACTCCGGCGATCGTCGGGCCACGTGAGGAGAAGGCGGTGACCCGCCGCCGGTCGTCCACCGCGCCAACGGTCAGCACGTCCGCGTACGGTGCGGGCGGGTCCTGCACGGAGCCGCAGAACGGGCCGGTGTTGCCGGCCGCCGCGACGACGAGAATCCCGGCGGCCTCCAGCGCTGCGGTGGCCGGCCGCAGCGCCGAGGGATCGCAGCCTTCGATCGGTGGGCAGCCCCACGAGTTGGTCAGGATCTCCGGCGCCCGGGCGGGCCGCCCCTGTCGGAACGGGTCGCCGCCGAGCGGGAAAGGCGCCAGCATGAACTGGAGGCAGTCGAGGTAGGCGGCCGGGTTCCCCAGATTGCGGTCGAGGTTGACGCAGCCGACCCACCGCGCGCCGGGGGCCACACCGATGCCGTCCCGCCCGACGGCGCTGCCCATCGTGTGGGTGCCGTGTCCGCTGCGGTCGGTCGGTGCCCCACTGCCGTTCCACGGGTCGAACCACGAGTCGTCGCCGCCCCGGAAACCCTGGGCCAGGGTCGGATGCCGCCCGTCCACTCCCGAGTCGGAACTGCCCACGGTCACGCCGTCGCCGGTCACGCCGAGTTCGGACCAGACCCGATCCGCGCCGATCATGGTGATGTTCCACGGTGGGCCGGACGGGGGCGGGGCGCTGCCGGTGGCGCTGTCGGCGGGCGCCGGCAACGGACGCAGTTGCTGGCTGACCAGTACCCGGGCCACCTCGGATCGGCTGGACAGCCAGGCCCGTACCGCCGGCCCACCAGCCACCTCGATCGCGTTGACGAGATAGTAGGGGGTGTGTGGCAGTCGAGCCCGCCGCAGATCGCGCCGCAGGTCGGCCTGGGTCCGGTCGGCGGTGTCGACCAACCGCCGGTAGACCTCCTCGGCGCGTGCGTCCCGGCCCGCCCGCCCTGGCTCGCCGCGCACACCGCTCAGGTCCGCCTGTTCGCGGAGCAGTACGAAGAGTCGCTCCCCGTGCAGCCCGGGCTGTCCGGCGGTCGCGCCGACCAGACCGACCGTGACCAGTAGCGTCAGGGCGCTCGCTGCGGCCAGCACCCGGCTCGGCGTGCGGGCCGATCGGCGGGCCAGCAGCAGGCCGTACCCGACCGCCAGCACCAGTCCGACGGCGAGGCCGACACCGGTCGCGGCCGCGACCCAGAACGGCACGTCGCGGTTGCCGACCAGCAGCAGGCTGACCTCCTCCGGGTCGGTGAAGGCAAGCGGGCCGAACACACCGAGCCCGACCAGCCAGGTGGTCGGCGTCCGACCGCCATCCCCGGCCGAATGGTGGGCCACGACGCCCCCGGCGATCGGTTGATCCGGCAGAACGCGGCGGGTGCCCGGGTGGGCGACACCACGTCCGGTGGCCGGCTGGCGGCTCATGGCCCGCAACGCGGCCAACGCGAAACCGGCCGGCGGCAGCGTCACCAGCAGGGGCAACTGCGCGCCGGAATGGCCGGTGCCGGCACCGATCAGCAGCAGCAAAACCCCGGCGACGAGCCCGCCCAGCAGCACCAGCCGGGCCGGTCGAGGTGGTTCGTCGGCCCCGAAGTGGCCCCAGAACCGAACGTCGAGCAGCGTCGCCGCCAGCACGCCGACGGCCACCGCAGCCAGCCCGGCGAGCACGGTCTCCAACAGCCCGCCGAGTGCGCCCCACCAGACCCAGGGCAGTAGCAGGGCGAGCCCGGCGGCCACCGCCAGCAGGGCCGCCACCGACGGCCGTCCGTCCAGTCGCGCCTGACGCCCGGTCGGGGCACCCACACGGACGTCCGATGCGGGCGGATGCGCCTGCCGCCCGGTCTCGGCTTGCCGGCCGGGGCCGAGGACGTGGGAGGGCAGCCGGGTCGTCACCACCGCCAGCAGCGCGGCCACGAGGGCCAGCGCGCCGAGGTACGCCTCGTGGTGCACCGGGGGGATCGTCCGCAGCAGCCCGAGCAGACCGAGTACGAGCGCACCGGCGAACCAGAGCCGGCCGGTGACGCGGACCGCCGCCGAGCGGGGAACGAGGGCCAACGGCAGCGTCGCGGCGGCGATCAGCAGCACGGTTAGCAGGCAGGCCACCGGCCAGAGCGGCACCAGCCGGTCCAACCCGCCGATCAGCACCACCTGGTCCACGGCCCAGCCGCCGGTCTGCGCCAGGACCGTGACCGCGACCGTCCAGCAGCCGGCGAGTACCGCCGCGACGATCGCCCAGGGGCTGGCGGTCGAGCCGGGTGTGGTGGGTTCCGCCCGCATCCGCACACAGTACGACGCAGCCGCCGCGCCGTCGGACGGATCTGGCGGGCAACGGATCCGAGGCCCCCGGGCCGGCACGTGTCGGGGGAGGACCGGGCCGGTTAACGTGGACGGGTGCGTGATCCGAACGTTCTGCGGTCCGTTGCCGGGCAGCTGTCGCCCGCCCGCCGCGCCGCCGACCTGCGTCGGCTGCGGGCCGAGCGGTTCGACGTGCTGGTGATCGGGGGTGGGGTGACCGGTGCCGGCGCGGCCGTCGACGCCGCGTCCCGGGGCCTCAAGGTGGCCCTGGTGGAGGCCCGCGACTTCGCCGCCGGCACCTCCAGCCGGTCCAGCAAGTTGATCCACGGTGGCCTGCGCTACCTGGAGCAGTTGGAGTTCGGCCTGGTGCACGAGGCGCTGACCGAGCGCGGGCTGCTGGCCACCCGGCTGGCGCCGCACCTGGTGCGGCCGGTGCCGTTCCTGGTGCCGCTCCCGGCTGGGCAGGGCGTCCGCGACCTGCCCGCCCGACTGCTGCGGCGGGCCTACTACGGTGCCGGGGTGGCCGCGTACGACGCCTTCGCCGGCCTCTTCGGCGGCGGTCGGGGCATGCCGCTGCATCGGCACCTGAGCCGGGAGGGTGCCCGCCGGGTCTTCCCGAGCCTGCGCTCGGAGGGCCTGGCCGGGGCGATCCGCTACCACGACGGGCAGGTCGACGACGCCCGCCTGGTGGTCACCCTGGCGCGCACCGCCGCCAGCCTGGGCGTGACCGTGGTGAGCAGTGCCCGGGCGGTCGGGCTGATCCGGCAGGCCCGGGAGGTCACCGGGGTCCGGGTTCGTGACCTGGAGGCGCCCGCCGGTGCACCCGAAGCCGAGTTCGAGGTACGCGCCCGTACGGTCATCGCCGCCACCGGTGTCTGGACCGACGACATGTCCCGCATGCTCAACGACGTCGGGCTGCGGCCCGGGGTCCGGGTCCGGGCGTCCAAGGGGGTGCACCTGGTGGTGCCCCGCTCGGCGATCACCGGCGAGACCGGGCTGATCCTGCGTACGGCCACCAGTGTGCTTTTCGTCATCCCGTGGGGCGGGCACTGGATCATCGGCACCACGGACACCGACTGGCGGCTGGACCGTTCGCACCCGGCGGCCTCCGCCAGCGACATCGACTATCTGCTCCGGCAGGTCAACACGGTGTTGGACCGCCCGCTGACCACCGCCGACATCGAAGGGGTCTACGCCGGGCTACGTCCGCTGCTGGCCGGTGAGGCGGACTCCACCTCGAAGCTCTCCCGGGAGCACGCCGTCATCGAGCCGATGCTCGGGCTGCTCCTGGTGGCCGGCGGCAAGTACACGACGTACCGGGTGATGGCCGCCGACGTGGTCGACCGGGCGATGCGTCGGCTCGGTGGCCAACGGGTGTCGCGTACGGCTGATCTGCCGCTGCTCGGCGCGGACGGGTACGCGGCCATGTGGCGGGACCGGGCGGACCTGGCCCGCCGCCACGGCTTGCCGGTGGGCGTGGTGGAGCATCTGCTGGAGCGCTACGGAAGCCTGACCCTCGACCTGCTCGCCCTGATCGACGCCGACCCGTTGCTGGCCTCCCCGCTGGCGGGCGCGCCGGAGTATCTCGCCGCCGAGGTGACGTACGCGGCCCGCGCCGAAGGGGCATTGCACCTGGAGGACGTGCTGACCCGGCGTACCCGGATCTCGATCGAGACCGCCCACCGGGGCCTGGAGTCGGCCGAGCACGCGGCCGAGCTGATGGGCGCGGTGCTGGGCTGGGACGCGGCTCGGCGGGCACGGGAGGTCACCCACTACCGGGGCCGGGTGGAGGCCGAGCGACAGTCCCAGCTGATGCCGGACGACGCGACCGCCGACGCCGCACGACTCGGCGCGCCGGACGTGCGCGGCTACGCTGCGGATCGGGGCGCCGACGACGGCGCGGCGGGTGTGGCCCGCTGAGATCCACTCTGGAGATCGTCGAGCATGGATATCTCTTCGACGGGTTACGCTTCCTACCTACGGTGGGGTAAGTTCCGCGAGTGATGGCGCTTTCCCGATCACGACTGGCATTCCTGCCCGGCATCGTCCTGCTGGCGGTCGCTCTCGGCGGCTGTGCGCCCTTCGGCGACAACTCCGAACCGCCCGTGGAGGCGAGTGCGCCGGCCGCCGGGCAACCCGGCGGCGCGGGGGCCACCACAACCGGAAAGGGCCGGGTCAGTCTGCTCCAGAACGACGGGGCCGACGGTCCGCTGCGCACCCTGAACGTGGAGCCGGACGGGCGTTGGGAGTGCATAGACTGTGCCGGCGACGGAGTCACCTCGACCGGCGCGTTGACCGAGGAGCAGCGGGAGCGGCTGCAGCAGCTGCTGGCCGAGCCGGACTTGGCGCGGGAGACCGACGAGGCCCGCGGCTACCGGGTCAGCTGCGTCGGCGCGCTCACCTCCAGCCTGCTGACCGCAGCCGGTCTGATCACCTCGCAGGACTGTCCGGGGGAGGAGCGACCGCCGGTGGCCGAGGAGATCCTGCTGCTGCTCACGCAGAACACGCCCGCCGAGATGGTCGGCTGAACCGCCCCGACGGTCAGAGGACCTTTCCGGGGTTGAGCAGGCCGGTCGGGTCGAGCGCCGCCTTGATCGCCTGGTGCACCCGTACGCCCACCGGACCGATCTCCCGGGCCAGCCAGTCCCGCTTCAGCAGCCCGACGCCGTGCTCACCGGTGCAGGTGCCGCCCAGGTCCAGCCCCAACCGCATGATTTCGTCGAAGGCCCGTCGGCCACGCTCCAGGCTCGCCGGATCGGCTCGGTCGACCACGATGTTGGGGTGCATGTTGCCGTCACCTGCGTGACCGACCACCCCGATCGGCACCTGGCACTCGGCCGAGATCCGGGCCACCCCGTCGAGCAGCGCGGCGAGCGCTCCCCGGGGCACCGCCAGGTCGTCGATGATCAGGCCGCCGCTGCCGCCCGGGTACGCCTCCGCGGCGTACTTCTCCATGGCCGGGTGAGCCGACCGGCGGGCCTGCAACAGCGCGGCGGCCTCCACGGCGTCGCTGGCCGCGTACACCTCCTCGGCGCCGGCCGCCTCGCAGACCGCAGCCAACTCGGCCAGGTCCGCCGCCGCTCGGGGACCGGTGTCGGCGGCGGCCAGCAGCAGCGCCTCCGCGTCGGTGCGCAACCCCATCGGCCGGTACGCCTCGATCGCCCCCAGATGGGTGCGGTCGAGCAGTTCCAGCAGGCTGGGGGAGAGTCCCTGGGCCGCGATCCGGGCCACCGCCTCGCCGGCGCCCGCGGTCGAGCCGAACACGGCCACCAGGGTCAGCGACTCCGCGGGCGCGGGTCGCAGCGCCACGGTGACCTCGGTGATCACTCCGAGGGTGCCCTCCGAGCCGACGAAGAGCCGGGTCAGGTCGTAGCCGGCCACGCCCTTGGCGGTGCGCCGCCCAGTACGCAGCACCTCGCCGGAGGCGAGCACCACCTCCAGGCCGAGCACGTACTCGGTGGTCACGCCGTACTTGACGCAGCACATGCCGCCCGCGTTGGTGGCGACGTTGCCGCCGATCGTGGACGACTCCCAGGAGCCCGGGTCGGGCGGGTACCACAGACCCTGCTCACCCACGGCGGCGGTGAGCACGGCGTTGACCACCCCGGGCTGGACGACCGCGATCCGGCTCACCGGATCGATCTCCAGGATCGCGTTCATCGAGGTGGTGCTGATCACCACCGCGCCGGCGACGGAGTTCGCCGCGCCGGCCAGCCCGGTACGGGCACCCTGCGGCACCACCGGCACGCCGTGCCGCCCGGCCGCCCGGACCACCGCGACGACCTCCTCGGTGCTGCTCGGCCGGGTCACCACCAGCGGCGTGGCCGAGGCACACAGGTCGGCCTCGTCCCGCTCGTGCCCGCGCAGCAGGTCAGGATCGGTGAGCACCGCGTCCGGCCCGAGGGCGGCACGCAGGTCGTCGAGGAGCGGGGAGGTGGCCATGCGGCCGAGGTTACGACCGGCCACTTGTGATCATCAACCTGAGTCGGCGGCGGGTACGGTGGCGGGGTGATCTACGTGGACCGGCCGGCCTGGCCGGGGCGCGGCCGGCTCTGGTCGCACCTGATCAGCGATGTCGCCCTGGCTGAACTGCACGTCTTCGCCGAGATGCTGGGCGCCCCCGGGCGAGGCTTCGACCGGGATCACTACGACATTCCCGCCGAGCGCTTCCCGATGGCTGTCTGGCTCGGTGCTCAGGTCGTACCCAGCCGCGACATCGTCCGCCTCCTGCGCGCTGCCAACCTGCGCCGCCCGAAACACCTCTCCCGCCCCACTCGCCCCTCCCGCCCGCCGCTTCCCCCGACCGCCCCCGCCGCCGATCATGCAGGCGTGGTACGCATCAAAGCGGACGAAGCATCCATAACGCCTGCCGTAACTGCATGATCGGGGCGGGGCGGGGTGGTGGGGCTTGTCAGGGGGTGAGGTGGGTCAGTTCGCGGGTGAGGTTGGTGTGGGCCGGGTGGGTCCAGCGGGCGGCCAATGCGGGAATGCGGTACAGGGAGGGCAGGGCGAGCAGGCCGGAGAGCACCCGGGCCCGGCCGGCCCGGTAGTCCGGCTCGGGCACGTGGGCGTACTCCCGGCGGATCGCGGCGGCGTACCTGTCGTACTCCGGTGGTGACGCGGCCAGCACGGCCAGGTCGGCGTCGCAGAGCAGCGCGCCGTCGGCGTCCGCCGGAGCCACCACGTGACCAGCGGTGAGCAGGACCAGTCGCTTCACCTCGGCCACCTCGGCGGGAGGCAGCCCCAACCGGGTGAGCAGGGCGTCGGCGAGCGCCGCGCTGTCCTGCTCGTTCCGGTCACCCGCCGCGCGGGGGTCGTACACCGCGTCGTGGCACCACGCGGCGAGTCGCACCAGGTCGGGTCGCGACGCGGTCGAGGCGTACCGGTCGACCACGTCGAGCACGGCGGCCAGGTGCGCGATCGTGTGGTAGTGCCGATGCGGCTCCCGCCACCGTTCGAGCAACTCCGCCCCGGCGGCGTCGACCGACGCGGGGTCACCCGCTCCGGCAGCCCGGGCGGCGGTACGCCATCGCGCGATCAACCCTGTCACCGGCCCGAGTCTGCCCGATCCCGGCGACGAGCCGTGATCCGGTGCCGCCGTCCGGAGTGATGTGCCGCTTCGGCGGGAATGTCCGGGCGTCAGGTGGGTAGTCCCGGCCATGACGGTGGCCCGGCGCGGACTTTCTCGGCTGCTGCGCCGAGACGGCGCGCGCGACGGACGGTCCGACGTCGACACGGCTCGGATCGCCGGGACCATGGCGCAGCTGCATCACCGGAGCAAGGCGACCCTGCGCGACCGCCTGCATCGGGTGCGCCTGTCACTCGGCCTGGCCGCGCAGGCGGGTCTGGCCGCCGGGCTGTCCTGGGTGGCCGCGCATGAGCTGCTGGGCAATCCGCAACCGGTCTTCGCCCCGATCTCCGCCGTCGGCACCCTGGCCGTCTCGGTGGGTCAGCGGTTCCGCCGGACCATCGAGTTGATCCTCGGGGTGGGCGTCGGGGTGTTCGTCGGCGACCTGCTGATCTATTTCCTCGGCACCGGGCCGTGGCAGCTCGGGCTGGTGGTCACCTCCGCCATCGTGCTCACCGTTTTCGCCGGGGGCAGCGTCGCCATCGTCATCCAGGCCGCGGCGACCGCGGTGCTGATCGTGACGCTCAGCCCGTCGGTGGAGGATCTGGAGATACCCCGGTTCATCGACGCGATCGTCGGCGGCAGCATCGCGCTGCTGGTCACCGCGATCCTGCTGCCGCTCAACCCGCTGCGGGTGCTCAACCGGGCGGCCCGGCCGGCGCTGGACCTGCTCGCCGCCCAGCTCGATCTCGCCGCCGACGGGCTGCGGGAGCGCGACGCGGGCAAGATCCAGAGCGCGCTGGACCGGCTGCGCGACAACAAGGAGGAGCTGGCCACCTTCTCCGAGGCGATCGAAGGTGCCAAGGAGACTGCGCTGCTCTCCCCGGCACGGTGGCATCGGCGCAGCGAACTCACCCATTACGCGGAGGCGGCCGACCCGATCGACCGGGCGATGCGCAACAGCGGCACGCTGATCCGGCGTGCGGTGACCCTGGTGGAGGACGACGAGCCGATTCCGGAACCGATGCCGGACGCCGTCGATCACCTGGCCGAGGCGGTGCGCCAGCTACAGAAGGAGTTCGCTCAGGGCGAGGAGCCTGAACAGGCCCGGGAACGGTCGCTGCGCGCCGTCAGCGAGGCCGGCCGGGCGTACGGCGACGGGGTGGGGTTCTCCGGCAGTGTGGTGGTGGCCCAGGTGCGTACCACCGCCAGTGATCTCCTGGTGGCCTCCGGCATCAGTCAGGAGGAGGCGAACCGGCTGGTGCGGCGCTCCTTCGGTGAACTGGACCGACCGGGGGCACCGGCCGGGCCGGAACCGGCCGTACAGCGGCCCACCGCACCCCCGGTCGGCTAGGCCGTGTGTCGAAGTCCCTGGCGGGGCTGCGGCGCGCCCTGGCACGTCGGCTGGCGGTGTTGCCGTCGCTCTGTCCTCGGGGTGGCCATGCGCCCGGCCCGACGGGCCGGGCATGACTACGCTGACCGCATGGCCGTCACCCCGTCCGGCGGATCACTGCCGCCGTCGCCGTCCGTGCCCGTCGCCCCAGGCGTGGAGGGTGGCGTACCCGGAATGCCGCGACGCCGCCTCAGCTGGCGACGGGCACTGGTGCTGATCGGGGTGATCATCCTGATCGCGGCCTGCGCGATCTTCATGATCTTCACGCTCGGCACCAGCCTTGGCGCAGAGGCGTTGCTGGTCGGCACCGCCGCCGCGATCCTGCCGGTCCCGGTGCTGGTGGCCTGCTTCCTCTGGCTCGACCGGTACGAACCCGAGCCGCTGAAATACCTGGTCTTCTGCTTCGCGTGGGGCGCCTTCGTCTCCACCGCCGCGTCACTGATGGTCAACGAGACGGCCGCCAACTGGTTCGACGACCAGGGGCTGCCCGTCGGGCTCACCGCCGTTCTGGTCGCGCCCTTCATCGAGGAACTGACCAAGACGCTCGGCCCGATCCTGCTGCTGGTGTTTCGGCGGCGGGAGTGGTCCGGCATCACCGACGGGCTGGTCTACTGCGGGCTCTCCGCGATCGGCTTCGCGATGGTGGAGAACATCCTCTACCTCGGCGGGCTCGGGTACGCCTCGGGCGTCGAGCAGTACGGGCCGGCGACCGGGGCGCAACAGGTCATCGCCATCTTCATCGTCCGGATCCTGCTCTTCGGGTTCGCCCATCCGCTGTTCACCTCGATGGCCGGTATCGGGCTCGGTATCGCCGCACGGTCGGCGGACCGTCGGGTGCGGTTCTTCGCCCCGGTCGCCGGGCTGCTGCTGGCGATGATGCTGCACGGGACGTGGAACCTGCTGCCGACGCTGACCCAGGCCACCGGTCAGGTGCTGATCTCGCTCTTCGGCTTCGTCGGCGTGATGGTTCCGATCTTCTTCGGCATGGTCGGCCTGGCGGTGTGGCTGCGGGCCTGGGAGGGACGGCTCACCGAGCGGGTGCTGCCGGACTACGTCCGGGCCGGTTGGCTCACGCCACCCGAGGTGGCCGCGTTGAGCAGCCTCGGTCGACGACACGCGGCCCGGGTGTGGGCCCGGCGGGTGGCCGGCGACGCCGGTCTACGGGCGATGCGTGGCTACCAGTTCGCGGCGACCCGGTTGGCGTTGCTTCGGGACGGCGCCACCCGAGGTCTGGACCGCCGCCCCGTCGACCGGGACCGGACGGCCCGGGAGGAACAGGAACTGCTCCACTCCATCGCCGCGTACCGGTCGTACTTCGTGGGCCGGGACCCGCAGTCGCCGGTCGGTGTCTGGGACGGGCACCGCTACCACCTGCGGTTCCCGGACGGTTCGCAGCGGGCGGTCGAGGCCCCCGAGGAGCCGGTGGTCCCGATCCCGGTGGTGCTCACCGCGCCGCCCCCGCCGCCCGCGTTCCCCGCCGGATACGGCCACCCCGGCTGGTACGGCCCCCGTCCCGCCGCCCCCTGGCCACCCGGCCACCGCTGACCGCCCCCGTCCGCCCGGTTCCGGCCCGGCCGGTGACCGGGGCGCCGCTCGGTGGGCTCACGTCATCAGGCTGGTGAGGAAGTCGCCGAGCCCCTGGGCCATCATCATCAGGGCCGCACCGATGGCCTTGAACATCTGTGCGGCGCCCTCCGGCCGGAACGCCATGAAGTAGATCAGAAACGCGAGGCTTCCCCAGGCCAGCACCTTTTTCACGAATACCGGCATCGTCCCTCCCCAGGCCGGTGGTGCGGCTGGCTTCCCGCCGGGGAGCGCGGCAAACGACGCGTGGGCCGTTCGAGGGGACCGAAGCCGGTCAGAGATAGAGACCTGTCGCGTTCTCCTCGATCCGCTCGGCGGCCACCGCGTGCACGTCGCGTTCGCGCAGCAGCACGTAACCACGGCCGTGCAGCTCGACCTCGGATCGGTCATCGGGGTCGAAGAGCACCCGGTCGCCGGAGACGATGGAGCGTACGTTGGGCCCGACCCCGACGGCGGTGGCCCACGCCAGGCGTTTGCCCACCGCCGCGGTGGCAGGAATCACGATGCCGGCGCTGGAACGCCGCTCGCCTTCGCTGCCCTCCATCCGCACCAGCACGCGGTCGTGCAGCAGTCGGATGGGCAGGCCGGAGTCGAGGTTCGGATCGGCGGTCACGCCGCAGACGCTACCGTGTCGTCCCCCGTGGGCCGTCGGTGGTCACCTGGTTAGCGGACCGGTCGGGCGGGGCACTGTGGGTGGCGAATTCGTCCTACCGTTGCCTGGTCGGGCGTATCCTGTCCGACCTGACGCAGTGCGCAGGCCGATCTGCCGGGAGGTGCGCTTGAGCCGCTTCGAGCGGATACGCGGACGGCTGCGTCGCGCGTACGAGTCGGGCCGGGAATCGGTCAGAGCGGGTCGCCAGAGTCCCGCCGACGTCTCGGAGCCGCCCGGCCTGGCGTCGCCGTCGAACCCTGGGCCGGTGGCACCGGCGGCGGCGACGGTGGTCGGTGCCGAGACGCCCACCGCGCTGCACAACTCCACCTCCAGTCGGGACGACGCCGACGTGCCGCACGCACTGCGGATCGCCGCCGCGTGGTGCTGGCGGCTGATCGTCATCGGCATCGTCTTCTGGGCGCTGCTGAAGCTCGTCGGCACGATCAGCATCGTGATCATCCCGTTGGCGGTGGCGCTGCTGCTGTCGGCGCTGCTGGCACCCGCGGTCGGCTGGCTGCTGCGGGCCCGCCTGCCGCGATCCCTGGCGACCGCGGTGGTGCTGGTGACCGGGCTGGCCGCGGTGATCGGCACGCTCACCCTGGTGGTCAACGAGTTCATCAAGGGCGTTCCGGAACTGACCGCGAAGTCCACCCAGGGGTTGCAGCAGATCCAGGAGTGGCTCAAGACCGGGCCGCTGCACCTGTCGGACAACGACCTCGACCGGTACATCGAGGAGACCCAGCGGTGGGTCGACAACAACACCGAGCGGTTCACCAGCGGTGCCCTCTCCACCGCGGCCACCCTGGCCGAGGTGCTGACCGGCACGGTGCTGGTCCTCTTCGCCACCTTCTTCTTCCTGCGCGACGGCAACATCATCTGGCGGTTCCTGGTCCGGCTGCTGCCCGTTGCCGCGCGTTGGAAGGTCGACGACGCCGGTCGCGCCGCCTGGGCGACGCTTGTCGCCTACGTCCGGGCGACGGTGCTGGTCGCCTTCATCGACGCCGTCGGCATCGGCATCTTCCTGGTCATCTTCGACATCCCGTTCGCCTTTCCGCTGGCCGCCCTGGTCTTCCTCGGCGCGTTCATCCCGATCGTCGGTGCGACCCTCTCCGGGGGCGTGGCGGTGCTTGTGGCGTTGGTCGACAGCGGCCCGGTCACCGCGTTGATCATTCTGGGCGTGGTGATCGGTGTGCAGCAGGTGGAGGGACACATCCTCCAGCCGCTGATCATGGGTAGGGCGGTCGCCATCCACCCGCTCGCAGTGATCATCGGTCTGGCGGCCGGCGTCGTACTCGCCGGGATCACCGGCGCGCTGGTGGCGGTGCCCATCATCGCGGTGCTCAACACGGCGGTACGCCGCCTCGCCGCCCGGCGCGTTCCGGACACCCCGCCCGACGCCGTCGTCGTCGCCGCCCGGGCACCCTGACCCGGTCCGGCGGTCGCCGGGCTGCGCCGTCGGCCGGATCAGCTCGCGGCGAGGCGGGTCAGCGCGCCCCGGGCCACTTCCGGGCGGGTCGTGTACCAGAACGGGGGCAACGAGCGGCGGAGAAACGAGCCGTAGCTGCGGGCCGTCTCCAGTCGGGAGTCGAGCACCGCCACCACGCCCCGGTCACCGCTGGCCCGGATCAACCGGCCCACGCCCTGTGCGAGCCGAACCGCCGCGATCGGGACGCTCACCGCGGCAAAGCCGGAGCCGCCCTGCGCGTCGACCGCCGCCGCCCGGGCCGCAGCGAGCGGTTCGTCGGGGCGAGGAAACGGAAGCCGGTCGATCACCACGAGCTGGCACGCGTCGCCCGGCACGTCGACGCCCTGCCACAACGACATCACCCCGAACAGGCAGCTCGACCGTTCCTCGCGGAAACGTCGGACCAGCAGCGGCAGCGTCTCCTCACCCTGAAGCAGCACCGGCAGGTCGGTCCGCGCGCGCAGCAGCTCCGCCGCCTGCTGCGCGGCCCGGCGCGAGGAGAAGAGCCCGAGCGTACGCCCACCGAGCGCGGTGACCAGCGCGAGCAGTTCCTCCCCGGCGGCCTCGGGCAGCCCGGAGGCCCCCGGGCGGGGCAGGTGGGCGGCCACGTAGAGGATGCCCTGCCGGGGATAGTCGAACGGCGAGCCAACGTCAAGTGAACGCCACCCGAGCCCGGAGTCCGTCAACCCGTCGGCGGGGTCCGGCGGGCTCGGTGTCGTAGCACCCGCCGAATCGTCCGGCGTGGACGGTCGCCGGGTGGCCTGGGCGAGGGCGGCGGCGGCCGGCGACGGTGGGCCGGGCGGAGGCGAGTCGAGGCCCAGTGCCCGGGCGACCGTGTCGAACCGCCCGCCGAGCGCGAGCGTGGCCGAGGTGGCCACCACGGTCCGCTCGTCGTAGAGGTGGGTGGCCAGGGTGCCGGCAACCGAGAGCGGCGCCACCACAAGTGCCCGCCGTCCGGTCACGTCGTTGCGCTCCACCCAGGCCACGTCGTGCTCGGCCTCCTCCAGCAACCGCTGAGCGGTGGTGGACAACTCGTCGAGGACGGCCTTGGCCTGCTGCTTGCGTACCGGGTCGGGGTCGTCGGCCTTGACGTCGCCGATGCTGTCCAGAGCGGTACGGGTGGCGGCGTCCAACAGCGTGCAGGCCTCCCGTAGCGGGCCGGGCAACCCGCTCGTGATCCGCCCGACCGGTGCCTCGGCCAACCCGACCGCGAGGGCGTCACCCGATGCGGTCAGCGCTTCGGCCGTCTCCGGGCGCAGCAGCGGCCGCGCCCGCCGGGCGGACCTGTCGATCAGTTCCGGGGTCAGCTCCGCCTGGGCCGCCGAGGAGACCCGGTCCGCCAGTTCGTGGGCCTCATCGACGACCAACAGCCGGTGCGGCGGGACGATGTGTCGGCCGGCGAGCATGTCGACCGCGAGCAGGCTGTGATTGGTCACCACGATGTCCGCTTCCCGGGCCCGGGCCCGGGAAGCCTCGGCGAAGCACTCCGCACCGTACGGGCAGCGGGACGCGCCGACGCACTCGCGGGCGGGCATGGAGACCAGCCGCCACGTCTGGTCGTCGACGCCCGGGTCCAACTCGTCGCGGTCACCGGTGTCGGTCTCCAGGGCCCAGTCCCGCAGGCGCTGAATCTGCTTGCCCAGCCGGCCGGCCTCACCGAGCCAGCGGGTGCCGCCGGGGCGCTCGGCCGGAGCGTCGAAGAGAGTGTCCTCCGGCTCGTCCGCCGTGGAGTTCTCCAGCCGGGCGAGGCAGAGGTAGTGGTGGCGGCCCTTCAGCACGGCGAACGTGGGGCGGCGTCGGAGCAACGGTTCGACGGCGTCGGCCAACCGGGGCAGGTCGTGCTCCACCAGCTGGGACTGCAACGCCAGGGTGGCGGTGGAGACCACCACAGGGCCGTCCACAGTCAACGCGGGGGCGAGGTACGCCAGGGACTTGCCGGTGCCCGTGCCGGCCTGCACCAGCAGGTGGTCACCGGTGCTGACGCATTCCTCGATCGCCGCGGTCATCCGCTGCTGGCCCGGACGGGCCGTACCGCCGGGGACGGCGCCGACCGCAGCGGACAACAGCTCGGCGCCGCCCAGCCGGTCGCTCCGCCGACGTGCCTTGTCGCGGGCGTTGCCGGTGGCGGTGGCGGTGCGGGGCGGAGTCACCGTGGCACGGTACCCGCCGGGGCGGACGCGGTCGGTACCGAGCAGGCCGTGTCGCGGTCGCGCGGCACGGAATATCGCCATGTCGTCCGGTAACTTCCCGACGGCGAGGCGTGGGCGGAATCGGCTAGGGTGCGACTCATGCCGAGCGACGTGATCCGTGTGATCTACCGCAAGTTCGACGGCAGCGCCCACCGCGACTACCCGGCCCGTCGGTTGGCCGAGGACGATCTCGGCATCTGGCTCGGCGTGCCGGCCGGCACCAGCTCGGTCTACCACGGCCGGCCGTCGGTCGAGCAGATTCCCTTCGTGCTGTTGGTGCCGCACCACGCCTGGTGGACAGGCATGTTCAACCCGCCGCCCCGCACCAGCGAGGTCTACTGCGACATCGCCAGCCCGGCCCGGTGGGAGGGCGAGGACACGGTTCATCTGATTGACCTCGACCTGGACGTGGTCCGGCGTCGCGAGACCGGCCTGGTCGAGCTGCGCGACGAGGACGAGTTCGCCGAGCACCGGGCCCGCTTCGGGTATCCCGACGACCTGGTGGTGGAGGCTGAGGCGGCGGCACGCTGGCTGTTGGGCGCGCTCGGGGATGGCACGGAGCCGTTTGCCACCTCGTACCGCAAGTGGTTGGCCCTGGTGGTCTGACCGCTGCCGGCGGGCGGACCGTCCCCGACATCCCCGGCCCCGCGCCCCGGCACGATGCGACTCCGTCGCGCGGACCGGCGGCGGGCGGGTGATGATGCTCCGATGGTGGACGACTGTGGCTTTGACGTGGTGGCGCCGAACGGCGGCGCGGTACGCGACCTGCTCCGGGTACGGCCCGGTGGCCCGGTGGACCTCGCGGAGATCGATCCCCGCTCGACTCCGGGCTTGCCCGGCCCGGAGGTGACCGGGCCGGACCGCAAGACCTGGGCCCGCCGGCAGCTCACCCGGCTGGGTGCGGGACTGGCCCGGAAGCAGGAGATGCTGTTCGCTGGCGCGAAGGCCGACCCGGGTGCCGGTCGGCGGGTGCTGCTGGTGCTCCAGGCGATGGACTGCGGTGGCAAGGACGGCACGGTCAAGCGGGTGGTCGGGGCGATGAATCCGCTCGGCGTGCACATCCGGGCGTTCGGCCCGCCGACCGTCGAGGAACTGCGGCACCACTTCCTGTGGCGGATCCGCCGGGCCCTGCCGCCGCCGGGCAGCCTGGGGGTCTTCAACCGCTCGCACTACGAGGACGTGCTGGTGCCCCGGGTCCAGGAGCGGGCGCCGGAGGAGGTCTGGCGACCCCGGTACGCGGAGATCGGCGAGTTCGAGCGGGAGTTGACCGACACCGGGGTGACCGTGGTCAAGGTCTTCCTGCACATCTCGAACGCCGAGCAGGCAGAGCGGCTGCTGGCCCGCCTCGACGATCCGACCAAACACTGGAAGTACCACCCGTCCGACGTCGACGCCCGGGCCAGGTGGGACGACTACCAGGCCGCGTACGCCGAGGTGCTCGCCAGGTGCGGTACGGACCTGGCGCCGTGGTACGTGGTGCCGGCGGACCGCAAGTGGTACCGGGACTGGGCGGTGGCGCACCTGCTGCGTGAGACGTTCGACACTCTTGATCTGGGGTATCCGCCAGCCGACTTCGACATCGAGCGGGAACGCGAGCGACTGATGGGAACCACGGGGCCGGTGAAGGTGAACGGAAGTTGAACGAGCGGTGAATGCTATCTGGCCAGGGGTGGGCCGGATAATCGCCGATCTGACGGTTCCCTAGCATTCCCCTCAGCAGGGCGCCGGAGCGACGGCCGCCACCCCTTCCACCCGACACGACGAGGTCCGTGCTGTGAGGTTTTCCTTCCGCCCCAACGAGGGCGCTTTCTACGAGCTCTTCACCAGGGCCGCGCAGAATCTGGTCCGGGGTACCGAGCTGCTCAACGAGCTGGCCCTGCCCGATGTCGAGGTGCAGTCGGTGAGCGAGCGGCTCACCGAGGTGGAGCACGACAGCGACCAGATCACCCACGATCTGTACAAGAAGATCAACTCCACCTTCGTCACCCCCTTCGACCGCGAGGACATCTACCGGCTCGGTTCGCTCCTGGACGACGTCATGGACCACCTGGAGGCGGTGGGCAACCTGCTCTACCTCTACGGGCTGACCAAGCTGCCGTCGCTGCCCCGGGAGATGCACGAGCTGGTGCACGTGCTCGACCAGCAGGCGAAGCTGACCGCCGACGCGATGCCCCGACTCAAGTCGATGAAGGATCTTGAGGATTACTGGATCGAGATCAACCGACTGGAGAACGACGGCGACCAGGCCTACCGGATGCTGCTGGTGCGGCTCTTCTCCGGTGAGTACGACGCGCTGACCGTGCTGAAGATGAAGGAGGTCGCCGACGAGCTGGAGGCCGCCTGCGACGCCTTCGAGCACGTCGCCAACACGGTCGAGACCATCGCGGTCAAGGAGTCCTGATCCTGTGAGTCCCGAGCTCATCGCCGTGCTGGCGGTGATCGGGGTGGCCCTGGTGTTCGACTACACCAACGGCTTCCACGACGCCGCCAACGCGATCGCGACAAGCATTTCCACCCGAGCGCTGACACCCCGGGTCGCCCTGGCCATGGCGGCGGTCGGCAACTTCATCGGCGCCCACTTCGGCGCCGAGGTCGCCAAGACCGTCGGCAGCGGCCTGGTCGAGCTGCCTACCGGCGTCTCCAGCCTCGGCATCGTCTTCGCCGGTGTGATCGGCGCGATCACCTGGAACCTCATCACCTGGTACTTCGGCCTGCCCTCGTCGTCCTCGCACGCCCTGATCGGTGGCCTGGTCGGCTCAACCGTGGCCGCCTCCGGCACCGTGCTCTGGACCGGCATCGGCGAGAGCGTGATCATCCCGATGATCCTGTCGCCGATGGTCGGCTTCATCCTCGGCTACATCGTGATGATCGCGGTGCAGTGGGTCTTCCGGAACGGGCACCCGGGCAAGCTCAACCGCGGTTTCCGCTGGGCACAGACCGCTTCGGCGGCGGCCATGTCGGTCGGCCACGGCATGCAGGACGCCGCCAAGACCATCGGCATCGTGGTGCTCGCCCTCTTTGTCGGTGGCTACCAGGACGATGCCACCTACATCCCGGAGTGGGCGTTCTGGACCTCGGCGGCCGTGCTGGCGGCCGGCACCTACGCCGGCGGCTGGCGGATCATCCGGACCCTGGGCCGGAAGATCATCGACCTGCGTCCGCCGGAGGGTTTCGCGGCCGAGACCGTGGCCAGCGGCGTGCTCTACTTCAACGCCCTGGTGCTTGGTGCGCCGATCTCGACCACGCACACGATCACCTCGGCGATCATGGGTGTCGGCGCCACCAAGCGGCTCTCCGCCGTGCGTTGGGGCGTGGCCGGCAACATCATCGGCGCCTGGATCCTGACCTTCCCGGCGGCCGGCTCGATCGGTGCCCTGATGTACTTCCTGGTCCGTCCCATCTTCAGCTGAGCACGGTCGAAGGGCCCCTGGGACGCCCCAGGGGCCCTTCGACAGGCCGTCAGATGTAGGAGACGCCGATCTGGGCGCGGATGTCGTCCAGCAGCCCCATGATCTCCAGGGTGGCCGAGTGCGGTACCAACGGGCTCTCGGTGAGCCCCTCGGCCAGGCACCGCTGCACCTCGATGGCCTCGTGCTGGTAGCCCGAGCCGACCAGCTCCTCGGTGATCGTCTCCGGCTCCGCGTTGCCCCGGTGGAGGGTGAACCTGTCGGGTCGGAAGAACGGCTCGGGCAGATCGATCCGACCGGTGCTGCCGGTGATCGAGGCGGTGAGCCCGGTGGCCCCCACCATGCCGCAGCTCAACGTGGCCACGGCACCGGAGTCGTAGCCGAAGACCAGGCCGGTGTTCTCGTCCGTACCCTCCGGACCCAGCTTCGCCCAGGACCGTACGTGCTGCGGCGTGCCCAGCAGCAGGTGAGCCAGGCTGATCGGGTAGACGCCGAGATCCAGCAGAGCGCCACCGCCCAGCGCCCGGGCGCGCATCCGGTGCTCGGGCGGGAAGGGGCCGGCGACGCCGAAGTCGGCCCGGACCCCGGTCAGGGTGCCGATCGCGCCGTCGGCGATCAGTTGACAGACCCGCCGGATGAGCGGGTTGCACCGCATCCACATCGCCTCCATGAGGAAGACCCCGGCGGCGCGGGCGGTGTCGACGAGTTCGGTGCTGGTGGCCAGGTCGAGGGTGAACGGCTTCTCCACCAGCACCGGCCGGCCGGCGGTGAGGCAGGTCAGGGCCGCCTCGTGGTGGGCGGCGTGCGGGGTGGCGACGTAGATCACGTCGACGTCGGCGTCCGCAGCCAGTTCCGCCCAGGAGCCGTACGCCCGTGGTACGGCATGCCGGTCCGCGAAGCGTTCCGCGGTCTCGGCGGTGCGGGAACCGACCGCGACGAGTTCGGCCCCCGGCACCAGCCGGAGGTCCTCGGCGAAGCGGGCGGCGATGTGGCCGGTGGCCAGGATGCCCCAACGAGTCATGGCGCGACGCTACCGAAGATCAGCAGAGGGCTGTACTGGGCATCCACGGGTCGGGACCAGGGCCTAGTCTCGGCGCATGACGACCGACAGTGGCTTCCCGGCTCCGCCCGCGCTGGTGGAGCACGCCCGCAGGTTCCGGGCCTCTGGCGCGGTGCCTGCGGTACCCAGGGTGGCCGCCACCGTGCTGCTGCTCCGCCCGGCCGACGAGGGCTTCGAGGTCTACCTGATCCGCCGGGTCGTGGCGATGGCGTTCGGCGGCATGTATGCCTTCCCAGGTGGTGGAGTGGACCCCTCGGACTCCACCACCCACCTGGACTGGGCGGGCCCGGCACCGAGGGACTGGGGCGTACGCCTCGGGCTGGCTCCGGCGGCGGCGCAGGCGGTGGTCTGCGCGGCGGCCCGCGAGGTCTTCGAGGAGGCGGGGGTGCTGCTCGCCGGGCCGGACGCGACGCGGGTCGTCGGCGATGTCAGCGACGACGGCTGGGAGGCTGCCCGGGCCGACCTGGAACAGCGGCGAACCGGGTTCGCCGACCTGCTCGCCGGGCGCGGGCTCACCCTCCGGTCGGACCTGCTGCTGCCGTGGAGCCGCTGGGTGACCCCGGAATTCGAGCCACGTCGGTTCGACACGTACTTCTTCGTGGCGCTGCTGCCCGAGGGACAGCGGACCCGCGACGTCTCCGGTGAGGCCGACCACACGCTGTGGATCCGGCCCGACGAGGCGGGCCGGCAGGCGGCGGCCGGCGACCTGACCATGCTCCCGCCGACCCTGGTCACCCTCGGCGAGGTGGCCGCCTGCGCCGATCTCGCCGCGGTGGCAGCGGCGGCGGCGGACCGCGACGCGGTCACCGCGATCACGCCCCGGCTGGATCTGTCCGACCCCGACCGGCCCCGGTTCCACCTGCCCTGACCGGACGGATCAGCCGAGTTGGTAGTTGACGTGGGCGGACCAGCGGGCGAAGCCGAGCCGCTCGTAGAGCGCCACCGCGCCGGTGTTCGACTCGTCGACGTACAGCATCACCCGGTCCAGTCCGCGTCGGTCGCGCAGGTACGCCAGCCCGGCCATGGTCAGGGCCCGGCCGAGCCCGCCGCCGTGCACGGCGGGCTCCACCCCGAGCACGTACACCTCGCCGATGCGGGCGGAGCCGGGTCGCTCGTGCACCTTGGTCCAGTGGAAGCCGAGCAGCCGGCCGGTCGCCGACTCGACGGCGAGCAGGAAGCCGGCCGGGTCGAACCACGGTTCGGTGAGGCGTACCCGCAGGTCATCGGCGGTCCACCGACCCTGCTCCGGATGGTCGGCGAAGGCCCGCGCGTTAAGCGTCAACCAGGCTTCCTCATCGCTGCCGGGGCGGAACGCGCGCAGCGTCACCCCGTCGGGCAGGCGCGGTTCGGGTAGCGGCGCGGCGAGCGGTCGACGTAGCTGCCAGAGGACCCGGGCGCGGTGAAATCCGAGGTCGACCGCGAGGGCAGCGGCCGAGGGGTGGTCGCCGTGCGCCCACGCCCGCAGTGGCCCGGCGGCGGTGGCCAGCACCCCCCGGGCCAGCGCCCGTCCGGTACCGCGCCGCCGGTACGCCGGGTGCACCATCAGCTCCACGCCGACGCCGCTGTCGGGGTCGGTCGTGTCGAGGTGCGCGTACCCGGTGAGCGTGCCGTCGGTGGAGCGGGCAACCAGGTGGCTCGCGGCAGCGTGCTCGTCGCGCAGGCGGAGCAGCACGTGCTCGTCCATCGGGTCCGCCCCGTCGGCGTCGCCGGCCGTCCGGGCGAGCGCCAGCACGTCGGTGATCTCCGCCGGGCCGAGTCGGTCGACGCGGCTGACCTGGTCGATGCCCGACTGGGTGCTGCTCATCGCATCACCGTAACCGCACCGGAGGTGCGCCGCCCGGAGGGACGGTTGGTACCCCCGTCACAGTCCGCGCGGTGGCAGCGCCTGAACGTCGAACCGGCCGGCCAGTTCCGGCAGGATCCGGTACAACGAGTTGACGGTGCCCTGACGGTCGCCACCCGCGTCGTGCAGCAGGACGATCGAGCCGGGTCGTACCCCGTTGAGCACGGAGGCGGCGATCCGGGTGGCGCCCGGCGCCCGCCAGTCGGACGGGTCCAGCGTCCAGTGCAGCGGTGCCATGCCGAGGTCACGGGAGACGGAGATGACCGAGTAGGTCCAGGCGCCGCCCGGCTGCCGGTACCAGGCGATCGGCGCGTCGGGCACGGCGGCGCGGATCGCCTCGCTGGTCCGCATCAGGTCGGCGCGGATCCACTCGATCGACCGGGCGCCCAGGGCGACGTCATGGTCCCAGCTGTGATTGCAGAGGGTGTGCCCCTCGGCGACGATCTGCTCGACGAGCCAGGGGTACGCCTGGGCGTTCTTGCCGACCACGCAGAAGGTGGCCGTGACGTGGTAGTCCCGCAGGATCGCGAGAACCTGAGGGGTGTAGTCGGGGTGCGGTCCGTCGTCGAAGGTGAGCGCGACACCGGCGTCGCCGGTGCTCACACGGGTGCCCATCGGGCCGAAGTTCGGGTCCTGCCCCTGCTCGTCGGTGCGCTGCGACCCGTCCGACCCGGTGTCGGGTGCGCGGGTGGCGTCGGGCTCGGCGTCGATCGGGGCCGACTGGTCCGCGTACTCGGGGTGATCGGCGCCGGTCGCGGTGACGGCGGTGTCGGTCCGCGTCGCCTCCGGCACCAGGCTTCGTCCGAGCAGGTACGCCGTGCCGAGGACCGCCGTCACCACGAGCGTGATGATCCCGACGGCCCGTGCCGCCCCCACCTGGTTACCGCCCACCAATGCCCCCCGCTGGTCAACTGGCAGTCACCATAAGGCGCACTAGTCGACCAAAAAGGGCATATAGGAAATTTAGCCCTCGACGGTGAGGGCCCGCATCGGTAGCGGCGAGTGCTCGGCAGCCTCCGACAAGGTCCGCGACGACGGCACCACGAACTTGTAACCCACCTGCCGGACTGTGCCGATCATCGACTCGTACTCGGAGCCGAGCTTGGCGCGCAGGCGACGCACGTGCACGTCGACCGTCCGAGTGCCGCCGAAGTAGTCGTAACCCCACACCTCGCGCAGCAACTGGTCGCGGGTGAACACCCGCCCCGGGTGCTGGGCGAGGAACTTCAGCAGCTCGAACTCCTTGTAGGTGAGGTCGAGCGGGCGGCCCTTGAGCTTCGCCGCGTAGGTGTCCGGATCGATCATCAGCTCGCCGGCCCGGATGGATCCGCCGGCGCCGGCGGTCGCGTTGCTCAGCCTGCCGACCGCGAGCCGCAGCCGGGCCTCCACCTCGGCGGGGCCGGCCGAGGCGAGGATGACGTCGTCGACGCCCCAGTCGGCGTTGAGTGCGATCAAGCCAGCCTCGGTGACCACCGCGACCAGCGGCACGCCGAGCCCGGTGGCGTGCAGCATCCGGCAGGTGGCCCGGGCCTCGCTCAGCTCGGAGCGGGCGTCGACCAGCACGGCGTCCGGGCTCGGGCCGGCAACCAGGGTGCGGACATCGCGGGGTGCGGTGCGGACCGAGTGCGGCAGCAGGTCCAGTGCCGGTAGCACTGCGGATGGTTCGCCTGCCCGTGCGGTCACCAACAGCAGGATCTCCACGATCACCTCCGTCCCGGCGGCCCGTTGCGGCCGCGCGCGACCAGCGGCACTCCTGCGGGGTGTGGCGCTGGGAACTTCCGTGGGTCCCGGCGTCGCTGACGGGCGGGTTTCGCCGTTGAGCGTAACCGATTGCTCGCGTACGACCCTGGCGCGGTTTCCTCTTTGCCCTATCTGCCCCTGATCGCGGCCCAGGTTTTAACGTCGCGGAAACGCTGGCACCCGCGATGTGAGGTTGGTCTGGCACGATCGGTGGGTGTTTCCCTCCAACTCGTCCGAGACCGGCCGTGACCCGTGGGCCGAGGATCCGTCCGTCCCGGGAGGCTCGGCGCCCCGTACCGGTCCGGCCGTGGAGACCGACGAGCGGCCCTCGCGTGGCCCCCGCCGCCTGCGCCGCGGCGGTTCGGCCCGCCGCGCCGACGACGAGGCGGATGCCGACGACGAGGAGGAGGAACCACCGGTCGAGGTACGCCGGCAGCTCTCCCTCGCCATCGGCGGCTTTGCCGCGCTGCTCGGTCTCGGCCTGGTCGTCGCCGCGCAGACGTCCATCCCCGGGCACCGGCTGCCCTTCACCCTCGTGGTGCTCGCCGTGCAGGCGCTGTTCGTGCTCGTCTGGACCATGGTCACCAGGCCACCGGCACTGGCGGTCGTCCTCGGGGTCGGCGCGGTGACCGCGGTGGCGGCCGACGTGGTGGCCGTACGGTCGGCTGAGGCCCGGTTGGCACCGCTGCTCTACCTCGCGGTCGGCGGGGTGCTCGCCGCGGTGCTCGGTCAACTGGTCCGACGGGTGGACCGGGTCCGGGTGACCGACTCGCTGCGGACCACCGCGACCATCGTGTTCGGAGTGGTCGCGTTGGCCACGCTCATCATGCTCAGCCGGATCCCGGCGGGCACCCAGACGATCGCCGTCTGCCTGACCGCGGCCGGCGTGGCGCTCACCGTCGCCCGGGTGACCGACGCCGTCGCGGCCTGGCCGAGGCTGGCCCCCCAGGTGCCCAGGGGGGCGGCGGGGGTGGTTGGCGGCGCGATGGTCGGCACGCTGATCAGCGCGCTTCTCGGTGGCTACCTGGTCACCCCGTTCACACCCACCCGGGCCGCGATCATCGGCCTGGTGGCGGCCGTCGTGGCCGTGCTGGCCGACCTCGCCGTGAGCTACGCCGAGGCGGGCCGGCTGATGGCCGGTGAAGTGCCGTCGGTCTGGGCCGTACGGCACGTGCAGGGGCCCCTCGGTGGCTTCGCGATGGCGGCGCCGGCCGCGTACCTGATGTGTCGGCTGGTGCTCTGACCGTCAGCGCGGCGACCGTCCGGCCGCGCGATTGAGAAATCCGGACCACGGGTACCACCGGTCCACCGCTGGCGGCATCGAGGTACGACGAGACAGGAGACGGCGTGGAGCAGGAGCAGACGTACGAACGGCGGCCGCGGCGACGTGGACGCAAGGTGCTGATCGGGTTCGTCGTCCTGCTGCTCGTGCTCGCCGGACTGATCGCCATCGCCGACCGGGTGGCGGCGAGCGTGGCTGAGCGCACCATCGCCGACGAGGTGCGCCAGCAGGTCGCCGAGCAGGGCGCGCAATCCTCGCCACCCGAGGTCGAGGTGGGTGGCTTCCCGTTCCTCACCCAGGTGCTCGACGGCCGGTACGAGCGCATCTCGATCAAGCTGCGGGACGTGCGGGCCTCGGTGCAGGGCGACGCGGTCGCACTGCCCAGTCTGGACGTCGACGCCCGAAACGTGCGGGCCTCGCTGGACACCCTGCGCACCGGCCAGGGTGAGGTCGTGGCCGAGACGGTCAACGGCACCGGCACCATCAGCTACCAGAGCCTGTCGGCCCTGCTCGATCGGGAGGGGCTGACCCTCGGTGAGCGGGACGGGCAGCTCGCCGTCACCGCCCCGGTGGACATCCTCGGCCAGCGGTTGACCGTCACCGGCACCGCCGACATCGTCGTCGGTGAGCAGGGGCAGGTGGCCCTGCAGTTCGACGACCTGGACGCCGAGGGGCTGCCGGACGTGCCGTTGGCCCGCACCCTGGTGAGCAATTTCGCCCGCAGCATCTCGGTCGACGTGCCCCTGCCGGAGTTGCCGTTCCAGCTCACCGTCCGCGAGGTCCGGCCGCAGCCGCAGGGGCTGACGGTGACCGCCGACGCACGGGACGTGCCGATCAACTCGGTCGGCTGACCACCGGCTCGGCGTCCCGGATGCTGGTCGGCCCGATAGAGATATCTGGGATCGCTGGTAGGCTCCCTGCTCATGGGGACGCTCCTCACCAAACGGCGCGCGGTCGACCTGTGCCGCGTGGCCACCTGCCTGTGTCGCCCCGTCATCTGACGGCGGGGCTGACTCGGGCCGCCTAGCGGCCAAGGCACCAGGGGCACGCGTACCTCGTTCCCGGTGCACCCCACCGGACGCCCGGCAGCGGCGCCGTCGCACGAACCCGTGATCCGTTCCGAGCTATGGGTCCCGCGCGTGGTGCGACACCTTGACATCCCGATCTCCGCGCGCTGGCTCACCATCCATCCTCACCAGGGAGTGATCTGATGAGTCGCGACACCGCACTCGTCTCGGCCGAGTGGGCCGAGAAGAACCTCGACGCCCCGGGCGTCGTCTTCGTCGAGGTCGACGAGGACACCTCGGCCTACGACTCCGGCCACATCGCCGGTGCCATCAAGCTGGACTGGAAGAACGACCTCCAGGACCCGGTCCGCCGGGACTTCGTCAACAAGACCCAGTTCGAGGCGCTGCTGTCCGAGCGGGGCATCAGCAACGACGACATCGTCGTCCTCTACGGCGGCAACAACAACTGGTTCGCCGCGTACGCGTACTGGTACTTCAAGCTCTACGGCCACCGCGACGTCAAGCTGCTCGACGGTGGTCGTAAGAAGTGGGAGCTGGACGCCCGGCCGCTGGTCACCGACGCTGTGACCCGCCCGGCGACGCAGTACGTCGCCAGCGAGCCGGACACCAGCATCCGAGCCTTCCGGGACGAGGTCGTCGACGCGATCGGCACCAAGAACCTGGTCGACGTGCGTAGCCCCGACGAGTACGCCGGCCGCCTGCTCGCCCCCGCCCACCTGCCGCAGGAGCAGGCACAGCGCGGCGGCCACATCCCGACCGCGATCAGCGTGCCGTGGTCGAAGGCGGCCAACGAGGACGGCACCTTCAAGTCCGACGACGAGCTGCGCAAGATCTACGGCGAGGCCGGGCTGGACGACGGCAAGGAGACCATCGCCTACTGCCGCATCGGCGAGCGTTCCTCGCACACCTGGTTCGTGCTCCAGGAGCTGCTCGGCCACCGCAACGTGAAGAACTACGACGGATCGTGGACCGAGTACGGCTCGCTTGTCGGTGTGCCGGTGGCGCTCGGCGATGAGCCGGGGGAGGCCTGAGATGACCGCACCCACAGCAGCAAGCACCGCCGCCGCCGGTTGCGCGGCTCCCGATCAGGCCGCCCCGCTGCCGGCCGGCCTCGACCTGGAGCGGGAGACCGTCATCACCGGGGTCGTCCGCTCCGCGGAGGGCGAGGCGGTGCCGGGCGCGTACGTCCGTCTCCTCGACTCGACAGGTGAGTTCACCGCCGAGGTGGTGACCTCACCGGCCGGCCAGTTCCGCTTCTTCGCCGCGCCCGGCGCCTGGACGTTGCGGGCACTCTCCCGTCAGGGCAACGGAGACACCACCGTGACCGCCGGTCGCGGCATCAACGAGGTGGCCGTCACCGTCACCGACTGACAGCTCTGGCTGACCCGCTCTGATCGGCCTCGTGGCCCGCATCCCTCCCAAGAGGATGCGGGCCACCCGCCGTCTGCACCCCACCCCGCCCTGAGCTGCGCACTCCCCGCGCCGCACGCCCCCCGCCGCCCCGCACGCCCCCCGCCGCCCCGCGCTGCGCGCTGCCCGCCGTGCGCTGCCCGCCGCCCGCCGCGCCCTGCGCGCTCCCCGCCCCCGCCTCCGCCCCCGCGAGGCTGAGGCAGCAACTTCGCTGATGTTGCTGCCTCGACGACGCCGGATACAGCAGTATCCCTGAAACTGCCGGGGGTTCCGGGCGCGGCGTTGCCGGGGGTTCCGGGCCGCTGGCCCGGGGGCGCTGCCCAGGGTCCGGGGGCGAGGCGTTGCCCGGGCGAGGCGCTTTCCAGGGTTCCGGGCGCGGTGTTGCCCGGGGTTCCGGGCGGGTGGGTGTTGGCGGGGGTCGGGGGCGGGGCGCCGGCCCGTGCGGGCCGGCGCCCCGCCGTGTGGGTCGGGTCAGATTCCGGTGGCTCTGGTACAGGTGGAGGCGGGCTCAAGGGCGAAGTCGAGCGTGCCGACGATGCCCGCCTCGATGCGGTGGCGCTGTACCTGCGGTACCCAGCCGTCCTTGGCCACGATGACCTCGTAGCGGCCCTTCGGCAGCCACCAGGCGTAGCGGCCGTTGCCGTCGGCCGTCAGGGTGGTTCCGGTGCCGGCCGAGATCAGGTTCACCCGTACCGTCGCCGGGATACCGACCGTGACACCGCCGCAGGTGGTGCCGGTGACGGTGCCCCGGATCTTGCCCCAGCTGGCCGGCGGCGACACGTTCATCTCCACCGAGACCGGGGTGACCGGGTAGGGGCTGTCGGAGGCGATGGCGAGTTCGCCCGCGTACCGGCCCGGTTGGGCGACGCCCGCCGCCTCGGTGGCCGTCAGGGTGACGGTCACCGTCCGCGACTCGCCCGGCGCGAGGGTGAAGGTGGCCGGGGAACTGTCCAGCCAGGGCAGGTCGGCCTCGGCTGCGCAGAGCTCCAGACCATCGAGCCGTTCGCTGTCCGCGCTGCCCACGAAGGAGCTGGGTGACCCGCCGATCTTGTACGCGCCGCAGGTGGCGGCCCCCCGGTACCGGCTGAACCGGGCGTTGGGCAGGTCACGCCAGGCGCCGGTGACCGGGTCGAAGCCGACCGTCCGGTTGGTGACCGCCGTCGAGCCGTCGGTCACCCCACCGGCCAGCACCAGCAGCCCGCCGGCCGCCGCGTACTGCGAGCCCCACAGCTCCACCGGCAGGTCCGGCAGCGGACTCCAGTTGTCGGCGGCGGGGTCGTACCGGTAGGCGTCGGTGTACTCCGTGCTGCCCGTGCCACCGGCACAGTAGACCGAGGCACCGATCCCGCCGCAGGCCAGCCACGACACCGGGTGTGGATAGGCGGCACCGGTGCTGAACGAGCCGGTGGCCGGGTCGAACACCACCAGGCCGTCGCTGTCGGTGCAGGTGGCGTCGGCGCAGCCACCCACCAGGTACACCTTGCCGCCGACCACGGCCGAGCCGGCCGCCGCGACCGGGGCCGGATTGGTCACTCCCGGCAGGGTGCTCCACGTGCCGCTGGCCGGGTCGAAGACGTCGACCGTGGCGACTGTGGCGTCATCGGCGCCCCAACCTCCGATCACGTGGAGCTTGCCGTCGACCGCTGCCGCAGCGGGCTTGGACCGTACCGTCGGCAGGTCGGGCAGGGCGGTCCAGGCACCCGGCGCAGGGTCGTACACCCATGCCTTGCGCTCGGTGCCGGTGCCACCGCCACCACCGACCGAGTAGATCTTCCCGTCCAGCCACGCGGCGGCGTTGTCGTAGATCGACGCCGGCAGCTTGGCGATCTCGGTCCACGCCTCGTCCTCGGCGGTAGCGGCCTGGGATGCCGCCCCGCCGTACGGGGTGCCGGTGCGGGCCTTGCTGATCCCCTTCATCTTCTGCTCCCGCAGCGGCGCGCCGTCGCGCCTGAGCAGTTCGAACTGACCGGCCCGTTCCAGCAGGTCGACGCTGGCCGGCGCGGTACCGCTGTTCCGAACCGTCACCCGGGTGGTGCGGCTGCTGCCGTACGGCTGATGTGACTCGATCGACGTCGGGCTGACCGTCAGCCGGCCTGCGGCGAGGGCGAAGTTGGCCCGCTTGACCCGGTCGGCGGTGACCGTCACCTCCTTGGTGACCGGCGCGTACGGGGTGCGGTCCGCAGTGAACGGGTGGGTGCCGGTGAGTCCGGAGAAGAGCCAGTAGAAGCCGTCCGGCTCGGCCGGGTCCTCGGGCGTGGCCGCCGAGACCGCCCGGTCCTCGGGACGGTGGTCGCTGGCCACCGTCACGCCGTTGAGCGGGTCACCGGTGTTGCGGTCCGTGGTGGTGCCTACCACCAGCCCGCCGGGCACCGGCGAGCATTCGCGGTTGACCACCTCCACGTCGTCCACCTGCCACCACCAGGCGAAGGTGCCCTTGAACCGGAAGCGGAACAGCGCGGAAGCGGCGTTCGCGGCCGGGTCGAGCGGTACCTCCTCGATCCGGGGGCCACGCCGGCTGGCGGTCTGGTGCCAGACGTTGGTCCAGTTGGCCCCGCCGTCGGTGGAAACGTCGATGTCGGCGGTGTCGCTGATGCCGACGGCCCGCCAGTCGCTGCGGAACCGCAGCACCGGTGCGGCCGTCGTGGACAGGTCGACCGGCGGGGCGATCAGGTCGGTGTCCTGCGTGTTGCCGGAACCGAGGGCGTCGCTGTCGATGATGGCGAAGCCGCCGGTGCCGCCGGTGAGGTTGCCTCGGGAGTCGGGATCGTCGAAGACCCAGCCGCCAGAGGCGGTGCGGTTCTCCACTCTCCAGCCGGGCGGCGCGCTCGTGCCGTCGAAGCTCTCGGTGAGCAACGGCGTACCGAACTGTGCCGTGTAGCCGGCGGCGTTGCAGGCGGCATCGACCGGTACCGCCACATTGATCTTGGTGGCGTCACCGCCGACCGCCACCTCACGGGTGACGGTGCGGTAGCCCGGGTACTGCGCGGTCACGGTCAGCCGGTACGAGGTGTTGCCGGGCAGGGTGACGGAGTACCGGCCGGTCACCGGATCGGTGAAGACCGGATCACCGGGCCGGCCCGCCACCTCGATCTTGGCGTACAGCGGCCAGCCGTGGCCGGAACCGTCGGTGACCTTTCCGCTCACCGTGACCGCCGGCGTGGCCAGCAGGGCGAAGTCCAAACTGACGGTGTCACCGTCGGGCACCGTGACGGTAGCCGACTCGTCGGCGTAACCGTAGGCGCTGACCGTGAGCGTGGTCTCGCCGGCCGGCAGGGTGAGCGCGTAGCGCCCGTCGTCGTCGGTGGTCGTGCTGCGGGTGCCGTCGGTCACCGTCGCACCGGAGAGCGGGCCGTCGTCACCGGAGTCGGTGACCACCCCGGTGACCCGGCCGACCGGTCCACGGGGTGCGTCCCGCACCGCCGCGTACGCGTCGAGCCGCCCCTCACCGAAGACGTTGTTGTCGGCCGGCGTGCCACCGCAGGTGGTGGCGTCGACATCGCGGGCCGTACGGTCCAGCAGCTCCTCGGTCGCGGCGAGGTCCCCGCGCAGCCCGGGTGCCGCCGCCCAGAGCAGCGCCACCGTGCCGGCGACGTGCGGCGCGGCCATCGACGTGCCGCTGAACGAGGCGTATCCGCCGCTGGGAACGCTGGACCGGACGCTGCTGCCGGGGGCGGCGATGTTCGGCTTCAGCGGGTCGGTTCCGGAGCCGCGCCCGGAGAAACCGGCGATCACGTTGTTCACGTCGTACGCGCCGACCGCGTACGCGTCGGTGTAGTCACCAGGTGAGCCGGCGCTGCCACAGGCCGGACCGTCGTTGCCGGAGGAGAAGACGGGGAACATGCCGGCGGCCCGCCAGGCGGCCACGGTCTGCTGGTACCAGGGGTCACCACCGTCGCCGCCCCAGGAGTTGTTCACGATGTCGGGCCGCAGGTCCGGCCGGGGATTCTGGCCGTTGGCGTCGGTGGGCGCGAGCACCCACTGGCCGGCGGCGAGCAGCGAGGCGTCGGAGCAGTCGTTCGACTCGCAGCCCTTTGCGGCGATCCACTTCGCGCCGGGGGCGACGCCGATCTGGTTGCCCGCGCCGTCGTCACCGACCATGGTGCCCATGGTGTGGGTGCCGTGGTCGTTGTTGTCACAGGGTGCGGTGCCGGCGCACACACCGGCCGGATCGAACCAGTTGTACGCGTGGTCGAAGCTGCCGCCGCCGAGGTTGCCCCGGTAGGAGCCGACGAGGGCGGCGTGGTCGTAGCGCACGCCACTGTCGATGTTCGCCACCACGACGCCCTCGCCACGGGTGCCGAACTCGTCCCACACCCGCGGTGCGCCGATGTTTGTCAGTCCCCATTCGACGGCGGCGGTGCGCGCCCGAGCGGTCTCGGTCGCGGTGGGCCGGACCAGCGGGTAGCTGCGGCTCGGTTCGATCCGGGCCACCTCGGGCCGGCGGGCGATCTCGTCGAGCAGTGCCTTGTCGCCCTCGACCCGCACCGCGTTGGCGATCCAGTACGAGGTGTGCGGCACCTTGCGATCGTCGAGCAGCGTACGCAGGTCGCGTTGGGTACGGGTGGCCGTGGTGGTGAGCAGACGGTGTACCTCGCCGGCCCGGGCGTCGGGGTCACGCAGCCGGCTGGCCTGCGCCAACGGCGCGGTGTCGGCCAGGTAGACCAGGAAGGGTGCGGTCGACGTGGCGCCGAGCTGGTCGAGCAGCGCCGGGTCGACGGCGGCCCGGTGCGCCACCGGCGGTTGAGCCGGCGCGGCGAGCGCGGGCTGGCCGGTGACGCCCAGCACGGCAGCGGTCAACACCGCCACCGCCCGCCATCGTGGCGACCGGGTGGATGGTCGTGTGAACAAGGTTCCTCCCCACGTCGTCGGTCCCGATCCGTTCGGGCCCGCACACCCGCGCGCCGCGACGCGGCTGCGCGCAGCGGCCGGGGCGATGTGGGTGGCCGGTGGTGGTGCCTCCGCCCGCTGAAAGTCATGCTCTTGCTCCGACCGTCGGTGATCAATGGACGGCGTCGGTCAGTACTCGGTCAGTGACGAGGCGCGATCCTGACAGTTAGGCTGCAACCGGGCGTCATCGGTGACCGTCACTGGCGATCGGTGGAAGTCGCAGGTCAGGGGCGCCCTGGGGGAGGCTTCGTGTCCGGTCCAGAGTTTCCGATCGTGGTCTGCGTCAGCTCCGACGCCACCGTCCGGCAGCGCGTGGTGCAGCGGCTGGAGGGCGTCGGGCCGGTGGTGATCTGCGCAGACCTCGCCCAACTGCGGGCGGTGTTCCCCGCCCCGTCGGCGGAGCCGGGAGGGACGCTCGACGAGTCTGCCGAGCGTCCTCCGGAACGACCGGCCACCTGGGGAGATCTGACGGTCGACCGGGCAGGGCACCTGGTCACCTGGCGCGGTGCACCGCTGGGGCTGACCCGTACCGAGCGGGAGTTGTTGGCCCGCCTGGTCAGTCCGCCCATCACGTTGTGGAGCTATGAGCGGCTGTTCGCCTCCGTCTGGGGCGGTGCCTACCTCGGCGACACCGCGATCCTGCACTCGGCGGTGAAGCGGCTGCGTCGCAAGCTACGGACGCTGCCCGACGGGCCGCAGGTGCAGACCGTACGCGGCGTTGGTTACCGGCTGAGCGTGCCGCCGGAGGCTGGCGACGGGCGTCCGGACGGACGGTCGCGCCAGGCGTGACACGATGGCCGGGTGAGCAACGCCGTCCACACCACCGCCCCACCGACCGGTCCCCGACCGCCGGCCGCCGGCTCCCGGTGGCCGCGCTGGCTGATCACGGTGACGGCGGTCTGGGTGGTGCTGCTGGCCGGCCTCACCTGGATGTCGTCGGCCGAGGACCCACCGACCGTCCGGGAACAGCGCACCCTCACGCAGGCCGGGCCGGTGGTCGACGGTGCGATAGGTGAAATCGTCGCGGCGGCTGACGCGGGTGTGCCGGCGCTGGTCCCAGCCGAGGTCGACCGGGGCTGTCGGATCAGCCCGTTCGCAGACGGTGCGACGCTGACCCGCGCGGTCGACCTGGCCGCGCCGGTGGGCGAGGAGCAGGCCCTGCTGCGGCAGGTCGCCGACCGGCTGCCCGCGCGGTGGCGGGCCGGTGTCCGGCTCACCCCGGACGGCCCTCGCCTGCGCGCCGACGCGGGTGAGTTCGTCACCGTGACCGGGCGGCCGGCGACCGACGGTCGGATCCGGTTCACCGTCGACACCGGCTGCCGCCCGGTGGGCGACGACTACGACAGCGCCGGGGCCGCCCCGGTCGGCCCCGAGGCCGGCGTGCTGGCTGAGGTGGTGCGTGCGCTGAACGGCCGCGTCGACGACCCGGAGTCGGTGGTGAGCGCGCCCTGCCCCGGTGGCGGCGTGGCCCGCACCATCCGCACCGTCGTCGACCCGGTGGCCACGGCGCCGCAGGCCGCACTCGCGCCGTTGGCCGGCGGCACGCCGGTGGTGGAAACCCCCGAGGTGTACGCCTACCGGCAGGACGGCGTCGCGGTGCTGGCCGATTTCCAGCCGGAGCAGGTCCTGGTCGCCGCGACGACGGGGTGCGCCGGCTGAGCCTCGCCGCTCTGCCGCCGAAGCTGAGGTCGTTCAATCCGGTCGGCGCGGCCCCTCGTCGCGGCTGCGACCCAGCGCGTCCACCCGGCCCCACCGGCCGGGAATGTCCAACAGTTCCACCCGGCCCATCCCGGCTGGCACGTACGGGTCGATGATCAGGTGCTCGCCCTGCGGTTCGAGTCCGAGCATCACCCGCAGCAGCAGCAGCGGGGTGCCCGCCGACCAGGCCTGTGGGCTGCACGCGGTCGGATACTCCACCGGGTAGTCGGTCAGATCACGTTCGTAGCCGGCGAAGGCTTCCGGAAGCCGGCCGAAGAAGTAGCGGGAGGCCGCGAACATCGACTCGCAGATCCGACCCGCCTCCTCGCGGAGACCGTACTTCCACAGACCCCACGCGATGATCGAGTTGTCGAACGGCCAGACGGTGCCGACGTGGTATCCGATGGGGTTGTAACGTCCCTGGTCGTCGGCGAGGGTACGGACGCCCCAGCCGGAGAAGAGCCGGGGACCGAGCAGGTGCTCGGCGACCCGCTGGGCCCGGGAATCGTCGACGATGCCGCTCCAGAGCAGGTGCCCGATGTTGGACGTGAGCGCGTCGACCGGGCTGCCGTCGGAGTCCAGGGCCAGCGCGTAGTACTCCTTGTCGGGCAGCCAGAAGTCCCGGTTGAAGCGTTCCTTCAACTCGGCGGCCTCACGTTCCAACCGGTCGGCGTAGACCGGGTCGTTCCAGCACAGTCGAGCCAACCGGGCACCGCGCAGCTTGGCGTCGTAGGCGTAGCCCTGCAACTCGCAGGTCGCCCGGGGGAAGCTCGGCAACCGACCGTCGGAATAGCAGATCGCGTCCCAGGAGTCCTTCCAGCACTGGTTCTCCAGGCCGATCTTGGGGTTGCGGGTCTGGTACCAGACGTACCCGGTGCCGAGCAGGTCGCCGTACGTGTCGATCCAGGTCAGCGCGGCCCGTACCGAGAACTCCAACCGTTTGACCAACTCGACGTCGCCGGTCCACCGCTCGTACTCGTCGAGCAGGATCACGAACAGGGCGGTCGAGTCGGCCGCGCCGTAGTAGGGCGAGTGTGGTTGTTCCTCGAAGCCGGCGGATTCGCCGTAGCGCAACTCGTGCAGGATCTTGCCCGGCTCCTCGTCGCGGAAGTCGTCCACGCGGTGGCCCTGGAGACCCGCCAGCATGGTCAACGTCGGTGGGATCAGCTCCGGCACGAACGGCAGCACCTGAAGCGAGGTGAAGATGCTGTCCCGGCCGAACAGCGTCATGAACCACGGCAGGCCGGCGGCCATCAGCCGGACGCCGAGCGCGATCGACTCGTACCGCAGCGCGGCCAGGTCGGTCAGGCTGCGCCGGTACGCCCCGGCCATCGGCTCGCAGTCGCAGCCCAGCTTGGGTGCCCGGGCGACGAACTCGGCGTGTTCCGCCTCGATCGCCGGCGTGGTCCGGCTGCCCGCGAAGGGCAGCAACGAGCGGACGTCCTGACCGCGGGCGCCGTAGATGACGACGTTGACGGTCAACCGGGTGGTCCACTCGCCGTGCGGCCCGATCATGATCGGGAAGGTCATGCCCCGGCGGTCGACCTGGGCGGCGGCGCTGCTCGTGATCGTCGTCTCGCGGTGGAAGGCGTCCCGCCGGTAGGTCAGCCGCAGCGAGTTCTCGCCGGGCGCGGCGGTGTTGTGCCCCTTCTTGCGCTGGGTGTCCTTGATCTCGAAGATGTCCGCGAAGTCGGAGGCCATCTCCATCCGGACGGTGAAGCTCATCTCCTGCCCGGAGTGGTTGAGCACGGTCAGTTCCTCGGCCAGGTCGCCGCTGATCGCCCGACTCCTGATCACCGAGACCTTCGCGTCCAGGAAGTGGGTCGGCTCGCCCGGCACCAGGAAGTAGCGGGTCCGGTGGGACTCGGCGTCGTCGATGGAGAGAGCGTGCAGCCGCTCACCGTCGATCAGCAGCAGCCAGGTGGACAGGAACCGGGTGTCGAAGGCGAACAGCCCGGTGGGGAAGTCCAGCGAGGGCTCGACGTCTCCACGGCGGTCGCTGACCAGGAACGTGTTGCCGTCGAGGATGCTGACCAGTTCCTTCACCGGGTCCACCTGGCGTGCTCGCGGGCGACCTCGCGTGGGTCGCGGGTGCCGGGTGCGGACGGGAAGAACAGCCGGAAGGCGAGAAACAGCACCACGTCGCCGCGAAAGGTGCTCTCGTTGCGAAGTACTGCGGAGATCGCCTGCGCGCGTCCGGTGACCAGCCGTTCGAAGAGATCGGCCCCGCAGTACCAGGTCGCGTCGCCCGGCTCCACCCCCTGGTCGACCTCCACGGCACCGGGCCGCATCCGGACCAGCCAGTGCTCGGTGCGGTGCCCCTCGGACAGGTCGATCCGCAGCGTTCCCGCGACCGGAGTGCGGAGGACTTCCGGGGCGCGGGCCGGCAGGGTCGCGAAGAACTGCTGGGTGGCCTCGGTCACACCCGAATCGTAGGCATTCGCCCGCCTTGTCGGGCGGGTTCCGCCGCCTTCCCAGGCAGCGCCCGGCGAGCCTGGCCGGGCACTGACCGGCGAGTCAGTAGACGAGCGCCTGCGCGCCCTCGGCCATCGTCTCCTCGACGAAGACAGCCGCCCCGGCGATCCGTACTCCGGGGAGCACGTCGCCGGAGTCGATGTCCCGGCGAGCGGCGCACTGGGTACAGGCCGTCACGGTGCCGGTGGCGAGGATCACGTGCAGCAGCTCGGCCAGCGGGGCGGAGTGCGGCAGTTCGAAGTTCTGCGCCCGGCCGGGCAGCGCGAACCAGGTCGACTCCCCGGTCAGCCAGAGGGAGACGGGTACCCCGGCGGCGGCTGCGGTGGCTGCCACGGTGAACGCCTGGGCGCACCGTTCCGGTGCGTCGGCGCCGGCGGTGGCCTTGACGACGAGAGTGCGGGCCATGACCGCCAGCATAGGATGACCCGGATGGTCACCGAGATCGGGTTCGTCAGCCTGCTGGTCGCCGGCCTGGGCGCGCTCGCCGGTGGCCTGGTCTATCTGGCGGTACGCATATCGAGAGGCAAGTGGTGATCCGGTGAGTGCGAGGAGTGAGCCGGTTTTGCGAGCCCCGCAGTCGCGAACGAAGGTGATCCGGTGAGCGCGAGGAGTGACGACAATCCGTTGGCGCCGCCGCCCTGGCTGAACGCGCCGCCGGTGGAGGCGTACCCCTTCGAGGAGAGTCACGACCTGCGGGTCGGCCCGAAGCTGCACCCCACGCTCGACGGCCTGCTGCCGTACATCGGGGTGTGGCGGGGGCGGGGGCGGGGCGGTTTCCCCACCATCGAGGACTTCGACTTCGCCCAGGAGATCCGGATCAGCCACGACGGGCGTCCGTTCCTGCACTACGAGTCGCGGGCGTGGATCCTCGACGAGCAGAGCCGGCCGGTGCGGCCGGCCGGCCGGGAGGTCGGCTGGTGGCGTCCGGTGCTGAACGGCGACCGGGCCACCGACGAGCTGGAGGCGCTGCTGACCACCCCGACGGGGGTGATGGAGCTGCACGTCGGCCGGCGCAAGGGCACCCAGGTGGAGTTCGTCACCGACGCGGTGGTGCGCACCTCCACCGCCAAGGAGGTCACCGCCGGCCACCGTCTCTTCGGCATCGTCGAGGGCGCCCTGCTCTACGCGCAGGACATGGCCGCCGTCGGTCAGCCGTTGTCCCCGCACCTGTCGGCCCGCCTCATCCGGGTCGCCGGCTGATCCGCTTCCGCCTCCGGCCCGCCCCGCCGGAACGCCCGGCCCGGGTCAGCCGCCGCCGGTCCCGGTTCAGGGCAGCGGGAAGTCGAGCAGCTGCTGCAACGCGCGGGTGAGCGGGCTGGGCGGCAGCGGCTCACCGTCGAGGGTGTGCACCGCGACCAGGCCGCGTACCGACGAGGTGAGCCAGACCCCCTCGGCCTTGCGCAGCTCCGTCGGGGTGACCATGCGTTCGGCGGCCCCGCAGCCGACGTCGGCGGCGTGGGCGAGCAGCCAGGCGACGGTGGTGCCGGGCAGGATGCCGGTGCGTCCGGCGGGCACCGTGCACAGCGTCTCCCCGGCCAGCCAGACGAGGTTGGCGGTCGGTCCTTCCAGGGCGTACCCGTCGGAGGAGATCCAGAGCACGTCGTCCACGCCGGCCCGGGCGGCCCAGCGCCGGGCGGCGCTGCTGGCCCCGTACGACGTGGACTTGATGCCCGCCGGCAGCCAGTCCAGTTCCGGCCGGGCCTCGGCGGGCACCCCGAGGGAGAGGGTGGCGACGCTCACCCCGTCGTGCCGGGCTCGCCGGGCCGCGGGGGCGACCTCCGACAGGGTGGCGTAAACAGTCGGCGGGCCGCCGCGCTCCGGCCCCCGGGTGCAGACCAGCCGCAGTGCGCCCTCCACCTCGGCCGGCCAGTCGGCGGCCACCTCGTCCAGCAGTTCGACCAGGGCGTCGTCCGCCGGCAGGGCCAGTTCCACGGCGGCCGCGCCGCTCCGCAGCCGGGCCAGGTGCTCCTGGCGCAGCCAGGCTCGCCCGTCACGTAGGTGCATGGTCTCGAAGAGCCCGTCACCTCGCAGCACGCCGAGATCGTCGGCGCGCAGCACCGGCTCATCGGCCGGCAGCCGCCCGCGACCCAGCACGCCGATCCGCGAGGTCACCACGGGGCCGAGCATAGTGCGGTGCCGGTCGCGCCGGGAGGTACGCGCGCGGCCGAACTATGATCGGGGGGTGTCCGAATCCTCCCTCGCGGAACTGCTCCGCGCCCGTGGGCTCCGGCTGACGGCGCAACGACAGCTGATCCTCCAGGCGGTGCTGGACCTGGGGCACGCCACCCCCGAGCAGGTGCACACCGCCGTACGCGAGGTCGCCGCCGGGGTCAACATCACCACCATCTACCGCACGCTGGAGCTGCTGGAGCGGCTCGGCCTGGTCACCCACACCCACCTCTCGCACGGGTCGCCGACCTACCACGCTGCCGGTGAGGACCAGCACGTGCACCTGGTCTGCCGCGAGTGCGGCGCGATCGACGAGATGGATCCGGAACTGATGCGTCCGCTCTCCGACCAACTGGCCGGGGAACGGGGCTTCCGGGTGGACATCGGGCACGTCTCCTTCTTCGGCTTGTGCGCGCGGTGCGGAGACGGGGAAAAGACATGATCGACATCGCGGGCGCGGTGGCCGTGGAGAGCATCGACGAGGCCAGCCGGGATCAGCCGGAGCCGGCGCACGCCGCAGCCGGGGTGCGGGGGGTGGCCGCGCACTACGGCGACCCGATGCGCGAGCAGCGCCAGTTGGACACCGAGGTCGGCCTGGTGGACCGCTCCCACCGGGGCGTCGTCGCGGTGCCGGGTGCGGAGCGCATCTCCTGGCTGCACACCCTCACCACCCAGCACCTGGCCGAGTTGGGCCCGTGGCAGGGCACCGAACTCCTCGTGCTCTCGCCGCACGGCCATCTGGAACAGCACGCCATGGTGGCCGAGGACGGCGACACCACCTGGCTCGACACCGAGCCGGGGGCGACCGCGGGACTGCTGACCTACCTGGAGAAGATGCGGTTCTTCAGCCAGGTCGACCCCCGCGATGCCACCGCCGAGCACGCGCTGCTGTCGTTGGTCGGGCCGAAGGCCGCCGAGGTGGTGGCTCTGCTCGACGTACCGCCGCTCGCCGAGCCGGACGTGGTGGGGTTGCCCGGCCCGAAGTTCCGCTCCGGCGAGCTGCCGCCCCGCCCGACCGCCCGCTACGACGTACAGCCGCTGCCGCAGGGTGGCTGGGCCCGGCGCGGTCCGCTCGGGGTGGACCTGCTGGTTCCCCGACCCGCGATGGACCAGGTTGTCACGCGGCTGCGCGACAACGGGGTGCCCCCGGTCGGGCTGTGGGCGTACGAGGCGGTGCGGGTGGCCGCTCGGCGGCCCCGGGTCGGCGTCGACACCGACCACCGGACGATCCCCGCCGAGGTGAACCTGATCGCCCCGGCCGTGCACCTGGACAAGGGCTGCTACCGGGGGCAGGAGACGGTGGCCCGGGTGCACAACATGGGCCGTCCGCCACGCCGGTTGGTGCTGCTGCACCTCGACGGGGTGGCCTCGGACCAGCTGCCGGTCGCCGGTACCCCGGTGACGCTGGACGGCCGTACGGTCGGTTTCGTCGGTACCGCGGTGCTTCATCACGAGCTGGGGCAGGTCGCGCTCGCGGTGGTCAAGCGTTCGGTGCCCGACGATGCCGCGCTCCGGGTGGGCGACAGCGTCGCCGCCATCGACCCCTCGTAGACACCGACACAGCTGGTGGCCGGGGGCGCTCTAGGATCGCCGGCATGACGACAGGGACGTTGATCACGGTTGCCCCCACCGGCGCGGAGTCGGCGAAGACCGAGGTGCCGGCGCTGCCGGTGACCCTCGACGAGCTGCTGCTCACCGCCAAGGAGTGCGAGGCGCTGGGCGCCTCCGTGATCCACGTGCACATTCGCGACGACGACGCCCGGCCGACCCTGGACCCGGGTCGGCTCCGGGCGACCGTGGCGGCGCTGCGGGAGAGCACCGACCTGATCGTGCAACTGTCCACCGGCGGCGCGGTCACCGACCCGGAGGCCGACCGGCTCGCCGTGCTGGACGCGGCCCCGGACATGGCCTCCTGCACCATGGGCACGGTCAACTTCGGTGACGAGGTGTTCCTCAACCGCTGGGAGTTCGTCGTCGACCTGCACACCAGGATGCAGGAGCGGGGCATCGTGCCGGAGTACGAGATCTTCGACCTCGGCCACCTCAGCGCCCTCCAGCGCCTGTTGGGGAAGTACGGCCTGCCGCACGGCGGTCACGTTCACGTCGACTTCGTCATGGGTGTGCCGGGAGGCATGCCGGGAACCACGGCGACGCTGGTGGCGGCCCAGCAGATGCTCCGGGATCTGCCGGAGGGCACCACGTTCTCGGCGACCGGGATCGGCCGCACCAGCCTTCCGGTGCTGCTCGCCGCGCTTTCCACCGGCGGTCACCTGCGGGTCGGGATGGAGGACACGGTCACGTACGCCAAGGGCCGCCCGGTGGAGTCGAACATGCAACTGGTCGCGCGTGCGGTCGGCTTCGCTCAGCTCGCGCAGCGTCCACCGCTGAACACCGCCGAGGCCCGCGAGCTGCTCGGCCTGTAAGGCACGAGTCGCCCGGCATCCTTTACGCCCGGAGGTGGAGTCCCAGCTCACCCCGGCGTGAGGTCGGCCGGACACCTCGGTACCGTCCACGTTGTGGGAAAGACGTACGAGGGCGGCGTTCCGCTCGCCGAGGTGGTCCGGTCCGGCTTCGTGGAGTGCGTGCACCGCGGCTCGGTGGTGGTGCTCGACAGCGCCGGTGCGTCGCTGGCCGCGGCCGGCGACGTAACCTCGCCGATCTTCCCGCGCTCGTCGAACAAGCCGATGCAGGCGGTCGGCATGCTCCGCGCCGGGCTGTCCCTCACCGAGCCTGCCGACCTGGCCATCGTCTCCGCCAGCCACGCGGGGGAGGAGTTCCACCTGGCCAGGGTCGCCGGGCTGCTCGCGGGTGCCGGGCTGAGCGAGGACGACCTGCACTGCCCGCCGGACCTGCCGGCGGGCGATCTCGCACGGATGGCGGTGCTGCGGGCCGGCGGCGGCCCTGCCCGGGTCCAGATGAACTGCTCCGGCAAGCACGCCGGGATGCTGTTGACCTGCCGTGCCGCCGGCTGGCCGCTGGAGGGTTACTGGCGGATCGAACATCCGCTCCAGCGACGGCTGCGCGCGACGGTGGAGGAGTTCACCGGCGAGGAGGCGGTGGCCGTCGGCGTCGACGGTTGCGGCGCTCCGGTGCTGTCCGCGTCGTTGACCGGACTGGCCACGGCATACCTACGGTTGGTGACGGCCGAAGGCGACACCGGGGCGGGCCTGGTGGCCGACGCGATGCGGGCGCATCCGGAGGTGGTCGGCGGTACGCAGGCGGACGACACCCGACTGATGCGTGGCGTACCCGGGCTGCTGGCGAAGATCGGCGCGGAGGGTGTCATCGCCGCGGCCCTGCCCGGCGTCGGCGCCGTGGCGCTCAAGATTGACGACGGCGCCGGCCGGGCCCGGATGCCGGTCCTGGTCTCGGCCCTGCGCCGGCTCGGCGTGGATGCGCCGGTCCTGTCGGAGTTCGCCGAGCTGCCGCTCTTCGGCGGCACCCTCCCCGTCGGCGCCACCCGCCCCTGCGACTCGTTGATCAAGAAGTTTTGGTCGGGAGTAGCGTGAAATCCGACCAAAACTTCTTGATCAACGCGGAAAGGGGGGAGTGCGGGGTTAGGGGAGGAAGGTGAGGAGTTGCTGGTTTACCTGGGTGGGGTGTTCCAGGGGGAGTAGGTGGGCGGCGTTTGCGATGTCGGGTGGGCGTATCGCGTGGGGTGCCTCGGCCACGATGCGATCGGCCAGGTGGCGGATGTCGGGCACGTCCGCCGCGCCGGCCGCGACCAGCACGGGCATGGTCAGCTCGGCGAGTCGCCCGATGGCCGGTGGGTCGAGCTCGGCCACGTCCACGGCGCTGAGCGCCAACTCGGCGGCGAGTGCGCGCTCGTCCATCGCGGTCGCGAAGGCGACCAGCTCAGGGTCGACGTCGGCGGGCTCGCGGTCCGGACCGACCACCCAGAACCGCACCTCACCTGCGGCAGTCGCGGCGAAGTCCTCCGGATCGACGTCGCCGACCAGGTGCTCCCACAGCTCGTTCGTCTGCTCTGACCATTCGTGGCCGGAGACCGCGGTGCCGAGCAGGGCCAGCGCGCTCACCCGGTGGGGGTGGGCGAGTGCGGTGTCGATCGCCACCGCCCCACCGAAGGAGCAGCCGACCAGTGCCGCGCTGGCCAGTCCGAGAGCGTCGAGCAGGCCGACCACGTCATCGTGGTGGGCGAAGGCGCTCGGTGGCAGCTCGGACTCCCCGTACCCGCGCAGGTCGAGGGCGATCACCCGGTGTCGGGTCGCGAGTGGGGCGATCTGGTCCCGCCACATCCGGCGGTCGGCGATACCGGCGTGCAGCAGGACGACCGGCGATCCGCTGCCGGCCTCGTCGTACGCCAGCAGAGCGCCATTTACCTGGATCTTGGTCACCGCAGGACGGTACGACCGGGCGGGAGCGGTGCGCAAGCCGGCGATGAGACATCGCTAACTTTGGCTAGCACTTTGCTTGCAGCTGCTAGCAGCGCGGGCTAGCGTTGAGTCATGGCCACTCCCAAGGACCTTCCCGACGTCGGCGGGTTCATTCGTGACCTGCGGCGGAACGCGAAGATTTCGCTCCGGCAACTGGCCGAGCAGGCGGGGGTCAGTAACCCCTACCTCAGCCAGATCGAGCGCGGCCTGCGCCGGCCGAGCGCGGAGGTGCTCCAGCAACTCGCCAGCGCGCTGCGGGTCTCCACTCCGGCGATGTACCTCCGGGCCGGACTGCTCGACGACAAGGAGGGGCAGGGTGTGCTGGCCGCCATCGCAGTCGATCCGGACCTGACTATGGCCCAGAAACAGTCCCTTACCCAGATCTACGAGACATTTCGCCGGGAGAATGCGCGGCTGGCCGAGGCGACCGCGACGATGCCCGGTGCGAGCGGGGAGACCGGCACCTCCGACGCAGATAACGTCACCGCCCCCGACGTGGCCAATCTGGCCGCGACCGGGCCCACCACCGCGGCGGGTACCCCGACCGAGGCGGTGCTCGAATCGGTCGCCGTGACCGAGGCAGGTTCCGCTCCCGCCCCGAACAGCACCCCACCCAGGAAGGCCGCCCGCAAGGTGGTCCGCAAGACCGCGACAGCGGTCCAGGAGGAGAAGTAACGATGAGCCAGCCGAAGACCAATCGCATCCCTGCCCCGATCTACGCTGCGGCCGGCGCTGGTGAACTGGCCCTGCAGCAGCTGCGCAAACTGCCCACCGTGGTCGGTGAGCTGCGTGACCGCGTCGTCGCCGACGGTGGGCGGGTCGTCAACGAACTCGGCGGCAAGGCCGTCGTCACCGGCTTCGAACTGCGCCAGAAGGCCAACGACACGCTGCGCAACGCCAACCGGACGGCCGAGTCGCTGCGGCAGAAGGCCGCCCCGACGACCGACCTGAACCGGCTGCGTGAGCACGCCGACCTGGCCAAGCTCCGCGATGCCGCCGATCTCAACAAGCTGCGCGATGCCGCCGACCTGCACAAGCTGCGCGAGACGGCAGACCTGGACCGGCTGCGTGAGCTGGCGACCCGGAACGCCGCCGTGGTCGTCGCCGGCGCACACGCCGCGCAGGAGCGGGCGCTGGCCGCGTACGGTGCGCTGGTCGCGCGGGGTGAGCGGGTCGTCGGCACCGGTGTGCTGGAGGTCGCCGACACGGTGAACACCGACATCGAGGCGACCGAGGCCACTACGCCGACCGAGGCCGCCAACGCGACCGCCGGGCAGACCGCGCCCGTCAAGAAGGCGGCGAACGCTGAGAAGACCGCTCCGGCTGAGGTGCCGAGCCCGGCGGAGGTGGCCGAGATCGCGGAGTCCAAGCCGGCCGCCGCGAAGAAGACCACCCGGGCGAAGTCGACCACCCGGCAGACCGCCGCCAAGCGGACCGACAGCCCGTCGGCGAAGCTGCCCCGGGGTACCAAGCGGAGCCAGTGAGTCAGCTGCCGGCGGCCCCGGGACCGTCCCATCGCCACGGATCCGGGGCCGCCGGCATAAGCTTGCCGTCATGGCCAACGCCGCGCCGATCTTCGTTTTCGACGTCCGCTACGTGATCGAGCTGATCCTGTTCGTCTTCGCACTGATCGTGCAGGGGGTGGCTCTCGTGCACGCAGTCACGCAACGCTCCGATGCCTTCCCGGCGATCGGGACCCTGCCGAAGGGCGGCTGGATCGCGATCCTGGCGGTCACTCTCCTGCTCACCCTGCTCACCCGCTCCACCCTCAGCATCTTCGGGCTGATCGGTGTGGCGGCGGCTCTGATCTATCTGCTCGACGTCCGGGTCGGACTACGTGACCTAGGCGACAACAGAGGGTCCTGGTGAGATCTTTCCGGTGGCCACCACCGCCGGACGGCGGGCCACGCAGCTGGGGTCCCGGCCCGGGTGCCCCGCGGACCGGCCGACCGCCGTTACCCGACCCGGAAACGGAACTGGTCGCCACCCCGCACGGCGTACGTCTGGAGCGGCTGGTCACCGGTGTTGGTGACCCGGTCACCGTCTTCGCGCACGGGCTGGCCAACGGCATCGCCACCACCCGACCCTTCGGCAGCGGGGTCACCGGTCGCCGGGTCTTCTTCCAGTTCCGTGGCCACGGCCGTTCCGACGCGCCCGACGGGCCGTGGAGCTACCTGGACCTGGCCCGCGATTTGCGGGCGATAGCCGACCTCAGCGGCGCGACGCGCGCCTTCGGGGCCAGCCTGGGCGCCGGTGCGCTGTGCCGCCTGCTCGCCGAGAGCCCGGAGCGGTTCGAGCGGCTCGTCTTCTTCCTCCCCGCCGCGCTCGACCGGCCGCGCGGACCGGTCGCCCGGGCGCGGCTGACCGAACTGCTGGCGGCTGTGGAGAGCGGGGACGCCTCGGCGGTGGCGGAAGCCGTCTCCACCGAGCTGCCGCCGGCTGTACGCAACACGCCGGCCGGCTGGGCGTATCTGCGGCAACGGCTGGACCACCTGCTGCGCGACGGCCTCGCCGCCGGGCTGATCGACCTGCCGGAGCAGGCGCCACTGCCCGACGCCGGCGTGCTCGCCCGGGTGACCGCGCCGGCACTGGTCATCGCCGCCGAGGGCGACGACCTGCATCCGGTGGAGGTGGCCGAACAACTCGCCGCCACGTTGCCCCGGGCCACCCTGCACCGCTACGACCGCCCCGGTGTCCTCTGGACGGAGCGCGCCGACCTCCGCAGCCGGATCTCCGACTTCCTCAACGGCTAGCCCGTCGCGTGCCACCTAGAGCCTGTGTCGAAGTCGGTCACAGCCACTCGCTGATCGCGGCGACGTGCACGGTGGCTTCGTAACGCACGGCGAGCTTGTCGAATCGGGTGGCCACGGCGCGGTTGCGCTTGAGCCGGTTGATGCCGCATTCCACGGCGTGACGCTGCTTGTACCGCTCGGGATCGAAGGCCGGTGGACGGCCGCCCTTGGACCCCAGCTTGCGCCGGTTGGTGTCCTGGTCGGCCTTCGAGGGGATCGTCGCGGCGATGCCGCGACGGCGCAGGTAGCGGCGGTTGGCCTTCGACGTGTACGCCTTGTCGGCCAGGACCCGGTCCGGGCGGGTCCTGGGCCGGCCGGCGCCGAGACGGGGCACTCGGATCCCGTCGAGCACCGCCCTGAACTGCGGGCTGTCCCCGCGCTGCCCAGCGGTCAACACGATCGACAACGGCTTCTGCCCCTGCTCGCAGGCCAGATGCAGCTTTGTGGTCAGCCCACCGCGCGACCGGCCGAGCGCGTGATCGGTCGGCTCGACCGTGACCCCGCCCGGCGGCTCGGCCTGCAGATCCCCCTTTTACGCGCCCCAGCGGCGTGCTGATGAGCCCGGGCGACCGTCGAGTCCACCGACACGTCCCAGACCACGCGCCCGGCCGCATCAGCCACAGCCTGCAACACGGTCAGGATCTTCACCCAGGTTCCATCACGCTGCCAACGCCGGAACAGCCCATACGCCGCGGCCCAGGATCCGTAGCACTCCGGAACATCCCGCCACGGCGCACCGACCCTTATCCGCCACCTGATCCCATCAATGAGCTGCCGTTTCGTCCACGTCGACGGCCGACCTGGCCTACGCCCCGCAGGCAGCAGCGGCTCCAGCGCCACCCACTCTGCGTCGGTCAGGTCATGCCGCCTCGCCACCGCTAGGGTGTCCACGAGGTCTCCGGTGTTCGGGTTCTGCTTGGTCGCTGAACCAGATACCGGAGACCTCGCTACATCTCGAACACCGACACGCGAAGATCCTCAACCAACAACTCAAGCCCTGGCACCGACTTCGACACAGGCTCTAGCGCCCCTGCCCGCCACCCGTGGGATGCGGCATGCCGCGGCATCCGGCGTGCGGGAGGGCGCGACATGCGGTATGTCGGGGCATCCGGCGGGCGGTAGGACCCGGGATGCCGCAACTCGCGAGCCGGATTGTGGCCCTCCCGGATCGATCAGCCGGCCCTGTCGCGACGAGTCGCGAATACCTGCCACCAGATGGCAGGTATTGCTGGCAGCGTGGAGCGCATGACTAAACCGCTGATCGGAAAGGTGGCGCTGGTCGCCGGGGCCACTCGGGGGGCCGGCCGGCAGATCGCCGTGCAACTAGGCGCCGCAGGTGCCACCGTTTACGCGACCGGCCGCAGCAGCCGCGCCGGCCGTTCCGAACTGGACCGCCCGGAAACCATCGAGGAGACCGCCGAACTGGTCACCGCGGCCGGCGGCACCGGCATCCCGGTCCGGGTCGACCACCTGGTACCCGACGAGGTGCAGGCCCTGGTCGCGCGAATCGACGCCGAGCAGGGCAAGCTTGACGTGCTGGTGAACGACGTGTGGGGTGCCGACCCCTTGATCACCTGGGAGAAGCCGGTGTGGGAGCAGTCGCTCGACGCCGGCTTCCGGATGCTGCGGCTGGCGGTGCACACCCACGTGATCACCAGCCACTTCGCGTTGCCCCTGCTGATCCGCCGGCCCGGCGGACTGGTGGTGGAGATCGGTGACGGTACGAAGGCGTACAACGAGGAGAACTACCGGCTGTCGGTCTTCTACGACCTGGCCAAGACCTCGGTCAACCGGCTCGCCTTCAGTTGGGCCCACGAGGTCAGGCCGCACGGCGGTACGGCGGTCGCGCTCACCCCGGGCTGGATGCGCTCCGAGGCGATGTTGGAGCACTTCGGCGTCACCGAGGACAACTGGCGCGATGGCGCGGCCAAGGACCCGCACTTCCTCATCTCGGAGACTCCGACGTTCGTGGGTCGAGCCGTCGCCGCGCTCGCCGCCGACCCGGACCGGGCACGCTGGAACGGTCGGTCCGTCTCCGCCGGAGAACTGGCCAAGGTGTACGGCTTCACCGACGTCGACGGCTCCCAACCGGACGCCTTCCGCTACCTCAGTGAGGTGGTCGACGCCGGCAAACCCGCCGACACCACGGGTTACCGCTGATCCTCCCGCCCCGGCATCCGCCCGTCTGAGCGGCCCGACCGGCGTACACCCGACCGGCCGTACTACGCCGGCCGGTCGGGGAACCGGTCGTCGGCGGTGGAGTACAGGGCGGCGGCGCTCATCGCCGCCTCGGCCAGCCGCGACCGTAGCTCCGGCGGCTCGATCACCTCCACCTCCGGCCCCAGCGCGAGCAGTTGGGTGTACGCCACCTCGACGGACTCGACGGGCAGGCGGGTCACCACCCAACCCTGCCCGTCGGGTTCGCCCGCGGCGGCGACCGCCACCTCGTACACGAAGGGGGCGTCGGCGAGGAAGCGGAGCCGGCGCAGTCCAGCGGGGCTCAACCGGATCGTCACCTCGACCCGGAGCATGCTTCGCAGGAACGCCTCGGCCTGCTCCCGCCAGTACCCCGCCAGGTCGAAGCCGGCGTCCCGGTCGAAGGTCTCCGTCCCCACCTCGACGTGGGTGACCCGGTCCACCCGGTACGTGCGGTACGCGTCGTCGACCCGGGCCACGAGATACCAGACCCCGCTCTTGAGGACCAGCCCGTACGGGTGCGGCTCCCGCTCGACCTCGCGGTCGCCGCGGCGGTAGCGCAGCCGCACCACCCGGTCCCGCCAGACCGCGCCGGCCAGGTCGCTCAGCCACGGCGGCGGCCCGGTCTCCCGGAACCAGCCGGGCACGTCCAGGTGGAACCGCTGGCCGGTGCGCGCGGGGGCGTCGCGCAGGCTCGGCGGTAGCGCCGCGAGGAGCTTCAGTTCCGCCGCCGCAACGGCGTCGGCGAGACCCATGTCACCGGCCGGGCCGGGCAACCCGGCCAGGAAGAGCGCCTCCGCCTCGTCCCGGGTCATCCCGGTCAGCCGGGTCCGGTAGCCGCCGAGCAGCCGGTAGCCGCCGGCCCGTCCCCGGTCGGCGTAGATCGGCACCCCGGCGGCGGAGAGCGCCAGCACGTCCCGGTAGACCGTCCGCTCGGAGACCTCCAACTCGCGGGCCAGTTCCGCCGCCGTCAGCGCCTCACGGGTCTGCAACAGCAGCAGCAGGGAGAGCAATCGCGACGCCCGCATCGACGCTCACCGGCCACCGGGGGTCAGCAACCCCCGGTCGTACGCGACGGCCACCGCGGCGGCCCGGTCGTTGACCCCGAGCTTGGCGTAGACGTGCAGCAGGTGGGTCTTCACCGTGGCCTCGCTGATGAACAGGCGCGCCGCGGCCTCGCGGTTCGACGATCCCCGGGCGACCAGGGTGAGCACCTCCAACTCACGCTGGCTCAGCGGTTCCTCGGCCGGTTGGCGTGGCGTCCGGAGGCGACCCATCAACCGGCCGGCCACGCTTGGCGCGAGCACCGACTCGCCTCGGGCGGCGGCCCGTACCGCCCGGACCAGTTCGTCGCGGGGCGCGTCCTTGAGCAGGTATCCGGTGGCGCCGGCCTCGATCGCCGGGAGCACGTCCGCGTCCGTGTCGTACGTGGTCAGTACCAGCACCTTCGCCGGGCTGTCCGTCGCGACGAGGCGACCGATCGCGGTCACCCCGTCCACCCCCGGCATCCGCAGGTCCATCAGCACCACGTCGGGGTGGTGCCGGGCGGCCATCGTCAGCGCCTCGGCGCCGTCCGCCGCCTCGCCGACCACCTCGAATCCAGGGTCGCCGGCGAACATGCCGCGCAGTCCGTCCCGCACCACTGGATGATCATCCACGATGAGCAGGCGTACCGGATCGGTCATGCGGCGGCTCCGGGCAGGGCCGGCACGGAGGCCGAGACGGCGGTCCCGCCACCCGGTTCGGACTCGACGGCGACCTGGCCACCGACCCGGTTGACCCGCTGCCGCATTGCGGTCAGGCCGTAGCTTCCGTCCTGATCCGGGGTGGTCGACTGGTTGGCCACGTCGAATCCCGATCCGTCGTCGCGGACGTCGAGGGTGACCACGTCCGACATGTACGACAGGGTGAGCCCGACCCGGGACGCGCCGGCGTGCCGGGCCACGTTGCTCAACGCCTCCTGCGCCGCCCGCAGCAGCGTCACCTCGATCTCCGGGTGCAGTGGGCGGGGCGTCCCGGTGGTGCTGACGCTGGCCGTCACCCCGTGCACTGCCGACCAGCGTTCACCCAGCTCGGAGAGCGCGTCGGGAAGGCGGGCCGTCTCCAGCGGCTCGGGGCGCAGCGCCCGGACCGACCGGCGGGCTTCGGTGAGGCTCTCCCGGGCCAGCGCCAGGGCGTTGTCCATGTGGCGTCGCCAGTCGGCGGAGCGGTCGCGGGTCTGCTCGGCCGCCTCCAGCTGGGTGATGATGCCGGTCAGGCCCTGGGCCAAGGTGTCGTGGATCTCCTGAGCCATCCGCTGCCGCTCGTCCAGTACGCCGGCCTCGCGGGCCTGGGTGAGGAGCTGGGCGTGCAGTCCTTCGTTCTCCCGCACCGTCTCGGCGAGCTGGCGGTTGGCGGCGGCGAGTTCGGCAACCAACCGCTTACGCCTGGCGTCCTCCCGCTCACCGACCAGGTTGAACCAGCTCACCGCACCGGCCAGGACCAGGTTGACAAGCACCAACACCAGCCACAGCGGCCAGTTCGACCACGAGGACGGCAGACCGCCGCCCTGCGCGGTGGCCACCAGCACGGCTGTCGCGGCCATACCGGCGAACCGCCATCGTCCGTTGAGCACGAGGAAGGCGTGCAGAAATCCGACCCAGGCGAAGAAGCCGTACCACGGGCTCGCGGCCACCAAAACGGCGGCGAAGGCGAGCAGCCCGACGTAGTAGACCGCCATCGACCGCTGCTGTCCCTGCCACTGAGGAGACAGCACGACATACCAGGTGACCCAGCAGGCGGTCAGCCCGGCGATCACCAAGGTGAGCGGCATCGGCAGCCCACGCGGTGCCGGCGCGAAGGCGGCCAGCAGCGAGCCCACGAGCAGGCCGCCGTAGGGCAGCACCCGGTGCAGCCGCGCCTCCCGCGCCCGCCAGTGGGTTAGCCAGTCGTCGGCGGGCAGGGTGTCGTCGCGGCTGGCCGCCGAGCGGTCCCCGCCGTAGGTCATCCCGTCCCCGCTCACCATGCGCTCACTCCCAGCGGAACAGCCTCGCCGCAGCGGCGCCGGCCGCCACGGCGATCACGGCCATTATCCCCAGGTGCAGCGGGTGCGGTGCGGTGCCGGTCCAGGCGTCGAGCAGCGCCTGGACCCCGGGCGGGGTGTAGGCGCCGATGTCGGCGAGGAAGTCGGGCAGCAGGAACCGGGGCAGGTACACCCCGCCGAAGAACATCGTCACCATGAACAGTGGTACCGCCAGCGCCTGGGCCGCCTTGGCGGTGGGCGCGACCGCCGCCACCAGCAGCCCCACCGCGAGCAGAGCGGCCGTACCCAGGACGAGCGCCACCGCGAACCCGAGCGGGTGCTGCGGCAACGGGGTGCCGAACGCCAGTCGGGCGATCACCGCGAGGAGCACCGCGCTGGCCAGGATGCCCACCAGGGCCAGCACGAGTTGAGCGGTCAGCAGCGCCAGCGGACTTGCCGGGGTGGTGGCCAGCCGGCGCAGGATGCCGCGCTCCCGGTAGGTGGCCAGCACGGTGGGCAGGGCGTTGATGCCAACCATGGCCAGCGTGACGACCAGCAGCGAGGGGGTGAAGTACGTGACGAAGGACTGGTTGCCGAATTCGGGGCTGGGTTCCCGAAGCGACGGAATCAGCCCGAGCACCACCAGGATCAGGGTGGGCAGGGCGACGGTGAGCATCAGCGTCGGAATGTCCCGTAGGTAGAGCTTTGCTTCAGTCCTGAGGATCTGGCCGAAGGCGTGCATCGTGTCCCCTCAGTCGACGAACCGGCGCCCGGTCAGCTCGACGAACGCGTCGTCAAGCGTGGCCTGCTCCAGCCGTAGTTCGGCGGCGGTGATCTGGTGGCGGGCGAGCACCGAGGTGACCGCGTGCAGCACGTCACCGGTGCCGGTCACCACGATCTGGCTGCCGCTGCGTGTCACGGTCGTGACCTGCGGCAGGCCGGTCAGCAGCCGGTCGTCCAGTGGAGTGGACGGGCGGAACCGGATGCGCTGCTCGGGTGCTACGGCCGAAACCAGCCCGGCCGGGGTGTCCAGGGCCACCACCCGCCCCTTGTCGATCACCGCGAGGCGGTCACAGAGCCGCTCGGCCTCCTCCATGAAGTGGGTGACCAGCAGGATGGTCACCCCGCGATCCCGGACCCGCTCGATCAGACCCCAGGTGTCCCGGCGTGCCTGCGGATCCAACCCGGTGGTCAACTCGTCCAGAATGGCGATCCGCGGGTTGCCGACCAGCGCCAACGCGATTGAGAGCCGCTGCTTCTGACCGCCGGATAGCTTCTCGTACGGGGTGTTCCGCTTCTCGTCGAGGCCCAACTCGCCGATGAGCTGTGTCGGGTCGGCCGGCTCGCGGTAGAACGACGCGTAGAGCTCCAACGCCTCGGCCACCCGGAGCCGGTCGGGCAACTGGCTCTCCTGAAGTTGCACCCCCACCAGCTGGCGCAGCCGGGTGGCGTCCCGGCGAGGGTCGAGCCCGAGGACCGACACCCCGCCCCCGTCTGGGACGCGCAGCCCGGCGACACACTCCACAGTGGTGGTCTTGCCGGCGCCGTTCGGGCCGAGTACGCCGAAGATCTCGCCGGCCTCGACGTCGAAGGACACGTCCGCCACCGCCACCGTCTCGCCGTACCGCTTGTGCAGGCTGGTCACCTCGATGACCGGCATGGCAGCCGCCTCTCGTCGTCGGTTCCGGGTACCGCTCAAGCGTCGCGGGAGGCGGCCGGCGACGAATCGACCGGCTGTAGGTGACCTTGGTCAGCTCCGGTTGATTCCGGCGATCCGTCAACCGGTGGATGCGCCGACGAGTGACTACGCTCCTGGACGTGCACGCATCCGAGCTTCCCTCCACCGCCGTGGGCGCGGGCCGCCGCTTCGTCGGCGGGGCCACGCTGCTCCTGCGGGGCATCGGCCTGTACGTACGCAGCCCAGGTCTGATGCTGCTCGGCGTCGTCCCGGCGCTGATCTCCGGGGCGATCTTCGCGACCGCGTACGCTCTCCTGGTCTTCTTCGTCGGCGACCTGGCCGCTGCGGCCACTCCGTTCGCCGACGACTGGGCGGCGACACCGCGCAGCGTGGTCCGGGTGATCGCCGCGCTGGCCTTCCTCGGTCTCGGTGGCCTGCTCACCGTTCTCACCTTCACGGCAGTCACCCTGGTCATCGGCGATCCCTTCTACGAGAAGATCTCCGAGCGGGTCGAGCGGCGCTACGGCGGTACGCCGGACGAGGTCGAGGTCCCGTTCTGGCCGTCGCTGCGTCGCAGCGCCGCCGACTCGCTCCGGCTGGTCGCCCTGGCGGCGTTGTTCGGCGTGCCGTTGTTCGCCGCCGGTTTCATTCCGGTGGTCGGGCAGACCGTGGTGCCGGTCATCGGCGCGTTGGTGGGCGGCTGGCTGCTCGCCGTGGAGCTGACCGGCGCGCCCTTCTCCCGGCGCGGCAAGCGACTGCCGCACCGGCGCGCGGCACTGAAGGTGGACCGACCCACCTCACTCGGCTTCGGAGTCGCGGTCTTCGTCTGCTTCCTGATCCCACTCGGCGCGGTACTGCTGATGCCGGCCGCGGTGGCCGGCGCCACCCTGCTGGCCCGCCGCTCCCTCGGCCAACCCATCACGGAGGGCTGACATGCACATCGCCCTGGTAGCGGGAGACATCACCACCGAACAGGTGGACGTGGTGGTGAACGCGGCGAACTCGTCGCTGCTGGGCGGCGGGGGAGTCGACGGCGCCATCCACCGCCGGGGCGGACCGGCGATCCTCGCTGAGTGCCGCGCGCTGCGCGCCTCGCGCTACGGGCGGGGCCTGCCGACCGGACAGGCGGTGGCCACCACGGCAGGTGACCTGCCGGCGCGTTGGGTGGTGCACACCGTCGGCCCGGTCTGGTCGGACACCGAGGACCGTGCCGCGCTGCTGCGCGCCTGCTACACCAACAGCCTCGCTGTCGCGGACGAACTGGGCGCGGCAAGCATCGCCTTCCCGCTGATCTCCGCCGGGGTCTACGGCTGGCCGGTCGAGGACGCCGTCCGTCAGGCCCTGTCGGTGCTGCGCGCGGCAACCCCGACGAACATCACCGTGGCTCGGCTGGTGCTCTTCGGCGCCGACACCCACGCGATCGCCGAGCGGGTGTACGCGGAGGGTTAGCGCATCTCGCGTACGCAGGACCACTGCCTGGCCACCCGCCGGTAGCCGAGCCGGTCGTTGACCGCCAGCATCGCCGCGTTCGCCGCGTCGTTTCCGGTGTACGCGACGGTGACGCCGCGCGCCGCCGCCCGGTGTAGTGCGGCCAGCTTCGCCAACCGGGCCAGCCCTCGGCCGCGGAAGTCCGGCACGGTGCCGGTGTAGTCCGACCACATTCGTGCGCCGTCCCGCTTCACCAGGCTGATCGCCACCAACTCGCCGTCGACCTCGGCGCCCATGCTGGCCTCCCGGTCCAGCCCGACGTTGTCCCAGGTGTCGGCGCACCAGGTGGCATATCCGATGGCGTCGGAAGTCACGTCACCCGGCTCGTCGGCGCTGGCCAGCACGTCCACCCGGTGGACCCGGCGGGGGTCGACCTCGGCCAGCGGGACCAGCCGGACATCGTCAGGGACCGGTGGCAGCGGTGGCAGCGCGTGCAGCTCCAGAGCCGAGAAGTGCTCCTGCCGACTCGGGATGAAGCCGTGCCGGCGGGCGAACGGCAGCGCCTCCGGCAGCGTACGGCCCCGTAGCCGGTTCAGGCCGAGCGGCGCGAGGTGCTCCAGCGCCCGGCCCAGCAGTGCCCCGCCGATCCCGCGTCGCCGCTGGTCCGGGTGTACGTGCAGCAGGGACACCTCGCCGACGGCTGCGCTGGTGTTGGTGTTGCGGGACGCCGACACCCAACCGATGACCTGCCCGTCGACCTCGGCGACGAAACCGCCCCAGTGCTGCTCCGCCGGTGGCGTCGAGATCAGCTGCCGGGTGGACGCGACACCCCGGATCAGGAAGGGAAACACGAGGGTACGCAGCGCCACCACGGCTGGGGCGTCGTCGGGATGTGCGGGACGGATCAGCGCGGACGGTTCAGGCATGCGCGGCAGGCTAACCAAACCCCACGGATCTCCGCGCCCGCTTTCCCACCCCTACCTCCGCTACGCCCGACGCAGCACCCAGGCGGTGGGTACGTTTCTTGTCGCCCGGGCGACAAGAAACGTACCCGGGTTCAGGCGGATTCGCGGATGATCAGCTCGGTGGGCAGGATGAGCGCCGGTTCGACGTCCTCCCCAGCGGCGAGGCGGAGCAGCAGCCGGGTGCCCTGCCGACCCAGCTCCACTATCGGTTGCCGGACGGTGGTCAACGGCGGATCGGTGTACGCGGCGGTCTCGATGTCGTCGAAGCCGATCACCGCCACGTCCTCGGGTACCCGACGTCCCGCCTCGCGGAGCGTACGCAGGGCGGCGTGGGCCATCAGGTCCGACGCGGCGAAGACGGCGTCCAGGTCGGGGTGGGCGGCGAGCAACTCCCGCATCGCCGCCGCTCCGGACTCGCGGGTGAAATCGCCGACCGCCACCATCTCGGGCAGCCCGGCGGCGGCGACGGTGTCCCGGTAGCCGGCCAGCCGCTCGATGCCGGCGACCATGTCCTGCGGTCCGGCGATGGTGGCGATCCGACGCCGGCCGCTGTCGATCAGGTGCCGTACCGCCCGGGTGACCCCGCCGACCTGGTCGACGTCGATGTACGGCACGTCCGCCCCGTCGAGCGGTCGGCCGCTGCACACCACCGGGATGCCCAGCGCGGCCAGTCGGGCGGGCAGCGGATCTGCCCCGTGCAGCGAGGCGAACAGCACCCCGTCGACGTGCCGACCTGTGGTGTACCGGGCGACCCGTTCATGCCCGGCCGGCGACCCGGCCAGCATCAGCACCAGCTGCTTGTCGGCGGCCTCCAACTCCTGTGCCGCGCCCCGGATGATCCCCGGGAACACCTGGTCGTCGGAGAAGACCCGGGTGGCCTCCTCCGGCATCACCAGGGCGATCGAGTCGGTCCGCTGGGTGACCAGGGTGCGTGCGGCCAGGTTCGGCACGTACCCAAGCTCGGCGACCGCCTGACGGACCGCCTCCTGGATCGGCTCGGCGACCGTGGTCGAGCCGTTGACCACCCGGGAGACGGTGGCCCGGGACACACCGGCCCGTCGTGCCACCGCTTCCAGAGTGGGCCGTTGCGCCCCCGTCATCGGAGAAACCACCACCTCGTCACAGCCCGTTCCGGGAGATCACCTCCTGGTACCACCGGGCGCTGGACTTCGGTGTACGCCGCTGAGTGAGGTAGTCGACGTGCACGATGCCGAATCGCTTACGGTACCCCTCGGCCCACTCGAAGTTGTCAAGCAATGACCATACGAGATAGCCGCGCAGGTCGACGCCCCGGGCGATGGCCTCGTGCGCGGCGCGCAGGTGGCCGTCGAGGTAGGCGATCCGGTCCGAGTCCTGGAGCGGGGTCGTCGGGTCGGCGGTCTTGTCCGGGAAAGCCGCGCCGTTCTCGGTGATCAGCAGCGGTACCGCCGGGTAGTCGGTGGCGATGCGCTCCAGCAGCCGGGTCAGTCCGGCCGGCTCGATCATCCAGCCCATGTCGGTGAGCGGCCCGACCGGTGCCAGGAACTGCACCTGTCCCTCGGTGCCGGGGTACGCCCCGCCACCACCGGCACCGTCCGTCCGGCCGGCGACGTAGGTGGGCGCGTAGTAGTTGATCCCGAGCAGGTCGATCGGCGCCGCGATGATCTTCTCGTCGTTGTCCTGCACAAAGGTGGGTTCGACGAACCGCGCCACATGCTCCCGGATGTCGTCCGGGTACCCGCCGACCAGCAGCGGATCGAGGAAGATCCGGTTGTGCAGGCCGTCGACCAGGCGTGCGGCGGCGGCGTCGGCCGCGCTGTTGGGATCGGCCGGGCGTACGTCGGCGGGATTGAGCGTGACGCCGACCCGGCCGGCGCCGGCCGCGCGCAACGCCTGGGTCGCCAGGCCGTGCGCCAGCAGCAGATGGTGTACCGCGCTGAAGGCCGCGCCCGGATCCTGCACCCCGGGGGCGTGCACACCGTTGCCGTAGCCGAGGTACGCCGAGCACCACGGCTCGTTGAGCGTGGTCCAGGTGCCGACCCGGTCACCGAGGCGGGCGTACAACGCGGAGGCGTAGGTGGCGAAGTGCTCGGCGGTGTCCCGGCTGGTCCAACCGCCGCGATCCTGAAGGGTCTGCGGCAGATCCCAGTGGTAGAGCGTGATGATCGGATCGATGCCCCGGCCCAGCAGCGCGTCCGTCAGCCGGTCGTAGAAGTCAAGGCCGCGCGGGTTGACCGGGCCACTGCCGTCGGGCTGGATGCGGGGCCAGGAAACCGAGAAGCGGTACGCCTGCAAACCCAGCTCCGCCATCAGCGCGACGTCGTCGGCGTACCTGTGGTAGTGGTCGCAGGCGACGTCGCCGGTGTGGCCGGCGTGCACCTTGCCCGGCGTACGGCTGAAGGTGTCCCAGATCGACTCACCGCGCCCGTCGTCGCGGGCCGCCCCCTCGATCTGGTACGCCGCAGTGGCCGCACCCCAGAGAAAGTTGTCCGGAAATCTCAACTCAGTCACGCCTTGACCGCACCTTCCATGATCCCGCCGATGATCTGGCGGCCGAACAGGACGAATACCAGCAGCAGGGGCAGCGTGGCGATGGCCGTGCCGGTGAAGACCTGGGACATGTCCTGGTAGTAGCCGTCAGACAGGGCCCGCAACGATAGCTGCACGGTGGGATTCTCCGGGTCGTTGAGCACCGCGTACGGCCAGAGGAAGTCGTTCCAGGTGGTCATGAAGGTGAGCAGGCCGAGGACGGCGGCGGCCGGCCGCAGCGCCGGCACCACCACGTTCCAGTAGATGCGGGCGGTGCCGCAACCGTCCACCCGGGCTGCCTCGATCAGCTCGCTGCTGACCGCCTGCCCGGCGTACTGCCGCATCATGAACACCCCGAAACCGGTGACCAGTGCGGGCATGATCACCGCCGGCAGCCGGTCGTTCAGGTTGAACTTCGTCATCAGGATGTACAACGGAATCACGCCCAGTTGGGTGGGCACCATCATCGTGGCAATGATGATCATCAAAAGTGCGTTGCTGCCCCGGAACCGCAGCTTGGCGAAGGCGAACCCGGCGAGGGTGGAGAAGAACACCACGGAGGCGGTGACCGTGATCGCGACGATCGCCGAGTTGATCAGACCGGTCAGGAAGTAGGCGTCGGTGTTGGCGAACAGCCGGGAGATGTTGGCCCCCAGGTTGCCGCCGGGCGTCACCGGCGGTGGCAGCTGGCCCATCGCATCGCTGGACCGGCTGGCCACCACGAACATCCAGTAGATCGGAAAGACCGACAGGACCCCGGCGGCGACGAGTGCGAAGTAGGTGAGCGGGCTCGCCCGCCACAACTGGCTCATCGCGCCACCTCGCTTCGTTCGGCGTCCCGATGAGCTTTACCAGCACTGAGCCGAATTGTTCGCTCGCTGCGCTCGCTCACCCGCGCCACCTCGCTGCGCTCGCTCATCGGGAGCCTCCCTTCCGCTTGCCGGTGTCCGGCCGGGCGCCGGCGCCGAGCCGGCGGATGATCAGTACGTTGATCGCCGCGACGATGGCGATCAGGGCGAAGAGCAGCCAGGCGACCGCCGACCCGTAGCCGAAGTTGTAGTACGGCGCGAAGGCGTTCTCGAACATGTACATGGTCATCGTCTGCGACTCGCGAAGCGGCCCGCCCCGGATCGCGTTGGTGCCGGAATGGAACAGCCGGGGCTCGGTGAACAGTTGCAGGCCGCCGATGGTGGAGATGATGACGCAGAAGATGATCGTCGGCTTGAGCAGCGGCACAGTGATGGTCCAGAACTGCCGGGCCCGGTTCGCGCCGTCGATCGCCGCCGCCTCGTAGAGGTCGCGGGGGATGGCCTGCATGGCGGCCAGGAAGATCAGCGCGTTGTAGCCGGTCCAGCGCCAGTCGACCATCGTCGAGATGGCCACCCAGGAGGCGAACCGGTTGGATTTCCACTCGATGCCGTCGACGCCGACCAGGTCGAGCAGCCAGTTGACCATGCCGAACTCACGGCCGAACAGCACGCCGAACACGATCGCCACGGCTGCCGTGGAGGTGACGTTGGGCACCAGCACCGCCATCCGCCAACCGGTACGCATCCGCAGCTGCCGGTTGAGCAGGTTCGCCAGCCAGAGCGCGGCGAGCAGCTGGGGGAGCGTGCTGATGACGAAGATGCCGAGGGTGTTGACCACCGAGTGCCAGAAGTCGCTGTCCGCCAGCAGCCGGGTGTAGTTGTCCGCGCCGATGAATGTGGGATTGCTGCCGAGCAGGTCCCAGTCGTGCAGGGAGACCCAGAAGGTGTACGCCAGCGGCCAGGCCCCGAAGATCGCGAAGATCACGAAGAACGGGGCGATGTAGAGGTAGGGCGAGTACTTCGCGTCGATCCGGCTCAGCCGGCCGGCCCGGGACGGGCGGCTGTCCCGCGGCGCCGGTCTGGCCGGCGGTCGCGCGTCGAGCTGCAACGCCATGACCCGTTGACTCCTTTCCACGCCCCCGCCCCGCGCCGGCCCAGGGCGAGCCGCCGTACGCGTACGACGCGGCGGACCTGGACCGGCGGCGGGGATGGGGCCGTCGGGCCGGTTACTTGGCGGCGGCCTTCTTGGCGTTGTTGATCGCGTCCTGCCAGCCCTGGTCGGGGCTACGCTGGCCCAGCTCGACGGTGCGGACCGCGTTCTCCACCTCGGTGCGGACGGCCTGGTTCTTCGGGCCCATGTAGACCGGCTTCAGGGTCTTCGCGCCCTCGCCGAAGATCTTGCCGACCGGTGCGTCGGAGAAGTACGCGTTGGTGGCCTCGGTGATGGCGGGGTCGTCCAGCGCCTGCGGCGAGGACGGCAGGGGACCCTTGGCCTTGAAGGCGCCGATGTGACCCTCGGCGCTGGTCAGGAACTTGACCAGCTTGACCGCCTCGTCCTGGTGCTTGCTCTGCTGCGGCACCGCCAGGTGCGAGCCGCCCCAGTTGCCACCGTTGCCCGGCACCCGGGCGATGTCCCACTTGCCCTTGGCCTCCGGCCCGGCGTTGCCCTCGATCACGCCGGTCATCCAGGCGGGGCAGGCGATGGTGGCGAACTTGGCCTGCTTGAAGGCGGAGACCCATTCCTCGGACCAGGAACCGTACTTGCCGGACAGGCCGGCGTTGACGATGTTCATGGTGATGTCCCAGGCCTGCTTGACCGCCGGGTTGGTGTCGACCACCAGGTTGTCGCTGGTGTCGTAGTAGTGGTAGCCCTGCGCGTTGCCGGCCGTCTGGAGCACGATGGTGTTGAAGGTGTTGGTGGCCGCGTCCAGGAACGACGCGCCGGTGTTGGCGGCCTTGAACTTCTCGCCGGTGGCGATGTAGTCCTCCCAGGTCGGCCAGAGTGCGGAGACCTGCTCACGGTCGGTCGGCAGGCCCGCCTTCTCGAACAGGTCGGTGCGGTAGCACATGGCCATGCCGCCCACGTCGGTGCCGAGCCCGATCAGCTTCTGGCCGTCGGCGGTGAGCCCCTGGTTCCACTTCCACTCCAGGAAGTTGCCCTTGAGGTCGGCGGCGCCGTGGTCGAGCAGGTTCACGAAGTTGTCCGGGTTGGCCTTGTACTCGACCATCAGGCCCTCTTCGATGGCCACGACGTCACCGGCGCCCTTGCCCGCGGCGAGCCACTGGGTCAGCTTCGGTGAGTACTCGTCGAGGTTGCCGCCGGTGCCCCGCTCGACGATCTTGATGTTCGGGTTGGCGTCCATGTACTGCTGGTAGAGCTGCTCGTAGCCGAACTGCCCGAAGACGTCGACGGTGAGCGTTATCTTGCCGTCCCCGGCGGCCTCGTCGCCGCCGCCGCAGCCGCTGCTGACGAGCAGGACGCCGGTGGCGGCCAGAGCGACCGCCGCGAGGCGGTGACGCGGGAATGTGCCCATTGTCTGATGACCCCTCTCAGGTCGGGGTGGTGGTAGAAGGTTCTGAGAGCGCTCTCTCGTAGCCTGCGGTCCGCCCCGGGACCGTGTCAAGAGAGCGCTCTCTCAGCCTCCATCACAGAATGGCCACAACCGGACCGCCGCCCACCCGCACTGATTGATCATGAGGTTGGCGGCAACCGGAGAGATCAACTGCCGCCCAACCTCATGATCGACGAGGGTGGGCGGGGGTCAGCCGGTGCGTACGCCGTCGAGCAGGGTGCGGTCGCCGGAGACGGTCAGGGTGTCGAAGCTGACCCGGCCCCAGAGCGCCAGCAGCAGGTCGCTGGCGGTGCCGGTGACCTGCACCCGGGCATGGTGATCGTCGTGGTCGAGGATGGTGCCGGTGTCGAGCAGGGCCACCCCCTCGCCGCGCAGCCGCAGATACCACTCCTGGTCGGCGTCGGTGGCGGTCAACCGGACCACGCCCGCCCACGGGCCGCCCGACCTGCGGCGGCCCGCCGGCAGCCAGGTGTCCAGCACCTCGCTCACCCCGTCGGCCGCGAGCTTGGCCTCGACCGGCTCACCTGCGGCAATGGCGAGCTGGGCGTCCCAGCGGTGCACCGCCGTCTCATGGGCCATCCGACGTGGCCAGAAGCCCGCCTTCTTCGGCTGCGGAGCCCAGTTCCAAGCCGGCGCCTCCGGGTCGAGGGAGTCGAAGAGCGCCATCAGTTCGTCGTACGCCTGCTGCCACTGCTGCACGGCGGTGACGTCCGCCGCCGGCTCGACCGGCTGTGACCGGCTCTGCTGTGGTGCCGACGGGTCGCCTGAGCCGGCCACGGCATGCACCCACCGGTAGACGCCGGCGAGATGGCGGGTCAGGTCGGTCACGGTCCAACCGGGGCAGGACAGCACAGGTGTCTCGGGCGGTGCCTCGGCCACCGCGGCGGCGAACGCCGGGCCCTCCGCCCGGAGCGCGCCGATCCAGAAATCCTTGGTGCCGTGCAATCTGCTCATCGCCATCCTCCCGGGGGTGACCGGGCCACCAGTGGGTGCCACGGCTACCCCTCAGCCTAGGGTGAGAGGCGTGTCTGACGTCTACGCCCAGCCGACAGCCGCCGCGCAACCCGCCAGCACGGACGATCTGGCGCAATACACCACATTGTGCCTGGGTGGGCCCGCCGGCCGGGTGGTCAGCGCCACAAACGCCGACGAGATCGTCAGCCGGGTACGCGAGGCGGGCGCCGAGATCCTCCTGATCGCCGGCGGTAGCAACGTGGTGATCGGTGACGGTGGCTTCCCCGGCACGGTGGTGCTCGTCCGCTCCCGGGGGCTGCGGGTGCTCACCGAGGACGAGCAGACCGTGACGGTACGGGTCGAGGCCGGCGAGCCGTGGGACGACCTGGTCGCCGCGACGGTACGCAACGGCTGGTCAGGGCTGGAGTGCCTGTCCGGCATCCCCGGCTCGACCGGTGCCACGCCGATCCAGAACGTCGGGGCGTACGGGCAGGAGGTCGCCGAGACCATCACCGCCGTGCAGGTCTACGACCGGACGGCCGGCGCGGTCGGGCGGGTCGAGGCCGCCGACTGCGGCTTCGCCTACCGGTCCAGCATCTTCAAGTACAACGAGCGCTGGGTGGTGCTCTCGGTGGACTTCCGGCTGGCCCGTTCGCCGCTGTCCGGCCCGGTGCGCTACGCGGAGCTGGCCCGGGCGCTCGGCGTCGAGGTCGGTGACCGGGTGCCACTGGACCAGGCCCGGTCCACGGTGCTGGGACTGCGCGCGGGCAAGGGCATGGTGCTCGACGCGGGCGACCCCGACACCCGCTCCGTCGGCTCGTTCTTCACCAATCCGGTCCTCGACGCCGCCGCGTACGAACAGTTGCGGCAGCGGGCCAACGGGCTGGGTGAGCCGCCGGCGTGGCCCGGTGCCGGCGGCGTGGTCAAGGTCAGCGCCGCCTGGCTGATCGACAAGGCCGGTTTCGGCAAGGGGTATCCCGGCCCCGAGGGCACGGCCATCTCCACCAAGCACACCCTCGCCCTGACCAACCCCACCGGCAACGCCAGCACCAAGGCCCTGCTCACCCTGGCCCGCGAGATCCGCGACGGCGTCCAGTCCCGCTTCGGCGTAACCCTCCACCCCGAACCCGTCCTCATCAACTGCACCCTCTGACCGGGTTGATCAAGAAGTTTGCGTCAGCTTCCGCGCGGAAGCTGACGCAAACTTCTTGATCAACTCCGTGTCCGCCGGGCTCGTTCAGGTGGGGGAGACTGCGGGCCAGGGGACGGTGAGGTGGCCGTGGCGCCAGTGGCGGGGGCGGCCGAGGACGGGCCAGCCCTGGGCGCGGACAGCCGACACGGTGTGCAACCAACGTTGGCGCGGGCCAAAGGGGGCGTAGCCAGCAGCGGCCCGCCAGGCGTCGTCCAGGGCCCGGATCAGGTCGTGGATCCGCTCGCCCGGTACGTTGCGGTGGATCAGCGCCTTGGGTAACCGTTCGGCCAGCTCGGCCGGACTTTCCAGCGTCGTCAGCCGAGCGGACAGGGTCAGCGAGCGCGGTCCGTCGGCATCGAGCAGCACCCACCCGCCGAGGCGTCCCAGTTCGTCGCAGGTCCCCTCCATTAGCAGCCCACCCCGCGCCAGCCGGGCGCACATCGTGGCCCACGCGTCGGCCACTTCGCTCTCGTCGTACTGGCGCAGCACGTTGAACGCGCGGACCAGGGTGGGACGCAGACCGGCCAGCTCGAAGCCGCCCCGGGCGAAGGTGAGCCCGGGTGGGTCGGCGGCGGGCTGCGCGTCGGCGACGCGTACCGGATCGATCTCCAGCCCGACCACCCGCACGTCCGGGCGGACCCGGGCGGCGAGCCGGTCCCGCAGCTCCACCGCGGTCACCGGGGTCGCGCCGTAGCCGAGGTCCACCACAAGCGGGTCTGGCGCGGCGCGCAGCGGATCAGCGCAGGTCTCCACGACCCAGTTGTCGACCCGGCGGAGCCGGTTGGGATTCGTGGTTCCCCGGGTCGCCGCGCCGAGCGGCCGGGACGCCGGCGTCACCGTCAGCCCGTCCGGTGCACCTTGTGCTGGGCGGCCTGGGCCAGCGGCCGGACCACGAGACTGTCCACGTTGACGTGCTGCGGTCTGGTGGCGCACCAGGCGATGCAGTCGGCGACGTCCTCGGCGAGCAGCGGCTCCGCGACCCCGGCGTAGACCGCCTCCGCCCGCTCGACGTCCCCGTTGAAGCGGGTCAACGAGAACTCGTCGGTCTTCACCATGCCCGGGTCGATTTCGATCACCCGCACCGGGCGCCCGCACAACTCCAGCCGCAACGTGCCCGCGATCGCGGTCTGTGCGTGCTTGGCTGCGGTGTAGCCGCCCCCACCCTCGTAGACGGTGAAGCCGGCGGTCGACGAGACGACGACGACGGTGCCGGACCCGGAACTCTCCAGCGCTGGCAACAGCGCCTGGGTGACCCGCAGCGTGCCGAGCACATTGACGTCGTACATCCACTGCCAGTCACCGACCGCGCCGGACTCCACCGGATCCAGCCCACGTGCCCCGCCCGCGTTGTTCACCAGGAGGGTCACCGGCCCGCCGGCCTGCTGCGCGGCCCGGGCGAGGTCGGCCACCGACCCGTCGGAGGTGACGTCACAGCGCACCGCGGTGGCGGAACCGCCGGCTGCGGTGATCTCCGCGACCAGTTCGGCCAGGCGGTCGGTACGCCGCGCCGCGGCGAGCACGTGGAACCCCTCGTCCGCGAGCCGCCGGGCGGTGGCGGCGCCGATCCCGCTGGATGCTCCGGTGACGATCGCGACACGACTCATCCGGCCATTCTCGCCCCCCGCCATCGGATGGCGGGCGGCACGGTCGCCATGAGGTCGGTCACGCCCGAAGGCCTGCCCGACGTATTACCCGTCGCCGATCGGGAAGATGACATCCGGCGCGGAGTGTTGACGCAGAAGCGCCGGTCGTGCGGGGACGGCATCAACCGTGGCAAAGGGAGCGGAAGTGGCGGAAGAGCACACCGGTGTCGGTCGTCAGCGAGGTTCCCTGCCGTGGCCGCGTCCCCGGCGGATCGCGACACTGTCGGTACACACCTCACCGTTGCACCAGCCGGGCACCGGGGACGCGGGCGGCATGAACGTCTACATCCTGGAGGTGTCCCGGCGACTGGCCGAGGCGAACGTCGAGGTCGAGATCTTCACCCGGGCCACCTCGGGCGACCTGCCGCCGGTGGTGGAGGTGGCCCCCGGAGTGCACGTCCGGCACGTGATGGCCGGCCCGCTGGAGGGCCTGACCAAGGAGGAACTGCCCGGCCAGCTCTGCGCGTTCACCGCGGGCGTGCTGCGCGCCGAGGCGGCCCGCCCGCCGGGCCACTACGACCTCATCCACTCCCACTACTGGCTCTCCGGGCAGGTCGGCTGGCTGGCCAAGGACCGCTGGGGGGTGCCGCTGGTGCACACCGCGCACACCCTCGCCAAGGTGAAGAACGCGCAGCTCGCTGCCGGTGACCGGCCGGAGCCGAAGGCGCGCGTGATCGGTGAGGAGCAGGTGGTCGCGGAGGCGGACCGGCTGGTGGCGAACACCCGGGTCGAGGCGCGGGACCTGATCGGCCGGTACGACGCGGACCCCACTCGGGTGACGGTGGTCGAGCCCGGGGTGGATCTGGAGCGGTTCCGTCCCGCTGTCGGCGACCGGGACGCGGCGACCACCGCCGCCCGGGTTCGGCTGGGCCTGCCGACCCGTGGTCATCTGGTCGCCTTCGTCGGGCGGATCCAGCCGCTGAAGGCGCCCGACGTTCTCATCCGCTCGATCGCCGCCCTCCGGGCGCGGGATCCCGAGCTGGCCCGTGAGGTGGCGGTGGTGATCTGCGGCGGGCCCAGCGGCACCGGGCTGGACCGGCCAACCGCGCTTATCGAACTGGCCGCCTCGCTCGGCGTCACCGACCGAGTGCACTTCCTGCCGCCGCGCACCGGAGTGGAACTGCCCCTGCTGTACCAGGCGGCCGACCTGGTCGCGGTGCCGTCGTACAACGAATCCTTCGGCCTGGTCGCACTGGAGGCCCAGGCCTGCGGTACGCCCGTCGTGGCCGCCGCCGTCGGCGGACTGGTCACCGCGGTGCGTGACCAGGTCAGCGGGGTGCTGGTGCGCGGACACGACCCGGCGGACTGGGCGGGTACGCTGGCCCGCCTGTTGCCCGACCGGGCCCGACGGGCGGAGTTGTCCGCCGGTGCCGCCCGGCATGCCCGAGCCTTCTCCTGGCATCGCACGGCCGCCGGCCTGCTCAGCGTCTACGGTGAGGCGATCGCCGACAACCGGGCCGGCCTCACCGCAGAACTCACCGCCTCTTGCTGTTGACCGCCGGACTGGCTCGGCCCACCGGTCCGGTCCCTCCCGGCGACGCGATGGTGATCGTCGTAGAGTTGGCCGGATGAGCGACCTCGGTGCACTGATCGAGTCCGTCTGCGCGGAGCGTGACCTCGCCTGCGAGTCCACCGGCCCGGGGTCGTACGCGGTGACCCTGCCCGGTACGCACAAGCTCAAGACGATCTGCAACCTGATCGTCGGTGAGCACGCGCTGCGGATCGAGGCGTTCGTGATGCGTCAGCCGGACGAGCGGCGCGAGGAGCTGTGGGCCTGGTTGTTGCAGCGCAACGCCAAGATGTACGCGGTGTCGTTCTCCATCGACGCGGTCGGTGACGTCTACCTCACCGGCCGGGTCAACCCGGACGGTGTCGACGCCGACGAGTTGGATCGGCTGCTCGGCGCGGTACTGACCTACGCCGACGAGTCCTTCGACACGATGCTGGAGATCGGCTTCGGCAGCTCGATCCGGCGCGAGTGGGAGTGGCGGGTGAATCGCGGTGAGTCGACCGCCAACCTGGCCGCCTTCGCGCACCTGTTCGAGCCCTCGGAGGCCGCCCGGTCGGCTCCGCCGGCAGCCGGGAACTCGGACGCCTCTTGACGGCAGCGGGAGGTTCGGACCGCTCCTGACGGGTAAGCCGCTGCGCGCGGTGCGGCGTTGGGACCCGCCGCGCCGAGACGGCGAGTGGCGAGGAGCGTGAGCATCCATGGCTCAGCGAAGCAGCTCGGGTCGCGGCGGGACCGCGACCAGGACCAGGCGGCAGGGCGGCAACCAGACCCCGAACACGCCACGGATCTCCGAGTCGGAGATCTCCCGCATGCGGGTGGACGACATTCGGGGACAGCTGCGGCGACACGGGGTCTCCGGCATCTCGGCCCTGCGTAAGCCAGAACTGGTGAAGACACTGGCGAAGACGCTGCGATCCAGCGGCGCCGGGCGCCGCAGCAGCGGCCCGGCCGGCCGGGCCGGCGCCACGAAGGCGTCCGGCACGAGACAGGCGGCTTCCGGCCGGACGGCACCGGGACGGGCCAAGGCGGCACCGGGACGGGCCAAGGCGGCGCCGGGACGGGCCAAGGCGGCAGCACCGGCGAAACGGGCTGCTCCGGCGCGCAAGGCGACCGGCGCGGCGGCCAGGTCGACCGCCGGCACCGCCCGCAAGGCGACAAGTGCGGCGCGCAGGTCCGAGACGGGTACGGCGCGGAAGAGCACGGCCGGAGCGCGGAAATCGGCCCCGCGCAAATCGGCCCCGAGCGGCACGACGACCACCCGCGCCCGTAAGGCGGTACCCACCCGCCGTCCGGCCGAGGCTCGGCCGGCCCGTGGTGGCGCGGCCCGGACCGGTCGGTCGACGTCGCGGTCGGTCCGGTCGTCGCAGCTGATCTCCTCGCTCCAGGACCGGCCGGAGCGCCCCGGCCGCAGCCTGGTGACCACCAACCATGACGTCATTCGGCGGTGGGCCCGGGAGCGGGGCGCCAAGCCGGCGACGATCAGCGGTACCGAGCGCGCGGGTCGGGCCGGGGTGCTGACGTTCAACATTCCGGGTTACCGGGAGAGCAGCCGGATCCGCGAGATCACCTGGGACGAGTGGTTTCACACCTTCGACCTGCGCCGGCTGAACCTGATCTACCAGGAGCAGATGCGGGACGGCCGGCAGAGCAATTTCTTCCGGACCGAATCACCCGATCGTGAGGATGGGTGAGAGGTTTGCGGGAATAGCACTCGGGTACCCGCAGTTGGCCTTGACCGAGGGCCTAAGCGCCGTCTCCAAGGGGATCGCGCTGTGACGGGCGAGACAGCCGCTCAGGTTGAATCGCGAGGTCGGGCCGCACTAGCTTTATTGCACCGCGTCACGCTCGGTACCGTTCGGGGGAGCGGCGGATCGATCAGATCTGTGCAGCCGGGCGAGACGCGGGGGACGGGTGGACCGACACCGTTGGGGGACGGTGGCCCACCTGTTTGGACCGGCGGCGCGAGCGGGCGTCGCTTACGGGGGTGAGTGCCGCCCGCCGCCGCCGGTCGTACGACGTGAAATGCCCGGCACGACTTCGTGCCGGGCATTACGCGTGTTTTGACCATCGGGGGGATTCGTGGTGGTCGAGGTCTAGCGGAATGGGGAGGACCCTGTCCATGATCTGAGTTCTCACACAAAGATCATCAATGGGCAGGGTCCTCGATGAGGAGCGTAACGGCTACTGGTGCCGGTGGCGGCGAGCTGGACCGGATCTTGTTGGATTCGTGGCGGCGGGAGTTGTACGAGGGTGTCCTCGCGTCCCGGTCGCGGACGTTGTTCACGCTGGTCGACGAGTTGGCCGCCGATCAGGGCCGGTGTGGCTGTCCGGCGCATCTGTCGCTGGGCACCGTCACCGGGCACGCCGCGGCGTACCGGGCGTTACGCGACGGCGAGATCGACACCGGCCGGGCGTTGCGGGCGGCGTGCCGGATCGCCGCGCGGTCCGGCCTGCCCCGGGTGTACGCCGTCGACACCACCGCGTGGCCACGGCCGAACGCCACCACCAGCCCGGACCGGCAGCCGCAGTACACCCCGGGCGGCCCGCGCGGCGCGGCCCAGATCAAGACCGGGTGGCGGTATCAGCATGTCGTCCGGTTGACCCTGACCCCGGACTCGTGGGTTGTGCCGGTCCTGGCCGACCGGATCGCCTCCGACGACGACCTGGTCGAGGTCACCGTGGACCACATCGCTCGGGTCTGCGCCCAGGACGGCGCCTGCCCGGCCGATCCGTCGCTGTTCCTGCTGGACTCCGGCTACCCCGCGGCCCGGATCACCCATCTGCTGCGCGAACGCGGGATTCCCGCGGATGTCCTGGTCAGGCTGGCGACCTCGCAGACCATGTGGACCAGACCCGAACGCCGGGCCGCGCACCCCCTCGGCGGCCGGCCCCGCCGCCACGGGTTCCGCCTGGCCCTGCGCCAACCCGACCTGCACCCGGATGCCGGTGTCAGCGGACCACTCGACATCTACGGCACCGTCACCGTCCGAGCCTGGCACCAGGTCCACCCCAAACTCACCCGCGCCAGCCGAGGCTTCGAAGACCAGCCCACCCTCCCGATCGTCGAGGGCAGCGTCTTACTCGCCCGGGTCCAGCACCTGCGCCCCAGCCGCCGCGCGGGCGACCTCGCACTCTGGTACTCCGGTACCCGCCGTGACCTGCTCACCCTGGTCATGACCTACCTGGCCCGCTTCGACATCGAGCACTACTTCCGATACCTGAAGACCACCGCCCACGCCCCGGACTTCCACCCCCGCCAGCCCGGCACCCTGACCACCTGGCTCCGCCTGCACTCCTACGCCTACCTGCACCTGTTCTGCGCCCGCACCCACCTGACCCACCACCGGCTGCCCTGGGAACCCACCACCACCACGACACCGACCCCCGGCCAGACCCGCCGCCAGGTTTCGCCCGCTCTGCGCAACGCCTGGCAACCACCAGGCCACCCGAAACCCGGCCACCCCGGCCCCGGACGCCCCGCCGGAAAACGCCGCAAACGCCGCACCCGATACCCCGTCATCCGCAAGAACGCCATCCACAAGGGCAAGTAACAGCCCTCACCCACACCACCACGAACACACCCACACCACACCGCCAGACCACCCTGCCCACAGAACGGTCAAAACACGAGGAAATGCCCGGCACGACTTCGTGCCGGGCATTACGCGTGGGCTCAGGAATGCCCGGCCAGCGACGGCTCGGCCCGTTCGCCCTGACCACGCAGGGTGGCCACGCGTCGCTCCCGCGCCGGCCCGGCGAGCAGGTGCGCACCGGCGGCCAACAGACCCAGTGCGCCGACCAGCAGCCAGTGCCCGTCGCCCCAGCGTTGCAGGCTGAAGCCGCCGAGCGTCGGCGCGATGAAGGACGCTGCCGGGAAGGCCAGGTAGAACACCGACTGGTAGCGGGCCCGCAGCGCCGGTGGCGCCAGGTCCGCGTTGATCTGTGCGTTGGGTGGCGCGGCCAGCATCGAGCCGACCGTCCAGACCAGGCAGGCGCCCAGGTAGAACACGAGGTCGTCGGCGACGGCGAGCGCGCCGAAGCCGACGGCGAGCAGCGCCGTCGACAGGGCCAGCACGTGGGCCTTCCGGTGCCGGTCGATGAGCCGGGGTACGAACAACTGCCCGAGCACGATCAGGACGCCACCGAGGGCCACCACCGCGCCGTACGACGACGGCCCCAACCCGTCGGCCCGCATGGCCAAGGGCATGATCGTCGACGCCTGCATGGTCAGTACGGCGAGGACGAAGGTCAGCCCGACGAAGACCAGGAAGTGCCGATCGGTCAGCGCGGTGTGCAGCCCCGGGCGACGCGGGCGGCGGGGGCCGGCGGCCGGACTCGCCCGCATCTGCCGACGGGCCAGCGTCTCCGGGACCTTCCAGGCGATCAGCGCGGCGGTCGCCACCGTGGCGACCGCGTCGACCAGGAAGAGGGCCACGTAGCTTGCCTCGGCCAGCAGACCGGCCAGCAGCGACGCGACGGCCATGCCGAGGTTGAACGCCCAGAACTGCAGGTTGAAGGCGCGGGACCGGCGATGTTCCGGTACCACGTCGACGATCGCGGCCACGAAGGCCGGGCTCGGCATGGAGTGCGTGACCCCGACCAGCAGGGCAAGTGCCGCGATCACGCCCAGGTGCTGGCTGAGCGCCAGCGCGACCATCAGGGCGGCGGTGACCAGGTGAGCTGCCACCAGGGTCGAGCGTCGACCCCACCGGTCGGCGAGAACCCCACCGAGCAGCACCCCGACCGCGCCACCCGCGCCGTACGCGCCCACCACCACGCCGGCCAGTGACTCGCTGGCGCCCCGGGCCGCGGTCAGGTAGAGCGACAAAAAGAGCATCGCGAACGCCCCGGCCCGGTTGATCAGCAGGCCGACCCAGAGGTACCAGAAGGTCGTGGGCAGGCCACCCGCGGTGTCGGTCAGCCAGCGACGAAGCGCCCCGGCCGGCACCCCGACCTTGCCAATCTGTTCGGACACCTAACAGATCTTGCCCGGGCTGATCGGCGGGTGGGACGCGGGGTGGCGGGGTTCACCCCCGGGAGGTGGCCACCGGCTCGGCCGCCTGCGGTGCGGCGGGCTGCGGTGCGGTCGACTGCACCGTCACCACCGGGGCGGTGCCAGCGGTACGCAACGCGACGGCACGCCGTTCCCGCGCGGGCCCGGAGAGCAGGTGGCCCACCGCCATCACCAGCCCGATCGCCGCACAGGCCGCCCAGAGGGTCGCGTTGCCGGCCTGCTCCCGCACCAGTCCGCCGAGGATCGGCGCCGCCGCTCCGGCGAGCTGCCAGGAGAGCGAGAAGACGCCCTGGTAGCGACCACGCAGCTGGGTGGGGGAGAGTTCGGCGATGAGGGTGGCGTTGGACGGCGAGTTGAGCATCTCGCCGAGGGTCCAGATCAGCACCGTCAGCCCGTAGAACCAGGCGACGTCGGCGAACGCGGTCAGCCCGAAGCCCACGCCCATCACCACCGCGGCCAGGGCGAGCACGTGTGAGCGGTTGCGCCCCTTGATCAGCCGGGGCACGAAGAGTTGACCGGCCACGATCAGCACGCCGTTGAGCGCGATCACCGATCCGTACGTGGCGGGGCTCAGGCCGGAGTCGGCCATCGCGATCGGCAGCATCGAGATGTGCTGGAGGAACACCAGCGCCCCGAGGAGGTTCAGCGCGACGAAGCCGAGGAACACCCGGTCGGTCAGGATGGTCCGCAGGGCTCTGGCCGGCACGCCGCCGCGTGGCATGCCGACGGTGACCGTCCGGGTCTCCTTGACCTTCACGAAGATGATCAGTGCGGTGACCACCGTGGTGGCCGCGTTGACCACGAAGAGCAGCAGGTAACCGGCCTGCGCGGCGAACCCGGCGAGCACGGCGGCGCAGGCGAACCCGAGGTTGATCGCCCAGTAGTTGAGCGAGAAGGCGCGCAGCCGGTCCCGCTCCGGCACCACGTCGATCATCATGGCGCCGAACGCGGGGCGGGCCGCCTCGGCGAAGAGGCCGAGCAGCAACGCCCCCGCCGCGACCGTCCACAGGTCACGGGCGAAGCCCATGGCGAGCATCATGGTCGCGGCGCCGAGATGGGCGGTGAGCAGGGTCGGCCGGCGACCCCACCGGTCGGTCAGGGTGCCGCCGGCGGTGGTGCCGACCGCGCCGCCGACGCCCCAGGCGCCGAGCACCAGCCCGGCCTGCGAGGCGGAGAAGCCGCGTTCCTGGGTCAGGTAGATGGCGAGGAAGACCAGGACGAACGAGCCGAGTCGATTGATCAGCGTGCCCGTCCAGAGGTACCAGAACGTCCTCGGTAGCCCACCTGTGGTGTCCCGGAACCAACCCCGCATCGCGCGCACGCCCGCGCCCCCGTTTCCGTAATGCCTGTTGCTCTTTTGGATCCTTACCAACCTAGTGGCGTGCCGGAATCAAGGTCACCTGTATTTCCACGTGGTGGTCGTCACCACCCTTCCCGCGCGGGCCATTGCGGGTTGCGGCAGGATGATCGGCATGACAGCTAGCGAGGGGCCCACCGTCGGGACGCTGGTCCTGCTGCGGCACGGCGAGAGCGACTGGAACGCCAAGAACCTCTTCACCGGCTGGGTCGACGTCGACCTGACCGCGAAGGGGGAGGACGAGGCGCGCCGCGGCGGCGAGCTGCTGCGCGAGCACGGCCTGCTGCCGGACGTGGTGCACACGAGCGTGATGCGCCGCGCCATCCGGACCGCCGAGTTGGCGCTGAACGCCGCCGACCGGCACTGGATCGCGGTGCGCCGGTCGTGGCGGCTGAACGAGCGTCACTACGGGGCGTTGCAGGGCAAGAACAAGAAGCAGACCCTGGATGAGTACGGCGAGGAGCAGTTCATGCTCTGGCGCCGGTCGTACGACACCCCGCCGCCGCCGATCGAGGACGACGACGAGTGGTCGCAGGTGGGTGATCCGCGTTATGCGCTGCTGCCGACCGAACTGATGCCGCGTACCGAGTGCCTCAAGGACGTCGTCGAGCGGATGCTGCCGTACTGGTACGACTCGATCGTGCCGGACATCCTGGCCGGCCGTACGGTGCTGGTGGCCGCGCATGGCAACTCGTTGCGGGCGCTGGTCAAGCACCTGGACCAGATCAGTGACGAGGCCATCGCGAAGCTCAACATCCCCACCGGAATCCCGCTGCGCTACGACCTGGACCCGCTGCTGCGTCCCCAGACGCTGGGCGGCACCTACCTCGACCCGGAGGCCGCCAAGGCGGCCGCCGCCGCCGTCGCCAACCAGGGCCGCTGAGCCGACCGAGGACTTCGAGACGGACCCGAGGGGCCCCGGCGCTGGCCGGGGCCCCTCGCCGTGCTCAGGGGGAGGTTACGGGTTCGCCGGTGATCAGGTAGACCACGTGTTCGGCGCTGTTGACCGCGTGGTCGGCGAAGCGCTCGTAGAAGCGACCGAGCAGAGTGGCGTCGATCGCGGTCTCCACCCCGTACGGCCAGTCCGCGCCGAGCAGCACCCCGAACAACCCCTTGTGCAGCTCGTCCATCGCGTCGTCGTCGCCGTCCAGTTCCGCGGCGAGGTCGGCGTCAGGGTGGGCCAGCACCGAGGCGATCTTCTCGGCCATCCGGTCGGCGATGCCCGCCATGTCGGTGAAGACCGGGCGCAGCTCCGCCGGAACGGCCGGCGACGGGTGCCGGCGCAGCGCGGTCTTGGCCACGTGGTCGGCCAGGTCTCCCATCCGCTCCAGATCGGCGGCCACGTGCAGTGCAGTGATCATGGCGCGTAGGTCGGAGGCGACCGGTGCCTGGCGGGCCAGCAGGTCGCAGACGCGCTCCTCCACCTGGCGGTACAGCCCGTCGATCTCCGCGTCCCGCTCGATCACGGACTCGGCCGCCCGACGGTCGGCGGTGAGCAGGGCCCGGGTCGCCTGCCGCAGTGCCGCCCGAACTCCCTCGGCCATCTCGACCAGCAGTTGGCTGACGGCCTCAAGTTCGGCCCGGAACTCGTCGCGCATTGTCACGTCCTGTCCGTCGGTGCCGGCGAGCCCGCCGGCAGGATTTCCGCAGGTGCGCCGTCAAGCTATGACGCCCGGGCGGATCGGAGGTGAACGCCGATGAACTACGCCGGACGCGCGAGTGAACTTTCCCGGAAGTGAGAGTGCTTCGTCCTGTTCTGGGCGATAGCCAGGTTAACAATGACCATACGATCGCCGAGTGACGTGGGCGGTGACGGTGGGCGTGGCTGCGGCCCTGGTGGTCGGGGTGGCCGTCGGCCTGTGGTTGTCCCGGTTCGGTAAGGGGAGGCTCGCGATCGTCGACGAAGTGCAGGTCGGGCTCGGCCGCCGCGCGATCGATTCGCTGCGCGCGGGGGTCGTGGTGCTCGACGCGGACGATGTGCCCGTACTGGTCAATCCGGCGGCGCGGGCGATGGGACTGCTGCGGACCGGTGGGCGGCCGGGTTCGATCATGGCGCATCCGCTGATTCGTACCCTGGCCGGGCAGGTACGGCGCACCGGCGTGCGGCGCGAGATCGAGCTCGACCTGCCCCGAGGCCGCGACAACGCCGGGGAGAACCCGCTCGGCGTGCACCTGCGAGCGATGGGGCTGGGCAACGGCTACATCGCGGTGGAGGCGGCCGACGTGACCGAGTCGCACCGGTTGGCGAGGGTGCGCCGAGACTTCGTGGCCAACGTCAGTCACGAACTGAAGACCCCGATCGGCGCGTTGCAACTGCTCGCCGAGGCACTGCTGGACGCCACCGAGCCGGCCGACGAGGGGCGTCCGGATCTCTCCGAGGACCTGATCGCCGCCCGGCGGTTCGCCGAACGTATCCAGCACGAGTCGACCCGGTTGGGGCGGTTGGTGCAGGAGTTGCTGGAGCTGACCCGACTCCAGGGTGCCGAACCGCAGCCGGCCCCCGAGCCGGTCGGGGTGGACTGGGTGATCTCCGAGGTGATCGATCGCACCCGGACCGCCGCCGCCGCCCGCCGGATCGAGGTCACCGTCGAAGCGGAGCGGGGCCTGACCGTGTACGGCAGCGACAACCAACTCGCCACCGCGGTGGCGAACCTGGTGGAGAACGCCCTCAACTACTCCGGCGAGGACACGACGGTACGCATCGCCGCCCGGGCCGCCGGAGAGCAGGTGGAGATCGCGGTCACCGACCAGGGCATCGGCATCGCCCCCACCGACGTCGACCGCATCTTCGAGCGGTTCTACCGCGCCGATCAGGCGCGCTCGCGGGCAACCGGCGGCACCGGCCTCGGGCTGGCGATCGTCAAGCACATCGCGAGCAACCATGGCGGTCGGGTGGAGGTGGCGAGCACTCTTGGTGGTGGGTCGACGTTCACTCTCCGGCTGCCCGCTCGCCCGCCGGACGACCTGCTGGCGACACTGCCGCCTGCTGGGATCGAGCCCGGTCCGACCGATGAAAGGAAACGCCGTTGAGTCGCGTTCTGGTGGTCGAGGACGAGGAGTCGTTCTCGGACGCACTGTCGTACATGCTCCGCAAGGAGGGGTTCGAGGTTTCCGTGGCCGCCACGGGGACGTCGGCTCTCACCGAGTTCGACCGGACCGGTGCCGACATCGTCCTGCTCGACCTGATGCTGCCGGAGATGTCCGGTACCGAGGTCTGCCGGCAGCTGCGCCAGCGCTCGCACGTGCCGATCATCATGGTCACCGCTCGGGACAGTGAGATCGACAAGGTGGTCGGCCTGGAGATCGGGGCGGACGACTACGTGACCAAGCCGTACTCTCCCCGGGAACTGGTCGCCCGGATTCGCGCGGTGCTGCGCCGGCAGAGCCCGGAGGCACCCGAGTCGGGCGCGCCGACGCTCGCCGCCGGGCCGGTCCGGATGGACATCGAGCGGCACGTGGTGACCGTGGACGGCGGCGCGGTGCAGCTGCCGCTCAAGGAGTTCGAGCTGCTCGAACTGCTGCTGCGCAACGCGGGCCGGGTGCTCACCCGGGGCCAGTTGATCGACCGCGTCTGGGGTGCCGACTACGTAGGCGACACGAAGACGCTCGACGTGCACGTGAAGCGGCTGCGCTCGAAGATCGAACCGGAGCCCTCCACCCCGCGCCACATCGTCACGGTGCGCGGTCTCGGCTACAAGTTCGAGCCCTGATCGGGCCGATCCGCACCCGCTCCTGACCGCCGTCGTTGGTGACGGCCTGTCACGACCTGGCGTAAGTGCGTTGCGTAACGGCGCAGCCGCCTGTCCGGTGCACTGTTCCGCTCCTTTGCTCTGCTTACACATACGCACAGCTCGGTGACCAGGATTTATGCGGTCGCCCTCGCGGCTGATTGTCGTGACGCCGACCACGCAGAGCTACCTGTGCGTATAGGTAAGCAGAGCAAAGGCGGCGAGGGAGTTGGTCGGGCCGGGTGCCGATAGTTACCCGTGTGAGGATTGCTTCGGCGCGCGGCCAGGCCCGCGCGGCAAGCGACTTCGCGGCCGCCCGCGTCAGGCGCCGTCGGCAGGGTGCGGGGCGACGAGGCCCTGCCGGGTCCGCTTCGCGCACAGATCGGCCAGCCTGGCGTACGCCGGCTCGCCGATGAGCGCGGTCAACTCCGGGGCGTACGACAGGTACATCGGGTCGGCCCCGACGTGCGCGTCGGTGGAGGAGGTGCACCACCAGTCGAGGTCGTGCCCACCGGCACCCCAGCCACGCCGATCGAACTCGGCCAGCGTGGACACCAGCACCTTCGTGTTGTCCGGCCGCTTCACCCACTCCTGATCACGGCGGATCGGCAGCTGCCAGCACACGTCCGGCTTGTACTCCAGCGGATGCGCCCCGTCGCGCAGCGCCTGGGCGTGCAGCGCGCAGCCGCTCCCGCCCGGGAAGTCCGCGTCGTTGAGGAAGACGCAGGGCCCGTCCGCTCCCTGGGTGGCGGTCCGCCGGGCCGGGTTCTTGCCGTCGACGGTGTCGTTCTCGGTCCAGTTCTTGAACCCACGCCGATAGTGCTGCCAGGTCTGCGGGGTCAGCCGCTTCACCGCGGCCCGTACCCGCGACTCGTCGTCGGAGTCGGTGAAGAACGCGCCGTGCGAGCAACAACCGTCGGCCGACCGACCGGCGATGATGCCGTGGCAGCCCCGGCCGAAGATGCACGTCCACCGGGACAGCAACCAGGTGAGGTCGGCCCGGATCAGATGCCGCTCGTCCGCCGGGTCGACGAACTCGATCCACTCCCGGGGGAAGTCCAGCGGCACCTCCCGGCTGCGCGGGTCGGTCGGGTCGTCCACCAGCACGCGGAGTTCGATCTGCCCTGTCACCCGGCCAGCGTACGCGCGGTGCGGCGGGCAGGTCGCCGAGTGACGCGAACCGGGTGGGCCTAGAGTTCTTCCATGCGACTGGGTGTCCTCGACGTCGGTTCCAACACGGTGCACCTGCTGGTGGTCGACGCCCACCGCGGCGCGCACCCGTGGCCGGCGCATTCGGAGAAGGCCGTGCTGCGTCTCGCCGAGCAGATCGGCCCGGACGGCGCGCTCCGCGAGGCCGGCGCGGACGCCCTGGTCGAGGCGGTCGAGGCGGCGCGTACGTCGGCTGCCGGCCTGGAGGTGGACGACCTGATCGCCTTCGCCACCTCCGCGGTGCGTGACGCCACCAACGCGGCCGACGTCCTGACCCGGGTGCGGGACTCCACCGGCGTACGGCTGGAGGTGCTCTCGGGCGCCGACGAGGCGCGGATGACCTTCCTCGCGGTCCGGCGGTGGTTCGGTTGGTCCGCCGGGCGGCTGCTGGTGCTGGACATCGGTGGCGGCTCGCTGGAGATCGCGGCCGGCATCGACGAGGACCCGGACGTCGCGGTGTCGCTGCCCCTGGGCGCCGGTCGGCTGACCCGCGAACGGCTCGGGGTGGATCCGGAAAGCACCGTCCCGCCCGCACCGGAGACGGTGGAGGAACTGCGGCAGTACGTCGACGCCCACCTCGATCCGGTGGTCGAGCGGATGACCGAGGTGGGTTGGGAACGGCCGGTGGCCACCTCCAAGACCTTCCGTACGCTCGCCCGGCTCGCCGGTGCGGCACCCAGCGGTGCCGGGCTCTGGGCCCGACGCCGACTCACCCGGTCCGGGCTGCGACAGGTGCTCGGCTTTATCCGGCACATCCCACCGGCGCAGCTCGTCGAGTTGGAGGGGGTCAGCGCCGGGCGTGCCCACCAGCTGCTGGCCGGTGCCGTGGTCGCCGAGTCGGTGATGCGTCGACTCGGCGTGGACTCCCTGGACGTGTGTCCGTGGGCACTGCGGGAGGGCGTGATTCTCAGCCGGATGGATCGACTGGCTCCGGTGTGATCCCCGTCGTCCTCGCTGTCCGGTTTACGTACTCTCGTCAGGGTGTCTGAACGCGCGGCGGCTACCCTCGGTGGTGTGACTTCCCGCGTCCCGGTGCTCCTGTCCAGTTCCTCGGTCTTCCCTGAGCGGACCGCGGCGGCGTTTCAGCTGGCCGCGACCCACGGCTACGACGGACTTGAGGTGATGGTGTGGACCGACGCGGTCAGCCAGGACGCGGGCGCGCTGCGCGGACTCTCCGATCACTACGGGGTGCCGGTGCTCTCCGTGCACGCTCCGTGTCTGCTGGTCACGCAGCGGGTGTGGAGCCCTGATCCGTGGGAGCGGCTCCGCCGGGCGGCGGTGCTCGCTGAGACGCTTGAAGCGCCGACCGTCGTGGTGCACCCGCCGTTCACCTGGCAGCGGGATTACGCGCGAGGCTTCGCCGAGGGGCTGGACCGGGTGGCCGGCGAGTTCGGTGGTCTGCGGTTCGCGGTGGAGAACATGTACCCGGTACGGATGGCCGGCCGCCAGTTCGTCCCGTACGTGCCCGGTTGGGATCCCACCGAAGCCGGTTACGCCTCGTACACCCTCGACCTGTCGCACTGCGCGGCCTCGCACACCGACGCGTTGGCGATGGCCGACCGGATGGGCGACGGTCTGGCGCACGTGCACCTCGGTGACGGCACCGGCGAGGGACGCGACGAGCACCTGGTGCCGGGACGCGGCAACCAGCCCTGCGCCGAGCTGCTGCGCTCGTTGGCCGGGCGGGGCTTCACCGGCTCGGTGGCGGTGGAGGTGACCACCCGGGGCGCGAAGAGCCGGCAGGTCCGCGAGGCGGATCTGCGCGAGGCGCTGGCGTTCGCCCGTCAGCACCTCAGCACGCCGTCCCCGGTCGACGCCTGAGCATCGGTTCCGACCGTCCCGGCACGCCAGGTCAGGAAACCGGTGTCAGCGGGTCCGGCTGGCTGGGCACGGCGGCCCGCTTGCGGGCCCGGTGGGCGGCCACGTGCGAGCGGGTGGCGCAGCGCTCCGAGCAGAACCGCCGGCAGCAGTTCGATGAGGTGTCCAGGTAGACGTTGCCGCAGCGGTCGTCGGCGCAGACGCCGAATCGGGCGCTGCCGTACTCGCACAGCCACACCGACAGGCCCCACACCGCGCCGGCCAGATACTCCGAACTGACCGATGCACCCCGGCTGGTCACGTGCATGTGCCAGTCACTGGAGTCGTGCCCCGAGATGCGCGGCTGCACCGGGAATGCCTCCAGCAGGGAGTTCAACTCGCCCACCGCCTCGACGTCCCGCCCCGAGGTGCCGTACTCGAAGACGTCGCGCAGTCGCTTCTGCGCGCGCCGGAAGGTCGGCAGGTCCCGTTCCGCGACCTCGTGGCGCATCCACTCCTGGTCGTCGCAGAAGATGGCGCGCAGATCGTCGAGGTCGTCCAGGCGCGCGTTGACGAGGTCAACCCCGGTCCGGGCGTACGCGTCGAAGTTCACGCCCCAACGGTAGACGACTCAACCCGGGCGTGGCGCATCGATGTAGTGCGGCAGGAACCGCGCGTAGCCGTCGGTGATCAGGCTCGCGCTCTCCCGCAGCCCGACCCCCGCCGACTCCCCGTCGACGATCCAACTGCCCAGCACGAGGTGGCTCCCGGCGAATTCGGGCAACGCCCGGAACTCCTGGTAGCAGAAGCCCTCGTCGCCGTAGTCACCCGGATTGCTGATCTCCTCGCCGGGGGTGACGATCCGCACCGCGGCCCCCTCCCGACCGAGCAGCGGCTTGGCCACGTACTCGGGCATCCCGCGCGGCGAGTCCAGGTACGCCGGCAACAGCAGCTCGTGCCCCGGGTACAGCTCCCAGAGCACGGCCAGCAGCGCCTTGTTGGACAAGAGCAGCTTCCAGGCCGGCTCGATCCAGGTGGTCGGGGTGCCCGGCTCCAGCGCCAGCGGGCCGTACGGCTCGGCGAGCATCCACTCCCACGGATAAAGCTTGAAGCAGGTGGTGACCGGGCGGTCGGCGGTGTCGACGAAACGTCGGCCGTCCCAACCGAGATCCTGAATCGGCAGCAGCTCGACGTCCAGCCCCGCCTGGCGGGCGGTCTCGGCCAGGTAGCCGGCGGTCATGTGGTCCTCGCCGGTCTCCTCCTCGTTCGACCAGACCACGTGCACCCGCCGGTCGTGCAGCCCGGCACCGATCTTCGCCCAGCTGCCGACGAGCCGTTCGTGCAGGCTGTTCCACTGGTCCAGGTCCGGTCGGGTGTGTTCCAGCCAGTACCACTGGATGATGCTCGCCTCGACCAGCGCGGTCGGGGTGTCGGCGTTGTACTCCAGCAGCTTCGGCGGCCAACTGCCGTCGTACCAGAGGTCGAAACGGCCGTAGAGGGTCGGTGGCGTCTCCCGCAGCGAGCGGGCGACCGCCTCGGCCGCCCACTCGGGGATGCCGAACTCGGCGTACCGGTTGCGCGCCACCACGTGTTCGGCGGCGGCCACCGACATCCGGTGCAGTTCCTCGGTGGCCTCCTCCAGCCGCAGCACCTCGTCCAGCTCGAAGGCGTACGCGGCGGTCTCGTCCCAGTACGACATCACTCCGCCGTCGGGCAGTTCCGTGTCGACGTAGACCAGGCCCTGCTCACGGATGGTGGTGTCCCAGTCGGGGCGCGGTGTGGTCGGTTCGCGACGCACGTTCAGCCGCCGCAGGAGGCGAGGTGGGTGCCGAAGCCGCCCCGGTCGGGCACGGCCGCGCCGACCGGCTCGGGCGCGGCCCGACCGACGCTGGTCTCGGCGGCGGGGGCAGGCACCCGCAGGGCCAGGGCCACCGTCTCGCCGCCGCCGGTCGGGCCGAGGGCGCAGTCGTCATCGTCGTCGTCGGAGGTCATGTTGCAGCCGGAGAGGGCGAGCGCCAGAGCGGTGATCGCGCCGAGCTGTACGGAGGCCGATCGGAGTCGGCGGCGAGGGCGTTGTTCCACGACATGGTTGTAACCGATGAACGCCATCCCGTCCGCCCCGGGCCCGGGGCGGACGGGGAACGTACCTGGCGGTCGGGTGGGCGTTACGCTCGGCTCATGCTCCGTTCCGTCATCCTCGCCGCCTCCCGGTCATCCCGGGTCGAGCGGCTCGTCGCGACGGCCCCGTTCTCCCGGGACGTCGTCCGCCGGTTCGTCGCCGGCGCCAAGACCGACGACGCGTTGCGCGCGACCCGCGAACTCGTCGACGACGGTCTCGCGGTCACCCTCGACAATCTCGGCGAGGACACCGTCACCGGTGAACAGGCAAACGCCACCCGGGACGAGTACCTCACACTGCTGCGAATGCTCGCCGAGGCGAAGCTGGCGCCCGCCGCGGAGGTGAGTGTGAAGCTCTCCGCGCTCGGCCAGGCGTTCGACGAGCAACTCGCCTACGACAACGCCCGGGCGATCTGCGCCGCCGCCGAGGCGGCGGGCACCACGGTCACCCTCGACATGGAGGACCACACCACCACCGACTCGACCCTGGACATCCTGACCAAGCTCCGTAAGGACCACCCGTCGACCGGGGCGGTGTTGCAGGCATACCTGCGGCGTACCGAGTCCGACTGCCGGGAGTTGGCGTCGGCCGGGTCACGGGTGCGGCTGTGCAAGGGCGCGTACCGGGAGCCGGAGTCGGTGGCTTACCAGTCGGCCCGCGAGGTCGACAAGTCGTACGTCCGGTGCCTCAACATCCTGATGTCCGGCGACGGCTATCCGATGCTGGCCACCCACGATCCGCGTCTGATCGCCATCGGCGAGGACCGGGCGCGCTGGTTCGACCGTGGCCCTGACCGCTTCGAGTTCCAGATGCTGTACGGCATCCGGCCGGAGGAGCAGGCCCGCCTGGTCGGCGAGGGCTACACGGTGCGCACCTACGTGCCCTACGGCGACGACTGGTACGGCTATCTGATGCGCCGTCTCGCCGAGCGCCCCGCCAACCTGGCCTTCTTCGCCCGCGCGCTCGCCTCCAAGAAGTAACCCCTCGCCCGCACCCGTACCGCCGATCGACCCGGTCGGCGGTACGCGGCGCAGCCTTGACGTCGTCGGCTAATGCCATTAGCCTTCTGGCTATGACAGCTAGCTTGGTGGAGCGTGCCGGCGGCCGGATCGCGTACGAGGTGCACGGGCAGGGGCCGCTTGTGGTGCTCTCGCACGGCATGGGAGAGAACCGGCACTCCTACCGGCATCTGATTCCGCTGCTGGTGGCGGCGGGCTACCGGGTCGCCTCGATCGACGTACGCGGGCACGGTGACTCCAGCGCCGACTGGCCGTCGTACGCTCCGGCGGAGGTGGGTGGCGACCTGCTCGCGGTGGTTCGCGACCTCGGTGGCGGTCCGGCCGTCCTGGTCGGCAACTCGTCGAGCGGCGCGGCCGTGGTCTTCGCCGCCGCCGACGCACCGGACCTGGTCAACGGCATCGTGCTGGTCGGCGCGTTCGTCAACCAGCCGGAGAACAACCCCTTCATCCGGCTGGCCCAGAGCGTGGTGCTGCGCAGTCCACGGTTGTTCGGCCTGTTCCACCGCACGCTCTTCCCGGTGCACCGGCCGGCCGACGACGCGGAGTACCGCCGGCAACTGGTGACGGCACTGCGTCGCCCCGGCCGGATGGTGCCCGTGCGGGGCGTCATCCACCCGGTGCAGCCGCACTGGACGGCCCGTGCCCCGCAGGTGCGTCAGCCGGTGCTGGTGCTGATGGGCACGAAGGACCCCGACTTCCCCGACCCGGGTGCCGAGGCGCGGGCCGCCCGGCGGCTCTTTCCGGTCGCCGAGGCGCGGATGCTCACCGACGCCGGGCACTACCCGCACGCCGACCGTCCAGAGGCGATGGCGAACGAACTGGTCGGCTTCCTGGCGGCGGCCAACCGTGCCTAGGGCCGGGCTCAACGCGCAGATCGTGGTGCGCGAGGCGGCCCGGCTGGTCGACGAGGTTGGGTATCACCGGCTCACCCTCGCCGCGCTGGCGAACCGGCTCGGCGTGGCGCTGCCCAGCCTCTACAAGCACATCAAGGGTGCCGAGGCGCTCGCGCAGCAACTGTCCGCGCTGGCCACCGCCGAGATAGCCGAGGAGATGACCACCGCCGCCGCCGGTCGGAGCGGTGAGGACGCACTGCGGGCCGTCGCCACCGCCTACCGTTCGTACGCCCGGCGGCACCCCGGTCGCTATCCCGCCACCCAACGGGTACCGGATCCGGCCGACCCGGCGCACCTGGCTGCCGGGGAGCGGGCGGTCGGCGTCGTCTACGCCATCCTGCGGGGTTACGGCATCGACGGTGACGCCGCGGTGGACGGGGTCCGGATGTTCCGGGCAGCCGTGCACGGTTTCGTCTCGCTGGAGGCGGCCGGCGACTTCGGGCTGCCGCGCGAACTCGACAGTTCCTTCGACCAGATGATCGCCGCGCTGGGCGTGGCGTTCCGTTCCTGGCCCGCGCCCGGCCCTGCCTGAACGTACGAACCGTGGCAACGGCCGGATGATCACTCTTCCGTCGGCACCACCACAGGCCTTACCCTGCGCCGGTGAATCACGGGGGCCCTGAGGGCGACGAACAGCCAGCGCCGACCGGTGCGACACCGGACGAGGTGACGGCGCAGCCGGCACAACTCCCGGCGGTGGGGGTGCCGCCCGTCGGCCCGACTCCCGACAGTCGGCCGCGTCGCCGATGGCCACTGTGGGCCGCGGTGGTCGCGGTGGTGCTGACGCTGAGCGTCGGCGTACCGGTGGTGCTGCTGACCGGCGGAGTGTCCGATGTCGAGGTCGGTGAGCCGGCGACCGCCGCCTCACCGACGGAGAACCCGACCACCGTCGCCGCCCGACAGGTCGCCGAACGGATCACCGCGCAACTCGACAAACAGGCCGCCGCGCTGCTCGGCGGCGACCGGTCCGGGTTCGCCGCGATCGCGTCTTCAGCCGTACGCCCAGATCTGCGCCGTCGGTTCGACGCGCTCAGGGCGCTGCGGGTCACGCACTGGCAGGGACGCCCGAGTGGCCTGCCCACCTCCGCGGGTCGGGCAGGCGAATGGCGGGTGTCGATCGAGTTCCAGTACTGCTTCGTCGTACCGAACTGTCATCCGAGCCCGGTGGCGGTCGAGACCCGGTGGCGTGACGGCGCGGAACCCCGGCTGCTGACCTTTCCGAAGTCGAAGTCCTCGGCGTATGTGAACGGCCGCTACAACGGTCAGCCCGGCGTCCTGCCCTGGGAGGTCAGCAAGCTTGCCGTCCTGGTCGGCAAGCGCGTGATGGTGGCCAGTACCCCGGCTCACCGGGATCGGTTGCCGGGACTGCTGAAGCGGGCCGAGGCGGCGGCGAAGGTGGCCGACAGCTACGTCGTGGCCGGTGCGCCACCTGACCTGTACCGCGTCTTCTATGCCGGGCCGAAAGAGTGGGACCGGTGGTACGGCGGTGACCAACCGGAATGGGGTGCCGGGTACGCGGTGAACGTCGGCGGCGGTCACCACGAGGTGGTGCTGGCGCCCGAGACGCTCGGTTACGGTCCCGGGCTGGACGAGGTGCTTCGCCACGAGTTGGCCCACGCCGCCTCGCTGCCCGACAAGAGCTACTGGGACGAGTCGGCGTGGTGGCTGATCGAAGGGTTGGCCGAGCACGCGGGTGCGGATGGCCAGCCGGTCGCCCGGTACGAGGGACTGGTACCCACCCGAGGGCTGGTGAAAGGCGACTGGGACGGCAAGCTCGACAAGCTCCTACCCGCCGACGACGCGTCCGACGAGGAGGTAGCAGGCACCTACGGGATCGCGTACCTCGCCTTCCGGCATCTGGTCGACCGCTTCGGCGAGGAACGGGCCTTCGCCTTCTTCAAAGCGGTGGTCCACGACCTGCGGCTACCGGCGCAGACCACCGAGGAGATCTTTGATGAGTCCTGGGCGAGCCTGCGCAAGGAGTGCGTCGCGTACATCCGCAAGGCCGTGCGGTGACCGGCATGACAGGTTCAGAGGTTCCTGCTGATCCGCCGGTTCCGGCACCCGGGCGACCTCAGCGGCGTTGGGGACTGTGGGCCGCGCTGCTTGTGGTCGTTTTGCTGGTGGCTTGCAGCCTGCCGGCGGTGACGGTACTGATGATCGGGTCCGGTCGCGAGGGCGCCGACGGCGCATCGAGCGAGTCGGCCGACCCGACCGAGAACCCGACCACTGCGGCAGCCCGGCAGCTCGCCGAGCGGATCGGCGCGCAGCTGAACCGTCAGGCGGCCGCCCTGCTCGACGGGGACCGGGCCGGGTTTCTGGCGATCGCCGAAACCGCAGCCGCGCGCACCGAGCTGCGCCGCCGGTACGACTCGCTCAGAGCGCTGCGGGTGGCCCGTTGGGTGGCCAGCCCGAGCGGCCTGCCCACCAGGGCGGGCGAGGCGGGCGAGTGGCGGATGCGTGTCTCGATGAACTACTGCTTCGTCACCGCCTCGTGCCAGCTCAGCCCGATGGTTGTCGACACCAGGTGGAGCGACGGGCCGGAGCCGCGGCTGCTGGAGATCGAGAGGTCAAAGCCCTTCCCGGACGTGCTCGGCCAAGCCAGCGGTCAGCCCGGCAACGTGCCCTGGGAGATCAGCGAGTTGACCGTGGTGGTGGGCAAACGAACTCTCGTGGCGACCGTACGGGAGCATCGCGAGTTGCTGCCGATCCTGCTGCTGCAGGCCGAGGCGGCAGCCAGGGTGGCAGATCGGTACGCGGTGGACGGCACGCCGCCGGACCGGTATCGGGTCTTCTATGCCGGCAAGAAGGAATGGCAGAGCTGGTACGGCGGCGAACAGCCCGAATGGGGGATCGGTACGGCGATAGGCATCGGCGGCGGCCACCACGAGGTCGTACTCGGGCCGGACAGCCTGTACTACGGCCCCTACCTCGACCAGGTGCTCCGGCACGAGTTCACCCACGCGGCGACGATGCACGACGGCTACTGGGAGGATTCGGCCTGGTGGCTGGTTGACGGGTTGGCCGAGTACGCGGCGGCGAACGGTCAACCGATTGCCCGTTACCCCGCGCTCGCCGAAACCCGGCGGCTGGTGCGTGGCGACTGGGACGGCAGGTTCGACGACCTCTACCCGACTGCCGAATTCTCGGGCGAAGAGGTGAACGGAACGTACGGCATCGCGTATCTCGCCGTGGGGTACTTCATGGAGCGGTTCGGTGCTGAGCGGTTGCTCCCCTTCTTCAAAGCTGTGGTGCACCAAGGCCGTCGACCTGCCCAGACTTCCGAGGAATTGCTGGGCGTGCCCTGGTCCGAGCTGCACAAGGAGTGCGTCGCGTACATCCGCAAGGCCGTGCGCTGACCTGGTGCCCTGGCAGGGTCGACATCGACAGGGGCTCGTAGCATGTGTCGCGTGCGCCGCCCCGACTCGCCGCGGCTGCCAGCCCCGCGGCTCCGCCTGCTCACCGTCCTGCTCGCCGTCACCGTCCTGACCCTCACCACCGCCGCCTCCTGCGGTGGCGACGAACCGTCGATCACGCTCGCCGCCGCGGCACGGGCCGCCGTGGCGGAGGAGATCGACGCCCCCGCCACTGTCGTCGCGCGGGCGGCGGCCACCCTGACCGCCCCGGCCGACGGCACGTTGGCCCGCCTCCGGGTGCAGCCGGGCCAGCGGGTCAAGCGGGGCCAGGTGCTCGCCGTGATCAGCTCACCGTCGGCCCGGGAACGGCTGCGCCAGGCGCGCAGCGCCCTGGCCGCCGCGAAGCGCGCCGGTGCCGGCGGTGGCGGCGGCAACCTCGCCGGTTCGCTGCGTGTCACCGACCGCGCCGCCGACGAGACGCACGCCGCCGCCCGTGCCGCGGCGGCGAAGATCAGCGATCCAAAACTCCGGAAGGCGTTGCTCACCCAGGTCGAGGCGGCACAGCGACGGTACGACTCGGCGGCCCGGGCCGCCGACCAGGCGGTACGGGAGGTGCAACGCGGCGTCCGGAACCTGAACTCCGCCGTCGGCGCGCTCGCCACCGCCCAACGACTTCAGGCCCAGCAGGCGTACGACCTGGCCAAGGCGACCGTCGACGCGTTGACCCTGCGCGCGCCGATCGCCGGGGTCGTGCAACCTGGCGGAGTCAGCACCGGCGGTGGCTCGGCGGGGGCGCTCGCCGGGCTGCTGGAGTCGGGCGGGGTGCCGGCGGGGCTCGACCCGGGGGCCCTCGGCGCGCCGGCCGGCCCGCCGCCCGGGGTGGACACCGCGATCCCGGTGGGTGGTCGGGTCAGCGCCGGCACCCCGGTGCTGACCGTGGTGGACACCCGCGACCTGGGCCTGCTCGCCGAGGTCGACGAGACGGACGTGCTGCTGGTCCGGCCCGGGCTCACCGGGACCGTCGAACTGGACGCCGTCACCGGTGCCACCTACGAGGCGACGGTCCGCTCGATCGACGTGCTACCCACCACGTCGGCGCGGGGCGGGGTGAGCTACCGGGTGCGACTCGCCCTCGGCGCCGGCCGCTACGGCGAGGCCGAGCCGGCGCCCGCGCCGCGGCCCGGGATGAACGCGGTGCTGCGGCTGCGGGTCCGGGAGGAGGCGGACGCGGTGACCGTGCCCGCGTCGGCACTCTTCTCGGTCGACGGCCGGGACACCGTGTGGCTGGTCCGCGACGGCCGTGCCGACCGGGCGGTGGTCACCGTCGGCGTGCAGGGCCAGGACCTGGTGCAGATCGTCGACGGGGTGCAGGCCGGCGACCGGATCGTCGTCCGGGGTACCGACCAGGTCCGCGAGGGCCAGGAGATCGGGTGAGCCGGGCACCGGCGATCGAGGCTTTCGACGTGTCCCGGACGTACGAGTTGGACGGGGTCTCCGTGCCCGCCCTGCGGGGGGTGTCGCTGACCGTCGCGGCTGGGGACTACGTGGCGCTGACCGGGCCCTCCGGGTCCGGGAAGTCCACGCTGATGCACCTGCTCGGCGGCCTGGACCGGCCCAGCGGCGGCCGGCTGGTGATCGGTGGCCGGGAGGTGGGCACGCTCTCCGCCCCGGAACTGGCCCGGCTGCGCAACGAGACCATCGGCTTCGTGTTCCAGGCGTTCCACCTGCTGCCGCGTACCTCGGCGGTGGACAACGTGGCGTTGCCGCTGGTGTACCGGGGGGTGGGCGCGCGCCAGCGGCGTGAGCGCGCCGCCGCGATGCTGGGACGGGTCGGCCTGGGGCACCGGTTGCACCACCGGCCGAACCAGCTCTCCGGCGGTGAGCAGCAGCGGGTCGCCATCGCGCGGGCGCTGGTCACGGACCCGACGGTGCTGCTGGCCGACGAGCCGACCGGCAACCTGGACAGCACCACCGGCGCCGCCGTGCTGGAACTGCTGGAACGGCTCAACGTCGAGTCCGGGGTGGCGCTGGTGATGGTCACCCACGACGCGGAGGTGGCGGCCCGGGCCCGGCGACGGGTCGCGATGCGGGACGGCGTGGTCGTCACCGACAGCGCGACGGACGGCGGGGGCGGCGCGTGAGGCTGGCCGAGGCGTGGCGGGTGGCGTGGGACGCGCTGCGTGCGAACCGGATGCGCAGCGCCCTCACCATGCTCGGGGTGGTCATCGGGGTGGCCTCCGTGGTGCTGCTGGTGGCCATCGGGACCGGCACCAAGCAGCGGGTGGAACAGCAGGTGGAGGGCCTCGGCTCCAACCTGCTGCTGGTCGTGCCGGGGCGGCTGGACGTGGGCAGTGCGCCGGCGCTCTCCCCGCTCACCCTTCAGGACGTGGACGCGGTCGGCCGGGTGGTCGGTGATCCGAACCGGGTGGCCGTGACGGTCGCCTCGGGTGCGACCGTGCGGGCCGGCAACCGGGAGGACTTCACCACCGTCCAGGGGGTGTTGGAGACGACCCCCACCGTTTTCGCCCGGGAACTGGCCCGCGGGCGGTACCTGACCCGATCCGACGTGGACACCGGCCGGCGGGTCGCGGTGCTCGGCGACTCGGTGGCCCGGTCCCTCTTCCCGGATCGGGAGGCGGTCGGCCAGCAGATCAACGTGGCCGGCGTCCGCTTCCGGGTGATCGGCGTCTTCGTCCCGCTCGGGCAGAGCCTCGGCGTCGACCGGGACGACGAGGTGCACGTACCGGTGACGGCGGCGCAACGGCTCTACGGCACCCAGCGGGTCGACGCCATCGCGGTGAAGGCACCGGACCGGGAACGAATCGACGAACTGGGCGAGCGGATCGTGGCCGAGCTGAACGGTCGGCACCCCGGCACCGAGTTCAGTGCCGTCACTCAGGAGCAGATCCTCGGTGTGCTGGGCGACATCCTCGGCATCCTGACCGGCGTACTGGCCGCCATCGCGGGCATCTCGCTGCTGGTCGGCGGGGTCGGCGTTTCCAACATCATGCTGGTCTCGGTCCGGGAACGGACCCGGGAGATCGGGCTGCGCAAGGCGGTTGGCGCCCGTCCCCGGGACATCGGCGTTCAGTTCCTGCTGGAGGCGGTGCTGCTGACCTCCGTCGGTGGACTCACCGGGATGGCCCTCGGGGTGGGCGGCGCACTGCTGGTGGCCGCCGTCTCACCCATACCGGCGGCGGTGACCTGGTGGTCGCTGGCGCTGGCGTTCGGCGTCTCGGCAGCTGTCGGCATCGTCTTCGGGGTGGTACCCGCGCAGCGGGCCGGTCGGCTCGACCCGGTGGTGGCCCTGCGCACCGAGTGACATCCCCGATACCCGCGGCCGAGGTTGATCGTTGCCGAAATCCCGGGTACGGCACCCGACCAGGGGTTTTTCGTCACCAGGCCGACCCCGATCCATGATCAGTTGCAGGAAGGGATCGCGCCGGTCACAGCCGTCCCGCTACCGTACTGGTAACACGCGCGTCGCCGGCCGCGCGGGAGGACCCGTGTGGCGGCACGCGCCGGGCATGGGATGGGTCGGGTGAGCCATGGCCGGGTCGCAGTCCGACGGTCGGCTGTCGGAGGTCAAGTTCCTGACTGTCGCGGAGGTGGCGACGGTCATGCGGGTGTCGAAGATGACGGTCTACCGCCTGGTGCACAGCGGTGAGCTGACCGCCGTACGGGTGGGCAGGTCGTTCCGGGTGCCGGAGCACGCGGTGCACGAGTACCTGCGCGGCGCCTTCCAGGAGACCGCCTGACCCCTGGTGCGGCCGGGTCAGGTGGCCCGGCGGAAGGGGCATCGAGCGGGGGCGCGTTGGTCCTGCTGACGCAGTCCCGCTACGCTGGACTCCGATCGTGACCGCTGGTGCGCTCCGCCGCCCTTCCCGCCGGTCCGATCCCTGTCCGCAAGCGGTCGCTGACGCCACGGGTTCGTGGTGTCCTCCCGGTCGCGCCGCACGTTGCATCGAAAGGCTGTCGTATGGGCTCGGTGGTCAAGAAGCGCCGCAAGCGCATGGCTAAGAAGAAGCACCGCAAGCTGCTGCGCAAGACCCGCGTCCAGCGTCGCCGTCTCGGCAAGTGACCGATGCCGGGCCTGGTCCCGGCATTCGTCCCTCGCCAACTGTCGACCCTCGGAGGCTCAGGTGATCAGGCCGTGGCTGCCCCGGCTCGGTCCCACCTGCCGGGGTAGGTGCCAGACATGACCCCCGGTGGCTCCCAGAGCCCTCCGGGGGTCGTCGTCGTGACCGGGGTCAGCCGCTATCTCGGCGCGCACGTCGCCGCCCGGCTCGCCGACGACCCGCGGATCGACCGGGTCATCGGCATCGACCTGCCGGAGCCGGGGCCCGACATCGACGTCCTGCTCGACCGGGTGGAGCGGATCCGGGTCGACGCCGGCTCGGTCGGTGGCCTCCTCGCCGACCTCGACGTGGACACCGTGGTGCATCTGGCCCTGGTCAGCTCCCCGGATCCGCAGCACGGTGGCCGGGCGGCGATGAAAGAGCAGAACGTCATCGGCACCATGCAACTGCTCGCCGCATGCCAGCGCGCACCACGGTTGCGCAAGATCGTGATCCGCTCCTCCACTGCGGCCTACGGTGCCTCGTTCCGTGATCCGGCCGTCTTCACCGAGGAGACCGAGCCGCGCGAGGTGCCGCGGGGCGGCTTCGGTCGCGACATCCTCGACATCGAGGGGTACGTCCGAGGCTTCCGTCGTCGACGCGGTGACGTCACCGCCACCGTGCTGCGCTTCGCGCCGTTCATCGGCTCGACGGCGGACACCACGCTCACCCGCTACTTCGCGCAACCGGTGGTGCCCACCATCTTCGGCCGGGACGCCCGACTGCAGTTCCTGCACTTCGAGGACGCGCTGGAGGTGCTGCACCGGTCAGTGGTCGAGGATCATTCCGGCACCTTCAACGTCGCGGGGCCGGGGGTGCTCGCGTTGTCGCAGGCGATCCGCCGAGCCGGGCGGGTCGCCGTGCCGGTGCTGGAGCCGGGCCTGTCCGGCGCTGTCGCGCTCGCCCGGGTGATGGGGTTCGGCCGTTACGGTCTCGACCAGGTCGACCTCTTCGTGCACGGCCGGGTGGTGGACATCTCCCGGCTGGAACGGGAGTTCGCCTTCACACCCCGCTCGACCGCCGCCGCCTTCGACGATTTCATCCGGGCGCACCACGGGCGTGCCGTGGTGACCCGGGACCAGTTGGCCGCCGCCGAACAGTTGGTGCTGAACAACATCCGGCAGGTGCGCGCCGCCGTCCGGGAGCGGTCGTGACCGAGCCCGAGGAACGGCATGACGAGGGGGCCTCGACGACCGGTACGTGGTGCCGGCGCCGGTGAGCCCCGATGCGGACCCGGCGCGGCGCAACGGGCACCGCCCGGGCGTACCGGACCAGGCGGGCGGCGACGTCTGGGACCGCCGGGTCGCCACCGGACTGGCCTTCCTGCGGCGACGGCTGGCCGGCGACTACGAGGTGGACGAGTTCGGCTTCGACCGTGACCTGACCTCGGCGGTCTTCCATCCGCTGCTGCGCCGGCTCTACCGTGACTGGTTCCGCACCGAGGTCACCGGCCTGGAGAACGTGCCGGCGGATGGGGCGGGACTCATCGTCGGCAACCACTCCGGCACCGTGGCCCTGGACGCGTTGATGCTCTCCACCGCGCTGCACCACGAGCATCCCGAGCACCGCTACCTGCGGCTGCTCGGTGCGGATCTGGTCTTCCGGATGCCGGTGGTCTCCGAGATCGCCCGTAAGACCGGCGGCACGATGGCGTGCAACCCGGACGCCGAGCGGCTCATGCGCCACGGCGAACTGGTGGGTGTCTTCCCGGAGGGTTTCAAGGGCATCGGCAAGTTGTACGCGGAACGGTACAAACTGCAACGCTTCGGGCGGGGTGGTTTTGTCTCGGCGGCGCTGCGCACCGGCACCCCGATCATTCCGGCGGCGATCGTCGGCGGCGAGGAGATCTACCCGATGCTCGCCGACATCAAGCCACTGGCCCGGCTGCTCAAGCTTCCGTACTTTCCCGTGACACCCACCTTCCCCTGGCTCGGGCCGCTGGGCATGGTGCCGTTGCCGAGTAAGTGGCTGATCGAGTTCTGCCCGCCGATCCCGACTGAGCACCTGATGGATTCGGCGGACGACCCGCTTGTCGTGTTCAACCTTGCCGACCAGGTACGGGAGACCATCCAGCAGACCCTGCACCAGTTGCTGAAGCGTCGACCCGACCCGTTCGGTCCCTGACCGACCGCGACAGTGACCGGCTGCCCGACGCCGTGCCGACTTCCCGGCAGGCTCGCGGTGCCCGCCCGGTCAGGAGCAGACGGCGGGGATCGGGCCGAGTGTGTCGCTGGTGACGGTGAGCTCCTGACCACAGGCGATGGCGGCGCGCATGGCGTCGGCCCGCTCGGCGACGGACTCGAGCAGCGCCAGCGATTCGCTGGTGCGCGCCCGGTCGATCCGGGAGCCCCGGCCTTCCAACGCGTTGAGCGAACGTCGCTGGTCGGTGAGAAAGGCGTCGACCGCGGCCAGCGCCGCAGGGTCCGAACGCTGGGCGGCCGCTCCGGTGAGCAGGCGTACGCCCTGCCGGGTGTCCGCGTCCATGTCGTCCAACACGGCGCTGTAGCCGCTCGGGTTGCTCCGCAACGTGGCCGCCTCGGCCAGTCGGGTGCGGGCGAAGTCGAGGAAGAGCTGACCCCGGCTGATCTCGGAACTGGTGAGCGCGAGTTGCGCCCGTTCGGTGCCTCGCTTCATGCCGTACAGCGCGTCACCGGGCACCGCGTTCTCGCTGGCCGCCGAGATGCCGGAAACGGCCACCGCACCGGCGGCGATGCCGATCAGGATCGCACCGCGGGCGCGGGCCCGGCGGGCAGTCACCGCGGGCAGTAGCGACCCACGACTGGAAGCTGCCTTCTCGGCCGGCCGGGCCGCGGCAGGCGTCCCGATGCCCTCGCGAGCAGCGGTGGCCAGCAACATGGCCCGCAGGCCGGTGCGGAATTCCGGGTCGACCTCGGCCGCCGGCGGGTTGACGCCGAGGTGACGACCGAGCGTCACGAGCGGCGCGAGCCGGTCGTCGTCCCTGGATCGCACGTGATGACGTCGGCCGCCGTTTGCTTCGTCGAGAAGCTGCGCGAAGCGCTCGGCGCGCCGACGGGAGAAGAGGGCGTTGTCCACCGTGGCACCTCCTCTCGCTGGTCACGGCCGGTCGGCCGTGTTCACCGCCAGCGACCGATGATCCCGTGACATCACGGCGGAGGGCCGTCGTCGGCTCCGTCGCAGATCATCCGAGGACCCCGTGGGTTCCCGACCTGTCACCGGTCGCACCCGGAGAAACGCGCCGTGCCGGGGGCGGGTTACGGCCCGGCCGGTGCCGAAATTACGCAAAGTGATCGCTGTCAGGTCGAGAATGCTCGGGATTCGGCCGGGCCGGACGACCCTCGTCGCGGTGCCGGGGAGGTCACGGCTGGAATCCGTCCGGGAGCAGCCGGGCCAGGGCCCGCACCGCCCGGTACTGCAACGCCTTGATCGCGCCCTCGTTCTTGCCCATCGCCCGGGCGGTCTCGGCAACCGAGAAGCCCTGGAGAAAGCGGAGCACGATGCACTCCTGCTGCTCGGGGTTGAGGCGTTTCACCGCACTCAACAGGGCGACGTTTGTGATGTGCTCCACCACCGCCGCCTCCGGGCTGCCCTCGGGACCGCGATCCTCCCGGTCGGCGTCGAGGACATCGCCGGTGGTCACCTCCAGCCGGTACCGGCCGGACTTGAAGTGGTCGGCGACCAGGTTGCGCGCGATGGTGACCAGCCAGGCGCCGAGGTCGCGGCCCTGCCAGGTGAAGCTGCCGATCCGCTTGAGTGCGCGTAGGAAGGTGTCCGAGGTGAGATCCTCGGCGAGTTGTCGATTGCCGACCCGGAAGTAGACGAACCGAAAAACGGTGTCCACGTAGCGGTCGTAGATCAGCCCGAACGCCTCGGCCTCACCGGCCTGGGCGCGTTCGACGAGAGCCCAGACCTCGGTCGCCGGATCGGAGGGATCCGGACGGCTCGGGAACCCGGTCGAGGTGCCGGTGGTCTCGGGTACCGCCGGAAGGATCGCCGTCTCGGTGGTGGACACCTCGGTGACCGGTGCATCCCCGCTGCGCCGGGCCTGGGCCGGCATCGTCGGCCGGTTCGGGGAGGCGACCCGGCCGCCAGCGGGTTTGGCGTTTCCCCCGGGCACGGGTGGTCGATGCGGCGGCTCGTTCTGATGTGGCCGGCTGCCCACCCGACGCGCGGTACCGTCGCCCCGGACTGCGAGGTTGGCCGACGCGTCCGGGGCACTGTGGGCGCCGCCGCGCTCGTTGATCGGAGTGCGGGCGGCCGGACCGGTCAGGCCGACCGGACGTTCGGCGAAGCCGAAGGTGGTCATCGCGCCGCCTCCGTTCCGCCGGTGGCCGGCGGGCTGGCGACGGCCGGTCGCCCGGTCGTCGCCCCGTCGGGCAGGTTGGCTCCGGGGTGTGCCGACGGGCGGCAGATCCCCTTGAGGTGCTGGTCCAATGCGCTCAACGGCACGGGGGCCTCCTCGGGCTGAGGGGTGTCGACTCACGGCAAATGGGGTGAGCCGACCCGAGTGATGATAGGGCCAACGTCACCCGCGCGTGGCAAGTCCGTTACACAGGGCCGAAGTATTTCCCGACGTGTCGCCGACCTGGCGGACCGGTTGTCCGTCGGGTGTGGTTGACAACCGGCGGTTCGGCTGATCCCCAGTGGAGCCGCTGTTCGTGCTGGTGAGGGGGCGGATCGACGGTCGGCGTCCCGGGCCGGTGGAGGCTGGTGCCGGAACCGGAGCGGGACACCTGCGGTGCGTTGTCGTCGCGGCCGTGCCGCACCGTCGGTGACGTGGTCCGGTTCCGTGCACGGGACTCACCGGGCCCTGCGGGACGGCTGACGCGTTCCTCCGGGTGCGGCCGGTGGTTCGCGGGCGTGGCCGTGCGGATCCGGCTGTGCCAGACTCAGCCACCGTGCAGGATCCTGACTCGGTTTCCGGTCCCAACCTCGCCGACCGTCTCCGCCGGGCGGCGGAGCTGTACGCCGGCAAGCCCGCACTGCACTGGCAGGATCGGACGATCACCTGGTCCGAACTGGACGAGGCGGTGAGTGGTACGGCCCGGGCGCTTGCCGACGCGCTGCCGGGGGCCGATGCGACCGGGCCCGGCGCGCGAGTCGCCGTGGCGCTGCCCAACGTGCCGGATTTCGTGATCAGCCTGCTCGGTGCGTTGCGGGCCGGCATGACAGCGGTACCCGTGAACCCCGGCCTGACCGCCCGCGAGCTGCAACACGTCCTGGCGGACTCGGGAGCATCGGTGCTGATCGCTACCGAGCGGATCCGGGCTCTGGTCGGGGAGCTGGATCTGCCCGCGTTGGTGGCGGTACACACCAGCGCGCCGACCGCCGGAGGCGACCGGAGGTTTCCGGTCCGGGGCGCCGACGACCTGGCGGTGCTGCTCTACACCTCGGGCACCTCGGGGTGGCCGAAGGGCGCCATGCTCTCGCACGGGGCGTTGGCGGCCAACCACGAGCAGGTCGACCGGATCGAGCCGCCGGTCGTCGGCCCCGACGACAGGGTGCTGCTGGCCCTGCCGCTCTTTCACGCCTACGGGCTGAATGCCGGGCTGGGCGCGGTGATCCACCACGGTGCGACCGGGGTGCTCGTCGACGATCCGGGCACCGACGCGGCGCTCACCGAGATCGCCCGGCACCAGGTGAGCGTGCTGGTGGGCGTACCGTCGATGGTGCAGACCTGGTCCCGGGCGGACGCCGAAAGCCTCGCCGCGGCGATGACCGCGGTGCGGATCGTGGTCTGCGGCGCGGCGCCGCTGGAGCCGGCCGACGCGGCCCGCTTCACCGAGGCCGCCGGCCGTCCGGTGCACGTCGGGTACGGCCTGACCGAGACCGCGCCGGTGCTCACCTCGACCCTGGTCGGCGGCGAACCCCGGCCCGGATCGATCGGCCGTCCCTTGCCCGGCGTGCAGGTGCGGCTGGTCGGGGCGGACGGTACGGAGTTGTGGCGCGACGGGATCGCCGCGCCCGACGACGACCCGGACGAGATGGATCTCACCGATCCGGCTACGGGCACCGATCCGGGTCAACTCGTGGTCCGCGGCGCGAATCTGTTCTCGGGATACTGGCCGGACGGCGCGGGCGGACCGGATGCCGACGGTTGGTGGGCGACCGGCGACGTCGCGTACGCCGATGCCGATGGCGATCTCTACCTGGTCGACCGGGTCGGTGAGCTGATCCTGGTCAACGGCTTCAACGTGTACCCGCACGAGGTGGAACTGGTGTTGTCGGCGCATCCGGCGGTGGCGGAGTCCGCCGTAGTGGGCGTGCCGCACCCGAGGACCGGAGAGACTGTCCGGGCGTACGTGGTGCCGATGCCGCGGGCCACGGTGGCCGGTACCGAGCTGATCGCCCACTGCACGCGTAATCTGGCCAGATTCAAGTGCCCGACCGAGGTCGAGTTCGTCGATGTGCTGCCGCGCTCGGTGATCGGGAAGGTACGCAAGACCCTGCTCGGTACGACGGAGGAGACCGATGCGTGAACCCCGCCTGACGCTGATCACCCGCCCCGGCTGTCACCTCTGCGAGGACGCCAAGGCGGCGCTCGACCGGGTGGTCGCGGTCACCGGCGACCGGTGGACCGAACGGGACGTCAGCGGTGACGTGGAGCTGGAACGTGAGTACGGCGACCGGCTGCCGGTGGTGCTCCTCGACGGCCGGGAGCACGGCTACTGGCGGGTCGAGGAGGAACGGCTGCTGCGCGACCTGACCACCCCGCAGCTCTGAGCCCCTCGCGCCCTCCCGCGGCCGGATAGGGTGCGGCGATGACCCCTGCGAGCCCCCATCTGGTGTGGGACTGGAACGGCACCCTGCTCAACGATCTCAGCCTCGTGGTGGCCTGCACCAATGCGGTGTTCGCCAGCGAGGGCGGGCCGAGCGTCACCCCCGACGAGCACCGGGTCCGGTTCCGCCGGCCGATCGCCGACTACTACGCGGAGGTGCTCGGTCGCGCGGTGGACGACGACGCCTTCGGCCGGCTGGACAAGATCTTCCACGACGCGTACCGGGTGGGTCTGACCACCTGTGAGCTGGCGCACGACGCCGTGGAGGCGATGGCGGCCTGGTCGGGCAGCCAGTCTTTGTTGTCGATGTGGTTCCACGACGAGTTGGTACCCACCGTCGAGACGTACGGTCTGACCGGCCGGTTCGCCCGGGTCGACGGGCTGCGGGCGCAGGTGGGCGGCGACCGCAAGGCAGAGTCACTGGCACGGCATCTGGACGCGTTGGGCGTCGACGGCCGGTCGGTGGTGCTGATCGGCGACTCGCTCGACGACGCCGACGCGGCCCGCTCCGTCGGTGGCCGCGCCGTCCTCTACACCGGCGGGTTCACTGACCGCGCCCGACTGCTCGCCTCCGGCCATCCCGTCGCCGACACGCTCACCGAGGCCGTGACCCTCGCCACCGATCCCACCGCCAAACCGCGCTGATCATGAAGTTTGTGGCCCGCCAAATCGGCGTGTCGGGGCGATAACCTCATCATCGGCCAATTGGAATGGGAGCCAGGGGCTGCGTGTGATTGGTCAGAGAAGTCGGGATTGAGCGATAATCGCGCGGGTGCCTATGGCGAGGTGGTGATCGATCTTGTGGGATGGAGGGGCCGGTGGGGGCGCGGGCCGTGCCAGCAAGATCGCGATTTGTGCACGTCTTCACAAGCGCCTACTCTGTAATTCCGACGCGCCCTGCTAGCACAGCCGGCAACATCGGTCGCCAGCGGGAGTCCCGAAACGGCCGGCCGGTGGAGTTGGTCGAGGATCGCACCGCACGGAGTCTCATGAGTCAGCACCGTCACCCTGGCGCGCCCGGTCGCGCAGGTGCCGTACCGGCGCTCCCGGATCTGCCGGAGGCGACGGTGGCCCGGCTCCCCGAATATCTTCGTGCCCTGCACAACCTCGCCGAAACCGGTCACGAGACGGTTTCCAGTGAAGGATTGGCCAACGCCGCCGGCGTCAACTCGGCCAAGCTCCGCAAGGACCTCTCCCAGCTCGGCTCGTACGGCACCCGGGGCGTCGGCTACGACGTCGGGCTGCTGATCGACCAGATCGAGTACGTGCTCGGGCTCACCCAGCGTCGGGCCGTCGCCCTGGTAGGGGTGGGTAACCTCGGTCACGCCCTGGCCGGCTACGACGGCTTCGCCAGCCGCGGGTTCCGGATCGCCGCCCTCTTCGACGCCGATCAGGAGCGGGTCGGCGAGGAGATCAACGGCCTGGTCGTGCAGCACATCGACGAACTGCCCCGGGTCGCCGCCGAGGAATCCATCGCGATCGGTGTCATCGCCACCCCGGCAACCGCCGCGCAACGGGTGGCGGATCAGTTGGTCGCGGTCGGCGTGACGAGCATCCTGAATTTCGCCCCGTGCGTACTCTCGGTCCCCGAGGGGGTCGACGTGCGCAAGGTCGACCTGGCCATCGAGTTGCAGATCCTGTCGTTCCACGAGCACCGCAAGGCATCCCTGACCGCGCTTCCCGCCGCCGGTGGGTCCGCCCTCACCGCCCTGCCGGGTGGTCTCGCGGTCACCGAGAGCCAGGAGGCGATCGGCACGTGAAACTCCTCGTCGTGGGCGCGTCGTACCGCACCGCACCGGTCGCCACCCTGGAACGACTCGCGGTGTCACCCAGCGGGCTCGACCGCACCCTGGGGCGCCTGGTCGCGCAGCCGTACGTGAGCGAGGCCGTCCTCGTCTCCACCTGCAACCGGGTGGAGGTCTACGCGGCGGTGTCCGGCTTCCACGGCGGCCTCGGCGACATCTGTGCCATCCTCGCCGAGCAGGCGGGCTGCCAGCCGGCCGCGCTGGCCAACCACCTCTACGTGCACTTCGACTCGGCCGCGGTGGATCACGTCTTCCGGGTCGCCGCCGGGCTGGACTCGATGGTGATCGGCGAGGCGCAGATTCTCGGGCAGCTCCGGGACGCGTACCACTGGGCAAGTGCGGCCGACACCGCCGGGCGGCTGCTGCACGAGCTGATGCAGCAGGCCCTGCGGGTCGGCAAGCGGGCTCACTCGGAGACCGGCATCGACCGCGCCGGCCAGAGTGTGGTCACCGCCGCGCTGGGGCTCGCCGCCGGACACCTCGACGACGACCTCACCGGCCGACCCGCGCTGATCGTCGGAGCCGGGGCGATGGGCTCGCTGGGCGTGGCGACACTGTCCCGGCTCGGTGCCGGGCCGCTGACCGTGGCGAACCGCAGCACCGACCGCGCCGTCCGGCTGGCCGAGTCGTACGGTGCCGGTGCGCGACCGATGGCCGAGCTGGCCGAGACGCTCTCCACTGTGGACATCGTGGTGGCCGCCACCGCCTCCACCGAGCCGGTCCTCACCCGCGAGGTGGTCGCCGCCGCGGCGGCCGACCGCGACCCCGGGCGTGGCCCGCTGGTCCTGCTCGACCTCGCGGTACCGCGAGACGTCGGCCCCGGCGTCGCCGAGCTGCCCGGCGTCGAGGTGATCGACATCGACCGGATGGCGGCACTGCTCGCCGACGGTCCGGTCGCCGCGGACGCCGCCGCCGTCGAGCGGATCGTGGCCGGCGAGGTCGAGTCCTTCCTCAGTTGGCTGCGCGGCGCCGACGTCGCCCCGACCGTCGCGGCCCTGCGCGGACGGGCCGACGACGTGGTCACCGCCGAACTGCGCCGGCTCGCGCAACGCCGTCCCGACCTCAGCGACGACCAGCGCGCCGAGGTGGCGCGTACCGTGCACCGAGTGGTCCAGCGGCTGCTGCACCAGCCGACCGTCCGGGTCCGTCAGCTCGCCGCCGAACCCGGCGGTGACCAGTACACCGCCCTGCTGCGGGAACTGTTCGATCTCGAGGTTCCGCAGACCTCGCCGGTGGACACCGTGCCCGACATCACCCCACCGACCGGAGGCGAGCGATGAACGAGGCCCCGCTGCGCCTCGGTACCCGGGGCAGCAAGCTGGCGATGGCCCAGTCGGGCCACGTCGCCGAGGCGCTGACGGCCCGTACCGGACGCCCCGTCGAGCTGGTCGAGGTGGTCACCGCCGGTGACCGGTCCAGCGCGCCGGTGCACCGGCTCGGGGTCGGCGTCTTCGTCTCCGCGCTGCGTGACGCACTGGTCGCCGGGACGATCGACTTCGCGGTGCACTCGTACAAGGACCTGCCCACCGCGACCGCGGCGGGGCTGCACATCGCTGCGGTGCCGCCACGACAGGATCCGCGCGACGCGCTGATCGCCCGCGACGGCAGGACTCTCGCCGAACTTCCACCCGGCGCGGTTGTCGGCACCGGTGCGCTGCGCCGGATCGCCCAGCTGCACGCGTTGGGCATGCCCCTGTCGGTCACCCCGATCCGGGGCAACATCGACACCCGGCTTGCCCGGGTGCTGGGCCCGGACGCCGACCTCGACGCCGTCGTCCTGGCCCGAGCGGGCCTGGCCCGCATCGACCGGAGCGACGTCATCACCGAGACGCTCGACCCGATGCTGATGCTGCCGGCACCCGCGCAGGGTGCCCTGGCGGTCGAATGTCGGGTCGACGACCCGGATCTGGTCGAACTGCTCGCCCTGCTCGACCATGCGCCGTCCCGTGCCGCGGTCACCGCGGAACGGGCGATGCTGGCCACCCTGGAGGCCGGATGCTCCGCTCCGGTCGCCGCCTACGCCGAACTCGCCGAAGGCGAGAACGGCGATGAGATCTACCTGCGCGGAGCGGTGATCAGCCCGGACGGTACCCACGAGGTCCGGCTGTCCCGCACCGGTACGCCCGCCGACGCGGCGGAGATCGGTAAGGCACTCGCCGCCGAACTCCTCGACCTCGGCGCCGACTCGATCCTCGGCCCGCAAGGACACGACGGCCCGGGGACCCAGCAATTTGGGAGCACAGAATGACCCGCACCCGTAAGCCCGTAGGCCGCATCGCGTTCGTCGGGGCAGGACCCGGCGACCCGGGCCTGCTGACCCGCCGGGCGCACGACGCCCTGGTCGACGCCGACCAGGTGGTGTACGACCGGGGAGTCCCCGAGTCGCTGCTCGACGTCGTCCGGGCCGAGGCCAGCTCCGATGCCCAGTTCACCCCGGCCGAGGGCGCGCCGGGCGACGTGGCCAAGATCCTGATCTCGGCGGCCCGTTCCGGGCAGAACGCGGTGCACCTGGTGGCCGGCGACCCGTTCGGCCACGACTCGGTGGTCAAGGAGGTGCAGGCGGTGGCACGTACCGCCGCGCACTTCGAGGTGGTTCCCGGCGTCGGCCAGGCCGAGGGAGTGGCCACCTACGCGGGCGTGCCGCTGCCGGGCGTACGCACCGCCGCCGACGTCGAGGACGTCAGTGCCCTGGACTTCGACGCGCTGGCCGCGGCCGTGCAGCGCGGTTCGCTGGCGCTGGCGGTCGACGCCGGCGATCTGGCCGCGATCCGGGACGGGCTGCTCGCCGCCGGCGTGGACGGCGGCACCGACGTCGGGGTGACCGGGGACGGCACCGGGGAGACGCAGTACACCACCACGTCGACCGTGGACTCCTTCGTCGCGGCGGCACTCGGCTTCACCGGCCGGGTCGTGCTGACCGTCGGTGACGGCGTGGGCCAGCGGGACAAGCTCAGCTGGTGGGAGAACCGCCCGCTGTACGGGTGGAAGGTGCTGGTGCCCCGCACCAAGGAGCAGGCCGGCGCGATGAGCGCCCGGCTGCGTGCGTACGGGGCGATTCCCTGTGAGGTGCCGACCATCGCGGTCGAGCCGCCGCGTACCCCCGCCCAGATGGAGCGGGCGGTCAAGGGCCTGGTCGACGGCAGGTACGCCTGGGTGATCTTCACGTCGGTCAACGCGGTACGGGCGGTCTGGGAGAAGTTCGCCGAGCACGGGCTGGACGCCCGGCACTTCGGCGGCGTCAAGATCGCCTGCATCGGCGACGCCACCGCCGACGCCGTCCGCGCCTTCGGTATCCAGCCGGAGCTGATCCCCTCCGGTGAGCAGTCCTCCGAGGGGCTGCTGGCCGAGTTCTCGCCGCACGACGAGGTGCTCGATCCGGTCGGCCGGGTGCTGCTACCGCGTGCCGACATCGCCACCGAGACGCTCGCCGCCGGGCTCACCGAGCGCGGCTGGGAGGTCGACGACGTGACCGCGTACCGGACGGTCCGGGCCGCTCCGCCGCCCGCCGAGATCCGGGACGCGATCAAGTCGGGTGGGTTCGACGCGGTGCTGTTCACCTCGTCCTCCACGGTGCGGAATTTGGTCGGCATCGCCGGCAAGCCGCACACGCGTACCGTTGTTGCTGTCATCGGGCCCAAGACGGCGGAGACCGCGACGGAGTTCGGCCTGCGGGTCGACGTCCAGCCCCCGCACGCCTCGGTGCCCGATCTGGTGGAGGCGCTCGCCGGCTACGCCGTCGAGCTGCGGGAGAAGCTCGCCGCGATGCCGGCGAAGCAGCGCCGTGGTTCGAAGGTCCAGGGGCCGACCGCGCTGAGGTTCCGGTAGCCGTCTCGGCTCCGGCTGGTCGTCAGGGAGGGTTCGTGTCGTACCCAGAGATCCGGCCCCGCCGGCTGCGCCGCACCGCGGCGATGCGTCGGCTGGTCTCCGAGACCCGCGTCGACCCGGCCGAGCTGGTCGTGCCGATGTTCGTCAAGGAGGGGCTGACCGAGCCGCGCGCCATCGCCTCGCTGCCGGGTGTGCTCCAGCACTCGCGCGACTCGCTGCGCAAGGCGGCGGTGGAGGCGGTGCAGGCCGGCGTCGGCGGGATCATGCTGTTCGGCGTGCCGGCGTCACGCGACGAACGCGGCTCCGGCGGCATCGACCCGGACGGCATCCTCAACGTCGCCATCCGTGACGTGGTCGCCGAGGTGGGCGACGCCACGGTGGTGATGAGCGACCTCTGCCTGGACGAGTTCACCTCGCACGGGCACTGCGGGCTGCTCACCCCGGCCGGTGAGGTGGACAACGACGCCACTCTCGGCGCGTACGCCGAGATGGCGGTGGCCCAGGCCGCCGCCGGGGTCGGGGTGGTCGGGCCGTCCGGGATGATGGACGGCCAGGTCGGGGTGGTACGCCGGGCACTCGACGCGGCCGGTCACACCGACGTGGCCGTGCTCGCGTACGCCGTGAAGTACGCCTCGGCCTTCTTCGGCCCCTTCCGTGACGCGGTGGAGTCGGCGCTGGAGGGGGACCGACGGGCCTACCAGCAGGATCCGGCCAACCTGCGCGAGTCGCTGCGCGAGGTCGCGCTGGACGTCGCCGAGGGCGCCGACATGGTGATGGTCAAGCCGGGGCTGCCGTACCTCGACGTGGTGTCGGCGGTCCGCGCCGCCGTGGACGTGCCCGTGGCGGCCTACCAGGTCTCCGGCGAGTACGCGATGGTCGAGGCGGCTGCCGCGAACGGCTGGGTCGACCGGGAGCGGGTGATGTTGGAGACCCTCACCTCGATCCGCCGCGCCGGTGCCCAGATCATCCTCACCTACTGGGCCGTCGAGGCTGCCCAACTGCTCCGCCAGCGCTACTGACCCTGCTCGACACCCCTGCTCGCCTCTCCCCGCACGCCGCAATGCTGACGGCTGGGCGGCTGGGCGGCTGGGCGGCGGCCTGTTCACGCCGGCACCCGTCAGCACTGGTCGACCAGCGTCTCGGCCACAGCTGTCACTCTGAGTGTTTCTCCTCCACCCCCACAGTTGTCCCTGCCCATCCTTTGCTCTGCTTCAACCCACGCACAGCTTGCGGAGGGTAGTCGTCGGCGGATGGCGCGTTGAGGACTCGGCCTCGCTCAGCTGCTGGTCAGAGAGGGTTGCGTGGGTTGAAGCAGAGCAAAGGGCGTGGAGGTGCTAGTAGGAAGGTCGGAGGGAGGAGCCCTTTCGGTCACTCAAGGTGATCGTCGCTCACGGTGGCGGTCGTCTGCCTGGTGCGGGGTCAGTGGATGCCGCGGGGCTTGATATCCACAGGTTTTTCCACAGGGGTTGCTGCCCTGGTTCGTGCAGCGGCAAGGTCGGGGCATGTCCACCGTCTTCGAGCCGCCGGACCTCGGCCCCACCGTCGGTCCCTTTCCCATCGCCGGTCTGGTGCGACGTGCCCGTCGGATCGTCGGGCTCAGCCAGTTGCGGATGGCCCGGTTCGCCAAGGTCGCCCCGTCGACCGTCGCGCGGGTCGAGGCGGGCAGCCTGACACCGAGCCTGGCGGTGCTGGAGCGGCTGCTGGCTGCGGCCGGGCTATACCTCGTGGCCGTCGACCAGGAGGGGCGGGTCGTGCTGCCGATGGAGGTCTGGGACGACACCCGGGACGGAGCCGATCGCCGCTACCCGGCTCACCTGAACACCATTCTCGATCCGGAACCGGGTGAATGGTGGGCGGACATCTACGGGCTGGCCCGACCGCCGGAGACCTACCACCGTTCCCGGGCCGATCGGGAGGCGCGGCGACGCCGCAGTCAGTGGGAGGTGCGGGTGGCCAGATACCGGAACGTGCCGCCTCCGCCCGACCCACGGACCTGGTACCGGGACTGACCGCCGGAGGGCCGCCCGGTCAGCGCGTGGTGTCGATCCGGTGGACCAGCTCGGCGACGTCGATGCTGTATTCGCACCAGTCCCGGTCGGTGCGGTAACCCAACTCGGCGTTGACCTTGAGCATGGCCTCGTTGGCCTGCGCGTTCCAGGTCTGCACCTCGGTCAGCTGCGGCTCGGCCGAACGCAGCTCCAACAGCATCCGAGCCTTGATCGCGCGGTCGATGCCGTAGCCCTGGTGATCCTGCACCACGATCGTGTCGTACTGGTCGGCGCGGGTCGGATGCTGAGCCGGCACGACCACCTCGGTCAGGCCGGCCACCTCACCGGTCTGCTCGTGCAGCGCGAGCACGATGTACGGCTTCATGCCCCGTCGGTGCAGGCAGTCGAGGCTGTCCCGGAGCCGCTGCGGATCGTACGAACTGGGCCGTAGCTCGCCGTCCTCGATGTCCCGGATCTCGGCCTTGGCCCGCGCGTACGCCTCGATCAGTTCGTCCGGCGGGCCGCCGGGGTGGAACTGGACCTGGTAGCCCGCACCCAGCCCGGTCGACATCTCCGCCAACTCGGCCCAGTCGACGCTGGAGAGGTCCAGGACGCTTCGGGTCTCGACGTACTCCCGGCTGAAGCCGAGCGATTCGTAGAAGGCGACGGCAGGAGTGTCGCCGACCACCTCCACCCCGATCGACTCGAAGCCCTCCTGGTAGACGCGACGGGCCGCGCGCAGGACGAGATCACGGCCCAACCCGCTGCGCCGTGCGCTCGGGTGGACCAGGACCTCAAGCACACCGATGTTGCCGAGCAGCAGCACGTGCACCTGCCCGAGGATGGCCCCCGGGCTGCCGTCAGCAGCCGGATCCTCCTCGGCGATCCAGGAGATCCGCCGTTCGCCCGGCATCACCTCGGCGAGGTACTCCCGCAGGGAACTCTCCCGCCACGGCGGATCCTGCGGGAGATCGGCCGCCAGGACCGCGTTCAGCGTGTCCAGCAGCGACGCGATCTCGGCGGACGACGCGGTCCTGGGGTCCCACTCGCGCACCATCACCCGTCTAGCTTGCCGTTAACCGCAGCCGGGGGGAAGTGTCCAGTTCTCCAATGTATGCGGACGATCACTTCACGTGCGACTGGCCTGTCCGTACCGGTTGGCGGCGTCGAAGACATCCTGGGCGTACCTTCGGACGTCGTTGTACGACAGAATCGCGTTCCACCAGTCACCCGGAATGGTGAGGTTCCGACCGCCCTTGCACAGGTACATGCCGGCGGCGAGCGCGGCGTCGTGGATGTTGTGCGGGTCCTTGCGGCCGTCGTTGTCCGCGTCGGCGCCGATCTCCGCCCAGGTGGTCGGAATGAACTGCATCGGCCCGATCGCCCGGTCGTAGGTGGTGTCGCGGTCCAACTCGCCCCGGTCGGTGTCGGCGATGCGCATCCGGTTGCCCTGACCGTCCAGCGGCAGACCGATGATCTCCGGGACCGCCCGGCCGTCCGCGCCGAGCTGGGCGTTGTTGGCCTGGCCGTGGCGGGACTCGACCAGACCGATCGCGGCCAACGTGGTCCAGCTCAGGCCGCAGGCGCGATCGGTCTCGGCAAGCACCAGCTCGGCGTAGCCGTACGCCTGCATGGCGATCGGGTCGATGCCGACCTTGGCGCCCGTGTCGCGGGCCCAGCCGGCCAGGGCGTCGGACGGGCGTCCACCGGCCGGCGCGGCGGCGCCCGGCGGGGTCACGCCCGGCGGAAGGGTAGCGGTGGGTGGCGGGAACTGCCCCGGCGGCGGCACCGCGCCGGACGGCGGCAGGTCGCTGGGCAGCGCGTCGGGCACCTCGGCGGTGGCGTCGACCGCCACCGGACGCGGGGCGCCGAGGGTGGCCGGCACGAGCAGTGCGCCGGCCGTGGCGGTCGCAGCGATCAAGGCCAGCAGGAACACGCCGGGCAGGGTCAGCCGGCCACTCGGCCGGCGCGACCAGTCGCGGGTCGCCCGGGCCGCGACCCGCGGCCCCGGCAGACGTACGGCGTGCACGAAGCGCACCCGGCGACGCCGGGCTGCCGGTGCGCCGGAGTCCGGAGTGGACTGCTCGACAGTGGTCTTCGGCGTCGATCCGGGAGCCGCAGCGCCGGTCGAGGCGCCTGCGGCGCTATCGATGGCCGCTGCCGGAACCGACTCGGTGGTTGGTGAGTCCAATGCCGCGTCGTCGGCCGGCTTGCCGGAACTCAGCCAGGGTCGGCGGGGCCGGGGCAGCCTGGTCGCCGGCCCGTCCGGGCCGGCACCGGAGTCGGCGCGCGGCGTGGCCGGTCGGAGGGGTCGAAGGGTGCTGCGCTCTTCGCCGTCTGCCACCCGTCGAGTATCACCCATGTCCCCGCCGACGTCAGGTCCGGTCGTAGGCTGATGGCATGCCCCGGTACGAGTTCCGTTGCCGCGCCTGCGGCGCCACCTTCGAGGTCAACCGTCCGATGGCGCAGGCCGGTGAGCCGGCGCCCTGCCCGCAGGGGCACGCCGACACGGTGAAACTGCTCTCCACGGTCGCGGTCACCGGTCGCGGCGGTGGCGGCTCCGGTGCCGCGTCCGCTGCCGGCCGCGGCGGTTGCTGTGGTGGCGGCTGCGGCTGCTGACCGCGCCGGCAATCTTCGTGGATGGGTGGTACGGGTGATGCCGGCCTTGCCCGGATGCCGGGTCCGATGGCACCTTGGGTCGGAGTCTTGGCCGGCCGTTCTCACGATGCGTGATGATCTGGTCTCGGGAAGTATGGTGCCGAGACCAGGGGGGAGGTTCCACGCATGCCGCCACGGATCCACCTCCCGACCGGCTGGGTGACCTTCGTTTTCACCGACATCGAGGGCTCCACCCGGCTGGCACAGCTGCTCGGGTCGGGCTATCGGCCGGTGCTGGCCGAGCATCGACGGCTGCTCCGCCGCACGATCGCGGCGACCGAGGGTGCGGAGTTGCTGACCGAGGGCGACTCGTTCTTTCTCGCCTTCGATGACGCCGGAGCGGCGTTGACCGCCTGTCTGACCGCCCAGCGGGCGCTCGGTGAACACGACTGGCCGACCCCCGAGGCGGCCCCCCGGGTCCGGATGGGACTGCACACCGGTTGGGCGGAGCCACGCGACGGCGAGTACGCCAGTCCCGAGGTGCACCGGGCGGCCCGCGTCGCCGCGGCGGCGCACGGTGGGCAAATCCTCTGCTCCGGTGCCACGGCGCGGCGGGCCCGTCCACTGCCGGCCGGCGCCTCGCTACTAGACCTCGGGCTGCACCGGCTACGCGGCTTCGATGACCGGGAACGGCTCTTCCAGCTCGTCGCACCCGGCCTGGAACGGCAGTTTCCGCGACCGCGCACCGCCGACGCGGTGGCGCACAACCTGCCGATCCAGGTCACCACGTTCGTCGGCCGGCAGACCGAACGCGCCGAGCTGAGGCGACTCGTGGCCCGACACCGGCTGGTCACCGTGCTGGGCGCGGGTGGCAGCGGGAAGACGCGGCTGGCTGTGGAGTTCGCCACCGACCTAGTGGACGAGTACCCGGACGGCGTCTGGTTCGTCGACATCGCCGCGGTCACCGATCCCGGGCTGGTCGCCTTCGCGGTCGCCGCCGTGCTCGGGCTGCGTCCGGAGCCGGGCCGCCCGATGGTCGACACGCTTGTGGAGTACGCCGCTGCCCGCCGGATGCTGATCGTGCTCGACACCTGCGACGCCCAGCCGGCGTCCTGTGCCGAGGCGGTGTCCCGGTTGCTGGCTGGTGGCGGTGGCGTGCGGGTGCTGGCGACGACCCGGGAACCGCTCGGGCTGCCGGGCGAGGTGGTGTGGCGAATCCCGCCGTTGTCCGTCGACCCGGCACCCGACGGCACCGAGAGCGACGCGGTGGCGCTGCTGCTGGACCGTACGGCGGCGGCCCGAGGCGGACGGCAGCCCGACCCGTCCGAGTCGGCCGACATCCGCCGGGTGGTGCGCCGCCTGGACGGGTTGCCGCTCGCCATCGAGCTGGCCGCGGCCCGGCTGCGGGTGCTCTCGGTCGGTCAGCTCGCCGAGCGTCTCGACGACGTGCTCGGCACGCTCGACGCCGGCCGCGAGGATCCGCTGCCGGCACCGGCCGATCGGGGCAACACCGGCAACCAGCGGGACACGGTCGACCTGGCCGCGGCGGCCACCGGCGTCAACCCCTCGGCCCCGGCGACCCGAGCGGCGGCCCGCTCGGCTGTCGAACGGCACCTGACCATGCAGGCGACGGTGACCTGGTCCTACCGGACCCTCGGGCCACGGGCTGCGCGACTGCTGCGCTGGCTGGCCGTCTTCGCCGGCCCGGTCGACCTGCCGACGGTGGAGTGGCTGCTCGACGACGACCCGCTCGACCCGTTGTCGGTGCTTGTCGACAAGTCCATGGTGCTGGCGGAGCCGCATGCGGCCGGCTGCACCTACCGGATGCTCGACCCGATCCGGGCGTACGCGGCACGCCGGCTCGCCGAAGCCGGCGAGGAACAGGCGGCCCGTGACCGGCATGTGGCCTGGTCGGCGCACGCCCTGGAGCGGGCACACCTCGGCCCGGACGGGCAGCCGGTGACGCTGTCGCTGTACGCGCTGGATCCACTCGCCGGTGAGCTGCGTGCCGCGCTGCGCTGGTGCGCCACGGGTGGCAGTGCCCGGATCGGACTGCGGCTGGCTGGCGGGCTGGACCAGTGGTGGCGTGAGCGCGGACTGGCCCGGGAAGGCCGGCTCTGGCTGTTCCGGCTCTACGGCCGCCTGGCCGAGACCGGCGAGGTGATCCCGGAGGACGAGCTGGCGGCGGCCTACCACATGCATTCGCTGCACGCCGGTGGCGACGGCGAGTTCGGCGAGGAGCTGCGCTACTCGCAGCGGGCCGAGGCGGCGGCCCGCCAGGCCGGGGACGCCGGTCTGCTGGCCCGGGTGCTCGCCGGCCGCGCCGCCCCGCTCGTCGACATGGGACAGTTCGCCGAGGCGGAGCGGGTCTGCCGGGAGGTCATCGACTGGGCGCAGGACCAGGGGGTCGAGTCGGAGGCGTTGTTCGCCGTCTTCCGCCTGGCCGAGTTGCTGTGGCGGCGGGGCGCACTGGGCGAGGCGGCGGAGCTGCTCGGTGCGGCTCGTCCGGTGGAGGCGTCCCGCCCGGTCGACCGGGGACGCCGCTCGGTGGACATGCTGCTCGGCATGGTCGCGCTGGCGCGGGGTGACCTGGTGGCCGCGCACGAGCACCTGCTGGTGGCGCTGCGGTCGCGGATGAATCACGGCTTCCACGGGCGGGCCTGCGACACATTGAACGCGGTCGCGGTGCGTTGCGCGGTCGGTGGCCAGCCGCTGACCGGGGCTCGGCTCTTCGGCGCCGCCCAGGCGACCCGGGCGGGTCTGCGGTCGACGCCGGGCATCTTCGAGGCGTACTGGACGGAGCGGCAGGCGGCGCTGCGGCGGATGTTGGGCGACACGGCCTTCGACGAGGCGTACGGCGAGGGTGCCGAACTGGGGCTGGATGAGGCGGTCGCGTTGGCGCTCGGTGTCGAGCATCCCGACCTGGCGGCCGATTCGGGGCGGTTCGCCTCGGGGGCGGGTCGCTCCGCTCCACCTCGGCCCAGCGCTGTCGACCGGCACACCGAGCACGCCTGAGACCGTCGGGAATCCGCGCGCGGTTTCCCGACGGTCCCTGAGCTTGATCTTTAACCTTTGGCGGCTGGTCGGTGACCCCGGCTGATCATGGTGACAGCCCCTGGTCGATCATCTTCTTGTCGAGGGAAGAGGATCAATACCAGGGGCTGTCTTGGTGGTCAGTGTGCATGATGCTGGTTCTGCTGGTGCGTTCGGGGAGCTGGCGGCGTTTCGGCGGGAGTTCCATGCCTGTCTGACCGCTCGGGCGGATGCGATGTTCGAGTTGGCCGACGCGGTGTTGTGCGGCGACGGGCCGGTGCATTCGCTGGTGGAGCTGTCGCTGGTGGGCGAGCATCGTCGTGGCCATGGGTCGCTGTACGCGGCGCTGGCCCGAGGTCGGGTGGATGTCGAGCGGCTGCGCAGGAGCTTGGCGGCGCTTCCGCTGCCTCGCGCGGCCGACGGCCGGCTTGTCCTGGCGGTCGACATCACCTGCTGGCTGCGGCCCGACGCGCATACCTCCGCGGAGCGGATCCTGTGCCACACCTACGGCCGCGGCAAGGACCAGCACGTGATGATTCCTGGCTGGCCGTACTCGTTCGTCACGGCGTTGGAGCCCGGTCGCAGTTCCTGGACCGCGCCGCTGGATGCTCAGCGGCTCGCGCCGGGCGATGATGCCGCCACCGTCACCGCCGGGCAACTCCGCCACCTCGTGCAGCGACTCATCGCCGCTGGGCAGTGGCGCACCGGTGATCCCCACATCCTGGTCGTCGCCGACGCCGGCTACGACACGCCCCGATTGGCATACCTGCTGCGCGACCTGCCGGTGCAGGTGCTGGGCCGGATGCGCTCCGATCGAGTGCTGCGCCACGCGGCCCCGCCCCGACGGCCGGGCACGAACGGTCGACCACCCCGCCACGGCAGCGAGTTCATCTTCGGTGACCCCGCGAGCTGGGGCGCGCCCGAGGTGACCACGGTGACCGACACTCGCCTCTACGGCGCTGCCACCGCCCGCAGCTGGGACCGGCTACATCCCCGGCTGACGCACCGCAACGCCTGGATCGACCAGACCGGCGACCTGCCACTCATCGAAGGCACCGTGATCCGGCTGGAGGTGAATCACCTGCCTAGCGGCGCGATCCCGAAGCCGGTGTGGCTGTGGTGGTCCGAGACCGATGCCACACCCGCCGACGTTGACCGGCTCTGGCAGGCGTTCCTGCGCCGCTTCGACATCGAGCACACCTTCCGGCTGCTCAAACAGACCCTTGGCTGGACCTGCCCGAAGATCCGCACCCCACAAGCCGCCGACCGGTGGACCTGGCTCATTCTGGCCGTCTACGCGCAGCTGCGCCTGGCACGCGGCCTCACCAGTGACCTGCGCCGCCCCTGGGAGAAACCGACACCGCCCGAACGCCTCTCACCCGCCCGCGTCCGACGAGGGTTCCGGCACCTCCGCGCGAAGACCGCCTGCCTGGCCAGCGCACCGAAACCCTCCCGACCAGGTCCAGGGCGACCACCAGGCCGACCGAACAAGCAACCCGCTCAACGACACGACGTGCACATCAGCGCGAACGCAAGGAAGAAACCGAAGACCTCGAGCAGTCCCCGCCCACGCCGCACAGGTTAAAGATCAAGCTGAGCGGCGGGACGCCCGACCACGGTTGCTGCCGGGCGTCCGTCACTGTTCGTCAGGGGTCTGTCAAACGAACGGTGTAACTCGGGTTGTTGACGGCTACTTGCGGCCTGCGGACAGGCGTCCTTCGAAGGCGATGTCGAAGGCGTTGAGGGCTGGCTTCCAGCGGATGGTCCAGCGCCGGCGGCCCTGCCCGGTGGGGTCGAGGCTCATCACGGCCAGGTAGACGCATTTCAGCGCGGCGGCCTCGTTGGGGAAGTGGCCGCGGGCGCGGACGGCGCGGCGGATGCGGGCGTTGACGCTCTCGATGGCGTTGGTGGAGCAGACGACGGTGCGGATCTCGGCGTCGAAGGCCAGGAACGGCACGAACTCCGCCCACGCCTGCTCCCACAGCCGCACGATCGCCGGATACTTGCCGCCCCACGCCTCGGTGAACTCGGCGAACCGGGCCCTGGCAGCCGGCTCGGTGGGCGCGGTGTAGACCGGCCGCAGGGCTTTGGCGATGGCGTCCCAGTGCTGCCGGCCGGCATACCGGAACGAGGCACGCAGCAGATGGATCACGCAGGTCTGCACCACCGCTTCGGGCCACACCTCGCCGATCGCGTCGGGCAGCCCTTTGAGTCCGTCACAGACCACCATGCACGCGTCCGCGACACCGCGGTTCTTCAGCTCGGTGAGGACCTGCAGCCAGAACTTGGCGCCCTCACCGCCGTCACCGGCCCACAGCCCGAGGATGTCCCGGGTGCCGTCAACGGTGACGGCCAGGGCCAGGTAGATGGGCCGGTTGGCGACCTTCCCGTCACGGATCTTCACGTGCACCGCGTCCAGGAAGATCACCGGGTAGACCGGGTCCAAAGGCCGGTTCTGCCACTCGGTCATGCCCTCGACAACCTTGTCAGTGATCGTCGAGATCGTCTGCCGTGACACGTCGGCACCGTAGACCTCGGCGAGGTGGGCCTGGATCTCCCCGGTGGTCAGGCCCTTGGCGGACAGCGAGATGACCATGTCGTCCACACCGGACAACCGACGCTGCCGCTTGCGGACGATCTGCGGCGCGAACGACCCATCCCGGTCGCGCGGCACGTCAATCTCGACCGGGCCGACATCGGTGAGCACCGTCTTGGCCCGCACACCGTTGCGGGAGTTCCCGCCGTTCCTGCCCGCCGGCTCGCCCTTGTCATAGCCCAAGTGATCGGTGATTTCGCCCTCAAGCGCTGATTCCAGGACTCGCTTCGTGAGCTGCTGCAACAGACCGCCGTCGCCGGTCAGCTGCAGACCCGCCGCACGGGCCTGCTCCACGATCTGGGCGACGAGTTCCCCGTCGAGACCCTCCGCCGGTTGTCCCGGCCCGTTCTTCGCCACCGCGGCAGTATCCACGGCGGCCATCGATCCATCAGACATCAGGTGCTGCTCCTTGATCAGGAGTTACACCGTTCGTCTTACAGTCCCTTCGTCAGGCGCGAGCGCGGCGCTCGGCGTCTGCCTTCATCCGGGCGGCCCGGTCGATGTCGGACTGCTGGACGGCGGCTACCGAGCCGAAGATGGCGACGGCCTGGTAGTAGGTCCACGCCAGGCTCAGGCAGGCCGGCCGGACGACGGAGTTGTAGGTGGCGCAGGACCGCTTCAGATCCGCGTAGAAGGCGCTGTCGAGGCGCGGCTTGGTGGCACTGAAATGGCCGACCGCCTTGTAGTTGCGGTAGCCGAAGTCGTGGCGGGCGCAGGAGAGGCTGAACTTGAATCCGAGCGGGTTGTCCGGGCTGGACGAGCAGTAGTCGGTGGACCAGTCGAAGTTGTACTCGGCCCAGGGCGCGCGGTTCTGGCGGGCGGAGTACCAGGCGTTGTAGCTGCTGGCGCTGGTCTGGGTCCAGCTGGACAGGACCGACAACTTCTGCTGTGGAGTGACGGCCGCCGTGGCGGGGGAGGCCACGGCGAAGGCGGTGAGCAGCGCGAGTACGCCGGAGGTGAGGATGGTGGCGAGACGTCTGGGCATGGTCGTACCTCCGCGGGGGTGTGCGGTGGGGCCAGTTGTTACCGGCGAGTCACCGGGGTTAGATCAGTGTCGATCGATGACGCGGCCTGCCGGTGTTACCCGCGAGAAATATTGGTGACCTGTGCCGAAACAGACGAATGTCCTGGACACCGCCGGTGTCCAGGACATTCGTCGAGCGGACCTGCCTAGTCGAAGAAGCGGGCCAGGTGGGTGGCGGTAGGGCCGTCGTCCTCCGGTCCCAGCGGAGTGAGGTCGGCGAAGATGGACGCACCGTCGCTGCCGGCGTGCAGGGGGTACCAGCGCGGCGTGCCCGGGGGGCGCATGACGCAGATGCCCTTGACCGTCTGCACGTCCAGCAGCCGCACGTGGGTCGGGTCGGCAACCGCGTTCACATGACCCCACCAGGGGCTCATCACGTGCAGCACACCCCCGGGACGGAGCACCCGGTGACACTCGTCCAGCAGCGGCAGAAAGTCGATCAGGTGCTCCAGGATGTGTACCGCAAACAGCACGTCGACCGAGTCGTCGGCCAGTGGCAGGGAGCCGGAGAGATCGGCGACCGCGTCCACTCCGGGGGCGGGGAAGATGTCCAGGCCGAGATTGCCGGGCCACTGCTTGGTGGCGCCACAGCCCAGGTCGACCACCACCGGGTCGCGTCCGCCGACCCGTACCCGGCACCAGACGCCGAAGACGCCGGCCAGCCGGCCGACCTGCTCGCGTACCAGTCGCAGCTGTGCCGGCTCGTCGACCTCGCCGGTCAGGTGGGCGACGCCCCGGTCGAAACGGACCTCGACACCGAGCGGGCGCAATCGCTCGTCGTGGCGGACCTGGTCCAGCCACGCCTCGGTGAGGAACCCGTCCATCGCCCGCAGCCGCTCGGCGGAGGACGGGGTGTGTGCCAACGCGACCATACCGGCCACCTCCGGCCGGCCCGTTACCCGGATAGTTGCCCGGTATGCGCCGGTTGTCCCTGAAATCTGCGCCAGGTCAACGCGCGATGGGCCGTCGAGGACGTCCGGTACGCATCCGCTGCCGCGGTGCGGCCGCCGTCCGGGGCCGCTTCAGGTGATAGCGGTGCAACTCGTTGTTCCCGGGCAGGGACGGGTCCTCGCTCATCGCGACCAACTCCCAGCCCTGGTCGCCGGCCCGGTTGAGATGAGCCAGCGCGGTGTCGCCGTACGGCGTGACGTCGATCATCGAACCGTCGGGGCCGTACCAGGAGAAGATGACCTCGAAGCCGAGGTCGTTGGTGGCGGCCTGGCGGCGGCGCACCAGTAGGGCGTACTCCCACCTGAGCATGGGGTCATTGTCGCCCCACCGTCCGGATTCCGCCGGATCAAAACTCGGTGATCCGCCCGGCGTCCACCCGCAACCGCCGGTCGAGGCGTACCGCCTCCAGCATCCGCCGGTCATGGGTCACCAGCAGCAGCGTGCCCGGGAAGCTGGCAAGCGCGGACTCCAGTTGCTCGATCGCCGGCAGATCGAGGTGATTCGTCGGCTCGTCCAGCACCAGCAGATTGACGCCCCGCCCCTGCAACAGGGCCAACGCGGCCCGGGTCCGTTCGCCCGGAGAGAGCGTCGCGGCCGGTCGCAGCACGTGCTGCGCGCGCAGGCCGAACTTGGCCAGCAGCGTACGCGCGTCGGCCGGAGACACGTCCGGCACCGCGGCCCGGAACGCGTCAAGCAGCGGTACGTCACCCAGGAACAGTCCCCGGGCCTGGTCCACCTCGCCGACCACCACGCCCGGCCCCAGCGCGGCCTGGCCGGCGTCCAGCGGCAACCGGCCGAGCAGGGCGGCCAGCAGGGTCGACTTGCCGGAACCGTTCGCCCCGGTCACCGCCACCCGGTCCGCCCAGTCGATCTGGAGGTTCACCGGGCCGAGGGTGAAATCGCCCCGGCGTACCACGGCGTCGCGGAGCGTGGCCACGACGGCGCCGGCGCGCGGCGCGGCGGCGATCTCCATCCGCAGCTCCCACTCCTTGCGTGGCTCCTCCACCACCTCCAGACGTTCGATCAGCCGCTCGGTCTGCCGGGCCTTCGCCGCCTGCTTCTCGGACGCCTCGGACCGGAACTTGCGGCCGATCTTGTCGTTGTCGGTGGCCTTACGCCGGGCGTTGCGGACCCCCTTCTCCATCCAGGCCCGCTGGGTACGCGCCCGTGCCTGGAGTCCGGCCCGCGTGTCGGCGTACTCCTCGTAGTCGGCGCGCGCCTGGCGGCGGGCCACCTCCCGCTCCTCCAGGTACGCCGCGTAACCGCCGCCGAAGTGGTTCACCTGCTGCTGGTGCAGGTCCAACTCCAGCACCGAGGTCACCGTGCGGGCCAGGAACTCCCGGTCGTGACTGACCAGGACCGTGCCGGCGCGCAGCCCGGTCACGAAGGTCTCCAGCCGGTCCAGCCCGGCCAGGTCGAGATCGTTCGTGGGCTCGTCGAGCAGAAATATGTCGTACCGGCTGAGCAGCAGCGACGCCAGGCCGGCCCGGGCGGCCTGGCCGCCGGAGAGACTGGTCATCTCCTGGTCGAGATCGACGGCGAGGCCCAGCTCGGCCGCCACCTCCTCGGCCCGCTCGTCCAGGTCGGCGCCGCCGAGCCCGAGCCAGCTCTCCAGCGCGGCGGCGTACGCGTCGTCCGCGCCCGGGGTGCCGGCGGTCAGCGCCTCCGTCGCCGCGTCGAGCGCAGCTTGCGCCCCGGTCACGCCGGTGCGGCGGGCCAGGAACGCCCGGACCGTCTCCCCGGGGCGGCGCTCCGGCTCCTGGGGCAGGTGCCCGATGCTCGCGCCGGGCGGGCTCACCGCGACGCTGCCGGCCTCGACCGGCAACAGACCGGCGAGCGTACGCAGCAGCGTCGACTTGCCGGCCCCGTTGGCCCCGACCAGGCCGACCACGTCGCCGGGCGCTACCACGAGGTCCAGGCCGGCGAAGAGGGTGCGTTCCCCGTGCCCGGCGGCGAGGTCCCGGGCGATCAGCGTGGCGCTCACAAACAGCCGAGCCTACCCGTCGCCGCGCGGCGGACCCTGCGACGAGGCAGACTCACGTGCGTGTTGACCACTCTGGCGATCGACTGCGGGGGCGGCGGAATCAAAGCCTCCGTCCTCGACGGCGCGGGCACGATGCGGGCCCAGCCGATGCGGGTGCCGACGCCGTACCCGCTGCCGCCGGACCTGTTCGTCCGCACGCTCGTGGAACTCGGCGGTCGGTTGCCGGCGGCCGGTCGGGTGACGGTCGGGATGCCCGGCATGATCCGGCACGGCGTCGTGGTGGCCACCCCGCATTACGTGACCCGTTCGGGCCCACGTAGCCGGGTCGACCCGGCGCTGCTCGCCGAGTGGTCCGGGTTCGACGCCCGCAGCGCGCTCTCGGCCGCGTTCGGCCTGCCGGCGCTGGTGCTCAACGACGCCGAGGTGCACGGTGCCGGGGTGGTCGCCGGCACCGGCTGCGAACTCGTGCTGACCCTCGGCACCGGGCTGGGCAGCGCCCTCTTCGACGGTGGGGTGCTCGCCCCGCACCTCGAACTGTCCCATGCCCCGGTGCGCTGGGGCACCACCTACGACACGTACGTCGGTGAGCCTGAGCGCCGCCGGCTGGGCGACGCCTTCTGGTCCCGACGGATCCGGCAGGTGGTGGAGGGGCTGCGTCCGGTGTTCCGCTGGGACCGGCTCTACCTGGGCGGCGGGAACTCGCGGCGGATCCGCCCCGAGCAGCTCACCCGGATGGGTGACGACGTGGTGGTGGTCCCGAACAGCGCCGGCATTGTCGGCGGCGTCCGCGCCTGGGACCTCGCCACCGTGTGAGGCGGGCAGGAAAAGCCACCGGGAACAGTCGCGGTACAGCCGGTGTTGTGCCAGCGTCGGAGCAGTGGTGCGACACGGAGGGGGTGGCGGCATGGATCTTCTGGCCGAGTACCGACGGGCGACCCTGTTCTTCGAGGCGGGCGACCCCAGCAGCGCGGCCCGGCTGCTCGAACCGATCATCGAGGCGGAGCCGGACAACGCCTCCGTGCGCCAGTTGCTGGCCCGGGCCTACTTCCAGTCGGCACAGCTCAACCGGGCCGAGGAGCAGCTGCGGGAACTGGTCGACCGCAACCCCAGCGACCACTACGCCCACCACGTGCTGGGCCGGACGCTGGAGCGGCTCAACCGCTACACCGACGCGCTGCGTCACCTGCGCATCGCGGCGGCCATGCACTCGTCCAACGACGATTACACGACCGCCCTGCGCCGGGTCGAGACCCGGGTCGGCGGTCGCTGATCCCGGACACGCGTCGAGAGGGCAGCCCACTGTGGGCTGCCCTCTCGACGTCCGGGGGGCCCGGCAGCCGGCGTGCCCACGATGGCCTGGCCGGCGCCCGGCGTGCCTACCATGAGCCGCATGACAGCCGACCGGACGGTGGACGTGGCATGAAGCTGAAGCTGGACCTGCACGACATCTTCAACAAGGGCCACGACATCGACCGGGCACTGCGCGGGATCATGGACGAGGCGGTGGCCAAGAAGGCCACCCTCGTCGAGATCATCCCGGGCAAGGGCTCCGGTCAGCTCAAGAAGCGGGTGCTGCGCTTCCTCGACCAGAAGGACGTCAAGCAGCTCTACCACCGGGTCGAGAAGGACTCCAAGAACTTCGGCCGCCTCTTCGTCCACTTCCGCTGGAAATAAGAGCGCCGGACGTGAAACCGGCGGTGAGCTGCGGCACCGTAGATCACTTCCCGTCGGCGGGGCGCATGTGGGGCACATGAGCCCGGAGGACATCATCCGTCGCCTGCCTCGTCCGGTCCTCGTCGTCCGGCCAGAGGTGACTGTACGTGTTCAGCGTCTCGGCGGCGTTGCCGTGCCCGAGACGCGCTGACACGACCTTGACCGACAGACCGGCCCGGATCAACGCCGACGCGTAGAAGTGGCGCAGGTCGTGAAACCCGACCCCCGGCAGACCGGCCGCCTTCACCGCTGGCCGCCACACCGACTCGTTGAACCGCGACCGGTGCAGCAGGCCGCCGCGATCGAGGAACAGGAACCCGTCGCCCAGGTCGGCCATGTGCGCCTTCAACGCGTCGGTGAGCACCTGGCCGACGGGCACCGTCCGGTAGGACGGCGCGTTCTTCAACGGGACCACCTCCGGCCGGTTGTCGACCAGCTGCACCTGTCGGTCAACCTTCACTGTGCGCGCCGCCAGGTCGACATCACCAGCCTGCAACCCGAACGCCTCGCCCTGCCGCAGCCCGGCCGCCGCGGCGACCAACGCGGTGAGGCGGTACGCCGGCGCAATGGTCGTCAGGATCGCATCGACCTGCTCGACGGTCAGCGGCGTCACCTGAACGCGTGGCCGCTCCGGCAGACGTACACCCTTGCGACCACTACGAGCCGGCAGGGATGGATCCTGCGTGATGATCCGGTCGTGCAGTGCGGCGCCGAACACCGCCCGCACCGTGGAGTAGACAACCCGAACCGTGCCCGGCTTGAGCGTGGCCGACAGGCCGGTCACGAACGCCTGTAGTTCGCTCGGACGAACCGCAGCCAGCGGGCGGTCACCCAGCACCGGGTAGACGTGCTTCGTCAGCCGCGACCGGGTACCGGTCGCGGTGTTGGGCCGGTGTGGCTGTCCGGCCCGCCAGGTCTCGGCGTATGCGCGGAACGTCTGCTTGCCGGCCTTCGGGTCGACGTACTGCCCGGTGTTCAGCTTGTGCTCGACCTCGGCCCGGAACCGGTCGGCGTCGACCTTCCGGGCGAACGACTTCTTGCGCTGCTTGCCGGCCTCGTCGCGCCAGCGGACCAGCCAGGGTTTCGGCCGGCCGTCGTCGCGCCGCTCAACGCTCGCCATCGGCGTCCTGGCCACTGTGCAGGGTCACATCCCCGCTGATCCTGCCGTCGCCGTCGTGGCGGATCTCCGCCCGGAATGGTTTCGTGCCGAGTCTGGCCAGCAGGAACATCCCGGCCTCGTCGATCGGGTCACTCTCGAACGGCCGATTGGCGCGGACGTAGTCGACCACCCGGGGGTCGGCCAGGTCGATGCGGTCGAAGGAGACGACCTCGCGGCCCTGCTCGTCCTGGCGGCGGCGCTCGGCGACCAGGGGATGCTCTCCGGCCGCCCAGCGCCATCCGGGTTTCCATCCGATGCGTACGCCTGCCGCGAGGTCGATGGGAGAGTCCTGGGCCGGCATCAGCAGGGCAAGGGGCGACACGTCCAGAGCTATGGCCAGGGCGACCAGGTCGTCCGCATCGACCCGTCTCGTGCCGTTCTCGATGCGCGACAGCCCCAACGTGGGAATGGATCGGCCCAGGTCGGCGAGGCGGTCGGAAAGTTCCCGGTACGTGAGCCGGCGCTCGGTACGGATGCGCTGGATGTTCTCGCGGACCCGGTGCCCGGTAGGTCCGAGTGGGTTCTTCTGCGGCTTCTCGTCATCGCTCACGGTGCACACCTTGGCATCGAAATGATGTCATCGCAAGTCTTCTTGACATGTCCCGCTGTGTCGTGCATGTTGGTGCGGAGATCGCCTATCGAAGTGATGCGGGCGACGATCAAAGGGGATGTTCGAGATGTCGAAGCGTTCGTTGGCGGGGCCGCCCGAGGTCGCCACGTACTTGAACGTGCCGGAGAAGACCCTCACTCAGTGGCGGTACCTCAAGACCGGCCCTCGCTGGTCGAAGGTGGGCCGCCACATCCGGTACCGGTGGGAAGACGTCGAGAAGTGGCTCGACGAGAAGAGCAGCAAGGCGGCGGCCTGAGATGCCGCAGACGCGAAACCGCCCCGGGGTGGCGTCCGGGGCGGCATCAGGGGTCATTGCGGCGACCACCAGCAGCGTAACCGAATCCGACGACATTCCGCACCGTCCGGTAGACCTGCTCAACGCAGCGCTGGCGTACGCCGAGGTGGGATGGCCTGTCTTTCCGTGCGCGGCCGGCGACAAAGCGCCGCTAACCCGACACGGATTCAAGGACGCCACCACCGACCCCGCCCGCATCACCGCATGGTGGCGGCAGCAGCCACACGCCAACATCGCCGTGGCCACCGGGGCACCTGGGCCCGACGTGCTCGACGTCGACACGAAGAACGGCCTGCCCGGCATGGCCCTGTTCCGCCGGGTGCTATCCGCTGGCCTGCTCCGGGGGGCGGCGGCGATCATCCGGACACCGTCCGGAGGGCTGCACGTGTGGTTCACCGGCACCGACCAGCGAGGCGGGGCGACCGGTGAAGGCCGGGCGCTGGAGTTGAAAGCTCGCGGCGGGTACGTCCTGCTACCGCCGTCCTACGTCGAGACCGGCACCTACGCCGGCCGGTACGAACTGGTCGAGCACCGGGAGACGTGCGCCACCGTCGACTTCGCGGCCATCCGTGAGTTGCTGGAGCCACCCCGGCCGGCGGCCCGGACGTGGACCGGGCAGATGTCCCGGCAGCGCGCCGAACGTCTGGCCGCGTACGTCTCACGGGCCACCGAAGGCAGCCGCAACAAGGCCCTGTTCTGGGCGGCGTGCCGGGCCGCCGAGAGCGGCGCCGGTCCGGGGGTCTACGACGCCCTGGTCGACGCCGCCGTCCGCGCGGGCCTACCCCGCGCCTCGTGCCTGGCCACCGTCCAGTCAGCTCAACGAACCGCGGGGAGTGCGGCGTGACCGACTTCAAGCTCGACGACTTCGACCGCGACCACGACGGCAGTGCGCTGCTCGACGAGGTGCGGGCGGCGGTCGTGCGGTACGTCGCGCTGCCCTCGACGCACGTCGAGGTGGCCGTCACGTTGTGGATCGTCGCCACGCACGCGGTCGACGCCCTCAACACCGCGCCACGGTTGGCCATCCGGTCGCCGGAGAAGCGGTGCGGCAAGTCCCGACTGCTCGACCTGGTCGGTGCGATGTGCCGCAACCAGCTGCCCACCGCCAACGTGTCCTCAGCAGTGCTGTACCGGGTGATGGGCGGGGACCGGAAACCGACGCTCATCATCGACGAGGCCGACACGATCTGGGGCAACAAGAAGACCGCCGAGCAGAACGAAGACCTGCGTGGCCTGGTCAACGCCGGATTCGAGCGCGGGCGGCCGACGCTGCGCTACGACGCCGCGTCACGGTCGGTCGAGGAACTGGAGACGTTCGGATTCGTCGCCCTGGCCGGCATCGGGCAACTACCCGACACGATCACCGACCGGGCGGTGAACATCACCATGCAGCGGCGTAAGGCCGGCGAGCGGGTCGCCCCGTACCGCAGCCGGCGCGACGGGCTGCCGCTGCAAAACCTGCGTGACCGGGTAGCGGCGTGGATCCGCACCGCGCTGGAGGAGATTGAAAAGACGGTGCCGGACCTGCCGGTCGAGGACCGGGCCGCCGACGTGTGGGAACCGCTGGTGATCGTCGCGGACATCGCCGGTGGCGACTGGCCCCGACTGGCCCGTGACTCCGCCGTGGCGCTCACCAGCGACCACGACGAGGAAGACCACGGATCCGACTCGCTGCGGCTGCTCGCCGACATCCGCGAGGTGTTCGGACCGAACCCGTTCATGCAGTCGAAGGATCTTGTGCACCGGTTGCGCGGCCTGGATGACTCGCCGTGGTCCGAGTGGGATCTGACGGTTCGGAAGCTCGCCGACCGGCTGCGCCCGTACAAGGTCGCGCCGCGCCGCAACGAGACGGGAACGGCGCGCGGATACCGGGCTGAGGACTTCGCTTCCGTCTTCGATCGGTACCTGTCCCGTCAGGAAGCGTCAAACCGTCAAAACCCCAGGTCAGAGCCCGACGGATCGATTCCGTCTGACACTTCGAAGTGTCAGACGTCAGAAGCGTCCAAGCCTCTGACCAGCACTTCTGACGGTTTGACGCTTCTGGACACTTCTACGCCCGAGACGGACCAGACGTGCCCGGTTTGCTCGTGGCCGCTCGACTCCACCGCCCACTACGAGAACTGCGAGGCGACCCGATGACCGCCGCCCTGCTGCTGGAGCAGTTGATGACGCACCCGCGCTACGGCGAACTGGTCGACCACCTGCGCGCCACCGCCAACCCGGCGCACGTCGCCCAGGTCGACGCCGCCACCGCCGACGCCATCGCGTTGATGACCGGCCTCGGCCGCGACGTCCTCGGCGTCGACCACGCCACCCCCACCACCGTCGACCAGACCCCCGGCTGGCTGCGCCTCGGGCTGCTCGACACGTTCACCGCATGGGCCGAAGGGCAGGCCGTCACCTGCCTGCACCAGCCGACCGTCGGCCGCCCGCTGCCGGTCCTCGCGGCGGCGTGGCGACCCCGGATGGTCGTCTGCGGCCTGTGCGTACACCTGGTGGCGTTGCCGCGTGGCAGTGCCGCCGACCGCACCTGCGACGCGTGCGGGCACCGCTGTGCCGGAGTTGAGCACGGGGACGGCATCTACCCGGGCATGGTGCAGTTCGGGCCGGTCATCTACCAGTACGGGGTGTGCTCGGACTGCCGGCCGCCGATCACCACCGGAACCGGCCCGCTGAGAGCCACGCACAGCCAAGATCCGGGCACCCCGAGGGGTGCGGGAAGGGTCCGCCCACGCGGCAGGCGTGGACGGGGCCGGGGAAGGGGACGCCGGTGACCACGCCACCGCTCGCCAACGGCGCGGAACTCGTGTTCGCCGCCGCCGACCAGGACTGGCCCACCGTGGAGGCGATCGTCCGGCAGGGCCCGCCCGATCTGCTGATGCAAACCGTGTGGGTGGCCTGCCAGCTCATCGAGGTGCACGGCCTGGACGACGCCCTGCGCGCCCGGCTGCGCGCCGCCCTGGCCGCCCCCGATGCCGGCTGACGGGCCGCCCCGGGTGGTGGCCGTCGACGCCCACGGCCACGCCGTCGCGCTCGGCGACCGGGCCATGGCACACCTGGCCAGTGCGCTGGGCGAGCACCTGCAACGCTGCCACCGGGCCGGCATCACCCCACCCGGTGACCTGCTGGAGTTGGCCGCCGCCATGGCCCCCAGCATCCCGAATGTCCGCACCGCTGGCCGCCAACGTGACCAGGCGCCGCTGGCCGGGCACCGTCAGGTCGTGATGACGTACGCGGAAGCCGCACGGCACCACGGTGTCTCTACCCGGACACTGCGGCGCTGGCGGGCGCAAGGCCTTGTTCGGGGGGTCGGGCGTCGGCTGGTCGTCGAGGTGCCGTGTGATCTTCCGGCCGCCTGACCGGTGACGACCGGACCAGGCCACGGCGCGACCCCTCCTGGTGGCCACCAGGGGATTGCGTGATGGCGGAGCCGGCGAACCAAGCCACTCGGCAGCCACCCGTGGAAGGCCCCGGCGTGGGTGACGCCAACTGTCGTGCTCGGAGGCGACGGGAAGCGCACCAACGTAGGTGAACCGGGCGTCATCCGTCCCCCGTGGCCGGCCCGCCGTGCATCCTCCCGCGTCGGGCCGGCCAACGGTACAGATCGACAGTCAGGTGGTTGTGGGATGTGCGTCGGATGTCGGGCTCTCAACGAGATGGTGGCCGCGCGGCTTGATCCGCTGCTGGGTTCACCCAGCTACATGCGGTCGGTTGCCGCCGGGCGTGCGCCGATGCCGTCCCCCCGGTACGGCCAGCCGACCCGCCGCACCGCGGCACGCCCCGCCACCCGGAAGCGTCAGCCGGACTGGAGTCCGGCGTTCAACATTCGCGCTGCCACCCAGAACCTGGTCGTCGACGGATGCCGGCTCGACCTGGCCGGCATGGACGCCCGCCAGTGCGAGGCGGCCCTCTACTGGAACCACCGCGACGGGTTGACCAGCCGCGACCGTGAAGCCATCGGCCGGGTAGAGCAACTGTTCGAATCCCGGTGGGGCCGCAACCTGTACGACCTTTCGCTGCACGCCCGCGTCCGCTTGGACCTGCGCACCGAGCAGGGCCGGCGGCAGTGGGAACACCACCAGGCCGGCAAGCAACTGGCAGCGTCGATCACGTACACCGCCGACGAGTGGCCCGAGCAGATCGGCGGGTGGGTGCGGTCGTGGCGGCTGCACCACATCACCCTCGGCGAGCCCGGCGAGCAGGCCGACGAGCGGGCCGTGACCCCCGGATGGATGCTCTGACATGGCCGAGAAAGACCTCAGCTACCGCCTCTCCGCTGACCCTCGACAGTTCGAGCGCGGCTTCAAGTCGGCAGAGTCGTCGGCCCGGGCGTTGGAGCGGGAACTTGCCAAGCTGGAAGCGGAACAGGCGCGCGTTGACGCGGCCATGGACCAGGTCGGGGCGACGTTCCTCGCGGCCGGGGCCGCCATCGGCGCCGGCCTGGCAATGGCCGTCCGCGCCGCGATCAGCTGGGAATCTGCCTGGACCGGCGTGGCGAAGGTCATCGACGGGTCACCCGAGCAGCTCGCCGAACTCGAAGGCGAACTGCGGCAGCTGGCCCGCACGCTGCCGCAGACCCACGAGGAGATCGCCGGAGTGGCGGCGGCTGCTGGCCAGCTCGGTATCGCCCGGCAGGACATCGTCCAGTTCACCCGCACCATGGTCGACCTGGGCACCGCCACGAACCTGACCAGCGAAGAGGCGGCGTTCGCCCTGTCGCGGCTGATGAACATCATGCAGTCCGCCCCCGACGACGTTGGCCGCCTGGGCGCGAGCATCGTCGAGCTGGGCAACAACTCGGCCACCACCGAGCAAGAGATCGTCGACATGGCGCTCCGGATCGCCGGTGCTGGCCAGACCGTCCGCATGAGCGAAGCCGACGTGATCGGATTCGCTGGTGCCCTCTCATCCGTGGGTGTCCAAGCCGAAGCGGGCGGTTCGGCGATCTCCCGGGCGTTCATCATCATCGAGCAGGCCGTCCGCTCCGGCGGGGAGCGTCTCGACACGTTCGCCCAACTGGCCGGCATGACCGCCGACCAGTACGCCCAGGCGTTCCAGCAGGACGCCGCGAAGGCCACCGCCGCCTTCATCCAGGGCCTCGGCCGCATGCAGCAGTCCGGTGGCGACGTCTTCGCCACCCTCCAAGACCTCGGCATGAGCGAGATCCTGCTCCGCGACGCCCTGCTCCGCCTCGCTGGCGCGGGTGACCTGGTCACCCGGTCACTCGACACGGCGAATCGCGGATGGGAAGACAACACCGCCCTACTCGAAGAGGCCGAACGGCGGTACGCCACCGTCGAGTCCCGCGTCGCCATCGCCCGCAACCAGCTGAACGACTTCGCGATCGACATCGGGAACACGTTCCTACCGGCCGTCGGCGCGGCCGCTGACCTGATCGGTGACCTGGCCGGGGTACTCACCGACCTACCCGGACCGGTCAAAGCCGTCCTGGCCGTCCTCGGCCTGTCCGCCGCCGCGCTGCTGCTCGTCGGTGGCACCGCCCTGCTCGTCGTGCCCCGCATCGCCCAGTACAAGCAAGCCATCCTGGAACTGTCCATGGCGCAAGGACGGATGGCCGCCACCGCCGTGGCCGCGAACACCGCCATGAGCCGCGTCGGCAGTTTCCTCGCCGGGCCGTGGGGAATCGCCATCGCCGGCGCGGTCGCCGCCCTGTCCGCGTTCGCCCTGGCCAACGCCGAAGCACGAGGCCGCGCCCGCGAACTCGCCGACACCCTCGACGACCAATCCGGGGCCGTCACCCGCGACACCGGGCTGTGGATCGCCCACCAACTCGCCCAGAACGGCGTCATCGACCAGGCCGAACTCCTCGGCATCTCCGCCGGTGACCTGACCGCCGCCATGATGGGCGAAGCCGACGCCATCGCCCGCGTCAACGCCGAACTCGACCGGCATAACGGGGCCATCGCACCCGCCTACGCGCAACGCTCCGACGACCTCAACGTCGCCGCCCAGAAAGTCCGCGGCTCCCTGCAAGACATGGGCGGTGACCTCGCCAACGCCCGCGAACTGCACCGGCAGGTCACCGAAGCCACCGACGGGCAAACCCGCTCCGTCGCCGACCTTGACCCCGCCACCCGGCAGCTGGCCACCGGACTCGGCCTGACCGCCGCCGCGGCCACCGACCTGGCCGCCGAGGTCGACGAGTTGGACAAGGCCCTGAGGGCTCTCTACGACCAGATGTTCGCCCTCGAAGAGGCCGAAGACGCCGCCACCAGGGCCATGAAGCGGATGACCGAAGAAGCGAAAGCCAACGGCGGCGCCCTCGACGGAAACTCCGAGTCGGCGTTGACCAACCGGGACAACATCCGCAACCTGATCCGCACCCACATGGACCTGGTCGTCGAGTACGCCAAAACCGCCGACAGCGCCGACGACGTCACCGCGAAAACCGAGGAGCTGCGGAAGAAGTTCGTGGAGCAGGCCCGGCAGGCCGGCATCACCGAAGCGGACATCCGCGAGTACGCGAAGGCGTACGACCGGGTCCCCGACGAGGTGGCCACCCTGCTCAAGACCCTCGGCCTGGACGCGGCGCAGCGACAGATCCGCAACCACCTCGAATGGCTGGACCGCATCCCACCGGAGGTGCGTACCCGCCTGGTCGTCGAGCAGCGCACCGCGAGAGGCGGGCACCGCGAGTTCAACGCATTGGGCGGGCCGGCCGGCAGCAGGTACGCCGGAGGTGGCGAGGTAGACGGCCCATACGGCTACGACGCCGTCCCCGCGTGGCTGACCCGCGGTGAATGGGTGTCCACGGTCGAAGCCACCCGCCGCAACGCCGCAGCCCTCGCCGCAGCCAATGCCGGCGCCCGGCTGGCGGTGGTCGGATCATCGGCCAGCCGTGGCGACTACGGCGGCGCCGGACGAGGCGTCCACGCCGACAACATCAACGTCAACGTCCAGGCGTGGACCGACCGATTCAGCCTGCGGCAGGTCGAGCAGGAAATCGCCATGCACAACAGCATCTAGGAGGCCACCTGTGGGAGTCATCGGCGACCAAGCGATCTCGCCCGGCAACCTCGCCCGCCGGGTCCGTGAACTAGAGCGGCAGGTGCAGATGCTGACCGCTGGCCGCCGCCTCGAAGCGGCATCCATCGGCCGCGGCGGCCTCACCGTCACCGGCGGCACCATCACCACCCGCGACACCGACGGCAACGTCCTATCCCGGCAGGGGCAACTAGCCGAAGGGTGGCGTGGCACGTGGATCGGCCGTGCCGGCGGCGGCGTCGCGTTCTTCGTGGGCGGCGAGGGCGCCGACGAGGGTTTCGTGGGCATCTACGACCGGGCAGGCCAGTACATCGTGTCCGACGACGCCGCATCCGAACGTGGCCTGGCCCGCCCGTACATCCCGATCCAGACGGGCGAGGTCACTGTGCCCACCGCCACCACCGCCTCGGCGACGTTCGTGGACATGGCGGCCGGCACCATGCCCGTGCAGCACCCAGTCCTGCACGCGCACCTGCTGATCCGCTCCGACGACGGGTCCACCACCGGCGAGGTGCGGATGACGCTGGATGGCGAGCAGGTCGGCGAGGTGTTGGAGGTGGCGGCCTCTCAGTACGCGTTCGCCACGCTCGGTCCGGCCGCGCTGCCGGGCGTGTACCCGTACGGTGCGCTGCGTACGGTGGCGGTGCAGGCGCGCCGCACCGCGGGAAGCGGCAACATCGGGGTGCGGGTCCTGACGATCCTCGGCCTGGAATCCGCCTACCTCGCCGAATGACCGGTCAGTCGCCCGACCTCGTCGGCAGCGGCTCCGGCAGCGGATCCGGCTTGATGACGTCCACCGTGCCCGTACCGGTCGTGGCCTGCGGGCTGGTGGACTGCCGTCCGGTGGGCTTCTGCTCGGGCGTGCGCTGCTCCGTCACAGTCTTCCCCTCACGCTTCGGTGTCACCACGGCCGAAGGACTGGCCGCAGTCGACGTCACCACCGTAGGCGTCGGCTCGGCAGACGGCGTGCCCTGCGGGTCCTCCAGGCGCAGCCTCACCTCACCGCCCGTGTCCCGGTCAACGAACTGCACACCGATCGCCGCACCGGCAGCGGTGGCGAACACGAACGCACCCACCAACAGGGCAGCACTACGCACCCTCACCGTGTCCCCTCTCGACAGCTCACAGCGACCGACTGTAGGCCCAGCGCGCACACCGAAGCATCGACCAACCAGCAGCGACAGCAGCGGCGAACAGACGCGAGCAACGGGGACACCAGGGGGGCCGGGTCCGACCGGGCAGCGTCCGGCCCCTGACCCGCCCCCGCCTCAGGGAAATCTCCCCCCGCAATCGATCTTCGGCCACTCGGCGGTCACGCGCGTGACATGCCGTTACGTGCCTGTTGAGCTGGGGCAACGGGGCATTGTCACGGCCGTGACATGTCACGTAACGCCGTTACGCGTAACGGCCCGCCAGGCGCGATCCTGGCGGGCCGTACGGCGTCTCGGGTCAACTGGCGGCGCGGTGTAGCCGGCGGGCGCGGTTCCACAGCCGGCGGCCGAACCTGAGTCGCTTCCCGGTGCCCTTGCACCACCGGCACGGCCGGGACAGTTTCGGGTTGCGCTTGCTGCGGTGGTGGGCCTTCCCGTCGCACACCCAGCAGTCCCGGAACGGGCGGACGGCACACGACAGGGCGTAGACGAGCAGGGCGGCGAGGATCAGGCCGGTCGCGACGATGGTGCCTCTCACGAGGTGCCTCCTGGGGCGGTTTTCGGGCTGCTGGCGGGGGTGCCGCGACCCGCGACTATCGGGGGTTTCCGCAGGTGAAGGCCGGTCGCGGGGGCGGTCGCGGAAGTGCGACCGGGTTGCGTGCCGCGACCGGCCGTGCGACCTATCCGGCGTCGATCTCCCGACGCTGCTGCGCGGCGTCCAGGGCGGTGCGGCGGGCACCCTTGAGGTTCTTCCCGGATACCTTCACGTCCTGGCTGTCGACGCCGTACCGGGACAGGGACTCGCGGACCATCTCGGCGGTGATCCCGGCGTACATCTCCGGCCACTGCTCCGCCAGGCGCTCGGCGAGCACCGCCCACGGCAGACCGGACTCACCCGGCCGGAGGACCGCGCGGGCGTCGGCGAGCATGTCGCGTGCTTCCACCCGCTCGGCGCCGTCGCCGATGACGACCTGGCCGCGCAGCTGCGCGGCGCGGGCCACGATGCCCGCGGTGACCTCGGGGGTGGGGAAGAACGAGCGGGCGCTGCCGGGCTTGTCGACGCCGACCATGACGCCCCACCCGGCATCGACGCCGGGCCGGTAGACGGTGCCGGTGAACCCGCGCTTGTACGCCCCCGTGCCGAGGATCATGTCGTTCTCGACCTGGCCGAGCACCGACAGGCACCAGCGGGTGGTGATGCAGCGGGTGATGTTCGGCGGCAGGCTGTCCTTGTCGGGGATCTGCGTGGCCAGGCAGAACATGATGCCCAGCGCCCGGCCCCGCTTGATGGCCCGCTCACAGGCCGCCGCCGAGCCGGGCACCGCCGCGAACAGCTCGTGGACCTCGTCGAGCAGGATGAACACCGGATGCAGGCCCGACCCCGGTTTCGCGGCCAGTTCCGGGGTGACCTTGCCCTCGGGTGCCTCGCCGCGCTTCTTGGCCTCGAGGATCCGCTTGCCGCGCCGTTCGCATTCGGCGAGCGCCCAGGCGATGATGTCGCTTCCCGCCTCGAACGCCTCGTCGTCGACACCGACGACGTAGTCGGAGCACAGTGGGCCGACGTCGAGGAAGTCACCGACACCCTTGAACTCGGCGACCTTCAGCTCGACGGTCGGGTCGAGCATGGCGATCGTGAGCAGCGTGCGGGCGGCGTACGACTTGCCGGATCCGGGCTGGCCGCCGATCAGGAAGTTCCGGGCGAACAGCACGGTGGTCAGGGGTCGCTGGCGGGCGTCGGTGGCGAACGGCTGCGGCTCAAAGATGCTGGTCCGCGCGGTGTCCGCCGCGAGGGCCCAGCGGGGTTGCCCCATCTTGGACGACGGCTGGTAGCCGACCCACAGGTCTACCTGGCCGGGGTGGTCGGGGCCGACCTCCGGCCACACCTGGTCGACGGGCAGGCGGAGGGCGGCGGCGAGGTTGTCGCGCTTCTCCAGCAGCTGCGTGGCCACGATCGCGCCGGGCAGGTTGAACCGGGCCAGCCAACCGGGCCCATCCTTGTGGATGCCGGGCGGCGGGAACGTGAGCTGACCAGGCTCTTTCACGCCGATCGACAGGGCGACGACGGCGTTGCGGACCATCTCGGCGGTGAGCTTGGTGAACTTCTGCCCGGTGCTGGTCCGGTCGACGATCGGCTTGTCCGCCGGCCGGCCGTACCGGGCGGCGAGCAGCACCAGACCGGCCACCGCGCAGTACCAGCCGACCGGCGGCATCCCGGCCAGCTCGACGCCGACCAACGCCGCCAGGAGCAGCACCAGGCCGATGCCGACGACCCACCAGCGGGCGGACGACTCCCGGGCCCGGGTGCGGTTCAGCGACTGCCAGGTGTGCGGGTCGTTCTTGTTCGCGGCCTCTTGCCGAAGGTGGAAGTTCTCCCGACCACCGACCGCCCACCACGTCACCGCGGCACCGGCCCGCCACACACCACGCGGCGCGTAGACGGCCACCTTGACGGCGTACTTCGGGGAGCGGGTCAGGTGGTAGAGGGCACGGTTGCGGCCGTAGCGGGCCGACCAGCCGACCAGCGCCCGACGTCCCTCCGGCGACCGCAGCACGGCGGGGATGATCGGCCGGGTGGGCTCGTCTCGGGCGACCACGTCGGCGAACGTGGCCTTGCGGTCGGGTGGGTCGACCGGCCCGCCGAGCTGCTCGGCGGTGATGGTGTGCCGTTCGTCGTCGTATTCCATGGGCAGCGTGGTCATGGTCAGTGCCTCCCTTCGGCCTGTGCGGCGAGGTTGCGTGCCCTCATGGCGAGGGCGGGTAGCAGGTCACGCCACGCCTGGGTCGGCTCGGCGATCTCGCGGTCGATGAGGTCGGCCAGGGCGCGCATGCCCCCGGCTGCGGCCCCGAGCCGCGTCAGCAGCTCGGGGCACACGGTGCAGTCCGTCTCAGCCACGGTCAGTGGTCCTCTCGTACGAGGTGGGCGAGTGCGGCGCCCATGCCGAGCACGGCGACGGGCAGACAGGCGACAACGGTGGTGATCTGCCACGGCGTGCCGGTCTCCGGCGCCGCAAGCAGGTGGTAGGTGATCTGCGCACCGGCACCGAGGGTCAGCGCGATCAGCGCCGACGCCATGGCGAAGGTCCGCGCCCGGCGGGTGGTGCGCCCGGACAGCCAGGCGAACAGGGCGTACCCGGCGTAGACCTCCATGCCGATCGGGAGGGTGATCGCCGTGTTCAGGGTCAGCAGCGGCTCGCCGTTGTCGCGGGTGAACCCGGGCAGCAGGTCCACCGGGCCGAACCCGGTGAGCTTGCCCAGCTCCACCCAGCCGGCCCACACGGCGACGAACGCGGGCAGCATGAGCAGCCACACCGGCCACACCGGCAGCGGCTTGACCGACTTCTCAGCGGTCGGCGTACCCGGGTGTCCGTCCGTCGTGGGCTGCACGTCCGGCTCGACGGTGTCGGCCACCTCGGCGGGCTGCGGGTCCGCCAGGATCGGCGGCGCAGACTCGGGTACGGGCGGTGCCGGCACCGGGTCCGGGCCGACCGGTTCGGCGTACAGCCACGGGTCGGCCGGCGGCTCGTCGACGAGCCGCTCGCGCAGCTCGGTCGCCTTCGGCGCGCCGATGGCGAACTCCTTCATCAGCCGGTTGCGCGACGGCACCTCGCCCAGCTGCTCGGCCAGGGCGCGGGCGGCGGGCAGCAGCGCGTCGACCGGCTGCGGGTACTTCACACCGTTCACGGTCGGGGCGGTCATCGGTTCCACCGCTTCTTGTCCTTCTTGCGCTCGCCGGTGCTGCCGATGGCCACGGCACCGTTGCCGATGGCCGACTGGCCCTTGACCTTGATCCGGCCGGTCTGGATACCGCCGTCGTCGGTGCTGGACGGGTCGAACGTGTGGTGGCCCTTGGCGCAGATGGCCAGCGCGCCGGTGGAGTCGATCGACAGGCTGCGGAACTCGCTGGTGCCGCAGGTGGAGCAGGACGAGATAGCCATGGTCAGCGGTCCTTGTCGCTCGGGCTGGTGGCGAGCGCGTCGCGGCGCCACCGGCGGAGGTTGAGTGCCGCCATCGCCCCGTAGGACAAGGCGGCGACGATGAACCCGTACTGGCCGGTGGCCAGCGCGTACGCCAGCCAGAGGGCCTGTACGGCGAGGCTGACGGCCCACCCGTGCCAGAGGCGGCGTCCGGTGAGCCACCAGCCGGTGAGGCCGATGAGGGTCAGCGCCCAGGACCACCACTGCGCGGCCATCAGCGGGCCACCGCCTTCGTGCGGGTCGGGGTCTGCCGGGTGTGCTGGCGGCGGATCGCCGCGGCGGTGGAGTCGGCGTGGCCCTCGACCAGGCGGCGGGCGACCAGGAACACGGCCAGCGGCGTACCGGTGCCACCGGCGACGATCAGGAGCACGTACTGCGTGGCGGTCATGAGTGGTCACCTCCGGGCAGGTCACGGGCGATCAGGGAGACGATGGCGGCAACCAGCTCGGCGGCCACCGGCAGCGGCAGCAGCAGCAGGTTGTCCGGGTCGAACGTGGGCACGTCCTCGGCGTCCATCGGCTCGGCGAAGTGCGTGAGCAGCACGTACGGCAGGCGTCCGTCGCCCGCCTCCAGGTGCACGAAGAACCGATCGGCGGGGGTGACGATCTCCACCGGGGCGGACCGGTGCGAGTTCAGCTGGTGGTCGTGGTGGGTGGGTACGCACCACGGCGGGCAGTAGCGGGCCATCAGCGGGCACCTCCCGCCCAGGTGGTCGACACGCACATGCCGCCCGCGCCGACCTTGTCGCCGCACGGCTGGGTGGTGTGGTTGTGGTAGGCGGCGAGCCCGGCCAGGGCCGTGCACACCAGGACGGTGCGCACGACCCACCGGTTGATTGCGGCCGCCATCAGGAAGCGTCCTGGCGGGCCACCTGCGCGGCCCGGATCAGCGCCACGCCCAGGGCCTCGACCTGATCGGCGGTGCCGCTCCAGCCCATCTGCCGGGTACCGGTGCGGTCCGCCGGGTCCGCGAACCTCACCACGACGCGGGTCGGGTCGATGACCTGCCCGGCCTCGCTGGACATCTCGACGACCACCTCGGCCACCGACACGTCGGTGGCGCTCTCCGGGTCGGAGCCGGTGATCTCGGCCAGGTCGAGGGTGTGGATCGAACCGACGGTGAAGCCCTCGAACTCGGTTTCCTCGCTGGAGTGGTCGCGCTGGCACCAGGTCGGGCAGGCCCGCTCGGCGTCGTTGAGCGTCTCGGCGGCGGGCCGCTTCCCGACGAGGTGGTGTGCGCCTTCCTGCCAGCAGATCCGGTCGATGTGCGCGTCGAGCGCTTCGGCGACCGACACGCCCAGCTGGGCGGCGATCTCGGCCGGCTTCATGTCGGTCGACCCGATCAGGAGCTCGACCTTGCGGCCCAGCTCCATCGTGGCGGCCGACGGGCCGGCCGGCCGGGACGCGACCGCGTGCCCGACGGCGTCGGCGTAGCCGTGGGCGTACCCGTCGTCGAACGCCGAACCGGTGCCGGCCGGCTGCGGGGTCCGCTCGTCGCCCCGGTGCGCACCCGAGTTCAGGACCGGGAAACGGTCATCGGCGGGGCGGGGGCGGGTGATGGCGGGGATGTCGGCGGTGGGGGCGTCGTGGAGACGCTGCTCCGGCGGCACGGACGCGGATGCAATGATGCTCATGGGTCGGGGATCCCTCCCGATCAAGGCCCTCGGTTGGTGCTGCTAACACCGCCGGGGGCCGACTTGTTGGTGCCGGTACTACGCCACCGAGTGTGGCCTACTGATGTGGCGTACGTCAACTGTGTTGGCCACGTTGATTGGCAACACGATGTGTGCGACCATCGCCGCGTGACGAGACTGGAGCAGGCAGCGAAGGCGTACCGCCGCGCCAAGGAAGCGCTCGACAAGGCGCGGCCGGAGTTGGCCGAGGCGATCGTGGAGGCGGCCCGCGAGGGGATGCGCCAGGCCGAGATCGTCAGGGTTACCGGCTACACCAGGGAGCAGGTCCGGCGGATCTGTCGCGCCGCTGGCATCGACCCAGGGTGACCGATCATGTTGGGGCACATTCGGGGCGCATGACAGTCGGATCGGACGAGATCCACTGAGACAACGTGAGAGGTAAAACCGCAGGTCAGGGCCGCTACGGCGGCCCTTTCTGCTGGTCAGGGAAGATCGTCGTCCACTTCCGCTGGAAGTAGCTGCCCTACAGCGGGTAGGTGCGGGCGACGGCGAGCATCTCGGAGCTGTGCGAGCCGGCGACGCCGACGTCCGGGGGGCGGGGGCGGAAGCCGGGCAGCGTGTCGAGGCCGTCGCTGGCGTCCATCGCGCGCAACGCGATCCGGTCCGTCTTCGGCGTGACGGTAAGCGTGACCTCGATCCCGTCGGGCGGTGGGGCGTGGAAGACCACCCCGAATCCCCAGCGGCCGTCGCGGGTCTCCACCGGAACCGGGCGGCCGGCGACCTCGACCCGCCGCACGTCAGCGGTGTTCGTGTCGACGTGCAGGGTGGTCAGGCGTACCTGGCGCTGCGGGGTGAGCCGGAGCGTCAGTGTGCGTTCGCCTGCGGTGGTGGTGTCGGTCAGCACATCCAACCGGGGCGCGGGTAGGTCCGCCGGCTGTGCCGGGCCGCCGAGCAACTCGTCGCCGCCGATTCCGGGGAACTCGTCGTCGACCTCGACCGGGCCGTCCACGTACTCGTCGGTCCAGGGCTGCGGATCGCTCTCGTGGCTGAGCCAGCGGGCCTGGCCAGTGCCGGCGTCCAGCGCGTACATCAGGTGGGTGGGTGCGGGGTGCGTGGCGTCGAACCGGTCGACGGCGAGGCCGATCCCGGCGAGGACCACCGCGGCCAGTGCGGCGGCCCCGGCCGGCAGGGCGCCGAGTCGGCGGGCCCGCAGCGCCATCATGCCCCGCTGGCCGCCGGCCTGTGGATGCAGCAGGTCGATCACGGGCAGCGCGGCGAGACCGAGCAGCACCGCGAAGAGCGCCGCGACGCCGCCCATCGCCATGCCCAGCGCCGGGAAGAGCAGCACGACGGTGGGGAGCAGCAGGAGCACCGCGACCGCGGCCGCGACGGTCACCGCGATCACCGGTACCGGGCCGTCGAGGCGGGTGGCCAGCGCCACCAGTCCGCCGAGCGCCCCGGCCAGGGCGGGCAGGGTCGCCAGGTACGCCCCGCCGGGCGCCAGGAAGGCGAGCAGCACGCCGAGCAGCGCCAGCCAGCCGAGTCCGCCGATCGCCAGGGCGGCCGGGCCGATCCGGCGTCGGCTCAGCGCGTACCAGGCGAACACGACGGCGGCGGCGAGCGACAGTACGGCCAGCCGGTACCAGGTCGGCCGGTACGGGTCGAGTAGTTCGGCGTAGCCCGGCCGGAGCGCGACGATCGCCGCCCAGAGCAACTGGGCGCCCAGCGGGGCCACCACGATCGGCACCAGGGCCAGGCCGAAGCCGGCGGCCAGCCGACCGGTGGTGACCCGGTGCCGGCGTCGGGCCAGCCAGCCGAGCCCGACCACGCCGCCCAGCGCCAGCAGCGCCAACGGCAGCACCAGCCAGCCGGGGTAGCGGGCGAGCCCGCCGGGCACGGGAAAGTAGGTGGCGTCGTGATTGGCGCGCAGGTCGCCGAGGTCGATCCGGCCGAACTCCCGGGCGAGACCGAGGGTGTTGTCACCGTGGTGCTGGAGGCTGGCCTGGTCCATCGAGGCGGGGGTGTCCAACGGCGTGTGGTAGATCGCACCGCCATCCAGGTACGCCGAGTTCAGCCCGAGGAACCCCTCGTCGAGGAAGGCGGTGAAGTCGGTGTCGTTGGGCAACGCGCGGTACACCTCCACCGCGAACGAGGTGCCCACCGGGTGCGGTGCGGCCCGGCCGAAGACCTCGACCAGACGCGCGTTCTCCGGCGACGTCTCGAACATGATCACCGGGCCGGTTCGACCCCTCGCCTCCAGGTTGAGCACCACACCCTTGTCGGCGGCGAGCGGGTGCTCGGAGGCGAACGTCGAGGCTCCGCAGAGGCACGCCTCCTCGGCGTCGGTTAGCACGAAGACGACGTCGTTGCGGGGCGCTGGGCCGTCGGTCAGCGCACGGGCCACCTCCAGGATCGTCGCCACCCCTGCGGCGTCGTCGTTGCCGCCCGGCCCGGTCTGCACCGCGTCGTAGTGCGCGACCAGGAACACCGTGCCGGTGGGGGCGGTGCCGGGCAGCCGCGCCACCACGTTGCGGACCCGGGCCAGGGTGGCGCCGCCCGCCGCGCCGCTGAGCTGCCCGGCCTCCTCGGCGACGGTGTCCTGCACCTGCGTCTCCAACCCGAGGCCACGCAGCGCGCCTTCCAGGTAGCCGCGGACCTCCTCGTTGGCTGGGCTGCCTGCGACGTGTGGCCGTCCGGCGACCTGCGTCACGTGTGGGTACGCGCGCCCGGCGCTGAACTCGTCCGTCGGCGCGTCGGCCGGCCGGGGTGCCGGAGGACGCAGGTCGAGCAGCGCGCCCGCGCCGACGGCGACGAGCGCGACGAGTGCCGCAAGCGCGGCGAGGGGACGTCGACGCGGCCGGGTGAGGGCGCGGTCGGCGGCGGGGGTGGGGGGTGCGCCCACGGGTGGCTCCTTGCGAGGGGGGTCCTGGGGTGGACATCATCCTCCATGCCACCTGAGGGTGCCCCGTCGTGTTGTGTGCGAACGTTGTCTAATACAGGATCAGCAGGGCACTCGGAAGGAGCCCGACATCACCAGCGATCAGCCGCCAATCGCGGCGGTGACCCGGCCGGCCCGGGGGACCGGGATGACCGGTCCCTCCGTCGTGTCGTGGCCGTACCCGCAGGGAGGGCTGGGTGGCAACCCGAACCTGCCCCCCGGGGAGCGGCTGAGCGTGCTGCTGGTGGAGGACGACGAGGGTGACGCCTTCCTGGTCGGCGAGTTGCTGGCCGAGACGAACTCCGGAATCGACCTGCTGGTGGCGACCAGCCTGAGCGAGGCCCGCCAACGGATCGCGGGGGTCGACTGCGTACTGCTCGACCTGGGGCTGCCCGACGCGCAGGGGCTGGACGGGCTGCGGCAGGTGCTGGAGATGTCCGGCAGCGCGGCCGTCTGTGTGCTCACCGGTCGCACCGACGAGCACCTGGGTATCGTGGCGGTTGCCGAGGGGGCGCAGGACTACCTGGTCAAGGGCCAGGTCGACGGGGTGCTGCTGACCCGGGCGCTGCGCTACGCCGTGGAGCGCAAACGGGCCGACGAGAACGCCCGCCGGCTGCGTGAGGTGGAGCTGCGCCAGGCCGAGTCGGCCCGGTTGGAGCGCGGCCTGCTGCCCCAGCCGCTGATGTCGACCGATCAGATCGCCGTACACACCTTCTACCGGCCCGGCCGGCACGCCGCCCTGATCGGTGGGGACTTCTACGACGTGGTGCAGACCCGTCCCGACCGGGTGGATCTGATCATCGGCGACGTCTGTGGACACGGCGTGGACGAGGCGGCCCTCGGCGTCGAGCTGCGGGTGGCCTGGCGGGCGCTGATCCTCGCCGGGGTACCGGACGACGAGGTGCTCCCCGCGCTGGAACAGGTGCTGATGAGCGAGCGTCGGCTTCAGGAGATCTTCGCGACCGTGGCGACGGCCCGGCTGGACCTCAACGCCGGCCGGGCGACGGTGCGGCTGGCCGGCCACCCGCCACCGGTGCTGCTCGCCGGTGGGCGGGTGACTCCGGTGCCCGCCCCGGGTGGTCTGCTGCTCGGCGTACGGCCGCGTCGGCCCGTCGCCTTCGACCTGAAGTTCGACACCGAGGACTGGTCTCTGCTGATGTACACCGATGGTCTGATCGAGGGCCGGGTGGGCGCGGGCGACGAACGTCTCGACGTGCCCGGCCTGACCCGCCTGCTGACCGAGCCGGCCAGTCGGGCGGTTGCGCTGCCCGATCTGCCGGCCTGGCTGGTCGGGCGGGCCGAGCAGCTCAACGACGGCCCGTTCGCCGACGATGTGGCGATGCTGCTGGTCACGCGGGGTGGTGGCCGGTGACGGCCACGGGTGCCGGCTGGAGCCTGCGCGGTCGGCTGGCCCTGCTCGTCGCCGTCGTCGGGTTGCTGTTGCTCGGGGTGGCCGTCGCGGAGGCGGTGGTCGCCACCCGTAGCCGGGCGCACATCGACGCGGTGCTCAACGAAACAGGTCCGCTGCGGGCCCAGTCCCAGGAACTGCTCGCGGTCCTGGTCGACCAGGAGACCGCGATCCGGGGGTACGCGCTGACCGGCGAGCGGGAGGATCTCGCCCCGTTCGACACCGGCCGGCAGCGGGAGCAGGAGCTGGCCGCCTCGATGGACCGGCTGTTGGCCAGCTACCCGGAGCTGCGTGACGAGTTCGGCACGGTGCAGCAGCGGGCGGAGCAGTGGCGGCAGGCGGTTGCCCTGCCGGTCATCGCCGCCATCGAGACCGGTGGCGCCACCGCCGGCCAGCAGTTGCTCACCGACCAGTCGCGGCAGCAGTTCGACCAGATCCGGGTCGCCGTCGACGTGTTGCAGAACGGCATCCTCGAGGTTCGCGACGAGGCCGCGGCGAACGTACGCAGCACGAGCAACCTGCTGGTGCTGCTGCTGGTCATCGCGGCGCTCGTGGTGCTGGTCACCGGGGTGGTGCTGCTCACCTCGCTGGAGCGGATGGTGATCCGTCCGCTGACCAGCCTGGCCGGGCAGGTTCGGGAGGTCGCCGTCGGCGACTACGGCCACCACATCACCGGCACCGGTCCGCCGGAGTTCCAGCGCCTCGGCGAGGACGTGGACGCCATGCGCCAGAAGATCGCCGCGGACCTGGCTGAGGTGCGTGAGGCCCGGGAGCGCATCGAGTGGGTCAACGCTCAGTTGCAGAAGCAGGCCGAGGAGCTGACCCGGTCCAACCGTGACCTGGAGCAGTTCGCCTACGTCGCCTCGCACGACCTGCAGGAGCCGTTGCGCAAGGTGGCGAGTTTCTGCCAGCTGCTCCAGCGGCGTTATGCCGGGCGGCTCGACGAGCGGGCCGACCAGTACATCGCCTTCGCGGTGGACGGCGCGCAGCGGATGCAGCGGCTGATCAACGACCTGCTGGCCTTCTCCCGGATCGGCCGGCTCACCACGGGCTTCACCGATGTCGACCTGAACCGCCTGATGGCCGAGGTGGCGGCACAGACCGAGCCGGCCCGGCAGTACGCCGACGCCGAGCTGACCTGGGGCGAGCTGCCGGTGATCCGCGGCGAGGAGCCGCTGCTGACCAACCTGCTGGTCAACCTGGTCAGCAACTCCGTGAAGTTCCGTCGGGCGGATGTTCCGCCGAAGGTGCACGTCTCGGCCCGGCTGATCGGCGAGGATTGGGAGATCACCTGCCAGGACAACGGCATCGGGATCGAGCCGGAGTTCGCCGACAAGATCTTCGTCATCTTCCAGCGACTGCACGCCAAGGACGCGTACCCGGGTACCGGAATCGGGCTGGCGATCGTCAAGAAGATCGTGGAGTACCACGGCGGTCGGGTCTGGGTGGACACCGACGTGCCCGAGGGGACGGCGATCCGCTTCACCCTGCCCGCGCTGCCCGCCGACACGGAGGCTGCGCAGAGCGCCACCGGCGCGGACGGGTCCGCTGCGGACGGGGAGGCTGCGGACGGGGCCGCTCCGGCGGCGGTGGGGACGGACGCGGCGGCAGGCCGGGCCGATGACGAGGTCCCGGCGGGTGACGGTACCGTCGGCGCCGAGGCCGGCGGCGACTCGCAACGCCCCTCGGCCGTCGCTGGCCTGCCACAGGCCGGCGGTGGGACAGGTGGCATGAAGGAGGCGGTGGGATGACCGCGCCGGCGGACGGTAACAGCCCGATCGAGGTGCTTCTGGTCGAGGACGACCCGGGCGACGTGTTGATGACCCAGGAAGCGTTCGAGGAGCACAAGCTGCGCAACCGGCTCAACGTCGTGTCCGACGGTGCCGAGGCGCTTGCCTACCTGCGTCGCGAGGGCCAGTACGCGGACGCGGAGCTGCCGGACCTGATCCTGCTCGACCTGAACCTGCCCCGGCGGGACGGTCGGGAGGTGCTGGAGGAGATCAAGAAGGACGAGCAGCTCCGCCGGATCCCGGTGGTGGTGCTTACCACCTCCCAGGCCGACGAGGACATCCTGCGCAGCTACCAGCTGCATGCGAACGCGTACGTGACCAAGCCGGTCGACTTCGAGCAGTTCATCGCGGTGGTCCGGCAGATCGACGAGTTCTTCGTCAGCGTGGTGAAGCTGCCGCCGCGTGGTTGACACCCTGCTCGACGACGTCGGCGAGCTGCTGCGGGAGACTGCCGACCGCGTCGTGCTGCCCTTGTTCCGCCATCTCGACGCCGCCGACGTGAGCGAGAAGGCCCCCGGTGAGCTGGTCACGGTCGCCGACCGGCGGGCCGAGGAAATGATCAGCGCCCGGTTGCTCCGACTGCGCCCCGGCTCGGTGGTGGTCGGCGAGGAGGCGGTGGCCGACGATCCCGACCTGCTGCGTCACCTGCGTGCCTCGGGGGACGTCTGGCTGGTCGACCCGGTCGACGGCACCGCGAACTTCGCAGCGGGCCGCCGCCCGTTCGCCTTGATGGTCTCCCTGCTCACCGATGGCGAGCCGGTGGCCGCCTGGGTGTTCGACCCGTTGGCCGACGCGCTGGCGACCGGCCGTAACGGCGAGGGCACGTACCTGGACGGTCGGCCGTTGCACCTGCCCGACGGGGCACCGCCAACGGGTGAGCTGCGGGGCACCGCGATGACGAAGTTCCTGCCGGGGCCTTCACGGCGCACGGTGGAGGCGGGCGGTGCGCGGCTCGGCGAGCTGCTACCGGGGCAGCACTGCGCCGGTCGCGAGTATCTCGACGTGCTCACCGGCCGGCAGCAGTTCGTGCTGTTCTGGCGGACCCTGCCCTGGGACCACGGCCCAGGCACCCTGCTGGTGCGGGCCGCAGGCGGAGTCGCCCGCCGGCTCGACGGCACGGACTACCACCCCGCCGACACCGAACACGGCCTACTGGTAGCCGCCAACCAGGAGGTCTGGACCAAAGTCCACACCACTCTCCTCCCCACCTGATCCCCTGCGCCCACCCGGCGTTGATCATGAGGTCGGCGGCGAGTTCGACCGAAAATGCCGCCAACCTCATGATCAACGCCGGGTATGGGTGCGGAGGGTGAGGGAGCGGTTGCGGGTGGTTGAGGGTTCGGCGGGGTTGGGGGTCGGCGGGCTGGTCGGGAGGGATGGTTCCGGTATCCTGACCGGCGGCCTTCCGCCAGCAGGCCGCCGACCGGCGCCGGCGGGGGCCGCCGCCGCGCAGTGGAACTCATCGGGGGCCGGCGGCCGACGAAAGGATGCTTTCGTGCGCAGGTCCATGCCCGTCCGGCGGTACGCCCACCGGCCGCTGATCGCCCTGCTCGCCGCCGTGGCGCTGCTGCTCGGCGTGGGTGCCGTGCCGGCGTACGCCGAGCCCAACGAGGGTGGCAGCAAGAAGCTGCGGGACGCTCTGGAAGCCACCGCCAAGGCGCACATCGACGCCAAGCGCAAGCTGGACGGCTCCAAGAAGCGGCAGAAGCAGATGGCCAAGGAGTTGTCCGCGATGGAGGGCCGGCTCAACGAGCTGACCGCCATGGTCGGCGAGGTCGCCGCACAGTCCTACCGGGTCGGGCGGCTCAGCCCGGCGGCCGTACTGCTGGACAGCGCGACGCCGGAGGCGTTCGTGCAGCGCGCCGCCAACCTCGACATGATGGCCCAGCGGGACAGCCGCCGGATCCGGGAGCTGACCGAGGCGCGTGAGCAGGCCCGGCAGGCCAAGCTGGCGATCAACGCCGAGGTGCGCGAGCAGACCAAGCAGTTGGCCGTGATGGCGAAGAAGAAGAAGGAGGCCGAGGCGGCCCTGGCCGCGGTCAGCTCGGGTAGCGGCGGCGGGTTCAGCGGTGGCAGTTCCACCTCGGCGAAGCCGGCACCGCGTAACTCCGACGGTTCCTGGCCCGGCGAGTCGTGCTCGGTGAACGACCCGACCACCTCGGGCTGCATCACGCCCCGCACGCTGCACGCGCTGAAGCAGACCCAGGCCGCCGGATACAAGCGGCACGTCTCCTGCTACCGCAGCGGCGGCTCCGGCGAGCACCCCAAGGGTCGGGCCTGCGACTTCTCCGCCGCCACGAACGGCTTCGAGGACCGCACGGCGACCGGTGGCGACAAGTCGTACGGTGACAGCCTGGCCGCCTGGCACGTCCGCAACGCCGACCGGCTCGGCGTGCTCTACGTCATCTGGTACCGCCAGATCTGGCACCCGGGCACCGGCTGGCGGGCGTACAGCGGTAGCGGCAGCCCGGCCGCCGACCACACGAACCACGTTCATCTCTCGATGTACTGACCCGCCGGCCCGGGGCCGCTGCGTACCATCGCCACGATGAACTCTCCATCGCCTGACGTGGCGGCCCCAACCGCGCCGTCTTCGCCGGAGGTGCCCCGGGCCCTGCCCAACGGGCTCGCCGCGTTCCTGGTCTTCTACTCCAGTGGTGCCGTTCTGGTCCTGGAGACCGCCGCGCTGCGCCTGGTCGGGCCGTACGTCGGGGTCACCCTCCAGGTGACGAGCTCGGTCATCGGCATCGCGTTGGCGGCGATCGCGTACGGGGCCTGGGCGGGTGGCTGGCTGGCCGACCGGCGCAACCCGCGTACGCTGCTGGCCCCGGCGCTGGTGCTCTCCGGCATCGCCACCGCGATCACCCTGCCGGCGGTGCGGTACGCCGGTGAGGTGCTGCGGGGCGGTGCGGCAAGCGCGGTTCTGCTGCTGGTCGCGGTCGCCGTGTTCGCGCCCGCGATGCTGCTCTCGGCGGTCAGCCCACTGGTGATCAAACTTCAGCTCGCCGACCTGCGCCGCACCGGCCAGGTCGTCGGCCGGCTCTCCGGCATCGGCACCCTCGGCGCCGTCACGGCCACCCTGGTCACCGGCTTCGTGCTGGTGGCAGCCCTGCCCAGCACCGTCATCCTGTTCGGGTTGGCCGCCTCCCTCGGCATCACCGGCATCGCGCTCGGGGTGTACCTGCACCGGCAGGACCGGCCCGCCCTACCCGGGCCGGCCCGGGTCAAGGCCGCCCTGGCGGTGCTCGGCCTGGCCGGGGCCGGGCTGACCATGGTCGCCCCGAACCCGTGCGACGTCGAGACGGCGTACCACTGTGCCCGGGTACAGGCCGACCCGGGTCGGTCCAGCGGGCGGACGCTGCTGCTCAACTCGGCCCAGCACTCGTACGTGGACCTGAACGACCCGACCCACCTGGAGTACGCGTACACCCGGTGGATCGGCGCGGTGGCCGACGTGCTCGCCCCGTCGGGCCAGCGGCTCGACGCGCTGCACCTGGGCGGGGGCGGGTTCACCGTGCCGCGTTACCTGACCGCCACCCGGCCCGGCACCGACAACCTGGTGTTCGAGATCGACGGCGGGCTCGTCGAGCTGGGGGAGCGGCGACTCGGCGTACGCCAGGGACCGGACCTGCGGGCGGTGGTGGGTGACGCCCGGATGCTGGTGGCCGACGAGGCGACCGACAGCCGCGACTTCGTGGTGGGCGACGCCTTCGGGCACCTGGTGGTGCCCTGGCACCTGGCCACCCGGGAGATGGCCGCCGAGATCCGCCGGGTGACCCGCCCAGCTGGCGTGTACGTGCAGAATGTCATCGACTACCCGCCGCTGCGGTTCATCCGCAGTGAGGTGGCCACCGTCGCCGCCGAGTTCGGGCATGTCGCGCTGATCGCCCCGCCCGAGGCGCTGGCCGGCGAGCGGGGTGCGAACTTCCTCATCATGGCCTCCGACGCGCCACTGCCACTGGCCGCGGTACGGGCCCGGCTCGACGACGCCAACGAGCCGGCCAGTCTGCTCAGCGGCGGTGACCTGACGGATTTCGTCGGCGACGCGCTGGTGCTCACCGACGACTACGCTCCGGTGGACCAACTGCTCGCCACCGCCTGATCGGGTGACATCCGTGACCGAATCAGACCAGAAAGGTGTAGGCGGCCTCACGTCGGGCAACAACGCCGACCATGGGTGGTGCGGTGAGCAGAGGCGCGCAACTGCTCGGTGAGCGGTACCGGCTCATCGAACAGCTCGGCGCGGGCGGCATGTCGGTGGTCTGGCGCGGCTACGACGAGGTGCTCGGCCGGCAGGTGGCGGTCAAGGTGCTCGCGTCCCGGCTGGCCAGCGACCGCGCGTTTCGGCACCGGATCCGGATCGAGGCCCAGGCCGCCGCCCGGCTCTGCCACCCCAACATCACAAACGTGTACGACTACGGCGAGTCCGTGCAGGTCGGGTTGACCGTGCCGTACGTGGTGATGGAACTGATCGACGGCGGTCCGCTGACCGCGCGGTTGGCCCGGGACGGACGCCTGCCGTGGCGGGAGGCGGTGGCGGTGGCGGCCGAGGTCGCCTCCGCGCTGGCCACCGCGCACGCCCGGGGTGTGGTGCACCGCGACGTGACCCCCGGCAACGTGATGCTCACCGCGACCGGGGTGAAGGTGGTCGACTTCGGCATCTCCGCGCTGGTCGGTGAGAGCGAGAAGGGGCCCGACGGCAACCTGCTCGGCACCCCGGCGTATCTCGCGCCGGAACGGCTCGACAACGGCCAGGTCAGCCCGGCCACCGACGTGTACGCGGTCGGGCTGCTGCTGTACCGGATGCTCACCGGTCGGCTGCCCTGGCAGGCCGACACCACCACCCAGATGCTGCGCGCCCACATGTACCGCGAGCCGGAGCCGATGCCCGACGTGCCGGGCCTGCCCGGTGCCGTCGCCGACCTCGTGCAGCGCTGCCTGGCGAAGCGGCCGGCGGATCGTCCGGCCACCGCAGAGCTGGCCCGGGTCCTCGCGGAGGCGGCCGGCAAGGTGTCGACGGTGCCGGTGGGCACCGGCGTGGGTGACATCGGCCCGTCGTCGCTGGCCGACGCCGGTACCACGATCCTGCCCTGGTCCGCGGCGACCGACGCGCTGCCCCTGGCCGGCCTGCGCACCCGGCGCCGGCTGAACCGCAGGCGCCGGATCGAGGCGGTGACGGCCGCCGCCGGGCTGATGGCCGTCACGGCGGCGGTCTGGGGGGTCACGTCGCACAGCCCCGCCAGCGGTGGAATCGATCAGCCGACCCAGGCGCGTATCGGCGGCGAACAGGAGATTCCCTGCCAGGTGACGTACGCGCTGCGCAAGGATTCCGGCAAGGACTTCACCGCGGAACTGAGCCTGACCAACACCGGCGATCGTGAACTGCGCGACTGGACCATGAGCTTCGCGTTCCCCGGCGAGCAGCAGGTGACCGACGCGACACCGGTGCCGGTGCGGCAACAGGGCCGGTCGGTGGCGGTGCAACCGGTCCCGCAGCGGCCGGCGCTGGCACCGGGTGCCACCGAGAAGGTGAACCTGACCGGGCGGTACTCCGGGACGAACCCGCTGCCGGTGGAGTTCCGGATCGGCACGGCGGTGTGCGGGGTGCAGGTCTCCGGGGTGGCTGGCACCGCGCCCACCACCAAACCGGCACCCACCAAGTCGGCCACGGCCAAGACGGTGAAGGCAACGGCCGGCAAGGCCGGGTCCGGTGACACCAAACCGAAGGCGAAGAAGCCCAAGGCCGAGAAGGCCAAGCCGGACGACGGCAAGGCGAAGGGCAAGGGTGGAGGCAAGCCGCAGCCGGACAAGCCCGGCAAGGGCTCCGGCCGGTGAGTTGAGCGGTCAGGACCGCGCGGCGAAACGCTGGATCTGTTCGATGGTTCCCTCCACGATGAGGATCGTGTCCTCGGTGAGGTCCAGGACGTGCGAGGCGTACCGGTACCGGTTCTCGCCCGGCCGCTTCACCCCGATCACCCGTACGCCGTAGCGGTCCAGCAGTTGAATCTCGCTGGTCGGGCGACCGGCGAGCGACCGCGGAACGCGGACCCGTGCCACTGCGAAGGCCTCATCGAACTCCACGAAGTCGAGCGTCCGGCTGATGATCAAATGGGCGAGCCGCTCGCCGGTCTCCGCCTCGGGAAAGATCACGCGGTGCGCGCCGACCGAGGAGAGGATCTTCGCGTGCTGGCCCGAGGTCGCCCGGGCCCAGATCTGCGGTACGCCCAGCTCCACCAGGGCGAGCACGGTGAGCACGCTGGCCTCGACGGAGGCGCCGATGGCCACCATCACCCGGGGCAGGTCGGACAGGCCGAGCTGGCGCAGCGCGCCCTCGTCGGTGGCGTCGGCCTGCGCCACCTGGTCGAGCATCGACGACCACTTCTGCACCTGCTGAGCGTCCCGGTCGATGGCCAGCACCTCGCGGCCGAGGGCGGAGAGCGATTCGGCCAGATGGCTGCCGAACCGGCCGAGGCCGATCACGGCGATGCCGCCCGGGTCCGATTTCCTATCCGACAATGGGTTGCTCCTCTGGGTATCGGTACAGCCGACGTCGGGTGTTCAGCGCGATCGCCGAGCCGAAGGTGAGCGGCCCGACCCGGCCGACGTACATGAGCACGGTCAGCAGGAACTGGCCACCGTCGGACAGGGAGGAGAGGACGCCCACCGAGAGCCCGGTGGTGCTGAAAGCCGACGTGACCTCGAACAACGCGGCGTAGAACGGAAGCTTGTCGGTCATCGCGATCAGCGTGGCGGTCCCGCCGGCCACGATCGCGACGCTGAGCAGCGCGACGGTGAGGGCCTGCCGCTGGCTGGCGGTGGCGATCCGACGGTGACCGACCGTGACGTCCGGCTCGCCGCGGACCTCCGCCCAGATGACGAAGGCGAGCAGGAAGAAGGTGGAGACCTTGATCCCACCGGCGGTGCTGGCGCTGCCGCCACCGATGAACATCAGCCCGATCAGCAGGATGTGACTCTCCTCCCGGAGCAGGCCGGTCGGCACCACCTCGAAGCCGCCGGTGCGGGCCAACGCGATCTGCGTGAACGCGGCCACCACCTTGCCGGGTACGTCGTACTGGCCGACGGTCCACGGGTTGGCCCACTCGGCGGACAGGAACGCGACCGCACCGAACACGACAAGCGCCGCGCTGCCCCAGATGGTCAGCTTGGTGGCGACCGCCCAGCGCGCCGGCTGCCGCCACTCGCGGACCGCTTCGAACAGGGCCGGGAAGCCGAGACCGCCGACGATCGCGCCGAGGGCCAACGGCAGGCTGACCCACGGGTCACGGGAGAAGGCCAACAGCCCGTCGGGGTAGAGCGAGAATCCGCAGTTGTTGAAGGCCTGGATGGAGTGGAACGCGGCGGACCAGAGGGACCGCCGGAACGGTTGGTCGTAGCCCAGCCAGAGCCGGCCGGTGACGACGACGGTCATCGCCAGCTCGCAGGCGAAGACCGTGGTGGCGATGCGCAGCAGCAGTCGGCGTACGTCGCCGATCCCGTACTCCGCGGTCTCGGCCCGCAACAGCAGCCGGTTGTGCAGCCCGAGCCGCCGGGACACGGTGAGGATCACCAGCGCGGCACCGGTCAGGATGCCGAGCCCACCCAACTGGGTGAGCACGGTGATGAGCGCCAGCCCGGAGCCGGACCAGTAGTTCGGGGTGTCGGTGACGGTAAGGCCGGTCACCGAGATGGCCGACGTGGCGGTGAACAGCGCGGTCATGAACGAGGTGTGCTGGTACTCGATGGTCATCGGCCGCAGCATCAACAGGCCGGTGCCGATCAGGATCGCCACCAGGAAGACCAGCGGCACGAGCCGCACCGGGTGACGAAGAAACCGACGCACCAGACAATCTTCCGATTCTGCGCGCGGTTCCGGGCCTGAACCGACATCCCGACGCCCCGCACCCCGACCCGCCCTTGCTCTGCCCCGTCCCGGTCTAGCCGGCAACTTCGGGGATACTGCCGCCTCGGGCGCTGGCGACCCTGCAACTTTGGGGATGTTGCTGTCTCCCGCGACCACCGCCGTTCTCGAAGGGTTGCGGGGTATTGGATTGTGGGTCGTGGACGTAGCGTCGGCGAGGTAGGTGGGTGGGCTGCGGAGGGACGTCGGGTTGGGCGGCGGATGATCATGGATGCGACGTTGGTGCGCATCGGCCAGGGGGTCGAGTTGCATCATCAACAAGGCCAGCGCGAGGCCGCTCGCGACCTGTTCGCGCAGATCTGGGACGAGATCGGCGGGGAGCGGGGCGACCCCTTGCACGTCTGCGTCCTCGCCCACTCGATGGCCGATGTGCAGGACGACCTTCACCGGGAGCTGCTCTGGGATCAGCGGGCGCTGGCAGCGGCCGACCAGCTCACCGACGCCCGGGTCGCGGAGGCCGGCGTGCCGATGACCGTGGCCGGCCTGTATCCGTCACTGCACCTCAACCTCGGTGACTGCTACCGCAGACTGGGTGATCTCGACCTGGCCCGCGACCACCTCCACCGCGCGGAGGCGGGGATGGTCGAGCTCGCTGACGACGACTACGGCCGGTTGATCAAGAGCGGCCTGGACCGACTGGCCGAGCAGCTGTCCGCCGGGTAGGAAACGGGCCGCCGTCCCGCGAGACACCGCGACCTGTGCCTTCGGCTGGCCCGGACGCCCCGACATGCCGCAACTCGTCGTCGCCGGAGAGCGTTCGCGAGTGGGCGGCGGACCGTGGCGGGGGGCGACACATGACGGCCGCGAACCGTGGCAGCGGGCGACCGCCGTTGTGCTGGGCCGGTGCGCCCGGGCTCCGGGCTTGTAAGTGCCGGCCACCTCGGCCCGGTTACTTGTGTGTTTCGACCACATGGCCCGTGGGTGACGTCACTTCTAGCGTGAGCCGACACATAAGGTTCCTCCCTCTGAGTCCTCACGTGGAGTCGCAATGACGGTCCGGACGACACGGCGGGTGTTCATCTCCGCCGCCACGATGATGGCCGCGGCGATCGCCGCCACGGCCTGTGGCAGCCCTCAGGACACCGCCAACGGCGGCGGCGACAGCGCCGCCCCGGTGAAGGTTGGTCTGGTCTACTCCCAGTCGGGAGCGCTGGCCAGTTACGGAAAGCAGTACATCGAGGGGTTCAGGGCCGGCCTGGACTTCGCCACCGACGGCACCAACAAGGTCGGCGACCGCACGATCGAGATCACCGAGGTCGACGACGCCGGTGACCCGGCTAAGGCGGTCTCCGCAGCCAAGGATCTGATCGGCAAGGGCAACAAGATCATCGCTGGTTCGACGGCCTCGGGCGTGGCGCTCCAGGTCGCCCCGATCGCCGCGCAGAACAAGGTGCTGTTCATCTCCGGCCCGGCCGCCACCGACGCGGTGACCGGCGCGAACAAGTACACGTTCCGCTCCGGCCGGCAGTCGTACCAGGACGTGGTGACCGCGAAGTCGTTCATCGGCGACCCGGCCGGCAAGAAGGTGGTGGTCTTCGCCCAGGACGGCGCCTTCGGCGACGCCAACGAGGCCGCGGTCAAGGCCGTCATCGGTGGAGCCGGCGCGAGCGTCAGCGCCGTCCGGGCGCCGGCCAGCGCGACCGAGTTCACCCCGTTCGCCAGCCAGATCAAGTCCGCCAAGCCGGACCTGCTCTTCGTGGCCTGGGCCGGTACCACCGCCCCGGCCATGTGGCAGACCCTGGACCAGCAGGGCGTGCTCACCTCCACCACGGTCGTCACGGGCCTGGACATCCGCGCCTCCTGGCCGACCTTCGGTGCCGCCGGCAGCAAGATCTCCTTCCTGTCGCACTACTTCGACGGGGCCAGCGACACCGAGGCGGCCAAGGCCGCCAAGGCGAAGGTCCCCGGCGGCACGCTCGACCTGTTCCACCCGGACGGGTTCGCCGCCGCCCAGATGGTGGTCCGCGCCGTGACCGAGGGTGGCGACGACGTCGAGAAGATGGTCACCGCGCTGGAGGGCTGGAGCTTCGAGAGCGTCAAGGGCAGCATGACCATCCGTGCCGAGGACCACGCGCTGCTCCAGCCGATGTACCAGGCGAGCCTGACCGGCAGCGGCGACACGTTCACCGCGACCGCTCAGAAGGCGCTCACCGGTGACGAGACCGCGCCGCCGGTCCAGGCAATGAAGGGCTGACGCGAGATGCTCGCCACCCGCGGTCTGACCTGGCGGATCGGTGAGGTCTCCATCGTCGACTCCGTCTATCTGGACCTGGCACCCGGGGAGTTTCTCGGCGTGATCGGTCCCAACGGCGCCGGCAAGACCTCACTGTTCAACCTGATCACCGGCCTGCGCCGGGCCACCGAAGGCCGGGTGACCCTGGACGGACAGGACATCTCTGCCCTGCCGCCGTACCGGCGGGCCCGGCTGGGCCTGGGCCGTACGTTCCAGGCGTCCTCGGTGTTCGGTTCGTTGAGCGTGCGGGAGAACGTCCGGCTCGCCGTGCAGGCACACCGCGGGGGTTCGCTGAAGCTGTGGCGGCGGGCGGCGGCCGACCGGGAGGTCGCCGCCGCCGCCGACGCGGCGCTCGACCGGGTCGGCCTGGCCCACCGGGGTACGGCGTTGGCCGGCACCCTCGCCCACGGCGAGAAGCGGAAGCTGGAGATCGCCCTGCTGCTGGCCGGCGAGCCACGGGTGATGCTGCTCGACGAGCCGATGGCCGGGGTCAGCGCCGAGGACGTGCCGGAACTGGTCCAGGTGATCCGTGCGTTGACCGGGGACAGCGGTCGAGCGGTGCTGATGGTGGAGCACCACATGGACGTGATCCTCGAACTGGCCGACCGGATCGCCGTCATGCACCACGGCGCGTTGCTGGCGTGCGACACGCCGGAGACGGTGATGGCCAACCCGACCGTACAAGAGGCCTACCTCGGGGAGTCGCTGTGAGCGAACCCGTATTGACCGTGGAGGATCTGTCGGTCCGGATCGCCGGGCTGCACATCCTCCAGGGAGTGTCGTTCACGGTCGCGCCGACCGGGGTCACCGTGCTGCTCGGCCGTAACGGGGTCGGCAAGACCACCACGCTGCGCGCCGTCGTCGGGCTGACTCCGCGCAGCGGCGAGGTACGCGGCACGGTCCGGATGGGCGCCCGGAGCCTACTTTCCCAGCGGACCCACCGCCTGGTCCGCGATGGGCTCGGCTACGTGCCCGAGGACCGCTGCGTCTTCGCCGGACTCACCGTCGCGGAGAACCTGCGGCTCGCCGAGCGGCGCGGCACCACCCCGGCGTACGACCGGGTGTTCGCACTCTTTCCCGAGCTGGACCGGCGTTCCCGGCAGCGGGCCGGATCGCTCTCCGGTGGGCAGCAGCAGATGCTCGCCATCGGCCGGGTGCTGCTCAACGACAACCGGCTGCTGCTGGTCGACGAGCCGACCAAGGGGTTGGCGCCGAAGGTGGTGACCGAGGTGGCCGAGGTGCTGGAACGGGTCGCGGAGTCCGTGCCGGTGCTGCTGGTCGAGCAGAACCTGGCGGTGGTCCGGCGGCTGGCCCGCGACGCGGTGGTGCTCGCCGCCGGACGGGTCGCCTGGGCCGGCGACGCCCAGGAGTTGCTGTTGGAAACCGCGCTGACCCGGTCCCTGCTCGGCGTCGGCTCGGCAGAGGGCCACCAGACCGCCAGCCAGCCGGCCGCCGCCGCGTCGGCCTCGGAGGACGGCAACTGATGGACGCGATCATTCTGCTGACGCTTACCGGGCTCGGCCTGGCCGCCCTCTACTTCCTGGTCGCCTCCGGGCTGTCGTTGGTCTTCGGCCTGGCCGACGTGCTCAACTTCGCGCACGGGCTGTTCCTCGGCGTCGGCGCGTACGCCACCTGGTGGGCGGCGGGGAACCTGCCCGGCGCCGGCCCCGACGGCCTCGGTTTCGTGGTCGCGGTCGCCTTCGGGGTGGCCGCCGGCACGCTGATGGCGGTGCTTGTCGAGCTGGTGCTGATCCGGCCGCTCTACTCGCGCACCATCGAGCAGGTGCTGGTCACCGTCGGCCTCTCGCTGGCCGGCGTGGCGTTGTTGCAGGCCACCTGGGGCGCCGACGCCCGACCTTTCCCCCGTCCGGCATGGACCCGCGAGGTGACCTCGATCTTCGGCGCGCAGGTGCCCAACGGAGGTCTCCTGCTGATCGTCGCTGCGGCGCTGGTGCTCGGCGCGATCCTCGCCTTCCTCCGCTGGACCCGCTACGGCCTGATCATCCGGGCCGGCGTGGAGAACCGGGAGATGGTGACCGCGCTGGGCATCGACGTACGCAAGGCGTTCACCCTGGTCTTCGCCATCGGCGGGGCGGCGGCAGCGTTGGCCGGGGCGCTGGGCAGCGTCTACTTCGGCACCGTCTCGCCGCAGCAGGGCGGCTCGCTGCTGATCTTCGCGTTCATCGTGGTGGTCATCGGCGGCATGGGCTCGGTGGTCGGGTCCGCGTACGCAGCGGTCGCGGTCGGGCTGCTGCAACAGTTCGTCAACTACTACGGCACCTCCGGACTGGGTGACATCTGCGTGGTGGCGTTGCTGGCCGTGGTGCTGCTGCTGCGTCCGCAGGGCATCGCCGGGAAGGCGGTTACGGCATGACCGAGGTCAAGAGCCCCGAGGTTTCGGCACCACCGGCGGTGGTGCCCGACGAGTTGACCGAGCAACCAGGCCGCTGGGGCCGGCTCCGCCCGTTCCTGCCGCTGGTCGCGCTGGTGGTGGCGCTGATCCTGCCGTACTCGACGCTGCACCTGCCGGGCATCTTCGAGGGCGCGCTGAACTCGCCGGGCACCCTGCAACTGCTCGCCGTGTGTCTGGTCTTCGGCGGTCTGGCGGCCGGTTACGACCTGCTTTTCGGGCGCACCGGAATGCTCTCCTTCGGCCACGCCCTCTACTTCGCCGCCGGCGTCTACGGCACCGACATCCTGATCACCCGGGCCGGGCTGCCGCTGTGGCAGGCCGCACCGCTGGCCATCGTGGGCGGAACCATCCTCGCCGGGCTGCTCGGTGCCGTGGCGCTGCGTACGGTCGGCATCGCCTTCGCCATGGTGACGCTGGCGTTCGCGCAGGTCGGGGCGATCCTGGTGGCCCGGGACTTCGGTGGCCTCACCGGTGGTGAGGAGGGGCTGCCGCTTGACGTCGCCGGGCTGCCGGACGGGCTGGTCGGGGTCACCAACACGGTAAACCTGTACTGGTTGGCGCTGGCGTATCTCGTGGTGGTGGTCTTCGTGGTGCACCGGGTCAGTGGCTCGCCGACCGGGCGGGTGCTGGCCGGGTTGCGCGACGACGAGCGCCGCATCGGCGTGCTCGGGCTGGATCCGTACCGCTTCAAGCTTGTCGCCTTCACGCTGGCTGGCGGCTTGGCGGCGGCCGGCGGGGCGGTCTACTGCCTGATCGTCGGCGGTGCCTCGCCGCACATCACCAGCAGCGAGCTGACCCTGTCGCTGCTGGTGATGGTGGTCCTCGGCGGGCCGGGTACCCGGTGGGGTCCGGTGCTGGGCGGCATCCTCTACATGTACCTGGACCACCGACTGGTGTCGTTCGGCACCTCCGACGCGGTGAACGCGCTGCCGGCGTTCCTCAGCCGGCCGCTGTCCCAGCCGCTGTTCGTGCTCGGCACGGTCTTCATCCTGGCCGTCTACTTCTTCCCCGGTGGCCTGGCCAGCCTCGCTCCTCGCCTGGCCCTGCTCCGTGACTCCCTGCGTCCCGGCTCCCGCCAGCGAGGTTGATCAGGCGGTCGGCGGGACGGCACGGACGGCGTGCCGTCCCGCCGCGCTAGCCTCATGATCGGTGGCCGGACCGACGCGTCGGTCCGGCCAGCCGGGCATCCGGCTGGTCACCGTCGCGCTGCGGCACGGCGGTGGCGGGTCCGGCCGGGCGCGTGCGGGAAAAGCAGCGACGGGGAGGACGGCATGAGCGAGCGGTTGGCCGTGGTCAGTGGCGGCGGTACGGGGATCGGGGCGGCGGTGGCACGGTCGCTCGTCCTGGACGGGTGCTCGGTGCTGGTTCTGGGCCGGCGCGCGGAGGTGCTCAGTGCGACGGTCGAGCGGATCGGCGCCGAATGTGGCCGTCCCGAGGCGATCCGTGCCGTGACGGCGGACCTCACCGACCCGGACCAGGCGGCGAAGGTGGTCGAGGCGGTGGGTGGTCGGCCGGTCGACGTGCTTGTCAACAACGCCGGCGGCTACCACAGCGCGGAAAGTGACACGCTTGCCGGGATCGCCGTGAACTGGCGGGCGACCCTGGACACCAACGTGCTCACCGCGGTGCTGCTCACCGAGGCGCTGCGGCCGGCACTGCGCCGGCCCGGCGGTCGGGTGATCCTGATCAGCTCCATCGCCGCACAGCGCGGTGGCGGTGACGCGTACTCGGCGGCGAAGGCGGCGCTGCACGGCTGGGCGTACAGCCTCGCGGCCCAACTCGGGCCGGATCAGATCACGGTCAACGTGGTCAGCCCGGGCTACGTCGCGGAGACCGAGTTCTTCGACGGCCGGATGACCCCCGAGGGCCACGCGCAGCGGGTGGCCGCGACCCTGGTCGGCCGGGCCGGGGTGCCGGACGACGTCGCCGAGTCGGTGCGCTACCTGGCCAGCCCCGCCGCCGGCTACGTCACCGGGCAGGTGCTCGGCGTCAACGGGGGGTCGGTGTTCGGCCGCTGACCCGTCAGCCGTTCAGCAGGTCGTACGCGGCGTTCGGGGCCTGCTGGGCCTGCTCCTCGGTGAACGCGACGACGGCGGGGGCGGCACCGAAGTCGAAGTACTCGACCACGTACTCGGACGCCTTCTTCTTGCCGGCCGGCGGGATCTCCAGCGTCAGCGAGGACAGGTTGCCGTCCGCGCCGACCACCGCGCTGAGCGGAAGCTGCCCGTCGGTGTCGTCGAGCGCGGCCACGCCCTCCAGGGCGTCAGCCAGCTCCGGCACCACGGACAGGTCCACCACACCGGTGTACGTCCCGGGCTCACCGGCCTGGACATCGGAGGCCGCGCGGATGATCGCGTCGGCGTTGCCCGGGTCGGTGCCCTCGTAGGTGGGCAGCGAGTCCGGTCCCTCGATCTTCGCCGGATCCAGCTCCATCCACTTGGTTGGCAGCTTCATCAGCTTCTGGATGTCCTTGGCACCCTTGAAGTTGACCTTCATCCAGGTGCGTGACTCGACCATCCGGAAGGACATCTCAAGCGTGAAGTCCTTGTCCTTGGTGACCGTGTCGATGTCCATGCCCCGGTTCACCGGGTCGACCACGCCGGAGACGTCCCCGGACGAGTCGCTGGTGGTGAAGCGGAAGGCCGGGTCCTGCTCACCCGGCACGGCCGCCAGCAGCTCCTGCTTCGGGTCCGGCGGTGGTGGCGCCGCCGCCGGAGTGGCCTCGTCGTCGCAGCCGGCCACCACTGTCGCGGCCAGCAGGGCGGCGGCCACGGCCGCGAGACGGCGGGTCGTGGCGGTGGTGCCGGTTCGCTGAGTCATCTCGTCTCTCTCTCCGGTATCGAACGGGAATGGTAGAACACACTCCCGGACGCGGCCCGGCTCTGCCGCCGCGACGCTGGTAGAAACGTCGGATGGGCCAGGAACGGACGGTGGTACGGCAGCGGGCCGAGGCGGTGCTGCGGCGGCTGGCCGGCGCGCAGGCCCGGCTCCGCGAGGACCAGTGGCGGGCGATCGAGGCGCTGGTGGTGGACCGGCGTCGGGTGCTCTGCGTGCAGCGCACCGGGTGGGGCAAGTCGGCTGTGTACTTCGTGGCGACGGCGCTGTTGCGCGACCGCGACGGCCAGGGCGCCGGGGCCGGACCCACCGGCCCGACCGTGATCGTGTCGCCGTTGCTGGCCCTGATGCGGAACCAGGTCGACGCGGCGGCCCGGGCCGGCATCCGGGCCCGCACCATCAACTCGGCGAACCTGGACGAGTGGGACGCCATCACCGCCGAGATCCACGCCGGCACGGTGGACGTGCTGCTGATCAGCCCGGAACGGCTCAACAACCCGGACTTCCGGGACGCCGTACTGCCGAAGCTGGCCGCCACCACCGGTCTGCTGGTGGTCGACGAGGCGCACTGCGTGTCGGACTGGGGGCACGACTTCCGGCCGGACTACCGCCGGCTGCGCACCTTCCTCGGTAACCTGCCCGAGCGCACCCCGGTGCTCGCGACCACCGCCACCGCCAACGCCCGGGTGACCCGGGACGTGGCCGAGCAACTGGGCACCGAACCGACAGCGGCGGCCGGGCCGCGACCGGACGTCCTGGTGCTGCGCGGCAGCCTGGACCGGGAGTCGCTGCGGTTGGGCGTGCTCGACCTGCCCAGCCCGGCGCACCGGCTCGGTTGGCTCGCCGACCACCTGGACCGGCTCCCCGGTGCGGGCATCGTCTACACGTTGACGGTGGCCTCGGCGACCGAGACCGCCGAGTTCCTCCGCTCGCGCGGTTGGGCGGTGGCCGCGTACACCGGGCAGGCCGAGGACGCCGACCGCCGCGCCGCCGAGCAGGACCTGCTGGACAACAAGATCAAAGCCCTGGTGGCCACCAGCGCGCTCGGCATGGGTTTCGACAAGCCGGATCTCGGCTTCGTCGTGCATCTCGGCGCGCCGCCGTCGCCGATCGCGTACTACCAGCAGGTCGGCCGGGCCGGGCGGGCCGTCGAACATGCCGAGGTGCTGCTGTTGCCCGGTGCCGAGGACGCGGCCATCTGGCGGTACTTCGCCTCACTGGCCTTCCCGCCCGAGGAGCAGGTCCGCGCGGTGCTGGCCGCGCTGCACACCGACCGGCCGCTGTCCACGCAGGCCCTGGAGCCGCTGGTGGATCTGCGCCGGGCCCGGTTGGAACTGATGCTCAAGGTGCTCGACGTGGACGGCGCGGTCCGCCGGGTACGGGGCGGCTGGCTCGCCACCGGGGAGCCCTGGACCTACGACGAGGCCCGGTTGCGTCGCGTCGCCGCCGCCCGCACCGCCGAACAACAAGCCATGGTCGAGTACGCGGCGACGACCGGCTGCCGGATGCGCTACCTGCGCGAATGTCTGGACGATGCGGAGGCGGTCGACTGCGGCCGGTGTGACCGCTGCGCCGAGCCGCTGTTCCCGCCCGAGGTGTCGGCGGCCGCGCTGACCGCCGCGCAGACCTTCCTCGGCCGCCCCGGGGTGCAGGTCGCGCCGAAGAAGCTCTGGCCGACCGGGCTGGAGTCGGTCGGCGTACCCCTGAAGGGGCGCATCGCCCCGACGGAACAGGCGCTGCCGGGCCGCGCCGTCGGCCGGCTGTCGGATCTCGGCTGGGGCGGTCGGCTGCGCGGGCTGGTCGGCCCGGACGCGCCGGACGGCCCGGTGCCCGACGACGTGGCCGCCGCCGTCGTCGAGGTGCTCAAGGCGTGGGCGCACGGTGACGACCCCTGGCCGGACCGCCCGGCCGGGGTGGTCGCGGTCGGCTCCCGGACCCGTCCGGCGCTTGTCGGTTCGCTGGCCGAGCGGATCGCCGCCGTCGGCCGGCTGCCGCTGCTCGGCCAGGTAATCCCCACCGGGTCGGTGGCCGCCGACGGTCCGGGCGGCAACAGCGCGCAGCGGGTACGCGCCCTGCACGGCACCCTCACCGTCCCCGACCGTCTCGCCGAGGCCGTCGCCGACCTGGACGGCCCGGTGCTGCTGGTGGACGACCTGGTCGACTCCGGCTGGACCATGACGATGGCGGCCCGGGAACTGCGCCGCGCCGGCGCCACCGGCGTGCTGCCGCTCGCACTCGCCGTCGCCGCCTGAGGATGCGACCGGAACCACGATCCGGTCGGCCCGCCGGGTGTCCGATTCGCCCGGCGGTACGGTGGGCGCATGGCTGACCAGGCACCCGACGCGCCCGCGCTCGGGTCGGTACGCACCACCGAGCGACCAGTCGCCGGTCAGGACTCCGGCGTGACGCCGGCCCGCCGGGCGCCTGCCGCGGCCTCGGCCGTACCGGATCGCGCCACGCTGCGGCTGGCGCTGGTGGTGGGCGGGCTCGTGCTGGCGGTGCTGCTCGGATTCGGGCTCGGGCGGATCAACGGGGGCGGTGGCCCCACGGCGGCCGGCGGCACCGACAGCGCGCTGGCCGATCACCCCCACGCCCCCGGCGCCGGCGCGCACTCGCACGGCGCCGACCAGGACGCGGCGGCCGAGGCCGGCGGTCTGGCCGTCAGCCGCGACGGCTACACCCTGGCCCCGCTGACCGCCGAGTTCACCCCCGGTCAGGCAGGTGAGATGCGCTTCCAGATCCGGGACGGGCAGCGGCGGACGGTCACCCGGTTCGCGGTGGTGCACGACAAGCCGATGCACGTGATCGTGGTGCGTCGGGACCTGTCCGGCTATCAGCACCTGCATCCGACCATGGCGGTGGACGGCACCTGGTCGGTGCCGCTCACGCTGCCGTCGCCCGGCGTCTGGCGCGCGTACGCCGATTTCACCGCCGTCGCCGACGACGGCCGACAGACGGCGACGACGCTCGGGGTGGATCTGGTCGCGCCCGGCAGCTACACGCCTCGTGACCTGCCCACACCGGCGACCACGGCCAGGGCCGACGACTTCACCGTCACGTACCAGGGGGTTCCCCAGCCCGGGCTCACCGTGCCGGTCGACTTCCGGATCACGGGGGCGGACGGCGCCGGCCCGGCGCTGGAGCGCTACCTCGGCGCGTACGGTCACCTCGTCGCGTTGCGCGAGGGCGACCTCGGCTATCTGCACGTGCACCCGGAGGCGGAGCTGGCCGACGGGGCGATCCGGTTCTGGCTGACCACGCCGGGGCCTGGGCGGTACCGCCTCTACCTGGACTTCGCCACGGGGGGAGAGGTACGCACGGCAGAATTCACGGTGTCGGTGCCTTAGGCCCTGTGTCAGCCCGCCGTCCGGCGCATCGGTGCGGCGGTGGGGTCCGCCGGCCGGCGGACCGGCCGGCGGGCGAGGTAGCGCAGCAGGTCGCGGATGTGGTGTTTTTCTTCGGCCGGCACCGCCGGATCCGCCAACCGTTGCAGGATCACCCGCACATCGGCCTCCACCGGGCCGTCGTCGCCGCGTCGCCAGGACCCGGGGCCCGCGTCGGGCAGACCGAGAGCGCGGAAGGCAGCCGCCACCGGCAGATCGAGCGCGGCGCAGAAGCCTCGGACCTTTGCCAGTTCGGGATAGTCCTGCCAGTCACCGGCGAGCCAGCGGAAGACGGTCGAGCGACCGACGCCGGTATGGGCGGCCAGGTCGGTGACGGTCCAGCCGCGCTCCTCGCGGGCATCGTCGATGGCGCGGCGTACGAAACGCGCGAAGGCCATCTGCGGCGAAACCTCTGCCGAACCCATCCGGTGGGTCTTCCCTCCCGACCGGCACCCGACGGTGCGCTCTTCGAGAGTAGTACGGGAAGGGCGCTCGACAACTGACTGATCGACCAGACGATTCCGGTGGCGAGCCGCTAATCCGTCACACCGTGGGCGAAGCCTGCGTGAGCAGCGTCTCCAGCCGGGGTGTGACCTGCCACTGGGAGACCAGGTCCCGGTACTCCGTGCGCTGGGCGGCGGTCGGGTCGGCACCTGTTCGCCGGGCCCGGATGAGCAGGTTCCGGGGGGTGTGTGCGGAGTCAACGAACTCGACCACCTCGGCCCGGTAGCCGTGCAACCGGAGCAGCCCGGCACGCAGCGCGTCGGTGAGGACGTCCGCGAAGCGCTCCCGCAGGATGCCCTGCCGGGTGAGCAGGTCGTACGGCCCCGGTGCCGGCCGGTTACGCAGCTGCGTCGCGACGTCGTGGTGGCAGCACGGCGCGGCGAGCACCCAGCGGGCGTGCCAGCCCACCGCCCGGGCCAGCGCCTCATCGGTGGCGGTGTCGCAGGCGTGCAGTGCGAGCACCAGGTCGGGCGGTGGTTCGACAGCCGCGTCGGCGATCGTGCCGGCGACGAACCGCACCCGTCCGGCCCAGCCCAGCCGCTCGGCCAGTTCGGTGTTGCGGCGGCGCTGGTCGTCGCGCACGTCCACGCCGACCAGCTCGACGTCCAGGCCCGACCGGGACAGGTAGCGGTACGCGGCGAAGGTCAGGTACGCGTTGCCGCAACCCAGGTCCACCACCCGCAGCGGTCGGTCCAACTGCCCGGCCAGCCCGTCCGGAAGGGTGGCGGTCAGCGCCCGCAGGAACGCGTCCACCTGTCGTCGCTTGGCCGCCGAGCCGCCGATCTCGGCGAAGAGCGGATCGCCCGGATCGAGCAGGTACTCCTTGGCCCGGTCGTGCCCGGTCGCTGCCGCTGGAGCGGCCGACCGGCTCGCCGTGCTGCGGTGCACCTGGGCCTCACCCGACTTGGTGACCCGCAATTGCAGGGTGGCGTCGGCGGTCTCCACATGCCAGTTGCCGAACGGCTCGGCCAGCAGCGCCTCCACCGCGGCGTCCGCCTCCGGTCCCGGGCTCAGGTTGCGGGTGTGGGGCCGGGCTCCGTCGGAGGTGGAGATCTGCAACCGCTGACCGGCCTTGAGGGCGACGGGCCGCAGTTCGGCCCGGATCACCGAGGGACGCTGGCCGCGCCGCCGTCCGGCCGCCACGGCCCGGGTCAGGCTCGGTCCGAGCAGCATCGAGCGGACCTCGGCCAGGGCGGAGTCCAGTGGTTCGGGCATCGCTCCATCTTTCGGGGAGGATTCGGCAGCATTCGTCAGCTGGCAGGCGGCCCACGACCCCTGCGCTGCCCATCCGCCAGCTCTGCTTCAACCGACGCACAGGTTCCGGCGCTTGGCCGGTGCGTGGAGTGAAGCAGAGCAAAGGGGCCGGACAGCAAGCACCGCCCGGGCGGCGACGGGTCGGCCAGTGGCACTGGCCGCTCTCCGCCGCCTCGGGCGGTACGTGGTCAGTCGGTGGTCGCCTCGGCCGGCGTACCGCTGTCGGCTGCGGCACCACGGCGGCGTCGGCGGCGGCGCGGGCGCGGAGTAGCCTCACCGGCGCCGTCCTCGCTGCGGTCGGTGGTCGCCTCGGCGGGGGTGCCGTCGACGGCCGTCGACACGGTCTCGGCGCCCGCCACCGCCTCGCCGGCCCGGCGACGCCGACGACGCCGGGGAGTACGAGTGCCTTCCTCGGCGTCACTCGCGGTGGCGTCGGTCGGCGTGGTGTCGGCACCGTCCTGCCGGCGACCGCTGCCGCCGCGTCCGCGCCCGCCCTCACCACGACCGCCCTCACCACGACCGCCGTCGCCGCGACTGCGGCGGCGAGTGCCACGCGGCTCGCCCCGCCGGGAGCGGCCACCACCCAGGTCCTCCTCGACCTCGGCGGCCAGTCCCGCACGGGTGCGTTCCGCGGTCGGCAGGGTGCCGGTGATCTCGGTGGAGATGTGCAGGTCCGTGTAGAGATGCGGCGAGGTGTGGTACGTCTCCGGCGGCTCGGGCATGTCCAGGCCGAGCGTCTTGTCGATGATCCGCCAGCGGGGCATGTCGTCCCAGTCGACGAAGGTCACCGCGACACCGGTCGCGCCGGCCCGACCGGTCCGGCCGATCCGGTGGGTGTAGGTGTCCTGGTCTTCCGGACAGTCGTAGTTGATCACGTGGGTGACGCCGCTGACGTCGATGCCCCGGGCTGCCACGTCGGTGGCGACCAGAGTGTCGATCTTTCCGGCCCGGAACGCCCGCAGGGCCCGCTCGCGGGCGCCCTGACCGAGGTCGCCGTGCACCGCCGCGACCGCGAAGCCACGGAAGTCCAGGTCCTCGGCGACGCGGTCGGCGGCCCGCTTGGTTCGGGTGAAGATGATGGTCAGGCCGCGGCTCTCCGCCTGGAGGATCCGGGCCACGATCTCGATCTTGTTCATCGAGTGGGTGCGGTAGACAAGCTGTTCCGTCTGCGGCGACGGGCCGGTCTCGGCGGTGTGCCCGGCGTGGATGGTGATCGGGTGGCGCAGGAAGCGTCGGGACAGCGTCACGATCGGATCCGGCATGGTCGCGGAGAAGAGCATGGTCTGCCGGTCCTCCGGCAGCATCGCCAGGATCCGCTCGACGTCGTCGAGGAAGCCGAGGTCGAGCATCCGGTCAGCCTCGTCCAGCACCAGTGCGCGTACCCCGTGCAGGCGCAGATGCTTCTGCTTGGCGAGATCCAGCAGGCGTCCCGGAGTGCCGACGAGGATCTCCACGCCCTTGCGCAACGCCTCGATCTGCGGCTCGTACGCGACGCCGCCGTAGATCGGCAGCACCCGTACGCCCCGGGTGCGGCTGGCAGCGGCGATGTCCTTGGCAACCTGGATGCCCAGCTCGCGGGTTGGTACGACGACCAGGGCCTGCGGCAGCCCGTCGCCGCCCTCGTCGGGTGCGAAGACCCGCTCCAGCAGCGGTACGCCGAAGCCCAGGGTCTTGCCGGTGCCGGTCGGCGCCTGCCCGATCAGGTCAGCTCCGCGCAGCGCGATCGGCAGTGCGTACTCCTGGATGGCGAAGGCGCGGGTGATGCCGGCCGCGGCCAGCGCGTCGACGGTCTCGGCGCGCGCGCCGAGCTCGGCGAAGGTCGGTGCCTCCGGTCGGACCGGAGCGGTCGGGGCCAGTTCCTGGCCGTCGATAATGTCTTGAATCGGCTCACTCATGTGGATTTGGGGGTGCCCTCTCGTGGGTGCGCCCCGTCATGTCCTCAGGGCGCGTTCGGTATGGCGCGGGCCACACGGTCGGCGGCAGAGAGCCGGGCGGACCGGGCCGCACGCGCGCCGTGGGTCGGACTTCGACCGGATCGGAGTTGACTCCAGCCGGATCGGCACCTACGGCAACTCCTCCATGCTACCTGAACGGGCCAAACAGCGTCCCGATTCCGCGGGGGCCGGTGGCGGCGCAAAGGTTTGTAAGTGACCTGTATCACACATTGTCGGGGTGGCGGGTTTCGCTCGGGCCTGCCGGTACCCCGGCCGGACGGTAGCCTGCGCACGTGTCCGCCCCCACCCCGCCCGGCCACGCCGTCGCCGACCTGCTCGGTCTGGTGGCCCTCGGTGAACTGCTCGCTTTCGACCGGATGGCGGCCGACGCCCGGCTCGCTCCCGACCTGCGCCGCCGGGCAGCTTTGAGTGAGATGGCAGCTGCCGAGATCGCCAACTACCGGCGGGTGGCCGACCGGCTCACCGCGCTCGGCGTGCCGCCCGACGACGCGATGGCGGCGTACGTCATGCCGTTGCAGGCGTACCACGACTCGACCGAGCCTCGCGACTGGGCGGAGGCGGTCACCAAGGCGTACGTCGGTGACGCGATCACCGATGACTTCCTTCGGGGGATCGCGGTCGCGCTGGGAGAGCCCGACCGTCAGCTGGTCCTCGACGTGCTGCACGAGTCGCGGTACGCGGAGTTCGCCGCCGCCGAGATCCGGCTGGCCGTGGAGGCCGATCCGACCGTGGCGGGCCGGCTGTCGATGTGGGCGCGACGTCTGGTCGGCGAGGCGCTGTCCCAGGCGGGGCGGGTCGCCACCGCCGACCATGGGGCCCTCACCATGCTGATCGCCGCGGGTGGTGACGTCGACGTGGCGGAATTGTTCCGGCGGCTGACCGCTGCGCACACCGCGCGGATGGCCGCCGTCGGGCTCAACAACTGAGTTGGGCGCAACGACTGAGCAGAGACCGGCAACAGGGCGGTGCGGCGGGACAGCCCGCCCCGCCGGTCCTGTCGCCGGTCGGTCAGAACGTCAGCGGACGGTGAAACCGACCGCCCGAGGGGATGCCTCGGCGATCTCGACGTAGGCGACCTTGCCGACCGGCACGATCACCCGCCGCCCCTTCTCGTCGGTCAGGGAGAGAGTGCCCTCGCCCCTGGCGACGGCGTCGGTCACGATCCGCTCGATCTCGGCCGGCGACTGTGCGCTCTCCAGGACCAGCTCGCGCGGCGCGTACTGCACGCCGATCTTGACCTCCACTGTGCCTCCTCCATCGGGCGAAATGGCCGCCCTGCGAAGGCTATCCGATCACAAGGTCGAAGGTCAGGCTGACTCACCTTGCAGCGGGAAGCTGGCGATGCCCCGCCAGGACAGCGCCGCGACCAACGCCTCGGCCTCGGCCTTGGGTACCTGGCGGCCGCCGGCCAGCCAGAACTGCGCGGCGGTCTCGGCCGCGCCCACCAGGCCCGAGGCGAGCAGTTCGGCGTGCGCCCGGCTGACCCCGGTGTCGGAGATGATCGTGTCGGTGATCGCCGCGATGCAGCCCTGCTCGACCCGCTCCACGCGTTGCCGCACGGCCGGATCGTTGCGCAGATCCGACTCGAAGACCAGGCGGAAGGCTTCGCTCTCGTGATCGACGAAGTCGAAGTACGCCCGCACCGACGCGCTGACCCGCTCCTTGTTGTCGGTGGTGCTCGCCATGGCGTCGTGCACCTTGGCGACGATCGCGTCACAATGCGTGTCGAGCAACGCGAGATAGAGCTCCATCTTGCCGGGGAAGTGTTGGTACAGCACCGGCTTGGAGACCCCGGCCCGCTCGGCGATGTCGTCCATGGCCGCAGCGTGGTAACCCTGCGCGACGAACACCTCCTGAGCAGCGGCAAGTAGCTGCTTGCGGCGCGCCGAACGGGGCAGGCGCGTGGGTCGGCCGGCGGTCTGGGCGCCGTTCCCCACAGCGGTCATGGGAACCTCCGAGGTTGTCGTACGGGCCGGCATATCACCCGAACCCGGTCGGGGCTCCTCAGCCCCTCGCGGAATTGGCCCGCCGCTGTAACTTATCGCCACTGTCGCCACACGGTAGCCTCAGCGGGGGCGACCAAGGAGCGCGCGGTGAGTGAAACAGGGCAACCCGGTGCCGCCACCCCGGGAGAGCACGGCGACGGGACGGGTCAGCGCGATGACCTGGCCCGTTCCGGCAACGGGTGGGGTCCGCCACCGGTCGACTGGTCGTGGGGGCCCGAGGTCGTGCCCGGTTCCGAAGCGACCAGGCCGCAGCCGGAGTCCCCGTCCGGTTGGGCCACCGCCTCGTCACGCCATGCCGACCTGCCCGCTCCTGTCGGTGAGCAGGCGGAGCCGGAGCGGCCCGTGCGGGTCAACGGCAACCACGTCAACGGCCACCGGACGAACGGCACGCCCGTCGCGGACCAGACGCCGGCCAACCGGCATGCCCCGGTCAGCGCCCCGCCCGGCCTGCACGGGCCGGGTCAGGACCCCGGCAAGGACCGGCTTGTCGTACCGGCCCCACGCCCGGCGCCGTCCGGCGAGTTGCCGGTGACCACCGGCACCGGTCTGCCGACCTCGTCGCCCCCGGCCGTGCAGGTGCCGCCCGTCGGCACCGCTCCCTCCGGCTTCGAGATGCCACCCGGCCTGCACGCGCCCACCGCCGAACGGTCCGGTGAGGGCCCGACGGGTGGCCGGCAGCAGAGTTGGGACGAGGGCTTCCCGCCGGAGTCGGTCGGCGAGCCCTGGCCGACCGCGCCGGTCAACGATCAGGCCGGCGGGCCGGCCGACCACCCTTCGGGCGGCGCCGACCAGCCTGCCCGCTGGTCGCCCGCCGACCAGCCCGCCGGTGATGCGGACCGACCCAGCTGGGCACAGCCCGGCCCGGCTCGCGACTGGGCGCCGCCGTGGGCGCGCGACGACGGTGAGTCCGCCGACCGTCGGTCCCGTGAGGCGCCGGCCCGGAACTGGGCCAGCGAGCCCAACCGCCCGTACGAGCCGGTCCGCGCCGAGCCGACCCGCCCGTACGAGCCGGTCCGTGCGGAGCGGCCCCGGCCGTACGAGACCCGCCGGGATGCCGAGCCTGCGGAGGGCGAGTCGCCCACCGCGCCCGAGCCCGGGGACACGCCGGCCGCCGTCGACCCGACCAGCGCACCCCCGTTCCCGCAACCGCCCTCGTGGGCGCGTGCGCCCGAGGTGCCGCCGGCCGAGGAGCGTCCGTCCTGGGCGCTGCCCCCGGCCAGCGGCGATCCGACAAGCGCCCCGCCGGCCCCCCAGCGGCCGTCGTGGGCGCGTGCGCCGGAGTCGCCGCCGGCGGAGCAACGTCCGTCCTGGGCGCTGCCGCCGGTCAGCGGCGCACCGGCGAACGAGGGCCTGCCCTGGGGTACGCGGAACGAGGAGGCCCCGTCCTGGGGCAACCGGTCCGGCGGCCAGCCGACCGACGAGCGTCTGCCGTGGGCGCTGCATCCGGCCAGTTCCCCGCCGGCCGGCACGCCATCCGGTGCGGTCGATCCGACCAGCGCTCCACCGGCCGGAACCCGGTCGACCGCCCCCATCGGCAGCGCGCCGCAGCCTGACCCGCCGAGTCGGCGGGAAACCCTCGATCCCGGCTCGACGCCACCGGTCGCCGAGGCCCGGTCGGCCGCCGATCCGCCCGGGTATCGTCCGTTCCGGCTGCGGCCGGTTCCGGACGAGCCGACAGCCACGCCCGTCTCTGCTCCCGCCCCGCCGGATCCGATCACCGGGCCGGCCGCGACCGACCAGGTTCCGGGTGAGCCCGGCCGCCGCGAGCGCACCCCCTCTGCGCCCGTCCCGACGAGTGCAGCCCCCTATGCGGCACGCCGGTCCGCGCCCGATCCGGTGCCGTCGACCGAGTCGGCCGGTGACCGATCGCAGGACAGCACCACGGCCGTGTTGCCGCAGCGCGTCCCTGCCGAACCGGACGTGCCCGTCGTGCCGGAGCCGCCAGCCGTGGAGCCACCCGCCGAAACCCCGGAACTCGCCCGGATCGCCACTCATCTCCGCCGTGACGACGAGCCGGCCACGCTGCGGGACCGGCCGGAGGGCTTCGACGTCAACGCGATCCTCGCCGCTGTCCGAGGAGTCGAGGGCGTCCGCGACGCCGCCCTGCGGCGTACCCCCGCCGGGGCGCACAGCCTGCGCCTCGACCTCGCCGACGGGGCCGACCCGGCCGAAGTGAGCCGACACGTCGCTCGCCTGTTGCAGGAGCGGATGGGGCTGGCCGCGGCACCGCGTGGCCTGCCCGGAGTGCCCGCTGCGCCGGTGCGTCGACGCGCTGCGGAGAGCCGGAGCGAGGCGGGTGAGACGCGTCCGGTCGCCGAGCCGCGGCGTCCGTCCGCCCGACCCGGTGGCACTCGGACGGAGGCTCCGCCGAGCCGGCCGGAGACCGTGCCGGAGACGACCCGGCGGCGCCGGCAGTCCCCGACTCCGCACCGGGGCCGGGCGGTAGTGGACGAGTCGGGTGTGCCGGGCAGTCCGGCGACCCTCGGTGCCTCCTACTCCGGCGGGCAACTCACCACGACCGAGTCCGCGCCGTCCCGGCCGCTGGACACCGGCGGGGTGCCGGGCCCCCGGGTGGTACTCGACCACGTCCAGGTGAGTACGTTCGGGCTGGACGCCAACGTCGAGGTCAGGCTGGTCGCGGGCGATCACAACGCCTCGGGGTACGCCACCGGACCCGCCGTGGACGGCTTCGTGCTGCGGTTGTGCGGCGTCGCGGCGGCGGCGGCGATCGACGAGCTGCTCTGTGCCGCCGTTCCCACTGCGGAACGTGGACGGTGCTTCGTGGAGCACGCCGCGGTGGTGCCGTTCGGCAACTGCGAGGTGGCCACCGTGGTGGTGCTGCTGGTCTGCGACGGCTGGGTCGAGCAGTTGGCCGGTTCCGCGCTGGTGGCCGGCGATCCCCGGCAGGCGGTGGTACGCGCCACCCTGGCCGCCGTCAACCGTCGGCTGGAGGCGCTGCTGGCGTGAGCCGTTCCAGGCAGACTGGAACGGTGAAGCCTGCCACCCTCTGGCCCGAAGGGCTGCTGCCCGCCCACTCGGTTCCGCCGCCCTGGCCGGGGCGCGAGGTGCGACTCGACGGAGCGGTCACCTACGTCCGGGAGACGCCGGCCACCGGCCCGGACGCCGAACCAGCGTTGTACGTGCACGGCCTGGGCGGCTCGTCGCAGAACTGGACCGACCTGGCCGGCCTGCTCGCCGAGCGGCTGGACGGTCAGGCGATCGACCTGCCCGGCTTCGGCCGCAGCGAGCCGGGCCGGCGCTACACGGTGCCGGTCTTCGCGGACCGGGTGATCCGTTGGATCGAGCACTCCGACCGTGGGCCGGTGCACCTGCTCGGCAACTCGCTGGGCGGTGCGATCTCGGTACGGGTGGCCGCCCTCCGGCCGGATCTGGTCCGGACACTGACCCTGGTGTCGCCGGCCCTGCCGTTCCTCGACTTCCGCCGGTCGTTGCAGGGACGGATGCTGCCGCTGCTGGCGATCCCCCGGGGCGAACGGGTGGCCGCCTGGCGGCTGGCCCAGCTCGCGCCCGAGGTGATGGCCCAGCAGGTCATGGAGGCGTGCGTGGCCGATCTCAGCCGGATCAGCGACCAGCGTAGGCGCGAGGCGCTGGAAGAGATCCGGGTCCGCTACGAGGCGGAGCACTACGCGGCGGCGTACGTGCGGACCTTTCGTGGCCTGGTGTCCAGCTTCGTGCGGTCGTACCTGCCCGGGTCGGGCTCGCTGTGGCGGATGGCCGGTACGGTGCGGGCACCGTCGCTGGTCATCGGGGGACGGCAGGACCGGCTGGTCGACGTGCGGGTGGCGCCGCAGGCCGCCCGGGTGATCCCGGACAGCCGCCTCCTGATGATCAACGGTGTCGGTCACGTGGCTCAACTTGAGGTGCCGCGCCTGGTGGCCCGGGCCGTGCTCGGGCTGCTCGCCGAGACTGGGGAACCCGCCCGCCGGGCCGACCTGGCAGGATGACCGGGTGCACAGCCCTGGTAGCCGTCTTCGATCGGCGCATTCCGCTGGCCGTCATGCCGTCCGGCGGGGCCGCGATGGTCAGACGGCGGACCGGACCGTGTCCGACGGGGGCGGGCGGCGTCGTCGGCGGCCCGGGACGGGTGCGCTGATCCGGCTGGCGGTGCTGGTGGCCGCCGTCGGTGCCGTGGTGACGATGGTGGCCGGCGGCACCGGTGTGGGCTCGGGGGCGGCCGAAGAGGTCGACCCGGTGGGGTCCGGGCCGCCCGTGGCCCCGTCGTCCGTGGCACCTGTGGAGACGCCGTCGCCGGTGGCGGTGTCCCCGTCGCCCGCGCCACCGGTTCTGCAGGAGCCCGGTTCGATCCCGTCGACCGGCCCGGGTCGGTTCGGCTATGACGACCGGACCGGCCCGGTGCTGGGTACGGCCGGTGACCTCCGGCGTTACCGGGTGGCGGTGGAGTCCGGCGCCGGCGTGGACGCGGGCGAGTTCGCCCTGGCGGTGCGGACGGCGCTGGCCGGCCCGGGCAGCTGGGTGGACGGCGACCGGCTGCGGCTGCGGCAGGTCGAGCGCAGCGCTCGTCACGACTTCACCGTCTACCTGGCCACGGCCGGGACGGCGGGCCGGATGTGCGCGGCCGGAGGTGTGGACATCCGGGTCGGTGGCCGGCCGTACACCTCCTGCCGCGCGCCGGGGAAAGTGATCATCAACCTGGACCGGTGGCGGCTGTCGGTGCCGCACTTCGTCGAGGCCGACGTGCCGCTGTCGCTGTACCGGACGTACGTGGTCAATCACGAGGTCGGGCACGAGTTGGGCAACCGGCACGAGCGCTGCCCGGGGCGTGGCAAGCCGGCGCCGGTGATGATGCAGCAGACGCTCTTCCTCAAGGGGTGCGTCGCGAACCCGTGGCCGTATCTGGACGGCCGGCGGTACGCGGGCCCGCCGCTCTGAGCGGATCCATGCGGAGCGCACCCAGTCGATCAAAATGTGGTGATGCGCCGGAATAAGGTGCGACGATGGCGTCATGCCCTCTTCACCCCTTTGGCGCGATTGTCGGCGCTCGGGCGGCCCGCCGGAGCCCGACGATCGGCACTGCGGGCCGCTGGTCCCGTACCGGGTGATCGTGACGCTGGGCATGGTGCTCGTCCTGGCCGCCACCGCGGTGGTGCTGCTGGCCCGGACCGGTCAGCGGGTGGCCGCCCCGGAGCAGCAGGGCTTCGGCAACCGGATCGCGTCCGGCGCGGGAGGCGACGAGCGAATCGGGCCGAGCCGGTATCCATGGGCGGGCGTCGGCAGCTTCACGGTGGCCGGTGACCACTCGCCGGTGCACGGCGAGGACGGTCCGGTGGCCCGCTACCGGGTCGCCGTCGAACGGGGCACGGGCCAGGACCCGGCTGCCTTCGCCGCCGCGGTCGACGGGGTGCTGGCCGACGCGCGTAGCTGGATCGGCACCGGCCAGCTGCGCGTGCAGCGGATCGCCGAGGCGGAATCGGCCGACTTCACCGTCTACCTGGCCACCCCGCGCACCTCGGAGGCGATGTGCGCCGAGGGGGGCCTGAGCACCGAGGGCTACACCTCGTGCCGGCTGCCCGGGCAGGTCATCATCAATCTGGCCCGCTGGCTGGAGGCGGTGCCGGACTACGGCGCACCGCTGGAGGTCTACCGGGCGTACGTCATCAACCATGAGGTCGGGCACGAATTCGGGGAGGGGCACGAGGCGTGTCCGGCACCGGGTGACCCGGCGCCGGTCATGCAGCAGCAGACGTACGGCCTGGACGGCTGCCTGCCGAACGCCTGGCCGATCCTTGACGGGCGCCGGTACGCCGGCGAGCTGATCGGCTGACCACGGCGGCGGCAAGCGCTGACCGCCCGGCGGTATTCCCGCTCCCGCATAGCGGGCGACGTGTCCCTGCTCATGGTCGATGGGCGCGTCGCCGAGCGACAATGGCCCGGTTGCCCACCATCGATCCCGGGGAGTCCACCGTGTCGCTGCCCCCGCTCGTCGAACCCGCCGCCGAGCTGACCGTTGACGAGATCCGCCGCTACTCGCGCCACCTGATCATCCCGGACGTCGGGGTGGAGGGGCAGAAGCGGCTGAAGAACGCCCGGGTGCTCTGTGTCGGCGCGGGTGGCCTCGGTTCGCCCGCCCTGATGTACCTGGCCGCCGCCGGTGTCGGCACGCTGGGCATCATCGACTTCGACACCGTCGACGAGTCCAACCTCCAGCGCCAGATCATCCACGGGGTCTCCGACGTCGGACGCTCGAAGGCCGAGTCGGCCGCGGCAAGCATCCGCGAGATCAACCCGCTGGTGAACGTCGAGATCCACAACACCGCGCTGGACCGGGACAACGTCCGCGACATCTTCGCCCAGTACGACCTGATCGTCGACGGCACCGACAACTTCGCCACCCGCTACATGGTCAACGACGCGGCGGTGCTGCTCGGCAAGCCGTACGTCTGGGGGTCGATCTACCGCTTCGACGGCCAGGCGTCGGTGTTCTGGGCCGAGCACGGCCCCTGCTACCGCTGCCTCTACCCGGAGCCCCCGCCGCCGGGCATGGTCCCCTCCTGCGCCGAGGGTGGTGTGCTGGGCGTGCTCTGCGCCTCGATCGGCTCGATCCAGGTCAACGAGGCGATCAAGCTGCTCGCCGGCATCGGTGAGCCGCTGGTCGGCCGGTTGATGGTCTACGACGCGCTGGAGATGAGCTACCGCAAGATCAAGGTCCGCAAGGATCCGAACTGCGTGCTCTGCGGTGAGAATCCGACGCTCACCGATCTCATGGAGGACTACGAGGACTTCTGCGGCGCGGTGTCGGTGGAGGCCCAGGAGGCGGTGGTCGACGCGACCATCACCGCATCCGAGCTGAAGGAGTGGCAGGACGCCGGCAAGGACATCTTCCTCGTCGACGTCCGGGAGCCGGCCGAGTACGAGATCGTCCGCATCCCCGGGGCCACCCTGATCCCCAAGGGGGAGATCCTCTCCGGTGAGGCGCTGTCCAAGCTTCCGCAGGACCGGCAGATCGTGCTGCACTGCAAGTCCGGCGTCCGCTCCGCCGAGGCGTTGGCCGCGTTGAAGGCGGCCGGTTTCCGCGACGCGGTGCACGTGCAGGGCGGCGTGCTCTCCTGGATCAAGCAGATCGATCCGTCGCTGCCCGTTTACTGATCCGCAGCCGAGGGGCCCTCCGCCGTGTCCAATGGGGGAGGGGCCCCTCGCCGCTACCCTGCCGTCGGTCGGATCTCACCTATCCGTCCTCCTGAGGCGAGATCACGTTTGCGCCGGTAGCGTGGCCGCCGTGGTCGACATCGACGCCGCGATCGGGTTCGTGGTGGCTCACGGAGATGCGGTGGAGCGTGCCCGCCTGTCCTGGCTGCGTACCGGCACGCAGCCACCGCCGGAGGTGCTCGACAGCGCCGAGGTCGGGCAGACACTTGGCGGCGGCTGGCCGGCGTCCTGGGGTGACGAGGTCGCCTCGGTCGACGCGACCTGTTTCCGCCTCGCGGAGCTGGACGACCTGGGCGCGCTGGGCCGCCCGAGCGCCCGCCGGGCCCTGGACTGGCTCGCCGCCGGCCAGCAGCGCGACGGCGGCTGGGAGGAGGACCCGGCCCTCGCGGACTCCGCGCCCGAGTGGGCCCGTCCGGGTGACCCGGAGGCGCGGCTGTACCTGACCGCCAACGCCGCCTTCTGGCTGACGGTGGCGGGCCTGGACGCGCGGGCCGCCGGTCCGTTGGACCACCGGGTCGGCGGGGCGTACGCCGGGGTGGTGCAGGCCGCCAGCCAGGCGCTCGCCGCCCAACTGCGCCCCGACGGCAGCTGGCCGTCCTTCCTGGCCGCCGGGTGGCTCAGCGCGGCCGTCCTGCATCGGCAGCAGATGTTCTACGAGTCGGCGCAGATCAAGGCGGTGTTGGCGGAGCGGTTGCCGCAGGCGTCGGCGGCCGATGCCGCCTGGCTCGCCGTGACGCTGCGCCGGGTGGGCGTCGATCATCAGGAGTGGACGCTTGTCGCCGCCCGACGCCGCCTCACCGAGACCCAGCGCAGTGACGGCGGCTGGAGCAGCGACGACGGCCACCAGTTCGACGTACACGCCACCCTCGCCGTGATCCGCGCCTTCCGCTGACCCCGTTACCCCCGCTCCCCGCGATCTTGCAGTTATTGCCTCTACAAAGTGGGGCAACAGGTCCGTATCGGCGACCGAAAGTGCAAGATCGCGGAGGGTGGTGCGGGTGCGGGTCAGGGGCGGAGGTGGCCGGTGCCGGTGACCACGTACTTGGTGCTGGTCAGTTCGGGGAGGCCCATGGGGCCGCGGGCGTGCAGCTTCTGGGTGGAGATGCCGATCTCGGCGCCGAAGCCGAACTCGCCGCCGTCGGTGAACCGGGTCGAGGCGTTGACCATCACGGCCGCCGAGTCGACCCGGGCCACGAACTCCCGGGCGGCCGCCTGAGAGTCGGTGACGATCGCCTCGGTGTGGCCGCTGCCGTACCGCCTGATGTGTGCGACCGCCGCGTCCAGCGAGTCCACGACGGCGGCGGAGATGTCGGCGGCGAGGTATTCGGTGCCGAAGTCCTCGTCGGTGGCCGCAACCACGGCGTCGGAGTAGGCCGCTACCCGTGCGTCGCCGTGCACGGTCACCCCGGCCTCGGCGAACGCGGCCAGCATCGCCGGCAGGAAGGCGTCGGCGACGTCGGCGTGCACCAGCAGCGACTCTGCGGTGTTGCAGGTGGACAGGCGCTGCGTCTTCGCGTTGAGGGTGATCGCGACCGCCATCGACAGGTCGGCGGCGGCGTCCACGTAGACGTGACAGTTGCCCACCCCGGTCTCGATCACCGGTACGGTCGACTCCTCGACCACGGTGCGGATCAGCGACGCCCCGCCGCGCGGGATCAGCACGTCGACCAGGCCCCGGGCCCGCATCAGCTCCTTGACCGAATCGCGGGAGCTGGCGTCCACCAGTTGCACCGCGTCCGCGGGCAGTCCGGCACCGTCGATGGCGTCCCGCAGCACCGTCACCAGCGCCGCGTTGGAGTGCGCGGCCGAGGAGGAGCCGCGCAGCAGCGCCGCGTTGCCGGCCTTCAGGCAGATCCCGGCGGCGTCCACGGTCACGTTGGGTCGCCCCTCGTAGATGACGCCGACCACTCCGAACGGCACCCGGATCTGCCGCAGCTCCAGCCCGTTGGGCAGGGTCGAGCCCCGGACCACCTCGCCCACCGGGTCGGGCAGCGCGGCCATCTGGCGCAGCGCGTCGGCGATGCCGGCCACCCGCCCCTCGTCGAGGGCGAGCCGGTCCAGCACGGCCGCGCTCAGCCCGGCGTCGCGTCCGGCCGCCAGGTCCGCGGCGTTCGCGGCCAGGATCTCCGGCGTACGCGCCACCAGCGCGTCGGCCATCGCGTGCAGCGTGGCGTCCTTGGCGGTACGCGTCGTCACGGCCAGCGTCTCCGCCGCCGTTCGCGCCCGGCGGCCCTGCTCGCTCACGCTCATTGCACAACTCCTCAGGTTGGACGGTCTCTTACAGCAGCACCAGGTCGTCGCGGTGGACGACCTCCCGTTCGTACGCCGGGCCGAGCGCCGCGGCGAGGTCGGCGGTCGACCGCCCGAGCAGGCCGGGCAGCTCGATCGCGTCGTAATTGACCAGCCCTCGGGCCACCGGTGCGCCGGAGGTGTCGACGAGGTCGACCGGGTCGCCGGCGGTGAAGGCGCCGTCCACGGCGGTGATCCCGGCGGGCAGCAGCGACTTGCGTCGCCCCACCACCGCGGCGACCGCGCCCGGGTCGAGGTGCAGCCGGCCCCGGGGCGCGGTGGCGTGGGCGAGCCAGAACAGCCGGGCCGCGGGTCGCCGGAGGCTGGGGTGGAAGAAGGTGCCGACCGGCTCACCGGCCAGCGCGGCGACCGCCTGGGCGGCGGAGGTGAGCACCACCGGGATGCCGAAGCCGGTGGCGATCCGGGCCGCTTCCACCTTGGTCATCATGCCGCCGGTGCCGACTCCCGCGCGGCCGCTGCCGCCGATCTCGACACCTACCAGGTCCGCCTCGTCGCGTACCTCGGGGATGCGGCGGGAGCCGGGTCGGGTCGGGTTCCCGGTCCAGAGCGCGTCGACGTCGGAGAGGAGTACCAGCAGGTCGGCGTCGACCAGCGCGGCCACCAGCGCGGCCAGCCGGTCGTTGTCGCCGAACCGGATCTCCTCGGTGGCGACCGTGTCGTTCTCGTTCACGATCGGCACCGCCCGCAGGTCGAGCAGCTTGCGCAGGGTGCGGTACGCGTTGCGATAGTGGGCCCGTCGGGTCACGTCGTCGACGGTGAGCAGCACCTGGCCGACGGTACGGCCGTGCCGGGCGAACGCGGCCGCGTACCGCCCGATCAGCAGGCCCTGGCCGACGCTGGCGGCGGCCTGCTGGGTGGCCAGGTCTCGCGGTCGCCGGGGCAGACCGAGCGGGGCGAGGCCGGCGGCGATCGCGCCGGACGAGACCAGCACCACCTCGCGGCCGTCAGTGGCCCGTAGGCCGAGGGCGTCGACCAACGCGTCGACCCGCCCGTCGTCCAGACCGCCGCTGGCGGTGGTCAACGAGGAGGACCCGATCTTGACAACGACCCGCCGGGCCGCCGTGACTGCGTCGCGCACCCGCCCATTCTGCGCTGTCGTCGCGGCGTGGCCTGTCGCCGTTCCCATAGTCTGGCCGCTTGTGACACCTGACGAGTACGTCGAGGCCGTGCTGGAACTGGTCGACCGGATCCCACCCGGCCGGGTGATGTCGTACGGAGCGGTGGCCGAGGCGCTGGCCGACCGCTCCGGGCGGACGTCGGCGCGGCTGGTTGGGGCGATCATGGCCCGCCATGGTGCTGGGGCCCCGTGGCACCGGGTGGTGAACGCGTCCGGCGGGCTGCCGCCCCGGCTGGCCCGGGAGGCGCGGGCGCGTTGGCTCGCCGAGGGGACGCCGCTGCGCGGTACCGGGGTGAACATGCGGACGGCCGCGTGGTGGCCCGGGTAGGGGATGTGACCCCCGCCATAACGTGAGTAATATTCGGCCCCATGACCGCGCCGCCGGGTGGCTCCGGCCCACCGCCCACCCCCGGACAGCCCGCGCAGAGCCCAGCCCCACCGGGCACGCTGCCCAGGGGCGTGCACGCCGGCTATGCGCTCGGCTCGCTGGCGACCGGGGCCTTCGGCACCGTGCCGGGTCTGCTGCTGCTGCCCTATCTGACCGACACCCTCGGGGTGGCCGCCGGCGTGGCGGCCCTGCTGGTGCTGCTGCCGAAGGCATGGGACGTACTGGTCAACCCGGTCGCCGGGCGGATCTCCGATCGCACCAGGTCGAGGTGGGGCGCCCGTCGTCCGTATCTGCTCTTCGGCGGGCTGGCCCTGGCCGTGCTCTTCGGGGCCATCTTCGCCGCGCCGTTCGGCGCCGGTCCCGCCGCCGGGGCGTACGTCGCCGTCGCCTTCCTCGCCACCGCGACCGCGTTCGCCTTCTTCCAGGTGCCGTACGTGGCGATGCCGGCCGAGCTGACCAGCGACTACGCCGAACGTACCCGGATGATGACCTGGCGGATCGCGGTGCTGGCGCTGGCCATTCTGGTTGCCGGCGCGGTGGCCCCACTGGTGCGTGATGCGGCCGGCGGAGGTGTACCCGGACACCGATGGATGGGTGTCTTCGTGGCCGCCCTGATCGCGCTCGGTGCCGTCGGCGCCTTCCTCGGCACCCGGTCCGCTCCGCAGGGCGCGGTCGGCGAGAGTGAGCCGAGCCTGCGCGCCCAACTGGCCGTCGCGGCCCGCAGCCGGCCCTTCCGGGCGCTGCTGCTCTGCTTCGTGGTGCAGTCCGCCGGGGTGGCCACGATCCTCGCCGGGGTCCAGTACTTCGCCGACCACGTGCTGCGGGACTCGACGACCGGCCCGACCGTGCTCTTCGTCTGCTTCGTCGGACCGGCGCTGGTGGTCATGCCGCTCTGGTCGCGGGTGGGCGCCCGGGTGGGCAAGCTCGCCGCCCTGGTCGCCGCGTCGTTGATCCTGTCGGCCGGCGGACTGGCGCTTGTCGCCGCGCCGGTGCTGCCCACCGCCGTGGTCTACCTGCTGGTCGCGGTGCTCGGCGTCGGGTACGCCGGTCAGCAGGTCTTCGCGCTGGCCATGCTCCCGGACTGCATCGCCTACGACACCGTGCGCACCGGGCGTCGGCAGGCCGGCGTCTTCACCGGGGTGTGGACGGCCGGCGAGACCTTCGGACTGGCCCTGGGCCCCGGCATCTACGGACTGGTCCTCGCCACCACCGGCTACGTCTCCTCCACCACCGGTACCGCCGCCACCCAGTCCGACACCGCCCGCCTCGGCGTCCTGCTCGGCTTCACCATCCTCCCCGCCCTCCTCATCGGCCTGGCCACCCTCCTGCTCCGCCCCTACGACCTGACCCCCGCCCGCCTCTCCGCCCCCACCCCACCCCCAGCCACCGCCGATCATGCAGTTGTGGCAGGAACAAAAGCCGCTGAAAGCCACGGAAAGGGCGCCACAACTCCATGATCGACGAGAAAAGGCCGGACGGGACGCCGGCGGAGCAGGTGCTGGCGGAGATCCGGCAGCTGCGCGCGATGGATCGGCCGACGCACGGGGGGCGGTTGTTCGCGTACGTGTACGACCCGGCGGTGCCCGGGCTGGACGCGCTCGCCGCTGCCGCGTACGCCGAGAGCGCCCACGTCAACGGGCTCGACCCGACCGCCTTCCCCTCCCTGCTGGCCATGGAGAACGCGCTGGTCGCGGCGGCGGCGCGACTGCTCGGCGGCGGGCCGGGCACGAGCGCTCCCGAGGTCGTCGGCAGCGTCACAAGCGGCGGCACCGAATCGCTCATCCTGGCCGTGAAGACCGCCCGGGACGCTCGGCCGGACATCACTGCGCCCCGGATCGTGGTACCGGCCAGCGCCCATGCCGCGTTCGCCAAAGCGGCCCATTACCTGCGGGTGGAACTCGACACCGTGCCGATCGACCCGACCACGCTACGACCGGCGGTCGCCGACGTGGCTGCCGCCGTCCGGCCGGAGACGGTGCTGGTGGCCTGCTCCGCCCCCTCGTACGCGCACGGCGTCGTGGACCCGGTCGAACAGATCGCCGAGGTGGCCGCCGCCGCAGGGGTGCGCTGCCACGTCGATGCCTGCTTCGGCGGCTGGACGCTGCCGTACCTGCGTCGCCTGGGTCTGCCGGTGCCCCCGTTCGACCTCGCCGTGCCCGGGGTCACCTCGATCTCGGTGGACCTGCACAAGTACGCGTACGCGCCGAAGGGGGTGTCGGTGCTGCTGCACCGCGACCCGCAACTGCGCGCCCCGCAGTACTTCGCGTACGCCGACTGGCCCGGGTACACCATGATCAACCCGGTGATCTCGTCCACCCGTTCGGGCGGTCCGATCGCCGCCGCGTACGCCACCCTGCGGCACCTCGGCGACGACGGCTACCTGGCGCTGACCCGCCGCACCTGGACGGCGGTGGGCACGCTGGCCGACGCGGTACGCGCCACCGAAGGGCTGCGGCTGGTCGCCGAGCCGGAGTCGACAGTGGTCTGTTTCACCGCCGACGATCCCACGCTCGACCTGTTCCTACTGGTGGACGAGCTGACCGCGCGGGGTTGGCACACTCAACCACAGCTCCGGTACGCCGACCTGCCGGCCAGCGTGCACCTCACGGTGACCGCGGCGGTGGCGCCGCGGGTGGCCGAGTTCGGTCCGGCGCTGGCCGACGCGGTCGCCGCGACCCGCGCCGCCGGGCCGGTCGAGCTGCCGTCCGACCTACTGGCGATGGCCGGCAGCCTCACCCCGGAGGCGCTCACCCCGGAACTGGTGGCGGGACTGGCCGAAGGGCTCGGCCTGGGCGGCGGCGCTGGTGCTCCGGACCGGATGGCGGTGGTCAACACGCTGCTCGACGCCGCCCCGGCGGCGGTGCGGGAGCGGCTGCTTGTGGAGTTCGTCGGGCTGCTCCAGCGCCCGGCCTGGTGACCCGACGACGCCAGCGCCTGCCCAGTGACCCGATGACGTCGACGCCCGGCGTGGTGACCGACGACGTCCGGCCGGCGCCGTGGGCACCGGCCGGACGAGGGGCGGTCAGGCCGCGTCGGCCACGCGAACCGTGAATGATGCGGTGTTGTCGGCCGGGTCGGCGTCGGTCACGCTGTCGCCGTACCACTGGGTGCTGAGCTGCAACGAGACGGTGCCGAGGTCGCCCGGCACGGTCTCCGGCTCGGCGTGCAGCAGCACGTCGAAGCTCCGCTGTTCGCCGGTCATGAAGCGGTCGCCGGGTACGACGAAGTTGGTGAAGGAGCTCGGGGCGTCCTGCGGATCGGTGCCCCAGATCACCACGCCCGCCGGCAGGCCGGTCGCCTCGACCCACAGGTACTCGTGCGCGGTGTCGCCGGCCCACCCGACGGTCACCGGCAGCCTGCCCTGGTAGCTGCCGTCCGCCTGCCGGGTCAGCGTCACGGCCCCGGCCGTGGTGATGTCGGCGCGGGCCTGGCTGTCCTGCACGTAGGGCACCGGGTTGCGCAGCGAGCCCGAGGTGGAGCGGAAGCGGGCGGCGAAGCTGGCCCGGTCGGCGACCTCGTCCCGACCGTCGCCGATGTTTACCGAGATGCGCCCGCCCTTCGCGATCATCGCGACGTCCCGGGTCGGGGTGAGCACGTCAAAGGCGATCGAGAACGACCGGCTCTCGCCCGGCTCGATGTCGCCACCCGGCACCGAGCAGGTGGCTGTCCGTCGGTTGTCCTTCGGCGCGCCGAAGCCGCACGCCTCCTCCGGGCTGAGCATGCCCAGCGAACCAGCGACCGGCTCGACGACGTAGACGCTGAAGTAGGTGGCGGCCGGGCCGTTGTTGGTCACCGTGACCGGCAGGCTGCCGTGGTAGCCGCGGTCGGTCGGTTCGAGCACCAGCCGACCCACTGAGATGTCGGCGGTGGGGCTGCCGGTGGTGGGCGCGGCGGCGGCCGGTGCGGCGAGCGGCAGCAACACCGCGCCGGTGCCGAGCAGGATGCCGGCCAGCCGACGTCCGGTACGTGTCCTCATCTGGAAGGTCCTCCCGTGGTTCCCCGTCACCGCGCGGCTCGTCCGCGCGGTGTCACAAGTGGCACGCGACGGGCGTCGATCCGGTTGCCGACTCTTCTGCCGGAAGCCCGACAGCGATGCAGCCGTACGCGTAGCGATCCTCGTCGTTGTCGTGGTTCGGGCCCCGAGATGCGGAGTGCGCGACCCCCTGCCGGCCCGGGTTTCCGGCCTCGAACATTGTGGTTGACTGTCGGGGACAGGAGGGGGAGCGGTCGTGCAGCTGCCTGCGGTGCTCGGTGAGCCGATCCGGTTCGTGCTGAACTGGGGCCGCCGCTACTCGCTCTGGGTCTTCAACTTCGGGTTGGCCTGCTGCGCCATCGAGTTCATCGCGACCAGCATGTCCCGCCACGACTTCATGCGACTCGGCGTGATCCCGTTCGCGCACGGCCCCCGGCAGGCAGATCTGATGGTGGTCTCCGGCACCGTCACCGACAAGATGGCCCCGGCGATCAAGCGGCTCTACGACCAGATGCCCGAGCCGAAGTACGTGATCTCGTTCGGTGCCTGCTCGAACTGCGGCGGCCCGTACTGGGACTCGTACTCGGTGACCAAAGGGGTCGACCAGCTGATTCCGGTCGACGTCTACGTGCCCGGCTGCCCGCCTCGGCCGGAGGCGCTGCTGCACGGCATCCTCCGTCTCCAGGAGAAGATCGCCGCCGAGCAGTCCGGCATCGGCGGGGTGCCGCGCACCGACCCGCTCGCCGCACCGGTCGACGCGCCGCCCAGCGACGGCACTGCGGTCCGCTCCGTCGCTTCCCTGACCTCGCCACCGGTACGCCCGCCGCGCGCCTGACCGGGGCGACGCTGCTGGGTCGGGTCGCGGCCGGTGCCCGGCCGGGTGCGGGGGGCGGTCCGGTCGGTCCGGCGAGACCGGTCGCTCGGCTGGCCGTCCGGGTGGTGAGGTTTCGCTAGCGTACGGATCATGACCGACCTCGCCGAGCAACGTTCCGCCTTCATCATCGAGGTGCTGACCGAGGAGTTCGGCACCCTGATGGCGCTCGACCCGGCCGCCTTCCGGCGCAAGTTCCGCAAGATGGCCGCCTCGCCGTTCGCCTTCTACCGGGGCAGTGCCAGCCTGTTCTACGCCGATCAGCGTGGCGACTTCGCCGACGACAGCTTCCTGGACGCGCGGACCAGCCGGGTGTGGATCCACGGCGACCTGCACGCGGAGAACTTCGGCACCTACATGAACGGCTCCGGCCAGCTCGTCTTCAACGTCAACGACTTCGACGAGGCGTACGTCGGGCCGTTCACCTGGGATCTGCGACGGTTCGTCGCCAGCGTGGCGTTGATCGGCTACACCAAGGCGCTCTCCGACCGGATCATCAGCGACCTGGTCACCTGCTTCGCGAACGCGTACCTGATCGAACTGCGGGCCATCGCTGCCGGCGGGGACGACGCCATCGGGTCGATCACCCTGGACAACGCCGACGGTGTGCTGCGCCGGGTGCTCCAGCAGGCGCGGTTGAACACCCGGGTCGACCTGCTGCGGGGACAGACCACCATCGACAACTACGAGCGGCGCTTCTCCGTCGGCGACGGGGTGTACGAGATCGACGGTGACGTGCGGGCGCGGGTGTGCGCGGCGTTCGAGGCGTACCTGGACACGCTGCCGCCCACCACGGCGCAGGCCCGGCCGCTGGCCGCCCAGATCAAGGACGTGGTGCTGCGCAAGGGGGTGGGCATCGGCTCGGCCGGACTGCCGTCGTACAACCTCCTGTTGGAGGGGCACACCCAGGCACTGGAGAACGACGTCGTGATCTACATGAAGCAGGCTCAGGTGCCGGCGGTGGCCCGGTACATCGACGACGAGCGGGTCCGCGGCTACTTCCGGCACCAGGGACACCGCACCGCCGAGTCGCAGCGGGCCCTCCAGGCACACGCCGACCCGTGGGTCGGCTTCACCGAACTCGACGGCGTCGGCCAACTCGTCGCCGAGGTGTCCCCGTACGCGGCCGACCTCGACTGGTCGGACGTCAACGAACCGGAGGAACTGGCCGGGGTGCTGGTCGACCTGGGACGGTCGGTCGCCCGGATGCACTCGGTGGCCGACGACGAGTCCAGCCACGACCTGGTCGACTACTCGACCGAGGAGGCCATCGTCGCCGCTGTCGACGCGGACACCGCCGGCTTCGTCGGGCACCTGGTCGACTTCGCCCACACGTACGGGGTACGCGCCCGTCACGATCACCAGCTCTTCGTCGACCTGTTCCGCAACGGTCGGCTGCCCGGGATCTGAGGTGCCCAGACGCCTGCCCCGGTCGCTGGCCTGGACGCTACTCGCGCTCGCGCTGTCGAGCTTCGCGGTGGGGGTGGTGTGGGAAGCACGTGCCCTGGACCACATGCAGCAGCATCCGTACCTGGTCAACGTCCTGTCCGGGATGACCGGCTTCGCCACCAGCGCCCTGGTGATCACGCTCGGGGTCGACCGCGTGCTGCGGCGGGAGCACCTGCGGCGCTGGGGACGGATGATGGGTCAGGCGGTGGGCCGGATCCAGGCGGACCTGATGGACATCGTCGAGTGGCACCTGAGCGATGGACGGATCCGGCGGGAGCGTCATCGGTACGGGTATGCCGAAGGGCTGCTGGACACGCACCTGCTCGTCCGGACGCTCGTCACGGTAGCTGACCGTGGCGGACTCCGGGGGCCGGTCGATCGGGATCGGCTGGAGAGCCTGTTGCGCGTCGTCGACGAGTTGCTGGCGGTCTCCGTACCGGCCTTCGAACGTGCCTTCGACGTGCTCGCCGATCCCGCCGTGGAACGGGCGGTCGCCGAGATCAGACACGGCCGGGACCTCCTGTCGGAGGGGGTGGATGGAGAGCCGGCTCAGGTCGACACCAGGGCATTGCTGCTCGGCTCGATCGAGCTGGTCCGAGCGCTGACCGCGGTGGCAACCTACCGGCCCTACCGGAAGATGGTGCTCCGCCGGCAGCGGCTTCGTGGCGCCCGTCGCGCCAAGGAGGGAGCGACCGGCTCAGGCGGCGAAGTCGAGGACGACCTTGATGTCCTGCGGTCCGGGGGAGTAGGCGGTGGCGTACTGGGCCAGCGGCACCCGGCGGGTGATCAGTGAGCCGAGCCAGGCGTGGTCGGCCTTGGACAGTGCCTCGGCGGCGCCCTCCCAGTGACGCCGGTTGGCGTTCACCGACCCGAAGACGACGTTGTTCTCCAGGACGAGGGTCCGGTTCAGTGCGCCCGCGTCGAAGTCGATCGTCCGGCCGCCGCTGGACACCCCGGCCAGGCACACGATCCCGTTGGGGCCGACCTTGCACATCGCCTCCAGCACGACCACTGGTGCGCCGGTGCACTCGATGATGACGTCCGGTTCGAGGTCAAGCTGATCGAGCGGTCCGGAGTGGTACGTCGCACCGAGCGCGCCGGCAAGCGCCGGCTTGGGGCCCTCGGTGGCCAGATCGAGCACGTGCACCGAGAGACCCCGCTGGCTGGCCAGCAGCGCGGCGAGCAGGCCGATCGGCCCGGCACCGGTGATCAACGCCGTGCGGGGCTGCCACTCCGCCCGCAGGCCGATCCGGTCCACGTGGTCCCACGCCTTGACCATCACACTTGTCGGTTCGAGTAGCATGCCCACCTCGATCAGCGACGGGTCGAGCCCCACGGCGAAGCGGGGCTGCAACCGCCACCGCTCGCGGGCGAAGCCCGGCAACGCCTTGATGCCGTGCTCGGTGAACAGGCCGTTGCGGCACATGTCCCACTCGCCCACCGCGCAGTTCGGGCAGGGCATCGGATCGGGGTGCCGGACGATCCCGGCCACCAGGTCGCCGGGTTGCCGGGTACCGGTCGGATCCTCCAGCACCCGGCCCAGCGACTCGTGACCGAGCACCAGGTGGTCGGTGTCGGGCGGGGCCTCGCCGTACTGTCCGTCGATGATTTCGATGTCGGTGCCGCAGACGCCCACCGAGAGGGCCTCCACCAGGATCGGTCCCTCCTCGGGGGCCGGTTCCGGGTAGTCGTCGAGGAGCCGCAGCGAGCCGGGTACTCCGGGAATGACGGTCACAGCGCGCACGGGTCCATCCTGGTGACCACCGACGACCGGCATCGGCGAAGTCCGCGAGAGTCACCCGCCCGCGTGCACCCGTCCGGTCGGTCGGGTGCCGTCTGGCTCCGCATCGGCTCGGCCGAGGACTCCGGCCACAGGGCCTAGGATCAGCGACATGACACCGGAAGAGGTCGGCCAGCGGCTCGTCGCGTTGCTTGCGCCCGTCGAGGCCACCGCGACGGTCTCCGGCGGTGAGGTCCATTCCCGGGCCACCATCGACGTACCCCCGAACGCCTGGCGGGCCGCGCTGCTGGCCGCCCGCGACGACGCCGAGCTGGCCTTCGACTACTTCGACTGGCTGTCGGCCGTCGACGAGTTGGCCGACGGGTTCGACGTGGTGGCCCACCTCTGGTCCATCACGCACCGGCACGGGGTGCTGCTGCGTGCCCGGGTGTCCCGCCAGACACCGATTGTCGACTCCGTGGTGGCGGTCTACCCGGGGGCCGCCTGGCACGAGCGGGAAACCCACGAGATGTTCGGCATCGACTTCGCCGGGCACGCCGAGCTGCGCCCGCTGCTGCTGCCCCCGGAGTTCGAGGGGCATCCGCTGCGCAAGGAGTTCGTACTGGCCTCCCGGGTGGCGAAGCCCTGGCCGGGTGCGAAGGAGCCGGGTGAGTCGGAGGCCGGCGGTGGACGTCGCCCGATCCGACCCCCGGGTGTGCCCGCGCCGGGCGAGTGGGGAGTCGTGCCGACCCCCGCCGGTGCCGGTGGGGTGGGGGAGGGGCCGCGCGGCGGCACCCCGGCCCGCCCCGCCCGGGAACGCCCGGCCCGTCCGGCACCGGGTGCCCGCGGGCCGCGTACCCCTCGGGATGCCGGCTCCGCCGGGGCGGGCTCCCGGCCGCGCCCCGGCGGTCCGGCGCCTGCGGATGGGACAGCATCCGAGGGTGGTCCGGCACCGGATGACGGAGGTAGCGACTGATGCCGCTCTGGCTGGAACTGGTGGTCCGGATCGGTGGCGTGCTGGCTGCCTTCCTCGTGCTGCCGCTGTTGGTCGGACAGGCGGAACACAAGGTGATGGCGCACATGCAGGGTCGGCTCGGCCCGATGTACGCGGGCGGGTTCCACGGCTGGGCGCAGTTGATCGCCGATGGGGTGAAGTTCGTCCAGAAGGAGGACGTCACTCCCCGAGCCGCCGACCGGCCGGTGTTCCGGCTGGCTCCGGCGGTGGCGCTGGTGCCGTACCTGCTGGCCCTGCTGGTGATCCCGCTCGGCCCGAACGACCTGGTCGGCCAGCCGCTCGACGTCGGGCTGTTCTTCGTACTGGCGGTGGTCGGGGTGGGCGTGCTGGCCGTGCTCATGTCGGCCTGGGCGTCGGCCAACAAGTACAGCCTGCTCGGCGGGTTGCGCGGTGCGGCACAGCTGCTCGGCTACGAGTTGCCGCTGGTGCTGGCCGCCGCGTCGGTGGCGATGGCCGCCGGGACGCTCAGCCTCTCCGGCATCGTCGAGGCGTGGCAGCCGTGGTGGCTGCTCTGGCAGGCACCGGCGATGGTCATCTTCTTCGTGGCCGGGCTGGCCGAGATCCGCCGGCCGCCCTTCGACATGCCGGTCGCCGACTCGGAGCTGGTCTTCGGCTACCTGACCGAGTACACGGGCCTGCGCTTCGCGTTCCTGCTGCTGGCCGAGTACGTCGGCATCGTGGTGATCGCGGCGCTCACCACCGTGCTGTTCCTCGGCGGCTGGCAGGGCCCGTTCGCCGACGCGCAGCTCGGCTGGCTCTGGACCCTGCTCAAGGTCGCCGCCGTCAGCTTCGTGATCATCTGGCTCCGGGTCTCCTACCCACGACTCCGCGAGGACCAGCTCCAACGCCTCTGCTGGCTCGTCCTGGTCCCCGCCGCCCTGGCCCAGCTCGTCCTCACCGCCGCCATCCGCCTAACCCTCTAACCAAAATCCCGTTGATCAAGAAGTTTTGGTCGGGATCCGCGCGGATCCCGACCAAAACTTCTTGATCAACCCGGACGTCGCGCGGGGTGGGCGGGGCTAGGGGGTGGGGAGGGGGGTGTGGGCGGGGTTTACGCGTTCGGCGGGGGTGGGGGGTGCGGGTGGGGTACCGGTGCCGAAGGGGTGGCCGCCGAGGGACTCGCGGTCGTGGGGCTCCAGCCAGTTCGACAGGTCGGGGCCGAGCGGTACCACGCCGGTCGGGTTGATGTCGCGGTGCACCTCGTAGTAGTGCCGCTTGATGTGGTCGAAGTCGATCGTGTCACCGAAACCGGGCGTGGTGAACAGATCCCGGGCGTACGCCCACAGCACCGGCATCTCGCTGAGCTTCTGCCGGTTGCACTTGAAGTGGCCGTGGTAAACCGGGTCGAAGCGGACAAGCGTGGTGAACAGTCGGACGTCGGCCTCGGTGATCGTGTCGCCGACCAGGTAGCGCTGCCCGGCGAGTCGTTCACTGAGCCAGTCGAGCCGGTCGAACAGCCGCCGGTACGCCCGCTCGTACGCTTTCTGGCTGCCGGCGAAGCCGCACCGGTAGACGCCGTTGTTGACGTCGGCGAAGACCACCGCGTTTACCTCGTCGATCTCGCCACGCAGGTGCTCCGGATAGAGCTGCGGCGCACCGGGACGGTGGTACGCGGTCCATTCGGTGGACAGGTCCAGGCTCATCTGGGCGTAGTCGTTGGTAACCACCTGTCCGGTGGGCACGTCCACGATGGCCGGCACGGTGATGCCGCGGGGGTAGTCCGGGTAGCGCGCGAAGTAGGCCTCCTGGATGCGCTCGATGCCGAGCACCGGGTCCCGCCCGTCGGGGTCGAGATCGAAGGTCCAGCTCCGCGCGTCGTGCGTCGGACCGGCGACGCCCATCGAGATGGCGTCCTCCAGGCCCAGCAGTCGCCGCACGATGATCAGACGGTTGGCCCACGGGCAGGCACGGCTGACCACCAGTCGGTAGCGGCCCGGCTCGACCGGGTAGCCGTCCCGCCCGTCGGCGGTGATCCGGGTGGTGATGTAGTTCTGGTCCCGCTTGAACTCACCTGGCTCGACGTACTTCCCGGCGGTCTGAGTCCGGTCTGCGCCGTTGTTCTCCGTCATCGTCCCGCTCTCTGCCGTGCCAGCTCGCGTCCGGTCCCATCATGGCTGATGCCCCGTCCGCCGGCTCGGCGAGCGCGCCTGCCCGTCCGCCGGCTCGGCGCATGCGAGCGGTGTACCGGCGGCGAATCGGGAGTCGGTGAGGCCGTGCAGTGTCGAAGGCCGAGGGCGGTTGCCGCCCGGCGGTGATCAGGCGGCCTGCGCGGCGAAGGCGAGCGCGACCAGGCTGCCGTTGCTCACCGCGTGGGCGACGATCGGTACCCACAGGTTCCGGTGCCGCCGCAGCAACCAGGCGAAGAGCAGACCGGCGGCGAACGCGCTTATGGCGTTGAAGCCTCGGGGCAGGTGCATCACCGCGAAGAGGGCGGCAGAGGTCAGGATCGCGGCGACGGCCGGCAGTCGGGCGGCCACCCCCTGGAAGAAGACGCCCCGGTAGAGCACCTCCTCGTACATCGGTGAGGCGATGGCCGCGAAGAAGAGGGCGAAGGTGAACTGGGCCAGCAACGGGCCGGCCGGGTAGCCGCCCTCGCCGCCGCCGTCGGCGGTCAGCGCCGCCGGCAGGACGAGCAGCAGGGCGAGGGTGAACGCCGCCTTTGCCAGACCCCAGCCGCCTGCCGCGCGTAGCTGCGCGGGCCGTGGGCGGTGCAGCAGGAGTGGAGCGCGTACCGCACCGAACCGGTGGTATGTCACGGCGATTCCGACCAGCAGCTGGACGCTGTTGATCGCAAGCCAGGCGACACCCAGGGCGACCACCTCGGAGGCGCCGAGTGCGGCCGGCCCTTGGGCGAGCAGGTCGGCCACCGTGGCGTTTGCCAGGCCGAAGCCAACCGCGAGGACGATCACCAGGTCGAGCCAGGTGAACCGGGTCGCGGTCGGGCTCGGGGTGGGTGGGGCCGGGGCGGTCTGCGTACTCATCGCCTTAATGTTAGTCAGGCGACCTATTTAGGTCAAGCGACCTATAACGTATCATCGCCTCATGCCGAAGGTGGTCGATCACGAGGAGCGCAGGCGGCGACTCGGTGCCGCCGCCTGCACCGTGCTGAGTCGTACCGGGGCGGCCGGGACGACGGTCCGGGCCGTCGCGGGTGAGGCGGGGATGCCACTGGCCACCGCCCAGCACTATTTACCGACCCGGGAACTGATGGTTCGGGCCGCGATGGCGCATCTGGTCGACCGGGTCGTCGACCGGGCTCGGATGATTCGGACCGGACCGACCGCCCTGGACACACTGCGGCTCGCCGTACTGGAACTCGTGCCCCTGGACGCCGACCGGATCTTCGAGGCGCGGGTCTGGTTGGTGCTCACCGCCGAATCCCTGATCGACGAGCGGATCGCCGGCGTGCTGCGGGACAACGCCGCCGAGCTACGCGGCAATCTTGAACGCCTGATCGACGAGGCCCGCGCGGACGGCAGCATCGCTCCGGACGTCGACGTGCCGGCGGCGGCGAGCGGGCTCGCCACACTGCTGGACGGGCTGACGGTCCGCCTGCTGTCGACCGCGCTCAGCCCTGCCGAGGCTCGCGCCGAGGTCAACGCCCATTTCGCCAGTCTGAAGAGACAGTCGTGACAGGTCAGCGGGAGCGGGGAGTGATCCGGGCGAGAGGGGTGTCCATGTCCCACGGGTCGGCCAACAGGATGCCGTCGCTCGTCCGGGAGGCGATCTCCACCGCCAGCAGAACCTCGTTCGGCAGGTAGGAGGAGGGGTTGCGGGCAGCCGCGTCCAGCTCGGTGACCAGCAGGTCGGGAATGAGAGACCGGGTGCGGGACGTCCGCACCGACACCCCCTGGGTGACGTCGAATTCGGCGGGGCAGGTCTCCTGCAAGGCGGCGCCGAGCAGCATTGCGATGGATTGGTGCAGTCGCGTGAGGGAGGGCGACACGATCAGTTGTCCGTCCAGGAGTTCACGGCGGCGGCCGTCGTCGGGCAGGCGGTCGAGGTCGTCCGTCGTCCACTCGCCCGGCGCCAGGTAGTCGTCGCGCAGCGCGACGGTCATTGACGGGTCCTTTCCGGCGTGTCGTTCTCCCCGTGGCGACGGTACTACCGGCTACCCCCGGGTGGTGGTCGCGCGCGCCGTGCCCACAGGGCAGGATGTTCGGCATGAGCGAGCGCGAGCGAAGCGAGGCGACCGGCCTGCCCGGCAGCGGCTTGGTCAAGGGGCTCGCCGTCACGTTGAAAACGATGACAAAACGCTCCACCACGGCGCAGTACCCGGACGTCGCCCCGGAGCTGCCACCCCGCTCGCGTGGGGTGATCGCGCTGTTGGAGGAGAACTGCACGGTCTGCATGCTCTGCGCCCGCGAGTGTCCGGACTGGTGCATCTACATCGACTCGCACAAGGAAGAGGTGGCGGTCCCGGGCGCCGCCCGGGCCCGGCAGCGCAACGTGCTCGACCGGTTCGACATCGACTTCTCGCTCTGCATGTACTGCGGCATCTGCATCGAGGTCTGCCCCTTCGACGCCCTCTACTGGTCGCCGGAGTTCGAGTACGCCGAGTACGACATCAAGGACCTGCTGCACGACAAGGACCACCTGGGCGAGTGGATGGCCACGGTCCCGCCGCCACCGGCGCACGACCCGAACGGCGAGCCGGCCAAGGAGGAGACCGCCGCCGCGCGCAAGGCCGCCGTCCCGGGCTCGTCCGCCGCCCGTCCGACCACCCCGGGGGTACGGCCCGAGCGCCGCCCCGCACCACCTCGCGCCGCCGACGACGAAGGTACGCCCGCGTGACCGGGGTGGACGCGCTGCTGCTCGCCCTCGGCGCGGTGGCGGTCGGCTCGGCGGCGCTTGTGGTGGCCACCCGGCACCTGGTCCGTGCGGGTCTCTACCTGGTGGTCTGCCTCGGCGCGGTGGCCGGCATGTACCTGGTACTCGCCGCCGAACTGGTCGCCTGGGTGCAGGTGCTGATCTACGTCGGCGCGGTGGTGGTGCTGCTGTTGTTCGCCGTGATGCTGACCCGTGCGCCGATCGGCGCCTCGGACGATCTGGACCGCCCCGGCTGGCCGGCCGCGCTGATCGGCGGTGGGGTGGGGCTCGGGTTGGCGGCGTTGCTCGTCGACGCGTACCGCTGGACGACCGTGGAGCTGCCCGAGGCGGGCACCGCCGAGCGTCTCGGTGAGCAGGTCTTCAGCAGTTGGGTGCTGCCCTTCGAGGTGCTGTCGGTGCTGCTGCTCTCGGCACTTGTGGGGGCCATCGTGCTGTCCCGCCCCGACATCGGCGCCAGCAGGGACGACGCGACGGGCGATCGGGGGCGGTCGCGGTGAGGCCGGTCATCCCGTACGTCACCGCCGCGCTCCTGTTCGGCCTCGGCGTGTACGGCGTGCTGCGGCGGCGCAACGCGGTGCTGGTGCTGATGTCCGTCGAGCTGATGCTCAACGCGGTGAACCTGATCCTGGTCACCGCCGACACCACGGCGAAGGCGGTGCTGCCGCACGGCGGGCAGGTCTTCGCGTTGTTCGTGATCGTGCTGGCCGCCGCCGAGATCGGGGTGGGTCTGGCGATCGTGCTCCAGCTCTACCGGATGCGGGCCAGCGTCGCCGTCGACGAGATCCCCCTGACCGAACAGCACGCCGCGAAACCGGTCGCCGCCACGACGGTCGGCCAGGCGTCACGGGCCGTCGGAAGCGAACCGGAGGGACCGCGGTGAGCGTCACGACGTTTGGTGCGTTGCTGCCGGCCGTACCGCTGCTCGCCGGCCTGACCGGCCTGCTGCTGCCACCGTCGCCGCGCGGCGCGGCCATCGGCGAGGCGGCGGCCCGCCGGGTGGCCGCCACCGTTGGCATCGCTGGCGCGGCCGGGGCGCTCGCCTTGGCGGTGGCCCTGCTGGTCACCCTGGACGGCCCGGCCGAATCTTCGACCACCTGGATCGAGTTGGGCGGGCTCACCGTCACCCTCGGGGTACGCCTCGACGGCGCCGCCGCCCTGGTCGCCGTCGCGGTCACCACGGTCGCCCTGGCGGTGCAGATCTACTCGACCGGCTACCTGCGGCAGGGGCCACCCGAGGAACCCGACCACCGTTACCCGCCGTACGCGGCGCAGGTCAGCCTCTTCACCGCCGCGATGCTGCTGGTGGTGGTCTCCGGGGACCTGATCCTGCTGCTGGTCGGCTGGGAGGTGATGGGCCTCTGCTCGTACCTGCTCATCGCCCACGACCGGCGGCTGCCGGAGGCGCCGGCCGCCGCGATGAAGGCGTTCCTGGTCACCCGGGTCGGTGACGTCGGCTTCCTGCTCGGCATCGCGCTGCTCGGCGTCTCGGCGGGCAGCTTCCGGATCGCCGACGTGCTCACCCACGACCACGGCACCACCACGCTCACCGCCGCCTGCCTGCTGCTGCTCGCCGGGGTAGCCGGCAAGAGCGCCCAGTTCCCGCTGCACACCTGGCTGCCCGACGCGATGGCCGGACCGACCCCGATCTCCGCGCTGATCCACGCCGCGACCATGGTGGCCGCCGGCGTGTACGCGGTCACCCGGCTGTGGCCGCTCTTCGAGGCCACCCCGACCGCGCTTGTCGTGCTCGGCGTGATGGCCTCGGTGACCCTGCTGCTCGGCGCGCTGGCCGCCACCGCCCAGGACGACATCAAGCGGGTACTCGCCTGGTCGACGGTGTCGCAGATCGGCTACATGACCGGGGCGCTCGCCGTCGGATCCCCGCCGGCCGCGCTGTTCCACCTGCTCACCCACGCGGCGTTCAAGGCACTGCTGTTCCTCGCCGCCGGTGCGGTGATCCACGCCGTCGGCACCACCCTGATGTCCCGGATGGGCGGGCTGCGGCGCAGCATGCCGGTGACCTTCTGGTGCACGGTGATCGGGCTCGGCGCGCTGGCCGGCGTACCGCCGCTCTCCGGTTTCTGGAGCAAGGAGGGGGTGCTCGCCGCCGCCGAGCAGGCCGCCCTGCACGGCGACGGCCCGGCACCGGCCTGGGTGGGCTGGCTGGTCTGGCTCGCCGGGCTGGTCGGTGTCGCCGTCACCGCCTGGTATGCCACCCGGCTGTTGCTTGGCACCTACTTCGGTGCGCCCCGCACCCCGCTTGACCGGCCGCCACACGATCCGCCGGCCGTGCTGCGCTGGCCGGTGCTGGCGTTGGCCGTACCGGCGGCCCTGCTCGGCCTGGCCGGCTTTCCGGGCTGGTTCTCCCGCCAACTGCAAGCCACCCTGCCCGTCGCTCCCGACGCCGTGTCGGATCTGCTGCCGTCGGACGCGCTGATTCACCTCACACCGACCGTGCTGCTGCCGCTGGCGCTGCTGGTGATCGGTGCCGGCCTGGCGTGGGTCGGGTGGCGGCGGGGCGGCGGTGCCGACCCGGTGGCCGCGCTCGGTCCGCTGCGGCCGGTCTTCGCCCGCGCGTTCCGGCTCGACGACGTGCAGCACACCCTGGTCGTACGCCCGACCACCGCGATTGCGCGCGCGGCGCGTACCGCCGACGAGCGGGTGGTGGACGGTGCGGTCACCGGCACCGGACGCGCCGTGGGTGCCCTCGGCGGCAGGCTGGGCGTCCTGCACCGCGCGGCGCTGCCCCGGGCCGCCGCCGCGGTGCTGGCCGGCGCGCTGCTGATCGGCCTGGCCGCGGCGGCCCTGATCGGAGCGACGGCATGAGCGAACGTCAGCGAGCACACCACCTACCCGGCGTCCCGGTGCCGCCTGCCGGCCCGCCGGTCAGCGGGGGGCCGGCATGAACGTCGGGGAGTTCCTGCTGGTCTCGGTACTCGCGGTGCCGGCGCTCGGCGCGCTGGCCGTGGCGGCGACGCCCCGCGACCGGGCGGCGCGGATCGTGGGCACCGTGGCCGCCGCACTCACCCTCGTCGCGGCGGCGTCGCTGGTCGCCGGCCGGAACGCCGCATGGTCGGCGTACGCGCCCCAGGACGCCGCCGGGGCGGTGCGTCCCTGGCACTCGATCGACCTGCCCTGGGTCCCCGGGCTGGAGCTGCGCTTCCACCTGGGCGTCGACGGCATCTCCTGGCCGCTGGTGGTGCTCACCGCTCTGCTGACCCTGCTCTGCTGCGGCTACACCCTGTGGCGGGTGCCGGGCGGAGGCGACGGCCGGGCCCTGGTGGCGCTGCTGCTGGTCGTCGAGGTCGGCATCCTCGGCACCTTCCTCGCCTTCGACCTGGTGCTGTTCTTCCTCTTCTTCGAGGTCGTCCTGCTGCCGATGTACGCGATCATCGTCGGTTGGGGCGGCGACGGCACCGACCCGGCGGCACTGGACGCGCGGCGGCGGGCGGGGCGGAAGTTCGCCCTCTACACCCTGTTCGGTTCGGTGCTGTTGCTGGTCGGCGTGTACGTGGTGGTGGCCGCCGCCGGCACCGCCGACATCGTGGCGCTGACCGGCGGCACCGAGCTGTCCCGCACCACCCAGCTCGCCGCCTTCACCCTGCTCGCGCTGGCCTTCGCGGTGAAGAGCCCGCTGTGGCCGCTGCACTCGTGGCTGCCCGACGCGCACACCCAGGCACCCACCGTCGGCAGCGTGCTGCTCGCCGGGGTGCTGCTCAAGATGGGCACGTACGGTCTGATCAGGGTCGCCGTCGGGGTGGCCCCCGAGGGCGCCAGGTGGGCGGCACCGGTGCTCGGTGTGCTCGCCGTCGCCGCCATCCTGATCGGGTCGCTGGTCTGCCTGGCGCAGAGCGAGTTGAAGCGGCTGATCGCGTACTCAAGTGTCGGGCACATGGGCTTCGTCCTGCTGGGAGTCGCCACCCTGACCGCCACCGGCATCCAGGCGGCGCTGATCGGCAACGTCGCCCACGGCATCATCACAGGTCTGCTGTTCTTCCTGGCGGGCGCGATCAAGGACCGTACCCACACCGGCGCGCTCAGCGAGCTGTCCGGGCTGCGGGAGACCGCCCCGCGCCTGTCCGGGCTGCTCGCGTTCGCGGCGGTCGCCTCGCTGGGGCTGCCCGGGCTGGCCGGCTTCTGGGGCGAGGCGTTCGCCGTGGTCGCCGCCGTCGAGTCGGGTGGTGCGCTGTGGACCACGCTGGCGGTGCTGGCCGCGATCGGCGGGGCACTGACGGCGGCGTACCTGCTGCGACTGTTGCGGCGGGTGACCCACGGCGAGCCCAGCCCGGCGGTCGCCGCGCTCGGGCCCAAGCTGGCCGGAGCCGAACTGGTCGCCTGGGCGCCACTGGTCCTCCTCGCGCTGGCCGTCGGGCTGGCCCCGACGCTGGTGCTGGGCTTCGCCGAAGCTCCGGTCGAGGCCCTGGTGGGAGTGGTGGCGCGATGAGCGAGCGTAGCGAGCGATTTATTCGGCGCAGTGCGGTCGTGGCTCGTCGTGACGCCGAGCGTAGCGAGGTGGCGCGATGAGCGAGTCGAGTCTGGTGCAGGCCGTCGACCACGTGGCGCTGCTGCCGGCGTACCTGGCCGCCGGGACGGCGGTGCTGGTGCTGCTTGTGGACCTGCTGGCGGCCCGGCCACCGGCCACCGTCGCCACGGCGGTCACCGGCGCGGTCGCCACCGCGGTCGGCGCGGCGGCGGTCGGCTCGGGGGCCGAGCGACGCACGTTCTGCGTCGGTGCCGACTGCTCGTACGTCTTCGGCGGCCGGGCCGCCCTGGTCGCGGCGCTGGTGGCGCTGCTCGTCCTCGGGGTGCTGGCGTTGTCCGGGCCGCTGCTGCGGGCCGGGAACACCCCGGTGGGGGAGTACTGCTTCCTGCTCGCCTGCTCGATGACCGGCGGCGTGGTGCTCGGCGCGGCCGGTGACCTGATCACCCTGATCGTGGCGGTGGAGGTGCTCACCCTGCCGCTGTACGTCCTGGTCGGCCTGCGTCGGGGCAGCCTGGCCAGTGCCGAGGCGGCGGTGACCTTCTTCGTGGTCAGCGTGGTCGCCACCACGCTGACCCTGCTCGGTGCCGCGCTGCTCTACGCGGTCACCGGCGGGCTGCACCTGGAACGGCTGGGCACCCTCCTCGCCGACGAGGCGCTGCTCGACCTGCCGTTGACCACTGTCGCGGTGACGCTCGTGGTGGCGGGACTGGCGTTCAAGGTGGCGGCGGTGCCGTTCCACGCCTGGGCGCCGGCCACCTACGACGGGGCACCACTGCCGGTGGCCGCGTACCTGTCGACCGCGTCCAAGCTCGGCGGGGTGGTCGCGCTGCTGGCAGTGGTGCGGCAGGCGTTGCCGCCGGAGGTGACCGGGCCGGTGCTGGCCCTGGTCGCCGCGCTGACCATGACCGTCGGCAACCTGGTGGCCCTGCGCCAGCGGCGTACGGTCCGGCTGCTCGCCTGGTCCTCGGTGGCCCAGGCCGGCTACATCCTCGCCCCGCTCGGCGCGCTGGCCCTGACCACCGACGCGGAGGCCCGCACTGCCGTGTACGCCGCCGCCCTGGCGTACGCCGTCTTCTTCGTGCTGCTGGAACTGGCCGCTTTCGCCGGCGTGGTGGCCCTGCGTCCGGCCGGTGCCGACGGGGGCGGGCTCGACGACCTGCGCGGTGCGGCACGGCGGCACCCCTGGGTCGGTGCCGGGCTGGCGTTCGCGCTTATCGGCCTCGCCGGCCTGCCACCCGGCCTGGCCGGACTCTTCGCCAAGGTGACGGTGGTCCGGTCCCTGCTCGGTGGCGACGCCGGCTGGCTCGCCCTGGTGGTGGCGGTGAACGCGGTCATCGGCCTGGCGTACTACCTGCGGGCCGCCGCGCTGCTCTACGCCCCGCCCGGAGACCTCACCGCCCGTGTCGCCCGACCCGCCCGCGCGGTGGCTGCGGCGCTGGCGGTGGCGACCGTGGTGGCCCTGGTCGTCGGCTTCGCACCGCAGGTCGTGCTCGATCTCGCCGGGAGCTGAACCCGGGCCAGCCAGCGCGCCATCCGTCACTCAGGTAACTCTCAGTCATGAGACGGATGGTTGACGGGTACCGGGGTGTTGTACCGGTCAGCGGATCCCGGCATCCGTGCACCGAAGGAGTGATCGTGCACCACAACCGTCTGAAGACCGCCGCGCTGCTCGGCCTGCTCACCTCACTGATTCTGGCGGTGGGCTACTGGTTCGGCGGCAGCGGCGGCCTGGTCATCGCCGTACTCGTGTCGCTGGTGATGAACGGCGTCACGTACTTCTACTCCGACAAGCTGGCACTTCGCTCGATGCGGGCGCAACCGGTAAGTGAGGCGCAGTTCCCCGAGCTGTACCACATGGTTCGCGAGTTGGCCGCCGAGGCCCGACAGCCCATGCCCCGGCTCTACGTGAGTCCGACCGCCCAGCCCAACGCGTTCGCCACCGGGCGTAACCCGCAGAACGCGGCCGTCTGCGTCACCCAGGGGATCGTCGAGCTGCTCGACTACCGCGAGCTGCGGGGCGTCATCGGTCACGAGCTGTCGCACGTCTACAACCGGGACATCCTCATCTCCAGCGTGGCGGCCGGCCTCGCCGGCATCATCACCATGCTGGCGAATCTCGCCCTGTTCATCCCGCTGGGCGGCAACAGCGACGAGGACGGCCCGAACCCGCTGGTCCTGCTGCTCACCATCATCCTGGGGCCGATCGCGGCCACCGTCATCCAGCTGGCGATCAGCCGGAGCCGTGAGTTTCAGGCGGACGCCTCGGGTGCCGAACTGACCGGGGACCCGCTGGCGCTGGCCAGCGCCCTGCGCAAGATCCACATGGGTGCCCAGCGGCGGCCGTTGCCGGCCGAGGGGCAGCTCACCAGCACCGCGCACCTCATGATCGCCAACCCGTTCCGGGGTGGCGGGGTGGCCGCGCTCTTCGCCACCCACCCGCCGATGGAGCAGCGGGTCGCCCGGCTTGAGCAGTTGGCGAGCCAGACGGGCCCCGTGCGTTACCAGCGCTGACCCGCCCGGACCCAGCACCGGCGCGGGCGGCACCGTCCCTCGCCGGGGTGGAAGGGCAGCACGAGTTGCGGTATGCCGGCCGCTCGGAGGCGGTTCGAGAGAGCAGATTGCGGCATCCCGGGAACCGGGTGAGCGCCGCCACAGGCCCGGACCGCGGGGTCGGCCGGACCGGGGACGTTAGGGTCTAACTGAGTCTCGCTCATTACATCTCGTGGAGGTCCGCTGTGGCTGGGCTGCGCCGGTATCTGGCTGTTTGGCAGATTCCGGGCGCACCGACCCTGCTGATCACTGGCATCATCGGGCGACTCGGGATCGGCATGACGCCGCTCGCGTTGCTGCTCGTCGTCGAAGGGGTGACCGGCCGCTACTCGTTGGCCGCTGCGGCCGGCGGCTGCTACGCCCTATCCGGCGCCACGCTGAGCCCGGTGGCTGGCCGGATCGCCGACCGGATCGGTCCCACCCCGGTGCTGCTCGGCACCGCGATCGCCCACCCGTTGGCCCTGATGGGGCTGCTCTGGGCGGCCCGCGCCGATAGCGCTCCCTTCGCGCTGGTCCTGCTGGCTTCGGCGGCGGCCGGTGGAACGTACCCGCCGATGACCGCCGCGATCCGTGGTGCCTGGAACGGCCTGACCAACATCGACTCCGGTCGGTACTACCTGCGCAACACCGCACTTGCCGCCGAAACCACCCTCTTCGAGATCGTTTTCGTGCTCGGTCCACTGCTGGTGGCCGGGTTCGTGCTGGTCGCCGACGCGGGGGCGGCGCTGATCGGTGCCGCGGTGGTGACCCTGGTCGGCACCCTGTCGGTTGCGCTCGGCCAGGCCATGCGCGGCTGGCGTCCGCACGCCCGGGAACATCATGCCCGTGGCCTCGGTCCGCTTCGGGTCGCCGGCTTTCCGGCGCTGCTGCTCTGCGTGGCCAGCATCGGCATCGCCTTCGGTGCGGCCGGCGTGACCGTTCCGGCGTTTGCCACCCGCTACAGCCCCGACGACCCGAACAGCCTCGCCGGCGTGCTGTTGGCCGTCTGGGGGGTCGGCAGTGCGATCGGGGGGTTCTGGTTCGGCGTCCGCCGGCCGGCCCGCAACATGACCCGCCTGTTCGCCTGGCTGCTCGCCGTGCTCGCCGGCAGCTTCGCTGTCTTCGCCGTGATGCCGACGCCAGTCGCACTGGGCGCCGCCCTGGTGATCGGCGGAGCCGCCATCGCTCCCGCGCTGACTCTGGAAAACACCCTGGTCGGGCGGATCTCGCCGACCAGCATGCTGAACGAGGCGTACACCTGGGTGGTGACCATGTCGGTAGGTGCGAGCGCGGTCGGCGGCGCCGTCTCCGGCCTGATCGTCGACCATGCCGGCGGGGTGCCCTGGGCCTTCCTGTTCGCCGGGTTCGCACTCGCCGTCGGAGCGGCGGTCGCCGCGCTGCCGGCCGGCCCCATCGCCCGCGCGGAGGCCACCGCCGTCCGGGCCGAGCAGCCCGCCGCGGCCTGACCCGCGCAATGATGGGTACGACGGCCGGATGTTCCTCTTCTTCTCGAACCGGATCGGCTGTCTGGGTTCGATCCTGGTGAGCGCGATCCTGACGGTCGTCCTGCTGCTGATCTTCGCCCGTTGACGCGGATCCCGACGCCCGGCCGGCCCGGTCAGGTGGGCCGGGCCGGCCGGCGGAGGTTCTCCCGTTGGGCGGTAGCCTCGCGTGCCGAGGAGGCGAGTCATGGAGCTGACCGCGCTGGGCCCGACCCATCCGGCCGTCGTGGCGAGCTGGGCGACCTCTGCCGAGGAGAGTCGTCGCTGGTGCTCCCGCGACCGAGTGACAGCGGAGAACGTCAGGCGCTGGGGAACCGAGCCCGACGTGCTCGCGTACCTCGCACTCCTCGACGGAGAACCGGCCGGCTACGGCGAGCTGTGGCTCGACGACGACGAGGCCGAGGTGGAGTTGGCCCGACTCATCGTGGCCCCGGCGCTGCGCGGCCGGGGCCTGGGCCGTCGGATGGTCACCCTGCTCACCAACCTGGCGCGGGACCACCACCCGACGGTGCTGATGCGATTGCATCCCGACAACGCTCCGGCGCTGCGCTGCTACACCGCCGCCGGCTTTGAACTGGTTCCCTCGGACGAGGCGGATCAGTGGAACCGGGGCCAACCCCTGCCGTACCTCTGGCTGCGCCACCGGCGCGACGACTGAACCAGACCGTTCGGAGGAGCACGCCGGATCCGTGGCAGCGCTCCGGTCAACGCATCGAGCTGCGGAGCGCAACAATCGCTGGCGGCGACGGATCGACGCGGCCGGTTCGAGACGACTTAGCGGTAGTTGGTGAACTGGCAAGAAACCGCCTGCCACCAGCCAAAACACACCCATGATCGCCGCTAGGCCGTCGCCAGGCCGTCCGAGGACGGCGCGAAGACCTCGTCGACCGCACGGCGGGTACGGTCCTCGCTCGTCGGCATGAGATGCGTGTACGTGCGCAGCGTGAAGCCCGGGTCGGCGTGACCGAGATACTCCGACAGCGCCTTGACGCTCTCCCCGGCGTCGAGGAGAACCGAGGCGTAGAAGTGCCGCAAGGCGTGCATGCCAGTAGCGCGCGAGGACTCGATGCCGGCGGCCGTCAGGGCCGGGTGCCAGTAGTCCCGGTTGAGCGTGTGGCGATCCATAGCGACGTTGGTCCGACCGTGAACAACCAGATTGACTGTGACCGGCGAACCTCCCGGCACCTCCCAGGGCAGCGTTACCGGTACGGCAGGGAAGTCCTCCAGATGACGGGTGAGGGCCGCACCCACCGACGCGGGCAGCGGGACGTCCCGTGTCTTGCGTCCCTTGGGCAGCGCGTAGACGAGCCGGCTACCCACGATCTTCAACTGCCGGACGACATGCAGGGTGCCTCTGAGGAAGTCGATGTCCTCCACGGCTAGGGCCAGCACCTCACCCTGGCGAAGACCGCATCCCGCGCCCAGGTCGACCGCAACGCGGTAGCGCTCAGGCAGGCCGCAGCGGATGGCTAGCACCTGTTCCCGGGACCACGGGACCACCTTGCGCGGCGGCACCTTCGGTGGCCGGACCGTCTTCGCATGGCACGGATTCCGAGGGATGCGGCCGTCATCGACCGCCGCATTGAGGATGGTGGCGACGTTGCTGTAGGCGACGACCCGATAGGTGACCGCCAGGCCGAGCTGTTGCAGCGAGCGGTCCAGCTCCCGCAGGTGAGTCGGCAGGATCGTGGCCAGAGTCCGCCCGCCGAGGTAGGGCAGGATGTGCCGGCGTAGCCGCCGCTCCGTTGCCTCACGAGTCGACTCGTCGAAGGTCTGCGCGGCCAACCACTGCTCGGCGTACTGCCGGAAGGTCAGCTTCCCGGCGGCCGGGTCGATGTAGGTGCCGCGTAGCTTGTCCGACTCCACCGAGACGAGGAACGCCTCAGCCGCCCGCTTCTCCCGGTCGGGGAACGACTTCGACCGCTCTCGACCATCCGGCGCGATGTACCGGACCCGGTACCGAAGCCCCTTCCCATGAAGCGGTGTCTTGACCCGCTCCGACTTGCCGTCGGGGCGAGCAACGGTCTTGAACCAGCGGTCTTCGACGTGGGCCAACGATGCTCCTTTCTCAGGCTGCGGCTTGCTGCTCGAACCAGGCCCGGACGGCGTCCGGGTCGTATCGCAGATGCCGACCAACCCGACCGGCGGGTGGACCTATGCGGCGCTTACGCCAGGTGTAGAGGGTCTGCACCGGAACGCCGAGGTACGCCGAGACGTCGTCGACGGTCCAGAGCTTGTGTGACTGCGCGGTGGTCATGTCATCTCCCGTGATCGAGGGGGTCAGGCGGCAGCCGGTGCGGTGCCGGCCGGGGTGGTGCCGAGTTCGTGGGCAAGTTCTTCGCGACCGGCGGTGCGTCGCTCGCGGGCCATGGCGGCGGCGGTGGCGGCGAGGAGGGCGTCTCCGGTGGTGTGCCAGCCGACGCCGGCGAAGGTGAGGGTGCCGACGATCAGGGTCGTGTCGTCGTCGAGATGGTCGACGGCGCGGAGCGCGCCGGGCTGCTCGTCGGCCTGGTCGTGGTGCTCGTGCCGCCGGAAGCTCACGCGGGTGTCGCGCAACAGTTGGAAGGTCACCGAGTAGCGGCGGCCTTTGGTGAGGAAGTGCCCGCCAAAGCCGAGCATGTGTGCCCATCGGCGTAGCCGGGCGTACGGGTTGCCGGTGGCGGGTTTCGTGGGTTCGGTGTCAAGGGCGGCTTGACGGTGGGCGACGCAGGTGGGGCAGGCGGCGTAGCGGGTGTGGGTGCCGCAGTCGGTGCACTCCCAGCGCGGGACGAAGCCGGGCCGGGGCCGGTCGTCACGAGCCCGCTCAGACAGGGGCACGGGGGTGCCGGTGGGTCGGCCGATTCGCCAGCAGGCGTCGATGAGGCGGGCGGTGTGGTCGCCGTCAGGGTCGGCGTAGTCCCCGATCGAATCGGCGGTGAGGCGGGTGGAGGTGTGCCCGGTGGCCTCGGTGCTTTTGGTGGCGTACTTGGCTAGGTAGCCGGCGACCATGCCGTCAGTGACCTCACCAGCGCCGTCGGCGGTGATCGGTCGTACGTCGACTTGCTCGCCCCATCCGATTTGCCATCCGTCGGGTCGGTCGGGGTGGGTCGGGGTGTGGAAGGCGATCTGTTCGGCGGCGTGGTGGAGGGCGTCGACCAGGTCGCCGACGCCGAAGCCTGCCGGGGGTGGGATGACGGCGGTCGGGTCGTCGGGGTGGACGCCGTCGAGGCGGGCGATGGCGTGGAAGTGCACCGCTCCTCGCGCCTGCAACTCCGCGACCTTGCCCGGCGAGAGCCGCACGGGAGCAATCTTGCGGATGTTGCCGGAGGCGGTGACGATCTCGACGCGGGGGATCCCCCGGCGTCGGGCGAGTTTGGCGAGCCAGCGTTCCGCGGCTTGCTTGGTGCGGTGCCACAGCTCCCCGGAGAACAGGTTCCACACGACCTGGTGGCCGTGGTCGTAGCAATCCAGGCACAACGGCCGACCGAGCACCGCGTCACCAGTCTCATGACGTGCCCAGCACACAGCCGGCCGACCGTGAGGACAGAGGCCGACATCGCGACGGGCGTGGCAGGGTTCGGCCCGGCAGTCGCAGCGTCGCCGGTTGCCGCAGGTGTGCTTGCGGACGACGCGGGTGTGGACGGTGCCGAACGAGGGGGCGGTGAAGGTGGCGAACACCGCCGGATGCTGCGCGACCGTCTCCGGGACGCCCTTGCCGCCGACGAGGCCGGCGCGTAGGAGTTGGAAGGCGTCGCGTTGGTAGGTGTGCGCGCAGGACGGGCACACCGTGGCGCGGCGGTTACCGCAGGCGGTGTAGATCGCCGCGTCGGGCATGGCGTCGGTGTGCCGCTGCTCCACCACCCGGCCCGTGGATTGCTCGACGGTGAGGAGCTGGCCGGCGAGGCGGATCGGGCGGGTGCAGCCGGCGGCGGCGCGGACGTGGTCCAGCCAGCCGAAGTAGTCCGGTCCGGTGGCGCGCAGGAGGGCGGAGCCGGCGGCGGTGTAGTCGTACACGGGCGTGGTGTCGGCGTTCGAGCCCACACCCCGGGCCGAAGCACGGGGTGTGAGGTCCAGCGTCGACGCCATCAAGCCGCAATCCCGGTGTGGGGGCGGGTGGTGATGGTGCGTTCGCGCACGATGACGCGGCAGGCGCCGCACTGGCGCTTGGCCGGCTCATGCCGGTGACAGGCAATCTGGGCGGTCACGTTGCCGCAGCGGATGGTGACCGGAGCCCGGCAGGGACCGCCGGGGGTGATGTGCACGAGCGTGCGGCGGGTGTCGAACGGATGCGGCTCCGGGTCGGCGGGGCAAATGTGGGTGATGTGCTCAAGGTCGACGAGGTGAATGGTCATCGGGCACCACCAGCGTTAAGAGCGTTGAGAAGTTGCCTGGCAACCGCCGGGGCGATGCTCAATCGGCTGGCGAGTTCGTTCGAGGTGATGGGCTCGCCGGTGGCCTGCTCATGCTGCACAGCCGCGAAACGGGCGGTAGGCAACAGATGCGTAGGAACGTCGACCGGATCCACGGCCGGCACGGTGACGGGTTTCGGCGCAGGGATCGGCTCGACCGTAGGAACCGAGGTCGGTTCGGTGGTCGGTTCGGGTGCGGTGATGGCGGCCGGCGGTTCGGTGGGTTGCTCGGCGGCCTGGACGTGGATGGGTTCGGCCGGCTTAACCGGCGGGATGGTGGTGCCCTTGGTGGGGGCGAGGACGAGTTTGACCAGGGCCATGAAGGCGAGGGCGGGTACGGCGGACAGGAGCCAGCCGGAGACGCCGGGCTTGGCAACGGCGAGTTGTGCGGCCAGGGACAGACTGGCGGCGGCGACCAGGAGGAACAGGGGGTAGCCGATGGGTGCGCTGGTGCGGCGGCGTCGGCGGATGGTCAGTAGGCAGGCGATGGGGACGAGTTCGGAGATGACGGCGTTGGCCCAGCCGAACCACTCACCCGTGCCAGCGGGGGAGTTGGCGAGGGTCCAGTCTTTGACGTGGGTGAAGGAGGCGGCTCCGGCGAAGCCGGCGACGGTGAGCAGGATGAGGACCAGGACGACACCTTCGATGCGGGTGCCGGTGGTGGGTTGAGGGTTCATCGGACACCGCCCATGTAGGCCATGGCGGCACCGATGAGCAGGATGATGGCGAAGGTGATCAGGACGTCCATCAGGAGTCTCCTTCGTGGCAGTCGAGGCAGCAGCCGTAGCGGCGGGGGATGTAGTAGGGCTTGACCTGTCCGCAGTCCCGGCAGGTCCGACGGGCACGCAACGCCTTAGCGATGGCCTGCCGCTGGGCGGGCGTGGCAACGCGCTTGGGTGCGGCGAGGTCGAGGCGGTAGAGGTAGGCGATCCGCTTGCCGCGTCGCCAGAGGATCTGGGCGACCGGGTCGTGACCGCCGGGACGAAGGCCGGCGGCGCGGAGTTGACGGCGGGTGGCCAGTCCGGTCGGGGCCATCTGGTAGGGGAATGTGGGGAACCCGTGGCGGGTGCCGAGCGGGTCGTAGAAGCGGACCCGTAGGCCGATGTGGTCGGCGAAGTCGGTCACGGCCGATCACCCCAACGCTGCTGGGCGGCCTGTCGGGAGATGCCGAGTCGGGAGCCGATCTCGGCCCAGGAGTAGCCGAAGGCCCGCAGGCCGATGACGGCTTCGGTGATGGCCTGGTCGATGACCGCCGAGAGAGCGGTCAGGTCGCGGAGCGCTTCCACGTCTCCGGTGGCGACGCGGCGGCCGTGGGCGCGGATGATGCGCCGAGCGAACGCGGCGAACTCGTCGTTCTCGACGACGTCCCGCCGCTTCTGCGCGGGGACGCGGGGTGTCAAGGACTTCTTGACGGTGTTCATCGGTTCTCACCTCCGGTGGTGTGGAGGCGGTCCCACTCGTCAGCGGCCGTTTCAAGGGCGGTGATGACCTGCTCGGCGGTACGCGCCGGGTCGTCGTTCCACGAGTAGGGGGAGGTGTGTTCGTCGATGACGAAGCCGTCGTCGTCGACGAGGAACAGCGGTTCAGTGGTGTCGAGATAGTCGACGAACGCGGCGAGTGCGGCGAGGTAGTCGCCCAGGGCGTCCGGGGCGAGTTGGGAGAAGTGCTCCACTCGGTGGCCGGCGGTGGCGATGCCGATGGCTCCGGCGGCACATGCCGGCGGGGTGGGGGTGTCGGTGGTCAGGTGGTAGTAGGTGCCCTGGTGCCAGCCGTGCCGGCGCAGGTAGAGGGCAGCCATCCGCAGCAGGTCAGCGGGTGTGACCTGGACTGCGGTGGGTGGGTTTTGGGTAGCCTTCATGGCAGCCACGTCCTTTCGGGGCTGTTGGTGGAGGTCGGCAGGACCAGCTCTGCTGCCAGGCGATGACCTGGTCCTGTCGACTGCTATCGGTTGCGGAGCCGCAGGTAGCGGCGGTGTCGGGTGTCGTCGCCACCCATCAGGTGTGGGGCGGAGACGTAGACGAGCCGGCCCGTGGCACTGGCGGCCTGGATCATCACGGCCAGATCCTCAGGGGTGCCGACGACCCAGATCTCCGTGTACTGGTTCGCACGTTGGTTGTTCGCCTTGGTGTAGGCGCGTTCGCGGGTGGTCATGCCGCCATCCCCCAATCAGCGGGAGAACCGGCAGGGGTGACGGGGGTGCCGGGTCGGCGGACCCAGGCGGCGTAGTCGGCGATGCCGGCGATCTGGGCATCGGTGAGGTAGGCGACCTTGATCCGACGCGGAACACCGCCCTCCGCGATCAAGTAGGCCGCGCCCTGGTTGGTAGGGGCGATGTCGGTTGCCGTGTAGCCCTGCTCGGCCCATCCGTGGCCGAGGACGATATTGGAGCTGTTGGGGGTGGTGCAGCGGAACGCGGCCCGGTAGCCGAACAGGTCCCGCAGCGAGGTGGGGATGATGTCGAACGACGGCCGCTGCGTCGCGGCGACCACCGGGATACCGGCGGCACGTCCCCGGGCGACCAGGTCACGCAGGAGAGCGACGAACTCTTCCTGTTCCTGCTTGCTGCCGACCGTGGCGCTGTAGAAGGCGATCTCGTCGACCAGGACCGTGATCACGGAGAGGCGGTCGGCGGCGGTGAGCTTGCGCCGGTTGTGGGCGCGCAGCCAGGCGTAGCGGTTGTTCATCACCAGTTGGAGCCGGCGCAGGACGTCGAGGGCGGCGGGCATGTCGGGGCCGATGAACGCATCGGCGGAGTCTTCCCACTGCCCCAGCTCGACGAGCTTGCCGTCCAGCAGCACCAGGCGGCTGTCGACGGACAGGGCGGCGTGAGCGGCGATGGCGTTGAGCAGGCCGGACTTACCTCCGCCGGGTTCACCACCGGCGAGGAGGTTGCGGTAAGCGAGGGTGATGTAGACGGGCTGGCCGAACTCGTCGATGCCGATGAAGATCGGGTCGAACATCGACAGGCCAGGCCCCACCGGCACCGGAGCCGGTTCCGTAACGACGGACATGAGGTGCCCTCCTTGGGCGTTGGTGGGCGCGAGAAGCCACACGAACGAGCCGCGATGGCTCCCCGCGTCCCTTGGTGAATGGGTGGGTTAGATCCAGTCGGAAACGTCGTCGTCGGCATCCACCGACGTCGGCTTGGTGCCGTTGGCCGTCGTGGTCGCGGCCGGCTTGACCGGCTTCCGATCACCCTGTTTGGGGAGGGTGATGGTGGGTGCCTGCACGTCGGGCAGGTCCAGAGCGGTCGGCACCTGAACAGGTGTCTGCTCGACGGTGGGGGTGTCCGGGTCGATCACGTCGACCAGTGGCGACCCGACGTTGGCGGTGAGGACTTCGCGGCGTTTGATGTCGAACCGCACGTAGGCGGAGTTGCCGTCCGATGCCCGTTCGATGAGCACGGTGGAGGCATGGCAGGTCACGGCAATCTTGTCCAACCGCGATTCCAGATCCTTGACCGACAGCCCGGGCCGCAGGTACACCCAGACGCGTTCCCCGACCGGGGTCGGGACGGCCCACAGGATCAGCGGCAGCGAACCGGACTGGTTGGCGATGATGAACTGCGCGAAGCACACCCGCAGCCGATGCCGAACGATCAGGCACCATCCCCACGCCACCAGCCGGCGACGGATCACCGGAACACCAGCCGGGATGCCGACGACCAGGGCGACGACGAGCAGCGTCACCAGGGTCGGGGTGTGGGAGGCGAGTTGGACCCAGCCGGTCAGGAGCAGGCCGGCGAGGATGATTTCCGGGGTCCACCACCACAGCAGCCGGATCACCGGCCAGATCCGGACCAGCACCCACACGATGCCGCCCAGGGGGACGCCGACAGCGACGGCGACGAACAGGGCCAGGATCGGGTGCATGTAGGACGAGGCGACCACGGCCGCCAAGATGCCGGCGATGACCGCCGTCAGGACGAACGCCATCCGGGCGTTCCGAGCCCAGGAACGGTGAACACGGGCCTCGATGACCGTCACCGTTCCGGTTGACTTCCCGCCGAACGGGCGACGAGGGCTAGACTTGGACATGACACGTCCTCCCTGGTTGGGGTGGATGGGTTGGAAGAGAGCGGGGTCGGCAGGTTGCGAGCCAGTACCGGCCCCGCGCTCGAATTTTCGAGACGCTGACCGAAGGTCAGCCGTTGCTCCGCAACTTCTGAGCGAGTTGCCCGAAGCGGATGCGCTCGTCCTCGTCGAGGACGGTCGGGGTGCGCCCGGCGGCGCGTTCCTCGCGGATCTGCTTGTCGAGGTGCTTCGGGTCGACCTTGACCTCACGGACACGGCCGTTGCTGTCCTCGCTGAATAGGTACGTGCGGCCCACGATGGGGCTCCCTTCGGTGGTGGGGTTTAGAGGCAGGCAATGAGCAGGGACGACACCCACAGGCATCCGGCGTGGAGGGACTGATCGGCCAGGTACATCCCGCAGATGGGGGCCTGCCGGTCCGCGAAATCGCGGCTTCCGGTGTGGGTCAGCAGCCACCGCACCGGCCAGCGCCGGTCGAGGATCGCGTGACTGATCGCGGAGAAACCCAGGCCAGCGGCGAGGCCAAGCATCGTGACGGGCAGATCCAGCGCCGCGATGGTGATGGCCAGCATGACCACCACCACGAAGTGATAGGCCACGATGTGGCCCAGCAGATGACGCCAGCCATGCCATCCCGGCGCGGCCTTGTGCGCGGCCTGCTTGTCGGACTGGCCGAACACGTGATCGGCCACCTGGTGACCGGCGTAGAAGGTCGCCGCGACGACGGCGAACACGACAGCGGAAATGAGCACGACAACCACTCCCCACAATTGGAGGCGAACGGGTTGGAGGGCAGGCGGGGTCGGCAGGTATGCGAGCCAGTACCGACCCCGCGCCTCATAGTGTTGTGGCCACCTGACGTGGCCACCGGCCGGAAACGTGCGAGCCAGAACCGCTTCCGGACGACGTGGAACAGATCAGCGGACCATCAGGCCGCTACGCGCGGAGGTGCGCGAGAGGGACACCGTGGGCTTCACACAGCACGCTGTGCGAAGGACTACTTGGTGGCCGAGGTGCCAGTCAGCGGCTTCAGCGAGAGGGCACGGAACGCGGTGCCGTTGCGCCCGTTGGTCGCCCACGGGATGGCCTCCAACTGCTCGACGGCGATAAGCTGTCCCACCTTCACGCCCGGCTTCTCACCTGCCGTGGTGATGGTGATGACCTCACCGCCCGTCTCGTCGAGAACGAAGACCTGGGTGGACCACATGGGCCGGCCGGTGTTCTTCTCCGACCGCTGGTTGCCGTGCTGGTCGTTCTTCGGCTCCGGGTCCTTCGACACCGTTACCTGCTTGCCCTCGGTGGCGATGTACAACTTCACAACTGACCTCCTGTGTCTTGAGCGCGTCCCCGGTGGACGAGTGCTCGACTTGTTAAGCCCCATCAACACTTGGTGTTTGCGGGCTTGAAAACAGTCAAGCAGGCTCAACCAGGCATGTAAAGCCCCCTAAACAAGATTGTTTAGGGGGTCTGTCCGAGTGGTGGAGGGTGTCAGGGCAGGCGACAAACTAGGCTGTAGTTAGCCCCCTGGACAGAGAGGACATCCAGTGCTTGACCCCGGCAGTGCCGCGAACATCGCGGATCCGGCTGAACGCGCCCAGAAGGTCAGCGCCCTGATCGACGAGTACCAGGTGGCCATCGCGGAGCTGTCGCGTGTGCGGCGCGAAACCATCGAGGAGTTGCTTGCCGGTGGCATGACGCAGGGTCGCATCGCTGACCTGCTCGGGATGTCTCGGTCGCGGGTGTCGCAGCTGCTCTCGGCAGGGGTGCGTCCGGAGCGTGCGTTCCTCGGTGCCGGCAAGTTGACGGTCGCCATCGGTGGCAAGCAGGAGGCGAACCGACACGATCCCGGCGAGGTGGTGTCGGTTGAGTCCTTCACCGCGTACGAGATGCTGTCCGAGTTGGCTCGCACAGTCGGCCTGGACTCGGGATATGAAGTCGTACCCCCGCCGGGCCACGTGCACCTAAACCGGCCGAACCTGATCGTCCTGACAAACCCCCGGCTGTTGCCGTTCCTGGCACAGGTTATGGAAGCAGACCCCCACCTGCGGTATCTCGTGGACGATGACGGTTGGTACATCCACGACGTGACGACCGGACAGGACTACCGGTCCCCACGCGATCGTGGAGAGACGGCCGACTACGGGTACGTTGGCAGGCTTCCCCGGCCAGACGGCAAGGGCACCTTCCTCTATCTGGCAGGTACCCACGCCCAGGGCACCCTCGGCGCTGCGCACTTCGTGACAACCAACCTCGCCGAGCTGTACAAGGAGCTGAAGAACCGCAGGTTCTCGACCGTCATCAAGTGCGTCTACGACCCGAAGGACCGGCGCAAGATCCTGTCGACCGAGCGCCTGACACCGCTCTATCGCGCCGACGGTGCCTGATGCGAGTAGCGACCGCGACCGATCCAGGTAACCCGCTGCGTCCCAACGAGGATTGGGTGGCCGCCGCGCAAGGACTGATCGTCGTCCTGGACGGCGCGACCGCGCGCACGGACACCGGCTGCGTCCACGGCGTTGCCTGGTACGCCGCCAAGCTCGGATCCACGATCACCGGCCTCGCTGTCGACGAGGGCAGGAAGCTCGGCGACGTCCTAACGGACGCCATCGGCATCACCGCCCGGATGCACCCTGAGTGCGACCTGCACCATCCTGGCACCCCATCAGCAACTACCGCCCTGATCCGGCTCACCGAGGACTCATTGCAGTACCTCGTGCTCGGTGACACGACGGTTGTTGTGGAGACCACCGACGGCATCGAGGTCATCAACGATGACCGAGTCGACACGACAGCCCGGACAGAACGCGCTGAGGCCAACCGGTACCCGTTCGGCTCCGCGCAGAAGCAGGCCGCGCTGTTGCGGATGAAGCACGCCGAGCTGGCGCTGAGGAACCAGCCCGGAGGATTCTGGGTCGCCGCGGCTGACCCCACCGTCGTCACGCACGCCCTTACCGGGCACGTCCCGCTGACCGCAGTCCGACGGCTAGCGGTACTGACCGACGGTGCCGCACGACTGGTCACGATGTTCGACCTCCTCGACTGGCGAGGAGTGCTCGACGTTCTGGACCAGCACGGTCCGACCGAGCTGATCCGCCGGGTCCGAGCGATCGAGGCAGCCGACCCAACCGGCACCAAGTGGCCCCGCAACAAGGGCAGCGACGACGCCACGGCGGTCTACGCGCACTGACCGGCCGCCTGCCGGCGAAGTGGTTCAAAGTTTCTGTACGTCTTCAAGGCGGCCCTTGACGGGCCGCACGCGCCGCCGCCAGGGCGCGCGCCGGCCGCGCCGCTGTCGCTCTGCGGCCGTCACGCCTGATGCCCGGCGGCTGGCGCGGAGAGCGGGGAGCCCGGTGGGCCGCCGCAGGACGACAGGCCGTTGACGGTTGGTGTGGTGGGCCGGCAGCCGGCCGGGCCGCGCGGCCAGGACCCGCGCGGCGTAGGGGAGCGCACGCCGGCCGCGTCGGCGAGCTGGCGGTGGTCGCGGGGTTGCGGTTAGGGCGCCTCCGGCGGGGGCGCTCCGGCTCCAGGATGGCCGAAGATCGCCGGCAGCCGGCGGGTCCGTGGGTGGTTGCGCGGGCCATCCCGCCCGCCATCGACCCGGGCAAGCCGAGCAGACCACCGCCCGACCCGCCAGCGTCCGTACGAGCCGTCAAGGTCCGCTTGACATGGCGGGCCGGGCGGCGGCCCGCTCCCCGGTAGGGCGGGTCGAAGGCAGACGGGATGGCACTACCTGGCCGATGGGCAATCTGGAATGCCTTATCAACTAGCCATAACAAATGGTGGCGCATATACAGACATTCTGTCGAAAAGCAAGAAGATTCGTATTAGCAGACAGTTGCTTGATCTGATTAACCGCGCCGCCGGCGCGTCGGTTAGCGCCGGCCTTTGCCAGGCTGCGAGCATTGATGCCCTCCATCCCCTCAGCGCCAACCGGGAGAATCCTTGTCTCGTCGAGGCGGGCAACGGCGGAGCCCACGCACCTGGGGCTACTGGACCGAGCAGAAGCTATCCATGTTGGCCGCATACCTGCCGGCCTTCACGAAGGCGTCGCAGAAGTCGCGTCGCACCCTCTACCTGGACCTTTTCGCAGGACAAGACAGGAACCTTAGCCGCACGACCGGCGAGCCCATCAGCGGGTCGCCGAGGGTAGCGCTCGACACCGCGCCCCCGTTCTCAAAGGCGGTCTTCTTCGAGCTGCCGGGCCAGGCAGCAGGCTTGGAGGCGGAACTGCGAACCTCCTACCCCGGCCGGGACTTTGAAGTCGTACCAGGAGACTGCAACAAGACGGTTAGCGAGGTCCTGGAGCGTCTTACGGCGGAGGAGTGGCACTGGGCACCTACGTTTGTGCTGCTCGACCAGCAGGCTGCGGAGATCGAGTGGGCCACACTGGAGGCGCTTGCCAAGTTCAAGCACAGAAGCAGGTCGAAAGCGGAGCTGTGGCTTCTGTTTGCTCCGTCGATGCTGCCCCGGGGCTTGGCGTCCGTTGATCCGGAAGATGCCGAGCGCTTCGCAAAGCGCGTTACGGCGATGTTCGGTACCGAGGTGTGGCGGGACGCATACGAAGCTCGGCAGCAGGGCCGCCTCAGCGCGGCGGAGCTGCGTGACGAGCTGCTGAACCTCATCCGGTGGCGGCTAGAGAACATCCTTGGCTACAAGGCCACTCATTCGTTCCAGATGAAGAACACCAGGGGAGCGGACATCTACGAGATGGTGTTCGCTACGGACCACGACGCTGGCGAGAAGATCATGAGTCATATCTACCGCATGGCGGCCGATGCCCAGCCGCGAATGCGGGCCGAGGCCGTCGCGAAGGTCGAAGCCGAACGGGAGGAGAAGTCGGGCGTCTTGTCGCTGATACCGCCGATGGCCAAGGTGATCAATACTGTCCCGCGCTACAAGCATGAGCCGCCCCGCGAGCCCTATCGCCTACCGGCCGACGAGTAGCGGTTCTGTCGGAAGGGGCATCTCGTCCCACGTCCGGCCGTCCAGCTCTCGTCCGCCGGCCTTTGGCGTCCTGCCGCCCCACTGCTTGAAGAAGAAGGCCGTCCCGTCGGCGACGCATTGGTCGCGCAGGGATCGCACCCAATCGGGATCGACCGGCCGACAGCCAGGGCCTGATTCCCCACCGGCGATCAGCCAACCGACGCCGTCTAGGTTCAAGTCGTTCAACGGGCCGAGTAGCGGCTCGGCTGAGACGAACCGAACGGCGGCGGGCACCTGGCGAAGGTGGTCAATGCGCTCCGTGTGATCGTCGTCCTCGACAGAGACCCCCATCCAAACGTTGGCCGGCCAGGTCAGCCGAGGAGCGAGCTTGGCCAGCCTCATCGCCCGCTTCGTAAGCACCTGGTAGGTGTGCTGGGGGGTTGCCGCCATGACCTCGAAGACCTGCTCGACGAAGTGGAAGGGAACCTTCGCGTGGAACAGGTCGCTCATCGAGTTGACGAACACGACCCGAGGGTCTCGCCACCTCAGAGGGAGGGTCAGCTCGGTGGGGTGCACGGCAACTCCGAAGCCGGGTCCGGAGGTGCGCGGATCGCCGTCCGTCTGGTACTTAGCGGAGCCCATGGCCTTTAGCCGCTTCGATAGGGTCAGCGCGTAGCAGTGATCGCAGCCGGGCGAGATGCGGTCACAACCGGTCGTGGGGTTCCAGGTGGCTTCAGTCCACTCAATGGAGCTCTTGTCTGCCATCTCCACACTCCCCGGCCGGTTCAGCCGATTTTGTCGAACGTGCGTACGGATTGAAAGGCGTGTGGACGATCTTTCTTGGCGGCTCAGGTCAGCGCCTGCACGACCCGCGTGGCTGGTTCGATCGACGGAGAGGCCGCAGGGCTAGGCCGTCGCCAGGCCGTCGAACGTCAGACAGAAGTGACAAACGACGACCATTGGCGACCACGTCTGCCCAGGTCACCGGGCGTGACGAGCCTCCTTGCCGGCCACAACGGCCCCGACTTACCTGTAGTTGGTGAACTGGAGGGCCACGCCGAAATCCTCGGCCTTGAGCAGCGCGATGACCGCTTGAAGGTCGTCCCTCTTCTTGCCGGTGACCCGCAGCTGGTCGCCCTGGATCTGGGCCTGGACGCCCTTGGGACCCTCGTCGCGGATCTTCTTGCTGATCGCCTTCGCCTTGTCCTGGTCGATGCCCTGGATCACCTTGGCGTCGAGCTTGAAAACCTTGCCCGAGGGGCGAGGATCACCTGCGTCCAGCGACTTCAGCGAGATGTTCCGCTTGACCAACTTCTCCTTGAACACGTCCAACGCGGCCCGGACCCGCTCCTCGGTCTCCGCCTGGAGGCTGATCGCCTCCTCACCAGACCAGGAGATCTCGGCGCCCGTGCCCCGAAAGTCGAACCGCGTCCCGAGCTCCTTGTCCGCCTGCCGGAGGGCGTTGTCGACCTCCTGGCGATCGACCTTGCTCACGATGTCGAACGACGGGTTCGCTGCCATACTCATGCTCCTGCTGTCTGGCTGTTTTGTGATCCTTTGGCCCTGGTTGCCCAGGGGTACGACCCCCTGACGGTACCCGGTTGCGGCGGCAACGGGTGGAGCCGCTATCCTTGCTTCCGCCGCCGCGCCACGGTGCGGTGGTACGCCCTGGCGGGTTGCCCGAGCGGCCAATGGGAGCGGACTGTAAATCCGTCGCGAAAGCTACAGAGGTTCGAATCCTCTACCCGCCACCAGGTGCACAAAGAGCCCCCTCACCAGCGAGATCTGGTGAGGGGGCTCTTTCGTGGGCCTACGTCGCGTCCCCGTTCGGTGAGCGGTGCCCGCGCCTGATCGGGTTGACCACCGCCCGGCCGGTCCACTACATCGACGATCCTGGGCGTGGCCCGACGGGGTGGCGGGCGTACATTGACCCTGTTCGCTGTTCCTCGGTGCTGGGGGAGGTGGCTGTCCGGGGACCTGGGGCCGTGCTGCCGTCTGTTGCGTCGCATGTGCGCCACTCTCGCGAGTGGACGTTGACCGCGGGGCGCGGAGCGGCGAGAGTGGTGGAGCGACGTGTACGCGAACCTGCCAGGTTCGTGGTTTTCCGGCCAATACCGGCAAAACCGGTGCCTTGTCGTTTTGGGCACCCTCAGATGCTCCGATGGGGTGCTACCGGCCCAGAAGCCGGTCGACGACGGCTGGTCGCACGTCCGGGGGACGGCTATGCCCGTTCGCTGGCTTTTCCGGCTGCCTGGGCTGTGGCACGATCGGCGTACCCGTCACTACACCCCCGAAGGCAGGAGTGCTCCCGATGTCTCGTCGAAGGAGTGGTCGAGTGCTTGCCGCAGTCGCGGCAATCGCCATGCTCGCTACGGTGAGTGCTGCCGTGGTCGGATTCGGCGATGCGCAGTTCGTCGGTATCGGGTGGGAGAACAACCCGCTCCAGGCCAACGGCCTTGAGTGGGGCGCCCCCGCACCAGACGATGTGGTCGTTTCGAGCACACGCTGACCGGGAGGCACTCGGCAATCTGGTGAGGGGGCACCTGCGTGCCGACTAGAGAGGCACCGCGCCGCCCGATCGCGACCGCTTGGCTGATCACCACGCCCCTCGCGGCGCTGGCCGTTGCCAGCATCGCCATACTGGTCTTCACCGCGGAGTTCGACGAGCGGGATCTGCTCCTGGCGGCTCTCCTGCTGGTCGTGATGGTCATTGCGGGCATCCCGACCCTGAGTTTCGTCGTCCGGCGGCAGGCTTTTGTCGTCACCCTCACCGAGATACCACTGGTTCTCGCCTTCTACAGCCTCAGCCCGCTGCTGGTCGTGGTGATTGCGACCTGCGCGGCGATCATCACGCAGGCCTACCGTCGTTATCCGCCGCCGAAGCTGTGGTTCAACGTGGCAAGGGATGCGGCCGGGGTCTCGGTCGCGGGACTTGTCGTGGCGGTGGCGCTGCCGTTCGACGGGGTCGGCCCGGGCACGTGGGCTGTCCTGTTCGCCGCGATCACCGCGAACAGCCTCATCAGCCTGGTCGCGGTAGTCGGCGTGATCACCCTGCTGCAGGGCTGGCAGGGCTCCCGGGAGACGGCAAGTACGGCGGTTCAGCTCTTTCTCACTCTCGCGCTGAACGTCGCGATCGGTCTACTCATCCTGATCGCCCTGGCCAGCACCCTGTGGTCGACCCTGCTGTTGGGGGCGATCACCATTGCGGGCGTGCTGCTCTACCGGTCATACGCGCGTTTCCTCCGGCAGCACCGCACTCTCGGTGACATGTACGAGCTGACCCGCGCGATGGCCAGTGTCGGTGCGGAGGGAAATCTCGCAGACATCCTGCTGGGACGTATCCGGGCCCTGATGCAGGCCGAGTACGCCACGCTGTGGCTGCCGGCCCAGGGCCGGCATCCGGAGGTACTGCTCACCGCCCGGCTGGACGATCGGGGTCTGCTCGATGTGGCGCAAACCCCGGTGACGGTTCGTCAGCGCACCCTGGAGTCCGGTCAGACCCTGGCGGCCGGGCGACTGCTCGGCGGTGAACCGGAACTACGTCGCGAGTTGACTCGGCAGCAGGTCAAGGACGTCATTGCCGTGCCGCTGCGCTCCGGACAGGTGGTCATCGGCACGATCGAGGTGGTGAACCGCCTCAGCGACGTGGGGAACTTCGCCCCGGCCGACGTGCCGATTCTGGAGACGGTCGCCGCCCATGCCGCGGTCGCGCTGGAGAATTCCCGCCTGGTCGACCGGCTGCGGCACGACGCCTACCACGATGCGCTCACGAAGCTGCCCAACCGCCGCCGCATCCTCGGTGCGCTGGCCGAGGCGGTCCGGATCCGGGCGCCCGGCGAGGTGGTCGCGCTGCTGCTGTTCGACGTCGATCGGCTGCGTCAGGTGAACGAGGCGCTCGGCCACGCTGCGGGCGACAAGGTTCTGGTCGAGGTCGCCGACCGGCTGCGTGGCTGTGTGCCGTCGGCCGCGCTGGTCGGGCGGGCCGGTGGCGATGAGTTCCTGGTGACCCTGCGGCTGGAGAGCGCCGACGCCGCAGTGGAGCTTGCCGGCCAGTTGCGGGAACAGATCCGCGACGAGATGGTCTTCGACTCGCTCACGCTGGACGTGGACACCGCGGTCGGGGTGGTCGTACACCCGGATCATGGCGACGCCCCGGCGACCCTGCTGCAACGGGTGGACGTGGCCGCGACGGCGGCCAAGGCGGTCCCCGGCAGCGTGCAGCTGTACACGCCGGCGTTGGAGTCGCGGTCGCTGCACCGGCTCGGTCTCGCCGGAGACCTGCGCAACGCCCTCGACAACGGCGAGCTGGAGGTCTACTACCAGCCCAAGGTGACGCTGCGGGACCGCCGCCTCATCGGGGTGGAGTGCCTGGCCCGCTGGGAGCATCCGACGCACGGTTCGGTCACCCCGGCGGATTTCGTCGCCGTGGCCGAGCACACCGGTCAGCTCGGCCGGCTCACCGAGTTCGTGCTCCGGGAGGGGCTGCGGCACAGCCGGGACTGGGCACACGGCGGTCAGTCGCTCGCCGTCGCGGTCAACCTCTCCGCGCGTACGCTCACCGACCAGCACTTCCCGGAGCAGGTGCGGGAGTTGCTTGAGGAGTACGGCGTTCCGGCGCAGCTGCTGACCCTGGAGATTCCGGAAGCCGGCGTGCTGGACGGCACCGAGCGCCCGATCCCGACCCTGCGCCGCCTGCGAGACCTGGGCGTACGGCTCTCCGTGGACGACTTCGGCACCGGCAGTTCCTCGCTGGCCCATCTGCGCCGGCTGCCGGTGCACGAGGTGAAGGTCGACCACTCCTTCGTTCAGGGCATGGCCACCGATCCGGGGGACCTGGCGATCGTCAACGCCGTCGTCACCCTCTCCCAGCAGTTCGGTCTCACCGTGGTGGCCGAGGGCGTGGAGAGCGAGCTGACCCTGGAGTTGCTCCAGGACATCGGCTGCGAGGTCGGCCAGGGGTTCCTGTTCAGCCGCCCACTGCCGTACGAGCGGTTGGAAGCGTGGTTCGGTGCCCAGGTCGATCTGGAGTCGATCTCCAGCAGCGAGCTTCCGAGGCTGCGCGTGGTGCCCTGAGCTGGGCGTACGACCTCCCTGGGGATCCGATTTCACCAGTACGATCGGGCCGTGTACTCTTACCTCTGCGCGGGCACCGAGTGATCGCGCAGGCCCCCTTAGCTCAGTCGGCAGAGCGTCTCCATGGTAAGGAGAAGGTCTACGGTTCGATTCCGTAAGGGGGCTCAGAGGGTCCGGCTGGGCCCACCGCGGCGGTGTAGCTCAGATGGCAGAGCAAGCGGCTCATAATCGCTGTGTCGCCGGTTCAAGTCCGGCCACCGCTACTCTCGTCCGCCCCGGAGGGATCTCCGGTGGTCGGTGGGACGGGCGCCACAGGCGCCCGCTTTGCGTGTCCGCCCAGGTGGCGCGTACGCTTTAGCGCCGTAGTTGTATCCGTTATCGAGGAAGGCACTCCGCCGTGGCGAAGGCGACCGATGTCCGGCCGAAGATCACTTTGGCGTGTGTGGAGTGCAAGGAGCGCAACTACATCACGCGCAAGAACCGCCGTAACGACCCGGACCGCATCGAGCTGAAGAAGTTCTGCCCCCGGGACGGACGGCACACCCTGCACCGCGAAACGCGCTGAACCTGCCCGGGCCGATCGGCCCGGCTGCGCACGTATCCTGATCGCCGGTCCCTACGGACGGCGCGGCTGAGCCGACGCCGACCGCTCGGATCGGCGATCGTGCTTTGCGTGTAGGTTCGCGGCATGCCCCTGGACCAGTCCTTCGTCGGCCGGACCTATCCGCCGACCGCCCCCTATCAGGTGGGCCGTGAGAAGATCCGCGAGTTCGCGACGGCGATCGGCGCCACCGATCCCGCCCACCACGATCCGGCGGCCGCCCGCGCGCTGGGCCACCCGGACGTGGTCGCGCCGCCGACGTTTCCGGTGGTGATCACCATGGCCGCCAGCCGCCAGCTGATCGAGGACCCGGCGCTCGGCATCGACTACAGCCGGGTGGTCCACGGCGACCAGCGGTTCGCGTACACCCGGCCGGTGGTGGCCGGCGACGAGCTGGTCTGCGTCAACTCCGTCGAGGAGATCACCAGCCGGGGCGGCCACGAGTTCCTGACCACGCGGACCGATGTCAGCACGACCGCCGGCGAGTCGGTGGTCGCGGTCTGGTCCAAGCTCGTCGTACGCGGGGAGGCCTGACGTGGAACTGCCCACCCAGACGTTCCGGGTGACCCGGGCGGACCTGGTTCGTTACGCAGGTGCCTCGGGCGACTTCAACCCGATCCACTGGAGCGACCGGTTCGCCACCAAGGTGGGTCTGCCCGGTGTGATCGCCCACGGCATGTTCACCATGGCGCTCGTCGGTCGGGCGGTCACCACCTGGGCCGGCTCGCCCGACGCGGTGGTCGACTTCGGCGTGCGGTTCACCCGTCCGGTGGCCGTCCCGGACGACGACACCGGCACCGAGATCGTGGTGACTGCCGTGGTCCGTGAGGTGACCGACGCCGGTTTGACCAGGCTGGACGTAACCGCCACCTGCCTCGGTGAGAAGGTGCTCTCGCAGGCGCGGGCCACCGTGCGCACGGCCGGTTGACCGGTACCGCGCGGCACGTCGGGTAGACCGGTTGGGAAAGTCGGGTCGGTACCCGTACACTGGTCCGCCGTGGGGCAAGTGACCCCTGCCTGGTCGTGTGACCGGGCGGGGTGAGCGTTGCCGCACAGGGGTGTAGCTCAATTGGCAGAGCAGCGGTCTCCAAAACCGCAGGCTGCAGGTTCAAGTCCTGTCACCCCTGCGCCTCAGGCCTGACCGTTCCGTGGGTCCCGCCGCCTTCCGGTGGCGTCCGGCCCGTGGTGGTGGCATCGGCGGGGAGGTTCCGAGGCATCGGGCCTTCCGGTTGATCCGCCGGCCGCGGCCCGTCCCGGGACGGTTGGTCCGGCCGGCGTGACCAAGCGCCGCGCACGCGCACTGCGTGCGACACCGACATCCCGCGACGGAGGGCGAAGTGGCCGACAACAAGCGGCGCGGCGAGGACGCCGACGACGAGCGCCTGAACGACGAGGTCGTCAACGACAGCGCCGAGGACGACGCCACCGACGCGGACGAGCCGGTTTCGCGGGGTGGCACCGCCACCCGTTCGCGGGCCAAGGCCGATTCCGCCGACGGTCGCAAGACGCGTACCGACGCCGACAGGGTGGGCCTCTTCGGCCGCATCGCGCGTTTCATCCGCGAGGTCGTGGCCGAACTGCGTAAGGTCATCTGGCCGACCCGCAAGGAACTGCTGACCTACACGGCGGTGGTGATCGCGTTCGTCACGGTGATGCTGACGATCGTGGCTGTCCTGGACTACGGCTTCGCCAAGGGCGTGTTGTGGGTCTTCGGCAACCCCAGCTGACCGGCTGAACGTGCGATAGTGACGGAAGTGAGCAAGCGTGCCTGAGTACGACGAGACCGCCGCGACCCCGGACGAGCAGTCCACGGTGGCGACGGCGGCTGGTGACGAGTCGGTCGAGGCCGCCAACGAGTCGGAGTTCGCCATGACCGAGCCCGCTCCCGAGGAGGACTTCGACCCGGTTGCGGAGCTGCGGCAGAAGCTGCGCTACGCACCGGGCGACTGGTACGTGGTGCACTCGTACGCCGGTTACGAGAACAAGGTCAAGACCAACCTCGAGACCCGGATCACGTCCCTCGACATGGAGGACTACATCTACCAGGTCGAGGTGCCGACCCGGGAAGAGGTCGAGGTCAAGAACGGCAAGCGTTCCCAGGTGCAGGCGAAGGTCTTTCCCGGCTACATCCTCGTCCGGATGGAGCTGACCGCCGAGTCCTACTCCTGCGTACGCAACACCCCCGGGGTCACCGGTTTCGTCGGTGCCACGGACCGGGCCGACCGCCCGGCGCCGCTGAGCCTCGACGAGGTGCTCAAGTGGCTGGCACCTGCCGTCGAGACCGAGCAGAAGAAGGCCAAGCCGGAGGTCAAGGTCCTCGACTTCGAGGTCGGCGACTCGGTGACGGTCACCGACGGCGCCTTCGCCTCCCTGCCGGCGACGATCAGCGAGATCAACGCCGACCAGCAGAAGCTCAAGGTGCTGGTGTCGATCTTCGGCCGGGAGACGCCGGTGGAGCTGAACTTCAACCAGGTCGCCAAGATCTGAGCTGTCGACCATCGGTGGCGGGCGACCGCCGCCGGTGGTCGTCGTTCGTCCGGTTCACCCGCCCGGCCCACCTCCGTGGCCGTCGGGAACCAGGTCTGCGCTACCCTAGAACGTCGCCGCCGTCGCATGCGCGCTGACCGTGCGCGCCCCGACGGCGGTGTCGTGTGAACCTTTCCCAGTTCCAAGCCCCAGGAAGAGACATGCCTCCGAAGAAGAAGCTCGTCAAGACGTTCACGCTTCAGCTGCCGGCGGGCCAGGCGACTCCGGCGCCGCCGGTCGGTCCCGCGCTCGGTCAGCACGGCGTGAACATCATGGAGTTCTGCAAGTCGTACAACGCGCAGACCGAGTCGCAGCGGGGCGACATCGTCCCCGCCGAGATCAGCGTGTACGAGGACCGGTCCTTCACCTTCGTGTTGAAGACCCCGCCCGCCGCCCGGCTGCTGATCAAGGCTGCCGGTGTGCAGAAGGGCTCGGGCGTCCCGCACACGCAGAAGGTCGGCTCGGTGACCCGCGCTCAGCTGCGGGAGATCGCCGAGAAGAAGATGGCTGACCTCAACGCCAACGACCTCGACCAGGCTGAGAAGATCATCGCCGGCACCGCCCGGTCGATGGGTCTGAACGTCACCGACTGACGTCGGCCACCACCGACCCGTACGGATCGTGGGAGGGCGCGCGAGCACCGCGGCCCGCCAGAGACCACAGGAGTAGACAGAACATGCAGCGCAGCAAGAGCTACCGCAAGGCCGCCGAGGCCATCGACAAGTCGAAGCTCTACACCCCCGTCGAGGCCGTCAAGCTGGCCAAGGAGAGCACCGCCACCAAGTTCGACGCCACGGTCGAGGTCGCGATGCGCCTCGGCGTCGACCCCCGCAAGGCGGACCAGATGGTCCGCGGCACGGTCAACCTGCCGCACGGCACCGGTAAGACCGCCCGCGTGATCGTCTTCGCGGCCGGCGCGAAGGCCGAGGAGGCCGTCGCCGCCGGTGCCGACGAGGTGGGCACCGACGAGCTGGTCGCCCGGATCCAGGGCGGCTGGCTGGACTTCGACGCGGCGATCGCCACGCCCGACCAGATGGCCAAGATCGGCCGGATCGCGCGGATCCTGGGCCCGCGCGGTCTCATGCCGAACCCGAAGACCGGTACGGTGACCATGGACGTCACCAAGGCCGTGTCGGACATCAAGGGTGGGAAGATCACCTTCCGGGTGGACAAGCACTCGAACCTGCACCTGATCATCGGTAAGGCCTCGTTCTCCGAGGCCCAGTTGGTCGACAACTACGCGGCCGTCCTCGACGAGGTGCTGCGGGCCAAGCCGTCGGCCGCGAAGGGCAAGTACCTCAAGAAGGTCACCCTCACCACCACGATGGGACCGGGCGTGCCGGTCGATCCGAACGCGGTGAAGAACCTGCAGGAGGGCTCGGCCGACAGCTGAGCACGACGCACCGACGCGGCCCCGCCACTCATGGCGGGGCCGCGTTCGTCTGTCCGCTGTGGCAGGCTCACGGCATGTGGCTGGAGGACGTCGGGCTGCGGTACAACCGGCGCGGTCCGTGGGTGCTGCGCCAGGTGAAGGTAGGCGTCGCGCCGGGCGAGGCGGTGGTGGTGCTCGGCCGCAACGGTGCCGGCAAGTCGACACTGCTCCAACTCGTCGCCGGAGTCCTGCGGCCGTCCCGCGGGCGGGTGCTCGACCGGCCGTCGGTGGTGGGCTGGGTGCCGGAACGCTTCCCGGCCGACCAGCCGTTCACCGTCGACGGCTACCTCGCCGCGATGGCCCGGATCGCCGGGCTGTCCCCGATCACGGCGGATCGTGCGGTGCGGCGCTGGGTCGACCGGCTGGGCATCGGCCCGTTCCGCACGGTCCGGCTGTCCCAGCTGTCGAAGGGCACGGCACAGAAGGTCGGCCTGGCCCAGGCACTGCTGCGTCCGCCCGGCCTGCTCGTCCTCGACGAGCCCTGGGAGGGCCTGGACGCGGCGGCTCGCGAGCTGGTCCCGCAGGTGGTCGACGAGGTGCTGGCCGACGGCGGGTCGGTGCTGGTCAGCGATCATCGCGGGGAGACGGTCCGGCTGCCCGGCGGGCGGGAGTGGTTGGTGGCCGACGGGGCGGTGGTCGAGCGGGCCCCGTCGGATGCGGCGGCGGTCGCGGTGGTCGAGCTTGAGGTCCCGGTCGGGCAGTTGCCGGCCACCGTCGCCCGCCTGCGCGCCGAGGGCCACCACGTCCTGCGGGTACGCGGCCAGAGCGCACCGCCCGCGGCCATGCGGCCGGGGGCGGGACCGTCCTCCGAGGTGGCCCGATGACCGCCCTGGTCCGGTTCCGGCTCGCCGGCTTCCTGCGTACCGGACGGGCGCTGGCACCGGTGCTGGCCGGCCTGCTCACCCTCGGCATCCTGTACGGCGGCGGTCGGGCCCAGCCGGCGGAGGCCTACGGCGTATCGGCCGTGGTGCTTTTTCCCGTGCTGGCCTGGCAGACCAAGATCCTGCTGGACGTGGAGCCGGACGTGCAGCGCCGCCTGGCTCTGGTCGCGGTCGGCCCGGCACGGGAGCAGGCGGCGGGGCTGGTCGCCGCGCTGGTGGCCGGCCTTGGTCTGGTGGCGACCGCCCTGGTCTTTCCCTGGTTGGTCGGCGGGGTCGCCGGTCCCAGCCTGCCCGGTGACCGGTCAGTTCCCGCAGGCGTGGCGCTCGGTCTCTGGGCGCACCTGCTCGCCCTGCCGGCGGCCGTGGCGTTGGGCGCGCTGGCCAGCCGGGTGATCACCCGAAGTGCCGGCTACGGTGTGGCGGTGCTCACTCTCGGTACGGTCGGCGTACTGGTGCTCGGTTTCTCGGGGTCGGTCGCGCCGTGGCTGGCGCCACCGCTGCTACCCACCGCCAGGGCGCTGGTCGGCCCGTTGTCCGGCTCGACCGCGCTGCTGCTGACCGTGTGGGCGCTGGCCTGGACGGCGGTGGCGCTGACCGGCTACGCCCGAGCCCGCACCCGGCGTGCTTAGCGCGTGGTCGCGTCCTCGGTCGAGGCGGGCAGGGCGGACCGCAGCGAGCCAGCGACCTGGACCATACGTGGCGATCGAGCTGTCGGCCGGGTGGCGGCCGTTGCCGCCGGGCCGGTCCGGGGGGGCGATTTGCCGGTCACCGCGGGTGTCGCGTAGCCTGATGCGCGAAGTTCCACCCAGAGACCGCTGGTCACCGTGCCCCGGCACGGTCGAAGGTCCCGCGAAGACGGGCGACCCGCGTAGGGCGGCAAGCGACATCGGCAGCATCCTGTGGTCCGCCGACCATGTGATTCCGCCGTCCTCGCCCCGTGCGCCCTGCGCCGGGGCTTTTCTGTTGCCGCGACACCTCCGCCCCGTCACAGGCGCTCGCCTGCGACGGTGACCAGCCTCGAGCAACGAGAGAGGAGGGACATGGCGGACAAGCCGATCCGGGCCGACAAGGCCACGGCCGTCGCGGAGCTGACCGAGAGCTTCCGGAGCGCGGGTGCCACCGTGCTGACCGAGTACCGCGGTCTGACGGTCTCCCAGCTCACCCAGCTGCGGCGCTCGCTCGGCAAGGAGACCAGCTACACGGTTGCCAAGAACACGCTGGCCAAGCGTGCCGCGGCGGACGCGGGCATCTCCGGCCTCGACGAGCTGTTCACCGGTCCTACCGCGCTGACTTTCGTTTCGGGCGACGTCGTCGAGGCGGCGAAGGGCCTTCGCGACTTCGCGAAGGCCAACCCGAAGCTCGTCATCAAGGGCGGCGTCTTCGAGGGCAAGGCCATTTCTGCGGCCGAGGTCACGAAGCTCGCCGACCTGGAGTCCCGCGAGGTGCTGCTGGCCAAGCTGGCTGGCGCGATGAAGGGCAACCTGAGCAAGGCCGCGGCCCTGTTCCAGGCCCCGCTGTCGAAGACCGCCCGCCTGGCGGCCGCCCTGCAGGACAAGCGCGAGAAGGAAGGTGCCGAGGCGGCCTGAGGCCGCGCCGGCACACCACGTTCTTTAGTTTGAACCATTAGGAAAGGACGCCAGACATGGCGAAGCTCAGCACCGACGAGCTGCTCGACGCGTTCAAGGAGATGACGCTGATCGAGCTCTCCGAGTTCGTGAAGCAGTTCGAGGAGACCTTCGAGGTCACCGCCGCCGCCCCGGCCGCGATGATGATGGCGGGTCCGGCCACCGGTGGCGCTGCCGCCGAGGCCGAGCCGGAGAAGGACGAGTTCGACGTCATCCTCGACGCCGACGGTGGCAAGAAGATCCAGGTCATCAAGGTCGTGCGTGAGCTGACCGGCTTGGGCCTCAAGGAGGCCAAGGACCTGGTCGAGGCCGCCCCGAAGCCGGTCCTGGAGAAGGTCAACAAGGAGACCGCGGACAAGGCCAAGGCCAAGCTCGAGGGCGAGGGCGCCAAGGTCACCCTCAAGTGACCTGAGTCCCACCTGGCCGTCCCGGCTCGCGTGAACCGGGCAGAGCACGTCGCGGCGGGCGGCGATCCGACAGTGGATCGTCGTCCGCCGTGTTCGTGTACCGGCCCGCAACCGGCGTGAGCAGGGCGTGGAACCCGGTCTGCGGCGCGTGGACCGGGCCGGTGGACTCGCTCGTGGGTGGGAAAGAGCGTCCGATGCCGACAACGGCCCTTGACGCGGCCCTGGGCTGCCAGGCACGCTGACATGAGCAAGACCTTCCGCGCTTGCGACGGCCACCGCGCGGGTAATGCAGCGGCAGCACCACTCGCCACGCAGACCCGGGCGGCCCGGCAGGGACGTTGCGTTCCGAGCGGCCCGGTGCGACCCGTTCGAGGGGTCCTGAGGCACGTTCCGCAACAACCTGCGGGGTGGGCTGGACAGCGGTTAGCCTCTCGGCTACACTGCTAGTTTGCGCTGCCTTCCGACTTGACCCCTGCTCGGAAATGTCCGTTTGTGGATATTTCTGGTGGGGTCATTGGAGTGCACGCGTACCAGCCGTTCTGCAGCACCGGTCCTCGGAAGGACGCATCTTGGCAGCTTCCCGCCCTGCGAAGACCAGTCGTACGTCGAGCGCATTCGCTCCCCGCCGAGTTTCCTTCGGTCGGATCACCGAACACCTCGAGGTCCCCAACCTCCTCGCCATTCAGAACGAGTCCTTCGACTGGCTCGTCGGCAACGAGGCTTGGCAGGGCCGGTCGGCGGACGACCCGCACGCACGCTCGGGTCTCGCGGAGATCCTCGACGAGATCAGTCCCATTGAGGACTTTTCCGGCACTATGTCGCTTTCCTTCTCGGCGCCGCGCTTCGACGAGGTCAAGGCCTCGATCGAGGAGTGCAAGGAGAAGGACCTCACCTACTGCGCGCCACTGTTCGTGACCGCGGAGTTCACCAACAACACCACCGGCGAGATCAAGAGCCAGACGGTGTTCATGGGTGACTTCCCGATGATGACGCCGAAGGGCACCTTCATCATCAACGGCACCGAGCGGGTGGTGGTCAGCCAGCTCGTCCGCTCGCCGGGCGTCTACTTCGACAAGCAGCCGGACAAGACCTCCGACCGCGACCTCTCCAGCGTCAAGGTCATCCCGAGTCGGGGTGCCTGGCTGGAGTTCGACATCGACAAGCGCGACACGGTCGGCGTTCGCATCGACCGTAAGCGTCGGCAGGCCGTCACGGTGCTGCTCAAGGCCATCGGATGGTCGGCCGAGCAGATCCGTGAGAAGTTCGGCTGGTCCGAGCTGATGATGACCACGCTCGAAAAGGACCACATCGCCGGCCAGGACGAGGCGCTCCTCGACATCTACCGAAAGCTGCGCCCTGGCGAGCCGCCGACCCGCGAGAACGCCCAGACCCTGCTCGACAACCTCTTCTTCAACCCGAAGCGGTACGACGTAGCCAAGGTCGGGCGGTACAAGTTCAACAAGAAGCTCGAGCTGGACGTGCCGATCACCACCGGCACGCTGACCGAGGACGACATCGTCGCCACCGTGGAGTACCTCTGCCGGCTGCACGCCGGTGAGGAGGGCTACGAGGCCGACGACATCGACCACTTCGGCAACCGGCGGCTGCGTACCGTGGGCGAGCTGATCCAGAACCAGGTTCGGGTCGGCCTGTCCCGGATGGAGCGGGTCGTCCGCGAGCGGATGACCACCCAGGACGTCGAGGCGATCACGCCGCAGACCCTGATCAACATCCGTCCGGTCGTCGCCGCGATCCGGGAGTTCTTCGGCACCTCGCAGCTGTCCCAGTTCATGGACCAGACCAACCCGCTGGCGGGCCTGACCCACCGGCGGCGGCTGAGCGCGCTCGGCCCCGGCGGTCTGTCCCGGGAGCGGGCCGGCTTCGAGGTCCGCGACGTGCACCCGTCCCACTACGGCCGGATGTGCCCGATCGAGACGCCGGAAGGCCCGAACATCGGTCTGATCGGCGCGCTGTCCACCTTCGCCCGGGTCAACCCGTTCGGCTTCATCGAGACGCCGTACCGGAAGGTCATCGACGGTCGGGTCACCGACCAGATCGACTACCTGACCGCGGACGAGGAGGACCGGTTCGTCAAGGCGCAGGCCAATGCCCCGCTGCGGGCCGACGGCTCGTTCGCCGAGGACCGCGTCCTGGTCCGCCGTAAGGGTGGCGAGACCGAGGACGTCCCGCCGGCCGCCGTGGACTACATGGACGTGTCGCCGCGGCAGATGACCTCGGTCGCGACCGCGATGATCCCGTTCCTGGAGCACGACGACGCGAACCGGGCCCTGATGGGCGCGAACATGCAGCGTCAGGCGGTGCCGCTGGTCAAGGCCGAGTCCCCGCTGGTCGGCACCGGCATGGAGTACCGTGCCGCGGTCGACGCCGGTGACGTGGTCGTGGCCGAGGTCGGTGGCGTGGTCGAGGACCTCTGCGCCGACTACATCACGGTCCACCAGGACGACGGCCACCGCCGGACGTACCTGCTGCACAAGTTCCGCCGCTCCAACGCCGGTTCCTGCGTCAACCAGAAGCCGGTGGTCTTCGAGGGCGACCGGGTCGAGGCCGGCCAGGTCATCGCCGACGGTCCGTGCACCGACGAGGGCGAGATGGCGCTCGGGCGCAACCTGCTCGTGGCGTTCATGACCTGGGAGGGGCACAACTACGAGGACGCGATCATCCTGTCGCAGCGCCTCGTGCAGCAGGACGTGCTCACCTCGATCCACATCGAGGAGCACGAGGTCGACGCGCGGGACACCAAGCTCGGCCCGGAGGAGATCACCCGCGACATCCCGAACGTCAGCGAGGAGATGCTCGCCGACCTCGACGAGCGCGGGATCATCCGGATCGGTGCCGAGGTCGTCCCCGGCGACATCCTGGTCGGCAAGGTCACGCCCAAGGGCGAGACCGAGCTGACCCCGGAGGAGCGGCTGCTGCGGGCCATCTTCGGCGAGAAGGCGCGCGAGGTCCGGGACACCTCCCTGAAGGTGCCGCACGGCGAGACCGGCACGGTCATCGGCGTGCGTACCTTCTCCCGGGAGGACGGCGACGAGTTGCCGCCGGGCGTCAACGAGCTGGTCCGGGTCTACGTCGCCCAGAAGCGGAAGATCCAGGACGGTGACAAGCTCGCCGGCCGACACGGCAACAAGGGCGTCATTTCCAAGATCCTGCCGGTCGAGGACATGCCGTTCCTGGAGGACGGCACGCCCGTCGACATCGTGCTCAACCCGCTGGGTGTGCCGAGCCGGATGAACATCGGCCAGGTGCTGGAGACTCACCTGGGCTGGGTGGCCAAGACGGGCTGGCAGGTCGAGGGCGACGACGCCGAGTGGAAGCGGCAGCTCCAGGGCATCGGTGCCGACTCCTCCGAGCCGGACACCAACGTGGCCACCCCGGTCTTCGACGGTGCCCGCGAGGAGGAGATCTCCGGTCTGCTCGCGTCGACCCTGCCCAACCGGGACGGTCGGCAGCTGATCGGTTCCTCCGGAAAGGCGCAGCTGTTCGACGGCCGTTCCGGTGAGCCGCTGCCCGACCCGATCGCGGTCGGCTACATCTACATCCTGAAGCTGAACCACCTGGTCGACGACAAGATCCACGCTCGTTCGACCGGTCCGTACTCGATGATCACGCAGCAGCCGCTGGGTGGTAAGGCGCAGTTCGGTGGCCAGCGTTTCGGCGAGATGGAGTGCTGGGCGATGCAGGCATACGGTGCCGCGTACGCCCTGCAGGAGCTGCTGACGATCAAGTCCGACGATGTTCTCGGTCGGGTGAAGGTCTACGAGGCCATCGTCAAGGGCGAGAACATCCCGGAGCCGGGCATCCCGGAGTCGTTCAAGGTGCTGCTCAAGGAGCTGCAGTCGCTGTGCCTCAACGTTGAGGTGCTTTCCAGCGACGGTGTGGCCCTGGAGATGCGCGAGACCGACGACGAGGTGTTCCGGGCCGCGGAGGAACTGGGTATCGACCTGTCCCGGCGCGAGCCGAGCTCGGTCGAGGAAGTGTGACGTTGGGGTTTCGGGGCGGGGCGACCCACTCCGGGCGGTCAGGCTTGATCCCTTCGTGGGTCACCCCGCCCCGAAACCAAAACCCGGTGAGCTGCTGACGCACCAAGCGACGTGTGAGGGATTTGAACGTGCTCGACGTCAACTTTTTCGACGAGTTGCGAATTGGGCTGGCGACCGCGGACGACATTCGTCAGTGGTCGCACGGCGAGGTCAAGAAGCCCGAGACGATCAACTACCGCACCCTCAAGCCGGAGAAGGACGGGCTCTTCTGCGAGAAGATCTTCGGTCCGCAGCGGGACTGGGAGTGCTACTGCGGTAAGTACAAGCGGGTCCGGTTCAAGGGCATCATCTGTGAGCGCTGCGGCGTCGAGGTGACCCGCTCGAAGGTCCGCCGTGAGCGGATGGGCCACATCGAGCTCGCTGCCCCGGTGACCCACATCTGGTACTTCAAGGGCGTGCCGAGCCGGCTGGGCTACCTGCTGGACCTCGCCCCGAAGGACCTCGAAAAGATCATTTACTTCGCCTCGTACGTCGTGACGAGCGTTGACGCCGAAGCGCGTCACCGTGACCTCTCGACCATCGAGAACGAGATCCTGGCCGAGAAGCGGCAGTCGGAGAACAGCCGCGACTCGGAGATCGAGAAGCGGGCGGCCAAGCTGGAGGCCGACCTGGCCGAGCTGGAGGCCGAGGGCGCGAAGGCGGACGTCCGGCGCAAGGTCAAGGAGGGCGGAGAGCGCGAGATGCGCCAGATCCGCGACCGGGCCCAGCGCGAGATCGACCGTCTGGACGAGGTGCTGGACACCTTCCGCAAGCTGGAGCCGAAGCAGCTGGTCACCGACGAGCTGCTCTACCGTGAGCTGCGCGACCGGTTCGGTGAGTACTTCACCGGCGGCATGGGTGCCGAGGCGATCAAGGCCCTGGTGCAGAACATGGACCTTGAGGCCGAGGCCGAGAACCTGCGGGAGACCATCCGCACCGGTAAGGGTCAGCGGAAGATCCGGGCGCTCAAGCGGCTCAAGGTCGTCGCGGCGTTCCAGAACACCCGCAACTCGCCGCTCGGCATGGTGCTGGACTGCGTACCGGTCATCCCGCCGGACCTGCGCCCGATGGTGCAGCTCGACGGCGGCCGTTTCGCCACCAGCGACCTGAACGACCTCTACCGTCGGGTGATCAACCGGAACAACCGGCTCAAGCGGCTGATCGACCTCGGCGCGCCCGAGATCATCGTCAACAACGAGAAGCGGATGCTGCAGGAGGCCGTCGACGCGCTGTTCGACAACGGCCGCCGCGGCCGGCCGGTCACCGGCCCGGGTAACCGTCCGCTCAAGTCGCTGTCCGACATGCTCAAGGGCAAGCAGGGCCGGTTCCGCCAGAACCTGCTGGGCAAGCGCGTCGACTACTCCGGCCGCTCGGTCATCGTGGTCGGCCCGAAGCTCAAGCTGCACCAGTGCGGCCTGCCCAAGCAGATGGCGCTGGAGCTGTTCAAGCCGTTCGTGATGAAGCGGCTGGTCGACCTCAACCACGCACAGAACATCAAGTCCGCCAAGCGGATGGTCGAGCGGCAGCGGCCGGTCGTGTGGGACGTGCTGGAAGAGGTCATCGGCGAGCACCCGGTGCTGCTCAACCGGGCGCCGACCCTGCACCGACTCGGCATCCAGGCCTTCGAGCCGCAGCTGGTCGAGGGCAAGGCCATCCAGATCCACCCGCTGGTCTGCACCGCGTTCAACGCCGACTTCGACGGTGACCAGATGGCGGTGCACGTGCCGCTGTCCGCCGAGGCCCAGGCCGAGGCGCGGATCCTGATGCTGTCGTCGAACAACATCCTCAAGCCGGCCGACGGCAAGCCGGTCACCATGCCCACGCAGGACATGGTCATCGGGCTCTACCACCTGACCCACCTCACCGCCGGTGAGCGCGGGGAGGGTCGGGCGTTCAGCTCGGACGCCGAGGCGCGGATGGCGTACGACAACGGCGAGCTGCACCTGCAGGCACCGGTGAAGATCCGGCTGCGGGACGTGGTCGAGGTGGACAACGGCGCCGGTGGGCAGCCGTGGACCGCGCCCGAGGGCTGGGTCCCGGGCGAGCCGCTCACGATCGAGACCACCCTTGGTCGGGTGCTGTTCAACGAGACCCTGCCGCAGGGCTACCGGTTCGTGAACTACGAGATCCGCAAGGGTCAGCTCTCCGCGATCGTCAACGACCTAGCCGAGCGGTTCCCGAAGGTGGCCCTGGCGGCCACCCTCGACGGGCTCAAGGAGGCCGGCTTCCACTGGGCCACCTGGTCCGGCGTGACCATCGGCATGGAGGACGTCATCGCTCCGCCGCGCAAGCGGGAGATCCTGGAGCGGTACGAGAAGGAAGCCGACCGGATCGACAAGCAGTACCAGCGTGGTCTGATGACCGCCGAGGAGCGTCGCGGCGAGCTCATCGAGATCTGGACCAAGGCGACCAACGAGGTCGCCAAGGAGATGGACACCGCGCTGCCGCAGGAGAACCCGCTGTGGAAGATGATCAACTCGGGTGCTCGCGGTAACCTGCTCCAGCTCCGGCAGATCGCGGCGATCCGTGGTCTGGTGGCCAACCCGAAGGGCGAGATCATCCCGCGGCCGATCAAGGCCAGCTACCGGGAGGGTCTGTCCGTGCTGGAGTACTTCATCTCCACGCACGGTGCCCGTAAGGGTCTCGCGGACACCGCCCTGCGTACCGCCGACTCGGGTTACCTGACCCGGCGTCTGGTGGACGTCTCGCAGGACGTCATCATCCGCGAGGAGGACTGCGGCACCGATCGGGCCATCCCGATGCAGGTCGGTCAGCAGCTCGACGGCCGGCTCGTGGTGCACGAGCACGCGGAGACCAGCGTGCACGCCCGTACCCTGGCCGACGACATCAAGGGGCCGGACGGCACCGTCGTCGCCGAGCGGGGCGCGGACATCAACTCGATCCTGGTCGACCGGATCGTCGCCGCCGGAGTCGAGACCGTCCGGGTACGCAGCGTGCTGACCTGCGAGTCGAAGCTGGGCGTCTGCGGTGCGTGCTACGGCCGCTCGCTGCCGACCGGCAAGATCGTGGACGTCGGTGAGGCGGTCGGCATCATCGCCGCCCAGTCCATCGGTGAGCCGGGTACGCAGCTGACGATGCGTACCTTCCACACCGGTGGTGTCGCGGGTGAGGACATCACCCAGGGTCTGCCGCGTGTCCAGGAGATCTTCGAGGCCCGGATCCCGAAGGGCAAGGCACCCATCGCCGACACCCCCGGCCGGATCCGGATCGAGGACGGCGAGCGGTCGCGCAAGATCGTGGTGATCCCGGACGACGGCAGCGACGAGATCGTCTACGACAAGATCTCGAAGCGGGTCCGGCTGCGGGCCCACGACGGCGACCACGTCGAGGTCGGCGAGAAGCTCACCGAGGGCACCATCGACCCGCACGAGTTGCTGCGCATCCTCGGCCCCCGGGCGGTCCAGGTCCACCTGACCCAGGAGGTCCAGGAGGTCTACCGCTCTCAGGGTGTGCTCATCCACGACAAGCACATCGAGATCATCATCCGCCAGATGCTCAAGCGGGTGACGGTCATCGACTCCGGCTCGACCGAGTTCCTGCCGGGTGTGCTTGTCGACCGGGCGCTGTTCGAGTCGGAGAACCGCCGGCTCGTCGGCGAGGGTGGCGAGCCCGCCGCCGGTCGTCCGGTGCTGATGGGTATCACCAAGGCCTCGCTGGCCACCGACTCCTGGCTCTCGGCGGCCTCCTTCCAGGAGACCACCCGGGTGCTGACCGACGCGGCGATCCACGCCCGCAGTGACTCGCTGATCGGTCTCAAGGAGAACGTGATCATCGGTAAGCTCATCCCGGCCGGTACCGGCATCAGCAAGTACCGCAACGTACGGGTCGAGCCGACCGAGGAGGCGAAGGCCAAGGTGTACTCGATGACCGGCTACCCGGAGACCGACTACGGTTTCGGGCCGGCCAGTGGCCAGGCGGTCCCGCTGGACGACTTCGACTTCGGGTCGTACCGCTGATCCGTCAGCTCTGACAACGAGGCCCCCGGCATCTGCCGGGGGCCTCGTTGTCGGTACCGGTCGCTATGGTCGCCGGTATGTCTGCGAGCCCACTACGCAAGGTCGACACGGTCTTCGTCAAGGTCGACGATCCGCACGCCGTGGCCGAGTGGTACGAGCAGGTACTGGGCTGGCCGAAGCTATTCCGCACCTCGCACATCGTGGTGCTGAAGGCACCGGAGGGTCCGCCGGTCACCTTGCTCAACCCGGGCGGCGGTGAGTGGTCCGGCTTCAACTTCCACGCTCCCGACGCGGCCACCGCGCGGGCCTGGCTGATCGAGCGGGGCGCCGAGGTCGGCGAGCTGAACGAGGCGCCCGACCAGCCGGTCACCTGGTTCTGGTTCCGTGACCCGCTCGGCAACCGGCTAGAGGTCTGCTCCTACTGATCCGGATCGCCCGGGCATGATGGAGACATGACGACCGCCGCCGGACCCATGCCGGTTGCACCTCCACCGGAGCCGCCCCGGCATCCGCTCGACCCGGATCCGGTCCGGGCGACCAAGGCTCGGGCGGTCTTCGCCCTCGGCCTGATGGCCGCATTGACGGGACTGCTGATCGGTGGCGTGGTACCGGCCACGGTGGCCCTGCACCTGGCCCGGCAGGCGCGTCGGGAGGCGTACGCCTCGGCGGGTTTCCTGACCGGTGCGGCCTGGCTGCGTCGTGGCGAGCGGCTGGCCTGGACGGGCCTGGTGCTGGTCGCGGTCAGCCTGGTGGTGGCGCTGGTGATCGGGGTGGTCCGGCTCGCCGAGTCGCCCTACGGGCAGGACTTCGCGCCTGAGGTCGACTGATCGGCACGCCTGGTGCGTCCTCGCGCCCGGCACCGAGGGGCTGACCGCCGACGGTAGCCTGACCGGTGTCCGTCGCGTGGTGCGTGGACGCTGCCCGACAAGGAGGATCCCGTGACGGAACCGGCGCGCCCCGAGGGCGGCGAAGCCGCTCAGCCCACCGTCGGGCGCCCCGATGCCGACCAGACGGGATGGGCCCGGCCTGGAAGCGATCGGGTCGAACCGGAACAGGCTGTCCCGCCGACCTCCCCGCCGGCACCTACCGCGACGTCCGCCGGTCCGCCGTCCGGCCCGCCAGTCCCGGGCCCACCGCCCGCCGCTGCCCCTTTCGGCCCGCCGCCCGCGAACTCGCCCTTTGGCCCGCCGCCCGGGTCGCCGGCCGCAGGCTCTCCTTTCGGGCCGCCCGGCTCGCCGACCTGGGGGCCGCCGCCCGGCTCGGCACCGCCCGCTCCGGCGGCCTTCGGGCCCTCGGCGGGCGGTCCATCCGCCTTCGGGGCGGTGCCGGGGTCGCCGCCGGCACCGGGTGGGCCCACCGGCGGCCCAGGCTGGAGACAGCCACCGCCGCCGCAGGATCCTCCCCGACCGCCGAAGCGGGTCGAGCCGGTGCCCGGTACGCCGTTCGCGGTGGTGCACCTCGACGTGCCCCCGGTCGCCTCCGGCCTGGCGGTCGGCTCGCTGGTGGCCGGTATCACCTCGATTCTGGTCTCGATTCTGGTCATTTGCGTGGGCGCCATCGGGGGAGGGGCGAACGGAGCCTGGGCGGCGGGTGCTTTCGCCGCCCTCGGTGGCCTCACCGGGGTGGGCGCCGTCGTGGCCGGTCTGCTCGGCCTGCGGCAGATCCGCCGCCCGGCACCTCCGCCGGCGGTCCGCTTCACCGGGCGGGGCCTGGCCATCGCGGGAATCAGCTGCGGTGGGACCGGCCTGCTGCTCTGCCTGGTAGGCGTGGGGCTGGCGGTGCTGCTGGCACTGGCTTAGAACCACCTGGCCACCGCCTCCCGAGAGACTCCGCCCCGGTCGGGGCACCGCCGTGTCCCTGGCTGGTTCGGGCGAGCCTCTGCCGACACCTCTGCCGATCGCTGGCCGGGCTGCGGTCGGATGGGGGCTCGCGGGCCGGTTTCCGGCAGAGCCGGTACACTTGTGTCCGTAGGTGCCCATCACGGGCGGGCGGTGCGACAGAGACCAGCCGGCAAGCGGTGCGACGTCCGGCAGGTTTTCCGTTTTGACCTGCACGGCTGTGGTAGGTACTCTTTCCCCTTGTGCCCGGGCCTGCCCGGGCAACTCGTGCGTGCGCTGGAGCCGGTTATCCGATATCCGGACGGCACCACGATTGGAGCCAGAAGATCCGGCCTGCGGCAATCCGTGTGCCGGTGACAAACCCCGGGTCTGCGCGCAAGCGCCGGACGGGAACCGTGAGTTTGGCGACACGCCCGACCGCGGGTGCCGGGACCTCCGCGAGGTGGCCCTGGCCGGAATGTAGGAGAGCCGATCACGAGATCGGCTACGGCAGACGGCGCGGTCGCGAGCAGCGGCCGAAGGGAGCGGAGAAACCCGGTGCCCACCATTCAGCAGTTGGTCCGAAAGGGCCGTCAGGCGAAGACGACCAAGACCAAGACCCCGGCGCTCAAGGGATCTCCGCAGCGGCGGGGAGTGTGCACCCGGGTGTACACCACCACCCCGAAGAAGCCGAACTCGGCGCTGCGCAAGGTCGCTCGTGTCAAGCTCAGCAGCCAGGTCGAGGTGACCGCCTACATCCCCGGTGTCGGGCACAACCTGCAGGAGCACTCGATCGTGCTCGTGCGTGGTGGCCGGGTGAAGGACCTCCCCGGTGTGCGTTACAAGATCGTTCGCGGTTCGCTGGACACCCAGGGTGTCCGTAACCGCAAGCAGGCGCGCAGCCGTTACGGCGCGAAGAAGGAGAAGAGCTGACATGCCGCGTAAGGGACCTGCTCCGCGGCGACCGCTGGTCGCTGACCCGGTGTACAACTCGCCGCTGGTCACGCAGCTGGTGAACAAGATCCTGCTGCGCGGCAAGCGTCAGCTCGCCGAGCGCGTGGTCTACGCCGCCCTGGAGGGCTGCCGGGAGAAGTCCGGGACCGACCCGGTCGTCACCCTCAAGCGCGCCATGGACAACGTCAAGCCGACCCTTGAGGTGCGCAGCCGCCGTGTCGGTGGCGCGACCTACCAGGTACCGGTCGAGGTCCGGCCGGCCCGGGCCACCACGCTGGGCCTGCGCTGGCTGGTGACCTACGCCCGCGCTCGGCGTGAGAAGACGATGATCGAGCGGCTGATGAACGAGCTGCTGGACGCGAGCAACGGCCTCGGTGCCGCCGTCAAGCGGCGCGAGGACACGCACAAGATGGCCGAGTCCAACAAGGCCTTCGCGCACTACCGCTGGTAACACCCTGGTCCCGGCGCCCTCCGGTGCCGGGACCGCCACCAGTTGTGTCGAGACGACGATAAGTAGGGATTGAAGTGGCCGCCGCAGACGCGCTCGCCAACGTACGCAACATCGGCATCATGGCGCACATCGATGCCGGTAAGACCACTACCACCGAGCGAATCCTGTTCTACACCGGTATCACGTACAAGATCGGTGAGGTCCACGAGGGCGCTGCCGTCATGGACTGGATGGAGCAGGAGCAGGAGCGCGGTATCACCATCACTTCCGCCGCCACGAAGTGCGAGTGGAAGGGCCACACGATCCAGATCATCGACACGCCCGGCCACGTCGACTTCACGGTCGAGGTGGAGCGGTCGTTGCGGGTCCTGGACGGTGCTGTCGCGGTCTACGACGGCGTGGCCGGCGTGGAGCCGCAGACGGAGAACGTCTGGCGTCAGGCGGACAAGTACAACGTCCCGCGGATGTGCTTCGTCAACAAGCTCGACCGGACCGGTGCCGACTTCTTCCGCTGCGTGCAGATGATGATCGACCGGCTGAACGCCACTCCGCTGGTGCTCCAGATCCCGATCGGGCTTGAGGGCAACCACATCGGCGTCGTCGACCTGGTCGAGATGCGCGCCCTCACCTGGCGCGGGGAGACCCAGAAGGGTGAGGACTACGCGATCGAGGAGATCCCGGCCGACCTGGCCGACTCCGCGGCCGAGTGGCGCGAGAAGCTGATGGAGACCCTGGCCGACGTCGACGACTCGGTGATGGAGAAGTACCTGGAGGGCGAGGAGATCTCCGTCGAGGAGATCAAGGCCGCCATCCGGCGGGCCACCATCGCCAGCAAGGCCAACCCGGTGCTCTGCGGCTCCGCGTTCAAGAACAAGGGCGTGCAGCCCATGCTCGACGCCGTCATCGACTACCTGCCGTCGCCGCTGGACATCCCGGCGATCGAGGGCACGGCCACCGACGGCGAGACGCCGATGCAGCGTAAGCCCTCCACCTCGGAGCCCTTCTCCGGCCTCGCATTCAAGATCCAGACCGACAAGCACCTCGGCAAGCTGACCTACGTCCGGGTCTACTCCGGCGTGGTCGAGTCCGGGTCCCAGGTGGTCAACTCCACCAAGGACCGCAAGGAGCGGGTCGGCAAGATCTACCAGATGCACGCCAACAAGCGGGAGGAGCGCAGCTCCGCCAAGGCTGGCGACATCATCGCGGTGCAGGGTCTGAAGCAGACCACCACCGGTGACACCCTGTGTGACCCGGCGAACCCGGTCATCCTGGAGTCGATGACGTTCCCGGAGCCGGTCATCGAGGTGGCCATCGAGCCGAAGACCAAGGCGGACCAGGAGAAGCTCAGCACCGCCATCCAGCGGCTGGCCGAGGAGGACCCGACCTTCCGCGTCAAGCTGGACGACCAGACCGGCCAGACGGTCATCTCCGGCATGGGCGAGCTGCACCTGGACATCCTGGTCGACCGGATGCGCCGCGAGTTCAACGTCGAGGCGAACATCGGTAAGCCTCAGGTGGCGTACCGCGAGACCATCCGCCGCACGGTGGAGAAGATCGAGTACACCCACAAGAAGCAGACCGGTGGTTCCGGCCAGTACGCCCGGGTGATCGTCAGCCTGGAGCCGCTGCCGCTGGGCAACGACGCGCCGACCTACGAGTTCGCCAACGCCGTCACCGGTGGCCGCATCCCCCGGGAGTTCATCCCCTCGGTGGACGCGGGCGCGCAGGATGCCATGCAGTACGGCGTCCTCGCCGGATTCCCGCTGGTCGGGGTCAAGCTGACGCTGCTGGACGGCCAGTACCACGAGGTCGACTCGTCGGAAATGGCATTCAAGATCGCCGGTTCGATGGTGATGAAGGACGCGGCCCGCAAGGCCGATCCCGCGTTGCTCGAGCCGATGATGGCTGTTGAGGTCACCACTCCCGAAGAGAACATGGGTGACGTCATCGGCGACCTCAACTCCCGACGCGGCATCATCCAGGCGATGGAGGAGCGCAGCGGCGCCCGTGTCGTCCGCGCCCTGGTGCCGTTGTCGGAGATGTTCGGCTACGTCGGCGACCTGCGGTCGAAGACCCAGGGCCGGGCTAGCTACAGCATGCAGTTCGACTCCTACGCCGAGGTTCCGGCCTCGGTGGCGAAGGAGATCATCGCCAAGGCGACGGGTGAGTGACGCTCACCTGACGTGATCGGATGATCCGACGGTGGTCGCGGAAGGAATTCCCCGACCGCGACCACCTCGGTCGGATTGTGTGAATTCCGGGCCTGTAGGCTTCATCGCCGCAGAACCCACAAAGCTCTCCGGCCGTCAGGCCGGAAAGGCTGTCGACAGAGTCCTAAGCGCCGCTCCTGGCGCGCCGGGGCGAACGAACCAAGAAGTCCACAGGAGGACACCAGTGGCGAAGGCGAAGTTCGAGCGGACTAAGCCGCACGTCAACATCGGCACCATTGGTCACATCGACCACGGTAAGACGACGCTGACGGCGGCCATCACCAAGGTCCTGCACGACCAGTTCCCGGACCTGAACCCGTACACGCCGTTCGACGAGATCGACAAGGCGCCGGAGGAGAAGGCCCGCGGCATCACGATCTCGATCGCACACGTCGAGTACCAGACCGAGGCGCGGCACTACGCGCACGTCGACTGCCCCGGTCACGCCGACTACATCAAGAACATGATCACCGGTGCCGCCCAGATGGACGGCGCGATCCTGGTGGTCGCGGCGACCGACGGCCCGATGCCGCAGACCCGCGAGCACGTGCTGCTGGCCCGCCAGGTTGGCGTGCCGTACATCGTCGTGGCGCTGAACAAGAGCGACATGGTCGACGACGAGGAGCTGCTGGAGCTCGTCGAGCTTGAGGTCCGCGAGCTGCTCTCGTCGCAGGAGTACCCGGGCGACGACCTGCCGGTCGTGCGCGTCTCGGCGCTGAAGGCCCTGGAGGGCGACCCGGAGTGGACCGGGAAGCTGATGGACCTGATGAACGCCGTCGACACCGCGATCCCGCAGCCGGAGCGCGAGACCGAGAAGCCGTTCCTGATGCCGATCGAGGACGTCTTCACGATCACCGGTCGTGGCACCGTCGTCACCGGTCGCGCCGAGCGCGGCATCCTCAAGCCGAACGAGGAGGTGGAGATCGTCGGTATCCGCGAGAAGTCGCAGAAGACGGTCTGCACCGGCATCGAGATGTTCCGCAAGCTGCTCGACGAGGCCCGTGCGGGTGAGAACGTCGGTCTGCTGCTGCGCGGCATCAAGCGCGAGGACGTCGAGCGCGGCATGGTGGTCGTCAAGCCGGGCACCACGACCCCGCACACGGAGTTCGAGGCGACGGTCTACATCCTCTCCAAGGAGGAGGGCGGCCGGCACACCCCGTTCTTCCAGAACTACCGTCCGCAGTTCTACTTCCGGACCACGGACGTCACCGGTGTCGTCACCCTCCCCGAGGGCACCGAGATGGTCATGCCGGGCGACAACACCACGATGACCGTGAAGCTGATCCAGCCCATCGCGATGGAGGAAAACCTCAAGTTCGCGATCCGGGAGGGTGGCCGTACGGTCGGCGCTGGTCGCGTCACCAAGATCATCAAGTGAGCTGGGTAACCCCGATTAGACCCGCCGCCGGTCGTGCGGCATACTAGTCAGGTTGCGTAACGACAGTTCGCCGCCCGTGTTCGGCTTCCGCTGAACCTCCGGGTAGGCAGAGCAGTCGGGCGTGGGGTGGTTGGCGGCCCGTCCGTCAACCACCCTCGCGCGGCGTTCAGGTCGCCTCAGTGCGATCGGCGCTTGGACCCACCGCGGTCAGGATCGCTCCGGTATCCCGGGGCGGAGCCTGGCCCCAGGGCGCGACACGCCCGACCGCGGGGGTGGGCGAAGAGGGTCTGTGCCAGCCGGTACAGGCACCCGCAACACAGCGGCATCGAGAGAAGGAACAGAAGCCACCATGGCGGGACAGAAGATCCGCATCCGGCTCAAGGCCTATGACCACGAGGTCGTCGACTCCTCGGCTCGGAAGATCGTCGAGACGGTGACGCGTACCGGGGCGCAGGTCGCGGGCCCGGTGCCGCTGCCCACGGAGATCAACCGTTTCTGCGTCATCCGCTCGCCGCACAAGTACAAGGACTCGCGCGAGCACTTCGAGATGCGTACGCACAAGCGACTGATCGACATCATCGACCCGACCCCGAAGACGGTCGACTCGCTCATGCGCCTCGACCTGCCGGCTGGCGTCGACATCGAGATCAAGCTGTAGGGACCGGACACATGGACAGGCAAGTTAAGGGGATCCTGGGCGCGAAGCTCGGCATGACCCAGGTCTGGGACAACAACCGCGTTGTCCCGGTGACCGTGGTTCAGGCCGGCCCCTGCGTCATCACCCAGGTTCGTGACGCCGACAAGGACGGTTACTCCGCGGTCCAGCTGGCGTACGGGACGATCGACCCGCGGAAGGCGAAGAAGCCGCTGCGTGGGCACTACGCCAAGGCTGACGTGGCGCCGCGCCGGCACATCGTCGAGCTGCGCACCAGCGACGCCGCGGACTACTCGCTCGGCCAGGAAGTCACGGTCGAGGAGTTCCCGGCCGGTGTCTCGATCGACGTGACCGGCAAGACCAAGGGCAAGGGCTACGCCGGCCCGATGAAGCGGCACGGCTTCCACGGTCTGCGCGCCAGCCACGGTGTCGAGCGCAAGCACCGCTCGCCGGGCTCGATCGGCGCCTGCGCCACCCCGGGTCGCGTCTTCAAGGGCACCCGGATGGCCGGCCGCATGGGCGGCGTGCGCTACACCGTGCAGAACCTGACCGTCCAGGCGGTCGACACCGAGAACAATCTCCTGCTCGTCCGTGGCGCCATCCCCGGCCCCAAGGGCGCGCTGGTCCTGGTCCGTACCGCGGCCAAGGCCAAGGCGAAGAAGGGCGGTGTGGGCAAGTGACCACCGTTGACGTCCTCAACTCCGAGGGCACCAAGACCGGCTCGGTCGAGCTGCCCGCCGACATCTTCGACGCGCAGGCCAACATCGCGCTGATGCACCAGGTCGTCGTGGCGCAGCTGGCTGCCGCTCGGCAGGGCACCCACAAGACCAAGACCCGGGGCGAGGTTGCCGGCGGCGGCAAGAAGCCGTACAAGCAGAAGGGCACCGGTCGTGCCCGGCAGGGCTCGATCCGCGCACCGCAGTTCGCCGGCGGTGGCGTGGTCCACGGCCCGGTGCCGCGCGACTACAGCCAGCGCACCCCGAAGAAGATGAAGGCCGCCGCGCTGCGTGGTGCCCTGTCGGACCGGGCGCGTGCCGGGCAGGTGCACGTCGTCGAGGCGTTCGTCTCGGGCGAGAAGCCGTCGACCAAGGCGGCCCTGACCGCGCTCGCCAAGCTGACCACCGCCCGGCGGGTGCTGGTCGTGTTGAGCAGCACCGACGAACTGAACTGGGTGTCGCTGCGCAACGAGCCGCGGGTGCACCTGATCGAGGCCGGCCAGCTCAACACGTACGACGTGCTGGTGGCCGACGATGTGGTCTTCACCAAGGAGGCCCTGGACGAGTTCCTGGGCGTGCCGGCCGAGACCACCGAGGAGGGTGGCAAGTGAGCACGATCGCCGATCCGCGCGACATCATCGTCGCGCCGGTCGTCTCGGAGAAGAGCTACAGCGAGCTGAACCGCAACTGGTACACCTTCCTGGTGCACCCGGACGCGAACAAGACGGCGATCAAGATCGCTATCGAGCAGATCTTCAACGTCCGTGTCCTGACGGTCAACACGCTCAACCGCGAGGGCAAGCGCAAGCGGACCCGTACCGGGTTCGGTAAGCGCAAGGACACCAAGCGGGCGATGGTGAAGCTGGCTGAGGGCGACCGCATCGAGGCCTTCGGCGGCCCGGTCAGCTGAGGGGTGTAGACAATGGCTATCCGTAAGTACAAGCCGACGACGCCGGGCCGGCGTGGCTCCAGCGTCGCCGACTTCGCCGAGATCACCCGGTCGACTCCCGAGAAGTCGCTGCTGGTCCCGCTGCCCAAGAAGGGCGGCCGGAACGTGCACGGCCGGATCACCGCTCGTCACCAGGGTGGCGGCCACAAGCGGCAGTACCGGCTGATCGACTTCAAGCGGGTCGACAAGGACGGCGTGCCGGCCAAGGTCGCGCACATCGAGTACGACCCGAACCGCACGGCGCGGATCGCGCTGCTGCACTACGCCGACGGCGAGAAGCGGTACATCATCGCGCCGAAGGACCTGAAGCAGGGCGACACGGTGGAGTCGGGCCCGAGCGCCGACATCAAGCCGGGCAACAACCTGCCGCTGCGCAACATCCCGGTCGGTACCACGATCCACAACGTGGAGCTGCGTCCGGGCGGTGGCGCCAAGCTGGCTCGCTCGGCCGGCGTCGGCATCCAGCTGCTCGGCCGCGAGGGCGCGTACGCGACCCTGCGTATGCCGTCCGGCGAGATCCGGCGGGTGGACGTGCGCTGCCGCGCCAGCGTCGGTGAGATCGGCAACGCCGACCAGTCGAACATCAACTGGGGCAAGGCCGGCCGGATGCGGTGGAAGGGCAAGCGCCCGACCGTCCGTGGTGTCGCCATGAACCCGGTCGACCACCCGCACGGTGGTGGTGAGGGCAAGACCTCCGGTGGTCGCCACCCGGTCAACCCGCAGGGTAAGCCCGAGGGCCGCACCCGTCGTAAGGGCCAGCCGAGTGACCGGCTGATCGTCCGCCGTCGCTACGCCACGCGTAAGCGCGGCTGAGGGAGATAAGACATGCCTCGCAGCCTGAAGAAGGGCCCGTTCATCGACGACCACCTGCTCAAGAAGGTGGAGACGCAGAACGAGAAGGGCTCGAAGAACGTCATCAAGACCTGGTCGCGCCGCTCGACGATCATCCCGGAGATGCTCGGGCACACGATCGCCGTGCACGACGGACGTAAGCACGTCCCGGTGTTCGTGACCGAGGCGATGGTCGGGCACAAGCTCGGCGAGTTCGCGCTGACCCGCACGTTCAAGGGTCACGAAAAGGACGACCGGAAGAGCCGCCGGCGCTGACGCCGCGGGCATACGGATAGAGGATCAAGGGGTTACAGCGATGCCAGGAAAGGGCGACGCTCCGGTGCTTCCGGGCGCGCGGGCGGTTGCGCGGCACGTGCGCATCTCGCCGATGAAGGCGCGCCGGGTGGTCAACCTCGTCCGCGGCCTGCCCGCGAAGGAGGCGCTCACGGTGCTGCAGTTCGCGCCGCAGGCTGCGAGCGAGCAGGTGTACAAGGTGCTCGCGAGCGCGATCGCCAACGCGGAGAACAACGAGCGGCTGGACCCCGACGCGCTGCTCGTCAGCGAGGCGTTCGTGGACGAGGGCCCGACGATGAAGCGGTTCCAGCCACGGGCGCAGGGCCGGGCGTACCGGATCCGTAAGCGCACCTGCCACATCACCGTGGCGGTCGAGGCGGTCGCGCCGGCCGCGCCGAGGAAGTCGGCGAACAAGGCGGCTCCGGCGAAGCAGACCGCGCCGGCCGAGACGCAGAGCAACACGGAGGGCGCCGAGTAATGGGTCAGAAGGTTCACCCGCACGGGTTCCGGCTCGGCATCTCGACCGACTGGAAGTCCCGCTGGTTCGCGGACAAGCTCTACAAGGACTACATCGGCGAGGATGTCAAGATCCGCCGGATGATGTCCAAGGGGCTGGAGCGCGCCGGCATCTCCAAGGTCGACATCGAGCGCACCCGCGACCGGGTCCGCGTCGACATCCACACCGCCCGGCCGGGCATCGTCATCGGCCGTAAGGGTGCCGAGGCCGACCGGATCCGCGGCGAGTTGGAGAAGCTCACCGGCAAGCAGGTGCAGCTGAACATCATCGAGGTGAAGAACCCCGAGTCGGACGCGCAGCTGGTCGCCCAGGGCGTGGCCGAGCAGCTCTCCAGCCGGGTCAGCTTCCGTCGCGCGATGCGCAAGGCGATGCAGTCGGCGATGAAGAACCCGATGTGCAAGGGCATCCGGGTGCAGGTCTCGGGTCGCCTCGGCGGCGCCGAGATGAGCCGCACGGAGTTCTACCGCGAGGGTCGGGTTCCGCTGCACACGCTGCGGGCCAACATCGAGTACGGCTTCTTCGAGGCCCGTACCACCTTCGGCCGCATCGGCGTGAAGGTCTGGATCTACAAGGGCGACGCGGTGCCGGGTCGGGAGACTCCGGCCGAGGCACCGTCGCGCCCGCGCCGGGAGCGCGGTGACCGGCCCGAGCGGCCGCGCCGTGGTCGGTCGGGTTCGTCCGGCACGACCTCCGGTGGCACCGAGGCCGGCCGGGCTGCCGCGACGACCGTCGCGCAGCAGGCCGAGACGCCGAGTGGCGAGCCGGTCGACAGCGCTGCTGTCGCGGCTGCGGCTTCGGCTCCGGCAGAAACGCAGCAGGAGGGCTGACAGATGCTGATGCCGCGCAAGCCCCCGAAGGGCTTCCGCAAGCCGCACCACCCGGACCGCAGCGGCGCGTCCAAGGGCGGCAACCGGGTGGTGTTCGGCGAGTTCGGGATCCAGGCTCTGGAACCGGCGTACGTGACCAACCGGCAGATCGAGTCGGCGCGTATCGCGATGACCCGCCACATCAAGCGTGGCGGCAAGGTCTGGATCACCATCTTCCCGGACCAGGCCCTCACCAAGAAGCCGGCGGAAACCCGGATGGGTTCCGGTAAGGGCTCGCCCGAGTGGTGGGTCGCGAACGTCAAGCCCGGGCGGGTTCTCTTCGAGATGTCCTTCCCGAACGAGCAGATCGCGCGAGAGGCGATGCGTCGCGCGATCCACAAGCTCCCGATGAAGTGCCGCATTGTTACGCGCGAAGTGGGTGAATCCTGATGGCAGCGGGCGTTAAGGCCTCCGAGCTGCGTGAGCTCTCCGAGGAGGAGCTGGTCACAAAGCTGCGCGAGGCCAAGGCGGAGCTGTTCAACCTCCGCGTGCAGGCCGCAACCGGGCAGCTGGACAACAACCGGCGGCTGCAGGTCATCCGTCGGGAGATTGCCCGGATCTACACGATCATGCGTGAGCGTGAGCTGGGGCTCTCGGCCGCGCCGACTGAGGTGACTGCAGGATGAGCGAGAACACGACCCCCACCAAGCCGCGGGGCCGCCGTAAGGTCCGCGAGGGCCTCGTGGTCAGCGACAAGATGGAAAAGACCGTCGTGGTCGAGGTCGAGGACCGGGTCAAGCACGCGCTGTACGGCAAGATCATGCGCCGGACCAGCAAGCTCAAGGTCCACGACGAGCAGAACTCGGCCGGCATCGGCGACCGTGTCCTGATCATGGAGACCCGGCCGCTCTCCGCCACCAAGCGGTGGCGGCTCGTGGAGATCCTCGAGAAGGCCAAGTAGCGAAGGCTCGAGCTCGGCCCAGACGGTCGGGCGCAGGTTCCGCCAGGCTCCGGCCGCCCCGGCGGCCGGAGAACCGGCAGACATAGGAGATAGACGTGATTCAGCAGGAGTCGCGACTGCGCGTCGCCGACAACACGGGTGCCCGGGAGATCCTGTGCATCCGGGTTCTCGGTGGCTCCGGTCGGCGCTACGCGAGCATCGGCGACGTCATCGTGGCCACCGTCAAGGACGCGATCCCGGGTGCCGGTGTGAAGAAGGGCGACGTGGTCAAGGCCGTCGTCGTCCGCACCGCCAAGGAGAAGCGGCGGCCGGACGGTTCGTACATCCGCTTCGACGAGAACGCCGCCGTCATCATCAAGGACGGCGGGGACCCGCGCGGTACCCGTATCTTCGGCCCGGTCGGCCGTGAGCTGCGGGACAAGCGGTTCATGAAGATCATCTCTCTCGCGCCGGAGGTGTTGTGACCGTGAAGGTCAAGAAGGGCGACACGGTCGTCGTCATCGCCGGCAAGGACAAGGGTGCCAAGGGTAAGGTCATCGCGGCCTACCCGCGGCAGGACAAGGTCCTGGTCGAGGGCGTGAACCGGATCAAGAAGCACACTCGCATCAGCACCACCCAGCGTGGCGCCAAGACCGGTGGCATCGTCACCCAGGAGGCCCCGATCCACGTTTCGAACGTGATGGTCGTGGACTCCGACGGCAAGCCGACCCGCGTCGGTTACCGGATCGACGAGAACGGCCAGAAGGTTCGCATCGCGCGTAGCACCGGTAAGGACCTGTGATGACCACGGCTACCGAAACCAAGACGATGCCGCGCCTCAAGGAGCGGTACCGCAACGAGATCATCGCCCAGCTGCGCGAGCAGTACGAGTACGGCAACCCGATGCAGGTGCCGCGGCTGGTCAAGATCGTCGTGAACATGGGTGTGGGCGAGGCCGCCCGGGACGCCAAGCTCATCGACGGTGCGGTCCGCGACCTGGCCACCATCACCGGTCAGAAGCCGCAGGTCCGGCGGGCGACGAAGTCCATCGCGCAGTTCAAGCTGCGGGAAGGCATGCCGATCGGCGCGAAGGTGACCCTGCGCGGCGACCGGATGTGGGAGTTCCTGGACCGGCTGCTGTCCATCGCGCTGCCGCGTATCCGTGACTTCCGCGGCCTCGACGGGCGCAAGCTCGACGGGCACGGCAACTACACGTTCGGTCTGACCGAGCAGTCGGTGTTCCACGAGATCGACCAGGACAAGATCGATCGCCAGCGGGGCATGGACATCACGGTGGTTACGACCGCCACGACCGACGACGAGGGCCGGGCGCTGCTGAAGCTCCTGGGCTTCCCGTTCAAGGAGAACTGAGATGGCCAAGAAGGCGCTGATCCTCAAGGCGGCCGCGAAGCCGAAGTTCTCGGTTCGCGCGTACACCCGCTGCCAGCGGTGCGGGCGTCCCAAGGCGGTCTACCGCAAGTTCGGGCTCTGCCGGGTGTGTATCCGGGAGATGGCCCACCGCGGTGAGCTGCCCGGCGTGTCCAAGGCTTCCTGGTAATAGCCCGGCGCGCTCCGGCGCGTCAGCTGGACTGTCTCTTCGCCGTAGGCCTGCGACGTGTCGCGGGAACCCCGGCGAGAAAGGTTGACGAGTTTTCATGACGATGACCGACCCGATCGCAGACATGCTCACGCGTCTGCGTAACGCCAACCAGGCGTACCACGACCGGGTGACGATGCCGTACTCGAAGATCAAGGCGAACATCGCCGAGGTCCTCAAGTCCGAGGGCTACATCGCCACCTGGGCAGTCGAGGAGCCCGAGGAGGGTGCCGTCGGCAAGCGACTGGTCGTCGAGCTGAAGTACGGCCAGAACCGGGAGCGGAGCCTGGCCGGTATCAAGCGCGTCTCCAAGCCCGGTCTGCGGGTGTACGCCAAGTCGGACGGGCTCCCCCGGGTGCTCGGTGGGCTGGGCGTGGCGATCATTTCGACGTCCCAGGGACTGCTCACCGACCGGCAGGCCCGCAAGCGGAGCGTTGGCGGGGAAGTCCTCGCCTTCGTCTGGTAACGGGAGACAGGTAGAAATGTCGCGTATTGGACGTAAGTCGATCCCGGTGCCATCCGGAGTCGACGTGACGATCGACGGCCGGACCGTCAAGGTCAAGGGCCCCAAGGGCGAGCTGTCGCACACCCTGGCCGAGCCGATCACCATCGAGCGGGCCGAGGACGGGCAACTGAGCGTCAACCGCCCGAACGACGAGCGCAAGGCCAAGGAACTGCACGGCCTGAGCCGTACCCTGGTCGCCAACATGATCGTCGGGGTCACCGAGGGCTACCGTAAGAGCCTGGAGATCGCCGGCACGGGTTACCGGGTCACCGCCAAGGGCAAGGACCTGGAGTTCGCGCTCGGGTTCTCGCACCCGGTGCAGGTGCAGGCGCCCGAGGGCATCACCTTCACGGTGGAGCGCCCGACGCTGTTCCACGTGGCCGGCATCGACAAGCAACTCGTCGGTGAGGTCGCCGCCAACATCCGGAAGATTCGCCCGCCGGAGCCCTACAAGGGCAAGGGCGTGAAGTACCAGGGCGAAGTCATCCGACGCAAGGCCGGAAAGGCAGGTAAGAAGTGAGCGCCACGCTGCTCAAGCGCCGCCGCGGCGTCGCCGCCAAGCGTGCCGTCGGGCGGGCGCGGCGGCACTTCCGAGTGCGCAAGAACGTCAGCGGCACCGCCGCGCGTCCCCGCCTGGTGGTCACCCGTTCGCTGCGGCACATCGTCGCCCAGATCGTGGACGACACCAAGGGTCACACCTTGGCGTCGGCCTCGACCCTGGACGCCTCGGTGCGCGGTACGGAGGGCGACAAGAGCGCCCTGGCTGGCAAGGTCGGCACCCTGCTGGCCGAGCGGGCCAAGGCCGCTGGCATCTCGAAGGTCGTCTTCGACCGCGGCGGCAACCGGTACGCGGGGCGGGTAGCCGCGCTCGCCGACGCCGCCCGCGAAGCCGGGCTCGAGTTCTGACAATCCCCGTCACGAGAGAGAAGGAAGGCTGCTGATGCCAGGTCAACAGCGCCGTGGCGGCGGGTCCGGTGGCAACGAGGGTGGTCGCCGCGACAACCGCCGTGAGGGCGGCCGCGGAAACGCGCCCGCCGAGAAGACCCCGCACCTCGAGCGGGTCGTCGCGATCAACCGCGTCGCCAAGGTCGTGAAGGGTGGTCGTCGCTTCAGCTTCACCGCCCTGGTGATCGTGGGCGACGGCGACGGCACCGTGGGCGTGGGCTACGGAAAGGCCAAGGAGGTGCCCGCGGCGATCGCCAAGGGCGTCGAGGAGGCCAAGAAGCACTTCTTCAAGGTGCCGCGGATCGGTTCCTCGATCCCGCACCCGGTCACGGGCGAGGACGCCGCCGGGGTGGTGCTGCTCAAGCCGGCCTCCGCCGGTACGGGTGTCATCGCGGGTGGCCCGGTCCGTGCCGTGCTGGAGTGCGCGGGCATCCACGACGTGCTCTCCAAGAGCCTCGGCTCGTCGAACCCGATCAACATCGTGCACGCCACCGTGGCCGCGCTGAAGGGGCTGGAGTCCCCGGAGGCCGTTGCCGCGCGGCGGGGCCTGCCGGTGGAAGACGTCGCGCCGGCGGCCATGCTGGCCTCGCGGGCGGAGGTGGCGTCCTGATGGCACGGCTCAAGGTCACCCAGGTCCGTTCCGAGATCGGGACCAAGCGCAACCAGCGGGAGTCGTTGCGTTCGCTCGGTCTCAAGCGGATCAATGACGTGGTGGTCAAGGAGGACCGGCCCGAGATTCGCGGCATGATCTTCACGGTCAACCACCTCGTGAAGGTCGAGGAGGTCGAGTAATGACGATCAAGGTCCATCACCTGCGTCCAGCGCCGGGTGCCAAGACCGCGAAGACCCGTGTGGGTCGCGGTGAGGGCTCCAAGGGCAAGACCGCCGGTCGCGGTACCAAGGGTTCGAAGGCCCGGAAGAACATCTCGGCGGCGTTCGAGGGTGGGCAGATGCCCATCCACATGCGCCTGCCGAAGCTGAAGGGCTTCAAGAACAAGTTCAAGGTGGTCTTCCAGGTCGTGAACCTGGACCGCCTGGCCGAGCTGTTCCCCAACGGTGGCCAGGTCGGCCCGACCGAACTGGTCGAGGCCGGCGCGGTCCGCAAGGGGCAGCCGGTGAAGATCCTCGGCACCGGGGACCTCGGCGGAGTGGCGCTCCAGGTGTCGGCGCACGCGTTCAGCGCGTCGGCCAAGGAGAAGATCACGGCTGCCGGCGGTTCGACGACCGAGCTGTAGAGCGGTTTTACCCATGGCGCCCGCCAGTTGATCCCAGCTGGCGGGCGCCATGGTCTACAACGGGCCTTCGCGCCCGGTAACATCGGATTCGGTTTATGTAGCCGGGCACATCTGCCCGGACCGGGATCGGGCTGTTAGAGTCCCTTCCCAGCCATGGATATCGGGCACTTGCCCGGAACCCACCCCGATCCGCCAGGGACGACCGGCGGCCCGCCTCGCGCAGGAGGAAGAAGTTGCTGTCCGCCTTTCTCAGTGCGTTCCGTACGCCTGACCTGCGCAAGAAGCTGCTGTTCACAGTCGGCATCATCGCGATCTACCGGCTCGGCGCCACGGTGCCCAGCCCGGGCGTCTCGTACGGCAACGTGCAGAAGTGCCTGGAGACCCTTGAAGGCTCCACAGGCGTACTGAACCTGCTCGATCTCTTCTCCGGCGGCGCGCTGCTGCAGCTGTCGATCTTTGCGCTGGGCATCATGCCCTACATCACCGCGTCGATCATCCTGCAGCTGCTGACGGTGGTCATTCCCCGGCTCGAGCAGCTCCGCAAGGAGGGCCAGGCCGGCCAGGCGAAGATCACCCAGTACACCCGCTATCTGACGCTGGGGCTGGGTGTCCTGCAGGCCTCGGCGTTCGTGGCGCTGGCCCGCTCCGGGCAGCTGTTCAACAACCAGTGCAACGAGGAGATCATCCCGACCGGCACCGGCATCCCGGACTGGCTGACCCTGTCCATCCTGGTGATGACGATGACCGCCGGCACCGGCATGGTCATGTGGCTCGGTGAGCTGATCACCGACCGCGGTGTCGGCAACGGCATGTCCGTCCTGATCTTCACCTCGATCGCGGCCCGGCTCCCCAGCGAGGGCTGGCGGATCAAGGAGAGCCAGGGCTGGTGGAAGTTCATGCTCGTCATCGCCCTGGTGCTGGTGGTCATCACCGCAGTGACCTTCATCGAGCAGGCGCAGCGCCGCATCCCGGTGCAGTACGCCAAGCGCATGATCGGCCGGCGGATGTACGGCGGCACCTCGACCTACATCCCGCTCAAGGTCAACCAGGCGGGTGTGATCCCGGTCATCTTCGGCTCGTCGCTGCTCTACCTGCCGCAGCTGGCCTTGCAGTTCTTCGACCAGAACGACCCGGGCAAGACCCAGGCGTGGATCCAGAACAACCTGGTCGACCCGACCAGCCCGATCTACATCGCGGTCTACTTCCTGCTGATCATCTTCTTCACGTACTTCTACGTCTCGATCACGTTCAACCCGACCGAGGTCGCGGACAACATGAAGAAGTACGGCGGCTTCGTGCCGGGCATCCGCCCCGGTAAGCCGACCGCCGACTACCTGGACTTCATCCTCAGCCGCATCACCCTGCCGGGTGCGCTGTACCTCGCGATCATCTCGATCCTGCCGAACTTCTTCTTCATCTGGCTGGACCGGCAGCAGTACCTCAACTTCCCGTTCGGTGGTACCGCAGTGCTGATCATGGTCGGCGTTGCTCTGGAGACGAGCAAGCAGATCGAGAGCCAACTGATGCAGCGGAACTACGAAGGGTTCCTGCGGTAGATGAGACTGGTTCTGGTTGGCCCGCCGGGTGCGGGCAAGGGCACACAGGCGGAGTTCATCGCCGCGCACCTGTCCGTGCCGAAGATCTCGACCGGCGACATCTTCCGGGCCAACGTGTCCCAGGGCACCCCGCTCGGCGTCGAGGCCAAGCGATACATGGACGCCGGCAAGCTGGTCCCGGACGAGGTCACCATCAACATGGTGCGGGACCGGCTCGCTGAGCCGGACGCCGCCGAGGGCTTCCTGCTCGACGGTTTCCCGCGTACCACCCCGCAGGCCGCCGCGCTGGACAAGCTCCTCGCCGATCTCGGAACCGCGCTGGACATCGTGCTCGAACTGGTCGTCGACGACGACGAGGTGATCCGCCGGCTCTCCGGCCGGCGTACCTGCCGGGGCTGCGGCAAGATCTGGCATGTCGAGTTCGATCCGACCAGCCGGGAAAGCATCTGCGACCGGTGCGGCGCGGAGCTGTTCCAGCGGGACGACGACAAGCCGGAGACGATCGCCGCCCGACTGCGGGAGTACGCCGAGAAGACCGCGCCGCTGGTGGACTACTACGGCGCGCAGGGCAAGCTGGTCGGCATCGACGCCACCGGCCCGGTGGAGGACGTCACGGTCCGCGCCATCGACGCCCTTCGCTCGTACGGGGGCTGAGGTCGCCCGGCTGCCAGCCGGATAGAGTGCTAACAGCGGGGTACGCCGGTCGTACCTCGCTGTTTCGGCAACGAAAGGTAGCGCCTCCATGCGTCGTCCCCAGCTGGACATCCAGCTGAAGACTCCTGAGCAGATCGAGAAGATGCGGGCCGCCGGCCTCGTGGTCGCGGAGGCGCTTCGCCGGATGCGGGAGGCGGTGGCCCCGGGCGTGAGCACCGCCGACCTGGATGCGATCGCCGAGACGACGATTCGTGCCGCGGGTGCGGTCCCGTCCTTCCAGGGCTACCACGGGTTCCCGGCGTCGATCTGCTCCTCGGTCAACGAGCAGATCGTGCACGCCATCCCGTCGCCGAAGCAGGTGCTCGCCGACGGTGACCTGATCTCGATCGACTGCGGCGCGGTGCTCGACGGGTGGCACGGCGACGCGGCGATCACGGTCGGCGTGGGCGAGGTCGATCCGGCGCTGCTGCGGATGGCCGAGGTCGCCGAGGACGCGATGTGGGCGGGGATCGCTGCCGCCGCTCGCGGTGCCGCCGGGGGCAAGGGCCGGCTGACCGACATCTCGCATGCGGTGGAACGTGCGATCCGTAAGGCGGGGCGCTACGGCATCGTCGACGGCTACGGCGGCCACGGCATCGGTACGGAGATGCATCAGGACCCGCACGTGCTCAACCACGGGCGGCCGGGCAAGGGCCCCCGGTTGGTGCCGGGGCTGGCGCTGGCCATCGAGCCGATGATCACCATGGGTTCCCCGCGTACGGCGGAACTCGCCGACGGCTGGACCGTCGTCACCCGCGACGGCTCGCGTGCCGCGCATGTCGAGCACACCATGGCCCTGCTGCCCGACGGGGTGTGGGTGCTTACCGCGCAGGACGGCGGCCGGGCCCGCCTGGGCGACCTGGTCACCGCTCGCCAGCCGAGCGCCACGCCGGCCGGGTAACGCGGGCGGCCACAGCGGCCCGGCATTGCCCGGGACCACGCTGGAGCGGCCGCCAGGGGCGATGCTGGCACTGCGGTGGCATGCTTGCCGGCATGGACGAGCGGGACGCTATGCGAGCAGCGGACGCCGACCGTCAGGCGGTCGCCGAACGACTCCGGGTGGCGCTCGACGAGGGGCGACTCGACCTGCACGAGTACGACGAGCGGTTGCAGCGGGCCTACGCCGCCCGCACCTACGCCGAACTCGACGCCCTCGTCAGTGACCTGCCGGTGCCCGGCGGCGCGGTGCTGCCGACGCCTCGGCAGCCGAGCGGCCCGGTGCCGGCCGGGGCCGGACGCGGGCCCACCGCGCGCTGGCTGGTCGAGGTATGGGAACCCTGGCTGAAGGTGGTCGGGATCGTGGTGGCGGTCTGGGCCGTCAGCTCGCTGGCGGCCGGTGAGGTGCTCTACTTCTGGCCGGGCTGGGTCGCGGGTCCGTGGGGTGCGGTGGTGCTGGTGCGTACCGTCACCGGGCTGACCAGTGGTGAGCCGGCGCGTTGGGCAGCCGAGCGGGAGCGCCGCCGGCAGCGGAAGGCGGAGAAGCGGGCGCTCAAGCGTGAGCGTAAGGCCGTCGGCCAGCAGCAGCCCGGCATCGCTGGCGCCCCTGGATCCGGCGCGGCGGCCGAGCAGGCGGTGCAGCAGGCGAACGGCGTCACCGAAGCCGCACCAGCGGCCGAGAGCGGCCGCACCGAAGGTGGGCGACCGACCCGCGACGGCGGCACCCACGGCGCCGCCGGGGCACCGGTGAGTGAGCCGACGCGGGGACCTGACCGGGGTGATGTGGGCTGAACGTCCCGTTTACTGGACCTGGTTGAGCCCAGGTGGCAGGTCGGTTTGGCGACCGCGTGCAGGCGGGCGTACACTTTCTGATCGGCGCGCAGCGTCCACTCCGTCATGCCCACCAGCGCTTCGGTGGGACGCGGAGCCGCGGCTGGCGCGGGAAGCCTGATCTTGGTCAAGCACCCGTGTAAGACGTTGTGGGCCGTCCGGAGCAACCGACGTCAGGACAGCGGAGGACATGCCGAAAAAAGACGGAGCCATCGAGATCGAAGGTCGGGTCATCGAGCCCCTGCCGAACGCTATGTTCCGGGTGGAGCTCGCCAACGGCCACAAGGTGCTGGCTCACATCAGCGGCAAGATGCGGCAGCACTACATCCGCATCCTGCCGGAGGATCGGGTCGTCGTCGAACTCTCGCCGTACGACCTGACCCGCGGGCGCATCGTCTACCGCTACAAGTAAGCCTGACGGCGGCCGGGAAACGTCCCGTGTCCGTCTTCGACGTCCGGTGTCGCGCCTCGTGATGCCGGGCCAGATGGGAAGTAAGGCAACCGTGAAGGTCAAGCCGAGCGTCAAGAGGATCTGCAACAAGTGCCGGGTTATCCGCCGGCACGGCCGGGTCATGGTCATCTGCACCGACCCGCGCCACAAGCAGCGCCAGGGCTGAACGAGCCCACACATCACACATGCTCGTCCCAGCCGCGAGCGGTGCGCAGCGCGTACTCCATCGTGGTTGACCCCCGGTCGAAGGCCGGGGCCCGCTCGGGCAGCGACCGATCCCGGTCGCCGGCGCCATCGGCGTCGGAAGGACAGGGACGGCCGGTAGCGGGGTGGGACGGGTCCACACCTTCGCCAGCACACCACGAGGAGTACGCCCGCACATGGCACGTCTAGTCGGCGTCGACCTTCCCCGCGAGAAGCGGATGGAGATCGCGCTCACCTACATCTTCGGCGTGGGCCGCACCCGCGCCCTGGAGACGCTCAGCGCCACCGGCATCTCGCCGGACAAGCGCGTTCGGGACCTCACGGACGAGGAGCTGGTCCAGCTCCGGAACCACATCGAGGCCAACTACAAGGTTGAAGGCGACCTGCGCCGCGAGGTCGCCGCTGACATCCGCCGCAAGGTTGAGATCGGCTGCTACGCCGGCATCCGGCACCGCCGGGGCCTGCCCGTGCGTGGCCAGCGGACCAAGACCAACGCCCGGACCCGCAAGGGCCCGAAGCGGACGGTCGCCGGCAAGAAGAAGCCTGGCAAGAAGTAATAGTTCTTAAACCGGAACGCTGGTCGTTCTCCGTCGAGGTAGGGCGGGCTCCAACTGGAACCGGTGTCTACCTGATCAACGGGGCCAACAGCCAGAACCGATCGAGAACCTTAATCAGGAGCGCACAGACTTATGCCACCGAAGGCTCGTGCCGGAGCCGCTGTCAAGAAGGTCCGGCGCAAGGAACGTAAGAACGTCGCCCACGGGCAGGCGCACATCAAGAGCACCTTCAACAACACCATCGTCTCGATCACCGATCCGACTGGTGCCGTCATCTCCTGGGCCTCGTCCGGCCAGGTGGGCTTCAAGGGCTCCCGCAAGTCGACCCCGTTCGCCGCGCAGCTGGCCGCCGAGGCCGCCGCGCGTCGGGCTATGGAGCACGGCATGCGCAAGGTCGACGTGTTCGTCAAGGGCCCCGGCTCCGGCCGGGAGACCGCCATCCGTTCGCTGCAGGCCGTGGGCCTTGAGGTCGGGCAGATCTCCGACGTCACCCCGCAGCCGCACAACGGGTGCCGTCCGCCGAAGCGTCGTCGGGTCTGAGAGGTAGAGAGAGATGGCTCGTTACACCGGTGCCGACTGCCGCCGTTGCCGGCGGGAGAAGATGAAGCTGTTCCTCAAGGGCAGCAAGTGCGATGGTCCGAAGTGCCCGTTCGAGTCCCGGCCGTTCCCGCCCGGGCAGCACGGCCGCGGCCGCACGAAGGAGACGGAGTACCTGCTCCAGCTCCGTGAGAAGCAGAAGGCCCGCCGTGTCTACGGCGTGCTGGAGAAGCAGTTCCGCGGCTACTACGAGGAAGCCGTGAGCAAGAAGGCCAAGACGGGCGAGGTGCTGCTGCAGATCCTCGAGTCGCGGCTGGACAACGTGGTCTACCGGGCCGGCTACGCCAAGTCCCGGGACATGGCCCGTCAGCTGGTCAAGCACGGTCACTTCACGGTGAACGGCAAGAAGGTCGACATCCCGTCGTACCGCGTCAAGGAGCACGACATCATCGAGGTCCGGGGCAAGAGCAAGGAGCTCACCCCGTTCATCGTGGCCCAGGCCGAGGCCGGCTCCAAGACCGTTCCGGCGTGGCTGGAGGCGATCCCCAGCCAGATGAAGGTTCTGGTGCACTCGCTCCCGGCCCGACAGGTGATCGACACCCAGGTCCAGGAGCAGCTGATCGTCGAGCTCTACTCCAAGTAGGGCTCGTTGCGGTGGCCCGCCCGGCAGGGCGGGCCACCGGAACAGTTTGTGTCGTGGGCGTCATATGGCGGGCGCCCCGGAAGAGAAGAGAAGACATGCTCATCAGCCAGCGACCGACCCTCTCCGAGGAGTCGATCAACGAGACCCGGTCCCGGTTCACCATCGAGCCGCTGGAGCCGGGCTTCGGCTACACCCTGGGCAACTCGCTGCGGCGTACGCTGCTGTCGTCCATCCCGGGTGCGGCCGTCACCTCGATCAAGATCGACGGTGTGCTGCACGAGTTCACCACGATCCCCGGGGTCAAGGAGGACGTGGTCGAGCTCGTCATGAACATCAAGGAGCTCTGCGTCAGCTCCGAGCACGACGAGCCGGTCAGCATGTACCTGCGTAAGCAGGGTCCGGGCGACGTGACCGCCGGCGACATCCAGCCTCCGGCCGGTGTCTCGGTGCACAACCCGGACCTGAAGCTGGCCACCCTCAACGGCAAGGGCCGGCTCGACATGGAGCTGACCGTCGAGCGGGGTCGTGGTTACGTCACGGCGGCGCAGAACAAGCAGGCGGGCGCGGAGATCGGCCGAATCCCGGTCGACTCGATCTACTCCCCGGTGCTCAAGGTGACCTACCGCGTCGAGGCGACCCGCGTCGAGCAGCGGACGGACTTCGACCGACTGATCATCGATGTCGAGACCAAGCCGTCGATGGGGCCCCGCACCGCACTGGCCTCGGCCGGTTCGACGCTTGTGGAGCTGTTCGGGCTGGCTCGTGAGCTGGATGAGACCGCCGAGGGCATCGACATCGGCCCGTCCCCGCAGGACGCGCAGCTGGCGGCGGACCTGGCCCTGCCGATCGAGGAGCTGGACCTGACCGTCCGCTCCTACAACTGCCTCAAGCGCGAGGGCATCAACTCCGTTGGTGAGCTCATCGGGCGTACCGAGGCCGACCTTCTCGATATAAGGAACTTCGGTCAGAAGTCGATCGACGAGGTCAAGATGAAGCTCGCCGGGATGGGTCTCGGGCTGAAGGACTCGGCTCCGAACTTCGACCCGGCGCACGTCGTGGACGCCTTCGGCGAGGCCGACTACGACACCGACGACTACCGCGAGACCGAGCAGCTCTAGTCCGCGCTGCCGCCACACCTGAGGAGCACCAAGCATGCCCACGCCCACCAAGGGCCCCCGCCTCGGCGGCAGCCCCGCGCACGAGCGGCTGATGCTGGCCAACCTGGCCACCGCGCTGTTCCAGCACGGCAAGATCCAGACCACCGAGACCAAGGCCCGGCGGCTGCGTCCGCTCGCCGAGCAGCTGATCACCAAGGCCAAGCGGGGCGACCTCGCGTCGCGCCGGCGGGTGCTGACCGTGGTCAAGGACAAGGACGTGGTCTACGCCCTGTTCGACCAGATCGCGCCGCGGTACGCCAACCGCAGCGGCGGCTACACCCGGATCGTGAAGACCGGTCCGCGCAAGGGTGACGCCGCTCCGATGGCGATCATCGAGCTGGTCGAGGAGCTTCAGGTCGCCGAGCCGAAGGCGAACCGGAAGACCGCCGGACGCAAGGCCGCCCAGCAGGACAAGGTCGAGGCGCTGGCACCGACCGACGAGGCCCCCGCGTCGCGGCCGGCTGACCAGGACGCCGAGCCGCCGCAGTCGGCCTCCGGTGACACCGCCGCTGCCCGCGAGGACAGCGACCTGGCCACCGAGGAAGGCAAGGCCTGACCAAGGCCGGTGAGACAGGCCCTGAGGCCGTTGTCGGGCCCGGCATCCCCACCACGGGGGTGCCGGGCCTGACTCGTCGAGGAGGTACCACGTGGACGAGCGCACCCGGCTGCGGCTGGACGTCGCGTACGACGGCACGGCCTTCTCCGGCTGGGCCGCCCAGCCGCAGCGGCGCACGGTCGCCGGAGTGCTTGTCGAGACGCTGGACCTGGTGCTCGGCACCGGTGTCGCGACGGGACTGACCGTCGCCGGCCGCACCGACGCGGGGGTGCATGCCAGCGGGCAGGTCTGCCACCTGGATCTGCCTGTCGACGTCTGGCGGGCGCACGAGGGGCGGCTGCTGCGCCGGCTGGCCCGGCTGCTCCCGACCGATGTGCGGGTGCGGGCGATGCGGGCGGTGCCGGCGACCTTCGACGCCCGCTTCTCGGCGACCTTCCGCCGCTACGAGTACCGGGTGACCGACGCGCCGTGGGGGTGTAACCCGCTGCGCCGGCACGAGATCCTGGCCTGGCCCCGGGCACTCGACCTCGACCGGCTCACCGCTGCGGCGGCCGGGCTGGTGGGGGAGCACGACTTCGCCGCGTACTGCCGGCGCAAGGAGAACGCCACCACACTGCGGGAGGTGACCAGGCTGGACTGGCGGCGGGACGCCGACGGGATCCTGGTCGCCACCGTGCAGGCCGACGCGTTCTGCCAGGCGATGGTCCGCAGCCTGGTCGGCGCCATGCTGGTCGCCGGGGACGGTCGCCGACCGGTGCCGTGGCCGGCGGACCTGCTGGCCCGTCGGGAGCGGGCCAGCGAGGTGACCGTGGCACCGGCGCATGGGCTGACCCTGGTGGCAGTCGGCTACCCGGACGATCCCGCCGAGTACGCGCGCCGGGCCGAGGCGACCCGACGGCTACGGGTTTCCGCCGACGGTTGAGCGGCCGGCCCTGCTGCTCGGCGTGGCCGGCCGGTCAGTCCTCGGTGGACTCGTCCTGGCTGCCGGTGTCGTCGGTGGGGCCCTCGGTCGGCTGGCTGGCCGTCCCACCCTCGGCCCGCCGCTCCAGCACCCCCAGGTTGAGGTGCTGTTCGAGCATGTCGAAGAGGATCTCGCGGACAACGGTGTCACCGGAGCGGATGGTGGCACCGTCGGTACGGGCGACCACCGCGTAGGCGATGTAGTGACCGCGTACCTGCCAGCCGACCCGCGCCGGTGCGGTGGCGATCACCTCCGTGTCATCCCCCGCCGACATGCCGCGGAAGCGGCCCTGCCGCTCGTCGAGCAGCTGGCGGATCCGATCGCGGGCCCGTTCGGCGCTGGACCGGTCAGTGAGATTGAACAGCCCTGTGGTGACCAGGTGGTCGCCGTCCGGTGCGCGGAGGGTGGCCCGGACAACCTGGTTGCAGCCGAGCCGTACCAGCAGGTCCGAGACCTCCCCGGTGGCGGCTACCGCACAACTGGCGCTGGACTGGGTACGGAGCACCTCGTAGCCGTTCTCACCGTCGCCAACGGCGAGAGTGCTGGCGGGGAACACCTCGCGGGCGGTGAGCGGCGCCTGGTCGGTGTCCCGGGAGTCGAGGTCGCTGGCCTCGGCGGGCACCGTGTCACGGGTGGTGTCCGGTGCGGCGCTGGGCCCGGCCTGCTGACCGATCAGGGTTCGACCGTCCATCAGGGTGGCGGCGGTGAGACCGCAGAGGGCGAGCAGCACCAGCGCCGCGGCACCGCCCACCAGCACCTGCCACGCGCGACCGCCACCTCGGCGGGGCGGCGGCGCGACGGTCGCCGTGCCCGGCTCCGGCGGTGCCGCCGCCACGCCGACCGACGTCGGTTCGCCGGGCGCGGGCGGCGCCGGGTCGTACCGTGGTGCCGGTTCCTGCTGCGTGGTGGGAAACGCCCTCCGTGGCGGCGTCGATGATGGCAGCATGATCTGGTTCGGGCGGGCCAGCGACGGGGTGGGGAAGCGCGACGGGGACGGCCCGGCCGCAGGCGGCGGGCCGGGCCGAGGCGAACTGCCCTCGGTCTCGTCGTCCCGGTAAGGGACGTATGCGTCCTCATCGGAGTCGTACCGATACACCATGCCGTCCAGAGTAGGGATGTTTATCCCTTTAGTAGGTATTTTGCGGAAATGCGCTGGATGAACGTGTCGGAGCCGGTGCGACCGCCGTACCGTCGGCCCGATCCGCACTCGGTGCGAGAATGGCCCGCGTGACCGGGGACCACTACTTCACCGCCGAGCCGACCGCGCCCGCCCAGGCGCGCGAGGTGCAGTTCACCGTCGCCGGCCGCGACTACACCCTGGCCTCGGCGTCCGGAGTCTTCTCGGCCAGCCGCCTCGACCCGGGCACGGCGGTGCTGCTACGCAAGGCCGAACTGCCCGGCACCGCGACCGCCGGTGCCCTGCTCGACCTCGGCTGCGGGTTCGGTCCGATCACCTGCGTGCTCGCCACCGTCGCGCCGACGGCGACGACCTGGGCGGTCGACGTGAACGAGCGGGCCCGGCATCTGACGGCTGAGAACAGCGCCCGGCTCGGCCTGTCCGAGCGGGTGCGGGTTACGGCTCCCGAGGAGGTACCCGCCGACCTGCGCTTCGCCCAGATCTGGTCCAACCCGCCGATCCGGGTCGGCAAGGAGGAACTGCACGAGCTGCTGCGGCGTTGGCTGCCCCGGCTCGCCCCGGGCGGGGTGGCCTGGCTCGTGGTGGCCCGCCACCTCGGCGGCGACTCGTTGCAGCGCTGGCTGGTCGAGCAGGGCTGGCAGGTGGATCGGCACGCCAGTCAGAAGGGGTTCCGGGTGCTGCGCGTCACCCGCTGACCGGGTAATCGGTTGGCCTGCCGGGCCGGCTCGGGCAGGATGCCCGCGTGGGATACGTGGACGTGGCGGCGGTCGGGCATGTCCTGCCCGACGGGCGGGAACTCTTCGCCGACGTGTCGTTCCGGGTCGGCGAGGGTGCCAAGGTGGCGCTGGTCGGGCCGAACGGCGCGGGCAAGACGACGTTGCTGCGGATGGTCGCCGGTGACCTGCCGGTGCGCACCGGTGCGATCGCGCGCACCGGTGGGCTGGGTGTCATGCGCCAGTTCATCGGCATGATCGGTGACGAGTCGACCCTCGCCGACCTGGCTCTGTCGCTCGCACCGCCGACGCTGCGCGAGGCCGGGCGCCGGCTGGCGGAGACCGAGGCGGCCATGCGCGACGCCGAGGTGCGCGGCAAGTACAGCACCGCCGCCGGCAAGGCCCAACTGGCGTACGCCGACGCGTTGGCCGCCTGGGGGGAGACCGGTGGGTACGACGCCGAGGTGCTCTTCGACACCGTCGCCACCATCGTCCTCGACCTGCCCTGGGAGACCGCCCGGCAGCGTCCGGTCCGGACGCTCTCCGGCGGGCAGCAGAAGCGCTTCGCGCTGGAGTTACTGCTACGCGGTCCGGACGAGGTGCTGCTCCTCGACGAGCCGGACAACTTCCTCGACGTACCCGGCAAGCGCTGGCTGGAGGCGCGGCTGCGGGAGTCGGCCAAGTCGGTGCTCTACGTCTCGCACGACCGGGAGTTGCTGGCGCACACCGCCGACCGGGTGGTCGCGGTGGAGGGCGGCAGCGCCTGGGTGCACCCGGGCGGCTTCGCGAGCTGGCACGCGGCCCGGCTGGCCCGCCACGCCCGTCTCGACGAGCAGCGCAAACGGTGGGACGAGGAGCACCAGAAGCTGCGCGAGCTGATGCTGATGTACAAGCAGAAGGCTGCGTACAACGACGGGATGGCCTCGCGCTACCAGGCGGCGCAGACCCGGTTGCGCAAGTTCGAGGAGGCCGGGCCGCCGCCCGTACCGCCGAAGGAGCAGGACATCCGGATGCGGCTGGCCGGCGGACGGACCGGGAAGCGGGCGCTGGTCTGCGAGCAGCTGGAGCTGGATGGCCTGACCTACCCCTTCGACCTGGAGTTGTGGTACGGCGACCGCCTCGCGGTGCTCGGCGCCAACGGCACCGGCAAGTCGCACTTCCTGCGTCTGCTGGCCCGGGGCGGGACGGACCCGGACCCGGCGAACAGCCCGGTCGACGGTGCGGCGGCGCTGACCCCGGTGGCGCACGACGGGGCGGCCCGACTCGGCGCGCGGGTGCGTCCCGGTCACTTCTCGCAGACCCACGACCGGCCCGAGTTGATGGCGCGGACGCTCGTCGAGATCCTCTGGCGGGGTGACGAGCACCGGTCCGGCATGGATCGTCACGCGGCCATGGCGGCGCTGTCCCGGTACGAGCTGGCGGGGCAGGGTGACCAGCGCTTCGGCACCCTCTCCGGCGGGCAGCAGGCCCGTTTCCTGGTGCTGCTGCTGGAGCTGTCCGGCGCGACCATGCTGCTGCTCGACGAGCCCACCGACAACCTCGACCTGGCTTCGGCCGAGGCGCTGGAGGCCGGGCTCACCGCGTTCTCCGGCACGGTGGTGGCGGTCACCCACGACCGCTGGTTCACCCGGACCTTCGACCGGTTCCTGCTGTTCCGGGGCGACGGCGAGGTGGTCGAGACCGACGAGCCGGTCTGGGACGTGGCCTGAGCGGTCTGGTCCCGCGGTCGCCCCTGCGACCACCCGACGGGGCGACATATGGTGATCTCGTGAGTGAGATGACCTATCGCCGGCTGGGCGACTCCGGGCTCGTGGTGTCCGTCGTGGGGATCGGCTGCAACAACTTCGGCCGCAAACTCGATCTCGACGGCACCCGGGCGGTGGTCGACGCGGCCCTCGACGCCGGAATCAACTTCTTCGACACCGCCGACATCTACGGCGAGCCGCACGGTGCCTCGGAGGCACAGCTCGGCGCGGCCCTGAAGGGCCGCCGGGACGACGTGGTGCTGGCGACCAAGTTCGGCATGTCGATGGCCGGCAGCAACGGACGCGACTTCGGGGTACGCGGCTCGCGGCGGTACGTGATCCGGGCGGTCGAGGCGTCGTTGCGGCGGCTGGACACCGACTACATCGACCTGTACCAGTTCCACGAGCCGGACCCGGGTACCCCGATCGACGAGACGCTGGCCGCCCTGGATGACCTGGTCCGCGCCGGCAAGGTGCGGTACCTCGGCAACTCCAACTTCGCCGGCTGGCAGATCGCCGACGCCGACTGGGCGGCGAAGACCCGGGGGCTCACCCGGTTCGTCAGCGCGCAGAACCACTACAGCCTGCTCAACCGGGACGTCGAGATCGAGGTGCTGCCGGCCTGTGACCGTTTCGGGTTGGGCATGCTGCCGTTCTTCCCGCTGGCCAACGGGCTGCTCACCGGCAAGTACAAGCGGGGTGAGGCGCCACCCGCCGGCAGCCGCCTGGCCGGCGGTGGCCGGTACGCCCAGCGGCTCGCCGCCGCCGACTGGGACACCATCGAGGGCATCGAGGCGTACGCCACGGAACGGGGTGTGCCGATGCTGCACGTGGCGATCGGCGGGCTGGCCGCCCAACCGGCGGTCACCTCCGTCATCGCCGGAGCCACCACACCCGAGCAGGTACGCGCCAACGCGGAGGCCGGCGCCTGGCACCCCACCGAGGACGACCTGAAGGCCCTCCGCACGGTCCTCGACCGCTGATCCGCGCCACACTCTCGTGCGTTGATCATGAGGTTGGCGGCGAAGTTGCTCCAGAGTTGCCGCCAACCTCATGATCAACTGAGCTGTGTGAAGGGGCCCCGCCCGGACGGTGCCGGGCGGGGCCGTGGGCTTACAGCTTGCGGTTGGGGGCCAGGCGGGTGGGGTCGCCACCTAGGCGACCGGCACCCTTGACGGACTCGCCGTCGTTGGCGCGTACGCCCATCGTGCTGGCCGAGCCGCCGAGCCGGACGATCATGGCATCGGCGTCCCGGATCAGCACGTCCCGGATCTCCGCCTCGCCGACCAACTCGGCGTCACCGGCCAACGTCCGGAACGCGGTGAGCTGGTTGATCGCCCGCTTGTCGTTGCCGCTCGCCTCCGCCGTACGGGCGTTGGAGAGCCGCTTCGACAACTGGTTGTACGCCTTGTTGCTGAGTCGGCCCGTCGCCTTGAACCGGTCCAGCAGGTTCTGCATGTCCCGGAACGAGGTGGTGACGAAGAAGCGGACCGTGGTGGTGGTGTCGTTGCCCGCCTTGTCGGTCGCGGTGACGGTCAGCTCGTGCAGGCCCAGCGGCAGCTCGTACATCGCCTGGAGCGTGCCGCTGACGTAGGGCCGGTCGTTGAGCCGGCCGACCACTGTCGCGATGCCCGAGGTCGGGTCGACCGCCTGCCAGGACACCCGGACGTCCTGGCTGTCACCGTAGAGCTGGCCGTCGGCGATGCCGGAGACCAACAGGGTCGGCTTGGTGCCGTCGATGCGTACCACCGCCGCCTTCAACGTCTCGGCGTTGCCGGCGGTGTCGGTGGCCCGGTAGAGCAGCTCGTGGTTCCCGTCGCCACTGATCTCGACCGGCTCGGTGTACGGCGTCCAGTCGCCGCCGTCCAGCGACCACTCCAGCAGCGCCACCCCGGAACCGGCGTCGGTCGAGGTGAGCACCACCGGGACGGTGCCGTCGTGCCAGCCCTCGTCGTTCGCCGGGGCGAACGTCGCGGTGCTGACCGGCGCGGTGGCGTCGATGCGGACGGTGACCGCCTTCGTCTCCTCCACGTTGCCGGCCTCGTCGACGGAGCGGAACCGCAGCTCGTGCTCGCCGTCTCCGGTCACCGGCACCGGCTCGGTGTAGGCGGTCCACTCGGTGGCGTCATCGAGCTGGTACTCGGTGCGCGCCACCCCGCTGCCGCCGTCCTCGTCGGCGGCGGTCAGGGTGACCGTCGCCGGGCCGGTGAGCCAACCCTCGACCGGGGTGCCGGACACCTCGGCCGTGGTGACAGGGGCGGTGTCGTCGTCCGGTCCGGCGTCGGTGGAGAACCGGAAGTAGTCGAACGACGCCGACTTCGAGGCGGTCTGGTTGCCACTGAGGGTGAACACGCCCACCTTCGGGGTAGCCCCGACGGCCGCGTTGGTGAGTTCGGTCAGGGCCGTCCAGGTGGTGCCGTCGGCCGAGTACGACGCGGTGTAGGTGTCACCGCTGCGGACCACCCGCAGATACCACTCGGCCGAGGTCAGGTTCTCCGCACCCGGCTGTGGATCCTGGATCGTCCCGTCGATCTCGCTGCGGAACTCGATCCGCCGGGACACCGGCTGGCCGGCCTGGTTGTCCACCACGAAGTCGAACTTCAGGTAGTTGTCGTCGTCGCCGTACACGATCAGACCGGCCTGCTGGTACTGCTCGTCCAGCAGACTGCCGTCGATCTTGGTCTCCATCGTCCAGTCGCCGCTCGGCGTGTTCTGGAGGATGAAGTTCGTCGGCCCGGTGTTGTTGGTGCCGTAGATGTCACCGTTGGGCACGTCGATGTGCAACGCGCCATCGCTGACCCGGTAGGCGCTCAGGTCCTCCCGGAGGATCGCGTTCCACCGGCACTTGTCCAGCGAGATGCCGGTGAACTCGTCGGACGGGTCGACCGGGCCGGCCGGCTCGTCCGGTATCACCTGGAACCAGTCGAACTCGGCCTCCACCACGGGTGCGTCGGTGCCCCCGTTGAGCGCGAACAGGCCGATCCGCGGGTTCTCGATGCCCTCCAACGCGGCCGAGCGACCGACCGGGGTGAAGGTCTGGCCGTCGGCCGAGAGCGCGGCGGTCAGGCTGGTGCCGTCGCTGCTCACCCGCAGGTAGACGGTGTCACCCGTCGGTGCGTCGGTGCTGTCGTCACCCTCGTTCCGTGGGGTGCCGGCGGTCTCCCGGATGAACTCCACCCGCCGGCTGCCGTTGTAGAGCAGGTCCAGCTTGGCGTAGTTCTCGTCGTCGCCGTAGACCAGCAGGCCGGCCTGCTGGTAGTTGGCCGTCACCGGCAGGGTGACCTTTGTGGTCGCCTGCCAGGCGCCCGACGGTGCCGGCTGGAGCACCAGGTTTGTGGCGTCGTTACGGCTGCCGTACAGGTCACCGGCCCCGGTGGGTAGCCGCAGCGCGCCGTCGGAGACGGACAGGAGCTGGTTCTCCCGCACCACGCTGGTCCACCGGTCGCGGTTTAGCGTGTCGCCGTCGAAGTTGTCCGAACGTGCCCCGAGGCACGACGTGTTCGGCGAGTCGACCCGGACCGGCACGGTCGCGTACGACCGGGCACCACGGCTGTCGGTCACCGTCAGGGTGGCGGTGAAGTTGCCGGGTGCGGCGTACGTGTGCTCGGCCTGGAGCGTGTCCGCCGTGCCGCCGTCACCGAAGTCCCACTCGTACGTGAGCGGGGTGTCGCCCTCGGGGTCGGTGGCGGTGCCGCCGAACGCGATGGTGAGCGGCGCGGTGCCGGTGGCCGGCGTGGCGGTGGCGGTGACCGCCGGCGGTGCGTTGTCGGTGACGCCCTTGCCGACGAAGTCCGCCCAGTTGACGTTGAACAGCGATCCCTCGCCGCCCGCCGGGTCCTGGGCCACGAAGTACAGCGAACCGCTCGCCGCACCGGTCACCGGTGCGGTGACATCGGTGTAGGTCTGCCAGTCGCCGGTACCCGGCACGGTCGCCGAGGCGACCACCGGGCCGTCGACCGCGCCGGCCCGGACCTCGATCACGCCGCCGCTGGTCGCCGAGGCGACCCGGAAGCGAATCTCGTCGATCTCGGTCAGGTCGGCCGGTACGACCGACCACCAGTCGCCGTCCTCGATGGCGCCGATGTTCTGGCCGCCGCCGGCGGTGTCGCCGGTGGTCTCGCGCATCACCCCGGCGTCGCCGCCGCCGGTGCCGTCCTCGGTCCGGCCGGTCGCGGTGAAGTACTCGGCCTGCTTGCGCTTGGGCTGGAGAATCTCGATCGCCCGGCCGGTGAGCGGGTCGGCTCCGCCGGAACCGCCCTGGTCGGTGTAGGTCGCCTCGAAGACGGTGAAGACGTTCGCCTCGGCGCCGTGGCCGGCGGCGAGCTGGGTCTGCACCGTGCCGGTGCAGCCGGTGTGCTGCTCCAGCGGGTGGGCGTGCTCGTCGTGACCGAGCAGCACCTGGAGCTGGACGTCGGCGCAGTCGATCTCCCCGTCCTCCGGGTCGGTCACCGTGATCGTGTACTTGACCTGGTCGCCCCAGTCGAAGAAGCCACCGTCCGGCGGGAACTCGATCGTCACGGTCGGCGCGGTGTTGCCCACCGTGATCGGCACGTTCGCCACCGCCGTACGGCCCTTGGGGTTGGTGACGGTGAGCTGGGCGGTGTAGTTGCCCGCCTCGGCGTACGTGTGGGTGGGGTTGGCCTCGGTGGAGGTGCCACCGTCGCCGAACGTCCAGGCGTAGGTGAGCGTGCCCCCGTCGGGGTCACGCGAGCCGGCGCTGGAGAAGGTCACCTCCAGCGGGGCCTGCCCGGAGGTGGGCTCGGCGTTGGCCACCGCGATCGGCGCCCGGTCACCGGCGATGTAGTCGATCCGGTAGACGCCGGAGTTGTCGTTGTTGCCGCCGAAGCCGCTGCCCCACTCGATCAGGTACATCGCGCCATCGGGACCGAACTCGAAGTCCATCGGGCGGATGAAGGACATCCCGGTGAGCAGCTGGTTGATGTCGACCAGCTCGGTGCCGTCCGCGGAGACCTGCATCGTGTACATCTTCGACTGGTTCCACTCGCCGAGCAGCGCCTTGCCGTCGTAGTACGCCGGCCACTTGCGGTTCGAGTCGAGGTCGGCGTCGTACCGGTAGACCGGGCCGCCCATCGGCGCGCCGCCGCCCCCGATCTCGGGGTAGCGCGGGTCACCGCCGTAGCCGTAGTCGACGGTGGCCGGGATGGCCGGTGGGAGGTTGGTCAGGCCGGTGTTGTTGGGTGAGTTGTTCACCACGGCGGCGCAGTCGAACTTCGGTCCACTCGGGCCGGAGGGGAACTGGTAGTCGTTGTACGCCTCGTTGGTGCCCGTGCAGTACGGCCAGCCGTAGTTGCCCGGTTCGGCGACGATGTTCCACTCCACCAGGCCCTCGGGACCACGGTCGGGGTTGTCCGACGAGGCGTCCGGGCCGTAGTCGGCGACGTAGAGGGTGTCGGTGGCCGGGTCGATGCCGATCCGGAACGGGTTACGGAAACCCATCGCGAAGATCTCGGGCCGGGTCTGCTCCGTACCCGGCGGGAAGAGGTTGCCCTCCGGGATGGTGTACGTCCCGTCGTCCTCCGGGTGGATCCGGATCACCTTGCCGCGCAGGTCGTTGGTGTTGCCGGAGGTGCGCTGCGCGTCGTAGTCGGCGCGTCCGGGCCGCTCGTCGATCGGCGTGTACGCGTCGGACGAGAACGGGTTGGTGTTGTCCCCGGTGGCCAGGTAGAGGTTGCCATCGGAGTCGAACGTCATGGTGCCGCCGGCGTGGCAGCAGGTGTTGCGTTGGGTGTCGACCTGGAGCACGACCTCCTCGGTGGCCGCGTCGATCGAGTCACCGCTCACCGTGAACCGGGAGAGCACGTTGCGCGCCACCCCGTCGTTCGGCGCGTAGTAGAGGTAGACCCAGTTGTTGGTGGCGAAGTCCGGGTCGAGTCGGATGCCGATCAGACCGTCCTCGTTGCCGGTGAAGACGTCGAGGTCGATGGCGGTGACCGTGTTGCCGGTGTCCGGCTTGACGATCTGCACCCGGCCGTCGCGCTCGATGTAGAAGACCCGGCCGTCGGGGGCGATGTCCAGCTCCATCGGGTTGCTGGTGTTGCTGTCCAGCGTCACCTTCTCGAAGCTGGCGGTCAGCGACGCCCCGCAGTCGGCACCCTGGATGCCGGCGGCGGTGCGGATGCCGCCGAGCAGGTGGGTGCGGAACTCCGGTTCGGCGTACGACTCGTCGGTGTGGCCGCCGCCGGTGTACCAGGCCCGGCCGCCGTCGTAGTCCTGGCACCAGGCGATCGGGTGGTCATGCCCCATCGCGCCGGAGCCGGCGTTGTAGCTGGTCTCGTCGAGGGTGGCCAGCACGTGCACCGAACCACGCGGGTTGGTGCGGTAGTTGTACCACTCGTCGTACCGGGACCAGCGCTCCGGCAGGTGCGCGGTGGAGGGGTGCGCCGGGTCCTCGACCTTGACGGTGGCCGTCTGGTTGGCCGGGTGGCTGTTGAAGTACGCCCCCACCAGCTCGCCGTACCAGGACCAGCTGTACTCGGTGTCGGCGGCGGCGTGGATGCCGGCGTAGCCGCCACCGGCCTGGATGTAGCGCTCGAACGCCGCCTGCTGGTCGGCGGTCAGCACGTCTCCGGTGGTGGAGAGCCAGATGACCGCCCGGTACTGCGCGAGGTTGGCGTCGGTGAACGCCCCGCCGTCCTCAGTGGTGTCGACGGTGAAACCGTGCTCGACGCCGAGTTCCTGGATGGCGGCGATGCCGGTGGGGATGGAGGCGTGGCGGAAGCCAGCGGTCTTGGAGAAGACCAGCACCGAGAATGTCTCGGCGGCGGCCTCCGGAGCGGCCTGGGCGACGGGAGCCGGTGCGGCCTGGGCGGCCGGGGCCGCCAGGAGCATGGTCGCGGCGAGGCCGAGGGAGAGAAAGGCGGCGGTCAGGGGTGCGCGGGCACGAGGTGTTCGGGGCACTCCGGTCTCCTTTGTCCTTGCTGGACAGGGGTCACGGGGTCGGCCCGCCGAAGACCGTCCCAGATGGAGCTGGTTCGGACACCTTGCCGAAGGGTGCCGTGCCAGCATTTTTGTCGAGTCGCTGAACAAATTAGTTCCGTTAGAACGATTAATGGCAAGGCTTCAATTGATAACAGTTCGGTAAACGCAAGCGACATTCCCGCACAGCCCGGCCAAACCACCACGGCCGCCGGCCCGCACCTCGGGCAGAGGTACGGGCCGGCGGTGGTGGTCCGGTCAGATCGGCCGACTACCCAGGCGTGAGCCGGAAGTAGTCGAACGCGGCCGTCTTCGAGGCGGTCTGGTTGGCGCCGAGAGTGAACAGGCCCACCCTCGGGGTCGTCCCGACCGCGGTGCTCGTCAACGTCCCCACGGTCGTCCAACTCGTGCCGTCGGCCGAGTACGCGGCGGTGAAGGTGTTTCCGCTACGCGCCAGCCGCAGGTGCCAGATTCCCTGGGTCAGGCCGGTCGCCTGCGGCTGCGTACTCTGCACGACCCCGGCGACCTCGCTGCGGAACTCGATCCGCCGCGAGACCGCCTGACCGGCCGCGTTGTCCGTCACGTAGTCGAACTTGAGGTAGTTGTCGTCGTCGGCGTAGACCAGCAGACCAGCCTGCTGGTACTGCTCGTTGAGCAGACTGCCGTCGACCCGGGTCTGCATGGTCCAGTTCCCGGCCGGGCTGTTCTGGAGGATGAAGTTCGTCGGCCCGGTGTTGCCGGTGCCGTAGATGTCACCGTTCGGCACGTCGATGCGCAACGAGCCGTCGGTCACCCGGTACCGGGTCGAGTCCTCCCGCACCACGGCGTTCCACCGGCACTTCTCCAGGCTGGTGCCGGTGAACTCGTCCGACGGTGCGACGACGCCCGTGGTGGCGTCCGGGGTGATCCGGAACCAGTCGAACTGGGCGTTCACCACCGGCGCGGTGGTGCCGCCGTTGAGGGCGAAGAGACCGATCCGGGGGTTGCTGATCCCGGCCAGCGCGGCGGACCGGCCGACCGCGGTGAAGGTCTGCCCGTCCGTCGAGTAGGCGGCGGTCAGGTTCGTCCCGTCACTTGTCAGTCGCAGATGGATGGTGTCACCGGTGGGCGCCGCGGTGGAGTCCGCGCTCTCGTTGCGCGGGGTGCCGGCGGTCTCCCGGAGGAACTCGACCTTCCGGTTTCCACCGTAGACCAGGTCCAGCTTGGCGTAATTGTCGTCGTCGCCGTAGATCAGCAGACCGGCCTGCTGGTAGTCGGCCCGGGCCGCCACGGTGACCCGGGTGGTCGCCTGCCAGGCCCCGCTGGGCGCGGGCTGGAGCACCAGGTTCGTGGCGTCGTTGCGGGTGCCGTAGAGGTCACCCGCCGCGGTGGGCAGCCGCAGCGAACCGTCGGCGAGGGAGTACGACTCGGTCCCGCGCACCACGCCGGTCCACCGCTGACGATCAAGGGAGGTGCCGGTGAACTCGTCGGACCGCAGTTGCCCCGGCTCTGCCTGGCAGGGATTGCCCGCCCCGTCGACCCGGATCGGCACGCTTGCCTGCCCCCGCGCGCCCCGGCTGTCGGTGACCGTCAGGGTGGCGGTGTAGCTGCCCGGCGTGGTGTACGTGTGGGTGGCGCTGAGCGTGTCCGCGCTCTCACCGTCGCCGAAGTCCCAGGCGTACGTCAGGGGGGTGTCCCCGTCCGGATCGGTCGCCGTACCGGTGAAGGCCACGGCCAGTGGCCCGGTCCCGCTGGTCGGGGTGGCCGAGGCGGTGACCGTCGGTGGGGCGTTGCCGCTCACCCCGGGGCCCACGAAGTCCATCCAGTTGACGTTGAACAGGGTGCCGGAGCCGCCGTTCGGGTCCCGGGCGACGAAGTACAACGCGCCCTCCGCGGCGGCGCCGTTGGGTATCTGCGCGGTGATGTCGGTGTACGTCTGCCACCCTCCGGTACCGGTCACGTTGGCGGTGGTGATCAGTGGTCCGTCCGCGGCTCCGGCGCGTACCTCGATCCGGCCGCCGGAGGTGGCCGAGGCGACCCGGAACTGGATCGAGGTGACGCCGGTCAGGCTGGCCGGACTCACCGACCACCAGTCGCCGTCCTCGATGAATCCGATGTTCTGCCCACCGCCGGCGGTGTCACCTGTGGTCTCCCGCTCCACCCCGGCGGTGCCGCCCCCGGTGGCGCCCGTCACCCGCCCGGTGGCGGAGTAGTACTCGGCCTCCTTGCGTTTCGGCTGAAGGACCACAAGCGCCCGGCCGGTCTGCGGCTCGGCCCCGTCGGACCCGCCCTGGTCGGTGTAGGTCGCCTCCAGCACGGTGAAGACGTTCGCCTCCGCCCCGTGGCCGTCGGCGAGCTGGGTCTGCACCGTGCCGGTGCAGCCGGTGTGCCGCTCCAGCGGGTGGGCGTGCTCGTCGTGGCCGAGCAGGACCTGGAGTTCGACCTCGTCGCAGTCGATCGTCCCGTCCTCCGGGTCGGTGACCTTGACGGTGTAGGCGACCTGGTCACCCCAGGCGAAGAAGCCACCGTCCGGCGGGAACTCGATGGTCACGGTCGGTGCCGTGTTGCCGACGGTGATCGGCACGTTCGCAACCGCGCTCCGTCCCGCCGGGTTGGTCACCCGCAGCTGCGCCGTGTAACTCCCGGACTGGGTGTACGTGTGGGTCGGGTTGGCCTGGGTGGAGGTGCCGCCGTCGCCGAACGTCCAGGCGTAGGTGAGCGCTCCGCCGTCGGGGTCGCGTGAGCCGGCGCTGGAGAAGGTGACGGCGAGCGGTGGCGCTCCGGAGGTGGGGTTCGCCGAGGCGACCGCGATCGGGGCGCGGGCACCGGCCGTGTAGTCGATCCGGTAGACGCCGGAGTTGTCGTTGTTGCCGCCGAAGCCGCTGCCCCACTCGATCAGGTACAGCGCGCCGTCGGGGCCGAACTCGAAGTCCATCGGCCGGACGAAGGTCATCTGGTCGAGGATCCGGTTGATGTCGACAAGGGACTTGCCGTCCCGGCTGACCTGCATGGTGTACATCCGCGACTGGTTCCACTCGCCGAACATGGCCTTGCCGTCGAAGTACGCCGGCCACTGGCGGCGGGACGAGATGGTCGGGTCGTACCGGTAGACCGGTCCGGCCATGGGCGCTCCACCGCCGCCGATCTCCGGGTACCGGGAGTCACCGCCGTAGCCGTAGTCGACGGTGGCCGGGATGGCCGCCGGCAGGTTGGTCAGACCGGTGTTGTTGGGGGAGTTGTTCACCGGCGCGGCGCAGTTGAACTTCGATCCGCTCGGGCCGGACGGGAACTGGTAGTCGTTGTACGCCTGATTCGACCCGTGGCAGTACGGCCAGCCGAAGTTGCCGGGCCGGTCGACGATGTTCCACTCCACCAGTCCCGCCGGGCCCCGGTTCGGGTTGCTGGTGGTGGCGTCCGGGCCGTAGTCGGCGACGTAGAGCACGTCGGTGACCGGGTCGATGCCGATCCGGAACGGGTTGCGCAGACCCATCGCGTAGATCTCCGGCCGGGTCCGCGCGGTGCCCGGGGCGAACAGGTTGCCGGCCGGAATGGTGTACGTCCCGTCGGCCTGCGGCCGGATCCGGAGCACCTTTCCGCGCAGGTCGTTTGTGTTTCCGGCGGTGCGCTGCGAGTCGTAGTCAGACCGGCCGGAGCGCTCGTCCAACGGGCTGTAGCCACCGGACTCGAAGGGGTTGGTGTTGTCCCCGGTGGCCAGGTACAGGTTGCCGGCCGAGTCGAAGGTCATCGTCCCGCCCATGTGGCAGCAGGTGTTGCGCTGCGTGGGCACCTCCAGGACGACCCGCTCGCTCGACGGGTTGATCGTGTCTCCGGTGACTGTGAACCGGGACAGGTGGTTGCGGGAGCCACCCGCGCTCGGGGCGTAGTAGAGCCAGACCCACCCGTTGCTGGCGAAGTTGGGGTCGAGCCGGATGCCCAGCAGGCCGTCCTCGTTGCCGGCGAAGACGCTCAGCCGCAGCGCGGTGACCGTCTGGCCGGTGTCCGGCTTGATGATCTGCACCCGGCCGTCGCGCTCGATGTAGAACACCCGCCCGTCGGGGGCGATGTCCAGCTCCATCGGGTTGCTGGTGTTGCTGTCCAGCGTCACCTTCTCGAAGCTGGCGGCCCGGCCGGCACCGCAGTCGGCGTGCACCACCCCGGCAGCGGTCTGGATACCACCGAGCAGGTGTTGCCGGAACTCGGCGTTGGCGAAGGAATCCTGGGTGTGCCCGCCACCTGTGTACCAGGACCGGCCACCGTCGAAGTTCTGGCACCAGGCGATCGGGTGGTCGTGCCCCATCGCTCCGCTGCCCGGGCTGTAGCTGCGCTCGTCGAGCGAGGCCAGCACCTGCACCTGACGGGCGCGGGGGTTGGTGCGGAAGTTGTACCACTCGTCGTATCGGGACCACCGCTCCGGCAGGTGCCGGGTCGACTCGTGGGTGGTGTCCTCGACCTTCACCGTCGCCGTCTGGTTGGCCGGGTGGTTGTTGAAGTAGGCACCGACCAGTTGGCCGTACCAGGCCCAGTCGTACTCGGTGTCCGACGCGGCGTGCACGCCGACGTATCCGCCACCGGCGCGGATGTAGCGCTCGAAGGCCGCCTGCTGGCTGGCGTTGAGCACGTCACCGGTTGTCGACAACCAGATGACCGCCTGGAACCTGGCGAGGTTGGTGTCGGTGAAGGCGGCGCTGTCCTCGGTGGTGGTGACGGTGAACCCGTTCGCCGTGCCGAGTTGCTGGATCGCGCTGATGCCGGCCGGGATCGAGTCGTGTCGGAATCCGGCGGTCTTGGAGAAGACCAGGACGGAGAACGGCTCCACCGCCGCCGCGGCGACCGGAACGGTTGGGCGGGCGGCCTGAGCGGCGGCGGGGCCGGTGATCGGGGCCGGTGCGGCGGCCAGGATGAGTGCAAGGGCGAGTAGCGCCATGGTGACTGCGGCGAGCGGGGCTCGGCGCCGACTGAGTCGGGGCACGAAGATCTCCTCTGTCCGTGGGACGGTTCGGAGTGGACGGCGGTGGTCACTCCCGTCGGTCCGACCGCCCATACCTGACGAGCGAGGTCTGGGTGCCGACTCAGCCGATCCGATCACTCAATTTGCGTTAGTGAATCTAGTTTCGAGCAAGGTGGAGCCTTGTAACGTTTTGGTAACGGGGCCTTTCCTATTGGTGTGAGTCACTGCATATCCGGCCTTTTTCCGGCCGCTGTGCTGCCGCGAGTCCGTTCAGCAGGCCGTGGCGGAGTCGGCATGACCGGGTGGCCCGCGCCGCCACCGGCGGCGCGGGACGGGCTTGGCGGAGCCGGCGAAACGACGTACGGTGACACCCAACGAACCCACGGGAGCCCGGTGTACCGGGCTGAGAGGGGGGCTGTGAGCCCCCGACCGTCGAACCTGATCCGGGTAATGCCGGCGCAGGGAGGAGTGTTGCCGTGCCGTCCCTGGGACGACTGCATCTGATCACCGACACCCGAGCCGGGCGGGATCCGCTCACCGTGCTCCGTGCCGTGCTTCCGGTGGCCCACACCCAGCTGGTGGTGCAGGTCCGCGTGGAGGACAGCGCGACCGACCGGCAGGCGTACGAGCTGACCCGGCAGGTGTTGGCACTCGGTGCGCCGTACGGAGTGCCCTGCCTGGTCAACGACCGACTGCACGTGGCACTGGCCACCGGCGCCGCCGGCGGCCACGTCGGTGCCGACGACCTGCCCGTGGCGGCGGCCCGGGAGGTGCTCGGACCGGCGGCGGTGCTGGGCGCCACCGCGCGGGAACCGGCAACCGCGCTCGCGGCGGTAACCGCCGGGGCGAGCTACCTGGGGGTGGGGCCGTGCCGCGCCACCGCCACAAAGGACGGGCTGCCACCGCCGATCGGTGTGGCAGGTGTCCGGGCGGTGGCCGAGGCGGTCGAGGTGCCGGTGATCGCCATCGGTGGGGTGACGGCGGCGGACGTGCCCGAGTTGCGGGCCGCCGGCGCGTACGGGGTGGCGGTGGTCGGTGCGCTCTCCGGAGCCACCGATCCCGCCCGCGCCGCCGCCGAGCTGGTTCGGGCGCTGACATGACCGGCCGCCCCGCCACCACCAACGTGGTGTCGCAGCGCCGGCCCGATGTGGCCGTCGTGGGGGGCGGGCCGATCGGGTGGGCGGTCGCCTGGCGGTGCGCGGCGCGCGGGTTGCGCGTGGTCGTGCACGATCCGGCACCCGGGTCGGGCGCCTCGCACGTGGCTGCCGGCATGCTGGCACCGGTCGCCGAGGCGTACTTCGGCGAGCGGGAGCTGACCGCCCTGCTTACCGAGTCGGCCGGCCGCTGGCCCGGGTTCGCCGCCGAACTGACCGAGGTGACCGGCACCGACATCGGCTACCGGACCGAGGGCACCCTGATGGTCGGGCTGACCGTCGACGACCTGGCCGAGGCGCGTCGGCTCTGGGCGTACCAGCAGGAGCTGGGGTTGCCGGTGACGCCGCTGCGCCCGTCGCCGCTGCGCGACCGCGAGCCGGCGCTGGCGCCCCGGGTGCGCGGCGGCGCGCTCGCCGCCACCGACCATCAGGTCGACCCGCGCCGGCTGGTACCGGCGCTGCGGCTGGCGGCGGAGCGGGCGGGAGCGGTGCTGGTCACCGAGCCGGTGCGCCGGCTGTCCGACGTCACGGCCGGCGCGACGGTGGTCGCCGCCGGCTGCGGCAGCGCGGCCCTGACCGGCCTTCCGGTCCGTCCGGTCAAGGGACAGGTGCTGCGGCTGCGCGCGCCGGATGGCGGGCCGCCAGGCTTTCGGCACGTGATCCGGGGGTACGCCGATGGCGAGCACGTCTACCTGGTGCCGCGCGACAGCGGTGAGGTGGTCGTCGGCGCGACCGTCGAGGAGCGCTCCGACCTGGACGTCTCCGCCGGAGCGGTGCTGCGGCTGCTGCGGGCCGCCGTCGATCTGCTGCCCGAGATCGCCGAGTACGACCTGGTGGAGACGCTGGCGGGGCTGCGCCCAGGCACACCGGACAATGCGCCGATCCTGGGCCCGTTGCCAGGGCACCCGGACGTCCTGGTCGCCACCGGCCACCACCGGCACGGGATCGTGCTGACCCCGGTCACCGCCGACCTGATCACCGATCTGGTCACCGGGGAGGGCAACTCCGACACACTGCTGGCGCCCTTCCGGCCGGACCGGTTCGCCGACCCGCCCGGCGGCGTGGGCGCACCGGTTGCTGGCACTTTTCCGCACTCGACGGAGGACAACTCGTGGAACTGACGGTGAACGGTGCCGGGCGCAGCCTGCCGGACGGACTGACCGTGGCCGACCTGGTCCGCGACATCACCGGCCAACAGCGCGGTGTCGCGGTGGCGGTCAACGGTGAGGTGGTGCCGCGTACCGGTTGGCCGGCGACGGTGCTGCGCGGCGGCGACCGGGTCGAGGTGCTCAGCGCCGCCCAGGGCGGGTGAGTCGGATGGACAGCGAATCGAGCGCCTTCGAGCTGGGCGGTGTGCGGTTCAACTCCCGGCTGATCCTCGGTACCGGCGGAGCGGCCAACCTGCACGTGCTGGAGCAGGCGATCCGGGCGTCCGGCACCGAGCTGGTCACCCTGGCGCTGCGCCGGGTCGAAACGGTGTCCGGCGGCTCGGGCGGTCTGCTGGACCTGCTCGACCGGTGTGGGGTGCGGCTGTTGCCCAACACCGCCGGCTGCTACACGGCGGGCGAGGCGGTGAAGGTGGCCCGGCTGGCCCGGGACGCGTTCGAGACCGACTGGGTCAAGCTGGAGGTGATCGGCGACGAGCGGACGCTGCTGCCCGACGGGGTGGAACTGCTGCGCGCCGCCGAGGAACTGGTCGACGACGGGTTCACCGTGCTGCCGTACACCTCCGACGACCCGGTGCTGGCACGGCGGCTGGCCGACGTCGGTTGCGCGGCGGTGATGCCGGCCGGCGCGCCGATCGGCTCCGGCCTGGGGATCAACAATCCGCATCACATCCGGCTCATCCGGCAGGACGTGAGCGTGCCGGTGATCCTGGACGCGGGGATCGGCACCGCCTCCGACGCGGCGCTCGCCATGGAGCTGGGCTGTGACGCGGTGCTGCTGGCCAGCGCGGTGACCCGGGCCGCCGACCCGGTGGCGATGGCCACCGCGATGCGGTACGCGATCGCCGCCGGCCGCCTCGCCCACGCCGCCGGTCGCATCCCCCGCCGCTTCCACGCCCTGCCCTCCACCCAAGACGAAGGCCGCCCCCACCTGTGACCGCACAAGCTGATCTCGTGAATCTTGGCCTGGGAGCGCCCCTCCAGGGGCCGGTTCGTACCAAGATCCAAGTGCCCTCGGGGGTCGTGCTGCTGACGGATCGGCGGGTGGCGCGGGGTGGGCTGGTTCGGGTGGTGGCGGCGGCCGTGGCCGGGGGAGTGCGCTGGGTGGTGCTGCGGGAGAGGGATCTGCCGCGCGTCGAACGCCTCGCCCTCGCCGTCGAACTGCGGTCGATCCTGACCGCGGTCGGCGGAACTCTCCTCGTCGCCGGCCCCGACCCGCTGCTGGGCGACGATCCGGGCCGCCCGGCCAGCGCCGAGAGAGCCGGCTCCCGCACCCCGGCCGGCGCCACCGGCACCGGCAGCTCCCTGACCGCGCTGCATCTGTCGGCGGCCGGGCCGTATCCACCGCCCCCCGCCGACCTGGTCGGCCGCTCCTGCCATGACCCGGCGGAACTGCGCCGGCTCACCACCGAGGACTACGTGACCCTCTCACCGGTCTTCCCCACCCGCACCAAGCCCGGCTACGGCCCACCCCTGCTCGCCGCAGGGCTGGCCGAGCTGATCCGGCTGAGCCCGGTGCCCGCGCTGGCCCTCGGCGGCATCGAAACCCCCGACCAGGTACACGCCTGCGTCCACGCCGGAGCCACCGGAGTGGCAGTCCTCGGCGCCATCATGCGCGCCAACGACCCACAGCAGACAGCAAGCACCCTGACCGCCGCCTTCCACGCCACGACCGCTCCGGAACCCGCCAAGAATCCGCCAAGCTGGCACGTTCCGGCGGGCGATGACCACGACGGGGCTGCGGCCGACCGTGCCCACGCAGGGATCAAGCCTGACCGCCCGGAGTGGGCACGGTCGGCCGCAGCCCCCAACCGCAACCACAAGACAACCCCAGACCAAGAGGAACTGCCGTGACCCCCACCACCGTGCTGACCGTCGCCGGTTCCGACTCCGGTGGCGGCGCCGGCATCCAGGCCGACCTGAAGGTCTTCGCCGCGCTCGGCGCGTACGGCACGAGCGTGCTGACGGCGGTCACCGCGCAGAACACCCGGGGCGTGGACGCGGTGCTGCCGCTGCCCCCGCGACTGGTCACCGATCAGCTGGACAGCGTGCTGTCGGACTTCGCGGTACGGGCGGTCAAGACCGGGATGCTGGGCACCCCGGCCGTGGCGGCCGCGATCGCCGACGCGGCGGCGGCCGACCGGCTACCGCAACTGGTCGTCGACCCGGTGCTGGTGGCCACCAGCGGACACCAGCTCGGCGTGGTGGAGGCGGTGGAGCGGTTGCTGCCGTACGCCCGGGTGGCCACACCGAACAGCGCGGAGGCCGCCGCCCTCACCGGGGCGGCCGTGACCGACGTGGCGGAGATGACCACGGCGGCGCGGGCCCTGGCGGCTGGCGGACCGGAGTGGGTGATCGTGACCGGCGGCGACGTGGACGCCGGTGCGGAGGCGGTGGACGTGCTGCACGGCCCGGATGGGACGACGGTGCTGCGTGCCCCGCGGGTGCCGACCCGGCACACCCACGGCACCGGTTGCTCGTTCTCGGCGGCCGTGACGGTGCGGCTGGCGCTGGGCGATCCGGTGCCGGTGGCAGTCCGGGCGGCCAAGGAGTACGTGACCCGGGCGCTGACCGGCGCGCGGGACTGGGAGCTGGGCGCGGGCCGTGGACCGATGGACCACTTCGGCTGGTCCGCCTGATCAGGGAGGCTGTCATGCAGGCACGTCGCAAGGTGTACGTCGAGGGACCACGGCCGGACGTCCGGGTGCCGTTCGCGGAGGTGGAGCTGACCGGGGACAACCCGCCGGTACGGCTCTACGACACCTCCGGACCGGGCTCGGATCCAGAGGTCGGGCTGTCGCCGTTGCGGGGACCATGGATCGCCGAGCGGGCCGACGTGGCACCGGTACGCGGTGCCGGAACTCCACTGGCCGGCTCGGACGGCAAGCGGCCGACGCAGCTCGCGTACGCCCGTGCCGGTGTCGTCACGCCGGAGATGGAGTTCGTGGCGATCCGCGAGGGGTTGGCGCCGGAATTCGTCCGGGACGAGATCGCGGCCGGGCGGGCCGTGCTGCCGCTCAACGTCAACCACCCGGAGTGCGAGCCGGCGATCATCGGCAAGGCGTTCCTGGTCAAGGTCAACGCGAACATCGGCACCTCGGCGGTGTCCTCGTCGGTGGCCGAGGAGGTGGAGAAGCTGACCTGGGCCACCCGGTGGGGTGCGGACACGGTGATGGACCTGTCCACCGGCAAGCGGATCCACGAGACGCGCGAGGCGATCGTGCGTAACTCGCCGGTGCCGATCGGCACGGTGCCGATCTACCAGGCGCTTGAGAAGGTCGGCGGTGATCCGGTGAAGCTGAGCTGGGAGGTGTTCCGGGACACCGTGATCGAGCAGGCAGAGCAGGGCGTGGACTACATGACGGTGCACGCCGGGGTGCTGCTGCCGTACGTCCCGCTGGCGGTGGACCGGGTGACCGGCATCGTGTCGCGCGGTGGCTCGATCATGGCGGCCTGGTGCCTGGCGCACCACGAGGAGAACTTCCTCTACACCAACTTCCGGGAGCTGTGCGAGATCCTGGCCCGCTACGACGTGACGTTCTCCCTCGGTGACGGCCTGCGGCCCGGGTCGATCGCGGACGCCAACGACGAGGCACAGTTCGCTGAGCTGCGTACCCTCGGCGAGCTGACGAAGATCGCCTGGGAGTACGACGTGCAGGTGATGATCGAGGGTCCGGGGCACGTGCCGATGCACAAGATCAAGGAGAACGTCGATCTTCAGCAGGAGTGGTGCCACGAGGCGCCCTTCTACACGCTCGGTCCGCTGACCACCGACATCGCGCCCGCGTACGACCACATCACCTCGGCTATCGGGGCGGCGATGATCGGCATGTTCGGCACCGCGATGCTCTGTTACGTCACGCCGAAGGAGCACCTCGGACTGCCCGACCGGGATGACGTGAAGGCCGGGGTGATCGCGTACAAGATCGCGGCGCACGCGGCCGACCTGGCGAAGGGACATCCGGGAGCGCAGGCCTGGGACGACGCGTTGTCGAAGGCGCGGTTCGAGTTCCGCTGGGAGGACCAGTTCAACCTCTCGCTGGACCCGGAGACCGCGCGGTCTTACCACGACGCGACGCTGCCCGCCGAGCCGGCGAAGACCGCACACTTCTGCTCGATGTGCGGGCCGAAGTTCTGCTCCATGAAGATCACCCAGGATCTCAAGGAGTACGCGGCCCGCGGCATGCATGACAAGTCCGACGAGTTTGTCGCCTCCGGCGGACGGGTCTACCTGCCACTGGCCTGACCGGTCGCGGCGGAGAGCGGGTAAGACTTCAGCGCCTCATGTCGGTGTGACGTGATCATGTCACTCAGACATGGGGCGCTGAAGTCTTACCGCCCCGGCAGGCACCCACGGTGAACGAGCGGTGAGCGGTGGGGTCGACGGCCGCTGGGGTGCGGGCAGGTGCTCAGTGTCGGTGGTGCCGCCCGGTCGACCGCAGGGAGCGGCGTGGTCCCTTCGGCGGTGTGGACTCGTCGTCGTCATGTGGCCGGCTGAGCCCGGCGACCCAGTCGACGTACTCCTCGTCCTGCGCCGGCAGCGGTTCGTCCTGCTCGGTCGCGGCATTCTCCGCGGACCGGGGCCGGCCGCGTCGGAACAGCCCACGCCGCGTCTTCTCCGCTTCGCCATCCGGCTGGACGTCCTCGGCCCGGACGGCGGGCGGCTTCGTGAAGGCGGCCGTGAGGTCACGGGCGGTGGCCGCCGTCTCGATGGAGACCTCCGGGGTCTCCGGGAGAGCCGCGGTGATGCCGGGTGATTCGGGCGCGGCAGGCTCGGCCGGCGCGCGACCGAGGTCGGGCAGCGCGAGCCGTTGCCGAGGCCGCGGTGCCACCTCGGGCGGTGCCTCCGCCGCCGAGCGGTCTCCGGCATCATCCGCTGGGGCCTCGGTCTCCATGGTGGTCGGTGCCGCCCGGGGCAGGTCGCTGCCATCGCCCACCGGCGCCGGATCGGTCGCCGCCTCGGGCTCCGGGGTGGTGACCGCGTGCTCGGCATCGTCGCCATCCGGAGCGCTGTCCTGGGGCGCTTCGGTGTCGGTGACTTCCGGGTCGGCCGCTGGCGCGGCCGCCGGTGGTGCGGTGACGGCGACGGCCTGGCCGGGGGGGACCGCATCGCCGGCGGTCGGCGTGGCCGCGGCGGCGGCCGGGTCGGTGTGCGCGATCGGCCAGTGCCAGTGCGGCGGTGAGCCGTCGGCAGCGGCGCGGGAACCGTCGTCGGGGCGGGTACCGCAGGTCGACCGGTCGGTCTCGGTGCCGTCGTCGATAACGACGACCTGGCCCGCCGAGGTGGCCGCCGCGTCGGCCGAGGACGTGGCCGACGCGGGTAGCGCGGGGGTCGCCGGCAACGGTTGAAGGATGGCGGTCGGCTCGATGGCGGTCCCGCTGGTGGGCGCGGCCCGGTGGGCGAGCCCGCCGGTGAGCGGCCAGGGCAGCAGGGCTGCCGCTGCCGAACCGAGCGCGCCGACCAGCACCGCGATCAGCGCCGCGTAGTAGGGGGTCAACTGGTACCGGTCACCCGTGTCACCCGGGCCGGCGGCCAGGTAGGCGAAGGCCACCAGTACCGGGCCGGCGATCCCACTGGGCCCACTGACGAGTGGAGGATGCCCCCGCCACCGGGCCGCCGCCGCGGTCGCCGCGCCAGCCAGCAGGGTCACCATCGGCAGGATCAGCAGCGCCAACTGCTGCGCGGTGCCGGCGGCGAGCCAGGCCGGCTCCAGCACGCCGAGGCGCACCGGGGTCAGCGGGCCGCTCGCCCCCAGCGACGGCAGCACGGACAGCAACGCCAGTAGCCAGACCGCTGCGGCCACCGCCGCCATGTTCCAGGCGAAGGGCGGCCGGACCAGCACAGCCAGCGCGGCACCGGCGCCGACCACCGCGCCGAGCCCGGCACAGATCGCCACGGCCCAGACCGGATCGACCGAGATGAGTTCGGCGCTGCGGGCCGGCTGCATGCACAGCGGTGCCACGACCGTGGCGCCGAGAGCGGCGCTGCCCGCCACGGCCAGTTGCCGCGGGGTGCCGGTGAGTTGCCCGCCGTGCCGGGCCAGCCGCTCGGTGAGCACGGCACCGATCACGGCGGCGTTCGTGGCGAACCAGCCGGCCCAGACGAGTTGGGCCGGCCACTGGTTGATGCTCGCGCCGGTGAAGCTTCCGGTGAGCCGCACGATGCCGAAGCCGAAGGCGAGACCGAGCTGACCGGCACCGGCCAGCAGGCTGAGGCCGAAGGCGGTGAACAGTAGTCGGCTCGATGTCCGATGGGCCATGACCGGCACGTTACGGTCCGTTTCCACCAATCGCCACCGGCACGCCGTGGACGGACGTATGACCTGCTCGCAGCGGGTCTACTTGAGCTCGACCAGCCGGGCCAGGTATGTCGTGTCGCCGACGTTTGTGAGCATGTGCACGGCTCCCGGATCGCGATAGACCACCCCGCCGGTCGGTTCGTCGGCGTCGATCCGCACACCGTCGACCGTCTGCACGAGGTTCTTCGCGCCCTGGACGGCCACCACGAGATAGGGGTGGTCGTGCCGGTGCAGCGGCTGGCGCTCACCGGGCTCCAGCCGGATGTGCCAGACCCGGACCCGGTCGTTCTCGAAGACGATCTCCTGTCCGACCGGGCCGAGCACAGGCTCGGAGCCGGACGTGGCAACCTCGGGTGGCGTCTCGGTCATCGGATTCCGTCCAGTCGGGGGAGCACCTCGGCGGCGATCAGTTCCAGGTGGTCCAGGTCGCTGAGGTCGATCAGGCGTAGATGCACCCGGGTGGTGCCGATCGCTGCGAACTCGCCGATCCGGTCGATGAGTTGCTGCGGTGAGCCGACCACCGGATCCTCGGGTGGTAGAGCGCTCTTGACGTGCAGCGGCGCCGCTCGCCGGCGGGCCTCGCTGTCGGTACGCCCAATCGCCACCACGATGCCGGCGGAGAGCGTCAACGGCCGACGTCCGGTGCCGGGGCGATCGACCCGTTGACTCGCCTCCTGGACCCGCTCGTACGCCTCACGGGCCTGTTCGACGCTGGTGAAGGGGACGTTGAACTCGTCGGCGTACCGGGCGGCAAGCTCCGGGGTGCGCTTGGGGCCCCGCCCACCGACGATCACCGGAGGGCCGGGGGTCTGCACCGGTTTGGGCAGAGCCGGCGATTCGGTGAGCCGGTAGTGGTCGCCGACGTAGCTGAAGGTCCCGCCGGACGGGGTGCGCCAGAGGCCGGTGATCACTTCGAGCTGTTCGGCGAGGCGGTCGAAGCGTTCACTGGTGCTGGGGAACGGGATGCCGTACGAGACATGCTCCCGGGCGTACCAGCCGGCACCGATGCCGAGCTCGACCCGCCCGCCACTCATCTGGTCGACCTGGGCCACCATCACGGCCAGCGGGCCGGGTAGCCGGAACGTCGCCGAGGTGACCAGGGTGCCCAGCCGGATCCGGCTGGTTTCCCGGGCGAGCGCCGCCAGGGTCAGCCAGGCGTCGGTCGGGCCGGGTAGCGCCGGTTCGTCGCCCATGGCCTGGTAGTGATCGGCTCGGAGGAAGGCGTCGAAGCCGCCCTGCTCGGCGAGCCGGGCGAAGCGGAGCTGGTCGTCGTAGGTGGCACCCCGGTGCGGCTCCGTGAAGACGGCCACCCGCATGCTCATCGCGCCACCTCGCTGCGCTCGGCGGCGCGATGAGGCACCATCGCACCGAGCCGAATGATTCCCTCGCTGCGCTCGCTCATCGCGCCACCTCGCTGCGCTCGCTCATCGTCTCCGTGCCAGCTCCCGCCGGCTGGTCGCGTTCCATCAGCAGCTCGTGCAGGTCGGCACTGACCTGGGCGACTTCGGTCAGGTGCGCGTTGCGGCCCAGGGTGCGAGGGCGGGGAATGGTCACCTCGACGACCTTGCGGACGCGGCCGGGGCGCGGGCTGAGCACCACCACCCGGTCGGCGAGCAGCACCGCCTCGTCGATGGAGTGGGTGACGAAGACGACCGTCGCGCCGCTGCGCATGTGTACCCGCTGGAGTTCGCCGGCGAGTTCCTCGCGGGTGAGCGCGTCGAGCGCGGAGAAGGGTTCGTCCATCAGCATGACCCGGGGGTCGCCGATCAGAGACCGGCACAGCGAGACCCGCTGTTGCATGCCACCGGACAGTTCGTGCGGCAGCCGCTTCTCGAAGCCGGAGAGCCCGGCCACGTCGAGCAGGGCACGGGCCCGGTCACGGTGCGCGGCCCGCTTCCAGCCGAAGACCTCCACCGGCAGCAGGACGTTGTCCAGCACGGTGCGCCAGGGCAGCAGGGCCGGCCGTTGGAACAGCATGGCGATGTCCCGGCGCGGTCCGGTGACCGGCCTGCCGTCCACGGTGACCTCGCCGGAGGTGACCGGGATCAGACCGGAGATCAGCCGCAGCAGGGTGGACTTGCCGCACCCGGAGCGGCCGAGCACAGCGACGAACTCACCCTCGGCGACGTCGAGGTTGATGCCCCGCAACGCCTCGACCCGACCGGCGCGGCCGTCGAAGGTGCGGGACACCTCGGAGATTCGGATCATCGCCGACGGGCCTCCCCTGAGTGGATAGTCAGGAACTGGCAAAGGCTATCGGCCCCGGTCCTGTATCGCACCGTCCGGGGTGGACATCACTTTGTATCCGTTCCGCAACCCGGTACGCCTGGCGTCGCAAAGGTGGGGTTCTCGTACGCTGTGCCCGCGAGAGTCCCCCTCGATACGCGGTGTCGGCTTCCATCCGGCTGCCGGTGCCGCCCCGACAACTCCCTTCCGGCGGCCCGACGCCCCGGTTGGAAAGGACAAGGTGCACTGATGAGAAGGCTGACCCGTACGGTCGCCGCGGCCACGATGGCCACCGCGCTCGCCCTGGTCTCCGCGTGCAGCAGCGGCTCGGATGACGCTGACGGCAACGACGTCGGCTCGTCCCTGGAGCAGGTGACCTACCTCACCTCGTTCGGCAACTTCGGGCGCGACGCCTACGCCTGGGTGGCCAAGGAGAAGGGCTACTTCAAGGACGCCGGCTTCGACGTCGAAATCAAGCCGGGGCAGGGCACCGGCGCCGTGATTCAGACGGTCGTCGGCGGCCAGGCGCACTTCGGCCCGATCGACCTGACCGGTGGGCTGCTCCAGCTCGGCAACGGTGACGCGAAGGACTTCGTCGCGGTGGCCGCCATCCAGCAGCGCACCATGGCGGCCATCGCCACCGTCGACGACACGGGCATCACCACCCCGAAGGACCTGGAGGGCAAGACTCTCGCCGACACCCCCGGCTCGGTGGTCCGCAACCTCTTCCCGACGTACGCCCGCATGGCCGGCATCGACTACACCAAGGTGAAGTGGGTCAACGGCGAGGCGCAGACCCTGATGGGCACGCTGGCCTCCGGTTCCGTCGACGGCATCGGGCAGTTCGTGGTCGGCCAGCCGACCATCGAGGCGGTCACCAAGAAGAAGGCCGTCCTGCTGCCGTACAGCAACGTGATGCAGGACCTCTACGGCAACGTGCTGATCACCTCCAAGCAGTACGCCAGCGAGAAGCCGGAGCAGGTCAAGCGGTTCACCGAGGCGCTGCTCAAGGGTCTGGAGTACGCCCTGGCGAACCCGCAGGAAGCCGCCGAGATCCTGGCCAAGAACGCCGAGGCGGTCGTGCCCGCCGCCGCTGCCGCCGAGCTGCAGTTGATGGCCGGCTACGTCCGCTCCAGCAACTCCGGCACCGCGCTGGGCACGCTGGACAGCGGCCGGGTCGCCAAGAGCATCGCGATCCTGCGTGGTGCCGGCGCCCTGAAGTCGGACCTCACCCCCGACCAGATCATCGACTTCAACCTGGCGCCGAAGGCCTGAGCCAGTCGGTACCGCACAGAGCACGCCGCACCGCATCGCCGGTGCGGCGTGCTCTGCTCCCCGCTCACCAGAACGCGCCGAACCGCAGGAGGATCCGATGACCGACGTCCGTCCACGGCAGCCGGAGGCCACGCTCGCCCCCGAGCAGTCCCCGGCCGTACCGCGGGGCCGACGGTGGCGAGCGGGCGGCCTGCGCTCGGGTACGACGGCCACCCTGCTACCGGCCGCCGGGCTGCTGGTCGCGCTCGGTCTCTGGTGGCTGGTGGCCCGGCTGGAGCTGATCCATCCGGCCGCCCTGCCGCCCCCCGGTGACGTGCTCACGGCATTCTCCGACCGACCGGCCCGGCTGCTGGAGCACACCGTCGCCACCACCGGTGAGATCCTGCTCGGCTTCGCACTCTCCGCGGTGGCCGGGGTGCTGATCGGCCTGGCGCTGGCGGCCTCCCGGACGGTCGAGCGGATGTTCACCCCGCTGCTGGTCGCGGTCAACGCCGTTCCGAAGATCACCCTGGGCCCGCTGCTGGTGGTGGCGCTCGGTTGGGGTCAGAAGCCGATCCTCACCATGGTCTTCCTGCTCTGCTTCTTCCCGATCGTGCTCTCCACCGCCACCGGGCTGACCACCACGCCCGCCGAACTGGCCGAACTGGTGCGGTCCTGGAACGCCTCCCGTTGGCAGACGTTCCGTAAGGTCCGCTTTCCGGCCGCGCTCCCGCAGATCTTCGTGGGGCTGAAGGTCGCCATGCCGCTGGCCGCGATCGGTGCGGTGATCGGTGAGTTCCAGGCCGGTGAGGGTGGCCTGGGCTACGTGATCCAGCAGTACGCCGGCATCGGCGACACCGCCACCGCGTGGGCCGCGATCATCCTCGTCGCCCTGGTCAGCATCCTGCTCTACGCCGCGCTGGTCCTCGTCGAGCGGCGCAGCCTGCCCTGGCTGCGGGAAACCACCTCCACCCGCTGAGGCGCCGTCGGGTGCCCTGCGGCGGTTCAGCTGGCCAGACGCCAGCGGCCGTTGCGGGCGATCAGGGTCGTCAGCGCCTGCGGCATCAGCCCGGAGTGGTTGTCCGGCGTCATCCGGATCGGACCGGACAGGCCGTCCATCTGGGACGTCTCCAGCACATCGCGGAGGCGGTCCCGGTCGACCTCGCCGACGGGTCCGCCGGCCCGCAGCTCCGCGTCGGCGATCAGCTGGATCGCGTCCGCGGCGAACGAGGCGGAGCCGTGGTAGCCGCCGTACCGGGCGGTGTAGTCCTGGAACCACTGACGGCGCGCGGCCTTCGCGGGGGTGGTCGCGATGACGTCGTCGATCACCATCGTCTGGGTGAAGACCAGGGTGGCCCGTTCCGCCGACCTGGCGGCCGAGCCGAGGAAGAGGTCGCCCGCGGCGGAGGCGTCGAGGAACAGGGAGCCGGTGTAGTCGGCCCGCTTGACCGCGCTGGAGGCGAGCATCGCCTGCTCCGGAGGGGTCCAGATGATCACGGCGTCGGGGTCTGCCGCGACCAACCTGCCGGCCTGCCCGTCCAACTCCGTGTCGGTGCCGCGGGCGGAGGCCTCGGTCAGCACCTGGATGCCGACCTTGCCGAACTCGCGGCGCAGGGCCGTTGCGCCCTCCTGGCCGTAGGCGTCGTCGCTGCGCAGGAGGCCGACCGTGTCGATGTTGCGGCGGCGCAGCTCGACGGTGAGCGCCGCAGCGTTGTCGGCGGCGTTGGGGGCCAGCTTGAACATGTAGCGGCGTTCCGCGACCGGGTTGACCACGGCGCCGGCCGCCGCGAGCGCGATGGTCGGGATCCGGTTCTCATTGACCGTACGCACCGCACCGACCGCGCATTCGTTGCAGCCACCCATGACGATGGCGGTGACCCGCTTGTCGTTGCTGAAGTCGACGATGTTCCGCAGTGACTCACTGGCGTCGGAACGGTTGTCCTTCAACAATAGTTCGACCTTACGGCCGTTGAGTGCCCCCGAGGCGTTCAACTGATCCCGCTTCAGTTCCAGGGCCTGCCGGTACGCCTTGCCGACCCCGGCCGCAGCACCGGAGAGCTCCAGGTCGGCGGCGATCACAATCGGGCTTGTGTCCTGCTCCTCCCCGCCGAACTGACAGCCGCCGAGGGTGGTGGCGAGCAGGGTCGACACGAGCGCCGTGGCGGTCGCGGAGCGGAAGGGGGTCAACTCGGTCCTCCTGATGCGGCACGGGCGGGGGCCCGGTCACCGGCGGCGCATCCGTCCTCTGTGGATAATGAGACGGCTCTGCCGTACCGTGTGCGCGAAGCCTGCAAAACCTTGCCAATGCCGGGCGCTGTGGTCAAGCGGGCCAGCGAAGACGTTTCGGGACGCCGATCCCACATACTGGCGTAACCAAATGTTTTCAAATGCTCACTGTGGCGAGTCGTATGGCCACTCTGGAGTTACATGCCCTGTTCAGGGGCGCTGTGGAAATGTAGGTATTAGTTGACCGCATCACGGGTTGCGTGCCGTCCGACCGTTTCCTGCCCTCCTGCGGCTTCCCAAACACGATCTCGTCTGATGAAATCGCGGCCGTGCCGCGCGTGGCGCCGGCCGTCGCTCCGCGTACGGGTCGGCGGTCCTGGCGGGAAGAAATCGACGGAGGCGATGTCGTGAGCACCGGACCGACGACCCTGCCCGCCCGTGGTGACGCCGCGCAGAAGGACGGCGGTTGGCTGCCCCGGCTGCGCGACGCGCGGATCCGGTCCAAGCTGGCGCTGATTCTGGTCGTTCCCGTGGCGGCGGTCATCGCGCTGGCCACGGTCCGCCTGGTCTCCGTCGGTGAGGGCGCCTACGACGCGAGTCAGTCCCGCGCACTCACGGCGTTGTCCATCGATGTCTCCGCGCTGACAAACGACCTGCACGCCGAACGGATGGCGGCGGCGGCCTACCTCGCCGCACCGCAACAGCGGGCCGACGCGTACAACCTGCGGGTTCGCGAGACCCAGCAGCGGATCGACGAGTACCGCGCGGAGCGGGACCGGGTCGGCGATGCGCCGGCGGCGGTCCGTGACCGGCTCGCGGCCATCGACGCGCACCTGGACACCCTCGACGGGACCCGGCAGGAGGTGCTCGCCCGGGAGCAGATGGAGGTCGCCGAGGCGGTGCTGCGCTACGGCGTGGTCCTCAACGACCTGGTCGCCTACGGCGACGGGCTGGCCCAGTTGCCCGGCGACGAGGAACTCGGTGACAGCCGCCGAGCGGTCGCCGCCTTCGCCCGGGCGAAGGCGGCCGTCGCCGAGGAGGAGGCGGTCACCTTCACGGCACTGAGTGGCGGCCGGCTGGACAACGAGCAGTTCTCCGCCTTCGTGGCCACCCTCACCGGGCAGCAGGAGGCGCTTGTCGCCTTCTCGCTCGCGGCCGACCCGGTGCAGCGTGCCTTGGTCGAGAGCACCGTTTCCGGTGACGCGGTGGTGCTGGCCGACCGGATCGCCACCGACATCAGCCGGTCGGTCAACCAGCGTGCGCCGTTCACCGCACAGGAAGCCACGGCGGCGATCGGCGCGGTGAACGAGCTGATGCGGTGGGCCGAGATCGAGCTGCAGAGCCGCCTGCTCGCCCAGGCCGAACAGGCCCGCTCCGACGTCATCCGGCAGGCCGTCGTCGAGACCACGTTGGTGCTGCTCACGCTGATCATCGCGGTGACCCTGGCCGTGGTGCTGGCCCGCTCGCTGAACCACTCCCTGCGCCGGCTGCGGGAGGGCGCGCTCTCCGTGGCGAACCACGACCTGCCGGAGGCGGTGCGTCGGCTACAGGGGATGGGCAACGTCAGCGACGGCAGCGTCGACGAGATCGTCCGCGAGGTACGCGACCCGATCCAGCTCAGCAACCGCGACGAGGTGGGGCAGGTCGCCTCGGCCTTCAACGTCGTCCACCGGGAGGCGGTCCGGGTCGCGGCCGAACAGGCGGCCCTGCGGACCAGCGTCTCGGCGATGTTCCTGAACCTGGCCCGACGCAGTCAGACCCTGGTCGACCGCATGATCGGCGAGCTGGACGCGATCGAGCGCGGCGAGGAGGATCCGAAGCGGCTCGCGCAGCTCTTCGAGCTCGACCACCTCGCCACCCGAATGCGCCGCAACGACGAGAACCTGCTCGTGCTGGCCGGTGCGGATTCGGCCGTACCGCGCCGCGACGACGCCCTGCTGGTGGACGTGCTGCGGGCCGCGCAGTCCGAGGTGGAGCTCTACAACCGGATCGAGTTCGGCACGGTCGACACCGACGTGTCCGTGGCGGCCCACGCGGTCAACGACGTGGTGCGGCTGGTGGCCGAGCTGCTCGACAACGCCACCCGTTTCTCGCCGCCCAACACCACGGTGGTGGCCGACGGGCGGCGGATCCGGGACTACGTGCTCATCCAGATCGAGGACCGGGGCCTCGGCCTCTCCGACGAGCAGCTGGACTCACTCAACCGGCGGCTGGCCGCACCATCCGCCGTCGACGTGGCGGCGTTCCGCCTGATGGGTCTGGCGGTGGTCAGCCGGCTGGCGGCCCGCTACGGCATCCGGGTCGAGCTGCGGCGTAACGTCGAGGGCGGCACTGTCGCGCAGGTCACCCTGCCGGCCGCCACCGTGGTGCTGCCCAGCCTGCGCGGTCGCGACCAGGCGATCACCCGACCCCGGCAGCCGCTCGCGGTCGAGCAGACGTCGCTGGCGTCGGTCGGTCTTGGCGAGGGGGCCGGGGTCACCGGCCGCGGCAACACCGCCACCCTGGTCGACCGGTGGCACAACGGGACTTCCTCCGCCCCGCACTGGCCGGCGACGGAGGCGGCTCCCGCCGACCCGCCACCGGCCCGCACGCCGCCGCCGGCCTTCAACGGATTCAACGCGGGCACGCCGACGGTCGCGCAACCCACCCTCGATCCGCTGCCGAACCGGGGTGCCGGTGACCCGGGTCAGTCCGCGGGGCCCGGCCTGCCGGTGGGGCCGGTCGCGGGTGCGGGGGTCGCCGCGCCCACCAATTTCGCCCCGGCCGCCGGTCAGCAGCCCGGTGGCGGAGATTTCGACGGCTCCGGATTCCGTGGACTGGGCGCCAGCCTGGCCGCCACCGCACCGCCCCCGACGCGTCCGATCACCGTGCCACCCGAGCAGTCTTCCGAGGCGCCGATCTTCCGGGAGATGGAGGCGGTCTGGTTCCGGTCGCACGGCAACGACGTCACCACGATCTTCAGCCGGCCACAGTTCGACGAGCCACCCCCGCAGGCGGCCGCCAGTCCACCGGCGGCTCCGGTCGAGCCGACCAGGGGACGGAGTCCGTTGCCAACGCGTACGCCGGGCGCGGCCGCCGCCGCGACACCCGCCGCGCCACCGTCGTACACTTCCTCGTCCGCCAGCACGGCTGGTCCGGCGCCGAGCGCGCCGCCGACCCCGCCCGCGCCGCCACCGCCGTCCGCGCCACCGCCGTCCACCGGGCCCGAAACCGGTCCCTCGGAGGACGACGCCTGGCGCACGGCGGCCGACGAGGGCTGGTCACGGGCCAGCCGGGCGGCCGAGCCCACCCCCGCCGGTACGACCCGGTCGGGGTTGCCCAAGCGGGTGCCCCAGGCACAGCTCGTGCCCGGTGGCATCGAGCCTCGCGGCGGGCGTGAGCACGGCCGCCGAACCCCCGACGAAGTACGCGGTCTGCTGTCGGCGTATCACCGTGGCGTCCAACGTGGTCGGACGGCCGGCGCCAGTCAGATCAGCACCTCGACCAAGGAGACGAGCCGATGAACAGGCCAGCGGCCATACAGGACATGGGTTGGCTGCTCAGCAACTTCGCCGACAGCGTGGCAGGCATCGCCCACGTGGTGGCGGTGTCCGCGGACGGGCTGTTGCTCGCCTCCTCCCGGGATCTGCCGGCGGACCGGGCGGATCAGCTCGCCGCGATCACCTCCGGCGTGGTGAGCCTGACCGAGGGCGCCGCACGCATGTTCAGCGCAGGCGGCGTGTTGCAGACAGTGATCGAGATGGACAGCGGCTACCTGTTCCTGATGTCCATCAGCGACGGATCGTCGATGGCGGTGCTCGCGGCGCGTAGCTGCGACGTCGGCCAGGTGGGCTACGAGATGGCGTTGCTTGTGGAACGGGTCGGTGCGGCGCTGGTACCGCTGCCCCGGGACGCGGTGCGGTCGTAACGGGTGCGCCGGACCGGCGGGCGGAAGGCAGAGGAGGTGATCGCGGATGGAACGGCAGCGTGACCCACGGGGTGCGCTGGTTCGGCCGTACGCGGTCACCCGGGGCCGGACCGAGCCGTTGCAGGACATCGCGCTGGAAGCGGTGTTGGTGGCCAGTCCCACCCAGATCGCCGAATCACGTTTCGCCGGGCACGACAAGCATCGCATCGCCATGGTCTGCGAGGGCCGGCCCGAGTCGCTTGCGGAAATCGCCGCGTACACCCGGCTACCGCTGGGTGTCGCCCGGGTGCTGGTCGCCGACATGGTGGCCGAGGGCCTGCTGACGCTACAGACGGCCGCTCCCGCCACAGGTTACGAGGAGCGGATGGAAATGCTGGGAAGGGTGCTGAGTGGACTTCGCGAGCTATGACCCCGCCGGGGCCCGCCAGAGCCGGGGAATCATCTCCGCGAAGATCGTCGTCGCGGGTGGCTTCGGTGTCGGCAAGACCACGCTGGTCGGTGCGATCTCCGAGATCACACCGCTGACCACCGAGGCGGTGATGACCTCGGCCGGCGTCGGCATCGACGACCCGTCCAAGGTGCCGGGCAAGGAGACCACCACGGTCGCCATGGACTTCGGCCGAATCACCATGGCACAGGATCTGATCCTGTACCTCTTCGGTACGCCTGGGCAGACCCGGTTCTGGTTCATGTGGGACGAGATCATCCGAGGCGCGGTGGGCGCTGCGGTGCTGGTGGACACCCGCCGGATCACCGACGCGTTCGCCCCGCTGGACTACTTCGAGAACCGAAACCTGCCGTACGTGGTCGCGCTCAACCGGTTCGACGGCGCGCCGCAGTACGAACTGGACGAGGTCCGCGAGGCCCTGGCCATCTCGCCGGACGTGCCGTTGGTGATGACCGACGCCCGTCAGCGCGATTCGGTCAAACGGGTCCTGGTGACAGTTGTCGAACACGCCATGGCGCGACTTCAGGCCGAGCACGACCGGGGTTTCCCGACCCCGGTCGGTTAGGCCCTGTGTCGAAGTCCCGCCGGCCCGGTGACCGCCGGGCCGGCGGGGCTCAGTCGACGCGGAGGCGGTAGCCCCGTTTGACCACCGTCTGCACGACGCGTGGCGCCTTCAGGCCGGCCCGCAGCCGGGCCACCGCCATCTCCACCGCGTGCTCGTCGGCGCCCCGCGGCAGCGTCCGCAGCAGAGCGGTACGCGACAGCACCCGGCCCGGCGTCTGCGCCAGCGCCCGCAGCACCGCCATCGGCGCCGGGGCCAGCGGACGCAGCTCGCCGTCGACCACCGCGGCGTGGCCGCGCAGGGTGAGCAGGTGGCCGGCGACCTTGATGGTCACCGTGCGGCGGGGCAGTTCGTCGACGATGGTGCGGACCAGCGCGCCGAGCCGGGCCCGGGTCGGCGCGCTCACCGGCACCCCGCGCCGGAGCAGCGGCTCGGCGGTGACCTGCCCGACGCAGCTGGCCAGCACGTCAGTGCGCAGCGCGTCCAGCACCGCGTCCGTGCGATCGCCGGAGGCCCGCAGCAGCGCCTCCACCGCCGGCGCCGAGGTGAAGGTGACCGCGTCGACCAGCCGCCCCGCCACCAGGTCGACCAGCCGGTGCAGCGGCGCAGGGTCGGTCGGTGGGGCCCAGCGGTAGACCGGGATCTCGATGACCGTGGCGCCGGCCTCCTCCAGCGCGCGGGTGCACTCGGGTTGCCGCTCGCCGTGCAGCTGCATGGCGATCACCTGACCCGACACGCCTCGCCGGCGCAGGTGATCGACCACCTCGTCGCAACTCTCCGAGGCGGGCGACCACTGGTCGAACAGGCCGGCAGCGCGGATCGCCCCACGGGCCTTGGGGCCCCGGGCCACCACGTACGCGTCGCCGAGGACCCCGCGCAGCGGCTCGGCGAGCCCCCAGCCCTCGGCTGCCTCCAGCCAACCGCGCATCCCGATGCCGGTGTTGGCCATCAGGATGTCGGGCGGCCGTTCCAGGCAGGCACGAGTGGCCTCGCGCAGCTCGGTGTCGTCCGCGAGCGGCACGATCCGCAGAGCGGGAGCGAGCACCACCCGCGCACCCCGCCGTTGGAGCAGCGCGGCGAGCTCGTCCCGCCGCCGGTCGGCGGTCACCCCGATGGTGAAGCCGGCCAGTTCCTCGCGCATCAGCCCTCCTGTCGCAGCCGCACCTCGACCATGCCGTTGTGGCAACGGATCTGGTGCCGAGCGACCGAAACGCCCGGCAGGTCGAGACAGTCCCCCGTGCGCAGGTCGTACACCTGCTTGTGCAGCGGCGACGCGACCGTCGGCACCTCGCCCCGGCTGCCCACGATGCCGCGGGAGAGGACGTACGCCCCGGAGACCGGGTCGAGGTTGTCGATCGCGTACAGCCCGTCCGCGGTCCGGAAGATCGCCACCTGCACCCCGGCGACCAGGGCGGCGACGCCCCGGTCCCGGTCCAGGCGATCCAACGGGCAGACGGTGACCCAGCTCAGTGTCGTCGCGGCGGTCATTGACGCACCTCCGGCAGGCCGAGCGCGACCGGTTGGCGGCCCTGCGCGCCGGACGGATGACCGCCGACGGGTATCGGCTGTCCGCGTTCGGTGACGAAGGTGATCGACGGGTCGGGGACCTCCGGCGCGTTGACGAACGAGGTGAACCGGCGTAGCCGGTCCGCGTCGGACAGGACGTCGCGCCACTCGTCCGAGTACGACACCACGTGCCGGGCCATCGCGGCGTCGAGTTCTTCGCAGAGGCCGAGCGAATCGTCCACGATCACCGCCCGGAGGTGGTCCAGGCCCCCGTCCATCGCCTCGATCCAGGCGGCGGTGCGTTGCAGCCGGTCGGCGGTACGGATGTAGTACATCAGGAACCTGTCGATCAGCGTGACCAGCGCCTCTGTGGACAGGTCGGTGGCGAACAGATCGGCGTGCCGGGGCCGGAAGCCGCCGTTGCCGCCGACGTAGAGGTTCCAGCCGGTCTCCGTGGCGATCACACCGAAGTCCTTGCTGCGGGCCTCGGCGCATTCCCGGGCGCAGCCGGAGACCGCCGATTTGATCTTGTGTGGGGCGCGGAGTCCCCGGTAACGCAGCTCCAGGGCGACGGCCAGGCCGACCGAGTCCTGCACGCCGTAGCGGCACCAGGTTGAGCCGACGCAGGACTTCACCGTGCGCAGCGCCTTGCCGTACGCGTGCCCGGACTCGAACCCGGCGTCCACCAGCCGACGCCAGATCTGCGGTAGCTGGTCGACCCGGGCGCCGAACAGGTCGATCCGCTGCCCACCGGTGATCTTCGTGTAGAGGTTGAAGTCGCGGGCCACCTCGCCGATGACGATCAGCTTCTCCGGGGTGATCTCCCCGCCCGGGATTCTGGGCACCACCGAGTAGCTGCCGTCGCGTTGCAGGTTCGCCAGGAAGTGGTCGTTCGTGTCCTGCAACGAAGCCTGCTCGCCGTCGAGGATGTGGCCGTTGCCGAGCGAGGCGAGGATCGAGGCGACGACCGGTTTGCAGATGTCGCAGCCCTGTCCCCGACCGTGCTCGGCGATCAGCCGGGAGAACGTCCGGATGCCGCGTACCCGGATGATGTCGAACAGCTCCTGCCGGCTGACGTCGAAGTGCTCGCAGAGCGCCTTCGACTGGACGACGCCGGCCGCGTCGAGCAGTTGTTTGAGCATTGGTACGCAGGAGCCGCAGCTCGTCCCGGCCCGGGTGCACGCCTTCAGGGAGGCCACGTCGGCGCAGCCGTCCGCGATCGCCGTGTCGATGTCCGCCCGGGTGACCGCGTTGCAGGAGCAGACCTGGGCGGTCGCGGGCAGGGCGCCGGCCGTGGCGCCCACCGCTTCGTCGCCAGCCAGCAGGGCCAGCGGTGCGGCCGGCAGCGGCCCGCCGACGCTGGCGCGCAGCGTGGGGTAGGCGCTGGCGTCGCCGACCAGCACCCCGCCGAGCAGCGTGGCGGCGTCGTCGGAGAGGACCAGTTTGGCGTACACCCGGGCGGCGGGGTCGGTCCAGGTGACGTCCAGGCACCCGGGCGTCGCGCCGTGCGCGTCGCCGAAGGAGGCGACGTCGACACCGAGCAGCTTGAGCTTGGTGGCGGTGTCCGCGCCCGGGAAGGTCGCCTCGCCGCCGACCAGCCGGTCGGCCACCACCTCGGCCATCGCGTAGCCGGGGGCGACCAGGCCGTAGCAGGTGCCGTCGACCGCCGCGCACTCGCCGACCGCGTAGATCCGCTCGTCCGTGCTCCGGCAGGCGGCGTCGACCAGGACACCGCCGCGGGGACCGATGTCGAGTCCGGCGGCCCGGGCCAGCTCGTCGCGGGGTCGGATGCCGGCGGCCACCACCACCAGGTCGGCGTCGAGCACCGCGCCGTCGGCGAGTTCCAGGGCGGCCACCGCTCCGTCCGCGTCGGGCCGCAGCGCGGTGGTCGCCACGCCCAGGTGACAGGCGACGTCCAGGTCCTCGACGTAGCGGCGGAGCATCGCGCCACCGGCGGTGTCCACCTGCACCGGCATCAGCCGCGGAGCGAACTCCACCACGCTTGTGGTCAGCCCGAGCAGGCGCAGCGCGTTCGCCGCCTCCAGGCCGAGCAGTCCGCCGCCGATCACCGCGCCGGTGCGGCGGTCCTTCGCGTACCGGCGGATGGCGGCGAGGTCGTCCAGGGTCCGGTAGACGAAGACGCCGGCCAGGTCCGACCCCGGCACCGGCGGCACGAACGGGTACGACCCGGTGGCGAACACCAGCACGTCGTACGGGTGCTCGCCGGTGGTCGTGGTCACCACCCGCCGGTCCCGGTCCACGCCGGTGGCCGGCTCGCCGAGGCGTAACTGCACCCCGTCGTGCGCGGTGTGCAGGTTCAGGTCCTCCTCGTCGGCGCCGTCGAAGTACGCCGAGAGCCGCACCCGGTCGTACGCCGGCCGGCTCTCCTCGGCGAGCACCGTGACCCGCCACCGCCCCTGTGGGTCGCGGGCCCGCAGCGCGTCCACGAACCGCTGGCCGACCATGCCGTTGCCGATGACGACCACGTTGCCGCCGGTCATCGCCCCACCTCCACGGGATCCGTTCTGGACAACCAGTCGACGATGCCGGCGACCGCGTCGCGGCAGCTGCCGCAGCCGGTGCCGGCCCGGGTCCCCGCGACCACGGCGTCGACCGTGCGGGCTCCGTCCCGCCAGCAGCGCACGAGGGCGCCCTTGCTCACCGTGTTGCACTGGCAGACAGTGGCCGCGTCCGGCATCAGCGCCGGTGACGCGGCCGGTGCCGCGACCGCCCCGCCCACTGCCCGGCCGAGCAGCAGCGCCCGCCGGTCGGTGGGCACCGGGTGACCGCGGTCGAACAGTTGGATCACGGTGCCCACCGAGGGGTTGTCGCCGAGCAGGATCGCGGCGGCCAACCGATCGTCGTGAATCCGCAGCCGGGCGTACGTCCCCCGGGCCGGGTCGGCGAAGGTCAGCTCCTCGCCGGGGCCCTCCGTGGGGTCGCCCATCGCGGCGAGATCGATGCCGGCCGCCTTGAGCCGGGTGACCACCGGTCGCGCCCGGTACCGGGCCTGCGGGTCCTGCCCGGTCACCACCTGGGCCACCACCCGGGCCTGTGCCCAGGCCGGCGCCACCAGCCCGGTGAGCGTGCCGTCGTGCTGGGCACAGTCGCCGATCGCGGAGATGCGCTGGTCGCTGGTGCGCAGCCGGTCGTCGACCAGCACCCCCCGTTCCACCTTCAGGCCGGCTGCCGCGGCGAGGTCGGTGTCGGGGCGTACTCCGCAGGCAAGCACCAGCAGGTCGGCGTCGAGCGACCGGCCGTCGGACAGCTCCAGCCGCACCCCGGTGGCGTCGGCGCGCAGCGCGGTCGGCTCCACCGCCAGGTGGGTGGTCACACCGAGATCGGCGAGCGTACCGGCGAGCATCGCCCCGGCGGCCGGGTCGAGCTGACGGTCCATCAGGTACGGCACCCGGTGCACCACGCCCACGTCGAGTCCGCGTAGCGCCAGCCCCCGGGCCGCCTCCAGGCCGAGCAGCCCGCCGCCGAGCACCAGGGCGCGCCGGGCGGCACCGGAGAGGGCGACAATGCGTCGACAGTCGTCCAGGGTGCGGAACGGGATCACCCGCTCCGGCAGGCGTGCCGGGTCGAGCCCGGGCAGGGCGGGCACCACCGCCCGGCTGCCGGTGGCGAGGACCAGGTGGTCGTAGGGGATCCGGTCGCCGTCGTCGGTGCGTACCAGCCCGCTGGCACGGTCGATCGCGCTGACCGTGACCCCGGTACGCAGGTCGACGCCGCGCCCGGCGACCTCCGCGAGCTCCACCTCCGACTCGCCGATCTTGCCGGTGAGCAGGGTGGACAGCATGATCCGGTTGTACGCGGGATGCGGTTCCGCACCCAGCACGGTGACCTTCAGGTCCTCGCCCCGGGCGTGCAGTTCAGCCGCCACCCGGGCGCCGGCCATGCCGTTGCCGACCACCACGATCCGCTCGCTGCGCCCGGTCATGCCTTCTCCACCCGTACCGCGCAGATCTTGAATTCCGGCATCCCGGAGATCGGGTCAACGGCGTCGTTGGTGACGGAGTTCGCCCGTGCCCGCCCACCCCAGTGGAACGGCGCGAAGACGGTGTCCGGCCGGATGCCCGGGCTCAGCCGGGCGGGTGCCTGGAACTCGCCGCGTCTGGAGAGCACCCGTACCGGCTCGCCGTCGGCGACGCCCAGCCGCTCGGCGAGATCCGGATGCAGCTCCACGAAAGCCTCGGGGGCGGCCCGCCGCAACGCGGCCACCCGGCGTGTCTGGGTGCCGGACTGGTACTGGGCGAGCACCCGGCCGGTGGTGAAGTGCAGCGGGTAGTCGGCGCAGACCTCCTCGGCCGCCGGCCGGTGCTCCACCGGGTGGAACCGGGCCAGCCCGTCGGGAGTGGCGAAGCGGTCGGCGAAGAGTCGGGGCGAGTCGGGCCCCTCGTCGTCGGGGCACGGCCAGAAGACGCCGTCCGCGGCGTCGATCCGGTCCCAGCTGATCCCGGCGTAGTCGGCGATGCCGCCGGCCGAGGCCCGGCGCAGCTCGGTGAAGACGACCTGCGGGTCCGATGCCTCCGCTTCGCTCGGGCGTGTGCCCGGGGTCGAGCCGGGGCCGTCTCCCGGCAGCGCGCGGAGTGAAGGTGTTCCTCGTAGCCGGGCGGAGAGGGCGGCCAGGATGTCCAGGTCGGTGCGGACACCCGACGGGGGCGGACGGAGCGCCCGTCGACGCAGCACCCGCCCTTCCAGGTTTGTCATCGTGCCGTCCTCCTCGGCCCACTGGGCGGTGGGCAGCACCACGTCGGCCAGCGCCGCCGTTTCGGAGAGCAGGAAGTCGGCGACGACCAGCAGGTCCAGGTCGCGCAGGCGGCCCTCGACCCGGGCGGCGCGAGGTGCGGAGACCACCGGGTTCGAGCCGAACACCAGCAGCGCCCGTGGCCCTCCGTCGGTGCCGAGCGAGTCGAGCAGTTGGTACGCCGGCACGCCCGGCCCGGGCAGCTCGTCGGCCGGCACCCCCCAGACCCGCGCGACGTGGGCCCGGGCCTCCAGGTCGTCGATCTTGCGATACCCGGGGAGCTGGTCGGCCTTCTGCCCGTGCTCCCGGCCACCCTGCCCGTTGCCCTGCCCGGTCAGACAGCCGTAGCCGGAGCCGGGGCGACCGGGCAGTCCGAGCGCGAGGGCGAGGTTGACGAAGCCGGTCACGGTGTCGACGCCCTTGGCGTGCTGTTCGGCGCCGCGGGCGGTCAGGATGATCGCCCGTTCGGCGGTGCCGAGCGCCCGCGCGGTCTCCTCCAGGTCGGCCACGGGCACGCCGGAGAGCGCTTCGGCGCGCGCGGGCCACCAGCCCGCCACGGTGCGTCGCACGGCGGTGAATCCGGTGGTACGGGTGGCGACGTAGTCACCGTCGACGTAGCCCTCGGTCAGGGCGATGTGCAGCAGCGCGCTGGCCACCGCCAGGTCGGTGCCGGGCAGCGGTTGCAGGTGCAGATCGGCCTGCCGGGTGGTGGCGGTCACCCGTGGGTCGATCACGATCAGCTTGCCGCCCCGCTCCCGTTGCTCGGTCAACCAGCGCACCAGCGGCGGCATGGTCTCCGCCGGGTTCGCGCCGACCAGCAGCAGAGTGTCCGCCCGACCCAGGTCGGACAGCGGGAACGGCAGCCCCCGGTCCACGCCGAAGGCGCGCATGCCGGCGGCCGCGGCGGAGGACATGCAGAACCGTCCGTTGTAGTCGATGTGCCGGGTGCGCAGCGCCACCCGCGCGAACCGGCCCAGCGCGTACGCCTTTTCGTTCGTGAGCCCGCCCCCGCCGAAGACAGCGACCGCGTCGCGGCCGTGCTTCTCCTGCACCTCGCGAAGCCCGGTGGTGATCCGGTCCAGCGCGGCCTCCCAGGTGGCCGGACGCAGCTCGCCGGTGGCCGGGTCGCGGAGCAGGGGAGTGGTCAACCGTTCCGGGTGGCTGAGCAGCTCCGGCGCGGTCCAGCCCTTCTGGCAGAGGCCGCCCCGGTTGGTGGGGAACTGGCGAGGTAGCACGCTTACCGCGTCGTCCTCCTCGCGCAGGACCATCCCGCACTGGAGGGCGCAGTACGGGCAGTGGGTCGCCACCTCCCGGGGCTCGCGCCCCGGTCGCGTCGCCGGCCGTGCACCGTCTGTCATGTCGGCAAAGCGTGCCGTTGGGCAGTTTCCGGTCCGCGTCCCGTTTGTTTCGGTCCTGTCAAGAGCCGCTCACACCGCACCTCGGCAGAGGGCCAGCTCGCACCATCTACAATGTGGGACAGATATCCTGAAATATGGGAGGTCGTCATGGGTGTGGCCGAGGCGTTCGACGCGGTGGCGGATGGCTACGATGCCGCCCGCCGCAGGCTCGTGCCCTGCTTCGACGCGTTCTACACCACCGCCGTCGAGGTGGCCGCGCCGCCGTTGCGCGCCGCCCTGGCGGCCGGGCGTACGGCCGAGGTGCTCGATCTGGGCGCCGGGACCGGCCTGCTGTCGTCGCTGATCTCCGCCGTCGTGCCCGGCGTGCGGCTGACCCTGGTGGACGGCGCGCCGCAGATGCTGGCCGTCGCCGCCGAGCAGTTGACCGGCCAGGGCGTCGCGCACCGGGTGGTGGTGGCCGACCTGGCTGACCCGCTGCCCGCCGGGCGGTACGACGCGGTGGTCAGCGCGTTGGCGATCCACCACCTCGACGACTCCGCCAAACGCGACCTCTACCGCCGGGCGGCTGCGGCGCTGGTGCCCGGCGGAGTCTTCGTCAACGCCGAACAGGTAGCCGGTCCGACCCCTGAGCTGGACCGGCGCTACCACGAAGTGTGGCTGGCACAGGTCGCGGCGCTCGGCGCCGACGCCGCCGAGATCGCCGCAGCCGAGCAGCGGATGGCCTACGACCGCCCCGCCCCGGTGGCGGAACAGTGCCGTTGGTTGACCGAGGCGGGCCTGGCGGACGTCGACTGCTTCTTCAAGGCGTGGCGTTTCGCCGTGATCGGTGGTCGGGGATGACTGGAAGTCATACCGGCGGGTAGTCTGCCGGTATGACAGCCAAGGTGACTCTGTCGTTCGCCGACGAGACGATCGCGGATGCCCGGCGGTTCGCCAAGCAGGAGGGGCTCTCGCTCTCAGCCTGGATGGACCAGGCGGCCCGGGAGAAGGCGCTGCGCGAGGTCTTCGCCGCGCACGCCGCCGCGGTCGGGCGGGCCGGGCTGGATCTGGAATCCGCCTCGCTGGCCGATGCCCAGGAGGTCGGTATGGTCGACGACCTGCTCTTCGGCGGTCCGCCGCGTGCTGCGTAGGGGCGAGGTCTGGCGGATCGAGGGGGCCCGGGAGCGCCTCGGCCTGGTGATCAGTTCCGATGTCTACAACTCGACGGCGGTGCCCATCGTGATCGTGGCCGAGGTGGTGGAGGCGGCGCTGCTGCGCGACTCACCACTGGCGGTGTCGATGGGGGAGCGGGTGGTGATGCCCGACCGGATCTCCTCGCCGATGAAGAAGTGGTTCACCGAGTGCGTGGACGTCGCCGACGCGGAGACGATACGGCGGGTGGACCGGGCGTTGCGTATCCTTCAGCAGCTCTGAGCCGACGCGCTCCTCACCGCCGCCGTCGAACGGTGGTGCGATCCACGTTGCCGATCTGACCCGAACGGCGAACGCCGCGGTAACGGCGGCTCCCTAACTTCTGCGGCATGACCACCACGAGCGAGCAGCCGACGGTAATCGAAGAGGAGAGCCTGGATCGCCGACCAGGTCGGTGGATCGGGCACTGGGCACCGGAGGATCCCGCCTTCTGGCAGCGGACCGGCCGCGGCGTCGCCCGACGCAACCTCATCTGGTCGATCTTCGCCGAGCACATCGGCTTCTCGGTGTGGCTGCTCTGGAGCATCGTCGTCGTCCGGCTCGGCGACTCCGGGTGGCAGCTCACCACCAGCCAGGCACTCTGGTTGACCGCCGTGCCCAGCGGAGTCGGCGCCCTGCTGCGACTGCCGTACACCTTCGCCGTGCCGGTTTTCGGCGGCCGCAACTGGACCGTCATCTCGGCGTTGCTGCTGATCGTGCCCTGCGCCGGACTGGCCTGGGCGGTCGAGCACCCGGAGATCGGCTTCGTGTCGCTGCTGCTGATCGCCGCCACGGCCGGATTCGGTGGCGGCAACTTCGCCTCCAGCATGGCCAACATCTCGTTCTTCTACCCGGAGCGGGAGAAGGGATGGGCGTTGGGGCTCAATGCCGCCGGCGGCAACATCGGGGTGGCCGTCGTGCAGTTCGTGGTGCCCCAGGTGATCGTGCTGGGCGGCGGGCTCGCGCTGGCCCGGGCCGGTCTGATGTACATCCCGCTGGCGGTGATCGCCGCCGTCTGCGCGTACCTGTTCATGGACAACCTGGTCGAGGCGAAGGCCGACGTGCGGCCGGTCTGGTCGTCGCTGCGGCACCGCGACACCTGGATCATGTCGCTGCTGTACATCGGCACCTTCGGCTCGTTCATCGGCTACTCGGCTGCCTTTCCCACCCTGCTCAACTCGGTGTTCGGTCGGCCGGACGTCGCGTTGGCCTGGGCGTTCCTCGGTGCGGGAGTGGGCTCGCTCTGCCGGCCGTTCGGTGGCCGCCTCTCCGACGTCGTCGGTGGGGCCCGGGTCACGGTGGCCAGCTTCGTGTTGATGGCGGTCGGTGCCCTGGGCGCACTCTGGTCGGTCGAGCAGCGCAACATGGGCCTGTTCTTCGTGGCCTTCCTGCTGCTCTTCGTGGCCACCGGCGTCGGCAACGGCTCGACCTACCGCATGATCAGCAGGATCTTTCAGATCAAGGGTGAGGAGCGGGGCGGCGCGCCGGAGGTGATGCTGGCGATGCGCCGGCAGGCCGCCGGTGCCCTGGGCATCATCTCCGCGGTCGGCGCCTTCGGCGGATTCCTGGTGCCGATCTGCTACGCCTGGGCCCGGTCGACCTACGGAGGCATCCAGCCGGCGTTGCGCTTCTACGTGGGATTCTTCCTGGTGCTGCTGGTGGTCACCTGGGCGGCGTACCTGCGTCCCGGCAGCCGGATGGCCCGCGCCGGGGTGTGACGACCGTCATGTAGGAACCCGCTCAGCCTCGCCGGCCGGACCCCGTTTTGACCGGCCGGCGGGGCTGCGGGTATCGTTGCCTGCTGTTGTACGACATCTGTGGGCGTGCCGCCTGAGGTACGCTTGGTCGTTCGTGCGCGCTGGTCCGGCTGGGATGTCCTGGTCACCTCGGCGCGCTACCCCAGACCGACGACGAGACAAGGTAGACCTGTGCGTACGTACAGCCCGAAGCCGGGTGAGATCGAGCGTCAGTGGCACGTCATCGACGCCTCTGATGTCGTGCTGGGCCGCCTGGCCACCCACGCCGCCACGCTGCTGCGGGGCAAGCACAAGCCGACTTTCGCGCCGCACGTCGACACGGGCGACTTCGTCGTCGTCGTGAACGCGGGCAAGGTAGCGCTGACCGGCAACAAGCGCCAGCAGAAGATCGCTTACCGGCACTCCGGTTACCCGGGTGGCCTGAAGCAGGTCGGCTACGAGGAGCTGCTGGCCAAGCGCCCCGAGCGGGCCATCGAGCTGGCGGTGAAGGGGATGCTCCCGCACAACAAGCTCGGCCGTCAGCTGATCAAGAAGCTGAAGGTCTACGCCGGTGCCGAGCACCCGCACGGCGCGCAGCAGCCGGTGCCGTTCGAGATCAAGCAGATCGCGCAGTGAGCGCGGGCGAAGGAAGCAGCATGACCGACATCACCGCCACCGAGGTCGCCCCTGAGGCCACCGAGGCGCCGGCGCCCGTCGCGCGCGCGCCTCGTGGTGACCGCCCGATCCAGACCGTGGGTCGGCGCAAGGAGGCCATCGTCCGGGTGCGCATCGTGCCGGGCACCGGCAAGATCACCTGCAACGGGCGTGACCTGGAGGCGTACTTCCCGAGCAAGGTGCACCAGCAGCTGATCAAGGATCCGCTGGTGACCGCCGAGAAGCCCGAGGCGTTCGACGTCATCGCCAACCTGCGTGGCGGTGGCACCACCGGCCAGGCCGGTGCGCTGCGGCTGGCCATCGCTCGGGCGCTGATCGTCAGCGAGCCCGACGACCGCCCGGCCCTGAAGAAGGCCGGCTTCCTGACCCGGGACGCCCGGGTCAAGGAGAGCAAGAAGTACGGCCTCAAGAAGGCCCGTAAGGCTCCCCAGTACTCGAAGCGCTGATCTCCAGCCGCACCTTGTACTTCTGACGGACGGCCGGTTCGCCTCCCCTCGACAGGGGGAGGTGGGCCGGCCGTTTCGTCGCCTCACGACAAGGCGTTTTTCCTCTATCGGCAGTTCATCGGAGGTTGGTGGGTATGGGCCGGTTGTTCGGCACGGACGGCGTACGCGGGCGGGCGAACGCCGATCTCACCCCGGAGTTGGCGCTCTCGGTGGCCGTCGCGGCCGCCCACACCCTCGCCGAGTCGGACCGTGGCCGCGCCCCCCTGGCCGTGGTGGGTCGGGACACCCGGGCCAGCGGCGAGATGCTTGAGGCTGCCGTGGTGGCCGGGCTGACCAGCGCGGGCGCGACGGTGATCCGGGTGGGTGTGCTGCCCACCCCGGCGGTGGCGTTCCTCACCGCAGAGGCCAAGGCGGATCTCGGCGTGATGCTGTCGGCCTCGCACAACCCGATGCCGGACAACGGGATCAAGCTGTTCGCGGCCGGTGGGCACAAGCTGCCCGACGAGATCGAGATGCGGATCGAGGCGGCCATCGAGGCCAACGCCACCACCGCCTGGAAGCGCCCGGTCGGCGCGGGAGTGGGCCGGGTACACGACCTGCTCGACGGCGCGAACCACTACGTGCAGCACGTCGCCGGAACCGCGGCGCACCGCCTCGACGGGATCAAGGTCGTGGTCGACTGCGCCAACGGCGCCGCCGCCGAGGTGGCCCCGGCGGTCTACCGCGAGGCCGGTGCCGAGGTCATCGCGATCAACGCCGAGCCGGACGGGCTCAACATCAACGACGAGTGCGGCTCCAACCACATCGAGGCGCTGCGCCAGGCGGTGGTGGAGCACGGGGCGCAACTCGGCATCGCGCACGACGGCGACGCCGACCGGTGCGTGGCCGTGACCGCCGACGGCGACGAGGTCGACGGCGACCAGGTGATGGCGATCCTGGCGCTGGCCATGCGAGAGGCCGGCACGCTGACCGGGGACACCCTGGTCGCCACCGTGATGAGCAACCTCGGCCTGCGCCTGGCCATGTCCGCGGCGGGCATCCGGCTGGTCGAGACCAAGGTCGGCGACCGGTACGTGCTGGAGGAGCTGCGTGCCTCCGGGCTGGCCCTCGGCGGCGAGCAGAGCGGGCACATCGTGATGCCGGCGTACGCGACCACAGGTGACGGGGTCCTCACCGGGCTGCACCTGATGGCCCGGATGGCGGCCACCGGTCGCTCCCTGGCGGACCTCGCCAGCGTGGTCAACAAGCTTCCCCAGGTGCTGATCAATGTGCCGGTCGGCGACCGTACCGTCGGTGCCGCCGCACCGGCGGTACGCGCCGAGGTCGAGCGGGCCGAGGCCGAGCTGGGTGAGACCGGCCGCGTGCTGCTGCGCCCGTCGGGTACCGAGCCGCTGGTCCGGGTGATGGTCGAGGCCGCCACCGAGCAGAAGGCCCGTGAGGTCGCCGAGCGGATCGCCGACCACGTCCGTACCGCCAGTCCGGCCTGACCCACACCGCCGGCTGCGATCGGCTCGGCCGAGGCCGCACCCGCGTCCCCCTACTGTGTAGCGTGCCGTGGGACGATGACCGCCGGCCGCCGTACGGGCGGACGCCACATCTTCGGGGGTGACTGTGTCCCACCCAGGTTCTCCTGGTTCCCTCGGGCAGCCCGCCGGCCAGCCGCTGGCCGAGGCCCCGTCCAGCGCACCACAGAGCTGGATCGGGGCTCACTGGGGTCGCCTGCTCATGATCGTGGTGGCGCTGGGGCTGGCTGTCGGCTCCGTGGCGGCACCGTGGTCCGAGGTGACCCTCAGGGTGCTGGGCCGCACCAGGGGTGACTCGCTCGTCCATCAGGATTCGACCGCCGGGCTCGCGGTTACCGAGATCGACGGTTGGGGATGGGCGTACCTGCTCGTGCTGGTGCCGCTGGTGCTGCTGGCAGTTGCCTCGGCGGTGCTGCCGGGCACCGCGGGGCGGGCCGCAGCTGTCGCGGCGGGCGGCGCGCTGCTGGCCATGTCGACGGTCCTGGTCGGCGCCGCCTACCACCTCTCCTCAGGACCGGACGAGGCAGCTGCCCGCTGGGCCGAGGTCGTCCGCCGGCTGGCGCCGATGCTGGACGGGGACTACGGGTCCATCTCGTACGGCTACGACAGTCCCGGTCTGACGTTCGCGGTGCTCGCCGTCTCGGCCCTCGCCATCGTGGTGCTGACCAGTTGGTGGCCGGGCTCCGGCCGGATCGTCACCGCCGCGGCCGGCTCCTTGGCGCTGCTCGCCGGCCTGGCTCTGCCCTGGTTGACCGTGTACGGCGCGACCGCTGACGAACTGGACCGGCGCAACGTCTGGTGGCCCACCTTCGGCACCGCGTCGGTGCTCACCATGGTCGGCACGCTCGCGTTCGCCGCCCTGACCTGGTGGGCCGCGCTACGCCGGTCGACCCGGGGCCGGCTGCCCCTGCTGCTGGTGACGGTGCCGGCGGCCTTCGCGCTCGTCCTCATGCACGATTACCTCGGGCTGGACCCTGAGGAATGGCAGGACGCGGCCGAGCGTGCCCGCTTCCTCGCGGTCACCGACGACATCCGGTCCGCCGCCGAGCTGGCTCAGCTCGCGCCCGTACTCTTCCTCGTCGCGATGGTGCTGGCCTGGTCGGCGGCGCGGCGGCGGGCCCGGGCCGCGCGGTCGGCGGTCGGCGCGGCGCCGGTCGACACCGGTACGGCCCCCGTGCCGAACTGACGCCGGTCCGGTCACCGGAACTCGGGCAGCCGGCGCAGCCGGGTCACCGCCTCGGCCAGCACCTCCTGGCGTTTGCAGAAGGCGAACCGGATCAGCCGCCGGCCGGCCTCGGGATCGTCGTAGAAGACCTGGGTGGGCACCGCCACCACGCCGGAGCGCTCGGGCAGCGCGCGGCAGAAGTCGACCCCGTCGGTGCCGCCGAGGTCGGTGATGTCGGCGGTGACGAAGTACGTGCCCTCGGGGGTGAGCACGTCGAACCCGGCGGCGGTCAGCCCGTCGACCAGTTGGTCACGGCGGGCCTGCAGGTCGGCCCGGAAGGCGGTGAAGTAGTCGTCGGGCAGCGCGAGCGCCACCGCCACCGCTGGTTGCAGGGGCCCGGCGTTGACGTAGGTGAGGAACTGTTTGACCCGCAGCAGCGCCGACACCAGCGTCTCCGGCCCGCTGGCCCAACCCACCTTCCAGCCGGTGCAGGAGAAGGTCTTGCCGGCCGAGGAGATCCGCAGGGTGCGCTCGCGCATCCCGGGCAGCGTGGCCAGCGGCACGTGCCCGCTGGCGGCGTCGGTGAAGGCCAGGTGCTCGTACACCTCGTCGGTGACCGCGTACGTGTCGTGCTCCTGGCACAGCTGCGCGATCAGGGTCAGCTCGTCCGACGTGAACACCTTGCCGGTCGGGTTGTGCGGAGAGTTCAGCAGCACCAGCCGGGTACGCGCGCCGAACGCGGCCCGTAGCTCCGCCGGATCGAAGGCGTACCGCCCGTCGGCGTCCGGGCGGAGTGTCACCGGTCGCCGGATCGCACCGGCCAGGGCGATCGAGGCGGCGTACGAGTCGTAGTAGGGCTCGAAGCAGACCACCTCGTCGCCGGGTTCGCAGAGGGCGAGGATGGCCGCGGCGATGGCTTCGGTGGCACCGGCGGTCACCACCACCTCGCCGTCCGGGTCGTACTCCAGCCCCCAGAAGCGGCGCTGGTGCGCGGCCACCGCCGCCCGTAGTTCGGGGACGCCAGGGCCGGGCGGGTACTGGTTGCGGCCGGCGGCCAGGGCCTCCGCCGCGGCGGCGAGCATCTCGGGCGGGCCGTCGGTGTCCGGGAAACCCTGCCCGAGGTTCACCGCGCCGGTACGCACCGCGAGGGCGGACATCTCGGCGAAGATCGTCGTCCCGAACGGGCGCATCCGGGCCACCAGCGGGTCGACATCGCTGCTCGTCACGCCCGTCAGGGTACGGGTGCGACGAGCCGAACCACCCGCCACCCGAGCGCGTGCTTTGTCGCTCCGATCGCCACCATCGCCAGATCGCTCAAATTCAGTGATTGTTTACCCCGGTTTCAAGCAGACAACGTGAGCGAAACTGGTTAGGCTCCGAGCCATGTGTGGAATCGTGGGTTACGCCGGCGCCCGACCGGCGCTCGGCATCGTGCTCGACGGATTGCGGCGGCTGGAATACCGCGGCTACGACTCGGCCGGCGTCGCCGTCGTCTGCGACGGGGCGCTGCTGACCGAGAAGAAGGCCGGCAAGCTGGCCAACCTGGAGAAGGTGCTCTCCGAGCGGGCGGCCGAGGATCCGGCCGGCTGCGGCGCCAGCCCGATCGGCATCGGCGACGGCACCACCGGCATCGGACACACCCGATGGGCCACCCACGGCGGCCCCACCGACCGCAACGCCCACCCGCACCTGTCCCCCGACGGGCGGGTCGCGGTGATCCACAACGGCATCATCGAGAACTTCGCCAAGCTCCGAGCCGAGCTGGAGGACGAGGGCGTCACCTTCACCAGCGACACCGACACCGAGTGCGCCGCCCACCTGCTCTCCGCAGCCCTGACCGAGCTGCGGGCGGCGGGCCAGCCGGACGGGCCGCAACTGCTGACCGCGGCCATGCGGGTGGTCTGCCAGCGACTGGAGGGCGCCTTCACGCTGCTCGCCGTCGACTCGGCGATTCCCGGCGCGGTGGTCGGCGCACGCCGCAACTCACCCCTGGTCGTGGGCCGCGGCGACGGAGAGAACTACCTCGCCAGCGACGTCGCCGCGTTCATCGAACACACCCGGGACGCGGTCGAGCTGGGTCAGGACCAGATCGTGCTGATCACCGCCGAGAGCATCGAGATCACCGACTTCGAGGGGCAGCCGGCCAGCGGCAAGGACTTCCACATCGACTGGGACTCCTCGGCCGCCGAGAAGGGCGGCTACGACTGGTTCATGCTCAAGGAGATCGAGGAGCAGCCGCAGGCCGTCGCCGACACGCTGCTCGGACGGTTGACCGAGAGCGGCGAGATCATGCTCGACGAGGTCCGCCTCAGCGACCAGGATCTGCGCGACGTCGACAAGATCTTCATCGTCGCCTGCGGCACCTCCTACCACGCCGGGATGGTGGCCAAGTACGCCATCGAGCACTGGACCCGGATTCCCTGCGAGGTGGAGCTGGCCAGCGAGTTCCGCTACCGCGACCCGGTGCTGGACCGGTCCACCCTGATCGTGGTGATCTCGCAGTCCGGCGAGACAATGGACACCCTGATGGCGCTGCGGCACGCCAAGGAGCAGAAGGCCCGGGTGCTGGCCATCTGCAACACCAACGGCTCCACCATCCCCCGGGAGTCCGACGCGGTGCTCTACACCCACGGCGGCCCGGAGATCGCCGTCGCCTCCACCAAGGCGTTCCTCACCCAGGTGATCGCCTGCTACCTGATCGGGCTGCACCTGGCGCAGGTGCGCGGCGTCAAGTACGCCGACGAGGTGGCGGCTGTGGTCGAGCAGCTCCACCGGGTGCCGGACAAGCTGCGCGAGCTGCTCGGGCGGATCGAGCCGGTGCGCGAGCTGGCCCGCGAGCTGCGCGCCGAGTCGACGGTGCTGTTCATCGGCCGGCACGTCGGCTACCCGGTGGCGCTGGAGGGCGCGCTGAAGCTCAAGGAGTTGGCGTACATGCACGCCGAGGGCTTCGCCGCGGGGGAGCTGAAGCACGGCCCGATCTCGCTCATCGACAAGGGCACCCCGGTGATCTGCATCGTCCCCTCTCCGGTGGGCCGGGGCATGCTGCACGACAAGGTCGTCTCGAACATCCAGGAGGTACGCGCGCGGGGCGCCCGCACCATCGTCATCGCCGAGGAGGGCGACGAATCGGTGGTCCGCTACGCCGATCACCTGATCCACGTGCCGCGTACGCCGACGCTGCTCGCACCGCTGGTGACCACCGTGCCGTTGCAGGTGTTCGCGGCCGAGATCGCCGCTGCCCGGGGACACGACGTCGACCAGCCGCGCAACCTGGCCAAGTCCGTCACCGTGGAGTAGCCGCCGGGCGGCAACCGGCGGTCGACAAGGCCGCCGGTACCGACCTCAGCGCCCCAGCATCACCCGGGCCATGCCGTCCAGCGCCGGATTGTCCGGATGCCAGTAGCCGGTGTGGCCGTACCGGCCGCTGGGGAAGGTGCGGCCGCCGAAGCCCGGCTCGGCCGGGTCGTGCCCGAACCACAGTTCGTCGCTCGGCCCGGCCAGCCAGCCGGCGATGGTGCCGACCGGCGAGGCACCGAGCACCGCCCGCCGGGCCAGTTCGTCCGGCGGGCGGGTCAGCCGGATCACGTCGTCCGGTGCGGTGCTGGCCCACACCTGCCCGGGTGGCAACCCCAGGTCGGCCGCGTGCGTCACGCCGACGCCGGGTGAGCCGACGAAGACCAGCGCGTCGGCGGCGAGGCCGTGGTCGCGAGCAGCGGTGCCCACCACCAGCGACCCGTAGCTGTGCCCGAGCACGGTCTGCCGGGCCGGCGGGCCGTCGTGGGTGGCCCGGAGACCCTCCTGGAACCGGTGCAGCGCCTCCCCGGCCGCGCGGGCCTGCCCGTCCCAGGCCGCCTCGTGCAGGAAATCCGGGGCGTCGTAACCCAGCCAGAGCACCGCCGAGGTCTGCGCAGCCGGTGCCAGCTCGGCACCCCGGGCCAGCACCCGGGCCGCCCGGCCCAACTCGCCGGTGGCGTCGTCGAGCCCGGCGGTCATCCCGGGTACGTAGGTGAGCACATCCGTGGCCCGGTCGGGGTTGCCCAGCGCCACCACCGCCCGCCCCTCGCCACCGACGTCCAGGCCCAGCAGGTACGCCCGTGGCTGCTGGGGGGACTCCAGCCGGGCGACGAGCGCGTCCAGCCCGGACAGCGCGGCCTCGGCGCTTCGCAGCCCGGCCACTTCCAGCGGGCCGCGCGGCACCCGGGCCAGCAACTGCTCCCACCGTTCGACAAGCGCCGCTCGCCGGGCCGCGAGCAGTAGCCGGTTGGCCTGGTCACGGGCATCGGCGGGCACCCCGTCGAGCCGGCCGGTCAGCTCCGGCTCGTGCACCACCAACCAGCGACGCTCGGCCGGGGTCAGCCCGGCCCACCAGCGCCGCACCAGAGCCGGCTCGGCGTTCGGCGGTGGCCGGTACGACGGTGGCCGGGCCGTCCAGCCGCTACCGGCGGCCTCGGTCAGCCGCGCCAGCCGCGTCGTGGCCTCCCCGTCGGCCGTGGCGGCCAGGTCGAGGGCCTCCCGCAGGACCGTGGCCACCTGGGCCACCGTCGCGCCGGTGCGGTCGGACGGCAGCCGGGTGGGATCGGGGCGTACGCCACCCCGGCGGTCGATCAGCACACCGCTGGCGGCGGCCAACGTCACGGCCGCCGTCAGCCGAGCGCGGGCGGCCACCAACCGGGTGGCGAACTCGGCGAGCACCTGATCGGTCTCGATCGCGGCCGGTACCAGCGCGACCAGCTCGTCGCGCAGCCCGGTCAGCCGGGCACCGGCCGACTCGGCGGCACTGCCGGACCAGCCGGTGCGCAGGGCGGCGCTGCCGTCGACGAGCTCACCGGCCCGCCGCTCGGCCACCCCGGCCAGACTCGCCCAGGCCGATCCGGTGGCCCGCCACGCCGCCGGGTCGACCATGGAGAGCCGGGCGTAACCGACAGGCCCCGGTGCGCTCATCGGGGCAGGGCGGAGAGGCGGGCGGCGGCCCTGGCGTCCACCGACTCGTACGCCCCGGCGGCGGCGCGCACCCCGTCGCCGGTCTCCGCGACCCGGGCACCGAGCCGGCCGCACCAGGCGTGCACGGCCGCCTCCAGGCCGGCGAGCGCCCCCGCCGTCGACCATTCCCCCCGGACCGGTGCGGCCAGCCCTCGCCCGGCGGCCAACCCGTGCGCCAGCCGGTAGCCGGTGTCACCCAGCGACCGCCCGACCCGGTGCAGCAGTTCCGGCCGTACGGCCAGCTTCTCCTCGGCCATCGTTCCTCCCGCCTGACGTCAGCACGAGGCAGACGCTAGGCGGTGGTGGGGCCGGTGGCCGTGCCCTGTGGACAGCCGGCGGTGGGCGTACCTCCGGTTTGTCCACAGGTGTTGCCGGGCACGCCGCCGACGGCTATCTTGCCGCCTCCACGCCGGTAGGGTTGGCCGGGTGATCGGGAAACGGGGTGCGGCATGAGACCGGTCTGGCGGGTCGCGGACGTACGCGCGGCGGAGGCCGCGCTGATGGCCACGGTGCCGCCCGGCACGCTGATGCAACGCGCCGCCGCCGGGCTGGCCCGCCGCTGCGCGCTGCTGCTCGCCGAGCGGGGCGGGGTGTACGCCGCGCCGGTGCTGCTGCTCGTCGGCTCCGGTGACAACGGCGGTGACACCCTGTACGCGGGCGCCCGGCTGGCCCGGCGCGGTGCCGCCGTGTCGGCGTTGCTGCTCACCCCGGATCGGGTGCACGGCGAAGGGCTGGCTGCGCTGCGTGCCGCCGGGGGACGGATCGTGACGCGACCGCCGGCCGTGGTCGACGTGGTGCTCGACGGGATCGTCGGCATCGGCGGTCGCGGTGGCCTGCGGGAGACCGCCGAGCAGTTGGCGGCGAGTCTGCTGCGGCACCGGGGACGGGACGGTGAGCGGGCGACGGTCGTGGCGGTGGATGTGCCCAGCGGTGTCGCGGTGGACACCGGGGCGGTGCCGTTGACGCCGTCCGGCCGTCCGAACGCGGTGCGCGCCGACGTGACGGTGGCCTTCGGCGCGCTGAAGCCGGCCCTGGCGGTCGGTCCGGCCGCCGCGTTGGCCGGCGAGGTGGAACTCGTCGACATCGGGTTGGCACCGTGGCTACGCGGCAGCCCCGCATTGCACGTCGTGGAGTGGTCGGACGTGGCCGACTGGTACCCGAGGCTCGGCCCCGGCTCGGAGAAGTACACCCGCGGGGTGGTCGGGGTGGCCACCGGCTCCGCGACGTACCCGGGTGCGGCGGTGCTCTCCGTCGGCGGCGCGCTGGCCGGCCCGACCGGCCTGGTCCGTTACGCCGGGGGTGCCCGCGACGAGGTGGTCCGCCAGCATCCCTCGGTGATCGCGACCGGCCGGGTCTCCGACGCCGGCCGGGTGCAGGCCTGGGTGTGTGGGTCGGGGCTGGGCACCGACGAGCGGGCGGCCACCGAGCTACGGACCGTGCTCGCCGCCCCGGTGCCGGTGGTGCTGGACGCCGACGCGCTGACCCTGCTGGTCGACGGTTCCCTCGCCGACCGGCTGCGCCGACGGGACGCGCCGATCGTGGTCACCCCGCACGACCGGGAGTTCACCCGGCTCTGCGGGGAGGAGCCGGGCGACGACCGGATCGCCGCCACGCTTCGACTGGCCGCCTGGATGAACGCGGTGGTGCTGCTCAAGGGGGACCGCACGGTGGTCGGCACGCCGGACGGGCGGGCGTACGTCAACCCGACCGGCACCCCCGCGCTGGCCACCGGTGGCACCGGCGATGTGCTCGCCGGACTGCTCGGTTCGTTGCTCGCGGCCGGGCTGCCGGCGGAGCGGGCCGCCGCCGCGGCGGCGTACCTGCACGGGCTGGCCGGTCGGGAAGCGGCCCGGGGCGGCCCGGTGACCGCGCCGGACGTCGCCGTCGCACTGCGTCCCGTGCTGGCCCGTCTGCCCTGAGTACCCGCCGGGGTGATCAGCCCGGAAAGTAGGGTGGGGGCATGTGGCAGGCCGAGGTACGTGTCGACCTAGACGCGATCCGGGAGAACGTGGACCGGCTGCGCGCCGGCACCAGCGCGGAACTGATGGCGGTGGTGAAGGGCGACGGTTACGGCCACGGCATGGTCCCGGCCGCCCGGGCCGCGCTCGACGCCGGGGCGGACTGGCTCGGCGTCTGCACCCTGGACGAGGCGCTGACGCTGCGCGCGGCCGGCATCGACGTCCCGGTGCTGGCCTGGCTGCTCGCCCCCGGGCTGCCGCTGCACACCGGCGTGACCGCCGGCGTCGACCTGGGAGTGGCCAGCCTGCCTCAGCTCGACGAGATGCTGGCGGCGAGCCGGACGGCCGGGCGACCCGCCCGACTGCACCTGAAGATCGACACCGGGCTGGCCCGGGGTGGCGCGACGGTCGCCGACTGGCCGGCTCTGCTCGACGCCGCCGCCAAGGCACAGGCCGACGGGCTGATCGAGGTGGTGGGGGTGTGGAGCCACTTCGTCTACGCGGACCTGCCCGGTCACCCGACCACGGACCGGCAGGTGGCGGTATTCCACGAGGGGCTGGCCATGGTCGAGCGGGCCGGGCTCCGCCCGCGCTACCGGCACCTGGCCAACTCGGCGGCCACGCTGACCCGGCCGGACACCCACTTCGACCTGGTCCGTCCGGGGCTTGCCGTCTACGGCCTCTCCCCGGTGGCGGGCGAGACGTACGGGCTGCGTCCGGCGATGACCGCCCGCGCCCGGGTGATGCTGACCAAGCGGGTGCCGGCCGGTGCTGGCGTCTCCTACGGCCACACCTACACGACCGAACGCGAGGCCAACCTGGCCGTGGTGCCGCTCGGCTACGCCGACGGGGTGCCCCGGCACGCCTCGAACTGCGGACCGGTGCAGCTCGGCGGGGTCCGCCGGACCATTTCGGGGCGGGTCTGCATGGACCAGTTCGTGCTCGACTGCGGCGACGACCCGGTGGCCGCCGGCGACGTGGCGACCCTGTTCGGCAGCGGGTCCGACGGTGAGCCCACGGCCGACGACTGGGCCGAGGCGGTCGGCACCATCAACTACGAGATCGTCACCCGGTTCGGCAGCACCCGGGTCCCGCGCGTCTACGACGGCGCTCGGACATGACCGGTTGGCAGATCCCGCGGCCCCGGACCACCGCCGGAAAGGCCGCCGGTCTGGTCGGTGCGGCGCTGGGGGTGGCCGCCGCCGGGCTGGCCGCCGGGGTCGCCACGGAACGCGCCCTGGTCCGCCGGCTGAAGTCGGACCCCACCGACCCGTACGCCGACGAGGTCTTCGGTGACCAGCGGTACGACGAGGCGTACCGGCTGGAGATGCCCGACGGCACCGACATCCACGTCGAGGTGGTCGAGCCGACCCGCCCGGTCGACGGCAACCCGACCGTGCTGCTGGTGCACGGCTTCTGCCTGGACATGGGCACCTTCCACTTCCAGCGCAAACTGCTCGCTGAGCGGGGTGAGCACCGGATCGTCGCGTACGACCAACCGGGGCACGGCCAGTCGGGGCGGCTGGAGACCGGCGAGTACGACCTGACCGCGCTCGGCCGTACGCTGCGCCGGGTGATCGACGAGGCGGCCCCGGAAGGGCCACTGGTGCTCGTCGGTCACTCGATGGGTGGCATGACCATCATGGCCCTGGCCGAGCTGTACCCGGAGATGTTCGGCGACCGGGTGGTGGGGACCGTGCTGATGGCCACGTCGGGCGGGCTGCTGGCAGAGACGAAACTGGTCGCGCCCGCCCTGCTCGGCCGGGTGGGTGCGCCGGTGCTCTACATGGCGGGCAACGTCACCCGGTACGGCGGGGCGGTCATCGACCGGGCCCGCCGCTCGACGACGAACGTGGCCTGGTTGCTGACCCGCAGGTACGGCTTCGGCACCCGTCAGCCGAGCCCCGCCCTGGTCTCATACGTGGAGGAGATGAACTCCCGCACCTCCGCCGACACGGTGACCCGTTACCTGCGTACCCTGGCGACCCACTCCCGGTTCCCGGCGCTGGCCGCGTTGGCCGGCACGCCGGTGCTGGTGATCGTGGGAGACAAGGACATGATCACACCGTTGACCCACTCGGAGGAGATCGTCCGTCGGCTGCCGCACGCCGAGTTCGTCAGGATCCCCGACAGCGGTCACGTGGTGATGCTGGAGCATGCCGACGAGGTCAACGCCGCGGTGCTCCGCTTCCTCGACACCTGCGGGCGGGAGGACTCGTGACCGAGGTGGTGCTGCCGACGGTCGCGGACACGTACGCCTTCGGACGCCGGCTGGCCGGGCTGCTGCGCGCCGGCGATCTGGTGCTGCTCACCGGCCCGCTGGGTGCCGGCAAGACCGCGCTGACCCGGGGGATCGGCGCCGGCCTGGGAGTGCTCGGTGACATCACCTCCCCGACGTTCGTGATCGCCCGGGTGCACCGCCCGGACCCGACGAGCGGGCGAGGTGTGTCGCTTGTGCACGCCGACGCGTACCGGTTGGGTGACGCGGGCGACCCCCGGGCCGAGATCGACGACCTCGACCTGGACGCTTCGGTCGACGACTCGGTGACCGTGGTCGAGTGGGGCGAAGGACTGGTCGAGCAACTGGCCGATGCGCACCTGCGGGTCCGTCTGCACCGGCACGACGACGACACCCGCACGGCGGAGCTGGAGCCGGTCGGCGGCGACTGGGCGGAGCGCCTGGCGGCCCTCGCCGCCCTGGGCTGAGCGCTGTCGTACCCGCTGCCTACAGTGCCCGGAGACGATCCGACCGGTGAGAGGTTGCCGATGCCCGACGACACCCCTGCTCTCGACCTGCTGGCGCTCCTCCCCGACGAGTGGCGGGCGGTGCTGACCCCGCATCTCGACCCGGCCCGGGTGTCCGCGTTGAGCGCGTTCGTCGCCGCGGAGTACGCCGCCGGCCCGGTCTTCCCGCCGGTCGAGGATCTGTTCTCGGCCTATCGGCTCTGTGCACCGTCGGCCTGTCGGGTGTTGATCCTCGGGCAGGATCCCTACCACCGCGCCGGCCAGGCCCACGGGCTCAGCTTCAGCGTGCGCGAGGGGGTGTCGGTGCCGCCGTCGCTGCGTAACGTCTTCAAGGAGCTGGGCGAGGATCTGGGCATGCCGAAGCCGCGCAGCGGCAACCTCGACGGCTGGGCGGCGCAGGGTGTGCTGCTGCTCAACTCGGTGCTGACCGTGCGCCAGGGCACCCCCGGGTCGCACGCCAACCGGGGCTGGGAGGAGTTCACCGACGCGACCATCCGGGCACTCGACGCGCTGGAGTCGCGGGTGGTCTTTCTCCTCTGGGGCGGGTACGCGCGCAAGAAGGCGGCGCTCGTCGGCAACCCACAGCACGTGGTGCTGGAGGCGGGCCATCCGAGCCCGATGAATCCGCGTGGTTTCCTCGGCAGCCGGCCGTTCAGCGCCGCCAACAAGGCCCTCGCCGACGCCGGCCTGTCCACCATCGACTGGGAGCGCTCGGCCGGCTGAGCCGCCGTACGCTCCCTCCACGTCGTCCGCACGTACCAGGCGGTGGTACCCGCCTGGCTGGTCGGTGGGGCCGGTCGGACGAGGGTTCTTGACTGACGTCGTAGTTGCGATAACGATATCAAAATATCGATGTCGGCTTACGTCTTCAGTCCGGGGGGTCAGCGACGACGCGAAGCAGCAGTGGAGCACCCACCCGACCGACAGTTCGGCAATTCGTACAACCATGGCGCGACATCGACGTGCGGTGACCGTCCCCTCGACCGCACGCAACCCGCCGCCTTTCAGAGGAGAAGCACACCACCATGAACGAACTCCCCACACACCGCAAGAGTCGCCGACGCGGCCGCGTCAGAATGCTGGCTGCCGCCGCCTTCGCCGCAGTGTTGGCCACCACCGGCACCGTCGCGATCTCGGCCAGCCCCGCCCAGGCCGAGGCCGACCGGCAGGTCTGCTCGAACACGGAAGGTACCCACAACGGGTTCTTCTTCTCGTTCTGGAAGGACAGCGGCGACGCCTGCATGGTGTTGCGCGAGAACGGCCGCTACTCCAGTTCGTGGAGCAGGAGCACCAACAACTGGGTCGGTGGCAAGGGCTGGAACCCGGGAACCCGCCGCACGATCAGCTACTCGGGTAGCTACAACCCGGGTAACAACAACAGCTACCTCGCCCTGTACGGCTGGACCCGTAACCCGCTGGTCGAGTACTACATCGTCGAGAACTTCGGCAGCTACAACCCGAGCAGCGGGGCCACCCGGCTGGGCAGCATCACCACCGACGGTGGCACCTACGACATCCTGCGCAGCCAGCGGGTCAACGCCCCGTCGATCGACGGCACCCAGACGTTCTACCAGTACTGGAGCGTCCGGCAGCAGAAGCGCAGCAGCGGGACCATCACCACCGCCAACCACTTCGACGCCTGGGCGCGGGTTGGCCTGAACCTCGGTAACCACTACTACCAGATCATGGCCACCGAGGGTTACCAGAGCCAGGGAAGCTCGGACATCACCCTCTCGGAAGGCGGCACCCCCGGCCCCGGCCCGACCAACCCGACCACCCCGCCGCCCACTGGCGGTAGTGGCCAGATGATCGTCGGCCAGCAGTCCGGCCGGTGCCTGGACGTGCCGAACTCCAGCACCAGCAATGGCACCCAGATCCAGTTGTATGACTGCTGGGGTGGCTCGAACCAGCGGTTCACTCACACCTCGAGCAGGCAGCTCACGGTGAACGGCAAGTGCCTGGACGCCTCGAATTCGGGCACCAGCAACGGCACAGCGGTGATCATCTACGACTGCCACGGCGGTGCGAACCAGCAGTGGAACATGAACTCCAACGGCACGATCACCGGAGTGCAGTCGGGGTTGTGCCTCGACGCCGGTGGCAGCGGTAACGGCGCGAGAATCCAGCTGTACAGCTGCTGGGGTGGAGCAAACCAGCAGTGGAGCCGCCGCAACTGATCCGCCGCAACTGATCCATCGGACAGGGGCCAGGCGCTCACGGGCCTGGCCCCTGTCTCCGCTCATCGTCATGGGCGTGGTGCGCCCGAGCGCTACGACCCGCCGGCGATGGCGGGCGGGCGTTCAAGGGCCGGAGGCGATGCGGCTAGGCTGGGTCATTGTGCTCGTACTGGTGGTGGACAGCTCGACCCCGGCGGTGACCGCGGCGCTCGTCGAGGTCACCGCGAGTGGCGTCACGACCCGGGCGCACCGGTGCACCGTCGACGCGCGGGCGCACGGCGAACTGCTCGCCCCGCAGGTCGACGCGGTGCTCGCCGACGCGGACGCCCGTCCCGCCGACCTGCACGCGATCGTCGCCGGGGTCGGCCCCGGCCCGTTCACCGGGCTGCGGGTGGGCCTGGTCACCGCCGCCACCATGTCGCAGGTGCTCGGCATTCCCGCGTACGGTGTCTGCTCGCTCGACGCGATCGGGCACCCGGCGGCGGCCGGCGAGCCGGTGCTGGCGGCGAGCGACGCGCGCCGGCGGGAGATCTACTGGGCGGTCTACGACGGCGCGGGCGAGCGTCTCCTCGGGCCGGAGGTCGGCGCTCCGGCGGTGGCCGCCGATCGGGCCCGGGAACTGGGCGCGACCGCCGCCGTCGGTGACGGTGCCCATCGCTACGCCGAGGTGCTGGGCCTGCCGCTGCGGGCCGAACCCCGCTATCCGGACGCGGGCGCGCTGGCCACCCTGGCCGCCGAGCGGATCCGGGCCGGCGCGAGCGGTGACCCGCTCACCCCGCTCTACCTGCGCCGACCGGACGCGGTGGCCGCCACCGCGCGCAAGCCGGTGCTGCCGTGAGCCGGTTGCGGCCGGCCCGGTTCCGCTGGTGGCACATCGACGAGGTGCTGCCGATCGAGGCGGATCTCTTCGGTGCCGAGCAGTGGTCCGCGGCGATGTTCTGGAACGAGTTGTCCCACGGGCATTTCTACCGGGTGGTCACCGACGACGACGGCGGGGTGCTCGGCTACGCCGGGCTCGCCGTCGCACCGCCCGACGAGGCGTGGGTGCAGAACATCGCGGTCCGGCGGGAGGCGCAGCGCCGGGGCATCGGCAAACTGCTGCTGGAGGCGCTGCTCGCCGAGGCTGGTCGGCTCGGCGTACGCGCCGTGCTGCTGGAGGTCGCCGCCGACAACGCCCCGGCCCAACGGCTCTACGCGACGTACGGGTTCGAGCCGATCGGCGTACGGCGCGGCTACTACCAACCGAGCAACACCGACGCGCTGGTGATGCAGCGCACCCAGGACTGAGAAATCCATGGCTGACGAACCACTGATCCTCGGCATCGAGACCTCGTGCGACGAGACCGGCGTCGGTGTCGTACGCGGCCACACGTTGCTCGCCGACGCGCTCGCGTCCAGTGTGGACCAGCATGCCCGGTTCGGTGGGGTGGTGCCGGAGGTGGCCAGCCGGGCGCACCTGGAGGCCATCGTGCCGACCATGCAGCGGGCACTCACCGAGGCCGGGGTGACGCTCGCCGACGTGGATGCGATCGCGGTCACCGCCGGGCCGGGCCTGGCCGGGGCGCTGCTGGTCGGGGTGGCCGCCGCGAAGGGGTACGCGATCGCCGCCGAGAAACCGGTCTACGGCGTCAACCACCTGGCCGCGCACGTCGCGGTGGACACGCTGGAGCATGGTCCGCTGCCCGAACCGGCGATCGCGCTGCTGGTCTCCGGTGGTCATTCGTCGCTGCTCCTGGTCGACGACCTGGCCCGGGGCGTGACCCCGTTGGGCGCCACCATCGACGATGCGGCCGGCGAGGCGTTCGACAAGGTGGCCCGCCTGCTCGGTCTGCCGTTCCCCGGTGGGCCGTACATCGACCGGGAGGCCCGGGCCGGTGACCCGGCGGCGATCGCCTTCCCGCGTGGACTGACCGCCGCCAAGGATCTCGTCGCGCACCGCCACGACTTCTCCTTCTCCGGGTTGAAGACCGCGGTGGCGCGGTGGGTGGAGGCTCGCCAGCGGGCCGGCGAACCGGTTCCGGTCGCGGACGTCGCCGCGTCCTTTCAGGAGGCGGTCTGCGACGTGCTGGTGAACAAGGCGCTGGACGCCTGCCGTAGCCGGGGCGTGCCGACCCTGGTGATCGGTGGGGGAGTGGCGGCCAACTCACGGTTGCGGGCGATGGCCGAGCAGCGGGCGGCCCGGCACGGCATCCGGGTCCGCGTGCCCCGGCCGGGCCTCTGCACGGACAACGGCGCGATGGTGGCGGCCCTCGGCTCGCACCTGGTCGCCTCGGGTGTCGCGCCCAGCCGGCTCGATCTGCCCGCGGATTCGGCCATGCCGCTGACCACTGTCAGCGTCTGAGGAGGACGGCGACGTGATCGTACGGATGTGGGAGGCGCGGGCGGAGCCGTACGCGCTCGCCGACCTGATCACCTGGGTCTGCGACAGCGCGCTGCCTGACTTCGAGCACGACCCGCTGCACGTGTCCAGCGAGGTCTTCTCCTCCACCGACCACCGGGTCGTGGTGATCTCCAAATGGCGCAGCAGCCCTCGACCGCTGCCCGACCCGCCGGTGATGCTGCTCGCCCGGCAGCCGCACTCCTGGGACTTCACCCAGGTCGACCGCTGAGGCGTCGCCGGGCCGGCCGCTGGTTCGACGGCGGCGTGGAGCGCGCCGATCAGCGAATCGTCACCGTGGTGGTGGCGGTGGAACGGTCGATCTCGCTGGTCCGGGCGCTGACCCGCAATGTCCAGTCACCGGCGACCGGGAAGTGGATCTCGGCGCTGCCGTGGTGCGGTTCCAGCGCGAAGACGTCGACGGTGATCGGCTCGATGCCGGCCTCCGGCAGGGCGGCGGTGACCGTCCACTCCGCCACCGGCAACTCCTTCGCCTGCGGGGTGTAGACGTACGCGTGCAGGCTGTTCGCGGTGCCGGCGACCGCCGGGTAGATGTCGAACTGCAGGGTGAACAGGTCGGTGGTGAGCGACTGCGCGACACCCTCCCGGGTCACCCCGTCGGCCGCCGTACCGACGGAACGGCCCGGCGGTGTCTGCACCAGCACCGCCGTCAGCGCCAGCACCACCGCCGTCACGGCGAGTTCCACGCCGGCCGCCCGAGCGATCCAGCGGGGCCGGGTCGCCGCGACCCGCCGCCTGATCAACCGGCGTTGCCCGGCCGCCACCGCCAGCACCCCGGCCAGCAGTGCCGCCTTGGCCAGCAGCAGGCGGCCGTAGGTGCTGCCCCACAGGGCCGAGAGGCGGCCGAGTTCGATCACGGCCTGCCCGAGCCCGGCGGCGACCAGCCAGGCCACCGCGAGGGTGGCCAGCCGGGACCAGGCCGGCAGGATCCGGGCGAGCACCCGCTCGTGCGTGCCTCGCAGCAGGAACACGGTAAGCGCGAACAGTCCACCCAACCAGGCGGTCACCCCGGCGACGTGCAGGGTGCCCAGCGCGATGCTCACCGGCGGCAACGGCGAGGCGACCGGATGCCCGGCCAGTGGCCAGGTGACGAACCCCGCCACTCCGATCACCGCCAGTGCCGCACCGCGTACCCGGCTGGCGAGGCCCCGACCTGTCGACGAGCGCTCACCAGCGCCCCGCAGCACCGCCGGCAGCAGGGCCGCCGCCAGGCCGACCAGCGCCAGCCGGGCGGCCAGCACCACTCCGACGTCGCTGTCCGCCACGGCCCGCAGGTCGGCCGGGGAGAGCTGGCCGACCGGCGCGCCGACCACCTGGGCCGCCTGTCCGACCCAGGTGCCGAGCGTGCCGGCGGCGACCAGGCCGAGCCCGCACAGCGCGGTGGCCGTGGCAGCCCGACGGGAGCGACGGCGGGGCCACATGGTGGCCACGAGCAGCGGCGGGCCGACCGCCAGGAGCAGCCCGAGATACCCGAGGTACTTGGCGGCCGGCACCAGCACCCCGGCCGGTGACTCGGACTCCGCCAGGGCCGGCTCGGGCGGGGTCGCCGACGGTGCCCCGGCGGCGAAGGTGAAGCTGCCCGCGACCGGGTGACTGTCCGCCGAGATGACGCGGTAGCTGACCAGGTAGGTGCCGAGTGGACGGTCCGAGGGTCGCAGGGCGATCCGGATGGTCCGGTCCCGGACCTCGGGTTCGCCGACGTTTATCCGCTTGCCGTCCGGGGCGAGGACCTGCACCCGGCCGGGGACCACGGCGATGGTCTCGCTGAAGGTCACCAGCACCTCGCGTGGCGCGTACCCGAGCACCTCGTCGCGCTGCGGGGTGGTGGCTACCACCACGGCGTGCGCCGCCGCTGGGCCGGCGGGACCCAGGGCGGCGCACAGTGCGGTGAGGACCAGCCCGAGCAGGGCAGCGGCTCGGGTACGAACGGTCATCGAAGCGGGTGGCGGCGGTCAGCTGCGACGGAACATGCGGTACGTGAGGAAGCCGCCGGTGCCGAGGGCACCGAGGAAGATCGCCCAGATGAGCGTGTTGCTGACCCCGATCTGCGGGCCGGTGTTGGCCTGCGCGGCGGCGAGCAGTCCGTCGTTGCCGGGGGCCGGCAGCGCGGCGGGCGGCAGTTCGGCGTACCGGACCAGGCCTGTGCTCTCCAGCATCCGCATGTGGTCACCGACGAACGTGTTGGCCGAGTTGGCCAGGTCCCGGATCACCTCGTTGCGGGTGCTGGCCCGGACCGCGCCGATCACCGGGAAGATCTTGCCGTGGGCGACCCGGAGTCGGGTGACGAAGATCTGGTCGAAGCGGGCGCCACGGGCGTCCTTCATCTCGGTGAGCCAGCCCTGCTGCTCGGCGGTCGGCGCGTTGGGGATGACGGCGCTCAGCTTGTTGGCCGCCTCCACGGTGATCCGGTCGAGCTCCTCGTGCTGCCGGGCGATTTCGGCGCCCACCTCGCGGACCACCTGCGAGCTGCCCTTCTCGGCGGCCATCTGCCCGGCCGGCATCTCCCAGAGCCCGGCCAGCCGCACCCCGTCGAGCAGGGCCTGGTCGGCGGCGGCGAGTTGCTGAGCGGCGGGCGCGGCCAGGGCCACACCGGGCAGGACGACGAGGGCTGCGACGATCGTGGTGAGCAGCACCGCCAAGCGACGGGACCGGTTGCCCTGCCGGCGACGAGCGGAATCCAGCGGTGCCATGTCTGCGACGCCTCCTCGGACGAGAACGATCGTTGAGCGATGGACGTCCGCACCCCGTCGGCCGTCCGCAACCTGGTACGGATTGTTCGGCCGATCAGTTCATCGGTTGGCGAAACCGGCTCGCGAAATACGGAACTGGAGATCAGTTGACGTCGAGCGGGTCGGCCAGCAGCCGGTCGAAGGCGAGTTCGGCCGCGCCGACCAGGGGAGCGTCCTCACCGAGCTTCGGCGTACGCAACCGGACGTGCTCAAGGCAGGCCGGCAGCCCGTTGGAGTTGAGCCGGCTGCGCACCTGGGCGGCGGCGGCCAGATAGAGGTCGCGCATGGTGCCGCCGAAGATGACCATTTCCGGGTTGAAGATGTTGACCAGGTTGGCGACGCCGAAGCCGAGCCAGTCACCGGCCTGGCGTACCGCGATCTGGGCCTGGGCGTCGCCGCGGTCGGCGGCGTCGAAGACCGCCAGCATCGCCTCCCGGCCCCGTGCGTCGGAGCGACCGGCGGCCCGGAGCAGCCCGTGCTCGCCGATCTCGGTCTCCCAGCAGCCCCGGTTGCCGCACTCGCAGCGGGCCCCGTCGCGGACCACCACCATGTGCCCCACCTCGCCGCTGTAACCGCCGTGCCCGGTCAGCCGCCGGCCTGCGGCGATGATCCCGGCACCGACGCCGACGTCGCCGTAGAGGTAGATGACGTTGTCGCAGCCCGCCGCCGCGCCACGGGCGTGCTCGGCGAAGGCCGCCACGTCGGCCACGTTCCCGACCGTGACCGGCACGTCGACCCCGAGTTCGGTGCCGAGCGCGGTGCCGATCGGTTCGTCCACCCACCCGGTGGTGGGTCCGAGCCGGACCAGGCCGTCGTCGCGACGGACCATCCCGCAGACCGCCACTCCGGCACCGACGCAGACGGCGTCCTCCGGCATCGCCTGCCGCATCTCCTTGACCGCGCCGGCCAGCAGTGGAGCGGCCTCCGCGGCGGTGAGACCGCGTGGGCGGTCCAGCTCCCGGCGGTCGAGCACCGCGCCGCCGAGCCCGACCCGCGCGGCCCGCAGCCGGTCCACCTCGATGCTGTACGCGTACGCGAAGACCCGGCCCGACTCGGGCCGGACGACAAGCGACGGTCGTCCGGCCCGGCCGGTTTCCTTCGGCGCCCCCTCAGTCACCAGGCCGGCCGCGGCGAGGTCGGCGGTGAGCGCGCCGATTGTGCTCCGGTTCAACCCCAGTGCGGTGGTCAGTTCCGCACGCGTGGTGGCACCGTGCACGTGCACGTAGCGCAACAGGGCACCGAGATTCTGCCGGCGAATCTCGTCCTGGCTCGGTCCCACGCGCATCGGTTGTGACTACCTTCGGTGCAGCGGATCAGCGGCTGCCGCTGGCGGCGGCTCGTCGGCGCGACAGCGCGTCGACGCTGGCCGCCAGGAGCAGCACCACGCCGGTGACCACGTACTTGACGCCGGAGCTGTAACCCATCAGACCCATGCCGTTGTCGATCACCGCGACCACCGCGCCACCGAGCACCGCGTCCAGCACCCGGCCCTTGCCGCCGAAGAGGCTGGTGCCACCGATCACGGCCGCGCCCACGGCGTAGAGCAGCACGTTGCTGCCGCCGGTGTTCGGGTCGACGGAGTTGGCCCGGCTGGCGGCGACGATGCCGCCGACGGCGGCCATGGTGGAGCAGATGACGAAGACCGAGATGCGGATCCGGTCCACGTTGATGCCGGCCCGGCGGGCGGCTTCCTTGTTGCCGCCGACCGCGTAGATGTGCCGCCCGTAGCTGGTGCGATGGAGCACGAAGGTGCCGATGATGAGCAGCACGGCGATGATCGGCACCACGATCGGCACGCCCTTGAGCGAGCTGATCAGCACGTTGCGGCTGCGCTCCAGGTTGAGCATGTAGACCGCGAGGCCGAGGATGACGGCCAGCCCGCCGATCCGGGCGAGCACCACCGCCATCGGGTCGGTGACCAGGCCACGTGCGGCGCGGTTGCGGTAGCGCAGCAGCTGGACGGCGGCGTACCCGGCGACGGCCACGGCGGCGAGCGCCCAGCCGAGCAGCGGTGGCAGGTTGCGGTTGGCGATCGCCACCAGCACCGAGTCGCGCACCGAGATGTTGCGGCCTTCCTCCATGAGCAGCAGCACCACGCCCTGGAAGGCCAGGAAGCCGGCCAGGGTGACCACGAAGGACGGAATGCCGATCTTGGCGACCAGGAGGCCGAGGATCGTACCGATCACCATGCCGGTGAGCACGGCGGCGGCCACCGCGACGTACCAGGGATATCCGAGCACGGTGACCACGTTTGCCAGCACCGCCGCGCAGACGCCGCTGGCGAAGCCGGCCGACAGGTCGATCTCACCCAGCAGCAGGACGAAGACCAGACCCATCGCGATCAGGGTGACCGCCGCGCCCTGGGTGAACAGGTTGGCGAAGTTCCCGGCGCTGAGGAACGAGGGCCGCAGGATCGAGAAGACCGTGCAGAGGACGAGCAGGCCGAGGACGGCGGGGAGGGCGCCGATGTCGCCACCGCGTACCCGTCGCCAGTAGTCGCGGACGTGGCTGCCGACGGAGGGCGTCGACGTGACGGCGGCCGGCCCCTCCTGCTTGACGGCGGTGGTGCTCATGAGACGCCTCCCGTGGTGCTGCCGGCCGGCGCCGCGCCGTTGCCGTTGGTGGCCGGGTCGCCGGTGAGTCCGAGCCCGCCGGAGCGACCGGCGGTGATCAGCTCGACCACCTGCGCATGAGTGATGTCGGTGGTCTTCACCTGAGCGACCATCTGGCCGAGGTAGAGCGCGGCGATCCGGTCGGAGACGGCGAAGACGTCGTTCATGTTGTGCGAGATGAGCACGACGGCCAGACCGTTGTCGGCCAGCCGCCGGACCAGTTCGAGCACCTGGGCGGTCTGCGCGACGCCGAGCGCGGCGGTCGGCTCGTCCAGGATCACCAGCTTGCTGTTCCAGAGCACGGCCTTGGCGATCGCCACCGTCTGGCGCTGGCCGCCGGAGAGGCTGGAGACGAGCTGGCGCAGCGACTTGACGGTGCGTACGGAGAGCCCGGCGAGGGTGTCGGCCGCCATCTGTTCCATCGTCGGCTCGTCGAGGACGATGCCGCTGCGCTTCTCGCGGCCGAGGAACATGTTCTGCACGATGTCGAGGTTGTCGCAGAGCGCGAGGTCCTGGTAGACGACCTCGATGCCGAGCGCCGCGGCGTCGCGTGGGCTGTGGATGTTCACCGGCCGGCCGTCGAAGACGAACTGCCCGGCGTCGGTCGGGTAGATGCCGCTGATGCACTTGACCAGGGTCGACTTGCCGGCGCCGTTGTCACCGACGAGCGCGGTGACCTCGCCCGGGTAGGCGGCGAAGGCGACATCGCGTAGAACCTGGACGGGACCGAAACTCTTGTCGATCCCGCGTAGCTCCAGCAGAGGGGTCGCGGACACGGGGTTCTCCTTTGTCACGGAGGGAGATCGGGGCCCGTCCAGCGGCGGCACGCCGCCCGGCACGGGGTTACCGTGCCGGGCGGCGCCGCCTAGGCGGGTGAGGTCAGCTGATGCCCGCTTCGGTGCAGAGCGCGGCGAAGTTGCCGGTGCAGACCTCTTCCTTGGTCACGAAACCGTCGGCGATGACGTCCTTGACGTTCTCCTTGTAGATCGCCTGCGGGGTGAGCAGGACGGCGGGGACGTCACGGTTGCCCTCGGGGTCCTTGACGGTCTGGCCGGTCTCCTTGCGCTCGCCCTTGGCCAGCGCGATGGCCAGCTCGGCGGCGGCGTCGGCCTCCTGCTTGACGGCCTTGTAGACGGTCATGCACTGGTCACCGGCGAGGATGTTCTGCAGGCCCTGCGTGGTGGCGTCCTGGCCGGTCACCGGAACCTTGCCGTTGAGCTTGTTCTTCTTCAGCACCGAGATGGCGGCGTTGCCGAGGCCGTCGTTCGCGGCCAGCACACCGTCGATCTTGCCGCCGGTCTGGGTGAGCATCTGCTCGAAGATCGTGGCGGCCTGGGCGTTGTCCCAGTCCGGCACGGACTGGTCCGGGCCCTTGACGTACTCGTTGGCGTCGAACTTGGGCTTGAGGATCGAGTCGTAGCCGTTCTTGAACAGGGTGGCGTTGTTGTCGGTCGGCGACCCGTTCAGGTACGCCACGACCGGCTTCTCCGCCTTCTGGTCGGTCAGGCACTTGGCCAGGCCCTCGCCCTGGAGCTTGCCGACGGCCTCGTTGTCGAAGCTGACGTAGTACTCCGCCGAGCCGCCGAGGGTGAGGCGGTCGTAGTCGATGGTGGCGACGCCCTGCGACTTGGCCTTGTCGAGGACGGCCTTGCCGGTGCCGGAGTCCAGGTTCACGATCATCAGCGCGGTGACGCCGCTCGTGATCATCTGGTCGGCGATGGTCTGGAACTGGGTCTTGTCACCCTGGGCGTTCTGGATGTCCGCCTTAACGCCGGCAGCATCGAAGGCGGCCTGGAGGAACTTGCGGTCGGCGCCCTCCCAACGGGCGGAGGACTTGCTGTCCGGCAGGATCACGCCGATCTTCGGGGTCACGTCGGAGCCGGCCTGGTCGCCGCCGGACTCGTCGCCACAGGCCGTCAGGCTGCCGAGGGCCAGCAGGCCCACGGTGCCGACGGCGAGGAAGCCCTTGCGCATGTGCAGGGTCCTTTCGAGGGTGGGGAAGGGGTGTCGGTGTGTTGTTTTGTTGTGTCCGGCAACGTATTGCGCGCCACACGCCAGCACAAGGGTGCGCCGGTCATGAGTTTGTTGTCAGCGGTAACAATTCAGCAACGCCCTCGACATCGCGCCGCCACCGTGCGTGTTCCGGCGCCCCGTGTCCGTTCGACTCCTGACGCGCCGAGGGGATCGGACGCAAGCGCTGCTGTCGACGGGCAAATGCTGCCGCGGGCGTGCGCCAAGTCGGTCCTGTGGCAAGCGGGAGACGCGACCCACCTCAGGGTCGAGCCGACCTACCAGGTCCGCGCGGTCTTGTTAGGGCTCGGGTGAGGGGAAGCGATGGCAGCGTCTGGTCGCAAAGCGTATCGGGGGTAGCGACCAAGCCTGACGTCGAGTACAGTCCTCATCTGTCAGATGTGAATTGACCATAGTGACGGTGGCTACTGGAAACGGATTTGGCTCTGGTCGATTCATATTCCGCACCTATATGCGCTGGGTCCCTTGCTCGGAGGCTGGAGCCTCTGGTTCTTGGGGTTTGGTGCAGGGGGAGGTCAAAGTTGCGTTTACTAAAGCGGGTAGTAGTTGCTGCATCGGTGGCTGCTGCCGTCGGGGGAGGCTCGGTGCTTGCTGCTCCTCAGCCAGCCTTCGCTGCGAGTGGCATGTCGTGCAACACCTCTAAGGATGGTAATGGGTTCTGGTTCCACTGCAGCGGGACCAAGAACCTTGCCAATACTTGGGTGAAGATCAATTGTGCCCCGATAACTCCCGGTGGTGGAAGCTTTAATGTAAAGGACACCTATCCGGGCACAAGGTACGCGCCTTGGAGCTTCGGCAAGAAGTTGGATTGCCAGAGCAGTGTTCATCGAGCCGGTAGTCCCGAGTGGGGGCCGAAGTAGGATTGAGGCGCCGAGAGGATGCTCCCGATTACCTGTTGCTCTTCAAGGAATGTTACGTCGTCAGTGGTAAAAAACTAGGTACTCGGTCCTGACAGATCAGGACCGTCGGGGTGCCTGTGAGCCGGGTGAGCACCAGGCTCGCCGGCTGGTCGCCGGCCAGCCGCAGGTCGCGCCGGAGCCGTTCGGGCTCCAGCGCGGAGCCGCGCTTGAGGATCTCCACCCGGCCGACCCGCCGTTCCCGCAGCAGCGCCCGCAGCCGCTTGAGGGAGAACGGCAGCACGTCGGTCACCTCCAGGCAGCGGGCGTACGGCGTGCGCCGGGCCGTGTCGGCGTAGAGGTAGGCGATGGTCGGGTCGGCGAGGGTGGCGTCCAGGTCGGCAGCCAGCTCGGCGATCAGGTGTGCGCGCACCACCGCCGGATCGGGGTCGTACACGAAACGCCGCACCGCCCCGACCGGCGCCTCGCGGGTGCCCGACCCCGCGAGCCGGTGCACCGACTTGCCGGTCAGCACGGTCGCGCGGCGGGAGACCTCGGCCAAATCGCCGCACCAGAGGGCCGCTTCGACCAGGTCGCCGTCGACGCTCACCCACTCCGCCTCCGCGCCGGGCGGGATCAGCGCATGGTCGATCCCCGGCGCGACCTTCACCACCGTGCGCGGCACCCGTTCGGCCAGGCCGGTCACGAAGTCCCACGGCGGTGAGTACGAGTTCGGGTCGAAGATCCGGCGGCCGGTGCCGGCCCGGCGTCGGGCCGGGTCGCAGAAGACCGCCTCTACCCCTGTCACGTCGAACGCCGTCGCGTCGCCACACTCGACGGTGACCAGGTCGGCCAGCCCGGCGGCCTGGACGTTCGCCTCGGCCAGCGCAGCGGTGAGCGGGTCGGCTTCCACCGCGTACACCCGGATGCCGGTGCGGGCGGCGGCGAGCGCGTCGGCGCCCAGTCCGCAGCCCAGGTCGGCAAGCGTGCGCACCCCGGCGGCCCGCAGCCGCCGCGCCCGCCGGTCGGCGACGACCCGGCGGGTGGCCTGTTCCAGCCCCGACCGGGTGAAGAACATGCCGGCCGCCGCCGGCCCGAACTTGCCGACCGCCCGGCGGCGCAGCTCGGCCTGGGTCAGCGCCGCCGCCGCGAGCCCGCCGGGCACCCCGGCCGAGCGCAGCGCCACCGCCGCGGCCAGCGGATCACCGCCGGCCACCCCGGCCACCCCGGCCGCCGCGTCGAGCGCGGCCGACCCCTCGGGCGTACGCAACGCGGCGAACTGCTCCAGATCCACCCGCCTATTCTTCCGCCCCGCCCCCGCCTGCCCTGCCCGAGGCCCAGGCCGGCCTCTCGCGCCGGAATGCCGGCCGCGACTTGCGGCATATCGGGCCCTCCGGTGGGCTGGAGGGCGCGGGTTGCGGCATCCTGGGCTGTCAGCTCGGCGGGAGGGCGCGTCATGCCGCAACTCGCGCGTCCCCAGCGCGCGGGAGGGCGCGCGACCGCATGGCGAGCCCAGCCGGGGTGGGGCGGACCGGGTCGGCGCAAAAGGGGGAGCGCCGGGTCGGGGTTGGTCAGCGGGTGGGGGCGTGGGGGGCGATGAAGGCGCGCCAGGCAGCGGGGGTGAAGGCGAGCGCCGGGCCGGCCGGGTCTTTGCTGTCGCGTACGGCGACCACGCCGGGCAGGTTGTCGGCGACCTCGACGCAGGCGCCGCCGTTGCTGTTGCTGCGGGAGGACTTGCGCCAGGCGGCACGGGTCAGGTCCATGACTTCGCCACTTCCTCGATCAGGCGGGCGGACTGCCGGTGTGGCAGCGCCTCACCGGCCACAGTCTCCCAACGCCGCCCCAGGGCGGCAAGGTCGTTCGGGCCGTCCACTGTGTGCCCCCGGAGCTGGTTGTCCAGGTGCGCCACCTCGGTGCCGTCGGCCAGCCGGGCCAGCACGAAGGGGCCGTTGAGTCCGACGTACCACGGGGTCTCGGCCGGGATGATCCGCACCTGGACATGCGGGCGGTCACTGACGGCCAGCAGGTGTTCCAACTGCTCGCGCATGGTCGCGCGCTCGCCGACCTGCCGGCGCAGCACCTGCTCGTCGAGCACCGCGACGAGCTGCGGTGGCTCCTCGCGGGCGAGCACCTCCTGCCGGGTCATCCGGGCCAGCACCCGCTTCTCGATCTGCTCGTCGGTCAGCGGTGGACCGGCCCGGAGCATCGCCCGTGCGTACGCCTCGGTCTGGAGCAGGCCCGGCACCACCGCCGGGTCGTACCAGCGCAGCGCGACCGCCTCCCGCTCGATCTCGCCCCACGGCCGGAACCAGTCCGGCTCGGCGTGCAGCCGGATCAGCTCCAGCATCCCGACGAAGAGGCCACCGGTCTCCAGCACCTTGTCGAACCGGGCCAGGTAGTCGGCGCTGAGCTGGTTCGGGCCGATCTCCATCGCGCTCACTGCCGACGTGGAGTAGTTGATCATCTTGCTCAGCTCCTCCTGGCTGAGCCCGCGCACCTTGCGCGCCCGGCGCAACTGGTCGCGCAGGAACCCCAGGGTTGGTACGTCCGCCATGTGCCTGCCCTCCGTGACGTGGTCGCGCCGGAGAGTAAGGGGCGGTCGCCGGGCGAGGAAGAGACTGTCGGCGTGTTGCGGTAAACGCTGGCGAACGACGCCGGAAGAGTGGGTAAAAAGTGGCGGAGGGGCGGCGACACGAGGGTGGTGGATTGGCACTCTCCTTGACGGAGTGCTAGCCGAGGAATAACCTGCGATTAGCACTCTCACCCTGAGGGTGCCAACCTTCGGGCCCTGGTGTCCGGGGGTTGAACGCCAGGCGGACCGGCACCCGCGACGACGGCCCCGCCCGGTGGCATGTGGCAGATTGACGCCGGTCGGCATGCCGATCGGCAACGAAACCAAGTACCCCAGGAGGGTATGCCCGTGACTACCGCGACCAAGGTTGCGATCAAGCCGCTCGAGGACCGCATCGTGGTCCAGGCGAACGAGGCCGAGACCACCACCGCCTCGGGCATCGTGATCCCCGACACCGCCAAGGAGAAGCCGCAGGAGGGCACCGTCCTCGCTGTCGGCCCGGGCCGGATCGACGACAAGGGCAACCGCGTGCCGATCGACGTCTCCGTCGGCGACACCGTTCTCTACTCGAAGTACGGCGGCACCGAGGTCAAGTACGCCGGCGAGGAGTACCTGGTGCTCTCCGCCCGCGACGTCCTCGCGGTCATCGAGAAGTAAGTAAGACAGACCGATCAGTGTCGTTGCCCCGGTCCGGCTCGCCGGGCCGGGGCGACGTCGCTTCGAAGGGACATTCATGGCGAAGATCCTGAGCTTCTCGGACGACGCCCGGCACCTGCTGGAGCACGGTGTCAACGCGCTCGCTGACGCGGTCAAGGTCACCCTCGGGCCGCGCGGGCGCAACGTCGTCCTCGACAAGAAATTCGGTGCGCCGACGATCACCAACGATGGCGTGACCATCGCCAAGGAGATCGAGCTCACCAACCCGTACGAGAACCTCGGCGCGCAGCTGGTCAAGGAGGTGGCGACCAAGACCAACGACGTCGCCGGCGACGGGACCACCACCGCGACCGTGCTCGCCCAGGCCATGGTCCGCGAGGGCCTGCGCAACGTCACCGCGGGCGCCAACCCGGCCGGCCTCAAGCGGGGCATCGACGCCGCCGCCACCAAGGTCTCCGAGGCGCTGCTCGGCAAGGCCGTCGAGGTCTCCGACAAGAAGTCGGTCGCGCACGTCGCGACGATCTCGGCGCAGGACGCCACCATCGGCGAGCTGATCGCCGAGGCGATGGAGAAGGTCGGCCGCGACGGTGTGATCACCGTCGAGGAAGGCTCCGCCCTGCACACCGAGCTGGACGTCACCGAGGGCCTCCAGTTCGACAAGGGCTTCATCTCGCCGAACTTCGTCACCGACGCGGAGTCGCAGGAGTCCGTCCTGGAGGACGCGTACATCCTGATCACCACGCAGAAGATCTCCGCGATCGAGGAGCTGCTGCCGCTGCTGGAGAAGGTTCTCCAGAACAACAAGCCGCTGCTCATCATCGCCGAGGACGTCGAGGGTCAGGCGCTGTCCACCCTGGTGGTCAACGCCATCCGCAAGACCATCAAGGTCTGCGCGGTCAAGGCGCCCGGTTTCGGCGACCGCCGCAAGGCGATGCTCCAGGACATGGCGATCCTCACCGGCGCCGAGCTGGTCGCTCCGGAACTGGGCTACAAGCTCGACCAGGTCGGCCTGGAGGTGCTGGGCAGCGCCCGGCGCATCGTGGTCGACAAGGAGAACACCACGATCGTCGAGGGTGGCGGCCAGGCCAGCGAGGTGACCGACCGGGTCGCGCAGATCCGCAAGGAGATCGAGGCCTCGGACTCCGAGTGGGACCGGGAGAAGCTCGCCGAGCGGCTGGCCAAGCTCTCCGGCGGTGTCGCGGTGGTCAAGGTCGGCGCGGCCACCGAGGTCGAGATGAAGGAGCGCAAGCACCGCATCGAGGACGCCATCGCCGCGACCAAGGCCGCGGTCGAGGAGGGTACGGTGCCCGGCGGCGGTGCCGCCCTGGCGCAGATCCTGTCGGTGCTCGACGACGACCTCGGCTTCACCGGCGACGAGAAGGTCGGCGTGTCGATCGTGCGTAAGGCGCTTGTCGAGCCGCTGCGCTGGATCGCCCAGAACGCCGGCCACGACGGCTACGTCGTCGTGCAGAAGGTCTCCGGCAGCGACTGGGGCCACGGCCTCGACGCCGCCGTCGGCGAGTACGTCGACCTGACCAAGGCCGGCATCATCGACCCGGTCAAGGTGACCCGCAACGCGGTCACCAACGCCGCGTCGATCGCCGGTCTGCTGCTCACCACCGAGAGCCTCGTGGTGGAGAAGCCGGCTGAGCCGGAGCCCGCCGCGGGTGGCCACGGCCACTCGCACGGCCACGGTCACAGCCACCAGCACGGCCCGGGCTTCTGAGCCTGCCGTACGCCGAACGTGGGGCGCACCGTCGACGAGACGGTGCGCCCCACGCGCATGAGCGGGACCGGCCTACCGGTGACGAGAGGTTACGGAACGCCGTCGTCGACTACCGGACCGTCGGGCGGTGGGAAACACTGGGCGGGTGAGCAGCACGACACCCCGGTTCGCGGCCCTGGCCGGCATCGCCGCCGCTGCGGCGGCCATCGGCACCGCCGAAGTGGTTGCCGCCCTGACCGGCCCCCGATCGTCGCCGCTCGTCGCGGTCGGCGGTCTCGTCGTGGACACCGCCCCCGAGCCGGTCAAGCGGTTCGGCATCGAGGTCTTCGGCACGTACGACAAGATCGCCCTGCTGGTCGGCACGGCGCTGCTGCTCGGCGGCTTCGCCGCCCTGATCGGCATGCTGGCCGCCCGGCGGCTGACGGTGGGCCTGGCCGGCATCGTCGTCTTCGGTGGGATCGGCGCGGCGGCGGCCCTGACCCGGGCCGGCGCGGACGCCGCCGACGTGCTGCCGTCGCTGCTCGGAGCGGTGGTCGGCGGGGTGGCGCTCTGGGCGTTCGTCGCCGGCCCGCTGGAACTCGACCCCTGGCCGTGGGCCCCACCGACGCCGTCCGGCAGTCCGTCGGTCCCGGGAAGCCCGCCGGCCTCCGGCGGCCCATCGGACCCCGCAGGTCCGGGGCGGCGGGTCGACCCGGACTCGCGGCGGCGGTTCCTCACCGGCGTCGGGACCGTGCTCGGGGTGGCTGCCGTCGGGGGAGTGGCGGGCCGGTGGCTGGCCGGCCGTCAGGGCGTGTCGGCCGCCCGCGAGGCGATCACGCTGCCGGCCCCGGTTTCCGCCGCACCGCCGGTGCCGGCCGGCGCTGACCTGGCCCAGCCCGGGCTGGCCAGTTACGTCACGTCGAACCGTAGCTTCTACCGGATCGACACCGCGCTCGTGGTGCCGCAGGTCGATCCCGCGACCTGGCAGTTGCGCATTCACGGCCGGGTCCGCAACCCGGTCACGCTGAGCTACGCCGATCTGCTCGCCCGGCCCATGGTGGAGCGGTACGTCACGCTGGCCTGCGTCTCGAACGAGGTCGGCGGCGACCTGATCGGCAACGCGCGCTGGCTCGGCGTGCCGATCCGGGAACTGCTCGACGAGGTGGGGCCGCTGGACGGCGCCGACCAGGTGGTCGGGCGTTCGGTGGACGGTTGGACCTGTGGCACCCCGACGGCCGCGTTGCGCGACGGGCGGGACGCCCTGCTCGCGGTCGGCATGAACGGCGAGCCGCTGCCGGTGCAGCACGGCTTCCCGGTCCGGATGGTGGTGCCGGGCCTGTACGGCTACGTGTCGGCCTGCAAGTGGATCACCGAGCTGGAGCTGACCAGTTTCGCGGACTTCGACGCGTACTGGGTGCCCCGGGGGTGGTCGGCGCAGGGGCCGATCAAGACGCAGTCGCGGATCGACACACCCCGCCCGCGCAACCGCCCGGCCGCCGGCCCGGTGACTGTCGCCGGCGTCGCCTGGGCACAGCACCGGGGCATCGAGCGCGTCGAGGTACGCGTCGACGAAGGGCCCTGGCAGGAGGCCCAACTGGCGCCGACCGTCTCGGTGGACACCTGGGTGCAGTGGTCGTGGCAGTGGCCGGCGACCCCGGGCGAGCACACCCTCCAGGTGCGGGCGACGGACAGCACCGGCGAGACGCAGACCGCCCAACGGCAGGACGTCGCCCCCGACGGCGCGACCGGCTGGCATTCCGTCACCCTCACCGTCACCTGACCCCGAGGTACCGGCGCTCCGGTACCGGCCGGGAGTGGCGGGAGTGGCGGGAGTGTGCGGACAGCGCGACGCCGCGTCCCTCTGGTCGGGACGCGGCGTCGGTGGTGCGGTCTGGTCAGGCGACGTTGCGCTGGATGGGCACCGTCGACCGGTGCGAGCTGCCCAGCCGGGCCTCCAGGCGGTTGATGTCGACGCGGGTCTGGCGGCGGTCGGCGAGATCCTCCCAGCCGACCGCGAGCAGTCGCAGCCGCTCGGACTCGCTGAAGCCGCCCCAGACGCCGTACGGCTCGCGTACCGCCAGGGCGTGCGCGGCGCACTCGGCGCGGACCGGGCAGGCCCGGCAGACGGCCTTGGCGGAGGATTCCCGGCGGAGTCGGGACGAGCCGCGCTCACCGTCGGGATGGAAGAACTGGGCGCTGTCGCGGCCCCGGCAGGCGCCGAGCCGCTGCCAGTCCCAGAGGTCGATGATGGGTCCGGGCAGTCTACGTACGTTCGACATCAGCACCCCTCCTCTCGCGCGGCACCGCGAGACAGCTTGTGGCCGGTTGTCCGGGCGGCGGGCCGCGCAGGCGCACCGTTCCCGGCCTGGCCACTCCCTACCCGGGCGTCTCTCGCCTCACACGTCTTTGATCCAAAACATCTGGCAGATTGCGGCATATGCCCTATCTGTCGGAAAAGTTGGGAGGATTGCCCGGAACCTCCTCCCGACCGGGGCTGGTCATGGTCTGCTCGTCAGCGGAGAGGAGATGCCTGTGCGTACCGTTCTCGTGTGCGTTCGAACGCCGCTCGCGGCGCAGCACCTGACCTCCGCGGCAGCGCGGTTGGGATTGTCGGGTGCCGTCCGGACGGCGGTCTCCGACCCCGAGGTGATGTTGCGGTTGGCCGAACGTCCGGCCGATGTGGTGCTCGCCGACACCGCGCTCACCCGCCCCGACAGCGTCGGCTTCGTCCGCCGGGTGCTGGCCCGCGCTCCGCAGGCCGCTGTCCTGCTGCTCGGCGCCGAGGAGTCCGAGGCGGCGGCGGCGACCATCGGTGCCGGGGCCCGCGGGCTGATCCAGGGGGTCGACCAGGATCTGACCAGCGCCGTCGCCAAGGCGCTGCTGCTGCTGGCCGCGCCCGGTCGGACCAACCGGCACCGGATCGCTGATCCGGCCCGGGACGCCGCGGCGGTCGGCAGCCCGGCCCGGCCGGCCCCCGGTGGTCGTACCGGCGGCGAGGCGCCCACCGCCTGGCCGGGTTCGGACGCGGCGGGCGGCCCGGCGGTGGTGCCGGTGCAGCGTGGCGACGACCCCGCCGAACCGGGTGCCGAGCCCGAACCGGGCAAGCCCACATCGCCACCCAGAACCAACCGGTCCGCGATCGGCCTCACCGAGCGGGAACTACAGGTGCTGCTCGGCATGGCCGAGGGCAAGAGCAACGCCGAGATCGGTCGGGAACTGTTCGTCTCCGAGGACACCGTGAAGACCCACGCCCGCCGGCTGTTCCGCAAGCTCGGTGCCCGCGATCGGGCGCACGCCGTGGCCGCCGGCTTCCGGGCCGGTCTGGTCGCGTAGCAACCCGGCCGGTTCGGCCCGGCCGATTCCGCCGGCCGGACCGGCCCGGCCGGTCGAGCCGAGCGGGCCAGTCCGCCTAGCTGCGCTTCCGGTGCCGGGTCAGCGGCCCGAGCCGGGCTCGTCCTCGGTGCCTTCGCTGAGGGTGTCGTGCACGCCGTCGGCGTAACCCCGCGCGTAGTCCCAGGTGACGTAGTGGTCGGGGTCGGGATCGTAGGCCGGCTCGTGCACCCGTGGGCGCCCGGAGCTGAGCAGGTGCCGCAGGTTTCCCCGGAGCAGGTCCCAGTCGAAGTAGTGCGGTTCCCGGCAGTCCTCACACTCGATGACCAGCCCGCGTACGCCGATCGGCGCGAGCAGGGCCTGGTAGATCTCCAGGTCGGCGAGATCCTCCAGCACGTCCTGGCGCTCGACGTCGGTCAGTGGGTCCAGCGGCGCGTCGTCGTCGGGGGCCTCCAGGTCGGCCGCCGGATCGGTCGGGTCGCCGGTGAACGGGTCGATGGGATCGTCGTGCACCCCCTCACCGTAGTCCCCTGCCACCGCTGACGCGTGTCCCCCGGTCGCGCGAGCCGTCACCGGGGCGGGCACCGCGCGGTTCAGGAGGAGAAAGCTTCAGTGGGTACGATGAGGCTGACACCCTCGCCCGGCGTTCGCCGGTGCCCCCGTGCCACCTCGCTGAAGCCCGGTTCGAGCAGCTCAGGAGAGCAATCGTGGAGAATTCGCCCCGTACCGACCTTCCCGCCGGCGTCGAGGGCGGCGAGTTGGGTGGCCATCTGCCCGAGCTGCCCGCCGGTTCGGCCCGGGTGGTGCCGCTGGGGCTGACCTTCGACGACGTGCTGCTCCAGCCGGGTGAGTCCGACGTGGTGCCGAGCCGGGTGAACACGATCACTCAGTTGACCCGTAACGTCTCGCTCTCCATCCCGCTGCTGTCCAGCGCGATGGACACGGTCACCGAGGCCCGGATGGCGATCGCGATGGCCCGCCAGGGCGGCATCGGCGTGCTGCACCGCAACCTCTCGGTGGAGGACCAGGCGCTCCAGGTCGACCTGGTCAAGCGCTCCGAGTCGGGCATGATCACCAACCCGGTGACCGCGAGCCCGGACGACACCCTCCGCGAGGTCGACCAGCTCTGCGGGCGCTACCGCATCTCGGGTGTGCCGGTGGTGGACGCCCAGGGGCAGCTGGTGGGCATCGTCACCAACCGGGACATGCGCTTCGTCTCCGACCCGGCCGTGCCGGTCCGCGAGATCATGACCAAGGCGCCGCTGGTCACCGCCCCGGTCGGGGTGAGCAAGGACGAGGCGCTCGGCCTGCTGCGCCAGCACAAGGTCGAGAAGCTGCCGATCGTCGACGGCTCGGGCAAGCTGCGCGGGTTGATCACCGTGAAGGACTTCACCAAGAGCGAGCAGTACCCGAGCGCCACCAAGGACGAGGCGGGGCGGCTGCGGGTGGCGGCGGCCATCGGTGTCGGCGAGGACGCGTACAAGCGCGCCCGGGCACTTGTCGACGCCGGCGTCGACGTCATCATCGTGGACACCGCCCACGGTCACCAGCGCGCGGTGCTGGAGATGGTCAGCCGGCTCAAGAAGGACGTCGCCGTCGACATCGTCGGCGGCAACGTGGCGACCTACGCCGGTGCGCGGGCGCTTGTCGAGGCCGGCGCCGACGGGGTGAAGGTAGGTGTCGGCCCGGGCGCGATCTGCACCACCCGGATCGTGGCGGGCGTCGGTGTTCCGCAGATCACGGCGATCATGGAGGCCACCCGGGCGGCCCGTCCGGCCGGCGTGCCGGTCATCGGTGACGGTGGCATCCAGTATTCCGGCGACATCGCCAAGGCACTTGTCGCCGGCGCGGACACGGTGATGCTCGGCAGCCTGCTGGCCGGTTGCGAGGAGAGCCCCGGTGAGCTGATCTTCGTCAACGGCAAGCAGTTCAAGACGTACCGCGGCATGGGCTCGCTCGGCGCGATGCAGTCCCGTGGGCAGGCCAAGTCGTACTCCAAGGACCGCTACTTCCAGCAGGACGTGACAAGCGACGAGAAGTTGGTCCCGGAGGGCGTCGAGGGTCAGGTGCCGTACCGTGGGCCGTTGGCCCGGGTGGCCCACCAGTTGGTCGGCGGCCTGCGGTTGGCGATGGGGTACGCGGGTGCGGAGAACATCCCCGAGCTGCACCAGCGGGGTCAGCTCATCCGGATCACCGCGGCCGGGCTCAAGGAGAGCCACCCGCACGACATCCAGATGACCGTCGAAGCCCCCAACTACCACACCCGCTGACCCCTCCCCCCACCCCCGAAGACATCTGGAGTGCCCCATGCGTGACGTGGTCGAGATCGGGCTGGGCAAGACCGCGCAGCGCGGCTACCACTTGGACGACATCGCCATCGTGCCGTCCCGCCGGACGCGGGACGTCGACGACGTCTCCACCGGGTGGCAGCTGGACGCGTACCAGTTCGGCATCCCGTGCGTCGGGCACCCCTCCGACGCGACGATGAGCCCGGCCTCGGCCGTCCGGCTCGGTCAGCTCGGCGGGCTCGGCGTACTCAACGTCGAAGGGCTGTGGACCCGTTACGAGAACCCGAGCAAGGTGCTTGAGGAACTCGGCGGCCTCGACGAGGACGCCCGCGCCACCAAACGGCTCCAGGAGGTGTACGCCGAGCCGATCCGGCCGGATCTGATCACCGAGCGGGTCCGTGAGCTGCGCGACGGTGGCGGCACCGTGGCGGTGCGCGTGTCACCGCAGCACACGCTGGCGCTGGCACCTGTCATCCTCGACGCGGGCGTCGACATCCTGGTCATCCAGGGCACCATCGTCTCGGCCGAGCACGTCTCGACCACCGACGAGCCGCTCAACCTCAAGGAGTTCATCGCCGACCTCGACCTCCCGGTCATCGTCGGCGGCTGCACCGACTACAAGACGGCCCTGCACCTGATGCGCACCGGCGCAGCCGGCGTGATCATCGGTATCGGTGGGGACGAGTGGTCCACCACCGAGTCGGTGCTCGGCATCCGGGTACCGATGGCCACCGCGATCGCTGACGCCGCCGCAGCCCGCCGCGACTACCTCGACGAGACCGGCGGGCGGTACGTGCACCTCATCGCCGACGGCGACATCCGGACCTCCGGCGACATCGCCAAGGCCCTCGGCTGCGGCGCGGACGCGGTGATGCTGGGCGAGCCGTTGTCGCTGTGCGAGGAGGCGCCGGCCGGCGGGTCCTGGTGGCACTCGGCGGCCAGCCACCCGTCGCTGCCCCGCGGCGCCTTCGAGACCGCCGGTGAGCCCCTCGGCTCGATGGAGCGTCTTCTCTTCGGCCCCGCCGACGAACCGGACGGCCAGCTCAACCTCTTCGGCGGCCTGCGTCGTGCCATGGCCAAGTGCGGCTACCGCGACCTCAAGGAGTTCCAGAAGGTCGGCCTCGTCCTGGACCGCTGAGCCGATCATGCAGTTGTGGCACCCGGTTGGTTGGGTGATGCCCGGTTCGCCACGTGCCACAACTCCATGATCGACGGACCGGGCGGCAGTAGGCTCGGGCTGGTGAGCAGCAGGGTTGGCAGGTGGTGGGGGGCCGGTGCGGCGGCGCTGGTCGCGGCCGTGGTGGCGGCGGTCGTACTGGTCAGCGGCATCGGGGGTCGGGACGCGGCGACGCCGGGCGGATTCCGGGCGGGCAGCGTCGATCTCGGCGACCCGTACGTGCCGGGCAGCGGCAACGGCGGCTACGACGTGGCCCACTACCGGCTCGTGGTGCGCTACGACCCGGCTGATGACCGGCTCACCGGCAGCGCCGAGATCACCGCGACCGCCACCCATGCGCTGTCCCGATTCAACCTGGACCTGTCCGGGCTGGAGGTCAGCTCGGTGACAGTGGACGGTGCCTCGGCCGAGCACCGGCGGGACGACGGCGAACTGGTGGTCACCCCGGCCCGGGGGCTCGACTCCGGTAGCCGGTTCACCGTGGAGGTCGACTACGGCGGTGTGCCCGAGGCGGACGCCGACGGCGTGCTGGGCAGTGGCGGCTTCCAGCACACCGACGACGGCGCGATCGCCCTCGGCCAACCGCACTCGGCGGCCACCTGGTTCCCGGTCAACGACCATCCGTCGGACAAGGCAACCTACGACCTTCAGGTGACAGTCCCGGACGGGCTCGCCGCGCTCAGCAACGGGGTGCCCGGGGAGCGGACCAGCGCCGACGGCTGGACCACCTGGCGCTGGGCCGAGCGCTCGCCGATGGCGAGCTACCTCACCACGCTGGTGATCGGCGACTACCGGGTGCAGACCGGCGAGCACGCCGGCAAGCCCATCGTCACCGCCGTACCTGACGGAGCGCGGACGACCGGGCCGGCGGCGACCTCCCTGGCCCGCACCGGCGAGATCGCCGACTTCCTGACCACCCGCTTCGGGCCGTACCCCTTCGAGTCGTACGGCGGCGTGGTGGTCTCCGACGGCCGGATCGGATACGCGCTGGAGACCCAGTCCCGGCCGGTCTACGGGCCGGGGTTCTTCCGGGGCGGCGAGCCGAACTACAGCGTGGTCGCCCACGAGCTGGCCCACCAGTGGTTCGGCAACAGTGTGGCGCTGGCCCGCTGGGGCGACATCTGGCTCAACGAGGGCTTCGCCAGCTACGCCGAGTGGCTGTGGGAGGAACACGACGGCGGGCGCAGCGCCCAGCGCCACTTCGAGATCCAGTACGCGGCCACCGACTGGTCCCGGCGTACCCTCGACCCCGGCCCCGGCCAGATGTTCAGCACCGCCGTCTACAAGCGCGGGGCGCTCACCGTGCACGCGTTGCGGCGTACCGTCGGCGACGACGCCTTCTTCGAGATGCTGCGGACGTGGACCAGCGAGCGTCGGGACGGCACCGCCACCACCGACGACTTCGTCGCCCTGGCCGAACGGGTCTCCGGCCGCGACCTGGGCCCGTTCTTCGACGCCTGGCTGACCGGCACCGCCGCACCCACCCGGCCCTGACCGGCACCGCCGCACCCGCTGTCCTGATTGGGCATCGCCGTGCGCGTCCTGCCTGACGGGCGTCTCGTCCGCCCGGCCGCCGTCGGCCGGAGAACGGCTCGCGGCCACCGCCCGAACGACGTTCTTCCAGTGATCATTCGATCGGTAGGCTGCGGCCTGCGATCGGACTGTCGGTCGCGCGGGCCGGCCGTCGGCCGGTCACGTGTCACGGGGAGGAACGAGCGATGACAGGTGTGCGGACGCACCTTCGGCGGAGCGTGGCTCTGCTGCTGGTGGGGACGTTGGGGCTGACCGGCTGTGATTCGGCCGCCCCGGAGGAGGCGGAGCCGAGCACGGCGACGCCGAGCGAGTCGGCGACACCGCCACCGGACTTCCAACCGGGTGCCGCGGGAGCCGGGGATCCGTACTTCCCGAGTTACGGCAACGGCGGCTACGACGTTGCCGGCTACACGGTGAAGGTCCGCTACGACCCGGCGAAGGACCAGCTGAGCGGCGTCACCACGGTCCAGGCGAAGGCGACGGCCGATCTGTCGTCGTTCAACCTCGACCTGGCGCACCTGAAGGTCAGCCAGGTCACCGTGGACGGTGCACCTGCGCAACACCGGCAGGAGAAGAACGAACTGGTCGTCGCTCCAGCGGATGGGCTGGTGTCCGGCCGGGACTTCACCGCCGAGATCACCTACGCGGGCAAGCCGAAGTCACTGAAGAACCAGGCGGTCGGTGAGGGTGGTTGGCTGCACACCAGCGACGGCGCGATCGCACTCGGCCAGCCCGAGTCGGCAAGCACCTGGTTCCCGGTCAACGACCACCCGTCGGACAAAGCCACCTACCGGTTCGAGATCACCGTCCCGGACGGGCTGACCGCGATCAGCAACGGCGTTCCGGGCGGCAAGACCAGCACCGCCGGCTGGACCACCTGGCGCTGGGCCGAGAACACGCCGATGGCCAGCTACCTGAGCATGGTGACGATCGGAAAGTTCCGGATCAAAGAGGGCAGCCACAAGGGACGGCCGGTGTTCAACGCGGTCACCACGAAGGTGTCCAAGGGCGCGGCGGACGCCTCGATGGCCAAGACCCTCAAGGTGGCCGACTACCTGGAAACCGTCTTCGGCCCGTACCCGGTCGAGGCGTACGGCGGTGTGGTCGTCTCGGACGAGCGGATCCGGTACGCGTTGGAGACGCAGAGCCGGTCGGTCTACTCGGCCGGCTTCTTCCGGCGGGGCGAGAACACCGGAGTGGTCGCGCACGAGGTCGCCCACCAGTGGTTCGGCAACAGCGTGGCGTTGAGCCGGTGGCAGGACATCTGGCTCAACGAGGGTCTGTCGTCGTACGCCGAATGGTTGTGGGCCGAGCACACCGACGAGTTCACCGCGAAGGAGGCGTTCGACATCCGGATGGCGCGGGTGCCGGCGGAGGTCTGGCGTACGCCGCCGGGCAAGCCGGGGGTGAAGAACATGTTCAGCGAGTCGGTCTACCAGCGCGGCGCGATGACGGTGCACGCCCTGCGGGTGTCCGTCGGCGACAAGGCGTTCTTCGAGATCCTCAAGACCTGGGCGCGGGAGAAGCGCGACGCCAACGGCACCACTGAGGACTTCGTGGCGCTGGCGGAGCGGATCTCCGGTGAGAAGCTGGACAAGCTCTTCGACGCCTGGCTCTACGGCAAGAAGAAGCCGGCCGCGCCGAAGCGTCTCTAGAACCTTTCCGCCACCGGGCGAGGCGTTCCATCGCCCGGTGGCGGGGGCCCGGTCAGCTCTTCACCTTCAGTTTCGGATTGTCGGCCAGGAAGGCGTCGGCTTTGCCAGCGCGCAGCTGGGTGAGGAAACGGCGGCCGACGGCTGTCAGCTCCTCGCCCCGGTAGGCGTTGCCCCGACCCACCGATGCTCCGGGCAGCCCGACCAGCGTGACCGCCTGCGGCGACAACGAGCCCAGGGCGTACGCGAAGTCCACGATCCGCCGGCCGCCGACGTAGAGCAGCGCGTCGTCGAGCGCCGTGACCACCTGTTCGACCCGCTCGGGCTGCCGGGCCAGATCCTGGTCGAGGATCTTCCCGATCAGCGCCCGGATCAGCTGCTGGTGGTGGCGTTGCCGGGCGTAGTCACCACCGGGCAGGTAGCGCTGGCGGGCGTAGTCGAGGGCCTGCCATCCGTTGAGGTGACGCTCGCCGGGCTCGTAGACCATCTGTGGCCCGACGTAGCCGCCCACGCCCGGGCCCGGCTTTCGGTGCTTGCCGTCGGGTTGCCGGTGCCGCGACACGACCCGCTGGTCGACGCGGATGTCCACGCCACCCAGGCTGTCGACCAGCTCGTCGAAGCCGCCGAAGGTGAGCACCGCGCCCGCGTCGATGCGCAGGCCCGTGTAGTCGCTGACCGTACGGCGCAGCAATTCGTACCCCTGGGCGGCGTCGGGTCGCTTGGGGCGGCCCGGCACCCGGCTGCCGTAGCTCATCGCATGGGTGAGCTTGGTCCGCCCGCCCGGGTAGCCGGCCGGCTTGTAGGCCGGGATGTCCACCACCAGATCGCGGGGCAGGGAGAAGAGGTACGCCTGCGACAGCCCCGCCGGCACGTGCAGCACGAGTACGGCGTCGGCGTGCGGCTCCCAGTCGGGCACACTCACCCGGGTGTCCACTCCGACCAGTAGCAGGTTGAGCGGGCCGGTGATGTCGGCACCCGGCGGCGGGCTCGGGCTCGGGCTGGGGCTCGGGCTGGGCGACTCGCTCGGGCCGCCGGTGGCGGCGGTCGGTGTCCGGCGGTCGTCGCTGCCGGTACGCGCCATCACCACGCCGATCACCGCGACCACCACAAGTGTGACCAGGCCGGCCAGCACCAACGTCAACCGTTTCCGGTCTGCTCCGAGCATCATCCCCCGCCTCCTTAGGGCGTCTGTCGAATCCCTGCCCGCCTGCGACGCCGCCTGCGACCGCCTGCGACGCCGCTCGGCTCGACGGAGAACTTCGACACCCGCCCTGGGTCGATATCGGTCCAACGCGCTGAACCGGGCTCGTGGTTGCGTCCCGAACGGGCGAGACTGACGCGGTGCGGAGCATGATCGCGCGGATTCAGGTCCTGGCGCGAGAGCTACTCGCAAGTAATGATGCGTTCATGCGGTACGACGTGGTGGTCATCGGGTCGGGCTTCGGCGGCAGCGTCGCCGCGTTGCGGCTGGCCGAGAAGGGCTACTCGGTCGGCGTACTGGAGGCGGGCCGGCGGTTCGCCGACGACGAGTTCCCGCAGACGTCGTGGCGGCTGCGTCGCTTCCTCTGGGCACCGCGGCTGGGTTGTTTCGGCCTCCAGCGCATCACCCTGCTCCGGGCAGCCCACCGGCGAGCCGGCGGCGGTGTGCTGGTGCTGTCCGGAGCCGGCGTCGGTGGTGGTTCGCTGGTGTACGCCAACACTCTCTACGAGCCCCTGGACGCCTTCTACGACGACCCGCAGTGGCGGCACCTGACCGACTGGCGGGCCGAGCTGGCCCCCCACTACGAACAGGCCAAACGGATGCTCGGGGTGACCACGTACCCGATCGCCACCGGGGCGGACCAGGCGATGCGGCAGGTCGCCGAGCGGATGGGAGTGGGGCACACCTTCCACGCCACCCCGGTCGGCGTGCACCTCGGACGGCCGGGGGAGCGGGTCGCCGATCCCTACTTCGGCGGGGCCGGCCCGGAGCGTACCGGCTGCACCCACTGCGGCGCCTGCATGACCGGCTGCCGTGTCGGCGCGAAGAACACGCTTGTCAAGAACTATCTCTGGTTGGCCGAACGGCTCGGCGTGCGGGTACATCCGCTGACCACGGTGACCTCGGTCCGGCCGGTCGACGGCGGGTACCAGGTGCACGCCGAGCGCACCGGCACCTGGCTGCGCCGCAGGTCGCAGGTGATCCACGCCGACCAGGTGATCTTCGCCGCCGGTGCGCTGGGCACCCAGCGGCTGCTGCACGAGATGCGGGAACAGCGGCACCTGCCCAACCTCTCGTCCCGGCTCGGCGAGCTGACCCGGACCAACTCGGAGGCGATCCTGGGTGCCTCCGTACCGCGCCGGCGGGCCCGGGAGCGTGGGTTGGACTTCACCGAGGGAGTGGCCATCACCAGCTCGTTCCACCCGGATCCGCAGACCCACATCGAGCCGGTCCGCTACGGCCGGGGCTCCAACGCGATGGGGCTGCTCCAGTCGGTGCTTGTCGACGGCGGGCCGCACCGGCTGCGCCGGTGGCTCGGGCAGCTGCTCCGGCAGCCCCGGGTGGCCGCCCGGCTGCTCTCCGTCCGACGCTGGTCGGAGCGTACGGTGATCGCCCTGGTGATGCAGTCGACCGACAACTCGCTGACCCTTCGGCTGCGGGGCCGCCGGCTCGTCTCCCGCCCGGGCCACGGCCGCCCCAACCCGACCTGGATCCCGGCCGGCAACGAGGCGGTCCGGCTGCTCGCCGAGGAGATCGACGGTACGCCGGGCGGCGCGCTGACCGAGCCGTTCGACATCCCGGTGACCGCGCACATCCTGGGCGGTGCGGTGATCGGCGCCACCGCCGCCGATGGCGTGATCGACCCCTACCACCGGGTGCACGGTCATCCCGGCCTGCACGTCGTCGACGGTGCCGCCGTCTCGGCCAACCTGGGCGTCAACCCGTCGCTCACCATCACCGCCCAGGCCGAGCGCGCTCTGTCCCTCTGGCCCAACAAGGGCGACCCCGACCCCCGCCCCGCCCCCGGCTCCCCGTACCGCCGCCTCGCCCCGATCGCCCCACACCACCCCGCCGTCCCCCCCACACGCCCCCGCCGCCCTCCACCACCCCTGACGGGGGTGTGTCGACGGGGGGCGGTGGGCAAGGGAGGGCGGGGTGGGGGCGGGGGGAGGGGGCGTCACGCTGGGTAGGATTGCCGGCTATGAGCCTGCCGCGTCCTGTCCTCGTGGTCGACTTCGGAGCCCAGTACGCCCAGCTGATCGCCCGCCGGGTACGCGAGGCGAAGGTCTACTCCGAGATCGTTCCGCACACCACGCCCGTGGCCGAGATGCTGGCCCGCGATCCCGCCGCGATCATCCTCTCCGGTGGCCCGGCCAGCGTCTACGAGCCGGGCGCCCCGCAGGTCGACGACGGGCTGTTCACCGCAGGCGTGCCGGTCTTCGGCATCTGCTACGGGTTCCAGGCGATGGCCCGCTCCCTCGGCGGCACGGTGGCGCGCACCGGCAGCCGCGAGTACGGCGGCACCCCGCTGCGTCCCCGCCTGCTCGAACCCGGCGTACTGCTCCGTGACCTGCCGGCCGACCTGCCGGTCTGGATGAGTCACGGCGACTGCGTGACCGAGGCCCCGGAGGGCTTCACGGTGACCGCCGAGTCGGCGGGTGCGCCGGTCGCCGCGTTCGAGGACGTCACCGGCCGACGGGCGGGCGTGCAGTTCCACCCGGAGGTGGGGCACACCGCGTACGGGCAGGAGATGCTGACCCGCTTCCTCTACGAGATCGCCGGGATCGAGCCGACCTGGACAGCCGAGAACATCATCGACGAGCAGGTGACCCGGATCCGCGATCAGGTCGGCGACAAGGAGGTCATCTGCGGCCTGAGCGGCGGGGTGGACTCAGCGGTCGCCGCCGCGCTTGTGCACAAGGCCGTCGGCGACCAGCTCACCTGCGTCTTCGTCGACCACGGGCTGCTGCGGGCGGGCGAGGCCGAGCAGGTGGAGAAGGACTACGTCGCGGCGACCGGCATCAAGCTGAAGGTGGTCGACGCGGCCGACCGGTTCCTCGGCGCGCTGGCCGGGGTGACCGACCCGGAGCAGAAGCGAAAGATCATCGGGCGGGAGTTCATCCGGGTCTTCGAGGCCGCCGCCCGGGAGATCGCCTCGCACGGTGACGTCGAGTTTCTGGTGCAGGGCACCCTCTACCCCGATGTGGTCGAGTCCGGCGGGGGCACCGGTACCGCCAACATCAAGAGCCACCACAACGTCGGCGGATTGCCCGAGGATCTGAAGTTCGCCCTGGTCGAGCCGCTGCGCACGCTGTTCAAGGACGAGGTCCGTACGCTCGGCCTCCAGCTCGGGCTGCCCGAGGCAATGGTCTGGCGGCACCCGTTCCCGGGCCCCGGCCTGGCCATCCGGATCATCGGGGCGGTCGACCGGGAGCGGCTCGACGTGCTCCGCCGGGCCGACTTCATCGCCCGCCAGGAACTCAGCGCCGCCGGTCTCGACCGGGACGTCTGGCAGTTCCCGGTGGTGCTGCTGGCCGACGTCCGCAGCGTCGGGGTGCAGGGTGACGGGCGCAGCTACGGGCATCCCGTGGTGCTGCGCCCGGTTTCCAGCGAGGACGCGATGACCGCCGACTGGTCCCGGCTGCCCTACGACGTGATCGCCCGGATCTCCACCCGGATCACCAACGAGGTGGCCGAGGTGAACCGGGTGGTGCTGGACGTCACCAGCAAGCCCCCGGGCACCATCGAGTGGGAGTGACGCCGTACCCCGTCGTGGTGCGCTGACGGTGTCTCAGGCCGGCGGCTGAGGTGCCGGTCGCGGCGTCGGTTCCGGCGTCGCCCCGGCCTCTGACGTGGTGTCCGGATGCGCCGCCTCGGCGTCGGCCGTCGCCGGGCCGTCCGCGGGCTGCGTCGGCAACTCGTCGGGACGCGTGGGTGTGGCCTCCGGTCGGGCCGACGGACCTTCGGGGCGGGCCGGGCCGATGTCGGCAGGTGCCGACGGCTCGGGTCGTGCGGGCGGAGCGTCGGGGTGCGGGGTCGGCGATGCGGGCGGGTTGGCTGCCGGCGGCCAGGTGGTCGGTGCCGGCGGTCCGGCGTGTGGCCCCGGGCCGGTCGGCCCGGGGAACGGCCAGGCGGGGTGCGGTGTGGCGGTCGGCTGGGGCGGCGCGCCGGGCGTCGGGTGCGGCCAGGCGGGTGCGCCGGCCGGCTCCTCGGGCATCAGGAACCACATGATCGGGTACGCGAGGGCGGCGATCCCGCCGGTCACCAGGGTGACGACGGCGAATGCCACCCGGACCAGGGTGGGATCGACGCCGAAGTAGCGGCCGAGACCGCTGGCCACCCCGGCGATCATCCGGTCGGTGGTGGGGCGGCGCAGTTGCCGGTACGGAGCGTGAGGTGTGGAAGTCATGTCTCCACGGTCCTCGTCGCGCAGCGTATCGACCTCGGTGACCGCCCGGATCCCTACCCTGAACCCTGTCTCAGGGGCGAGGTATCAGTCAGGAATCCGACTCTTTTCCGCGTCGGTAACGGGTGGCGGGGAGAATTTGGCTCCGTGACCACCATGCTGGAGCCGCTGCGCAGGATCGCGGCATACGCAGTCTGTACTGATTCCGTAGACCGAGTGCTGCTGGTCCGCGCATCGGAGCGCTCCGGCACCCCCGGCACGTGGTCCCTGCCCGGCGGGGCGGTCGACCACGGCGAGGACCCGCACCACACCGTCGTCCGTGAGACCGCCGCCGAGACCGGCCTGTCGGTGGCCGTCGCCAGCCTGCACGACGTGCTGGCCGACATGCGGGCACTGCCCGAGCGGGGCATCACCATCCACACCGACCGGTTGGTCTACCGGGTGTCGGTCCGGGGCGGCTCGCTCACCGACCGGGTCGACCGACCCACCGACCTGGCCCGCTGGTTCACCCGGGAGGAGGCGGCGCGGTTGCCGCTCCGCTCGTTCACCGCCCGCGCGCTCGGGCTGCCCGCCTCGTCGGCGGACATCGTGCCGGACGAGCCGCCGGAGTTCCCCTCCTTCTACGCGGTGCCCGGCCCGGACGGGCTGCACCGGGCGCAGCGCTTCGCCGCGTACGCCGTGGTGACCGACCCGGAAGGTCGGGTGCTGCTGACCCGGGTTTCCGACGGCTACCCGGGTGCCGGCTGCTGGCACCTGCCCGGGGGCGGTACCGACTACGGCGAGCAGCCGGGCGCGGCGCTGATCCGGGAGCTGGTCGAGGAGACCGGGCAGACCGGGCGGCTCGTCGGGCTGCTCGGGGTGGCCAGTCACCGGGACGCTGCCTCGCTCGGCCCGGAGGGTTACCCGATCGACTGGCACGGGGTGCGGGCCTTCTACCGGGTGGTGGTGGACCAGCCGGCCCCGCCCACCGTCGGTGACGTCGGGGGCTCCACCTGCGAGGCCCGCTGGTTCGCCCGGGAGGAACTCGGCGCCCTGCCCACCGACCGCCTCACCGAGGTCACCGCCGAAGCCGTCCAAGCCGCCCAGCTGACCTGACCCACCCACGCATCGTGCCTGGGTACGTGCGCGCGTCGATCATGAAGTTATTGTTCCGACAAGCCTGGCGACGGCGATAGCTTCATGATCGACGCTGTTCCGCAGGACGCGGTGGCGCGGGCGCGGTGGTGGACGGGGGCGTGGGGTTGTGGAGCGGGTGCGGCGGGTTGGCGCGTACGGCGTGTTGCGGGACGCCGAGCGGCAGGTGTTGCTGGTGCGGGGCTCCTCGTTGGCGGACTTTCCCGGGGTGTGGTCGCTGCCCGGCGGTGGACTGGAACACGCCGAACATCCCGCGCACGCGGTGGTCCGCGAGGTCGCCGAGGAGACCGGGTTGACCGTCGAGGTGAGCGGGCTGCGCGCGGTCGTCGCTGACGTGGTGCCGTACCCGGAGCTCGGGGTCGCCCTGCACACCGATCGGATGCTGTTCGACGTGGCGACGATCGGTGGACGGTTGTGTGCCGAGCGCGACGGCAGCACCGACCTGGCCCGTTGGCTGACCCTGGACGAGGCGGCCGAGCTGCCGCTGCTGCCGTTCACCGCCGAAGCTCTCGGTCTGCCGGTCGTTCCGCTGCCCTCCGATGCCCTGCGCCGTCGAGAGCCGTTCCCCGGCCCTGGGACCAATCGCCGGCAGCGCTTCGGGGCGTACGGGATGGTCACCGACCCGGACGGACGGGTGTTGCTGACCATGATCGCCGAGGGCTACCCGGGAGCGGGCCGATGGCACCTGCCCGGTGGAGGCACCGATCACGGTGAACAACCCGTCACCGCGTTGCTACGGGAGCTGGTCGAGGAGTCCGGCCAACTGGGCCGGGTGACCGGGCTGATCGGGGTGGACAACCTGCACAATCCGGCGGCCCTGGGCCCGGAGGGATACCCCATCGACTGGCACGGCATCCGGGTCGTCTACCGGGTGGAGGTCGACCTGCCGACCGAACCGGCGGTGACCGAACTGGCCGGCGGCTCCACCGCTCGTGCCGCCTGGTTCACCCCAGTTGAGCTGCGGAATCTTCCGTTGACTGAGATCGCGGTGATGGTCCTGTAGCCGTCCAGGTGAACCCACGGTGACCATGTCGGGCCGATCTCGCCACCGAGCCGGGGCGGACGACCTCCGGTACAGTCAAGGCAGGGCAGGCGTAGAAAACGGGCGATGGTGTCCCGGATGGGAATAAGACGGCGGTTCGCGCGGTTAAGGGAGATATAAGTACCGCCGGCAGCTATCGCCATTCCCCACCCCCCTGTGCGATGGTGTACTCCGCAAAACGGCTGCCGGGCCAGGAAGGTCCGGCACGAGACAGCCGGACGCCCGCCACGTTGCGGTAAGCCGATCCGGTGATGGAGGAAACGTGCCGAGAGCCCCATGGCGCCGGCGTCGTACGACTGACAGCCCGCGTCCCGCAGGGCGAAGCTGGACGGGCCCGCTGCGCCGCAGCGGCACCCTCGCCCGCCAGGTCCTGCTGGTCCGCGTCGGCCGCCGAGGTGCGGAGATGCACGGCGCGACCGACCTGTTGCCCGAGCCCCGGTATCAGGACCGCCCGCGTCGCCGATACGGCCTCCGGCGGTCCCGCCGCACCGGGATGGAGACCATCGCCCCGGTCGGCCCACTGGCCGGCCCGGTCACGGTCAACCCACCCGTTGCGCCGGCTCCGGCGCTGGACGCGTCGACAGCGACACCGGCGCCGCTGCTGCCAGGCGAGCGGACCCCGGCCCGGCGGATGAAGTTCGCCCTGGTCAACGCCTGCACGCTGGCCAGCCTGCTGCTCGGCATCAACGCGATCTTCGTCGCCATGCAGGGTGAGGTGCGGCTGGCCGCGTTCCTCCTGATCGCCTGCGTCGCGTTCGACGGCCTGGACGGCGCGCTGGCCCGCAAGCTCGGGGTGTCCAGCCCGTTCGGTGCCCAGATGGACTCGCTGGCCGACATGTGCTCCTTCGGTCTCGCCGCACCCGTGGTGGTCTACGCGTCGCTGGCCGGTTCCGCGCCGACGGCCGCCGCCGCTGTGGCCGCCGCGCTCGTCGCCGCCTGCGCCGCCATCCGGCTGGCGAGGTTCAACGTCTCGCCGAGCGACGGACGGTTCTTCTCCGGCGTACCCACCACCATGGCCGCTGCCGTGCTCGCCCTGATGGTGGTGATCGGAATGCCGGTGCCGGGGGCGGTGCAGATCGCCGGGGTGGCCCTGCTCGCCTTCACCATGGTCAGCAGCTTCCCCTACGCCAAGCTCGCCCGCCTGGTCAAGCTGCCGCCGTGGGTCTGGCTCGCGCCGGTGATCGGCGCCCTGATCGACGTCCGGCTCACCTTCGGGCTGATCGTGGTCGGATATCTGGTCAGCGGTCCGGTGCTCTGGCTGCGCCAGCGTCGCACCATCGTCTGACCCGCTGCTGAAAAGGGGTGTCGCGGCCAAGCCGCGACACCCCTTTCTCTTCGCCCCATCTCCGCCAGGCGGCACCCAACTCGCGGCATGTCGCGGCCTCCGGGCCGGCTGGGGGCCCAGGTTGCCGCAACCCGCGTGCCGGCCCACCCGCGTGCCGGCCCAGATCCGCGTGCCGGCCGCGACCCGCGTGCGGTCGCCTACCGGGTCAGCGCCAGCGGGCGATCACGGTCGATCCACCGATCACCTTGTCACCCGGGCCGACCAGCGGCTCCGCGGCCTCTGCCGGCAGGTAGACGTCGGTACGCGAGCCGAAGCGGATCAGCCCGAACCGTTCGCCCCGGGCCAGCAACGCGCCGATCGGAGCGCGCTGCACGATCCGGCGGGCGATCAGGCCGGTCCGCTGGGCCACCACCACGGTGCCGTGGGCGGTGTCCAACACCGTGTAGGCGGCCACGTTGTGCTCCGCGTCCGGCTTCATCGCGTTGACGAACCCGCCGTCGGCGACGAAGTAGTCGACCACCTTGCCGGCCACCGGGGAGCGGTTGACGTGCACGTCCAGCACCGACAGGAAGACAGCGATCCGGAGGAACTCGCTGTCGCCGAAGCGCTCGTCCGTCAGGCGCTGCACCGACAACACCTGTCCGTCGGCGGCGGCCACCACGGCCGACGGGTCCTCCGGCACGTCCCGCTGCGGGTCCCGGAAGAAGGCCGCCACCGGCGCGGCGGCCAGCGCGGGCAGCAGCCAGAGCTTCGACTTCGGTCGGGCCAGTCGGGTCAGCGCGGCCAGCCCGAGGGCGATGCCGGCGGCGGCGACCCCGTTGGAGTCGATGTGCATGTCGCGGCTGAGCGGCACGCTCGACGGCCGGTACGCGGGAGCGAGCCGCTCGGCCGCTGCGGCCTCGGCCGGGGTGAAGCGGAGCCGGTACACGCGTACCGGCGGGTTGTTGAGCAGCACCAGGTCGTTGCCGACGCCGTACAGCGCGCCCTGCCGGTCCAACTCGGCGGCTGCGCCGGCGGTCCGGGCGACGGCGGTGGCGACGCTGAGCACCGCGCCGTCGGCCAGGTACTTGGTGAGTGTCCCGATGGTGGTGCGGGCCTCGTCAGCGGTGCCGGTGAACGCCTCGGCGGCGATGACCACCGCAGCGGCCTCCGCCTCGGCGAGGCTGTCCACGACCCGGACCCGCTCGGCGACCCAGCGGCCCTGGGCGGTGACGTGCTCCCGCAGCGCCGTGGCGCTGACCCGTTCGGCGGGTACCAGGGTGAGGGTGTCGCCGGGCAGCATCGCTTCGATCGCCGCGGTAAGCACCGCGGACTCCGGAGCCGCGCCGACCAGTAGGGCGGCCTTCGGTTCGTTGATCCGGGCAAGCTCGGAGACGAGGGTACGGGCGGCGCGCTCGCCGAGGCGGACCGGACCGGATCGGTCGGGCGTACGCACGGCGGGGGACTGGGTCATGTCGAACGGGCTCCTGACGGGTAGAGGCGACTGACGCGATGGTCACCGCCGGCGGCGAGGTCGGCCCGGCCACGGACGGCCCGCGCGCCGACGACCCGCGGGGTTGCCCTGCGGCGCGGGCCGGCCAGCGCTGGCGGGAGCACACCGGCCAGCATAGGCGGCGAGCGACAGTGGCCGCACGGTCAGGCGTCGCGCCCCTGCCGTCCGGGCGGTGGCGTCTCGTCCGCCCCGCCGAACAGATCCAGCGTGCGGTCCACCTGCGGATCCGGGTCGGCCGCCCGTGCCGAGCTGACCGGGGCCGGCTCGTCCGTCGGGGTGTCGGGACTCACCGGGCCCGGAAGCGGATCGGCGGCGCTCTCCGCGGCGTCCGGTGCGGATTCTTTCCGGCCGGTGTCGTCGGGAGTGTCGGCCGGTGCGGGCCGACCGTTGTATCGGCTGGAACGCAGGGCGCCGATCAGGCCGAGCCCGCCGACCAGGATCAGTCCGCCGGCCAGGAACCAGCCGGCCGGTGGCAGTACGAGACCGAGCACCTGGGCGAGCAGCCACCAGGCGGCGAGGGCGAGAAAGAGCAGCCCGAAGGCGAACGACACCAGGTCGGTGCGGTGGGTCCTCACCGGGTCACCTCCATGTGTCCGGCGTTGACGTGCAGGTTGAGGCGCAGTTTGCCGCCCCCGGCGCCGTCCGGACCCAGATCGACGACGTCAACGGGCCGGTTGTCCATGCCCTGCGTTCGCTGGCCGAGGACGTTCGCGTCACCGGCGGTCACCTGGGTCACCGCCGTGACGTCCACGTTCGGTGGCAGCACCACGGTGGCCTCACCGAAGTTGATGGCGACGGTTATCTCCGTCTCCTGCTGGTCGAAGTCGATCGCCCGCAGGTCGAGCACCGCGTCGCCGAAACTCTGTTCGTACCGGACGGCGAGGTCGCGGTGGCTCGTCGGTGCCCAGGTGACCGCGCCGTCCACCCCGCGTACCCGGTCGTAGGACTCGACGACCGTGACCACGGCCAGGGCGGCGGCGGTCACCAGCCCGAGCGCGATCAGCCAGCGGGCCCGCCCGAACCAGGTACCCACGAGCAGGCCGAGGCCGATCACCGCGAGTGCCGCGGCGAAGTAGGCCGACGCGCCGATCTCGAAGACGTCCAGCAGGTCGAGCACGCCGACCAGCCCCAACGCGACAAAGATCAACGAGAAGGTCACCGCGCCCAGGGCCGATCGTTCCCGTGGCTTGCGGGGCGGCTTCGACTTGGGCGGTGGCGGCGGGGCCACCTTCGGCGGCCCGGCGTAAGGGCCGTGCGGGGCGAACGGGGGACGGTAGGTCGGTGGGGTGACCGCCGGGCCCGCCGCGGCGGCGCTCGTCGGCCATGCCGACGCCGTCGGCAACTGCATGGTTGGCTCCTCAGGCCCGCCCGGCACCGACGGTGCCGAGGGAACGCCGGACGTCGGGCCGGCTGGGTGGAAGACGGGCGGCGCGACCGTCGTGGTCCGGCCGAATTCCGGGTACGCGGCCGGATAGGCGGTCGGCCCGGGATAGCTGACCGGCGGCACCGGACCGGGTGGCGGAGGTGGACTCGCGCCGACACCAGCGTCCGGCGTACCCGGTACGGCCGACTCGGGTCGGGCTTCGCGCTGCTGACGATTCAGCAGCAGCGCGCCGCCGACCAGGATGGCCGCGCCGAGCAGTACCGCGCGGAAGGCGTCGGTGACGACGAAGCCGAAGCCCACCGCCACCACCACGCCGAGGACGATCACGGTGACCGGGGACATGCTGGAACGCCCACGGCCCAGCATGGACTCGATGGGCGAGGCGGTGTCGCCCTCGCCCGGGATGATCAACCAGGCGGCGACGTAGACCAGGATGCCGACACCGCCGAAGAAGCCCAGGACCGCCAACAGCACCCGCCAGAGCACGGGGTCGGTGTTGGTGGCTCGACCGACGGCAGCACAGACGCCCGCCAGGTAGCGGCCCTCGCGTGGCCGGACCAGCCCGTACCGCGAGGTGAAGCCGGCGCCGCCGAACGGCCCGCCCGGGCCGCCTCCCGGCGGCGGCGCACCGGCCCCGCCCCACCACCCTGGCCCGCCGGGTCGGCCCGGTCCGCCCGGCCCCCCGGGTCCGCCCGACTCCCCGGGTCCGCCCGGCCCCCCGGGTCCGCCCGACTCCCCGGGTCCGCCCGGCCCTCCGGGTCCGCCCGGCCCCCCCGGCCCGGCGGACGGTGGCGCGGTGTGCCATGCCGTTCCGCCGGTGGGCGGTGGCGCGGCGGCAACGGGCGGCGGTGCGTCGTCCCACGCCGCTCCACCGGTGGGCGCCCGCCCGTCGGCCGGTGCGGCCGGGCCGTCCGCCTCGGCACCGGGGGATTCGGGTACGGCCGGCCCGGTGGCCGCCGGAGGCGTCGACTCCGGTTCGGTCGGCCCCGGCCGGTGCGGCTGGGCAGCGTCGTCGGTCATGCCTCGATCCTGCTGCGCCCGATGCCCGAGCGGCCTCCGGAAGCGACCCTGACCCCACCCTGAGATCCGACCGGCCCGAATGTCGGGGGCGTCCCCGTGGTCGGGCGGCCACGCCGCGTGTGACGATCGGATCGGCGCCGGAAATCCTCGCCTCTCGTCCGGCTCGACAGTCCTGACCAGGGAGCCCGCGATCAGCAGCATCAGTCAACCACCCCGCCTCTACCGCGCCCCGGAGCACCGGATGGCCGCCGGGGTGGCCGCCGGCATCGCCGAGCATCTCGGAGTTCCGGTGGTCCGGGTCCGGATCGCCTTCATGGTGCTGCTCGGGCTGAGCGGGTTGGGTCTGCTGCTCTATGCCGCCTTCTGGGCGGTCGTGCCGCTGCGACCCGGTGACAACGCCGTACCGCCGCGCCGCGATGTCGGCCAGCTGCTGCCCTTCGTGGCCATCGGGCTCGGCGTACTGCTGATCCAGGTGATGGTCTTCGACTCGGTCGGCGCGGCCGGCACGGCGGGCTGGTTGGTCGCCATCATCGCGGTCGGCGCGGGCGTGATCTGGCACCAGTCCGCGCCCGAGCGGCGACGGCAGTGGGGCGAGTCGATGCCGGTGCCCTGGCTCGGCGCGGTGATAGAGGAGAGCGACCGGCGGGCCTTCGTGCTGCGCTTCGTCGGGGGCGGGGTGCTGGTCGCGGTCGGCATCATCGGTGTGGCCGCGGTCTACTCCCCGGCGCAGAACCTCGACGCCGTGATCAACGGAGTGATCTTCGCGTCGGTCGGGCTGGCGGGTGTGGGGGTGGTGGCCGCGCCGGTGCTCTGGCGCACCTGGAACCAGCTCCGCTCCGAGCGCGAGGGGCGCATCCGCGAGCAGGAGCGGGCCGAACTGGCGGCCATGGTGCACGACCAGGTGCTGCACACCCTCGCGTTGATCCAGCGCAACGCCAGCGACGTCAAGACGGTGCAGCGGCTCGCCCGGGGCCAGGAGCGCTCGCTGCGCAACTGGCTCTACAAGCCCACCGCGTCACCCACCGAACGCCTCGCCGCCGCGCTGGAGCAGGCCGCGGCCGAGGTGGAGGACACCTTCGCGATCACCGTGGAGGCGGTCGTGGTGGGCGACCGGGAGACCGACGAGCGGGTCGGCGCGCTGGTGGCCGCGGCGCGCGAGGCGCTGGTGAACGCCGCCCGGCACGCCGGGGTGCAGACCGTCTCGCTCTACGCCGAGGTCGAGCCCGAACAGGTAAGTGTCTTCGTACGGGATCGGGGTGTCGGGTTCGATCCGGATACGGTGGAGGACCATCGGCACGGTGTCCGAGGCTCGATCGTCGGGCGGATGAAACGGCACGGTGGCCGGGCGGAGATCCGCTCCCGGCCTGGAGAGGGGACCGAGGTCCGGCTGATCCTGCCGATCGCCCGGGAGTCGGCCACTGCGGAGAGGGACAAATGATGGCCGAGCAGTCGACACCACCGGTCGAGCCGGAGAGCACCGGGCCCGGACGGCTGCGGGTGTTCCTGGTCGACGACCACGCCATGTTCCGAGCCGGGGTACGCGCCGAACTCGGTGCGCACGTCGAGGTGGTGGGCGAGGCGAGCACGGTGGCCGAGGCGGTCAGCCGGATCGCGGCCACCGGACCGGACGTGGTCCTGCTCGACGTGCACATGCCCGACGGTGGTGGGCGGGCGGTGCTGGAGGCGATGCGGCGCAGCCATCCCGAGGTCCGCTTCCTGGCACTCAGCGTCTCCGACGCGGCCGAGGATGTGATCGGGCTGATCCGGGCGGGTGCGCGTGGTTACGTCACCAAGACCATCTCGCCGGACGAGTTGGCCGCGGCGATCCGGCGGGTGGCCGACGGCGACGCGGTGTTCAGCCCGCGCCTGGCCGGTTTCGTACTGGACGCCTTCGCCGCCCGGCCGGACGCCCCGGTCGCCGATCCGGAACTGGACCAGCTGACCAACCGGGAACGCGAGGTGCTGCGGCTGCTCGCCCGGGGGTACGCGTACAAGGAAATCGCCCGGGAGCTTTACATCTCGATCAAGACCGTCGAGACGCACGTCTCGAACGTGCTGCGCAAACTCCAGATGTCCAACCGGTACGAGCTGTCCCGCTGGGCGGCGGACCGGCGTTTGGTATAACCGACCTTCTCGGCATAAGCGGCTAATCAGGCCGCAGGGCGTGACATGTGATCAAGTCGCGGTCAATAATGCCCCTCGCCTTTCCTTGCGTGCGGATGCCGTTCATCCCGCGGGAACGGCGACTCCGGCCACCCGCGCGTACGCGGGTCACTCCCTGCCCGAGAGGTGCACGAAAATCATGATCGGACAACGAGGACGGCGCTGGGCGCGGATCGCGCTCGCGGCCGTCACCGGCGGCGCGCTGGCGCTCGGTGCCGCCGCCCCTGCCGCCGCCGAGGACCCGGCCACCGGCGTGGCGAAGTCGGTGCCGGACAGCACCGTCAAGCTGCTGCTCGACGGCAAGGTCAAGCGGACCTCGGCACTGGCAATCAAGATCGACGGAAAGCAGCTTCCGGCCTTCTGCATCGACTACCACACGAACGTCGCGATCAACGGCAAGTACCAGGAGGGCACCTGGGACGAGTCCCAGGTGAAGAACCTCGCGAAGGTGCAGTGGGTGCTGACCCACGGGTACCCGAACGCCGACTCCGCCGCGCTGCTGGCCGCCGCCGGTGCCACCGTGCCCGCCGGGACGGACGCGAAGGTACGCCGCAACCTGCTCTACTTCGGTACCCAGACCGCCGTGTGGCACTTCAGCGACGGCATCGAACTCGGTGACTGGGCCGCCGGGCGTGGCCTGATCAACAAGCAGCGGTACGCAGTGATCAAGAAGGTCCACGACTATCTGGTCGCGAATGCCACCGACCAGCCCGAGCCGAAGGCCGAGCTGAGCATCGATCCGGCCACCGCCACCGCGAAGGTCGGGGAGAAGGCCGGTCCGTTCACCGTGACGGGGCCGGCGGGTGAGATCACGCTGGCCGTCACCGGCGGGTCGGCGGTCGACGCCGAGGGCGCGCCCGTGACCACGACCGACAACGGCGGCCAGTTCTGGCTCACGACCGAGGAAGCCGGCGAGGTCAGCGTGACCGCGTCCGCCGCCGACTCGGTCTCCTTCGGCCGGGTGTTCCTCTACACCGGGCCCAAGGCGGCGCAGAAGCTGATCCTGGGCGGCAGCACCGGCGCCACGGTGACCGCCGAGGCGAAGGCCACCTTCACGGCGCCGCAGCCGAGCCCCGAGCCGACGACGCCGGAGCCGACGCCGTCCACCCCGACGGAGTCCCCGTCGCCGGAGCCGACGCCGAGCACTCCCGAGGAGTCGCCGGCGAGTCCCGCCCCGTCCACCTCGCCGGCCTCGAACGACGGTGGTCTGCCGCTGACCGGTGCGCCGATCGTCACCGCGATCGCCGCCGGCCTGGTGCTCCTGGTCGCCGGTGCGGTCACCGTCCTGGTGCTGCGTCGTCGCAGGATCCACTTCACGGCCTGATCACCACGCCGCGACACCACGTCCGACCCCGGATTCCGCAGCAACGCGGGATTCGGGGTCGGACCGCTTTTGGGGGGCAGGAGTCCGTCAGCCGACCAAGACGATCGACCGCTGGTCTGGAATCAGACTCATACTTTCGGATAGGATTGCGGAAGGAGTGGCGGGATTCACGTCGATGCTCCGGCGGGTTCGCGGAGTCGTCGGGCCCGCGTCATCCGACGGTCGGCCGAGCGTGGAAATGTGGTTGACGAGCAGCTCATACCATGCCTCCAACGCGCCGGAGTGGTGCCTGTGGGTCGATGTCGGCACCGTCCCGGGCGGGTATCGGGTTGATAACACGCCTTCCCGCCTGGGCGCATCGGGTGTCACAGTTGCAGGCACCTCACAACCCCCTCGTGAGCCGAGCGCCCTGAGGAGGCACTCCCATGCGCGGGAAATTCCTGAAGGTGGCGGTCGCGGCGACCGCCACCGCCATGTTGGCTACCGCCTGTAGCAGCGGTGGCGACGACAACGAGCCGGCCGGCGAGTCCGGCGGCACGCTGCGGGTGTACAACGCCGAGCCGGCGTTCCTGACCCCGTCCGGCGGCGACGACGAGCCGTCGTTGTACGTGATCCGTCAGCTGTACCGCGGTCTGGTCAAGTACAACGCCGAGACCTCGGCGGTCGAGATGGACCTGGCCGAGTCGGTCGAGTCGACCGACCAGAAGCTGTGGACGATCAAGCTCAAGAGCGGCTACACCTTCGACAACGGTGAGCCGGTCAACGCCGACGCGTTCCTCCGGTCGTGGAACTACGCCGCTTACGGGCCGAACGCCCAGAACAACGGCTACTTCATGAAGCGGATCGCCGGTAAGGCGGACGTGGCGCCGGCGGACCCGGACGGCGAGGGCCCGAAGAAGGCTCCGGAGCCGACCGCCGAGACCATGTCGGGTCTCAAGAAGGTCGACGACCTGACCTTCACCGTCGAGCTCGACGCGCCGTTCTCCGGTTTCCCGACCACGATCGGTTACCCGGGCTTCTTCCCGATGGCCCAGGCCTGCGTCGACGACATCGCGAAGTGCAACGAGACGCCGATCGGCAACGGCCCCTACAAGATCGATGGCAGCTGGCAGCACAACGTCGCCATCAACCTGGTCCGTAGCGACACCTGGAAGGGTGAGCCGGGCAAGCCGGACCGCATCGAGTACCGGATCTTCGCCGACATCGACGCCGGCTACGCCGCCTTCCAGGCGGGCGAGCTGGACGTGCTCTACACGCTGCCCCCGGCCCGCTACAAGGAGGCCCAGGCGCAGTACGGCGACCGGATGTACGAGCAGCCGGGTGACAGCTTCACCTACGTCGGTATGCCGCTGTACCAGGACGCCTTCAAGGACAAGCGGATCCGTCAGGCGCTGTCGCTGTCGATCGACCGTCAGTCGATCATCGACGCGGTCTTCGACGGCCGGTTCACCCCGGCGACCGGCTACGTGGCCCCGACCTTCGAGGGTGCGCGTGAGGGCGTCTGCAAGTACTGCACCAAGGACGTCGAGAAGGCCAAGCAGCTGCTCGCCGAGGCCGGCGGCTGGCCGGCCGGTGAGAAGCTGATCCTGTGGGCCAACGCCGGTGCCGGCCACGACCTGTGGCTGCAGGCGGTTGGTGACCAGATCAAGGAGGCCCTGGGCATCGACTACGAGCTCAAGGTCAACCTGCAGTTCGCCGAGTACCTCGAGACCGCGGACCAGAAGAAGTTCACCGGTGGGTTCCGCCTCGGCTGGGGTCCGGACTACCCGTTCATGGAGACCTTCCTCTACCCGCTGTACGGCACCGGTGCCGGCAGCAACAACTCGGGCTACACCAACCCGGAGTTCGACGCTCTGATGAAGGAGGGTGACTCGGCCGACTCGATCCAGGCCGCGATCCCGTCCTACCAGAAGGCGGAGGACATCCTCGGCGAGGACCTGCCGGTCATCCCGATGTGGTTCAACAAGGTTGGCGCGGTCTACAGCGAGAACGTCGACCAGTTCGTCTGGAACGCCGTCTCGGATGCCGACTACGGTGCGATTTCGCTGAAGCAGAACTGAGCTTCAGACTCCTGATCCTGCCGTAATACGACGTGGCGGCAACGGTGACCCCAACAGGGTGATCGTTGCCGCCACGTCAGCGCCGAGAGGAGACCCCGTCATGGGGCGCTACGTCATTCGACGGTTGCTCCAGTTCATCCCCACCGTGCTGGGCACCATGTTCCTACTGCACTACATGACCTCGCTGGCGATCCAGTTCAGCGGGAACCCGGTCCGGGCGCTGTTCGGGGACCGAACGCCGGATCCCGCGCTGCTTGCGGCGATCACCGAGCGGCTCGGCTACGGCGACCCCTGCCTGGACCAGCGGGGCAACCCCTGTTTCGGGCTCTTCCTGGACCGTTTGCAGAACATCTTCTTCCACTTCGACTTCGGCATCAACCTGCGCCAGCGGGAGGTCACCGACCTGGTCGCCGATGCCATTCCGTTCACCCTCAAGCTGCTGGTCATCGCGATCGTGTTCGAGGCGGTCGTCGGCATCGCAGCGGGTGTGCTTGCCGGTCTGCGCGGCGGTAGCTTCACCGACTACCTGGTGAAGATCAGCACGGTCTTCGTCATCTCGGTGCCGATCTTCGTGTTGGGCCTGGTGGTCCGGGAGTTCGTCGGGGTCAAGTTCGGCAACGTGCTGCGGGACCAGGACTGGATTCCGGACGTGATCTCTTCCGGCATGTTCAGCCCCGGCTTCAAGCCCGACTATCCGTTCGCAAGCCTGATCATTCCCGGCATGGTGCTCGGCGCGGTCTCGCTCGCTACCACCGCCCGGCTCACCCGGACCAGCATCATGGAGAACATCCGTGCTGACTACGTCCGTACCGCCAAGGCCAAGGGGCTGACCAACAAGCGCGTCATCGGCGTGCACACGCTCCGCAACTCGCTGATCCCCGTGATCACCTTCCTCGGCGTCGACATCGGCGCCGCGATGGCCGGCGCGGTCGTCACCGAGACCATCTTCAACGTGCCGGGCATCGGCCGGCTGGTGACGATGTCGGCGCGTACCGGTGAGTCCTCGGTGGTGGTCGGGGTGGTGACCATGCTGGTGCTGGTCGTCCTGCTGGCCAACCTGCTGGTCGACCTGCTCTATGCCGTGCTCGACCCGAGGATCCGCTATGAGTGACCGAATCACGGTGGCGGACGTAGGTCTTCCGACCGTTCCTGATGGCCGGGTGGAGCGAAACGAGGTGTGGACATGAGTGACCTGACTAGCGCGGGCTCCGCCATCGGTGGTGCGCCGGTGGCCGGCGACGGCCCTACGCCTGACGCGCCGGGCGGCAAGGAGCGCAACGCGAGTCTGTGGGCGGACGCCCGGCGGCAGCTGCTGCGCGACCCGGTCTTCGTGATCGCCTTCGTCTACGTTCTCGCGGTCGGCTCGATGGCCCTCTTCCCGAAGCTCTGGACCAGCCAGGACCCGCGGGCGTGCAGCACCGACAGGTCCCGGGTCTCGCCGAGCTGGGAGCACCCCTTCGGCTTCGACGTGCTGGGCTGCGACTACTACTCGCACGCGATCTACGGTGCCCGCCCGTCGATGGTGATCGCGGTGATGGCGACCAGCGGCATCGTGGTGTTCGGTGGGGTGCTCGGCCTGCTCGCCGGCTACTACGGCGGCTGGGTCGACGCGGTCATCTCCCGGGTGATGGACATCTTCTTCTCGCTGCCGTTCCTGCTCGGCGCGATCGTGTTCCTCACGGTGATCAAGCGGCAGAACATCTGGACCATCACCGCGGTGCTGTTCCTACTGGCCTGGCCGACCATCGCCCGGATCATCCGGGGCAGCGTCATCTCGTCGAAGGACCTGGACTACGTGCACGCCGCGAAGGCGGTCGGTGCCCGCAACTCCCGGTTGATGTTCCGGCACATCCTGCCGAACGCGATCGCCCCGATGCTTGTGTACGCCACCATCGTGCTCGGCTCGTTCGTCGCCGCCGAGGCCACGTTGACCTTCCTCGGTGTGGGGCTGCAGCAGCCAGCGCAGTCCTGGGGCATCATGATCAGCACTCACCAGGTCTACTTCCTGGACGACCCGTGGCTGCTGCTCTTCCCCTGTGGTCTGCTGGTCGGCACGGTGCTGTCCTTCATTCTCATGGGTGACGCGCTGCGTGACGCCCTCGACCCGAAGTTCCGGTGAGTCCGATGAGCGAGTCTCAGCGAGCGAATCATCAGCACAGGGCGACGGTGCCTCATGAGGGCACGGAGCGAAGCGGAGTGCCGGCATGAGCGAGCTTCTGCGAGCGAATCATCAGCACAGGGCGACGGTGCCTCATGAGGGCACGGAGCGAAGCGGAGTGCCGGCATGAGCGAGCTTCTGCGAGCGAATCATCAGCACAGGGCGACGGTGCCTCATGAGGGCACGGAGCGAAGCGGAGTGCCGGCATGAGCGAGCTTCTGCGAGCGAATCATCAGCACAGGGCGACGGTGCCTCATGAGGGCACGGAGCGAAGCGGAGTGCCGGCATGAGCACTGATGTGAACGTCAAGATGGAGGCGCTGGCGGGCGTGGACCCGGATGCGCTGCCGCTGCAGGTCAAGGACCTGCACGTGGAGTTCCGCACCCGCAACGGCATCGCTCACGCCGTGAACGGCGTGAGCTTCGACCTGCGAGCGGGTGAGACCCGGGCGATCCTCGGCGAGTCCGGCTGCGGCAAGAGCGTGACCGCTCAGGCGATCATGGGCATCCTGGACACCCCACCCGGCTTCATCACCGGCGGTGAGATCCTCTACCGGGGCGTCGACCTGCTCAAGCTGCCGGAGTCGGAGCGCCGCAAGGTGCGGGCGAACCGGATCGCGATGATCTTCCAGGACGCGCTCTCCGCGTTGAACCCGGTCTTCACCGTCGGTTTCCAGCTGGCCGAGCTGTTCCGCAAGCACCGGGGCATGTCCCGGCAGGACGCCAAGGCCCGTGCCGTCGAGCTGCTGGACTTGGTGAAGATTCCGGCGGCGAAGCAGCGGGTGAACGACTACCCGCACCAGTTCTCGGGTGGTATGCGGCAGCGCGTCATGATCGCGATGGCGTTGGCGCTCGACCCCGAGGTGCTGATCGCCGACGAGCCGACCACCGCGCTGGACGTGACCGTGCAGGCGCAGATCATGGCGCTGCTCGCCGAGTTGCAGCGGGAACGGAACATGGGCCTGGTGCTGATCACCCACGACATGGGTGTGGTGGCCGACGTGGCGGACCGGATCTCGGTGATGTACGCCGGCCGGGTCATCGAGGAAGCCGGCGTGAACGACATCTACGCCAGCCCCGCCCACCCGTACACCAAGGGTCTGCTGGAGTCGATCCCGCGTCTGGACCTCAAGGGTCACGAGCTCAGTGCCATCAAGGGCCTGCCGCCGATGCTTACCAACATCCCGCCGGGCTGCGCCTTCAACCCCCGGTGCGGGTACGCGCAGGAGGTCTGCCGGAAGGACCCGGCGCCGCCGCTGTACCAGGTGTCGCCGAGCCGGACGGCCGCCTGCCACTTCTGGAAGGAGGTCAAGGGCGATGAGTGATGTGGTGCTGGAAACCCGCGACCTGGTCAAGCACTTCCCGCTGACCCGGGGCATCGTCTTCAAGAAGCAGTACGGTGCGGTGCAGGCGGTCGACGGGGTCAACCTGCAACTGCGGCGCGGCGAGACGCTGGGCATCGTGGGCGAGTCCGGCTGCGGCAAGTCGACGTTGGCCCGGCTGCTGGTGGGGCTGGAGACGCCGACCTCCGGCGACCTGTTCGTGCAGGGCAAGAACATGTCAAACGTCGGCGCCGAGGAGCGACGTCGGGGCCGACGCAACATCCAGCTGGTGATGCAGGACCCGTACACCTCGCTCAACCCGCGGATGACCGTCGGCGACATCATCGGCGAGCCCTTCGAGGTGCACCCGGACGTGCTGCCGAAGGGCAAGCGGCGGGCCAGGGTGCAGGAGCTGCTCGATCTGGTCGGTCTCAACCCGGACCACATCACCCGGTACCCGCACCAGTTCTCCGGCGGTCAGCGGCAGCGCATCGGCATCGCCCGGGCGCTGGCGCTCAACCCGGAGATCATCCTGTGTGACGAGCCGGTCTCCGCGCTGGACGTCTCCATCCAGGCCCAGGTGATCAACCTGCTGGAGAAGCTCCAGAAGGAGCTCGGGCTGTCGTACATCTTCATCGCCCACGACCTGTCGGTGGTCCGGCACATCGCCGACCGGGTCGCGGTCATGTACCTCGGCAAGATCATCGAGATCGGCACCGAGGACGAGATCTACGACAACCCGACCCACCCGTACACGCAGGCACTGCTGTCGGCGGTGCCGGTGCCGGATCCGAAGCTGCGTGGGCATCGGGATCAGATCGTGCTGACCGGTGACGTGCCGTCGCCGGCCAACCCGCCCTCGGGCTGCCGGTTCCGTACCCGGTGCTGGAAGGCCCAGGACATCTGCGCCGAGCAGGTGCCGCTGCTGGAGGTCCGCGACAGTTCGGGCCACCCGAGCGCCTGCCACTTCGCTGAGGTACGCGACGTGGTGCACGCGTCGGAGTAGCCCCACAGACGCCGCCGCTCCCGTCCATCCGTACCGGAAGCAGCGGTGAAGGTAGTGCCTCCTCAGTGATTCGGGGCGTCGGCCGTCACCAGCAGCCGGCGCCCCGGTCCACATCCTGCAACACCCACCCACCCACCCAGCCCCAGGTTGATCAAGAAGTTTGCGTCTGGAACAGCGCGAACGCAGACGCAAACTTCTTGATCAACGGGGCGGTCGGGGGGTGGGGGTGGGGGTGGGGGTGGGGGTTAGAGGGGGCCGCGGCCGGCGCGGAGCAGGAGTAGGGCGAGTTGGGTGCCGTCTGCGCCCAGGGCCGACCGGAACCGCTCCAGGATCTCCTGCTCGCGGGAGAGGACGAGCCGGGTACCGCCCGAGGCCATCCGGGTCGCACCGACCTCCCGGGAGAGCGCGGCCCGCTCCTGCCACAACTCGATCAGCGCTCGGTCGATCTCGTCGATCCGTACCCGGATCTCGGCGATCCGGCTCGCGGCGTCCGGCTCGGCGGTCCCCGTGGCGGGGGTGCCCCCCTCGGGCCCGGTGGCACCGGCGCCGTTCGAGATCGTGCCGGACCCGGTCGCGCCGCCGTTCTGCTCCATCACGTCTGTCATCTTCAGGTACCCCTCGCGGTGTGGTGCCCGTTGCCCGGATTCCGGGACGCGAAAAGCCCCGGGCTCCGAGAGCCCGGGGCTTTTCGTAGGTCTGATCGATCAGGCGCGACCTACGGCTGCCGGACTCCCGGAGCCGTAGTAAAAGTAGAAGCGCTTGTCGAACACGCTGCCGAGTATGCCGCCGGACCGGGTCGGCGCGCAAGGAAAGGCCGGGGAAGGCTCTCATCCGCTCACCTGTCGGGAAGAATCCCTCCCGCCGGTGCTGCCGGGTCACGCCACCGGGCGGTGCCGTCGGCGGGCGATGTCCGGCCGGCGGCATAGACTCGCCGTGCGATGCATCCTCTCTTCGACATCCCCGCGTCCCCGCCCGAGCCCGAGCCTGCCCGGGCGCTGCAGCCTCATCGGCCCGCGCCCGGCCGCCTCGACCCAACGCAGCTGGTGGAGGGACTCAACGGCCCGCAGCGGGACGCGGTCACCCATGCGGGCTCGCCGCTGCTGATCGTGGCCGGCGCCGGGTCCGGCAAGACCCGCGTGCTGACCCACCGGATCGCGTACCTGCTCGCGGCGCGGGACGTGCATCCCGGCGAGATCATCGCGATCACCTTCACCAACAAGGCCGCCGGCGAGATGAAGGACCGGGTCACCGCCCTGGTCGGCCCACGGGCCCGGCTGATGTGGGTCTCCACGTTCCACTCCGCCTGCGTACGGATCCTGCGTGCCGAGCACGAGCAGGCCGGCCTGAAGTCCACGTTCTCGATCTACGACGCGGACGACTCCCGCCGGCTGATGCAGCTCGTCGCCCGGGAGCTCGACCTGGACCCGAAGCGGTATCCGGCGCGGGGCCTGGCCGCCCAGGTCTCGAACCTCAAGAACGAGCTTGTCGACCCGGAGACGTTCGCCGCGCGGGCCAGCGGCCCCAACGAACGCGCCCTGGCCGAGGCGTACGCCCTCTATCAGCGGCGGCTCCGCGAGGCCCACGCGTTGGACTTCGATGACCTGATCATGACGACGGTGCATCTGCTCCAGTCGCATCCGCACGTCGCGGAGAGCTACCGCCGTCGTTTCCGGCATGTGCTGGTCGACGAGTACCAGGACACCAACCACGCGCAGTACGTCCTGATCAAGGAGTTGGTCTCCGGCACCGAGGGCCTCGACCCGGCGGAGCTGTGCGTGGTCGGCGACGCGGACCAGTCCATCTACGCCTTCCGGGGCGCGACGATCCGCAACATCCTGGAGTTCGAGCGCGACTTCACAAACGCCCGCACCATCCTGCTGGAGCAGAACTACCGCTCCACGCAGACCATCCTGAACGCCGCGAACGCGGTGATCGACCGCAACACGTCTCGCAAGCCGAAGCGATTGTGGAGCGACGCCGGCCAGGGTGAACCGATCGTCGCGTACGTCGCCGACACCGAGCACGCCGAGGCGGACTGGGTGGCCCGGGAAATCGACAGGTTGGTCGACGACGGGGAGACGCGTCCGGGCGACGTGGCGGTCTTCTACCGCACCAACGCCCAGTCCCGGGTCTTCGAGGAGGTGTTCATCCGTCTCGGTCTGCCGTACAAGGTCGTCGGCGGGGTGCGCTTCTACGAGCGCAAGGAGGTCCGGGACGCCCTGGCCTACCTGCGCTCGGTGGTCAACGACGACGACACGGTCAGCCTGCGGCGGATCCTGAACACCCCGCGCCGGGGCATCGGCGATCGCGCCGAGGCCTGTGTGGAGGCGCTGGCCAGCCGGGACCGGATCTCCTTCGGTGCCGCGTTGCGGCGCGCCGGTGACGCGCCGGGGATCTCGACCCGGGCGGCCAACGGCATCGCCGACTTCGTGGCGCTGCTCGACTCCGCCCGTGAGCTGGCCGTCGACGGCACCCCGGAGGAGGTGCTGGAGGCGGTGCTGACCCGTTCGGGTTACCTGACCGAGCTGGAGGAGAGCCTCGACCCGCAGGACGCGGGCCGGGTCGACAACCTCCAGGAACTGGTCAGCGTCGCGCGCGAGTACACCGAACGGATCGAGGCGACCGGCGCGGAGGGGGAGCGGGCCACCCTGGCCGGTTTCCTGGAGCAGGTCGCGCTGGTCGCCGACGCCGACCAGGTGCCCACCGACGACCCCGAGCATCAGGGTGTGGTCACCCTGATGACCCTGCACACCGCCAAGGGCCTGGAGTTTCCCGTGGTGTTCCTGACCGGCCTGGAGGACGGCGTCTTCCCGCACCTGCGCTCGCTGGGCGACACTCGGGAGTTGGAGGAGGAGCGTCGGCTGGCGTACGTCGGCATCACCCGCGCTCGGCAGCGGCTCTACCTCTCCCGGGCGGTGACCCGCTCGGCGTGGGGCCAGCCGTCCTACAACCCGCCGTCCCGGTTCGTCGAGGAGCTGCCGCCGGAGCTGGTCCGCTGGGAGCGGACCGAGGGCTCGTACACCTCGTGGGGCGGCGGTGGCGGCGGCGTGGGCGGTCGCGCGGAGCGGACCCCCGGCGGTCGCGGTGGGTTTGCCGGCGGCACGCCCCGGGCGGTACAACTGGCCCGCAAGCTCGGGGTGGACGGCAGCCGGCTGGCCACCGCGAGCGAGCTGCCACAGGGGCCGAAGGTCACCGCCGGGGACCGGGTGAACCACCAGCGGTACGGTCTCGGCCGGGTGGTCGCCGTGGAGGGGCACGGCCCGGGTGCCCGGGCGCAGATCGACTTCGGTGACCAGACGTTGTGGCTGGTGCTGCGACACGCCCCGATCGAGAAGATCTGACCCGGAAGGACGACCCAGCGGATGACGGTTCAGGTCATCGTGCTCAATGGCGGATCCAGCTCAGGCAAGTCGGGAATTGTCCGCTGCCTCAGACACCTGCTCCCGGGGCCCTGGATCAACCTCGGGATCGACGACCTGATCGAGCGGCTGCCACCGTCCATGGTCACCTTCGGGACGCAGGGCGAGGTCATCCTGGGGGAGGGCTTCGACGGCCTGCAGCACGCCTGGTGGGTCGGCGTTGCCGCGATGGCTAGGGCCGGTGCCCCGGTCATCGTCGACGACGTGTTTCTCGGCGGGGGTGCGTCGCAGGAGCGCGTTCGCCGGTACCTGGAGGGCCTCCGGGTGCTCTGGGTCGGAGTGCGCTGCGACCCAGACATCGCGACCGCCCGGGAGATCGCCAGAGGCGACCGGGTGCCCGGCATGGCCGCGTCGCAGGCCGCGGTCGTGCACCAGGGTGTCGCGTACGACGTCGAGGTGGACACCAGCCGCACCGAATCGCTGGACTGTGCCCGTGCGATCGTCGCGCAGATGAGCTGAACTCGTCTGCGCGACGCCCGAGCCGTGTCACCCGGCGGGTCAGCAGGCCACGTCGAGGCCGCGGGCGCGCAGGAACGGCGCCGGGTCGATCTGGTTCCACATCTGGCCCTGGTGCACCTCGAAGTGCAGATGCGGGCCGGTGGAATCGCCCGTGGAGCCCTCCAGGCCGATCGTCTGCCCGGTGCTGACCTTCGCACCCACGCTCACCCTGGCCGTGCTCAGGTGGGCGTAGTGGGTGAGGTAGCCGTTGCCGTGGTCGATGACCACCGAGATGCCGTACCCGTCGCCGACGTCGCCGGCCTTGGTCACGGTGCCGCCGAAGGCGGCCCGGACGGGGGTGCCGGCGGGCATGGCGAAGTCGATGCCGGCGTGCAGGGTGCCCCACCGGGGCCCGTAGCAGGAGGTGATGGCACTTCCGGCCATCGGCAGGACCCAGGACGACTTCGGCTTCGTACTCTTCTTCGGCTTCGCCTTGGCGGTGGCCGTTCGGCTGGCTTTCGGCTTCGGCTTCGGGCTGGGCTTCGCGGTGGGGCTGGCGCTCGGCGACTGGCTCGGTGACGGGCTGCCCGAGGCGGCGGGTTCGCGAGCCGACCGGTCGGCTCGCTCGGCGGCCTCGGCCCGGGCCTGGGCGTCCAGGGCGACCGGGCTGGTGGTCGGCCGCGCATCGCGGTCGGTCATGACGACACCGCCGACGCCCACCGCCGCCAGGGCGACCGCACCGACAGCCAGCAGCCGGGAGCGCCGGCTCAGGCGTCGCCGATGGCGGGCCGGGGCGTGGGGGATCTCGCGGGTCGGGGTGGGGCTGTCGTCCTGCACGGGTACGGACCTCATTGGTTTCGAGTGGTACGTGACCTCGAAATCCTGGTGTCGGTCCGGGCGGTGCCGGGTACCGGGGGTGTGGACGGCGCGGGCGGTGGTCGGTGCCGCTGTCCGCCTTCGTGCCGGGCTGTTCCCGACTGCCCGATGTTGATCCGCCCGGCCTTTGTGCCGCCAGTCACAATTGTGCGAGTGAGCTGGGACACTTGCGGGCGCGAGGTACCAAGCGAAACCGCCCGGATCGACAGATCCGGGCGGTCAGCAGGCGTTACGGCCGGTCAGGACGCGGCTACCTCGCTGTAGATTGCCTCGACTTGTAGCTTGATGTCCACTCCGCGCTCCTGAAGCCACGGCACCGGGTCGAGTGGCTCGCCCTTGACATGGATCTCCAGGTGCAGGTGGGAGCCGTAGGAGTGGCCCGTGTTGCCGACCAGGCCGAGCTGGTCACCCGCCTTGACCTGCTGCCCCTCGCGCACGCTGAGCGCGGAGGAGTGGCCGTAGATGGCCTCGCTGCCGTCGGCGTGCTGGACGATCACCGCGTTTCCGTAGCCGCCGAACCAGCCGGCCTTGGTGACGGTGCCCTCGTGGATGGCGACGTACGGGGTGCCCTCCGGCGCGACGAGGTCGACGCCGGTGTGCAGCTTGCCCCAGCGCATGCCGTAGGGAGAGTTGAAGTCGTAGCCCTGAAGGGGGAGCAGCCATACGCCGGTGTCCTCGGCGCTCTCCGGGCCGGTGCGACTGTCCCGGGAGGCTCGCTCGGCGGCGTCGGCCCGCTCGGCCGCGCCCTGGTTGCTGATCGACGCCTGCTTCAGCTCGTCGAGCACCGAAGGGCTGACGCTCTTGGCGTCCGGCATTGCGTTGGCACCCAGCGCCACCACACCGGCACCGACGAAGGCGGTGGTGACGACCGCGGCGTAGCGGCTGCGCGGGGGGGTGGGTACGCGGCGGCGGCCGCGATATCGATCGGGCTCAGACGACAGGCGCTGGCGCACGCATACCCTCCGTTGTCGGGGTTCCGATGCGGATCAGCCGTCGTCCGAATCTGGTGACCGTGCGTCGGCTGGTCGCGTCGTCACCCGTCCGTAGACCTGATGACAACCGTGGACACGGTAGCCAACCGTCAGTCCTGTCACAAGCCGGAGCGCCGAATTGGTTGCAACGTTCTGTCCGCTTCCGTACTGGATTGTCATGGCTCGGGGATGTAGTGGGGTGTCCTCGTTATCCTCCGTTCGTCGCACACCGTGACCGATCGGCGGAGTCGTCCCGCTTGACGCGTCCCGTATTGGTCGTGCCTGTGCGTGAGGTGTCGATGATGCCTGCGTGAGGTGGCCGGAGGCTGCGGCGAGTCCGAATGCCGAACGCCGTTTACCGCTCGCCCTGCCGGCCCCGGTTCCCCGGCCCCGGCCGGGCGGGTTACCGTTCGTTCAGGTGAAAGCCGCGGAGCCGGTGAAAGGGATGCCCAGATGAGCTCTCGTGTTCGGGTCGTCGTCGCCAAGCCGGGCCTGGACGGCCACGACCGTGGCGCCAAGGTGGTGGCGCGCGCTCTCCGTGACGCCGGCATGGAGGTCATCTACACCGGCCTGCACCAGACCCCGGAGCAGATCGTGGAGACCGCGATCCAGGAGGACGCCGACGCGGTCGGTCTCTCGGTGCTCTCCGGGGCGCACATGACGCTGTTCCGCAGGGTCCTTGAGCTGCTCGACGAGCGGGAGGCACGGGACATCGTCGTCTTCGGCGGAGGCATCATCCCGGAGGCCGACCTTCCGGAGTTGGAGCGGCTCGGCGTGGCCAAGATCTTCACCCCGGGCGCCACCACCGCATCCATCGTGGAATGGGTCCGGGACAACGTCGCCCAGCCGGTGGCCTGAGCACAGGGGAGGGGCCGGACGCACCCCTCACACGTCCGGCCCCTCTATGCACGATGCCCCGCCGCCACCCCTCGACCGACAGGGCATCGGCCGTTTCCGTCTTCGCGCTTTCCAGCGCTCCGACACCTGACTCAACGACGCCCTTCCTGCGGGGTTACGCAGGACCGCCGAGAACTGTCGCTGCCCTGACAAGATCGCTCGAACGGGTGACGTCGCCCGTACCGGGCCCTGCCGGCGGGCCGCGCATCGGCCCGGGCTGTGCATTACCGCACACCGCGCACCCGCTCGGTTGCCGGAGGTGTCGGCATCGCTAGGCTGCGCCCAATGAAACCTTTCCCACCTCCCTCTGCGAGCCGGACCGTCAGGTCGGCTGCGGCGCGTGGTCGCGGTGGCGAGGGTTCGACGGCCCACGTCAACTTCAACTGATGTCGGGCATCACACTGTTTTCTTTCCATACGCTGGTGGCGGCGCGACGGTGCGCCGCAGAGACGGGACGGGACGCGCAATCGTGGACCTGTACGAGTACCAGGGGCGGGACCTGTTCGAGCGGCACGGGCTTCCCGTGCTCGCCGGCGGCGTCGCCACGACCCCGGAGGAGGCCCGCGCGATCGCCGAACGCCTCGGCGGCCGGGTGGTCGTCAAGGCACAGGTGAAGGTCGGCGGCCGAGGCAAGGCGGGCGGCGTCAAGCTGGCCGAGGGCGCGGAGGAGACGGTGGCCCGCGCCACCGACATCCTCGGCATGGACATCAAGGGCCACACCGTCCACAAGGTCATGATCACCGTGACCGCGGACGTGGCCGAGGAGTACTACTTCTCGTACCTGCTCGATCGGGCGAACCGCACGTTCCTCTGCATCGCCAGCGTCGCCGGCGGCATGGACATCGAGCAGGTCGCCGCCGAGACCCCCGAGAAGGTCGTCAAGGCGCCGATCGACGCTGTCAAGGGCGTGGACGAGGCGAAGGCGCGGGAGATCGTCGAGGCGGCCGGCTTCCCGGCCGAGGTCGCCGACCAGGTCGTCGACGTCGCGGTCGGCCTGTGGCGGGCGTTCGTCGCCGAGGACGCCACCCTGGTCGAGGTGAACCCGCTGGCCAAGACCGCCGAGGGCAAGCTGCTGCTGCTGGACGCCAAGGTGACGCTTGACGAGAACGCCGGCTTCCGGCACCCCGACCATGAGGCGCTTGTCGACCAGGCAGCGGTGGACCCCCTGGAGCAGGCGGCCAAGGAGAAGGACCTCAACTACGTCAAGCTCGACGGCGAGGTCGGCATCATCGGCAACGGCGCGGGCCTGGTCATGTCGACCCTCGACGTGGTCGCCTACGCCGGGGAGCGGCACGGCAACGTCAAGCCGGCCAACTTCCTCGACATCGGCGGCGGCGCGAGCGCCGCGGTCATGGCCAACGGTCTGGAGATCGTCCTCTCCGACCCGTCGGTCAAGAGCGTCTTCGTCAACGTCTTCGGCGGCATCACCGCCTGCGACGCGGTCGCCAACGGCATCGTGCAGGCGTTGGGCCTGCTGGAGCAGCGGGGCGAGCAGGTCACCAAGCCGCTCGTCGTCCGCCTCGACGGCAACAACGCCGAGGCCGGTCGAGCGATCCTCGACGGCGCGAACAACCCGCTGATCGAGCGGGTCGACACCATGGACGGCGCGGCCGAGCGGGCCGCCGAGCTGGCGGCTGCGGGGGTCTGACACATGGCTATCTGGCTGACCAAGGACTCGAAGGTCATCGTCCAGGGGATGACCGGTTCCGAGGGTTCCAAGCACACCCGCCGGATGCTCGCCGCCGGTACGAATGTGGTGGGCGGCGTCAACCCGCGCAAGGCGGGCACCACCGTCGACTTCGACGGCACCGAACTGCCGGTCTTCGCCAGCGTCGCCGACGCGATGAAGGACACCGGCGCCGATGTCACAGTCATCTTCGTACCGCCGCAGTTCACCAAGGCGGCGGTCATCGAGGCGATCGACGCCGAGATCCCGCTGGCCGTGGTGATCACCGAGGGGGTGCCGGTGCACGACACCGCCGCCTTCTGGGCGTACAACGTGGCCAAGGGCGAGCGGACCCGGATCATCGGCCCGAACTGCCCCGGCATCGCCTCGCCGGGCGCCTCGAACGCCGGCATCATCCCGGCCGACATCACCGGCTCCGGCCGGATCGGTCTGGTCAGCAAGAGCGGCACCCTGACCTACCAGATGATGTACGAGCTGCGGGACATCGGCTTCTCCACCTGCGTCGGCATCGGCGGCGACCCGATCATCGGGACGACGCACATCGACGCGTTGGCCGCCTTCGAGGCCGACCCGGACACCGACGCCATCGTCATGATCGGTGAGATCGGCGGGGACGCCGAGGAGCGGGCGGCCGAGTTCATCAAGGCCAACGTCAGCAAGCCGGTGGTCGGCTACATCGCCGGTTTCACCGCCCCACCCGGCAAGACCATGGGGCACGCCGGTGCGATCATCTCCGGCTCGGCGGGCACCGCCGACGCCAAGAAGGAAGCGCTGGAGGCGGTCGGCGTGAAGGTCGGCAAGACGCCGACCGAGACCGCCAAGCTGATGCGCGAGATCATGTCCGCGGGCTGAGCGGAACACGCATCGAGGGGCCGACCGGAAGGTCGGCCCCTCAGCGGTTCCAGTACGGGTAGTTGCCGGTCGCCTGCAGGATCAGGCTGACGACGATGTTCAGCACGCCCAGCGCGATGGCCACGTAGCCCAGCACCGGCGACTGGCGGTACCGGCGCGCGTCGCGGATCGACAACCAGCCGAAGACGATGCCGAGGATGCCGCAGCAGAGCACCCCGGTCACAATGCCGAGCACGCCCCAGAGAGTCGTGCGGTCCCGGCCGGCCGGTGGTGGCGGGGGCGGTGGATACGGAGCGTTCACGACTCCCCTTCCGGTCACATGCTGCCGCGACGTCGGTCACGGCCCCTGTGCCGAGGCTAGAGGAGCCGGTGCCCGCCCACGCCGGATCAGGCGAACTGGTGCGTTCGGCGACCGGGCGTCGGACGCACCGAGCGGGTGTCGGGCAGCCAGGGCCGGCACGGCATGCCAGAGTAGAGCCGATGTCCTTCGTCACCCCTGACCAGCCTCGCCGGGCCACCGACGCCCGCGGCGTCGGCGCCCGGCCACCCGGCCGCGCCGGCCCTCCGCGCCGGGTGCCCGCTGCGCGGGCGGCACCCTCGGGGCGCAGCCACGCGCCGCTCGCGGTCGCCGCACTGGTCGCCGCCAGCGGGGCGGCCGTCACCACCTGGCTTCCCGTGGCGCTGGCGCTCTGGCTGTTCCAGCTCAGCGAGGGGGCCGGCAGTCTGCTCGACGCCGCCCGTGCCGGGGCGGCGGGCTGGCTCCTCGGTCACGGAGTTCCCCTGGCCACGGCCAGCGGCCCGCTGGGCCTGGCGCCGCTCGCGGTGACCGCGCTGGCGGTGTGGCGGCTCACCCGGGCCGGGGTGCACGCCAGTCGCGCGATCGGTGCCCGCGGCGGCCGTTCGCCGAGCCGTACGCTCGCCGCCGCGACAGCGGTAGGTGTCGCGTACGGGCTGTTGGGAACGCTTGCCGCCATCGTGGTCGGCGCGGGTGGTCCCGGTGTGTCGCCGGTACGCGCCGGGCTGACGCTGGTGACCGTCGGCACCCTCGCCGCCGGTGTCGGTGCCGCCCGCACGACCGGGGTGGCGGAGGTCTTCGCCGCGCAGGCACCGATGCCGTTGCGCGAGGGCGTGCGTGCCGGTCTGGTCGCCGCGCTTGTGCTGCTCGGCGCGGGAGCCGCCGTGGCGGGGCTGGCGGTGGCCACCGGCGGTGGTGACGCGGCCGACCTGATCGGCGCCTATCAGACCGGTGTCGCCGGTCAGGCCGGCATCACGCTGGTCAGCCTCGCGTACGCGCCAAACGTCAGCGTGTGGTCGGCCAGCTACCTGCTCGGCCCCGGCTTCGCGGTCGGCACGGACACGGCGGTACGCACCAGCGAGGTGTCGGTCGGCGCGCTACCGGCTCTGCCGTTGTTCGCCGGTCTGCCCAGCGGGCCGGTCGACGGGCTCGGCGCGGTCACCGTACTCGCCCTGCCCGTCCTCGTTGGAATGGCCACCGGCGGGCTGCTCGCGCGCCGTCTGCTGCGCCTGGCCATCGCCGAGCGCGCATCCCTGTCGTGGCGGCGGCTGCTCGTACCGGCGGCGCTCGCCGGACCGGTGGCCGGCCTGCTGCTCGGCGCGGCGGCCAAGGCGTCCGGCGGGCCGCTGGGCGGCGGCCGGCTGGCGGAGGTCGGGCCGGTCGGTTGGCAGGTGGCGCTCGCGGCGCTGTTGGTCACCGGTGCCGGCGCGCTGCTCGGTGCCGCCGCCATCCGCTGGCTCGCCCGACTCGCCACCTGAACCTCCCGCCGCGCCCCAGCCCGTGGGTGCCTCCCACGCCGGGAGACTGCAGAATCCCCGATGTTGTGGCCTGCCTGGGTGCGCAAGGCGGCAACATCCCCGATGTTGTCCGTGCATCCCGCGCCGGAGGCGGTAGGGCTGCGGTGGGTGGGGGCTCAGGGAAGGGGTGGGGCGGCTCTGATGAGGCAGGGGCGTCCCGGCTGTTCCGGGACGCCCCTGGCGGTGGGCAGCTACGTCAGGGATACATCGATCCGTCGACGTTCAGTGCCACCACGACGATCTGTAGCAGACCCAGCAACAGCCCCACCGCGCCGCAGATCAGGCCGGCGAGTGCCTGGCCGGAGTTGCCGGCCAGCCCCTGGTCGGCCTTCTGCTTGCCCAGCCAGCCGGTGACGAGTGCTGCCAGTCCCAGCGGGATACCGAGGTAGCAGCAGCTCAGCGGAATCGACGCGATACCGAGGATCATCGCGATCAGGCCGAGGGTGTTCTGCTGACCCTGCGCGCCGGTGAAGCCAGCGTGCGGGTACATCGGCGTGCCGCCGTAGGGCTGCGCAGCGTACGGGTCGGCGTAGGGCTGCCCGTAGCCCGGCTGTCCGTACGCCGGCTGCCCGTAGCCCGGCTGGCCGTACGCCGGGGGCTGGCCGGCCGCCGGTGGAGGACCGGCCGGCGGAGCGTACGGGTCGTAGGGCGCGGGCGAGGCCGGCGGCGGGGCCTCCGGCTGACCCGGGACCGGGGGATGCTGACCGTACGGATCGGCCGGTGGCTGCTGACCGTACGGATCGGTCGGCTGGGCGTACGGGTTGGCCGGCGGTGGCGCGTACGGGTTGGCCGGGGGCGGCGCGTACGGGTTGGCCGGCTGGGGTGTGGTCGGGTCCCCGTACGGCGGCTGCTGGCCGTACGGGTCCTGACCGGGGTGACCGGGCTGCATCCGGTGCTCAGTAACCGCTGGCGTTGCTGTCGCTCATCGAGCCCAGCAGGCCGCCGCCGAGGCAGCACACCAGGACGATCGCGAGCCAGGCGATACCGACGATCAGGGCCCACTTGGACCACTTCTTCGACTCGGCCGCCGCAGCCTGGGCACCGGCGTAGTCACCCTGCTGGAGCAGCGGGTTGACCTTCGAGGCGTTGATGATCGCCGGGATGGCCAGCGGCCAGAAGAGGAAGATCGCGACGATCGACATTGTCATGTTGTTGTCGACCGACTGCGGTGGCTGTGACTGGTACTCGGGCTGCATGACGACGTGCTCCTCACGGTTGTTTCGCTGACGGGTGTGGGACCGGACATGCGCCGGTCCCAAGCGACCGGCAGCGTACCCGCTTTCGGCCAGTTCGGTGGTCACGCGCGCCGCGCTGCCCAGCGGATGGGCACCGGTCGGCGGCCGGATAGGGTGTGCCGGTGACCCAGTCCGCCCGTATCGTCGTTCTTGTCTCCGGCTCCGGAAGCAACCTTCAGGCTCTGCTGGACGCGACCGCCGACCCGGCGTACGGGGCACAGGTGGTCGCGGTCGGTGCGGACCGCGACGGCATCGCGGGCCTGGACCGGGCCGTCGCCGCGGGGGTGCCCACCTTCGTGGAGCGGGTCAAGGACCATCCGGACCGCGAGCAGTGGGACGTCGCGCTCACCGCGCGGGTCGCCGAGCACCGACCCGACCTGGTCATCTCGGCCGGGTTCCTGAAGCTGGTCGGTCCCCGCTTCCTCGACGCTTTCGGCGACCGCTACCTGAACACGCACAACACCCTGTTGCCGGCGTTTCCCGGCATCCACGGCCCGCGTGACGCCCTCGCCTACGGAGTCAAGGTGACCGGGGCGACCCTCTTCTTCGTCGACGCCGGGATGGACACCGGCCCGATCGTCGCGCAGGTGGCGGTGCCGGTACGCGATGACGACGACGTCGACACGCTCACCGAGCGCATCAAGGAAGCGGAGCGGAGCCAGCTCGTCGAGCAGGTGGGCCGGCTGGTCCGTGAAGGTTGGACGATCACTGGAAGAAAGGTCATGGTCGGCGTGAACCCCATCCAGGACGGGCGTCGCCCCATCCGGCGAGCACTTGTCAGCGTCTACGACAAGACCGGCCTGGCCGGCCTGGCCCAGGCACTGCACGCCGTCGGTGTGGAGATCGTTTCCACCGGCAGCACCGCGTCGACGATCGCCGCGGCGGGGGTGCCGGTGACGCCGGTGGAGCAGGTGACCGGCTTCCCGGAGATCCTCGACGGGCGGGTCAAGACCCTGCATCCGGCCATCCACGGTGGGCTCCTCGCCGACCTGCGCAAGGACGCGCACACCGCCCAGCTCGACGAACACGGCATCGCCGGGATCGACCTGCTGGTGTCCAACCTGTACCCGTTCCAGGACACCGTCGCCTCCGGGGCCGGTCAGGACGAGTGCGTCGAGCAGATCGACATCGGCGGCCCGGCGATGGTGCGGGCGGCCGCCAAGAACCACGCCTGCGTGGCCGTGGTCACCGACCCGGGTGCGTACCCGATGCTGCTGGCCGCACTCGGCGGTGGTGGCTTCACCCTGGCGCAGCGTCGGGCGCTGGCCGCCCGCGCCTTCGCCGACATCGCCGAGTACGACGTGGCGGTCGCCGAGTGGTTCGCCACCTCGGTCGCCCCGGCGGCGGAGGGCATGCCGGAGTTCGCCGGTCTGGCGCTGCGCCGGCAGTCGGTGCTGCGCTACGGCGAGAACCCGCACCAGACCGCCGCGCTCTACGCCGACCCGGCCGGCCCGGTGGGGCTGGCTCAGGCCGAGCAGTTGCACGGCAAGGAGATGTCCTACAACAACTACGTCGACGCGGATGCCGCCTGGCGGGCCGCGAACGACTTCGCCGACCAGCCCGCGGTGGCCATCATCAAGCACGCCAACCCGTGCGGCATCGCGGTCGGCACCGATGTGGCGGAGGCGCACCGCAAGGCGCACGCCTGTGACCCGGTCTCCGCCTTCGGTGGGGTCATCGCCGTCAACCGGCCGGTCTCGGTCGAGCTCGCCGGGCAGATCGCCGAGATCTTCACCGAGGTCGTGGTGGCACCCGACTACGAACCCGGTGCGGTGGAGACACTCCAGGCCAAGAAGAACATCCGGCTGCTGCGCCCGCCCGCCTTCCAGCCGCGTCCGACCGAGTGGCGGCAGGTCAGCGGCGGCGTGCTGGTGCAGCTGCGTGACGCGGTCGACGCCAAGGGCGACGACCCGGCCAGCTGGCGGCTGGCCACCGGCGAGCCGGCCGACGAGGCGACCCTGGCCGACCTGGCCTTCGCCTGGCGGGCGGTACGCGCGGTGAAGAGCAACGCGATCCTGCTGGCCCAGGACGGCGCCACGGTGGGCGTCGGGATGGGGCAGGTCAACCGGGTCGACTCGGCCCGTCTCGCGGTCAGCCGGGCCGGCGCCGACCGGGCGCGCGGTGCGGTGGCCGCCTCGGACGCGTTCTTCCCGTTCGCCGACGGCCCGCAGATCCTCATCGACGCGGGCATCCGGGCGATCGTCCAGCCCGGCGGCTCCATCCGCGACGAAGAGGTGATCGACGCCTGCAAGCGGGCCGACGTCACCATGTACCTCACCGGCACCCGCCACTTCTTCCACTAGCTTGATCTTTAACCTTTGGCGGCTGGTCGGTGACCCCGGCTGATCATGGTGACAGCCCCTGGTCGATCATCTTCTTGTCGAGGGAAGAGGATCAATACCAGGGGCTGTCTTGGTGGTCAGTGTGCATGATGCTGGTTCTGCTGGTGCGTTCGGGGAGCTGGCGGCGTTTCGGCGGGAGTTCCATGCCTGTCTGACCGCTCGGGCGGATGCGATGTTCGAGTTGGCCGACGCGGTGTTGTGCGGCGACGGGCCGGTGCATTCGCTGGTGGAGCTGTCGCTGGTGGGCGAGCATCGTCGTGGCCATGGGTCGCTGTACGCGGCGCTGGCCCGAGGTCGGGTGGATGTCGAGCGGCTGCGCAGGAGCTTGGCGGCGCTTCCGCTGCCTCGCGCGGCCGACGGCCGGCTTGTCCTGGCGGTCGACATCACCTGCTGGCTGCGGCCCGACGCGCATACCTCCGCGGAGCGGATCCTGTGCCACACCTACGGCCGCGGCAAGGACCAGCACGTGATGATTCCTGGCTGGCCGTACTCGTTCGTCACGGCGTTGGAGCCCGGTCGCAGTTCCTGGACCGCGCCGCTGGATGCTCAGCGGCTCGCGCCGGGCGATGATGCCGCCACCGTCACCGCCGGGCAACTCCGCCACCTCGTGCAGCGACTCATCGCCGCTGGGCAGTGGCGCACCGGTGATCCCCACATCCTGGTCGTCGCCGACGCCGGCTACGACACGCCCCGATTGGCATACCTGCTGCGCGACCTGCCGGTGCAGGTGCTGGGCCGGATGCGCTCCGATCGAGTGCTGCGCCACGCGGCCCCGCCCCGACGGCCGGGCACGAACGGTCGACCACCCCGCCACGGCAGCGAGTTCATCTTCGGTGACCCCGCGAGCTGGGGCGCGCCCGAGGTGACCACGGTGACCGACACTCGCCTCTACGGCGCTGCCACCGCCCGCAGCTGGGACCGGCTACATCCCCGGCTGACGCACCGCAACGCCTGGATCGACCAGACCGGCGACCTGCCACTCATCGAAGGCACCGTGATCCGGCTGGAGGTGAATCACCTGCCTAGCGGCGCGATCCCGAAGCCGGTGTGGCTGTGGTGGTCCGAGACCGATGCCACACCCGCCGACGTTGACCGGCTCTGGCAGGCGTTCCTGCGCCGCTTCGACATCGAGCACACCTTCCGGCTGCTCAAACAGACCCTTGGCTGGACCTGCCCGAAGATCCGCACCCCACAAGCCGCCGACCGGTGGACCTGGCTCATTCTGGCCGTCTACGCGCAGCTGCGCCTGGCACGCGGCCTCACCAGTGACCTGCGCCGCCCCTGGGAGAAACCGACACCGCCCGAACGCCTCTCACCCGCCCGCGTCCGACGAGGGTTCCGGCACCTCCGCGCGAAGACCGCCTGCCTGGCCAGCGCACCGAAACCCTCCCGACCAGGTCCAGGGCGACCACCAGGCCGACCGAACAAGCAACCCGCTCAACGACACGACGTGCACATCAGCGCGAACGCAAGGAAGAAACCGAAGACCTCGAGCAGTCCCCGCCCACGCCGCACAGGTTAAAGATCAAGCTAGGCCCGGTCCTGTTTCTCAGCGGATGAGATGCGAATGCGAGATGTTGGACAGTTTCCGTTAGGCACTAACGGAAACTGTCCAAGATTTGGACCGAACCTGTAGCTGGAGACTGCATCGCCGGTGGTCATCCGGTCTGGTGGCGTCCGGCCCGGCCCGGTTCGGCTGGCACGGTTGCGATACGTCGCTCCGGTGCTTCCATTGGCTGCCTGGTCCAGCCGATGAAACGGCGGTGCAGCGCTCCGGCCGGTGCCCAGGGCATGTCCTCGGCGGCCCGGACGAGATAGCCACCGAGGTAGAGGGCCAGCGACACCGGCGCGTCGGCGTACTCCGCACGTAGCTCCCGCCGCCGCGTGGGGCAGGGCCACGGCAGGTCGCAGCCGCCGCAGCTCCAGATCGGCAGGACCGGCCCGTGGGTGGTCACCGCACACCACCCAGGAACCGGGCGACACTCGCGCGGGCCTGCCTGCTGGTCGCCCACTCCACCTGCCAGCAGGGGTACGGGGACAGCCGCGACCACCACGCCCGGCAGCCGACACACATGCCATCGAGCCCTCGTACGTGCACCACGAGGATCATCTGCTCCGGGCCGCCGATCACTGCTCGTTCTCCTGCGGCCAGTGACCCCGGTAGATCGGTTTCCGGTGCCGGGCACGACACGGAAGGTCGGCTCCGCATCGGCAGACGCGCCGCCACAGTTGCCACGACCACACAGGTCGATGCCGTCGGGCGAACGTCAACGCGGTGGCCGACAGGTACTCGTCGTACGAGACGCGTCGCACGCTCGAAGCCACCCGTCCGAATGAGTCGGACACGGATCGGCTCACCGGAGCTTCCCCGGCCGAGGTCTGCTGGCTGGCTTGCCGGGCGTGACCCACGGCCGCTCAGAGCTGCCGTCGGGCGGTAGGCGTGCTGCGTGGTCGAGCAGCCGTCGTTGCGCTGCTGCCTGCTCGACGTCCTGGTACCGCTGTCCGGTCCCCGGCGGTGGTGGCGCTGCAGGACGCCGCAGCAGCCATCGCATCAGTCCGGGCAAGTGCGATCGGAGCGTCACAGTTCCGCCTCCTCGATCAGCGTCGGGAGGGCGGATCCGATGAGAGCTTCTGGGCCTTGGAAGCAGCCTGCCCATGCCAGGTTCAGCGCGTTGGCGACATCGACGTTCATGTGCGAGACGATTCCGCTGGACTAGCTGTGGCGGCCATGTCGGCTGGTCATGTCACGGTGACATGCGCTGCCTCGACCTGTCCGGACGGCAGCCCTAGGCTCCGGATTGAGCACCATGAGTAGTCGCCCGACGACGCTGGAGTCGCTGTGCCGTTCAATCATCTCCGGATTCCTGATGACCTCTGGTCGGGCGAGGACATACGTGCGGCACTGGCTGCCCGCGATGTTGGGACGTTGTTTCGGCTGCTCTCCCGGTACACCGGGGCGAGCCAGACCCGCATCGGTGCCGCCGTCGGCTTGGAGCAGGGTTACGTCAGTCGAATCATCGCCGGCCGGAAGGTCACGTCGATCGACGTGTTGGAGCGGATCGCCGACGGCTGCGGTATGCCCGACGAGTCACGGATGACGCTCGGTCTCGCGCCGCGCCAGCGGTCATGTCGCCCTGACATGGCTCAGCGTTGGGACGGCCGGCAGAGTGACGTGCCGGTCAACCGATCCTGGCGCGAGGATGTGCGCGCTGCCGCGCAGTTGTGGGAAGGCGACGTGAACCGTCGAGAAGTGCTCCGTCAGACAGTGTTCAGCTCTGCCGCGTACACCCTGCCCGCGCTGCGCTGGTTCACCGCCACCAACCCGCAACCCGTCGCACAGGAGGGTCTACGAACGGTCGGTCAGCCCGATATCGACACCATCCGCGAGATGACCGCCACGTACCGGCGACTCGACAACCAGCACGGCGGCGGCCACGCCCGCAACAACGTCACCCGCTACCTCCACCAGGAGGTCACGCCCCTGCTGACCGAGGGCCGATACGACCCACCGACCGGCCGCAAGCTGCTCACCGCCGTCGCTGAGTTGACGCAGCTCGCCGGCTGGCAGGCGTACGACATGGCCGAACACGGCCTCGCCCAGCGATACCTCACCCATGCCCTCGACCTGGCCCGCACCGCCGACGATCCCGGCCTGGGCGCCGAGATCCTCGCCGCGATGAGTCACCAAGCCACCTACCTCGGCCACACCGCCACCGGCGTCGACGTCGCCCGCGCCGCCCGGCAGACCGCACACCGCGCCGGAATCACCGTGCTGACCGCCGAGGCGCTGGTCATGGAAGCCCATGCCCACGCCGTCGCCCGCGACGCGCCCGCCTGCGCCACCGCCTTGCACCAGGCGGAACAAGCCCTCGACCGAGCCGACCGCAGCGGCGACCCGCAGTGGCTCGGGTACTTCGACGAGGCATACCTGTCAGCCAAGTTCGGCCACTGCTTCACCGCCCTCGGCCAACACCGCCAGGCCGAACGCTTCGCCGCGCGATCCCTGCGCATGGACGAGCGCTACGTACGCGGCAAAGCCTTCAACCTCGCACTCCTGGCCACCATCCAGGTCCGCCACGGCGAGCCCGACCGCGCCAGCGTCATCGGCGGCCAAGCCCTCACCCTGACCACGCAACTGAAGTCCGCCCGCGCCGTCCGCTACGTACGTGACCTGCAAACGGACCTTATGGCGCACCGCCGGCGACCGACAGTCCGCAACCTCATCAACCGCATCGACGCGGCGCTCGGGCAGCGCCGCTGACTACAAATCGCCGTGAGCCTTACGCGCGACCAGGTCCAAAACCGCAATGACCGTACCGGCACCCACGATCTCGCCCTGGGAGACGAGATGCCGGGCCTCCTCCAGCGGGATCCAGGCGACCTGCTCGGCCTCGTTGATGTCCACCGGAGCACCGATGTGCTCCGCATCGCGGGCAAAAAACAGCAGGTTCTCCGCGTCTGCGGTCGCTACCCATGGCTGGAACGACAGCAGCGGCTCCACCGCACCCGGACGCCAACCGGTCTCCTCCTCAACCTCCCGGACCGCGCACGTTGCCGGATCTTCCCCTTCATCGACGTAACCACCGGGCAGCTCCCACACCCAACGGTCGAACACGAACCGGTGCCGCCGCATCAGCAACAGCCGCTCCCGACCGTCGAGCACCGCGACCATCGCCGACCGAGGCGCCCGAATCACGTACTGCTCGAAGCGGACCCCATCCGGCAACTCCACATCAGCGATGCTCAACCGCGCCCGCCGGCCACCATCCACCACCCGCTCACCGTGGATCGTCCACCGCGTCGATCCGGTGCCCTGTTCTTCCACCATCCGGCCAGTATCCGACCAGCGCTCCATCTGCCGCCCCACCAGATCGGCCCGCCGGTTTCGTCAGGTCGGCGGTCGGCTGGCTGTCACGGTCTGCTGCCGGGCGAGTAGGCCGGCGATGCCGTCGGCGGTCATCGGTCGGGCCAGGTGGAAGCCCTGACCACGGGTGTAGCCGAGGGCGCGGAGGACGGCGACCTGTTCGGCGCTCTCGACGCCCTCGGCAACGGTTTCCAGGCCGAGCGCGTGGGCGAGCTGGATCACCGCGCGGGCCACCGCCCGCCGGGCGTCGGCTGCCGCTGCCTGGCCGTCGTCGATCTCGATACCGTCGACGAAGGACTTGTCGAGCTTCACGATCGCGGCGGGGAAGGCGCGCAGCAGGCTCAGCGACGACTCGCCGGTGCCGAAGTCGTCAAGCGACAGGCGGATGCCCATCCGGTCGAGTTCGAAGAGGGTTCGGGAGACCTGCTGACCGCGCAGCACCGCCGATTCGGTCACCTCCAGCACCAGTCGCTCGCACGGCAGCCCGCTCTCGGCGAGCGCGGCGGTCACGTCGGAGACGAAGTCGGGATCGTGCAGTTGCCGCGCGGAGACGTTCAGGCCCGCCTCCCGGAGTGCGTCCGGCCCGAACTCCCGGGACCACGCCGCCGCCTGGCGGCACGTCTCGCGCAGCACGAACCGGCCCAGCGGCACGATCAGACCGGTCCGCTCGGCGGCCGGGATGAACTCGGCCGGGTTGACGACCCCGCGGGTGGGGTGGTGCCAGCGGACCAGCGCCTCGACCCCGACCAACCAGTTGTCGTCGAGCCGCAGGATCGGCTGGTAGACGACCCGCAGCTCGTTGTCGTCCAGGGCCCGCCGTAGCTCGCCGCCGAGCTGCATGTGCGCCAGTACCGGCTCACCCATGCCTTCGACGTACCGTACGAAGCTCGCCTTCCCACGCTGCTTGGCCGTGTACATGGCGACGTCGGCGTCCCGCAGCACCGAGTCGACGGTGGCGCCGGGCGCGGTGTCGGCGATGCCGATGCTGGCCTGCACCAGCAGGCGGTGCTGACTGATCGGCTGGTCGAGCGCGGCCAGCAGCCGGCCGGCCAGTTCCTCGGGGTCGGCGTCCGCGCCGGTGAGCAGCACGGCGAACTCGTCACCGGCGACCCGTACCGGCAGGCCGTCGTCGCCGACCTCGGCACGCAGCAGCTCGGCGACCGACACGAGCAGCCGATCACCGACGCCGTGCCCGAGCAGGTCGTTGACGGTCTTGAAGTCGTCGAGGTCGACCAGGAGCACCGACGCGGGCGTCGTGGCGGTGAGCGCGGACGCGAGCCGGTCCCGGAACAGCGCCCGGTTGGCCAGCCCGGTGAGGCCGTCGTGGCTGACCTCGTACTGGAGGCGCTCCTCCTGGACGCGGGTGTTGCGCAGCAGCCGGGCGTTTTCTCGATAGGCGATGAACTGCCGGACGCTTACCAGCGCGGTGACCACCACGGCGGCGATCAGGACCAGCCGGACCGGCAGGGTCAGGGGGGCGCCGAACGCGACGGCGAGCAGCGGCACGTCGACCGCCACCACCGCCAGGTACGGCAGCAGCACGCCGTTGGGGGTCTGGTCCCGGCGGACACCGAGGTCGGCCCGCCACTGCGCCCTGACGCCAAGCGTGAAGAACACCGGGGTCAGCGGCATCACGATCGCCTGGACGGGGATGCCGGCGACGTAGCCGTACCGGACCGCGAGCACGGCGACTATCCCGGCGGTGACGCCGCCACTGGCCGCGACGAATCGTAGGGCGACGCGATCCACCGGGCCACCGGCGACGAAGGACACCTTCGTCGCGGCGCCGATCGCGACCAGGAAGGCGAGCCCGACCAGCGCCATCGCCTGCGGGCTCCACGGCTCGTCGGCGGTGAACATCGGGGCCAGCCCGACGTAGCAGAGCAGGGCCGCGCAGCCGAGGAACGCGATTGCGCGGTCGAGCAGGATGCGCCACCGCTCGACATCGCCGGTCTCGGCGATCGGCACCCGGGCCACCGCCCAGATGGCGACGACGAACCCGATCGCCACGCAGGCCGCCGCCGGCAGCGGCATGCTTCGGGTACGGGCCTCGGCGGCGTGGGTCAGCATGTCCAGCGCCAGCCAGCCGTACCCGATCGTGATGGTGGCCGCCGCGACGAGGAGCGCACGCCAGAAACGTCGGGTGACCGGGTCGAGGCTGGCGTGGCGGAGCAGGTGTACGACGGACCCGGCAGCGAAGATCCCGCCGACGGGAACGAAGGTGTACGCGAGCGCCTCGGTGCCCGCGCCGACCGTGAAGTTCGCGACGCACCAGGCGGTGCCGAGGACGGCGACCGCGACGGTGGCCTGCACGTACCGGACGGTGATCCGGCTGTTCGTCGCGGCGGCCCCGGCCGTGGGGCCCGTCGTCGGCCATAGCGCCACCTGCGTCACGGCTGTAGACCCTAGTGAGTGAGCAGAGGATCGCCATCCGTCATCGGGTGGTTCTTCGATGCCGCAGTATCCACTAGGGAGGGATGTCGGGCGCTCACTCTCCCGGGCGCAGTTCGGCGAAGTGGCAGGCCGAGGGGTGCGGGTCGGCAGCGCGCAGCACCGCCTGCGGGTCCTGGGTGGCGCAGATGTCCTGCGCCTTCCAGCACCGGGTGCGGAAATGGCAGCCGCTCGGCGGATCCGCCGGGCTCGGGACGTCGCCGCGCAGCCGGATGATGCTGCGGTGTTCCCGGGCGTCCGGGTCCGGCACCGGGGCCGCGGAGAGCAACGCCTGGGTGTACGGGTGGGTGGCGCGATCGTAGATCTCGTCCTCGGTGCCGATCTCCACGATCCGGCCCAGGTACATCACCGCGATCCGGTCGGAGATGTGCCGCACCACCGACAGGTCGTGGGCGATGAAGATGTAGGACAGGCCCAGTTCGTCCTGAAGTTCCTCCAGCAGGTTTATCACCTGCGCCTGGATGGAGACGTCCAGCGCGGAGACCGGCTCGTCGCAGACGATCACCTCGGGGCGCAGCGCCAAGGCCCGGGCGATGCCGATGCGCTGCCGCTGGCCGCCGGAGAACTGATGCGGATAGCGGTTGATGTGCTCCGGGTTCAACCCGACGACGTCGAGCAGTTCCTGGATCCGCCGCTGGCGGCTGCCCTTCGGGGACGCCTCCGGATGGATCTCGAACGGCTCGCCGATGATGTCGCCGACGGTCATCCGTGGGTTCAGCGAGGTGTACGGGTCCTGCATGACCATCTGCATGTTGCGCCGGATCCGCCGCAGCTCGCCACCGGAGGCGGCGAACAGGTCGCGACCGGCCAGCGTGGCGCGGCCGGCGGTCGGCTTCTCCAGCCGCATCAGCAGTCGGGCCAGGGTGGACTTGCCGCAGCCCGACTCACCGACGACGCCAAGTGTCTCGCCCCGGCGCAGCTGGAAGCTCACCCCGTCGACGGCCTTGACCGCACCGGTCTTCTTCTTGAACACCACGCCCTGCGTGATCGGGAAGTGTTTGACCACGTGGTTGACGTCGAGGAGGGTCTCGCCGCGGACGGTGGTGGGACTAGCCGGCGCGGTCATCACGTACCTCCTGGGCGAAGTGGCACGCGCTGGTCCGGCCGTCGCCGAGGACCAGGTCGTGCGGCACCACGTCCACGCAGACCTGCTGCACGTACGGGCACCGGGGGTGGAAGGGGCAACCGCTGGGGATCCGCATCAGATTGGGCGGCAGGCCGCGGATCGTGGACAGCTTCCCGCCCCGCTGGTCCAGGCGCGGGATCGAGTTCAGCAACCCCTTGGTGTACGGATGGGCAGGCGCCCGGTACAGCGACCGGACATCGGCGTGCTCGACGATCCGGCCCGCGTACATGACCGCGATCCGGTCCGCGACGTCGGCCACCACACCGAGGTCGTGGGTGATCAGGATCATCGCCATGTTCAGGTCCCGCCGCAGGTCGGCGAGGAGATCCATGATCTGGGCCTGCACGGTGACGTCCAGGGCGGTGGTGGGCTCGTCGGCGATCAGCACCTTCGGCTCCATCGCCAGGGCCATCGCGATCATCACCCGCTGCCGCATGCCGCCGGAGAACTGGTGCGGGTAGTCACCGAGGCGGCTCGCCGCCCCGGGGATCTGCACCAGGTCCATCAGCTCCACCGAGCGGCGGCGGGCGTCCGCGCGGGACATGCCGAGTCGCTGGCGCAACGTCTCGCCGATCTGCCAGCCGACCGGGAAGACCGGGTTCAACGCGGAGAGGGCGTCCTGGAAGATCATCGCGATGTCCCTGCCCCGGATCTGCCGGCGCTGCTCCTCCGCCAGGCTGAGCAGGTCCTGGCCGGAGTAGCGGATCTCACCCGAGCTGATGTGCGCCGGCGGAGTGTCCAGGATGCCCATGATGGCCTGGGCGGTGACGGACTTGCCGGAGCCGGACTCGCCCAGCACGGCGAGGGTCTCGCCCGGATCGAGGTGGTAACTGACCCCGTTGATCACCTTGGCCACGCCCTCGCCGGTGCGGAACTCGACGTGCAGATCGCGTACCTCCAGCAGGTGCCCGTCGGGCGGGGTGGGCGAGGCCGGCGTCGGCCGGACGGCGTGCTGACTCATGAGGGGGTCACCGGAGCTTCGGGTCGAAGGCGTCGCGGATCGCGTCGCCGAGCATGATGAAGGCCAGCACGGTCAGCGCCAGGAAGGTCGACGGGACCACCAGCGGGGTCGCCGACTCCCGCATGTGCACCCGACCGTTGTTGATCTCGATGCCCCAGGAGATGGTCGGTTCCCGCAGCCCGATGCCGAGGAAGGAGAGCGTCGCCTCGGCGGCGATGAACGAGCCGAGCGCAATGGTCAGGACCACGATGGCCGGGGCGAGTGCGTTCGGCAGGATGTGCCGCCACATGATCCGTCCGTTGCCGGCTCCCAGCATCCGCGCCGCGGCCACGTAGTCCTGCTCCCGGGCGGTGATCACCGAGGAACGGACCACCCGGGCCGCGGTGGTCCAGCCGAGCACCGCCAGCACGAAGATGACCGCGGCGACGCGTACCGTGGCGCTGTCGCTGCCGATGCGCTTGAGCAGAACGATGGCGGCCAGCAGCAGCGGGATGCCGAGCACGATGTCGATCACTCGGGAGAGCACCGCGTCGACCCAGCCGCCGAAGTAGCCGGCGACCATCCCCACGACCAGCGCGATCAGGCCGGTGAACAGCGCGCTCAGGGCGCCGACCAGCAGCGACGCGCGCGCGCCGTAGACCGCCCGGGCGTACGTGTCGCAGCCCTGGAAGTCGTACCCGAAGATGGCGCCGCCGGAGGGCGGCGCGTGCTGTCGGGACAGCACGCAGTCGGCGGGGTCGTTGCTGGTGAACAGGCCCGGCACGGCGGCCATCGCGGTGACCAGCAGCACCAGGGTCAGGCTGATCCAGAAGATCGGCTTTCGGCGCAGGTCGCGCCAGGCGTCGCCGGCCAGGCTGCGCGGCTTGCGGGGCCGGCCGACCTGGTTCGGCGTGCCCGGTTCCCCGGAGGGCCCGCGCCGCGCGGCCTGGTTCTCCGACGCCGCCACCGTCTCGAAATCACTCATAGCGGATCCTCGGGTCCAGAACGGCGTACAGGACGTCGACCACCAGGTTGGAGACCAGGTAGACCACGACGAGCACGCTGACGATGCCCACCACCAGCGGGCCGTCCTCGGTGCGGATGCCGCGGAAGAGGTTGAAGCCGACGCCGGGGATGTTGAACACGCCCTCGGTGATGATCGCGCCGCTCATCAGGTTGCCGACCTCGACGCCGAGGAAGGTGATCACCGGGATGAGCGAGTTGCGCAACACGTGCACGCTCACCACCCGCCGATTCGGCAGGCCCTTCGACCGCGCGGTGCGCACGTAGTCGGCACGCAGGTTCTCGGCCACCGAGGTACGGGTCAGCCGGAGCGCGGTGGCCAGGGAGAGCGAGCCGAGCACGATGCCCGGCAGCAGCAGCGCGAAGAAGTCGGGGTCGGCGCCGGCGGTGGGCGGGAAGACCTGCCATTTGACGCCGAGGAAGTACTGTGCCAGCGGGGCGAGCACGATTGTCGGGATGCCGAGCACCAGCAGGGTCAGCAGCAGGGTGGCGTTGTCGAAGATGCTGGCCCGCCGGATGCCGGCGAGGACGCCTGCGGTGACGCCGAAGATGACCGCGACCGCGATGGCGATCAGGGCCAGCCTGATCGTGACCGGCCAGGCGGCGGCGAGGATGTCGCCGATCGACCGTCCGGTGAGCGACTCGCCCAGGTCGCCGCGGAGCAGATTCGAGATGTAGTCGAAGTACCTGTAGAAGAAGCCGCCGATCCCGGTGGCGTCGAGGTGGTACTTCTCCGTGAGGTACGCCCGCTGTGCGGCGGTGACCGGGCGCTCCCCGGCGAGGGCCTGGATCGGGTCGCCCTGACCGGCGAACATCAGCGCGTAGACGATCAGCGTGGTCCCGAAGAAGGCCAGGACCATCTGGAGCAGACGCCGCACGATGAAGCGGAACATACTTGGCAGTCTCCCTGAAAAGGGGCGAACCGCGTGGCGGGTCGGGTCACCTCGCGATGACCCGACCCGCCGACGTGCGCGTTACTTGATCGCTTCGATCTTGGTCAGGTTGACCCGGTCGAAGAGATCCATCTCGACGTTCTTGACCTTGGTCGAGTGGCCGAAGTTGTTCTGGCCGAACCGCAGCGGTACGACCGGCAGGTCCTCGGCCAGCAGGTCCTCGGCCTCCTGGTACTTCTTGATCGCCTCTTCCTCGCTGGGGGCGCTGGCGCCCTCGGCGAGCAGACGGTCGAAGTCCGGGTTGCTGTAGCCGTAGTAGTTCGACGAGCCGTTGGTGCTGTACAGCGGGCCCAGGTAGTTCTCCATGGACGGGTAGTCCATGATCCAGCCCATCCGGAACAGGCCCACCGGCTGCTTTGCCTTGACCTTGGTCAGCAGGTCGGCGAACTTGGGCTCGGCGCTGCCGACGCAGTCCACGCCCAGGTTGGCCTTGAGCTGGTTGCAGGTGGCGTCGATCCAGTCCTTGTGGCCACCGTCGCCGTTGTAGGACAGGGTGATCTTCGACGGGCCGCCGGCGGCCTGGTAGAGCGCCTTGGCCTTGGCCGGGTCGAACTCGCCCGCCGCGCCGACGGTGTTCTCCCGGTAGCCGGCGACGGCCGGGGAGACGAACGCGCGGGCCGGCTGCTGCGAGTCCTTGAAGATCGACCGAGTGATCTCCTCGCGGTCGATCGCCATGGAGATGGCCTTGCGCACATCCGGGTTGCTGAACTCCTCCTGGAAGGTGGGGAAAGCCAGGAAGTGCAGCGACGACGCCGGGCTCTGCACGAAGCGGTCGCCCAGATCGGTGCCGGCGGTGGAGAGGTTCTCCGTCGGGATGGTCTTGATCACGTCGAGGTTGTCCGACAGCACGTCCGCGTACGCCGCGGTCAGCTGCTGGTAGATCCGGAACTCGACGCCGGCCACCTTCGGCTGCTCGCCGGGGAAGGCGTCGTACCGCTCGACCTCGACCTTGGCGTCGTGCTGCCAGGTGCCCTTCATCTTGAACGGGCCCTGGCCGATCGGCGCCTGCTCGTAACCCTCGACCAGTTCGCCGGGTGCGCTGAACGCGGCCTCCGGCAGCGGGTAGAAGGCGGTGTAGCCGAGCATCGACTTGAACTCGCTGTACGGCTGCGCGAGCGTGACGGTGAAGGTCAGGTCGTCGACCTGCTTCAGCCCGCTGAGCGTCTCGGCCTTCGGGCTCTCACCCTGGAGGTCGTCGTAGCCGGCGATCTTCTCGAAGAAGTAGCTGGAGTTCTGCCCGTTCGGCGCGTACGCGCCGTAGTTCCAGGCGTCGATGTAGTTGTCGGCGGTCACCTTCTCGCCGTTGTGGAACGTGTAGCCGTCCTTGAGCTTGATCGTCCAGGTGGTGTTGTCCTCGGACGTGATCGACTCGGCGGCCACCTCGTACGGCTTGTGGGCCTCGTCGTAGTCGACAAGCGGGCTGAACAGGGCGGCGAGCACCTGGGAACCGCTCGTCTCGTTGGTGTTGGTCGGCACCAGGTGCTGCGGCTCGGCGATCTCGATCCGCACGGCCGCGTTGGGGTCGCTCTCGCCGGATCCGCCGTCGCCGCCCGAGCCGCAGGCCACCAGGCCCAGGGTCACCGCGAGCGGGAGGGCGGTCCAGGCGGCGAGCCTACGAACACGCATCTAGCCTCCTCATCTCCATTACGCTGCGCAGTCGGGCCCGGCTTTGGGGTAACGCTGCGCAACGACGGGCAACGGTAGGTCGTATGCCGCGAGTCGGCAACGTAGCGGTTGCGAAGGGGTAACAGAACGCCACCCCCGGTCTTGTCGGTCTCCCGGTCGCGTGCTACGCGCATCGCTGCGCTACCGGCTTGAAGTGCGGAGATATGGACCGATTGGGCGACGTTGGCGGCCCGGTGGGGCGCCTGGTCGTGGCCCGTCATGATCGTCGGATTGTGGGCCTTCGTGCCCGCACGTCCGGAACCGGGGTGTTCGGCTCCACATATTGTCACGCTAAGTGACGAATCACACCTCACGCAAAGTAGTCCGGCTGGACGGCTGGCTGGTCGGGTCGTCGAGGTCGGGGGAGCCGGTGGCGGCGGGCGTGAGACGATCTGCTCGTGACGGCGACGCTTCTGGACGGCAAGGCGACCGCGGCCGAGATCAAGGACGAGCTGCGGGCGCGGGTGAAGGCGCTGGCGGAACGGGGCACCGTGCCGGGGCTCGGCACGGTGCTGGTCGGGTCCGATCCGGGCTCCCAGGCGTACGTCAACGGCAAGCACCGGGACTGCGCCGAGGTCGGCATCGCCTCGATCCGTCGGGAGTTGCCGGCCGACGCCACCCAGGAGCAGGTCGACCAGGTTCTCGCCGAGCTGAACGCCGATCCGGCCTGCCACGGCTACATCGTCCAACTGCCGTTGCCGGCACACCTGGACACGCAGCGGGTGCTGGAGCTGATCGACCCGGACAAGGACGCGGACGGCCTGCACCCGGTCAACCTTGGTCGGCTGGTGCTCGGTTACGATGCGCCGCTGCCCTGCACCCCGCGCGGCATCGTGGAGTTGCTCCGTCGGCACGACGTGCCGCTGCGCGGCGCCAACGTGGCGGTGGTGGGTCGGGGCAACACCGTCGGACGCCCGCTGGGGCTGCTGTTGACGCGGCGGAGCGAGAACGCCACAGTCACCCTCTGCCACACCGGCACCCTGGACCTGGCCGCGCACACCCGGGCCGCCGACATCGTGATCGTGGCGGCGGGCGTACCCGGCCTGCTCACCGCGGACATGATCAACCCGGGTGCCGTCGTGGTCGACGTGGGCATCACCCGGGTGATCGGTTCCGACGGCAAGGGCCGCTACACCGGCGACGTGGACCCGGAGGTCGCCGAGGTGGCCGGCAAGCTGGTGCCGATGCCCGGCGGGGTCGGACCGATGACCCGGGCCATGTTGCTCACCAATGTCGTGGAGCGGGCCGAACGCTCATAACCGTCCGCCCCTGGCCCGATCGGTGCCAGGATGGCTGATACGGTCCGGAAAACCGACTGGTATCAGGGAGTGGGACGACCATGGGTAAGAAGGTCACTGTCGTCGGGGCCGGATTCTACGGCTCCACCACCGCGCAGCGCCTGGCCGAGTACGACGTCTTCGACACCGTCGTGATCACCGACATCATCGAGGGCAAGCCCGCGGGTATCGCCCTCGACCTCAACCAGTCGCGTGCTGTGGAGGGCTTCGAGACCACTGTCGTCGGGGTCACGACCGGCCCGAACGGTGAGGGCTACGAGGGCATCGAGGGCTCGGACGTGGTCGTCATCACCGCCGGCCTGCCGCGAAAGCCCGGGATGAGCCGGATGGACCTGCTGGAGACCAACGCCAAGATCGTCCGCCAGGTCGCCGAGAACGTGGCCAAGTACGCCCCGAACGCCGTCGTCATCGTGGTCTCCAACCCGCTCGACGAGATGACCGCGCTGGCCCAGATCGCCACCCAGTTCCCGCGCAACCGGGTGCTCGGTCAGGCCGGCATGCTGGACACCGCCCGGTTCACCAACTTCGTCGCCGAGGCGTTGCAGGTGCCGGTGAAGTCGGTGAAGACGCTGACCCTGGGCTCGCACGGCGACACCATGGTTCCGGTGCCGTCGCAGAGCAGTGTGAACGGCAAGCCGCTGCGCGAGGTGATGCCGGCCGAGCAGATCGAGGACCTGGTCGTACGTACCCGCAACGGTGGTGCCGAGGTGGTGGCCCTGCTCAAGACGGGGTCGGCGTACTACGCCCCGTCGGCGGCAGCGGCCCGGATGGCGAAGGCGGTCGCGGAGGACTCCGGCGAGGTCATGCCGGTATGTGCCTGGGTCGACGGCGAGTACGGCATCTCCGGTGTCTACCTGGGCGTCGAGGCCGAGATCGGTGCTCAGGGCGTCAAGCGCGTGGTGGAGACCGACCTCGACGCCGACGAGCTGGCCGCCCTCAAGGAGGCCGCCGAGGCCGTCCGCGCCAAGCAGGCCGACGTCGCGTCCATGTGACCGCACGAACTGAGTCGATCAAGAGGTTTGCGTCTCGGGAAAGCTGATCCGAGACGCAAACCCCTTGATCAATCTGGCGGTTCGCCGGTGGAGGCACGGGCCGACCGGTGGGCGCGGCGTTCCTTGTCCGAGCCGATCCAGTACGCTCGTACTGCTTGAGCATGTCCCCTGAGAGGAGCGCCGGCCGATGGCGAAGATCAAGGTAAACAACCCGGTCGTGGAGCTCGACGGCGACGAGATGACCCGGATCATCTGGAAGCAGATCCGGGAGCAGCTGATCCTGCCCTACCTCGACGTCGACCTGCACTACTACGACCTCTCGATCCAGCACCGCGACGCCACCGACGACCAGGTGACCGTCGACGCCGCGAACGCAATCAAGGAGCACGGCGTCGGCGTCAAGTGCGCCACCATCACCCCGGACGAGGCGCGGGTCGAGGAGTTCGGCCTGAAGAAGATGTGGCGGTCGCCGAACGGCACCATCCGTAACATCCTCGGCGGCGTCGTCTTCCGCGAGCCGATCATCATGTCCAACGTGCCGCGGCTCGTCCCCGGGTGGACCAAGCCGATCATCATTGGCCGGCATGCCCACGGCGACCAGTACAAGGCCACCGACTTCGTGGTCCCGGGCCCGGGCACGGTGACCATCACCTACACGCCCGCCGACGGCTCGCAGCCGGTCGAGATGGAGGTCGCCAACTTCCCCGGCGGCGGCATCGCGATGGGCATGTACAACTACGACGAGTCGATCCGGGACTTCGCCCGGGCCTCGTTCCGCTACGGCCTGGACCGCAACTACCCGGTCTACATGTCCACCAAGAACACCATCCTCAAGGCGTACGACGGCCGGTTCAAGGACATCTTCGCCGAGGTGTTCGAGAACGAGTTCAAGGCCGAGTTCGACGCCGCCGGCCTCACCTACGAGCACCGGCTCATCGACGACATGGTCGCCGCCGCGCTCAAGTGGGAGGGCGGCTACGTCTGGGCCTGCAAGAACTACGACGGTGACGTGCAGTCCGACACCGTCGCGCAGGGCTTCGGCTCGCTCGGCCTGATGACCTCGGTCCTGCTCTCGCCCGACGGCCGTACCGTCGAGGCCGAGGCCGCGCACGGCACCGTCACCCGGCACTACCGCCAGTGGCAGAAGGGCGAGAAGACCTCGACCAACCCGATCGCCTCGATCTACGCCTGGACCCGTGGCCTGGCCCACCGGGGCAAGCTGGACGGCACCCCGGCGGTCAGCGAGTTCGCCAACACGCTGGAGCAGGTCATCGTCGACACCGTCGAGGGCGGCCAGATGACCAAGGACCTCGCGCTGCTGATCTCGCGGGACGCCCCGTGGCAGACCACCGACGAGTTCATGAACACGCTCGACGAGAACCTGGCGCGCCGCCTGGCCGCCTGAGTCTCACCCGCAGTTCACCGAGCCCGCCGGCCCCGAGCGCCGGCGGGCTCGGTGTATCCGGTACCCGCAGCGGCGGCGTGTCGCGACCGGACGCGCCCGTCGGCGTCACTTCGTCCGGCGCGCCTCGTTGACCTGGATGGACGAGATGCCAGTCCCGTCCTGGAAGGTTGACCGTCGCCACCGCGCGACTCGCGTGCCCAGCAGCCAGCCTTCCCGGCTGTCGAGTACAGCCAGCCGTCCCTTCCCCGCGGGGGGCCCTGTCCCGGGCCCCCCGCGCCCTGCTGTCCGCAGGGCCGTAGCTCCGGCCCTGCCCGGCGCGGCGACCGAGGCGTACCGCCGTCACATCGCGCGCAGCAACTCGGCGGCCCGCTCCGGGGCGATGTCGTTGATGAAGACCCCCATCGCCGACTCCGAGCCGGCGAGGTACTTCAGCTTGTCCGCCGCCCGTCGGACGCTGAACAGTTGCAGGTGCAGATGCCCCAGCTCACGCTCGACGCGGACCGGTGCCTGGTGCCAGGCTGCGATGTAGGGCATGGGCGTGTCGAACAGCCCGTCGAAGCGGCGCAGCAGGTCCAGGTAGAGCGGCCCGAAGGCGTCGCGTTCCGCCTCGGTCAGCGCCGGCAGGTCGGGCACCGCCCGGTGCGGCGCGACGTGCACCTCGAACGGCCACCGGGCGGCTGCCGGGACGTACGCCGTCCAGTGCGGGTTCGTCGCCACCACCCGCTCGCCGGCGGCGCGTTCGGCGGCCAGCACGTCGGCGTAGAGGTTGCCGCCGCCGGTGCGCTCGGCGTGCCGGCGGGCCGCGCCCAGCAGTGACCGGGTCCGTGGGGTGACGAACGGGTACGCGTAGATCTGCCCGTGCGGGTGGTGCAGCGTCACCCCGATCTCCACCCCCCGATTCTCGAAGCAGAAGACCTGTTCGACGCCGGGCAGCCCGCCGAGCACGGTGGTCCGGTCGGCCAGCGCGTCCAGCACCGTACGCACCCGGCTCGGCGGTAGCGCGGCGAAGGAGGCGTCGTGGTCGTCGGTGAAGCAGACCACCTCACAGCGCCCCTGCCCCGGGCGGACCGGAGTGAACGGGGTGATCGCGGCCGGCTCGGCCACCACCCGCCCGCTCAGCGCCGGAAACCGGTTCTCGAAGACCGCGACCGCGTACTCCGGGGCCGGGATCTCGCTGAGCCGGTCCGACGTCGAGGGGCAGAGCGGGCACTGGTCGGCCGGGGGAAGGAAGGTCCGGGTCTGCCGGTGCACCGCCAGCGCCACCCACTCGTCGGTGAGCGGGTCGTAGCGCAGTTGGGAGGCGGGTGGGGGAGGCGGCAACGCGCGCCGGTCCGGCTGGTCCCGGACGGCGTCGTCGCGCTCGTCGAAGTAGATCAGTTCGCGGCCGTCGGCCAGGCTGATCGCCGTACGTTTCATCGCAATGTCCCGCCTTCGGTGACCGGCACGACGATCAGCTCGCCGACCCGGTCGGTGAGCAGTCGTCGGGCCTCCGGTGCCAACCGGTCGTCGGTGACCAGCACGTCGGCCGTGTCCAGTTCGGCGATGGCGGAGATGCCGACCGTGCCCCACTTGGTGTGGTCGGCGAGCACCACCAACCGGTCCGCCGCCGCGACCAGGGCCCGGTTCGTCTCGGCCTCGGTCAGATTCGGGGTGGTGAAGCCGGTCCGCTCGGTCATCCCGTGCACGCCGAGGAAGAGCAGATCCAGGTGCAGGGTCCGGACGGCGCCGACGGCCAGCGGCCCGACCAGGGCGTCGGAGGGGGTGCGAACCCCGCCGGTCAGCACCACCGTCTGGTCGGTGCGGCCCCGCTGGTGCAGGATGTCGGCCACCGGCAGCGAGTTGGTCACCACGGTCAGGGCCGGCACGGCGATCAGCTGCCGGGCCAGTTCGGCGGTGGTGGTGCCGGCGGAGAGCGCGATCGCCGCTCCGGGCCGGACCAGCTTCGTGGCACGCGCCGCGATGGCCGTCTTCTCGGCCTGCTGGCGTACCGACTTGGCCCGGAAACCCGGCTCGTCCGTGGCGCCGGTTGCGGTGGCGCCGCCGTGCACCTTGGCGAGCAGGCCACGTTCGTGCAGCAGGTCCAGGTCACGGCGGATGGTCATGTCGGAGACGCCGAACTCGGCGGCCAACTCGCCGACGCGTACGCCGCCGGTCACGCGGACCCGATCGAGGATCGCCGCATGGCGCTGCCGCGCGAGCATCGACCCCTCCCGGCCTCACATGAGCGAACAGATCCGAACAGAAACAAACATTAGCGCTCAGGGTCGACCACGGGGAAGGGAGGATGCTTCCGGGGTCAGATCGCGGGCAGGCGCGGCTCCACCCAACCGGTCTCGGTCAGATGGTGCAGGACCCGTCGTACCGCCTCGTCGACGGAGAGATCGGTGGTGTCGAGCACCAGGTCCGCGTCGGTCGGCTCCTCGTACGGGTCGTCGATGCCGGTCATCCCGGTGAGCAGTCCCGCCCGGGCGCGGGCATACAGGCCCTTACGGTCGCGCTTCTCGCAGACCTCCAGCGGAGTGGCGACGTGCACCAGCACGAACCCGGCGCCGGCCGCCATCGCCATCTCCCGGGCGGTCGCCCGGGCCTGGGCGTACGGGGCGATCGGGCAGCAGATGCCGATGCCGTGGTGCCGGGCGATCTCGGCGGCGACCCACCCGATCCGACGCACGTTGGTGTCCCGGTCGGCCTTGCTGAAGCCCAGCCCGGCGGTCAACTCGCGACGAACCACGTCACCGTCGAGCAGCGTGACCGTCCGCTCGCCCTCCTCGCGCAGCGCGTCGGCGAGCCCCCGGGCGACTGTCGACTTGCCGGAACCGGAGAGCCCGGTCAGGAACACCACCAGGCCCCGGTGCCGCCGGGGCGGCCGGGCCCGGCTCAGCTCCTTCGCCACCGCCGGGGGAGTGTGCCACTCGGGCAGCGGGAACCCGCGGTCCAGCAGGTCTTCGATCTCCGCCTGGCTCAACGCCAGCCGTCGGTTGCGGGGCGGGATGTCGTCGCGCCAGCGCCACTGGCCGTCCCGGTTGTCGTAGGCCAACTCGCGGGGCACCAGCACGCGCAGCCCGGCCCCGGAAAGCATCTCGCCGGTGGAGAGCAGGTGGGTGACGCCGTACGCGGCGGAGACCCGGGCCAGCAGCAGGGCGTCACTGATCTCGTCGCGTCGCCGGGAGAACGGCACGGCGACCAGGGTCGCCGGAGGCATTCGATCCCGGGCGGCGAACACGCTACGGACCAGCGCCTCCGGCGGTAGCCCACCGGTGCCGTCCTCGCTCACCGGAATCATGATCAGTAGGTGAGCGCTCAGGGTGCGTACGGCATGTGCGATCTGCGCCAGTTGCGGCCGGTGCAGCGGCCGGTCGGCGACCACCCCGAGCACCCGGCCGGGCGGCAGCAGCGCGCGGATCTCCTCGGGTGTACGCCGCAGCCGCTGGAACGGACCGTGAGCGCCGTCGCCCAGCCGGCGCACGGTGCCGCCGACCCCGGCCACTCCGTCGCGGATCGTCCAGGCGTCGGCCACCTCCAGGGCCGCCATCGGTGCGCCCTCGCTGTCGGTGAGCACCAGCGTCCGGCGGCCCGGGTCGGCGAGGTCGAGCTGCTGCGCCACCGTCGCGGGCACCTGGAGCGGGACGGCGACCGGCCACGGGGCGTCGTCGACGAGCCGGCCCCGGCGGCTGACCGAGACCAGGTCGGCCCGGGTCATGAACCCGGCCAACGGCGCGTACGCACCGATCAGCAGCAGCTCGAGATCCGCGAGCTCACCGGGACGCGGCGTGTACGTCGGTGCTTCCCGCAGCACCTCGTCGGGCAGCACCCACCCGTTGCTCATCAGACCCCCAACTCCGGCGACCGGCACACAGTTTCGCAGCCGGTCGCCGATCGGTCGAGAGCGCCACCGTGCCCGCCGTGCCACTGCTGTCGACGGGCCGCTTCGCGATGTCGTACGCGTTCGGTCGCTCAGCCCAGCGTGGCCGCCCCGAACGAGACCGCGAACCGCTTGCACCAGATGGAAACGCTTGTCAGGTCCGACAGCTCGACATCGTTCGGAATGGCGTAACCCTGGTCGCCGCGATTGCCCTTGAGCCGCCCCAACTCGACCCAGCGGCCGTCGTCGAACACGTGCCAGCCGTCCCGGCCCTCGATCACCGGCTGGTCGGTCAGCCACACCCGCAGGTCCGGGCCGTTGGAGGTGTCCAGACCGACCAACTCCAGCCGGTGCTGCCCATCGACGGTGCGCACGATCCGCGCGCTCCCGGAGGTGTCGTGCTCGTGGCTGATGAAGTCACCGGAGCTGACCAGGGTCGCCGCCGCGGCGTCGGGGGAGGCGGGCGGGGCGGAACTGGTCGGCGTGGCCGAACCGGTTGGTGCGGCGGAGGTCGCCGGGGTGGCGACCGTGGACAGCCGCTCGGCCACCTCGGCGTCGGTCAGCAGCTTCCACGGCTGGAACCAGTACAGGCCGAAGGCCGAACCGGCGGCCAGCACGGTGATCGCGATCCACGTGAGCGGGGTACGGAACAGGCGGCGAATGAGCATGTCCCAGTCTGTCGCGGCTGGTCGCGTGCTGTCAGCCGCGCAAATCTTACGAACTGCGAACCGACTGCCGACCGGTCGCGGCCGATCTCCCTAGGGGGAGGTGGCGTACCGGTATCAGGGGAAACGGGGGTTGCTTCCGGAGCGCGGCGCATTGTCCGACGGCTCTAGGCTGACGACGTGACACTGATCGCAACCGAGTCGTTGACGAAGGTCTACGGCGGCGGGGTCACCGCACTGTCCGATCTGACGGTCGCGGTGGAACCAGGGATCGTCGGCCTGGTCGGCGCCAACGGCGCCGGCAAGTCGACTCTGATCAAGCTGCTGCTCGGCCTGCTCACTCCCACCCGCGGCCGGATACAGGTGCTGGGCCTGGACCCGACCGCCGACACGGCGGCCGTGCGGGCCCGGGTCGGCTACATGCCCGAGCACGACTGTCTGCCGCCCGACCTTTCCGCCGCCGAACTCGTCACCCATCTGGGGCGGATCAGCGGCCTACCGCGCACGGTCGCCCGGGAACGGGCCTCCGAGGCGCTGCGCCACGTGGGTCTGCACGAGGAGCGCCACCGGCCGGTGGGCGGCTACTCCACCGGCATGAAGCAGCGGGTCAAGCTCGCTCAGGCGCTGGTGCACGATCCCGACCTGCTACTGCTCGACGAGCCCACCAACGGCCTCGACCCGGCCGGGCGGGACGCGATGCTCGCACTGGTGCAACGGATCGGCACCGAGTTCGGCATCTCCGTACTTGTCTGCTCGCACCTGCTCGGTGAGGTCGAGCGGATCTGCGACACCCTGGTCGCCATCGAGGGTGGGCGGCTGTTGCGGGCCGACCACATCGCCGCCATGACCTCGGCCACCGACGTGCTCGCGGTCGAGGTCAGCGAGGGCACCGAGGCGCTGGCCACCCGGCTGGCCGCGCTCGACCTGCCGGTGGGTCGGGAGGGAAGGCTGCTGCTGGTGCCGCTGGCCGACCAGCGCACGTACGACCTGATCCTCGGTGCGGTGGCCGAGCTGGACCTGCCCCTGCACCGGCTGGACCAGCGTCGGCACCGGGTGGCCGAACTCTTCGCCCGGAGGGAGAACAGCCATGCCTGAGCCGACCGGCGTCATCCACGACATCGGCTACCAGCGCTACACCGGTCCCCGGCTCGGCCGCCGGCACGTCTTCGGGGCGCTGTACCTGCACGGCGTGCGGACCACCTTCGGGCTGGGGCGCAGCGCCAAAGCCAAGATCTTTCCCTGGTTGGTGGTCGGCATCGTGCTGATGGTGGCCGCCGCGGTGACCGCGATCCGTAGCCAGATCGGCGAAGTGATCATGACGTACGCCCAGTTCGCCGACGCGATGAGCTGGCTGGTCATCTTCTTCGTCGCGGTGGCCGCGCCCGAGCTGGTCTCCCGGGACATGCGCAGCGGTGTCCTGCCGCTGTACTTCTCCCGGCCGCTGCCGCACGCGGACTACCCGCTGGCCAAGCTGCTTGCCCTGGTCACCGCGCTCTTCCTGCTGCTCGGCGCGCCGCAACTGCTGATGTTCCTCGGTGGCGCCTTCACCGCCGACGGCATGGGCGCGGTCTGGGACGAACTGCTCGACCTGCTGCCCGGGCTGCTCTACGCCGGGCTGTGGGCGGTGGTCTTCGCCTCGGTCGGTCTGCTGGTCGCCTCGATGACCGGAAAGCGCGCCTTCGCCGCCGGTGGGATCGTCGCCGTGTTCCTGATGACCACGCCCATCGTCGGCATCCTGTCGGTCCTGCCCTCGCAGGCGGCGAACCAGCTCGCCGGCATCGCCTCGCCGCCCACTCTGGTGCAGGGCGTCGGCCTCTGGACGATGCGCGACCTGCTGGTCACCGAGTCCAACAGCGCCGACCTCGACCTCGGGGCCTTCGGCCCGGTGTACGCGCTGGCCGCCGTCGCGCTCGTGGCGGGCTGCGTGGCCCTGCTGCTGGCCCGCTACAAGAAGGTGGCCGCACGATGACCATGACGAACACCGCACCGGCGGCCACCGCCACCACCACCAGCACCCTTGACCTCGCCGGGGTCTCCCGCTGGTACGGCAACGTGGTCGCGGTCAACAACGTGAGCATGAGCCTCGGGCCCGGGGTGACCGGGCTGCTCGGACCAAACGGGGCGGGCAAGACCACCCTGCTGCACATGATGGCCGGCTTCCTCACCCCGTCCCGGGGGCAGGTGACCCTGGACGGCCGTCCCACCTGGCGCAACCCGGAGGTCTACCGGCGACTCGGCCTGGTCAGCGAGCGGGAGGCGGTGCACAGCTTCCTCACCGCGTACGAGTTCGTGCTGGCCACCGCGAAGCTGCACAAGCTGCCGGATCCGCAGGCCGCCGCCCGCCGCGCCATCGACCTGGTGGAGATGGCCGACGCCCAGGACCGCCGCATCGGCACGTACTCCAAGGGCATGCGGCAGCGCACCCGGGTGGCGGCGGCGCTGGTGCACGACCCGCAGGTGCTGCTCCTCGACGAGCCGTTCAACGGCATGGACCCGCGCCAGCGGTTGCACATGATGGAGCTGCTGCACTCTCTCGGCGACGCGGGCCGGACGATCCTGTTCAGCTCGCACATCCTGGAGGAGGTCGAGCAGGTCTCCGGCACGGTCCAGGTGATGGTCGCCGGTCGCCTCGCCGCCTCCGGCGACTTCCGGACCATCCGGCGGCTGATGACCAACCGGCCGCACGTCTTCGCCATCCGCTCCACCGACGACCGGGCGCTGGCCGTCGCGTTGATGGCCGAGCCGTCGGTCAGCGGGGTCGAACTGGGCCGCGAGGGCCTGACCGTACGCGCCGGTGACTACGGCGCCTTCACCCGGATGCTGCCGAAGGTCGCCCTGGCCCGGGGCGTACGGGTCCAGCAACTGGTACCCGAGGACGAGTCCCTGGAGAGCGTCTTCTCCTACCTGGTGGAGGCCTGATGTCCACTGTCTCCTGGATCACGATGCGCGGTCTGTTCGGGCGTCGCCGATTCCTGCTGCTGCTTCCGCTGCCGGTACTGCTGGTGGGGCTGGCGGTGCTCTCCCGGGCGCTCGGGGTGACTCCCGCCGACTGGGGGCCGCCGGTGCTGGTCGGCCTCGGGTTGGCCGTGGTGCTGCCGGTGGTCGCCCTGATCGTCGGCACCGGCGTGCTCGGGGCCGAGATCGACGACGGCACGGTGGTGCACGTGCTCACCACGCCACTGCCGCGCTGGCAGATCGTGCTACCGAAGCTGGCCGTCGCGGCCGGGGCCACCGCGGTCACCGTCGCGGTCCCGCTGTTCGCGGCGGGCCTGCTGGCAGATTCGGTACGCCTCGGCGCGGCGCTCGCCGTCGCCGCGTCGGTAGGTGCGCTGGCCTACACCGCGCTGTTCGTGGCGGCCAGCCTGCTCACCCGGCGGCCGGTGCTGCTCGGCCTGGTCTACGTGCTGATCTGGGAAGGGCTGCTCAGCAACGTGGTCACCGGCACCCGGGTGCTGTCGATCCAGCACTACGTGATCGCCCTGGCCGACCGGCTCGCCCCGACCAACCTGCTCAGCACCACGGTCTCCGTGCCGGTGGCCGCCGTGATGACCGCGCTGATCATCGTCGCCGCCACCTTCCTCTCCATCGACCGCCTACGCTCCTTTTCAGTAGCCGGCGAAACCAGCTGACCCACCTCTAGGCGGGTGTCGGGAGGCAGCACTTTCGGGGGACGTGCTGCCTCCCCGGCTGTTGAGGCAGCACGTCCCCCGATGTTGCACGGCATCCTCAGAAGGCGCAGGCGATGACCAGGGTCGGGGTGCGGTCGGGGAGCAGGTCGAGCTTGGTGATGCGGCCGGCGGCGCGCAGGTCGTCGATTACCAGCGTGAGCTGGTCGAGTACGGCGGCCGGGCCGAGCGCCTCGGCCAGCGGCACCTCCGCCTTCATCGACAGCTTCCGTTCCGACTTGGCCCGGCGGACCTGCCCCAGCGCGTCGGCGGCGAGCCGCAGCAGGTGCGGGTCACCTTCGCCCTGGATCGCCCGGCCCACCTCGTACGTGGTCGGCCACGGCGCGCGGTGCACCGAACCGTACCGCCACCACGACCAGACCTCCTCGGTCGCGTACGGCAGCACCGGGGCGAAGAGCCGCAGCTGCACCGAGAGTGCGGTGGCCAGCGCCGCCCGGGCCGAGTCGGCCCCGGCTCCGCTGCCGTAGGCGCGTTCCTTCACCAACTCGATGTAGTCGTCGCAGAACCGCCAGAAGAACGACTCGGTGGCCTGGAGTGCGGCCGTGTGGTCGTACCCCTCGAACGCCGTCGTCGCGGTGGCCACCACCTCGGACAGTTCGGCGAGCATGGCCCGGTCGAGCGGTTCCGTCGCGGGTGCGCGCAGCGCGTCGGCGGCGCCCAGCCCGAGCGCGAACTTCGACGCGTTGAGCAGCTTGGTGGCCAACCGCCGGCCGATCCGGATCTGGGCCGGGTCGAAGGCCAGGTCGGTGCCGGGCTTGCCGCTGGCCGACCAGTACCGCACCGCGTCCGAGCCGTGCTGTTCCAGCAACGCCATCGGGGTCACCACGTTCCCCTTGGACTTCGACATCTTCTTGCGGTCCGGGTCGAGGATCCAGCCGGACAGCTCCGTCGTCCGCCAGGGCAGCACGCCGTGCTCCAGATGCGACCGGACCACTGTGGCGAACAGCCAGGTGCGGATGATGTCGTGCCCCTGCGGGCGCAGGTCCATCGGGAAGACCCGCCGGTACAGATCCGGGTCCCGTTCCCAACCGCCGACGATCTGCGGAGTCAGCGACGAGGTGGCCCAGGTGTCGAGCACGTCCGGGTCGCCGATGAAACCGCCCGGCACGCCGCGCTGCGACTCGTCGTACCCCGGTGGGGTGTCCTCGGACGGGTCGATCGGCAGCGCGGACTCCTCCGGCGTGAGAGGCTGGGCCCAGTCCGGTTCGCCAGCGTCGTCGAGCCGGTACCACACCGGCACCGGCACCCCGAAGTAGCGCTGCCGGCTGACCAGCCAGTCGCCGGTCAGGCCGCCCACCCAGTGTTCGTAGCGGTGTCGCATGTGCTCCGGCACCCAGCGCAGCTCCCGCCCGCGTGCCAGCAGATCCTCCCGCAGACCTGTGTCGCGGCCACCGTTGCGCAGATACCACTGCCGGGTCGAGACGATCTCCAGGGGCCGGTCGCCCCGCTCGTAGAACTTCACCGGGTGGGTGATCGGGCGGGGCTCGCCGACCAGGTCATCCGCCTCGGTCAGCTGCTCCACAACGGTCCGTCGGGCGCCGTTCACCGGCTGCCCGGCCAGCGCCGCGTACGGCTGCGCGGGCACCCCGGCCGGCGGCTCCGGCAACAGCCGGCCGTCCCGGCCGACGACCACCCGGGTGTCCAGGGCCAGTTCCCGCCACCAGGTCACGTCGGTCAGGTCACCGAAGGTGCAGACCATCGCGATGCCGGTGCCCTTGGCCGGGTCCGCCAGCGGATGCGCGCGCACCGGCACCTCCACCCCGAACACGGGGGTACGCACAGTCGTGCCGACCAGGTCCGCGTACCGCTGGTCGTCGGGGTGGCAGACCAGCGCGACGCAGGCCGGCAGCAGCTCCGGCCGGGTGGTGTCGATCAGCACCGCCCGCCCGCCCGGTCCGTGGAAGCGCAACCGGTGGTACGCGCCGGGGCGTTCCCGGTCCTCCAGTTCGGCCTGCGACACGGCGGTGGCGAAACCGACGTCCCACAGCGTCGGCGCCTCGGCCTGGTACGCCTCGCCCCGGGCCAGGTTGCGCAGGAAGGCCCGCTGGGAGGTGGCCCGGGCCACCGGCCCGATTGTGGTGTACATCAACGACCAGTCCACCGACAGGCCGAGCCGCCGCCACAACGCCTCGAAGACCTGCTCGTCGGCGACGGTCAACCGTTCGCACAGCTCGATGAAGTTACGCCGGGAGATCGGGGTCGGGTTCTTCCGGGCGGCGTCGTTCACCGGTTCGGTCGGTGGTGCCCAGTCCGGGTCGTACGGCAGCGAGGGGTCACATCGCACCCCGTACACGTTCTGCACCCGACGTTCGGTGGGCAGGCCGTTGTCGTCCCAGCCGATCGGGTAGAAGACCGTCCGGCCGCGCATCCGCTGGAACCGGGCGATCAGGTCGGTGTGCGTGTACGAGAAGACGTGCCCCATGTGCAGCTCGCCCGATACGGTCGGCGGCGGGGTGTCGATCGCGTACACGTCGGACCGCTGCCTGCTGCGGTCGAACGCGTACGTGCCCTCCTCCTGCCAGCGGCGCGACCAGGTCTCCTCGAGCCCGTCCAGAGTCGGACGCTCGGGGACGCCGGTGCGGGCCGTCCTCGCCGTATCAGTCATCCGTAGATCGTAGGCACCGGGACCGTGACGGGCACGCCATTACCTGATCACCAACGGGTCAGAGCAGCGAGTCGCGCCACTGGCGGTGCAGGTCGGCGTACCGGCCCCCGCCGACGATCAGTTCGGCCGGCGGCCCGTCCTCGACGATCCGGCCCCGGTCGAGGACCAGGACCCGGTCGGCGGTCTCCACCGTCGAGAGCCGGTGCGCGATCACCAGCGCGGTCCGGTCCCGCAGGATGCTGCCGAGCGCCTGCTGCACCAGACGTTCGGTCGGCACGTCCAGCGACGAGGTGGCCTCGTCGAGGATCAGCACCGCCGGGTCGGCCAGGAACGCCCGGGCGAAGGCGACCAACTGCCGCTGCCCGGCGGAGAGCCGACCACCGCGCCGGTGGACCTCGGTGGCGTACCCGTCAGGCAGCGCCGAGATGAAGTCGTGCGCGCCGATCGCCCGGGCAGCGGCCTCGACGGCGGCGTCGTCGGCGTCCGGGCGACCGAACCGGATGTTGTCCGCGACGGTGCCGCCGTACAGGTGCGTCTCCTGGGTGACCAGAACCATCGCCCGACGCAGCTCCGCGTCGGCCACCTCGCGCAGGTCCACACCGCCGAGAGTGACGGTGCCGGTGTCCGGGTCGTGGAACCGGGCGAGCAGCTTGGCGACGGTGGACTTGCCGGCGCCGGTCGGCCCGATCAGGGCCACGGTCTGCCCGGCCGGGATGGCGAGGTCCAGCTCGGTGAGGATCGGTGAGTCCGGGCGGTACCCGAACGACACCGCGTGGAAGCGGACCGCGCCGCGGGCCGGGCCGTCGGGCAGTGGCACGGGCCGGGTCGGTTCGGCGACCGAGGGCCGCTCGTCGAGCACTCCGGCGAGCTTCTCCAGCCCTGCCGTCGCCGACTGGAGCGAGTTGTAGAACTGGCTCAGCTCCTGCATCGGTTCGAAGAACCGGCGCAGGTAGAGCAGGAAGGCCGCGAGCACACCGACCCCGGTGTCGCCGCCCAGCACCCGGGCGCCGCCGTAGCAGAGCACCACCGCGACCGTGACGTTGCCGATCAGCTTGATGCCCGGTGAGTACGTCGCGATCAGGTGGAAGGCGTGCCGACTGGACCGACGGTAGTCGTCGTTGACCGAGTCGAAGATGTGTTGGTTGCGCGCCTGCCGGCGGTACGCCTGAACCGCCCGGATGCCCCGCATCGACTCGACGAAATGGACGATGACCAGTGCCATCGCCTCCCGGGTACGGCGATAGGCGGAGGCCGAGGCGCGGGCGAACCAGCGGGACAGCCAGAACAGCAGCGGGAAGGCGAGCAGGGTCACCGAGGCCAGCGGCAGGTCCAGCCAGAGCAGGATGCCGGCCACCGAGACGATCGTCAGGGCGGCCATCACCAGGCTCTCGACACCCCCGTCGGCCAGCTCGGCGATCGAGTCGATGTCACTGGTCAGGCGCGAGATCATCCGCCCTGACGTGTATCGCTCGTGGAAAGCCACCGGCAGGTGCAGGAAGTGTGCGTACACCCGGCGGCGCAGGTCGAGCAGGACGGCCTGGCCGATGCGGGCGGAGATGGTGAGGAAGCCACGCCGGGCCGCGTACTCGATGCCGGCCGCAGCGGCGAACGACACGGCCACGGCGATCAACGGGCCGGGCTCGCCGGCCCGGAGCGGCTCGATCGCCCGGTCGATGCCGATCATGACCAAATACGGCCCGGACATGGCCGCGGCGTTCTGGGTCAACAGCAGCGCGACCGCCGTGCCCAGCCGGGCCCGGTGCGGGCGCAGCACGTCCGCCAGCAGCGCCCGACTGCGGGCTCGGAGCCGGGCCACCGCCGCCGGATCGCTGTCCTCGGCGAGGCTGCGGTCGGCGTTCGGGTCCGGTGCCACCCCCCGCCAGTGCGCCGGGTCCGCCTCGGGCGGTGGCTCCGGCACGGCCGACGCGGCGGTCACGAGAGCACCAGGGGGGAACCGCCGGGCGTCGGATCGGTCGACGTCGGTGTCCCGGCGATCGACGCCGCGGCCGGCTCGGCGGAGAGCAGCCCACGATAGGTGGGAACGTCGGCGAGCAGCTCGGTGTGGGTGCCGACGGCGGTGATCCGGCCGTGCTCCAGCAACGCCACCCGGTCGGCCAGGGCGATCGTGGACGGACGGTGCACCACCAGCAGCGCGGTGGTGTTGCGCAGCACCCGCTTGAGCGCCGACTCCACCAACGCCTCGGTGTGCACGTCGAGCGCGGAAAGCGGGTCGTCGAGCACGAGCACCGCCGGTCGGATCAGCACCGCCCGGGCCAGGGCGAGTCGTTGCCGCTGGCCGCCGGAGAGCGACAGGCCCTGCTCCCCGAGCCGGGTACGCAACCCCCACGGCAGGTCGTACGCGAACTCGGCCTGGGCCAGTGCCAGCGCGGCCCGGACCTCGTCCTCGCCGGCGTCGGGCCGGCCCAGGGTGAGGTTCTCCCACACCGACATGGAGAACAGCGTCGGCTCCTCGAAGGCGACCCCGACCAGGCCGCGCAGCGACGCCAGCCGCAGGGCGCGCAGGTCGTGCCCGTCGAGGGTGATGCGGCCGGCGCTGACGTCGTGCAGTCGAGGTACCAGGGACAACAAGGTGCTCTTGCCGCTGCCGGTGGCGCCGACCACGGCCACGGTCTCGCCGGGCTCGACGGTGAGATCGAGGCCCCGCAACACCGGAACCGCGCTTCCCGGATAGCGGAAGCCCACCCCCTCGAAGCGGAGCCGACCGCGCACCGTCGAGCGCACCAGGGCGATGGCGACCGGACGATCCGCGATGGCTGGCCGGGTGTCCAGCACCTCCTGGATCCGGTCCGCGGCGGTGGCCGCCTCCTGCCCGTTGGCGATGATCCAGCCCAGCGACTGCACCGGCCAGATCAGCATCAGCTGAAGGCTGACGAAGGCGACGAGCTGACCGATGGTGAGCCGTCCGCCGGCGACCGCGGCTGCTCCGGCCACCAGGACCGTGCCCAGGGTCAGGTTCGGCACCAGGTCCAGCAGCGCCGAGGTGCGGGCGAGCAGCCTGCCCTTGCCGATCCCGGTGTCGTGCAGCGCCTCGGTGCTGGCGGCGAACCGGGCGGCCAGTTGTGGTCCCCGCCCGTACGCCTTCATCGTGCGTAGGCCCTGCGCGGTCTCCTCGACCAGCGTGGCCACGTCGCCCTGCTGGTCCTGCATGCGGCGGGACGCGACGTGGTAGTGCCGACCGAAGCGGCGGGCGATCAGGAACAGCGGGACCGCGCTGGCGGCCACCAGCATCCCCAGTGCGGGGTGCAACCGGATCAGCAGCACCACCACGACCAGGTAGGTGACCAGATTGAGTACGAGGAAGAACAGGCCGAAGGAGAGAAAGCGGCGCAGCACCGACAGGTCGCTGGTGATCCGGGAGAGCAACTGGCCGGACGGCCACCGGTCGTGGAAACTGGCCGAAAGCCCTTGCAGGTGGGCGTAGACATCGGTGCGGATGGCCGCCTCCATCGCCACCGAGGACGACGACTGCACCCATCGACGGATGAAGATCAGCAGGGCTTCGGCCAGGCCGAGCAGCAGTGCCAGCCCGGCCAGCAGGAACAGGCCGGTCAGGTCGCGCCGGGCCACCGGCCCGTCGACCACCCGTTGCGCCACCAGAGGTACGGCGATGCCGGCGCCCGTGGCGGCGAGCCCGGCCAGCATCAGCCACCCGAACTCGACGGCGTGTGGACGCAGATAGCGGCGCAGTCGCCAGAGGTTGCGCAGGGGATGTCGACGAATCTCGCCCCGGTCGGCCGGGCCGCCGCCGCTCCCCGCAGCCACTACCCGACGGTAGCCGCATCTGGCAGCAACGCCGGTGTCGGCTTGCTGTCAGCTGCCCATCCCCTCACCGTTGCCCCGCTGCTTGTGGTCCGGCTTCCGCTGCCCGCCACCACTTCTCCGACTGGTTCTTGACGCTGCGTGTGCGTCACGGCCCGCCGCCCTACTACTCCCCACCCCCTTTGCTCTGCTTCAACCCACGCAACGGTTACCCTCCGCACCGGGTGGCAACTCCGTGATCGAAGCGCTGCTGGTGCATAACCGCTGCTCAGCGTTCTGTTGCGTGGAGTGAAGCAGAGCAAAGCGTGTGGGTGGCGCACCTTTGGTCAGCGGGCGACCGGCGACTGTCGTTGCACACCGTGATGGTTACCGATTGTGAGTTACTGACCGAGTTGTTCGTGGTCGAGGAGCCAGCGTTTCACCGGCAGCCCCCAGCGGTAGCCGCCGAGCGTGCCATCGGTGCGCAGCACCCGGTGGCAGGGGACGAACAGCGCGGCGGCGTTGCGGGCGCAGGCCGCCGCGGCGGCGCGCACCGCGGAGGGACGGCCGGCCAGGGCGGCGTACCCGGTGTAGGTGAAGGGTGCGCCCGGCTTGACGTCGCGTAACACCCGCCAGGCATGGGACATGAACGCTCCGCCGGTGTGCTGTTCGACCGGGACGTCGTCGATCGCGGTCAGGTCGCCGTCGAGGTAATCGCTGACGGCTGCGGTGACCGGGCCGAGATCCGGCCGGTGTCGAGGCTCACCGCGCAGGCTCGGGTGTACGAGCGGCAGCAGGTTCGCCGGGTCCGGGGTGAAACCGGACGCCCGTACCGCGCCGTCCGGACCGACGAGAACGGTGAACGGCCCGGCGGGGGTGTCGATGACTCCGCTGTCGATCATGCTGCTCGTGGTGTTCATACTGCTCATGCGGCTCTCCAGGGTCGGATCGATGCTGGCCTGCCCAGAGGCACCCAGGCTGGGTCGAGTGGTTGGATTCGGGCGGAGCCGGCGGCGGGGCTCACGCCGATCGCCAGAGACGGATCACGGCGTACGACCGCCAGGGGCGCCAGCGGACGGCGTACTCGTCGAGGGTCTTGGGGTTGTCGGTGAGGCCGAGGGTGGCGGCGCCCCGACGTAGCGCGAGGTCGGTGGGGAGGAACGTGTCGGGGTCGCCGAGCGCGCGCATGGCCAGGTAGCCGGCCGTCCAGCCGCCGATGCCAGGGATTGCGGTCAGCCGCCGCACCGTCTCCTCCCGGTCACCACCGGGCTCCAGGTCAAGCTCGCCGGCCGCGACCGCCCGTGCCACCGCCCGGATCGTCTCGCGCCGCCCTACCGGCATCCGAAACCCCGAATCGGCCACCCGCAGGACCTCCTCCGCCGTGGCGAACCCGTGCAGCGCCCCGCCCCGAGACCCCTCCTGCTGATCAAGAGGTTTGCGTCGACCGGGAACGCTCTCGGAGTCCACAACTTCTTGATCAACGGTGCCGGTGTGGGCGAGGAGGCGAGTGAGGGTGGTGCGGGCGGAGGCCAGGGAGACCTGTTGGGTGGCGATGGCGCGGACGGCGATCTCGAAGCCGTCCACCGCACGGGGGACGCGTACCCCAGGCTCGGCCGCCACCGTCGCGGCCAGCGCGGGATCGGCGGCGAGTGTCTGGTCGACGGCGAGCGGATCCGAGTCCAGGTCGAACAGGCGCCGGCAGCGGGCCACGGCGGGGGCCAGATCGCGCAGGTCGGTCAGGCGCAGCGTCGCCGCCACATGACCGACCGCCGGGCTCAGCGTGGCCTCTCCGGGGCCGTGCGGCAACCGCAACCCCCGCCGGTACGTACCGTCGACCACCTCGTCGACCCCGGGCAGCGTGCGACGGGCGAGGAAGTCGAGCAGCGCGGCGGCGTGCAGCGGCGGCCGGTACGCCAACCGCAGGGTGACCGTGCCCGCACCACCGACGACCGTGTCGTGTCCGCTACGCAGCTGCGACGGTGGTGCGCCGTAGACCGCGCGTACCGTGTCGTTGAACTGCCGGACGCTGCCGAACCCGGCGGCGAACGCGATCTCGGCCAGGCCCAGCCCGGTCGTCTCGATCAGGGTTCGGGCGGTCTGCGCGCGCTGAGCCCTGGCCAGCGCCAGCGGCCCCGCGCCGAGTTCCGCCCGCAGCATCCGGTGCAGGTGTCGCTCGGTGTAGCCGAGCCGGGCGGCCAGCCCCGGCACCCCGTCACGGTCGACCACACCGTCGGCGATCAGTCGCATCGCCCGGCCCACCACGTCGGCCCGTACGTCCCACTGGGGTGAACCGGGGGAGGCGTCCGGGCGGCAGCGACGGCAGGCGCGCAGCCCGGCCCGTTGGGCCGCCGCCGACGACGGGAAGAAACGCACATTACGCCGCTTCGGGGTCATCGCCGGACAGGACGGCCGGCAGTAGATCCCAGTCGAGGTCACGCCGGTGTAGAACCAGCCGTCGAACCGCTGGTCACGGCTGTCGACGGCCCGGTAACACCGTTCGAAGTCCAGTTCCACGTAACCGATGATGCGCCTGCTCCCGCCCACCCGGCTCGCGGAATTCGGACCACACCGTCCGTCTCGCGGCAAGGGCGGGCGGGCAGGGCAGGGGAGGGGAAGTGTCGGTTGTGGTGGGTAGCGTGCGGCCACCAACTCCAGAAGGGTGTGGCAATGGTTAGCGTGGCGGGTCGGGCGGCGTCGGGACACGAGCACCCACCACTCGACCCGACAGCGGTCCAGCGCTTCTACCGCCGGATGCGCGCCGTGGCGCCGGCCGCGGTCGGTGCCATCGAGCGGGACCGCACCGATGATCCGGGTCGTGCCTTCGGCGACACCGCCTGCGGTCGGCTGGTCGGTTCGCTCGACCGGGACGGGGTGCGCGCGCTCGGGATGTGGGTGCATCACTGGTGCATGCGCTTCTATGACGACGACACCCGCGCCGCACTGCGGCTGCTCCGGGAGATCGCAGCTCGACCGGCCCTGGGCTGGACGGCCGACGAGGTCCACTGGATGCTCGGTGAGTCACGGCACGCCGCGCCCGCCGCCGACGCCCGTTTCACGCTGCCGCTGGCCGCCGCCGCCGAACTCGCCCCCGGCGCCCTCCGGATCGACCTGCTGGTGCCGCGCCAGGCGACACCCCGGCACGACCGGTGACACCAGCGGCGCCCTGCCACACCCTGACGGCGGGTCGGGCCTACCTGCCGGCGGCCGAGCGGTACCGGCGTAAGCTGGCTCGTCGTGAGTCTCACCATCGGCATCGTCGGCCTGCCCAACGTCGGCAAGAGCACCCTGTTCAACGCGTTGACCAAGAACGACGTGCTCGCCGCGAACTACCCGTTCGCGACCATCGAGCCCAACGTCGGTGTGGTCGGGCTGCCGGACGAGCGGCTGCACAAGCTCGCCGAGATCTTCAGCTCGCAGAAGGTGATCCCTGCGCCGGTGTCGTTCGTCGACATCGCCGGCCTGGTGCGCGGCGCCTCGAAGGGCCAGGGGCGGGGCAACGCCTTCCTGGCCAACATCCGGGACGCCTCGGCGATCTGTCAGGTGGTGCGGGCATTCTCCGACCCGAACGTGGTGCACGTCGACGGCAAGGTCTCACCGGCCGACGACATCGAGACGATCAACACCGAGCTGATCCTGGCCGACCTCCAGACGCTGGAGAAGGCGCTGCCCCGGCTGGAGAAGGAGGCCAAGCTCCGCAAGGACCGGGCCGCTGCGGTGGCCGCCGCGAAAGCCGCGGTCGAGGTGCTGGACAACGGCACCACCCTCTACGCGGGTGCGGCGGCAGCCAACATCGAGCTGGAGCACCTGCGTGAGCTGCACCTGCTCACCACCAAGCCGTTCCTCTACGTCTTCAACGTCGATGAGGCCGAGCTGAACAATGCCGAGTTCCTCGACGAACTTCGGGCGCTGGTGGCACCCGCCGAGGCCGTCTTCATGGACGCCAAGATCGAATCCGAGCTGGTGGACCTGCCCGAGGAGGAGGCACGGGAGCTGCTGGAGTCGATCGGGCAGGCCGAGCCGGGGCTGGACCAACTCGTCCGGGTGGGGTTCCGCACGCTCGGCCTCCAGACGTACCTCACCGCCGGCCCCAAGGAGGCGCGGGCCTGGACCGTGCCGATCGGCGCGACCGCTCCGGAGGCCGCCGGGGTGATCCACTCCGACTTCCAGCGCGGCTTCATCAAGGCCGAGGTGGTCTCCTACGCGGACCTGGTCGGGGCCGGTTCGATGGCTGCGGCGAAGGCGGCGGGCAAGGTCCGCATCGAGGGCAAGGAGTACGTCATGCAGGACGGCGACGTCGTCGAGTTCCGCTTCAACGTGTAGGCGGTGGCTGACGGAGTTGCCCGTCGCGGGGTACCTCCGAAGCGGACCGGAGGCGTCCTGCGCGGCGTAACCCGGATCGGGTAACGTGACGCGGTCATCGACGGATATCCACGGGGGTTTCCTTGACCACGCCTCGTTCTGCCCTGTGCGCTGTCAGCGCCGCACTGCTTGCGGCCGGTCTCGCCGCCGCGCCCGCCACTGCTGCTCCGGCCCAGCCGGCACCCGACTCGGCGAAGCTGGCGGCCGGCACCGAGCAGCTTCCGCCCACCGACGGTCGGCGCGGCTACCTGGTTGGTCAGGGCGAGGACGTGCCCGCCCTGATCGGCGTCACAAACAAGGGGGACGCACCTGTCGACGGCGTGGTCGTGCACATCCGGATCCTCAACGACCTGGACTTCACCAAGACGTACGAGAACTGCTGGTACGGCGTCGACAGCAACCAGGAGTCGGCCTGGTGCGAGTTCGATGTCGAGCTTGCCCCGGGCGCGAGCCTGGCGGCGCTGGGCGCCGGCATCTCCACCAAGCCGGACGCTCGCCCGGCGAACATCTCGTCGATCATCCACTTCTGGCGCAGCAAGGAGTACGTCGACCGGCTCGGCGGCATCCAGAAGCTGGCCGACGACTGGGCCGGGCAGGGCACCAGTGCCGTCCGGGGCACCGGTGGCCCCTTGACCCTGGCCGCCCCGTCGGCGCCACTGGTGGGTCTGGAGCCGCCGAACCCCCTCGGCTTCGTTGGCGTCGTACTCAAGACCGCCCCGACGCCGACCCCGACGGCCACGCCCACCGCGACCCCGACGGCCACGCCCACCGTGACTCCGACCGGCACGCCGACGGACGTCCCTCCGGCCAGCCCGGGTGCGCCCGGCGACGATGACGGTCAGGGCGGCGGGTTGCCGGTGACCGGCGCTCGGACCGCGACGGTGGCCGCCGTGGGGGCCCTGCTGCTGCTCCTCGGGGGTGCCGCCTACCTGATCGCCCGTCGCCGCCGTACCCGCTTCGTGGCGTAGGCCCGGCGCTGTTCGGGATGTGACGCCCTGCCGGTGCCGGTGTCAGCCGGCCCGCAGGGCGTCGTCGATACCGGTCTCCCGGTCGCCGAGATGCACCGGGTCGCGGCGGGAGAGCACGTCCAGCGCGGCCTTGAGGCCGGCACCGTACTCGCGGGCCGAGCTGATCCGCCAGGTGCGGTGGCTCAGCTCCCGCGCGGTCTCGTCGCCGACGCCGTTGGCGTCGATGCCGAGATGACGGCAGACCGTGACGGCACGGGCCAGGTGGAACTGCTGCGTCACCACCGTCGCCCGCTCCACCCCGAAGATCCGCTTCGCCCGGGCGCACGAGTCGTACGTGTCGAAGCCGGCGTGGTCGAGCACCACCTTGTCGGCCGGCACCCCCTGCTCGACCAGCCAGCGCTGCATCGCCTCGGGCTCGTTGTACTCGTGGCGCATGTTGTCGCCGGAGACCAGGATCGCCTGCACCTTGCCGGTGGCGTACAGCTCGCGGGCGATCTTCAGCCGGGCGGCGAGGAACGGCGCCGGTGTGCCGTCGGGCTGGACCCGGGTGCCCAGCACCAGGGCGACCGGTGCCTCGGGCACCGTCGCGATCGGGTAGGTGCGCCCCTCGGCCCCGGAGCGGATCCAACTCGCGCTCGCCCACACGCCGGCCGTCAACAGCACGACACCGGACACGCCGGCCAGTACCGCCCGGCGCAGCCAACGCCCGCGGTGCCGGTCCCGGATCTGACGAAGTCTGGCCGGCAGCGAAGCACGGATCGGCATGTGGGCCAGTATTTCAGCCCGGTGCGAGCCGATCAGCGAGCGCTGTGGCGCGGGTACGACGGCCGGACCGTCGTACCCGCGCCGTCAATTACCTGAGCCGGTACACGGAGATGTGCGAGGTGCTGTCCGGGCCGAAGGGCGACCGGTCCCAGTCGGCGTACCGCTCGGTGAGCCGGAGACCGGCCTGTTCCGCCAGCTCGTCGATCTGCTCCGGCCACAGGTAACGCATCGCGAACGGGTGTAGGTGCACCCCGGCGGAGTGGAACGTGATGGTCTGCCGGAGGAACGTCTGCGCCGCCCGGTCGTACTTGTGCAGACGAATGGTGGCCGACTCCTCGGTCACCTCCCGCATCTGGACCTGTTCGTCCCGGTCGAAGTCCGCCGGGTCGGGCACGAACGTCTCGATGACGAACGCGCCGCCGGGGGCCAGCACCCGCGCCACGTTTCGGAAGCAGTCCGCCTGCCGCTGCGCGCGTACCAGGTTGAACAGGGTGTTGAAGACCAGGTACGCCACGGTGTACGGGCCGGTCACCGGCACGTCCGCCATGTCGCCGATGGCCACGGGGATGGTGCTGCCACCAGGCTTGGCGCGCATCTTCGCGACCATCTCCGGCGACGCCTCGATCCCCTCCACCGCGATCCCGCGTTCGGCCAGGGGGAGGGCGACCCGACCGGTGCCGATCGCCAGTTCCAGCGCCGGGCCGCTGCCAGCCAGCTCGGCGAGGAACTCCACTGCCGGTGCCGGGTCGGGTAGGCCGCCCGGCAGGTCATAGGTGTCGGCCCAGAGCCGACCGAAGTGTCCCGGGTCGTCGAAGACCGACATCAGCGGCCTCCGTGGTTGCTACCGGCGCCGCACGGCGCCTTGTCCGTTGATTTCCACGTACGCACGAAGCCTCGATTCGATGGGGTTGACGGTGCCTACTCGCTGCCTGGGCGTCGCGGTGTGCCTCATGTCGTCGCTCCCTTCGTTCGGCTGGCTCGTGAGTCAATCGGCATTGGTGGCCGGCGGCAACTGGAATTCACCGGGCGCGCTGATCCGCTGCGCGGCCCGGGAATTGGTCAGCTGATGTAGTGCAGGATCACGTTGTGCACGTGGTGGCTCTTCTGGTCGCCCCGGAACTCCACCTCGTAGGTGTGCGTACCGACGTGGATGGCGATCGCGCCGGTGGAGAAGAACGAACCGCCCCACGACTTGTTGCTGACCACGCTCACGCTGGTGATCTTCGAGTACGGGATGCTGGTGATCGCGTACTTCTTGCCGACGAACGAGCGGTCCTGGATGATGACGCGCCGGTCGGTCAGCCCGATGAACCCGGTGCCGGTGCCGACGGCGTCGTAGACGGCGATGATCTGTTCACCGTCGAGCAGCCCGCTCTGGATCTGCTGGAACTGTTCCTTGCGGTCATAGGTCGCGTTGGCCATGGTGCCCACGGTAGGCAGCGTCCGCCAGCGGACGCACCGTCAGCCCTCGGTGACCGCGCGGTAGGCGTCCTCGATGCGGGCGGCCAGCAGGACCTCGCCCTCGGAGAGGGGCTCGTGGCCGTGCCCGACCCGGATCTGGGTGTGATCGGCGCGCCGGCTGATCTCGGGGCGCAGATGCAGCGCGTCGGCGACCACCTTCACCCGCTCGGTGAGCGCCGCGTGCTGCGTGTCGTCGATGACGAGAGTGCGCCGGATCTGCTCACCCTCACGTGTCCAACCGGACAGTAGGGTGAGGGCGTCGCTGAGGTAGTCGTGTTTCGTCCGACCGCCAAACAGCGCCCGCATCACCGCTCCTCCCAGGCTTCGTTGCCGGCCTGTGGCCAAATCGTCGCCGCCCCGTGTCTTTGTCGGTGCCTCTAGTCTTACGTCGCACGGAGGGTGTGTCCACGCCCACACTTCTGGGGATTCCTGGCCTGACGGACGACCAAGCTACCCAAACCGCCGATTGATCTGGCACTCTGGACGCCCGTGCGGACCGAACGGGCGAACGGCGGCGGACAAGCCGTACGGCGCGATCCGAAGGTGATCGTCGGCGCGGCCATCATCAGGGACGGGCGGGTGCTCGCCTGCGCCAGATCCGCCCCGCCCGAGGTGGCGGGCATGTGGGAGTTCCCCGGGGGCAAGGTGGAGCCGGGGGAGAGTGAGACGGCGGCGCTGGCCCGCGAGTGCGTCGAGGAACTGGCCGTACGCGTGGAGATCGGTGCGCGGGTCGGCCGTGACGTCCGGATGGCACACGGTCGTTCCGTTCTCAAGGTGTACGCCGCGCGCCTCCTGCACGACGACGAACCCCAGGCCCTCGAACACTCCGCTCTGCGCTGGCTCTCCGCCACCGACCTGGACACCGTCACCTGGCTCCCCGCCGACGCCCCCATAGTCGCCGCCCTCCGCCCCCTCCTCCTACCCCCGCGATGATCAAGAGGTTCTGGTCTCGGAGAACGCTCTCCGGGGACCACAACCTCTTGGTCAACAAGGTTGGGGCGGGAATGGGGCGGGGGCCGCGGCGGATGCCGCGGCCCCCGGTGTCGCGCGGGTGGTTAGTGGTTGGGCTTGTCCTGGTCGGGGTGGGCGAAGTTCAGGTGCTCAGGGGGGAGCGGGAAGGTGACGTCGTCGCCGAACGGGCTGGGGGCGGCGGCGCGGTCGAAGGTGAGCTCCGTCAGGGGGAGCTTGCCGCTGGCGTCGACCGCCGGGGCGGTCGGGTGGGGCACCTCGCGGTGCCAGTTGACGCCCTGCTGAGCCTGCACCTCGGCCTGGGCGTCATGGGAGCCGCCGGCGTGTGAGTGCACACCGCCGCCCGCGGCGCTGGAGCGCACCGCGCCCGGGGAGTGTCCGCTGGTCACGCTGGTCTGAGGCACCTGACCCCTCCGGAAGATCTTGCTACCGAGCCACACAAGTGGATCGTACCTGCGGTCGACGACCCGTTCCTTCATGGGGATGATCCCGTTGTCGGTGATCTTGATGTGCTCGGGGCAGACCTCGGTGCAGCACTTGGTGATGTTGCAGAAGCCCAGGCCCTGCTCGGTCTGCGCGTAGTCCTTGCGGTCGGTCCTGGTGTCCAGCGGATGCATGTCCAGCTCCGCGGCCCGGATGAAGTACCGGGGACCGGAGAACGCCTGCTTGTTCTCGTCGTGGTCCCGGATCACGTGGCAGACGTTCTGGCACAGGAAGCACTCGATGCACTTACGGAACTCCTGCGAGCGCTCCACGTCGACCTGCTGCATCCGGTAGTCGCCGGGGGCCAGATCGGTCGGTGGAGCGAAGGCGGGCGTCTCCCGCGCCTTCTCGTAGTTGAAGGACACGTCGGTGACCAGGTCCCGGATGATCGGGAACGTCCGCAACGGGGTCACCGTGATCGTCTCGTTCTCCTCGAACGTCGACATCCGGGTCATGCAGCCGAGCTTGGGCATCCCGTTGATCTCCATCGAGCAGGAGCCGCACTTGCCGGCCTTGCAGTTCCACCGGCAGGCCAGGTCGGGCGCGTCGGTGGCCTGCAACCGGTGGATCACGTCGAGGACCACCTCGCCCTCGTTGACCTCGACCGTGTAGTCCTGCAGGTCGCCGCCGTCGGCGTCACCCCGCCAGATCCGGAACTGGCGCTTCGTTCCCATCAGCGGTTCTCCTTCTCGGCGTCAGCGTCGGTGGCCGCAGCAGCGGCATCGGCGGCGACGAGGGCGTCGAACTCGGTGAGTTCCTCGTCGGTGAGGTACTTGGCCAACTCGGCGCGGTCGAACAGGCCGATCAACTCGGAGCGCATCTTCGGCAGCGGCTTGCGCTCCAGTCGGACGGCGTCGCCCACCAGCGAGCAGACCAGGTTGACCCGTCGCCACTGCGGATCCATGGTGGGGAAGTCCTCGCGGGTGTGGCCGCCGCGCGACTCCCGACGCTCCAGCGCCGCCTTCGCGGTGCACTCGGAGACGACAAGCATGTTGCGCAGGTCGAGCGCGAGATGCCAGCCCGGGTTGTACCGCCGGCCGCCCGCGGCGCTGACCTTCGCCACCCGTTCGCGCAACTCCGCCAGGCGGGCCAGCGCGTCCTCCAGTTCGGCCTCCCGCCGGATGATGCCGACCAGATCCCCCATCACCGCCTGGAGGTCCTGCTGGAGGGTGTACGGGTTCTCGCCGGTGTCCCGCTGCAACGGCGCCAGGGCGGTCTCCACAGCCGTCTCCACAGCCGTCACCGCCACCCGGGGTCGGCCGGTCAGCTGGTCGACGTAGGTGGCCGCGTGCCCGCCCGCCCGCTTGCCGAAGACCAGCAGGTCGGACAGGGAGTTGCCGCCCAGTCGGTTGGAGCCGTGCATGCCGCCGGAGACCTCACCGGCGGCGAACAGCCCACGCACCGAGCCGTACGCGGCGCCGCTGTCCGGGTCGACCTCCACGCCACCCATCACGTAGTGACACGTCGGGCCGACCTCCATCGGCTCCTTGGTGATGTCGACGTCGGCCAGCCCCTTGAACTGGTGGTGCATCGACGGCAGGCGACGCCGGATCTCGTCGGCCGGCAGCCGGGAGGCGATGTCCAGGTAGACGCCGCCGGCCGGCGTACCCCGACCGGCCTTGACCTCGCTGTTGATCGCCCGGGCGACCTCGTCGCGGGGCAGCAGCTCCGGCGGACGCCGGTTGTTGTCCGGGTCGTCGTACCAGCGGTCCGCCTCCTCGGGCGTCTCCGCGTACTGCTTGCGGAAGACGTCCGGGACGTAGTCGAACATGAACCGCTTGCCCTCGGAGTTCTTCAGGATGCCACCGTCGCCGCGGACCGACTCGGTGACCAGGATGCCCTTGACCGACGGCGGCCAGACCATGCCGGTCGGGTGGAACTGGAGGAACTCCATGTTGATCAGAGTGGCTCCGGCGCGCAGCGCCAGCGCGTGACCGTCTCCGGTGTACTCCCAGGAGTTCGAGGTGACCTTGTAGGACCGGCCGACGCCACCGGTGGCGAGCACCACGGCGGGTGCCTCGAAAAGGACGAACTCGCCGGACTCCCGGTAGTAGCCGAAGGCGCCGGCGATCCGGTCCCCGTCCAGCAGCAGCTCGGTGATGGTGGTCTCGGAGAAGACCTTGATCCGGGCGTCGTACGAGCCGTGCTCGCGCTTGTCCTCCTGCTGCAACGAGACGATCTTCTGCTGGAGGGTGCGGATCAGCTCCAGGCCCGTCCGGTCGCCGACGTGGGCCAGTCGGGGGTACTCGTGGCCGCCGAAGTTGCGCTGCGAGATCTTGCCGTCCTTGGTGCGGTCGAACAGCGCGCCGTACGTCTCCAGCTCCCAGATCCGCTGCGGCGACTCCTTGGCGTGCAGCTCCGCCATCCGGAAGTTGTTGAGGAACTTGCCGCCGCGCATGGTGTCCCGGAAGTGCACCTGCCAGCTGTCCCGGCTGTTCACGTTCCCCATGGCCGCGGCGGCGCCGCCCTCGGCCATCACCGTGTGCGCCTTGCCGAACAGCGACTTGGAGATGATGGCGGTCTTCTTGCCGGCCAGCCGCGCCTCGATCGCCGCGCGCAGGCCGGCGCCGCCGGCCCCGATCACGACGACGTCGTAGTGGTGTCGTTCGATGCGAGTGGTAGTGGTCGTCATGTCAGGGGCCCTCAGTTGATGAACCGCAGGTCGGAGATCCACTCAGCGGAGACGGCCATGACGTAGAAGTCGGTCAGGGCCAGTGTGCCGAGCGTGATCCAGGCGAGCTGCATGTGCCGGACGTTGAGCCAGGAGACGTAACCCCAGGCCCGGTAGCGGACGGGATGCTTGGAGAAGTTCTTCAGTCGCCCGCCGATGATGTGCCGGCAGGAGTGGCAGGAGATCGTGTACGCCCAGAGCATGACCACGTTGCCGAGCAGGATCAGGTTGCCCAGCCCGAAGCCGAAGCCCTCGGGGCTGTGGAAGGCCAGGATCGCGTCCCAGGTGTTGATCAGCGAGATGATCGCGGCGAAGTAGAAGAAGTACCGGTGCGAGTTCTGCACGATCAGCGGGAACCGGGTCTCACCGCCGTAGGAGGCGTGACCGTCGGGCACCGCGCAGGCCGGCGGCGAGAGCCAGAACGACCGGTAGTACGCCTTGCGGTAGTAGTAGCAGGTGAGCCGGAACAGCAGCAGGAACGGCAGGGTGAACGCGGCGTCCGGGATGATCCACCAACCGGGCAGGTACTGCCCGAAGTGGGAGGCCTCCGGTAGGCACCGGTCGGTCACGCACGGGGAGTAGAACGGGGTCAGGTAGTGGTAGTCCTCGACCCAGTAGAAGTCGTGCATGAAGACCCGGACCGTCGCGTACGCTACCCACGCACTGAGCCCGATTACCGTGATCAGCGGGGCAAACCACCAACGGTCCGTCCGCAACGTCTTCGCCGCGATGGCGGCGCGTGCGCGCACGCCTCGCGGTTTCGTTGCCGATGATGTCATTCGCGTCGTCTCCCTGACGGGGCCCTGTCACGGGCGGCGGAACACTTCCGGGCGGCACGCGGACGGGCGAACCCCGCACCCGCCTGCCGCGTCATGCGCACACCAACGACCGCACCGGCGTACCGGAGCAGCTAAGTGACACACGTTACGCCGATCTAGGCGGGGCGTCCGCGCAAGGCAGTGTCCCGTGTGTCCCGCTCTTTGGAAAGCCTCTCCCCATGATCAATATTCGGGTGCCCGGAAAAGATCGACAAACGGTCAACCGGAGGCGCCGCCGGTGAAGTTCCACGAGGCCAGCCGCAGCGACGGCGCCGCCCACCAGGCACCGTCCGCGCGGTCCGGCAGGCGTACCGCGCGCCGACCCAGCTCCAGCACCGCACCGGGCGCGAGCGCCCGCGGGTACGACTCGGTGAAGCGCAGGTCGCGGACCGCTCGGGTGACCCGACCGTCCTCGACCAGCCACAACCCGTTGCGGGTCAGGCCGGTGACGACCAGACTCAGCGGATCCAGGACCCGGGTGTACCAGAGGTCGCTGACCAGCAGGCCGCGCTCCATCCGGGAGACCAGGGCGGCGGTGTCCGGATCCCCGATCGCGCCGTCCACTGCCGGGCCGCCGATCCCGTGACCGCCAGCCACGAAAACGCCCGTCGGGTCGGCTGCGCCCGCCGTGCCGGCAGGGGCGAGGCGTAGGTTGCGGGGGATCGGGCCGAAGGTGGCGCTGCCGGCCCAGGCGTGCCCGGTCGAGGCGACACCCAGCTCTGCGGCGCTGCGCCGGTCGTGGACCACGGCGCTCGTGGTGCCCGCGTCGACCAGGGTCAGTGCCCGGCTCGGCGTACCTTCCAGGTCGAACGGGAGCCCCGAGGCCGCGAGTGGATCGTCGACCAGGGTCACCGCCTGATCGAACTGGGCCGTGCCGGGTGCGGCGAACGACTGACGTTCGGCGTACCGCCGGCCGTTGAAGCCGTACCAGGCCAGGTTCTCCAGCAGGTCCGCGACGGCGGGCGGCTCCAACACCACCGGATAGCGCCCGGGTGACAGCTCGACCGGGTGAGCCGCTGCTCGCGCCTTGGCGGCGGCCCGCCGCCCCAGATCGGTGCCGTCGAGATCGGCGACCCGGTCGACGTGCTGTCGGGCCGTGCCGTCCGCGCCGTCGGCCCGGGCGATGCCGTCCATCGCCGCATCTGCCGCCTGCCCCTGTGCGAAGTGGCCGGCCGAGTTGGCGAACGCCGCCACGCGGTAACCGGTGCGGCAGTAGCCCGCGGTCACCAACCCGCCGGCCGCGTCGACGAACGCCCGGACCAGGGCGGCCCGTTGATCCGGCCCGGCGTGCGCCGTGGCCGGATCCCAGGCCGGCGAGGGCGCCACCGGTGCCGCGGGTGCGAGCCCGGGCCAGGCCGGATCCGGTGGAGTGAACCGGGCCGCCGTCAGCACCCGCTCCACCAGCGCGCGCAACCCGTCGGTGGTGACCGCGTTTCCGCTGCCGGCGGCGGTACGCCCGGCCAGGTGGACCCGCAGGCGGACGTCCACGGAGGACGCGGCCACGTTCTGGTGGATCGCCGAGTTGGCGAATCTGGTCAACGCCGACTCGGCCCGGGCCACCGTCACCTCCGCCTGTGCGGCCGGCCCGGCCAGTCGGGCGACCAGGTCCACCACGCGGCCGGCGACGTCCAACTCGGTGTCGCCGGCCCGCACCTGGGTGTCACTCACGCCGCCTCCCGGTGGTCGGCGACGGCGTACGGCGTCACCACGACGTGTCGACGGGTGGCCCGCTGATGTCCGGTCACGCGCGTACCCCCACCCGGACGTTGCGGAAGCGGGCCGGTGCCGACGGGTGCCCGGTGTGCCCGATCTGGCCGGGCTGGCCCTTGCCGCAGTTCGGGGTGCCCCACGGCACCGTCTCCGAGGAGAGCATGTCCATCGAACGCCAGAACAGCGGACCGATACCTGTGTACGTCGGGTTGCGCAGCATCCGTCCGCGCCGGCCGTTGCGGATCTCCCAGCCGATCTCGCAGCCGAACTGGAAGTTCAGCCGCTTGTCGTCGATGGACCAGGACCGGTTGACGTCCATCAGCACCCCCTCGTCGGTGGCGGCGACGATCTCCTCCAGGGTGTGCGGGCCCGGTTCCAGGCCCACGTTTGTCATCCGCACCATCGGCAGTCGCGCCCAGCCGTCGGCGCGTACGCTGCCGCCGTGATCGAGGCCCGCGACGGCGGCCGAGTCCCGGCCCGCCAACACGCCCACCCAGCGGCCGTCCCGCACCGCGTCGCGCTTGACCGCCGGTGAGCCCTCGTCGTCGTAGCCGAAGCTGCCCAGGGCGCCGGGAATGGTCGGGTCGATGGTGATGCTCATCAGCTCGGAGCCGTACCGCAGCGAACCGAGCTGCGCGAGATCCAGCCATGAGGTGCCGGCGAAGGCCGCCTCCCAGCCGAGGATCCGGTCCAACTCGATGGCGTGCCCGACCGACTCGTGGATCTGCAGGGCCAACTGCTCGCCGCCGAGGATCAGGTCGGTCTCGCCGCTGGGGCAGAGCGGTGCGGTCAGCAGTGCCCGCGACTCCTCGGCGATCCGTGCCGCGTGTGCGGTCAGCTCCAGCGAGTCGACGAGCTCCCAGCCGGTGGTGCCGTACTGGCCGCGGTAGCTCGGCCAGGACCGGCGTTGGGTCTCACCGGCACCGACGGAAGTGGCCGAGATGCCACCGCCGCACTCGCGGATGCGCTGATCGATGCGGTGCCCCTCGCTGGAGACGAACCACTTGGCGGTGTCCCAGATCTGGTAGAGCCCCTCGGCGAGGTCGGCGCCGTGCTCGGTCATGGTGCGGGTGGCGGCCACCAGCAGGTCGCCCTTGACGGCGAGGGAGACGCCGAGCGGGTCGATCTCGCAGGGCGAGGACCAACTCGCCGTGACCGGGGTGGACGCGACCAGGTCGACGGGTGGGCCGGAGACCAGCGCACTGGCCGCCGCGGTCCGCGCGGCCCGGTGGCCGGCGTCGCGGGCGGCCAGGTCGGACAGCTCCGGCACGGCGTGGAAGCCCCAACTCGAACCCACCAACGCGCGTACGCCCAGACCGACGCTCTCGTCCTGGTCGAGCGACTCGATGTCGCCGTTGCGGGCGGTCATCGACTCGTAGCGCCGGTGCATCACCCGAACGTCGGCGTACCGGGCACCAGCGTCCAGCGCCGCCTGCACCGCCGCCTCGGCCATCTCGAATTCGCTCACGGCGACGCCTCATCGTGCGCGTTCACGAGACGCGTTACCCCGGTGTCCATGATGCGGTCGCTCATGGCCCGACCCTAGGCGACCCGACCGACATCCGTCAGGGGAGCAGGTCCTCAGGCCGGATGGTCGCTTTGACTGGTTCGGTGAGCACCAGAACCTGGCCCGGCTCGGTCGCACTCTCCACCACGTAGTGCCGACCGCGTTTGCGGTAGAGGTGGAGAGCGCCGCTCGCCTGCTCGATGAGCAGGTACCACTCGATGCCCGCGGCGGCGTAGTAGTGCATCTTGAGCACCTTGTCGGTGGCCGCGTTGCTCGGCGAGATGATCTCGCAGACGAGATGGACGTCGACGGCCTCCACGTTTGGCGCGTCGAAGTCGATCGGGCCGGTGATGACCAGGTCGGGGATGGGGATGCGGCCGGGTCGGAGCCGGACGTTCACCCCCTCCAGAACGTGCAGTCCGGCCTCCCTGGCCGGCCCGCGCAGTGTCGCGTGCAGCTCACCGGAAATGTTCTGGTGGCGTGGGGTGGGGGCTGGGGTCACGTGCAGGCTCCCGTCGAAGAGTTCGACGCGCTGGGAGGTCTCGCCGAGGGCGAGGTACTCCTCCTCGGTCCACGGGCCCTCGTGGTCGAACACCGCCACGGTCATGGTCACCTCCGCTCGTCTCGCCGGGATCCTGCCTGCTGGGCTGCCCCCATGGTCGCACCTTCCGTGCGACCAGCGCGGCAGTCGGTGGTGACCGGCAGTGGTGCGGTGGGGGACGGTTCGTGGGATCCTTTCGGGACGACGGGGGTGGTAGCTAATTTCGGCTGCATAAGCAGTGGTAGTTCCCTTCGTCGTGGGCGGAGGGAGGCGATCGTGGACCCCTACCTGCGGGTGACCGACCTGCGGGTGGACTTCACCAGCACCGACGGCATGGTGCGCGCGGTCGACGGGGTCTCGTTCACCGTCGAGCGCGGCCGCACCCTTTGCGTGGTCGGCGAGTCCGGCGCGGGCAAGAGTTCCCTCGCGCTGGCCCTTCTCGGCCTGCACGACCCGCGTCGGGCCACCGTGGCCGGTGAGATCACCGTCGCTGGGCACGGGCTGGTCGGTCGACCGGAGGCCGCGCTTCGCCGGCTGCGTGGCCGGGACGTGGCGATGATCTTCCAGGATCCGCTTTCGGCGCTGCACCCGTATCATCCGGTCGGCCGGCAGATCGCCGAGGCGTACCGGGTGCACCACCGGCGGGCCGGGCGCGCCGAGACACGCCGGCGGGTGGTCGAGATGCTGGACCGGGTCGGCATCTCGCAGCCGGACCGGCGGTACGACCAGTACCCGCACGAGCTCTCCGGCGGCCTGCGCCAGCGGGCGATGATCGCCATGGCGCTGGTGAACGATCCCGCCCTACTGATCGCCGACGAGCCGACGGCCGCGCTGGACGTCACCGTGCAGGCACAGATTCTGGAGCTGCTGACCGACCTGCGGGCCGAGTTCGGCACCGCGATCCTCCTGATCACGCACGACCTGGGCGTGGTCGGCCAGGCCGCCGACGACGTGCTCGTGATGTACGCCGGCCGGATCGTCGAGCAGGGTCACGTCGAGCAGGTGCTGCGGACGCCTCAGCATCCGTACACCTGGGGTCTGCTCGCCAGCGTGCCGTCGTTGTGGGGTGACCCCGAGGCCGACCTCAGGCCGATACCGGGGCTGCCGCCGAACCTGCTCGACCTGCCGGACGGTTGCGTTTTCCACCCGCGTTGCCGGCACACCGAACCCGTCGGTCACCGGTGCCGCACCGAGCCACCCCAGCTGCGTGCCGTCGGGACGGGCGGGCACCGGCTGGCGTGCCATCTCCCGACTCGGGAACGCATCCGACGCCAGGCCGAGGAGACCGCCCGGGTGGGGGTGGCGCGGTGACCGACGGGATGGTCGACCAATCCGGTCCGCTGCTGCGCGTCCGTGGCCTGACCAAGCACTTTCCGGTGCGGAGGGGCAGTGGTCGGTGCGGCCCGGTACGGGCCGTGGACGGGCTGGACTTCGAGGTGCAGGCGGGCGGAACGCTCGCTCTGGTGGGCGAGTCCGGCTGCGGCAAAAGCACCACGGCCCGGTTGCTGGTGCGGCTGCTGGAGCCGACCGGCGGCAGCATCGAGTTCGCCGGCCGCGACCTCACCCGGGCCGGGCGGCGGCAGCTGCGCCCGCTCCGCGCCCAACTCCAGATCATCTTCCAGGACCCGTACGCCTCGCTGAACCCCCGGCACCCGGTCGGCCAGATCATCGCCATGCCGTTGCGGGTCAACCGGATCAGTCCGCCGGGCGGAACCAAAGCGCGCGTCCGGGAGCTGATGGAGCTGGTCGGCCTGAATCCCGAGGACGCCAACCGCTATCCGCACGAGTTCTCCGGCGGCCAGTGCCAGCGGGTCGGCATCGCCAGAGCGTTGGCGACCGGACCCCGGCTGGTGGTGGCCGACGAACCGGTCTCGGCGCTGGACGTCTCGGTCCAGGCCCAGGTGGTCAACCTGCTCCGACGACTGCACCGCGACCTGGGGCTGGCCCTCGTCCTGATCTCCCACGACCTTGCCGTGGTACGGCACCTCTGCCAGCAGGTCGCGGTCATGTACCTCGGTCGGATCGTCGAGATCGGCGACCGGGACGACATCTACGAGCGGCCGCAGCATCCGTACACCCGGGCGCTGCTGTCGGCGGTGCCGCACGTCGGCCGGCTCGACCCGGCCGGCTGGCTCCGGCTCGCCGCGGACGCGGCCAGCCCGATCGACCCGCCCTCGGGCTGCCGGTTCCGTACCCGCTGCCCGAAGGCGCGCGACCGGTGCGCCGTCGAGGAGCCGGCCCTGACCCGGCGCGACGGCGGCGGACAGGCCACCGCCTGCCACTTCCCCGACTCGGGTCCGCTGCGTCCGGAGCGGGTGCGAGCCTCGGCATGAGCCTTTCACCTGAGGACGGCGCGGTGCGGGTCCCGATCGGGCCGGGCGGCGCGGCCGGCGGGTCCCGTGGCCGCCGGGCCGTCGGGGCGTCGCCCGGGCAACTGGTCTGGCTGCGGCTGCGTAGTGACCGGACCGCGTTGGTCAGCGGGGCGACGCTGATGCTGTTCGTGCTGGTGGCGCTGGCCGCGCCGCTGATCGAGCTGGCGTACGGGATCGGTCCGCAGGACCAGTTCCAGGGCAAGCTGGACGGATTCGGCCTGCCACTGGGCCACGCCGGTGGCGTCTCCGGGGAGCACTTCTTCGGGCTGGAGCCGGGGCTGGGCCGGGACGTGTTCATCCGGCTGGTGTACGGCCTGCGGACGTCACTTCTGGTCGCCGTCACGGCGGCGGTGCTCACCGCGGTGATCGGTGTCGTGCTCGGCACGCTGGCCGGCTATTTCGGCGGCTGGCTCGACGCGGTGGTCACCTGGATCACGGATCTGACCCTGGCGCTGCCGTTCCTGATTGTCGCCCTGGCGTTGACGCCCACGCTGACGCTGCGCCTGCACGGACAGCGGGACGCGGTGCCACCGGCCTTCGGGGTCGGCGTACTCATCGTGATCTTCGCGGTGTTCGGGTGGACCGGCACCGCCCGGTTGGTCCGGGGCCAGGTGGTCGCGCTGCGGGAGCGGGAGTTCGTGGCGGCGGCCCGGGCCAGCGGGGCAGGTCCGGGGCACATGCTGTTCCGGCAGTTGCTGCCGAACCTCTGGGCGCCGATTCTGGTGTCGTTCTCGCTCGCCGTGCCGCAGTTCATCACCGGTGAGGCGGCGCTGTCGTTCATCGGTGTCGGGCTGACCGAGGAGACACCGAGCTTCGGCCGGATGATCCACCAGAGCCTGGGCTACCTTCAGACCGACCCGGCGTTCGTCTTCTTCCCCGGCGTCCTGATCTTCGCGCTGGTGTTCGCCGTCAACCTGGTCGGGGACGCGCTGCGCGACGCGCTGGACCCGAAGTCGCCCCGATGAGGTGACCTGATGAACGCGAGAAGCACAGCGTGGCGGAGCCCTGCGGACTCGGATCGGGGCCGGCCCTGATGGCGCGCTTCCTGGTCAAGCGGATCCTGTCGGCCGTGCTCACCCTCTTCGCGGTGAGCGTACTGACCTTCCTGATGTTCTTCGCCCTGCCCCGCGACCCGGTCAGCGGCATGTGCCCGAAGAACTGCAACCCCGAGCGGCAGGAACGGGTACGCCAGGAGTTGGGGCTGAACGATCCGCTCGTCGACCAGTACGCGGGCTACATGTCGGGCATCGTCACCGGCCGGGATCTGGGCGGCGCCCAGGGCGGACGCTGTGACGCGCCCTGCCTGGGCTGGTCATACGTGAACAACGAGGCGGTCACCGACACCCTCGCCCGGGTGGTGCCGGTGACGCTGAGCATCGTCGTCCCGGCGGCCGTCCTGTGGCTGCTGCTCGGGGTGGGCCTGGGCCTGGTGTCGGCGTTGCGCCGTGGCACCTGGATCGACCGGGCCGCGATCGGCTTCACGCTCGCCGGTGCCTCCCTACAGCTGTACTTCGTCGGCGCGGTGCTGCTGCTGGTCTTCGTGTACACGCTGGGTTGGCTGCCGGTGCCGAGCTACACGTCGCTGTTCGACGACCCGGTTCGCTGGGCCGGGGGCCTGGTACTCGCCTGGCTGTCGCTGGCGCTGCTCTTCTCCGCCGGTTACGCCCGACTGTTCCGGGCCCAACTGCTGGAGACGTTGAACGAGGACTTCGTGCGTACCGCCCGGGCGAAGGGCCTGTCCGGCCCGGCGGTGTACGGCCGGCACGCGCTGCGCGCAGCGATCGCTCCGGTGGTGACCGTCGCCGGCCTCGACGTCGGCGCGGCGCTCGGCGGCACGGTGATCACCGAGACGACCTTCGGTATCCAGGGACTCGGCCGTACCGCCGTCGATGCCGTACGCGCCGGCGACCTGCCGACCATCATGGCCACCGTGCTGGTCGCGGCGGTCTTCGTGGTGCTGGCGAACCTGCTGGTGGACCTGCTCTACGCGGTCATCGACCCACGGGTCCGGTTGGGCTGAGCCGGGTCGGGACGGCACGGACTCATCGACGACTGAGGAGGCAACAGATGCGACCACGGGTGGCGGTTGCGGTGAGTGGCGCGTTTGCGCTGGTGGCGGCCTTGAGCGCCTGCCCGGCGAACACCGGCGGGAGCCCGTCGGTGGACTCCGGCCGGCAACCCACCGGGGTCATCGCCACCGACCCGAAGGACTCGACCGGCCCGGCGCCGGAGTTGGCGGGCGCGCGGCGTGGTGGCACCTTCACCGTCCTCCGCGAAACGCCGATCTCCCACCTGGATCCGCAACGGACCTACTCGTTCGCCGGCCTGATGGCCGTACCGCTGGTCGCGCGCAGCCTCACCACCTGGAAGGACGACGGTGCGGGCAACCTGACGCTGGTCGGTGATCTCGCCGAGACATCCGGCCGCGACGTCAACGACGACTGCCGGGTCTGGGAGTTCACCGTCAAGGACGGGGTGCGCTTCGAGGACGGCCGACCGGTCACGGCCAGGGAGATCGCGTACGGGATCGCCCGGTCCTTCGACCCGGACCTGGCCGGCGGCCCCACCTACCTGCAGGAGTGGCTGGCCGACACGCCGCAGTACGACACCGCGTGGGACTTCACCGCCAACCGCGGCTCGCTGCCGCCGGGGCTGACCACGCCGGACGCCCGGACGTTGCGCTTCGAGTTCGCCAGGCCCCGCTGCGACCTGCCGTTCGCGGCGTCACTGCCGTCGACCGCGCCTCTGCCACCCGACCGGGACACCGGGGTCAACCTCGGCAATGCGCCCTTCTCGTCGGGGCCGTACAAGGTCACCCGCTACCGGCCGGGCATCGAGATCGTGATGGAGCGCAACGAACACTGGGACGCCGGCACGGATCCGGTACGCCACCAGTACCCGGACCGCTTCGTGTGGAGTTTCGGCGCGACCCCGGACGCCGCTGCCAACCGGATCATCGCCGACAACGGCACCGACCGGAGCGCCCTGTCCTGGGACTACGTGCCCGCCTCGCTGGTCGCCCGGGTCGCGGGTGACGCGGCGCTGCGGTCCCGGACGCTGCTGTCGCCGACGCCGAGCGCCAACCACCTGGTCATCAACAACGAGCGGGTCACCGATCTGCGGGTGCGCCAGGCGCTGAACCACGCCATCGACCGGGAGGGTCTGGTGAAGGTGCTCGGCGGGCCGCACGTCGCGGTGCCGATGACCACGCTGATGCCACCGGCCACAATCGGGCACCGGGCGTACGACGCGTATCCGGCAGGGCCGAACGGCGACCCGGACAGGGCCCGGGAACTGCTCGGCGGGCAGCGCCCCGAACTGGTCCTCGGCGCCGCCGACAGCTCCGTCGAGCAGCAGGTGGCGACGCAGCTCAAGGGCAACCTGGAGCGCGCCGGATTCGTCATCACGATCCGGAACATCCCGGACGACGCGAAGTTCGACGAGATCAAGAAGAGAGGCAACCCGTGGGACCTCTATCTCAGCTCGTGGGCCGGCGACTGGCCCAGCGGCGCGTCGATCCTGCCGGTCCTCTACGACGGTCGCGCCATCCGAGCCACCGGCAACAGCAACGAGTCGTACTTCAACGATGCCACGATCAACGCCGAGTTCGACCGGATCCTCGCGCTGCCACCGAGCGAACAGGGCCCACACTGGGCGCGACTCGATGAGCGGATCATGAGGGAGCACGCCCCGGTGGTCCCGCTCTACGTCGACGTGGCCTACCTGGTGCACGGCTCCAGGGCCGGCGGCGCCTTCGTCTCCAGCGTCTTCGGCTACCCGTCGCTGGTCAACGCCCACGTCGAACCGTAGGCCCCGACTCACATCCCCAGGTGGGTGCGGAGGAAGTCGAGTTCCAGGCGGAGGAGGCGTTCGGCGAGGCCACCGGCGGCCATGTGGGTGCCGCTGGTCAACGGCAGCACCGAGTGCGGCCGGCCGGTGGCCAGCAACGCCGCCGACAACCGCAGCGTGTGCGCCGCCACCACGTTGTCGTCGACCATGCCGTGCACCAGCAGCAGCGGTCGGGCGTGCGCCGGATCGGTGACCGGCTCGGCGGCCAGTTCCACGAGCGAGTGGTGCGCGTAGACGTCCTCGCCGTCGGCGGGCAGACCCAGGTACCGCTCGGTGTACGCGGTGTCGTACAGGGCCCAGTCGGTGACCGGCGCACCCGCGATGCCGCACCGGAACAGCTCCGGGTGCCGCAGCACCGCCAGGCCGGCCAGCCAGCCACCGAACGACCAGCCGCGCACCGCGACCCGGTCCAGGTCCAGGTCCGGATGCTTGTCGGCGAGCGCGGTGAGCGCCTCCACCTGGTCGAGCAGGATCACGTCGGCCACCCGGCGGTGGATGGCCTTCTCGTAGGACGGGGCGATGCCCGGCGTACCCCGGTTGTCGGTGACCACCACCGCGAAGCCGGCGTCGGCCCACCACTGCCGCTCCAGCCAGGCCGAGCGCGCGGCCACCACCTCCTGGTGACCCGGGCCGCCGTAGACGTCCAGCAGTACCGGCAGCCGACGGCCGGTGACGTGGTTGTCCGGGTAGAGCACCGCCGAGGGAAGCCGACGGTCGGTCACCCGTTCCAGCAGCGGCAGCGGGGAGTAGCTGGGCGTGGCGGCCAGCGACCGCAGCGTGCCCACCTCGCGATCGCCCTGGTGCACCGTCCACCGGACGCCCGGGTGATCCAGCGAGGCGCTGCCGATGACCAGCACACCGCCACCGACCGCACCGACGTGCCAGCCGGCGTCGCTGGTCAGCCGGCGGGCGTCCACGCCGCCGCCGATGCTGGTCCGGACCCGGAACAGGTGCTGTTCGCTCGGCTCGCCGTCGCTCGCCTCGACCAGCAGGTCCGCCGGACCACTGCTGGCGGCGAGCCGGCCGACCACCCGGCGCACGTACAGCGAGGGTGGAGTGAGCAACGTGCCGTCGGCGAACAGGCAGCGTGCGTCGTACCCGTCGTGGGCCAGCTCGCCGCCGACCAGCACCCGCCCGTCGGGCAGGTGCACGGGGGTGCCCAGGATCGGCTCGACCCAGCGGGGGTCGGCCAGTTCGGCGTGCACCTGGGTCTCCCCGGTACGTGGATCGACCGCGAGCACCAGCCCGTGCTGCTGGGCGCGACGCAGCACGGTGATCAGCGGGGCGCCCTCACCCCAGTGCACCGCGGTCAGGTACGGGTACGTCTCCCGGTCCCAGTGCACGTCGACCCAGCCGCCGTCGAGGTCGAGCAGGTGCAGGCTGACCTCGGCGTTGGAACCACCCGCCACCGGGTACGCGACGCTGGTCGGCGGGCTGGCCGGCTGTGCCGGATCGTGCAGGTGCCAGCGGGGCAGCCGGGACTCGTCGACCCGGGCCGCGAGCACCGACCGGCCGTCGGGTGCCCACCAGTAGCCGCGGTGCCTGTCGAACTCCTCCGCCGCGATGTGCTCGGCCAGTCCCCAGAGCACGCCGGAGTCCTCGCCGGCCAGCATGGTGTCGGCGCCGTCGGTGTCGATCACCCGTAGCTCGCCCCGACGTACCCCTTCGGCGGCGTCGGTCACGTAGGCCAGCCGCTGCCCGCTCGGGTCCGGCCGTGGGTCGAGCACCGGCCCGACGGCGGGCACCTCGATCACGTCGCCGTGCACCAGGTCTGCCCGGAACAGCCGCCCGGCCAGCGCGAACACCGCGACCCGTCCGGCGGCGTCGAGGGCGTACGAGCCGATGCCGGAGGCGGTCAACCGCAGGCGCTCCCGCCGGGCGCGTTCCCCCGGGCTCAGTTTGTCGGGGTCGGCGTCGGTGCCGAGCAGGGTGCCCGGATCGGCGACCAGCCGTTCCGTGCCGGTCGCCACGTCCAGCAGCCAGAGCGCGTCGGCCGGGTCCTCCGGTCCGGCCGAGCGTAGGAAGACCACCCGCGCACCGTCGTCGGCCACGGAGACGGCACGCGGCGCCCCGTGGCTGAACCTGCGGGTGCGGGCGGCCAGCTCGGGAAAGTCCACAGGCCAGATCGTAGGCCGGTACCGGGCCCGATGTGAGCGACCTGCGCGGACGCGTCTGGGCCGGCAGGCGAGAACCGCCGGTTAGAGTGACCGTCGTGACGACGCTGACTGACCGCCGCCTGCTGCTGGTCCACGCGCATCCCGACGACGAGTCCATCGGCACCGGCTCGACGATGGCCCACTACGCGGCCACGGGTGCCCACGTCACCCTGGTGACCTGCACCCTGGGCGAGGAGGGTGAGATCCACGTACCGGAGCTGGCCGGGCTCGCCGCGGCCGAGGCCGACCAGCTCGGCGGGTACCGGATCGCCGAGCTGGCCACCGCCTGCGCCGAACTGGGCGTCACCGACCACCGGTTCCTCGGCGGGGCCGGCCGCTACCGGGACTCCGGGATGATGGGCCTGTCGACCAACGAGCATCCCCGGGCCTTCTGGGGCGCCGACCTCGACGAGGCCGCAGGGTATCTGCTGGAGATCATCCGGGAGGTACGCCCGCAGGTGGTCATCACGTACGACGACAACGGCTTCTACGGCCACCCCGACCACATCCAGGCACACCGGGTGACGATGCGGGCCGTCGAGCTGGCCGCCGCCGAAGGGCTCGCACCGGCGAAGGTCTACTGGACGGCGATGCCGCAAAGCGTGCTGGAGGCCGGCCTGACGCACTTCGCGGAGGCGTCGGACAACCCCTTCGCCGGCATCGCCGACGCCACCGAGCTGCCGTTCTGCACGCCGGACGAGGAGATCGCGGCCCGCATCGACGCCACCGAGCAGCATGCCGCGAAGGAGGCGGCGATGCGCGCTCATGCCACCCAGATCCCGGCCACCTCCTGGCTGTACTCGATCGCCGGCAATTTCGGCGCCGAGTTCATGGGGGTGGAGTACTTCACCCTGGCGCTGGGGGAGAAAGGGCCGGGCAGCGGCCCGTACGGCTGGGAGTCGGACCTGTTCGCCGGGTTGGCCGCCGCAGCGCCGGACGCGGCCGGTGGCCCGGACGTCGTCGGCACCTCCGGCAGTAGACCGGTCACCCCGGCCGGTCACCGGTGACCCTGCCCGCCGCGATGTCGGTCGCCCCGCAGGAGCAGCAGCCGCCCCGGCCGAGCCGGAGGTGGCGACGTCCGATGGACCTCGGCCTGCGGGTGGCCGGCGGCATGTTCGCCGTCCTGGCGGCGATGCTGAGCGCGGTGCTGGAACTGCTGCTCGCCCCGCTGCGGATCGGCGGATACCTGATCGGCGTCACGGTGCTCGTGGCCGTGGCGGCGAACATCGCGTTGAGCTGGTTGGCCGTCGAGACCGTCGGCCGTCGCTGGGCGGTGGCACTGCCGGCGCTGCCCTGGGTGGCCATCATGGTGATCGCCGCCGACCGGACCAGCGAGGGCGACGTGCTGCTCGTCGGCAACTGGGTCGGCCTCACCCTGGTGGTGGGCGGTGCGATGACCTTCACGGTGATGGCGTTCCGGTCGATCCTCGCGCCGGCCCCGGCCTCCGGTCGGTAGTCTCGCACCGGCTCCGGCCTCCGGACGGTACTGACGTCGCTCAGCGCCGGGTGGTAGATATTCCTGCCAGGAGACCCGCCATCCGGGCGGGCCGTACGGCGGGAGGCATGTGATGGGACAGCGGTGGCGTGCGGTCGGGGTGCTCGCGATCGCACTGTTCGCGGTCAACGTGGTCGCCCGGCTGGTCATCCGGTTCGGCTTCGACGGCAACGACGGTGTCGCCGACCGGGTGTCGCTCGGGATGTTCGTGGTGATCGGCCTGATGCTGGCCGGTGTCGCCTTCGTCTGGGGCGAGCGACGTCCGTTGGCCCGCTGGGCCGGCGAGGTGGCCGCCGCGATCGGAATCGCAGTCGGGTTGACCGTGCTGATCGGGCCGCTGCTGGTCGGTGACAACCCGTTCGCCGGCGGCGGCGGGACGTTCTTCGCGCAGATCGGCCTCTACCTGGTGGCGACCACCGTCGGGACGATGCTGGGCTACCTGCTGCTGGTCACGCTCGGTCGCGACTACCGTTCGCGCAGCCTGCAACGGTACGCCGAGACCACCGCGGCCAAGCCCCGCCGCGTGGTCCGCCGCTGACCGACGGAGGTCACTGCGGCGCGACGCGGGTCAGATAGGTGTGGTGGGTGGTGAAGCCCAGCTTGCGGTAGAGCGCTACCGCACCGGTGTTGCTCTGCTCGACCTGGAGGAACGCGTCGGTCGCACCGGCGTCGGCGGCCCAGTCGGCGAGTGCCCGGATCAGCCGGACGGCCAGTCCCTGCCGGCGTGCGGCGGGCAGCACCTCGATCAGGCACAACCCGAGCCAGCGCCCCTGGCCGGTGACCGTGCCCCGGCCGATCCCGACGAGCGTGCCGTCGACGTACGCGTGGGCGAAGCGGATCTGGTCCACGGCGGTGAGAACGTGTCGGGCGGCGTCCGGCAGCCCGCCCTTGCGACCGGCGGCCACGGCCAGCCAGTCCGCCGACGGTGCCGCGGCCAACTCGACCACCGGGCCGGCCGAGCCAGCCCTGCCGGTCGGGTCGCCGGGGATGCCGGCGGCGCCCGCGACCGCGTCGGGCGGTGCCGACGCGCTGAGGGCGGCGAGTGGGACCGTCTGCACCAGCACCGGTGGGCGACTACCCCAGCCTCTCCGGTCGAGTTCGCTGCCGACCGGCGCGGCCAGCGGCAGCGGCGTGTTGACCATGGCCGGCCGTCCGTGGCCGGCGTACCAGCGTTCGACCGCGTCGACAGCGGCCGGCAGCGGACGGTCCGGATCACCCACCGGAAGCGCCGAGTTGGCCCGGCCGGTCCAGCCGTCGGCGTCCCGCAGCAGCCACTCACCGAGCCGGGCCCGCACGGGGGCCGGCCACGCCTCGTCGGCGGCGAGTTCCAGCTCGACCATGGCGGCGGCGGTCGGCCGCCGGGCCGCCGGGACCCGCTTGGCCCGGTGCACCTCGGCGATCGGCACGCGCAGCCGCCCCTGTCGGGTGGTGAGCGTGAGATGCGTCTCGGTCAGCTCGACCAGCTCACCGAGGGCATCGGAGTAGACCGGCCGACCACCGCGTACGCCGACGCGACGCCGCACCACGATTCGGTGTCCCAAGTCTTGCTCTCGGAGCACGATCGACCTCCTCCCCGGCGAGATACTAGGCTCTTACCGTCGCGGGTGATCGCGGCATGTCTTGCGGAGGAGAAGACCGGTGACCTACATCATCGCCGAGCCGTGCGTGGATGTGCTCGACAAGGCGTGCATCGAGGAATGCCCGGTCGACTGCATTTACGAGGGCAATCGGATGCTCTACATCCACCCCGACGAGTGCGTCGACTGTGGTGCCTGTGAGCCTGTCTGCCCGGTGGAGGCGATCTTCTACGAGGACGACGTCCCGGAGCAGTGGAAGGACTACACCGGCGCCAACTACGAGTTCTTCGAGGAGCTCGGCTCGCCCGGCGGGGCCTCGAAGATCGGCAAGGTGGAGAAGGACGCCACCTTCGTCGCCGCTCAGCCGCCCCGCGGCGAGGGCCACTGAACCGGCCCGCCCCGGTCTCGTCGCGACTGCCCGAGTTCACCTGGGACACCCTGGACGCCGCGGCCACGCTGGCCGCGGCGCATCCGGACGGCCTGATCAACCTCTCCATGGGTACGCCGGTCGATCCGGTGCCCCAGGTGATCCGGCAGGCCCTGGCGGACGCCGCGGACGCGCCCGGCTACCCGCTGACCGCCGGTGCCCCGGCGCTGCGGGACGCGATCACGGGCTGGGTGTCGCGGGAATGTGGCGCCGGCCCGGACGGGTTCGGGGTGCTGCCGACGATCGGCTCGAAGGAACTGGTGGCCTGGCTGCCCACCCTGCTCGGGGTGGGGCCCGGCGACGTCGTGGTGGTCCCGTCGATCGCCTACCCGACCTACGAGGACGGCGCACGGCTGGCCGGCGCCACCACGGTGCGCGCCGACTCGCTGACCGCCGTCGGTCCGACGTCCCGGGTACGCCTGGTCTGGGTGAACTCGCCGGGCAACCCGACGGGCCGGGTGCTGCCGGCCGCGCACCTGCGCAAGGTGGTGGACTGGGCCCGTGAGCGCGGTGCGGTGGTGGCCAGCGACGAGTGCTACCTGCCGTTGGGCTGGGACGCCGAGCCGGTGTCGGTGCTGTCGCCCGAGGTGTGTGGCGGCTCGTACGACTCCGTGCTGGCGGTTCACTCGCTGTCCAAGCGTTCCAACCTGGCCGGCTACCGGGCCGGTTTCGTGGCCGGCGATCCGGCCCTGGTGGCCGAGCTGCTCAAGATCCGCAAGCACGCGGGCATGATCGTACCGGCGCCGGTGCAGGCGGCCATGGTGGCGGCCCTGCGCGACGAGCGGCACGCCGACGAGCAGCGGGAGCGGTACGGTGCGCGGCGCGAGACGCTGCGGGCGGCGTTCGTGGACGCCGGTTTCACCGTGGAGCACTCCGAGGCGGGGCTCTATCTGTGGCTGACCCGCGGCGAGGACTGCTGGGCCACCGTCGACTGGCTGGCCCGGCGGGGCATCCTGGTCGCCGCCGGTGTCTTCTACGGTCCCGGCGGGCGGCAGTACGTCCGGGCGGCGCTTACCGAGTCCGACGAGCGGATCGCGGCGGTCGCCGCCCGCCTGGCCTGACCACGTCCGAAGGCGGTGGCGTCCCGGCCCGGGATCCCGACCGCCGTGGAGGCCGCTCCCGATCCGCTCGGGGAGCGGCCTCGACGGCGGCTCAGTCCTCGTTGATCCGCTCGAACACCCGGAGCAGGTTGTCCCGGCTGTGCCGCTCCAGCAGCACGCTGCCGTACAACTCCTGTAGCGCCACCGTCCGGCCGCCGTGCAGCGTCACCTCGGCCTTCAGCGGGATCTGCCTGGTCACCTGCACCGACACCATCTCCTCGTACGGGAGGAACTGGTGTCGGGCGGCCAACGTCGCCACCGGCGTCGATTCGAGCAGGTTCTTGAGCCGCTTCTCGCCGTCGCCGGCCTTGCCCGGGCCGCCGACCAGGATCAGACCGCGGTCGAGGATCAGCAGGTCGTGCTGCACGCCGTCGACCTTCACGTTGCCGATGGCGCCGATGACGCCGGCGTTGTCGGCGGTGGCCCGGCTCTGCACCACGGTCGCGGTGGAGGGGTCGACGCCAAGCTCGGCGAGCCGGGCCAGGGCCTCGTCGAGGGTCTCCGCCGAGACCGCCAGCTTGGCGATCTCGGCGAGGTCCAACGGCTCACCGCCGACGCCGACGAACTGGGCCGGACCGCTCCAGGACAGCTGCCAGCGGGCCCGCTGGGCGCGGATGGCGGCGTTGACCAGCAGCATCTCCATCGGCCCGGCGAACCGGGCCGCCGCCTCCTGGCGGTCGGCATCGCTGAAGAACTGCTCGGCGAACTCGCCCAGGCGACCCGCCCGCACCAGGTCGAGGACGGTTGCCAGACCCGGTTCGGGGTCGCCGGTGAACCGGCCGGCCGCCCGGTAGATGCCGTCCGCCTGGCGCTGCCCACCGGCGGCGATCGCCGCGTGGGTGAATTCCGGCCAGGGCAGCACCTGACGGTTGCCGATGTCGATGACGAGGCTCTGCAACCGGCGGCCGGCGTCCGGGACGTCGGCGAGCAGCACGTGTGCGGGACGGTCGTCGGTGCCGGCCGTTCCGGCCGGCAGTTGTGTCATCGCCTCGATCCGGACACCGATCGGGGGGTGGGTGTCCCACCGGGACGTCTCGCGGTCCGGCACGTCCTGCTGGAGCTTGGCGATCTCGTCCCGGCGGGCCTGGAGCAGTTGTCCGAAGCCGCCGAACAGATCGTCCGGAGCGAGGCCGGCCTGCCAGCCCGACTCCACGTACCGGCCGGTGAAGAAGTTCCAGGCCGCGTCGAGCGCCGGCAGGCTGCGGAGCGCGGACGTGGCCGCCTCGTGGCCGGCGAGTTGGACGGAGGCCCGGTCGGCCTCCAGCTCCTGCCGTCGTGACGCGGCGTTGTCGACCATCAGGTACAGCTTCGCGTACCCCTTGAAGACCAGGCCGATGGGGTTGCGCGGTTTGATCCGCTCGATGGTGCCCTCGATCGCCAGCCGCCCCCGGTAGGCGACGCCACCGAGTCGGGTGTGCTTGCCGGAGTAGTGACCCAACTCGTGGGCCAGCACCGAGCGGAGCTGGTCGACCCGCATCGCCTGAAGCAGCGGCAGACCCACGTAGAGGGTGCGCCGCCCGCCGATCAGCCCGAGCAGCCGGCTCTGCTCGCCGACCGCCGCGTTCACCTCCGGCACCAGCCGGATCTCGTCCGGCGCCCGGGTGCCGACCGCGTCGGCCAGTTCCCGGACGGTGGCCCACAGCTGGGGTGCCTCCCGCACGTCGAGCACCAGGCCCGGCGCCGGCTCGTTCTTCGTCCGGATCGCCCGCCAGAGCCCGACCGCCACCGCACCCAGCGCGACGATCAGCGGCAGCAGCAGCTTTCCGGTGACCAGTCCGTTCGTGTGGCCGTACAACCAGACGCCGAGGGCGGCGACGGCCGCCAGCTGGAGCAGCGCGACAACGTAGAACCCGATCAACATGACCACCGAGGCGAGTGCCCGGTACGTCGCGGCCATGGCCGTTCCTCCCCGTTCCGTGCCCGCGCGGCTGCGGGCGGCGGAGCGGACCGTACGACGTGGAGGTTTGCCGGACAACCCCCATCCGGTCCGGTTCGGCCGGCTCTTCGATCTTGCCGGCCCGCATCCCAGGAGGACAGGCGCGCACGGGGGAGTCTGACCGCCGGGCGACGCGTACCGGTTGGACGGTGCAGCCGGCTGCCGGGCGTCGTGCCGGCCGGCGATATCCTCGGGCGCGGACGCAGGGCGTGCCGCCGGCCCTTCGGGGCAGTGCGGCGGGATCCGGCAGGCACGCCGCCGCGGGGCCGGCCGGCTCCGTGACGCAACGGGAACGCCGAGGTACGCGGATGGTGCTCAGGGCTGACGCACGGCTGCGGGCAGCGGTGGTCGGCACCGGCCTGATCGGTGGTTCGGTGCTGCTCCGGCTGCACGCCGCCGGAGTGGACGTGACCGGCTGGGATCCGGACGAGCGGACCCGCCGGCAGGCCCGACTGGCCGGCGTACCGACGGCGGACCGGCTGGCCGACGCGGTGGCCGACCGGGACGTGGTGTTCCTCGGCGGGCCGCTGCCTACGCTGCCCGCGACCCTGGTCGAGGTGGCCGCCGCCACCGCCGAGCACTGCCTGCTCACCGACGTGGGCAGCACCAAGGCCGAGCTGGCGGGGTTCGCCGCGGAACAGGGACTGACCAGCCGGTTCGTGCCGGGACACCCGATGGCGGGTACCAACCGGGCGGGGCTCGCGGCGGCGCTGCCGGAGTTGTTCACCGGCGCTGCGTGGGTGCTCTGCCCCGCACCCGACGGCTTGGCCGCGTTCCGCCGCCTCGCCACCCTGGTCACCGACGTCTTCGCCGCCCGGGTGGTGCCGATGGCGGCGGACCGGCACGACGCCGTGGTGGCGCTCGCCTCGCACGTGCCGCACCTGCTCGCCGGGGCGCTTGCCGGTGCGGCGCACCGATCGCCGTTGCGCGAGGCGGTCCTGGCGCTGGCGGCCGGAAGCTTTCGGGACGGCACCCGGGTCGCCGGCACCCCGGCGCAACGCACCGGGAACATGCTGCGCGGCAACCGCGACCAGGTGCTGGCCGCGCTGGACCAGGTCACCGCCTTCCTCGACGAACTGGCCGGCGCGTTGCGTTCCGACGACGCCGACGCCCTCACCGCCCGCTACACCGAGGCCGGTGCCGCCCGCGCCGAGCTGGCCGGCCGCCCGTACGACGAGCAGGTCAGGTCGTTTCCGCCGGGTGCGGAACCGGCCGAGGTGGCCTGGCTGCACGGCATCGGAGCGGCCGGTGGCCACCTGAGCGGGTGTCGGGACGTGGCCGGCACCGTCTCCTATGTCGCCCACCTCCCGCAGCCCTGAGCGGCTCATCGGTGGGCGCGGCGACGGGCCCGCCAGTAGGGTGAGGGCATGGTGGACGGACCAGTCGTGACCGTACGTGGCGAGGCGTACCGCGAGGTCACGCCGGAACTCGCCCGGTTCACGGTGACCGCGCTGGCCCGGGACCGGGAGCGGGAGCCGACGTTGACCCGGCTGGCCGAGCGGGCCGCGGCGATCCGGGTCCTGCTCGACTCGTACGGCCCGACGATCGACCGGCGCGAGACCGGCGAGCTGCGGGTGCGCCCCGAGACGCGCCGCTCCGGGGAACGGGTCGTGGCCTGGCACGGTTCGGTGGTCACCACCGTGACGGTCAGCGACTTCACCGCCCTCGGCGAGTTGATGTTGCGCTTGGCCGACCAGGATCAGGTCGAGGTGGCGGGCCCGTGGTGGTCGTTGCGTCCCGACAGCCCGGCCTACCGGCAGGCCCGGCACACCGCGATCAGTGACGCGTTGCAGCGGGCCCGCGAGTACGCCGAGGCGCTCGGCGCCCAGGTCACCGACCTGGTCGAGTTGTCCGACGAGGGCGGCACCGCTCAACCGATGATGGCTCGGATGGCGTTCGACGCCGGTGGCGTCGAGGCCGGTGGCACCCCGGAGCTGGAACTCGACCCGCAGCCGCAGGGCGTGCACGCGGCCGTGCGGGCCCGGTTCACGATCAGCCGGCCGGTCCTGTCCTGATGACCGTCGCGCAGGTGCTGTCGGTCGAGGCGCTGCTGGAGCGGGCCCGGGGGCTGGCCGATGCCGGCCCGAGACAACTGCTCGGCATCACCGGGGCACCTGGCGCCGGCAAGTCCACGCTGGCCGCACAGGTGGTCGAGGCGGTCGGCCCGGCGGCCCGGCTGGTGCCGATGGACGGCTTCCACCTCGCACAGGACGAGTTGCGTCGGCTCGGCCGGGAGTTGCGGAAGGGCTCGGTCGACACCTTCGACGCCAACGGCTACGTCTCCCTGCTGCGTCGGCTGCGGCGCAAGGAACCGACGTCGGTCTGGGCGCCGCAGTTCCGCCGGGATCTGGAGGAGCCGATCGCCGGTGCGATCGAGGTGCCGCCGGAGGTCCGGTTGGTGGTCACCGAGGGCAACTACCTGTTGATTCCGAACTGGCCCTGGGACGAGATACGCGCCCTGCTGCACGAGGCGTGGTTCCTGGACCTCGACGCCGACCTGCGGCGGCAGCGGCTGGTCGCCCGACACATGGCCTACGGCCGGTCGGAGCAGGACGCCCGAGCCTGGGCGCTGGGCAGCGACGAGGTCAACGCGGCGCTGGTGGCCGACACCGCCGACCGGGCCGACCTGGTGGTACGCCTAGCCGAGCCCCCGCCGGGGTGACGGGACCGCCCGCCGCAGCAGCCACGCCACCCGGGATCTCTCCCGTTGGAACTCGGCGGCCTCCGGGTAACCGCTGTGGCTGCGGATCGGCGGGTCGGCGACTTCGCCGTCGCTCGGATGCAGTGCCTCCGGGTCGGTCACCGCGATGTCCCGTTCCCCGGCGGTGACCGGCCAACCGAGCGGGTCGGTGTCCCGCCAGAAGTTCGTCCATCGGGTGCCGCCACCCGGGCGGGTCAGCGCCTCGGCCAGCACCGGTAGCCGGTCGGAGCCGAAGTAGGCGGGAAAGATCCGGCCGTAGAGGCGGGTCAGCTGGCAGCCGTAGGAGAAGAACCAGATCCGGCGCCGCCACCGGTTCGGCATCTGAAGGATGACCGCGGTGCAGATCACCGTGCCCTGGCTGTGCCCGGACAGGATGATGCCGTCCACCCGGCGCGGGTCGTGCTCGGCCAGTGCGATAAGCCCGGCCGTGCGGGTGAGCAGTTCGGGCACCGCCCGCTCGGCGTAGCTCGGTGGCGCGAGTGGGTGGGCGGCGCGCGGCCAGAAGGTGCCCACGTCCCAGACCACGCCGACGGAGCGGCGGATGGCGTTCTTGCGGTAGACGAGCAGGCCGACGGCGGCCACCGCCACCGGAAGCAACCCGAGCAGCGCGTCGCCGACGTCACCCACCGCCTTGATCACCACGGTTGTTCCGCCTGTCGTCACGTTCTGCGGGCGGGCCGCGGAGAGGACGGCCACGCAGCTCACCACGGCGACGACGGCCATCGCGCCGGCGTACCAGCCGATCAGGCGCAGCGCGTGTTCGCCGACCAGTCGGTGCAGCGCCTGGTGGGTGCTGACGTCCCGGGCGCGACGCAGGTCGTGTGCGGACAGTCGGCCGCCCCGGGCACTCAACCGGGCGTACTCCCGGCGGCGCAGCCGGTGGAACAGCACCACGGCGCGGACGGCGACCAGGGCGAGGATCAGCAGTGCGGCGGCGAAGGTCAGGCCGGCCCAGGCCACCGGTGCTGGCGTGACCACCACGGACCGGCCGGCGGAGGTGTCCCCGCCGTTGAGCCGGTTGGCGACCCAGTAGAGCACGCCGGCGCTGTACGCGAGGCTGAGCAGCCAGCCGAAGCCGGCGATGACGGCGGGCGCCCGGCCGCGCCAGGCCAGGTCGGTGTGCGGTTCGAGGGGTTGCTTGACCGTGGTGGGGCGGATCCGGGGCAGCAGCAGGCCGACCGTGGCGAGGGTGAGCAACGGCAGGGCGAACTGCCACAGCGTCACTGGGGCCGGTGGTGCGGCAGGCAGCCAACCGTGGCACCAGGCGGCGCCGAGGGCGATCAGCAGCGCGATGGCGGCCGTTGTGGCGCCGCCGCGCCGTCCGGAGCGGGCGGTCGCGCCGATCGCGATGAGCAGTAGCAGTTGGCCGGTGCCCAGCCACGCGATGACCCGGTCGAAGCCCGGCAGCGACCGGTCAGTCCGGCATCCGGGCTGGGTGGGATCAAGGTCGCAGCCGGCGGTCGGACGCAGTTCCGCAAGCGCGCTGCCTGCGGTGCCGTCGGGCAGCAGCAGCACCGCGAAGGTGCCGGCCAGGCCGAGTCCGGTGAGGAGGATGACCGCGATGCTCCATCGGCCGAGCGGGGTGGCACCGTCGCGTCGGGTCAGGAAGGGTCGGCCGATGGCCACCAGCGTGACCGTCAGGACGGCGATGAAGGCGGCCACGGCCGTCCAGGTGAGCACCGCCCGTGCGCCGTGTGGCGGGTCGAGCACCGTGACCGTGCCGAGCGGAACCGCTGCCGCCACCACCGTGCCGGTGCACAGGTGCAGGACGGCCGCCCGACGAAGCTGTCCCTCCCCCCACCAGAACGTGGGGTCCTGGAGGGGATTGGTCGGGGGGCCGGGTGGTGGCTCGGGCACGGGCGGCGGCTCCTGCGCCGGCTGGCCGACCGGCACGTCGACGTCCGCCGGCGGCGGGGTACGGCGTCCCGCAGGGTTCGTGGTGGGGTCGGCGGGCATCACCGCCTCGTACTGGTAGGTCCGCCAGGTGACCAGGCCGAGCACTCCGATCATGGCGAGTGGCACGGTCAGGCCGACGGCCAGGGCCCGCCCGCCCTGCTGCCACCAGGAACCGGCGAGGAACTCCCACGGGCCCGGAATCCGGCTCAGGCAGCCCTCGTCCACGCACTGCCAGCCGATGAGATCGACTCCTACGCCGGTCATGGCCAGCACGGGGGTGCCGGTCAGGCTCAGGCAGAACAGCCTGATCAGCCAGGCTGTCATTCCGGAGCGGCTGGCCAGCCGTTCGGTGGTGGGGTCCGCCGGTATGCCCGGACGGGCGTGCAGCGCCACGTTGGCCAGGGTGAAGGGCAGCAGCAGCGTCCACAGGGCCCGCTCCACGTCGCGTGCGGTTCGCGCGCCGGAGGTCAACTGCCCCCAGCTGTACGCCTCGACAACGATCGGGTCGAGCGGCGCGGCTGCCGCAGAGCGGTAGAAACCGGTGACCGGGCCGCCCGCGACGAGCCGTGGCTGAGGTGACTCACCCCCGGGTTCAGCCGTCAGCCCCAGGGTCTCGGCCGGCGGTGTGTTGGACACTCCGTGTACGCGTAGTTCGAGGATCCGGCCTCCCATGTGAGCCTCCCGGTGACGCATCTGTCACCTACAGTGCCCGATGCGGTGCACTGGTCGCCACTCGCCAGGGAGATGTTTGCGCAGGTAGAAGGTTAATCGAGGGTCAATTGAGTTGGCGTACCGGGCGAGCCGGGTTACCGACCGCGACGACGTTGGCGGGAAGATCACGGGTCACCACGGCACCCGCCCCGACCACTGTGTTGTCACCGACGGTGACTCCGGCAAGGACTATCGCTCCGCCGCCGAGCCAGGCGTTGTCACCGATGGTGATAGGTCGGGCCGCCTCCCACTTCGCCCGACGTGGTTCCGGATCCACCGGGTGGGTGGGGGTGAGCAGTTGCACGTTCGGGCCGATCTGGACGTCGGCGCCGATGGTGATCGGTGCGACGTCGAGGAAGACCGCGTGGTAGTTGACGAAGCTGCGGGGCCCGATCCGGATGTGGTAGCCGTAGTCGCAGTAGAAGGGTGGCCGGATGCCGGTCTCCTCGCCGAGCTCGCCGAGCAGCTCGTGCAGCGCCGCCTGACGTGCCTCCTGATCGTCGACGCCACTGTTGTTGATCCGTTCCATCAGGCGCAGGGCACGGAGGTGGTCGGCGATCAGTTCCGGGTCGTCGGCCAGGTAGGGCTCACCGGCGAGCATGCGTTCCTTCATGGACGTCATCCGTCCGATCATGCCCGGCGCCGTCGCGGCAAGGACTCAACTTCGTCGAATTCTTGACTCCCATTTGCATACTCAGTATGCAAGTGTGATGAGAGTCGATGTGTCCTACATCGATGTAGACGCTCCAGAGGAGGATTCAGTTGCGACGAAGGAGCAAACTGACCGCCACCGGACTCGTGCTGGGTCTGGTGCTCGGCGTACCGGCGGCGGCCACGGCCGCACCGGCTGCGCCGACAGCGGCCCTACCGACCCAGTCCCTGACCGACAGGCCGGACGCCGGCCGCGGTGCCACCACCGTCACCCTGGTCACCGGTGACCAGGTCACGGTCACCGCGCGCGGGGCGAGCGTACGTCCGGCCGAGGGCCGCGACGGCATCCGCTTTCTCACCCAGCGGCAGCGGGATCACCTCTGGGTGGTGCCGCAGGACGCCCTGCCGTTGATCCGCGACGGACGGGTCGACCGCCGGCTCTTCGACGTGGCCGGGCTGATCGCCGCCGGCTACGACGACGCGCACCGCGACGACCTGCCGCTGCTCATGACCTACGGGTCGAACGCCCGGCGGGCCGGCACACCCGACGGGGTGACCGTCACCCGTGACCTGACGGCCATCGGTGGTGTCGCGGCCACCGCGGACAAGCAACGCGTGGGCCAGGTCTGGGCCACGGTCGCCGGTGCCAGCGGCGCCCGGTTCGACGCGGCGGGGGGTGTCGAGCGGATCTGGCTCGACGGCCGGCGGCAGCTGACGCTGGAACACAGCGTGCCGCAGATCGGGGCGCCCGCCGCCCACCAGGCCGGCTTCACCGGTCAGGGGGTACGCGTGGCGGTGCTGGACACCGGCGTCGACGCCGCACATCCCGACCTCACCGGCCGGGTCGCCGAGTCGAGGAACTTCACCGAGGAGACGAATCCGGGCGACATCGTGGGGCACGGCACCCACGTCGCTTCGATCATCGCGGGCAGCGGCGCCGCCTCGGACGGCCGCAACCGGGGTGTGGCACCCGACGCGACAGTGCTCTCCGGCAAGGTCTGCGAGGAGTACGGGTGCACCGAGTCGGCCATCCTGGCCGGCATGCAGTGGGCCGCCACCGAGGTCGAGGCCGACGTGGTGAACCTCAGCCTGGGCGGGGCGGACACTCCGGAGGTCGATCCGCTTGAGGAGGCGGTGAACACGCTCACCGAGCAGACCGGTGCCCTCTTCGTGATCTCCGCCGGCAACGCCGGACGGACCGGCACGGTCGGCTCGCCGGCCAGCGCCGACGCCGCGCTCGCCGTCGGCGCGGTCGACCGGGACGACCAACTCGCCGACTTCTCCAGCCAGGGCCCGCGGGTCGGTGACGACGCCCTCAAGCCGGAGATCACCGCCCCGGGAGTGGACATCGTGGCCGCCCGGGGGGAGGGCACGCAGCTCGGTGATCCGGTCGGCGAGCAGTACGTCTCGCTCTCCGGCACCTCGATGTCCGCACCACACGTCGCAGGTGCGGCGGCGCTGCTCGCCCAGCAGCACACCGACGCGACGGCGGAGCGGCTCAAGGCCACCCTGATGGCCTCGGCCCTGCCGCATCCGGACCTGACCGCGTACCAGCAGGGTGCCGGCCGGGTCGACGTGGCGCGTGCCATCAACCAGTCGGTGGTCAGCGAGCCGGCGAGCGTCTCGTTCGGCCGCACGCTCTGGCCGCACGCCGACGACGAACCGATCCAGCGCGAGGTGACCTGGCGCAACACCGGCACCGCGCCGCTCACCCTGGACCTCAGCATCGAGGCCACCGGCCCGGACGGCGAACCCGCGCCGGCCGGTGTGTTCACGCTCGGTACGCAGCAGGTCCAGGTGCCGGCGGGCGGGACCGCGTCCGCCACGGTCACCGTCGACACCAGCGTCGACAGCCCGGACGGCCACTACACCGGCCGGGTGGTCGCCCGCGCCGGTGACCTGGTGGCGATCACGCCGGTGGCGGTGCACAAGGAGGTGGAGAGCTACACGCTGACCGTGCGACACCTGAGCCGCGAGGGTGCCGTGCCGGACGAGTACGCGACCTTCCTGCTCGGGCTGGACGACTTCACCGACATCTTCGTGTCCGACCCGGACGGCACCGCCGAGGTGCGGGTGCCCAAGGGGCGGTACGGGCTGGCCAGTTTCCTGTTCGACGAGGCCAGCGAGGAACTGGTGCTGATGACCCAGCCGGAACTGGTGGTGGAGTCGGACGCCGAGACCGTGGTGGACGCGCGTACGGCGAAGCCGGTGCGGATGACCGTGCCGGACCGGTCGGCGACGCCGGCGCTCGTCGCCGTCGACGCGTACTTCCTGTTCGACGAGGGGATAGCCGGGTTCGGTGCGGTCGCCGACGACTTCGGTGGGCTGTTCACCGGGCAGCTCGGCGGCCGGACTGCGGCAGACCACTTCTTCGCCGTGTTCAGCAGCCAGTTCGCCGACCTGGAGGCGGCCAGCAGCCCGTATCTCTACGCCCTCGCCGAGATGGCGCCGGGCCGGATGCCTGCCGGGTTGACCCGGCACTACCGCAGCAGTGACCTGGCCACCGTCAAGCAGACGTTCCGGGACGGCTACCCCGGCACGCTCGCCGAGCGGATGTCCTTCGCCCTGTTCGAGCCCGACCTGGGCGGCTGGGCGGTCGGGCTGCCTTCCGCGGTACCGGGTCAGCGGGTCGAGTACTACAACACCGGGGCGGTGCGTTGGAGCACCGAGCTGTGGTTCGGCACGCGCAGCGACGACGTGCCCTGGCTCGAACCGGTGGCCGTGCTCTTCTCGGAACCGACGACGTACCGGGCCGGGCGGACCTACCGGGAGGTCTGGAACGGTGCGCCCCACGGACAGTCGTTCCCGGTGCCGCGCTGGCCGGACGACGGCCTGACCCGGCAGGGTGACCTGATCACGCTGTCCGTGCCGCTGTACAGCGACGCGGCCGGACACCTGGGCAGTTCGCTTACGGAGGCCGGACGTACCGCCCTGTACCGCAACGGCAAACTGGTGAATGAGTCCGAGGATCCCGGCTGGGGTCAGTTCGAGGTGCCCGCCGGTCCCGCCAGGTACCGGCTGGAGACGTCGGCGAAACGTACGGTAAGCGACCTGAGCACGGAGGTTGCCACCACCTGGACCTTCCGGTCCCGGCACGTACGCGGCGACGACCCGGTGCGGCTGCCCGCCTCCGCGATCCGGTTCGCGCCGCGGCTGGACGAGCGGAACGCGGCACCGGCGGGCCGGTCCTTCGTGATTCCGGTCGCGGTGCAGCGCCAACCCGGCGCACCGGCGGCGAAGACGGCGTCGTTGACCGTCGAGGTCTCCTACGACGGCGGCAAGCGCTGGCAGCGCGCCAAGCTACGCAAGGTCGGTAGCGGCTGGCAGGCCACCGTGCAGCACCCACGCGGCACCGGCCACGTGTCGTTGCGGGCCACCGCCCGCGACACCGACGGCAACACCGTCACCCAGCGGATCATCCAGGCGTACCGCCTGCGGTGAGCCGCACCGGCGGGGCGGGCCCGATCAGGCCCGCCCCGCCGGGGGCCTCAGTCGTTGGCGTGCAGGGCGGCGTTCAGCTCGATGCCCCGGCCGGCGCGGGGACGGGCCTCCAGCGCGCCGGAGACCGAGTTGCGCCAGAACAGCAACCCGTCGACGCCGGACAGCTCGCGGGCCTTGACGACCCGGCCGTCCGGAAGACGGATCTTCGAGGCGGCGGTGATGTAGCAACCCGCCTCGACGACGCAGTCGTCGCCGAGCGAGATGCCGACGCCGGCGTTGGCGCCGACCAGGCTCCGCTCGCCGATGCGTACCTTGTCGGTGCCGCCGCCGGAGAGGGTGCCCATGATGGAGGCGCCGCCACCGATGTCCGAACCGTCACCCACCACCACGCCCTGCACGATGCGCCCCTCGACCATCGAGGTGCCGAGCGTGCCGGCGTTGAAGTTGACGAAGCCCTCGTGCATGACTGTGGTACCGGCGGCGAGGTGCGCGCCGAGCCGGACCCGGTCGGCGTCGGCGATCCGCACCCCGGAGGGCACCACGTAGTCGGTCATCCGCGGAAACTTGTCCACCCCGTACACCCCGAGGTGGCGGCCGGCGGCCCGCTCGATGACGCGCAGCTCGTCCACCCGCTCCGGCGGGCACGGCCCGGCGGAGGTCCAGGCCACGTTGGCCAGCTTGCCGAAGATGCCGTCGAGGTTGATCTCGTTGGGCCGCACCAGGCGGTGGGAGAGCAGGTGCAGCCGCAGGTACGCGTCCGCCGCGTCCTTGATCGGATCGTCGAGCGAGCCGATGACGGTGACCACCTGGACGGTACGCAGACCCGGCAGGGCTCGGTCGCCGATCGCGCCGGGCGGCAGGTCCAGCACGTCGGCCTCGTCCTCACCGGCGACCAGCGGCAGCTCGCCGAGGCCCAGCTTGCCGGTCGGGTACCAGGCGTCGAGCACCTGGTCCTCGGCGGTGACGGTGGCCAGGCCGATGCCCCACGCGGATTGTGTGGACGTCACTTACTCACCTCTCGTTCCCCTGCGGGCTGCTGCTGCTCGCGACTGCGGCTCTCCGGCCCACGCCTCGTGCTGCGTCGAAGGGCTCGCGTCTCACGGTCGCCGGTTGTGACGGTACCGTGCGGACCATGGAGAACCCGCTTACCCCCGAGGTCCTCGCCGATCCGGTGGCGTTGACCCGCGCGCTGGTCGACATCGAGTCCGTGTCCCTCAACGAGAAGGCCATCGCCGACTGCGTGGAGGAGGTTCTGCGGGTGGTCCCGCACCTGACCACCTACCGGTACGGCAACACCGTGATGGCCCGTACCGACCTGGGGCGGGCTTCCCGGGTGGTGCTCGCCGGCCACCTGGACACGGTGCCGCTGAACAACAACTTCCCGTCGACCCTGCGCGGCGACCTGATGTACGGCTGCGGCACCTCGGACATGAAGTCCGGGGTCGCCTATGCACTGCATCTCGCGACGAGCCTGCCCGCGCCACGCTACGACGTGACGTACTTCTTCTACGAGGCCGAGGAGATCGAGTCGAGGTACAACGGCCTGCACCTGGTCGCGCAGGCGCACCCGGACTGGCTGGAGGCCGACTTCGCGCTGCTGTTGGAGCCGACGTACGGCATCGTCGAGGCCGGCTGCCAGGGCACCATGCGAGCCGTGGTGGTGACCACCGGGGTCCGGGCCCACTCGGCCCGTTCCTGGCACGGGGTCAACGCGGTCCATGGTGCCGGTGAGGTGCTCCGCCGCCTGTCGACGTACCAGGCCCGGCGGGTGACCATCGATGGCTGTGAGTACCGGGAAGGGATGAACGCGACCCGCATCCACGGCGGGGTCGCCGGCAACGTGGTGCCGGACCGGTGCGAGATCGAGGTGAACTACCGCTTCGCGCCGGACCGTACGCCGGCCGAGGCCGAGGCGCACCTGCGTGAGGTCTTCGCGGACTACGAGCTGACCGTGACCGACTGCGCGGCCGGCGCCCTGCCCGGGCTGGAGGCGGCTCCCGCCCGCGAGTTCCTGGCGGCGGTGGGCGCCGCGCCCATCGGCAAGCTGGGTTGGACCGACGTGGCCCGGTTCGCCGCGATGGGGATTCCGGCGCTCAACTTCGGCCCGGGTGATCCGAACCTGGCCCACCACCCGGACGAGCACGTCGAGATCAGCAAGATCCGCGACGGTGCGGCGACGCTGCATCGCTGGCTTGCCGCCTGATCGTCCCGGCCCCGTCAGCGGGTGAGCGCGTCGACGGTCAGACGGCGCTCAGGTGGGACTCGGCGCCCGGATCGGCCGGCGGTTCGGGTGGCTTGTCGAGCAGGCGGGTGCGGCGGCGCTCGGCCACCACGTCGCGGATGCGTCGCTGCATCTGGCGGCGAATCCGGATCCGTTCGTTGTTGCTGATCACGCTGTCTCCTCCCCCGAAGCCTGCGCGCCGGGGCATACCCGGTATGTGAATAGTAAGACGTACGGGAAAGCGATTTGGTTGCACAAGATCACAAAGTGTTTGCCGGGTTCTCCGGCCGGACTCCACTACGGTTGCTTCCATGACCCAGAGCAACCGGCGCGAACGAGAACAGGAGCGGCATCGCGGCGCCGTCACACTACGTCGCCAGTCGATCACCAATAGCACTGCGGATCAACGCCTGCTGGACTCCCGGGCGCGGGCCGACTGGAAGACGAAGGACGCCTGGCGGGCGTTGCGGATCCTCTCCGAGTTCGTGGAGGGCTTCGACACCCTCGCCGACTTGCCGCCGGCGGTCAGCGTCTTCGGGTCGGCGCGCAGCAAGCCGGACAGCCCCGAGTGTCAGCTCGCCGAGGCGCTGGGCGCGGCGCTGGCCCGGGCCGGCTACGCGGTGATCACCGGCGGCGGTCCGGGCGTGATGGAGGCGGTCAACCGGGGGGCCAGCGAGGCCGGCGGCCACTCCGTCGGCCTCGGCATCGAACTCCCCTTCGAGCAGGGCATCAACGAGTGGGTCGACCTGGCCATCGACTTCCGCTACTTCTTCGCCCGCAAGACCATGTTCGTCAAGTACGCCCAGGCGTTCGTGGTGCTGCCCGGCGGGTTCGGCACCATGGACGAACTCTTCGAGGCGCTCACCCTGGTGCAGACCGGGAAGGTCACCCGGTTCCCGGTGGTGCTGATGGGCGCGGACTACTGGCAAGGGCTGCTCGACTGGCTGCGTGACACGATGGCCGCCGAAGGCAAGATCGGCCCGGTCGATCTGGAGCTGATCTGCGTCACCGACGATGTCGCGGCGGCGGTGCGGCACATCGTGGAGGCCGAGGCCGCCCTCAGCGTCGAGCAGGAGACCGTACGCGAGGAAGCCGTCGCCCGGGTCGCCGCCGATCAGCAGGCCGCCGCCACCGAGTCGGCCGCCGCCAACGGGCAGGCGGCTGCGCAGGGTTCGGCTGGCCTCAACCGGCAGGCGGCGGAGAGGTCGGCTGCTGCTGACGGGTCGTCGGTCGCCGCGGACGAATCCGCCGCGACCGACGACCCGGCGGGGCGCTGACGATGGCCGCGATCTGCGTGTTCTGCGCGTCCTCCCGCACGCTCGACAAGCGTTGGCTGGACCTGGCTGCCGACACCGGTGCGGAGATTGCTCGGCGTGGGCACACGCTGGTCAGCGGCGGGGGCTGCGTCGGGATGATGGGTGCGCTGGTCAACGGCGCACGCGCGGCGGGAGGTCGCACGGTGGGCGTGATCCCGCAGGCGCTTGTCGACCTGGAGGTCGCCGACCTCGCCTCCGACGAACTGCTGGTCACCGAGTCGATGGCCAGTCGGAAGATCCTGATGATCGAGAAGTCGGACGCCTTCCTCACCCTGCCCGGCGGGCTCGGCACGCTCGACGAACTCTTCGAGGTCTGGACCACCGCGACGCTCGCCCTACACCACAAGCCGATGGTGTTGGTCGACACCGACGGTTTCTACGACCCGCTGCTGGAGTGGTTGCGCAAGCTGACCGATCAGACCTTCCTCAAGCCCGCCGGCTTCGACCTGCTGCGGTCGGTCGACACCGTCCCGAGTGCGCTCGATCTGATCGAATCCCACCTCACCTGACCGCCGCCTGGCCGTGACCCGGCCCGGCCGCCCGTCGCCCCGGCCGCCCGGCTCGGGATGCGGTCGGCTCGGCATGTGATCGGCTCGGGATGCGGCGAACCGGGCCCTCCCGTCGAGCGGAAGCCCCGACTTGCCGCAAGCCGAGCGCCGGACACCAACCGGGCGGGTGTGGCGGGTCGGGCGGTGTCGCAGGGCCGTGATGGGATGGCGGGATGCAGGCGTACCGGTTGGTGCGTCGGCCCGCCGGGCCGACCGAGGGGAGCGGCCCGTCCGTCGAGCCCCCCTCGGATGCCGCTCACCCGCAGGCCGGGCAGGGTCAGGGCGTGCCGGATCAGGCCGGGCAGGGTCAGGTCAGGTCAGGTCAGGCCGCGCCGGGTCACGCCGCGTCCGGTCAGGCCGAACAGGGTCAGGCCGCGCCGGGGCAGATCGATCCGCGGCAGGCGGAGGTCGTCGCGCACACTGCCGGTCCGATGCTCGTGGTGGGCGGGCCGGGCACGGGGAAGACCCGGACCCTCATCGAGGCGGTCACCGCCCGGGTGACCGAGGGTGTCGACCCGGAGCGGATTCTGGTGCTCACCTTCAGCCGACGAGGTGCCGCCGATCTGCGGCACCGGGTCGAGGCGCGGATTGCCGCGACCGGTCAGCGGGTGCTGCGTGAGCCGCTGGTGCGCACCTTCCCCGCGTACGCCTTCGGTCTGCTGCGACGGGCCGCTGCCGAACGCGGCGAACCGTCCCCCCGGCTGCTCACCGGCCCGGAACAGGATCTGATCATTCGCGAGCTGCTCGACGTCGTCGGTGCGGAGCCCGACGCGGAGGCCGACGCGGAGCCCGGCGACGACCAGGTCGGTTGGCCGGCGGATCTGCGGCCGGCGCTGCGTACCCGGGCATTCGCCGCCCAGTTGCGCGACCTGCTGATGCGTGCCGCCGAGCGGGGGGTGGGCCCGGTCGAGCTGGCCCGGCTCGGTGAGCGGCTCGGCCGCGCCGACTGGCCGGCCGCCGCCCGGTTCCTCCGGCAGTACGTGGCCGTGCTGGCCCTGCGTGACGTGGCCAACCGGGGCTCGGTCGCCTACGACCCGGCGGAGCTGGTCCGGGCCGCCACCGGGATGCTGCGCGACGATCCGGAGCTGCTCGCCGCCGAGCGGCGCCGGCTGGCGCACGTCTACGTCGACGAGCTGGCCGACACCGACCCCGCGCAGCTGGAGCTGCTGGACACGGTGGCCGGCGGCGGCCTTTCCCTGGTCGCCTTCGCCGATCCCGACTCCTCCACGTACGCCTTCCGGGGAGCCGACCCGGGCGGAGTGACCAGCTTCCCCCACCGGTTCCGCACCGCCTCCGGCGCACCGGCCGCCCAGGTGCTGCTGACCACCAGCTACCGCGCGGGGGAGCGGCTGCTGGCCGCCACCACCCGGCTGGGCCGACGGCTGCGCGGGCCGGCCGCACACCGGCAGCTACGACCACTGCCGGACACCCCGCCGGGAACGGTGGAGGTACGCACGTTCTCCTCGACCACGAGTGAGGCGGCGTGGTTGGCGCACGCGTTACGGGAGGCGCACCTGCTCGACGGCGTCCCGTGGGCGCGGATGGCGGTGCTGGTCCGCTCCACCGCCCGGCAGCTGCCCGGGCTGCGTCGGGCGCTGCACGCGGCCGGCGTGCCGACAGTGGTGCACGGTGAGGATCTTCCGCTGCACCTGCAACCGGCGGTCGCGCCGCTGCTGCTCCTGCTGCGCTGCGCGTTGGAGCCGGAGCGACTCGACGAGGAGGCCGCGGTCGCGCTGCTGCACTCGCCGCTCGGTGGTGCCGACCCGCTGGCGGAGCGGCGCCTGCGGCAGGGCCTGCGTGCCCTCGCCCTGGCCCGGGGCGACCGCCGGCCCTCCGGAGAGCTGATCATCGAGGTGCTCCGCGACCCGGCCGAGCTGGTCGGAGTCGAGCGGCGTTGGGCCGAGCCGGCGCAGACGGTGGCCGGTTTGCTCGCCGTCGCCCGGGAGGCGGCCGACCGGCCGGCCGCCACCGCCGAGGAGGTCCTCTGGGCCGTGTGGCGGGCCAGTGGGCTGGCCGAGTTGTGGTCGGCCGCGCTGACCCGGGGCCCGACAGTGGCCGGCGAGGGTGATCTCGCCCGGCGTCGCCGGGCCGAGGCGGCCGACCGTGACTTGGACGCCGTACTTGTCCTCTTCGACGCCGCCGCCCGGTTCACCGATCGGCTGCCGGGCGCGCGTACCGAGGTCTTCCTCGACCACGTGCTCGGTCAGGAACTGCCGGCCGACACGCTCGCACCGACCGCCGACCGGGGCGACGCCGTGCGGCTGCTCACCGCGCACGCGGCCAAGGGACTCGAGTGGGACCTGGTCGCGGTGGCCGGCGTGCAGGAGGGTGTCTGGCCGGATCTGCGGCTGCGCGGCAGCCTGCTCGGCTCGGAGCGCCTGGTCGACGTGCTTGCCGGCCGAGGCGACGGCGCGGCCGCGCTCGCCACCGTGGTCGGGCAGACCTCGGCGCTGCTCGACGAGGAGCGGCGGCTGTTCCACGTCGCGGTGAGCCGTGCTCGGCGGCGGCTGCTGGTCAGCGCGGTCGCCTCCGCGTCAGTGGGCGGCGACGACCACGAGGAGCAACCCAGCCGATTCCTCTACGAGCTGGGCCCCACCGACGATCCGGCTGGCGCCGGCGGTCCGCCGCCGCGGCCCCAGCCGCCGGACGAGCCGCTCCCAGCCGGCACCCCGGCGGAAGGCATCCCGGACGATGACGGCCCGGCGGGTACCACCGGGGAAGGGCATTCCGCGCCGGCTCGGCTGCCGCTGAGTCGGCCGCCCCGGGCGCTCACACTGCCCGCGTTGGTGGCGGAGCTGCGTACCGCGGTCGCCGATCCGGCGGCACCGCTCGCCCGGCGGCGCGCGGCAGCGGCCGAACTGGCACGGCTGGCCGCCGCCGGGGTGTCCGGCGCGCATCCCGACGACTGGTGGGGGCTGCGCCCGCTCTCCGACGACCGGCCGCTTGTCGACGACGGTGAGCCGGTCCGGGTGACCCCGTCCGGGATGGAGAGCGCGTTGCGGTGCAGCCTGCGCTGGCTGTTGGAACGGCACGGCGGCAGCGCACCGGCCAGCACCGCGCAGGGCGTCGGCAACCTGGTGCACGCGGCGGCGATGCTCGCCGAGGACGCCAGGGCCGACCGCGAGACGCTGCTGGAATACGTGGCCGCCCGCTTCGACGCGATCGAGCTGGCCGCGCGGTGGATGGTCGGTCCGGAGCAGACCCGTGCCGAGGAGATGGTCGACAAGCTGCTGCGCTGGCTGGCCGCCAACCCGCGCCGGCTGCTCGCCATCGAACAGGAGTTCGCGGTACGCCTCGACGATCCGCGCCGGCCGGTCGAGCTGACCGGCCGGGTCGACCGATTGGAGATCGACGCGGACGGCCGCTTGGTGGTGGTCGACCTGAAGACCGGCAAGTCCACCGCGGTCACCGAGCGCGAGGTGGCCGAACATCCCCAGCTGGGCGCGTACCAGGCGGCGGTGGAGGCTGGCGCGTTCGCCGAGTTCGGCGACGAGCCCGGTGGCGCGGCACTGGTGCAGCTCGGCACCGGCGCGAAGGATGCCCGCGAGCAGGCCCAGCCGCCGACCACCGACGGTCCGGAGGCCGGCTGGGCGACCGCGCTGGTGCGCCGTACCGCCGACACGATGGCCGCCTCGACCTTCGCGGCGGTCGCCAACTCGAAGTGTCGGGTCTGCCCGGTGCGCAGCAGCTGTCCGGTCTCCGGTCAGGGCCGGCAGGTGGTCGAGCCGTGACGCAGCCCACCCTGTTCGAGCCGGTCCCACCGGCACCCCGCGCGGCCGACGCCGGCCCCCGGTACACGCCTGTGGAACTGGCGAAGCTGCTCCGCCTGCCGGCGCCCACCCGGGAACAGGCGGCGATCATCGCCGCGCCGGTGGAGCCGCTGCTGGTGGTCGCCGGTGCGGGCTCGGGTAAGACCGAGACGATGGCCGCCCGGGTGGTGTGGTTGGTGGCCAACTCGTACGTCCGGCCGGAGCAGGTGCTCGGCCTCACCTTCACCCGCAAGGCCGCCGGTGAGCTAACGCACCGGGTACGCGTCCGGCTCGACCAGCTGGTCCGCCGGTTGGGCCGCCGCGAGCGCAACCCGCTCGACGACCCCCTCGCCGGTGAGCCGACGGTGGCCACCTACCACTCGTACGCCGGGCGGATCGTCACCGAGCATGGTCTGCGCGCCGGCTACGAGCCCTCCACCCGGCTGCTGACCGAGGCGTCCCGCTGGCAGCTGGTCGACCTGATCGTGCGCAACTACGACGGGGACATGTCCGAGGTGGACCGGATGCCGAGCACCGTCACCGACGCGGTCCTCGCGCTCGCCGGTGAGCTGGACGAGCACCTGGTCGAGCCGGACGAGCTGGCCGCCTGGACCGGCCGGTTCTTCGCCGACGTGCAGTCACGTCCGGGGCGGATCTACGCCGGGGTACGCAAGGCCCTCGCTCTCCAGCAGGCCCGGCTGAAGCTGCTGCCGTTGGTGCGCGGGTACGCCCGCCGGAAGGACGATTTCGAGGCGATGGACTTCGCCGACCAGCTTGCTCGGGCGGCTCGGGTCGCCCGGGACCATCCCGGCGTCGGTGAGATCGAGCGTAGTCGCTACCGGGTGGTGCTGCTCGATGAGTACCAGGACACCAGTCATGCCCAGGTGGTGCTGCTCAGAGCGCTGTTCGGCGACGGCCATCCGGTGACCGCGGTGGGTGATCCCTGCCAGTCCATCTACGGCTGGCGGGGAGCCAGCGCCGGCACGCTCGACCGTTTCCCGACCGAGTTCGCCCGCACCGACGGCGGCCCGGCGCGGGTGCTCGGGCTGACCACCAGTTGGCGCAACCGACCGGAGATCCTGGCGGTGGCGAACGCGCTGGCCACGCCGCTACGCGCGGCCGGGGCGCGGGTGCCCGAGCTGCACGCCGCGCTCGCTGTCGACGAGCCGATTCCGCATCGCAGCCCGCGCGGGGCCGCCGCCGGCACGGTGCACTGCGCGCTGCTGTCGACCTACGCCGACGAGGCCGACTGGATCGCCGACAGCCTGCTGGCCGCCTGGCGTGGGGCGGCCGGCACATCGGGCGTGTCGCCCGAGCACATCCCGGTGACGCGACGCCCGACCACGGCGGTGCTGGTCCGGCTGCGCAGCCAGATCCCGGCGATCGCCGCCGCGCTGCGCGAGCGCGGCCTGCCGGTCGAGGTGGTCGGGCTCGGCGGTCTGCTGGACACCCCTGAGGTACGCGACGTGGTCTGCACGCTGCGGGTGCTGGCCGACCCGACCGACGGGGCGGCGTTGCTGCGTCTGCTGACCGGAGCACGGTGGCGGATCGGGCCGCGGGATCTGGTGGCGTTGCACCGGCGGGCCAGGGCCATCGCGGCGGCCCGCCGCCGGCTGGCCGACGACGGCGCTCCGGAGATCACCCCAGACCGCCTCGATGAGGCCACCCTCGTGGAGGCGCTTGCCGACCTGGGGCCGGCGCAGGCGTACTCGGCCGAGGGGTACGCGCGGCTGCGCGCGTACGCCCGGGAACTGGGCCTGCTGCGCTACCGGCTGGACCAGACCCTGCCGGAACTGATCGCGGACGTGGAGCGGACCATCGGGCTCGATGTGGAGGTGGCGGTGCGGGCGGGCCGCGACGGCGCCGGTGACGCCGGGCTGGCCCGGGGGCACCTGGACGCGTTGGGTGACGTGGCCGCCCGGTTCAGCGGGGAGTCGCCGGCCGCCACGCTCGCCGGGTTCCTGGCCTATCTCGCCGCCGCCGAGGATGAGGAGCGCGGTCTCGCGCCGGGCGAGGTCGAGGTGGTCGAGGGGGCGGTGCAGATTCTCACCGCACACGCCGCCAAGGGGCTGGAGTGGGACGTGGTGGCGGTGGCCGGGCTGAGTCGTGGCGTGTGGCCGGGGCCGGTCCGCAATTCTGACCATTGGCTCGGCGGCCTGGGCGTACTGCCGTTCCCGCTGCGCGGCGACGCCGACGGGCTGCCCGAGTTGGCCCTGGCCGAGGCGGACGACCAGCGTGGCGTGGCCCGGGCGGTGGAGGACTTCACCGATGCCTGGCGGGCCCACGACGAGCGGGAGGAACGACGGCTGGCGTACGTGGCGGTGACCCGGCCCCGGCGGCTGCTGCTCTGCTCCGGCCACTGGTGGGGTGAGGGCACCAAACGGCCGCGCGGACCGTCGGCGCTGCTCCGCGAGATGCACGACGCCTGCCTGGACGGCGGTGCCGGCCACCTGGTCGACGAGTGGGCGCCGGAACCCGCGCCGGACGCGGTGAACCCGACCACCGAGGTGGTGCTGCGGGCCGAGTGGCCCGCCGATCCACTCGGCCCTCGCCGTCCGGTGTTGGCCGAGGCGGCGGCGCTGGTCCGCCGTTTCCTAACCGACGGCGACGCCGGGGACCCGCCGGACGACGCGGTCGGGGAGGATCCGGACGTGGCCCGGTGGCGACGGGAGGCTGAGCTGCTGCTGGCCGAGCGGGCGGAGGTGAGCCGGCTCTCCGGCCCGATCGAGGTGTCGCTGCCCGAGCAGCTGTCGGTGACGCAACTTGTCGCGTTGCGCCGGGATCCGGCCGGGCTGGCCCGGGCACTGCGTCGCCCGATGCCGACCGAGCCCAATCCGTACGCTCGCCGGGGCACCGCGTTCCACGCCTGGCTGGAGCAGCGGTTCGGCGCGGACCGGTTGCTCGACACCGACGAGCTACCGGGGGCGGCGGACGCGGACGCGGCGCCGGACGAGGAGTTGGCCGAGCTCCAGCGGCGCTTTCTGGCGAGCGAGTGGGCCGACCGCACTCCGATCGAGGTGGAGGTGCCGTTCGCCACGGTGATCGGCGGTGTGGTGGTACGCGGCCGGATGGACGCCGTGTTCCGCCGGCCGGGCGACCGCTTCGACGTGGTCGACTGGAAGACCGGCGCGCGGCCGGAGGGCACCGCCGCCGAGGTGGCGGCGGTGCAACTGGCGGTCTACCGACTGGCCTGGGCGGAGCTGGCCGGTGTGCCGGTCGACCGGGTCGGTGCGGCGTTCCACTACGTGCGTGACGGGGAGACGGTCCGTCCGATGGACCTGCTCGACGTCGACGGGCTGACCGCGCTGATCAGCTCGGTTCCCGAGTCGACATGAAGCACTGGCGTGGTGCCGGATCCGTGGTAGGGTTCCCTCGTTGCAGTTTCGGTTACCAGCTCTGTTTGCGCCTGGCGGAATGTGGCCCCAGGCGCTCTTTGTTATGTCCGGACTTCTCCGGGCGGGGCGACCAGCAGCGACAGGCGTTCCGAGCAGGTTCGCTCGGGACATTCCTCTTTCAACTCCGCAACAGGTGCGGAGTTGACGTTCCGTCAAGGAGACGAAACAAGCATGGCTATTGGCACCGTCAAGTGGTTCAACGCTGACAAGGGCTTCGGCTTCATCACCCCGGACGGCGGCGGCGCGGACGTCTTCGCCCACTTCTCGGCGATCCAGTCCTCCGGCTACCGCAGCCTCGACGAGAACCAGCGGGTGGAGTTCGAGGTCGTGCAGGGCCAGAAGGGCCCGCAGGCGGAGAACATCCGTCCGCTCTGACCTCTCGGTCACCCGGCGTCGGCCGGGTCACCACCGTGCACTGCGCACCGGTGGTGGCCCGGCCGTCCCTGTTTCCAGCGCGGGCGCGGGGCCGGCATCCCCGGCCGGTCCTGGTCGGCGCGTCAGGCTGGCACCGAGCGGCACCGCAAGCCTGAGTCGGCAATCAGCGTACCGATCGTCGGGTGGGCGACTGTCTTCCTGAACCGGCTCGGGAAGCCTGGCTGCGGGGGGAGGGGCCGGGGGGCTCCTGATCGGGTACGGGGGAGGAAGACCATGGTGGGCTCGGCAGCGCGTGAGCTGCTTCTGGTGATCGCGGTGGCGGCAGTCGGGCTGCTGCTGGCCACGGCCGTGACGTTCGCACCCTGGCCGGTCACACCGGGCGGGTCCGCTCCGTCCGGCCTGGTGGAGCTGCACCGACCGGCATCGACCGACCGTACGGGCACCGCGTCCGGCTGACGGGACGCGGTGCTCCGGTCGGGTCTTCGCGCAGACCCGACCGCGGTGCGCTTCCTCGCACGCCGGCACCGGCGGGCGCGCCGAGACGTTAGGGTCGGATCCGTGCCGACCCGCAGAGCGAGAATCCCAGCGACGAGGTATCCGGTCGAACGGTTCACCCTCGACAACGGCCTACGGGTCGTCCTGACCCCCGATCGCAGCGCCCCGGTCATCGGTGTGGCGGTCGTCTACGACGTCGGCATCCGCTCCGAGCCGGAGGGGCGCACCGGTTTCGCCCACCTCTTCGAGCACCTGATGTTCCAGGGCTCGGAGAACCTGGAGAAGCTGGCCCACTTCCGACATGTGCAGGGGGCCGGCGGCACCTTCAACGGCTCCACCCATCTGGACTACACCGACTACTTCGAGACCCTGCCGAGCAACGCCCTGGAGCGGGCGCTGTTCCTGGAGGCCGACCGGATGCGTGGCCCTCGGTTGACCGAGGAGAACCTGCGCAACCAGGTCGACGTGGTCAAGGAGGAGATCCGGGTCAACGTGCTCAACCGGCCGTACGGTGGGTTTCCCTGGTTGACCCTGCCCCCGGTGCTGTTCGACACCTTCCCCAACGCCCATGACGGGTACGGCTCCTTCGATGATCTGGAGTCGGCCACCGTCGCCGACGCCGCGGACTTCTTCCGGCACTACTACGCCAGCGGCAATGCGGTGCTCGCGGTCAGCGGGGACATCGACACCGCCGAGGCCGTCACGCTGATCGAGCGGCACTTCGGTGACGTACCGGCCCGTCCGGCACCCGACCGGCCGGACTTCGCCGAGCCGGACCTGACCGTCGAGCGGCGCACCGCGTACACCGACAAGTTGGCGCCGCTGCCGGCGGTGGCTTCGGCGTGGCGGGTGCCCGACCCGATCGGCGACTTCGCCGCCTACCTGCCGTACGTGGTGCTGGCCGAGGTGCTCACCGACGGGGACGCGTCGCGGTTGGTGGAGCGGTTGGTGCGCCGGGACCGCGCGGTGACCAGCGTCGGCGGCTACCTGGGTTTCATGGGCGACCCGTTCGACGTACGCGATCCGACCGCGTTGCTGCTCCAGGCGCATCTGCCGCCCGGCGGCGACGTGGACAAGGTGCTGCGGACGCTGGACGAGGAACTGGACCGGCTCGCCCACGACGGGCTCGGCGACGGCGAACTCGCCCGTACCCAGGCCCGGATGGCCACCCACCTGCTGCGCGAGACCGATGCGGTGCTCGGCCGGGCGCTGGGAATGGCGGTGCTGGAGCAGCAGCGCGGCGAGCCGGGGTTGCTCGGTGAGCTACCCAGCCTGATCGGCGAGGTCACCGACGAGCAGGTCCGGGCTGCCGCAGCCACCCTGCGCCCGGAGCGCCGCGCCTCCGTCGAGGTCCTCCCCGGAGGTGGGTCCCGGTGAGTGCGAGGAGTGAGCCGGGTTTGCGAGCCCCGCAGTCACGAACGGAAGGTGGGTCTCGGTGAGTGCGAGGAGTGAGCCGGGTTTGCGAGCCCCGCAGTCACGAACGGAAGGTGGTGCACGATGACCGCGATCGCACCGCGACGACCGTTGCCGCCGCTGGGACCGACCCGCCGGCTCAAGCTGCCCCGGCAGGCCGAGCGCACGCTCGGCAACGGGCTCACCGTCATCGTGGTGCGCCGGCCGGCGGTCCCGTTGGTGGAGCTGCGGCTCTGGATGCCCTTCGGACGGGCTCACCTGGCCCGGGGTCACCTGCTCACGCAGACCCTGCTCGCCGGCACGGAGACGATGAGCAGCGTGCAGATCGCCGCCGAGTTGCAGAAGATCGGCGGCGGGCTCTCCGCCGGGCTCGACCCGGACCGGCTGATGATCTCCGGCACCGGCCTGGCCACCGGGCTGGACCGGATGCTGGAGATCCTCGCCGAGGTTCTCACCGGGGCGAACTACCCGGCCGGGTGGGTGGGCGTCGAGCGGAGTCGGCTCGTCGACGGCATCGAGGTCGCCCGGAGCCAGCCGGCGCACCTGGCCCGTACGGCACTGCTCCGGCGGATCTTCGACAGGCACCCGTACGCCGTGCAGACACCGGAGCCGGAGCAGGTCGCCGCGGTCCGCCCGGCGGCGTTGCGGTCGCTGCACGCCCAGCGGGTGCATCCGGCGGGTGCGGTGCTCGTACTGGTCGGGGATCTGCGTCCGGAACGGGCGTTGGACGCGGCGGAGAAGGCCCTCGGCGGCTGGAACGGTGCCGGGCACGCGGTCGAGGTGCCGCCCGCCCCGCCGCTGAAACCGGGTCCGCTGCTGCTTGTCGACCGACCCGGTTCGGTGCAGTCGTCGATGCGGGTGGCGTTGCCGGCGGTGCCGCGTACCCATCCCGACCACGCCGCCCTGCAACTGGCGAACTTGGTCTTCGGCGGTTACTTCTCCTCGCGTTGGGTGGAGAACATCCGGGAGGACAAGGGCTACACCTACGGCCCGCACTCGTTGATCGAGCACGCGGTGGCCGGCTCGGTGCTGGTGGCCGCCGCCGAGGTGGCCACCGAGGTGACGGCACCGGCGTTGTTGGAGACGAGTTACGAGCTGGGTCGGCTCGCCACCGTGCCGCCTGCGCCGGACGAGTTGGAACAGGCTCGGCAGTACGCACTCGGCACACTCCAGCTCGGCATCTCCACTCAGGCCGGGTTGGCTTCGCTGGTCAGCGCGTACGCCGGCAACGGGCTGCGGCTGGACTTCCTGGCCGAACACGCGGCCCGGCTGGCGAAGGTGGGTGTCGACGACGTCACCGAGGTGGCGGCTCGCTATCTCGCTCCGTCCCGAGCCGTCACGGTCGTGCTCGGCGACGCCGAGCGGGTCGCCGCGTCACTGGCCACGCTGGCCCAGGTCGAGACCGTTCCCGTCCCGTGACGAGCGTGCGTCGTCGTGGTCGCGCGACGGTGCCGCACACCGGCGTGCGTAGTCGTGGTCGAGCGACGGTGCCGCACACCGGCCGGCGTTCCGGTGGAGCGCCGTGGTGAGCGAATGCGGGAACAGCAGCCCGCCGCTGGCCCGTTCGACGCTGGATCGCGCGGCGCACCGGCGTACCGATCCGCAGTGGCTGGCCCAGGCGTGGGCCGGAGCGCGGGTGCTGGTGCTGGACGTCGAGGCGGGTGGGCGGGCCCTGGTGCGTACCGACACCGCCGTGCCGGAGCTGGTGCTGGTGGCTGCCGACGACCTGCCGCCGGCCCTCGCCACCGGCGCGATGTTCCTCGGTGTCGAGCCGGACGGAGCGCCGGTCTTCTGTGTACACGGCACCCTGCCGGTGGTGCCGGAGACCCGGTCGGCCCAACTACGCGCCATCGGGCACCTGCTCAGCGACCGGGACGCCGGACTGTTCACCACCGCGTTGGCCCTGACCAACTGGCACCTGCGGCATCTCTACCACCCGGTGACCGGTGAACCGACCCGGGCGGACGAGGCCGGCTGGACCCGGGTGGACCCGACCGGCGAGCGGGTGTGGCCGCGTACCGACCCGGCGATGATCGTGCTCGTGCACGACGGGATCGGCGGCGGCGAGGGCCGGTGCCTGCTCGGCAACAACGCCACCTGGCCCAGTACGAAGCACGGGCGAAGGTTCTCCTGCCTGGCCGGCTATCTGGAGCCGGGGGAGTCGGCCGAGGCGGCGGTACTGCGCGAGGTCCGCGAGGAGGTCGGCGTCGAGGTCTCCGGCATCACGTACGCGGGCAGCCAGGCATGGCCGTTTCCCGGCTCGCTGATGCTCGGCTTCCTGGCCATCGCCGACCCGGGGCGCCCGCTGCGGCTGGATCCGGCTGAGATCGCCGAGGCGCGCTGGTTCTCCCGGCAGGAGATCGAGGCGGCGCTCGCCGGACGGACCGTCGAGGTGGGTGACACCCGGCTGCTGCTGCCACCACCCTCGTCGATCGCGCTGTTTCTGGTGCACCGGTGGCTCGACGGGGACTGCTGAGCGGTGATCTGGAGTGCGGCCCCGGTCCGTGACCGTCGTTGCCGCGGCGGTCACGGACCGGGGACACGGGCCGTCGTGGTCGGCTGGGTGAGGAACTCGGCGGGGGAGCCGGTCGACCACGACGGACGGGTGGTGGTTCAGGTGCCGGGCCAGCCGGGGGCGGCTCGTTGGTGGTGTGCGTCGTCCAGCGGCAGCACCTTGACCCGCTGCTTACCGGAGCGTACGGAGCCCACGGTGGCGATCGCGCGGGCCAGCAGCAGTGCGGCGTCGCGGTCGTCGGCGTGGACGACCTGGCGTCGTGGCTCGGGCCGGGCGGTCTCGTCCCGCAGCCGCTGGCCTCCGGCCCAGGCAGCGGTGATGTCGGCGTCGGCGGCGGCGCGAATGTCGGTGCGAACGATCAGGAACCGCATCTGGGTCTCCGGATGTGTCGCGACGGGTGGAACCGTGGAAGTTCCACGTCACTACCCCGCCATCGTACGCCCGGCGCTCGTCCCAGCAAGTGAAACGCGCCCAACGGTCCGCAGACCCGACCGATCATCCGATCCCTGCTCAACGTCGGTGCGGGACAGACGACGACGGGGCCGCCGGCTGAGCAGCCGGCGGCCCCGCCTCGTGTTTTGACCGGTCTGTGGGCAGGGTGGTCTGGCGGTGTGGTGTGGGTGTGTTCGTGGTGGTGTGGGTGAGGGCTGTTACTTGCCCTTGTGGATGGCGTTCTTGCGGATGACGGGGTATCGGGTGCGGCGTTTGCGGCGTTTTCCGGCGGGGCGTCCGGGGCCGGGGTGGCCGGGTTTCGGGTGGCCTGGTGGTTGCCAGGCGTTGCGCAGAGCGGGCGAAACCTGGCGGCGGGTCTGGCCGGGGGTCGGTGTCGTGGTGGTGGTGGGTTCCCAGGGCAGCCGGTGGTGGGTCAGGTGGGTGCGGGCGCAGAACAGGTGCAGGTAGGCGTAGGAGTGCAGGCGGAGCCAGGTGGTCAGGGTGCCGGGCTGGCGGGGGTGGAAGTCCGGGGCGTGGGCGGTGGTCTTCAGGTATCGGAAGTAGTGCTCGATGTCGAAGCGGGCCAGGTAGGTCATGACCAGGGTGAGCAGGTCACGGCGGGTACCGGAGTACCAGAGTGCGAGGTCGCCCGCGCGGCGGCTGGGGCGCAGGTGCTGGACCCGGGCGAGTAAGACGCTGCCCTCGACGATCGGGAGGGTGGGCTGGTCTTCGAAGCCTCGGCTGGCGCGGGTGAGTTTGGGGTGGACCTGGTGCCAGGCTCGGACGGTGACGGTGCCGTAGATGTCGAGTGGTCCGCTGACACCGGCATCCGGGTGCAGGTCGGGTTGGCGCAGGGCCAGGCGGAACCCGTGGCGGCGGGGCCGGCCGCCGAGGGGGTGCGCGGCCCGGCGTTCGGGTCTGGTCCACATGGTCTGCGAGGTCGCCAGCCTGACCAGGACATCCGCGGGAATCCCGCGTTCGCGCAGCAGATGGGTGATCCGGGCCGCGGGGTAGCCGGAGTCCAGCAGGAACAGCGACGGATCGGCCGGGCAGGCGCCGTCCTGGGCGCAGACCCGAGCGATGTGGTCCACGGTGACCTCGACCAGGTCGTCGTCGGAGGCGATCCGGTCGGCCAGGACCGGCACAACCCACGAGTCCGGGGTCAGGGTCAACCGGACGACATGCTGATACCGCCACCCGGTCTTGATCTGGGCCGCGCCGCGCGGGCCGCCCGGGGTGTACTGCGGCTGCCGGTCCGGGCTGGTGGTGGCGTTCGGCCGTGGCCACGCGGTGGTGTCGACGGCGTACACCCGGGGCAGGCCGGACCGCGCGGCGATCCGGCACGCCGCCCGCAACGCCCGGCCGGTGTCGATCTCGCCGTCGCGTAACGCCCGGTACGCCGCGGCGTGCCCGGTGACGGTGCCCAGCGACAGATGCGCCGGACAGCCACACCGGCCCTGATCGGCGGCCAACTCGTCGACCAGCGTGAACAACGTCCGCGACCGGGACGCGAGGACACCCTCGTACAACTCCCGCCGCCACGAATCCAACAAGATCCGGTCCAGCTCGCCGCCACCGGCACCAGTAGCCGTTACGCTCCTCATCGAGGACCCTGCCCATTGATGATCTTTGTGTGAGAACTCAGATCATGGACAGGGTCCTCCCCATTCCGCTAGACCTCGACCACCACGAATCCCCCCGATGGTCAAAACACGAGACGGGGCCGCCGGCTGAGCAGCCGGCGGCCCCGCAGGCGTACGCGCTAGTGGTTGTCGAACTGACCGTTTCTGGCACCGGAGATGAAGCCCTGCCATCCCGCCCGGCCGAACAGCAGCACCGGACCGCCCCGGTCCTTGCTGTCGCGCAGCGCCACCGCGGCGGGACCGTCGGACAGCGGTGCGACCTCCACACAGTTGGAGGTCTGGCTGCGCGTACTGGTGCGCCAGGGCGCGCCCGCGAGTTGGGCGAGGACGGATGGTGTGTTGCGGAACTCGTTCATCGTTGCGCTCCTGAGGTGAACCGATGGAACGAGTGGCACCGCACGTCCCCACGGTGGGCCGGTGCTGGTCACCGTTCCGTCAGGCGCCCGGAGGAACTGCGGCGTTGGGCCGGCGCCGTTGCCGGACCACTCGCCACAGTGGGCGGGGTCGCCGCGACGGACAACCGTCCCGACGAGTCGATCAGCCAGGAGAGGGTGTCCGTTGCGGAGAGTGCCGCCGTGCATAGCCACTCGAACACCACTTTATAGCGATTTAGGGTGATTGCCTCGGTCGACATGACGTCGGTGAAGCCACCTTCGATGGCGAGCGTCTCCGGATCGAGGGGGTCGGCGAACCGATAGACCGAGAACGCGGTCGGCGGGAGGTACCACTGGCCGATCGGAGTGTCCCGGGGAAGCACGTGCAGCGTGACGTTCGGTAGCATGGCCAGCTCGCAGAGCTGCGCCAACTGCTCATGGAGCACGTCGGGTGGCCCGGCCCGGTGGCCGAGCGCGGACTCCTCCAGCACCGCGGTGTAGCGGGGTGGGTCGGTCTCCCGGGTCAGCGCCGACTGTCGCGCCAGTCGGGCCCTGATCTCCGTCTCGATCTCGTCCTCGGCCTCCGGGGCGCCGGCAGCCTGGTCGACCTGCCAGGCCGAGGAGATCCGCATTCGCGCGTACCCGCTGGTCTGCAACAACCCCGGCACCAGCACCGGGTTGTACTCGGAGATCTCGGCGCAACCCGCCTCCAGCTCGGCGAAGCCGCGCTGCTGTTGCGTCATCGCCGGATAACGCTTCAGCCACCCACGCATGTCGCCGGCTTCGTGGGTGATGCCGAGCAGCTCCAGCCGGAGGGCGTCGTCGACGTGGTACAGGTCGAGCAGGTCCCGGACGTCGGCCGGATCGGGGCGGCTGCGGCCGTTCTCCAGGCGGGACAGTTTGGACGCGGACGCCCAGCCGATGCGTTCGATGACCTGGTCGCCGGTGAGTCCAGCGGCTTCGCGCAAGCGGCGCAGTTCGCCGCCGAGCCGGCGGCGGCGCAGGATCGGGCTGGGTGCGGCAGGAGGCACAGTGTCCTCTTTTCCGTCGACCGCCGCGGACGCGACGGTAACTGTATGAAATTCGCCCCCCACGGTCAGTATGGACGTCGCGACCGGCGCCGGAGGTACCGGCGGAGGGCGTGTCATCAGAAATACGCAGACCCGACAGCGACTCCGGTCGGCGCGATCCGCGTCGCCGGCCCCGCCGAAACCGCCCGCCGCACCGAGTCGCGCCACCGGAGGATCAATGCGCACCGTCCTGAGTCGCCCGGACTTCCGTCTGCTCTTCGGTGGGCTGTTGGCCAGCATGACCGCCGAGTCGATCCTGCTGCTGGCGCTCGCTGTCTGGGTCAAGGACCTCACCGGATCGGACGGCCTCGCCGGTGCCACGATCTTCGTCATCCTCGCGCCACGCACGCTGGCGCCACTGGTCGGGTGGTTCGTCGACCGGTATCCACGGCGCCCCTTCTTCGTGGCCACCAACCTCGCGACGGCGCTGCTGCTCACCCCCCTATTCGCGGTCCGCGACGCGGGCGACATGTGGCTGATCTACGCGGTGGCCGCGCTGTACGGGTTGTCGAACCTGACCGTCGGGGCGGTGCTCAGCCGCCTGGTGCGGGAACTGGTGCCGCCGGACCTGCTCGGCGAGGCGAACGGGGCGTTGCAGACGGCACGGCAGGGACTGCGGTTGATCGGCCCGCTCGCCGGTGCCGGCCTCTACGTGACGCTCGGCGGCTGGCTGCTGGCCCTGGTCGGAATGCTCGGATTCCTGGTCGCGGCCGTGGTGGTCGGCGCGCCACGGGCGGTCGCGGTGCCCGGCACGTCGTCCGCGTCGCACACGCCGCCCATGTCATCCGCGTCAGGCAGGTCGTCCGCGTCGCGCACGCCGTCCGTCGCATCGGCCGGTGGCGCCGAGCACCGACCGCGCTGGCCGCAGGAACTGGCCGCCGGGCTCCGCCACCTCGCGGGCGAGCCGGCACTGCGGCGGGCGCTGCTCGGATACGGCCTCGGTTCGCTGGTGATGGGCTTCACCGAGTCGTTGATCTTCGCGTACGTGGACCGGGGGCTCGGGCGGGAACCGGCGTTCGTCGGCGTGCTCTTCACCGTGCAGGGGATCGGCGGCCTGGTGGGTGGGCTGCTCTCCGCAGCCGTGCTGCGGCGGGTCGGTGAGCTGGGTGCCCTGGCCGTCGGGGTGGCGCTGTTCGGACCTGCCGCGCTGATGTTGGCGTACCCGAATCTGTGGCTCGGCCTCGCCGCGGTGCTGGTGGCGGGTCTGTCGCTGCCGTTGACCCTGGTCGGGCTGCACACCCTGATTCAACGACGGACACCGCCGGAACTGCTCGGCCGGGTAGCCGCCGCCGCCGAGGCGGCGGTCAGGTGCCCGCAGGCGTTCTCGATCGGCATGGGCGCGCTCGTCGTCGCCCTGCTCGACTACCGGCTGGTCTTCGCGTCGGTCGGCGTGGCGACCCTGCTCGCCGGCAACTACCTCTGGCGTGGCCGCCACCTGAGCCCACCATCCGAGCCGCCGGTACGGCCCGCGGTGCCCGCGCAACGACGAGCACCCGAGGCCGAGGTCGGTGCCCGCGCTCGAACCCCCGACCCCCTCCGGCGCAGTTGACCATGAAGTTGTTGCCCAGGTAGCTGGCTACCTGGGCAACAACTTCATGATCGGCGCGGGAGAAGTGCGGAAGCGTGCTGGTGCGGTCAGGCGGCGATGCTCGCCAGGTGCTGCTTGACCTGGTTGATCGACGGGTTGGTCAGCGCGCTGCCGTCGGCGAAGCGCAGCGTGGGCACCGTCTGGTTACCGCCGTTCACCTGCATCACGAACGTGGCGGCCGCAGGATCCCGCTCGATGTCGACCACCTGGTAGGCGATCCCCTCCCGGTCGAGCTGCGACTTCAGCCGGTAGCAGTAGCCGCACCAGGGAGTGGAATACATCGTGAGCATGGTCAGATCCTCCAACGTCGCGCCCGGTGGCTTGCCGATCAAGCACAGGCTATCCGCTGCAACGTTCGGGGAAGCTGCGACAATTCCCCGCTGTGGTGGTTAACTCCGCGTCCGAACGCGTGCTCGCCGGGCTCGATCCGGAGCAACGCGCGGCGGTGACCGCCCCGGCCGGCCCGGTCTGCGTGCTCGCCGGTGCCGGTACCGGCAAGACCCGGGCCGTCACGTCCCGGATCGCGTACCGGGCACTTACCGGTGAGATATCGGCCCGGCATGTGCTCGCGGTCACCTTCACCGCTCGGGCCGCCGCGGAGCTGCGGCAGCGGCTCGCGGTGGCCGGCGTGGCCAGCGTGCAGGCACGCACCTTCCACGCCGCGGCGCTGCGCCAGGTGCGCTACTTCGCGCCTCGGCTGCTCGACGGCCGGGCCATGCCCGAGTTGCTGGACAGCAAGGTCCGGTTGGTCACGCTCGCCGCGGCGCGAGCCGGCCTACGGGCCGACCGGACTGCGGCCCGGGATCTCGCCGGTGAGATCGAATGGGCCAAGTCCTCCCTCGTCGAGCCGGGTGAGTACGTGGTGGCCGCCGCCAAGGCGCTGCGGGAGACGTCGCACGAGCCGGCGAAGGTGGCGGAGGTGTTCGCCGCGTACGAGAGGCTCAAGCGGACCGGCGGAGTGATCGACTTCGAGGACGTGCTGCGTGCCGCGGTCTGGGGGATCGAGGAGCATCCGGACGTCGCCGAGCAGGTCCGCAACCAGTACCGGCACTTCGTCGTCGACGAGTACCAGGACGTCAACCCGTTGCAGCAGCGGCTGCTGGACGCCTGGCTCGGCGGACGGGACGACCTGACCGTGGTCGGGGACGCCTCACAGACCATCTACTCGTTCACCGGGGCCACCTCGGCCTACCTTGTCGACTTCCCGCGTCGGCATCGGGCAGCCACCGTGATCCGACTGGTCCGCGACTACCGGTCGACGCCGCAGGTGGTGGGGCTCGCCAACGCGGTCATCTCGCAGGCGCGGGGCACCGAGGCGCGGCTGCGCCTGGAACTGGTCGGGCAGCAGCCGGCCGGCCCGGAGCCGGAGCGGCGGATCTTCACCGACGAGCCGGCCGAGGCCGCCGCGGTCGCCGCCCGCTGCCGGGCGATGATCGACGCCGGTACCCCGGCCCGCGAGATCGCTGTGCTGTTCCGCACCAACGCGCAGTCCGAGGCGTACGAGAAGGCGCTTGCCGAGGCCGGCGTGCCCTACCAGGTCCAGGGGGCGGAACGGTTCTTCGAACGCGCCGAGGTGCGCCAGGCGATGGTCGCGCTGCGCGCGGCGACCCGGTCGGTACCGGGTGAGACCCCGTTGCGGGCGGCGGTGGTCGAGGCGCTGGCCGGCGTGGGATGGGCACCGGATGCTCCGCCGCCGGGAGGTGCGGCCCGGGAGCGGTGGGAGGCGCTGGCCGCGCTGGTGCAGCTCGCCGAGGAGTACGCGGCCACGCCGGAGATCCTGCCGCTCGGCGTGGCCGCCGCGGTGGAGCGTCCGGTCACCCTGGCCAATTTCACCGAGGAGCTGGCCCGGCGGGCGGCCCAGCAGCACGTGCCGACCGTGGACGGCGTGACGCTGGCCTCCCTGCACTCCGCGAAAGGGCTGGAGTGGGACGCCGTCTTCCTGGTCGGCCTGGCCGAGGGCACTCTGCCCACCACCTACGCGCGCACCACCGAGCAGGTCGAGGAGGAACGCCGACTGCTCTACGTCGGTATCACCCGGGCCCGGCAGTGGCTCTGGCTGTCGTACGCCTCGGCGCGCTCACCGGGCGGCCGGCCCCGACGAGCGAGTCGATTCCTGCCGCAACTTGCGCCCGCCGGTACGACGGAGCGGGTCGACGCGGGCCGACCGGGGCGGGCCCCGCAGCGGCGGGCCGCAACCCGGATCGTGTCCTGTCGGATCTGCGGCACCACTCTGCTCGCCGGACCGGACCGCAAGCTGGGCCGGTGTGCCACCTGTCCCTCCGACATCGACGACGAGCTGCACGAACGGCTGCGCGAGTGGCGGTCCCGGGTGGCCGGGGCACAGAAGGTGCCCGCGTATGTGGTGTTCACCGACGCGACGCTTGTGGCGCTGGCCGAGCGGCGGCCGGGCCGGGCCGAGGAACTGGTCGCGATCGCCGGAATCGGGCCACGCAAACTGGGCCTCTACGGGGAGGCGGTGCTGGCGTTGGTGGGGGGCGCGACCGTCGACGAAATCTGCCCGCAGAAAACTTTCTGAATCCGACCGTTAATTCGTTTGCCCTCGCCCGGCCGGCCGGCATAACCTCAGGGCACACCTCGGAAGGGGGCCCTGTTCGGGCTGCTCACGGGGTCTGTTTCCGGGTCGACCACGAGTGAACGTCAAGGAGGTGGCACCGATGGAGAGCTACATCTACCAGCGTCCGACGGCGCTGCCCGTTGCCGTCGCTCCGCTGTCGGCTGCCCTGACGACCGCCGCTCCGCTGACGGACGTCCGGGCCACCACCGTCGCTGCGCGACCGTGGGCTCCGCAGGTGCACCGGGCCGAGATTCAGGCCGAGCTGATCCTCGCACCGGTCACGAACGGGCTCCAGGGGAGCAGTGGCTTCACGGGCAAGGGCGTCGATGGCGTCAACAAGCGGATGGACGTCCGCGGTGTTCCACCTCGAGGTAGACCGGTCTGACCACAGACCACCGGCTCACCTCGAGGCCGCGGAACCCGCACACCGGGATCCGCGGCCTCAGTTTTTTTTGCACCGCCGAAGTACGTCGGAACCGCGATCCACGAGATCGCAGTGAGAGAGAGGTGACCGGGCGATGAGTCTGGCGTTGGCCCCGCTCGACGTGAGCGTCGAGGTGGAGGCGAACCTGCCCTGCCGGAAGTTCGACCCCGACCTGTGGTTCTCCGACTCGCCCACCGAGCTGGAACTGGCCAAGTCGCTCTGCGGGGACTGCCCGCTGCGCGTCGAGTGCCTGGCCGGTGCGGTGGAGCGGGCCGAGCCGTGGGGCGTCTGGGGTGGCGAGATCTTCGAGCGTGGCGCGGTCGTTCCGCGCAAGCGGCCCCGTGGCCGCCCGCGCAAGGAGGACGTCGCCCGTGACGCCGAGTTGCGGGTCGAGGCCGAGGCGCGGCTGGCGGCCAATGGGCTCGCCGCGTCGCGCAGCGCTGTCCGGCTGGCTGCCTGACATGTTCCCGATTCAGACCGACCCCGCCGGTGTCGCACCGGCCGAGAGAAAGCTGACCACCGTGCTGCACCTTCCGAACGGAGCCGAGATGTACCTACTCCACGAAGCGTTGTCGAGGGCTCGAATGCTCCGGCCTCAGGCCGGTCGCACCACCACGAGCACTGAGGCAACCCGATCCGCCCGTACCATCGCCATGACCGGCCGTGCCCGGTCAGCCCGCGAACTGGGCGTTCTGTAGGACGAACACGCTGACGGTGGGCGGGGACCTTCGGTCCCCGCCCACCGCGTCACCACTCAACCGACCGGAGCAAATCCCGGTAGCCAGCGTTCCAGGATGCCCCGGTAGGGGGCCTTGGCCTCCAGTTGGCACAGCACCCCGATCGATCCGAGCGTCACCCGGTGGATGAGCAGGTAGGACGGCGGCAGGTTGAGCTGTCGGCTGAGCTGATAGGCCGGGGAACGAGGGCTGGCCAGCCGGGTCGCTTCGGCGCGCAGCCAGGCCCGGGTGAACCGGAACTCGTCGGCGGCGATCGGCTCCAGCATCGGCCGCAGGAATTCCAACAGGGCGTGCGCGTCGATCGGCTCCGCGCCACTGACGAAGCCCTCGGCCCGCAGTCCGGCCTCCACCCCGTCGGCGTCGCCGCGCAGGGCCAGCCCGGCGATGCGGCCGATCGGTTCCGGCGTACCCTCCGGCATCCGAGCCACCGCCCCGAAGTCGATCACGCCCAGCCGGCCGTCGGGCAGCAGCCGGAAGTTTCCCGGATGCGGGTCGGCGTGCAGCAGCCCGGCCCGAGCCGGCGCGGAGAGATGGAGAGTGGCCATCAGGCGGCCCGCCTCGTCGCGTTGCTCCTCGCTGCCGGACCGGATGATGTCGGCCAGCGGCGTGCCCTCGATCCACTCGGTCACCAGGACGCGGGACGAAGCGAAGCAGACCTCCGGCACGTAGATCTCCGGGTCGTCGGCGTATCCGGCGGCGAAGGCACGCTGTGACTCCGCCTCCAACTCGTAGTCCAGTTCCTCGGTGATCCTCTCCCGCAGCTCGGCCAGGAGGGGCTTGATGTCCAGCCCGGGCTGGATGGCCCGGAACATGGCTCCCAGCCGGGAGAGCTGCTTCAGGTCGGCGAGCAGGGCGTCACCGGCGCCGGGATACTGGATCTTCACGGCGACGCTCCGGCCGGAACCGTCCGGTAGCCGCCACACCGCCCGATGCACCTGCCCGATGCTTGCCGCCGCGGCCGGGGAATCGTCGAAGCTCACGAACCGGTCCCGCCAGGCCGGCCCCAGCTGCTCCGCCAGCACCTTGTGCACGCTGGCGGCGGGCAGCGGCGGCGCGGCCTCCTGGAGTTTCGTCAGCGCCTGCCGGTAGGGCGCGGCGATCTCCTCCGGAAGGGCGGCCTCGAACACCGACAGGGCCTGACCGAACTTCATCGCCCCGCCCTTGAGTTGGCCCAGGACGCTGAACAACTGCTCGGCCGTGCGTTGCTGGATCTCGGCGGAGATCACGTCGGAGGCGAGCCCGGTGACGCGCTTTCCCATGCCGAGGACGGTCCGTCCGGCGAAGCCGAGCGGCAGAGCGGCGAGCTTGGCGGTCCGGGACACGGCCCGGCGCGGGATGTCGGTCACTTGGTCATTGTTACCGACTCGGCTGGCCCGCTGCTGCCGTGCAGCCGCACCCGTGCTGCCGGTGCACCGGTCAGCCGCCGCATCGGCAGCGCGGGTGCGGCGGCCAGTAGCGTCGCCGGAGGCTACCGGGAGCCAGCACCTCGACCGATCCGCCGAGGGTCTCGGGTGTGCCGCCATCGAGTTGGCTCAACGCTTCGCCGACTGCGTATCCGGTCGCGGCCAGCAGGAGACTCACGGCACAGGCCGGGGCGGGCGGGGTGCTGGCGAGCTGGGCCGCGACCGTGGGCCAGCCGGGGTCCCGGTCGGCCCGGTGCAGGTCAAGACAGCTCAGGCAGGGGCCGACCGGTGGCCGTACCAGCGGGCCGACCGCCGGAATTCCCTCCCGGATGTCCACCAACAGGTGTGGTTGTCGCCGTTGGGCGTGACCGGCGGCCAGCAGCGCGGCCGGCCGGTCACAGCCGAGTTGCACGACCAGGTCGGGGCGGGGCCGACGCAGCGGGCCGGTACCGGTGCCGGGGGCGGCCCGCTGAACCGCGGCCCGGGCCGCGGCGTCGAGCGGACTGCCGATCTCGGTGGCGGCGATACCGGTGCCGACGAGATCGAGCGGACGAACCACCCCGGGCAGGTCGGGGTGGACGTGGCCGACGCCCGCCTGGGCCAGTGCCACCGCGATGGCGGGGCCGAGCGGACCGCCGCCGGTGACCGTCACCCGGGCGGCCAGGCGGCGCCGGAGTACCTGGGCGGGGGTCCCCGGCAACCGGGCGGTGGCCAGCGCCAGCGCGCCGGCCTCGGCGGCGAGCCGGGCCCGGCGCGGCCCGGTGAGGTCCCGGGGTAGAAGGGTGTGCGCTGGCACCACCAGACCGGCGGTGCGCAGGGCGTCGAGCAGCGCGCGAGCATGCTCCGGGCGGACTCCCGTGCCGGCCAGCACCTGCCGTTCGCTGCGGGTGCCGTCGAGCAGGTCGAGCAGCCGGGCCGCCCGGGGGTCGGCCACCTCGACCAGGACCGCCCGCTCCCGACCGAGCCCGAGCTGAAGGGTGTGCCGGTCGCGCCAGAGTCGGGTGAGCCCCGGCAGCAGGCGGGGGCGGGGGGAGGACGGTCGTTCGGCGGTCCGCGTCATGAGCACGAATAGTGACCGCGTCCAAGCTTTCCGTCGATCGTTGTCCACAGGTGGCCGGCCCTGGATCCAGGGCTGTCCACAGGCTTCGGCGAGTTATCCACAACCCGCGAGTACTACTGTCGGTGGTCCGACAGTCACCGCGCAGGCGAGCGGGGGGTGGTCGCAGGCCACCCCCCGCTCCAGTGCGCGTACGTCAGACCTTCGCCTTGCCCAGGATGCGGTTCACTGTTGTGCCACATACCGGACACTTGCCCTTGGCCATGTTCATGCCGGTCTTCGAGACCTCCACACGGCCTTCGAAGTCCCGCTTCTCCTTGCACTTGACGCAGTAACCGTTGTAGGTCTGGGCCTGGTCGGCCACGGTGTGCCCTCCTCGTGTCGTCCACCGGTCGATAACGACCCGGTGGGTCTCCCGGTGGCGGTCGCTCAGGGCGCCCGGCGCCGGTCCTGTCCGCTGGCCACCTACGTGACCACCGGTTGGCGGACCCTACCCAGGTGTGGGCGGTTCCATGTCAGCTGCGCATTGCCACTGTGAGCAAGGCGACGTCGAGAGTGTGCACGCCGAAATGGGTCAGATCAGTCAGTTTGCCGGGGACACGCCGACCAGCATCCCGCAATTGCGCTGGTGAGGGTGTCGAGCAGGGGTCCGACCCCCCGATTTGAGCTCCGCCGCGATGATCACTTACCGTGTTGGTCGGCCCGGGTGTGACACCTCGGCGGTCACCACGAAGGGTGACCGTGACGGCTGCCCCGGGTCCGGCAAAGAATTTTTTCGGGACTCCTGGCGACCAATCCCCATTTTCCGGACGCGTGTCGGGGGGTTGACTCTTGCGGACCCCTGGTCACAACGCATTAGCTTGCCAACGTGACAGCAAACCGAGGCTGCGCGGTCCACTGATGGCAGGGCCGCGGAAGCCGGTCGTCGAGGTACGGCGCAGCCAGCGTCGGCGACGCACGGTGTCCGCCTACCGCGACGGGGAGCGGGTCGTGGTCCTCATCCCCGACCAGTTCTCCCGGGCCGAGGAGAGCGAGTGGGTCGACCGGATGCTCGCCCGGCTGGCGGCCCGGGAGGGTCGCCTGGTCCGCTCCGACGCCGAACTGCTGGCCCGCGCCGGCCGGCTGATCAAGCTCTACCTCACCGAGTACGGCAACCAGGCCCTGCCGGCCAGCGTCCGGTGGGTGAGCAACCAGAATGGGCGGTGGGGCTCCTGCACCCCGGCGGACCGTTCGATCCGGCTGTCCCACCGGATCCAGGAGATGCCGGACTGGGTGATCGACTACGTGCTGCTGCACGAGCTGGTCCACCTCATCGTGGCCAGTCACAACGCGCAGTTCTGGGCCCTGGTAGGCAGGTACCCGAAGACTGAACGGGCGCGCGGCTATCTGGAGGGCGTGGCGGCCGTCGCCGGCGCCCCTTGACGGACCTCGGGGCCGCGGTACCGCAGCGGTAGGGTCGGTGAATGGCCCGACGTGTGGTGGTGGCGCTGCTCGCGCCGGTCGCCTGGACGCCGCCCGGTGTCGACCCGGTGGACTGGCGCAGCGCGCTCGCTGAGGATGTGGTTGACCTGCTCGCCATGCTCAACGAGGTGGACACCGCGGTCGCGGTCACGAGAGCCGACCGCTGGCTGGCCGACGCGGTGATCTGGCCCGGCACGACCGTGTACGAGGTGCCCGAGCCGAGCCCGAACGCGGTGTTCGCCGCCCTCACCGGTGCCCGCGGCCCGGCCGGAACGGATCCGTCGACCGGTGCTGGGCCGGCGGACGGGACCTCGGCGACGGTCGACAGCTACGAGCAGGTGGCGGTCGTCGCGGGCGATGCGCCCGACCTGCCCGGACTCACCGTCGGTAAGTTGCTGCGTCCGCTGACCAGCCGGCCGGTAGCGGTCGCCCCGGCCGAGGGCGGCCTGCCCGGGTTGCTCGGGGTGGCGGCCCGGCTACCCGTGCCGTCCTGGCTGCCACCGCTGGACATGGACGCCACGGTGCCCGCGGCCGTGCGGGCGGCGGCACCCCGTCCCGGCGACCTGGCGGTGACCCCCTCCTGGCACCGACTGCGCGGTCCGGCGGATCTGGCCCGGCTCGATCCGGCACTGGACGGGTGGGAGCACACCCGGTCGCTGCTGTCCGGGGCCGGCCGAAGCGGCTGATGTCGCCGCCTCGGCGCGGCCGTGCCCGGCCTTTCAGCTGCGGCTCTCGCCGCCCTCGGTGTCGTCGCGGCGCTCCGTCTCGCCCGGGGCCTTCTCCTCCGGGCCACCCGGGGCGGAGAAGTCGAAATTCTCCAACTCGGTCATCAGGTCCACGTCGGCCATGGCGAAGGCCACCGGGTCGGCGAAGTCGTCGTCGGAGGGAAGCAGGTCGGGGTGCCCCCACAGCGCGTCCCGGCCGGCGATCCCCCGGTGCTCGGTGAGCGCCGCCCAGAGCGCCGCCGCCTCGCGCAGCCGACGGGGCCGCAGCTCCAACCCGACCAGGGCCGCGAAGGTCTGCTCGGCCGGACCGCCGGCCGCCCGGCGGCGACGGAACGCCTCGCCCAGCGCCACGACGTTCGGCAACCGGCCGTCGGCCGCCCCGTCGACCACGTGGCAGACCCAGCCCTCCACCAGAGCGAGGGCGGTTTCCAGCCGGGCCAGCGACGCCTTCTGCGTCGGGCTGTCCTCCGGTGTGAAGATGCCCTCCAGGGCGATCGCCTGCATCGACTCCGGGTCGGTCGGGTCGACCCGTCCCATCGCCTCCTCGATCGCCTCCCGATTCACCCGGATGCCGGCGGCGTACGTCTCGACGGCGTTGAGGACATGCCCCCGCAGCCACGGAACGTGCTCGAAGAGCCGCTGGTGCGCCGCCTCGCGCAGGGCCACGTAGAGGCGGACCTCGTCCTCGGGGAGTTCCAGCCCATCGCCGTACGCCTTGATGTTGGCGGGGATGAGCGCGGCCGTGCCGGCCGGTCCGAGCGGCAGACCGATGTCGCCGGCGGAGAGCACCTCCGCGGCGAGCGACCCGAGGGCCTGGCCGAGCTGGCCGCCGAAGAGCGCGCCACCGAGGGTGGCGACCATCGACTGCATCGGGCCGAGCTGGGCGCGGGCCTCCGGGGGGACCAGGTCGCCCATCGCGCCGACCATCCGGCTGGCCACCGGGTCGCACAGCTTGCGCCAGACGTCGAGCGTCTTGAAGATCCACTCGTTGCGGTTCCAGGACACCGTGTTGCGGATGCCCGAGGGCAGCGCGGAGGCCGGCTCCAGCCAGAGGTCGGCGATGCGCAGCGCCTCCTCCACCGCGTGACGCTCGTAGGGGGAGACCGCCGGGTCGCCCGCCGCGGCGAGCTGACTGGCCGCCACCTGACGAGCCAGGTCCCAGTTGACCGGCCCGCTGCCCGACGCGGAGAGCAGGTGCTGCAACTGCGACATGAACTGCTGCATCTGCGCAGGGTCGTTGGGGTCGGGCGGCTGCCCACCCGGTAGCGCGAAACCGAACGGAATATCAGGCACGACGTCTACGGTACGCGCGCCGGGCCAGGAGCCGCCGCCACCACGGTTCCGCTCAGGGCGAAGTCGTTCGTCGTGCCGACCGGGAGCCGCGACCGGGATCGGTACGCTCTGCCGCATGAGACGTCGCGGCCTGACCGTCCTGCTCGGTGCCCTGCTCACCGCACTGCTCAGCATCGGGGTGCTCGGCGCGCCCGTTCCGTACGTGGTGCTCGGACCCGGCCCGACCGTCGACACGCTGGGCCAGGAGGATGGCAAGGAGGTCATCCAGGTCACCGGCCGGGAAACCTCCACCTCCGCCGGCCAACTGCGGCTGACCACGGTGGGGGTGCAGCCCGGCGTCAAGCTCCGCTCGGCCATCCAGGGCTGGCTCTCCGACGAACAGGCTGTGGTGCCGCGGGAACTGGTCTACCCGCCGGGGGAGACCCAGGAAGAGGTGGAACAGCGCAACGCCGAGGACTTCCAGGTCTCGCAGACCAGCGCGGAGACCGCCGCGCTGCGGGAACTCGGCTACGAGGTGCAGGTCGTGGTCAAGACGGTCGCGGCCGACGGGCCGTCGGCCGCGGTGCTGCGCCCCGGCGACGTGGTGACGTCGGTAGACGGTGAGCCGGTGCCGTTCGCCTCCCGGCTGACCGAACTTATCCGGGCCAAGCCGGCCGGCACGGCCCTGCGGATCGGGTACACCCGGGACGGCGCCGCGCGAACCGACACCATCACCAGCCAGGAGCACGACGGTCGGCCCCGGATCGGGATCGAGATCGAGCAGCAGCAGCCCCACCCGTTCACCCTCTCCTTCGACCTGAAGGACATCGGTGGCCCCAGCGCGGGTCTGATGTTCGCCCTGGGCATCATCGACAAGCTGACCCCGGACGACCTGACCGGCGGTCGGATCATCGCCGGCACCGGCACCATCGACGACTCCGGGCAGGTAGGCCCGATCGGTGGCATCCCGCAGAAGTTGGTCGGAGCGAAACAGGCCGGCGCCACCGCGTTCCTGGTGCCGGCGGCCAACTGCGCCGAGGCGGTCCGTAACCGGCAGCCGGACCTGCCGTTGGTGAAGGTGGGCACGCTCGACGAGGCGTTGGACGCGATGGCGACGCTGCGTTCCGGGGGCGAGCCGGCGTACTGCTGAGCCGCGCGGCATGACCTTGCGCTCACGCTTTCAGGAACACCCCGTACTCTGGGTGCCTGGTCGGAGCCGATCATAACGAGCGTGCGGAGCCAACAGTGGTCATGCGTAGCAGCAGCCCCCTGCCGAGGATGAGCCGACGCGGACGCGTCACGATCGGGGTCCTGATCGGGGTGTTCGTGCTGTTCACCCTGCTCGGCTGGGGAGTGCAGGCCTGGACGGACTGGCTCTGGTTCTCCGAGGTCGACTACACCGAGGTCTTCCGGGGGGTGCTGGTCACCCGGCTGCTGCTCTTCCTGGCCGCGGGCCTGGCGATGGCGGCGATCGTCGGCGGCAATCTCTGGCTCGCGCAACGGCTACGCCCACGGATGCGACCCCACTCACCGGAACAGGCCACCCTGGAGCGGTACCGGATGTTGCTCGGCCCCCGCCTGGGCCTGTGGATCACTGCGGCCGCCGCTGTCGTCGGCCTCTTCGCCGGACTGTCGGCGCAGAGCCGCTGGAACCAGTGGCTGCTCTTCCTGCACGGCGGCAACTTCGGTGTGGACGACCCGGAGTTCGGCGTCGATGTCGGCTTCTACGTCTTCCAGCTGCCGTTCTGGCGGTTCCTGCTGGGGCTCGGTTTCACCTCGGTGGTGCTGGCGCTGATCGGCGCGCTGGCCGTGCACTACCTGTTCGGCGGGGTACGCCTGCAGGGCGTCGGCGACCGGATGAGCAACGCCGCCCGGGCCCACCTGAGCACGCTGGTCGCGGTCTTCGTCCTGCTCAAGGCCGTCGCGTACGTGCTGGACCGGCGAGCGATGCTGTTGGAGTACAACGACGGCGTGAACGTCTACGGCGCCGGTTACGCCGACATCAACGCCCTGCTGCCGGCCAAGGAGATCCTCGCCTACATCTCCGTGGTGGTCGCGATCGCGATCATCGTGTTCTCCAACGCCTGGATGCGCAACCTGGTCTGGCCGGGCATCTCGTTGGCCCTGCTCGGCGTCTCCGCGGTGGCGATCGGCGGCATCTACCCGTGGGCGGTGCAGACCTTCGAGGTCAAGCCCAGCGCCCGGGACAAGGAGGCGCCGTACATCCAGCGCAGCATCGACGCCACCCGCGCGTCGTTCGGGTTGGACATCACCCAGAGTTCGGCGTACTCGGCCAACAACCTGAACCCGCCGGAGAGCCTGGCCACCGACACGTCAGTGGTGCCGAATGTCCGGCTGCTCGATCCGCAGCTGGTGAGCGAGACCTACACCCAGCTCCAGCAGGTCCGTGGCTTCTACGACTTCGGTCCCAAGCTCGACATCGACAGGTACACGCTGAACGGCGCCACCCAGGACTACGTGGTCGGCGTACGTGAGATCAACTACGGCGAGCTGACCGCGCAGCAGAGCAACTGGATCAACCGGCACACCGTCTACACCCACGGCTACGGGGTGGTGGCCGCGCCCGCGAACCGGGTGGTCTGCGGTGGGCAGCCGTTCTTCGTCTCCGGTTCGCTCGGCGAGCGGTCGCAGGAGTCGTGCGCCGCGCCGACCGACCTGATTCCGGCGAGCCAGCCCCGGATCTACTTCGGCGAGCGGATGGCCACCGGTGACTACGCCATCGTCGGCAAGCCGAACGCGGACGCCAACCCGGCCGAGTTCGACCGCCCGGCGGGCGAGAGCGGCGAGGACGGTGAGGGACCCGAGTCGTACTACACCTACACCGGTTCCGGCGGCGTCGAGATCGGCTCGTTCACCCGTCGCCTGCTCTACGCCATCAAGGAGCAGGAGGCGAACTTCCTGCTCTCCGAGGCGGTCAACGACAACTCCAAGCTGCTCTACGTGCGTAACCCCCGGGACCGGGTGGAGAAGGTCGCGCCGTTCCTCACGCTTGACGGTGACCCCTACCCCGCCCTGGTCGACGGCCGGGTGCAGTGGATCGTCGACGGTTACACCACCGCCGCGACCTATCCGTACGCGGAACGGGTCAACCTCCAGCAGGAAACCACCGACGAGCTGACCGGCCGGGGCACCATCCAGCTGGCCCGGGAGAACGTCAACTACATCCGCAACTCGGTGAAGGCGACCGTCGACGCGTACGACGGCACTGTGGTTCTCTACGAGTTCGACGAGAACGACCCGGTGCTCAAGGCGTGGAACAAGGCGTTCGGCGGTGACCTGATCAAACCACGCGCCGAGATCCCGCCGGCGCTGGCCGACCACTTCCGGTACCCGGCCGACCTGTTCAAGGTGCAGCGCAACCTGCTGACCCGGTTCCACGTCACCAACCCCGGCGACTTCTACTCCGGCCAGGACTTCTGGCAGGTGCCGAACGTGCCGGACGCGCCGGACAGCGGGCAGAAGCAGCCGCCGTACTACCTCTACACGCAGTTCCCGGGCCAGGATGCGCCACGCTTCCAGCTCACCAGCGCGGTCACCCCCAACGGTCGGCAGAACCTGGCCGCACTGATCTCCGGTTCGTACCAGGACGGCAGGCCGACGTTGCAGGTGTTGGAGCTGCCGGACCAGACGGCGATCTCCGGTCCGGTGCAGGTGCACCAGCGGATGACAAACACCAACGCCACCATCCGGCAGCAGCTGAACCTGCTCTCCTCCAACCAGGCCCAGGTGCAGTACGGCAACCTGCTCTCGCTGCCCTTCGGCAACGGGATGCTGTACGTCGAGCCGGTCTACGTCAAGAGCAACCAGCAGGACGCGTATCCGCTGCTGCAGAAGGTGCTGATGTCGTACGGCGACGGGGGCTCCTACGTCGTCCTGGCGGACAACGTCGCCGACGGCATCAAGCAGCTGGTCGAGCAGGGCAAGCAGGCAGCCGCCGGTAACCCGCCGCCGCCGGCCGGAGGTGAGGAGCCACCGCCCGAGGGTGAGGAGCCACCTCCGTCGCCGACAGCCACTCCGTCGCCGAGCGACGCCCCGCCGCTCACCGGCGACCTCGGTGCGGCCGCCGAGCGGGTACGGGCCGCGATCACCGAGGTGCGTGCCGCCCAGGCATCCGGGGACTTCGAACGGTACGGTCGGGCGCTGGCCGCGCTGGACGAGGCGCTCACCGCGTTCCAGCAGGCTCAGCAGGCGGCGGGCACCAACGGCACGCCGAGCCCGCCAGCCCCTTCCGGTAGTCCCTCACCGACCGGCTGACCGACTCACATGGTGAAGCCCGCGGCTCGGCGTTCCTCGCCACTGCCGCGGGCTTCACCGTGTCTGAGCGGCGACTGAGCTGAGCGCCCACCGGAAATCGGCGGTGTGGCGGCGGTGGAACCGGGCGTTCCGTGGGTCGTTTTGCGGGCAGCGGGGGTGGTGCGCTACGGTGGATCTACCGACGCGGGGTGGAGCAGCTCGGTAGCTCGCTGGGCTCATAACCCAGAGGTCGCAGGTTCAAATCCTGTCCCCGCTACTGCGAGAAGAGGTCCCGGATTCGTCCGGGGCCTCTTTCGTTCATCCGGGGCAGGCGGCGGTCCAGCGGGGCGGCACCCCGACCCCCGGGCGTTACGGGTGGGGCTGGTGATGGAGCCCGTTACGGATGGGGTAGGCTGGTCCTACCGACGCGGGGTGGAGCAGCTCGGTAGCTCGCTGGGCTCATAACCCAGAGGTCGCAGGTTCAAATCCTGTCCCCGCTACTGCGATACAGTGGCCCCGGATCCGTCCGGGGCCACTGTCGTTGTCCGGCTGTCCACGGCGTCGACCCGAGCGTGTTCGGCCGGCCGAGGTTGCGCGTCTCGGCGAGGATGGGCGCATGTCTTCCTTCGGTAGGTGGTGGGGGCGGCTCGGCACGCTCCTGGGTACGGTCGTGCTTACGGTTTTCGTTCCGGTCGCGGCGTGGGCGTCGACCGGCACCGGCGAACTGGTGGTGGAGGCGGCTCGACGGCGCGGGCGCGGTTTCGGCGTCTTCGGTTTCCTGAGTCTGCTCTGCTGCCTGGCGGTGGTGGCCGTGATCGTCCTGCTGGTGATCCGGATGACCCGCCGCCGACGCTGACCAGGCGTACCGAGGCCGTGCGCGCCCTGGCGGTCGGGCCGTGGACCGCCAGCGGCGGTACGCCCGGCACATGGTCTACTTGTCCGCGTGGAACTTCTGCACTCGGGCAAGGTGAGGGATGTCTACGCCGAGGGCGATGACCTGATCCTGGTCGCCTCCGACCGCGTCTCCGTCTACGACGTGGTGCTGCCGACCCCGATTCCGGACAAGGGCAAGCTGCTCACCGCGTTGTCGCTGTGGTGGTTCGAGCAGCTGGCCGACCTGGTACCCAACCACGTCATCTCGGCCACCGACGTGCCGCCGGAGTTCGCCGGCCGGGCGATCCGCTGCCGCCGGCTCGAAATGGTTCCGGTCGAGTGCGTCGCCCGGGGCTTCCTGACCGGTGGCGGCATGAAGGAGTACGAGAACACCGGGAGTGTCTCCGGCGTCGAGCTGCCGCGCGGGCTGGTCGAGGCGTCCATCCTGCCGGAGCCGATCTTCACCCCGTCCACCAAGGCGCCGGCGGGCGAGCACGACGAGCCGATGACCTTCGCCGAGGTGGTCGACAAGGTTGGCGCGGAGACCGCCGACCGGCTGCGGCGGCTGACCATCGACGTGTACTGCCGGGGCGCCGAACTGGCGGCCGACCGGGGCATCCTGGTCGCCGACACCAAGATCGAGCTTGGTTGGGCGCCGGACGGCACCCTGGTCCTCGGCGACGAGCTGCTCACCCCGGACTCGTCCCGGTTCTGGCCAGCGGAGTTCTACCAGCCAGGGCGCGCCCAGTTCTCCTACGACAAGCAGTACGTACGGGACTGGGCGGCGCGTAGCGGCTGGGACAAGCGGAGCCCGGCTCCGGAGTTGCCCGCCGATGTGGTCGACGCCACTCGGGCCCGTTACGTGGACGTCTACGAGAAGCTGACCGGCGAGCGCTGGTAAGAGCGACCGGCAATAGGACTGGCGGGCCGGTCCGTCGCTATTCGCCGCTGCGGTGGCGGCCGACGTGCTGCTCGGCGGGGACGGTCGCGGTGATGATGCGTACCGTGGTGCCGGCCGATCCGGTCTCGACGTCCATCGCGTCGGTCAGCTCGCGGGCCAGCCAGAGGCCCCACCCGCCGGCCGTCTCCGGCGCGGGTCGGCTGCGGTTGTCGAGATTCTGGGTGCTGATGCCGGGACCGTGGTCGGCGACCTCACACAACAGCAGGCCGGCCTCTTTCCACAGCCGCAGCCAGCCCTGTCCGCCGCCGTGCCGCACCGCGTTGGTGATCAGCTCGTTGACGGCGAGCACGAAGTCGTCCAGCCGGTCGTCGCGCAGCCCGGCGGTGCGCGCGCAGGCGGCGACCGAGTGTCGGAGCTCGGTCACCTGGGCCTGGTCGAAGGCATCGGCGATCAGGAGGGCGTGTTCGATGGGCACCACCGTACGCGGTGGGGGAGGTCCTGCGTTCGTCATGGCCCCGTCCCGACAGAGATCGCAGAGGTTTACGCGGCTTTTACCACCGTACGTCAGGGTTGGTCGAGGTGCATTGGCCGCAGGGGGCCCTGAGGGCCTGTGGCATCGTGGCGCACGTGCCTGCTGCCGGTGGTTTCGAGGTGCCGCTCTGGCGGGCCGTCGCGGTCTTCCGGGTGGCCTCCCTGGCGTACGTCTGTGTGGTGTTGATCCGCGACGCGGACCGCTACGCCCATCCCCTCGCCGCGACGGCGCTGGTGCTGTTCATGGCGTTCTGGACGGCCGTCACCGCGATCGGGTACGCGGATCCGGCGCGGCGTGGCTGGCCGCTGCTCCTGGCCGATCTGGGCGTGGTGGTGGCGATTCTGCTGGCCACCCCGTGGGTGATGGGCCGGTCGGCGCTCGACGCGGGGCTGCCGACCCTCCCGGTGGCCTGGCTGAGTGGGCCGGTGCTGGCCTGGGCCGTCTGCGGTGGGCGGCGGCGGGGCGCGGTCGCGGCGCTGGTGCTCGGCGCGACCGACCTGGCGACCAGGGGCATGGTCACCCCGAGCGCGTTCAACGGAGCGATCCTGATGCTGCTCGCCGGCGTGGTGGTCGGGCACGTCGCCCGGCTGACGGTGACCGCCGGGGAGCGGCTGCACCGGGCGGTCGAGTTGGAGGCCGCCACCCGGGAGCGGGAACGGCTGGCCCGCGACATCCACGACTCGGTGCTCCAGGTGCTCGCTCTGGTGCAGCGGCGGGGTGCCCACCTCGACGGGGAAGCCGGCGAACTGGCCCGGCTGGCCGGGGAGCAGGAGATGGCGTTGCGCTCGTTGATCTCCGGTGCCGGACCGCTTCCGGCGGGTGCCGCCGACGCACCGGTGGACCTGCGTACGCTGCTCGGCCGGCACGCTTCGGCCATCGTGTCGCTGTCCGCACCGGCGGGCCCGGTGCCGCTGCCCCCGGCGGTGGCCCGCGAACTGGCGGCGGCCGTCGCAGCGGCGCTCGACAACACGGCTCGGCACGGCGGCGGTCGAGCCTGGGTGCTGGTCGAGGACGAGGGGTCAGCCGTCACCGTGTCGATCCGGGACGAGGGGCCGGGTTTCCCGCCCGAGCGGCTGAACGAGGCGGCGGCCCAGGGACGGTTGGGTGTTGCCCAGGCCATCCGGGGGCGGCTGGCCGACCTGGGCGGTACCGCCCGGATCACCTCGGCACCGAGTGCCGGCACCGAGGTGGAACTCACCGTGCCGAGGAGGCAGTCATGAGCGGCGTACGCGTGATGGTCGTGGACGACCACCCGATGTGGCGGGAAGGGGTGGCTCGTGACCTGGCCGAGGCGGGCCACGAGGTGGTGGCCAGCTGCGGTGAGGGCCGCCAGGCGATCCGGGTGGTCGCCGCGGCCCGTCCCGACGTGGTGGTGCTCGACCTGCAACTGCCGGACATCTCCGGCGTCGAGGTGATCAACGGACTGCGGACGGCGCACCCCCCGGTGCGGATACTCATGCTCTCGGCCAGCGGTGAGCAGCAGGGCGTGCTCGACGCGGTGAAGGCCGGCGCTACCGGCTACCTGCTCAAATCCGCCGGGCTGGCGGAGTTTCTGGAGGCGGTGCGGCGCACCGCCGCGGGCGATCCGGTCTTCACACCCGGCCTGGCCGGACTGGTCCTCGGCGAGTACCGCCGACTGGCCGCCGGGGGTGATCACGCGGCGGCCGACACCCGGGACGCGGCACCCCGGCTCACCGACCGGGAAACCGAGGTGCTGCGTCTGGTGGCCAAGGGGATGTCGTACCGGCAGATCGCCGAGCGGCTCGGGCTGTCGCACCGTACGGTGCAGAACCACGTGCAGAACACGCTCGGCAAGCTCCAGTTGCACAACCGGGTGGAGCTGACCCGGTACGCGATCGAACGCGGCCTGGACGACTAGACCGAGTGCGGCGGCCGGGTCTCGTGCACGGCCAGTTCCTCGGCGCTGGCCCCGCCACCGGCGGCCCCCGCGTCGTACGCGATCGAATCGGTCTCCTGGTCGGTGTGCGCTCCTTCGTCCGGTTCGACCAGCCGGCCGACCGTGGCGTCCGCGCTGGTGCCCAACCGGTCGTGGTCGTAGAGGGAAACCGGGGACTTCGGGTCGGAGGTGGGGCCCGGATCGATCACGTCGGCGTCGAGCTGCGCCTGCGCCGCCTGCTCCCGGCTGTCCGCCTCGGCCGCGATGTCCGGGTCGACCGGTCCGGCCAGCGGGTCGTCGACCGGCAGTTCGAACCGTTCCCGGCCCAGCTTGTAGTCCAACGACTCGCCGTCGAGCTGCTCTTCGGCGGTGGTGCCGAACTCGTCGACCGCCACCGGCGTCCGGTCACCGGGCAGCTGAGCCGGTGCCGGGCCGTCCGCTTCCCGTCCGGTCAGCACGTCGTCCCCGGCCGTCGAATCGTCGTCGGCGGTGTCGGGCAGGCCGTCGGCCTCGGGATCGGACACGGGGGTCGGGTACTCGTCGTCGCGCATGACTGACCACTACCCGTTGCCCTCCCGCCGTAACCGGTCCAGGCGGGGCGGTTGGTCGGCCGGGGCCGTCACGCCGCCCGTCCGCGCTCAGCGGGCGATCCGGCGGGCCAGGGCGGCGACCGTGCCGACGGCGGTGCCGGCGGCGGCCAGCCCGAAAGCGGCGGAGATCCGGACCAGCTGGCGACGCCGGCCGTGCCAGCCGCCCTCCGCAGTCGCCGCGGCGTCGGCCCGGAAGACGTTACCGCTGGTGTCCGCGGTCGGTAGCGGCCCGAACTGGGTGTACCGCCCGTACCAGCCGAGGACCCTCTCGGCCAGCGCGGGCACCAGCCGCCACTGCATGCCGACCAGGCGAGCGGCCCCGCCGGCGTACGCCTCCCGGCGGGGCCGCTTCAGCAACCGGACGATCGTCTCCGCGACCACCTCCGGCGGATAGACCGGCGGCGGCGGCAGAACCTGACGGCCGCTGTGATTGGCGGCGTGCCGGAAGAACGGAGTGTCGATGGTGGCCGGCAGCACGGTGCAGATCGAGACGGCCCCCCGGCCGGTGACGCGCAGCTCCTGGCGGACCGTGTCGGACAGTCCCCGGACAGCGTGTTTGGCGGCGTTGTACGGGGACTGGTACGGCATCGCCACCTCGGCCAGCACCGAGGCGTTGTTGACCACGACGCCGCCACCGGCCGCGGTGAGGTGCGGCAGCGCGGCCCGGATCCCGTTCGCCGTGCCGAGCAGGTTGACGTCCAGCACCCGGCGGAACTCGGCCACCGGGATCTCGTCGAACAACCCGATGGTGCCGACCGCGGCGTTGTTGATCCAGGCATCGATCCGGCCGAACTCCGTCACCGCGGTCGCGGCGAGCCGTCGCATCGCGTCCGCGTCGGTCACGTCGGTGGGCACCACGAGGGTGCGACCGCCCAGCTCACGGCAGTGCCGGGCCACCTCCCGCAGGGCCGGCTCGGAGCGCGCGGCCAGCACCACGGTGCTGCCGTGACGGGCCAGGGCGTACGCGGTCGCGGTGCCGATGCCACTGGACGCGCCAGTGATGACGATGGTCGCGTCGGCCAGGTTTCGGGCGAGGGGCATTCCTCATCGGTACCCCGTGGTGTCCGGGTCATGCCGCCGAGCGTGCCCCGGATCTGCGAGGTTTCGGCTCGTCGGAGGCCGGTTAATGGGACGCTCTGACCGGAGACCACCGCCTCATCCGCATGGAGGTGACCCATGCGCGTCGGCCTTGTCTGTGCCCACGCCGCTGCGCCGCCGTCCGGCGACGGAACCGTCGTCGGCACCTACCAGCACATCGCACGGGTCGCGGCCGAACTGGCCGGGCGGGGTCACGACGTTCGGGTCTACACCCGTCGGGACGACCCCGAGGCGACGGAGACCGACATCGTGGACGGCTACCGCGTGGAGCGGGCACCGGTGGGCCCGGTCGCGCCGATCCCCACGGCCGAACTGGTGCCCTACGTGGCGGCGTTCGGTGCATGGCTGGCCGACCGGTGGTCCGCCGACTGGGCTCCCGAGGTGGTGCACGGCCACTACTGGATCGGGGGCCTGGCCGCCGCGCACGCCGTGCGGGAGACCGACATCCCGATGGTGCAGACGTTCCACTCGATCGGCATGGAACAGCTGCGTCACCTCGGCGCCCAGTACGACGGGCCGGGCACCCGCATTCCGCTGGAGCGGGCGCTGACCCGGGCGGTGGACATCGCGGTCGCCCAGTGCAACGACGAGGTCGACGAGTTGACCCGGATGGGCCTGCAACGCACGTCGGTCGCGATGGTTCCGACCGGGGTCGACACCGAGCGCTTCCACCCCGACGGCGAGGCCGCTCCGCGTGAGCAGCGTCCCCGGATACTTTCGGTGGGCGGGCTCGGGCGCGGCCACGGCCAGGAGGACCTGATCCGAGCGATGCGCCTGGTCGGTGACGCGGAACTGGTGATCGCCGGTGGGCCACCGACGGACCGACTGGCAAACCACGCCGAGGCCCGTCGGCTGCGGGAACTGGCCGATCGGGTCGGGGTCGGTGAGCAGGTGCACCTGGTCGGCGCGGTGCCGCACGAGCAGATGGCCACCTGGTACCGCTCGGCCGACGTGGTGGCCTGCACTCCGCACTACTCGTCGGCGGGGCGGGTGTCGCTGGAGGCGATGGCCTGTGGCGTCCCGGTGGTGGGCTACGCCATGGGTGGCATCGCCGACGCCGTGGTCGACGAGGTGACCGGCAAGCTGGTGCCACCGGGTGACGTACGGACCCTGGGGATGACGCTACGTAGGCTGCTCGCCGACAACGCCGGCCGCTTCGCGTACGGGCACGCCGCGGTCGACCGGGTGCGGTGCAGCTACACCTGGGAACGTACGGCAAGTGCGCTGGAACGGCTCTACGAGCGGGTGGTGGGCCGACGCAGGCCGGTCGAGGCGGCCTGAGGCAACGGATCAGCGATGACGCCGGCCGGGCCTGCGACACGGGCCGCGGGCGGCGTCACGAGCGGCGGCGGAACACCCACCACCGCCCGGGTGACAGCGTGCTGATGCTGCGGCTCCGCGTACCGGGTGAGCCCGACGACCGCGGCGAGGGTGACCAGAAACCCGATTCCGGCGAGCCACTCCCGGCCCGGCCAGATCTTGTCGTTGAGCAGCAGCAACCCGACGATGGCGGCGGGCACGGCGCCGGCCGCGTCCATGGCGGCCACCGCGGCCGTGGTGGAACCGCGCTGCATCGCCAGTCCGAGCAGCAGCTGGCCGACCACGGAATGGCCGACGAGCAGGTAGAGCAGCGGGTCACCGAGGAACGCGTCCCAGCTCGACGCGGAGGCCAGCGGTCGGGCCGCCACCGCGGCGGCGGAGAAGGCCAGCCCGGCCAGTGACCCGAGCGCCACCGACCCCGGCGCGCCGTGCAACCGGACCGCGAAGATGCCCAGCACCGCGATCACTGCCAGGGCCACCAGCAGGGCGAGCATGCCGGCGGTGCCGAGGGCCTTCGACGGCGCCGGCCGCGCGGCGAGGACCAGCGCGGTGATTCCGGCGAAGAGCAGCACCAGCAGCGCGACCTCGGCCACCGGCAGCCGCCACTTCAGCAGGACCACGCCGAGCAGGGCGGTGACGCCGAGCCCGGCGGCCACGCTCGCCTGCACCAGGAACAGCGGCAGGTCACGCCGGGACAGGAAGGCCAGGACGAACCCGGCAACCTGGCAGGCCAGCCCGACCAGATAGGTGCGGTGTCCGGCCAGGCGCAGCAGCAACCCGGGATCGAAGGTGTGATGCACGGTGGTGCGGGCGGCGGCGACCGACTGCAACAGGTTGGCGACGCCGTACGCGACGATCATCGCCGCCAGGAAACACCAACCGGAGGTAGCCACCTGGCGAGGATAGAGGTTACCGGGCGTCAATGCGCGGCGGGCTACCGAGCCGGTGAAGGATGTCGGGATGCAGCGCGCCGTTGCTGGCCAGAGTGCTGTTGTCGCCGCCTGCCGGGGCCGGACGGCCGGCCAGATCGGTGATCGTGCCGCCTGCTTCGGTCACGATGGGTACCAGCGCGGCCACGTCCCAGAGGGACAACTCGGGCTCGATCATCACGTCCAGCGCGCCCTCGGCCAACAGCATGTAACCGTAGAAGTCGCCGTAGGCCCGGCTGCGCCAGGTGTCCCGCATCAGTTGCAGCACCGCGTCGAGCCGGCCGGCCTTCTCCCAGCCGTCCAGCGAGGAGTAGCAGAGGCTGGCGTCGGCCAACCGGGTCACCCCGGAAACCCGGATGGGCGTTCCGTGGGCGGCGTCCGGGCCCGCGTACGCCCCGGTGCCCTGCGCCGCCCACCAGCGGCGCCCAAGGGCCGGCGCGGAGACCAGCCCGGCGACCGGGCGGCCGTCCTCCAGCAGGGCGATCAGCGTGGCCCAGATCGGTACGCCCCGGACGAAGTTCTTGGTGCCGTCGATCGGGTCCACCACCCACTGGCGGGTGCCGGCGGCGGGTGTCGCGCCGTACTCCTCGCCGAGCAGCCCGTCGTCGGGCCGGTGCTCGGCCAGCAGGGCCCGGATCTCCCGTTCCACGGCGGTGTCCGCGTCGGAGACCGGGGTCAGGTCGGGCTTCGATTCGACCCGCAGGTCCAGGGCGCGGAACCGGGCAGTCGACAGGGCGTCGGCGGCGTCGGCGAGCCGGTGGGCGAGGGTCAGGTCAGCGGCGTACCCGGTCATGCGGGACACGGTAGCGACGCCGCCACCGGCACATGGCCGGGGGCCGGCGACGCCCACGTCGGTGGCGCTACCGTCAGCACCGCGACGTCGGCGGGTCGTCCCGCCAGGGTCACTCCGGGCGCCCGTGCGGGTCGGGCTCGGTCCGGGAATCGGTCTCCCCGGCCCGGGAGGCCAGCAACCGGCGGTACGAGGCCAACCGGCGCGGGTCGGCCCGCCCTGCCGCCACCCAGGCGTCGAGTGCGCAGTCGGCCTCGTCGGCGGTGTGTGGGCAGTTCGCCGGGCAGGCGGCGGTGGCTTCGACCAGATCCGGAAAGCCGTGCAGCAGGCTCTCCGCCGAGACGTGGGCGAGCCCGAAGCTGCGTACCCCCGGGGTGTCCACGATCCAGCCCGGATCCTGCTGCGCGTCGGGTGGCGCGGGCAGCCGCAGTGCCACCGCGCTGGTCGAGGTGTGCCGCCCCCGGCCGATCGCGCTGACCGTGCCGACCGCCCGTTCGGCCTCCGGCACCAGTCGGTTGACAAGCGTCGACTTGCCCACCCCGGAGTGACCGACGAGCACCGAGACCCGGCCGGTCAGCAGGCTGCGCAGCGCGTCCAGCGGGGAGTCCGGCCGGATGAGCAGGTACGGCAGTTCGAGTTCGGTGTAGTAGTCGAGCACCTTCTCCGGCCCGGCCAGGTCCGCCTTGGTCAGGCAGAGCAGCGGTTCGATGTCCGCGTCGTACGCGGCGACCAGGCAGCGGTCGATGAAGCCGGTACGCGGCGGCGGGTCGGCCAGCGCGCTGACGATGACGAGCTGGTCGGCGTTGGCGACGACGACCCGTTCCAACCGCCCCTCGGCGGTGCTGGCGTCGTCCTCGGCGGTGCGCCGCAGCACGGACCGGCGTGCTTCGATCCGCACGATGCGGGCCAGCGCACCGGACGAACCGGAGGTGTCGCCGACCAGCCCGACCCGGTCGCCGACCACGACGGACTTACGGCCCAGCTCGCGGGCCCGCATCGCGGTGACGGTGGGGTCGTCCGGCCCGGCACCGGGCAGGACGCAGGTGTACCGTCCGCGGTCGACCGCGATGACGAAACCGTCCTTGGCGTCGGCGTGCCGGGGCCGGGTCCGGGTACGCGGGCGGGAGGACCTGCCGGGCCGGACCCGGACGTCGTCCTCGTCGTACTCCCGCCGCCTGGTCGCCAGGGCCGCCCCTTCTTCCGCTCAGCTCTTACCGGTCACCAGTGCCGACCATAGTGCCGGGAACTCGGGCATGGTCTTCGAGGTGCACGACACGTCGTCCAACTCGACGCCCGGCACCACCAGCCCGGCCACCGCCGCCGCGTGGGCCATCCGGTGATCATGGTAGGTGCGGAACACGCCACCGTGCAGCGGCCGGGGCCGGATCTCCAAGCCGTCGGCCGACTCGGTGATGTCCGCGCCGAGCCCGGTGAACTCCCGGTTCAGCGCGGCCAGCCGGTCCGTCTCGTGGCCCCGGATGTGACTGACTCCGGTGAACACCGAGGGCGAGTCGGCGAGCATGGCCAGCGCGGTCAGCGCCGGGGTCAGTTCGCTGACGTCGGACAGGTTGGCGTGCAACCCCTTCACCGGGCCGGTGCCGCGCACCGTCAACCCCTCGGTGGTGAGCGCGACCTCCGCCCCCATCTGCTGCAACAGTGAGCGCAGTCGCTCCACCGGCTGGGCGCTGCCCCGCGCCGGCCAGCCGCGCAGGGTCACCTCGCCGCCGGTGACCAGGGCGGCGGCGAAGAACGGCACCGCACCGGAGAGATCCGGCTCGATCTCCCAGCTGCGACCGGTAAGCGGCCCGGGCTCGACCGCCCAGACGTCGGGGGTGCTGTCGTCGACCGCGGCGCCGGCGGCGCGCAGCATCTGCACGGTCATCCGCAGGTGCGGTGCGGAGGGCACCGGCGGCCCGACGTGCCGGACCACCAGCCCCCGGTCGAAGCGTGGGGCGGCGAGCAGCAGACCGGAGACCAGCTGGCTGGAGGCCGAGGCGTCGATCACGACCTCGCCGCCGGTCACCCGACCGGTGCCCAGCACCACCAGTGGCAGGCTGCCCGAGGCGGGGGTGTCGACGCGTACGCCGAGCGAGCGCAGCGCCTCGATCAGTGGGCCGAGCGGGCGGGTGCGGGCGGACGGGTCACCGTCGAGGGTGACCTGCCCGTCGGCCAGCCCCGCCACCGGTGGCACGAAGCGCATGATCGTGCCGGCGAGCCCCACGTCGACCTGGGCCGGGCCGAACAACCGGTGCGGCCGGACCAGCCAGCGGTCGTCGTCGGCGATCGAGACGTGGGCACCCATCGCCCGCAGCGCGGCGGCCATCAGCTCGGTGTCCCGGGCCCGCAACGGCAGGGACAGGGTCGAGGGCCCGGCGGCCAACGCGCTCAGCACCAGAGCCCGGTTGGTCATCGACTTGGAGCCGGGCAGGCGCAGCGACGCCGACACCGGGTCACTGGCCGTCGGTGCGGTCCACGGCTGTAGCGGCCGGGTCGCGGTCACATTCCCCACAGGTACATTCTGCCGTGCCGTGGCCCGGTGGCCGCTACGGTCACCGGGCCACTCCCGGGGAACGGGACAGCCGCTCTGCGTGCCGCGCGCTAGCGTGAGCGACATGTGCGGTAGGTACGCCACGACCCGGAGCGCCGGTGACCTGAGCGGCCTGTTCGAGGCCGTCGACGAGACCGGCGACGGGCTGGTCGCCGACCACAACGTGGCGCCCACCGACCGGGTGCCGCTGGTCCGGGTCAGCGCCGAGGGGCACCGGGCGCTCTCGCTGGGCCGCTGGGGTCTGGTGCCACCGTGGTCCCGCTCGCCGGCCGGTGCGGCCCGCATGATCAACGCGCGTGCCGAGACGGTCGCCACCAGCCGGGCGTACGCTCCGGCCTTCGCCCGCCGTCGGTGCCTGATTCCCGCGGACGGCTGGTACGAGTGGGTGCGGCTGGCCGGCGGCACGAAGCAGCCGTACTACATGACCCCACGCGACGGCTCGGTGCTCGCCTTCGCCGGCATCTGGTCGCGCTGGGACGGCCCGGACGCGACGCTGCTGACCTTCAGCGTGCTGACCACCGCGGCGCTCGGCGAACTGGCCGAGGTGCACGACCGGATGCCCCTGCTGCTGCCACCCGAGCGCTGGGCGACCTGGCTGGGCGGTGGTGAGGACCGGGCCGAGTTGCTCGTACCGCCGCCGGTGGACTGGCTGGCCCGGTTGGAGGTGCGGCCGGTGGGGCGGGCCGTGGGCGATGTGCGCAACGACGGTCCGGGGCTGACCGCCCGGGTGCCGCTGACCCGTCCCGCCGAGTCGACGGAGACGACGCTCTTCTGATCCCGCCCAGCACATTGTCGGGAGTGATTTGCTGCGGTTGCGGGTGAAAGGTGACGCGCACGTTCTGCCAACTTCCCGGCGAAGTCTTGTACCCGTGCGCGCAAATGCGATACAACACAGCGCCGGTGGTGGGTGTCGTTCGCGTTGGGTGAACTATCTCCATCGATATTGCTGGTCCCACGGGGGAGGTGGGTGGATGACACGGGCGCGTATGCCCCGTCCGCACGAGGTGGCCGCCGCGCGACGTGATCCGCGACTGTTGCGGGCGTTGCGTGAGCGGCGACAGGACGAAGCCTGGCGTACCAGAGGCACCTGTCAGAGCGTCGACCCGGAAACGTTCTTTCCGGCGCCGAACGAGCCGGCCGACGCGGCGGTGGCCCTGTGCCGCAGCTGCGACGTGCAGGGCTCCTGCCTGGCGTGGGCGCTGGAGGTCGGCGACTGCCACGGTGTCTGGGGTGGCACCACCCCGCGGGAACGGCGGGCGATGCTGGTCGCCTGGCGCAGCGAGGTGCAACCCGATCCAGATGCCGCCGGTGAGCCGGGTCCGCCGGTACGCGACCGGCTGCTCACCCTGGTGCCGTTGAGCTGACCGACGGGGCCCGGGCCAGGTCGAAAAGGGTTCAATGGGACGGTGCCCGACAACGTCCTCGAAACCCCGCGCGGCCCCGCTCGGGTAGACACCGATCAGCCGTCCGGCCCGCCCCGAGCCCTGCTGGTGCTGGGGCACGGGGCCGGCGGCGGCGTCGACGCCCCGGATCTGATCGCCCTGCGCGACGCGGCGGTGACCACCGGGCTGGTCGTGGTGCGGGTGACCCAGCCGTACCGGGTCGCCGGTCGCCGTGCGCCGGCCCCGGCCGGGCACCTCGACGAGGCCTGGTCCGCCGTGTTGACGGTGCTGCGGCAGCGGCATCCGGGCGTACCGCTGGTGGTCGGTGGCCGCTCCAGCGGCGCCCGGGTGGCCTGCCGGACGGCGACCGCGGTGGGCGCTGCCGGGGTGGTGGCACTCGCCTTCCCGCTGCATCCGCCCGGTCGACCGGAGCGGAGCCGGGCAGGTGAGCTGGTGACCGGTGTGCCGACCCTGGTGGTGAACGGGGACCGGGATCCGTTCGGTGTGCCGGAGCCGGGCCCGGGGATACGGGTCACGGTCCGGCCCGGGGAGCGGCACGACCTGCGGGGCGACCCGGTCGGTACGGCCGCTCTGGTGCTGGACTGGCTGCGCGAGCACGGCTGGGCCGCAGCCTGAGGGCAGGCGGGTCGCCGCCGGGCACCGTGCCCCGGGTGCCGTGTCCGCCGGCCGCGCCGCTTCGTTGCACCCGATGGTGTCCCAGCGCCCGTCCGGGCGGCGACACCGGGCTCCCAGGCCCTTCCTGGTCCCAGCCACGGTCGCACCGCCGGGGCGGGGACCAGGAACGCCCGGGCCGAGCCGGAATGTCCCGCCCCACGGCGGGTGTTGAACACCTCGGACAACCACTGTGCGAGGGGGTGACCGGTGCCGACCGAGATCCGGAGCCGGGAACACGACGAGCGGGAGGCACGGCAGCTCAGGCAGCTGCTGGCCGGCCCGAAGTGGCCGGCGGCGGTGCCACCGGCCGAGGTGGCGACGGGCACACCCGTCGGAACCGAATCTTCCGGGAGGTCGGTGCGCGTATCCTCGGCGGGGAAGCATCCAACCCGAGGGGATGTGCGGTTGACCACGGAGAAGACGGACGAGCGCAGGGCCCGGTTCGAACGGGACGCGATGCCATTCGTCGATCAGCTGTACGCGGCCGGCCTGCGGATGACGCGTAACCCGGCGGATGCCGAGGATCTGGTCCAGGAGACCTACCTGAAGGCATATGCCGCCTTCCACCAGTTCGAGCAGGGCACGAACCTGAAGGCCTGGCTCTACCGGATCCTGACCAACACCTACATCAACTCGTACCGCAAGCGGCAGCGCCAACCGGTGCAGGCGCCCACCGACGAGATCACCGACTGGCAGCTGGCCGAGGCGGAGTCGCACACCTCCAGCGGGCTGCGGTCCGCCGAGACCGAGGCGTTGGACCGGCTGCCGGACAGCGACATCAAGGAGGCCCTCCAGCAACTGCCGGAGGAGTTCCGGCTGGCGGTCTATCTCACCGATGTCGAGGGCTTCTCCTACAAGGAGGTCGCCGACATCATGGGCACGCCGATCGGCACCGTGATGTCGCGGTTGCACCGTGGGCGTCGTAATCTGCGCAAGCTGCTTGAGGGGTACGCCGCGGAGCGGGGTTTCTCCGCGGCCCAGCCGGCCCGGAGCTCGACCGCCGCCACCGGCCGGGAGGTGTGACGTGAGCTGTGGAGATCCGCACGAGACGGACTGCCGTGAGGTGCTCGCCGAGGTCTACCTCTACCTCGACCTGGAGTGCGCGGAGGAACGACGGACGCTGATCCGGCACCATCTCGACGAGTGTGGTCCCTGCCTGCGCGAGTACGGCATCGAGCAGGAGGTCAAGGCGCTGGTGGCCCGCTGCTGCGGCAACGAGTCCGCGCCGGATGAACTGCGCGAACGACTGCGGGTACGGATCAGCGAACTCGTCGTCTTCGAGACCAGCGAGTCGCGCGAACTGGCCGACTGACAAGCGCGGGTGCCCGGGTCGATTCCGACCCGGGCACCGCTGTGTCCGTCGTCCGATCGCGGCGGGCAGCCGCCCGCCGGCTCAGGAGTTGGGGCGCTTGCCGTGGTTCGCGGCGCTCTTCTTGCGGGCCTTCTTCTTACGGGCCTTCTTCGCCATGGTGACCTCCTCGTGATGGCCGGATCAGGCAGGGTACGAAACCCCGTCAGCGAGGCGCTGGCGCCCGTGCCGGCGTCGGATCCCGACCCGTTGATGCTAGTGCCGGCGGTGCGGGTGGGCTGCTCCCGGGGCCGCACCGCGCCCACCCGCCGCCCGCTCATGATTGGATACGTCGCAGGAGCCGCGAGGAAGGGGCCGGAAGATGGCCGAGGAGATCCGCGCCGAGATGGTGGCGAACGTCTGGAAGGTCGTCGCATCGGCCGGGGACACCGTGTCCGAGGGGGACACCCTGGTGATCCTGGAGTCGATGAAGATGGAGATCCCGGTGATCGCCGAGTCCGACGGTGTCGTGCAGCAGCTCGCGGTGAACGAGGGCGACGTGGTGCAGGACGGTGACCTGATCGCGGTGATCGGTTGAGCGACCCGCTGATCCGCCTGATCGAGCCGGCCGATTTCGCTGCGGTCGCCCGGCTCACCGTCGCCGCGTACGAGGCGGACGGGCAGCTCAAGGGGGAGACCGGCTACGCCGACGTGCTGGCCGACGTGTCCGTCCGGGCGGAGCACGGTGACGTGCTGGTGGCCGTGGAGCCGGCGACCGGGCATCTGCTCGGCTCGGTCACCTTCGTGCTGCCCGGCACCCGGTACGCCGAGATGTGCGGCCCGGGGGAGGCGGAGTTCCGGATGCTGGCGGTGGACCCGAGCGCGCAGGGACGGGGCGCCGGCGGCGCGCTGGTGGAGGCGTGCGTGGCACGGGCGATCGAGCTGGGCTGCACCGCGGTGACCATCTGCGTACGCGAGGGCCTTGCCGAGCCGGCCCACCGGCTCTACCGCAGGCGTGGCTTCGTCCGCCAGCCCGAGCGGGACTGGAGCCCCTTCCCCGGCGTGAACCTGCTAGCCCTCCGACTCCCCCTGAGGTCGGCGACAGACTCATAGATCAACTTAGCTGCTGACCTCACGGTCGACGTGGGGGTGGGTGGGGGTTGGTGGGTTGGGGGGTGCGGTGATTGCGGCGAGTAGTTCGTCGGCGACCTCCAGGGCCACTCGCTTGCGCTCGGCGTCGGTGATGTCCGGCGTGCGTACGGCGAACCAGCTGCTGTGCACGGCGAACAGGGCCAGCACGGCACGGAGCTGGGCGCCGGGGGAGTCGTCGCCCTGGCAGAGAGCGGTGGCCAACCGGAACATCCGGCCGCGCAGCTCCCGGCCGGCGGAGAGACTCTTCAACGCGGTCTGGTTCTGCTCGAAGAACCGCATCACCGAGGGCTGCTCGCCACTGAACGTGGCGTCGGCGTACCGCTCGATGACGGCCTGTCGGGTGGCCAGCGTGGCCGGCTGGGTCTCGGCCCAGGCGATCAGGGCGTCCATCCGCTCCAGCCGGTCCTCCACCACGCTGGTGACGATCTCGTCCTTGCTCTTGAAGTGGTAGTAGAGCGCCGCCTTGGTCACCCCGAGCCGCTCGGCCACCTCACGCAGGGACGTGGCCTCGTAGCCCTGCTCCGTGAAGAGCTCCAGCGCCACGGCCTTGATCCGCTCCCGGGTGCCGCCTGTGCTCTGACTCACCCGTACCTGCCAATCCGGTTGACCGTCGTTCCCTGTCCAACTTACCGTCCGGCTAGTAAGGTGACTAGCCGGGCGGCAAGTAAGTGCGCCGCATCTCGGGGGGAGAGCTTACCGATGGCCCAGCAGAACCAGGCTGCCGTGCGACCCAATGTCCGGGTCGTGCTTTTCGGCCTGATGATCGCCATGATGCTGGCGATGCTCGACAACATGATCGTCAGCACCGCGCTACCGCGCATCGTGGGCGAGTTCGGCGGGCTCAACCACTTCACCTGGGTGGTGACCGCGTACGTGCTGGGGACCACCGTCTCCACCCCGATCTGGGGCAAGCTCGGTGACCTGTACGGCCGCAAGTCGGTGTTCCTCACCGCTGTGGTGATCTTTCTCGTCGGCTCCGCGCTGTGCGGCATGGCCGGCTCGGGCTTCCTCGGCGGTCCCGACGACGGCATGGTCCAGTTGATCGCCTTCCGGGCTGTCCAGGGTCTGGGTGCCGGTGGCCTGATGGTGGGCGTCATGGCGATCATCGGCGACCTGGTGCCGCCCCGTGAGCGTGGCCGCTACCAGGGCATGATCGCCGGGATCATGGCGATCGCTATGGTCGCCGGCCCGCTGGTCGGCGGCTTCATCACCGATCACCTCTCCTGGCGCTGGGCGTTCTACGTCAACCTGCCGCTGGGCGGGGTGGCGCTGGTGCTGCTGATCGCCACCATGCACCTGCCCAAGTACCGCACCGAGCACCGCATCGACTGGCTCGGCGCCGCCCTGCTGTCGGTCGGTATCACCGGGATCGTGTTGATCACCACGTGGGGCGGCAACGAGTACGCCTGGGCCTCCCCGCAGATCCTCGGTCTCGCCGTACTGGCCGTCGCGGCGCTCGTGGTGTTCGGGTTCGTCGAGCGTCGGGTCCCCGAGCCGATCCTGCCGCTGCGGCTCTTCGCCAACCGGAACTTCGCCCTCATCTCGGTGATCGGCTTCCTGCTCGGCTTCGCGATGTTCGGCGCGATGAACTTCCTGCCGCTCTACCAGCAGACCGTGCAGGGCGCGTCGGCCACCAACTCCGGCCTGCTGCTGCTGCCGTTGATGTTCGGCATGCTGCTGGTGTCGCTGGTCGTCGGCCGGGCGATCACCCGGACCGGCCGGTACCGGATCTTCCCGATCGTCGGCGGCGGGGTGATGACCGTCGGGCTCGCCCTGCTGAGCCTGCTCGACGTGGACACCAGCAAGTTCCAGTCGTCGCTCTACATGCTCGTGCTCGGTGCCGGCATGGGCTTCCTCATGCAGACCTCCATGCTGATCGCGCAGAACAGCGTCGCCCAGAAGGACCTGGGGGCGGCGAGCGGGGCGGCCACCTTCTTCCGGTCCATCGGCGGGTCCTTCGGTATCTCGTTGTTCGGTGCCATCTTCGCCAACCGGCTGGCCGGCTCGGCGGCCGGCGGCGCGTTCAGCGGCGGCGGTGAGGCCGGCGCGGCGATGAACATCGAACAACTGCGGGAACTGCCGGCGCAGGCCCGCGAGCTGGTGCTCGGTGGGCTCGCCGACGCGATCTCGCACGTGTTCCTCTGGGCGGTGCTCTTCGCCGTCGTGGTACCGGTGCTGGCCTGGTTCATCCGGGAGATCCCGTTGCGCACGAGCAACGAGCCGGAGCCGGACAGCAGCGGCCAGGAGCAGGCCGAGGCCGACCTGGCCCGGTCACCGGCCGTCTGAGGTCCCCCAGGCAGCTCAGGGCGTGCCGCGCGGGCGTGTCCGCCACGGGGGCAGAAGACGACGCAGCAGGGTACGCAGCGCGCCGCGACGCTGGCCGGTGCTCACCCCGGCCAGCGTCCGCGCGGTGGCGGTGGTCTCCGGGTCGAGGTCCGGCGTGGCCAACGCCAGGTGTGCCAGGGAGGCCGTGTTGGGCAACTGATGGCGCCGGGCCGCCGCCAGCCGCTCGGCGACCAGTTCGGCCACGTCCCGGCGGACCGACGGATCGACCCAGGCGGCGGTGACCAGGGCGAACAGGGCCGCCTCGGCGACCTCTGGCACGTCGCGCGCCAACTCCACAAGTACCCGCCGCCGGGTCGAATCCGCCCACGGCTCGTCGGTGCGGTGGTGCAGCAGACCGAGGCAGGTCCAGACCTGCACGCAGCGCAACCACAGCGCCGGGTCCTGGCCGGAGAGCACCCGCCCCAGCGCGGTCTGCGGGGTCTCCGGTGGATGGGCCAGCAGGCCGAGCAGGTCGGCCAGATCGAGCGTGGCCAGGCCGACGGCCGCGTCGTAGGCCGCCGGCGGATGCGGCCAGGCCGGGTGGGCGAGTTCACGTAGGCGGCGGGCGGCCTCCGCCGACGGCGGAGGTGGCGTGGGGCGCGCCGCCGGCTGCGATCCGTCGTTCCCGGTGCCGGGTTGCCCGCTCATCCCGCCGGCCGGCGCAGCCGGCGTCAGCTGACCCAGCCAGGGGCGGCCGCGACAGCATTCGGCCAGGTCGCCGTGCTCGTGCGAGTCGTCCGGATGGTCGCGGGTGAAGTCCGCCAGCGCCACCAGGTGACGCACCGCGCCGTCGCGTTGGAAGCGCAGGCGGTGCGCGGTGTGCACCGCGCAGTCGAAGGACGGGTTGCGGGCCAGGGCACGCTCGATCCAGCCCAGCGCCTCCTCCAGCCGGCCGTGGTCGGCCAGGGTGCCGGCGATGTCGGCGTACACCGCCAGGTCGTCCGGGTCGTGCTCGACAGCGCGGCGGAGCGCGGCAAGCGCCTCCCGGGTCCGGCCGGCGCTGCGCAGCGCGTACCCGAGCCACACCTCGCCCATCTTCGACGGTGCCGCGCGTACGCCCCGGCTGGCCCAGCGGACCGCGAGCGGAACCTCCTCCACCCGCCGGGCGAGCGCGGACGCCGTGCCCAGCAGCAGGGCATGCTCCGGGTGGACGGTGATCGCGTTGCGGGCGAGCGTGAGGTACGGCGTGAGAGCGCTCCGGTTCGGTGGCGGAACCGGATCGGGAATGGCGGCGCAGACCTGCATAAGTACCCGGGCCGCCTGCTCGGGTCCGAGACGCTCGGCCAACTCGGGCGAGGTGACCCAGGGGACCCCGGCCCAGTCCGCGCCGGGTGCGTGCGCGGTGGCGGCGACCAGCAGATCAAGACCGTCGGCCGGGCGACCGGCCGCGGCGAGCAGGTGCGCCCGGGCGACCACGGCACCGACGAAGGTGTGGTGCTGCAACGGGAACAGGTCGATCCCGCCGTCGCCGCTGGCGGCCGCCAGCCGGGCGAGGGTCTCGTGCACCTCGGGCAGCGTCGGTGCCCGGGCCAGCGCCGCCGCGACGTGGTCGGCGGCATGCGTCAGCTCGCCGGAATCCAGGGCCCGCCGGGCCAGGATCAGCTCCTCCGTCGCCGGCAGCGCCCGGTCGTCCGTTCCCTCGGCCACGTGATCCTCTCGCTCGTCGGTACCGGTTGCGCGGTGAGGTCGGGTCAGCGTAGGTGACGAGATCCAGTTTTGGTGATCCACTGCGCACTTCTGCTCGTTTGATTGCTCAGACTGGCGCAAAGGTGCAAGACTGAGCAGCAATCGCGCGGATATCGCGCAGGGGAGGAGTTTCCGTGACGCGCCCAGGTAGCGGCATGGCCGCCGACATCGACGAGCAGCCGGCCGGTTACGAGCGTCTGCTCTCCACCGAGCACGCCACCGCCATCGCCCGGGTGGCCGCGGCCGTCGCCGAGCGCCGACCCCGACACGTGGTCTTCACCGCCCGAGGCACCTCGGACCACGCCGCGCTGTACGGCGCCTACCTCAGCGAGATCCGCCTCGGCCTGCCGGCCGGCCTGGCCTCGCCGAGCGCGATCACCCTCTTCGGCGCCCGGCCCGACCTCTCCGAGGCCCTGGTCGTGGGGGTCAGCCAGAGCGGCGGATCCCCCGACCTGACGGAGGTGCTCCGGGCCGCCCGCGACTCCGGTGCGCTCACCCTCGCCGTCACCAACGCACCGGATTCCCAGTTGGCGACGACCGCAGAACTCTCCGTGGACATCGCGGCAGGACACGAGCGGGCGGTCGCCGCCACCAAGACCTACACGGCCGAACTGCTCGCCCTGCTGATGCTTGTGGAGGGAATCCGGGCCGGCGACGGCGCGCTGCCCGCGGAGGAGCGCCGGGCCCTGGCCGACCTGCCCGAACTGGCCGCCCGCACCCTCACCGACCCCGTCGCGGCTCAGCTCGCGCCGCGCTACCGCTTCGCTGCCCAGATCGTCACCACCGGCCGGGGGTACGCGTATCCGACCGCCCGGGAGGCGGCGCTGAAGCTGATGGAGACCTCCTACCTGCCGGCGCTGGCCTTCTCCGGCGCGGACCTGCTGCACGGGCCGCTGGCCATGACCGACCCGGACGTGCCGGTGCTGGCGGTGGTCGGCTCGGGGCCGGGCGGGCGGTCGATGGGCGAGGTGCTGCCCCGGCTCGGTGAGCGCCGCGCCGACGTCGTGGTGGTCGGCTCCGCCGAGATCGACGGCGCCACCCGCCTCGCCGTGCCCGAGGTCGACGAGCGGTACGCCCCGCTGCTGGACATCCTGCCGTTGCAGCGGCTGGCGCTGGCGCTCGCCCTGACCCGGGGCGAGGATCCGGACGCACCGCGCGGGTTGAAGAAGGTCACCGCGACGATGTGATGGTCGGCGTGGCACGCTGGTCGGCGTGTCAACGCTGCGTGATCTCGCCGAGGAGCACACCCGCCTACGTCGGGTCGACATCGACCACCTGCACCGCATCGCCGGTGACTGGCAGTTGCTGTCCGACCTCTCCTTCGCCGACCTGCTGCTCTGGGTTCCGGTGGACGGCGAGGGCAGCTTCCTCTGCGTGGCCCAGGTCCGCCCGACCACCGCGCCCACCGCGTACCAGGACGACCAGGTGGGGCGGATCGTCGGCGGCCCGGAGGTGGCGCACCTGGAGGTCGCCTACCGGCAGGGGCGCATCTGGCGGGAGGGCGACCCGGTCTGGTACGGCGACGTCCCCGCCCGGCACGAGGCGATCCCGGTCCGACTGCGCACGGGCGACGGCGAATCCGGCGAGGTGATCGCCGTGGTGGGCCGGGACACGAACCTCTCCACCGCGCGCACGCCAAGCCAGTTGGAGTTGAACTACCTGACCACCGCCGACGACCTGGCCCAGATGATCGCCGACGGCACCTTCCCGCCGCCCCGGCACCCGGGCGAGACCACCTCGGCGCCGCGGGTCGGTGACGGGCTGGTGCGGCTGGACGCCGGTGGCAAGGTCACCTACGCCAGCCCCAACGCACAGTCGGCGTACCGCCGCCTGGGGCATGCCTCGCTCCTGGTCGGTGAGGATCTCGCGGCGCTGCACCGGCGGCTGGCCGGTGATCCCCTGGACGGCACGGAGGCCGCGAACGGCATCCTCGCCGCGTTGCGCGGCGAGGCGCCGCCGCGGCGGGAGATCGACGCGCGCGGGGCGACCATGCTCACCCGGGCCCTGCCGCTGATGCCCGCCGGTGTGCCGATCGGCGCGCTGGTGCTGGTCCGCGACATCACCGAGGTACGCCGACGCGACCGCGCGTTGATCACCAAGGACGCCACCATCCGGGAGATCCACCACCGGGTGAAGAACAACCTCCAGACGGTGGCGGCGCTGCTGCGGCTACAGGCCCGCCGGGTGTCCATGCCGGAGGCGCGGGTGGCCCTGGAGGAGTCGGTACGCCGGGTGGCGTCGATCGCGCTGGTGCACGAGACGCTCGCCATGTCCAGCGACGAGGCGGTGGAGTTCGACGGGATCGTCGACCGGGTGGCCAACGCGGCGACCGAGGTGGCGGCGACCGAGGTGAGCGTCGCGATGCGCCGTACGGGCACCTTCGGCGTGCTCCCGGCCGAGATCGCCACCTCACTGGTGATGGTGCTCAACGAGCTGTTGCTCAACGCCGTCGAACACGGCTTCCCGCCGGCCGGTGACGACGCCCCGGTGACAGTCGGCCCGCCGAAGCCCGAGGTGGTGGTCTCGGCGCACCGGCTCCGCCGGATGCTGCATGTCACTGTCGCGGACAACGGCCGGGGCCTGCCGGCGGGATTCGAAGCCGAGGGCGGTGCGAAGCTCGGGTTGCAGATCGTCCGGGCGCTGGTCACCGGGGAGCTGCGCGGCACCATCGAGCTGCGCCCCGGCGCCGACGGCGGCACCGAGGCGTTTCTGGCCCTTCCGCTGGCGGCGCGCAGCGCCCCCGAGGGCCGCAGCGGCGGGTGACCCGTTCCGCCCACACCGCTCCGGCCAATCCGGTCAACCGCGCCGGGTGAGCAGGGCGAGGGTGACACCGGCACGCGGCCACACCTGGCTCAGCGTGAAGCGCTCGCGTAGCGCGTCCCCCTTGGCGCCGGGCACGGCGGCGAGGGGATCGGATCGCCGCCCGGCCAACACCAGCCAGACCCGGTCGACTCCGGCCAGGCACTCCGCCGGGCGGTCGCATTCGGCGGCCCATAGGTCACCTCGGCGTTCCTGCCCCTCGGCCAGCAACGCGTCCCGTGGGATTCGACCGCCCAGGTGATAGCGCAGGCCGAGGTCGAGAAAGAGCCAGCTGTCCCGGGGCGAGTAGACCACCGCGTCGCCGGGACGCCGGCCCGCCGCGATGATCTCGGCCGTGGCCCGGTAGTCCACCGTTGCGGTGCGCGGCCACTCGTGGGTACGGCGCAGGGCCGCCTGCTCGGGCAGGCCGAGCAGGCCGGTCAGCACCACCACCGCCAGCGCGGCGGGTAGCCGGGCGGAGGCGAGTGCCGCGCCGGCCAGCAGGCAACCGAACGGCACCACGAAGACCAGGTAGCGGGGCACCCACAGGGGAACGGCCAACCCGGCCAGGAACAGCAGCAGCACCGGTGCCAGGACGCAACTCAGCGGCAGCAGTGCCCGACGGCCGGCCCGGGCCGTGCCGAGCGCGGCGAGCCCGATCAGCACACCGCCGACCACGCCGCTCTGCGCCACCCCACCTGCCAGCGCCGCCAGGTCCCCAGGGCGGGCGGCGTCCACCCAGTCGAGCTGCCGTCCCCGCTGTCCGCTGGCCACCAGGGCCAGCGGCACCACCGCCATCGCCACCGGCGCCAGGGCGGCCAACCAGTACCCGAGCACGCGGCCCGGCGCTGGCGACTGCCGTTTCCCGGCGCTGCGCTGCCCGTCACTCCGGCCGGCATCCGCGCTGGCGGCGGGACCGGCGCGGATGGTCCTGGCCAGTACGGCGACCGCGTGGGCGGCGAGCAGGGTGAGCGCCACCAGGTGAGTGAGCCCGAGCGCGGTGGTCGCCGCCGCGTAGCCGATCAGGTGCCGTCGGGTGGGGCGTTGCAGCCCGGCGACCAGCAGCAGCGTGCTCAGCACGGCGAGTGCGCTGGCCAGGGCGTACGGCCGCGCCTCCTGCCCGTACCGGGAGGTGCCGGGCAGCACCGCGAACAGCAGGCCGGCGAGGGTGCCGACCCGGGCGTCCCACAGTCGGTGCCCGAGTACGGCGGTCAGGCCGGCGGTCGCGGCCATGGCCAGGGCTGAGGGCAGGCGCAGTGCGGCCACCGAGTCACCGGCCGCAGCCAACCAGGCGTGCATGAACAGGTAGTAGGGGCCGGTGGCGGCGTCGATGGTGCCGGCCAGCCGGAACAGGCCGCCCAGTTCTCTGGTGGCGGCGCTCCAGGTAGCCAACTCGTCGCGCCACGGCTGGGCGGCGTCCAGCCCCACCAGCGTGGCCAGCAGGGTGACCGTCGCCGGTGCCAGCCATACCGGTACCGAGCGCAGCCGCCCTCCGCTCAGCCGGACGCCGACCCCGGCCGCCGGAATCGACCTATCGGACAAATGCCCCACGTCGCGAGCCTGCCACACGGTGACGCTCGGGGGAGCCGGCAGCGACCGCCCGTGATGTGGGATCACGCACGTCACCATTGGCTGCCCCGCCCGAGGTGTGGCAGCATGACGTCCATGACTGCCGCTGTCGTCCGCCGCTTCGTGGCTCGCCGCCACGTCGATTACGGCCGCGTACGCAGCGCCATCTGTCCGGCTCACTGACGACGCCCGACCATCCCTGCCTCGGGCACGCAGCGCGCCGGCCGTGCAGAGACATCGCTGTCCACGGTCCCTCCGGGAACCGGTCGTCGCGCCCGCCCAGCCCCACCGAGGCGCAGCAGACAACGGAGGACGCCGCGATGGCAGTCAGCGAGATTCCGGCCCGCCCGCCGCGGGCGCCCCGGCGCCCCCGTGGTGAGGGCCAGTGGGCGCTCGGGCACCGAGAGCCCCTCAACCCCAATGAGCGGATCAAGAAGGACGACGACCCGCTCAACGTCCGGGCCCGCATCGAGAACATCTACGCCCACCGCGGGTTCGCCTCCATCGACCCGCAGGACCTGCGCGGCCGGTTCCGGTGGTGGGGCCTGTACACCCAGCGGAAGGCGGGCATCGACGGCGGGCGTACCGCCGTGCTGGAGCCGCACGAGCTTGAAGACGAGTACTTCATGCTGCGGGTACGCGTCGACGGCGGCCAGCTCGACCTGACCCAGTTGCGGACGATCGCCGAGATCTCCCGGGAGTTCGCCCGGGACACCGCGGACGTCACCGACCGGCAGAACATCCAGTACCACTGGATCCGGGTCGAGGACATGCCGGAGATCTGGCGGCGGCTGGAGTCGGTCGGGTTGCAGACCACCGAGGCGTGCGGCGACTGTCCCCGGATCGTGCTGGGCAGCCCGGTGGCCGGGGTCGCCGAGGCCGAGCGGATCGACCCCACCCCGGCCATTGACGAGATCGTCAAGCGGTACGTCGGCGACAAGCAGTTCTCCAACCTGCCGCGCAAGTTCAAGTCGTCGATCTCCTGGCTGGTGGACACCCCGTACGAGGCGAACGACATCGCCTTCCTCGGTGTCGATCACCCGGAACACGGCCCGGGCTTCGACCTCTGGGTCGGCGGGGGCCTGTCCACCAACCCGATGCTGGCCCAGCGGCTCGGCACCTGGGTACCGCTGTCCGAGGTACCCGACGTCTGGGCTGGCGTGGTGGGCATTTTCCGCGACTACGGCTACCGCCGGCTGCGTCACCGGGCCCGACTGAAGTTCCTGGTCGCCGACTGGGGGGTGGCGAAGTTCCGGGAGGTGCTGGAGAAGGAGTACCTCGGGCGGACGCTGCTCGACGGCCCCGCCCCGGCACTGCCGGAGCGGCCGATCGACCACATCGGCGTACACCGCCAGCGTGACGGCCGCAACTACGTCGGCGCCGCCCCGGTGGTCGGGCGGGTCTCCGGGAGCCAGCTCGCCCAACTCGCGGACGTCGTCGAGGCGCACGGCAGCGAGCGGGTACGACTCACCCCGTACCAGAAGCTGCTGGTGCTCGACGTGCCGCCGGAGCGGACGGAGTCGCTGGTCGCGGGCCTGCGCGAGATCGGCCTGGAGGCCCAGCCGTCGGCCTGGCGGCGCGGCACCATGGCCTGCACCGGCATCGAGTACTGCAAGCTCGCCATCGTCGAGACCAAGGCGCGCGGCGAGGAACTGGTGGCCCGGCTGGAGCAGCGACTACGCGACTTCGACGCGGACATCTCCATCCACATCAACGGCTGCCCCAACGCCTGCGCCCGCACCCAGGTGGCGGACATCGGCCTCAAGGGGCAGCTGGTGACCGGGCCGGACGGCCGTCAGGTGGAGGGCTTCCAGGTGCATCTCGGCGGTGGGCTCGGCATGGCCGAGGGGCGTACCGCCGGATTCGGGCGCAAGCTGCGTGGCCTGAAGACGACCGCCGAGGAGCTGCCCGGGTACGTCGAGCGGCTGGCCGTTCGCTACCTGGCCGGCCGGACCGAGGGTGAGACGTTCGCCAACTGGGTGATTCGGGTCGACGAGGAGGAACTGCGATGAGTGGTGAGACTCGTTCCGTGCCGCTGTACTGCCCGTACTGCGGCGAGGAGGATCTGCGGCCGAGCGAGGCCGGGCACGGCGCCTGGGAGTGCCACGCCTGCGCGCGGGTCTTCACGGTCAGGTTCAGCGGCCTGCTCTCCCAGGCGGTGAACCGGTGAGCGCCCTGGTCTCCGCCGCCGGCCTGGGCCTGGTCGGCACCAGCGCCGTGGCCACCGCCGATCCGTCCCGACGCGACCCGGACGAGCTGCGGACGCTTGCCGAACGGGCCGGGCGGGAACTGGAAGGCGCACCCGCGTCGGAGATCGCGCGGTGGGCGGCGGAGACCTTCGGGGAGCGGTTCTGCGTGACCAGCTCGATGGCCGACGCCGTCCTCGCCCACCTGGTCTCCCGGGTGGCGCCCGGGGTGGACGTGGTCTTTCTCGACACCGGGCTGCACTTCCCGGAGACCCTCGCCGTCCGCGACGAGGTGGCCCGCACCCTCCCGGTGAACGTCCGGTCCATCCGGCCGCGACTCACCGTGGGTCAACAGGACGGTGAGTACGGACCGCGGCTGTTCAACAGGTCTCCGGACGAATGCTGCCAGCTGCGCAAGGTGGAGCCGCTGGAGCGGGCGCTTACCGACTATGACGCGTGGGCCGCCGGTCTGCGTCGCGACGAGTCGCCGACCCGCGCAAACACGCCGGTGGTCACCTTCGACGCGCGTCGGGGCAAGGTGAAGGTCAACCCGATCGCGGCCTGGACGCAGGCGGACGTCGACGCGTACATCGCCCGGTGGAACGTCCCGGTCAACGAGCTGTTCCGGCGCGGCTACGGCTCGATCGGTTGCTGGCCGTGCACCCGGCGGACCGGAGCCGGTGAGGACGCCCGGGCCGGTCGCTGGGCGATGTTCGAGAAGACCGAGTGCGGGCTGCACGTCTGACCGGAGGCGTCGGCCCGACCGGCGAGCACCGGTCGGGTGACGATCCGTTGCTGCTGGTCGCCCACGGCAGTCGCGATCCCCGGGCGGCCGAGGCGACCAGGGCTCTGGCCCGGGCGGTCGCCGCCGCCCGCCCCGGTACGCCGGTGCTGCCGAGTTGGCTCGACCACACCGAGCCTGGTCCGACCGAGGCGCTGCGCGGGCTGGTTGCGGCCGGGTACTCCCGGGCGGTGCTGGTGCCGCTGCTGCTGACCGCCGCCTATCACCGTCGGGTCGACATCCCGGCAGCGGTGGCGGCGGCCCAGCGATCCGGCCCGCCGATCCAGGTGCGGGTCACCGACGTGCTCGGGCCGGTGCGGGGCGAGGTGGACCCGGCGCTGCTGGCCGGGTTGCGGCGGCGGCTCGGCGAGTCGCGGCCGGGTCGGTGCGACGCCGTGGTGCTGGCCGCTGCGGGCACCCGTGACGCCGCGGCACGGGGGTCCGTCGGGCGGGTGGCCGCCGCACTGGGCGCGGCCCTGGACGTGCCGACCCGGGTGTCGTACGCCTCGGCGGCACCGCCGGATGCCGGTGCGGCGGTGACCCGACTGCGGGCGGCCGGCGCACGACGGGTGGCCGTGGCGGCCTACTTCCTGGCCCCCGGGCTGTTTCACGACGCGGTGACGGCGGCTGCCCGGGATGCCGGCGCGGTCGCGGTGGCATCCCCGCTGACCGACGTACCGGATCTGGTGGACCTGATACTCCGCCGGGTAACCACTACGTCGATGCACACCTGACTCTCCGTACCGACGAAAAGAGCACGTGACGTCAGCCCGGGTTGCAACGGCGATATCTGCTGAGTCGGCATTTGTCGGTGACGTTGCGGAGCCATGAACGGTGGTTCAGGGCGGACAGCAGAACGCCCCGGCGGGCTGAGCCGGCCAGGGCGTTTCGCTTCGTACGTGTGTGTGGTGGTCAGGCGGAGTGAGCGCGCAGCACCCGGAGGCCGCCGCGACGCTTGACGGCGCGCCGCTCCTCCTCGCTCATCCCGCCCCAGACGCCAGCGTCCTGACCGGATTCCAGCGCCCACTGCAGGCACTGGTCGGTCACGGAGCAGCGCCGGCAGACGGCCTTGGCCTGCTCGACCTGCAGGAGAGCCGGACCGGACGTCCCAATCGGGAAGAACAGCTCCGGGTCCTCGTCGCGGCAGACAGCATGGTGACGCCAGTCCATGGCGGCAACACTCCTCATTCTGGATGGGTGGCAGATGTTGCTTGTTGGTGCTTTTCCTATATGCATCCGCATTGCCGATGGTGACGGTTCGCGTCCGTCATTTCGGCAGTGCGTTAGCAGGCTGTTAACCCCGGGGGGCTGCTGGAAAAGCTCACCTTGCCGAGCATGTCCAGGCAATGTCCCGGTAACTCAAGTTCGCTTGTGAATACTTTCACGAACTCACGCGATGTCAAGGGTGGCGCTCGGAAAAACTCCGGACGGTGAGCAAGCCCACAACCCATTTGTCCGGGTTCCGGATCTCTCCGGCTACCCGTCGTATCACAGTCGAGGATCAATATAGTACAGTCCGCCGCGCATTGCTGACATTTCCGGCATCCGTCCCGGGTGTCGCAGTCGTCGCGCGGGGGATGTCGCCGACTGCCTCACCCCGGTGGTACCGGAGACCTAACAGATTACTCTGAGTGCGGCGGGAACGCTTGTGAATCTGACTTTTTCCCGCTCGCCAAGATAGTCGCCGTCGAGCTGAAATGCCTGCGGACGGCTCGCGACCAGCGTGAACTCGGCCATGTCGTGCAGCCGCAGCACCTGGCGACCGTGTGGATCGGGCGTCGGAGAGAAGAATTGCGTCACGGTGCGTGTCGTGCTGGCGACGCCGAGCTGGCGCAGGGCCAGTACGTCGAGCCCCAGGTCGAACGACGCGGCCGGATTCGGGTTGACCTCCCGGTCCCCGACGTACGTCCACGGAGCGGTGTTCTGCACGATGATCGTGGCCAGCTCGCCCTCGGTCGTCTCGCCCGGCCGTTCCAACTGGATGGCCGGGTGTCGTCGCTCGTTGCCCAGCAGCAACTGCGCGGTGAACGCCCGAAAGTAGAGCGAGGGGGAGGAGACCCGGCCCCGGCGGCGAGCCTCCTCGACCCGGTGGATCACCGACGCGTCGAGCCCGAATCCGGCGCAGAAGGTGAAGTAGCGATCGTCGGCCCGGCCGAGGCCGATCGTGCGGCGTCGGCCCAGCCGCAGCCCCTCCATGATCATGCTGGCGCCCTCCGGCCATTCCCGGGGCAGGCCGAGCGCACGGGCGAAGACGTTAGTCGAGCCGCCGGGCACGGTGGCCAGGGCCGGCAGCCGGTCGGCGGTCGGTTCCGCACCACCCGCGGTGGTCGCCGTCATCAGCCCGTTGACCACCTCGTTCACCGTGCCGTCGCCACCTAGGGTGACCACTGCGTCGACACCCTCCTCGGCAGCCTCCCGGGCCAGCGTGGTGGCGTGGCCGCGCTGGCGGGTGTAGCGCACGGAGAGGTCGACCTCACTGCGCAGCGCTCGGACGAGCACGTCACGCGCGCGCTCACTGGTGGTGGTGGCCTTCGGATTGACCAGCAGGACGGCCCGCATGGGCGGCACTGTACTCCGCGCCGTCACCGGTATCGTGACCGCGTGACCATCGACTCCGACCCGACGCCCGTCACGCTCCGTTGGGCGGTCCGGCTGCTGCGCGGTGAGGCGGTCGCCGTCGGGCTGGTCGCCGCCTGGCTGATCTTCGCGGATCTGACCGCCGCCACCACCCATCTGACGTCGGCGCTGCTGGTGACGGCCTTCGCCGTCGGTGCCGCGGTCGCCCTCTGGGCGCTGGGCGGTGCCCTGCTCCGACGGCGGGCCGGTGCCCGCGCGCCGGCCATCGTGCTTCAGCTCATGCTGCTGCCGATCGGCTGGTTCATGATCCAGGGCGGGCTCGGCTGGCTCGGCGTGCCACTTATCACGCTCGGCGTCGGGGTCACCTGGCTGCTGGTGAGCCCGCCGACCACCCGCGCCCTGGGCTTCGAGTGAGCTGACCCGGGGGCCCGGTCACCAGCCGGAGGCGCGTCGGGTGAGCAGCGAGATGGTCGCCCGGCCGTCGCTCGCCCGTGCCCCCGCCGAGGTGGTCAGCGCGGTGAGAACCTTCCAGGCGAACGACGACTCCGCCGGCAGCCGGGCGCCCGGCATCGTCGGCACGGTCACCTCGACGGTCAGTGCGTCCTCGGTGACCGCGAAGCGGCAGTCCAGTTCGGCGTCCGCGGCGGCGATGGCGAGCAGCATCGCGCACGCCTCGTCGACCGCGATGCGCAGATCCTCGATCTCGTCCAGGGCGAACTGGAGCCGTGCCGCGAGACCGGCGGTGGCGGTGCGGAGAACGCTCAGATATCCGCCGTCCGCGGGCACGGTGAGGTGCACGATGTCGTCATCGGTCGTCGGCTGGCCGGTCAGTTGAGTCACCACTCATCCCCCCGGTCGGGGACTCTACCCGCTCGGGCCGCCACGCGGTTGACGACGGTCAGTGCGGCGGCCCGGCGGCGCGTCCGGACCGCACGGCACCGCCCGGACGGGATCCGAGGGCCACAACGCGTCGGCGGTCGGCACGTCCCCAACGGGACGCGCCGACCGCCGACGCGATGAACCAGGTTCAGGTGCCGTACGCGGGCGACCTCACGCCTGCTTGGTCTCCCAGAAGATCTTGGAAATCTCGTCGATCTTCTGAAGCAGCTCGTCCGCCTTGGTCGGATCGGTGGCGCCCTTGGCGCCGGCGGCACCGGCCAGCTTGGTGGCCTCGTTGAACAGCTGGTGCAGGTGCGGGTACTTCTCGAAGTGCGGAGGCTTGAAGTAGTCGGTCCACAGCACCCAGAGGTGGTGCTTGACCAGCTCGGCCCGCTGCTCCTTGATCAGGATGGCCCTGGTGCGGAACTCCGGGTCGGTGTTGGCCTGGTACTTCTCGCAGATCATTTTCACCGACTCGGCCTCGATGCGGGCCTGCGCGGGGTCGTAGACGCCGCAGGGCAGGTCGCAGTGGGCGCTGGCGCTCACGCGGGGCGCAAGGATGCGTGGAAGTCGCATCGGGATCCTCCATGGGAAGTTTGCGATGATCCAAGACGACATTACTCCTGGACGGTGGTCCCCGAGGGGGCTGGAGGTGAAACCCGTGCCCGCCACCCGGCTGCGGTGGCCGCTGTCGGCCGTGCTGGTGACCGGACCCTCCATGGCACCCACGCTGCGTCACGGTGACGCGGTGCTGGTGCGCCGGGGCGGCCGGGCCACCCGGCCCGGTGACGTGGTGATTGCGGTTTTCCGCACTCGACCGGACCTGCTGGTGGTCAAACGGGCCGTCCGCCCCGTCGACGGCGGCTGGTGGCTGTCCGGTGACAACGGCCTGGTCACCGACGACTCTCGCAGCTACGGCGTGGCGGACGTGCAGGGCCGGGTGGTGGCCCGGTACTGGCCCCGGCCCGGCCGGGTGCCGCCAAGACCGTTATGAACCTGCTCACATACTGGACCCCTGAGCCTGACTATGCTCGGAAGTGCCCGGGTGACCCCCCGCACCGCCGCCGCTCGCTCGCCTCACCGTGCGCCCGACCGGCCGGCCCAGTTGCTCGATCTTTCTGGAGTCACCATGTCTTCGTCCACCGTGGACCCTGCTGATCCCGTCTTCCAACTGCACCGGGGCGGCAAGATGGCCGTCGTCTCGACCGTGCCGCTGACCAGCCGGGACGATCTCTCCCTCGCGTACACCCCGGGTGTGGCCCGGGTCTGCGAGGCGATCGCCGCCGACCCGTCCCTCGCCCACGACTACACCTGGGCCTCGCGCGCAGTCGCGGTCGTCACCGACGGCTCGGCCGTACTCGGTCTCGGCAACATCGGCCCGAGCGCCGCGCTGCCGGTGATGGAGGGCAAGGCCGTGCTGTTCAAGCAGTTCGGCGGGGTCGACGCGGTACCGGTCTGCCTGGCCACCCAGGACGTCGACGAGATCGTCGCGGTGGTCACCGCGCTCGCGCCGTCGTTCGGTGGCATCAACCTGGAGGACATCAGCGCGCCGCGGTGCTTCGAGGTGGAGCGGCGGCTCGACGAGGCGTTGGACATCCCCGTCTTCCACGACGACCAGCACGGCACCGCGATCGTCGTGCTGGCCGCGTTGCGCAACGCGGCGACGCTGCTCAACCGCAAGCTCGGGGATCTGCGGGTGGCCGTCAGCGGTGCGGGAGCGGCCGGCGTGGCGGTGACCAGGATGCTGGTGGCCGGCGGCGTGGACCCGGAGCGAGTCGTGGTCTGCGACTCCCAGGGCATCATCTGTCGGCAGCGCGCCGGACTCACCGGGACGAAGGCCGAACTCGCCGAGCTGACCAACGCCGACGGCCGGCAGGGCGGCGTCGCCGAGGCGCTGCGCGACGCCGACGTGCTGATCGGGGTCTCCGGCGGGCGGATCCCCGAACGTGCGGTCGCCGGCATGGCCCCGGGCGGCATCGTGTTCGCGCTGGCCAACCCCACCCCCGAGGTGGACCCGGAGGTGGCGGCCCGACACGTCGCGGTGGTCGCCACCGGCCGCAGTGACTACCCGAATCAGATCAACAACGTGTTGGCCTTCCCGGGCGTTTTCCGAGGTGCGCTCGACGCCCGAGCCACCCGGATCACCGACGCCATGAAGGTCGCCGCGGCCGACGCGATCGCCTCGGTGGTGGCCGAGACGCTCACGCCCGAGGCCATCGTGCCCTCGCCGCTCGACCCGCGGGTGGCACCGGCGGTGGCCGACGCGGTCGCCGAGGCGGCCCGCCGGGACGGCGTGGCCCGCGCCTGAGGTGTCGAAGGGCCCTGTCCAGGCGTGGACAGGGCCCTTCTTAACGGGCGCTCAGCTTGTTACGGTGCGGATCATGCGTGCCGCCTTCGCCTCCCGTTTCGACGACGCCGACCCGCTCGCCGCGCTCACCGTCGGTGATCAGCCCGAGCCGAGCCTGCCCGACGAGGACTGGGTGACGCTGCGCGTCACGGCCAGTTCGCTGAACCACCACGACCTGTGGTCGCTACGCGGCGTCGGGCTCCGTGCCGAACAACTGCCGATGATCCTCGGCTGCGACGCGGCCGGCGTGGACCCCGACGGTAACGAGGTGGTCGTCTACCCCGTCGTACCGACGCCCGGCGACCCGCGCGGAATGTCCATCCTCTCCGAGCACTTCCCCGGGACGCTGGCGGAGCGGGTGGCCGTACCCAGGTCGAACCTGCTGCCGCTGCCGGCGGGGCTGGCGGCGGCCGACGCCGCGTGCCTGCCGACGGCCTGGCTGACGGCCTGGCGGATGCTCACCACCAAGGGCCGGGTCGCCGACGCCGACGCCGTCCTGGTCCAGGGCGCCGGGGGTGGCGTGGCCACCGCGGCCGTCGCGCTGGCCGTCGCGCTCGGCAAGCGGGTGTACGCGACCAGCCGCGACGCCGCCAAGCGCGAGCGCATCGCCGAGTTGGGCGCGACCGCCGTGGAACCGGGCGCGCGGCTGCCCGAGCGGGTCGACCTGGTGATCGAGACGGTCGGTGCGGCGACCTTCGACCACTCGTTGAAGTCGGCCGCCCTGGGTGCCCGGATCGTGGTCTCCGGCGCCACCGCCGGCCACGAGCCGACTGTCAACCTGCGCCGGGTCTTCGCCATGCAGCTGGAGATCCTGGGTACCTCGATGGGCACGCCTGACGAACTGGCCGCCCTGCTGACGTTCTGCGCCGAGCGAGGCGTGCGTCCGGTGATCGACAGCGTGGTGCCGTTCAGCCGCGTCGGCGACGCCTTCGCTCGGCTGCACTCAGGTGACGTCTTCGGCAAGGTGGTCGTCGACCACACCGCCTGATCCGTCCCCGGACCGACCGGATCGCGCACTTTCCCTGATGGTGGGGGCTGCCCGGCCGCTGAGGCAGCAACATCCCCGATGGTGCGGCGTGGATCCGGCGGTGTGCGGGTTACAGGTTGTTGTCGAGGGTGGCGACGTCGTCGCGGGAGGCGGCGGTGGGGATGCGCTTCTTGGCTTCGGCGTCGCCGTAGAGCGTCCAACGCAGGAACTCGGTGGTGGTGTCGGCGACCACCCGCAGCGCGGCCCCCTCGCCGCGGAGCAGGGCACGGCCATGGTCGCCGTCGGGCAGGCTCAGCATCGCCTTCGGCCACGGCACCTTGTCGTACACGGCCTTGCCGGCGGCGTACTGCACCACCTCGTCGGCCTGGCCGTGCACGAACAGCTGCGGCGCGGCGGCACCGGCGAACGCGGTGCCCACCCCGAGGGCGGTGCCGGCGAAGACGATTCCGGCGGCCAGCCGCTCGTCGCGGCCGGCGGTGAACAGCCCGATGGTGGTCACCGCACCCGCGGAGTGGCCGGCGGCGGCCACCCGGTCGGTGGCCAGCCGCCCGCGAAGGGGATCACCGTCCCGGGTGTCGAGGGCGAGCAACCGGGTCAGCGCGTACGACACGTCGGCCGGCTGGTTGAGCACATCGAGCACATTTGGGTCGCCGCCACCACGGGAGGTCTTCGGGAAGGTCGGCGCGGCCACCACGAAACCGGCCGAGGCCCACCGGGTCAGCAGCGACTCGTAGTCGTCGGGACGGCCACCCAGGCCGTGGCTGAACATGATCACGGGGAACTTCCCGTCCGCGGCGTCGACACCGCTGGCCGGCTGCCCACCGGCCCGGCCGGCCGCCGGGTACCAGACGGTCACCGGCAGCGGTCGGTCGCCGTCGCGGTTCAGCTTCAGCTGTCGTACGCCGAGCGCGAAGGTGCCCTCCGGGGCGTTGCCGGCAGGGACCGCCGGGGAGACCGAGGGCGCGACGGAGACAGTGGCCTGCGGAGTGGGGGCATCCGCCCGCTCGGTGGGCTCACGGTCGGTGGAACAGCCTGCCAGGGTGCTGGCGAGGAGAGCGGTGGCGGCCAGAGCGGAGGCGGCACGACGCGACATGGCTCCGATTGTGCCCGCACCATCCGCGGCGCGTACGGGCGCACCGGGCACGCCGGCTGGACAGGTTTCGCTAAGGTTCCCGGCATGGCTGAGAACTACACCGACCCGAGCGGCAACACCGAGGCGTTCCGTGCCTTCGTCGACACGGAGGCCGCTCCGGCGGAGGCCGCGTCGCGTACTGGTCTGATCATCGGGGCGGCTGTGGTCGCCGCGGTGCTGCTCGCCCTCGCCACCTGGCTCGCCTTCGGCTGACCGGGCCGGCGTCAGTCGCCGCCCCTGACCACGGCCCGGGCGGCGCGGGCGATCTCCCGCTCCTCGTCGGTACCGATCACGCAGACGGCCACCTCCGCGCCGTCCGGCGAGATGATCCGGTCGCCGCTGCCCGCGTTGCGGTCCGGGTCGACCGTGATGCCGAGCCGGTCCAGCCCGGCCAGCGCCGCTGCGCGCACCGGCGCCGCGTGCTCGCCGACCCCGGCGGTGAAGGTGACCGCGTCCATCCGGCCGAGCAGCGCGTAGTACGCCCCCACGTAGCCGGTTATCCGGCGGCAGTAGACGTCGAAGGCGAGCGCTGCGGCCTGGTCGCCGGCTGCCCGCTGGGCGAGCAGCTCTCGCATGTCGTTGACCCCGCTCAGCCCGAGCAGGCCGCTGCGATGGTTGAGCAGGTCATCGATCTCGTCGACGCCCAGTCCGCCCTCGCATCGCAGGTGGAACACGATCGTCGGATCGAGGTCGCCACTGCGGGTGCCCATCACCAGCCCCTCCAACGGCGACATGCCCATCGACGTGGCGACGCTTCGTCCGCCGGCCACCGCACAGGCGCTGGCGCCGTTGCCCAGGTGCAGTGTGATCGTGTTGATCTCCTCGTACCGGCGGTCCAGCAGTTCCGCCGTGCGCCGGGACACGTACGCGTGGGAGGTGCCGTGGAAGCCGTACCGCCGGATTCCGTACCGCTGCGCGACCTCGCGGTCTATCGCGTAGGTGGCGGCGGAGTCGGGCAGCGTGTGGTGGAACGCGGTGTCGAAGACGGCGACCTGCGGCACCTCGGGCAGGGCCTGGCGGGCCACCTCGATGCCGGCGAGGTTCGCCGGGTTGTGCAGGGGCGCCAGCGGCACCAGGTCGGTGATGGCGGCCAGCACCTCGTCGTCGACAAGCGTCGGTGCGGTGAACCGCTGGCCGCCGTGCACCACCCGGTGCCCGACGGCGGCGAGGCCGGTCAGGTCCAGCCCGTCCAGGATCTGCCGGATCGCGCCGGTGTGGTCGCTCGGCCCACCGCCGGGCTCACCGATCCGCTCGACGGTGCCCTTGTCCAGCACCCGGTCGCCGTCGTACAGCCGGTACTTGATCGACGAAGATCCGCTGTTGAGCACCAGCACCTTGCTCACGGGTGCACCTCGGCGAGCGCGGCGGCCTGGATGGCGGTGATCGCCACGGTGTTGACGATGTCCGGCACGGTGGCCCCCCGGGAGAGATCGTTGACCGGCCGGCGCAGGCCCTGCATGACCGGCCCGACGGCCACCGCTCCGGCGGAGCGCTGCACCGCCTTGTACGTGTTGTTGCCGGTGTTCAGGTCCGGGAAGATGAAGACCGTCGCGCGGCCGGCGACCGCGCTGCCGGGCAGCTTGGTGGCGGCGACGGCCGGGTCGATGGCCGCGTCGTACTGGATCGGGCCCTCGACGGCCAGTTCGGGTCGGCGTTGCCGGACCAGCGCGGTGGCCGCCGCGACCTTCTCCACGTCCTCGCCCGCGCCCGAACTCCCGGTCGAGTAGGACAGCATCGCCACCCGGGGTTCGATGCCGAACCGGGCCGCGGTGTCCGCCGAGGAGATGGCGATGTCGGCGAGCTGGGCGGCATCCGGATCGCGGTTGACCGCGCAGTCGCCGTAGACCAGCACCCGGTCGGCGAGCAGCATGAAGAAGACGCTGGAGGCGACGGAGACCTCCGGCAGGGTCTTGACGATCTCGAAGGCCGGCCGGATGGTCGCCGCCGTGGTGTGCGTGGCACCGGAGACCATGCCGTCGGCGTGGCCCGCCCACACCATCATGGTGCCGAAGTAGTTGGGTTGGGCGACGATGTCGTGCGCCAACTCGGCGGTGACCCCCCGGTGCGCGCGCAACTTCGCGTACGCCTCGGCAAACTCGTCGCGCCAAGGGCTGCTCGCCGGGTCGACCACCCGGGCCTCGCCGATGTCCACCCCCAGTTCCCGGGCCCGCCGGGCAACCTCCTCCGGCCGGCCGAGCAGGGTCAGATCGGCCACTCCCCGGCGCAACAGGATCTCGGTGGCGCGCAGGATCCGCTCCTCGGTCCCCTCCGGCAGCACCAGGTGCCGCCGCCGGGTCCGGGCCCGGTCTATCAGGTCGTACTCGAACATCAACGGGGTGACCCGGGCGGACCGGCTGACCCGTAGCCGGCCGGCCAACTCGACGGTGTCGACATGCGCCTCGAAGGCACCGAGCGCGGCCTCCACCTTTCGGGGGTTCCCGGCGCTGGGCCGACCCTCGATCCGGCTCGACGCGGCCACCGTGTGGTAGCTGTCACTGGTCACCGACAGCACCGCGAGCCGGGCGTTCAGCGCCTCCACCAGACGCATCGCCCGCGGATCGGGCGGCACGCCGAGGGTGAGCACCAACCCGGCCAGCGACACCTGGCCGGCGACGTGTGCGGCGCTCGCCGCCACCAGCAGATCGTCCCGGTCACCCGGCATGATCAGCAGCGCGCCCTCGGTCAGGTGTTCCAGCAGGGTCGGCACGTGGGCCGCACCGACGACGTAGTCGAGCACGTCGCGGGCGAGCGCGGTCTCGTCACCGGCCAGCAGCGTGGCGCCCAGCGCCCCCGCCACCTCCGCCACCGTCGGCGCGGAGACGCTCGGCACCTCCGGGATGGCGTACGCGGGGACCGGCAGCCGGGGCAGCGCCATCGCCCCGGGGACCCGGTTGGCCAGCACCGCGAGCACGGTCGCGCCGAGGTCCGCGAGGTCGTGGTACGCGCCCCGGGCGGCGGCGGCGATCGCCGCCGGCTGCTGCCCGTAGCCGTCCACCACCGGCACCACGACGCTGCCGAACTCCGTGGCCAGCCGGGCGTTGAAGGCCAGCTCGCGCGGGCCGGCGGTGTCACCGGCGGCGGCGAAGTCACTGCCGACCACGACCATCGCCGCGAACCGTCGCTCCACGTCCCGGTAGCGCTCGACGATCCGGGAGATCAACTCCTCCCGACGACCGTCGGCGACCAGGGCGGTGGCCTCGGCGTACGTGGTGCCGTTCAGGTCTGCCACCGGTAGCCCCACCCGGTAACGCTCGCTGAGCAGGGTGAGGATCGGATCGGGGCGATCCTGCGCGACCAGCGGACGGAACACGCCGATCCCGCCGACCTGCCGGGACAACAACTCGGCGAGGCCGAGGGCGATCGTCGACTTCCCCCCGCCCGAGCCGACACTGGTCAGGTACACGCTGCGGGCCACGGCACTCACGCTACAAGATCAGGGTTGTTCCCGCGTGGGTCCTCGGACCTGCCCACCCGGGCCAGCCGGGGTGGCCGCCCGGCGATCAGTCGTCGTCTTCGTCGTCGAGCCGGGCCAGCCAGGTGGCGAACCGTTCGATCGGCACCTCGAACTCCGGGTTCACGTCGACGAAGTCACGCAGCCGGGCGGCCAGCCACTCCAGGCTGACCTGCTCGTCGCCGCGCCGCTCGACCAGTTCCTCGATGCCCCGGTCGGTGAAGTACATGGTCCTACTCGCTTCCTCACCGGAGCCCCGGTGAAGCCGGCCGGTCCCGCCCCACCGTAGGGCGGGACGGGACCGGGTCAGTTCTCGTCAGGGGCGGGGAAGTGCCGCCTCGATCAACGCGTTCTGCTCGACCTCGTGCATCTTCGCCGAGCCGACGGCCGGCGCCGCGGCGGCCGGACGGGAGATGCGGCGCAGCCGGACACCGTCGAGGTGCTCCAGCAGGTTGAGCGCGACGAACGACCAGGCACCCTGGTTGGCCGGCTCCTCCTGTACCCAGGCGAAGTCCTCCGCGTTCGGGAACTGCGCGAGCGCGGCCCGGATCTCCTCCACCGGCATCGGGTAGAGCTGCTCCAGCCGGATGATCGCCGTGTTGCTGATGCCGCGCTCCTGCCGGGCCTGGAACAGGTCGTAGTAGACCTTGCCCGAGCAGAGCAGCACCCGCTTGACCCGCTCGGGGTTGCCGGCCGCCGGGTCGGCCAGCACCGGGGAGAAGGTGCCGGTGGTGAAGTCCTCCACCGACGAGACGCAGAGCTTGTGCCGCAGCAGCGACTTCGGTGTGAACACCACGAGCGGCTTGCGCTTGGGCGAGAGGGCCTGGCGGCGTAGCAGGTGGAAGTAGTTCGCCGGGGTGGTCGGGTTCGCCACCCGCATGTTGTCCTCGGCACAGAGCTGGAGGAAGCGCTCCGGGCGGCCGGAGGTGTGGTCCGGCCCCTGGCCCTCGTGGCCGTGCGGCAGCAGCAGGGTCACCGCGGACCGCTGGCCCCACTTCACCTCACCTGAGGAGATGAACTCGTCGATCACCGACTGGGAGCCGTTGACGAAGTCACCGAACTGCGCCTCCCAGCAGACCAGCGCGTCGAGGTTCTCCACCGAGTAGCCGTACTCGAAGCCCATCGCCGCGTACTCGCTCAACAGCGAGTCGTGCACGAAGAGCCGGGACCGCTCGCCGTCGGCGGTGAGCGACTGCAGCGGCAGGTAGTCGTCGCCGGTCTCCGCGTCGACGATCGAGGCGTGCCGCTGCACGAAGGTGCCGCGACGCGAGTCCTGCCCGGCGAGCCGGACGGTGACCCCGTCGTGCAGCAGCGCACCGAAAGCGATGATCTCGCCGAAGCCCCAGTCGATGTTGCCCTCGACGGCCATCCGGGCCCGCCGGTCGAGCAGCTGCCGGATCCGCTTGTGCGGGGTGAAGCCGTCCGGCAGGTTGACGTGCGCCTCACCGATGGCCTTGATGACCGACGCCTCGGTCGCCGTCTCCACCTGCGGCTCGGGCTCGTCCTGCCGGGGCGGGCGGCTCAGCTGACGTGGCGTGCTGGCCGCGTCGCGGGTGGCCTTGAAGACCCGCTCAAGCTGTGCCTGGTAGTCGCGCAGCAGCTCTTCGGCGTCTTCCAGGGTGATGTCACCCCGCCCGATCAGCTCCTCGGTGTAGAGCTTGCGGACCGAGCGCTTCGAGTCGATAATCCGGTACATCTGGGGGTTGGACATCGAGGGGTCATCGCCCTCGTTGTGCCCGCGCCGCCGGTAGCAGACCAGGTCGATGACGACGTCCTTGTTGAACGCCTGGCGGTACTCGAAGGCGAGCCGGGCGACCCGGACCACGGCCTCCGGGTCGTCGCCGTTGACGTGGAAGATCGGGGCCTGGATCATCCGGGCCACGTCGGTGCTGTAGAGGCTGGAGCGGCTGTACTCCGGGGCGGTGGTGAAGCCGACCTGGTTGTTGACCACCACGTGCACCGTCCCACCGGTGCGGTAACCACGCAGCTGGGAGAGGTTGAGCGTTTCGGCCACCACGCCCTGGCCGGCGAAGGCCGCGTCACCGTGCACCGCCAGCGGCAGCACGGTGTAGCCCTCCAGCTTGAGGTCGATGCGGTCCTGCTTGGCCCGGACGATCCCCTCCAGCACCGGGTCGACGGCCTCCAGGTGCGACGGGTTCGCCACCACCGAGACCTTCACCGCGTGGTCGCCGTCGGGGGTGGTGAACTTGCCGTTCTGGCCCAGGTGGTACTTCACGTCGCCGGAGCCCTGGGTGGAGCGTGGGTCCAGGTGCCCCTCGAACTCGGAGAAGATCTTCTCGTACGGCTTGCCGACGATGTTGGCCAGCACGTTGAGCCGACCCCGGTGGGCCATGCCGATGACAACCTCGTCCAGGTCGCCCTCGGCGGCGGCCTCCAGCACCTCACCGAGCAGCGGGATGAGCGACTCACCGCCCTCCAGCGAGAAGCGCTTCTGGCCGACGTACTTGGTCTGGAGGAAGGTCTCGAAGGCCTCGGCCGCGTTGAGCCGGTTGAGCACGTGCTTCTGCTCCCCGGCCGGCGGCTTCTCGTACTTGCGCTCGACCCGCTCCTGGATCCAGCGGCGCTCGGCCGGGTCCTGGATGTGCATGTACTCGATGCCGACCCGGCGGCAGTACGAGTCGCGCAGGACGCCGAGGATCTCCCGCAGCTTCATCCGCTGCCGGCCGGCGAAGCCGTTCACCGGGAAGGTGCGGTCCAGGTCCCACAGGGTCAGCCCGTGCTGGAGGACGTCCAGATCCGGGTGCTTGCGGATCTTGAACTCCAGCGGGTCGGTGTCAGCCATCAGGTGGCCACGAACCCGGTAGGAGTGGATCAGCTCGTGGACCCGGGCGGTCTTGTTGATCTGCCCCTCGCTGTCGACCGCGACGTCGCGCATCCAGCGCACCGGCTCGTACGGGATCCGCAGCGAGGTGAAGATCTGGTCGTAGAAGCCGTGCTCGCCGAGCATCAGCTCGTGCATGACCTTGAGGAACTCGCCGGACTGCGCGCCCTGGATGATCCGGTGGTCGTACGTGCTGGTCAGCGTGATGACCTTGCTGACCGCCAGCTCGGCCAGGGTGGCCTCGCTCATGCCCTGGTACGGCGCCGGGTACTCCATGGCACCGACCCCGATGATCGCGCTCTGGCCCTGCATCAGTCGCGGCATGGAGTGCACCGTGCCGATGCCGCCGGGGTTGGTCAGCGAGATCGTGGTGCCGGAGTAGTCCTCCATGGTCAGCTCGTTGCGCCGGGCGCGCCGGACGACGTCCTCGTACGCCTGCCAGAACTGCCGGAAGTCCATCTGCTCGCAGGCCTTGATGGAGGGGACCACCAGGTTACGGCTGCCGTCCGGCTTGGTCAGGTCGATGGCGATGCCCAGGTTGACGTGCTCGGGGCGGACCATCACCGGCTTGCCGTCGACCTCGGCGAAGGAGTTGTTCATCTCGGGGTGGGCGACGAGCGCCCGCACCAGGGCGTAGCCGATCAGGTGGGTGAAGCTGACCTTGCCGCCGCGGCCCCGGGCGAGGTGGTTGTTGATCACGATGCGGTTGTCGACCAGGAGCTTGGCCGGCACGGCTCGGACACTCGTCGCGGTCGGTACGGCCAGCGACGCATCCATGTTCTGGACGATCTTGGCGGCTACTCCGCGCAGCGGGGTGGTCTGTGGCCCGTTGGCGGTGGGCGCGGTCCGGGTCGGCTGGCTCTTCGCCGGCTCGGCCTTGGCCGGCTTCGCGGTGGTCGGCTTCGCGGCGGGCGCCGGCTTCGACGCGGCGGCTGCCGGCTTCGACGTCGCCGCCGTGGTACCGCGTTCCGCCTTGCCCGCCGGCTCGGCCTTCGCCGCCGGTTCGCTCTTCGTCGCCGGCTCGGTCCTGGCCGGGGTGGCGTCCGTGGTCGCGGCGGTGGTGGCCGGCCGCCCGTCACCGGTGCCCGCTGTGCTCTGGCCGGGACGGTAGTCGGCGAAGAAATCGTGCCAGGCCGGGTCGACGCTGCTGGGATCGGCGAGATAGCGCTGGTACATCTCCTCGACGATCCACTCGTTCGGGCCGAAACCCGCCAGTGGGTTCTCCTGCGAAGTCTGCTGGGTCGACACGGCCGGTAATCGCCTCTTTCACGCGGGTTTGTGTGTCACGCGGTGTCCGATGCGCCGGGACGGACGCAGAGGACGGTTCCAGGCTACGCCGTAGCGAACCCCGGGGCATTTCCGCCTCCGTCGCGTGGTCGGATTCACAGAAGATGCCAGAAGTTCGGTAAGCGCTGCGTATTCCCTTGATCGCTGCTATGGCCGACGGGCCCGGTGCGCCGGCTGTCGACCGGTGCACCGGGCCCGTCGGGGCGGAGGCGACCCGAGTCGGTCGCCCGGGTGTCAGGAGACGTCGCGGCGCCGGGTGATGAGGATTCCGACCACGCCGCTGACCACGGCGTACCCCACCAGCACGAGCGCGCCGACCCACCAGGCGGGCAGCATCTCGTTCTCGCCTGGCGTGATCATCACCTGGGAGGCGGCGGCCGGCCAGACCACCTGCCACTTGATCACGGCCATGTTGTCCAGCACGTTGGCCAGCAGCAGGAAGAGCAGGCCCACCACCTGGGTTCCGATCAGGTAGAGCACCGAGGCGGTGATCACCGCGCCCAACTGATTGGTGATCAGCGTGCCGATGCCCACGCCGAGCACCGTCCAGATCGCGTACGCCATCAGGTTGAGCAGCAGGGCCCGTTGCACCTCCCACTCGCCGAGCAGTGTGCCGTAGTCGTTAAGCGACAGGAACGTCGCACCGGCGGCGAGGTCGATGATCGTGGTGACCAGCCAGAACGCGAAGCCGAGCAGGCTGGCCGCGATGAGCTTGCTGACGATCACCGAGGTGCGTCGCGGGGTGGCCAGGAACGTCGTGGTCGCGGTCTGGTGGAAGAACTCGTTGGTGACCATGAGAATGCCGATGAGCATCACGAACATCAGCCCCAGGTACTGCCCCGAGGTGTAGAGGTTCGCCGCCTGAGCGGGCGCGGAGGCGGCGTCGCCGGTGTAGCCGAACTCCTCCCCGCCGCCGCTGAGCGTCTCGCTGGCCAGCCACGCGTTGAAGGCGAAGGCCAGGGCGATCGACAGGAACGCCCCGATGGCCAGCCACCACCAGGTGCTGGTCGTACGGATCTTGAGAAGTTCGGAGCGGACAAGGTTGCTCATCGGATGCCCGCCTTTCCGGCCGTCAGCTCCAGGAACACGCGTTCCAGGTCGGGTCGTTCAGTGGTCAGCTCATGCAGTTCCACCCCGGCCGCCAGGGCCGCCCGGCCCACCGTCGGGGCGTCGACCCCGCCGATCAGGAGCGCGCCCTGCCCGTCGCTCTCCACCGTGGCCGGCCCGTCCTTCAGCGCGGCGGTGAGCGCGTCGGCCTGCGGAGTGCGGACCCGGACCCGGACGCCCTGCGCCATGGAACCGATCACCTGCTCCACCGGCCCCTGCCGGACCAACTGCCCGGCCGCGATGATCACCACGTCGTCGGCCAGCAACTGCATCTCGGAGAGCAGGTGGCTGGAGACGAGCACCGTGCGGCCCTCGGTGGCCAGGCCCTTGAGGAACCCGCGCATCCACCGGATGCCCTCCGGGTCCAACCCGTTGGCCGGCTCGTCGAGGATCAGCACCCGCGGGTCGCCGAGCATCGCGGCGGCGATGCCGAGCCGCTGCTTCATGCCCAGCGAGTAGCCCTTGAACTTGCGCTTGGCGGCCGGCGTCAGCCCGACCAGCTCCAACGCCTGGTCGGCCCGCTCCCGCGGCAGCCCGGCGGCGGCGCAGATCACCCGCAGGTGGTTGATGCCGGTGCGGCCCTTGTGCGCGCTGGACGCCTCCAGGACCGCGCCGACGTGCCGCAGCGGGTCGGCCAGTTCGGGGTACCGCTGGCCACCGATGGTCGCCCCGCCGGCAGTCGGGGTGACCAGATTCAGCAGCATGCGCAGGGTGGTGGTCTTACCCGCACCGTTCGGGCCGAGGAAGCCGGTGACCCGACCCGGTTCGACCGTGAAGGACAGGTTGTTGACCGCGAGCACGTTGCGGTACCGCTTGGTCAGACCGGAAACCACGATCTGTGCGTCGTTGGTGGGGCTTGGTCGCCCGTCGGTCATCGTTCTCCTCCCGTGGCGGCGCCGGGGTGCGCCGTTGCACAGCGTGACGTTAATGGTCAAACAATTCAATCGGACTCGTTCGGGAAATCGTGGTCCGCCTCAGGCAGGAGCCGTCTCATCCCCAGGTACGAGCCGATGGACAGGCGTCTCTACACGGCGATCCAGGTTGCCCGGGCGTGGCCGAGTAGCTGGCCGTCCGGGGCGTAGAGGCTGGTGTGCACGAACGCCTTGCGGCCTTCGGTGCCGATCAACGTACCGGTCACCACGCACTCGTCGCCCGGACGGGGCAGCGCGTCGATCCGGGCCGCGATCCGGCCGAGCACGTACGGGCGGCCGGCGCCGATCACCGCCCAGCCGCCGGGGCAGTCCAGGGCCGCCCAGACCGTGGCGAGGACGACCTGCCGGGGCGCCCGCACCGGCGCGGCCGTCCGGCCGTCCGGCAGCCGACCCGGAAAGATCCGCAGGCCGTCGGCGCGTTCCGGGCCACAGACGTAGCAGCCGGGAAACGGGTGCTCCACCAGCCCCGGGTACGCCGCCGAGGCGGCCCGGGCGGTCGCCAGGTCCACCGGCGGGACGGCCTCGCCGAGATCGCCGGCCGGGCGCAGCTGCGCGATCACCTCGCCGGCCGGGTCGCGCACCTGCGCGTCCACAAGCGTCAACGGGGTGTCCAGCGGCGGCGGTCGGCGCAGGGTCACCTCGACCGGACCGTCCCCGCCGTAGGCGGCGGCGAAGACCCCGGCGCTCCAACCGCCGTTGCCTGAGCCGGACGGTCCGTTGAAGCGCCCCTCGATGATCATCAAGCCCCTCCGCCCACCCGGCATCGTCGCCGGGACACCGGCAGCCTCGCACGCCGCTGCTGACGGCTGCGGTGGCGGGTCAGCCACCGGTCGCCGACCGGCGTTCACCGGATCGACATCGCCGGCCACCATGGCCGGCAACCGACCGGGCGCTACACAGAGGGCATGGCCGTTCTGCCAGCCGCGGGCGTCGCACTGACGACCAGCGGCTACACCCTCTCGATCGCCGACAATCCCAGCCAGGTCGAGGCCGCGCAACGCCTGCGTCATCAGGTGTTCGCCGGCGAGTTGGGCGCCACCGTGTCCGCCGACGCGGCCGGCCTCGACCGCGACGTCTTCGACAGTTACTGCGATCACCTGGTGGTGCGCCAGGAGAGCAGCGGTGAGGTGGTCGGCACCTACCGGCTGCTTCCGCCGGGGCGCACCAACCGCCGCTACGCCGAGGGCGAGTTCGACCTGACCGCGCTCGACCCGTTGCGTACCCAGCTGGTCGAGGCCGGCCGCTCGTGCGTGCACCCCGCGCACCGCAGCGGAGCGGTGATCAACTTGATGTGGGCTGGCATCGCCCGCTACCTGCACCTGCGCGGGCTGCGCTGGCTCGGCGGGTGTGCCTCCGTACCGGTGGCCGACGGTGGCCTCGCCGCCGCCGAGGTCTGGGCCCAGGCGCGGGCTAAGCACCTGTCACCGCCGCCGCTGCGGGTCCGGCCGCTGCGACCCTGGTTCGCCGAACCGGGCGTGCCGACCGAGACCGTCGCCGGATCGGCCCGGCTGGTCCCGCCGCTGCTGCGCGGGTACCTGCGGCTCGGCGCCCAGCTCTGCGGGGAGCCGGCGTACGACCCGGACTTCGGGGTGGCCGACTTCTACGTGCTGCTCTCCATGGATCGGATCAACCCGCGTTACCTGCGGCACTTCCTCGGCGGGCAGCCGTGAACACGCTGTGGCGGCCCAGTTCCGGCTGCGGTCCGGACTGCCTGCCCGGCCCCGGCGATGCTCCCGCCATCTCGGCGGTCCGGCAGTTGGGTCGCGCCGCCGGCCTGCTCGGGCTGCTCGGGCTCGGCGTCGGGTTGGCGGCCCTGCTTCCGGCGCTGCCGACTCGGGAACGTCAGGCCGCGCTGCGCGGCTGGGCCCGATCCACCGCCCGCGCCTGCGGCGTACGCCTCGAAGTGCGCGGTCGGCTGCCTCGGCGGCGGGCCCTGCTGGTCGCCAACCACGTCTCCTGGTGGGACGTCCTGGCGCTGCTCGCGGTCGCGCCCGCCCGGCTGGTGGCCAAGCAGGAGGTACGGCGGTGGCCGCTGATCGGTCTGCTCGCCCGCGCGGGCGGCACCGTCTTCGTGGACCGTTCTCGCCCTCGTGGGCTGCCCGCGACGGTGGGTCGGGTCGCCTCGGCGCTGCGGGCGGGCCGCTCGGTCGCGGTGTTCCCGGAGGGCACCACCTGGTGCGGTGCGGCAGCCGGCTGCCGTCCGCCGACCGGTTTCCGGCCGGCGATGTTCCAGGCCGCGATCGACGCCGGAGCGCCCGTCGTGCCACTGCGGATCGGCTACCGCTGCGGGGTGACCGGTGAGACCACCACGGCACCGGCCTTCGTGGGCGACGAGACCCTGCTGCGGTCGGTGCGGCGGATGCTCGCCGTCCGGAGCCTGACGGTCTGCGTCGACATCGCCGCGCCGCTGCATCCGGGACGGTCCGCCGACCGGCGGGCGCTGGCTCGGGTCGCCGAGTCGGCGGTGCATCTCGTACCGTCGACGCCAGTCGCGCAGCCGACGTCGGTGGTTGCCGTGCCCGGGCAGCCGGCGCGGCCCGCAGCGACAGCGCTGCCGGGACCGACCCGTTCTCCGGCCGCGGCATCCCCCGCCGGGGTGGCGGGCGAGCGGGAGCTGCCGCTGGCCGCCTGACCGTCGGTGCCGGGTGACCCGGTGGCTGGAGCAGCGGGCCGATCCTGTCGCTCACAGGTTTTTTCCAGGGTCCGCCCAGCAGAGGCGCAGTGTCTGCGCGGATGATGGGCGGCATGGCCGCTACCCAGACCGAGGCGCGACTGCTCGTCGTCGAGGACGATCCCAACATCCTCGAACTGCTCTCCGCGAGCCTGCGCTTTGCGGGATTCGACGTGGCCACCGCCACCAGCGGCAGCGCCGCGCTCAGCGCGGCTCGGGATCATCGTCCCGACCTCGTGGTGCTCGACGTGATGCTGCCGGACCTCGACGGGTTCGAGGTGATCCGGATGATGCGCGAGGGCGGCACGCGTACCCCGGTGGTCTTCCTCACCGCCCGCGACGCGACCGACGACAAGATCCGTGGGCTCACCCTGGGCGGCGACGACTACGTGACCAAGCCGTTCAGCCTGGAGGAGCTGACCGCCCGCATCCGGGCGGTGCTGCGCCGCACCAGCACCGGCGATCAGGCACCCGCCCGGCTCACCTTCGCTGACCTGGAGTTGGACGAGGAGACCCACGAGGTGTACCGGGCCGGTCAGCGGGTGCAGCTCTCGCCTACCGAGTTCAAACTGCTGCGTTACCTGATGCTCAACGCCAACCGGGTGCTGTCGAAGGCGCAGATCCTCGACCACGTGTGGAACTACGACTTCCGGGGCGATGACAACATCGTCGAGTCGTACATCTCGTACCTGCGTCGCAAGGTCGACACGACCGATCCCCGGCTGATCCACACCCTGCGTGGCGTCGGGTACGTCCTGCGCAAGCCGGCGGCGTGAACGCCCTCCAGCAGGGCAAGCTCCGGCTCCGCGCGGTACCGCTGCGGGTCAAGCTGGTCGCGGCCGTGCTGACCCTGGTCGCCGCCGCGCTGCTGGTGATCGCCTCGCTGACCACGATCTTCCTCCGTAGCTACCTGGTCGACCAGGTGGACGCGGAACTGACGACCTCGGCCAACAACCTCGAAGCGGTGGCCGGCGCCGAGCGGTTCGGCACCGACCTGCCCACCGACTACCTGGTGGTCTTCACCGACAGCCGGACCGGCGCCGTCTCCTGGGTCTACTTCGACACCAAGCGGTTTGACATCAACGACCTGCCGCCCTGGCCGGAGAACGCCGCCGGCTTCGAGCAGGCGGCCGGGAAGCCGTTCCCCGCCCGGGCCCGGGCCAGCGACATGCGCTGGCGAGTGCTGTACACCGAGCTGCCCAACGGTCAGTGGACGGCGATCGCGCAGCACCTGACCGACGTGGACCAGGCGGTCAAACGGCTCATCTGGATCGACCTGCTGGTCGGTGGGGCCGTGCTGGTGCTGCTCGCCTCGATCGGGGCAGCGATCGTCCGGACCAGCCTCAAGCCGTTGGTGGAGATCGAACGTACCGCCGCCGCCATCGCCGGCGGAGACCTGAGCCGACGGGTGCCCGACCCGGAGGACGGTCAGCCCTGCCCGACCTCGGAGCTGGGGCGGCTCTCCCGGGCCCTGAACGCGATGCTCAGTCAGATCGAGATGGCCTTCACCGCCCGGGCGGCGTCGGAGTCCGCCGCCCGGGCCGCCGAGGTGGCCGCCCGGGAGGCCGCCGAGGGGGCCCGAGCCTCCGAAGCCCGGGCCCGCCGCTCCGAGGAACGGATGCGCCAGTTCGTGGCGGACGCCTCACACGAGCTGCGTACCCCGCTGACCACCATCCGCGGCTTCGCTGAGCTGTACCGCCAGGGTGCGGCCCGCGCCCCGGAACAGACCTCCGACCTGCTGCGCCGCATCGAGGACGAGGCGGCCCGGATGGGTCTGCTGGTGGAGGATCTGCTGCTGCTGGCTCGGCTGGATCGCGAACGACCGCTCTCGCTCGCCCCGGTGGAGCTGCCGGTGCTGGCCGCCGACGCGGTGGCGGCGGCCCGGGCGATGGCACCGGACCGGCGGATCGAGCTGGAGATCGAGCCCGGCTCCGGGCCGCTTGTGGTACGCGGCGACGACGCCCGGCTGCGGCAGGTGATCGGCAACCTGATGACCAACGCGGTGCGGCACACCCCGCCCGGTGCGGCGGTCATGTTGCGGCTGCGCGCCGAACCCGGCAACCTGGCGGTGATCGAGGTGGCCGACACCGGGCCGGGGCTCACGGCCGAGCAGGCGGAGCGGGTCTTCGAGCGCTTCTACCGGGTGGACGCCTCGCGTACCCGCCGGACCGACGGTAACACCGGCACCGGTCTCGGCCTCGCCATCGTGGCCGCGCTGGTGACCGTGCACCAGGGCACGGTCGAGGTGACCGAGACGCCGGGTGGCGGTGCCACCTTCCGGGTACGGCTGCCGCTCGCACCGGACACCGACATCGATGACTAGTGATTTTCAGCCAATCCTCAGTTCAGCCCAAGGCGGGACGCAGAGCGATGGGAGAAGGTAGGGGCATGACCGAGTACGAGTCCGACCCGCGCCGGCCGGCCCCTACCGACGCCGAGCCGTCGCATCCCGAGCTGTCCCGCGCCGAGTACGCGCGGTCCGACTCCCCGTCCCCCGCCCGTCCCGACGCCGACCCGACGGTCGAGGCGCCGACCGTACCGGTCCGGGCCGTCGACCCGTCGCCGGCCGGCCCGGACGCCGCGCCGAGCCAGCCGGCCCCGGCCCCCGCCGGCTCGACCCCGGCGGCACAGCCGGTCTCCGGTCAGCCCAGTTGGGCGCCGACCGGCGGCCACCACCACCACCAGCATCCGTACCAGCCGGGTGCCCGCTACCCCACAAACCCGTGGTATCCCGGCCAGCCCGCCTGGAGCGGCGCCCAGCCGACCGGGCCGGGTGCGGCCCAGTCCGGGTATCCCGGGCAGGCCGCCGGCACGCCGGGTGGCTACCCGGGGCAGCCCGGAACTCCGGGCGGGTACCCGGGGCAGCCGGCCACGTGGGCACCCACTCCGTCCAGCGGGCCCCGCCTCGGCAAGATCGCCAAGCTTGCCGGAGCCGGCGTGGCGGTGTTCGCATTGATGCTGGGCAGCGGCGTCGCCGGTGGGGCGCTCACCCTGGCGCTGAGCGACGGCGGCGGGGTGACCCGCACCTACAGCGCCGCGCCTGTGATCGACGGCGCCGACCTGCCGCGCATCGCCGCGTCGGTGCAGGACAGCGTCGTGTCAATCAGCACCGGCAGTGGTGAGGGCTCCGGCGTGGTGCTCAGTGCCGACGGCTACCTGCTGACCAACAACCACGTGATCGCCGGGGGCGGCGACACGGTCCGGGTCTTCTTCGCGGACGGCACCAGCACCCAGGCCGAGGTCGTCGGCACCGACCCGAAGACCGACCTCGCGGTGCTGAAGGCGAACGGGCTGACCGACCTCCAACCGGCCACCCTCGGCGACAGTGACGCCATGCAGGTCGGTGACCAGGTGCTCGCACTGGGCAGCCCGCTCGGTCTGCAGGGCTCGGTCACCGCTGGGATCCTCAGCGCCCGGGACCGCACCATCCAGGCCGGTGGCGGCCAGCAACTCCCGGGTCAGGCGGTCAGCTCGATCTCGGGGCTGTTGCAGACCGACGCCCCGATCAACCCCGGCAACTCAGGTGGCGCACTTGTCAACACCCGCGGCGAGGTGATCGGCATCAACACCGCGATCGCCACCGCGGGACAGGGCAGCACCGGAAACATCGGCGTGGGCTTCGCCATCCCGAGCAACAAGGCCAAGGACGTCGCGGAGAAGCTCCAGCGTGGCGAGAAGGTAAGCCACCCGTCGCTGGGGGTCAGCGTGAACGCGGCACCCGACGGCGGCGCGCTGATCGGCGCGGTGAACCCGGGCAGCGCGGCCGAGCGGGCGGGATTGCAACAGGGTGACGTGATCACCCGGTTCGGCGACAAGGTGATCAACGACTCCAACGACCTGGTGGCCGCCGTCCAGGCCGGCAAGGTCGGTGACCAGGTCGAGGTGACGTACCAGCGAAATGGCGCCGAGGCGACGGCAACCGTGACGCTCGCCGAAGCGTCCTAACGAACAGGACCTGCTTCCTCCCTCCGGGGCGGCGGGTGGCGTGGCCAAGGGGGTTGGCCATGGCACCCGCCGCCCTTTTTCCTTCTCCGGGCCGGTTCACCCCGACCGGGTGAGCCCTTCTCACCCCGTCGGCGGGCAGCCTCGGGGGACAAGACCCGAGGCGGATGGGGGTGCCATGACCGCGACGACGGCGACCCGCAGCGACGACCGGATCCAGCGCGACGTGCTCGACGAACTCGCCTGGGACGCGCAGGTGCGTTCGACCGACATCGGGGTGAGCGTGCGCGACGGGGTGGTTTCGCTCACCGGCGGCGTGGACAGCGCCGCCCGCCGGTGGGCGGCGGTGCGCGGGGCCCAACGGGTACGCGGGGTGCGGGCGGTCGCCGACGACATAGAGGTACGCCCCACCGGCCCGGTCGACATCACCGACGGCGACCTGGCGATCGCGGCCAGCCGGGCACTGGAGTGGAACAGTTTCGTGCCGGCCGAGCGGCTGGACCTCACCGTCGCCGACGGTTGGCTGATGCTGCGAGGTGCGGTCGAGTTCGGTTGGCAGCGGCGTACCGCCGAGCGGGAGCTGCGCCGGCTGCGGGGCGTACGCGGTGTCACCAACCTGGTCGAGGTGCAGCCCGCCGCCCCGGCCGACAGCGACCGGGTCCGCACCGACGTGCAACGGGCCCTGCTGCGGGGGATCGGCACGGAACGGGTGACCGTCCAAGTGCGCGGCGACACGGTGACCCTGAGCGGAGTGGTGCGGTCCTGGTGGGAGCGGGACCAGGCGGAGCGGATCGCGTGGTCGGCCGAGGGTGTGTGCATGGTACGGGACCAACTGCTGGTAGGTGGCTGAATCGGTGACCCGGCGACCCGGTTTGTCCCTGCCGGGACCGGGAAGACGCTCGATCCCAGCACGGCAGCCGATCGGGGCCGACGCCTCCGGACAGCGACGGGGAGGGCACGTGGCCGACAACCTTGCGCGTGAGCAGCGATTGCGGATCGCTATGGTCGTGCCGCCCTGGCTGTCGGTACCGCCGCCCGGCTACGGCGGACTGGAACAGGTGGTGGCCGGCCTGGCCGACGCCCTGGTCGCCCGGGGGCACGCGGTGACGTTGATGGGTGCCGGTGCGGTGCACGGCACCGCCGCCGATTTCCTCGCCACCCTCGACGAGTTGCAGTTCGACCGCCTCGGGGAGGCGTTGCCCGAACTGGCCCACCTGGCCCGGGTCAACCATCTGCTCAGTGCGGCCGACTTCGACATCGTGCACGACCACAGCACGATCGGCCCGCTGGTGGCCGGCCGGCGGGAGGTACCCACGGTGGCAACCGTGCACGGCAACCCGGTGGGCGAGTACGGCACGGTACTCAGCAACACCGACCGGGGGGTGGGCCTGGTGGCGATCTCACACGCCCAGCGGGGATTGAATCCGCACCTGCCCTGGGTCGGCACCGTGCACAACGCGATGAGCCTCGACGACTTTCCGCGCAAGGACACCCCCAGTCAGGGGCCGGTGTTGTGGCTCGCCCGGTTCAGCCCCGACAAGGGGCCGGAGCTGGCCATCCGCGCCTGCCGGGCGGCGGGTCTGCCGCTGGTGCTGGCCGGGAAGTGCAACGAGCCCGCCGAGCGGCGCTACTACGACGAGGTGATCCGGCCGATGCTCGGGCCGGACGTCAAGGTGATGCTCGACGCCGACCGGAAGGCCGTGCTGCGGCTGTTGGTCGAGGCGCGCTGCCTGGTCATGCCGATCCAGTGGGAGGAGCCCTTCGGCATCGTGATGCTGGAGGCGATGGCCACCGGGACACCCGTGGTGGCGCTGAACCGGGGAGCGGTGCCGGAACTCGTCCGCCCCGGGGTGAGCGGGCTGATCTGTCAACGGCCGGACGAGCTGCCGGCGGCGCTGCGCCAAGCCGCCGACCTCGACCCGAAGGACTGCGTGGCACACGTGGCCCGGACCTTCTCCACGGAACGGATGGCCGTCGGCTACGAGGACGTGTACCGCCGCTTCCTCGCCGCCGCGACCCCGCGTGCCGCGGTGCGTGAGCCGGCCCGGATCACCCCGACCTGACCTGTCGCTCTCAGACCTGTGCGGCACCGAGCGCGGTGATCGCCGCGTCCAACTGCTCTGCGTACGCCGGGCTCAGCCCGTTCTCGCGCAGTCGGATGGAGACCTTCTCCCGGAGCCGGGCGACGCCCGGCCCCAGCTCGCCCTCGCCGCCGGTCACCGCCCGGGTGAGGTTGCGCAGCTCGTTGCGCAGGTCGATGCCGACGTCGTCGCGGATGCCACCGTCGGCGAGACCGGCACCGATCACCTCGTCCAGGCGGTTCGCGGCCTCGACGAGGCTGTCGCCACCCGGTGGTGGGTTCGACGCGCCGGTCGTCGCCGCTGGCGGGGACGCGGTGCTCGACGGTGCGGAGGTCGGCGGCACGCTGGCGGTGACCTCCGGCGGGGCCGGCTCGGACGTCGCCGTCGGCCCGGTCGTGGGTAGTACGGCGGGCGGTCCGGCGTCATCGTCCGGCAGCAGCGCCGGCACCGCCAGCGCCGCAGCGATCAGCGTGACCACGGCCGCCGTGACGAGCAGCGGGCGTCGAAGTCGCCGTCCCGGTGGCGGGTCGTCCCCGGTCACCGGTGCTGGGCGCGGCAGCCGCCGTCCCCGCCCCGGGTCGGCCCCGGAGACCGGTACGAAGCCGGCATCGTCGACCACCCCGGTGCCGGTCTGCGCGTCGCGCCCATCCGGATGTCCGGCGGCGCCGTCGGCGACGCCACCGGAAGGGGCGACCGAGGTGCCCGCCAGCGCGCCGGAGACGGCCCCGGTGAGGGCGGGCTGCAAAGCGGTGGGGCCGGTGGTCGGCGGGACCCAGACAGGCGCCGGGGCGACGTCGGTCCGCCCCATCGCGGGCAGCGTGACGGTGGGCGCAAGCATCGTGTTGGCCTGCGGATCGGCGAGCAGCATCTGGTCCCGCAGCACGGTCGCCACCTGCCGGGCGGTGGGACGGTCGGCGGGATCCCGCGACAGGCAGCGCAGACAGATCTCGGCCACCGTGGCCGGTAGCCCCGGCACCCCGGCCAGCGACGGCGGTGGGCGCTCGGCGAGCGCGACGGTGAGTTCATCCCAGGTGTCCGCCGGGTACGGGACCCGGCCGGTCAGGGTCTCGTGCAGCAGCACCCCGAGCGAGTAGACGTCGGTCGCTGGTTGGGCCGGAGCACCGTCGAGCCGTTCCGGCGCCACGTACGCGGGGGTGCCGAAGGTGGCGCCGTCCTCGTCGTCGTCAGGGGCGCCGATCCGGGTGGCGATGCCGAAGTCGAGCACCTTCGCACCGACCTGCGTCATCATCACGTTGGCCGTGGTGATGTCCCGGTGCACGATGCCGAGCCGGTGGGCAGCGGCCAGCGCGTCGGCGACCTGGGCGCCGATCTCCACCGCCTGCGGCCACGGTAGTGGCCCCTCGGTGAGCCGGAACTCCAGTTCCTCGCCGGCGAGCAGCTCCATCACCACGAACGAGGTGATGGCGCCGTCCGGCGACACCGTCTCGCCGTAGTCGTGCACCGAGGTGACGTTCGGGTGCACCAGCTGTGCGGCGGCTCGGGCCTCCTCGCGGACCATGTCGCGGAATCTGGCGTCGGCGGCAAGTGACGGGGCGAGCACCTTCAGTGCGACCACCCGGTCGAGTACCTCGTCGTGGGCCCGCCAGATCACCGACATGCCGCCGGAGCCGATCTGGTCGATCAGCCGGTACCTGGTGGCCAGCAACCGGCCGGGCTGCAGTGCTGGCTTCACGGATTGCACCTGCCCTCATATGTGGGAGCGGTATCAGGTTGCGCGAATGTTGCCCCCCTGTCAACGGGCCTCGATGGACATGGGACGGGTCGAGATGACCGGCGGGCGTCGTCGCGCGGCGGTGTTCCCCGGCGCAGGGGCGTACGGGACGGGACCGTCGGGACCGGCCGTGCCAGGATGAACGGCATGGCGCGGGGACCGGTGGCTTTCGTGCTCGGCGGCGGGGGCGTCCTGGGCGCGGTCGAGGTAGGCATGTTGCGCGCCCTGTTCCGGGCCGGAATCCGACCCGACCTGGTGCTCGGCACCTCCATCGGCGCGGTAAACGGCGCCCTGGTGGCCGCCGACCCGTCCGAGGCGGTGACCGACCGGCTGGTACGGCTCTGGGCTTCCCCGGAGGCCAGCGAGGTGTACGGCGACTCGGTCGCCCGGCAGCTGCGGCGCTTCGCCGCCCGTACCCATCTGCACTCGCCCCGCCCGTTGCGGAAGCTGCTGGAGAACGAACTCGGCGCCCAGACCACCTTCGCCGATCTGAAGATTCCGTTCCGGTGCTGCGCGGCCAACATCGAGCGGGCCGCCGAGCACTGGTTCGTCAGCGGACCGGTGGTGCCGGCGGTCCTCGCCTCCGCCTCGGTGCCGGGGCTGCTGCCGCCGGCCCGCATCGGCGACCAGCACTATGTGGACGGCGGGATCGTCAACTCCATCCCGATCGGCGAGGCGGTCGCGGCCGGCGCCGGGCGAATCTTCGTACTTCAGGTGGGCCGGATCGAGCGGGCGCTGGCACCGCCCCGGCGGCCCTGGGAGATCGCCCAGGTCGCGTTCGAGATCGCCCGCCGGCACCGGTTCGCCCGGGAGATGGCCGCCCTGCCCGACGGGGTGGAGGTGCACGTCCTGCCGACCGGCGGGCTGGAACCGCGCGACGACACTCCGTGGGCGTACCGGGACATGGCGGCGGTGGGCCGGCGGATCAGCCGGGCGTACTCGGCCTCCCGGCACTACCTGGCGAACCTGGAACGTTGATGCCGTTACCGCCGCGTTGGCTGCGCCGACTGCTGCTGGCACCCGGTGTGGTGCTGCTGGCGATCCTGCTGGTGACCACGGTGCCGCTGTGGGCCCTGCTTGCCCTCGCCATGTCCCCGTTCGTCCCCGGGCACCTGCGTCCGCTGCGACTGCTCTGGCTCGGCTGTTTCTACCTGGTCTGGGACGCGGCGGCGCTGCTCAGCCTCTTCGGGCTCTGGGTCGGCTCCGGGTTCGGCTGGCGGGTGCGGGCGCCGGCCTTCCAGCGGGCCCACTACGTGCTTGCCGGCTGGTTCCTGCGGGTGTTCTTCTGGCAGGCCCGGTGGATGCTGCGGCTGCGCATCGACGTGGTCGGTACCGACCCGGACACCGCGCTGCCGGGCCGGCCGGAACTGGTGCTGTGTCGGCACGCCGGTCCGGGGGACTCGTTCATCCTGATCCACGCGTTGGTGAACTGGTTCCAGCGCGAGCCACGGATCGTCCTGAAGGACACCCTCCAGTGGGACCCGGCGATCGACGTGCTGCTCAACCGGCTGCCGAGCCGGTTCATCGCGCCGGGTCGCGACGGCCGGGGCTCGCTTACCGAGCAGGTCGGGCACCTCGCCACCGGCCTGGACGACGACGACGCCTTCGTGATCTTTCCCGAGGGCAGCAACTTCACCCCGAAACGCCGGCTGCGGGCCATCGCGCGGTTGCGGGACCGGGGGCATGAGCGGATGGCGCTGAAGGCGGAGGCGATGCGGCACGTGCTCGCCCCACAGCCGGGCGGACTGCTGGCGGCACTGGACGCGGCACCTGACGCCGGGGTGATCTTCGTGGCCCACACCGGCCTGGATCGCATGCTCACCGTGACCGACGTGTGGCGGGAGCTGCCGATGGACAAGCGGCTGGTGATGCGGTTCTGGTCGGTGCCGCCGGAGGAGGTGCCGACCGGCCGGCAGGAGCGCATCGACTGGCTCTACGAATGGTGGAGTCGGATAGACGAGTGGATCGCGACCAACCGCGACGAGGCGACGTAGGGTGCGCAGGTGGAGCAGATCAGCGTGGTGACGACGGTGGTCGACGCGCGGTCGGTCGCCGATCTGCTGGCTGCCGCCGCGGTGGCCGGGCGATTGGCGGCCTGCGCGCAGGTGGGCGGCCAGGTGGACAGCACGTACTGGTGGCGGTCGGGGGTGGAGACCAGCACCGAGTGGTCGGTGCAGTTCAAGACCGCACCCGACCGGGTCGATGCGTTGGTCGAGCAGTTACGGGCCAGCCATCCCTACGAGGTGCCGGAGATTCTGGTCACCCGGGTGGACTGCGGCCATCCCGGGTACGCCGCCTGGGTCTTCGAGCACACCCGCTCCTGAGTACGCGCACTCTGGTGCCGACGGCGCTCCGCCGTCGAGGATGACGGCGTGGACAACGCCTACCCCTGCCCGGCCTGCGGAGGCCCGGCGAACCTGAACTCCGGCTGCACCGGCTGCGGCCGGCCGCCGCATCCGGCCGCCGCCGAGGTGATCCGGCTCGACCGGGAGATCGCCGCGCTGGGCGGTGAGGTGCAGCGGGCCCGTCAGGCGTACGAGGGGTTGGTCGGGCGGCTGGACACGGTGCGGCGACGGCGGGACGAACTGGCCGCTGCGGTCCGGGCCGAGTTCCCGATGCCCACCGCACCGCCGAACCATCGCGCCGCACCGGCCGTCGGCGGGCATCCGGCGCCCGCTCCGGTGCCGATCGGTGGCCGGCCCGCTTCCGTCCCGGTTCGTCCGGGTGGCGCGGAGACGTCGACGCGGACCGTGCAGGGCCTGCTCTTCGTCCTGGGTGGACTGCTGCTCGGAACGGCGGCGACGGTCTTCACCGCAGTGGCCTGGGCGTCGGTCGGGGTGGCTGGTCGGGCAGCGATCCTGCTGGCGTTCACCGCGCTGCTGCTGGCGGTGCCGCTGATCGCACGTCGGCGAGGGCTGCGCGGCACCGCCGAGACCTTCGCCGCCGTCGGGCTGCTGCTGGTACTGCTCGACGGGTACGCCGCCTGGTCGGTCGACCTGTTCGGGGTGACCGCCTGGCCGGGCAGCCGGTACGCCGCCCTGGTGGTGGCGATCAGCGCGGCGGTGACGGTCGGTTACGCCCGGTTCAGCCGCCTGGCCGTGCCGTGGTTCGCCGCGCTGCTGGTCGTTCAGCCGCTGTTGCCGCTGCTGGCCGCCGAGGTCCGACCGGAACCGGCCGGGTGGGCGGTGGTCTTCGTCGGGGCGGCGGTGGCCGACCTGGCGGTGGTGGTGGCGCTGCGGCGGCGGGCCGGTGTCGTCGCGGACGAGGGGGCCGCGACGACACCGGCGGTACGGCTGGCCGGGACGCTCCTGGCCTGGGCGTGGTTCGCCGGTTGGCTGCTGCTCGCCGCAGGCTGCGCACTGGTGCCCCTGCTTGTCGGTCGGGCGGCTGGGGTACCGGTGCTGGCTGGCGGACCGATGCTGCTGGTGGCGCTCACCGCCTTCGGGGCGGCGTTGCTGGCCGGTGGCGGGCCGGCACGGGCGCTGGCGGCCGGTGCGCTGGTGCCGGTGCTGGCAGCGGCGATTCTCCGCCCGGTGGTGGAGTTGCGCGCCTCGGTGTGGCTGCTGGTGGCAGCGCTTGTCGCGGCCGGGCTGGCCGGCGCGGTACGGCTGCTCCCGTCCGGCTGGCGGGCCGGTCCGCGCGCGGGGGCGTTGCTGGTGGCCGGCGCCGGTGGGCTGCTGGCGGCGCTGGCGGGACTGCTGCTGGCCGGTGCCGCCGTGGGCCGGTCGTTGCCGCCGTGGCGGGGAGCCACGGCGGGCCCGTTGTTCGCCTGGGGTTGGCAACTGCCGGTGGCGACGACGCTGACGTCGGTGGCGGTGGCAGTGCTGCTGCCCCGGGCGGCGCGGTCGGCGGTGCTGGTGGCCGGTCTCGCCGCGACCGCGTTCGCCGTGCCGGTGGCCTGGGCCGCGCCGTGGCCGGCGGTGGTCGCGATCGACCTTGCGGTCGGGGTGCTGTTGCTGGTCGCGGCGGTGGTCCGACCGACGCTGCCCACCGTTGCGGTGCTGACCTCGGCCTCGGCCGGTGCGGCACTGCTCGGGCACGGGCTGCTGGTCGGGCTGGCCGACCCGATCGGTGCCGGTGCCGCCTGCGCGGTGGTCCTGGCTGCCGGGCTCGGCGTGGCGGTTGCCGGCCGAGGCGGCGACCCGGTGCGGCGGATGGTGGCCGGTTGCGGGCTGGCTGCCGCGGTGCTCGTGGTGCCGGCGGGGGCGGCGATCGGGCTGATCGGCGTCGGTGCCCCGCCGTGGTGGCAGGCCCGGGGCGCGCTGGCCGCCGTCGCGCTGCCGGCGGTGGCGCTGCTCGCGCTGCGTCGATCCTGGCCCGAACTGGCCGGGTACGCCGCGACCGGGCTCGCCGTGGTGGGGGTGCTGACCGGGCTGTCGCCCCTGGTCGTGCCGGGTGCCGAGCGGGTGGCGGTGTACGCGTCGGTGGCGGCCTCGCTGGTGGCGCTCGCTGGATTCCGGGCCCGCCCGGTGGGGCTGTTGCCGGTGGCCGGGCTGGGCCTGGCCATGGTGGCGGTGCTGGCGGCCGTGCCGGTGGTGGTGACCGCCCTGCTGACGCCGTACGGGCCGCCACCCGCCCCGTGGTCCGGCGTTCCGGCGACTCGCCTGTCACCGGACGCGCTACCGGTCGGCCTGGCACTGGTGCTGCTGTCCTTGGCGGCGGCCCTGTTCACCTGGCCGACCACCCGCACCGCCGCTGCGGGTTCCTCCGCTGTGGGGGACGGCGCTGGTACCGGCCCCGTCGGTGGTTCTGCTGGCACCGACAGCGCCGGTGGTGACCCGGCCGGTAGTGGCCGGGCTGGCGGTGGCCGGGCTCGCGGCAACGGTATCGATGGCTGGCAGGTCGCCGGAGCGATGCTGCCCTTCGTGGCCGCCGCCGGGCCGGTGCTGCTGGTCGCCGCCGCCGTGCCCTGGCCGGTGGTGCCGGCCGCAGCTCTGCTGGGTGGCGTGGTTCTGCTGCTGACCGTTACGCTGCGGCACCCGGGCGGGCCGTTCGTCGGAGTGGCCATGCCGGTCGGTCTGGTGCTGGCGGCGGCCGGGCTGCTCAACCTCCAGGCGACCCGGGCCGGCACCCTGGGCGGACTGGGCCTGTTGGTGGTGTCGGCGACGGCTGTCGGCGTGGGCGGGCGTCACCTCGCGGTACGCGTGCTCGGGTGGCTGGTCGCGGTGGCCGCGGCGACCGGGTTCGCGTTGACTGCCCCGCTGGCTGGCGGGCAGCCGCCTCACGTGGCGGCGTTCGCGGTGCTCGGCGTCGCCGTGGTCAGCCTCGCGCTCGCCACGACGCTCCCGTCGAGCCGATGGAACCGGCCGGGATCGCTGCCTCCGCAGCCGGGCGCCACGTCCGGGGCGGCGGTGGCCACCTGGACGGCTTCGGCGGTGTCCGCCCGGCCCGCCCAGGATGCGCTGGTGGGTCGGGTGCTGGACGCCGCCGCACAGGCGGTGGCGCTGCTCGCGCTGCTGCTCACCCTTGGGGCACTCCGGCATGCCGCGACGATCTGCGTGTTGTGGGGCGTCGCGATGGGCGTCCGGCTGTTGCGTCGGGACGAGTCGATCGAGCGGCGCCGGGTCTTCGCCGGCATCGGCGGGGGCAGCGAACTGCTGGCCGTCTGGCTGCTGTTGGCGGCCGGCGGAGTCAGCGTGCTGGAGGCGTACACGGTGCCGCTGGCCGCGGCGGCGCTGGGGGCTGGTGCGGTGGGGCTGCGTACCCGGCCTGGGCTGAACAGTTGGCTTGCGCTCGGCCCGGGCCTGGCCGCCCTGCTGCTGCCCAGCCTGACCGTCGTGCTGTTCGGCACCGACCCGCACCCGTGGCGACGGCTGCTGATCGGCACCGCCGCACTCGCCGTGACGCTGTTCGGCGCGGTCCGCCGCTGGCAGGCGCCGGTGCTGCTCGGTGCCGGCACACTGGCCTTGCTGGCCCTGTACGAGTTGGTGCGCAGCTGGGACCTGCTGCCCCGGTGGGCGTTCCTGGCTGCCGCCGGGCTGGCTCTGATCGGCGTGGCGACCACCTACGAGCGCCGTCGCCGGGACCTGCTCCGACTGCGATCCGCCGTCGGCCGCATGAGCTGACGCCCGGCCCACGACCCAGGCGACAACATCGGGGATTCTGCTGTAACAGGCAGCGGTGGAGGCGACCACATCCCTGATGGTGTCGCCTCCGATGAGGCGTCGCTGGTGGCGGTGGTGCCGGCCGACACCGGTAGGGTCTGGCCATGGCAGAGGTGCTCACCGCCGAGGCGGTGCGAGACGAGCTGGATGGGCTGGCGGGCTGGTCGGGAGACTCCGCCGGGATCACCCGAACCGTGGAGCTGGCCAGCTTCCCGGACGCCATCGCAGTGGTCGACCGGGTTGCCGTCGCGGCAGAGGAACTGGACCACCACCCCGACATCGACATCCGGTGGCGCACGGTGACCTTCCGTTGCGTGACCCACTCGATCGGCGGGGTCACCATGCGTGACATCCGGCTGGCGTGCCGGATCGACGAGATCGTGGAAGGTGCCCGATGAGGTTCGAGATCAGCAAGGTGCTGGACGCCATCGAGGGGCGGGTCTGCACCGACCCGCAGCTGGCCCGCGCGGTGCTCGACCTGGCCGAAATCATCCGTTACCAGGATCTCGACGGCGGGCGGCCGGCCAGTTCACTGCGCCTCGGCATGGTCATCGACGCGCTGGCGCGCAGCCTTGAGGAGGACAGCGTCCCGGTCTACGCGGTGGTGCACCGGGGGATGCTCTCCGACGCCGACCTCACCTCCAACGAGCGGATGGTGGTGCGCAGATGGGCCGACGACGGCCTGGTGGAGGTACTCGACAACCCGGGTGACCGGATGCTGGAGGTGGCCGACCTGCTCGGCCTGCCGGTGCTCAGCCGGGTCCGCTTCGACGGCCTGCGGGGACGGTTCCCCTGGCTGGTCGAGCAGCCGGGCCGGGTCCTCGCTCCGGTGCCGGGTGCTGGCGGTCCGGTCTTCATCGCCCACGTCGGCGGTGGTCACACGCCGGTCACCGGTCCGCCCTCACCGGCCGGTGCCCAGTTGCTCTCCCGCGAGTGGCGCTGCCCGGAGTCCGGCTGCACCCTGTTCGGCGGTGCCGGGGGCGGGGGCGCCTTCGCCGACCTGGCCCGGATCGACCGCGCACCGACCGGGCAGCCGCCACCGTCGCTGCGCAACGGCGTGCCCACCTGTCCCCGACACGGTGCGCGGCTGCGTGACGCCGGACCCCGGCCACGCAGCGAGGTCCTCGCGATCCGGGTCGGTGGCCTGATCCGTCGTCGCTTCGTACTCACCGAGGAACAGCCGGTGGTGATCGGCCGGGCACCGGAGGGCTCCGGCGGCATCATGCTCGGCCAGTGGCTCAACGACGAGGCGCGGCGCTGGATCAGCCGCAACCACCTGCGGCTGGAGTTGCGCGGCGGTGACGTCGTCGCCACCGACGTCAGCACCAACGGCTCCGGCGTACGGCCGGGCGGATCCCTCACGGAGGCGGACCGGATCCCGCTGGCCCCGCAGCAGTCCCGGGTGCTCGGCACCGGTGACATGGTGGAGCTGTACCCGGGGGTGCAGGTCGGCCGCCCGAACGAGTTCCCGGCGGGAGCGCCGTACAACCCGGACTCGGTGATGTCCGAGGCCCCGACGATGGCGATGCGCCTGCCGCGCTGAACGCCGGTGGGCGTCGGGACCGGGTCCCGACGCCCACCGGAGGGTACGACCGCTCAGCCGGCCAGGACTGCGGCCACCTGCGCCACCGCGTGGTCGATCTCCTCCTCGGTGATCACCAGCGGCGGGGCCAGTCGGATGGTCGAGCCGTGCGTGTCCTTGGCCAGCACACCCCGCTCCATCAGCCGCTCGCAGGCTTCCCGGCCGCTCATCAGGGCCGGGTCGATGTCCAGGCCGGCCCAGAGACCCCGACCGCGTACCGCGACCAGACCCTTGCCGATGAGGCCGCGCAGGCCGGCTTGCAGCCGCTCGCCCAGCGCGGCGGAGCGGCGCTGGAACTCTCCGGTCGCCAGCAGCCGGACCACCTCGGTCGCCACGGCGCAGGCGAGGGGGTTCCCGCCGAAGGTGGAGCCGTGCTGTCCGGGCTGGAGTACGCCGAGCACGTCGGTGTCGGCGGCCACCGCGGAAACCGGCACGATGCCGCCGCCGAGCGCCTTGCCCAGCAGGTACATGTCCGGCACGACGCCCTCGTGCTCACAAGCGAAGGTGGTGCCGGTGCGGCCCAGGCCGGACTGGATCTCGTCGGCGATGAACAGCACGTTGCGTTCGGTGCAGAGCAGCCGTACCCCGTGCAGGTAGCCCTCGGGTGGCACCACCACGCCCTGCTCGCCCTGGATCGGCTCCAGCAGCACGGCGACGGTGTGCTCGTCGATCGCCTCGGTCAGGGCGGCCAGGTCGCCGTAGGGGACGATCCGGAAACCGGGGGTGTACGGCCCGAAGTCGGCCCGGGCGTCGGAGTCGGTGGAGAAGCTGACGATTGTGGTCGTACGCCCGTGGAAGTTGCCCTCCGCGACCACGATGTTGGCCTGGCCGGCCGGTACCCCCTTGACCTGGTAGCCCCACTTGCGGGCCACCTTGATGCCGGTCTCGACCGCCTCGGCCCCGGTGTTCATCGGCAGCACCAGGTCCTTGCCGCACAGCGCCGCCAGCTCCCGGCAGAAGTCGGCGAACTGGTCGTGGAGGAACGCCCGGCTGGTCAGCGTCAGCTTGTCGAGCTGGGCGTGCGCGGCGGCGATCAACGTCGGGTGCCGGTGGCCGAAGTTCAGCGCCGAGTAGCCGGCCAGGCAGTCGAGGTAACGCTTGCCGTCCACGTCGGTCACCCAGGCGCCCTCGGCGGAGGAGATCACCACCGGCAACGGGTGGTAGTTGTGCGCGGTGTGGCGCTCCGCGTCCTGCACCGCGGCCGGGGTCCGCAGCATGTCCTCGATCATCGGTTCGCCTTTCCCTGACGGAGTCGCAACGTGCAGCACTTCGGGCCACCGCCGGCCCGACGCAGCTCGGACAGGTCGACGCCGATCGTCTCGTAGCCCCGGTCGCGCAACTTGGCGGCCAGACCGGTGGCCTGCTCGGGCAGCACCACGTGCCGGCCGTCGCTGACCGCGTTGAGCCCGAGCACCTCCGCGTCGGCCATGGTGGCGTGCACCGCGTCCGGGAAGAGCCGGCGCAGCACGGCCTGACTGCCGGGCGAGAACGCCTCCGGCAGGTACGCCACGGTCCGCTCGTCGAGCACGCTCAGCGCGGTGTCGAGGTGGTAGAAGCGCGGGTCGACCAGCTGCATGGTGATCACCGGGTAGCCGAAGACCTCCTGGAGCTGGGCGTGCGAGGCGTGCGCGGTGCGGAAACCGGTGCCGGCGAGCAGGTGGTCCCCGGCCAGCAGGACGTCGCCCTCACCCTCGTTGACGTGCTTCGGGTCGTACATCTCGAAGCCGGCGGCCTCGAACCAGGCGCGGTACGCGGGCGCCTCGTCGGCGCGCTGCGGGTCGCGGAACTGCACGGCCATCGCCTTGCCGTCGATCACGGTGCCGCCGTTGGCGGCGAAGACCATGTCGGGCAGGCCCGGCACCGGCGCGATCTCCTCGACGGTGTGGCCCAGATCCAGGTAGACCTGGCGCAACCGCTCCCACTGCCGCACTGCGAGGTCGGCATCGACCGGTGCGGTCGGATCCATCCACGGGTTGATCGCGTAGTCGACGGCGAAGTACGTCGGCCGGCACATCAGAAAGCGCTGGCGGGTGGCGTCCATCGTCATTGTCCTGCTCCAAGCCTCGGGCGCGCCCGGCCACCGTCGGCCCACGGGCTGGCGCCGTGGTTCAACGGTATGCGGGCTCGACCAGCCGGATCCACCGCGAACCCTTGCATTGGGCGGCAGATCATTGCGTATGGCACCCGGTTGGAGCAGATTCGTTGCGTGCGGCTCCCGGCCCGGCTCGCGGGTTGAGGGTCGCCAGGCAGCTGTCCGGGGACGACCGCCCCGGACATACGTCAGGGGCGGCGAACCGCCGCCCCTGACGAGCATGTGCGCCCGGCTGGTGAACCACCAGATCTGATCGGGCTACGGTCGGTTCCGCACCGACCGGCACCGGTGAACCACCGGCGGGCCGAAAGTGCCCGTTACAGGCGGTCGACAAACTGTGAATCAAGCCACTCGCGGAAGCGGACCACGACATCTCCGTCGGTGGACGGCCAGTCGTACTGGCCGGTCATCGCCAGCACGCCGAGGACCACCGCGCCGAGGCCGAAGGCGATGCCCAGCAGCGCGTCGGACTTGCCGGCGATGTGGCGCCGACGGGTGGCCATCAGACCGAGCACGGCGAGCACCGCTCCGACCGCGCCCAGCGCGATGCCGTACCCGGCGAGGGCGCCGGTGAGCACGAACAGGATGCCGCCGACGCCGACGATCAGGCCGAGCGTGGCCAGCAGACTGGCCCGGGGCCGTGGCCCGACCGGCGCCGGCGGTACGTCCCGGCCGGTTGCGCCGTCGGGGGTCCGGTCGCCGTCGACCCTGCCGTCCCGCTCGACGGTGCCGACGCTCCGGTCCCGGTCGACGTGGCGATCCGCGTCGCCGGCCCGATCCCCGTCGGCGGTGCGGTCGCGGTCTGTGGTGCGGTCGGTGGTGTGGAGGCCATCGACGGGCCGGTCCCGGCCGCTGGCGCGGTCACCGTCGAGAGTGCGGTCCACGCCGGTGACGCGGTGGCCGTCGACGGTCTCGGTGGTGGCGGCACGAGCGCGGCGGGAACCGTGAACCGTGGATCGGGCGGTGGCGGCACGGTCCTTGGCGGCGCGGTCCGTGGCGGGCTGGCCGGCGACCGGGTCCGCAGCGGTTCGGCGGGTGGTGCTGCCGTCGGTGCGACCCTCGACGCCGGACCGCTCGTCGGGGCGGGTGTCGGTGGCGACCGTCCCGGTCCTGCTGTCGTCGGCTGCCGGCGGCGCCGGTTCCTCCCGGCGCAACAGCGAAGAAAATTTCATGGGTTCACCTCCTGATCGATGCGTGGATGGCGGCATCAGCCCCGTATCGCCAACCACGCCACAACACCCAGCAGGTACCCAACCCCCACCCACCCGACACCCCACCCCGCCCGCTCCACACCGCACTCCTCGTCGATCATGCAGTTGTGGCAGGCGACGGCGAGGGCTGCGGCGGGGGCGGGGTGGGGGTGGGGTGTTAGCGGGGGCGGATCAGGGGGGCCAGGGTGGCGGTGAGGAGGGCCAGGCGGCGGGGCCGGGAGACCCGGACGGGACGCTTGCGGACGCAGCGTACGAGGATCTCCACGGCGTCATCGACTGGAATCATCAGCGGTCGGAACGAGCCCTTGGCCATCTTGGTGTCGACGAATCCGAATCGCACGGTGGTCACGTGCACGCCGTGCCGGCGCAGCGCCGCCGACAAACCCGTCAGGTACGACGACACTCCGGCCTTCGAGCCGGCGTAGCCGGGCGCCTCGCCGGAGACCAGCCGGTCGGCGAGACTGGAGATCCCGATCAGGTGCCCGTCGCCGGTGGCCAGCATTCTCGGCACCACCACGGCAGTGGTCCGTACCGCGCCCATCAGGTTGACCTCGAAGGTGCGCGTCTGCGCGTCCAGGTCGGCCGGATCGAAAGGTTCGCCGATGCCGGCGGCGTAGACGCACAGGTCCACCCCGCCGAGCTCGTCGATCGCCTTGCCCAGCACGTCCGGATAGTCCGGCGCGGTGACATCGACGGTGTGGTGGGCGTACGTGGGGACGATGATGGCGTTGTCCCGCCGCGACAGCCCGGTGACCCGCCAACCGTCGGCGAGCAGTCTGCGGGTGAACGCCAGCCCGATGCCGTCGCTGTTGCCGACCACCACCGCACGGCGTATCCGATCCGTCATGACCCCGCCCCCATCGAGTCGACGTGGTGCCCGCCGTGCCGGCGGCCCGATCGGCAATTGAACCAGACGCCGAGGGCGATCCCTTACCGTCGAGTAGCAGCGTTTCCCGGGGACGGGCGACCGGTTCGGGGCGCTTGGCACGCCCCTGCCGGCCGTCACGACCTGGCAAGGCCGGGTCCGACCGCTGCTCACCGGCGCGCTGGCTACGCTTGGCGTCGTGCCAGAGGGACACACCATTCATCGCCTGGCGGCCCGGCACGCCGAGCTGTTCGTGGGGGACAAGGTGCTCGCCGCCAGCCCGCAGGGGCGCTTCGCCGACGGTGCCGCCCGGATCTCCGGCACGGTGCTGGAGGCCACCGAGGCGTACGGCAAGCACCTGCTGCACCACTACGCCGGTGAGTTCGCGCTGCACGTGCACCTCGGCCTCTACGGAAAGGTCACCGACGGCGATGGTGAACCGCCGGAGCCGGTGGGGCAGATCCGCCTACGGCTGACCAGCGACCGGCACTGGCTCGACCTGCGTGGGCCGACCGCCTGCGAACTGCTCAGCCCGCCCGAGGTGGCCGCGCTGCGGGCTCGACTCGGACCGGATCCGCTGCGCGCCGACGCCGATCCGGAGCGGGCGCACGCGCGGATCTCGCGCAGCGTGACGCCACTGGCGGCGCTGTTGCTGGACCAGACGGTGGTGGCCGGCACAGGTCTGATCTTCGTGACGGAGGCGTTGTTTCGCGCCGGTCTGTCGCCGCGGCTGCCCGGCCGCGAGTTGACCCCGGCCGGTTGGCAGGTGCTCTGGGCAGACCTGGTCGAGCTGATGACGCTCGCGGTCACCACCGGTCGGATCGACACCGTCCGCGCCGCGCACCTGCCCGAGGCGATGGGTCGGCCGGCCCGAGTCGACCGGCACGGGGGAGAGGTCTACGTCTACCGCCGCCCCGGCCAACCCTGCCACGTCTGCCGCACCCCGATCAGCCGAGGCACCATCACCGCCCGCAACCTCTACTGGTGCCCCACCTGCCAGTCCTGACCCGACCGGCGTGGATCTTGGTCCGGAACGGCCCTTCAGGGGGCCGTGCTCGACCAAGATCTGACCGAGACGCGGATCAGTCGAGGAGCCAGCGGACCACCTCGACATGGTCGGGGAAGACCCGGACGCCGTCGATGCTCCAGGCCGTCGTCTGACCGATCGTCCAGCCCAGGACGCGGTCGCGGTCCAGCCCCAGCTCGGCGCTGAGCCGGTCCAGGCGGTGGCGGACGGCCGCCCGGGAGTGGCCCAGCTCGGTGCCGCGCACCATCGGCACCACCGAGAACTCCCGCTCGCCGACCAGCGGTTTCGGGTCGATCACCAGCCACGGCTCACGTTCGGCGCGCAGCACGTTGGCGGCATGCAGGTCCTGGTTGACCAGGACCTGCACACCCTGGCTGCCGGTGAGCCCGCCGAGCAGGTCGAGCGCGGCGTCGACCAGCCGCCGCTCGAACGGCCGCCCGGCCCGCTCCCACTTCACCGGCAGCCGGGACACCCAACCGGCGGCGGCCTCCGCCAACGAAGTGAACGGCTGACCGGCCGGTACCCAGAGGCGGGGGAGCAGCGCCACCACCGCGTCGAGCGCCGCGTCGAGCGGTAACGCGTGCAGCGGGGTCCCGGGATTGCAACGCTCCACCAGCAGTGCCCGCAGGTCGGGGTCGTGGCCGAGCAGCCGGACGGCACCGTCGCCGTCCCAACGCCGCAGCGCGGTCGCCTCGTGCTCGCTCTCCGCGTCGGGGAACTGCAACTTGAGCACCGCCCGGGTGCCGTCCGGCAGCTCGGCCGGCAAGGCCAGGGAGGCGCAGGCGTACCCGAAGGGCGGCCCGAGCCGCAGCGACCAGCGCCGGGCGCAGGTGGCCAGCCGGCCCGGCAACTCGGCCAACCACTCCGGGCCACCCGGCACGTCGCGAAGCCAGGCCAAGCCGTCGGGGAGTCGCAGCGCGCCGGTCACCGGCTCATGGTGGCCGAGGCCGAGCAGCGGCCACAACCGTGATCAGCGGAGCCGGCGGATGTCACCGTACGCCCGGTAGAAGCCGCCACGGCCGGACTCCCGGACCTCGGTGACCAGGTAGCGGGCGCCCGGCTGGCGGATGCCCTTGGGGAACTGCACCGACCAGTTCCGGTGGTAGCCGGCGGACAGCACGTGCACCCGCAGCCGACCGCCCTGCTCGACGCACTCGACGATCACCCCGTCACCGGCGTCGCCGACGACCTCGACCTCGGTGACGGCGGCTGGTTCGGGCAGCCGGGCCGGGGCCTTCACGTCGACCACGTCGGGCACGTTGCCCGCCTCCGCCGCCCGGATCGCGGGCTCGCTGGCGTCGATGCAGGCCAGGTGGCCGCTGGTGGTCACCACGTAGAGGCGTTCGTCGTGGTACTGCATGGAGTAGGCCGATCCGCAGCCGGTGCCGAGCTTCCACAGCCGGGTGCCGTCGGCGGCGAAGCAGTAGATCGACGACTGGCTGTCACCGGCGAAGACGTAACGACCGTCGGCGGCGGTGGCGCAGGAGAAGACCGGCGCATCGGCGCGGTAGGTGCGCAGTGCCGAACCGCCGTCCTTGCCGAGGCGTACCACCTCGCGGGTGGCGGTCCCGGCGAACACGGCGTCGCGTTCCTGCCAGCCGAAGAGCACCGAGCCGGTGCGGGTGTGCCACAACTCCCGCCCGGTGCGCCAGTCGTAGCCGCTGACCCCCGTCGAGTCGCCGTGGTAGACGGCGTCGGCGTCGCAGCGCACCATCCAGGCCGACCGGCCGCGCCCGGCCCGTCGCCAGAGGAACTCGTCCTCGTGGTCGATGGCGGCGACCCCGCCGTCGGCGTCGGAGACACCCAGCACGCCGTCGTGGATGTCGAGCCAGTAGATGTCGATGTCGGGAACGATCGCGTACGCCACCCGGGGGATCTTGCCGGAGAGGTCGTAGACGTTGCCGTCGTCGCAGCCGGCGTAGATCCAGGCGTCGTCGGCGACGATGCACTTGACCCCGTCGGGAAGCCGGACCTGGTCCAGCACGCGGGCGTCGTGATCGAGGGTGGTGATCACACCGCGCTCGTTGCCCACCATGCAGGTGCGCCCGTCGACGAAGATGCCGAAGGCCGGTGCGCCGGAGTCGTACCGCCAGAGGACCGGGGCGGTGCGGGCGGTCGAGCGGGTGCTGACGATCTGCCGCCGAGAGACTGCCCGCTTCTGGCGTACGCCGCGGACCGCCGGAGCGTACCCCTTGCGGATCTTCTCGCCGATCTTCTTCGCCGCGGCGGCGCGGGCCCGCGCGTTGTCGGGATAGCCGGTGGTCTTCACCTGACCCTGGTCGCCGATCCGCCCGAAGCGCACGGTCATCGTGGCGTCGTCGACCATCACCTCGTAGAACTTGTGCGCGGCACCGTCCATTTCGGACAGTTCGAGGTAGGTCGTCTCCTGCGACATGGGAATTCCTCCGAGGGGTTGGCGTCGGCCCTGACCGGGCGGCGCGCCTACGCTAACCCGCGGCACCGACAGAAACCGGCCCCGGAGCCGTCAGCCGGCGAGCGCGTCCACGGCCTTGCGGGCGGCGACCAGCACCGGATCCCAGACCGGGGCGTACGGCGGGGCGTAGCCGAGGTCGAGCGCGGTCATGTCGTCCACCGTCATCTTGTTCCAAAGCGCCACGGCGAGGGTGTCGATCCGCTTCGCCGCCTCGGACCAGCCGACGATCTGGGCGCCGAGCAGTCGCCCGCTCGGCCGCTCGGCGATCAGCTTCACCGTCATCTGCCGGGCGCCGGGGTAGTAGCCGGCGCGGTTCGTCGACTCGGCGATCACCGAGACGAACTCGAAGCCGGACGCCCGGGCCTCGCGCTCCCGCAGGCCGGTGCGTCCCACCTCCAGCTCGCACACCTTGGTGACCGCGGTGCCGATCACGCCGGCGAAGGTGGCGTACCCGCCGCCGATGTTGATGCCGGCGACCCGGCCCTGCTTGTTGGCGTGGGTGCCGAGCGGTACGTGCACCGGCATGCCGCTGACCTTGTGCAGGGTCTCCACGCAGTCCCCGGCGGCCCACACCCCGGGCACCCCGGACACCCGCATCTGACGGTCCACCCGGATGCCGCCGGTCGGCCCGAGCGGCAGGCCGGCGGCGGCGGCCAGCTCGGTGTTGGGGCGTACGCCGAGACCGAGGACCACCAGGTCGGCCGGGATCGGCCCGTCGTCGGTGACCACCTCGCTGACCCGGCCGTCGCGCTCCGCCAGGCCGGTTACCCGTACGCCGGTGCGGATGTCCACGCCCAGCCCGCGCATCGCCTCGGTGACCAGCCGGGCCATGTCGGGGTCGACTGTCGACATCGGCTGCTCGTCGCGCTCGACCAGGGTGACCGACAGGCCGCGGCGGACCAGTGCCTCGGCCATCTCGACGCCGATGTAGCCGCCGCCGACCACCACCGCCCGCCGGGGCCGCGGCTCGGTCTCCAGCCAACCGCGCAGCGCCGAACCGTCGTCGAGGGTCTGCACCCCGAACACCCCGGCGGCGTCGGTGTGCGCCCAGGCTGGCTTCTTCGGCACCGCTCCGGCGGCGTACATCAGGGTGTCGAACGGTTCCCGGACCTCACCGCCGCCGTCCAGGTCCCGGGCGACCACCTCGCGGCGGACCAGGTCGATCTCGACCACCTCGTGCCGGATCCGTACGTCGATGGCGTAGTCCTCGCGGTGCACCTTGGGTGACCGGGCCACCAGTTGCTCCCGGTCGGTGACCAGGCCGCTGATCCAGTACGGGATCCCGCAGGCCGAGTACGAGGTGAAGTGCCCCCGTTCGAACACGACGATCTCCAGGTCATCCACGCCCCGACGACGGCGCGCCTGGGCGGCGGCCGACATGCCGGCGGCGTCCCCGCCGACGACGATCAACCGTTCCGCCACGCCATCACCTCTCTCGTCAGGCCGGGTCCTCGCCCCGGGTCTGGCGTGCCACGTCCTCCACCACATCCTCCAACCGCCCGGTCCGGGCGTACACCGAACGCTGCCGTGCGGCCCCGCTGCCGTGCCGGCGCAGCCCCTCCAGTAGGCCGGTCACCTCGGCCAGGTCGCCGTGTCGGTCGAGGGCCGGACCGAGGCGTCCGACGAGCTGGTGCAGCAGATCCCAGGCCGGCCGCAGCTCACCGCTGTGCGGGTCGACCGCCTCTCCCTCCAACCCGTCGTGGGCAGCCCGCCAGTGCGCGCCGACCAGCAGGTGATGGTCGGTCGGCAGCGGTGGCCGCCCGGCCGCGATGTCGTCGAGCGCGGTCGCCACCAGCCCACGGACCAGTGCGGCGATCAGGACCGCGTCGTCGACGGTCGGGCAGACGTCACCGATGCGTAGCTCCACCGTCGGGTACTTGGCCGACAGCCGGGCGTACCAGTAGAGCATCCCCTCGTCGAGCATCACGCCGCTGGCGATTAGCTGACGGATCAGTCGTTGGTAGTGCTCGTGGTTGACCAGGTAGGGCGTCGGCGCGACCGAGGGCCAGCGTTCCCACTCGATCGATCGCCAACTGGCGTAGCCGGTGTCCTCCCCGCCTGAGAACGGCGAATTGGCGGTGACCGCGTGCAGGATCGGCAGCCACGGCCGCACATGGTTGAGCACCTGTACGCCCGTGTCCGGGTCCGGCACTCCGACGTGGACATGCATGCCGTTGTTGCCCGGCCCGGGCACCAGCAGCCGGAACCGGGCGATCATCCGGTCGAAGCGGGGCTTGTCGACCACCGGGGGGACCGGCCCGTCGATCGGCCCGGTGCCGATCGCGAGCAACCGGGCGCCGGCCCGCTCGGCGGCGTCGGCCAGCGCGGCGCGGAGCAGGCTGAGCGAGTGCCGGATCGAGCGGAGTTCCAATCCGGGTGGGCTGCCGATCTCGATCTGACTGGTCTGGAACTCCCGCTCGACCTGTCCCCGCAACTCGGCGGGGACCTCCTCCAGCACCGCCTCGACGGCGGGCGTCGCGGCCCCGGTCTCCGGGTCGACGAGTAGGAACTCCTCCTCGACACCCACGGTGAGCAGGTCGGTTGCCTCGACCGGGGGACGCGGGGCGGTTGCCACCTGCCTGACCATCGCTACCACCGTCCACTTCCTCCCGGGCGGTCCCTCCGCACCGGGTCGGCCGGCAATTACCCCCTGTGGTGGCACCGGGAAACTCCGCCCGGGTGTGGCGGGGGTGTGCGCGATCCTCGGGTCGCCCGGATCGATCGATATTGACAACTGCGCGGGAGGAACGTACAACTCGTGAGAGAGCGCTCTCTCCCGTCCCCGCAGAGAGGCACGTCATGACAACTGCCCCGGCGGCACCCGCCGCCCCGCCTGCGCGACGCCGGCTGCCGCTGGCGTTGACCCTGCTCACCGCCGTCGCCACCGTCGTGGCCGGACTCGGCACGACTGCGGACGCCGCCGTGCCGCCGCCCCCGTCGGGCTGGAACCTGGTGTGGAGCGACGACTTCACCGGCGCCGCCGGCACCCTCCCGTCCGCCGGCAACTGGATCATCGACACCGGCACCAGCTACCCGGGTGGCCCACCCAACTGGGGCACCGGCGAGATCCAGACGTACACGAACAGCACCGCCAACGTCAGCCACGACGGCGCTGGCAACCTGCGGATCACCCCGCTGCGCGACAGCGCCGGCCGCTGGACCTCGGCGCGCATCGAGACCGTCCGCAGCAACTTCAAGGCCCCGGCCGGCGGGATCCTGGCCATCGAGGGCCGCATCCAGATGCCCAACGTGACAGGCGCCGCCGCGTCGGGATACTGGCCGGCGTTCTGGGCGCTCGGTTCGCCCTACCGGGGCAACTACCAGAACTGGCCGGGCATCGGCGAGTTCGATGTGATGGAGAACGTCAACGGGCTCAACTCGGTCTGGGGCGTGCTGCACTGCGGCGTCGCGCCGGGCGGCCCGTGCGACGAGTTCAACGGCATCGGCGCCTCCCGGGCCTGCCCCGGCAGCACCTGCCAGTCGGCCTTCCACACCTACCGCTTCGAGTGGGACGCCTCGGTCAGCCCGCAGCAGCTGCGCTGGTACGTCGACGGGCAGCTCTACCACACGGTCAGCCAGAGCCGGGTCGGTGAGCCGTACTGGTCGCAGATGACCAGCCACGCCGGTTACTTCCTGCTGCTGAACGTGGCGATGGGCGGGGCCTTCCCGAACGGGGTCGCCGGCAGCGCCACGCCGACCTCGGCCACCGTGCCCGGCCGGCCGATGCTTGTCGACTACGTCGCGGTCTACAGCCGGGGTGGGGGCAGCAACCCGCCGCCCACCACGCCACCGCCGACCACCCCGCCGCCGGGCGGGATGCGGGACGCGTACGCGACCATCCAGGCCGAGTCCTTCAACGCCCAGAACGGCGTGATCGTCGAGGCGTGTTCCGAGGGCGGGCAGAACATCGGGGCACTGCGCAACGGCGACTGGGTCCGTTTCGACAACGTGGAGTTCGGCTCCGGCGGGCCGCGTGACTTCGTGGCCCGGGTCGCCTCCGGCGCGGGGGCCGGCGTCAGTGGTCTGGTGGAGGTCCGGGTGGACAGCCCGACCAGCGCACCCATCGGCAGCTTCGCCATCGCCAACACCGGTGGCTGGCAGAGCTGGCGGTCGGTGCCGGGCAACGTCTCCGGAGTGACCGGGCGACGGACCGTCTACCTCACCTTCACCAGCGGGCAGCCCAACGACTTCGTGAACGTCAACTGGTTCCACTTCCGCCGCTGAGGCGTGACGACACGGCCCCCTGGCATCGCCTCCGGCCGACAGGGGGCCGTGTCGATTCACCCGGGGCCGGCCCTGGACAGAAACAGTTAACAGTCTTAATAATAGGCGCCAGGTTGACGTCCATGGATTTCGTCCGGGCTGGAGGGGCACATGAAACGGTCCAGAACGCTGGTGCTGGCGGTGATCGGCGCGCTGGCCGCCGCGATCGGGGCGGTCGGGTTGGCGCCGGCCGCGTACGCCGCCGGAGTCACCGCGAGCTTCGTCAAGACGTCCGACTGGGGCTCGGGCTGGGAGGGGAAGTACACCATCACCAACGGGGGCGGCACCACGGTCAACGGCTGGAGTCTCGCCTTCGACCTGCCCGCCGGTACCACGGTCGGCACCTACTGGGACGCGCTGCTGACCTCCAGCGGCCAGCGGTACACCTTCACCAACCGCTCCTGGAACGGCACCATCGCACCCGGTGCCTCGGTCTCCTTCGGCTTCCTCGGCAGCGGTTCCGGCGTACCGGCGAACTGCCAGCTCAACGGCGCGGCCTGCGCCGGCGGCACCACGCCGACCACGCCGCCGCCGACCACGCCGCCACCCACCACGCCGCCACCGACGACCCCGCCGCCGCCGGTCGGCGGGCTGCCGAAACACATCCTGACCGGCTACTGGCACAACTTCGACAACCCGGCCATCGAGCTGCGGCTGCGTGACGTACCCACCGAGTACGACCTGGTGGCGGTCGCCTTCGCCGACGCGACCGGCACGCCCGGCGCGGTCGGCTTCGCCATCGACCCCGGCCTGTCCGCCGCGCTCGGCGGGTACACCGACGCCGACTTCGCCGCCGACGTGCGGACCCTCCAGAGTCGCGGCAAGAAGGTGATCATCTCGGTGGGTGGCGAGACCGGCCGGGTCGTGGTCGACAGCTCGGCGTCCGCGGCGGCCTTCGCCGACAGCGTGTACGCCCTGATCCAGCGTTACGGCTTCGACGGCGTCGACATCGACCTGGAGAACGGGTTGAACCCGACGTACATGGCGCAGGCGCTGCGGTCACTGCGGGCGAAGGTGGGCAGCGGGCTGATCATCGCGATGGCGCCGCAGACCATCGACATGCAGAACCCGGCGGGCAGCTACTTCAAGCTGGCGTTGGACATCAAGGACATCCTGACCGTGGTGAACACCCAGTTCTACAACTCCGGGGCGATGCTCGGCTGCGACAACAACGCCGCGTACGCCCAGGGGACGGTCAACTTCATCGTCGCGCTGGCCTGTATCCAGTTGGAGGCGGGGCTGCGGCCAGACCAGGTCGGGCTCGGCCTGCCGGCCGGTCCCGGCGCGGCCGGTGGCGGCATCGTCCAACCCAGTGTGGTCAACGCCGCGTTGGACTGCCTGACCCGGGGCACCAACTGCGGCAGCTTCCGCCCGCCGCGCACCTACCCCGGCCTGCGTGGCGCGATGACCTGGTCCATCAACTGGGACATCACCAACAACAACACCTTCGCCCGCACCGTCTCCCCCCACCTCCGCACCCTCCCCTGACGCTCAAGATCCGGGCAACTTCCCTGATGCTGCTGTCTCAGGCTCGGCTGAGGCAGCACCATCCCCGAAGTTGCCCGGATCTTGGGTTCGAAGCAGGGGTGCGGCGGGCTGGTCAGGGGGTGTGGGTGGGGGTGCGGCGGCGGAGTTTCTTGATCACCCAGGTGGCGACCATGAGGATGATCAAGGCGAGGATCCCGTAGTCGAACCAGGAGCTGTAGCGGTCGATCTGCTGCCAGCGGGAGCCGAGCGCGTAGCCGAGACCGATGAAGATCCCGTTCCAGATACCGCTGCCCAGCGTGGTGAGCGTGACGAACTCGACAAGCGGCATCCGGTTCGCCCCGGCCGGCACCGACACCAGGCTGCGCACCACTGGCGCCATCCGGCCGAAGAACACCGCCCAGCGGCCGTACCGCTCGAACCACCGGTCGGCCTTTTCCAGGTCGTCCATGTCGACCAGGGGTAACCGGTCGAGCCACCGTTTGAGGCGGTCCTCGCCGACCACCGCGCCGACCCAGTAGAGGAACAGCGCGCCGAGCACTGAGCCGACCGTGGCCGCGACGGTCACCAAGACCACGTTGAACCGACCCTCGCCAGCCAGGTACCCGGCCATCGCCAGGACGATCTCGCTGGGAATGGGCGGGATGATGCTCTCCAGGGCCACCAGCAGGGCCACCCCCACCTCCCCGCCCGCCTCGATCACCCCGGCGATCCAGCCGGTCAGCCCGCCGACCTGAGCGGGGTCGACGTCCTGGGCGAGCGCCATGATGAAGCCTTTCGCGGGTCGGGCGTAAAGGGGACCCTTACCCCCCGAAACCGCCCCGCACACCGGGCCCGGACAGGTCACTCCTGCGGGTGCAGCTCCTCGTCGGCCGGGCCGTGGCGCCATCCGGTGAACCGCACGAGCAGCCCGCCCCGGCTGGGCGAGCAGCAGTACGGACCGGCCGACGCCACCGCGTCGGGAGCCAACGGGGCGAGCCGGACCAGCCGCCACGGCTCACCGGCGACCCGGGCGCGTACGGTCAGCGCGTCACCGGCGCGGCTGACGCGTACGCTCACCTCCCGACCCGCCCAGTCCGGAACCGGTGCCACGGACCAGTCGGAGACGTCGCGGGTCACCACCGCGCCCACCTGGGGCTGGCCGTCGCTGACCTCCACGCCGGCCTTCACCCAGTTCCGGTCGTCCACCCGGACCAGCACGCCGGCCTGGTCGAACTGCCCGGTCCAGGCCAGCCGGAAATCAACCTCCACGGCGGTACCGGCCGGGAACGGCGCGAGCAGGGCCGGGGCATCGTCGTGCACGAAGCCGTAACTGGTGTGTCGCCACAGGTCGCTGCCCCGGCCCGGTTCGACGCTCAGCGTGCCGTCCGGTTCCTCGGTCACCCGGACCGGTCGGCCGTGCCAGTCGCCGCCCGACCATTCGATGCTCCGCATCCCGGCACCGTACCGAGTCGGGTTTGCCGACGTCCCGACTGGGAGAAGGTACCGGGGCATGTCTGACAGGTGGTATTCGGAGGCGGTCGTCTACTGCCTCGACATCGACACGTACGCGGACTCCGACGGTGACGGGGTCGGTGACATCCGGGGTCTGATCGGCCGGCTGGACTACCTCGCCCGGCTCGGGGTGACCTGCCTCTGGCTGCACCCCATCCATCCGTCGCCCAACGACGACGACGGCTACGACGTGACCGACTTCTACAACGTCGACCCACGGTTCGGCACCCTGGGCGACTTCGCCGAGCTGCTGCACCAGGCCAGCAACCGGGGGATCCGGGTGATCATCGACCTGGTGGTGAACCACACCTCCGACCAGCACCCGTGGTTCCAGTCCGCACGCTCCTCGCCGGACTCGCCGTACCGCGACTGGTACGTCTGGTCGGAGCAGGAGCCGACCGACCGGTACCAGGGCATGGTCTTCCCCGGCGAACAGCATGAGACCTGGACCCACGACCGGACCGCGAAGGCCTGGTACTACCACCGCTTCTACAAGTTCCAGCCGGACCTCAACACCAGGAACCCGGCGGTACGCGCCGAGATCAAGAAGATCATGTCGTTCTGGATCCAACTCGGCGTCGCCGGATTCCGGATGGACGCGGTGCCGTTCATCATCGAACGCACTGAGCCCGGAGACCCGAACCCGGAACTGGACTTCGAATTCCTCACCGAGCTGCGCCAGCACGTGCAGTGGCGGCGCGGCGACGCGGTCCTGCTGGCCGAGGCGAACGTCGAGCCCGACCACCTTCCCGCATTCTTCGGTGACAGCGGCGGCTCGGCGAACCGGGTCCACATGCTCTTCGACTTCATGCTCAACGGCCGGCTGATGCTGGCTCTGGCCCGGCAGGACCCGGAACCGGTGATCGAGGCGCTGCGGGACACCCCGGCGCTGCCCGAGGGCGGGCAGTGGGCGACGTTCCTGCGCAACCACGACGAGATCGACCTGTCCCGGCTCACCGCCGAACAGCGCAACGAGGTGTACGCGCAGTTCGGCCCCGAGGAACACATGCGCATCTACGACCGGGGCATCCGTCGCCGGTTGGCACCGATGCTCGGCAACGACCGCCGGCGCATCGAGTTGGCGTACTCCCTTCAGTTCGCCCTGCGCGGCACGCCGGTGCTGCGCTACGGCGAGGAGATCGGCATGGGAGAGGATCTGTCGCTGGACGGGCGGGAAGCGATCCGTACCCCGATGCAGTGGTCGAACCAGCCCAACGCCGGCTTCTCCACAGCGGAGCCGGAGAAGCTCGTCCGCCCGGTCATCGACAAGGGTGAGTTCGGGTACGAGAAGGTCAACGTCACCCTCCAGCGGCGGGATCGCACCTCGCTGCTGGCCTGGTTCGAGCGGATGATCCGTACGCTGCGGGAGGCACCGGAGATCGGCTCCGGCTCCACCACGCACATCGACGTGCCGATGCCGCCGGGGGTGCTGGCGCACCGGGCCGACGGGCCGACGGGGACGATGGTCTTCCTGCACAACCTCGGCACCGCCGACGCCGAGGTGGATCTCAGCCAGCTTCAGCCCGAGGCGGACCTGCCCATCGACGTGCTTGCCGACCGCAACTACGACGACGTCGGCAAGCTCGACAAACTGCAACTTTCCGGGCACGGCTACCGCTGGATTCGGCTCTGTCGATCCTGGTCGCACTGAGCGGCAGGCCGGGCCGACCCGTCGGGGGCCGGTGACCTCCGGGCCGGCGTGCCCGGTCCGGAGGTCGGGATCGACGGGGGTCAAGCCGCCCCGGCGTGGGTTAGGCTCCTGCCGTCGAGCCAAGTTACCGGGAGGTAGGCATGTCGGAGGGGCAGCGGGTCGCGATCGTGACCGGGGCGGCACGGGGAATCGGCGCGGCCACCGCCAGGCGGTTGGCCGCCGACGGACTGGCCGTGGCGGTGGTCGACATCGAGGAGTCGGCGACCAAGGAGACCGTGGACGCGATCGTGGCGGCCGGCGGCCGGGCACTCGGCGTCGGTGCGGACGTGGCGGACCGGGCCCAGGTGGAGGCCGCCGTGGAACGGGTGGCCGCCGAGCTGGGTGCGCCGACCGTACTGGTCAACAACGCCGGCGTGCTCCGCGACAACCTGCTGTTCAAGATGACCGACGCCGACTGGGACACCGTCCTCGGCGTACACCTGCGCGGGGCGTTCCTGTTCAGCCAGGCCACGCAGAAGCACATGGTCGAGGCGCGCTGGGGCCGCATCGTCAACCTCTCCAGCACGTCCGCGTTGGGCAACCGGGGTCAGGCCAACTACTCGGCGGCCAAGGCCGGCCTGCAGGGCTTCACCAAGACCCTCGCCATCGAGCTGGGCCCGTTCGGGGTGACCGCCAACGCGGTCGCGCCCGGATTCATCGTCACCGACATGACCGCGGCCACCGCCGCCCGGATGAAGGTGGACTTCGAGGCGATGCAGAAGCACGCCGAGGCGGAGATCCCGGTCCGCCGGGTGGGCCGGCCCGACGACGTGGCGCACACCATCTCGTTCCTGACCAGCGAGGGAGCGTCCTTCGTGTCCGGCCAGGTCATCTACGTCGCCGGCGGACCCCGGGACTGAACGGCCTCGTCAACCGGCCCCTTCCTGGACACCGAGTGTCAGGAAGGGGCCGGTGCCGTCCGGCTGCGGGTGTGCCGGAGCCAGACGAGGCCGAGGATCGGCAGCACCAGGGGAATGTAGCCGTAGCCGCTGCCGAAACCGGACCAGACCGTCTCGTCGGGGAAGAGGTGCGGGCGGGCCAGACTGAAGGCGCCGACCCCGACGACGCCGACCAGTTCCAGCGCGCAGCAGGCCAGGGCGATCCGACGGCCCGCGTGACCGGCCCGCGCCAGACCGGCCGCGGCCACGATGTAGACCACCGCGGCGAGCGCGGAGAGCAGGTACGCCAGCGGCGCCTCGTCGAACCTGGTGACGATCTGGAGGGTGGCGCGGCTGCTGGCGGCGATGGCGAAGAGCAGGTACACAGCGATCAACAACCGGCCCGGGCCGGAGTTGGTCCGGGGTCGGGCGGGGCTCGGTTCAGCCACCGAGCACCTGCCAGGTCTGCTGGAGCCGGACCACCACCACCGGCGTCACCAGGCACACCGCGCACACGATCGCCGACCCCCAGCGGGTCGGTTCCATCCGGGCCAGCACCGCCGCCAGCGGCGGCAGGCAGACCAGCGTGACCAGGTAGCCGAAGAACGAGCCGGGTTCGCCAGGTCGCTCGCCGCCGGCCAGCGCCACGGCGGTCACCAGCACCAGCCCGAGCAGCAGCAGCTCCAGCACGGCCAGCCCGATCAACTGCATCCGGTCCGGCGGCCGGTGGCGCAACGCGGCCACCAGCGCCCAGACGGCGACCAGCAGCGACAGCACGATGGCGGCGACGGCCAACGCCCCGTCGGCCGGAGATCCGGTGGTGGTCGCGGCGGTGGTCACCTGGGTCGTCCGGTGCTCGTTCCGATCACCGGCCCACTCTACTAACCCCCGTAGTAAGAGCGACCGCCGAGAGGGCCGGCCAGACACCCGCCCATCCTGGTCGGCCGGCCGAGCCCTCACCGTCGCCTGCCCGGCCTGCGGCAGCGCCGCGCCGGTCGGGCCGTGGCACGGCGGGGACGCCGGGCACGGGGGACCGCGGGGGACTAGCGTGATCAGTGTCGCGGGTCAGCTGTGGCCAGGCGAATACAGCGGAGGTACGGGGATGCGGTTCGGGTTGTTCGGCACCGGGCACTGGGCGGCGGAGACGCACGCGGCGGCACTGGAGGCGCACCCGAGGGCGGAGCTGGTCGGCGTGTGGGGGCGTAACCCCGACAAGGCCGCTGCGCTGGCCACCCGCTACGGGGTACCGGCCTTCGAGGAGGTCGACTCGCTGATCGAGGCGTGCGACGCGGTGGCCGTCGCGCTGCCGCCCGACGTCCAGGCGGACATCGCCGTCCGGGCCGCCAACGCCGGTCGGCACCTGCTGCTGGACAAGCCGCTCGCGTTGAGCGTCGCCGACGCCGACCGCGTGGTCGAGGCGGCCACCGGGACGGGTGTGGCGTCTGTGGTCTTCTTCACCGGCCGATACCAACCGGACGTCGCCGGCTTCATCGCCGCGACCGCCGCAGCCGGAGGCTGGCACACCGCAAACGTGATCCGGTTCGCCTCGATCTTCCAGCCCGGCAGCCCGTACGGGCAGTCGCCGTGGCGTCGGGAGCACGGCGCGCTGTGGGACATCGGCCCACACGCGTTGGCCGTCCTGCTGCCGGTGCTCGGCCGGGTGACCCGGGTGGCCGCCACCGACGGTCCCGGTGGCCTGGTGCACCTGCTGCTCAGCCACGCCGACGGTGCCACCAGCACGGTCTCGTTGACCCTTGACGCACCACCCCGCTCGGTCGCCGCGGAGTTCGTCTTCTACGGCGAGAGCGGCATCGAGCGGCTCCCCAACGGTGGCGCGAGCTCGGCGACGGCGTTCGGGGTGGCGATCGATCAGTTGCTGGCCGAGGTCGACGCCGGCACCCGTGACCATCGCTGCGACGTGCGTTTCGGCCGCGAGGTGGTGGCGGTCCTCGCCGCCGCCGAGACCGCCCGTGCGCAGGGCACCGTGATCGACGTGCCGGCCTGAGCGTGGGCCGGAAATCGGTCGCCACCGGCCGGGAGGGTCGGTAGGGTCGCCGACATGTGCGTGCACGCCCTGATCAACGCGGTCGCCACGTCGGCCGCGTTCGGGCCGCTGCTGGTGGCCCGCCCGCGCGTCCGGCGTCCGGCCCTGGCCGGCGCGACCCGCGACTGACGCCTCTCCCGCGTACGTCTCCGGCACCGTCTTGCATCGCGGTGCCGTTCTCCCGCGCCATCTCACCAGGGCCGTCCGAGTCCCGATCGCTCGGACAGGCCCCGTCGACGGTCGCCTGTCCGCTCTCGTCGCCACCCGGCGACAGACAAGGACGACGCCATGGCGCCCCGCCGTACCCGCACGACCGGACGCGACCGGTCCCGTCGCGTACTCTCCCAGAATTTCCTCGCCGATCCGGCCGCCGTCGCGCGGTTCGTCGACGCCGCCCGCCCCGACCCGCACGGTCTGGTGCTGGAGGTGGGTGCCGGGCGGGGTCAGCTGACCCGCCCGCTGGCCATGCGCTGCGGCCGACTGACGGCGTACGAGGTGGATCCCGTCGCCGGAACGGAACTGGCCCGGGTCTGCGCAACTTTGCCGAACGTCACCTGTCGCCAGGCGGACTTCCTCGCCGTCGCGGCACCCGTGGAGGAGTTCGCCGTGGTCGGCAACATCCCGTGGTCGCTGACCGCAGCCGTGGTGCGGTGGTGCCTGGCCGCCCCGATGCTGTGCACGGCCACCCTGCTCACCCAGCTGGAATACGCCCGGCGGCGGGCCGGTGACTACGGCCGATGGAGCCGGCTGACGGTGCTGAGCTGGCCGGAGTGCGACTGGCGGTTCGCCGGGCGGGTGCCGCGGACCGCGTTCCGCCCGGTGCCCCGGGTCGACGCGGGCATCCTGCGCATCGCGCGCCGGACGCAGCCGTTGCTGCCGCCGCGGGCGCTGCCGGCGTACCGGCGGATGGTCGAGCTGGGGTTCGGCGGGGTCGGCGGCTCGCTCGCGGCCTCGCTGGCCCGCGAGTATCCGCGGGCCCGGCTGACGGCGGCGTTGCGCGCCAGCCGGCTCGACCCGGACCTCCCGGTCGGGCAGGTCTGGCCGGAGCAGTGGCTGGTGCTGTACCGCCTGCTGCACGCCCGCTGAGCCGTCAGGGCAGTGTGCCCAGCGCCTCGGTCAACTCGGTGGGCGAGCTGAACTGGTCCACCGGGAGCGCACGTACGGCCTGCAACTGCTCGGTGCTCGCGCCGTTCTCCTGGCACCAGCGGATCAGGTCCTCGCGGGAGACGGGATAGTCCAGCCCGGCGAGGTATTCGTGCAGGGCGGCACCGCTGTCGGTCATGCTGTCCGATCTACCCGCGCAGGTGCCCCGGCACACCCCCGGCGGGCCGCTGCGTTTGCCCGTCGGGGTGCCGGGTAGCCGCAGGCATGCTGGTACAGCGGCTCGGTGCGCCGAGCGACCTCGATCCGTTGCTGGAGCGTGTCCGGGACACGCGGGTGGTGATGATCGGGGAGGCGACGCACGGCAGCTACGACTACTACCGCATCCGGGAGCAGTTGACCCGGCGGCTGGTCGCCGAGTGCGGCTTCTCCTTCGTGGCTGTCGAGGGTGACTGGCCGGACTGCGACCGGGTGCACCGTTCGGTGACCGGCGCCCCCGGCGGGGTGGCCGAGCCGCAGACCGCGCTGGAGGGCTTCGAGCGGTGGCCGACGTGGATGTGGGCAAATGCCGAGGTGGCCCGCTTCTGCCGGTGGCTGCGCGCCTGGAACATGGAGCGGGCCGAGGGGGCCCGGGTCGGCTTCCACGGTCTCGACGTCTACAGCCTCTGGGAGTCGATGCAGGCGATCTTCGACTACCTCGGCGAGGAGGAGCCGGCGTCGTTGGAGGCCGCCCAGGACGCGTACCGCTGCTTCGAGCCGTACGGCAAGCGGGTCGAGGAGTACGGCGCGGCGAGCCGGTTCGTCTCCGCCCGGTGCGAGCAGGAGGTGATCCGGCTGCTGGCCCGTACCCGCGAACACGCCGCCACCGACGGGCCGGGTGCCTTCTCGGCCTGGCAGAACGCGGAGGTGGTGGCCGGCGCGGAGCGCTACTACCGGGAGATGGTGGCCGGTGGGCCCGGGTCGTGGAACGTCCGGGACATCCACATGACCGACACCCTGGACCGGTTGCTCGACCGCTACGGGCCGGGTGCCCGGGGCGTCGTGTGGGCGCACAACACGCACGTCGGTGACGCGCGGGCGACCGACATGGCTGCCGACGGGATGGTGAACATCGGCCAGTTGGCGCGGGAACGCCACGGCGCGGACCAGGTGGCGTTGATCGGCTTCGGCAGTTGGCGGGGCACGGTGATCGCCGCGCCGCGCTGGGGCTCGCCTTCGGAGGCGATGGTGGTGCCGCCGGCCCGACCCGGTTCGCTGGAGCACCGGTTGCACGAGTTGATGCCCGAGCGCGCGGTGCTGGTCTTCGGCGGTCCGGACCAGCCGGGCTGGGTCACCGACACGCTCGACCACCGGGCGATCGGGGTGGTGTACGACCCGTCGTTCGAGTCGTGGGGCAACTACGTGCCGACCCGGCTCGGGGAACGCTACGACGCCTTCATCTGGTGCGACGAGACCACTGCGCTGCATCCGTTGCCCGCGCTGGCCGCTCCGGGCGAGATGGAGACCTACCCGGCGGGTGTCTGAGCCGGTGCCGACCCGGCCCTCCACCGGACGTTCGGTGAAGGGCCGGGTCGCCGTGCTGGTCAGGCGTCGGCGCCGACCTTGTCGTCGAGCTTGGCGCGCAGCTTCTCGCCCTCGATGTCGACGTTCGGCAGCGCCCGGTCCAGCCAGCGGGGCAGCCACCAGGCCACCTTGCCGAGCAGTGACATCACCGCCGGGACGATGGTCATCCGGACCACGAAGGCGTCGATGGCCACACCGATGGCGAGCGCGAAGCCCATCGACTTGATCACCGGGTCGTCGAGGAAGATGAAGCCGCCGAAGACCGAGGTCATGATCAGGGCGGCGGCGGTGACCACGCGTGCCCCGTGCCCCATCCCGTTGATGGTGGCCTGCTGGGCGGTGTCACCGTGGACGAAGTCCTCCCGCATCCGGGAGACCAGGAACACCTCGTAGTCCATGGCCAGGCCGAACAGGATGCCGATCAGCAGGATCGGCAGGAAGCTGATCAGCGGGCCGGGAGTGTCCAGGCCGACCAGGTCGGCGAGGTGCCCCTGCTGGAAGACCGCGACCGTGATGCCGAAGGTGGCGGCGACGGTGAGCAGGAAACCCAGCGCCGCCTTGACCGGCACCAGCACCGAGCGGAACACCAGCATCAGCAGCAGGATCGACAGGCCGACCACCAGCGCCAGATAGATCGGCAACGCGTCGGAGAGTTTCTCCGAGATGTCGATGCCGATCGCCGTGACACCGGTGAGCAGTACGTCGGCGCCCTGGATACCGCCGACGGCGGTGCGGATGTCGTGCACCATCGTCTCGGTGGCCGGGTCGGTCGGGCCGGTCTGCGGGATCACCCCGAGCAGCGCGGTCCGGCCGTCCGGGCTGAGCTGCGGCGGTGCCACGGCGAGCACGTTGTCGGTGCGCTGGACCAGCGCGGTGACCTGCGGAACGGCTGCGGCGGTGGCGGCGGCGTCGTCGCCGGCGACAACCACTGCGAGACGGCCGGTGAAGCCCGGGCCGAAGCCCTCCGTGATCAGGTCGTTGGAGACCCTGGCGGCGGAGCCGACCGGAGCGGTACCGGCGTCGGGCAGCGCCAGGCGCATGTCCGGTGCGGGCAGCGCGAGCAGCCCCAGGCCGAGCAGGCCGACGAGGATCACCGGGATCCGGAGCCGGGTGACCAGTCGGGCCCAACGGAAGCCGAACGCAGACGTGTCCTCGCTGCCGTTGGTGGCGGTTTCCGGTGCCGCGCGGTGGGTGGTCACGTCGCTGCGGCGGGCGGCGTCGTCCGGGAGGTCGTCGGCGGTCAGGGCCACCGGCACCGACGAGCGCAACCGGCGGGGCAGCACCCGGCGTCCGGCGAAACCGAGCAGCGCCGGTTGCAGGGTGATCGCCACCAGCACCGCGACGGTGACCGTGCCGGCGGCGGCCAGACCCATCACGGTCAGGAACGGGATGTTCACCACCGCGAGACCGGCCAGGGCGATGACGACAGTGGCCCCGGCGAAGGTCACCGCCGAGCCGGCCGTGCCGACCGCCCGGCCGATCGCCTCGTCCGCCGGCATGCCGTCGAGCAGGTTCTGTCGGTACCGCGAGGTGATGAAGAGCGAGTAGTCGATGCCGACGGCCAGGCCGAGCATCAACGCGAGGATGGGTGCGGTGCTGGTCAGTTCGACCACGCTGCTGAGTGCGAAGAGGCCGGCCATGCCGACGCCGACGCCGATCAGCGCGTTGAGCATCGTCATGCCCGCGGCCACCAGGGAGCCGAAGGTGACCACCAGGACCACGAGGGCCACCGCGACGCCGATCGCCTCGGTGGAGCCGACCTCGGGCTCGGTGTTGAGCACCTCACCGCCGGGTGCCACCTGCCAACCCTGGGCCTCGACCTGGGTACCGAGTTCCTCGTACGCCTCGCGCTGTTCATCGGTGATCTGGTCGGCGCCGTCGTTGAACTGCACCTGGATCAGCGCGTACTGGCCGTCGGGTGAGACCGAGCCGACCTGGAACGGGTCGATGGCGGCGAGCACACCCGGGACCGTCGTGGCCTCCTCGGTGATCGACCGGATCGCTGCCTGGCCCTCGGGTGTGCCGAGCTGCCCCGGGGCCGGTGCCTTGACCGCGATGGTGCCGGTGGCGCCGGCCGCCGCCGGGAACTGCTCGTCGAGCAGGTCGAGCGCGCGTTGCGACTCGGTTCCGGGCATGGTGAAGTTGCTGGCCGTCGGGCCGCGCAGGGTCGCTGCTGCCAGGCCGAGCCCGACGAGTACGACGAGCCAGATCGCGGCGACGAGTCGCCGCCGACGCATCGATCCCCGGCCTAGCCGGTAGAGCAGGGTCGCCATGAGGTCCTTTCCCTCGGTCGTGGATGGTGGGACGGGTCAGTGGACGGGCGGCTCAAGCGCCCGCCGCAGCAGGGCCAGCAGCGCGTCGCCCAGTTCCTGGTCGGGCACGTCGGCGAACTCGCCGCAGGTCTCGGCGATGCCGGCGAGCAGCACCAGCGCGGTGATCCGGGCGGAGGCCCGCGCGGACTGCCCGGCGAGCGCATCGATGAGCCGTTCGGAGATCTGCTGGATGTGGGCGAAGACGGGCTGTTGCAGCAGCTCCGGGAATTCGCCCCGGAGCAGGGCGATCTCACTGCGGAACCGGACCGCGAGATCGACGAAGCCCTCGGCGGCGACCCGCTGGGCGGCGGCCGGCCCGGGCTGGGCGGCGATCCGGTCGTCGAGCGACCGCAGTACCTCGATCGCGGGCGCCATCAGCGCGGTGAGGATCGCCTCCTTGTTGGCGAAGTGGTACAGCACCGCCGCCTTGGAACAGCCCACCTCGGTGGCGATGTCCTGCAACGAGGTGCCTCGGTAGCCGGTGGCGGCGAAACGTCTCGCCGCGGCTGCCAGGATCTCGCCGTGGGTCTGCGGGGTGGTGCGGGCCATGACTCTCAGCATGCCTGACCGATCGGTCAGAGGCTGACCGATCGGTCAGATCAGTGGCGTTCCCCACAGCCAGCGGTGCCGAATTGGCTCTCCGGATGGGCGTCCCGCCGGGCCGAGAATCCGATCGTGACCGACTCGACGGCGGCCCGGGCGGTCGCGCTTCGTGCCCTGCACCGCCCCGGCGACCCGCTGGTGCTCCCCAACGCCTGGGACGCCGGCTCGGCCCGGGCGGTCGTCGACGCCGGCTTTCCGGCGGTGGCCACCGGCAGCGCCGCCGTCGCCGAGTCGCTCGGGTACGCCGACGGCGAGCGCATCCCGCCGGGGGAGATGTTCGCGGCCGTGACCCGGATCGCCCGCACGGTCGCCGTGCCGGTCACCGCCGACCTGGAGCGGGGCTACGGTCTGCGCCCGGCCGAACTGGTCTCCCGGCTGCTCGACAGCGGGGCGGTCGGGCTCAACCTGGAAGACTCGGATCCGCGTACCGGCGTCCTGGTCGACGCCGAGGAACAGGCCGACCTGCTGGCCGGCGTGCGGGCGGCGGCGGACGACGCCGGGGTCGCGGTGGTCGTGAACGCCCGGGTGGACGTCTTCCTACGGCCCGGCGGCGCACCGGCCGAACGGCTCACCGAGGCGATCCGCCGGGCGCGCCGCTACCTGGCCGCCGGGGCGGACTGCGTCTACCCGATCCTGCTGGCCGACCGGACGCAACTGCCGGATTTCGTGCAGGCCGTGGCGGCACCGGTAAACGTACTGGCCCGACCCGCTGCGCCGGAGCAATCGGAACTGGCCGCCCTGGGGGTGGCCCGGATCAGCTACGGCTCCGGCCTGTACGCGGCGACCCGCGCCCACATCACCCGCCTGCTCGCCGCCGTCGCCGCCGGAGATCCCCTCGCCTGAGCGGTGGCTGGCCCGTCGGGCGGTCGCCCGCAGGTAGGTTCCGCTGACGCTGGCGAGCTGACGGCGTGGACGGATCCGGCGCGCCGTTCCGGTTGACCGCCGGGCGTCCGGCCGGGATGGTGATCGGATGAGCGGGGCTGACGACAACCGGGACGGGGTCGCGCTGACCAATCTCGACCAGCAGTTGTTCGACGGGTCGGGAGAGCGCAAGCGTGACCTGGTCGACTATCTCGACGCGGTGGCGGACCGGCTCGTCCCGCAGTTGCGTGGCCGTCCGCTGTCGGTGGTCCGGGTGCGCCCGGGACAGCCGCCGTTCATGCAGAAGAACCTGCCCCGCTACACCCCGGACTGGGTGCGTCGGGTGTCGATCTGGGCCGAGGCGTCCCGCCGGGAGATCGCGTACGCGCTCTGCGACGACCGCCGTACTTTGCTCTGGTTCGCCAACCAGCGGGCCGTCGAGTACCACCCCACCCTGGCCGTGGCCGACGACCTGAGCCGTCCCACCCACCTGGTGCTGGACCTCGATCCGCCGGAGACCGGTGGGTTCGGGGCCGCGGTGGCGGCCGCGCTGCTGGTCCGGCAGGCGCTCGCCGACGCCGGACTGGCGGGTGCGGTGAAGACCAGCGGTGCCAAGGGGGTGCACGTCTTCGTCCCGGTCGAACCCGGTCCCGACGCCGAGGAATTGGCCGCGGCCACCCGGGCTCTCGCGGCTCGGGCGGAGCGCCTGGATCCGGCGCTGGCGACCACCGCGTTCATCCGCGAGGACCGGGGTGGCAAGGTCTTCGTCGATCCCACCCGCACCGGCGGCGCGACCGTCGTGTCGGTGTACAGCCCCCGGCTGCGTCCCGGCGTGCCGGTCTCCTTCCCGGTGCCCTGGCCGGACCTGGAGTCCGTCACCGCTGCGGACTTCACCGTCCGGACGGTCCCGGCGCTGGTGGCGCAGCGGGACCCGTGGAGCGAGTTGATGCCGGCACCCCAGCGGCTCCCCGGCGAGCTGATCGAGGAGGGCCGGGCCATCCCCGTGCCGAGGGTGCAGGCCATGCACGAGGGGCGCCGCCGGGCCCGTGCCCGACGCGCCGCCACCGACTGAGGACCGCGACAACGGGCCGCGCGGGGCCGGACCGTGGTGACGGTCCGGCCCCGCAGCGGGTCGGGCTTCAGATCATCCAGCGGTGGCGCTGCACGAAGGGCAGGCGGGCCCAGAGCCGGCCCAGACCCCAGGTGTGCCCGGCGTACGCAGCGGCCAGGGCGACCAGGACCACGGCGTAGATCAGGTGGTAGTCGACCACCGGGTTGGTGGAGCCGGTCGGGTCGCCACCGGCGGTGAACCTGGCCAGCGGGAACTCGGCCAGCCACATCAGCGCCATCATCAGAGTGCCCGAGGCGGCCGCCACCCGCAGGCCGACGCCGGCGATCAGGACGAGGCCGATCGCGGCCAGGCCGACCATGAAGAGGGCGTTCGCCCACCACGTTCCGGCGATCGAATGGGCCACCGACTGCAACGGTCCCACCTCGACGTTGGCGAGGAAGCCCTTGGTCGGCGATCCGCCGTTGATCCAGGCTCGCTCGGCCGGGGTGGCGTAGCCGAGGCCGAAGGTCTTGTCGAGGAAGGCCCAGATGAAGACGAGGCCGGTGGAGATCCGCAGCACGGCAAGGGCCCGGGCGGCGGTCGTGGTCAGCATGGCGCCGGGCAGTTCGGCGTGTTCGAGCGGGCGCTCGATCGATCGGTGGGTGCCGTGGTGGATGGTCATCGTTGCCTCCGTGGTCAGCTTCTTACGTGACCACTCTCGCCCCGGTGCGGGTCGGCGCGCGCGGGCCGGAACACCCGAAGCCGGTGGGACCAAGGTCCCGACCTCGGCAGGCCCCTCGGCGCACGGACCGGGCGCCGTGCTCCCGGTCGGGAACACGGCGCCCAACGGCCCCGGGGGCTACGGCACCAGTGCCTCTGCCGCCGGGATCCAGGTGGCCTGGTCCTGGACGTCGGCCAGCGTCACCGACTCCGCGATCCTGGTCGTCTCCGCCACCGAGAGGTGCTCGGAGCTGACCTGCACCTGCACCTTGCCGTCGGGACTCCAGACGTTGCAGAACGTCGAGTCGTTCTGCTGGCATCGCGTTCGACCGGCTTCGGCCTGCTGGTTGGAGTTGGTGCTCGGCGTGACGAAGACGGTGAAGCTACCCGGGATGTTCCCTCCGTCGGATCCCCAGGGGGCGGCCAGCCCCGTCGTGGCCAGGGCCGGCTTCGTGTAGACCGCGCCGCCGTAGTTGCCGTCGCGTGCCGAGGCGACGCCGTTGACGCCGGAGGTGGCTCGGGTGCCGAGTTCCACCGGGGCGTAGCCGGAGGGCACGTGGCCCACCGTGAACGGCAGCGTGGCCGCCTCGGGCGTGCTTGGCTTCATGGCGGTGGCCAGCGCCGACAGCTCTGCGAAGGTGGGGGCGGCCTCGTGCGTGTACGCGGTGACGACCGCCCACGCGTCGTCGGCGTACTCCCAGGCAAGCTGTCGGCCGGCCGGGCTGGTGAAGGTCCACTGGACCGCGTCCCGCCCGGCCACTGTGCTGCTGGTGCCGCCCTCGGTGCCGGACGGGTCGAACGCACCCGGCCGGTAGAGCGTCAGGTAGGCGGAAACATGCTTGTCGGACGGGCCCGCAGCGGTCTTCCGCTGCTCCGAGTACCGCTTTTCTTCCTGGTCGGTGACGGCCCGGTCGTTGGTGACCATGCCATCGACGTACACCCGCGCTATCTGGTAGGCCGTGGACGCCACGATCGGATCCTGTACGCGTAGCTTGCCGGCGTCGAATGCCGTGAAGGTGAAGCTGAACGGCGCGGCGTCCGGCCACTCGGCCAACGCGTGCGGAGCGGCGTTGCTCTCGCCGGTCCCGGCTGCCACCTCGCTCGTCTGTCCCGTGGTGACCAGCGGCAGCGCGGACACGCCGGCCACCACGACAGCGACCAGCCCGGCCGCGCCGGCCGATGCGAATCCGGCCCGGCGTCGACGCTCGGCCTTCCGTCCGGCCCTGATGATGTCTTCGGTGCTGTGCGACAGCGGCGGCTCGTCCGCCGTCACCACGTCCACGACCTCACGCAACTGCACTTTCCCATTCCTCCATCCGATCCCCGGTGAGTCTGATCCGATCTGTCGCCAGCAGTTCCCGTAGCTTGGCGAGCCCGCGCGAGGTCTGGCTCTTCGCGGTACCGACGTTGCAGCCCAGGACAGCGGCGGTGTCCTCCAAGGACAGTCCCAGGTAGTGACGCAGGATCACGGCCGCCCGTTGGCGGGCCGGCACCGCGTCCAGCGCCGCCTTTATCCGCAACCGCTCGTCGGTGACGCCGTTCTGGTCCCGCATCGCCACGTCCGGCATGGCATCGCTGGACGAGCGTTCCCGACGCCAGGGTCTCCGCTGCTCGTCGATGGCGGCCCGGTAGACCATGGTCTTGACGTACAGGTCCGGTCGGTCCAGCTTCCGCCAACGCGGATAGAGCTTGACCAGCGCGTTGGCGACGGCATCCTCGGCCATGTGCCAATCCCCGCAGGTCACGTAGGCCAGCTTGCGCAGTGCTCCCATCTGGGCGTTGACGAATTCTCGGAACGCTTGCTCGTCTGCGGCTTTCAACCGGCCGTCTCCCCTCTGACGAAGGTAGAACGGTGCCCGCGACCCGAGAAGTTGCACGACGCTGCCTGCGACCGCCGGGTGAGGTTTGGGGCTCGTCGGGGAGGAAAGCCGGAACGCTCCTACGGTGTCGGCGTCCGCCGCCGTGGGGTTCGGGGATCGGGCCGGGAGGAAGCCGGCAGGGTCGGACGGGGCTCGGGCCGGGAGGAAGCCGGCAGGGTCGGACGGTACCGGCGTCCGCCGCCGTGGGGTCTGGGGCTCGGGCCCCAGGAGAAATGGCGAGCGCCCCAGGTCCGCGCTTCTCAGCGGACATGGAGCGCCAAAGCTCGTGCCCCCGGCAGGATTCGAACCTGCGCCCCCGCCTCCGGAGGGCGGTGCTCTATCCCCTGAGCTACGGGGGCTCAGCGACTGGAGAAGACTAGCAAACGCCCCACCCGATCGCCGAATCGGTATCGGCGCGTCAGGCGGCCAGCGCGCGTCCGCAGCTGGGCAGCGGGTGCGGCACGATGCGCCGGGGGAGCCGGCGCGGCCACTCGTTGCGGGCCCACGAGCCGTCGACGATCAGGTGCACGGTCCGCCGCTCGGCACCACTGAGTCGGTGCACGAACTCCCGGGGGAGCGGCGGGTCGACCGACGGGGTGGTGACCATGAACCGGACCCGCCCCCGTGAGGAGACCGCCGAGATGACGTCGGCCGCCGGCATGGTGCCCCGCAGCCGGACCCGACCCACCCAGTACACCTCGGCCAGGTGTTCCTGAGCCGCCCGGGTGATCGCCGGGTACTCGCTGCGTACCCACCGCTCGACCGCCCCGACGCAGAGCCCGCAGGCCCGCTCGCGGGGCTCGCGCGGCCCCAACCCCCAGGCCCGCAGGTACGCCCCGACCACTCCCACGTCCAGCGTCAGACCGAACTGCTGCTGGATGAGGGCGTGCAGACTCTGGCGGGTCCACAGCTCCTCGTCCAGGCCGAACGCGTCGGGGTGGACGCCCCGAAGGGTGTCGATCAGTTCCAGCTCCTGTTCGCGGCTGAGTGTTCCCGGCTCACCCTGCCGCTGTCCGCGACGGACGGCTGCCACCGCTCCGTCACCGCCGATGGTGTGGCGTCGGCACCAGCTGGTGACCGAACGCCGCGCGTCTCTGAGTGCAACCCCCACGTCCGGACAACGAGTGCACTTCGCTCCAAGTAACCCCTAGAGGGAAAATCGGTCTTATGGCCCCAAGGTGGGGCGGAGAAGACGATCCCGGTGGCACTCGGCTGCCTACGCGTCGCCGCCCCGCTCGAACAGTCGAGCGGGGCGGCGAGGGTCGGTTCGGGTACGAGCGGATCAACCGCCGGCAGGCTGCATCCGGCGCAGCTCGTTGATCTCTTTCTGCTGCGCCTGCTTCGACGCCTCGGCCAACCGGACCACCTCGGGCCGGTCCGAGACCTTGAGCACTCCGTCGGCCATGTGCACGCCGCCAAGGTGGTGATCGATCATCAGCTTGATGAAGAGTCGGTCGACCTCGACGCCCTGGGCCTCGTGCAGCTGGGTGATCTCCTCGCGGGTCGCCATGCCGGGCATCAGCCCGTCCGGGCCTACCGGCACGGCGTCGGGCATCCACTCCATCGCCGGTCGCGAGCCGGTGGGCAGCAACTCCCACTCCTGCAACCAGCGCTGCATGTGACCGATCTGAGCCTGCTGGGTCAGGGCCATGTCGTAGCCCATCTGCCGGATCGCCGGATTCTGTGCCTTGGCGTACGCGATCATGGCCATCTCCACCGCCTGGGCGTGGTGACGGGACATGTCCCGGGCGAAGCCGGCCTCGGCCGAGTCCTCACCCGGGGCCCGGTTTGACATCAGGGTCGCGGCCGTCCACCCGATGCCGAGCAGCAGCACCGCCGCCATGACCAGGGTCAGGTAGCGCAGCGTCCGGGACGGCCGGCGGAGTTCGGTGCCGTTGCGTTCCGTCGGAGGCGCCTCCTGGATCGCGCTGGGCATGTCAGCCACCCGTCGGCGGAGCCAACTCGCGCGGCTCGGTGCCGGTGCCGGTGGTGTAGTTGCCGGAGGAGCAGGGCACGCCCGGCTCGATCGAGGCGTTCTGTGCCAGCGTGGTGGCGAACTCCTTGATCCGCGGGTCGTCGGCGCTGTCGACCTTGAGCTGGTAGCCCCACGCCTGGAGCGACACGGCGGAGTCCAGCCCCTCGTACGGGCTCATCAGCATGAAGTCGTTGCCCCGGATCACGCTGGCCAGCTTCTCGACGTCGGCCGCGGGCAGGTCCGGGCGGTAGGTGAGCCAGACCGCGCCGTGCTCCATGCTGTGTACCGCGTGCTCGGCCGCGATCGGCGCGTCGTAGACATCGCCGAGGCAGCGCTGCCAGGCGTTGTTGTGCGCGCCACCGACCGGCGGGGTGTACTTGTATTCGATCTTGCCGGACTGGTGCGACTCGTAGGTGAGGCTGTCCGGGTCGCTCTCGCGGTAGTTGATGATGCCCGCGATGTCGGCGGCCTTGTCCTCCCAGGACTGGCTGCCCTTAAAGGTCGCCCAGGCCCCGAACCCGATGATCGACGTGGCGAGCACGCCGACGGCGACGAAGAGCGCGATCGGCCCCCACGACCGGCCCTGGCTCACCTTCACCGGGGTGATCGGCTTACGCGGCCCCTTGCCGCCCCCCGCGCGCTGGGCCGATCCGGACTTGTTGGGGCCAGCCTTGGCTCCGGTCGCCTTGGCGCCGGCGGCCGGCCGTCCCGCCGCCGGCTTCTTGCCGGTGCTGACCACGGTCGGGCGGCGTTCCGGGCCGCCCGGGGTGCTGATACTCATCGTGCCTCGTCAGGTCGGTCGGTCAGGGGCTCTGGCGGGCCGGGTTCGGATGCTGGGTCGCCGCCGCGGGGACCGAGTCTACCCCCGATAACATGGTTCGGTGACTCCTGCAGAACTCGCCGAAGCCGTCCTCGCCGCCGCTCACGCCGTCTTCGCCGACCGAGAGCTGGACCGCTCCGCGCTGCCGGAGCACACCACGGTCGAGCGGCCGCGCAATCCCGAGCACGGCGACTACGCTGCCACCCTGGCGCTTCAGCTGAGTAAGAAGGTCGGGCTGCCGCCCCGGGAGCTGGCTGCCGCGCTGGCCGCCGAGCTGGCCAGTACGTCGGGGATCAAATCGGTCGAGATCGCCGGCCCGGGGTTCCTCAACATCCGGCTCGACGCCGCCGCCGCGGGACAGCTCGCCCGCTCGATCGTCGAGGCGGGTGAGGAGTACGGCCGAAGCGACCGACTCGCCGGCCTGAAGATCAACCTGGAGTTCGTCTCGGCCAACCCGACCGGTCCGGTGCACATCGGTGGCGTCCGCTGGGCGGCGGTCGGCGACGCGTTGAGCCGGCTGCTGCGGGCCACCGGCGCAGACGTCGGCACCGAGTACTACTTCAACGACGCCGGCTCGCAGATCGACCGCTTCGCCCGCTCGCTGCTCGCCGCCGCCCGGAACGAGCCGGCGCCGGAGGACGGCTACGGCGGGGCGTACCTCGCGGAGATCGCCGAGCAGGTGACCGCCCGGCGGCCCGACGTGCTGACCCTGGACGACGCCGCCGCCCAGGAGGTCTTCCGGGTCGAGGGCGTCGCGTTGATGTTCACGGAGATCAAGTCCTCGCTGCGGGACTTCGGGGTCGAGTTCGACACCTACTTCAACGAGAAGGACCTGCACGATCGCGGCGAGCTGGAGCACGCCCTGACCCGGCTTCGCGAGCAGGGCCACCTCTTCGACTCCGAGGGCGCCACCTGGCTGCGCACCACCGACTTCGGCGACGACAAGGACCGGGTACTGCGCAAGTCCAACGGTGAGTGGACCTACTTCGCCGCCGACTGCGCCTACTACCTCGACAAGCGCGAGCGTGGCTTCGACCGCGTCGTGATCATGCTCGGGGCGGACCACCACGGCTACGTCGGCCGGATGAAGGCGATGGCGGCCTGCTTCGGTGACGACCCCGAGCAGACGCTGGAGATCCTCATCGGCCAGCTGGTGAACCTGGTCCGCGACGGTGCGCCGGTACGGATGAGCAAGCGGGCCGGCACCGTGGTGACCCTTGAGGATCTGGTCGACGCGATCGGGGTGGACGCCTCCCGCTACGCGCTGGCCCGCTACTCCAGCGACTCGCCGATCGACATCGACATCGAGCTGTGGACCCGGGCCACCCGGGACAACCCCGTCTACTACGTGCAGTACGTGGCGGCCCGTACGGCCAGCGTCGGCCGCAACGCCGCCGAGGTCGGCCTCACCCGGGGCGACGCGGCGTCGTTCCGGCCCGAGCTGCTCGACCATGAGAAGGAGAACGAACTACTCAAGGCGCTGGCCGAGTTCCCCGCCGTCGTGGCCGCCGCCGCCGAGCTGCGCGAGCCGCACCGGGTGGCCCGCTTCCTGGAGGACCTGGCCGGGGCGTACCACAGGTTCTACGACAACTGCCGGATCCTGCCCCGGGGCGACGAGGCCGTCACCGACCTGCACCGGGCCCGGCTCTGGCTCAACGACGCGACCCGGGTGGTCATCGCCAACGGGCTGCGCCTGCTCGGCGTCTCGGCGCCGGAGCGGATGTAGTCGTGAGCGCGAGGAGTGAGCTTGCGCGCCCCGCAGCCGCGAACCCAGGGAGGCACTGATGCGGGCTCATGAGGCAGGCGCGCTGCACGGCGACATCGGCAACCGAGGGCCGGCCTGGCTGCGTACGCCGGACGACGTAAATGCCCTGGTGCCGCAGCTGTGGCCCCGCAACGTGACGCGCGGCGCCGACGGCGCGCTCACCGTCGCGGGCCTGGGCGTACGCGACATCGCCGCCGAGTACGGCACCCCGGTGTACGTGCTCGACGAGGACGACCTCCGCTCGCGCTGCCGGGACTTCCAGGCGGCCTTCCCGGACGAGGACATCTACTACGCCGGCAAGGCCTTCCTCTGCCGGGCGGTGGTCCGGATGATCGCCGAGGAAGGCATGTTCCTCGACGTGTGCAGCGGCGGGGAACTGGCCGTGGCGCTGGCCGGTGGGATGCCGCCCGAGCGGATCGGTTTCCACGGCAACAACAAGTCGGTGGCCGAGCTGACCCGGGCCCTCGACGTCGGGGTGGGCAGGATCATCGTCGACTCGTTCCACGAGATCGACCGGCTCACCGCGCTGGCCCGTGAACGCGGCGTACGGCCCCGGGTGCTGATCCGGGTCACCGTCGGGGTGGAGGCGCACACCCACGAGTTCATCGCCACCGCCCATGAGGACCAGAAGTTCGGCTTCTCCCTCGCGGGTGGGGCGGCCCTGAGCGCGGCGCTGCGCGTGCTCGACGAGGGTGTGCTGGAGCTGCGCGGCCTGCACTCGCACATCGGCTCGCAGATCTTCGACACCAGTGGCTTCGAGGTCTCCGCCCGCCGGGTGCTGGCCCTTCAGGCGCAGATCCGCGACGCCCGCGGCGTCGAACTGCCCGAACTCGACCTCGGTGGCGGTTTCGGTATCGCGTACACCTCGCAGGACGATCCTGCGGCCCCGCACGACCTGGCCAAGCGGCTACGCAAGATCGTGGACTCGGAGTGTGCGGCGGAGCGGCTGGCCACACCGCACCTGTCCATCGAGCCGGGCCGGGCGATCGTGGGCCCGGCCGTGTTCACCCTCTACGAGGTGGGTACGGTCAAGGATGTCGATGGCATCCGGACGTACGTCAGCGTCGACGGCGGGATGAGCGACAACATCCGGACCGCCCTGTACGACGCGTCGTACTCGGCGACCCTGGCCTCCCGGGGGAGCGTCGCCGGCCCGATGCTCGCCCGCGTGGTGGGAAAGCACTGTGAGTCCGGGGACATCGTGGTGAAGGATGAATTCCTGCCCGCCGACGTGCAGCCCGGAGATCTTGTCGCGGTGCCCGGCACGGGCGCGTACTGCCGCAGCATGGCCAGCAACTACAACCACGTGCCCCGCCCCGGCGTGGTCGCGGTTCGCAACGGCCGGGCCCGGCTGATCGTTCGACCGGAGACCGAAGAGGACCTGCTCGCTTTGGATGTGGGATGACGTCACCTGTACGCCTCGCCCTGCTCGGCTGCGGCACCGTCGGTGCCGAGGTGATCCGGCTGCTGCACGAGCAGTCGGCGGACCTCGCCGCCCGCGTCGGTGCTCCGTTGGAGATCGCCGGCATCGCCGTACGCCGGATCGGACGGGACCGCGGTGACCTGCCGGTGGACCCGGCTCTGTTCACCACCGACGCGCTCGGGCTGATCAAGCGGGACGACGTCGACGTGGTGGTCGAGGTGGTCGGCGGCATCGAGCCGGCGCGCGGCTGGCTGGTGGAGGCGTTGCGGGCCGGCAAGAGCGTGGTCACCGCCAACAAGGCGCTGCTCGCCGAGGACGGCGGCACCCTGCACGACGCGGCGGCCGAGGGGGGCGGCGACCTCTACTACGAGGCGTCCGTGGCCGGGGCCATTCCGCTGCTGCGCCCGCTGCGCGAGTCGCTGCACGGCGACCGCATCACCCGGGTCACCGGCATCGTCAACGGCACCACCAACTTCATTCTCTCCGCGATGCACGCCACCGGTGCCGGGTTCGCCGAGGCGCTGGAAGAGGCGACCGAGCTGGGCTACGCCGAGGCCGATCCGACCGCCGACGTGGAGGGCTTCGACGCCGCCGCCAAGGCGGCCATCCTCGCCTCGCTCGCCTTCCACAGCCGGGTCGCCGCCGCCGACGTGCATCGCGAGGGCATCACCGAGGTCACCGCCGCGGATGTGGCCAGCGCCAAGGCGATGGGCTGCACGATCAAACTGCTCTGCATCGCCGCGCGGGGTGCCGACGGGCAGGGCCGGGAGGCGGTGAGTGTCCGGGTGCACCCGGCGATGATCCCGGTGACCCATCCCCTGGCCAGCGTGGGCGACGCGTTCAACGCGGTCTTCGTGGAGGCGGAGGCGGCCGGGCAGTTGATGTTCTACGGCCGGGGTGCCGGTGGGGCGCCGACCGCCAGCGCGGTGCTCGGGGACGTGGTGGCGGTGGCCCGCAACCGGCTCGCCGGGGTCCGCGCGGCCAGCGAGTCCGCCTACGCCGACCTGCCCGTACGGCCGATGGGGGAGGCGCTCACCCGCTACCACATCAGCCTCGACGTGGCTGACCGGCCCGGTGTGCTGGAGTCGGTGGCCGGGGTGTTCGCCCGGCACGACGTCTCGATCGCCACCGTCCGGCAGGGGCCGGCCGCCGGTGCCGCCGGCGCGGCCGGTGACGCCGTACTTGTCATCGTGACCCACGTCGCCCCGGACGCGGCGCTCGCCGCGACCGTCCAGCAGCTGCGTGGACTGGACATCGTCCGTTCGGTGGCGAGCGTGCTGCGGGTCGAGGGCGGGTTGTGAGCGGCCGGATCAATCGCAGAGGCGAGGAGAGCGAGATGTGGCGTGGCCTGATCGACGCCTACCGGGACCGGCTGCCGGTCACCGATGCCACGCCGGTGGTCACCCTGCACGAGGGGAACACGCCGCTGTTGCCGGCGCCGGTGCTCTCCGCCCGGCTCGGCTGCGACGTGTACCTCAAGGTGGAGGGCGCGAACCCCACCGGCTCCTTCAAGGACCGGGGCATGACGATGGCCGTCTCCAAGGCGGTCGAGGCCGGCAACAAGGCCATCATCTGCGCCTCCACCGGCAACACCAGCGCCTCCGCCGCCGCGTACGCGGCCCGGGCCGGGATGACCTGCGCCGTCCTCGTGCCGCAGGGGAAGATCGCGCTGGGCAAGCTGGCTCAGGCGCTCGTGCACGGTGCCAAGCTGCTCCAGGTCAACGGCAACTTCGACGACTGTCTGGCGCTGGCCGCCAAGCTCGCCCAGGACTATCCGGTGGCCCTGGTCAACTCGGTAAACATCGACCGGCTGCACGGTCAGAAGACGGCCGCCTTCGAGATCGTCGAGGCGCTCGGCGACGCACCCGACATCCACTGCCTGCCGGTGGGCAACGCCGGCAACATCTCCGCGTACTGGATGGGTTACACGGAGGACCATGACGCCGGCAACGCCAGTCGGCGACCGAAGATGTACGGCTTCCAGGCGGCCGGTGCGGCGCCGATCGTGACCGGGCAGGTGGTGGCCGAGCCGTCCACCATCGCCACGGCCATCCGGATCGGCAACCCCGCGAGCTGGACGAAGGCCCTGGACGCGCGGGACACCTCCGGCGGCCTGATCGCGGCGGTCACCGATCGGGAGATCCTGTCCGCGTACCGACTGCTGGCCCGGGAGGTCGGTGTCTTCGTGGAACTGGGCAGCGCGGCCAGCGTCGCCGGTCTGCTCCAGCAGGCCGCCGCCGGCCGGGTGCCGGCCGGGGGCACGGTTGTCTGCACGGTCACCGGGCACGGTCTGAAGGATCCGGAGTGGGCCATCTCCACAGCTCCCGCTCCCGTCACCATCGCCAACGATCCACTCGTCGCCGCCCGCTCCCTCGATCTCGCCTGAGGCCCGGTCCGCCCCGCTGCGGCTCGGCACCCCGGCCGCCCCGGAGATCGGCAGACCCTCGGGGTCGGGCACACTGCTCGTACCCCTCGACCGTCTCCCTCAGGAGTGAGCCACGCGATGTCGCTGCTCGCCAGATTCAGCCTCGCCAACCGAGGGCTGGTAGCCCTCATCGCGGTGGTGACCACGGCGTTCGGTGTGTACGCCGTGCCGTCACTGAAGCAGCAACTCCTACCGTCGCTGGAGTTTCCCGCCGCCTTCATCGTGGCCCAGTACCCCGGCGCCGCACCGGAGGTCGTCGAGTCCGAGGTCGCCGAGCCGATCGAAAACAGCCTGCGCGGCATCTCCGGTCTCGACTCGGTCATCTCGACCTCTCGTGAGGGCCTGACCACCATCCAGGTGCAGTACGAGTTCGGCACCGAACTCGACGACATGGTCAGCCGGATGCAGACCGCGATCAACCGGACCAGCCTGCCGGAGGGCGTCGACCCGCAGGTGATCGCGGGCAGCACCGACGACCTGCCGGCGGTGGTGCTGGCCGCGTCCGGCGACGACGACGAGCGGACCCTCGCCGGAAAGCTGCGGGACACCGTGGTGCCGGAACTGGCGGCGATCGACGGCGTACGTGGCGTCGAGCTGACCGGCGTCCGGGACGAACTTGTCGTCATCACACCGGATCCGGCGAAGTTGGCGAAGGCGAAGGTGCAGCCGACCGCGATCGGCACCGCGTTGCGGGCCAACGGCGTGGCGGTGCCGGCCGGCGCGGTGCTGGACGGCGAGCGCACCCTGCCGGTCCAGGTGGGCGCACCGCTGACCACCCTGGACGAGCTGCGCGGTGTGATCGTCGCTCCGCCGGTCAAGAAGGCCGGTCCGGTCCGACTCGGCGACGTCGCCACGGTCGAGGAGCAACTCGCCCCGGCCACCGCCATCACCCGTACCAACGGCCGGGAGAGTCTCGGCATCGCGGTCACCGCCGACCCGGACGGCAACGCCGTGGAGATCTCGCACGCGGTCGCCGACCGGCTCGACGATCTGCGCGCCGCCACCGGTGCCGAGCTGACCGTCGTGCTCGACCAGGCGCCGTTCGTGGAGAAATCCATCGAGACGCTGAGCACCGAAGGTCTGCTGGGTCTGATCATGGCCGTGGTGGTCATCCTGGTGTTCCTGCTGTCGGTGCGCTCCACTGTGGTCACCGCGGTCTCCATCCCGCTGTCGGTGGTGGTCGCGCTGATCGCCCTCTGGATCGGTGACTACTCGCTCAACCTGCTCACCCTCGGCGCGTTGACGGTCGCGGTCGGCCGGGTGGTGGACGACTCGATCGTCGTGCTGGAGAACATCAAGCGGCACCTGACGTACGGCGGGTCGAAGCGGCAGGCGATTCTCACGGCCGTACGCGAGGTGGCCGGTGCCGTCACCGCGTCGACGTTGACCACGGTTGCCGTCTTCGCACCCATCGCCCTGGTCGGTGGTTTCGTCGGTCAGCTCTTCGCACCCTTCGCGATCACGGTCACCGTGGCGTTGCTCGCCTCGCTGTTGGTGTCGCTGACGGTGATCCCGGTGCTCGCGTACTGGTTCCTCAAGCCGGTCAGTGGTGCGGCCGACGGGGCGGCGGTCCGTCGGGCGGCGGAGGAGCGCGAGCTGCGCAGCCCGTTGCAGCGGGCGTACCTGCCGGTGATCCGGTTCGCCACCGGGCGGCGGGCCTACCGATGGGCGACCCTGGCGGCGGGCCTGCTGGTGCTGTTCGGCACCTTCGGGCTGGCCCGGCAGCTGGAGACGAACTTCCTCGACGACTCCGGCCAGGACACTCTCAACGTCCGCCAGGAACTGCCGGTGGGCACCGGGCTGGCCGGCACCGACGCGGCGGCCCGTCGGGTCGAGGCGGTGCTGGCGGAGACTCCGGGCATCGAGTCGTACCAGGTCACCGCTGGTGGCGGCGACGCCCCCTGGGCCGGCAGCGCCGGCAACAACGTGGCCAACTACGCGTTGCGTCTCGGCGGGGAGACCGACGCGAAGGCGATGCGCGGAGTGCTGCGGGACCGGCTCGCGGCGCTCGGTACCGAGGCCGGAGAGATCACGTTCCCGGCGGGCCAGGGCGGGGCGTCCGCCAACGAGCTGGCGGTCATCGTGCGGGCCGCCGACCCCGAGGTGTTGGCCGCCGCCGCGAAGGAGGCAGAGACGGCCCTGACCGGCATCGGCGGAGTCGAGGACGTCTCGACCACCCTGGCCGACCGGGTACCTCGGGTCGACGTGACCGTCGACCGCGAGGCGGCCAGCCGGGCCGGGCTCACCGAGGCCGCCGTCGGTCAGCTGGTGTCGCAGGCGTTCCGTGGTACGCCGCTGGGTCAGGTGACCGTCGAGGGCGCCGCCCGGGACGTGGTGCTGCGCCTGTCGCCGGCACCGCCGGTGACCCTGGCGGAGCTGCGGGCTCTGCCGGTGGGCGCGGTCAAGCTGGACGACATCGCCGATGTCACGGAGACCACCGGCCCGCAGCAGGTACGGCGGATCGACGGTGAGCGCAGCGTCTCGGTGACCGGCACGGTCACCGGCTCCGATCTGGGCGCGATCAGCACCGAGCTGCAGAGCCGCCTCGACGCGATCGACGTACCGGGGGCCACGTTCTCCCTGGGCGGGGTCAGCGCCGAGCAGCGGGAGACCTTCGCCGATCTGGGCCTGGCCGTGCTCGCCGCGATCGCGATCGTCTTCCTGATCATGATGGCGACGTTCCGTAGCGTGGTCCAGGCGCTGATCCTGCTGGTCTCCATTCCGTTCGCCGCCACCGGCGCGGTCGCCCTGCTGCTGGCCAGCGGCACCGCGCTGAGCGTGCCGGCGCTGATCGGCGTGCTCATGCTGGTCGGCATCGTGGTGACAAACGCCATCGTGCTGCTGGACCTGGTCAACCAGTACCGGGCGCAGGGCATGGGGGTGCGGGAGGCGGTGGTCGAGGGCGGACGCCACCGCCTGCGGCCGATCCTGATGACCGCGATAGCCACGATCTTCGCGTTGACGCCGATGGCCTTCGGGCTCACCGGGGAGGGTGGTTTCATCTCGCGGCCATTGGCGATCGTGGTGATCGGCGGCCTGCTCACCTCCACCCTGCTCACGTTGATCCTGGTGCCGACGCTCTACGCCATGGTGGAGGACACCAAGGTGTCGGTCCGGGCGTGGCGGCGGCGACGGTACGGCGACCCGACCGAGGGATCGGGCGGTGGCGAGGTCGACGAGGCCGATGGCCCGGCGTCGGACACCACCGGCCGGGTGCCGGTGGGCGCGGGGATCGGTGCCACGGACGCGGACCGGCGGGAGAGCCGGCCGGTGCCGGCGGCGCCCTCCGGCGCGTTGATCGAGAACACCGATCAGTTCGAGGTGCTCCGGCTGCCGAAGACCCGCAACTCACCGTTCCCGCCGAACGAGTGACCGGGCGTCCCCGGAGGGTCCTCGGGCCCTCCGGGGCGCTGTCCGCGCTGCGACGCAACCGTTGACGGTGGCCGGGTATGGTCCGCTCCGTGGCGTCCACCCTCTCGGTCCTCACCCGCAACCGGAACTTCCGCAACCTCTTCCTGGCCGAGCTGGTGGTCTTCGGTGCCGACTGGTTCGTCATGGTGCCGTTGCTGGTGCTGCTGCCGAAGTTGACCGGCAGTGGCGTGTGGGGTGCCCTGGTGCTCGCGGTGGACACCGGCATCGTGGCGCTGCTGCTGCCGTACACCGGCACCATCGCGGACCGGTTCGACCGACGCACGATCATGATCGTCTCGAACGGCGCCGCGCTGGTCGGTGTCCTGCTGCTGCTCGGGGTACGCGATGCCGGCACGGCCTGGCTGGCGCTGCTCGGCATCGGCGTGGTCGCGGTGGCGAAGGCGTTCTATTCGCCGGCTGCCCAGGCGGCGCTGCCGAACGTGCTCGATCCGGATGAACTGGCCGCCGGCAACGCGGTGGCCGGTTCGGCGTGGGGCACGATGACCGTCGTCGGCGCATCACTCGGTGGGGTACTCAGCGCGGCGGCCGGACCGTACGCGTGCTTCTGGGTCGGTGCCGTCGGGTTGGTGATCGCCGCGAGTCTGGCCACGCTCATCCGCCGTCCGTTGCAGGCACCCCGCGAGCGGGGCGCGAGTCCACCGCAGACCTGGGCGGCGATCCGCGAGGCGCTTGTCTACATCGGGCGCCGTCCCCGGGTGTTGGCGCTGGTGACGGTCAAGTCGGCGGTGGGTCTCGGCAACGGTGTGCTTACCGTCTTCCCGCTGCTCGCCGGGGTGTACGGGGTCGGCGCGCTCGGTGCCGGTCTGCTGTTCGCCGTCCGGGGCGCCGGCGCGCTGGTCGGCCCGATCATGATGCGACGGGTGCTGACCAACCGCGCCTGGCTGCTGCCCGGCCTGGCACTGTCCATGTCGGCGTACGGTCTGGCCTACCTCGGCACCTCGGTGACGGCCTGGTTCCCGCTGGTGCTGGTCCTGGTCTTCGTGGCCCACTTCGCCGGTGGCAGCAACTGGGTGATGTCGAACTTCGCCCTGCAGGGCGAAGTGCCGGACCGGCTACGGGGTCGGGTCTTCGCCACCGACATGATGCTGGCGACCCTGGCGATCTCCGTCAGTCAACTGGTGGTGGCCGTGGTCGTGGACGTCGTCGACGAGCGGGTCGTACTGGCCGGCTGCGGCCTGGTGACCCTGGTCTATGCGATCGGCTGGCGGATCGCGACCCGGCGTCTGTCGCTCGCCACGTCGCCACCCGCCGTCGCGGAGAACCGGTAGCCAGGTCCGGCCCGGTGGACGTCTGTGGCCCCACTAGCATGGGCGGCGTGTCGATCAGATTCGTCGCCGAACCGGTCCGGGTCCGGGTCCCCGCCACCAGTGCGAACCTGGGGCCGGGTTTCGACGCGCTCGGGCTGGCCCTCGCGCTTCACGACGACGTCGCCGCCGAGGTGACGGCCGGGGGCGTGACGGTGGCGGTGACCGGCGAGGGTGCCGGCGACCTGCCCGTCGACGACGGGCATCTGGTGGTACGCGCCATGCGGGTGGCCTTCGACGTCCTTGGCGGGCAACCGGCCGGGCTGGCGGTGGAGTGCGTCAACCGGATCCCGCAGGCGCGCGGGCTCGGCTCCTCGTCGGCGGCGATCGTCGCCGGGGTGCTGCTGGCCCGGGCGCTGGTGGTGGAGGGGGAGAGCCGCCTCGACGACGACGCGGTGCTGCGGCTGGCCGCGGAGATCGAGGGCCATCCGGACAATGTCGCGCCGTGCCTGCTCGGTGGCTTCACCCTGGCCTGGACGGAGCCGGCCGGCGCGCGGGCGGTGTCGCTGCCGGTGGCCGACGGCGTACGCCCCACGGTGCTGGTGCCGACCGAGCGCGGGCTGACCGCCACGGCCCGCGCGGCGCTGCCGGCCACGGTGCCGCACGGCGACGCCGCTTTCAACGCCGGCCGCGCGGGACTGCTGGTGCACGCGTTGACCGCGCAGCCGGCACTGCTGCTGCCGGCGACCGCCGACCGGTTGCACCAGGATTGGCGGGCGCCGTCGATGCCGGGCACAAGTGCGCTGGTCAACGGGTTGCGTGCGGCCGGTGTGGCGGCCGTGGTCAGTGGGGCCGGCCCCAGCGTGCTCGCGCTGTCTGAGCTGCCGGTAGGATTTGACGCGGGAACAGATTGGCGGCTGCTGCGGTTGCCGGTAGATGTATGCGGGGCGCAGGTCGAGCGGGGTAGACTCGGACACGCGGAGCGGGACCCTGTTGCCGCAGGTCGCAAGAGTTGATTACGCTCTAGACTTAGCACAGCCGCGAAGCATGCGATCTCCCTGCGGGTCGGCGCACCCCCGAAGCTTTCGGCGGTAAGCCCGTCACCCCTGCCTAGGCCCACGCCGCACCGCAGTCTTCACTGGTCGCCGCAGACGGCGAAACCCCGCTCACCGCTCCATCTGGTGGGTCGGGAGACCGACCGGCTGCTGTGTTGCAGACTCCCGCGAAGCGTCATGCGAGGCGGGTGTACCGAGGCCGCCCGGCCACCTGTTTTCGATTCCGGGCAGTCCCGGCCTATCGAGGGAAGGAATCCATTGAGCGACACCACCGACGTGACGTCGGATGTTTCCAACGTCGCTGGCGATGCCACCACCGCTGCCCCCGCCCGCCGTCGGCGCAGCGGCACCGGTCTGTCGGCGATGCTGCTGCCGGAGCTGCAGAGCCTGGCCGCGTCGCTCGGCATCTCGGGGACGGCTCGCATGCGTAAGGGCGAGCTGATCAGCGCGATCACCGAGCGGCAGGGCGGCGCTGCCGGAGCCCCTCGTCCACGGGCCGAGGTCGCGGCGGCCGCCGCACCGGTCCGCGAGGAGGTGCACGCGGAGGTACGAGACACGGGTGAGCGGCCGGAGGCCGAGCGCCGTGGTGCCGAACAGCCGGCCGCAAGCGTCGAGAGCGAAGGGCGCGGCCGTACCCGGCGTAGCCGGACCGCCGTGGCGGAACCGCGTGCGGAGGAGACCGCCGCCGAGGGCGAGCGGTCCGAGGGCCGGTCCGGCCGTGACCGTGGCGCCGACCGTGCTGAACGCGCCGAGCGTGGCGAGCGGGCTGAGCGTGCCGATCGCGCAGAGCGTGCCGATCGCGGTGAGCGTGCCGATCGCGGTGAGCGTCCCGAGCGTGGCGACCGTGGCGACCGTGGTGAGCGCGGTGAGCGTGGTGAGCGTGGCGATCGCGCCGCCGAGCGCGGCGAGCGTGGCGACCGTGCCGAGCGCGGCGATCGTGGTGAGCGGGCCGAGCGTGGCGACCGTGGACAGCGAGCCGAGCGGGACAACGACGGTGACGACGACGGCGAGAGCGGCGGTCGGCGCAGCCGGCGCAGCCGTTTCCGGGATCGTCGGCGGGGCCGCGGTGACCGCAACGATTCCGGCGACGGTGGCCGTGAGCCGCAGGTCGGCGAGGACGATGTGCTCGTGCCGGTGGCCGGCATCGTGGACGTGCTCGACAACTACGCCTTCGTCCGGACCACCGGCTACCTGGCCGGCCCCAACGACGTCTACGTGTCGATGTCCCAGATCAAGAAGTACGGCCTGCGACGCGGTGACGCGATCACCGGGGCGGTCCGGGCGGCGCGCGACGGCGAGCAGCGGCGCGACAAGTACAACCCGCTGGTCCGGCTGGACACCATCAACGGGATGGAGCCGGACGAGGCCAAGCGCCGGCCGGAGTTCTACAAGCTCACCCCGCTGTACCCGCAGGAGCGGCTGCGGCTGGAGACCGAGCCGCACATCCTCACCACCCGGGTCATCGACCTGGTCATGCCGATCGGCAAGGGGCAGCGGGCGCTGATCGTCTCGCCGCCGAAGGCCGGTAAGACCATGGTGCTCCAGGCGATCGCCAACGCCATCACGCACAACAACCCGGAGTGCCACCTGATGGTGGTGCTGGTGGACGAGCGGCCCGAAGAGGTCACCGACATGCAGCGGTCGGTCAAGGGCGAGGTCATCGCGGCCACGTTCGACCGCCCGCCGCAGGACCACACCACCGTCGCCGAGCTGGCGATCGAGCGGGCCAAGCGCCTGGTCGAGCTGGGGCACGACGTGGTCGTGCTGCTCGACTCGGTGACCCGGCTCGGCCGGTCGTACAACCTGGCTGCGCCGGCCAGCGGCCGGATCATGTCGGGTGGTATCGACTCCACCGCGTTGTACCCGCCGAAGCGGTTCCTCGGTGCGGCGCGCAACATCGAGAACGGCGGCTCGTTGACCATCCTCGCCACCGCCCTGGTGGAGACCGGTTCCATGGCGGACACGGTCATCTTCGAGGAGTTCAAGGGCACCGGTAACGCGGAGCTGAAGCTGGACCGGAAGATCGCTGACAAGCGGACCTTCCCGGCCATCGACATCCACCCGTCCGGTACGCGTAAGGAGGAGATCCTGCTCGCGCCGGAGGAACTGGCCATCGTGCACAAGCTCCGCAAGGTGCTGCACTCGCTGGACTCGCAGGCGGCCCTGGATCTCCTGCTGGACCGGCTGAAGCAGTCCCGTACCAACATCGAGTTCCTGATGCAGATCGCCAAGTCGACGCCGGGGGAGTAACGTCCACCGACGAAGATCGACGTAGGGGGCGTGGCCGGCCGGCCACGCCCCCTACGCGTACCCGACTCGACCGGAGCGCGGCGGGGGGACGGCCGAGGAATGCTTCACGCGGGCGGTGGGAATGCGTACCCGAGGCCCGATGTTGCTACCGGCGACCAACGGGTGCGGCCCGATTCCAGGGCCCACCGAAGCCCATGGCAGACTGGTCAATCGGCCACCGGTTCCGGTTCACGCCCCCAACGGCAGGCAGCGGCAGGCCAGGGGCGACCCGGCGACCACAGACGAGAGGACCGAGGCGACATGAAGCCCAACATCCACCCGGAGTACGTGACCACCGAGGTCAGCTGCTCCTGCGGTAACACCTTCACCACCCGCAGCACCGCCAAGGGCGGCTCGATCCACGTCGAGACGTGCAGCGCCTGCCACCCGTTCTACACGGGCAAGCAGCGGGTGCTGGACACCGCTGGTCGGGTCGCGAAGTTCCAGCAGAAGTACGCCAAGGTTCAGGGCAAGAAGGCCAAGTAGCTCCTCGTCTGACGCCCGCGTCCGGTTCACCGCCGGGCGCGGGCGTCGGCCGTCTGTGTCCCGGTTTCCGCCGCGAAGCGACCGGCGGAACACCGCGCGGGGTTTCCGACAGTCAGCAAGGAGCCATCCCCAGCATGAGCAGTGAACGCCTCACCGGCCTCCTCGACGAGTACGCCGAGTTGGAGAAGCGGCTCGCCGATCCCGCGATCCACGCCGACCAGGGCACCGCCCGCCGGGTTGGCCGTCGCTATGCCGAGCTGGTGCCGCTGCACAAGGCCGCGGCCGAGCTGGAGCAGGCCCGGGCGGATCTCGCCGCGGCGCGGGAGCTGGCCGCCGAGGACGCCTCCTTCGCGGCCGAGGCCGAGACGATCGCGGCGACGCTGCCGGTGCTTGAGGACCGCCTCGCCGAGCTGCTCATCCCGCGCGACCCGCACGACGCCAAGGACGTCATCGTCGAGATCAAGGCGGGCGAGGGCGGTGAGGAGTCCGCGCTGTTCGCCGGTGACCTGCTGCGCATGTACACCCGGTACGCGGAGCGGCGCGGCTGGGTCACCGAGGTGATCGACGCTCAGGACTCCGACCTCGGCGGGGTGAAGGACGTCTCGCTGGCGATCAAGACAAAGGGTGTGCCCGAGGGCGGCAACGGCGTCTGGTCCCGGTTGAAGTGGGAAGGCGGCGTGCACCGGGTGCAGCGGGTCCCGGTCACCGAGTCGCAGGGGCGCATCCACACCAGCGCGGCCGGCGTACTGGTGCTGCCGGAGGCCGAGGAGGTCGACGTCACCATCGACCCGAACGAGTTGCGCATCGACGTGTTCCGCTCGTCCGGTCCCGGTGGCCAGTCGGTGAACACCACCGACTCGGCGGTGCGGATCACCCATCTGCCCACCGGCATCGTCGTCTCCTGCCAGAACGAGAAGTCCCAGCTGCAGAACCGGGAGCAGGCGATGCGGATCCTGCGCTCCCGGCTGCTGGCCGCCGCGCAGGAGCAGGCCGACGCCGCCGCATCGGACGCCCGCAAGGCCCAGGTGCGTACGGTGGACCGCTCGGAGCGGATCCGCACGTACAACTTCCCGCAGAACCGGATCACCGACCATCGGATCGGCTTCACCGCGTACAACCTTGACCTGGTGCTCGCCGGGGAACTGGACGGTGTGCTCGACGCGCTCAGCGAGGCGGACCGGGCCGCGCGCCTGGCGGGCGACGCGGAACTGACCCGGCGCTGAGCCTCAGGCGCTACGCGGCCTGGCCTTGGCCCGCAGCATCTCCCGGTCGGCGGCCTCGAAGGCCGCGCCGAGCGCGTCCCGCTGGCCGGGGCCGCCGGCGCCCACCTCGGCGAAGCCGATGCTGACGCCGACCGGGGTGCCGGGCACCAGTGACTCCCAGTCCTCGGTGCGCACGGCGGCGTCGATCCGCCGGGCCACCTCGGCCGCCTCGGCCATCCCCGCTTCGGGTAGCACCACCACGAACTCGTCGCCGCCGTAGCGGGCGACGAAGTCGCCCCGACGCATCACCCGGTTGATGACTCCGGCGACGCGTTGCAGGACCAGATCCCCCGAGTGGTGCCCGTGCCGCGTGTTGACCGCCTTGAACCCGTCCAGGTCGCAGACGCCGATCACCACCCGTTCACCCCGGGCCACCACGGCCGCGATGTAGCGCTCCAGCCGGCGTCGGTTGGGCAGCCCGGTCAGCGGGTCGGTAAGCGCCTCCCCCTCGAACCGCGCCGCCTCCCGGCGCATCTCCTCATGATCGATACGGGCGGCGATGCCGTCGATGTAGACGTCGCGGAGCCGGTCGTGGCGCTGCGCGGCGAGTCGGAACGCCAGCCGGTCGGCCCGGTGCGCGGCGGCGTGGTCGCCAGCCCGGCCCAGCGCCATGCTGCGCAGTCGGGCCGGCTCGGCCGCGCCGAGCGTCTCGGCGGACACCTGGACCGTGTCCAGCCGGGTGACCGCCTCGATCGGACGCCCACTGGCGATGGCGAGGCAGACCTGGCCGAGCTGGCGCATGTCGCGGGCCCGGGCGCTGTCCGCGCCGTAGTCGAGCAGCCGGGCCGGGGCCAGGCCCGGGGCAAGGTCGAGGTCGTCGCCGAGGGCGCACCGGCGGGCGGCGGCGTAACCGTAGGCGGCCAGGCTGCTGGGGCGCAGCCGGTCGGCCCGCCCGGCGGTCACGAACCGGCCCAGGTCGCCGCCGACGTCCCGCAGTACGCGCAGACAGCCGTCGCTGTCACCGGTGTGGTCGAGGGCGACCGCGTTGCGCAGTCGGATGCCCGGTGCGGCGAACGTCTCCTCCGGGATCCCTGCGGCGGTGCCGAGTTGCCGGGCGCGTTCGATCGCGCCCAGGGCGTAACCGTGAAAGCTGAGGTACGAGTAGGCCATCGCCAGGTCGTGCCAACCCCAGGCGGTGTCCCGGTCCGGATCCTCCACCGCCCCGAGCGCCCGAGCGGCCTTGACCAGGTGCGTCACGCAGCGGTCCAGCGCGCCCTGATGGTGGGCGGCCAACGCCGCCAGGGCGTTGAGGTGCCCGTGCAGATAGGGCTCGGCGAGGTCGCGTACCGCCGCGGACGCCTCCTCGATGGCGCGGGTGTACTCGGCGGTGCGCCCGAGATTGATCAGAGCCGAGAGCCGCTGCACGAGCGCGTCGGCTCGGGCGTTCGGGTCGCGGGTGGCACGCAGCACCCCATCCAGGAGTCCGTACGCCTCGGTGGAACGGCTCACCTCCTGCAACGCCCGCGCCTTCGTCAGGGCGTCAACCTGGTCTTCGACCCGGTCGAGCCAGCCCACCCGCGACCTCCTGTCGGTGTGCCGCTGCACCCGCTTATGCACGTGCACGGCGACGCTTCATGATTATTGCGTGACCACCGCACCGCAACACCCGTCCGAAGGGACGAGACGTAACCGTCCGGCTCCCGTACTTGCCGAAGCGGCTCGTACCCTCGCCGCGGCCGGTGTGACCTCGGCCCGTGCGGAGGCCGAGCTGCTGGCCGCGTACGTGCTTGAGATCCCGCGCGGGCGGTTGGCCCTGGCGGACGGGTTCACCGACGAGCAACTTGACGGCTACCGAGCGCTGGTGGCCCGCCGGTCGCGACGGGAACCGTTGCAGTATCTCACCGGCACCGCCGGCTTCCGGCACCTGGAGTTGGCCGTCGGGCCGGGCGTCTTCGTGCCGCGCCCGGAGACCGAACTGCTCGCCGGCTGGGGCGTCGACCAGGCCCGAACGATCGCGCGGGCCGGTGGGCGGCCGGAGCCGCTGGTGGTGGACCTGTGCAGCGGCTCGGGAGCGATCGCCCTGTCGGTGGCGTCCGAGGTGCCGCAAACCCGGGTGGTGGCGGTGGAACGCTCGCCGGAGGCGCTGTCCTGGCTGCGGCGCAACGCGGCGGCCCGGGCCGCCGCCGGTGACCGGCCGATCGAGGTGGTGGCGGCGGACGCCACCGATCCGGCCCTGCTCGACGAGTTGGCGGGCCGGGTGGACGTGCTGCTGTGCAACCCGCCGTACGTCCCGCTCGCGGTGGCGGTACCCCCGGAGGTGGCCGACCACGACCCGGCGGAGGCCGTGTTCGGTGGGGCGGACGGACTGGACGTCATCCGCCGGGTCATCGACCGTGCGGGTTTCCTGCTGCGTACCGGCGGTGTGCTCGGCATCGAACACGACGACAGTCACGGCGCGGTGTTGCCGGGTCTGCTCGCCGCCGACGGGCGGTACGTCACGATCGTCGACCATCGCGACCTCGCCGACCGGCCGCGTTTCGTCACGGCGTCCCGCCTCGCGGACCGCCCACCACCCGGTGCGGCCGCGACGTGGCAGACTGGCTCCTCGTGATGCTCTACGACTGCCGATCGCTCGCCGACCGGGACCGCGGCATCGCTGCGGCCATCGAGGCGGTCCGCAACGGCGAGCTGGTCGTCCTGCCGACTGACACGGTCTACGGGATCGGCGCCGACGCGTTCACCCCCTATGCGGTCAAGGCGCTGCTGGACGCGAAGGGTGTCCCGCACACCCCGCCACCGGTGCTGATCGGTTCCCGGCACACCCTCGACGGCCTGGCCTACACCCTGCCGACAGCGGCGCGGGACCTGGTCGAGGCGTTCTGGCCGGGTGCGCTGACCATCCTGGTCAAGCACTCGGCGAGCCTGCGGTGGGATCTCGGCGACGACAGCGGCACGGTGGCGGTGCGCATGCCGCTGCACCCGGTGGCGCTTGAGGTGCTGCGGGAGACGGGGCCGATGGCGGTCGCGTCGGCCAACAAGATCGGCCAACCGGCCGCGCTCACCGCCGACCAGGCGCGCGACCAGCTCGCCTACTCCGTCCGGGCCTACCTGGAGGCCGGGCCGGCGGTGGACCCGGTGCCCAGCACGATCGTGGATCTGACCGGCGACGAGCCGCTGCTCGTCCGGGAGGGCGCGATCGACCTGGCCCGGCTGCGTGAGGTGGTACCGGAACTGCGTGAGAGTCAGGTGGCGTAGGTGCCCCCCTTCACCGTCCTGCACGTCTGCATGGGCAACATCTGCCGGTCACCGATGGCCGAGCGGCTGCTCACCCTCGCGGTGGCCGACCGGCTGGCCCGACGAGAGGTTGACCCGGAGCGGGTCGAGGAGCTGCTGCACAGCCACAGCGCGGGCACCGGTGGTTGGCACGCCGGTGAGGAGATGAACCCGCCGGCCGCCCGTCAGGTCACCAACCGGGGTGGCGACGTCACCGGGTTCGCCGCTCGCAAGCTGCGCTCCGATCACATCGACGCCGCCGACCTGGTCCTGACCGCCACCGCCGACCAGCAGGAGTACGTGACCGCGTTGCGGCCCGACGCCGCCGCCCGCACGTTCGTGCTCGGCGAGTTCGGTCGGCTGCTGGCCGCCCTCGATCCGGCCGCGTTGCCGGCGGCCGAGGCCACCGCCGACGCGGTCCACGCCCGTGGCGTGGCGCTGGTCGAGGCGGCACACGAGGCCCGGCAGGGTGCCACCGCGTTGCCCACCGACGACCTCGACGACCCGTGGGGGCGCGGCGACCAGTGCTTCACCCGGGTGGCCGACGAGATCGAGGAGACCGTGCAGCCGCTCGCCGCGCTGCTGCTCCCCTGATCGGCGAATTTCATCCGGGTTTGAGGAAAGGCGCGGCAGAAAGGGCGATTAGCGACATCCTGAGGGAGTCCTGACGGCTCCTGCGGGGAGAGCTGATGACCCGGGCGTTCCTGCCGAAGATGTTCACCGTACTGCTGGCCGGCACGCTGGCCGGCCTGGCGCTGGCGGTGGCGGCGTTGCCGGCCGCGCTGGTGTTCGGCATCGGATTTTCGGCGCTCTCCGCGCCGTACGCGGAGTTGCCCAACACGCTGCGGACGCCGCCGACGGCCCAACGGTCCAACCTCTACGCCAACGACGGCACCACGCTGATCACCTCCTTCTACCAGGAGGACCGGGTCGATGTGCCGCTGGACGAGGTGGCGCCGGTGATGCGGCAGGCCATCATCGCCGCCGAGGACGCCCGCTTCCACGAGCACAGCGGCGTGGACCTGCGGGGCATCGTGCGGGCCTTCACCGCCAACCGGCGCGACGGCGCCACCCGTCAGGGCGCCTCCACACTGACCATGCAGTACGTCCGCAACGTGCTGAGCACCGATCCCCGGCTCAGCGAGGCGCAACGGGCGGCGGCCACCGAGGTGAGCACCGCCCGCAAGGTCCAGGAGATCCGGTACGCCCTGGCGTTGGAGCGGGAGCTGACCAAGGAGCAGATCCTGACCCGCTACCTCAACATCGCGTACTTCGGTGCCGGCGCGTACGGGATCGCCGCCGCCAGCAAACGGTACTTCTCCACCTCACCGGCGAAGCTCACGCTGGCCCAGGCGGCGTTGCTGGCCGGGCTGGTCCGCTCTCCGCACAGCGACGACCCGATCAACGGGGACGCCGACAGCGCGACCGCCCGGCGCGGCTACGTGCTGGACCGGATGGTCGAGTCGGGCGTGACCGCGCCGGAGGAGGCGGCCCGGATCGCCGCCCAGCCGTTGAACCTGCGGCCCAGCGAGACTCCGAACGACTGCACCGCGGTGCCCGAGGGACACAACGACTGGGGCTTCTTCTGCGACTGGTTCACCCGTTGGTGGAACAGCCAGAAGGCGTTCGGCGCCAGCGTCGACGAGCGGCAGCGCACCCTGCGACGGGGTGGGTTCAGCATCGTCTCCTCACTCGACCCCGGCGTCCAGCGGGCCACCACCGAACAGGTGTGGGGGGTCTACCCGGCCGAGCACCCACACGCCATGCCGACCGCGGTGATCCAACCCGGCACCGGGCGGGTGCTCGCCATGTCGGTCAACCGGGTCTACAGCGTGACCGCGAACCCGGGCGGACAGCAGAACCACCCCAACACCGTCAACCAACTCGTCGCCGGCGGCGGCACCATCGTCGGTTACCAGGCCGGTTCCACGTTCAAGCTCTTCACCATGCTGGCCGCCCTGGAGGCCGGACTACCCCTGAACACGGTCTTCAACGCGCCCCGGCGGATCGTGACGGACTTCCGGGTCAGCGGCAGCGAGGCGAACTGCGGCGGGTACTGGTGCCCGCAGAACGCCAGCGCCTCGGTGAGCGGCCGGCACGACATGTGGACCGCCTTCGGCGACTCGGTCAACACGTACTTCGCCTGGCTCACCGAGCGGGTCGGTGCGGACCGGGTGGTGGAGATGGCCGAACGGCTCGGCATCGTGTTCCGGGCCGACGACGACGCCCAACTGGCCCGGCACGGGGCACGTGAGTGGGGCCCGTTCACCCTGGGTGTGTCCGCCACCACCCCGCTCGACCTGGCCGGCGCGTACGCGACGCTGGGCGCGGAGGGCGTCTGGTGCGCGCCCACGCCGGTCAGCTCGATCACCGACGCGGACGGTCGCCGGGTGGCCGCCGGGCAGCCGGACTGCCGGCAGGTGCTCGACGTAGACGTGGCCCGGGCGGCGGCGGACGCGGCCCGCTGCCCGGTCGGCGACCAGTCCATGTACCACGGCTGCGCCGGTGGCACGGCGACCCGGCTGCGCGGTCAGCTCGGCCGGCCGGTGGTGGGAAAGACGGGCAGCTCCGAGCGGTACGCCACGGAGACGGTCGTGGCGCTCACCCCGCAGTTGGCGGTGGCGGCGATGGCCGCCAACCCCGACGAGCCGCGCGACGCCGTCGGCCGTGCGGTGCAGACCGCCATGGTGGAGGCGGTCGGCGAGATCCTCTCCTACGCCCTGCGCGACGAGCCGGTCCGCGACTTCGTGCCGCCGAGCGACATGACCGCCTGGCGGGTCACCGGGCAGCGCACCGGCAACTGACCGACGCCGACCGCAGCCCGGTCAGCGGGCCGGAGTGGCTGCCGCCAACCGCTCGGCCCCCTCGGCGATGTTGCGGGCCATCCCACCGAAGACCACCGCGTGAAACGGGGTCACCGCAGTCCAGTACGCGTGCCCGGCCAGTCCTCGGGGCAGGAACACCGCCCGCTGCCGGTAGCTGACCTGACCGGTGTCGTCCCGCTGCACCCGCATCTCCAGCCAGGCCCGGCCGGGCAGCCGCATCTCGGCGCGCAGTCGCAGCAGTTCGCCGGGGACGATCTCCTCCACCCGCCAGAAGTCCAGTGCCTCGCCGACCCGCAACTGGTGCGGGTGACGCCGGCCCCGCCGCAGCCCCACCCCGCCGACCAGCCGGTCCAGCCAGCCGCGCACGGACCAGGCGAGCGGGAACGAGTACCAACCGTTCTCTCCGCCGACCCCCTCGATCACCTGCCACAGCGCCTCCGGCGGTGCCGCCACCGTCTGCTCCCGCAGGTCGGTGTAGGCGGTGCCGCCGCTCCAGTGCGGGTCGCTGGGCAACGGCTCGGCGGGTGCGTCCGCACCGGCGGCGGTCGACCAGCGGGTCTCCACCTGGGCGTCGCGTACCTTGGCCAGCGCCAGCTCGACGGCCTGGTCGAAACCGGTGAGTCCGCCCGACGGGTCCGGCAGGTACGTCGCGATGTCGTGCTCGTGCGCGACCGCCTCGTGTACCAGGCTCTCCACCAGCGGCCGGGCGAGCGCGTTCGGCACCGGGGTGATCAACCCGACCCAGTGCGACGAGAGAGTCGGCGTCAGCAGGCGTACCGGTAGCAGCAGCCGACGGGAGAGCCCGGCCACCCGGGCGTAGCGCTGCATCATCTCGGCGAAGGTCAGCACGTCCGGACCGGCGATGTCGAAGGCCCGGTTGACCTCCGGCGGCAGTCCGGCGCTGCCGACCAGGTAGTAGAGCACGTCACGGACCGCGATCGGCTGGATCCGGTTGCTGACCCAGCGCGGGGTGACCATCACCGGCAGCCGCTCGGTCAGGTAGCGCAGCATCTCGAACGACGCCGAGCCGGAGCCGAGGATCACCGCCGCCCGCAGCACCACCGTGGGCACGCCGCTGTCCAGCAGGATCCGCGCCACCTCGGTGCGGGAACGCAGGTGCGCCGAGGCGGCGTCGTCGGGGGCCGGCTCCGGTCCGCCCAGGTAGACGATGCGGCGTACGCCTGCGGCGCGGGCCGCCTCGGCGAAGGTCGTCGCGGCCTGCCGGTCGGCGGCTTCGAAGCCGGCCTGACCGAGCGAGTGCACCAGGTAGTACGCCACGTCGACGTCGTCGAAGACCCCGGCGAGACTTTCCGGCCGGCTCAGGTCGCCCTCGACCACCTCGACCTGCGAGGCCCACGGCACGTCGCGCAGCCGGTTGGCCCGCCGTGCCAGGCAGCGCACCGCGTATCCCTCGTCCAGCAGGCGTGGCGCCAGGCGCCCGCCGATGTATCCGGTCGCTCCGGTCACCAGGCATCTCACGCCTCCAGTCTGCGGTCTCATAGACTCTGGCGCTGTGGAGACCGCCGAGGGCACCTTCTGGGGGCCGGACTTCGAGCAGCTCAGCACGGCCGACCCGGAGATCGCGGAGGTGGTGCTGGGCGAGCTGGACCGGCTGCGTGGCGGGCTGCAACTGATCGCCAGCGAGAACCTCACCTCGCCCGCGGTGCTGGCCGCGCTGGGCTCCACGCTCACCAACAAGTACGCCGAGGGCTATCCGGGCCGGCGCTACTACGGCGGCTGCGCGCAGGTGGACCGGGCCGAGGAACTCGGCATCGCCCGGGCGAAGGACCTCTTCGGCGCCGAGCACGCCAACCTCCAGCCGCACTCCGGCGCGAGCGCCAACCTGGCCGCGTACGCCGCCCTGGTGCAGCCGGGTGACACGGTGCTGGCGATGGAGCTGCCGCACGGCGGGCACCTGACCCACGGCAGCCGGGTGAACTTCTCCGGCCGGTGGTTCAAGCCGGTCGGCTACACCGTCCAACGGGACACCGAGCTGATCGACTATGACGAGGTCAGGGATCTCGCCCGTACCCACCAGCCCAAGATGATCATATGTGGGGCGACCGCCTACCCACGGCTGATCGACTTCGCCCGGTTCCGGGAGATCGCCGACGAGGTCGGCGCGTACCTGATGGTGGACGCCGCGCACTTCATCGGGCTGGTCGCCGGGCAGGCGATCCCGTCGCCGGTGCCGTACGCCGACGTGGTCTGCGCGACCACCCACAAGGTGCTGCGCGGCCCGCGCGGCGGCATGATCCTCTGCCGGGAGACGCTGGCCGAACGGATCGACAAGGCGGTCTTCCCGTTCACCCAGGGCGGCCCGCTGATGCACGCCGTGGCCGCCAAGGCGGTCGCGCTGCACGAGGCGGCGCAACCGGCGTACCGCAGTTACGCCGCGCAGGTGGTGGCCAATGCGCGGGCGCTGGCCGACGGGTTGGCGGCCGAGGGGATGCGGCCGGTCTCCGGCGGCACCGACACCCACCTGGCCCTGATCGACCTGCGGGAGACCGGGGTCACCGGGGCCGAGGCGGAGGCGCGGTGCGACGCCGCGACCATCACGTTGAACAAGAACGCGATCCCGTACGACCCGCAGAAACCGATGGTCGCCTCCGGGGTCCGGGTGGGCACGCCCAGCGTCACCACCCAGGGCATGGGGGAGGCGCAGATGCGTCAGGTCGCCGGGCTGATCGCCCGCGCGGTGCGGACCGACCCGTCCGCCCCGGGCGGCGTCGACGAACTGGCCCGGATCGCCGCCGACGTGGCCGAACTGGCCGCCGAGTTCCCGGCGTACCCCCGGTGAGCGCGTCCACGGACGGACCCGGCGTAACCCCGGCGACCGCGCCCCGGGCCGGGGAACCCGGCGCCATCCGGGCCCGACTGCCGTACCTGCGCCTGCCACTGCTCGCCTGCGCCGCGCTGGCCGTGGTCGCGGTGCCGGCCGCCGCCGTGCTGCGCGGCCCGACCGGCGCGGCCGGGGTGGCCGCCGGCATCGCCCTGGTGATCGTCAGCTACCTGATCTCAGGGCTCTCGGTGGCCTGGGCGGACGCGGTCCACCCGCGACTGATCATGTCGGTGGGGCTGGTCACCTACGCCACGAAGATCGTCATCCTGGGGGTGGCGATGGCGGCCGTGGCGGCCACCGGCTGGCCCGGACTGGCCGACATGGGCGTGGCCATCATCGCGGCCGTGGTGGTGTGGACCGGTGCCCACCTGACCTGGGCGTTGCGCTCCCCGCTGCCCAGCGTGGACCGTCCGTCGGATCACTGACCGTACGGCTGGCGTTTCCCCGGCGTTTCGTCGGCCTGTCCGGCCGGCCGGACAGGAGTAGGCTGACTCCGGCTTGACGCGCCGCACCCGCCGCCCGCACGCTGCTCGCAGTGTGGGGGGTGCCGCACACTCGCGAAACACCCGGCTGATAGTGTTCGCCTCGTCATGGCCGACAACCCACACCGCAGAAGCCCCGATGAACACTCGTCGGAAGGTGTCGCCGGAGCCGTCCTCGGCTACCTGCTCGCCGGCATCGTGGTGTGGGGATTCCTCGGCTGGTTGGCGGGGGAGTTCCTGGGCCTGCCGACCGGCGTCGGAATCGCCGTGGGCATGATGCTCGGCGCAGCCGGAGCGATCTACCTGATCATGAAGAGGCTCAGTGCCTGAGTGCCGGCACGCGCGGGTCTGTCGAGTGCGGAGGATGACACGGTGAGCGGACAGCTTGTCGCCGCAGAGGGCCTTCCCTGGCCCCCCAGCGTCGGAGACTTCTACCCGCCGGATCTCGCCGGCCCGTGGGTCACGAAGTTCACGCTGATGATCTGGCTGGCCGTCGGGCTTCTGATCATCTTCTTCATGGCCACGTACCGGAACCCGAAGCTGGTGCCGAGCAAGGGCCAGTGGATGGCCGAGTCGATCTACGGCCTGGTCCGGGACAACATCGCCCGGGAGCAGATGGGCAAGGACGGCATCCGGTTCGCGCCGTACTTCACCGTGCTGTTCTGCTTCATCGCGGTGACAAACCTCTTCGGCGTCACCCCCGGGTTGCAGATCTCCCCGAACTCGCACATCGCCTTCCCGATCGTGCTAGCCGTGATCACCTACGTGATGTACCTCTACATCGGTGTCCGCAAGCAGGGTCTGGGCCGCTACCTCAAGCAGAGCCTGATCATCCCGGGCGTGCCGTGGCCGATGCACGTCCTGCTGATCCCGATCGAGTTCCTGCAGAACTTCATCAACCGACCCGTCACGCTTGCGGTACGACTCTTCGCCAACATGTTCGCCGGCCACCTGATCCTGCTGGTGTTCACCGTCGGCGGCTTCGTGATGCTGGCCTCGGACAACATCTTCATCCAGGTGACGTCGGTCTTCTCGTTCCTGATGGCGATCCTGATGGCCTTCTTCGAGGTGCTCGTCGCGCTGTTGCAGGCATACGTGTTCGTCACCCTGACCGCCAACTACATCGGCACGTCGCTCGCCGACGGGCACTGATCCACAGACCTCGGCGGGCCGCCCGGCCCGACCAAGCTTCCGGTACGACCGCGTACGCGTGAGAACTCACGCGTCTACTAGGAGGAATACCCGCAATGGACGTTATTGCCGCCATCGAGGGCAGCGTCAACACCATCGGTTACGGTCTCGCCGCCATCGGCCCCGGCATCGGTGTCGCCCTGGTCTTCGCGGCCTACATCCAGGCCAGCGCCCGCCAGCCGGAGTCCGCCGGCTACAACCGCACCTGGCTGGTCCTGGGCTTCGCGCTGGTCGAGGCGCTCGCCCTGTTCGGCCTGGTGCTCGCGTTCGCAGTCTGACGTAGCCCGACGCGACCCGGAGGTCTGACATGTATGTCGCCGCTGAAGGTGTAGAGCACCACCCGCTCGTGCCGATCTGGCAGGAGCTCGTCATCGGGTCGATCGCCTTCGCCCTGCTCTGCTTCGTGCTGCTGAAGTTCGTGATGCCGCGCATGGAGGCGATGTACCAGGCGCGGGTCGACGCGATCGAGGGCGGTCTCAAGCGTGCCGAGGCTGCTCAGGCCGAGGCCAACCAGCTGCTTGAGCAGTACCGGGCCCAGCTCGCCGAGGTGCGTACCGAGGCGGCCCGGATCCGGGACGACGCCCGCGCCGACGCCGAGTCGATCCGTACGGAGATCCTGGCCAAGGCCCGGGAGGAGTCCGACCGGATCATCGCCGCCGGCCGGGAGTCGCTGGCCGTGGAACGCCAGACCATCGTGCGCGAGCTGCGCGCGGAGGTCGGCGGCCTCGCGGTCGACCTGGCCAGCCGGATCGTGGGTGAGTCGCTCGCCGACGAGGCCCGCCGCAAGGGCACCGTCGAGCGGTTCCTCACCGACCTCGAGAGCGCGGGGGCCCGCTGATGCAGGCCGCCAGCCGGGATTCCTACGCTGCCGCGCTCGCGCGGCTGGAGGAGTACGTCGCCGGTGCCGAGCCGTCGACCGTGGCCGGCACCGGTGCGGAGCTGCTCGCCGTCGCGGACCTGCTGCGGCGGGAGGTCCGGCTGCGCCGGGCGCTCTCCGACCCGGCCCGCGAGGGTGCGGACCGCGCCGGCCTGCTGAACTCGGTGCTCTCCGGCAAGGTCGGCGCGGACACGCTCGACCTGCTCGGGGCCCTGGTCACCGGACGCTGGTCCGCGCCGTCGGAACTGCTCGACGGCGCGGAGAGCCTCGGTGTGCAGGCGCTGCTCGCCAGCGCGGACCGCGCCGACGAGCTGGGCGAGGTGGAGGACGAGCTGTTCCGCTTCGGCCAGGTGGTCGCCGCGGACCCGCAGCTGTCCAACGCCCTGTCCGACCCGATGGCGCCGGTGGCGCAGCGGGCCGAACTGGTCGGGATGCTCCTGACGGGCAAGGCCCGGCCGGTGACGGTGCGGTTGGCGGAGGCGGCGCTGGCCGGCTTCGGTGGCCGGTCGTTCACCGCCGCGTTGTCCCGGCTGGTGGAGTTGGCGGCGGAGCGGCGGGACCGGCAGGTCGCGTACGTGACGGTCGCCGCTCCGCTCACCGAGGAGGAGGAGCGACGCCTGGGCGATCGGCTTTCCGCCATATACGATCGACAGGTTGCTGTCAAGCTTACGGTTGACCCGACGATCCTCGGTGGAGTGAGCGTACGGGTGGGTTCGGACCTCTACGACGGGACGATCCTGCGCCGCCTCAACGAGACCCGCAACGCGCTCGCGAAGCGCTGACCAGCACCCCGCGAAGCGCCCGGAAAGACAGTCGACCCGAGGACCGGTCGGTACTAGGTATCCCGGGCCCCTGATACTTAAGGAAGCAGAGGATGGCCGAGCTGACCATCTCGACGGAGGAGATTCGCGGCGCCCTGGAGCGCTACGTCTCCTCCTACTCGCCCGACGTCTCCCGTGAGGAGGTCGGCACCGTCGCCGACACCGGCGACGGCATCGCCCACGTCGAGGGCCTGCCCTCGACCATGACCAACGAGCTGCTGGAGTTCGAGGACGGCACGCTCGGCGTTGCGCTGAACCTCGACGTCCGGGAGATCGGTGTCGTCGTCCTCGGCGACTACTCCGGGCTCGAAGAGGGGCAGCGCGTCAAGCGCACCGGCCGGGTGCTCTCGGTGCCGGTGGGCGACGGCTTCCTGGGCCGCGTGGTCAACGCGCTCGGCCAGCCGATCGACGGCCTCGGCGAGATCGCCGACGAGGGCTACCGTGAGCTGGAGCTGCAGGCCCCCAACGTGATGGCCCGGCAGTCCGTCTTCGAGCCGCTGCAGACCGGCATCAAGGCCATCGACGCGATGACCCCGATCGGTCGGGGCCAGCGGCAGCTGATCATCGGTGACCGGAAGACCGGCAAGACCACTGTCGCCCTGGACGCCATCCTCAACCAGCGGGAGAACTGGGCCTCCGGCGACCCGAAGAAGCAGGTCCGCTGCATCTACGTCGCCATCGGCCAGAAGGCCTCCACCATCGCCTCGATCAAGGGGCAGCTGGAGGAGGCGGGCGCGATGGAGTACACCACCATCGTCGCCTCCCCGGCCTCGGACCCGGCCGGCTTCAAGTACCTCGCCCCCTACACCGGCTCGTCCATCGGCCAGCACTGGATGTACGGCGGCAAGCACGTCCTGATCGTCTTCGACGACCTGAGCAAGCAGGCCGAGGCGTACCGGGCCGTGTCGCTGCTGCTGCGCCGTCCGCCGGGCCGCGAGGCGTACCCGGGTGACGTCTTCTACCTGCACTCCCGGCTGCTGGAGCGCTGCGCGAAGCTCTCCGACGAGATGGGTGGCGGCTCGATGACCGGCCTGCCGATCATCGAGACCAAGGCCAACGACATCTCGGCCTTCATCCCGACCAACGTCATCTCGATCACCGACGGTCAGATCTTCCTGGAGACCGACCTGTTCAACCAGGGCGTCCGGCCGGCGATCAACGTCGGTACCTCGGTCTCCCGGGTCGGCGGCGCCGCCCAGGTGAAGCCGATGCGCAAGGTGGCCGGCTCGCTGCGGCTCAACCTGGCCCAGTTCCGTGAGCTGGAGGCGTTCGCCGCCTTCGCCTCCGACCTGGACAAGGCCTCCCGCGCCCAGCTGGACCGTGGTGCCCGCCTGGTCGAGCTGCTCAAGCAGCCGAACTACTCGCCGTACCCGGTGCAGGACGAGGTCGTCTCGGTCTGGGCCGGCACCGAGGGCAAGCTGGACGACATTCCGGTCGGCGACGTGCGGCGCTTCGAGACCCAGTTCCTGGAGCACCTGCGGCGTAAGCACAACGCCACGCTTCAGGCGATCGCCGACAACAAGTGGGACGACGAGATCATCGCCACCCTTGATTCGGCCGTCGCGGAGTTCAAGCAGGGCTTCCTCGGCCGCGAGGACGAGCGCACGATCAACGAGGCGCCGGCGGCGCCGCTGGAGGGCGAGGCCGAGCACGAGACGGTCACCCGCTACAGCGGCGAGGCTCCGGCCGAGAAGCAGTAGGGCCGGGCCATGGCGGCGCAGGTACGTGTTCTTCGTCAACGGATCCGCTCGGCGAAGGGGATGAAGAAGATCACCAAGGCGATGGAGCTCGTGGCGACGAGCCGGATCGCCAAGGCCCAGGCCCGGGTGGAGGCGTCCCTGCCGTACGCCCAGGCCGTCACCGGCGTGCTCACCGCGCTGGCGTCCAACGCCTCGGTCGACCACCCGCTGCTCACCCCGCGCGAGCGGGTGCGGCGGGCGGGCGTCCTGCTGGTGACCGCCGACCGGGGTCTGGCCGGCGGCTACAGCTCCAACGCCATCCGGACGGCGGAGTCGTTGATCGCCCGGCTCAAGGCCGACGGCAAGGAGCCGGTGCTCTACGTCATCGGACGCAAGGGCGTGTCGTTCTACCGGTTCCGCAACCGGCCGATCGAGGCCAGCTGGACGGGTTTCTCGGAGCAGCCGTCCTTCACCGACGCCCGCGAGGTCGGTGAAACCCTGATCAAGGCGTTCACCGCCGGTGCGGACGACAGCGACGGTGATCCGGGCCCGGACGGGGTACGCGGCGTGGACGAGTTGCACATCGTCTACACCGAGTTCAAGTCCCTGATGACCCAGAACCCCACCACCCGCATCATCGGGCCGTTGCAGATCGAGGAACGGCCCCGGGCGGAGGGCGTCCTGCCGGCGTACGAGTTCGAGCCGGACGCGGAGGCGCTGCTCGACGCGCTGCTGCCGAAGTACATCAACACGCGGATCTACGCGGCGTTGCTGGAGTCGGCGGCCAGCGAGTCGGCGGCCCGGCGGCGGGCGATGAAGAGCGCCACCGACAACGCCGAAGAGATGATCGACAAGTACACGCGTGAGATGAACTCGGCCCGCCAGGCCGGGATCACCCAGGAGATCAGCGAGATCGTCGGCGGCGCGAACGCGCTGGCCGCGTCGGGAAGTGAAGTGTGATGACTGCCCCAGTAGAGACCAAGACGGCCACGGGTCGCGTGGTCCGGGTCATCGGCCCGGTCGTCGACGCCGAGTTCCCGCGTGACGCCATGCCGGACCTGTTCAACGCGCTGCACGTGGACGTGAACCTGTCCGGCGGCGAGAAGACGCTGACCCTGGAGGTCGCCCAGCACCTGGGCGACAACCTGGTCCGCGCCATCTCGATGCAGCCGACCGACGGCCTGGTGCGCGGTGCCGACGTGCGGGACACCGGCTTCCCGATCCGGGTGCCGGTCGGCGACGCGGTCAAGGGCCACGTCTTCAACGCCATCGGCGAGTGCCTCAACCTCACCGAGGGCGAGACCATCCAGGCCGACGACCACTGGGGCATCCACCGCAAGGCGCCGGCCTTCGCGGACCTGGAGCCGAAGACCGAGATGCTGGAGACCGGCATCAAGGTCATCGACCTGCTCGCCCCGTACGTCAAGGGCGGCAAGATCGGCCTGTTCGGCGGTGCCGGGGTGGGCAAGACGGTGCTCATCCAGGAGATGATCACCCGAGTGGCCCGCAACTTCGGTGGTACCTCGGTCTTCGCCGGCGTGGGTGAGCGCACCCGTGAGGGCAACGACCTGATCCACGAGATGACCGACTCCGGCGTCATCGACAAGACCGCTCTGGTCTACGGCCAGATGGACGAGCCGCCGGGCACCCGGCTGCGGGTCGCGCTCTCCGCGCTGACCATGGCGGAGTACTTCCGTGACGTGAAGAAGCAGGAGGTGCTGCTCTTCATCGACAACATCTTCCGCTTCACCCAGGCCGGTTCCGAGGTCTCCACCCTGCTGGGCCGGATGCCCAGCGCGGTGGGTTACCAGCCGACCCTGGCCGACGAGATGGGTGAACTCCAGGAGCGGATCACCTCCGTCCGGGGCCAGGCCATCACCTCGATGCAAGCGATCTACGTGCCGGCGGACGACTACACCGACCCGGCCCCGGCCACCACGTTCGCCCACCTGGACGCGACCACCAACCTGGAGCGGTCCATCTCCGACAAGGGCATCTACCCGGCGGTGGACCCGCTGGCCTCCTCGTCGCGGATCCTGGCCCCCGAGTTCGTCGGCCAGGAGCACTTCCAGGTGGCCAGCGAGGTGAAGCGGATCCTCCAGCGCTACAAGGACCTGCAGGACATCATCGCCATTCTCGGTATCGAGGAACTCTCCGAGGAAGACAAGATCACGGTCCAGCGGGCCCGGCGGATCGAGCGCTTCCTGTCGCAGAACACCTACGCGGCGGAGCAGTTCACCGGTGTGCCGGGCTCGACGGTCCCGATCAAGGAGACCATCGAGGCCTTCCGCAAGATCAGCGAGGGCGAGTACGACCACTTCCCCGAGCAGGCGTTCTTCATGTGCGGTGGGCTCGACGACCTGGAGAAGAAGGCCGCCGAGCTGATGAAGGGCTGACCTTCGCGCCACACACCCCCGAAAGACACGAAAAAAGAAGGCCGCCCCGGTAACCCCGGGGCGGCCTTCTGTTCATCTTCGCGACGTACCATCGCCGCTGCCCGGTTTCCCGTGCTCGGCGATCACGCCGAGTGCGAGATACCGTCAATGCGATGTCCAGGAAGGCAACCCGCGCCGTGTCGAGACACAGCCCGGTACATGTCGTGGACACCGCACAGCCACGCTCATGTGCCGATGAGCGTTGATTGGTTAAACCATTCGGCCCCGCGCGCCCGTACTTCCCCCCGGGGGCGTGACGAACGGAGATGCTTGTGGGTAAGGCCGGCAGACGCGGCAAGCGTGGTGGGCGCTCGTCGGTGTGGCGGGGTGTGCCCCGCTGGGCGCAGCTCTGCACTATCTTCGGCGTTGTCCTGATGGTGCTCAGCGGGACCAGCCTGGTGGGCGCGGAGGCGCTGATGGCCCGCTACGAGGGCGCAGTCGGCAAGGCGGACCTCTTCGGCGACCAGGCGGCCGGCGCCACTCCCAAGAGCGACATCAAGGGTCCGCTCAACATCCTGCTGGTCGGCATCGACCCCCGCGACAAGGACACTCCGCCGCTGTCCGACGCGATCATGGTGCTGCACGTGCCGAAGGAGATGGACCGCGCGTACCTCTTCTCCCTGCCGCGTGACCTCTACGTGGAGATCCCGCCGTTCGAGAAGGCTGACTTCCCCGGCGACACAACCAAGCTGAACGCGGCGATGTCGTACGGCAGCCGGGTGCCCGGCGGGAAGCCGGACGCGGCGAAGGGCTTCGAGTTGCTCGCCATCACCGTGCAGCGGGTCACCGGCATCAAGCGGTTCGACGCGGGCGCGATCATCAACTTCTCCGGCTTCCAGAAGATCGTCGACGCCATGGGCGGCGTCACGATGAAGATCGAGCGGGAGGTCCGTTCGGAGCATCGGGAGCCGAACGGCAAGCACCGCCAGGGCAACCCCAACGGCGAGGGGTACATCGGGCCGCAGGCCGTGTACCCGAAGGGCAAGCAGCACCTGAGCGGCTGGCAGGCGCTGGACTACGTCCGCCAGCGGTACCCGGAGAACGGTGTCCCCGACGGTGACTACGGTCGGCAGCGGCACCAGCAGCAGTTCGTCAAGGCGATGGCGGGTCAGGCCCTCAGCGCCGACGTGGTGACCAACCCGGTCAAGCTGGACAAGGTGCTCCGTGCGGCCGGCGAGTCCCTGATCTTCAGCGGCCGGGGGCACAGCGTGGTCGACTTCGCCGTCGCCCTCAAGGACATCCGTCCCGGCAACATCCAGATGATCAAGCTGCCGGGTGGCGGGATCAAGGAGAACGGCAAGTACCTCGGTGAACAGTTCGCACCCGAGGTGGACGACTTCTTCGTGGCTCTGGAGCGGGGACTGTTGGACCCGTTCCTGCTCGAACATCCGAAGTTGGTGAACAGGAGCTGATCGTGGCGCGGGTCTTGGCACCCGCCTGAAGAACTGGTCCCGGGCGCGACTAGAATTTCCCCAATCCGCCGCCTCAGCAAGGAGACAGCGTGGCAGAGCAGCTTAACGTCCAGCTCGTGGCCGTCGAGGAGAAGGTCTGGTCGGGCAAGGCCGAGATGGTCATGGCCCGGACGACCGAAGGTGAGCTGGGTGTGCTGCCGGGGCACGCGCCCCTGCTCGGCCAGCTCGCCGAGCCCGGCCAGGTACGCATCAAGCTCCCCGGGGGTGAGCAGCTCAGCTACGACGTGGCCGGCGGCTTCCTCTCGGTCAGCGAGCAGGGCGTGACCGTACTGGCCGAGACCGCCACTCCGGCCTCCGCAGCTTCCGGCAACTGAGCCGACCCGCCGATGGAGATCGTCGAAGGGGCCGGAATCGGCGTCGCTGTGCTCCTCGGCGCGTTCTTGTTCCTCTTCATCCGGCGGGCTCTGGTCACCCGTAGCGGAGGCATAATCCGGCTCAGTGTCCGGACCTCCACCATGCTCGACGGCCGCGGTTGGTCGCCCGGTTTCGGTCGCTTCGTCGGCGATGAGCTTCGGTGGTACCGGATGTTCAGTTTCGCCGTACGCCCCAAGCGGGTGCTGTCCCGTGAAGGGCTGGCGGTCGAACGACGGCGACTGCCCGAGGGGCAGGAACGAATGTCCATGCCGGCCGACTGGATCATCCTCCGCTGTACCAGTCGACACGCCCCGGTCGAGATCGCCATGGCACGATCCACCGTCACCGGGTTTCTCTCCTGGCTCGAGGCCGCCCCTCCGGGGGCGGTCTCGCCACGTATGGCCTCCCAGGACTGGCCGGCCGCCTGATCCGTCGCCACTTGGGTGTGGCCCGCCGTGCCCGGCTCCGCCGGTGTCCGTTGGCGATCTTGGTGCGATTTTGCCCTTGGGTGGGCGGTTTCGGACCAAGATTGCTGGGTGGTCGGGGGCTCGGGGTGGAATGGGTGGCGGGGTGGGGGCGTTGAACACTCCCGAACGGCCGTGAACGACTGCCCGCCACGGCGGGTGGCCTGGGAATGTTGGCGGGCCGGCGGTCGTTGGACATGGTCCCGGCGGCGTGAAGCGGCGATACGCCCCGCGTGCCGGAGGACTTCCCCTTTGTTTTGAGCGCCTTTTGTGCTGGTGCTTGCGTGCGCGTGTCTGCTGTCCCCCGGCGGATTGTGTGCGTTGACCCCCGATTGGAGCTTTGTCATGAACTCGATGCTGCGGAAGAGCGTGCTGGGTATCGCGGGTGTGGCGTTCACCGGTGGTCTGTTCGCTGGTCCGGTGGCCGCTCACGCCGATGTCACCCCGGTGAAGACCGTCCCGGTCGCGGCGGTGCAGGCCGATGTGCGGGCTGACAAGCCGGACATGGGCAAGCTGTTGCCGCACGGCGCCCCGGCCAACCAGTCGATGATCGAGTTGAACGATGAGCAGGTCGGCAATGTGAAGGCGATCATCGCGGCGACGAAGAAGGCCGGGATGGACGAGCGGGCCGCGGTCGTGTCGATCGCCACGGCGTTGCAGGAGTCGAAGTTGGAGAACCTGGGTCACCTGGGTGACCGCAACGACCACGACTCGCAGGGCCTGTTCCAGCAGCGCCCGTCGTCGGGTTGGGGCACGGTGGAGCAGATCACCGACCCCGAGTACTCGACCCTGGCGTTCCTGAAGGGGTTGAAGCAGGTCGACGGCTGGCAGGACATGCCCCTCACCGAAGCAGCGCAGACGGTGCAGGTGTCGGCCTACCCCGACCACTACGCCCAGTGGGAACAGCAGGCCGCCGACCTCGTCGCCGAACACTGGACCAGCTGACCCCCACCACGGTCAGACAACAACCGAAGACATTCCTCCACTGGGGGAGCAAGAACCGCTGGCCGGCACCCGACACCCGGGTGCCGGCCAGCGGCACATCCAACAACAGCAACCAAACCCGAAGACAAGCTCAGGCCGACGCCACCAACTCCACCTCGTACCCCTGACCATCGGCCAGGTACCCGGCGTACGTGTCGGGTCCGCCGGCGTACGGGTGCCGGTCGGCGAAGAGCAGCTCCCAGCCGTACGCCGGTGCCTGCTCGACCAGCCGGTCCACGGCGGCGGCCGAGCCGGCGTGGAAGGCCAGGTGGTTGAGGCCCGGGGCGCGCCGGTCGTGGCGGCTGCCGGTCAGCGCTGGTGATGCCTCAAGCACCAGATACGTCGAGCCGAGTCGCCAGGAGTGGCCGGCCGGCCACTGCTGGAACGGCGTCCAGCCCAACTCGCCGAGCAGCCAGCCCCAGCTACGCATTGCGGCGTTCAGGTCGGGTATCCAGAGCTCCACGTGGTGCAGCGCACCGACGGTTACCGCCCTCCGCCCGGCACCCATAGCACGTCTCCGTCCGGATTTGCCGTTCTTGAGAGGATAAAGAGCAGATCCGACAGCCGGTTGAGATACTTTGCCGGGAGGTGGCTGGTCCGGTCGGGGTCGTGTGCGATGAGCGCCCACGCCGACCGCTCGGCGCGCCGGGCGATCGTCCGCGCCACGTGCAGCAGTGCCGCGCCCGCGGTGCCGCCGGGGAGGATGAAGGAGTCGAGGTTGCTCAGGCGCGCGTTGTACTCGTCGCACCAGCCCTCGAGGCGCTCGACGTACTCCTCCGTGACCCGCAGCGGCGGATACTTCGGGTCCGGTTCGACAGGCGTGGACAGGTCGGCGCCCACGTCGAACAGGTCGTTCTGGATCGACCCCAGCACCGCCCGGAGCGCGTCGGGTAGCTGGCCCAGGGCGAGTGCCACGCCGAGGGCGGCGTTGCACTCGTCGACGTCGGCGTACGCGACGATCCGTGGATCGTTCTTCGGCACCTGCTCGTTGTTGCTCAGCCTGGTCATGCCGGCGTCGCCGGCCTTGGTGTAGATGCGCGTGAGGTGGACGGCCATGACGCACAGCCTACGGATACCGGACCTGACGATCCCGGCCCGGCCGGACGCCGGCACGGGTTGGCCTGCGGGCGTCGGCCCGGGTGACGCCGGTGATCCCGCGATCGCCGATGTCGACGTCATCCGGGTACGCGGTGGCGCCCGGCTCGCCGGCACGGTGCACGTGGTCGGTGCGAAGAACTCGGCGCTCAAGCTGATGGCCGCCGCGCTGCTCGCTCCCGGCCGCACGGTGATCACCAACGTGCCCCGGATCACCGACATCGCCATCATGGGGGAGGTGCTGCGCCGCCTCGGCTGCGGCGTACGGTTCGACGCCGACGATCCGGTGGACCCGATGGTGGCGATCGGCGGGGTGGCCCGGTCCCGGTCGGTCGTCATCGACGTGCCGGAGCAGCCGGGCGTCGAGGCCGACTACGACCTGGTCCGCCGGCTGCGGGCGTCGATCTGCGTGCTGGGCCCGTTGCTGGCCCGCCGCGGGTACGTGCGGGTGGCCCATCCGGGCGGTGACGCGATCGGTTCGCGGGGTCTGGACATGCACATCTCCGGGCTGACCCGGATGGGTGCCGACATCTCCGGCGAGCACGGCTTCGTGATCGCCTCGGCCCCCGACCGGCTGCGTGGCGCGGAGATCGTGCTGGACTTTCCCAGCGTCGGGGCGACCGAGAACCTCATCATGGCGGCGGTGCTGGCCGAGGGCACCACCGTGATCGAAAACGCAGCCCGTGAGCCCGAGATCGTCGACATCTGCACGATGCTCCAGCGGATGGGTGCGCTGATCGACGGCGAGGGCACTTCGACCATCACCATCGTCGGCGTACCCCGGCTGAGCCCGGTCCGGCACGCCACGGTGGGGGACCGGATCGTCGCGGGGACCTGGGCGTTCGGCGCGGCGATGACCCGTGGCGACGTGACCGTCACCGGCCTGGATCCGGCGTTCCTGGAGGTCGCGCTCGACAAGGTGGTCACCGCCGGCGGCATGGTGGAGACCCGGGCGGACTCCTTCCGGGTACGCATGGACGAGCGACCCCGCGCGGTGGACGTGGTGACGCTGCCCTATCCGGGCTTCGCCACCGACCTGCTGCCGATGGCGATCGGGCTCGCGGCGCTCAGCGAGGGCGCCTCGCTGATCACCGAGAACATCTTCGACGGCCGGTTCATGTTCGCAAACGAGATGATGCGGCTGGGCGCGGACATCAAGACCGACGGGCACCACGCGGTGGTACGCGGCCGGGAGCGGCTCTCCGGCGCGCCGGTACGTGCGACCGACATCCGGGCCGGAGCCGGGCTCATCATCGCCGGGCTCTGTGCCGACGGGGTGACCGAGGTGTCGCACGTGCACCACGTCGACCGGGGCTATCCCGACTTCGTGGCCGACCTGCGGGCGCTCGGCATCGAGGTGGAGCGGGCGACCGCACCTGAGGAACCCGAGCTGACCATCTGAGTGACCTTAGCGTGACCGGCAACAAAACTGGCGGGGCTGCGGCTCCACCGCCCTATTGCCGGTCGCGCTTAGTCATCGTTCAGCCCCGCCGACTAGGGTGCAGACAGACACTCATTCGCAGCGAGGGAGAAGCAGCATGGCGGGTCGACTCGCGGTCGTCGGTGCCGGTCTGATGGGTTCGGGCATCGCCCAGGTGGCGGCGCAGGCGGGCTGGCAGGTGGTGCTGCGGGATCTGGACGAGACGGCGACGAAGCGCGGTCTGGACGGCATCCGGCGGTCGCTGACGAAGTTCGCGGAGAAGGGCAAGCTCACCGACGACGAGGTCGAGGCGGCACTCGGGCGGATCACCCCCACCACCGAGCTGGAGGCTGCCGGCGACGCGGACATCGTCATCGAGGCGGTCTTCGAGAAGCTGGAGATCAAGCACGAGGTGTTCCGCGCGCTGGACAAGATCTGCAAGGCAGACGCGGTGCTGGCAACCAACACCTCGGCGATTCCGGTGACCCAGATCGCGACGGCCACCGAGCGTCCGGAGGCGGTCGTCGGCACCCACTTCTTCTCGCCGGTGCCGATGATGAAGCTCTGCGAGCTGGTGCGTGGCTACAAGACCAGCGATGACACCCTGGAGCGGGCGAAGTCCTTCGCCGAGGAGATCGGCAAGACCGTCGTGGTGGTGAACCGGGACATCGCCGGCTTCGTCACCACCCGGCTGATCTGCGCGCTGGCCATGGAGGCGGTCAAACTGGTCGAGGCGGGCGTCATCTCCGCCGAGGACCTGGACACCGCCTGCCGGCTCGGCTTCGGGCACGCGATGGGCCCGCTGGCCACCGTCGACCTGACCGGTGTCGACGTGCTGCTGAACGCGACCCGCAACATCTACACCGACACGGCGGACGAGAAGTTCTTCCCGCCGGAGCTGTTGCAGCGGATGGCCACCGCAGGCGATCTGGGCCGCAAGACCGGCCAGGGCTTCTACTCGTACTGACGCCGCTGCGGGGAGGGCCCGACGGGCCCTCCCCGTGACTCAGCCGTCGCGGCGGGTGGTCCAGCGGAAGGTGGTCAGGCAGAGCACCAGACCGATCACGCACCAGACGCCCAGCACCAGGGCGACCCGGTTCAGCTCGAACGAGCCGCCGGGCTCGTCCGCACCGAAGCTCTCCGGCAGGAACACCGCCCGTAGGCCCTGGCACATCCACTTGAGCGGGAACAGCGCCGCCACCTGCTGCATCCAGGTCGGCAGGTTGGTGAAGACGAAGAAGACCCCGGAGATGAACTGGAGCACCAGCGCGACCGGGGTGACCACCGCCGAACCGCTGCGGGCGGTCCGGGCCAGCGACGAGATGGCGATGCCGCAGAGCGTGCAGGCGGTCACCCCCAGGGCGCTCACCCATCCGAAGGTCAACCAGGCTGTGGTGGTGGTCGGCAGTTCCAGGTCGAACAGCGTCACCGATACCGCGAGCAGCAGCGCGGTCATCACCACGCCGGTCACCAGCACCATGATCACTTTGCCGGCGAACCAGACCCACTTCGGCATCGGCGTACCCCGGTAGCGCTTGAGCACACCCCGGTCCCGTTCGATCGGGATCCAGATGCCGAGGTTCTGGAAGCTGACCGTCATCAGGCCGGTCGCGATCATGCCGGTGATGAAGTACTGCGTGTAGCTCACCCCGGGCGCGATCTCCTCGTCGAAGATCGACGCGAAGATCAGCACCATGATGAGGGGGAAGCCAAGCGTGAACACGACGGACTCGCGGCTGCGCAGGAACTGCCGGATCTCCAGCCGCCCCTGACGCAGGGCGAGGCCGGCCGGGCCGCTGCGCCGGGCGGGGGCTGCGGCGGTGACCGGTTCCGCCGGTCTCGTCGTGGTGGTCATCGGTGTCCGATCATCGTCAGGTAGATGTCCTCAAGGGTGGGCCGGGTGACGGTCAGGCCGGGCACCTCACCGCCGAACCGCGCGGCGAGTTCCGCCACCAGCGCCGTCGGCGTCGCGCTCTGCGCGCTGTCCGGCGTGCCATCGGGGGTACGCCAGGAGACCGTGGCCAGCGCCTCCTGCCGGTTGCCGAGCTGGTTCGGCGCGGCTACCTCGACCAGCCGGCCGGCCGCGATCACGCCCACCCGGTCGGCGAGCGCCTCGGCCTCGTCCAGGTAGTGCGTGGTCAGCACGATTGTGGTGCCGGCGGCGGCGAGATCACGGATCAGCTCCCAGAACTCCCGCCGGGCCTCCGGGTCGAAGCCGGTGGTCGGCTCGTCCAGAAAGAGCAACTCCGGGCGGCCGACGATGCCGAGTGCCACGTCGAGCCGGCGCTTCTGACCACCGGAGAGGGTGTGGGTACGGGCGCGGGCCTTGGCGGCCAGCCCAACCCGTTCGATCACCTTGTCGGGGTCGTCGGCGTCGGCGTAGAAGCCGGCGAAGTGGTGCACCACCTCGGCGACGGAGAGTTCGTCGAACTCCCCGGTGCCCTGGAACACGATGCCGACCCGCCCCCGCCAGTCGCGCGTCGGGCTGGCCGGGTCGACGTCGAGGACGCGTACCTCGCCGGCGTCGCGCTGGCGGTAGCCCTCCAGGATCTCCACGGTTGTGGTCTTGCCGGCGCCGTTCGGCCCGAGCAGGGCGAACACCTCGCCCCGGTGGACGTCCAGGTCCAGGCCGGCGACCGCGAGACTGTCGCCGTACGTCTTGCGCAGTCCCCGGACGCGGATCGCGACGTCGTCACTCATGCCGTCAAGTGTGCGGCCCGCCGGGACCCGGCGTCCGCACCGGGGGTGGTGGCGGCTGTGTGGTTTTGCACAACCCGCTCTACTGAACGGTAACTTAAACTCCGGCCATGGATGAGAAGGCACTCCCGGGCCGGCTGCCGGAGCGTGACCGCCCCTGGGTGATGCGCACGTACGCGGGGCACTCCTCCGCCACCGCGACCAACGCGCTCTTCCGCCGCAACCTGGCCAAGGGGCAGACCGGTCTGTCGGTCGCCTTCGACCTGCCCACCCAGACCGGGTACGACCCCGACCACGAACTCGCCACCGGCGAGGTCGGCCGGGTCGGCGTCCCGGTGTCGCATCTGGGCGACATGCGGGCGCTCTTCGACGGCATCCCGCTGGCCGACATGAACACCTCGATGACCATCAACGCGCCCGCGATGTGGCTGCTCGGCCTCTACGGCACGGTCGCCGCCGAGCAGGGCGCCGACCTCGCCCGCTGCGCCGGCACCACCCAGAACGACATCATCAAGGAGTACCTCTCCCGAGGCACGCACATCTTCCCGCCGGCCGCCTCGCTGCGACTGACCGCTGACGTGATCGCGTACACGCTGCGCGAGATGCCGCGCTGGAACCCGGTAAACATCTGCTCGTACCACCTCCAGGAAGCCGGGGCCACACCCGTGCAGGAAGTGGCGTTCGCGCTGGCCACGGCGGTGGCGGTGCTCGACACGGTGCGCGACGGCGGCCAGGTGCCGGCGCGCCGGATGGGCGACGTGGTCCAGCGGGTCTCGTTCTTCGTCAACGCCGGGGTGCGGTTCGTCGAGGAGATCGCCAAGATGCGCGCGTTCGGCGCGTTGTGGGACGAGATCACCCGCGACCGGTACGGCGTCGAGGATCCGAAGCGGCGCCGCTTCCGGTACGGCGTGCAGGTCAACTCCCTCGGGCTCACCGAGGCCCAGCCGGAGAACAACGTGCAGCGGATCGTGCTGGAGATGCTGGGGGTCACCCTCTCCCGTGGGGCGCGGGCGCGGGCGGTGCAACTGCCGGCCTGGAACGAGGCGCTCGGCCTGCCGCGTCCGTGGGACCAGCAGTGGTCGCTGCGCATGCAACAGGTGCTCGCGTACGAGTCGGACCTGTTGGAGTATCCGGATCTGTTCGACGGCTCGCGGGTGATGACCGCGCTTGTCGACGAGATCGTCACCGGCGCCCGGGCCGAGTTGGCGACGGTGCTGGAGATGGGTGGTGTGGTCGCCGCCGTCGAGACCGGCTACCTCAAGAGCGCCCTGGTGGCCTCCCTGGCCGGTCGGCGGCGACGGATCGAGGCCGGCAGTGACGTGGTGGTCGGCGTCAACCGGTTCACCGAGACCGAGCCGTCACCGCTGACCGCCGCCGGTGCCGACGCGGTCGTGCAGGTCGATCCCGCCGTCGAGGTGGCTGCCGCAACGGCCGTACGCGCCTGGCGGGCCGACCGCGACCCGGCGGCCGTGGACGCGGCACTGGCCCGGCTGCGCGCGGACGCCGCGACCACGACGAACCTGATGACGGCCACCCTGGAGTGCGTCCGGGCCGGGGTGACCACCGGCGAGTGGGCGGCGGCCCTGCGCCGGGTGTTCGGCGAGTACCGGGCCCCGACCGGGCTGGCGGGCGGGTCCGCCAGCGGTGGTGACGAGGGTCTGGCCGAGGTCCGCGCGCGGGTCGCCGCCACCGCCCGCGAGCTGGGCAGCGGGCGGCTGCGACTGCTTGTCGGCAAGCCCGGCCTGGATGGGCACTCCAACGGTGCCGAGCAGATCGCGGTACGCGCCCGCGACGCCGGCTTCGAGGTGATCTACCAGGGCATCCGGCTCACCGCCGGGCAGATCGTGGCCGCCGCGGTGGAGGAGGACGTGGACCTGGTGGGGCTCTCCGTGCTCTCCGGCTCACACCTGGCGGCGGTACCGGCGGTCCTCAACGGGCTACGGGCCGCCGGCCGACCGGACCTGCCGGTGGTGGTGGGCGGCATCATTCCCGCTCCGGACGCCGAGCGCCTGCGCGCGGCCGGGGTGGCGCGGGTGTTCACCCCGAAGGACTTCGCCCTCACCGACATCATCGACGAGTTGGTCACCGTCATCCGGCAGGCGAACGAGCTGTGACGTGCGGTCCCGGCACGAGGCCGGGACCGCACGGACGAGGTCTCAGCGGTGGTCGTAGGTCATGCAGTCGGCCATGTCGGCGTCGGGGCCGACCCGGATCGCCGGTGCCTGGCACTCCAACTGCTCGTTGTGCCGGCAGTCGGCGCGCTGGCACGCCCCGACCTGGGCGATCTGCCCGTCGAGGCCGGCCCGGACAGCGGGCATCTCGATGAAGGTGTGGCAGTGGGCGTGGTCCATGCTGCCGATGGTGATGGCGAAGGCGTGGCAGTCGCCGGTGTGGTTGTACGCGCAGGCGGCAACCACGCACTCCTGGACCCGGGGCATCTCCATTGCTGCGGTCATGACCCAACCTCCTCCGTTGATTGCCCCAATTTTAGGCTTTAGGGCAGGTTGGGGTGGCGTTTCGGCCGTGCCGGTGGTCCGTAGTCAGACGCGGAAGCCCGCCTCCCGTGCGGCCTGCCGCTCCCGCCGCCGGTCCGCCCGGCGGCGCAGCAGCCACGGGAGGAAGAGCACGAGGCCGACCAGGAACACGAGCACCAGCACCGGCAGGATGATCGCGACGAGTGACATCACCACGCTTGTGGCGTCCTCGGCGGTGCTCGCCACCGGCGCGCCCACGCCGGCCGTGGCCGCATTGATCACCGGACGGGCTGTCGATTTCAGCAGGTGTACGCCGAACGCGATGAGCACCCCGACCAGCACCGGCAACCACTGGCCGCCGCTGGCGAAGAAGCTGTCCGGGTCGCTCACCGTCACGGTCTCGGACGCGGATCCGGCCCCGAACGCCAACCCGCCGGCCGTCGGCCGGACGACCGTCTGCACCATGTCGTTGACGTGGTCGACCACTGGCACCTTGTCCGCCACGACCTCGACGACGAGCAGCACCGCGAGGATGCCCAGCACCCACTCGTTGCCGAGCCACTGCCACCCGCCAGGCAGGTCTATGACGCTGGTGTAGCGGGCCAGCAGCCCCATCGCCAGCAACGGAATGTAGGCGTTCAGCCCCGCCGAGGCGGCGAGGCCGGTACCGGTGAGCACTTCGAGCACCAGCACAGCATGGCACCGGCACGCCAGCGCCGCTCGGTGGCGATGCCCGGTGACTCCGCTACCCTGCTCGGGTGCGGTTGGTGATTGCGAAATGCTCGGTGGACTATGTCGGACGGCTCTCGGCCCACCTGCCGCCGGCCACCCGGCTGCTGATGGTGAAGGCGGACGGATCGGTCTCCATCCACGCCGATGACCGGGCGTACAAGCCGTTGAACTGGATGAGCCCGCCGTGCCGGCTGGAGGAGGCCCCGGGCGTCTGGCGGGTGGTCAACAAGGCCGGCGAGGAGCTGCGGATCACCCTGGAGGAGATCTTCCAGGACACCTCGTACGAGTTGGGTGTCGATCCCGGGCTGCGCAAGGACGGCGTGGAGGCTCACCTCCAGGAGTTGCTGGCGGCCAACCCCGAGGCACTGGGAGACGGCTACACCCTCATCCGTCGCGAGTACATGACCGCGATCGGCCCGGTCGACCTGCTCTGCCGGGACGCCAACCAGGGCACGGTCGCCGTCGAGGTGAAGCGCCGTGGCGAAATCGACGGCGTGGAGCAGCTCACCCGCTACCTGGAGTTGCTCAACCGGGATCCGCTGCTCGCCCCGGTCGCCGGGGTGTTCGCGGCGCAGGAGATCAAGCCGCAGGCCCGGGTGCTCGCCACCGACCGGGGGATCCGCTGCGTGGTGGTCGACTACGACCGGCTGCGCGGCATCGAGCGGGACGAGTTGACGCTCTTCTAGGCGGTGCCGCGGTCACCGGCCGTAGAGCAGCTTGACCGCCTTCACCAGCCGGGCGACGTCGGCCGGGGTGCGCTCGAACGTGGTCGAGGGCAGCAGTGAACGACCCCGGCGGCGGGTGACGGCCTTGGCCCGGGCGAATTCGCGCAGCCCGTCCTCGCCGTGGATCCGGCCGAAACCGGACTCGCCGACGCCGCCGAACGGCAGGGTGGACATGCCGGCGAAGGTGAGCGTCGAGTTGACCGAGGCCATGCCGGAGCGCAGCCGCCGGGCGATCGCGACCGCGCGCCGCTGACCGAAGACCGAACCACCCAGCCCGTACGGCAGGGCGTTGGCCCGGGCGAGCGCCTCGTCGGCGGTGCGGACCCGGTTGATGGTCAGGGTCGGCCCGAAGGTCTCCTCGCGTACGGCGGCAGCCTGCTCCGGCACCTCGACCAGCACCGTCGGGTGCGCGTACGGCGGTCGTACCGCCTCCGGCCCGCCGAGCACCGCCCGACCGCCCCGGGCCACCGCGTCCTCGATGTGTCGCCGGATGACGTCGAGCTGACTCGGCATGGTGATCGGTCCGATGTCGGCGTCCCTGGGTCCGACGGTGAGCCGCCCGGCGCGCTCGACGACCTTGTCGACGAACGCGTCGAAGACCGGCTCCACGGCGTAGGCGCGTTCGATGCCGATGCAGGTCTGCCCGGCGTTGGTCATCGCTCCCCAGACGCAGGCCTCGGCGGCGGCGTCCAGATCGGCGTCGGCGTCCACGATCATGGCGTCCTTGCCGCCGGCCTCCAGCAGCACCGGGGTCAGCGACTCCGCGCAGGCCGCCATCACCTTCTTCGCGGTTGCCGTCGAGCCGGTGAAGGCGAGCTTGTCGACGCCGGCCCGGCACAGGGCAGCGCCGACGTCGCCGAGGCCGTGCACCGCGGTGAGCACCGGATGCTCGGGCACCACCTCGGCGAAGCTGTCGACGAGCCACTGACCGACGACCGGGGTGTACTCGCTCGGCTTGAAGACCACCGCGTTGCCGGCCGCCAGTGCGTACGCGATGGAACCGATGGGGGTGAAAACGGGATAGTTCCACGGACCGATCACGCCGACCACGCCATGCGGCTGGTACTCCAGGTGCGCCGAGAATTCGGCCAGGACGAGCCGTGAGCGAACCCGCCGGGGGCCGAGCACCCGCCGGGCGTTACGGGCCGCCCAGTCGACGTGCTCCACCGCGGTCACGATCTCGACGAGTGCGTCGGCGACCGGTTTGCCGCCCTCGGCGTGCATCAGGCCGGCCAACTCCTCCATCCGCTGCGCGAGCAGCCGCCGCCAGCGCAGCAGCCGCTCCCGCCGCTCGGTGAAGCCGAGCCCTGCCCACCACTGGCCGGCGGCGCGGGCCCGCTCGACGGCACGTTCGACGTCCACCGCGGCGGCGACCGGAACGCGTCCCGCTTCGTCGCCCGTGGCCGGGCTGGTGGAGATCAGGTGGTTGCCCTGAACAGTTGGGGTGCCGGGGGGTAGCACAGCCGTCATGGCGGAAGTCTAGACGCGAGAATTACTCGCCGGTAGGGGTGGGGAAACGGGCGAATCCTCCCGGCCGTCCGGGTGGTTGAACCGGACGAACCTCGCGTCCGGCCGACAGTTCCGTTGCCGGCCGCCGTGGAAGATGTGAACACAAAGCACCCGGATGGTTGCCGGTACGCATCCGGCTGGATGGTGAAGGTGGACACCCGCTGGTGAAACCCTGATCCGGGATCGTCGCACGGGTGGAAGGACTGACTGTCCATGGAGGAACATCCGCAATTGATGCCGCTGTTGACGGTGGCCGCCGGGCCGATGCGGGGGCAGCGCTTTCGGCTGCCGCGTCGGCCACAGGTGATCGGTCGCGACCCGGCGGTCGACATCGTCGTGCACGATCCGCACCTGAGCCGTCGACACGTCGAGATCTGGCGGGCCGGGGAGGTTGCCTCTCTGGTGGATCTCGGTTCCACCAACGGCACCTGGGTGAACGACCGCCGGGTCACCGAGGTCGTCCGGCTCAGCGACGGCGACGTGATCCGGATCGGCGGTACCGAGCTGAGGTTCTTCGACCCGGGTGTGGCCCGGACGGACCCGGTGGGCCTGAGCTTCGAACTGCCCCGCCAGGAGCGGCGACCGAACCGACCGCTGCCCGCCACGGTCGCGACACCTGTGGTGCCCGGGCAGCCCGGCGCGGCAGCCGTGGTCGGCGTCCGCCGCTGACGACCGAACCTCGGTCACACGTCGGCCCGGCCGCAGATGGGTGCCGACCATATGGACCGGCGGTGTCGATCGTGGCAGCATGCCGCGGATGGAGACCCAGCAGCAGGTCGTCACCGCGAACGGCATCACCCAGGCCGTCCGGGTGGCCGGACCCGTAGGCGGCGTGCCGGTGCTGCTCGTGCACGGCAACTGTTCCTCGGCCGCCTTCTGGGAGCCGCTGGTGCGCCGCCTGCCGAAGACCGTCCGAGTGGTCGCGCCGGATCTGCGTGGCTACGGCGCCACGCAGACCGCCCCGGTAGACGCCAACCGTGGCCTGACCGACTTCGCCGACGACGTGGCGGCGTTGCTCGACGAGCCGTCGCTCTTCGCCGAGGGCGCCCGGCCCCTGGTGGTCGGTCACTCGCTCGGTGGCGGAGTGGCGATGCGCCTGCTTGTGGATCACCCGGACCGAATTGCCGGGCTGCTGCTCGCGGCACCGGTGTCCCCGTACGGCTTCGGCGCCATCCGCGACCTGGCCGGCACCCCGACCACGCCCGACCTCGCCGGCTCCGGCGCGGGCGCGACGAGCGGCGACTTCGTCGCGCGGCTGGCCGCCGGCGACCGTGGCGCCGAGGCGCGGACCAGCCCGCGCAGTGTGCTGCGGTCCGCGTACGTGGCGGACCCCGCCAGCCTCGGCGACGACGAGGAACTGCTGCTCGACAGCCTGCTCTCCACCGCCACCGGCCCGGACAACTACCCCGGCGACGCGGTGCCCTCGACGAACTGGCCGGGTAGCGCACCGGGTGGCCGTGGCGTGCTCAACGCACTCGCGCGTTTCCGGGTCGCCGAGGAACTGGTGGCCGTGACACCCAAGCCCCCGGTCACCTGGATCCGCGGTGAGTCTGACGTGATCGTCTCGGACACCTCGCTGTTCGATCTGGCGCAGCTCGGAGCGCTGGGCGTGGTGCCCGGCTGGCCCGGGGCACAGGCGTGCCCACCGCAGCCGATGATCGGGCAGATCCGTGCGGTGCTCGACAGGTACGTCGCCGCGGGCGGAAGCTACCGGGAGGTGGCGCTGCCCGGCTGCGGGCACAGCCCACACCTGGAGCGCCCGGCGGAGTTCGTCGCGGAGTTGCTCGCTCTCGCCGGGGTCGCTCCGGCCTGACCAGCCCGGAGCACCCGCCTACCCGCCAGGTGGGTAAACCGGGCATCGGTGACATGTGCCACGGCGCCTCGACAACCGTGCGTCACGTGGCAGACTCGCGCGCATAACCTTAGCGGCCGTTCATGTCGGGCCGTGTCGTTGCGGACAGGGGAGGCCGGGTCGTGGCGCGCGAGTTCACCAGCGTGGGTGTGGTGGGTCTGGGCACCATGGGTGCCGGCATCGTCGAGGTCTTCGCCCGTAACGGCATCGACGTGGTGGCCGTGGAGATCTCCGACGCCGCGCTCGACCGTGGGCGGGCGAACCTGACCGGCTCGACGGACCGGGCGGTGGCCAGGGGCAAGCTCACCGAGGCCGACCGGGACGCCCTGCTGGCCCGGGTCACCTTCGCCGTCGGTCTGGACGCGCTGCACTCGGTGGACCTGGTGATCGAGGCGGTGCCCGAGCACCTCGACCTCAAGCAGCGGCTCTTCGCCGAGCTGGATCGGGTCTGCAAGCCCGAGGCCATCCTCGCCACCAACACCTCGTCGCTGAGCGTCACCGAGATCTCCGTGGCCACCGCGCGCCCCAACCAGGTCGTCGGCATCCACTTCTTCAATCCCGCACCGGTGATGAAGCTGGTCGAGGTGGTACGCACGGTGGTCACCTCAGCCGACGTGGTGGCCGACGTGGAGGCGCTCTGCGGACGGCTCGGCAAAGTCGACGTGACCATCAGCGACCGGGCCGGGTTCATCGCCAACGCGTTGCTCTTCGGCTACCTCAACCACGCCGTCGACATGTTCGAGTCCCGGTACGCCACCCGTGAGGACATCGACGCGGCCATGAATCTCGGCTGCGGACTGCCCATGGGTCCGCTCGCGCTGATGGACCTGATCGGCCTGGACACCGCGTACGAGATCCTGGACACCATGTACCGGCGTGGTGGCCGGGACCGCCGGCACGCCCCGGTGCCGTTGCTCAAGCAGATGGTGACCGCCGGGCTGCTCGGGCGGAAGTCCGGCCGGGGCTTCTACACCTACGAGCGGCCCGGTTCGCCGAAGGTCGTACCGGACGAGCAGACGCCGACCACGACGGAACCGGCAGTGTCCGACGCGGCCGTGACCAAGATCGGCATCGTGGGTTCCGGGACGATGGCGACCGGGATCATCGAGGTCTTCGCCAACGCCGGCTACGAGGTCGTGTCGGTGACCCGGGGTGCGGAGCAGTCGGCCAAGGTCTTCGAGGCGGTGCAGACCTCGCTGAACAAGGGCGTGGTCCGGGGCCGGCTCAGCGAGGCGGACCGGGACGCCGCGCTCGGCCGGATCAACTGGTCGGCGACGCTGGACCACCTGGCCGACGTGGATCTGGTGGTCGAAGCGGTGGTGGAGGAACTCAGCGTCAAGAAGGCCCTCTTCGCCAGCCTGGACGAGATCTGCAAGCCGGGCGTGGTGCTGGCGACCACCACCTCGTCGCTGCCGGTGATCGAGGTGGCGATGGCCACCCAGCGCCCGGCCGACGTGGTCGGTCTGCACTTCTTCAACCCGGCCCCGGCGATGCCGCTTGTGGAGATCGTCCGGACGATCCGTACCTCGGCCGAGACCATCGCGACCGCTCAGGCCGTCAGTGCCACGCTGGGCAAGACCGGTGTGGTCTGCGGCGACCGGTCCGGTTTCATCGTCAACGCGCTACTCTTCCCGTATCTCAACGACGCGGTGCGGATGCTGGAGGCCAGCTACTCCACCACCGACGACATCGACCACGCGATGAAGCTGGGCTGCGGTTACCCGATGGGCCCGTTCGAGCTGCTCGACGTGGTCGGCCTGGACGTGGCGCTGGCCATCCAGCGGGAGTTGTACCTGGAACTGCGGGAGCCCGGGTTCGCCCCGGCGCCGCTGCTGGAGCACCTGGTCACCGCGGGTTACCTGGGCCGCAAGACCCGCCGCGGCTTCCGCGACCACACCCGCCGCTGACCGGGGCACGGCAGCTCGACCGTACGCTTGACGACGTGAGTCCCCGTCGCAACCGTCCCCGCCGTGACGACGCGGTGCGCCTCGACACCGAGCGCGCCCGGCACGGCGTCGCCGCGGTCCAGCAGTGGCGGGACGGCGAGTGGCAGGTACGCGGCATCAGCGGCGGCGCGTCCACCAAGACGTACCGCTGCCCCGGGTGCGACCAGGAGATCCGGCCCGGCGTGGCGCACGTGGTGGCCTGGCCGGCGGACGGCCGGGGTGACCTGACCGACCGGCGGCACTGGCACACCGGCTGCTGGCGTGCCCGCGACCGCCGGGCCCCGGTCATCCAGCGCGGGCGCAACGCGCCCCGCCACGGCTGACGACGCGGCCCGGAGTCACCTTCGCGATCTTGGTCACGTCGAGAGCGGAGCGGTGGGCGGCACGGGACAATGGGCGGGTGAGTAAAGCTATCCGTGCCTCCTCGATCCTGCCGGGGCACCGGGAGGACATCGAACTGCACACCGCGGATGAGCTGCGGTTGGTCGGCGAGTTGGCCCGCCCGGTCGACCGGGAACCGGCCGCGACGCTGGTCTGCCTGCATCCGCTGCCCACCCACGGCGGGATGATGGACAGCCACGTCTTTCGCAAGGCGGCCTGGCGACTGCCCGCCCTGGCCGACCTGGCCGTGCTCAGATTCAACACCCGGGGCACCAGCAGCGTGCGCGGCACCAGCGAGGGCAGCTTCGACTCCGCCGTCGGCGAGCGCTTCGACGTCGCCGCCGCGATCGAGTACGCCGAGTTCCACGAACTGCCGAACGTCTGGCTGCTGGGCTGGTCGTTCGGCACCGACCTGGCGCTGCGCTACGGCTGCGATCCGGCGGTGACCGGCGCGATCCTGCTCTCCCCGCCGCTGCGCTACTCCGGCCGGTCCGACCTCGACCAGTGGGCCGAGTCGGGCAAGCCACTCACCGCGCTGGTGCCGGAGTTCGACGACTACCTGCGCCCGGAGCAGGCCCGTGAGCAGTTCGCGGCGGTGCCGCAGGCCGAGGTCGTCGGCGTACCCGGTGCCAAGCACCTCTGGGTCGGCGACGCCGAGACCGTGCTGGACGAGGTGGTCCGGCGGGTCAACCCGGCGGTGCCGGTGCCGCTACCGACCACCTGGGACGGCCCGATGGAGACCGGCGACGCCAGCGCGTACGCCGACCGGACGGTCGCCGCGTTCGCCGACACGCCGGTGTCCGGCCCACCGCAGCGCCGGGCCGACTGAGCTTCACCCGAGCGCCGGGCCTGAGGCCGACGCCGGTCTGCCCTGGCCGGCGGGTCAGCGGGCATCCTGGCGGGGGAGGATCACCTCACGCAGGATGAGCTGGATGGCGGCCACCGTCGGGATGGCGATCAGCGCGCCGATCACCCCCACCAGCGACACCCCGAGCAGCGCGGCCACCAGCGCCGCGACCTCGTTGACCTGCACCGAACGTCGCATGATCTTGGGATAGATGAGGTAGTTCTCGACCTGCTGGTAGATCACGAAGAAGATCACGCAGGCGATGCCGACCGAGAGGTCGGTGGCGAAGCCGACCAGGCTGACGATCACGGCACCGAGGGTGGCGCCGATCTGTGGGATGAGGTCGGTCACCGCGACCACCACCGCCAGCGCGAACAGATATGGCAGGCCGACGATCAGCGCGAACACGAAGGTGCTCGCACCGGCCAGGACCGCGATGGCGAGCGCGCCGACCATGTACGCCCCGACCTTGGTCAGGATCTCGTCGCCGATGAGTTGCACCCGCTGGCGACGGGAGCGTGGCACCAACGCGTAGCCGAGGTCGCGGAGCCGGTCGAAGTAGACCAGGAAGTAGATGGTCAGCACCAGCACGGTCAGCACCCGGAAGACGGTGCCGAAGAGCAGTTGGGCGCCGCCGAGCACCCCGCCCAAGGCCCGGCCGACCACGTCCGCGCTGGCCGCCTCCTGCGCACGCCGCATCAGGTCGAACCGCTCGACCAGGTCGTTCACCGTCTCGTTGCGGCGCAGTGACTCAAGGTAGCTCGGCAACTGCTCGATGAACTGCCCGGACTGGGTCACGATCGGCGGCACCAGCGCCAGCACCCCGGCGGCGAGCAGCGCCAGCACGATCAGCACGACCGTCGCGACGGCCAACCCGCGCGGGAACCCCCAGGACCGCAGCCGGATCACCGCCGGGTGCAGGCCCACCGCGAGGAAGAGCGCGATCACCACCAGGACCAGGATCCCCGCGGCGTTGCGCACCCCCAGATAGACCGCGTACGCGAGCAGCACGCCGAGCGCCCCGGTGAATCCGACCAGGAAACTGTTGCGTCGCAGGGGACGCCCGGGGGTGCCGAAGCGGCCGGAGTCCACCCCTTCCGGACGCTGCGCCCCGCCGGCCGTGGCGGTCTCGCCGGCTGGCACCGCGTTCCTCGTATCCCCGCCGGGGCCTGCCGTCCGCGCGCCCTCCGGCGTCACCTCCCGGGCTCGCGTCGCGTCACCTCGACCTGCCTCGGGCCGGTCGGGTTCGGCCGGTCTCGGCTCGGCCTCGTCGGGCTCGTGCTGTGCCATCCGGTCTCCCCGTCGGTCTTCCGGCGGCCGCCGGATCGTGCTGCCCCGGCCGGCGAGCGGCCTGCGCCGACCCGAGTCGGTGGTGCGGGCGCGCTGGCGAGCTGAGGGCGTGGGTGGCTCAGTGCGGGCAGCCGCCGCGGATCATGCCTGCTTGAGCCGGTCGACGAAGGACCGCCAGGTCGACGGGGTGAACGCGAGCACCGGACCCTGCCGGTCCTTGCTGTCCCGGACGGCCACCACGCCGGGCAGGTTGTCGGCCACCTCCACGCAGTCGGTGTTACCGCTGCGGGTGGAGGTACGCCAGGTCGCGCCGTTCAGGGACATGACTTCACCATCTCGTTGAGGAGTGCGATCGACTGCTGGCGGGACAGCGCCTCGTTGCGCACCGTCTCCCAGCGCGCCAACAGGGTAGCCAGATTCGCCTCGTTGTCGGTCGGCGCGGCGGTCAGTTGGGTCTCCTGACTCGCCACCCAGCCACCGTCCACACCTCGGGCCAACGAGAACGAGCCGGAGAGGCCGATGTGCAGCCCGACGCTGAGCGGCACGACGTGGACGCTGACGTTCGGCCGCTCGGCGCAGGCGATCAGGTGCTCGATCTGGTGCGCCATGAGCGTCCGGAGACGCTCCTCCCGACGATGCAGGATGGCCTCGTCGACGACCGCGATGAGCTGCGGCGGGTCGGGCTGGTCGAGGATGGCCTGCCGGTCCAGCCGGGCGGCCACCCGCTGCTCCACCTCCTCGTCGCTGAGCAGGTCGTCGCAGCGGATCACCGCGCGGGCGTAGCCCTCGGTCTGGAGCAGCGCCGGGATCAGCGTCGGCTGGAAGACCCGGAGCTGCCGGGCCTGGCGTTCGGCGTCCAGCCAGGGCAGGAACCAGGACGGCTGTCCTTCCCGCTCGGCGATCCGCAGCAGCGACACCAGCAGCCCGCCGGAGGTCAGCACCTTGTCGGCCCGGGCCAGGAGCTGACGGTCGTACGGCCGGGCGCCGGTCTCGACGGCGGAGACCATGGACGCCGAGTAGTGCACCAGTTTCCCGAACTCCTCCTGGTTGTGCCCGGCGGCGACGCGCAGCCGGCGTAGCTGTGACCGGATCAGATCCGCCGTGGTCTGCTCCACACTGCCTCCACAATCGCCTGCCGAGAATCACTCGGCGTCCGTCGCCGGCCTCCGGGTCACGCACCAGGGCCACCACCAGCCTCGATGCCTTCCGACAGTAGCGGTCCCGTCACCAAACTGTCAGCCATGCCGGATTCGTTCGTTGCCCGGAGGGCGCGGACGGGTTCAGGCGGGGGCCGCTCGCAATCCCCCTGCGAGCGGCCCTACCCAGACCCGCTCCGGGAGCATCTGGTGCCGCTCCGGTGACACCAGATGTGTCCGGAGCCCTCCTCGCCGGAGATTGATGTGTCAAACGCGCGCGCCGCCGTGCCGGCTCGACCACCACACACCCCGCTACGGCCGACCTGGTGCTGCCGTACCGACGGGCAGCCCTGGCCCTGCGGGGAGGCGCGACTGCTGCTGCGGGCGGAGTACGAACACAACCTGACCGGCCTGTCGATCTATCTCGCCGGCCTGATGCACGAGGCCATGCGCGACCTCTACCACCTCAACCCCCACGACGCCCCCACCCCGCCAGTCCTCTTCTCCCGCTTCCTCGCCTGGACCAGACCCGGGTGCGGGTGCGGGTGCGGGTGCGGGGTGGCCTGGCCGTGCCTGGGACAGCGTCCTCGCCGACGTCAGCCGCCCTCGGCGGCGGCTCGCCGTTGGAGGTGGGCCGTAGCCGAGCCGGGCCAAGGCCCAGGGCGAGACGTCAGTCGGAGGTGACCTTGCTGGGCTTGGCGCTGCGCTCGTCGGTGGTCGGCTTGGTCGGGCGCTTGCCGTTCTCGCCGGTGCTGGTGATCTTCGTCGGGGTGGCACCTCGGCCACCCTCGCCGGGTACCGCCGCCACCGTCGGCTCGCCGTCCAGCCCTTCGCTGGCGGTGCCGCCGTCGACGCTTGTCGGCTCGGCTACCGGCTTGTTCGGCGAGGGATCCTCGACCGTGGTGACCGGTTCCGCCGCCGGCTTGGTCGCCGGCCCGGCATCGTCACCGCTCGGACGGTCACCGGCTCGGCCGCCCCCGGCCGGGGCCTCGTCGCCGGGGCGGGTGGCAGCGCCGCCGGAGGGAGCGACCGCCAGCGTGTCGCCGGAGGGTTGAGTGCCGTTTGTCGAGACGCCGGTGGGGTGTGCCCCGTTGGCGGACACTGCGGCAACCGCCGGTGGCGTCGAGCCGTCGGGCGCTGAGGTGGCCTGTAGCCGCAGGCCGAGCAACTTGCGCTCCAGATCGTCGGACTCCTGCCGGGACTTCCACGTCTCCTGACGCAGGTCGGCGAGCTGCTGCTGGGCCTTGGCGATCTCCAGCATCACCTGGGCGAGCTGCTGCCGGCCGGCTGCGGCCTCCTGCTGCGTGGCGGCGAGGTGCTGCTGGGTGGTGGCCAGATGCTGCTGGGTGGTGGCCGCGTACTCCTCGAACTGGCGGCGGGAAGCCGCGACGTGCTCGTCCGCCTCCCGGCGCACGGCGGTGACGTGCTCGTCCGCCTCCCGCCGGGTGGTCTCGGCGTACTGGTCGGCGTCGCGGTGGGTGCTGGCCGCGTACTCGTCGGCCTCACTCCGCACGGCGGTGACGTACTCGTCGGCCTCGCGTCGCTTCGCGGCCGACTCGGTTTCCGCCTGACGCAGCAGCTCACCGGCCTGCTCCTCGGCCCGCCCGCGTACCGTGGCGGCCTCCTGCTCGGCGGCCTGGCGGATCTGGTCGGCGCCCTGCTCGATCTCGTTCTTCCGCGCCGTGTACTCGGACTCCAGCTGGGACCGCCGGGTCTCGAAGCCGGACTCCAGCTCGGCGGTACGGGTGCGGATCCGATCGTCCAGCTCGGCGTTGCGGGTCTTGTACTGCTTCTCCAGCTGATCGCGGCGGGCGGTGAACTCGCGTTCGGCGGTCGCCTTGCGCTCGGTCAGCTCCCGGTCGGCCGCCTCGCGTCGGCTGTTCACCTCTTTCTCCACCCCGGCCCGCCAGGCACCCAGCTCCTGCTGCGCCTGCGCCCGGGCGTGCTGCACGTACGCCTCGGTCTCGCTGCGCATCCGCTGGGCGTACGCCTCGGTCTCGGCGCGGGTGCGCTTGGCCGCCTCGGTCGCCTGGGTGCTCAGCCGCTCGGCCTCCTGGCGGGCCTTGTTGCGGGCGGCCCGGCCGGCCTCGGCGGCGTCGTCGATGATCTGCTTGGCCTCCTGCTGGGCCTTGGCGTGCACCTCCTTGGCGGCGTCGCGAAGCTGGGTCGCCTCCTGCTGGGCGGTGGCGAGCGCCTCTCGGGCCGCGTCGCGTAGCTTGGTCGCCTCCTGCTGGGCCCGGCTGTGGATCTCCTTGGCCGCGTCCCGGAGCTGCGTCGCCTCCTGCTGGGCCCGGGCCATGGCCTCCTGAGCGGACTTGCGCAGCCGGGCGGCCTCCTCCTTCGCCGACTTCGCGGCGGCCTCCGACTCGGCCCGGCGGGTCGCGGCCTGCCGCTCCTCCTCGGCCCGCCGAGCGGCCAGGGCGATCTCGAAATCCTTGAGCGCGGTGGCCGCCGCGACGCGGGCCTCCTCGATGATGTGCTCGGCGGCGGCCCGGCGGGCTTCGATCTCCTCGTTGGCGGCGGAGAGGATGTCCTCGGCCTGTTCCTCGGCCAGCGTGAGGATCTGCTCCACCCGCGGCCCGAGGTGTCGGAAGGCGGCCCGGTCGACGACCCCGACCTGCTTGCGCACCTGGGCGAGGTCGCGTTGCAGCACCTCGACCTGACCGGCCAGCTTGTGGATCTGGGTGTACGCCTGTTCCCGTTCGGCCGCGAGCGCGGCGATCTCGTGCTCCGCACGAGCGACGTATCGGTCGACCTGTCGTTTCTCGTACCCCCGCAGAGCGGACTCGAAGCTGGGCTCCGTGGTCACGTCCCCGCCGAGCGCGAACAGTTCCTCGCCGTGCGACATGCTCCCATCCTCACACGCATCGGGCCCTCCTGGGGCGATACGGACGCCCCTGTTGGGACCTACTTCACGGCTCGGGGAAGGCGACGCTGGTAGCCGGCCCGGGCCCCGCGAAACGCAGGGCGGCGCGGGGTGTCACCGGTCGCCCGATGTCACCCCGCGCCGTGGATCATGCCCCGGGTGTGATCAGCTGGTGGTTTCCGCGGCCACCTTGTCGTCCGCCCCGTCCGCCTTCTTGGCCGCCGGCTTGTCGCCCTCGGCAGCGGCGGCCTTGTTCGGCACGCCCGGAACGATGCCGGCCAGGCCGGAGAGCATCTGCCCGAGCTGCGAGGTGACGGCGTCCTTCTGCCGGGTGAGGTCCTCGACCTCGCGGCGCGCCGCCTGGGTGGTCAGCTCGGCCTCGGTGCGCGCCTCGTTGAGCAGGCGCTGCGACTCGGCGCGCGCCTCGTTCAGCGTCCGCTCGGACAGCGCCTTGGCCTTCTCCACCGTCTCGGTGGCGGTGCGCTCCGACTCGACCCGGCGGGCCTCGGCCCGCTGCTCGATCTCCTTGGCCCGGTCCTGCGCGGCGCGGGCCCGCTGCTCGGCCTCGTTGACCAGCTTCTGGGTCTGCGCGACCTGGGCGGCGTGCCGCTCCGACTCCTCGCGCTCGGCCTTCTCCCGCCGCTCCGCGAGCTGCAGCTCCAGGGCCTGGAGGTCCTTGTCGCGCTTGTCGCGGGCGTCGGTGAGCAGCTTGGTCGCCTCGGCGCGCTTCTCCTCGGCCTCGCGGGCGGCCTTGGCCCGCTGCTGGGTGATCTCGCGCTCGGCGGTGGCCCGGAGGGTGGCCACCTCGCGTTCCACTGTGGACTTCAGCTCGGCGACCTCGTGGGCGGTCACCGTACGCAGCTGCTTGGTCTCCCGATCCGCGTCGGCGCGCAGCGTGTCGGCCTCGCGGCGGGCCTGGACGCGCACCTCGGCGGCCTCGCGCTCTGCGGCGGTGCGGACGTTGCCCGCCTCCCGCTCGGCGGTGGCCTTCATGGCCGCGGCCTCGGCGCGTGCCTTGTCGGTGATCTCGCGCGCTTCGAGGCGGGCGGCGGAGAGGATCCCCTCCGACTCGCGCTTGGCCTCGTTGCGGTGGTCGTTGGCCTGCTCCTCGGCGAGCCGGAGGATCTGCTCGACCCGGGTGCCGAGGCCGGACAGCGTGGGCCGGCTGTTCTCCTCCAGCTGCTTGCTGGTGTCGGTGAGCTTCTGCTCAAGGGCAGTCAGCCGCTGCTCGGACTGCCGGAGCCGGCGCTGCGCGTCGTTGAGCGCCTGCTCGGCGTCGGCGCGGTCCTTGTTGGCCTGGCTCAGTGCGGCGTTGAGCCGGCCGATGAAGTCGTCGACCTGACCGGTGTTGTATCCGCGCAGGCCAACCGTGAAATCTGGCTGCGAGTTCGCGTTATCGAAGAACGCGAGAGGGGAGGACTGCTGCTGGGGCATTGGGACATACTGGCAGACTCCCTGGGGTGCTTCGCAAGAGCGTGCCGCCCTTTGCCGCCCGCATTACATGGTCAACTCCGCGCGGTGGCCGACCACCGGCGCGACATGCGATCTTGCCAGCTCCGGGGCGAGCTGGATGGCACGGAGCGTGACGTGGAAAAGGGCCGTGGCGCGGTGGCGCACGGCCCTTTGTTTCCGACGTCGCCCGCCCGCACGAATGGGCGTCAGGGCACCCGTGTGGAAAGCCAATCGGTGATCACCGAATGGCCATCGACGCCTCGGCCTTCAGGTCAGCGTCCACGGAACCGGTTGATGGCCTCGGCGTGGCGGGCGCGCAGCTCGGGGTCGCGTACGCCGAGTCCGTCCTCTGGGGCCAGACAGCGGACGCCGACCTTGCCCTGGTGGGCGTTGCGGTGCACCTCGTACGCGGCCTGGCCGGTCTGCTCCAGCGCGTACGTCCTGGACACGGTGGGGTGGATCTTCCCCAGCGCCACCAGCCGGTTGGCCTCCCACGCCTCGCGGTAGTTGGCGAAGTGGCTGCCCACGATGCGCTTGAGGTGCATCCAGAGGTAGCGGTTGTCGTACTGGTGCAGGAAGCCGCTTGTGGAGGCGCAGGTGACGATGGTGCCGCCGCGCTTGGCGACGTAGACGCTGGCACCGAAGGTCTCCCGGCCGGGGTGCTCGAAGACGATGTCCGGATCCTCCCCGCCGGTGAGTTCCCGGATCCGCTCGCCGAAGCGACGCCACTCGTCCGGATCCTGGGTCTGCTCGTCGGACCAGAACCGGAAGCCCTCGGCGGAGCGGTCGATGACCAGCTCGGCACCCATCCGCCGGCACAGCTCCGCCTTTTCCGGCGAGGAGACCACGCAGACCGGGATCGCACCGCCGTTGAGCGCCATCTGGGTGGCGTAGCCGCCCAGGCCGCCCGAGGCGCCCCAGATCAGCACCACGTCGCCCTGCTTCATGTTCGCCCCGTGGTGCGACACCAGTTGCCGGTACGCGGTCGAGTTGACCAGCCCGGGGCTGGCCGCCTCCTCCCAGCTCAGGTGCGCCGGCTTGGGCATCAGCTGGTTGGCCTTGACCACGGCCAGCTCGGCCAGGCCGCCGAAGTTGGTCTCGAACCCCCAGATCCGCTGCTGCGGATCGAGCATCGTGTCGTCGTGACCGGCCGCCTCCTCCAACTCGACCGACAGGCAGTGGGCCACCACCTCGTCGCCCGGGCGCCAGCGACTCACCCCGGCACCGACCCGTAGCACCACGCCCGCCGCGTCCGAACCGACCACGTGGTACGGCAGGTCGTGCCGGCGGGCCAACTCGGAGGTGCGGCCGTAGCGCTGGAGGAACCTGAAGGTGGACAGTGGCTCGAAGATGCTGGTCCAGACGGTGTTGTAGTTGATGGCGCTGGCCATCACCGCGACCAGTGCCTCGCCCGGGCCGAGTTCGGGTGTGGGCACCTCCTGGAGGTGCAGCGCCTTGCGCGGGTCCTTGTCCCGGGTGGTCATGCCGTCGAACATCCGGGTCTCTTCGGCCCGGACCACCACGCCCCGGTAGCTCTCCGGTACCGGCAGTCCGGCGACACCGGCCAACTCGCGCGCCGGGTCGGCCGACCCGTCCGCCGCCATGATGGCTTCGAGGATGTCCTGCACGGTGACCTCCGGTTCTCGCCGCTCGGCGGCGGGCCTGGGGCTGCCATCGTCGACGCTGGTCGGCGGCGATCACCATGTCGGCCGCCGCCACATCCCGCGCCTTCGGGCTACCTGTGAGGCCGGAGGTTACTGAACGGTAGCTAGGGTCGGAAGCCTCCTGTGAAAAAGTGCATCGGCCGCTGCGCGGAGGTGCATGCTCGCTCCGGCAAGCGCACACCTCCGTGCTCGCGGCGGTCGTGCGCGGCCCTTCGGATCAGTGCGCCGCGGCCGGTTGGACCAGCTCGATCAGCACGCCGCCGGCGTCCTTCGGGTGCACGAAGTTGATCCGCGAGTCGGCGGTGCCACGCTTCGGGTTCTCGTAGAGCAGTCGTACGCCACGCTCGCGCAGCGCCGCGCAGGCCGCGTCGATGTCAGTCACCGTGTACGCCACCTGCTGAACGCCCGGGCCGTTGCGGTCCAGGAACTTCGCGATCGTCGACTCCGGGGTCAGCGGCGCGAGTAGCTGGACGCAACCGCCCTCGGTGCTCGGCCCGACCGCCAGCATCGCCTCCCGGACACCCTGCTCGGTGTTGGTCTCCGTGTGCACACAGCGCATCCCGAAGGTGCGCTGGTAGAAGTCGATGGCGGTGTCGAGGTCGGGCACCGCGATCCCGACATGGTCGATGCGGCGCAGCCCGATGTCTGTGACATAGTCGGCAGCGGGCTCGACGGGGGAGTTCTCAGGCATGACGTTAGTCTGGCCGAACAATCGTTAAGGCGTACAGGTCGGCACCCCCTCGGAGGCAGGTATGGCTTCGGTGATCGTCAGCGGCGCGCGGACCCCGATGGGGCGCCTGCTGGGCAACCTCAAGGACCTACCGGCGACGAAACTCGGCGGCATCGCGATCTCTGCCGCGCTCGAACGGGCAGGAGTCGCACCTGACCAGGTGCAGTACGTGATCATGGGCCAGGTGCTCCAGGCCGGTACCGGGCAGATTCCCGCCCGGCAGGCGGCCGTCGAGGCCGGCATCCCGATGTCCGTACCGGCCCTGACGATCAACAAGGTCTGCCTCTCCGGGCTCGACGCGATCGCCCTGGCCGACCAGCTGATCCGGGCCGGTGAGTTCGACATCGTGGTGGCCGGCGGCATGGAGTCGATGACCAACGCCCCGCACCTGCTGCTCGGCCAGCGCGCCGGCTACAAGTACGGCGATGTGGTGATCAAGGACCACATGGCGCTCGACGGGCTGACCGACGCGTGGGACTGCTGCTCGATGGGGGAGTCCACCGAGCGGCACGGCAGCACCCGGAGCATCACCCGCCGGGAACAGGACGAGTTCGCGGCCAGCAGCCACCAGCGCGCCGCCGCCGCCCAGAAGAACGGCCACTTCGCCGAGGAGATCACCCCGGTGGTCATCCCGCAGCGCAAGGGTGACCCGCTGGTGATCAGCGAGGACGAGGGCATCCGGCCGGACACCACCGCCGATTCCCTGGCCAAGCTCCGCCCGGCGTTCACCTCCGACGGCACCATCACCGCCGGCAGTTCCTCGCCGATCTCCGACGGCGCCGCCGCCGTGGTGGTGATGAGCAAGGCGAAGGCCAAGGAGCTGGGCCTGGCCTGGCTGGCCGAGGTGGGGGCGCACGGCAACGTGGCAGGCCCGGACAACTCCCTGCACTCGCAGCCCTCGAACGCCATCCAGCACGCCCTGCGCAAGGGCGGTCTGGCCGTCTCCGACCTCGACCTGATCGAGATCAACGAGGCGTTCGCGCAGGTCGGTATCCAGTCGACCCGTGACCTCGGGATCAGCCCCGACAAGGTCAACGTCAACGGCGGCGCGATCGCGCTCGGCCACCCGATCGGCATGTCCGGCGCCCGGCTGGTGCTCACCCTCGCGCTGGAACTCAAGCGGCGCGGCGGCGGCACCGGCGCGGCAGCGCTCTGCGGGGGTGGCGGACAGGGCGACGCACTGATCATCCATGTTCCCGACCCCACCGAAACCGATCTGTGAGCGAGTCGAACACCCGCGTCCCGGCGGCGGCCACCGGTTCGGTACGCCGCAGCCGGGACGTTCCGATGCTTGTCGAACGGGCCCGCGACGGTGACCCCCGCGCGGTGGCCCGACTGATCACCCTGGTCGAGTCGGGCGACGAGACCGTGCCGGCCATCGCCGCGGCGCTCGCCCCGTACACCGGACGGGCCCAGGTGGTCGGCCTGACCGGCTCGCCGGGGGTGGGCAAGTCCACCACCACCAACGAGTTGGTCCGGGCGCTGCGGGCGCACGGGCACCGGGTCGGGGTGCTGGCCATCGATCCGTCCAGCCCGTTCACCGGCGGCGCGATCCTCGGTGACCGGGTGCGGATGCAGGACCATGCCACCGACCCCGGCGTCTACATCCGCTCGATGTCCAGCCGGGGGCACCTCGGCGGGCTGTCGGCGGCCACCCCGCAGGCGGTGCGGGTGCTGGAGGGCGCCGGCTGTGACGTGGTGCTGGTGGAGACCGTCGGGGTCGGGCAGGCGGAGGTCGAGGTGGCCTCGCTCGCCGACACCACGCTGGTGCTGCTCGCGCCGGGCATGGGCGACGCGATCCAGGCGGTGAAGGCCGGCATCCTGGAGATCGCCGACGTCTTCGTGGTGAACAAGGCCGACCGGGACGGTGCCGACGCCACCGTTCGGGACATCCAGGGCATGATCGCCCTCGGCGAGCGCGGTCCGGGCCAGTGGCGTCCGCAGGTGGTTCGCGCGGTCGCCGCCCGTGGTGAGGGCATCGACGACGTCGCCGCCGCCATCGACAAGCACCGCGCCTGGCTGGTCGAGCACGACGAGTTGCGACGTCGGCGTGAGGCGCGGGCCGCCGCCGAGGTCGAGGCGATCGCGCTCGGCGTGCTCCGCGCCCGGATCGGCTCGCTGCGCGACGGTACGCAGCTGCCGGCGCTCGCCGCCGAGGTGGCGGCCGGTGCCACCGATCCGTACGCCGCGGCCGAGACGTTGCTCGCTCAGCTCGCCGGGTAACCGCGTCCACTGCGGACCGCCGGAGACGGTTAGGCTCGCACCGCCGCGCGGGTGCGCGGGTACTGCGACGGCCGCTGGGGGACGCATGGACCACGAGATGACGCAGGAGTTGGCGATGACGCCGGACGCGGTGGCGGGCGGGCGTACCCACATCTCGGACGAGGTGGTGGAGAAGATCGCGGTGGCCGCGGCGAAGGCCGTGCCCGGCGTGGTCGAGCTGGGTGGCGACGTCGCCCGGTTCTTCAACGCGGTGCTGGACCGGGTGGGGCTCGACCAGGTCGGCGACGCGCGTCGGGGCTGCTCCGCGCACGTCACCAACGGCGGTGCCGTGATCAACCTGGTCATCGTCACCGACGCCGGGCATCCGGTGCCGGAGGTGACCACGGCGGTGCGGGTCGAGGTGACCCGGGCGGTCGAGGCGTACGGACTGCGGGTCGACGAGATCAACATCCGGGTGGACGACGTGGCCATCGACGGCCCCGCCGCCTGAGTTCGGGCAGCTCACGTTACCGGTCGGTACGAACTGCCTTATCGATCGTTCAGGTAAGGGCTCTACACTCGGTTGCAGTCGAGGACTCGAGGAGGAGCCCGGGGATGAACGCCGACGACATCGCAGCCGGGCGGGCCCGCTGGCAGGCCCGCTACGACTCCGCGCGCAAGCGGGACGCCGACTTCACCACGCTCTCCGGGATGCCCGTCGACCCGGTCTACGGTCCACCGGAGGGTGCCGCGTACCCGGGGTTCGAGCGGATCGGCTGGCCCGGGGAGTTCCCCTACACGCGGGGCCTCTACCCGACCGGCTACCGGGGGCGGACCTGGACCATCCGCCAGTTCGCCGGGTTCGGCAACGCCCGGCAGACAAACGAGCGCTACAAGATGATCCTGGGCGCCGGTGGCGGCGGGCTTTCGGTCGCCTTCGACATGCCCACCCTGATGGGGCGCGACTCCGACGACCCGCAGTCGCTCGGCGAGGTGGGCCACTGCGGGGTGGCGGTGGACAGCGCCGCCGACATGGAGGCGCTCTTCGACGGCATCGACCTGGCCGGGGTCACCACGAGCATGACCATCTCCGGCCCGGCAGTGCCGGTGTTCTGCATGTACCTGGTCGCCGCCGAGCGCCAGGGCGCCGACCTGTCGAGTCTGGACGGGACGCTGCAGACCGACATCTTCAAGGAGTACATCGCGCAGAAGGAGTGGCTGTTCGACCCGGAGCCGCACCTGCGCCTGATCGGCGACCTGATGGAGTACTGCGCGGCTGAGATCCCGCGGTACAAGCCGCTGTCGGTCTCCGGCTACCACATCCGCGAGGCCGGCTCGACCGCCGCGCAGGAGCTGGCGTACACCCTGGCCGACGGCTTCGGCTACGTCGAACTGGGACTCTCGCGCGGGCTTGACGTCAACGTCTTCGCCCCCGGGCTGAGCTTCTTCTTCGACTCGCACGTCGACTTCTTCGAGGAGATCGCCAAGTTCCGGGCCGCCCGCCGGATCTGGGCCCGCTGGCTGCGCGACGTCTACGGCGCCACCAGTGAGAAGGCGCTCTGGCTGCGATTCCACACGCAGACCGCCGGCGTGTCGCTGACCGCGCAACAGCCGGTCAACAACGTGGTACGCACCGCCGTCGAGGCGCTCGCCGCCGTGCTCGGTGGCACCAACTCGCTGCACACCAACGCCCTGGACGAGACCCTCGCCCTGCCCACCGACGAGTCCGCCGAGATCGCCCTGCGTACGCAGCAGGTGCTGATGGAGGAGATCGGGGTGACGAACGTGGCCGACCCGCTGGGTGGCTCCTGGTACGTCGAGGCGCTCACCGACCGGATCGAGGCCGAGGCGGAGGAGATCTTCGCCCGGATCCGCGCGCTCGGTGGCGACGGCCCGCACCAGATCGGGCCGATGACCTCCGGCATCCTGCGGGGCATCGAGGACGGCTGGTTCACCGGACAGATCGCCGAGGCCGCGTTCGCGTACCAGCAGGCGTTGGAGAAGGGCGACAAGAAGATCGTCGGCGTCAACTGCCACACCGGAACGGTCGCCAAGGAGTTGGAGATCCTCCGCATCTCGCACGAGGTGGAGTTGGAGCAGCGCCGGATGCTGGCCGAACGCAAGCACGGTCGGGACGACTCCCGGGTACGTGCCGCGGTCGAGGCGATGGTGGCGGTGAGCCGTACCGGGGAGAACATGATCCCGGCGATGCTCGACGCCGTCCGGGCGGAGGCGACCCTCGGCGAGATCTGCGACGCGCTGCGCGCCGAATGGGGCGTTTACCGCGAGCCCGCACGGTTCTGACCTTCGCCCCATCAGGGCGGCTGGGCAGGGGTGACAGTGGCAACTGCGCGGGCCGAGGCTGATCCGAGTTCGGCGAACTGCGTGCGAGACTAGATAACCATGAGCGACCCACGGATCACCTCGTCGATCTTTACCCGCGGCGCGGTCGACCTCAGCGCGCTGCGCACCCCTGCCCCCAGTTCCACACCGGCTCCGGTTCAGGCCGGCCCGCCCGCCGGGGCGCCCGGCGGTGCCGTCGGCGGAGTCACAGTCGTCGACGTGACCGAGGCGACCTTCCAGTCGGAGGTCCTGGAGCGCTCGTTGACCACACCCGTCGTGGTCGACTTCTGGGCCGAGTGGTGCCAGCCCTGCAAGCAACTCTCTCCGGTGCTGGAACGGCTGGCGGTCGAGAGTGGCGGTGCCTGGGTGCTCGCCAAGGTCGACGTGGACGCCAACCCGAGGCTCGCGCAGATGTTCCGGGTCCAGGGCATCCCGATGGTGTACGCGGTGGTCGGCGGGCAACCCGTGGACGCCTTCTCCGGCGTGGTGCCCGAGGCACAGCTTCGTCAGTGGCTCCAGGCCGTGCTCAAGGCCGGCGGGGTGAGCGTGACCGAGCCGGAGGACCCACGGCTCGACGAGGCGGACGACGCGCTGATGAGTGGCGACCTGGACGCCGCCGAGCAGGCGTACCGCAAGATCCTCGCGGAAACCCCGGCGGACGCCGCGGCCGAGGCCGGGCTGGCTCAGGTGGGACTCGCCCGGCGGGTGGCCGGAGCCGATCCGCAGGCGGCGCTCACCGCCGCGGCGGCCGACCCCGACGACGTCGACGCCCAACTGCTCGCCGCCGACATCGAGGTGCTGAGCGGCCTAGCCGATCAGGCGTACCAGCGCCTGGTCGGGCTGGTGCGCCGCACCGCCGGCGACGATCGGGAGAAGGTCCGTCAGCACCTGATCGGCCTGTTCACCATCGCCGGGCCGGAGGATCCCGCAGTCGCCTCGGCCCGCCGGGCCCTGGCCAGCGCCCTGTTCTGAGTACCTGCCACGCCAGCGCGGGCCGGCGTGTCGCCGGCCCGCCCCCACACCACGAGGACGGGAGGCTTAGGTGAGCGCGAGGAGTGAGCTTGCGAGCCCCGCAGTCGCGAACGAAGGCGGCCCATGATGCGCCGGATCGCCGTCCTCGACGCGCCGAGCAACCTCGGTTTGCGCCCGCCGACGCCCACCTCCGTTCCCGGCTGCGGGAAGGCGCCGGGCGCGCTACGGGACCAGGGACTGCTGCCCCGGTTGCGCGCCCGTGACGCGGGCTGCCTGACCCCGCCCCGCTACGACGCCGGCGACTGGCGACCCGGGGACGGCGTCTGCCACGCGCGGGAGATCGCCGACTACTCGGCGGCGCTGGCCGACCGGATCGGCGCGATCATCGACCGGGGAGAGTTCCCGGTGGTCCTCGGTGGTGACTGCTCGATTCTGCTCGGCTCGGCGCTGGCCATGCACCGGCTGGGTGAGGCGGTCGGCGGCCGGATCGGGCTGGTCTTCGTCGACGGCCATTCCGACTTCCGACACCCCGGCAACGCCTCGTACGTGGGAGCGGCGGCCGGTGAGGATCTCGCCCTGGTGACCGGTCGGGGCCAGGCCGACCTGGCGGCGATCGAGGGCCGTCGACCCTACTTCCGGGACGTCGATGTGGTGGTGCTCGGCATCCGTGCCCAGGACGAGTACCGACTCGACCTGCAGGCCGCCGGGATCATCACCCGACCGGTGCCGGCGCTACGCGCCGAGGGCGCGGCGCGTACCGCCCAGTGGGCGCACGAGCAGCTGGCCGACTGCGCCGGCTACTGGGTGCACGTCGACGTGGACGTGCTCGACCCCGCCGTGATGCCGGCGGTCGATGCGCCCGATCCTGGCGGCATCGCCTTCGCCGAGCTGGAGATTCTGCTCGCCGGTCTGGTCGACACCCCGCACTGCCTCGGCGTCGAGCTGACCGTCTTCGACCCCGACTACGACCCGGACGGCGCGTACGCCACGGAGATCGTCAACACCGTGGTATCCGGCCTGCGCCCGGTGACCGCCCCCGGCTCGGCGCCACCTCGGCTGCGTCCCGAGGAGAGGCTCCGTCCCACCCTCGGCCCGCGCCGGGGCCTCGATCAACCCGGCCCACCGGACGCACCGGCGCCGGTCGACCGCGGTCAGGCCGACGACCATCGCCACAGCGACGGTCGCCGGAGTGGCAGTGGCGGCGGCACGGACGGCGGTGGCGCGGGCGACGGCAGTGGCGGTGTGGGTGGCGGCAGCGCGGGCGGCGGTGACCCGGTCGATGGTGGCCTGGCTGATCATGACCTGGCCGATGGTGGTGTAGCCGGTGGTGACCTGGGCGGCACCGCTTTCTCGACGGGGGTCACTCGTCCGGCGACCGCCACCGGCGGGCCGGCCGCCTGACAGAGCGCCGCCGTCTCATCCCGCCGCCGTTCCGGACACCTTCAGAGTTGTTGCTGCCTGGAGGCCCGCTGACCCAGCAACAACCCCGAAGTTGCTTACCGGCGATCGTTGCGGGGGATCAGCGGCGGTGGGGGCTGACGGGGTCAGTCGGGTAGGGCGCGGAGGAAGCGCTCGGCGATCGGTACTGCGGTGCCGCTGCCCGAGCCACCCTTCTCGACGAAGACGGCGAACGCCACATCGCCCTGCCAGCCGACGAACCAGGCGTGGGTGTTCTCCGGGTTGTCGTCGTACTCGGCGGTGCCGGTCTTGCCGTGCACCGGCTTGCCCGGCACATCCCGCAGGGCCGTGCCGGAGCCGCTGGTGACCACCTCGCGCATCATCTCCTGGACTGCCGTGACCGCCTCGGGCTTCAACTGCGGCCCCGATTCGGCTACCTGGGCCGGCGCCGGATCCAGCAACAGCTTCGGCGGGACGAACTGGCCCCTGGCCACGGCTGCGGTCGCCGCCGCCATGGCCAGCGGGCTGACCACTGTCGTACCCTGACCGATCGCTGCGGCGGCCTGTTCGGTGGCACCGCCACCGGCGGAGACCTTGCCGGTGAACGCGTCGAGGCCCAGGTCACCCCACTCGCCTTCCAGGCCCAGAGTGCGTCCGGCGGCGGCCAGACCGTCCGCGCCCAACTGGGGGGCGAGCGCGGTGAAGGCGGTGTTGCACGACTTGGCGAAGTCGGTGCGGAACGGCACCTCGCCGAGGGCGAAGTCATCGGAGTTCTTGAAGGAACGTCCGTCCACGACGAATCTCTTCGGGCAGGCGACGGTGGTGTCCGGAGTCACCGCGCCGCGTTCGATCAGCCCGAACGCGCTTACCATCTTGAAGGTGGAGCCGGGTGGCACCTGCGCGGTGAAGGCCAGGTTCTCCCCGGCGGCACCGGGGCCGTTGGCGGCGGCGAGGACGGCACCGTCGCTGATCCGCACGGCCACCAGGGCGGAGCGTCGGCGTTCGCCGCGCAGCGCCCGGTCGGCGGCGTTCTGGGTGGTCACGTCGAGCGTGGTACGAACCGGCTGGCCGGGCTGGGGCTCACGGCGGAACACCTCGGTGCCGGTCGGTTCCACGGTCCCGTCCGGCCCGGGACGGTTGATCACGACGGCCAGCCCCGGTACGCCGCGTAGCCGTTCGTCCCAGCGGCCCTGCAATCCTCCGTGACCGACGAGGTCGCCGGCGGAGTAGCGGTCGGGGTGGTTGGCGAGGTCCTCGGCGTACGCCGGATCGACGCTGCCGAGCACCGCCCGGGCGAACTCGCGAGTCGGTGCGAGGTCCAGCTTGTCGGTCGGGAACTTCGTCCCCGGCAGGGGGTAGATGCGCGACTTGATCTGCCGGTACGCCTCGTCCCGAAGGGTGACCACCTCGACGAACGCGTCCGGTTTGGCCTCCTTCAGCCGTTTGGGGAGGTCCGACAGGTCGACCGGCGGGGTGATCGCCGGCCGGATGGCGCGGAACGCGGTGTCCAGTTCGCGGACCATGGCCTTGACGTCGGTCACCTCGCTGGGCCGCAACCCCACCCGGACCACGTCGCGCGGTGCCACGATCGGCTCGCCGGCACCGTCCAGCACGGTCGCCCGCGGCGCACGGTCCCGCCGCAGCCCCAACCGGTCACCCCGAGTGAGCTGTTCCTGAACGATCTGCGGCTCCCAGATCACCTGCCACTGGTCGTCGCTGCCCTGGCTGAGTCGCAGCGGACGGTCGTACGCCCAGAGCGTCCCGCCCGGTAGCGTCCACTCGGCGCGGATGGTGGCGGTGGCGGTGTCCCGGACCACCTCCGGATCGCCCTGGCGGGTCAGCGTGAGCGGAGCATCGACGAGCTCGCCGGAGAGCTCCCGGATCTCCCGGACGACGTTGGCTGCGGGAACCTTCGCGCCGGTCGGGTCGACGAAACCGACCGCGTTCAGGTCGCCCTTGCGCCAGCCGTCGAGGAATGCGTCGACGGTGCGCTGCGGGCCGTCCTCGCCCGAGCAGGCGACCAGACCGGCCGCTACGACCAGGCAGGCGACGACGACGGTCAGTGGCGACCGGCTGCGGCGTTGTCGGCGCGGAACGTACATCTCGTGCTTCCTTCTGGTCGGCTGCTCCGCACGCTAGTACGCCGGGGCGACGGCCACTGTCCCGGATGGGTCTGGTCAGGGGAAAAGACGGTCTCGTGACGGTGTGATGAACAACATCAGGCGGGGTACTCCGAACCCGGTCGAACCTCGTACCGCAACGGGTGAAAGGACGGCGTCGGAGATTCGGACGTCCGGCCGGTGGTCCGCCGACGGAAGCACCGATCGGTCGGCCTAGGCTTGGCGGCAGAGTGACCCACAGCGTTGTGGGTCGAGGGGAGTGGCACCGATGGACCGGCGTCCGGCGATCAAACCGGAACCCGACCTCCGGCAGGTTGACACCAGCCGGGACGACAGTTTCGACACGGCGACCGACGGGGACGGTTTCGGTCGGCTAGACACAGGTGTGACCGGGATGACCGGTTCGAGCATCGACACCCTCTACGACCTGGGACTACCGCCGGAGGCGCTGACCGACGACGCGGAGGACGCCGAGTTCGACGAGCCGGTGCCCAACGCCGAGCGCCTGGTGGCCCAGGCGGTGTCGCTGGCCGCTGACGATCACGATGCGGCGACCCTGGTGGGCAGGTTCTGGCGGTTCGCGCCGGACGAGGAGCTGATCGGGTTCACCGCCGAGGAGATGCTCGACGCCGCCCGCGCGCACCGGGAACTGGCCCGGCAGCGGGTACCGGGTGAGTTGAAGCTACGGATCCACTCGCCCGACGCGGAGCAGCACCACAGCGTCATCGAGATCGTCACCGACGACATGCCGTTCCTGGTCGACTCGGTGACCGCCCTGCTCAACACCCACCATCTGGACGTCCACCTGCTGGTGCACCCGCTGGTGGTGGTCCGCCGGGAGCCGTTGGGTCGGCTGGTCGAGGTCGCCGCCGACGTGGAGCCGGACGACGCGATCTCCGGCGACCTGGTCGAGAGCTGGATGCGGATCGAGATCGACCCGGTCCGCGACCCGGAGGAGCGGGACAAGCTACGCCGGGAACTGCAACGGGTGCTGACCGACGTGCGGGAGGCCGTCGAGGACTGGCCGAAGATGCGTCAGCGCGCCCTCGCCCTCGCCGACGAACTGGCCGCCGCGCGCACCAGTGACAACCGGCCACCGGTGCCGGAGAAGGACATCACCGACTCGGTCGAGCTGCTGCGTTGGCTCGCGCACGATCACTTCACCTTCCTCGGGTACCGGGAGTACCGGCTGGTGCCGAATTCGGCCGAGGGTGGGCCGGCGCTGGAAGCGGTGCTCGGCACCGGACTGGGCATCCTGCGTCAGGACTCGCCGGACGCGCGGGCGCTGTCCTCGATGACGCCCGAGGCGCACGAGAAGGTCACCGAGAAGCGCCTGCTGATCATCACGAAGGCGAACTCGCGGGCCACCGTGCACCGCTCGGCGTACCTCGACTACATCGGCTTCAAGATCTTCGACGAGGACGGCGAGGTGGTGGGCGAGCGGCGCTTCCTGGGCCTGTTCTCCACCGCCGCGTACCGGACCAGCGTCCAGGAACTGCCGGTGGTCCGACGCAAGGTCGCCGAGGTGCTGGACCGGTCGGGCCTGAGCCTGCGCAGCCACTCGGGCAAGGATCTGATGCAGATCCTGGAGACGTACCCGCGCGACGAGCTGTTCCAGATCAAGACCGACGACCTGTACCACGCGGTCATCGGGGTACTGCGGATGGCCGGTCGCCGGCAGCTGCGGGTGTTCCTGCGCCGGGACGCGTACGGGCGGTTCATCTCCTGTCTGATCTACCTGCCCCGGGACCGGTTCACCACCCAGAACCGGCTGCGTATGCAGGACATCCTGCTGCGTGAGCTGAACGGTGTCGGGGTGGACTACACCACCCGGGTGACCGAGTCGATGCTGGCCCGGGTGCACTTCATCGTCCGTACCGACCCGACGAGCCCGCCCGGCGACATCGACGCCGACCTGCTGGCCGAGGAGTTGGCCGACGCCACCCGGTTGTGGGACGACGACTACCGGCTGGTGCTGGAACGCAAGCTCGGTGACGAGCAGGCCAAGCACCTGTTCGGTCGGTACGCCGACGCGTTCCCGGAGGGCTACAAGGACGGGCACACGCCGTACGAGGCGATGAAGGACCTGGCCAAGCTGGAGCTGCTGGAGGAGCCCGGCCAGCTGGAGATGCACCTGTTCCGCAAGCAGCTGGCGCCGCGTGCCGTCGGCCGGGGTCCGGACGTCGACGAGTCGATGGACGTGCGGTTCAAGGTGTACCGCTACGGCGAGCCGATGATGCTCTCGGCGGTGTTGCCGGTGCTGCACTCGCTCGGCGTGAAGGTGGTCGACGAGCACCCGTACGAGGTGGAGCGGGTCGACGGTCGGATCTGGCTGTACGACTTCGGGCTACGACTGCCGGAGGGGCACCAGGAACTGGCCGAGGTACGCCCGCACGTGGAGAACGCCTTCGCGGCGGCCTGGCGGGGCGAAGCCGAGGTGGACCGCTTCAACGAGCTGGTGCTGCTCGCCGGGCTGACCTGGCGTCAGGTGGTGGTGCTGCGGGCGTACGCGAAGTACCTGCGACAGACCGGCACGGTGTTCTCGCAGGACTACATGGAGTCCACCTTCATCGCGTACCCGCGCCTGGCCACGTTGCTGGTGCAGCTGTTCGAGGCGCGGTTCGAGCCGGGGCCGGTCGACGCCGAGCAGCGTCAGCGGCGGGGCGCCGAACTGGTGGCCGAGATCCGCGCCGCGCTGGACGACGTGGCCAGCCTCGACCAGGACCGGATCCTGCGGTCGTACCTGAACCTGATCCAGGCCACCCTGCGCACCAGCTTCTATCAGCGGCCGGTGGGCGGGCGACCCAAGCCGTACGTGGCGTTCAAGCTCGATCCGCAGGCGATCCCCGAGCTGCCCGCGCCCCGACCGAAGTTCGAGATCTTCGTGTACTCGCCCCGGTTCGAGGGTGTGCACCTGCGGTTCGGGCCGGTGGCCCGGGGCGGCCTGCGCTGGTCCGACCGGCGGGAGGACTTCCGCACCGAGGTGCTCGGTCTGGTCAAGGCGCAGATGGTGAAGAACGCCGTCATCGTGCCGGTCGGCGCCAAGGGCGGTTTCGTGCTCAAGCAGAAGCCGGGTGACCGCGATGAGGCGGTGACCTGCTACAAGGAGTTCGTCTCGGCGCTGCTGGACGTCACCGACAACATCGTGGCCGGCGAGATCGTGCCGCCCGACGACGTGGTCCGGCACGACGGCGACGACCCGTACATGGTGGTGGCGGCGGACAAGGGCACCGCCACCTTCTCCGACACCGCCAACGAGATCTCGACGGCACACAACTTCTGGATGGGCGACGCCTTCGCCTCCGGCGGCTCGGCCGGATACGACCACAAGAAGATGGGCATCACCGCCCGGGGCGCGTGGGAGTCGGTCAAGCGGCACTTCCGCGAGATGGGGCATGACACCCAGAGTCAGGACTTCACCGTGGCCGGGGTGGGCGACATGTCCGGTGACGTCTTCGGCAACGGCATGCTGCTGTCGGAGCACATCCGGCTAGTGGCCGCGTTCGACCACCGGCACATCTTCCTGGACCCGGACCCGGATGCGGCCACCTCGTACGCCGAACGGAAGCGGCTGTTCGACCTGCCCCGGTCCACCTGGGAGGACTACAACGCCGAGCTGATCTCGGCCGGTGGTGGGATCTACCCGCGTACGGCGAAGTCGGTGCCGGTGTCACCACAGGTCCGTGCCGTGCTCGGGCTCGACGACGACGTCGACCAGCTCAGCCCGCAGGAGTTGATGAAGGCCATCCTCACCGCGCCGGTCGATCTGTTCTGGAACGGCGGCATCGGCACCTATGTCAAGGCGTCCAGTGAGACCAACGCTCAGGTGGGCGACAAGTCCAACGACGCGATTCGGGTGGATGGGCGCAACCTGCGCTGCCGGGTGGTGGGCGAGGGCGGCAACCTGGGCTTCACCCAGCACGGCCGGATCGAGTACGCCCAGGCAGGCGGCCGGATGTACACCGACTTCATCGACAACGCGGCCGGGGTGGACTGCTCCGACCACGAGGTGAACATCAAGATCCTGCTGAACACCGCGGTCGCCGACGGTGAGCTGAGTGTCCCCGAGCGGGACGAGTTGCTCGCCCGGATGACCGACGAGGTGGCGGAGCTTGTCCTGCGGGACAACTACGACCAGGCCCGGGCGATCAACAACTCCCAGGCCCAGGCGACCTCGCTGCTTCCGGTGCACCGACGGATGATCACGGAGCTGGAGCGTGCCGGCGTCCTGGAACGGTCGCTGGAGGCGCTGCCGCCGGACGAGGAGTTGGCGGTACGCACCGAGTCCGGGTTGACCGCGCCGGAGTTCGCCGTGCTGCTGGCGTACGTGAAGATCGCCCTGGAGAAGGAGATCCTCACCGACGGGCTGCCCGACGAGGAGTGGACCGGTGAGGTGCTGGTCAACTACTTCCCGACGCCGATGCGGGAACGGTTCGCCGACCGGATGAACCGGCACCGGCTGCGCCGCGACATCGTGACCACGGTGCTGGTCAACGAGGCGATCAACCGGGGCGGGATCTCGTTCGTCTTCCGGGTGGTCGAGGAGACCGCCGCGACGGCGGCGGACGTGATCCGGGCGTACGTGGTGGTCCGCGAGGTCTTCGGATTGCGTGAGCTGTGGGACGCGGTCGAGGCCCTGGACAATCGGATCGATCCGGAATTGCAGACCAACGTCTACCTCGACACCCGGCGGCTGCTCGACCGGGCGGTGCGGTGGCTGGTGACCAACCGCCGCTCGCCGATCGACGTGCCGGCGGAGATCGCGCGACTGCGGGACGGGATCACCCGGCTGCTGCCCCAGATGGAGACGCTCTTCTACGGCAGCGAACGCGAGTCGATCGCGGCGCACATCGACTCGATGACCGAGCGTGGGGTGCCGCGTGAGCTGGCCGAGCGCAGTACCCGGCTGATGTACAGCTTCGGTCTGCTGGACGTGGTGGAGACCGCCACCGGCACCGGGCGGGACGTCGGCGAGGTCGCCTCGGTCTACTTCGTGCTCTCCGACCGGTTCCGGGTGGACTCGCTGCTGTCCAAGATCTCGCTGCTGCCGCGCGAGGACCGGTGGCAGACGCTCGCGCGGATGGCGCTGCGGTACGACCTGTACGCCGCACTCGCCGCGCTCACCGCGGAGGTGCTGGACTCCACGCCGGGTGACCTGTCGCCGCAGGAGCGGGTACAGCAGTGGGAGCAGTCGAACGCCACCTCGATCCACCGCGCCGAACGGGCGATGGGCGAGTTCGACGAGTCCCGGGCGGACCTCGCCGCACTGTCGGTACTGCTGCGCCAGATCCGTACCCTGGTCCGCACCTCCGCCGCCACCTGACCACCGGGGGCGGTGGGGTCTGGGGTGGTGGGTCAGGGGATCAGCGAGGCGAAGACGATCACGTTGTCGGGATAGTCGCCGGTCGCCTCGTCGAACTGGCCGCCGCAAGTGATCACCCGCAGGCCCGGCCGGTCGCTGGGGCCGTACACCTGCTCGGTGGGGAAGGCGTCCTTCGGGTACGACGCCACCGAGTCCACCCGGAAGGTGGCCGTCCGGCCATCGGCCCGTTCGACGCTCACGGTGTCGCCGGGTTGCAGGGCACCGAGGGAGAAGAAGACGGCGGGACCGATCGCGGCCGAGTCGACGTGTCCGACGATGACGGAGTTGCCCGGCTCGCCCGGGCTCGGGCCGGGCTCGTACCAACCGGCGAGCAGCGCCTGGTCGAGCGGGGGCACCTGGACGGTGCCGTCGGGGTTGGTGCCGAGCGCCATGATGCCGGCGCGGACTCCGATGCGGGGAATGTTGATGGTGGTGGGGGTGGCGCGGGACAACCCCGTCGGTACCTGCTGCGCGCCGTCGAGGTCGGCTTCGGCGAGTGGACCGTTCGGGGACGGATCGCTCGTCCCCGCGACGGGCTGCGGCGGGCGCGGCGAGTCGGTGGTCTTCAGCGACGCGCCGATGAGCCCGGAGCCCATCATGGCGAGCACGACGACGGCGGCGGCGCCGACGGCACGCCACGGTCCCCCGTGACGGCCGCCGGCCCGTCCCGTCGTCGCGTCAGGCCGCGAACTCATCGGCCCGACGACGGCGCATCAGCACGAGGCCACCGAGGGCGGCCGCGCCGACCAGGCTCGCCCCGGCGGCGGCCAGGCCACGGTCGGCGCCGGTGGCGATGCCACCGTCGCCACCGTCGACCCCACCGTGCGGCAGGACGACCAACTCGCCCGTGCCACAGGAGCCCTCCAACTTGTACGTGCCGGGCTTGGCGTCCCGGGCGACGTGGGCCTCGCCGTAGTAGACGAAGTCCTTCTTGTGCTCCCAGCTGTCCTTGCCCCGCGCGTCGGCCGCGTCCGCCGCCCAGTCGCGCTTGCCGGACCAGTCAGCCTCGCCGGAGCGGTCTTCGCGCTCGCCCGACCAGTCACTCTCGCCCGACTCGCCCGACCAGTCGCTCCCGCCCGACTCGCTCGACCAGTCGCCCTTGTGCGACTCACCCGACCAGTCGCCTTCGCCGGACCAGTCACGCTCGGCGGAGTCCGAGCCGCTCTCGTGCCGACCGGACCAGTCGCCGGTGGACTCCTCGTTGGCCGAGTAGCCCGCCTCGTCCTGGCCCTTCCAGTCCTTCTTGTCGTGGTCCTTGGAGTCGCGACCGCCCTCAGCGTCCTGGCCGTGCTCCTCGCCCTTCCAGTCGTCGCGGACGTCGGCGCCGCCGCCCCAACCGCCGCCGGACTCGTCCTCGGCGGGCTGCGAACGCTCGTGGCCGGACCAGCCCTCGCTGTCCATGCCGCCTTCAGCAGCGCCGTTCTCCTCGCGCCAATTCTTGTGGTCGCCGCGCGAGTCGCCGTCCCGGGCCGGTTCGAGCTTCACCTTCCCGGTGACCTTGGACCAGACGAAGGGGTGCTCCTGCTCCTCGGGGCAGATCTGCACGAGCTTGACCTCTTCGCCCGCCTTGACGGCGTGCGGCTTGGCGAAGACCTTGCCTTCTTCCGTCTGCGGTTGGCCGTCGGCGTACGCGGCCCCTGGCGCGAACACCAGCAGGGAGGCGCTGCCGAGGGCAGCACCCGCAACGACCTTCCCCAGCATCTTCTTAGCCATGACCTGTGTCACTCCATCCCTGTTGTCCTGCGGCCGGCAACAACCGAGCCAGAACCGACGTTAGACCGTTTCATGACTTATGCAGGGAAAAATTCGTGTTCTGGCATTCGTTCGGTCTGTCGAGCTTTGTCGGTATGCCTGCCCCCGGACGTGCCGGCCTGTCCGGCGCCTGGTGGGATGGGTATGGCAGGGCTTGCCAGGGCACGCCGCTCGCGTTGTAGTGGTGTTGCGGCATTTGCCCGGTAGGGTTTCGAAAATATCGAACCATTGCCATGGAAGCGCTCCCATGCAAGAATCGCAGCACGCGGTGAGCAGAGCCACACCGCGTAGGCAGGTGTCGAGGGCATCCGGTTCGCCGGACGACCACCTGACCGCCGACCGGTGACGCCGGTCGTCGCACCACCACCAACGCCCGTCCGGGTCGGGCGCTCCCGAAGAATCCCGTTGGCGCCGGCGGTCGTCCGCACAGGACGTCCCTCGGGCCACGTGCCGGGCCGTACGCGGATCCGGTCTCGCCCAAGGAGATCAGTGGCATGAATGTGTGGAGAAGGCTGTCCGGTCGACGCCGGGCCGTCGCGCTGGCCGGCGCGAGCGCGCTGGTCGCGGGCGGTTTGGTGACGCTACCGGTGACCGCGGCGCACGCGGCGACGCAGTGCGACGTGGCCTACACGACCAACGACTGGCAGGGCGGCTTCACCGCCAACGTCACCATCAGGAACGTCGGCGACGCGCTCAGCAACTGGACGCTCGGCTTCACGTTCCCCGACGCCAACCAGCGTCTCGTTCAGGGCTGGTCGGCCCGGTGGAGCCAGTCGGGCCGCAACGTGACCGCGCAGAACGAGTCGTGGAACGGCAACCTGGCCACCGGCGCCAGCACCAGCATCGGCTTCAACGGCTCGTGGAGCGGCAGCAACCCCAAGCCCACCTCGTTCACCGTCAACGGGGTGACCTGCAACGGCGGCACGCCGCCGACCAGTACGCCGCCGACCAGCACCCCGCCGACCAGCACCCCGCCGACCAGCACCCCGCCGACCAGTACGCCCCCGACCAGCACCCCGCCGACCAGCCCGCCGCCTCCCGGTACCAGGGTGGACAACCCGTACCTGAACGCCCAGGGCTACGTGAACCCGGAGTGGAAGGCCAAGGCCGAGTCGGTCGCCGGCGGTAACCGGGTGTCGAACATCTCGACGGCGGTCTGGATCGACCGGATCGCGGCGATCGAGGGCACCGACAACAGCCAGTCCAACGGCCCGATGGGGATCCGCGACCACCTGGACGAGGCACTGGAGCAGGGTGCCGACTACATCCAGTTCGTCATCTACAACCTGCCCGGCCGCGACTGCGCGGCGCTCGCCTCCAACGGTGAGCTGCAGGCGGACGAACTGCCGAAGTACAAGGCCGAGTACATCGACCCGATCGCGGCGATCCAGGGTGACGCGAAGTACCGCGACATCAGGATCATCAACATCATCGAGGTGGACTCGCTGCCGAACCTGGTGACCAACACCTCCGGCAACCCGGGTGGCACCGTCATGTGCGACACGGTCAAGGCCAACGGCGCGTACGTGCAGGGTGTCGGCTACGCCCTGGCCCAGCTGGGCGCGTTCTCGAACGTCTACAACTACGTGGACGCCGGGCACCACGGCTGGCTCGGTTGGGACAGCAACTTCACCCCGACCGCCCAGATCCTGAAGGAGGCCGCGACGGCCTCCGGCAGCACCGTCAACCACGTGCACGGGTTCATCACCAACACGGCGAACTACTCGGCCCTGATCGAGCCGTACGCGAAGGTCACCGACTCGGTGAACGGGCAGACGGTGCGGCAGTCCGACTGGATCGACTGGAACCAGTACAACGACGAGCAGAGCTTCGCCCAGGCGTTCCGTCAGGAACTGGTCCGGCAGGGCTTCCCCAGCAGCATCGGCATGTTGATCGACACCTCCCGTAACGGCTGGGGCGGCCCCAACCGGCCCACCAGCGCGGGCCCGACGACCAACGTGAACACCTACGTGGACGGTGGCCGGGTCGACCGCCGCATCCACAAGGGCAACTGGTGCAACCAGTCCGGTGCGGGTATGGGCGAGCGGCCGAAGGCCGCGCCGGCTTCCGGCATCGACGCCTACGTCTGGGCCAAGCCCCCGGGCGAGTCGGACGGCTCCAGCCGCGAGATCCCGAACAACGACGGCAAGGGCTTCGACCGGATGTGCGACCCGACCTACACCGGTAACGACCGCAACGGCAACAGCATGAGCGGTGCCCTGCCGGACGCCCCGATCTCGGGCGCCTGGTTCGCGGCCCAGTTCGCCGAGCTGATGGCCAACGCCTACCCGCCGCTGTCCTGACGGACACAGGCACACCCGCCGCCGACAGTAGGTGAGGCGCTGCGGCGGCAGGTCACCCGGGCCCCTGGTCCGACCGCACCGGTCGGACCAGGGGCCCCTCGCGCCGCCTGCGCCACGGTTGCCGTCACCCGCTCGACGGCGTTGGCATGCCGCAACCGGCTACCGCCGCCGCGGCGAGGGCGCACCGGGGCGCGGGCGGATCAGGGAACCGTCTTCTCGATCGCCGTCCGGCCGGTCTCGTCCAACTCGCGCCGGGCCCGCTCGATGTTCTCGGCGGTGAGGTCCTGCCCCCGAGCCATCACCAGGTCCTCCGGCTCCCAGGGCTGCTCCGCGCCGGTGCGGATGTTGTCCCCGCCGGCACCGGTGCCGGTCCCCGTCGCGCCGGTCCCGGCGGCGTACGGATCGGCGATGATGTCGTCGGTCGGCCCGCTTCCGGTCGGATCATCCGGTTCGGCGAACGTCGGATTGTCCCGGTCGGGACCGCCCCCGGTCATCAGCTGAGGGATGGTGCTGTCGTCGTCGACCGCCGCGGCCGCCTCGGGGCGCTCCTCCAGCGGTCGTTGCCGATCACGATCCGTCATCGCTGCTGCCCTCCTGTCCGCGGCGCTCTCCGGCCCTGTTGGGCGTACCCGCCTCGCCGGTGGCCATGCCTGCGGCGGTACGCCGAAGGCGGGTGCCCCCGGATCCGGGGGCACCCGCCTTCGGGTGAAACGTCGTGGTGCGGGCGAGTCAGCGGCCGAGCACCCGGTCGAGGAAGTCCCGGTACTCGCGTACCGCCACCCGCAGCTGCTCAGTGTCGGACGAACCGGCCTCCTGCCAGCCGCCGAGCTTGTTGCGGTGCTCGGCCAGCGCGGCCGAGAGCGCCTCCATGGCCTCCTCCACCAGCGACTGCGCCTCGACGGCAGCCGCCCGGGGGTCATCCACGAAGCGCAGTTGGACGTCGCGCCAGCGGTCCCGGAAGCCCTGTGCGGTCGTGTCGTCGAACAGCGTCGCCGCCCCGGCCGGAGCCGCCGCCCCGGGGCTGGCCGTGGCCTCGCCCGAGGTCTGCGTGTCGGGGTCGACCATCGTGGGTGTGGCGCTGCCGAAGCCGGCCCCGCCCGCCGCCGCCGTGTCGTCGTCCGCCGTCGTCCGGAGGGAGCCGTCGTCCGTCGCCCGGTCCACGTCGACGGGATTGTCGGTCAGCCGGTCGTCCGCCGCATCGTCGGCGGCGGAAGCCTCGGCGTCGTTGTCGTCGAGGTCATCGTCGTCGCCGGTCCGGTTGAACTCGGCCGTCGGGTCCGCCCGCCGTCCCTCCCGTTCCCCGTCGACCGCACCGTCACCAGGTCGGGCGGTGTCCTCCTCGCGCGGGTCGCGCTCGTCCTCGGGGCGCGGACTGGCCAGTGCGGACGCGGCGACCGCGCCACCGACCGTGGTCGCGCCGAAGGTGGTTGGCACCGGACCCGGCTCGTTGAACTCGGCCCGCTCGCTGTCGGAGCCGGGACGGCCGTCCCAGGGGCGGCCCCGGTCGGCCTCCGACCGGTCGCGATCCGTCGGCTCGTCGACGATGTCGGCCCCGTCGTCAGTCGTCCGGTCGTCCTCAGTGTCCGGCACCGCCACCGGGGCGGAGCGTACGGTCTCCGGGTGGTCGTTGTTGAGCTGCTGCTCTTCCTGCCGCATGGTGATCTCCTCAGCGGTTGGTGGCGTCGTGGGCGGCGTCGGGGTGGCGCTGTTCCGGCGCTCCGGCAGCGACCGGCGGCTCCTCGCCGAGCAGGTCGCTGAAGAGAGCGCGGTAGTGGACGACGGCCTGGCGGAGATCCTCGGTGCTGGCCTCGCCCCGGGAGTTGCGCAGATGGATCTCGTGTGCGTCGCGGTAGTGACCCAGCGTGCGCGCGTGTTCGACGGAGAGATGGGCGATCTGGTCGTCGAACTCACCGGTGGGGTATCCGCGTTCGGCGATGAGCCGGCTGACCAGTTCGTCGGCCTGCCCGACGGTCTCGGCAGGGGAGTCGACGAAACGTACCTGGAGCTCCTCCCACGCCTCGGTGTACCGGGCCCGGGACTCGGGCGTGAGCGGGACCAGTTCGAGTTCGGCGTGCCGGCGTTCCCGGTCCCGCAACTCGCGCTCGGCGGCGCTGCGACTGTCCTGCTCGGCGACGACGTGGTCGTACTCGGGGCCGAAACGCTGCCGGAGCGCCCGGCGGCGGCCGGCCACGACGACGGCGGCGGCGATGGCGGCGACCACCAGGATGACGAGGACGATGACGATTATCTGCGTGGGCGACATGGCTCCTCCTTCGCCTGCAGGTATTCCCGCCACGCAGTGATCGCCAATCCCGTTTCGGCGCACTTTCCTGGCCCGACCTGGCTGCCGGCGGGGCGGAAACCGACAGGCGGTTCGTCGCCGGGACGTTCGGCAACGTACCGGTAGTCTCGACGGACGGTAGTGCGACCGGCGCGGATTACGTATCCTGCCCAAGGCGCCCGAGCCGGCGTCCCGGCGGGACAACCGGGGTGCGCCCCGGCGACGACGCTGCCCGGCTGTGCCGGAGCCCTTCCAGCCACCCTTCCGGGCGAGGTCCGATTGAACACCCGCGACTGGCCGATCCGCTCGAAGCTGACCGCGTTGGTCGTCGTGCCGGTGACCGCGCTGCTGGCACTGTGGATCTTCGCGACCACGCTCACCTTCGGGCCGGCGCTCGACCTGCTCGCCGCCCGTACTCTCCTGTACGACCTCGGCCGGCCGGGTGAGACCGTGGTGGCCGAGTTGCAACGGGAGCGACGGCTCTCCGTGGTCCATCTCGCCTCGCCGCGCACCGAGTGTGGACAGCCGCCGGCCAACTGCGTGCTACCGGCCCTGGTGGAACAACGGGCCCGCACCGACGCGGCCATCGCCGAATTGCGTCGGCGGGTCAGTGGGGAGCAACTGCGGGACGCCGCCGGAGAGCTGCTCGAAGCTCGGCTCGATCGCTTCATCGGCGAGCTGGACGCGTTGCCGGCCGGGCGCGGCTTCATCGATCGTCGGGATCTCGACCGCGCCGGTGCGGTCGGCCTCTACAGCGGAATGATCGCCTCTGCCTTCCAGACCTTCACCGCCCTGGCCAACCTTCCGGACCACGACCTCAACCGTGAGGCGTTGGCGCTGACCAGCCTCGGTCGTTCGCGGGAACTGCTGGGCCAGACCGACGCGCTGCTGGCCGGTGTGTTGACGGCCGGCAGGTTCGCCGAGGGCGAGCACACCTTGCTCGTGCAGGGCATTGGCAATCAGCGGTTCCTGGCCGAGGCCGCGGTGGCCGACCTGCCCGAGGCGGACCGGACCGCGTACCAGCGGCTGACCGAGCAGGAGGCGTTCGGTCGGTTACGGGCGATGCAGGACGACATCGTGACCGCGGATCCGTCGGCCCGGCTGCGACTCGACCCGCAGGCGTGGCAGACGAGCTACGACACGGTGCAGCAGTCGCTGCGAGACTTCGAACTGACCCAGGCGGACGGACTGGCCGACCGGTCCGTGCCGATGGCGGTAGGAACCATGGTGCGGCTGGCCGCCGCCGGACTGCTCGGCCTGATCGCCGTCGTGCTCTCGCTGGTGGTGGCGGTCCGGGTCGGCCGCTCCCTCGCGCAACGGTTGACCCGGGTACGCGGCACCCTCGCCGACGCCGAACGGCGCCTGCCGGAGGTGGTGGACCGGCTGCGCAAGGGCGAGCAGGTCGACCTGGCGCGGGAGGCGTCGGTGGCCGATCAGGGTGCCGACGAGATCGGCCAGGTCGCGCAGGCGTTCACCGAGGTGCACCGGGTCGCCATCCGTTCGGCCATGGTCGAGGTGGGCCTGCGGCACGGCCTCAACGACGTCTTCCTGAACATCGCGCGGCGCAGCCAGGGGCTCGTGCACCGCCAGTTGGCCCTGCTCGACCGGCTGGAGCGCGATGCGGAGGACCCCGATCACCTGGCCGAGCTGTTCCGCGTCGACCACCTCGCCACCCGGCTGCGGCGGCACGCGGAGGATTTGGTCATCCTCGCCGGTGCCGCGCCGGGGCGGGGTTGGCGTAACCCGGTGGCCATGGTGGACCTGATCCGTGGGGCGATCTCCGAGGTCGAGTCGTACGACCGGGTCGACATCACCACAGTGCAGCCTGCCGGCACGGTCGGCCGGGTGGTGGGGGACATCATCCACCTGCTGGCCGAGCTGATCGAGAACGCCACCACATTCTCACCGCCCGATTCCCGGGTCGAGGTCGCCGGTGCGCATGTGGCCCATGGGTACGCCCTCTCCGTCACCGACGAGGGTCTCGGCATGAGCGAGGCGGCCATCGACGAGGCGAACCGGAAGCTCGCCCGGTCGCCGGAGTTCGATCCCAGCGAGACCGCCCGGCTGGGGCTGTTCGTGGTGGCGCGACTGGCCGCCCGGCACGACGTCCGGGTGCGGTTGCGTCGGTCGGAGGGGACCGGCCTCACCGCTGTGGTGCTCATCCCGACCGAGCTGATCACCGAGGAACCGTCGCCGTTGCCCGGCCCGGAGGCGCTGGCCGGCGACGACCGGGGTGCCACGCCGGAGCAGCGGCGGCTGGTCCGGGCGACTCGGCTGACCACGGTGCCCCGGCCGCGGACCCGCACCGCCGAACGCGGCACTGCGGTGTCGTCCGGCGGCCCAGCCTCCGGCGTTCCGACGTCCGGCGCGGCTGTCCGGGCTCCGGGCGGACGCTCGACGGTCGGGCCGGCGGAGGCCGACGGCCTGCCCCGTCGGATCCGACGCCGCGCCGCCGCCGACCCGTCAGACCCGTCGACCGCGTCGGGCACCGAGCCGGTCACCGTCCCGTCCGATACCGAGGCGGCTCCCGCCGGCCCGCGCGCCGCCAAGACCGGGACGGAACCACAACGGGCACCGACGCGGCCACCCCGGGGCGGTTCACCCGAACCTGGTGCCGGGCCAGCCCCAGCCCATCCGGACGTGCGCCGTGGGCTGGATGCGCCCACGATCCAACTGCCGGCGATGACCGCTCCGCCCGTCCGGACGGCCGCGATCGACGGTCCGACCGTCCGACAACCGTCGGTGGCAGCCCGGCCGCACCGCGATCCGACGCCCCGAAGCCCGGAGGAGGCACGGCGGGTCATGTCGGCGCTGCAGGCGGGCACCGCCCGGGGCCGGCGGGACGCCGCCCGCAGCTCGAACCCGGAACCGGGCGGACCGCCACCACCCGAGAACGCGACCGACCGGGCAGTGCCGCCTCTGGCGGCGCCGGACCACCAGTCCGGCGCAGCTGCCGTGGGCCCGACCGGCGACGCCGGGTCACCGGTGGAGGTTCCCGACCGGACCGGGGCGGGCCCGGCGGGCCAAGACCGGACCACCGCACCGCCCGGCTCTCCGCCGGGCACCACACCGGCGTCGGTGGATTCCCCGACCGCGACTGAGAGGGACGCCTGATGCAATCGACGAGGCAGAACGCAGATCTCGACTGGTTGCTGGACGATCTGCTGGAGCGGGTACCGACCGCGCGGCACGCCGTGGTGCTGTCGGCGGATGGACTCCTGCTGGGCTCCTCCGCCGGCATGGACGCCGCCGACGCCGAGCACCTCTGCGCGCTGGCGTCCGGCCTGTCCAGTCTCGCCCGGGGCGCGAGCCGGCACCTCACCGGCGGACCGGTCCGGCAGACCGTGGTGGAGATGGAGTCCGCGTACCTCTTCGTCACCGCGGCGGGGCAGGGCGCGTGCCTGGCGGTCGCCAGCGACGCCGACGCGGACATCGGCCTGGTGGCGTACGAGATGGCGATGCTGGTGACCCGGGTGGGCGAGAACCTGCAAGCGCCGGCCCGAGCGTCGGTGGGTGCCACCGATGCGGACTGAGTTAACCGAGCATCGACACGAGTGGCTCGACGACGAGGCTGGGCCGGTGGTGCGGCCGTACACCCTCACCGGTGGGCGCGTCCGTCCCAGCACGGACGGATTCGACCTGGTCGCGTACGTGTTGGCGAAGCCGGACCCGGACCTCGCCGCCTACCCGGAGCTGTATCCGGAGCACCGGCTGCTGGTGGAGTTGGCCGGCCGCGGTACCCCCGTCGTGGAACTCGCCGCGGACCTGGACCTGGCGGTCGGCGTGGTCCGGGTGCTACTTGGTGATCTGCTGTCCCGGGGACTGGTCGCCGTACACCAGCCACCGCGCGCCACGTACCTGCCCGACAACAACATCCTCAAGGCGGTGGTCGATGGACTCCGTGCGTTATAACGGCGATCAGCGGGGACATCGGGTGCCCATCGCGCTGAAGATCCTCATCGCCGGCGGCTTCGGCGCCGGCAAGACAACGCTGGTTAGCGCGTTGAGTGAGGTCCGGCCGTTGCAGACCGAGGAGATCCTGACGGGCGCGGGCATCGACACCGACGACGTCTCCGGGGTGGAGGCCAAGTCGACCACCACGGTGGCGATGGACTTCGGGCGGATCACCATCAACGACGACCTCCAGCTGTACCTCTTCGGTACCCCGGGACAGGACCGGTTCTGGTTTCTCTGGGACGAACTGGCGTTCGGTGCGCTCGGCGCGGTGGTGCTCGCCGACACCCGGCGGCTGGCCGACTGCTTCCCCTCGATCGACTATTTCGAGCAGCGGGGTATTCCGTTCGTGGTGGGGGTGAACTGCTTCGACGACTCCCGTCGGTTCAGCCTGGAGGCCGTGCGTAGGGCCCTGGATCTGGACCCGGAGGTGCCGATGGTGCTCTGCGACGCCCGGGACCGGCAGTCCGGCAAGACCGTGCTGATCTCCCTGGTCGAGCACGTCGCCCGGCATCGGGGCGAGCCGGTGCCGACGGCCTGAGTCGACCGGCCGGAGGGCGGTCCGGTGCGTCCACGGGCGGCCGGATCGCGGTGGGGAGGTCTAATCCGCCGGTGCCGGGGGAAGGCTTCAGAGATGGGTTCGACGGAAACGAGCGGAGGGCGGCAGCCGGTGGCAGGTCGAGGCGAGATCGTTCACATCGGCGGGTACACCGCGCCCAGCGGAGGGCGCGGCACCGGCATCGTCGCCGCGCGGCGGGAGCCGCGCACCGGCGAGCTGACGTCGCTGGGCACCGTCGCGGTCACCCCGTCGCCCTCCTTCCTCGCCCGCCACCCGACGCGGCCCGTGCTGTACGCGGTGAACGAGCTGCCCGACGGCCAGATCAGCGCGTGGCAGGTCGGGGCCGACGGCGACCTGTCGTCCATCGGCTCGTGGCCCACGGGTGGGGCGGAACCGTGCCACCTGGCGGTCGCGCCGGACGGCGGGCACCTGTTCGTGGCGAACTACGGTGGCGGCAGCGTGACGGTCTTCCCGCTCGATGCGGACGGTGTGCCCGGCGAGCGCACTGACGTGGTGGAGCACCAGGGGCACGGGGCCGACCCCGACCGCCAGGAGCGTGCGCACGCTCACATGGTCTCGCCGGGCCCGGGTGGGTCGCCGTTGCTGGTGGTCGATCTGGGCACCGACTCGATCTACCGGTACGACCTTGACGCCGCCAGCGGACGACTGGTGCCACGAGCGCCCCGGGTGCGAACCGCGGCCGGGGTTGGTCCTCGGCACCTGGCCCGGCATCCCGACGGGCGGCGCTGCTACGTCTCCGGTGAGCTGGATGGTTCGGTGCTGGCGTACGAGCTGATCGACGGGGCGCTGCACCAGCGGGGCCGGGTCGACGCCAGCGACCGGGGCGGGCATGTGCAGCCGTCCGAGATCGGAATCGGTCGGGACGGTCGCTTCCTCTACGTCGCCAACCGGGGAGTCGGCACGGTGACCGTCTTCGCCCTCGGTGCGGGCCTGCCGGAAATCGTGGCCGAGGTGGAGACCGGCGGCGAGTGGCCCCGCCACTTCGCGCTTGTCGGGGAACACCTGTACGTCGCAGACGAACGGGCGGACATGGTGCGCATTTTCCGGGTGGAGCCGGCCACGGGTGTGCCGGTGGCGGTCGGAGAGCCGCTGCCGATTGCGAGCCCAACTTGCGTTCTGCCCTGATCGTGGGCCTCAGACATAGATACATCCACATTGCGGCGCTGAGTCATTACTCAAAGTTACGGAATCGGGGTAAACTGTTTCTCCTCTGTAACTTTCGTCCGAACGGCCATGGCAGTCCAACGGTCGGATACGCAAGATGGTCTGCGTGTCAGCAGGCCGCCATCGCATGCGTTCAAGTATTCACGGTGCCGCCGCCGCAGCAGCGGTCGGCGTACTCGTCGTCACCGCTGGTGGGTGGGTGGGCTATCGCCAACTCGCCGGCCAGGACTGCTCGGGCAAGATCGAGCTGTCCGTCGCGGTGGCTAGCGAGCTCGCCCCGGCGGTCGACCAGGCGGCCACCGAATGGGAGGAGAAGGGCGCCGCGGTCGATGGAACCTGCATCGATGTGACAGTCGCCGCCTCCGACCCGGTAGAGGTTGCCGCCGTGGTGGCGGCCAAGCACGGCGCCATCCTGGCCGGGGTGGGGCAGGCCAGCGGCACCGCGGTCAGCCCGGACGTCTGGATCCCGGACTCCTCGACCTGGCTGCTGCGACTCAAGACCGGAGGCGCGGCGGCCTTCGAGCCCGGCAACGGCTCCTCCATCGCGAGCAGCCCGGTGGTGGTCGCCATGCCGGAACCGATCGCCACCCGGTTGGGCTGGCCGCAGCAGGAACTCGGCTGGACCGACCTGCTGACGCGCCTCAACAGTGACCGGCCGCTGAAAACCGGCATCGTGGAGCCGACCCGCGACGCCGCCGGGCTGTCCGGCCTGTTGTCGATGATGACCGCCGCGGCGTCGGCCGGCGGCGAGACCGCCGAGCAGGAGCGCGTCGGCGCGCTGCGCGCGTTGGCCTCGGGTGCCTCGGCGCTGCGCCAGGACCTGCTCGCCAAGTTCCCGACGGCCACCGACGCCACCACTCTGGCCAGCGCCCTCGGTGCGGCGGCGCTTTCCGAGGAGGACGTCATCGAGTACAACGCCCGGAAGCCTCCGGTGCCGTTGGCGGCGCTCTACCTGAAGCCGGCGCCGTTGCCGCTGGATTACCCGTACGCGGTGCTGCCCGGGATCGAGCCGGCCAAGGCGTCGGCTGCGGGGGTGCTGTTCGAGGCGCTGACCACGACGTCGTTCAAGGACAAGCTGGCCGCGCAGTCGTTGCGCGCGCCGGACGGCAACTGGGGCACCGGGTTCAACGCGCCGCAGGGCGCGCCGAGCCCGGCTGGCGGAGATGCCTCCATCGCACCTCCGGCGCAGGGCGGCATCGCCGCCGGTGGGCTGGCGCCGGACGCGGTGGAACGGGCGGTCTCCAGTTGGTCCATCGCCACGCTGTCCGGCCGGATGCTCTGCATCATCGACGTCTCCGGCTCGATGAAGAACGAGGTGCCGACGGCCAACGGCGCGACCCGACAGCAGGTCACCACGGAGGCGGCCCGGCGGGGGCTGAACCTGTTCGACGACTCCTGGTCGATCGGCCTGTGGGTCTTCTCGACCAACCTGGTGGGCTCGCGGGACCACCGGGAACTGGTACCGATCGCGCCACTGTCGCGGCAGCGCAGCGAGTTGGAGCGGGGCCTGGACCGGGTCGTCTCGTCGAGCGGTGACACCGGCTTGTACGACACCCTGCTGGCCGCGTACAAGGACGTCCAGGCGAACTGGGAACCGGGCAAGGTCAACTCGATCGTGCTGTTCACCGACGGCAAGAACGAGGACGCCGACGGCATCTCCCAGAAGGCCCTGCTCGCCGAGCTGAAGCGGATCAAGGATCCGGACCAGCCGATCCAGGTGATCATCATCGGTATCGGCACCGAGGTCAGCAAGTCGGAGCTGGACACCATCGCCAAGAGCGCCGGTGGCGGCGCGTTCGTCGCCACCGACCCCACCAAGATCGGTGACATCTTCCTGCGGGCGATCGCGCTGCGGAAGGCACCCGCCTGACCTGAGACACCCCGAAAAGGGGCCTGTGGTACCGGTTTCGCCGGTACCACAGGCTCCTTTCCTGTTGTCCTACGCCTTGGAAACTGACGGCAATACGTCGGAAGCAATTGGTAGTCATGGTTGTCAGGGCAGGATGTCGTCGTGCATCGGCAGACCCGGCCCACCCGGCCAGGCCCGTGCCGTCGGCGAGCGAAGTGGGAGGGCTGGTGACCTCGGCGACGCTGTTGACTCCGGTCAGAACGTCATCGCGACCGCACGACCACCCGTCACCGGGGCGACCGGTGCGCACCGACCAGCGGGCGTACGTCCGCACCCTGGTCGTGCTGGACGCCGCCGTGCTGGCGGTGGCGGTGCTGGTGGGATACGCGGTCCGCTTCGGTGAGGCCGCGCCCCGCGGCCCGGTGCCCTACGTCCTGGTCGCCCCGGCGCTCGTCCTGGCCTGGCTGGTCTCGCTGAAGGCGCTGCGCTGCTACGACGACCGGGTGGTGGGCTACGGCGCGGACGAGTACCGACGGGTCAGCATGGCGAGTCTGCGGCTGGCCGGCGCCACCGCGATCGCGGGTTACGTCGCCGACGTCGGTGTCTCCCGAGGTTTCCTGGCCATCACCTTCGCGGTGGGCACGATCGGTCTGGAGGTGGCCCGGTTCGCTGCCCGTAAGCGCCTGCACCGCGCCCGGTCGCAGGGGTCAGGCTGGTCACGGCGGGTGCTGGTGGTCGGTGACACCGCCCACGTGCTGGAGTTGGTGCACACGCTGCGCCGTGAGCCGTACGCCGGCTACCAGGTCGTCGGCGCCTGCATTCCGGACGCCCTGCTCGCCCCGGTCGCCCAGCGGCTCGGCGACGTGCCGGTGGTCGGCTCGTTCCGGGCCATCCCGGAGTCCGCCGCCGCGATCGGCGCGGACACGGTCGCCGTCACCGCCTGCGGGGAGCTCACCGCCACCCGGCTGCGTCGGCTCGGCTGGCAACTGGAGGGCACCGGCATCGACCTGGTGCTGGCGCCGGCGCTGACCGATGTGGCTGGCCCGCGCATCCACACCCGGCCCGTCGCCGGCCTGCCGCTGATCCACGTGGAGGCCCCCGAGTTCCGTGGCGTCCGCAAACTGGTCAAGGGGCTCGTCGACCGGTCGATGTCGCTGATCGCGCTGGCCCTGCTGCTGCCGCTGCTGGCGGTCATCGCGTTGGCCGTGAAACTGGACAGCCGGGGGCCGGTGCTGTTCCGGCAGACCCGGGTCGGGCAGGGGGGCCAGGAGTTCGGGGTCTTCAAGTTCCGCACCATGGTGGTCAACGCGGACGTGCTGCTGGCGGAGTTGACCGCCCGCAACGAGACCGACGGCCTGCTGTTCAAGATGCGCGACGACCCCCGGGTGACCCGGGTCGGCCGGCTGCTGCGCAAGTGGTCGCTGGACGAGCTGCCGCAACTGGTGAACGTCCTGCTGGGGCAGATGAGCCTGGTCGGTCCCCGGCCGCCGCTGCCCTCCGAGGTCGCCCGCTACGACGGGGACGTCGCCCGCCGGCTGCTGGTCAAACCGGGAATGACCGGGCTCTGGCAGGTCAGCGGACGGTCCGATCTGAGTTGGGAGGACGGCATCCGGCTCGATCTCTACTACGTGGAGAACTGGTCACTCGCCGCCGACCTGACGATCCTGTGGAAGACGGTCGGCGCGGTGGTCAACAGCCGCGGCGCGTACTGACTCGGCGGGCGGGGTCTCCGGCTGCGGGCCGAGCCAGTCCAGGCAGACCACGACGGCGTCGTCGGTGAGATCACCGGCAACGAACGCCCGTAGGTCGCCGAGCAGGGAGCGAACCGCGTCCAGCGCCGTCATCGGTGCGGTCCGGCGCAACATCCGGTCCAGCGCCGTCTGGCCGTACCGCTCCGCGCTCCCGGCCGCCTCGATCACCCCGTCGCTGATCATGAACAGTCGGTCCCCGCGCTGGAGCTGGACGAACTGCTCGCGGTAGTTGGTCCCCTCGAACATGCCGAGCGGGAACTGCTCCTCCAGCGGCTGGACGCTGACCTCGCCGTCGCGCAGCAGGACGAGCCGGGGCGAGCCGGCGTCGACGGCGGTGAGCAGCCCGGTGCGCAGGTCGAGTTCGAGCAACAGGGTCGCCAGGTACTGCTCGCCCCGGTGCAGGTCGTAGACGGCCTGGTCGGCCAGGGACGCCTGGTCGGCCAGGGAGATACCGGCCCGGCGGGCGTTGCGCAACGCGCAGGTGGCGAGGGTGGTGAGCATCGACGCGACGACCCCCTCACCCATCCCGTTGATCGTGGCGAGCCAGACCCGCTGACCATCGTCGGACCAGTCGAAGCTGTCGCCGCGCACCGCGTACGCCGGCTCCAGCTGACCGGCGAGGCTGAAGGAGGGACGGAGCCGGCTGCGCCCCGGCAGCAGCTCCCACTGCACCTCGGCGGCGAGGGTCAGGCGGCGGCTGCGCCGGGCCACGCGGTAGACGTCCGTGCCGGCGTCGACGGCGGCCAACTCGTGCGCCAGCGCGGTGGCGACCTCCGCCAGCTCGGCCAGTCGGGCGTCGGTGACCGGCGTCACCCGGAGTACGCCCCGCCGTTCCCCACGCATGCTCACCGGCAGGTACCCGACGCCGTCGGCGTGGGTCGGGCTCTGGTGGTCGAAGCAGCGCCACGCCGGGTGCCCGGGGGTCGTCACCGCCTCCCCACCGCCCAGCGGCAGCAGCGCCGCGAGCCGGTAGTCGACCTGGAGGAGTTCCGTGTCGGCGATGCCGTACTCCTGCTCGAACAGTTCCCCGACGCGCGTCACGAGGAGGTCCACGGGGGCGGCGGTGATGGCCGCGCGGCCCTTGTCGACCGGCTCGGTCATGGTCTCTCCTTGATCACAAGCCCATCCGCCGACGGAATCGGGGTACGCTCAGGCGCACCATGGCGGAACTGCATGGTCCACCGGGACCCGAGATGAGTATGGCTGCCGAGCTGGACGCCGCGGCAGGTGCCCTGCTGACGGTCTGGGACGGTGCGCGGGAGCGGGCAGCCAACCGCATCTCCACCGCCCAGCTTCGCGCCGTCATGCTCGTCGAACGACACGACGGGATCAACCTGCGTCGCCTCGCCACCGGCCTGGACATGCTGCTCTCCTCAGCCAGTCGACTCTGCGACCGGCTGGTGGCCGCCGGGATGCTGGAACGGGAGCCGGGTCGTGCCGATCGGCGAGAGATCTCGCTGCATCTGACCGCCGAGGCCCGCCGGTTGCTGGCCGAGCTGCGCGACGACCGTCGTCAGCACCTGGCGGCGATCCTGGCCGACATGACTCCCGAGGCCCGGGAGGCGCTGCTGCGCGGGCTGCGCGCCTTCGACGAGGCCGCCCGCGCGCGGGTCGTCCGACCGGTGTCGCCGCTGGTGCCGCAGGCCGAGGAACCACGTGTGGAACAGACCGAAGGCCGGGATGCCGTCGAGGCGGCGTCGCGGGGCTGGGCGGCGGGGGACGCCTCCGTCTTCCGGACGGCCTGACCGGGGGCACCGGACGGGGCCGCACCGTATCGGGCACCGGTGGCGCACCGCCGTCGGTGGTGCCGGCCAGCCGGATGGCCGTCGGATCAGTCCCGGGCCGCGCCGATCGCCAGCATCGCTATGTCGTCGTGTCGGTGGCCGGAACACCACGTGTCGACCTCGTGCAGCACGTGGTCGACAAGCGTGGCCGGGGGCAGCCCGACGCCGGCCGCCAGCGTCCGGCGTAGCCGCCGTTCACCGAAGATCTCTGTGCCGCGCGGGCCGCCCCGGGCCTCGGCGATTCCGTCGGTACGGGTGAACAGCAACTCACCGGGGCGCAGCCGAACGTCGGCGGTGGCGAACCGGGCGTCGGGCAACGCGCCGACCGGCATTCCGCCCACCCGAATCGCGGTCACCGTGCCATTGGCGCGGATCACGAGGGGCGCCGGGTGCCCACCGCCGGCGATCCGCACCCGCAGCCCACCCTCGGGTCCGACGCGTACGGCACCCAGCAGCAGGGTGGTGAACTGGCCGCGCCGGGCCGCGTCCGGAGTGTCGAGCAGCGCCTGGTCGAGCAGCCGGAGCAGCTCCCGCGGTTGCTGCTCGACCAGACGTAGGGTCTGCAACGACTGGCGTACCCGGCCGGTGAGCACCGCCGCACCGACGCCTTTGCCGCAGACGTCCCCGACGGCGAACAGCGCACCATCGCCGGTCGGCAGCACATCGTAGAAGTCTCCACCGATACGCAGGCTGTCCCCGGCCGCGCGGTAGCCGCCGGCCAGGCTCATCCCGGCCACCGTGGGCAGCCTCGGCGGCAGCAGGCTGTCCTGGAGCACCTGGGCGAGGTGACTCTGTGCGTCGTGCAGTTGCGCGGTGGCCAGTGCGGCACCGGCCCGGGCGGCGAGCTCCCGGACCAGCTCGACGTCGCGGCGGTCGAAGCCGGCCCGCTCAGGTCGGCGGAGCAGCACCAGGGCACCGGCCGTCCGACCGGCGCCGGGCATCGGGCTGACCAGCAGGGTCGCGGGTGCATCGAGGTCCGCCGGGAGCAACGGGTCGAGTCTCTCCGGCCCGAGCGTAGGCCAGGGGCGCGGATCGGTGGTCTCGCCGTCGAGGGCCTCGACGAGACCGGGTACGGCAGCGACCACGTCCCAGTCCACCGTGCCGGTGATCGGCGCGGTGTCGTCAGCGGCGTACCGGACCCAGTGCGGCCGGTACTCGGTCGGCGTCGGTGGCAGGTGCACCACCAGGGCAAGATCGGCCAGATAGGGCACGGGCAGGGTGGCAACGGCTTGCAGCGCCTGGTCACGCTCCAGTGCCAGGCCCAGCCGACGGCCGGCGCGGGCCAGGAACTGGGTACGTCGACGCTCGGCCAGCAGCTCCGTTACCCGGCTGTGCTCGTCGGTGACGTCCCGCACGTACCAGGCGGATCGGTTGCCGCCCAGGGCGCGGCGGACCCCCCGCAGCCGCCGGCCGTGGTGCTCACCCTCGAAATCATCCCCACCTGAGGCGCTCGCGGCCGCCAGCGTCGGCACCGGACAGCCGGCCAGGTCGGCTCCGACGACGATGTCCGGCAGCAACTGCCCAGCCATCGTGTTGACCAACAACACCAGCCCGGCGGCGTCGGTGGTCAGCACCGCCTCGTCGAGCCCGTCGAGCAGCTCACGGGCGAGATCGGTGTCCACGGGAGGCGTGGTGTGCGGTACCTCGGTGGCGGCGCGGCCCGACCGCCCGTCGTCGGCCCATTCGCCGGCCGCACCGGTGAAGGCGCCCTGTCGGGTGCTGGTCACCGGCTGACACCGGGCGCCGGGCGCTGTCGACCAGTACGCATGCCGGTGGTGCACTCCTCGGGGTGACGGTTGGTTGCCTGCGGGCAAGCGTACCGAGCTGTTCCTGAGCGGCTCCTGTCGAGAGCGTCAGAGCCGGGCCAACCATCCGCCGGGGCGGGCGATGATTCGGCGTACCACCGATCCGGCCGCTCCCACCGCGGCGGCCGTGGCACCGAGGGTGGCCGGTCGGACGGTGACCGGCGACCAGGCCGCGGTGAGCACCCGGCGTTCGATCTCGGCGAGTACGGGTGGCCGGAGCCAGCCGGTGAGCGGGGCGTAGCCGCCGCCGAGCACCACCGTGTCGAGGTCCAGCAGGTTGACCACGCTCGCCACGGTGACTCCGATCGCTGTGCCGGCCTCGGCCAGGGCGCGCAGCACGGCGGGGTGCTCGGCGGTGGCGAGCTGGGTCAGCCGGGTCGACGCCCGGTCGGCCGGCAGGTCCGCTCCGGCCAGGCCGGCGGCGGACAGGATCGCCTCCTGCCCGGCGTACAGCTCCAGACAGCCACGGCCGCCGCAGCGGCAGGGTGGCCCGTCCGGGCGGACCGGAATGTGCCCAATCTCGCCGCTCCAACCGCGGGCGCCGCGGAACAGCGCTCCGTCCAGGACGATGCCCGCGCCGATACCTACCTCGCCGGAGATGTGCAGGAAGCTGCCCGGTGCGGCACCGGCGTGCAGTTCGCCCAACGCGGCGAGGTTCGCCTCGTTGTCCACCACCAGGGGCGGCACCCCGTCGACCGTCTCGGTCAGCGGGGGATGGTCGGCCAGCAGCTCCGGCACCGGCACGTCCCGCCAGCCCAGGTTGGGTGCGAGGCGGACCCGACCGGCGTCGTCGACCAGACCGGGCACGCCCAGGGCCGCACCGGCCAGGGTCAGGCCCTGGGCGTTGGCGTCGACGCGAGCCCGGCCGGCCAGTTCGGCGAGCCGGCCGAGCGCGTCGGCCGGGGAGACGGGTCGCAGGTCGGCCCGATGCACCGTGTGGTGCCGTACCTGACCGGCAAGGTCGACGACGCACGCGGCCAGATAGTCGACGTTGATCTCCAGCCCCAGACCGGCGGGACCGTCGCCGGCCAACATCAGACCGCGTGCCGGACGACCGGCGCCGGCCCGGGGCGTCGGTTCCGCCTCGGTGACGAGGCGGCCGGCGACCAGATCCTCCACCACGGCCGAGACGGTGGCCCGGGTGAGGCCGGTGTCAGCGGCCAGCGCGGCCCGCGACGGGGGACGACGGGCGGCGGCGATGCGGCCGAGCACCAGGGCGAGATTCAGCTCACGCAGGCTGCCCTGCCGCACCGCGCCGGCCGGGGCTGCGGGTGGCTTCACCCCTTGACACTGCCACATCACAGTCATTTAATTCAACCACTGAACAAATAGCGGATGACACCACCGGAGGTCTGCCATGGCACCCCGTCCCACCCCTGCCGACAAGTTCTCCTTCGGGCTCTGGACGGTCGGCTGGCAGGGCCGAGACCCGTTCGGCCACGCCACCCGAGACGCGCTGGACCCGGTGGAGTCGGTGCACCGACTCGCCGAGCTGGGCGCGTACGGTGTCACCTTCCACGACGACGACCTGGTGCCGTTCGGCGCGGACGCCGCCACCCGGGACGCCCAGATCGCGCGGTTCCGCAAGGCGCTCGACGAGACCGGCCTGGTGGTGCCGATGGTCACCACCGACCTGTTCCAGCAGCCGGTCTTCAAGGACGGCGGCTTCACCAGCAACGACCGCGACGTCCGGCGGTACGCGTTGCGCAAGGTGCTGCGCAACATCGACCTCGCCGCCGAGCTGGGCGCGAAGACCTTCGTCATGTGGGGTGGCCGGGAGGGCGGCGAGTACGACGTCGCCAAGGACGTCCAGGCCGCGCTGGACCGCTACCGCGAAGCGGTGGACCTGCTCTGCCAGTACGTCATCGACCGCGGTTACGACCTGCGCTTCGCGCTGGAGCCGAAGCCCAACGAGCCGCGTGGCGACATCCTGCTGCCGACCGTCGGGCACGCCCTGGCGTTCATCTCCACCCTGGCCCACCCGGAGCGGGTCGGGCTGAACCCGGAGGTCGGGCACGAGCAGATGGCCGGGCTGAACTTCGTCCACGGCATCGCCCAGGCGCTCTGGCAGGGCAAGCTGTTCCACATCGACCTCAACGGTCAGCGTGGCGTCAAGTACGACCAGGACCTGGTCTTCGGCCACGGCGACCTGCTCAACGCGTTCGCGCTGGTCGACCTGCTGGAGCACGGTGGCACGGCTGGCGGTCCCGGCTACGACGGCCCCCGACACTTCGACTACAAGCCCTCCCGCACCGAGGACATCGACGGGGTCTGGGCCTCGGCAGCCGCGAACATGAGCACCTACCTGCTGCTCAAGGAGCGGGCCGCGGCGTTCCGGGCCGACCCGGAGGTCGCCGAGGCGCTGTCCGCGAGCAAGGTCGCCGAACTGGGCGTGCCGACCCTCGGCGACGGCGAGGGCTACACCGAGCTGCTCGCCGACACCAGCGCGTTCGAGGAGTTCGACGTCGACGCGGTAGCTGCCAAGGGCTTCGGCTTCGTCCGGTTGAACCAGCTCGCCGTCGAGCACCTGCTCGGCGCACGCTGAGGCGGCCGGCATGCCGCTCGTCGCCGGGGTGGACTCCTCCACCCAGTCGTGCAAGGTGGTCGTCCGGGACGCGGAGACCGGGGCCCTGGTCCGGCAGGGCCGGGCACCGCACCCGGACGGCACCGAGGTCCACCCCTCGGCCTGGTGGTCGGCTCTCCAGACGGCGATCGACGCCGCCGGTGGGCTGGCCGACGTCGCCGCAGTTTCCGTGGCCGGTCAGCAGCACGGCATGGTCTGTCTCGACGAGGCCGGCGAAGTGGTACGGCCGGCGCTGCTGTGGAACGACACCCGGTCCGCAGGTGCCGCGGCCGAGCTGATCCAGGAGGCGGGCGAGGGGCAGGCCGGGCCCCGGTTCTGGGCCGATGCGGTGGGCAGCGTGCCGGTGGCCAGCTTCACCGTCACCAAGCTGCGCTGGCTGGCCCGCAACGAGCCGGCAAACGCCGACCGGGTGGCGGCGGTCTGCCTGCCGCACGACTGGCTGACCTGGCGGCTGGCCGGTGCTCCCGGGCTGGACGCGCTGCGGACCGACCGCAGCGATGCCAGTGGCACCGGCTACTGGTCCCCGGGCACCGGCGAGTACCGCCCGGATCTGCTGGAGCGGGCGCTCGGCCGGGTGGTGCGGGTGCCGACGGTGCTCGGCCCCGCCGAGGCCGCCGGCACGCTGGCTCCGGCGGCGCTGTCCGGTGCCGTGGCCGCTGCGGACCCGGGCGCGGCGCTGCTCGGGCCGGGGGCGGGGGACAACGCCGCCGCCGGCTTTGGCGTCGGTGCGCGTCCCGGCGACGTGGTGGTGTCGATCGGCACCTCCGGCACGGTCTTCAGCGTCGCGGACACTCCGGCGGCCGACCCGAGCGGTATCGTCGCCGGCTTCGCCGACGTGACCGGCCGGTTCCTGCCGCTGGTCTGCACGCTTAACGCGGCCCGGGTGCTGGACGCCGCCGCGGCGATGCTGCGGGTCAGTCTGGACGAGCTGGCCGACCTGGCGTTGTCCGCGCCGCCCGGCGCGGACGGGCTGGTCATGGTGCCGTACCTGGAGGGTGAACGTACCCCGAACCGGCCGGACGCCACGGGGGCGGTGCACGGGCTGACCCTGCGTACCTCGACTCCGGCGCACCTGGCCCGGGCCGCCGTGGAGGGGATGCTCTGCGCCCTCGCCGACGGGCTCGACGCGCTCACCGCCCAGGGTGCGGCCGTACGCCGGGTGATCCTGGTCGGCGGCGGCGCCCGCTCGGCGGCGGTGCGTCGAATCGCGGCGCAGGTCTTCGGCTGCCCGGTGGTGGTCCCACCGCCCGGCGAGTACGTCGCCGACGGTGCCGCCCGGCAGGCCGCGTGGTTGGCTCTGGGCACGGGGGAACCGCCGTCCTGGACACCGTCCGGCACCGAGGAGCACGCCGCCGAGCCGGTGCCCGGCATCCGGGAGCGCTACGCGCAGGCCCGGGAACGCCATCTGGACCGGTTGTCCCAGGGTTGATCACGCCGGTTCCCGGGTCGGGTGGCGTCCGCGTGACGAGGAGCCACCCGATCCGGGACCGAGCACGATCTCGGCCGCGCTCGGGGGTGGCCCGGTGATCGGCTCGTTATCCCGTCCTGGTTGGCTGCCCGCATGACCTCGACCACAGGCGGACCCGCGCGGGTTTGGGGCAGCAGCGCGCCGCGCCGGCTCTACAGCGTCGTGGTCTTCGTGCTGCTCGCCTCGCTGGACAACGTGGCGATCGGTCTGGTGCCGCCGCTGTACGGCGCGATCGCCGACTCCTTCGACGTGCCGCAACGGCTGCTCGGCCTGGTCACCGCGATCAGCTTCCTGACCAGCGCGGTGGCGGCGGTCGGTTGGGCGTACTTCGGCGACCGCAGCAACCGCAAGCCGTTGCTGATGATCGGCACGCTGATCTGGGCGGCCGGAACGGGCGGGAGCGCACTGGCCGGGAACTACCCCACGTTCCTGGCGGCGCAACTGCTCGCCGCGGTGGGCCTGGGCGCGGTCGGTTCGGTCGGTTACTCGGTGGTCACCGATCTGATCACGCCGCGCCGTCGGGGCCTGGTGATGAGCTTCTGGGGGCTGTCCCAGGGCGTCGGCACCCTGGCCGGCACCCTGGTCGGCGGACTGCTCGGCGCGACCGACTGGCGTCGGCCGTTCCTGGTGCTCACCGTGGTCGGTCTGGTCGCCACGGCGGCCTACCTGTTCACGTACGACATCCGGCGCGGCCAGAGCGAGCCGGCACTGGCCGGTGCGCTCGCCACCGGTGGGGACTACGACTACCGGATCAGCCGAGCCGACCTGCCCGTCATCCTGGGCCGCAGGACCAACAGGTGGCTCATCCTCCAGGGCCTCACCGCGCAGGCCGCCTTCGGCTCGCTGGTCTGGCTGCCGTACCTGTTCATCGAGCGGGCCAAGGACCAGGGTTATTCGGAGGCGACCGCCATCGTGGTGGGCAGCGTCTTCGCCACACTGTTCCAACTCGGCGGGGCGTTCTCCATCGTCGGCGGGCTGATCGGCGACGCGCTGCAACGGCGTACGCCCTCGGGCCGGGCGATGGTCGCCTCCGTCGGCATCTTCGCCGCACTTCCGTTCTACCTGGTGTTGTTCTTTGTGCCGATGCGCATCGACGTGCCCGACGGCGCCGGCACCGGCGCGGTCGTACGGGCGGTGCTGGCCAGTGTGGTCAGCGAACCGACGGTCGGGCTGAGCCTGCTCGCCGCGTTGCTGGCCCTGGCGCTGACCTCGGCGAACTCGCCGAACTGGTTCGCGCTGATCGCCGACGTCAACCCGCCGGAGCACCGGGGCACGGTCTACAGCCTCGGCAACCTGGTCAACGGGGTGGGGCGGGCGGCCGGCAACGGCCTGGTCGGGGTGGCCTTCAACGGGCTGCGGCTGGCCTTCCCGCCGCCGCTGAACTACGCCGTCGGGCTGGCCGCCTTCCAGCTCTTCTTCATCCCCACCGGCGTCATGTACTGGCTTGCCGCCCGCACCTCTCCGAAGGACATCACCGACGTCCGCGAGCTGCTGCACACCCGCGCCGACAAGCTGTAGGCAGCCGGGGTAGGGCCCGGACGGGCCCCACCCCCGGCAGCTCAGGCGGTACGGACCCAGACGGTGACGTCGGTGGGCAGCGAGCCGTCCTCGTTCAGCGGGGCGCTGCTGTGCACCACCTCACCCACGGGCACCGGGGCGGCGGCACCGAAGTTGGTGGACACCACCAGATCGCCGTTGCGGAAGGTCAACACCTCGTCGGTGGAGGAGAGCCACTCCAGGGTGCCCCGACCGAGTCCGTACGCCCGGCGCAGCTGCAACGCCTCCCGGTACAGCTCGTACGTCGAGCCGGGCACCCCGCGCTGACGGTCCAGCGCGTACTCGGCCCAGACCGGCGGCTGCGGCAGCCAGCTCGCGTCGGTCGGCCCGAAGCCGTACGAGGGAGCGTCGGCCTCCCACGGGATCGGCACCCGGCATCCGTCGCGGCCCCGCTGGGTGTGCCCGCTGCGTTCCCAGGTCGGGTCCTGCCGTGCTTCGTCGGGCAGGGTGGTGTGCTCCGGCAACCCGAGTTCCTCACCCTGGTAGAGGTAGGCCGAGCCGGGCAGGGCCAGCATCAGCAGGGTGGCCGCCCGGGCCCGACGCAGCCCGGTGGCGGCGTCCGGCTGCTCGTCGCCGATCCCGATGCCGTTCGGTCGGGGCGCACCGATCGGCAGCCCGAGCCGGGAGGCGTGTCGCACCACATCGTGGTTGGAGAGCACCCAGGTGGTGGGGGCGCCGACCGCGTCGGTGGCCTCCAGCGATCGCGTGATAACCGCGTACTGGGCCGGGGCCGTCCAGGAGGCGAGCAGGTACTCGAAGTTGAACGCCTGGTGCATCTCGTCGGGACGTACGTAGCGGGCCAACCGCTCCGCCGGCTCCACCCACGCCTCGGCCACCAGGATCCGCTCGCCGGGGTAGCCGTCCAGCAGCCGTCGCCAGTCGCGGTAGACCTCGTGCACGCCGTCCTGGTCCCACATCGGCGGGCGGGGCTTGTCCGCCTCCTGCCCGGAGAGGATCTCCTGCGGATCCTGCCAGTCGGCCAGATCGGCCTGCTTGACCAGACCGTGCGCCACATCGACCCGGAAGCCGTCCACGCCCCGGTCCAACCAGAACCGCAGCACGTCCAGGAACTCGGTGCGCACGTCGGGGTTGTCCCAGTTCAGGTCGGGCTGGGCGGTGTCGAACAGGTGCAGGTACCACTGGCCGTCCGGCACCCGGGTCCAGGCCGGGCCACCGAAGACGCTCTGCCAGTCGTTGGGCGGCTCGGCGCCGCCCGGTCCGCGCCCCTCGCGGAAGATGTACCGCCCTCGCTCGGTGCTGTCGGGACCGGCGGCCAGGGCGGCCTGGAACCAGGCGTGGGCCGAGGAGGTGTGGTTGGGCACCAGGTCGACGATCACCCGCAACCCGTTGGCGTGGGCCTTCGCGATCAGGTCGTCGGCATCGGCGAGGGTGCCGAACAGCGGCTCGACGTCCCGGTAGTCGGCCACGTCGTAGCCGGCGTCGGCCTGCGGGGACGGATAGAACGGGGAGAGCCAGACCGCGTCGACACCCAACTCCGCCAAATGGTCGAGGCGGGCGGTGATCCCGGGCAGGTCGCCGATCCCGTCGCCACCCGAGTCGGCGAACGAGCGGGGATAGATCTGGTAGATCACCGCCTCCGTCCACCAGCCGGTCGGTGGGGTCTGCTGCGTCGCGTCGTGGTTCAGGGCGTACTCCCATGGGTCGAGCCGTCCAGACCGGCCGGCCGGACGGCGTGCTGGCTGCCGTTCAGTGTGCCCGGACGGGCGCGGTCGAATCACGCACGACCAGCCGAGTGTTCAGGATCACCGACGAATCCTGTTTGATCATGTTGGCGTCGCCGGCCCGTCCGCAGAGCGGGTCGAGCAGCAACTGCGCGGCCAGCCGACCCTGCTCCACCGCCGGTTGGGCGATGGTGCTCAACCCGAGTACCCCGGAGAGGGCGTGGTCGTCGATGCCGATCACGCTGACGTCCTGGGGAACCCGCAGGCCGGCGTCGCGCAGCGCGGTCAGCGCACCCATCGCCATCTCGTCGCAGGCGGCGAAGATGGCCGTCGGCGGGTCGCCTCGGCGGAGGAGTTCCTCGGTGGCCCGGGTGCCACCGGCGATGTCGAAACTGGATTCCACGTCGAGGCTCGGGTCCGGCTGCAACCCGGCCGCGCGCAACGCCTCCTGATGCCCCCGGCGTCGATCCAGGTGGGCGCTGAAGGCGAGTTCGTCGTCGGGATCACCGGAGATGTGCGCGATCCGCCGATGCCCGAGATCGAGCAGATGCCGGGTGGCGGTCCGCGCCGCCGCCACGTCGTCGATGCGTACGCAGGGCCAGCCGGGCACTGTGGTACCGGAGCTGATGGTGACGCCGGGCAGGTCCAGTGCCGCCAGCGCGGTCACGTCGGTGGCCCGTAGCGGAGTCGCGACCAGCATGATCGCATCCACCCGCTTGTGCAGGTGGGTGGCGTGCAGGACGCGTTGCCGATTCTGCTCCCGCCCACCCAGGTTGTGCAGCAGCAGGTCGTATCCGGCCCGGTGGAAGAAGTCCTCCGCCGCCTCGACGACCACGCCGAAGAACCACCGGGTGATCCGGGGAACCACCACCGCCACGGTGCCGGTCCGGCCGCCGGCCAGTCGCGAGGCACTGGGTGACACGGCGTACTGCAGCTGCTCGGCGGCGGCGAGCACCCGGCTGCGGGTCGCCGCCGACACAGTGGGCAGCCCGCGCAGCGCCCGGGAGACGGTGGCCGTGGAGACGCCGGCCAGCCGGGCGACGTCGTCGATCCTCGTCACGTGACACCCCGCTCACGTCCCGCCTGGTGCCGCCGCCCGCGGGCGGCGGCACCACGGCGGATCAACCCTTGACGCTGCCGGCGAGCAGCCCACGAACGAAGTAGCGCTGCAAGGACAGGAACACGATCAGCGGTACGACGATCGAGACGAACGCTCCGGCGGTCAACCGTTGCCACTCGTTGCCCCGGGTACCGGCCAGTTCGGCGAGGCGAACCGTGAGTGGCGCGGTGACGTCGCTGCCACCGGCGAAGATGAGCCCGACCAGCAGGTCGTTCCAGACCCAGAGGAACTGGAAGATGCCGAACGCGGCCAACGCCGGGGCAACCAGGGGCAGCACGATGGTGCGGAAGATCTTCGGGTGGGTGGCCCCGTCGACCCGGGCCGCCTCCATCAGATCCTTCGGTAGTTGCGAGATGAAGTTGTGCAGCAGGTACACGGCGAACGGCAGCGCGAAGCAGGTGTGCGCGAACCACACCTGGGCGAAGTTCTGTGCGCCGTCGAGGTTCCAGGCGGGCATCAGGGTGATGCCGCCCAGGCTGACTCCGCGCGAGAAGAAGCTCAGCAGCGGCACCAGGGCCATCTGCAGCGGCACGATCTGAAGCGCGAAGATGGCGATGTACACCCAGTCCCGGCCCCGGAAGTTGATCCAGGCCAGCGCGTACGCGGCCAGGGCCGCGAAGGCGAGCGGGAACAGCACCGCCGGCAGGGTGATCACCAACGAGTTGACGAAGTAGCTGGCGAGCTGCCCGGACGAGGCGGACTGCCCGAACAGCACCTCCTGGTAGTTCTGGAGGGTGAACTCCGGATCGCGGAAGAACGTCCACCAGCCGGTGGTCTTGATCTGGTTCTCCGGCCGGAACGAGGAGACCAGCAGACCGAAGGTGGGGATGGTCCAGACGACCGCGATGACGATGGCGACCATCGTCGCGGTGTGGGTGTTCAGCCGCTTGCGTACCCGCGCCGCACGGGTCGGCCGGCCGCTGGTCTCCTGTGCTCCGGCGGCGACCGGGGGAGTGGTGGTGGTCATCTCAGCCCTCCCGTCGCTGCTGACGCAGGTTGCGGATCTGGAAGATCACGATGGGGATCACCAGGACGAAGAGGAAGACCGCGAGCGCGGAACCCTGCCCGTTCTGGCCGTACCGGAACGCCTGGTTGTACATCTCGTTGGCGATCACGCTGGTGTCGTAGTTGCCGTTGGTCGAGGTGCGGACGATGTCGAAGACCTTCAGCGTGGCGATCGAGATGGTGACCACCACCACGATCAGCGCCGGCCGGATGCTCGGCAGGGTGATCTGCCAGAACATCTGCCACGGGCTCACCCCGTCGAGGCGGGCGGCCTCGACGATGTCGGCCGGGATCGCCTTGATCGCCGCAGACAGCACCACCATCGCGAAACCGGCCTGGATCCACACCATGATCACGATCAGCAGCAGCGTGTTCAGCGGCGAGTCGAGCAGCCACTGTCGGGGTTCGCCGCCGAGGCTGACCACGATCTGGTTGAGCAGACCGATCTGTTCCTGTTCCTCGCTCCGGAAGGCGTACACGAACTTCCAGATGATGCTGGCGCCGACGAACGAGATCGCCATCGGCATGAAGATCAGCGACTTGGCCACCGCCTCCAGCCGGGCCTTGTCGACAAGCACCGCGTAGATCAGGCCGATCGAGGTGGCGACAAGCGGAACCAGGGTCACCCAGACCAGGGTGTTGAGCAGCACCCGGACGATCGAGTCGTCGGCGAACATCCAGCGGTAGTTGTCCAGGCCCACGAAGTTCTGGCTGCCGCCGTCCATGAAGGACAGCAGGGTGGTCCGCAGCGCCGGTACGACCAGGCCGATCAGCAGCAGCACCACCGTCGGCAACAGGAAGAACGTGGCGAACAGCCCTTCACGGGATCTGGGCCGCCCCTGAGGCAGCGGTGCTCCGCTGGCGGAGGCGGCCACGAATCGCGCCTCGCGTCGCCGCGCGAAGACGGCCGGCACCGCGTCGAGCAGCACCAGCAGGCCGCCCACCACCACCGCGAAGGCGACCAACCCCCACAGCAGCATCATCAGTTTGGGTGCCTGCTCGGCAAAGTCGAAGTCCATCAACCCTCCCCGGGTCCTCGGTAGAGCCGGTGGGCCGGCCCGCGAACGCGGACCGGCCCACCACCGGAATTACTTCCAGCTGCTCTCGATACCCTGCAGGACGCTGGCGGTGTTCCCGCCGTTGATCCAATCGACCATGCCCTTCCAGAAGGTCCCGGCGCCGACGGCGGCGGGCATCAGGTCGGAACCGTCGAACCGGAAGACCGTGCTGTCGTCCTGGAGGATCTCCACCGACAGCTTGTCGATCGGGTTGGCGACGTTGGCCAGGTCGACCTTGTTGTTCGCGGACACCCAGTCGCCGATCTTCGCGCGGCTGTTGGCGTACTCGCCGGAGGCGAGGTACGTCTGCACCGCCTGCACCTCGGGACGGTCGGCGAAGGCCGTCACGAACTCGCCGCCGCCCAGCACCGGCTTGCCCTTGGCCGGGTCGATGGCCGGGAAGTAGAAGGCGAAGACGTCGCCGTCCTCGGCCACCCGGGTGCCCTCAGGCCACTGGTTGGCGTAGAAGGAGGCCTGCCGGTGCAGCGCGCACTTGCCCTGCGTGATCGGCACGCCCGCCTCCTGGAAGGAGGTGGTGGCGATGCTGCGCACCCCACCGAAGCCACCGTTGACGTACTTGTCGTTCTTCAGGATCGTGCCGGCCCGGTCCAGCGCCTCCGCGACCCGCGGGTCGTTGAAGGGGATCTCGTGCGTGGTCCACTGGTCGTAGACCTCGGGGGTCTGCGTCCGCAGCATCACGTCTTCGATCCAGTCGGTGGCCGGCCAGCCGGTGGCGTCACCGGACTCGATGCCGGCGCACCACGGCTTGACGTCGCTCTGGGCGATCGTGTCGCTGAGCTGGATCATCTGGTCCCAGGTGGTCGGGACGGTCCAGCCGTTCTCCTGGAACATCTTCGGCGAGTACCAGACGAACGACTTCACGTTCGACCCGAGCGGCGCGCCGTAGAAGGTGCCGTTGACGGTGCTGTACTTCAGCCAGTCCGGCGAGTAGTTCTGCTCGGCCATCGCCTTGGTCTCGGCGCTGGCCGGTTTCAGCTGGTTGCGCTCGGCGAACCGGGCGAGCAGGCCGGGCTGGGGGATGAAGGCCAGGTCGGGGGCGTTGCCGCCGTCGACCCGTACGGGGAGCTGAGCCTCGAACTCGCCGCTTCCCTCGTGATTGATCGTGATGCCGGTGCAGTCCTCGAACTGCTTCCAGGACTCCGCCAGGCGGTCGGCCTCGATGTCTCGGATCGACGAGTAGATGTTGACCGTCTTGCCTTCGTGGCCCTGGTAGTCCTCGTACGGGGCGCACTCCGCGGAATCGGCGTTGCTGCTGCCGCCGTTGCTGCTGCTTCCGGTGCCGCAAGCGGTGGCGCTGAGTGCCAGTCCGATCGCGCCAACGATCGCGAGGGCCTGGCGTGGCCTGGCAGAGACCGCCATGCCGTCCTCCTTCCTGTCCGGCGCCGGCCGGGATCGCGTCCGGTTGACCTGGCGCCGGTCCGATGGGCGTTTTCACATGTAAGCGCTTGCATCTCCCTGGGGTCCACCCCTGGAGGGACACGAGCGAGTAACAATCCGGAAACCTGGCGAGAGGCCAAGGATCCGCGCCCATCTGCGGGAAAGAGCCCTGTCTATCAGCGGATCCTCCCGCTGATGGACCGGGGCGGTGGAAATTCTCTTCGGCGGAGGTTGGCTGGCGGGCAGCGGAGCACCACTGCCGGGCCGGCGCTGCCGGCGCTGTCCCCGCCGTCGCTGGCCCGCCGTCGGACCAGGGTCGGTCAGCCGTTCAGCTGCCAGATCGAGTAGTTGAGGGCCGCAGCGAAGGTCACCCACGCCCAGTAGGGCAGCAGCAGTACCGCCGCCACCCGGTTCGCCCGGGCGAACAGCAGGACGGTCACACCGATCGCCAGCCACAGCAGGACGATTTCGGCGAACGCCAGCCCATACCGGTCGCCGGCGAAGAAAAGCGGCGTCCAGGCGGCGTTGAGGACGAGTTGGACCGCCCACGCGCCGAGGGCCGCACCGAAGCCCACCCGGCGCCAGACCAGCCAGGCGGCGACCGCGATCGTCACGTAGAGGACGGTCCAGACCGGGCCGAAGAGCCAGGACGGCGGCGACCACGCGGGCCGGTCGAGGTTCGCGTACTGGTCGGCGGCGCCCGACGCGGCCAGGTTGCCGATCACGGCAGCGGCCAGCACGGCCACCGCGAAACCGGCGAGCGCCCACCACTTGCCGGCGCCGTTCCGTCGGGTCTGTTCCGCACTCGTCCGCATGGTAGGTGGTTCTCCGCTGAGTGGCGGCGGCAAACCTGCCGGGCGTAGCTGCCCGTACCGTTTCGAACGGCCCGCCTGGGCCGGCCGCAGCGCGGGGGCGCGGTCCCCCGACCGGCTGACGACAAGCACGCCGGGGTCTCCGCGTCCGGTAACTCCTGTCGGGAGGACGGAGTACCGGGCGCGACGACCCCGGCGGGTCCGGTGAGCGGCGCCCTGCGCCGCCAGGTCAATTGAAGATGCTGACCCCACCCGGGCCGACGAGCAGCCCGACAACGATGAGGACGATGCCCCAGAGGATCTGCCGGCGGAACAGCGCGAGAATTCCGGCGACCACCAGTACGACTGCGAGAATCCAGAGAATCAGCTCCATGGTTGCTGAATACCCCCGGCGGCGACTCCGGAAACCTCACTCTGATCAAGGTGATCGCCCAGCTGGAAGACGCTGTATGCCTGCTTGATCACTGGATGGGCCACGTTGCGTACGCGTACCCCGCCCGGGGTCGTGCCGCGTTCGGAGCCGTGGTGGGCGTGCCCGTGCAGGGCGAGTGCGGTCGGCGCGGCGTCGACGGCCTGCCCCAGCTGGTAGCAGCCGAGAAACGGGTAGATCTCCAGCGGCTCTCCGGCCAGGGTGTCCGGCACCGGGGCGTAGTGGGTGAGTGCCACCAGCACGTCACAGTCCAGCGAGCGCAACGCCTCACTCAACCGGTCGGCGCTCTCGGTAGTGGTGCGTACGAACGCCTTCATCTCCGGCTCGCCGAAGTCGCTGGCGCACCGGCCGGCGAAACCGCCACCGAAGCCCTTCACCCCGGCGACGCCGAGGCGGCCACCCGGGCAGTCCAGCACCACCCCGTCGCCCTCCAGCACGGTGATGCCCGCCTCCTCCAGCGTCCCCACCACCTGGGGCACCTGGTCGCACTGATGATCGTGGTTGCCCAGTACGGCGATCACCGGTACACCCAGACCACCGAACTCCTGGGCCACGCAGCGGGCCTCGGCCTCGGTGCCGTGCCGGGTCAGGTCGCCGGCGAGCAGCAGCGCGTCGACGCTGCCCGGCAGTTGTTCCAGGGCCGGCCGAAATCGGCCGACCACGTCCTCGTCCAGATGCACGTCGCCCACGGCGGCGATCCGGATAACCATCGAACCTCCCTCAGGGCAGTTGCTCGATCTCCGTGGGCGCCTGCGCGCGGATCACCCCGATGTCACTGCTGATCGGAACGTCCGGGAAGCGATCGGCCACCCGGCGCAGGATCTCCTCCCGCCGGTGCGCGCTCTCGACCTCGCCGTGCAGCACGAGAGCGCGTTCGGTGCGGACCACGGTGATTCCCTGTTCGGCAACGGCCGGATCTTCGGTGAGCAGCCGGTGGATCTCCGCCTCGACGTACTCGTCGGGCGGACCGGCGCCGGAGTCGAGGTGCGCGGTCACGTTCTCCCCTTCCCGTCGGCCGTGCCGGAGAGCGGCACGACGTCCAGCCTGTCCAGCAGCACCAGGAACGACTCCGCGTACGGCGAGTGCTGCGTCTCCTTGCGTACCCGTTCCCAGTCGATCTGCTCACGCAGCGAGCGGGCCAGCGGCAGCCCCCGAGCGAAATCGCAGTAGTGCTGGGAGAAGCTGAGCAGCTTGTGCACCATCAGTTGGGTGGCCGACAGCACGGGCATGTGGATGGCGTCCACCGGCCGTACGACCGTGTCGGTGAAGGTCTCCTCGGTCACCGGCGTCTCGACCGGGCGGTGGATCAGGTCCACCATCCGACCGCCGTCGTAGACCTTGACCAGCCAGTCCTCCGGGGGCCGCTCGGCGGTGAAACCGGCCTGCCCCAGCGCCTCCAACGCGGCTTCGACGTCGGACTCGCGGATGAGGAAGTCGACGTCGTGCTCGCTGGAGTGCCCGCCGTGCGCGTAGACGGCGAAGCTGCCGCCGAGAGCGAACGGGATCTCGGACTGTTTGAGCACGGCGGCGACCTTCTTGAGGGTGTGTAGGAGAGTCTCGTCGTCGCGCTCGGCCATCTCGCCTCTCCCGTCGATTCGTCGGGGGTGCCACCGGTGGGATCTCCGATCGGTACCCGGCATTCCGGTCGTCCACACCTGCGCCGCGCGCGCAAGGGGACGAAAGGGGTTCAAACCGGATCTATGGTGCACCCTCGTGCGCTCGTCGGATAACCTTTCCAGGGTGGCCAGATCGATGGGAGCGCCCGCTACGACGGGAGTCCGCTGTGCCCGGGGCCGGCTTCGCACCGTGGCCCTGATCGGCATCGACGGCTCGGGCAAGACCACCCAGGCGTATCGGCTCGCCGAGTCACTCACCGCAGCCGGCTTACCGGCCACCTATCACCGCAACGCGGGTGGACGGCGCTGGCTCGGCCGGGCGGCGCACCGACTCGGTCGGCCGGATGCCCAGAGCCTCCTCGGCCGGGACGGAATGCTTTTGGCGGAGTCCGTGCTGCGCTGGTTGGCCATCGCGATGACGCTTGTCGGTGGCTTGTTCAGCGGACGGGTCGCGGTGATGGACCGCTATGCCGCCTGCCAGTACGCCAGCCTGCGGGCTCATGACGGGCACCGCTGGGAGCGGCTGGTCCGGGCCGCCTACCGACTCTTCCCCCGACCGCAGGTGACGTTCCTGCTGACCGTCGAGCCGATCGAGGCGTACCGGCGGATCGAGCGCAGGGGCACCGACCACGAGAGCCTCGGCTTCCTGGCCGCCGCTGACCTGGCCTACCGCACGCTGCCGGAGTATCCGACGTTCGTGCCGGTCAACGCGGATCTCCCGGCCGAGGAGATCGCCCGGGAGATCCGTGGGCACCTGAACGCCTGGCTGGCAGCCGGAGGCGAGCCGACCGACGTCGCGGCACCGGTGACGGAACTGGTGCCGCTTCAAGCCCGTCCGTAGACGGGTACGGCGGCACCGCTGGTGGGCGCCGACTCGTCCGACGCGAGGAAGCGGATCACCGAGGCGATCTCGGCCGGGTCCACCCATCGGCTGTGATCGGCGTCCGGCATCGCGCCGCGGTTGGTCGGGGTGTCGATGACGCTGGGCAGCACCGTGTTGCAGCGGACTCCGGCCGCCTTGTACTCCACCGCCACCGCGGCGGCGAAGCCGAGCACGGCGGCCTTCGCGGTGACGTAGCCGCCGACTCCCGGGAAGGGCGCGACCGCCGCCCGGGCAGCCACGCAGACGACCGCGCCACCACCGGCGGCGATCAGGTGGGGCAGCGCGGCCCGGGTGACCAGATGGGTCGGGCGGAGGTTGAGGGTGAGCATCCGTTCGAAGTCCTCGACCGGCGTCTCGTGCACCAGACCGCCGCTGGCGTAACCGCCGACGAGGTTGACCACGGCGCGTAGCGGTGCCTCGGGATCTCCGGCCGCCACCTCGGCCACCCGGGCGACGTCCTGCGGGTCGGTCAGGTCCGCGACCATCCGGACGGGAGCGTTGGCCTCAGGTCCGCGCAGCGGGTCCGGTTGCCGGCGTTGGGGCGCGACCACTCGCCACCCGGCCGCCACGAACGCGGCGCTGACCGCCGTGCCCAGTCCGCCCGTGGCCCCGGTGACCAACACACTGCGATTCGCCATGACCTGAGGTTAGTGCGATGCCCGATCGGCGGACCGTGAGACCCACCCGGAGGACTCCGGCCGGAAGCGGGCGTGACGGCTGAAGCCGGCGCGGCACGGGATCGCCACCCAAGGAGGCACCGGCCGGACGATCGTCCGGAACGGCCTCTCGACGGCCCTCATGGCGCGCCCGGCCACTCGCCACCCGGTTGCCACGAACGCGGCGCTGGGTCAGGAACGCGACAGCCGGCCGGAGCCCTGGCCGCGGCGGGCATAGGACCGGGGCGCGGATTGTTCATCAGGGCGTGGGGTATTACCACCGGCGTGGATGAACCGAGCGGTCCACGTACGCGTATCAGGCAGTGACCAGGATCGCAGCACGCTGGTGACCCGGGTCGCTGTGCCTATCGGCCGGGCAGTGCTGCCATGGACCGGAACGGACGGTGATCCGTCGATCCGTCGACCTCACGGGGTTCCTGCCGACGACAGCCAGGCAGGGTGCTGACAGCAAACGTGGACGCTGCTCTCAGCTGATTATCAGGCATTCGTGACACTTTCGACCCACGACATGGAATCCCCGACACGTCTCATCTGTTGTGTAGATGTCAGCACCGATGGGCACAGCGGAGGTTACGGGGGAGGGCTGATGGGCGTGGGGATGGCAAGGAACCGGGCAACCGGCGCGAGCGAGGGGACCGTGGGCACCGTGGACAAGAACATCGGAATGCGAACTGACGAGGTCGCCGAGGAACGCGACCTGGTCGGAGTCTACCTGCACGAGATCTCCCGGACGCCGCTGCTGGACGCCGCCAAGGAGGTCGACCTCTCCAAGGCCATCGAGGCCGGCCTGTACGCCGAGCACCTGCTGGGCGAGGACCGCGTCCCCGACGGGGCGACCCGGGAGGAACTGGAACGGCTGATCGCCGACGGGGAGCGGGCCAAGGACCTGTTCATCCGGGCCAACCTGCGACTGGTCGTGTCGATCGCCCGACGTTACGTCCGCTCCGGCATGCCCATGTTGGACCTCATCCAGGAGGGCAACACCGGTCTGGTCCGGGCGGTCGAGAAGTTCGACTACGAGCGTGGCTACAAGTTCTCGACCTATGCGACGTGGTGGATCCGCCAGGCGATCAGCCGGGCGATCGCCCAGCAGGAGCGCACCGTGCGGCTGCCGGTGCACCTGGTGGAGGACGTCAACCGGATGCGTAACGTGGCCCGGCAGCTCACCCGTGAGCTGGGCGGCGACCCGGAGCCGGAGCAGATCGCGGCGGCGCTGGGGGTGACCGTCGAGCGGGTCAACGAACTGGTCCGCTGGTCGCAGGACACCGTGTCGCTGGACACGCCCGTCGGCGACGACGGCGACACCAACCTCGGTGACCTGGTCGCCGACAGCGACGCACCCTCCCCGGAGGAGATCGTGCTCACCGGGTTGGAGCGGCAGCGGATCGAAGGGCTGCTCAACCACCTGGATGACCGTTCGGCCGGCATCATGCGGGCCCGGTACGGGCTGGAGGACGGCCGGGAGCACTCGCTGACCGAGGTGGCTTCGCGGTTCTCCCTGTCCCGGGAACGGATCCGGCAGTTGGAGATCCAGGCGCTCGGCCGGCTCCGCGAGCTGGCCCGAGCGGAGGGCCTGCAAGCGGCCTGAGCAGGCGACAACAACGGCGAACGGCCGGCGTCTATCGGGACGCCGGCCGTTCGCCGTTCTTCGTTGTCGGACGCCGCCGACAACGGCACCTCACGACCGGTGGCTCAACGCACCCGACCGTAACCGTACGGTGACATCAGATCCACGGGTCGCTTCTCCACGTTGCGGCCGAAGGTCGGTGCGTGGATGACCTGCCCGTCGCCCACGTAGATGGCCACGTGGCCGAGGCTGCGGTAGAAGACGAGGTCGCCGGGGCGCAACTCGCCGCGACTGATGTGGGCCACCACGCCCCACTGCATTCGGGTGTTGTGCGGCAGGGATCGGCCTGCCGCCCGCCAGGCGGCCGAGGTCAGCCCGGAGCAGTCGTAGCTGCCCGGCCCGTCCTGGCCCCAGCCGTACGGCTTGCCCAGCGCGCCGTAGGCGTACCGGACGGCGACGCCGGCCTTGCCGGAGACGGCCGGCGCGTCCTGGGCGTTGCTGGCTCGGTTCGCCGGTCGTTCGGTTGCCCGGCCGTACGCCTCCCGGCGCATCTCGTAGAGCTTGGCGAGATCGCGCTCGATCCGTTTCTTCGCCGACGACAACTCGCGCGACTGCGCCGCCTGACGGCTGAGCGTGACGTCCAGCCGGGTCTTCTCGTCGAGCAGTCGCCGCTGGTCGGCGGTGTAGCTGGCGATGGTGGCCTGCCGTTGCCGGGTCAGGTGGTCAAGCGTGCCGAGCCGGTCCAGTACGGAGGTCGAGTCACCGCCGTGCAGCAACGCGTCGACGGTGCCGAGGTTGCCGGTCTTGTACGCGGTCACCGCCAACTCGCCGACGTCCGCCCGGCTCTGTTCGGCCTGCTGCTCCAGCGGGCCGATCCGGTCCTGCAACCGCTCCACCGCGGACCGGTTCTCCTTGATCTTCTCCCGCAGCTCGTTGTGGGCCTCCACCACACGTTCCAGCTCGACGGAGGCCTTCTCGATCCGCCGGGTCAGTTCGGCGGGGGAAGGTTCGGCCCGGGCCACCGTCGCCGGCACGAGCAGCGCCAGTGCGAGAGCGGCGACCGTCAGGGCGCGCGGCGTGTGCGTCAGGGACGACAAGAGCCCGAATGCTCCTCTCCCGGTGCCGGCGCGGGCGGCTGAGGCTCCGCGACGGCGACGGCCCGGTGCCGTCCTGGTGGACAGCGGCCGGCCGAGCCGACCTGCCCAACCTAGTACGGGACGGGAGTCATCCGCAGAGAAAGCCGGGACCACTGGGAGTGCTGTGGCGGAACACGCAGTGGCAATCAGCGTCAAGCAGGTTATCGGCGACATGTCGGACTGGTCGCTCCCGGCATATGACGTCGGATGCCGGGACGTTTTGACCGACAAGCCGGACTTGGTGGTCTCTTTCCGGCGACGGCGGTTGGTCGCAAGCCTCTGACCATCGGAAACGTCGCAGCCGGAGTGGCGCGCACGGCCCACAATGAATCGCGCGACCGGGATTCCCGCCAACCGGCGTCGATGTGCAGGGCCGACGGAGGCCAACCCGGTGCCACCAGCCGTGGGAGGAGGGGGCGTGAATCCTGATGGCGCGACAACGCGGACGCCACGAACACCCCGAGGCGCCGGCGCCGGGCCGACGTTGCTCTACGCCCGGCCCGGGATCATCGTCACGGTCGACCGGTTCACGGTCGGCCGCAGCACCTGGCGCGTCGCCGAGCTGACCCATCTGCACAGCACCCGGGGGCCGCACGACCGGGCGGCGACCCGGGCCGTGCTGGTCTCGACGGTGGTGATCGGCGGGGTGGGACTGCTGCTGGGGTTCACCGGAGGGCTGCAACGACTCACCGCCGGGGCGTACCTGCTGCTCGGTGCCGTGTTCCTGGTGCCGGTGCTGCTCGCGGCGGCGGGCGACCGCTGGCGGCCACCGGCGTACGAGCTGTGGGGCCGCCGGGCCGGTACCGACGAACTGCTGTTCAGCAGCGACGACGAGCAGCAGTTCGGCCAGGTGAGCCGGGCACTGCGTCGAGCCCGTGAGATGAACAGCTACGGCGGGTGGGAGGACCCGCTGGCCGGTGCCGACCCGTGGCGACCGCGACGGTGAGGGCGGGTCGCTAACCGGCGATCGGCTCGGGCGCCTGCGCCTGTTCCCGCTCCCGCTGCTCGGCGGTGACCAGCGCGCTCACCCGCCGCTCCGCCCAGAAGGAGACGAACGGCACGGTGCCGGCCAGCATCACCAGGACCATGCGCTTGAGTGGCCAGTCGGCCCGGCGGGACAGGTCGAACGCGGCGACCAGGTAAACCATGTAGAGGAAGCCGTGTGCCTGGCCCACGGTCTCCACCACGACCGGGTTGTCGAAGCCGTACTTCAGCGGCATGCCGATCACGACCAGCAGGATCAGCACCACGCCGACGACCCAGGCGATCACGCGGTAGCGGGTGAGGGCAGCGCGCACTTCTCGTCCGTCCTTCCGGGCCCGGCTCAGCCGGGATAGTCACCGGGCTTCGCGCCCGGATTGGCGTTCAACCATGACAGGTAGCGGTTGTAGGCGGCCAGGTCGGCGTCGTCCTCGCCGGGACCGGCGGGGACCCGGGCAACCCGCACCGGACGTCGGATCCCCGTCCGTGGCTGCTCGGCGTCGATCGCGTCGGGAGCGGTCACATCGTCGGGCCCGACGGCTTCGCCCGGCTGGCCGACGGACGCCGACGCGACCGTGTCCCCGGTCGGCGGTCCCGTGCGCAGCGCATGGCGTACCTCGCGCCACCAGACGAAGACCACGAAGCCCGCGAAGATCGGCCACTCCACCGCGTAACCCCAGCTGATGGCGTTGCCCGCGGCGGCCCGGCTGACCTGCCACCAACCGAGACCGAGAAAGGTGGTCACCAGCACGACCATGGCCACGTGGCGCGCGATCCACGCCGGGGTCCAGAGCCGCTTCATGCCACGAGGGTACCGAAACCGGCCGCCTTCTCCGACGCGGTGTCGTAGTGCGTCGTGGTTTGGCGACACCCGAGGCGGGCAACCGTACAGACGCCAGCCCAGGACGGACGAGGGGGCGAGATGACGGCATCGGGACGACAGGACGGATTTCCCGCCGGCGGTACGGAGGTGAGCCCCGAGCAGCGGATTCCCGAGTGGGGCGACGACCGGACACCGGCCCCCGCGCCCGAGGCCGACATGCTCGGCATCGATCCCGCCGAGCTGGGCGAGGCGGATCTCATTCGGGAGATGCAGAGCCTGCACCGCACCCGTCTGGACACGCTGCGCCACGCCACCGACTCGGCGCTCGCCAACCACCTGCGGCGTACCGCCGAGTTGGAGACCGAGTACCTCGCTCGCCACCCGGGGCGCGAGGTCGACCCGAGCCGGCTGCGGGACGCGTGATGGCGTACGCGGAACGGGGGGTGTCCGCGCCCCCGGAGGTCGTCTTCAACACGGCCACCGACCCCGACCGGATCTCCTCGTGGTTGCCGGAGCCGCTGCTGTCGAGTGAACCGGCCCGGGAGGGCGACGCCGGGCAACTGCGGGCGCGCTGGACGGCCCGTGGCGCCGACTGGTCGGCCGAGCTACAGGTGGAGCCGGTCGACGCTGGTGGTTCCCGGCTCCGGCTGGAACTCGGTGGCGGTGGCGGGGACGTCGACCGGCTCGCCGACGAGGCGCTGAACAGCCTTGCCCGCGAGGTGGCGGACAACCTGCAGGCCGGCTGACTCGATCGAACCCCCCGCCGGACTGCGGCGGATCGTAGCGTGACCCGAAGAGGAGGCCGGGTGAGCGACTTGAAGCAGAAGGTGGCGCGGTTGCGCCAGGCGTATGCGCCGCACGAGCACCGCCCGCTCGGTGGCTACCTGGCGGCGATGGGCACCTACGCCGGGGTGACCGGCGCGATCGCCGGCCTGGTGAAGGTGACCGGGCGGAGCGTGCCCGAGCGACCCGCCACGTCGGACGTGGTGCTGCTCGCCATCGCCACCCACAAGCTCAGCCGATTGCTGTCCAAGGATGCGGTGACCAGTCCGTTGCGGGCCCCCTTCACCCGCTACGACCGGCCGATCGGCAGCGGCGAGGTGATGGAGCAGGTACGCGACTCTGGCAGCTCCACCCGCCATGCGATCGGGGAACTGCTCAGTTGCCCGTTCTGCCTGGCCGTCTGGGTGGCCACCGGTCTCACCGGCGGGCTGGTGCTCGCGCCGCGACTGACCCGGCTCGTCGCCACGGCACTGACCGCGGTGGCCGCCTCCGACTTCCTGCAGATGGGCTACGCGGTGGCCCAGCAGGCGGCCGAGGGTGGCGACGAGAAGGATTGACGGTACGTACGACGCGGCCGACCCGGGAGACGGGTCGGCCGCGTCGTTGCTGCTGTCTGACCGGATGCCGGCGGCACGGCAGGTGACCTGGGGCTGCCTGCCTGGCCTACCTCGCGGGCGTCAACCAGCGGCAGAACCGCGATTCAGCGCTGCATTCCGGACCAGCCGCGCGGCGACTCCGGCTCCCGCTCGTCCTCGTCCGCGCCGGTGATGATGTCCCGGTCGACGGCGGTGCGGTCGTGCTCGTTGGCGAAGTCGGGTTCCGGCAGGGTGTCCGTCCCCTCCGGCGGCTGGCCGAGCGCGGGCGGATGGGGGTGCTGATCTTCCTCGCGCTGCGTCATCGTGTTCCTCTCCTCGTCGCCGGTCCCGGCCGGCTGATCAGCCCGCCGAGCCACCCAGCAGGTCGGTCACCTCGTCGACCGCGTACTCGCCCTGTGGCAACGCGTTGAGCCGGGACAGCAGCTGCGCCGGCAGCTCCGCGGCGACCGCGCGGCGGTAGATGTCCACCTGACTGATTCGCTCCTGACCGTGGTAGAGGTCGTCGAGCAGTTCGTCGAGCGGACGGGTGTCCACCTCCTCGGTCTCCACCTCGTCCCCGACTGCGGCAGCCGTGCCGGGCAGGTCGGTGGTGGGCGGATCGAGCGCGGCGGTGTCGACCACGGGCACGTCGGCCAGGATGCTGTCGGGCAGCCGAGCCTGCGTGGTGGGCGCCTCGGTCACGGGCACGTCATCGGTCACCCACCTGAGCTACCCGCCCCCACCCCACCAAAACACCCCACCCCCCACCCACCCATCCGCGTTGATCATGAGGTTGGCGGCACCGTGGAGATCGAACACAGTCGCTAACCTCATGATCAACACGGGTCGGCGGGGGCGGGGGGCGGTTAGGCGGGGGTGGGGAGGGAGGTAGTGGCGCGGCGGGCGCGGACGGCGGCGGCCAGTTCGGCGAGCACCTCGTCGGTGGTGTCCCAGCCGATGCAGGCGTCGGTGACCGACTGGCCGTAGGTGAGTTCGCGGGTGGGGTCGAGGTCCTGTCGACCCGGTACCAGGAAGCTCTCCAGCATGATCCCCACGATGCCTCGCTGACCGGCGGCGATCTGTGCGGCCACGTCGGCGGCAACCACGGGCTGGTTACGGTGGTCCTTGCCGCTGTTGGCGTGGCTGGCGTCCACCACCAGCCGTTCCGGCAGCCCTGCGGCGCGCAGCAGGTCCAGCGCACCGGCCACGGACGCGGCGTCGTAGTTCGGCCGGCCGCCGCCACCCCGCAACACCAGGTGGCCGTCGGCGTTGCCCCGGGTGTGCATGATCGCCGGGGTGCCGGAGACGTCGATGCCGGGGAAGACGTGCGGTACGCCGGCGGCCCGGATCGCGTCGACCGCGGTGCCGATGCTGCCGTCCGGACGGTTCTTCATGCCGATCGGCATGGACAGCCCGGAGGCAAGCTGACGGTGCACCTGGCTCTCCACGGTGCGCGCCCCGATCGCCCCCCACGCGACGGTGTCCGCGATGTACTGCGGGGTGATCGGGTCGAGGAACTCGCAACCCACCGGCAGGCCGAGACGCAGCACGTCGAGCAGCAGCGCCCGAGCTCGACGCAGACCCGTGTTGACGTCCCCGGAACCGTCCAGCCCCGGATCGTTGATCAGCCCCTTCCAGCCAACCGTTGAACGCGGCTTCTCGAAGTAGACCCGCATCACGACGAGCAGGTCCTCATCGACCCGCTCGGCCGCCGCGCGCAGCCGCTGCGCGTAGTCGAGGGCGGCGGCAGGATCGTGCACCGAGCAGGGCCCGACCACCACCAGCAGCCGGTCGTCGGTGCGGTCGAGCACCTGACCGACCGCCCGGCGGCCGGACAGCACGGCCGCCGTCAGGTCGTCGTCCAGGGGCAGTTCGTGCAGCAGCAGAGCTGGGGTGGTCAGCGGTACGACACGGTCGATCCGCTGGTCGATGACCCGGTGGTTCTCCGGGGTCGTCACGGTGGGCATCCTTCCGCCGACCGCACCCGGGGCCGGTGCCCGGGTCGAGCCGGCTGCTCGTACGCGAAAGGGCAGGAACGAAAGCTCCTGCCCGGCCGGCTCGACAACGGTGACGTCAGATCATGGTGAAGTCACCGGCCTGCGAGCCGGCTGGCTAAACCATCGATACGAGCGCGTCACGGCGGTAAGCGTACCCGACCGCGCCCGAGCGCTCATCCTCTCGTCGACAAAGCCTCGCCTCGCGTTCATCGGCACCGATGAAACTCCCGGTAACTCCAGCGCCACCCAACGCGGATCACCCGGAGGTCATCCATGGATCGTCGTACCGTCCTGCGCGCCACCGTCGCCGGTGGCGCCGCCGCCTTCTCCGGCAGCCTGTGGGCGGGCGCCGCCGTGGCCGCACCCGCTCAGCCCGGCCCCAGCCCCTACGGCTCGCTCCGGACCGCCGACGGCAACGGCATCCAGCTGCCCACCGGATTCACCAGCCGGGTGATCGCCCGGTCCCGCCAGACCGTCTCCGGGACGTCGTACACCTGGCACGACGCCCCCGACGGCGGTGCCTGCTTCGTCGCCGGCACCGGCTGGATCTACGTCTCGAACTCCGAGATCACCCCGGGCGGTGGCGCCTCGGCGGTGCGCTTCAACGCCGACGGCAGCATCGCGTCGGCGTACCGGATCCTCTCCAACACCAACCAGAACTGTGCCGGTGGCGCCACCCCGTGGGGCACCTGGCTCTCCTGCGAGGAGGTCAGCCGCGGATACGTCTACGAGACGTACCCGCAGGGCGGCACCGCCGCGGTGCGGCGGGCGGCGATGGGACGGTTCAAGCACGAGGCCGCCGCCTGCGACCCGGACCGTCGGGTGATCTACCTGACCGAGGACGAGAGCAACGGCTGCTTCTACCGGTTCCGACCGAACAGTTGGGGCAATCTTGCCGCCGGCACCCTGGAGGTGTTGGTCGCGGGGAGCGCCACCAGCGGCCCGGTGACCTGGGCGCGAGTGCCGGACCCGGACGGGTCGCCGACGCTGACCCGCAGCCAGGTCTCCGGTGCCAAGCGGTTCAACGGTGGCGAGGGCTGCTGGTACGACGACGGCACCTGCTGGTTCACCACCAAGGGCGACAACCGGGTCTGGGCGTACGACGCGGTCAACCAGCGAATCGATCTGGCGTACGACGACTCGCTGGTCTCCGGCGCCGCGCCGCTGACCGGGGTGGACAACATCACCGGTGCCGGCTCGGGTGACCTCTACGTGGCCGAGGACGGCGGCAACATGGAGATCAACGTCATCACTCCCGCCGGGGTGGTCGCGCCGTTCCTGCGGATCACCGGGCAGTCCTCCTCGGAGATCTGTGGGCCGGCCTTCTCGCCGGACGGCACCCGGTTCTACTTCTCGTCGCAGCGCGGCACCTCCGGCTCCTCATCCGGCGGCATCACCTACGAGGTGCGTGGCCCGTTCCGCTGAGCCCAGCTTGGCGTCGTGGCAGGGCGCCTTCGTCGTTGAGGAGGAGCCCTGCCCGCCCCCGAGTGCGGGAGACGGGGGCGGGGTATGAGGAGCGGCATGACTGACGAGCGAAGCGACCAGGAGCGGGTAGAGTCCCGCGCCCACCTGCTACCGGAAGAGGCAGCGGCCGGCAGCGACGACGCGCATGCCCAGGCCGACGCGATCCTGACCGAGTCCGACGCCCGGGAAGCCGACCAGAACGCCGCCCCCGACACGGTGCTGGAGCGGCGTACGTCGGATCAGACCGTCAACCCCGTCGAACCGCCGGACTGAGCGCTGGCGCCACGCCCTCGACGGGATCCTCGGTAGGTGTGCTGGCGCAGCCAGGCCAGGGGCCCGGTCAACCGCAGTTCCTCCGGGAGGTTGCCCACCGGGTCGAAGGCCAGCGCGGCGTCCTCCCGCGCGCCGAGCTGATCGCCGATGGTGACCTGCCCGAACGGCCGCCACGGTCCGACGGCGGAGGCGACGGCGAGGACCAGCCCGGGCCGGCCGGCCGCCACCGCGGTGGACAGGCCGGACAGGTCGTGGCCCAGGTCGGGTGATTCCGGGTCGGCCAGCGCGGCCAACCAGAGCCGCCGCCGGCCGGCCCGGTACGACATGACCGAGCTGTACGTGCCGGTGAACCGACGTCGGGGCAGGGGCAGGTGTCGCAGCACCGGCGCGGCGGCGCTGGAGCTGACCAGCAGATCGAACGGTCTTCCGGCCTGGTGGTGTATCCGCACCGCCAGGCCGAGCACGTCGGGCCAGGCGTCCGGGGTGGGCGTTCCCTTGGAGAGGCGGACGGTGGCCGGGTAGTGACCGGGCCGGTCGAGCAGTCGGACGCCGGTCGGCGGGCCGGCCGTACCCCAGACCAGCACCTCGCCGGCGAAGGACCGGCCGGCCGGGTGCAGCATCCGTCCCCGGCGCAGCCGGGCCAGGGCCCGGGCCGCTCGTTCGGCGATGGCGGCGGGCTGCGGCCAGGTAATCGTCGGCATGCCTTCCGCATACCCAGGGCCGTACCGTCGATGCCGTCTTCCGGCACTGCCGCCTGACGTGCGGTCGTCGCGGCACGGGCCCGCCCGTCGGCGCGGCTCGCCGGTGGGTGTCCCGTGGCCTGCCCGGGCGAAAGATCGGATAGCGTCGGTGCCATGCCCGACAGCGGTTACCCCTGGCCGATCTCGACGACCCGACTGGACAATGGCCTGCGCGTGGTGGTCAGCGAGGACCGCACCGCCCCGGCGGTCGCGGTCAACCTCTGGTACGACGTGGGTTCCCGGCACGAGCCGGCCGGTCAGACCGGCTTCGCCCATCTCTTCGAGCACCTGATGTTCGAGGGCTCCACGCACGTTGCGAAGACCGAGCACATGAAGCTGGTCCAGGGGGCCGGCGGCTCACTCAACGCCACCACCAACCCGGACCGCACCAACTACTTCGAGACGGTCCCGGCGGAGCACCTTGAGTTGGCGCTCTGGTTGGAGGCCGACCGGATGGGCGGGCTGGTGCCGGCGCTGACCCAGGAGACGCTGGACAACCAGCGGGACGTGGTCAAGAACGAGCGGCGGCAGCGCTACGAGAACGTGCCGTACGGGGACGCCTGGCTGCGGCTGCTGCCGCTGCTCTATCCGCCGGGTCACCCGTATCATCACGCCACCATCGGGTCGATGGCCGATCTGAACGCCGCCGACCTGGCCACCTTCCAGGCGTTCCACCGGACGTACTACGCGCCGAACAACGCCGTGCTCACCGTGGTCGGTGACACCACAGTCGACGAGGTCGTCAGCCTGGCCGAGCGGTACTTCGGCGGGATCCCGCCCCGGCCGGACATCCCTCCGGCGCCCGACGGCCGGGTCGTGCCGGCCACCGGAGTGCCCGCCGAGGAGACGGTGGTCACCGAGGTGCCGGCGCCCCGCGTGTACGTCGCGCATCGCACCCACCCGTTCGGCAGCCCCGGGTACGACGTGGTGACGGTGCTGGCCACCGTGCTCGGCAGCGGTCGGGGCAGTCGGCTCTACCAGCGGCTCGCCGACGGTGAACGGATCGCCCAGCCCGATCTGGTCGGGGCGTACGGGGTGGACCTGGCGCACGCCCCGGCACCGCTGATCGCCACCGCGACCGCCCGCCCGGGGGTCAGCGGTGAGCGGTTGGCCGCCGGGCTCGCCGAGGTGGTCGACGAACTGGTGACCGTGCCGGTCACCGCCGCCGAACTGGACCGCGCCAAGGCATTGCTGACCACCGCGTGGTGGCGGCAGATGTCCACGGTGGACGGTCGGGCGGACGCGCTGAGCCGGTACACCACCCAGTTCGGTGACCCGGCCACGGTGTCCGAGCGGTTACCGGCCTGGCTCGCGGTGACCGCCGAGGAGATCGCCGAGGTGGCGGCCGACACGCTCGCCGCCGCCGACCGGGCCACCCTGACCTACCTTCCCGAGGAGAAGCTGTGAGCGCGAGCAGTGAGCGGCCCTCAGTGACCCTGATCGCTGACCGGCCCGGCCCGGGCGCGGCCCGCCCGTACCGTTTCCCCCAGGTGGTCCGCCGCACCGTCGCCGGTGGCGACGTCGTCGCCGCGCACCTGCCCGGCCAGAACCTCGCCGTGGCGATGCTGCTGCTGGACGCGGGCGCCGGCCGTGAACCGGTGGGTCGCGAGGGACTCGGCGGGGTGTTGGCCAAGGCACTGGAGGAGGGCACCACCCAGCGCGACGCCACCGCGTACGCGCTGGCCATCGAGGCGCTCGGCACCGAGTTGGTGACCGGGCTGGACTGGGACACCTTCCAGGCGAGCGTGCAGGTGCCGGTGGGCCGGCTGGGCGCGGCGGTGGAACTGCTCGCCGAGGCGGTGCGCACCCCGAGGCTGGACCCGGACGACGTCCGGCGGGTCCGCGACGACGAGGTGACCGCGCTACGGATGGACTGGGCGAATCCGGGACCTCGGGCCGACGCGGCGTTGCGCGCCGACCTGTTCGGCGCCGGCAACCGTTGGGGCCGCCCGATGTACGGCGACCCCGACTCGGTGGCCGGTCTGGACGTGGAGGACGTCACCGTCTTCCACTCGGAGTGGTTCATCCGTCCGGGCACTCTCGTCGTCGCCGGCGATCTGGACCGGCTCGACCTGGACGCCCTCGCGGCCACGGCGTTCACCGGCACCGGCGGCGGGCCGGTTGACCGGGGCGTACCGATCGACGTGCCGGTGCGTGCCGAGCGGCGGATCATCCTTGTCGACCGGCCCGGATCGGTGCAGTCCACGCTGCGGCTCGGCCATCCCGGACCACACCGGGCGCACCCGGACCATGTGCCGATCGCGCTTGCCGGCACCGTGCTCGGCGGAGCGTTCACCTCCCGGCTGAACCACCTCATCCGGGAGGTGCGCGGTTACACGTACGGCATCCGGGGCGACTTCGCCTCGTCCCGTCGGTTCGGTCGGTTCGCGGTCAGCTCCGGCGTGCAGACCGCCGTCACCGCACCGGCGCTCGTCGAGGCGGTCGGGGAGATCGCGCGTACCCAGGCCGGTGGGGTGACCGAGGACGAGCTCGCGGTGGCCCGGTCCTGGCGAGCGGGCCAGCTCTCGGTCGAGTTGCAGAGCCCACGGGCCATCGCCGGGGCGCTGAGCACGCTTGTGGTGCACGACCTGCCGGACGACTACCACGCCCGGTTGCGGGAGGAACTGCTCGGTGCCCAGGTGGCCCAGGTCTCGGCGGCTGCCGCCACGCACCTGCGTCCGGAGTCGCTGACCCTGGTGGTGGAGGGCGATGCCGCGGTGATCAGGGACGAGCTGGTGGCCACCGGTCTCGGCGAGCTGATCGACCACCCGCCGGCGGGTTGATCGACGAGCCCACCGGCCGGGATTGTGACGTCGGTCGCGGCGTCGGCGGTCCGGGCTGAGATGCTGCGGTCGGCAACGGTGGTGCGGCGGTGTTCTTCCGGCGGAACCGGCCGGCGGGTGGTGACTGTCCCGGCCCGAACGGGCTCGGCCCGGCCGGGGGGATCCCCGGCGGTGGGAAAGCATTCCCGGTACGGGCACCGGGCTGGGTAGCCTCGCGGGCATGAGGATCGGCATTGTGGGAGCCACCGGCCAGGTCGGTGGCGTGATGCGGCAGGTGCTGGCGGAGCGGAACTTCCCGGCGGAGCAGGTAAGGCTGTTCGCCTCGGCGCGCTCGGCCGGGCGTACGCTGCCCTGGCGCGGCGAGGAGATCACCGTCGAGGACGCCGCCACCGCGGACTACTCCGGGCTGGACATCGTGCTCTTCTCAGCCGGCAAGGGTTCCGCAAAGGAGTTGGCGCCTCGGGTCGCCGCCGCGGGTGCGGTCGTCATCGACAACTCCTCGGCGTTCCGGATGGACCCGCAGGTGCCGTTGGTCGTCGCCGAGGTCAACCCGCACGCCGCCACCGACCGGCCCAAGGGCATCATCGCCAACCCGAACTGCACCACCATGGCCGCCATGCCGGTGCTGCGTCCGCTGCACGCCGAGGCGGAACTGGTCGCCCTGGTCGTCGCCACCTACCAGGCGGTCTCCGGTGCCGGCCTGGCCGGCGTCGCCGAGCTGGACGAGCAGGTCCGCAAGGTGGCCGAGACCGCCACCGGGCTCACCTTCGACGGCGGCGCGGTGGACTTTCCCGCCCCCCGTTCGTTCGCTCAGCCGATCGCCTTCAACGTGCTGCCGCTGGCCGGCTCGATCGTCGACGACGGGTCGGCGGAGACCGACGAGGAGCAGAAGCTTCGCAACGAGAGCCGCAAGATCCTGGAGATCCCCGACCTGAAGGTCTCCGGCACCTGCGTACGGGTTCCGGTCTTCACCGGTCACTCGCTCCAGATCAACGCCCGGTTCGCCCGGCCGATCAGCCCGCAGCGGGCGTACGAGCTGCTCACCGACGCGCCCGGCGTCGCGCTCTCCGACGTGCCGACCCCGTTGCGGGCGGCCGGGCAGGATCCGACGTTCGTCGGCCGGATCCGCGCCGACGAGACCGCTGAGCACGGCCTGGCGCTGTTCTGCTCCAACGACAACCTGCGCAAGGGCGCGGCACTCAACGCCGTGCAGCTTGCCGAGCTGGTTGCCGCCGAGGGCTGAACCACACCGACACCGGGCCCGGCCTTCGCCGGTCGTGGCAGCCGACCGAGGCGCGGCTGAGCGTGCGACACCCGCGCGGTGACCGGCCACGTTACTGGCTGCGGCCGTCGGGTAGACCCCTGGCTGCCCGACACCCAGAGGGAGGCGCCATGACAACGGTCGGAGAGTTCATGACGACCCGGTTGGTGACCATGGACGGCAACGCCACGCTCGTCGCGGCGGCCCAGGAGATGCGCGACTCCGCGATCGGTGACGTGGTGGTGACCGACGGAGACAACGTGGTCGGCATCGTCACGGACCGGGACATCACGGTCCGAGGCGTGGCCGAGAGCATGGACCCGGACACCACCCGGCTGAACCAGATCACCACCAAGGACGTGGTTACGGTGAGTCAGTACGACGACGCCGTCGCCGCCGCCGACCTGATGCGGACGTACGCCGTGCGGCGGCTGCCCGTGGTGGAGGACGGCCGGCTGATCGGCCTGGTGTCCATGGGCGACCTGGCGGTCGAGCGGGAGCCCCAGTCGGTGCTGGCCGACATTAGCGCGGACGATCCCAACAACTGATCGCCTCCACCAACCGAAGCCGGTTCTCGAGCCATCGGGAGCCGGCTTCGCGCGGTTCGACGCCGCGCGTCCGCCCCGCACCCGGGAACTCGCCGTGGCCGCTTACCGGGTCCACCGGGCCACGCGGTCTCACCCCAAGCGGGTGAGGTTGAGCCACCGGGCGTCGGGGACCCCTCCTGCGGGACATGAGCGACCGGGAGGAGGGGCCCGATGGCGGACGCGACCACGCGGTTTTTCGAGGACCTCGACCAGCAGGGGTACGAACCTCTGCTGGCGAAGATTTCCGGAGCCCTGCGCTTCGACCTGCACGAGGGACCGCAGACCACCCACTGGCTGATGCGGATCGACCGGGGAAACATCCAGGTCAGCCGGCAGGACATGGAGGCCGACACAGTGGTCGGCACCAGCCCCGCCCTCTTCGAGGAGCTGGTCACCGGCCGGGAGAACGGGCTGGCGGCGCTGCTCCGGGGGGACATGACGGTCACCGGTGACGCCCGCCTGGTGGTGCAGGTCGAACGGATCTTCCCCAGCTCGCCGCACGCCAGGGGACCGCAGCGCTACCGGAAGGGGGTGAAGTGATGGCGCCCAGCCACACCGTGCGGATCCTCGACGGCAACAACTTCGTCGTCAGCGAGGCGACCGGGGACATCGAGGCGACACCTACCGAACCGACGGGACTGTTCTCCATCGACACCCGCTTTCTCTCCAAGTGGGTGCTCACGATCAACGGTGAGCGGCTGAACGCCCTCTCCTACGACGACCTCCAGTACTACGAGTCGCGCTTCTTCCTGGTGCCCGGGCTGGCCACGCACTACGTGGACGCGAAACTGTCGATCATCCGGGAGCGGGCGGTCGGTGGGAGCTTCCGGGAGGACATCACCATCCTCAACCACGACGAGAAGGCGGTCGACCTGGAGATCCGGATGGATGCCGGCTGCGACTTCGCCGACCTGTTCGAGGTCAAGGACGAGATCCTCAACAAAAAGGGTGAAATCTACTGTGAGGCCGAGCCGGACCGGCTGCGCCTGGGCTACCGGCGCGGCAACTTCAAGCGCGAAACGATCATCTCGTCCTCCGCGCCGGCCCGGTACGACCGCAACGGCTTCGCGTACTCCATCCACCTGGAACCGAACGAGCAGTGGGACACCCGCATCGACGTGCAGACCCTGGCGGTCGGCCCGGGCGGTCGGGACCTGCGTCTCGGATTGCAGACGCACGGCACCGAACGGCTCGCCCTGCAACACGACCTGGAGGAGTGGATCGCCAAGGCGCCGACGGTGAACAGCGAGCACGACAGTTTGTCCGCGACGTACCGCAAGTGCATCGTCGATCTGGCGGCGTTGCGCTTCTCACCGCTGTCGCTTGGCGGTCAGACCCTGCCGGCCGCCGGTCTGCCCTGGTTCATGACCATGTTCGGCCGGGACAGCATCCTGACCTGTCTGCAGACGCTGCCGTTCACACCGCAGCTGAGCGCGACGACGCTGCGGATCCTCGCGGCCCTGCAGGGCACCCGGTTCGACGACTTCCGGGAGGAGGACCCCGGCCGGATCCTGCACGAGATGCGGTACGGCGAGAGCGCCGCGTTCGAGGAGCAACCGCACTCGCCGTACTACGGAGCGGTCGACTCCACCCCGCTGTTCGTGGTGCTGCTCGACGAGTACGAGCAGTGGAGCGGCGACGGCGCGCTGGTCAAGGAGTTGGAGCAGGAGTGCCGCCGGGCCTTCAAGTGGATCGACGACTACGCCGACCTGGTCGGCAACGGCTACATCTGGTACGAGCGGCGCAACACCGACACCGGCCTGGAGAACCAGTGCTGGAAGGACTCCTGGGACTCCATCTCCTACCGCGACGGCACCCTGCCGCCGTTTCCCCGGGCCACCTGCGAGGTACAGGGGTACGCGTACGACGCGAAGATGCGCGGCGCGCGGCTGGCCCGTGAGTTCTGGGACGACCCGGCGTACGCCGACCAGCTGGAGCGGGAGGCCGCAGCCCTGAAGGAACGGTTCAACCGGGACTGGTGGGTCGAGGACGGCGGCTACTACGCGCTCGCGCTGGATCCGGACGGACGACAGTGCGACGTGCTCAGCTCCAACATCGGCCACCTGCTCTGGAGCGGCATCGTCGACGACGACCGGGCCGAGCAGATCGCCAACCACCTGGTCGGGCCGCGGCTGTTCACCGGCTGGGGGGTGCGGACCCTGGCCGAGGGCGAGGTGCGCTACAACCCCATCGGCTACCACAACGGCACCGTCTGGCCCTTCGACACCTCGTTCTGTGCCTGGGGTCTGCGCCGGTACGGCTTCGCCGAGGAGGCCGCAATGATCGCCAACGGCATCCTGGACGCCGCCCGGTACTTCGACGGCCGGTTGCCGGAGGCGTTCGGCGGTTATCCGCGTGAGCAGACGAAGTTCCCGGTTGAGTACCCGACGGCGTGCAGTCCGCAGGCGTGGTCGACGGGGGCTCCGCTGCTGTTGCTGCGTACGATGCTCGGCCTGGAGCCACACGAGGGGCACCTGGCGGTCGAGCCGCGACTGCCCGTCGGCATGGGCCGGATCGAGGTGCTGGACATCCCCGGCCGCTGGGGCCGGGTGGACGCCTTCGCCCGTGGCCGGGTCGACCTGCACTCGCTGGCCGGGTGACAGGCGTGGCCGGGTTGCCCAATCGGGCGACGGGCGACCCGGCCACGCCCCGGCAGGTCGTGGCGACCACCGTCCCTACCGGTGCGTAACCTACCCAAGGTAAAGTTCCGGGATGCCGGAACTCGTGTATCCGCCCGTCATCGCCGCAGCCAAGACGATGTTCCGGGTCCTCGACCTGAAGCTCACCGTCGAGGGCGATCATCACGTTCCCCGTGCCGGGGGAGCGGTGCTGGCCAGCAACCACGTGAGTTACCTCGACTTCATCTTCTGCGGCCTGGGCGCCCTGGAGTCCCGACGTCTCGTCCGCTTCATGGCCAAGGACTCGGTGTTCCGGCACCGGGTGTCCGGGCCCTTGATGCGAGGCATGCGACACATCCCGGTGGACCGGCGTGCCGGCGCCGACTCGTACGCCGCCGCCGTGGCGGCGCTGCGCTCGGGGGAGGTGGTCGGTGTGTTCCCCGAGGCGACGATCAGCCGCTCCTTCACCGTCAAGGAACTCAAGAGCGGGGCCACCCGGATGGCCCACGAGGCGCAGGTACCGGTGCTGCCGGTCGCGCTCTGGGGCACCCAGCGGCTGTGGACGAAGGGGCATCCGCGTACGCTCACCCGCCGGCACACCCCGATCACCATTCTGGTCGGCGAGCCGATGGATCCGGCCGCGTACCCGGACCCCGCCGCGATGACCGAGGAACTGCGTATCCGACTGACCGCGCTTGTCGACCGGGCTCAGCGGGAGTACCCGGACCAGCCCGCCACGCCAGCGGACGGGTGGTGGCTGCCGGCGCATCTCGGTGGCAGCGCGCCTACCCCACAGGAGGCCGCCGCGCTCGACGCCGACGACCGGCGCTCCACGACCCGCTGACCACCGGTCCGACCGTCGCAGGGGCCTACCGCTGGCCGGACGCCGCGTCGTACGGCGGCGCGTCGGCCTGCCTCGGCCGGTAGTAGTCGTCCCGGGAGTGGAACTCCACCGGCAGGGCGCCAGGCAGCAGCACCCGCCCCGCGCCGCTCAACGACGCGGTCCGGGTCAGGCGGGCGAGCGCGTCCCGCTCGGGCGGGGACAGGTCCACCAGCTCCGGCCGGACCAGCCGGAACGTGGCGATTGCGTGGCGCAGCTGTCGGGCGAGCGCGCCGATCCGGTCGTCGGGACCGACCAGGGCGAGTGCCGGCTGCCGGATCGTACGCAACGCGTCGCAGACCACCAGCAAGGTCGCCGGGTCGCCGCCGGCAGCAGGCAGCAATTCCAGCCGGGACGGCCACTGCCAGCGGATCTGCCCGCTGACCAGCCCGGGCGGCCGGGCCGCCCCGCGCTGTCCGGGGCCCACGAGGGCGAGCTGAGTGCCGGCGCCGACGTACGTCAGCCGGTGATCGGTGACGGTGAGGGCGACCGGGGCGGGCAGCGCCCAGGCCCGGTGGGCGTCGCTCGGACCGAGAAGGTATCCGGCCACGTCCACCCGATGGCGGTCGAGCACGTGCTCGCCGAAATCCGGCACCAACTCGTGCCGCCGGTCCAGCACCGGGCCCGTGCCGTCGTCCACCGCGTCGAACCGGTGCGGTGCGATGAAGAACGGGGAGACGTCATCGTGCATCGTCGCGACCTCCGGTGCGGACGGCATCTACCCACGAGCCTCGCCCAGGCGTCCGCCGCTGTCATGACGCCCGTTAGGGGGTCGGCTGATCGGTCGACGCACGCGACCGGTAGATACCAATTTCCTCTGGTCGGACGAGTCCGTCCTCAATCGCCCGGGCGAGCAGCGCCGCCTTCGTGGCGGCCGGTCGGCCCGCCCGCGTGTACTTGATCCTCGCCCGGTCGACGTACTGCTTCACGGTGTGCTCGCTGATTCGCATCCGCCGGGCCACCGAAGCCTTCGACATCGACTGGAACCACAGCAGCAGCGCCTCACGTTCCTTGTCGGACAGCACCGGGCGGTCCGGCCGCGGATCGCCGACCATCGCGCCGGCCAGCGCCGGCCCGACGTACGGTCGGTCGCTCGCCGCATCGAGCACCGTCGTCACACAGTGCTCCCGCCCCTCGTGCTTGGCCAGGAAAGCCACCGCCCCGGCGTCCAACGCGGCCAGCATGGTGGCCGGGTCGGAGTGCTCGGAGTAGACCACCACGCGTCGCCCGGCGGAGCTGAGCTGGGCCAACTTGTCCAGCACCAGCCGGCCGTGCAACCGCAGGTCGAGGAGGACCACGTCGGCCTGCGGTGCCGCTCGCAGAACCTCGTCCGGATCGTCGCCGGTGGCCAGCACGGTCAACCGGGGCTCGGTGGCCAACCAGGCGCGCACCCCGTCGATGACAACCGGGTGGTCGTCCACGATAGCCACACCGACAGGCCGCCCCGGCGTCACCGGTGCCAGCGCGTCTGCGTCCATCTGATCTTCCCGTCCCGTTCGTAGAGGTGCTCCACCTGCCCGTCGTCGTCCTCCGGCGGATGCCCGGTGGTGTCCGGGCCCTCCCGGTCGGGTGTGACGAGACTGACCACCACCTCGTCGGGGCCGGAGACCACGGTCAACCGGGCCCAGTCCTGTGCGTCCGCGAGGCCGGCGGTGAGCGGATCCGCCAGGCTGCGGCGAATCCGCACCGGCAACGGTGGCGGTGTACCAATTGTGACCAGGTCGATCGGGAGGCCGTTGCGCTCGGCCAGATCGGCAGCGGCCCGCAACTCGTGCAGCAGGGGGTGGGGCACGTCGTCGGACTCGGCGATCAGGCGACGCAACTGGGCGGCGGCCCGTACACAGCGGCGCTGCACCTCCGGGTCGGCCGGATCGACCCGTCCCTCGGCCAACTCGGTAAGCACCTCGCTGGCGGCGCGACCGACCAGATTCAGCCGCTCGCCCCGCTCGTGCCGGGCCCGTTCGGCGGCTTCCCGCTCGGCCACCATCGCGTTCGTGGTCGCCGCCGTGGCGGCGCGCTGTCGGGACAGCGCGGCAAGCACCGCCGCACCGGCGAAGACCGCCACCGGCAGCGACGACGTGCCGTAGAGGGCCATCGTGGCCCGGGCCAGGTCGGCGGCGCCCGTCGCACCGTGCAGCACGACGGCGGTCAGCGCGGTGGCCGCGTGCGCGGCCAGCAGTACCAGCAGCCGGCGCACCGGCCGCCCCCAGAGCACCACCAGGAAGAACCAGGCAAGGGTGCCCCACACCCAGTTCGCCGGGCTGAACAGATGTGCCCGGCCCACCGTGGCGAAGACCGCCACGTCGACTGCCAGCAGCAGGCCGGCCAGCGGCGCCGCCGGCAGCGGGGTGTCGTGTAGCAGCCGGATCCCGGCGATCACGCCGAGCGCCGCGACGAGTAACCAGCCCCCCAGCACCACCCCGGGCACGGCCAGCGTCGACCGGGCGGCGAGCACCGCGGGCAGCCCGATGGCCAGGTGCCAGACCAGCGCGATGGTGACCGCGACGATCCGGGCGCCCCGGTCGGAGGTGCGGGCCACCGCGGCGGCGGCCCGCACCGCACCGACCTCGTCGGACGCCGGCCCGGCCACGGGCTTCGGCACCGGGCCTGGCCGGGGCTGCTGCGGCAGGAACGCCGTACGGGCGACGGTGCCTTCGGCGTACATGGTCGTGCCGGCTCGGAACCCCGTCGCGCTCGCCCCCGGGTCCGTCGACAGCCGCTCAGCCGACATCGGACCACTCCAGCCGGATCCGGGTGCCCCGACCGGGCGCGGAGTCGACGTCGGCACGCCCGCCGATCGTCGCCATCCGGCCGTGTACCGACTCGCGCAGACCGTACCGGTGCGCCGGCACGGTGGCCGGGTCGAAACCGGGACCGTCGTCGATCACCTCGACCGTGACGGTGCCGGCGTACCGCCGCAGTCGCAGTGTCGCCCGTGCGCCGGGGGCATGGTTCACCACATTGGCCAGCGCGGCGTGCGCGCTTTCCGCGACGGCCTCCGCGACAGGTGCGGCCACCGTGCACGGTGGCAGGTCGGTGGCGACCGGCAGGCCGGGCAGCCGGGCGATCACGGCCCGGAGACGCTCGTCCAGTCGGGCGGTCACGTCGTGCGGCACCGCGCGCGCCTCCGCCAGAGCGGCGAGGGTACGCAGGTCGGCGGCACACCGCTCGCGCAGCGCGGTGGAGGACCTGTCCACCGCGCCCTGCCCCACCATGGTGAGCGTCGCCAGCACGGTGTCATGCAGGTCGCGGTTCTGCCGTCGTTCCGCCTCGCGCGCGATCCGGGCGACCGTGGCGTCCCGGGCGGCCCGCTGAGCGGCCACGAAGGCGGTGTCCGCCCGGGTGATGCGGCGGCGCATCACCGCGGTCATCATCGCCGTACAGGCGGTCTGGGCGAGCAGGGTGGCCGCGTGCGCCCTGGCCTCGGTCGAGTTCCCGGCCGTGTGCGCACCCGTCGCGTACGCCGCGGTGACCAGCAGCCCGGCCGGAATCGACAGGCGGGCCGGGGCGGTCGCCTGAGCGTTGATCACGGTGGTGCTGGCCAGTACCGCGATCCAACTGGCCTCACCAGGCAGCACCTCGGGTGCGACCAGGACCGGAATCGCCAGGCACGCGGCGCTGGTGAGCGCCACGTCGACGGCGACGAGTGGCGTGCCGACGCCGTCCCGCCAGGCGTGCAGCGCGTACCAGAGCGACCAGCCGGTCAGCGCCGCCACGGCGGGTAGCAGCAGCTCCGGACGTACCGGCGGGGTACGCACGGCGAGCGCCACCACGAGGCAGAACAGGCCGCAGGAGAGCCGCAGCAGCGCCGGCAGTCGGGTGAAGATGAACGCGAACGCGCTGGCGGCCGGACGGTCCACCGTGGCAGGTGACGTGATCGGGTTGGGCAGGGCCGACATCGGGAAGGCGTCCTTTGCGACAAACGACCCGATCCGGGTCCGCGCTGCGGAGATCGACGCCGGAGAATAACACACGGCAGTGGAGTCGATGACCGTGGGTTACGTCGAGGTCGACCCTTGGTCGCCTGTCCGTCACGCTCAGCCGCTGACGCCCTCGCGTAGCCCGACGCAGTCCTGCTGCCAGAACGTGGCCGAGTAGACGAACGTCCCGGTCATCCACGGCTCGTACCCGGAGAGCCTGACCACCTGGAAGGCGGGTGTCGGAATGCGCAGCGACGGCCGACGGAAGCCCAGCTCGCCGGCGGCGGCGAAGCCGAGGCGGGCGTAGTACCCGGGATCGCCCTCCAGGAAGACCGCCGGCACGCCCCGCTCGTCGAGCAGGCGCAGCCCGTGTCTGATCAGAGCGCCACCGATGCCGCGCCGCTGCCGGCCGGGCGTGACCGCGACCGGGCTGAGCACCTGCACCGGTACGAGTTGACGCGGAGCGTCGAGCAGGCTGCGGGTGAACATCACGTGCCCCACGACCTCGTCGTCCTCCTCGGCGACCAGGCTGAGGGCTTCCGGGTCGTCGTTCCGCAGCGCCCGCACCAGCGCCGCCACCACCTCCCCATGGTCACCGAAGGCGCTCCGGTGCAGCTCGTGGACGGCATCGTGATCGGATACCAGTTCGTCGCGTAGGTGCATGGCGGTGACCGTACGGCCGGCGTCGCGGCCCAGGCCAGTGATATCCGCGGAGGCACTGTCAACGTGGCGGTTCAGCCTGATTCGTGGGGTCGAGTCGGAACGTCGGGTGATTGGCCGGGTCGGGCAGGTCGTCCAGGAGACGTCGGACCTGGCCCTTGCCCATCGGTCCCGGTATGCGGCGTCGGCCGTGGTCGGCGACGCCCTTTTCCGGGCGAGTGCGAAGCGACATGCTAATTTACGGATATCGATACTTTAGGGGGTGGCATGAAGATCCGACTCGCGGTCGGGGCCGTACTCACCGCCGGTCTGGTCGTCGGCAGCGTCGGCCTCGCCGGCCTGGCCGGCGCGGTCCCGAGCGCCGAACGTCCGTCCGGTGCCCGCAACGACGCGCCACCCGCGCTGCTCGCCGTCGGCGACTTCGATTTCTCCCGGCCCGAGACGGTGGCCACCGGTCTCCAGGTGCCGTGGGGGATGGACTTCCTGCCCGACGGCAGCGCCCTGGTCGCCCAGCGACCCACCGGGCAGGTGGTGCGGGTCCGGCCCGGTCAGCCGACGGAACCCGTGGTCACCATCTCCGGTGTGACTCCGGTCAGCGAGGGCGGCCTGCTCGGCCTGGCCGTGTCGCCGACCTACGCTCAGGACGGCTGGATCTACGTCTACTTCACCACCGCGAGCGACAACCGGATAGCCCGGTTCCGGCTCACCGCACCGCAGACCCAGCAGCCGATCCTCACCGGGCTGAACCGCGCGGCCATTCACAACGGGGGTCGGATCGCGTTCGGACCCGACGGGATGCTCTACGTCGGCGTCGGCGACGCCGGACAAACCGCCTCAGCACAGGACCCGCAGAGCCGCAACGGAAAGGTCCTGCGCATCCGGCCCGACGGTACCGTCCCGTCGGACAACCCGATCGCCGGATCGCCGGTCTACAGCCTCGGCCACCGTCACGTGCAGGGACTGGCCTGGGATGCCCAGGGCAGGCTGTACGCCACCGAGTTCGGTCAGAACACCTGGGACGAGATCAACCTGATCGTCGCCGGTGGCAACTACGGTTGGCCCACCGTGGAGGGGAGGGCGAACGATCCCCGTTTCCGGGATCCGCTGCTCACCTGGACCCCTGCGGAGGCGTCACCGAGCGGTGCGACCATCGCCGGGAACCGGCTCTTCGTGGCCAGCCTGCGCGGCAACCGCCTGTGGAACGTGCCGCTGAACGGGTCCGGCGGCGTCGGCACCCCCACCGCCGAACTGGCGGGCAGCTACGGGCGGCTGCGCACCGTCGAGTACGGCCCGGACGGGTGGCTCTGGGTAACCACCAGCAACCGGGACGGCCGCGGCACCCCGGCCGCCACCGACGACCGGATCCTCCGCTTCCCGCCCCGCGACGCCACCACACCGCCTCCCACCACACCGCCGCCGACCACGCCGCCTCCCACCACCCCGCCGCCGACCGTCGGGCCGGCGGCCTGCACGGTGAGCTGGACGGCCAACCAGTGGAACACCGGCTTCACCGCGGACGTCCGGGTCACCAACCGCGGCGCCGCCCTGACCAGCTGGACCGTGACCTGGTCGTTCAGCGGCAACCAGCAGGTCACCAACGCATGGAACGCGCAGGTCACGCAGTCCGGAAGGAACGTGACCGCGCGCAACGCCGCCTGGAACGGCAGCCTGCCGACCAACGGCACGGTGAGCTTTGGTTTCCAGGCCACCTACACCGGCACCAACGACCGCCCCACCGACTTCCGTCTCAACGGCGCCCCCTGCCAAACCAGCTGACCACGCCATCCGAGGCCGCGCCTGGTGCCAGATCGAGCCAATCTTGGAAAGTTCCCGTTCTCCGGGCGAACGGGAACTTTCCAAGATTGGCAGTGACGCAGGCGGGACGGGTGATCCTCCCTGTCCGGCCGGCACAGTCGAGGTGCGTCAGGATGGGGGGATGCTGCGACCACCTCGCGCGATCCTGTTGGACTTCGGCGGTGTCCTGGCCGACGCTCCACGGCAGCCACCGGCACCACCGGAGCTGGTGCGCCGGCTGTTCGACCTGGTGGGCGGTGCCGTGTCGGCTGAGCAGATCGCCACCGACCTGACCGAGGGCGGTCGGGCCTACGCGCGGTGGCGCGACGAAGTCGGCAACTCCGACGATCCGATCGAGCTGCCACACGCGCAGGTGTGGGCAGACTTCGTCACCGTTACCTGGCCCGAAGCTGCCCGCACGGCGGTCCAGGAGGCGGCGACCCCACTGGCGTACGCGTGGGCGTGGCGACCGGAGTGGCAGGTCCGTCCCGGCATCCCGGAGGCGCTGCGAGCCGCGGCCGGGGCAGGTCTGCCGATGGCGGTGGTCAGCAACGCGCTCTGTGGGGCGGCGCATCGGGACTTCCTCGCCGCTGCCGGGCTGTCCGACCTGTTCGTGGCCGAGTTCTACAGTGACGAAGCCGGGCTCCGCAAGCCCAACCCCCGCCTGGCCTGGCTGGCAGCGGACGCTGTCGGCGTACCGATCGGCGACTGCTGGTTCGTCGGCGACAGCGTGCACCGCGACGTGGCCTGCGCTCGTCGGGCTGGTGCAGGTGCCGCGATCCTGATGCGCTCACCTCGCACCGACCGCGAGCCGTCCCGCCCCGACCTGCGGCCGGACGCCCACACCGAGGACGGCCACGGCCTACTCGCGCTCCTGAGCCGAGGCGGCTCCTCGCCCGAGGAAGACCTGCCCTAGCGTGCCGGTGGCTCCGCCCGCCGTGGTCATCCTCGGGCCGAGCCACCGGCAGCATCCAGCGTTACGACCGGCATCTCGCTGGAGATCGTCGGTCGTGGTGTATCTGTGCGGTAGTGACTACCAGTTCGGTGGCAGGTAGTTGCTCTTCGTAACCCCGCGGTTCTTGGTGATGCGGTAGTTGGACCCGCAGTTCGCCTTGGAGTACCCCCCGATACCCACACCGTTGCCGTAAGCGTGCTTCTTGTTGCCTGTGCTCACGTGCTTGCACTCGGTCCAGGCACGGTAGAAGCCGGTGCCACCCCGACACATGACCCCGTAGGTGGCGGTCCCGGGGGTGCCGTTGCAGTTCGTCGGCAGCGCCTGCGCTGGTGAGGCGGTGACCGCGACAACACCGAGGGTCGAAGTGAGCGCAAGGGTCAGGGTGACCGCTACCCGTTTGGCGGTACCGACCCTGCTTCCCGTCCCGTTATGGCTTGCTCGCACGTTGTTTCCCCCTTTGCCGGTCGGCCGGTTCCGACTTCGGCCTTCGTCGGTAGCTCTGGCGGTGCAGCATTCGCGCCGGCACGCCCGCTGAATCGAAAACCATCACTTTCGGGCGCGCCGAGATCCGCGGACTCGGCAACGCTCCCTTGTGGACGACTTCGCGGTCCACCGCCAGCGCAACCCTTTCAGCAAGCGGGCTAAAAGATCAAGTGCCGTGGACGTACCGACTTCAACCGAGGGAGTGCCAGGTCGACGTTGATCCTGGTTGTGGAGGCGGGTCACGGGCTGCCCGGGTGAGCCAACCTTCGGCCAGCCCGATGGTGCGGCGGTGGCTACCCCGGTTCGCGGCACCGGTGAAGGCGTAGCCGAACCCGGCGGTGGCAACGAGCCGCTCGACGACTCCGCCACCGCTGTATCGTCTGCGCGCCCGGCAGGATTCGAACCTGCGGCCTTGGGATTAGAAGTTGAACTCGACTCGTGATGCCAGGTGCCCGGCAGTCCGCAGGGGTACCTATCCGTCCAGTTAGATACCCCTGCGGATGCCAGACCATAGTGTTCGATAGCGCCGGATGCTGGACCGTCCGGGCTCACACCGGGCTCACTGGTGGCTTCTAGTGGAAAGCCCGTAACTTTCCGGGGGCGATGAGGGTGCCGAGCCGGGTCAGCTTCTGCCAACTCTGCCTTCTAATCTAAGTTGCCACCCCTGGTAGGGGGCGATGAGGACACCAACGCCGAGCATCTGTGCGCCGACGTCAACAACTAGTTGCGACCCCTGGTAGGGGCGATGTCGGAGTACGGGGCCGGGTGTACAGGCAGGTACGCCAGAGCGTACAGAGATCCACGTCCCTGAAGAGCCCCGTGGAACGTGCCCAACTGGTCCAGGACGAACAGCGGCGCGGTGATCCTCAACGACGGCAGCACCACGAACGTCTACGTGAACCCCTACACCTCCGAGGTCACCGGTGCGCTCAGCCAGGACCAGCTCGTCTCCACCTGGGCGGAGCGCATCCACGGTGACCTGCTCATCGGCGACGGTGGCGTAGGAGACCGGATCGTCGAGCTCGGCGCCTCGTGGGGGATCGTGCTGACGATCACCGGGTTCATCATCTTCTTCCTCGGCCGGAAGGCCCGCAGCGGCGCCCAGGCCAAGGGCAGACGCGGTGCCCGGGTCCGTGGCTGGCACGCCATCGTCGGGCTCCCCGTCGGGCTCGGCGTCCTGCTGCTCCTCGTCTCCGGCCTGCCGTGGACCGGCTTCTGGGGCGCCAAAGCGTCGGAACTCGCGGCGCACGGCAACATCTCGCTCTGGGGTGAGGATCCCGGTGCCGAGTCCACCATCCGGCAGCAGATCGAGAACAGCGACGGCCAGTCGGCGCCCGCCGGATGGGCCTCCGGCAACGCGCCGCAGGGCACCAGCACCGGCGCCGGCACACCGATCTCGATCGACAGGGCCGTCGCTACGGCGCAGGCACAGGGCGCTCCCGGGCCGTACCTGATCATGTATCCCGAAGGCGAAAAAGGCGTGTTCAGCGTGATGAGCAGCCAGTGGTACAACGTCGGCAACCCCGCCGAGTCCGACGTCACCCAGGAGACGACGGTCCACGTCGACCAGTACAGCGGCGAGAAGGTCGGCCAGTACAGCTATGCCGACTACAGCGCCATGGCCAAGGTCGTGTCCCACGGGATCGCCCTGCACGAGGGACGGCGTCTCGGCGTCGCGAACGAGATCCTGTCCACGCTGTTCTGCCTCGCCGTGATCTTCATGTGCGTCACCGGGCCGATGATGTGGTGGACCCGCCGCGGCACTGCCTCCGGGATGGCCGCTCCCCGCGGGAAACTTCCGATCTGGGGCAGCTGGCTCCTGGTCGCCGCGATGGCCGTCCTCGGCGTGTTCCTGCCCCTGTTCGGTCTGTCGCTGCTGGTGATCCTCGCGCTGGACCAGCTCCTGATTCGCCGGGTGCCGGCACTCAGGAGTTTCTTCGGCACGGTGTGAACCTCGGAGACGGCCGGGTCGACGTGGCCGCCGCACCGACCGGGGCGAGACGTCGGTCGGTGCGGCGGCCCACGAGATCGCCGCGTTGGCGATGCCGCGTGATCGGTGTGGTCCTGCCGGTCTTCACCCTGGCCTAACGCTCACTGGTGCAGGTGTGCGCGCTGCCCCTCGCGGTCGAAGACCATGACCAGCTCGGCCGGCTCGTCGAGTGCTGTCATCGAGTGGGGCGTCATCGTCGAGAACTCGGCTGCCTCGCCCTTTTCGACCTCGATCTGCCGTTCGCCGAGCCACAGCAGCACTCTGCCTTCGAGTACCAGGAACCAGTCGTAGCCCGGATGGACCCGCTGGGTCGGCATCGTCGCCTCGGGCTCCAGGCGGATCTTCATCGCCATGGTGCGCCCGTCGACGCGGTTCAGCGGCCACGTGGTGCGCGAGCCCGAACGGTGCTGCACGGGGCGGATCACCACGTCCTCGTCGCTGGTTGCCTCGAAGAGGACGTCGAGGCTGACCTGTAGCGCGTTGGCCAAGGGCACGAGCACGTCGAGGCTGAGCGTCCGATTGCCCGTCTCGACCCGGCTTATCGTCGACGGGCTGAGGTTGGTGCGTTCGGCGAGCTGGTCCAGGGAGTAGCCGAGCGTGGTGCGGATGCTTCGTAGCCGGGTGCGCGCCAGCCGCTCTACGTCGCTGCGGTCGTTCATCTCTCCAGCATGAGGATGTCTTGCGAATCCCGCAAGCCGCCTTTCAGAAGCCGCCAGGTGTTCCTACGCTTGGCGGATGACAGATCATGCCCATGGGGCCTCCGACCACACACCGCACCAGAGCATCGTCCGCCGGTGCGACGTCGCCGTCATCGGCGGATCGGCGGCGGGTCTGGCGGCCGCGCTACAGCTCGCTCGTCAGCGGCGCTCGGTCATCGTCGTCGACGACGGCACGCCGCGGAACGCGCCGGCCGCGCACATGCACGGCTACCTCGGGCGCGAGGGCACCCCGCCCGAGGCGATGCGGGCCATCGGGCGCGAGGAGGTCCGTAGCTATGGTGGCAACGTCCTCACCGGCCGTGTCCTGGCGGTGCGGAAGGAGGACGACGGGTTCCACCTCGCACTCTCGGGCGGGCACGGCCTCGTCGCTCGCCGGGTACTGGCCGCGACCGGCATCGTCGATGAGCTTCCCGAGATCGAGGGCCTCGCTGAGCGTTGGGGTGCTCAGGTGTTCAACTGTCCTTTCTGCCATGGCTGGGAGGTCCGCGACCTGCGGGTCGTGCAGATCGTCACGACGCCGATGGGACTGCACCCGACCCAGCTGATGCGGCACCTGACCGACCAGTTGACCGTGGTGCTGCATGATGCCACGGGGATCGACCCGGCCGCGGTGCAGACCCTCGTCGCCTCCGGGGTCCCGGTCGTCGAGAGTGCGGTGCGCCGGCTAGCCGACGCCGACCCTGACGGGTCACTCGCCGTCGAGCTCGCCGACGGCCGCAGCCTGCCGGCCGACGCGATCCTCACCGGCGCCCGGTTCCGTCCCCGGGTCGAGATGCTCGCCGGGCTGGGTATCGACACCACGGCCCACGCCAGCGGACTCGGCGACCTCGTCGCGGTCGACGCCACCGGACGTACCAGCGTGGCGGGCGTCTTCGCCGCCGGGAACCTGACGGACCCGAGCGCCCAGGTCCTACAGGCCGCGGCGAACGGTAGCTGGATCGGCGCTCAGATCGCCTTCAGCCTCGCGGCCGAGGACACCACGGCGGGTGCTCGCCCGTCCGGCGTCGCGATCGAGTGGGACAGCCGCTACGGGGATCAGGAACGCATGTGGAGCGCCAACCCGAACGGCACACTCATGGCGGAGGCGACGGACCTGCCCGCAGGGCGGGCGCTCGACGTCGGCGCGGGTGAAGGAGCCGACGCCCTGTGGCTGGCCGAACGGGGCTGGCAGGTGACCGCCTCCGACGTCTCCAGCAGGGCACTGGAACGCATCCGGGCCGAAGCGGACCGTCGCGGACTCGACGTTCGTACGCTGCACCGCGACGCCAACGACCCCGCCGCCTTCGCGGGCGAGACCTACGACCTGGTGTCCCTGCAGTACGGTTCGTTCCAGCGCACCCCCGAGCAGCGCGGACTGCGTAACCTGCTCGACGCCGTGGCCGTCGGTGGGACGCTGCTCGTCGTCGGCCACGACCTGACGCCGCTCCAGCAGCCGTCGGATCCCGCCGAGCAGACCCGCATGTACGACCCCCAGGCGTACGTCGGCATCGACGAGATCGCCGCCGAGATCACGGCCTCGGGTAACTGGCGCATCGACGTGCACGAAACCCGGTCGCGCCCCCCGGGAGCGATCAGCACACACCACGTCAGCGACGTCGTACTGCGCGCCGTCCGACTGGACCACCGCAAGGAGTTGTAAGGCCACGCCGAAGGGGTCAGCCGGCGGCCAGTCGTAGTCCGAGCGCGACGAACGCGACGGCGCAGACCTGGTTGACGCGCCGTGACCAGCGGCCGTCAGTTGTCCGTCGGGCGAGGCGTCCGGCGCCCGTGCCGAGGGCGATGTCGACGGTGACCTGCACTTGTATGAAAACGGCGCCGAGCAGAGCCAGTTGTGCGGTGGGGGTCACGCGAGGGCTGCCGTGGAGAGTCCGAGCATCTCAGGACTCCTCGGTGCCGTCGAGCAGGGCACGGCGCAGGGTCAGTCGGTGTTCGCGGCGGATCTGTGCCTCGCGGTAGCGGCGCCGGTCGCCGTCGGTCTGGGGTAGCAGCGGCGGCACCGGGCGGGGGTGGCCGTTGTCGTCGACGGCGACCATGACGAGGTGGGCGGTGGCCACGTCGGTCGGTGGTACGGCGCGGTCCCACCGGTCGGCGGTGACCTTGACGGTGACCTCCATGGAGCTGCGTCCGGCCCAGGTGATGCGGGCGTCGACGTGTACGACGTCGCCGACGCGGACCGCGCGGAGGAAGGCGGTCTCGTCGATGGCGGCGGTGACGGCCGGGCCGTCGGAGTGCCGGGCGGCGACCACGCCGGCGACGGAGTCGATGAGGTTGAGAATGCGGCCGCCGTGGACCGTGCCCATCAGGTTGGTGTGATGCTGGTCCATGATCTGCGACAGGGTCAGGTGGGAGGCAGCCGGTGGTCGGCCGGCGAGAGTTGTCGTGTCGTGCACGGGGCGTCCGTCCTCGGGAAGCAGGCAGGCCACCGACCCGCCAGCGCGCACGTCGAGGAACACGCCGTCACGGCGCGTCACCCGCCCGACCCGCCCGCGAGGTCGACGGCAGCGCACACACCTTGTGTACGCAGCGCGGGCAGGTCTTCGGACTCGTGGGCGCCACCGGACTCGGCCGGTCTCCTACTGGCCGTCGCTTCCCGGGCCTTGCGGCCCAGTGCGTGGTGACGGCTGTCGTTCCCACTCACCGCTGCGGGGCAGTCCCGGACTTTCACCGGGTTCCCTCTTACGACGCCCCACCAGCAACGGCCGGGCGAACCAGCGCCGTCGGTCACCCTATCCCGACCCGGCCGCTCAGCGGGGCGGCCTGGTGCTCGCTGTGAGCTGTCTCCCTCGGCGGTCCACCTGTGCCGGTGGCCGGTTCAGGGGGAGCGGGATGTGCTGGAGCGAGAGCGAGAGCGAGACCGTGGCCACGCCGCGAAGCGGCTACCCATGGTGCACGTACGGTCGCTGATTGACAGTGGCCGTGCGGCGAACGAGACTGGCGCGACAACTGAACAACCGCGTGTGCGTGCGGGGGAAGTCCGGTCGAAGTCCGGCGCTGGCCCGCAACGGTAGGCCGCCGGGAGCATCCCTGGCGGCGAGCCCGATCACCTGCCGTACTCGCGAGTCTCTGCTCCCCACCCGTCGTGGCCCACGGGTCGGAGGCCGGCCCGCCGCAGCATCACGGCGGGCCGGGTCTCGACGACCGCCGGGCCGGAAAGGCGCCAACCGATGGTCGTTCGCCTGGGCCGGCACCGCCTGCTCGCCCTGCTCTGCGGGATACTCGCCGCCCTCACTGTCAGCACATCCACGATCGCCGCACCCGCACAGGCCGGTGCCGTCCGGACGGATGCCGCCGCCGGATGGTTGGCCCGACAGTTGGTCGACGGGGAACGTTTCGAGGTCGTCTTCGACGGGGTCGCGTACCCGGACCAGGGGTTGACCCTGGACGCGGTCTTCGCGTTCGCCGCCGCAGGTGTCGCCGACGACTTCGGCGCTCGGGCGTTGGCCTGGGTGACCCGGCGGGACGTCCGCGACGGGTACATCGGCGACGGTGCCACCGAGGCGTACGCGGGCGCGACCGCCAAGCTCGCTCTCGCCGTCGCGGTTCGCGGCGGTGATCCGACCGACGTCGGCGGTGTGGATCTCATTGCCCGGCTGCGGTCGCTCCAGGACCCGGCTGGCCGGTTCACCGACCGGTCGGCGTGGGGTGACTTCAGCAACGCGTTCAGTCAGTCCTTCGCGATCCTCGCGCTGGACCGGACCGCGCAGGGCGCGCCGGCGGTCGCCGCCGGTTGGCTGGCCGGCACCCGGTGCCCGGACGGCGGCTTTCCGCTGGTGCCGGAGCAGCCGGTCTGTGTCTCCGACGTGGACGCCACCGCCGTCGCGGTGCAGGCGTTGCGGGCCGCGGGCCGCCCGGCTGACGCCGCCGCGGGACTGCGCTGGCTGGTCTCGGTGCAACGCACCGACGGCGGGTTCACCAACGCCGGTGGGGTCGCGAACGCCAACAGCACCGGGTTGGCGGCCCAGGCGTTGCGCGACGGCGGCCGGCCGCTGGCCTGGCTCCGGGCCCGCGTGTTCCTGGCCGATCTTCAGGTCGGGTGTGCCGCCCCGGTCGCCGACCGGGGCGCTGTCGACTTCGACGGTGGTGTCTTCGATCCCGGCACCGCCCCCCGCGCCACCGCCCAGGCTGTTCTCGGCCTGGCCGGCACCGGATTCGCCCGGCTCTCCACCGTCACCGCGACCACCGGCGCACCCACCCTGCCCTGCCGCTGACCGGCCGCAGATTCCGTCCCACCAGAAGGAGTGCTCATGTCCCAGGTCTACGATCCTGTCCGCCGGTGGCTGGCGAGCATCGCGGTGGCGGCTGTCGTCGCCGTCGGGTTGATCGCTGTCGAACCGTCTCCCCGAGCCGCGCAGGCTGCGGCGTGCACCGGGACGACCGGGGTCACGGTGGTGGTCGACTACGGTTCACTCGGCGGCGGCGTGCAGGTGGCGTGCGCCCTCGGTGACCCGGCCACGGGGCTGGCCGCCCTGCAGGGCGCCGGCTTCACGGTGACCGGCACGCAGCGGTGGGGGTTGGCCTTCGTCTGCCGGATCAACGGGAAGCCGACCGCCGCGACCGAACCCTGCATCAACACGCCGCCGGCCAGCGCGTACTGGTCGTACTGGCACGCCTCGGGCAGCGGAGCCGCCTGGACGTACAGCACGTTGGGGGCGACCAGCTACAACCCGGCTCCTGGCACGGTCGAGGGATGGTCCTTCGGCGCCGGCGCGGCACCTAGCATCAGCGCACCCTGACCTGCGTGTAGCCGACACGGGCCGTGGACTGCCGGGTGTCGTCCGCCACCCTGGCGCCGAAAGGCGACCGGGCGGTACGGTGGCGACACCCGGCGCGCCGGGTACCCAACTGAATACGTCCCGTACGGGGGGAAGTCGGTAGAGCCGACGCTGACCCGCAACCGTGAGCGAGACCTGTCTCGCGAGCCGGAATGCCCCGTACAGGACGAGCGGCTTCCACTGTCGAGGTCTACAGGGTGGAGTCCGGGTAACCGAGGTACGGCAACTCGTCGCGGCCACGCGAGCGGATGCCGCCCACCGGTGCCTTCCGGAGCTTTCACCGACCGCTCTGCGAAAGGCACCCCTCATGCGTACGTTCCCGCTCCGGCACGTCGCCGCCGGTCTCGGCGTCGCCACCGCCACAGCGCTCACCATCGTCGCGGCCACCCCCTTCGGCGTGGCCGCCGCGCCGTCGCCGACCCACACCGCCGCCGCTCGCGACGCCGCGACCTGGCTCGCCGGGGAGTACGTCGACGGCGTCCTGCCCGGCCCGTTCACTCCCGAGGACTGGGGGTTGAGTATCGATGGTGTGATCGCGCTCGCCGCCACCGGAGTGGCCAGCTCGACTCGGCAGGCGGCGACGGCGCAGATCGCCGCGCACGTCCGGTCCTACAACAGCTACGACGACTGGGGCATCGAGGGTTTCACCGACGGCGGTGCCACCGCGAAACTGCTCTACGTCGCCTCCGCTGCCGGTGCCGATCCTACCGACTTCGGCGGCTGGGACCTCCGTGCCGAAACCGTGGCCCTGATCGCTGCGGCCGACACCGATCACCAGCACGGCCGAATCACCAGCCGGACCACCGAGGCCACCGGCCCGGACCCCAGCAACACCTTCGATCAGTCCTTCGCCGTGCTGGGTCTGGCCCGCAGCGGCGGCGCACCGCAGGAAACCGTGAACTTCCTCGTCCGGCAGCAGTGCACGGCCGGCGGCTTCCGGCTCTATCCCGACGCCGACGGCGCGCCGTCGCCGTCCTGCGACACCCAGGCCAACGCCACCCTCGACGTCGACTCCACCGCCATGGCCGTGCAGGCACTGCTCGCGACCGACGCCGCAGGTGCGGACGAGGCCGCTCAGCGCGGCGCGGACTGGCTGGTGGCCCAGCAACGCGCCGACGGATCGTTCGGCGGGTCGGGCCCGACCAGCGGCCCGAACTCCAACAGCACCGGCCTGGCCGGGCAGGCCCTGGCCGCGGCCGGGCGCGACGCCGAAGCGGCACGGGCCGCCGAATCCCTGGCCGCGCTGCAGCTCACCACCGCCAACGGTGGTGCCGCTGCGGCCGATGCCGGCGCCATCGCCTACGCCAGCGACGCGTTGACCGAGGCGGTCGCCGACGGCATCGCCGACACCTTCCGGGACCAGTGGCGCCGCGCCACCGCCCAGGCGCTACTCGGGTTGGCCCAGGTTCCGCTGAGCCGGATCGGCCTCGACGTACCGCCCTCCGGCGAGCCCACCCCATCGGTCACCGTGCCACCCACGCCGACCGCCTCATCCAGCCCGACCGGCTCACCGTCGCCGTCCGCGTCGCCCACGCCGACCACCTCGCTCACCAGCAGCCCGACACCGAGCGCCTCCCCGAGCAGCACGCCTTCCGTGCCCACCACCGCGCCGACTCCCGCTCCCTCCGTCACCAGTCCCGCCGCCGGCGGATCGGGCCGGCTACCAACCACCGGCGCGGCGATCGGCGGGTACGTGCTCATCGCCCTGCTGCTGCTCGGTGGGGGACTAGTGCTGCTGCTGCTCGGCCGTCGGCGGGCCACGTGAGCACCCGGGCGACCCGCCTCGCCATCGCCATCGTGGTGGCCGCCGCCAGTGTCCTTCTCGGACCGTCTCCGGCAGCGGCCGCCGGCAGCGCCGGGTACTGCCCTGACGCTGCCGGCGTGACGGTGGTGGTGGACTTCAAGGAACTCGGCGGCGGTACCGTCGTCCGGTGCGCCCCCGGCGACCAGGCCACCGGCCTGGCGGCATTGAAGGCCGCCGGCTTCCAGATCGCCGGCACGCTGCGCTGGGGCGAGGGGTTCATCTGCCGGATCGAGGGCAAACCCTCGGCCAGAACGGAGAAGTGCGTCGACACGCCACCGGCCAGCGCCTACTGGTCGTACTGGCACGCACCCAACGGGGGCAGCTGGACCTACAGCGACAAGGGTGTGCTCAACCGCAAGCCGCCATCGGGCAGTTTCGAAGGCTGGTCGTTCTCACTCAACCGCAACGCCGACAGCGCACCCCGACCTGGTGTGGCCCCCGCCCGGCCCGCACCGCCGCCGCGCACCACGCCACCCGCGCCCCCGCCTGCGCCTCGCACGTCCGCACCGCCGCCGCCGCGTCCCCCGTCGGTTGCGCCACCGGTCGCCCCGCCACCGGCCGTCGGTGCACCGAACGCACCCACGATGTCGGGCGGTACCCCACCGGCCGGGGTCACCCTGACCCCACCGGTGGCCTCCGCCACCGCGACCCCGCCCGGCAGCTCACCCGTGCCGACGATTGCGGCCACCGCTCCGCCGCTCGCGGCTGCGCCCGTTGCCCCGTCGGCCGATCCGACGGACTCGTACCCGGCGACCGAGTTCAGCGCCGCGCGTGACACCGACGGCCTCCCGCTGGGCACCCTGGCGGGGCTGTTACTGCTGGTCGCACTGGCAGGTGGCGGGCTCGTAGCCGCCCGCCGCCGGCGGACCGCCGAGCCGGATGACTGACCAGGCCACCGCCCACGGGGTGGCGCGACAGACACCGCTGAGGCCGCCTGCCGGCCGGCTGACCGTGGCAGGCCGGCTACCCCGCGCGCTGCACCCGGGCGCCTGGTGGCTGTGGGCGCTCGGGCTGGCGACCGCAGCCAGCCACACCACCAACCCGCTGCCGCTGGCGCTACTCGTCGCCGCCGCCGCGCTTGTGGTTGTCCGCCGGCGCGGTGACGCCCCCTGGGCGTTCGCGTTCCGGATGTACCTGATCCTCGGCGCGGTGATCGTGGCCATGCGGGTGGTGTTCCGCCTCGTGTTCGGCGGCGGCCAGGGTGACCACGTCCTGCTTCACCTGCCGGAGATTCCGTTGCCGGCATGGGCGGCCGGCATCCGGCTGTTCGGCCCGGTCGCCGCCGAACAGCTCCTCGGCGGCTTCTACGACGGACTGCGCCTGGCGACGATGCTCATCTGCCTCGGTGCCGCCAACGCCCTGGCCAACCCGAAGCGCCTGCTGAAAGCGGTACCCGGTGCGCTGTACGCGGTCAGCACTGCCGTGGTGGTCGCGCTGTCGGTGGCCCCGCAACTTGTGGAAAGTGTGCTGCGGGTACGCCGGGCCCGTCGGCTGCGCGGCGCCACCGGTAATGGTCTGCGTGCCTTGCGGGGCATCGCCCTGCCGGTGCTGGCCGACGCCCTGGACCGATCCCTCGCCCTGGCCGCGGCCATGGACTCGCGCGGCTACGGCCGCACCGCCGCGATACCGGCCGGCCAGCGCGCCTTCACCGGCGGGCTGGTGCTCGCCGGACTGGTCGGTGTCTGCGTGGGCACGTACGGGCTGCTCGATACGACAGTGCCCGGCTACCTCGGTCTGCCGATGCTGATCGTCGGTCTGGCGACGGCCGTCGCCGGGATGCTGCTGGCCGGCCGGCAGGTCCGGCGCAGCCGCTACCGGCCGGACCGCTGGCGGATCACGGAGGTTGTCGTCGCCGGCTGTGGGGTGGCCACCGCCGTCGTGATGGCGGTGGCCGGATCCGTGGACCCGGTCCGACTCTACCCGCCGGTGAGCCCGCTCACCTGGCCCGAGCTGACCCCGCTGATGCTCCTGGTCGTCGCGGTCGCGGTCGCGCCGGCCTGGCTGGCACCGCCGCCGACGCTCGCGGCTCACCGCACCCCCCGCCCGGTGCTTATTGCACCGAACGGCACGACCCGCAGCTCGCCGAAGCGTGACACCAGCGAGTCGGAGGCCCAACGTTGATCGATTTCGGTCGGGTGACCGTCCACTACGCCGAAACCTCCGAACCGATGCTGCGCGACGTGAACCTGCACATCCCCGAGGGCGAGCTGTGCCTGGTCGCTGGCCGCACCGGCGCCGGCAAGTCGACCCTGCTGCGGGCCATTAACGGGCTGGTGCCGCACTTCACCGGCGGCACGCTCCACGGCACCGTCACCGTGCAGGGCCGCGACACCCGCAGCCACCCTCCCCGTGACCTCGCCGACGTCGTCGGAGTCGTCGGCCAGGATCCCCTCGCCGGCTTCGTCACCGACACCGTCGAAGAGGAACTCGCCTACGGCATGGAACAACTCGCCCTGCCGGCGCCGGTCATGCGTAAACGCGTCGAGGAGACCCTCGACCTGCTCGGCATCGCCGAGCTCCGGGACCGTCCGCTGCGAACTCTCTCGGGCGGGCAGCAGCAGCGGGTCGCCATCGGCGCCGTGCTCACCAGCCACCCGCAGGTGCTCGTCCTCGACGAGCCGACCTCCGCCCTGGACCCCACCGCCGCGGAAGATGTCCTGGCCGCCGTCACCCGCCTGGTCCACGACCTCGGCGTCACCGTCGTGGTGGCCGAACACCGCCTCGAACGCGTCGTGCACTACGCCGACCGGCTGCTCTACCTGCCCGGCGACGGCACCGTCATCGACGGCGAACCTGCCGCCGTGCTCGCCGACATCGACCTCGCGCCACCCCTTGTCGAGCTGGGCCGGGCTGCCGGCTGGACACCCTTGCCGCTGTCCGTACGCGACGCCCGTCGCCGCGCATCGGACCTGCGGCAGCGGCTCGCCGACGCCCCGGCGCCTCCGGCCACACCACCACCGGCCGGTCTGCCGGTACTGGCCGCCCGCAACATCGTGGTGCGCTACCCCGGCACCGTCGCCGTGGCCGGCGTCGATCTCGACCTGCATCCCGGCCGGATCATCGCGCTGATGGGCCGCAACGGCTCCGGCAAGTCCAGCCTGCTCTGGGCGGTACAGGGCAGTGGCCCCCGGCAGGGCGGAACGGTCACCGTGACCGGCCCCGACGGCGCCACCGATCCGAAGACACTGCCCGCCGGGCGGGCTCGACAGCGCGTCGGACTGGTGCCGCAGACCCCGGGCGACCTGCTCTACCTGGAGACGGTGGACGCCGAATGTGCCCAGGCCGACCGGGAGTCCGATGCACCTGCGGGCACCTGCCGGGCGCTGCTGGACCAGCTCACCCCCGCGCTGCCCGGCGACCAGCATCCCCGGGACCTGTCGGAAGGGCAGCGGCTGGCCCTCGCGCTCGCCGTCCAGCTCACCGCCGCACCACCGGTCGTGCTGCTCGACGAGCCCACCCGAGGCTTGGATTACCTCGCCAAACGGCAGTTCACCGCGATCGTCCGGCGGCTGGTCACCGAAGGTCGGACGGTCGTCGTCGCCACCCATGACGTCGAACTCGTCGCCACCCTTGCCGACCGCGTCGTCGTGATGGCGCAGGGAGAGATCGTGGCCGACGGCACCACCGCCGAGGTCATGCTCGCCTCACCCGCGTTCGCCCCGCAGGTCGCCAAGGTGATGGCACCGCAGCCCTGGCTGACCGTGGACCAGGTCACCGCCGCGCTGGCCGCCACACGGACACGAGGATGACGACGGCCCTGCGGGTCGCCCCGCGTACGGCCGTCGTGCTGGTCCTGGCCTCCGTCGCCGCGCTGGCCACCTTCAGCTGGCCGTTCTTCGTACCAGCCCAACCCGAGAGCATGGCCCGGACCACCGAGGCACCACTGGTCTTCATCGCCGTACTACCGATCCTGCTGGCCCTCGTCCTGGCCGAACTCAGCTCCGGCGGCATCGACAGCAAGGCCCTGGCGATGCTCGGCGTGCTCGCCGCCGTCAACGCCGCCTTGCGCCCGCTCGGAGCCGGCACCGCCGGCATCGAGACGGTGTTCTTCCTGCTCGTGCTCGCCGGCCGGGTCTTCGGACCCGGCTTCGGGTTCCTGCTCGGCGCCACCTCGCTGTTCGCCTCCGCCCTGCTCACCGCCGGTGTCGGCCCGTGGCTGCCGTTCCAGATGCTGGCCGCCGCGTGGATCGGCCTCGGCGCCGGGCTGCTGCCGGCCCGGTTGCGGGGCCGGGCCGAGATCGCCGTGCTGGCCGGCTACGGTGCGATCGCCGCCTACGGCTACGGGCTGCTGATGAACCTGTGGTTCTGGCCGTTCAGCATCGGCGCGGACACCCAGCTCTCCTACGTCGCCGGGGCGCCGGTGCTGGACAACCTGCACCGCTTCGCCGTGTTCACCGCCGTCACGTCCACCTTCGGGTGGGACACCGGCCGCGCCATCACCACCGTGATGGCCATCGTCCTGGTCGGACCCGCCGTCCTGGCTGCTCTGCGCCGCGCCGCCCGGCGCGCCGCCTTCGAGGCGCCGGTCACCTTCGCCACGACACCAGGGCCAGCCATCCCGCCCGGGCAAGACAGCGGTCTCGGTGTGCGGCCGCCGGGGTAGGGCAGGCCGAGCAGGCGTGTTCGTCCATGCTGGTGGCGAGGGCGTCGCCGAGCAGGACGCCGTCGGCGACGATGCCGACGCCGGTCTCGTCGCAGGAGGTTTCGATGCCCAGGACGACCGGCATCGGTCAGTCGTCCTGGCCGGTGCCCACGCCGACGCCAGGGTGTTCGGCGTTGGTGGTGAGGATGCGTTTGCGGAGTTTGCTGGGAAGTCGGTCGACGTAGGCGAGGCCGTCGAGGTGGTCGACCTCGTGTTGGAAGCAGCGGGCCAGGGTGCCGGTGCCGTCCAGCCGGACTTCCTGACCGTGCATGTCGAATCCGGTGACGGTGGCGGTGGCGCAGCGGGCCAGTTCGGCGTGCTGGCCGGGGACGGAGAGGCAGCCCTCGGTGTCGGTCACCAGGTCGCGGTGCTCGGGTAGGTGCAGGACCGGGTTGACGACGGTGGCCACGGTGCGGGCGCCGGTGGCGTCGGGGCAGTCGACGACGAAGATCCGGGCGTCGACGCCGATCTGGTTGGCGGCCAAGCCGACGCCGTGGGCGGCGTACATGCTGGCGAACATGTCGGCGACGAGCTGGGCGAGGACGTCGTCGAAGTCGGTCACCTCGGCACAGCGACGGTGCAGGACGGGCGTGCCGTAACGGGTGATGGGGCGCGGGGTGCCTGTCGAGGTCTGCACAGTGGCCTATCCTATGCAATTGCCAAAGCTTTGCAGTAAGAGCAGCAGTCCCAGAGGAGTTCTGATGGCGGTTTACACCCTGCCCGACCTGCCCTACGACTACGGCGCGTTGGAGCCGGCGATGTCGGGGCAGATCCTTGAGCTGCACCACGATAAGCACCACGCCGCGTACGTCAAGGGCGCCAACGACGGTCTGGAGCAGCTCGCCGAGGCCCGGGCCAAGGGCGACTTCTCCACTCTTGTCGGTCTGGAGAAGACGTACGCGTTCAACCTCTCCGGGCACGTGCTGCACTCGATTTTCTGGGGGAACCTCTCCCCGGATGGTGGCGACCGTCCCGACGGCGAGTTGGCGGCGGCGATCGAGGAGCACTTCGGTTCGTTTGAGGCGTTCGCCGGGCAGCTCTCGGCCGCCACCAAGGGCGTGCAGGGTTCCGGTTGGGGTGTGCTGGCCTGGGAGCCGCTCGCGCAGCGGCTGATCGTGGAGCAGGTCTACGACCACCACGGCAACGTGGGGCAGGGCTCCACGCCGCTGCTGGTGTTCGACGCCTGGGAGCACGCCTACTACCTGCAGTACAAGAACGTGCGGCCCGACTACGTGGACCGGCTGTGGAACCTGGTCAACTGGTCGGACGTGATCGCCCGGTTCGATGCCGCCCGCGCCACCACGCCGAAGCTCTGACCGCATGACGGGCCTCACCCCGGCCGCCGCGGAACTGGTGCAACGCGCTGCCGGGGTCATCGCCGCCAAACATCGCGGCGACCTCGGCGGCGCTGAGGAACTCCTCGCCGCGTTCGGCTCCGAGCAGGCCAAGACCCTCGGTTTCTACCTTCTGGCGGACCTGAGCCTCGGACTGCTCCGCGCGCAGAGCGGTCAGTCACTGGACGATCTCGTCCGAGAGTTGTCCCTGCTCGTCGCCGCCACCACCACGCAGCCGGACAACTGACACGTGGTGACCACTGGTCGGTGTCGCCGACACTGTGAAAATGCCGGCGACACCTGCCAGAACGCGACGGCGGGCGGCCCGGCGACTGTTTCGCCGCGCACGGCGCCCAGGCCGGCGACATCGTCTCCGTCGCACTGGACCGCCCCCGTTCTACGCCGAAAGCGGCGGACAGGACTCCGACGCCGGCATGCTCACCGGTCCGAACCTGCGCGCCGAGATTATCGACGTGCAACGGCCGGTCAAGAATCTGATCGCGTTCACCGTTCGGATCCTCGACGGCAGCCTCGCCGTCGGCGACGCGGTATACGCCACAGTCGACCCGGAGTGGCGCACCGGCGCCCGGCAGGCCCACTCCGGCACCCACGTCGTACACGCCGCGCTGCGCCACGTCCTCGGACCGAACGCGTTGCAATCGGGCTCGTACAACCGACCCGGCTATCTGTGCCTGGACTTCGCCTGGCGTGGTGGCCTGTCCGAGGCGACCACAGCGAGGTCGAGGAGGTCGCGAACCTCGCGATCCGTCGCGACCTGCCTGTCGACGTCCGCTACCTGCCCCTGGAACAGGCCCGCGCCGAGGGTGCCTTGGCCCTGTTCGGCGAGACCTACGACGAGACCAGTGCGGGTCGTCGAGTTCGGCGGCGAGTGGTCCTGCGAGCTGTGTGGCGGCACCCACGTCGACCACTCCGCGCAGATCGGCTCGCCCTCGCGGGTGAGCCGGACTTGCTCGTCGCCGACGAACCCACCCCCGCATTCGATGTCGCTGTGCAGGCACAACTGCTCGACCTGCTGGCCCGGCTCCGCGACGAACTGATCATGATCATGATCATGACCTGGCGGTGGTCACCCGCCTGGCCGACACAGCGGCCGTCATGTACGCCGGTCGGATCGTTGAGACAGGGCCGCTTGCCACCGTCATCGGCAAACCGGACCATCCCTACACGCGGGGCTGCTCGACGCCGTGCCCCGTCCTGGAGCGCCGCCGGGCACGCGGTTCCGCACTATGCCTGGACGCTCCGGTGCCGGTCCAGACGACACCATTCGCCTCCCGATGCCCGGTCGCCCTCCCCGCCTGTGTGCAGCGCCAACCGATACTGGTCGCGCTGGGCGGGGCGCACCGGTCCGCGTGCCTGCGCCAACCCGGCGAGCCCTCGCTGATGCCCGAGGCTGGCGTCGGGCGAAACGGAGACTGACCGGGTGTTGGAGATCGAAGGTGTTGCGGCCGGTTATGCCGTCGCGCGAGGGCGGCACCGCAACACCGTGGTGGATGCCATCACCATGCGGGTCGATGCGGGTGAAATCGTCGGCCTGGTCGGCGAGTCGGGGTGCGGCAAGACGACCCTCGCCCGCGTGATCACCGGGCTCCACCGCCCCGATTCAGGCTCGGTACGCCTCGCCGGGACGGACGTGTACAGCCTGCGCGGTCGGGCACTGCGCACCCACCGACGGCGGATACAGATGGTCTTCCAGGAGCCGTATCTCACTTTCAGCCCCCACCAGACAGTCCGGCAAGCCATCACCGAGCCGCTACATATCCACCGCCTCGGCGACTCTCGTGCCCGGTCCGCCCGCGTGGACGAATTGCTGGACCTCGTCGGGCTCGATAACCGTGTGGGTGATCGTCGGCCGCAGCAACTGTCCGTGGGCAGCAGGAGCGGTTGGCGATCGCCGGCGCACTGACCGTCGAACCACGCTTGCTTGTCTGCTACGAGCCGGTTACCGCACTCGATGTGTCGGTGCAGGCCAAGTCCTCAACCTGCTATGCGACCTGCGCGACCAGCTCGGCCTTGCGTGCCTGTTCATCTGCCATGACCTCGCCGTCGTCAGGCAACTCGCCGACCGGATTGCGGTCATGCACAACGGTCGCATCATTGAGCAGGGTCCGACCGCGCAGCTCACCACCGATCCTCGCCATCCGTACACCCAGTCGCTACTCGCGGCGACGCCAACAGTCGACCTGAAAGTGGCGTCATCCACGCACGCTCGGGAGGAAGGGGTGATCTGACTGGCTGTGAGTCGTGGCCGATGGCAAGCCGGCGAACAGGTCACTTGCCGCGCAGGATGGGCAAGGGCCGGACCCGCAGCCAGTCCTCGCCGACTACGACGATCGCTCCACTGGCCAGGTCGTCGGCGACTGCGGCGAGGTTCGCCACCAGGATCGCGACGATCTGTGTGGATCGACGACCGCTGATCCGCCGCACCAGCAACACGGACGGTTCGCCGGCCCCGGAGGAGGCCAGCAGAGTGCCGAAGTCGGTATCTGCGGATATCAACACTCGCTGTTCCTGGCGTGCCCGATCCAGCACGATCTCATCCGGCGCCGCTGCCAGGCCGTAGTCCCTGAGGTGCTCGGCGTCATGCCCCTGAGCGCGCAGACCTGCGGCAACCGCTGGCGACAGGTTGTTGTCGATCAGGAATTTCATGCCGCGTGATGTAGCGGCAGCTCCCGCTCCCGGACAGCCTCGGCGGCGAAGCGCAGCGCTTCCCAGACGTCTTCAACGGTCAGGTCCGGCAGATCTGACACGATCTCGTCCGCGCTCATGCCGTCCGCGATCATTGCCACGACCGTCGCGACCGGGATGCGTAGCCCACGGATGCACGGTGCACCGCCCATCTGGGCCGGGTTGACGGTGATCCGCTCGAAGTTCATGACGGCATGGTAACCCGTCGTGACCTAGCCCGACCCCGGGCCAGCCTGAGACCTGGCTCCCCATCGGTACCGGAGGATTCCGCAACAGGCATGAGGATTGCGTGGTTGGTCGCAGCCGGGGCGGGGTGATCGCTGTGGGACGGCGCGGGAGCGCACGGGCTGGCATCCGGCCTCCCACAATTTCTGTGCTCACACATGCTCACAGCCCAAAATCAAATAGCCATCATTGCGCGACATGCGGCGACAGGGGGTGTGATCTGACGTAGAACTGGAACTGACCCCCTGGCGACGGATTGGGATTGACCCCCCGTTACCCCCCGGGGGGGGGTGTCGTTCTGCTTGTCGCGGTCTTTTGCGAGGAGTTCTCGGCGGGCTCTGGTGCGGTAGGACTCGCCTGCGAGGGTGAGGACCTCGGCGTGGTGCACGAGGCGGTCGATCATCGCGGCGGCGACGACTTCGTCGCCGAAGACCTCGCCCCACCGCCCGAAGGGCAGGCGCGAGGTGAGGAAGTCTCTACAAGATCCGGGGCGGTTCACTGTCCGAGAGTTGGCGTTCGAAGTCACCACTCGTCTGGCGCTTGTCGTGCGAGGGCTGCACATCCGGGCTCACCTAAGGTAAGCCTAAATCAAAGAATACCATTAATGAAGATCGCGAAAACCGCTAGAAACCGCAGGTCAGAGCCATGTAGTGGAGCGCGCCCGGCAGGATTCGAACCTGCGGCCTTGGGATTAGAAGTCCCCTGCTCTATCCGCTGAGCTACGGGCGCAACGTGGTATCGCGCGAGAAGGGTACCGCCGTCCGCCCTCCGCCCGGTGAAACGGGTGGTCAGGCCGGGTCGTAGCGGCCGGGTGTCGGCGAGGCTCAGGCGTCCGCGGGGGAGTGGCTTGCGGGGTGTCCGTCCTCGGCCGAGGGCCGGGGCCGCGGCGGGGTCGGGCGGGTGGCCGTCGGTCCGGCGCAGAGGAAGGCTTCGGCCCACCGACCGACCTCGGCGAAGACCTTCTCGCGTACGGCCGGGCCGGAGAGCGTGAGATCGTGCAGGCCGCCGTCGAAGCGGGACACGGTGACGTGCTGGCCGAGCCGGGGAGCCCAGCGGACCATGTGCTCGACGTCGAGGACGGCGTCGGCCAGGGTCGCCGCATCCTGCCACTTCGTGCCTCGGAACGATCGGGTGGAGCAGGCGAGCAGCACCGGCACCGGGATGTCCAACCCGGCACGCAGTCGCCGCTGACCGGTGCGGATGGCGTCCAGCCAACCGGCCCGTACGGGGAAACCGGCAAGCGGCTTCCAGGCCAGGTCGTACGTCCACTCGCCGCGATGGTCGGCGTGCAGGCTCTCGCCGTACACGGTGCCGATCCCGAACGGGAGGATGCGGTGCGGCGCCCTGCGGCCCAGGCGCGCGACGGCGGCCGCGAGGGGTCGCCGCACGAACCAGGGAGCGTTGAGGTCGAAGAAGGGGCTGTTGAGGAAGATCCCGTCGACCAGTCCGGCGTCGCGGCGGGCGTCGGCCCACAGCGAGATGATCAGGCCGCCGGTGGAGTGACCCATGGCCAGCAGGGTGTCGTGCCCGTCCTCGTCCCGGATGATCCGTGCGGCAGCGTCCAGCTCGGGGAAGTAGTCGCCGAGGTCGCGACAGAAGTTCGGGGTCTGGTGCGGCAGCAGGCTACGACCGTACTTGCGCAGGTCGAGAGCGTAGAAGTCCCAGCCTCGCGCGGCGAAGAAGTCAGCCACGTGGGTCTGGAAGAAATAGTCGACGAAGCCGTGCACGTAGAGCACGGCACGTCCGGTGGGCCGCTCCGCCCGGCGGCGGACCAGCGTCGCCACCACCGGACCCTCGTCATCCCTGCCCAGGTCGATGATCTGCCGCTCGTAGGGCGGCCCAAGCACGTCCGGTTCCACCCACCGACGGTACTGCGGCTGGCTACCGGGCGGTAGCCCCCGCCCGCCCGCACCCGGCGGACAGGGGCTACCTCCTGGTCAATCGCCCACGGCCTCGCGCCCGGACGGCTCGTGCGAGGTCGAGGCCCGGCCACGATCCGGGCCGTACGGCGACACCTGGTCGACCGGCACCGAGCGGTGCTCCCGCCGGGCCGAGGACGAACCGCCCTCGACCGGGCCGTCGCTGTCCTGCACCAGCCGGGTTTCGCCGCTCCGGCGCATCTCGGGTTGCTGCACGTTGGGCATGTCGTTTCACCTCCACGGTGGGCGCGCCGGCCGCTCAGGTCCATCGGCCGGCTACGCGCTCACCTCTCGTCGGTCGTCCCGGCCCCGGCCAACTCGTCGGTCGGCGCGACCGGGCCGGGCGGTTCGTTGACCCGCAGGTGCTTGTTGTTGCGGGGTTCCTGCCGGGTCTTCGCGTCGTTCAGCTGACGACGCAGGTCGTCGCGGACGTCGTTGAGCGCGGCGTGCAGGTCCTCCTCGGTCGAGGTGGCGACCACCCGTTGCCGACCGGCGATCCAGCACTCCAGGGTGACCTTCTGACCCTTGGCCTCCCGATCCTTCACCGACAGCTCCATGTCGGTGGCGTCGGCGTGGAAGCCGGCCAGGCGGGCGTCGAGCGTCGTGAACTGCTCGACGATGCGGTTTCGCTCCCGGTCGGAGAAGCCCGCGCCCAGCCGGAGGCACTTGGCCACGGTGGCGGGGTCCTGCACGGCGCTCATCGCCGCACCTGCCCCGTAAGGCGGGTGGAACGGGTACTGGTCATCATCATGATCGCTGACCTTTCGTTCGACGTCGTGCTCACGGGTGCGCTTGCAGGGATCCCTACCCAGGTCGGCTCCGTCCGGAACGTGACCATTTCCGCTGCCTCTTGATCATCGCCGGGTGGCTACCGGCGGGCCAGGGACGTTCGGCCTACCACAAGGGGACCTTGATCAGGCGTTTGTCCACAGGTGGTCCGGTCGTCCACAGGTGCCGCCTCCTGGGCTGTCTGCGAAGGGCAGCGGGCGGCAGGCTCAGTGGCGAGTCGACTCGCCGAAGCCACGCCCCGGACCTCTGAAGGAGGGACGATGTTCGATACCTATATGACGATTGTCGGAAATGTGCTCACCGCGCCGGAGTGGCGCCGAACCGCCCAGAGCAACACCCTGGTGGCCAACTTCAAGGTCGCCTCGACCGCCCGACGCCTCGACCGCGACAGCGGGCGCTGGGTCGACGGCAACAGCCTGCGGGTGCGCGTCAACTGCTGGCGCAAGCTCGCCGAGGGAGTTGCCGCCTCGGTGATGGTCGGTGACCCGGTCGTGGTCTGCGGCCGCCTCTACACCCGCGACTGGGTCGACGACGCCGGCAACCACCGCACGCTGTACGAGTTGGAGGCCGTCGCAGTCGGCCACGACCTGTCCCGGGGGCGTGGGCGTTTCCTGCGTAACCGGCCCAGCCTGACCACCAGCGCGGTCTCCGACGCCGACGCGGAGCGGCGGGTGCACGGGGAGCCGACCGAGCCGGTGCCGGACGACGAGGCACCGGCCCGACCCGACGACCGCCCGGTCGACGACGACTTCGAGCTGCCCGACATGTCGGGCTACGCCGCCGGTCTCGACGGCAATCTCGACCCAGGGCGGCTCGGCGGATTCGACCCGGGTTCGGGCGGGTCCGAGTCGTCGGGCGGCGGCCGGCTGCCGGCGGGGGAGTTGGACGATTTCGCCGGCGCTGGCGTCTCCGACGAGCTTGCCCCGGTGCCCGCCGAAGCCACCGAGGTCGAGGTCGAGGTCGAGTTGGCGGTGCGCCCGGAGGAATCGGGGGCGGGCGATGCCGCGACCGGGCGCGGTCGTCGAGGGCGCGGACGGCTGCCACAGCCCGTCTGACCACGCGCGAAAGGCGGCCGGTGTGCGCCTGCCGGTGTGCGCCTCGCCAGTGGTGATCAGGTGACCGGGCCGGCGACGTGCCCGGTCGCCTGCCACCCCAGGACAGCGGTGCTCGGGGTGGCTACGGCGGGCGGATCCCGGGTGCTCAACTCGGCTAGGCTGGCCGTCCGGGGGTGACATGCCGTGCGACACGCGGGTGCGGTGGCGAACGCGACTGGCCTTGTCGCGGGCTACGCGCTGGACGCCCTGTTCGGCGACCCTCGTCGTGGTCACCCGGTGGCCGGGTTCGGCCGGGCCGCCGCCGCCCTGGAACGTCGCCTCTACCGCCCTGACCGGCTGGCTGGCGGAGTCTTCGTCGCGCTCTGCGTCGGTGCGCCGGTCGTGATGGGTGTGGCCGCCACCGTCGGCACCCGGCATCGGCCGGTGGCCCGGGCGGTGCTGGTCGCCGCTGGCACCTGGGCGGTGCTGGGCGGGCGTAGCCTGCGCCACGAGGCGAAGGCGATGGGCCGGTCACTGCGCGGTGGTGACCTGCCGGTTGCGCGACAGCGGCTCGGGCATCTCTGCGGGCGGGACCCGACGACGCTCGACGAGCCCGAGCTCGCACGTGCGACGGTGGAATCGGTGGCGGAGAACACCTCCGACGCGGTGGTCGCCCCACTGGTCTGGGGTGCGGTCGCCGGGCTGCCCGGCCTGCTCGGCTACCGCGCGGCGAACACTCTCGACGCGATGGTGGGCCACCGTAACGTGCGCTACGCGCGTTTCGGTACGCCCGCCGCGCGCCTGGACGACCTGCTCAACCTGGTGCCCGCGCGGCTGACCGGGCTGCTGACCGTGGCGCTGGCGCCGGCCGGCAAGGGAGACCGGGAACGAGCCTGGCGGGTATGGCGGCGGGACCGCGACGACCATCCCAGCCCCAACGCCGGGCAGTGCGAGGCGGCGATGGCCGGAGCCCTGGGCGTACGCCTGGGCGGACGCAACATGTACTTCGGCCGTACGGAGGTACGTCCGTTTCTCGGTGACGGTCCCCGTCCCGAGGCTCGGCACCTGACCCGGGCCGCCCGGATCTCCCGGGCGGTCGGCCTGGCGGCGCTCGGTCTCGCAGTGGCGTACCCGTTGACCGCGGGCCGACTGATCGGTGCCGCTTCCCGCCGGACGCTTCGATCCTTCCGGACGGTCCGACCGCTTCGGGCGCCTCGACCCCTGCCGCTGCGGAGCGGTCGGTGACCGGTGGGCTGCTGGTGGCCGGGACGACCTCGGACGCCGGCAAGAGTGTGCTCACCGCCGGCATCTGCCGGTGGCTGCACCGGCGAGGTGTGAAGGTCGCGCCCTTCAAGGCGCAGAACATGTCGAACAACTCCGCCGTCGTGCTCGGGCCGGACGGCCGGGGCGGCGAGATCGGGCGGGCCCAGGCGATGCAGGCGGCGGCCTGCGGGCTCGCGCCGGACCTGCGGTTCAACCCGGTGCTGCTCAAGCCCGGCAGCGACCTGGCCAGTCAGGTGGTGCTGCTCGGTCAGGCCGTCGACACGATCACCGCCGGCACCTTCCGGACCCTGCGTCCCCGGCTCGCCGAGACCGCCTACGCGGCCCTGGCCGAGTTGCGGTCGGAGTACGACGTGGTCATCTGCGAGGGCGCGGGCAGCCCGGCGGAGATCAATCTGCGCGACGGCGACTACGTGAACATGGGGCTGGCGCGGCACGCGCGGCTGCCCACCATCATCATCGGTGACATCGACCGGGGTGGCGTGTTCGCCGCCATGTTCGGCACCCTCGCCCTGCTCGACCCCGCCGACCAGGCCCTGCTCGCCGGCTTCGTGGTCAACAAGTTCCGGGGTGACCTCGGCCTGCTCGCTCCCGGGTTGGAGATGCTGCGCCAGCTCACCGGTCGCCCGACGTACGGGGTGCTGCCCTGGGCACTGGACCTGTGGCTCGACGCGGAGGACTCGCTCGCCTACGGCCGGGTCCTGGGTCGCCCGCCCGCCCCGCGCGGCACCGAGTGGCTCGACGTGGCCGTGCTGCGGCTACCCCGGATCAGCAACGCCACTGACGTCGAGGCGCTGGCGACCGAGCCGGGAGTGCGGGTGCGGCTGACCGTCGAGCCGGCCGAACTGGCCGCCGCCGACCTGGTGGTGCTACCCGGCTCGAAGTCGACCGTGGCCGACCTGGCCTGGCTGCGCGAGACGGGTCTTGCCGACGCCGTCACCGCGCACGTGGCGGCGGGCCGTCCGGTGCTCGGCATCTGCGGTGGCTACCAGATGCTGGCCCGCGCCATCCAGGACCCGGTGGAGAGCCGGCAGGGCACCGTGCCCGGCCTCGGCCTGCTGCCCATCGAGATCACTTTCGACCACACGAAGATCGTCCGGCCGGCGCGGGGCAGCGCCGCAGCCGACCTTCCGGTCCACGGCTACGAGATCCACCACGGGTACGTCTCGACCGCCGACCCGCAGCTGACCCCGCTGCTGCGGGACACCGGTGGTGCCGGCGAGGGCGCCATGCACGGCGTCGTGCACGGCACCCACTGGCACGGCGCGTTCGAGTCTGACGAGTTCCGTCGCTGGTTCCTCACCCGGGCGGCCCGACTAGCCGGGCGTACCGGCTTCCGGATCGCGCCGGACACCTCCTTCGCCGCCGCCCGGGAACGCAGTCTCGACCTGCTCGGTGACCTGGTCGAGGAGCACCTGGACACGGACGCCCTGTGGCGACTCATCGAAGACGGCCCCCCGACCGACCTGCCGTTCGTCCCACCCGGGGCGCCACCTGGCAGTTAGGGTGCTCAGCCGGCGGACATCGGACCTGTGGTCCACTGTGGCGCGACCGCAGACCCTGGACCTGACGGCCGACCGAGTCAGTTGCGGACGTCGGCGGGCTGGTCGGAGAAGGGCAGGCCGGCCGACGTCCACGCCTCCACCCCGCCGATCATGTCGGTCGCCCGGTGCAGGCCCAGCGCGCGCAGGCTCGCGGCGGCGAGGCTGGAGCTGTACCCCTGCCGGCACATCACGACGATCTCCAGGTCGTACCCGGTGGCTTCGGGTATCCGCCAGTCACTGGCCGGGTCGAGTCGCCACTCCAACACCGTCCGGTCGATCACGATGACGCCGGGTAGGTCGCCCTGTTCCCGACGCTGCGCGTCAGTGCGCGTGTCGATCAGGAGCGCACCCCGGCTCGCGGCCTGCACCGTCTCCTGCGGGGTCAACCGGGTCATGCCCGCGCGGGCCTGTTCCAGCAACGCCTCGACACCGGGACTCATCACGGAATGGGACACGCCACGAGCATGCCGTCCGGTGCGCGGCTGCGCGATCCGAAGTGGCCCGGGACAACCCGATCGGTAACGTCGGTGTCCGTGGTGGTGGTCTTCGAGGCGTACGCCGGACTGGCTCGACGGGTGCTGGCGGGGCCGGCCCGGTTGGGGCGTACCCGGCTGGTGGCCATCGACGGGCCCAGTGGCGCCGGCAAGACCGTCTTCGCCGCGCGCCTCGCCGACGCCCTCGCCGGTGTGACGCCCGATGCGGCCCGGCCGCCGGTGGTGCACACCGACGACCTGCTCGACGGGTGGGATGACCAGCTGACCTTCTGGGAGCGGTTGGAGGAGCAGGTGCTCGCGCCGGTCCGGGTCGGGCAGGCCGGCGCCTACCGGCGGTACAGCTGGGTGCGGCGGCGTTTCCTGCCCCCGCCGGTGCCGGTCCCGGTGACGCCGGTGCTGATCGTGGAGGGGGTCAGCGCGGCCCGGTCGTCCGCCGTGGCGGACCTGACCTTGGCGGTCTTCGTCACCGCCCCGCAACCACTGCGGCTGAACCGGGCGGTGGCCCGCGACGGCCCGACGATCCTGCCGGAGCTGCGACGCTGGCACGTCACCGAAAGCGCTCACTTCGCCGCCGACGGCACCGAGGCCCGCGCCGACCTGATCGTCGACGGCGCACCCACCCTGCCGCACGACCCGACGCGCTACTACTGCCGATGCGGCTGAGCACGCCGACCACACCCCGCGTGCTGGGCGGCAGGCCGCGCCGCCGGTGCGTCGTCCCGCGCCGCCGTGCCGTGTCGCCGTGTTGCGCCGCCCTGTCGCCGTGCCAGCCGTGCTGCGCCGTCCCGTTGCGGCCTGTCGTCCGGGCTGCGGTGATGGTCCGCAATCCCCCCGCGGGCCGCGCCGTGCGGTAAGGCCGGCATACGATGCCGGTCATGACCACACCGATCATGACCGAGTCCGACCTGCGGGAGGCCGTCGCGCGGGAGTTGCCTGGCGTACGCGCCGACCTGGAGCGTCTCGTCCGCATTCCCGGCATCGCCTTCGAAGGCTTCGATCACGCGCACGTGGAGCGGTCCGCCGAGGCGGTGGCCGAGTTGCTGCGCGGCTGCGGCCTTGACGTGGAGGTGGTGCGGGCCGGTGGTCAGCCCGCGGTGATCGGCCGGAAGGCGGCACCACCCGGTGCGCCAACGGTGATGCTCTACGCCCACCACGACGTCCAGCCGGTCGGCGACGCGAGTCTGTGGGAGTCCGACCCGTTCGAGCCGGTGGAGCGGGACGGCCGGTTGTACGGCCGGGGGGCCGCCGACGACAAGGCCGGCATCATGGCGCACGTCGCGGCGCTGCGCGCGTACGGTGACCGGCTGCCGGTCGGCGTGGTCGTGTTCGTCGAGGGGGAGGAGGAGTATGGCTCCGACTCGCTGGAGCGCCTGCTCGCCGAGCACCGGGACAAGCTTGCCGCCGACGTCATCGTGATCGCCGACTCGGCCAACTGGGATGTCGGCGTGCCGGCGCTGACCACGTCGTTGCGCGGCATCGTCAACTGCTTCGTCGAGGTGCGCACGCTGGACCACGCCGTGCACAGCGGCATGTTCGGCGGCGCCGTCCCGGACGCGCTCACCACCCTGGTCCGGCTGCTCGCCACGCTGCACGACGACGCCGGGAACGTGGCGGTACCCGGCCTGGTCGGCCGGGAGGCGGCCCGCGTCGACTACCCGGAGGACCGATTCCGGGCCGAGGCCGGGCTGGTTGAGGGAGTGCGGTTGTTCGGCACCGGCCGGATCACCGACCGGCTGTGGACCAAGCCGGCGCTCGCCGTGCTCGGCATCGACGCCCCGGCCACCGGCGAGGCGCCGAACGCGTTGGTTCCGGCGGCCAAGGCCAAGATCAGCGTACGGCTGGCGCCGGGCGACGAACCGAAGCGGGCGTACGCGGCGCTGCGCGCCCACCTGGAGCAGTGTGCACCGTGGGGCGCACAGGTCGAGGTGAGTTTCGAGCACGACGGCGCCCCCTGCGTCATCGACGCCACCGGCCCGATGTTCGACGCGGCTCGATCGGCCTTCCGTACCGCCTGGGACGGTACCGACGCGGTGGAGATCGGGGTCGGCGGCTCCATTCCGTTCATCGCCACCTTCCAGGAGATGTTCCCGCAGGCGGCGATCCTGGTGACCGGGGTGGAGGACCCGCACGCCCGGGCCCATGGGCCCAACGAGAGCCTGCACCTGGGCGAGTTCGCCAAGGTCTGCCTCGCCGAGGCGTTGTTGCTGGCCAGAGTGGCTGAGGCGGGTCGCGCGTGAACCCGTAACTTCCTGTCGACAATGGCCGTTTCCGGTGTGTCGGGCGCGGGGCTGTTGTAGCCTCTCGAACATGCGTACGAATGAGGTTCTGGCCCGCCTGGAGGCCGCCGTCATCGCTCTGGGGGACGTCGACGTCTCCGCGTGGCCCGAGGACACGCTCAAGGAACAGCTCGGCGAGCTGTCCGCCGCCCTGGTCGCCCTGGATGCGTCGCTGTCGCGCATCGCCGACGGTGTCCGTGCCCGCGGACTGCGCATCGAGGAGCCGGTCCCGGCTTGACGCCGCGCCGACGTCGGTGGGCGCGGTGACGTCGGCGGCCGCCGTCGGTGGTGGCGCTGCTGGCGGGTCCGTACGCGGGTCGCGTCGGTTGTCGGTGGCGGCTGGCAGGATGAGGTCGTGCGGTTCCTCGACCTGGCTGCCACCTCGGCGGCCGTCGGCGCCACCAGCGGTCGTCGGGCCAAGGTGGAGCTGCTCGCCGATGCCCTGCGGCGGCTCGACCCGCCCGAGGTGGCGGCGGGCTCCGGCTGGCTCGCCGGTGAGCTGCGCCAGCGGCAGACCGGCGTCGGCTGGGCCAGCCTGCGTGACCTGCCTCCGCCAGCGGCCCAGCCGACGCTGACGGTGTCGGCGGTCGACGCGGCGATCGACGAGATCGCGGCCGTGCACGGCACCGGCTCGCAGGCCCGCCGTCGGGCCCTGGTGCAGGCGCTCTACGCGGCCGCCACCGCCGACGAGCAGCGCCTGCTGACCGGCCTGTTCCTCGGCGAGCTGCGGCACGGCGCGCAGGCCGGGCTGCTCGCCGACGCGATCGCCCGAGCCGCCGGGGTTCCCGTCGCCGTCGTACGCCGGGCGCTGCTGCTCGCCGGTGACCTGCGGGCGGTGGCGGTGGCCGCCCTCGGCGGCGGAGCTGCGGCGTTGGCCGAGTTCGGTCTGCGGGTCGGCCGACCCCTGGCGCCGATGCTGGCGCAGAGTGCGTCCACCGTCGACGAGGCGCTCGCCGCCACCGGGGTCCCCGCGGTGGTCGACGTGAAGCTCGACGGCATCCGCATCCAGGTGCACCGCAGTGGTTCCGACATCGCCGTGTTCTCCCGCAGCCTCGACGAGATCACCGCCCGAGTGCCCGAGGTGGTGGCCGCCGTGCGAGCCCTGCCCGCGCGGGAGGTCGTCCTCGACGGGGAGGCCATCGGGCTGGACGCCACCGGTCGGCCCCTGCCGTTCCAGCAGACGTCCAGCGCCGCCGCCCGCCGGGCCGGGGCTCCGGGTCCCGGGGCGCCGGTCGCACCGGCGGTACGCGCCGCCGCCGAGCGCACCGGCGAGACCGTGCTCACGCCGTACTTCTTCGACCTGCTGCACCTCGACGGGGTGGATCTGATCGACCTGCCGGGCCGGGAGCGGTGGGCGGCGTTGCGCGGCACGGCCGACGCGTCGCTGCTGGTCGGGCGGATGGAGGTGGACGACCCGGAGCGGGCCGGCGCGGCCTTCGCCGCCGCGCTCGACGCCGGCCAGGAAGGCGTGGTGGTGAAGGCGCCCGACGCGCCCTACGACGCTGGGCGGCGCGGCGCCGCCTGGGTCAAGGTGAAGCCCCGGCACACCCTCGACCTGGTCGTGCTCGCCGTGGAGTGGGGCAGCGGCCGACGCACCGGGTGGTTGTCGAACCTGCACCTGGGCGCTCGCGACCCGGGCAGCGGCGGGTTCGTGATGCTCGGCAAGACCTTCAAGGGGCTCACCGACGAGCTGCTGCGCTGGCAGACCGAGCGCTTCCTCGGCCTGGCCGTGGATCGCGGTGACTGGGTCGTCCGGGTCCGGCCCGAGCAGGTCGTGGAGATCGCCTTCGACGGCGTGCAGAGCAGTTCCCGCTATCCCGGTGGGGTCGCCCTGCGGTTCGCCCGGGTGGTCCGCTACCGGGACGACAAGACGGCAGCCGAGGCCGACACCATCGACGCCGTCCGGGCGATCCACGCGGGCCGCCCGGCCGGCTGAGCGTCAGGTGGTGGCCGGCGTGTCGGCGTCGGCGGCCCGGTCGCGGGGGCGGACCACCCCGGCGATCCGGCGGGCCTCACGGCGGGCGATCCAGCCGTAGCCGACCACTGTCATCGCTGCGAAGATCCACCATTGGACGACGTAGCCGAGGTTCTGCCAGTTGTTGGCGTGGCCCACCGGCACCGCCCGGAACACCGGGTCGGCGGCCGGCGTCTGCTCGTCGAGGAGCAGGTACGCGCCGTGCACCGGGTACGGCAGCTCACCGGCGAGTTGGGGCACGGAGACCCGGCGGCTCTCCAACCGGCCCTCGCGGCGGGACACCTTCGCGTCGCCGCTCTCGCTGGCGTGCACCCGACCCTCGACGGTCACCTCGCCGGTCGGCGCGGGTGGCACGTCGGGCTGTGCCACCGCCCCACCCGGGGCGGGTGGGATCCAACCCCGGTCCACCAGGACGGCGGTGCCGTCGGCCAGCACCAGCGGGGTGACCACCTCGAAGCCGACCCGACTTTCGACCGTGCGGCCCCGCACCAGGACGATGTTGTCGGTGTCGTACCGGCCGGTCACGGTGACCCGGGTGAAGGTCCGCTCCGTGGCCGGTGGCGCACCGACCGTGCCGGGGCCGCCGGTCGGCGCGGGCAGCGCCTCGCGCAGCGGCACCGGGTCCATTCGAAGGCCGGCGTCGATGCGCTCGTTGATCGCGGTCCGGCCGTGGTAGCGGTCCAACTGCCAGTTGCCGAGCAGCACCATCACCGTGGCGGCGGTCAGGGCCAGCACGAGGAGGCCCAGCCAGCGCGGCGTCAGCAGGAACCGGTACACGCCACGAGATTACCCGTGTGACCGCAGCCACTGCGCCGAGCCGTCCCGGCGCGAGCGTGCGGTCGTCGCCCTGCGCTGCCGCAGGCAGTGGCGCCGGCCGGAGACGGCGCAGGCAACCTCGTCGTGGCGGAGCGTACCGGCGTCGGGGCGGTCCGCCACCGACTGCCTGACCTGCCGGGGACAGGGCGGCGGAGGGTGCGTGTACGGCGTCCGCTTCAGCTATCGTCACGCGGGCGGAGCGCGCCGACGGTCGGCACGCCGACCGCTCGCGAGGAGTCGATGATGACCGTCGTGCCGCGTCTGGTGCTCAGTGCCCCTTCCTCCGGACACGGCAAGAACGCGCTGGCGATCGGCCTGCTCGCCGCGTTCGCCGATCGGGGCCTCGACGTGGCCGGCTTCAAGATCGGGCCGGACCAGGTCGACGCGGCGTACCTCGGGCTGGCCAGCGGCCGGCCGGGGCGCACCCTGGATCCGCGGCTGGTGGGCGCCGAACGCATCGCCCCGCTGCTGCTGCACGGCGCGGCCGGCACGGACCTTGCCGTGGTGCAGGGCAGCATGGGCCTGTACGACAGCCTGACCGGCCGGAGCGAGACCGAGTCGACCGCCGCCGTCGCCACCGTGCTGCGCAGCCCGGTGGTGCTGGTGGTCGACGTCGCCGCGATGGGTCAGTCGGTGGCCGCCCTGGTGCACGGCTTCCGGGCGTACGACGAACAGTTGTGGATCGGTGGGGTGATCCTCAACCGGGTGGCCTCCGCCCGACACGAGGCGCTGCTGCGGGAGGCGCTCGACGACATCGGCATCCCGGTCTACGGCGCGCTGCGCCGCCAGGACCTGCCCTCGGTGCTGCCGCCCCGTCGGCACGGCGTGGTGCCGGTCCTTGAGGGCGCCGGCGAGGCTGCCCGGGCGGTCCGGCGGCTGGGTGAGGCGGTGACCGCCACCGTCGATCTGGAGCGGCTGCTCGGGCTGGCCCGCTCGGCACCGGCGTTGGGTGCGCAGCCATGGTCACCGCAGAGCACCGACGAGGCCGCCCCGGCCCTGCCCGGCGGTGCCGCGCCTCCGGTGGTGGCGCTGCTCGGTGGACCGGGTGGCAGCTTCAGCCACGCCGAGACGGCCGAATTGCTGCGGGCCGCCGGGGCGGAGGTGATGACGCTCGACCCGTTCGCCGACGAGGTGCTGCCGGCCGGCACCCGGGCACTTGTGGTCGGCGGGGCGCTGCCCGAGTCGTACGCGGAGCAGCTTTCCGCGAACCGGCGGCTCTGCATCGCAGTCGCCGAGCTGGCTCGCACCGGGCGTCCGGTGGTCGCCGAGGGGGCCGGCCTGCTCTGGCTGGCCCGGGAACTCGACGGGCTGCCGATGTGCGGGGTGCTCGACGCGATCGGCAGTCTGCGGGACGGGCTGGTGGTCGGCTACCGGGAGGCGACCGCCCAGGGCGACAGTGTGGTCGCCGGCCGGGGCGAGGTGGTGACCGGGCACAAGGAACACCGGGCCGTGCTCAATCCCCGGGGTGGGCAGCGTCCGGCGTGGAGCTGGCCGGGTGGCGCGCCGGAGGGGTTCATCTGGCGGGGCGTACACGCCTCCCAGCTCGTTCCGCACTGGGCCGCGTACCCGAGGATCGCGACCCGGCTGGTGGCCGCCGCTGCGGCCGAGCCGGCCACGGTCCCGGTCGGGGTCGGCGGCGGTGCCCCGGCCGGGCCGGCGGGTGTCGTGCCGGGCGACCCGGCCGGTGCGGTGGCGTCCGGGCCGGCCGCGGGCCCGCCAGCCTGATCGTCAACCGACGATCCGGTCCGACGGTGGGACGAAGTCCCGAACGGGTTTGCCCTTCAGTGCGTCGCGGAGGGTGTTCGACACCGCGACGATCGGGACCTGCGACTGCCCGTCGCCCACCGCGTTGAAGGGATTGTCGGGGTCGGAGATGAAGCTGGCCGCCGCCAGTTCCGGCGTGTAGCCGACGAACCAGGCGGATCGGGTGCTGTCCGTGGTGCCGGTCTTGCCGGCCACCGGGCGGCCCACCGTTCCGCGCACGCTGTCCGCCGTGGACCAGCCGCCGCAACTGCCCTTGGCCGGGGTGTCGCCGGTGGGACAGCGGGCGGCGTCGGTGGCGGCGCGCGCCGCGTCGGCGCTGACCACCTGGCGGCAGCGCGGCTTGGCGACCTCACGTTCGATGCCACCCGGTGTGGTGTAGGTGGCCGGGGTACCGTCCCGGTTGTAGATGGCATTTACCGGCAGCGCCTCGCAGTAGCGCCCGTCGGCGGCGACCGCGGCGTAGGCGTTGGCCATCTCCAGGGGAGTGGCGTCGGAGACGCCCAGGGTGAAGGCACCCCACTTGTTGGCCTTCGCCGGGGAGGCGTGCTCCCGGTCCACGTCGGTACGCCAGCGCAGTCCCAGCTGCTCGGCGAGCCGGACGGCCCGTTCCGCCCCGACCTGCTCCTCCAGCCAGACGAAGTAGGTGTTCACCGACTTGCCGAAACCGGACCACATGGTCTGCATGCCGCTCATCGCGCCACTGGCGTTGGAGGGTTGCCAACCGTCGTAGACCTCCGAGCGGTAGCTGTGTGGCGCGTTGAAGGTGGTGTTGAGCGGCATCCCGGCGTCGAGGGCGGCCAGCATGGGGAACATCTTGAACGTCGACCCCGCCTGATAGCCGGGCAGGCCACCGCCGCCCATCAGGGGTGCCACCGTGTTCGGGTAGTTGGCTCGCACCTTTGGGCCCGCCTCCGGGTTGGAGCTGAGCGGATTCTCGTCGACCTCAAGCGAGTACCTGCGGTTCACCGCCATCGCCTTGACCCGTCCGGTGCCCGGCTCGGAGACCACGATGCCGTTTGCGAACGGGCTGCCGGTGTTCGACTCGGTGCCGACGTTCTTCTCCGCCGCCGCCTGGATCTTCGGGTCCATGCTGAGCACGATCCGGTACCCGCCCCGGCGTAGCTTGTCCAACCGCTGGAGTCGGTTCTCACCGAACGCCGGCTGGGCGCTCCACCAGTTCTTCAGGTAGTCGCAGAGGAAGCCCCAGCTGTTCCACTTGTCGGGAACGGCGGCGCAGTCGTTTGGCGGGTAGGTCAGCCGGAGTCGGATCGGCTCGCCCTTCGCCGCCTGGGCCGAGTCCGGCGAGAGGTAACCGAGTCGGGCCATGTTGTCGAGAACGTAGTTGCGCCGGGCGGTGGCCTCCTTCTGGTCGGAACTGGCCGGGTCGTACTGGGATGGCGACTTGACCAGCCCGGCGAGGGTGGCCGCCTCGACCGCAGTCAGCTCCTTGGGGGTCTTCGAAAAGAAGATCTCGCTGGCGGCGTAGATGCCGTACGCGCGGTGCCCGAAGTATGCCGAGTTGAGGTACCGCTCCAGGATCTCCTCCTTGCTCAGCTCCTTCTCCAGGTCGACCGCCATGCGCATCTCCTTGATCTTGCGTGTCGGGGTCTGCGCCGTGGCTTCCTGCACCTCCCTCGGGTTGGTGGCGCTGTCGCGCAGCGCCATCCGGACGTACTGCATGGTGAGGGTGGAAGCTCCCTGGGAGACCCCGCTGGATCGGGCGTTGGCCACGAAGGCGCGGGCGACCCCCTTCGGGTCGACGCCGTGGTGCTGGTAGAAGCGGTTGTCCTCGGCGGCCACGATGGCCTGCTGCATGTTGGGCGAGATGTCGGACAGCTTGGTGTACTGCCGGTACTCCTCGAAGAACATGGTCAGCACGGTCTTGCCGTCGGGCGCGTACAGGTAGGAGGTCTCGGCGGGCAGGGCCGTGGTCAGCAGCCGGGTCTTGCTCTCCACGGCGTGCGCGGTGGCCTTGGCGCCGATGCCGGTCACCGCGACGACCGGGTACGCGGCAGCGGCGACGACGACGCCGGCGATCAGCCCGGCACGGAGTAGCGGAACGAGACGACCAGCGGCAGCGAGGGGTCGGTAGCTCACACCGCCAAGTTATGACATTTCCGATTCGTCCATGAGAAATACTCATGAAGTGATCGGTGGTGATGTGGCCCACCCGCCGGGTCGCTGTCCCCCGCGGCGCCTTCCCGGCAGGATCGCGGTCATGCATGGGCAGCTGACCACGAGATCCAGAGCCTCAGTGACCGAGCCGGATCTCGCCCACCACGGTGACGTCGAGGTCGCCGCGGGCCTGGTCGACCTCGCCGTCAACGTGCGACGTGCCCCGCTGCCGCCCTGGCTGGCCGAGCCGATCACCGCATCGATGGCCCACCTCGCCGCGTACCCGGACCCCCGTCCGGCCCGCGCCGCCGTCGCCGCCCGGCACCGCCGGCCACCGGAGGAGGTGCTGCTCACCGCCGGTGCCGCCGAGGGCTTCGTGCTGCTCGCTCAGGCACTGCGCGGAATCCGTCGGCCGGTGGTGGTGCACCCGCAGTTCACCGAGCCGGAGGCCGCGCTTCGGGCCGCCGGGCACACCGTGCGGCGGGTGCTGCTCGACCCGGAGGACGGTTTCCGGCTCCACCCGGAGCGGATACCCACCGACGCCGACCTGGTCGTCGTCGGCAACCCGACGAATCCCACCTCCGTGTTGCACCCCGCCGCCGACCTCGCCGCACTGGCCCGCCCCGGTCGCGTACTCGTGGTCGACGAGGCGTTCGCGGACACCGCCGCCACGCCGGGGGTACCCGGTGAACCCGAATCGCTGGCTGCCCGCCGGGACCTGCCGGGCCTGCTGGTCGTACGCAGCCTCACCAAGACGTGGGGGCTGGCCGGGCTGCGGATCGGCTACCTGCTCGGCGAGGCCGCGCTGCTGCGCCGGCTGGCCGCCGTACAGCCGCTCTGGGCGGTCTCCACCCCTGCGCTGGCCGCCGCCGAAGCCTGCGCGAGCCCTGCGGCGGCCCACGCCGAACGGGTCATCGCCGCACAGCTCGCGACCGACCGCGAACACCTGGTCGCGCGGCTTGCGGCGCTGCCCGGCGTACGCGTGGCCGGCCGCCCGGCCAGCGCCTTCGTGCTGGTGCGGATCTCCGGGGCCGACCGGATCCGGGACCGGCTGCGGGCGCGGGGCTGGGCGGTACGCCGGGGCGACACGTTTCCGGGCCTCGGCTCCGACTGGCTACGGATCGCAGTGCGGGATCGGGTGACCACCGACGCGTTCATCGACGTGCTGGCCGACATCATGGAGGCATGATGCTGGAGAACACCATCGCGGCCATCGGCCCGCTCGACGAGTCGGCGATGACCGCGGCGAGGCAGTTGCAGGCGCGTCTGACCAAGCCCGCCGGCTCGCTCGGCGCTCTGGAGGAGCTGTCCGTACGCCTCGCCGGCCTGGCGGGCAGCTGCCCGCCGCCGGTGCCCGACCGGGCGGCGGTGGCGATCTTCGCCGGTGATCACGGCGTACACGCCCAACGGGTCAGCCCCTGGCCGCAGGAGGTCACCGGGCAGATGGTCGCGAACTTCCTGGCCGGTGGGGCGGTGGTGAACGCCTTCGCCCGGCAGGCTGGTGCCTCGGTGACCGTGATCGACGTCGGGGTGGCGGCCCCGCTGCCGGTGGCCGACGTCGCTGGCCCGGACGGTGCCGGCGCCCTGCACGGCGCACCGGAACCGGCGGTGCCCCGACTGGTCAGCACACCGATCCGGGCCGGTACCCGGGACATGACCGTTACCGCCGCGATGACCCGGCAGGAGGCACGGACGGCGGTCGAGGTCGGTATCGCCAACGCCGGGAAACTGGTCGACGCCGGCGCCGGGATTCTGCTCACCGGTGACATGGGGATCGCCAACACCACCCCGGCCGCTGCCCTGATCGCCGCCTTCACCGGAGTCGACGCCGCCGAAGCGACCGGCCGGGGCACCGGCGTCGACGACCCGACCTACCAGCACAAGATCGAGGTGGTACGCGCCGCGCTGCGCCGCCACACCCCCGACCCGGCGGATCCGCTCGGTGTGCTGGCCGCCGTCGGTGGGCTGGAACACGCCGCGCTGGCCGGCTTCGTGCTCGGTGCGGCGGCGCGTCGCGTACCGGTGCTGCTGGACGGGGTGATCGCGGTCTCCGCCGCGCTCGCCGCGGCGGCCTTCGCCCCGGACTCCGTGGCGGCCATGGTCGCCGGTCACCGCTCCGCCGAGCCCGGCGCGACTGTCGCGCTGCGCCGACTGGGCCTCACCCCCCTGATCGACCTCGGCCTGCGGCTCGGTGAGGGCACTGGCGCGCTGCTGGCCCTGCCGGTGGTCACCGGCGCGGTCCGGGTGCTGCACGAGGTGGCCACCTTCGACTCCGCCGGGGTGGCCGAGAAGTGAGCCAGCGCACCCTTCGGATTCGCCGTCAGGTGCCGGGCGTCGCCGGTGCGCGGAGCGAGGCGGTATGAGCGAGTTTGCGAGTGAACCATCAGGCGCAGCAGCCGGCGGCTCGGGCGGCCCGAGCGCCAACGCGTACCCCCTCGGGCTGCGGCTGGCCGGGCTCCGCGTGGTAGTCGTCGGTGGGGGAGCGGTCGCGACGCGGCGGGTCCCGGCGCTGCTCGACGCGGGTGCGGACGTACTGCTTGTGGCACCGGACCTCACCCCGGCGCTGCGCGCACACGTCGACGCCGGGCGGCTGCACTGGGTGTCGCGCCGGTTCGCTGCCGACGATCTCGATGGTGCCTGGCTGGTGCAGGTCGCCATCGACGACCCGACCGCCGCGGCGACGGTCAGCGCCGCCGCCGCGGAACGTCGGATCTTCTGCGTACGCGCCGACGACCGGAACGCGGCGACGGCCTGGACGCCAGCGGTGACCCGGTACGGTCCGGTCACCGTGGCGGTGCTCGGCGGTGGCGACCCACGCCGCGCGGTGAGCGTCCGCGACGCCATCCGTGCCCTGCTGGTGTCGGACTCCGCCGGGCCCGGGGAACCGCTCAACGCCCCTGCCGGCGGGGGTGACCGTCGCGGCCGAGTCGCCCTGGTGGGTGCCGGACCCGGTGACCCGGAACTGATCACCCTCCGGGGCTGGCGGCTGCTCAGCGAGGCCGACGTGGTGGTCGCCGACCGGCTCGTCCCCGGACTGCTCCTGGACGAGTTGCGCACCGGCGTGGAACTGGTGGACGCCTCCAAGATCCCCTACGGTCCGTCCCGGACGCAGGAAGAGATCAACCGGATCCTGGTGGATCGGGCGTTGGCGGGAGCCTTCGTGGTCCGGCTCAAGGGTGGCGACCCGTACGTCTTCGGGCGGGGCGGAGAGGAACTGCTCGCCTGCGCGGCGGCGGGAGTGCCGGTCACGGTGGTGCCGGGGGTGACAAGCTCGATCGCCGCGCCGGCCGCGGCGGGCATCCCGGTCACCCACCGATCGGTGGCGCACGAGTTCACCGTAGTCTCCGGGCACGTCGCTCCCGAATCGCCGGACTCACTTGTCCGCTGGGAGGCGCTGGCCGGTCTGCGCGGCACCCTGGTGATCCTGATGGGCCTGAAGAACCTGCCCTCGATCGCCAGCACGCTGCTGGCCCACGGGCGGGCACCGGGGACGCCGGCTGCGGTCATCCAGGAGGCCACCACCGGTGGTCAGCGGATAGTCCGCTCGACGCTCGGCGAGGTGACTGACGCGGTGACCGCCGCCGGGCTGCGTCCACCGGCTGTGGTCGTGGTCGGGGACGTGGTCGAGGCACTCGGGGTGGCTGGGCTGACCTGAGCGTTTCGGATGGTTGCGGTTGTTGGCAGGGGCCTCCGTGCCTGGCTTCGTGGGTGGTTGCTGTTTGAGGGCTGGGGGCGACCGTGCCCGGCTTCGGGCGGTCAGGCTTGATCCCTGCGCCGGGCACGGTCGCCCCCAGCCTGACCTGGTCGGCCCTCGTCCGGGCGCAGGCCAGCGCGGGTGGGTCTGCTGTCTGTGGTCAGTGCTTCGGTGTGCGGACACGCCGCTGGCCGGCACCCGGGTTTCGGGTGCCGGCCAGCGGTTCTTGCTCCCCCTGTGGAGGAATGTCTTCGGTTGTTGTCTGACCGTGGTGGGGGTCAGCTGGTCCAGTGCTGGGCGACGAGGTCGGCGGCCTGCTGTTCCCACTGGGCGTAGTGGTCGGGGTAGGCCGACACCTGCACCGTCTGCGCTGCCTGGGTGAGGGGCATGTCCTGCCAGCCGTCGACCTGCTTCAACCCCTTCAGGAACGCCAGGGTCGAGTACTCGGGGTCGGTGATCTGCTCCACCGTGCCCCAGCCGGAGGACGGGCGCTGCTGGAACAGGCCCTGCGAGTCGTGGTCGTTGCGGTCACCCAGGTGACCCAGGTTCTCCAACTTCGACTCCTGCAACGCCGTGGCGATCGACACGACCGCGGCCCGCTCGTCCATCCCGGCCTTCTTCGTCGCCGCGATGATCGCCTTCACATTGCCGACCTGCTCATCGTTCAACTCGATCATCGACTGGTTGGCCGGGGCGCCGTGCGGCAACAGCTTGCCCATGTCCGGCTTGTCAGCCCGCACATCGGCCTGCACCGCCGCGACCGGGACGGTCTTCACCGGGGTGACATCGGCGTGAGCGGCCACCGGACCGGCGAACAGACCACCGGTGAACGCCACACCCGCGATACCCAGCACGCTCTTCCGCAGCATCGAGTTCATGACAAAGCTCCAATCGGGGGTCGACGCACGCACACCGAGGGGGACGGGCGCACGCACGCAAGCACCAGAAAGGGCGCTCAAAACAAAAAAGGGGGAAAAGATCTCCGGCACGCGGGGCGTATCGCCGCTTCACATCGCCGGGACCATGTCCAACGACCGCCGGCCCGCCAACATTCCCGGGGCCACCCGCCGTGGCGGGCAGTCGTTCACGGCCGTTCGGGAGTGTTCAACGCCCCCACCCCGCCACCCATTCCACCCCGAGCCCCCGACCGCCCAGCAATCTTGGTCCGAAACCGCCCACCCAAGGGCAAAATCGCACCAAGATCGCCAACGGACACCGGCGGAACCGGATACCCGGCACATTCGGGCGGGCCACACCCCCAACCGCACGCACCGCGCAGCGCTACAGGCCACACGCCTACAACGCGGACCCACGCCCAAAGCGGAACCGGCCGGAGATCAGATGATCTCCGGCCGGTCCGATCTGACCATTCGTTACTGCTTGAGCATGTTGTCCAGCAGCAGCGCGCAGCGGATCACCCCGAGGTGGCTGTACGCCTGCGGGTGGTTGCCCAGGCCGCGCTCGGCCAGCGGATCGTACTGCTCAGGCAACAAGCCGGTCGGACCCGCCGTGTCGATCATTTGCAGGAACAGTTCCTCGGCGTCGGTTCGCCGGCCGGTGCGCAGGTACGCCTCGATCAGCCATGCCGTGCAGATGTGGAAGCCGCCCTCGCGGCCGGGCAGGCCGTCGTCCCAGTGGTAGCGGTAGACGACCGGCCCGCTGCGCAGATCCGCCTCGATCTTCAACACGGTGGAGAGGAAGCGGGGGTCGTCGCCGGCCAGCAGTCCGGAGATCCCGATCCAGAGCGACGAGGCGTCCATGTCCTCGTCGCCGTAGGCGACGCTGTATGCCTCGGCGTGCTCGTGCCAGCCGTACTCCAGCACGTTGGCGCCGATCCGGTCGCGCAGCTCCACCCATTCCGGCCGATCCTCGCCGCCGTGCTGGCGTACCACGTGCAGCGCCCGGTCGACTGTCATCCAGCACATCACCTTGGAGAAGACGTGGTGCCGGGGTGGCAGGCGGGCCTCCCAGATGCCGTGATCCGGCTCGTGCCACCGGCGGCGGACCGCCTCGACCATGTTCTCCAGCACCCGCCACTCCTCGGCGCGTACCGAGCCGCGTACGTCGGCGGTGGCGGCGATCAGGTCGGCGATCGGGCCGAAGACGTCCAGTTGGAGCTGGTGGTTGGCGAGGTTGCCGACGCGTACCGGTCGGGATCCGGCGTAGCCGGGCAGGGTGTCGATGACCGCCTCGGCACCCAGTTCGTAGCCGTCGACCGTGTAGAGGGGGTGCAGCCGCTCGGGGTGCCCGCCGGTGCGTTCCACACAGCCGTCCACCCAGCGCAGGAATGCCTCGGCCTCGGTTATCGAGCCCAGGTCGACCAGGGCCCGGGCGGTCATCGCGGCGTCACGCAGCCAGCAGTACCGGTAGTCCCAGTTACGGACTCCGCCCAGTTCCTCCGGCAGCGAGGTGGTGGCCGCCGCCAGGATCGAGCCGCTGGCCTCGTGGCAGAGGCCGCGCAGGGTCAGTGCGCTGCGGGCGACCAGGTCCCGGGCGGTGGTCGGCAGTCGCAGCGAGGCCACCCAGTCCTTCCAGGGGCGTTCGGCTGCGGCCTGCCGTTCGTGGATGGGCAGCCGGTGGTGTTCCAGGCTGTGCGTACCGAAACGCAGCTCCAGCACCACCTGACCACCGAGCGCGGCGAGGTCCACCACCGCCTTGGCGGTGGCGTACCCGCCGTCGTTGCCGACCTCCCACTGCACCCCGGGGGAGTAGAGCGCGACAGGTTCGTTGGAGCCGAGCACCAGCAGGCCGTCACCGAGCGGCTGAAGCTGCACGGCGACCTGGGCGAACTCCGGCCGGGGCGCGAACTCAAGGCGAACCCGACCGGTGCCGGTGAGTACCCGGATCAGGGTCGAGTCACCGGAGATGATGGCCGGGCCGTCCGGCGTGGCCTTGGGGTCCGGCTTGTCCAGCCAGTCGGTGACGGTGAGACCGGACCAGCGGGTCTCCACGGTCATCGTGCCGGAGCGGTAGCGCTGGCCCAGCGGAATGCCGCCGCGTTCGGGTGCGACGCTGAAGTGCCCGGCCGGACTGCCGCCGACCAGGTCCGCGAAGATCGCCGCCGAGTCGGGCTTCGGGTTGCACAGCCAGCTCACCTTGGCGTCCGGCGTGAGCAGCGCGACCGTACGACCGTTGGCCAGCATCGAGTGCCGCTCGATCGGTACCGCCCGTTCACCGAACAGCCAGTGCCGTCGGGTCTCCAGCAGCAGCCCGAGTGCCCGGGCGGCCTCGATCGGCTCGGCCACCCGGTAACCGGCCTTGGTCTCGCCGGGGCCGATCTTGATGCCGACATCCGGACCGTGCAGGTTGCCGAAGGCGTTTTCGTCGGTCACGTCGTCGCCGATGAAGAGCACCGCACTGGCCGAGAGCTGGGTGCGCAGCTGGTCGACGGCGGTGCCCTTGTGGGTGGCCACGACGGAGAGCTCGATGACTTCCTTGCCCTGGGTGACGGTGACGTCCGGCCAGGTCGCGGGACCGCTGCGAACCGCGTCGATGGTGGCGGCGGCGATCTGGGGATCCACCCCACGGGTGTGCACGGCGACACTTGCCGGCTTGCGTTCCAGTCGGACGCCGGGGTGGGCCGCGGCGATGTCCCGCAGGGCGTCCCGCAGCCGGGTGCGTACGGCGATCAGCTCGGGGGAGAGCCGCTCGACGAAGCCGATGTCGAATTCGGAACCGTGGCTACCGACCAGGTGGACCTCGCTCGGCAGCCGGGAGAGGGCGGCCAGGTCGCGCAGCGCGCGGCCGGAGACGACCGCCACGGTGGTCTGTGGCAGCGCCGCCAGGGCCCGCACCGCGGCCACCGACTCCGGCAGCGGTACGGCCTTGCTGGGGTCCTCCACGATCGGTGCGAGCGTGCCGTCGTAGTCGCAGGCGACCAGGAGTTGGGGTACCCGGGCGATCCGCCCGATGGCGGCGCGTAGTTCCGGGTCCATCGGGCCCGCGACGGGCGTGACGTTCTCGGTGGACGCCGCGTTCACGCTGCCTCCATGTCGGGCACACCGAGCTCGGTGAGGAAGGACTTCGCCCAGTGCCCCACATCGTGGGTGCGCAGATGGCGTTGCATTGTCCGCATACGGCGACGAGCCTCCGGCTTCTCCACATGCACGGCCCGTAGCAGAGCGTCCTTGACCGCGTCGGGGTCGTGCGGGTTGCACAGGAACGCCTGACGCAGCTCGGTGGCGGCGCCGGCGAACTCACTGAGTACGAGTGCGCCCCCGTGGTCCGCCCTTGATGCGACGTACTCCTTGGCCACCAGGTTCATTCCGTCTCGGAGCGGAGTAACCATCATCACGTCGGCGGCGGCGTACATCGCAGCCAGTTCGGTCCGACTGTACGACTGATGCAGATAATGCACCGCCGGCACGCCAACCCGGCCGAATTCGCCATTAATCCGACCAACTTCGCGCTCAACCTTGACGCGAAGTGCCTGGTAGTGCTCCACCCGCTCGCGACTCGGTGTGGCGACCTGCACCATAACCGCGTCGGGGACTGTCAACTTTCCGTCAGCCAGCAACTCGCGGAAGGCCTTGAGGCGGAGTTCGATGCCCTTGGTGTAGTCGAGCCGGTCGACGCCGAGGATGATCGTCCGGGGATTGCCCAGCTCCTCGCGGATCTCCTTGGCCCGCGCCTGGATCGCCGGGTCGGCGGCCAACCGCTCCATCTCCTGCGTGTCGATCGAGATGGGGAACGCGCCGGCCTTGACCTGACGGCCGTCCACCTGGATCATCTGGCCCTCGTACCGCAGCCCCAGCAGGTGCCGGGCGAGCCGGACGAAGTTCTGCGCGGCGAGCCGCTGCTGGAACCCGACCAGGTCGGCACCGAGCAGGCCACGCAGGATCTCGGCGCGGAACGGCATCTGCATGAACAGCTCGATCGGCGGGAACGGGATGTGCAGGAAGAAGCCGATCCGCAGGTCGGGGCGCAGCTCCCGGAGCATCGCCGGTACCAGCTGTAGCTGGTAGTCCTGGACCCAGACCGTCGCCCCCTCGGCGGCGACCTCCGCAGCGGCCTCCGCGAACCGGGCGTTGACCAGGCGGTACGCCTCCCGCCAGCGGCGCTTGTAGGCGGGCGTCTCGACGGCGTCGTGGTAGAGCGGCCAGATCGTCGCGTTCGACTGTCCCTCGTAGTAGCGCTCCAGTTCCTCCGCGCTCAGCGGCACCGGGTGCAGCCGGATGCCCTCCAGGTCGAACGGTTCGGGGGCCGCGCCGGTGCCGCCTGCCCAGCCGACCCAGGTGCCCTGGTGTTCGGCGAGAACGGGATGCAGTGCGGTGACCAGCCCGCCAGGGCTGCGTCGCCACTGCCGTCCCTCGGGTGTGCTCACCTCGTCGACCGGCAGTCGGTTCGCCACTACGACAAAGGAGCTACGGACGGTCACGATCGGCCACCTCCGGGTGCTGACGGGTCCACCGCGATGAGCGTACTGAGCGTAGCTGCGGCGTCTGTTCCCCTGTGCCGGACTCACCTACCCGCCCCGAACTCGGCGAACCCTGGACGTGATCATGTTGACAGGTGAGCTGCCCCGGCCGGCCCTCGGGGCGGTGACGGGCCCCGGTGGACCTGGTCTGGCGGGGCGATGTGGGCGCAGCCCGGCGTACCTGTCAGGATTGACAACGGCGTGCGCGCGGCCGGCTCCCGGCCGACGGCGACGGACGGCGGCCCTGGCCCGCGTCCGTGGCACGCGAAATCGGCGATCGAAAGCGACGGAGGAGCCCGCACCGTGGCCCAGTTCATCTACGTCCTGGACAAGGCGCGCAAGGCGCACGGCGACAAGGTCGTGCTCGACAACGTGACGCTGAACTTCCTGCCAGGCGCCAAGATCGGGGTGGTGGGTCCGAACGGCGCCGGCAAGTCCAGCCTGCTCAAGATCATGGCGGGTTGGGATCAGCCGAGCAACGGTGAGGCCCGTCTGATGCCCGGCTTCACCGTGGGAATGCTCGCGCAGGAGCCGCCACTCAACGACGCCAAGACCGTGCTCGGCAACGTCGAGGAGGCGGTCGCGGAGACGAAGGTCAAGCTGGAGCGGTTCAACAAGATCGCCGAGCAGATGGCCACCGACTACTCCGACGAGCTGATGGAGGAGATGGGCCGGCTCCAGGAGGAGCTGGACCACGCCGACGCGTGGGACATCGACTCCAAGCTCGAACTGGCCATGGACGCGCTGCGGTGCCCGCCGCCGGACGCCGACGTCACCCAGCTTTCCGGTGGTGAGCGCCGCCGGGTCGCGCTGTGCAAACTGCTGCTGGAGGCCCCCGACCTGCTGCTGCTCGACGAGCCCACGAACCACCTGGACGCCGAGAGCGTGCAGTGGCTGGAGCAGCACCTGGCCAAGTACGCCGGCACCGTCGTCGCCATCACCCACGACCGCTACTTCCTGGACAACGTGGCCAACTGGATCCTGGAGCTGGACCGCGGTCGCGCCTACCCGTACGAGGGCAACTACTCCACCTACCTGGAGAAGAAGGCGGCCCGACTGGCGGTCGAGGGGCGCCGCGACGCCAAGATGAAGAAGCGCCTGGCCGACGAACTGGACTGGGTGCGCTCCAACGCCAAGGCTCGGCAGACCAAGTCCAAGGCTCGCCTCGACCGGTACGACGAGATGGCCGCCGAGGCGGAGAAGACCCGCAAGCTGGACTTCGAGGAGATCCAGATCCCGCCGGGTCCGCGTCTGGGCAACACCGTCATCGAGGCGAACAGCCTGACCAAGGGCTTCGGCGAGCGGGTGCTGATCGACAACCTCTCCTTCTCGCTGCCGCGCAACGGCATCGTCGGCATCATCGGCCCGAACGGCGTCGGCAAGACCACCCTGTTCAAGACCATCGTGGGGCTGGAGGAGCCGACCGGTGGCTCGGTCCGGGTCGGCGAGACCGTCTCGCTGTCCTACGTCGACCAGAACCGGCAGGGCCTCGACGGCGACAAGACCGTCTGGGAGGTCGTCTCCGACGGACTGGACCACCTCATGGTGGGCAAGGTCGAGATGCCCTCGCGGGCGTACATCGCGGCGTTCGGCTTCAAGGGCCCCGATCAGCAGAAGCCGACCAAGGTGCTCTCCGGCGGCGAGCGCAACCGGCTCAACCTGGCGCTGACGCTGAAGATCGGCGGAAACGTCATCCTGCTCGACGAGCCGACCAACGACCTGGACGTGGAAACCCTCTCCAGCCTGGAGAACGCGTTGCTGGAGTTCCCCGGCTGTGCGGTGGTGATCTCCCACGACCGGATGTTCCTGGACCGGGTCGCCACGCACATCCTGGCCTGGGAGGGCGACGACGAGGACCCGGCGAAGTGGTTCTGGTTCGAGGGCAACTTCGAGGCGTACGAGAAGAACAAGGTCGATCGCCTCGGCGCCGAGGCGGCCCGCCCGCATCGGGTGACGTACCGCAAGCTGACCCGCGACTGACCGGGCGGTCTGTCGTGGCTGACCGGTTCGTCTACCACTGCACCCTGCGCTGGTCGGACCTGGACGCGTACGGCCACGTCAACAACGCCCGCTTCCTCACCCTCTACGAGGAGGCCCGGGTGGCGTTGATGTTCGTCGGCGCCCGGGCGAACGGGGTGGGCTCGTTCGCCGAGGGCGTGGTGATCCGTCGGCACGAGGTCGACTACCTGCGCCCGGTGGACTACGCCCTCGATCGGGCCACCGTCGAGACCGCACCCACGGTGCGGATCGAGCTGTGGGTGGAACAGTTGCGCGCCGCGTCCTTCACCATCGGATACGAGATGTACGACGGCGAACTGCTCATCAGCCGGGCGCGTTCGGTGCTGGTGCCGTTCGACCTGGCTCGGCAGGTGCCCCGGCGGCTCAGCGAGCCGGAGCGGACGTTCCTGCTCGGCTACGCCCCGGGAGGTGCGTCGTGAGCGTCGGACACGGCATCGTCGACGTCGCCGACGCGGGGGCGTTCCTGGCCCGGCTCGTGCGGTTGGAGCGCGCCGCCCTGGTCCGACTGAGGCCGGCCGCTGTCGGCGCGCGTACCGCCCTCTGGGCGCGGCTGCCGTGGGAAGTGCTGGCCGTGCGTACGGTGGCCGGCGCGGGTCCTGGTGATGTGACGGTCGCCGCCGGGCAGTTGCTCGCCGAATTCGCGGCCGGCCGTGCGGACCTGCCGGCCCGCCGCGACGCGCAGTGGCGGTGGGCCTTGCCGCCAGCGGTGAGCCGGCGGGTCGAGACGATGCCGGGCGGGGAAGTGCGCCGGCTGGCCGAGGCGGCGGCCGGTACCCTGCGCGAGGCGGCCGAGCACGGCGTCGGCGGCCGGGCGGTGGGGCAGCGGGTGCTCCGCGACGCCCTGCTGGACCACGTGGCGGTCGTGGTCACCCCCGACGACGAGCCTGACCGTCCGGTGGAGGTGACTCAGCGGATGGTGCAGGGTCTGGTTCGAATGGGTTTCCTCGGTGCCTCCGAGGATTCGGCAGCTGGTGACGGCGTGCAGGTACGTGCGGCTGGCCGATGGGTCGGATTGGTGGGACCGTACGGAGCCATCTGGTCGCAGAAGGCCACCGATCTTGTCGTGCGGCCATCCGTGACTCATCCGAACGGCTGACCGCTACCCATCCTTCCGGTTTGGTGCTGGCGTTGGGGGGGTGCTTCGTTCCGGCTGTCCGGGTACCGTCCATCCTCGGATCCACCCACTGTAGGCGACCGGATCCGCTGGGGAGTGAGGTGCGCGAGCGATGCCGTGGTGGTCATGGCGTCCAGGTCCCGCCAGTGGCGGTGACCCGGAAACTCGAAGCAGGATCATGGTGGAAGGTACGGTCCGGGTCGGCCCGCCGGCGCCCCGCCAACCGGGCGACGACTGCCCGGCTGCGGAGCGTCCGTTGATCGCCGACATGCCAGCCACCGTCGAACAGGTCACCCTGCGTCGGATCTGCGACGCGCTCGACCTGCTCGACGTGCGTTACCTGGCCGACGGCGACGGCAACCTGCTGGCCATGTGGGAGCGACACGCGGTGCTGGTCACCCTGGAGGGGCCGGAGGACGAGATCCTCGTGCTGCGTGTCCGGCCACACGCGACGGTGCCGCCGGACTGGGCGGACCGGGCCTACCGGGTGGTCAACGAGTGGAACCACACCCGACGTTTCTGCAAGGCGTACGTGGGTGATCCCACCGAGCGTGGCCAGTTGCCGATCTACGCCGAGTTGCAGGTCCCGCTGGCGGCCGGTGCCCACGACGCGCTCCTGGTCGAGCTGCTCGACTGTGGTGCCGCCGTGGCCACCAGCTTCGTCGACTGGCTGCACGACGAGGGTGCCCTGCTCTGAGCGGCGGCGGCAGCCGCCCCGCCGTGGTGGCGGGGCGGTGGAGGTCAGCGGTGGGCGGCCGGGTCCGCCATGTCGTTCACCATGAAGTACGCCGCCCGTTCGAGGTAGTTCCACAGCTCCGTGGCCAGGGCCGGGGGCAGGTCGAGGCTGTCGACCGCCCGGCGCATGTGTCGCAGCCAGGCGTCGCGTTCGGCCGCGCCGATCCGGAACGGGGCGTGGCGCATCCGCAGTCGGGGATGGCCCCGCTGCGCTGAGTAGGTGTTCGGGCCGCCCCAGTACTGCATGAGGAAGAGCCGCATCCGGTCGGCGGCCGGGCCCAGATCCTCCTCCGGATACATCGGGCGCAGCAGCGGATCGGCGGCGATGCCGGCGTAGAACTCCTCGACCAGCCTGCGGAACGTGGGCTCACCACCGACGGCGTCGAAGAACGTGACCGCTTCGCCGTGGCCTTCGGACTCACCTGCGGGATTCACCGTTCCATCCTGCCAGGCCCGCCGGGGCGCTCGCCCGGTCGGCACCGGGTGAACGAGGGTGGCTCAGGTCACCGCGTGCCGAGGCCGTCCCGGACCCACGTGTCCGGGCCCGGGATCCTCGGCAGAGGTGTCCCCGGACGATCCGGCAGGGGCGGTGGCATCGGCACTCGCGACGGAGGCGGCTCGGGCGGCGTCGACGGAGGCGGCCACGGTCTGCTGGTCGGGCCAGCGCAGGGCGACGATCGACATCAACAGCACCCCGGCGACGCTCCACACCCCCACCACGAGTGGAATCGGGAAGCGCTCGGCGAGCAGCCCGGTCACCAGCACGGCCGCACCCTGGATGACCTGCATGCCGGTCGCCATGACACCGAACGCCCGGGCCCGGAAGCCGTCCGGGAGGGCCTGGACGAAGAGCCCGTTGGCCGTCGGAATCAGCCCGGCGACGGCGAATCCGCAGATGGCGGCGAGTAGCGCCACCACCACCGGCGGCGGATCCAACAATGCGGGCACCAGCGCCAGCGGGGCGCCCACGGCCAACGGCCGTAACAGGCGCAGTCGGCGGGCGGGTGCGACGGTACGGCCGATGATCAGCCCGCCGAGGATGAAGCCGGCCGGGGTGGCTGCCATGATCACGGCCTGGGCCAGCCCGGGGTCCATGCTCTGGCCGGCGTGCTCGTTGGCCCAGGCGGCGGCCAGCCCCTCCGGCACGATGGAGAAGAGCATGGCGCTGAAGACCAGGACGGCGATAGCACGCAGCACCGGCGTCCTGAAGACGATCTGAAAGCCCGCGGCGGTCTCCCGCAGCAGGTGACTGCGGTGGGCGTTGGTCATCGCCGGTGGTCGGTCGTGCACCCCGAGCCGGACGATCACGGCGGACAGCGCGAAGGCGACCGCGTTCATCAACAGCGCGGCGGTGGGGTTGACCGTCGCGATGGCGGCGCCGAGCAGGTAACCGACCACCTGGGCGGCCTGCCCCACGCTGGCGTTGACGGACAGCCCGACGACGAGTCGGTCCCCGGGCAGGATCAGCGGCAGCAAGGCCGACCGGGCGGCCTGACTCGGTGGGTTCGCCAGCGTGGTGGCGAACAGCAGCACCAGGATCAACGGCACCGGCGTCCCGGGGATGGCGACCAGCAGCATCAGCGACATCCGGATGAGGTCGCAGACCATCATCACCTGTCGGTACGAGTGCCGTTCGGCGATCGTGGCCAGCAACGGGCCGCCGACGAGCCACGGTAGATAGCTGACCGCGAAGGCGGCCGCCGACAGCGCCACGGACTCGGTTTCCCGGTAGACCAGGAGGGTGACGGCTGCCCTGGCGACGTAGTCACCGACCCAGGTCAGCGTGCTGGCCGCGAAGACGGCGCGGTACTCACGCTGGGCGAAAACCTCCCGGAAGGTGGCCGGCCCCTCCGGAGAAGGTCGCTCGTCGGACACCATCGCCTCCATCGTCCCGGTGTCTGGCCACTCGTGATGGCGGCCCGGGACCATCGTCAGGTCTGCGGATCAGCGAGGACGTGACACCGCTCGGTAAGCGCGTGCACCGGATTCTGCCCGATCGTCTGACAACTGGCTAGGGCGAACGGTTGGTTGGTCGCATCTCCGACTGAACGAACGGACGATACCCGAGGGGGCCGCTCAGTCGCGACCCCCGCCGGTCGGTTCAGGTGGCGCCGCCTTGACCGGTCTCGGAGTCCGATCGAGTAGGTATGCCGGGGTAGAGGCGGCCCGCCGCGATCCTCGCCGTGATACCCGAGTTCTCCAGCGCCTCGGCCAGTCGGCGACGCAGCTCCCGGGCGACGGTGAACTGACCGTCGGCGGTCGTCTTCACCACCGTGCGCATCACCGTGCCCTCCACCGTGACCTGCTCGACGCCGAGGACCTCCGGCGGCTCGACGATCGAGCTGGCCAGTTCCGGGTCCACCGCGATCGACGCGGCGGCGGTACGCAGCACGGCCGTCGCCTCCTCGGTGCCGGCGAAACCGATGGGCAGGTCAACCACCACCAGCGCCCACCCCTGGCTCTTGTTGCCCACCCGGATGATCTCGCCGTTGCGGATGTACCAGAGCACGCCCCGGGCGTCCCGGACGGTGGTCACCCGGAGCCCGACCGCCTCGACCACGCCGGTCGCCTCGCCGAGATCGACGTTGTCGCCCACCCCGTACTGATCCTCGATCAGCATGAACAGCCCCGCGATCAGGTCCTTGACCAGGCTCTGCGCGCCGAAGCCGAGGGCCACGCCGGCGATGCCCGCGCTGGCCAGCAGCGGGGCCAGGTCGAAGCTGAACTCCTTGAGCACCATCAGTAGGGCGATGCCGAAGATGAACGCGGTGCTCATACTCCGTAGCACCGAACCGATGGCCTCGGCACGCTGCCGGCGACGCTCCGGAACGAACTCGCCAGGCTCGGTGGCGGCGGTCGGGATGCGCTCGCGCAGCGGGCGGAGCATGGTCGGCACACCGGCGTCGCTGGTGCTGCGGACGAGTCGACGGATCGTGCGGTGCACCAGCCATCGGGCAGCCAACGCCAGCAGCAGGATCAAAATGATCCGCAGTGGCTTGACGAGGATCCAGAAGCTGCCCTCGGCGAACCACACCGAGTCGGTCCAGTTCCAGACGATCTTGCACAGCGCCTCGTCCAGGCACTCCGGGCTCGGTGTTTCGGCCGGCTCCGGACTGGACGGGGCGGGGGTGGGGCTGAGGCTGCTGACGGTCACCCTGTGTTCGTACCTCAACCGGTCGGCGGGTCCGCCGTCGACCCACCGGCCGGTGCCGCCCGGCCGGCCGAGCGCGGCCGGGGGAAGGCGCGGGCTACCCAGGATTAGTACGTGCATTCCCGGTTCCGATCAGGGACTATTGGCGCAGCGGACGTCGGTGATCCGGCCGGCGTCGACGTGGTGTGGGGCTGTGCCCGACGCCGGTCGGCGGTGGCGAGTGGTAAGCCGCTTGACCGGGAGGGTGACGCGATGCCTGACATACGACCCACGGTGGGCTCCGGCGCGCTGGTCCTCAACGCCACCTACGAGCCGCTGTGTGTCGTGTCGGTACGTCGTGCCGCGATTCTCGTACTCTCCGCCAAAGCGGTATGTGTCGCCGACGGTGAGGGCATCCTGCACAGCGCGCGCAGCGCGCTGCCGGTGCCCTCGGTCGTCCGGCTCACCCGTTTCGTCCGGGTGCCGTACCGCACCCACGTGGGTCTGTCCCGCCGGGCGATCTTCGCCCGGGACGGCTGGCGGTGTGCCTACTGCCGGGGCCCGGCGGAGACCATCGACCACGTCTTTCCCCGCAGCCGGGGCGGCCGGCACGCCTGGGAGAACGTGGTCGCCGCCTGTGCCAGGTGCAACCACACCAAGGGCGACAAGACCCCGGCCGAGCTGGGTTGGCGGCTGCACGCGTTGCCCACCGCCCCGAAGGGGATCGCCTGGCGGGTGCTCGGCCACCGCGCCCCCGACCCGCGCTGGGCCGACTGGCTGGATCTCCGCGAACCCGAAGCCGCCTGACCCAACGAACACGCGCCGCCTGCCACCGGCCTGCCCACTCAGATCCCACACCAGCCTGCGCGGACGACACTCTGCGCTGCCAGGCGGCGAGTACGCCGAACAGGTTTTCGGGGGAGCCCGACCCGCGCAGGGATCAAGCCTGACCGCCCGGAGCGGGTCGGGCTCCCCCGAAAACCCCCAACAGCAACACCTAACGAGCCTCGACCAGAGAAGCGAAGACCACCACGTTGTCCGCGTACCCGGTCTCCCCGCCGACCCAGCGCCCGCCGCAGGTGATCAGCCGCAGTTGGGGACGGCTGAAGTCACCGAAGACGTCGTCCGTCGGCAGTTGTTCCTTGTCGAACCGGTCGACCCGGTCGACCTCGAAGACCGCCACCGAGCCGTCCGAACGGGCAACCTCGACCCGGTCACCGGCCCGCAGCTGGGGCAGTTGATGGAAGACGGCCGGGCCCGTGGTGGTGTCGACGTGCCCCACGATGACAGCCGGTCCGTACTGACCGGGAGTGGGCCCCTGGTCGTACCAGCCGGCCTCCTGGGCCCGCTCGGCCGGCGGTGCGGCGATGCTGCCGTCGGGGGCGATGCCCACGTTGTGCACCGGTGCCGCCAGGTCGATCTTGTTGATCTCGATGCCGACCGGCTCGCTCGCCGCCAGCAGCGGAAACTTCTTGGGTGGTTGCGCCAGCCCGGCGATGAAGCGGTCCGGTAGCAGGCTCAGCCCGGTTAACCGTTCGACGCCGAGCATCGCGATGATCAGCAGCATCAGCGAACCGATCACCAGTACCGGTAGCCCCGGCCCGGAGCGACGACCGTGATGTCCGGTCGCCACCGCCGAGGCCCGTGGCCGCCGGGGTGGTAGCGGCGCCGCCGCCGGATCGGGCGTGGCGACGCTTGCCGAACCCATCTGCGCCGCGACCCGGACCAGCCGGCCAGCCGCCGCGACCACCCTCCGCCGGACCCGCTGGCTCCGACGGGTGGTGGTTCGCCGTGGACCGGGGCCCGGTTCCGGCGCGGGTACGCGGAAGCCGGCCATGGCGACGGTGGGTCAGGAACCGGCTCGACGCCGGCTGCTCAGCAGTCCGAAGACCACCGCCGCGGCCACTGTGGCGACGCCGCCCAGCAGCAGCATCGAGCCGGTGCCCCGGTCGGCCGTACCGCCGCCACCGGTCGCCGGCCCCTTGGTGGGCTGTTCCATGTTCAGCACGGTCAGCGTGGTGCTGGCGGTCCGGTCGTTGTCACAGCGCAGGTGCACCGGATAGTCGCCAGCCGCCTTGTTGCCGGGCACGGTGACCGAACCGGTGAGGAAGCCGTTGTCCGGCCGGAGGAAGACCCGGTTGAAGGCGTCCGAGGTCACCTCGGCCTGGCGGTCGTTGGCGTTGTCGCAGCTGGCCCGGATGTGCACCCGGGAACCGGCCTGGACGCTGTTCGGCGTCACCTCGACGAAGGTGTTCTCATTCGCGCTGGCAGGTGCGGCACCGGGCAGGGCCAGCCCGGCCAGAGCGAACGCCGCGATCAGGACGAAGGCCCCGAACAGTCGGGCGATGGTCGACGGGGCGCGGTGGACGCCTCCGTACGGTTGCAGACCTCGCATGATCCCCTCCCTCCCGGCACCGGCGTACCGGGCCTGTTGGGGCGACCCGGGTGGCTTTCCCCCTGCTCCGGCAGCTAACCCGCCTCCCGGCGACGGGGACGGCTGTCCGGAGGGGAACCTTCCCTCGGGGTGACGGGCTGCCAGGCGAGCGGGGTGGAGAGGACCATCGTGCTCGACGGCTGCCCGTAGGGGGCCAGGCGGTCGATGACCGCCTCGAAATCGCCTATCGAACCGGCCGCGACCTTCAGCACGCTGCACGCGTCACCGGTGATCCGGTGGATCTCCAGAATTTCCGGCCATCGCGCGACGTCGGGGTCGTGCAGGATGCAGCGGGCGCCGTAACAGGACATCCGGATCAGCGCGACCACGTTGCGACCGGCCCGGGCCAGGTCGACGTGGGCGTGGTACCCACTGATCACGCCGGTTTCCTCCAGTCGGCGCACCCGCTCGGCGACCGCGGGTGGGGACAGGTGCACCCGCCGGGACAACTCGCTGAAGGACAACCGTGCGTCGGCCTGCAACTCGCGGAGCAGGGCCCAGTCCATCTCGTCCATGCCCGTGACCTTACGTCCGACAGGTCGAACCCGACGAGCGGCTTCCGTTTCATAGGTCGACCACGGAAAGCGCCGTTGAACAGGCATTCCGTCCGGCCAACCTCGCAGGAGATCATGACTGGACGGGCGAGCCGGAAGGAGCGGACGCATGGAGCAGACGGATCTGCGCCCCCGAACGGAGGTGCGTCCGGTCACCGCACGGCAGCGGGTGGCGCGCGCCGCCCGCAACGGCGGCGAGCCCACCCTGGAATTCGCCGAGCGGGTGCCGTACGACGCGTACGTGCAGGCCAGTACGCTGCATCGCCTGCAACAGCCGCTCAGCGCCGACCCGGGCGAGATGTCGTTCCTGATGGTCAGCCAGATCATGGAGTTGTACTTCGGCCTGACCTGTCACGAACTGCGGGAGACGTCCCGGCTGCTGCGCGCCGACCGGGTGTGGGAGGCGTTGGCCCCGCTGCGCCGCGCCGCGCTGCACCTGGAAGGGCTCAATGCGGCCTGGCGGGGACTGCGCTGGATGACCCCGGCCGACTTCAACCGCTTCCGCAACCTGCTCGGGGAGGGGTCGGGCTTCCAGTCGGCGATGTACCGCCACCTGGAGTTCCTGCTCGGGTTGCGCGACCCGGCACTGATCCGCCCGTTCCGGCGGCAGACCGAGGTGTACGCCGAGCTCACCGACGCCCTGACCACCCCGAGCGTCTGGGACGAGGTGGTCGCCCTGCTCGCCCGGCACGGTCACGACCTGCCTGCTGACCTGCTGGAGCGGGACGTGGCCACCGAGCACGAGGCGCACCCCGCCGTCGAGGCGGCCTGGGTACGGATCTACGCCGACTCCGGCCCGGACAACCACCTGCGGCTGCTCGGCGAGGCGCTGACCGAGGTGGCCGAGCAGTTCGGTGACTGGCGGCACCACCACATCAAGGCGGTTCAGCGAACCATGGGCGCCAAGGTGGGCAGCGGCGGCTCCGCCGGGCTGGCGTGGCTGCAACGCAGCATGGCCCGGGTGGTCTTCCCGGAGCTGTGGTCGGCCCGGACGGCGATGTGAGGCGGTTGTGACGACGATGAGCAACGACACCGAGGCCGAGGCGCTCCGCCTCGACGCGGCCGAACCGGGGCATCGGCACCTGTTCCACGTGCCGCCGGCCGACGGTGGTCGCTATCCGGAGGCCGCCTACCTGGCGGGCAACTCGCTCGGCCTGCAACCGAGGGCCACCCGGGACGAACTCCTGGCCGATCTGGACGCCTGGAGCCGGCTCGGCGTGGAGGGGCATCTGGCGGCGGAACGACCCTGGCTGCCGTACCACGAGCTGTTGACGGCGCCGGCCGCCCGACTGGTCGGCGCCCTGCCCACGGAGACCGTGGTGATGAACTCGCTGACGGTCAACCTGCACCTGCTGATGGTCAGTTTCTACCGACCGGCGGGCGAGCGGACCCGGATCGTCATCGAGGACGCCGCCTTCCCGTCGGACAGTTACGCGGTGCGCAGCCAGGCACGGTTCCACGGCCTCGACCCCGACAGCACGGTCGTCCGGCTCGCGCCCCGTCCCGGTGAGGACACCCTGCGCACCGAGGACATCACCGGCTACCTGGCGGCGGAGGGCCACACCGTGGCGCTGGTGCTGCTCGGCGGCGTCAACTACCTCACCGGCGAGCTGATGGACATTCCGGCGATCACCGCGGCCGGCCGGGCCGCCGGCGCGGTCGTCGGGTGGGACCTGGCGCACGCGGCGGGCAACGTGCCGTTGTCGCTGCACGACTGGGACGTCGACTTCGCCGCCTGGTGCTCGTACAAGTACCTCAACTCGGGGCCCGGCGCGCTGGCCGGGGTCTTCGTGCACGAGCGGCACCACGGCGACGACAGCCTGCCCCGCTTCGAGGGGTGGTGGAGCACGGCGGCGCAGACCCGGTTCGAGATGGCTCCGGTGAGCCGGCCACCGGCCACCGTCGAGGCGTGGCAGATCTCCAACCCACCGATCTTCGCGATGGGGCCGGTCCGCACCTCGCTGGAACTGTTCGACTCGGTTGGCATGCCGGCGCTGCGGGCGCGCAGCCTCCGGCTCACCGGCTACCTGGAGCGGCTGCTGGACGAGGTCACCGCCGGCCGGCCGCTCACCGTGATCACTCCGCGTGAGCCGCGCCGACGCGGTTGCCAGCTGTCGGTACGCATCGGCGCGGGCAGCGCCAACGAGCTGACCAAGCGACTGCGCCACGAGCACGGGGTGATCGCCGACGCCCGGGAACCGGATGTGGTCAGGTTCGCCCCGGTGCCGCTCTACTCGACGTTCCATGACTGCTGGCGAGTCGCGGACGCGTTGGCCGCGACGGTTTCGGAGGCGGCCCGGTGACCGGGGAACGCGACGAGATCGCGGTGGTCGGTGCCGGGCTGGCCGGTTGCCTGCTGGCCTGCTTCCTGGCGCGCCGGGGTCATCAGGTGGCGCTCTACGAGCGGCGCCCGGATCCGCGCAGCGGCGCCCCCGAGCGGGGCCGGTCGATCAACCTGGCGCTCTCCGAGCGGGGGCTCGACGCGCTGCGTCGTATCGGGCTGGCCGAACAGGTGATGGCGGACGCGTTGCCGATGCGGGGCCGGATGATCCATCCGGTGGCCGGGGCACCGGGATTCCAGTCGTACAGCGTCTCCGGCGACCGGGCGATCAACTCGATCAGCCGGGGCGCGTTGAACAACGCCCTGCTGGAGGCCGCCGCCAAGCTGCCGGGGGTGCGCATCGCCTTCGAGCACCGGCTGGTCGGGCTCGACCCGGCCACCGCGACGATGACTTTCGAGACGCCGGGGGGCACGGTCACCGCGGGCGCGCGGGTGGTGCTCGGCACCGATGGCGCCGGTTCGGCGGTACGCGGGCAACTGCTCGCCCACGACCTGGTCACCGAGAGCGTCGACTTCCTCGACTACGGCTACAAGGAACTGACCATCCCGCCGCTGGGCGGCGACTTCGCCCTGGACCCGGGTGCGCTGCACATCTGGCCGCGCGGCACCTCGATGATGATCGCGTTGCCCAACCCGGACCGCTCCTTCACCTGCACCCTGTTCTGGCCCACCCACGGCACTGCCAGCTTCGCCTCGCTGGGCAGCGCGGCGGCGATCGAGCGGCATTTCGCGCAGCACTATCCGGACCTGCCGCCGATCGCTCCGAACCTGGTCGACGACTACCAGCACAACCCGGTCGGGGTGCTCGGCACGGTGCGGTGCGATCCGTGGCAGGTCGACGGCCGCGTCGCCCTGCTCGGCGACGCGGCGCACGCCATCGTGCCGTTCTACGGCCAGGGCGCGAACTGCGCCTTCGAGGACGTGGTGGAGCTGGACCGCTGCCTCGACGAATGTGCCGGGGACTGGTCGGCGGCGCTGCCGCTGTTCCAGCGGCGCCGACAGGACAATGCCGAGGCGATCGCCCGGATGGCGCTTGCCAACTTCGTGGAGATGCGCGACAAGGTCGCTTCCCCGGTCTTCCGGACCCGAAAGCGCGTCGAGCACGCGTTGGAGCGTGCTCTGCCCGGCCGGTACGTCTCCCAGTACGAACTGGTGTCGTTCTCCACCGTCCCGTACGCGCAGGTGCGGCGTCGGGTCCGCCAGCAGTACCAGGTGGTCGGCCTGGCCGCGGCCGGCCTGGCGGCGGTGGTCGGCGCGGCGGTGGCGCTCGGGCTCAGGAGACGCGGATGACGCTCTGGGATCCCCGGCTGATGGCCGGACGGGCACCTGACGGTCCCGGTCTGCTGCGGAACTTCGTGGGCGGCGAGTTCGTCGCTGCCGGAACCCGGTTCACCAAGCGCAGCCCGGTGACCGGCGAGCCGGTGTTCGAGGTGGCCGAGGCTGACCGGTCCACGGTGGACGACGCGGTGACGGCGGCCCGGGCGGCATTGCGGGGCCCGTGGGGCCGGGCGGGGGAGCGGGAACGCGCCGAGGTGCTGCGCCGCGTCGCCGACGAGCTGGAGCGTCGCTTCGACGACCTGGTGGCCGCCGAGGTCGCCGACACCGGCAAGTCCATCTCGCAGGCCCGCACCCTGGACATCCCGCGGGGCGCGGCGAACTTCCGGGCCTTCGCGGAGATCGTGGCGACCGCGCCGACCGAGTCGTTCACCACTGTCACACCGACCGGTGGTCGGGCGCTCAACTACGCGGTGCGCAAGCCGGTCGGCGTGGTCGCGGTGATCGTGCCGTGGAACCTGCCGCTGCTGCTGCTCACCTGGAAGGTCGCCCCCGCTCTGGCCTGCGGCAACGCGGTGGTGGTCAAGCCGAGCGAGGAGACGCCCGCGTCGGCCACGCTGCTCGCCGAGGTGATGGCGGCGGCCGGGGTGCCGGACGGCGTGTTCAACCTGGTGCACGGCTTCGGGCCCGGATCGGCCGGTGAGTTCCTCACCCGTCACCCGGGCGTCGACGCGATCACCTTCACCGGTGAGTCGGCCACCGGCGGTGCCATCATGCGAGCCGCCGCCGACGGGGTGAAGGCGGTCAGCTTCGAGCTTGGCGGCAAGAACGCCGGGCTGGTATTCGCCGACGCAGACCTGGACGCGGCGGTGGCCGGCTCGGTCCGGTCGAGCTTCACCAACGGCGGTCAGGTGTGCCTCTGCACCGAACGGATCTACGTGCAGCGGCCGGTGTTCGAGGAGTTCACCGCGCGGCTGGCCGAGCGCGCCGGCGAGCTGGCGTACGGCTGGCCGGCCGACGAGGCGACGGTGAACATGCCGCTGATCTCCCACGGCCACCGGGACAAGGTGCTCGGGCACTACGACCTGGCGCGGGCCGAGGGCGCGCGGGTGCTCGCCGGTGGCGGGGTGCCCCGGTTCGACGACGCCCGCGACTCTGGCGCGTACGTGCAGCCGACGGTGCTGACCGGGCTCGGCCCGGACGCGCGGACCAACCGCGAGGAGATCTTCGGCCCGGTGGTGCACGTGGCGCCGTTCGACGACGAGGACGAGGCGTACGCCCTGGCCAATTCCACCGAGTACGGCCTGGCGGCGACGGTCTGGACCCGTGACGTGGGCCGGGCGCACCGGGCCGGTGCCCGGTTGGACGCCGGCATCGTCTGGGTCAACACCTGGTTCCTACGCGACCTGCGGACCCCGTTCGGTGGGGTGAAGGCCTCCGGCATCGGTCGCGAGGGTGGCGTGCACTCGCTGGATTTCTACTCCGAGCTGACGAACGTCTGCGTGGACCTGTCATGAGCGAACGGAGTGAGCGAATCATCGGGTTCAGTGCGGTGGTGCCTCATGACGGCACGCAGCGAAGCGGAGTGCCGTCATGAGCGATCTTGATATGGCGGCCCGGGAACTGGCCGAGGCGCGCGACACGGGCAAGCCCTGCCCACCGCTGCGCGGGCGACTTCTTCCACAGGGCGACGTCGGTGCCGCGTACCGGGTGCAGCAGCGCCAGGTGGGCGAGTGGCTGGCGTCCGGCCAGCGGCGGGTCGGCGCGAAGATCGGGCTGACCTCCCGGGCGGTCCAGGAGAGCCTCGGGGTGTACGAGCCGGACTTCGGGGTGCTCACCGACGCGATGGCGGTGCCCGACGGCAGCGAGGTGACGATCGGCCGCCTGCTGCAACCCCGGGTGGAGGCGGAGGTCGCCTTCGTGCTCGGCGCCGACCTGCCCGACGACCGGGTCACCACCGCCGACCTGCTGCGCGCCGTCGACCATCTGCTCCCGGCCATCGAGATCGTCGACTCGCGGGTCGCCGGCTGGGACATCTCCATCGTGGACACGGTGGCCGACAACGCCTCCAGCGGCCTGTTCGTGCTCGGCACCACGCCCCGCCGGCCGGCCGAGGTCGACCTGCGGCTGTGCGGGATGGTCCTCGAACATGCCGGGGAGCCGGTGTCGGTGGGGGCCGGAGCGGCCTGCCTGGGCAATCCGTTGCACGCGCTGGCCTGGCTGGCCGGCACGATGGCCCTCGCCGGTGACCCGCTGCGCGCCGGTGACGTGGTGCTCTCCGGCGCGCTCGGCCCGATGGTGCCGGTGACGCCGGGTGCCGCGTACGAGGCCCGGATCTCCGGTCTCGGCTCGGTCCGGACCTGCTTCTCCTCCAGGGAGGTCGACGGATGACGGGTGTGGCGGTGATCGGGTCGGGCAACATCGGCACCGACCTGATGATCAAAGTTTTGCGGTTGTCGGAATCGCTGCGGATGGTGGCGATGGCGGGTATCGACCCGGCTTCTGACGGGCTGGCCCGGGCCCGCCGGCTCGGCGTGGCCACCACCGCGCAGGGTGTCGAGGGTCTGGTCGCGATGCCCGAGTTCGCCGACGTGGACCTGGTCTTCGACGCCACCTCGGCCGGTGCGCACCGGCACAACGACGCGGTGCTGCGCGCGCACGGGCGGACCGTGATCGACCTGACTCCGGCGGCGATCGGCCCGTACGTCGTACCGCCGGTGAACCTGGAGGAACACCTGGGCGAGACCAACCTCAACATGGTCACCTGCGGTGGGCAGGCGACCGTGCCGATCGTCGCCGCGGTGCGGCGGGTGACCCCGGTCGCGTACGGGGAGATCGTCGCGTCGATCGCCTCGCGGTCGGCCGGCCCGGGCACCCGGGCCAACATCGACGAGTTCACCGAGACCACGGCCCGGGCGATCGAGGTGGTCGGCGGCGCCGACCGAGGCAAGGCGATCATCGTGCTCAATCCCGCCGACCCGCCGCTGCTGATGCGCGACACCGTCTACTGCCTCTGCCCGGACCCCGACGCCGACCGCGCCGCCGTCGCCGCCTCCGTCGGCGACATGGTGGCCACCGTGCAGGAGTACGTGCCCGGGTACCGACTCAAGCAGGACGTGCAGTTCGACCGCGTCGACAGCTACGTACCGTCGCTGGGACGGCAGCTCACCGGGTGGCAGGTATCGGTCTTCCTGGAGGTTTCCGGCGCCGGGCACTATCTGCCCGCGTACGCCGGGAATCTGGACATCATGACCTCGGCCGCGCTGCGCACCGCGCAGCGGCTGGTCGCCCTGCGGGCGGAGGTGCTGGCCAAGTGACCGAGTTGTACATCCAGGACGTCACGTTGCGCGACGGCATGCACGCCATCGCCCACCGTTACACCGTCGACCAGGTCCGCACCATCGCCGCCGCCTTGGACGCCGCCGGGGTGGCCGCGATCGAGGTGGCCCACGGTGACGGTCTGGCCGGGTCCAGCGTCAACTACGGCCACGGTGCGGCAAGCGACGCCGACTGGATCGCGGCGGCGGCCGAGGTGATGAAGAGGGCGAAGCTGACCACCCTGCTGTTGCCCGGCATCGGCACCATCGCCGACCTGAAGGCCGCCCGCGCGCTCGGGGTGACGAGCGTCCGGATCGCCACCCACTGCACCGAGGCAGACATCTCCGCCCAGCACATCTCCTGGGCCCGGGAGAACGGCATGGACGTGGCCGGCTTCCTGATGATGTCGCACATGAACGACCCGGCCGGGCTGGCCGCCCAGGCGAAGCTGATGGAGTCGTACGGCGCGCACTGCGTCTACGTCACCGACTCCGGCGGCCGGCTGCTGATGTCCGACGTGGCGCAGCGCGTCGACGCGTACCGGCAGGTGCTTGAGCCGACCACGCAGATCGGCATCCACGCGCACCACAACCTTTCCCTCGGGGTGGCCAACAGCGTGATCGCCGTCGAACACGGCCGGATCGCCGGCGACGCCCCGCCCGGGTCGCCGGCCGGCCGGACGGTCCGGGTGGACGCCTCCCTCGCCGGCATGGGTGCCGGCGCCGGCAACGCACCGCTGGAGGTCTTCGTCGCGGTCGCCGAACTGCACGGCTGGCAGCACGGCTGCGACGTCTTCGCGTTGATGGACGCCGCCGACGACATCGTCCGCCCGTTGCAGGACCGGCCCGTCCAGGTGGACCGGGAAACCCTCTCCCTGGGGTACGCGGGGGTCTACTCCAGCTTCCTGCGCCACGCCGAACGGGCCTCGGCGCGCTACGGCGTGGACGTCCGATCGATTCTGGTGGAACTGGGCCGACGCCGGATGGTCGGCGGGCAGGAAGACATGATCGTCGACGTGGCGCTGGACCTGGCCGGCAAGGAAAAATCATGATCGGGCCGGACATCGCGGGGATTGCCGAGACGCTCGGTACGGCTGCCGACACGGCCACCGCCACCGCTCAACTCGCCGTCGAGACCGGGCTGGACGTCGACGCGGCGTACGCGGTGCAGACCGCGCTGGTGCAGCGCCGGCTGGACCGGGGAGAACGGCTCGTCGGGTTGAAGATGGGGCTGACCAGCAAGGCGAAGATGGCCCAGGTCGGCGTGGACGAGGTGATCTGGGGCCGGCTCACCGATGCGATGCGGGTCCCCGACGGCGGCACTGTCGACGTGGCCGAGTTCATCCATCCCCGGGTCGAGCCGGAGGTGGCGTTCCTGCTGGACCGGCTTCCCGAGCCCGGTGAACCAGTCGGTGACTTCACCGACGCGGTGCGGGCGGTCGCTCCGGCGATCGAGTTGATCGACTCCCGGTACGCGAACTTCACCTTCTCCCTGCCGGACGTCATCGCCGACAACACGTCGGCCGGCGCGTTCGTGATCGGCCCCTGGTCGCGGGTGCCGGACGGGCTGGACAACCTGGGCGTGTTGCTGGAGATCGATGGGCGGGTGGCACAGGTCGGCTCGACGGCGGCCATCCTCGGTGACCCGCGTCGGGCGCTCGACGAGGGCATCCGACTGGCGGGCCGACACGGCGTACGGCTGCGCTCGGGCTGGGTCTTTCTGGCCGGCGCGGCGACTGCCGCGGTGCCGTTGCGTGCTGGTGCTCGTGTCCGGGCTGTGGTCGAGAAGCTCGGTACGGCTTCCTTGCGGAGTTCGTCGTGACCGGCCTTGGGGTTCCGGGCAGCCCGACCGGCTCCGGGCGGTCAGGCTTGATCCCTGCGCCGGTCGGGCTGCCCGGAACCCTCGACGTGGTCGGGGTCCGTGCGCCGGTGCCAGGTGGATTGGATCTGGTGTGGCCGGTGCCGGTGCCGGTGCCGGTGCTGGCTGGGTGGGGGTCTGGTGCTGGCCGTCCGGGTTGTCGCGGGGGTCTGTCGTGAGTGGGGGTGACGGGGCTCGGGTGGTTGCCGGGAAGGCGGTTCCTCGGGGGGCGTTTCCGCATGTGAAGGTGGCGGGCGGGTTCGTCTTCGTGTCGGGGACGTCGTCCCGGCGGCCGGACAACACGTTCGCGGGTGTGTCGGTGGACGAGTTCGGCACGACCGACCTGGACATCCGGGCACAGACCCGGGCGGTGATCGAGAACATCGCGGACCTGCTGCGGTCGGTCGGTGCCGAGCTGACCGACCTGGTCCAGGTGACCAGCTATCTGGTCAACATGAATGACTTCGGGGGATACAACGAGGTGTGGGCGGAGTTCTTCGATGCGACCGGGCCGACCCGGACGACTGTCGCCGTGCACCAGTTGCCGCATCCGCACCTGCTGATCGAGATGCAGGCCGTCGCCCTGCTCCCAGAAGGAGGCCAGCCATGAGTGAGATCGCCGAGCCGTTCAGCTTTCCCGGCTGGATCGCCGAGAACCAGCACCTGCTGAAGCCGCCCGTGGGCAACAAGGAAATGCTGCCCGGCTCCGAGGACTTCATCGTGATGGTGGTCGGCGGCCCCAACCAGCGCACCGACTTTCACGTCGACCCGTACGAGGAGTTCTTCTACCAGGTCAAGGGCAACATGCACATCAACCTCATGCTGCCCGAGGGTCCGCGTACGGTGCACGTGCGCGAGGGCCAGATGTGGATGCTGCCCCGGAACACGCCGCACTCGCCGCAGCGACCGGAGGCCGGCTCGATCGGGATGGTGATCGAGCGGGTACGCGAGGAGGGGACGCTGGAGAAGTTCCAGTGGTACTGCCCCGAGTGCTCGCACAAGGTGCACGAGGTCGAATTGCAGGTGCGGGACATCGCCGCCGACCTGCCACCGGTCTTCGCCGCGTTCTACGGCGACGAGTCGGCGCGTACCTGCGACAACTGCGGCGCCCTGCACCCGGGCAAGGGCTGATGGTGTCTCCGGTGGTGGACGTGCACACGCACGTCGTACCGAAGGGCTGGCCGGACCTGGCCGCCGCGTGCGGCGGGTCCGGCTGGCCCTGGCTGCGGGTCGACTCGGAGCGCGCCGCCATGATCATGGTCGGCGAGACGCCGTTCCGCCCGGTCGGCGCGGAGTGCTGGGACGCCGACACCCGGCTGGCCGACATGAGCACCGACGGGGTCGACGTGCAGGTGGTCTCGCCCACCCCGGTCTTCTTCTGCTACGACCGGCCGGCCGACCAGGCGGTGAAGGTGGCCCGCATCTTCAACGACCTGACCCTGGAGGTCACCGCCGCGGGCGGGGATCGGCTGCTGCCGTTCTGCCAGGTGCCCTTGCAGGACCCGGACGCGGCCTGCGCCGAGGTGGACCGCTGCCTGGCGGCCGGCCACGTCGGCGTGGAGATCGGCAACCACGTCGGCGACCGGGACTTGGACGACGCCGGCATCGTGACGTTCCTGACCCACTGCGCCGAGGTCGGTGCGCCGGTCTTCGTCCACCCGTGGGACATGGCCGGCAGTCCCCGGCTGGACCGCTGGATGGCCCGGTGGCTCACCGGCATGCCCGCCGAGACCCACCTGTCGGTGCTGGCGATGATCCTCGGCGGGGTGTTCGACCGGGTGCCGGACACGTTGCGGATCTGCTTCGCCCACGGTGGCGGCAGTTTCCCGTTCTGGCTGGGGCGTGCCGACAACGCCTGGCACCGCCGCGGTGACCTGGTACGCGGTGCCTCCGCCGCGCCGCCCAGCTCCTACGTCGACAGGTTCTACGTCGACTCGGTGGTCTTCTCGACTCCCGCCCTGCGGCTCCTCGTGGACACCATGGGCGCGGAGCGGGTGCTGGTGGGCAGCGACTACCCGTACCCCCTGGGCGAACGCCCGGCCGGCGCGGTGGTCCGCCAGGCCGACTTCCTCACCGACGCCCAGCGCGCCAACCTGCTCTCCACCAATGCCCTCCGCTTCCTCGGGCGAGGCGATATATAAGGGTGGAATGCTCGTATATACTGGGGCCATGAAGACTGTTATTGATCTTGATGATGAGCTGCTCGAACGGGCCCGTCGTGAGCTGGGCACCAAGAGCAAGAAGGACACCATTCACGCCGCGCTCCGGATGGTCGCCGAGCGCAGCGAGCGGATGGATGGGATCCGGGAGTTGCTCTCCATCGATCGGGACTGGACCGGCTTGCTGGAGGATGACAAGACACCCGGCGGCAGGCGGGACGCAGCGTGACCCCTCCGCCCGGCCTATACCTGATCGACACCTCGGCCTGGGGCCGCCTCCGCCAGCCGATCGTCGGAAAGCGGATCCTGGCGCTGCTCGAGGAGAGGCTGGCCGCGACCTGCCTACCGTTGGACCTGGAGGACGGGCGTAGCGCCCGCGACTTCAGGAATGCGATGACGATCCGCGCCCGGCGCGCCGAGCTGATGATCGACCTTCCAATCACCCCGGCCGTGGCGACGAGAGCGCGGGACCTGCAACTCGCGTTGACCGCCCGGGGACACCACCGGGCCGCGAGTCCGGTGGATCTCATGGTCGCCGCCTCTGCCGCCGAGTACGCGGCCACCGTTCTCCACTACGACCGGGATTTCGACCTGTTGGCGGAAGTCGGTGGACCACGGTCCGAGTGGGTGTCGCCACCGGGCACCCTTGCCTGAGGCCGGACGCTCGTGTCGAGGCGGCGACGAGTGGCCTGAGCGGGCAGGATGGCGGCATGGCCGAGCCGCATGACCTGACCGCGCTGGAACAGGCCGCCGCGCTCGCCCGTGGCGAACTGTCCAGCCTGGACCTCGTCGAGCATCATCTGCGGCGGGTCGACGCGCTCGGCGACACGGTGGGCGCCTTCGTCACCGTCACCCCCGAGCTGGCGCGCGAAGCCGCCCGCGCCGCCGACGCGACGCCGGCCGCCCGGCGTGGGCCACTGCACGGGGTACCGACCGCGATAAAGGACCTGACCCTGACGGCGGGCGTCCGCACCACGTTCGGTTCGGCCGCCTTCGCGGACTTCGTACCGCCCGTCGACGCCGACGTGGTGCGCTTCATGCAGGCTGCGGGCCTGATCAGCCTCGGCAAGACCACCACCTCCGAGCTGGGCTGCTCGCTGTACTCCGAGACCCTGGTGGCGCCGCCGGCCCGCAATCCGTGGGCGTTGGCGTACACCGCCGGCGGCTCCAGTGGTGGCGCGGCGGCGGCTGTGGCGGCGGGCCTGGTGCCGGTGGCGCAGGGCTCCGACGGCGGGGGCTCCCTGCGGATTCCCGCGTCGCTGTGCGGGCTGATCGGCTACAAGCCAAGCCGCGGCGTGGTCTCCGGCGGTCCGCTCGGATTCGGCGCCTTCGGCCTGCCGACCAGCGGTCCGCTGGGCCGGACCGTCACCGACGTGGCCGCGCTGCTGGACGTGCTGGCCGAGCCGGTGCCCGGCGAGCCGTACCTGCCGCCGGCACCGCCGCCGGGCGGCTATCTCGCCGCCGCCCGGGCTGCCGAGCCCGGCCCGCTACGGGTCGGCCGGTTCACCACCCCGATGCTCGCCGACGAGCCGGTCCACCCGGACTGTGTCGCCGCGGTGGACCGGGCCGCGGAGTTGCTCGTCGCCGCCGGGCACGAGGTCGTCGAGGTGCCGGCACCGCTCGGCCCGCAGGTCTGGCCGCTGTTCGAGATCGTCTGGTACGTCCTCGCGCTCGCCCCGGTGCCGCCGCAGCGGGAGTCCGAGCTGCTGCCGCTTACCCGTTTCCTGCGGACCCAGGCCGCCGGGATCTCCGCCGGCACGCTCACCGCGACCCTCGGCGAGATCCAGGCGCAGGTACGCCTCGGCGTCCGTCGTACCGCCGGCTGTGACCTGCTGCTCTGTCCCACCCTGGCGGCCCCGCAGGCGCCGGTCGGCTGGTTCACCCAGGGGCGTACCCCGGCGGAGGATTTCGACCGGCAACGCCGGTTCTCCCCGTACTGCGCGGTCTTCAACGTCACCGGTCAGCCGTCGGTTTCGCTGCCGGTCGGCGTGACCGCCGAAGGGCTGCCGGTCGGCGTGCTGCTCACCGGCCGCTACGGCGACGACGCGAGGCTGATCGCGACCGCTGCGCAACTGGAAGCCTCCAGTGGCGGATGGGATCGGCACCCCGCAGTCTGGCGGAGCGTCGGCTCCGCTAACGTGAATGACAGCGGAGTCGGGAGGTCACCGCGGTGATCCACCACCCGACCCGATCGAAGATCTCTCTTTCCGCCTGGGGGCGTTGGGATTGTCTGTAACCGACACGTTGCTGGTTTTCGTCGGCATCCCGGCAGCCATCGTGCTGGTGATCGCCGGCCTCGTCTACGCGGGCAGCCAGGGCGGGGGTGGCGGTGCCAAGCGGTACCGGCCGGGCCGGCCGTTCACCTTCACGCCGGTGTGGTTCCTCGGCCGCCCCGAGGAACTGGCCGACTCCGCGGGCACCGCGCTGTCGGTGGGGGCACAGGCGCCCGCGCTGACCAGCCGCACGCAGGAACAGGCCGGCGTAGAGGCGCCGACCGGTGGAACCGGAGGCGCAAGTGACCGTTGGTGAGAAGCAGCACGCGGCCGGGACGGAGAACCCGCCGGACGTGCTCGACGGGCCGTTCTCGACTCGCCAGCTGCTGCGCATCGACGAGGCGCTGCGGGTGGCCGACCGGACGACCGGCCTGGTCTTCTCCGTCTTCGTCGGCGGCCTCGACGAGCCGATCCGGGAGCACGCCGAGCGGTTGCACCGGCAGCTGGCCGAGCCCGACCGGTCGGTGCTGATCGCGATCTCACCCAACCAGCGTCAGCTGGAGATCGTCACCGGCCGGTACGCCCGCAAGCGCGTCCCGGACACGTACGCCAAGATCGCCGCGTTGTCGATGGTGGCCTCGTTCGGTGGCGGTGATCTCGCCGGCGGCATCATCCAGGGCCTCGACCAGCTCTCCCGCTACGCCGGCAAGGGCTGAGCCCGACCGGTACGACAAAAGCCCGGCCCGCGTCGCGCGCGGCCGGGCTTTTGCATGGCCAGGATTTCCAGCTTCACCTGGGCCAGGCGGACGGATCCAGCCGCATCGGCCACGGCTCGGTCACCTCGACCGGATCGTCCGGCCCGACCGTGCCGAGGAGGTTGTAGTGGACCTCTTTGACCAACTCGTAGCGGTACACCACCGGGCCGAAATCACCGCGCTCGACCCGCCAGTAGAACGGGATGCCGGCCTCGGCGTAGAGCGCGGGCTTGGCGAACCGGTCGTGTCGGCGGCTGTTGGGCGACTCGACCTCGACGACGAGCGCGACGTACGCCGGTTCCGCCCACATCCGGTCCTGCGGGGCTCCAACCTTGAGCACCGTGATATCTGGAATCAGGTTGCCGGCCGGCACCTGCACCCCGATCTCCCGGATAACCCGCCACCCCTCCGGGGCCGCCTGCCGCATCGCCATCCGAATGTCATCAGCCAACTCGTGATGATATGGACCGGCGGGTGGGGTCACGTGGAGGCTCCCGTCGATGATCTCGTAGCGGCTTCCATCCGCTGGCAGGTCGGAGAGATCCTGCTCCCGCCAGCTTCGCTCGGGTGGGCGCCGCTCGTGAATCGGCTGTGCCATCACGTCCACCTCCTTCCATCACCATAACCGGCGAAGCCGGCGCGGGCGCACACCCACGCCGGCTCCAGGCTCCCGCCTTGTCAGGCCGTTCGGGCGTCCCGGGCCTGCGCGGCGAGCGCGCGGACCACGCCGTCGCGGCCCTCGGCGACCAGCCGCCGCAACGGCCCGGGGTGGCCCTCCTGCGCCAGCCAGGCGTCGGTGGCCTCGACGGTGTCGTCCTGCACCAGGTAGGCCGGGTACAGGAGCATGGCGAACTCCTGCGCCGGCTCGCTGTCCCGGGTCGCCCAGACCTGCCCGACCGCAGCGAAGTAGCGGTCCCGGTAAGGCGTCACCAGTTCCACCTGCGTGGGGTGGCTGAAGCCCTGCAACAGGGCCCGGTGCCGCCAGTTCGGCAGCGCCTCGGGGCCGGTCAACTGAGCCCAGACGGCGGCCTTGTTCGCCTCGGTCGGCACCAGCGCGTGCGCGTACGCGGCCTCCCGCTCACCGCTTGAGGTCTTGTCCCGGGCCAGCTCCGTCTCGATCTCCGACGCCCCGGCCGCACCGTTGGCCACCAGTGCCTGCAACACGCTCCACCGCAGCTCGGTGTCGATGGTCAACCCCGGGGTCACCTGGGTGCCCTCCAACCAGCCGCGCAGCACGGCCAGATCCTCGCCGGTGCGGGCTGCGGAGACGTACGCCCGGGCCCAGGCCAGCTGGAAGCCGCTGCCCGGCTCGGCCGCGGCGAGCGCGGTCTTCGCGGTACGGGCCAGGTCGGCCCAGCCGGTCGGCGCCCAGGCCGGGTCGGCGTAGAAGGTGAGCGCGCTGCTGACCTGGCGCAGCGTCGCGGTGACCAGGTTGATGTCCGTCTCCGCCGGCAGCCCGGCCAGCACCAGGGCGACGTAGTCGCGGGTGGCCAACTCGGCGTCGCGGGTCATGTCCCAGGCGGCGGTCCAGCACAGCGCCCGGGCCAGCGACGACTCGAGGCCGGCGATGTGCTGGACCACCGTCGCCATGGACCGCTCGTCCAGCCGCAGCTTGGTGTAGCTGAGGTCGTCGTCGTTGAGCAGCAGCACGTCGGCCGCGGGCACGCCGGTGAGTGCGCCGAGCTCGGTCAGCTCGCCGTCGACGTCGACCTCGTACCGCTCGCGGCGGACCAGCCGGCCGTCGGCGAGGTCGTAGAGCCCCACCCCGATCCGGTGGGTACGCAGGGTGGGGTAACCCTCGGGCGCCTCCTGACGGACCGCCACCCGCTGGTAGGTGCCGTCCGCGCCGATGGTCAGCTCCGGGCGCAGCGTGTTGACCTGGGCGGTTTCCAGCCACTGTGAGGCGAAGGTGGTCAACTTGCGACCGGAGGCGGTCTCCAACTCGGACAGCAGGTCGTCGAAGGTGGCGTTGCCCCAGGCGTGCCGGGCGAAGTAGGCGCGCAGGCCGCCCAGGAACGGCCCCTCGCCCACGTAGGCGACCAACTGCTTGAGCACGCTGGCGCCCTTGGCGTACGTGATGCCGTCGAAGTTGACCTCGACGGCCTCCAGGTCGGGCATCTCGCAGTAGACCGGGTGGGTGGAGGAGAGCTGGTCCTGCCGGTAGCCCCAGTTCTTCCGGATGGACAGGAAGGTCGTCCACGCCTCGGTGAACCGGGTGGCGTGCGTGTTGCACCAGTGGCTGGCCCACTCGGCGAACGACTCGTTCAGCCACAGGTCGTTCCACCAGCGCATGGTGACCAGGTTGCCGAACCACATGTGCGCCAGCTCGTGCAGGACGGTGTTGGCCCGCTGCTCGTACTCGAAGTCGGTGACCTGCGAGCGGAACAGGTAGTGCGACTCGGCGTGGGTCACACAGCCGAAGTTCTCCATCGCGCCGGCGTTGAAGTCCGGCACCCACAGCTGGTCGTACTTGGGCAGTGGGTACCGCACCCCGAACTGCTGGTGGAAGAAGTCGAAGCCCTGCGTGGTGACCAGGTTCAGCTCGTCGGAGTCCAGATACTGCGCCATGCTCGCCCGGCAGAAGTAGCCCAGGTCGATGCCGTCGTGGGTGTACCGGACCTCGTGGTACGGGCCGGCACACAGCGCGGTGATGTAGGTGCTCATCCGGGCGGAGGTGGCGAAGTGGACGGTCTTGTGGCCCTCGCCGGCCGCCTCCTCCCGCTCCACCGGCATGTTGGAGACCACCTTCCAGTGCTCCGGAACGGTGGCGTGCCAGGTGTAGACGCTCTTCAGGTCGGGCTGGTCGAAGCAGGCGAAGACCCGCTGCGCGTCGGCCGTCTCGAACTGGCTGTAGAGGTAGGTCTCACCGTCGACCGGGTCGACGCTGCGATGCAGCCCCTGACCGGAGTTGGAGAACGCGAAGTCCGCGTCGACGACCAACGTGTTCTCGCTGGCCAGCCCGGTCAGCGTGAGCCCTTTCTCGGCCGAGAAGTCGGCCAGGTCCACCGGGGCGCCGTTGAGCGTCGCCGAGCGTACCGAGTCGGCCGCCACCTCGATGAACGTGCTCGCCCCCGGTTCGGCGCAGCCGAACCGCACCTCGGTGGTCGACCGGAAGGTACGACCGTCAGCGGCGTGAACAGCACTGGACAGGTCCAGACTGATGTCGTACCCGGTCACGTCGAGCAGGCGGGCCCGCTCGGTCGCCTCGACCTGTGTCAGGTTGCGCACTCCCGGCACTGTTCGTCTCCATCCCACTCTCGCCGTCGTCACGGTCGCACGTTCCGTCGACCGCTCGTGACGGCCGGTCCGGGCCTGAGTCTTCCATGTACGGGTAGGCGGTGGTGGGCGAGGTCACGGCTCGATCCTCGGGCAGGTGGCAGGGGGTGGAGCAAAGATCGGAGGTACGCCGGTGCGCCGGCGAAATCATTGCGAAAGGAACTCGTCGTGAACGAGCGCGTCACCGTTGACATGTGGTTCGACCCGATTTGTCCCTGGGCGTGGCTCACGTCCAGATGGTTGCTGGAGGTGGAGCGGGTTCGTCCGGTCGACGTCCGCTTCCAGGTGATGAGCCTGTCGGTGCTCAACGAGGGTAGGGAGCTGTCCGACGACTACCGGGAGCTGATGCGGAACGGGTGGGGGCCGGTGCGGGTCTGCGTCGCCGTGCAGCAGCGGCACGGCGCCGACGCCGTGCGGGCGCTCTACACGGCCCTGGGTACGCGGATCCACCTCGGCAAGGAGCCACTTGGTCCGGAGCTGTACGTCGCCGCCCTGACCGAGGCCGGACTGGACCCGGCGCTGGCCGAGGCGGCCGGGGACAGCGACCTCGACGCGCCGCTGCGGGCCAGTCACGAGGCTGGTATGCGGCCGGTCGGCACCGACGTCGGCACCCCGGTCATCCACGCTCCCGGCCCCGACGGCCGGCAGGTCGCCTTCTTCGGGCCGGTGGTCACTCCGGCGCCCACGGGCGAGGCCGCGGGTCGTCTCTGGGACGGCGTCCTGCTGGTCGCCGGCACCCCCGGCTTCTTCGAACTCAAGCGCAGCCGCGACCTCGACCCCATCTTCGACTGAGGTGCGAGCAAGGCACCTTGGCGACGCTTGGTGACCCGCCGGCCCCGACGCCCGGCAGCGCCGCTGCCGTGGGGCCCGGCGTCACCGGTGCGGTCACGGACTCGTTTGTCCCGATGTCCGCAGCCCACCGCTCGTGGAGGTGCCTGGTGGCCAAGCATCGTGCTCCGGTCGACGATCGCTGGAGTCGGGAGGAGGGCGTCGGCGGGGGAGTGCCACGGCCGGCGCCGATCCCGGGGAACGGTCGGGCGGGCGCCTGGTCCGCGCCCCGGCAGGATCGCAGCCCGAACGCGGCCGGCCGGTTCGGGCGCAACGGCGCGGTGGGCATCGCCTCGGTCCCCGCCACCTCGCGGTTGACCCCTCCCGGCCGCGAGATCCGGAACCAGGGGCCCCGGCCGGCGCTGCCGCGCCGTCCCATCGTGGTGCCAGCGCTCGCCGGCCGGCATCGACGGGCGGCCGAGGCGGAGCGTTGAGCTGGTGCTCCGGCTTTCATCTGGTGGGCTCGGGGCGGGTCCGGCGGCGACACCCGACGCGTCGCCGGTAGCGTCAACTGTCATGACGGTCGTGCACCCGATCACCCGCGCCTGGATCACCACTGGTGGTACCGGTGCCCAGAACTACGACGAGTTCGCCGACGACGCGGAGATCACCGCGATCATCGAGGCGAATCCGCACAGCGCCCTCGGCATCGAGATGCCGCACAAGGCCCCGGAGAGCCTCGGCCGGTCGTTCGCCGACGCCCTGCCGGACGCGGTGAGCCGGCTCGCGGAGGCGAAGGCCGACGGCAGCTACACACCGGCAGAACAGGTGGTGGTGCTGTACCGGATCAGCGCGCCGGGCGAGGAGCCGGCCTACGGGCTGTTCGCCATGGTCGACACCGACCAGATCTCCACCCGGGCCGACGAACCCGGCCTGGTCATCCGCAACGAGGACGTCTTCATCGCGAAGGTGCGCGAACGGGTCGCGTTGGCCGAGGCGTTGGGGCACCTGCTCTCACCCGTACTGCTGCTGCAGACCGGGCGCGGCGACGAGCTGCATGTGGCGCTCGCGGCGGCCACCGACGCGGCCGGGGCGCCCGCCGCCACCGACACCGACCAGGCCGGACGTACCCACGCCATCTGGCTGGTCGGCCCCGGCCCGCAGCAGGACGAGCTGACCGCCCTGGCCGGTGGGGGCGAGTTGGTCGTCGCCGATGGCAACCACCGCAGCCTGGCCGCGCAGACCGGCGGGATGTCCCGGTTCCTGGCGGTCGTCACCACTCCGGCCTCGGTGGCCATTCAGCCGTACAACCGCCTGGTGAGTGAGCTGACCACCACCCCCGGGGAACTGCTGGAGCGGCTGGCCGCCGCCGGGGCGCGGATCGCCGAGCTGGACGGCCCGGCCGAGGTCCCGGCGACCGGCGGCAGCGTCGTGCTCCAGCTTCCCGATCAGGCGTACGCGGTGACGCTGCCGCACACCGGCGCGGGTCGCCTGGAGAATCTCGACCACGCCCTGGTCGAGCGGCTGCTGTTGCGCGACGCCCTCGGCCTGGATCCGGGTGACAAGCGGATCACCTACGTGGGCGGTGACTACCCGTCCAGCTGGCTGACCGGCGAGGTCCGGGCCGGTCGGGCCGAGTTGGCCATCCTCATCGCGCCGGTGACCGTCGACGATTTCGTCGCGGTGAACCTGGCCCGGGAGAAGATGCCCCGCAAGAGCACCTGGTTCACCCCGAAGGCACGCGGCGGCCTGGTGGTCGCCGAACTGCCCTGATCCGTTGCCCGTCCCATCGGGCGCCGCCCCGGCGGTGCCCGGTGGGACGGGCCTGACAGACTGCGCGTTATGCGCGTCTACCTGGGATCCGATCACGCCGGTTTCGAGTTGAAGGTGCACCTGGCCAACCACCTCGCCAAGCAGGGGTACGAGGTGGTCGACATCGGCCCGCACGCCTACGACCCGGAGGACGACTACCCGGCCTTCTGCCTGCACGCCGGCACCCGTGTGGTGGCCGACCCGGGCAGCCTGGGTGTGGTCATCGGTGGCTCTGGCAACGGCGAGCAGATCGCCTCGAACAAGGTGGCGGGGGTGCGGGCGGCGCTGGCGTGGAGCGTCGAGACCGCCCAACTGGGCCGACAGCACAACGATGCAAACGTGGTCGCCGTCGGCGCCCGTCAGCACACTCTCGACGAGGCCACCGCCATCGTCGAGGCGTTCCTGACCACCTCGTTCTCGGGCAGTGACCGGCACGCTCGTCGGATCGCCCAGGTCGCCGAGTACGAGCGCACCCGGCAGCTGCCCGACCTGCCCTGATCCGCGACTCTGGGACGATCACGCCTGATCCGGGGTGGGGCAGACCACTCGACCCCGGATCAGGACGGGTCAACGGCGGGGCAGCTCGTCGCGAGGGGTCCAGTTACGGCGTACGATCACGACCCGCTCCGCCGCCGCGGCGAGATCCTCGTCGGTGGGTCGGGCGGCGTCCCGCGCCCGCATCGCGGCGGTCACACTGACCTGCGACGACCCGGACCCGACCAGCCCGCGCAGCCCCCGTTCGCCTTCTTCGGGGGCACCGTTGCGTCGCCCACGCGGGGCCTCACCGCCGTCGTGCACCCCGGCCGTGGTGGCCGCCGCCGCACCACCGTCGATCCCGCCTCCCGGGGCGCCGTGGTGCCGATGCCGTCGTCGTCGCCGTTCCCCGCCATCCGCCACCCCCCGACCGTACCCCCACGGCCGTCACCCGACCGCCTCGCTGATCAGGCCGTCAGAAGATCTCCATGGCGGAGGGGGCTCGGTGCCAGGTGAAGGCGGGGCCGGTGGCGGTGAGCGCGCCGGGGCGTAGCTCGCGCAGCCGGCCGGTCTCCGCCAGTGCGGCCGGGGTCACGCCGCCGAGGAACAGCTCGCCGAGGCAGCGTACGTCGCAGGCCAGGTCGGCCGGCCCGCTCGCCGGTGTGCAGGTGGCCTCGGTCGGACCGCCCCGCAGCCGCCACCGGCCGGTGTTCTCCGGCAGCAGGTGGTCGGCCACCTCGATGACCACGTCGATGTCGGTGGCGTAGCGCCGGGCGGCGAGCGCGGCCGGCACGTCCACCACCCGTACCCACAGCGCGTCGACCAGCCGGCAGTTGAGCCGGCGCGGTTCGTCGAGCAGCCGCAGCAGCGGCTCGTCCACCGCCGCCCGCATCCACGCCAGCCGTCGGGTCAGGTCGAGCGAGAGCAGCATCCGCCAGATCGCCAGATACCCCGCCGGGGTGCTCGCCACCACCTCGTCGACCGTGGTGAGACTGTTCGGGCCGCCGTCGTCCCACTCGGCCTTGGTGCGGAACAGCCCGTAGCCGTCGACACCGTCCGGTCCCTCGTGCAGCACCACCCGCCGCTCGGTGGCGCCACCACGGTGCGCCTGCGGGTCGACGAGCACGTACCGCCACCACCTGTCGTCGCGCGCCGACCAGCCGGGACGATCGGCGCGTACGCGCTCGTACACCCGGGCCAGGTCGGCCTGTCGGTCGGTCGGGCGGTCCAGGCGCAGCCGGCCCTCGCCCGGCGTCGGTGCCGGTAGCCGCAGTTCGGCGGTCTCGCCGGAGACGTGGTACCGCTGCGAGGCCAGGCCGTAGCCGAAGCGCGGATAGATTCGGCCCTCGCTGGCCCAGAGCACCGCGACCGGCTCCCGGCGACTGTCGTAGATCTGACGCAGTTGGTGGTGCATCATCGCGGTGAGCAGGCCCCGCCGACGGTGGGTGGGCGCGACCCCGACCATGCTGACGTGTGCGGCGGCCAGGTCACCACCGGGCACGCCGAGCGTCCGGGTGAACGCGATGGCGGTGGCGACCAGGTCGGACCCGTCGCGGATCTGCAGGGCGCGTTCCGGTTCGAAGATCGGACGTTCGACTTCCTGGGCTTCGGTATCGAGCGTCTGATGGAACAGGGAACCGAGGAACCCGTTCATCTCGTCGAAGTCGTCGGCGGTGGCGGTCTCGATCGCCAGGGCGGAGGTGGTCACCGCTCGTGTCTAGCCGATCGGTGTGGGTGGGGCGACCTATTTGCGGGCTGGCTACCCTCGAAGTCTCCAGCAGCGTCCGGGGGCGCCGCCGGTGAAAGGGGGAGGGAACGACATGGCCGAGCAGACGCAGCCGTGGGCGGAGCGGACCGTCGAGGTGCCGCCGCAGCCCGATGGCGGGGTGCCGCCGCAGCGCGACCCGTACCGTCGGGGTGTGGCCCAGGTCGGTGCCCGGGCGCCGCGTACCGAGCCGTTCCCGACGGTGGAGCACGAGCAGACCGGCACCGGCTGGCCCGGCGAACCGGTGCCGCGTCAGCCGTTGAGTTGGCACGTGGCCCGGCTGAAGCGCGGCGGCGAGTGGAGCTTCGCGGGAGCGCTGTTCGCCTTCGTCTGCTGGGGGATCTGGGCGATCTCCGGCGGCGGCGACCTCGTCGGACCGGTGGTGATCTTCGTGCTGAGCCTGCTGGTCGCGGCCGGGTTGTTCACTCTGGCCCGGCTGCTCGGCCGAGTGGTGCTGGAACGGCAGTTGGGCCGGGTCCGGCGCACCGCCCGGGGAGCGCACCTGGTGACGGCGGTGTTCCTGACCGGCCTCGGTGTCGCGTTCCTACAACAGACGCAGTGGATCATGGACGCCTGGACCTGGCTGACGACCTGAGTGGCCGTCACCGGGCGGGCCGGCTCGGCGGCCGACCCGCCCGGTTCGTGGTCGCGTCGCACCGCGACCGAGGTCGTCACTCCACCAGGACGGCCGCCTGCTTACCCCGCCCGACGCGATTCATCCCCGCCCGCCGGGCGGTGCGGGCGACACGCCCTAGGAATCCTCGGGCCGGTTGTCTGCCGCGGCCGGGTGGCCGTCGTCTCCGTCCGGCGTCGCCTCGTTGCTCGCCGCCTGCTCCATCGCGTACGCGCACAGTTCCTCGAAGGAGACGTTGTTCTCGAGCGCGATCGCGAACAGCTTCTCGAACGAGTCCATCACCTCCACCGGGACCGAGCCGCCGCGCACCCGGTGCAGCCAGGCGGACTGCTGTTCCAGCGGGTGGGTGCCGACCGCCGGTTCACCGACGTACAGGGGAAACGGCACGCGCGCCGTGCCGAACCGGCACGGGATCATGAAGTACCTCACCGGACCGTCCCTCCATCGGCACGGATGTCCACCGCACCGATGCTGCCGGTGTTGGCGATGTTGATGCCGCCGAGATTGTGTTGTTCGACCGCGCCGGTGCGCGGCGCCGGCTCGTGGCGCGGATGATCGTCGCCGTCGCTCACCTCGGCTGCGGGCGGTGTACCCCGTTCGGTGGACAGAGACGCAGCATCCGCCCGGGTCTGCCGTCGGGTACGGCTGGCGGCGACCACGGCGCTGACCACGGTGACCAGGAAAGCGCCCAGTCCGGCCCACCAGCTCGCGCGTTCGAGACCCTCGCTGGCCAGGAAGATCACGCCGATGACCAGCAACGTGGCGCCGGCCAGCGCGTAGACCACGACCCAGCCGACGGCCCGCCAGTTACCCCACATGTCTCCATCGTGGCCCTTCACTTCCCGTGCCCCGTGGGCCGTTCGGTCAGTAATGGCCGCGCCACGTATGGTTGTGCGTCTTACCCGCGCCGGGTTTTCTGGTTCGGTGACACCGCCGCAGGATGACGTGCCATCCGTCAGTCGACCGCCACAGTCACCCGCTGATGCGCTTGCCGGGTTGCTCCGTGACCTGCCCGGTGGTGCGACCGGCGCCGCCGGGCAGGCCAACACGGGCGGTACGAACATCGCCAACAGCGGCGTCATCGAACGCCTCACGGTGGCGTTGTCGGCCGCACATCCACAACCATCGACCACCGCCTTCGTCAGCTACCCGGAGAGCGACCGGGACTGGGTGGAGCAGTCGCTGCTGGCGGCCCTCGATCCGCTGCCCATGCAGCTCTTCTACTCCGGTGGCCAACTGCACCAACCCGACGACTGGGAAATGGTGTACGCCGTCATGGACAAGGCGTCACTGCTCATCGTGGTGGGTCGGGACAGCTCGGTGGTGCGTGATCGGCGGGTCCGTGACCAGGTGGCCTATTGGCTCGACAACCATCCGGACCGCAGTGGTGTGGTGCTGGTCGGCCAGCCGGACAGCCGGCCCGAGGCGATCGATCGACGGCTCGCCGGCCTGCCCATGGTCGCGGTACCGGGCGGCGACGCGGCTGCGGTGGCCCGGGCCGCCGCGAACGACCGGCTGGTCCGGGTCATCCGCTTGACGCCGCGCGCCGAACCGGTCGCGACCCGGGACCGGGCGGCCGACGAGGACGCGCTCGCCCCGGTACGCGAGGCGTACCTGCGCTGGGTGTACCGGACGCACAGCGGTATCGACAGCGTCATCGCCGGGGTGTCGGTGACGATGCCGCTGGCCGAGTGCCCGCCACCGGGGCCGCTGGTTCGCGACGGTTCGACCGGCCGAGCGCGGACCACCGAACTCGATCATCTGCGTAGCCGGGCCCGTCAGGCGGCCGGCGGCGGCACAGTGCCGGCCAGCGAGGCCGAGTTTGCGGTGCTCGCCGATCGGCCGCTGCCGACGTACCTGTCTCCGGCACGATCGATCGACCGGCTCGACCTTTCCGGGTTGCCGAACCTGTCCCCCGGCCGACTGGCCGGCACCGTCTGGCGGGCGATCGTGCTCGGCGAGCCCGGCAGCGGAAAGAGCAGCATGGTGCGCCGGCTCGCACACGACACCGCCGCGCGGCAACTCGCCGACGACGGGGAGCATGATGAGGTGCGGCGGCTGCCGGTGCTCTGTCGGGCCGCCGATCTCGCCGTCGGGCTGGCCGGCGCCGAGGAATCGGCGGAAGGGCTGGCCGCCCTCGCCATCCAGCTCGGGTGGGCCGGTGCAGCCCCCACCGACCCGGCCAGCGGCGACCCGTTGCCGCCCGACGAACTGGCCAGACTCGCCCGGGTGGCGCTGCGTAGCCGGCGGCTGGTCCTGATCGTCGACGGTCTCGACGAGGTGCCCTCGCTGACCGATCGCCGCTCCGTCGCCGCCGCACTGGATGTCTTCGCCGCCTCCGGCGGTGTCCGGCTGGACCACCCCGCGCGGGCCCGCGGAAACCAGACGATCATCACCAGCCGGATCGCGGGCTACTACGGGGCGGCGCTCAGCGACCGGTTCGAGCAGTTGCTGATCGGGCCACTCGACGGTGACGGGGTCGCAGCGGTAATCGATTACTGGCTCGGCGGTTACTTCGCCACCGTTCACGTCCCCGAGGCCAACCAGGCACAACGACGTACCGAGATCGATCAGGTGATCACCGGTGGTGGCTCCGCCGTGTGGCAGCTCGCCGCCAACCCGTACCTGCTGGTGTCGCTGATCTCGGTGGTCCTCTCCGGACTCTTCGGTCGTCCCGGTAGCCGCGGTGACCGGTGGCTACGGGCGGACCTCTACACCGCGATGGTCGAGCACGCGGTGCGACGAGGAGGGCTGCGTTTCCCCGACGCGTCGGTCGACACCCTGATCCGGCTTCAGGCCGCGGTCGCGTACCAGATACACGACGTGTCACGAAGCGGGCTCGTCGAACGCACCACGCTCACCACCCTGTGTCACCGGGCGCTGGACCTGCTCGGCGAGCCGGTGTCGCCAGTCGTTGCCGAGCAGGCGGAACTGGTGATCGCCAGCATCGACCTGCTCACCGATCGTGGGCAGGGTTTGTACGGGTTCCGGCACCTGACGGTGCAGGAGTACTTCGCGGGCCGGTGGCTCATCGACGCCGGCACCGTGGACGCGATCGTCACCGGGATCAGCGACCGCCTCGGCGACCCGCGTTGGCTGGAGGCGGTCCGGCTCGCCCTCGGTCAGCTCAGTCGGGTCTCGGAGAACGTCTTCTCGTCGGTACTCGACGAGTTGCTCACCGGGCCCACCAGACGACTGGCCGCCGAGATGCTCAGCCACAGCCTGGCCGACATCGCCGGGCTGCGCCGGCAACACCTGCGTGCCCTGGTCCGGGTGGCGGTGGAGACCGAGGCCGAGCTGACCGGCGCCGTCGTCACGCTGTACCCGGACGGCGCCCGGATGCTGGAGCCGCTGCTGCGCTGGAGCGTCAGCGTGCAGGGCGACACCGCACCTCGACTGATCTGCGAAGCGCTCTGCGAGCACCTGCGCGATCCGTTCCCGGCGAGCATGGTCGCCGCTGCCCGGCTGATCGACGCACTACGCCTGCACGACCGATCGGTCGTGCAGGCGCTGCTGGAGGCCCAGCACCGGGACGGCGCGGACCACGGCTGGCAGGCCACCCGCGCGCTGCTCTCCGTGCTGCACCGACGGATGGCCGCGACCGGTGGCGGTGACCCCGAGGAGGTCAGGTCCAGGCTGGACGCCGAGCAGCAGGCGCTGCTGACGGCGATGGCAAGTGCCGTACCGCCGGCCGTCGGCGCGGGCAGCGGCCGACGTCGTGCCGGCATCCGCGGCACCACCACGATCGGCGTACGCAACCAGATGCGTATCGCCCTGACGACCGAAGCGGCGTTGCGCGACCGGGTCCGCAGCGACCTCGGGTGGCTCCGGGCGATCCTCTGCCTCTACGGTGGCATCCCCTTCCTCGACATGATCCACTGGCTGCGGCGGCGGGACGAGGCCATGTCGGTGTTCGCCGCGCCGACCAGCGGGCCGGCGGAACGCTACCGGGCCGCGGTCCTGCTCGACACCCTCATCCAACCGGCGATCGCAGCGCGTGGTCCGCACCCGGTGGCGCTTCGCCCGGAACAGATCGCGGTCGACAGCCCACTGACTGATCGACTGCTGACCTGGTTGCGTACCGCCGTGCCCGGCAGCGACCTGCCGGGCCTGCTCACCGACGTGTTCACCGACCGGCGCCTCGATACCGAGACACGCGGCGACGCCCTGGCGGCCTGGCTGGTGCTGGACACCGGTGAGCATCAGCCGTCCGCGACAGCGCCGTTCGTCGGGCCGGCGGCCGAGCCGGGCGACGACAGCGCGACCGTGGAAGCGGTCCGGCAGCGGGCCCGGTGGCGGCTGGGCCGCACCGACATGCTGCTCGGCGACGCGCTCGCCGGCCTCAGCCCGCTGGCGGCCGGAGCCGGGCTCGCCGGGGACGCCTCCGCCGACCAGTCCCGGGACGTGTTCGCCGATGTCGTACGCGCACTCTGGGTCGTCGGGCATCCCCGACGGGGCGGCGACTCGTCGACCGACCGGCCGTTGTCCGAGGATCTGGCGCTCGCGGTCTGCGGGGCGAACGAGGACAAGGAGTACGACGTCGCCGTCATGCTCGACGTCAGCGGCCGGGACATGGTCAACGTCGCGGGCGGCCTGGCCACAGCGCTCGCCGGGGTAGCGCGTACCGAGTCCGTCGCCGCCGCCGGCACCGACGACTGGCTACTCGACCCGCTCTCGCCGCCCACCGACGACCTGGCGGAGGCACTCACCGTGCTCGCGGGTCTGCATGCCCGGTGGGGGTTCCTGCGGTGCTGGTTCCTGGATCGGCTGGCCGAGCAGATCATCGCTGCGGGATTCCGTACCGAGGCGGCCTGCCTCGCCTTGGAGGTGCTGATCACCGATCCGACCAGCGCCCGGCGTACCCTCGAACGACTCGGCACGGCTGGCGGTGCCCGGCCGTCCGGCGATGCTCCCGCCGAGGACTCCGACCAGCACGATGAGGCTGGTGACGTCGAGCAGGCGGCGGGCGATCAACCGCTCGCCGGGAGCGGGCTGCCAGGCGATCCGATGGCGCTGGCCGCCCTCGACCGGTCGGGTGGGCAGCCCCGGCCGACGTACGCTGATCTCCGTGGGCGGATCCGGCTGGCAGCGCTGCTCGGTGACCGCTGGACGCTGCCCGCTCTCGACCGGGCGCTCAGCGGCCTCACCGACGGACACCAGCGCCTGCGGGCGATCGAACTCGCCGTGCAGGAGCGGTTGATCGCACCGGCCGCCGACCTGCTGGAGCGGGCGGTGTCGGCGACCCGGCAGATCGACGACCCTGCGGCACGTGCCAGTGCGTTCGCCCGGGTGGCCCGGTGGGCTGACCCGGACACCGAGGAGGCCCTGCTGTGCGAAGCGCTCGTCGCGCTGCGGGGCGCACCGCCCGACGAGGTCGCCCGCGTGCTGTCGGTCCTGCCACCGCCGGCAAGCGACGAGACACGGGCCCGGCACGGACGGTGCGAGACGGTGCTGACCACACGCCGCCAGCGCAGCATCGCCCGGGGCGACGCGGCAGGTGCGCTGCTCAGCCATGACAGGGTCGGCCGGGACGCGGACACGACGCAAGCCTGGGCCGCGCTCACCACGGCCGTGCTCTGCCGTCGCGGCCTCGACCTGCTCCGGGATGCTGCCGGTCGGTTCACATCGGAACGTGCCGCCTGGTCCGCCCTGTCCGACGTCGAGCGACGCCCCGCCGCACTCGCCGCTCTGCGCGCGCGGGCGGCAGCCGGTGTGACCCCGCTTCGGCTGGAGAACCAGGCCGTGGCCGGCCTCGACGCGCTGCTCGCCGCAGAGCAGGTCGACGACGCCGTCGACCTGCTGGCATCCAGCCGGGCGACCGCACGGGTGCCGAGCCTGCCCCGGTGGCGTGCGCATCCCCGGGCGGAGTTTTCGGCCGTCGCGACGCTGCTGGCGATCGAGTCCGGGGAACTGGATCCAGCCGCCGTGGCTCGCCTTCCGGAACTGCTCCGCAGCGGTGACGACCGGATCCGGCTGCGGACGCGGACCGCCATCGCCACGGTGTCCCGAGGCGGGCAGGGTCCACCGAAACTGCGGGCCAGCGCACTCGGCGCGGCAACGATTGTCGAACTCGTACGGCTGGTCGGTGACGCCCACGAGCGTCATCCGCACCTCCACGGCGACCTGTCGTGGGCGCTGGCCGACGTCGTGCACGACGCACCCGGTGTCCTGCGAACGGCGCTGGAGACGCTCTCCCCGGAGCCGGGTACCCGGCAGCGACTGCTCGCCACGCTCCATCACCTGCGTCTGCCGGTTCTCGACATGTTGCTCGCGGAGCTGCCCCGCCTCTGCGACGAGGAGCAGGCGAAGGTGCTCTGGGCGCTGCGGAGGGTGGCCTGGTCGCCGAGCCGCTTCGGCATGGAGACCACCCGGCTGCGCCGGGCGGCCGGCGCAGCCCGACGATGTGTAAACGAAAGCGGCGACGGACCTGCGGCGCACGCATTGCGCCTGCTCGGACAGATCCTGCCCGTGACCGGCCTCTCCATCGAATCGCTGCTCGGCGAGGCGCTTTCCGGGGACGGGCTCGCCGTGGCTGCCTGCGACGGCGTCGGGTTCCTGCTGAACCGGGTGCGATGGGAGGCGCCGGATCTGGACACCACGGAGGCGATTGCCGAGTTGTGGCTGCTGGCTCGCGATCCGTACGAGCCGATCGCCGTCGCCGCGTTGACCGCGTTGACCCGTGCGGGAGCGACGATCGAGGACGACGCCTCCATCGCACCCGACCTCGTGCTGCGTGGCCTCGTCGGGGCGGTGGACCCGTTCCTGGCCGGCGACGAGTGGCTGGCCGACCTACGGCGGGCCGCACGTTTCGTCCTGCACGGCTCCCCGGCCGGGCCCAGCGCTGCGCCGAACCCGCTGCTCGCGCTACTGCTGGACGAGGTTGTCGAGGAGATCGTGGACCGCGACGAGGCAGCTGACCGGGTGCGGTGGGATGCCGAGACCGACTATCTGTCCGTGCTGTGGGCGGTGGCGACGAGGCAACCGGCCGCCCTGCGGGAGGCAGTGGCCGATCAACCACACGACCTGCCCGCCCTGCTGCTGACGTTGCTCGGACGAGAGCCGGCGTGGGCGATCCGCAGTGTCGCCGGTGCGTTGCTGGTCATCCTGAGCGACGGTGACGCGCCGTCGCTGCGAACTCTGCTGGACATGGCGTGGGACACCGACGCGGTCGGCGAACGGGTCCTGAGCTCCTTTCGGTGGCTGGACCGGGTCACGGCTGCGGGCCTGGCAGAACTCGTCCGGGCCACGGCCGACCCGTTCGTCGCCCGGGCCTACTTCGCCGTGCAGATGCTCGCCGCGCTCGCGAAGCAGGGGGTACTCGGGCCCGAGGAGCAACGGACCGCGCTGGCTGCGGTGGCCGGAGCGGTTCGTCGCCCGGACGCCACCCGACACGTCCTGCTCGAACGGGACGGTCGGATCAGCAGCCTGGGCACCCTGGCGGACGCCTGTCGGCAGGCCGTCGGCTGGCTCGAATCGGATCGGCGGTCGCGCGATTCGCAGGCCGCCCATGCCGGTGTGGTGCTAGCTGCCTCGGGCGTCGGTGGCGAGCCGGTTACCTTGCGGCTCACCGGCGACGTGCCGACCAACGAGCCGATCCGCTACCAGATCGAATATCTCCAGCAGACGGAGAGCATCGAACTGCCGGGCGTCCTGACCCAGCAACTCGGCGCGGTCACCGCAGCCGCCGCCGGGGCTGCCGTACCGCTGCGTGCCCTGCTGCCGGCGACCGGCGGGCAGGCGTCGTCCGCAGTGGCCCGAGAGTGGGTGACAAGCCGACTGCCGGAGCCGGAAGCCGCGCCGAAGGTCGCGCGGGACGAGTCGTCGACGCACCCGCTGCTGCTGGTCCTCGGCGCGAACATGGTCGGTGAGGAGATATACAGCTACCTACGGGTGCCAAAGCAGCAGATCGAGGACATCCGCTCGGCGCTCGCCTCCGGTGCCCCGTTCACTCCGGCCGACTTCGGCACGGTGATCTTCAGCGGTCGGGGCAAGCCAAGCCCTGAGGTCACCGAACTCGTCGGCGTACCCGACTACCTGATCCAGTTCAACGCACCGTCAGCGGTGGTGCCCGGGCAAAGCGAACCATCGGACGAGGTGTCACCCACCGACGTACCCGGGGCCGGGTAGCGCAGGTCCGTACCAGGACCTCCAGGTCAGGCGTTCAGGTACGCCAGCACGGCCAGCACTCGGCGGTTGTGGTCGTCGGAGGGCGGCATGTCCAGCTTGGTGAGGATGTTGTTTATGTGTTTGCTCACCGCCTTCTCGGTGATCCGGAGCTTGGCGGCGATCGCGGCGTTGGAACGGCCCTCGGCCATCTCGCCGAGCACCTCCCGTTCCCGGACGGTGAGGGCTGCCAGCGGCTCCCGGCGGGCGAGGAGCTGCGTGATCACCTCGGGATCCATGGCACTGCCGCCTGCGGCGACGCGGCGCACCGCGTCGATGAACTCGCCGACGTTGGCGACCCGATCCTTGAGCAGGTAGCCGACGCCACCCTGCGGAGTGCTGAGCAACTCCCGGGCGTACAACGGCTCGACGTGCTGGGAGAGCACCAGGATCGGCAGTCCGGGGATCCGGTTCCGGGCCGCGATCGCGGCCTGCAGGCCCTCGTCGGTGAACGTCGGTGGGAGCCGGACGTCGACCACCGCCACCTCGGGCTGGTGGGTGACCAGGGCGGGTAGCAGAGCCGGGCCGTTGTCGACGGACGCGACCACGTCGAAGTCGAAGGCCTGCAAGATGCGGGTCAGTCCGTCACGAAGGAGTGCGTGGTCCTCGGCGATGACAACGCGCACGGCAGCTCCATGGTGACGACGGTGGGCCCACCGGGCGGGCTCGACAGCGCCATCGTGCCATCGAAGGCGGCGAGGCGACGCTCGATACCACGCAGACCGGTGCCGGCGGCGGAGTCGGCGCCGCCGGCACCGTCGTCGGTGACCACCATCGTCAACAGTCCCTCGACGTGGCGCAGCGACACCCACGCGTGGTGCGCGCGACTGTGCCGGACCACGTTGGTCAGGGTCTCGGCCACGGCGAAGTACGCCGCCGACTCGACCGGCGTGTCGAGCCGGCCGGGAAGCTCGGCGTCGACCGCGATCGGCACGGGCAGGCTGAGCGCCAGCGCCCGCACCGCGCCCTCCAGACCACGCTCCGCCAGTACGGGCGGATGGATGCCGCGGACCAGGTGCCGCAGCTCGACCAGCGCGGTACCGCTCGACTCACGTGCCTCAGCGAGCATCTCGTGAGCCGCGGCCGGATTACGGTCGATCAGTTCGTCGGCGAGCCCGATCATCATGCCCAGCGAGACGAGCCGCGCCTGGATGCCGTCGTGCAGGTCGCGTTCGATGCGGCGCAACTCGGCGGCCTGAGCGTCCACCGTGCCGGCCCGGGTCACGGTCAGCTGGGTGACGCGCAGCCGGAGCTCGGCGGCCCTGGTCGGCGCGAGGAGCAGCCGGTCGAACAAGGCGTCCACGCGACGCAGCGACGGTGCCGCCCACAGGCCGAGGGCCAGGATGGCCGCACCCTGCGGAACGCCGAGCAGGGCCTCACCCACCGAGTCGACGGACCAGACCGTGCCGTAGCCGTACCAGTCGGTGCCGAGCCAGATCCACACCGGCGTCAGCGTCAACCCCGCCAGCCCGTACAACGGTATGGCCAGCGCGACCACGCCGAGGGCGACCCCGACCAGGGCGCCCGGCACCAGCCAGGCGAGATCCCGCCAGGTCGCCGGGTCGGTGACGACCCACCGGAAGCGGCGCCAACCCCCGGGCACGGCCCGCTCCGGAGGCGGATGGTACGGACGGGCCACCAGGACACCGGACCGGGCGGCGACCCGCCGCTCAAGATCGGTGCGTCTCCTGACCAGCTTCGTCGTCCAGGGCACCAGCGCCATGCCGAGGAAGGGCACCGGCACCAGCGCCAACGCGACAATCGACAGGACGAGCAGCGGGAAGTTCGTGAGCGCCAGGCCGATCGCGGCCACCCCGGCCAGCACGGAACGTACGCCCCGGCGGACCCACGGGGCGATCCGTTCACCAGCTCCGGCCACGTCCACAGGTCACATTCTGCCCACGGTGGCTACCGATTGTCGGTGGTGCCAGCACCCCCTCCGCAGAGGAGGTAGAACTCCTGACGCGCAGATCGTGACGCGGTTTGCTGGTTCCATGACGACCACGACGACCGGCAGCGATTTCGCCGTACTCGCCCGCCGGATCACCGGAGCGGGCCTGATGCGGCGGCGGCCCGCGTACTACCTCGTCCGCCTCAGCGCCGTCGCGCTCATGTACGTCGGCGGTTGGACGGCCTTCTTCGTCATCGGTTCCTCCTGGTGGCAGATGATCACGGCCGTCTTTCTCGCCGTCACGTTCGCCCAGGTGGCACTGGTGGCGCACGACCTGGCGCACCGTCAGGTGTTCCGTACCAGACGACCGAGTGAACTCGCCGGACTGCTCGCCGGGAACCTCGGCGTCGGGATGAGCTACGGCTGGTGGATGGACAAGCACACCCGCCACCACAACAACCCCAACCACGACGACCTCGATCCGGACGTGGCACCCGAGGTGCTCATCTGGGCGGCCGAGGCAGCCGCCGGCCGGCGCGGGCTGAAGGGCTTCATCACCCGGCACCAGGCCGTACTCTTCTTTCCGCTCCTGACGCTGCTCGCCGTCAGCCTCAAGGTGTCAAGCGTCAAGGCCCTGCGCGACGGCACGGTGCGCCGTCGCGGTGCGGAGAGCGCCCTGCTGGTGCTGCACGCCGTCGGCTACCTCACGGCGCTCCTCGTGGTCCTCACGCCACTCCAGGCGGTCGCCTTCCTGCTGCTGCACCAGGCCCTGTTCGGCGTCTACCTGGGCATGACGTTCGCCCCGAACCACAAGGGCATGCCGCACCCGACCGGCGACGAGGACTTCCTGCGCAAGCAGGTGTTGACCTCCCGCAACGTCCGGGGCAACTGGCTCACCGACGTGGCACTCGGCGGCCTGAACTACCAGATCGAACACCACCTGTTCCCCGGCATGCCGACGCCGAACCTGCGCAAGGCGCAACCGATCGTGCAGGCGTACTGCGCCGAGATCGGCGTGGCGTACGAACAGACCGGCCTCATCGACTCCTACCGCCAGGCCCTAAGACACCTGCACGAGGTCGGCGCCCCCGCCCGCGCCGAACACGCGGCCCGCTGAGCCAGTCAAAGTCGTACGTGCCGGGTGCCCAGGTTCACGAGACATGGCCGCTCCAAGTCGCGGACGCTGGGTATCAGCGACCGCGCGCCAACTGCTCGACCTCGGCGAAGCTCACGACGCGGTCACACTCATCATCGGTCAGCTTGTTGATCAGAGCCTTGCCGGCCTGAGCCTGCCTGGTGCTGGGCAGGTCACCGGCAACAAGGTCCGGCAGCGCCAGTTCGTAGCCCACCCGAGCCCTGGCCGAATACCGATGACGGGTACGCGCCACCGCACTCGCCACCCGCACGGCATGTTCATTGCCCGGCGGAACATGCCGGCGGTCGACCTCACGGGCACCGAACCGCATCCGATGATGGAACTCGCACGTCTCGCACGCGGCCGGCCCCTGGGTCAGCCGTGACCCACACACCGGACAGCTCAACCGATCGATCGCCCCGTCGACGGTCCGCCAGTCGTACGCCGCCGGATCATCGGCCACCAGCCAGGCCAACTCGACCGCCTCGGAAGAATCAGGCTCGACATCGAGGCCGACGGCAAACCGCTCCCACGCCTGACGAATCTCCGACTCGATCTCCGCGATCACACGAGCCAGCAGCGCGCTACGCCAAGTGCGGCAGTCACCAGTCACGGCGCCAATCGTGGCAGCACCACACGCGCCACGGCGACCACTCCTCGGTGCGACGGTCAGCCGCCTGCCAGACCTGAACAACCCGGGGTAGTCAGCGACGCGGCAGCCCGATGGTCCGCCTCGTTGGTGTGACCAATTCCGCGATCGTCCGGCTGGCCTGTCGCCGTTAGCCGACGCCAAGCGGCGCAGTGGGTCCGATCGACTCAGCACGGGGACGCGGCCACAGCTTCCCCGAACTATCGTGCCGCCCATGCTGTTCGATGCGTCCATCTCGCAGATGTTCTTTGCCTCGGTCTTATGGCTGGCTGGTCAGGTCGTCCTGTACGTCGTGATCCGGACAGCCGTGCGCCACGCCATCGAGGACGCGGATCGTCGCCGAGCCGCAGAGCAACGTGGGTGAGCCGGAGAGTCTCGCTCCGCCAGCAGGCCGAGTGACACGGACCGCACCGCGCGCTCGCGCCGTGCCTAGACGGCCGGACACCACCGAATCACAGGCGGTGCCGGCAGCCACGCTGCTACGAGCGAATAGACCGCTCTGCGGGGGAGAGCTGCTGCGGCAGAACCGCAACCCGGGCCCGAGCCACGGCCACTGCCATGATCGGGAACGGCACCTGGCCGCGTCTTGGCTGGAAGTTGCTGGAGCGGGCGACGGGAATCGAACCCGCACCGTCAGTTTGGAAGACTGAAGCTCTGCCATTGAGCTACGCCCGCGTACACCCGGAGGACCGGGTGCGCCCGACAGCCTACCCAATACCCGCGGCAGCCGCGCGGCCGTATCCCCGTGCCGCGCCTGCGCGTCGATCCTCGCAACTTGCGGCATGTTGCGGTCTCACGAGGCCGGGAAACCGCAACATCCCGCAAACTGCACCCGCCGACCCGCCGACCCGCCGACCCGCCGACCCGCCGACCCGCCGACCCGCCGACCCGCCGACCCGCCGACCCGCCGACCCGCCGACCCGCCGACCCGCCGACCCGCCGACCCGCCGACCCGCGCCGACCCGCCGGCCCGCGCCGACCCGCCGACCCGCGCCGACCCGCGCTGCCCGCGCGGAGTGCTGGTGCCTGGTTTGTCCTCGTTCGGCGCGTTGGGGGACGCCCCGGCAGTCGGTTGTCGGAGGGACGGCATAGACTGCTCGTCGCCACGGGGTGTGGCGCAGCTTGGTAGCGCACTCGCTTTGGGAGCGAGGGGCCGTGGGTTCAAATCCCGCCACCCCGACTGCCGCAAGCACCGGACGGCGGCACCCGGACGACCGGCACGCGGGGCATGCCCGCAGCCGGCCCCGGGTGCTGCTGGTCCGCCGTGTCGGTTCGCCTACACTCGATGGGCCGAAAGTGTGCCCAGATTCAACCGAGATCCGTCAAGGAGTACGCCTGTGAAGAGCACCGTCGAGACTCTGAGCCCGACGCGCGTGCGGCTCGCCATCGAGGTGCCGTTCGTCGAGCTCGAGCCGAGCCTCAAGAAGGCGTACCGGGAGATCGGCCAGCAGATCCAGATCCCCGGCTTCCGTAAGGGGAAGGTGCCGCCGGCGATCATCGATCAGCGGGTCGGCCGGGGCACCGTGCTCAACGAGGCGGTGCAGGAGGCGATCCCGCAGAACATCCTCGCCGCGGTCCGGGAGCACGACCTGAAGACGCTGGGCCGTCCCGAGGTCGACATCACCGAGTTCAACGACGGTGACTCCCTCAATTTCACCGCCGAGGTGGACGTCCGGCCGGAGATCACCGTGCCCGACCTGGCCTCGATCGAGGTCACCGTCGACGAGCTGCAGATCGACGACAGCGAGATCGACGAGCAGGTGAACGGGCTGCGTGAGCGTTTCGCCACCCTGAAGACCGTCGAGCGCGCCGCGGCCGAGGGCGACTACGTCCAGATCGACCTGCGGGCGACCGTCGACGGCGAGGAGGTGCCGGGCGGTTCGGCCAGCAACATCTCGCACGAGGTGGGCAGCAAGCAGCTCCTACCGGGGCTGGACGAGGCGGTCGTGGGTCTCTCCGCCGGTGAGGACACCACCTTCACCACCCAGCTGGTGGGCGGCGACTTCGCCGGCCGCGACGCCGAGGTGCTGGTGACCGTGCGCACCGTCAAGGAGAAGGAGCTGCCCGAGCTGGACGACGAGTTCGCCCAGCTCGCCAGCGAGTTCGACACCATCGAGGAGCTGCGGGCGGACCTGCGCGAGCGGGTCACCCGGGGCAAGCGGGTCGAGCAGATCTACGCCGCTCGGGACAAGGCCCTGGAGCAGCTTGTCGCGGCCGCCGACGTGCCGGCGCCGGAAGGCGTGATTCGCGACGAGGTGGAGAGTCGCAAGGAGGCGATGGCCGACCAGCTGGAGCGCATCGGCGCCTCGATGGAGGACTACCTCGCCGCCGAGGAGAAGACCGAGGAGCAGATCGACGCCGAGCTGACCGACGCCGCCACCCAGGGCGTGAAGGTGCAGTTGCTGCTCGACACCCTCGCCGACGCCGAGGACGTGCAGGTTTCCGACGACGAGTTCGGTCACGAGATCGTCCACCGCGCCCAGCGCGCCGGTATGGCCCCCCAGCAGTACTACGACCAGCTTGTTCGCTCCGGTACTGCCGGCGCGGTCTACGGCGACGTCCGGCGGGGCAAGGCCCTCGCCTCGGTGATGGAGCGCATCACGATCAAGGACTCGGCCGGCAACGTGGTGACCATGGACGCGCTGCGTGAGGCGAGCGAGCAGGAGCACTCGCACGAGCACTGATCGCCGGGTGGGCCACCGTCCGCCGGTCGCGGTGGGTGGTGGCCCAATCCCTTTCCGGGCACGCCTTCGGCCTGCTGCGCTGAGAGCGAACAGTGCCCGGACCGGGAGTCCGGCGACCGGCCCAGCGGTTAGTGTCGGACACGACGGTACGGAGAGCGAAGGGCTGCCATGACCGACATGCACATCCCAGCGAAGCCGCTACGGGCGATCGACGCCCGCGGCGGTGACACCATTGGCAACCTCGACGACTCGGTCTACAACCGGTTGCTCAAGGAGCGGATCGTCTTCCTGGGCAGCGAGGTGACCGACCAGGTCGCCAACCGCATCTGCGCGCAGCTGCTGCTGCTCGCCGCGGAAGACCCGGACCGCGACATCAACCTATGGATCAACTCGCCCGGTGGCTCGGTCTACTCCGGCATGGCCATCTACGACACGATGCAGTTCATCGACAACGATGTGTCGACCGTGGCGATGGGCATGGCCGCGTCCATGGGCCAGCTGCTGCTCTGCGCGGGCACGAAGGGCAAGCGTTACGCCCTGCCGCACGCCCGGATCATGATGCACCAGCCCTCCGGCGGGATGGGCGGCACCGCCGCCGACATCGCGATCCAGGCCGAGCAGATGCTGTACACCAAGCGGATGTTCCAGGAGCGCGTCGCCTACCACACCGGTCAGCAGCCGGCGCAGATCGAGGCGGACTCGGACCGGGACCGCTGGTTCACCGCCCAGGAGGCCGTCGACTACGGCTTCATCGACAAGGTGATCACGGGTGCCGCTCAGGTTCCCGAGGGCGCCGGGACCCTGAGCTGATCGAGGAGCAGACGATGACCGACCTCAGCCTGCCGCCCCAGTTCGCGGCCGTGCACAACCGCTATGTTCTGCCGTCGTTCGTCGAGCGCACGTCGTACGGGGTCAAGGAGTCCAACCCGTACAACAAGCTCTTCGAGGACCGCATCATCTTCCTTGGCGTGCAGGTGGACGACGCGTCGGCCAACGACGTGATGGCCCAGCTGCTCACCCTGGAGGGGACGGACCCCGACCGGGACATCATCATGTACATCAACTCGCCGGGTGGTTCGTTCACCGCCATGACGGCGATCTACGACACCATGCAGTACGTCCGGCCAGACATTTCGACGGTCTGCCTCGGCCAGGCCGCCTCGGCTGCTGCGGTGCTGCTCTCGGCGGGCACTCCGGGCAAGCGGATGGCCCTGCCGAACTCCCGCATCATCATCCACCAGCCGGCCACCGAGGGCGGCTACGGGCAGGGCTCGGACATCGAGATCCAGGCCAAGGAGATCCTGCGGATGCGCACCCAGCTGGAGGAAATGCTCTCCCGGCACTGCAACCGCCCGGTCGACCTGGTTCGCAAGGACATCGACCGTGACAAGATCATGACGGCCGAGGAGGCCCGCGAGTACGGGCTGGTCGACACGATCCTCACCAGTCGTAAGAAGGGTCTGTTGGCCGCGAACGCGGCCAGCTGACCCCTACCGGGTCAGAGGTCGGTCGGGCTCGTTGCCGACCGACCTCTGACACACCCGTTTTGGGGGTCGGAGAAACCTCCGGCAGCGGGTAACGTCGGGTCCGTACCGCTTCGCCGGGCGACCGGCGGGCGATAGAAGACGGGCGGAGCGTCAGCGTCCGCAGGTCGTGGCCGGGGCTCCGGCCGATGAGTGCAGGGAGAACGTAGGTGGCACGGATCGGTGACGGCGGCGACCTACTGAAATGCTCCTTCTGCGGGAAGTCGCAGAAGCAGGTCAAGAAGCTCATCGCGGGCCCTGGGGTCTACATCTGCGACGAGTGCATCGATCTCTGCAACGAGATCATCGAAGAGGAGTTGGCCGAGTCCGGCGAGGTGAAGTGGGAAGAGCTTCCCAAGCCGATGGAGATCTGCCAGTTCCTCGACAACTACGTCGTGGGGCAGGAGGGGGCCAAGAAGGCCCTCGCCGTCGCGGTCTACAACCACTACAAGCGGATCCAGGCCGAGGCGGCCGGTGCGCCGGGCTCCGGCAACGACGGGGTGGAGCTGGCCAAGTCGAACATCCTCCTGCTGGGCCCGACCGGTTGTGGCAAGACCCACCTGGCGCAGACCCTGGCCCGGATGTTGAACGTGCCCTTCGCGATCGCCGATGCCACCGCCCTCACCGAGGCCGGCTACGTCGGTGAGGACGTGGAGAACATCCTCCTCAAGCTGATCCAGGCCGCGGACTACGACATCAAGCGGGCCGAGACCGGCATCATCTACATCGACGAGGTCGACAAGATCGCCCGCAAGTCGGAGAACCCGTCGATCACCCGTGACGTCTCCGGTGAAGGCGTGCAGCAGGCCCTGCTGAAGATGCTTGAGGGCACCGTCGCGAACGTGCCCCCGCAGGGCGGCCGCAAGCACCCCCACCAGGAGTTCATCCAGATCGACACCACAAACGTGCTGTTCATATGCGGTGGTGCCTTCGCCGGCCTGGATCAGATCATCGAGGCGCGTACCGGCCATGGGGGCACCGGCTTCGGTGCCCGGCTGCGCGCCGTCTCGGACCGCTCCACCGATGACATCTTCAGCCAGGTGATGCCGGAGGACATGCTCAAGTTCGGGCTGATTCCCGAGTTCATCGGTCGACTGCCGGTGATCACGAGCGTCCGGAGCCTGGACCGCACCGCGCTGGTGAGGATCCTCACCGAGCCGCGCAACGCCCTGGTCCGGCAGTACCAACGCCTCTTCGAGCTGGATGGCGTCGAGTTGGAGTTCGAGCGGCCCGCCCTCGAAGCGATCGCCGACCAGGCCATGCTGCGTGGCACCGGCGCTCGTGGGCTGCGCGCCATCATGGAGGAGGTTCTGCTCTCCGTGATGTACGAGGTGCCCAGCAATCCTGATGCCGCCCGGGTGCTGATCACTCGTGAGGCGGTACTGGAGAACGTGAACCCGACCATCGTTCCGCGTGAGTTCACGGGGCGCCGTGCCCGGCGCGAGCGCGAGGAGAAGTCCGCCTGAACTCGACCGGTGGCTCGGTCTGCCCCCTGCCAGCGACGGCGGGACGCGGGCGGCGGCGACCGCCGCGCCGCTGGACGAGTTCCCCGCGACCGCACACTGCGGCCGGCCACCGTGCACCCGTACGCTGGCAGCCATGCGCGTCGCCGTCTGCCAGCTGAACTCCCGGGATGACCGAGAGGCGAACCTCGCCGCCGCGGAATCCCTCATCGAACGCGCTGCTGGCGCCGGCGCGGACCTGGTGCTGCTGCCGGAGTATGTCGACTATCTCGGCCCAGGCGCCGGGATGCCCGCGCCGGAGTCCGCGGACGGCCGCGTGGGCGCGTTCTTCGCCGCCGCGGCGCGTCGGCTCGGGATCTGGCTGATCGCCGGCTCCTTCCACGAGGCAGGCCCCGACCCGGACCGCACCTGGAACACCACGCTGGTCTTCGACCGTTCGGGTACGCTCGCCGCCTCCTACCGCAAGATCCACCTGTACGACGTGGAGATCCCCGGCCGCGTTTCCTATCGGGAGTCGGCGACTGTGGCGCCCGGGGAGCAGCCGGTCGTGGTCGACGTCGAAGGGTTACGGGTGGGCCTGTCCATCTGCTATGACCTGCGCTTCCCGGAGCTCTACCGGCAACTGGCCACCGTTGGTGCCGCCCATCTGCTGGTGGTGCCGGCGGCTTTCATGATGCACACCGGGAGAGACCACTGGGAGGTGCTGCTGCGAGCCCGCGCGATCGAGAACCAGTGCTTCGTCGCAGCAGCCGGGCAGACCGGTGACCACGAACCCGACCGCACCTGTTACGGGCGGAGCATGGTGATTGACCCCTGGGGGACAGTGCTGTCCCAGGTACCCGACGGTCCGGGGCTCGCGGTGACCGACATCGACCTGAGCTGCCTGGACCGGATCCGTGCCGAGCTGCCGAGCCTGGCGAATCGCCGGCTCTGACGCCGCTATCCCTGAAGTAGTACGCCGACAAGTGCGAAGCCGGCGATGGCGGCTGCGGTGATCAGAAGAGCGGTGCTCATCCTGGAGGGGCCACGTCGGGCCAGACGGCCGATCGAGACCAGGACCGCGAAGAGCACGAAGGCACCGATGAGCAGTTGCCATATCGGTAACAGCAGGCCGAGCAGCGCGTCCTCGGCGAGGACCGGGCGTACGGGCCGGGACACGTCATCCATGCCTGACACTCTGGCACGTCGGAACCCCTCATGGCCGTCTGCGGGGAGACAGCAGCGGAGACTGCGCCCGTACCCGAACCGGCTTCGGTGAGCCGAGCCGTCGGCCGGGACCGAACACCGGGGTGCCACCCGACCAGCGTCCACTGCACTCAAACCTCGTATCGATGAACGATGATTTGCCTTCTCGGGGGTGTCCGCGTAACTTTCTCTCTGCACGCGGGAGGCCGGGCAAACCGGCCGAGAACGGGCGCCAGCAACGCGAAGACCAGTCAACGCGGAGCTGAGGCCGGGCGGTGTGGAGCGACTCAGCGAGATGGAGTTGCGATCGCGAAGCCGACCGGGTAGGGTTCTGGAGCCGGCAGGAGCCGGGCGGGTTGTCCTGAGTGATGATCGGCCGGTCTGCGGTTCTCCACGACAGTCGCTGACACCGCAAGGTGGGCGATGGCGTGGGCCCCGAGCGAGTTACGAGAAGCCTGATTGCTCAGGTTGACCTCGGAACACAGTTCGGATAGTTTGGAGCGGTTGCCCCGGACGCGGTTCCTCAAATGAGGGCCCGGGTTTGGTGTGTGGTTGTTCTTTGAGAACTCAACAGGGTGCTTGATATGCCAGTGCCAAGTTTTTGTTTGATTCCCGGGCTGGCCAGTTTTTCTGGTTGGTTTGGATTCCTTTGGCAACAATTTTGTTTGTTGCTGGGATGGATTTTCCTTCAGGTTTTTGTTGGAGAGTTTGATCCTGGCTCAGGACGAACGCTGGCGGCGTGCTTAACACATGCAAGTCGAGCGGAAAGGCCCTTCGGGGTACTCGAGCGGCGAACGGGTGAGTAACACGTGAGCAACCTGCCCTAGGCTTTGGGATAACCCCGGGAAACCGGGGCTAATACCGGATATTCACTTGCGGACGCATGTTTGTGGGTGGAAAGTTTTTCGGCTTGGGATGGGCTCGCGGCCTATCAGCTTGTTGGTGGGGTGATGGCCTACCAAGGCGACGACGGGTAGCCGGCCTGAGAGGGCGACCGGCCACACTGGGACTGAGACACGGCCCAGACTCCTACGGGAGGCAGCAGTGGGGAATATTGCACAATGGGCGGAAGCCTGATGCAGCGACGCCGCGTGAGGGATGACGGCCTTCGGGTTGTAAACCTCTTTCAGCAGGGACGAAGCGCGAGTGACGGTACCTGCAGAAGAAGCGCCGGCCAACTACGTGCCAGCAGCCGCGGTAAGACGTAGGGCGCGAGCGTTGTCCGGATTTATTGGGCGTAAAGAGCTCGTAGGCGGCTTGTCGCGTCGACTGTGAAAACCCGTGGCTCAACTGCGGGCCTGCAGTCGATACGGGCAGGCTAGAGTTCGGTAGGGGAGACTGGAATTCCTGGTGTAGCGGTGAAATGCGCAGATATCAGGAGGAACACCGGTGGCGAAGGCGGGTCTCTGGGCCGATACTGACGCTGAGGAGCGAAAGCGTGGGGAGCGAACAGGATTAGATACCCTGGTAGTCCACGCTGTAAACGTTGGGCGCTAGGTGTGGGGGGCCTCTCCGGTTCTCTGTGCCGCAGCTAACGCATTAAGCGCCCCGCCTGGGGAGTACGGCCGCAAGGCTAAAACTCAAAGGAATTGACGGGGGCCCGCACAAGCGGCGGAGCATGCGGATTAATTCGATGCAACGCGAAGAACCTTACCTGGGTTTGACATCGCCGGAAATCTCGCAGAGATGTGGGGTCCTTCGGGGCCGGTGACAGGTGGTGCATGGCTGTCGTCAGCTCGTGTCGTGAGATGTTGGGTTAAGTCCCGCAACGAGCGCAACCCTCGTCCCATGTTGCCAGCAATTCGGTTGGGGACTCATGGGAGACTGCCGGGGTCAACTCGGAGGAAGGTGGGGATGACGTCAAGTCATCATGCCCCTTATGTCCAGGGCTTCACGCATGCTACAATGGCCGGTACAATGGGCTGCGATACCGTGAGGTGGAGCGAATCCCAAAAAGCCGGTCTCAGTTCGGATCGGGGTCTGCAACTCGACCCCGTGAAGTCGGAGTCGCTAGTAATCGCAGATCAGCAACGCTGCGGTGAATACGTTCCCGGGCCTTGTACACACCGCCCGTCACGTCACGAAAGTCGGCAACACCCGAAGCCGGTGGCCCAACCCTTGTGGAGGGAGCCGTCGAAGGTGGGGCTGGCGATTGGGACGAAGTCGTAACAAGGTAGCCGTACCGGAAGGTGCGGCTGGATCACCTCCTTTCTAAGGAGCACCATCCAGCGAAGGCTGGTATGGAGCCCGCGGCCCGCGGATGTCGGGTCGGGGTGCTCGATTGGCGGAGACACTGGCGAGTTTTCCTCGGCAACGGCCGGAATTTCCTAGTACAGCTGCCCTGTGGGGTGGTGGGAACGGGGTTGTGGTGCGGCTGGGGGAGGCGTAGGGCACCCTGTTGGGTCCTGAAGGAACAACCCGTGGTGGTTGTCTTTCAGAGCCGATGCTTGGGACGTGGTGTCCTGAGTGGCGCCAGGCATGGCCTGGTTTCTCATACCGCCGGTGGTTGCCGGGCTGGTGGGAGACGGTGGGTTGTGGGTTGGTTGTTTGTTGAGAATTGCACAGTGGACGCGAGCATCTTTGTGGTCAAGTTGTCAAGGGCGAACGGTGGATGCCTTGGCACCAGGAGCCGATGAAGGACGTGGGAGGCCGCGATAGGCCTGGGGGAGCTGTCAACCGAGCTGTGATCCCAGGGTGTCCGAATGGGGTAACCCGGCATCAGTCATGTGATGTCACCTGCACCTGAACTCATAGGGTGTGTGGAGGGAACGCGGGGAAGTGAAACATCTCAGTACCCGTAGGAAGAGAAAACAACATGTGATTCCGTGAGTAGTGGCGAGCGAAAGCGGATTGAGGCTAAACCGGTTGCGTGTGATACCTGTCAGGGGTTGCGTGGTCGGGGTTGTGGGACCCTGCTACACGAGCTGACACTCGTGTGAGGAGTGATAAAGCCAGTGGTTAGCTGAATGGTCTGGAAAGGCCGACCGTAGACGGTGATAGTCCGGTAGGTGAAAGCTGCTGGTCTTCTGTGGGTGTTCCCGAGTAGCGGCGGACTCCTGAAATCTGCCGTGAATCTGCCAGGACCACCTGGTAAGCCTAAATACTTCCTGGTGACCGATAGCGGACGAGTACCGTGAGGGAATGGTGAAAAGTACCCCGGGAGGGGAGTGAAATAGTACCTGAAACCGTTCGCCTACAATCCGTCGGAGCCTTGCGGGGTGACGGCGTGCCTTTTGAAGAATGAGCCTGCGAGTTAGTGGCATGTGGCGAGGTTAACCCGTGTGGGGGAGCCGTAGCGAAAGCGAGTCTGAAGAGGGCGTTTGAGTCGCATGTTCTAGACCCGAAGCGGAGTGATCTAGCCATGGGCAGGCTGAAGCGCGGGTAAGACCGTGTGGAGGGCCGAACCCACCAACGTTGAAAAGTTGGGGGATGACCTGTGGTTAGGGGTGAAAGGCCAATCAAACTCCGTGATAGCTGGTTCTCCCCGAAATGCATTTAGGTGCAGCGTCGTGTGTTTCTTGCCGGAGGTAGAGCACTGGATGGTCTAGGGGGCCTACAAGCTTACCGAAATCAGCCAAACTCCGAATGCCGGTAAGTGAGAGCGCGGCAGTGAGACTGCGGGGGATAAGCTTCGTAGTCGAGAGGGAAACAGCCCAGATCACCAGCTAAGGCCCCTAAGCGTGTGCTAAGTGGAAAAGGATGTGGGGTCGCATAGACAACCAGGAGGTTGGCTTAGAAGCAGCCACCCTTTAAAGAGTGCGTAATAGCTCACTGGTCAAGTGGTTCCGCGCCGACAATGTAGCGGGGCTCAAGCACACCGCCGAAGCTGTGGCACTCACACAGAGCCCGGTGTCTGTCTTTCGAGGTGGGCATCCAGGTGTGTGGGTGGGTAGGGGAGCGTCGTGCCGGGGGTGAAGCAGCGGGGTGACCTAGTTGTGGACGCGGCACGAGTGAGAATGCAGGCATGAGTAGCGAAAGAAGGGTGAGAAACCCTTCCGCCGGATGACCAAGGGTTCCAGGGCCAGGTTAATCCGCCCTGGGTGAGTCGGGACCTAAGGCGAGGCCGAGAGGCGTAGTCGATGGACAACGGGTTGATATTCCCGTACCCGCGAAGGAGCGTCCCTGATGAACCTCGTTGTGCTAACCACCCGAGCCTGGTGCGGTCTTCGGACCAAGCTGGGGGAGCGTGGGAACCTGGCGGGTAGTAGTCAAGCGATGGGGTGACGCAGGAAGGTAGCTGAGCCCGGCCGGTGGTTGTGCCGGGGTAAGCGTGTAGGCCGACGTGTAGGCAAATCCGCACGTCATGAAGGCTGAGACGTGATGCCGAGCCGATTCAGGTGAAGTCAGTGATCCTATGCTGCCGAGAAAAGCCTCTAGCGAGTTCTGAGCGGCCCGTACCCCAAACCGACACAGGTGGTCAGGTAGAGAATACCGAGGCGATCGGGCGAACTGTGGTTAAGGAACTCGGCAAATTGCCCCCGTAACTTAGGGAGAAGGGGGGCCGGAGACGTGAAGCCCCGCGCGGGTGGAGCGTTGTATGGCCGCAGAGAGCAGGGGGAAGCGACTGTTTACTAAAAACACAGGTCCATGCGAAGAAGTAATTCGATGTATATGGACTGACGCCTGCCCGGTGCTGGAACGTTAAGGGGACCTGTTAGCTCTTCGGGGCGAAGCGGAGAACTTAAGCGCCAGTAAACGGCGGTGGTAACTATAACCATCCTAAGGTAGCGAAATTCCTTGTCGGGTAAGTTCCGACCTGCACGAATGGCGTAACGACTTCCCCACTGTCTCAACCACAGGCCCGGCGAAATTGCAGTACGAGTAAAGATGCTCGTTACGCGCGGCAGGACGGAAAGACCCCGGGACCTTTACTATAGCTTGACATTGGTATTTGAGTCGGCTTGTGTAGGATAGGTGGGAGCCGGTGAAGCTCATACGCCAGTATGGGTGGAGGCAATCTTGAAATACCACTCTGGTTGATTCGGGTATCTAACTTCGGACCGTTATCCGGTTCAGGGACAGTGTCTGGTGGGTAGTTTAACTGGGGCGGTTGCCTCCTAAAGGGTAACGGAGGCGCCCAAAGGTTCCCTCAGCCTGGTTGGCAATCAGGTGTTGAGTGCAAGTGCACAAGGGAGCTTGACTGTGAGACTGACGGGTCGAGCAGGGACGAAAGTCGGGACTAGTGATCCGGCACTTGCGTGTGGAAGCGGTGTCGCTCAACGGATAAAAGGTACCCCGGGGATAACAGGCTGATCTTCCCCAAGAGTCCATATCGACGGGATGGTTTGGCACCTCGATGTCGGCTCGTCGCATCCTGGGGCTGTAGCAGGTCCCAAGGGTTGGGCTGTTCGCCCATTAAAGCGGTACGCGAGCTGGGTTTAGAACGTCGTGAGACAGTTCGGTCCCTATCCGCCGTGCGCGTAGGATACTTGAGAAGGGCTGTCCCTAGTACGAGAGGACCGGGACGGACGAACCTCTGGTGTGCCAGTTGTCCCGCCAGGGGCACGGCTGGTTAGCTACGTTCGGAAGGGATAACCGCTGAAAGCATCTAAGCGGGAAGCCTGCTTCAAGATGAGGTATCCCACCCCACTTTGTGGGGGTAAGGCCCCCAGCTAGACGACTGGGTTGATAGGCCGGAAATGTAAGCCCGGTAACGGGTTCAGTTGACCGGTACTAATAGGCCGAGGACTTGACTATCAAAGTTGCTACGCGTCCACTGTGTAACTCACAACAAACAAACAACACCCCAACAAGCGTGTTGGTGTTGGTGTTGTTTGACATGTTGATAAGGTTACGGCGGTCATGGCGGAGGGGAAACGCCCGGTCTCATTCCGAACCCGGAAGCTAAGCCCTCCAGCGCCGATGGTACTGCACCCGGGAGGGTGTGGGAGAGTAGGACACCGCCGGACATTCTTCGATTCAGGGCCACCCCAAACGGGGTGGCCCTGAAGTCATTTCTGGGCGACCCACTACGTCTCTCGGGCCGATAGGCGCGGCCGTCGTCACCTGGGGTGTCGAGGTGTACGGCGTACTCCTGGTGTGTCTTCTCGCCGGTGGCGGAGTCGTCCTGGTGGCCCTCGCCAGGCTGGCCACGCCGGTGCGGCACGCCCGTCCGAGCTGCCCGGACGCGGTGGGTCAGTCTCAGCGTGGCCGGTCGCGCCCGAGGGAGGGCGCGGCAGCCGTCGCACGAGCATCCGAGTCAGCCCGCCCCGCAGCCGTCAGTCGCGGGTCTGCATGCTCTCCCTGATCTGCCGCAGCAGACCGGCGGAGTCGTCGACCGAACGGGCGGGGAACATGGCCAGCACCACGCTGCCGTGGTCGGCCCAGCCGCAGACCGCGAAATCGCCGCCCTCGCCGCCGGTGCTGCCGCACTTCATCACGCCGCCCAGCCGCCCCGGCGACACGCCGCGGAGCCCGGTCACGGCTGCGGTCTCGTCTGCCATCAGCTCGAACAGACTTTCCAGATCCCGCTCAGGCTGCCACAGCAGAGTGGTGCCTCCGAAGATCAGAACCGATCGCCGGGCGTCGGCCGGGTCCTGGTAGACGGCGCCGAAGCTGCTGTCGAGCTGAATGTCGGCAGCCAGCCCGCTCCGCAGGTAGTCGGCGGTGCTGGCAGCCCGATCGCTGCTGTCCAGACGAAGACCAGCGACCTGGTCGGGGATGGCGATCCGGGCGTCCTTCTGTTGCACGATCCGCCAGCCCCAGGTGCCGAACGCGCCCACCCCCACCAGCGCGATGATCGCGAGCGCCGCCACGACCAGACGTCGCCGCCGGGACCGCACGCCCGGCCGGTCGGTGGCGTCTGCCGGCTCGCGGTCGCCCAGTTCGATCGGCTCGTCGGTCAGCTCGACCGGCGGAGCGCCCTCGTCGAGCTGGCGGGCACTGAGATGTGCGTCGGACATAGCCGACACCGTACGCGAACGACAGGTGGCGCACGTCGGGTCCGTCGAAGCGCTCCGTAGACTTTCAGGGTGACCGAGAGACTGGATGCCCGACGCCCCGACGCCCCGACCCTCGCCGGCCAGTATCAGCCGAGTGAGGTAGAGCAGCGACGGTACGAGCAGTGGGTAGCCGACGGTCGATTCCGCGCCGCCGCGGACAGCGAGCGGCAGCCCTTCACCATCGTGATCCCGCCGCCGAACGTCACCGGCTCGCTGCACATGGGCCACGCGCTCGACCACACGGTGCAGGACGCGCTGGTGCGGCGCAAGCGGATGCAGGGCTACGAGGCGCTCTGGCTGCCGGGCATGGACCACGCTGGCATCGCCACCCAGAACGTGGTCGAGCGGCAGCTCGCCGCGCAGGGGCTCTCCCGTCACGACCTGGGCCGGGAGAAGTTCGTCGAGCGGGTGTGGCAGTGGAAGGCGGAGTCCGGCGGAGCGATCCTGGGCCAGATGCGCCGGCTCGGCGACTCGGTCGACTGGGACCGGGAGCGCTTCACCATGGACGAGGGCCTGTCCCGCGCCGTGCAGACCATGTTCAAGAAGCTGTACGACGACGGCCTGATCTACCGGGCGAACCGGATCATCAACTGGTGTCCGCGCTGTCTCACCGCGCTGTCCGACATCGAGGTGGAGCACACCGACGACGACGGCGAGCTGGTCTCGATCCGGTACAGCGACGAGGTGGTGGTGGCCACCACCCGGGCGGAGACGATGCTCGGCGACACGGCGGTCGCCGTGCACCCGGACGACGAGCGGTACCGCCACCTGATCGGCACCGAGGTCGAGCTGCCGTTGACCGGGCGCCGGATCCCGATCGTGGGCGACGCCCACGTCGATCCGTCGTTCGGCACCGGCATGGTGAAGGTGACCCCGGCGCACGACCCGAACGACTTCGAGATCGGGCAGCGGCACGACCTGCCCAGCCTGACGATCATGGACGAGCGGGGTGTCATCACCGCGCACGGACCGTTCGAGGGCCTGGACCGGTTCGAGGCCCGACCGGCGATCGTGGCGGCGTTGCGGGCCGAGGGACGCGTCGTCGCCGAGAAGCGGCCGTACGTGCACGCCGTCGGTCACTGCTCCCGGTGCCGTACCACCGTCGAGCCGCGGTTGTCGTTGCAGTGGTTCGTCAACACCTCGCCGCTGGCCAAGGCGGCCGGCGACGCGGTACGCGACGGTCGGGTGCGCATCGAGCCGGCGGAACTGGCCAAGCGCTACTTCGCCTGGGTCGACAACATGCACGACTGGTGCATCTCCCGGCAGCTCTGGTGGGGCCACCGGATTCCCGTCTGGTACGGCCCGGCCGGCGAGGTGGTCTGCGTCGGCCCGGACGAGCAACCGCCGGCCGGCGAGGGTTGGCACCAGGACGAGGACGTGCTTGACACCTGGTTCTCCAGCGGCCTCTGGCCGTTCTCCACGCTCGGCTGGCCGGAGCAGACCCCGGACCTGGCGAAGTTCTACCCGACCAGCGTGCTGGTCACCGGGTACGACATCCTGTTCTTCTGGGTCGCCCGGATGATGATGTTCGGCCTGTACGCGATGGACGGCCGGCAGCCGTTCGACGTGATCGCCCTGCACGGGATGGTCCGCGACGAGCACGGCAAGAAGATGTCCAAGTCGTTCGGCAACGTGGTCGACCCGCTGGACTGGATCGACAGGTACGGCGCCGACGCCACCCGGTTCACCCTGGCCCGGGGCGCCAACCCCGGCGGCGACGTGCCGGTCAGCGAGGAGTGGTGCCAGGGCTCGCGGAACTTCTGCAACAAGCTCTGGAACGCCACCCGGTTCGCGTTGCTCAACGGTGCGCACACCGACGGCCCGATGCCGGACGCCGGACGGCTGTCGACCGTCGACCGGTGGATCCTGTCCCGGCTGGCCCACGTCACCGCCGAGGTCGACGAGCAGTTCGAGTCGTACGAGTTCGCCAAGGTCTGTGACCTGCTGTACCACTTCGCCTGGGACGACGTCTGCGACTGGTACGTGGAGCTGAGCAAGCCGGTGCTGGCCGGCAGTGGCGAACCGGCCGAGGTCAGCCGCCGGGTTCTCGGTCACGTCCTGGACCAGCTGCTGCGGCTGCTGCACCCGGTGATCCCGTTCGTCACGGAGGAACTGTGGACGGCACTCACCGGCGGCGAGACGGTGCTGACGGCAGCCTGGCCCACGGCTGATCGGGCGCTTATCGACGACGCGGCCGAGACGGAGGTGGCCACCCTCCAGCGGGTGGTGACCGAGGTCCGCCGGTTCCGCTCCGACCAGGGCCTGCGCCCGACCCAGCGGGTCGCGGCCCGGCTCGACGGGCTGTCCGGTGCCGGTGTGGCGGCGCACGAGCCGTTGATCCGGTCGCTGGCGCGGCTGGATCCGGCCGGTGACGATTTCCAGGCCAGTGCGACGCTGGCCATGCCGGGTGAGGTAAGTGTCGCGTTGGACACCCGAGGCTCGATCGACGTTGCCGCCGAGCGGGCTCGGTTGACCAAGGATCGCGCGGCGGCGGAGAAGGAGGCGGCGCAGGCCCGGGCGAAGCTGGACAACCCGGCGTTCGTCGGTAAGGCCCCCGAGCACGTCGTATCCAAGATCCGCGAACGACTGTCGGTCGCCGAGGCCGACCTGGCTCGCATCGATGCCGCCCTGGAGGCACTTTCCTCGTGACCGACCCTGTCGACCGAACCGACCCTGTCCGCGCCGAACGGCCCGGTGCCGTACCCAGCGAACCGACCGACCGCGCCCGTACCGGTGATGGTGCGGGCGCGGACCGCCGGGAGCGGACCGGTCGGGCCGATCGTGCCGCCTTCGCGCAGGTGGAAGCCGAACTGGCCGCGCGTGGCTTCACCCGGATGGTCTTCGAGCTGGACCGCATCTCGTCCCTGCTGGACCTGCTGGGCAGCCCGCAGCGGGCGTACCCGTCGATCCACCTGACCGGGACCAACGGCAAGACCTCCACGGCCAGGATGATCGACTCGCTGCTGCGGGCCTTCGGGCTGCACACCGGGCGGTACACCAGCCCGCACCTGGAGACCGTGCGGGAGCGGATAAGCCTGGACGGCGAGCCGGTGGACGAGGCTCGGTTCACCGCCGTGTACCACGAGGTGAAGCCGCTGGCCGAACTGGTCGACGACCGTTCGGCCGAGCCGCTGACCTACTTCGACATGACCACGGCGCTGGCCTTCGCCACCTTCGCCGACGCCCCCGTCGACGTGGCCGTGGTCGAGGTGGGTCTCGGTGGCGCCGAGGACGCCACAAACGTCATCCAGGCGGGGGTGTGCGTACTGACCCCGGTCGGGCTCGACCACACCGAGTGGCTCGGTGACACGCTCCAGGACATCGCGGTGGCCAAGGCCGGCATCATCCACCCCGGTGCCACGGTCATCTGCGCCGCCCAGGAGGAGGAGGCCGCCCGGCCGATCCTGCAACGCTGCGCGGAGGTGGGCGCGACCGTGGCCCGGGAAGGCTCGGAGTTCGGCGTACTGCGCCGGGCTGTCGCGGTCGGCGGTCAGGTGCTCACCCTGCAAGGGCTCGGTGGGGTGTACGAAGAGGTCTTCGTCCCGCTGCACGGTGCCCACCAGGCACAGAACGCGGCGGTGGCGCTGGCCGCCGTCGAGGCGTTCCTCGGTGCGGGTGCCCGCCGGCAGCTCGACGTGGAGGCGGTGCGGGAAGGCTTCGCCGCCGCCAGCTCCCCGGGGCGGCTGGAGCGGGTGCGTAGCGCGCCGACGATCCTGCTCGACGGCGCACACAATCCGCAGGGCATGGCGGCCACTGTCACCGCGCTCCAGGAAGAGTTCGCGTTCAGCAAGCTGGTAGCCGTCATGGGAACCCTCGCCGACAAGGACGCCGCCAGCATGCTGGAGCTGCTGGAGCCGGTGGTCGACCAACTGGTGGTGACGCGGAACAGCTCGCCCCGGACCCTGCCGGTCAAGGAACTGGCCGCGCTGGCTGCGGAGGTGTTCGGCCCGGACCGGGTCGAGGTGGCCGAGGAGATGCCGGACGCCATCGAGGCGGCGGTTGCGCTGGCCGAGGAGGACGTGCCGGGCGAGCTGGCCGGCGTCGGGGTGCTCATCACCGGTTCCGTGGTGACCGTGGCCGACGCCCGCCGGCTGCTGAAGCGATGACCGGCGACGGCGACGGCCAGCCCCGCCGGTCGGGCCTGCGCGACCCGCAGCGGGCGGTACGCGGGCTCGGTGCGGCTGCCCTCGCCCTGGAGGCGTTGGTGCTGCTGCTGGCGATCCAGCCGATCCGGGCGGTCGGCGCTGACCTCGGTGGCGCGGCGATCGCCGTGGTGGTGGCGCTGGCCGTGGTCTCCGCCGTGCTCGCCGGCATGATGCGCCGGCCGTGGGCCTGGCACGCCGGCACCGTGTTGCAGGGTCTGCTGCTGTTGTCCGGCCTGCTGCACTGGTCGCTGTTCGTGCTGGGCGTGATGTTCGCGCTGGTGTGGGCGTACGCGCTGCACGTGCGCCGCGTCATCCTCGGCTGAGAGCGGCCGCGGAGGTGCGTCAGGCTACCGGCTGCTCCAGGGGCCTCGTCACGCCTCGGCGAGTTCCCGCCACTGGGTCAGCGCGATGCCGTGCCCGTCGGGGTCGCGGAACGCCGCCGCCCACACCTCCAGCTTGCTGCCACGGTTGACCACCCGGGGCGGGTAGGTGAATCGGACGCCGGACTCGCGCAGCCGCTCGTACGCCGACTGGATGTCGTCCACGTCGAGGTTCACGTGGACCAGCCGGCGGCTGATCGGCTGGGCCCCGGTCACCTCGCGTAGCACCAGGCGGGTCGCCCCCGAGGAGAGCACCGCGTTGGCGGCACCCCGGTCGACCTCGGTGAAGCCGAGTCGATCCCGGTAGAACTCCAGCGAGCGGGACAGCTCGGTGACCAGCAGGGTGATGCCCACCCCGCTGATCGGTGCTGCCGGGTCGGCGGCGTCCGGGTGGAAGCCGAAGATCGCCTCGTCCAGTTCCCCCGCGTCGACCGCCTCCGCCCGGTCCGCAGCGGACTGCGGGTGATCGTCGACAGTCCGACGGTCGCCGGGCGTCGCCCGGCTGTCGGCCGTCGGGCGTTCGGTGCTGGCGGTCTGGCGCGGTTCCGGATCGTCGAGCGGCAGGTCGAGCGGGTCGAGGGGATCCATCGGATCGGCCAGGCTCGCGGCCGGGCCGGTCGGTGGCGGCGCTGATCGATCGCCCGTCGGGTCGGCAGGTTCGTCTCCGGCGGCGGTCGCCGCCGGGCTGAACGGTTCCTCGGTGAACCGCTCCTCGGCGGGCATCCGAGGCGCGGGGGTGGCGCGGCGGGGCAACCGCTGCTCGTCGGAGCGTTCCACCACGGTTCCCTCCAGCACGACCGGTCGGCCCGGGCGCTGGCGTACCCGCACCGTCTCGTGGTGCTCCACCGGTTCGGCCGCGGCATCGTGCGGTCGGCCGTCCGACGGACCGCCGAGCGGACCTTCGGACGGATCGTCGGAGGGATCGTGGAAGTCGTCCTCCGGTGCCCGACCGGCCCACGGCGGCGCCTCCTGCCCGATCAGCACCTCGTCCGGCGGCACCGTGGCGAACTCGGGGGGCAGGTCGGCGGTGCTGCCGGCCTCGGTGTGGGTGAGCACCTCGTCCCAGAGCACCCGGACGTGTCGCGGGTCGTCCAACGCCACCCGGATCGGCAGGGTCTGCCCCAGCGACGGCCACTTCGACACCGGAACCCGCGGCTCGATGATCTTCTTCGAGCGGGGCGGCAGCCCGGGCGCGTCGATCACCAGTTGCAGCTCGCAGCGACCGAAGGCGTACTGGGTCGGCGGCTCGGATGCGCTGTGCACGTGGCCGGCGCCGACGACCCAGGTGCGGCCGCCGCTGCGCACGGTGGCCAGCGCGATCGCCAGGGCCAGCAGGGCGGCACCGAGTGCGACGATGGCCCAGCTGGTCATGCCCAGGCCGAAGAGGATGACGAAGGTGGCCACGGTGCCCAGCACCGCGGCGATCAACTTGCGTACCGGTGCGATGGGTCGGTTGCCGCCACCATTCGCCACAGTGGACCTCCCGGGGGTCAGGGCCAGGCTAGGCCGGATCGGGGGCCGGGGGAAGGCCGGCCACCGCGCCGGCGCCGGGTCCGGGTCGCTAGGCTGACCGTACCCAGCCCGACCGGCTTCCGCTCTGAGGAGGAACCCAGCGTGTCCAGCAGCAGCCCGGACGACCGCACGCTCGTCCTGATCAAGCCCGACGCGGTCCGCCGAGGACTGGTGGGCGAGATCATCTCCCGATTCGAGCGCAAGGGGCTGCGGATCGACGCGATGGTGTCCCGGACGATGGACGCCGCGCTGGCCGACGAGCACTACGTCGAGCACGTCGACAAGCCGTTCTACCCGCCGCTGAAGGCGTTCATGACCGGTGGCCCGCTGGTCGCGCTCGTGCTCTCCGGTGATCAGGTCATCGAGGTGGTGCGTGGCCTGATCGGCGCCACCGACGGGCGCAAGGCCGCCGCCGGCACGATCCGCGGCGACCTGTCCCTGTCCAACCGGGAGAACCTGGTGCACGCCTCCGACTCGGCCGACAGTGCCAAGCGCGAGCTGGCGCTCTGGTTCCCCGAGCTGGGCTGAGCCAGCCGCTCGGCTCAGGCCGCCCAGGGCAGCTTGTCCGGGTTGGCCACCAGGAAGATGTCGGTGATCCGACCGGCGGCCGTGCCGAGGGTGACCGCGTACGTGTCGCCGGCCGCGGTGACCACCACGGCGGCCGGCTGGCCGTTGAGTTCCGTGCGTCGCACGGCGTGCAGCCAGCCCTTCTCCCGGACACCCAGCACGAACCGGACGACCCGGTCCGCGCCGGTGACCGGGTTGCGGGCGGCCCGCACCCGGCCGCCGCCGTCGCTCCACGCGGTCGCGTCGGCGGCGACCAGGTCGGTCAGCGCGGCCAGGTCGCCCTCGGTCGCGGCGGCGATGAACGCCTCCAGCAGCCGTTCCTGCTCGGCCCGGTCGGCGGTGAAGCGGCGCTGGTCGCGACCGATCCGGACGCTCGCCCGGTGGTGCAGCTGGCGGCAGTCCTCGGCGGAGCGGTCCAGCAACTCGGCGATCTCCGCGTAGGGCAGCTCGAAGGCGGTGTGCAGCACGTAGACGGCGCGCTCCGGCGGGGTGAGCCGCTCCAGCAGGTGCAGCAGCGCGGTGGAGAGCGAGTCGCGCAGCTCGGCACGCTCCAGCGGCCCGAACGGCGACGGCGCGGTCGGCACCGGCTCCGGCAACCACGGCCCGACGTATGTCTCGCGGGCGGCCTGCCGGGCCCGCAGCCGGTCCATCGACAGGTGGGTCACCACCCGGGACAGGTAGCGACGCGGCTCGCTCACCTCGGCGCGGTCGACCCGTAACCAGCGCAGGTACGCCTCCTGGAGGATGTCCTCGGCGTCGTGCCGGCTACCCAGCAGCCGGTACGCCAGCCCGAGCAGCATCGGCCGGTGCGCGTCCAGCGCACCGGCCGCCTCCGCCGCGTCGACCGGACTCACACGTCCGTTGGCAGCTCGTTGCGGAAGGTCACCGCGATCCGGTTCCACACGTTGATTGTGGCAATCGCCAGAACCAGGTCGGCGAGGGCCTTCTCCGGCCAGAACTTCGCCGCGGCATCCCAGACGTCGTCGGGCACGCCGTGTTCGCCCAACTGGGTGACCGCGTCGGTCAGTGCGAGCGCGGCGCGTTCCCGCTCGTCGAAGAAGGGCGCCTCCCGCCAGGCGGCCACCGCGAACAGTCGCCGGCTCGACTCGCCGGCGCCGAGCGCCTCCCGGCTGTGCATGTCGACGCAGTACGCGCAGCCGTTCAGCATCGACGCGCGCAGCTTCACCAGTTCCAGCACGGTGTGGTCGACGTTGGCCCGGACGTACTTCTCCAGCCCCAGCACGGCGCCGAAGGCCTCCGGCGCCACCTCGGCCACGTTGATCCGTTGCATGACAACCTCCCCGATAGTGCGGTCTGACACCGCCTCGACGGATCGCGCGGCCCGTCGCGTGACACCTGGGGCATGTGACACCGGTCATGCGTCGTTTCGGCGGCGGTCACCCGGACGGACGCCGACGGCCACGTCCGGCCGGTACACCGAAGCGGTCAGTCCCCTCATTCAGGAGGAACGATGACCGAACTCGACCGACGTACCCTGCTGCGGGCCGGTCTGCTCGCCGGCACCGGTGTGGCCGGCGGTGCGCTGCTGGGTGGACCGGGCGCGCTCGCCGGGCCGGCCTGGCGGCCCGCCGGGCGGCCGGTGCTGACGCACGGAGTGCAGAGCGGGGCCGCCACGGCGGACTCGGCGGTGCTCTGGACCCGGGCTGACCGCCCGGGGCGGATGATCGTTGAGGTGTCCCGCCGGCCCGACTTCCGGGGCGCCCGCCGGGTACGTGGGCCGGTGCTGACCCCGGACACCGACCTCACCGGCAAGGTGCGGCTGCGCGGGCTGCCCGGCGCCGAGCGGCTGCACTACCGGGTGCGGGTGGAGAGCCTGGACCGGCCGGGGCTGGCCAGTGCGCCGTTGACCGGCTCGCTGACCACCGCCCCGCACCAGCGGCGCGACGTGCGGTTCGTCTGGACCGGGGACATCGCCGGACAGGGCTGGGGCATCGCACCGGACTTCGGCGGGATGGAGATCTTCCGGGCGATGCGGGCGTGCCGGCCGGACTTCTTCCTGTGCAGCGGTGACACGGTGTACGCCGACAATCCGCTCACCGAGGCGGTGACGCTGCCCGACGGGCGCGTGTGGCGCAATCTGGTGGTGCCGGAGAAGCTCAAGGTTGCCGAGTCGCTGGCCGAGTTCCGTGGGCAGTTCGCGTACAACCTGCTCGACGAGCACCTGCGGGCATTCGTAGCGGAGGTTCCGCAGGTCAACCAGTGGGACGACCATGAGGTGACAAACAACTGGTATCCGGGCGAGGTGCTCACCGACAGCCGCTACACCGAGCGCCGGGTGGATGTGCTCGCCGCGCGGGCCCGGCGGGCCTTCGACGAGTGGCTGCCCACGCCGTCGCGTGGCCCGCGCTACCGACGGCTGCCGTACGGCCCGTTGCTGGATCTCTTCGTGCTGGACATGCGGACCTACAAGGACCCCAACGACGGCAACACCTACGCCGATCCGAAGCGTGGCCTGCTCGGCGCCGAGCAGCGGGCCTGGCTGATCCGGGAACTGACCCGCTCCCGGGCCACCTGGAAGATCATCGCCATCGACCTGCCGCTGGGGCTGGTGGTGCCCGACGGAGCGGGCGCGCAGGAGGGGGTGGCGCAGGGTGACCCAGGTGCTCCAGCCGGGCGGGAGCTGGAGTTCGCGCAGGTGCTCGGTGCGGCACACCGGGCGGGGGTGACCGGGATCGTCTTCCTCACCGCGGATGTGCACTACACCGCCGCGCACCACTACGACCCGGCGCGGGCGGCGGTCGCCGACTTCACCCCGTTCTGGGAGTTCGTCTCCGGGCCGGCGCACGCCGGTGCCTTCGGCCCCAACGCGCTGGACGGCACCTTCGGTCCGAGGGCCGTCTTCGTCAACGCCCCACCGCGGGCCAACACCTCCCCGGCAGAGGGCTTCCAACACTTCGGCGAGGTCCAGATCGACGCCGAGACCCGAGCCCTCACCGTCCACCTCCGCGACCGCGCTGGACGCTCCCTCTGGACCACCACCCTCCCCACCCCCTGACTCGCCCCCACCCTCCACCGTCTCCGCGATCTTGCACTTTTCGTCGTGCATAACGGTGTGAAAGCCGCCAAGAGGGGACCGGAACTGCAAGATCGCGGAGGGCGGGAGCGTCGGGGTTATTGGGGGGAGGGGTGGAAGGTGGGGTGGGTATCATGGGCGGGCGGCGATGATCCGGCTATCACCGGGGAGCTTCCGGAAGAACGGCCGGGTGACCGGCTCAGTAGAACCGGACGGGGCGGCCCGTCACAGCCGACCTAACGAGCGGGCGGTCGAACCTGACCGCCAAGCGGGGTGGTACCGCGGGCCCCCGAGGCGCCGGTCACGGCGTACCGGAGCGGCTCGTCCTCGCAGACCCACAGGACAGTGAGCGTCAGCGAGGAGCGACCCCCGATGGCCTATCCGTTGCACGACCCGACCGCCGGCGGCGTACCGGCGAGCCCGGACCTGCCCGCGGTCGAGCGCCGGGTGCTGGAGCACTGGACGGCCGACAAGACCTTCGAGGCGTCCGTGGATGCCCGCCCGGCCGGCGACCAGGGGAAGAACGAGTACGTCTTCTACGACGGCCCGCCGTTCGCCAACGGCCTGCCCCACTACGGCCACCTGTTCACCGGGTACGTCAAGGACGTGGTGCCGCGTTACCAGACCATGCGTGGCCGGCGGGTGGAGCGGCGCTTCGGCTGGGACTGCCACGGCCTGCCCGCCGAGGTGGTCGCCGAGAAGCAGCTCGGCATCACCAGCAAGGCGGAGATCCTCGACCTCGGTGTGGCCCGGTTCAACGACGCGTGCCGCAGCTCGGTGCTGGAGTTCGCCCAGGACTGGGAGCGGTACGTCACCCGCCAGGCTCGCTGGGTGGACTTCACAAACGACTACAAGACCCTCGACCTGGACTACATGGAAAGCGTCATGTGGGCCTTCAAGACCCTGCACGACAAGGGCCTGGTCTACGAGGGGTTCCGGGTGCTGGCGTACTGCTGGCGGTGTGAGACGCCGCTGTCGAACACCGAGACCCGGATGGACGACGTCTACCGCGACCGGCACGACCCGACGCTGACGGTCTGGTTCGAGCTGACCGCCGACGACGCCGCGCCGGAACTGCTCCGCGGGCCGGTGCGGTTGGGTGTCTGGACCACCACGCCGTGGACCCTGCCGTCGAACCTGGCGCTCGCCGTCGGCCCGGACATCGAGTACGCGGTGCTGGAGCGCGACGGTGTTCGTCACCTGGTGGGCGCGGCGCGGCTCGACGCGTACGCCAAGGAACTCGACGGGTACCAGCAGGTCGGCACGGTGCGTGGCGCGGACCTGGTCGGCCGCCGTTACACTCCGCTGTTCGACTTCCTGGTGGAGCAGGCCGGGCCGAACGCGTACCAGGTGCTCGGGGCGGACTTCGTGACCACCGAGGACGGCACCGGGATCGTGCACCTGGCGCCCGCCTTCGGCGAGGACGACCAGAACGTCTGCAACGCCGCCGGCATCCCGACCATCGTCACCGTCGACGACCACACCCGCTTCACCGCGCTGGTGCCGCCCTTCGAGGGCGAGCAGGTCTTCGACGTCAACAAGCCGGTGATCCGTCAGCTCAAGGAGCGGGGGGTGGTGCTCAAGCAGGACACCTACACCCACTCGTACCCGCACTGCTGGCGCTGCGACACGCCGCTGGTCTACAAGGCGGTGTCGTCCTGGTTCGTGGCGGTGACCCGGTTCAAGGACCGGATGGTGGAGCTGAACCAGCAGATCAACTGGACGCCGGGGCACATCAAGGACGGCTCGTTCGGCAAGTGGCTGGCCAATGCCCGGGACTGGTCGATCAGCCGCAACCGGTTCTGGGGGTCGCCCATCCCGGTGTGGAAGTCCGACGATCCGAACTACCCACGGGTCGACGTGTACGGGTCGCTGGCCGAGATCGAGCGGGACTTCGGGGTACGCCTGAGCGACCTGCACCGGCCGGCGGTGGACGAGCTGGTCCGCCCCAACCCGGACGACCCGACCGGCAGGTCGATGATGCGTCGGGTGCCGGAGGTGCTGGACTGCTGGTTCGAATCCGGCTCGATGCCGTTCGCCCAGGTGCACTACCCGTTCGAGAACCGTGAGTGGTTCGAGCACCACTACCCGGGTGACTTCATCGTCGAGTACATCGGGCAGACCCGGGGCTGGTTCTACACGATGCACGTGCTGGCCACCGCGCTGTTCGACCGGCCGGCGTTCCGTAACTGCATCAGCCACGGCATCCTGCTCGGCTCCGATGGCCGCAAGATGTCCAAGAGCCTGCGCAACTACCCGGACGTCTACCACGTCTTCGACTCGTACGGCTCGGACGCCATGCGCTGGATGCTGATGTCCTCGCCGGTGCTGCGCGGCGGGGACATGCCGGTCACCGAGGCGAGCGTGCGTGACGCCGTCCGGCAGGTGCTGCTGCCGCTCTGGAACGTCTGGTACTTCTTCTCGCTCTACGCCAACGCGGACGGGTATCAGGCTCGTCGTCGTACCGACTCGGCGAACGTGCTCGACCGGTACGTGCTGGCGAAGACGAACGAGCTGGTGTCGACGGCCGGCGCGCAGATGGACGCGTACGACATCTCGGGCGCCTGCGCCACCGTCCGGTCCTACCTGGACGCGCTGACCAACTGGTACGTGCGTCGCTCCCGGGACCGCTTCTGGGCGGGCGACCCGGACGCGTTCGACACGCTGTGGACCGTGCTGGAGACGCTCTGCCGGGTGGTGGCGCCGCTGGCGCCGCTCACCGCGGAGGAGATCTGGCGCGGGCTGACCGGCGAGCGGTCGGTGCACCTGACCGACTGGCCGGTGGCCGAGGAGTTCCCGGCCGACCACGAACTGGTCGCTGCGATGGACACGGTACGGGCGGTGGCCTCGGCGACGCTGTCGCTGCGCAAGGCCAAGGGGCTGCGGGTGCGGCTGCCGCTGGCGAAGCTGACCGTCGCCAGCCCGGCGGCCGGGCAGCTGGGGCCCTTCGCCGACCTGGTGGCCGACGAGGTCAACGTCAAGGAGGTCGACTTCACCGACGCGGTGTCGGCGTACTGCCAGCAGGTGTTGACTGTGGTGCCGCGGGCGCTCGGGCCCCGGGTCGGCAAGCAGGTTCAGCAGGTGATCAAGGCGGTCAAGGCGGGGGAGTGGGAGCTGGTCGACGGCGCTCCGGTGGCCGCCGGAGTGACCCTGGCCGAGGGCGAGTACGAGCTGCGCCTGGTCGCCGCCGACGCGGAGCACTCGGCGCCGCTGCCCGGCGGCGAGGGGGTGGTGGTGCTGGACACCACGGTCACCGCCGAACTGGCCGCCGAGGGGCTGGCCCGGGACTTCGTCCGGGTGGTGCAGCAGGCCCGCCGCGACGCCGACCTCGACGTGTCCGACCGGATCGTGGTGACCGCGTCGGGCTCCGACGAGGTCCGGGCGGCGGTGGCCGGGTACCGCGACTTCGTGGCCCGGGAGGTGCTGGCCGACAGCGTCGACTTCGCCGAGGGGATCGACGGCTTCGCCGGTGAGGTCGGCGAGGGCGTGCCAGTGACGGTGGTCGTTCGCCGCGTCTGAGTTGCACCGGAGGGGCCCTTCCGACCGGAGGGGCCCCGTTCCGGCAACCCGCACTCAGCCAGCGGACCAGCCCGACCTCACGCATGCTGTTGTGGGACGGTCCGCTACGGTGACACCGCCTCTTCCCTCATTCGATCCGCCGGAGGACCAGTGCCGCTGCTCTACACCATCGGCAAGCTCACCGTGGGGCCCGCGATGCGGCTGGCGTTCCGTCCGACGGTGGAGGGGCTGGAGCACATCCCGGACAAGGGCGGCGCGATCTTCGCCGGCAATCACCTGTCGGTGGCCGACGAACTGTTCCTCGGCACGGTGGTGCCCCGGCACCTGGCGTTCTGGGCCAAGTCGGAGTACTTCACCGGCACCGGCGTCAAGGGCCGCTTCTCCAAGTTCGTCCTCACCGGCCTCGGTGCGATCCCGGTGGAGCGGGCCGGCGGGCGTGCCGCGCTCGCCGCGTTCGACGCCGCCATCCCGGCGCTGCAGGGCGGCGACCTGGTGGTCGTGTACCCGGAGGGCACCCGTTCGCCGGACGGGCGACTGTACCGGGGGCGCACCGGTGCGGTCCGGCTCGCCATCGCGGCCGGTGTGCCGATCATCCCGGTGGGCATGATCGGCACCGAGAAGGTGCAGCCGATCGGTGCCCGGGTGCCGCGCCCCTTCACCGGCAAGATCACCGTCAGGTTCGGCAAGCCGCTCGACTTCACCGGCCGGCCGGACGACCGGCTGTCGCTGCGGCAGATGACCGACGAGATGATGGGTGAGATCCAGAAGCTGACCGGCCAGGAGTACGTCTCCCGCTACGCGCCGCCGCGGGCCCACCCGCCGGCCACCGGGGAAGCCGACGCCCGCTGAGCTATCCCGCTGGCTGCGCCGCGGCGTGGCTATCCCGCCGGTGGCGCCGTGGCGTGCCGTCGTCGACTCGATCAGCCGTCTGTGGTGACGATCTGATCCCGTAGGGTGCCCAGCAGTCGGGAGCTGTCGTCCACGGAGAGCCCGGTGAAGACGCCGGTGGTGATGCTGCCGTGGTCGACCGAGGTGCACACCACCGCACCGAGGCCGTCGGTGCGTCCCACCGCGCAGCGTTCGTGGCGACCTCGGACACCGGTATCCATGATCTGCTGCTCGCCGAGTGCGTACTGGTCGGTTAGGCGCTGGATCTCGGCGTCGGCGTCCGCCGACGGGGTGAACCGGAAACCGGTGCCGCCGAAGACGGTCACCCGCTTGCCGTTGCTCGTGTGGTAGATCCCGGCGAAGGTGTCCTCGGCGAGCCAGTGCGACTGACGCATCTGGGTCTCCAACTGTCGCGCGTCACGGGCGCTGCGCGGATCCTCGCGCAGCCGTAGGTCGGCCACCTGTTGCGGCAACGCGGCGTTCGCCGGGTACTGGCTGGCCATCGGCATGCCGTAGTAGGCCGGGCAGCCGCAGCAGCAGGCCAGGGTCAGCAGCAGCAACCAGGGCCAGCGGCGCCGTCTGCGGACCGGCACCGGGACGTACCCCGCCGGCGGCTGCCAACCCGGTGGCGGTGCGACCGGTCCAGCCTTGGCCTTCTTCCTGCCCCGCCGACCGGGCGGCGGTGGTGGTGCCGGTGGGCCGGCCGGGATGGGCGGGTAGGGCCCGGGTGGTTGCGGCTGCTGTGACGCGACCGGCGGGGGTTGTGGCTGTGGCGCGACCGCCGGCGGCGGATGGGGCGAGACCGGTGCCGGGGAGACCGGGGGCCCGGAGTACGGCCGGGTCGGGGGCGGGCTCGGGTAGGACAGCGTCGGCGGCAGGGCGGGAAAATCGGTCGAGGGAAGTTCCCAGCCGCTGGTGTCGACACCGGCCCACGGATCGACAGGGGTCTGATGCTCCGGCTGCGACACCGGCGGCACCGGCGGCGGGGTGGGTTCGGCCGACTCGCCCCAGCCGCGTCGGCGCGGTGCTGCCGGCGGTACCGGCGCCGAGCCGCTCCATCGCGGGGTGGCCGCCTCCGGCGCGGACTCGGGCAGCACGCGAGTGCCCTGCGGACCGACCTGCGGCTCCACCGGCAGCGGCGGCTGACCCTCGTCGGGGACGGCCTCGGTGGGCCGCGCGTCCGCGTGGTCAACGCCGGGCGGCCGCCCGGCCCGCTCTGTGGGCGCGCCGGCCTCGGTGGGGGCCACCTTGGTCGGTTCGGCGTCGGCCGGCTCGCCGTCGGCCGGCGCGCTTCCGGCCGGTCCGGTGTCAGCTGGCCCAGCCGGCTGGTCGGCCTCGGCCGGGTCGGTGGGCAGTTCGTGGGTGACCGCCGGCTCCCCGTCCCGGTGTTGCTCCGGACGGCTCCCGTCGACCGGCCGGTCGGCTCCCGGCTGCGGCTCCGGCATCGCGGCAATCTCCTCTCGCGCCGGTCCGAGGTTAGTACCGGTGTGCCACCGGGACCGACCCGGGATGACGGGAAGGCCGATGCAAGCCGGCTCGCCGGTGCGCGCCGTTCACCGTTGGTGGCCGGATGGACACCTTTAGTCTCGGCCTATGCCCGAGTCAGCGGCGACATCCGGTGCGCCAGCGGTCAGCGAGATCGTCCGGATGACCGGATTCAGCGACGGGGTCTTCGCCATCGTGATCACCTTGTTGGTGATCGAACTCCAGGTCCCCGACCACGCCCCCGGAGAACTGCTTCACGCCCTGCTGAAGCAGGCTCCGGCGTACCTCGCCTTCCTGCTCTCCTTCGGGTACGTCGGCGTGATCTGGCTAAACCACCACACTCTGCTGCGCCTCATCCGTGGGACCACGGTCGGCCTCAACTGGATCAACCTGTGGCTGCTGCTCGGCGTGGTGATCATCCCGTTCCCGACCACCGTGCTCGCCGAAGCGTTCGCCCATGGCGGCACCGACCGTGACCGCCGGGTCGCCGTGGTGCTCTACGCCCTCGCCGCAGCCGCGATGTCCGCACCCTGGCTCGCCTTCTTCGCCTATCTCCGTCGGCATCCGATGTTGTTCCGGGAGGGGGTCGACCGGGTGTTCGTGTCCACCCAGCGGCTCCGCCCGGTGGTCGGCATGGCGCTCTATCTCACCAGTGCGGTCCTGGGCTGGTTCGTCAGCCCGGCCATCGGGCTGATCGGCATCGGTGTCATGATCTTCTTTCACGCGCTGACGAGCGAGGGTGTCCAGCGGGGGCGGGCGAGGCGGCGGAGACCCGTCTGACTGACATCGGGATCGAGTCGGCGGCCCCGGCGGTCACCTCGAACGGTGCGTGCGGCGGTGGCTCCAGGTGATCAGCGGTTGCAGCGCCGCCATCAGCTGCCGCCCCTGCTCGGTCGGGGTGTACCTGATCTGCACCGGGGTACTCGGGATCACTGAACGTTCGATCAGTCCGTCGGCTTCCAGTTCCTTGAGTCGGGCAGCCAGCAGCCGGTCGGAGATGCCGGCCACGGCGGCGCGGTATTCACCGAACCGCCGGGCACCGCGCACGGCTGCCAGCAGGATCGCGCCGGTCCACCGGCGGCCGACCAGTTCCAGGGCGTCCTGGAAGCCGCGGCAGGCCGGTTCGGGGATCTGCCGGTACGCCTCAAGATCTGTCTCGACGTCGCTCACTTACCTAAGATTAGTGACTAATCTGCGGTTTGCTCAGCCGTGGTCAACCACCGATCGTTGATGTCATGAACGATCACGGACATCCGATCACCTTCGGCGTCAGCCTGGACCCGTCCGCCGAGAGCCTGGCCGCGACCAGGCGCATCGCCCAAAGCGCGGTCGACGGCGGATTCGACCTGCTCGCCGTGCAGGACCATCCCTACCAGCCCGGCCATCTCGACAGCTGGACGATGATCAGTCATCTGGCCGCTGAGACGGACCGTGTCTCCTTCCTCACGGACGTGGCCGACCTGCAGCTACGTCCGCCAACCATGCTGGCCAAGGCCGCGGCCTCGCTGAGTGTGATGACCCGGGGCCGGGTGATCCTCGGGGTCGGCGGTGGCGCCAGCACGGACGCCATCGCCGCCATAGGGGGTGCCCGGCGCAGCGGACCGGAGATGGTCGCCTACACGGAGGAATCACTATCGATCATGCGACGGGCGTTGGCCGGCGAACCGATCCGCCACATCAGCGACCAGCACGCGGTCGAGGGATACGTGGCTGGCCCGGTGGCGCCCACTCCGGTGCCGCTCTGGGTGGGCGCACAGAAACGCCGGATGCTCACTCTCGTCGGCCGGCACGCCGACGGGTGGATCTCCCCGCTCAACATCTACGTACCGCCGACCGAGGTGCCCTCCCGTCAGGCGATCATCGACGAGGCGGCCCGCGCGGCCGGCCGCGACCCGGCGCGGCTGCGTCGGATCTACAACGTCATCGGCGCCGTTGGCCCGTACCGGGGTGCCGCCGGGCTCGTCGGCGACGTGAACCTTTGGGTGAACACGCTTACCGAGTGGGCTGTCGAGCTCGGCTTCGACACCTTCGTGTTCTGGCCGATCTCGGCCGCCGCGGCGCAGGTCGAACTCTTCGCCAACGAGGTCGCGCCGGCGGTACGCGAGCGGGTGCGCGTGGTCCGGGGGCAGCGATGAGTGGGCGCAACGCCGGACTGACACCGGCACCCGAGCAGTTGTCCGGTCGAATCGTGACACCCGGCGACCGCCGGTACGCGACGTTGCGCTCGACCTATACCCGACGGGCCACTCCGGCGGCCGTGCTACTGCCGAGAAGCACCGCCGACGTGGTGGCCGCGCTGCGGTACGCCCGGGAGCAGGGCCGGCCGATCGCAGTCCGTAGCGGCGGTCACGGCCTAGCCGGTTCGTCGTCCGTCGACGACGGGGTGGTCATTGACCTGTCGGGGCTGAACCGGATCGAGGTGCTTGATCACGCGGCCCGGCTGGTCCGGGTGCAGGCGGGGGCCCGCTGGGCCGAGGTGGCCCGGGCCCTGGCCCCCCACGGCCTGGCGATCAGCTCCGGCGACCACGGCAATGTCGGCGTCGGCGGCCTGGCCATCGGCGGTGGCGTGGGCTGGCTGGTGCGCTCGTACGGCCTGACCATTGACCACGTACGCGCCGTCGAGGTGGTGCTGGCCGACGGGACGGTGGTACGCGCCGACGCGCGCCGTGAACCCGAGCTGTTCTGGGCGGTCCGTGGGGCCGGCGCCGGGGTGGGCATCGTGGTGGCCTTCGAGATCGAGGCGGTGGAGCTGCGGCAGGTCGGGGTGGCACAGATCGCGGTGGAGGTCCGGCCAGACGGCAGCACCGTGCGGCAGTGGGCAGAGGTGCTGCGCCAATCGCCCCGGGAACTGTCGACCGCTGCCATGCTGATGCCCTATGGGCCGGTCACGGTCATGTCGATCACGGCGGTGGTCGCCGCCGAGAGCCTGCGCCGGGTGCGGCCACTGGTCGCGCCGCTACGCGAGATCGGCACGTTGCTTGACGACCGGGTCGACCTGGTGCCGTACCCCACCCTGGTGCCCACGTCCCATCTGCACGCCAACGTCGGACAGCAGCCGAACCTGACCACCAACGGCTTGTTCACCGGTATGGGCGACGAACAGGCACGGGCGGTGACGCGGGCGGCGGGTCAGGCCCTGATCCAGCTTCGCTCGGTCGGCGGCGCGGTCAACGACGTCGCGCCGACGGAGACCGCCTATCCACACCGGCACCAGGACACTCTGGTGATCGCATCGGTGTTCCCGCCGCAGGGGCCAACTGCGCTGGACGCGGCGTGGAGTGGGCTGGCCAGGCACGCCGACGGGGCGTATGTCAACTTCGAGAGCCGGCCGCGGCCGGCGGCGTTCGACCGCGTCTACCCAGGCGAGACCGGTAGGCGGGTGGCGCGTGCCTGGCGCCGGTACGACCCCGAGGGCGTTCTCCGGCCCGCCTGGGGTGCCCGGGTATGAGCGGCGGGCGGTGGGCGGGCGCGTACCCTTGGGCATCATGAGCGTCCCGCCCACGACTTCGCGTCCCGTCGCGGCCAACTCGGTGTGGCCCCGGCTGGAGCCGCTGCTGCCCCAGGTGACCAAGCCCATCCAGTACGTCGGTGGCGAGCTGGGCGCGGTGGTCAAGGAGTGGGAC